>NZ_QMEM01000009.1 GCF_003390915.1 Lewinella sp. IMCC34183 | reverse complement strand
ACGGAAACCGTTACGGTGACCGTCGCCGAGCCGGCCAACGTCGCCCCGACGGCGGTTGCCCTGGTCACCCCGACCAGTGGCGTAGCCCCGCTGAAGGTGTCCCTCGACGCCACGGGCTCGACTGACACCGACGGCAGCATCACGGCCTACCTGTGGAGCTACCCCGGCGGCACGTCCACCATCGCGACGGATGAGGTGACCTTCACCGAACCGGGCGCTTACGATGTGGTCCTGACCGTTACCGACGACGACGGAGCTGCGGGTACGGAAACCGTAACGGTGACCGTTACCGAGCCGGCCGTTGTAGATACCGATGGCGACGGAATCCCCGACGACGAGGATAACTGCCCCACGGTAGCCAATGCCGACCAGGAACTGACGACCTTCTACGCAGACGGCGACGGTGACGGATACGGTACGCCCGATACGACGGTCATGGCATGCGTGGCACCGGAAGGTTTCGTAGCCAACGCGCTCGATAACTGTCCCGAGGTGAACTCCCAGGACCTGACCGATACCGACGGTGACGGAATAGGCAACGCCTGCGACGACGATGACGACAATGACGGTACGCCCGATATCTACGACTGCGCTCCCCTCGATCCTACGGTGGTTTACCAGACCATGTACTATGAGGACGCTGACGGCGATAACATCGGCGACTCCGGCTCGGGCAAGTTTGCCTGTACGCAGCCGGTGGGTTACGTCACTTCCTTCGGCGACAACTGCCCGGATACCTACAATCCCGATCAGCTCGATTCGGATGGTGACGGAGTAGGCGACGCCTGCCAGACTCCCGTAGTTACCGATGGCAACTACTGGCTGGAAGGCGAGTGTGCCACCCTGACATTAGGCTGGGCCGAAAGTGCAGCCACCAGCGCTTCCAAGGGAGCATACGTGATGTATAGTGGTCAAGATCACCTGAACGCGCCGACGGCGACCGTTCCGGGTGCCCAGATCAGCACGACCGTTGATGTACTCGAGGACGGTACCTACCACCTGTTCTTCCGCATGCATGCGTGGAAGACCGGAGGGTTCCCCTCCTTCTGGGTACAGATTGATGATTCCCCCTGGATGAATTTCTCCAAGTTTGTCGGTGGAACCCCCATCACCACGTCGGCCCTCCAGTGGATCAAGGTGAACGACAACGGAATCGACAAGACGTTCGCTCTTACGGCGGGTGTCCATACGATCCGGATCGCAAACCGCGGTGCCTACACCATCCTTGACAAGTTGGTCCTGTCGACCAATAAAGTGCTGCCTTCGGGGCAGGGTGGGGAGGCAATCAACTGCGGACCCAACCTGACCGGTGGAGAGGATACTTCCACTACTGAATCGGGACTTTCGCCCACCGCCAGTTTCCAGTTGTCTACCGAGCCTACCGTGGAGCTGTTCCCCAACCCCGCCGTCGACCGCGTGCAGTTCAACCTGCTGAGCGACCATACCGGACGGGTGAAGGTGATCATCTACGACCTGCACGGACGTCAGATCCGGGAGTACGACTACCTGAAGGAAGCGACCAGCCTGCAGGACGGCCTTGACATCACCGAACTGCCGATGGGTACCTACACCCTGCGCATCCTGGAAGGCGATCGCCAACTGCTGCGCAAGTTCGTCAAGCTGCAGTAGGCCCCGCGCCAGCAGCTTACCGCAAAACGAAGGCCCGGAAAGATCATCTTTCCGGGCCTTTTTAATTTGGCGGAACGCATCAGGAAATAAGGCTCCAGCCCTTGATCGTCTTGAAGTGCTTGTCAAGGTAGCGGGCCAAGATGCGGTGGTCCGGGCGCTGAAGCTCCGGATCGGTCTTGAGCAGGGTGATTGCGCGCTCGCGGGCGGCGGCCAGTATTTTGCCGTCCTGCGCCAGGTCGGCAATCCGCATCTGCAGTACGCCGCTCTGCTGGGTACCGTCGATCATACCCGGTCCCCGCAGGCGGAGGTCCGCTTCGGCGATCTTGAATCCATCGGTGGTCTCCACCATCGTATCGATTCGCTGCCGGCTCTCCTTACTGAGCTTCACGCTGGATTGCAGGATGCAGAAGCTTTCCTCGGCACCCCGGCCCACGCGGCCCCGCAGCTGGTGAAGCTGGCTCAGGCCGAAGCGCTCCGTGTGGACGATCACCATGATGGTAGCGTTGGGCACGTTCACCCCTACCTCGATCACGGTGGTTGCCATCATGATCTGTGTCTCCCCGTTTTTGAAGCGGGCCATCTCGTAGTCCTTGTCGGCCGGCTTCATCCGTCCATGGACGACGCTGATCTGATAGTCCGGCCGCGGAAACTTATGCAGCATCTCATCGTAGGCAGCTTCGAGCGCGAGCAGGTCGAGCTTTTCGTTTTCCTCGATCAGGGGGTAGACCACGTAGGCCTGCCGGCCCTTGGCGATCTCCTCCCGGATGCGTCCGAATACCCGCTCGCGCCGGTGCTCCGTGAAGTGCACCGTCTTGATGGGCGTGCGCCCCGGGGGAAGCTCGTCGATCACGCTCACGTCCAGGTCACCGTAGGCGGTCATCGCCAGCGTCCGGGGGATGGGGGTCGCCGTCATGACGAGCACGTGGGGAGGGTAGGGGGCATTCTTGCGCCACAGTTTGGCCCGCTGCTTGACGCCGAAGCGGTGCTGTTCGTCGATGATGGCCAGCCCCAGGTTCTGAAAGACCACCGGCGGCTCGATGAGGGCGTGGGTACCCACCAGGAAGTGGATCTTTCCCTCCGCCAGGTCGTCCAGCAGGGCCTTGCGGGCCTTTCCCTTTACGTTGCCCGACAGAAACGCCACGCGGACGTCCATCCCTTCCAGGTACTCCTTCAGCGATTCGTAATGCTGGTAGGCCAGGATCTCCGTCGGGGCCATCATGCAGGCCTGAAATCCGTTGTCGAGGGCCATGAGCATCGACATCAGGCCAACCATGGTCTTGCCGGACCCCACGTCTCCCTGCAGGAGGCGGTTCATCTGTATCCCGCGCCCGAGGTCCGAACGGATTTCCCGTAGCACCCGCTTCTGGGCTCCCGTAAGGGTGAAGGGGAGGTGATCCCGGTAGAAGGTGTTGAAGTATTTTCCGATCTGCCCGAAGGCATAACCGGCTACCTGGGCCTCGCGACTCACCTTCAGCTGCAGCAGCCGCAGTTGCAGCAGGAAGAGCTCCTCGAACTTGAGGCGGCGACGGGCCGCGTCGAGTTCCATCTGGTTGGCCGGCAGGTGAATGGCCCGCACGGCGTCGTAGTGGGAGATCAGGCGAAGCTCCTCGCAAAGGTAGGACGGCAGCATATCCGGCAGGTCGGCCGGCGACAGCTGGTCCAGGATGCTGCGGATGAGCTTGCGGCGGCCGCGCTCGTCCAGTCCCCGCTTGTTGAGCTTTTCGGTGCTGGTGTAGACGGGCTCGAAGGTAGCGGCACCGTCTTGCACCGCTTCCCGCGCGGGTTCCATCTCGGGGTGGGTGATGCTGAGTCGTCCGTTGAATTCTTCCACCTTACCGTAGCAGATGTACTCTTCGCCCACCTGGTATTTCCGATCGAGGTAGTGGACGCCCCGGAACCAGACCAGTTCGAGGGCGGCGCCGCTCTCGTCGCGCAGCCGGCCGATCAGGCGCTTCTTGCGGTTCTCGCCGCGGCTGGTCAGCGTGACGAGTTTTCCCCGCACCTGCACGTTTCCCTGGTCGGGTAGAATGTCGATAATGCGGTGAAACTGCGTACGGTCGACGTATCGGAAAGGGTAGCTATAAAGGAGGTCGCCGAGGCTGAAGATGGACAATTCCTTGGCCATCAACTCGGCCTTGGCCGGCCCTATTCCCCGGAGGTGGGCAATGCTGCGGTCGAGAAGTCCTGCCTTTTGGGTGGGCGTAGCCATTGCTTTTTAAAACAATTTGCGGTAAATATACGCTGCCGGCGGCGCGTCGCAAAGCCCTACTGTTGCTCTTCCGCAGCCTGGCGCCGGGCGGTCATGGCCTCGAAAAGGAGGATTCCGGCGGCCACCGATACGTTGAAGCTGTTGAGGGTTCCGGCCTGCGGGATGCGGAAGGTGACGTCGGCCGCCCGCGCCACGCCGGTACTGATGCCTTCGTCTTCCGCGCCCAGGACGATGCAGAGGGGACCGCTCAAATCGATCTCGTGGAGGTAGCGGTCGGCCGCCAGGTCGCTGGCGATCACCCGTACCCCGCTGAGCTGGAGTTCCTGGACGGTATTCACCAGGCTCTTCTCCCGGCATACGGGTAGCCGGCTCAGGGCTCCGGCACTGCTCTTCACGGCGTCGGCGGTGAGGCCGGCGCTGTTTTTCTGGGGGATGATGAGGGTATGGGCCCCGCACACTTCGGCCGAGCGGGCGATGGCGCCGAGGTTGCGCACGTCGGTTACGCCGTCAAGGAGCAGCAGTAGCGGCGTCTCTCCCCGCTCGTAGATCTGGGGCAGCACGTCCGCCACGGCCTGGTAGCGGGCGGCGGCCAGCTGGGCTACGACCCCCTGGTGATTGCCGCGCACCATGCGCTGCAGTTTGGCCTGGGGGATGATCGTCATCGGCACCCCGTGTTGTTTACAGCTCTGGCGCAGCTCCTTTTCGAAGTCGCCCCGGGTGCCCTGCTGCAGGTACACCTTGTCCACCGGTTGCCCGGCCTCCAGGGCTTCCAGTACGGGGTGTCGGCCGTAGATCAGGTCGTCGCGTTGTTTCATGCCGCAAGATAGCGTCCCCGCCCACTCCGCCTACGCTTCCCGCCACACGCGCACGGCACCTACCAGGACCAGCAGGGCCACGCCGACGCCTACCCGCAGCCAGAAGCGCTGGCGGGTCATGACCGACGACTGCAGGTGCTCGGGGTTGGCCGTCCCGGGCGTTCCGGAGGAGGCCTCCCGGACCCAGTGCTCCCGGCGCCCGTTGTCGAGCCCCGGAAGGGCCAGCGCGTAGGTGAATACCGTATCGGCGGTCTCCCCGAGCTGGTAGCTGATCGCGTTGACGTAGCTTCCGTCGGCGGCATACAGCCCGATACGGTCCGAGATTCGGTTAAGTCCGAAGGGCAGGTCACCCACCACGTCGGGGATCTGCGGGTATACGCGCTGGAACCGTTCGCGGTCCTCACAGACGACGAGGTAGGCCCCCCGGCGAAGCCGGGCGGGCGGCAGTGCGTAGCGTCGGTCGCTCGCGTCGATCAGGAACCAGCCGGTGAGGTCGACGGTGGTCTCGCCGCGGTTGTGCAGCTCCAGCCAGTCCCCGGTGACGCGGTTGCGGGGGCTCACTTCGTTGATGATGATCTGGTCGGCGGCCGGGTGGCGGGCGGGCTCGAAGGTGGCCCTGAGCCGGTAAGGGCCGGCCTCCGTCAGGTCGAGGTCGAAGCTGGCTTTCCCGGTATCCACGCCCTCCCAGCCGGTAAAGCGAAAGCCGGGTTCGGCCACGGCCTGCAGGTGCAAGGGGTAGCGCGAAAAGTAATTGCCACTGATTCCGTCCGTACCTACCTGCAGGTTATCGTTGAGTACCACGTAGCCGCCCAGACTTGCGGAAAGCCCGACCGCCCGGTCCGCACCCCCCCGGAATATGGCGCGCAGGTGTTCCCGCAGGTAACGCGGCCGGTAGAGCGCAAACCGCCGCAACTGGTCGACGTGATACCGCCAGCGTGGTTCCCGCTGCTCCCACCGCTCCAGGTGGCGGGGCATTTCCGGCTCGATCCCGGCTGCTAGGGCATCGATGCGCTCGGTAACGGCCTCGGCACTGAAATCGGTATGGAGGTAATCCAGGGTACGGTTTACGAAATTCCGTCGATAGCCGGGGTTCTTGAGGAGACTGCGCTGAATCAGCGTGGACCAGGGCGGATTGGGCCATGCCGGCCCGTCGGCTGCCATGAAGGTTTCCAGGGTATTGGCCGTCCACCCGGTATCGCGGTGCAGCCCGAACCCCTGGTCGACGTCGTAGAGGATCCAGCGGAAACGCTGCCCGGGGCCGTCGGGCCGCCAGTAGCGGATATTGCCCCCGGCATCCCGGTTGTCGAAGTAGGTCTGGGCGATCTGCAGGCGCTGAAAGTTGTCGATATCCATCTGCCGGCCCACTTCCGCGTAAGCCCCGGCGTCGCTCAGGTCGTGTTCTCTGATGTAGTCTAGCAGCCGACCGTAGGCGTCGGTGGTCCCGTGCTTGGCGGTGAACGCGTGTTCGAGTAGGCTGAGGGAGTCCTTGTCGACCCCGGGGTGGTGGTCGGCCAGGAAGCGGGGGTTGATCTTCTCCCGCAGGTGGTACAGGCCCCAGTAGCGGCCGTTGAGATAGACCCGGACCGGGCGGGCCGCCTGCTTATCCAGGTCCCAGCTCGGATCCACGAGCAGCCCCGTCAGCAGGGCGTCGCGCAGGTAGCTGCGCCCCCAGTCGGAGCCACCGTTGCGCACTACCAGGAAGCGAAAGTCATCCGGTGCGTCCGGACCGAAGAGGGGAGCCTCCACCCGAGGGTAACCGTCACGCTTACGGGCGGACAGCGAGAAGGACTTTTGGGGGTGCGACCGGCTCGTTCCGCCAAACAGGCGGAAGCTCATGGGGCCGCGATGCAACGTGCGGCCGTCGGAAGCGAAAATTTCCACCCGTGCCTCATGCTCGCGGTGGGTTTCCCAGTTGGGGCGGTCGGGATCCTCGCCCCGCTCGAACCAGCCGGTCCGGGGGTGAAAGAGCCGCCAGGGGTCGATACCTACGGAAAGGGTGAGCAGGGGGCTGCGCGGTTCGTCGATCAGGTAGGTGCCGGCGGCCTCCGCCACCCGGCCCGTATCGCGCAGGACGGCCACCCGCACCACCGCCGTGCGCCCGATCCGGATCGGCTCACCCGTGTACCGGCGCGAGCGCAGGGTAGGGGTGCTGCCGTCCGTGGTAAAGTACGTTGCACCTGCGGCCGCGCCCGCTACGCGAACGTCCTGGTCCGTCTGGAAGAAGCCCGGTGCCGGCTCCAACGACAGCTGGGCACGCCCGGCCAGGACCGGAAGGCAGAGCAGGACAGTCAGCAGGAAGGGTAGGGGGCGCAAGCGAAGTAGCCTTAAATGATTACTTTGTGGCGGGGTTAGCCCCCGGAACAACTTAGCAAAATCCCGATGGACTTCAGCCTGCAAAACGACCTGCTCAGTATAAAGATCAACGCCGTAGGCGCGGAGTTGTCGAGCCTCGTGCAGCGGGAAACCGGCCGCGAGTACATCTGGAGCGGCGACCCCGCCGTCTGGCCCAGTACCGCCCCGGTGCTGTTTCCCATCATCGGTGCCCTCAAGGACGGTGCCACAACGATCCAGGGGGAGCAATATCGTATCCCGAAGCACGGCCTGATTCGTCATAATACGGACCTGGAATTCTTTTCCAAACTGGAGGACCGCATCGTGTTCCGCCTATGCTCCAGTCCCGCCACCCTGGACCTCTACCCCTACCAGTTCGATTTTCGCATCACCTTCCGGCTGCGGAACGAGCACCTCATTATCTACCACGAGGTGATGAATACCGACGACCGGCCCATTTACTTTCACCTCGGCGGCCACCCGGCCTTTCGCGTACCGCACTTCGCGGACGACGCCTACGGCGACTACCTGTTGCGGTTCGAGCACGCCGAGGACAGCCGCTCGCACGAGGTCACCGACGGGGGGACCATCGGCACCGGTACCCGCGACGTGCCCTGGACCGAGGGGGGCACCGTCCTTCCGCTATCCCACGACCTGTTCGCCCACGATGCGCTAGTCTTTAAAGACCTGAAATCCCGCAGCGTCCTGTTGGAATCCCGTAACCACGGCCCCGTACTCAAGCTCGACTACGCCGGCTGGACCCACCTCGGCATCTGGGCGAAGCCGCAGGGCGACTTCGTGTGCATCGAGCCGTGGATCGGCCTGGCCGATAGCGCGGCCGGCGACGGGCAGTTTACCCACAAGGAGGGCATTATCAGCCTGGAGCCAAACGAGGTCTACGAAATGAGCTACGACATCAAGATCCTCTAGCCCCGGTACAGGGGCTCGATCGCGCGGTAGAACCGCAGCAGGTCGCCCTCCTCCAGCGGCTTCCCCCGTGCTACCACCCGAATCTGGGCCAGTGCCCGCGCCACCGTATCCTCCGGCAGCCCCAAGCGGTCGCACAGGTCGGCGGGCGGTGCCTCCCCCTCGCGCCAGCGGATGCCACGGCGATGGTTGAGGTGGAACCGCAGGCTGGCGAGCTCCCGCTGCGCCAGGGCGGCGTGATTACCCTTCTGGTGTACGAGCCGGCTGATGGTATCAATGAGCCGGCGGCTGGAGTTTTCCCGTCCCGGCAGCACGGGGATGATCCGTTGCCGTCGCCGCCCCCGCGAGATCACGTACAGCAGTACGCCCGCCAGCAGCAGGTACCAGGCCAGGGCCAACTCCCGCCGTTGCTGTATGTAGCGCAGGGTCTGGTTGCCACTCAGCAGGTTGCGTCCGCCCGTGTATTCGCGCCGGGCGGCCGGGCTGTCGGCGGCCGTAGGATCGTTGCGGTACCGGCGGTGGTACTCATCCCAGTAGACCGGCCCCGGGTTAAGGGCGGCCAGCACCGATTGCGGGTAGCGGTAGGCCGTGGAGTCCATCAGAAACCAGTTGGTGAAGAACACCGGGTTGGCGTGAAAGTAGAAGTTGCCGTCCCCCCAGCCGAGGCGCAGGAAATTGATGCCGAACGTATCGAGCGAGCCGAGTACCTGGATATCGAGCGCCGGATCGCAGAGCAGCCGCTCGCTCACCGTGCGCAGCGGCACCGGATTGGGCTCCCAGTACCGGATGTTGACGAGGTGGAAGCTGTCGCCGGTCGGGTAGCGGTACGCTACCAGGGAGTCGAGCGCTACTACCGGGTAGCGGGCCGGGGTACCGTTAAGGTCGTCCTCCTCGAATGCTCCGTAGTAGCAGGCATCGCCCAGGAGGTGGTAGGCGAGGTCTTCCGGGATATCCTCCGCAGCCAGGAAGGCCGTATTGCCGCGTTCCACGAAGTCGAGGAGGGAGGTGACGGCCGCCTCTCCGTAGTAGGGGTGGTGACCGACGAAGACGTACGTGCCGCCCGCTACGGTATCGAGAAGCGACAGGTCGGCCGAGTCCCGGAGCAGCCTCAGTCCCTCCGGCCGGGCCGCCAGCAATTCGTGCAGGGCGTACAGGTCAAAGGGCTGCCGGCCCGTATGGTCGTAGGTTTCGTACCAGTCGACCGACGGGCACCCGAACAGCAGCAGAAGCGGCAGCAGGGCGGCCGTCCGCGCGATGACCGCTGGCCACCTCATGCCTGCGGGGAATTGACGGCCGGCGCGGGCAGCAGGGCGTACAGGGCCGCCACCTCCGTGCGGACTACGCGGTAGCTAAGGCGATCCAGGGGGTAGCCGCCGTACCAGTAGCGTTCGTAGGCCTCCGTGACCGTGCGGAAGGCCGCGGCCTGCGGACTGCCGGCGAGTTGGCGGCGGTAGTCCCGGTTGCTGAAGTCGCGGCGGTACCGGAGCAGGCCCGCGCCCTGCAGGGTATTAAGTACGCCCAGGTACAGCAGGCGGACCGCTACGTCGTACTGGCCGGCCGCTTCGGCGCGTTCCACCAGGCCCGGCGCGACGCCCCGCTCCACGATCACTTCGTCCTGTATGGCGGTGGCATCCACGGCTGGGGCCGGTTCCGCGCGCCGTGGGGAGCTCCCGGCGGTAAGGTCACGCCGCATCCGGTACAGGAGGTAGGCCAGCCCCGCCACCAGTACGGTACTCAGTACTACGATGACGGGCGTGCGGAACAGGGTCCAATCGAAGCTTTCCGCGGGGCGGTCGGGTTCGGGCTCGAATTCGGGGGCGGCGGGCCGTTCGAAGTGTATTTCTTCGCGCAGTTCGCCCAGGCGCTGTTCCGGGAATACGCCGGATCCCTGTCCGGGCAGCAGCCCGACCACGAACAGCAGGGCGGCAAGCAGGAGAATTCGGCGTGAGATGATCATGAGCGGAACAAAGATAAGCCGCCCCGACCCGGCCCCCGGGCCGGGATCCTGTCGAAACTTCTTATTTTAACCCCATTCTCTCACCCGCCGGTACGCGCCGGCAAAATCGATTATGCATGAGCAAAATGGATGAAAAAATGGCCGCCTACGAAGCATCCATGGCCAAGATCAACGTAACTCCCGACAAGGACCTGCTGCAGAAAGTAGCCAAAGGGCTTGGACCTTCCATCTACAACAACGACTCCAACAAGGTCGCCTGCAGCGACAAGTCCGAGCTGGAGCGCGTGGTCAAGAACTTCTGCATGAAGAAGCTGGGCATGACCGACCAGGAGAAGGCCATGGAGGCCGTCCAAGCCGTGTGCAAGCAGTACACGGAGCGCAGCAAGCACCGCGCCGTGTTCTACTACCTGCTGACCAAGCATCTTGGTATGGAAAGCCACTACGCCTAGCCGCGGATCGTCAGCCGGCCGGTCAGCCCGTCCCGTACCGAACGGGTGACGAGCTCGGCCACCTGCTCCGGCAGGAGATAGCGCGGGGGCGGTGCTTCCCCCTCCCAGCTGCTCGTGAGCGTCGCTCCGGGTGCGATCAGGGTACAGCGGACGCCGCTCCCGCGCAACTCCTCCTCCCAGCCCTCGTACAGGGCGCGCAGGCATTTTTTCGTGGTGGCGTAGGCCGTCATGTGCCCGGCCATCTTTTCGGTCGAGGAGGAGCCGATAACGACCAGGTGCCCCGACCCGCGCGCGATGAGCGGGGGGAGCAGCGCCCGGGTCAGGCGGTGGTTGGCCATCACGTTCACTTCCCAGCTTTCGCCGAATACGTCCCGCTCCGTGCCCAGCAGCCCCCCCGGGGCGTACCGGGCGGCGTTGAGCACGATCACGTCGTACGTCCCCTTCGGCACTTCCCAGGCCAGGTCCGCCACGAGCGGGGTGATGCGCGGGTGGGCGGCGGCCAGCTCGGCCAGCTGACCGGTGGTGCGGGCCACGGCGGTCACCCGGTGCCCGGCCGCGGCGAAGGCTACGGCGCAGGCCCGTCCGATGCCGCGGGAGGCTCCGGTGACAAATACGTCCATAGGGCAGCTGATTTTGGTGGCGGGCCCGCGGGTGCGGGGCCGGTGACGGGGGCCAATCGCCCCGGGACAAGGTACGGGGACCAATACGGAAATAGCCGGCGAACCGCCAAAACACCCCCGGGCGGGGCGGCCAAATTGCGTACTTTTACTCTCGACGATTAATGCCCTGACCATGCCAGACACCACCACCCGCCGCAAGCCGGAGTTTACCAGCAAAGCCGATTTTCACCAGCAGGCCCGCGCCGACCGCTATCAGTTCCATGATTATTACCTCGTGGACGACCTGCTCGAAGACGAGCACCGCATGGCCCGGCAGGCCGTGCGCGACTGGGTAAAGGCCGAGGTCAGCCCCATTATCGAGGACGCCGCCATGCGGGGCAAGTGTCCTACCCACCTCTTCAAGGGACTGGCGGAGGTCGGCGCCTTTGGCCCCAGCCTGCCGGTCGAGTACGGCGGTGGCGGGATGGACGAGATCGCCTACGGCGTCATTATGCAGGAGCTCGAGCGCTGCGACAGCGGCCTGCGGTCCATGGCTTCGGTGCAGGGTAGCCTGGTGATGTACCCGATCTTCAAGTACGCCAGCGAAGAGGTCAAGCAGAAGTACCTCCCCGGGCTCGGCAGTGGAGAACTGATCGGCTGCTTCGGCCTCACCGAGCCCGACGCCGGGTCCAACCCGGGCGGTATGCTTACCACCATCGTCGACGATGGTGATGCCTACCTGCTCAACGGATCGAAGATGTGGATCACGAACAGCCCCATTGCCGACCTGGCCGTCGTCTGGGCCAAGGACGAGGAAGGTAAGGTGCGCGGTATGGTAGTAGACGCCGACAGTCCGGGCTTCAGCGCTCCGGAGATTCACGGCAAATGGAGCCTGCGCGCCAGCATCACCGGCGAGCTCGTATTCGAGAATGTGCGGGTACCCAAGGGCAACGTGTTCCCCGATATCCGGGGCCTGCGCGGTCCGCTAAGTTGTCTTAGCAAGGCCCGCTACGGGATCGCCTGGGGAGCCATTGGCGCGGCCCTGGACTGCTACGACTCCGCCTTGCGGTACAGCCTCGAGCGCGAGCAGTTCGGCAAGCCCATTGCCGGCTTTCAACTGCAGCAGAAGAAGCTGGCCGAGATGATCACCGAGATCACCAAGTCCCAGCTACTGGCCTGGCGGCTCGGGACGCTCGCCAACCGCGGGGAGGCAACGCCGGCCCAGATCAGTATGGCCAAACGCAACAACGTACACATGGCCCTGGAAGTCGCCCGCGAGGCGCGACAGGTCCACGGCGGTATGGGTATCACGAGTGAATATCCCATCATGCGCCACCTCATGAACCTGGAGACCGTGCTCACCTACGAGGGTACCCACGATGTCCACCTGCTCATTACGGGGCACGATATCACCGGCATCAATGCCTTCGGTTAGTCGACCCACTCTACCAGCAGGCGCTCGTGGGTTACGGTCACCTTGTCGGCGGCGGTCAGGGTAGTCCAGCGGTCGTTTTCGATCTTGTAGGGTATGCCGGGATAGTAGTAGAAGGCGTACCAGTTGTCGTCGAATATATCGAGTGACATGCCGTCGAAGGCGCTGCCGTCCTCGCCTGCGACGTCGGGGTAAGCCTGCCGAAGCGTAGCCCGAAAGACCTCCGCCCCCTCCGGCGTCATGCGGTTGAAGTGCCGCAGGACCACGAAGTCGTCGGACCAGTTTAGTTCCTCAACGTACAATTCGCTCTCGACCGGGAACGGGTCGCCCCCGAACATATTACCGAAGCTGTCCTCATAGCGGAGCGTATCGCCCCGGCCGTAGCTGGCACCGTAAAAGGTGTGGAAGTGCTGCAACTCGTTGACTACCTTGTTGTAAATGCCGGCCTCGCTGGAGTACGCCTCGACAACGGGTGCCAGTAGCGTACGGAAGAGCGTCGTATCGACTTCCCCCTTCCCGATCACACTTCGCTCGGCCGCCGCGAAGGCTTGGCGCATGGCGGCGGAAAAGGCCTCCCAATTGACGAGTTTCTCGAACGCGCCGTTTTGGTCGGTGGTGTAAAGGATATAGTCGAGCGCAAACGAGTCCAGGGCGGAGGCAATGGCGGGGTCTAGTGGCCCGGGCGTCTGGATGGACTGTCCGAAAGTGTACTTGATCAGGTAATTGTGTGCGGTAGAGTCCATGACCTCGAAGGTCGAACGGTACGTATTGGTATCGGACTTGGTCAGCTCCTCGTTGACGTAGGTAGACTTGATCTTGGAAACCTCGAAATGGTAGGTGTCGCCCGCGGACCAGTACGCTACGAAGGGTGCACGGGTGGTATCGATCTGGGCGGAAACACCGGCGGTGAGCAGGAGCAGCAAAAGGAGCAGGGGCACGGGGGTAGAGTTGATTGACGACAAAAGTAAGCGGACTTTGCACCTGCAGGGTACAGCCTGCGGGCTATATTCACGGCCTTCAAGCCCGCCCCGTGAAAACCCGTTTATTTCTCCTTTCCGTATCCCTGACCCTCACTTTAGCGTCCCTCGGCGCGCAATACGCCCCCCCGCTACGCGGGCCGTTGCTCGTTACAGGTACCTTCGGTGAACTACGCAGTAACCATTACCACGGGGGTATCGATTTCCGGGCCTCCGTCGGTACGCCGGTCCGGGCGGTAGCGGACGGCTACGTAAGCCGTATCGTAGTAAGCGGCAGCGGATTCGGGCAGGCGATCTACGTCGACCACCCGGACGGCAAGCGGAGCGTGTACGGCCACCTCGAAGTGCTGGCTCCGGAACTCCTGGACACCGTTCGTACCCTACAGTACGCCCGCGAATCCTTCGCCCTGGATTTGCAGCCTGATTCCCTCGCCTTCCCGGTCCGGCAGGGGCAGGTGATCGGCGGGGTCGGTAATCGGGGATATAGCTTCGGACCTCACCTGCACTTCGAGATCCGGGAGTCGGCCACCGATGCCCAACTCAACCCGCTCTCCCTGGGCTTTGAGATCCCGGATACGCGCACGCCCTACGTGCAGCAGATCCGGATGTACGGATGGACCGCCGCCGGCGATCGGCTGGAGGAGCGCACTTACGACGTGGGGAGCGGGGAGCTGCCCGATACCATCACTGTGGGGTACCCCCGGGTAGGCTTCGGCGTCCGTGGGTTCGACCGGCAGAACTCCATGCCCAACCGAAACGGCTTTTACGAGGCTGGCCTGCGCGTGGATACCGTCGAGTCCTTCGCTATCCGCTTTGACCGGGTACCCATCGAGTCGACGCGGTACATCAACGCCCTGACCGACTACCGGGAATGGCAGCGGAACCGAAACTGGTTTTATCTGCTGTATCCCGAATCCCCGACGGCGGTATTCTGGGCGGATCCGGCACCCGCGAACGGAATCCTGAACCTTAGTCGCGGCGTCCCCGTCCCGGTAACGGTTGCGGTACGCGATTTTTCCGGGAATGAGCGGGCAATCAGTTCGGTAATACTCTTCGATCCTACGGCGGAGCCCCCGCTGACACCCCAGCGAGGGAAGGGATACCAGTATTTCCTGCCGGCGGGAGAAGCAAGTATCATTGATACCGCGGGCCTCCGGCTCGAACTGTCCGCCAACGCACTGTACCGCGACCTGCGGTTCAGGTACGCCCGGCTGGAGGATACCTCCGAAGGGTACCTGAGCGCCACCCACCAGTTGCAGGACGAGGAAACCCCGCTGCACGGGCGGGCTACGCTGCGCATCCGCCCCCGGAATCCGGTGGCCGATTCCCTGCGGCAGCACGTATACGTGGGTCGTTGTAGCGCGGGCGGCAATCACAGTCCCGCAGGGGGGAGCTGGCAGGCAGATGGCACCATGCAAACTACCATCAGCGCGTTTGGCGATTACGCGCTCCTGCTGGACACTACCCCGCCGGAAATCCGCATCAAGCAGTTTAGTACCGATCTGCGGGGTCGGTCGGGGTTCAGTCTGCTGCTGGAAGACGCCGTGGGCGGCGGGCTTGATTTCCGCGGTACGGTAGACGGGGAGTGGGTCCTGCTGGAGTACGACGCGAAATCCGGGACACTGAGCCACCGTTTCGCCGACGGTCCGGTTGGCGCGGGGGGAGACACGCACCGGTTTGAGCTAGTCGTTACGGATGACCGGGGAAACCAGGCACGATTTGAAAGGAACTTTCGACGCTAACAGTTGAAGGCTAGGTCGTGCACCAGTTTACTGATGCTCGAGAGCCGGTCCGCATTGATGCTATAGTGGATGTACTTACCCTGTCGCTCACGGAGGACAAGGTTAGCTTTCCTGAGGATCGCCAAATGCTGTGACGCAACCGATTGCTCGACCCGCAACGCGATGAAAATATCCGTTACGGTAAGCTGCTTGTTGCCACAAAGTAGATTAATAATCTCCTGGCGTAGTTCGTGGTTGAGTGCACGTAAGATCAGGGCCGCTTCAGAAAGCGACGCCGGGTCTACGAGATTTTGTTTACCAGGTTCTTCAGAGGAGGATGGGTTTGGTTGTTTATCCATTACTTACAGTATCACCTTAAAATCCTAATATAAGGTTGATAGCCAAGCGAAGCAACCTTAACTGAGAGGAAGGTAAGATATTTATGAAAAAGAAAAAGCCTTTAACACGAGGTCAAAGGCTACATAACAAACACTATGAACAACACAAGATCTTAAGGTGCCCCATTGACTGGGGACTTGATGTTTCTTTTTCGGCGATTACAAAGATAGGACATTCTGGAAAAAAGCCTGCATTATTTGAGCAAAACAGCAGAAAAAATCCAGAAATTTCAGAAACCGGCGTTGTGACTATTGTTTGTCGGGCATTCCCCCGACCTTGTGCACGTTACTGCCGCATGGATCTATCCTTACTTGAGTACCTCGAGCAGCCATCGCTGCTGTCGGAAGTTTCCCTCGAAGAGCTGTTATCGCTCGTTGATCGGTACCCCTTTGTAACGACCCTAAATCTTTTGGTATTGTTAAAGGCCCGGCAAATTAACAGTCCGGATACCGAGAAATACCTGAACCGCGTAGCTGTCTCCACCTTCGACCGGGCCCACCTGTATCATTTGCTGGCCGCGCTCGACAAGGAGGAGGAAGATCGGGGGGAGGTACTGGAACTACTGCAACTGGATGAGCTGGAGCTGGAACCCCTGACCGCTCCGGGCTTCGGAGAGGCGCTGCCATCCCGGCTCAACGAACTGCCGACACCGCCCGCCGATCCGGCGGAGGACGCCGACGAGGATGCCCCCCCGCCCGTCTTCGACGAGTTACCGCAAGCTCCCCGGCCCGCACCGGCGAAACAGGATACCGTAGCGGAGTGGGTCGCTACCGCCGCCGCCTACTGGCCCCTGCTGCCGCGTACCGTACGGCAGGTGCGGCCCGAGGATCCCGGTACCTTTGCCCGGGTGCTGCTGCGGCGGGAGCGGAGTGCCGATCTGGGCGCGCGTCTGCGCCGACTGCGCGAACGGCCGGCCCCGGCCACCGCGAATGGAGCCGGTCCGGGAAATACCGGGGAGTCAGCCAGCGTTGTGGTTAGCGAAACGCTCGCCGCGCTGCTGGTCCGCCAGGGGCAGTATCAGAATGCCATCCGGATGTACCAGCGACTGGGTTTGCTTTATCCGGAGAAAAAGCCGATATTTGCCGGCCTTATTAAAGAACTCAAGGGAAAATTATAAGTCCATGGTCAACCTACTCACTATCCTGACCGGTGTCGTCTGCCTGCTCCTTATGCTGGTGGTCCTGATTCAGAACCCCAAGGGTGGTGGTATCGACTCCACCTTCGGAGGCGGGCAGGCCAACCAGATGCTGGGCGCCTCGCGCTCCACCGACGTGATCGAGAAGGTCACCTGGGGTCTTGCCATCGCGCTGTTTACCCTCTGTATCCTCACCGCCCTGGCGGTAGGATCCGTGGGCGACGGGGCCGATCTCGGACTTTAGTCTTTCCGCCGGAGGCCCTGTGGCCCACTAAAAAGCCCCGCTTCGCACTGCGAAGCGGGGCTTTTTAGTTAAGGTCGGTCGACGGCCTGAGCCGCTTTACGCCAGCCAGGTATAGATGAAGGCGAGAATCAGGATAATGATCACCGCCGCGATGTTGAAGCCCATCCGGGTACGGAAGAGGGAGGGGTGCAGGTCGATCGCCTTGTGATCCTCTTCCGACTTGTCGGTGTAGATGAGCGCGATTACGGCCAGCGCCAGCAGGATGAAGATGATCGACATGTACATCGGTACGCCGGGTACGGGCTGTAGCAGCAACCGGATACCGGTGATGAGGCCGATGCCGATGACCGCCAGGGAAAGTCCGTTGCGGAGCTGAATTTCCTTGACGAGTTTCTCGCCCCGTTCGCGGCGCTGTACGTTGGTGGGGTCGTGCTTGATGGAGTCGACGGTGTCCACGTGGCCCTTACCCTTGCTGGTGAACTGGCTGATGACCACCATCAGCAGGGCGGAGATGACGAAGATGAAGGCCATCCGGTCCAGGAAGGGCAGGTTGGGCATCAGGGTCTGGAACGCCAGGGAAAGCGGTACGGACGAGAGTACGACCACAAGGGCCGCCTTGGCGGTTCCGCGGCGGTAGAAGAAGCCGAATACGAACACGACCAATACCCCCGGGCTGATAAAGCCGGTGTACTCCTGGATCACCTGAAATACCTGGCCGGCGTTGGCGAGCGCCGGGGCCATTACCGCTCCGATAACCAGCGCGGCGGCCGCGGAAATCTGCCCCATGCGTACCTGCTGCGCCTCCGTGGCATCAGGCTTGATGAACTTGTTGTAAATGTCCATCGTGAAGATCGTAGAGGTAGAGTTTACCATGGAACTCACCGAGGAGCCGATCGCGGCCACGAGGGCGGCAAAGGTCAGACCGGTGAAGCCGACGCCTACGTAATTAGCCAGTACCCAGGGGAAGGCCTGGTCGGCCTTGGTGATCGGTAGGTTGGCGGGGTCCTGTTCGCGCAGCAGGTACCAGGCGGCGATACCGGGCAGCACCGCGAAGAACGGGATGAACAGTTTCATGAAGGCGGCGAAGGCCACGCCCCGCTGGGCCTCGGGCAGGTCCTTGGCGGCCAGCGCGCGCTGGATGATGTACTGGTTGTTGCCCCAGTAATAGCCGTTGGTGATCCACATGCCGCCGAACAGCAGCGCTAGGCCGGGAAGCAACTGGAAGCTCGATTTGACTTCCGCGCCGGCCTCCAGGGCGGTCGGCTCCCCGGTGGGGGTCACCCCGGTGGAGAGCTCGTGGGCGTTGGCTACGTCCAGGTAGGTGTCGCCCGGCTCGAAGAGCATCTCGAAATGCTCCGGGAGGGCTTGGTATAGGTTGGCGATACCGGTAAACATATTGCCGTCGCCGACGACGCTGAGGATGCCGTAGGCGGCCAGGGTGCCGCCTACCATGAGCACGACTACCTGGACGACGTCCGTCCATACTACCGCCTTCAGGCCTCCGAAGATGGAGAAGGAAGCGGAGTAAAGTACCAGACCGATGATGCCGTACGTCATGTCGACCCCGAGCAGCGTCTCGATAGCGAGGGCACCCAGGTAGATGACCGTAGCGATGTTGATGAAGACGAACAGCGCGATCCAGAAGACCGACATGATCGTCCGTACCGTGCCGTCGTAGCGCTCTTCCAGGAACTGCGGCATGGTGTATATCTCTTTCTGCAGGAATACGGGCAGAAAGAACTTGGCTACCAGAATAAGGGTGATGGCGGCCATCAGTTCGTAAGCCGCTATGGCGAGTCCCAGCTCGAATCCGGAGCCGTTCATCCCGATCACCTGCTCGGCCGAAATGTTGGAGGCAATGAGGGAACCGCCGACCGCCCACCAGGGCAGGCTGCGGCTGGCCAGAAAGTAGTCGCTGGCCGTCGTGGTCTTCTCCCGGTTAGCTATCCAAATACCGAAGAGAATAACGCCGACAATGTAAAATCCAAATACCAGGGTATCGATAGTGCCTAACTGACCTAGCTGCATGATCTGTTTTTCTGTTAATGAGTGGCCGCCTCCTGCCCCAGGGCCGAAACGGCTGGCAATATAGTTGTTTAGGTATTGCCTAGCAGCCGCCCCACGTCGAAGTACCGGAATTCTCGAAGGTTAAATACGGTTTCCCGCAGGCGTGCTGCGCCCGCCGTAAATTGACCGTCGGCGGCGGGGTCGCCCCGCTCCCGCCCCCGCAATAGCTGTAGGATGAGCTCGGGATAGGTGCTCCGGTAGCCGATCCTCCCGAGGTAGCGGGCCAGGTTGTTGAGGCCGTACCCGACAAATTCCCGGTGCCCCAGCCGGTGGTGACACGTGAGCTGCAACAGGCGGGCGTAGACGATCAGGTCATAACGCAACGGTTTCCTCTCCTCCAGGATCGGCTGAAGGTGGTCCAGTGCTCCCGCGTGGTCGCCGGCCAGCGTGGAGAGCACGGCCAACTTGTACCGTAGCACCATTTGCTTGTGCCGGTCCACCCCCTGCACGGCGGCCACCCGGCGGGAAAAGCGGTCGAGGGCGGCGGGCCCGCAGGTGCGGTGGGGCTCCAGGAGACACTGGTTCATCTCTGCGCGGAGCAGGACAAGATCGGCCATGAGGTGACTGTTCCGCTGCTGCTGGGTGCGTTCGCTCCGCGCTATTAGCTCCAGCAGGTGCTCGTGCAATTGCCGGTGATCCGCGGCATCCTCCCGCAGGAAGGCGATCAGCAGGCTACGGTCGATACCCTTAATGTAAAGATTAACGTCGCGCTCCCGTAGGTCCCTGCGGCGGGCATACTGTCCTACCCAGGCGGCGGTATGCTCCCGCGCTTCGGCAAGCTGCAACTGATTATAGTGGTACCAGAAGCGGCACTGGTGCCCCAGGATCCGCTCCTGAAAGGTCGCTCGCTCGGGGACGGGATCGCTGAAGTGGTGGTGGTACAACTGATAAAAGTTCCGCGCTTCTGCCGGATTGCCTACATGACCGTGCTGAATGAAGTGGCGCTGCAGCACCAGCTGAAGGTTTGATTGGCGTACCGTACTGTCCATGACTTCCTGCCGGCGCCGGCTCTCCGAGGTGAGCGATGTCATCCTGCCGGACGAGGACCGGGTGATGTGGCGGCTCTCGATCGTCTTTTCAAAGTCGATGATCAGCAGGTGGTGGAGGTCGAGGTGGTAGGCGATCGCGAGTTCCTTGGCCCGGGTAAGCACCTTGAGGGCGTGGAGATACAGCCCGCGGTCGTAGAGCAGGTTGGCGAAGTCGATCTGCTCGCGGACCTGGATGCCGGTATCCCGGCGGCGGTGCTGTAGCCGCAGGGCATCCAGCAGCCGGGCGTACAGGTGACGTTGCAGGTTTACCAGCTGCCCGGCCCGGGTCACGCCTACCCGCGCCGCGATGGCCGGGCGGTCCTCGAGGCTACCCCCCTCGGAGAGATAACGGAACAGGCGATAGAATTTGTCCTCTTCCCCGGAGCCGGTTTGGTTGGTGTACCGCGTGAAGAACCGCTTTTCGGAGCTGTCGAGGCTGTTAATCAGCTCGAGGAGCAGTTCTTTTTTAGCGATTGGCATAACAGAATGGGCTGGGTACGGAAACGGATATATGCGCCGTGATGACCAATATCCGCGCGGTTCTCCCGGCTATTTCGCAATAACAGGACCTACACGAGAAAATTGGTGCACCGCTCGGGTCTTTAAGATAAAGTTAAGCTATCACAATCAACGCTTCTTTATGATTTCAGTTCCTGCCGGCCTGGGAGTGAACTTTGGTACACAGTGTTACCGATCGGAGTTCTGCGTTCATCCCCACTTTCTAACGCCTTACGGGGCAGCATTCACTAGTTTATGAAACAACTTTACCTTTTCCTATTAGGGCCGGCTCTGCTGCTTTCGGGTGGTATGTCGGCCCAGCGCCTGCTTTCCGGTACGGTTTCCGACGGCGATATGCCCCTGATCGGAGCCACCGTGATGGCCGATGGTACCACGATCGGTACCGTTACCGACTACGACGGTGCTTTCGAACTCTCCGTGCCCGACGGCATCGAAAGGCTGGTCGTCACCTATACCGGCTACCAGGGCCTCGAGGTTCCCGTGGGCCCGGAGGAGGTCTACGCTATCGTACTGGAGGAATCGGCGCTCGACCTGAGCGAGGTGGTCGTCACGGCCCTGGGCGTCAAGCGGGAAAAGAAATCGCTCGGCTACGCCGTCCAGGACCTGGAGTCGGAAGCCATCGAGCAGACCCGCAGCACCAACGTAGTGAACGGGTTGAGCGGCAAGGTTGCCGGCCTGCAGGTAGCGGCGGCCAACGTCCCGGGCGGTGGATCCCAGGTTACCATCCGCGGCAACAGCTCGGTGCTGGGCAATAACCAGCCGCTGTACGTCATCGACGGCGTACCGATGGAGGGCGACTTTGCCGCCCCCATCGACGGAGCCGTCGACAATAACGTTTATGGCGGTGGCATCTCCGAGATCAGCCCCGACAATATCGAGTCCATTACCGTACTCAAGGGAGCCAACGCCGCAGCCCTGTACGGAAGCCGCGCGGCCAACGGCGTCATCCTCGTCACCACCAAGAGCGGGGCTAACGTAGAAGGCCTGACGCTGAGCTACGCCGGTAGCTACTCGGTCGAGAACCCCTTCGTTGTGCCCGAATTCCAGAACCTTTACGGCGGCGGAACCGGCGGAGTCACCTGGTACGCCGACGGCCGCAACGGCGGCATCACGGATCCCCTTGCCCTGGAGCAGTTTCGCAGCGTATATCCCGACGCGCCCCTCGTGGGGACCGCCGGGGTGGACGAAAGCTGGGGCGCGCCCATGGACGGCCGGCCGGTCCGGCAGTGGTGGACGGGTACGGAGGTCGCGCCCCTCGTCCCCGCCCCGGACAGCTGGAGCAACTTCTGGGATACCGGCACCACGGCCAATAACACCCTCAGCATCTCCAACAACTACGGCACCGGCAACTTCCGCTTCAGCTTCGGCCGGGTGGACGCCAAGGGCCTGATGTACAACAACGATTACCGGCGCGACAACTTCCGCCTCAACATCGACCAGCAGCTGGCACCGAAACTCAGGGTGAGCGTCAGCTCGGAATACATCAAGTCGGCCTCCGACAACCGCCAGCAACCCGGCCTGTGGGAACTCGGAACCTGGCACCACCGCCACGACGACTGGGGGCTGCTGCGCGACTATGCCCAATACATGGACGTGCACATCACCCGTGAGGGGGACGACTATCCCTACGCCAACTGGCAGCATTCCTTCGCCGGTAACCGCTTCTACGAGCAGGAATTCCTGACCAACGCCAACGAAAAGGACCGGCTACTCGGCAACATCGCCTTCACCTACGAATTCCTGCCCAGCCTGAAACTGATGGTACGCGGCGGTACCGACCTCTGGACCGACACTCGCCGTTCCGTGACCCGCGGCGAACGGATCAAGAGCGGCTCCGAGCTGACCCAGGCCTTCAGCGAAGACGTGCTGCGGCGGCAGGAAACCAACCTCGACTTCATCCTGACCTACAGCAACTACTTCGGGGAGGACTTCAGCGTGAATGCTCAGTTCGGCGGCAACCACCGCACCAACTACTACAAGCGCAACTACATCGGCGTCAACGACGCCACCATCAACTACCTCTACAACGTCTCCAACAACGCCAGCCAGAACACCAACGTCAGCCGGATCGAGGAGAAGGAAGTCAACAGCTTCTTCGGCGCCGCCAGCTTCGGCTACAAGAGTTTCCTCTACCTCGACGTGACGGCCCGCAACGACTGGTCCAGTACACTGCCCGTCGCCAACAACAGTTACTTCTACCCCTCAGTGAGCCTGAGCGGCGTGATCACCGACGCCCTTCGGATCAGCAGCCCGATCCTCAGCTACGCCAAGGTGCGGGCCGGTTGGGCCCAGGTAGGCTCCGATACCGACCCCTACCGCCTGCGGCAGGTGTACGCCCCCGCCACCCCCTGGAGCGCCACCACGCCGGTCTTCGCCGAGCAGGCCACTATCGCCAGTGCGGACCTGCGCCCCGAGCGCACTACCGGCAAGGAAGCCGGCCTCGACCTGCGGTTCTTTAACGGACGGATCGGGCTGGACGTCACGGCCTACGAGCAGACCACCGAAGACCAGATCATCAACATTGCCGTCAGCCGGGCTACCGGCTACGAGAGCAAGCTCATCAACGCCGGTAAGGTCCGCAACCGCGGCCTCGAAGTGGTACTTACCGGGGCCGTGCTCGACTTGCCCAAGGTAAGCTGGGACGTAGCCTTCAACTACGCCCGTAACCGCAACAGCGTACTGGAGCTGTACACCGACGACAGCGGCAACGAACTGGAAACCATCGTGCTTACCACCGCCCGCGGCCTGAGTCTGGAGGCCAGGGTGGGGGAGCCCTTCGGCACCCTTTTCGGCAGCGCGTACGCCCGGGTCCCCGACGGCCCCCTGGCCGGCGAGGTGATCTTCGAAAACGGAGTACCCGTCAAGGACCCCGACCTGAAGTTGCTTGGCAACGTATCGCCGGACTGGATCGGGGGTATTCGTAACACCTTCCGCGTGGGAGCCTTCAGCGCCAACTTCCTTATCGATGCCAAGATCGGCGGCGACATCGCCGAGCAGAGCAGTTCGCTGGGCATGCAGACCGGCGTCTACCCCCTCACCGCCGTCGGCCGGGAGGAAGGCGTCATCGGCCAGGGCGCCCGCAATATCGGTGACGACGAGAACCCGGTGTACGTGACCAACGACGTAGTCGCTCCCACCCGCGACGTGGTCGGTGCACTCAGCGTCCGCTACGTGAACGAGGGAGCCATCTTCGACGCCAGCTACGTGAAGCTGCGCGAAGCGGGCATCACCTACGGACTGCCCGCGGCGCTCGTCGACCGGATCTCCTTCCTGCGGGCGGCCAGTATCAGCCTGATCGGCCGCAACCTGGCCATGCTGTACAGCAACCACAGCCAGATCGACCCCGAGTTCAACACCCTGGGTGGCAACCTGCAGGGCGCCCTCACCTATACCACCATTCCGAGTACCCGGAGCTTCGGAGTAAACCTGAACGTCACCTTCTGACGCGCGCCCCCCGCACCTGCGTTCCCGCCCAAAACACTCCAACCATGAAACTCCATATACTCCTGCCTTTCCTGCTGTTCCTGACCGCCGCTTCCTGCGACGAGGGATTCGAGGAGCTGAACGCTAACCCCAACGAACCCGAGCTCGTGCCGCCGGCCACCCTGTTTCCGCTGGCCATCCGCGAGGCGGTGCAGCGGCTCCATGGCCACAATACCCGCAACGAGCGCCTCAATCTCGACGGCGGCATGCTGTGGATGCAGTACTTCGCCCGCAACCAGTACGTGAACGAAGGCGACACCTACAACCCGGCCGCCACGCTGCGCGCCGGCACCTGGGACGGCTTCTACACCGAAAGCCTGGTCAACCTGCAAACGGTCATTAACCTCACCGGTGCCGCCGACGGGCAGTACTACAATCCCAACTTCGAGGCGGCGGCCATCATCATGCGGGAGTACGTCTTCTCGGTGGTGACCGACACCTGGGGGGCCATCCCGTACACCCAGGCCCTGAAAGGCTCCACGGCGGGCAACCTGGCCCCGGTCTACGACAGCCAGGCCGAGGTGTACGCCGGCATGCTGGCCAACCTGAAGGCCGCCAGCGAGCAACTGGACCCGGCCGGCCCCGCCATCGACAAGGACATCCTCTTCGACGGTGACATCATGATGTGGAAGCGATTTGCCAACAGCCTGCGGCTGCGGCTGGCGAACCGCCAGGCCGCGCAGGTCCCCGCCGAGAGCCGCGCGATCTTCGCCGAGATCATGGATAACCCCACGCAGTACCCCGTGATCACCTCCAACGCGGAGGCTGCCTTCTTCCATCCGGCCGTCCGGCAGAGCGGGGAGAACAGTAATGCCTGGTACGAGGCGATGGTGATCGATGGCCGCGAGGACTGGTCGATCAGTACCACCCTGGTCGCGGCGATGACCGACGGCAACGGGAACCCCACCGACCCCCGGCTGGAGGTGTACGCCGAGCCTGCCCTGGCCGGCAATTTCGCGGGGAAGTACGCCGGCGCCCCGAACGGATTGCCGGAGGGCGACGCAGTCGCCTACTACACTACTGCGAGCCGTCCGGGCAGCTACTTCATGGGCGAGACGCAGATCATCCCCCTGCTGACCTTTGCCGAGCTCAACTTCATCCTGGCCGAGGCCGCCCTTGACGGGGATTACACCGGCATGGCCGGGGCGGGCGACTATCTGGACGCCGGCATCCGGGCCAGCTTCGAGCAGTACGGGCTGAGTATGCCCGACAACTACATCGCCGGCCGCGGCGTGAGCAAGGAGACACTCATGACCGAGAAATGGAAAGCTCTCTTCCCCCAGGGGGTAGAGGCCTGGACCGAGTACCGGCGCACCGGCTACCCCGTGCTGCCGGCCCCCGATCCCCGTGCCGTGATGGAGAACGAGGGCAAGGTGCCCACCCGTCTGCGCTACCCAGAATCCGAATACAGCCTCAACGGTGCCAACGTCACGGCCGGCGTATCCCTCAACGGCGGCCCGGACACCAAGCTCACTCCTCTCTGGTGGGCCGAATAACCCGCCCATTTCCCAACGCCAACACTACTCCCCCATGAAATACCTACTCGCCATGCTTCCCCTCTTCCTGCTGACGGCTTGCCTCGACGACGAGATGGCCTACACCGTAGAAGCCTCACCCGTCAAAGCGGATATCGTCCGGGTTGCCGATGCGCCCTCCGGTACGGTGGCCTTCACGGGCACCTTCACGGAACTCGACAAGGATGGCATCCTAGATTATAATGTCGGTATCATCGCTACGCCGGTGCCCGACCTGGAACTGGCTATCTACAGCCAGACCCAGGACCTGCTTACGACCGTGGTCACCGGTACCGACGGCACCGTCGAGCTTTCGCTGCCCGTAGACGACCTGGAGGGCGTGACCCGCCTGGAGTGGGCCGGCACCTACGGCGGCAAGGCCTTCCGCATCCTCTCAAACCTCTAGCACCTCCGTGCCAGTCTTCCCAAATTTTTCCTCAATTCCTACACCATGACTTCACTTACTTCCACCCGCCGGCAATGGCTTCGTCGCGCCGCGCTCACCGGTGCCGGGCTGGCCGCCCTGCCCACCGCCGGTCTGTACGCCCGCCCGGCCGTCACTACCGTGAACTCCTTCAGTGAGTACCTGCCCCAGCTCGAGTGGGAGCGGCACCTGGCCAAGCGGCCGGAGCTGAAGGCCCGCATGCTTGCCAACGAAAACCCCTACGGCCCCTCGCCGAAGTGTATCGAGGCGGTAGCCGCCAGCGCCAGCGCCGGCAACCGCTACCAGCACGAGGCCGCGGCCGAGCTCAAGCGAATGATCGCGGAGTTCGAAGGCGTACCCGAGGAATACATCATGCTGGCGCCCGGCTCGAGCGACGTGCTGGAAAAGATGGCCATCGTACACTTCCTCGAGGGGGGTAATGTGGTAGCCGCCGACCCGGCTTACATGTCCCTCATCAAGGTCGCCACCGGCATGGGCGGCGAGTGGAACAAAGTAAAGGTCACCGACGATTGGGCCCACGACCTGCCCGCCATGAAGGCGGCGATCAACGGACAAACGAAGCTGATCTACGTCTGCAACCCCAATAATCCTACCGGTACCCTCACCGACAGCGAGGCGTTGAAGTCCTTCTGCCGGGACGTCTCCGGTACGGTGCCCGTATTCGTCGATGAGGCCTACCTGGAATTCCTCCCCAACTACAAAACGAAGACCATGGTCCCCCTCATCACCGAGGGCAACAACGTGATCGTGGCGCGCACCTTCTCCAAGATCCACGGAATGGCCGGCCTGCGGGTAGGCTATGGCGTGGCCCTGCCCGAAACCATCGCGAAGGTCGAGGAGATCAGCCGCGGTAACATGGGCCTCTGCAAGACCTCCCTCGAGGGCGCCATGGCCAGCATGCACGATACGGAGTTTCAGGAAGCCAGCCGGAAGCAGACGGCAGACTTCCGCGAACAGGTTTACGCCGGGCTCACGGCCATGGGGCTCAGCTACGTGCCCTCGCATACCAGTTTCGTCCTGTTCCCGATCGAGATGGAAGGCGGCCCCTTCCTGGAGCAGATGTTTGACCGGGGCATCGGCGTCCGCTCCTTCGACATTCACGGGAAGAACTACTGCCGCGTGAGCGTAGGTAAACCCGAGGAAGTGGACATGTTCCTCTCCGCCCTACGACAAGTTTTGGTGTAATATCTCTATGGCCGCTCCGGAACCCGCCCTACGGGTTCCGGAGCTTTTTTCGTTGTCCGTCCCTTCAACACGATTTCTCCCGATGAACCCAGCCCTCCAAAAGACCTTAGCGTTCCTTCTCTTGATTCTGGCCGGTTACCTGCTGCAGCGCAAGATCAGCGGCAAGCAGGAACTCGCCGGCGTCAAGGTGCTCATCCTTAGCGTTATTCTTCCCGCGACCATTTTCGTTGCCCTGCTCAAGATCGAGATCTCCGGCAGCATGCTCCTGCTTCCCCTGCTGGCGCTGCTGCTCAACGGGGCGCTCTACTTCATTACCGGTTGGGCGCTTCCGCGGCTCGGCTTCGAGGCGGACACCCCCGGCTGGCGCACGATGATGCTGCTGGTACCCTCCCTCGCCCCGGGCCTGAGCGTCTTTCCCTTCATTCTGGAGTACCTCGGTGATACTCCCCTTGCGCTGGCGGCACTCGCCGACGTCGGCAACAAGGTCTTTGTCCTGATCATTCTCTACCTCGTGGCCATGAACTGGTACTACGCCCGGCGCGGTGCCGACCAGGTCGCGCCCGAGCGAAACGGTAAGCTCAAGGACCTCGGCGTAGCCCTGCTTCAGGAGCCGGTCAACCTGGTCATCGTACTAGCGGTCCTAATGCTGTCGTTCGGCGTTGACCTGAGCAGCCTGCCCGTCTTTCTGGAAAGCACCATTGCCCGGTTGGCCAGTCTCATGACGCCACTGGTCCTGCTGTTCATCGGTATGGCGGTACGGTTTCAGCGGGGAGAGGTTTCCCTCATCCTGCGGGTACTTTGCTTCCGGTCCGGCCTGGCGTTTTTTCTGAGTGGTTTGCTGATCTATGGCCTAGGCCTCACCGGACCTCTGGGACTGCTCGCGGTGATCTTCGCGCAGTGCGCGGTCAGCTTCTGGCCCTTTGCCCATATGTCGGCCGTAGAGGCGTTGCGGGGTGAGGCGGGCGAGCGCGTTTTCGACCTGGACCTCGGGTTGAACGTACTGGCGTTCTCGCTGCCGTTTTCAACCGTGGTCATCCTTACGGTACTTTCGTTCGGGTCCTGGTTCGAGTCGCCGATGGTTTTGGCTCCGGCGGGACTCCTGATGTGGATATTACCGGCGGCCTACGCGCTTCGCCCGTTACTGTCTGCTTCCGAGGGAGACCGGGAAGTGGAGAAGGCAGGAGCGTAGGAGGTGGGGCGGGACCGCGGGTGCGGCGAGTTTCGTTCAGTCGTTGTCGCTTCGGTGCCCGGCCGTGTGGGTATTGAGGTACAGGTAGGCGCTGAAGTCCGTCAGCGTCTGTACTTCAATGTCCTCGTACTGCTCGGGCAGTTCGATGAAGTAGCTCTGTTCTTCGTTGCCCAGCTTCGGTGAGAAGGTAAGCTGCCGCCGCTCACCTCCCGCGAAATAAAGGTAGGAGTGATGGATGGCGAAGTACTCCAAATCCGCCGGGGCATTGTCCGGTCTGGGAGCGTCCGAGCATAAAATGAAGTAGGTGATGCGACCCGTATCCTTGTTACACACAAGATCGTATACTACCGCAATGGCTACTCCCTTAGTAGAATAAACCGGTACGCCGAGTACCGACGACAGCGAAAAAATCAGGTTGTTCATGGGAGCAGGCCGGGTGACGGACCTATTTCCGAGCGGCGGCGTGTTTAGCGGTTTGCGCGGCTTCGTTGGCCCGGTGTGCGGTGATCGCGCCGATCACGGCCTGTATGATGGGCATGGCCACCCGCAAGCCGCCGATCAGGGACGTGATCCGCTTGATGCGGCTGCGGCCCCTGGAGCGATGCTTGCCCGGTACGTATGGTTTTCCGTCGGGATACTCGTGGATCACCTTGGTTTCCTTGATGACGGGGATCTTCGATTTGGAAGAAGAAAAGATGCTGTTGAGCAGCATCAGCCCAAGGATGCCACCACCCACGGGGGCGGCCACCTTCTTGAGCAAGAACTGGGTGGTGTTGTTACGGGTAGTACCGATCGAGTGGGCGAACTCCCGTTTGGCGAGTTCGGATTCCATCCGCACCTGTTTCTTGCGCTTCTTCAACTCGGCTAGGGTGGTGATTTTTGCTTTGCGGATCATGTGCTTATACTTCTTTACCGTCGTGCTCGAAAAACTTGGAAATCACCTTGCTGACCACCGGGTTGGTGATGAGCGGCTTTTTGAGGGCCAGGACAAGGACAAAGATGATCACGAAGATCAGGGCTAGCAGGCCAAATCCGTAGACGAAACTGTCGAAGGCAACCGCCAGCGCAAAGCCCGCAGTAATCAATAAAAGGATGAGGGTGATCAGGCCAATGATTGCCAGTACCACGGCGGTAATGATACCGGAGATGGTAGTAGCGGAGGTTTCGGCGAGATTCAGTTTAAAGTACTCGATCTTCTTCTCTACCAAACGATTTACGTACCCGTAACTCTCGCCCAGCTGTTCCAGAAGTTCTTCTTTGGCCTGCATAGTGTGTAATTAAATGCCGACGGCCATGCAAAGATGGTGACATTGCATGGCCGTCATTAGATGTGACTGTTGTGCCGTAAAAAGGTCTAGCTCTTCTCGGTGGTACGATCGATCTTCTCGCGATTTTCGTCCATCTTACGCTCGGCCTTGTTCACGCCGCGGTTGAAGCTGCTCTCGGCCGAGTCAACGGTGGAGTGAGCGGCTTGGTTGGCATCCGTGGTCGCCTTGTCGATGTTCGTGCGGGCTGCCTCGGCTTGCTTATCGGCCCACTTCTTGCCTTCCTCAAGCTTAACTTTAGCCTGGGAAGTAAGTTCGTCGGTCTTTACTTTAGCTTGGGTGGTAAGGTCGTTCGTTTTGGCCTTGGCCTGGTCCAGGATCTCCTGTCCTTTAACCTTGGCTTCGTCTACCAGCTGGTTGGCCTTGGTAGATACGCGCTGACCATATTCGTTGATCTGGTTGCCGTATTCGTCAAACTGGGCCCGAGCCTTGCGCTGCATGGAGCGACCCTCGTTCGAGTTCAGGTAGTAGCCAACGGCGATACCTGCAAGCAGGCCGAAGCCCAAAGACCATCCTTTTCCGGAACTATTCTTGTTTCTCATCTGATGGATAATTTTAATATCGAGCCCAATACGGTACTCTACAATATATCGTTGGTCCCCCCCTGGATGTTCATTGTGCCGTGAAGCGGACGTAAATTGTGTAATCAGATCTTCTTAAGGGGCAACTAGCGGTAAATGCCAGCGTTGATTTAGTGTTTGATATTATCAAACGTCCCGATTGTGAAGGAAACTTACAATTTTACCCTATATTTGACCAGAACATGGTTAACCACATAATTTAGTCAGTTGAACTACCTCTCCAGTAACATCAAATTTTTGCGAAAGCAACGCAAGCTTTCCCAGCAGCAGTTAGCGGACGATTTAGGAGTTAAGCGGAGCAATATCGCCGCCTACGAAACAAAGAATGTGGAGCCCCGCCTGGCCCTGATCAATGAGATGGCCAACTATTTCGAGGTCCCCCTGGAGGACTTGGTGATTGTTGACCTTAAACTCGATTACATCAGCGGGGGCAAAAGTCGCGCCGGTAAGTCCGGTGGTTTGCCGTCCGCCTCAGTCGAAGAGATCGCGCAGTTATCTGCGAAGATCCAGAAGATGCTCGATGGCTTCAAGGTTTTCTACGAGTTTAAGAAAAAGATGAATCAGGAAGAGCTGGAGACGCCGGTAGGGGATATCGACAACTTTCTGGTCTTCATCAATCACATGCTCGAGTACAACCGGATGGTCGAAGACATCGTGAAGTCCAGCGTGAACCCCCCGGCTCCGGAAGAGGGTGATGGGGTAGGAGTAATTGCCGGGGCGGAAGTCCCGGTGACGGCTAACTAGTTAGCTTTTTCGCCTCTCTGACTATCCCGTTGCCGCGGGTCAGCCCAGTTCGTCGGCGACCTCCTGCAGGGTGAGTGCGATTTCGTCGCTGCCCGGGAAGTTGATCTGCCGCAGCATGGCGATACTCTTGCGGAGCTTGATCTGGTTGTTCCTCCGACGTTCCCACTCGTTCTCCCTCTGGGCCATGGCCTGTTGGTTTTGCTGAACTACGGTTTCCAGCAGCTCCGGCAGGTTCCGAAGGTTTTCCTTGAGCAAGTAACCCGAAGCTCCATTGAGGATTGCTTCCGCTACCTTTTCCTCGTCATTCAGAATCCCCGTGATGAAGACAAACGGTGTGCTATCCAGGTGTTCCCGCACGTGGACGAGAGCCTCCAGGCCATTCATGTCCGGTAAATTGTAATCCGAAAGGACGATGTCGGGCTGAAAAACGACCACCTTCTCCTGGAACTCCGCCCGGTGACGCGCGACAGCGAAAAGAACGCTGGGGTTGAACTTGCGGACCTGCCGCTTAACCAGTTCCAGGTCGACAGGCATGTCTTCCAGAATGAATACCTTAAAGATTTCGTCGCTCACGTGGTGTGATTTAGCTATGAGTTTCGTTCGATGAGTTCAACGATCGCGCTGCCACCGATGGCACCCATGGCCCGCTCGATGAGCTCACCATCCTTGACCAGCAACAGGCCCGGCGGATTGGTGACGTTAAAGACCTTACATATTCTTGGCGAGTCCTCTACATCGGAAACGCCGAAAAGAACCTTGGTATACTGGTTGGAGATACCCTCCAGGATAGTACGCATGATGATGCCATGTCCGTCCCAAGTAGAGGTAATGAGCAGCACAATGAGACCGGAATGAGCCAGCAACTCGTTCAGTTTCGTGTCGTTAATTTGTTGTAGCCGTTGCCCTTGCATTTAAAACTTCCATCTTCGCCGGTTAGCGTAAAGCAGGTTCGCGGTGTGCAAGCTACTCATATCCGGGGAGGAGCACACTGTTGCTTTGGAAGGTAACGACCACGTAAGTTGCATGTTCGCGGCCGTAGGCGGGAGTTCTTCCGCAAGCCATCCTGACGACCATACCGAAGCGACGGAAAGTTGCCTGACAATGATTGAATATAGTCATTTAGTGATATGGCGACAGGTATAAGCAAAATCATCAATTTGTAAATGATTGATCATCAAGTGTTTAACATACTGGCATGTTTATTGCAGGAAATGTCGTGAGTGCATTACGACCCACACACCAGTTTAAACTTTAGCATGACCAACCAGCAGTTTATGTCCGAAATGGACAGATTAGAGAACATCCTTTTCTCCTTTGCACTCCGCCTCACCCGCAACTACGAAGACGCCCAGGACCTGATGCAGGAAACTATCTTCCGGGCCTACAAGCACCGCGACAAGTTTGCCATGGGAACCAACTTCAAAAGTTGGTCGTCCACTATCATGCGCAACACCTACATCAACCGGTACCGGAAGATGAAGAGCCGCAAGCACGTCAACGAACCGGTAGAGAGCTTCCTCTTCGCCGTCGAAAATAAGGGCGCGATCGCCAACGGCGGAGAAATGAACATGCGCATGGAGGAACTTGAGGACAAGCTCCGCCAGATCAGCGAGATCTACAGCGTCCCCTTCCTGATGTTCTACCGCGGCTACGAGTACAAGGAGATCGCCAGCTACCTGAATATTCCCATTGGCACCGTGAAGAGCCGTATCTTCCTCGCCCGTAAGAAGCTGAAAGCGTTGATCGGCGACCGGTCGACCACCGTCTAGCGGACCTTTCAATTAACTGAACCAAATAGGCACAACATTTGCTCTGCGTACCGTTTTAGGCGTAGGCAGCAACGGGGTGCCACCTGCAACGGGGCAACTTTCCACCGGGTGGGTTGTACCTTAGGACCCGTTTGCCTTACTTTTGCTCGTACGCTGAGCAGTACAGTAAGGTGTTAGCACTCACGTCGCGTTGGAGAACGCTTTTAAACCAACTCTCCTCCGTGGCTATTTTTGGTTCAAGATTTCGTCAATGAGACGCGAAAAATTTGTGTTTAATCAGCGTACGCTACAGTACGACCGGATCGTAGAGCCCCTCAGTTTTACTCTGCTCCGCCTTTTCAGCTTTGGCTGTGCGGCGGTCCTTGCCGGACTTCTCTTTACCGCAGCGATCCACCGCTACTTCCCTAGCCCCGGCGAACGGCTTCTTCTTCAGGAACTGGAAATCGCCCGGGCACAGAACAAGGCCATGGCCGAAGACTACCGGGAGCTGTCAGACGTGGTGGCACACCTCCACGAGCGGAGTAACAACACGGTACGCCTCGCCCTCCGCATGGAGCCCATCGACGATGACGTTTTCCTGGGGGGTAAAGGGGGACACGATGCCTACAACGACCTCAAGTCGCTTCCCCACATCGGTACGGAAATGGCAACCCTGCGCGAGCGGGTAGACCGGCTGAAGTACCAGGTAGACCTCCACAGCCGCTCGCTCGACGAGGTAGCCGACATGGCACTCAAGAAAGAGGACATGCTGGCTTCCATTCCAAGCATCAAGCCCGTTCGCGGTGACCAGTTCAGCCGCAAAATGGAAAACCTTTCCGGCTTCGGTTACCGCATTCACCCCATCCTGGGTGTAAAAAAGATGCACGCGGGCATCGACTTCAATTGCCGGCGGGGTACGGAGATCCAGTCTTCCGGAAAGGGTATCGTGGAGTTCGCCGGTCGCAACTCTACCTACGGCAATGTCGTGGTCATCGACCACGGTTACGGTTTCAAATCGCGGTACGCCCATATGAGTGCGATCAAGGTCAAGAAGGGACAGGAAGTCACCCGTGGCCACCTGATCGGCCTGGTAGGTAGCACCGGTCGCAGCACCGGCGATCACCTCCACTACGAAATTGAGAAGGACGGGCGCAAGGTCGACCCCATTCAGTACTGCTACGACGGACTCACCACCGAAGAATACCAGGAACTGGTCAATGCCTCGCGGCAGGTCAACATGTCCTTCGACGAATAACAGGGATTTTTACAAACTGATCTTATGGGCAGCCCCGCCAGGGGTTGCCCTATTTTTATGGGGTGGACCCGTCAGAAGAACTCACCCGTACCCATTCCCGCGAGAACGCCGACCGCATAGCTGCCTGGGTGCTGGAAGACGTGAGCCGGCTGGATGTCCTGATGGCCAGTTTTTTCGACCCGGACGAACCGGTGATCAGTCAGCGGGCGGCAATGGTGGTCGGCGGCGTGGCCCGCGCCCGGCCGCAGTGGTTGCTGCCCTATCTGGAAGCGCTTACCGAAGTGATAGAACGACCGGGGCATCCAGCGCTCCGGCGAGCCGTACTACGGTACTTCAGCGAGGTGGAACCCCGGTGGCTGGAACCCTTTGCCGGCCGGATCGTCGACGGTGCCCTGCGCCTGACCGACAGCCCCAGTGAGCCCGTGGCAGTACGCGTCTTCGCCATGCAGGTCGCGGCCAACCTGGGGGGGGCGTATCCTGAATTGGCCGATGAATTACGCGCCATGTTGCTCGTGCACCTGCCGGGTAGTCAGGCGGGGTTCCGGAGCCGGGCAACCAAAATTCTGCGCGATCTTACCCGCTAACCCCGCACCTGCGCCCCGCCGGCGTAATTTTCCTTGGAGGCTACGATAAAAAGTGTATCTTTGCACCCGCTTTGGACCTACCCAGGGTACCGAAGCCTGCGAAACCATTGTTATTAACCAATCAGTACACCTGATCCGATGAGAAATTACGAGACTACCTTTATCGTAGACCCAGTGCTGTCGGGGGATGAAATTAAAGCGACAGCTCAGGCGTACGTAGACAACCTCCAGAAGGAGGGCTGTGAGATTGTGTTCGTTGACGAGATGGGCCTGCGTACGCTGGCTTACGACATCAACAAGCGCAACAACGGTGTCTACTACTGTGTGGAGTACACCGCTCCAAACGGCGCCTTTCTGAAAAACTTCGAGCTTGGCATGCGCCGGGACGAGCGCATCCTGCGCTTCCTGACCGTCGCCCTCGACAAGTACGGAGTGCAGTACAACGCCGACAAGCGCGCCGGCAAGATCGGCAAGGCCAAGCGTCACAAGCAGGAGAAGCCTGCCAAGACCGAGCCCGCCGCCCACGGCATCAGCCGCAAGAAGGCCGATTCCCCCCACCTCACCGGCGTACCCTCGGGCGATGCCGAATCCTTCAAGGAAGAGGAATAACCACCGTAGTAACCACCAAAATCAATTCTCATGGCCAGTCGCGATGACATAAAGTTCCTCTCGAATCCCAAGATTGGAGGACGCCGCAGAAAATACTGCCGTTTCCGTCGGTTCGGCATCAAGTACATCGATTACAAGGATCCTGACTTCCTCCTCACCTTTGTGAACGAGCAGGGCAAGATTCTTCCCCGCCGCATCACCGGCAACTCCCTGAAGTACCAGCGCAAGGTTGCTTCCGCCATCAAGCGGGCCCGCCACCTGGCTATGCTCCCGTACGTAACGGACCTTCTTAAGTAGTAGGGTAGTCCTGTAGTCGGGTAGTTCCCTATGGGAAGTACCCGACCACTGTACTACAGTACTGCCGTACTATAACCTCTAACCGGTTCGTAAATGGGGCACCGCCCCGAAAGGCCGGGACAACATAATCGATTTCAGATTTGAAATTTGAGATCAAAAATTTCATACCATGAAAGTAATTATGCTGCAAGACGTCGATAAGGTCGGCGATAAGCACGAAGTACTCGACGTAAAGGACGGCTTCGGCCGCAATTATCTGCTGCCCCGCGGTCTGGCCATCATTGGCAACAAGACCAATATGGGTCGTCACAAGGAGATGATCCGCCGTGAGAACGCCCAGGAGCAGAAGAAACTGGACGTCTACCGCGAAATCGCCAAGAAACTGGAGGGCAAGACGCTCCGCGTGGGTGCAAAATCCGGTACCAGCGGCCGCATTTTCGGTTCCATCACCCAGCTTCAGATCCGTAACCTCCTACAGGAGCAGTACGGAGTTGACGTAGAGCGCCGCAAGATCGTCCTGCCCGAAGAGGCAAAGGAACTCGGCACTTACCAGTTCACCATGCGCCTGCACCCCGAAGTGGTACAGGAGATGGACATGGAGATCGTTCAGGAGTAGGACCGGTTCGTCAGTTCAACTTTTCCACTACGATACGGGGATGCCGGCCAACCGCCCGGGATCCCCGTTTCTGTTACACGAGACCTTCGCGGACGAAATCGTGAAGGTGAACGAAACCCAGGTAGTTCCCCGCGTTGTCGGTAACGATGAGTTGGGTGATGCTGTGGTCCTGCAGTACGGCAACGGCCTGTACGGCTAGTTCCTCGGCACCGATGGTTTTCGGATTGGGGGACATCAGGTCGCGGGCGGTAGTTCCGTCGATACTGCCACCCCGGTTGAGCAGGCGCCGCAGGTCGCCGTCGGTGATGATGCCCAGCAGTCTTCCGGAGTCCGGGTCGGTGACGGCGGTGGCTCCCAGGCACTTGCTGGTCATCTCGAAGAGGGTATCGTGCAGGGAGCTGTCTGGGCCCACGGCGGGTTTCAGGTTGCCGGGATAGACGTCGCGCACCCGTAGGTAGAGTTGCTTTCCCAGGGATCCGCCCGGGTGGAAGCGGGCGAAGTCTTCGGGCGAGAAGCCGCGCAGTGCGAGGAGGGAGGTTGCCAGGGCATCCCCCATAGCCATCTGCAGGGTGGTGCTGGTGGTCGGTGCTAGGCGGTTCGGATCGGCTTCCCGGTCGAACGGCGTCAGCAGAACGTGGTCGGCCATACGGGCCAGGGTGGATTCGGCCCGGCTGGTCATGGCTACGACAAGATTACCGAGGTTGCGAACGAGCAAGCTCAGCACGCGGATCTCCGCGGTTTCCCCGCTGCGACTCAGTAGCAGGACTACATCGGAGGGTTGTACCATTCCGATGTCGCCGTGAATTGCGTCTCCTGCGTGTAAAAAGAGGGCAGGGGAACCCGTGGAATTAAGTGTAGCCACAATCTTTTGGGCTACCGGGGCTGTTTTCCCAATCCCGGTAACGATGATCCGTCCACCACTCTGGTAGATGGTTTCAACGCATCGGGTAAATGCTTCACCGATGCTGTCCGCTAGGTGGTCCAAGGCTTCCGCCTCGATCTTTAGGGTCTGTCTTGCGGTCTGGGCGACCAGGCTGGATGGCTTCACGGATTCATGTTTCGGTCCCACAGGCGTGGCAAGGTAGGCACCTCCGGTTTCCTATGGGCGGTGCCGAGCCGAACAGCGCGACAACGCCGGAAGGGAGCAATAACCTATTACAATATTTACGGCCCGACATCCGTACCGTCATACCGAATTTCCGTTTGAGCCGCGTTTTGTTATTTTAGGCACGCGCCTACGGTTATCCGCTTAGGACGATAAAAGTGATAAAACCAATGACTGCAAAAGCGTCAGTTAATTTTCTTGAAGCGGCACTCGCCGAAAATTTTGGATTCGATACGTTCAAGGGCAACCAAGAAGCCATCATTCAGTCGCTATTTGACGGTAAGGACACTTTCGTAATCATGCCTACCGGCGGCGGAAAAAGCCTCTGCTACCAACTGCCGGGCATCATGATGGATGGTTGTGCTTTGGTGATCTCTCCCCTCATCGCCCTGATGAAGAACCAGGTGGATTCCATCCGGTCGCACGGTGACAGCGACGAGATCGCCCACTTCCTGAACAGCTCCCTGTCCAAGACCCAGATGCGTCAGGTCAAGGAGGACATCACTTCCGGCAAGACCAAACTGCTCTTCGTCGCTCCCGAAACGCTGACCAAGGAAGAAAATATCGAGTTTTTCCGCGAGGCTACCATCTCCTTCGTCGCCATCGATGAAGCACACTGTATCTCGGAGTGGGGCCACGACTTCCGCCCCGAATACCGGCGCATCCGCGAGATGCTCGACCTGATCGGCCACGACATCCCGATCATCGCGCTCACGGCGACCGCCACCCCCAAGGTGCAATCGGACATCGTTAAGAACCTCCGGATGGGGGAGGACCAGAACACCTTCGTTTCCTCCTTCAACCGCGACAACCTGTACTACGAGGTACGGCCGAAGGGGAAAAAAGAATACACCTTCCGCCAGATCATTCAGCTGGTGAAGGAGATGCCGGACCAGTCGGGCATCATCTACGTACAAAGCCGGAAGGCTGCCGAGGAGATCGCCCAGGCACTGGTGGTCAACGGTGTGAAGGCCGCACCCTACCACGCCGGTCTCGACCCCAAGACGCGCTCACGCACCCAGGACCAGTTCCTGATGGAGGACGTGGACGTGATCTGTGCCACCATCGCTTTCGGAATGGGCATAGACAAACCGGACGTACGGTTCGTGATGCACTACGACATTCCGAAGTCCATCGAGAACTACTACCAGGAAACGGGCCGCGCCGGGCGCGACGGCCTCGGGGGCCGGTGCATCGCATTCTACGCGTACAAAGACATTCTCAAGCTCGAGAAATTCCTGCGGGATAAGCCGCTGATGGAGCGCGAAATGGGGGCCCAGCTCATGCAGGAGGTCATGGCCTACTCCGAGACGACCGCCTGCCGCCGGCGCTTCCTTCTCCACTACTTTGGGGAAGAGTACGATGAGGTGAACTGCAACAAGATGTGCGACAACTGCCGGCACCCCCGCGAGCGCGTGGAGGTCACCGGACAGATGGTGCAGGCGCTGAAGGCCGTGCAGTCGCTGGACGAAAATTATCCCCTGAAGACGCTGATCGAATTCGTGCTGGGCAAGGAGACCAAGCAGATGAACGATTACGGATTCACGCAGCTCTCCGGCTTCGGTACCGGGAAAGACCGGGACGAGGTATTCTGGAGTTCCGTCTTCCGGCAGGCGTTGCTGAATAACCTGGTGCGCAAGGACATCGAGAGCTACGGTACCATCAAGCTTACCGAGGAAGGCGCGGCCTTTATCAAGAAGCCCTACGCGTTCGAGATTCCGATCGACCACGATTTCGAGAAGGAGCTTGCCGAGGATATGCAGGGTCAGGCAGATGACGCCAAGTTGGTAACGCTCGACGAACAGCTCCTCCGGGCGCTGAAAGACCTTAGGAAAAAAGAAGCCAAGCGACTTGGTATCCCTCCTTTCGTGATCTTCCAGGATCCTTCCCTCACCGACATGGCCACCCGCTATCCGGTCGACCTGGAGGAGATGAAGAACATTCACGGGGTCAGCATCGGTAAGGCCCGGCGCTACGCCACGCCCTTCCTCTTGCTCATTGAGAAGTACTGTGAGGAAAACCAGATCGACCGGCCCTCCGATTTCGTCGTGAAGCAGGTGGCCAACAAATCAAAGACGAAAGTCAATATCATCCAGGGCGTTGATCGCAAGCTACCGCTGGAGGATATTGCTGCCGGCAACCAGCTGAGTATGGATGAATTGCTCAACGAGATGGTCGTGATCGTCTCCTCGGGCACCAAGCTCAACATCGACTACTACGTAGAAGAGGAAGTGGATGAATACAGCCTGGAAGACGCATACGAGTACTTCATGGGGGCGGATACCGACGATCCCGACGTAGCCTACCAAACCCTGCAGGAGGACGACGTGACCCTGGAGGAGATCAAGCTGGTACGAATCAAGTTCCTGAGTGAGATGGCCAACTAGCGGCTACAGAATAGCCTGAGGCAGTGACCCAGCACGGTTTACCGTGCCGGGTCTTGCTTTTTGGGCTAGTTCGGTTTGCTTGGGCTTCAGTGCGAGAAGCCCTCACACTCACCGGAATTTGCGGCGTTGGACGGGGGATTACCTCGTGATCCCTTTTGGGGCGGCGGTAAACGTTCCCTGCCCCGCCCTCCGGGCTAGAACGCGAGACCCCCTCCCCCCTAGCGAAACCTGCGGCGCTGGACGGGGGATTACTTTGTGATCCCTTTTGGGGGGGGGCGGCAAACGTTCCCTGCCCCGCCCTCCGGGCTAAAACGCGAGAACCCCTCCCCCTTACCGAAACCTGCGGCTTCGGGCGGGGGAGGGGTTCTCGCGTTCGATCAGCTTCGCTGATCGGGGCAGGGCCCGTTTGCGGAGGATGAGGGATTCGAACCCCCGGTACCCGTAAGGGTACACCTGATTTCGAATCAGGCACGTTCAGCCAGCTCCGCCAATCCTCCGGGTGCTGTAAGACTCCGCAAAGTTACCATTGGTAAGCGGAACCCACCAAGCGGACGGGCAAAATTATGCGCGTGGCAAACAATTTGTTGGTAATGTGCTATCTTTGGCGAGCCACGCTATCCGACGTTTTCTGGTTTCTCCCTCCCCCCATTCCCTGTCCGTGGCCTCCTTTTTTCCACTATCCCGTTTGTTATGTCTTCGGAGGAATACTTCGCGGTCGCGCTCAGTCGCGTGCCATCTATCGGTGCCGGTCTTTACCGTACTCTGCTTGCCCATTTCGGTTCCGCCCGCGATACGCTGGCGGCTTCGGTACGCGAACTTCGGGCCGTTCGGGGTATTGCCACACAAACGGCCGCCCACTTTGCCGGCGACCGGCACCTGCGGGAGGCTGAGGATATTCTGCGTCATGCCGAGCGCCACGCCGTGCGAATCCTTCACGCAGACGGGGAGGACTATCCCCCGGCCCTGCGGGAGTTTGCATCCGCCCCGGCAGTACTTTACCACCGCGGTACTACGAAGTTCGGGAATCCACGACCGCTGGCCGTAGTAGGTACCCGCCGTATGAGTGAGCAGGGAACGCGGCAGATCGAACGGTTGCTCGATCCGCTGGTGCCCTACGCCCCCCTCGTCGTGAGCGGTCTGGCGTACGGCGTGGACGTAGCCGCCCACCGTCGCGCCCTGAATTTGGGGCTGCCCACGCTGGGAGTGCTGGGAAGCGGTCTGGATCATATATATCCACACGCCCACCAGGCGATTGCCCGCCGGATGGCGGAGCGGGGTGGGGGAGTGCTCACCGAGTATCCCTACTGGCAGAAGCCGGAGCGGGAACATTTTCCGGCCCGCAACCGGATCGTAGCTATGTTATCCCAGCTGGTGGTCGTCGTGGAATCCGGCGAGTCCGGCGGGTCGATTATCACGGCCAACATGGCGCACGCCTACGGGCGGAAGGTGGGGGCCTGTCCGGGGCGGGGCGGAGACGTCCGCACGGCCGGCTGTAACGCGCTGATCAAGGCGGGAAAGGCCTATCTCGTGGAAGGGGCGGAAGACCTCGTGAATCTGTTGAATTGGGCGCCGGACGGCAGTGGCGATCGGCAGCTGCAGTTATTTGAGGGGCTCACGGCGGAGGAAAAGCGGGTGGTCGATCACCTACGGGAGGGCGGGCAGCTATCCCTGGATCAGCTTATCCGGCAAGTTGCGGTTCCCCCCGCCCACCTTTCCGGCCTGCTGCTGGGGTTGGAGATGCGCGATGTCGTGGCGGCCCTGCCCGGACACCGCTACCGGTTGGCGAGTGGATGATTTTCCGACGCTTCCGTGACGGCTATCGCACCCCCCTATCCCATATCTTTGCCGCATGAATAAGCTTCACGTCCTTAGCGGTCTCGCCGCGGCGGTACTGCTCACCGCCTGTCCCCCCGCCCCCCGGGAAACGATCGCCAACCGGCCGGCCCCGGCCGGCCAGGAGATGGCCCCCCCCACTTCCGGCAGTTCATCAACCCCCTACGTCCGTGCCGGCCGCGGGCCGAAGAACATCATCCTGATGATCGGTGACGGAATGGGCGTGACCCAGATTTCCGCGGGGTTGTACAGCAACGATAATCACCTGAATCTCGAGCGTTTTCCGGTGGTCGGGCTCCATAAGAGCTACAGCGGGGATAACCTTATCACCGATTCTGCCGCCGGCGCCACCGCCTTTTCCGCTGGAGTGAAAACTTACAACGGAGCCATTGGCGTGGACATCGACACCGTTCCGGTCACCACTATCCTGGAAATGGCGGAGTCCGCCGGCCTGCCGACCGGCTTGGTAGCTACTTCCTCCATCGTGCACGCCACGCCTGCTTCCTTTTACGCCCACGCCAACCTGCGCAAGAACTACGAGGAGATCGCCGCCGACCTGATGAACACCGATATCGATCTGTTTATCGGTGGCGGAGCGAAGTTCTTCGAGCGGCGGGAGGGAGATTCCCGCAACCTGAGCGAAGAGCTGCGTACGCGCGGCAATGTAGTCGAGTCTTTCGTCAACACGGACCTGAAAGACCTGCAGGTCGACCGGGCCAAGAACCTGGGCTATTACACCGCCGAAAGTGAGCCCCTGCCCTTCAACCAGGGGCGGAACTACCTCGTGGAGGCGAGCGAGCTGGCGGTCAATTTCCTTAGCGAACGCGACACGGCGGACCGGGGATTCTTCCTCATGATCGAAGGCTCGCAGATCGACTGGGGCGGACATAGCAACGACAGCGACTACATTATTTCGGAGGTGATCGACTTCGACCAGGCCATCGGAGCCGTTCTCGACTTCGCCCAGCGCGACGGAGAGACACTGGTCATCGTTACCGCCGACCACGAAACCGGCGGGTACGCCATTCAGAACGGTTCTTCCCTCGGGCACATCGAGGGGGCCTTCACCAGCGATTACCACACGGCGGACCTGATTCCGGTATTCGCCTACGGACCCGGTGCCGAGCAGTTCTCGGGGATTTACGAAAACACTGCTATTTTTGACAAAATGAAGCTGCTGTACGGTTTCACGCAGCAGCAATAGCGCCTTCGGCGTCGTAACCGGACGGTTAATTTGACGAAACTATAACTACCGCATCATAACACTATGCCCCCCTGACCGGTTAGCTTAGCGGGCAGGAAGGCGCGCATGTATCAATACGATCCATATTTGTTTCTCCCTTTTCCACAAGCAATGCGGGGACTTCCCATAAAATAATTCAAGTGCAAGTACAATTTCAAAATACGGTAGACGACATCCACCAGTCGCTCAAAAACTGGAAGACCATTATCTCCCAGTACCAGCAGGCCAATACCTGGCGCGCGGTGGGGCAGCTGTTCAGCAGCTTTGGCCCATTCCTGGCGCTGTGGGTAGCTATGTACTTCACCGTCGGTTACTCCATCTGGCTGACCCTGCTGCTCGGCATGGTCAACGCGTTCTTCCTGGTCCGCATCTTCATCATCCAGCACGATTGCGGCCACTATTCCTTCTTCAGCAAGCGGAAGGTCAACGACGCCCTGGGTTTCGTATGCTCTTTCTTTAGTTCGATCCCCTACACCTACTGGGCGCGCGTACACAGTTTCCACCATGGCCACACTGGTCAGCTGGAGCACCGTGACATCGGCGACATCGACTTTCTGACCGTGGAGGAATTCCGGAAGCTCAACTCCTGGGGCCGCCTCAAGTACCGGATCTTCCGTAACCCCGTCGTACTCTTCGTAGTGCTTCCCATGCTTTACCTCGGTGTGGTATTGCGCGTTCCGCGCATCAATTTCCCCGGTTGGTCGCCGATCCACCGTAAGATGCACCTCAACAACCTGCTGATCCTCGCTGCCTACGTAGGTCTCGGTTTCCTGGTAGGCTGGAAGGCATTCTTTATCGTTCAGGGCAGCATCATCTTCTTCTTCGGCATCATCGCCTTCTGGTTCTTCTACGTACAGCACCAGCACGATCATACCTACATGCAGTGGAGCAAGAACTGGGATTACCTGACTGCAGCCATAAAAGGAGCTACCTTTTACAAGCTGCCGCGCTTCATGCACTTTTTGACCGGCAACATCGGCTACCACCACATTCACCACCTGAGCAGCCGTATTCCCAATTACAACCTGCGTCGCTGCGCTAACGAGAACCCCGTTCTTCAGCGCCATGTGACCAAGATCACCTTCCTGCAGAGCCTACCGTTGATGTTCAACAAGCTGTGGGACGAAGAAAAGCAGCGGATGGTTTCTTTCCGGGAATTCTACCGGGGCGAAGACCACAAGCTTGCCGCCTGAGTTTCAGGACCGACAACTAGCTAATCGACCACTTTATTAGGGGCGGAGGACACGTTCTCCGCCCTTCTTGCTGGTAGGATGGACGCCAGAAAGCCGATCACGAGTACCGTGGCGGTAACCACCAGAAAGTCCCCGGTCCGCAACGACATGGGGTAAGCATCGGCCAGGGTGCCGGGGAGTCCGATAATCCCGAAATGGGTTTGGATGAGGTAGATGAGGATCGCCAGGCCGAATCCGGAGAACAGTCCGATTCCCGAGATCAGCAGCCCCACCCGCAGAAAGACGTTCCGGATCTCGCTGCCGACCATGCCCAGGCTCTGGAGGATGACGATGTCTTTCCGCTTCTCCAGCACGATCATCCATAGCGCACCCACCAGGTTGAAGCTGATGAGGATGACCATGAGGGTGACAATCGCGTAGGCCACGTACTTTTCCACCCGCATCAGCTTCAGAATGCTGTTCTCCTGCTCGAACCGGTTTCGCACCACATACGCTTCCCCCAGGGCCTCGCGCAGGGCGCGGTAGGTCCGTTCGGTCTCAAATTCCGGCGCGAGCTTCAGTTCCAGGGAGGAAACGGTAGGAGCTTCCACCCCCATGATCTCGCGTGCCAGTCCAATGTCGATAAGCACGGCCTGGTTCTCGAAGGCCTCCTGGCTGCGGACCACCCCCACGGGTAGTACCTCCCGTATCTGGTAGGGCAGCAAGCCGGAGGACAGGACGCTGCCGCCCCCGCGGGTGCGTGGGCGGGGAACGTAGATGGACAGCAGGTTGATCTGGTTCACCGGGTCGATAAGCAGTTCCCGCGCCAAGTTTTGCCCCACGATCGCACCGAGGGCATTCATCTGGGGGACGAGCAGGTCGTACTTCCCCTCCTCGATCATGGTGTCGATGCCGTTGATCCGGGCATATTCGTGGTCCACGCCCTTGAGCGGACCGAAGGCCTGGTGGCCCAGGTACTGGAAGCGGGCGGTTTCCTCCAGGGTTTCGGCGATCACGCGTACGCCCTCGGTGCGGCGCACCCGCGCCAGGAGATCGTCCGTCGCTTCGAACGTCTTCCCCTCAGCCGCGGTGATCCGTACGTCCGGGTTGAGGTTGTTGAACAGACTCACGAAGATGTCCTCAAAGCCATTGAAAACGCTTAACGCGATGATCAGCGAGGCGGCCCCGATGGCCACCCCAAAGGCGGCCACGAAGGTGATGATGTTGATGGCGTTGGTGGACTTGCGGGCAAAGAGATAGCGCCACGCCATCCGCGCGGAAAGGTTCATGCCGCAAAGTTAGGGTAGGGCGGGGTAGCAGACGCCGCAGCGTTTTACCGCAGGCGCTCGAGCAGCTCGTTCAGGTGATCGATGTCGGTCTCGGAGAGGCGGTCGCTGATGATGGCATCAAGTTGTCCCCGGTTCTTATGGATCAGGGTCAGCAACTCAATCCCCTGAGTGGTGATGCGCGCCCGGTTGCTGCGTCGGTCCTGGTCGGAAGGGAACTTATCCAGCAGGCCCTTCTTTTCCAGGCGGTCCACCAGCCGGCTGGCGTCGGACATCTTATCGGCGAGCATGTCGCGGATCTCCTGGATCGAAAGCGATTCGGGTTGACGCTCGTTCAGTATGCGCAGTATACTGTACTGCTTCGGCGTGATCGCGTGCGGCAGCAAAAATTGCCGCATCCCGTTGTTTATCCAGCTACAGCTGTGCAGTAAGTTAAACCGGAGCTCCCGGAACTGATCGTCGGACACGATCTTTTTGGGGTTATCGTTTTGCCTACCGGTAATGCTCATGGGGTTATAGATTGTCTTACTCCGGATCAGAACCCGAAGCTACATCCAAAGGTAGCAAAAAACGCATTGGGATTCTCATATTTCAGCAAATCAGCTCAATTAGTTGCCAGGCCAATCTTTTCTGATGGTCATCGCTGAAACCCTGGCGAGGGTGTTCCGCTTTAACGTCAAATTAAGACAACGTCTACGTCCGCTGCCACCTCCCCCGCGTTATGCAAGCATCAATCGTTTCGCATGAGAATTTTCGTTCGCTCCTTATCCCTGTTGCTGCTGTTGCTACTGGCCTTCCCTGTAGTATCCCAAAACAATCCCTACACCGAGGCTTCGCAAAGCGATCCCGCGGCCCGACAGATTTTGGAGAGCATACGCAAGAAGTACGATGGTTTCACCACCCTTACCGCCGATTTTCGGTTGGAGCTCGCCTTTCCCGGCCAGCCCCTGGAAGTACAGCGCGGCAGCCTGAGCCGCAAGGGTGACCTGGTCCGCTTCAAACTGGGCAACCAGGAGGGCATCATCAACCACGATGCCGCCTACTTCATCCTGCACGGTAGCAAGGAAGTACAAATCAACGACTTGCCCGAGCCGGGTGAAACCACGGGTATGCTTACCCCCCAGAACCTCTTCAATTTTTACGAAGGAGAGCAGTACGTCCTTGCCCTTCAGCGCGAGGAGGTGGTCGACGGCCGCAAGTTGCAGACCATAGAAATGAAGCCCGTCGACCGCGATGCCAGCGACTTTACTAAGCTGCGCCTGATCGTCGACCGGCAGGCCCGCGAGATCGTTTCCGTCAAGGCCTTCAGCCGCGACGGCAGCAGCTATACCTTCTTCCTCGACAACACCCGGGGCAATACGACGCTGGCCGACAACAACTTCACCTTCGACGCCGCCCAGTTTCCCGGCTATCACGTCGAGGACCTCCGCTTCTAGCGCGCCGCCGCCGCGGATATAGTTAGCGCAAACCGCAGGTGCGGGGTTAACAAGCTGACGCGGCAGCCGTTGGTAGCATATGGAACGGCCCACCCTCGTTATTGCGGGAGCCACCGGCTTTCTCGGCCGCTGGTTCATCGAACGGTATCACCACGCGTACCGCATCATCGCGCTCAGCCGCAGTGCCATGCAGCCCGAGCCGGGGTACGATAAGGCCGAGTGGCGACAGGTAGAGCTTTACTCCGTCACCAGTACCGAGGAGGGGATCGCCGGGGCCGATCTGGCCCTGTACCTGGTCCATTCCATGTCACCCTCCGCCCGGCTTTCTCAGGGTAATTTCGAGGATACCGACCTGCTACTCGCCGACAACTTTGCCCGGGCCTGTCGCAACCAGGGGCTTCGGCAGATCCTGTTCGTAGGCGGGATACTGCCAGAGGAGGAAAGCGTTGACGGACTTAGCCGGCACCTGCGCAGCCGCCGCGAAGTGGAATTGACGCTCGCCTCCACCGAAGTGCCGGTGACCACCCTCCGGGCCGGTATCATCGTAGGGCCCGGGGGCTCCTCGTTCCGGATGATCGACAAGCTGGTCCGGCGATTGCCGATGCTTATCTGTCCGGCCTGGTGCCAGTCGGAAACCCACCCCATCGGGCTGGACGATACCCTCGCCATTATCGATTACTGCCTCGATCGCCCGGACACCTACGACCGGGCCATTGACATCGGCGGATCGGAGGTAACAACCTACATGGATATGCTATCCACGGTAGCCGAATTGCGGGGCAAGCGACGGGTCATCCGCCCGGTCCGCTTTTTCACGGCGGGCCTGTCGACCCTCTGGGTAAGCAAGATCACGAATACCTCCCAGGATCTGGTAAAGCCCCTGGTGGAGAGTTTGCGCCACCGCATGGTGGCGCGCGACAACGACGTCCTCCGGGCCTTCCCGGAACGGGAAAGCTTCCGCGAGTCGGCCGGCCGGGCACTGGAAGCGGGGGACCGTTTGCCGCCGCTCCCGCCGCGACAGCCCGCTCCCCCCGCGGAAAAGAATACAGTCCGGAGCGTGCAGCGGCTTCCCAATCCGCGCAGGCACACGGCTACCTACGTGGCCCGCCTCTACCAGCGTTGGTTGCCCGTATTCTTCAGGGCGCTGATCGGGGTGAAGTCGCGGGGGGAAAATTCCACGTTCCAGGTCGTCGGGGTGCCCCTGCTCAAGCTCACCTTTATCCCCAGCCGGAGCGACGACCATCGCCAGCTCTTCTACATCGTGGGCGGACTGCTCGCGGGACGCAAGGACAAGGGCTGGCTGGAGTTCCGGAGCGTGCTCGACGACCGCTACATCATCTCGGCCATCCACGAGTTCGTCCCCGCGCTGCCCTGGTACCTGTACGTCCTCACCCAGGCACCGGCCCATAAATGGGTGATGAACCGCTTCGGCCGCTACCTCTCCCACGCCGACCACTAGAACTCCGGCGGGCCTGCAGAGTTAGCACGGTATGAAAAACTACCAACTTAACAACGGCCTGCAGATGCCGCGCCTCGGACTCGGCGTTTGGCAGAGCGAAAATGGCAAGGAAACCATCGACGCTATCCACTGGGCCCTCGAAGCCGGGTACCGGCACGTGGACACGGCCAAGATCTACGGCAACGAAGAGGCCGTCGGCAAAGCCCTCCGCACCGCGTCGGTGCCCCGGGCGGACGTGTGGCTGACGACCAAGATCTGGAACGACGACATCCGGGAGGGGCGGGCAAGCGAAGCCCTGGACAAAAGCCTGGAGCGCCTCGGCACCGATTACGTCGACCTGCTCCTGCTGCACTGGCCCGTTCCCGGTCGGGTAGAAGCCTGGCAAGCCCTGGAACGCGCCCTCGAGCAGGGGAAAGCCCGCAGTATCGGCCTGAGTAACTTCCTGGAGTCCGACATTCAGGAAGTGCTGGACGCGGGCAGCATCGTGCCGGCGGTTAACCAGATCGAGTACCACCCCTATCTTGCGCAGGCCGACGCCATTTCGAAGTGTGACGAGCACGACATCGCCATTACGGCCTGGTCGCCGCTCATGCAGGGTAACTTTCTGAAGGAGCCGCTCTTCGCGCAGATCGGGGAGCGTTATGACAAGACGGCGGCGCAGGTAGTACTGCGGTGGTGCCTGCAGAACGACATAATCGTGATCCCCAAAAGCGTGCACCGCAGCCGGATCGTCGAAAACGGACAACTCTTCGACTTCGAGCTTTCGGAAGACGATATGAGGGCCATCGACGAACTCGAGCGCGGCAAGCGATTCGGTCCGGACCCGCGGGAATTTGCCGCGAAGTAGCGAACATCGGTGCAGGTGGCAAGGTAGCGATGGAAACAGCCCTGGCCTTCGCCCGCCCCCGCCACATGCCCCAATCCCACTTTTCCCTGGTTCGGTCTGCCCTGATCGGCGGTCTGCTGGCCGCGGTGGTGATTTTCGTGGGGACCTACTTACTGGGTAGCATTTCCGACCGCGAGGCCATCGAGAATCTCAAGGAAATACGTCCCACCCTGCGCTTTACGGCGAGCGGATCGATGACGGCCACCTCTACGATTCTGGCCCTGATGCTTACGTTGCTATCATTCACCGAGCAAACGGACCGCCGGCTCAAGGGCTACCACTACGACCGTATCTGGTGGATCGCCCGCTTCGCCGCGGGAATCTTTATTGCGGCGCTTATCCTGCTGATGAGCCTGAACGTCCCCATCAGCAACGCCCGTGAGGCGCTGGCGGGCTTTTACAACGTGGTGTACTACGTGATGCTGGTGTATACGGCCCTGATCGGGGGCTTTATGATCACCATCATCCTGCTGCTGTACCAATCGGCGCGCGACATTATCCGCATCGCCCACCCGGACCGCCAGGTGGTGGACCTGTACCAGGAGGAGCATAAGGATACCGACCAATTCAAGCGGGAGCGGGAACGGATGCGCGAGCCCGACGACGATGACTGAGCCCCGGCGCGGGCGCGGGCGCGGTACCGGCGGATTTTCGTTTCTTGCCAGTCCGACAAACCCGTACAACCCTCCACCACCCATAACGTTAGCTTGCTAACCTCCGCAACGCACTAAACTCAAACTCTCTACCCACTCGATGGAAGCCCTTAAACAGAAATTCGCCGACAAGGCCCTTTCCCTTTATCAAGAACTTCGCGCCACCTCCAAGGAGCACGGCGGTCAAAAAATTGACGAGGTAACCCTAAGCCAGGTTCTCGGAGGGGCACGGGGCATCAAGATGATGCTCTGGGAAACGAGTCAGCTCGATCCGAATAAGGGTATCCGGTTCCGTGGCTATTCGATCCCCGAAATCAAAGAATCCCTGCCCAGCGGTCCCCAGGGGGAACCCAAGCCCGAGGGACTATTCTGGCTCATGCTGACCGGCGAGATCCCTACCGCCGAGGAAGTCGACGCCCTGACCAAGGAATGGCAGCGCCGTGCCGAGGTACCTCAGGCCGTCTTCACCACGCTGGACAGCCTGCCCGCCGATACCCATCCGATGACCCAGTTTACCATCGGTATCATGGCCATGCAGCCGGAGAGTGTTTTCTCTCGGCGGTACTCCGAGGGGCTCCCGAAGTCGGATTACTGGGATGCGGTCTACGAAGACAGCATGAACCTTATCGCACGGCTGCCCCGCGTGGCCGCGTACATCTACCGCCGGGCCTTCAAGGACGGACAGCACATCGAGCCGGACACCAGTCTCGACTACAGCGCTAACTTCGCCCACATGCTGGGTAGCGACGATGAGGACTTCCGGAGTCTGATGCGGCTTTACCTCACCATCCACGCCGACCACGAGGGAGGAAACGCCTCGGCGCACACCGTGCACCTGGTAGGCTCCACCCTGAGCGATCCCTACCTGTCATTCGCGGCCGGTATGAATGCGCTTGCCGGCCCCCTGCACGGCCTCGCCAACCAGGAGGTGATCAAGTGGATCTTCGAGATGATCGACAACCTGGGCACCAAGACACCCACCGAAGAGGAGATCGCCGACTACGTGCAGCGCACGCTGGACGAGGGCAAAGTTATCCCCGGTTACGGTCACGCGGTGCTGCGTGAGCCCGACCCCCGCTTTACCGCCCAGCGCAGGTTTGCCGAGCAGTACATCAAGGACAGCGACCTGATCTCCACCGTTTGGAAGATCTTCGATGTGGTACCTCCCATTCTGCAGTCGCTCGGTAAGGTCAAGAATCCCTGGCCGAACGTCGACGCGCACTCCGGTGCTTTGCTGGTGCACTATGGCTTCAGCGAGTTCAGCTACTACACCGTATTGTTCGGCGTGAGCCGTGCCCTAGGCGTGCTTGCCGCGGGCATCTGGAGCCGTGCTCTGGGTATGCCCCTCGAGCGTCCCAAGTCGGTTACCAGCGAGTGGATCAAGAATCAGGTAAAATAAACGTTACAAGAAGGCAGTACCATGAATGTACCCGGTAATCTCCTGTACACCGAAGAGCACGAGTGGGTGCTCATCGAAGGCAATGTAGCCACGGTAGGCATCACCGATTTCGCGCAGGAACAGCTCGACGAGCTCGTCTACGTAGAAGTCGATACGGTAGGGGAAACCCTCAACCGCAACGAGGAATTCGGCACCGTGGAAGCGGTAAAGACGACCAGTGAACTCTTCATGCCCGTGGCCGGCAAGGTCATCGAATTCAACAGCGAACTCGACGAAGGATCGGGGGACAATCCCACGCTCGTCAATGAGGATCCCTACGGCAAGGGCTGGATCGTAAAGATCGAGCTGAACGACCCCGAAGACCGGGAAGGCCTGCTGGACGCGGCGGCCTACACGGAATTAATTTCCTAAAAAATTTCCCCCTGCCACCAAAATCCCCTCCTGCCGCATCTTACCTTCGAGTAAGGCAGTACAGCCGTTGGATAACCGGGGCTTACACCCTGTTACTTGTTTACGTCAGCCTGGCGCCGGGACAACGCATCCCGACTATTTTTGACTGGAGCAAGCTAATTTCACCGGATAAGATTGCACATTTTGGCGCTTACGCCTTTTTTGCAGTATTATTGTCTTTCTCAATAGGCACGGCTTCCTACCGGAAGCGGGCGGCAACGGCCGCCCTGGCCGCCGCCCTTTTTGGAGTTCTGATGGAATTCCTGCAGGGCATCGCCGGGACCGGTCGTGATTTCGATCCCGTCGATATGGTAGCCAATCTGATTGGAGCTTTGCTGGGAGCCGCGTTAATACTGCTGCTCCGCCCCCTTTTGACTAAGTACCTCGCTCCGGCGGGGTCGTAGCGATAACTTTTTAAACTTTTGCCATGGACCAACTATCTATTACAGGTGGTACCCTGGCGATTGCCTTCGGAGCCATCCTCCTCTTGTTCATCGGCCTCATCGTACTGATGCGGAACGTGTACAAGTCCCGGACCGAAAAGGGCATCGCCGGAGAATTCCACTCCGAAGCCGAGCAACACAACTCTTACCTGGACAACCGTGCCAAGTACGAGCGCGTGGATGTCTTCGGCCTGAGCTCCACCTTCTTCAATTTCGGTCTCGCCCTGGCTGTCGGCCTGTCGCTCCTCGCTTTCGCCTGGACGCAGTACGAAGCAGAGATCGTCATTCCCGAAGGTGCACTCGAACTCGACGAAGAGATCGAGATGGAGCCCCCGCGGACGGCTGAGCCGCCGCCCCCGCCTCCGCCCCCGCCGCCCCCCGTCATTGAGGAGGTGCCGGAAGAAGAACTGATCGAAGAGGATCCCCCCGAATTCGAGGATACGTCCATCGACGAGGAGACTATCATCAAAGAAGCTCCGCCGGAAGTGAAGGAGGACAAGGCACCGCCCCCCCCGCCACCGCCGCCGCCACCGCCGCCCGCTCCCGAAGTGGAAGAGATCTTCAAGGTCGTAGAAAATATGCCGCTGTTCCCCGGATGTGAGGACCTTGGCAGCTACGCCGAAAAGAAGGCCTGCGCCGACAAGAAGATGCTCGAGTTCATCTATGGAAACATCAAGTACCCCGCCATCGCGCGTGAGAACGGTGTGGAAGGAATGGCAGTAGTTTCTTTCGTAGTCGAGAAGGACGGTACCGTTACCGATGCCAAGGTGGTCCGCAACCCGGGCGCCAAGACCGGTGAGGAAGCCCTCCGCGTAGTCAACCTTATGAACGATAAGGGTATTCAGTGGATTCCCGGTAAGCAGGGTGGTCGCGCGGTTCGCGTCCAGTTCAACCTGCCCGTGAAATTCCAGCTCGAGTAATACCTCCCCTTTATTCCACGGCAAAGAAGGCCGGCAGCTCCCAGAGCTGCCGGCCTTTTGTCATTTTAGCCTACAATCTCGTCGACGAAGCCCCACTCGAGCGCACGTTCCGCTTTCATCCAGTGATCGCGGTCTGCGTTGCGGCGTACCTCTTCTTTTTCCAGCCTGGTGTGCCGGCTCATGATCTCGTATAGTTCATCCTGCAATTCGAGGATCAGCCGGTAGTTGATCTCCATATCGGATACCTTGCCCTGCATGCCCCCGGAGGGCTGGTGGATCATTCCCCTCGCGTGGGGTAGTACCGTCCGTTTACCTTTCTCACCGGCGCAGAGGAGCACCGCGGCCATACTGGCTGCAAGACTCGTACAGGTGGTGGCTACCGGACAGCTGATATGCTGCATCGTATCGTAGATGCCCAGCCCGGCTATGACCGACCCTCCCGGCGAATTGATGTACAGGGTGATCTCCCGTTGGGGATCCACGCTGTTCAGGAACAGGAACTGGGCCTGGATGACGTTGGCCACGTAGACGTTCACTTCCGTACCCAAAAAGATGATGCGGTCCATCATCAGGCGGCTGAATACGTCGAGCTGGGCTACGTTGAGTTGCCGCTCCTCAATGATGGTTGGATTAATGGAGGCGGAAGCGACCCGGCTGATCGAAGCTGCATCCAGGCCATGGTCCAGGGCGGCATAGCGAAAGAAATCTTGCATAACGGAATGGTATTGCCATGGGGGGGATCGCTCCCCTCACGGAGATGAAAGATGATTGGCGATATGGAGCGGTTAGCTGAGGGAGAAGCGGAAAACGCGGCTTAGCCAGACGAATGCATGGAAGCGCCTTCGTGGCCTGCCGACTTCGACCCAACCTTCTACTTGTTGAAGTGAGAAGGGAGGGGGCAGTACTTCGGGCAGCTCACGCAGGAGGCGGTCGGTAGGGGAATTCACAGCAGCAGTATTGAACGGTAAATCCGGAGGCGCTCGGCGAGCCGCAGCTCACGGCCATCCTCGGCGAAGGTGTCGTGTAATTGCCGGCGCGCGCGACTGATGCGTGTTTTCACCGCTCCTTCGGTGGAATGCTGGATCTCGGCTACCTCGCGTACCGAGAAGCCGCTGACCGCCGTCAGCAGCAGAGCTTCCCGGCTCTGCTCGAGAAGCTGATCGACGGCCCGCAGAAGGAAATGAAGGTCGAGAGCCAGTTCCGGACGCGCGGGAATCCGCTCCGAAAGCAGCTGTTGGCGGTGTTCCAGGAAGCGGCGATGCACCCGGCGGGAGCGCAGGGCGTTCCGCATCCTGTTGTTGACGATGCCAATCATATAGCTGAGTAGGCAGTCTTTCTTTTCCAGGTTGTCCCACTGCTCGAGGGCGCTCAGGATGGCGTCCTGGGCGATATCGTCGGCACTGTCCAGCCCAAGGGACCGGCCAGCGCAATAACGGGCGAAGCGCTCGTGGAGCGGGGCGTACCCCTGCATAAACGCGGCGGAGGTTTAGGAGGAGGCCATGGTAGCGTTGTTTGTCCTATAGTAACGCTCGCGCCGAAAAAGTTACCCGACATCCGATGTCCGCCACATCCGATGTGCAAGGTTTCCTAGGAAGGCTTATCTTTGCCGACCGATTGCGGGATGTAGCGCAGCCCGGTAGCGCGCGTCGTTCGGGACGACGAGGCCGCTGGTTCGAATCCAGTCATCCCGACCTAAGCCAGGAAGCCCCGCTTCCTGGCTTTTTCTTTGCACCTGCGTCCGCGCCTACAGGCCGAACAGCAGCGGTACGGCCAGGGTGGTCACCACCCAGAAGATCAGGCTCAGCGGGGCCCCGATACGGGTAAAGTCCATAAACTTGTAGCGGCCCGCGCTGTAGACCATCGCGTTGGTCTGGTAGCCCACCGGCGTGAGGAAGCTCGCGGATGCAGCTACGGCCACCGTGACCAGCAAGGGCAGCGGATCGATGCCCACCTGCTCGGCGGCGGCAATTGCTACCGGGGCGAGCAGGGCGGCCGTAGCGTTGTTGCTCATCACCTCGGTCAGGAGAGTGGTGCTGAGGTAGAGGGCGGCGATGAGCGCGTAGGGTCCCCATTCGAAGATACGCCCCGTCAGCAGGGCGGCGACCGTATCGTCGAGGCCGCTATTGCTCATGGCGCGGCCCAGGCTGAGGGCTCCCGCCAGCAGGAAGACGATCTTCCAGTCGATGGCCTCGTAGGCCTCGGACATGTTGATCGTGCGGGCCAGTACCAGCACGCATACGCCCAGGAGGGCGGCGATACTGATCGGCAGCAGGCCGAGGGTGGCGATGGTGATAACGCCGAGGATCAGGGCGGACACGAAGTAGAACCGCCCGCGGTGGAAGTCGGCGATGGTATCGCTCGACAAGAGGATGAACGGACTGTCCTGCTCCTGCTCGATGTGCTGCAACTCGGATACGTAGTGGCTTTTCACCTCCGCGAGGATCACGTCGCCGGGCGTCAGTTGCAGGCGGTAAAGGTGCTCGTGTAGCGTTTCCTCCCGTTGGCGGATCGCCAGGGGGACGGCCCGGTAGCTGCGGCGGAAGTCCACCTCGCGCAGGGTCTTACCCACGAACTCGGAATTGGGGGTGACCACCATCTCTACCAAGCTGCTGTTGTCGCGCTCCAGGCCCGTGCCCATCACCCGCACGCTGCCGGAGTTGTCCACGAGGCGGACCCAGTCCTTTAGTCCAAGAATCTTTTTCCGGTCGCAACGCACCTTCAGGGTATCCCCCATCACGAGGCGAAAGTCGCCCGGGGGTAGTACGAAGGACTGGTTCTCGCGGCGGACCTCGATGATGTCCATATCCAGTTCCCGTACCAGGGGCGAATCCATGATGCGCTTGCCCGCGAGATCGGGGTGATTGAGAATGACGATCTCGGCCAGGTAGTCGTGAAGGGAGAATTTATCCTCAAGGTTGCCCTCCGTTTCCCGGTCGGGCAGGAGGCGCGAGCTGAAGTACGTAAGGTACATGGCCCCGATACCCAGCAACACTAGGCCGATGGGGGTGATGGTGAACATATCGAGCCCCGCCAGGCCGTGGGTAGTCGCCACGCCACTGATCAGAATGTTGGTCGACGTGCCGATGAGGGTACACAGCCCACCGAAGATGCTGGCGTAGGAAAGAGGGATAAGCAGTTTTGACGGCCGGATCTTCGCCGTGGCGGCGATGCGAATGATGACCGGGATAAAGACGGCGACCACCGGGGTGTTGTTGATGAAGGCCGAGCTGAAGGCCACCACCAGGATGAGCTGGAACAGGGAGCGCCGCGGCCGCCGGCGAAAGCCCATGGCCATGGTGCCGGCAATCTGTTGCAGGGCTCCGGTCTTGAGCAGGGCGGCCGACAGCACGAACATAAAGGCCACCGTGAGGGTAGCATCGTTGCTGAAGCCGGCCAGGCCCTCCTGGGGACTGATCACCCCTCCGACGACCAGGGCCACTACGATCAGCATGGCGATCAGGTCGACCGACAACCACTCCGTAACGAAGAGGATCACCGCGCCGAGCGCGACGAGCAGGGTAATGATGGCTGGGGTGAGCATTAGCAGGCGCAAAGATAGCTATACCACCCACGACGCTCACCCCATCCATGGGGAACCGCTCCTAGAACTGCTGGTAGATGCTTTTCAGGTCGGCGTTGGTTTCCGTGGCCTTTATCGTTTCCAGGCTGGTCCCCATCTCCATAATGAGCTTGTTCATGGCGTCGGGGTCGTCGAACTCCTCCGCGCGGTCGGCCACGTCGTTCCGCAGGTCACTGATGGCCTTGGTAGCGGCGAGTCGGCGCCAGGGGTTCTGTGACTGATCCAGGGCAATCTCCTTGAGGCGGGCCACACCGGCGGTCTGATCGGCGGCCTGTCCCTTGGCCAACAGGGCCTGGTAGGCCGTGTAGAGGCTGATGGCACCGTACCCTTCGGCTTTGTTCAGCCGATCCTCGAAGAAGGGCAGTTTGCTCACGTCACCCGACTCGGAGTATAGCCCGGCGAGGGCGTTGCTGATGTCCTGATTGTCTACCTCCTCCAGCTGGGCAGCGGCCTGGCTGGCGGCTACGGGGTCGGCGGCTACCAGGGCCTGCAGGCCGGCGGCTACCACGGCGTAGGGGCGGGCGTCCATGGCGGCGCGGGCGATGGCGGGCAATTCATCGTCTTCGAGCTGGGTCAGCAGGTCGATGGCACTGGCCCGCACCTGCGAGTGGTCGTCGGTACGCGCGATCTCCCGCAGGGCTTCCAGCTGGCCGGGGGTGGGGGCCTCCAGGCTCTGCAGGGCCACGCCACGTATGGCGTAGAAGGTATCGCGAAGCGCGGCGGTGAGGATCTCGTCCTTCATTTCGGCGTGGTCGTCCAGGCTGCCGATCAGTCCTACGGCCTCGTAGCGGTCCAGGAAGGCGGGGGCGTAGCGGAACTGGGCGGCGAGTTCCTCGGGCGACTTGTTGTATTCGGTCTGGGAAAGCAGCTGGTGCTCCGGATCGAAAATGACCACGTCCGGCGCGGCGGTAGCGGGAAACGTAAAGGTCTGTTCGCGCTGGTCGATGGTAATACGGTGCCGCTCGGCGATTCCGTTGGTGTAGACATCAACGTCGACGGGGATCTTGAAGACCGCCGGTACGTTGTCGTCGGTGTCCTGCACCTGGGCTACGTTCACGGAGACGCTGCCGTCGCTGTAGTCGGTAGTGATCTGCAAGCGGGGGTGGCCGGCGCTGAGGTACCACTGGTCGAAGAACCAGGCCAGGTCCTCACCGGTCGTATCCTCGAAGGCCATGCGCAGCTCATCGATCTCAACGGGGCTGTACTTGTAGCGCTCCAGGTAGTTTTTGAGGCTGGTGAAGAAGGCCTCGTCGCCCACGTAGTTGCGCAGCATGTGGAGGACGGCGCCGCCCTTGTTGTAGCTGTGGGCGTCGAACATGGCCTCCTTGTCGGGGTAGTCGTACCAGATCAGCTCGTGGGGCGGATTATTCTGTACCGAGCCGAAGTAGCCCTGCCATTCCTCCAGCAAGTGATAGTCGGCGGCGTCGCGACCGTGCTTGTGCTCCATCCAGAGGTACTCGCTGTAGTTGGCGAAGCCCTCGTTGAGGGTAAGCTGGGCCCAGCTTTCGCAGGTCACCAGGTCACCGAACCAGTGGTGGAACATCTCGTGGGCCACTACTTTCTGGTTGTAGTCCACGTCGATCAGGTCGCGGTCCGTGCCGTTCATGAACTCGCCGAAGATCACGGCGGTGGTGTTCTCCATGGCGCCGCTCACGTAGTCGCGGACGGCTACCTGGCTGTACTTCGGCCAGGGGTAGTCGACTCCGGTCAGGTCGCTGAAGAAGGTGAGCAGCTCCGGCGTGTAGGGGAAAATGGAGGTGGCGTAGTCGGCGTACTCCTTTTCCATGTAGTAATTGACGGGGATGCCGTTCCAGTCTTCGTCCTCCACGATATCGAAGTCACCGACCACGAGGGCGAAGAGGTAGGGGGCGTGGGGCAGGTCCATCTTCCAGTAATCGGTCCGCTGGCCGTTGCCGGCGGGCTCCGAGCTCACCAGCACGCCGTTGGAGAGGGTCTCGTATTCGTCGTCGACGGTCACGTAGATTTCCTGGGTACAGCGCTCGTTGGGCTTATCGATAGTGGGAAACCAGCGGCTGTTGTTTTCGGTTTCGCCCTGCGTCCAGATCTGCCGGGGCTTGTCGCCGTCCTCGCCGCGGGGATTGATAAAGAACAGTCCCTTGTCGGAGGTGATGGCTCCGCCGGCGGTACCGGCTTCGGCCGGGGTGGCCGTGTAGTCGAGCACAACGGTGAATTCCTCTCCCCGGGTGTAGGTGCGGTCGAGCTCGATCGTCACTTGCTGCTGGTCGCCTTCGTAGGTGTAGTCCAGCGCGGTCCCGTCGGCGAGGGTGATGGAGTTGAAGGTAAAATTCTTGGCGTCCAGCGTCAGCTCGTTGGTGGGGCGGAAGAGGGGCTTGAGGCGCAGGGTGGCCACGCCCATCACCATTTCCTTATCCCAGTTGAAGCTGACCTCCAGCTTGGTGTGCAGCAGGTCGTGTACGCGGTTGAAGGCGACGGCGCGCCGGGGCAGGGTGGTGGGGATCGGAGCTTCGTTCGTGCCGTCCATTTCCTCCTCCGTGATCACGCCGTTGGTGGCGGGACTGACGGTCATCGTATCCAGGTTACGCAGCTCCGTGGTATCTACCATGGCTACCGGCTCCTCGGGGGTAGTGGTGGGGCTGGTGCTCGCCGTGCGGGTGGTGGTACAGCTGGCGGCGAGCAGGAGGGTGGCCAGCAGGCCCGACAGGGTCAATCGTTGCATTAAAGCTAGGTTTAAGCCAATAGGACGCGGGCGGGGGGCAATTGGTTTAGCGGGCGGGGCCGCAGGTGCCGTGTCTGTACGACAATAGCCGGAGCTTTTGGCTCCGGCTATCCTCTAGTTGCGGTCTCCGCCGCGGCGTCCCCGGCGGTGGCCATCTTCCCTGCGGTCGCGGCGGCGTTCCTGCAGGGCTTCCAGCTTGGCGTACTGCTCCTCGGTGAGCACGGCCTTCATCTCGGCTTTCCGCTTATCGTTGGCGGCTTGCAGTTCCGCGCGGGCGGCGGCGCGTTCCGCCTCGCGGTCGGCGCGGGCCTCCCGGATGTCCTCGGCGAAGCGCAGGTTGATCTCGCCGACGCGCTCTTGCTGCTCGGGGCTGAGGTCCAGGACGGTGGCGAGGCGTTCGGTCTGTTTGGCGGCCCGCTCGGCGGGGGCGGGCCGGTCCCCGGCGGCGCGCTGGGCATCGGCGGTGCCGGCGGCGAGGACGAGGAGGGTGAATAATATGGCTTTGGTAGGCATGGTAATTCGGGTTGTGATGATGAATAAGCCGGGGGACGCTGCCGCCGGGGTAGGATACAAAAGTGCCGCTCCGGTGCCCGCGCCGCAACTCTTTTCAACGAACGGCCCCGTTTCTTCAACGTACACCCCGGTCCGGCCTTTCACCGCCGACCGGGGCGGGCGATCTTTGGCCCCATGGAACGACTCCGGCTTTCCCGTCTTACGCTGCAGGTCCTGGCCTGGGTGGGGCTGTGGGCCCTCGTCTTCCTCGTCCTGGGCGGGGACGTGGCTTCGCCGGGCCGGTCGCTGCGGCGCCTGTTGCCCCTCCTCGCTACGATCGGTGTAGTGGTGGCGCTCAACGGTTTGGTGTTGCTGCCGAGACTGTACTTCCGCGGCCGGCGCGGCGGGTACCTGCTGGCGGCCGTCCTGCTGGTGATCGTGGCTACCCTGGTGGCGCAGAACGCGGGCTTCTCCGGCCGCCGCTTTCCAGTCCTGTACGAGCGTATGTCGCGCAATCGTTCCCTCGGGCTGGGCACCCTGCGGTACGCACTGCCCATTGCCACCTCGCTTCTGGGATCGGTGGTCTTCGAGGTGATGCGCTACGCCGGCTTCCGCGAGCGGGAGGCGGTACGGGCCCAGCGCGAGCAGTTGGCGACCGAGCTGAAGTTCCTGAAGTCGCAGGTCAATCCGCATTTCCTGTTCAACAGTCTCAACAACATCTACACCCTCACCCTCCTGCACGACGAAAAGGCACCCGAAAGCCTCCTGCGCCTCTCGGGCATGCTCCGCTACATGCTCTACGACTCGGAGACGGAGTCGGTGGCACTGGGCCGGGAGATTGCCTACATCCGGGACTTCATCGCGTTGCGGCGGCTCAAGGACAGCCGCGGGATGGATATCCGCGTGGAACTGGACGACCGGTGGCCCGAGCTGCGTATCGCCCCCTTATTACTTATCCCTTTCGTGGAGAACGCCTTCAAGCACAGTCGGGTGGAGGACCTGGAGGACGGGTATGTGAAAATCAAGCTCACCACATCGGATGTGCGGAGCACATCCGATGTGGTGCTCACCTTTTCCGTGGTCAACAGCGTACCGGCACGGACGTCACCGGCCGACCGGGTCGGGGGCATCGGGCTGGAGAACGTGCGCAAGCGGCTGGAGCTCCTGTACCCCGGCCGCCACCACCTCCGTATCCTGCCGGGGGGGAACACCTTTACCGTAGAACTGAAGCTTGACCTGCCATGAGCGTACTGAATTGCCTCATCGTGGACGACGAGGAACTGGCGCGCCGCCTGGTGCGTGCCTACTGCGAACGGCTGCCCGACCTGCGGGTGGCGGGGGAGGCCGCCCACCCTCTGGCGGCCCGGACCCTACTGCGGGAGCGGGCGGTGGATCTGCTCTTCCTCGACATTCAGATGCCGGAAATGACGGGACTCGACTTCCTGCGCAGCCTGGGCCGTCCGCCCGCGGTGATCCTCACGACGGCCTACGCCGATTACGCCGTGGAGGGCTTCGAGCTCGACGTGGTGGATTACCTGCTCAAGCCCTTCGCCTTCGATCGATTCGTGCGCGCCGTGGGGAAAGCCCGGGATTACCGGTTTGCGGATGCCCCCGGCACCGGCGCCCCGCCGCCCTTCCTGCTCGTGAAGGCCGACCGCAAGACCTACCGCCTGCCCTACGCGGACATCCTGTACATCGAGAGCCTGCGGGAGTACGTAGGGTACCACACCCGGGACGGCCGCCGGGTAGCGCTCGGATCGCTCAAGCAGCTCGAGGAGAGCCTGCCGCCCGGCTTTCTGCGGGTGCATAAATCCTACATCGTGGCCACCGATAAGGTGGAAGTACTCGACGGCAACCAGCTCCACATCGGGGACGCCCGCATCCCGATCGGGGGCAGTTACCGGGAGGTAGTAAAGGAGCGGCTCTTCAATTGCGAACCCTGACTTCCCTTGCGGCGATATAGCAGCATGGCCCATTACCTGCTCTTCTACGAAACCGTCGACGGCTACGTCGATAAACGGCAACCCTACCGGGACAGCCACCTCCGCCTCGCCAAGGAATACCGCGAACGCGGTGAGCTTATCATGGCCGGTGCCTACGCCGACGCCGGCGGCGCCCTGCTCGTCTTCGAAGGCGAAACCGACAACGTGGCCCGCGCCTTCGCCGAAGCCGACCCCTACGTGCGCAAGGGGCTCATCACCAAGTGGTGGGTGAAGGAGTGGACGGTGGTGGTGAATTAGTTCTGTAGTACGGTAGTTCTGTAGCCTCAAGGTTAGTACGTGCGACTACAGAACTACCGTACTACAGAACTACCTTAGCGCCATGCACATCATCCCAGCCATAGACCTGATCGACGGCAAGTGCGTCCGGCTGACCCAGGGCGACTACGCGCAGAAGACCGTATACAATGAAGACCCCCTGGCCGTGGCCCGCGAGTTCGAAGCGGCGGGAATCGAGCGACTCCACGTGGTGGACCTGGACGGCGCCCGCGGCGGCGGCATCGTCAATCACCGGGTGCTGGAACGGATTGCCGGCGGTACCAATCTCAGGATCGACTGGGGCGGCGGCATGAAGAGCGACGAGGACCTGCGCGTGGCGTTTGAGGCCGGCGCCCACCAGGTCACGGGCGGCACCATCGCGGTGAAGCGGCCGGAGGTCTTCCTGGGATGGCTGGAGAAGTACGGGCCCGAGCGGATCATCCTCGGTACCGACGTGCGGGGGGACAAGATCGCGGTGAGCGGCTGGGAGGAAGCCAGCGACCGGGAGCTGTTCGAGTTTTTGGCGGACTACGTAAAACAGGGCGTGCGCTACACTATCTGTACCGACGTGAGCAAGGACGGACTGCTGCAGGGGACCGCCCGCGAACTCTACGCCCGCATCCGCCGGGAACAGCCCGAGGTAAAGCTGATCGCCAGCGGCGGCGTAACCACGACCGACGATCTGGATGCCCTCGAAAAGCTGGACTGCTACGGCGTCATCGTGGGTAAGGCGATCTACGAAGGGCGCATCAGCCTGGAGGAATTGCAACGCTACCGGGAGTAAATCCGGGTCCTCCTACAAGCTTAGTGTTAAAAAGGAGAGAAGCCATACTGGCCTTCTTGATTAGAAAGTTATATCACCACAACACCGATGTGTATCGGGGTTGCGCGACCGCATGCCGCTTCTATTGAAGCGCCGCTTCCTGGTGTACCTACTATGGCTAGTATTTGGTGCCAGCAAGACGCGGTCGATATGTTTTTTTTGGATTAAGACACTGCAATGAACAAATCGATTTCACCAGACGGCGTCTGCCGTCTCCGGTCCCCGTTTGCGCGGACCAATTCATCTTATTCTTCGACGCTTACCCGCCAAACCGGACGTCCACGGACTCGCACTATCCTCAAGGTCCTAGCTGTGGTAGGTATATCGGTACTGTCCGGCAATCTCCCGGCACAGGATACCCTCCTCTACTTCTCCTGGGATAACTCGGTCACCCAACCCGACATTAGTCCGGCCGGCAAAGCCGCCACGACTGCCAGTCCCTACGCAAAGGTCAGCCCCGGCGGCGCGAAGGGGACCAACGGCCTAAATCCGGGAAAAGGCCCCGCCAACGAAGTCGCCGACCTAAACCTAAGTTATCCGTACCACCGGGATTTTGACGTTGTTGGCGTTGATGTATCCTACGATTACCAGCGCGACGAGGCGGTGGGGACCATTCTGAGCCGGGGTAACGGCTTCGTTTTCGGGCAAGCGGACCGTGCGTACGTGAAGTACCGGGTGGAGAACGGCAACGGCGGCTACACCGAAGTGGTATCCGGCAGCTATCCCTATAACGGAAGTACCCACGTCCTGCAGACCACGCGGTTCACTTACAATCCCCTCAGCGGCAGCGCGACGTTGACGGTTGACGGCGTGGAAATGTGGACCAATCCCGTCAAAACCCCGGGAAGAGGCCTTGTCTGGGAGGCCAACACCCCCTTTCTCATCGGCACATCCCTGGACGCCACGGGCAACAACCGCGTGATCCTGGACAACCTCGTATTTGCCCGTTTTACTCCGGCCGCCTCCCCGGCGTTGCCGGTCGAGCTCACCTACTTCGAAGCCAATCGGCGCTTTGACGGCGTGGAACTGTCGTGGGAAACCACAAGCGAGGTGGATAACGCTTACTTTTCGGTGGAGCGGTCCGACGATGCGGCTACCTGGCGGTCCATGCTCTCGCTGCCGGGCGCCGGCAACACCTCCCTGGCCCGGCAGTATTCCGCCGTCGACTATGTTCCGCTTACCGGCCCGACCTACTACCGCCTGCGGCAGGTTGATTACGATGGTACGGCCACTTACTCGGCCGTACGGACGGTGCGGGCGGGGGCAGCGGCATCGGCGGTTTCGGCCGCCCCCAACCCGGCTTCCGACCATATCCTAATCACGGGTGCGGCGGGGCCCTTTAAGCTGGTCGATACCTACGGGCGGCAGGCGGGGCGGCTCGCTCCGGTCCGGATCTCGGAGACGGCCTTCCGGCTCGACGTGTCCGCGCTGACGCCCGGCAACTACTACCTACTGCACCCCGGCGGAGCCATCCGCGTGGTGAAGCTGTAGGGTAGGGGCGATCACCGCTCGTTAATTCCTACCCGGTTTACCTTTGCGGTTATGACGCTCAGCTACCCCGGCGGCCCCCTCGAAGGCCACCTCCGCCTTACCGGTTCCAAATCCATCGCCAACCGTGCCCTGCTCATTCAGGCGCTGACGCCGGGCGGCTTTACCATCAACGGACTGGCGGCGGCCGACGATACCGTACGGATGCAGCGACTGCTGGCGAGCGAGGACGAAACACTCGACTGCGGGCCGGCCGGCACGACCTACCGCTTCCTTACCGGCTACCTGTGCCGCCGGCAGGGGACCCAGTTACTCACCGGCAGCCAGCGGATGAAGGAGCGCCCGATCGGCATCCTGGTGGACGCACTGCGCACGCTGGGCGCCGACATCGAATACGCCGAAAAGGAGGGCTACCCGCCGTTGCGGATCGGCTACAGCGCCCTGGACAAAAGCGACCGGGTGTCGATCGCCGCCGATACCAGCAGCCAGTATATCTCGAGCCTGCTCATGCTGGCCCCGACCCTGCCCACCGGGCTGAAACTCACCCTGGAGGGCGAGGTGGTAAGCCTGCCCTACATCAAGATGACCCTGGCGCTGATGGGCCACTTCGGCATCAAGCACCACTGGGAGGGGCAGACGATCGTCATCAACCCCCAGGTATACCAGGGGCGCGACTTCACGGTCGAGGCAGACTGGTCGGCCGCCAGCTACTACTACAGCCTGGCTGCCCTGGCCGATTCCTCGGACCTGCGCATCGATGGCCTGTTCGCGGACAGCCTTCAGGGCGATAGCGTGGTGCACCGGCTGTACGAGGAATTCGGGGTGTCCACGACCTTCACCGACACGGGAGTACACCTGACCAAACCCGCGGGTATCCAGCCGCCGGCTCTCTTCGAGCACGATTTCGTGGAGTGCCCTGACGTGGCCCAGACCCTGATGGGCACCTGTGCGGGACTGGGGGTGCAGGGACTATACTCCGGACTGCAAACGCTGTTCATCAAGGAAACCGACCGGGTGAAGGCCATGAAAACCGAACTTGGAAAGGTAGGCGTGAGCCTCTACAAGATTCCGCCCCACATGACCGGCAAGACCGGTATCCGCTACTTCGCCCAGGAGGGGCAGGCCGACTTCGCGGGCGGTACGCCGACCTTCGCTACCTACCATGACCACCGCATGGCGATGGCCCTCGCGCCGCTGGCCCTCCTGCATCCGGTGGCGATCGAGAACCCGGAGGTGGTCGAGAAGAGCTATCCGGACTTCTACCGTGATCTGGCCGGCCTAGGCTTCACGGTAGAGTAGCCGGCGGGTGCGCACTACCTTAGCGCCATGCCCCGCACCCGCAAGACCGGCGAGCAACGTACCACCCTCGAGCTGAACGGAATCCCCGTGCCGCTGCGCATCATCACCGAGCGGGGCCGCCGGTCGACCATCGCCTCGGTGCGGCAGCGGGCCCTCTACATCCGCCTGCCCGCCGGCCTGAGCAGCCGCGAGCGGGAGACCCGCCTCACCGAAATGCTGGCCTGGGCCCGCCGCACCGCGGAGGAGAAACCAGAGGCCTTCGCCCATTTCGCGCCGCCGCCGCCCGCCAGCGTGTACACCTTTCCCTTTGGCGAGCGGGAATACCGGATCACGATGGGCCACCACAACGGGGCCACGCACCGGCTGGTAACCGACGGAGACGACGGGCTTGCGGTACACCTCAGCACCCGCGACGCCCGCCGCCACCCCCAGCGGGTCATTCCCAAGTTGCTGGCCCGCCACTTTGCCGGCCGCTGCCTGTCCGAGGTGACCGAACGTGTTCACGCCCTCAACGCCGCCCACTTCGGGCGCCCGATCAATGCGGTAAAACTGAGTGATACCTACAGCCGGTGGGGGTCCTGCTCCCACCGCGGGAACATCAACCTGGCGACCCGCCTCTTGCTCGCGCCGCCACCGGTACTCGACGCCGTGATCATTCACGAACTGGCGCACCTGGTGGTAGCCGATCACTCCCCCCGCTTCTGGGCCGAAGTAGCCCGGGCCCTGCCCGACTACCGCGACTACGACGAATGGCTGCGCGAGCACGGCAACAGCCTGCGTTTCGATCCGTTAGTATTAGGCTAATTTTACCCCATGCGTCTACTAATGATCGGCCTGCTGGCCCTGGCCGTAACGGCCTGTATCTCCCCCAAGAAAGCCGCCGAGCGCTACCAGCCGCAAATCGACTCCCTGGACAGCCTCGCCAACGTGCGTGCCGACTCCATCTACCGGCTTACCCTGGCCCTCGAACGGAGCCGCGGCGGCAACGATATGCTCCTCGAAACCCAGAACCGCCTGCAGGATCGGCTCATCGAGCAGGACGACCGCATCGAGGCCCTGGAGCAGGACCTCAACTCCACCAGCTCCGAAATGGGCGAGCGGGTGACCGAGCTGCGTGCCGAACTGAGCCGCAGCGAGCGGCTGCGCGATTCCCTGGTCCGGACCCAGGAGCGCATTGTCGGCGATTACGCGGGGGGCCTCACCAGTGCCGGTAACCAGCTGAGTGACTCGCTGGAAACCAAGGTCGACAGCAACCTCTACGAGATCTACGAGGTGCCGGGCGAACTCGTACTGAGCGTGCAGGAGAGCGTACTGTTCCGCCCCCGCTCGATGGCCTACCTCGCCAACGGAAACGAGGCCGTACTCAACGCCGTCACGAAGGCCCTGCAAGACAATCCCCTTCTCAAACTCCGCATCGTCGGGCACACCGACAACCAGCCCAATCCCGTGCGCGGCACCAACAACTGGCAGTACGGAGCCATGCGGGCCACCAAACTGGCCGATGACCTCGCCACCGCCTATTACGTGAGCCCCAACCGCCTGGTAGCCGCCAGCCAGGGCGAGTATGGTCCCACCCGCAGTAATGCTACCGAAGAAGGGCGCTTCGCTAACCGGCGTATCGACTTCGTATTCACCAGCAGCGTCGCCAACCTGCTGCGTTCCCTGGAGCGGGCAACCGACATCAACGAGTAAACATTTCGCGTACAAAACAACAATTTGTATCAAAAAAGCTATACCTTTGGGGTTCTTACGGTAGCATTATGGTAGATCAGATCGATATTACGAAAGTCCTGTTTCTCGACATCGAGACGGTGAGCGGCTCCCCGAACTACACCAGTCTCGACGAAAACCTGCAGCAGCTCTGGTCGTATAAGGCCCCCTCCGCCCTCAAGCGTTACGGCGAGACCCTGACCGAAGACGAACTGGAGGCCGCGTACGACGACAAGGCCGGCATCTTCGCGGAGTTCGGCAAGATCGTCTGCATCAGCGTAGGTGCCGTGTACCGAGATAATTCCCGGCAGCTGAAATTGCGCCTGAAGTCCTTCGCCGGCCGCGACGAAAAACAGTTGCTGGAGGAATTCAGCGAGATGATAGACCAATACTACGGGGACGTTAACAAATTCTATATCTGCGGCCACAACATCAAGGAATTCGACGTGCCGTATATGTGCCGCCGCATCGTCGTCCACCAGTTGCCGATGCCGGTCCTGCTTGACATCTCCGGCAAAAAGCCCTGGGAAACCAAGCACCTCGTGGACACCATGGAACTGTGGAAATTCGGGGACCGCAAGTCTTACGTTTCCCTGAAGCTCCTCGCGGGGATCCTCGGCTTTCCCAGCCCGAAGGACGATATCGACGGCAGCGACGTGGGGCGGGTGTTCTGGGAAGAGGACGACGTGGAGCGCATCGCCGTGTACTGCGAAAAGGACGTGCTCGCCACCGCCCAGCTTTTCCTCCGGTATCAGCGTAAACCGCTGCTGGAAGACGAACAGGTGGTATTCGTGGAGCGGTAGGGTGTACACGCGTCCGGCACCCGACGCAGTGGGCCGGGACCGTTCCGCAGTGCCTCCGGGGTCGGTATCTTACGGTCATGCCCCGTCTCTCGCTCACCCTTGCCCTGCTCTTTTTCCTGACCGCCCTTCCCGCCCAGGAGGGAAGGTTGCCCGCCCTGGACTTTATCCGCGACCACCCGGACGCCTTCGGCGTTGAAGCGGCCGACGTGCGGCAGCTCCGCGAGACCGACCACTACGCCTCCCCCGATGGAACCGACCACGTATACGTGGCCCAGTTGCTGTACGGCACGCCCGTATTCAACGCCCAGGCGGCCGTCCACCTCCGCGGGGAACGGGTAGTGTACCACACCTCCCGGCTGCAAGCCGACTTGCTGGGGCGCTCCGTAGCCACGGCGCCGGCCATTACGGATCAGCAGGCCTTTCGGGTCGCTTTGGCCGGTGGCCGCGGACGGCTGGAAGCATCCGACCTGACGTACTATCCCACCTCCGAGACCGGCCCCCTGCGCCTCGCCTGGCAGCTCACCTTCGAAGATGCTACCGACGGACTGCATTACCTGAGTTTGATCGACGCCGGGACTTCCGCCGAGCTTCTCCGCGAGACCCTCAGCCTGCAGTGCCACCCGGCTACGGTAGACGGGGCGGCCGGCGCGGGTGCAACGATCTTCGAAACCTCCGCCGCGGCCACGGCACCCGTCTTTACGGACGGCGCGGCCTACTTCGTGTATCCCTTCGGCCTGGAATCCCCGCGCGATGGGCCCCGCACGCTGGTCGTTGACCCGGCCGACCCGGAAGCTTCCCCTTACGGCTGGCACGACACCAACGGAGAGCCGGGCCCGGAATTCACCTATACGCGGGGCAACAATGCCTACGCCTACCGCGACGCGGATACGATACCCAACCAGCCCGATCCGGGTTTCCGGCCCGATGGGGGCCCCGAACTGGACTTCGACTTTCCCTTCACGCCGGAGGCTTCGCCGGACAGCATCGTCCCGGCCTCGATCGTACAGCTGTTCTACAGCACCAACGCCCTCCACGACTGGACCTACCACCATGGATTCACCCCAGCGGCGGGCAATTTTCAGCACAATACCTACGGCGAAGGAGGAAAGGGGGGCGATCCGGTTCTCGCCGAGGCCCAGAATGCCGCCACCCCCAACAACGCGACCTTCTTCGCACCCGCCGACGGCGGATCCGGGCGGATGCAGCTCTCGCTCTGGAGCACCACGAGTTACCTGGTCGAGATCACCGGCCCCGACGACCTGGCCGGTCGCCTGCCCAGCAGCGGGGCGACCTTCGGAGCTATCCTGGATGCGACCGGTGTGACCGCCGAACTGGCTCTCGGCCGCGACGGCAGCGCAAATCCAACCCTGGGCTGCGGGCCCCTCACCGACCCGGCTTCCCTGGCCGGGAAGATCGTCCTGCTGGACCGGGGCAGTTGTACCTTTCAGGAAAAGGCCTACTATGCCGAACAGGCCGGTGCCGTCGGGGTGATCATCTGCAACCCCGAAAATGACCTGATCACCATGGCGGGTAGTGACGATGGTGACTTTCCCGTCACCATACCGGTGGTCATGCTCCGCGAGAGCGACTGCTCCCCCCTGCGTAGCCGGGTCGGCAACGGCGGCACCGTCACGGTGACCCTCGCCGACCGGGGAGACCCGCCCCTGGACGGGGCCTTCGACAACGGCGTGGTAGCCCACGAGTACGCGCACGGCGTCAGCATCCGGCTGGTCGGCGGGCCCGGTGCCAACACTTGCCTGCTCAACGACGAGCAAATGGGCGAGGGATGGTCCGATTTTTTCCTGCTTGCCTCCACGCCTTTGACGGCGGGTGAGCAGCCTACCGGCCGGGAGGCGCGGGGCGTAGGCCTTTACTCCACCTCGGCGGGTGACGGAGAGGGCGGGTTCCGCTCCCAATTTTACTCTACCGACAGCACCATCAACAACCTGACCTACGACCGGATCATCACCGCCGCCATACCGCACGGCGTGGGGGAAATCTGGGCGGCTACGCTCTGGGACGTATACTGGCGGCTGGTAGACGTCTACGGTTTCGATAAAGACCTTATCCACGGTACGGGCGGCAATAACGCCGCGGTACGCCTGGTCATCGAGGGCATGAAGTATACCCCGTGTGATCCCGGTTTCCTCGACGCCCGCGACGCGCTCCTGATCGCCGACCAACTGACCAACGACGGCGCCAATCAGTGCCTGCTCTGGGACGTCTTCCGCCGGCGGGGCCTGGGAGCATCCGCTACGCAGGGAGAACAGGACCTCAGCAACGATAACCGGGAGGCGTTCGACCTGTCGCCCACCTGCATCCCCACGGTCAAGGTGAGCAAGGAGGTGGATAACCTGTATACCGACGCCGGTGATACCGTCACCTTCACCATTCGCCTGCGCAACGATACCGATTCCACGGCTACCGGGCTCGTCGTTACCGATGAGCTGCCCCTGGGCCTCGATCTGCTGCCCGCTACCGTGCGGGGCGGTGCGGAGGTATCCATCACGGCGGACCGCATCGTATTCGACCTGCCGAACCTCGAAGCGGGCGAATCGGCTACGGTGCGGTACTCCGCCCGTACCGATCCGGCCCGGTATCCGGAGAACCTGTTCTTTTCGGGCGCCGAGGCCGATGACCCCACGCAATGGGACGTACGTGCCCTGGAGGGAAACCGGACCTGGGAACGTGTCGACTCAAATGCGTTTTCGGGTTCTGCTGCCTGGTTTGTCCCTAAGGTAGCGACCGACCAGGACCAGGTACTGCAAACGCGTGAGCCGATCGAGCTGACCGGCCCCGCGCCCGCCCTGCGGTTCTTTACCCGGTACGAAACGGAACCCGGCTTCGACGCGGGACTGCTCGAGGTGAGTACCGACGGAGAAACCTGGGAAGGGGTGGCCGATCGCTTCCTGCGGTTCGGCTACCGGGGCCCGATCGATTCACGGGGCAAGCCGACCCTGCGGGGCCGCGCGACCTTCTGGGGAAACAGCGACGGCTACCGGGAGGCGATCGTTGACCTGAGCACTTACCGGGGGCAGTCGGTCTACCTCCGCTTCCGCTTCGTCTCCGACGCGGAGGGGGAAGGGGAAGGTTGGTACGTGGACAATATCGAGCTCCTTCCTGTGCTGACGGCCTACGACGGGCTGGTTCGTCTCGCGTCCACCAGCGGCAGCCGCGACAGCAGCAGCGTGGCCGGCCCCGGCGTAGTGATCAACGCCTCGGCCGGAGGAACCGTAGCGGTAGCGGCGGCGCTACCGGCGAACCACAGCGTACGCGTATTTCCGAACCCGGCCTCGACGCAGCTGAACGTAGCGCTCTCCACCGACGGACCGGAAGCGCTGCGGATCGACCTGTTCGCCGCGGATGGCCGGCGCGTGACCGGCTGGGAGCGGGCGGTCACCGGCGGTACCCGCCGGCTTACGCTGCCCCTGGACGGGCTGCCGGGGGGGGCCTACGCGCTGCGGATTGCCGAAAGCGGTCGCCTGACCACGGTAACGGTAGTGGTGGAAAACTGATCAGAAGGGGTAGCCCAGTCCCAGCTGGAACGTAATCTCGCTGAAGCCGAAAGACTGAAAGTTTCGCCAGTAGGCGCTTTCGGGGTAGCTGATGGGCTCCCGGGGGGAAATGGGGTCGCCGTTGCCCTGCTGCGGATAATTGTACCGGAGGGGGATGGCCGCGTCCAGTCGGAAAATGAAGTAGCTCAGGTCGATCCGGATGCCGGTGCCGCCCGCAACGGCCAGCTGCCGGTAGAAGGGCTGGTGGTAGAAGGGGTCGGCCCCCTCCCGCTGACGCAGTTCCCCCTTGAACAGGAACTGGGAACCGGGCCGGTCGGGGTCATCCTCGATGGTCCACACGTTACCGATGTCGGTGAAGAGGGCTCCACGCACGAAGGAAAACAGGTTGAACCGGTACTCCAGGTTGAGCTCCAGTTGCAGGTCACCGGTCTGGTACAGGCGCAGGTTGTTGTTGAAGGTGCCGCTGGTCAGGTCGATGCTCAGGCTGTCGACATAGCCGCCCGGGCCGAGTCCCCGCGGGGCCCAGGCACGCATGGAATTGGCTCCGCCGGCGAAGAATTGCTTGACGTAGGGCACTTCCTGGTTGACTTCCATGGGCCGGGCCACGCCCATCAGCAGGCGGGTGGCAAAGCTGCGCAGGGGGCTGAATTGCTTGTAGTACCGCGTATCGGCTACCGCCAGGGCGTACTGCGCGAAATCGTTGCCGGGGTCGAGGCCGCTGACGGCCTGCCGCGCCAGCCAGACCTCCCCACCGGTGAGCTCGAACTGGCCGTTGAGGGTCACCGACCGCCCTAGGCGGTCGGGGCGCCCCACCCGGGTGTATTCCAGGTTGCGGAACAGGGCACTGAAGAAGTACTGGTCGCTGATGCTGCGCCGCAGTCGCTGGTTGTTTTCCAGGATGCGCTCGAACTGGGGCTCGATGCCGAAATTGAGGATGTCCAGCGCCGCGTGGTTGATCCGGTAGGTGGTCGTGGACGACTGCCGGAAGTCGTAGCCGAGGCGGGCATTGGCCGTAGTGTAGGCGTAGAAGGTCCGGATCAGCAGGTACTCATAGGCCAGGCTGTACCGGGTACTTGCCCGCTCCCGCAGCTGCCGGTAGAAGTTATCGGACAGCAGGCCGGTACGGTTGGCCAGCGCGTAAAATCCGAAATCGCGGAAGCGCGGCAGGTTGAGGGTGGCCTCCGCCGCCAGGTCGATCGTGTTGAAGAAGCGGCTGGACGCGTCGGCCCCGGGATTCACCTCCACGCCCGCCCGCAGGGCCACCGACAGCAGCTCGGCCCCGCCGAAGACGTTGCGGTTGCGGAAATTGGGGCTCACGCTTACGCCGATCAGGTTGTTGCTGTAGGCGGAAGCGGTGGTATTGTCGTTGTCGAGCAGCTGACTGCGGTTGGTATAGTTAAGATCGAGGTCGACCCCGATGGACATCCGCTTATCCGGCGACAGCTGTATCTCGTAATTCAGTACGGTCGAATCGTTGGGATCCACCAACTGATTGATCCGGACGAAGCGGTATATGCCCAGTCCGCCAAGCGAGAGATTTGTCTTTTCGTAGGCTTCGCGGCTGTAGAGGCTGTCGGTGTCGAGAAAGATATTTTCCGCCAGCAGCTCCGGGCGCATCCGGAAATCGGCGGTGGGCGAGAGGAAGCGGATGCCGGAGACCGTCGTATCCGCCAGGTATTCCTCGCCGGCGGCTTCGCGGGCGGGCGAGTAGTCCGTCAACACCGTAACGGAGCCGATCCGGTACTTCCGGTAGGCGTCTTCCTGCTGGGGGGGCAGGATGGAGAGGTAAATGTTGGCGAAGCCGGGGCGATGCGTCGTATCGATCTCCAGCTTGTCAAAGTAGTTGTTGGAGAAGTAAGCGTATCCGGCATTACGCAGGTAGCGGCTGATGCGGGCCTTTTCCTCGTCGAAGGCGTTGAGGTCGAGGGGCGCACCCGGCTGCAGGGGGCTGTCGGTCACCAGTACCTGCAGCAGGCTGTCGATCTCGGCCTCCGGACTGCTGTACGCCACGCTATCGATGTAGTAGCGGATTCCCGGATCCACGTGGTAGATCAGTTTCACCTTCTTCTCCCGCCGGCGGTCGGGCTCGTGGTAGGCCGTGGCGTTGAAGTAACCGCGGTACCGCAGGAAGTCTTCCATCAGCGCGCTCGAGCGCCGCGACAGGCTGTCGCTGTAAATGGTGGGCGGCTGGCCGATAGTATTGCGCAGGAAGCGATCGATACGCGTGGTATCGCGGGGCTTGCTATTGGCCAGGAAGAAGTGCTCACGGGGAAAGAGGAAGAGGAAGTTCCCGTTCGGGGTTTGCTGCGTGAGTAAGGATAACTCGTAGGCGACTTCGGTCCGGTTGTCCAGCTTATTCCCCTTGCCCAGCTCCACCCGCTGGGCGGTGAGGAGCTCCTGGTCCTCAGAGAGGTATTTCGTAACATTGCAGGACGTCAGCAAGACGGCCACCGCCAGGACCGGACCTACGCGGCGCAGACCCCCTCCCAGCATGCCCATCAGCTCCGGTACCATTAAGTTCATAAGCAGCCTACGTCAGAAAAAGGTCAGGCAAAATTACCACAAATTCACGGCCGAGGGCACCCGGATCGTCGGAGAGCTGCTGCGGCAGTCCCGCTACCGCGTCGATCACCTGTACGCCCTGGAAAGCTGGGAACATAACGTGGGACCGGATTTCGATGTTCCGCTTACCCGGGTCACGCCCCGGGAACTGGGCCGCATCAGTCAGCTCACCACCCCCAACCAGGTCTTGGCCGTCGTCGATCTACCCGAAGTGGCGCCCCCGGTGCAGGACACTGGCTGGTCGCTTTACCTGGACGGCGTACAGTCACCCAGTAACCTCGGCGCGCTGCTGCGGATCGCCGACTGGTTCGGGTTTTCCCGCATCACGGGCGGACCGGGGACCGCCGACCTCTACAATGCCAAAAGCATTCAGGCCAGTATGGGTTCCTTCCTCCGCGTGGAGTACCGGGTCGGTACCTTGGCCGACGTGGTCGCCGCCGCCCCCGACCTGCCGGTCTTCGGGGCCGATCTGGAGGGACAGAGTATCTACGCCCTCGACCCGCCCCCGGCAGGTATCCTGGTGATCGGAGCCGAGGGGCCCGGCATCCGGCCCGAAACCCGCCCCCACGTCGGCCGGTGGCTGACCATCCCCCGCGCACCCGGTCGCGACGCCGAGAGCCTCAACGCCGCCGTGGCCGCGGGTATCCTGTGCAGCAGCCTCCGTCGGGGGTAAACCACCCGCGCCCGGAGGAATGGATTCCCCCGGGCGCGGTACGGTAAACGGTTAGAGATCCGGTCGCTACTTCTTCTTGAACGCTGCCTTAAGCCGGTCGACGGCGAAGGCCTGTGCGTCTACGGCCTGCTCCAGTACGGCGGCCATTCCGAAGAATTCGTGGGTGACGCCGTCGTACACGCGGCGCTCCACGTCGATACCCGCCTGTTCGAATTTCTTGGCGAGCTCACCGCCCTCGGACTCCAGCGGGTCGATCTGGGCGTTGATGATGGTGACCGGGGGCAGTCCACTCAGGTCGGCGGAGGTAAGGCTGATCCACGGGGTGCTCTCGGTTTTCCAGTTGGGGTAGTAATAGTCGAAGAACCACGCCATGAAGGGCTTGCTCAGCGGCAGGGCCTTGGCGTACTTGGTGTAGCTGTCCGACTCGGTGTCGCCGTCGGCGATGGGGTATACGGAGAGGATGTGCACGGGCAGTTTCACGTTACGCTCCCGGGCCATCAGGCTGACGGCCACGGCCAGGTTGCCGCCGGCACTCTCGCCCGCCGTGGCGATGCGGTTGGGGTCACCCCCCAGGCTGTCGGTATTCTCCACGATCCACTGGTACGCCGCGAAAGCATCCTCGTGGGCGGTCGGGAAGACGTGCTCGGGGGCCTGCCGGTAGGCTACCGATACGACGATCGCACCGGCCTTTTCCGCCAGGGCCATCGCGCCGGCCTCGTAGGTTTCCAGGTCCGCGATCACCCAGCCGCCACCGTGGTAGTATACAATGACCGGAAGGGTTCCCTGCACGTTGAGGGGGTTGTAGATCCGTACCAGCGTGCCGTCGTCGGAGCCGACGGGCAACAGCCGGTGGGATATGTCCACTTTGGGCGTGGCACTGGGCAGTCCCGTCTTTTTCAGGATATCGGCAACGGCTTCGGCGGGCAGCTTCGCGTTGCGCACCTGGAAGGCGGTGAGCTCGGTAAAGGGGGGCGCCTCGTACGACATGAGTTGCTCGATCACGGCCTGCATCTGCGGGTCGATATCGGGGGCCCACTCCGGAGCGTCGCCGGTAGGGCGGATATCGAGCGGCTTTTTGGTGGAGATTTTCGGGCCGCTTTGCATCAGTTCCTTCTTTCCGTTATTCTGTGCATCGAGCACGGGCACGAAACAGAAGAGAAACGCCAGGAAAAGGGCGGCGGAGCGCAGGTGCGGGGCAAAAGCGGTTCGCATATGAGGTTGGTTGCAATACATAGTGTATAGGTACATAAAAGGTTACCTTGTCACATGTTGCTACATATCTTAAATGTTCGAAAAATTAGCGTGACCCCGGGGGCTCATTTACCCTTGCCCTGCACGAGGACCATGAGGGTATAGATCATGATCTTGAAGTCGAGACTCAGAGACCGGTTCTCTATATAGAGGATGTCGAACTTGAGGCGCTGGATCATTTCGTCCACGTTGCTGGCGTAGCCGTACTTCACCTGCCCCCAGCTCGTGATACCCGGCCGAACGCGCAGCAGGTGGCGGTAATGGGGTTCGCGGGCGCTGATGAGGTCGATGTAGTACTGCCGCTCCGGGCGCGGACCGACCAGCGACATCTCACCTACCAGCACGTTCCAGAACTGCGGCAGCTCGTCGAGCCGCCACTTGCGCATCGTGGCTCCCCAGGGGGTGCAGCGCTCGTCCTCGTCGCGGCTCAGTTGCGGGCCGCTCCGCTCGGCGTCGGCGTGCATGGAGCGAAATTTGATGATCCGGAAGGGGACGCCGTTTTGTCCGATACGCTCCTGTGTGTAGAACACGGGGCCGGGCGACGACAGGCGTACCCGCAGGGCTACGTAGGCGTACAGGGGGGACAACACCACCAGCAGCAGGAGGGAGCAGCAAATATCGAGGAGGCGCTTCACGATGCGCTGCCAGCGCGGCATCAGGTTTTGGCGGATCTCGATGAGTACCGCGCCGAAGACGTGGTTCATCTTTACGGTTCCGAGCATGATGTCGTACATGTCGGGGATGACCTTCACCAGCAGTTGCCGCTCGTACTGGGCCAGGACGCCGAGCAGTTCGCCCAGCCGGTCGTGCTGGCTGGTGTCGATGGCGATGATCACCTCCTCGACGTTGCGCGTCTGGATGAGTTCGTCGAGCTCCCCCAGGCCCCCCAGCAGGGGAAGGTACTCCTGCAACACCGGCGCGCGGCGGCCCCGCCCGTCCACGAACCCGATGAACCGGTAACCCAGCCCCTTGGGCTGGCCGACGATGTCCTGGTAGAGGCCGACCGCCTGTTCGCCACCCCCGATGATCAGCGTGTTGAAGGCGACCTCACCGGCCTTCAGCCGTCGGCTGGCCCGCGTGAGCAGGTACATACGCACGAAGGCCGTCAGCAGGAAGTGGCAGGTCAGGTAAACGAGGAGCCCCGGTTCCCGGGCATCAAAGCTCAGGGAAGACGACTCGAGGGGGAGCAGGAAAAAGAGCAGCAGCGCCCCGCCCACCGACAGGCCCAGGGTTTGTACCAGCGTAGTGACGCGGCTGAGGCGATAAATATCGCGGTACTGGTCGAAGAGAGCGTACAGCAATAGCCAGGCCACGGCTACGAGCGGGCCCAGCGCCGCGGGGCCGGTCACCTCGCCGGCGTGACGCCAAGCGAAGATGGCCCACGCCGCCCACGCCGCCAGGAAATCGGCTACCACATAGCCGTACCGGTGCCGGAGACGGCGGCCGGCCGTATCCGGCTGCAGGGCGGTGGTTCGTTCCAGGGGCGGAGTCATCGGGACGGGAAATACAGTAGTTTGAGGTTATCAAGGTACACGGTACCCCGGGCAAGCTCCGGAGGCAGCACCGTGGACAGGGCCACCCGCAACTCCGCCAGGCCCGACGACCCCACTACGGGACTCAGGTTTACGTACAACTTGGTCCACGTATCGCGGGGCAAAAATCCCGGGTCGAATACCCGCACCGGGAGCCCGCCCTGCGTACCCACCACGCCGAAGAGGCCCAGGCCATCGCCGCGGTAGTCGACCTCCAGCCATACGTTGACCGGGGTTTCGCTGAGGCCAGCGTAGCTGCGTTGGGTAGCTACCTCCACGAGCGTACTGGTGTCCGACAGAATCACCGCACCCGCGGCCGCGCCGGACCGTACCACGTCGGTCTGTACCGTGATGCCGCCCGCTCCCGCCAGTACCTCGGTGAAGACGCGGGGGGTGGTCGCTTCGAAGTCCTCCACGAAGCCGAAAACGGTTTCGGGGCGGTAGGTGACGGGCAATTCCCCCAACTCCTGCGTTACGCCGCTCTGCAGGTCGACGGACCGCTCGAAGGGCGTATAGAAGGGGTAAATGTCGGGGGTGACGCTACGCCCGTCCTGCCGGATGCCCGCCTCGAGCCGCAGGTTAACCGGCCCTACCCGGTACAGCGGGATGCGCGCCGGTAGGGGAAACACGCCGATGAATTCGCCGTCCGCGAAGGCCCAGACCTCCCGCACGTCCATGGTGGCGGCTCCCCGACCGGGCCCCGCTTCCAGCTGAAATCCGTCCACCGTCACGAAAGCAGGCTCCACTTCCAGGTCGGCGGGGCAGGCGGTCAGCAACAGGACCGGCAACAGCAGGAGGAGGTAACGGTAGAGCATGGCGTCAGGCGAGCGGGTGGGGGAGGCGCGACTGGTTCTCCGCCACCGCATCCGAAATGCGCTGGGCCAGGGCCAGGGCGCGGTAGCCGTCTTCGATGCTCACGGCGGGCTCCTGACCGTTGGTGATGCTGTGCGCGAGGCTTTCCAGCTCCATCTGGATGGCATTCACGGGGCCGCTGGCGGGATTGTCCACGTGAATGATACGGGGGCCGCGCGGCGTGTCGAGCGGAAACTGCTGCCCTCCGGCGGGTACGTCGGTGGCGTCCGCGCCGAAGAGGCGCACGACCTGGCTTTCCTTTTCCAGGAGGTCGAGGCTGATGTAGGCATCGCGTTGGAAGAGCCGCACCTTGCGCATGTTTTTGAGGCTAACGCGCGAGGCTGTGAGGTTGGCTACCGCTCCGTTACAGAATTCCACGCGGGCATTGACGATGTCGGGGGTCTCGCTGAGCACCGCCACGCCGCTGGCCCGAACCTCGGCTACTTCGTCGTTGGCCAGCTTGAGTACGATATCCAGGTCGTGGATCATGAGGTCGAGCACCACGCTTACGTCGGTGCCCCGCGGGTTGAAGAGCGCCAGGCGGTGGGCCTCGATGAAGTAAGGTTGCACGGGTACGTCGCCCAGGGCAAGCAGGGCGGGATTAAAGCGCTCCACGTGGCCCACCTGTACGAGCTTGCCGACTTCCCGGCTCAGGGCGATCAGGTCTTCGGCCTGCTGCAGGGTAGAGGTGAGCGGTTTCTCCACGAAGACGTGGCATCCTCCCTGCAGGGCCGCGCGCACCACTTCGTGGTGCGTAGAGGTCGGCGTGACCACGTCGACGACCTCGGCGGCGGCGATCAGGTCCTCCCTGCGCGCGAACGCATGCACGCCCGCTTCGGCGGCTACGCGGGACGCCAGGGCGGCATCGGCGTCATATATACCGACGAGTTCGTAGGCCGCGGCGGCCTGGCGGATGCACTTGAGGTGGATCTTGCCGAGGTGGCCGACGCCGATCAATCCGATTTTGAGCATGGGGGTATGGCTTGATTCGCAAAGCTACGCCCCGCCGTCGAAAGAGGTTTTTGGCCTTAACAAGTGTTAAAACGGACTGGTTACGAAAACTTTAACACTTTTTCGCACGGCAAAATCCACCCCTTCCATCCGAGTGCAGCGGGGGAATATAATTCGGTAAGGCAACCAGAGGTGGGCAGAAGTAGGGTAGGGAGGCCGGATTACGGGCCTTCCGTCGGATTGTTGTTTCGTCGCCCAAATCCAAAAGACGAACCCCCAACGTAAGTAGTCTGTTAAAAAGACAAACTGACGGCTTCCGCCCTTGATTGGCGTGGGTCGACACCACTAGCTTTGCAAGTACAGCAATCGGGTTTTCACCCACTGTAAGGTATTTGCCGGGGCAGATTAGGATCCCAGCAACGCCTTCCCGCCTGATGGCGGGGGCGTATTTTTTCACGAGACACTAACAAATGAGCAATTTGCACAAGGTGCTGTGCCAGTTAATGCTATTGCAACTGGTACTCCTCCCCTTCCAAGCTGACGCTTTTGCGTCCCCTGCCACCCCTGTTAACGAGAATACGCGCTCTAAAATCGTATCCCGCGTACAACTTCTGAATCTGCCGCTAAATGTAGCAACTGCAGATGATTTTACCAAGCGAAAAATCGCCGATTATTTAGAATTAGGCCATCGGAGCACCGAACGTATGCTCGGCCGGGCTAATCAGTACTTTCCGATCTTCGATTACTACCTGCGCAAGCACCACATGCCGGCCAGCCTGAAGTACCTGGCCGTGGCCGAGTCGATGCTGGTACCCGGTGCCGTCTCCTCCGCTAGTGCGGCCGGACTCTGGCAGCTGATGCCCGCTACCGCCCGTGAAATGGGCCTGCGGGTCGACTCCATCGTCGACGAGCGTCTTGACCTGTACCGCAGTACCGAGGCCGCCGTGCTGATGCTTAAGCGTCTACACGGGCAGTTCGACGACTGGCACCTGGCGCTGGCCGCCTACAACTGTGGCGACGGCCGGGTTCGTCAGGCTATCCGCGCCGCCAACTCCCGCAAATACGAAAAGGTAGCTCGCTTCCTTCCCTCGGAAACCCAGCGGTACGTGGCCAATTACGTTGCCGCGGCCTACGCCGTGAACTACTACGGTGACCACGGACTGGTACCACACGAGACGGAGGTCATCGACTACGTGTTCGTTCATCGCTATATGTCCCTGAACAAGATCGCCCGCGAGTGTGACCTGCGGCTTTCTACCCTGCGGCGACTCAATCCCAACTTCGTACAGGGCTACATTCCCTCGCGGGGTGTAGGCTACCGCCTGCGGGTGCCCTCCCACAAGAAGCAAGCCGTACAGCGCTTCCTCTGGGGCCGGGAAAACCTGGTCGAGCTTCCGCGCGACGAGAACCTGGAGGCGGCTTACGCCACGGCTACGATCATGGGGTACGATCCCATCCGTATCCTGCTGGGGGTGAACGCCGAATCCCTGGTCTACCAGCAACCGGTCTGGAGTTTCGTTGCGCTGCGCGAAAGCCTGCTCATCACCTTCTTCGACCGGTACCGCGCGGTGGCTAGTCTTTAGGTGGGTTGCGGGTTACGGGTTACGGGTTACGGGTTGCGGGTTACCCGTAACCCGTAACCTCTTCCCCACAACCTACAGATACTGCTTCCGGACCCGGTCCATCTGACGCTTGTTCTCGCGCTGGCGGATGGTATCGCGCTTGTCGTACACTTTCTTGCCCTGTACCAGCACCACTTCCACCTTCGCCAGACCCCGCTCGTTGATGTAGACGCGGTACGGAATGATGGTGAGGCCCTTTTCCTTGACCTTCTTTTCCCACTTGCGGATCTCCTGCCGTTTCATCAGCAGCTTGCGGGGGCGGCGCTCCTCGTGGTTGAACTGGTTACCTTCCTTGTATTCTCCGATGTAGAGGGAGCGCAGGTACATCTCCCCGCGCTCAAACACGCAGTAGCCGTCGCGGAGGTTCACGTGACCGGCGCGGATGCTCTTGATCTCGGTGCCGGCCAGTTTGATACCGGCCTCGACACTTTCCAAGAACTCGTACTCGAACCGCGCCTTGCGGTTGACGAACTCTTTTTCCTTGTTCTTCTTGGCCATAGGGTAATATAAAAAAGAAAGGCTACGCCGGGTCATGACGGTAGCCTTTCTGGATAAGTAAAACTTTTACTGCCCCTTGCTAACCCGGCGGCGAAGGCCGTAGTTCGGTGGCGGCGGGCAGAAATTACTTGGTAGGAGCATCCGGCCCGATGCTGTTCAGCAGGAAATTGGTCATCTTGGTGTAGAGGTGCAGCCGGGTGGGACCGCCATAGATGCCGTGATTTCGGTTCGGGTAGAAGTAGGTTTCAAACTGCTTGTTGTTCATGATCAGGGCGTTGGCCATCTCCGCGGTGTGCTGGAAGTGGACGTTGTCGTCGCCCATCCCGTGTACCAGCAGGAGGTCGCCCTTCAGGCGGTCGGCGTAGTTGATCGGACTGTTCTTCTCGTACCCCTCCTTGTTTTCGGCGTAGGTCCGCATGTACCGCTCGGTGTAGATCGAGTCGTACCACTTCCAGTTGGTCACCGGCGCTACGGCGATGGCCGCGGCGAATACGTCGTTGCCTTGCAGGATGCCGTGCAGCGCCATGAATCCACCGTAGCTCCAGCCGAAGATGCCGATCTTGTCCTTATTGATGTAGGGCAGAGAACCCAGGTAGCGGGCGGCGCTGATCTGGTCCTCGGTCTCCTGTTTGCCCAGCGTGAGGTAGGTCTGCTTCTTCATCTCCTGCCCGCGGGCACCGGTGCCGCGGTTGTCCACTACGGCCACCACGAACCCCTTCTGGGCCAGCAGCTGGAACCAGGCCATGTTTTGTCCGCGCCAGTTGTCGAGCACCTGCTGACTGCCGGGGCCGCCGTAGACGTGCATCAGCAGCGGATGCTGAACGGTGGAGTCCATGTTTGCCGGCTTGATCATGTAGCCGTTCAGCTCGGTGCCCTCCTCCGTGGTGAAGGTAAAGAAATCAACGGGCTGGTAGCCGTAGGCCCGGATCTTCTGGCGCAGGGCATCGTTGCTGATTATTTCGCGGACCTCGCTGCCCCGGCTGTCCATCACCCGCACCGTTGGCGGCTCGTTGATGGTGGAGTGGGTAAGGACGAAGTAGTCGTAGGTGCCGGAGAATTGTGCATCGTTGTAGCCGCGTTCGTCCGCTATGGGGCCGGGCAGGTCGCGCCCCTTCAGACTCTTGGTGTACACCTCCCGCTGCATCGGGTCGCGCCCGGCCGCCTGGAAGTAGATGCGCCCGTCGTGCACCCCGTAAAACTCCGTGACGTCGAACTTCGCGGAGGTCAGCTGCTGCGGCTTGCCGCCGTCCATATTGTAGTAGTAGATCTGGTTGAAGCCGTCCTGCTCGCTGGTCCAGATGAAGCCGTCTTCCAGGAAGGTCAGGTTGTCGGTCACGTCCACGTAGTACTTGTTCTTCTCTTCGAGCAGCGTACGCTGCTCGCCGCTGCCGAGGTCGAAGAGCAGCAATTCCAGGTCGTTCTGGTGGCGGTTCATGCGCTGGGCGGTCAGCTCGTCGGGGTCGAGGGTCCACTGTACGCGGGGCAGGTAGTGCCAGTCGCCGCTGTTGGCCCCGTTGACGGTCAGGAGATCGGTAGTCGAGGCGGTCTCGGGGGCGTAGACGTGCAGGCTGACCGTGCTGTTTTCCTCCCCGACCTTGGGGTACTTGAAGGTTTCGTACTCGGGGTACATGTCGCCCCGGAAGTTGGTGTAGGTAAACTCGGGAACCGCCCGCTCGTCAAACTTGAGGTAGGCCAGCCGGCTGCCGTCGGCGTTCCAGTACAGCGCCTTGCTGAAGCCGAATTCTTCCTCGTAGACCCAGTCGCTGGCACCGTTGATGATGGTGTTGGTCTCGCCGTCCTCGGTCACCTGCGTAAGGTCGCCGCTGCTCAGGTCGCGGATGTAGATGTTGTTGTCGACCACGAAGGCGACCCGTTCTCCGGCGGGGTCCAGGGTGGCCAGGCGGATCTTGGCATCGGGGTACACGGGGGTGAGGGTGCCGGCGGACCGGTCGTATACGTAGAAGAAGGATTCCGAGCTGCGGCGAAACAGCTGATCCGTCGCGCTGCTGATGAGGATACGGTCCTCGTCGTCGCTGAGCGTATAATTATCGATGCTGCCATTGAAGCCCCCCTCCGTGGGTAGCGCGCTGCCCTCGACGAGGGTGTCGGTGGCGTTGCCCGTGGTGATGTCGTAAGTGACTACCGCATTGCCCTCCAGGCGGGCGTAGGAGCGACCGTCCTGCAGAAAGTTGAAGCCGGCTACGCCCGCGGGATTAAAGGTGTAGGTAGCCCAAATATCCTCGAGGGTGATGGGGCGCTGTTGCTGGGCCAGCAGGGGGGTAGCGAGCAGCAACAGGAGGGGGAGCAGGAAACGCATGCAGTTGTTTTTGGTAAAGGGGCAAAGAGGGAAAACGGCACGTAACGCGTGTAGGTTTTTCGCGGCGGGGCGCGGGTGCGACGATTTCCGTCGGGCTGGAACCCGTTTCGGTCGATAAACGGAAGGGGTCGCCCGGTCAGCTACCCACCTTTCCCCGATCATCCAATCCGGAACCTAACGCAACCGACATGTCGCATACCCTCATCGACCATTCCAACAGCAGGGCCTTCCACAGTATGGCCTGGATCGCCTTCGTGCTGGCCTGCGGGGGCACGCTGGCGGGCATCATTCTCCTCGCCGCCCCGCCGGCCACCAAGGGATTCCTGGCCATGGGCTTCGTCTTTACCGTCAGCGCCTGCTTTACGCTGGCCAAGGTGGTCCGCGACCGCCACGAATCCGAACGCCTCTACAATAAGGTGGAGCGCGCCAAGACCGAGCGCTTCCTGAGCGAGACGGAGAATCCGGCGGGAGACTACTGACTGCGGTCTCCTACTTTTCCGCTTTAACAAGCCCTTAGAACTATCCGGCGGGGGTACATTCGTTCGGAGGATATGAATGTTGCTCGCTTCCTGGCGCTGTGCGCCCTCCTTGTTACGCTTTCCGTGGCCGCCAGCGGTCAGTCCACCGCCTGGTCCACCTTTCTAATAGGATCGGTGATGGAGAACAATGGGGAGGAGCAGGCCTTCGGCACCGACCGGGTGCAGTTCTACCAACCGAATTCCGCAATCGCGGCGGAGGTGAATTACCGGCGGTACGGCTTTGGCAAGTGGTCGTTCGAAACCGGCGTCCGCCTGTCGTCCCGCAATTTTAAGACCATCCGGTTCGGGGCGCCCACCCCATCGGCGTCCGGGGGCGTCGAGCGTCGGGGGCGGATACAGGGCGGGTACCTGACGTCCCTGGCCGTGCCGGTGCGGGTGTTCTATGGAACCCACCGCGCCCACCGTACCGACGCCAACCGCTCCAGCGGATTCTACGCCGGGGGGATGCTGCGGATCAATGCCAACTACGGCCGGGGCGACCTCAGCGGATTGCAGTACGCGATCTACCGCGCGGTACATCCCCGGCTCAGTCCCTCGCTCCTCGCCGGGGCCCGGACACGCGGACGGCTACTGAACCTGCAGCTCGAGGTCGAATTGCCGCTGATGGCCGGCCAGCATACGGTGGCCGTCGACAATACCGACTACCGCTTTCGGTTCCGGGAATTCCGCTTTTCGGTCGGGGTGGGCCACACCTTTTAGAACCCTCCAACATCGATCACCGCCGCCGGCCGTACGGCTTCGGCACCCCGGGAAGTACCTTAGCCTGAAAACCCATGCGCCTACCCGGCGGCTCACGCGCGTTTTTGGGACGGCTGGCCTTGGCCGGCGGTGCCCTGCTTCTGCTGACGGGAATCACGTACGCCGGCTGGTACCTGCTGCAGGATTACGATTCCCTGCGGGCCGGCTACCTCGCGGGGGAACCCTTCTATCGGTCGACGGTCTGGGACGACGAATTCTTTACTCCCCTCACCAAGCAACGGGGCAACGGGTGGTGCCTGCTGGTGATCGCCGCGGGACTCCCCGTTCTGTACTTCATATATCGCCGGTGGCGACGGGGATTTGGCCGGCGGCCCCTGATCCTGCCGTTCGGTCGCGCCGACCTACCGTACCTCCTGGTGCAGGTAGCCGTTCAGGCCGGTCTGTGGGGGTACGCGGTGGACCGGCTTCCGTTGGCCTACGACGAAGCGTTCTCCGCCGTCCACGCCGCGGGGGTAGGCCCGTGGCGGGCGCTCAGTTACTACATGCTGCCCAATAACCACCTGTTATTCAACGTCATCAACGGCGCCCTTTTCGGGTGGACGGGCGATCTGGTCGCCACGGGTCGCCTGCTTTCGCTGCTCTCCCTGCTGGTCGTCGGCGGCCTGCAGTACGGGTGGCTGCGCGGCCTGCTGGGGAGTCGGGCCGGGGCGGTAGCCACGGTGCTTCTGGTGTCGGCCACGCTACCGGTCTGGGGCTTTGCCGCCCAGGCGCGGGGCTACGGCCTGCTCTACCTCTTTTCCTGGATGGCGGTGGTGGGGCTATGGCGCTACCGCACCGGAGGCGGCGCGGGAGCCCTGGCGCTGTTCAGCCTGGGGTGTGTGGGAGGTTACGCTTCGGTACCGGTGTTTCTGTACGTACACCTGGCCCTGCTGGTCTGGATCGGCCTCGCCTGGCTATCGGCGCGGTCGTGGGCCCCGCGGTTTCTCCGCTGGCAGGTCGCCACCATGGTTGCCGTCCTGGTATTTCACCTGCCCGCGCTGACCTACTCGGGGGACAGGGCCTTCGTCGCCAACCGCTACGTTAGTGCCGTGCCGGAGGGGCTTCTGGATTTTGCACTGCGGTTTCTCCCTACGGTGCCGGGCTACCTTAACTATATCTCGCCCGAGCCGCTGAACGGGTGGCCTTTCCTCCTGCCGCTGGTGCTGTTGGCGGCGGCGGCGCGCGGGTGGCTGGGGGCTGACCAAAAAGCAAGCAGGCTGGCTACCCTCTGGATACTGCTTTGGTTGGCAGTGGTCTTCACCGCGGTCGGGATGCGCGCCGTCCCCTTCCACCGCACGCTTCCACTACAGGCGAGCTTCGGGCTGGTATTCCTGATCGTGAGTCTGGCCCGGCAGGTCGGAGCGGGTACGGCCACCGTCACCGCGCTGCTGGGTACCTCCCTGCTGGTTGCCCGGGTGCCGGCGCAATTCAACCTGCACCTGTACTACTACGATATGGCCGGTGGGTACCGTGCCGCCACGGAATTGCTGGAAGATTTACCTGCGGGCTCCCCGGCAAGCTTCTCCGACGAGGCATTTTATCCGCGATACCTGTGGGAGCAACGCGAATCCGAAGGGGCCGGACTGTGGGGCGGTGCCCCGCTCCGCTACTACGTGACCAGCTCGGGTGAGCCGCTTCCTCCGGAAATAGACTCCGAGGCCCTGCACCGGGTGGGGGATTACCTGGTCTTCCGGGTGGCGGACTAGGGGCGAAGCCCGAAAACCGGGGGGTGACGGAGAGGGAAGGCGACACCCATAAATTCACTGGCTGGGACCTGTAGGCTTGCGGGCACATCGCTCCAGTGGTGTTAAGCTTTTACTACCGTGGTAAGGCACCGGGGGGTGGCCGTCCGCAGGACGCTATATTAAAGGATCAAATCCCCTGGCTGATGCGCTTTCGTCTCTTTTTGATGTTCGCGGTGCTGCTCGCTTTTGCCGTTCGCCCGCTGTACGCTCAGGCCGACCCGCCTAATATCTATCCCGGCAGTTTCACCGCCCAGCTGAATGTTGGTGTAGTGTGGGCTAGCGGATTGAAGGATGTTGCTTACGCCAATCCCTACGGCGGTGGATTAGACATCGCAGTCGAGTTACAGCGGCGCATACCCATCGGCGAGCAGGTGGCGGTCCGGGCCGGAGTGGGCTATGCCCTGTACAACGTCGGCCAACGGTCGGATGCCGGAACCGTAGCCTGTCGGCTAATCGGCCAGGACTGTATGATCCCGCCGCAGCCCCTCAACGTCGAAATGACGATGCAGTACCTATCCCTCCCGACGGATCTGGAGATACGCTTTCGGGCGCCCGCCGACAAACTCTACGGGGTGGTGCACCACACGTTGCTGATCAACCTGAACGCTAGTGTAAGCGGAGCGGAAGTAGGACGTGATAGCGGTGGAAATGAGGTTAGCCGTTATCCTGGAGAATTACGGGCCCGTTCTCTGGTATCGATCGTTGGTATTGGACTGGGACTGCGGAGCTCACGCGATGCCCGTCGGCCCGCCTATTTGGAGTTGGGCCCGGTCTTCAGCTTGGGTAAGCTGAACGAGCCGCTACCGGAACTGACGCCGCCGTTTCGGACGAACTACGCCCGACCCGCCGGAGTCGCCGGCGTTGAACTGCGTATGGGAGTACATTTCTGAAATACGACCTGAGGTAAGCGTCTTCGCTTATTGGCCGAAATTGGTCATCGCTCGTCGCGGTCGGACAGGAATACCCACCCCGATCACTTTCGGGGTGGGTATTCCATACCAGAGGGGCGTTTTTCCCTGACGTCCTTTCTCGTCAGCCGCCGTATGCTAGCAAGAGGTTTTCGGACGGTCAGCGTGATCTTTGCGTTGAAGTACGATCCCGCGTTATCATCGCGCCGAGGCAGAACGCGAGCATTAGTAAACCGAAGCCCATGACGTAGCTAGCGTAGCCGGCCGCGCTGGGAGAGGAGACCTTGAGGTAGGCGCCGACCGTGATTAGCAGGGAGGATGCCACTAGCAGGGTGAGGAGGCGTTTCATGTTGCCGAAGTTAAATACAGGAGATAGCGATGGCAGCACCGACGGCCACCGGGCTGGTGGCCTGTGCCATGCAGGAACTGAAATCGTCACAAAAAGACATCCAATTGCGGCTGAAGCAACCACCGAAGGTCTCTCCGTTTCTGCGGGGGCCGAGCGATTTATTCACGGGAGCGTCCACGCCAGTGGGGTACCGGTACGGATTGATACTGCCGGTACTTAAGGCGATTTCGTAGATCTGTCTGGAAGCGGTCAGGTTAACTACCATGTTGTTGCTTTTCGCATATATGGTTATCTGGGACGTCTGCTCTACCTTATCTCCTACGAATTGATAAGTGTTGTAGTTGACGTTGTTGACCTTTTGTATAATAACCTTGGCCGTGGGAGCCGGATTGAGGGTGCCGCCGCCGGAGGTAATTGCTTTGCCAGGGCCAATTTTTGGTTGATAGGCGTACACGGAGTAAGTAGCAGCGCTTGACTTAGTATCTGCCTTTTCTCCGAAGTACATCTCACCGGCCTGCTCGCTTTCGGCCGGCAGGTAAATTAGGCCCATCCGGGCGAGCTCTTCGTTGACCATTAGTAGGTCTTGGTCAGCGGGGGCTTGCACTTCCGACCCTACAGAATCCTTCTCGCAGGATGTCAGCAGCAAGAGAAATAGCAGCGGAATACAGTATTGTTTTTTGAACATGGGTTTTACGTTTACATGGGTTAAAAGACTCCCGCGACGGTACGGGGAACTAAGACTATATATCCGGCTGGAGTAGGCTTATGTTCGGTAAATAAAAAATAATGCAGAATATATATTTATATTTTAGAATTTTATAAAATTAAAAAATGTTGTTCGGCTTAGGTAGACATATATTATAATTGCATGTCTCCCGGTCTTAGCCGCAGGACCGGCTCCGGGTGACTGCCGACGGGCGTGAGTTGACCTACCCGTTGTGCGGCATGACATCCGGTGGGGCAGAAACGGCCACGGTACGCGGGCATCGACACGCTCGGCAAGTGACGCATTCACCATCCACGCCGGTCACGTAGCCCGTATCTTCCCGCCCCAATCGAATCACACAGCCATGCGAAACCACCTCCTCCTGCTTCTGCTTTTACTCTGCACCTGCGTCCGCGCCCAGGAATCGGAGGCCTACCGGGAGCTTGCCGCCATCGCCGATATCGAACAGAAGATCATGGTGCCGATGCGCGACGGCAAGCGACTGGCCACCGACGTCTACCGGCCAAAGGACGTAGCCAAGGCACCCATCATCTTCGTCCGTACGCCCTACCAGTTCAACGGTTGGGTTGACGGTGAGGAGCAGGAGCGCCTGTACCAAAATGCCTACGAAGCCGTCAAGCGCGGCTACGCCTACGTGGTGCAGAACGAGCGCGGCCGCTACTACAGCGAGGGCGAATGGGACATCCTCGGCGTACCCCTCACCGACGGCTACGACGCCATCGAATGGATGAGCACCCAGCCCTGGAGCAACGGTAACGTGGGCCTTTACGGCTGCAGCTCCACCGCCGAGTGGCAGATGGCCGTCGCCAGCCTGGGCCACCCCGCCCTCAAGGCCATGGTGCCGATGGGCTACGGAGCCGGCGTGGGCAGGGTAGGGGAGTTCATGGAGCAGGGCAACTGGTACCGCGGCGGTGCCCACCAGATGCTCTTCACCAGCTGGCTGTACCACGTGCAGCACGACCCCGCCGCGCCGCGCCTGGCCGAGGGACTGCCGCGGGAGGACATCCTGCGCCTGCAACGTTACTACGATATGTCGCCCGAGTACCCCGAAATCTCCTCGATGGAAATGCTGAGCACCCTGCCGGTAGACTCGGTCATCGCCGGCAATCACGGCCCTAAGGGAATCTACGAGGGGATGATCAAGCGCAAGCCCAACGACCCGGCCTGGTACGAGGGTGGGCTCTACCACGATGATATGCCCTTCGACGTGCCCACCTTCTGGTTCACAAGCTGGTACGACGTCTCGATCAGTCCCAACCTGGCCCTCTTCAACCACGTGCACGCGAACGCCGAATCCGAGGAGTCCCGCGAAAACCAGTACGTCTGGATCGCGCCCACGCTGCACTGCGCCTATACCCGCGCCACGGAGAATACCATCGTGGGCGAGCGCAGCGTAGGCGATGCCCGCTACGACTACGACGCCCTCATCTACGGCTGGTTCGATAAGTGGTTGAAGGAGGAGCCGGCCGCCGAAATCATCGATACCCTCGCCCGCGTGACCTACTACACCATGGGCAGCAACGAGTGGCAGACCACCTCCGCCTGGCCCCCGCCCAGCGCCGAGATGGTGAGCTACTACCTCGACAGCGACGGCGGCGCCAACACGCTGTACGGCGACGGCCGCCTGGTCACGGAGGCACCGAAGAAGGATAATGCCGACAACTACCTCTACGATCCCATGAACCCCGTGTACAGCTACGGCGGCAACGTCTGCTGCACCGGCGATGCCGTGGAGGGCGGATCCATGGACCAGCGCCGCATGGAAACCCGCAACGACGTGCTGGTCTACACCTCCGAACCCTTCGCCGAGGACACCGAAGTGAGCGGATCCATCGAATCCACCCTGTACCTGAGCAGCGATGCAAAGGACACCGATCTGACGCTCAAGCTGATCGTGGTCGACGAGGACGGCGGTGCTTACAACCTCGACGAAACCATCCAGCGCGTGCGCTACCGCGAGGGCTACGACAAGGAGGTCTTCATGGAAGAAGGCAATGTATACAAGGTAGACCTAACGCCCCTAAGTACCAGCAACCTGTTCAAGGCCGGACAGCGGCTGCGTATCGAGGTAAGCAGTTCCAACTTCCCCCGTTTCGAGCGCAACCTGAACACCGGCGGCGACAATCACAGCGAGCGGGAGGGCGTGATCGCCCACAACACCATCCACCACTCGGCCGAGTACCCCAGCGTGGTCCGGGTGCCGGTGGTACCCGCTACGCCCTCCAAGCGCTAGTCCGGTGACTCTGAAGAAACGACTGTGCGGGCCGGATGCCGTCAGTAACGTGTTCATGACGCTGCCGGTCCCCCTCCTTGCGGAACGGATGGGCCGTGCGGGCCTGGATACCGTGACCCTGGACCTGCAGCACGGCTACATCGAGAACGGTGACCTGCTGGGCATGGTGCAGGCCATCACGGCGGGCGGAGTACCGGCCCTGGCGCGGCTGGCCTGGAACCGCCCGGAGCTGATTATGAACGCGCTGGACTACGGCGTGGAGGGGCTGATCTGCCCGATGATCGAGACCGCGGACGACGTGGCGGCCTTCGTGCGGGCCGCGAAGTACCCACCGGCGGGAAATCGCTCGTTCGGTCCCTTCCGGGCCGGGATGCTGCACGAGGGTGACTATTTCGCGGATGCCAACGACGCTACGGTCTGCTTCGCGATGGTGGAGACCGCCGCCGCCGTTGACAACCTGACCGCCATCGCGGCCGTACCGGGCCTGGACGGGCTCTATATTGGTCCGTGGGACCTGAGCGTCAGCCTGGGCCTGGAACAGAAGGGGAACCTGGCCGACTCTAAACTGAAGGAGGTGATGGATCGGGTGCTTGCCCTCGGGCAGGAGCACGGCTTATTTACCGGCATCTTTACGGTGCGCCCCGAGGACGCGCGCGTCATGCGGGAGCGCGGCTTCGACCTGGTGACCTGGGGTACGGAGGCGCTGATGTTCGAGCGGGGGTTGGGGGCGTGGAAGGTAGCGTCCTAAGAGTGAAAGCGTTGCAGTTAGCGGTCGGTGAGCAAGCTGACTAGTCGGTCGTTGACATAGAAATGACTGCGACCAAGTTTATGCTTGGTCAGAATGCCCAAACCTGATAGTTTACCGAGGTAAGCGGTCGCCGTGGGGCGGCTTACGCGTAAATCATTCATCACGAATTCAATCTTCGTGTAGGGGTGGCGGAAAATATTGTTTAACAAATCCTGCGAGTAGATCCGTGGCTCCTGTCTCCTCAGCGTGACCTTGTATTCCTGCATTAAGGACTTTAAGTCGCGGGTCAAGCGTATCGTATCTGCCGCTGTAGCCGTAACTCCACGTACTATGTAGGTTATCCAAGTTTCCCAATCGCCTTCGTCACGCACCTTTTGTAGCAGGTGATAGTATTCCTGTTTGTTCTGAATAATGTACTGGCTCAAGTACAGGATAGGCAAGTCCAGCAGGCCCTGATTGACCAGGTACAGAATGTTCAGAATGCGCCCCGTCCTCCCATTGCCGTCGTAAAAGGGGTGTATGGATTCAAACTGGTGGTGGATCACGGCCATCTTTACCAATGGGTCCAAATCTGATAATTCATTGTCGTTGATGAATTCCAGCAGGTTGTCAATCAGCCGATTAATTTCCGCAGGATGCTGTGGGGGCGTATAAATCACCTCTCCCGTACGGTCGTTTTTTAGTTGGGTACCAGGAATGGCTCTTACACCTGCATTGTTTTGTTCAAGTTCGGCCTGTATGTCCAGAATGTGACGGCGGGTGATCACCCCGGCCTGGCTTATTCGCAAAAAGCCCTGGCGAAGGGCCGAAGCGTAGCGTTGTACTTCCTTTGTAGCCAGTGAAATCCTACCGTCTAAATTCAATTCTGCCTGGTATAACTCATCCTGAGTGGTGATGATGTTCTCCACTGCCGAGCTGTCCTGCGCCTCTTGAAGGGTCAGCGAGTTGATCAGGATATTTTCATTGGGAATGGTCTTTATAACGCCCTTCAACTCGGCCAACTGCCGACTCGCCTTCAGCACCTCTTTTAGAATTGCCCTGGACTCAAGTTCCCGTGGGAGTGGCAGGTCAGGAATACTATATTCTTTCATGACAGGCTCGGTTGAAGTTTCTTTGCACCGTCTAAAAATAGGTAAAGAAAAGAGCGTTTTCTTTACCTATCGGCCGCCACCTGTAAAGAAATCACGATAATTTTAGATTGTCAAGTACGGAACCGCGGCGAAACGGCCACGTTAGAAGGGCAATGCCCCTCCTAACCTTCAACGATAACGGGATCTACTGCGAGCGCGCCGACGTCTACATTGATCCGTGGAAACCGGTCGACCGCGCCCTCATTACCCACGGGCACGCCGACCACTCCCGCTGGGGGAATAAGCACTACCTCTGCACCCGCGCCGCGGCGCCCGTCATCCGCTACCGCCTCGGCGACATCAAGCTGGAAACGGTCGAATTTGGGGAGGTGAGAACCATCAACGGCGTCAAGTTCAGTTTTCACCCCGCCGGCCACATCATCGGCTCGGCGCAGATTCGCGTGGAGTACCAGGGGGAGATCTGGGTGGCCAGCGGCGACTATAAACTGGAGGACGACGGCCTGTCCGAGGCCTACGAGCCGGTCAGGTGCCAGCACTTCATCACGGAGTCCACCTTCGGCCTGCCCGTCTACCGCTGGACGCCGCAGGAGGAAGTCATGGCCGACATCAACGACTGGTGGCGGCAGACCGCCAGCGAGGGCCGCACCGCCATCCTGACCGGCTACGCCCTCGGCAAGGCCCAGCGGCTGCTGGACGGCCTCGACACCAGCATCGGCAAGATCTATACCCACGGGGCCATCGAGAACACCAACGAGGTGCTCCGGAAGCAGGGCGTCAAACTGCCCCCGACCACCCGCGTCACCCGCGAGATCAACAAGAAAGACTACCCCGGCAACATCGTCGTGGCCACCCCGGGTGCCATCGGCCAGCCCTGGGTCAAGAAGTTTGGCAACGCCTCCATCGGGGCCGCCTCCGGCTGGATGACCCTCCGCGGCGCCCGCCGCCGCCGGGGTGCCGACCGCGGCTTCGTGCTCAGCGACCACTGCGACTGGCCCAGCCTCCTCGAGGCCATCGACCTTACCGGTGCCGACAACGTCTACGTCACCCACGGTTACACGGCCATCTTCAGCAAGTACCTCCGCGAGCAGGGCCTCAACGCCGTCGAGCTCCACACCGAGTACGAGGGCGAACTGGCGGAGATCGAGACGAAGGGGAATGAGGAGACTGAGAAGGAAAATGCTGCTGCTGATGCGGAGTAGAGAACACGGAGATAGGGAGAGAGCGGCCGAGGGTTACCGCAGAGTCGCAGAGAACCGCAACGTTTCGCCAAGCGTTTTTGCGCACCTTCGCGTGCTTCCTTTCCTCTGCGGTAAATCTTTGTGCCCTCTGCCCACCTCTGCAACCTCCCCCCGATGAAGAACTTCGCAGAAATGTTCCGCCGCCTGGACCGCACCACCAAGATCAACGCCAAGGTGGATGCCCTGGCCGATTATTTCCTGCAGGTGGACGACGAGGACAAGCTCTGGACCGTAGCCCTCCTCAGTCACCGCCGGCCGCGACGGACCGTCAACTCGAAACTGCTGCGGGCCTGGGCTTCCGAAATGAGCGGCATCGATACCTGGATCCTGGAGGAGAGCTACCACGTGGTGGGCGATCTGGCAGAAACCATCGCCCTCGTACTGCCGCCGCCGGAGCACGACTACGACCACACCCTCACCCACTGGATCGACTACATCCAGGAGTTCGCCAAATACGACGAGGAGGGAAAGAAGGAAGCGGTGCAGGAAGCCTGGAACGGCCTCGACACCACGGAGCGCTACCTGTTCAATAAGCTCATTACCGGCAGCTTCCGCGTCGGCGTGAGCCAGAAACTGATGACCCGCGCCCTCTCCCGCGCCACGGGCATCGAGGAAACCAACCTGGCTCACCGGCTGATGGGCAACTGGACGCCCAACGACACCACCTTCGAGGACCTGATCCACAGTGAGTCGGCCACCGACGACATCTCCCGCCCCTATCCCTTTTACCTGGCCTACCAGCTGGAGCAACCCGCCGCCGACCTGGGCGATCCCGCCGATTGGCAGGCCGAGCACAAGTGGGACGGCATCCGCGGACAGGTGATCGTGCGCGACGACGAGGTGTTTGTCTGGTCGCGCGGGGAGGAGCTAGTTAACGATAAGTACCCGGAGTATCACATACTGGCCTCCGCTATTCCGAACGGCACGGTTATTGACGGGGAGATTCTACCCTTTAAGGACGGGCAGCCGCTGGGCTTCAACGTACTGCAGACCCGGATCGGACGCAAGACGGTGAGCAAGAAACTACTGAAGGACGCCCCCGTCATCCTCATGTGCTACGACCTGCTCGAGTACGAGGGCCGCGACGTCCGCAAGTTGCCGCTGTCCGGGCGCCGCGAACTGCTGGAACGGATCATGGAGGAGCACGATACCGGTGGCGTGTTGCAGCTGTCGCCGGTCTTCGCCTTCGACAACTGGGACGACCTGGCCGCCGAGCGGGAAACCGCCCGGGAGAAGTTCAGCGAGGGTATCATGCTCAAGCGGATAGACAGCGCGTACAAGCAGGGCCGCAAGAAGGGCGACTGGTGGAAGTGGAAGGTGGACCCCCTCACCATCGATGCCGTGATGATGTACGCCCAGCGGGGCCACGGGCGGCGGGCCAACCTCTACACCGACTTCACCTTCGGGGTATGGGACGGCGACCAGTTGGTGCCCTTCACCAAGGCTTACTCCGGGCTCACCGATAAGGAATTCAACAAGATCACGGCGTGGGTGCGCCGCAATACCGTCGACCGCTTCGGCCCCGTTCGCAGCGTAAAGCCGAAGCAGGTCTTCGAGATCGGCTTCGAGGGCATCCGCAAGTCTACACGCCACAAGTCGGGCGTCGCGCTGCGCTTTCCCCGCATGCTGCGGTGGCGGCAGGACAAGCCCGTAGATGAGGCGAATACCAAGGCCGATCTTGATGCACTCCTAGAGACCTACGGAGGCTGATTAGTGGCAACCGATTGGTTGGTTCGCTGAGGCCAGGTCGGCACTTCCGGGACAGCAATATGAGTGATGATGTGCGGGACATCCGATGTGCTGCCCGCCCTACAGTACCGAATACTGTACGAAATCCGCCTTCTCAGGATAGTCGGTGGTGAAGTGCAGCCCCCGGCTCTCCTTACGTAGCGAGGCGGCCTTGGAAACCAGGTAGCCCACCGTGATCAGGTTACGCAGCTCGCAGAGCTGGGGGCTGACGAGGCTGTTGCGGTAAAGCTCCTCGGTCTCGTTATGGAGTAGGCTGAGGCGGTCCTTGGCCCGCTTGAGGCGCTTGTCGCTGCGGACGATGCCGACGTAGCTCGACATGACCTCCTTGAGTTCTTTTATGCTCTGCGTAATGAGTACCTGCTCCTTCGGCTCGGTGGTCCCGGTGCGTTCCCACTGGGGGATACGGGATTCTCCTTCGCTGTTGTCGATGTTGGCGGCGATCGAGTGCGCGATGCGGTGGCCGAACACCAGGGCCTCCAGCAGGCTGTTGCTCGCCAGGCGATTGGCCCCGTGCAAGCCGGTGCTGGTGCATTCGCCACAGGCGTAGAGCTGGTTGACGGAGCTGCGGCCGAACTCATCGACCTGCACGCCGCCGCACATATAGTGACAGGCGGGGGTGACCGGGATAAGGTCGTGCATGGGATCGATGCCGGTTTCCTTGCACTTGTCGTAGATCGTGGGGAAGTGGGCGATGAATTTCTCCTGGTCGAGGTGGGTGCAGTCCAGGCACATGTATTCCGCGCCGGTCACCTTCATTTCGTTATCGATGGCGCGGGCCACGATGTCCCGGGGGGCAAGGCTGCCGCGGGGGTCGTAGTCGTGCATGAACTCCGTGCCGTCCGGCCGCTTCAGGATGGCCCCGAAGCCGCGCACCGCCTCGCTGACGAGGAAGGCCTGCTTCTCCAATCCCGGATTGTAGAGCGCCGTGGGGTGAAACTGCACGAATTCCATATTCTCCAGGTGCACCTTGGCGCGATAGGCCATGGCGATACCGTCGCCGGTAGCGATCACCGGGTTGGTGGTGCTGCGGTATATCTGTCCGTTACCGCCGGCGGCCAGGACGGTGGTGCGGGCGAGGATGGTGCTGATCTCCCAGTTCTCCTTATTGAGTACGTAGGCGCCGTAGCATTCGATCCCCTCGGTGAGCCGCGTCACGATGTGGCCGAGGTGGTGCTGGGTAAGCAGGTCCAGAGCAAAGTAGTGCTCGTGGACCGTCAGGTTGTCCAGGGTAGCCGCCTTGGCACTCAGGGCGCGCTGGATCTCCCAGCCGGTCAGGTCCTTGTAGTGCAGGATGCGGTTGACTGAGTGGCCGCCCTCACGCCCCAGGTCGTATTTCTCGAAGGCATTCAGGTCGAAGCGCGTCCCCCACTCGATGATCTCCTCCACCCGCTCGGGGCCTTCCTCGACCACGATACGGACGATGTGCTCGTCGCACAGCCCCGCGCCGGCATCCAGTGTGTCGGCGATATGCTTCTCGTAGGTATCGGCTCCGTGGTCCCACACCGCCGCCACGCCGCCCTGGGCATAGCTGGTGTTGCTTTCCCGCTCGTTGACCTTCGTCAGCACGTCGATCTTCAGGTCGGGGCGCAGCATGGCCAGTTTGATGCCGGTACTGAGGCCGCCGATGCCGGAGCCGATGATTAATACGTCTGTGGTCATTTTTGGTTGGTGGATTGCACCGTTGGTGAATTGCTGAATGGGTGAATTACTGCCTTGGGCGGCTCTGTTCCGTCGCTTTGCTCCGGAAAGTGAATCGTCGGTACTACGCGTAGGCCCAATGTACGCCCTGGAGCGGAGCGATAGGACTTGTCCTGCGGGTAACGCAGCAATTCAACAACGCACCAACGCAACAACTATAACTTGGTGTAGTGCTTCTCCTCAGTAAGCGATTCCTGCGGGTTACGCCAGTTGGCATGGGGGATACCGTCCCAGAGTTTTTCGGCTTCCTCGGGGCCCCAGGTGCCGGCTTCGTAGAAGGCGAGGGGGGCTTCATTCTTTTTCCAGGCGTCGAGGATGGGGTCCACGAAGGCCCAGGCCTGTTCGACACTGTCGCCGCGGGCGTACAGGGTGGGATCGCCCTTCATGCAGTCGAGCAGTAGGCGACTGTACGATTCGGGAACGTCCTTGGTGGTGAGGTCGCGGTAGAAGAAATCCATATCGACGTTCTTCACTCGGAAGCCCTCGCCGGGCACCTTCATGCCGAACTCCATGGCCATGCCCTCATCGGGCTGGATGCGCATGATCAATTGGTTGTCGCACTCCATGGCGTAGCGGTCCTGGTTGGCGAAGAGCGCCTGCGGCGGGTTCTTGAAGGTGATGACCACCTCGGTGACCTTCAGGGGCAGACACTTGCCGGTCCGGATGAAGAAGGGGACGCCGGCCCAGCGCCAGTTGTCGATGAAGAACTTCATCGCCACGTAGGTCTCCGTATTGCTGTCGTCGGGTACGTCCTCGGCGTCGCGGTAGGAGACGACCTCCCCGTCCTTGGTCTCGCCGGCGGTGTACTGGGCGCGGACCACCTGCTTGGCGACGTCCTCGCCCTTGATCTCGCGGAGGCTCTGGAATAGCTTCATCTTCTCGCCGCGGATGGAGTAGGCGTCGGCCCGTATGGGAGGTTCCATAGCCACGTGAGCCAGCACCTGCAGGAGGTGGTTCTGGATCATGTCGCGGAGGGCACCGCTCTCGTCGTAGTAGCCGCCGCGGCTGCCCACGCCGACGGTTTCGGCGGCGGTGATTTGTACCGACTGGATGTAGTTGCGGTTCCACAGCGGCTCGAAGAAACCGTTGGCAAAGCGGGTCACCAGCAGGTTTTGTACCGTCTCCTTTCCGAGGTAGTGGTCGATGCGGTAGATGTCGTTCTCGCGGAAGACCGACTGCAGTTCCTCGTTGAGGTCCTTGGCCGACTGCTCGTCGTAGCCGAAGGGCTTCTCCACGACGAGTCGCGACCAGCCGTCTTCGGGCTTGTTGAGGCCGACGGCTTCCAGGGCCTTCGGTATGGTGCTGTACAGCTTCGGCGGGGTGGAGAGGTAGAAGATGTAATTGTGGCCGGTGCTGAATTGCTCGCTCAGGTCATCGAGGCGGGCCTTGAGTTTCTTGGCGTCCTCCGCACCGTCGTAGGCCTTTAGGTCCTGGTAGAAGAGGAGCTTGGAGAAGGCTTCCAGTTTATCGCTCTCCTTCTGCTTGTCGTCGAAGAACTCGTTCTCGAAGACGACCTTCTGGCGGAAAGCTTCGTCGGTGAAGTCGGTGCGGCTGGCTCCCAGCAGGGCGAAATTGTCCGGCAGGTAACCGCCCCGGTAGAGATCGAAAACGGCGGGGATGAGTTTCCGCTGGGCGAGGTCGCCGGAAGCGCCGTAAATGATCAGGATGTGCGGGTCTACTGTATTGGCCATGTGCGTGTATGGGTGCTCTGAAAACGGTTTCTATCTCAAAGGTCCCACATTTTATAAGGTTTACCGCCGCTGCAAGGTAATTTTAGGCCTTCACGCCAAAAAATCAATTTCATGACCATCGGCATCGCTACCGACCACGGCGGCATTGAACTCAAGCAGCAAATTCAGGAGTACCTCGAGGGGAAGGGGTACACGATCCGTGATTTCGGGGCTTTCAGCTACGACGCCGCGGATGACTTCCCCGACTTCGTCGTTCCCCTGGCCCGCGCCGTCGGATCCGGGGAGGTGGAGCGTGGCGTGGCGGTGTGCGGCAGCGGTGTGGGCGCCAGTATCGCGGCCAACAAGATCAAGAACGTCCGCGCCTGCCTCATCACCGAGTCCTACAGCGCCCGGCAGGGCGTCGAGCACGACGACATGAACATGATCTGCGTGGGCGGCCGCGTCATCGGCATCGAGCTGGCCAAGGAGCTGATCGACAACTTCCTGGGCGCCGAGTACCAGAACCTGCCCCGACAGCAGCGCCGCATGGGCAAGGTAGCGGACCTGGAGCAGTAGGCGGGGCCGCGGGTGCCAGGCCGGTGAATGCCAAGTAATCTTTACATTAGGATATGGAAACGCCACTGCTGAAGTCCGACGCGGTACCCCCCGACCGGCGCCACCCCAACAGCTGGCTCGACCGGCTGCAGCAGGAAAGCTGGCAGCTGGAACTGATCCTGAGCGGCTTTGCCATCTTTCTTCTGCTGGCGGGCTACTCCTCCTTTTACGAACTGGACCTCCCGCTGGGCCGGAAACTGCTGAACAACGAAGCGTGGCGGCCGGTCAGCATCGCGTACTACGTCATGCGCACCGGCTACCTGGCCCTCATCATCTGCCTGCTGGTGCACCTGCTGCTGCGGGGCGTGTGGATCGCCGCGATCGGACTGCGCTCCGTATCGGGCGACATCGATTACGGGCGCCTGGGCTACCGGCCGCGCTACGAGCGCTTCCTCATGCGGCGGATCGGCTCGTTCGACAGTTACCTCGATCGCCTGGAACGCCTGTGCAGCGTCGCCTTTTCCCTCGCGTTCCTGATCATTTGCTGCTTCTTCAGTTTGGTGGCCTACACGATGGCCTGCGTCGTGCTGCAGGTGCTCAACAGCTGGCTCTTCGGCGAGGCCTGGCAGTGGGAGGGCGGCATCTTCGGCGGTGGAGGCTGGCTAAACCTGATCCTTCTGCTGGTGGGCCTGCTGTTTATGATCGACTTCCTGAGCCTGGGCTTTTTCAAGCGTAACCGCTGGACGGCCGGCGCCTTTTACCCCATCTACCGGCTTATGGGCTGGGTGACGCTGGCCGCCCTGTACCGGCCCCTGTACCACAATCTGGTGGACAACCGCTTCGGGCGGCGCCTGGCTCGCCTGCTGCCGTTATTCATCCTGGTCGCCCTGCTGAGCGTATCGGTGCGGTCCGAAGAGGCCGCTTACCTGCCGTACTTCGCGCGTGACGGAAAGCATGTCGTAGAGGCCAACAATTACGACGATACGGCCTACGAGCCCGCGGAATACCTGCGGCGCTCCTCGCTGGCCTCGAAATATCCCGACCACGGCTACCTGGAGCTGTTCGTGCCCTACCTTCCCCGCTACCACGACCCGGTGATCGAGGCGCTGGCACCGGACCTGGCGTCGAGCCGCTATCCGGGAATCAAACTACGGGGAGCCTTCACGGTAGGAGAGCTTTACAATCCGGAGGCCGATTATTCGCGGACGCTGGCCGTGCTGTCGCGGCTGCACCGCGTCCTGCTGGACGGTACGGATACGGTACGGACGGCCCCGCGCTTCCACCACCACGCGGGCCGGGAACAGGACGGACTGCTGTACGTGTTGCCCCTCCACGACCTGGCGGTGGGGGAGCATACCCTCACGGTGGAGACCCGCTACGATCCGGAAGATACCACCGACTACCGGGGCTACGGCCACATCTACTTCTATAAGTAACGAACCAAACGCGCTCCGCCACCTTTTACGATTTTCCCCTGCACCCGCGTTCCCGCAAAAAATATACAACCTTATGGACCAGCAACTTTATGATTTCGGCATGATCGGCCTCGGCGTCATGGGCCGCAACTTTCTGCTTAATGTAGCCGACGATGGCTTCGGGGCTCTCGGCACCGACATCAACCAGGAATCGGTGGATGCCCTCAACGAGGAAGGAAAGGATATGCGGGTGAAGGGAGTAAGTACCCAGAAAGAGTTTGTCAGCCTGCTGAGCAAGCCCCGCAAGATCATGATGCTGGTCCCGGCCGGCAAGATCGTGGACAACGTGATCGAAGGCCTGCTGCCCCTGCTGGACGAAGGCGATATCATCATCGACGGCGGCAACAGCCACTTCACCGATACGGACCGTCGCTACAAATACCTGGAATCCAAAGGTATCCGCTTCCTGGGCACCGGTGTCTCCGGGGGCGCCAAGGGTGCACGCCTGGGCCCCAGCATCATGCCCGGCGGCGACAAGGCCGCCTGGGAAGAGGTGAAGCCCATCCTGGAGACCGTCGCCGCCAAGGTGAACGGCGAACCCTGCGTCACCTACATCGGTGAGACCAGCAGCGGCCACTACGTAAAGATGGTGCACAACGGCATCGAGTACGGCCTCATGCAGCTGCTCGCCGAAGCCTACGATATCCTCAAGCGCGTCGGCGGAATGGACAACGATACGATGTCCGCCCTCTTCAGCAAGTGGAACGAGGGACGGCTCAACAGCTACCTGGTGGAGATCACCGCCAATATCCTCAAGTACCGCGACGAGCAGACCAACGAGCACCTGCTCGACGTCATTCTTGACAAAGCAAAGCAGAAGGGCACCGGCAAGTGGACGACGCAGTCGGCCATGGACCTGGGCGTACCCATCCCCACCATCGACGCGGCCGTGACGATGCGTGCCATCTCCGCCTTCAAGGAGTACCGGCAGGATAACTCCAAGCTCTACACCAGCATCCACCCCGACGAGGTACTCCTCAAGGGCGAGGGCCTCGCTGAAGCGGTGGAGCAGTCGCTCTACTTCGGATTCGTGATCTGCTACGCCCAGGGGATGCACCTACTGTCCGAGGCAAGCGTGGACATGAACTACAACCTAGACTTGGAAGGCATCGCCCGCATCTGGCGGGGCGGCTGCATCATCCGCGCCGAGCTGCTGGAAACCATCCGCGAAGCCTACGGCAAGCGTGACGGCCTGAAGAATATGATGGCCACCATCGAGTTCCGCGATGACCTGCACGCCTGCCGCGATTCCGTAGCCGAGGTGATGCACCAGGCCAACGAGCGCGGCGTTCCCGCCATGTGCCTCTCTTCGGCCCTGCAGTACTTCGAGGCGTTCCGCTCGAAGCGGTTGCCCCTCAACCTGGTACAGGCCCAGCGCGACTACTTCGGCTCGCACACCTATGAGCGGACCGACGAGCAGGGCGTATTCCACACCAGCTGGGACGCTCAGGTCATCCATAAGGCCGGCGAAGCGGGCGATCGCGTCGATCCCAACGCCCCCAAGGTGATGGATCCACCCAGCGGGGCGGAAGGCTAGAATATTTTTTGCGGTTTATTCATGTAGATACATTAAATTTGTAGTCCGGTTCAACCCTGCGTCGTTTCGTGGGGTTGTACTGCCTGCATCATCACCTAGCGTGACCTACTCATCAGTCTTTTATAGCATGAAAATCTACGCATCTCTCTTTCTCTTCGCTCTCCTTATCGTTGCCTGCGGTCCTTCGGGCACTGAAGTGACGTCCTCCGACGCCCAGGCGGCCAACACCGCAGCCGAAGCCACGGCGACCTTTACGGTCGATACCTCCGCCAGCACGGTAACGTGGGAGGGAACCAAGCTCATCGGTAGCGGCCACGAGGGCAACATCCCCGTACAGAGCGGCCAGCTCACCGTCAACGGTAACGACCTGGTCGGCGGCACTTTCGTACTGGACATCACCCGCCTGGAGAACTCCGACCTCGACGGCGAGGGTAAGGGTAAGCTCGAGGGTCACCTCAAGAGCGCCGACTTCTTCGACGTCGAGCAGCACCCCACGGCTTCCTTCGAGATCACCAAGGTCACCCCGGTGACCGGCGAGTCGGACTACAACCACGAGGTAACCGGTAACCTGACCCTGAAGGGCACCAGCCGCAGCATCACCATCCCCGCCATGATCACCATGGACGGTAACCAGCTCACCGCCAACACCCCGGACTTCGTCATCGACCGCACGGAGTGGGGCATGCAGTACGGTTCCGGTTCCGGTGCCGTGGAACTGGCCCAGGACAAGATTATTAACGACGAGGTAGGACTTAACCTGAACCTCATCGCGCGCAAGTAAGCCCGCATTGACCAATAACTTTCAGGAGGTTGTCCGCGCAGCGGGCAGCCTCTTTTTTATTCCCCTAGCTTTGCGGCCATGCAGCTAACCTATACCCTGGGGGAACTCCCGGCCGTGGCGGCCCGCATCCTTGCCGGTGGGGGTCGGGTATTCGCGCTCACGGGCGACCTGGGCGCCGGCAAGACCACGCTGGTGGCCGAGCTGTGCCGGCAGCTGGGCGTAACGGAGCCGGTCTCCAGTCCTACCTACGGCATCGTCAACGTGTACGACGGTACGGCGGGGGAGATCTACCACCTCGATTGCTACCGGCTGGCGGATACGGGCGAGGCCCTGGACGCCGGCCTGGAGGAGGTATTGGGCGCGGACGCGGGTGCGGTGTTCGTAGAATGGCCGGAGGTGATAGAACCCTTATTGCCTGCGGACGTTGTTTTTCTGCGCTTGGGCCACGATCCGCAGGGTAGGGGGCGGCGTCACCTAACCATCACCCCGGCGTAATCCGTAAGCTAACCCATGAGCAGTAAGGAAAAGGAAAAGGAGAAGATCAACCTACCCAGGGAGCTTACCTCGGGGTACGCCCAGACCCAGACCGAGACCCTGGCGGTAGAATCCAAATCGGAGGAACTGTTCATCGGGATCCCCAAAGAGATCACCCTACAGGAGAAGCGCGTTGCCATCGTGCCCAGCGGGGTGCATACCCTCAGCAGCCGCGGCCACCGCGTACTCGTGGAAACCCAGGCCGGCGTACCGAGCAACTTTACCGACCACGACTTCAGCGAATGCGGTGCCGAGATCGCCTATTCGGCCCAGGAGGTATACCGCCGGGCCCGGGTGATCATCAAGGTAGCCCCGCCCACCCTCGACGAGATCGAGATGATGCAGGAGGGCAGTATCTTGATCTCCCCCCTTCAGCTGCCCATCATCAATGCCGAATACCTGTTCCGGCTGAAGCACAAGCGCATCATCGCCCTGGCGATGGAGTATATGCAGGACGAGGAGGGCAGCTTCCCGATCGTGCGCATAATGAGCGAGATGGCTGGCATTTCCGCGATACAGACGGCCGCCGAGTTGCTCAGTACCAGTCACGGCGGGCCCGGCATCCTGCTGGGCGGCATCTCCGGTGTGCCCAGTGCCAAGGTGGTCATCCTGGGCGGCGGTGTCGTGGCCGAATACGCTACCCGGGCCGCCCTGGGCATGGGGGCCGAAGTGCGCATCTTCGACGATAACATCCACAAGCTGATGCGGCTGCAGACGAGCGTCGGGCGCCAGTTGTATACCTCGGCGATGAATCCCGTCTACCTGCGGCGCGAGCTGCTGGATGCGGAGGTGGCCATCGGGGCGATCCACGCCGAGAACGGCCGCGCGCCGGTGGTCGTGAGCGAGGATATGGTGCGTAGCATGAAGCCGCGCTCCGTGATTATCGATGTGAGTATCGACCAGGGTGGCTGTTTTGCCACGAGCGAGCTTACCAGCCTCGATAACCCCACCTTCCTCAAGCACGACGTGGTCCACTACTGTGTACCGAATATCGCCAGCCGGGTAGGGCGCACCGCCTCGATCGCGGTCAGCAATATCCTGACGCCCATCCTGCTCCGCGCGGAGGGGGCACGCAACTTCGAGCACTTCCTGTTTCACCATGCGGGGCTGCGCCACGGCATCTATACCTTCCGGGGTTGCCTGACGAATCGGTATCTGGGGCAGCGTTTCGAGATGCGGCACACGGATATCGACCTGCTGATGACCAGCGGGCTCTAGGTTGCGCGCGGTCGGAGACCGCTTCTCACTGCGCTACCGGAGGCAGCGTTGTACTTCCGCGGTCGGAGACCGCATTGTACTAGGCGAGCCAGATGGCCTGATCACCGAACTGACTTGCCGTCGCTTCCCGGTCGCGCGCCAGGCCCAGCAGCATGCCCCCGCCGCCGGCACCGCAGAGTTTCAGCCGGTAATCCTCGCCCCCATTCCAGACAGCGTGGAAAGCTTCCGGTATGAAATCGGGGAACCGGGCCAGCTGAAATTCTGAGATGGCCGCCGTGCAGCGGTGGAGTTCTTCGCGATCTCCGCTCAGGAGCGCGGCGATGGCGGCGTCCGCGGGTTCGCGCCAGTCGGATACGATGGGAGCCGGATCGCGGTCCCAGGTGGCCAGAAAGCGCTGGATGAGTGGGGAAGCACTGCGTTCCCGGCCGGTATCGAGGAGGAAAAACCCGTCCGCCCAGCTCCCCGGGAGGGACGCCGCACCCGCGGCCCCGCCGGCTTCCAGTACCACGGGTTGCCGGAGATAGGAGATCAGGGGGTCGGTGCCGGAACTACTGCCGTGGAAGAAGGCCTCCAGTTTCGCCAGTGAGGTGCGCAGGTCGGCCAGCGGCGGGTCGCCTTTCGTCGGGATGCGGTATTCGTCCCAGATGGCCGCGCAGACCGCTCCGCTGCTGCCAAGTCCGTAGCCGGTGGGGATGTCGCCCGCCAGGCGTCTGCCGGGTTCCAGATCGGCGAGCAGCCGCTCCGCATCGACCGCCAATTCGGGCCGGGCCCGTAGCCACTCCGCGAAGGACTGCAGCCGGGGGTCAGGGGCTCCCGACGTCCACCGCAGGCTGAAGGGAGGGTAGGGGACCGCCAGGCCACGGCCGCCCCGCAGTACCGTATGCTCGCCGTAGAGCAGCACCTTGGCGGGGTAATTACGCGGCTCCATCGGCTTGTTGCTGGAGGAGCATGTCGCTGTAACTCACGGATTGTAGCTCCGTCTCCTGGATACCGAGCAGCTGCTGGTAGCGGTCTACCTGCCCGCGCAGGGCATCCCGCTCCTTCTCCGCCGCACCGATGGCCTCGATCTCCACGAAGGTGCCGAGGCCGGCTATTGTGTCCAGGTGAAACTTGACGTTGTCGATGAAGTAGATCTCGCGCTGCTTGTCGACCACCACCAGGGTGCCGAGTGCGGCGTCGAGGGTGGCCGCAAGTTCGCGGGCCGTAGCGGCGTGGTCCAGCGGCGTGAGGTTGGCGTCGCTGTTCTTGGCCGTCGCGGTGTTTTCCCTGCGGTAGAAGATGAGGCTGTTCTCGACGTTCCCGACACGCAGCTTGAGCCGGCCCTCCGGTACGCGGAAGTAGTGGTCGACCTGGTGGTCGGTACCGCGGAAGTCCGCCCCGGCCGCCAGGAGGCGTTCGCGTTGCCGGTCGTGGTCGGTGGAGGTGGCCTTCAGTTCTACGAGGTGTTTCTTCATCAATACGCCTTCGCGAACACCACCCGCTGCTTGCTCGGCTTACCGGTGAGGATGCAGGTGCCTTCCTCTGCTGCGGCGTCGTTGGGGATGCAGCGGATGGTGGCCTTGGTCCGCTCCTTAATCTTGAGTTCGGTTTCGGTGGTGCCGTCCCAGTGGGCGTAGATGAAACCCGGGATGTCGCGGGAGAGTACTTCCTCGAACTCCTCGAAGGTGTCGACGTGGGTGCTGTGCTCTTCACGGAACTTAACGGCCCGGTCGAAGAGGTTCTGCTGGATCTCGTCGAGGAGGTTGACGACGTGGTCCACGATACCCTCGATGGGCTGGTTGGATTTGGTCTTTTCGTCGCGGCGGGCCACCTCGATGGTGCCCTTGTCGAGGTCGCGCTGGCCGATACCGAGGCGGATGGGGATCCCCTTCAGCTCGTTCTCGGCAAATTTGAAGCCGGGGCGCTGTTTTTCGTCGTCGTCGTAGCTAACGCGCACGCCGCGCGCCTTCAGCTCATCCATCAGCTCCCTGGCCTTGGCATTGAGGGTGTCGTTGGGTTTCGGGATGGGCACGATGACCACCTGGATGGGGGCCAGTTTTGGGGGGAGCACCAGCCCTTCGTCGTCGCTGTGGGTCATGATGAGGCCGCCGACGAGGCGGGTGGAGACGCCCCAGCTGGTGGCGTAGACGTACTCCTCCTGGTTCTCGGCGTTGCTGAACTTGACGTCGAAGGCCTTGGCGAAGTTCTGCCCCAGGTTGTGGCTGGTACCGGCCTGGAGAGCCTTGCCGTCCTGCATCAGGGCCTCGATGGTGTAGGTGTCGAGGGCGCCGGCGAAGCGCTCGTTCTCGGTTTTGATGCCGCGCAGTACGGGCATGGCCATGTATTCTTCGGCGAAGGTGGCGTACACCTCCTGCATCTTCAGGGCTTCCTCCAGGGCCTCCTCGGCGGTGGCGTGGGCGGTGTGCCCCTCCTGCCAGAGAAATTCGGCGGTGCGGAGGAAGAGGCGGGTACGCAGTTCCCAGCGGACGACGTTGGCCCACTGGTTTATGAGCAGAGGCAGGTCGCGATAGCTGTTGATCCAGTCGCGGTAGGTGTGCCAGATAATGGTTTCGGAGGTGGGGCGTACGATCAGTTCTTCCTCCAGCTTGGCTTCCGGGTCGACGATCACGCCGCTGCCGTCGTCGGCGTTCTTCAGGCGGTAGTGGGTGACCACGGCACACTCCTTGGCGAAGCCTTCCACGTGGGCGGCCTCGCGGCTCAGGAAGGATTTGGGGATGAAGAGCGGGAAGTAGGCATTGACGTGGCCGGTCTCCTTGAACATGTCGTCCAGCTGCCGCTGCATCCGTTCCCAGATGCCGAAGCCGTAGGGCTTGATCACCATACAGCCCCGGACGGCGCTGTTATCCGCCAGATTGGCCTTCTTGACAATGTCGAGGTACCACTCCGAATAGTTAGCTTCTCGGGAGGTTATCGCTTTGGCCATGGGACAACTTTATAGGGGGGTAATGTGTTGATATATAGAGGCTTTAGTCGGAAAGCAGGCCTTTAACGCATTAGAAAGGCGCTTTAAGTCCGCTTTAACCAATCGGGGGGCACAAACTTACTACTTTAGACCTTGTAAAGAAGAAGTACCACCCCCGGACCTCCTAAATTCAACAATCATGCTCAAGCAAAAACTATATTTCGCGGCCGCTTCGCTCGTTGCGATGATGCTGGTTTCCACCAGCGCCCAGGCCCAGTACGACGATATGTACTACGACCCGGATAACTTCCGCAGTGTCGAGCGCGCCCCCGATTACTCCAACCAGGAGCAATCCTCTAATTTTAACGAAGACGATTACCGCAGCCGGACTTCCGAGCGGTATGCCGACGACGATTACTACGATTACTACTATACCAGCCGTATCCGCCGCTTCAACCGGCCCTATACCGGCTTCGGCTACTACGACCCGGTCTACGTGGACATGGCGTACTACGATCCTTTCTTCCGCCCCGCCGGTACCACGGTGCTGATCTATAACGACTTCAACCGGTCGTTCTACCGCCCCGTGCGGACTGCTTTCGGTGTCCGCTACATCAATAGTGGTGCCTACGCCGGATTCAACCGGGGATGGGGAGGCGCCTACGGTGCCTTCGGATGGAACGATCCTTTCCTGTACGGACGTGCCTACAACCCCGTGGTTGGTGCCGGTTACGGTAACCCCTTCGGCTACGGTCGCTTTGGTAATTCCTACGGTGCCTTCGGCGGTGGTGCCTTCGGCGGCCCGGCCTTCGGAGGTGGCGGATACTACTGTCCCCCCGCCTGGGGTGGCGGCAACACCTACGCCGTGCCCAACGACGTCAGCAATGCCCGCACCGTATCGAATACGCCCCGTGCCGCTACCACCTCGATTGCCGACCGCGTAGAGCGTGCCCGCCGCAACGCCGCCGTATCCCCCCGCTCGATTGACGGCACCCGCAGCGCTGCTCCTGCCCGTACCGGTCAGAATACCCGTACCGTGGGCCGCACCCGCTCGGTGAACGATACCCGTAGCATCGACCGTACCCGTACGACCGTTGCCCCCCGCAGTGCAAACAGCCGCAGCGCTAGCCCGCAGCGTGCCGTGCCCTCGCGCAGCAACCCCAGCTACACTCCGAGCCGGACGACTACGCCTACCCGCCGGGCCGTACCCAGCCGCAGCAACAGCGGCCGTAGCTACACTCCGAGCCGCTCCGCGACTCCCCAGCGAAGTGTTACGCCCAGCCGCAGTGCCTCGCCCCAGCGCAGCTACACGCCCAGCCGCAGCAGCACGCCCAGCCGTTCGGTAACCCCGAGCCGGAGCAGCACGCCCAGCCGCTCCGCCACTCCGAGCCGCTCTTCCACTCCCAGCCGCCGCGGCGGTGGTGGTGAGTAACCCGGACCGATATTGATACGACTCCAAAAGGGGGTGAGAATAACCGTTCTCACCCCCTTTTCTGTGTCTGGTCACGGAACGTACCAGATAATGGATATCAGGGCCCAACTTTTGCATCGGCACCCCGCTTACATGAAAGCTAATTTTTCCCGTCCTATGAAAATCCTACTGAGCGCCTTTATCGTCTTGTTTGCGATCGGCGCGGCCAGCGGCCAGACCTACACCGACGTGCTGCGGTACTCCTTCCTGACTCCGCAGGGATCAGCCCGTTTCGCCGGAACCGGAGGAAGCCTGACGCCCATGGGCGTCGACGCCACGACGCTGCATACCAACCCCGCCGGTATCGGCTGGAACCGCTACAATATGGCTCAGGTGACCCCGGGCTTTACCTTCACCGGTACGCGGGCCGACCTGGCCGGAGACGTTGATGCCTCCAGCGTCAACGAGTCCGCCGCCAACTTCAATTTACCCAGCATCGGCGCGGTATTCGCCGGCACGACCCGGTCGGTGAACTGGTCTACCCTCAACTTCGGGGTCAGCGTTACCCGGATGGCCGACCTCAACCAACAGATCCGGTTCGACGGGCGTACCCCGGGCAGCATCATTGAAAGTTTCGCCGAAACCATCGACATCAACGTTTCGGATCCCTACGGGGCCGATCTTGCGCTGCCCTTCCTCATCGAGGACCCCGCCACCAACCGCGTATACTCGGATTTTTACGACTTCGACGCTCAGCAGCCCCGCAACGAGCCCGTCCAGCGCAACGGTCTGTACGACCGTCGGGGCAGCGTCAATGAGGCGGCCCTGGGGATCGGCGGCAACTACCGCGACCGGGTGCTCTGGGGCTTCAGCCTGGGCGTCCCCTTCTTCAGTTTTGACGAGGTGCTCACCTACGAGGAAGTGGACGACCAGGACGTAATCCCCGCATTCGAGAACAGCACCTACGACCAGAACCTTAGCAATACCGGTACCGGCTTCAACCTCAAGTTTGGCCTTACCGCCCTGCCCACCGAGCAGATCCGCATCAGTGCCGCCGTACATACGCCTACGTACTGGACGATCGACGAGCAGTTCGCTACCAATTTCGGTTACTTCTACACCGACCCCGATACCGGCTCGCCCGAGGGGGGCACGGAGCTGAGCCCCCAGCTGTCCCAGGCCTACAACCTGCGCACCCCCTGGCGGTTTCTGGCCGGCGTGGGCGCGCTGATCGGTACCCGCGGCTTCGTAAGCCTCGACGCCGACTACGTAAACTACAAGGGCAACACGATCAGTTTCGACGACTTCGCTACCGCCAATGAAGTATCGGACGCGGTGAACGCTGATGTCGACGCCCTGCTCTCCTCCGCCTTTTCCGTACGGGTGGGTGGCGAGCTCAACGTCGATCCCCTGCAGCTGCGCGCCGGCGTGGGCTACCGGCAGATACCCTACGCCGACATCTTCGACAACGAGGACTCCGCCATCCTGACCTATAACGCGGGCGTCGGCTACAGCGTCGGGAAGTTCTTCGTCGACCTGGCTGCCCAGTACGAAAGTTACGCTTCCTTCCAGCTGCCATATACTACGCTCGACATTTCCGGACAAACCATCAACACCGACCGCAGCCGCGTTTCGGTATTGCTGTCCGTCGGGTTCCGCGGCTGGGGTACCGGCTTCTAGGGGCGGGTGGATTCACTGACCCAAGTCGTACTCGGCGCGGCCGTATGGGAAGCCGTTCTCGGCCGCCGCGTCGGCAATCGTGCCATGGTGTGGGGCGGCATCGCCGGTACCCTGCCGGACCTCGACGTGCTCTCCGGTCTCGTGACCGACCCCATGAGCGCGCTGGCCTACCACCGTGCATTTACCCACAGTATCTCCTTTGCGGTACTAGCCGCTCCCCTCCTCGGACTGACCGTCCACCGCATCTACGGCGGGCGCACCTATGCCCTGCAGCGCAGGCGGCTGTTCTACCCCCTCATCCTGCTGGCCTTCTGGGTGCTACTGGTGATGGGAAGCTACCTGATGCCGATACCGGTATTCGGTATTCCCGCGATCGCGGCGGTCATGACGCTCGTCTTCGGGGCCATGTGCGGTGCCGTCGGGGCGTGGGACTGGTGGCGGGGGAGTACCCCTCGCGTGCCCACCGTAGGTGCTGGCGGGTGGACGATCCTTTTCTTCGCCGCCATCGTGACCCATCCGCTGTTGGACTGCTTCACGTCCTACGGCACTCAGTTACTGCAGCCCTTCACCGCCCTGCGCGTAGCCTGGAATACGGTGTCGGTGGTCGATCCCCTGTACACCCTGCCATTTCTCTTGCTACTGCTCATTGCGGCTTTCCGGGGGCGGGGGACGCGGGTGCGGCGGCGGTTGAACACCGCGGGTCTGGTGGTTTCCTCCGCCTACCTCCTCCTTACCGCCGTGAACCACTACCGCGTGGGCACGGTGCTGGACGACACGCTGCGGCAGCGCGGACTGGCAGCTAACCGTAGTGTACTCGGACCCACGCTGGGCAACAATTTACTGTGGACCGGCACGGCACAGGTGAGCGACGATACCTTTTACGTAGGGCAGTATAGCATCCTGGACCGCGAGCCGGTATTTAGCCCCTTTACGCCCGTTGCGGGTCACCGCGGCCTGCTAGTGCCCTACCGAGAAGACCGGGGGATGGAAATTTTGCGGTGGTTCACGCAAGACTACTATATGGTCCGCCCGGGGGAAGCGGGTACGGTAACCCTCAGCGACCTGCGCTACGGTGCCCTCGGAGACGATCCGACGGTGGCCGATGCCTACCTTTTTACCTGGCAGATCGACACCACGGTCCGGCCCGTACGCGTCATGCAGCGGGAGATGGACTTCGGCGGGGACCGGCAAACTATGCTGAGCGATCTGTGGAAGCGGCTCCTTGGTAACTGACCGAAAATCACTGTAGCAACATGGATAAATGTCATCGCGACAAATTTTTCCGGCGAAATGAGACAATCGATTGCGAATAATTCCTATTTTCATCCTCCCGGAGCACCCTCAGGAGGCCCGCCCAAGCGCTTGATCATGCAAACTTCTACTATCCCGGTGACCTCGCCCCTCATCGTTTGCCGGCCCGGGATGGGTCGGAGCGGGGTGACTGCTATGGTCACGCGCGGTCCTCGATTCCGGAGCCCAGCTCGCTCCGTCCTACTCCGTATTCAATCATGGAACTCCTGATGCGGCCGGCCGACCGGTCCTCTGCGTCAATTTGAAACTTAAGCACACGTCAATCTTGCACCAATGATTACCAAGTTTTTTGCCCGCCCCCCGGCGGCCTCGTTCCCGGTACGTCCGGCGAACTTGCTCCTACTACTTTTGCTCCTGCTCTGCGGACCCGCTGCTTTTGCCCAACGCACGGTGACCGGTACCATCACCGATGATTCCGGCATGGGGCTGATCGGCGCCACCGTTCTGCTACAGGACACCGACCGCGGTACCGCGACCGACGTAGACGGCAACTACTCTATCGAAGTAGAGGGCGACGACGCCGTTTTACTCATTTCCTACCTCGGTTACGCCACTACGGAGGAAGCCGTCGGCAACCGCAGCGTTGTGGATGTTACCCTGCAGCCCAACGGCCAGCTCCTTTCCGAAGTGGTTGTAGTAGGCTACGGTACCCAACGCCGGGAAGCCGTTACCGGCTCCGTGGCCTCCATTAACGGGGAGGAACTGACCAACGTGTCGGCTACCAACGTCACCCAGTCCCTGCAGGGACGCCTGCCCGGGGTTGACATATCCTCGACCTCGTCGCGGCCCGGCGCCTCGGCGCAGATCCGGATCCGGGGTACCCGCTCCCTCACGGCCAGCAACGACCCCCTCATTGTACTGGACGGTATCCCCTTCGCGGGCTCCCTTACCGACATCAACCCCAACGACATCAAGAGCGTCGACGTACTGAAGGATGCCTCTGCCACGGCCATCTACGGTTCGCGGGGGGCCAACGGCGTCATCCTGATCACCACCCGTACCGGATTCGAGGGACAGCGCGCGCGCCTGAGCTACAACTCCTTCGCGGGTGTAAACACCCTCTTTTCGAAGATCCCGCTCATGAGCGGCGATGATTTTGCCCAGCTGCGGGCGGATGCCGGCCTGTACACCAACGGGCAGGACGAAGTCGCGGGCACCAATACTGACTGGCAAGACCTGTTCTACCGCGACGGACTGTTCATGAACCACAGCCTCGGCCTGGCCGGCGGCACCGATAAGGGTTCCTACAGCTTCAGTGCCGGCTACAATACCGACCAGGCAGTCATTCCCGACCAGGGCTTCCGGCGCTACACCCTGCGCGGCTCGCTCGATCAGCGTGTCGGCAGCGTGCTGCGGGTCGGCTTTACCACCAACAATACCTATACCCACTCCTACGGCAACGACCTGAGCCCCGGCAACATACTGTTTCAGTCTCCGCTGGCCAGTCCGTACGATTCCACGGGCGCCCCGCGCCGCACCATCCGCACGGCACTGGACGAGCCCTTCGTGGTCACGCGTGACGTCATCGACCGGCTTGGCGATCGCCGCGTGAGCGAGAACCGGGGTATGGGGTCCTACAATACCCTGTTTGGCGAACTGACCATTCCCGGCGTTGATGGTCTGAGCTACCGCCTCAACCTAGGCCTGAACGTGCGCAACAACACCAACGGAAACTTCACGGGCGAGGGCGTATTCGCCACCAACCCCACGACCCTGTCGGGTGCCGGCATCGGCAACTCCCTGCTGACGAGCTACGTACTGGAAAACCTGCTGAACTACGAGCGTAGCTTCGCCGGCGTTCACAACCTGAGCGTACTGGGTCTTTACTCCGTGCAGGAGGACCGCTACAACAGTTCCGCCGTTTCCGCGCGCGACATCCCGAACGAAGCCTTCCAGTACTACAACCTCGGGCAGGCCGCCGGTGAGATCACCGTTAACCCCGGCAGTCAGAACTACAGCGTTACCGGTCTGATCTCCTATATGGGGCGGATCATGTACGACTACGACAACCGGTACCTTTTTTCGGCTACCCTGCGGACCGACGGTTCGAGCCGCCTGGCCGATGGCAACAAGTGGCACACCTACCCGGCGCTATCCGCGGGATGGAACATCAGCCAGGAGCCCTTCATGCAGGACCTCAGCTGGCTGAACCGCCTGAAGCTGCGTGTCGGCTGGGGACAGACCTCTAACCAGGCCATCTCACCCTACTCCACGCTCGGTAGCCTGGCCACCCGGCCGTACAACTTCGGCTCGGAGTTTGCCACGGGCTACTACGTCAGCACGCTGCCCAACCCCAACCTGGGGTGGGAGTACTCCGTAACCACCAACGTAGGTGCCGATTTCGCCTTGCTGAATAATCGCCTGTCGGGTACCCTTGAGTACTACGTGACCAACACCGAAGACATCCTGCTGGGCGTTAGCCTGCCCAGCACGTCCGGCGTAGGCAGTTACACGGCGAATATTGGTACCACCCAGAACAAGGGAGTCGAGTTCTCGCTCAACGGACTTATCGTCGACAACCCGCAGGGACTCAGCTGGGAAGCCGGCTTCAACGTATACCGCAACGTAAACACCCTTACCTCGCTGGCCTCCGGGCAGGAGCGTGACGAGGGCAACTCCTGGTTCGTGGGATACCCGATCAACGTGATCTACGACTACAACCGGATCGGACTGTGGCAGGAAGGTGATCCCTACCTGGACATTCTCGAACCCGGCGGCAACGTCGGTCAGATCAAGGTGGAGTACACCGGTGAGTACGGCGAGAACGGCGAACCGGTCCGCGCGATCGGTCCCGATGACCGCCAGATTCTGGACATCAGCCCCGACTTCCAGGGCGGCTTCAATACCCGCTTCACCTTCCGTGGCCTGGACCTCACCGCCGTGGGCGTCTTCCAGAGCGGAGGTACCCTCATCAGTACGCTGTACGGCTCAGCCAGCTACCTCAACCTGCTTTCCGGACGGCAGAGCAACATCGATGTAGACTACTACACCCCGGAAAATACCGGTGCGCGTTACCCGGCACCCAGCGGCGTACGGAGCGGCGACAACCCCGAGTACGGATCCACCCTGAGCTACTTCGACGGTGGTTACCTGAAATTCCGGACGATTACGCTCGGATACGACCTGACCCGCAACGTCTTCACCTCCGATGCCTTCAGCCAGTTTCGTATCTACACCTCCGTCCAGAACCCCTTCGTACTGTTCTCGCCCTACAACGATATGACGGGAATGGATCCGGAAACCAACGCCCGCGGAAATGAGTACAGCGCCGTAGCCGGCTACAACTCCCGCCTGCTGACGATCGGGTACAACAACCCCGCCACCCGCGTCTTCCTGCTGGGCCTTAACGTAACTTTCTAAACAGTCGAATCATGAAATTCTCTATAAAATCCTTACTTGGCGCCACCGCGATCCTCGTGTTCTCGGCGGGCTGCCAGGATGTTCTGGAGGAGCAACCGCGCAGTTTTTACGAACCCGGCTTCTTCCAGACGGAGCGCGGCGTACAGGGCGGCCTTACGGCGCTCTACGCCAACCTGCGGTCCCTGTACGGGCAGGCGTATTACTACAATTCACTTATCACGGGAACCGATGAGGCTACCTACGCCCAAAGCGCCGACGGCAACTTCCTGGTCGCCGACCTTTCCGGTCAGGGTGAGCTCAACTCCACCTGGTACCCCGGCGGTATTCTGTGGGGTACGGCCTTTGGTGACATCAATACCGCCAGCGGCATCATCGAGAATGCTACGGACGTCGGCATCTCGGATGCGCTGATCGGTGAGGCACGCTTCTTCCGGGCCTTTGACTACTTTAACCTGGTGCAGACCTACGGGGGGGTACCCCTCGATCTGGGTTCCGGCCCTCTGGTCTTCAATACCAACCCGGTGCGCGTTTCCACGCGCAATACCGTGCCAGAGGTATACACCCTGGCCATTTTCCCCGACCTGCGCCGGGCGGTGGAGGATTTGCCCGACCAGCCCCGCGTAACGGGAGCGGTGACCAAACCGCTGGCCCGGCTGATGCTGGCCAAGGCCTATCTGACCTACGGCTGGTGGCTGGAAAACCCCAATAACATCCCTACCTACCCGCAAACCGACCGCACCGACCCCGACGGTCACGATGCGGCCTGGTACTTCCAGGAAGCCTACGATATGGCGCTTTCGGGTATCGACAACCCCGGCCCGTTCGCCCTGCAGCCTACCTACTACGACGTGCATTACGCCCCGAACGACCGCAACAGCGAAATCATGCTGTACGCCGATCACACCGAGGAAAGCGAGTTCTACAACGGCGGTAGCCTTACCTACGGAAGTGGCGGAGCCCCCGACAACTTTGCCGTCTGGATGATGACCTGGAACTACACCGTCATCCGGAGCGGAACCGACCCCGACTTTACCAACACCATCGCTTCCGTTCAGCGGGAAGCCGCCCAGCCCCTGGGTCGCCCCTGGACCCGGATGGCCCCCACCGTCGACGTACTGACCGAAACCTTCGAAAACAAAGATCAGGATTCGCGCTACGACGGTACGTTCACTTCGGTCTACCGCGGCAACTGGGACCGGGCGGGTGCACCGGAAGAAGTCCTGTACAACGCCAACGGGCTGCCGGTCAGCCCCGGCGATGCCATCCTGACCTTCCTTGACGAGCCGACTCCCGGGATTTCCTATCCCGAAGGACAGGGACGCAGCAACATCGGTGCCGGTACCCTGCCGGGTCGCTCGGACTTCGTGATCGGCCCCCTGGGCGTCAGCCGCGTCGTCTACCCCGGCCTCTGGAAACTGGGAACCTTCCGTACCGATAACAACGGCGGACTGGGGCAGCCGAACGCCGGCAGTACCCGTCCGTTCAACATCGTCAAGTTTTCGGAGCTGTACTTCATCGCCGCCGAAGCGGCCATCATGGGCGCAAACACGGAGAGCGGCCGTTCCGCCCGTGAATTGCTCAACGTGATCCGCGCACGGGCCGGCATGTGGCGCTACGACAACGGTGAGGATATGGTCTACGACGCCGACTTCAGCGAGGAACTTACCGAGGCTACCCCGGACGAGGTCGACATCTACTTCCTCCTGGCCGAACGCTCCCGCGAGTACTACGCCGAGGGTGTACGCTGGTACGATCTGGTGCGTACGCAGACGTGGAATGAATTGGCCGGAGAGTACATGATCGCCGGGAGCGCCTACGGCGACCATACGCCCGTCACCGTTCAGCGGACCATTGAGCCGTATCACTACCTACGTCCCATCCCCCAGGGCCAACTCGACGGCATGGAACTGGAGGAAGACCTGAAGGACCTTTACCAGAACCCCGGCTACGAGTAGTCGGTTGGTAGCTCCTTTACCGATCCCAAAGACAAAAGGGTTGCCCGCAAGCTTGCGGGCAACCCTTTTGTCTTTGGGGTTACTTCTGTCCGGCTCAGGTACCCCGGGGGTCCAGTACCGCATCGTTGCCGGTGTAGCGCAGCCAGTCGAAGGAGGCCGTCTTGTCGGATGCAGTACCCGAGGAAGTGGCGTACATCCCGATGACCGTACCAACGAAGCCACCTGCATCCTCGGTGCTGAGGTACTTGCCGTCCACGCCGGCGATCAGCTCCTGGTAATCGCCACCCTCCGGGGCGTAGGAGAAGGCGTATGCTCCGCCGTCGAAGGAGATACGAAGCCGCAGGGGGCCGGCCTCCACGGGCGCACTGGCCAGTTCTTCCATACCGTTCTCACCGGCCCTGAGCAATTGTACCACGGGCTGCCCCCCGGCAAATGACTTGGCCAGCAGGTAATGGTGGGTTTCGCTCTGGAAGGCCAGCAATCCGGCCTTCTCTTCCGGCGTACTTGGATCGAACTCCAGCAGGGTGGAGATCTCCCCGCGGTGGTGCTGCTGCCGTTGACCGATGAAGCTAGGCACCGTACGCTCGGTGGCCATTTCGGGGCGAACCTCCAGCGTGAGTTTACCCCCGGCCAGGGAGTACCACTGTTCCGCCGGTGTCCGCATGAAGAGGTAGTGGAGCGCCAACGCGCCGTCTTCGAAGTCGTCTTGGAACGTGAAGTTGCCGTTGAGGGGGAAGAGGCTGGTATCGATCCGGCTGTTCATCGGGGTGGGGTAGCGGTACTGAATTTCCTCATAGTCGGGGTTGATGACGGGCCAGCCGTCGTCCGTCCAGGATACGGGGGTAAGAAAGGTCTCCCGGCCAATATTGAAGTAGTTACCCTCGTAGGGCCGCACGGCCAGGAATACCGCCCACCAGCTGCTGTCGGGCAGCTGTACCATGTCGGCGTGACCGGCGGTGGTCACCGGATTCGGTCGGCTGGGGTCCAGCGTCCGCTGGGTGAGGATGGGGTTCTCCGACCAGGGCTCATAGGGACCGCGTACCTCCGTACTGCGGAACACCACTTCGGAGTGATTGTAGGCCGTGCCGCCCTCTGCGCACATCAGGTAGTAGTACTCGCCGATCTTGTAAATGTGGGGCGCCTCGATCCAGACGGGTTCCTGGCTTATGTCCACGCCCCCGTTGACCAACAGCGTCTGCTCGCCCTCTACCTTGAGCGTCTCCCGGTCCAGGGCGTACATCCGTATCGTCCGGTGGCCGCTGTAGAGGGACTCATCGTTGGGCGGTCCGGAGTTGTACACCACGTAGGTGGAGTCCCCGTCAAAGAAAAGCGAAGGGTCGATCCCGCTCACTTCGGGCAGGTATACGGGATCCGACCAGGGGCCGGCCGGATCGCTGGCCGTGACGATGAAGTTCCCCCCGCGGTCGATCCGGGTACAGATCACGTAGAACAGGCCGTCGTGGTAGCTGATCCCGGGTGCGAAGAGTCCGCGGGTGATCGGCTCCCCGTCGGTGTCCATCTGTTCGCGGCGGTGCATGGCGTTGCCTACCTGCTTCCAGTTCACGAGATCGCTGCTTTCGAAGATGGGAAGCCCGGGGAAGTAGCTGAACGTAGAATGGGTCAGGTAGTACTTGCCGTTCGCCTCCGTGAAGGCGGGGTCCGGGTAGAAACCGGCTAGTATGGGATTTTGGAAGGTGTGGGAAGCCTCGCCACCCTGGGTGTCGGCAACGGTGTCCGGGGCGGGCTGGCACCCCAGCCACACGAGGCTGACCAGGGTAAGAAACAGAATACGTATCATCGATTTGGGTAATTTTCGCTTAACTGTATGGTGTAATTTTGGTCCAACCGGACATCAGATAGGTCTCCGGTTTCGGATGAATTTACGCAATCGATCGCGTTCAGACTTAATAATTGTCGTTTCAACTATTACATTGCGAAGCCGGCGGTTGCGGTTGCCCTCCATGGACTACAGCAGCCGGTGTGTAAATACGTCTATCATGCCGTTCAGAAACCTGTTCTTTTTCTTGCTTCTACTTCCGGTAGGGGAACTTGCCGCTCAGGCGACCAACCCGCTGATCCACGCCGATGTGCCGGACATGTCCATGATCCGGGTCGGAGATACCTACTACATGAGCAGTACGACGATGCACATGAGTCCGGGCGTGCCCCTCATGAAGTCGGAGGACCTGGTCAACTGGAAGCTCATCGGCTACGCCTACGATACCCTGGCCGATAACAGCGCACTTAACCTGACCGATGGCGAGAACGCCTACGGCCGCGGTTCCTGGGCGAGCAGCCTGGTATACCACGACGGCACCTACTACGTCTCCACCTTCTCCGCCTCTTCGGGCCGTACCCACGTATACTCCAGCCCCGATATCGAGAACGGACCCTGGACCGAAACCTCCTTCCGGCCGTCGTACCACGATCATACCATGTTCTTCGACGACGACGGGCATACCTACATGATCTGGGGTGGCGGCAAGCTATTCATCAAGGAGATGAAGGGCGACCTGAGCGGCCCCCTGGCGGGTGGCCTGGACACCGTCCTGATCGAAAACGCCAGCGCCCCGGCCGGCGACAACATCATGCTCGGTGCCGAAGGCTCCCAGCTCTTCAAGCACGACGACAAGTACTACCTCTTCGACATCACCTGGCCGCGCGGTGGCATGCGTACCGTGGTCATCCACCGGGCGGACAAGATCACCGGCCCCTGGGAAGGCCGGGTGGCGCTGCAGGACAAGGGCGTCGCCCAGGGGGGGCTGATCGATACCCCCGAGGGCGACTGGTACGCCTACCTCTTCCGCGATTACGGCGGGGTAGGGCGCATCCCCTATCTCGTCCCCGTGCGGTGGGAAGACGGATGGCCCGTACTCGGCGTAGACGGCAAGGTGCCGGATACGCTCGACCTGCCCGTCAGCAAGGGCCTGATCCCGGGCATTGTAGCTTCCGATGAATTCAAGCGGAAGAAAAAGGACGCCGACCTGCCACTGGTCTGGCAGTGGAACCACAATCCGGACGACGACCTGTGGTCCGTACGCGAACGCAAGGGATACCTGCGCCTGACCACCGGCCGACTGGACACCAGCTTCGTGCAGGCCCGCAATTCACTGACCCAGCGCACGGTCGGGCCGGCCAGTACCGGCACCACCAAGCTCGACGTCTCGGGGATGAAGGAAGGCGACGTCGCCGGCCTGGGCCTGCTACAGAAGAACTATGGCTTCGTCGGGGTAATAATCACGGATGGAACCCCCCACCTGCTGATGGTCAACGCTACCGGCACGGCGGATACGGTCGCTCAGCTTCCACTGAATCAACCCACCGTATACCTCCGGGCCGTCGCCGATTTCCGCGACCGGGCCGACGTGGCCACCTTCGCCTACAGCCTGGACGGGAAGGAATGGACCGCCATCGGCAACCAGCTGAAGATGCCCTACACCCTGCCGCACTTCATGGGCTACCGTTTCGCGCTGTTCAACTACGCTACCGAGACTGCGGGCGGGCACGCCGACTTCGACTACTTCCACGTGACGGACGAAGCTGAGTTGCCTGAATAGAACCCGGGATTCATCCTTCAATTTATACGATCATGCTAAAACCACTATACCTCCTCCTCATCACCCTTCTGGCGGCCCCCTGCCTCACGGCACAGTCGGCCGGCGAGCCCGCGTCAACCAACATTCCCGGTCGGGAATACCCCCGCATTCTGCCCGATAACCGCGTCGAATTTCGCGTCCGCGCCCCGGAAGCCGACAGCCTGCAGATCGACCTCATGAAGAAGTACGACATGCAACGCGATACCGGTGGCTACTGGACCGTGACCACCGATCCCGTAGTGGAAGGCTTCCACTATTATTCCCTGATTGTGGACGGCATTGCCCTCATGGACCCCAACAGCCAGACCTTTTACGGTATGGGGCGCATGGCCAGCGGAATTGACATTCCGGACGCCGACATGGCCTACTACCAGCCGCAGGACGTGCCCCACGGACAGATCCGCTCCGTCAACTACTACAGCGACATAACCCAGGCCTGGCGCCGCGCCTTCGTCTACACCCCGCCGGGCTACGACCAGGACCCGGATGCCCGCTACCCCGTACTCTACCTGCAGCACGGTGGCGGGGAAGACGAAACCGGCTGGCCCAACCAGGGTAAAACCGACTTCATCCTTGACAACGCCATCGCGTCCGGCGACGCCAAGCCGATGATCGTGGTGATGGATCGCGGCTACGCTACCGACCCCGACCGGGAAGTACAGCCCGGCGGGGGCTTCATGAGCGGTAATGTGTTCCCCGAAGTCCTCGTGGAGGAGGTGATTCCCATGATCGATTCTACTTTCCGCACGGTCTCCGACCGCGACCACCGCGCCATGGCCGGCCTGTCGATGGGTGGCTTCCAGACCTTCCAGACGACCATGACCAACCTGGACAAGTTCGCCTACGTCGGCGGTTTCAGCGGGGCCGCCTTCGTCCGCGACGGCAACCTCACCGAAGTGTACGATGGCGTGTGGGCGGACCCAGAAGCTTTCAACGATAAGGTGAAGGTGATGTACGTGAGCATCGGTACCGACGAGCCCGAACGGATGTACCAGGGTGTCAACGCCTTCCACCGCCTGCTCGAGGACGCCGGTATCAAGCACGTCTACTACGAATCGCCGCGCACGGGTCACGAGTGGCAAACCTGGCGCCGCTCGCTGCGGCAGTTCGCCGGCCTCATCTTTTAACCACCCGTTTACGGAAAGCCAACACTACCGATCATGAAACAACTTTTCCTAATTCTCATCCTGGCACTATCCAGCGGACTACTCCTCCGGGCGCAGGACATGGTCATGGAAGCCCCGGAAGGCTTCGATGTACCCCGCCAAGGGATCGCCCACGGTATCCTCGATAGTGTGACCTACACATCCGCCACGGTCGGCACCACCCGCAAGGCCCTGGTCTATACTCCGCCGGGCTACGATGCCAATACCGATTATCCCGTACTCTACCTGCTGCACGGCATTGGCGGTGACGAGAAGGAGTGGCTCAACGGCGGCCACCCCGAGGTCATCCTTGATAACCTCTACGCCGAGGAAGCGATCGAGCCGATGATCGTCGTGATGCCGAACGGCCGGGCCATGAAGGACGACCGGGCGGTGGGCAACGTCTTCGCGCCCGACAAGGTGCAGGCCTTCGCCGACTTCGAACAGGACCTGCTGCAGGACCTTATCCCCTTCATCGAGGACCGCTACCCCGTGCTCACCGACCGCGAGCACCGCGCCATCGCGGGACTGTCGATGGGTGGCGGGCAGTCGCTCAACTTCGGTCTGCAGAACTTGGACCGGTTTGCCTGGGTGGGTGGATTCTCTTCCGCCCCCAATACCAAGCTGCCCGAGGAGCTGGTGCCCGATCCGGAGAAGGCCAGGGAGGAACTGAAGCTGCTCTGGATCTCCTGCGGGGACCAGGACGGCCTGATCACCTTCAGCCGCCGGCTGCACGACTACCTCTACCGTAACGATGTGCCGCACGTCTACTACGTCGAGCCCGGCGGCCACGACTTCAAGGTGTGGAAGAACGGCCTGTACATGTTCTCCCGCTTCCTTTTCCAGCCGGTAGATACGTCGACCCTGGACCAGTACAGCCTGCTTGGTACCCCGGCGTCCACCAACGTGCCCGGCGCCACCTACCCACAAATTATGCCCGATAACCGCGTCCGCTTCCGCGTCAATGCCCCGGAAGCGCAGCAGGTACAGGTAGATCTCGGTAAGAAATACGACCTGGAGAAGGGAGACGACGGCTACTGGACCGGCACCACCGAGCCCGTCAGTCGCGGCTTTCACTATTATTCTCTGCTCATCGACGGCGTGGCGATCGCCGACCCCGCCAGCGAGACTTTCTACGGCATGGGCCGGATGGCCTCGGGCATCGAAATCCCTTTCCCGGACGACGGCTTCTACGCCCTCCGGGACGTACCCCACGGCGACGTCCGCCGCAAGCGCTACCGGTCCCGGGTCTTCAATGAGTGGCGCGATCTCTATGTGTACACGCCCCCCGGCTATGATTCTACCGATACCGAGTACCCCGTCCTGTATCTCCTCCACGGCGGCGGGGAAGACGAGCGCGGCTGGTCCACCCAGGGCAAGGCGGACCTGATCCTCGACAACCTCATCGCTGACGGCAAGGCCGAGCCCATGCTGATCGTCATGTTCGACGGCAATACGGGCGGCGGCGGCCCCGGAGGCTTCGGCGAGAACCAGCTCAAGGCGCTGGAGGCGGAGTTGAAGATGTCTGTCATGCCCCTCGTCGAGAAAGACTTCCGTGCCCGGACCGACGCCGAAGGACGGGCCCTCGCCGGCCTGTCCATGGGCGGCCTGCACACCCTGTACTCCGGCGTGCGCAATACCGACCTGTTCCACTACCTCGGCGTCTTCAGTTCCGGCTGGTGGGCGGAGAATACCGAGCTGTCCAACCCGCAGTACGCCTTCCTGGAGGAGAACGCCGACCGGATCAACGACAACCTGGACCTCTTCTGGATCTCCATGGGGGGCGAGGAGGACATCGCCTACAAGAACAACCAGCTCATGATGAAGAAATTCGATGACCTGGGAGTAGACTACGCCTACAGCGAATACGCCGGCGGCCACGCCTGGCCGGTGTGGCGCCACGACCTCTTCGGATTCGCCCAACAACTCTTCAAGTAAGTTTTTCCCGCTATGCAACAACACACCACCCGCCTAATTCCCCTTCTGCTGCTGGTATTGCTGGCCACCGCCGTCCGCGCCGAGGTTCGCCTCCCCCGGTTAATCAGCGACGGGATGGTCCTGCAGCGCGATACGGAGCTCACCCTCTGGGGCTGGGCCGATACCGGTGAAGCGGTGACCGTCTCCCTCGAAGGAACGGTCTACCCGGCCGAAGTCACCAGTTCCGGACACTGGCAGGTGCAGCTGCCGCCCCACGCCGCGGGAGGGCCCTTCGTCCTTTCCGTCAGCGGCAATAACACGGTGGAGGTACGGGATATCCTGTTCGGCGACGTCTGGCTCTGCTCCGGACAGTCGAATATGGAACTCCCCATGCGCGTGGTCGGGGCCGGCTACACCGACGTGATCGCCAGCGCCAAGAACGATGCGATCCGTCAGTTCAACGTGCCGAAGAAACACTACTTTGACGGACCGCGCGAAGACTATACCGGCGGGGAGTGGACGAGCGCCGATCCGGAGAGCGTCCTCGACTTCACGGCCGTAGGCTACTTCTTCGCGCGGGAGATCAACGAGCGCTACGACGTACCCGTCGGCCTGATCAACGCCTCCCTCGGCGGCTCACCCGCCGAAGCCTGGATGAGTCCCGACGCGCTGCGGTCCTTTCCCGATCTGTACGACGAAGCCGTGCGCTACCGTGATACGGCGTACGTCTCTTCCATCAGCAACGGCGACCGCGAACGCATCGGTAACTGGTACCGGGAGCTGGCTGCCTCCGACGCCGGCTACCCCGCCACGGGGAGCAGCTGGAGCCTGCCGGATTACGACGATGCCGACTGGGCATCCACCGAAGTGCCCGGCTTCTGGCAGGATACGCCCCTCGGTGCCGTCAACGGAGCGGTCTGGTACCGCCGTAAGCTGGAGGTGCCCGCCGCCTGGGTCGGCAAGGAAGTGCAGCTGCCCTTCGGCAACATCGTGGAGGCGGACTCGGTGTGGATCAACGGCACCTTCATCGGCAGCCGCGGATCGCAGTACATCCCCCGGCAGTATACCGTCCCGGCGGGCGTGCTAAAGTCGGGCACCAACGACATCGCGGTACGCGTCGTCAGTCCGGCGGGCCGCGGTGGGTTCGTGCCCGACAAGACCTACGCCCTGGTGTCCGGTACCGATACCCTGGACCTCACCGGCACCTGGAAGTACAAACTCGGCACGAAAATGGAGCCACTACGGGGCCCGACCTTCATCCAGTGGAAACCGGTCGGCCTCTACAACGGCATGATCGCGCCACTGCTGTCCTACGGTACGCGCGGCGTACTCTGGTACCAGGGCGAGTCGAACGTAGGCCGCGCCACCCAGTACCGCACGCTGTTCCCGGCCCTCATCGAAAACTGGCGTACCAACATGGACGCACCCGAGCTCCCCTTTCTGTCCGTGCAACTGCCGAACTTCGGAGAGCGCCGCGACGCACCCGGGGAAAGCGGCTGGGCCGTTATGCGGGAAGCGCAGGTGCAGAGCCTACAGTTGGACAACACCGGGCTGGCTACCACCATCGACATCGGTGAGTGGAACGACATCCACCCCATGAATAAACGGGACGTGGGCCACCGCCTCGCGGTCCTGGCCGAGCGGCAGGTATACGGCGACGATGTGGTGGCCTCTGGTCCTACCTTCCGTGAATTAAAGATCGCGGGCGACCGCGCCATCCTCAGCTTCGACCACGTGGCCGGTGGCCTCCGGAGCAGCGACGGCAAACCCCTCCGCCACTTCTCCATCGCCGGCGCGGACGGCCGTTTCGTCCGGGCGAACGCCACCATCGAAGGCAAGACCGTAATCGTTAGCAGCGAAGAAGTGACCGCCCCCGTCGCCGTACGCTACGCCTGGGCGGATGCCCCGGATCACATCAATTTCTACAACAGCGCCGACCTTCCCGCGCGCCCCTTCCGGACGGACGCCCCCGCCGCGACGGACGAGCAGCAAACGGTAAGCAGCCCGGATGGAGCCATTACCGCAATTGTCGACGTCGACCGGGCGGAGTACAGCATCCGCTACGGCGACAAGGTCATCCTGCACGAAGGAAAGTTCGGTGTGGTGCGCGATGACGGGGACTTTTCACAGCACCTGCGCACCGCCGCCGTATCCGATCCGACGGTGGTCACCGACAGCTACCAAACTCACAACGCCAAGAAAAGCAGCATCACCTACGAGGCCACCGAACGGACCTGGGAAATCCGCAACGAGGACGGGCAACGGATGAACCTGGTGTTCCGCGTCTCCGACGACGGCGTGGCCTTCCGCTACGTCTTCCCGGGGGAGAGCGCCGACGTGAAGCAGATCGTGTCGGAGGCCACCACCTTCCACTTCCGGGAGGGTACCCGTGCCTGGCTGCAGCCCAAGACCGAGGCGCAGAGCGGCTTCGAGCACAGCAATCCGAGCTACGAGGCACACTACCAGCTGGATATCTCCACCGGTACGCCCTCGCCCGGACCCAACGGCTGGGTGTACCCGGCCCTGTTCCGCTACGACAGCGTCTGGATGCTGCTTACGGAGGCCGATCTCGGTCGGACCTACAGCGGCACGGCCCTGCAGCAGGAGTCGCCCGACAACGAATACGCCGTCAACTTCCCCCAGCCGGAGGAGGTCTTCACGAACGGCACGCCGACGCGGATGCCCGAATCTACCCTGCCGTGGAGGACGCCCTGGCGCATCATCACCATCGGTGACCTGAAGACCATCCAGGAATCTACCCTGGGTACCGACCTGGCCGCTCCAGCCGTACAAATGGACAGCTCATTCATCCAACCCGGCAAGGCAGCGTGGAGCTGGATCCTGAAGAAGGACGCCGGTACGGTCTACGAGGTGCAGAAGGACTACATCGACTTCGCGGCGGACATGGACTGGCAGTACTGCCTCATCGACGCGAACTGGGACGTGACGATCGGCTACGACTCCGTCGCCCTGCTGGCCGACTACGCGCGCACCAAGGACGTAGAACTGCTCCTGTGGTATAACTCGGCGGGTAGCTGGAACACCGTCCCCTTCACGCCACGGGATAAACTGCTGACCCACGCGGGCCGCGTTGCCGAGTTTACCAAACTGAAGGAGATGGGCATCCGCGGCATCAAGATCGACTTCTTCGGCGGCGACGGGCAGTCGATGATCAACTACTACCACGACATCCTAGAGGACGCGGCGGACTACGACCTGCTGCTCAACTTCCACGGCGCCACCCTGCCGCGGGGCCTGCAGCGGACCTACCCCAACTTCATGACCACGGAGGCGGTCTTCGGCTACGAGATGATCACCTTCGGGCAGGGCGCGGCCGACCGGGCCCCGGAGCACATCGTGAGCTCGGCCATGATCCGCAACGTTTTCGACCCGATGGACTTCACGCCGGTCAACTTCGGCGGCATCCCGGGGCGCGTAAAGCGGGTGACGAGCGAGGCCTACGAACTGGCTACCTCCGTGGCGCTGCTCTCCGGCATCCAGCACTACGCCGAGCAGCCGGAAGGCATGGCGAAGGTGCCGGAGTACGTGCGCGACTTCCTGCGCGGGCTGCCCGACTACTGGGATGACGTTCGCTTCCTGACCGGCTACCCCGGCAAGGATTACGTGGTGGCGCGCCGTACCGGCGACCGCTGGTACGTCGCCGGTCTCAACGGCGAGGGCGTGGCGAAGACCTTCACGCTCGACCTCGGCTTCCTCAACGGCCGCACCGGCACCCTGATCGCTGGCGGAGCGGACGGGACGGCCGACCAGCCCTCCTTCCGGCGCGAGGAGATCAGCCTGCCGGCCGACGGGAGGCTCGAGGTATCCGTGGGCCCCAGCGACGGCTTCGTGATCGAGTTCGGGGAGTAACGGTAACGGCCTGCCGCGAAAAGTTGCGCTATATTGGATGGTTGGCCTTACCCGCCGGGATGCGCAAACATAAGCCTACAGAAATGACGAAAATCGCCCTTCAACTCCTCCTCGCGGTTTTTGCCGTCGGTGCACCCCTGTCCGGTCAGGACGTCGGCTACTACCTGAACGAGATGAACACCGACCCCTCGATCGACACCACCTTCAACCGGTACATCGACTCGCTCTGGGAACAGAGCAACGCCGGGGCGATCGACACCACCAGTTACCGCGAACCGGTACGGTCGCTGCGGGCCTACTACGACCGCCACGCCAACGAGATCACCGGCGACAAGGCGGAGCTTTACGCCTACTTTATGCTCCTAAAGGAAGAAGATTACCCCCCGATCATCGAACGCTTCGAGGCGAAGCGGGGGGAGTACGATCACCGGGTTCTGACCACCGTCGGCGAGATCTACCGGCGGGCCGTCGTGGCGCACACGGGAGGTAACCTGAGCGCGGTCACCGCGCGGGTGGACAACCTGTACGCATCCGGGACATCCGAAACCTTCCGCGCGTGGGTGCAGTCGTACCTCGGCATTCCGCCGGGCCAGCGGTCCCCGGACTTCCGCATGACCGACGCCGCGGGCCGGTCGTACGATCTTGACGCCCTGCGCGGGAAAGTGATCGTACTCGACTTCTGGGCTACCTGGTGCCCGCCGTGCGTCGCACAACTGCCCCACATGAAGGAACTGAACGACAAATACCGGGACGAGGATTTCGTGCTGATCAGCGTATCCCGGGACAGCGAACCCGAACTGTGGCGCGACTTTCTCGCCTCCCACGAGCTGCCGTGGCCGCAGGTCATTGACGACGAGACCAAGGAAGGGAACCGGCGTAAGAGTGGTACCCTCACCACCCTCTTCGGTGCCGGAAGCCTGCCGAAGTACGTCCTGATCGACAAAGAGGGAATTGTCCGGTACGATTCCCACCGGAACGACATGCAGCCCGTCACCGCCGAGCTGATCGAGCGGTACTTGCGGTAGGAGGCCCGCTATAGTTGCCGCGGCACTTTCGCCGGGCGGGCCCTCTTTCCGGCGCGAGGAACTGTCGGTAGGCCCGAACGACGGCTTCGTGCTGGTCTTCGGGGGTAGCCGCTATTTGCCCCTGAGGGTGAGCGTCTCACCGGCCCTGAGTTCCACGTCGTATTCGAATACTTGCCGCACGTCCGGGGCGGCGGCCGACTCGGTATGCACCAGGGGTGCCGGGATGGCCTTGACCGCGAACAGGGGGTTGGAATTCGGACCGGAGGCGGTCGTCAGGCCGTCCCCGGCGAGGGGAGTGTAGGAGCGTAGCCGCACCACGCCATCGCGTTCGGCGGTTACCGTGGCCGAGGTCACGGCTCCGTCGTTCCAGCGAATCCCGACGGTATAGCCGCCGCGCGCCTTCAGGCCGGACACTTCGCCGGTGGCCCAGGCGCCGGGCAGGGCGGGCAGCAGGTGTACGGCACCGTCATGGGATTGCAGCAGCATCTCCGCGATGCCGGCGGTACAGCCGAAGTTGCCGTCGATCTGGAAGGGGGGATGGGAATCGAAGAGGTTGGGGTAGGTGCCCCCCTTCGCCCGCATGCCGGGACGAAGGGCCGGGTTGAGCTGGTCGCGGATCAACTTGAGGGCGTGGTTGCCGTCGAGGAGGCGGGCCCACAGGTTCACCTTCCAGCCCATGGACCAGCCGGTGGATTCGTCACCCCGTGCTTCCAGCGAAGTCCGTACCGCCGAGAAGAGCTCCGGCGTGCGGTAGGGAGAGATCTGGTCGGAGGGGAAGAAGCCGTACAGGTGGGAGACGTGGCGGTGGTGATCGTCCTGCTTGTCCCAGTCCTCCATCCATTCCTGCAGCTGCCCCCACTGGCCGATCTGCATCGGGGGGAGCTTTTGCTGGAGGGAGCTGATGGTGTCGGCATAGGAGGCGTCCGTGCCGAGGACCTCGGAGGCGCGGATCAGGTTGTTGAATACGTCGTAGACGAGCTGGTTGTCCATCGTGGTCCCCGCCGCGATGGAGACATCGGGGTGGTGGGCGTTCTCGGGCGACATGGACGGGGCCACCACCAGGTAACCGGTAGCCGGGTCACGCTGCAGTACGTCCTGGTAAAAACGAGCGGCACCCTTGAGGATATCGTACTTGGACCGGAGAAAGTCCGTATCGCCCGAATAGAGGTAGTGCTGCCAGAGATGCTGGCTGAGCCAGGCCCCACCCATGGGCCAGAGGCCGTAGAAGGCCCCGTCGACGACACCGGAGATGCGCCAGGTATCGGTGTTGTGGTGGGCGGCCCAGCCGCGGGCGCCGTACAGCTCACCGGCCGCCGCCCGGCCCGTTTCGGACAGGTCGTCGATGAGTTGGAAGAGCGGCTCGTGGAGTTCCGGCAGGGCGGTGACCTCGGCGGGCCAGTAGTTCATTTCGGTGTTGATGTTGATGGTGTACTTGCTGTCCCAGGGCGGGAACAGATCCTTGTTCCACAGCCCCTGCAAGTTGGCGGCCTGGGTACCGGGCTGGGAACTGGAGATGAGCAGGTAGCGGCCGAACTGGAAATAAAGGGCGGCGAGGGCGGGGTCGTCCCCCTCCTTGAAGTTTTCTACCCGCTGGTCGGTAGGCAGTTGTGCCGCAGCCGTGGTCCCGAGGTCGATGCTTACCCGGTCGAAATACTGCCGGTAGCGGTCGGTGTGGGCCTGCTTCAACTCGGCGAAGCTCTTTGAATAGGCGGCGGCCAGCAGGCTATCCGCTTTCTGCTCCGGATTTCGGCCGAGTTGCTTATAGGATTGGAAGTTGGTCGCCAGGGAAACGTAGACAACCAGCGCGTCGGCATCCGTCACGACCAACGTGCTGTCGGTACGGGTGAGCGTTCCGCCGGTGAGCTTGGGCTTGACGACGCCTGCGAATTTGACCCGCCCGGTCTTGTTTTCCATGTCGCTGGAGGTCGCCGACATCCGCAGGGAACCGTCGTCGCCGACGGCAATGTTATGGTCCGGGTGCGGGTTTTCCAGGCCGAGCGTGACATTGATAGCGCCGGGCCGGTTGGCGGTGAGGGAGATGGCGATGACGTCGTCGGCCAGGGAGGCGATGGCCTCGCGCCGGAAGGTGACGTCGCCCCGGCGGTAGCGCACGTCGGTGACCGCGCTTCCGATATCGAGGCTGCGGCGGTAGTCGGTCACGGCCGAGGTATCCGCGAAGGTGAGTACCAGGTTGCCCGCCGGCTGGTAGGCCATGCCGTTATTGCCGTCCTCGGGCGGCGACATCTGCAGGTAGCTGTTCGCCAGTTGCTGGGCCTCCTCGTATTTCCCGGCAAACAACAGCTGGCGGATCTCCGGCAGGCTTTCCCGGATGGCGGGCTGCAGGTTGTTGCCCGGCTCACCGGCCCAAATGGTCTCCTCGTTCAGTTGGATAACCTCGCGAACCGGATCGCCGTAGACCATGCCCCCCATTCTCCCATTGCCGATGGGCAGCGCCGCTTCCCAGATGGCGGCGGGGGCGTCGTACCACAGCAGCAGGGCCGAAGAATCCTGGGCCGCCGGACCGTCGGACTGGGCGGTGCAGTATGACCACGGACTCGTCAGTAGCAAAAAGCAAATCGGAGCCAGGGGAGCGAGGCGAAGGAAAGAAAAGGGGAGGGTGTACAAAGCAGTCGAATTTAAGCCGGGAAGCGAGCGGCGGGAAATATAGGGCTTGTCAGCGCTTAATTGTCTAAATGACCATTTGCTGCCAGACTTCTCCTACGCTATTTGACGGGTCGCTCTCGGGCCATTAACTTACAGCTTTCTATGCCATCGATTGTCTTCGAGGTGATCGATGGTACTATCGCTTACTTTCTCGCTCATGCAAACCTGCCTACTTTATTTCCTCGCATTGACGATGCCCTACTACCTGCTTTCCCAGGCGGCTGCCGGTGCAGCCCCCTCCACCCTAAAGGAGGCCTACGCGGGGGCCTTCAAGATGGGCACGGCCGTCAATCCCGGAATCGTCTCCGGAGCGGACAGCGCCACCACCACTATCGTCCTGCGGGAGTTTAACGCCCTCACGGTCGAGAACGCCATGAAGGCCGAGCGCATCAATCCCGCGCCCGGCGTCTACGACTGGCGGAACGCCGACGACTACGTCGCCTTCGGCAAGGAGCATGATATGTTTATCGTGGGACACACCCTGATCTGGCATAACCAGACCCCGGGCTGGTTCTTCACCAACGAAGCCGGCGAACCCAATACCCCCGAACAGCAGGCCGAGCGCCTGCGCTCCCACATCGAGGCCGTGGCGGGTCGCTACGCCGGTGGGGTGGACGCCTGGGACGTGGTCAATGAGGTGATCGACAACGACGGCTCCTACCGGCCGACCACCTGGGTGGAGGGCATCGGCAACGGCGATACGCTGGTAAAACTCGCCTTCCGCTACGCCGAGCAGTACAGCCCGGATACGGAGCTGTACTACAACGATTTCAACGCCTGGCGGCCCGCCAAGCGGGACGGCATCATGCGGATGGTACGCATGCTGCAGGCCGAGGGCATCCGCATCGACGGCGTCGGCATCCAGGGCCACTGGGGACTCAACTTCCCGAAGAATGAGTACATCGAGGCGGCCATCGATTCCTTCGCTTCCCTGGGCGTGAAGGTGATGATCACCGAGCTGGACGTAGACGTGCTGCCCCTGACCCGCGAAGGCCAGATCATCGGTACCGGCATGATGCACCCGCAGTTCCAGCTGGAGGAGTTCAAGGAGTACCTCGACCCCTACGCCGAAGGCCTGCCCGACAGCGTACAGCAGCAACTGACCGACCGCTACCGGGAGCTGTTCGAAATCTTCTACGACCGGCGCGACAAGATCGACCGCGTCACCTTCTGGGGGATCACCGACGATATGTCCTGGAAGAACGACTACCCCATACCCAACCGCACCAATTACGTGCTTCCCTTTAACCGCGACGGATCGCCTAAGCCCGCGGTAGACGCCATCCTGGCCGTACCCGGCAGCCGTAAAAAATAGCGATCGCCCTCCCACCTATGGAAGGCGGGCTATCTTATCCACGATCATGCAAGAAAAGAACAGCAAGCCACAACAGCTCAGGAGCCAGGAATGGTTCGGCGGCAACGACAAGATGGGCTTCGTCCACCGTTCCTGGATGCGGAACCAGGGCTACCCCGACGATTACTTCCGCGGCAAGCCCGTCATCGGCATCTGCAATACCTGGTCCGACCTGACCCCCTGCAACGGCCACCTCCGTGAGGTCGCCGAGCAGGTCAAGCGCGGGGTAATCGAGGCGGGCGGCTTCCCGCTGGAGTTCCCAGTTATGTCGCTCGGGGAGACCATTATGCGGCCCACCACCATGCTCTTCCGCAACCTGGCGAGTATGGACACCGAGGAGTCCATCCGCGCCAACCCCCTCGACGGCATCGTGCTGCTCACCGGCTGCGACAAAACCACCCCCTCCACGATCATGGGCGCCTGCAGCGTCGACCTGCCCACCATCGTAGTGCCGGGCGGGCCCATGCTCAACGGCCGCTTCCGCGGGGAAACCATCGGCTCCGGCTCCTTCAACTGGATGATCAAGGAGAAGCAGACCAACGAGGCCTTCGGCGCCGACGACATGCGGGAAGCGGAGATCTGCGCCGCCCGCAGCATCGGGCACTGCAATACGATGGGGACCGCCTCCACCATGGCAGTCATGAGCGAGGCCCTGGGCCTGACGCTGCCCGGTATCGCGTCCATTCCCGCTGCGGATTCCCGCAAGCGGGTGATGCAGCAGCTCTCCGGCCGCCGCATCGTCGAGATGGTGCGCGAGGACCTTACCATGTCCAAGATACTCACCCGGCAGGCCTTCGAGAACGCCATCGTCACCAACGCCGCCGTGGGTGGTTCCACGAACCTCATCATCCACCTCACCGCCATCGCCCGGCGGATCGGCGTAGACCTGGTGCTGGACGACTTCGACCGCCTCGGAAGCGGCGTGCCGCTGCTCGTCAACCTCATGCCGTCGGGGAAATTCCTGATGGAGGATTTCTACTACGCCGGGGGTCTTTCGGTTGTCATGCGTGAACTCGGCGACCTGCTGCACGGCGACGCCATCACCGCTAACGGCCAGGGACTGGCCGAGAACTGCCGCACCGCCACCTGCTACAACCGCGACGTCATCCGCTCCCGCTCGGAGCCGCTGCAGGACAGCGCCGGTATCGCCGTGCTGCGGGGCAACCTCTGCGAAAACGGGGCCGTCATCAAACCGAGCGCCGCCACCCCCCGCCTGATGAAGCACACCGGGCGCGCGGTGGTCTTCGAGAGCATGGAGGACTACCACGCCCGCATCGATATGCCCGACCTCGACATCGACGCCGACTGCGTGATCGTCCTCAAGGGCGTCGGGCCTAAGGGCTACCCCGGCATGCCGGAGGTGGGTAACGTCGACCTTCCCCATAAACTGATACAGCAGGGGGTGAAGGATATGGTCCGTATCTCCGACGGCCGCATGAGCGGCACGGCCTACGGCACGGTGGTGCTGCACGTCTCGCCTGAGTCGACCGTCGGCGGCACGCTGGCCGTTGTGCAAGACGGAGACCTCATCACGCTGGATGTCGAGGCGCGCCTGCTCCGCCTCGAGATCACCGACGAAGAACTCGCCCGGCGTAAGGAAGCCTGGGTAGCCCCGCCACCACGGGCCACCCGCGGCTGGGTGCGCGTCTACCTCGACCACGTGGAGCAGGCCGAACTGGGGGCGGACCTGGACATCCTCACCGGCAAGTCCGGCTCCACCGTGGATCGTGACCTGCACTGATCCGCCATGCTGACCGTCCTCCTCCTGCTGCTCAGCGTCGCCGTCATCATCTACCTCACTGCGAAGCTCGATGTCCACCCCTTCGTGGCGCTGATGCTGGTGGCGATCGGGTACGGCATACTGGCGGGCATGCCGTTGGACCTGGTGGTGGCCTCGGTCAACCAGGGTTTCGGGAACACCCTCGGGGGCATCGGACTGATCATTATCCTCGGGGTCATCATCGGCGCCTTTCTCGAGAATACCGGCGGGGCCTACGCCCTGGCCGAGCGCGTGCTGCGGGCCGCGGGGCGCAAGCGGGTCACGCTGGCCATGGGCCTCATCGGCTGGGTGGTCTCCATTCCGGTCTTCGCCGACAGCGGCTTCATGCTGCTGGCCCCCCTCAACCGCAGCCTGTCCAAGAAGGCCGGTCTGTCGCTGGCCGGCACCGCGATCGCCCTGGCCATGGGACTGATGGCCGCCCACACCATGGTGCCGCCTACCCCGGGACCGATCGCGGCGGCTTACTACCTGGAGGCTGACCTGGGCATGGTGTTGCTGCTCGGCATTCCCGTCAGCCTGCTGGCCCTCGGGGTGACCCTGCTGTTCGTCCACCGTTTCGTCGCGCCCCACTGGATCGACCCGGCGCCGGAGGTCACGCCGGAAGAGATCGACGCGCGCATGCGGCAGGCCCCCGGCGCGCTGCTGTCGTCGGTGCCGATCTTCGTACCGATCATTCTGATCGTGGTACGCTCGCTACTGCTTTCGTTCGGCTACGAGGCCGAAGGCTACGGCAGTCTGCCGCTCGGGCCCCGCATCGTCTTTTTCCTGGGCGAGCCCTTCATCGCGCTACTGATCGGCTGCCTGCTCTCCCTTCTCCTGCCCAAGCGCCTGGAGCGTGACATGTTCTCCACCGACGGCTGGATCGGCAAGGCCCTCACCGGTGCAGCCTCCATCCTGCTCATCACCGGCGCGGGGGGCGTATTCGGCCAGATCCTGCGCGACTCCGGCATCGCCGAAGTCCTCGGGCAGGCGCTCGCCGGAGCAAATCTCAGTATCTGGCTGCCCTTCCTGCTGGCGGCCTCCATCAAGACGGCCCAGGGTTCTTCCACGGTCGCCCTCATCACCACCGCCTCCATCGTCGCGCCCATGCTCGGCGACCTGGGCTTCACCGGCGACCTCGACCGGGCGCTGGTGGTCGTGGCCATCGGCGCGGGCTCTGCGGTGGTCTCCCACGCCAACGACAGTTTTTTCTGGGTGGTCACCCGCCTGTCGGGCATGGACGTCAAGTCGGGCTACCGCTTCATGACCCTCTCGTCGCTGGTCCTCGGCACCACCGCCGCCGTCACCCTCTTTCTAATCCACCTCATCGCCGGATGATCCGCAACGCTACCAACTAATGAAACTCTACCGTACCCCCGATGCCATCGTACTGGAAAAGGAAGGCAAGGTCCACCGCATCGACGCCGACTGGACCGAATTCATCAACGACGATAACCTCTACGACAAACTGGCCGCCATCGATCAACCAGCGGGCGGCGGTGCGCAGGTGCAAGGGGCTGCTCAATTGAGCGTAGCGGCCGGCCTTCAGGAGGTCTGGGCCAGTGGGGTCACCTACTTCAACAGCAAGCTGGCGCGGCAGGAGGAATCCGAAAAGGCGGGCGGCGGCACCTTCTACGAGCGGGTGTACGTGGCCGACCGGCCGGAACTCTTCTTCAAGGCTACCTCCGCCCGGACGGTAGGGTCGGGAGGGAAAGTCCGCATCCGGAAGGATTCCACCTGGGACGTGCCGGAGCCGGAACTCACCCTCGTCGTCACCGCCAACGGAAAGATCGTCGGCTACACCATCGGCAACGACATGAGCTCCCGCAGCATTGAGGGGGAAAACCCGCTTTATCTCCCCCAGGCGAAAACTTTCGACGCCTGTGCCGGCTTGGGTCCCTGTATCCTGGTCACGAAACAGCCGTTAGCTGCCGAGACGACCATCAGCATGAGCGTACTCCGGAGCGGAGCGAACGTCTTCGAGGGCACCACGACGCTGGGGCAGATGAAGCGGCAACCGCCGGAACTGGTGGATTACCTTTTCCGGGAGTGCTCCTTCCCCCACGGCTGCCTGTTGATGACGGGCACCGGGATCGTGCCGGATACGGACTTTACGCTGCATAGCGGCGACGAGATCCGCATTACCATAGAACCCATCGGAACCCTCATAAATACCGTAGCATGACCCTTACAGGAAAGAACTTTATCGCCGGCGAAACGAGCGCCGCCGGCTCCCGCACCTTCCGCGGTGTCAATCCCGCTACCGGCGAGAAACTACCCACCGATTTTCACGCGGCCACCGAAGCGGAAGTCAACCGTGCCGCTCGTGCCGCCGCGGAAGCTTTTTCCAGCTACCGGGATATCACCCCCCAGGAACGGGCGGCTTTCCTGCGCACCGTTGCGGATGAAATTATGGCGCTCGGCGACACCCTCGTGGAGCGGTGCTCCGCGGAGTCCGGTTTGCCGGCCGGTCGCATCCAGGGGGAGCGGGGCCGGACGGTAGGTCAGCTGCGCCTCTTCGCCGACTTGGTGGAGGAAGGATCGTGGGTGGACGCCCGCATCGATCGCGCTCAGCCGGATCGCGAGCCTCTACCCAAGCCCGACGTCCGGTCCATGCTGCGGCCCCTTGGCCCCGTGGGAGTTTTCGGAGCCAGCAATTTCCCCCTGGCCTTCTCCGTGGCGGGCGGCGATACCGCTTCGGCGCTGGCGGCGGGTTGTCCGGTAGTCGCGAAGGGGCATCCGAGTCATCCCGGCACCTGTGAACTGATCGCCACGGCTATCGGCCGGGCGGTGGAGAAGTGCGGGCTGCCCGCCGGCACCTTCTCCCTGGTCCAGGGCGATTCCCACGATTCCGGTACCTGGCTGGTGGAGCATCCCGCCATCCAGGCCATCGGCTTTACCGGCTCCTACGGGGGCGGTACCGCGCTTTTCCGCGCGGCCAACCAGCGGGAGCAGCCGATCCCCGTTTATGCCGAGATGGGTAGTACGAATCCGGTCTTTATTCTCCCCAATGCCCTGCGCGAGCGCCGCGACGAGATCGCCAAGGGCCTTACCCAGTCCGTGACCCTCGGGGTGGGGCAGTTCTGTACGAATCCGGGCCTCGTGTTCCTGCCGCCGAGTGGGGATACGGATGCCTTTACTGAAGCGGTTGCTTCGGAATTTAAGGGGGTCGACGCGGCCGTGATGCTCAACGAGCGGATCCGCGACGCCTACGAAACGGGCGTGTCCCGTCTCCGCGGGGCCGAGCGGGTAGAACTGGTCGGAGAGGGGGCGGAAGGCAACGTCGGGTACACCGGCCGAGCACGCCTGTTCACTACCTCCATCGAGCGCTACCTGGCGAACACGGACCTGGAGGAAGAAGTATTCGGCCCCTCCAGCGTACTCATCGGCGGGGCCTCGCGGGAACAGTTGCTGGAAAGCGCCCGTCGACTCGGCGGTCACCTGACCGTGACGCTGTTCGGCACCCCGGAAGACCTCGAGGCGCATAGCGACTTGGTCAGCATTCTGGAAAGCAAGGCCGGGCGATTGATCGTCAATAATTTTCCGACCGGCGTCGAAGTCTGCCACGCCATGGTTCACGGCGGCCCGTACCCCGCCACTACCGACAGTCGGACGACCTCGGTGGGCACCCGCGCGATCCTGCGATTTGCCCGGCCCGTATGCTACCAGGGCTTTCCGGAGAGTTTGCTGCCCCCCGCGCTGCGGGACGACAACCCCTTGTCTATCCTGCGCATGGTGGACGGAGAATATTTACGGTAAACGGGGGATTCGGAAAGTAACGCGTTACTTTTAGCCGAGCAGGATACGTTCTGCAACCCCCTGCCTTAATCCGAAAACCCCGCCACTATGGTCTCAGCAGTTCGCTATCTACTCCTGCTTTGTTCCTTCCTCTTTATACGACCGGAGGCGAGCGCGCAAGACCACCGGTGGGATGTACGATTTGGGGCCGGCAGTACCTTGCTGACCCTGCACAGCAGGGTGATTGCCAGCGTAGAGGGAGAGGTCAACTTCACCCTCAACCGGTACTTCACCCTGGCGGGGAGCGTGGGAGCCGCGGACAGCGACGCCGGGGAGTTCTCACCAAAGATCACCTTTCTTCGTTCCGACGTCGGAGTGTTCATCTCTCCCTTTACCAACCAACGAAAGCACGACTTCCGTCTCGGTGTGGCAGGCAGTTACCTTACAGTCGATAGCCCCGCGCGTTCAACGGTAACTACGGTAAACGGAGAGGTGGTTCACGCCACGTATGAAAATGAGCGTCGCGGGGGATTCGGTGGAGCGGTGTACGTAGATCACACTTACACCGTTACCGACCGGGTACTCCTAGGCCTGCGCCTGGCTGCTCGCGCATACGACAATACACTGGAAAGTAACGTGGATGCCCTGCTCCGGATCGGTCTTCGGTTGTAAGGACATCCAGCCCGCTCCAGTTGTGGTCCGGAAGGTAAGTGGCCAGGTTTCTGCCCATTACGTGCTGACCGGCGGAAGGTATATTTGGGGATGCCGCAACTACTCCCGCTGCTGATCGTGTTGCTGACGGTGCTGACCGCTCCGACGTGCCTGGTCGCTCAGTCGAGCCCGCTGGACGGGGTCATCGAATCGATCCGCGACAGTATTCCCTGGGTCGACTCCCCCCAGCAGTACCAGATCGAGGTGCTCTACACCCGGATCGATCGCCTGCCCGGCGGCGAAGTCAAGTTGACCACCTTTCACTGGGGCGACTCCACCGACTACTACTACCCGGCCAGCACCGTCAAGCTACCCGTAGCCGTGCTGGCCCTGCAACGGCTGAATGAACTGGGGGTGATCGGGATGGATAGCCACACCCCGATGTATCACGGTGCCGGCACCGCACCCGCGTCCGCGCCACAGACCCCGGTGGACCGGGATACGAGCAGTGCCAACGGGCTGCCGAGCGTGGGCCACTACGTCCGGAAGATCTTCCTGACCAGCGACAACGACGCCTACAATCGACTCTTCGAGTGGCTGGGGCCAACTTATATCAATAATTCCCTGCAGCAGGTGGGGATCACCGGCGGACGGATCCTGCACCGCGTGGGCGTGGGCGGCTTCGATACGCTCTCGCATCGCTACCTCAACCCCGTCCGCTTCGCGGCGGGCTACGAAAGCCTGTACCAGATCGGGGAGCGGTACGACGACTATTACGACCCCCTGCCCGGCATCACCGGACAGCGGCGCGGCGTGGGCTACACGGCGGGGGACAGCCTGGTCAATGAACCCTTCGACTTCAGCCACAAGAACTACCTGTCGCTGCGTAACCTCCACGATATCCTGCTGCGGGTGGTGGTGCCCGGGGCGGTGGCCGACCCCTTCCGGCTTACCGACGCCGACTACGCCCTGCTGCGGCGGGCCATGGCGGAGCGGCCGCGGGAGAGTGACTTTCCCCGCTACGACAAGCCCGACAACTACGTGAAATTCTGGATCTACGGCGACCGGCCGGAGGATTACCGGATACCGGACAACGTCCGTATCCTCAACAAAGTAGGGTGGGCCTACGGCTATCTAACGGACGTGGCCTACATCACCGACGGAGAAGTGGAATTCATCCTGGCGGGGCGCATCCACACCAACGCCAACGGCATCTACAACGACGGCGTGTACGAATACGAGGAGATCGGGATGCCCTTCTTCGGGCGGCTTGGGCGGGCTATGCTGGCGCTTGAGCGGCGGCGGCCCCGTTAGAGACCAGGGTGCCGACGGATTCCCCGAACATGATCTTGCGCAGGTTGCTGGGCTCGTTGATGTCGAAGACGATGATCGGCAGGTCGTTCTCGGCGCAGAGGGCGAAGGCGGCCTGGTCCATGACGCGGAGGTTCTTGTTCATCACTTCGCGGAAAGAGATGCGGTCGTACTTCGTGGCGGAGGGGTCCTTTTCCGGGTCGGCGGTGTAGATGCCGTCGACACGGGTGCCCTTGAGAATGACCTCGGCGCCGATCTCATTGGCGCGCAGGGCGGCGGCGCTGTCGGTGGTGAAGTAGGGGTTGCCCGTGCCGCCGCTGAAGATGACCACGCGGCCCTTTTCCAGGTGACGGATGGCGCGCCGGCGGATGTAGGGCTCGGCGATCTGCTGCATTTCGATGGCGGAGATCAGGCGGGTATAGACGCCCAGTGTCTCCATCATGCTCTGCAGGGCCATGCCGTTGATCACGGTGGCCAGCATCCCCATGTAGTCGCCCTGGGTCCGCTCCACGCCCGACTCGGCGGCGGAAAGGCCGCGGAAGATGTTGCCGCCCCCGATGACGACCGCTACTTCGACGCCGATGTCGATCAGCTCCTTGATCTGCTTGGTGTAGTACTCCAGCATTTTCGGATCGATGCCGTACTGCTGCTCCCCCATGAGGGTCTCACCGGACAGTTTGAGCATGATGCGGCGGTATTTCAGGGCCATGGTCATTTGGGGTTTGCGTAAAGGTAGTTAATAGACGCAAGGTCGCTGGCGCTCCCTTGCTGGTAGACGGTCCTGGCGGGCTTGGTAGACGCGGGTCGCTTTGCTCCCCGCTGGTAGACGGGCCTTCGGCCCTGGTAGACGCGGGTCGCTTTGCTCCCCGCTGGTAGACGGGCCTTCGGCCCTGTTAGGGGGTTAAAGTTTTCGCTCCAGGTTGGGGACTAAATCGTTCTTCCATGTCAGGAAGCTGCCGTCGAGGATGCGCGTGCGGGCCTCGCGGACCAGGGACAGGTAGAAAGTGAGGTTGTGCAGGGTGGACAGCTGACCGGCGAGCAGTTCATTGCAGCGGAGGAGGTGGCAGAGGTAGGCCTTACTGTGAATCTGTGAGGTCGGGGCCGCTTCGGGGTGGTCGTCGATGGGGGAGTGGTCGTTCTTCCAGCGGGCGTTGCGGATGTTGATGATGCCGTCGCGGGTGTAAAGCATCCCGTGGCGGGCGTTGCGGCTGGGCAGGACGCAGTCGAACATGTCGACGCCGCGGGCGATGCACTCCAGGATGTTGGCGGGGGTGCCGACGCCCATAAGGTAGCGGGGCTTGTCCTTCGGCAGGATCTCGCAGCAGAGTTCGGTAATGCGGTACATGTCGGGGATGGGCTCGCCCACGGACAGTCCGCCGATGGCGTTGCCGGGCTGGTCCCGGGCGGCGATAAACTCACAGGATTGGCGGCGGAGGTCGTCGTAGCTGCCCCCCTGCACGATGGGGAAGAGCGCCTGGCCGTGGCCGTAAAGGGGCGTGCTCTCTTTCATATAGGTCACGCAGCGTTCCAGCCAGCGGTGGGTGAGGTGCATGCTGTCTTCGGTGTACTTGCGCGTGGAGGGGTAGGGGGGGCACTCGTCGAAGGCCATGACGATATCGCCACCGATGGAGCGCTGGATACCGAGGCTGCTCTCGGGACTGAAGAGGTGCTTGCTGCCGTCGATATGGCTGGCGAAGGTGGCGCCCTCCTCGGTGATCTTGCGCCGGTGGGCGAGGCTGAAGACCTGGTAGCCGCCGCTGTCGGTGAGTATGGGACCGCCCCATTGCATGAACTTGTGGAGCCCGCCGGCCGCTTCCAGCACTTCGGTGCCGGGCCGCAGGTAGAGGTGGTAGGTATTGCCCAGGATGATCTGGGCCTTCACCTGCTCCTTCAGTTCCCGCTGATGGACGGCCTTCACCGTGCCCAGGGTGCCTACCGGCATGAAGATGGGCGTCTGTATCTGTCCGTGGTCGGTGGTTACGGTACCGGCGCGGGCCGCCGTGGCGGAGTCGGTGTGCTGTAGGTCGAACTGCATCGGCCGCGAAGGTACTGCGGCGCCGGGAAGCCCGGGTTGAGCGCCTCCAGGCGCGATGTCTTGCTACTCCACGTAGTCGGGCCTGGAGACCCTCCACCCATTACCTTTGTCCCATGAAGTTCCTCATCGTAGGCCTCGGCAACCCCGGCCCCAAGTACGAAGACACCCGCCACAACATCGGCTTCCGGGTTCTGGAAGACATTACCAACGACTGGAAGCCGGATACCCACGGCGACCTTGCGCGCATCACCCACCGCGGCAAGCAGATCGTGCTGCTCAAGCCCAACACCTATATGAACCTCAGTGGCAAGGCCGTACGCTACTGGCTGCAGGCCGAGAAAATCCCCAAGGAGCGGTTGCTGGTGGTCATGGACGACCTCCACCTCGACTTCGGGCGCCTGCGCCTGCGGGGCAAGGGCAGCGACGCCGGCCACAACGGCCTTAAGGACATCGACCGCCTCACCGGCGGCAACAATTACGCCCGCCTGCGCATCGGCATCGGCAAGGATTTTCACCCCGGGCAACAGGCCGATTACGTCCTCAGCGAATGGACCCCGGACGAGCGCATCGACCTGCCCAAGGTCATCGAGGACGCCGCCGAGGCCAGCCTGAGCTTCTGCGCCCACGGACTGGCGAATACCATGAGTGCGTACAACCGATAAACCCATCCGGGGAATTGGTGTTAGGGCGATACACCATCCCCAGCCTGCTTGAGTCTTCATGCTACCATTATCGGCGCCGGTTTTGCCGGATTGTCCGCCGCCGCCTACCTGGGGCGGGCGGGTTATTCCGTGACCGTCCTGGAAAAGAACGAAGGTATCGGCGGCCGCGCCCGTCAATTTACCGCCGAAGGATTCACCTTCGACATGGGGCCCAGCTGGTACTGGATGCCGGAGGTATTCGAGGATTTCTTCCGCGCCTTCGGCCACAGCGCCGCCGACTACTACGAGCTTGTGCGGCTGGACCCCAGTTACGAAGTGGTCTTCGGGGCGGAGGACCGCGTGGAGGTACCCGCCACTACCTCGGAACTGTTTGCCCTCTTCGAGCGCCTGGAACCGGGCAGTTCGGACAACCTGCGCAAGTTCCTCAAGGAGGCCGAATACAAGTACCGCGTCGGGATCAACGAGTTCGTACAGAAGCCCGGGCACAGCGTCATGGATTTCGCGGACACGCGAGTGCTGAAGTCCGTTTTCCGGCTGCAGATGCTGACCGACATGGCCACCTACGTACGCCGGCTCTTCTCCCACCCGCAACTGATTCAGTTACTGGAGTTTCCCGTACTTTTCCTGGGCGCTACTCCCGCTAACACCCCGGCGCTCTACAGCCTTATGAACTACGCAGACCTGGAACTCGGCACCTGGTACCCCCTCGGTGGCATGCACCGCATCGTCGAGGGTATGGCTGCCGTGGCGCGGGAGCAGGGCGCGAAGATCGTCACCGGGCAGGCCGTAGCCAGCGTACAGACCGCCGGGGGAGAGGTACGGACGGTCACTACCGCCGACGGTACGGTCTATCCCACGGACATACTGGTCAACGCTGCCGATTATCACCACTTCGAGCAGGAAGTACTCGATCCGGCCGACCGGGTGTACGACGAGGCGTACTGGAGCAGCCGCACGATGGCTCCCTCGAGCTTGCTTTTTTACGTCGGGCTCGACCGGAAGGTGCCGGGGCTGCACCACCATACGCTGTTCTTCGATGCCGACTTCAACCGTCACGCCCGCGAGATTTACGAGGACCCCCAGTGGCCCGCGGATCCGCTCTTTTATGTCTGCGCGCCGTCGGTTACCGATCCGGGCGTCGCTCCGGCGGGTTGTGAGAATATGTTCTTCCTCCTGCCCCTGGCCCCCGACCTTAGCGAAGCCGACGATAAGCGCGACCACTACTGGAACCTGATGTGCGACCGGCTCGCCCAGCGGATCGGCTTCGACATCCGGCCCCACGTCGTCTACCGCCGCGGCTACGCCCACCGCGATTTCCGCGAGGACTACAATGCCTACCGCGGTAACGCCTACGGTCTGGCCAATACCCTGCGGCAGACGGCCTTCCTCAAACCCAAGCTCCGCAGCAAAAAACTAAGTAACCTCTGGTACGCCGGCCAGCTGACCACGCCCGGTCCCGGTATGCCCCCCAGTATCATTTCGGGTGAAGTAGCCGCCCGTGACATCCTCAAGGCTATCCCCGCGCATGCTTAAACTCTACCAACAAGTCTGCCGGGAGTGCGCCTCCCTGGTCACCCGCCGCTACAGCACCAGCTTTAGCATGGGTATTCGCGTGTTCGACAAGCCCCTGCGGGCGCCCATCTACGGTATCTACGGCTTCGTGCGCTTCGCCGACGAGATTGTCGACACCTTCCACCACAAGGACAAACAGGAGTTGTTCCAGCGGTTTCGGGAGGATACTTACCACGCCCTGGAGCACGGCATCAGCCTCAACCCCATCTTGCAAGCCTTCCAGGAGGTGGCCCACCGCTACGGCATCGGGCGCGACCTCATCGACCCGTTCCTCGACAGCATGGAGATGGACCTCGACAACACCCGCTACGACCCCTCCCTGTACAAGGAGTACATCTACGGATCGGCCGAGGTGGTGGGACTGATGTGCCTGCGCGTCTTCGTGGATGGCGACATCGAAGAGTATGAGCGCCTGAAGGCCTCCGCCTGCTCCCTGGGGGCCGCCTTTCAGAAGATCAATTTCCTGCGGGACATCCGCTCCGACTACCACGACCGCGGCCGCGTGTACTTTCCCGGCGTAGACTACGATCGCTTTGACAACGACGTCAAATCGACCATCGAGGCCGATATCAAGGCTGACTTCGACCACGCCTATACCGGTATCGTACAGTTGCCGCCGAGTGCCCGCTTCGGGGTCTACCTCGCCTACGTGTACTACACGAAGCTCTTCCAGAAGATCCGCAATGCCCCGGCCCGCCACGTGACCGAGCGGCGCATCCGGGTAGCCGACCATCGAAAGGTCTACCTGCTGGCCAGCTCCGCCGTCAAGCACCGCTTCAATCTCCTATAGGCGGATTGCTAAAAGCGGCGGGGACTCAGGTGCCAGGTTCATCCAAAAATTTGCATCCTCCGTCGGTTAATCGCCGGTTAGCCTTTACCGGACGCCCGGTGCCCGTTAAATTAGGTCATGACCGTTGTCACGCTGATCCACACGACCTTCTCACTCACCGCTCTGCTAACCGGCGGCTACGTTTTCCTGAACGCAAAGGGGACAAGGTCGCACGTGCGGGTGGGCAAGATCTACGTGTTGAGCATGCTCATCCTGATTATTACCTCAATGTTCATTTACGACTTCTTCGGAGGCTTCGGGGTGTTTCACATTATGGCCCTGGTTTCTCTCGTCACGATGTCCATGGGAATGGTCTATGCGCTTTTCCTGCGCCACCGCAGGAAGTGGCTCGCCCACCACTATATGTGGATGTGCTTCAGCTACGTTGGCCTGGTGATGGCCGGGGGCTCGCACCTGTTCGGCGTGTTTCCCGACTGGCCTTCCTGGTTGCGCATGGTGCTGTTCTGGGTTCTACCCTACGGTCTAGGGAGCTACCTGATATATACCAACCGCAAGCGCATCCTCTCCGAAGTACGGGACCGGTTCGGGCTGGACGTAGTTGTGGAGTAGGTGATGCTGTATGGTGCCGGCCTAGTCCAATCGGAAGAAGCGGGCCGCGTTGTTGTAGAGGATGTCGCGCTTCTGGTCTTTAGACAGGTACCGCGCGTTCTGTACCACGCCGATGGAGGTCTCGATCATCCGTGGCCAGAAGAGGAAATCGGTACCGTACATGATCCGCTTGCCGAAGCCGGCCCGCACCAGTTGCTGGATCACGTGGTGTACCTCGTCCAGCGGGTAGCTCCAGATAAAGCCGGAGATGTCCAGGTACACGTAGGCGTTGGCACCCATAAGCGCGATCAGCTCATCGACCATGGGGTAGCCGGCGTGCATGACCCAAATTTTAAGCTTCGGGTGGCGAGCCAGCATGTCCTCCAGCAGGAAGGGGTTGCCGAGGGAGGCCCGGAAGTTGGGTGAGGTAAGGTTGGCCATCCCGTTGCCGCCGGTGCCCATATGGATACCCACCGGAATGTTGAACTCCTCAGCCACGGAGAAGTAGGGCGTAAAGATTGTATCGCTCGGAGAGAGCCCCTGGTATTGCGGAGCCACCTCGGCCACTACCTTGTAGAAGCCGCTGCGGAGGGAATCTCGGAAGTCCGCTACCGGCATACGGGTGTCGATCCCGATACCCGGCAGGATGCGGCCGGCGGGGGCGGCATCGACCCAGTTGTGGAGAATGCGGGAATCCCCGAAGGCGACCAGGGTCAGGTTCATGTTTTCGATGCGGTCCAGGATAGCCTGTTGCAGCTCGGCATCGTTGGCGGCGGCGGGCAGGGGATCCACGCAGTCGGCGTTCATGAAGGGCGGGGCCTGATCGTTGGGGTCGGCACCGGGCATATCGCTCAGGAACCAGGGACAGAGCGGGGCCGAGAAGGCCGGGTTGACCGGAATGGTGTGTACGTGGATGTCGATGATCGGGGGCCGTACGGCGGACGAGGAGTCGGACTGGGCTTCGGCGGTCAGGAAGCAGATTGCGACCAGCAGGAAACTCAAAAGGTTGCGCATGAAGGAGTACTTTGTAGTTGGCAAGGCCCAAGATAGCCACGACCGGCAGCTCCCCCGGCAAACCATTTGGCAGCTCTCGCGTCTTTACCTTGATCCAAAACCGGACTCCTTGCCCCAGCCCCTATCGGCCGATATCGACGATCCTTCCGCCGCACCCAATTCGTGGGAACGCTACCTGGCCGGCTTTTTGCTCTTTGCCTACGCCTCCGGGGCCCTGGCCCACACTCTGCCGGCGGTGCTGCCGGTCACCCGCTATACCACCGACGGACTATTGTTGGTCATCAACGGACTATTGCTGTACAGCCTGTACCGCCGCAACGACGACGCACGCCTGTGGTGGTGGCTGGTGGTGGCCTACTGCTTCACCTTTACCGCCGAAGCGGTGGGGGTGGCAACCGGTGCTGTCTTCGGCGAATACGCCTACGGTCCCACGATGTGGTGGCAATGGCTGGGCGTCCCCTTCGTCATTGCGCTCAACTGGTGCGTACTCACGTTGGCGACTAACGACCTGGCGGAACGTGTGGTAGGACGCAGACCATGGGCCGTGGCTGCGCTGGCCAGCGTGCTGATCGCGCTGTACGATGTGGCCATTGAGCCGGTTGCCATCACCCTCGACTACTGGCAGTGGGGCGGGGGAGAGATCCCGCTACAGAACTACGTGGTCTGGGCCCTGGTAGCCTTTGTCATCTCCGTGCCGCTGCAGCTGCTGGGTATCCGGTACCGGAGTCCGTTGTTGCTGGTGTACCTGCTGGCGCAGTTGTTCTTCTTTGCGGTCCTGAATATTGCGCTATGAAGACCTACGACGTAGCCGTACTAGGCGGTGGACTGGCGGGTCTGAGTATTTTGTACCACCTGCAGACGGCAGGTAAGCTGGCGGGAAAGCAGGTATTGCTGGTCGATCCCGAGCGGAAAAGCGGCCACGACCGCACCTGGTCCTTCTGGGAACGGGGGGAAGGGCCCTTCGAAGAGATCGTCTACAAGCACTGGAACCAGGTCACCCTGCACAACACGAACGACCACTGCACCTGCGACCTCGCCCCCTACACGTATAAGCTGATCCGCAGTACCGAATTCTACGCATACGCGAATGGGGTAGTGGATGGCATCAACGGGCTGACGCGGCTGCCGGGACTGGCAACGGACGTGAAGACCGATGGAAAGGAAGTCACCTTCCGGGTAGCCGGAAAGGCCTACCGGTCCGGGGTGGCGTACAGCAGCCTACCGCATCCACTTGATCACCGCGAGGTGAAGCAGCCCTACCTGGACCAGCACTTCCGGGGGTGGTACGTGGAAACGGAGGAAGACGTCTTCGATCCGGAACGGGCAACGCTTATGGACTTCCGTACGCCGCAACTGGGGGAAACCCGGTTCTTCTACGTGCTGCCCTTCACCGCCCGGCGGGCGGTAGTGGAGATCGCTATCTTCAGTAACGATCACCTGCGTACGGAGCAGTACGATGACTTGCTGACAACCTACATCCGCGAGCACTGGACCGGGGGCGGCTACCGCATAGAGCAAACGGAAGCCGGAAATATCCCTATGACCACCTATCCCTTTCCGCAGCGGCAGGGTAACCTTATATATATAGGTCTCGGCGGTGGCGCGGCGCGGCCGTCGACGGGCTATACGTTCTACGGACTGCAGCGGCAGTTGGCCGCCATGGCCGCGCGCTTCCCGCAGATCGGTCTAGAGCCGGTGTGGCCGAACCGTCATCTGTTGTACGATGCCACGCTGCTCAGGATTCTGGAGAAGAACTCCCTGCCGGGAGACCAGGTATTCGTGAACCTCTTCCGCAAGAACCCGGCGGACCGGGTGCTGGCCTTTCTAAATGGCGAAAGCTCGTTATGGCAGGAACTTGCGCTGATGTCCACCGTACCTACCGTCACCTTCGCAGCTACCTTCACGGGGGAGGTCCTCCGGTAGCCGGACGGGGCGTGTTGGCCACATACGGGCAGATCAAAAAAAATTGGTCCCCCGTTCAACCATGCTTATGCCCGTGCGTTTACAATCCTGCGCCCCAACACTGGCAAGTCCTTGTCGAATTGGTGCGCCCCCCCTTAACAGGCAGTATGTAGCGTTCTGGCGCATGTGGCAACGGCCACAGCGCGCTGAAACCTTCGCCTCGAAAGGATTTGAAAATAAATCATCTGTAGGCTTGCGGGTGTCGTGGAAGGCGTTGTACTTTTGCGCCCCCGCAAACGAGCGGAGGCCGGGTTTGCCCGGCACGCACAACATCCCCCAGGGGGTTACGTGCAGCTTCGGACGGTGACCAAAGTGCTTCAAAAGCCTTTTGAAAGTTTCTTTCAAGATGCTTGCAGAAGTGAAAGAAGTCTGCCTACCTTTGCGGCCCCCGCGAATGAGCGGTGGTTTTGCCCGGGTTTAGCTCGGGAGGAAAAATGAAAAAACTTTCCTTCTGACTTGCACGGACGAAAAACTTGCTGTACTTTTGCAGCCGCTTCGGAAACGGGGCGAACAAAAAACGATAAAAAGCCGGTTTCGCGGCGCGGGTCCATGGGGACTGATGCGGTGCGGAGTTGGGGTTCTCAGCGGAGGGCCTGCACCGGCGACACGATCTTTGACATCAATGGCAGGCGAGGTTCAACGCCGTAGATTAACGAATACGACCGAGCCCATGTTAGCTACGCTGTACGTCTGTACGGCGTGCTCGGATGGGAGCGAC
>NZ_QMEM01000008.1 GCF_003390915.1 Lewinella sp. IMCC34183 | reverse complement strand
CATCCACCAAACAGATTTTGTAAACCTCATTCTTTTTTTCCGTCGACCAGTCGAATTGAAAGTCACGAGAAGAACTGAGCCATCGGTAATCCTCTTCGCGTAGTTTTTCAATGGTGGAAGCGAGGGACTTACCTGACTGGCGGTTTTTGAGTGGCATCTGGCTTGATTGCCCTTAAAGATACGACTTGTTGATGACTTTGATCAACTTTGATAGGTTTTTCTGAGGGGATGCGGGTATTGCTTTCGGCGAACGAGGGCGCCTACGCTATCCGGGATCATTCGAGCACCGGCTCCAAACCTGAAACACAAAGCTAGCCTTTGCGCCGCCAGTGAACATGGGACAAAACCCGGAGCGCCAGCGGAGGCTTTTGGCCCATTGAGAACGGCGGCGCAATGGCCACTACCGTCACCCTAGTGCTTGTCTTTGACCACGGAGCCCCCGGATTGACGTAGGCGCCGTGTTGGCGGACGTGGCCGACGCACCCTGCTTTCCTCTGGCGGATTGCGCCTTCTGCGGAGCGAAGCGCAGGTGGCCGGGCTTTAGCCCGCCACTTGTCGATTCGCTGCAGAATGGCGCAGTCCCGGCGATTACCGGTCAACCTTTAGCCCGGGCGCGGAGATGCGCAACTGATTTGGCATCAGCCCGCGGGCTAAACTGCCAATGGCCGCCAACATCAACCTATCCGCATTGCGTGAAATTACACTATGGTGGTGAAATTATTAACGTGAACACGACACCCAGTAGTCAGAATCACGCAACTGGAGAAGGAGGTGCGGATGCTATTGACGGGTACAGTGCAGTTGACGTGAACACACCGCCCGGATGTCGGAAAGACGCAACGGTCAGTCCAGCATGCTTGCCCACCCCCGTACCTCTGCCGTACTCGACGCCCTCCGTCTTCGGGTTTCGCTCATAAATCATCCAGCGGACTGATGATCCGTTGCTTCTCCGCACTGGATACGTGAGTATAGATCTCGGTGGTCCGACTGCTGGAGTGCCCCAGCAATTCCTGAATGTGACGCAGGCTCACTCCCCGTTCCAGCAAGTGCGTGGCGTAACTGTGCCGCAGGGTGTGTACGGTTGCGTAAGGATTTACTCCGCTCGCCTTGATCGCACGCTTGAAGATCGCCTGTACGCTACGAACGGAATACTGACCACCCTCCCGGCCCTCGTAGAGCCAATAATCCGGACGGTATTCCTCCCGGTAGCGCTCCAAATCAGATAACAGCGTCTGGGGCAGTGTCGTGTAGCGGTCCTTGTTGCCCTTACCGGAGTGTATGTATATCTGCATGCGGTCCACCAGCAAGTCAGTGAGGCGGAGCCGGCACACTTCGCCCAGCCGCAGGCCGCCCCCATAAATAGTTTTCAGAATGCAGCGGTGTTTGAGATTATGCACCGACGCTAGAAGTCGTTTTACCTCCTGTACGCTCAGTACCTGCGGCAGCTTCTGCGGATTCCTAGGACGCAATTCGATAAAGGTCTTCTCGCGCTTCTCTACGTGCTCCATCCAGAATTTGAGCGCGTTGAGCAGCTGATGCTGGGTGGCAGGCGCCCACCCGTCACGGTCGGCCCGGTCTAGTAGGTAATGCTTCACTACTTCGGTAGTTACTTCTTCTGCTTGCAGGTCAGGATGGGTAGCGAAGAACCCGCGGAGATGTGAAAGGTAAGATTTCACCGTACGCCAACTGTACCGCAGTACCCGCAGCTCTTCCTCTACTCGCAGCAGTCGCTCCTGCCAGTGTGACGCAAGCGGCCTGCCACTCTCCATTTTCTTTACCCGCAAGGCGGACTCCTTCTCCTCCACCGGCCTGACCCCCGGCTGCTGGGGGGTGGGGACGAGGTCGAACGTCCACCGAAGAACCCACCTACCGAACGTATCCTTCAATGCAGCTATGGTTTCGGGACCGGCGGGCGCCGACCAGTATTTTTGGTCCCGATGGTAGCTCAAGCCATCAACGGCCGCGCAGCGGTTCGTGAAATCCGCGATGAAGGATTGCGGACGAAATACGTAGCGTATATCAGTGTTTCCGGTAACTTTCTGGATCAGTATGTTCGACATATGCGGGGCTTTCCCGTAAAGGAAAGGGTACTACCATCCACTTACCCGACTATAAACGTATATATTCGACTATAAACGTTTACACACGGCTTCGCCCTCCATGCGTCGCCGCCGGTACCGCCATCAATCTTTCAGCCTTGGGTGGATTGCTCATCCGCTTCCAAAGTAGCCCATCCCACCCAACCTGCCAACCCCATGTTGCTCACCTTCCCCTGCACCCGCGTGCGCGTCCCCTTCTTTGTACCCGTTACGGAAGTACTTACGCCTGCCAACCAAAAAACCCGTACCTTTGCGCGCTTAAACCGGCACCCCAAAAGCCAACCCGTATGGAATCTATTCGCAACATCGCCATCATCGCCCACGTCGACCACGGCAAAACCACCCTGGTGGACAAAATGCTGCTCGCCGGTCAGCTCTTCGGCGATCACGAAAGCCCGGGCGAACTGATCATGGACAGCAACGATCAGGAGCGTGAGCGCGGCATCACCATCCTGGCCAAGAATGTGTCTATCAACTACAAGGGCACCAAGATCAACATCATCGACACCCCCGGTCACGCCGACTTCGGCGGCGAGGTGGAACGCGTCCTCAACATGGCCGACGGCGTGCTGCTGCTCGTGGATGCCTTCGAAGGCCCCATGCCGCAGACCCGCTTCGTAATGGACAAGGCCCTTAAACTCGGCCTGAACCCCCTCGTAGTGGTCAACAAGGTCGATAAGCCCAACTGTACCCCCGAGGAAGTCCACGAAATGGTCTTCGACCTCATGTTCAGCCTCGACGCCACCGAGGAACAGCTCGACTTCCCCACCATCTACGGTTCGGCCAAGAACGGCTGGATGAGCGAAGACTGGCGCAAGCCCACCGACAACATCCTGCCCCTGCTGGATGCCATCCTCGAACACGTCCCCGCCCCCAAGATCAAGGAGGGCAATACCCAGATGCTGGTTACCAGCATCGAGTTCAGCAAGTACATCGGCCGCATGGCCATCGGCAAGCTGAGCCGCGGTACCCTGAAGCGCAACCAGACCGTCACCCTCATCAACCGCGAAGGGGAAGAGACCAAGCAGCGCGTCCGCAACCTCTACACCTTCCAGGGCTTCGGTCGCACCGAGGTGGAGGAAGTGCAGTCGGGCGACATCTGTGCCCTGTTCGGCGTGGAAGGCTTCGAAATCGGCGACACCATCGCCGACGGCGAAAACCCGGAAGCCCTGCCCACCATCGCCATCGACGAGCCGACGCTCAGCATGGTCTTCACCATCAACGATAGCCCCTTCTTCGGTAAGGAAGGCAAGTACGTCACTAGCCGCCACATAAAGGATCGCCTCACCGCCGAGCTCGAGCGTAACCTCGCCCTCCGCGTCGAGGAAACCGATAGCGCAGACAAGTTCAAGGTGTTCGGCCGGGGCGTTATGCACCTTTCCGTACTGATCGAGACGATGCGCCGCGAGGGCTACGAGCTCCAGATCGGCCAGCCGCAGGTCATCGTCAAGGAGATCGACGGCCAGAAGCAGGAGCCCGTCGAAGAACTCACCATCGACCTGCCCGACGAAATGTCCGGCACCGCCATCAACATGATCACGCAGCGTAAGGGCATGATGCTCAGCATGACGCCGAAGGGCGAGCGGGTCACCCTCGAATTCGAGATCCCCAGCCGCGGTATCATCGGCCTGCGCTCCAATATGCTGACCGCCACCCAGGGTGAGGCCATCATGACGCACCGCTTCAAGGAGTTCCAGCCCCACAAGGGCGAGATCCCCGGCCGCCTCAATGGCTCCCTGATCTCTATGGAGAACGGCAAGGCCATCCCCTACTCCATCAACAACCTGCAGGACCGCGGTCGCTTCTTCATCGACGCGAACGAGGAGATCTACGAAGGACAGGTGATCGGCGAGAATAGCCGCGCCGTCGACCTCGTCATCAACGTGACCAAGACCAAGAAGCTCACCAACATGCGCTCCTCTGGCAACGACGATAAGGCCCGCCTAGTACCGCCCCGTAAGTTCTCCCTGGAAGAGGCCCTCGAGTACATCCAGGCCGACGAGTACGTGGAAGTTACCCCCGAAAGCCTGCGCCTGCGCAAGACCCTGCTGCGGGAAGCCGAGCGCAAGCGCGGCGAGAAGATCACCATGTAAGCGGGAGATATCCCGTTACGATCCGATTTCTGACCGACCGATTCTTTCCTTGTACCCAGGAAGCAGCGCGCCTGGTAGGGTCTGCCGCTACGTATGCTCGTAAGCTTGCGTACATACGCCATGGCTGATGCAACTAGTTAGGTTGGCCACAGGAATGGTTGGATGTTATGCAGCAGTGGGCGAAGCGATTGTTTCGCTCCTGCTGCATAACTCGCCACCTTCCTTTTCGCTTTTCACGCCGCCGTCATTGGTATATACGTCAGTGTAGCAGGGGCTGAACCACAACTTGTATCGTTGTCCATACCACCCGAATCGCTGTTGCGGTCCTGATGTGTTTGCCCCTTTCCTGTGCTTCCGTTCTGCATCCAAGGCACCAATGCCCGAGGACCTGTTCCGGCTGTCCGCCCAGGTAGTACGCTCCAACGCCGCCGACGCCCCCGACGCCCTGGAACTGCTCTAGGTAGGCCGGGAGTACACCCACTATTTGAACCTGTACATAACGGACCTAGTCACCGTAGGCCGGGACGTCCGCCATCGGAACGCCAACCAGACCAGGCCCGGTAGAAGGACATCATCTCCGGCGTCCGGAACCGCGACAATACGGAAGTGATCCAGATCCACGTATCCATCAAGCCGGAAACAGCGTCGGTCCCATACAGAGTGCCGACGGGAAGCTTATCGGCATCCTAGCTTCCAGGATCCGCGGTAGCGGCGTGGAGGGTATCGCCTTCAGGTTTTTCGCTTACAGGGTTCTTGCCTCGCGCGCCGTCCACTGATCACGGACGACTCCCGCCCCACCGCAGACAGCAAGTGTTGCGCCGGAGCGCGGGAGCAAAGGAAGTGGGAGAAATTAGGTTCAGATGGGTTCGCCGCGTGGCGGATTGCACCGGTGTAGTGGTATTCGTGGGTCCCCGGTGGCATCGGGTGTTGGGTTCGAAGCCTTGGCTGAGCACATCTTACCGCCCGGTGCAGTTGATTACACCCTCGCTCGACTACTACGGTACGAGTGCGGTCGGCCAAAAAAGAAGCAGCATTTGCCTGGCCGGGCTTGGTCAGGCGTCCGCCGGGTGCATTGTATCTTCGCAGCCTAATTCGCCCCCATGCCAAAAACCGATCGTAACACCACCCTAATTCTGTTAACCGGACTCATCCTGCTTGCCGCCGCCAGCCGCCTGCTGCCGCACTGGCCGAATTTTGGTCCCTTGGGCGCCATGGCCCTCTTCGGGGCCGCCGCCTTCGGCCGGAAGTGGATGGCCTGGTTGGTGCCTTTCGCTGCTCTTTACCTGAGCGACCTGGCCCTCAACAACCTGTTCTACGCGGAGTACTACGAGGGCTTTTACTGGGGCTTCAGTACCTGGGTCTACCTGGGCTTTGCGCTGACGGTCCTGTTGGGCTTCGGCCTGCTCCGGGGAAAGCGCTTCAGCTGGCTGCGAATCGGGGGGGCTACCGGGGCGGGTACGCTGCTGTTCTTCCTGCTGACCAATTTCGGAGTGTGGCTCGGCTCGGCCTTCTATCCCCAGACCGGTGCCGGCCTTCTGGCGGCCTACGCGGCCGGTTTGCCCTTCCTGCTCAACAGCGCGGCGGGTAACCTCCTTTTTGCCGGACTACTCTTCGGTGGAGCCCGCTACCTGATTCCCCGTTCCACCCTGGTCGGGGCCCCGGAACGCGCTTAACTGTTTGTATGCACCTAAGACGTCTGATACCCCTGTTGCTACTGGTTGCGGGCCTCCCCTGCACCCGCGTCAGCGCCCAGATCGTAAACATCGAGGACCAGCGCCGCGGCTTTGATACCATCGGCTGGTACGGCCGGATCGACCTGGGCGGCAACCTGACTAAGAACAGAAATTCGGTACTCAGCCTGAACGGTACCGTACGCGTGGACCGCAAGGGACGCAAGGTCGCGCTCCTTGGGCTCGCCGACTACAAGCTGGTGCAGGTCAGCGGCGATAACGCCCTCAATGCCGGCTTCGGGCACCTGCGCTACGCCTACTACCTGAGCGACAAAATTCGCTGGGAGACCTTTGGCCAGGTACAGTACAACGAGCAGATCCGCCTGCAGCTGCGCACCCTGGCGGGGACGGGGCCGCGCCTCAAGCTGCTGAGTGTCGACCGCAACCGGGTATACGTCGGTACGCTCTACATGTATGAGTACGACGAAGTGGCGAGCGGCGAGATCATCTACCGCAGTCATCGCCTGAGTTCGTACCTGAGCTTCAACCTCTACCCCTTCGAGCAGCTCTCCATCTCAAATACGACCTACTACCAGCCCATCCTGCCGGACTTCCGCCAGCCGCGGATCTCCACCACGACCACACTGGCGCTGCGGCTCACTACCCGCCTGTCGGTCACCTCCAACTTCAGCCTCACCCACGACCCGCTGCTCAACCAGGGCCTGCCCGACGTACCCAACACGACCTACGAATGGATCAACGGGCTGAGCTACAACTTCTAGGCGGCAGGCGTACCTTGTTATCCGGAACTCCCGACACAACCCGCCCCTTAACCAACGCCCGATGAACAAACTCCTGGCCCTACCGCTACTATGTCTCGCCCTGACGGGGTGTAACGACGACGAAACTCAAGCTATGGCAGACGCAAACTACCCGGCCATCCCGGTCACCTATCCCGACACCCGGACCGACGACACCCAGGACGACTACTTCGGCACCACCGTGGCCGACGAGTACCGCTGGCTCGAGGACGATAACAGCGCGGAGACCAAGGCCTGGGTGCAGGAGGAGAATGCATCGACCTTCGGCTACCTGGAGCAGATCCCCTTCCGCAAGGACATCGAGGAGCGACTCACCGAGCTGATCAACTACCCGCGGCTCTCCAGCCCCCGCAAAGTAGGCGACTACTACTTCTACAGCCGCAACGACGGCCTCCAGAACCAGGCCGTGATCTACTACAAGGAAGGCATGGACGGCGAAGAGCGCGTCTTCATCGATCCGAACGCCCTCAACGCCGATGGCACCACCAGCATCAACCTGCTCGGCGCCGATAAGGATAACCGCTACATGGCCTACAGCCGCAGCGAGGCGGGCAGCGACTGGAGCAAGATTTTCGTCCGTGACATCGCTACCAACAAGGACCTCGACGACACGCTCGAGTGGATCAAGTTCAGCGGCGCGGGCTGGTACGGCGACGGCTTCTTCTACAGCCGCTACCCTGCCCCGGCGGAGGGCGATGTCCTGAAGGGCAACAATATGAACCACTCGGTCTACTACCACAAGCTGGGTGACTCCCAGGACGCCGACCGCCTCGTCTACGGCAACCCCGACGAACCCACCTGGTACCACTACGGCGGCACTACCGAGGGGGAGGATTACTTTATCCTGTACGCCGCCCCGGGAACTGACGGCTTTGCCACCTACTACCTGCCCCTGCCGGGCGACGGACGGCTGCCGGCCCAGATCGACCCGATCGCCCTTTTCCCCGACACCAAGAACAAGAGCTCCATCGTTCACGCCGAGGGCCGCGACTTCTGGGTGCACACCGACATCAATGCCCCGAACTACCGCCTGGTCAAGATCGACCTCGACGAACCGAAGAAGAGCAGTTGGACCGAGATCATTCCCGAGGCCGAAAGCCTTCTCCAGGGTGTGAATACCGGCGGCGGTTTCCTCTTCGCCAATTACCTGGAGCAGGCAACCGACCGCTACTACCGCCTCAGCTACGACGGTGAAAACAAAACCGCGATCGACCTGCCGGGCGTGGGCTCGGCCGGCGGCTTCGGCGGCAAGGAGGAGGATGACAAGCTGTTCTACGTGTACACCAGCTTCATCTATCCGCCGACCATCTTCGAGTACGACATCCAGGCCAATACGAGTACGCCCTTCTTTCAGCCCGAGCTCAAGTTCAACCCGGAAGATTACGAGGAGAAGCAGGTCACCTACACCAGTAAGGACGGCACAGAGGTCACGATGTTCCTCGTCCACAAGAAAGGCCTCCAACTCGACGGCAACAACCCCGCCTATCTCTACGGCTACGGCGGCTTCAACATAAGCCTCTCGCCCAGCTTCAGCATTATGCGCCTGCCGCTGCTGGAAAATGGCGGCGTCTTCGCCATGGCCAACCTGCGGGGCGGCGGCGAGTACGGCGAGGAGTGGCACCAGGCCGGTATGCTCGGCAAAAAGCAGAACGTGTTTGACGACTTTATCGCCGCGGGTGAGTACCTCATCGAGGAGGGCTACACCAAAAAGGACAAGCTGGCCATCGCCGGCGGTTCCAACGGCGGTCTGCTCGTCGGTGCGGCCATGACCCAACGCCCCGACATGTTTGCCGTGGCCTTCCCGGCCGTCGGGGTCATGGACATGCTGCGCTACCACAAATTCACGGTCGGCAAGGGCTGGATCCCCGAGTACGGCAGCAGTGAGGATTCGAGCATGTTCCCCATCCTCCACGCTTACAGTCCCCTCCACAACCTGAAGGAAGGCACCGCTTACCCGGCCACCATGGTCACCACCGCCGATCACGACGACCGCGTGGTCCCCGCCCACAGCTTCAAGTACGCCGCCAAGCTACAAGCCTCCCAGGCCGGCGACAAGCCCGTCCTCATCCGCATCGCCACCGACGCGGGCCACGGCGCCGGCAAGCCCATCTCCAAGACCATCGAGGAGCAGGCGGATATGTGGAGCTTCTTCTTTTACAATACGGATACGCCGGTGCGGTATGGGGTGAAGGGATAGTTCTGTAGTTCTGTAGTCGGAATTCCCCCACGAACAGCAGATTTATCAACCCGTAGATATAAATGACTACCAGCGACCGCAGGGAGTGCGACTACAGAACTACCAGCGACCGCAGGGAGCGAGACTACAGAACTACAGAACTACCAGCGACCGCAGGGAGCGAGACTACAGAACTACCAGCGACCGCAGGGAGCGAGACTACAGAACTACCAGCGACCGCAGGGAGCGAGACTACAGAACTACCAGCGACCGCAGGGAGCGAGACTACAGAACTACAGAACTACCAGCGACCGCAGGGAGCGAGACTACAGAACTACAGAACTACCAGCGACCGCAGGGAGCGAGACTACAGAACTACAGAACTACCAGCGACCGCAGCGAGCGAGACTACCCCACCACCTCCCCCCCACAGCTACTACCAGCCCCGGCCGTACACCCGTAGCAGTGCTGATTCAGTACGATATTGCGGTTGCGGAGAGCCCCGGCGTCGAACTCGGAGAGGTGCTGTCCCTTGGCGGCGACCTTGAGGTCGAGCATCTGGTTGAAGTCGCAGTCGTAGAGGTAGCCGTCCCAGCTGACACTGATGGTGTTGCGGCACATGAGTCCCTCCACCGTAGCCGGATTGTAGGCATCCACCAGTTTTTGCATGTACTCACCGTAGTTACCCGTCTCGAGGAGGTAGTCGAGGAAGCGGCTTACGGGCAGGTTCGTGATGGCGTAGAGCTCGTTGAAGACGATGTCGTATTTCCGCTTGAGCTGCCGCTTGAACTCGGCCTGCAGGGTTTCTTGCTTACCGGGCAGGTAAGCGCCGCTGGGATTGAAGACCAGGTCGAGCTTGAGACCGGTCTCGGGGTCGCCGTAGCCGACGCCGTTCAGCAATTTCAGGGCTTTGATGGAGTCCTCGAAGACACCGTCGCCCCGCTGCCCGTCCGTGCGGCTCTTGCTGAAGTACGGCAGGCTCGACACCACCTGTACCCGGTGCTTGGCCAGAAACTCCGGCAGGTCGCGGTACTTCGGATTGGCCATGATGATCGTGAGGTTGCAGCGGTCGATTACCTGCTTGCCCAGCTTCGTGCACTCCTCGACGAACCAGCGGAAGTGCGGATTCATTTCCGGGGCGCCGCCGGTGATGTCGACGGTGCGGATAGAGGGCGTCGCGGCGATGACCTGCAGACACAGTTCCAGGTCCTCCCGTTTCATATTCTCTTCCTTGCGGTCCGGACCGGCATCTACGTGGCAGTGGGCACAGGTCTGGTTACACAGCTTCCCGATGTTCAGCTGGAAGATCTCAATCTCGGTCGGTTTGAACGGCCGGTGTCCCTGCGCGGCCACCTTTTCGGAGAAGCGCGGCAGTTGCGCGTCGGCGACATCCTTACCGTTCAGTACATTTAGTTGCACATAGCCCTGGCTGAGGTCGGAGCCCTTGCGTTTCAGGGAAGTGGTTTTTTGCTTTACGCCCATGATCTTTATTTTAAATGTGAAATTTCAAATTTTAAATTTCACATCGTCACCTTCTCCACCTGCCGCTGCATCTGCCGCGCGTAGATCAGCGTGGTACCGGCCTTGACGGCGGCGGCGACGTGCACGGCCTCCATCATCTGCTCCTCGTCGGCACCGGCCTGCAGGCTGTTGGTGGTGTAGGCGTCGATGCAGTAGGAGCACTGGATGGCGTGGCTGACGGCGAGGGCGATCAGCGCCTTTTCCCGTTCGGTGAGCGCGGTGTCGCCTTCGGTGACGTTGCTGTACCAATCGAAGAACTTGCCGCCCATCTCTTCCTGCCATTCGGTGATCTTGCCGAAGGTGCGTAAGTCTTTGGGGTCGCTGTAGGAATTCATGGTGGTGAGGTTTCGGGTGCGGGTTTCGGATTTCGGGTTTCGGGTAGCGGTGCCGGGCGCGGACGCAGGTGCGGTGTCGCTGGCCAAGATAGCGGCATCGTAGGCTATCCCCTCCCGGGAGGCTTCTGTCGGGGGCATAATTTCGGTGTTGTCCCAGACGCCGGTCGACAGCGTAGCCGCGTAGCTGAGGGGCAGCCGCGTACGGTGACGGAGCATCTTCTCTTTCGCTTTCCGGTAGTCGTAATCGAGGGCGTAGAAGCTGACCGGTAGCCGATCACCATCGTCGCTCAGGATAGCGTACCAGGTGCGGGGCGTACCGTCGTTGGCGGGCATTCCCGCCGCCCCGGTGTTGATCCACAGCTTCCCGTCACGTGCGTCGGCGAAGGGCAGTCCGCTGTGCCCGCCTACGATGACGTCCGCGCCACTTACGTCGAAGCTGCGTTGCTTGGTTTGCCAGGGGGTCGACTTCCAGATGAATTCCGATTCGTGATCGACCGATCCGTGCAGTACCCGCACGCGCCGGCCGCCGTGGGTGAATTCGAGTTCACGCGGCAGGGTCCGCATGTAGGACAACCCTCGCTCCTGTACCTCCGCCCGGGCGTAGGCGTACCAGAGCCGGGCGAACATATCGCAGCGGCTCCCGTCGCTGAAATTGCAGCCGCAGTCGTCCACTCCGTCGCGCAAATTGATCTCCACGTTTCCGGCAATGGAGTGGACGCCCCAGTCCTCCAGCACGTTCAGACAGGCCTCCGGGTCGGCGCAGTACCCGGGCGTATCACCGGTACAGATCACGTTCCCGGGGGCGATTCCCAGTGCATCGGCCCGCTCGCGCAGCGCCGTGAGTGCCTCCAGATTCGAGTAGATACCTCCAAACAGGAGCACCGGTCCGTGCAGCCGGCCTACCTCAGGTACGCGGTGGGTTGTCATGGTGCTAAATACGTTATTTGCCCTCCCTTAGTTTTGCTGGGTACGGCTGCCGCCCGACCGTCCCAGCATTGCGACACCACTAACCACTCCCACGCGGAACGGATGGAAAATGTCGGGATAGGACCCAACCGGCCCGGACCTTTTTCACGAGATGTCATAAAAAAATCGGCCGATGATGGAATGCCCGATCGCTATTAGTTATTGTGCTGATTTTGCCGGTACACGAATTTGCGGAACATAGCCCTTCACAAGCTCCCGGCGCTGCGTACCTTATGCTTACTTCGGTAAAGCGACTGCGCGTCTGAACCTGGAGGTATCCACCTTTTCGTCCGACCCTTCACCGAACTCTCTTGCCTGTGCCCGAATATCCAATCCTGCCTGACCTGGTTAGCGAATGGATTGACGCGACTCCATTTCCTACCCTGCTTGCTTAGGAGCGTCATACCCTGATTCGTCAGAACTCCGCATTTGCGGGCTTCCTGCATGAAGTGAATTCCACCTACGAGCAACTGTTCTTTGCGCCGGAAAGCGTCGCGGATGTGGCGGCCTTGTCCGATGGCCTGCAGGTAGGGGAATGCGTCATCAAACCCATTACCTTAGGTCGGCGTAGGCACCACACGCTGCACCTTACCATCCTGTCGGTGGGAGACTTCCGGTACCTATGCTGTATGCTGCTGCCCGGCAGCGATCCGTCCGAAACCCGCCTCTCGGAAATACTGGACAGGATCGAGAGCCTTATTCTCCAGAGTGACGTCGCGGGCAACCTGACCTACCTCAACGCGCGGGCCCGGCAGGTACTTGGCCTCACCGGGAAAGCATCCAGGCTACCTATGCACCTGCGGGACGTTCAAGTCGACTTTTCGCCTGACTCCTTCGCGGAGACGGTGAGTAGCCTGACTCCCTCCGGAATTGCGCGCCTGCGCTCCCATTTCCGCCATACGGACGGCTCGGAAATCCCGGTGGAAGTGAGTATGGTAGCGAGCCAGCATCCGGGCGATGCTGCCTACGTTATTACGGCATGGCCGATCGCGGACCAGCTGGCCGATAAGCAGACCCTGGGTAACGCCCTGCTGGCCGCCAACCGGGACTGGGATGGCGCGACCCGAGAAACCGAACGCCTGCGCTCCGAGTACCACTATCCTTCCGCCGACCCGCCGCTGGTTTTTCGGAGCGATGCCTTCCAGCGGGTCATTAATCGGGTGGAGCAAGTAGCGCCGACCGACATCGACGTCCTTATTACCGGTGAGTCCGGAACCGGCAAGAGCGTAGTAGCACAAACGATCCACCGGCTCAGCGGCCGCGCCGATCAAGCCTTTATTTCGCTCGACTGCAGCTCCCCGCCCGCGGAATTGCTGGCCAGCGAGTTCTTTAGCTATCCCAAGGGAGCCTTCACCGGCGCTTTCCGCGACCGGGTGGGGCGGGTGCAAGCCGCCGACGGAGGTACACTCTACCTTTCTAACATAGAGGAATTGCCACTACCCCTACAGGCGCAGCTCAAGAAACTGATCGATGAGGAACGCTTTATACCCATGGGTGAGCAGGAGAAAGTCAACGTCGACGTGCGCCTCGTCGTTTCCCCGATCGCCGAATTGGCGGAAGCGACTGAGAGCGGACGGTTTCGCAGGGATCTCTACGTGCACTTGTCCGAGTACTCGATCGATTGTCCACCCCTGCGGCGGCGACCCGAGGACATTCCGGTCCTCATCGATCACTTCCTCGCCCGGTTCAACCAGGAGTGCAAAAAACCCGTCTCGGGCGTGGACGATTCCACCCTCGTACGGCTCATGAAATATGAGTTCCCCGGCAACGTAGCGGAACTCGAGAGTATGGTAGAGCGTGCCTTTATCGTCGGCAAGAAAGGGACCATCGAACTGCCGGAGTCCGTCCTGCCCACCGACGGCAGCTACCGTCCCGTACTCGACCTGTTCGACGGCCGCCTCACAGAATTTCTGCCCCTGGCGGACTACCAGAAAAAGTACATCGAGCTGGTCCTGGAAAGTACCGGCGGCCGGGTGAGCGGCAAGAATGGCGCCGCGGAGATCATGAAGGTCAACCCCCAGACGCTCTTCAGCAAGATGAAGCGACTTGGCATCAAACGGTAACCGGCGCCTAGCCGATCCGCAGGCCGTTGTCCACCCGTTCGTCGGGCCGCAGCAGGGTCACTACCCCACCCTCGCCCAGGGAGCCCAGTACCAGGCATTCGCTCATGAAATTGGCAATCTGCTTGGGCGGGAAGTTCACTACGGCCGCTACCTGCCGGCCCACGAGATCCTCCGGGCGGTAGCTATCGGTGATCTGGGCGGAGGTCTTCCGTTCCCCGAGCGGGCCGAAGTCGATCCGTAGCTTCAGGGCGGGGCGGCGGGCTTCCGGAAAAGCTTCCGCGGCGACGATCGTGCCGATGCGAATATCTACGCGGGAAAATTCTTGCCAGGTCAGGTCGGCATCGGTCATGCGGGGCGGCGATTGGTGAACAGCAACGGGGAGACGAATAGCAAGGTACATACCACCAGACTCACCACCGTCACCCCCAGCAAATCGCCGTATGCCGCGCTACCAAGGCGCCACCCCTCCGGCCAGAGCCCCAGCGCGTACAGGGCACCGAACCCCAGGCCCGCTACCACGCTGGCAAAAAAGCCGGCGCGCGGTACCGGCAACCACCACAGGCAGAACACGGGCGCCAGGCCGACCACCATGGCCCCGGACACCGTGGTAGCGGAAAGGATGGCGGGGTTCAGGAATACCGGTACCGTACCCAGTAGCGTGATGCCCGCCATCGCCCACCGTCCCGCGGATACGGAGGGTGCAATCCGATCCTCCGGCACCAGGTCCACTACCGCCAGCTTGGCGAAGCTGGAGAAGGTACTGTCGAGGGTACTGGCGGCAGAAGTGATCATAATGAAGTTCATCACCAACAGGATCGGCCCCCCGAGCAGCCGGGCCACCTCCACCGGGGCCTGACCGGTCACCCCCGCCAGCCTGCCGTATACGCCGACAAAGCTGAACAGGACGATGGAGGCTACGCCGATGGGTACGGCCCAGAGGTAAGCGCGCAGGGTCGTCCCGGGAGAGGAGAGAAACCCGCGGTCCGTCAGGACGGGATCGTGGAAGGGATAGCTGATGCTCTGGAGCACGGCTACCAGCAGAAGGTTCACGGCCCCGGAGGTCCCCGCACCTGCGTGCGCGCCATCAAGCGAGAGGAGGGGCCCCACGTGGTAGTCCATCCGCGGCAGGATAGCCCCGAGTACCACCGCCAGCAGCACGCCGAAGAGGGCCATCTGGATCACGTCGGTCAGAATGGACGACGACATGCCTCCCTTGAGGCTGTAGGCCAGGGTGAGGGTCGTGAAGACCAGGATCGCCCAGTAGTACGGAGCCGTACCGGCATCCCCGAAGTAGGTACCGATGACCATGGTATTGGACCACACCTCGTTGAAGAGGCGCAGGGCAATGAGCAGGCTGAAGAGTGCCACCGCTCCCCGCCCGAACTTGCTGCCGAGAAAGTGGTGAATGCTGCGGAAACCGCCCCGCGTACGGAGAAAGTAAATCACGACGCCGGCTACCGCGAAGCTGAGGTAATAGGCTGCATAGGCCAGACCGCCGGGAAGCCCATATTCCAGCCCGAGATTGGCCGCGTTGGTGATCGACTTGGCGAACAGCCAGGAGATAACGAGGCTGCTGGTGAGGGCCACCGCCCCCGGCGAACGCGACTGGCGGGCACCGCGGTAGAAGGAGTCGGACGAGCGCGCCAACGGCGACACGGCGAACAGCAGAATGCTGGATCCGACGACAAGGATCCACTGGATCAGGGTATAGGTGGCCAGTCCCTCCATCAGTCCACGTCCCACCAGACCGGCACGTTGATGCTGTTGCCCTGCGTAGCCTCGGCGGCACCGCGGTAGTTCTCGAAGTTGAGCGCCTGCTCGTCGGCCGGATAGGGAAAGCGGACGGGGTACAGCCCCCCGTTGAGGCTGGCGGCCACGGGCTGCAGGGCCGGGTAGCCGGTCCGGCGCCACTCGATCCAGCCCTCGTAGGCGTTGCCGATGCTCGCGATCCACTTCTGGGTGATGATCTGCTCGAGGGCCCGGTCCGGGTCATAGGTACCGCCACCACCGTTGAGGTAGTTGTCGGGCAGCGGCGTCTGCCAGTAGGCGAAGGCTTCCGTTACGCCGGTAGCGTACAACTCGGCCGCCGGGGCGTCGATGTAGCCCTTCAGGGCGGCCTCGGCCAGCAGCAGATGGGTTTCCCACGACGTCATGAAGTTGAAGTCGAGGTCCCCGGTGTTCTCCCGCCAGATGCGTCCGGGGCGGGCGTAGTTGTCGGGTACGATGGCGGTGGCGGCGTCGATCCCGTTGATGATACCGGTAAACTCGCCGGTATTGGCGGCCGGACGGTACAACACGTTGACGCGTGGATCGTCCAGGGCGGCAAAGATGCTGTCCGCCGTCTGCGACATCAGGAATACGTTAAATATCCCGACGCGGGCCGTGGCGAAGGCGAAGCTGTTGGGCGGCCCGGCGGCGAAGTCGAAGGTGGCGTTTTGTTCGGGTTGGGCTATGTAGTTGTTGGCCGCGTACAGCTCCGTGAGTTCCGCGCTGACGTCCTGGCGGGCGGAGATCCGGATCAGGGCCTTGATGCGCAGGCTATTGGCGAAGCGCAACCAGCCGTCGAGGTCTCCGTCGAATACGATATCGCCCCCCAGCCGGATTGCCCCGTCGTAGGCCTGCATGATGTCTACGGCCTGCCGAAGGTTGTCGAGGATGCCGTCGTCGGCCAGGTAGATGTCTTCCTGCCGGTCGTAGGCGGGCGTGACGATGCCGTCGGTGCGTCCCCGCACGGCTTCGAAGTAGGGTACGTCCCCGAAGATGTCCGTGAGGTACATGGCCAGGTAGGCCCTCATGACGCGGGCGGGACCTTCGTAGACGGCCGCGGCGGGGTTGACGCGGCTCTGCTCCAGGATGGTTTCGTTGTCGCGCAGGGCGGTATAGAGCACGTTCCAGGGGTTGCCGCCCTCCTGGGGGCTGCTGAGGGCGTGGCGGTCCAGCAGGTTGAAGTCGATCATGGCGAAGTGCTGGCTCAGGAGGTTGCCCGCTACGAAGGCCTCGTAGCTCATCGCGTCGCCGTAGCCGTAGAGGACCTGCCGCAGGAGCAGTTCGCTCTGCACGTCGGACGGCGCGTTCTGATTGGTATTTATCTCCTCGAAGTCGGCCGTACACCCCGCAAGGAGCAGGAAAAGCAGCGCGGTAAGGGGGGAAAGTCGCATGGCGGATCGTTGGGAGGGGATTAAAAGTCGAGCCCCAGGCTGAAGCCGAAGCTGCGGGCGCTGGGGTAGGTCATGTCTTCGACGCCGAAGACAATGCCCTGCCCCTGTACGGCGAACTGCTCGGGGTCGAAATGGGGTATTTCCGACCAGGCATACAGGTTGCGGCCGATGAGGCTGAGCGACAGTCCCTGCACCCCGGAGAGGAAGGAACCGGCCAGGGCGGCCCGGTCGAGGGACCAGGTCAGGCGCAGTTCCCGCAGCTTGAGGTAGCTGGCGTCGTAGAGATTGTTCTCCTCGTGGTTTCGGTCGTAGTAGCTCCGGTAGTAGGACTCGGCGGAGATGGGCGTGGTATTGTCCACGTAGACGGGCTCCTGGTCGGTACCGGTATTGATGACGCCGGGCACGACGATGCCCTCCGCGGGGCGGTAGGCGGTTTCTTCAAGTTGTCCGGCCACGCCCGCCAGGCTGAGCGACCGGCTGACCAGTTGGCCACCCGACCGCCAGTCGAGGAGGAAGTTCAGTTCGAGGTTGCGGTAACGGAGGCTGTTGGTGGCCCCGAGGATAAAGTCGGGGTTGGCGTTGCCCAGTTTGCGGAGCGTATTGTCGGCGACGAGTTGTCCCTGGGCGTTGAGCAGGAAGCGGCCGTCGTCGGTCTTGCGGTAGCCGGTTCCCCAGATGTTACCGATCTCGCCGCCGGGCTCGACGATGAAGTAGACCGTCTGGTTGACGGAGTTGTACACCCGGCTGTACGCCAGCGTGAAGCGGTCGGTACCGGCGGGCAGCGCGTCGACGGTGGCCCGACTGCGGCTGAAATTTAGGCGGGTCGTCCAGCGGAAATCGGAGGTGCTTACCGGGACCAGCGACAGGATCGCCTCCAGCCCCTGCGCACTGACGGTACCGCCGTTGACGATCTGCTGGGAATAGCCCGAGGACTGGGCGATCGGCAGGCTCAGGATCTGGTTCTCGGTACGCTGGGTGAACCAGGTGAAATCCAGTCCGAGTCGGTAATCGAGCAACCTGACGTCCCCGCCCAGTTCGGTAGTGGTGGTCTGCTCGGGCAGCAGGCGAGGCTGGGCGAGCGTGGACTGCTCGGTGAAGGTGGGGCGCCCGGCGAAGGGCGTACGGGCGACGAAGGTGGAGCTGGTACGGAAGGGTTCGGTATCGTTGCCCACCTGCGCCACGTTAGCCCGCAGCTGGAGGTAGCTGACGGCCGGGGGCAGCTTCAGCACCTCACTAGCTACGAAGCTAAGGCTGGCGGAGGGGTAGAAAAAACTGGTGTTGTCGGCGTTTGTTGGTGTAGCCAATGCGCTCGACCAGTCGTTGCGACCGGTGACGTCCAGGTAGAGGAAGTCCCGGAAGCCGAGGCGCGCCAGCCCGTACAGGCTGTTAATGCGCTTCTCGGCGGCCTGGTCGAGGACCACCACCGGACTGGCCGCGTTGCTCAGCCGGAAGATGCCGGGCTGGGCGAGCGTCAGGGCGTTGCTCTGGGTGTTCATGGCCGTCTGGGTGAGGCGGTTGCCTCCCGCCAGCAGGTTGAAACTCAGGGCACCGAAGTCGGTGGTGTAGTCAAAAAGAAAATCGGTGTTTATTTCACGGAACCGGACGTCGTTTTCCGCGTAGCCTCCCTGGGGGAAGCGGTTGGAACTAAAGTTCCGGCGGAATTCCCGTTGCTCGCTGCTGTAGTCCATGCCGGAGCGGACGCTCAGGCTCAGATTATCCAGCAACTCGTAACGGGCCGACAAAAAACCAAACAGCCGGTCACGGGTGAAGCTGTTGCGGTTCTCTAACAGGGTAAAGTAAGGGTTGTCAAAAAAGGTATAGTTATAGCTGTACTGCTGCACGCCCTCCAGGCCGGGCTGCCAGTAATCGCGCAGGATGTCAGTGTCGGTCTGCCGGCCGAGCCAGGCCGTCAGGTCGTAGTTGATGTTCTCCGAGCCGTACCCGCCGGCGGGGCGGTTGTCGGAGCCGCTGTTGATGTAGTTTAGGCTCGCGTCCACGTGTAGCCGGTCGACGGGTCGGAAGCCGAAGCGTCCGGCAAGCGTTTTCCGCTTGAGGTTCACACCGGGGATGTAGCTTTCGCTGCGCAGGTCGGTGGCCGATAACCGGAAGTCCCCCGCCGCGCCACCCCCGCTGATAGCGAGGTTATTGATGGCAGTGGTACCGGTTTCGTAGAAGTCACGGACGTTGTCCGGGCGGCTCACGAAGGGGGTCGGCGTGATCGGCAGACCGCCGTGCACCGCCACGTCGCCGCCACGTACCACGGTACCGTCCGGGAGCGTGACCGGGCTGTCGAACTGCGGTACGTTTACCCCGGCGTCGAGCCGCGGTCCGTAGCTGTAGGTGATGTTGTCCGAGATCCCGCCACCGAGACCGTCCACGAAGGCAAACTCACCGCCCTGCCCCTGGCCGTATTGGTTCTGGTAGCGGGGCAGCTGGAAGGGTCGGTCCAGCGTCAGGCTGCTGTTGAAGCTGATGCCGAGGCCGGGCTGCTCCCCGCCGCGCTTGGTGGTGATGACGATGACGCCGTTGGCGGCGCGCGTGCCGTAGAGGGCGGCGGCCGAGGCGCCCTTGAGGACGCTGACCGAGGCTACGTCGTTGGGGTTGACGTCCATCGCGCCGTTACCGAAATCCACCTCCTGAAAGCCGGCGGCGGCCTCGTCGGTGAGGTTGATGATGGTATTGTTGTTGATCGGGATACCGTCCACTACGAAGAGTGGGTTGTTATTGGTAAAGCTCGTTTCTCCCCGGATCACTACCTGACTGCTCGATCCCACGCCGGTAGCGCCCGCGGTGATCCGCAGTCCGGCCACCTGACCGCTGAGGTTGTCCAGGAAGTTTACCGCCTGTACGTCGGTGAGTGCTTCGGACTCGATCTGCTGGACGGAGTAGCCGAGCGTCCGGTTTTCCCGGCGTACGCCCAGCGCCGTGACGACCACTTCGGAAACCGTAACCCCCTGTTCCAAGACGATATCGAGGGAGGTCCGCGCGGCGTCCGGCCCCAGGGGCACACGTCGGGCGGCATAGCCTAAGTAGCTCACTACCAGGGTATCTGGCAGTTCAACCACGAGAGAAAAGTTGCCATCCACATCCGTGACCGTTCCGACGGCGGGTTGTCCCTGACGGTACACCGAGGCACCGATGAGGGCTTCGCCGTCCGCGCGTACGGTGCCGGAAACCGTAACCTGAGCGGACAGGACGGAAGTAATCAGCAGGCTACCCAGGGTAACCCACATACGAATGCGTCGCATAAAAGAGAATTGGAAAGAGGAGGAGGCGGTACCTAACGATCTCAGGCCACCCGCGGTGGTGCCCGACCGCGATCGGTCCTGCGAACGCGGAGTGTGCGTCGGGGCAAACCCGCTGCGACCGGGGCCGGGGTAAGCCGCAACACCAAGTCCGCCAGCTCGCCGAGCAGGCCCGACCAGCGGCACCAGTGAATACGCAGGTCGCGCAGGTGGTTGGCATCCGCCCGTACGGGCAGGACGTTGCCACCCACTAGCCGGTCCTGCAGGTCCGTAAAGACGTGCTGGGTACACCACCGTACTTCGGACAGATCGGTGCCGTCCACGTGATCACGCGAGATGCCCAGGAGGTAGACGCCTCCGCGTGTATCCGGGCCGAGCACGGCTTGTCCGGTGGCGAGTTGCCGCTCCGCGGTGCGGAGGAGTTGGGTACTCAGGCCGGGACAATCGCTGCCCACGACCAGAAGATTTTCGTAGCCACGGGCGAACGTGTCGCGTACGGCGTAAAGCAGTCGCTCACCGAAAGTGAGGCCATTCTGGACGCGCTCGTCCGCCTGGTATACGGGCAGCCCGGTCCGCGCCAGCACCCGGTGGGTGCGCCGCAGGAGGGAAGCGGTAACCCGCTGGCTTTCTCCTACCCCGCCAAAGTGCTTGTGCCGCGCTTCCGCGATGGCGGAACGCCCGAACAGCAAGATGGCGGTAGTTTCTTTCACGGCGCTAATGTCGCACTTAGGCGGGGGATGGACAAGTAAGGGATCAGGTACGACAAACGCGCGCCATCCGGATTCAGGCCAGGGCCTCCTCCAGTGCTTTTTCCCAGCGTGCGTATGCGGCCTGGAGGGCGATGGCGTCCTCGGCAACCGGTACGATGCGGCCAAGCACTTCCTGCTGACCGACCGCGGAGGGCAGGTCGGGGCTCAGGCCGGCGGCTACGCCCGAGGCAAGCGCCGCCCCGACGGCGCCGTTGGTGTTGTGGACCTCGATGGTCGCCCCCGTGAGCGTGGAAATGGTGTTGGCAAAGAGCTGACTCTGAAACATGTTGTCGTTGCCCACCCGAATGGTGCTGAGCTCCACGCCCAGTTCCTTCATGATCCGCATACCGTACACGAAAGAGAAGGCCACGCCTTCTATGCCCGCCCGCACTACGTGGGCCCGGGTGTGGCGATTGAAGTCCAGATGGTGAAGACTGGCACCGATCTCGCGGTTCTGGAGCATCCGCTCCGGGCCGTTACCGAAGGGCAGGAAGACCAGTCCGTCGCTCCCGATCGGCACTTCAGCGGCCAGTTGTTCCATGTTTTCGTAGGTGGTGCCGGTGCTGCACACCTGCTGCCGGATCCAGCGGTGGGCGATGCCGGTGCCGTTGATACACAGCAGGATCCCGATGCGCGTGGTGTCGTCGCCGTGGTTGACGTGGGCGAAGCTGTTGACGCGCTGGTCGGGGTCGTAGGCCAGTCGGTCGGTGACGCCGTACACTACCCCACTGGTACCTGCGGTAGCGGCGACTTCGCCGGGGCGGATCACGTTGAGGCTCATCGCGTTATTGGGCTGGTCACCGGCGCGGTAGCCGATCACGGTACCGGCGGCCAATCCCGTTTCGGCGGCGGCCCGTTCGGATACTTTTCCCTGCAGTCCGACGGCGGGGACGCGAGTGCACAGTTTATCGGCGGCGAGGCCCATCTCGTCCAATACGATAGTGGCCAGCTGATTTTCCTGGAAATCCCAGAGTACGCCCTCGCTCAGCCCGGTCACGGTAGTGGTAGGCTCGCCACTGAGCCGCAAGGCGATAAAGTCGCCGGGGAGCATGGCGTGGGCGGTACGGGCATAGTTGTCGGGCTCGTTGTCGGCCACCCACTTGAGCTTGGCGGCGGTGAAGTTGCCGGGGCTGTTGAGGCAGTGTCCCAGGCAGGTTTCGCTGCCGATGCCGGCGAAGGCACGTTCTCCGGTCGCTACGGCACGGCCATCGCACCAGATGATGGCAGGCCGCACGACGGCCTGTTCGGCGTCGACGGTCACCAGGCCGTGCATTTGGTAACCAATGCCGACGGAGGTGATGGCTTCCCGTTGCACCTGCGTACGCGCCAGCAGTTCTTGGGTGGTTTCGATCACGTACTGGTACCAGAGCTCGGGGTCCTGCTCGGCCCAGCCGGCCTGGGGGGCCTGCATGGTCATCTCTTCCTGGGGGGCCTGGACCCGTGCTAGCACCTTGCCGGTGGCGGCCTCGACCAGCGCGGCTTTGACCGACGAGGAACCTATATCGTAACCGATTGCGTACATGTGCTCTGCTCTTTAATGGCCGGCAAATGTAGGCAGCAATTCTAAGAGTTGCCCCCGCTACGCATGCCCCGTACGATCAGTTCGCTGAGATCGTAGACCATCACCTCGTTCTGCTTCTCGCGGCCGGTGACGCCGTCGGTCATCATCGTGAGGCAGAACGGACAGTTGACGGCGATCACGTCGGGGTTGAGGGCGAGGGCCTCGTCGGTGCGCTCGGTATTGATGCGCTTGTCGCCGGGCTCGTCTTCCTTCCACATCTGGGCGCCGCCGGCCCCGCAGCAGAGGCCGTTCTGCTTGCTGCGCTTCATTTCGACTAGCTGCCCGTCCAGCGACCGGAGCACGTCGCGCGGCGCCTCGTAGATACCATTGGCGCGGCCGAGGTAGCAGCTGTCGTGGTAGGTGATCCGCTTGCCCCGGAAGGTGTCGCCGTCGGTCATCTTGATGCGCCCCTCGTCGATCAGCTGCTGTAGCAGTTGGGTGTGGTGCACGATGTCGTAGTGACCTCCCAGGGCGGGATACTCGTTCTTGATGGTATTGAAGCAGTGGGGGCAGGCGGTGACCATCTTCTTCACCCCGTACATATTGAGCGTCTCGATATTCTGCAGGGCCACCATCTGGTAAAGAAACTCGTTGCCGGCCCGGCGGGCGGGATCGCCGGTGCAGGCCTCCTCGTCGCCCAGGATCGCAAATTCGATGCCCGCCGCATTCAGGATCTCCGCAAAGGCCCGCGTCACCTTCTGCGCGCGATCGTCGAAGGAACCGGCGCAGCCTACCCAGAAGAGGATTTCGGGTTGCTTGTCTTCGGCTTGGTATTGGGCCATTGTTTTGACTTCCATGGGTGGGGTTGGTTTGTTGCTTTGGTGGGTTACTGCGTTGCCGGGTTACTGCGTTGGTGCGTTAGGCGCCAAGAAGGATTGATCGCTTCGCCCGGTCATGGCGTTGCGCTGGCTCTGGCTTTTGCAAACAACTGCAGCAGGCTTTGGTATTCTTTACCTAGGGCTCGTACTGTCGCTTCCTCGACTGGTATATCACTTTCCATGAGGAGTTCCAGCCAAAAGACGGTTTCATCGCATTCTTCCACGACTATGCAGCGTTTGGCGTACCACTCTTTTTTCGAACGCGCTCGGCATGCCGCCCGATAATTTGCAGCCACGGATGTCCCCGACTTGATGATCTGATAACGAACCACATTGAGCGCAGGATCTTTTCCTGCCCGCTGCATAAAATTGATCAGGTCAATGGCTGCGCGTTTAGTCCGCTTTCTCAGTTCGCGAGAGAATTCCGCATTGGATGGCCGCCCTTCTCCGTAGCCTGCTACTGGCTCGTAAAAGAACTGTACGTCCTCGCAGCTATCCTCAGTGTCGAAAGAAGTACGCTTCATAAATTTCTTTTAAAAACCGGGTCTAACGCTGTCAGGTGTAACGCCTGTAACGCCTGTAACGCCTGTAACGCCTGTAACGCAAAAACGCAGCAATTCACCAATTCACCAATTCCCCACCCCAACAGCTACCCCCGAGTCCAAGCCTCCCGGCTACTCCCCACGCTCCAGGCCCGCTGCTGGTTCTCAATACTGTTGAAAAGCGGCATCCAATCGGTGGGCCCCTGGGCTTCGGTGAGGATCTCGTGGCGGCGCAGCTTGTTGATCATTTCCAGGGGGTTGATGAGCACGGGGCAGGCTTCCACGCAGGCGTTGCAGGTGGTGCAGGCGTGGATCTCCTCGCGGGTGATGTAGTCCCAGAGGTTGCGGCCGTCGTCGAAGTTGGTGCGGCTGAGGGGGGCTTCCTTGTCGGGGGCGAATTCGGGGTTGCCGCTGCGGATCTTGCCGCCCATCTCCTCGGCGCGGTCGCGGACGTTCATGACGATCTTGCGGGGACTGAGCTTCTTGCCGGTAATGTGGGCCGGGCAAACGGCGGTGCAACGGCCGCACTCGGTACAGCTGTAGGCGCCGAGCAGGTCGATACGGCTCATTTCGTTGACGTCGTCGGCACCGAACTCGGGCAGGGCGGCGTTCATGTCGGGTTCCGGCGCGTCGGGGTCGCCAAGGCCCATCATGGATTTAACCTCGTTCATCACTTCCGGCATGTTGAGCATCTGGCCGGCGGGCTTGAGGCGGGCGAAGTAGGTATTGGGGAAGGCGAAAAGGATGTGGAGGTGCTTGGACTTCGGCAGGTAGTTCAGGAAGACGAACACCATGATGATGTGTCCCCACCAGCCGATGCGCTCAAGGGTGTACAGGATAGACGCTTCCAGGCCACCAAACAGTACCGGGCCGAGGAAGCCGCTGACGGCAAAATTGGTCGGGCGGTAGTGCGTCGGATCCTGGTCCTGCAGCACCACGTCCGTACCGTTCATGGTGAAGATGCAGGCCAGCAGGATGAGCTCGAAGATCAGGATCAGGTTCGCGTCGAGCTTGGGCCACCCCTGCAGTTCCCGGCCGCGCAGGCGGGGGATGAAGAGCAGGTTTCGCCGCACCAGGAAGATCACCGTACCCACGAAGGCCAGGACGCTCAGAATCTCAATGGTGTTGATGATGAAGTTGTACATCCCTCCGAGCGGCCCGAGGAACCAGCGGTGCACGCCGAAGATGCCGTCGATGAAGATCTCGATCAGCTCGATCTGGGTAAACACGAAGGCCGCGTACAGGCAGAAGTGCAGGATGGCCGGGATGGGCCGCTTGAACATCTTCTTCTGCCCGAAGGCTACCAGCAGCATATTGCGCCAGCGCTGTCCTGTGGGTCCGGTGACTTCCTCTTCCTTGCCCAGCTTGATGTTGGCATACACCCGGCTGAACTGAAAATAGGCGAAGCCCAGGGCTAACAGCGCTACCAGCGCGAAGAGGATCGACTGTACGGAAATGATCGTGGATGTCATGCCGGTAAAGGTAACCGTCGCCCATGGCTTACCCCAAGGATTAGTTTGCGAAATTTCGCTGGTTGGCGACTGGACATCGGATGTCCGAATTCGCTCCAGGCATCGGATGAGTTTCCACTGCGTTGCGCTCCCATCCGGTGACTTGCGGTTTGTTGTGACTATACACTACTTGCTACAAGCTACAAGCGACCGCAGGGAGCGAGACTACAAGACTACAAGACTACCCGACTACAAGACTACAGTACTACCCGCCCGCTTCAGGCATCGGATGAGGCTCCACTGGGTTCCGCTCACATCCGATGACTTGCGCTACTTTCCGCTCGCATCCGGTGACTTGCGCTTTGCTGTGACTACACGCTACTGGCTATCCGCTACAACCTACAAGCGACCGCAGGGAGCGCCACTACCCGACTACTGTACTACCGTACCATTACCTTTGCGCCATTATGCAGCAACCCATCAACGTCTTCAAGTTCGGCGGAGCCTCCCTGCGCGATGCCGATGCCATTCGCCACGTCGGAACCATTCTCGACCGCTTCAAGGATCAGCGCCTCGTCATCATTGTGTCCGCTATGGGCAAGACCACGAATGCCCTGGAGGAGGTCGCCAACAGCTACTGGAACGGAAAGCCCGACGTAGCGAGGGAAAAACTCGGTGCGATCCACGCTGGTGCCACCCAGGCGATGAAGGATTTGTTTGCCGAGGTACCGGAAGAACTGACCGCCGCGGTCAACGACCTATTCGTTTCCGTAGAGTGGGCGCTCGAAGAGGACCCCAATGAAGAGTACGACTACGACTACGACCAGATCGTCAGTTTGGGCGAACTGATCAGTTCCCACATCGTAGCCGCCTACCTCAACCGCATCGGCCTGCCGACCAGCTGGCTTGATGCCCGCGACGTCATCCAGACCGACAATACCTACCGCGAAGGCTGGGTGAAGTGGCCGGAAACAGTAGAGCGGGCCGAGCGCCTGGTGCCTCCGCTACTCGATAGTACACCCTTCGTCCTTACCCAGGGTTTCATCGGCAACACCAGCGAGAACTACACCACCACCCTGGGCCGCGAGGGCTCCGACTACTCCGCAGCCATCTTCAGCTACTGCCTGGACGTGGAAGCCATGAGTATCTGGAAAGACGTACCCGGCGTGCTTACCGCCGACCCGCGCTACTTCGAGAACGTCACCAAGATCGACCGACTGAGCTACCGTGAGGCCATCGAGATGACCTACTACGGCGCCAAGGTCATCCACCCCAAGACCATCAAACCGCTTCAGAACAAGAGCATCCCGCTCTACGTCCGCTCCTTCATCGAGCCCGACCTGGAGGGCACCTACGTCACCGACGAAGCCGGCGACGCCTACCCGCCTATGGTGGCCGTCGAGCGCGACCAAGCCCTGGTGAACATCAGCACCCGCGACTTCAGCTTCGTCGCCGAGCACCACATCAAGGAACTGTTCGAGCACATCACCACCACCCGCCTGCAGGTCAATATGATGCAGAATACGGCCATCAGCTTCAACGTGGTCGTCAACGACATCGACGACCGCGTCGAACGCTTCTGCGCCCTGGTCGACCAGCACTTCAAGACCACCATAGACCGCCACCTGGAGCTCATCACCATCCGGCACTACACCCCCGAGATCGTCGACAGCCTGCGCCGCGGCAAGGTCAACCTGCTGGAAGGACGCCTGCCCCTGACTCTGCAGATGGTCGTTAAGGACGTACCGGTGATTCGGCGGAAGAAGGAGGAGGATGTGGCTCTGTAGTCTTATAGTTCTGTAGTCTTGTAGTTCTGTAGTAGCTCGGTGCTACAGAACTACAGTACTACAGAACTAGCTACCTAATGTAAACTACTGGTAATCAGCTTAAGGAACTCATTCCGCGTGCGCTCCGACTTGAAGGCACCGGTGAAGGCCGAAGTGGTCGTCACACTGCTCTGCTTCTGGACGCCGCGCATCATCATGCACATGTGACGGGCCTCGATGACTACCGCTACGCCTAATGGCTGGAGGGTGGCGTGGATCGACTGCAGGATCTGGTCCGTGAGCCGTTCCTGTACCTGGAGGCGACGGGCGAATACCTCGATTACCCGGGGAATCTTGCTGAGGCCGACGATGTAGCCGTCCGGTATATAGGCCACGTGGGCCTTGCCGAAGAAGGGCAGCATATGGTGCTCGCACAGGCTGTAAAACTCGATATCCTTCACGATGACCATCTCGGAGTAGTCCTCGGCAAACATGGCCGAACGCAGGATATTCTCGGCGCTCATCTCGTAGCCCTGCGTGAGGAACTGCATGGCCTTAGCGGCGCGTACGGGTGTCTTCAGCAGTCCGTCACGGGTGACGTCTTCGCCTACTTCCCCAATGATCTGGGCGTAGTGGTCGCTGATGGTGTCGGTGATTTCCTCGTCGTACTTGAGGACGTTCTTTAGGGGCATACGTTATGGTCTTCCAGCCGGACCGTAATAGTCGGCGTAGATATTTTCGGTTTCGTAAAGGCGGACCCGGTACAGTTGGGAGCCGGCAGCCGCGACCGCCGGAGCTAAACGCTCCCAGATCGCGCTCGTGAGGTTTTCGGTGGTGGGTTGCCGCCCGTCGCTGAACCAGTCGATGTCGAGGTTCAGGTTGCTGTGGTCCAGCCGGTCCACGACCTCCGCCTTGACGAGAGTGGACAGCACCTTCGCATCCATCACGAAGCCGGTTACGGGATCGGGCGTACCGCAAACGGTGACGCGCAGGTCGTAGTTGTGCCCGTGCCAGTTGTGGTTGGCGCACTTGCCGAACACTTCGCGGTTGCGGTCGTCCGGCCAGTCGGCCACGGCCAGCTTGTGGGCGGCGTTAAAGGTCTCGCGGCGGGTCAGGTAATGCATGGGGCGGTTTTGGGCGCGCAAAGGTAATCACTGCGGCAGGTCCATTCGGCGGAGCTTATCCAACAACAGGGCCACCCGGAGGTTGAGCCGGCCGCCCGCGTCGAAGTACTGACCGTCCAGCAACAGGTGACCGCCCACTGGTTCTACCCGCCGCAGGGTGGTGAAGGTCACCACACCGGCGGGCTGCAGTACGTTCTTCCAGTAAAGGGCCGCGTCCGTGAAGGCGAAGCCGGTCTTGCCGTTGCCAAACAGGCTCTGGTCGCAGATGAAGAATACGCGCTCGTCCCGCGTGCCATGCAGGTACTGGGTGGTGGCGTTCTTGAGCACCTTCGGCGGGATGGTCACGAAGTCGGTGTACACTACGTCCTCCTCCGCGTCAAAGTCGAGGTAATCCTTGACGAGCTGGAACAGGTCAACCCGCGTCCAGTCGATCGCCTGGTAGCGCAGCAGCCGCTGGGGAAAGCGGTCGCCGTGCAGGTCGCGGGCCGTCTCCACGATAAAGTACTCAACCAAATCGGCCAGCACGGTGGCCTTGCGGCGGGCCTTGGCGACCGGGGACGCACCGTTGTTGAGGTAGCGCGCCAGACCGTGCAGCCCCGCGTCACGGATGCGGTGGTAGTTGTCGGCCTTCCAGTACACCTCCAGGTAGCTGGGTAGCCGGTCGGCACCGAAGTAGGCGGTCAGCCGCTCGCCCAGGCGGTCCTCCAGCGCGCTGCGGAGCTGGCTCACCGAAATGGCGGGTTCGGGATCGGGGATGTCGTGCAGCTCAAGTGGATCGTCTTCTGGCTCCGGGGTCGGTTCCGGTGCCGGGGGCTCGTCGTTCTCCGGGCGGCGGGGCGCGGGTGCGGGGTCTTCGCGGTCGAAGACAAACTCGAAGGGAAGCGGGCCGGGGGTGGGCGGGGCGACCGGTGGCTTTTCCCCGCCCGTGTCGATCTCGAGGGTGATCTCGGGGTGGCGCGTCAGGGGCGGTTCGGGGATGTCACCGGTCGGAACCTGGCTTTTTTTTTCCGGTGCCGGGCCCGCCCCGCCGGCCTTCTTGGCCTTGGCGCGGGCGATAAACTGCTCGAGCTCGGTGAGCTGCTGCTCGTCGAGGGTCGACTGCTCGGGGTCGAAGATCGGGTCGGCGGACAGTTCCTCGCTGGCCAGGGTGTAGTCGGGCAGGGCCGCGTAGACGGGCTCGAAGTGCGGCTCGTCATCGGCGGACGGAAAATCGGCGGTATCGGTGGCCGCGCTGCCGTCGCCGGCCCGCGCGAGGATCCGCCGGGCGGGACCGGTCCCGGAGGTCGCCTCACCGGTGTCCGCGAACCCGAGCTTTTCGAAGAAAGAGATGGCCCGTTCATTGTACGGGCGCAGCGCTACCAGCAGTTCCCGGTAGGCACCCACGCGCTCCGTCGCCTCCCGGATCAGCGTTTCGCCGATACCGGTGCCCCAGTCGGCCCGCCGGACAAACAACTGGTCTACGGTAGCCGTGTCCGCGCCCCGGCGGCGCAGGAGGCAGTAGCCGGCCAGGGCCCGCCGGCGCTCGTCCCAGGCGGTGACGATCACCGCCGCGGGATCGGTGAGGGCCTTCCCCACCCGCTCGCGGGCCTTCTCCACCGTGCGGTCATTCTCGGCCCGTTGTTCGTCGGTGAGGCCGGCTACGTCGAAGGCCGGAAAGATCGCCTGCCAGACGAAGGTCTGCAGGTGGGTAAAGTCACTGTCCCGGCCGGCGCGGTATTGCATGGAGTAGCGGATTTGCGGATCGTCGCCGCCCGGGCGTTGGCGCGGGGCGAAGTGCGGTCCGGACCTTGAATACCCATACCCTGCCCCGCTTGTTTACTTCATTGCACCCGCGCGCCGCCGCCAGCCGGAAGGTGGGCTACGGGAAGCCTGCTACATTGTGGTTCCTAAATTCGATTTTCTACCGTTCCCCGGCTACCTTCGCACCGTGGCCGATACCCGCATCATACACGACAGCGCCCGCTTCGCCCTGACCATCGAGCGGCTGTGCCGCCACCTCATGGAGGAGCACGGGGACTTTGCCGATTCCTGCCTCATCGGCATCCAGACCGGCGGCGTGCAGCTGGCCGAGCGACTCCACGCACGGCTACAGGCGTTGGGCGTGCGCGAACTGCCCTTCGGCAAACTCGACATCACCTTCTACCGCGACGATTTCCGGACCAAGGCCGGCCCGCTCACCGCCCACCCCACCACGATCAACTTCCTGGTGGAGGACAAACGCGTCATCCTGGTGGACGACGTGCTCTTCAGCGGCCGCACCGTGCTCAGCGCCATGACGGCCCTCAACCACTACGGACGCCCCTCCGAGGTGGAACTGCTGGTGATGGTGGACCGCCGCTTCCGGCGCACCCTGCCCGTACAGGCCAATTACCGTGGCGTCCTGGTCGACAGCCTCACCGACGAATACGTCGACGTGCAGTGGCGCGAAACCCACGGCACGGACCAAATACTTCTTCTCGGATCCTAATACCGCCCATGGCCTCCGTTCAGCAACTCTCGACCAAGCACGTCCTCGGCATCAAGTACCTGACCGCCGCTGACGTCGAGTTGATCCTGGACACCGCCCGCGAATTCAAGGAGGTGATCAACCGCCCCATCAAGAAGGTGCCCAGCCTGCGCGACATCACCATCGCCAATCTCTTCTTCGAGAATTCCACCCGTACACGCATCAGCTTCGAGCTGGCCGAAAAACGCCTGAGTGCCGATACGGTCAACTTCAGCGCCTCGAGCTCCTCGGTAAAGAAGGGAGAAACCCTACTGGATACGGTAAATAATATCCTGGCGATGAAGGTGGACATGGTCGTCATGCGCCACCCCGCCCCGGGCGCCCACCACTTCCTGGCCGGCAAGATCGACGCCAGCATCGTCAACGCCGGCGACGGCACCCACGAGCACCCCACCCAGGCGCTGCTCGACGCCTACTCCATGCGCGACGCCCTCGGCGGCGACCTGCGCGGGAAGCGCATCTGCATCTTCGGCGATATTACCCATTCGCGGGTGGCCCTGTCTAATGTGTTCTGCCTCCAGCGGCTCGGCGCCCACGTGCGGGTGTGCGGCCCCCCCACCCTGATCCCCAAGCATATGGGCAGCCTGGGCGTCGAGGTGAGCCACGACGTGCAGGACAGTCTCCAGTGGTGCGACGTGGCCAACGTACTCCGTATTCAGCTGGAGCGGCAGGACACCAAGTATATCCCCAGCCTGCGAGAGTACAACCGGTACTTCGGTATCACGAAAGAGCGGATGGACCGGCTCGACAGGCCCATCGTCATTATGCATCCCGGCCCCATCAACCGGGGGGTGGAGATCGACACCGAGGTGGCGGATTCGGAGCACAGCATCATCCTGCAGCAGGTGGAGAACGGGGTAGCAGTACGCATGTCGGTGCTGTACCTGCTGGCCGCCCGCCGCAATGACCTGTAGATGCTGTACCACCTCGTCCGGCCGGTCGCCCGCTTCACCCTGGCGCGCTTTTACCGCACCATCGACCTGACGGGGCTGCAGCACATCCCGCGCGACGCCCCCGTTATCCTGGCCGCCAACCACCCCACCGCCTTCATCGAGCCCTGCCTGATGGCCTGCTTCCAGAACCGTCCGCTGCACTTTCTCGCGCGCGGTGATTTCTTCCGCAACGGCCTGGCGGCGGTGCTGCTGCGGGCCCTCCATATTCTGCCGGTGTACCGGATGCAGGACGGAGGCTACGAGCAACTGACGCGCAACTACGATACCTTCGAGGCCTGCTACCGCGCCCTAAGCAAGTCGCGCGCCCTCATGATCCTCGCCGAAGGGCGGTGCATTCACGAGAAACGCCTGCGTCCGCTCCGCAAGGGAACGGCCCGCATCGCCCTCGGCGCGCTGGACCGTGACAATACGCTGGGGGAAGTCTACATCGTACCTGTAGGCGTCAACTACTCGGCCCCGGAGCGGGTCCGCTCAACGGTAATGATCCGCTGCGGCGAACCGTTGCGGACCAGTGCGTACCTGGCAGGGTACCGCGCCAACGAGGCGGCCGGGCTGCGCGAACTTACCGAGGACCTGCACGCCGCGCTTTCTCCCCTGGTGGTGCAGCTCCCGGAGCCGGACACCGATGATGCCTACCAAACCCTGCTGGAAGTACACCGCAACGGGGCGGGCACCGCGGAATACGGCGTGACGCACCATGGCAAACTGCTGGATGCGGAACTCGCGGCAATGAGCAGTGGCCGCACGGACGTGGGCGCCGCCCGGCGGTACGCCAGCGAGCTGTACACCCAGCGGCTGACCGACCAGGCGCTGCTCGGCGGTTCCGACCGGCCGTCGTGGTGGCGGATGCTGGTGGCGGCACTGCTGCTGCTTCCTCAACTACCGCTTTGGGTGCTCGCCGAGGGCATTGCCCTGACCGGCCCGAAGCGTATCGAGTTTTACAGTCCGCTGCGGTTCGCGACGGTCGCGGTGGGTCAGTTGCTGTACCTGCCGCTGCTGTTCGTCCTGCCCGGCTGGGCGGTGGCGTGGGTGGTGGCTTCCACGTTCACGCAGGGGTGGGCCTTGTGTACTTGGGAGGAAGGGATGCATCGGCGGGAACGTGCCCGCTTCCGCAAGTTACCCATCGACGTGCGGGACCGGCTGCGGCGGGCCCGCGCGGAGCTGATCTAGTCGGCCAGCTGGGTATCGAATACCCGGACTTCCTTGAACTTGTCCTCGTGGTCCTCGACGAACTTGAGGTGTACGGGGGAAATTTGGTAGGCATCGTGGCCGGCCACGTCGTCAAACCAGAGGACGAGGTTGTAGTCAAAGCTGTTGTCGACCACGCCGCGGGACGGGGTGGCGGCGGGGCCTCCCAGGAAGAGTTTACGGACGGTGGGTGACGCTTCCAGACTGCGGACGCCGGCTTCGAAGCTTTCCAGCTCCTGGTCGCTGAGTCCATCCTGGAGCCAGAAATAAACGGTGTGGGCCATACCCGGGGTAGAATCCGTCATTGGGGTAGATTGAGGTTGTTGCGCAACGCAGCCGCCGGCCGTCAGAACGAAGAGTAGCAGGCAGGTCAACCAAATTGGTCGGTAGTTCATTGCTATAGCTTGAGCGGGCAAGATAGCCCGACGGACGTAAACCGCCGCCATGACCATCATCATCATTCTCATTACCGTCCTGATCTCCTGGCAGGCGTTCAACAACCCCGAACTGCGTGGGCGCCTGATCTTTCTGCCCTCCGCCATCAAGGAACGGGGAGAGTACTACCGTTTCCTGACCCACGGGTTTATTCACGCCGACTTCCAGCACCTGCTGTTCAATATGTACGCGCTGTACATCTTCGGTGGCTCCGTGGAATTCATTTTTACGGACTACCTGTTCGGTCCAACCTTCGGAAAGCTGGCTTACCTCATCTTCTATCTGGTAGCGATCGTCGCGGCCAGCGTGCCCGATTACCTGCGTCACCAGAACAACCGCAGCTACGCCAGCCTGGGCGCCTCCGGGGGCGTGGCCGCCACCATCTGGCCCTACATCATGCTGGCCCCATGGAACTGGTTCATCTTTCCGCCGCTCCCGGCCATCCTTTTGGGCATCGGCTACATCCTGTACTCCCACTATGCCGACAAGCGGGGGGTGGGCAACATCGGCCACAACGCCCACCTGTGGGGCGCCATCTTCGGACTGGTCGCCTATTCCGTACTCGTGCTGGCCTTCCAGCCGGCCCTGATGGCCTACTTCTTCGAGGAGCTGATGCAACCCAAGGGGCCGAATTTCTAATCCCGGCTTTCCCGCCCCGGCCGCTGCGTCGTACCTTTGCCGCCCGTTAGCAAAATCTTCTGATCTATGGGACTCAAGTGTGGTATCGTCGGCCTGCCGAACGTGGGAAAGTCCACCCTCTTCAACGCGCTCACCTCGGCCAAGGCCCTGGCCGCCAACTACCCCTTCGCCACCAAGGACCCCAACCTGGGGGTCATCACGGTCCCCGATCCGCGGCTGGACAAGCTGGAAGAGCTCGTGAATCCCCAAAAGGTCATCCCCACCTCCGTGGACATCGTCGACATCGCCGGCCTGATCAAGGGAGCGAGCAAGGGCGAGGGCCTGGGCAACCAGTTCCTCGGAAACATCCGGGAAACAGACGCCATCCTGCACGTCGTCCGCTGCTTCGAGGACGACAACGTCGTCCACGTCGACGGCAGCGTGGACCCCGTCCGCGACAAGATGATCATCGACACGGAGCTCATCCTGAAGGATATCGACACCGTCGAAAAGAAGGTGGATAAGTTCCGCCGCACCGCCAAGAGTGGCGACAAGGACGCCAAGCGCATCGTGGAAGTGGGCGAAGCCCTGCTGGCCCACCTGGAGAGCGAGAAACCAGCCCGGTCCTTTGAGACCGACGAAGACAGACAGGAAGTCGTCAAGGAGATGATGCTCCTCACTGGCAAGCCGATCCTGTACGTCTGCAACGTAGATATCGACAGCATCGAGGACGGCAACGACCACACCCGCGCCTTCCGCAAGGCCGTAGCCGAGGAGGACGCCGAGATCATCTTGATCTCCGCCGGCATCGAGGCCGACATCGCCGAACTGGAAACGAAAGAAGAGCGCGCCGAATTTATCGAGGAGATGGGCCTCACCGAGCCCGGCGTCAACAAGGTGATCCGCGCCAGCTACTCCCTGCTCGATCTGGTCACCTACTTCACCGCCGGCGAGAAGGAGGTCCGCGCCTGGACCATCCGCCGCGGCACCAAGGCCCCGGGAGCGGCCGGCGTGATCCATACCGACTTTGAAAAAGGCTTCATCCGCGCTGAGGTCATTCACTACCCTGACTTCGTGCAGTACGGCTCCGAATCCGGTGCCCGCGACAACGGAAAGCTAAATGTGGAAGGCAAGGAGTACGTTGTGCAGGACGGGGACGTGATGCACTTCCGGTTTAATGTTTAGGTTGTAGCGTGTAGCACGTGCCGTTCCGGACATCGGATGTGGCCTCCTGCGTCGGCGCGCATCCGATGACCTGCGCTACCTGCTACGAACTACCTAACTATACTGCTGGCTTGCGTTCCGGACATCGGATGTGGCCTCCTGCGTCGGCGCGCATCCGATGACCTGCGCTACCTGCTACGAACTACCTAACTATACTGCTGGCTTGCGTTCCGGACATCCGATGTGGCCTCCTGCGTCGGCGCACATCCGATGACCTGCGCTACCTGCTACCTGCTACCTGCTACCTGCTACCTGCTACCTGCTACCTGCTACCTGCTACCTGCTACCTGCTAAACCCTAAATCACCCCGTCCGTTACGTGAGAAACCATAACATCATGTCCAAGCAACTCTACCTCACCGCCAAGTTCAATCTTGACAAGCCCGATGAAGTTGAGCCCATTTTCCGTGAGCACGCAAAGGCCAGCCGCGCCAAGGAAGGCTGCCTGTTCTTTTACCTGATCCGCGACCGCGACAACGACGCCCACTTCGCCACCATGGAGTGCTGGGACACCTACGCCCACTTCGAGCAGCACGTCGCCGATGACGAGCATACCAACTTCCAGAGCAAACTGAAGCCGCACCTCAAGGGCGATCCCGAAGTGATGGAAGGGGACCTGGTCTCCGGCATGGAAGGGTGATAGCGAGTAGCGGGTAGCAAATAGGTTACTTGCTACCCGCTAACTGCTATCTGCTACTGCGCCTTATTAACGATAGCATCTTGGTGGTCGATACTCTCCTGGTGGATCGCCCGCAGGTACCCGTGCATGAATTCTTCGCTCAGGCCGTGGTCCTTTCCGCGCTGGCTGGCTTCCTTGAGAACTTCGTCCCAGCGACTTTCCTGAAGAACGGCAATGTTGCGCTCGGCCTTGAAGTGACCGATCTGGTCGGCGAGCTTCATGCGGCGGCCGATCATGCCGATAAGGTCGCTGTCGATCTCATCGATCTGCCGACGCAGCTCGGTGAGGCGCTCCATTTCTACTTCGTTGGCTGACGGCTTCCGCAGGCGTAAACCTTCGAGCAATTCGCCAAACACGGCGGGGGTGATCTGCTGGGCGGCATCGGACCAGGCCTCGTCCGGGCGCGGGTGTACCTCGGTCATGAGACCGTCGTAGTTGAGGTTCAGGGCTTCCTGGGCCACCTCGGCCAGCATGTGGCGGTTGCCGCAGATGTGGCTGTTATCGACCACCATCTGGAGTTCTGGGAAGCGGCGCTTCATCTCGATGGCCATCTGCCAGCGCGGCACGTTGCGGTATACGGTCTCCCCGTGGTAGCTGAAGCCGCGGTGAATTAGGCCGATCTTGGTTATGCCCGCCTTGTAGATGCGCTCCACGGCGCCGATCCAGAGCCCGAGATCGGGGTTGATGGGATTCTTGATCATTACCGGAATGTCCGTGCCGTTCAGGGCGTCGGCGACTTCCTGCACGCTGAAGGGGTTGACAGTCGTCCGCGCTCCGAGCCAGACGACGTCGATGCCGGCCTTAAGGCAGTCGTATACGTGGCTGGCCTTTGCCACCTCGGTGGTCGTTTTCAGGCCGGTTTCCTCCTTGACCCGCTTGAGCCACTGCAGGCCCTCCTTACCGACGCCCTCAAAGCTGCCGGGACGGGTACGCGGCTTCCAGATGCCGGAGCGGAAGAGGTCGACCTGATTGAGTTTGGCCAGGTCCTTGGCGCACTGCATCACCTGTCCTTCGGTTTCGGCGCTGCAGGGGCCGGCGATCACGATACCGCGGCCGGGAGTAGGTTCGATGACCTTGTCGATTTTCATTTCCATGGTGTACTTCGTTTTAAATTTTTGTGTGCCGGCGCAGGGGTTAGTACCCTTGCCGGCGATTCAGGTTAAGATTTTGGTGATCTGATTGGCTTTCCGGATCCGCTCGTGGAATCCTTCGAAGTCGCGCTTGATCAGCTGGGTACGAAACCGGGACAACTGTTCGATATGCTCGTCGAGTACGTCCAGAACGTGGTCGCGATTCTGCCGGAAGATGGGCACCCACATATCGGGCGAGCTCTTCGCGAGACGCACCGTGGAGCTAAATCCGGAGCTGGCCAGCTCAAAGATGCGCTGTTCGTCCTTTTCCTTTTCCAGCACCGTCAGCGCCAGGGCGAAACTGGCGATGTGGGATATGTGACTCACGTAGGCGCAGTGCAGGTCGTGGGCGCCGCTGTCCAGGTGGGTAAAGCGCATTCCCGCGCTGCTGAAGAGTTGTTTGGCGGTATCCACCGCGTCCGGGGCACTGTCGTGGGCATCCACGATCACGCAGGTCTTGTCACGGAACAGATCGGGTACGGCGGCTTCTGGTCCGCTAAACTCCGTGCCGGCCATCGGGTGGCAGGCCACGTAGCGCGCGCGGTTCGGGTGATCGCGGACGGTAGCGAGGAGCGTTTCCTTGGTGGAGCCTACGTCGACCAGCGTCTGGGCGGGCGTAAGCCGGTCCAGCAGATCGGGGAGCAGGTGCAGCATGGCGTCCATGGGCGTGGCCAGGACCACGACGTCGCACTGCGGTATGCCGGCGTCGAGCGACAGGTCCGCATCGATCAGCCGGCGGCGGACGGCCTTGTCCAGGTTCTCCTGGCTGGCGTCCATACCGATCACCCGGGCACCCAACCCGCTCTCCTTGAGGCTGATGGCCAGCGATCCGCCGATGAGTCCTATGCCTACGATACCGACTACCATGAGGCACTTTCTTGATTGTCCGGAGCAGAGGCCGCGTCTACCACGCCCCCGAAGCGCCGGAGTGCTTCTTCCAGGACGGGGACGGGGCTGCACAGGCTGATGCGGACGTAGTTCGTACCGGCCGGGCCAAAGATGCCCCCCGGGGTAAGGAATACGTCGTGTTCGTAGAGGGCGCGGTCGCAGGTGCGGTAGCCGTCCGTGCCGTCGGCGCAGCGGGCCCAGACAAAGAGGCCCACCTGGTCCGTCCGGTAGCGGCAACCCAGCGCGTCCATGATGCGGTAGGCGGCGGCACGTCGCTCGCGGTATACGGTGTTGAGGTCGTCGTACCATTCCTGTCCTAACCCCAGGGCCACGGTAGCCGCTTGCTGGACCGGCAGGAACATACCACTGTCCATATTCGATTTAAAGCGCAGAACGGTTTCCAGGTAGGGTGCCGCACCCGCCAGTACGCCAACGCGCCAGCCGGCCATATTCTGTGCCTTGCTCAGGCTGGAAAGTTCGAGGGCCACCTCCTTGGCGCCGGGGACGGCCAGTATGCTGCGCACGGCGTCGGTGAGGATGAAGGCGTAGGGATTGTCGTTGACGATCAGAATGCCGTTGCGTCGGGCGAAATCGATCAGCCGCGGGTAGAAGTCTTCGGGTGCCGCGGCGCCGGTGGGCATGTGGGGGTAGTTGATCCACATGATCTTGACGCGGTCCAGCCCCTCCCCTTCCAGACCGTCGAGATCGGGCAGCCAGCCGGCTTCCTCGGTGAGGGCGTAGGAGCGTACGCTGCCGCCCGCCAGCTCGGTGGCCGAACGGTAGGTGGGGTAGCCGGGGTCGGGTACGAGTACTTCGTCCCCCAGGTTCAGAAAGGCCATGCTGACGTGCATGATACCCTCCTTGCTGCCCATGAGCGGAAGCAGTTCACTGTCGGGGTCAAGCTCCGTACGGAAGTAGCGCGCGTACCAGTCGGCAAAGGCCCGCCGCAGTTCCGGCCGGCCCGTATAGGGCTGATACCCGTGGCTACCCGGCCGGGCGGCGCTCTCGGCCAGGGCGTCCAGCACCTCGGGGGCGGGGGGCAGGTCCGGGCTGCCGATGCCCAGGTTGAGAATGTCCTTGCCCGCGGCGCGCAGGGCGGCGATCTCCCGCAGTTTCTTGCTGAAGTAGTACTCCTCGGTCTCACCGAGGCGATCGCTGACGGGAATTATGGGCTGGAATGCGGTGGAGGGCGTCATGGGGATATGCTTAGGGTTTTTCGCCGGCGGGGTACACGCCGAGAATGCGCAGTTCCTGGGTGATGGGCTGGATACCGGCCAGGGCTTCGGCTACGGTAATGTGGCCGTTGAGCAGGAAATCCACGTAGAAGCGATACTGCCACGGCCGCCCCACGATGGGAGTACTCTGGATCTTGGTCAGGTTGATCTTGTAGGCGTCGAGCACCATGAGCACGCGGGAAAGGCTGCCGGCTTCGTGGCTGACGGAGAAACTCATGCTGACCTTGTCGCCGGCCTCGTATTCGACCTCGCGGCCGCGCTCCAGCACGAGAAAGCGAGTATGATTGAGCTTGTTGGTTTCGATGCCCTGGGCGAGGATGTCCAGTCCGTAGAGCTCGGCGGCCAGGGTGTGAGCGACGGCCCCGCGCGTACGGTCGTTGCACTCCATCACGTGGCGGGCACTGAGCGCGGTATCGGCCGACTCGACCAGCTTGATCCGCGGCCAGGCCTTGAAGAACTCCCGCACCTGCATGAGGGCGATGGGATGGGAATACACCTCGCGCAACTCTTCAATGGCCACGCCGGGCAGGGCCATCAGGTTTTGGCGGATACGGAGGTATACCTCGCCGGTAATGCGCAGTTGCGACCGCTGCAGCAGGTCGTAATTTTCCATCAGGCTGCCGGCCAGCGTGTTCTCGATGGCCATTAGGGCTACTTCGCTCTCGCCGCGCTCGACCTGGTCGACGACCTCCGCGAACGTGTGGCCGGGTACGGTGACTACCTCCCGCTCGCTGAAGTGCATCCGCGCGGCGGCCTCGTGGAAGGCGCCGGCGTAGCCCTGAATGCTTACGCGAAGTTGACGGGTGGCGGTGGTTGAGGTCATAAATTGGGAAATAAAAAAAGCGGCTCCCGAATGTGGGGACCGCTATTGCTGTTACTTTCTATTAGTGTGTTCAGCGTCCCCCTACTCGCGTAGGCCATAAAAGCTAAACCAGAAATAGAAGGTGGATCGCATCATCGTGCCACAAACCTACGGCCTTGTTTCTGAAACACAAAATGTTGTTATGGCAACGGCCGCAACTTACTGGCCGCTCAACCATAGGGCGTACCACTCGTTAGTATCCTACCCGGCTTAGTTTCAACTTCCGGTGCCCTAATTTTACCGCATGGATACTTTGATTACCGTTGGGCAATTGGTCCTTAGCCTGTCCATCCTCATCGTGCTACACGAGTTTGGCCACTTTTTGCCGGCCCGGCTCTTCGGTACGCGGGTGGAGAAATTCTACCTATTCTTCGACCCCGGCTTCAGCCTGTTCAAAAAACAGATCGGAGAAACCGAGTACGGCATCGGCTGGCTTCCCCTCGGAGGCTACGTCAAGATCAGCGGCATGATCGACGAAAGCTTCGACACCGACCAGATGGAGCAGGAGCCTCAGCCCTGGGAATTTCGGTCCAAACCGGCCTGGCAACGCCTCATCATCATGCTGGGCGGGGTCACCGTCAACTTCATCCTCGGATTTTTCATCTACGCGATGGTCCTGTTCGCCTACGGCGAGGAGTACTTCCCGGCCGAGAACGTTACCGCGGGTATCGCCGTCGATAGCCTGGGTCAGGAAATCGGCCTGGAAAGCGGCGACCGGATCCTCAGCGTGGGCAACGTACCCTTCGAGCGCTTCAACGACCGGATCGTGCTGCGCGAAATCGCCATCAACAACGCCCGTAGCATCGAGGTCGAACGGCAGGGAAGGGAGGTAACCGTTCCCGTCGACCCGAAGTGGACCGATCTCCTCACTCGCTACGAAAACAAGAACGCCCGACTGTTCACCTACCGGATGCCGCTCGTGATCGGCGAGGTCGCTCCCGACAGTCCCGCCGACGAGGCCGGCCTGCAGAAGGAAGACCGGGTCGTCAGCGTCGACGCTACGCCCACCCCCTATTTCGACCAGTTTACCGAGATCATTCAGGAGCACAAGGGAGAACGGGTCACCCTCGGCATTCAGTCCAAGGGCAGTAGCGACGTACGCCAGGTGCCCCTTACCCTGACCGACGACGGTCGCATCGGCGTGGCCGTGGCCCCACCGGAGTACTTCTACGATACCGAGCGGCAGGAATACACCCTCGGGGAGGCTCTGCCAGCCGGGGTCGACCAGGGAGTAAGTTTCCTGGGTGACCAGTTCAAGGCCTTCGGGCAAATGTTTGCCGGCAACATAAAGGTCACCGAAAGCCTCGGTGGATTCGCCAGCATCGGCTCCATGTTCGGAAGTACCTGGAACTGGGAGCGCTTCTGGTACATGACCGCCTCGCTCTCCCTTATTCTCGCGTTCATGAACCTGTTGCCGATCCCCGCCCTCGACGGGGGACACGTAATGTTTCTTCTCTACGAGGTCGTCACGGGCCGTAAGCCCAGCGACAAGTTTATGGAACGCGCTACTATGGTAGGCTTCGTTATCGTCCTGGGCCTGGTGGTCCTGGCGAACGGACTCGACATCTGGCGCTGGATTAACAACTAATGACTGACTATTTCTCCTTCTTCGGGCTCACCCCCTCCCCTACCGTGGACCGGGCTGCTCTGAAGAAAACCTTTTACGCCAACAGCAAGCGGTACCATCCCGACTTTCATACGCTACAGGACGACGTTACCCAGCAGGACGTCCTGGAAAAGAGCACCCTCAATAACCAGGGCTACAAGGTGCTGGCCGACGACGACCTGCGGCTGCACCACCTGCTGGAACTGAAGGGCGCCCTCGGCGAAGAGGGCACCAACCAGGTACCCCAGGATTTCCTGCTCGAGATCATGGAGGTCAACGAGGCCCTGATGGAACTCGAATTCGAGGACGACCCCAGCGTTCGCCAGAAGGTGACCGGGTTGATCGACCAGTTGGAAGGCGACCTGGACCGGGAAGTAGAGGATACCCTGGCTACTTACGACGACGCTACCGCTGGCGAAGCCGAGCTGGGCGTGCTCAAGGATTACTACCTGAAGCGCCGATATTTGCTGCGCCTCCGCGAAAAAATTTAACCATGCTTGTTCTGTTGTCTCCGGCTAAAACGCTGGACATGTCGCCCGTTGACCGGCCGGCTACTGATCCTCGTCTGCTCGACCATACCCGTCAGCTTGCCGGGGTTCTCAAGAAAAAATCCCCGGCCGACCTCTCGGAGCTGATGTCCATAAGCGACAAGCTGGCGGACCTGAATTTCGAGCGGTTTCAGGCGTTCCAGCCCGCCCCCGTGGGCAAGCCCGCGCTGCTGGCCTTCAAGGGCGATGTCTATCAGGACCTCGAGGCGGCCGACTTCAGCCCGCAGGAGTTTACGTTCGCGAACCAGCAGCTACGCATCCTTTCGGGATTCTACGGCATCCTGCGCCCCGCCGACCTGATGCAGGCCTACCGCCTGGAGATGGGCACCCGCCTGACTACCGTTCGCGGCGCCAACCTCTACGAATTCTGGGGCGACCGCCTTACGCAATTGCTGGACCGGGACCTGCAGGAAGAGGGTTCGGGACTCATGCTCAACCTGGCCAGCAAAGAATACTTTCGCAGCCTCGACCCCGCGGGCATCAACGGGCGCATTCTCAATATAGATTTCCGCGAAAAGCGGAAGGGCAAGTACCGCTTCATCACCTTCAATGCCAAACGGGCCCGGGGCCGCATGGCCCGGCTGATCACGCTCGAAGGTATCCGTACCGCCGAGCCACTCAAAGAACTGGTAGTCAACGACTACGTATACTCGGACGAGCAGAGTGCCGGCGATAACTGGACGTTCGTGAAGGATTAGTCAGCTATCTCGTTCAGGAAGCCCAGCAGTTGCTGGGCACGCCGGGCCGTAGTGTGCTCCGCCAGTACGCGCTCGCGTGCCTTGGTACCGACCCGCCGCCGGAGGCTCTCCTCGGTTCCGTAGAGAATGTCCAGCACGTCGTTTCCTTCGGTGACGCAGAACACTTCGGTCTTGTCTTCGAAGAATTCTTCCAGCCCCGCCCAGTCCTCGGTCAGGATGGGTACCCCGCAGGCCGCCGCGGCGAGGAGTTGCCGGGACGGGGTAAATCCGTGCATGCGGCGCAGGCTGTGGGAGAGGATAAGGGTACAGGACTGCCGGTTGTAGAAATCCACCCGATTGGTTTCGGGGAGGTGGTCCAGGTAGATCAGGTTATCGGGCCACTCCCGCGGCTCGGGGTAAGCGTCGCCGGCCAGTACGAAACGGCGGTTGGGGGTCACGCGGGCCGGCCCAATGAGCAGCTCATCGAGTAGCGGCTGGCGTTCCGGCTTGTGGGTCCCGATGAAGCCCAGATCGTACGTCTTTTCGATGTCCATCCGGTAAAAGGAAAAGGCATCGATACTTTCGTAGAGGGCGCGGGCGCAGCGTACGCCATAGTGTTCACATAGCCGAGCGAGGGCGGGGCCTCCGGTGGTCGACAGGTACAGATTGAATACGCCTACCGAGGCGGTGGAGAGGGTATCGCAGCAGTCGTCATCGGCATCCAGGTGCCGGAGGGTGGTCGTGAGGTCGGTATCGTAGTATAGCTTGATGCCGCGCGCCTCCTTGCCGATCCACTGGGCGATGCGGTCGGTTTCCGGCACTCCCGAACCCAGCATGACCAGGTCGGCCGAAGCGATGGTCGGTGTGTACTCCCGCAGGAGGGTATCGACGTTTTCGTAGGGCCACACTTCGCAGTAGGGAGATCGCAGCATATCGCGGGGACCGGAGGTCGGGGCGGTACCGGACGGCTCAAGGTAGGTAGTGCGATGACCGTAGTGGGACAACTCATTGATCAGTCCACGGTACAGTTGGGCGGCCGGGTTCCCCTGGCTGCTAAGAATGGACTGCCCAATAATGACCAAGTCCAGCGTTTGCTCGGAAAAATTCACCGGTCGAAGGTACGATTACCCACCTCCGGACCAGGTACAAAATCGGTAGACGACCGAAAATTTCGGTCGGATGGCCGTCAGGTGGCGTAAAACAAAACGTCCCCGAATAGTGACATTCGGGGACGTTTCAATGAGGTGTATTACCGGATTAGCGAACCAGGACCGGAATGGTCTTACGACGCCACTCGTCGCCCTGCCGTACCATCACGGTACAGAGGAGGTATTCCGCTCCGCCACCCCGGACGAGGGTGTTGGTGAAAATCTCCAGGCGGTGGGAAGCTCCGTCCAGGTTGTACTCCCGGCGCAGGCGCTCACGGCCCATAAGGTCGGTGACACGCAGCAGCACGTCGCCGCTCAGTTCGGGGGCCAGCTCCACGTAGAGCAGTCCGTTCGCGCTGGGGTTGGGGTATACGGACACCCCGGTCAGTTCGGTGATGGGCAGGCGTACGGCCGTGGAGCTGGTGTCGCTGCCGCAGAGGGTATCGATCTGCAGGGCCGCGACCCGCTCGAACAGGATACGGTGGCCAGCGGCGTTGAGGTGGGTACCGTCACCGCTGCCTAGCTCTTCCCTGATGAAGCCATTCTCGGCGGCGATGCCCGTCCAAAAGTCAATCGCGCGGTCGCCGTAGATCTTCAGGATGCTGTCGCGTACCTCGATCTGGATAGGTATTTTAGTTGCGTCGCTGAAGTTACGGGGTTGGGTGGTGGCGATGTAGATGGGCACCCCGTAGGCGGCTGCGCTATCGGCAATGGTCCGGTAATTGGCTAGCTGCTCCGCGACGGAAATGTTCTTGGCGGCGTCGTTGGACGGCATGTTGACGATGATCGCAATCGGATCGTAGGATAGTGCTTCCGTGATGTTGCGATTCTCGTCGACCTCAATGTTGACATCACTGGGGCGGGAAGCTCCGTCGGGCAGGATTTCGTAGGTCGTGTACCCACCCAGGGCGAGGTTGACGATGCGAATGCTGGTGTCCGAGGCCAGGGATGCCGCGTAGCGGTTGACCCAGGCACTGTCGCGGTTGGTGGGGCCGACACCCTCAGCGGTCGAGGAGCCCAGGACCACGATGGTGCAGCTGGGGTCATCGACGACGATCGGGGGCGGGGGGGTTTCTACCAGCGGGTACGAAATGATCACCGCGCCGAGGTAGTAGAAGCCCTGTGGGGTCGTGTTATTGGGGCCGGTCGTGGCGGAGAGCACGATGGTGCCGTCGGTCGCGGGCCGCAGGGTGACGGTGGCCGTCTGGCTGACGTTGTTCGCCACGTCGAGGTCGGTGGTTTCTTCCGTGGCTCCCGTAGCGGTGTAGACGGTCTGCCGGTTGTCCTGCGGCTCGATCATGCGCGAAGCGAAGATCGTGAAGGTGTAGTCCAGTTCGGGGTCCAGATTGCTGATGGTGACCGCGCCGGTGGGTTCCCGGCGTTGGTTGAAGGTGGTCTGGCTGCCAAAAAAGCTATCGCCGCTGGCACTGGCCGGCAGGTCTATACTGGCCGAGGCCTCCGTGGTCCCGTTGCCGTTCCGGCCACCGAAGGGGTCCGTCACTTCGATGCGGTAGTTGGACATCACCTCGCGTTTGTTGATCAGGGAGTTGATGGCTCCCTCCTGGGTGTCTGTCAACGAGTTCCAGAGGCCGGTGGTGGCGGGCTCACCGAAGTCGATCTGGATGGTATCCATTGCTTCCTGGGCTGCAAGAGACCCCGGTAACAGGCCCAGCGCCACGAGGCCGGCTAGCAGGTAAAGGGTAATGGTTTTGTTCATACATGGTCGGATTAGGGCTGCGGGAAGAAATTCCATCAGCGAAGCAAAACTACGAAATTGTTGAAATTTCTGCCGGATGAGAAGTGTATTCCCACGGACCTGCCCTCGGTCAATCACTGGAGTGCGCGGACGAAGGTGTCGAGCGTAGCGCGTGAAATACTCCAGTCGGGCGGCTTGATCTCTCCCCACGCCTGCGGCAGATCCGACATATTGAAGTAGTTGATCCCTACTATCCGCGGATCGTCCTGCAGCGTTTCCGCCGCGCCGAGCATCCAGTCGGTCTGGTAGGCTTCCGGCCCCTTTACCCCAAATTCGGTAATGAATATTGGTTTGCCTACGAAGCGCATCCGGTACACCTTGCGCTGGAAAATGGTAGCGAACTGCTCCTGCTGCTCGGGATCGGTGATGTTCTTGTCTGGCAGTCCGTATATGGCGATGCTGATGAGGTCTACCGCATCGTCGCCCGGGTACCATTCCAGCGATCCGCGGTCGCCGGCCGGTCCCCAGATCCGCTGCACGCCCTTTGGCAGGCTATCGTGGAGCATAACGTGGCGGAACGACCGGATGTAGACTTGCGGATCCTGGCTCTGCCAGGGGTACCGGTAGATCGGGATCTCCATCTCGTGGGCATAGCGCAGGTATACCGGGTGATCGGCTTCCCCCAGTATGCGATACAACTGCAGCAATACCGCGTCCAGTTCCCCCGCGCCGATCGCGCCGAGCAACTCGCGGTCGGTGCTGTCCACGGGGGGCCGGTAGGGCTCGAAGGTGACGATCGCCGCGTGCCCCCGCTCCATGATGCCGCGGAACTGCGTCTCGAACTCCCCATTCTCCAGTTGGTCCAGATCTAAAAAAATGTGCTCCACCCCGACGTTAGGATCGTCCAACAGGCGCTGGTTGGGATCGTGAAGCCCGAAGACGGTCGGTACAACCGGGAATCCCGCAATGGTTTCCGTAACTTCCGTGAGGGTCGGAGCCCGTCCGTACAGCTCCGGGCCACCAGCGCGCAGCAAGTCCGTTACCGACTCCATGTCGGGCTGCTCCGCCGCGTCCGTAGCTCCCAGCACGTACACGGGTACGCGCAGGAAGCGCAGCCGGTGCAGGCGCCGGTACACTTCATAGTCGGCGGTGTAGTCGGTCGGGTAATCGTCCAGGCGATGCTCCCCGGCGTAAGCGTAGGTGACGGTTGCCGCGTCAACCACGTCGTCGCCGGGATAGTACTCGAGGGCACCCGGGTAGCCCGCCGGCCCCCATACCAGTCGGGCCCGGGGCGCGAGTTCGCGGCAGAGGTCCGCAAAGTGACGATACGAACCGATATAGATACTGGGATACAGTTGCCAGGGGTACTGGTCCACCGGGACTTCCATTTCGGGGTTCAGGCGTAGAAACGTACCCGCACCCGCGTCCGGGAGTTTGGCCAGAAATTGTCGGAGCAACGCATCGTAGCGCCCCTCGATCACGTCGCGCAGCGGATTGTTGTCGTAGGTACGGCCGCCCCCGCTCCACGTCTGCACGGTGATCATGCGCCGGGGGGCCTGCCGCAGTTGTTGCCAGTCATCGGAGTCGGTGTCCAATTCGGAACGGTAATTCAGTTGCAGGGTAAACTGGGCAAGGGCGGGCGCGTCCATACGGGTCAGGGAGTCCGTCCAGTCGACGGCTCCGACGACCCGGTTTTCGGGGGCGGTCGTGAGCTCGCTCGGCCCGCCGAGAAAGGCCCCCAGCCCCCAGCCCAGGTAGGGTGCGGCGAGGTAGATCAGAATACCCGTCACGGCCAGTCCTAAAAACGTGTAACGCCAGGCTACCTTGCTCAATTGAGTTATTTTATCGCGTTGTAAAATGCTTCCTGCTCCTGCACCCAGGCCGCGACCCGCAACCGGGCGGAGTCGATGGCGGCGGAGGAAACGATAGCCGAAAGATCATGTTTTTCCGCGGGGTCATTCTGTAGATCGTAAACCTCTACCGTACCCGCCGTTTCGTTGAAGAGGTACTTCTTATCCTCGCGCCGGTAACCGAAGTAGACCTGGGTATAAGGAGAGAAATAGAAAGCCTCCTGCGACCGCTCGTGCAAAAGGTTGTGCCCCTGCCAGGCGTGAGGGACCGGCTGCCCGAGAAGCGAAAGAATCGTCGGGGCCACGTCCTTGTTGCCCCCCAGCGCTGAACTTCGCTCGCCACTGAAGAGGAGGGGGTTGATCAGGTACATGGGAACGCGGACGCTTTCCTCGTAGAGGGTATTGGCGTGCCCGTTGTGACCGTGCTGTCCGAATGCCTCGCCGTGGTCACCGGTCACCACGACCAGGGTGCTGCTGTCCAGGCCGCGTTCGCGCAGGCCCTGGATCATCCGGTCGACCATTTCCGTGCCGTGGCGTACTGCGTTCAGGTAGCGGTTGAAGTACAAATCCTCTTCCCCGTAGGGGTGCTCCTCCCCGGTGAAATAATAGGGATAGTGACCCTGAATTGTCCAGAGTGTAGAGAAGAAGGGCGACTTCCGGTCTTCGTCCAGCCAGTCCAGGAAGCGTTGTCCCAGACAGTCATCGTCCACGCCATTACCCTCCTCGTAGGTGGCCAGGTCCAGACTGTACTGGATACCGCAGGGCAGGTCGGCAAAGTGCTCGACCGTATCGAACCCCCGGTACCGGATGTACTCCAGGCTCCGTTGCCAGTTGATGTCGCCAGACGTAAAAAATGAGGTCCGGTACCCCTGCTTTTCCAGGACGGACGGCAACGACGGAAAGTCCATGCTCGTCCGTTCACGCGTCACGCTGCCGAAGGAGAGGAGAGGATGCACGCCCGAAAGCAGGGAAACCATCGCTACGTTGCTGGAAGGTATGTGGGCGTAGAAATTGTCGAAAACCAGGCTCTGCTCCTCGTACTTTTTCAGGGGTCCACCGGGACCCGACGCCCCGGGGAACTGTTCAAAATACGTTCCCGCCGCCGATTCCAGCACGACAAACAGCACGTTCCTGACGCGATCGTCCGGCCGGTATTGGCGTTCGGAAGGGGCGATCGGCAGCGATTCCTCCCGGAAAGGAGGCGCACCACCGGGGAGGTCCACCTGACTCATGGCCAGGGTTCGGTCTGCATTGACGGCGGACCGCAGCAGTGCCCATACCGCATTGGTACGACGGGTTGGCCGTACCGAATGATGGGAGGCCGTGGTTGCCGCAGCGGCCGACACCAACAGTCCGGTCAGCAGGAGAGGAAGCAGCAGAGCCGGTCCACGCAAGGACGCGCCACCTACGGCCCGCTCAAGAGCAAGCCCCAGCACTACCGCGCCAAGCAGAAAGCCTGCGGCGTTGGCCAGGTCGAAGAGATCCACCTTGGACGTGACCGCCAGTCTGGCGTCCTTGGCGAGCAAAAAATCAGCGTAATACAGCAATTCGTACGTGATCGGCGCCCCGGTAAAGTCGACTACCTGTACGTTGATCAACGCGCTCAGGGTCAGCATCAGAAGCACTACGTAACCTACCGTTGCCGCGCCCCTGCGCTTTGGGCCCGGCGGAAGGACCACCAGAAGTACAGCCGTCAGCAGTACGACCAGGCCGATCACCGTCAGGTCCTCAGCAGCACTGCTCAGAAGGGTCGTCAGCGTCATCAGTGGCTCGCTGCGCCAGTGTTCCGGGGGAAGGTTAAGTATAGGCCAGCGTACGATCACGTGGACCAGCGCAACGCCGATCCCCAAGCCGACGATCCGCCGAAACGACCGGCTGCGCAAAGCTGCGGAGCTGCGATTGGTGGCGAAGGCCAGTAGGTACAGTGCTTCCGCCAACAGCAGAAAAAGAAGCCCCCAGCCGTACCCGGCCAGTTGCCCGAAGATCAATTCCATCCTTTGGGTACCCGCGACGCTGATCGTCCCGCGGTCCGCTACGGTAATCGTCCTTCCGGTGGCTACGTCCCAGTAGTCCAGGTAGCTGCCGGCCTGGTTCCGGGTGATCCAGAAGCAGTAATAGACCATGGCTCCTTCCGGCAGGCGTACGTCGCTCACGTAGTGATCGTCCTCCCTCCGCATGAGTTGGCGCACCAGTCCCTCGTAGTTTCTCGCCCCGGGATTGGTTGCGGCTACTTCCTCCAGCGTGTACGACAGGGGTTTCAGGACGAGGTACACCTCTCCGGCGTCGACGCCGGTGTATTCTATCCGCTGGGTCAGGGTATCCGTCGCCAGGAGGGGGCGGCCTCCCGCCAGCACGAGCAGCAACAAAAGTGTAAGTGTTCTCATAATCCAGACCTCAAACCCGTCACGACCACGGGTATACGTCCACCCGTGGTCGCCTTAGCATAAGCCTGTCGCTAATATACCAAATGGACTACAGGGCTGCCCGCAGCTACCGCACCCGCACACCGCCGCCCTACCCTTCCGGGGTCAGCGTATAGTCGATCGCGGAGAAACGCATGCGCCCGCCCACCGGCAGGGTGCACATATTTTTGATGTGGCCAATGGGCATGCCGTAGGCTACGGGGATACCCAGGTCGCCCAGTCGGTCGGTCAGGGTTTCGCGGAGAGTGAGCGACCGGTCGTTTGCGTCCGCCTCGCAGTCGGCGAAAGTGCCAAGCACGATGCCCGCCGCCGTTTCGAGTTTCCAGGCCTGCCGGAGCTGGGTGAGCATGCGGTCGATCCGGTAGGGCTTCTCCCCCACTTCCTCGATGAAGAGCAAATTACCCGCCACCGGGGGTGAGTAGCCGGTACCCACCATAGCGGCGAGCAGGCTCAGGTTGCCGCCCCACAGGGCGCCGCTGGCCTCGCCGGGGTGGATGATGTAACCCTCCGGAGCGTCGGCGGGGCGTACGATGGGTTGCCAGCTTTCTCCGGCAAACAGGGCGTTACGGAGGTAGCGTTCGGTGTAGTCGGTAAGTTCGGAACTCCCTACCGGTCCGTGATAGGTCTCCAGGCCAGTGTCGCGGGTGATGACGTTGAGCAGCGCGGTGATGTCGCTGTACCCGATAAAAATTTTAGGGTGGCGGCGGATGATGCCGAGGTTGAGCGCGGGCAGCAGCCGGGCGCTGCCGTAGCCGCCACGGGCGCACCATACCGCGTTCACCTGCCGATCGCCGAACATGGCGTGCAGGTCGCCCAGCCGCTCTTCGTCGGTGCCGGCCAGAAAGCCACGCTCGGCCCGGAGGTAACGGCCTGGCTTGACGACCAGTCCGAGCCCTTCCAACTGGGTGACGGCCCGCTGCAGGGACGAGTCGTCGATGTAGCTGGCGGGGGTGATCAGCCCCACGGTGTCCCCCCGATGCAGACGGGCGGGCGCTTCCGGTCGGCGGCGCGCAGGTGCGGTGTGCAGCGGGAAAGGTAAAGCGAGTCCGGCTGCCAGCCGGGTAGTGAAGGTTCTGCGGTCCATACGGGTAAGGTAAGGCAATGCGCGGATGCGGTGACGGACCGAAGCGCTTAGCGGTCGGGCAGGTAGCCAAGGAGGTAGCCCGCCAGGAAGGCCAGCAGGACGAAAGCTAAAACTAGGGGAATACCGCGGCGGGGGCTCGCGGAAGTTAGCGCCAGGGATAGGGATCGGACGGGGAGCTGCACGGTAAGGGGATTAAGTGAATAGGTCCCGCAAAGTTCCCGGCTCGGTGGCGGAATTCCAGGGACGGATTACCGTGATGCGTTCCGCGACAGTATCGGCATTTGTCGCACCTAAAAATGACGCAACCTATTAGCCTTCAATTAATTAGTTATTTCCGTAAAGAAGTGTCCCGCAGCGTTCGAATTCCGTCTACCTCCGCCCTACGTCCGTCGAGAAAACTTGGCCTGGCGGGCCTGCGGGACGATCTTAGACATACAAAATTTGCCCCACCATGAATGTATTCGGTCGCTACGTAATTTATCTCCTGGACTGCCTGGTCATGCTAGCCGTCATCGGGCTGCAGCTTTTCCTGTTCCGGGGAGAGTTCCCGTTCGGGTACGATTCGGACCAGTGGTTATCTATGCTCCTCGGCGGCCACGGCAGCGTGGCGCTCACCACCCTCATCGGCGGCACCGCCTACTGGTACATCGTGGACTACCACGCCGAACTGCGCGAGCTGAGGCGCTCACGCATCGTCATGGAAGCTACCGGTGAGGCCCCGCCCACGGAAACGCGGTTTCTTCGGTCCTTCCTGAAGGCCTTTTCACTCTTTACGGCTCCCGTGCTTCTCCTGTTCGCGCTCTTCAGCGATCGGCACCGGTTCCTGCACGACTACGTGGCCAAGACCGAGCGGGTGCACTAAAAAAGCCCTCCGCGCGGTGCGCGGAGGGCCACAGAAAGGGACTACAGAATTGTAATCTAGTGCGTCTTGGAGCGGATCAGATGCCGTAGCTGATGCCAAAGCTGATCTCCCGGCCGCGCTCGTAGCTCTGGAAGATGTAGGTCTGCCCGTCAAATTCCGAGTAGCTCTCGAAGGCGGGGTTCAGCAGGTTGCGGGCCCGCAGGCTTAGTTTGAAGTTCTGGATCTTCTTGCTTACACTGGCGTCGAGCTGGCCGCGGCCGCGCTCGAAGATGTCGGGGCTACCGACGGCGCCAATGCTCTGCAGGCGGTCGCCGAAGTAGTTGTAAGCGATGATCATATCCCAGCCCGACTCGGGCGTAGCGTAGCTCAGGTTGGCGTTGGCCACGAAGGGCGACTGGCCGTTGAACGGACGCTCGGCGCTAAACGCGGGATCTACGGCTTGCCCCAGAGCAACCTCGGCGTCGTCTATGCGCTGTTTGGAGCGGATAAGGGCGAGGTTGGTGCTGAGACTGAGGTTCTGAAGCTTTTCGCTTAAGAATCCGAGGGACTTACGCGCCTCCACTTCGAGTCCAAAAAGGTCGGCGCTCTCCGAGTTGGTCCAGGTAAATTGCTGGTCACCGGCCTGTCGGAAGGTGGTCACGATCGGGTTCCTGAAGCGCTTGTAGAACGCACTGAGGGCGAGGACCTCTCCGGCCTCGGGGAAGATTTCGAAGCGGAGGTCGTGGTTGTCGATGCTGCTCAGTTGCAGGTTGGGGTTACCGAAGACGATCGGTTCGCCCAGAAAGCCAAAGGCACCGAAGGGCGCTACCTCCCGCATGTTGGGCCGAGCGGTGGTTTGGGTGAAGCTGCTGCGCAGGTTGGCGTTTTCACCGATCTTCAGGACCAGGTTGAGGGCGGGCATCAACGTCAGGGTATCGATGTCGGCGGTATTGTCGTCAATACGACGCTGGTCGACCGCCCGTCCGTTTTCGGCGGCGTTTCGGTACTCATTGGGGACTACGTCGCTTTCCACCAACACGGTGGTTTGCTCGGCGCGGAGGCCGAAGATGGCCTTGAGCCGGGGGCTGATCTCGTAGGTCATCATGGCGTAGGCGGCACCTACGTCAAAAGATCCCGTATAGCTGTTTTTTAGGTTGCTGTTGTCAAAGACGAAAACACCGATGGTATTCCGCTCCGACACCTGCTCTTCGAGTACGCCGAGGTTGCCGGGGCCGAAGTAGGTATCGAAGTCGCCGTTAGCGTCGGTCAGCGACATGCCTTGGTCGTTGTCGTAGGCGTAGATGGACTCGTTGAAGTCACGCGTTTTAGCCAGGTACTTACCGCCGAGCTTGATAGCGTTACCGCGACTCTTATTCTGCAGGACGGGAATGGTAATGTCGAGCGAGCCCTGGTAGCTATCGTCGTTAAGGTCACGGAAGTAGCGGCTCGGGCGGGTAAATTGGCTGGGGTCGTTAATGTAATTCCCGTTTACCTGGATATACTCCAGGAAGCGCAGGTCGGGCTCGAGCTGTTTGCTGTCGATGTAGTTGGCCGACCATTCGATCTTGGTGTTACCCAGACCGGTGAGGGTGTGCTCGCCCTGAACCACGTAGTCGATCAGCTCCCGCTCCAGGAAGGAAGAGGCTTGGCTGCGGTAGAAATTATCGGCCGTACCGGGGGTACCCTTTTGCTGGTTACTACCTTGCAGGATACGCCCCTCCAGGAAGCCCTGGTGGCTGTAGATAGTGTACAGGCTGATGTTGTTGGCCGGGGAGGGACGCAGGGTCACACCGACCATGCCGCCGAGCTTGCCGGACTCCACGCTCTTGCTGTCGCGCAGATCGTAGATCTCCTGGAGCGTACCCGTGCTGCCGCCGAGGTTGAGGTAGTTGCCGTTGATGCCGCCCTGGTACTGGCTGAAGTCGCGGCTGTAAGATGCCGTGGCGAAGAAGCCAATGGGCATTGTACCTACATTGAATTGGTTGCCAATGTTGGCGCTGATGCTGTAGTCGGGACCGGTACGTTTACGGCCGATGTTGAAGGCGTTGCCAAAATCATTGGCTACGTCCTCAACTGCCTGGGCCAGTTGCGGGTCGCGGCGGGCGCGGCGGTCGGCGTTACTGGTCAGTACGCTCATTTCGCTGAGCCGGGGATCATTGAGGACACCGGGACGGTCAAGCGTACCGTCGTTGTAGCCCAATCCGATCTTGTTCCCCCCGTCGAAGGTGAGAAAGTCGTCGCGAAAGTTGCTCAGGTTGTTGTAGGCGCCGGATACTGAAACACCCCACGTGAAGCGCTCGGGCAGGGCCTTGATCTTGATGTTTACGCTGCCGCCGGTGAAGTCGCCGGGCAGATCGGGCGTAAAGGTTTTACTGGCTACGATATTGTCCAGCACAGTAGTAGGAATGAGGTCCAGTTGCGCCGAGTTGCGGTAGGGGTCGATGCTGGGCAGCTGCAGTCCGTTAAGGGTAGTGGCCGAGTAGCGGTCGCCGAGGCCGCGTACGTAGACGTACTTGCCGTCGACCACCGTCGTACCGGTGACCTTGGTTAGGGCAGCGGCAGCGGTTCCGGCACCGAGGCGCTGGATCTCCTGGCTGGAGATTACGTCCTGTACCTTGTCGCTGTTCTGCCGAAGTTTCATCACGGCGACCTCCCCGCGCTCAAGCGCCTGAGCGGTGACAGTTACGTCGAGCTCCAATTCTACGCCGGCGTCCTCACCGAAGGTGATATCGAGAATGGTAGTTTCATTGGCGGCCACGGTTACGCCCTCAATAGTTTGGGGCGCATAACCGACGTAGGTCGCAACGATATTGTAGGTGCCGGGGTCGACCTGAAACTGGTACTTACCCTCGATGAAATCGGTCTGGGCACCGGTGGTGGTACCCTCCAGGACGACGTTGGCTCCCAGCATGGGAAAGCCGTCTTCGTCGTACACGGTACCGGAAATGGCGCCTTTTTGTGCCAGCGCGGTGGCGGTTACCAACAACAGGGTAACCAGGAAAAACATGCGGTTAAGCATAAGTAAGGGGGTTGTGTGCACTAGATAAAAAGAGGGGGCGGGCGGGGCCCGCCCCCGATAATTCTGTTCGTTAGTGGGCTACCACCATCTTCTGGAGCAGGCGGCTGCCGGCGGCATCCAAAACAATGAGGTAGGTGCCGTTGGGCAGCTGGCTGACGTCCAGGTTCTGGATCTGGGTGCCGGCGGTGTAGTCGCGGGCGATCCGCGTGAGCGGCCGGCCCATCAGGTCGAGCACGGTGAGGTTGACCCGGGCGGCGGTGGGCAGCTCGAAGCTGACAGTAGCATTCTGGTAGGCCGGGTTCGGGACCGGGGCATCCAGGAGGAAGCCGTTCCGCTCCACCTGACCGGTACCGTTGGTAAAGTCACCAATGAGCATGTACTCGGACAGGGCCGTCCAGCCACCGTACCAGCCCATGCTGTTGCCGGAGTAAGCTCCGGGAGCAAAGGCACCGTAGTAATCGGTAGTTTCGAAGCCGTCGATGGCTGCGGGAGCGCCGGTTGCCGCGTCGCCGAAGGCGTACACGCGGGGATCCAGACCTGCACCGTCTTCGTCGCGGTCGGTGATGGAATTCAGTTGCGGGTCGGCAATCAGGTTCCCATTGGCGACGAAGTTGGCGGCTACGACAGCAGTTTCGGCTTCCAGTTTCACCTCGCTCTCGTCGTAGGCGATCCAGATGTCGGTAGGCTCGGAGCCTTCACCAAATCCGAAGAAATAGTTATTGTAGAAAGCGAGGTCCCCGGCCTGCAGGCGGGCGTAGGAGTCTCCTTCGTTGTCGGGGAGCGCCTCAACGGCTACGGCCGCGCCGTTAAAGTCGGTAAAGATGGAGTTGTAGTAGTAGCCGGCCGCGTTGTCGCGGAAGAGAATCGCCACGGCGGGGTTACCGCGCAGGGCGTCGCCACCGGAAGCGGTTGCGTCCTCACCGATACCGATGTAGGTAGCGTTGTAAATGGTGGGCTGGCTGAAGGGGGTTTGCCCATCAGGGCTGGCGCCGTCGTGCTCACCGGCCCGGCCGGTGGAGCTGTTGGGAGCCTGCAGGGAGAACCAGTACTGTCCGCCGCCGCGCCATCCGTAGTCGTAGTCGTAGCCGTCGTCGCCGCAGAAGGATACCGCGGCGTGATCGACGCGCACCGTACCACCGAACCATTCGATACCGTCGTCTAAGTTGGCGAAGACTTCGATGTAGTCGATCTCGGTACCCGATCCGACACCCCCAAGGGTAAGGCCGTTGATCTCGTTGTCCGTGCTAAGCTGGGCACCGGCGTGGCGGATCGAAACGTAGTTGAGAACGCCACTGTCGTCTTCGTCGTCGGTGCCGCCGAAGGTCGCGCGCGTTTCGCTGCTCTCGATGCCCTCGATGTTATCCTCGCCGCCCGGGCGGGCAATGGTGGCGTTACCGAGGATGATGACGCCGCCCCACTCGCCGCGGTCGTTGACGGTAAGGTCATTGGGATCGGACAGGTCGTCTCCGGCGGCGGTAAAGATGATGGGGGCAGCGGCCGTACCGCGGGCAAAGATCTGCGCGTCGCGGGCCACGATGAGGGCGGAGGTGTTGTCTCCGGTAGAGATATCGTTAACGTTGAGGCCTCGGATCACCGTACCCGCCTCGATCGTGAGGGTAGCATCGGCTTCCAGGTATACCAAGCCGTCTAGGTTGTAGCAGTCGCCACCACCCCAGGTGTATGTTTCGCCGGGCGCGAGGTCAGCGTCGGTAATGGTAATGCAGTCGTTGTTGTCGATGGGAGTCGTGAGGTCACCGAGGTAACCACCGGACGAGAGCGCGGTCCAGCCGTTCAGCCACAGGGCCGAATTGCCGAAGGCGCCGCGGTAAGAAACGAGGGTGAAGAAGTCGCCTTCGAGGGTCTCCACCGAGCCGCCGCCGAGGGCCAGCCCACCGGCGTTGATGCGGGGGTCAAGTCCGCCGTCGGCCGTACGGCTGATACCGGCGAGGCCCGGAGTACCGATCTCGTTATTCTCAGTCAGGGCCGTGGCGATCGCGGCCGAGGCAGCTTCGTCAACCTGCTCGGTACCATTATAAGCCAGGAAAAGATCGGCGGCGGTGTTACCCTCACCGAAGTCGTCAAAGATGTTGTTGCGGAAGTCCAGGTCACCCGCCTGAAAACGTGCGTAGGAGTCTACGTCGGAATCGGCGAGGTTCTCAAGGGCGATGGCCGCGCCGTTGAAGCCCGTGAAGATCGAGTTCCAGTAGTAACCCGCGGCGTTGTCGCGGAACAGAACGGCCACGGCCGGGTTGCCACGGAGGGCATCGCCGCCGGCGGGGGTCGCGTCGGAACCGACACCGATAAAGGTTGCGTTCGAGATGGTCGGTTGGCTAAAGGGTTCCTGTTCGTCGGGGCTGGCGCCATCGTGCTCACCCGCGCGGCCGGTTCCGTTGGCCGGCTCCTGAATGGAGAACCAGAACTGGCCGTTGCCGCGCCAGCCGTAGTCGTAGTCGTAGCTGTCGTCGCCGCAGAAGGACACGCTGGCGTGCTTTACGTTTACCGTGCCACCGAACCACTCGATACCGTCGTCCAGGTTGGCGAAAACCTCAATAAAGTCGATCTCGGTACCCGACCCGACCCCACCGAGGGTAAGGCCGTTGATCTCGTTGTCGGTGCTGAGCTGGGCACCCCCGTGGCGGATAGAGACGTAGTTCAAGACGCCGCTGTTGTCTTCGTCGTCGGTGCCCCCGAAGGTGGCACGAGCTTCGCTGCTCTCGATTCCTTCGATGTTATCTTCACCGTTTGGGCGGGCAATGGTAGCGTTACCCAGGATAATAAGACCGCCCCAGTCGCCGCGGTCGGCGGTCGTGAGGTCGCCAGGGTCGTTGACGTCGTCGTCGAAGGCGGTGAAGATAATGGGAGCATCGGCCGTGCCGCGGGCAAAGATCTGCGCGTCGCGCGCAATGATCAGGGCGGAGGTCGGGTCACCGGTGGTGATGTCGGCACTGTTTGCCCCCCGGATCACGGTTCCTGCTTCAATGTTCAATACGCCGCCGGCTTCGAGAAACACCAGGCCATCCAGCACATATTCGTTGTCGCTGGTCCAGTCGTAGGTGGTTTCGCCAACCAGATCGGCGTCGGTGATCGTGATGGTCTCCTGGGCCTGCAGCCAGTGCCCCGTGCAGAGGGCAAAGAGTAAAAGGGTAAAACTTGAGCGCATATAAGTCGAGTTGTTGCGGGTTCTAATCTTACCGCAAAAGTCGATCTGGCGCATTACCTGCCTATTAGGATCAGGTTAAGTTATTGTAAAGGGGACACGATCTAGTTATCCCCTTCCGCCAACAGGGCGTACGCGCGCTCGAGGGCGGCAGCATTGGAGGGGGCCAGTTCATCCGCCTCGGTGACTTTGTCCGTCAGTCCGATCAAGTAGCAACCGGCCGCTTTGGCCGCCACACCACCGGGGCCACTGTCCTCGATCGCGATGCAGTCGCTGGCGGACAGGCCCAGTCGTTCCGCGGCGAGCAGGTAGATGTCGGGCTCCGGCTTCATGTTTTCCACGTCGGAGGCCGTCACGCTGATCGCGGTGAACCGGTCGAGCCGGGTGGACTCGATCATGAGATCGGCGTCCGCCCGTCCGCTATTGGTCGCGATTGCGAGGGGGAAGCGGGCGGATAGCTTCCCCAGCCATTCCGTGACGCCGTCAAAGGTCTTTCCCTCCCGGCGTACGTTGTCGTGAAAGCGTCGCTGCTTGTCGCTCACCAGCGTTTCGGCCTCGGTATCCCAGTCGTGTACGCTGACCAGGTGCTCCGAAACCACCCGGTCACTGGTGCCGATCCACTGTTCGAACCAGTGCGCGTCGTAGTCGCAGCCGTATTCTTCCCGTAGCAGGTCCAGCCAGGCGGCACAGTGCAGGGGTTCGGAATCGGTAAGGGTGCCGTCGAGGTCACAGAGAAGTCCGCGGTACATAGCAAAGGGGATGTGCCGCTCCTCGGGAACGACGCGTGGAAAGCTTAGGGAAGGAGTGGTGGGAATAAAGGTTCAATCCCCGGCGGGGGATACATGAACGGACTAGCGCAGGATGACCCGCCGCACTACATCCATGCCACGGCCTACGGCACTGCCGATGTCGACGATCTGCTCGCCGACGTGGGCCATTTCCTCGAATTTCCCTTCCTGCTGTAACTTGACGGTACGGCCGACCAAAAAGCCGGAACAGGTAGCGCTGGCCACCAAGAGGACCAGAACAGCGGAAAGAAATTTGATTTTGGATGGATGCGTCACGCCGCTAATATAGGGAACGCCGGGATTTCTTACGCAAAAAAATCCCGGCGCTGGTCCCTAATTCGACCTAAGCGGCGTACCGATCGACGAACGACGGCTTACTTGAAGTTTTTCATCACGTTGACGAGGGTTTCCACGCCCTCGTACGGCATACTGTTGTAGATGCTGGCCCGGAACCCGCCTACGCTGCGGTGTCCCGTGATCCCGTCGCATCCTGCGGCCTCCGCCGCCGCCAGGAAGGCATCGGTATCGGCGTCGTCGGTGCAGGTGAAGGTCACGTTCATCAGGCTGCGGCTGTATTCGTTTGCTACGGTGCCTTCGAACCTGGGGTTGCGGTCGATCTCGTCGTAGAGGAGCTTGGCCTTGCGCTCGTTGTGCTTTTCCATGGCTTCGAGTCCGCCCTGCTCCTTGATCCAGCGGAGGGTGAGCATCATGACGTAGATGGGGTACACCGGCGGAGTGTTGAAGGTGCTGCCGCCCTTGATCTGCACGCGGTAGTCGAGCATGCTGGGCAGGGGCCGTTGTACGGTACCGAGCAGGTCCTTACGTACGATCACCAGCGTGACGCCGGCGGGGCCGAGGTTCTTCTGTGCACCGGCGTAGATGATGCCGAACTTCTCCAGCGGAATGCGCCGGCTGAAGATGTCGGAGGACATATCGGCTACCAGGGGGGCGTCCGTTTCCGGAAAGTCCCGGAACTGCGTACCGAAGATGGTATTGTTGCTCGTGAGGTGGACGTACTTCAAGCCCTCCGGTACCGAGTAATCGCGGGGGATGTAATTGTAGTTGGCCGCCTCGCTGCTGGCGATGATGTCGACCTTGCCGAAGAGTTTCGTTTCCTTGATCGCCTTGGCCGACCAGGCGCCGGTGTCGAGAAATCCGGCAGTTTCCTCCGGGTTGAGCAAGTTCATGGCCGTGTAGAAGAACTGCGTGCTGGCACCTCCCGAGAGGAAGAGTACCCCGTACTCGTCGCCTACGTTCATCAGTTCGCGGATGAGGGCCTCGGCTTCCTGGAGTACGGCGTCAAAGGCGTCGGAACGGTGGCTGATCTCGAGGACGGAGAGGCCGCTCCCGTCCAGGTTTTCTACCGCGGCGGCGGCCTGGGTGATGACACTGGCGGGAAGGATGGCCGGGCCGGCGCTGAAATTTATCTTTTTCATTTGGGGTGGTTTGCGGGGGCAAAAGTACCTCCGTTTAGCAGTGTCTGGATAGAATTGTTTACTCCCGCATTAGTTTCGGCGGGACCGCGGGTGCGGAGGCGGTATTTACGATGCCGTGACCCTGGTTTTACCGTCCGTCAACATCCCGGCGGTTTGCATCCTTATAGCAGTATTAATTTTTCACTTACCATGATTCGAATTCTAACCCAGACCCTGGTCCTCGCCGCGACCCTTGCGGTGGTCACCGGATGCTCACCGCAGACGGCCGGCGGCTCCACCCCGCCCACTCCCTCGGCCCCGACGCCGACCACCGCCTCCAAGCCGGCCCAGGCGGACGAAACCCTCAGCCCCTGCCCCAAGTTCAGCGACGCTCCCAGCCCCGACGACGCAGAGACCAATTACGTCATTTACCGTAATGCGCTAAAGGCCAACGAGATGGATCGCGCCATGCAAACCTGGCGCAAGGTATACGCCGTAAGTCCCGCCGCCGATGGCCGCCGCCCCACCGTCTACACCGACGGCGTGGCCTTCTACAACAACCTGATCCAGGAGAATCCAGAAAAGCGTCAGATGTACGGCGATACGATCCTGATGCTCTACGAGCAGGCCCGGGAATGTTATGCCGGAGACGGGTACATGGCCGCCATGCAGGCCTTCGATAGCTACTATACGTACGCGGGGTCGGCGACCGAGGACGAGATCTACGCCCTGTTTAAGGAGAGTATCGACATGGACGGACCCGAAGACCTGCAATACTTCGTCATCAACCCCATGTCGCGGCTGGTTGTCGACCAGCACGAGGCCGGAAAGATCAACGACGCCGAGGCCAAGGAAGTAGTGACCGCCCTGAAGACCCGCCTGGAAAAAGGACTGGCCGAATGCCAGGGCACCGACTGCCAGGCGTGGCAGGCCATCCAGGCCTACGCCCCCAGCAGCCTGCAGTACTTCGAAACCGTGAAGGGGTTTTACGATTGCCAGTACTACGTGGACGAGTACTACCCCGACTTTGAGGCGAACCCCACCGACTGCGACGCCATCACCACCGCCTTCTCCCGCCTGCAGTGGGCCGACTGCGCCCAGGACCTGCCCGAATTTGCCCGCGTCCGCAAGGCCTACGAGGATAACTGCCAGGTTGTTGCCGAAACGAGCTCGGGCGGAAGCACCCTGCGCCAGGCCTACGACGCCCTGAAAAACAACCAGTCGACCGAAGCCATCCGCCTCTTCGAGCAGGCCGCCGAGGAAACCGACGATGCCGAACGCCGCAGCCGCTATCTCCTGACGGCCGCCAAGGTCTATTACGGCAACCTGCGCAACTTCAGCCAGGCCCGCGCACTGGCCCGCCGCGCCATTCAGGCCAACGGCTCGAACGGGGAAGCCTACATGCTGATCGGTACCCTGTACGCCAGCAGCGGTCCGCTTTGCGGCCCCGGCACCGGCTTCGACAGCCAGGTGGTGGTATGGCCCGCCATTGACATGTGGCAGAAGGCCAAATCCGTCGATGGTTCCGTGGCCGGCAAGGCCAACCAGCTCATCGGACGGTACACCCAGTATATGCCGTCGCGGGCCGACGTATTTCAGCGTGGTATCGAGGTGGGATCCACCTACACCGTAGGTTGCTGGATCCAGGAAACTACCCGCGTACGAACCCCGTAGGCATGCACTAAGCGCGGGAACGAATAAGTTATATATTTGCAGAAGGCCGGACTTCGGCCTTCTGCTTAGTATATAAACCTATCAGTACGTGAGATCACCGCTTAATGTTCGGACCCGCCGGATCCTGTCTCCCCTCTTCGCCGCCTGTTTGTTACTCACCGCCGGCACCTTTATTCTTTCCGGCCTCGTCGCCTCCGCTCCCGCCCCCGCCGATACTTCCCGCCGGCCCGTGCTGACGCCGGTAGGGTTTCCGATCGTCGAGCCCACGGTTCGCTACGGACTTGCTCTGGATACCTTTTCCATCGACCAGGACACCATCCTGTTCGGTCAGACGCTAGGCGACATCCTGCTCGGCGAAGGCCTCGCGCCCCAGCAGGCCTACACCGCCTCCAGCAACTTCAACGAAATGCTCGACGTGCGCAACCTCCGCGCTGGCCGTACCTACCAGATCCTGGACGACCCCGATACCGAGGGCCCCGACTTCCTCATCTACTCCCCCACCGTGTACCGGTACCTGCGGCTCGACCTGCAGGGCACCGGCCTGGACGAATACCGGGAGCTGCCCGTGGTCATTCGTGAGGGACTGGCCGCCGGCAAGGTGGAGTCTTCCCTGTGGAATGCCATGGTGGGCGCCGGACACAGTTTCGCGCTTACCGATAAGATGGAAGACGCCCTCCAGTGGTCGGTCGACTTTTACCACGTACAGCAGGGCGACGCCTTCCAGCTCGTCTACGAACAGGAATTTGTGGAAGAAAAAGAAGCGGGCTTCGGCCGCGTACGGGCCGCCCGCTACAGCACCGGCGGCAAGGATATCTACGCCCTCTACTTCGTGAGCGAAGACAGCACCCAGACGGGCTACTTCGGCCTCGACGGGCAACCCATGAAGTCTACCTTCCTGAAGGCTCCCGTTCGCTACAGCCGCATCAGCAGCCGGTACAACCTGCGCCGCTTCCACCCGGTACAGCGCCGCGTCAAGCCGCACCTCGGCACCGACTATGCCGCCCCCTACGGTACGCCGATCGTAGCCGTGGCCGACGGCGTCATCAACCGTTCGGGCCGGACCCGCGGTAACGGCATTTTCGTAAAGATCCACCACGACAAGCGCTTCGATACCCAGTACCTGCACATGCAGAAGCGGGCCCCCGGCATGGTCGTGGGCAAGCGCGTGAGCCAGGGCGAGGTCATCGGCTACGTCGGTTCCACCGGCCTGGCCACCGGCCCCCACGTTTGCTTCCGCTTCTGGGACAACGGCAAACAGGTCGACCACACCAAAATGGACTTCCAGGACGCCGAGCCCATGCCCGAGGAGTACCTGCCCGAGTTCTTTCGCGTCCGAGACGATTACCTGGCCAAGCTGAATAGCGTCGGGTCTCCCATTGAGGAGCTGGAGGCTAAGTAGGGGGAATTAGTGAGTTGGTGGGTGGGTGAATTGCTGCGTTGGTTATTGCTGATGCCGCGCCTGGCTTGCGCTGGGCCGGTGATCCGTTAGCTAGCTTGTCAAAGTACCGGCTTCGCGCATGCCCGCGTGTGCGCAGCGTATGCGACGACGGCGTATGCTTCCGCAGTGACGCCTACCGCGTCATCACACTAAATTACCAACGCACCAATCCTACCTAGAGCAGCAGGTCCATATTGATGTGCTGCTCGATAAGCTCCACCGCCCGGCCGATCTTCCAGGGGGTTTTGAGGTTGATCTTCACCTCCATCTGGCTGATGCGGACGGCCGCCCCGTAGGTATCGAGGGGACAGGCCACAACCGGGATTTTGTGTTGCTGCAGAAATTCGGTGTAGGGCAGCTCGGGTGACTCCTCCGAAATACCCGTGACCACCACGCCCGAGATGGTGGTGCCCGGCAGGTTGCGGTCCTCGAGGATAATCTGCAGGGCGGTCAGGGCCTCGTAAAGCCGGCGGTGACTCACGATCACCAGGAGGTTTTTCAGGTTCTCGACCTCCTCTTGGGCGAGCAGGCTGCCACTGGCAATATTCTCTACCTGGTTATTCAGCCCGTCGCGATTCATGAGGGTACGCCCCTGCAGGCTGTGGCGGATGGAGGACATGATCGGGTTGGAAAGGATCTTCTCGAAGGGCAACACGCCGAGCAGGGGGATTCCCGTCTTCTCCAGGTACTTGCTGACGTAGTGCCGCACCTTTTCCAGCTTGGCGGGCAGGGTCTTGTTGACGATGACCCCCCGCACCGGTACGCGCCGCTCCCGGAACATGGCTAGGTTCATATTCAGTTTATCGATGGTGCTGCCGATGCCGCCTTCGACGATCATGACCACGGGGGCGTCGAGCAGCTGTGCCACCTGAGCGTTGCTTACATCGCATACGCTGCCGACGCCGGGATGCCCGGTACCCTCGTAGATCACGAAGTCGTTGCGCGACTGCAGTTTCCGGCTTGCCTTGGTGATGGCGGAACGAAAGTGGTAGCGGGCGGGGTCGTCGAGGTAGTTGGCCGTTACCCCACTGCCGATGATGACAGGACTGTGCACATCCGCCCGCAGTTCGAAATCCATACCCCGGGCGAAGAGCAACGCGTCCTTGTCTACCTGCAGGTCATTAAGTTCGACCCACTCCTGGCCGACGGGTTTACAATACCCGACCTTGTAGCCCCGCTGGCGGATAGCGGTCATAAGGCCCAGGGTACAGGTGGTCTTACCCACGTGCTGGGAGGTGGCGGCAATGTAGAGGCGGTCGATACTCACGGAATTGTGGGATAGTTGTGGATCGACAAGGTACGTCTACGGGCTGCTTCCACCTATTCCAGGAACAGCGGGCCGGAGGTACTGTACCGTACCCGGTACCCGAATTCCGCCGTCCACTCGGTGCCCGGGGCCAGGTTCAGGCGCCACTGCAACTCACCGGTTTCCGGATCGTAGGCTGCCGAATCGTCGATCTCCGATTCCACGCTCACGCTACCGTCGGCGCTTACGGGCACCTGATCGATTACCGTCAGGTCAACCGGTATACCTTTAGTATTGCGTGCCCGCAGCTCCCAGCCGCGCCATACCTCCCGCTTGTTACCGAACAGGCCGCCCCGTTCGACGAAGCGCTCCGCGGGCTCGCGCCGGATCACAACGTCCGGATCTACGCCCAGGGAGAACACCAGGCTGTCCGCCGTCTGATCGACGTCCAGCCGCGAAGACCCCAGGTAGGTGCCCCCTACGATGAGTTGAACGTCCCCGCTCAATAACTCGTACCGCTCCCAGTCGTGCACGGTGGCCGACAGGTATACCCGGGGGTCAACCTTCGGTACCGTTACGTGCCGGTACGTCGCCGGCACCCGGAAACGTTGTACCTCGACGGAGCGTTCGGATCCCCCGTCGGGGATGGTGTAGGTCAGGTCGATGGTGTAGGTCCGGGTGGTCGGACGTTGCTCCACGGTGACCGGCACCGACGGCGGCGCATTGGCGGACCGCGTAGCAAGGCCGGCAACCTGACCGGAGAGTTGTCCGACAAGATTTTGGCTGCGACCGTACCCTACCACTACTACTTCCTCAAGGGACGAGCTCAACTCGAACAGTTGGATATTCATACGGTCGCCGGTTATGTCCACGGTACGCTCGGTATAGCCCGCGTAGGAAACCCGCAATTGCCGGGCGCCTTCCGAAAGCTTTAGGGTGTAGTTACCGTCCAGATCGGTAACGGTACCGCTGCTGCTTCCGACCACCGCTACGGTAGCACCGATCAGGGCAGTACCGCTATCGTCCGTGACGCGGCCGGTTACCTCCGGCAGACCAGTGACCACCAGTCCCGGATCGCTCAGGTCGTAGGTAGGCGGCTGGAGGTAGGGCGCGAGGTGCCAGGTCTGCAGTTCGGGGGTGCGGTTGGACCGGGCCGGATTTCCGGTAGAAAGCGTGAGGCGTACGCGGTCCCAGTCTTCCCCGGATTGCTGGCGTACTAGCGCCCGGTAGCTGAAGTCGAGGGGCTGATCCAGTTCGCTGACGCGCAGATCGTACACGGGATCCCAGCCGGCCGCGGCAACGAGGTACGTGAGCCGGAGGCTGTCCGACACATCGCGGTTCGCCCGTACTTCCACGACGACCTCACTGCCGGCGGTGGTGGTATCGGCGAGCACCAGTGCACGCGCTTCTGCCAGGCTCCGGCGCTGCTCTTCCAGGGTGCGCAGGCTGTCGGTCAGTGCCAGGCGTTCCAGGCGGATCTCGGTCAGTCGACGCCGGTGGTAGGCTACCCCGCGCTCCAGGTCCTCGGCGGCCAGGCCGGTATCGGTACCGCCGAGGTCGCGGTTGGCCGCGAGCACCGCTTCCTCTTCTTCCCCGATTCCGAGTCGGGTGCGGAGTTGCCGCTCGCGGCCGGCCAGCTCCTCCAGTTGCCCTTCCAGACTCCGGCTCTCCTCGCTGGCCTCCGGGGCGGTGGGCAGGAAGGGGCGGTAGCGGACGCTGAGGATGAGCAGATCCGGGTTGGCGGAACTCACCCGGATGCTCTTTTCCACCAGGTGCTCGGTAAGTCCGGTGAACACCAGCGTCTGGCGACCCGGGGCGCTACGCAAGGCAGCGGCACGCGTGATTTCGGCTCCCTCGCGGTACACCGTCACGTGCTCGATTCGGGAGGGAAGGGAAATTTCCTGGGCGAGGGCGCAGGTGCAGTGAAGCAGCAGGAGAAGGGTAATGAGCGCGGGCATACGGGGATCTTTTCACCCTGGATGCACGGTGCGCGTCAATTACACATCCGATGTCGGGAATTAGTGATCGTGTGCCTCACCCGCTCCGGCCGGGATGCGGATCATCTCGACCATATCCTGTACGTCTTCCGGGGGCGGAGCAGAGAGTCGGCTGATCACAAGGGCAATGACCGTATTGACGATCATCCCTACGGAACCGAAGCCTTCGGGGCTGATACCGAACCACCATTCGCTCTCGGGCGGTACGGTATCGACGAACCAGCCAAGGCGGTACACGGCCATGTATCCGAACATGAGCACCGTACCCACCACCATGCCGGAGATCGCTCCTTCCCGGTTCATCCGCTTGTCGAAGATCCCGAGCACGATGGCCGGGAAGAAGCTGGCCGCGGCGAGTCCGAACGCCAGGGCCACCGTTGCTGCCACGAAACCGGGCGGGTTGACCCCGAAGTAGGCGGCCACCAGTACCGCCGCCGCCGCGCCACCGCGGGCCCACCATAGCTCTTCGGCCTCGCTCATATCGGGCTTGATCTGCTTGCGCATCAGGTCGCGGCTTACGGCGGTGGAGATGACCAGCAGCAGGCCGGCTGCCGTCGAAAGGGCCGCGGCCAGGCCACCGGCGGCAACCAGGGCGATGATCCAGGCGGGGAGCCGGGCAATCTCCGGATTGGCCAGCACCATGATGTCGCGGTCGATGTATACCTCGTTGGCATTGTCGGTCGGTGCGTTGTTGAGAAGGGCCTGTCCGTAGTTCCCCTGCACCCGCGCGCCGCCGCCGTCCCGCTGCTGGTCCACGGGCCCGACGAAGGGCGGGCCGGGGTGGTACTGCAGCCGGCCGTCGTCGTTCTTGTCCACCCAGGCTACCAGGGCGGTTTCCTCCCACTTGCTGAACCAGGGGGGCAGCTCGGTGTAGGGGCGGTCGGAGATCGTAGTGATGAGATTGGTACGAGCGAAGGCCGCGATGGCCGGTGCCGTGGTGTACAGGATAGCGATAAAGAGCAGGGCCCAGCCGGCGCTGATGCGCGCGTCGCGGACCCGCGGCACGGTGAAGAAGCGGACGATCACGTGCGGCAGTCCCGCGGTGCCCGCCATCAGGGCGAGGGTGATGGCGAAAACGTCGATCGTGGTCTTGGTGCCGTCCGTGTATTCCGCGAATCCGAGGTCGCTGTGGAGCTGGTCGAGCTTGTCGAGAAGGGCCAGGCCGGACCCGTCGTTGACCTCCGAAATGAAGCCGAGCTGGGGGAGAATATTGTCGGTCATCTGCAGGGAGATGAAGATGGCCGGCACCATGTAGGCGAAGATGAGGACGCAGTACTGAGCGACCTGGGTGTAGGTGATGCCCTTCATGCCGCCCATGATGGCGTAGAAAAAGACGACCACGGTACCGATGTACACCCCGGTGTTGATCTCTACCTCGAGGAAGCGGGAGAACACCAGGCCGACGCCGCGCATTTGTCCCGCCACGTAGGTGAAGCTGACGATGATGGCACAGATGACGGCCACGGTGCGCGCGACGTTGGAGTAGTAACGGTCGCCGATGAAGTCCGGAACCGTGAATTTGCCGAATTTCCGCAGGTAGGGGGCGAGCAACAGCGCCAGAAGAACGTATCCGCCCGTCCAGCCCATGAGATACACGGCCCCGTCGTAGCCGGCGAAGCTGATGATACCGGCCATGGAGATGAAGCTGGCAGCGCTCATCCAGTCGGCGGCCGTGGCCATACCGTTAGCGACCGGGTGTACGCCGCCGCCGGCAACGTAGAACTCCTGGGTGGAGCCGGCGCGGGCCCAGACGGCAATGCCGATGTAGAGCAGGAAGGTGGCGCCCACGATGAGGTAGGTCCAGGTTTGTACGTCCATCAGTGGTTGCTTGCAGAATTACTCCCCCACCCCATATTTCTCGTCTAGGCGGTTCATGAGGTATACGTAAACGAAGATGAGCACTACGAAAACGTAGATGCTACCCTGCTGGGCGAACCAGAAGCCGAGCTTGGCTCCTCCAATACGCAATCGATTGAGTTCGTCTGCAAAAAGTATGCCGCAGCAGAAGCTGACGGCAAACCATATCGTAAGAAGTATTGCTAAGTACCGTAGATTCGCGCGCCAGTACTGGCGGTATTCTTCCGGTGGGGCCATCTCTAAGGCTTAAATTGGGTGTTTATGGCCCGTCGAAAAGTTGCAGGATCGACTAGGTTTCTTAAACGGTTTATACCGTATTCGTGCCCAAGATAGCCGCAGCTGGCGGAACTTCCAAATCCAAATCTGCCGAACAATCGAAACTTTACTTGGCGGGCGTGCTTACCTACCCGTACTAAAGTTGAATTCGCGTTATGACAAATTGGTTTGAGGGCTGGAAAGACGTCACTTACCCCATCTTCGAAGGTATGACGGGCTGGCCCGGACAGCCCGCTACCGACCTCGAGACGTTGAGCTGTATCCACTGCGGCGACGACGCGATGGTTTCCGTGCTGCACATGAGCTTGCATTCCGGTACCCACATGGACGCGCCGAGCCATTTCCTGGCGCAGGGGACGGACATCTCCACCGCCCCGCTCGAAGTGGGTATAGGACCGGTACGCATCGCCGCCCTCACGCCGAAGGCCGAAGTACTTCCGGAAGACCTCGAGGCCTACGAGGCGCGTACGCGTCCCCTGGAGCCCGGGGAACGCCTGATCCTTCGTACACCCAATAGCGACCACCCCTTCTGGCTACAGGACGACTTCAATAAGGCCTACCACGGGATCGGGCCCGCCGCGGCCCGGCTCATAGCGAAGCGGGAACTCCGCCTGATCGGTGTGGATTACCTCTCCGTGGGCCCCTTCGCATCCGGCAACCCGCAGACGCACCGTGCGCTCATGGGCGGCGGCGTTTGGATCCTGGAAGGCATCGACCTGCGCGAGATCGAGGAAGGGGATTACGAGATGATCGCCCTCCCCCTCCGTATCGCCGGTGGCGATGCCTCACCGATCCGCATCCTGTTGCGGCCAGCCGAATAGCACAACCAACTTTTTGTAGGTTATCGTTTGCTATTTACAACACCATGTTGTAAATTTGCTCTGCGTCACCGTCGTGGCGCGGTTGCAAAAAGTAAACGGTATGTCTCGCTCCTCCACCCCCCCGGCCAGCCGCGCCGGTCAAGAAAAAGTTCTCAACATCAACTGGCGGCTGCTGGGCCGTCGCCTCCGTTCCCGTGCCGGTCAGTACGCATCCTCCGCCCGGCACCGGGCAGGCCAGACCGAATACATCCCCCCGGTGTGGATGTCGCGCCTCCACCTCACCTGGTTCCGCCTCGGGCTGATCGGGCTCACGGTATTTGTCTTTACCCAAAAGCAGATCGACTTCACCTTCACCATCGGCTCCGAGGGCGTCGGCCTCACCGACGAGCGCGCCGCGGCCAGCGCCGTGGCCGTATCCGACCACACCTCCGCCCTCAGTATGTTGCCGGGAGGGTCGCCGGCCGCCGCGCCCGCGCCGGCGTGGTCGGTCGACCGCCTGGACGCGGTCACCGTGCGGGCCTACGTGGACCGCTTCGCCCGGGTCGCCCGGACGGAGGAGGAGAAGTTCGCCATCCCCGCCGCCGCCAAGCTGGCCATGGCTATCCTGGAGAGCGAGGCCGGTGAGTCCCGGTACGCCCGCGAAGACAACAATCACTTCTCCGTGGCTACCCCCCGCCACCGCTTCGATAATGCCTGGAGCAGCTGGCGCGCGCACAGCCAGTCCATTGCCGACCGTTTCCCCGAGCTGGCCGACGAAGCCGTGAACTACCAGCAGTGGATCGCCGCCCTCGCCAAAACGGAATACAGCCGCGACGCCCGCTACCCGGCCAGGCTTCTCCAGATCATCGAGCGCTTTGGCCTCGACCGGATCTGACCGCAAGACTATTTTTCTCTAAGTGGTTTTCTCGGCCGCCCCCGGTTCCCGGAGGGCGGTCCTTTTTTTACCCGGCAACACCGGAACCGCAACTACCACCCGCCCCGGGGGTTGAGTACGCATGGAGGCACAGGATGACGTACTGGAGCAGGAATTCGAGCGGTTCATCGCCTTCGGGCAGCTGCTCGACCGGCGGACACGCCGCTACCTGGTCGCCTACCTGCGCAGTAAACTCTCCGGAACGCCATATGCCGGAGAGCTCCTTAACGATCGTTACGCGGAGTATTTTCAGCGGGCCCTCGATGATATCTTTGCCATCGACGACCTGCTTTTCGTCTGCGAACGGAACGCCAGCATCACCCGGCAGATCGTCCTCGACACCCTGTACTGGATGAAGAAGACCTTTGCCCGCTCGGAAACCCGCCACCCCTACGTGCAGGAAGCGGAGTTGCTGCAGGGCTGGAGTGTCACGCCGGCCCGCGCCTTCCGGCCCCGCTACCCCCACCTCATCCAGTTCCTGAGCTCTACCTACGTGCGGGAAGAGCTCGACACCCGTTTCTACCAGGACCGGCTCGACAAGTTCTTTAGTCGCGAGGTCACCAGCTGGACCGAAGCGGACCACGCCGCCTTCGACCGTATCCTGACCGATCTCCTGAGCCAGTGGGACGCTCTCCTGCAGGCCAAGATCCTGGCCCACCAGTTGCGGTCCTTTAACGACGCCAAGGAGAGCTTCACCGAACTACTGGAGCAGAAGGTGACCGAGTACCGGCGACTGACTACCATCCTCTCGCCCTTCACGGAATACCTGGGATGGGACATGAGCCGCGACCTATGGCAGGCCACCAGTTTCGACACCCTCCAGGAATACGACAACCTGCTGGCCGACGAAGACAGCTTGCGCCGCTTGGCGGACCTGCTCGGCAACCTGCGGGAAGCGGAGATCGAGATGGAAGAAGAAACCTTCGAGAAGACGATCGTCCGCCAGGAATGGGTCACCGATCCCCTAAGTCGCTCGGAGATCGTCGGCGTCCACGAGAGCCAGGACCTGAACCACATCCTCAGTTCGGAAGCGGCACTCCTGAGCCGGCGCGACACCGAAACCGCCTTCCTGAAAAAGTACGCCGACCACGGCCTGCTCACCCTCCGCTACGAGGACCGGCACGCGGTACGCAGCGAAGATCAGGTGATGGAGGTCAACCAGCGGATCAAGCAGCGCGAGAAAGGCCCGTTTATCGTTTGTGTCGACACCAGCCAGTCGATGATGGGCCGCCCCGAGGAAATCGCCAAAGTACTTACGTTGGGTATCCTCAAGATGGCCATTCACGGCAATCGCCGGGCCTACCTGATCAGTTTCAGTACCGGGGTAAAGACCCTGGACCTGTACGATATCGCCAACTCGATCGACGAACTGGCAGCCTTCCTAAATATGTCCTTTTACGGCGGGACGGATGCCACCCTGGCCCTGTACGAAGCCCTGCGCCAGTTGAAGTCACACGATTACCGCGACGCGGACGTGCTGATGATCTCCGACTTCGTGATGTACAAGATCGACCGGGAGATCCTGGCGGAAGTCGCTCACTTTCAGCAAAACAACGGGACGGAATTTCACAGCCTGGCCCTCGCCCGGGAAGCGAATGCGGAACTGCTGGCCCGCTTCGATACCAACTGGATCTACGATCCCGCCCAGCGCGGCATCATCCGGGAGCTCACGCGGGGACTGACAACCATCGCGGACCGCTAGGCCCTGCAGAAACTACTGGGTCGGACGGCGGGTACGGCTGCGTAGCACGAAGAGCGCCGCTACCAGACCGGCCGCCAGCACTACCCATAGCGCGGGGTGATCGTACCAGGCCGGAGAAGGCGTAAAATCAGGATTCTCGTCGACCCCGACGGGTTGGGCCAGCAGCAGAAAGGTCGGAATCTGGAGAAGGAGGATCAGCAGAGAGCGTAACATGGGCGGGTTTTCTCTCATAATAGGGAATCCCCCGCCCGGGTTCGGGACGTACCCCCGTAAACGACGGACGTGCCACCGGAGACTACCGGCGGCACGTTCCGAGGGTTAAGCTTGACGTCGATCAGGCGGACTTGCGACGCGTCACGACGATCAGGATAATGAAGAAGGCGGCGACGCCGATCCACAGAATGGGGTTTTCGTACCATTCGGTCTTGTCAATGTCGATGTCGATGAGGGCGTCCTGGGCCTGGGCAACGGCCGACAGGGCGACGATCACCAGAGTGGTAAGGGAAAATGCTCGCATTATAGGAGGATTGGTATAGCAAGCATAATCCCGTGCGGGTACACCTTGTTCGAGCCGACCAACGCCCCCCTCATACTTTAACGAATATGCCTTTTTTGAACAACAAGACGCCAAGGCCCAGGTATAGCCCGACCAGCACCAGGGCATACAGGAGACTGGACAGTTCGGGCGGCAGGAAATCTTGCACGAAGATCGTCTGATAGAGGTACCCGTGCAGGGAGGTATCCCCCACCCCGATACTCCCGAACACCTTGGCAAAGAAGCTCGACAGAAAATACAGGATCAGGGCATTAGCGCCCGCGTACACGAAGACTCGGCCCCACACAACGCCGCGGCGGTCCGTCAGGTAGTAGGTAGCCGCAAGCACCACCAGCGCCCATCCGGCAGTGACCAGTACGAACGAACTGGTCCAGAGTGCCTTATTGATGGGAAAGACCAGTCCCCACAGGTGGCCCACCAGCAGCAGCCCCGCACCGGCGGACAGCAGTCCCGTGGTTTTGCGGGTCCCCGGCGCCAGCAAGTAGCGCCCCGTCACCACGCCGATGAGACAGGTAGCCACGGAAGGCAGCGTGCTGAGCAGCCCTTCCGGATCGTAGTCCGCCTTGTAGGTATGCGTACCCAGTAACCCCGTGTCGACGTACATAGCCCAGTTGTTGGCTACCCGTTCAAAACTGGGTGCGGTGCCGTCGGGCAGGGGGATGAAGCCCATCCAGACCCAGTAACCGACCAATAGTACGGCGGTAACGATCAGGAGGTTACGCGTTCGCAGGTGAAGTGCCAGCGGAGCCGCCAGCAGAAAGGTAAGTCCGATACGCTGCAGGACGCCGGGCAGGCGAATCTCGCTCCACGGCTTGACGAAGGGCGGGTGAAGCAAAAAGGCCCCCAGAAAGATGCCCAGCGCGATCAGCTTGAGGCTCCGCACGACGATCTTTCGGTAGGTGTCGGGTCCCGGGGTGCGGCCCCGGTAGGCGAAGGCGATCGAGCAGCCGACGATGAAGAGAAAGAACGGGAATACCAGGTCGGTCGGCGTATAGCCGTGCCAGTCGGCGTGCCGCAGGGGCGGGTAAACATCCCTCCAGGTTCCCGGATTATTGACCAGGATCATGGCGGCGATCGTCACCCCCCGCATCAGGTCGACGGAAAGAACACGATTGCTATTGGCCAGGGTCATCGCGTCTACTTGAGAAAGTCCATGGCCTCCTTGACCATCTCGCTGCTGCCGGCGAAGAGGGGCACCCGCTGGTGGATGTCGGTAGGTTTAATGTCGAGGATGCGCCGGTGACCGTCGGTAGCCACGCCACCCGCCTGCTCCACGATGAAGGCCACCGGATTGCATTCGTACACCAGCCGCAGCTTGCCGTCCTCCCGCTCGTTGCTCTTGGGATAGATGTAGATGCCGCCCTGCAGCAGGTTGCGGTGGATGTCGGATACCATGCTGCCGATGTACCGCGAGGTATACGGACGGTCGTCCTCCTCCCGCTGGCAGTATTTGATGTAGTCCTTTACCCCCTGGGGGAAGTGTACGTAATTCCCCTCGTTGATGGAGTACACGTGTCCGCGGCGGGGGATACGGATGTTGGGGTGTGATAGGTAGTAGGTACCGATGGCGGGGTTCAGCGTGAAGCCGTTCACGCCGTTGCCGGTCGTATACACCAGGATGGTCGAGGTACCGTAAATGACGTAGCCGGCCGCGACCTGCAGATTACCGGCCTGGATGAAGTCTTCCTTGGTCACCGGTGTACCCTCCGGAGACACCCGCCGGTAGATGCCGAAGACCGTACCCACCGACACGCCCACGTCGATGTTGGAGCTGCCGTCCAGGGGGTCCATCACTACCACGTACTTGTTACGGTGAGCGTTGTTGGCCCCGCTGATGGTGATGAAGTCTTCGTTTTCCTCGGAGACGATCCCGCAGACGATGTTGCGGTTCGTCAGCGCGTTGATGAATACGTTATTGGCGAACACATCCAGCTTCTTTTGCTCCTCGCCCTGCACGTTGACATTGCCGATGGTACCGGTGATATCCACCAGTCCGGCTTGCCGGATCTCGTGGTTCACCACCTTGGCCGCCAGGCGGATGCAGTTCAGCAGCCGGGTGAGTTCGCCGGAGGAATATTCGAAGTCCTTTTGGTTGCTGATGATGAACTCACCGAGGGTCTGTGGATGCTGTTTCATTGTAAGGATTAAGCGCTTGAGAAAGTAAGAAGGTTAGTGGTAGGCTCCGGGTACGAGGTAACGTCGTACGTAGTCGGCTATGCCCTCCTCGAGGGAGATAAAGGGTTCGTGATAACCGGCTCCACGGAGCTTGTCCATGCCAGCCTCCGTGAAGTACTGGTAATTTTCTCTCAGGTCCGCCGGGGTATCGATAAATGTTATGGAAGGTTCCCGGTCCATGGCGGCGAAGGTGGCAACAACCAGGTCGCGGAAGGTACGGGCGTGGCCGGTGCCGAGGTTGTACAGTCCGTTCTCCGGGGGCTGGTGCTCCATCAGCCAGTGGCACACGCAGCACAGGTCGAGGACATAGATAAAGTCGCGGGACTGCTCACCATCGGCCACGTCGGGGCGGTGGCTGCGGAAGAGCTTCATGCCGCCGGTAGCGAGTACCTGGCGGTAGGTATGCCAGACCACGCTGGCCATGCGGCCCTTGTGGTATTCGTTGGGACCGTAGACGTTGAAGAACTTTAACCCGTACCAGTGCGGCGGCGCGCCGGTGCGGTGCAGCGCCCAGGCGTCGAAGTCGTTCTTGCTGCGTCCGTAGGCATTGAGGGGGGCGAGCTGCTCCGGGGGGGTTCCGTCATCGAAGCCGTGTTCGCCGCCGCCGTAGGTCGCGGCACTGCTGGCGTAGACGAGCGGCAGGCCGTAACGGGTGCAGCGTTCCCAGATTTCCCGCGAATAATCCAGGTTGAGTCGTTCGAAGATTTCGGTGTCCGTCTCCGTAGTATCGGTGCGGGCGCCCAGGTGATAGACGCCGCGGAGGGGCCATTGCTCCTGGTCCCAGACGGCGAAGAGGGTTTCGCGGGCAACGCGGACCAGGTAGTGTTTATCCTGGAGGTTAGGGGTCTTGTCGGGGTAATGAACGAAATCGTCCACAAGGATCAGATCACTGATCCCCAGGGAGTTGAGGTATCCGACCAAAACGCTTCCGATAAATCCGTTCGCGCCGGTGATTAAGTACATGCGGGCGGGTTAGTGGGGTAAAGTACGGTATTCGGCGGAAGCCGGTGTCCGCCCCCGTCCTGGAACCCGCCCCGCACCTGCGGCCGCGCCAAACCGGACGAGCGGGCTACCTTGCGCCCAAACGATATACAATGGCAAAGGAAACGGTAGTAAAAAAGAGCCGCATCACGGTGGACGTAGGGCTAGACGGAAAGAACCTTCCCGTGACGATGACGTGGTCGGCCAGCGACAACCCCGCCGGGCAGCAGCCGCAGCCGGCCAAGGCGATGTTGCTATCCCTCTTTGACGAGAAAACGAAGGAAACCCTCAAGATCGATCTCTGGACCAAGGAGATGCAGGTCGTGGAGATGGACCGCATGTTCTACCAGACGCTCCGGGGACTTGCCGATACGTATTTTCGCGCCACCCAAAACAAGGAGTTGGCCAACCAGCTCCAGCAATTTGTCTTCTACTTCGGGCAGGCGACCGGTGCCATTCCCAAGGACGAAGAATAACCTCGCCGCGCGAAATCGATTGCGTCACCCTGTCGGTTCCCGATTCCGTAATTAACTTGCGGCCACAATTACACCAATCTACCATGGCTACCTACTTCGATTCTATTCCCACCATCCCGTTCGAGGGCCCCGACAGCGACAACCCGCTTGCCTTCAAATACTACCGCAAGGACCAGGTGGTAGCGGGCAAGACCATGGCCGAACACTTCAAGTTCTCAATGGCGTGGTGGCATACCCTGCGCAACACCGGCGGCGACCCCTTCGGCCCCGGCACCGCCAACTACCCCTGGCTCGGCGACAGCGATCCCGTGCAGGAAGCGAAGAACACGGCCGACGCCGGTTTCGAGATCCTGGAGAAGCTGGGCCTGGACTACTTCTGCTTCCACGACGTCGACCTGCTCGAGGAGGCCGGAGCCGACCTGGCCACTTACCAGCAGCGGCTGGACGAGGTCACCGACTACGTGAAGCAGAAAATGGACGCCACCGGTATCAAGTGCCTGTGGGGTACGGCTAACCTCTTCAGCAATCCGCGCTACATGAACGGCGCCAGCACCAATCCCGACTTCGGCGTGGTTGCCTACGCGGGCGCCCAGCTGAAGACGGCCATCGATGCCACCATCAAGCTCAACGGGGAGAATTACGTGTTCTGGGGCGGCCGCGAGGGCTACATGAGCCTGCTCAACACCGACCTGAAGCGGGAGACGGAGCACCTCGCCCGCTTCCTGACCATGGCCCGCGACTACGCCCGCGGCCAGGGCTTCACGGGTACCTTCTTCATCGAGCCCAAGCCCTTCGAGCCGAGCAAGCACCAGTACGACTTCGACAGCGCCACGGTGGCCGGCTTCCTGCGGCAGTACGATCTGCTGGACGATTTCAAACTCAACATCGAGGTCAACCATGCTACCCTGGCCCAGCACACCTTCGAGCACGAGCTGGCCGTAGCGGCGAGCCAGGGACTCCTCGGCAGCATCGACGCTAACCGCGGCGACTACCAGAACGGCTGGGATACCGACCAGTTCCCCAACAGCGTACAGGAGATCACCGAAGCCATGCTCGTGATCCTGCAGGCCGGTGGCCTACAGGGCGGCGGCGTCAATTTCGACGCCAAGTCGCGCCGTAACTCTACCGACCTGGAAGACATCTTCTACGCCCACGTCGGCGGCATGGACGTCTTTGCCCGTGCCCTGCTGGCCGCGGACCGCGTGCTCAGCAAATCCAAGTACAAGGAGATGCGTACCGAGCGCTACGCCAGCTTCGACGGCGGCAACGGCAAGAAGTACGAGGAGGGCCAACTGACGCTCGAGCAGCTGGCCGAGATCGGCCGCTCCCTCGGCGAGCCCGCCCAGACCAGCGGACGGCAGGAACGCTACGAGAACCTGGTCGCGCAGTACCTGTAGGCACTACGCCATACCAGCCTTGATGAACGGTTTCCGGGATTAAGTTCCCGGAAACCGTTATCTTTTTGGAATGGTACTATTCCAAGAAGAACAGAAATTCAACCAGTGGTGGCTCTGGGCGATCCTGCTGGGGTCCGGCGCGGCGACGCTGATCGGTATGTGGCCCCTGCTGGTCGGTGGCGAACTTTGGCCACCGGTTCTCATTCTGGGGATCTATCTGGCCATCCTGATCGGCTTCGCCACGGTAAGTCTGCGGACCACGATCCATCCCGATCGCCTGTCGGTGGGATTTCCGCCCTTCGGGGCCAAGGTGATCCGCAAGGAAGATATTTCCCGTGCCTACGTCCGCACCTACTCCCCGCTCGGCGAGTACGGTGGCTGGGGCTACCGTATGGGCAGGAAGGGCAAAGCCTACAATGTGTCCGGCGACCAGGGCCTGCAACTTGAATTGCGAAACGGAGAGCGCATCCTTATCGGCACCCGGGAGCCGGAACGGCTCAGGATGACTATTGAGCGCTGGGTAAACTGAAGCTCACGCGCCGGCCTGCACGGCACGGCGGATGCGAACTAGTTTCGTAAGGAGTGCCTCGAGTTCGTCGAGCGGCAGCATATTGGCCGCGTCGCTTTTCGCTTCGGTGGGATTAAAGTGGGTTTCCAGGAATAAACCGTCCACGCCCACGGCGACGCCGGCACGCGCGATCGTCTCGATCATTGCCGGGCGCCCCCCGGTTACGCCGCTGCTCTGGTTGGGCTGCTGCAGGCTGTGGGTGCAGTCCAGGATCACGGGGGCGCCGTACGACTGCATCGTGGGGATACCCCGGAAATCCACCACCAGGTCGGTGTAGCCGAAGGTGACGCCCCGCTCGGTCATCCACACCCGGTCGTTGCCGCTGTCGATCACTTTCTGCTGGGCGTGCTGCATGGCGGAGGGACTAAGGAACTGCCCCTTCTTGATGTTGACCACCTTACCGGTTTCCGCGGCGGCGACCAGCAGAGACGTCTGCCGGCAGAGGAAGGCGGGGATCTGTAGCACATCGACGTACTCGGCGGCCATGGCTGCCTCCTCGTCGGCGTGAATGTCGGTGGTCGTCGGCACGCCGAAGCGCTCCCCTACCCCCCGAATGATGCGCAGCGCCCGTTCGTCACCGATGCCGGAGAAACTATCGATACGGCTGCGGTTGGCCTTCCGGTAGCTGCCCTTGAAGATGTAGGGAATGCCGAGACGCGAGGTGATCTCGACCACCCGTTCGGCGATGCGGTAGGCCATATCCTCCCCCTCGATGGCGCAGGGGCCGGCGATCAGGAAGAAGTTATCGGCGGGGAATGTCGGTAGCGGCATGGAGAAGTGCGGTTAATGGGAAAAGATAGCGGTACTAGTTCTTGCCGCCGGTGAGTTCAACAAAGCGCGACTTCACCTCTCCGGCGAGTTCGCGGGCCCGGGCCTGGGTAGCGGCCTCGGCGTAGACCCGTACAATGGGCTCGGTATTGGAGCCGCGCAGGTGGACCCAGCCGTCGGGGAAGTCGAGCTTCAGTCCGTCGATGTTGTTCTTTGGCGTATCGGGGTACAAGCCTTCCATGACCGAGAGGGCGTCCACCAGGTCCAGATCCGGATTCAGCTGGATCTTGTCCTTGACCATTTCGTACTGGGCGTAGCCGTCCCGCAGGTCATTGATGGTTTTTCCGCTGGTAGCCAGGTGGCTCAGCACCAGCGCCAGCCCGATCAGGCTGTCGCGCCCGTAGTGCAGGCGGGGATCGATGATGCCGCCGTTGCCCTCGCCGCCGATGGTGGCACCGACTTCCTTCATCTTGGCGACCACGTTCACCTCACCGACCGCGGAGGCGTGGTATTCCTGTCCGTAGGACCGCGCGATGTCCGCGAGGGCGCGGCTGCTGCTCAGGTTGCTGACCACCGGGCCGGGCTCGCGGCTCAGGACGTAATCGGCCACCGTGACCAGCGTATACTCCTCCCCGATCCACCGGCCTCCGGGGCCGACCAGGGCCAGGCGGTCGACGTCGGGGTCAACGGCGACCCCGAGGCTGATGGCGGAATCGCCCGCCAGCCGATCGATAAGTTCGTGCAGGTGAGCCGGCAGGGGTTCCGGATTGTGGGCGAACTGTCCGTCGAGGGTGCCATTCATCACTTCACAGGCCACCCCCAGCCGCTGGCACAGGGCGGGGATGGCGATGGCGCCTACGCTGTTGACGGCGTCCAGGACGATGCGGTAGCGTGCGCCCCGGATGGCCTCCTTGTCCACGAGCGGGTGGTTGACCACGGCTTCCACGTGCTCGGCGAGGGCGTCCTCGTCCTGACTCAGCCGGCCCAGTTCGTCAACGCCGGCATAGGTGATGTCACCGGACTCCACGGTGTCGATCAGGTCCTGCCCGTCGGCGTGGCTGATGAACTCGCCCTTGCTGTTGAGCAGTTTGAGGGCATTGTATTCCTTGGGGTTGTGGCTGGCGGACAGGATGATACCGCCACCGGCTCCGCGCCAGACCACCGCCATTTCGACGGTGGGCGTGGTAGCCAGTCCGCAGTCGATCACGTCGATGCCCATGGACTGCAGGGTAGCCGCCGTGAGGGATGCCACGACCGATCCGGAGGGGCGACCGTCGCGCCCGATGACCACCAGGGGAGACGCGCCGCTGCGGAGCAGCCAGTCACCGTAGGCGGCCACGCTGGTTACGATGTCTTCCGGAGTGAGGTTGTGTCCGGGGCGGCCGCCGATGGTACCGCGGAAACCGGATATACTTTTTATGAGGGGCATGGAGAGGAGCTGAGCCCTGTGCGGGCAACGGGGTTAGAGAGGGGGCAAGTTTACGACATCCGCAGGGAAGCGGCTACCTTTGGACCATGTCGCACCCCCTCAACGATCCGAAGACGCTCACCGGCTGGGCGCTCTTCGACTGGGCCAACTCCGCCTTTGCCCTCGTGATCACCACCGCGATCTTCCCCCCCTATTTTGAGGAGATGGTCGACCCGGAATTTACGGTCCTCGGGGTGCCCTTCACCAACAGTTCGTGGTTTGCCTACCTTATCACCTTCAGCTACCTGGTGATCGCGGTACTTTCCCCCTTCCTGAGCGGCATCGCCGACGCCGGGGGCCGCCGGAAGACCTTCCTGCGTGCCTTCACGATCATGGGCGGCCTAGGCTGCCTGAGCCTCTTCTTCTTCACCGGCATGGACACGATGTGGATCGGCAGCCTTGGCTTTATCGTCGGCCTGATCGGCTTCGCAGGCGGACTGGTGTTTTACAACAGCTTCCTGCCCGTGATCGCCACGGAGGACCGCTTCGACCGCCTTAGTGCCCGGGGCTTCGCCATGGGCTATATCGGTAGCGTGATCCTGCTCTTGCTCAACCTGGCGATGGTACTGAAGCCCAGCTGGTTTGGCCTTCCGGTCGAAGGTAATCTGGCGGTACGCATGGCCTTCGTCACAGTGGGTGCCTGGTGGCTCATCTTCGCCGCGATCTCACTGGCGCGCCTGCCCGACGACGTACGCCTGCCGGGGACCGGGCTGGCGGACATGGCTAAGCGCGGCGTACGGGAACTGACCGGGGTCTGGCGCCGTATGCGCGACTACCCGCAGGCCAAGCGCTTCCTCGCCGCCTTCTTCAGCTACTCGGCGGGCGTACAGACGGTGATCTTCCTGGCCAGCATCTTCGCGAAGAAGGAGCTGGGGTTTGCGACCCAGGAACTTATCGTGGTCGTCCTGATCCTCCAGGTGGTCGCCATTGCCGGTGCTTACCTGGCCGCACGTATCAGCGAGTGGCGCGGCAACAAGGTCGCCCTCTACTTCGAGTTGACGATCTGGACGCTCATCTGCGTACTGGCATACTTCGTCAACGGTAAGTTGCAGTTTTACCTCATCGCCGGCGCTGTCGGCCTGGTGATGGGGGGGATTCAGTCCCTCAGCCGCTCCACCTACGCCAAGGTGATTCCCCGGCACTCGTCCGATGCCGACGGGCCGGCGGACACCACCTCCTGGTTCAGTTTCTACGACGTGCTGGAGAAGGTCGCCATCGTCGTCGGTACCTTCCTCTTCGGTTTCCTCGATGCACTGACGGGCAGCATGCGACTCAGCATCCTCATCCTGGGCGGCTTTTTCTTGCTGGGTATGTTACTGCTCGCCCGCTTCCACCTGCCGCGGGCGGAACCGGAGTAGAGCAAACCTCGGGAGCCGCAACGGGTTACGGTCAGCATGCAAGAAGGCATGGAAATCATCGCCAGCCGGAAGACCGCGCTGCTCCTCGGCGCTACCGGACTGGTGGGCGGAAAGTTACTCGACCGGCTGCTTGAGCACGGCGCCTACCGCACCGTGGTGGCCCCCACGCGCCGGCCGCTGAATATTCGCCACGACAAACTCGACAACCCGGTTATCAAGTTCGAGCAGCTCGACCGTAAACCCACCATGTTCCGTTGCCAGGATATCTACATCGCCCTCGGCACAACCATCAAAAAAGCCGGTAGCGCCGATGCCTTCCGCCGGGTCGACTACGAGTACGTCGTCCATGCCGCCGCCCTCGCCCAGCGGCAGGGCGCCAACCAGTGCCTGGTGGTCAGTTCGGCCGGGGCTAATTCCGAAAGTCGGTTCCTGTATAGCCGCACCAAGGGCGAGATGGAGGAAGCGGTCTCCCGCCTCGATTTCTGGGCGGTGCACCTGTTCCGGCCGGGGGTGCTGTTGGGCGACCGCGAGGAGCTGAGGTTGGGCGAGAAGGTGGCCGCGGGCCTCACCCGCCTCGTGCGCCAGGTGTCGCCCGATATTCTCGGCGACTACAACCCCACCGAAGCCGACCTGCTGGCCCGCCGCATGATCGAGGCGGCGCAGACCATCTCGCCGGGGGTCCACTTTCACGGGGCGGCCGAGTTGCTGGAAGACTGATCATTCCTCCTCGTCGGGGGGAAGGGGCTCGGCGGCGTCGTCGCGTGCCTGCCCCTTGGCGTCCGGATACGCGATCCGCAGATGGTGGGAGCTCTTCAGGACCGACCGGAAGATCCGGCGCAGCGTCTCGAGTTCGTGGAAGCTCAGCCGGCTCTGTACCAGCTGACCGTTGGTGAGTTTCCCGCGGATGATGGCGTCGATCAGCTCGTAGAGTTCCTCCTGCGTGGGTTGCTTGAGCGACTTCGAGGCCGCCTCCACGCTGTCCGCCAGCATGAGTACCGTCTGCTCCTTCGTGGTGGGTAGCGGTCCGTCGTAACGGAAGTAGGGCTCGTCCACCTCACGTTCCGGGTGGTCCTTGATGTGGTTGCGGTAGAAGTATTCGGTGCGCGTGGTTCCGTGGTGGGTCCGGATGAAGTCGATGATCGTTTCGGGCAGCCCCGCTACCCGCGCTAGCCGCACCCCCTCGTTCACGTGGTCGATGATGATCTTGGCGCTCTCCAGGTCGGTGATCCGGTCATGGGGGTTAGGCCCGTTCTGGTTTTCGATGAAGTACTCGGGGTTCTTGAGCTTGCCGATGTCGTGGTAGAGGGCGGCGGTGCGCACCAGCAGCGAATCGATTCCGATCTCGCTGGCTACCCGCTCGGCCAGGTTGGCCACGTTCAGGCTATGCTGCCACGTGCCGCTGGCCTGCCGGGCCAGCTTTTCCAGCAGGGGACGGTTCATGTCGTTCAGCTCCATGAGCGTGATCGGCGATATAAGACCGAAGAAGCGCTCCAGCATCGGGATCAGCGGATAGGCCAGCAGCACCAGGAATACGTTGAGGCCCAGCCACAGCAGGTCCACGTAGTTAATGCCCGACCAGCCCGACCCCTGCACCAGCTGAATGCCCACGTACCCGAAGAGATAAAAGGCAAACAACAGCAGCAGGCTACTGAAGAACCGGCTCCAGTCGCGGGTGTCGATGTCCATGAAGATTACCACCACCCCGGCCATGATGCTGAGAAAGGTGAAGGGATACCCCAGGGACGTGAGGAAGCTGGCGATCAGTACCACCGCCACGTGTACGAAGAAGGCCAGGCGCTCCGCGAAGAAGATCCGCATCACGATGGGCACGATACAGAAGGGAACCACGTAGGCACTCCAGCCCGGCGCCAGCTCGATGGACCGCACCATGATGGCGTACAGCAGCGGCCACATCAGGATGAAGACCAGGTTTTTGATCCGCACGTACACGAAGGGGAAAAACGTCCGCAGGTACAGGTACAGCAGGAGAATGACCAGGCCCACGATGAGGGTATAGCCCGTGAAGACCGACAGGTAGGTCGTCGAGCCCTGCAGGTTGCTGTTGTATAGCCGGCGGTAGCTGATGAGTTTCTGGTAGACATTGTCCGAGATCACCTCGCCCTGCCGCACGAGGATGTCTCCCTGCTCCACCAGCCCGTCGAAGGGGCTCACGGCCTCCAGCGATTGCTCCCGCAGGCGGTTGGTCAGGCTGTCGTTGTAGAAGACGTTATACTGCAACTTATCCTCCAGCAGGGGCAGCAGGAAGTCCGGCGCCGACAGGCGGGTGTACAGGATGCTGTCGGTAAGCCACTGCCGCGCACGACCGGGCGCGGTGAATACCTGGCCGATGGTACGGGTATTTACCTCGCTGCCGTCCACGATCTGGATGACGGAAGCCATCCCGGCACTGGCCTCATCCTGCGGCCGCAGGTTTACGATGCCCCGCTGATAGATGCGGTCGAGCAGGCGCAGCCCGTACTGCCGGTGCGCCTCGTCCTGCCGGATCAGTCCGGGGTACGTACCCCGGGCCCGGGCCGAATCTAGGGCTACCTGGAAATCGTCGAAATACTGCAGCCGCGCCTCCCGCGCCACCTGGGCGTCGCGGCGATACACCGGGGTCAGGTTGCGGAGCACCGCCTGGCGGTCCGCGGTCAGGCGTTCCTCACGCTTGAGGACCGGCACGGCGTAGGGGGCCGTCAGGTCGGCGTATTGCCACGTCTGGTTGAGCTCGAACTGGTAGGGGAAGGTCAGGTTGTTGGGGTACAACAGGCTGATCAATACCACGGCTACGACCCCCAACAGGATGCGGGGCAGCCTTCTCGTCCAGGTGGAACTGGTCTTAATTCCTTCCATCGCGCGCCAAGTTAGGCTTTATTCCCGCTTCAGCAGCGAACGGCGTCCGTAGCGTGAGCAGATGGGGCAGTCGCGCATCCGGTGGCCGCGGGCCGGACAGTACTCCCGCCCGAAGAAGATGATCTGCAGGTGCAGCTTGTTCCAGCGCTCGCGCGGAAAGAGTCGCTTCAGGTCGGCTTCGGTTTTGGCCACGTTCTTGCCGGTGCTCAGCGCCCAGCGGTACGCCAGGCGGTGGATGTGGGTATCTACGGGGAACGCCGGCACGCCAAAGGCCTGACTCATCACCACGCTGGCCGTCTTGTGCCCCACGCCCGGCAGCGCCTCCAGCGCGGCGAAGGTCTGCGGCACCCGCCCGCCGTGCTCCTCGTCGATGATCCGGCTCAACTCCTTGATGGCCTTGCTCTTCGCCGGGGAGAGGCCGCAGGGTTTGATGATCTCGCGGATGTCCTCCACGGGCAGCGTCTTCATCACCTCGGGGCGGTCGGTGACGGCCCACAGGGATGGCGTCACCTGATTCACGCGTACGTCGGTACACTGGGCGGAGAGCAGCACGGCCACCAGCAGGGTGTAGGGGTCGGTATGGTCCAGGGGCACGGGCACCTCCGGGTACAGGTCGTCGAGGATGCGCTGGATATCCCGGGCTTTCTCCGCTTTGGTCACGTGGGTGGGGTTTGCGGTAAAGGTAGGGCGGGGCCGCCGGTGCAGCGAACTTCGGCCGGTACGGGGAAGTTGGGTAGCAAAACTCCCTCTCCATGGCCGGATTCACCGTCAGCAGCAACCAATTTATGGGCCAGGTCCCCGCCGTCAACGTCTTCAACGGCATGGGTGCCGGCGGCGACAACCTCAGCCCCGACCTGACCTGGCGCGACGCTCCCAAGGGCACCAAGTCCTACATCATCGTCATCCACGACCCCGACGCCCCCACCCCGGCCGGATTTACCCACTGGTGCGCCTTCAACATTCCCGCTTCCGTCACTTCCCTCCCTACGGGTGCCAGCAGCGAAGGGATGCCCGCGGGCACCCTCCAGGGCGCCAACTCATACGGCATGAATGGCTACGGTGGCGCCTGCCCTCCTCCCGGCGACCCGGCCCACGCTTACCACCTCACACTTTATGCGCTTGATACCGAAGCGATCGACCTTCCCGAGGGCGCTCCCATGCCTAAAGTGGTCTTTATGGCTTCCCAGCACATTATCGGCAAGACGGGACTGGTAGCCCACTACGCCCGCTAAACTCAAGCTTCTAGTCGGTTCATCACCCCCGGCGTTGATTATCTTCACGGCAAGACTCACCCCCCCGCCGGGGCCGTTCCGTGGCGGGGTAATCAACGCCCCCATGAACCGCAAGCTTTTCCTACCGTCACTAACATTCCTGTGCCTGTTACTCCCCCTCGGACTGTGGGCCCAGGCCACCACCGCTTCCCTGGCCGGACAGGTTACCGATACCTCCGGTGAGGGCCTTTACGGGGCCACCATCCTTGCCGTACACGGTCCGACCGGCACCCAGTACGGCACCACGGCCCTCGATGACGGATACTACAACCTGAATAACCTGCGGATCGGGGGCCCCTATGTCCTCACCATCAGCTACGTAGGCTACGCTACTGAAACCGTTACGGATGTCCAGTTGAAGCTGGGCGAAAAACGGCTTCTCGACATCAGCCTGGGTGCCGACGGCGAAACGCTGGACGAAGTGGTCGTCAGCGCCGGCCGCAACAACGTCATCAACAGCGACCGCACCGGGGCCGCTACCCAGATCGGCACCGACGAGCTGCAGCGCCTGCCGACCATCAGCCGTTCGGCGAGCGATTTCACCCGCCTCACGCCGAGCGCCGACGGCAACAGCTTCGGGGGCCGCAACGACCAGTACAACAGCTTCACCCTCGACGGCTCCATCTTCAACAACCCCTTCGGACTGGACGCGGCCACCGCCGGCGGCCAGAGCAACGCCCAACCCATCTCGCTGGACGCCATCGAGCAGATCCAGGTCAACATCGCCCCCTACGACGTAACGCAGGCGGGCTTCACCGGTGCCGCCGTTAACGCCGTGACCAAGAGCGGCACCAACGACTTCTCCGGTACGGTCTTCGGGTTCTTCCGCAACCAGGACCTGACCGGCGACCGCGTGGCCGGCGACGATATCTTCGTACCGGACCTGCGGCAGGTGCAGGCCGGGGCCAGCATTGGCGGGCCGATCCTCCGCGACAAGCTCTTCTTCTTCGCCAATGTTGAACTGGAGCGGCGGGAGGATCTCGGCAGCAATTTCCTGGCCGCCCGGGGCGGCCTGTCGGGCAACCAGGTGAGCCGCGTGGAGGCCGCCGACCTGGATGCGATCTCCGCCGCTCTCCTCGATCGCTTCGGATACGTTACCGGCCCGTACGAGGGCTACTTACAGAATACCGACAACGAAAAGGGGTTGCTGAAGCTGGACTGGAACATTGCCCCCGGCAACACCCTCACGGCGACCTATAATTTCCTGAACGCGAGCCGCGACAACAATGCCCACCCCAGCGCGCTCGGCCGCCGCGGTCCGGACGCCACTACCCTGCAGTTCCGCAATTCGGGCTACCGCATCAACAACGAGATCCAGTCAGGTATCGTGGAGTGGCGTAGCCTCTTCGCCAAGCAGTTCAGCAACAAGCTGCAGGTAGGTTACACGACCTACACCGACTACCGCGACCCCTTCAGCACCCCATTTCCCAGCCTGACGGTGCAGCGCGACGGCACCAACTACATCGTACTGGGCCACGAACCCTTCTCCATCAATAACCGGCTCGACCAGAAGGTCATGCAGTTCACCGATAACCTGCAGTACTTCGCGGGCAAGCACACCCTCACGGCCGGCGTCAGCCTGGAGCGCTTCGACTTCGACAACAGCTTTAATCTGGGACTGTACCCCGGAATATTCATCCAGGTCGATGCCGCGGCCCAGGCCAGCCCCGAAGCTTTCCTGGAAGGCATTGCCAACGGGGTGTTTGACGAGGCCGTGGCCGGTGCCGAGGCCGCGTATGGGGCCGGAACCGCCCCCGGCAACGGCTACCAGGGCACCAGTTTCGCCCTGGCGGAAACGAACGTCGGTCAACTGGGGCTTTACGCCCAGGACGAGATCAACGTAACCCCCGACCTTACCCTGACGGTGGGCCTGCGCCTGGATAAGCCGCTCTTCTTCAACACCCCTGAAAAGGCCCAGGAAAACATCGACCGCAAGGGCGGCACCATCGAGGAGGGCGGCACCTACGCCCCCGCGGTGGTCTACTACGACGAAAACAACCAGTCGGTCACCTTCGACCAGACCGAAATGCCGGACAACAGCTTTTTGTTCTCCCCCCGGCTGGGCTTCAACTGGGATGTCCGGGGAGATCAGTCCTTCCAACTGCGCGGCGGCTCCGGGCTCTTCAGCGGTCGCTTTCCCTTTGTGTGGATCGGCAATCAGGTCGCGAACCCCGACTTTTTCTTCTACACCGTCACCGCGCCGAGTTTTCAGTTTCCGCAGGTGTGGCGCAGTAACCTCGGCGCCGACCTGGCACTGGGGGAAGGCTGGACCGTAACGACCGACCTCATCTACACCGCCGACCAGAACGCCATGATGGTTCGCAACTACGGCCTGCGGACGCCCGGAGGCACCCTTCCGGGCGTCGACGACCGGCCGGTGTACCGCGCCGAGGACCGCGTACAGGGTATTGCCGGTACCACGAACGCCTACGTGTTCACGAATACCGATATCGGCCACAGCTTCAATGGCTCCGTTGAGGTGAAGCGGAACTTTGCCAGCGGTCTCTTCACCAGCCTGGCCTATAACTTTCTCGACGCCCGGGAAGCCAGCTCCATCGAGGCGGAGATCAGTGGCGATGCCTACGACCGCAACCCGGCCTTCGGCAACGTGAACCGCGCCGTGCTGAGCCCCAGCCTGTACGGCAACCGCCACCGCGTAGTGGGCAGCGCGCACAAGCGGTTCACCTACGGCGCGGAGGACCGCTGGGCCACCACCCTCGCCGTCTTCCTGCAGTACGCCGAGGGCGGGCGGTTCAGCTACACCTACAGCGGCGACCTCAACAACGACGGCTCGGGCCTCAACGATCTGATCTACATCCCCACGGAGGCCGAACTTACCCAGATGACCTTTGCCGGGGGGGATGCCCAGCGGCAGGCCTACGGCGCCTTCATCGCCCAGGACGATTACCTCAGCGGCCGCCGCGGGCAGTACGCCAAGCGCTACGCCATCCTGAGCCCGTGGTACAGCAACTGGGACGTACGCCTGGCGCAGGACCTGCAGCTCTCCGGCAGTAACCTGGTGCAGCTGACCCTCGACATCCTGAACATCGGTAACCTCATCAACAGCAACTGGGGGATAAGGCAGTTTCCGACGACGACCCAGCCGGTAGGCGTGACGGGCTTCGACGAAGACGGCACGCCGGAGTATAGTTTCGATACGGCCCTGACCTCCACCTTTACCAACGACTTCAGCCTGCTGAGCCGCTGGCAGATGCAGTTGGGCCTGCGGTACAGCTTCTAATCGATATACCTCCGCAGCAGATCTCCGTAGGCGTCGATGCGACGGTCGCGGAAAAAGGGCCAGATGCGGCGCACGTCGGCGGTTCGCTTGCGGTCGACGGCCACCACCTTCACGTCTTCTTCGTCACGGGGCGACCGGTAGAGGTACTCCCCCTGCGGCCCCGCCACGAAGCTGCTGCCCCAGAATCGAATTCCTCCGGTGACCCCGCTGGGGTCCGGCTCGAAGCCCGTCCGGTTGACCGCCACCACGGGCAGGCCGTTGTACACGGCGTGGCCCCGCTGACTGATGATCCAGGCATCGCGCTGCCGCTCCTGCTCCTCCTCGGGGTCGGTGCTTTCGTACCCGATGGCGGTGGGATAGATCAACACCTCGGCACCGGCCAGGGCCATCAGCCGTGCGGCTTCCGGGTACCACTGATCCCAGCACACCAGCACGCCAAGCCGGCCCACGCTCGTGTCGATTGGCCTGAACCCCATATCGCCGGGCGTGAAGTAGAATTTCTCGTAATAGGCCGGGTCGTCGGGGATGTGCATCTTCCGGTACCGTCCGGCAATACTGCCGTCGCGTTCGATAACCACGGCCGTATTGTGGCAGAGGCCGGGCGCACGGCTCTCGAAAAGGCTGAGGACCAGCACGAGATCGAGTTCCCGGGCTAGCGCGCCGAAGTATTCGGTGCTCGGCCCCGGTATCGGCTCGGCCTGGTCAAAGACCTGGGTTTCCTCCGTCTGGCAGAAGTAAAGCCCGGTGTGCAATTCCTGCAACACGACGAGCTCCGCCCCCTCTTCCTTGCACCTGCGGATCCCCGCTGCGCTCTTTGCAATATTAGCCTCCCGGTCGCCGCTGTTCGCCTGCTGGACCATCCCGATATTCAACGTACTCATCCTTCTCGTTTACTGAGCAAACAGTACAAAGCCCAGGCCCGGAAGGATGGATTCGGGGACCACATTTTAATCCTTCAGGCAAAAATGAGGGCTCAAACGGCCATGCCGGCCCGATCACTTCCGCGCTACTCCTCCACTCCGGAAGCGGAGCGACCGGCAGATGCCCGCCACTACAGAACTACAGAACTAAATGACTAACTCCCTTCTCCCTCGTAATCGTAGGGAAGCCGCTTCACGTCCTTTACCGTGGAAAGGGTCATCAGCGTTTTCAGGCGCTCGATTTCATCGATCTGTTGCAGGGTCTTGAAGAGCAGCCGCTCGTAGGTGGGAATATCCTGGCAAACGATCTTCAGCAGGAAGTCGGCTTCGCCGGTAATGATGTAGCACTCGGTGATCTCGTCGATGCTTTGCACCTGCTCGAGAAAGTTTTCCCGGGCCTGGCTCTTGCGCCAGTCCAGCGACACGAGCACGAACGTTTTCACCATCAGGCCGATGGCTTCCGGGCTAACCTTGGCGTGGTAGCTCTCGATCACGTCGTTCTGCTCGAGCTTCTTTACCCGCTCCAGGGTGGGTGCGGGACTCAGTCCGATTCGTTTGGAAAGGTCAAGATTGGTGATCTTGCTGTTGTCCTGCAGAATTTTCAGGATGCTCAGGTCGATCTTGTCGAGTTTGTCGGACATATTTGCTTAGGTGAATTGTTAATTGGTGGTGCGGCAAAGATAGCCGCACCAACAATTATTTCACAATTTCCGGTAGACAAGTATATTATTTGCTACCCTGCCGACTAGGGCCAAATTCCCAGGCTGATGTAGTCATTGGATATCTTACTGATCGCCAGTGCAAAAGCAGCCGTCCGGAGGTCGTTAATGCCTTCCTTCTCCTCGTAAAGACTGAAGATTCCCTGGAAGCCGGTGATCATGGTTTCCTCCAGTCCGGAGCGTACCAGGTCGATCTCGTCGGCACCGTGGATGATCATCTGCCGGTCGCGGTCGCTGATCGCCTTGCCGGTGGTCGTCTCGATCTGCTCCACGATGCGGCGGTAGTTCTGCTCGTCAAATCGTTTCTGCAGGCGACCGAAACGCATGTGGCTGAGGTTCTTGAGCCACTCGAAGTAACTCACCGTTACGCCGCCGGCGTTGAGGTAGATGTCGGGCAGGACGACGATCCCGCGCTCGGCCAGAATCTTGGATCCGGCGGCCGTGATCGGACCGTTGGCGGCCTCGGCAATGAGCTTGGCCTTTACGGCGTGGGCGTTGTCCTCGTCGATCTGGTTTTCCAGGGCGGCGGGCACCAGAATGTCACACTCGAATTCCATGACCGCACGGCGCTCGTCCTTGCCGAAGGCCTGGGCTCCGGGGTAGTCCAGGATGCTGCCGGTCTCGGCACGGTGACGGATCACGTCGTGGATGTCCATGCCTTTCGGATTATAGATCGCGCCTTCGACCTCGGATACGCCGATGATCTTTACGCCACCCTCGTCCTGGCTGATGGTTGCCGTGTGGGACCCCACGTTACCGAGACCCTGCACGACCATGGTCTTGCCTTCGATGCCTACGGTGAGGCCGATCTTGTCCATCAGCTTCTTCTCGTTGCAGGCCTCCCGGATGCCGTAGAAGACGCCCCGCCCCGTAGCTTCGGTGCGGCCGCGCACGCCATTCTGGCTGACCGGCTTGCCGGTGACGCAGCCCGCCGCGTTGATGTCGTCGGGGTGAAAGCTCCGGTAGGTATCGTAGATCCAGGCCATCTCCCGGGGGCCGGTTCCGTAGTCGGGTGCCGGCACGTCGATGGCCGGGCCGATAAACTTGCGGCGGATCAGCTCGGTGGTGTAGCGGCGGGTAATTTTCTCCAGGTCGGCCTCGCTGTACTCCCAGGGGTTGATGCGCACGCCCCCCTTGGCGCCCCCGAAGGGAACGTCGACGATGGCGCACTTGTACGACATCAGGGTAGCGAGGGCCACGACCTCCTCCTGGTTGACGTGGTTGGAGTACCGGATCCCCCCCTTGGTGGGACTGCGGTGGTGGCTGTGCTGGGCCCGGTAGGCCTCGATGACCTTTACCTCGCCGTCGATCTTGACGGGGAAGTAGATCTGATAAACGGAGTTGCAGACCTTGATCTGCCGCAGCAGTCCGTCGGGCAATCCGGTGTGGGGGGCAGCGGCATCAAAGTAGGTGCCTACGCTGTCCAGAAAAGAGGTGTCACGCATGATCTTCAATTTGATTTTCAATATCGGTAAGGCGGCGGTCCAGTCTCCAGAGGTAGAAGGCCAGGCCGATAAACACGACGACGATAACGGCCACTACCACGTATATCTTACCGGTACTCCGCATAAAGTCCGCGGGCGGGGCCGCTTCCGCCTGGGCCAGCAGCGGCAGGGCGGTGACGCAGGTGCAGAGGAGAGCAATCAATCGGGGGTAGCTTGGCATCGTGTCGGCTGGTTAGGCACGGGCGAAGGTAAGCATTGCCGCCACTCCGCACTGCCGGTCGTCCGGTATCTGCCGGCGTTCGTCTACCGGAGTGGCGCCGGGCCGGCCGGGGCCGTAAGTTTACTACATCACCAACCCCTTCCGCTATGCGTATTCTCTCGCTGCCCATCAACGACGACCTCCTCGAAATCCACAACAGCATCTGGACCGGCGAGGAAAAGGTGTACTTCAACGGCGAACTCACCAGCTCCGGCTGCAGCATCTTCGGGCGCAACCACTACTTCACGGTCGACGCTCCCGACGGGGAAAGTATTGACAAGTACCGCGTGGAGATCGGCATGAACTGGTTCGGCTTCATTACCGTCGACGTCTTCCGCAACGACCGCTGCCTACTTGCCAGCAACCGCACGCCCATCACCCGGGTCGACCAACGGCTGCAGCGCGACAACGATTCCAAACCATACCACCTCCGCCGCGATGAGCGGCAGCAGACCGAACTGGATGAGGAGTTCTTTGTGTAGCTTGCTGCGGTACCGATTGAATCGCTCTTGCCCGCTCCGCATCCATCCATCGAAATCATCATCTGTACCGAAAGCGGTCCCCTGGAGGGGATGGCCAAGGTATTGGTTTCGAGCATCAGAGAGTTCGGCGGCCCGATCCGGCACGCGAAGGTCTTCAGCTATAGTCCGCGGCCCGATCGTGTTCCCAGTGCCCCGACCCTCCGGTTCTTCCAGAACCATGGTGTCGAAACGGTAGACTTACCCCTCAATGTAGACTATGTTGATTATGCCTTTGCCAATAAGCCGCTGGCCTGCGCCCACCGGGAGAGAGAAAGCTCGGCCGATATTCTGATGTTCCTGGATACGGATACCGCATTCCTCAACCCCCCGGACTTCCTTTCCGAAGTGGTAGCGGGTGACGTCTGGATCCGTCCGGTTGACATACAATTGATCGGAACTACGCCGAACTTCAACGACCCTAATGGCAAGTACTGGGCTAACCTTTATAAACTGCTCGGGGTGCGGAGAGCAAATCACGTCACCACGACCGTAGATCGGAAGAACATTCTCGAATACTACAATTCCGGCATGGTGATCACCGCGCGCGCCAACGGACTTTTCAACGCCTGGCTGAAAAACTTCGAGAGCGTAATGGAGCAAAATTTGCAGCCGGACTCGGGTCGGGGTTTTGTCGAGCAGAGTGTCCTAAGCGCGACGATCGCAGCACTCGACCTAACTGTGCGCCCGCTTCCCGAGGAATTTAATTACCCGGTACACATTTTGGACCAGTGGGAGGATCCTCCGCAGGATTACCGGGACTTCAGCGGCAAATCGCATTTGCACTACCACCGGGCCTTTACGCTTCCCAGGATGGCGAGAGCGTTGCGTAAGGACTTGTCGCGCTTTCCCGCCGGAGCCAGTCTTGCTGCGCTGATACGGGAGCACGGAGTCGACCACGAAGCATACGATTATTTCGGCATCGCCAAACGGCTCCCCCGCCGCTTGCTTAGAAAGTTGGCCAGGCGTTTCTGGTCCTCCGGCTAGCAAAACTAAATGCATCGGCTACCTTTGCCGGCAAATCACAGCCATGTCCGAGCTTCACGCCATCAGTCCCATTGACGGTCGCTACGCCTCAAAAACCGAACCCCTCGCCCCGTACTTTAGTGAGTACGGCCTCATCCGGTACCGGGTACTGGTAGAGGTGCGTTACCTCCAGGCGCTGCACCGGATGGGACTGCCCCAACTGCGGAACGTCGATGCGGAAGCAGTATCCGGTCTTGCCTCGATCGTCGCAGAATTTAGCACCGAGGACGCCCAATCGATCAAGGCCACCGAGCGGGTTACCAACCACGACGTCAAGGCCGTAGAATACTTCGTCAAAGAAAAGCTTCAGGAGCGGGGACTGGGTGACATCATTGAATTCACTCACTTCGGGCTCACCAGCCAGGACATCAACAATACGGCCGTCCCCCTCAGCCTGCGCGACGGGCTCGACGAAGTCATTTATCCCGCCTTCGAGGGACTGCTGGACCGACTGGATGAGCGCGTCACCGAATGGCGGGATACCCCCATGCTGGCAAAAACGCACGGGCAGCCCGCCTCCCCCACCCTCCTTGGTAAGGAATTCGCCGTCTGGACCGCCCGCCTGCGGGAGCAGCTCCGGCAGCTAAAGGAGGTACCCCTGTCGGCCAAATTCGGTGGCGCCACGGGAAACATGAACGCCCACTACGTCAGCTATCCGGATACCGACTGGCACGCCTTCGCTACGGCCTTCGTCAACAATGACCTCGGCCTGCAGCGGAGCTATCCGACAACCCAGATCGAGCACTACGACAACCTGGGGGCCACCTTTCACGCCCTGACGCGCTTGTGCACCATCCTGATCGACCTGTGCCGCGACGTGTGGACCTACATCAGTATGGAGTATTTCCGGCAGCAGACCGTTGCCGGCGAGATCGGCAGTTCGGCCATGCCCCACAAGGTGAATCCCATCGACTTCGAGAATGCGGAAGGCAACCTCGGTATCGCCCGGGCGCTCTTTACCCATCTGGCTGACAAGCTGCCCGTTAGTCGTCTGCAGCGTGACCTCACCGATTCGACCGTCCTACGTAACCTGGGTGTCCCCCTGGCCCACGTCCTCATTTCGATCCAGGCCATGGAGAAGGGCCTGGGTAAGTTGCTGCTTAATCCCGACAAGCTTGCCGCCGACCTGGAGGCCAACTGGATGGTGACCGCCGAGGCCATCCAGAATGTACTACGCCGGGAAGGCTACCCCAAACCCTACGAGGCCCTGAAGGACCTCACCCGGGGAAAGGCGAAGATCGACGAGACGGTCATCCACGAATTTATCGACGGATTGGACGTAGCGGACGGTCTCAAAGCCGAGTTGCGGCGAATCCGTCCCGAGAATTACGTGGGTCGGTTCTGAGCGCATACGCAACCCCACGCTTACCCAACTAATAACTCTAAGGGGCGTGGAAAGGTCTGCGGCATTCAGGGCGGCGCAACACCGCTACTCCCCGACACTGATGCTTCCCGACGACCAAAGCCTCCGGAGCGCGCGTCGTCCCCGCCATGCTGATACGCAAGGCTCCGCCCCCTGTCCCCTGGGTAACCGGTACCAACGGCTGTCGAATTTCCTGCTGGATATTACCGGTTATCTCGAATTCAGGTACAATGGCTACCTGCCCGGGTACTGGCAAGTGTCGGTAAGGACAAACTTCCCTACGCTATACTTCGATCCTGAGCAGCGTCCGCAGGAGCACCGAAAGGGTGTACGTCCACTCGCGGACGCGGTTGAGTGATCCGAGGTTTATCGATCGACTCAATCCCCAACCTGCGTTCTTCCACTGTCGCTGACGAATGCACTGGCGGGTCCAGTGGAGCCGCTGGTGAATCAGCTTATCGGTATAGGATTGGGATTTGATACGCCGGTTAATCGCTGAATGGGAGGCCAACCGCATGAGGACGGCTTCGCGCGCCAGCAAATCCCTCCGCCGGGTGAGGGTTACCGTCCGGTTTTCCGGATGGGTAACGTATACCACCCCAGCGATACCTAGCGTAGAGCAGCCTACCTGACTTAACAGCGTACACAACCACTCGAAATCCTCGATCGGTGAAGGGATACTGGAGGGGGGCCACCGGCGGGCTACCGTAGCCGGAATGACGAATGGCAGTAAACTCACGGGTTGCTCCCAGTATTGCCGCAACACATCCCGTTGCTCATCGTACTTCCCCCCGAGCCGCCGTTCGCCATTCGGCATTTCCGTTAGCATGGCGGTTACCGTCAGGGCGAGTTGTCCCGTCTGCAACTCCAGGTATTCGGCGAGCTCAGTTAGGTAATGCGGGAGATAATAGTCATCATCATCCAGGAAGCATAGAAATCTGCCGGTGGCAAGCTCGGCACCGATGTGGCGGGAGGCCCCGGGGCCCATATTCGTGCGATTGGTGACCAGGCGAACGCGGGTATCACCACCGCTGACCGAAGCAAGGGAGACTGGCTGCTCCGAGCAATCATCAACCACGATCACCTCCCAATCACCAAAACGTTGAGCTTTCACACTAGCTACTGCCCGAAGTAGCAGATCGGGACGGTCGTGGGTGGGAATGACAACGGTAAACAGGGGTGGCATCGCTTTGTGTTAGTCGATCAGTGCGGCGTTGTAGACCTCCTCCAGTTGTTGCAGAACGCGGTGTTCTCCGTAGCGCTTTACGGCCGTGTCGCGGATGGCTACGGGGGAGAAGTCTGGGTAAGCCGTATGCATACGCTCAAGGGCAGAGACCAGCTGGTCCTCGTTCGCCGCCTCGACCCGGTATCCGTTTAGGCCATCTACGATGAGGTCGTCCCCTATTCCGCTTGCGATGCACGGAAGCCCGACCGCCATGGCTTCGAGCAAGACCACACCCTGCGTCTCCCGGTGACTGAAGAGCACGAATACATCGTGCGTCTGCATTAGCCGGGCAACCTCCGCTTCGGAGTGCGGGCCGGATACGTTCACCTCGGCATCCGTTAGGCCGACCGAGGATATCCGTTCCCGGACTTCCTCTAGGTCTCCGTCGCCCGCCAAGGTAAGCCTGTAGCGATGCGGGTGTCGCTCCGAAAGCCGACGGTACGACCGGAGGAGCCCCGTGATATTTTTTGTTTCCTCCCGAAAGTTGGATACGTGCAACAGGCGCATGCGGGAGTCAGGCGGCTTGGACAAGGCGGGGCGGAACAGGCTAGTATCTACCACATTACTGACGACACGGTAATTGCCGCGGAGATGATGCTTGCTCTGCATACTGTCCGCGAGCTGGGCAGAAACCGGTAATACCAAGGCGGCACGACGGCACGCCCACTTCGCAAGGACGCTACGCAGGATTGGCAACGGCCGAGCTTGAGTATAGCGGCTGGCGTGCTCCGAGACTACGAACGGAACCCGGCTCTCAAGCGCATACAAGCCCGCGATCACCCCTGCATCAAGCAGCAGGTTGGCGTGCACCACGTCAGGTCGCCCGTCCAGCCGTTCTGCCAGTTTGATGCCGCGGCGATACGCCAGGAAGCGGGCCTTCAGCCGCCCGAATTGGCCCTGCGCATCACGTTTACCGAAGTAGACAATGATCTCGCGGAATCCTTCGCGTACGGTTTCCATGATCTCCCGTGTGCCCAGGGGTAATTCGTAGTCCTCCTGCACCGCCACCACGGTAAGCTGGTGCCGCCGGGCCACGACCCGCGCGTGCTTTTCCACGAAGTTGCCGTGGGTGGGAAAAACGCGGGTAGGCCACCAGGCGCTAAGGAAAAGAACGTTCATCGCACCTGCGTTCCCCGCCCTAAAAGTCGGGGCTGTTACCGAAGGGATCGTCGGGTAGCAGTTGTCCGTCCTCGAAGAGGTCGTCGTTGCCGCCGTTATAGGCGTCGCAATTCATCTCGATGCCTACTTCGCCGGCGGGCTTGATCCAGTCCTTCTGGGTGTCCCAGGCGATGGTCTCGTTGTCCTGGGCCGCGCTGACGAAGCGGCGGAAGAAGGGCTTGGCCATGTTGGAGCCGGCCCCCAGTGCGAGGCTGCGGAAGCGGATCCAGCGGTCGTCGCCGCCGACCCAGGTACCTACAATCAGCTCGGGGGTGATGCCCATGTACCAGCCGTCCGTCTGGTCGTTGGTGGTACCGGTCTTGCCGCCCACCGGGCCCTTCACGCCGCCGAGGTTACCGACCGAGGCGCGGGAGAGCATGTTGACCATGACGTAGTTGGCCTGCGGACTGATGGCCGGCTGCTCTTCCGGCAGGTACTCGTAGATGACGCGGCCCGTGCGGTCCTCGATGCGCGTCAGGAAGACCGGCCGGATGAATACGCCGTTGTTGCCGAAGGTGGTGTACGCACCGGTGAGTTGCTGCACCGTCAGGTCGACCGATCCGAGGGCGATGGAGGGCGCGTCGGGAATCTGTTCCTTGGGGATACCCATATTGGCGACCATGTTGCGCACGGGCTCGGTCGAAGCCAGCTCCTTCATGAGGTAGGCGGAGATGGAGTTGACGGAGTTCTTCAGCCCCTGGTAGAGGGTAAAATCCTGGTAGCTATAGCCGCCGTTGGAGTTGCGGGGCGTCCACTCCTTTTGCAGGTGGAAATTGCCGTCGCCGGGACCGATGGTCACCGGCTGGTCGAGTACCCGGAGGCAGGGGGTGATGCCGCGCAGGTCGATGCTGGCCGCGTAGACGAAGGGCTTGAAGGTGGAGCCGACCTGCCGCTTGGTCGTGACGTGGTCGAACTTGAACCACTTGAAGTTGCTGCCCCCGATCCAGGTACGGACGAATCCAGTGCTCGGCTCGACGGAGATGCTGCCGATCTGGAGGATCATCTTGTGGTAGCGGATGCTGTCGAGCGGGGTCATGAGCGTATCGGTCTGCATCCGGTCGTTGTCGTAGGTGAAGACCCGCATGTTGGTTTCCTTGTCGAATTCGCTCCGGACGGTCGACTGCAGCTTTTCCCAGGCGGCCTTCAGGTCCGACCACTCTTCGAGATTCATCACCTGCCGGTGCTTGGCGGCGAAGTCTTCGGAAATCATGTTGGTGCGGACGGCCTCGGTGATTACGCCGGGGTTTTCCTCTTCCTCCACCATCCGCTGGATTTCGCGGTCGTTGCGGGAGAAGCGAAACTCCATCCGCTCGGAGATGCGGTCGATGACCGGGATCAGGATCGATCCGCGGTAGGCCTGATAGCGGTCGGACTGTCGCACGGCATTCTCCAGGCTCTCCCGGCGGCGCTCGACGCGCACCTCCGTTTCGCTGCCGGGGTTGGTGTAGGTCCAGGGGTCAAGATTCTTCCAGTGGCGGAAGAATTCCTTCTGCAGGGCCTGCATGTGAACGCGCGCCTGCTCCTCGGCGATGCGCTGCATCTCGGGGTCTATGGTCGTATAGAAGGTAAGGCCGTCGCGGTAGATATCGTAGGGCTGACCGTCGGACTTGAGGTAGGGTTCCTGGCTCAGGATCTGCTTGGCTTCCTTGGCCAGGACCATGCGGAAGTAGGGCGCCAGTCCGTCGTCGTGCTGCTGGCGGGTAAAGCTGATGCCCAGCGGCAGGGCGGAAAGGGAATCGTATTCGGTCCGGGAGATGCGGTTGTTGCGTACCATCTGGACCAGCACCTGGTTGCGGCGCTGCGTGACCCGCTCGGGGTACTGCAGGGGGTTGTAGAAGGAGGCGTTCTTGAGCATCCCGATCAGCATGGCGGCCTGCTCGACGGTGAGCTCATCGGGTCGCTTACCGTCAAAGTAGTTCTCGGCCGCGGCTCGGATGCCCTGGGCGCCGTTGATGAAGTCGTAGCGGTTGAGGTACATCGCGATGATCTCCTCCTTGGTGTACTTGCGCTCGAGGCGGACGGCGATGATCCATTCCTTCAGTTTCTGGAAGCCGCGCTCCATCAGGTTGGCGCTCACCTGCTTGGTGAAGAGGAGCTTGGCCAGCTGCTGGGAGATGGTCGAACCACCGCCGGAGGATTCCTGCCCCAGAATGGCGGTTTTAATTACGACCCGCGGCAGGGACTGCCAGTCGATGCCGCTGTGGTCGTAGTAGCGTTCGTCTTCCGTGCTGACGAGGGCGGCTTCGAGGTGGGGTCCGAGGTCCTTGAAATCGACCATAACCCGGTTCTCGACGAAGTAACGTCCGAGGACACTGCCGTCGCTGGCAAGGACGGGACTTGCCTCATTGTTCTTCGGGTTCTCCAGCTCGGTGACCGAGGGCAGGTCGGTGAAACTGAGGCCGACGAACAGCAGCACGATACCGATGGGAATAGCGAAGGCAAAGAACCAGACCAGGTTGAGGGCCAGGCGGCGCCAGCCCGTGGTGTCGGAAAAGAGGAAAGATTTAAGCTTGGACATCGCGGTGAGGTCTTGTCAGGTAGTCTGTCAAAAAAGAAAGCCGTACTGCTAACGTACCACGCAGGGCGCGTGGTACCGGAAGGTACGCGCCCCGGCCGACGTCAGTCGAGTTTCAGTACGTCGAGGAAGGCCTTCTGCGGCACTTCCACTTTCCCGAACTGCCGCATCTTGCGCTTACCGGCCTTCTGCTTCTCGAGCAGTTTGCGCTTGCGGGAGATATCGCCGCCGTAACATTTGGCGGTCACGTCCTTGCGCATCGCGGAGAGCGTCTCCCGGGCGATCACCTTGGCACCGATGGCGGCCTGGATGGCGATCATGAACTGCTGCCGGGGCAGAAGCTCGCGCAGTTTCTTGCACATGCCCCGTCCGATGTACTCGGCCTTGGTGCGGTGGACGAGTGCCGATAGTGCATCGACGTTCTCGCCGTTGAGCTTGATGTCCATGCGGACCAGGTCCGTTTCCTGGTACCCCTTGGGCTGGTAGTCGAAGCTGGCGTAGCCGCGGCTGATGGACTTGAGGCGGTCGTAGAAATCGAAGACGATCTCGGCCAGCGGCAGCTCGAAGTGGAGCTCGACCCGTTGCGGACTCAGGTAGGTTTGTTTAGTGAGCGTACCGCGCTTGTCGATGCACAGGGTCATGATGGCCCCGATGTAGTCGGTGGTCGTAATGATCTGGGCGTAGATCATCGGCTCCTCCACCATGGAGCGGTGGTTGACGTCGGGGAGCTCGGCGGGGTTGCGGATCTCGGAGACGTTGCCCTTGGTGTCGGTGACGCGGTAGGTCACGTTGGGCACCGTGGTGATCACGTCCATGTTGAACTCCCGGAACAGGCGCTCCTGAACGATCTCCAGGTGCAGCATCCCGAGGAAGCCGCAGCGGAAGCCGTAGCCGAGGGCCGCCGAGGTCTCAGGTTCGAAGACGAGGCTGGCATCGTTAAGCTGCAGTTTTTCGAGGCTGTCGCGCAAGGGTTCGAAGTCGTCGTTATCGAGGGGGAAGATGCCCGCGAAGACCATGGGCTTTACCTCCTCGAAGCCGGAGAGGCGCGGCCCGGGGCGGTCGTCGAGGGTGACCGTGTCCCCCACCTTGATCTCCGAGGAAGTCTTCAGGCCGGTGACGATGTAGCCTACGTTGCCGCAGCTGATCTTGTCCTGGGGCTTGGGCGTGATCTCCATGGCTCCCACCTCATTGGCCTCGTAGACGGAGCCCGTAGCGATGAAGCGAAGGTTGTCGTTCTTGTTTAGCTCGCCGTTCATGACCCGCACGTAGGCGATGACGCCGCGGAAGGGGTTGAACACCGAGTCGAAGATCAGGGCCTGCAGGGGGGCCTTGGGATCGCCGCTGGGGGGCGGCACGCGCTCGACCACGGCCTTCATGATCTCGGGTACGCCGATACCGGTCTTTCCACTCGCGAGGATGATGTCTTCGCGGGCACAGCCGGTCAGCTCGATCATCTGATCGGCCATCTCCTCGATCATGGCCGTTTCCATGTCGACCTTATTCAGTACCGGGATGATCTCCAGCTCGTGCTCGAGGGCCAGGAAAAGGTTGGAGATCGTCTGGGCCTGGATCCCCTGGGTGGCGTCGACGAGCAAGAGGGCGCCCTCGCAGGCGGCGATGGAGCGGGAAACCTCGTAGCTGAAGTCGACGTGGCCCGGCGTGTCGATCATGTTGAAGGTGTACATCTCCCCGTCGGTGTGGGGGTAGTGCATCTGGATGGCGTGGCTCTTGATGGTGATGCCACGCTCGCGCTCGAGGTCCATGTCGTCGAGCTGCTGATCCATTCGCTCGCGTTCGGCGACGGACTGGGTGAAGTCGAGCAGGCGGTCCGACAGGGTCGATTTACCGTGATCGATGTGGGCGATGACGCAGAAATTGCGGATATTCTTCAAGGCAGGGCTGACTTACGGGGTATGAAACGCAAAGATAGCTAACGCCGGGCCGCTGCCTGCGGTTTTCGTCGGCTACCGGTCCCCGGGGCTCCCAGCCGACGGATCTCGCGGTGAATCCGGTATCTTATCGGCATGAACGCCGTTGCCGACCTTCGCGCTGTACTGCAAACTACCCTGCTTATCCTGCTGGTGGCCGTCACGCCTACGGCCCTGGCAGCCCAGTCGGACGAGGTAGTCCTGACCGACGGCAGCGTACTTCAGGTGAACGTGCGGCGGGTGGCTACCGTCGACGGCGCACGGCAACTGACGTACCGCGGACCAGACGGCAAAACGCGCACCCTGGCCCCCGCAAACGTAGAAAGCTACCACCTGGAAGGCGGTGACCGCCACTTCCGTACGGTGGAGGTAAGCCTGCCCGACCCCGAAACCGGCCGGATCACCCGGCAGCGCCGCTTCGGAGAAGTGCTGGCGAGTGGCGACGTTGAACTCGTGAAAGTGGCCCTGTCCGTCAGCGAATATCCGGCGGAGGCCGCCGACAGCCGCCCCTACCTCTACCTGTTACGGCGCGACGACGTGGAACTCGTGCTGAAGCTCACCTCGATCCGGGTGTACGACCGACCGCACGCCAACCCGTCGCGTTTCCGCAACCTGCTGAAGTTCTTCGTCGGCGACTGCTACACCGCCACCGAACTGGCCCGCGACGCCCGCTTTTACGACAGCGACATACTGCAGGTCATCGACGCCTACGCCGGTTGCGGGGCGGGTCGGGAAGTAGCGCTGGACCGCAACCGGTTATCGGGTACGTTGGAGATCGAGCACCACGTCCGGGCGAGTTACCTCGACAGCCGCGACGGCGACTTCAGCGATCAGCAATTCAGTGCGGGACTGGGTTACCAGGCGAGTACCCACTTCGTGGATCGCTTCCGGTGGCTCTCCATCCTGGCCTCGGTCGACTACATCTACCAATCCTTCCGGTGGCAGGAGGCGTCCGACGTGCAGCAGACGATGCTGCGGGGCAACCTCTCGGTGGGCTTCATCCCGCTCGACATCCCGGGCGTACGCCTTCAAGTTACCGGAGGACTCAGCAACTATAATGCCCTGACGTCGAGCTTTCGCAGCTTCTTTTCTAACAACTATTTCCTGCTGAACGGGGGGCTGACCGTGGACCACGGTAATTTTCGGCTGAGCCTGCAGTACGAGCACCTCCCGGGGCAGATACAGCGCCGGCCCGGCAGTCAGCTGCTGACCTCCCTGGGGTACCGACTGCGGTGGTGAAGCCCGGCCGTTCTGGGCTTGCGTACGCTACCTTACACCCGCGCGCCGCCGCCGCCAAAACCCCCGGCCGGGGCGGGGCGTTAAGCGTACGCCAGTACAGTCCATGGAAGAATCCCACGATGCCCTCCCCCCCGAGCAGCCACGGCGGCAGAAACGCCGGTGGTGGCAGCGGGTACGTAAGCTGTTCGTGTGGGTCGTGCTACTGGTCGTCTTTCTGCTCGGCCTGTTGCAGTTGCCCGCCTTCCAGAACTGGCTGGTCGACCGCGCCACGTCCACCCTCAGCGACGTGCTGGAAAGCGAAGTTTCGATCGACTACGCCCGCCTCTCCTGGTTCGACGAACTGACGTTGCAGGGCGTATTCGTAGAGGATAAATACGGCGACACCCTCCTCTACGGCCGCTCGCTGGAGACCAACTTCAACCTGCTCAGCCTGCTGAACAACAGCCTGGAGATCGAGGAGGTGACCATCGCCGACGCCCGCTTCAAGATCCGCCGCGACCTGGGCGACCCCGAGAGCAACCTTGAAACGGCCCTGACACGCCTCTTCCCCCCCCGGGAAACCCCGGGCCGCCCCCTGAATCTGGACCTCGACCGGGTCGACCTCGAGCACATCACCTTCGTACAGAACGACAGCGTGCGGGGGCAGCGCATGGACTTCTACCTGGAATCCGGAGTTATCTTCCTGGACGAACTGGACCTGCCTAACAAGTTGGTTTCCATAGGATCAGCCGAGATCGTCAATCCGGTAGTTAATCAGACCACCTTCCCCCCCACCCCCCTGGCCGCGGTACCCGGGCTGGACGAGGCCATCCGGCAACTAGACAGTACGGCCGCCGAGAGTACGCCCGTGAGCCTGCACGTGATGGCGGGCAGCATCGAGATCATCGGCGGGGCGTTCACGCTCAACAACCTGCGCAAGGACCCCATCGAAGACAGCGACCTGTCCGCGGTGGACTTCGCCCGCCTCGACGTAGCCGACATCGGGCTGGAGCTGACGGACCTGGATTTCGCCAGCGATACCTTCTCGGGCACCCTGCAGCACCTCAGCCTGGAGGAGGGCAGCGGCTTTATCCTCAACCGGCTCAGCGTGCGTGACCTGCTGGCTACCCCCACCAGCCTGGTCCTGAACGACCTCGTACTCACCACGCCCCAGAGCAGCCTGTCGGACTCGCTCAGCTTCACCTTCCCCGGCGGGTGGGAGTCGTGGTCCGAGTTCAACGACCGGGTACGGATGGAGATCAACCTGGAGCCCAGTACGCTGGCCGTGCGGGACCTGCTGTACTTCGCCCGTAAGCTGCGGTTCAACCCCTTCTTCCGCGACAACCGCGACCGCAACATCCAGCTGGGCGGCAACTTCCGCGGCCGCGTCAACAACCTGCGGGCCGAGGACGTGACCCTCGGTCTGGACGACCGCAACGTACTGGCCGGCAGCTTCAGCAGCCGTAACCTCGCGCAGCCGGGCTCGGAGGCGCTGAACCTGAAACTCGACCGGCTGCGGACGAGCGTGGCCACGCTGCGGCGGCTCTTCCCCCGCATGAACCTGCCGCCGAACTTCAGCAAGCTCGGGCGGCTGGCCTTCAGCGGGCAGTTTGACGGCTTCTTTACCGACTTCGCGGCGAAGGGCGACCTGCGTACCGACATCGGCCGGGCCCTGCTCGATATGCGGATGAACATCGAAGGGGGCGTAGCGCGGGCTGAATACAGCGGAACGCTGTCGCTCGACGACTTCGACCTGGGCCAGTGGACGGACAACACCCAGCTGGGAACGGTAGACTTCAGCGCGGCCATCAACGACGGCGAAGGCTTACTGGCGGAAACCGCCAGCGCCAACCTGACGGCCACGGTGGAGCAGCTGGGCTTCCGCGACTACGTGTACGAAAACGCGGTGATCAGCGGCCGGCTGGAGCAGCAATTCTTTAACGGAAGCTTCGAGATCGGCGACGACAACATTGATCTGTACTTCCTGGGGGAGCTGGACTTCCGCGATAGCGTACCCGTCTTCGACTTCGCCGCCAACATCCGCGAGATGGACCTGCAGGCGCTGAATCTGAGCGAGCGACTGATCGTGCTATCGGGCAACGTGGACCTCAACCTGCGCAACACCGTCTTCAGCGACATGGAGGGCCGGGTAGAGCTGGACAGCTTCCGCGTGATCCGGGACACCGCCGACATCGAGATCGGCCAGCTACTGGCGTACTCCATTTTCAACCCGGAGGGACAAAAGGTGGTGAAGCTGGAGAGTGACATTGCCCGGGGCGAGATCATCGGCCGCTTCGATCTCAATGACCTCTCCACCAGCCTTACCCGCTACCTCGTTACCTACTACCCCGGCTGGGCCGACCGACTGAAGATCCGTCCCCCGCGCGTGGTGCCGGAGGCCAACCGCTTCAGTTTCGACCTGACGGTAGTAGACTCCCGGGGACTCAACCGCCTGATCGATCCCAAGCTCGGACCGGTGCGCGACGTACACCTGACGGGCAGCTACGACGGATTCGCCGACGAGTTGCGCGCCGAGCTGGTCGCGCCCCGCTTCCGCTACGACAATATCGAGCTCGTCGACCTCATCGTGCGCACCAAGGGCGACGGCTCCGAGGGGGAGCTCGACCTGGTGATCGACACGACGCTGGTCAACAACAAGCCCCTGCTTGACCAGCTCACGTTGCTCAGCCTGATCGACCGCGACACCCTGACCTTCGGCATCAACTACGGTGGCGCGGGCGGCCTGTTCCTCGACAAGCTCAACCTCAACGGGGAGATCACCCTGCCGGACAGCGCCAATTATGCCATCCGCTTCGACGATTCGGACCTCGTGCTTTTCCAGGAGCCGTGGGCCATCCGCCGCGACAACCGGATCGTCATCGGGCCGCAGTACATCGACACGCGGAACTTCAGCCTCCGCAGCGGCGACCGCAGCATTCAGTTGTCGAAACGGGGCAGCAAAGGCCTCGACCTTAACTTTCGCAACATGGCTCTGGGACTGATCGATTCGGTCTGGGCCTACCAGCCGCTCGACTTCGACGGCCGGGTAAATGTGCACGTCGGCGTGGACGATGCCTTCCTGCTCACGGGCCTCAGTGCCGACATCCGCAGCGATACCTTCCTCATCAACGGCGACGACTACGGGTACCTGCGCGTTGACCTGCGCGCACCCGACCCTAAGGGCCGTCTGACCGCCTACCTAAACCTGAACCGCGATACCTCCCAGCTGATCGCCGAGGCGACCTTCAACCTGGGCCAGCTGGCACCCAATCCCCGGACGGACCAGGAAAAGAACTACCTCGACCTCACGGTCGACGTCAACGGCTACCCCCTCGACCTGGCCAGCTACTGGGTCGGCGGCTCGGTATCCGATATCGTGGGCAAGATCGACGGGCGGCTCAACGTGGTGGGACCAGCCGGGCAACCGGACGTACAGGGCTACATCGACGCCTCGGCCGGGGCCTTTACCCTGGACTACCTGCAAACACGCTACCACTTCAACGAGTCACGCGTACGCATCACGAACACCCTCTTCGACCTGGCGGGCACACGCCTGCTCGATCGCAACAACAACGCGGCGCGACTCACGGGGGGCATCACCCACGACCGGCTCAAGAACCTCGGCATCAGCGCCCGGCTGACCACCGACCGCTTTCTCGCCCTCGACCTGTCGCCGGGGCAGAACCCCAACTTTTACGGGCGGGCCATCGGCAGCGGAACGGTGGACTTCTCCGGTGATTTCCGGCAGACGGACATCTACGTCCGCGCTACCGTAGGCCGGGATTCGCGGCTGTCCATTCCCGTCACCCCGGGCACCGGAGCCGGGCCCATCGACAACGTCCGTTTCGTGGACCGGCAGGTCTACCAGGAGGAAGAAACCCGGACGGCCGCCGAGGACCCCACCGGGGTGAGCCTGGAAATGCAGATCGAGGTGACCGACGAGGCCCTGGGCGAGATCATCTTCGACGAGGAAGTCGGTGACGTACTGCGCGGGCAGGGCAACGGCAACCTGACCATCCGGATCCCGCGCGACGGCGACCTGCAGATGTACGGCACGATCACGCTCACCGACGGGGACTACCTCTTCACGCTGTACAAGGTGGTCAATAAGGAGTTTTCGGTCCGCCCCGGCGGCACCGTAAGCTGGTCGGGCGACCCCTTCGCCGCGCGGATCGACATCGCCGCCGACTACCAGAACCTGAAAACGCCCATCATCAATTTCGTGCGCGAATACCTACCGGTAGATGCCGGCACGCCCGTCATCCAGACGGCCTCCCAGGCCACGGACGTGGAGCTCACGCTCAAGCTGGACGGTATCCTTACCCAGCCCAACATCAATTTCGACATCGCCTTCCCGAGTCTCGACGGCCAGCTCGAAAATTACGCCAACAATAAAAGGCGGCAGCTACTCCTCGACCAGAACGAACTGAACCGCCAGGTATTCGGCCTCATTGCCGTGGGACAGTTCCTGCCCGCCGACCTGAGCTTCAACGTGGCCGACGTTGCGGTCAACACCGTTAGCGAATGGCTCTCGACCTACCTGAGCCTACTGCTCAACGACCTGCTGCGCGATGCCTTCGGCGAGGAGGCCTTCATCAGCGGTTTCGATTTCGACATCGCCTACAACAACTACTCCACCTCCACCAACTTCAGCAACCAGGGTACGATCGGTCGGGGGCAGGCCGTGGAATTCTCCTTCCGCCGTGACTTCAATAACCGCCTGAGCCTGAGCGGCGACGTGAACGTACTGAACAACCAGTTTGCCGGCGGCGGTAATACCGGCACCTTTATCGGCAACGACATCGTACTGGAGTACGTCCTCAACGACAGCCGGTCCCTCAAGCTGCGCGTCTACCAGCGGCGCCAGCCCGACATCGCCAACGGCCGGCGCCTGCAGCTGGGCACGGGCCTGAGCTGGAAGCGGGAGTTCGACTCGCTCTCCGAGTTTTTCGACGGCTTCCGAAGCGACGCTACCCTGCGCCGCTAGTCCCGGCGGCCGAGGCTCCGGAAGTTCTCCCAGATCAGCCGCAGGTCATCGCGGAGGCGGTAGTCACGCGCGTACAGCAGGTTAAGGTGGTGAAGCGTTTCGGAGTCTTCGGCCGCCAGGTTAAGGCCCGGATACACCACGCCGCGGCGCAGGGCGGGCAACAGCTTACGATCGGGATCACCGGGATGGTAGGCCACCCACGTCCGTCGGGTGAAGAGCACCGCCACGAGATTATGCAGGTAGCCCGCCGTGTCGCGTACCGGCCAGACCGTGAGCGGCAGGGTCAGGATCAGTAGCAGGGCCACGCCCCGGTCGAGCAGCCATTTGCCCCGGCGGAGTACGGGATCGTCGATGCGCAGATTGACATCGATGGTGTAGAGGGTTCCCCGCTGGTCGGGCCGGTGGCTGCCGATGATGCTTCGGCTGGCTTCGGGCAGGATGCGGTACTGCACCCGCGGTCCGATCTCACGCATCCACCGCTGGATATCGCTGATGTCCAGGTCGGCACTGCAAAAAATTATTTCCTCGGCCCGGTACAGGGAGGCCAGGGAGGTCAGTCGATCGGTGGTGCCGATGCCTTCGGCTTCCACGTCCGCTTCGGGGCGCGGGGCGCGGGTGCCGGGGTCGACCCGTCCGATGTAGTGGGCGGTGGTTCCGGCCCGCTGGAGCAGACTGAGGGTACGCTGCGCTTCCGCGGCACGCCCGACGATGAGCAGGCGTCGCTCGTCGTGGGCTCCCAGCCTGCCGGTCAGCAGGGCGCGAAACACCACCCTGACGGCCAGCGCATAGCCCGTTGCCCAGGCGGCCCCGAGCACCAGCAGGGCACGGCTCGGCCGCAGGTCTTCCGGGAGGAGTCCGTAGACCGATAACAGAAGGAGGGTCCCCACTCCCAGGCTCCGAAGGAGTCGCCCGTAATCGAAGGGACGGTCGTAGCCCCCACCGAGGAAGATACTGGCCACCCACAGCAGCGAGTAGGCGGGAAAGTGCAGGTAGTCGATGTAGTCCGGAAAGTAGCCCGGATCGTCGAAGTGGTACGCCGACCAGAGTCGCTTGAGCAGCCGCAGGCCCAGGTACATCCCGGCCGCGTCGAGCAGCGGAAAGCGGAGCCGCGCCCACAGGTTGGCCCCGACCGTCAGCACGGCGCGTACGTAGATCGCCAGGCGCATCATGAGCACCAGCCCCCGGGCGCCGGATCCTACGAAGTGCTTTTGGGCGAAGATGACCATGGCCTGGTAGAACACCCGGACGTAATTCAGGCTCCCCCGCTTGGTACTCTCGCCCTTGTAGTGGATGATACTGGTACCGGGATAGTAGTAGTTGCGGTAGCCGCCCTGGGTCAGGCGGTACGACAAGTCGATATCCTCCCCGTACATGAAGAAGGTCTCGTCCAGCAAGCCTACCTGCTCCAGGGCCGCGGCCCGCATCCACATGTAGGCACCGGCGAGGACCTCCACCGCGTGCGTCTCGTCCTCGGCCAGGTAGCCCAGGTGATAGTGCCCGAAGCGCCGGGAGCGGGGAAACAGCCGCGCCAGCCCGAAGGCCTTGGTGAAGGCAACCCAGGGGGTGGGCAGGCCGCGCTTGCTTTCGGGCAGGTACCGGCCGCTGCCGTCGATCATGCGCACGCCGAGCCCCCCGAGATCGGGGTGGGCCTCGGCAAAGGCGTAGCAGCGGTGGAAGGTGTCTTCCTCCACCAGCGTATCGGGATTGAGCAGCAGCACGTAGCGGCCCCGCGCCTGCCGGAGGGCCTGATTATTCGCCACCGAGAAGCCCGGGTTGTGCGGGTTGGCGATGACCTTCACCCAGGGGAAGCGGCGGCGCACCATCTCGACCGAGCCATCGGCGGAATTGTTATCGACCACCCACGTTTCGGCAGTCAACCCCTCCGTGGCGCGGGCAACGCTGAGCAGGCACTGCTCGAGGAAGTACCGCACGTTGTAGCTGACAATGACGATGGAGAGCTGCACGCCCCAAAGGTAGAACGCAAACTTATGGCGGCTGCGGGGTTATATAGGCGCAACCGCAACTATGAATGCTCTTCCCGCCGTCGGGCCGCTACGCCTCCTGCTCATCACGCTGCTCTCTTTTGTGGGCTTCCTTGTCCTGACCAGTTTCTGCGTAGCCGCCCTGAGCGTGCACTACGACCTTTCCCTGGCCACCGCGGACGCAAGCTTCGCCACCATCGCCGAGCGACAACACCTCCGCTTCGTGCTGCTGCTGAATAACCTCGGCACCTGGGGCCTGTCGGCGATCGCAGCGCTGGCCGTCGCCTACGGCAACTACTGGCCCCGCGCCGCCGGCCTGGTGGCTCCCCGACGGCCAGAGCTGATCGGCACGGCCGTGCTGGCTTTCGTCGTGGGTATGCCCCTGATCGCCCTGGCCGCCTACCTGAACCTGCAGCTCGACCTACCCGACTGGATGCTCCGCAGCGAAGACGCGGGCAACGCCATGCTCGCCGGGGTACTCACCTTCGAGCGGGTGCCCGAGCTCCTGCTCGCCCTCCTCACTGTGGCCCTGGTGCCCGCCTTCGCGGAGGAAATTATGTTCCGGGGCCTGCTCCAGGGCCGTCTCCTCCCGCACGTTATGTCGGGGCACGTGGCCGTCTGGGTCGGCGCCTTCATCTTTTCGGGCATCCACGTGGAGTTTGCCGGCTTTCTTCCGAGACTGCTCCTGGGCGCACTGCTGGGCTACGCCTACCGCTGGACGGGTACGCTCTGGATCCCCATCGCCCTGCACTTCCTGTTCAACGGCAGCCAGGTGGTCGCCACCTACCTGAGCGGGGAATTCACCCCGGATACGGAAATGGATTCGGACCTGTTGCCGCTGCTGATCGCGGGAGGCCTCAGCTTGGCGGGTACGGCTTACCTCGGGTGGAAAGCGGAGCGGCAGCTGGGGGCCGGGGCCGCGGCGGACTGATTCTCCCGCCCGCTCATCGGCCACCGGGCAGATCTTCTCTACTTTCGCCCTTCCGGGGACCTGACTTTTGCCCCGTAAGGGCCAATAAGCCAGCAAGCGTACCAGTTAAATCAGGCGTTGGAGGCCCCATCTGGGTTGCCTACGCCGTATTCCCCCGGACTTCCCTCACCTATTACCCTATCGCCTTGAAACACTTTTTCCTCTTTTTCCAGTTGTTGCTGGCCACAGGCCTATCGGCCCAGCATGCGAATCCGGACTTGCTGTACGGCGGGCAACTTCGGGTGATCCTGCCGGGAATCAGTCCCTACCTCGAACTACCTATCGCCGGAGATCTGGTCCTGCATACCGAACTCAGCGCCAATTTCGGATACGCGATGACCACCTTCGGAGGGAGAAATGAGGGTATAGGCGTACCCCTGTCGGGTACCGTAGCGCCGCGCTGGTATTACAACTACGGTCGCCGGTTGGCGCGCGAAAAACCGGTCTACCGCAACAGCGCCAATTTCCTGTCCCTGCGCGCGACCTACCTGCCGGGAATCCTGGTGGTCAAAAGCACTTCCGCCCTGTATGCCCGCTCGGGCTTCACCATCATCCCGACCTACGGCCTCCGCCGCCCGGTGGGAAAACTCGTATTCGAGGCTTCCGCCGGGGTGGGCTTTCGCCGCACCGGTCCGGAGAACGGCGCTAAGTCATCCGGTGGCGCCCTGGATTTGGCCCTGGGGATCGGGTTTTAAGCGGTCGGGAGGGTATCGCTCCTCTCGCAGCCGGAGGCAGTCTGCTACTAGCGGAAGCGGGCGGTATCCTCGAAGATGCGGGTGAACACGGCGCGTTCCCGTTCCCCAAATATCCGACCGCGGCGGGCGATCATCCGCTCGGCGGTATCCAACGCCCGGTCCAGTCGGTACTCGGCACGGGACTCCGCCCCGCCCCAGGTGAAGGATGGCAAAAAGGAGGGGGGGAATCCCGCGCCAAACACGTTGCAGGAGTAGCCGACTACCGTACCGGTATTGAACATCGTGTTGATGCCGACCTTGGAGTGATCGCCCAGAATCAGGCCGTGGAATTGAAGGCCGCTGGGGATCATTGCCTCTTCGGCGTACGACCAGACCTTCACCTCCCCGTAATCATTCTTCAGGTTACTCGCATTGGTATCGGCGCCGATGTTGCACCACTCCCCCACCACGGCGTTGCCCAGGAAGCCTTCGTGCCCCTTGTTGCTGTGGGCCTGAAAGACCACGTTGTTGATCTCTCCACCGACCTTACAGGACGGGCCGAGGGTCGTAGCCCCGTATACCTTGGTTCCCATCTTAAGCACCGCACCCGCGCCCGCCGCCACCGGACCGCGCAGCAGGCAACCTTCCAGGACCACGGCCTCCCGGCCCAGGTAGACCGGTCCGCTGCTGACGTTGATCGTACAGGCCTCGAGGGTCACCCCCGGCTCGAGGAACAGCTGGTCACGTGGACCGATGATCGTATTGGTAGCGGAGACCTCCGTAGACGTACGCCCCGCGGTAAGCAGCTCGAAGTCTTCGCGCAGGGCACGGTCGTTGTTCAAAAACAGGTCGGCGGGTCGGGTAAACCGCAGCAACGGGAGGTGCGGCAACGGCTCGGTAGTGCAATGGTCCGGCGCAGTGCCCTCGCTGATAAAATGACCGGCGGTGGAACGATCGGCACGTAGTAAGACCAGCTCTCCGGAAAGCGTGTAGCCGCTATTGGGCTCCAGCTGCGGGAGCAGGGATAGCAGCTCGACCGTCGGGCGCAGGCTGCCGTCGACAAACAGGTTGTCGTCGCCAGCCGCCAGGGGAAAGTCGGGTTGCAGGTAATCCTGGGTAAGCACGGCGACCTCACTGTCCGTCCGCCGCCGCCAGCACTCGGCGGTGGTGAGCATACCACAGCGTAGTCCCGCTACGGGGCGGGCGTAGGTCAGCGGAAGCAGGGCGGTACGTACGGTGGGGGAATCGAAAAGAATAATCTGCATAAGCCTATAGGTCAAAACCGATGTCTTCGCGGTAAGTCACCCCCTCGAAGTGAATCTTCTTCGCGTTGGCGTAGGAGGTGGCCAGTGCGTCTTCGAAGGTGTCGCCGTAGCTGGTCACCGACAGGACGCGGCCGCCGTTGGTCACTACTTCCCCCTTGGCGTTACGGGTAGTTCCTGCGTGAAAAACCATACTGTCGGTCACTTCCTCGAGGCCCGTGATCACCTTCCCCTTCTCGTAGCTACCGGGGTAGCCGCCGCTCACCAGCACTACGGTGGCGGCCTGGCGAGGGTCCATCCGCACGACGGCGGTGCTCAGGTCCCCCTCGACCGTTTCGAGCAGCAGTTGCATCAGGTCGCTCTGCAGGCGGGCCATGACCGATTGGGTTTCCGGGTCCCCGAGCCGGCAGTTGTACTCGATCACCTGCGGCTCGCCGTCCACGACGATGAGGCCGAGAAAAATGAATCCGCGGTAGTCGAGCTTGCGGGCCTGAATACCCTGCAGGGTAGGCTGTACGATACGCTGTTCGACCATGCGCATCATGTCGGGGTCCACGAAGGGCGGATGACTCACGCTGCCCATGCCGCCGGTGTTGGGGCCGGTATCCCCCGCCCCGATCCGTTTGTAGTCCTTGGCGACCGGTAGCAGGCGGTAGCTTTTGCCGTCCGTGAGTACGAATACGGAAAACTCGATGCCGTCGAGGAAGTCCTCGACGACCACGGTAGATCCGGCCTCCCCGAACTTACCCTCCAGCATGGCGCGTAACTCGGTTTTGGCCTCCGCCACGCTGTCTACGATCACCACGCCCTTCCCGGCGGCCAGGCCGTCGGCCTTGAGTACGATCGGCGGCGTGCGGGTTTCCAGGTAGGCCTCCCCCTCCGCGCGGTCGTCCACGGTAAAGCGGCGGTAGCCCGCCGTCGGGATGCCGTACTCGCTCATGAATGCCTTGGCGTAGGCCTTGCTGCCCTCCAGGCGGGCGGCCTTGCGGCTGGGGCCGATGAAGTAGACGGATTTCAGCTCCTCGTCGGTGCTGAAGTAATCCTGCAAGCCCCGTACCAGGGGCTCTTCGGGACCGCACACGACCAACCGGACGTTGTGGGCCACTACGGCGGAGCGGACCGCATCGAAGTCGGTCAGGTCAAGCGCAAGATTGGTCCCGTACTGATCGGTACCGGCATTGCCGGGAGCGATGAAAAGTTCGGCGCAAAGGGGGCTATCGGCGAGCCGCCACGCCAGGGCGTGTTCGCGGGCACCGCTGCCAAGAAGTAGTACGTTCATGCTGGATACTTTGGGGCTAATTAACGATTACGGAGCGCGACCTGGTAAAGTACTCCGACTGGACACTCGCCCGCAGGGTGCGGATCTGGTCCTTGAAGAGGCGTTGTTTCACGAGGTAGACCTCGTAGTTGCCGGGAGCAATGTCATCGACCGCGGAAGACGGCAGGGACACCGTTCCGCCCTCCGTTGGTCCGGTCACCAGGATACGCTTGGGCGTACTGCGGTCGGCGGGTTCAAAGAAAACGACCAGGCTTTCCAGTTCGGTCAGCCCGCGGTCGGTTACGGGAAAGTTCACGGCGCGGTCCCGGTACAGGGTATCGGGAAGGCTGTCTACGAACACCCGGTGGGTGGCGAAATTGAAGTTCGTGTTACCGTCCGGCTCGTCCACCTGGAACCGCACCACGGGGGGCAGCGATCCCCTGGCGTTGTACCGGAACCGGCGGGCGGGCAGGGTGCCCAGGGGCTCCATGGCGCTGCCCAAAAAGCTCGGAATCAACGTGGTGCTGTCGGGCAGCTCGAGATCGGCCTGCAGGCTGCTGTCGCCCTCCTGGTAGCGGAAGTATCCGCTTACCGTTTCCACCTCCTCGATCGGGGTGGGCTCGGAACTCCCGCAGGCCCACGCCACGCACAGCACAATGAAAGAGAGGTAGCGCAAGCCGGATTTTTTTGCAAAGGTAGCTTGTGACGGTTTAGTCCAGGCTCCAGTCGATCGGTTCCTTCCCGTGCTCGGTCAGGTAGGCGTTGGCCTGCTTGAAGTGGTTGTTGCCGAAGAAGCCCTTATCGGCGGAGAAGGGCGACGGGTGGGCGCTTTCCAGGATCAGGTGCCGGCTGCCGTCTATCAGTTCGGCTTTTTTACGGGCGAAAGCCCCCCAGAGCATGAATACAGTATGCTCCGTACGTTCGCTCACCGCCTTGATGCTTGCGTCGGTGAAATATTGCCAGCCCGACCGCTTGTGGCTTCCGGGCTGGTTGCGCTCGACCGTGAGCATGGAGTTCAGCAGGAATACCCCCTGCTCCGCCCACTTGGTCAGGTCGCCGTGCTGCGGCGACTCGACCTGCAGGCTGTCACCGATCTCCTTGTAGACGTTGCGGAGACTGGGCGGGGGCGTCACGCCCCGCGGCACGCTAAAGCTCAGCCCCATGGCCTGCCCGGGGTTGTGGTAGGGGTCCTGACCTAAGATGACCACCTTCACCTGGTCGAGCGGCGTGGTGTTGTAGGCGTTGAAGATCAGGGAGCCGGGGGGGTAGATCGTCTTGCCGTCGGCCTTTTCCTGCTTCAGGAACCCGATCAAGGTCTTGAAGTAGGGTTTGCTGAATTCCTCGCTGAGGGCTTCTTTCCAGGAGGGCTCGATCTGTACGTTGGTCGCGGGCATGCGTGCGGTTTATGTGATGCTAACTAAATCGGGGCGACGGGAATTTGTTCCCGCCGCCCCGCGCTAGTTGGTGTTCAGTATTCCCTACACCTTCACCAGTTCGTCAAGGCGCACGCGGCGGCCCTCGGCGATGCTCTTGCGGGCGGCGATGCCGATCAGCACTGAGTAGGCGCCGTCGGTGGTGCCGGCCATGTGGCCGAGCGGGTCGGCCGCGTCGGGGTTGACGAAGAGGTAATCGAGCATTCGCTGGTCGCCGCCGCCGTGGCCGTAGCGGAACTTGGGCACCTTGATGCTCTCGAACTCCGGCTCAAAGTTCTTGTGCACGATGATCTCGTGGAACTCCGTGGGCACCTCGTCGGTCTTGAAGGTCATCTCATCGCTGTGCATGGCGCCCTGCTCGGCTTCGGTGTACTCCCCGCGCTGGTAGGGAATGTCCTCCCACGAATCCAGCCGGCCGTCGTGGCCGTTGAAGGCGATCCGGTAGCCCTCATAGGGGGAGTAGGTAGTGAGGCTGTAGTTGACCACCACGTCGTTGTCGTATTCAATCTGGGCGCTCATCTTGTCCCAGATGTCGATGTCCTCGCGGAACACGCAGGAGTCCCGGATGTAGCCGTCGTATTCCTCGTTGTCCACGTAGAGGTCCATAAGGTACTCGTCCTTGGTGATGTCCCAGTAGTAGGGGCATTCGTTCTTGTGCGGACAGGTACGGCACGATTCGCCCCGGTAGGGGCCGTTCTTGCCGTAGTGCTCCAGGGCGCCGAGCGCGGTCACCGCCACGGGTTTGGCGTCGATCCACCAGTTGAGGAGGTCGAAGTGGTGGGTGGCCTTGTGCACCCAAAGGGAGCCGCTGTTCTTGACGTAGCCGTGCCAGCGGCGGAAGTAGCTGGCCCCGTGGTATACGTTCAGGTACCAGTGAAAGTCCACGCTGGTCATCTTGCCCACGGCGCCGTCGTGCAACTGTTGCTTTATGGCGGTGTTGTGGGGGGAGTGGCGGTAGTTGAAGGTCACGAGCACTTCCTTGCCGTGGCGGTCCTGGGCGTCGAGTATGGCCTGGGTCTTTTCGGCGGTGGTGGTCATCGGTTTCTCCGTGATCACGTGGGCCCCGAGCTCCATGGCGCGGATGATGTAGATGTCGTGGGTGGAGTCCATGGTGGTCACGATCACCCACTCGGGCTGCTGCTCGTTCATCATCTTGTCGAAGTCCGTGTAGGCCGGGCAGTCGACGCCCATGGCCCCCTTCACGAATTCCACCCGGCCGGGGTTGATGTCACACAGCCCCACGAACTCGACCTGCTCCCCGTAGTTCTCCACTAGATTGCGGCCCCAGAGGGAGCTGCCGCGGATGCCGGTGCCCACCAGGGCGATACGCTTGCGGGCGGTGTTTTTCCAGAGATCGAAGGCCCGCGCCTGGCGGGTGGCAAAGGCGGCACCGACGAGGGAGCCGGCTTTAAGGAAGGTTCTTCTGTGCATGACGGGTTTTTATGTGTCAATGTAACACATTTATATCTCCATTTGGCGCTTCCGCAGGTGCGGGGTAGTTAATTTGGCCGCATGGCACAGGTACGAGACATTGAGCTGAATGCGGACCTCGGGGAATCGTGGTACGATCGCCGGATTGGTGACGACGCGGCGCTTATGCCCTTTCTCGACGCCTGCAACATAGCGTGCGGCTTTCACGGAGGCGACGCACTGACGCAAGTGGTGACCATCCGGTTGGCGCTCGACCATGGGGTAGCCATCGGGGCCCACCCCAGTTTTCCGGACCGCAAGCATTTCGGGCGCCGGACCCCCGAACTGCCCCCCGACCGACTCTACGCCCTGCTGCTCTACCAGGTCAGCGCCCTGCAGGGCATGACGCGGGCCGCCGGCGGTCAGCTGCACCACCTCAAACCCCACGGCGCGTTGTACCACTTCGCCGACGGGGACCCGGTGGCCGCCGCCGCCGTCGTACGGGTGATGCGGGAGCTTGATATTGCCATCCTGTACGGCCCGCCCGGTGGTCGGCTGGAGGAGGCCGCCCGGACCAGTGGGCGCACCTTTTACGCGGAGGGATTCGCGGATCGGAGGTACGAGCCATCTCTGCACCTGCGGTCGCGGCAGCTACCCGGGGCTTCGCTGGACGATCCGCAGGAGGCGGCCGATCAGGCACGGCAATTGGCGACGACCGGCACGGTCACCGCCAGCGACGGGCAATCCTACCCCCTCGAGTTACGCACCCTTTGCCTGCACGGCGATCACCCCGGGGCCGTGGCGCGGGCCCGGGCCGTACGCGCCGCCCTCCATGCCTGACCCCCCGACATCGGATGTCGATGACATCCGATGTCGGGGCAAAAGCGGCCGATTACCGCCTTCCTGACCCCACATCCGATGTCGCGGACATCGGATGTGAGTAACCCGCTCGACGATCCGTAGCGGGCGGCCGATCAGGCCCGGCGATTGAAGACGACCGGCACGGTCACCGCCAGCGACGGGCAACCCTACCCCCTCGAGATACGCACCAGCTGCCTGCACGGCGATCACCCCGGGGCCCTAGCCCGGGCCCGGGCCGTACGCGCCGCCCTCCATGCCTGACCCCCCCGACATCGGATGTCGATGACATCCGATGTCGGGCCAGAAGCGGCCGATTAGCACCTTCCTGACCCCACATCCGATGTCGATGACATCGGATGTGGGTACCTTTGTCGACGAAACACCCCCCGGATGCTCCGTAACCTGCTTCTTCTTACCCTGCCCCTCCTGATTACCGCCTGCTCCGGCACCGAATTTTCGGCAGACGACCAGTCAGGCATCACCATCACCGTAGCTGGCGCGGCCCCGGGCAAGGTGGTGCTCGTGTCGCAGTACGTCGAACAGCAGTACCAAGCCGATACCGCCACCGCCGATGCCTCCGGTACCGTGCGGTTTCAGCCAGAGGAGCCCTACGAACCCGGCTACTATTTTGCCTTCTACAACGACCAGTCGATCGTCCCCCTCCTGCTGGACGAGGATCAGTCTTTCGCCGTGGTGACTACTGCGGAAGACGTCATCGGCGACGCCCGGGTCGAGGGCAGCCTCGACAATCAGTTGCTCTACGAGGGACTGAAAATGGAGGAAGTCCTGGGCCCCGCCCTGGCCACGCTGGTGACCCACCTGCAGCGTACCGATGCCACGGACGACGAGGAGGCCGCCGAGGCGGGCGCGCAGCGCGACAAACTCATTGCCCAGCGCCGGGACTTCTACGAAAAGCAATTTGCCGAGCACCCGAAAACCTTTTACACCGCCTACATGCGGGCGGACCTGGACCCGGCCATCGAGGACCTGCGTACCGCCAGCGGGCAGCCGGACAAGGCGGCACAGGTTCGCACCTACCGCCGGCAATTTTGGGACGGGATCGACTTCAGCGACGTACGCCTGCTCCATACCCCCGTTCTGCACGACAAGGTGAATACCTACTTCGATGAATTGACCGTACAGCGCTCCGACTCCGTAATCGCCGCGATCGACGAGCTGCTCGGTCGCGTGGAGGCCTACCCCGCTTACCAGCGGGCTCTCGCCCAGGCGTTGACGCTGCATTTCCGTCCCGGGCAGTCGGAACTGATGGATCCCGAGGCCGTCTTCGTGCACATGGTACGCACCTACTACACCCGCGAACGGGCGGACTATATGGACAGTATGCAGGTGTACAGCCTGCAGAACCAGGCGGCCATGATGGAGAAAAGCCTGCTTGGCGAGCCGGGTCCCCGTATCTCCGTTCCGGGCCTCAACGGGCAGCCCCAGGCGGTCTACGCCGAGCGCGATCCCTACCTCATCGTATATATCTACAATCCGGAGTGCGACCACTGCATCGAAGAAACCCCTAAGCTTCTAGAGTGGTCGCAGGAGCGTCCCGATGCGGGTGTCTACGCCCTGGCGCTGGGAACGACCGACGAAAAGTGGCGGGCCTTCGTAAAGGAGTTTGGCTTGCAGTCGTGGACGAATGTCCACGATCCGTCCGACCAGGCGATCTATCGTACTTACTACGTGGATTCGACCCCGGAGATGTACGTTTTGGGCCCCGATCGCACGATCATCGGGAAGAACCTGACCACGGAGGAACTGAATGACATCCTGCCCCCGCGGTAGGTTATTCTTCCTCATCGAGTACGGCGTCGTCGATGAGGCTATCGCCGTCGTTATCGTTGTCTTCGAAGCCGGCGATCAGGTCGCTTTTCTTGCGGGGCCGGTAGTCGGGGTCGTCTTGAATGCGCATATCCTTGCCTCCCTCGTTGTGGTAATCGCCCCGGGCGAAGCGATCGGCGCGGTCGAAGAAAGAATCCGTCCCACTGAGGGTGGATGCGTCGGTATCCCGCTCCGTCTCCCGATCGTCGAATGCGCGGGCGCGAGCCTCGGCCTGCTCCGCCGCACGCTTAGCCTTCTCGATGGCCTCTTCGTCACGGATGCGGTTGGCTTCCCGGGTGGCGTGATCGAGGAATTCGTCCGCTCTGCCCTTCAGGGTGGCACCGGTACGGGCGGCGCGGTCGAGCAGCTCCTCGCCGGCACGGTTGGCGGCGTCTTTTGCTTTCAGGCCGGCACGTGCCGCGGCGTCGAGGCCCGAATCGGCCGCCTGCCGGAAGGCAGAAGGCTCCCGCGGGGTAGGTGGCCCGTCTTCCACCAGGTCGTCCTCGAAATTGATGCTGCCTGATTTGGGTGCTTCCGCTTCCTTTGACAAGTCCAGGTTGCCGAAGTTCAGCTCGTCATCCACCTCATCCATGGCTTTCTTTTTTTCGGTAGGTTGGGGGTTGGGTTCCCGAAATACGGCATCGCCCAGGTCGCTGAGCGCCGAGCGGCCCCGGTCGATGTACCCGGGCGCCCGGTCGGCAACTTCCCGCGCGGCTTTTCTGGTTAGGTCCAAAAGTTCCTCCCCCTGGGTGGAGAGCTCGTCACCGGCCTCACGGGCAACGTCGCCGGCGCGGGAAGCCTGGTGCTTGGCGACCGACTTGGCACCGAAGAATATTTTCTTTAAATCGTTGAATAGGGGCATGGCGGATAGAGTCTGCTAGGTAGGTAAAATACGACCCCGCCGCCGATGTTCGTGGTTAGACCACCACGTTGCGCCGGTTCTTCCGTTCCGCGGGCACCTCCCGGGATCCTTCTGCCTCGGGTGATTCGGCGGGGGGAAGTTCGCCGTCCTTGTACTTGTAGAATCCATAGTAGCGCTCCTTATCAAGGGTACAGCCGGGACCGTGAAACATGATCCGCCACCAGGCTTTAGGATGGCGGTAGGTGCGCATATCGCGCAGCATGTCCATGTGCTCGTGAAAGACCAGCGTCACAGGATTGTAGCTGTTGACCGGCTTCAGAATTCCGTAATTCGGGGTTTCTTCCTCCGGGCAGAAGGTGCCGAACATGCGGTCCCAGATGATGAGGCTGGAGCCGTAGTTCTTATCCAGGTACTTCTCTTCCGTAGCGTGGTGTACGCGGTGGTGGCTGGGCGTGACCCAGAAAAACTCAATCGGCGCCCACATCCGGTCGATCAGCTCGGTATGGATCCAGAACTGGTACAGGACACCGATCTGCATGCAGATGAAGAACACGAAGGGGTCAAAGCCGAGCAGGGCGGCGGGGATAAAAAAAATCACCTTAATGTGCTGCGTCCAGCTGAGGCGGAACGACACGGTGAAGTTGTACTGCTCGGAGCTGTGGTGGGTAACGTGCGTAGCCCACCAGAAGCGTTGCTCGTGGCTGATCCGGTGCGCCCAGTAGCGGCAGAAGTCGACCACCACGAAGCAGGCGATAAAGCTCCACCAGGTCGTGGGGATGTAGAGCGGGCTCAGGTTATAGAAAAACAGGATGATACCGAAGGTAACGGCCTTCACCAGCGCGGTGCTGATCAGGTTGCCGATGCCGACGCCCGCCGCGGCGAGCCCGTCCTTGATATCGTAGTTGTGCTTCTCGGCACGGCTGCTCCCGGCGTTATCCGCGATGTACTCCTTCAGCGTCTCGGCGTACAGGTTACGGTCGCGGGTATAAGTGATGGGGTTATATCCGGCCGTGCGCAGGCTTGGTGCGGCGTCCACCGTAAAACCGAGTTCGGTGGCCGCTTCCTCCAGTTCGTGGATGTACTCCCTCCGGCGAAGGAACCACTCGATAATGGTGAGGGCCACCATGACCGGCACGGCGTAGACGATGACCGGAGGAAACTCCAGGTTCTGGATGTCGTCGAAGGTATATAGGGGCTTGGTCATGGGCGGTTACTTTCCGTAGAGGGCACGGCCGGCGGTTTCGTATTTGTCTCCCTCCTTCCAGAAGGGAACCGTGGGTCGGTTGGCAATTAGGCGGGCGGCCAGGGTGAACACCTGGCAGTACCGCTTGAGGTAATCGAGGTCGACCGTTTCGGGATTGTCGGTGACCTGGTGATAGTACTTGGCAATAGCGTCGTCGAAGCCGGTCATGCCCGGTGAGAACGTGAGGGCGGGTATCCCCTTGGCGGCAAAGCTTACGTTGTCCGAACGATCGAATAGCCCCTGTTCGGGGGCCGGGTTGGAGATCACGTTTGTCGCAAAGGCAGCGGCGGCGGTTTCGATCTGCTCGTCGATGCCCGTCCGTCCCATACCGATGAGACTGATGGCCGAGGTATCGTTGTATCCGGCCCCGTCGGTGTTGAAATTAAACACGGTCTGGTCGAGCGGCACCAGCGGGTGCTCCGAGTAGTACTGGCTGCCCAGGAGGCCGAGCTCTTCCCCCGTGACCGCGAGGATGATCACGGAGCGCTCGGGAGGTGCCTCGGCGAAGGCCCGGGCCGCCGCCAGCAGGCTGACGGTACCGAAGGCATTGTCGCGGGCGCCATTGAAGATGCTGTCCTCTGCGGAGTAGTATCCCCCACCCTGCTTGCCGACCCCGACGTGGTCGAAGTGGGCGGTCATCAGGAGGTACTCATCGGCCAGGTCGGGGTTGCTGCCGCGCAGGATCCCACCGACGTTCCGGCTGGCCATGTCAGTGATTCGCATACCGCTGCTGGTAACTTTCCCCGGAAAACCTTCCGGTGCACCGCGGAGGGCCGCCACTTTATCATCCTCCAGGCGGATGAAGCCGTAGGGAATGGTGGCGGGTGCCGAATCCTCGTTCATCGAGATTCGTTCCCCGCCGAGGTAACTGCGAAACCGCTGCCAAGGGAAGGGTAAGGTGTAAAGCTCGAAGATGGCCACGGCTCCGGCCGCCGCGGCCATCTCCGCCTTGCGGCTTATGCCGCGGAAGACCGCCTGCTGGCTCTGGTCGTCGGGGGTGCCGGGACGGGTGATCACGATCTTACCCTTTACGTCGAGGTCGGCGTAGTCGTCGCGTCCGTTTTCGGCGTCCACCCAACCGAAGTTGGCAAAAACCACCGGGCCGCTGGCCGTCGCTTCGGGGCCGCGGGCAACGAGCAGATCGCCTCCGCTGCGGTAGGTGTCGCTGCCGATGGTCAGTTCCGCGGATTCCGGCGAGCCCACCTGCCGCAGCGGTACCGTCTGGAAGTAGCTGCTGTCGGCCGCGTCCAGCGGAGCGTACCCGAAGGCCCGCAGCTGAGCGGCGATGTATTCGGCCGCTACCTCGTTACCCGCCGATCCGGTCCGCCGCCCCTGCAGGTAATCGGAGGAGAGAAAAAACAGCTCACCCGCCAGGTCCAGCCGGTCAAAGGTGAATTCCGGCAGCGACCGGTCAACGGTGCCACCGGCAGTCTGGGCACCCAGGGTACCGGCGAAAAGAGACAGGAAAATCAGGCAATACTTCATACCGCAAAAATAGCGATTAGCCCGGTACCCGGCCCCTAGGCCACCAGGTGCTCGAACGCCTCGGCAACTTCACGGTAGACGATCTCGCCCCGTACAATGTTCAAGCCCTCCTTGAGTCCGGCATTTTCTTCCGTCGCGCGCTCCCATCCCTTCTCGGCAATTTGCAGCAGGTAGGGGAAGGTGGCGTTCGTAAGGGCCAGCGTACTGGTGAAGGGTACGGCACCGGGCATGTTGGCCACGCAGTAGTGGATCACGCCGTCGATGGTATAGGTAGGATCTTCGTGGGTGGTCGGGTGACAGGTCTCAATGCAGCCGCCCTGGTCGACGGCCACGTCGATAACGACCGTTCCCTCACGCATCTCCGACAGCATCTGCCGGGTGATGAGGTGGGGGGCCTTCGCGCCGGGGATCAGGACCGCCCCGATGATGAGGTCGGTACGGGGCAACTCCCGGCGGATGTTGTACTCGTTGCTGAAGACCAGGGTGACGTTGGCCGGAAGTACGTTCGCCAGGTGGCGCAGCCGCTCCAGGTTGATGTCCATGATCGTGACGTTGGCGTGCAGGCCCGCGGCCATCTTCGCCGCTTCGGTGCCGACAATTCCCGCACCGAGGATGAGCACCCGGGCGGGCGGTACACCGGGTACGCCACCCAGCAGGATACCCCGGCCGCCGGCGGGCTTCTCCAGGTACTTGGCCCCTTCCTGTACCGACATGCGGCCCGCGACCTCGCTCATCGGCACGAGCAGGGGGAGGCTCCCGTTAGGCCCCAACACCGTTTCGTACGCCAGACAGACGGCCTTACTCTTGACCATAGCTTCCGTCAGCGCCTGTGAACTGGCAAAGTGGAAGTAGGTGAAGACCAGTTGGTTCTCACGAATCAGCGAATACTCCGCTTCAATCGGTTCCTTTACCTTCACGATGGTTTCCGCGCGGGCGTACACCGACTCGATGTCCGATTGGATCTCGGCGCCGGCTTCCACGTATTCTTCGTCGGTGTAGCCGCTGTTGCGGCCCGCGCCGGTCTGCACGAGCACGGTGTGGCCGCGCCGGACGAGCTCCAGGGCACCACCGGGCGTCAGGGCCACACGGTTTTCGTTATTCTTGATTTCCTTGGGACATCCAATGATCATGGGAGGGGAATTTGGTAGGCTATGGTTAGGGATAAAGGGTAGGGACGCTTACTCGGCGACCAGGGCAAGCTGCCCCCGGCTGTTCAGGGACAGGCGGGAAATGTCGCGCAAGCCGTAGTACGTGAGGTCGACGACCTGCCGCCACTCCTGCGAGTCGGCGGGCTGCAAACGGTACAGTTTGCTGTCGACGGCGGCCAGATAGCTGCCGTCGGGCAAGGTGGTGAAATCTTCTGTGCCTTCCGGCATATCGGCAATCACGGTGGGGGGTTCTTCCTGCCGGTACAGGTTGCGCTCCACCAGGCGGCCGGGGGAAACGGATTTGTCTACGTACACCAGATTCCCGTTAGGCAGCCGGCGGAAGGTGCGGCCGGTGTTGGTGGCCAGGGTACGCGGCGCGTCGCCGTTCGAGGAAGCCAGGACGAGGCGGTTCGGTTGCTCGACGACAAAGAGCGCGAGTTGCACGTTGTTTAGCCATTCGTAGTATCCGACGCCGGCGAAATTGGACAGTACGGGCTGTCCGTTATCCGAGCGGTCGGTGGGGAATTCCCAGAGGCGCAGGACCGTATCCTGTCCTACGATTTCCTGTCGGACGGCGGAGAAGCGCCCGGAAGTACCCCGCGGTTTGGGGCTGTATTCGCCCGATGCCGTCTGCGTCAACCGGGTGCGCGTACGGGCGGCCAGGTCGAAGAGGTACACGTCCGGTTCCGTCATATCGGGGGTCTTCACCGAGGCGTACAGCCGGTCGGCATCGATCCAGTTCGGATGATTGTTGTAGCCGTCCGGATTGAAGGCCGTCAGGTACCGGGGATTGGTCAGCACCACGGAGGAGTCGTTGGCCTGCAGGTCAAAGACGTACAGCTGGGTGGCGGGAGCCTGCGCACCCAGTGACAGTGCGAACGACAGGAAGAGGATACCGGAAAGCAAGCGGAACATGGCGGTAGTTTATAGCGGCGTAAAGATAGCGCAAGGTCCTAGGCGGTCCCAAGGAAATCAGACATGGTAAATACCCCCCGCCGGTCGACCATCCAGTGGGCGGCCGCCAGCGCGCCGCGGGCAAATCCCTCCCGCGACTTGGCCGTATGGGTCAGCTCGATCTCGTCGATCTCCGAAACGAACTGCAGGCGGTGGGTACCGGGCACGTCCGGTTCGCGAAAGGAGGTAATGGGTACCCCCGAATCGCCCATGGCGGGTGCCACCTCACTTTGCAGCGTCAGGGCGGTCCCCGAGGGCGCGTCCAGCTTCTCGGTGTGGTGGGTTTCCTCGATCCGGGCGGTGTATCCCGCCTCACCGAGGTGGCGCGCCAGATCGCGCGCCGCGGCAAAGAACAGGTTGACCCCGATGCTAAAATTGGAGGCATAAAAGAGCGCCCCGTCGACGGCGGCAACCCGCTTGCGGACCTCGGGCAGGCGATCGAGCCAGCCCGTGGTACCGACCACTACCGGGATCCCTGCGGCAAGCGCGAGGTCAATATTAGCTTCGGCGGCGTCGGGTCGCGAGAAATCAATGGCCACGTCCGCGGCTCGCAGGTCGTCGGCAGTGACGTCGCCGCGGTTGTGTTCGTCGACGGTTAGGACCACCGTGTCACCGTCGGCGGTCGCCAGTCGTTCGATGTAGTGGCCCATCTTGCCGTAGCCGAGCAGTACGATTTTCATGTAATCTTAAATTCAGACCAGCGAAAGAACGCCGTTTAACGGAATTCCCAGCCACGCCGGCCGGCTGTTAAGTTCGTAGGCTACCTCGTAGACCGCCTTCTCCAGGATGAATAGTTCAAGCAGCGCCCGGCGATCGTCGGGGTCCGCGGGCAGGAAGTCCGCCCCGTTGCAGGCGGCGAAGTACGCGTCGAGGTAAGCTTCCGAGACGGTCCGGTACCAGTGCTCCGCCCGCTCGGCCAGATCGCGGCCGGCGTAGCGGTCGGGGTTGAGCAGCAGCTGCCCCTGCGCGGCGTAGTGAAAGGAACGTACCATGCCCCCCACATCCTTCAGCGGCGGCCGCTTCCGGCGACGCTCGGGGATACTCAGCAGTGGCTCCCCCTCAAAGTCAATGATGTAGAAGTCGTCGTCGGTGTAGAGTACCTGCCCCAGGTGGTAGTCGCCGTGGATACGGGTTAGTTTTGCCGCCAGCGGTCGGTCCCGGAGGCGCGACAGTCGCTCGTTCAGGGCGGTCCGGGCGTTGAGTACCCGTTCGGCCAGGGCGCGGTTCTCCCCCGTCAACCCCGGCAGCTTTTGCTTCAGCTGGGCAAACTGCCGGTCCAGCAGGCGCACCGCAGCGTCGGATATCTCACCGCGGTAATCGCCCGTGAGGGGCTCCGGCTCGAGGTCGGGCCGGTCGGGTCCGGCGGAAGCGAGTCCCTGGTGCATTTGGGCCGTCCGTTCCCCCAGCAGGCGGGCCCGCCCGCGGGTTTCCTCGTCGACGTCCCCCTCGCCGGCAAAATAGCGGGCGGTAAGGTCCTGGAACAAGGACCACGCATCACCGTGGTTATCCACCTTGCCGCTCATCAGTCCCAGGTTCAGGTAATCCGGGTCATCCATTTCGCCGACCCCCAGACTGCCCCCGTAGGGTGGACAATACGCGAAGCCCGTCCGCTCGGAAAGAAAGCGCACCAACTCCAGGTCCGGATTCAGACCGGGATCCAGCTTCCGGAAGAGCTTGAAGAAAAAGCGGTCGTTGTAAATGATGGCGGTGTTGCTCGTATCGATCGCGGGCACCACGCTGCTCACCTCCGCCGGTGCTTCGCCCAGCGCACGCCCCGCCTCGGCGTTGAGCCCGTTGTCCAGGCGCTCACCCCCGTGGATGAGACTGTAGAGGCGGGCGCGGAAGTCCTCCCGGGCCACCGCGTCGACCAGCATGCCCGTACCGGTGATCTCGCCCAGAATGAGGCCCGGATGGTGCTCCTGATAGGCTGCCCGCAGCGCCGGGGTCCCGTTGATGGCCAGGGGCATCTGGAACCGCTCCGTACTCCCGTCGCCGAAGGCCACGTCGATCAGCACGATACCGGCATCCTCCTGAACGGAGAACGCCTCGGCGATCCAGCATTCCGAAATTTCCTTTCCCTTACTCGTGAACCACCGCTGTTTGGGGAGGTATCCGGGCAGCAGGACATCGGTAAACGCTTCCCGGAAATCCCGGTCCTGAAAGAGCTGTTGAAAAGTGGCGGTCGGTGGCATAACATGGCTTGGGTGATCGGTCTTCGTATAGCGCGGAGGGGCCGGCAATGTTTACCCGCTTCCCCGGGCGTTACCCGTTAGGCGCGCAAAGTACGCCGCGCTACCGTTGGTTATACTCCCGCAATAGCCCGTACATCCGCTTGATGTCGTAGCGATCACCCGGGAACACCCAATTGCGCCGGTCCCGCGTCTGCACCAGCAGGACTTGCTGGTCCTGATTGACCCCGCGACCGACGTTCTCCAGCCGTACGCTGCCCAGGGGCGGCAGAGGAAGTTCGTCGTCACCGACCACGAAGGCGGTCGGGGTGACGGTCACGTCGGGGTACTTGAAGCTGCTCCACAGAGCGCCCAGAAAAGCCATGAGAAACAACAGCCCACCGAAGTAGGCCAGCATCGGCAATAATACCCGGCGGCGTGGATCGGGATGCTGCGCGCGACCGGCCTTGACGGCCAGAAAAAGCATGACGGCCACCCCGGCGGCACAAAAGGCCAGGGTCGCGTACAGGTCGGTGCGTACGGGAATGAATTGCTCGGGATCCATCTACTTACCCGCGGCGCTGGCGGCCTGGCGGCGCAGGTTATCGATGATGTCGCCGAGCTGGTCGGCCGCGATCCGTTTGCTTACGATCGTTTTATCCTTATCCAGCAGGAAGATGGTGGGCGTGGACTTGATGTCGTAGTCGCGGTAGTACCGCTGGTACGGGTCGGCTACCTGTACCCAGTCACCGGTTCCCTGCTCGTCCACGTAGTCCCAGCAGTTGCCCAGGTCCTCGACGCCCTTGGTGCAGATCGAGAAAATGGTGACGCCCTGGTCGCGGTACTTCTCGTAGAATTCCTTCATCTGGGGAGTGGAGCGCTTGCAGGCCGGACAGTCGTAGCGCCAAAAATAAAGCACCGTGTAGTCGGAGTCGATCGCGTAGAGGGAAGTGTCTTTACCCTCCCGCGTAACCATCTGGAGGTCGGGGGCGGTCTTGCCGATCAGCAGCGGCCGTAGCTCGTCGGCGGTTTCCACCATCTTATCCAGCTGCTCGCCGTCCGACCAGTACGCGCGGCCGGTGCGGTAGTAGGTGTCGACCATATGGACGTATAGGGCATCCATGCCGACGATATTGCTGGTTGCCGCCTCGTTGGTGTAGTGGACCGTGAAGTACTTGAAAGCTTCCGATTGGGGCTCGAAGCGGGAAAGAACCCGGTCGACGGCGGCGGCCAGGCTATCGGGGTGCTTCACCTGCAGCGTATTAATGTAGTAGTCGATGCGCTGAAACAGGAAGGGCGTACGCACCAGCCGGCGGTCGGTCAGGTCGAGGCCGTCGAAGTAGTGGTCCTGCAGCCACCGCCACTGCCGGGTACGGCGCGCTTCCTCATCGGTCATCTCCGCAAAGTCGGGCGGGGTGGCGGGCTGGTTGCTCCGGATGATGGCGGAAACGAAAGCGTCCGGGTGGTCGGCTACTACCTTGTCCTGGTGTGCCCGTACCTGTTCGTCCAGTTCTTCCAGCTTTACCTCTGCTTCGGCGACGAGCGCAGGTGCGGTGGTTGTATCGGTAATGAGGGCGCGCAGGCCGGCACTCTCCCGCTGCCGCTCCGCCAGGTAAGAAAGGTAATCGTAGAACAATGCGTTCTCCTTGCTGCCCTCGGCCCGTACCTCGTTCAGCGTGTTCATACTGGTAGAGAGGGTAAAGGTCTGATCGCCGTCCTCGCCGATGAGGAACTGAAAGTAGTTGTTGTCGGGCGAGAGTACGACCAGGTAGATGCCCGGGTCCAGGGCAGCGGAGTCGCCCGCGAAGGTGTAATCCCCCGCTTCGCTGCGGTAGGCGGTATCGACGATGTACTGCTTGTCCAGCAGGTAGTACCCAAGGGTAAGGATTTCGGCATCGTAGCCGTCGATGTCTACGGTGATGCGGTACCGGTCGTCCTGGGCGGTGAGGCCGGCGGCAAGAAAAAGGAAGAGGACGAGAAGGCGATAATACATCGGTCGGAATTCTGGAGTAGTAAAGGTAACGCACGGGCGGGCGGGCGGCGTGCACGGCAGGGCGTGCAACGAACACGGCCGCCGGCCCATTCGTTGCAAAAGTGTCCGCACCCCCGGACGTTTTTTCAAATCTTTAACCATCGCCCGCTATGAAAAGCTTCTCATCCTTCACCGGAATCTCCCCCGAAAATTCAAAATACCGCAACTCCGATCACCTCTTCGATATTCAGCGCAAACGCCTCTACGGCAACCAGACCATCGACGGAGATTACGAGTTCTCGGTCCCCCGCGCCAATATCACGGAGCTTGACGAGGAAAACCGCCGTGGCTACCTCGTAGAACTGGCCGCCCCGGGTTACGAGCGGGAAGACTTCGATATCTCCATCCACAATAGTGTGATGACCATCAAAGCGGAGCCCCACGACGACCGGCTGCGGGACCACGACTCCTACACCCAGCGCGAGCATATGTACCACACCTTCCGCCGCCGGTTCTCCCTGCCCGAACAGGCCGATGAGGAAAACATCACGGCAGGCTATACCCGGGGTATCCTGGAAGTTTTCGTGCCCGTACTGGGTCCAGTCAGTAAAACCCGCGAACCGCGCCGCATCACGATCAGCCAGTAAGGAGCTACCCTTATTTGGCCAGAGAATTATAGTACCGCAGCGACTCCAGGATGACTTCCGGGGTCGCTGCCTGGTTTACGACCGCCCTACCAGGACTTTCTAACAGGGTGAAGTTAATTTCGTCGCCTTCGTTCTTCTTATCCTGCCGCATCAGTTCGATCAACTGAATAAAGGAGGCCCGCGGTACCTCCTGGTGGCCGTACAGCTCTGTACAGTAGTCCGCAATCGCCTCCAGATCGGCGGTGCCCAGGAGGCCCTGCTGCCGACTGATCCAGGACTCCGTGATCATACCGATGGCGACCGCTTCGCCGTGAAAGAGGCGCTCGGGGCGGGGCAGAAAGAAGCTTTCCACCGCGTGTCCGATCGTGTGCCCGAAGTTCAGGGCCTTCCGCCGATCGCGCTCGTAGGGATCTTCCTCCACTATTTCCCGCTTGAGGGCGACGCTGTGCGTAATTACTTTCTCCCAGTCGATTGACCGCAGTTCTGTCCCGCGGCGCAGGGTCTCCCACTCCGCCCCGTCGGCAATGAGGGCGTGCTTGATCACTTCGGCGTAGCCCGAGCGCAGTTCCCGCTCCGGGAGGGTGCGTAAAAAAGCCGGATCTATCCATACGGAGCGCGGATTGGCGAACAGGCCGATGCTGTTCTTTACCTCGTGAAAATCGATCCCGAGTTTGCCCCCGACGCTGGCGTCCACCTGACTGAGCAGCGTGGTCGGTATCTGGACGAAGTCGATGCCCCGCTTGAAGGTAGCCGCGGCGAAGCCCCCCATGTCCCCGATCACGCCTCCGCCGAGGTTGAGGCAGCACCAGCGCCGCCCTACCCCACCGGCAAACATGGCCTCCCAGATGTGGCGGCAGGTATCCAGGTGCTTGAAGCGCTCACCGGCCGGGACGTCGATGTAGACCACCTTCTTTCCGGTCAGGAAAGGGGCAAGCAGGGGCAGGCAATGGGTGCGGGTATGCTCGTCGGACAGTACCACCCAACCGGCGTAGCCGCGTTCTTCGAGCCATGAAAAGTGGGAGGCGCCGATGGGCGCGATACGGATATCGTAATCCGAGGCAACGGTAAGGGTCATGAAGCGGGGTTTACCAGCGCTTGCCGATCTGAACGTTGATGAACAGGCTCAGGTATAGCGGGGGGTTGGTTACGCCGGGGGTCAGGTCGCTCTCGATCATGATGTCGGTGTTGCCGAGGAAGTAGTCGGCCATGATGCCGGCTTCCAGCGACTTGGCGGTCTCGTCGTAGGCCCCGAAGCCGAAGTGGGTGGCGAAGCGGGCGTGTACGCCGGGGCGGATCCCGACCTCATCCAGGCCCACGGTCCAGGCACTGGCCCCGAACACGTTGACCTGGTTGTCCAGAAAGACGTCGGCGTTGTCGCCGGTGTAGCGCACGTCCTCCGGGGCGGCATCGGCGCGCTCGATTTCCAGGTAGTAAGGCTTTACGAAGCCAAGGGAAGGACCAAATTCGTAGGAGTACCCGATGGCTACACCACGCTCCGGTGCTTTCTCGGAGAGAAAACGCTTCTTCCCGAAACCGAGGCGCAGGGCATACAGCTGATTTTGCTTACCGAACACGTATGCCCGGCTGACGCGATTGCTGACCACGTTGACGCGGTCGGGATTTTCGCGGCGCTCGCGGCTGTGGCGGATGTCCCCGAAGGTCAGCGTCCAGAAGCGCGTCTTGTCGTAAGTGACCAGCTTTCCGGAACGAACCCCCACGAAAAAGTTACGCGGGGTCGCAATGGCTACGTTGAAGGTCAATTCATGGTCGTACACCACGCCGATGGGGTTGGCGTCGTAGATATTCCGGTCACCGGGGAGCTGGGTCTGGGCCGTAACGACGACTGAGACCAGCAACAGGCAACACGTGAAGAGCATGCGGGACGGTAGGGACATACACCGAAAGTACAGCATTTGCCCCTGCTTTGTTGTGGGGGGGTACCTTTAGCCGCATCAATTGTCGCCCGCCGTGTCTTCGCCCCCAGAAATCCGGGTCATCACTCCCATCCGCCACCCCCGCTTGCGCTACGTGCTGGACCTGATCGGCAATGATCTCGGGTATCGTTTCCTGTTTTACAACGACCGGTCGGTGTTTGGCCCCGTGGAGGCCCGGTACGCCGTTCACTACGGAGGAACCGGCCCCCGCAGCCTACCCCGCCACCCCCTGCTGTCCGGGCGCGACCCCGCACCTGCGGATCTCGCCCCCGAAACCGGCCCTGACGGTTTGCCGCTTTTCTTTCCTACTCCCGGGGGACATGATCTGCTGGCCTGTATTTTCTGGACGGTGAGCCGCTACGAGGAATACGCCGATTTCACGCCCGACCGCCACGGCCGGTTTTCCGCCTCCGCCGCCCACGCCCACCGGCACGGATACCTGCAGCGTCCGGTGGTGCGGGAGTGGACGGCCGCCCTGGAGCGCCGGCTGCGCGCGTGGTTTCCCGACCTGCCCCCGCCCCGGGCCCGCCCCCTGGCCGTGCGCCCGACCTACGACATCGACTTGCTGTGGGCGTGGCAGCACCGCGGCTGGCGCGGCCGGGCCGGGCTGCTGAAGGATACCTTCCAGGGCCGGTTTTCCCGGGCGGTGGCCCGGCTGCGGTCGGGTCCGCAAACCGACCCCTACTATACCATCGGGCGGCTCGAGGAATTTCACCGGCAACACGGACTGCTGGGCACCTACTTTTGGCTGCTGGCCGGCGGTACTTCCCGGGTAGACCCCAACCCCTACCCTATCCCCGATGCCCAGCGACAGCTCATGCGACGGCTGGAAGCCCACGCCCGTATCGGGCTGCACCCGAGCTACCGCAGTCCGGATCGCCCGGAACTGGTGACCGAGGAGCGGGAACGCATCGAGGAGATACTGGACCACGGTGTTTGCTGTTCGCGGCAGCATTTCCTACGGTTTCGGCTGCCCGCTACCTACCGGTTCCTGCTTGAGGCGGGCATCCGCGAGGACCACAGCATGGGCTACAGCGACGCAGTCGGATGGCGGGCCGGGACCAACCTGCCCTTCTTTTGGTACGACCTGTCCCGCGAGACCGCGACGCCGCTGGTCGTCCACCCCTTTGCGGCCATGGACGTCACCCTGCGGAACTACCTGGGGATGGACGCGGCGCAGGCGGGGACCACCATACGGTCGCTCGCCGCGGCGGTGCTGCCGGTCGGTGGTCCCTTCCCGCTGTTGTGGCACAACAGCAGCTTTGCCGCGGAGTACGGCTGGGAAGGCTGGTGGGAGATGTACACGACTACGCTGGCCGACCTGCTGGCCGGAGAGGCCGTGCCGTGGAGCCCAGAGACGGATTAGTCCAGGTCGAACAGGTTACCGACGCCCGGGTAGCGCACCGCGTTGAAGCCCTCCGCCAGGTCGTACCCGGCCTCCCGTCCCAGACTGCGCGCCTTGGCGTGCAGAAATTCCATAAAGTCCCGTCCGCTGATCGGCGTGGTCGGCTCCTTGCTGTAGACGCTGGCCACGTCGTCGTTGAATTGGGAAGCAAAGCAGGCCACCGCCTCCATTTTGCGGGAGAAGTGCTTGGTAATATCGACCACGAAATCGGGAGCCCGGTTACGGTCCTGAATGTAGTGGTATACGGCCTCCGGGCGCCACGGTTCCTGCATCACGCCGCTGTAATCCTTGGTTTCGATCTTCAGCAGTCCGCTGTAGTAGCAGGCATCGGCCACCAACCGACCGCTTCTTCCGTGGTCGGGGTGGCGATCGGAGAGCGCGTTGGCCAGTACGATATCGGGCTGGCAGTCGCGGATGGCGGTGATGATCTTGCGGACGGTCGCTTCGTCGGCGGTCACGAAGCCGTCCGGCAAGTCGAGGTTCTCGCGGAACTTGGCGCCCAGTTTTTCGGCCGCGGCGAATGCTTCCCGGGAGCGTATTTCAGGGGTACCGCGGGTGCCGAGCTCCCCCCGGGTAAGGTCAAGCAGGCCGAAGGTGTAACCCAGCTCGGCGTGGCGGAGCAAGGTGCCGGCGCAGCTCAGCTCGATATCGTCGGGGTGTACGCCAACGGCGAGGATGTTGACCTTAATCATGTAGCTATATTAATTGCGGTGGGATGAATTACGAACTAACCCGCCAACATCGCGACGGTTGACTTGAAACAAGCAGGCAAAGCCGAATAAACGTGCCGGATCGATACTACAAAGCTTCCGGCGGGGGTTCTCACTGAGTATCACGACGGTATGGTCGGATATCCCTTTCCCGGCGGACCTTCGGCCGGGTACACCGCCCGGTAACGCAACCCAACTGACGAACTTAGTTTGCTGGCCCCCAGTTATAGCCCCAACATTATCCATACGATGCGTAAGATTATATTCCGCTATGCCATTTTGCTGGCGGCCTTCTTTTTGCTGGCCCGCTGCGCAAACTTTAAAGCTCACGAAGCCGAAATCGAAGACCTCACCAGCGACGCGGCCCCTACCGGCACCCTGGAGTATTCCAGCTTCCTGGTAGGTGACCTGGGGTACGACTACGGGCGAGGACTGACCACGCTGGAAACGATGATCGACAAGATGCCGCGCGGCGAGAAGGAAAGCTCACTGCTGCTGCTCGGAGACATCGTCGGCAAGGAAGGACTGGAGAAGAATCCCGACGATAAGGACCAAGCCTACCTCGACGCCCTGATCCAGCGCCTACAGCGGGTACCCGGTGAGGTATACTACACCCCGGGAGAGAACGAACTGGCCCGCGACGGTCAGTTCAGCCGGCTTGACCGGCTGGAAGACTACTTCGACGACAACAGCGAAAAGGACATCCGCTTCATGCCCAACCGCGCCTGCTCGGGCCCGGACGACGAGGAACTCTTCGAAGGCGTCGGACTTATCGGCATCAACAGCGCCTGGTATCTCTCCGACTGGAACCGCGACGAGGAGGTCAGCGAGGGCTGCGACTATACCAACCGCGACGCCATGACCTTTGCCCTGGCCGACGAGATCAAGGGCTACCGCGACCAGGTGAAGATCGTCATGATGCACCACCCCCTGCAGGCCAACGGAAACCGCGGCGGCCAGTACAGCCTGCGGCAACACCTCTTCCCGTTGGCCGACGCCATTCCCGGCGCCTACGTGCCGCTCCCCGTCGTCGGCAGCATCTACCGCCTGATCCAGGGGGTTGGCGGAGGAACGCAGGACATCCACAGCCTACGCTACCAGCAACTGGTGCGTAAGATCGAAGCCGGCATCGACGATGAGGTCAACGTCATCTTCGTCAGTGGCCACGAGCACAATATGATGGTCGCCCACGAGGACGAGTACGTCAAGATCGTCGCGGGATCCGGTAGCGAGCGCGGCCCGGCCGTCCCGGGCAATGATGCCAACTACGTCCAGGGAGCCGTCGGCTACGGCCGGCTGGATTTCTACGACGACGGGGCGGTCTACGTAGGCTTCTACACCGTCGACGAAGACGGCACCGAGCAGCAAACATTCTATCGCCGCATCATCGAGGACCGTAACAAGCCTCAGGACGTCGGCGTCGAGGCCATCCCGGCGGAGGTCGTCAACGACGATACCGTGCGGTCAGCCATCTACGCGGGTGATCCCGACGAGCGGGGAACGGCCTACAACACCACCTTCGGTCGCCACTACCGCCGGCTGTACTACCTGCCGATCAAGGTGCCGGTACTGAACGTCGATACCATCTTCGGCGGCCTCGACCCGTACCGCCGCGGCGGGGGGATGACGACCATGAGCCTCCACACCGAGGGCGGCGACGGCCACCTCTACCAGTTGCGTTCGGTCCGTAAGAACCCCGCCCAGCTGCTGCCCAGCCTCCTGGAAAACAGCTTCGCGGCCGACGTGGCCAAGGACCAGTTCACGGCGATCCACCCCTACGCGCCGCTGGCCCTGCCCCCGCTGCAGAAAAAACTCGGCCTCTACGCGGCCGACCCCTTCCTGTACTACGTACCCAAGCAACCGGGACTGGACGGATTCAACACCAACTTCGGCGGTGAGATGTACTGGCTCGAACAGCGCCCCGACGAGGACTGGAGCGACACCGACTTCTTCGGCAGCAGCGACGACATCATCAGCAACAGCAGCATGCGCGAAGAGCTGTGGGACGACTGGAAGAACTTCGCCGACCAGGAAAATTACGCCCGCGCCCGGCTGTTCGACTTCTTCATCGGCGACTGGGACCGCCACCGCGACCAGTGGCGCTGGGCCGCCTTCGACGAGCCCGACGGCCGCACCCGCTACGTCGGCATCGGCCGCGACCGCGACCAGGTGTTCAGCAACTTCGACGGTACCCTGCTCGGCATCGCGCGCCTCTTTATCCCCGAGGCCCGCAAGCTGCGCCCCTTCGGCTACGACCTGGACCACGCCCGGTGGCGGGCCCTCAACGGCAAGTGGAACGACCGCGTGTTCCTGAATAAGATCACCCGCGAACAGATGATCGCCGAGGCGAAGTTCATGCAGGAGACCATCAGCGACGAGGATATCGACGATGCGCTGCAGCAGATGCCTCCCGAGGTTCTCCCCTTCAGCCTGGAAGAGATGGACATCGACGGCAAGCTGAAGTCGCGCCTGCGGCAGCTGGACGAATTTGCCGACGATTACTACGCAACCCTGGCCGAGAGCGTTAACGTGCTCGGAACCGATAAAGAAGACGTCTTCGTAGCCGAAGGGCTCGATAACGGCGACCTGCACGTCCGGGTGTACGACGCCGACAGCGAAGGCGAGATCGACGAGCTCTACTACGACCGCGTGTTCCACCCCGGCGAGACCCAATCGGTAATCCTGTACGGCCTCGGGGACGACGACCGCTTCGACCTCGAAGGTACGACCAGCGGCATAACGCTGCGCGTGATCGGGGGCGACGGCGACGACGTGATCAATGCCAAGGGACGCCTACGGGCCCGCGCTTACGACGAGAAGGAGGGCATGTCCTTTACGGGAAATACCGGCCGGATCGGCAAGCGCCTCAGCGACAACCACCCCGACCTCAACACCTACGACTTCGAGGAGTACTACCCGAGTTACACCACCCCGACGCCCGCCCTCGGCTACAACGTTGACGACGGACTCTTTATCGGCGCCGGCCTTTCGCGGACGGTGATGGGCTGGAAACCCGATCCCTACGCCCAGCGGCACAGCATCCTGGGGACCTACAGCACCAACGAGTTCTATAAGTTCAACTACAACGGGGAAATAAATGACCTCTTCCGCCGCCGCAACGACCTGACGATCGAGGCGCATTACTTCAGCCCGGGCTACGTAGCGAACTTCTTCACGCTGGGCAACGACGGCGCCGGACGGCCCGACGAAGAAGACTTCTCCGCGCTGGGCATTACCGACGATCAGCGGCTGGAATACAACCGCGCCCGCCGGGAGGAAATCTTCATTAACCCCATGTTGCGCCTCCGCGGCAGCCGCAACCGCTTCAGCTTTTCGGTGGGTCCCTTCTTTCATAGCTATCAGCTCAAGGAAGCCCCCGATTTCTCGCTCATCAACCGGTCCGTATACGACGAGAACATCATTCCCGACCTCGTCTTCGACCGCCAACCCTTTGCCGGTATCGCGGCGCGGATCACCTCCAACAACCTGGCCATACCGCTACTTGCCGATAACGGCGTCAAGTACGAGGTATTTGCCCGCCAGAGCTGGAACCTCAAGGACTCGGGCCTGTCTACCACCAAGTACGGCGGCAACCTCAGTTTCTACCGAATGATCACCAAGGCAATCAACTTTGCCACCCGCATCGGTGTCGAATTCAACGACGGTGACCCGCTCTTCTACCAGCTGGCCTCGATGGGCGGCCGGTCGAATTACCGCGCTGCGCGGGTAGATCGTTACCTTGGCAACAATATGGTCTACCAAAACATCGATCTCCGCTTCATGGGCTTCGGCTTCGGAAAGGGAGAGGTGCCCACCATTGGTGGCTTTATTCTCGGTCTGGACCATGGCCGCGTATGGCTGGAGGGTGATAACAGCAGCACCTGGCACGTTGGCTACGGCGGTGGGGTATGGATCGCTCCGCTGGGCGCGACCATCCTCAGTCTTACCTACTTTCTCGACGGGGACCAGGAGCGCCTTAATTTTGCTGCCGGATTCCCCTTCTAACCGTAGCACATGAACAAACTCTGGGAAAAACCCAACCTGATTAGCGTCGTCATCTTGGTAGTCGTACTCGGTATCGGAGTGGCCTACGTGGCGTTCACCGTCAGGCAGCGCCCGGAGACCGAAAGCTTCTCTACCCCGGGTTACTTTTTCCCCTACAACTTCGATCGCCTGACCCGGGTCGTCACCCTACCCGAAGAACTCGAAGAGATCAGTGGACTGTGCCGGGGTGTGAAGGCCGGTGAGGTCTTCGCCATCCAGGATGAGGCGGGTGAGCTGTTCGTAGTCAATGCCTTCACCGGAATACCCTCCAGCCGGGTGGCCTTCGACAAGGATCGCGATTACGAGGGCGTGGCCCGCCACGCCTCCGAGGTTTACGTTCTTGAGAAAGACGGGGACCTCCACTACTTCGTTTACCAGGAAGGGGAGGAAGAAATTCCGGCCCGCAAGCTGGAAACCGATTTCAGCTACCGCAACGATACCGAAGGCATCTGCTACGATTCCCTTACCAATACCCTGCTGATCGTACCCAAAGAGCAGGAACTCAACGGCGGCTTCGACGAAGAGGACACGCGCCGGGGCGTATACTCGTACGACATCAACGATGGCCGCCTGAATCCCCAGCCCACCTACTACATCGACCAGCTGGAGGTGGGCCGTATCGTCTTCGGGAGCAACCGGGAATACATCGTAAAGCCCAGCGGCATCGCGGTAGACCCCTTCACCCACGACTTGTACATCCTTTCCTCGGTGGGCAACGTACTGGTTGTCATCGACCGCGAAAGTAATATCCTTCACGTGGAATTACTGGAGAAAAAGACCTTTGCCCAACCCGAAGGCATCACCTTCGCCGAAAACGGCGATCTATACATCAGCAGCGAGGGCCGTGGCAACAACGGCATCATCGCTACCCTCACCCGCATGCAGCAACCTTCCCCCAATGAGCAATGATCCGAAACCCAAGGTCGAAACCAAGGAGCAGACCGTCCTCTCACGGGCCCGGGCCTTTGTGCGGGAGCGGTTCAACGACGACCTCGACCCCAAATTCCTCTTTCACAACTACGCCTACTCGGAAGAGATCGCCGATAAAGCCGCGGAATTGGCCGAAGCCGCCGGCTTAAACGAGGAAGAAACCGACCGCCTGATCGTTGCCGGCCTGTTCTATCCCGTTGGCTATACGGGCGGCGCCGACAACTTCACCGAACGGTCCGCCGCCGACCTGCGCGCCTTCGCCCAGAAAACGAACTACGACGCCGGCCAGGCACCCGAGTGGATCACCGCCGTACCCGACGCTACCTCCAACAGCCCCTTCGAGGTCCGGTTGATCCACGACGCGGTCTGGAACTGGCTGGGACGCAAGCGGTACGACCGGCGCTCCGACCTACTGCAACTGGAACGGGAGGCCATCGAGGGCAAACACGGCGACCCGGTTGCCTTCGGGGAGCATATGCAGGACTTCCTCCTCAGGTTCAACTACCTCACCGACGTTGGCAAGAAGGAATTCGATGGCCGGCGCCGCAAGAACGTCAGCAAACAGCAGAGCAACAACTACAAGATCCAGCAGAAGGAGGTCAAAGCCAAAACCGGCAAGAACTTCGGTCGGGGCATCGATACCATGTACCGCACCGCCTTCCGCAACCACATCAACCTGAGCCGGATCGCCGACGACAAGGCCAACATGATGATTTCCATCAACACGATCATCCTGTCCATCCTGATCGCCATTTCCGGTGCCGGTCTGAGCTTCTTCGAAGAACTGTTCTTCGACAGCCCCGAGTTTCTCGCGCCGATTATCATCCTGCTGCTGAGCTCGCTGACGGCCGTCATTTTCGCCGTGTTTTCCGCGCGGCCCAAGGTGACGGAGTACCGCATCAAGAAGCGCAAACTACTCGAAAGCAAGGAGGCCAGCCTGCTTTACTTCGGCAACTTCCTTAAGATCGAGAAGTCCGACTTTATCCGCTACCTGTCGGAAATGAAGATGGACCAGGACAGCCTCTACGACGACCTGGCGCGCGACCTCTACGACCTCGGTCAGGTACTCCACCGCAAGTACCTGCTCCTCACCATCAGTTACAATACCTTCATCGGAGGCCTGGCCCTGGCCGTACTGACCTTCCTGACCGTGTACGTCTGGAACCTCACAAATATGCAGTAGGGGAAATCAGTCCAGCACCTGCAGCTTGGCGAACTTGAGCATGATGCGCTTCTCCGGCTGCGGCAGATCGCTGAAGTGTATGGTGGCGATGCGGTTGTCGGTACCCCCGTCGATGTTGAGCACCTTCCCCTCTCCGAATTTCAGGTGCAGGACCCTCCGCCCGGTCTCTACTTCGCTTACCGGACTCGGCTTGAACGTATCGGGATCCACCTTGGGCGTGGCGAAGCGGGCCGTGCCCCGGCGGTTGCGGGGCGTAACCCCGGTCACCCGGGCGCGGTGCTCGCGCTGCTGGGCTACCTTATCGTACTCGTGATCGGCGCTCCGGCGGTTTGAAGAGGTATTCTCCACGGCGTCGGCGGGTACCTCCGCCAGGAAGCGACTTGGCTCGTTCATGACCATTTTCCCGTAGCGGTAACGCGTGTTGGCGTAGCTCAGGGTGAGGTAAAGCTCGGCGCGGGTGATGGCTACGTAGAAAAGCCGCCGCTCCTCGTCGAGGCCCTCCATACTGTCCATGCTCATCCAGCTGGGAAACAGCTTTTCTTCGAGACCGACCACGAAGATGGATTTGTACTCCAGCCCCTTGGCGGCGTGTACCGACATCAGCGTCACCACGTCGCCGGACTGGTTTTCCTCGTTGCTGTCAAAGTCGGTCAGCAGGGCGATATTCTGCAGGTAGGTAGCCAGCGACTTGTCGGGCAGGGTATCCGTGTCGATGACCGTATCCTCCTCGACGAAGGACTTGATGCCGTCCAGCAGGGACTCGTGGTTCTCGAGGCGGCCCATGCCCTCGATCGACTTGTCGTTGCGGAGCATGTCGGTCAGGCCGGAGCCCTTGGCGATCTGGTCAGCCAGCTCGTAGGCGTTGGCGGTGTCGACCTTCTTCTGTGCCTGCTCGATGATGTGGATGTAGCCGTCCGCCGCGTGCCGCGTCCGCTTCGGCAGGGCAACGTGCTTCAGGGCTTCGAACAGGGTCATACCTTCCTGCCGCGCCAGGGTGGCCACCTTGGCCACGCTGGTATTTCCGATGCCGCGCTTCGGAAAGTTGATCGACCGGCGGAAGGCCTCTTCGTCGTTGGGGTTGACGACCATCCGCAGGTACGCGATCAGGTCCTTCACTTCCTTACGCTGGTAGAAGCTCTGTCCGCCATAGACCCGGTACAGGATGTTGAAGCGGCGCAGGTATTCCTCGAAGATCCGGGACTGGCTGTTGGTGCGGTACAGGATCGCAATGTCGCTGTTCTGCAGGTGGAAGCGGTTCTTCTGTTCGAGGATGGTGTCCGCCACCCGCCGGCCTTCCTCGTTGTCGTCGACGGCCTTGATGACGCGGATCTTGTCCCCTACCCCCTTGTCGCTCCAGATCTCTTTCTGGATCTGCCGCTTGTTGTAGCTGATGACGGCGTTGGCGGTATTGACGATGTTCTCGGTACTGCGGTAGTTCTGCTCCAGCTTGAAGGTGCGGATCCCGTACTGCCCGAAGTCGCTCTCGTAGTCCAGGATGTTCTGGATCGTCGCCCCCCGGAAGGCGTAGATCGATTGGGCGTCGTCGCCCACCACGCAGATGTTGCGGGGGCTGTCGGGGTACTGTACGAGCCGCTTGATGATCGCGTACTGCAGGGTATTGGTATCCTGGAACTCGTCTACGAGCACGTATTTGAATTTCTCCCGGTACTTCTGCACCACTTCCGGGTGATTCTGCAGCAATTCGTACAGGCGGAAGAGCAGGTCGTCGAAGTCCATGGCCCCCGCCTGCTTGCAGCGCGCCACGTAGGCGGCGTAGATGCGGTAGACGAGCGGCATGTTGGCCATCTTGTCCTGGGCCAGCAGTTCCTCGTTCTTCTCGTAGAGCTTGGGGGTGATCAGGCTGCTCTTGGCGGAGCTGATGCGGTTCTTTATGGCATTGGCCTGGTAGACCTGCTTGTCGAGGTTCATCTCCCGGATGATCGACCCGATCAGGCTCTTGGTATCGTCCGTATCGTAGATCGTGAAGTTGCTCGGGTAGCCGATGTGCTGGGCCTCCACGCGCAGGATTCGTGCGAACAGGCTGTGGAAGGTGCCCGCCCAGATGTAGCTGGCCCGCTTGCCGACCACCGTTTCGATCCGCTCCTTCATTTCCCGTGCCGCCTTGTTGGTGAAGGTCAGGGCCAGGATCTCCCAGGGAGCCGTTCCCTGCTCGATGATGTAGGCGATGCGGTAGGTCAGCACCCGGGTTTTACCCGATCCCGGCCCGGCTACGACCAGCACTGGACCGTCAATGGTGGTCACCGCCTGCCGTTGCACGTCGTTGAGGGAGTCGAGGTAGCTGCTGGTTTTCGGGTCGGACATCGGAATACTGGATTGAGCGGGGCGGCCAAGATAAGCAACAAATTGTTGGGCGCGGACGCGGGTGCGGTGTATACCGGTAAAAAAGTGGCCGCACCGGTTTGCCCCCGGCTATTGTACGATCACCTGCTCCTTGATGCGCAAACCATCGGTTTCCAGTACGATCACGTACATCCCGGAGGCCAGTCCCGCGACGCTCCCCCGGTATTCGCTTACGATCTCCCCGCCAAGGTCCTCCCGCCAGACTAGCCGACCGAGCACGTCGTACAGCGTAATCCTGTGGACCGCGATGGCCCGCTCCGGCCGCACGGTGAAGCCCTCCCGCGCGGGATTGGGCAATACGGCCACCCGGATAGCGGGCACCGGTATGTGGGCTTCCCCGTCGTCCTTGACGTAGTCTCCCAGGCAGTGGGTCAGTTGCCGGGAAAATCCGGACAGGGGAACGGAATTTACTTCCTCGGCGATCGTGCCCCTTATTTGGCTATTGACCACTTTTAGTACCGACGGCCCGCAGCCCGGCAGGTCAAAAATGGGATAGGGGTTGTCGACGTCGCTGTCGTTGTAGTAAGTCATGTGCCGGTCCGGCGTATTCGGAAAAAACACGATGTACTCTTCCCCGATGCGGTGATCGCGGATGGTACCGTTGCAGTTGCCACCATCTTGCCCCAGCAGACTTACCCGGTCGCCCACCGACGCATCGCCGGCGTATACCTCCAACAATTCCATATCGTAGAGGGGGAAGTAGCCCTGCCGCGAAGCGTTGGCGAACTTCAGGAGCCGTACCCGTGCCACGACGGCCTTCCCCTCCGTCCATGCGAAGTAATCCGCGCTATAGGCACAAAAGGTTTCCATAAAAAAACACGAGCAAGCGTTGCCCGCCACGGGAGCCAGCAAAAGAAGGAAGATGAGTATTCGCACGGGGAAGGTCCTTGTATCCCGTCAGACGCGGTACGTACGGAAGACGTTGGTGGGTGACCGTAATTAGTTAACGGACCCGCATCGTACCGGGCCTGGCAGATCAGAAATCGCTGCTGGGCACCTCTTCGTCACCCGCGTCCGGCATCCACTTTCCGTGCAGCCGCAGCGTACGCTCGATCACGTCCCGCGCCGCACCCGCGCCCCCGCAGCGATCGCTGACGAACTTCGAGATCGACAGAATCTCAGGACAGGCATCCTTCGGGCAGGCCGGGAAGCCCACGAGCCGCATCACCTCGTAATCCGGCACGTCGTCCCCCATATAGAGTACGTTCTCATCGTCGAGCTCGTGCAGGTCCATAAATTCGCGGTAGGCCTCCACCTTGTCCCCCACCCCGTAGTAGACGTCGACGACCCCGAGGCCCTGCAGCCGCTCCACCACGCCCAGGCTTTTACCCCCCGTGATCACCGCCACCCGGTACCCCACCTCCAGCGCCCGCTTGATGGCGTAGCCGTCACGAACGTTCATCTGCCGCAGCAACTGCCCGTCCTCCGTAACCAGCAACTGGGAATTGGTAAGCACCCCATCCACGTCGAAGATGAAGGTGGTTATTTCCTGGAAGCGTTCTAGCTCGTTCATCGGTAGTTCGGTAGTTCGGTAGTTCGGTAGTTCGGTAGTTCGGTAGTTCGGTAGTTCGGTAGTTCGGTAGTTCGGTAGTTCGGTAGTTCGGTAGTTCGGTAGTTCGGTAGTTCGGTAGTTCGGTGACGGAGGTTGCCGATTATAGCAGGGTTCAATGCCTTACAGATATTTTGCCAGCCAATCACACACCGCGTGACCACAGAACCAAAGAACGACCGCAGGGAGCGCAACTACAGAACTACAGAACTAACAGCGACCGCAGGAAGCGTGACCACAGAACTAAAAGCGACCGCAGGGAGCGTGACTACAGAACTAAAAGCGACCGCAGGGAGCAAGACCACCTACTGATTCTCCCGCCACTCATACACCCACTTGGCCTGAACCTGCTCCAGGTGTTCCTCAGTGGATTGTTCGCGGGTACCGGTGAACTGGGGGATCTCCAGGATCCATTCCAGCAGATCGGTAAAGCGGATGCGGTAGATCTTGTCCTGACCGAAGTCGTCGCCGAAGCGGTCGTAGAGGGCAATGGCGATGTCCTCATGGTCGGCCCAGCCAAAGGGAAAATCGTCGAAGTCTTTGAAACTCATCTATATATAATTGAAAATATACCAATTACAATGTACAATTTGCTGGGATGCTCGCTGCCCTCGTTGCCGCAGTGAACGTGCAAAACAACTGGTGAGTAGTATCTCCGTAATTGTAACTGGTAGATTCTAGTGTTCGTGGCCGATGATCCGGCTCTGGTCGGGAATTTCTACCTCGATGACGGCATCCTTGTCCAGAATGACGGCCTGGCAGCCCAGGCGGCTCTCGATGCGTGGATTGATCGCCCGGTCGATGAAGTCTTCTTCCTTGTCGCTGATCTCTTCCAGCGAGTCCTCGCCGCTGAGCACGTAGACGTGACAGGTTGAGCAGGCGCAGACTTCGCCACAGTTATGATTGAGGTGAATGCCGTTCTCCTCCGTGACCTCGAGGATGCTCATATCGGTCTCGACATCCTCCACCGTTTTGGGGGAGATGTTCTTGTCTTCGAAGGTGAATTTTACGGTGGCCATGGGGGGAAATCTTTAACGGGGGGCGAAACTAAACATATTTAACGACCGCACTGCACAGCAGTTCTAAGTCCGCGTCACTTATTACGTAGGGCGGCATCAGGTACACGAGCCGGCCGAAGGGGCGCACCCACACCCCGGCCTCCACAAACCGCGCCTGAATCTCCGCGACGTTCACCGGTTCGTGGCGTTCCACCACGCCAATCGCTCCGAGTACCCGCACCTCCTTCACGCTGTCCTTCCGGGCGGCGGGGCGCAGGTGCCGGGTCAGTGCCTTTTCAATGCGGGCCACGTCGGCTGCCCACCCCCGCGCCAGCAGCAGGTCGATGCTCGCCATACCTACCGCGCAGGCCAGGGGGTTGGCCATGAAGGTGGGTCCGTGCATCAGTACGGAGACGTCGCTGTGTCCGATGGTATCAGCCACGTGACGGGTGCACAGGGTGGCCGCGAGCGTCATATATCCGCCGGTCAGGGCCTTGCCCAGGGTCATGATGTCGGGGAGCCGGTCGGCATCCCCCGCCGGAGTGAGCGTTGCACCCGCGGCCCCGCCCACGAAGAGGGGGCCCGTGCGTCCGAAGCCCGTAGCGATCTCGTCGTAGATAAGCAGCAGCCCGTGGGCCGTGCACAACCGCCGGAACACCGCGAGGTATTCAGGACTGTAGAAGTGCATGCCCCCCGCCCCCTGCACCACCGGCTCCACGATGAAGGCGGCGGCGCGTTCGGCGTGGACGGCAAACCACTCCACTAGTCCCGCCACGTAGTTCGGGTCGGGCGCGGCGTCGTAACCGCCGGGGGGCCGCGCGTAGAACTCGTGCCGGGGCAGGAAGCCGCCGAAGAGCTGGTGCATGCCGGTGACCGGATCGCAGACCGACATCGGTCCGGTGGTGTCACCGTGGTATCCCCCGCGCAGGGTGAGGAAGGTGGTGCGGCCCCGCTGGCCGCGGGCGTACTGGTACTGCACGGCCATCTTCATGGCTACCTCCACGCTGACGGATCCACTGTCGGCCAGAAACACGCATTCAATCCCGTCGGGGGTAATGTCGACCAAGCGACGGCCCAGCTCCGCGGCGGGGGCGTGGGTGAGCCCGCCGAACATGACGTGGCTCATCTTTACCAACTGGGCCGTAGCGGCGGCGTTCAGTTCCGGCACGTTGTAGCCGTGGATTGCACACCACCAGCTGGACATGCCGTCCACCAGCTCCCGTCCGTCGGCCAGCCGCAGGCGGCTACCGGAGGCGGAAACTACCGGGTAGGCGGGCAGCGGATCGGTAAGGCTCGTATAGGGGTGCCAGAGGTGGTCGCGGTCGAAGGCGAGCTGTGAGGGGGTCATGCGGTGGAAAACTACCTAAATGGTAAGCGGGACGATCCGTGAGGACCGTCCCGCCGTAACCTTCGTATTTCGTAAAGGGTACGTCAGCGGAGGCTTCCTAGCCCATCTCCTGGACGACCTCTTTGACCTGGGGCATCATCCGCTTCAGCATCTGCTCGATGCCGGACTTAAGGGTGACGGTCGAGCTGGGGCAGCCGGAGCAGGCGCCTTGCATGATGACGGTCACCACGCCGTCCTGGTACTTCTTGAACTCGATGTTGCCACCGTCCATTTCCACGGCGGGCTTCACGTAGGTATCGATGAGTTCCTTGATCTGGGTAACCGTTTCGGCCTCGTCCTCGGTGTATTCGTAGCTGACGCCGCGCTCGGCCTCGATCTCGGCTACCTTTTCGGCAAAGCCGTCGTTGATGATCGGCTTATTCTCTTCCAGGTAGCCCTTTACGTACTCCTTCAGCTTGAGCATGATGTCATCCCAGCTGTAGTTGAATTCCTTCGTGATGGTCACGTAGTTATTGGCGATGTACACTTTCTGGACATAGGGAAAGTCGTACAGCTCGGCGGCCAGCGGCGACCACTCCCGGGCGAAATCCTCTTCGCGAAATTCGGCGGTGCCGTTGTACAGCATCCGGTTGGTGACGAATTTCAGGGTTTCGGGGTTCGGAGTTTGCTCGGTATAGAGGAGGACGGGGCGCTTGGTGGCGGTGGTAGCTTCGCTCATGGTGATCTTTTGTTTGATAACGCCTGTGAACCGACAGGGTTGACCCGTAGGTGCCTTGCCGCTCCCGGCTTAGTCCACGTCCCACCATACCCGGCCGTCCAGCGGGTCCTCGTCGCCGCCGAATTGCCGCCGCAGGGCTTCCAGGTAGTTGAGGTTGTTGAAGGCAAATTCTTCCCCGGGGTAACCGCGGCGGGTGGGGATGGTCGGTACGCTGATGGCCGCCGGTGCCGGCTGCAGTTCCGGGTATCCGAGGCGCCGCCAGGCGGACCAGGCCTCTACCCCCTGGAAGTACAGGGAGATCCATTTTTGCTCGCCGATCAGCTGGGTGGACCGGCCGGGTTCGTACGCCACTTTCTCGTGGGCCAGGTAGTTTGCGATCAATGCCTCGTCCGTGATCCCGTGTTGTTGCATACTTGCCTTGATGGCCTGCCGGTACAGCTGTCCGGGGTTGCCCTCCGCCCACCCGCGGGCGGCGGCTTCGGCGCGGTTGAAGAGTACTTCGCTGTACGTGAGCAGCACCGCCGGGGCCGTCTCCATCGTAAAGGCCGGGCCGGGAAAACTGACCTCGTCCAGGGGAATGTCGGCGGCCTCCTCTGGGGTGATCCCGTACGGCATGCCCGCATATTCTTCCTTCCCGAATACCAGGCCCGCCCAGGTAGGCTGGGCGTAGACGGGCAGGCGCGGATCGTCGCGAACGAGCAGGAAGTCGACCAGGGCTTCACTGGTAGCAAAATTGTAGTCGTAGAGCGCGTCGAGCGTGAAGCTGTTGGTGGTGGTCTCCGTCCCCGTAAACACCAAGGCAGCGGTTCCGCTGGAGTCCGTAATTACCCCGCGCTTCAGCGCCAGTTTCACCCACTCCTTGCTCAGTTGATCGTTGACCCCGGATACGCGGAGTCCGGCCCGGAGAATCAGGCTGTTCGCGAAGCGCCGCCAGCGTTTGGGGTCGCCGTGGTAGATCACGTCGCCTTCGATAGGCTCGTCGTTCAGGGCCTCGCCGGCCGCCGCCAGACTGCTTACTACGCCCCGGTAAATGGTTTGCTGATCATCGTAGACGGGTGTCGGCGCATCCTGTCCCCGCAGCGCCTCGGTGTAGGGCAGGTCGCCCCAGACATCCGTCATGGACAGGTACGCCCATTCCTGCAGAATGCGGGCCACGGCGGCCTGGTTACCGGATACGGTTACCGCCCCCTCCGCGCCGGCGGCGTGACCGTCGATCACGGTTTGGAGATTCCGCAGCCCCCCCGTGTAGAGGGAATAGAAGGAGGATTGCGCCTCGTCGTACCGGGTAACGTCCGTACGCCGGGTCTGCGACAGGTGCTGTACGTAATGCAGACCGTACGGTCCGAGACCTTCGAACCCGGAGCCGAGGAGCTGATCGACCAGACTGTATTCCGCCTCGGTGATGAGTTCCGCGGCCGTAATTTCCGTCCGGGCCAGCGGATCCGTATTCAGGGTTTCGAAATTGTCGGTACAGGCCGACAATCCGGTGACGATCAGGGCAAAAAGGGAAACGAAACGACGCATAGGTAGCTCGGTAAATGGTTGGAAGGAAGCGGCGGGGATGGAATTAAAATTCAATGTGGGCCTGAAGTCCAACCGTGCGTACGGTCGGGTTCTGGCCGTTCTCGAAGCCCTGTACGTTGGTGTTCGTAATGGCGGCTTCGGGGTCGATATTGGGCGTATTCTTCTGAAGGATGGCCACGTTGCGGGCGTACAGGTTGACCCGCACCCCGTCGATAAAGCTCTGCTTGAACCACACCTCCGGCAGCTGGTACCCCACGGTCACCTCGCGCAGCTTTACGAAACTGCCGTCGTAGACGTAGGCCTCATCGATGTCGAGTAGGTGGGTGAAATATTCCCGGGCATCAACGTAGGAAGTATTCGGTGTCCCGTCTTCGTTCACCCCCGCAACCAGGATGCCACCGCCGGCCTCCACTGGGCTGCGGACGTCCATTCCGTTTTCGTTGGTGCCTACCGTATTGCTGAGTTGGCCGGTGTATGACCCGTTGCGGTTGGAGAGGGAGTAGACGGCCCCACCCCGCCGGAAATCGATCAGGGTACCCAGGTTGAAATTGCGGTACTGCCACTGGTTGACCAACCCGCCCGTCAGGTCAGGAAAGGCACTGCCGAAGGCCACCCCCTCCTCTATTAGCGGAAATCCACTTCCGTCAACCAGTACGTTCCCGGCCGCATCGCGTTGGTAGCCGGTACCCACCAGCGTACCGTACGGCATGCCGGGGGCAGCAACGAACTGTACTCCGTAGCCGTCCAGCTCAATTGCGGCCTGCTCTCCGCCCAGGGAGGTTACCGTGTTCCTGTTCATGGCCAGGCTCAGCCGGGTACGCCAACTCACGCTGGCCGTCCGCACCGGCACGAGCGAAAGCGCGACTTCCACCCCCTGGTTCTGCATCTCGCCGCCGTTGACGGTGATGAAGGAGTAGCCACTCGCGCCACTAAGGGGCTGGGTGTGTACCAGATCGCGGGAGTTGATCGTATAGTAGGTCAGTCCCAGGCCGATGCGGTCGCGGAAAAAACCCAGGTCGAGCCCCAGTTCGGTCGTTGAGACGGTCTCGGTCAACAGTCCGGCGTTGGCCTGCAGCGCCGGTAAGCCCGCCCCGTAAAGGCCGTCGTATTCCTGCGTGGCGAGGTAGCTCTGGCGGGTGCGGTACGGTACCGGATCGCTGGCTACCCGCGCTACACTGGTGCGTAGTTTACCGTAGGTAAGCAGTCGGCTGTCGAGCAACTCGCTGAATACGAAGGAGGCCGAGAGTGCCGGTGAGAGATGACTGTTGTAGCCTGCCTCCAGGGCGGAGGTACGGTCGTTGCGCAGAGAAGCGTCCAGAAACAGCGTGTTGCGCCAGCCGATGCCCGCGTAGCCGTACACCGACTGCATATCGACGTTTTGCACGAGGTCGGTGCGCATCGAATCGATGTACCACAGGTTTATGGTATCCACTCCCGTCAGGTCCATTTCCGGGTTCACCTTGCGCCGCTCGGAGGTGTAGCGGTCCATCCGCAGGTTTCCGCCCAGTCCGGCCCGCAGGGCCAGGTTGTGCTTCAGGTCGGTGGTATAGTCAACTCGCAGGGAAAAGTTGTCGTTGCTGCGGTCCACCCGGATCATCTGCCGGTAACCGATGTGCGCCGTGGAGTAGGTGGCGATCTGATCGTCCACCGAGAAGTGGTAGCGGTCGGTATTCACGCTTCCGGTTACCGTTAGTCCCTGAAGGACCTGGTACTCCAGGCTCAGGTTGCCGTAGCCCCGGTTACGCTTCTCCGTGCTCTGGTTATTGTCGATGGACCAGAAGGGACTTTCCCAGTATACCGCGGAGGGCTTATGCGGGGTGTACAGGTTCCAGGTCTTGTAGCTATTCTGCTCTTCTCCCTGGTAATCTCTTAGTCGGTCAATATCCAGTTGTCGCTGAAACCACTGGTTAAAATTGGTCTGTACGTTTACCGGATCGCCGAAACTGCCGAGTCCGATCGCCGGGCGGCCCTGCCCGCCGACATGGGCCAGCCCGCCGCGTAGCGAGGCCGACAGTCGCCGGCCGATACGTTGGGTAACGTTGGCGTGGACGGTATTCCGGTTGAGGCGGAAGCCAGGATAGACGCCCGAGTTGCTGTTGTTGGACGCCGACAACCGGTACGACCGGGACTTCCCGCCACCGGAGATGGCTACCGTGTTGTTGATCGCGATTCCCGTGGTATAGAAATTACGGACGTTATCGGGTCGCGGTGACCAGGGGCGCAGCTTTCCGAATTCCGCCCCCGGGTACCAGCTGTCCCAGTGCCGCACGGGTTGGCCGGTCATTTCAGGCCCCCAGCTCTGGTCGCTACGGTACTGGGGCATAGGCTGCCCGTCAAAAGCCGACCACGTGGCGGGGTGTACCCCCGGCCGGTACGTGAAGGTGCTGAACTCCTGGCTGTCGCCCCCGCCGTACTGGTTCTGGTACTCCGGCAGCAGGGCAACCTCGCTTACGCTGAGTCCGGAGGTGACAGCTACCCCGAACCCCGCGCCCTCGCGGCCCGACCGGGTGGTGATGAGGACGACGCCGTTGGCGGCACGCATTCCGTACAGCGCCGCGGCGGCACCTCCCCTGAGCACCGATATCGCAGCGATGTCGGCGGGGTTCAAATCCATGATGGTGGTGCCGAAGTCGCGGCCGCCCGCGGCGACTACCGTACTCGGATCGTTATTGTTGTCGTTGGCGAACGGAATGCCATCCACCACGAAGAGCGGCTGCTGATCGGCGGTAAACGAGGTATTCGCCCGCAGCAACAGGTGGGCCGAGCCACCTTGCCCGCTGTTGTCGTTGATTACCCGCAGGCCCGCCACGCGACCGGTGAGGGCGGCAATCGAATTGAGTTCCTGCGCGGCGGCGACCTTCCCCCCCTTCACCCGGGGCACGTCAAAGGTCAGCGAATAGGGGTCCCGCAGGATTCCGAGCGCGGTCACTACCGGCTCCTCCGGGCGTGGCTCTGCTTCCAGGGCTATCTGGTAGGTGTGCGTGGAATCCAGCCGGATGGTCCGCTTCTGGAAGCCCGGGCGACGCACGTATATCCGCTTCGTGCCTTCAGGTACCGTGAGGGTAAAGGTGCCGTCACGGTCGGAAACCGCAGCCTCCTGCCCGGGGGGAAGCTCCACGGAGGCTCCGCCGAGGGGATTGCCGTCCGCACTGGTGATTGTTCCGGAGATGGATTGCTGACCGATGCCATGTCCGGTAAGACCCAGGACCAGCAGGAGAACAGGAATAACGCGCCGCATAAAACGTGGGTTAAGATGGTAGATATCAAGGCAGTAAATACCTGCTTTGATGGCTATTTAACCCTAGGGGACGGCCCGGTAATATGCACCGGTAAAACCTTAACTTTTGTGCAGAATATTATCCGTCGTGCTATTCTCGTACACCGGTCCTGCCGAGGGTCGGAGCATAAAAAAACCGGGGGAGAAGCAACTTGCTTCTCCCCCGGTGCGTCGGTCACCCAGGGGTGACCAGTCGGTAATATATACTACTCTACGTCCCACCAGATGCGGCCGTCGAGGGTATCCTCTCCACCGAACTGCCGTTCGATTGCGGCATTGTAATTCTCGCGGTTCAGGGAGAATTCCGTGACGGTATAGCCGCGACGCCGCGGGATCTGGTCGGTCAGCAGGGCGGCCGGGGCGGGCATCAGGTCGGGGTAGCCGAGGCGGCGGTATTCCGCCCAGCCCTCGAGGCCCTGGAAGTACAGGGACAACCATTTCTGGTTGCCGATGGACATCTCGAAGTTGTCGCTATCGTAGGCCACGTCTTCCTGTGCCAGGTAGCTGTCGATGGCGGTTTGGTTGGTGATCCCCCACTGGTTCATGCTCGCGGTGATGGCGGCGTTGTACAGTTCCTCCGCGTCGCCGTCGATCCAGCCGCGGGCGGCGGCCTCGGCCTGGTTGAAGAGTACCTCGCTGTAGGTGAGGATGACCGCGGGAGCGGTACGACCTACGAAGTCAAGTCCCGGAAAGGAGGTATCGGCGTTTTTCTGCTGCAGGGCAACGGCCTCCGTGACGCCGTACACCTTACCCACGTACTGGGGGTTGGCCGTATTGGCCGTGTTGGCGGTAGGGCGGGCGTACACCATGAGGCGCGGGTCGTTCAGTTCCTGCAGGGTGTTGACCACCGGAGCGCTGACGGCGTAGTCGGAGCGCGTCTGGTAGTTGACGAACCAGGTATTGTCACCCAGACCGCCGGTACCGGCGTAGACCAGCTGGGCGTTGTCGTCGTTGGAGGTGAATACCCCCCGGCTCAGGGCCAGCTTGGTCCATTCCTCGCCGAGTGCCGGCGCAACGTTGGCTACGCGCAGTCCGGCCCGCAGGATCAGGCTGTTAGCGAAGAGGCGGTACGCCTCCATATCGCCGTTGTAAATCAGGTCTCCGGTCACAGTACCCGCTTCGATCATGTCGCCGGCCATCACCAGTTTTTCCACGGCGCTGCGGTAAATCTGCTCCTGCTCGTCGTAGACGGGCGAGAAGTTTTCGGCGCCCTGCAGGGCCTCGCTGTAGGGTACGTCGCCCCAGATGTCCGTAACATTCAGGTAGCCCCACTGGAGCAGGATGGTTGCCAGGGCGATCTGGTTGGCATTGGATCCCGAATCGTCCACCCGGTCGGCGGAAGCGGGGTCGGTGTTCAGGTTGATGATGGTCTGCAGGTCCTGCAGCCCGTCGCTGTATATGCCGTAGAAGGAACTCTCCACGGAGTTGTAGCGGGTGACGTCGGTATACTGCGTCTGGGACAGGTACTGGGCGTAGTGCTGACCGATGGTCGAGAGTCCGCCCTCGCCCACCAGGTCGGCGACGAGGCTGCCCTCCGCCTCCGTAAAGAGGTAGGAGGTAGGTACCTCGGTGGGGGAGTTCGGATTGGTGTTGATCTCGGCGAAGTCATCCGTACAGGAAGACAGTCCGAAAGCAACGAGAGTCGCAAGAAAGATGCGTGTCATTTGGATTATATTTTAGTTGGGGAGGATGCTAGAAGCCTACGTTGAGGCTTACGCCGAAGCTCCGGACACTGGGGTTCTGTCCGTTCTCAAAGCCCTGGACGTTACCGTTCGAAAGCGCGGCCTCGGGGTCGATGTTGGGGGTATTCTTGTGCAGAATAGCCAGGTTACGACCGGTGAGGCTGACGGTGGCGTTGCCGATGAAGTTGTTCTCGAACCACCGGGCGGGCAGCGCCCGGCCGATCGACACCTCGCGGAGCTTGATAAAGCTGGCATCATAGATGAATGCCTCGGGGTAGCCGTAGAGGGTTTCGAAGTAAGGACGAATGTCGATGTACGTCTCATTGGGGGTACCGTCCTCGCGGACACCCTCGACGAGGATTCCGCCACCGTTGGTCGCGGGATCACGTACGGGGTTGCCCTTCGCGTTGTTGCCGGCGGTACTCGCCAGCACGCCGGAGTAGCTGCCGAAGAGGTTAGAAACCGAGTAAAGCGAGCCGCCCTTCCGGAAATCGATCAGGGTCGACAGGTTAAAGCCGTAGATCTGGAAGTCGTTCAGGAAGCCACCGGTGAAGTCGGGGTAGGCGCTGCCGAAATCGAGGTTCGTCTCCCGGATGGGGTATCCTTCTTCGTCCACGAGTACGTCTCCGTCGTCGTTGCGGGCGTAGCCGGCGCCATTCAGCGAGCCGTAGGGTTCGCCCTTTTCGGCCAGGAAGGTCACATTCCAGCTGCCGTCGATCGAGAGGCGGTCTACACCCTCGGCCAGTTCCACGACTTGGTTGCGGTTGCGGGCAAAGTTGACCGAGGTGTTCCAGGTAAAGTTCTCGGTCTGTACCGGGGTACCGTATACCCGCAGCTCGATGCCCTTGTTGGAGAGCAGTCCGGCGTTAAGGTAGGTGCTTCCGTAGCCCGAGGTACCCGAGATACTGACCGGGATGATCAGGTCGCGCGACTCGATGTTATAGTAGGTGAAGTCGAAGCCCGCGCGGTCGTTGAGGAACCGCATGTCCAGACCGACCTCCCAGGTGGTGATGCGCTCCGATACCAGGTCGAAGTTGTTCAGGGTGTTGGACACGCCGAAGCCGGGCCGGCGGCCGAACGGTCCCCGGTTGATGAGGAAGTTGCGGGTGTTGTAGGGGTCGGTATCGTTGCCCACCGTGGCTACGCCGCCGCGAAGTTTACCGAAGCTGATGATGTCGCGGCCGCCGATGAGCTCGCTGAAGACGAAGCTCGAGGATACCGAGGGGTAGAAGTAGCTGTTGTTGCCGGCCTCCAGGGTCGAGGACCAATCGTTACGGGCCGTGGCGTCCACGTAGAACAACGAGCGCCAGCCGAGGCTTACGCGGCCGTAAACCGACTGCACCTCCTTCTCGCTGCGGAAGTTGTCGATGATGGGTCGGGAGATGGACGACTCGATCGTGTACAGTTCGGGTACGTTCAGTCCGCCGTCGGTCTTGCTCCGGTTGAAGTCATAGAAATTCTTCCGGAGGTTGGCTCCCGCCTGGGCGTCAATGGTGAACTCGCTGATCGAAGTGGAGTAGTTGAGCAGTGCCTCGTAGTTGTTCTCGCGGCTGGTGATGTTGCGCGTCTCGTAGTAGTCCAGGGCCGTGGGCGTCCCCGAGGCAATCCGGCTGTTGGTCCGGAAGGTGAAGTAGTCGGTACGCACGAATCCCTGCAGCGAGAGGCCCGGAAGGATATCGTACTGCAGGCTCAGGTTACCGAAAACGCGGTCGCGCTGGTCGCCGCTGAGGTCCTTGTTGATCGTCCAGTAGGGGCTCTCCCAGTACAGGGCATCCAGGTCCTCGGGGCCGTTGATGTTCCAGCTGCGGGGCGAGCCGTCGGCCTGCTGGTAATTTTTCAGCCGGTCGATGTCGAGCTGCCGCTGCCACCACTGGTTGAAGTTGGTCTGCACGTTGACCGCGTAGCCGGTTCCGTAACCGATACCGGGCCGGCCCGCGCCACGGGTATTGACGTAGTTGCCGTTGATGGCGGCCGTCAGCTTGCTGCCCAGTTTCTGGGTGGCGCTCACGTTGATCGTGTTGCGCTTCAGCGTGGAGGTCGGGTACACGCCGCTGTTGTCGTTGTTGGTGTACGAAAGGCGGAAGGTGGTCTGGTCGTTGCCCCCGGCGATCGATACGTTGTTGTTGAACTGCACGCCGGTTTCGTAGAAGTCGCGGACGTTGTCGGGAGACGCTACCCAGGGGCGCAGCTCGCCGAAGTTCTCCCCGGGGAACCAGCTGTCCCAGTGGCGGACGAGGGTGCCGTCCAGCTCGGGGCCCCAGCTGCCGTCGAAGGAGTAGTCGACCAGGGGCTGGCCCTGGAATTCCCGCCACTCCGCCGGGTGAATGTCTTCGTCGAAATCGAAGGTGTTGAAGGTGGGGCGCGTGCCACCGCCGTACTGGTTCTGGTAGTCGGGCAGCAGGGCCACCTGGTTGAACTGTACGCCGGAGCTGATGGTCACGCCGACCCCTTTGCGGTTCTGACCGCTCTTGGTGGTGATCAGGATGACGCCGTTGGACGCCCGCGAACCGTAGAGCGCGGCGGCGGCACCGCCCTTCAGTACGGAGACCGAAGCGATGTCGTTGGGGTTGATGTCCTGGGCGAGGTTACCGTAGTCCTGGCCACCGTCGCCGGAAGCGGCACCACTGCCGTTAAAGGAGCTGTTGTCGATGGGCGTACCGTCGACGACGAACAGCGGCTGGTTGTTGCCGGTGATCGAGGTAGCCCCGCGAAGGAGAATGCTCGACGAGCCGCTGAGGCCGTTGTTCGAGTTGTTGATCTGGGCGCCGGCTACGCGACCGCTCAGGCTGCTGACCAGGTTGGTCTCCTGCGCCTTGTTGAGGTCGGCACCGTCGACCTGGGCCACGGCGTAGCCCAGCGATTTCTCCTCACGGGAGATACCGAGCGCCGTCACGACCACGTCGTTGAGCTGGACGCCCTCGGCGAGGACCACGTCGTAGGTAGACGCCGCGGTCAGCGGAACCCGCTGGGTGGCAAAGCCCGTATAGCTGACGATAAGCTCTTCCCCGCCCTCAGGAACGGAAAGGGAAAAGGTACCGTCGAAGTCGGTGACCGTACCGGTGGTTGTACCTGCTACCAGGATAGATGCTCCGATGAGCGGCTCGCCCGTAGCGTCCGTGATTGTCCCCGAAATCGATTGCTGGGCCAGCAACGATCCAAGGGTCCCGAACACTAACGCGAGAACGGTTAGAAATCTCTGCATTTATGGTTAGTTGAAAGGTTAGGAAGTAGTAAGGCGGACGACGCACCAGGACGGCCGTCGTAAAGATTTGGCGGAAGCACACGGTAAGCCAATGTTACCGTGGCGTGTGTAAAGGATGCACAAAGCTACAAAAGATAGTTTTCGATTTTCCCGAATTATCCATCTACTTTCCCTCATTTGCGTACAACCCCGCACCCGCGCGCCCGCCTCATTTGATCCCCACGCCCCCGCTACTCCCCCGGCAGGCTCTCCGCAAGGTCGGGAAACCCGGGGCCGGGGCGAAAGGGGCCCTTTAGGCAAAATAAGCGCATCTTTGACCCGAAAATTACCCCCATGAACGTCTTCCGAACAGCAGTTTTCTGCCTCACCCTTCTGCCGGTTTCGCTCCTCCACGCTCAGGAGTTCAGCGGCGGGTTCCGCGCCGGACTCAACTTTATCTCCTTCGACGCCGACTCCGAGATGGGAGCCGACGGCATGGACCTGGAGGAATTCAACCGCACCACCGGCTTCCACGTCGGCGCCACTTTCGCCTACGCCATCACCGACCTGTTTGGCCTCAAGGCCGACCTCATGTACAGTCAGAAGGGCGGTGAAGTGCTCTACAACGGGCCGTCCTATTTCTATCTCTACTCCCTCGACCCGTCCGTGAACAACGACCGGCTCACCGGTACGGTGACGAGTGAACGGGACGTACTGAACAGCTACATCGACATTCCCCTGGTCGCCTACCACAAGATCGGCCCCGTCGAACTTGAAGCCGGGGTCTCCGCCGGCTTTTTGGTGAACAGCCGGGCCAGCGGATCGGCCGAGTACACGAACCTGATCAACAACCAGGGTCAGGGCATCGAGCCGATCAGCGTCAACTACGACTTCAACTACTTCAATAACGTTACCCAGCAGCAAGCGGTGATCGAGTCGGACCCGAACAATACCTTTCCCACCGTCATCGATGCCTACTACAACTCAGAGGACGACCGCCCCCTCTACCGGCGCCTCGATTTCGGCCTGGTGGGCGGCGCCTCCTTCTTCCTCAACAGTGGCCTGTACCTGGGTGTACGCTACCAGTTCGGCCTGACGGATGCCACCCGCGGAGAGAACGACTTGCGCCTCACCCGTACCGATGGCGTGAGCGAGCGGGAATACAACGTATCCGACAAGGACTACAACCGCGTGATCCAGGCCAGCGTAGGCTTCCGCTTCTGAGAACGTTCCGTTATGAAAAATTTGCTCAACCAGCTCTATGCCCGCGCGCCCCTGAGCCGCGCCGATGCCTATACTACTCTGAAGCGGATCGCCAACGGCGAGGCGGCCGAACCGGAGATCGCGGCCGTGGTGTCCGCGATCAATATGCGCCCGCCCCACCTCTCCGAGATTCAGGGCTTCCGCGACGCGATGCTGGAGCTGGCCCGCCCCCTGCCGCTCGACGGCCGGGAAACGATCGACATCGTCGGCACCGGCGGCGACGGCAAGAATACCTTCAATATCAGTACCCTGTCGTGCGTGGTCGTGGCCGGCGCCGGCTACCCCGTCACCAAGCACGGCAGCTACGGGGTAAGCAGCAACGTGGGCAGTAGCGATGTGCTCCAGGCCCTGGGCTACACCTTCACCAATGACCGCGACACCCTGATCGGCCACCTGGATCGTGCCGGCATCTGCTTCCTCCACGCTCCCCTGTTCCACCCCGCCATGAAGAACGTGGTGCCCGTGCGTAAATCGCTGCGGGTGCGGACCTTCTTCAACCTGCTGGGGCCGCTCATTAACCCCGCCCGCCCCCGTTACCAGCTCTTCGGTACCTACGACCGCGAGGTCAGCCGCATCTACGATTACCTCCTGCAGGGAGAGGAAACGCGCGATTACCTGATCGTTCACGCCCTGGACGGCTACGACGAGATTAGCCTTACCGGGGGGGCCAGCGTGCGCGGACGCAGGTGCCAGGCCATTTACGAACCCAGCGATTTCGGGCTTCCCGCCCTGCAGCCCGCCGACCTGTACGGTGGCGAGACCGCCGCGGAGGGCAAGGCGATCTTCCTGGCGGTGCTGGACGGCGAGGCTACCCCCGCCCAGACCGACGTGGTGTGCGCCAACGCCGGCCTGGCGATACGGGTGATTCATCCCGACCGGAGCCTGCCGGATTGCGTGGCGGAAGCCCGCGAAAGCCTGCGCAGCGGCGCGGCCCGTGGCGTCCTGCGGAAACTGCTGGACGCGTAGAACCTTGGCCGGGGCGAATGCCTTATCTTCCCGTTTTCTAAGCAATTTATCCATGGCCAACATTCTCGACCGCATCATCGAACGCAAGAAACTTGAGGTGAAGGACCGGCGCGATCGGGTCAGCCTGGATGCGCTGCAGGATTCGGCGGCCTACGAGCACAAGCGCCACAACCTGTGCCAGGCCCTGGAGTCCAATAAGAACTTCGGGCTGATCGCCGAATTCAAGCGCAAATCCCCCTCCCAACAGGACATCAACCTGGCCGCCGACCCCGCCACGGTCGCCCGGGGCTACGCCGCCGCCGGGGCCGCGGCCATCAGCTGCCTGACCGACGAGGAATTCTTCGGCGCACTGCCCGACGATATCCGGCAGGTGCGCGCGGCGGTCGACATTCCCGTTATCCGCAAGGACTTTCTCATTGACCGCTACCAGCTGCACGAATCCCGGGCCCTGGGAGCGGACGCCGTACTCCTCATCGCCGCGGTGCTATCCCCCCAGCAGATCGACGAGCTGGCCGCGGAGGCCGACGAGCTCGGGCTGCAGGTAATCTGCGAAGTGCATAGCGAGGAAGAGGTGGCGCGCATCAGTCCCAACGTGGACATCATCGGCGTCAACAACCGGAACCTGGGTGACTTCTCGGTCAGCATCACCAACAGCCTCGAGCTCGCGGAAATGCTGCCGCCGGGCATCATGCGCATCAGTGAGAGCGGTATCGACGACCCCCAGTCGATCGTCAAGCTGTGGCGGTCGGGTTTCCGGGGATTCCTCATCGGCACCTACTTCATGCGCCAGCCCGACCCGGGGAAGGCCTGCGCCGAGTTCATCCGGAAGACCCGGCAGATCGATGACATTTACAAAGACGCCATAGCATGAGGGTAAAGGTCTGCGGCCTGCGCGAGCCGGAAAATATCGCCGCCGTGAACGGCCTGGGCGTGGATTACCTGGGGTTGATCTTTCATCCGGATTCTCCCCGCTTCGCCGGAACCCCCGCGCTGAGCGAATGGATCGGCAACAACAGCGACCTCTTTACCGATACCGATCTCGTAGGTGTATTCGTGAACGGCGAAGTAGACTACCTGCTGAACAGCGTCCACGATTTTCACCTGGACTGGGTGCAGCTACACGGTGAGGAAAGTCCGGGCTACTGCCAGGAGCTCAAGCTCCTGTGGAGTGTCAACACCCTGCGCAAGGCCTCCATATGCAAGGCCTTTGCCGTCACCGAAGACTTCGATTTTCAGCGTACTGCGCCCTACACCGGCAGTTGCGGACTCTTCGTATTCGATACCGGCGGTCACCGGCTGCCGGGGGGTACCGGTAAGAAGTGGAACTGGGACAAGCTCCGGGAATACAACGGCCCTACCCCCTTCCTGCTGAGCGGAGGCATCGGCCCCGACGACGCGGAGGCCATTCGGGCCATCGATCATCCCCAGTTCCGGGGAATCGACCTGAATAGCCGCTTCGAGGATGCGCCCGGCATCAAGAATGTGGCGCTGCTCAAAGAATTCCTTTCCCGCCTGAGCTAGTTATTGCCTTTCGCCTATGTCGCGTATCGTTATCGTCGGAAACGGTCACCTGGCGTGGCACCTGGGGGGTGTCCTGGGCCCCGAGCGCGCCCGGATAGTGAGCCGCGATCCCGGTTCCGCATCGGAACATCGGCTGGTCGTTTCGGACTACGAGAGTTTGCGGCACGAAGGGCCCGAGGCCGTTTTCCTGGCCGTTCCCGACAACCACATAGCTACAACGAGTGAGCGGCTGACCGGGTACCTGCCCGCGGATATTCCCGTGTTCCACACCAGCGGTGCCACGCCGGCGGCGCGCATCAGCGCGTTTTTTGACCACCGGGGCGTCCTCTGGCCGATCCGCTCGCTCCGGCGGGGCGAGGTGGTGACCGACTGGCGCGACCTGCCGTTGGTGATCTACGGCAGTACGGATACGGCGGCGGAGTACCTGCGGCACTTGGCCGGTCGCCTGAGCGATACGGTGGCCTGGCTTGACGACGGGCAGCGGGCCCAGCTGCACCTGGCGGCGGTCTTCTCCAATAATTTTGTTACCGCGTTGTACGAGGTGGCTTACCAGCTGTGCGCGCAGGAGGATATCCCCTTCGAGCTGCTCCTGCCCATCATTCGGAATACTGCCGGCCAGCAGGACGGCCGCCGCCCCGCCGACCGGCAAACCGGTGCCGCCGCCCGGGGCGATACGGCTACGATGGAACGCCACCTTTCGCTGCTCGACCGGCCGGCGTATCGTCAGTTGTACCGCGAAATCAGTGCGCTAATCCTCCAGTATCGGCTGCCCCAGGACGACCCGGACTTCAGGGGTGATACGGACAATAACCTTCAGGATCAACGGATCCCGTAGCTGGGCGTGGGTTTGCCGCTGGAGGCGGTACGCCGTACGGATCGCGGTGAAGACCGTGGTAAGGGCCGCTTCACCCCGGTGAGCGGACATTCGTTGCTTGATAAGGTCCTCGGTCCAGTTGCTGTGTTTGCCGACCAGCTCCACGTTCAGGGCCGGATTAAGTGCGAGGGTCATGGAAAAGCTGGTGATCTCCAGTCCGTAGCCTTCCAAGATCGGGAAGATCTTCATCCATTCCTCAATGATTTTGTTTGTTTTGTCGCGGGTGCCCTCCCCTACCGTACTGGCCAGACCGGAGAGTGCATTGCGGGCCCCGGATAGAATGTCGTCGATCATCTTTGCTGAATTTGGTCTAAGATCGGGCACGGGAAGCGTACGGTAGCATCTCATCGACGGCCCTTCCCCCCGAACGGACGAATGGCCCGTAGTGACCGTCCGCGGACCAAGTCTGACAGCAGATCATGATCCGAATAGCTCCCCGGAACTCCGGCTACACCGCTCCGGCGTACGCGCCGAAGGAATGTGAACGAAAGGGCATCAGGAATCGAAAGTTTTCCTTACCTTTGCGCCCCGAAATCAATTTTTTCACCAACATCCATTTCAGATGTTCGCAATCGTAACCATAGCCGGTCAGCAATTCAAAGTTGAGGAAGGTCAGGAGATCTTCGTCCACCGGCTAGAAGCCAAAGCCGGCGATTCCGTCAGCTTCGATGCGGTCCACCTGCTCGCCGACGGCGACAACGTGACCGTAGGCACGCCGATGCTCAGTGGCGCCTCCATCGGCGCTACCGTCGTTGAGCCGCTCGTCAAGGGCGACAAAGTAATCGTCTTCAAGAAAAAGCGCCGCAAGGGCTACCGCAAGAAGAACGGTCACCGTCAACAGTACACCAAGCTGAAAATCGACTCCATCGCGGGCTAGTCACGGCCCCTTATTCCTAACTATCCCCTCGGGGAGCCAAAAATTTAGATACCATGGCACACAAAAAAGGTGTAGGTAGTACCGACAACGGCCGCGACAGCAAATCCAAACGCCTCGGCGTGAAGCTGTTCGGCGGGCAAGTAGCCCAGGCCGGCAACATCATCATCCGCCAACGGGGTACCAAGTACCACCCGGGCGAGAACGTCTACATGGGTAAGGACTTCACGATCCATGCCAAAGTAGACGGCAAGGTGAGCTTCCGCAAGAGCCGCCTGAACCGCATGTTCGTCAGCATCGATCCTTCCCTGGAAGGCGAGAACGGCAGCAACGGCAACGGTAGCAGCAGCAACGAGCGCACCGCCGCCCGCCGCTCCAGCGATAGCAACGGCACCCAACCCGCTAACGCCGGCAAGCCCGCCAAGTCGCAGGACGCCAAGGCCGCTCAGGGACCCGTCCACATGGATGATGCCCCTGAAATGCCCGGCGTAGCTCCCGGCATTACCGACGAGGCCGAGCTGGCCGCCGCCAATGCAGACCAGGGCGGTGCCCTGAATACCGCGGAGGTTACCGGCAGCGATCGCCCCGAAGAGGTGGTGACCCCCAGCGGCAAGACCTACAAAGTGAACGACCTGACCGTCATCGAGGGCATCGGCCCCGGTATCGCGGGTATCCTCAGCGCCGCCGGCATCAAGAGCTGGCAGGGACTTGCCGACACCGACGTCGACTTCCTGCAGCAGCAGCTCAACGATGCGGGTGGCAACTACAAGACCCACAGCCCCAAAACCTGGCCCGCCCAGGCCGCACTCGCCGCCACCGGCAAGTGGGGAGAACTGGAGGAAATGCAGGACAAGCTGCAGGGCGGCCGCGAAGAGGAGTAGTCCCCTTCCCCACCCTAGCGAAAACGAAGACGCCCGGCCGAGATGATCTCGGTCGGGCGTTTTGTATTAAATCCACACGTGCCCCCAGGTGGTTTGACTCCTGCTAAGAACATGGTTGGGATAGCTGGCCTGGTTCGGTAATCCCCTTGTCTTCCCCCGGCAGAACCGGGTTCGGAATCCTGACAAGTCGAAGGAGTTGAGGCCCGCCCTAGACAGGCCGAAGTCACTTCCCAATTTAAATAAATTGTAGGGTCAACCAAGTTTTAGGACCCGTGTGGAATAGCTTCAACGCAGCACCCCCCCGGAGGGTTGTCCCGCGGGAGGTCAAACCGGGGCCGGGAAACTATATCTCCCAACCAATTGTTTTTTACTTACCTTTGCGGCGCGAGCCGGGACTCTTTGCTTCTACCGATCCACGCCTCGCCCGATATTCCCGACTGCTCGGGTATCAATCCCATTCGGACGGAAGCATTTATGACCCACCAACCGGCCCCCGCGCCGGCCCTGCTGTGGTACCCCCCGCGACCCGGGGCAACTAATTCCCCTTTTCTTTATGGACAGCAAACGTCCCTCTTCCCGCTCCGGCAAAGGCCGCAGCACTAGCAAACCCCAGCGTTCCGGCGGCAAGCGCCGCAGCAGCGGTGGCGGCGGAAACCGCGACCGTCGCGGATCCGGCGGCGGCCGCTCCAACCACAACTACATTCCCCTTCCCGCCGACATGATGGTGCACGAAGGCGTCGAACTGAAGACCGTCGAGTACCACGCGGAAACCAAATTTGCCGACTGGCCGATCAACGCTAAACTCAAAAGCGCCATTAAGGCGGCCGGTTGGGTGTACCCCACCGAGATCCAGGAGAAATCCTTCGAGCACGTCGCCGCCCTGAAGGACGTGATGGGGATCGCCACCACCGGCACCGGCAAAACCGGCGCCTTTCTGATCCCGCTGATCGACGCCCTGCTCGAAAGCGAAGAACCCTTCCAGACGCTGGTCCTGGCCCCGACCCGGGAGCTGGCCCTCCAGATCGAGGACGAGTTCCGCGCCCTGACGCTCGGCATGAAGTACAATGCGATCACCCTCATCGGTGGCCGTAACATCAACACCGACATCGTCAACCTGAAGAAGCGCAGCTACCACCTCGTGGTGGCCACGCCGGGTCGCCTGAAGGACCTTTACCAACAGGGTAAGATCGACCTGCAGGAAGCCAGCGTACTGGTGCTCGACGAATTCGACCGCATGCTCGACATGGGCTTCCAGAAGGACGTTATGTTCCTTACCGACAAGATGGGCGAGCGTGACCAGACGATGCTCTTCTCCGCTACTCTCGACAAAAGCCAGCAGAAGCTGATCGACCACTTCCTCACCGACTACCAGACCATCAAGGTCAGCAGCGGAGAGGCATCGGCCGAGCACATCAACCAGTCCGTCCACTTCGTCGAGCCCGACAACAAGTTTGACGAACTGATCGAGATGCTGCAACAGCCCGAAATGAAGCGGGTACTTGTCTTCGCCGAAACGAAGCACCGCGTCAAGAAGGTGACCAAGAAGCTCAACCAGGCCGGTATCTCCGCCGACGAGATCCACGGCAACAAGAGCCAGAACTACCGCCAAAAAGCCCTGAACGCCTTTAAGGCGGGTAAGATCAAGGCGCTCTGCGCTACGGATGTCGCCGCCCGTGGACTGGACATCGACGACATCACCCACGTGATCAACTTCGAAGCCCCCACGGACTACGACACCTACATCCACCGCGTCGGCCGTACCGGTCGCGCCGGGAAGGGTGGCGAAGCCATTACCTTTTACGATAAGTAGACCGACCTCCGGGGCCCTGCCGCCCCGTTATTGCACTGCCCCGGTTGCGGACTGATCCTTCAGTACCCGCACCGGGGCATTGTTATGTTAGTGATGCCCCGGACCGCGAAACCGGCGCGTTACACCTCCCCAATGCCGATCGTGTAGCTATAAAAAAAGCGTCGCCCCCCAATGAGGGAGCGACGCATCACAACTAATCGTTCGATCAAAAAATTCGGGCAAGCACATTACCCGTGTCTTTAGCTAAGCAGCTGAATTTGGTTTTTTACGGTAGTGGGGGTACCGGGAGTAGCTTATAGTTGTCAAAGTAACAATTAAAATTTCGGTCGTGCAAGCTTTTCGCGGTTTATTTGTCAAATTGACTAATAAATCGCTGGCAGGACGTCCGTTTACGCAGGCAGGCATCTCTCCTACTCCATACGGGTGAGGATGGAATCGAAGCTGAAAACGATGTTGATGATGGTGATCTGAAAGATGACGGAGTTCAGGGACACGCCGGCCTTCGGGGTCCCGGGGTCGCAATCTACGTGCTCGTCGCTTTCCAGCTTCTGGTGGATCTCGGAAGTCGATTTATAAAGCAGAAAGATGCCTCCGGCGATCAGGATGAGGCTCTGCCCGCTGAAGCCGCCGCTGGCCCACCCCCAATCGAATTCGAACCACGGCTCCTTAAGCGATACTAGCCAGAAAACGCCGAACAGCAGAGCGATACGGAGGACCATGGCCAGCACCAGCCCGATATTTGGTGGCCTTTTTCCGGTCGGCATCCGATTTGAGCTTGCCGCTCGCGATGGAGATAAAGATGATGTTGTTGATAACCAGCACGATCTCGAGAAAGGTGAGGGTGAGGAGGGAAAGCCAGACGGCTCCGCTTCCGAAATCGGGAATTTCAAATATGGACGGGCGAGTAATTGGGCGGCCATAATTTGGCCACTACGGGCAAAACTACGCCCCGGGGCATTTGTTTGTGGTGCCTATGAAGGAAACAAAATTCCGCCGCCTGCGCCGAGATGAGCTCGAAGAGGTCCGGGACCAGTTCGTCAAGTTTCTCAGCGTCAACGGCATCGATGCCGAAAGCTGGGTGCGCATCAAGGCCGAGGATCCGCAGCGGGCCGACGGCCTCATCCTCCAGTTCAGTCAGATCGTCTTCTCCGGGGTGATCGAGCGGGTGGAGTACCTCGTGCAACGCAAACCCCACGACCTGCGCACCTACCGCACCGGGCCCGACAAGATCGAAATGCGTGGCCTGCTCATCAGCGGGGAAACGAGCGTCGACCTGACCGACAGCGACCTTCCCCCGCAGCAGATCTTCGAGCAGCTCAAGGCCGACGGCGCGGCTCCCAAACTGTACTCCGCAGAGCGGGCCTACTTGCCCATCGGCCGCGACCAGGATGTCTTTCTTCGCATGGAGGAGGGGGCCCTTATCGATTCCGGAGAACTCTTTCACTTGCTCGACGGTCTTAGGTAAGGCACGGTACGGTCGCGTGTGCGAAAGTTATTACCTTATCTCTCCGCCCGTCAACCTATTTCTATGCTGCGCTGCCTCCCCCTGCTGGTCACGTTTCTTTTCTGGTCGGCCTGTGATGGTCCGCAGGACAGCACCACCGCACCCACTACGGCCGCCACCGCGGTACCGCGCACCAACACGGAAACGGCGATCTACAAGGAAGCCGACCAACCCGTCGACGATCGCATCGCCGATCTGCTGGGGAGAATGACCGTGGAGGAAAAAGTGGCCCAGGTGATCTCGGTGTGGGCGGCCAAGCACGACATGGAAACCGAAGCCTACGCTTTCGATCCGGAAAAGGCCCGTCAGCTCATTCCCCACGGCATCGGCCACGTCGCCCGACCGAGCGAACTAAGTGGAAACGGGGAACCGGGGCGGACGGCCGCCGAAACGGTAGAGTACGTCAATGCCATCCAGCGCTACCTCGTCGAGGAAACCCGCCTCGGCATTCCCGCCCTCATGCACGAGGAAAGCCTGCACGGACTGGCCGCCCGCGATGCGACCAGCTGGGGCCAACCCATTGCCGTGGCGGCCACCTTCAACCGCAAGCTCACCCGACAGCTTTACGCTACGGCCGCCCGGCAGGCGGCAAGCCGGGGTGCCCACGTGGTCCTGACGCCCGTGGTAGACGTAGCCCGCGATCCCCGCTGGGGCCGCGTCGAGGAAACCCTCGGCGAAGACCCCTACCTCGCCGGTGAACTGGGCCTGCAGGCTGTCCTCGGGTTTCAGGGCGACAACGACCGGTGGGATCCGGGGGAAGTATTTGCTACCCTGAAACACATGGCCGGTCACGGTGAACCCGAAGGCGGCAATAACATCGCGCCCGCCAACATCAGTGAGCGCACCCTCCGGGAGGTGTTTCTCTACCCCTTCAAACATATCGTGGCGAACAGCAACGTCCGCAACATCATGGCCAGCTACAATGAGGTCAACGGCGTCCCCAGCCACGCCAACGGCTGGATGCTTAACGACCTGCTGCGGGGGGAATGGGGGTACCGCGGAGCCGTGGTTTCCGACTACTACGGAATCGAGGAACTGAGTACCCGCCATGCCGTAGCTGTCGACCTCAAACAGGCGGCCATTCTGGCCATCAGCAGCGGCGTGGATATCGAACTGCCCGATGCCAAAGCCTTCCCTCTGCTCGTCGAGGCCGTTAACGACGGGGAGCTCAGCGAGTCCATCCTCGATACCGCCGTTGGCCGGATCCTGCGGCAGAAATTTGACCGCGGACTTTTCGAATCACCCTACCTCGACCCGGCCGCAGCCCTTTCCAACACGGCGGTCGACGACGCGCTCGTCCGGCAGGCCGGAACCGAATCCATGATCCTGCTCAAAAACGACGGCCTGCTGCCGCTGAAGGAAGGACTAACCATCGGCGTGGTCGGCCCCAACGCCGACCTCACACTGCTGGGCGGATACTCCAGCGACCCCCAACACTTCGTCACGGTCCGGCAAGGGTTGGAGGCCTATGCGGGGAAGCACGGCGGAAAAGTGATCTATTCAGAAGGAACGCGGGTAACCGAGGCCGGTAGCTGGTACAAGGACCCCGTGATGGTGGTGCGGGAGGAAGACGACCGGGCCCGCATAAAGAAGGCCGTCTCGGACCTCGCGGAGGTGGACGTGATCGTCCTCGCCGTCGGCGGCAACGAGCTCACCAGCCGCGAAGCCTGGGCCGAATCACACCTGGGCGACCGTCCCTCCCTGGAGCTGATGGGCACCCAGAACGAACTCATCGATGCCCTCGCGGCCCTGGACAAGCCCATGATCGGCCTCGTATTCGGCGGCCGCCCGCTCAACATCAGTAATCTGGTAGAAAAATCCACCGCCGTCTTCCAGTGCTTCTACCTCGGACAGGAAACCGGGCACAGCATATCCGACGTACTCTACGGCAGCGTGGCCCCCAGCGGCAAGCTACCGATCAGCATTCCCCGCTCTGCGGGACACATTCCGGCCTACTACAACTACAAGCCGACGGCCCGCCGGGGGTACCTGCTGGAGGACGTCAACGCCCTCTATCCCTTCGGCTACGGCCTTAGCTATACCACCTTCGAGATCGGTGAACCCCGCCTGGGTGCGGCGCAGATGGTGCCGGACGGCAACACTACCGTGTCAGTGGACGTAACCAATACGGGGAAACTGCGGGGCAAGGAAGTGGTGCAACTTTACATCCGTGACGAGTTCAGCTCGGTCACGCGGCCGGTAAAGGAGCTGAAGGGCTTCCGGAAGGTAGAACTCGCCCCGGGGGAATCGCAAACCGTGACCTTCGAGATCGGGTTTGACCAGTTGAGCTTCCTGACCTCTAGCATGGTGTACGCCGTGGAACCCGGTACCTTTCGCCTGATGGTTGGGAACAGCAGCCGGGACGAGGACCTCAAATCGACCACGCTTGCGGTAGTCACCCAGGCGAGGTAGCCTCTCACTAAGGCACCGGCCCGGCGTGGAGCCGAGCCGGTGCGCAAAACAAAATACAGCAGGATAGCTCGTATACGACAAAGCGGTGGCCCGGCGCCGATTGGCCGGACCACCGCTTGCAAAGGGGATAGCTTAGGTTAGATCATTTAAAGGTCGCTGATGCGCTTCTGCACCTCGTAGAGACGCGTATTCTTATCCACGTCCTCTATCCAGGGATCGTGCTCGAGGTAGTTAGCCGAAATTAGTTTGAGGGAGTGGATACGGCTTTTGCTGTCCTTGATCGGCTGCACGTACTTCACCCAGAGGCTTCCCTTGGAGCGGACGGCGTAGATCTTGTTTTCCTTGATCTCGTGCACTCCGGCGATTTGCCGGCAGATAACGACGTCGCCGTCGTTGATGACCGGCTCCATGGAGTTGCCGTTGATGGGGAAGGCTACGAAGCCGTCTCCAAAGAGATCGGGCAGGGAGAAGAACTGCGCCTCTTCCCGGAGGAAACTGTCACCGTCGACGCTGGCGCCGGCGAAGGCTTCCACGGAGGTGAAAAGGATATTCTGCTTGACGGCCACGCCGCTGATGTCCGCGACCTTGGGCAGGTCCATGCCGAAGGGGGTACCGTTGCCCTCGAGCAGGTACTCCTGGTTGACGTTGTACTCGCTGCACACCCGGCGGGCCTGCTCGTAGTTGATGCAGCGCTTGTCGTCGGGGTTGAGGTAGGCCCGGATGATGTGGCCGTAGGAACGATTGTTGAGGATCCGCTTGGCGAAATCACCCAGTCCACGCCCGTTGCGGTCGTTCTTGATGATCTCGCCGCGATCTTCCAGTATCTGGAAAACCTCGCGGAAACGATCGTTCAATTCGCGGCGATCTTCGGTTATCATATTTCGGTATCAGTTTATTTACGGACAAATTAAAACATTTTCAAACAGCCGCGCAAGTTTTCAACAAGAATTCTTAAATAATTGTAGGTATTTAGGGGCCGTACGGGTGGATTTGTTGGTTTTCCACCGTTCCGCTTTCACCGAAATTTTACTGTTTTCCTTCCCGGAGGTATAGGTCCTATTCTCCCAGCATGGTCCGCGCGCTGAGCCCGGCCACGTAGGTAAGCCCCTCTCCCACCGGCCGGCCCCGTTGCTGTAGCAGGGCGGCCTTGATGCCCGCGATTACGCGGGGGGGCTTTGCCGCTATGGCGTCCGCTGTTTGTCCCACCCGGTAGCGGAGTTGCGCGCCGTTACCGAGCGCTTCGGCCACCAGGCCCATGGCCTCCGCCTCCCGCCCGTCGAAGGTGCGGGCGGTGAAGGCCAACTCGGCGGCTACCCCGGGATTGACGATACCGGGCAACCGCTGCAGCGTCCCCAGGTCCGCCACGATGCCCAGGTCGACCTCCTTTACCGAAAAGCGCGCATCCTTGGTGCAGTAGCGCACGTCGCAGGCCGTGAGGATGTCTACCCCGCCCCCGATGCACGCCCCTTCCACGGCGGCGACGACCGGCTTGCGGCAGCGTTCGATGGCCGTCACGCAGTCCTGCAATCCGGCGATGAACGCCGTCACCCGTTCCCGCAGTTCCCCCCCGGTGCCGCGAAACCGCTCCTGCATCTCCTGCAGTACCGTAATGTCCATGCCCGCGCAGAAGTGCCGGTCATTCCCGCGCAGGACGACTACCCGAACCTCCGGATCCGCGTCCGCCCGCTCGCAAGCGGCGCGCAACGCTTCCCAGCCCGCCAGATCCAGGGCATTGGCCCGGTGCGGACGGTTGAAGGTGAGGTAGGCAATGTGTTGGTGCAGCTGGTAGTCCATAAGGGGGATTGATCAGGTCCGCGCGCCGCGTACCAGGCGCATCCGGTCGCCGTGCAGGTGGTCCATTCCGTCTACGTATAGGGTGGTCCCGCTGGTGTAGCTGGACATAGGTCCCGCCAGGTAGAGCACCGCGGCGGCAACTTCTTCCACGGTGCCGTGACGGCCCATGAGGTTGTCTTCCTCCATGCTGTCCAGCAACTGCCGCACCGGTTCCGCGTAGGTGTCCAGTCCCGAGGAAAGGATAGTGCCGGGGGCCACGCAATTGATCCGTACGTTATGGTGGGCCCACTCCTGTGCCAGGCTCTTGGTCAGGTTCTCCACGCCGGCCCGCGCCGCGCCCGTATGGGCCATACCCGGAAAGCCGCGGAGCATATTCACGATGATGTTGACGATGTTACCGCCGGACTGGGGAAGGAAGAAGCGCTTGGCCATGATGCGGCTCACGTAGAAGGTTCCGTTCAGGTTGGTACTGATGACGGCGTTCCAGCCGTTGTCGCTCAGGTTTTCGGCCAAGCCGGGGAACTGTCCGCCGGCATTATTGACCAGCAGGTCCAGCTGTCCGAACTCGTCGGCGATGAAGTCCGCCAGCACTTCGACCTCCCCGCTGTCGCGTATGTCACAGGGGCGCTGCACGCAGGTGCCGTATTCGCGCAGGGCGGCTGCCGCCGCCGCCAGGGGTTCCGGTTTACGGGAACAGATGCATACGCGGGCCCCGAGCCGCAGCAGGGCCTCCGCAATGGCGTAGCCGATACCGGAGCGGCCACCGGTGACCAGGGCGGTCTTGCCCGCGAAGAGGTCGGGGGCAAAGTAGCGGGCGGGCGAGGTAGCGGGATCCATCAGGCGGGAAATTTATTCAGCAGGGCGGCCTGGGCGGCAATCGCTTCGTGGAGTTCCCGTCGTAGCCGCGCGATCAGCTCGGCGGCGGGAGGATTGTCGCGGATGGACGCCACGCCGTGACCGGCACTCCACAGGTTCTTCCAGGCTTTGGCTTCGTGTTCGGCGCCGAAGTCGGCCTTGGCCTTCTGCTCCCACATGTCTTTCGTGATCCCGGCCGCCTCTAAGCTACTGGCCATCCAGTTGGCGGGAATGCCAGATACCGAAGCGGTATACACGATGTCGCGGGTGCCCGACGCCATGATCATTTTCTTATATTCCTCGTCGGCGATAGCCTCCTGGGTGGAGATGAAGCGCGTGCCCATGTAGGCCAGATCGGCCCCCATTTGCAGGGCGGCGGCTACGTCGCGCCCGGTGCTGATGGCCCCGGCCAGCAGGATCACCCCGTCAAACATCTCGCGGATCTCCGCCACGAAGGGAATCGGGTTGAGGGTACCCGCGTGGCCGCCCGCGCCGGCGCAGACCAGGATCAGTCCGTCGACCCCCGCGTCGATGGCCTTCTGGGCGTGGTAGGTATTCGTCACGTCGTGGAAGACCAGACCGCCGTAGCTGTGTACGGCATCCACCACTTCCTTCACTGCTCCCAGGCTGGTGATGACCAGCGGGACCTGTTGACGAACGATGACCTCCAGGTCGGCCTGTACCCGCGGGTTGGTCTTGTGGACGATCAGGTTGACGCCGAAGGGCGGCAGGGCTTTTTCCCGTCGTTCCGCTTCCGCGGCCAACTCGCCCTTGATTTCGACGACCCACTCCTCGAAGCCTTCCGTACTCCGGTTATTTAGCGCCGGAAAAGTACCCAGCACCCCCGCCTTACAGCACTCCAGGACCAGCCGCTGCTGGGATACGATGAACATGGGCGACACCACCACCGGAATATCCAGGTGGAGGTCCGCCAAAATTTCGGACCGACTTTTCATGCCGGCAAAGTAGCGAATATTCGCTAAGCAGTGAGGTACTCCAGCTGCCGGATTAAGGCTTCCTGGCCGGTACCGTGGGCGGACCGTAGGTACGCCTTCATCCGTGTAATTCCGCGACAGTCCTGCGCGCCTCCGCATCAGTCCTGCAAAAATCTGTGGCCATCTGTGCTCGAGCGTAGCGAATCCGTGCTAGCCGCAGGCGATCTGTGTGAAACCTTCCCCCTACACTGACCCGCTTGCTTTCGTTCTTTTCCCTTGATGGAAAAGAACCAAAAGATCAAGCCGGTGCGCCCGCCTCTTCGGGCCCCGAACCCCAAACCGGCTAAAACCTACAAACTCGCGTCGGCAGCTCCCGCTCCGATGGTGTCCGCGGCCGACTGTTGCCGGCGGGCTTCCCGCAGTGTACCGCCCGGCTCATACAATGTAGGTTTCTTCACGCCGGTTCGCGGCCCGGTCCACGGGCGGTCGCAAGGGCGGGGGGCGCTGACCACCGGTGTCTTCGATCCGCTCGGTGCATGCCGGTCAAACGAATAGTGCCGATCGCTTTCAGAGGTGCGCGTCAGTACCGCGGGCAGACCGCAGGTCAGGCCCCCTCCGTGCAATCCTGCATCAGCCGTACACGCCTCGCGTTAGCCCTGCGCGAATCTGTGAAGATCTGTGCCTAAGCGCAGCGCCTCCGTGCCGCCGCAGGCGATCTGTGTTAAACCCTTTCCCGCCATTGACTTCCGTTCTTTTCCCTTGATAGAAAAGAACCAAAAGATCAAGCCGGTGCGCCCGCCTCTTCGGGCCCCGAACCCCAAACCGGCTAAAACCTACAAACTCGCACCAGCCACGCACCCTTCGATCAACCGCGTACCCGAATAATGCCATCATGCTACCGCGGCACCTTCACCGGCTCATACAGTGTAGGTTTTTTCACGCCCGTTCGCGGCCCGGGCCCCGGGCGTTCGCAAGGGCGGGTTGCACCGTCCACGTGTGGCTTCCGTAGGTTTTGTGGCAATTGGTCACGCGGAGAATGCCGATCGCCTGGGGCAATGTGCTTCAGTACCGTGGACGGACCGCAGGTCTGGCCTGAGCCTTGTAATCCAGCAGCCGCAGGCGATCTGTGTGAAACCTGCCCCCCGGTTAACTCTTCGCCCTTAGTCCATAGTTTCACGAAATGATGCGGAGCAACAACCAGCAGGAAACTGCAGCCAACCAAGTACTCCGCACCCGCGTCCCCGCCCCAAAAAGGTATCTTGCCGCCATGGAAACTTCCCCCCGCGACCAGGCCATCGGCGAGTACGCATACCGGCGTATCCGGGACATCGTGGGCGGCCCCGACGCACCGCCCGCGGAGCGCGCCGACGCCCTCCGTCGCCTGCTGCAGGAGCTCGTCGAGAAAGCAACGGAGGTAGATAATCTGCACTTCAGCACGCTGTACGCCCGCATTTCGTACGCCGCTCATAAGTACCAACTGCCCCGGCAGCTGACCTACCAGGAGCGGCAGTTCCGGCGCACCCACGCCGGCAAACTCACCGCGGAGGGGCTGGAGGACCACCTTAGGCTGGGCACCAAACTGGCCGTCGAGTGGACGCTGGCCCTATTCAGCGTAGCCCCACCCGACGATCTGGCTACCCGGACCGCCGCTCCCTTCCCGCCCTACCGGCAGCCGGAAGTCCGTAAGCGATTTTACCTGCTGCGGGTGCTCGTCACGGAGATCGACGCCGGGACGCAACTGCTCACGGTCTGCGAAGAGCAGCGGCCCGAGGTAACCTACGTGATACCCTACGGCGACGTGGAACTGGCCGACTCCCCGGTGCGCGACGCGGTCGCGATCCTGGAAAAGATCGCCGGACCCTACCTGGTGCTGAACCTGATCAACGCCCAGTTGCGCGACGACGGCCGGCTGTACCCGGCCCAGATCGTCATCGAGCCCGACTTCCTCGTCAACGTCACCGACGTGGCCTACTGCTTCAGCGGGGGCTCGGAGTACCAGCCGTGGTCGTCGCTGCCGGGGCGCCTGCTCCCCTTCGAGAAGAAGCCGCCGCTGGTCCGCGGAAACATCGTCAATACTTTCCTGGACCTCCTCATCCAGGACCCGGAGGCGAAGTTCAAGGACGTCCTGCCGGGCATCTTCGCCATGCAGCCCCTGGAACTCTGCACCTTCAGCGACCGGGAAGTGCGGGACCTGGTCGCCGACGTGAAGCACCACTTTCTGACCGTACAGAAGTTCGTGCGCGAACTGCTGACGGAGCTACAGATCGACCGCGAGAAGGTCATGCTGGAACCCACCTTCCTGTCACCCGATTATGGGTTGCAGGGGCGCCTGGACCTGTTGCAGTCGCAGCGCGACACCGAGGCCGACCTGACCTCCATCGTCGAGCTGAAGACCAGCAAGATCTACCAGCCCAACCAGCACGGCATCCGGCCGGACAACTTCATCCAGACCGTCCTGTACGATCTCATGATCAACCGGGCCCTGGGGCGGGAGGCCAACGTACGCTCCTACATCCTGTACAGCGTCGATTATGCGCGGCCGGTGCGGTACGCGCCGCCGCAGTTCACCCACCAGATGGCCGCGCTTACCGCCCGCAATCAACTCGTAGCCGTGGAGATGATGCTGGCCCAGCTCGGTACGGGCGACCTGCGGCGGCAGACCGACGCCCTCTTCGCGCGGCTGTCACCGGAACGCATCCCGAACCTCGGTCGGTTCACCGCCGAGGACCACCGCCGCACGCTGGCGACCTACGGCGAACTCGACGACCTGGAACGCCGCTACTTCGGTGCCTTCCTGGGCTTCGTGGCGCGCGAGCAGCGGCTGGCCAAGATCGGTGAGCAGCGCACCGACCACGTCAACGGGCTGGCCAGTCTGTGGCTGGACGAACGCCGCGACAAGATCGAGCGCTTCGAGTTGCTCGACGGGCTGCGCTTCGCCGACTACGACGTGAAGGAGAACATCCTGCGCCTCGACCGCCCCCGGGCGGAGGACGTGCTCGTCAAGTTCCGGCAGGGAGATATCGTAGCCCTGTACGGCACGCCCGACGCGGTATCCACGCCGGGTGACGCGGTACGCTCGCAGATATTCAAGTCAACGATCATCGAAGTCACCCCGACTTCTCTGCACCTGCGGCCCCGCAACCCCCAGCTTAACGACGGGGCCTTCCGGCGGGCACCCTACTGGGCCGTGGAGAAGGACGTGCTCGACAGCAGCTTCAAGCTGTACTACCTCGGTCTCTACCTCTGGGCCGCGGCGGAACCAGCCTTCCGGCGGCGGTGGCTGGGCCTGGAGCCCCCCGGGCGGGCAGAGCCCCACCCCACCCCCATCGCAGATGCGCTGACCGAGGAGCAGGACCGCATCCTGCAAAAGGTGGTCACGGCCCCCGACTACTTCCTGCTCTGGGGACCGCCGGGTACCGGCAAGACCAGCATGATGCTGCACCACCTTGTCAAGCACCTGCTCACCCATACGCAGGAAAACGTACTGCTGGTAGCCTACACCAACCGGGCCGTCGACGAGATCTGCGAGAGCCTGGAACGAATACGGGATACGTCGGGAGCGCCCTTCCGTGATTACCTGCGCATCGGCAGCCGCCTGGGTACGAGCGAAAAGTACACCGACCGCCTCCTGCAGGTCCGCAGCCAGGGCATACGCAACCGCAAGGAACTGCGCCAACTCATCGACGCCGCACGTATCGTCGTGGGAACGGTATCGAGCGTGGGGGGCAAAAACGAACTGTTCCAACTGAAGACCTTCGACCGCATCGTCGTGGACGAGGCCAGCCAGATCCTGGAACCGCTGCTTGGCGCCCTGCTGACGCGGGCGCCCCGCAGCCTGCTGATCGGCGACCACCGCCAATTACCGGCCGTGGTACAGCAAGGCCCGGCGGGCACGGGAGTGACCGATACAGCACTCCGGGACATCGGCCTTACCAACCTGGGCACCAGCCTGTTCGAGCGTCTCTACCTAACCGCCAGACGAAACGGCTGGACGTGGGCCTACGACCAACTCATGCACCAGGGCAGGATGCATCGGGAGATCATGCTGTTTCCCGCGCTGGAGTTTTACCAGGGGGACCTGCACATCCTGCCGGAGTCCGTAGTCCACCACGAACGGCAACTTCTCCCGCTCTCGCTGGCAGGGGCCGTTACCCCCCTGGAGCAGCAGCTCGCCGCCCGGCGGCTGGTCTTTGTGGCGACGGCAGCCGACGTGGTGTCGGCCGACCCGAAAGTGAACCGTTACGAAGCCGAGATGATGGTGGAGCTTGTGGAAGCCTACCGCCGGCTGTACGCGGACACCGCCCAGCCCCTCGGGCCCGGGGACGTCGGCATCATCACGCCCTACCGCGCCCAGATCGCCGTCATCCGGCGGGAACTGGTAGCGGCGGGGTTGTCACCCGACGACTATACGGTGGATACCGTAGAGCGGTACCAGGGCAGCGCCAAACGGATCATTCTCATGTCGCTCTGCGCCAACCGGGAGGAACAGCTGGAACGCCTGTCCAACCTGAGCAGCGAGGGCGTGGACCGTAAGCTCAACGTGGCCATGACCCGCGCACGGGAGCACCTGGTGCTGGTCGGTTGCCCCGACGTACTGCGGCAAAGTGAGGTATACGCTAAGCTGCTGGCCCACGTTACAACTACACCGGACGCCAGTTGTATCTTACCGTAGAATTTCCCCGTTCATGACGCTTACTACCCTGCTCCTTTACATCGGCCTGGCCGCCCTGGGCCTGACGGCGCTGACGCACGTCGTGCTGAAGTCGACCCGAAACCTGGCCATGAGCCTGCTGCAGAACTTCGTCGGCGCGCTGTTCCTGTTTTCGGGCTACGTCAAGGCGATCGATCCGCTGGGGACGGCCTACAAGATGGAGCAGTACTTCGCCGAGTTTAGCTCCACGGCCGCGGGGGCAGGTGCCGACTGGCTGGCCCCGCTCTTTCCCTGGCTGGCAAGTTTCTCGGAGGGGTTTTCCGTATTCATGATCGTACTGGAGATCGTGCTCGGCATGATGCTCGTCCTCGGCTCACGGCCGCGGCTCACGGCGGGCCTGCTGTTCGTGATGGTGGCCTTCTTCACGATTTTGACCGGCTTTACCTACCTGACCGGCTACGTGCCCTCGGGGGTCAACTTTTTCGCCTTCGCCGACTGGGCGGACTGGACGGACACCAACATGAAGGTGACGGACTGCGGCTGCTTCGGGGACTTCCTGAAGCTGGAGCCCCGCGTAAGCTTCTTCAAGGACGTGGCCCTGCTCGTCCCCTCCCTGCTCTTTCTGCTGGCCCCCTCCCGGCTCCACCAGATATTTAGCCCCGCGGTCCGCGGCGGCCTGGTGGCCGTGACGGCCGCGGGTGCCCTCCTTTTCTCCCTCAGCAACTTCGTGTGGGATCTCCCCGGGCAGGATTTCCGCCCCTTCAAGATCGGCACCGACGTCGCCGCCGTGAAGCAGGCCGAACAGGATGCGGCCGTCGGGGTAACCGTACTCGGTTACGAGATGACCAATAAGGCGACCGGCGAGGTGGTAGAGATGTCTACCGAAGACTTTATGAAGGTCTACAAAGACTACCCCAAGGAGGAGTGGGACATTGAAAACTTCAAGTCCGAGCCAGCCATCGCGGCCACCAAGATCAGCGAATTCGAGGTGAGCGACGCCGAGGGCTACGACATCGTGCCCGACCTGCTCGCCGACCCCGGCTACACCTTCATTATAGTAGCCTACAAGCTCAAGGGCGAGCCCGGAGACTGGAACGCGGAGTACGTTGCCGACTGGAAAGAAGACATTCAGCCCGTCGTGGAGCAAGCCGAAGCGGCCGGCCACCGGGTGATCGCCATGACCAAGTATGCCGACGACGCTGTCCTGGAAAGCTTCCAGGAGGCCGTCGGCGCCGACTACCCCTTCTACCGGGGCGATGACATCCTGCTGAAGACCATTATCCGGTCGAACCCCGGCGTGGTCCTCATGAAGGAGGGAGTGATCGTCAACAAGTGGCACCACGACCAGCTGCCGGCCTTCGACCTCATTGCCGACCGGGATATTTTGGCCGCCTCCCGTAAGTAGTCGGGCTTTTTTCGTTGCTTTGCGGTTCCCGGAGGGGCAGTTTCGCCCTTCCGAACCTTGAAAACCGGATACCCCCATGTTGAGCCGCCGCAACGTTCGTATCAAGATCATGCAGGTCCTGTACGCCGCCCAGCGGCAGGAGCGCCATGATCTACGGGCGATCCGCAGCCACTATACGCAGATGGTGAAGCGCTCCTTCGAGCTTTACCTCCAGAACCTGCTCATCCTGCAGCGTTGCTGCGAATACGCCAAACAGGACCTGGCCACCCGGAACGCCAAATTTCGCCCGACCGAGGAGGACCTCGCCTTCCGCGCCACCCTGGCGACCAACCCCGCCGTTCGCTCGCTTACCGACAACCACGAGCTGAGCCGCCTGTACGACCGGTACCGCATACGGAGCATGGTCGATGCCGACCAGGTCAAGCAGCTCTACCGCGACTTCCTGGCCTCCGACGCCTACGCCAGCTACGCCGCCCTGGAAGAACCCACCCCCGAAGACACCCGGGACGTGCTGCTCGGACTTTACAAGTGGCTGCAGGGACAGGAACTTTTCCTTACCATGGTAGAGGACCACTTCCCACTATGGACGGAAGACAAGAGCCTGGTCGTGGGCGCCATGAAGAAGACCATCAAGGCCCTGCCTACCGACGGATCCTTTTACCAGGAGTACGAAACCACCTCCGAGGCCGTCAGCGAATTCGGTGAGGTGCTGCTGTCCTTCGTGGTCGACGCCAACGACCAGTTGCTGACCCGCATCAAGTCGGTCCTCCAGAACTGGGACGCCGAACGGGTAGCCATCATCGACATGATCCTCCTCAAGATGGCCATCGGCGAGTTTCTCGAATTCGATTCCATCCCGCCCCAGGTCACCCTCAACGAATACCTCGACATCAGCAAGCTGTACAGCACGGACAAGAGCAAGGACTTCCTGAACGGGGTCCTGGATAAGTTGCTGAAGGAATTGCAGGCGGAGGGATTGGTGAAGTAGCGTTCGCTGCGCTCACGGTAGAGAGCTGCGCCGGTAGAGAGCTGCGCTCAGTAGAAACTTGGCCCGTAAACGTCGCGCCTCTACCGCGAGCAAAAGCGAGTCTCTACCAATCAATCTTCCCCCGGTTCTTTTTGATTTCCCCGCGTTCCTTCTTTCGTTTCAGTCGTTTCCGGTTGTTGGCCTTGAAGCTACCGGCTTTCCGCTTCTTGGGTGGATTCCGGATACCCCGTTCCAGTAGCTGGCGCAGGGCTGCGAGGGCGTTGCGGCGATTGCTGTGCTGGGAGCGGCCCGACTGGTCCGTCACCGACAGGCGGCCCTGCCCATCCAGGCGGTTGCCGAACCAGAAGCGGATGTTGTCTCGCTCGCGGCGGCTTAGCCCCTGGCTGGCGTCGACGTCGAGGACCAGCTCCACGCGGCTCTCGGTCTTGTTGACGTGCTGCCCGCCGGCGCCGGAGGAGCGGGAGGTACGCAGCTCCAGTTCTCGTTCGATCACGTCCCAGTTCATCGGTCGATATTGGGTACGAAGGTGAAGGTGCGGTCGTCTAGGTTCAGGGCGCAGAGGTGGCCCATGCCCGGCTTGGTGTGGAAGCAGCCGGCATCGATGTCAAATACGGGGTACGCCCGGCGGCGGGGGTGGGCCTGGGCCTCCAGCTGCAGGCGGGTCAGGGGGGTATGACCGTGGACGATCTTCCGGTCGCCCAGCCAGTCGTAGTCGATGTGGCGGTACCAGTTGCGGCGGTTGAGCATGGCTTTCTTCCCCTTTAGCGGATTCTTGCGGCGAAAGTTCAGGCCGGCGTGTACCAGGATGTAGTCGTCGAGCAGGTAGTAGTGCGGCAGCTGGTTCAGCCAGGTGATGTGCTGGGGATCGATGCGCCCCTCCGGGTTACCCGGTCCGATGTAGCTCGCACGGGTAGAGGCGGCCCCGGCGCTGCGCCAGGCCGAGCGGGAGCGCTTGTCGGCCAGCAGCAGGGCATCCAGCATGTACTGGTCGTGGTTACCGCGCAGGGCATGGACCCGGTACCCGTCGGACTGCAGCCGCAGGATCATCTCCAGGACCTGGGCACTGCGGGGACCGCGATCGACGAAATCACCCAGCAGGTAAAGGTCGTCGGTGGTGCCGAGGCTGATCCGATCCAGCAGGGATTCAAACGTGCGGGCACACCCGTGGATGTCGGAAATGGCAATTCTGCGGGGCATGAGGGTAGGCTACGAAAGCCGCAAAAGTAGGCTGCGGGTTGGGAACGGCACAAAAAAAGCTCCGCCCGCGGTTTGCGGACGAAGCTTCGTTACGCGGGGCTTTCCGAATTACTGGGTAGCGGCGTTGGGGTCGGATACCACGGTGCCGTCGAGGGAGATGACGGTCTGGGCCGGGTTGGTGTTGGCGGTGATGGTCACGCGCTGGTTGCGCTGGCCCACCTTGTTGTTGGTGTCGAAGCGGACGGTGATCTCGCCGGTCTCACCGGGGGCAATCGGGGCGGTCGGCCGCGAAGGCACGGTACAGCCGCAGCTTCCCTTGGCATCGGTGATGATCAGGGGCTCTTCGCCGGTATTGGTAAAGGCGTAGGTATGGGTGATGATCTCACCCTCGGTCACCTCACCGAAGTTGAAGGAGGTTTCCGCGAAATTCATGGCGGTGGTAGGACCGGCGGGAGCGGCTACGCTGGGCTGCATGGGGGCAGCGGCGTTGGGGTTGGCCGGGGTGACGGTCTCGATGTTCTGGCGGGCGGCGTCGCGCACGTCGTCGTTACCCTGCTGGCAGGAAAATACGCTGAGGGCCAGTACGGCGGCACCAAAGAGTGAAGAACGGAAAGTAAGCATACGGAACAGGTTTAATTCTTGACAAATATCCCTCCTATAACACCCCGATTCTCCTAACGGCTAGTAAATGACTTGTTAACGGCGGCAAGGCGCGGGTGCGGAGGACCTTGGCGTACCTTGCAACGCTCAACGCTACCGCTTATGTATACCTGGCTGCTGTTTGATGCCGATAATACGCTTTGGGATTTCAACGCGGCGGAGGCCAGCGCCCTGGAACGCACCCTGCTGCAGTGCGACCTGAAATGGTCCGAGGAGGTACTGGGCACCTACCGGCTGATCAATCGCGCGGCCTGGACCGACTTCGAAAACGGCATCCTGCCCAAGGAGCAACTCCGCGATATCCGCTTCAAGCGTCTCCTGGAACACTACCGCCACGATCACCCGGTCGAAGAGCTCTCGCTGAGCTACCGTACCTACCTGGCCGCCAGCAATCACCTGCTCGCCGGTGCCCGCGACCTGCTCGATACCGTGCGCAGCCGCTACCGGCTGGGACTGATCACCAACGGACTGCGGGAAGTGCAGCGCCCCCGGCTCGCCAATACCGGCATCGCGCCCTACTTCGAATTCATCGCGATCTCCGACGAGGTCGGCGCCGCCAAACCCGATCCGGCCTTTTTCGAGCACGCCGCGCGGGAGATGGGCCACCCCGATCCCGCGAGCGTACTCGTGGTGGGCGACAACCCCAACGCAGACATTGGCGGAGCCCTCGCCTTCGGCTACGACGCCTGCTGGCTCCGTCACCCGGGCGCCGCCGCCCACCCCAAGCTCGGCGCCACGTTCACCATCCGTGATATCCGGGAACTGACGGAGGTACTGGGCATAAAAAAACCGCTTCCTGGAAAGGGAAACGGCAATCTAAACTTGAGTTAAATGAAGTCTGGTCTTGAAGCGGCAGGTGTGCGGACCGCACAATTGATGCCCTTCGCAGGTTATAACCCAACTTGTCAGCCGTTGTTCGTGACAGATTGCACCCGCGCGTCGCCGCAATCACTGGTTGCCGGGCATACCGCGGGTACTGCGTAGTCCGTTCAATGACAAACGGTTAACTTGTCGCCGTTCCTGCTTACTTCGATGATGCATTTGCGTCCCCACCACGTTAGCTATTAAATCCCCAAAAAACATGAGCCGACTCCGTCTCGCCGTACTCGATCTATATAATGGCATCCCCAACCAGGGCATGCGCTGCATCCGGGAGATCGTAGAGCAGTTCTCCGACAGCGTCGAGTACGAGGTCTTCGACGTGCGCGCCCGGCACCAGCTTCCCGACCTGGACTTCGACATCTACATCAGCTCGGGCGGACCCGGCGATCCCCGCGAGGGCGACGGCGTCTGGGAAGGACTCTGGGGGCAGTGGCTGGACGACGTAATGACCTACAACGCCGCCCACGACCGCAAAAAATTCGTGCTGTTCATCTGTCACAGCTTCCAGATGGCCGTCCACCACTTCGGCCTTGCCGAGGTGACCGCCCGGCGGAGTCTCAGCTTCGGCACCTTTCCGATGCACCTGACCGATGAAGGCGCGGAGGACCCCATTTTCACGGGCCTCGACGACCCCTTCACGGCCGCCGACTTCCGCCGTTTCCAGGTGATCCAGCCCGACCAGGACCGCCTGGAAGAACTGGGAGCTACCATCCTGGCGATCGAAAAAGACCGGCCCCACGTCGACCTGGAGCGCGCCACCATGGCCATCCGCTGGACCCCCGAGATCGTCGGCACCCAGTTTCACCCCGAGGCCGACGCGGACGGCATGCTGGAGCATTTCAGCCGCCCCGACATCAAGACGGAGGTGATCGCCGAGCACGGAAGGCAGAAGTGGATCAGCCTGATGGCCGACCTCAGCGATCCGACCAAGATCTCCCACACCCACGATACGGTTATCCCCGGTTTCCTGCGGCGGGCGATCCGCGTCCTCTGTCCCGAACCGGAGATCGCTCGGGGATAGTTCCCGGTGCGGGGTAGCGCGCTGCACCCGGTACGTAGTACCTTTACCCCATGCGCACACCCCCTTTACGCCCTGCAGAATGGGTACTCATCACCGGTGGAACCCACGGGATTGGCCTGGCCCTTGCCAGGGAATCCCTCCGGCAGGGCCTGGGCGTAGCCGTCGTCGGCCTGCCCGACGCCGACCTGGAACACGCGCGTGAAGTACTCGCTGACGAATCCGGGAATACCGCCCGCGTCCTGGCCCTCGACCTGACGGGCAACGGCGCCATTGATCGTGTAGTGGCGTGGCTCGAGGAGGAGGCACTGACCATTAACTACCTGATCAACAACGCCGGCTTCGGGCGCGGCGGGCTCTTCGAGCACACGGCTTGGCCGGAATACCACAAGATGCTGCAGCTCAACAACCAGGTCATGGTGGAGCTTACCTACCGGATGCTGCCCCGCCTGCGGGCGTGCCGCGGCGGTATTCTTAACCTGAGCAGCATGGAGGCAACCCTCCCCCTTCCTTACAAGACCGTCTACACCGGCACGAAGGCCTTCGTCTATAATTTCTCCCTCGCGCTGCGCGAGGAATTCCGGCACCACGGCGTCAGCGTATCGGTACTGTGTCCGGGGCCGGTGATCACCAACGCCGATGGCCTGCGGCGCGTCCACGCCCAGGGTAAGCGCGCCAAACTGTTGGTAACGCTACCCAAGGACATTGCCCCCGTGGCGATCCACGGCATGCTCGCCGGCAAGGCGGTGATCGTGCCCGGCTGGCTGGTTCGGGTACTGGTGTTCACGAGCTACGTGACGCCCCGCGCGCTGCGGATGCGCATTCTGGAGCGGCTGTTCAGCCGCTACCGCGACGAGCGCCCGCTGGCCGCCGCCCCGGTTTCCGCCCGCGGCTGACCCTTACTGCCGCCCCGCCCCCCAGTCGTAAGTGAAGCCGGTAAGCCGCTCGCTTACTTCCCACAGCCGGCGCGCCTCCACGGGATCGTAGCTGCTGGCGTAGGACTGCTTGGGCCGACAGTCGTCCCAGTACAGTCCGCTGGGCGGGGGTTCCTTTACCGTGGCCAGGAAAACGACCGTGGCGGCTCCCTCCTCTGGCGTCTTGTTGCCGCTCATCCGGCGGCGGACCCGCCACGCCAGGCGGTGCAGCCAGGTATTTCCCTTGATGCCGATGTCGGTCTGTACCAGTCCGGGCTGTACCGCACACACGATGGTATCATCCTGCTTGCGGTGGTCGTATTCGTAGCAGTAGAGCACGTTGGCCAGCTTACTCTGGGCGTAGCTGCGCAGGCCGTGGTAGCTGCCGTCGAGATTGAGGTTGTCGAAGCGCATCCCACGCACCTGCCGGTGGCTGTCGCTGGCTACGCAGATGATGCGCGCGCGGGGGCGCAGGTGGTCGCGCAGCAGGCCGGTGAGAAGGTAGACGGCCAGGTGGTTGACGGCGAAGGTGAGCTCCACCCCTTCGGCGGTCAGTTCCTGGGTGGAATTCCACACGCCTGCGTTGTTGACGAGCACGTCGAGCGGGGGCTGTTCCGCCCGGATACGGTCGGCGAGGGCCACCACCTCCGCCCGGCGGGCGAGGTCGGCGTATACGGGCGTCACCCGGTAGCGGGAAAGCTCGGCGGCGGCCCGGCGAGCCTTTTCTAGGGTCCGGCCGTGCAGCAGGACGTGGAACCCCGCTGCCGCCAGGGCACGGGCGGTAGCCAGACCGATGCCGGTGGTGGCGCCGGTGACGAGGGCGGTTGGGGTAGACTCAGTCATCGGCGGTGCGGCGCAGTTCGGTGATCTCTTCCTCCACGCCGCGCAGGCGGGCCCGGCAGTGGGCGATCAGCTGCTCCGCACGGGCTACGCGGGCGTGGAGCTGGTCGATGTCGGCCGGCACCTCCTGCAACTGGGCGAGGATATGCTCCAACTCGGCCTGGGCCTCGGTGTAGGTCATCAAAGGTATTTTCCGCCAATGTAGGGCGTGTCGCCTGGGAAAAGAACATCCGCGGTAGCAAATCGCGTTTCACTACAAAGAACTCACCGCCATGCGTATCCCTATCCTGTTCCTTTCCGGGCTTTTCTTTACCACCTTGCTATCCGCGCAATCGCCGGTCGACGTCGGTGGTGAGGGTATGCAAACCACCGCCCTGGAGGCCAACACCGGGGCCGACGTCTTCGCTACCAACTTTGACGAGTCCAACGTAGGGTTCATGCACGTGTACGTGGAGCCGGAGATCGACCCCCTGGACGATTATTTCTTCCGGGGCCGCGAACTCACGGATACCGCCATGGCTATGCTGCCGACCCGCTGGCGGCAAATGGCCGACGCAGACGATGCTACGTATTACGGAACGATGGCCATCAAGGGAGTCGACGAAAACCTGTACATCACCCGCCTGTCTACCGCATCCGGCGACCAGATTGACATGTTCGCCATCCGCGACGGCAAGGTCGAGCACCTCAAGACCCTCGCGACCCTCAACTGCAACGGCACGGACTGTACCCAGCTCGACAGCTACATTACCGACGTTAATCTCGATACCCGCTTCGACCTTATCCAGATCGGCCGGAAATATTCAAAGGCGTCCGGCTCAACGGAGGAACGCCGTAGCGTATACGTCATGCGGCCCGAAGACCGGCGGTGGACCCTCACCGAGGAACTGGACGTTCCCTGGGAGGGCATCACCTTCTACGATAAGGCGGTAGAAAAAATGCAGCGGTAGGTCATTCCTCCTCCGCTGCCTCCCGGCGGCTGTTGCGAATCTTTGCGAGCAATTTTTCGGATGCCGGCGTCAGCTCCACACCGGCGGGCGGTACCCGGTACTCGGCCAGGATATCGAGGAGTACGCCCACCCGTCCCTCGGTGTCGTAGAAGCGATTCACGATCGCGATGCGCCGCTGCTCCACCAGGCAGTAGCCGGAAGTGAAGTTGCCCTTTTCGTAGCGGACGGCGTACCCTAGCTCCTTGAGGAGGGTTTCCAGTTTTTTAAGGTTGCGTGTTGTGGCGGTGATCATCGGTCGGCGGGGCGCGGGTGCAAGTAGTAGGCGGCAAAGGTATCATATCGGGCGCCGATCCGTCGTGCCACGCCAATGCCTCAGTACCCCGCAGTACATTTGTCCTATGCGCATCCCCCTGTTGCTGTTGTCGTTTCTCCTTGCGGTCAGCCTGTCGGCCCAGACGTTCCGGGCCTCCATCCTGGGCGGGGTCAACCTCAGTCAGGTCGACGGCGACGACCTCCTCGGTTTCTACCAACCGGGAGTCAACGCCGGCCTGCGCGTCGTGGCCCTGCTGGGTGACCGCTGGCGGGTGGGTCCGGAGTTGCTGTATAGTCAGCAGGGTGCGCACCGTAACCGCAACAGCATCAACGTCAGCGATTTTCGCGACATCCGGCTCAACACCGTGGAGCTGCCCCTGATGGTCTATTACAAGGACTGGCGGCTGGCGGCCGAGGCCGGCGTTAGCTACCAGCGGTTGATCGGGTATACCATCACGGATGCGGCCGGAAACGATATCACCACCTCCTTTCCCCTAAAGAACGACCACGCCGCGGCCAATCTGGGCGTGACCCTATTCCTCACTCCCCGACTGGGCGTGAATTTTAGGTGGTCCAAGCAATTTACCGACCTGCAGCAGGCCGAAGCGCCCCGCCTGCGCGGGCGTACGCTCTCGCTGAGGGCCGTCTACACCCTAGGCGCCGGGGAATCCCTGCCCGCCGCCCCCACCCCACCAACCGGCAACTGATTATGTCCGACACCGACCTACGCGCCGTCATTGACCTCGGCACCAATACCTTTCACCTGCTCATCGCCGCGGTAGGTCCCGACCGCCGCATCACGGAGCACTACCGGGAACGCATCTTCGTCAAACTCGCCAGCGACGGCATAGAAACCATCGGTCCGGCTCCCTTCGCGCGAGGGCTGGAGACGCTGCGGCACTTCCGGGAGGTGATTGACCGGTACGGCGTCACGGAAGTAACCGCCATCGGCACCGCGGCCCTGCGGACCGCCGCCAACGGCGAGGTCTTCGTACGCACCGCGGAGCTGGAATCCGGTATCGTGATTCGCCTGATCCCCGGAGACACCGAGGCCGCCTACATCACGCGGGGCGTACTGGCGGCCCTGCCCCCCCTCGTCGACCGGGTGCTCATCATGGACATCGGCGGCGGCTCCACCGAATACATCCTCGCCTCCGAGCGGGGGGTGCACTGGCGCCGCTCCTTTCCCATCGGGGCCGCCGTGCTGCAGCGCCGTTTTCACCGGGCAGATCCGATAACGGAGACCGAGATCCGTGCCCTCGACGAGTTTCTTACGCGGGAGCTGCTGCCCCTGCGCGACGTACTTCGCGAATACCCCACCACCCACCTGGTTGGTGCGGCGGGCACCTTCGACGTCCTTGCCGACCTGGTCCCCCACCCGGCGCCCGACGACCGCCCCGGCAGTCATCGCCTTTCCCTGACCGCACTGGAGGAGCTGCACTATCGCGTGGTGGCCTCCACGGTGGCCGAACGAATGGAGATGGCCGGCCTGCCCCACGAGCGCGTCGACCTGATCGTGTCCGCGCTCCTGCTGCTGCGCTTTACGATGCAGTTGGCCGGTATCGACCGGATTACGGTCAGCGATTACGCCATGAAGGAGGGCATCCTGCTGGGTCTTGTGGGAACCGACCTGACTAGTGCGTCTGATCGAAGTCCTGAATGACCGTCAGGATCAGCATGATATCCACGTAGAACTGCCGGATCAGCTGAAACGACAGGTTGGAGCGGAAAAAGTGCGGCTCGAGCAGGTCGTAGCCGTGTTCCAGGCCGATGAAGAGGTCCTTGTTGTGTACGGCGAAGTAGAGGTCGCGTTGCTCCCTCCGGTGAAACTCCACCAGGGCGTCCTGCATCGGAGGGGTGAGTATTCCCGCCACCTTCGTGCCCGGGTGAGCGTAGACGGCGAAGGCTTCCTTGAAGTCCGGATTGAGGATCTCTACATCGGCGGAGCGGCCCTGCTGCCCGACGTAGGCGTCGACGGACCGCTTCAGGCGGCGAAGCTTATGTCGGGGCCATACCGCCAGCCGGCCGCTGGTGGGCTCGTTGAAGACGGCGTGTACGAACAATCCGCTGAAGACGAGCTCCAGCCGGTTGCTGGCCGGGCTGATCTCCTGTACGTAGGCCTCCCCCATTTCGAAGGCCATCTCCCCCACCAGGCCACGGATGTAGTCCTCGGCGCGGTAGCTGTCGGGGTGCGGGCGGAACAGGCCGCTGCGTTCGAAGCGGTCCGCCAGGATCGGCCGGCGGGCGTCGTACTCCAGCGAACGGAAGTTGGGCAGGTCGTTGATGAAGTCGAGTAACAGGCGCACGATGGCCGGCTTGAACGACTGCCGGAAGCGCTCGATCCGGAAGTATAGCGAACCGACATAAAAGGCTACCGGTACGACCAGCAGCAAGATTAGGAAGCCGAGATCGTACACCAGGAAAACCACCAGTACGGCCAGGATGCCCACGAGGCTCAGCACCATTCCCCGCAGGATACGCTTGCGCAGTCCCTCGAGCCGGAGCAGCTCGGGGCGGATGGTGGTGTTGTAGTACAGGCGCAGCTCGGCCAGGCGGGGCGGTATCATTTCGTCGGGTCGGGAACGGCCAAAATACAACCTTCCGGGGGAGGTAAGGTGTCTACTTAAAAACCCTTATCTTTGCGCGCTTATGCAGTACAGCATTAAACTTACCCTGCTCCTCCTGTCGGTGGTGCTCTTCGGCTGCCGCTCGGAATTCGAGACCATCCGGACGAGCAACGACCCGGCCATGATCCTGCAGAAGGCCAACGCCTATTACGATGCGGGAGAATACCAGCGTGCGCAGACCCTGTACGAACTGGTGATCGCCCCCTACCGCGGACAAACGGAGGCCGAGCAGATCGCCTACCGCTACGCCTATACCTACTACTACACCGAGCAGTACGTACTGGCCAGCTACTACTTCAAGAACTTTGCCACCACCTACGGCGGCAGCCCCCTGCGGGAAGAAACGGAGTTCATGTCGGCCTATGCCAACTATATGCTCAGTCCTACTTACCGGCTGGACCAGAGCTACAGCGTCAAGGCCATCGAAGGCTTCGAGGAGTTCGCCAACCGGTACCCGGACAGCGAACGGGTCCCCGAGGCCAACCGCCTGATCGACGAGATGCGGGCCAAGATGGAGCTGAAAGACTTTGAATCGGCCAAACTGTACATGGACATCGAACGCTTCGAATCGGCCCTCACCAGTTTCGAGAACGTCCTCAAGGACTACCCCGAAACCCAGCGGGCCGAGGAGATCCGCTACCTGATGGCCCGCGTGCAGTACGAGTACGCCTCCCGCAGCTTTCGCACCCGCAAGCCGGAGCGCCTTCGCGCTACCATCGAGCTGGCGGAAAACTTCCTGAACCGGTACCCCGACAGTGCCTACGTACCCGAGGTCCGCGACTACCTGGATAAATCGAATAAAGAACTTAAAGAACTAGAAAATGTCTGACATCAAAGCCCGCGCCCAGGGACTGAGCCCCGATACTTCCGCCCGCGATATCCAACAGGTCGTCGGCGATACCGGCAACATCTACGAAGCCCTCTCAATCGTGAGCCGCCGCGCCCGGCAGCTCGCCGTCGACCTCAAGCACGAGCTCGACCAGAAGCTGGAGGAATTTGCCGAAGTCACGGACACCATCGAGGAAGTCGTGGAGAACAAAGAGCAGATCGAGATCTCCAAGTTCTACGAGAAACTGCCCAACCCCGTCCTGATCGCCATGCGTGAGTACCTCGACGACGAGCTCTACCACCGCTACAACGAGCGCCGCGAGGAAGACGAGGACGACCTGTAGTCCCTTGGGCCTCGCCGGCAAGAAAATTATCTTGGGCGTCAGCGGCAGTATCGCTGCCTACAAATCCGCCCTCATCGTTCGCGGACTGATCAAGTCAGGCGCCGAAGTCCGGGTACTCATGACCCGTGCGGCGACCGACTTCATCAGTCCGCTTACGTTAGCCACCCTCTCCCGCGCGGAAGTGGTCACCTCCGTGCACAGCGGCGACAGCTGGAACAACCACGTGGAGCTCGGCCTGTGGGCCGACGCCTACCTGATCGCCCCCGCCACGGCTACTACCCTGGGCAAACTGGCCAACGGCATCTGCGACAGTCCCCTGGTGGCGGTCTACCTCTCCGCCCGCTGCCCGGTCTTTTTCGCGCCGGCGATGGACGTGGATATGTGGCTGCACCCGGCTACCCGCCGCAACGTGGAGCGGCTGCGCGGCTACGGCAACCACCTCATCGACGTGGAAAGCGGAGAGCTTGCCAGCGGCCTCACCGGACAGGGACGCCTGGCGGAGCCGGAGCGCATCCTGGCCGTCCTCGACGACCACTTCGCGCGCCATAGAGATCTGGCCGGTCACCGGCTGCTCATCACCGCCGGCCCTACCCACGAGGACCTCGACCCCGTACGCTACCTCGGCAACCGCAGCACCGGCAAGATGGGCATCGCCCTGGCCGAAGCCGCCGCCGCCCGCGGCGCCGAAGTAACGCTTGTCCTCGGCCCCACGGAATTATCCACGTCAGCGGCCGGCATCACGGTCGTGGATGTCCGGTCGGCCCGCGAGATGTATACGGCGGCTACCGAGCGTTGGGCGGACTGTACCGCAGGCATCCTCTGCGCCGCGGTTGCCGATTACCGCCCCGCTACCGTAGCCGCGGAAAAAATTAAGAAACACGGCGAGGAACTTTCGCTTCGGCTGGTCCCCAACCCCGATATTGCGCGGGAGCTAGGCCTACGCAAGCAGCCCGGACAGTACCTGATCGGCTTCGCCCTCGAAACGGAGAACGGCCCGGCCAACGCCCGCGCGAAGCTGGAGCGCAAAAACCTGGACCTCATCGTTTTGAACTCCCCCCGCGATCCCGGTGCGGCCTTTGGTCACGATACGAACCAAATCCAACTCATCGACCGCAATAAGGCGACCGCCTACGAGTTAAAACCCAAACGCGCGGTAGCGGACGACATCCTCGATCGCCTGGCCGTCGAAACTGCTCCGTCATGAGACTGATTATCCTCCTGCTGTTCACCTCCTGCCTGCTGACCGCCCAGAGCGAGATCAACTGGACCGTCAACCTCAATACGCAGCAGATCACGCAGACCGACAAGCGGGTATTCGAAACCCTCGAAAAGGACCTGGTCAACTTCCTCAACGGCCGCACCTGGACCGACGATCGCTTCACCGAGGACGAACGCATCGACGCTACCCTCTTCCTCACCCTCGCCGAAGTCACGCGGGAAACCGGCGGCGGCGAAGAACTGATCCCCAACCGGTACAGCGGGACCCTGGCCATCCAGAGTGCCCGCCCCATTTACGGAATCGGCGAGGTCACCCCGGTCCTCAACTACCAGGACAAGCGGCTGGAATTCAATTACGAGCAGTTCGAGGCCATCCAGCTTTCCGAGCAAAGCTTTACTTCCGAGCTGGCCTCCATCCTCGGCTTCTACGCCTACCTCGTGCTGGGCATGGATTACGACACCTTCTCCCCCCTCGGCGGGCAACCCTACTTCGAAGAGGCCCAGCAGATCTATAACCGCCTACCCAACGGATTGGCCAACAGTGGCGGGTGGACCGCCGCCGGCAAGGCCAATAACCGCTACTTCCTGCTGGAAAACCTGCTGAGCCCCCGGATGATCCCCATGCGCCGCGCGGCCTACACCTACCACCGCCTGGGCCTCGACCAGATGCTGGTCGATCCCGCCGCCGCCCGCGCCAACATCACCCTGGCGATCGAGGACGTCCAGTCCGCCAACCAGACCTACCCCAACAGTGCCCTCGTGCAGTCCTTCGTGGACGCGAAGCGCGAGGAGATCATTGCCATATACCAGGGCGCCACCGGACCGGAGAAGAACGCCGTGATCCAGATGATGTCGCGTATCGACCCCTCCAAGGCGGGCGCCTACCGGGCCATCAGCGCGGGGGGCGGGGGACGCACCGCTATCCGTGGGCAAGCCGGTAAGCGATAATTTCGTCGTGGTCGAACTCCCCCTCGAAGCGTGATTCCTCCTTCGCGGTGACGCTCGACTCCGGGGGTACCCGGCCCTCGGCCACCGCGGCCAGCACGCTGGGGTGGATGTAGTACTTCCGGCATACCGCGGTGGTGTTTCCCAGGAACTCCGCTACGCGCTCGACGACCCGCAGGTCGACCCGCTCGGGCACCTCGCCGTCATTCTCGTCCAGTAGCTCCCAGTAGGCATCGACCGCCGCCGCGGTACCCGCCCAGGTACGGAAGTACTTGCTGCTGAAGCGGGGCCCGACCAGGTCACGGACCATCTCGTTCACGTCGTTGCTGTCCAGGTTATGCATCCGGCCGTCGTCGCCCCGGAAGCGGAATACCTCGTAGCCCGGCAACTCACTCATATTGGTGATGATCTTGACCAGGGAGGGCTCACTCAGGTCCACGGCCCGTTCCTGCCCGCTCTTCCCCACATACTCGAAATGCACCCCGTCGCGGTCAACTTCCACGTGCTTGCGGCGCAGGGTGGTCAGGCCGATGGTGCCGTTGCGCTTCCGGTAGCTGGAGTTACCGACGCGCATGCCGGTCTCGTCCATCATTGCAAGGGCGATGGCCGCTACGCGGTCGTGGCCCCACCCGTGGGAGTCGTCCTGGATGATGCGGCGCAGCGTCTGTCGGGCACCGGGCAGCGCCTCGGCGAATTCCAGCAGGGTGTTAAACTTGTTGAGTTGTTTGAAGGCCAGCCAGTCCGGATGGTAGCGGTACTGTTTGCGGCCGGCCTCGTCGCGGCCCGTACTCAGGAGGTGGCCGTTTTCTAAAGGACAGATCCAGACGTCGGTCCAGGCCGGGGGGATCGCCAGCGAGGCCAGGCGGTCCTGTACGAGCTTATCCTTGATGAGGGTACCGTCTTCCCGAAAGTAGCGGAACGTCTTGCCGTGGGGCTTCCGACTCCAGCCGGGCTGCTCGTCGGAGACGTGGATAAGGTCGGGTACGTTAGGTGAAGTGTCGGGGGATCCCGCCATAGCGCAACTGGATTTCAACCAGTAAAAGCGGAGGTTCCCGATTTAGGTTCTAGGCTTCTTCCCGTAAATCGGCAATACGGGCGCGTATGTCAGCCAGTAGGTCTACCGGCGGCTCTTCGTGGCGGAGGTTACGCTTGAGGAAAACCTTGAGGGCCGCCAGATCGGTGAGGGTGTCTGAGCAGTTCTCCTTGGAAGCCGCTTCGGCCACTTCGGGCAGGCGCGCTTCGGGGGACGTGATATGCTGTTTCTTGAACATGACGTTTTGAAATTTGACGTGCCGCCCCCGAACGATACGGGGGCGGCACGTGAGTTAACCTAAATTGCGGGTATTGACGATGCCGAAATTCTGTTCGGCGTAGCCACTCAGCTGTTTGATGAGAGCGATGCGCGCGCGGCGGGTCACGCTCTTTACGGTATTCAGCGGCATCTCCATGGCCTCGGCGATCTCTTTTTCGGCAAAATCGTAGAGATCGGCCATGAGCACGATGGCCCGCTGCCGGTCGTTAAGCAGGGTCATCGCGCGCAGGATCGGGTCGCTGAAATCGCGGTCAAGCGCCCCGCTGACGCGCAGGTCGGCGAAGCCGGAGAGGGGGTTTTCCGTATCCCGGAGGTGGAAAGCAATCCGCTCGTCGAGCTCTTCCTCCCCCCGGCGCTTCCGCTTCCGGTAGGCGTTGATGAAGAGGTTGCGTGCAAGACAGAACAACCAGGCCCGGCCGTTGGTCCCCGGCGTGAACTGGTCGATCTTGACGTAGGCGCGGACAAAGGTCTCCTGCGTGAGGTCGGCGGCGTCGCTGCCGTGGCCCGTCATGCGCAGTAGGAAGTTATACACCACCCGGTAGTGGATGAGTAGCTCCGCTTCGAAGAGGTGGTCGCGGTCGGTGCGGGCCATGGTGAAGAGTATACGTTAGGTGAACGGTAAGTATGCGCCGGGAGAATGCCCCGGCACTCCCCGAAAGTTCCCCTCTCCGCGTTTTTTTTTTGCGCGAACGCGGGTGCAGGGAACCTCCCCGATATCACAAAAATCGGTTTCTAAAATCATCAAATTAGGAAAATACCATCGGAGTAAAATGCGCCATCGGAAGTCCCAACACTAACTGTTTCACCGTGAAACTACCCCGGCAGGAGTGGTTTGCTTACCTTTGTGCGCGCTTCACTAAATCGTTCCGCATGATCAGCTACTACGCCAGCCGAAACGGGCAGTTGGAACAAGCGGAGCAAGCCGGCCCGGATACCTGGATCCACCTCACGCCCCCCTTTACTTCCGAGGAACTCCCCGGGATTGCCGAACGCTACGAGCTGCCCATCGATTTCCTTACCGACCCCCTCGACATCGACGAACGCTCGCGCTATGAGCGGGAGGACGACGCGCGGCTAATCGTAGTCAATACGCCCGTCCTCAGTCAGGTCGAAACCGAGAACGATAGCATATACATCACCGTTCCGATCGGAATCATCCTCACGCCCGAGGCCCTGATTACCATCACCTCGACCCCGGACCACCCGGTGCTGCAGCTGTTCATCGACAACAAGTTGCGCAATGTCGACCCGGCCCGGCGCAGTCAGTTCGTGCTGCGGATCTTCGAGCATACGGTCTACCGCTTCCTTACCTGCCTGAAACGGCTGAACGTCAAGCGCAACCTCATCGAGCAGGAACTCTACGACAGCAGCCGCAACCGCGAGCTGAAGCAACTGCTCAGTATCGAAAAATCCCTGGTCTACTTCATCAATGCCCTCAACGGCAACGAACTGCTGAAGATGAAGATCAAACGGGCCGACTTCCTGGGCATTCGCCACGACGAAGACGAGTGGGACCTCTTCGAGGACATCATCATCGACAACGGGCAGGCCCTGGAAATGGCTAACATCTACACGAATATCCTGAACGGGACGATGGACGCCTACGGCTCCATCATATCCAACAACCTGAATATCACCATTCAGCGCCTTACACTGATCACCATTATCCTGACGGTACCGACGGTGATCTTCAGTTTCTGGGGGATGAACGTTCCCCTCCCCCTGCAGGATAAGCCCTATGCGTTTCTGCTGCTGATCCTGCTCTCCGTCGTATTCAGCGTGGCCATCACCTTTTACTTCCGGCGCAAGCGCCTGTTCTAGGGGATCACGCGAACGCCTTGTTTTTTATCTACCTTTACCGCATACCTAGCTTTCAAGTTCCCTACATGCCTCACTCCACAATTACCGGTATCGGCCATTACGTACCGAAGAATATTGTTACGAACCAGGACCTTACCGAAGTAATGGAAACTAGCGACGAGTGGATCCGCGAACGCACGGGTATCCAGGAACGCCGCTACATCGACCGAACGAAGGAAACCACCACTACCCTAGCGCTGGAAGCTTCGCTGCGGGCCATTGCTGACGCGGGCATCGATAAGGAAGACATCGACTTCATCGTTTTCGCTACCCTGAGCCCCGACTACTACTTTCCCGGCTCGGGCGTCCTGCTGCAGCGGGAACTTGGCATCGCCAAAACGGAGATCGCGGCCCTCGACATCCGGGCGCAGTGCTCGGGCTTTATCTACGGACTCAGCGTGGCCGACCAGTTCATCCGCGCGGGTACCTACCAGCGTATTCTGCTGGTCGGCGCGGAAGTGCATAGCGTAGGACTCGACTTCAGTACCCGCGGCCGCAACGTCAGCGTGATCTTTGGCGACGGCGCCGGTGCCGTCATCCTGGAAGCCACCGAGGACCGCAATACCTCGGTCCTTTCTACCGTGATGCACAGCGACGGCACTTACGCCGAGAAACTGAGCTACATGTACCCCGGCGCCCACGGCGGCTACTTCATCGAGAAGTACGGCATCGAGGGCTTCGACGTGGATTTCGACCTGGAAAATAACAAGTACGGCGGGGTCTTCTGGAACCAGGACATGCTCGACCAGGGCCGGGTCTACCCCCACATGGAAGGACAGGCCGTGTTCAAGATGGCGGTCCGCAAGTTCCCGGAAGTAATCATGGAAGCCCTGACCAAGGCCGGCCTGTCCATCGAGGACCTCGATATGCTGATCCCCCACCAGGCCAACCTGCGCATCAACCAGTTCGTGGCTCACACGATGAACCTGCGCGACGACCAGGTCTACAACAACATCATGCGCTACGGCAATACTACGGCCGCCAGCATCCCGCTGGCGCTCTCCGAGGCGCGCGACGAGGGTAAGGTCAAGAAGGGCGACGTCGTCACGCTGGCCGCCTTCGGGGCCGGCTTTACCTGGGCGGCGGCGGTGCTGCGGTGGGGATTTTAGGCAGCGGCAGCATAGATCGCTGCCAGAGGCAGCGTTGTACTGGCGCCGCCGGAGGCAGCATCGTACTTCGCTGCCGGAGGCAGCGTTGTACTGGCGCCGCCGGAGGCAGCGTCTTACTGGCCGGGCTGCTCGGGGAGTACCTCGGCCACAGTGAAGATGCTCCCCCCCACGAAGACTACGTCTTCGGGAGCGGCCGCCGCTACCGCGGCCCGGTAGCCCGCCCCCACGCTGTCGTATGCCTCCCCCACCAGGCCGTAGTCCGCGGCGGCGGCGCGTAGGGCTGTCGCGGGCAACCCCCGGGGAATGTCCGCCTTGACGAAGTAGTATATGCCCTCCACGGGAAAAAGCGGGAGGGCCTTGGAAAGGTCCTTGTCGTTGACAACCCCCAGTACGATGTGCAGCCTGCCCGCCCGCTGGCTTATCTCCTCCCGAAGCCGCTCCAGCACCGGCCGTAGTCCCTCGCCGTTGTGGGCACTGTCGGCCAGCACGAGGGGGCCATGGTCGCTGAGGGTTTGCCACCGCCCGACGTAGTACGTCAGGTCATGAACGTGGTTAAAGGCGTAGTCTACCCGATCGGTATCGAGCGAGAGATCCCCGGTTTTCCCTAGTTCCCGCAGGGCGGTCCAGGCGGTCTGCAGGTTTCGGTCGGCGAAGGGGCCGCGCAGGTCGGTCGGAAAAGCTCGCCGCTCCTCCTGGTCGGCAAAGCGAATGGGTGCGCCGCGTTCCCGGGCGACCGAGCGGAAGACCTCCTCGGTCTCCGGCTGTGTTTCCCCGATCACCACGGGGCGGCCGGACTTGATGATACCGGCCTTCTCCCCGGCGATCTCGGGGAGGGTATTGCCGAGGAACTGCATGTGGTCGTACCCGATATTGGTGATGACGGAGAGCACGGGGTCGATCACGTTGGTGCTGTCCAGCCGCCCGCCGAGCCCGACCTCCACGACGACCCATTGCACCTGCGTCCGCGCAAAGTAGTCGAAGGCCATGGCCACCGTGATCTCGAAAAAACTGGGCTGGATACGCGCTATAGCGGGCAGCATCTGTTGCGTGAAGCGCACCACCTCATCTTCGGGGATAAAGGTGCCGTCTACCTTGATGCGCTCGCGGAAGTCCTGGTAGTGGGGGCTGGTGTAGAGTCCGACGGTAAAGCCGTGGGCCCGCAGCGCGGCGGCGATCAGGTGACTGACGGTACCCTTACCGTTGGTACCCGCCACGTGGACGCACCGCAACTGCCGCTCGGGATGAGCCAGTTCGGCGAGTAGCAGGCGGATATTGGTGAGGTCCTTCTTCATGGCGCTGTCGCCCACGCGCTGGTACATCGGCAGGCGGGTGAAGAGGAAGTCGAGGGTCTCGGTATAGGTCATGACGGTGTGCGGTACGGACCGGCAAAGCTAGCTCCCTGTCGCGTAGCGTACCTTCGCGGGATGACGCGAAAAGAGCAAATTTTGCAACTGCTGGAGGCGGCGCCCCAGGACGCGTTCCTGCGCTTTGCCCTGGCGAAGGAGTGGGAAAAAGAGGGCAACGACCCCGCCGCCCTCAACATTTACCACAGCCTGGTCAACGACCAACCGGACTACGTAGGTACCTACTACCACCTCGGCAAGACGCTGGAACGGATGGAGCGCCCCCGGGAGGCGTGGAAGATCTACACCCGGGGCATGGAGGTCACCGGCCGGCTGCAGGAGCAGCACGCCAAGCGGGAGCTGGCGGGTGCCCGCCTTGAGCTGGGCGACGAGGAAGACTTCGCCTAGAGGCGGTACTTGGGGGCCACGGCCAGGCGGCCGCGGGGCTCGCTGCGCGATAGCAGTTGCCCATCCGGGCGCCCCTCCTCTACGGGAGCGTAATCCGGGATCCGCTGCTGACGGGCCCCGGGGGCGGTCAGCTCCTCGACCGACTCGGCGCGCTGGGCGAGTGCCGTTTCGCCGGACGGAAGCGCGAGGTGGGTCAGGGCGGCTACCCCGGCCACCAGGACGATCACCGCGGCGATGACCCAGGGGCGAACTCCCAGCCAGCGGGGACCGCGGGTGCGGCGGTCGAGCCGTGCCTCGATGCGGTCCCAGGTACGGGGGGCAGGGCGGCGACGCAGGCCGAGGGCCGTACGGCGAAACTGGCGATCGAAGGAATCTTGAGTAGGCATGCGGTTGGCGGTTAGCGGGCGGGGTAGCCCAGTTTTTCTAGTAGTTCCCGGAGCCGTTTCTTGGCCAGGATGAGTTGTGATTTGCTGGTATTGATGCTTATATCCAGCTTATCGGCGATCTCGCGGTGTTTGTAGCCCTCCACCACGTAGAGGTTGAAGACGGTGCGGTAGCCGACCGGCATCTGGTCGAGGAGGTCCAGAATGTCGCGCTCCGCCAGGTACTCGGCGGCGGCGGCCGGAACGGAGTAGTCGGCGGGGTTCACGTCGGATAGCTCGCTGGCCCGCCGGAGCGCATGCTTCTTGCGAAGTTGCATCAACGCTTCGTTGACCACGATCCGCCGGATCCACCCTTCGAAACTGCCGGCCTCCGAAAAGGTATCGATCTTGTCGAAGACCTTGAAGAAGGCCGACACCAGCACGTCGTCGGCGTCCGAATCGCGGCGGCAGTAGCGTCGGGCCACGGCCCCCATCAGGGGGGCGTAGCGTTCGTACACCGCCCGCTGGGCCCTTCGGTCGTTTGCTCTGCAGCCGGCGATCAGTTCCTGCTCGGTCAAGGGGTCGATTTACATTGATTACGCCGGTAAGATGCCGTCGGCGGCCCGTTTGGTGGATTCGTAATCAAATACCGCGGCAAAGTGGCGCTCCACGACCGGTGTGACCTCTTCCAGCTCGACGGGGCGGCGCAGTTCTACGCTCAGGCTGGTGACCGACCGGTCGGCCTCGGCGATGCCGCAGGGAACGATGTGGCCGAAGTGCGTGAGGTTGGGCCGTACGTTGAGGGCGAGTCCGTGCATGGTCGTCCAACGGCTCAGGTGAACGCCGATCGCGCAGATCTTGCGGCGCGGCTGCCGCCGCGCCGCGTCGCCGGGAAGCCAGACGCCCGTGTAGCCGGGGTCCCGCTCGGCGTACAGCCCAAACTCCGCGAGGGTGCGGATCACGACCTCCTCCAGGCTGCGTACGTACCGGTGCACATCGGTAAAGAATTCGTCCAGGTCGAAGATAGGATACACCACCAGCTGGCCGGGGCCGTGGTAGGTAATGTCGCCGCCCCGGTTGATCTTCAGGAAGGTGAAGCCCCGTTCTTCCAGCTCCGCCGGGGAAAGCAGCAGGTTGTCCGCCGAGCCTGACTTTCCGAGGGTGAAGACCGGAGGGTGCTCTACGAAGAGCAGGTGGTGGTGCTGGGGCCCCGGCTGCCGGCCGTCCCGGCGGGCCTCGCGTTGGGCCAGCTTCCGCTCGACCGTTTCCCGGTGCAGGCGGGTTTGCAGGTCCCAGGCCGCGGGGTAATCCATGCGGCCGAGGTGGTGTACGTGTACATCAGGCATACCCGGTAAACGCCCCGCCCCCCGCTGCGGGTTGCCCGCGGGTCAGTCGAGGCCGATGGTGAGGACGATCTTCCCTACGTTTCCGTTGCTGGCCATGTACCGGTGGGCCTCGGCGACGTCTTCCCAGTCGTAAATGGTATCGACCACGGCGGTGAGGGTTCCGTCGGAAAAGCGCGGCCAGATTTCCCGGCGGAAGTCGGCGGTGAGGCGCTGACGGTAGGCATCGGTGCGGCTGCGCATGGTGCTTCCGGTAAGCTGAATACGCTTGCGCAGGAAGGGGGCCATGGAGAAATCCGCCACCCGCGCGCCGCCGAGGGCGGCCAGGCTGACGATGCGTGCGTCGGTAGCGCAGCAGGCCAAGTTCTGGTTGAGGTAGGGGCCGCCGACGAAGTCGATGATGATGTCCGCCCCCTTCCCGGCGGTGAAGTCCATCACGGCTTCCTGAAATTCCTCGGCGTGGTAATCGATGGAGCGGGCGGCCCCCAGCTCGTCCACGGCCTCGTGCTTGTGGCCGCTGGCGGTGACGATGGGTAGGGCGCCGGCCAGCTTGGCAAGCTGGATCGCGGCGGTCCCTACTCCGCTGGCACCGGCGTGGATCAGCACCGTATCGGAGGGTTGTACGCGCGCGATCCAGTGCAGCGCCTGGTAGGCCGTGAGGAATACCTCGGGGATGGCCGCCGCCTTGGTGAAGGAAAGGTTTTCGGGGAGCTTCAGCAGCATCCGGTAGTCCACGGCGATCTGCTGGGCGTAGCCCCCGCCGTTGACGAGTGCGCATACGTTGTCTCCGACCTCGAATCCCTTGACGTCCGAGCCCACCTCGATAACGGTACCGGCTACTTCCAGGCCCAGGATGGGGTTGGCGCCGGGGGGGACGGGGTACTTCCCCTCCCGCTGCAGCAGGTCGGCACGGTTAAGGGCGGTGGCGGCCACGTGGAGGACCACCTGCGAGGGCGTGGGCCGGGGATTGTCGACCTCGTCGATATAGAGTTGGCCGGCGTCGCCGGCGGGTTCGTACAGGATGGCCTTCATAAGGAAGTAGGAGATGAGGGAAAGAAAATGGAGTCTACGACCGGCCGAGTTCGATCGCCCGGTCGAGGGCGGCGCGGGCGCCGCTTTTGATGTCATCGAATACACTGGTGGTACGGAAGGTGTTCATCGCCGCCTCCGTGGTACCTCCCTTACTCGAGACCCGCTCGATCCACTGACGGCACGTGAGGTCGTTCTTCATCTGCAGCTCGACGGCACCCCGGAAGGTTTGGGCGACCAGCAGTTCGGCCTGGCTTTCGTTGAAGCCCATCTCCGTGGCCGCCTCGATCATGGCCTCCATGAAGTAAAGCACGTAGGCCGGTCCGCTGCCGCTAATGGCCGTGGTGGCGTCAATGCTGTATTCATCGTCGACGTAGATGGCCTTGCCCGTGGTGTTCAGGAGATTTTGCACCAGGACGAGCTCGATGCGGGTGACGGCTTCGCTGGCCGTGTAGCTGGTCATACCGAGACCGATCTGGGCCGGCAGGTTGGGCATCGCCCGGATGACCTTTTCCACGCCCAGCCCCGCCTGGATGGAGCGGATGGTCACCCCAGCCATGATCGAGAGGTACACCTGCTGGGGGTCGGTCTGCGGACGCAGGGCGGCGAAAAGGGCCACGCTGTCCTGGGGCTTAACCGCCAGGATGATCAGGTCGGCCGCGGCCAGGCAGGTATCAGGGGAGGTGAATACCGTACCGATCTTCGCCTCCCGCAGTTCGGCGAGCTTGTCGGACTCCCGCTCGAGGATCATCAGGTCCTCCTGCTGTACCAGGTGGGCCCGCAGCAGGCTCCGCGCGTAGGTCCTACCCATATTACCACCGCCAATCACCAGAATCTTCATCGTTTAAATTTTTGCCGAAGATAGATCATCGTGCCAAGGGTACGGGTTGTCCCTACATTGAAACCTGACCCAGAACCGGTGCCAACCTTTGGCGGGACACCGGTGTATAATTTGTAAGCACATGAAACCTATGCCATCCATAGAAGAGGAGATCCAGCAAACTGCCTTCCGCTCGCCCGCCCACCGTACCCAGGTGAACATCATATACACCGCGGCCTGGATCAATCAACAGACTACTCAGGCGCTGCGCCCCTTCGGTCTCAGCATCCAGCAATTCAACATTTTGCGCATCCTGCGTGGCCGCAACGGCCAGCCCGCTACGGTGAAGCTGCTCACCGAGCGTATGCTGGATAAGATGAGCAATGCCAGTCGGCTGGTGGACAAACTGAAAGAAAAGGGGTACGTACGCCGGCAAGAGTGCGAGACCGACCGCCGCCGCGTCGACATCGTGATTACCGACGCCGGGCTCAAGATTATTAACCAGGCCACCGAAGCCGTGGAGGCGAATATGCTTGAGCACTTCCGTAACCTCGACGATCAGGATTTTAATGAGTTGAGCAATATGCTCGACCGCCTCCGGGGCTAGTAATTCCCGCGGATATTTATTTCTCCCCGTAGTATGTTTGGGAGGGCAAGGCCGTATTTAGGCCTCCCGTCCGGCCCCGGCCACGTGAGGTCCGGTTCTCCTAACCCGAATGCACTACTAGTATGAAACAGCTCCTTACCCTTCTCCTCGCCCTGTCCGTAACCTCCGGATTGCTGGCCCAACGCACCCTTACCGGTACCGTGTCCGAAGAGGACGGAGGTCCGCTGCCCGGCGCCTACGTCACTGTGAAGGGGTCTACCCTGGGTACGTCCACAGACATCGACGGCACCTACACGATCGCGGTTCCTGAGGCGGCCAACACCCTGGTTTTTTCCTTCCTCGGCTTCGGTACCGTGGAGGTAGAGATTGGAGAAAGCGACCGAATCGATGCCATTCTGTCCGCGGGTACCGTCCTGGACGAAGTCGTCCTGATCGGTTCCCGGTCCGCCGGCCGGACCAAGCTCACGACGGCCGTTCCCGTTGACGTGGTAGACGTTACGGCGGTGGCTACTGCTTCGGCCCAGACCAACGTCAACCAGCTGCTGAACTACGTGGCCCCGAGCTTCAGCTCCAATACCCAAACGATTTCCGACGGTACCGACCACATCGACCCGGCCTCACTTCGGGGCCTGGGTCCCGACCAAGTGCTCGTGCTCATCAACGGCAAGCGCCGCCACAACACCTCTCTGGTAAACGTCAACGGCACCTTTGGCCGGGGTAACGTGGGTACCGACCTCAACTCAATTCCGGTGGCGGCCATCGAGCGCATCGAGATCCTGCGCGACGGTGCCTCCGCCCAGTACGGCTCGGACGCGATCGCCGGGGTGATCAACATCATCCTGAAGGAAAAGACCGGACTGAGCCTCAACGCGGAGACCGGAGCCTACATGAGTTCCGAAATCCCCGACTACCAGGGAAGCACCGACGGTGAGTTTAACCAGATCAGCGCCAACTACGGCATTCAGCTCAACGAAAACGGAGGCGTACTCAATTTCACCGGCGTATTTGACGACCGCAACTACACCAACCGGATGAAGGAATTCACCGGCTCCATCTTCAGCGGCTACAACAACCCAACCTCCGGCGCGGCGCCCAACGCCGACATCACGGAGGCGGAACTCGAGCGCCGCGGGCTGGAGCGCAGCGACTTCAACATGCGCGTGGGCCAGTCAGCCCTCCGCAACGGCGGCGTGATGTACAACTTCAAACTGCCCGTAGGTGCGGCTACGGAGGTATACAGCTTCGGTGGCCTCAACTACCGCCGCGGTAACGCCACCGGCTTCTACCGCCTGCCCAACCAGGAGCGGACCGTCACCGACATCTACCCCAACGGCTTCCTGCCGGCCATCAACTCCAACATCGGCGACGCCAGCCTGGCCGTGGGCATTCTGAGCGTGTATAATAAGTGGGAAGTGGACTTCAGCAACGTCTACGGCCGCAACAGCTTCAATTACCTCATCAACAATACCCTCAACGCCAGCCTGGGCTCGGCCAGCCCTACCTCCTTCGACGCGGGGGGCTTCGCGTTCTCGCAGAATACGTCCAACCTCGACATTCGCCGGTACTTCGATGATGCCCTCTCGGGCCTCAACATCGCCTTCGGTGCCGAGTACCGCCTGGAGAACTACCAGATCAACGCCGGTGAGCAGGCCAGCTACTACGACTACGGCGCGTCCAGTGCCTACACCACTACCGGTGGCGATACGGTGCTGATCCGCGACGGCGTGGGACCGATCGCTACGGTCTTCGACCCGCTGGGCCGCAGCCGCCCGGGTGGAGCACAGGTATTCCCCGGCTTCCGGCCAGACAACGAGGTGAACGCCTTCCGCAACAGCATTGGCGCCTACGCCGACGTGGAGGCCGACGTGACCGATGCCTTCCTGTTGGGCGTCGCGGCCCGCTTCGAAAACTACTCCGACTTCGGTTCTACCGTAAACGGTAAACTGACTACCCGCCTGAAGCTGTCCGACGACTGGACCTTCCGCGCCGGTGCCAGTACCGGTTTCCGCGCGCCCAGCCTGCACCAGCTGAACTTCAACTCCACCTCTACCCTCTTCGTCGACGGCGTACCCTTCGAGGTAGGGGTATTCAGCAACGACAGCCGGCCGGCCCAGTTGCTGGGCATCCCCCAGCTGAAGCAGGAGCGGAGCGTCAACTACAGCGCCGGCTTCACGGGCCGTATTCCGAATGCCAACCTGAGCATCACACTGGACGGCTACCTCATCGACATTAACGACCGTGTGGTCCTGACCGGTCAGTTCCAGGGCGGAACGGAGACCGAGCAGCTCCGCGAGATCAGCCGGCTGCTCCAGCAGGCCAACGCCAACCGCGCCGCTTTCTTCGCCAACGCCATCGACAGCCGGACCCGCGGCATCGACCTCGTGGTCACCCATAACGGCCGGATCGGTTCCAACGGGCGACTAACGTCCAGCCTGGCGGCCACCTTCGCCCAGACCACCCTCCAAGAGGTCAATACCAGCTCGGTGCTCGAGGGCTTCGAGGATACCTACTTCGACCGTACCAGCCAGGTGTTCCTGGAGAGCGCCGTACCCCGGACCAAGGCCAACCTGACTCTCGACTACAACGTGGGCAACTTCGGCGTCTTCCTGCGCAACGTCTACTTCGGTCCCGTCAACGAGGCCACCAATAGCCTGGACAACGACCAGACCTTCAGCGGGAAGGTCATCACCGACCTCAGTCTGAGCTACCAGCTCAGCGACCGCCTGCGGTTCATCATTGGCTCCAATAACCTGCTGGACATCTACCCCGACCTGAACATCCCCGCCAATCAGTCGGACGGACGCTTCCTGTACAGCCGCCGCAGCCAGCAATTCGGCTCCAACGGACGCTACCTGTTCGCCCGGGTACGCTTCACCCTCTAGTACGATGCGGTCTCCGACCGCGCAAGTAAAATGCGGCCTCCGGCCGCGACTACGAAGCCGACAAAACCCGTACGGAACTCCCCCTATCCGACACCTCGGTATAGGCTACCCAAAGCGTGCCCCCGTGAAGCGCCAGCCGCGGAAAGCCTACCCGCCGCGAGGCCGCCAGCCGGGCCAGCTCCCGTTGTCCCACGGTCCCCGCGGGGGTGATGGTGTATAGCGTCACCGCAGCGGTATCGGCCGAGGAGGTGGAAGCCATACCCAGCAGGTAGGCGGTGCCGTCCGCCGCCAGCTTGAGGTCGACGCGACCCAGCGGGTCGCGGTCGTCTATAATAATTGGGGCCGCAAAAGAAGCGGAATCGGCGGCGTAGCGGGCGAACTGGATGCGCGGTACGCCCCCGGCGGCGGTGTACCAGGCGAGGGCTACCGCGCCGGCGGCGTTGGCGGCCAGGGCCGGACCATTAACGGGGCAGCCGGTGATTTCCCACCCGTCCGGGTGAACGACCCCGGGGGTCTGCCAGGCGTCGGCTCCCGCCGGCAGGATCGCGTAGGCGATGTCCCGGATTTCCTCCGTAGAACGATCGCGGTAGGCGACCATGGTGAGATCCGCGGTGGCCACCGTGGTGGTATTGCAGCAGTCGCATACGCGGTGGTCCAGTTCCGTGCGCTCGTGTACGCCGCCGTCGGGCGACACCCGCGCGGTACGCAAGGTCATGGCCCCGCTACCCCCGTGATGGGCGTGATCGACCGCGGAGCCCCCGGTATTCCGCCCGTCCAGCCAGGACACCCGCAGGCTCCCGTCGGCGAGGGGGGCGGCGGACAGGAACCCATGTTCCGACGATACCCCGTCGGAGTGCAGCACCTGCGGGCGCGCCCCGTTGGCAGAGAAGTTGATGTCGTAGTCGTAGGTGCCCGCGCCGGAATAGGCCAGAAAGTGGTAGAACAAGCCTTCACCAAGGGGCCGCACCGACGGGAAGTCGGCCCAGTTGACAAACCAGTCGTCGCCCCCGATGACCAGGCTGTCCGGCCCCCAGCTGCCGTCCCGGTACTCCCGCACGTAGAGCCGGTCACCGGCCACCGTATCGGAGATGACGTAGGAAAGCAGCAGCCGGCCCTGCCCCACCCCGAAGCGCGGGAGGCGGCTGCCGGCGGGAAGCGTATCCCCGACGGGCGCCGCAATCCGCGGCGACTCCGGTGGTGGCGTACTTCCCTCCCCGGCGCAGCCGGTCAGTAGCAGGAAAAGCAGCAGTACCGGAGCGGCGCTACCGGCAAGTCTTCGACCGTTGATCATCGTATTTCGGCTTTCGTGCTTCCTAAAGTCCCAAGATCGACCGGTTGCCGGCCTCGTCGGTACCTGCGTCGGCGAAGTCGTCGAAGGCCTTGTCGGTCACCTGGATGATGTGCTCGGCGATGAAGGGCGCCCCTTCCGCGGCACCCTGCGCGCTGCTTTTGATGGCGCACTCCCATTCCAGCACGGCCCAGCTGTCGTAGCCGTACTTGCTCAGCTTGGAGAAGATGCCCTTGAAGTCCACCTGCCCGTCGCCCAGGCTGCGGAAGCGTCCGGCGCGGTCGGCCCAGCCCTGGTAGCCGCCGTAGACCCCCTGCTTGCCGGTGGGGTTGAACTCGGCGTCCTTCACGTGGAAGGCACAGATGCGCTCGTGGTAATGGTCGATGAAGCTCAGATAGTCGAGCTGCTGCAGCACGAAGTGGCTGGGGTCGTAGTTGATCTGCGCCCGCTCGTGGCCGTCGAGGGCCTCCACGAACATTTCAAAGCTGATGCCGTCGTGCAGGTCCTCGCCCGGGTGCAGCTCGTAGCCCACGTCGACCCCCACCTCGTCGAAGGCGTTGAGGATGGGGCGCCAGCGATCGGCCAGTTCCTTGAAGGCCATGTCGACCAGGCCGGCGGGGCGCTGCGGCCAGGGGTACACGAAGGGCCAGAGCAGGGCCCCGGAGAAGGTGGGGTGCGCCTTCAGCCCCATGTTGGCGCTGGCCTTGGCGTTGAGGAGCAACTGATTGGTGCCCCACTCCATCTTGGCCTTGCGGTTGTTGTTGGCCTCCTTGGGGGCGAAGGCATTGTACATGGTGTCGTAGGCGGGGTGGACGGCCACCATCTGTCCCTGCAGGTGACTGGCCAGCTCGGTGATCTCGAGGCCGTGCTCGCCTACGCGCCCCTTAATCTCGTCGCAGTAGTCCTTGCTGTCGGCGGCCCGCTCCAGGTCGATCAGGCGGCTCTCCCAGGTCGGGATCTGCACGCCCTTGTACCCCAGCCCGGCCATGTAGCGGCAGATGTCGTCCAGGTTATTGAAGGGGGGCTCGTCGCCCATGAATTGCGCGAGAAAAATGGCGGGGCCTTTGATGGTAGTCATAGTTGGTTGCGATTTGCGGGTGGTAGTTGCGGGGGCGCGGGTGCGGAGTTCGCTCCGGAGTCGCCACGCCCGGCCGGTTTCCGGTGGCGGCTAACTTACTAAGATTTGGGGGGATGCCCGGCCGGGTTGCCGGTTGGCCCTGCCTAGCGAAGTAACAGGAGCTCCCCCGACTGCTGGCCGGTTCGGCCGCTGACGTCGCGGTAGGTCAGGGCATATACGTACACCGCTGAGGTGAGCGGTGCCCCGCGGTGACGGCCGTCCCAGTTCAATTCGCTGCCGGCAATGCCAAAGCCATCGGTCTGCCGGTGGACGCGGACGCCCCACCGGTTGTATACGTCGAAGCGCAACACCTCGGCCACCCCCACCCGCGGAAAGACGGCCAGCCGGTCGTTGTTGCCATCGCCGTTGGGGGAAAAGGCGGTGGGTACGTAGACCAGGCTGGCCGGTCGCTGTACGCCCACCCGTACGCTGTCGCGTACGCTGCACAGGCTGTCGTAGGCCGTCACGGTGAATTCCGTATCGTCCAGGGGGCGCGCCCACGGTTCGGCCAGGGTATCTCCGGAGAGGTACTCGGGCCAGGTCCAGGTGAAGCGCAGCCCGGCGGTGTTGGTCTGGGTGAAGAGCCGTACGGAATCTCCGTACTCGACGATCGTGTCCGCGATGGTTTCCAGGGTCAGCGGAATGACGGAATCGAGCCGGTAGGTCAGGGTCGTGTCGCAACCGTCGGGGCTCACCACCTCGATCTCGTAGTCGCCCGGGCGGTCCAGTTCGAAGCGGTTGCGTCCGTCCAGGAAAATGCCGTCGCCGAACAGGGCAATGTTGTCGTCGGCATTGTCGGTCAGTACCTCCAATGCGGCATATTCGTCGGGGAAGCAACGCGTGTCGCTCACCTCCAGGCGCGCCACGGGAAATTCGGCCAGCTTAACCGTGGTGGAAGCGGTATCGAAACATACCCCGTCGAAGCCCACCCGCAGCCGGGCGGTAAAGCTCCCCCCACTGCCGTAGGTGTAGACGGGGTCGCGCTCCGTCAGGGGTCCGCCGCCGTCACCGGGCCACAATTGGTAGCTGCTGACCGGCCCCCCGGGATCACCGAAGGCAAACCGCACCGAAGTCGGACCACACTGGTCACGGGGGTAATCCGCCAGCAGTTCGGCCCGTGGGGTAGGTCGCACAAAGACCGCCAGCGTAGCCGTATCGGTGCATCCCCGGTCCGTCGCGCCGATCAGGGTCACGTACTGCGTTCCACTGGCCGGAAAGACGTACTCGGGGCTACAGTCGTCGGTGATTTCCCCGTCGCCGAAGTCCCAGCGACACGTTTCGCTCCCCGCACTGCCAAAGGCCACCGGCTGTCCGGCGCAGAGTGAGTCCACCGCCGAGATGGTCACGGCGGGTCGGGTAGCTACCTCGACGATCGCGTTGCCCACCGTGGTACAGCCCTCCAGGTCGGTGACCCGGTAACCGATAGACAGGGTCGTATCCGCCAGTGGGTAGCGGTGGCTGCCCACGTTGGTTTCCGTAACGGTACCGTCACCAAAATCCAGGCGGTACCCCACCCCACTTCCGGTGAGCCGGTAATCAAATACCTCGTCCGGACAAACGATCGCCGGCACCTCCAGCGCGGCCTCCGGCAGCGGGCGTACCCGTACCCGCCATTCGCTGCTGTCGTAGCCGCAGCCGAAGGCATACACCGTAAAGGGGTACGACCCCGGCTCCGCAAACGTCCGCCGCAGGGTATCGCCGGCGAAGCGGTTGCCGTCGGCGAATTCATAGGTCACGAGGGCAGAGGGCGTCGAGATATTTACGGCCTCGAACGCTTCGCCGACACAAACCACCGTATCCCGGTACGCGATCCGGGCCTTTACGTCCGTGGGGTTGACCGTGACTACGGTCGAGGTGGTGTCGATCCCGCACCGGTTGGCCACGCGCAGGGAGTAGGTTATTTGCCGGGGAAGTGTACCCGTGAGCGGTTGCAGCACCGGAGGGTCGAAGGTGGTGAAGCGGTCCCCGTCGGAACTCGTCCAGAGCAGCTCGTCCAGCGTACCGGTAGAAACGTTGGCCAGCCGGAGTTCCGCTCCACTGCAGGGCTGGGCGTACACCACGCCGATGGCCGCGCGCGGGGCCGCCCTGACCTCGAGCAGTAGGGTGTCGGTCGCCGTCCCGCAGTAGCCCTCGGTATGCAGGGTGATGCGGTACAGCGTATCCTCCACGGGAGCGGGCAACGACAGGTCGCGCAGGGTGGCTCCCCGGTAGGTGGCGTTGCCAACCTCCCAACGGTAGGAAAGGGGTTGCTGAAGGTTGCTGCCGGGATCGGCGGCGGAAAGGGTCACCACTTCCCCGGGGCAGAGGGATCGGGTCGAGGCCTGGATACGGGCGGGAAGCGGGGCCTCGAATACGCTCACCTCGCGGCTGCGGACGGGGGAAGCGCAGAGGTCCGCTCCGGTCTCCGGGTGGGTCCGGTAACCGAGCAGGTTGACGGTGTACCGGCCGGCGGACGCAAAAGCGTGGCAGAGCGTATCGCCGCTGCCCTCCACGCCGCCCGTACCGTACCAATGGTAGCGGTCGGCGTCCCCCGCGCTGAGCGTAAGCGTGGCGCAGTCGCCGCCCGCGCAGGCCAGGGAATCGCCCGCCAGCTCGACCCGGGGCCGCGGCAGAATGTTGACGGTCGCCTCGGCGGCGTTGCAACCCTCCGGCAGCGACGCTACCCGGTACGTCATGGTGTAGGTATCGGGTGCGGCGCCCGCCACCCGGGCTACCCCTTCGACCACCTCCAGCGGGCCGCTCCAACTGCCGCCGGTGGCGGGGGTAGCGGCGGGCAGCTTAATGGTGGCCGCGGTGTCACAGAGGAACAGGCGGTCCGTGGCGAGGCGAACTCCATTGCCCGGGGCCACCGTCACCCGGCGGGTATCGGTCGTCTGGCAAATGCCGTTGCCGACGGTCAGGGTATAGGTGTAGGTATCCGGTGCCAGGGTGCTCAGGTCGACGGTACCGTCGGGGGAGGCACCGGGACCGGTCCAGCTACCGCCCCCCGTCCCCAGTTGGAAAGGTCCGGTTCCACTACACAGCACGGTGTCCGGTCCCGCTTCCGCGACCGCCACGCTCACGATAGCTACCAGCAAAAAATCTTCCGCGTAGCAGCTACCCGGCAACCGGGGGTCCGCGTAGCGCACCGTCACGGTATCCAGATCGCCTACGGCAAGCAAGCCGGGGTTGTAGCTGCCGGTGGGATTAGTGACCCCGCGGCCCGCGTAGGTGATCACGGCGTCCGCCGGAGTGGCGGTCTGCCCGGGCAGGAAATCGGCGAGCCGTACCGACTGGTCGGCATTGCAGAGTTCGATGGCCGGACCGGCCTCTCCCGTGGGTTCGGCGACGACGGCTACCGAAAACGCCCCGGTCTCCCGGCACTGGGTCTCGGGGTTCTGGTAGGTGTAGGTCAGCGTGTAGGACCCCGGTGGCTGCCCCGCGGGGTCGAAAACGTAGCTACCGGGCACGACGCCCGTTCCCGTCAGGTTTCCCCCGGCCGGAGAAACGTTCAGGGTGACCCGCTCGCCCCCCTCACAGACCAGGACGTCCTCGCCGGGAAGCTCGATAACCTGTGCGTTGATCGACAGGTTGACGGTCAGCGTCCGCTCGCAGGCACCGCTGCCGGTGACGTAGTCGAACCGGTAGGCACCGGGGCCGGCGGCGCGGTCGAAGTACGCCCGGCCGTTCTCCAGTACGAGCCCCCGGGCGGGTACCCAGGTACCGCCGGACGCGCTCACTTCCAGCTCCACGCGCGAGGTGTCAGGGCAGTAGTCCGCACCATTATCGGGCGAAAGCAGCCTGGCCTCTACGGGGACGTCGACGAAGAAGGTATCCCGTTCCACGAGATTGCCACACAGGGTTTTCTTTTCCGCGCGGATGATATAGGGCTCGGCCCGGCCCGACAGGTTGACCGGGAAGGAAGCCACGGCCTGGCCGTCGATGTAGTAGGTGGCGTCCGGATCGACGGAGGGCCGGGGGGTATACGTGAGGCTCGGACAGGCGTCGGGTTCCGGTTCGAGCCGCAGGTCGGAGCTCTCGATCACCTCGACGACGAAACTCTCCTGGTCGAACTCGCCGCAATTCCGGTTTTCGGCGAGCAGGGTGAACGTATAGGTACCGGGGACGGTAAAGCGTGCCCGGGCGATGCTCTTGCCGGGATCATCGAAGGTGATGCCGGTGGCGGGAAACACCGACCAGCTGGTGTGGGTGGTGGATTTGGTGCCGGTAGCGTTGAGGCGGATGCGCGCACTGCCGTAGAGGCACACGCGGTAGGGTTCGGTGTACCCCTCCACCAGGTTGGAATCGGGTACCGCCACCGCCACGGGCGAGTCGACGACCCGGATCTTCTGGTTCGTGGTGACCGACCCGCAGTCGTTAGTCGCCTTAAGACGAAAGTTAAACTCACCGAGTTGGGTAAAGGTGTAACGAACGTCCGAGCCGCTGACCACCGTTCCGTCGGGCAAGGTCCACTCGTACACCATCGAGGGATCGTTGCCCGGGCAGGTGCCGCTGCGAAGGATGGCCTCCTGGCCGATGCAGTAGGTGGTTTCGGCCCCGTCGATCTCCGGGTCCGGCCGCTTGCGGAAAATGATGTCCCGGTTGATGTTTTCGGGCTCGGGGCTGTCGGTGTACAGGGCGCGCAACTTGATGTTGTAGCAAAGGCCCGGATCGAAGCAGGTGACGGGCAGGTCGCACATGCGCAGCAGCGAGCTGGTCGGGTAGCGGTGTTGCTGGACGAGCTTGCCGGGGTCGGTGATGTTGACGATATCGCCGGAGTTGCCGTCCCACGATAGTTGGATCGACTCAAACTGGCGGTCCGGGTTGGGTTTGATCTCGATCCGGACGAGGCTGTCCTCGGCACAGAGGAAGAAATCGCCCTCCACGAAGTCGAAGGAGATATTGTTCTGCCCGGGAAGCAGGGTGGCAACCAAAACAAGCAGTGCGGTGGCCAGCAGGCGGGCGGGGCAACGGAGAGAACGCGTCATGGTAGCGTTCATGGGCGGGGGCGGATAAATGTTACCCCCGTCGGGGGGCAATTTTTGGCGATTCGGCGCGATGGCCGCCGGGATACGCCGACGGCGGAGATGCGAATAAGCGGAAGACATGACGGGTGTTGTTCGGGGTGGGTGTGGGGCGGAAATACCGGGCGGTACGGGGAAACAGCGGGCCTGCGGTAAGCTAATTTACTTCAAGCCCCGCTGAACTGCACCGCCGGTTCCGTGATTTCTCCGCACCCGCGCGCCGCCGCCCCGGCTACCGCACGCGGGTCCCGAACGCTATATTGCCCCGGCAAACGTACCCCGCCATGACCGCCGCCGACCTTACTCCCGACGAATACGCTACCTTCTACCACGGCTACGTATCCCTGGTACCGCCGGCCATCACCCTGCGCTCCGCCCTGGACGACAGCGCCGCCGGCCTGAGCGAGTACCTCAACGAACTGGCCGACGGCCGCGAGGAATACGCCTACGCCCCCGGCAAGTGGACGATCAAGCAGGCCGTGCAGCACCTTATCGACACCGAGCGCATCATGGCTGCGCGGGCCCTGCGGCTGGGACGCCACGACGCCACCCCGCTGCCCGGATTCGACCAGGACAGCTACGCCGCAGTGGCGGACCTGCGTCACCGCGAGTTTCCGCGCATGGTGGCCGAGCTGGAAACGATCCGCAAAACCACCGTCTCACTCTTCAACGGATTCACCGACGAGGATCTGCGCTTCCGCGGTACGGTGAGCGGCGGGCCGATGAGCTGCCGGGCCCTGGGGTTCATCATCTGCGGCCACGGCTACCATCACCTCAACGTCTTCCGCGAGCGATACTGAACCGCTCCGTACATACGCGCGGCCCGGCCGTCGCGTTAGTAGCTTGCGGAAGCCCGCGTTTTCTGATACCTGAAATTACCCATGTTGTCCGTCCCGGTCCGTACTCTCCTGCCGCTGCTGGTGCTCCTGCTCACCGGTTACTCCCTTGCCGCCGAAGACCTTGCCGGCCGGCTACGCCTGCTGTACCCCGGCGACACGCCGGCGGTCGTGCAAGACCGGGAGACGGTAGAACGGGGGCTGGAGAACGTATTCCGCCAGCTGCGCTACACGGACCGGGCCGCCCGGAAATCGCGCCGCCGGCAGCTTCACCTTATCGTCGACCGCCTCGACCGGCAACTGCTGCGGCAGTACGACCCCGCGGCCAATCTGGCCGATGCCTTCCGGACCGGTACCTACAACGACGCGACTGCGGCCGTCCTCCTGGCCCTGAGCCTGGAGGCCTTCGGCATCCCCTACACGGGCCACGTGGACCACTGGGAGGCCTATCTGGTGGCCGATCCCGACGGCCGCCGCCGGCTGCTGCGGCACCCCGCCGCCCGCCCCCACGATCCGGCCGACGAGCGCCGCTTCCGCCGGGAGTACCTGGCGGTGGTCCGGCAAACGACCGCCGACGACCTGACCGACCTGACCGAATCGCAGGCCGACAGTGTATTCTACCAGTACTACTACCGCCCCGGCCGCCGGCTGAGTTTCGTGCAGCTGAGTGCCTACCAGGAGCTCCGGTCGGCCCAGTCCGCCTACGCCAGCGGCCGGTACGCAGCGGCCAACGAGCACCTGCGGGAAGCCGCGCTGCGGGAAAATCGCCGCGCCTTCGGCGTACTGGAGGCGGCCGGCCGGCTGCAGGCTACCTCACTCGACGAGCCCGACGCGGAGGAATACATCACGTCCCTCTTCATGCTCTGGCGGGAGGACCCCACCAACGGCTACCTGCCCGCCGCCCTCCTGCGCCATTTCGACCGGCGTCAGCAACGGATACTGGCCGCCGACCGGCCCGATGCCGCGCGTACCTTCCTGGAAACCTACGCCGCGCGCGGTCCCGCCGGGGCCGACGGCTGGCGCCGGGAACTCCATCTGCTGCAGAGCCTGCGCCTGCTGGATTACTATCAATCGCGCGGACAGCTCGTGGCCGCCCTGCACCTGGCCGAAGCACTCTACACGCAGGACCCGGAGGACCGTCGGTTCCGTGCCTACCTGGCGGAGCTCACCCTCGTCAGCCTGCGGCGGCAGTACACTGACCCGGACGAGCTCGTTCGCCAAGTCGAGGTGGCCGCCGTCCGCTACCCCTTCCTGCGAGAGCACGACCGCTACGCCGACGTGGTACTGCGGCAGCGCGCGCTGCGTATCCGGGATCTCTTCGCCGCGGGGCGGGAGCCGGATGCCATAAGGGAAGTGGAGGCCTTCCGCCGGTTGCTCACCGACGTCCCCCACGGCAACGACCGGCCCCTGTGGACCCTCACCGCCTTCGTGGCCGCCAGCAACTACTACTTCGCCGCGGGCGAGTATGCCCCGGCGCGCGCCTACGTAGCGGAGGCCCTGAGTTACGACCCCGAAAACGATTTCCTGCTGCACCAGCAGGAACTGCTCGGTCGCTACTGAATCAACTCCTGTACGGTATTGTCGAAGCTTTCGGTGAATTCCGCGTACTTGGAGGTGGCGGGCCCGTTGAAGCCGGTGTGAATACGCACCACGCGGTTGTCGCGGTTTACGAAGAGCATGGTGGGGTAGCTGATCACGCGGTTGAGCATGGGCAGGGCCCGGCCGGCCTCGCGCTTGTCGTTGCTGCCGGCCAGGAGGACCGGCCACTCGATGTCCATCGTTTCGGCGTAGCGGCGCACGGCGGCGCGACTCCGCTCGTCGTCGGCGCCGTATTGCTCGAAGGCCAGGGCCACTACCTGCAGGTCACCCGTGTCGTGGGTATCCAGGTAGTCCTGCAGGAAATTGGTTTCGTCGCGGCAGTTGGGGCACCAGGTGCCGAAGAGCTGCACGATCTTGGGGCCGTCGATATCGTCGAGGCTCAGGGTATCGCCGGTCGCGTCGGGGAAGGAGAACGCGAGGGGTACGTCCTCGCGGAGCCGGGTAAGTTCGTCGGGACTGGTCAGCTCGGCGGCATCGTCGCGGGTGGCGGTCCAGTCGGTGATATAGTGGCGACCGCTGCGGAAGGTGCCGGTGAGGCTGCCGTCGTCGCGGACAAGGGCCTCGAACAGGAAGGCGTGGCTGCCGTCGAAGACGCTCAGGTAGGCCTTATTTCCCTGCACGGTGCCTTCCAGGTAGCGGTAGTCGCCCGTCTCGGTGCGGAAGGTACCGGTCAGGGTGTTGCCCGATTGTTGGAACTCCGCCACGCCCGGATAGGGGTCCTCGGTAGCGTCGCCGGCAAAGGTGACCGCCCAGCTGCCGGTCAGGTCCGTGGCGGGTTTCTTGTTCAGGGCAGTAAAGCGGTGGTCCTTACCGAAGTAGGCCTTGAAGGGGATCCGGTAGTTGTCGCGGTAGTGAACCACCCATACCCCCTCGATCACGTTCTCCTCGTGGTAGGCGCTGATGTGGGAATCGTAGACCGGGAAATCGATGCGCAGCGTATCGCGGCCCACAGAGCGGTCGCGCCCCGCCCGGATATCCGAGGCGGGCACCAGGATATCCTCCTCGCCGTTGTGGATCACCAGGTGAAAGGTGGTATCATCCTCGTAGACCACGTCGAAGTTGAACGGCAGCTGCCCACCGGTGACTTCGTCGAACTCGAGGTCCACCTTTTCGGCCAGCGGTTCGCCCTTGGGGTTGGGAATGATCGGGTTGTATTCCAGCTCCAGTACGCCGCGCCAGGGACCGGGGGGCAGGTAGGCGTAGCGGTTCTGCACGAAGACGCAGGAGGTGGCCGCCAGCAGCAGGAGTGAAAGGGCGACGAGCGCGGGGGCGGTGCGGTGCGGGTGAGCAGACATAGGCAGGTTCGGAAGTTTAGGCGGGATATGCGCCTATGAATACGCTTTTCGTGCGCGGTAGTTGGTCAAGTGAACGTAAGGGCTTACTTTTGCGTCCGCTTCGCGCGCATCCGGTCTCGTAGTACAACGGATAGTATACAGGTTTCCGAAGCCTGCGATGATGGTTCGATTCCATCCGAGACCACCACCCTGCTAAAAGCCCCGTCCGCTCCGTGCCGTCGGGGCTTTTGCGTTCTCCCTCTAGCCGGTGACCCGCTGCGCCCGGAAGCCCCCCAGGTCGTCGATTTCATCCGTCAGCAAAAAGCCGATCCGCCGGTACCAGGGGATGGGCGACAGGTAGTACTCTCCGTTGGATTTAAGGTGGTCATCGTCCATGATCACCCAACCGTTAAGGGGGGTGTCCCGCGTGAGCATCCGCTCCATCAGGACTTTACCGTAGCCCTGCGACTTGAAGTCCGCCCCCACGACGAGAACGAACCACCGCTCGCCACCGCGCAGGTAAGACATGGACCACGCCACGAGGTGGCCATCGATGTGGGCGAACACGAAGTAGGGATCAACCTGGTTAGCGAGGTAACGATCAAACTCGTCCGGGCCGTCGAAAGCCATGAGCAGGGGGAACTCACGGTTCCAGATCCGCATCCCCTCCTGCCGGAATTCCGGCGGAAACTCGTATCCATCCTGCAACTGCATCTGCATAAACTTGTGTCGGGCCAACCCCCACCGCGGGGGCGCTGCGCGTAAAACTTGCAACAGTCGCATTATACAAATTATTATGTATAAAGATTACTAATGTGTTGTTGTGACATCTATCCCGCCCCGCTAGGAGGGGTAAGCGTGTACAGTTACGGTAATGATGGTCGAATGGTCCCTGTAAGCTTATGCGGAAAGCACGCGTCGCCACCGCGCGGCCGGGTTACGGCCCCTCACCCCGCGACGCGCAGAATCAGGTAGGAGAGTAGAAAGGCCGCCGCGGGCGCTACGGCCCACACCGAGAAGAACTTGCGCACGGTGGGATTGGTGAAGGTGGCGCGGTAGCCCTTCTTGCTAACACTTAGGGCAATGAAGGCCGCCCCGTTGAGCTGTACGAGCGAAGTGGGTATCCCCTTGGTCACCGAGGCCAGCAACAGCAGGCTGGCCACCAACAGGCCGATTACCGACGCGTACAGCGGAGTGACGGCTACGATGTCCCTGCCGGTAGTGGCCGTAACCTTGTGCCCCAGTAGCGAACTGCCGATCGCAAAACAGGGGGCCACGATAAGCACCGAAAGGATCAGGATGGGCAGAAAGTTGGTGAGCGACACCTCCCCCATCTCGTTGGCGGTCAGCGAGGCGATGGGTGCCGCCGCGTTGGCGACGTTATTCGCACCGATCGAAAAAGCCACGTACAGGGCCGATCCGATCAGTAGGGTCCGCACGCCCGCGTGCTGCTGCAAGTACGCGGTATCGGTGGGTAGCAGGCGGTCGCGCAGGGGCGGCAGGATCCACTTGGCCAGCGCCAGCATGATCACGAAAGAGATGACCGGCAGGACGAACCACGTGGGCAGGATCTCATAAAACAGGGTGTGGGTATTGAGGCCGTTTACCGCCAGGGCCGCCCCGGCGATCGACATGACCGTGGACTGGCTGGTCGACTGGGGGACGCCCAGCAGGTTGGCCAGCAACAGCGTGGCCCCCACCGAGAACAGGATTACCGATGTCGTGAACGGCGTGAAGAATTCCTGCTCCAGCAACCCCTCACCCAGGGTAAGCGACACCTGCCGCCCCGCCAGCAGCGCTCCGGCCAGGACCGTAATACCAAACAGCCCGGGAATTATACTTTGTCGGATCGCCTTTGCCCCGTAGGCCGCCGCGAAGGCGGGCGCCGTACCGCTGCCGCCCATGTTTACGGCCACGAACATGGCCAGGAGGAAAGGGATGGTGAGGACGTGAAAGGATTCGGACATAAGTGGGGGTTCGTATAAATGATCGGGTAGCGGGCCGCTCCCTAAAATGAGCCATAGCGCAGCGTGATCCCGAAGGTGGCGGGGTCACCCAATACGGCGGCGTAGTAGCCGGCGTTGCCGGCGGCGGGCAGCAACTGTTCGTAGTAGTTGGTGTCCGTTAGGTTTCGCGCCCAGGCAAACAGGGTGATGCCATCCACCATCCGGAAGCCGAGGCGCGCGTTGACTAAGACGTACCCTTCCACGTTGAGGTAACGCGATGCCGAGGGGTTGGAGGAAAATTCGGAGCGCGCGTACGCATCCAGGCCGGCGAAGTACTGCCCGGTCTGCCCGATGAGGTGGCCCGGCAGGTAGTACTCTCCCCCACCCGACCCCGTCCACCGCGATATACCAGGCAGCCGCTCTCCGCTGATGTCCTTGAATTCGGCGCCGCCCACTTCCTCCGGCGGTACCGGCGCGTCGGGAAAGCTGACGTACACCCCGTCGGTGTAACTGACCGATGCCGTCAGGCGGTAACGGTCGGCCCGCCGGTAGCCCGACTCCACCTCCACGCCCCGCACGCGCACCCGCTCCGCGTTGGCCAGGTACCCGCGCACTACACCCAGCTGGGAGGAGCTCACGTTCGTCTGGTAATCGTCGATGCGGGTCACGTAGGCCGTCACGTTCAGCGTGGCGCGCGGCAGGGGCTCGGATTTGATGCCCGCCTCGAAGTGATTCACCCGCTCGGGGGCCACCACGGCGAGTTCCGACCGCGGCCGGCCCTCCACGACGGGTATACCGCCGAGGTTTAGGCCCACCGGCTTGAAGCCCAGGGAATAGATGCCGTAGGTCCGCATCCGCTCGTTCCAGCGATACTGCAGGCTGAGTTGTCCCGAAACGTTCCAGTCGTCGGTGTTGACCGCGAAGGCCAGCGGCCGGAATACCTGCCCCTGCAACGCCAGCAGGGCGGGGTCCTCCGTTGACAGGCCACCACGGACGGTCTGGGCGAAGTCGATCCGTTTTTGGTCGTAATTAAGGCGCAGGCCGGGAAGCAGGCTCAGGCGGTCTGTTACCTGCCAGGTGAGCTGGGAAAAGAGGGCTCCGCTCAAATTGCGGTAGTGGGGGCGCGTCTCCTGTGTTAGCCCGTCAAGCAGGCCCGGCGTCTGCCAGAGGGGGTTGTTGTCGCGCTGCACAAAGCGCCACTGGTCCGCCCCGGCCTCCAGGACGTGTGCGCCCTTCGGGTCTAGCCGCTGGTAGAAGACGAATGCCCCAATAAGACCCTCCACCCGCTCGGTGAGCGGGCCGGCGTAGTGTACCTCCTGTGACCACTGCTGGTGGACGGAGGGCGCCTGCGAGCGGGCGATGGCCGACAGCCCCGTAAAATCCCGGTCGTTCGAGGGGTTCCAGTGCCAGGTACGCCAGGCCGAGGTTGCGGTTAGTACCCCGTTCCCCCGGTCCAGTTCGGCGGTCAGGCTCACGCCTCCCATGTCCTGGTCCGAACGCCACGGGGTATCGTGATCGATCACGCGGTCGAAGGGGTCCAGACTGGGCGGGGCGTAGCCCAGGTCGGCGGCGATGGCCGCGAACTGCCGGTCGGCGGGTTGCCGAGTGGGAAAGGTGCCGGCAAACACCTGGGCGTAGCCGTCGGGGCGCTGCCGCGAGACGTCTGCGTACAGCCGCAGCCGCAGGCCCTCCCGGGGGGTGTAGAGCAGCTGCGCCCGTGCACCCTGGTTGCTGAGGGTGTTGGTGTACGCGTGCGTCCGTGCGTTGTAGAGGGTGCCCTCCCGGTGCGTTCCCGTGAACGAGAGCCGGGCCGCCAACCGGTCGGGGACCAGGGGGCCGGAGACGGAGCCCTTGGTCTGGATGAAACCCAGGTTGCCGAAGCTCTGCTCGAAGATCGCCGTCGTCGTGAAGGAGGGGGCCCGGCTGGTGACGTTGAAGGTACCCGCGGTGGTATTCTTGCCAAAGAGCGTTCCCTGGGGGCCCCGGAGCACCTCGATTTGCTGCACGTCGATGAAGTCCAGTGTAGCCGCGGCTGGCCGGGCGTAGTAGACGCCGTCGACGTAGAAGCCGACACCGGGGTCGATACCGTCGTTGGTCAGCCCGTAGGTGGACCCCAGCCCCCGGATGTTCAGGGTGGTATTGCGGGGGTTGGAAGAGTACAACTGGACGGAAGGGACCAGCTCCTTCACCCTGTTTACGTTGAAGGATACCGAATTGTCGAGCTCGGCGGCCCCCAGTACTGCTACCGGCAGCGGAATGTCCTGCGCCTCTTCGTTTCGCCGGCGGGCGGAAACCACGACCTGGTCCAGGGCGGCGGGCGCGGGTGCCAGGGAAATCTCCAGCGGCTGCCCCGTGGGTACGGCCACTTCCAGGTTGGCGTACCCGATGTAGGTCACCACGACCGACGCCGGGAAGGTACCGGCCACTTCCAGCACGAAGGAGCCATCGACATCGGTAGTTGTACCGGCCAGCGATCCAAGACCCAGCACGGTGGCGCCGATGAGCGGTTCACCGGTGCCGGCATCCACGATGCGGCCGGTCACCGTTACCTGTCCGATAAGCCCACCGACGATCAAAAAGGCAAGAAGGGAGAAAAGTAGCCGGTTACCCATAGCGAGAAATTTATTGCCTACAAGTCCTACCTTTTTTATAGGATTAAGGCAAAGGTATATCTCCTACTAATCCTACCAAATAGGTAGGAAAAATAATTCTTACGTATTCGCTTGTCGTTCGCGCTCGATCAGGTTGGCGAGCGTGGCGTCCTTGAGTCGGGCCACGGTGGCATTACGGATCTCCAAGGCCACCTGCCGGATGCCGCAGGTGGTTTCGTCTACGCACTCCTCGCAGGGCTGGTAGTAATCGTGGGTGACGCAGGGCAGTAGCGCGATGGCCCCGTCGAATAGCCTGACCACCTGGGCGAGGTCAATATCCGCGGGGGTGCCGTTGAGGGAGTAGCCGCCGTACTTGCCCTTTTTGCTTTTGACGATCCGGGCGTTCCGCAGCTCGGTCAGGATCGCCTCCAGGAACTTGAGCGGTATGTGTCGCTCCTCGGCGATCCGGCTGACCGGAATGGGCTGTTCGGCCTCGTGTTTGGCGATGTAAAGCAGCGCGTTTATCGCGTACTTGGACTTCTTAGATAGCAAGGCAGTGGCATTTTCCGACCCCGCGCGCGGCCGGGCATGCGGTAAACGCCCCGCCCCCCGCAGCGGTTGGGCACCCTCTTATTCCAGAAAGGCCTGCAGGCTGTCCGCCAGCCCCTTCAGGCAGGAATCGATCACCGCGGCCCGTTGCAGGCGTGCGGCGTACTGCTTGGGCGTACCGTCCACCACGGGGAGGAAGTCCCCCATCTGGTGGCGGCCCTCCCGCACAAAATACTGTAGATCGTAGCCGAAGCCGGGGTGGTAAGTCGCGACGTACTGCTCGGTGAGTACCGGGTCGGACAGGATCAGCTCCAGGCCGCCCCCCCCTACGCGCACCTCCAGTACGCAGCCGACGGATACCGGGTCGCCGCTGCTCCACAGTCCGGCAAGCAGCCGGCGGTGCTGGCCCGTAAATTGGTAGGGCGTGACCAGGTAGCGTACGAAACTGCTGTCAGAGGTCCAGGCGTATTGCTCCCCACCACCAAAACCGCCCAGCGCCAGCCACCGCTCTACAGGACGGCGAATAGCCTCGAAGTTCCCGTTGAAGGTCAGTAACCGGGTCAGCCGGTACCGGCCGAGGCTATCGACCGGCATAGTTGGGTAGCCCCCCGCCTGCTTGACCGCGGCGCGCAGGTCTGCGGAGCGCCGGGCGTAATCGTCGGGGGTGAGCGCGCCCGCCGCTACGCGGCGGCGAAGTTCGGTGTCTTCGGCCTCCAGATGCTGGGCCGTAAGCGGGCTCAGAAATAGCAGGCAAAACAGGCAAGCGGCACTACGCATCGTACGTGGGTTTGCGATAAGGTAGGCTGCCTCACCCTCCGCCATGCGTTCCACGGGCGGAAATAGGGTAACCTTAACCATCGTTAATGAAGGCTTATCCCGAAAGCAGCGTCGGCCGGTTACCTTTGCCGCCAGCCCCATTTTCTCCCCCGCATGTCGTTCACCGGAATATTACCGCCTTTGCTGTTCAGCCTGGCCTTCGTCCTGCCGGCCTGGTACCTGTACCGCAACGGGCGCCCCCTGCTTGCCCTTGCACCCGCGTTTACCGCCCTTATCCTGACGGCCGCCACGCTGGCGATCTTCTGGCAGGACCGGCAAGATATCCAGGCGCAATACGACCTGGGCACCCTGATGACCGAGCTGCAGCGCAGCGACCTGTACGGCAACAGCGACCTACGGGAACCCGAGGAAACCCTCTTTCTCTTTTCCACGGCCAGCCAGGCTCTCGCGCGTGGCCTGGAGTACGACACCCTGCGCCGCGATACCCTCCGCGGCGTGATGAAGCGGATGGCCGACTGGACGATCCGCTACCGCAACCTGCCGCAGTGGGCCCCCGGCAGCGACTGGGACCGGGAGGTGTACTTCCTGGCCCACGCGGGTATCGTACTGGGGCACTACCAGCTGGCCACCAACGACGAAACGTACGCTCCCTACTTTCAGCGCATCGGGCGCTACCTCGGCACCCGGCTGATGAAGGGGCACTACAAGCACCTGATCAGCCACGCCGACGAAAGCCTGCTGCGCCCCGCAGACAATGCCGCGGCCATCTACGCCCTCACGCTGTTCGACGCCTACTACGGAGAGACCTACGCCCGGGATACGCGGGCGGAGTGGACGGCCTACATCGACAAGGAGCTCCACTACGCCGAAAGCCGCCTGCCCTGCGCGGCCTTCACGACCACTAACCGCTGCAGCATCGAGCCGAGCGCGGCGGCTACCGGGCTGTACATCTGCTACCGCGCCGCCTCCGCGGTGCACGCTTCGGCCGACGATATTCCCTACCGGGAATGGCTGCACTACTTCAAGCGCTTCAGTGGCAATCCGTTCAGCCTGTCGGTCCGGCCGAATATGCGCGACGGAGAGGTCGCCCGGCTCTGCAATGCGGGGCTTTCGCCCCTCGAATGCGACCAGTACGAGGACGCTATCGGGCTGTGGGCGGCGGCCGAGTACGCGGGAGGCTATACCTACTTCCGCCTGTTCGCCGGCTACGTGTTCGACCGCTGGTTCGGCACGCCGCCGGCCTACGCGGTCATGCGGCCCGCCCGCCGCGTCCGCGCGCTCACCGAAGTGGCGCTGCGGACGATTGGCGAAGCGCATTGAACCAATCCCGGCGGGGTCCATTACCTAGGGAAACCAAGCATAATGCCCCAAGATTTTGACGTCATCATCATCGGCTCCGGAGCCGGCGGGGGGACGGTAGCTTACACACTGGCCGACACCGGTAAGAAAATTCTTATCCTGGAGCAGGGCAGCTTCCTGCCCCGGGAAACCCGCAACTGGGAACCCTCCTTCATCTTCGGCGAGGACGGCTACAAAGCGGATACGACCTGGGAAGGCCCGGACGGAGAGACCATAAAACCCATCGTCTACTATAACGTAGGCGGCAACACCAAGATGTACGGCGCCCTGCTGCACCGACAGCGGCCCGAGGACTTCGAGGAGCAGCAGCACAAGGGCGGCGTGAGCCCGGCCTGGCCCGTGGGCTACGACGAATTCGAGCCGTACTACATGATGGCCGAGCACGTGATGAAGATCCACGGCACCCGCGGTGAGGACCCTACGGCGGGCTGGTCGAGCGGCCCCTTCCCCTTCAAAGCCTTCCCGCACGAGCGGCGCATCCAGGAGGTAGCCGACCGGCTTACCGAAATGGGCCTACACCCCCACCACTCCAACCTCGCCCTAAACCGCGACATCGACGAGCCATGGCGGCGCCCCTGTATCGCCTGCAACACCTGCGATCCCTTCCCCTGCATGGTCCACGCCAAATCCGACGCGGAAACCGCGCTGGTACGCCCCGCCCTCAAGCACCCCAACGTGACGCTTTGGACGGGCGCGCGGGTGGAGAAACTCATCGAGGAGAACGGCAAGATTGTCCGCATCGAGGGTACCCGCGACGGGGAACCAATGTCGCTGAGCAGCGACCTGGTGGTGGTGAGCTGCGGTGCCATACAGACGGCCGCGCTGCTGCTGCGCTCGCGGGTGGCTAACTCTTCCGACCAAGTGGGGCGCAACTTTACGAAGCACAACCAGAGTGGAATTTCCGCCATGGATTACAGCAACCCCAACGACACTATCTTCCAGAAGACCCTGGGCGTGCACGACTTTTACCACGGCAGCCCGGAGCACCCCTACCCCCTCGGCACCATCCAGCTGACCGGCAAGGCCCACTGGACGCGCATCATGGGCGACTACGCCTTCATGGACATCAAGGAGGAGCGGGCGCGGGAGGTACAGAAGTACGCCGTCGACTTCTGGTTCACCAGCGAGGACCTGCCCGACGCCAACAACCGGATCGAGTGGACCGACAAGGGCATCAAGTTCAACTACCGGCCCAATAACCGGGAGAGCCACTTCGAGTTCCTGGATCACTTCCAGGAGAAATACCTCCGCCCGCAGGGCTTCACGGATTTCATGCGGTCGACCAAGGAGCTGGAATTTACCTGGCACCAGGCCGGCACGGCCCAGTTCGGTACCGACCCGAAAAAGAGCGTGCTGGACACCAACTGCAAAGCCTGGGACCTGGATAACCTGTACGTAGTCGACGCCAGCTTCCAGCCCAGCCAGGGCGCCACCAACCCCACGCTGACCATCGTGGCCAACGCCATCCGCGTAGCGGAGCACCTGCGCAAGGACTGGTTTGCCAGCGACGGCGTCAGCCTGGAGGACTATCCGCTCAGCGACGGCTACATGGCCGACAGCGCAGCCGCGAACATCGAGGTGCCCGTTTTCCGTTCGGGCGACGACGACTCCTGGGGCGCGTAATTCTTACCCTCCCGCCTTCGTTATACTTGGGCAAGCCTATCTTGCCCCCTAATTGACGTAGCCACTATGAACCAAGCAAGAATCTATCTCCTGACCACCCTGTTGTGCCTCCTTACGGCCGCGGTGGGGGCTCAGGCTACGACCGTATATACCGAGGCCTGGCGCACCTTCAAGCAGGCAGAGGACCACCGGCAGAAGAACCTCCTCGATAAGGCCCAGCGTGAGTACGAGGAGGTGGCGACCATGCTGCTGCCCGTTCATCAGCCCGAAGCCGAACTCCTCCGCGTCCAGGCCGAACTAAACGTGGCCAAGCTGGCCGTTCGCCTCGGCAAGAGCGACGGTGAGAAGCTGATCCTGGACTTCGTGCGCCGGTACCGTCCCGACCCCATCGCCAACCAGGCACTGCTGGAAATCGCTACCTACTATTTCGACGAGAACCAGCTCGACAAGGCCATCGAATACTACCAGATGGTGCCCCGCGACCTGCTCAGCGCGGCCGAGCAGTCGGAGGTGAACTTCCGGCTGGGCTATGCCTACTTCGTGCAGAAAGACTTTGCCGAGGCCAAGCGCTACTTTCAGTTCAGCCGCAACGTCCAGGGGGAATACTACTACCCCACCAATTATTACCTGGGCATCATCCAGTTCTTTGAAGGCAACTACGACGTGGCCGTCGAGCAGTTCCGTATCGCGGAAAAGTCGCCGGAATACGCCAGCTACATTCCCTACTACCTAGCCCAGATCTACTTCGCCCAGCGCCGCTACGACGAGCTGATCGCCTACGCCCAGCCGCTGGTGGAGTCGGGCGGAGCCGGCCTGCGCAACCGCAAGGAGATGGAGCAGCTCCTCGGGCAGGCCTACTTCGAACGGGGCGAATACGCCCTGGCCCGCCCCCTGCTGGAAAGCTACGCCAAGGGTAACCGACGGCTGCGGGAAGAGGAACTTTTCCAGCTCGCCTTCGCTCAGTACCAGACGCAGGACTACGTCGAGGCCAGCAAGACCTTCCGCGAGGTGTCCGGACAGGACACCGAGGTCGGCCAGAGCGCTAACTTTTACCTGGGCGACATTGCCCTGCGGCAGGGCGACGGTGTCGGTGCCCGCACGGCCTTCGCCGCCGCCGGACGACAGTCGTTTGACCCCCAGCTGCAGCAGGAAGCCCTGTACAACTACGCCAAATTGAGCTACGAGCTCGGGTACCCCGCCGACGCCATTACGGCCATCGAGCAGATCCCCACCGAGTCGCCCTTCTACACCCAGAGCCAGACGCTCCTGGGCGACGTATTTACCACTACCCAGGATTACCAGCGGGCCCTCACCATCCTGGAGGGAATGCCGAGCCGGTCTCCGCAGCTCGACGAAGCCTACCAGCGCGTCGCCTTCCTGCGCGGCCTGGAACTGCTCGGACAGGGAGAGCTGATCCAGTCGAAGGAACTGCTGGAAAAGAGCCTGCAGCGTCCCGTCAACGCCAGCTACCGGGCCCAGGCCCTGTACTGGCTGGCGGACCTGGCCAACCGCCAGGGCGATTACACCAGCTCGGTCACCCTGACGAACCAGTTCCTGACGCTGGCCAAGACCGTCCAGAACCTGCCCCCCCAGTCGTCGGTGTACACCGGCAACTACCTGCAGGGCTACAACTACCTCAAGCAGGACAACTACGCCTCGGCCCTCAACTACTTTACCGCCGCGGTGGAGGGCATCGAACGCAACCTGCCCTACATCACCGACAGCGACGTACGCGAACGCGTTCTCGGCGATGCCGTTCTCCGGGCCGGTGATGCCTACTTCTCCCGCAACCAGTACGACCTGGCCGCGCGCTTCTACGACGACGCCATCCAGCGCCGCACCGTAGGCTTCGTATACGCCCTCTACCAGAAAGCCCTCATCGAGGGGCTGCGGGGCCGTAGCGCCGACAAGGTGCTCGCCCTGGAGCAACTGGTGCAGAATTACCCCAACAGCCAGTACGCCGATGACGCCCTTTACCAGCTGGCGCTCACCTACCAGGAGCTGAACCGGCCCCAGCAGGCCCTTGATCCCCTGCGCACGATTATTCAGCAGTACAAGGTCAATAGCCCGCTCGTCAACCAATCGCTGCTGCAACTAGGCTTGATCAGCTACAACCTCGGTAACAGCGAGGCCGCGGTCAACTACTACAAACAGGTCTTTACGTCCAACCCCACCCCCGGGGAAGCGACGCGGGCCCGCGAGGCGCTGCGGGAGATCTACGTGGACGATATGGGAAGGGCCGATCTCTTCTTCCAGTTCTTCGAAACCCTCCCCGGACAGGAGATCGCCACCGATGCGCGCGACAGCATCACCTTCCGCGCGGCGGTGAGCCAGTACGAGAACGGGAACTACGAACGCGCCGTGAGTGCGCTCACGGATTACCTGCGGCAGTACCCCCAGAGCCCTAATACCCTTCCGGGGGTCTTCTACCGGGGCGACAGCTACGTGGCCCTCCGCCGCTACAACGACGCCCTGCCCGACTACGAGGCGGTCATCAACGCCGGGCCGAGCCGCTTCTACCTGCAAGCCCTGAAGAAGGCCAGCCTCATCGCCTACAACAGCGTACAGGACTTCCAGCGTTCCTACCGCCTCTACACCCTGCTGGAAACCGCCGCGGACAACGAGACTACCCGCTACGACGCCCAGGTCGGGGCCCTGCAGTCGGCCTACCGCCTCAATGACGTGCGGGCCACCGAAGAGTACGCGGCCAAGGTCGCCAACAACGCCAACGCCACCGCCGCCCAGCAGACGATCGCCAATTTCTACCTCGGCAAGATCGCCTACGACCGTAAGGACTTCGTCCGTGCCCTGCCCTACTTCGAGCAGGTGATCTCCCGCAGCGACGACGAACGAACGGCCGAGGCACGCTACCTCCGCGCCAACGCCATTTACCAGCAGGGCAACCTCGACCGCGCCCAGCAGCTCGCCCTGGAGGCCAACCGCGAGAGCTCCGGCTACCCATACTGGGTCGCCAAGACGGTGATCCTCCTCTCCGACGTGCTGCGGGACAAACGCGATTTCTACAACGCCCGCGCGGCCCTCGAAGCCCTCCTGGAGAATTACACCGAAGACGCCACCCTGGTGGCGGAAGCGCGGCAAAAACTCGCGCAGGTGGAAGCCGATATCCAGGCCAGCAGCCGTCTTAACACCCAGCCTACCGATCCTTCCCGTCTCGAACTCGACAACGGCGGCAACCAAAAGTAATCCTGCACATGCTACGCTACATCCTCCTCGGCATCTGCCTGCTCGCCGGACTGAGCACTTACGCCCAAAACGACCTTGAAGACAACAGCGTGACCGTGGTCACCAACTTCGAGGCCAGCCTGACCGACGCCGAGCGCGTACGGGTCAATCCCGTACCCCCGCCCGCCGACACCAGCAGCCGGCGACAGACCTACACGATTGTCCCCCGCCCGCTCGCGATCGACTACCCCGCACCCACCATTCGTCCGCGCGCCCTGCAGCGCGCCGAGCTGCCCCCCATCAACAATGCCTGGGTCAAACTCGGACTGGGCGTCCCCAATGCCCTCTACGCCGACGCCAGCTACGACCTGACCGGCCAGGACAACCTCGATCTGGGCTTCTACGGGAACCACTACAGCTTCAATAACAACAACCAGGTAGAGAACCAGCGTGCGAGCGATACCCGTCTCGGTGCCGCCGGAGACTACCTGTTCGACCAGGGCTTCGCCGTCGGAGGGAACATCGAGTACGACACCCGCAGCCGCTACTACTACGGCTATAACTTCTCGGACGTCGAGAGCGATTCCGCCCTCACCTTCACCAACGACGAGGTGCGGCAGCGCTTCAATACCTTCAGCCTCAGTACCGAGCTCTATAATGGTACCCGTACCCAGGGCAACATCGATTACCGCGCCGGCCTCTCCCTGTACCTGATGAGCGCCGACCCTTCGGTGCGGGAGTCCAACCTTGATGTCGACCTTTCCGGTACCAAGTGGATCGACGACAGCAACCCGTTGGACGTGGACTTCAAGGCCAGCTTCACCTCCTTCAAGGACACGGCCTCTCAAAGCCTCAACGTAGTTAGCCTCAGCCCTAGCTATACCCTGCTGGTGGCCGACCGTGTAAAGCTCAAGGCGGGTGCCCGGTTGGTGGCCCAACGCAACGACTTCGACGTCTTCCCTAACTTCACCGCCTCGGCGGTCGTGATCGACGGGCTACTGAGTGCCTTCGCCGGCGTGGAGGGTAACGTGCAGAAGAATACCCTGCGTACCCTTTCCGACTACAACCCCTGGATCAATACCCGCATGCGGATCCGTAACTCCGAAGCCACACGCTTCTACGGCGGGGTCGAGGGTACCTTCCGTTCCATCGCCTACCGCGCCGAAGCCGGCTACAAATACCTGGACAACCTGGCGCTGTTCCTCACGGAGCGCGACCTCCGCGGCGTACCCAAGTTCCGGGTGCTGTACGACGACGGTAGCCAGATCTACTTCCAGGGTACCGCTACCCTTCCGCTCGTGGAGGGGCTGGACCTCAACGCCAGCTTCACCCAACGCTTCTACAGTATGGAAGACGAGGAGAAGCCCTGGCACCTGCCCAGCCTCAGCCTCAACGCCGCGGGCATCTATACCCTCCGCAACCTGCCCCTCCAACTGCGCGCAGACCTTTTCGTAGAGAACGGTCTCCCCTACCGCACGCCGGAAGGGCAAGTCGACCACCTCAACGCCCTGCTGGACCTGAGCCTGAACGCGGAGTACACCATCACCGACACCTTCGGTGCCTGGGTGCGCGTCAACAACCTGCTCAACAACAAGCGGGAACGCTTCTACCAGTACCCTACGATCGGGACGAACTTCATGGTCGGGGGATCGGCGAGGTTTTAGCGGGTAGCGGGTAGCTAGTAGTATGTAGCTCGTAGCGTATAGTCAGTGTGTAGTGCACTACAAGCTATCCGCTACATGCTACCTACTCCCCATACGTCTCCCGGGAGAAGCCGAACCGCATCAGGTCCACCAGCGCGCCCCCCGGCAGACGGTATTCCCCCCGCAGGTCCCCTTCGCGGCTAAAGCCCACGCGGCGGGCGAGGCGCTGACTGGCGTAGTTATCGGCCAGGGTCTTGATGATGAGTTTGTCCAGTTCGAGCTGAAGGAAGCAGAAGCGCACCGTACGGGCGAGCACCTCCGTCATGATGCCCTGCCGGATCAGCTCCCGGTCGATGAAGTAGGCCAGTTCCCCGGCGGGCACCCCCCAGTCGATGTTGAAGACCTGAATGAAGCCCACGAGCTCGGTGGTCTCATTGTGCCAGATGCCCATGGCGTACCGTTTCTGGAGCAGCCATTCGGCGATACACTCGCGCACGAAGATCTCGCTGTCCTTACGCGACTGTCCCGGCTCCGCCATCAGGTACGGAAAGTGGTCGAGCAGGTAGTCGCGGTTGTTATCCAGGAGCTTATATACGGCCTTCCCGTCGTGCTCCCGGAAGCGGCGCACCACGCAGCGCTGGGTGATGAGGGCGGTATCGATGTCGAAGAGCTCGTGGCGCATAAAATTTTAAATTTAAAATCCTGAATTTAAAATTTTACTCCACCCAGGTCACCTTCTCCTGCCAGTCGCCGCGGGGCCGCATTAGTTCGGGCATGTCGGGATGTCCAAGGTAGAACATGCCGAGGCAGCGCTCGTTCTCCGCGCTGCCCGGCCAGGCCCCGTAGTCTCCGCAGACGAAGCCGGGGCTCGACCAGTAGCCGCCAAGTCCGTGGGTAGCTAAGCTAAGCCACAGGTTTTCGACGGCCGCGCCCACCGCGGCAATCTCTTCCCACTCCGGTACGGATTCCCGCGGGTCGCGGTGCAGGAAGATCAGCAGCACCGCGGCCGACTGCTCGATCTTGGTACCGAATTTTTTTGCGATGGCCGCCGCGTCGTCCCGGTCGCGTCCGTACACGTCGAGCAGTTCCTCCCGCAGCTGGTCGCGACCCGCCCCCCGGTACACCCGGAAGCGCCAAGGTTCGGTCTTGCGGTGGCTGGGGGCGGCGTTGGCCGCTTCGATGAGCTGGCCGAGCGTAGCGCGGTCAATGTCCGTACCGGTGAAGAACTGGGGAAAGACGGATTTGCGATTAGCGATTTCCGGAAGCATAGGGGTATTTTTTGCGCGGACGCGGGTGCAAGGATACAAAAGCAGACGCGGGCGACGGGCAAAATGCCCGCCGCCCGCGCCGTCGTCTTTTCCGGATATCGAATTAGTACTGTACCTGGGAAATATTGGGGTTGGCGTTGATTTCGTCCTGGGGGATGAGCCAGACCCAGCGCGGATCGTCGGCAGGTACGAACATTAGGCCGTTGAGCAGGGCCGAGTTGTGGTTCGTTTCGATGCCGTTCTGGCTGGTACGGTCAAGTTCCATATTCAGTCGCTTGAGGTCGAGGAAGCGGAAGCCTTCGCCCCACAGCTCCCACCGCCGCTGCAGCAGGATCTCGTCGATCAGGTCCTCTCCCTCGTTCTCGGAAAGTTCGTAGGCCGGGTCACGGGCAATGGCCAGCGGGTAGAGTGCCTCGGCACCCCCCTCACCCAGGCGGGCCAGTGCTTCGGCCTCAATCAGGTACATTTCGGCGGCCCGCATGTAGGGCACGTCGCCGCGGCTGTCGCCCGTACTGATCGACAGGAACTTCTGGCTGGTGTAGGGGTAACGACGGTGGGCCGAGCTGATCTCGTAGCCTGCGGGCAGGTTGTTGTGCTCACCCGATTCGCTGAATACGGCGGCGCGCACGTCGGTCTGCGGGATTGTCTCGTAGAGCACGCTGAAGATCGACTTCGGATTGCCCCGGATATTAGACGAGCTGAAGTTGCGCGACATCCAGGCACCGAAATTGGTGAAGGCGGAGCCCTGCTCCTCGTTGTAGTAACCACCCCACAACCATTCGTCGTTGTTGTAGTCGTTAAAGCCGGAGGTGTAAGCTACGCTGTCCATCAGGGGGTACCCGTCACGGGCCAGGACCGCGTACTCGGCGGCAGTTTCCCAGTTGCCCTGCGTCAGGTTGACGCGGGCCTTTAGTCCTTCGGCAACCGACTGGTTGATGTGGGACTTGGTGGGGCGATTAAAGCCATCCAGCAGTGTGATCGCCTGGTCCAGGTCGCTGTTGATCTGGGTGTAAACTTCCTCAACCGTAGAGGGAGCGATACCCTCGGTGGTCGGTTCCAGGATCAGGGGGATGCCCTGCTGGCCGTTACCGCCGTTCCAGTCGTAGCGGGCGGCGTGGCGCTGTACGAGGAAGTAGTGGGCAAAGGCCCGGTAGGCGTAGGCTTCTCCCAGGGCTGCATCGCGGTCGGCGGCGGGGCCAGCCGCCTCCTCGGCACCGTTGATGACGATGTTGGCGTTGTTGATGACCTGGTACATCACCCGCCAGCCGTGGCGCAGGTCGCCGTCGGTAGCGTTGGTGTGGTCGTTCCAACTGGCCATGCTGATCCACCAGCCGTTGGCCTGGGCGTTCATGACGAGGTCCTCCCCCAGGGCGTCGTGCTGGATCATCATCGCGGAGTATCCGCCGCGACCGTTTGACCCCTGGCGCTCGTACATGAGGCGGTGGATACCATTGATGACGGCAAACAGGTTATCGGTACTCGAGGTGGCCGCGTCGGCCGCCACCGAGTCGGTGGGTTGTTCATCGAGCCAGTCTTTTCCACAACCGCTGAGCGAGAGGAGGAGCACCGGCAGGACGAGTAGTAGCAATTGCTTTTTCATCGGGGGGCTGATTTAGAATCCGGCGTTGACGCCAAAGGTGATGGTCCGCGAAGGCGTGAAGGCGTTCTGCGTGGTCCCGTTAAAGTTTTGGTTGATGTACATGCCCTGCCGCTCGGTGTTGAAGAACAGGTTTTCGGCGTTCACGAATACGCGGAGCGTGGACATGTTGATCCGGTCGAGGACCGGAGCGGGCAGATCGTACGAAATGTTGGCCTGCCGCAGGGCGAGGTAGTCGGAATCCACGAGCCAGCGGCTCGATCCGGCGTCGAAGTTGTTGGACTGCGCCGCATCCAGACGGGGAATGTTGGTCACGTCGCCAGGCTGCTGCCAGCGACCAGCAATTTCGGTCGAGAGCGCCGAGCCGTAGTCGCCGTTGCTCATCAGGCCGGCGTAGCTGGAGTCGTAGGTCTTACCACCGATCTGGTAGGTCACCAGGAAGCCGAAGCGCAGGTTACCGATCCGGAACTTATTGGTGAAACTACCGAACACGTCCGGCACGGCCGTACCCACGAAGGCGTACTGTGCGTTGTTGATGTTGGTCGTTACCTCGGTTCCATTGATGGTGCGGATGTCCGCATCGGCGGCTCCGGATTCGGGGTCGAGGATGTAGAGGGCGGCGCCATCGGCGGGGTCTACGCCGTAGTACTCGCGCAGCCAGTAGTCGTAGATGGACCGGCCGACGACCAGCTTCTTGGTACCGGTGATGATCTCATCCTGCGGCAGTTCGGTGAACTCATTGTGGATCGTCGAGGCGTTTACGTCAAGCGTCCAGTTAAAATTCGGCGTGTTGATGAGGCTACCCGACAGATTGACCTCCAGACCGCGGTTGTACATCGAACCGATATTGGCGAAGCGGCTGTCGTTGCCGGTAGAGAGCGGCAGGGGAACCGAAAAGAGGAGGTTGTCGGTCACCCGGCTGTAGAACTCGATACCGCCCGAAAGCCGGTAGTCAAACAGACCGAATTCTACGGCCACGTCCGTCTGTGCGTTGGTCTCCCAGGCCAGGGTGGGCGACCCCAGGGAGCTGAACAGGATGCCGGGCTCGCTGGCGTTATTGTAGTTCAGCGCGAACTGCGGCTGGCTGGCGTAGAAGCTCAGGGCGCCGTTGTCCAGGTTGGAGTCGTTGCCGACCTCGCCGTAGGAAGCCCGCAGCTTAAGCAGGTTGATCCAGCCGACGTTGGATATGAAGTTCTCCTGGTCGATACGCCAGGCACCCCCCACGGAGTAGAACTGCCCCCAGCGTACGTCCTCGTCGAAGCGCGAGGAGCCGTCCGCCCGGAAGCTGGCCGAAAGGAAGTAGCGGTCGTTGAAGTCGTACTCGGCACGGGCCAGCCACCCTTCGGTGGTGTAGCGACGGGAGAAGCTGTTAAGACTGGAGGTGGTCGTGAAGTTGATCAGCTCGGTATTCCCGGAGGCGATCTGCTGGGTACGGAAGCCATACAGGTAATTGTACTCGTACTCAAAGCTTTCGTGACCGGCCAGCAGGTTGATGTTGTGGCGTCCGAAACCGCGGGCGTACTTCAGCAGCTGGTTGAAGCTGATGGAGGAGGTGACCGTATTGGTGCGGAATGCCCGGCCGTTGGGGGCCGCGTCGCCTACGATGGGGTTGCCGTAGCCTACGTTGTTGTAGTTCTGCCGGTCGAGGCCGCCGTTGAGCGTTAGCGTGAAGTCCTGCAGGAAGTACAGGTCTACAAACGCCCGCGCACCGAGTACACTGCGCTTGTCCTGATCGATGTTCAGAATGGTTTCCTGAATTACGTTCCGGCCGTTCGTACTGCCTACGCGGTCCTCGCCCAGGTTGTACTGCCGCTCGCCGTTATCGTCCAGCAGGAACTCACCCGTTGCCGGATCGTGGTAGTAAAGGGGGTAGATCGGCGCGATGTACCGCGTCGCGAAGAAGGGGTTGACGAAGCTCGTGCTACCCCCGTCGGCCGCCTGGTTGCTTGTCGAGGAGGCCAGGTTGGCGTTCAGTCCGGTGCGGATCCAATCGCGAGGCTGAGTGGTCACGTTCATACGACCGGACACCCGCTCGAAGTCGGAGGCCAGGATCCAGCCGGTATCGTCGATGTAGCCCAGCGAAGTAAAGAAGGTAGTATTTTCCGTTCCACCCTGGTACGATACGTTTGCCTCGCTGCGGTTGCCCAAACGGCTGAGGGCGTCCTGCCAGTCAAGGTCGCCGGGGTAGAGCAGCTCGGCATTGGGGTTGAGCCGGCCGTCGGTGCCTACCAGCATGCTGTCGGCAACATTGTAGGGGTTGGTGCCCAACAGGCCTACGATCCGGTCCGAGGCGCGTTGGTTAGCGACCGCCGGATCTACGCCGTTGCTGTATACCAGGCTGTTGCGGTAGCCCTCCCACTGCAGTTCGTAGTACTCCCCGGGACCTACCCGGTCGTATTCCGGGATGGCGCGGCCGCTGAAGCCTTGGCTGAGGTTGACGTTGAAGCGGTTTTGTCCGCTCTTGCCGCTCTTGGTGGTAATGAGGACAACGCCGTTGGCCGCCTTGGCGCCGTACAGGGCGGTGGAAGAGGCGTCTTTGAGAACGGTGAGGCTCTCAATGTCGGCCGGGTTGATACTGCTGAGGCTACCGGAGAAAATGATGCCGTCCACGACGTAGAGGGGGTCGCTGGAGGCGTTCACGGAACCAAAGCCACGCACCCGGATCGACGAGCCGGCACCCGGCTGGCCGCTGCCCGGCGAGAACTGAATACCCGAGGCGCCGTCAAGGGCGCTGGCGATGTTGGTCACCGCCCGGCCCTGGATGTCTTCAGAGTTGATCTGAGTAGCCGAACCGGTAAAGGCACCCTGCTTGGTGGCGCCGCCATAGGCGGTCACGATTACCTGGTCAAGGGCGATGCTCGAGGCACCCATCTCCACGTCGATTACGGTTTGCGTTCCCACGGGGATGCGCAGCGTCTCCATGCCGGTGTAGGTGAAGATAAGCACGTCGTCGCCATTTGCCGTCACGCTGTACCCACCGTCGAGATCGGTTACGGTGCCGGTGCCGGTATTCTCCACCTGCACGGTCACGCCGATCAGCGGTTCGCTGCTCTCGGCGTCGATGACGGTGCCGGTTATTTGGTTGCTCCCGGTAGCCTGCGCACCCACTACGGTCCCCCAAAGGAGCAGCAGCAGGAGGAGCGGCAGCCCCGGGTACTTGAATCGGTAAAAGGAGTTCATACTACTAGGTTTGGTAGGAATGGAAAGGATATAATTGTCGCAAGTGCAGAGACTGCACGCGGTCGGAGGCAATAGCAAAAGAGGTGGAAGTGTGTGTCGATCGACAACCGTTCGCGGGGGAAATTGAGTAAACATTGCGCGAAGGGCACGCAATATTACTAACAAACAGGTGTCCACCAACCCTTTGCGGGTCATAATTTACCCAGAGTTCGAACAAATTTGTCCTTACTGGTAAAATAATCCCGCAATCGTACCCGTCATCAGGCAGGCTACCGTCCCCCCCAGTAGCGCAACAAGGCCCAGTTCGGTGAGGTTTTTGCGCTGGCCGGGTGCGATAGCGCTGATGCCCCCCACCTGGATCCCGATACTTGCGAAGTTGGCAAACCCGCACAGTGCGTAGGCCGCGATCAGCACGCTCTTCGGACTGAGGGTATCGCCCGCGGCGCGTACCGTTCGGAAGGTATCGTACGCCACGAACTCGTTGATCACGGTCTTGAGGCCGAGCAGCTGCCCGACGATCGTGATGTCCTCGAACGGCACCCCGATCACCCACGCCACCGGGGCAAACAGCAGGGCCAGCAGGTAAGTAAAACTGAATCCGTCGAAGCGGCCCTCCGTCGCCGCAGCGATGGCCGCGTTCCAGTCGGCGTCGGTGAGCCCCAGTGCGGTGGCCAGGTCGTTGACCAGATCGGTACCGCCGACGAACAGGACGTTGAGCATGTAGATCAGGGCCGTGAACACGAGCAGCATCGCGCCCACGTTGACGGCCAGCCGCAGCCCGTCGGTAGTGCCCCGGCTGATGGCGTCGAGCAAATTGTTGCTGTCGTCGGCGGCCATCTCCAACCGCCGGTCGCGGACGGGCGTGAGGGCCTCGTGGGGATCGGTTGTGGCGGCACCGGTGGCGACCGTCAGTTCGGCGCGATCTTCGGGCAGCAGCATTTTCGCGCAGACGATGGCCGCCGGGGCCGAGATGATGCTGGCCGTCAGTAGGTGGCGGGCGAAGAATTGCTGGGATGCTTCGTCGGTCCCGCCCAGGAACCCGATGTAGGAGACGAATACACTACCGGCAATGGTCGCCATACCGCCGACCATCACGCACAGCAGCTCCGAGCGGGTCATTTGCTCGAGGTAGGGCTTCACCACCAGAGGGGCTTCGGTTTGCCCGATAAAGACGTTGGCCGCGGCGGCCAGACTTTCCGGACCGCTAAGACCCATCGCCTTACTGAGCAGCCAGGCCAGGCCGTAGACCACCTTCTGCAGAATGCCCAGGTAATAGAGGATGGCCGAAAGTGCCGAGAAGAATACGATAGTGGGCAGTACCTGGAAGGCAAAAATGTAGCCGAAGCTGTCGAGGTTGGTCACAATGCTGCCGAAGAGGAATTCGGCTCCCGCGGCGGTGAACTCCAGCGTCTTGCGGAAACCCGCCGCGATGTAGTCGAAGACGGTACTTACCCCCTGTACCTTTAGGATCAGGATCGCCAGCACGAACTGCATCGCGATACCGATGCCCACCAGTTTCCAGTCGATGGCCCGCCGGTTGGCGCTAAAGGCGTAGCACACCCCCAGCATTACACTCATGCCGAGGACGGTGCGAAAAAGATCGTAAGCAAAGGTCATAGCTGCGGTTCGGTCGGGTGCAAGGTAGCTAGAAAGGATGTGATTACCTTTGCCGCGGTATGGCACAACCCTTCATTATCGGCATTACCGGCGGCAGCGGATCCGGCAAGACTACTTTCATCCGGCAACTCCGCGAGGGTATTCCGGCAGACAAGGTCTGCCTGCTCAGCATGGACGATTATTACGTTCCCCGCGAGCGGCAGGAAGTAGACGACCGCGGCATTTACAATTTCGATCGTCCCGCCTCCATCCACCGCAAGGAGTTCGTTCGCGACCTGAAGTTGCTGATGGCCGGCGAAACGGTGCACCGCCGCGAGTACGTCTTCAACAATGAGCTCGCCGAAGCCCGAATGCTCACCTTCCGGCCCGCTCCCGTGATCATCGTGGAGGGGCTCTTTGTATTCCACTATAAGGAACTGCGCAAACTGCTCGACCTCAAGATATTCCTCCACGCCAAAGACAATCTCAAGGTGGTGCGCCGCATCAAGCGCGACCGCGTGGAGCGCAACTACCCCCTCGACGACGTACTCTACCGCTACGAGCACCACGTGCTTCCGGCCTACGAGAAGTACGTGCAGCCCCACAAGGAGCGCGCCGACCTGATCGTCAACAACAATACCGATTTCAATATGGGCCTCGCCGTGGTGCACGCCTTCGTCGAGAAGATGATCGAGCGATAGCGCCCGCCCCTTGCCTCAACGGCGCTGGATCAGGTCCCAAAGGTTGCCGTAGAGGTCGGCGAACACGGCTACGGTACCGTACTCCTCTTCCGAGCGCTCACGTACGATCGATACCCCCGCCGACTGGAGCCGCGCGTAGTAGCCGGCAAAGTCGTCGGTTTCCAGAAACAGAAAAACCCGCCCCCCGGTCTGTCGCCCCACCACGGCCTCCTGCTCCGCGGTGGCGGCACGGGCCAGCAACAGCGCGCAGCCTATATCGCCGGCGGGCCGGACCCGCACCCACCGCTTGGTCTCCGAAAGGCGCGTATCCTCCAGCAACTCGAAGCCGAGCACCTCAGTATAGTAAGCAATGGCCTCGTCGTAGTCGCGGACGAGCAGGCTGATTTGGGCAATTTGCTGTGTCATGGCGCGAAAGGTATCAGCTTTGCCCCGTACAACGCTGCCTCCGGCAGCGCAGTACAACGCTGCCTCCGGCAGCGAGAGTAAGATGCTGCCTCCGGCAGCGAAGAAGAGACCAGCCACCATAGCCGCACCCGGCACAAAATGCCCTACCCAAACCCCAATACCCCACCCCAACCTCATACCCACCCGACCGGGCAAGCCACCCCCATTCCAACAACCGGTAATTTCTGCCGCCTAAATTGTAAAATGTAACCGGATCCCCTTACCTTTGCGCTCCATTTGTAAAAAACGGTGCCATGCCTAAGATGAAGACGCACAGCAGTGCAAAGAAGCGTTTCAAGATTACCGGAACCGGTAAGGTGAAGCGGTTCCAGGCTTACACCTCGCACATGATGCGCAACAAGTCGAACAAAGCCAAGCTCCGTCTCCGCGACGCAGCCCTGGTTTCCACCGCCGACGAGAAGCGAATCAAGCGCCTGCTCTGTAAGTAACCTCCTATTTTTTAACGAGAGTACGGGTAAAGTACCCCTGGGTCCCCGTGCTGTACTAAAACCAGTTTTATGCCACGTTCAGTTAATGCGGTTGCCCGCCGCGCCCGCCGCAAGCGGATCCTCAAGGCCGCCAAAGGATACTTCGGTGCCCGCTCCAAGGTCTACACCGTAGCCAAAAACGCCGTCGATAAAGGTATGGCGTACGCCTATCGCGACCGCCGCAACAAAAAGCGCGTATTCCGCCGCCTCTGGATTGCCCGTATCAACGCGGCCGCCCGGCAGAACGGCACCACTTACAGCCGCCTCATGCACGGTCTCAAGACCTCCGAGGTAGGCCTCAACCGGAAGGTGCTCGCCGACCTGGCCATGCACCACCCCACGGCCTTCACCGCCGTCGTCAACAGCATCAACAAGTAAGTCCGGAATTTCCCGAACCTGCTTCTTGAAGCCCCCGCAGCCCCGCTGCGGGGGCTTTCTGTTTTTTAGGTACTTTCCCTTCTCATTTACCCGCCTCATCATGCGCCCTACTCTACTTGCCCTGTTGTTTCTGCTTGTCACCGCACCCGCGTCCGCGCAGGATGCCGCCGCCGCCGGCCTGACCGAAGCGGGACTGCAACGCTACACCGACTGGATAACCGGGGAGATAGAAGCGGGCCGCCTGCCCATGGCCGAGACGATGATCTTCCGCCACGGCGCTTTAGGCTACCACGACGTGCAGGGCGTAAGCGACCTCTCGACCGGTCGCGCGCTGGAGGAAAAGCAGCTCTACCACCTGATGTCGATGACCAAGCCCATCGTCACGGTAGCCTTCATGATGCTCTACGAGGAGGGCCACTTTCAGTTGACCGATAAGGTCGCCGATTACCTGCCCGAGTTTGCCGAACTGAAGGTAGCCCGCAACTCGGACGAAGGAGTACAGGTAGCCACCGATCCCGCTACCTCCGCCATCACGGTAGAACAGGTGCTGTCCCATACCGCGGGGTTCTCCCACGGCCTGCAGGGCACGAAGCTGGACAATGAGATTGCCGCGGCACTGTACTACCGGCCCCACGCGGACATCGCCTCCCGGGTCCGGACCCTCGCCACCTTACCCCTGCTGGGCCAACCCGGGCAACAGTGGATCTACAGCACCTCGCCCGATATCCTGGCGCGACTGATCGAGGTGTTCTCGGGGCAAACGGTCATTGAGTTTCTGGAGGAGCGCCTGCTCGGCCCGCTCGGTATGTCCGATACCAATTACAATATTCCCGCGGAGAACTCCGGACGCCTGGTAGCCAATCACCAGGTAGCCGAAGGCACGCTGACGAAGGCGGCCATGCAGTTGCCCGGCAGCGGCAACAAGGTCTACGGGGGATCCTTCGGCCTGTACTCGACCGCCGCCGATTACCTTACGTTCTGCCGCATGCTCCTGAACAAGGGCGAACTGGACGGCACCCGGTACCTGAGTCCCAAAACCGTGGAACTGATGACCATGAACCACGTCGGGGAGATGCGCGGCAACGGTGAGGGTTTCGGCCTGGGCTTCGGGATCATCACCGACGTGGCGGCGAACGGCGTACTGGGCAGTAAGGGTCAGTACTTCTGGAACGGAGCGTACTCCACCTTCTTCTTTATCGACCCGGTGGAGGACATGATCGTGATCATGATGTCGCAGCGGTCGCCGTATTCCGGCTACCACGAAAAGATGGTGCGGCAGATGACCTACCAGGCCCTGGGAGACTGAGCAAGTGGGGGCACTTATGCCTCTTCTGTTGAATGATCGCCCGGGCTGGATAAGAGCAGGTCCGGGCCAAATGCCTTATCTTATTTGTGCATACTTGGATTCAGGTATGCTGGTAAGCGAAATCCAACTCCCATGAAACTCTCTCCTCCTGGACTGAAGCATATTCCCAGCCTGCCGCTCCCATTGGCTTTCGTCCTGCTGTTAGCGTGGTCGGTACCATTGGCGGGAGAGGCCGCTAATGACTCCGTCCGTACGGGGGAGAAGCCCTCCCCGTGGGATCCGTCCTATTCGGCCCTGCTTGCCGGCGAACGTTGGCTGGAAGCCGAATGCGGGCGGCAGGGGGAGGAATGGCAACCCGATAGTACCGACGCCGCGTCCAACCGCTTGTTCGTCTATTTCCCGGGCAACAACCGGCATCCCCGGCCCGAAACCTTTGGCGGACCCTCCCAACTTACCTATACGGTCGACCTCTCCGTAACCGCAGCCTACACCCTGTATCTCCGGCTTAACGCTTCCGGGCAGCACCGAAACTCGATCTGGGTGTCGATCGACGACGGCCCCTGGGCGAAGTTCTCGAAGCAGCGTGACCAGCAACGGCTGATGACGGAGGGGTTCGAATGGCGTGAGGTAGTCGACGACGGGGTACCCCTCGATCTTACGCTGAGCGAGGGCGAGCACACCATCCGGGTGGCGGCGCACGAAACGGGGATGCAATTGGATAAGCTCTTTCTTTCCCCTTCCGGGCGTCACCCCGCCGGTACCGGGCCGATCGTACCGGCCTGCTCCCGGGGCCCCGCTTCGACCCTCATCGGTGACAATGCCCCCTTCGACGCAGCAGCCAACCTGGTCATTTACCCCGATTTCTTCAGTAATGTCCTCCGCGTACGGCTGCTGAATACTACCATTATCCCCTCCAATTTTCGCGACGTCTGCATCACCGGATCCGACGGCCGCGAATACCCCGTACGGCCGATCGGCCCGGTGACCCGCACAGAAACCCACAACGAATTGCTGCTCAATTTCCGGGGCCTGCAGCCGGGAGTGTACACCCTGCGGTTCAGAGAGCACCGCTTATCATCGGACTACTTGGAGTACACCTTCATCAAGACGAACTAGGAGCCGGACGCCACGGCAAGCTGACCTCCTCCCGTACGCTACCTCCTTAACCGGCCCGACGGTGGGATAGCCGTGGTCCTGTTATTCCCGTGACCGACTGGTCGCAGCCACTAACAAAGCAGCCCCACTCGGAATCCGGGTGGGGCTGCTCAGCTAACAGGAAACCGTGCGGTTCGGGCTATTTCCGGGAGACCTTATTGGAAGTCGGCGCCGCGATCACCTTCACCTCGTGCTCGAGGATCATGCGGTTGTAGGCGGGGATGCGCTCCTGGACGATGGCGCGGTACTTGTCGAGCTCGGCGTCGATGGCGGCACTGAGCTCATCCTTCACGGCGTAGGCCGCGGCGGTGGGCCGGTACGTTCCAACACCGGTGAGGCTGTTCAGGTGGGCCAGCTTGTTGGTCAGCCGGATCGGGTAATTGAGGGGGTCCTGTCCGCTGCGGTTCTTCGTTTGGTACAGGGTCTCCTCGATCGCCGTAAGGCTGTCGATGATGCCTTTTCCGTAGGAGATCACCTCCTCGTCGTCGATGCGGTCCTGGAAGTCCTGGATCTGCCCGCGCACCTTCCGCAGGTCGATGATGACCTGGTGGGCCTCGCTGGTCTTGTCCTGGACCTCCTTCATGAAGGTGAACTGCGCCTGCCGGTCTTCCTCGGAAGCCTGTACCCGGGGGTCGGGCTTAACGGTGAAGGAACGCTTCTGCTCGCGCTCGCCGTAGGTGAAGGCCACTTCGTAGTCGCCGGGTAGGGCCATGGGGCCACCGGTGCCGGCCCACCAGAGAATCATGCCCTTGACTTCGGTGCCTTCGGGGTAGTTCATGTCCCAGTTGATGGTCTGGCCGCCGGCCTTCAGCTCTAGCTGATCGGCCTTGTCGGTGGCCGCGGTGCTCCAACTGCGGATGGTGTCGCCGTCCTGCAGGATCGTCAGCGTCTTTTCCAGGCTGTCCTTGGCGGCTTCCTCGCTCAGGTAAAGCTGGAAGTTGACGCCCCCGGGGTGGTTGGTACCGGCGGTACGGCTCTTGCGGCCGCCGCCGCCCATGCGCCAGGCGTCGGCGGGCTTGTAGAGGTGGAAGTCCGCATTAGCGGCCACCTCGTCGAGCTGCTGCAGGGGGCTGACGTCGTCGATCATCCAGAAGCTGCGCCCCTGGGTGGCGACGATAAGGTCGTCGTCCTTGAAGGTGATGTCCGTGACGGGTACGATGGGCAGGTTCTGCTGGAATTTGCGCCAGCTGTTGCCGTCGTCGAGGCTCATGTACAGGGCACTCTCGGTACCGGCGAACAGTACGTCCGGGTTGTTGGGGTACTGCCGCACGACGCGCGTGAAGTCGCCGCGGGGAATGCCGGCGTCAATGCGCCGCCAGGTCTTTCCGTAGTTGGCGCTGTGGAAGAGGTAGGGGGTGTAGTCGCCGCTCTTGTAGGCGGTACCGGCCAGGTAGACGCCACCGTCCTGCCGGCGGTCGATATCGACGCTGTTCCACATGATGTATTTGGGCGCTGCGGCGGGGGTGACATCGGTCCAGTTGTCCCCGTTGTCGCGGGTCACGTAAACAAGGCCGTCGTCGCTGCCGGTCCAGATCACCCCGGGCTCGCGGGGGCTCTCGGCGGCGGCGAAGATGGTGGCGTAGTACTCCACGCCGGTGTTATCCTGGGTGATGGGTCCGCCACTGCTCTTCAGTTTCTCGGCCTCGCTGCGGGTGAGGTCGGGGCTGATCACCTCCCAGGTTTCGCCCTCGTCGGTGCTGCGGTGTACGTGCTGGCTGGTGGTGTAGAGCACGTCGGGGTCATTGGGGCTGAACAGGATCGGGAAGTTCCACTGGAAGCGGTACTTCATGCCCTCGGCGCCGTAGCCCATCGGGTTGTCCGGCCACACGTTGATGGCCCGCACCTGGTTGTTTTCGTGGTCGTAGCGGGTGAGGAAGCCGCCGTAGCTGCCGCCGTATACGATGTCGGGATTCTCCGGGTCCACGGCGATGTGGGCCGATTCGCCGCCGGCGGTGGCTTCCCAGTCGGACTCGCCGATGCTGCCGCCGTCCGTGCGGTGGGCAATGCGGATGGTGGAGTTATCCTGCTGCGCCCCGTAGATGCGGTACGGGAAGGCGTTATCGGTGACGACGCGGTAGAACTGGGCGGTGGGCTGGTTGTGGTAGGTGCTCCAGTTCTCGCCCTGGTCGAAGGACACCTGGGCGCCGCCGTCGTCGGCGATGATCATCCGCTCGTTGTTTTCCGGAGCGATCCAGAGGTCGTGGTGGTCGCCGTGGGGGGCGTTGTTCGACTCGAAGGTGCGGCCGCCGTCGGTACTGTGGTGGTAACTCACGTTCATTACGTACACGCCGTCGATGTCCTGCGGGTCGGCGTAGATGCGGGTATAGTACCAGGCGCGCTGCCGCAGGGCGCGGTCGTCGCTGCGGGGCTGCCAGGTTTCGCCGGCATCGTTGCTGACGTATACGCCACCCGCTTTTTCGTTCTCGATCAGCGCGTATACCCGGCTGCCGTCGACGGGGCTCACGGCCACCCCGTTGATGCCCCAGGTGCCCTTGGGCAGGCCTTTGTTACCGGTGATCTCGGTCCAGTTGTCGCCCCCGTCGGTGGTTTTCCAGAGGCCGCTGCCCTCGCCGCCGCTTTCCAGGCTGTAGGGGGTACGGCGGATCCGCCAGGTGCTGGCGAACAAAACGCGGGGGTTGGCGGGGTCCATACTGAGGTCAACGGCACCCGCGCCGGCGTTGGCGAAGAGCACGCGCTCCCAGCTTTCTCCGCCGTCGGTGGTGCGGTACACGCCGCGCTCCTCGGTGTCCTTGTACAGGTCGCCCATCACGGCCACGTAAACCACGTTCGGGTCACGGGGGTGGATGCGGATACGACCGACGTGCCGGCTCTCCGGCAGGCCGATCTGCTCCCAGGTCTTACCGGCGTCGATGGACTTCCACATGCCGGAGCCGTAGCTCACGTTGCCGCGTACGGTTTCCTCGCCGCCACCGACGTAAATAACGTTGGGGTTGCTTTCGGCTACCGCCACGGCGCCGATACTGCCGCCAAAGTAGCCGTCGGAGATATTGGTCCAGGTTTGTCCCCCGTCCTTCGTCTGCCATACGCCACCCCCGGTAGCACCGAAGTAGTAGAGATTGGGCTGGTTGGCCACGCCCGTCACGGTAGCCGATCGGCCGCCGCGGTAAGGTCCGATCTCGCGGAACTGAAGGGAGGAATAATACTTCTCGTCAAGATCCTGGGCCGTACCGGCCAGTCCGCACAGGACCAGAATAAGGGTAGTGAGTAGTCGCATAAATCAGGGTTGGTTTAAGCGCTTAAGATAACCAATCCCCCCTTCGTAGCCTACTTCACCGCCTGAAAACCTACGTCGCCGACCTTTCCCAGCCGTACGTTGGCCTGGTCGATGTTAAAGGCGCCGGGGTTAAAATCCTGGGTGATCCAGCCGGCGATCTCCCGGTGGTCCGGGTGTGACGAATCGTTCAGCGCTTCCAGCATTTCGTTGTATTCCTTCATCCCGCTGACCTCATCCTGCGGAGGGCAGGCCCGTTCGCCGGCGGTGCAGACCGGGTAGCGCCGGTTGCCCCGCGCGGGTTCGATGGCCTCCAGTTTGAGATCGTGGTACCAGGTGTCGAATTCGTAACCACAGTGCTCACCAACCGTGGGAAACAGGTCCTGCAGCGTAGGTTCTCCGGTTCCCTTCGGCACGCTGGTTGCGGGGGGAAAGAACTGGTAATTCTCCGACCCGCGCCAGCCCATCACCGCCTGGATGTAGTGGTGCAGCTGGCCCTGCCGGACGTGGTGGGGCACTAAGATACGGCGCCAGATTTCCGGCTGGCTCCCGTCAAGCAGGATATACAAGCGGTAGATGCCGCCGTCGGGCTCCGACATTTCTCCCTCGATATTGCTGGCGGGGAGGCCGTCCTCCCCGGGCGTCGGGGCTACTTCGGCGGGCGTAGCGTCAGAATCGTTCAACTCCTCCGTGAAAGCGATCGGCTCGTCGTCGCGGACGAGGGTCGGTTCCTCGCCGAGGAGGGCCGTAAAGGCCAGTACATAGTAGTCCTCGAGGTCACCGGGTACGTCGTCAACGTGCTCCGTTTCGCGGTCCACGATCACGTCCCAGAGCGCGAGCAACAACTCGTCCATCGCGGGGCGATCCGAGACGGGGGGATCGTCCTCCCGTTCTGCGAAGTGGCGGCGGAACCTTTCGTAGGCGAATTCAAGATCGCTTGCCCCGAGTTCGGGGTGAACGGAACGCACGGCCGCGGCGGCGTTTGCCAGGGCTTGTTGTAGATTGTCGGTTGACATAGTTAGTAACTTCCCGCAAAGATACACCGCGCAAAATGCGTCCCTTACCCACCGGAACAAAGGAACGGTCCATCACCCGTTTCACTGCCACCGCCGCTACCGGTGCCCGGGACGTGCTGGCCGAGGAGGAGCCCCTGGAGATCGCCCTGCTGGTGAGGGGACGCCGCCGCGTAGCGGCCGTCACCATGCGGACCCCCGGCAACGACCTCGACCTGGCCCTGGGCTTCCTCTTTTCGGAGGGGCTTTTACCGCCGGAGGCTACCACCGGGGCGGGGGCGCAGGTCCAGGGGAATGTCCTGGAACTGCCGTGGCCACCGGCCCTGCCCCTCGAGCTGCGGGGCCTGGACCGCAACAGCTACACCTCCAGCAGCTGCGGGGTGTGCGGCAAGACGTCCCTGGACCTCATCCACCAGGCCCTTCCCTTCCCGGAAGACCCTACTCCGCGCGCCTACCCCGTCAACTTGCTCTGCAGCCTGCCCGATCGCCTGCGCGCCGCCCAGCAACTCTTCGACCGTACCGGCGGCATCCACGCCGCGGGCCTCTTTGCGGACGACGGCACCCTGCTCCACTACGCCGAGGACGTCGGCCGCCACAACGCCCTGGATAAGGTACTCGGTCACGCCTACCGAACCGATGCCCTGCCCCTGTACGGCCGGCTGCTGGTCCTGAGCGGCCGCGCCAGCTTCGAACTGCTGCAGAAGGCCGCCATGGCCGGCATCACCACGGTGCTGAGCGTGGGTGCCCCCTCCACCCTGGCCGCCGAGCTGGCGGAGGACCAGGGCATCACCCTGTGCGGTTTCGTCCGGCCGGGAGGGCTGAATTGCTATAGCCATCCCCACCGTATCACTGCGGCAGTAGGCCAAACTCCGGACGCTTGAAACATTGCCCGAGTACCCTACTGCTGCTGGCGCTACTGTCCCCGCCGCTACTCTCCCAGCAGAGCCGCTTTGCCTTTTCCGTCGACCTGCCGCTGTACTTCAGCGCCGGCGAGGCCGCTAGCTCCCAAACCCAGGTTGCCGACCTTCCGGGCGTCACGTTGTACCACCCCCGCCGACTGCGGTACCACGGGCCAACCCTGGGCGTGGAGGTACGGGCGGAATACGCGGTATTTCCGGGCTTATTTCTCGGCCTTGGGGCGGGAATCAACGTCGACCCCCGCGAACGCTCAAACCTCGGCGACGGTGGCACGTACCAGCGTAAGCTGCTGCCCCTGTTCGTGAGTCTCCGTAAGGAGTGGCTGCGTGAGCGGGCATGGCCGTTGAGCTTGACGGTGCGCGGCGGGCACCAGGTTTACCACCGCCGGGACGCCTTCCGCCGCACCACCGCCCTGTACACCGAGCGGGGCGCCGCCTTCGCGGGTACCGACCTTGGCGTTACCGCGGGCCGCTGGGCCTTGCGGCCCACGCTATCCGTTGGCGCGTCCGTCCAATCCTTCTTTCACACCAACCGGCTACTTGGTCAGCTACTTCCCCCTGGAGTTACGGCACCCACCGAAGTACGGTACCGACCCTATCTGGTCGCGGTACGGACCTCTCTGGGCTTTCGGTTCTGACCCTTTTGTACAAATTTGCGTTTCACTCTTGCCCAACCCACGATCATGTCCAACGAACTCACCCCCGAGCGGCTTACCGGCCTCGAACTCAAGGAGCCCACCCACATCGCCGCCGGCATCCCCGCCCTGCGCTACTCCCTCAAGCACGTCAGTGAGTACATGCACGTGGGGGAGGGCCTGGAAACCCTCGCCAAGCTGAACCAGAAGGGCGGCTTCGACTGCCCCGGCTGCGCCTGGCCGGACCCGGACGGATCCCGTACTCCCATGGCAGAGTACTGCGAGAACGGCGTCAAAGCCATCGCCGAGGAAGCTACCAAGCGCCGCATCGGTGCCGACTTTTTCGCGGCCCACGCCGTCGACGAACTGGGGCAGTGGACCGACTACGAACTGGGCAAGAGCGGCCGCATCGCGCAGCCCCTGCACCTGCGCCCCGGCGCCACCCATTATACGCCCATCACCTGGGCGGAGGCCTTCGACCAGCTCGCCGGCAACCTGCGGTCCATCGACCCGGACGAAGCGGTTTTTTACACCTCAGGGCGTACCAGCAACGAGGCGGCCTTCGTCTACCAGCTTTTCGCCCGGCAATACGGCACCAACAACCTGCCCGACTGCTCTAACATGTGCCACGAGAGCACCAGCAAGGCGCTGGCGGAAGTACTCGGACTGGGAAAGGGCAGCGTGACCCTGGAGGACATCCACAACGCCGACCTCATCATCTGTATGGGCCAGAACCCGGGGACCAACCACCCCCGCATGCTCACCGCCCTGGAGAAGATGAAGGAGAACGGCGGCCGCATGATCAGCGTCAACCCGCTGCCCGAAACCGGACTGATGCGCTTCGTGAACCCCCAGCGGCCGCTGAAGATTGCCACCCGCGGCACTACCCTCTCCGACCTGTTCCTGCAGGTTAAGGTCAACGAGGACCAGTCGCTCATCCGCGCCTGGCTGAAAATCCTGTACGACCGCGAGAAGCGGTCGCCGGGTACCTACTTCGACCAGGAATTTATCCGCGACCACACCTCCGGCTACGATGAACTGGCCGAAATGCTGGAGAATACCGACCTCGATGCCTGCATCGCCAACACCGGCCTGACGCGCGACGAGATCGAGGAAACCGCCGGCCTCATCCACGGCTCGGAACGCATCATTATCTGCTACGCGATGGGCCTGACCCAGCACGAGAACAGCGTGGACACGATCAAGGAGGTGGTCAACCTGCTGCTGGTCAAGGGCAGCATCGGCAAGGACGGGGCCGGCATTTGCCCGGTACGGGGCCACAGCAACGTACAGGGCGACCGTACCGTGGGCGTCTGGGACAAGCTCAAGCCCGAGCTGGCCGAGGCGCTCCGCAACTACTACAACTTCGAGCCGCCGACCGAGGACGGCTACGACGTGGTGAAAACGATGGAGGCCATGGAGGCCGGCAAGGTGAAGGTCTTCTTCGCCATGGGCGGCAACTTCGTCAGCGCCACCCCGGATACCGAGCGTACGGCCCGGGGCCTGCGCAAGTGCGACCTGACCGTACACGTCTCCACCAAGCTGAACCGCAGCCACCTGGTGCATGGCCGGGAGGCCCTGATCCTACCCTGTCACGGACGGACGGAGATCGATCTCCAGGCCGGTGGCGAGCAATTCGTAAGCTGCGAAAACAGCATGGGCGTGGTGCAGATGAGCAAGGGCATACTGGAAGCCGAAGACATGAACCTGATGAGCGAGGTGGCCATCGTATGCGAACTGGCGCGGCTGACGCTGCCGGAATCCAATGTTCCCTGGGTCGAGTACCGCAAGGACTACGACACCGTCCGCGACGCCATCGCGGCCTGCATCCCCGGCTTCGAGCGCTACAACGAAAAGGTGCGGCAACCGGCCGGTTTCTACCTGCCCAACGGCCCCCGCAACCGCCGCTTCGAAACCTCTACGGGCAAGGCTCAGTTCTCAAGCACCGAACTGACGCCGAACCAACTGGCGGAGGGGGAATTTCTGATGACCACCGTACGGAGCCACGACCAATACAACACTACGATCTACGGCCTCCACGATCGCTACCGCGGCATCCACAACGAACGCCGGGTAGTCATGATGCACGCCGACGATATCGCCGCCCTCGGCGCGGTATCCGGAACCGTAGTGGACGTAACGAGCGAATACGGCGACGAGAAGCGGCGGGCGCGGAAGTTCCAGCTGGTCCCCTACTCCATCCCGCGCGGTTGTGTAGCCATGTACTTTCCCGAGGCTAACGTCCTGGTGCCCAGCGGCGTGACGGCCAGGGGCAGTAACTGCCCGATCAGCAAGTCGGTGCGGGTGAGGTTTGAAGTAATTTAAAATTTTACATTTTAAATTTTAAATGTAAAATTTCACCGCTTCTTCCGCCCCCTGGCCTTTTTCCGCCGCCGGTATTCCTGCAGTTCCTGCCGGGTCATGGGCCGCTTCTTGTTGGTTTCCTTTTTCTCGTGGAAGGCCCCCTTGTCGCTGACGTCGAGGCGCACTTCCGGAATCGGCTGGGACGACTGCGGCATCTCCTCGGGGATCAGCTCGGTACTGACTTCCACCGACTCCGGCACCGGTAGTACGTCTACGCGCTGGTCCATAAGGGCCTCGATCGCCTCTAGTTGCTTCTCCTCCGCCTCGGTCATGAAGGTGAGCGATACCCCGTGGCGGTCGGCCCGGCCGGTACGGCCGATGCGGTGCATGTAGTTTTCGGGCTGGTCCGGGGTATCGATGTTGATCACGTGGGAAACGCCGCTGAGGTCGAGTCCCCGGCTTACGAGGTCCGTGGCGATAAGGATGCGGTGCTCGCCGGATTCGAATTTTCCGAGGCTGTTGAAGCGGTAGTTCTGGCTCTTGTTGCCGTGAATGATGCCGATCTCTTCCGGGAATTCGGGATCGAGCCGGTCGAACAGCACGTCGGCCAGTTTCTTGTTGGGAGCGAACACCAGGACCCGGTGGTAGCGATCGGTATCCCGCAGCAGGTGCAGCAGCAGGTTAGCCTTCGTATTGAAGTTGGGCACGTGGTACACGTACTGTTCGATGTTCTCCAGTGGGGTGCCGGTGGGGGCGGCCTCCACGGTAACGGGGAAGTCGAAAGTGTCAGCGATAATGGTGGCCACCTCGGGGATCATGGTGGCGGAAAAGAGCAGGTTTTGCCGCTTTTCCGGCAGCAGCTCCAGGATCTTGGTGAGCTGAGGGAGAAACCCCAGTTCGAGGAGCTCATCGACCTCGTCGATGACCAGGTGCTGCAGGGCGCGGAACTTCAGGCTGCCGGTGACGATCAGGTCGTACAGGCGGCCCGGCGTACCGACCACGAAATCGCATCCCTGCTCGACGGCCGCCGCGTTCGCCTTCAGGTTGACGCCGCCGAAGACCCCGACCACCACTACACTTTGGTAAGCGGAGAGCTTTTCAATCTCCTCCACTACCTGGGCTACCAGCTCCCGGGTGGGTACGATGATTAGGTTCTGGGGATAGGGGTGCTTCTGGAAGGTCCACTTACGCAGTAGCGGCAGCAGGTAGGCCAGCGTCTTGCCGGTGCCGGTCTGGGCGATGCCGACGACGTCGCGGCCGGACATCACTACGGGAAAGGCACGTTCCTGGATGGGCGTGGGATGTTGCAGTCCGAGGTCGTCGAGGGCCCGGAGCTGGACCTTGCTCAGGTTCAGGTCTTCAAAGGTCATGCCGGCAAGATACGCCCGCCACTACTCGTAGCCGGGGAACTGGCCGCTCACGTTGATCCGGTAGTTGCTGCGGTATTCCGTGGCGGTCATGCCGGTATGCTTCTTAAAGGCCCGGTTGAACTGGCTGACGGAGTTGAAGCCGCTGTCGAAGGCCACGTTCTGAACCGTCGAGTGATCGTCGGCCAACAGCTTGCAGGCGTAGACGATCCGGAAATCGTTCAGGTAGGTGACGAAGGTCTTGCCAGTAGTCTTTTTGAAGTAGCGGCAGAAGGCCGGAACGGTCATGGAGGCCACGCCGGCGATCTCGTCGAGGGTGATGTCCCGATCGAAGTTTTCTCCGATATGTTCCTGGATACGGTTGAAGCGCTCGAAGCCGTGGGTCTCTACTTCCAGGTGGAAGCCTTCGGCGTTGAGGCTCTCGTACTCGGTGCTGAGGGCCAGCTCGTTCAGAATATCGACGAGCAGCAGCAGCCGGCCGAGGGGCGGCAGGGTGATGAGGCGTTCGAGGCGACTGCCCTGAACGGTCCGGGTGGCGCCGTGAAAGCTGATGCCGTTGCGGCAGCGGGTGATGAGCTCGCGCACCTTGTGCATCTCGGGCAGGCCGAGAAACTCCGGATTGGGGAAGTCCGGGGCGAATTGCACAACGGTTTCCTTTTCATTCTTGGTCATGCGATCGGTGAAGCCGAGGTGGGGCAGGTTGGAACCGATCAGAATAAGGTCGCCCTGCTGGTAGTGGCTGATGTGGCTACCGACGTGGCGCCGCCCGTGCCCGCCCCGCACGTAGACCAACTCCAGCTCCGGGTGGTAATGCCACTTGGGTAGTTTATTGACGCGGACTTTGGGTTCGGCGTAGTGCTTGACGAGAAACGAGGTTCCCGGAGCCGGCGTCACCCGTTCGCGTACGGGTTGGGAGATGGTCTCCATAGGGTTGGATTGGTGGAATGATAACGCACCGGCCGGACCGTAATGCATGGCCGATTTAGTGCGAAAACGTTTGGGAGCAGGCATTAGTTATCTCGTTGACTGTGCATCGTTTACCCGGCAATGCGCGCATTTTGCGAGCCCGCCGGTGGATGGTCAAAATGTGCGTCAGGGTCGACAATATATGCACCGGAAGGAAAGGTTCATAGGCGCACCTTTGTAGTATCAGGAGTTGATCATGGGTGGCAACCTAACCAAAGGGCCCACCATACCCACAACATTTTTCAACCCCAAATTTACGACCCATGAAATTTTTCCTCTTCACCCTTCTGTCTGTTTTTTCATTCTCCGCCTTTGCTTCCATTGATCCCGCAGATCTGCTGGTCCAGGCGGACCCGATGAATCACTCCGTGACCCTGCGTACCACTACCAGCGTACCCGCAGCGTCCACCCTGCAGATCGTCGATGATCTGGGCCGCGTGCTGCACACCGCCCGGCTGGATTCGGGTGAGTACCTCAACCTGCGCTTTCAGCTTTCGGCCCTGCCGACCGGCAAGTACAACGTAGTACTTAAGGACGAGATCGGCGAAACCGTACAGCCCCTGCTGGTGGACCGCGCCGGGATCATCGCCGACCCCGCCCTGGCAAGCCGCACCTTCTACCCCCGCGTCGACCTGAAGGAAAGCATGCTGACGATCAATTACCTCAACACCGATGGAAAGAACGTCAACATCCGCATCTCCGACAAGACCGGCACCCAGCTCATCAGCGACAAGGTGGCCAACCAGCCGACCATCCAGAAGGCATACAACCTACAAAACCTGCCCGCGGGCGACTACTACGTGACCGTCAATCGTTCCGATGCCCCCGCCTACCACACGACCCTGCGGCTGCAGTAAGATTTTTTTTGCATGATCGACTTTAAGTTTCGCTCCTTCGCCTCTGGCGAAGGGGCTTTTTTTTGCCCGGAGCCATCGGAGGGGGATTTTGTACCTTCCCTACCCCCCGACCCCGGCCAATGATCAAGCTGCTCCCCTTCGCGTTTCTGTTGTTCCTGTTGCAGTCCTGCGTAGAACCGGTGGTTCCGGAGTACGATTACACCACGGGCTTCCTGCTCGTTGAGGGCGATATCGTCGACCAGCCCGGTTATTCCCGGGTAGCGTTGCGGCGCAGCACCCGGGAATTTGGCAACTACCGGCTGGATCCGGTAACGGGAGCGGCGGTCAGCAGTATCGACGGCGACGGCCGGGAAGTACCGTGGCGGGAAACCGAAGCCGGTACCTACGTGCCGCCGGAGGATTTCGTGGCCCAGGCCGGGCAGACCTACCACCTCGAGGCGAGTTTGCTTTCCGGAGAGCACGTTATTTCCGAGGACGAACGCCTGCCGACGGCCGTGGACCTCCCCGCCCTGCGGATGCGCTTCGAGCAGGAAGCGTACTACAGCTCCGAAGCGGAGCGGTTCGTGCCGGCCTTTACGCTGCTGGCCGACGTGGCCGATCCTGCGGGCGAGGATAACTTTTACCGGTATACCCACCGCTCCTGGTCGCAGCTCGCCATATGCGCGACCTGCTACAACAGCGTATACCGTAACGGCTCGTGCGTGCAAACGCCGGCGAGCCGAAACGTGCCGCGTTATGACTACAGCTGCGACGGTACCTGCTGGGCGATCACCCGCGGCCGCTCGGTAAGGCTGCTCTCCGACGCCCTCAATCCCGACGGGATCTTTCGCGACGTACCCGTCGCCCGCCTAGATTATGTCGGCTCCGGCGGGCTTCTGGTGGAGGTAGAGCAGTACGCGATCACCCGCGCGGCCTTTGCCTACTATGAGGTGCTGCAGGACCTGACCGAGGGCAGCTCCGGGCTCAACGCCCCCCTGCCGGCCCCCCTCTATGGCAACCTGCGGGCAACCGACGACGCGGCGCCCGCCGTGCTGGGGTACGTAGCCGTCAGCTCCCTGGCTACGCGACGCCTCTACTGGAACCGCGACGCCGTCGACGGCGAGCCGCTTTCCCGCCCGCCGCCGCCGGTCTTCGAGCCGGTAAGCCCGAGTCCGCCCAGTGCCCCCTGCGCGGGCCCCAACCGTACCGCTACCGAGCCGGAAGGCTGGCAACAATAACTCCCCGCACCCGCGTACCCGCCCCCCTATGCTTCGTCCTTCCTTCAGCTTCTGCCTGGTACTACTGCTCTTCTCTCCGGTACTTTTGATCGGCCAGCAGTCCTTTCCCGTGGAGGTTTACGTGCTGGACAGCCTCACCCGCGATCCGCTACCCTACGTGAACGTGCAGGTAGCCAATACCAGCGAGGGAGGAATGACCGACGAGGATGGCCGGTACGCTTTCCGCACGACCGACATCCGTCCTACCCTGCTCGTTTCCTCGGTAGGCTACGCCCCCCTGCGCCGGCGCCTGGAGCTTTCGGGGCCGCTCCGCATCGACATCGCGCTCTTCCCCGAGGCCACGTCCCTGGAAACCGTGACCGTCAGCAGCCGCAATGCCCGCGAGCGATTGCAGCGGCCGATAATGGGCGTCGAACAACTCAACATCAGCGAGATCGAACAGCTCCCCGTAGCCCTCGGGGAAGTAGATGTATTCCGCGGACTTCAGCTCGTAAGTGGCGTCAACTCCGCCGGGGAGGCCAGCAACGGACTGAGTGTACGCGGAGGCACCATCGACCAGAACCTGGTACTGCAGGACGGCGCCCCGATCTTCACGCCCACCCACCTGTTTGGCCTGTTTTCGGTCTTCACGCCGGACGCGGTCGGTAGCGTGGACCTGTACCGCGCCAACGTGCCGGCCCGCTTCGGGGGCCGGGTGGCCAGCGTCATGGAGATCAAGACCCGCACGCCCACCGCCGACAACCTGCACGTGCAGGGCGGTGTCGGGCTCGTTTCCAGCCGCCTGAGCGTAGAGACGCCGCTGACGACCGACAAACGCCTAAAGCTGCTGGCCGCCGGCCGGGCGGGCCTGAATGACTTCGTCTTCGGTGCCTTCGAACGGCTTAAGAATACCCGTAGCCGCTTCGGCGACGCCACTGTAAAGCTGCGCTATACCGCCGATCCGCAAAATATCTTCACGCTGACGGGATTTTACAGCACGGACATGTACCAGCTGGATCTCATCAATTCCTTCCGCGGCATCACCGCGGAGACGAACCAGTACCGCTACACGACCCGCAACCTCACGCTGGAGTGGTTACGACTCCTGAACGAGCGCACGGAAATCAATTTTCGGGTCGTCGATAGCGACCACGCTCCACGGGTACTGTTTCCCCAGGTGGCCGGTCCCGCCGAAATCGAGTACCGCTCCCGTATCCGCTACCAAAGCCTGGAAAGCCTGCTGACGCATCGCACCGGCGGCGACCACCGCCTCAGCGGGGGATTGCAGCTCACGCGGTATCGCCTCGATCCGGGTCGGTTGGACCCCGATGGCTCTCCCAACGTCGTGGCCGTGGACCTGGCCGACGAGCAGGCCGCTGAGGTCAGTGTATTCGTCGAAGACGAATGGTCGGCAACCGACGCCCTTACCCTTTCCGCGGGATTGCGCTACAGTCGCTACCTCCAGCTGGGCCCGGGAGAGGTCCGACAGTATCCGGCGGGCGAACGGCTTCCCGACGGCGCCGAGAGCGTCACGACGTACGAAAGCGGAGGTGTCCTGCAGGGCTACGGGGGCATCGAGCCCCGCCTGGGACTGAGCCTCCAACTCGGGCCGAATACAAGCACCAAGGCAGCATACGCCCTGAATCGTCAGTACCTGCAGAACATCTTCAATTCTACCACGCCCCTGCCGAGCAGCCGGTGGAAGGTATCGGACAACAACTTACTGCCGCAGGTGAGCCAGCTATACAGCGCGGGCCTGTACCAACTGTTGAACGGGGGCTACGAACTGAGCCTGGAGGGCTATTTCCGGCGGGTGAACAACCTGCTTGAATACAAGCCGGGGGCGGATTTTTTCCTGGCCGAGCAGGTAGAAACCGACCTGCTGCAGGGGGAGGGCCGGGCCTACGGCGCCGAAGTGGGCTTGCGGAAGTCCGGCGGCAACTTTACCGGTCAACTCAACTACGCCTACGCGCGGGCCTTCAACCGCGTAGCCGGTCCTACCCTCCGCACCCGCATCAACGGCGGGGAATGGTACCGCGGCTACTTCGACCAACCCCATACGGTCAACGGCAGCTTCACCTACGACGACGGGCGGACGCACCGCTTCAGCCTTAACCTGGTAGTGCAAAGCAACCGGCCGTACAGTATCCCTAATGGTTACCTGACGCTGGACCAGCTGATCGTTCCCATCTTTCTCGAGCGGAACAACGCCCGCCTGCCGCTGTACCACCGCCTGGACTTCAGTTGGACGATCCACAACGCCACCATGAGCCAGCGCCGCTGGGTTGGCGACTGGACGGTCACCGTGTACAACCTCTACGGCCGGAAGAACGCCTACAATGTCTATTATCAGCCCCGGAGCGGCGGCGGCAACGCGGATGTATTCGGGGCCAGCCCGCTGGCCAGCTACCGCCTCATCATTTTCGGTGCCCCGATCTTCAGCATCTCCTACAGCTTCAAGTTCCGTTAGCCTACTACGGCCCTGATCGCGTCCGCAAAGCGCAGCATGCCTTCCGGTACGTTGTACCAGCTCGGCGACACCCGCACCAGGTCTCCTCGGTAGCTGACCTGTACGCCGCGGCGGTCGAGTTCCGTCCGCAAAGCGTCCATGTCCGCCCCCCGGGGCAGACGTATCCCGACCAAGTGGTGCGCCCGTACGGCGGGCAAGCGTATGCCCAGCTCGGCCAATTCGTCGGCCACGGAATCCCACAGACCGCCGGTATAGGATTGTAAGGCATCCGGGCCGTGCGTATTCAAGAGATCGAGCCCGGCCTGCTGCATCGGGATCGCCAGAAAGTTGCTGTGCTCCCCTACCGAATAGCGTGCGGCAAGGGGGCGATAGGTATGGCTGTAGCGGGCCAGGCGGCTGAAGTCCTCGCTGCCGGAGCGGTTGATCCAGTTCTCCTCCAGCGGGATGCCATCGTCCATCCGTGGCCCGTAGTAGGCATAGCCGCAGCCGTAGGGGCCGAGCAGCCATTTGTATCCTCCGCACACGAGAGCATCGGGGCGGACGGTGCGCACGTCAAAGGGGTAGGCACCCACCGACTGGGTCCCGTCAATTACTAACCAGGCGCCCACTTCGTCCGTACGCCGCCGCACGGCTTCCAGGTCGAAGAGCGTGCCGTCCGACCAGTGCACCTGGGCAATAGCTACCGCGGCCGTATCGGGGGTGATGGCTTCCAGGACGCGGTCGGACCAGGACTCCCCGTCCGTGGGGCGGGCCACGGTCCGCAACTCCGCCCCCGTCTCCGCGCAGCGGCGGTGCCAGGCGTAGTAGTTGCTCGGAAACTGGTCCTCGACCACCAGCAGGTGGCGGCCCGGCGCCAGGGGGAGGTTGCGGGCCACGGTAGCGATGCCGTAGCTGGCGGCGGGAATGAGGGCTACTCTACCGGGTTCCGCGGCGTGGATCAGCTGTGCGAAAGCGGCACGTAGGCGGGCTACCGGCGCGAAGAAAGCGTCGATGGGCATTCCACTGTTCTCTTCCCGCCAGCGCAGGGCGGCGCGGGCGGCGTCGGCGGCGGCGTGCAGCTGCGGGGAACGGCTGGCCCCGTTGAGGTAGGTTTCGTTCGGCTGCAGGGCGAACAGGTCGGTGAGGGGATTCATAGGCGACGGATAGGCGGGGAAACGCAGGTGCGGAGTTGCGCCCAAGGTAGCCCGGACGGCGGCTAATGAACCGGAAACCATTACCCGGGGTTGCACCTTAAATCCCCGCATCCCCATTGACGATACACATTCTATTCCTTCTGCTCACCGGGCTCGCGCTGCTGGGGACCTTCATACTGCCCAGCCTGATCCGGAACCAGATGGTAAGCCTGCCCATCATCTACGTGGCGTTCGGCTTCGCGGTCTTTAACCTGCCGATTGACCTGCCCCTTATGAACCCAGACGACGCCCGCCTGGACCGGCGGCTGATGGAGTACATCACAGAGTTTATCGTCATCATCAGCCTGGCCGCGACGGGCCTGAAGCTCGACCGTACCCCCTCCTTCGTCAATTGGCGGGCCGCTTTCTACCTGCTCGGTATCGCCATGCCCCTCACGATTGCCCTCGTAGCCTTCCTGGGCTGGTGGTGGGCAGGGCTGGCGCCGGCGACGGCTATCCTGCTCGGCGCCGTCCTCTCCCCTACCGATCCGGTACTTGCGGCGAACGTACAGGTAGGCCCCCCGAACGAGGACGAACCCGAAGACGAAGTGCGCTTCGGGCTCACCCTGGAGGCTGGCCTGAACGACGGGCTTGCCTTCCCCTTCGTGTACCTAGCCATTGCGCTGGTCGACGCTACCTCCGTTGGCGATGCCCTGTTTACCTGGCTATGGTGGGACGTGGGCTACCGGCTTACGGTCGGCACGCTGATGGGCCTGGCCATCGGCAAGGGCCTCTCCTGGATCTTCTTCAGATTTAAAAAGAAGATGGCGGAGATCCGGGAAACCGAGATCGAGGAAGGATTCTTCGTGCTGGCCGCCGTACTCCTGACCTATTCGCTGACCGAGATCGCGGAAGGCTACGGTTTCCTTGCGGTATTCGTAGCTGCGGTAGTGAGCCGGCAACGCGAGAGCGACGAAGAAACCAAGAGCTCGGAAAAGGAGAGCTACCAGGCGGCGGACCAGGTCGAACAGGCGGTCCTGGGTATCTTCCTGATCGCCTTCGGCGGAATTATCGGCACCGGCGGTCTAAATGACCTGACGGTACCGGGGGCATTACTCGGGTTGGCCTTGCTGCTGGTCATCCGCCCGCTGGCCGGTATGATCAGCTTTCTTCCCTCCAAGTTGCCCTGGGAGGAAAAGCTGGCGATCAGCTACTTCGGCATCCGGGGCGTCGGCTCCCTATACTACCTGGCCTACGCGCACAACAGTGAATACTTCCCCACGATAGATCGTATCTGGGCCATCGTGAACTTTACCATTCTGGTGTCCATCTTTCTACACGGGATCAGCGTGATGCCGGTCCTCAGTTGGGTTGACCGCCGCATGGGCCGGCCCGCCGCGGACGACTAGTACGAGCAGCTTTCCGCGGCCGCCACTCCGCCGAGTGCTACGATACGGTCCAAACGGAGGTAGCAATTGTCTTCCATCCGCAAAAACTCTTCCGACCGGTGGGTCTTGGTATTTTTCAACACGGCATCGGAGACTACGGTTTCACCGTCGTACCGCCGGTAGGTAATGGCTACCGGTTCCCCAGACAGGATGGCCGATTCCATCCGATCGTAGAAGGTGCAGGCTATCGGCCGATAATTCGTGCGGGGACGGCTCAGGATCCAGTCCTCGTAGACCTTTGCGTCTCCTATTACGTACTCCCGCAGCAGAAGCAGGTTGCTCATGGCGGGGCGATACAGCGGGACGTCTACCGCACCGATACGGATGACCGGCCGGCCGCTCCGCTCGATCAACTGGCAGGCCGCCCGCTCGCGGGCAGATAGTGCGCTACCGGCAAATACAAAGAGCGTATCGACTTCAAACAGGTGGGGCTCCACGTACGCCACGGGTACGTCTTCCCAATCATCGGACAGGAAGCCCGGGGGCGGATCGCCGAGGTAAAAGAGACGCATGGATTTATCCGGTTGTATAGCGGACCATGCCGCCGTCGATGGTGATGGTTTGCCCGTTGATGTACCGGGCAAAGGGTGAAAGGAGGAAGGCGGCTACCCCGGCGAAATCCTCCGGCTGGCCCAGGACGTGCAGAGGAACCTCGGATAGGAATTCGTCTTCAATCTGTCGGCGGTCGACGTGCTTGAGGTCTGCCGCTTTCTGAAGTACACTGCCGATCCGCTCGGTATCGTGGTAGCCGGGGGCAATGATGTTCACGGTGATCCCCTGCGGCCCCGCTTCCCGACTCAGTGTCTTTACGAATCCGGCCACTCCGGCACGGAAGGCATTACTGAGAACCAGATTGTCGATGGGTTGCTTGATGGAAACACTTTCCAAAAACAGCAGCTTCCCGCTCTTTCGCTCCCGCATCATGGGAAGCACGGCCTGTATGAGCTGCACTTTCCACCGCAGGGTGCTGTAGTAAGCGGAGTCCCAGTCTTCCATGGTTAGTTCGTCCACCTGCCCCAGCGGTGGCCCGCCGGCGTTGAATACGCAGCCGGCAACACCTCGCCGCACCAACTCATCCCCGGCGCGGGAAACGGCAGCGGGGTCCGTGAAATCGGTGGGAAAGGAAATAAACCGCTCGCCGTACTGGTCCGCCAGTTCCTGAAGCGTATCCCGGCTGCGGGCCAATCCCACAACCTTCCCGCCTTCGGCAATGATGCGTTCCGCAATAGCGCGACCCAGTCCGCTTGACGCACCGCCGACGGCGTACGCACTACCTGCTAGTCCAAGTTCCATGCGATAAAGTTATAACATTATCTTAGGAGCGCTTCCACTGCGGCAGCCGGCTGCACGATGCGGCCGGTGATTCGGGTTTCGGTGGATTCACGACCGGTAGCGTGCAGCAAGGCATAGGCTTGCTGGTAGTCGAGATCGGGACGCAATGACTTCATCACGCCCAGCAGACCCGCGACGAACGGACATGCCATGCTGGTCCCGCTGTATGCCTTGTACTGGTTCCCGGGGATGGTACTATAGATGCCTACCCCCGGTGCTGCGATGGCCCGCTGCACGTTTTCGGTACGGTTGCTGAACGGGGCACGGAGCAGCAACTGGTCGATAGCTGCGACGGTGATGATGCCTTCGGCGTTGGCAGGAGCGAAGTCCTTGGCGTCCCGGTTGGAATTACCCGCCGCGGCTACCACGATGGCATTATTACGCTGCGCATACTTTACGGCGGCGCTGTAGGCGCGCTGACTACTCTGGGTGCTACGCCCGCCCAGGCTGAGGGAAATGACGTCGGCTCCCTCGTCCACGGCTTCAATGATCCCCGCGATGATGGTCTTCTGGGTTCCCATGCCCCCTCCGTTGAGGACCTTCACCGAACTCACTTCCACGAAGGGTTGCTCTCCCGTACCGGCCAGACTGGCGATGCCTACGCCGTTATTGGTCACACCGGCGGCAATGCCCGCACAGTGGGTCCCGTGGCCGTGGGGGTCGTTGTCGTACTTCGATTCGATGGAAAAGTAGTTGTCGGTAAGGTCTTCATGCTTACCGTCCACCCCCGTATCAAGGATAACCACCTTGGCCGTCCGCTCGGGACGCAGGTCGTGCAACAGGCGGTAATAGGCATCCATATGCAGCACTTCCATAACCCACTGCTCGCTGGTGAACGGATCGTTGATGCTGAGCGACTTATTACTAGCGGGGACATTCGTGGCATCGTCCACGATAAAGGGCTCGACGAGAATAGTCTCATTTGGCTCGAGGTAATTCACGGTAGACAGGACGGCCAAACCGTTTTCCATCCCCCGCGATCCGGTCTCATCCGTTACGACGTAATAATTGTCAAGTAAGGTCTCCGATGCAGCCTCGGGGAAGAACGCACGGTCGATGGTAAGTCCGTTATCCTCCGCAAACTCGAGCAGTTGCTCGTCGGATGCCCCCTCCCGTAACTCCACCAGGAAGCTCTCCGGGCCTTCGGTCACGGCCAGCTCCTGGGGAGCGACCTGCTCGTCGGCTTCAATTAATTCCTCCAGGTAATGCACCGCGGCAAACATGGCGAAGATGAGGATGACCGCGCTCCACACCGAGATCTGCTTCTTGACCGCCATCGACTGTACGAAGCCCACCATGCCCAGCATGATGAAGTCTTTCAGGATCTTGGGAAAGGCATTGGCCGCGATGGAGACCGAGGAAAAATCGGTCCAGGCGATGAGTCCGACGCCCGCATACGTGAGGACCATCCAGAGGGAGGCGTCCTTGAGATTACGGCGCCAGAACCAGAGGGACAGCGCGAGGGCGGTGAGCAATAACATGGTCGATAGATTTTCCTAAATATAAGGTTCGACCCGCGTCGGACGGTCAATTATTCGACGTAGGTCATCTATCCAACGTTGGGGATTGTGCCGGAGTTGCACGGCGGGCGGCACACGCGTCCGCACGGGGTTGTCATAAACGGAGAAAGCCCCACCGCCGGGTAGGCGATGAGGCTTTCAGTAAAATTGGCGGCGACCTACTCTCCCGGGGTCAAGCCCAAGTACCATCGGCGCTGGGCAGCTTAACTTCTCTGTTCGGAATGGTAAGAGGTGATCCTGCCCGCAGTAGCCACCAAAGTCTTTGTGTAACCCCCACTCGGGGGGGACACGTTTCTTTGATAACAATCAACAAGTTCGATAAGAGAGCTTCAGGCCTTTTTACCAGACCGATCCGGACTTCAGGATCAACCAAAGACCGTATGCTAATTAATTTCCACAACAAGCGTGCTGCCGTCTTTTTCACTACTCATA
>NZ_QMEM01000007.1 GCF_003390915.1 Lewinella sp. IMCC34183 | reverse complement strand
ATTGCGGCCACGTCCAGGCCTAAGCTGGAGGTTAGGGGCCTGTTGGTGGGTTTCGAAAGGGTATCTTACGGAAACTAGCAGATCTTATCCTGATCGATTCCGGCCCGGCGTGGCCGCACCCGTTGGCTGACATTTATGACCCGCAGGACTAGAAACCCGACAACTCAAAATTAATTAAATGATTTATAAGAAAGGTGAATTTGAAATTAAGCTAACTCTTGAAAATTCTTATCAGAGGGATTCACATGATAATGTTATTTCATTTGATCACCATTATACTCATGGTGAAGAACAACCAAATGTGCAAATTGGGATCTCCATATATAGAAATGGTCTACGAATTAATGGAGCACTAGTTGCCGGTGCACAGGGCACTACTGGCATCCACGAAAAATCTCAAATCATACATGAAAATGCGATCGCAATCTGCTGTTCAAATCTGGTGTTCAAACTTTCTTTACCCGGTCTGCAACTGTTGTGGGTAACAGAGGCTGATTACATCACCTGCTTTGAAATATTTGAAATTAACGATGACTATGTCATTCACGGAGAAGCAAGCATATCGCGACTGGCCGGTAACGGACAGCTAATCTGGCAAAGAAGCGGCAAAGATATTTTTGTGACGATAGATGAAGTCGCGGATGACTTTACAGTTGAAAATAACTGCATATTAGCCACTGACTTTGAAGGTAACAGGTACAGATTCAATCTGGACGGGGAAGAAATTTCTATATAGTTTTAGGGTGAAGTGCACGGTTTAAATAGTTAATGCAAAGGGAGAACTGCAGCGTAGTGAATGCTATAGGCGCTCAAATCGAGTGGGCTAACCGTAGCTCTTGCAATATTATGCGCAGCTACTGCCCAAAAACAGCCCGCACTCGGTCACCAACGCTGCCGCGTAGAAACAGTCCCCTGCAAGACTGACGCCGCTGCCGCGTAGAAACATCCCGCAGTACTTTAAAAACGCTGCCGCGTAGAAACAGTCCCCTCGTAGGACGGAAGCCGCTACCGCGCACGAATAGTCCCCCCGCAGGACGGATGCCGCTACCGCGCACGAATAGTCCCCCCGCAGGACGGATGCCGCTACCGCGCAGAAACAGTCCCCCGCAGGACGGAAGCCGCTACCGCGTAGAAACAGTCCCCCCGCAGGACGGAAGCCGCTGCCGCGTAGAAACAGCCCGTACTCATCCAAAAACGCTACCGCGCAGGAACAGTCCCCCCGCAGTACGGACGTCGCTGCCGCGTAGAAACAGTCGCTATCGCTCCATAAATAAAAGGACGTCAGCCAACACTGCGGCCACGTCCATGCCGGGGCTGGCGGGTAGGGTAGGGTCGGTTGCCTTCGATCATGTATATTGAGTTGAACCAAAGATTATCGGCATCCTTCCCGGCACGGCGTGGCCGCACTCGTTCGCCGACAGCATGAGCCCCGCACAACCAAAAACAGTAGCCGGCAACCTGTAGGCAATCCAGTTCGTTGTTGTAGACACATCCATCTTGCAATTCAATGTCGACAGAGCAAATCATTGAAAGACTTCGAGCTACCAAAGCAGAGATCGCAAAAGCGTATAACGCAAATGTGTTGGCTGTCTTTGGAAGCTATGCCAGACGCGAACAGCATGAAGGCAGTGATTTGGATTTGCTTTACGAAGTATTAGATAAGGATAGGTTTGGTTTAAAGGAGATTTGTGATTTAGAAGACTACATCCTTGCACAACTGAGTGTACCTTCAGTCGATTTAGTGAACAAGGACTACCTTAACCCCGTGGTGCAACTGGAAATTGAGCGCGATCTGTTATATGTATGATCAAAGAAATATAATATTTATTCTGACCTCGCTGGAGGCAATCGAAAAGATTGCCATTTACACTCGGGGGATAGAAACGGCAGGAGGTTTTTTGGAAAAGGATGATCAGTTGACCTTCAATGCGTGCCAAACGCTGCTCATGACAATCGGAGAGGAAACAAAGAAAATTGATGCTTCCATCAAGGGCCAGCATGCGAAGATCCCCTGGAAACTAATAACTCAATTAAGGAACAGGATTGCCCACGACTACAGGTCTATCAATCCAACCATCTCTTATGATGTGGTGAAAAATTATTTACCACCACTAAAAAAGGAGTTAATTGAAATTATTAAGAGGATTGATTACCCAGAGGAAAAATTAGAAAAGGTACTTGCTAGTCCCTACTACGCTCATCTAGGATATTTAAAAACAAATAAATAAGCCATCGGCGAACACCACGCCAGCGTCCATGCGCCCTATCGGGACGCACGGCGCCGGCGTAATCGTTAGCGGCAATTGCAAAACTAAAAGAGAACGGGGAATCCAAATATGGAAATGTGTTTTCAGCATGTAGTAACAGATTATCTCACTACAATATCATTTCACATATATTTTATTTGAGTCATATATTGTAGTAGTTAATTGACACAATGAATATGACTCTATTTTCACATAGCCGGAAAGATGTGTATTTTGAGTCTGCAAACTGATTAATGAATCAAAGATGCCTAAAAGAATCAGCTCATCTCGAGAGAAATTAGAATACACTAAGCTTAGACTTGAAATTGAAAGCTTAAGCATAAAATGGTGGAAAAAGCCTGCTTACATTAGTGTTCTAATACCCGCCACTCTTGCTTTGTTTTCTTTGATATATGCAGTAGTTTCTGGGTTCTTTGACAAAAAGTATGAACTTTATCAAATTGAAAAAGCTACATTAAAGTTGGAAGCTGAACTCTTTGAAAGCGAGCGGAAATCCTTTGTAAGTAAACGAGACTCTTTCATTCGAATTATTAATTCACAAAAATTAGAATTAGCGTATTTACAAAACGAAATTGAACAGCTTGACACTGTTTTAGGCCCATTGGTGACGTACGATGTACAAAATAGAATTGTTTCAATTATTAATCCTAATGACCCTGAAGCAAATAGCTTCGAGTATATCTACGATGACGAAGGAAGAATTAAATTAGTTAAATTAGATGACATTCCTGTGGCGACCTATAATTATGATGGTAATGGTAATTTAATAGGTTCAATGGATCATGCTGGCAGGATGACGACTTATATTTACAATGATAAAAATGAGCTAGTTGGAAGTATTGATCCACATGGTAATCCAAGGGTTTTCAAGTAGCAAATTTATTCTATGTAGATAAGCCATAAAAAGTTAGTACGCACTTTTATATTTGAAATTTGGTAGGGATAGCATAACAATTAAAAATACACAGACAACACGTAATAGAAAACTTCAAATCAAAATTATATGCTACTTGATTCAGGCAAATTTTTCTACCATTAGCAATAAAAGTGCCGCTAACAATGCGCCAGCGACAAACCGGCGAGGGTGTGGGTTGGTGCCGATAAAGCTATTAAAGGTTACTTGAAGGTCGGTGGAGACCCGTATGCTGGTTGGTGGTAGCCGGTCTGCGCCGGCGCACCCGTCAGACTGTGCAAAAAGTATGCTTTCCGATTTTCCAGCCGTATCTTGAAGATATCCCACTGATACCCGAGAAAAATGCCCAGAAAAGTAGGTTTGGACCCCACGCAGTTTGGTCTGTTTGCCACACCCCTGGAGGCGATGATCCCGGCGGACGCTGAAGTCCGCGTCGTGGCGGCATTCGTCGACCAGCTGGACCTGCCTGCGCTCGGCTTTACACCGGTGCACACCGACGGGGCTAGCGCCTACGGCCCGGAGTTGCTGCTGAAGCTCTACCTGTACGGCTACCTCAACCGCATCCGCAGCAGCCGCCAGCTGGAACGGGCCTGCGCGGTTAACATCGAGGTGATGTGGCTGACGGGTAACCTCAAGCCCAAGTACCACACGATTGCCGACTTCCGCAAAAACCACCCAAAGTCACTGAAGGCCGTCTTCAAGGAGTACGTACTATTACTAAAGGACTGGGAGCTGATCGCCGGGCAGCGCCTGGCGGTAGACGGCACGAAGATCCACGCGCAGAACGCGCGCAAGCAGAACTTTAACCGGGCCAAGCTGCAGCGTAATCTGGAACGGATCGAGCGGGGCATCGCCGATGCGCTGCAGGAGTTCGCGGACCGGGATGTTCAGGAAGCCAGCGATAGTAAGGAAGACCTGCAACAGCAGGCCCTGGACAAGCTAGCCGCCCTGCGGGAGCGTAAGGAGCTGTACGAAGAGATGCGGGAGGAGTTAGAGGAAAGCGGGGAAAACCAGCTCAGTGAAACGGACCCGGATGCCCGCAGTATGATGGTGAAGGGCACCGAGTCGCTGGTGGGTTACAACGTGCAGTCGGTGGTAGACGACGAGCATAACCTGATCGTACACACCGAGGCCATGAACGTCAACGACATCCAGGCCCTGGCGGGGCTGGCGGGAGCCGCCAAAGAGATCCTGGACCTGCCCGACGATCCGGCCGAACCCATCGATGTGCTGGCGGACAAAGGCTACTATGATGCCACCAACCTGGCCGGCGTGGAAGCTTTGGGCATGGAGCCCTTCGTAGCCGAGCGGAAGACCAAGCCACGGGATGCCGGGGGCTACGGTCCGCGGGAGTTCGAGTACGACGAGGAGGCCGATGTCTACGTGTGTCCGCAGGGCGAAGAACTGACCAGCAACGGGCGGTGGTACCACCAGCGGGAGAGCCGCGGGGGCCGCACCCCGACCGACCGCCGCTTCCGGCGCTACCGGATCAGCCACACGATCTGCTCCCGGTGTCCGATCCGCGAGCAGTGCCTGAGCGCGGCGGCGCGCAAGAACCGCCACGGCAAGGTGCTCTACCACCACGAGCACGCCGCGGCGCTGGCGCGCAACCACCGGCGGCTGCGGGAGTGGCCGGAAGTCTACCCATCACGCCAAGCCACAGTTGAACATCCGTTCGGGACGATCAAACGAAGTTGGGGCGCCTACTTCACGCTCGTGAAGGGGCTGGAAGCCGTAGACGGGGAGTACAGTTTACTGGCCTGCTGCTACAACCTGCGGCGGAGTGTGTCCATCCTGGGCATACCGGAGCTGCTGCGGCGGTTGAAGGGCCGGTTTTTGGGTGAAAATGGGCTCGAAGGGGCGTTCGTAGGGGCTCTTGGGACCCTCTTGGCGGCAGTATGCGGCCATTTTACGGTGATACTGGATCGAAAGCTATCTCGGAGGAATTTTGCCTAGCTTGGGCGGGAGCTTTTGCACGGCCTCCCGTTAGCGGCAAGCCATACGCAGACATTCTCGGTTTGCTCCGGTTAGGCTTAGAACCTAGTGGATAAACCAGGACTTGCAATCTAGGTATAAGAACATGAGAAAACTAGAGAGAATGTTTTACTCCGAGCTGGCTGTAGAACTTGATTAATTGCACACTTTCAAGTTTCACTGTAGAAATGAGTAGAATTATGATATATATATATATATATATATATATATCATATGAAGGAAAGCGAAAAACTTTCAAACAAGACATGTCGGAGTGAATTAGTACGGTAGAATTTGCATTCACTTACCTAACTCAAATACTGTGAAAGAGTATAGATTGACTGTTAAAAATCAACTTCTGAATAATTGGCCTATACTTCTAGTTGGACTGTTATGCGGGATCTATCCTTTTTATATGGCGCTTAGATATCCACATCACTATTCAGCCTTTACGATGATAGCTGGAGGCGTTTTTATAATATTTCTAATTCCTCAATTAATTCTACACATCCAATATCTACGAGCTAGTAAGAACATAGGATTTTATATAAATTATGAGCATCAGACGATTTGTATAAAGACCGCTGATGAGGAAAAATCATATCGATTTGGAGAAATCAAAAAAATTATTCGGACGAGGACTTTTAATTTTGCTTCAAAAAATATGTACTGGTCCAATTGGGATATATTTAATTATACTATTTTTCAAATGATCGATGGAGAAGCATACGTGATTACAAGTTATGTGTGCTACGATTTTCAAATTACCCACTCACTACCAAATGCAGTTTACAAAAAAGTAATTTATCCATATATTGAAAAAAAATATAATGATAGTCGGTAGCACTTCGATGATACCTCAGAATGTAAGAGATGTCATGAAAAAATTATTTATAAAAAGACAAGCCAGCCGCTAACAACGCGCCAGCGACAAACCGGCGAGAGTGAGGATGGGCGTCGATGAAACTTTTATAGGCGACCTTGAGTTTGGTCGAGATCCGACGAGCTGGTTGGTTGTAGCCGGTCTGCGCCGGCGCAATCGTCAGACTGTGCAAAAAGTATGGTTTTCGATTTTCTGGCCGTATCTTGAAGGTATCCCACTGATACCCGAGAAAAATGCCCAGAAAAGTAGGTTTGGACCCCGCGCAGTTCGGTCTGTTTGTCACTCCACTTGAGGCGATGATCCCGGCGGACGCTGAAGTCCGCGTCGTAGCGGCGTTCGTCGACCAGTTGGACCTTCCCGCGCTCGGCTTTACGCCGGTGCACGCCGACGGGGCCAGCGCCTACGGTCCGGAACTGCTGCTCAAGCTCTACCTGTACGGCTACCTGAACCGGATCCGCAGCAGCCGCCAGCTGGAGCGGGCCTGCGCGGTCAACCTTGAGGTGATGTGGTTGACGGGTAACCTCAAGCCCAAGTACCACACGATCGCCGACTTCCGCAAAAATCATCCCAAGGCACTGAAGGCCGTCTTCAGGGAGTACGTGCTACTACTAAAGGACTGGGAACTCATCGCCGGACAGCGCCTGGCGGTGGACGGCACGAAGATCCACGCGCAGAACGCGCGCAAGCAGAACTTCAACCGGGCCAAGCTGCAGCGCAATCTGGAACGGATCGAGCGGGGCATCGCCGATGCGCTGCAGGAGTTCGCGGACCGGGATGTTCAGGAAGCCAGCGATAGTAAGGAAGACCTGCAACAGCAGGCCCTGGACAAGCTAGCCGCCCTGCGGGAGCGTAAGGAGCTGTACGAAGAGATGCGGGAGGAGTTAGAGGAAAGCGGGGAAAACCAGCTCAGTGAGACGGACCCCGATGCCCGTAGTATGATGGTGAAGGGCACCGAGTCGCTGGTGGGCTACAACGTGCAGTCGGTGGTAGACGACGAGCATAACCTGATCGTACACACCGAGGCCACGAACGTCAACGACATCCAGGCCCTGGCGGGGCTGGCGGGAGCCGCCAAAGAGATCCTGGACCTACCCGACGATCCGGCCGAACCCATCGATGTGCTGGCGGATAAGGGGTACTACGACGCCACCAACCTGGCCGGCGTGGAAGCTTTGGGCATGGAGCCCTTCGTAGCCGAGCGGAAGACCAAGCCACGGGATGCCGGGGGCTACGGTCCGCGGGAGTTCGAGTACGACGAGGAGGCCGATGTCTACGTGTGTCCGCAGGGCGAAGAACTGACCAGCAACGGGCGGTGGTACCACTAGCGGGAGAGCCGCGGGGGCCGCACCCCGACCGACCGCCGCTTCCGGCGCTACCGGATCAGCCACACGATCTGCTCCCGGTGTCCGATCCGCGAGCAGTGCCTGAGCGCGGCGGCGCGCAAGAACCGCCACGGTAAGGTGCTCTACCACCACGAGCACGCCGCGGCGCTGGCGCGCAACCACCGGCGGCTGCAGGAGTGGCCGGAGGTCTACCCGAGTCGGCAAGCCATGGTTGAACACCCGTTCGGCACCATTAAGCGATCGTGGGGCGCCTACTTCACGCTGGTGAGGGGGCTGGAAGCGGTCGACGGGGAGTACAGTTTGCTGGCCTGCTGCTATAACCTGCGGCGTAGCGTGTCCATCCTGGGCGTTCCGGAGCTGCTGCGGCGGCTGAAGGACCGCTTTTCCGTCGGAAATGGAGCTTTTGGAGCTGTCCGAGGAATGATGTGGAGCTTTGTGAAGGGCTGTAGGGCGGATTTTCGGCGAATAGGGGAAGTGAAGCGGTTTGAGCCGATTTATGCCTAGATTGGCTGGGAGCTTTTGCACGGCCTCTCGTTAGCGGCAATCGAAAAAAACTCAAACGATTTGTTTGGTGATGCCAGACATGTGTTTACCTTACGCAAAATCACTGATACGACATGCCAAACGAAAGGATCACTGAAAAGATCGTCCGGGACTACCTTGCTGATTTACAGTACTATAACGTGTCTTCAATTCAAGTTGAAGAACAGATGAGCAAAGATCTTAGGATTAGTTCTTTACTGAAGAAAGCTTCGAAACGCGGAAGCGGACGAGGATTTCCAGAGTTCATAATTTCTTCAATAGACCATCCAAATTTTATCATTGTCATCGAATGCAAAGCAAGTCTAAAATTTCATGCTAGCCCCAACTTAGACAGGTTTAATGATTACGCAGTTGATGGAGCCATTTGGTATGCTAGTAATCTAGCTAGCGACTTTGATGTTCTGGCCATTGGAGTGAGTGGGCAATCAGATCAGGAGCTTAGAGTCAGCCACAGATTATACGTATCTGGCAAAGAGGTGAAAACAGATTTACTAAAAGATGATATTTTTCTGTCCTATGGAAATTACTATCATGCGTACATGCATAATCCAGTTAAATTTCAAAACGATTATGAAGGTATTTTAGAGTATTCAAAGGATTTAAATGAAACTCTTCATGCCAAAAAGGTGAAGGAAGCGCATCGTAGTCTTCTGATCAGTGGTATCTTAATAGCCTTAAGCAACACAGCATTTAGAAATAGCTTTGAAAGCCATAAGAGTGCAAAACGAATTACTAAGTCTATTGTGGATACAATCGTAGCAGAACTTGTAGATGCAGATATCGATTCAAATAAAGTTGCAAATCTTAAGCAAGCGTATTCATTTATACAAACTCACGCTTCACTATCAACTGATAAAAAGTTTATAGTTGAGCTTATTCAGGATATAGACAAAAAGATCAATCGATTTATCAAAGAACATAAGTATTTTGATACTCTTGGGCAGTTCTATATTGAATTTTTGAGATATGCTAATAATGATAAAGGTCTGGGTATTGTATTAACTCCTCCACACATTACAGAGCTGTTTGCTGACATCGCCATGATCGATTCAGATTCAATTATCATCGATAATTGTTGTGGGACTGCAGGCTTTATGATTAGCGCTATGAGGCGAATGATTCAAAAGGCTGGCGCTAATCAAGCTAAAATTGCTGCTATCAAAAAACATCAAATTGTCGGTATCGAATTTCAACACGATATCTATGCCCTTGCAGTTTCGAACATGATTATTCATGGCGATGGCAAAACAAATGTTTTATATGGCGACTGTTTTGAGCTATCTGAAAACATAGATAAAAAAGGAACAGCTGGATTTCTGAATCCTCCGTATAAATCTAAAAAGACAGATATAGAAGAGCTAGAATTTGTATTAAATAATTTGAGTATACTCTCCACAAATGCAGTTTGCATTTCGATTATTCCTATGCGATGTGTTCTGGCACAACGAGGAAAGGGGTATGAACTCAAACGGCAACTCATGAATAGTCATACAGTCGAGGCAGTAATGTCGATGCCAGATGAGCTCTTTCACAACTCCAACGTTGGTGTGGTAACCTGTGTATTAGTAGTTCGTGCGCACGTCCCTCACAACCCGTTGAAAAAAACATGGTTTGGCTACTGGAAAAATGATGGCTTTATAAAAGTTAAAAACAAAGGTCGGATAGATGTAGACCATAATTGGGAAACTATCAGGGAAGAATGGCTTTCTGCCTATTTTAATCGGGAAACAAAACGAGGAGCATCTATATCTGCAATAGTAACACCAGAGGATGAATGGTGCGCTGAAGCATACATGGAAACTGACTACAGTAATCTAACTGAATCCAATTTTGAAGAGGTCCTCAAAGATTACGCTATATTTAAGACTTTAAATTCTAATTAAAGTAGGATATAATGAAGATGGTAGAAGTGAGTGATGTATTCTTTGTTGAATATGGTACAAACCTTGAGTTGAATAGATTAACACAATCAGACGACTTAGATAATTCCGTAAACTTTGTATCTCGCACCGAAAAGAACAATGGAGTATCTGCTAGAGTGGAAATAGTAGACCAAAAGACTACAATTGAACCTATGACAATTACTGTGGCAGGAGGAGGCAGTGTCTTGTCTACATTTTTGCAGCCAGTACCGTATTATACAGGTAGAGATGTATATATCTTGCGACCTAAAGTCAAGCTATCTGAGCTAGAACTTCTCTTCTATGTTCAAGCGATAAGAGAGAATAAGTTTAGATATAACTATGGTAGACAAGCGAATAAGACGCTAAAACACTTACGTATTCCGGCGGAAATTCCGGCATGGGTCAATGATCGTGATTTACCAAATTTCACGGAGTTGTCTAGACCCGAAAGCCTAACAAAGATCGACGATTTTAGTCCTGAAGAGTGGGAAGAGGTAAAATTACTAACACTATTTCGAATTAAAAAGGGCAAGCGGCTCACTAAGTATGATATGAACCCAGGGCCAACACCATTTATAGCTGCTACCGAATATAATAACGGTCTAAGGCAATATATTGAGAGAGATCCAATCTATCCAGCTCATACCCTAACTGTAGTCTATAATGGAAATTCAGTAGCTGAAGCATTTTACCAAGACCAGCCCTACTGGGCTACCGATGACGTTAACATTTTAATTCCACGAAAAAAATTGTCAATGTGGTTTTTGCTGTTTGTAGCCACACTTATAAGGTTAGAAAAATTCAAATTTTCGTATGGTAGAAAATGGAGTGTCAGCAGAATGAAGTCTAGCAGTATTTATCTTCCTCATGATGATTTTGGGAATATTGATTTTGCCTATATTGATGATTTCATGAAAAGTCAAAATTATTCAAAAGCTTTAATTTAATATACCGCTAACACCGCCTACCACGCACAGCCGCCGATTGAGCTCTTTGGTGCTATTATTGCTTTAAACGCAAACGAAATGAAAGTCAAAATCAGTTATGTTTGCTGGAAGAGGCGGCCGTCGGGTAGGCAATCGTCAGACTGTGCAAAAAGTATGCTTTCCGATTTTCCAGCCGTATCTTGAAGATATCCCACTGATACCCGAGAAAAATGCCCAGAAAAGTAGGTTTGGACCCCACGCAGTTTGGTCTGTTTGCCACACCCCTGGAGGCGATGATCCCGGCGGACGCTGAAGTCCGCGTCGTGGCGGCATTCGTCGACCAGCTGGACCTGCCTGCGCTCGGCTTTACACCGGTGCACACCGACGGGGCTAGCGCCTACGGCCCGGAGTTGCTGCTGAAGCTCTACCTGTACGGCTACCTCAACCGCATCCGCAGCAGCCGCCAGCTGGAACGGGCCTGCGCGGTTAACATCGAGGTGATGTGGCTGACGGGTAACCTCAAGCCCAAGTACCACACGATTGCCGACTTCCGCAAAAACCACCCAAAGGCACTGAAGGCCGTCTTCAAGGAGTACGTACTATTACTAAAGGACTGGGAGCTGATCGCCGGGCGGCGCCTGGCGGTAGACGGCACGAAGATCCACGCGCAGAACGCGCGCAAGCAGAACTTTAACCGGGCCAAGCTGCAGCGTAATCTGGAACGGATCGAGCGGGGGATCGCCGAGGCGCTGCAGGAGTTTGCGGACCGGGACGTCCAGGAAGCCAGCGATAGTAAGAGCGAGTTGCAGCAGCAGGCGCTGGACAAGCTGGCCGCCCTGCGGGAGCGCAAGGCGCTGTACGAAGAGATGCAGACGGAACTGGAAGAGACCGGCGAGACGCAGCTCAGTGAAACGGACCCGGATGCCCGCAGTATGATGGTGAAGGGCACCGAGTCGCTGGTGGGTTACAACGTGCAGTCGGTGGTAGACGACGAGCATAACCTGATCGTACACACCGAGGCCACGAACGTCAACGACATCCAGGCCCTGGCGGGGCTGGCGGGAGCCGCCAAAGAGATCCTGGACCTGCCCGACGATCCGGCCGAACCCATCGATGTGCTGGCGGACAAAGGCTACTATGATGCCACCAACCTGGCCGGCGTGGAAGCTTTGGGCATGGAGCCCTTCGTAGCCGAGCGGAAGACCAAGCCACGGGATGCCGGGGGCTACGGTCCGCGGGAGTTCGAGTACGACGAGGAGGCCGATGTCTACGTGTGTCCGCAGGGCGAAGAACTGACCAGCAACGGGCGGTGGTACCACTAGCGGGAGAGCCGCGGGGGCCGCACCCCGACCGACCGCCGCTTCCGGCGCTACCGGATCAGCCACACGATCTGCTCCCGGTGTCCGATCCGCGAGCAGTGCCTGAGCGCGGCGGCGCGCAAGAACCGCCACGGTAAGGTGCTCTACCACCACGAGCACGCCGCGGCGCTGGCGCGCAACCACCGGCGGCTGCAGGAGTGGCCGGAGGTCTACCCGAGTCGGCAAGCCATGGTTGAACACCCGTTCGGCACCATTAAGCGATCGTGGGGCGCCTACTTCACGCTGGTGAGGGGGCTGGAAGCGGTCGACGGGGAGTATAGTTTACTAGCCTGCTGCTACAACCTGCGGCGTAGCGTGTCTATAATCGGCGTTCCGGAACTGTTACGGCGGCTGAAGAGCCGTTTTTTGGCTGAAAATGGGCTCGTGTGGGCGTTCGTAGGGGCTCTTGGGAGCCTCGTAGCGGCATTATGCGGCCATTTTGCGGCGATACTGGATCGAAAGCCGGATCGGAGGAATTTTGCCTAGCTTGGGCGGGAGCTTTTGCACGGCCTCTCGTTCGGCGAAACAGAAAACATACGCTACATTTACAGAAAAACATGAATAAAAGTCAGCAGAATCGTATTAAAGCTGCAATGATCATTTACAGTTTAGAGCAAGCTTTAGGTAACTATGTTATTGAGAATGAATCTGTTGCTAATAGAATAGCTTCTACATCTTTGCAGAATGTAGAAAGTAGGATCGAGGATGATAAGCCATCAACGATCGTTGCTTTAGTAGAAGCTAGTTACCTAAACGAAGTTTTTGATTTTGCGATAGGCATCACATCAGATACATCTCTACACCCTTTCATCAAAGAATTAAAAACGCTATGTGAGGCTCTTAAAATTTTTGATATACGGAATGCTGTAAGTCATCCAAACCGTCCATTTCCTGAATCATATTGGTATAGGTCAGCAGCAATTGCCAGCGACCCGCTGATTGATAAGCTGAGTTTATTTACTATTAAAGAAGCATTAATTGCGGCCGAAACTGGAAATATTAATGAGCCACCTGATGATTGGATTTATTCTGCAAAATGGCAGATTCCAAACACTTTACCATCAATATTCGAGCACGAGATTACTGGGCTTCTTGGTAGAAATAAAGAATTTGTTGAGCTTACCAAGATTCTTTCCAAGTTAAGAAACAATCTGATTGCGGTTGTTGCGCCTGGTGGAATTGGGAAAACTTCTTTAGTTCTTCAATTTTTAAGGGACATAACATTGACGCCAGAATGGTCTAACAAAATTGATGCACTAGTTTATTGTACCCTGAAGAATGAGATGCTAACTACACAAGGTATCGAAGTTGTGGAAGCCATTGATGGGTTAGATCAGATCAAGACATCGATAGTGGAAGATTTATCTACTATATATCCAAATGATCAATTTGATTCGTTCAGTGATGCATGTGAAGTACTACAGGACAAGCAAATTTTAATATGTATAGATAACTTGGAGACTTTATTGATGAAGTCGCAACAAGAGTTTATTGCCTTCAATCAGGACCTGCCTTTGAAGTGGAGGGTTCTGGTCACAAGTCGAGTGTCTGTAGACTCTGCAACAACTTTACCTATTGAACCTCTAAATAAAAGGTATGCTATAAATCTTACGCGTGATTATTTGAAGAAAAGGGGTGACAATAGTGTTGAACACAAACAAATTGAAACCATCGCTGAACGCGCTAATTACAATCCATTGGCAATACGGCTAACCGTTGATACTTACTTGAAAGGAGTAGATATATCAAATTCGATAGATAGTTCTCAAAAAAATATCGCGTCATTTTCATACAGAAATTTGATTGACTCTCTATCAGAAGATTCTGTATCTATTCTTGAGGCTACATATGCTATTGGAAAAGCAAGCAAGACTGATTTTATTTCACTGCTTCGATTCTCCAGTGAACAGGTAGTAGAATCAATCAATGAATTGTCCAAAACTAGCTTGTTAAATAGGTCGACCAACAGTTATGGAGTAGATAACTATCAACTTAATGAGTCCATTAGAGATCTATTGTTACTAAATCCCAGGAATATATCTGTAAGATCGAAGATCGGGAAGGCAGTACAAAAGCGACGTAGCGCGGTGGCTAGCCAAGATGCAAAAAGCTTACAATCTGGGATCAATAAGTATGATCAAAACTTTGTCAATCCTGCTACAGACGATAATAATAAGCTTTTGCTTTTCGAGGTTAATAAGAGCTTATCCTATAAAAATCCTTCGCTCAAAATCTTGAAAAGTCATAATACTCGCTTGTTAGAAGCTATATCTCATCAGCCTTCATCCACTCAACTATTATACAGCTATGCGAGATTATTAGATCGACTAAAAAACAGAGTTGGTGCGATAGAATATCTTGAAAGAGCTAGACGAATTGAAGAATCTCCTCGTATTGAGCTAGAGTTGAGTACGCTTTTTTACTATGAAAGTGAGTTCGAGAAATGTATAGAAATTATTGAGAAATTAATTGATTTAAACTTGCATAATGATGAAAAATCATCTAGTGCCTTTGCGTTTCGTTTAGTCAACGTCTACTTAAATGCATTGCTACGGGCAGGAAATCTACATAAGGTATTAGATTTCACTTCTGAATGGAAAACTAAGGGCGAACTCAGGCCGCTATATGGCACTCGAAGAGCATTGGCGTACAAAAGGCTAGTAGAATTTGAAATAGATACAGATCCAACAACCTGTGAAAATCATCTGAAAGAAGCCCTAACAATATTTAACGACCTTTTTGATCTTGAAGGGTACCAATACTATCCATGTAGCGAGGCCTTCAAGTTTATCAAGCAAATATATGCCATACTTCGAACAAAGTCTTTGGCAAAAATCCTTTCGGGTACATTTAAAATGGACTTTCTTAGTTTTTTGTCTACACACTTTTTCGAAATTGTGTCGGCCGATAATAAATTGAGTATTGACGGACCGGAGAGTACAGAAATTTTAGAATTTAGTTATGAACTTTTTGACCAAAATAATCCGTTGCACAGCGTGCCTTGGTACAAGTACAAAGCACAAAAGATTTATGATGATGAGCATATGATTGAACTTGCGCAAGACGGATATACGCTTGTTACTATATCTCACGTACCTATTTCTGATGAGATGCATTATTATCTCTTTGCAGAAGACAGCAACTTTAATAGTTATTATCTTAACTCGAGGACCTATGAAGGATCTCTTGTTGACTGGGCAAAATTGGATAAGGGTGATATGGTTGCAATTCGATATAACCAGAGTAATAAAAAGGCTAATCCTGCTACCGTAATACTACCCATCGACCAAATTGAAATTTAATTCGCCGAACATTGCGCCATCGTCAAGCCGGCGATGAGGCTACTGGGTGCTGATGATGCTTTATTATGAATGAAAGAAATTTGCTGGTCCGTAAGTTGGCTAGTGGCAGCCGGCCTGCGGTGGCGCACCCGTCAGACTGTGCAAAAAGTATAGTTTTCGATTTTCCAGCCGTATCTTGAAGGTATCCCAGTGATACCCGAGAAAAATGCCCAGAAAAATAGGTTTGGACCCCGCGCAGTTCGGTCTGTTCGCCACTCCATTGGAGGCTATGATCCCGGCGGACGCCGAAGTGCGCGTGGTCGCCGCGTTCGTCGACCAGCTGGACCTTCCCAAGCTCGGTTTTACGCCGGTGCACGCCGACGGGGCCAGCGCCTACGGTCCGGAGCTGCTGCTCAAGCTCTACCTGTACGGCTACCTGAACCGCATCCGCAGCAGCCGCCAGCTGGAGCGGGCCTGTGCGGTCAACATCGAGGTAATGTGGCTAACGGGTAACCTGCGGCCTAAGTACCACACGATCGCCGATTTCCGCAAGAACCATCCCAGGGGGCTGAAGGCCGTTTTCAAGGAGTACGTACTACTCCTCAAGACTGGGAACTCATCGCCGGACAGCGGCTAGCCGTGGACGGCACCAAGATCCACGCCCAGAACGCGCGCTGCGTCATCTGGGGTGGGGGCCCTAGATGTAAGCACTTCAACCGGGCCAAGCTGCAACGCAACCTGGAGCGGATCGAGCGAGGGATCGCCGAGGCGCTGCAGGAGTTTGCGGACCGGGACGTCCAGGAAGCCAGTGATAGTAAGGAAGACCTGCAACAGCAGGCGCTCGACAAGTTGGCGGCCCTGCGGGAGCGTAAGGAGCTGTACGAAGAGATGCAGGCGGAACTGGAGGCGAGCGGCGAGACACAGCTGAGCGAGACGGATCCCGATGCCCGCAGTATGATGGTGAAGGGCACCGAGTCGCTGGTGGGCTACAACATCCAGTCGGTGGCGGACGACGAGCATAACCTGATCGTGCACACGGAGGCCACGAACGTAAATGACATCAACGCCCTGGCGGGGCTGGCAAGAGCGGCCAAGGAGATCCTGGACCTACCCAATGAGCCAGAGGAACCGATTGATGTGCTGGCGGACAAGGGGTACTACGACGCAACCAACCTGGCGGGGGTGGAGGCGCTGGGCATGGAGCCCTTCGTGGCCGAGCGGAAGACCAAGCCGCGGGATGCCGGGGGCTACGGTCCCCGGGAGTTCGACTACGACGAGGAGGCCGATGTCTACGTGTGTCCCGAGGGGGAGGAACTGACTAGCAACGGACGGTGGTACCACCAGCGGGAGAGCCGCGGGGGCCGCACCCCGACCGACCGCCGCTTCCAGCGCTACCGGATTAGCAACACGATCTGCTCCCAGTGTCCGATCCGCGAGCAGTGTCTGAGCGCGGCGGCCAGTAAGAACCGCCACGGCAAGGTGATTTACCACCACGAGCACGCCGCGGCCCTGGCGCGCAACCACCTACGGTTGCAGGAGTGGCCGGAGGTCTACCCATCACGACAAGCCATCGTTGAACACCCGTTTGGCACCATCAAGCGATCGTGGGGAGCCTACTTCACCCTGGTGAAGGGGCTGGAAGCGGTTGACGGGGAGTATAGTTTGCTGGCCTGCTGCTACAACCTGCGGCGGAGTGTGTCCATCCTGGGCATACCGGAGCTGCTGCGGCGGTTGAAGGGCCGGTTTTTGGGTGAAAATGGGCTCGTATGGGCGTTCGTAGGGGCTCTTGGGACCCTCTTGGCGGCACTATGCGGCCATTTTACGGTGATACTGGATCGAAAGCTAGATCGGAGGAATTTTGCCTAGCTTGGGCGGGAGCTTTTGCACGGCCTCCCGTTGGCGGCCATTGGGGTCCGATAAACAGACATCCTTTACAAAAAGTAAATAGACATGCTTTACACGCTTCGGCCATTGCTTTGGGTCCAAAACGACCCGAGTCATGGCCTGGAAAACGTGTTCAGCAATGGATCAGAAGAAGCAATTCATCCTTGATTACCTCACGGGTAAGTACACCAAAAAGGAACTATGTCAAGCGTACGGGATTAGCCGACCGACGGGAGATTTGCTGTTGAAGAAGTACGAGCAGGGAGGATTTACCAACCTGGGTGACCAGCGCAAAACCCCGCATACCAATCCCTACCAGACGGATCCGGAGGTGGAGGCGGCGATCCTCGAGCTACGGAAGCAGTATCCGCGCTGGGGTGCCCGCAAGTTGCGGGTGTTGCTCTTGGAAGATTGGCAGGCGGACTGCGTACCGAGCGCCCAGACGATCCATAAGTTGCTGCGACGGGCCGGATTGGTAGAGCGCAAGCGTAGGCGCCACCGGTTCCGGCCGCAACAACCGGTTTTCGACCCGGAAAAAGCAATGAGATCTGGAGCATCGACTACAAAGGGAAGTTCCGTCTGGGCAATCAGCGCTACTGCTATCCGCTGACGATCTGCGACTCCTACAGCCGCTACATCTTCCTGGCGAAAGCGCAGTATCAGGAGACGATTGCAAACGTACAGCAGGGTTTACGCCAGGCCTTTGCGGAGTATGGGATGCCCGAGCAGCTGCACTCCGATAACGGTGCACCGTTCGCCTCCATCCAGTCTCCTCAGCGCTACGGTACGCTGGCCTACTGGCTGATGGACCACGACATCGAGATGGTTTACAGCGATCCGGGACAGCCCGGTCAGAACGGTCGCCACGAGCGGATGCACGAGGACCTCAAGGCCGACTGCGCCCGTCCACCGAGCTACGATTTACGGTGGCAACAACGCCGATTAAACAACTTTGTACGCACGTATAATGAGGTACGGCCGCATGAGTCGTTGGAAATGCAGAAGCCGGCGCACGTTCACGAACCGAGCCCCCGCCGCTGGACGGGGAAGGTAGAGGACTACGACTACCCGGCCCACTTCAAAGTGCGGCGATTGACCTCGCGGGGGACGATCCGCTGGGGAAGTTCGGAGTATCTGAAGGTGAGCGAAAGTGCCGCTTACCGCTGGATCGGCTTAGAGGATCGCGGCGGTCACGTCTATGATGTCTACTATCGACGGTTTTACCTGGGCTCGTTCTGCGCCAATGACGTGGCCGTGCCCGGCAAGTATCATATCTTACAATGGTAAGCGGTGTAAAGCATGTGTATTGACAGGTGTAAAGGAATGCAGTTTACAGACATGGCCGGCATTAGGCCGGCAACTAGAATAAACATCACGCGCTCGAATGGCCGATAACTTAGAGTGAGTACTAAGTGTCACTTATCTTGACAGAATTTAGCTGTTTATAGCAGAAAACAGAAAGTCTTTTGTGGGAGAAGGGTAGTTGAATATTTTTATTAGCTTTAAAGCGAAAACTTTTTCACCACATTTACTACACCTATGATCCAAAAGAAACCGTTCCTCAGAGTTTTTCACGTATTTTCACTCATGCTCATTCTCAGTCTAACTACGTGCGAGAAGGATGACTTTTCATTACAAGATGTATCGTTTAATGATTCAACTACCTTAATCAGTCAATACGCATCAAATTACGTACACAGAATAGGCACTCAGACATTTAGTAAATCTAGCAATTGTGCTCAGTGCAACGATGTCGAAAAACTGAAAACGGACTTTGCTAATCTTCTGCTCTCTAACACATACTTTATTCAGAACCACACCATCATTACTCAAAGATCGGGATATCCAGATTGGTCAATGATTGAGGCCGATAAGGTTTCTGCTGATAAATTGATATATTCTGTACCTACGCGGTTTGACGAAGGAGGTCAAGTTACGGGCTTTTTCAGTATGTGGTATGATAGTGGGTTGCTTACCGCAAATTATTTTTACCGTAGTTTTTACGAAAATGGATTTGGGAATAGTAGAAAGGACACATCTGTCACAGCGGAAAAACATATTAACAAGATTTTCGCTAGTTTGGACAAACGTGGTCGCGCAATAAAGCAGAAGTGCCAAGGCGGAGAGTTATACTGTGTACCTTCCGCCAGTTCAGAGGCCAAGTACCAGATGTTCGTCGATTGCGATGGAAGCGTAACAATATGGCGCGACGATTTTTGTGAAGGAGAGGGCGACAGCGGTGGCAGCGGCAGTCAAAGTTCAGGAACTACTGGCTCCAGCGGATGGGGTAGTGGTGTAGGTTCTGGATATAATGGTATTGGGAATAGCGGGGGAAGTGGTGGGTCCGGCAATAATGATCCATTAAGTATAGGTGACGACATCGACGGATTTGAGACTATCTCGTTGAATGATGCTGTACACGGCTATTTAGGTCGACTTCAATTGCCTAAACCACTATTCATGGGTGATCTACAGCAGTATAGCGCTTGCTACAGTACCGCTTCCGGTGGTATCGTCGACCATCGTTGTGGTTCGTTTCGGGTGTACAATACCCTCAACTCTAAGGGAATTTACTTCCCGGAAGAAAGTATTGAAACTTTCTTCTTTTCAGATGCAGGCTTACGGCAGGTGAGTGTAATTAGCACGTTCTTACAGGCCCATCTAGGACGAAGGACCTCTAAAGTGTCAGATGAAAGTGCGATTCTAGCAGCTAACATTTATATCCAACTGTACATAGAGAATGCGGATTTCCGGGCACTTGCTGACGGAGAGTTTGCTGAGATACCCGGATTCTTATGGCCTTTCATACAGGAGGTAGCGGTAGAAGTTGCTATAGAGTTGATTAAGCGAAATGTTCCCGGCGTATCGGACTATAGTAATGTCATTGATGCTATTAATAATGTGAGGCAGGGAGATATACTGGGTTTTCTTGGTGAGACACTGAACATAGTTAAACGGAAATTTCCTGCTTTAGCAGCTCTGGATCTAACGGTTGATGGAATTGAGTTGACGGGAAAAGCCTCAAGAGCCTGGCGGGCGGTGGTTGAAATGAAGCACTTCGGTTCTGAATTTGTTGAAAAGTTACTGACTGTAGTCAAAAACCAAAGTGGCAGTATATTAGGAAAGCTCACGTGGAGAGGGGGTAATTATGGAATGACACTCGCTGATGTCAAGAATCCTCAGTCATTTTTCAACGAGTTGTTGGGGCTGTTCCCAGATGTTACAGGACCATATTTTAATCCTACCGAGCCATTAGAACAAATCTATAAAGTGGCTAATGATGCAATTCAAATTAAATTTTATTCTGTTGCAAATACGACTGGTGGACCCACGATCAGTTTTAAAATTAAACGTATTGAAAGAAAGATTAGGTTCCTGTAGAAGCTTACACATACGTCTTATTCTTCTAAAAACAAGCCAATGGATGACGCAATCATATCCGAACGGAGAACCATAGACCTGAAAACCTATAAGTTACTGCAAATCTTTACAAAAAGAAATAGTATTCAGTATGGTTTCACCAGATTGGAACTAACTGGAACTGGAAATGTACTCTTTACCTTTCAACACGAAGATGGATACACTTTTGTCGCATTTGACTTTTCCCGCAATACTGTCCAAAAGGGCATCGGTAACTTTTTGCTAATTCGTCAACTAGCCGACTACGATTATGAACTTGTTGGTTCGTTCAATTCTGCTGTTTCCATTGAAAACCAATCTGATTTAACTGAAAGACAACGCAATATTATCAGCCAGAGTATAAATATAGAAATGTCAATTGTAGAGTTGGAAGTAACGATGAAGTGCGAGATTAAATTGTTTTCATATACTATCCATGTGCACTCAGAAGATACTCCGAATTCATATAGTTTAATTATTGAATAGGTGTGTGATGCATGCCATAGCTCAACTTTGGCCGTTTAAAAGTTTTCGATCATAACACGGTATTATCCGTCAATACGGAACAATGAGATCCATCCAAACACACCGCTCGACGTCAACCACGGCCGAAGATGTATAATGCCGTATAAGTATATATGTAAGTTTAACAGAATAGTTACACCAGTACGGAGCGCAGTTCAGTAAAAGGCGAATTTAACGTTGACCTACAAGGAAATAAGGTTCGCCTGTAGACTTCCCCTAAGCCGCAACCACTCTAAAGTAGAAATTCTCGTTGGCTGAGCCCACCCCCATAACCGCTACCAGCTAAACTGGAATTTCTGGCTGTATTAAAAGTGTATCGACGAAGGCCTTCGGGGGCAATCCGCCGAGCGCCGTATGGGGCCGAAATTCATTGTATTCACGCCGCCAACGTTCGATCTTTTGGCGTGCGTCCTCCAAAGATAGGAACCAGTGGGCATTCAAACACTCGTCGCGGAAGCTACCGTTGAAGCTTTCAATGAACGGATTATCAGTCGGTTTACCCGGACGGGAGAAGTCCAAGGTGATTTTCTTTTCGTAGGCCCACTTGTCCAGCGCTTTGGAGATGAACTCACTCCCGTTATCGACTTTGATCCGTTGCGGCCGACGACCCAGCCCATCCAGCACGTTTACCACGTCGGCGCCCTTCAGCGAGCGGTCTACAAAGATCACCGGGCACTGGCGACTGTAGTTATCCACTACAGTTAAGGCGCGGATCTTGCGGCCATCAAACAGCTGGTCGGCCACGAAGTCCATGCTCCACACCTCGTCAATTGTAGAGGCGGTCAGCTGCTCCACGCGGTGGGCAGCCGACTTACTGCGCCGCGGCCGCTTGTTCCGCAGATTAAGCCCCTCCTCGCAGTAGATCCGGTAGATCCGCTTATGGTTATCCCGCCAGCCCTCGCGCCGCAGCAGCGTCACCACTCGCCAGATGCCGTACCGTACCCGCGTCTCGGCGATCTCGCGAATGCGCCGTCGGAGGGCCGAGTCGTCGCGTCCGATGGGCTTGTAGTAGCAGCTTGAGCGACGGAACGGAATGACGTGGCAGGCGCGTCGTACTGACACGCGGTAGTTTTCCACCAGGTGCTCGACCAGCGTACGCTTACGCCGTGCCGTCAAAGCTTTTTTTTTATTACGTCCTGGAGCATCTGTTTATCCAGGCTCAGGTCGGCGACCAGTTGCTTGAGTTGCCGGTTCTCCTCCTCGAGCTGCTTCAGGCGGCGCAGTTCCGAAACGCCCATCCCGCCGTACTGCTTCTTCCAGTTGTAGAACGTGGCCGGGCTGATGCCGAGCTTGCGGCAGACCTCCTCGACCCGTGTACCCTGTTCCGCCTGCCGCAGGGCAAAGGCGATCTGGGCCTCGGTAAACTTCGATTTTTTCATGCTGATCCGGTGTAGTTAAATGTAGGTAGATCAGCCAGATTTTTCTAGTTATGCGTGGTACCGCTTTTTAGGGGTGGGGTCACCGTGACCTGCTCCCTGGCTACTCCATCAAAGTGCCGAACGATAGTTGGATTCACAGCCTTCCGCTTAATTCGGACAGTTCAAAACTGTAAGCTTTGGACGGGTGAAGAAGACACAATTCACCGAAGTGCTCAGGGATAACGGGGTTGGTCGCAAGGCCACCGACATCGCCCGCTACCTCGGCGTGGACTCCCCCCTCCGGTACTACCTTCCCCGCCCCCCGGTTGAGTACGTCGTTGATCGCGTACAGCCGCGTGACCATTAGTTGAAGCGGTAATCCACCACCTTCCAGGGTGGAAACTTACGGTTAAGGTTACGCCACTGGCCTTCCGTGCGGGTCAGTCGCCGCACGGCATCAAAGACGCCACGGAGGCTATCCTTGCGTTGGCGCTGGATCAGTAGAAAGGGATTACCTTGGTCCCCCTGTCGGTCGGTCAACCGAGCACATTGCTGGGTCGAGTTTGAAGGATTTGGCAACTTTCAGGACACCACGGGCAGCCTTACCTCAAATCCTGCGTCTATACACGCTCCTGGTCCTACGGCCATGCTACCATCACGACAGTGAACGACTTTACCTTCGCAAGACCATCGGATACGCAGCTCAGGGAGTGGGTGGATACTTACTTCTACCTGGATATCCCCGTTGCTGACCTGTTGCTCGCCGAAGAACAAGTCTTCCCCTTCCCACGCATAACCTTCGGGTATTTCTTCGACCATCCGTTCGCCGTAACCAATCACTCTAGCGGGGAAACCCGCAGGGCCGATATGGTCTTTTCCAGGATAGCAAGCCACCAGCTGTCGGTAAAGCCGCTTACGGATCGGGTAAAGATCGTCGGTGCCCACCTGAAGCCCTTCGCGCTGGCGTTGCTGACCGAGACGGACGTATCCGCTCTGCCCTGGCTCATCGCCGCAGATGACCTGCTGCAGGAACATGCCGTAAGGCTACGCCGGGCAATAGACGACAGCGCTACGCCGGAAGGGATGTTTGCCGCGTTGGAAGCAACCTTAAAGGCGGCGGCGGAAAGCAAAAACCTGGAAGTAGTCAAGGGCGCCATCGACCTCATCGAGCGGCACGGGGGAAGCATCACCGTGGCGGCGGTCGCCGCGCAAGTCGGTACCTCCCCCCGGACGCTGCGGAACCACTTCTACAGGACCGTCGGGTGTTCACCGAAGGAATACAGCTTGCTGGTCAAGCTACGGCAGTCGGTCTACCAGATGCGGTACTCTTCCGATTCCCTGACGGCGGTCTCCTACGACCAGAACTTCGCCGATCAGGCTCACTTCACCCATACCGTCAAGAAAATCATCGGTACCCATCCGCACCGTATCAGGAAGCAACTTACCAGTTTCCGATTCCTACAATTTTAGCTCGTCCGCCGGTGGGAAGTTTGCCGCAGCAAATTATCCACCCTACTATGACCCGCAAAGCCATCCTCCGCTCCCACATCGCCGCCACCGCCGTGGCCCTGCTGACCATCGGATCCTTCTTCACCCTCTCCCTCCTGGCCGAGCTCATCGGCGACCACGCATTCATTCGGCAGGTAAAGACCGGCATCCTCTACGGCGTACCCGTCCTGCTGATCGCCATGCCGACCCTCGGCGTGACCGGCAGTAAACTGGCGGGCAAGTCAACCCACCCGCTCGTGCTGACGAAAATGCGGCGCATGAAAGTTGTCGCGTTCAACGGCTGTATCCTGATTGGCCTGGCCATCTACCTCTACTTCCGAGCGGTGCACTACTCTATCGATGGCACCTTCCTATTTTTCCAGGTGCTCGAATTGCTGTTCGGAGCCACCAACCTCACGCTGATCGTGCTCAATGCCCGCGCCGGAATGAAGCTTTCCGGCCAGAAGCTTGGAAAAACGGCCGTCCCCGGCTGAGCGGTAGCCTACGTAAAGAAAAGCGGGACAAACAAGCGCCTAGGCACCGACGGGCGGCGGAGCGCAGGTGCCGTGTAAGCCTCCAAAGGGAGAGCTACCTGCGGACTGGTTCATGGCGGTGGTGGGATGGGATCAACGCAGAGAAACTGCGTCCTCACGGAGGCGCGTGGGGGGCAGATGCGGAGGGTAGGGAGGGTGATCTGCGGTCTGGCCGGCGGTGGAGTCAACTGAAAATTGGGATTGGGGGCAGGTTTTCCACAGGCCGGACGAGGGTGTGGATAACCGGCTTACTTGCTGATTGACAGACCAGTAGGTGGTGAATAAGCGGGAAACCAACGGCTTTTCGGCCCCCGCTGTCCACACCCGCCAAAGCAGCCTTTGTGGGCATCCTGGTCAGTGTACATTATTGCACGGCACCCCGCATGAGCAACAGACTACTGCTTACTTAACCCCCACGCGCCCGTTAACTTTAGCCCCACACTCCCCTTCGTGAACGACCCCGACGACATCAAGCAGCAACTGCACCAAGCCTGTGTGGCCGACGTAGACCGGCGGATCGCTACGGTCCGGGACATCCTGGCCGGCATCGCGGCGTCGCGGGAGAGCGAAACGAAGAGCAGCGTCGGCGACAAGTACGAGACCGGCCGGGCCATGCTGCAGGGCGAGGAGGCGCGCGCCCACGCGCAGTTACAGCAGGCAGTGGAGTCGCGGCAGGAGCTGGACGGTATCGGCCCGGAGCGCACCTCCGGCCGGGCTACGAAGGGCAGCCTGGTGATTACGGACCGGGGAAGCTACTATCTGGCCGTGGGACTGGGCAAGGTCCATCTCGACGGGCAGCTGTACTACTGCGTGTCCGTCAGCTCGCCGATCGGGCAAGTGCTGCTGAACCGTGGGGTAGGGGAGACGGCCGAATTCAACGGCAAGCGGCTGACGATCGTGGCCGTCTACTAGCGGCTAGACCGCAGGTCCGGCCCCCTCCGTGGAATTCCGCGTCAGCCCCTCGCATCAGCCCTGCGCGAATCTGTGAAACTCTGTGCCTAAGCGCAGCGCCTCCGTGTCGCCGCAGGCGATCTGTGAGAAACCCTATCCCGCCGTTAATCCACCACCCTCCGTTCTTTTCCCTTGATAGAAAAGAACCAAAAGATCAAGCCTGTGCGCCCGCCTGACCGGTGCCCGCACCCCAAACCGGCTAAAACCTACAAACTCGCGTTGGCCCCTCCCGCTCCGATGGTGTCCGCGGCCGACTGTTGCCAGCAAGCCTCCCGCGTTGAATCCTCCGGCTCATACAGTGTAGGTTTCTTCACGCCGGTTCGCGGCGCGGTCCCCGGGCGGTCGCAAGGGCGTTTCCCACTGACCAGCCGTGGCTTCTATCCGTGTGGTGGCTGCTGGCCGGAAACCCAGTGGCGGTCGATTTCAGTACTGCGCGTCAGTACCGCGGCTGGACCGCAGGTCCGGCCCCCTCCGTGGAATTCCGCGTCAGCCCCTCGCATCAGCCCTGCGCGAATCTGTGAAACTCTGTGCCTAAGCGCAGCGCCTCCGTGTCGCCGCAGGCGATCTGTGTTAAAACTTTCCCACTTTAAGGCGCCCCGTGTCGCCGCAGGCGATCTGTGAGAAACCCTATCCCGCCGGTAATCCACCACCCTCCGTTCTTTTCCCTTGATAGAAAAGAACCAAAAGATCAAGGTCACCATCCAGCATCCCGCCGCAGTTAACTCAGCTACTCCGCTAATCTTACCCTGGGCCAGCACCTTCAACCCGCCGGAAGCAATAAGCTGCCACAGCAGCCTCCCAATAAAGTAGTAACTTTGGTCCCGGTGACGCCGCTCCACCGACCACCCTTTACGGTCCAATGGCCGGAAGGGCAACCCGATACGCAGCGGCCCCCCACTCACCCGCACATACTATGAAAGAGAAACTCAAGCATACCCTCATTCAGGCCCGCAACCGCTGGGGCGCCTCCAATTCCATTCGCAAGGACGCCAAGAGTAAAGTGACCATCGGAGGCAACCTGCTGAACACCCAGGTGAAGGTCGGGGGCAACTCCGAACTCACTATTCCCGAGGGCTGCCGCATCCGCAACGCCACCATAGAGATCCGCGGCAATAACAACCGCGTGGTGCTGGGGGAGGGCGTCTATATGTCCGGTAAGATCGAGCTCGTCGGCGACGGCAACGAACTCATCATCGGCAAGGACACGCGCATCAACGGCGCCGAACTGATCATCCACAATGGTACCCGGGTAGAGATCGGGGAAGGAAGCCTCTTTTCCACCCAAATTGTCCTGCGTACCACGGACAATCACACCATCATGAACGCGGACGGCAAGCGAATCAATCCGGACGAGGACATCTACATCGGCAAACACGTATGGATCTGCCGGATGGTTACCATCCTCAAAGGATCCCACGTCGGCGATGGTACGATCGTGGGCGCCATGTCGCTGGTGACCGGAAAGATCGGAGAGAACGTCATCGCCGCCGGCGTGCCGGCCAAGACCATCCGGGAAAATATGTCCTGGAAGTAGCCACCCGGCAGGATTCGGGTGATTTCCTGCGCGCCGCGCGGCCCGGGGGGCCTATATTCAGGTTGCCCAACGTCAACCTGATCAGGACGGCTCGCCCATGCTTACGGAGGAAAAATCGGTGGAAATCGTCTACGCGGAATACGTTCGGCTCCACGCCCGGATCGACGCGCTGGCGGATAGCTCCTTCGCAGACTTCAAACTACTCGGAGTGGCGGTACCCGTCCTCACCGCGTTCATCAGTTACCTGACGGCCAATGAGGCGGAGGAAAGCCTCTCCATCACGCCCGAAATGTGCCTGCTGCTATCCATCGTGCTGCTGTCCCTGGTGGCCATCATTTCCTTCCGCGATATGCTGAAGCTCTCGCTGGTCAATTACTACATGATCATCACGGCCGATTACGAGAAGCAGCTGCGGGAAGAACTGGGGCAGGAGACCCTCTTCAGGAGTTTTACTATCTGGCGAGGGCACTTTTCCGCCAACCACAGCCTGCTGTATACCGTCTTTACGGTCTTTTTCCTGGCCTTCCTGGTGGCGGTGCCAACCTATACGCTCAGCCACCTGAACGAGCATTCCTATGCCAGAATCTACGGCGGACTTTGCGCCGTGGTGTTTATCGCTCACTTCCTGACGATGGAGCTGCTCCTGCGCCGGCCACTCGACCGCCTGGCCGAGGCCTACGGCTGACGCGATCGGCCGTGCGGCCGCCCGTATCCACGTACACGCCCGAAATGTGGGCTTGATCCCCCGAAACAGGCGGAACACGCCCTCCCACGCCGCGTTACGCCACCAACCAAATGCCTGCCTTATGGAAGTCTGGAACATGTTTTACCAGGACTGGGCCGGGCTCCTGCGGACCGTTATCGTAGGATCCTTCGGCTACGCGTTCATGGTCTTCGCGTTACGCATCTCGGGCAACCGCACCCTCTCCAAGCTCAATGCCTTCGATCTGGCGGTATCGGTTGCCTTCGGCTCGGTGTTCGCCTCGATGCTGCTATCTGAGGGGGTAGCCCTCCTGGAAGGGATCGTGGCCATTAGCCTGCTCTGTTTCTGGCAGTTCGTGCTGGCCTACTTTTCGGTACGGTCGAAACGCTTCGCAAAGCTGGTCCGCTCGGAGCCGGTCCTGCTGGTCCGCGACGGCGAGATCCTGCCGCAGGCCATCCGCGACGCGCGACTGACCCGGCGGGAGCTGGAGGCCGTCGCCCGCTCCCACGGCCACCGCAACCTCAGCGAGATAGATTTGATCATCCTGGAGTCCGACGGCGGTTTCTCGGTGATCGTCAAGAAAGACAAGCCGGATCAGGACGAAGAAGACGACGGCAACGACGACGAGAACCTGCCCGTCGATTCCTGATCCGGCCTAGGCCTCCCCGGCGCCCCCGATCAGTTCCCGCAGGGTCTCCTCCAGCTCCGGAGCGTTGAAGGGCTTGGGCAGGTAGTCGTCCATGTCGGCGGCAAGGCAACGCTCGCGGTCGCCGGTCATGGCGTGGGCGGTCATGGCAATGATCGGCGTGCGGCGGCGGCCGGTGGCGCGTTCGTATTCGCGGATGCGGCGGGTGGCCGCCAGGCCATCCAGGACTGGCATCTGTACATCCATGAGGACGGCCGCGTAGGGCGTCGCCTTCACCATCCGTACGGCCTCCAGGCCATTGGTGGCCACTTCGTAGGGGTACCCGAACGTCTTCAGGTAGTGGCCGGCGATGATGGCGTTGGGTTCGAAGTCCTCGACGAGAAGGATACGGTCGGTGGATGCATCCGTAGGGTCGGGCGCCGCGGTGTCCGCCCCCGGGAGGGGTGAGGGTACCTGGTCGGGGTCGACGGAGATCGGCAGTTCGATCGTGAAGGTGGAGCCGGTGCCCGGCTTGCTCTTCACGCGGATGCTGCCGCCCATTTCCTCTACCAGCTGTTTGGTGATGGACAGGCCGAGGCCGGTGCCGCCGAACTTCCGGTTGATGCTGCTATCGGCCTGGGTGAATTTCTGAAAGATCGAGGTGAGCTTTTCTTCCTCGATGCCAATACCGGTGTCGGTGACGGCGATGGTTACGAAGGCGACGTCGGCCCCGGCTTCGAGCCGGCAGAGCAGCGTGAGGGTCACCTCCCCCGCGTCGGTAAATTTGAGGGCGTTGCTGCACAGGTTGAGGATAATTTGCCGTATTCGGGAGGGATCGCCGAGGAACACGTCGTGGCAGGTTTGGTGGCCGGAGGCCACGAAGGTGAGCCCCTTCTGGCGGGCGCGGATGCCCATCATACCGGCGATGTCGCTGACGAGTTCGGCCAGGTTGAAGGCTACGCGCTCCAGCTGCAGGCTGTGCGCCTCGATTTTGGAAATGTCCAGCAGGTTGTTGATGAGTTCCATGAGGGAGCCCGCGGAATGCTGCAGGGTACTCATCAATTCGTTCTGCGGGGCGGTGAGGTCTTCGTGGTCCCGCAGGATGTTGGCGATCCCGATGATGACGTTCATCGGCGTGCGGATCTCGTGGCTCATATTGGCCAGGAATTCCGATTTGGCGACGCTGGCGGCCTCGGCCGCGTTGCGAGCCTGGATCAGGTCGGCTTCGAAGTATCGCTTAGCGGCGAGGTTGCGTTCGCGCTCAATCACGATGCCCGCCGTCCGCGAGATGATCTCCACCAGCTGCATCTCTTCGGCGGAGGGCTGTTTGGGGCGGTCGTAGTAGAGGGCGAAGGTGCCGAAGACCTCGCCGGTACTCGACAGTACGGGCGTGGACCAGCACGCCAGCAGGCCGTGGTGCAGGGCGAGGGCCCGGTAATCGACCCAGTGCGGATCGCTGGCGATGTCGCTGGCCATATACATGCGCCCGGTGGCGGCTACGGTCCCGCAGGATCCCTCGCCGATGCCGGTCCGCATCCCGTGGATGGCCGAATTGTAGGCCTCCGGCAAGCTTGGCGCCGCACCGGTGAGGAGGTGCTGCCCGTCGTCGCTGAGCAGCAGGATGGAGGAGCGTACGCCGGTGCCGGTGTTCTCCTCGATGGTCAGCGCCAGGCGCTCCAGGATGACGGGCAGGGGCGCGCCGTGCACCGACATTTCCAGGGCCTGTTTCTGGCCCTCGGCGATGTCCCGCAGGTGACGCGAGGCGGTCACGTCGCTGATGGCGCAGTAGATCATTCGTTCTTCCGGGAAGGGCTGCGTATTCCAGCTCAGCCAGCGGTAGTTGCCGTCCCGGCAGCGGTAACGGTTCTCGAAGTGTCCGCAGCCTTGCCCGTCCTTCACCCGGGCGAGTACCTTCAGGGTAATCTCCACGTCGGCGGGGTGGACCAAGTCGATCCACGGCCGGCCGTGAATCTGCCCGGGCGTCCAGCCCAGGGTCTCCTCAAAGCTGGAGTTGACCTCCCGGAAGTAGCCGTCGAAGCTCACCTTGGCCAGGATATCGGAAGTGACGTCGGCGAAGCGATTGCGATCCCGCTCCATCACCACCTGCTCGGTGATGTCTTCCACGCGGTGAAGGATGTAGGTGAGCGTACCCCGCTCGTCGAAGAGCGGGGTATTCAGGGCCCTCCAGTAGTGCTCCTCCAGTACCTCGCCCTCCGCCGTGGGGCTCGGGAGGTCGTACTTCTGCAGGGGCATAACATGGGATTCCCGCTCCCGCAGCAGGTGATCCAGCGACTGCCGCAGCTGCCGGTTTCCCGCCGCACCGCTGTTGCCTGCGTCGAAGGGGAAAGCTTCGAAGAGGCCCATTCCGGGGAGGGCGCCGGGGTCCGAACGGGTCGAGGCCGCGTAGGCCCGGTTGGCGCGGACGATGGTGTAGCGGGGGCGGTCGGGCCTGAGCAACAGGTAAAGATCGGGAGCCCCCATAAAGACGGTCTCGAAATCGTCGGTTACCCTGTCGCGCCCCTGCTGCATATGTGATTGTGAAAATTCCCCGCCGGCACCCAATGACGGCACTGTAGGGTGTATCCGCGGCTACGATGCTCGTGGAAGGCCATCCCATCTACAAGACGGTTGCTGCCGGAATGTTCGTTCCTACATCTATATCCCCGAATGCCCGGCGAAGGACCGGATTGCCCGGTACCCGCACCAGCAAAAACGGGAGAAGGCGCTCAGCGCAGCACGAACTCGGCGTACATCGGAAAGTGATCCGAGCCGAAGGCCGGCAGCCGCTCGAGTCGGGCGACGCCCCACTGCCCGCTGACGAAGTAGTGGTCCAGGGGCCAGCGCATGTACCACGAGGTGGCGTCGAAGGAGTTGTACAGGCCCCGCCCGAGGCGGACGTTGCTCAGGTTGCCCGCGTCCTGGAACAGGCGCGACGTATGCGACCAGGAGACGTCGTTGAAGTCGCCGGCCACGATGACGGGCAGGGAGTCCCGGGCGAGCAGGTCGGCAAGCTTACCGAAGGCCACCTCTTTCTCGCCCTTGTTGTCGGGGTATTCCTTGCTGGGCACCGGGGCCACCGGGTGCATCGCGTGGAAGGTGAAGGCGGCGCCGGAGGGGAGCGTCACCCGGACGTGGAAGGAGGGCACGCTGTCCTGGTTGAAGAACAAGGTTTCATTGTCCGCCAGCGGCAGCCGCGAGAAGAGCGTCATGCCGTAACCGTTGCCGGCCGGGTACTTGACCGAGTGGGGGTAGGTGCGGTCGAGAACGGTTAGTTGCTCTTCCCACCAGCGGTCGTTCTCCATCACGAGCAGCAGGTCGGGGGCGGTGTTGCTCACGATGTTCAGGAAGGCGTCCGACTGCCGGTTGGTGATCAGTACGTTGGCCAGCATGATGCTGACGGCGTTGTCCCCGCCGGCCTCGGCGTCGGGTACCTCCCGCGGGCCGATGAGGTAGGGCGCCACGTCCCAGCCCTGGATGAGCACGGTGGCCGTCAGGCCCAGCATCAGGGCAGTGGCCGCTGCGTTCCACCGCCGCATCAGGGGCACCAGCAGGAGCAGGCAGGCCACGGCCACGATGAGGTACTGGGTGCGGGGGAAATCGAGCACCTTGGTATACCAGTACGAAACGTCGTAGACCAGCGACAGCAGGCTGAGTACGACCACCACCGTAGCTACGGCGATGACGAAGTAGAGCAGGATGCTGCGCAGGGTTTTCATGCCGGCTTGAACGGAGCGGCGGAGCCGATGTTTAGCGCGGCGGCGCGCGGGTGCGGCGGGGGTGGAGTAGGGGCAAAAGATCCGGGCATTCGACCCGCGGAGCCAAAAATCCGTTTACAGGGGGCAATGCTACCGCCCCCCTTGGCCTACCGCTACCTCGCCGAAATTATCGATCTGCAAACGCTTACCCTGCTCAAGTTGAGCCTCGACCGGGCCGGCATCCCCTACCGCGTGCACTTCGAGCAGGCGCTGCAGGCCGGGGCCTACCTGACCGGCAACCGCGGTGCGCAGGTGGAGGTGCGGGCGGACGACTTCGCCCCCGCGGCCGCCCTGCTGGAGGAGCTGGGCGTGGCCGTCGATACCCGCCCCCGGGACGATACCTTCAGCTTTCTTCACGAGTTCGACGCGGTCACTGGCACCCTGCCCCTGCTCGGGCGGTGGGACGTGGCCTACCGGCTGCTGCTCCTGGCCCTGCTGAGCAGCGCCCTGCTGGCTACCCTGCTCTACTACCTGGAGGCGCGGCTGGGCTAGCGCTGCCCCGCACCCGCGCCCCGCCGCCGGATTTCTTCGGGAAGAGACCAACGGCTGGGATGCCCGGTACCGTCTTACGGATTATGAGAACAGGAATAATCAGTTTGCTGCTGCTAGCGGGACTATCGTCCTGCACCAAGGAGCGGTTTTCGCCGGGCGAGCTGGTCGGCTACTACCGACAGATCGGTGAGCGGGCGATCGGCCCCGACGGAGCGGTGCTGTGGGAAGACCACACGAACAATACTACCCATCTGGGCCTACGGGAGGACGGCTTCTACTACAACTACTATACCGGCAGCTGGTCGGTGGACGGGACCACCCTGCGCCTGACGCACCGGCTGGATTTGGAGCAGGAAACCTGGACCTACGCCATGGAATGGTTGGGCGAGGACGTGCTACTGCTGCGCCGTACCGTGCCGGCGGAGCAGCGTGGAGCCCACTTTCCGGCCGGGGAAGCGGAGGAAATAACTCTCTACGAAACCTTTCGAAAAGAAAAGTAGGGCAGGAGCGGACTAAATCGATTAAATTGGGCGCCTACCCAATTTAGCCTATGCGTCCTGTTCTGCCCCTCATTGCCCTTATTTTCCTGTCTGCGACCGTATTCGGACAGGATCACCACTTGGTAGACCAGGTCGCGGAACCCGTCGATTACGCCAGCCCGCTGATGGGCACCGATTCGGAGTACCGCCTAAGCAACGGCAACGTGTACCCGGCCATTGCCCGTCCCTGGGGCATGAACTTCTGGACGCCGCAGACCGGCGAGATGGGCAACGGCTGGGCCTACACCTACGACGCCTACCGCATCCGGGGCTTCAAGCAGACGCACCAGCCATCGCCCTGGATGAACGACTACGGTCAGTTCTCCCTTATGCCCGCCACCGGCACCCCGCGCTTCGCGGAGGAGGAGCGGCAGAGCTGGTTCAGTCACAAGGCCGAGACGGTGCAGCCCAACTACTACCGGGTGTACCTGGCCGACCACGACATTACCACGGAGATCACCCCGACGGACCGGGCGGCCCGTTTCCGCTTCACCTTCCCGGAGAGCGACAGCAGCTTCGTGGTCATCGACGCCTTCGACCGGGGCTCCTACGTGAAGATCATCCCCGGCGAGCGTAAGGTGATCGGCTACACCACCCGCAACAGCGGCGGCGTGCCGGACAACTTCAAGAACTACTTCGTGGTCGTTTTCGACCGGGACTTCGACCTGACGCGCACCTTCCGCGATTCGGTGCTTACGGATGCCCTGGAGGCCGAAACCGACCACGCCGGAGCGATCGTCGGTTTCCGCACTGCGGAGGGGGAGACGGTGAACGCCCGCGTAGCCTCCTCCTTCATCAGCGCGGAGCAGGCCGAGCGGAACCTGGAGGAGGTGACCGCCGACTTCGCGACCGTGCGCGCCGAGGGGCGGGAGATCTGGAACCGTGAGCTAGGCCGGATCGCCGTGGAGGGCGGCACGCCGGACCAGGTAGCCACCTTCTACAGCTGCCTGTACCGCTCGCTGCTGTTTCCCCGCAAGTTCTACGAGTACGACGCCGACGGGCAGGTGGTCCACTACAGTCCCTACAACGGGGAAGTACTGCCGGGTTACATGTTTACCGACACCGGCTTCTGGGACACCTTCCGGGCGCTCTTCCCCTTCCTCAACCTCATGTACCCCGAGCTGAACGGCCACATCCAGGAGGGGCTCTCCAACGCGTACACGGAGAGCGGCTGGTTGCCGGAGTGGGGCAGCCCGGGCCTGCGCAACGTGATGGTGGGCAACAACTCCGCCTCCGTGGTGGCCGAGGCCTACCTCAAAAGCGGGGAGGCCTACGACTACGACATCGAGAACCTCTACGAAGCCCTCATCCACGGCGCCAACAACGCTGGCCCGCTGACCGCCGTTGGGCGGGCGGGAGCCGAATACTACACCGACCTGGGCTACGTACCCTACGACGTGGGCATCAACGAGAGCGCCGCGCGGACCCTGGAGTACGCCTACGACGACTTCGCCATCTACCAGCTGGGCAAGGCCCTGGGCAAGCCCGCCGCGGAGATCGAGAAGTACCGGCAGCGCAGCCTCAACTACCGCAAGCTCTTCGACCCCGAAACGGGGCTGATGCGCGGCAAGAACGAGGATGGCACCTTTATGGGACCCTTCAACCCGCTGAAGTGGGGCGATGCCTTCACGGAGGGCAACAGCTGGCACTACAGCTGGTCGGTCTTCCACGACGTGCAGGGCCTGATCGACCTGATGGGGGGCGAGGAAGCCTTCACCGCCAAGCTGGACAGCGTCTTCTCCCTGCCGCCCGACTTCGACGACAGCTACTACGGCGGCGTGATCCACGAGATCCGGGAGATGCAGATTGCCGACATGGGGCAGTACGCCCACGGTAACCAGCCGATCCAGCACATGATCTACCTGTACAACTACGCCGGCGAACCCTGGAAGACGCAGTACTGGGTACGCGAAACGATGAACCGGATGTACCACTCCGGCCCCGACGGGTACGCGGGCGACGAGGACAACGGGCAAACGTCGGCCTGGTACGTATTCTCGGCCCTCGGCTTTTACCCGGTAGCGCCGGCCACCGACCAGTACGTGCTGGGCGCGCCCCTCTTCCGGAAGATCACCCTGGAGATGCCGAACGGCAAAACCCTGGTCATTTCCGCCCCCGACAACAGCGATACCAACCGCTACGTGCAGTCGGTGCGCTGGAACGGAAAGACCTACGACAAGAACTGGGTCAGCCACGCGGCCCTGCTGGAGGGCGGCACCCTGGAGTTTGAGATGGGCCCCGCGCCCAACCGGACGCGGGGCACGACTTCCGATGCTTACCCCTATTCGCTTTCGCGCGAGAGCAGCCGGTGAGGCGGGCCTTTCCGCCGTGCAAAATTTGCTTATTTTAATTCACTACAATTTTCGTCGCCCAGTCCCGTAATCGGGATACCCGCCACCAGCAAAATGAGAAGCAAGAGACATTCTATCAAGGACATCGCTAAACAACTGAACGTATCGCCCACCACGGTTTCCTTCGTTCTCAACGGAAAGGGCAAGGAGAAAAAGATCTCCGATGAAGTGATCCAGCGGGTGCTGACCTACACCAAGGAGATCAACTACAAGCCCAACCTGCTGGCGCGCAGCCTGCGGACGGGCAAGACCAAGATCCTGGTGGTAATGGTCGAGGACATCAGCAACCACTTCTTCGCCAAGATCGCCCGGATCATCGAGGATATCGCCTACGCCAAGGGCTACCGCGTGCTGTTCTGCAGCAACGAGAACAAGGACGAGCGCTCGCGCGACCTGCTGAACCTTTTCTTCGAGCGGCAGGTGGACGGCTTCATCATCATCCCATCTTCGGGCATCCGGGAGGACGTGGCCGAACTGATCAAGAACGACATCCCGGTGGTCCTCTTTGATCGCTTCTTCCCCGACCTGGACACGCATTACGTGGTCATCGACAACTACGACGCGTCCTACAACGCCACGCGGCACCTCATTGGCAACGGCTACCGCGACATCGCCTTCGTCACCACCGACGTCGACCAGGTGCAGATGAACGACCGCCTGTGCGGCTACGAGGAAGCCGTAGCCGCCGCCGGGCTGCCCGCTACTGTACTGCGCGTGCCCTTCGGCGATACCGACTCGCGGCGCGGGCGGGATCAGCTGCGCGACTTCTTTACCGAGCGGCACGACGTGGACGCCGTATTCTTCTCTACCAACTACCTTACCCAGAGCGGGCTGGAGATGATCAAGGAGACCAACGTCACCTCCATCGAGGCCCTGGGCATCGTCACCTTCGACGACAACGAACTGTTCCGAATTAATACGCCCTCGATCTCCGCGGTGGCACAGCCGCAGGAGGAAATTGCCCAGGAGCTGATGCGCATCATGCTGCACCTGCTGAAGAACCGCGAGAAGACCGCGGAAACCTTCAAGGTGACCCTGAAGGCCAGGTTGATCCCCCGCGGATCGTCGCTCGCCAAGGTGAATGCCCCGGCGTAACAAAATACTACTGCCATGCCAGCCATCCCACGTTTTTGCCTGTACTTCCTGCTGCTGTCGCTGACGGGTGCGGTATACGGACAGGCTACGCTGCGCGCGCCCGCCTACCCGCTCATTACCCACAATCCCAACTTCAGCATCTGGTCGATGGGCGATTCGCTGGCCGGGTCACCGACCAGGCACTGGACGGAAACCGACCACGACCTGCTCGGACTGCTGCGGGTGGACGGCAAAGCCTACCGCTTCCTCGGTATGGAACCGACGCTGTACGCAACCGTGCTGCCCGCGGCCGACGAGGCGGACACCCCCGTTCGCTACACCGAAACCGCCCCCGCACGAAACTGGGCCGAACCCGGCTTCGACGATACGGACTGGCGGACCGGCAGCCCCCCCTTCGCCGACGATACCCTGGCAGCCACCGCGTGGACGAGCGACGACCTGTGGTACCGCCGGACGTTCGACCTGGATTCCACCAACCTGGAAGATCTGCTGCTCAAACTGCGGCACGACGACAACGTCACCGTGTGGCTGAACGGCGAGCAGATCTACACGGTGAACGGCTGGCAGCACAGCTACAAGTACCTGCCCGTACCCGACGCCGCAGTAGCGAACCTGCGCCGCGCCGGCAACGTGCTGGCCATTCACATCCGCAACACCGCGGGCGGTCAGTGGCTGGATGCGGGGCTGGTCCGCCGGGTGCATCGGCCCGAGGAGGAAGAGATCACCGTGGCGCGGCAAACGGACGTGACGCTTACCGCGAACCAGACAAGCTACGCCTTCGCCTGCGGCGGGGTGGACCTGTCCGTCACCTTCACCTCGCCGCTGCTCATCGAGGACCTGACCGTCTACGCCCGGCCGATCAGCTACGTGGACGTTACGGTTACCCCGAACGACGGGGCCGATCACGACGTCGACCTGTACTTCGGCGTATCGGGCGACATCGCCCGCAATACGCCCGGTCAGGAGATCAAGGCGAGTCGTCACACGGCCGGTGGCCTGTCGTACCTGCGGGCGGGCACCACCGGGCAGCCGGTGCTCGGCAAGAAGGGCGATGACCTGCGCATCGACTGGGGCCACCTTTACGTAGCCGGCAGCCAGGAAGAGGTGCTGCAGTACCCGGGCGAAACGGAGGATTCCTGGCCGGTCTTCCTGCGCCGGGCACGCCCCCGAACCGGCCCCTATTCCGGTAACCACGCCATGCTGAGTACCGCGGCCGATCTCGGCGTGGTCGGTGCGCCCGTGTCGCGCACCTTTCTGGTGGGCTACGACGAGGAAACATCCATCAACTACTTCGGCACGCCCCTGGCCCCCTGGCACAAGAAAGAGGCCGAAACCTTCTCCGAACTGCTCGTGACCGCCTGGGAGGAGCACGACGAAATCATCAGGTGGGTACAAGCCTTCGATCGCGAGCTCTACGCCGAAGCCACGGCGGCCGGTGGCCCGGACTACGCGGACCTCTGCGTACTCGCCTACCGGCAAGCCATCGCCGCGCACACGCTCGTGGAGTCGCCGGAGGGGGAATTGCTCTTCCTTTCCAAGGAAAATAACAGCAACGGCTCGATCAACACCGTAGACGTGACCTATCCCTCGGCTCCCCTCTTCCTGCTGTACAATCCGGATCTGCTGAAGGGCATGCTGAACGGCATCTTCTACTATAGCGAGAGTGGAAAGTGGCAAAAGCCTTTCCCCGCCCACGACCTGGGCACCTACCCCATCGCCACCGGACAGACCTACGGCGAGGATATGCCCGTGGAGGAAGCCGGCAATATGATCACCCTGACCGCGGCCATCGCCGAGCGGGAGGGGAATGCCGACTACGCCAGCCAACACTGGAGTACGCTCACTACCTGGGCCGAATTTTTGCTGGAGAGCGGCTTCGACCCCGAGAACCAGCTGTCGACCGACGACTTCTCCGGCCACCTGGCGCGCAACGCCAACCTGTCGGTGAAGGCCATCATCGCCCTGGCCGCCTACGGCAAGCTCGCGGGGATGCTCGGCGCGGACTCCGTCGCCACCGTATACACCACCGCGGCCGAGGGGATGGCCCGGCAGTGGATGGAACTGGCCGACGACGGCGACCACTACAGCCTAACCTTTGAGAATCCCGGCACCTGGAGCCAGAAATACAACCTGGTGTGGGATGATTTGCTGGATCTGGGCGTCTTTCCGCCGGAGGTGGTCGAGACCGAGATCGCCTACTACCTCACCCGGCAGAATGAATTCGGGCTACCCCTCGACAGCCGGGATACTTACACCAAATCCGACTGGATCCTCTGGACGGCCACCCTGGCCCCCTTACCGAATGACTTTAAGGCCCTGATGGAACCCGTCCGGGCCTTTGCCGACCAGACGCCGGACCGCGTACCGCTCACCGACTGGCACGATACCGTCGACGCCCGCCGTATTGGCTTCAAGGCGCGGTCGGTGGTCGGGGGCTACTTCATCAAGTTGCTGAAGGAGCGGAAGCGGTAGGGACTACTTGCGCGTGATCAGCTCGAGAGTACCCCCCTGGCGCAGGTCGCGGTAGGAAAGGTAAAAGCCGTCGAGGGGCTGGCCGTCGTAGCTGGCGGACTCCAGATTACGCGAGCGGCCATCGGACTGGATGACGAAGTCCCGGTCGCCCAGCTTCCAGGCCACCCGGTCGAAAACGGGCAGGCTGACCAGGTACTCGTTGTCGGCCGGGGAGAGGGGGTAAAGGCCCGCCGCGGCGAAGACGTACCAGGCGCTCATCTCGCCGGCGTCGTCCATACCCGAGAGCGCCAGACCGTGCTCACCCACCCCGTAGAATTCATCCGTAATGCGGTCGAGGATGGCCTGTGATTTTTCGGGCTTGCCGATGGCGTAGTAGGCGTAGGGGGCCTCGTGGTCGGGCTGATTGCCGTGGCAGTACTGCCCGATAAAGCTCGAGATGTTGCGGGCGATGTACTCGGGGTTCCAGGGGACGGTGAAGAGGGAGTCGAGCTTGGCCTCGAAGATATCCGGGCCCCCGTAGGCGGCGACCAGTCCCGGCATATCGTGGGGGGCGTAGAAGGAGAGCTGCCAGCCGTTGGCCTCCCGGTACATATATTCGTAGTAGGGGAAGCGGGGGTTGAAGGGGGAGACCCAGTCGCCGCTGGCGAGCCGCCCGCGCATGAAGCGGGTTTCGGGGTCGAAGACATTATGGTAGTTCTGGCCGCGGTCCATCAGTTCGCGGTAGTGGGCGCTGTCGCCCGTCGCCCGCGCGAGCTGGGCGAGGGAATAGTCGTCGAGAGCGTACTCCAGCGTCTTGGATACGCCGGCGGCCGCCACGGTCTCCACTTCCGGGTTTTCCACTACGGGCTCCGGTACGTAGCCCAGCGCGATGTACTGGTCGATGCGGGGCCGGGTGCCGCCCGTGCTATAGGCGTTGTTGAGCAGCAGCGCGTAGGCGCGGTCGAGGTCGAAGTTGGTGATGCCCTGGGCGTGGGCGTTGGCTACGAACACCGCGGCGTGGTCGCCGTGGAAAAAGGTGGGCATGAAGCCGGTTTCTTCCCCGCGGACGATCATACTCTGAATGACGTCGCCGGTCACCTCAGGCCGCAGCATGCCCAGCAGGACCAGCTTGTTGCGGTAGGTATCCCAAAGAGAAGGGTTGGTGTAAAAGGAGAAGCCCTCGCTGCGCACGGTACCGGATTCGTCGGTGAATTCGCCGTTGCCGTCGCTGCGCAGGGCCGGCCAGAGGAAGGACCGGTAGAGAGAAGAGTAAAAGAGGGTTTTCTCCCGTTCCGAGCCGCCGCTTACCCGGACGTGGGAGAGCAGGTCGGACCAGGTGCCTACGCCGGCGCGGTGGACGGTCTCGAAGTCGCGGTCGCCGATCTCCGTCTCCAGGTTCTCCCGGGCGTTGGCGGTGCTGACGAAGGAAAGGCCGACCTTCATGGTGACCCGGTTATCACCGGCGCCCAGGTCGAGCAGGGCGTAGCCCCGCGACTGCCCGGGCTCGACGGTGCGCACGTCTTCCACCTCGTCGCTGAGCCGGGCGGAGAAGTAGACCGTTTCCCGGCCCATCCGCTGGTAGCCTTCGACGCGGTTGGGGGCGGGCTGCTCGATCGCCCAGTCGTTGATGCGGTTGTTGGAGCGACCGAGGTCGAAGAGGATGCGGCGGTGCTGCGGGTCGTCGTAGGTGTACTCGTGAAATCCGGCCCGCAGGGTGGAGGTGAGCCGCACGGCAACCCCGTAGTCGGCCAGTTTCACCGCGTAGTGGGCCGGGGAGGCCGATTCGCTGTCTTTGGTGAAGCCGGAGGAGAACGGTGCCGTTGCCGTGGCCGAGAGGGGGAGCACGGGGATGTTGCACAGGTTCCAGTGCCCCTTATTGGTGTGGGCAAAGCCGATGATGGCGTCGTCCTCGTATTCGTAGCCCGCCCCGCTGCCGTACTCGGTGATAGGGCTGAGCTGCACCATCGCGTTGGGGAGGGCGGAACCCGGGAAGGTGAGGCCGGCCCAGACGCGCCAGCCCTCCGGCGGGGTGTAGCCGATGAAGGCGGGATCCGTGAGCGGGGCCGTACCTAGGAAGGGGTTGACGTAGGTGACGGGGTCGCTGACGTAGCCGTCGGTTGCGGAGCCGGTTTGGGGAGCGTTACCGGAACGGCACCCCACCTGCGTCCCCGCCACGCACAGCAGCGCGAGACTCAGGTAAATGCTTACGAATCTGTTCATGGTGGGGAGGCGTGTTTGGGACCGGCGGACTAGGTCAGCAGGTCGGGATTGTTCTGGTAGGTCTTCCAGAGGAATTCTCCGAAGAGGGTATTTGCCCAGGCGAACCACGAGCGGGTGAAGTCGGCGGGGTCGTCCTTGTGGAAGCCCTCGTGCATGAAGCCCGTGCCGGCGTGGGTAGCCTTGAGGGTCTGGATGCAGTTCCTGATCTCGGCGTCGTCGTTGCTGGTGAGGCCGCGCATTGTGATGGCCATGGGCCAGATGTAGTCCATCCCCACGTGGGGCCCGCCGATGCCCTCGGCGGCCGTCCCGCGGAAGAAGAAGGGGTTGTCGGTGGAGAGGACGAAGGCGCGGGTATTCTGGTAGACCGGGTCGTCGTCGGCCACGGCGCCCAGGTAGGGCAGGGACAGCAGGCTGGGTACGTTGGAGTCGTCCATCATCAGGCGGTTGCCGAAGCCGTCGATCTCGAAGGCGTAGATATTCCCGTACTTCTCGTGCTCGACCACGGCGTGCTCCTGCAGGGCGGCGCTTACCTCTTCGGCCAGCGCCCGCAGTTCGCCGGCGGTGGCGGTGTCACCGGCCAGGGTTTCCATCATTTCGGCGGCCTGTCCGAGGCTGACCACGGCGAAGAAGTTCGAAGGGACCAGGAAGCTGAAGACAGTGGCGTCGTCGCTGGGCCGGAAGGCGCTGCAGATCAGGCCCACCGGGTTGACCGGGTAGCCGGCACCCCGCAGCGGACGGGTGTCCGTGGCGTGGGGGGTGGTCCGCATGAAACTGTAGGGGTTGGTGCCATCCTTCTGCTGTTGGTCACGGAAGGTCTGGAGGGTAGTCTTGACGGCGTTCTGCCAGTCTCCGTCGAAGGGGGCGGTATCGCCGGTCGTCTTCCAGTAGTGATAGGCGAGGCGGATAGGATAGCACAGGGAGTCGATCTCGTATTTGCGCTCGTGGACGCCGGGCTGCATATCGGTGTAGTCCGAGGCCCACTCGCCCCGTTTATTGGGGTCGTCGTAGAAGGCATTGGCGTAGGGGTCCTTCAATACGTAGCGGGTCTGCCGGTTTATGACACCCGCGATGAGCTTTTTGAGCTGGTCGTCCTGGTCGGCCAGCTGGAGATAGGGCCAAACCTGGGCCGAGCTGTCGCGCAGCCACATGGCGTCGATGTCGCCCGTGATGACGTAGGTGTCCGGCCGGCCATTGGGTTCGGTGTAGGTCACCGTGGTATCGATGGTGTTGGGAAAGCAGTTATTGAACAGCCAGGCCAGCTCTTCGTCGGCTACGTTGGCGCGGAACTCCCGGATGGCGGCCTCCACGGCCCGGCTGGAGAAGTTGCGTTCCGCGGCGGCCACGCGGACAACGGGAAAGTCCTTGGTATACCCTCCGGCGTAGCCGCGCAGGGGGTTAAGCGCCACGGCGCCGCCAAGCAGGGCGGTCTGCCGCACGAAGTTTCTTCGGTTCATCACGGTTTCTTTGGTTTTACGGGTAAGGTAAGTCGCCGGGGCAACCCCCGCCTACAGCAGGTCGGCTGCCTGTAGCTTGGCCATGGCCTCCACGAGCATCAGACCGCTGAGCTGGGTGGTGAGGTCGGTACGGTCCGTGGGTTGCCGGGCCCAGTTGGGGCCGGCCAGCATCTCCGGACGCAGCAGCCCGTCTTGGTAAAAGGTTTCGCCGTTGTACTGCATGAAATCGACCAGCTTTTGGCGGTCGGAGTCGTTGATGTCCGGCTGCAGGATCAGCTCCGTGAGGTAGCGCACCAGGATACCCTTGAAGAGGCCGCCGTCGCCCTGCCCCTCGTCGCGGAGGATGCCGTCGGTGGTCACCTTCGGGCTGGTCATCAGGCTGCGCGCCGTGCGCAGGGAATTGTTGAGGTAGCCTTCCTCGCCGGTGGCTTCGTAAAGCCAGTTGCCGGCGCCGATCCAGGTGCCCTGGTTGTAGGTGAATACCCAGTCTTTCTGCACGCTCACCGTACCGTTCTCCTCGGAAATGTTGTCCCAGACCAGGCCGGTGGCCGGGTCTACGAGATTGGCGTTCTGCCATTCGTAGAGGTCGCGGGCCCACTGTAGGTAGGTGGAGTCCTGATCGAGGGCGTACAGCCGCATGGCCAGTACGATGGCCGGGCCGTTGGATACGGCGTTCTTGGAGTAGGGGGTATCCTTCTTCCAGCTGATGCCGCCGCCGAAGATGTCGCTGTAACTCATGATGATGTCCTCCCAGAGAAACTCCGCCACTTCCCGGTACTCCTCGTTGCCGGTAGCATTGTAGGCCCGTACGCTGGCGTTGCCCAGCCAGAGCATGTCGTCGTTGAAGACGTTGGAGTAGCTGCCGCCGTGCATCGTGCGGATGCCGCGCAGCAACTCGAGCATACGGGGCAGGTAGGCGGGGTCTCCGGTGCGCTCGTAACCGTCAACGAGGACGTGCAGCGCGTGGGCGTTGGGCCAGTAATGAAAGGTGGCGGTGCCCCGGTTGTCTTGGACGAAGGTGCCGTTGGCCCCCAGGTAGGTGGTGTAAAAGGCCTCCTGCATGGAGTCGGCGGTCGCCGACCAATCGATCTCCGCGTCCGGGGTGGCTCCGGAAGGGGCCCGCAGCGGGACGCCCTCCTCCAGTTCACAGGAAGCGAGGAGCAGCAACAGCAGGCTGGCGGCAAGTATTTTGGGAATAGTGAGAGGCATAGAAGTTTTATTGGTTGGGGCAATTACTGGACGGTAATCGTATGGGTGTATTCGGGCACTTCGGCGTTGAAAATGATGCGCATATCCACGGCGGCCAGGTCGGCCTCGGAGGGATACTTGAAGCTGTTGGCCCAGTAGTCGTCGGTCACGGGCACCACGTACCAGTACTCCTCGCCGGTGTTGGCGTCGGGGCGCTGGTTGTCGCCGTTGGTGCTGCCGTACCACTCTTCGGTGGTGTTGCCGTCCTGGGTGACGGTAAATTTGAACTTGTAGCGCTCGTCGCGGCCCCAGGATTCCTGCTTGAACTCGATGGTCTCGTCGGCGGCCTCCCAGGTTCCGTTGCCGACGTAGTCGAAGGCGAAGGAATACTCCCCGCGCGGCGGGAACCAGAGCTCGACCTTATCGACGGTGGCCATGCTGACCGAGCCGTCGCTGAAGTCGACCCGGATGCGGTAGACCTGCTCCTCGCCGGTGACGGTGGTCTCGCCGTCGGCGCGCAGGTCGCTGCCCTCGATCGAGAAGACTTCCGGGGTGCCGGAGGTCCGCGTCAGGAAGTGGTAGGTACCGGGCTGCAGGGAGGTGTACACCTCGTAGGTGTCGGCGCCGGTCTTCACCAGGGGGATGGCGTTGGCGGGGTCGGTACCTCCTTCGGTAGCGGAGCCGGTCAGGAAGAGCTCGTCGGGGGTCGGGAATCCGCCGGGGCGTTCGACCTCGATGGTGCGGACCTCCTCGGCCTGCCGGATGTTGAGGCCCTTGGTACTGCGGACCGTCCACAGCAACTTGCCAGTGCTTTCGGGCTGGATGCCCGCCAGGGTAGCTACCTGGTTGAGCTCGGTGAAGGACAGCGAGAGTTGGTTCTCAAACCCGCGGCCGTCGGAGGCCACTACGTAAAGCGGGTCGGAGAAGTCGCCGCCCTCCATATCGAAGGCTACTTCGTAGAGCACGACGCCGTTGTCGGCGGCCCGGGCGGCCTGCCACTGGAACAGCGCCGACCCCTGGGCGCCCAGGTTGAAGTAGCGGTTATCTTCGGGGGCGTACAGGGCCTCGACGGGGGACACCTCCGCGATGGTCAGGGTTTCCTCCTCTTCACAGCCCGTACAGAGGAAGAGGGCGAGGAAAAACAACAGGTGGGGGATGATCGATTTCATGCTATTTAATTGGGATGGTCCGGCAGTGCTGCGGGGGCTTACCAGCCGGGGTTTTGGCTAAGGTTTGGGTTGATCAGTCGCTCGTCGCGCGGAATGGGCCACAGGTAGTGCCGGGAGGGATCGAAGGTGCGCAGGTCGGCGCGGATGTATCCGTCGTCCGTGGACGAGGGGCCGAAGCGGGCGCCGTGGGCCCACCCGTTGAGGACATCCTCGGCAATGCGCCAGCGACGGATATCGAAGATGCGGCGGCCCTCCATGGCCAGTTCCACGCGCCGTTCGTTGCGGATCAGGTCGCGCAGCTGGATCTGGTCGAGGGAGCCGTCGTAGTTCAGGGCCGAGGCGTCGGTGAAGCCCGCCCGTTCCCGGAGGGGCCGGATCGTCCGGTTCCATACCGCTTCGTCGAACTCACCGAGCTCCAGCTTGGCCTCGGCGTACATCAGCAGCACGTCGGCGTAGCGGATGAGCATCAGGTTGAGCCCCGAGCTGAGGCCCGACTGGTAGGTCGGGTCGAAGTACTTGCGGGTGTAGTAGCCGGTCGGACTGGCCGAAGAGCCGGGCGCGTATTCGTCGAGGGGGTTGTCGGGGTCCGAGCCCGGCTCGATGTAGATCGTGTGGGTGCCGTCGCGGTCGGTCCACTCGTAGCCGTCGTACACGATGGTGGCGGTCAGTCGCGGATCGCGGTTTTCGTAGGGGTCGTTCTCGTCGTAATTGGCGGCGGGGTCATCGATCCGGCGACCGTTAAGCGTGAGGTAGCTGTCGACCAGCTCCTGCGTGGGCGCAAGGGCATTCAGGCGGGCGCCGGCCGAAAGTGGGGCCATATCGAAGAACTCGCCCCAGGTGCGGAACTCGGGCACGTACTGCAGGCTGAAGATGTCCTCTACGCTGTACTCGTTCTGCGGCAGGAAGAGTCCGGAGTAGGAGGGGAACAGGGCATAGTTACCGGCCTCGCCGTCCATGATCCGCTCGGTGTATCCCACCACTTCGCTCCAGTTGCCTTCGTAGAGGTGGACGCGGGCCAGTAAGGCGAGGGCCGCTCCCCGGGTGGCCCGGCCGCGGTCGCCCTCGCCGTACTCCGACTTCGTGGGCAGGACGTCGGCCGCGGCACGGAGTTCCGACACCACGAAGGCGAGTACCTCGCTCCGGGGGGTGCGGGTCAGGGTTTGTGCTTCCTCGATGGTCGGGTCGGAGTCGAGCAGGGGCACGTCGCCGAACCAGGTCATGAGGACGAAGTGTTGCCAGGCGCGCAGGAAGCGGGCCTCGGCCTTGATGCGCTCGCGCAGGCCTTCGTCCATGTCGGGCACCCGGTCGACGTTCTCCAGGAAGAGATTGGTCGTTTTGATGCCGGCGTAGCGGCTGTCCCACTCGCTCTGGATGCGCCCCAGGGAGGCGTCGTAGGTGCCGGAGGCGATGGAGGCCGCACCGGCGTTGTCGCCGCGCCCGTTGTAGGCGTTGTCGGACAGGGCCTCGTTGTAGAAGAAGTGATTGCTGGAGTAGAGCTGGGAATACGCGGTGCTGAGGAAGGTCAGCGCCTTGTCGGTGCTGGTCCAGTAGCTCGCGTCGGTAAAGGTATTTTCCGGGATCAGGTCCAGCCGTTCGCAGCCCGTGACCGCCAGCAGCAGGGCCAGCAGGTGAAGGGGCAGTCGGGTTAGTTGCTTTGTCATGACGGTGGATTAAAAGGTGGCGTCTACGCCTACGCCGTAGTAGACCAGGGTAGGATAGGCACGGCCGCTGTTGGCGCCGCCACTGCGCAGGTTGTTGTCAAATTCGGAGAGCTCGGGGTCCACAAAACCCACCTTGGAGAGGGTGGCCAGGTTCTGGCCCGACAGGTACACCCGGAACTGCTGCAGACCGATCACCTCGGTGAGCCGCTGCGGCAGGGTGTAGCCGACCTGGACGTTCTTGAGGCGGGCGTAGGCTCCGTTGAAGAGGTACATATCCGAGCCCCGCCGGTAGTTGTTGGTGATGGACTGGGTGCCGTTATTGGCCAGGCGCGGGTACCGCGCGTCGGTGTTGAAGGGGGTCCAGTAGTCGAGTTGGTGGGTGTACATGGTCGCGCCGTAGTTGAAGTGGAAGGGCTCCACCTGCTCGCCGCGGATCATCATGGTACGCTTGCCGACGCCCTGCACGAATACGCTGAGGTCAAAACCCTTCACGTTCATCCCGTAGGTCAGGCCGAAGGTCAGCCGGGGGAAGGGGTTACCGAAGACGAACTTGTCCTGGTCGTTGATCACGCCGTCCTCGTTGAGGTCAACGTAGCGGTTGTCGCCGGGTACGGGCGTGAGGCCCTCCGGAACGGCCGCGCCTTCGATCTCCTGCATGTTCTGGAAGTAGCCGTCGCGCTTCAGGCCCACGTAGGAGTTGAAGGGAAGCCCCTCCCGCAGGATGGTCTGCAATTCTTCCACGCCGGTGAGGCGCTCGTTGCCCTGGAAGTCGAGTACCGTGTTGCGGGTATCGCCCAGGTTGAACTGCAGGGTGTGGGAGAACAGGTCGCCGTAGTGGCGGTAGGTAGTGCTTACTTCCCAGCCGCGCGACTGCACCTTGCCGGCGTTGAAGTCGGGCAGCCCGGTACCGTATACGCCGGGTACCGCGGGCGGCACAAGGATATCGGAGGTGATCTTGTCGAAGTAGTCGGCCGAGACGCTCAGGGCCCCCTGGAAGAAGCTGAGGTCGGCCCCCAGGTTCAGGGTAGCGGCCCGCTCCCACTGCAGGTTGGGGTTGGCGAAGTTGTAGCCCGCCCCGCTTACGCCCGAGTTGTTGAAGGCGTAGGCGTTCTGGAAGGTGAAGTAGGTGGTCTGGTACTGGTAGTTACCGACGTTCTGGTTGCCCAGCACGCCGTAGGAGGCCCGCAGCTTGACGTTGCCGAAGCGCTCCAGGTAGTTGGCCATGAAGGGCTCGTTCGTCAGGTTGTAGCCCACGGATACGGAGGGGAAGAGGCCCCAGCGCAGGTACTCGGTAAACTTGGAAGAGCCGTCGTAGCGGAAGCTGAATTCGGTGAAGTACTTGTCGGCGAAGGAGTAGGACAGACGGCCGAAGATGGAGTTGAGGCTGTTCCGGGAAGAGCTCTGGTTGGAGTTGTAGCTGTTCTCGGCGATCTCGGTATCGGTGATCGGGGTGCCCAGGTCCGGGTCGGTGTACCGCTTGAAGATGCCGATGCCGCGGTCCTGGTGGTTTTCGTTCGATATGCCCACCAGCAGGTTCAGGTCGTGACCGCCCCCGAAGCTGCGGGCGTACTCACTGATCAGCTGGGTGTTGAGGTCGAGGTTGCGGCGGAACTCGTCGTTGGTATTGCGGTCCTCGCCGTAGACGCCCTTGGGGAAGAAGTCGACCCGCAGGGTGCGCGCGAACTGGCTGTTGATGTAGAGTCGGCCGCCGAAGACACCGCGCACCTTCCAGCCGGGAAGGACCTCGAACTCACCCGACAGGGTGCCGAAGAGGTCGTCGTTGTCGTACTGCCGGAAGCCGCCCTCCTCGAGGATGCCGAGCGGATTGAACTGCTGGAGCACGTCGTTGGTAAGATAGCGGCCGCTGCTGTCCTTCTGGTCGTAGTAGAGGGGGACGCGGAAGGCGTCCACCATCAGCGTCGCGGTGTTGAAGGAGTGGTCGCGGATCCGCTGCTTCGCGTAGGCCAGGGTGGAGGTCAGGTTGAAGCGGTCGGTGGAGGTGCTCAGGTTGACCCGCAGGTTATAGCGCTGCACGCCCCGGTCGGGGCCCACGTAGTTGCTCTCCTGGTCCAGGTAGCCCGCGGAGACCAGGTAGGTCGAGTTTTCGTTGCCCCCCGAGACCGAGAGGTTGTGGTTCTGCTGCAGGGCGTCCTGGACGATCTCCTCGGCGAACCACTGCTGGCTGCCGCGAGCCGCGATGTCGCGGAGCTGCTGGGGGGAGTATACTGCGGCGCTCTGGTTGCTGTTGAAGGCCGCCTCGTTACGCAGCACGGCGTTCTCGAGGGCCGAAACCGGTTCGGTAAAGAACTGCGGGCGGTTGATGCCCGCCAGGCCGTTGTACTGCACGGTGAGGGCGCGGTTGTTCCGTCCCTTCTTCGTCGTGATCAGCACGACGCCGTTGCTGGCCCGCGAGCCGTAGATGGCCGCGCTTCCCGCGTCCTTGAGGATCGAGACGCTCGCGATGTCCGCCGGGTTGAGCGAGTTGATGTCGCCCCCCACGATACCGTCGATCACGATCAGCGGGGAGTTGTTGCCGAGCGTGCTCACGCCCCGGATGTTGATGTTTACGCCGGCGCCGGGCTCGGAGTTGCGCTGCTGGATGACCAGGCTGGCACTCTTGCCCTGCAGGGCCTGCGTGGCATTCACCGCCGGGCGGCCATCGAAGGCATCTTCGGAGATCTGGTCCACGGCACTCACTACCCGCGAGCGCGACTGGGTACCGTACCCGACCACGACCACCTCGTCGAGGGTGGAAACGTTCTCGGTCATGGTCACGTCGAGCGTGGTACGCCCGTCGAGCGTTCGCTCCACCGGCTCCATGCCGATAAAGGTGAAACGCAGGGTGGCCGAGGGGGAAGCGACGTTCAGGAGGTAGTTTCCGTCAAGGTCGGTTTGGGTACCGTTGGTGGTCCCCGTTTCGAGGACCGTTACGCCCGGCAGCCCGAGGCCGTCCGCGTCGATCACCGTACCGCTGACGGCCGTACCCGGTGTATCCTGTCCCGACAGGGTCGGGGACAGCGTAAAACAAAGGCCGAACAGGACCAGCAAGAGCGGGGCGCAGGGCGGAAGGGGGGTCCACCACCGCCGGGGGGGTGAGAAAAGTGTAGGTGTCATCGACTTTAAGGTTAGTAGCGAAGCCGCTAGGGCAAGTGAATATACTAAATCGTTTTAGCAAGTTCCAAATAATTTTCATCCTATCGCAGAAATTTGTCGCTGATCCGCCACTTATTGGCGCCCACCCATAGTGCGGAATACGCCCTATTTTTCAGCATGCTGTTACGCCCGTTGCTCCCGCTTTTCGTATTGTCGACTTCCCTTATGGCCCAGGATCCCGGCCGGGATTATTTCCCGCCCGCGCCCGTCCCCGACCGCATCATCCTCAACCTCACGGAGCGGCCGGCGGAGCGCGTGGCCGTTTCCTGGCGTACCTCCCCCGTGGTGGCCCGCTCGCTGGTGCAGGTGGCCCTGGCCGATCCCTCCCCCGATCTGGAAGAAAACGCCCGTACAATCGCGGGAACCAGCAAGACCTTACTCACCGACCTTAACGGCGCCCGCTTCCACAGCGCGGTGATGGATAGCCTGCGCCCCGCCACCCAGTACGCCTACCGGGTGGGCGACAGCACCCACTGGAGCGAGTGGAACCACTTCACCACCGCCGCGATGGACGCGGCCCCCTTCAGCTTTCTCTACTTCGGCGACGCCCAGAACGACCTCAAGAGCCTGTGGTCGCGGGCCATCCGCGGCGCCTACGCCAGGATGCCCGATGCCGATTTCCTGCTCCACGCCGGCGACCTGATCAACCGTTCGACCCGCGACCACGAGTGGGGGGAGTGGTTCTACGCCGGCGGGTGGATCCACGCCGTCACGCCCGCCATCGCCACGCCCGGCAACCACGAGTACGGGCGCGACACCGCCGGGATTCCCGAGCTTTCCCCCCACTGGCGGCCCACCTTCGCCCTGCCGGAGAACGGCCCCGCAGGCTTCGCCGAGACCGCCTACTCCATCGACTACCAGGGGGCCCGCATCATCTCGCTAGACAGCCCCGCCTTCCTCTACGATTCCACCGCCGCCGACGCCCAGGTCGCCTGGCTGGAGGGCCTCCTCGCCGAAAATCCCAACCCCTGGACCATCGTATTCATGCACCACCCCGTTTTCTCCAGCAAGCTGGGCCGCGACAACGAGGAGCTGCGCACCCGGCTGGAGCCGCTCTTCGTGCGCTACGGCGTCGACTTGGTGCTGCAGGGCCACGACCATACTTACGGGCGCGGCACCAACCTGAACGTGGGCGAGGGCACCCGGCCGACCGTCGACGGCCCCATTTACGTGGTCAGCGTGAGCGGCCCCAAGATGTACGACGCCGGCCTCGCCGACTGGATGGACCGTGCCGCCTCCAATACCCAACTCTACCAGCTCGTTTCGGTGAGCGGGGATAGCCTGGAATACACCGCCTACACCGTCACCGGGGAGCGCTACGACGCCTTCAGTCTCTACCGGCAGCCCGGCGGCGGGCCCAACGTGTACGTGGACCGCGCGCCTGAGGAGACGCCCGAGCGGCTCGACCTCCCTCCCCGCTACGAGCGCAACTACTCCGACGAGCAACGTGAGGAATACCGCAACCGCTTCGAGGCTTACCGGACCCGCAAGCGGGGCGGCGGTCCCGATTGAGCGATGCACGAACCACGATGCCGGCTATTCGTTGAGCACAAGGTTTACAGTAAAGACCGCAATCGATGAATGCTCCCTCTGGCACTCCCCTTACCATCACTACGCTGATCCGGCAACCCCTCGACCGCGTCTGGGAGCTGTACACCGGACCCGAGCACATCGTACAGTGAAACTTCGCGACCTCCGAATGGTACTGCCCCTCGGCGACCAACGACCTGCGGGAGGGCGGCGATTTCAACTGGCGCATGGAATCCAAGGACGGGCGCCTGGGATTCGACCTCAAAGGCACCTACACCGACGTGACCCCCGGCGAGATGATCGCCTACCGGATGGACGACGGTCGCCGCTCCGTGGTCGAGTTTGACGAGGAAGACGGCAAATCCCGCGTCACGATCTCCTTTGAGGCCGAGCAGCACAACCCGGCCGACGTGCAGCGCGACGGTTGGCAGGCCATCCTCAATAATTTCTGTCGCTACGCCGAGCAACGGGGCTGAAGGTGACGGCGGGGGCGCGAGTGCCGGGCTTTGTGCGGACCCGTAGCAATCAGGTTGTGCCGTAAATTATCCGTCATGAACAGCAAAACCGATGACCTGAAGCAGCGGGCGTTCACCTTCTACCAGACGGCCTTTGCCGGTGACCCGAGGGGGGCGGTGGAATCGTACGTCGGCGATCGCTATATCCAACACAATCCTCAGGTGTCCGACGGCAAGGAGGGCTTTATCGCCTACTTCGAGCGCATGCACCGCGAATACCCGGAAAAGTCAATCAAAATCCTGCGTGCAGTGGCGGAAGGGAATCTCGTCGCCCTGCACACGCACCAGGTGTGGCCCGGTAACGAGCAGTACGTTACCATGGATTTTTTCCGCTTTGACGACGCGGGCAAGATCGTGGAGCACTGGGATGCCCTCCAGCAGGTACCCGGAGAGATGGCCCACGGAAACGGTATGATCTGAGCCGGGCGGCCGAATCCGATATGTCTTTAATTGTCATTATGGCAATTCTAGATTTCGTATATTCAGGCCGCTCATGCAATCTGACCATATGTCGTTCTATTTCTCCGCCCGCGGACACCGGGTCCTTCTCCTTCTCCTCTTCGTAATCGGCGGTCTCACGCTTTCGGCGCGTACCGCGGTGCTGCCGGATTCGGTTTACCTGTTCGGCTACGCCCAGGATGAGGAAGGGCGCAGCGGCCTCAACATCGCCTGGAGCGTGGATCGGGAACAGTGGTACTCCATCGGCGACGGGTTTCGCTTCCTGGCCTCGGACTTCGGAGCCTGGGGCGCGCAGAAACGGATGTTCGACCCCTACCTGTACCAGGAGGAGAATGGCCGCTGGCACTGCGTGTGGAGCCTGAACGATACCATTCAGCAGGTCGCCCACGCCGCCTCCGACAACCTGTACGAGTGGGACCGGCAGTCCTACCCGGTGGTGATGGACGCCCCGGGCAACGTGCTTTCCCCCGAGGTAACGCTGAGCGGTCGCGCCTTTCTGGTTTCGTGGCGCAGTGACGGCGCGGGTGAGGAGGGTGTCTACCAGCTGGAAACCGACAACTTTCGGGACTTCTCGACCACCGCACCCGCGGACCGCGACGTACGCAAGAACGACCGGGAAACGGTACAGATCGACGGTACCGAGTACTTCGGTACCGTGCACCGGGTAGCCTGGGAACTGGTCGACGACCTGATCAAGCACTACGAGTGGATGCGGTTCCACAACGCCGAGCGCGCCGAGACCATGGCGGAGGATCCGGTCCGCTTCGCCGGCCTGCAGCCCCTCGAAGCTAATATCTATCTGCAGCCGGACGACAGCAAGCCCATCAGCGAGAACCTGATCGGTATCTTCTTCGAGGACATCAGCTACGCGGCCGACGGTGGCCTCTACGCCGAGCTGGTGCAAAACCGCGACTTCGAGTACGACCCCGCCGACAAGAAATACAACGACCCGAACTGGAACGCCCAAACCGCCTGGTCGGTCACCGGCGACGCCGCCGTGAAAATTCGAACCGATGATCCCATCCACGAGAACAACCCCCACTACGCGGCGCTGACCGTCACGAAAAAGGGGGCGGCAATGGCCAACGAAGGCTGGACGGGTATCCCCGTACGCGCCGGTGAAGTGTACGACGCTTCCCTGTTTGTTCGTGGGCGGGGTGCGGTGACCCTGCGCCTGGTCGGCCCCGACGGCAAGGTGCTGGGCGAGGGCCGGGTCCGTGGCCTGGGCCGCAACTGGAAAAAACTGAACACCGAGATCACCGCGGAAGAGACCGTGGACGACGCCCACCTTGAGGTAGTGCCCGACCGCACCGGCCGTACGGACCTCGATATGGTGTCCCTCTTCCCCCGCAACACCTTCCGGGGCCGCAAGAACGGCCTGCGCAAGGACCTGGCCGAGACCATCGCGGCCCTTAACCCGAAGTTCGTCCGCTTTCCCGGCGGCTGCGTGGCCCACGGTGACGGCCTCGGCAACATGTACCGCTGGGAGAACACCATCGGCCCCCTGGAGAGCCGCGTGCCGCAGCGCAACATCTGGAACTACCACCAGTCGGCGGGCTTGGGCTACTACGAATACTTCCTGTTCTGCGAAGACCTGGACGCCCTGCCGATCCCGGTGGTTCCCGCCGGCGTACCCTGCCAGAATTCGGCGGTCGGTGGTCACGGGCAGCAGTGCGGTATCCCGCTGGAAGATATGGACGCCTACACCCAGAGCATCCTTAACCTGATCGAGTACGCCAATGGCGACGCCACCACCGAGTGGGGCCGCAAGCGGGCGGAGGCCGGTCACCCGGAGCCCTTTAACCTGAAGTACCTGGGCGTGGGCAACGAGGACCTGATTACCGACGTCTTCGAGGAGCGCTTCCGCATCATTTACGAAGCCGTGACGGAACGCTACCCGGATATCGAGGTCATCGGTACCGTCGGACCCTTTTATATGGGTACCGACTACAAAGAGGGTTGGGAGCTGGCCCGGGAACTCGACATCCCCCTGGTCGACGAGCACTACTACCAGCCGCCGGGCTGGTTCATCAATAATCAGGACTTCTACGACAAGTACGACCGCGACGGCACCAAGGTCTACCTGGGGGAGTACGCCGCCCACCTGCCCGGCCGACCCATGAACGTGGAAACCGCCCTGAGCGAGGCGCTGTACCTCACCGCCGTGGAGCGCAACGGCGACGTGGTGGAGATGACCTCCTTCGCGCCCCTGCTGGCCAAGGAGGGAAACACCAACTGGAACCCCGACCTGATCTACTTTAACAACACCGAGGTGAAAACCACCGTCGACTACTACGTGCAGCAACTGTACGGACAAAATGCCGGCAACCTGTACATCCCCAGCAAGGTGAGTCTGTCCGACGGCGACAGGGACGTGCGCGAACGGGTGGGGGTATCCGTCGTCCGCGACGAAGCCACCGGCGACCTGATCCTGAAGCTGGCCAACCTGCTGCCCGTAGCGGTATCCGCCACCATCAACCCGGCCGGCCTGGACCTGCGGGGCGAGGCCACGGTGACCGTGCTGCAGGGAGAACCCGACGACCGGGACGCGCGGCCGGTGGAGTCGACGATGAACCTCTCGGGCGAGGTGGCCTACGAGATGCCGGCGTATTCATTCACGGTGATCCGGGTCGGTACGGCTAAACGGTAATCACCCAGCGGGTGGGGCGTTGGGGGTTTCGGACAATGATGGAAAAAACTGCCCGCGGAAGTACCATTCCGGCCGGGGCACCACGTTCTGTACCCGTCGGGTACCCTATTGGGCCGCCGGCACCCCATACCTCCGTTTCCGATCGTTGCGCGGCGTATACCGCCCCAGCAAGATCTACCGAACCCACCCGCCCGCATGTCAAGTACCTGGACCTTTTACTCGTTCGACCCCGACCGGTTTCGGCAAGAAGCCCGCGACCCCGGTACCGGGATCGCCAACCTGACCGCCTGGCTCGACGGAAGCGAGGCCAACGCCACGGACCGGCGGCTCTTCACGCCGGCCACCCTGGAACGGCTTGGGACCTTCGGGCTGGACTACAATTTGCTCCCCCGCAAGGACTGGAAGGTGCTGGACGCTTACTATCGCCTGTACTTCCGGGAACTGATTGGCGCCATACCGGAAAGCGAACAGCCCTCCGCCGACCGCAACTGGCAGGAGTTGCTCCGCTTTTACCGCGGGAGAAACGGACGGGACACGACTACCTTCTCTGCCCTCGCTGGGGAGGGCGCGCGTTTCGGGCTCCGTCCGCGGCCGGTGAGCTTACTGGATAAGCTTACCATGGCCCTGTACGGCGCGCCCTGCGACTACCTTATCCTGGAAGGAGAGGCCCTGCATACCTTTTGTCGCCACCTGCAGGCGCTCTTCTACGTCAACCGCTGGGACTGGCCGACCTGTATGGAGGAGCAGGAAGTGCTGCGCCCCCGTCTCGTCGATCCTTTCCTGAGGGCCCGCGACGGGTCCGGTGCCTTGTATGCCTGCCGCGGTGCGGCCGCCGGGCACGTACGGCTGCGGGAAGCCGAAACAACTGCGGGGGTCTCGGTTTAGAGGGTGGGGAAGTTCATCCCCCTGAATCCGACCGATGACCGTCCACGAGATCCTCAAGCTCCGTACCCGGGCCCTTACGCCTGCCCCCCCGGCCAGGGACCGCCCCTACGTACTGTGCTGGCTGATGCAGGCCCTGCGGGCCCGCGAGAACCCCGCGCTCGACGTGGCCATCCTGCTGGGCAACGCCGAGGGCATCCCGGTGGTGGTGGTGCACGCCCTGGAGAACCGCTATCCCTACGCCTCCCACCGCCTGCACCGCTTCATCCTGGAGGCCAGCCTCGACCTGGAGGCGGGCCTGAAAGAGCGGGACATCCGCTTCGTGCGCTGGGTGCGGCGGTCGGGGGAGAGCGAGGTCGATGTCGTCGCCCGCCTGGCGGAGGACGCCGCGGCCGTCATCGTTGACGATGTACCCACCTTCGTCACCCGGGAATACGCCGACGCGCTGGCAAAACGCTTCTCCGGCGCGGTATGGGGCGTCGATGCCTGCTGCGGGGTGCCGATGCGGGCCTTTCCCGAAGACCTCGGTACGACGAAAAAATATCGCGCCGCCCACCAGCCGCTACGGGACCTTCACCTGACCACCGACCTGGAGCAGACCCCCCGGTACCCGATGTACGACGGCCCCCTCGATCCGGGCGGATCGGGCGCGGCGGAGCTGACGGCCGACGGCATCGACGCCCTGATCGGGGAATGCGGCGTCGACATGAGCGTGCCGACGGCCGGCTTCTCGGGCGGGCGGTCCGCCGCGTTGGAACGGCTCGACTACGCCGTGCGGGAGGTGCTGCCTCGCTACAAGTGGACCCGCAACAACCCCGCCCTGACCGACGACAGCAGCCACCTGTCGCCGTGGCTCCACTTCGGCGTCCTCTCGCCGCGGGAGGTAGCCGCCGCGGTGCGCGAAGCCGAGGAAGCGGGAAGGGTACACCCGGCGGCGCGCTACAAGTTTTTCGACGAGCTGCTCACCTGGCGGGAATACTTCCACCACCGCTGCCGCTTCAACCCCGACTACTCGCGGTGGGCCGGACTGCCGGAGGCGGCCCGTGCTACCCTGCTGGCGCACGCCGGGGATTCGCGCCCGCGGGTGTACGGACTGGAGGCTCTGATCCGGGGAGAAACCGACGACGAAACCTGGAACGCCGCCCAGAAAGCCTTCGCGCTGGACGGCTGGATGAACAATAACCTGCGGATGTACTGGGTCAAGCAGCTGATCAAGTGGCGCCCCGACCCCCGGGAGGCCTTTGCCGTAGCCTGCTACCTCAACGACCGCTTCAGCCTCGACGGCCGCGACGCCTCCACCTACGGCAATCTCCGCTGGGGATTCGGGGAGGACAAGCGGGGGTACCGCGAGCTGCCCGTGTACGGATGGGTGTCCGGCCGCGGCGACGCCGCCCTGCGGCGGCGGGAGGGCGTGCCGGAGTGGCTGGCGGAGCAGGCCGCACGACCGGTACCGGATATCGCGGTCCCCACGGACCTCGACGATCTTCTGCTGCGCTACGGCTGAAGCGTACCTTGTCCTTCATGCGCCCCTACTCCTATCTGCTCCTGCTGTGCTGCCTCTGCTGCGCCACGCCGCCCCGCGACGACGCCCGCCTGCCGGAGCTTACCGAACTGACCATCGCGGATATTCACGCCGCCTACGCGGCCGGCGGCTTTACCGCCGAAGAACTGGTGACGGCCTACTTCGCGCGGATGGACAGCCTCGACGGCCCCCTCAACGCCATTACCTACCGCAATCCCGACGCCCTGGCCGACGCCCGCCGCCTGGATGCCGAATTCGCCCGCACCGGCACATTGCGGCCCCTGCACGGCATTCCGCTGCTCGTCAAGGACAACATCAACGTGGCCGGTACGCCGACCACGGCGGGCGCGCTCGCCCTCCAGGATTTCGTGCCCGAAGCGGACGCTACCATCATCCGGAAACTACGCGACGCCGGCGCCATCTTCATCGCCAAGACGAATATGGCCGAGTGGGCCTTCAGCGCGATGCACACCGAAAGCTCGACCGCGGGCACCACCCACAATCCGTACGCCCTCGATCACGTACCCGCCGGCTCCAGTGGGGGCACCGCCGCGGCGGTGGCGGCCAACCTGGCCACGGTAGGCTTGGGCACCGACACCGGCAATTCGATCCGCGGTCCCTCCTCCCACAATGCCCTGGTTGGCTTCCGTACCACGCTGGGACTCATCAGCCGGGAAGGCATCGTGCCGCTCTACCTGCGCAACGACGTCGTGGGCCCGATGTGCCGCACCGTCGCGGACGCCACCCGCGTGCTGCAAGCCATGGCCGGTCCGGACCCCGCCGATCCGCTTACCGCCTACGGGGAGGGTCACGTGGCGGCGGATTACCTATCCTACCTCGACGCCGACGGACTGCGGGGCGCCCGTATCGGGGTGCTACGGGAACTCAGCGACGCGGACCCCGCCCCGGAGATCGCCGGCCTGTTCACCGCTGCCCTGGCAGACCTGGAACGGCTGGGGGCCACCGTAGTGGATCCCGTGGACGTACCCGACTTTGCAAATCTGCGCCGCAACCAGTGGTGCGCGGAGTTCCGGACCGACCTGGAAGACTTCCTGGCCACCTACGTGCAGAACGATACGCTCGCCACCCTGGAGGACGTGATCCGGGTCGGCACGCGGAGCGACTACGCCCGCGAGAACCTGGCCGAGGCCCTGACCGACACCGGCCGCTACGGCGATAGCCCGGAACCCTGCGGCGATGCCTATACCGATCCCCGCCGCGTCGCCTTCCGGGAAGCCATCGAGGCGACCATGGACTCGCTGCGCCTGGACGCCCTCGTCTTTCCCAGCTGGAACCACCCCGCCGCCCGCATCGACGACTTCCGGGCCGGCTACCGCGGCGACAACAGCCAGATCATCTCCCCGCATACCGGGCAGCCCGGCTTCACCGTACCGATGGGATTTGTGAGCAGCGGCCTGCCCGCGGGCCTGCAGTTCCTGGGCCGGATGTACGCCGAGCCCACCCTGATTAAGCTGACTTACGCCTACGAGCGGGGGACGCGGCACCGGCGGGAGCCTTTACTTAAGTAAATCGCGGCTGAATAAATCCGGAATAAGTTGCGGTAGAAGGACTTGAGCCAGGTATCGCCCTTAGCAAAGGTTTCCCACAGATCGCCTACGGCGACACGGATTCCGCTTCGCTAGCACACAGATGGCCACGGATTTCCCCGCAGCGTATTCGCACGAGTACAATCCGCGCAAATCCGCGACTCAAATCTGTCCCAATCTGCGGTAAAGGAATGCCAGACGGAGTGCCACCCTACTTCTTCAGCCCGATCTCCCGCAGCCGCTCGTCCAGGTACTCGCCGGCGGTGATGGGGTCGTAGGCCTGCGGACGGTCGGCGGTAACGGTGCTGGGCAGCACGTCGAGCTTCATCTCCGAGCGGGGGTGGAGGAAGAAGGGGATCGACAGCCGCGGTTCGTGCCACTGCTCGCGGGGCGGGTTGACGACGCGGTGGGTGGTCGACTTCAGGTAATTGTTGGTGAGGCGCTGCAGCATATCGCCCACGTTGATGACGATCTCGTCGTTCTCGGGTACGATCTCCTGCCACTCGCCCGCGGTGTTCTGCAGCTGCAGGCCCCCGGCGCTGGCGCCCACGAGCAGGGTGATGAGGTTGATGTCCTCGTGCTGCTCGGCGCGGATGGCGCTCTTCGGCTCCTGGGTGATGGGCGGGTAGTGGATGGCCCGCAGGATGCTCATGCCGTCGTTGGTGAACTGGTCGAAGTATCCCTTATCCAGCCCCAGGTACAGGGCGATGGCGCGCAGCAGGCTGGCACCGCTCTTCTCGAAGGCGCGGTAGAGCTGGCGGCCGAGGTCCATGAACTCGGGTACCTCTTCTACGTCGGGGTTGCGCTGGTAGGCATTGTTGTCGGTATCCTGGAGTTCCTGGCCGATCTGGAAGAACTCCTTCAGGTCGGCGACCTGGGACTGCTTGGCGTGCTCCTTGCCGAAGGAGGTGTAGCCCCGCTGCCCGGCGGCACCGGCCACTTCGTACTTCCGCTTTACGTCTACCGGCAGGGCGAAGAACTTCTTGGCGGCTACGTAGAAGTCGTCGATGAGGTCCTTCGGGATACCGTGACCGGTCACCCCCACGAATCCGATACTGTGGAAGGCGTCGCCGAGCTGATCGATGAAGGCCTGGCGCTGGGCACCGTCGCCGGTTTCGAAGGTGGACAAGTCGACGAGGGGGATGGTACGGGGGGCGGAAACGGCCATAGCGGGAGATAATTGGTAGGTTATGCTAGGCTAACATCCCAAACGCTACCGCGGTTTGTAGCGGGCCCCGCGCAGCAGCTCCTGCCCGTCGGAGATCGCCAGCAGCTCCGGCAGGGTGGTCTCGGGGTGGGCCTCCAGGTAGGCCGCCACGATCTGCCGGCCGAGGTAGTTGACGGCCCCGCCGGGCGACTCCGCCGGCATGCCGGGCGTATAGGGGGCCGGGCGGGTGTACTTGTTGATCAGGCTGACGTCGGTGGCGTAGAGGATGTCCTCCCGCTGCAGGTAGGCGTAGATCTGCGTCTCGTTGTCGCGCAGCCACGCCAGCTGCTCCTCGCTCACTTCGTACACGACGTGGGGGGGCGTCTCCGGCTGCAGCAGCTCCAGGAGGTAGAGCTTCTTGCCCTCGTAGAGCAGGTAGTCGAGCAGCCGGCCGGTCCGGGGGGCGGGGAAGTAGTCCTCCAGCAGTACCCGCAGCAGCTTGGCGGAGAAGTGCTCCGGGGTGTAGCTGCGGGCCAGGTAGCTCGAGAAGATCGGCTCCTCGGGGTTGACCTGGGTGTAGTCGAAGTCGGGGCCGAGGAAGAACTCCAGCCCGGCGGCGATCTCACCGTCGCCGTACAGGAAGGCCGCCAGCTCGAAGTGGGTGTCGAAGGTCACCAGCGTATCCGGCACGGGGGCATCCGGCAGGTAATGGCGGTAGTACCGCAGGCCCTGCTCGAATTGGTCCACCATCCCCTGCACCCGCGCCCCGCCGCCGGGAAAGCGCGCCTCCACCGTGGAGTCGACCACCCCGGTAAGCGGAAAGTCCAGGTAGGCCCGCAGCACGTTCTGCCCCTCAGCGGGGCTGAGATCGCCCCGCCGCAGGGGCACCAGGTGGGTAAAGAAGGCGTCGGTGAAGCTGCCGAAGCGGTCGTCGAGCTCCGCCAGCTCCCCGGCGAGGTCGGCCGTGTCCACCGCGGCGAGGGCGCGGTCGAAGCGCAGCACCGTCAGCTCCACCGGGATGTCGCTCACGTCGGGGGGCGGCGGCGTATCGGAACACGCGACCAGGACGAAGGCGAAGGGCAGTAGGGGGAGGAGTATGTGTCTGCTAACTTTCATTGCGGGCTAAACACCGGCCGGACCGGCTCGTTTGACAACGACCGTCAAACCCAATTATTACCGAATGAAGCCTACCCTCCCCCTCCTAGTCGCCTGCCTGCTCACCTCCCTGACCGCCACCGCGCAGTACAACCCCATCCAGTTCGGCCTCCAGCTGAGCCCCTCCTTCAGCTGGATGGGGACCGACAACAACCTGATCGAAAGCGACGGTACCAACCTGGGCCTGAAGCTGGGCCTCATCGCCGAGTACTACTTCCAGGATAACTACAGCATCCACACCGGACTGAACGTGCATTTCAATTCCGGCGGCGCCCTGCGCTACGACGAGCAGTTTACCGAGGTCGACATCTGGGGCGAGTCCCTGGCCGAAACCCTCACCACCCGGCCCACCCCCGCCCAGCTGAGCGGCAAGACCTTCGACTACAACCTCCAGTTCGTGGAGATCCCCCTGGGCCTCACCCTGCGCACGCGGGAGTTCGGCTACATCCGCTACTTTGTACAGCCGGCCTTCACGCTGGGCATCCTGAGCGGCAGCCGCGGCAGCATCCGCAACGCCAGCTTCATCGACTCCGACGAGAACTTCAAGATCAGCTCCGAGGTCAACGCCCTCAACCTTTCGTGGGGCCTGGGCGGCGGCATCGAGTACGCCATCTCTACCAGTTCGTCGCTCATCGGTGGCCTGGCCTTCCAGTCGGGCATCTTCGACCTGACCAGCGACGGCGACACCCAGCTCCTGCGGCAGGGCCGCGGTCCCGCGGAAGATAATAGCAAGGGCCGCGTCAACTCCCTCACCATCATGCTGGGCATAATGTTCTAGTATCCGACATTTGCCGTCTGCCGGGGTCGCGGGTGCAATGAAAGTACCGGAAGCGACGTTCGCCAGTGGCCGTCCCCGCCAGTTGCATCCGGTGGGGGCTCGCTTTTCGTGCTTATGAACTACACAACTATGTTGCCTCGCCCCGTATTCCGCGCACTTGCTTTTCTACTGCTTTTGTTGTGTGGAACCGGTGGTTTGCAGGCGCAGATCGGGCGTGTCTTGCCCATGCAGGCGTCTACTTCGAAGGTCAATACTCTCGGCCCCAAGGCCGTCTGTACCAGCGACGTCGGCACCATTACCGGCTTCAAGGACTTAAACATGGAAAGCAACAGCTTCGGCCGGCCCGTCGCGGGGTCCACCGTAGCGTTTGCCGCCCGCCCGGACACCATCTTTCTCTGCCGCAACGATGCCTTTACGGTCGATTTTTTGAACGGGTCCGAGGACCTCTCCGGTGATCCTAACCCTGATACCCGACCGGGTATTGCCTATGCCGTATACGATTGCCCGCCCACGGTGACGGGTACGACCGTCGCCGATGTCAATCAGGATCCCTGCCACGCTGACCCAAACAATCCCCTGTACCCCAACCTTGACGGTACACTCAACATTTTTCCCCCCGCCAATTACTTCGGGGCAACCCCGAACTACGACCTGATTGTCGACAACCAGGATACCCCTTCCGCGGCGGAAATTTTTGGTGGGCCGGTGGTGCTTTACGTGGCGCCCGTAACGATCGACTCTCTGGATTTGACGGAGGGAACGTTCCGGGACGAGTCCGGCTTCAACGGAAACGAAGGCTGTACACTGGTAGGAGTAAACCAAACCTTTGCCGTTGCCTACCTCAATCCCATTCGCGTAGACAACCCCAGCCAGAGTGGCTCCGACTGCAGCGGCAGCTTTACCGTCATGGGCGGAGTCAGTGAACTGCGCAACACAGCGGATTACGCCATTACTATCCGCTCGACCACCGGGCAGCTTGGCACCGTCACCTCCGGGCCGGCCCGTCACGGAGACGTGGTTTCCTATACGGTCCCCGGTCCCGGCGACTACACCATCAACGTCGAAGACGCGGTAAGCTGCGCGGGCAACACTACCGTTACCCATGCCGTCACCGCCTGCGCACCCGTCAGTAACGTAACGCTAGACGTGACCCCCACCCCGATCAGCTGCGCGGGTGAGCAGGACGGCGAACTTACCGTAGCGGCCACCGGCGGCACGCCCACCTACGTATTCACCATCACCCGCACCAACCCCGCCACGCCGCCAATCACCGATAACGGTAGCACCGTGGCCGACGGCGAGCCCCTGGACTTCAACGAACTGCCCGGCGGACAGTACACCGTCACCGTCACGGACGCGAATGGTGCCACCGCCACGAGTAACATAGAAATTGAAGCGGGCAATGTTTCCGTGGGCATCGAGGTAGCCGACGGCTTCGACTGCTTCGACGACGCCCAGGGTGGTACCCTGGAGGCCGTCATCTTCGACGGCAATAATCCCATTGCGGCCACGGGTTACACCTTCCTGTGGAGCAACGGGGAGACGACCCAGACAATCACGGACCTGTCGCCCGGTACCTACGCCGTGACGGCCACGAATACGGCAACGGGATGCGCGACCACCGACTCCGAAAACTTCCGGGCCCCCAACCGGCTGCTCATCAACAACAGCTCCCTCAACAGCGACGCGGCGACCTGTAGCGGCGTCAGCGACGGTACGGTGAATATTCCCATCAGTGGCGGAACCCAGGATGCAAACGGGGAGTACGCGATCGGCTGGTCCGACGGCGTGACCACCAACGGCAGCAGAATCGCCCGCACCGACCTCCTACCTAACGCCTATTCGGTGACCGTCACCGACGTGAACGGTTGCCAGGACTCGACCAACTTCACCATCGCCGCCGTGAAAACGCTGATCGTCAACTCCGACGTCACCGACATCAGCTGCTTCGGTGACGGCGACGGCAGCATCAGTGTGACCGGCAGCTTCGACAATACCGGAGCCACGCCGGACTATCCCTTCGAAGCGGCCCTGCTGGACAATGACGGCAACCAGGTATTCCCCTACCGTACGGTTCCCGACCAGGGCCGTACCCCCGTGGTGTTCGACAACCTCGGCCCCGGGACCTACCGCGTGAGCCTTCGCGACCAGGATTCCGATGGATGTGAGATCTCGCGGATCGTTACCGTGGTCGAGCCCGCTCTGCTGGAGATCGATACGGTCAACGTCACCGACTTCGGCTGCCCCGACGAGTTCGGCACCGCCGCGGTTGATGTCACCGGCGGCACCGCTCCCTACACCTACCGCTTCAAGAACGACAGTCTGCCCGACCCCATCGATACGCTGATGACCTTCGACAGCCTGGTGGTCGACACCAACTTCATCGGCGACCTGCAGCCCGACACCAACTACGTGGTCATCGTCACCGACGCCAACGGCTGTATTGACTCCACCACCTTCCGGATCTCTTCCCCGCCCCGCGCCGCCATCGCGCCCATCGCTACCGACTTCGTCTCCTGTACCGACAGCCAGGACGGGCAGCTGGTCGCCGAAGTCACCCCGCCGCAGGGTGAAACCGTCACCAATACCGCCTGGTACCGCCTGAACAACGACGGCACCATCGGGGAGCAGGTGGACATCGGCCTGCGCACGACGGCGGACCTCAGCGTCGGCTTCTACCTCTTTGAGGCCACCCTGTCCAACGAATGCGTTTCCCAGGCCATCGGGGAGGTGGCCAGTCCCGGACTGGTCGCCCTCGATAGCGTGGCCCTGGTACCGCCGGTCTGTCTCGGCGACGCCAACGGCAGCATCACCGTCTACCCCAGCGGCGGCACCGGGCCGTACCGCTACGACTGGTCCGCGGACAACGGCAGCAGCAGCTCCCCGACGCTGACCAACCTCACCGCCGGCACCTACAGCGTAACCATCACCGACGCCAACAACTGCCAGCCTCCCTTCGATACCACCTTCGTGCTGGAGGAGCCCGTCGGCATTACCGGCTCGTTCACCAACCTGCAGGGCGTAAGCTGCCCGGATTCTACCACCGCCGACGGGGCGGCCACCTTCTCGGCCAGGTTCAGCAACGACTCGACCGGCCTCTTTGACTTTTACTGGTCGAGCGGTGATACCATCCTGCAACAGGCCAGCTCCACGGTAGATAACCTTACCCGGGGCGCCTTCAGCGTGACGGTCACCGACGGACTCTGCCCGCAGGTCTTTACCGATACGATCGCCAGCCCCGAGGACTTCGTTATTACCCCCACTACCGTGGACGTCAGCTGCTTCGACGCCGCCGACGGCAGCCTGTCCGTCGACGTGACCGGCGCTACCCCCGGGTACACCTTCGAGTGGATCGGCCGCACCGAAACCGGCCCCTCCCTCGACAGCCTCGACGCCGGCAGCTATCCCCTGGTGGTCACCGACAGCCGGGGCTGTGTTGCCGATACCCTGCAAGCGGAGGTCCTGGAACCCGACGAGCTGGTACTGTCGATCAACGAGGCCCTCACGACCCCGTCGGTCACCTGTGCCGGAGACTCCAACGGCGTACTGGCGGTCTTCGTCAGCAGCACCAACAACAACCCCCTGGCCGACAGTCCCTACAGCTGGTCGCAGAACGTAGACGACCGCGACGATAACGTGGCCGTCAACCTGAATCCCGATACCTATTCCGTGACGGTCACCGACAACCGGGGCTGCCAGGACAGCCTGCAGTACACCATTGTAGATCCCCAGCCGATCACCTTCAGCGTGGATCCCATTCCGGAACCGCTGTGCTTCGGCCAGATGACACCGGTGACCCTCGATACGGTTTTCGGCGGGCAGGGTACGTCACTGAGTGACTACAGCTACACGCTCAATAACGATGGCTTCCTGCTGCCCGTGGACCAGCCCGGCAGCACCTTCGCCGGCGAGGTCGTGGTTAGCGTATTCGACGCGGCGGGCTGCCGTACCGACCAGACGGTCACCGTGAATCAGCCCGAGGAAATTCAGATCGACCTGGACGACCGCCTGATCGTCGACCTCGGCGACAGCCTTCAGCAGCTTGACCCCATCGTCACCCCTCCGGACAACTACACCTACCTGTGGACGCCGGATAATTTCCTTTCCTCGGACAGCATCCGCAATCCCTATGTCTTCCCCCGGGGAAGCGAGAACTACACGCTGACGGTCACCAATCCGAACGGCTGTGAGGCGGAGGAGAACATTTTCGTGGAAGTAGACGCCAACCGCAACGTCTACATCCCGAATGCCTTCAGCCCCAACCGCGACGGGCGCAACGACGACTTCCGGGTCTACGCCTGCCAGGGAGTGATCGGGGTGTCCAGCGTCCAGATTTACAACCGCTGGGGTGGCCTGGTCTACGAGGACAGCGAGATTCCGGCCAACTGCCTCGACGGCACGTTGCTGTGGGACGGCATGACGCCGGATGGCAAGTCGGTGGGCACGGGCGTATACGTCTACGTAGTGGAAGTGGTCTTCCTCGATAACGTCAGTCTGCTGTACCGGGGCGATATCTCCGTAGTGCGCTAGCGCCAGCCTACCGCGCCTGCTGTACGCGGGCCAGCTCTTTCCAGTCGCCGGCGGCGGCCAGGGCGGCCTGTTGTGGCCAGTTGCCCGGGTCGTGGAGGGCAAGGTGGTCTCCCGCCTGGGAAAGCATGGCCTCCAGCTCCTCGACGGGGGTAGAAGCGAGCGTGGGCAGGTCGCGGACCCCGGCCTCCCGCAGGGTGACCTCGATTTCCGGGGTGATGCCCTCGATTACCTGCAGCCCCGGCTTTTGGGCTTTTTCCGCGCTACGCTCGTCGGGGGACATCTCCGTAAGCCGGCGGGCCTGTCCGATCCAGTCTTCCTCGCGCATCAGTTCGGCGACGTAACCGATACGGGCGGCGTAGTCCTCCAGGTCCCCGTCCGACCAGCCCGCGATCTGCTCGTAGGTATAGATGCCCGCGGTGTAGAGTTTGCGCTGGTTGAAGGGGCCGATGGTGTGTATGCGCGTGAGGTCGTCGCGCTGCTCGGCTTTCACCTCGTCGAAGCTTTCACCGATGCGCACTTCGTGGCGGGCCCGGTTCAGGCTGGGCGTGGGTTCGGGCGTGTCCGGGTGGAGTCGCTCCATCCGCGCTTCGAGGGCCCGGAGGCGCTGTTCCAGGGCGGCCGTGCCGGGGTTCGCTTCCGGATTGCTGGTGAGCGAAGCGTCGTTCGTGCCCCCGTGCAGCAGTTGCTCGTTGCGGGTCTTGAGCCCGATGATCTGGTCGTTGAGGTCCTCGATCGTGGTGGCGTAGCTCTGGTTGGTTGCGTTGAGTTGCTCATTGCCGGCCTGCAGCCGCCGCAGGTCGGTAGTGATGGACTCCAGGTTCTTGCGCACCTCGCGCTGCTGGACGAGGCTGTCGTCCTTTTCGGTGGTCAGGTTAACGAGTTCACGGGCCAGCTTTTTCTGTTCCTCGTCGGCCGTAGCGAGTTGCTGGCGCAGGTCTTCCTTCTCCCGGTCGAGCTGATTGGCCCGCTTGCGGTAGCGTCCCGTTTTGGCTCGCTGGATCAGCCAGCCCAGCAACAGCCCGAGCGTAAAGAGCAGCAGCCCGAGGATCGCGAAAATCAGGAGGTACGGGGTGGGCAGGGTCGCCAGGTAGTCGACGAATTCGTAGTAGAGATCCATGGATCACGGGATGGTGCTTCGGAAAGATAGGGTTCGGTCACTATATCCATCCAGAAGTCTCCCTGATCGAATGACCGCCGGCACTCCCGCGGTACTTGCGCGTCGGACTGCGCTGCCGGAGGCAGCCTTATACTTCCGCTGCCGGAGGCAGCCTTTTACCGTATGGACCTAGAACGGAATGTCGTCGTCGGTATTCATCTTACTGGGCAGGGTACCCCCGCCGTAGGGCTGCTGGGGTTGGCCGCCGGTGATGGCGTTGGAGGGCAGCAGGTCGAAGTCGGGGTCGTCCAGGTCACTGAAGCGGGCAAAGTCGCTGTCGAAGCGCAGGCGGATGTCGCGGGCCTCGCCGTGGCGGTTCTTGCCCACGATGATCTCGGCGATGCCGGCGAGGCTGTTGCCCTGCTCGTCCTCCGTGATCTTGTAGTACTCCGGCCGGTAGAGGAACATGACCATATCTGCGTCCTGCTCGATCGAGTTGTGGACCACCAGGTCGTCGGCAACGAAATTATGAAGTCCGGGGACGGTCAGGTCGTAAACCTCTTCTACCTCCGCGAGCTCGATCGACTCGATCCGGTCCCAGTAAATGTCACTCCGGGCGAGTTCCGCCAGGTCGGGACAATCCACTACCCCGGCTACGTTGAGCGCACGCTCGCGGCTGAGGTTGGAATTATACAGGGCGGTGCCGCAGTAACTCACCTCCAGCGCTGCCTGCATGGCCCGGGTGGTCATGCCGAGGTGAGCGATCGCCGGCTTTACCAACGTGTGCCACGCCTCTTTCGGCACCACGTCGCGGTTGGTATTTTCCGTTCGTTCACCGAGGTACGTTTCGATCTCGACCTGCGCAGTCTGCTTGTAAGCCCCCACGGAGCCTACTAGATCGCAGAAACCGAGAATATCGGACTTCCCCGTTACCGTCACGTGGTACTGGTCCCTTCCCTTTCCGGTTTGTGGTACCCGGGTGAGTCGGGACCGGATATCCAGCATCAGCAACAGGTGCTGAACGTCCCTGGCCAGCCGCTGGCTACTCGAAGCATAATAGACGGCAGGATAGGGACTTTTACCGCCCGTAAGGCGCACGCATCCGTCCGTAGACCATAAGTGACGCAGAAAGAGCCCTACCTGCCGGGTATCGGCACGGAACACTTCATCCGGCACGAACTTCTCCTGGGACCGCAGACCCCAGCAGCCCAGTGCTTCGAGCCATTCGGCGATGGCACTGCGCACGCCGTGCGTATGCTTCCGCGTGGAACTCAGGTACACCTGGAACCAGCTGGACCCGGTCTTTTGCGATCCTTCCCGCTTAATGCGCAGGGCGATCTCCGCACCGAACGACTCCGTAGCCAATTCAGCTACCCGCTCCGCGAGGTCTAGCTCGCGGGTGGTGTACTGAATAGCGTGGTTCGGGAGCGTGCAGCCGTCGCCGATCAGGTGACCGAGCAGGGCCAGCTGGCTATCGGACATCCGGGTACCGCAGTGCTCGGATTCGGGGATCCGGCGGGGGGTTGCCAGCAGCTCCCCGGTGCGAAGAGCGTCGAGCCGTTTCCAGCCGTCGACGGTATAGAATTTGTGGTTGGAGGTGGCCCGAATCGTACGGCCCAGGCGCGTGGTCAGTCGGTAGGTCTGCTTCGTTCCCGTGGAAAAAGCGGCACTCACCATCCTTGGCACCAGATTATACGTATCGTCGGTGGCCCAGACCTGGAATCCACCCCGGGGATACTTGTGTACCAGTTCCCGAATGGGAACCCGGCGGCCATCCTCGGCCAGTGACACCAGCGTATCGCCCGTCAGACAGCCAGATTCGCGCAAGTCACTGAGCTGCGGGCGTTTATCTCCCCCGCGCGTTTCTACGGCCCGGCTCAGCTGCGACAGGGCGATCACCGGTACTTCCAGTTCCTTGGCGAGCCCCTTGAGGCCCCGGCTGATCGCCGATACTTCCTGTTCGCGGTTGCCGCCCTTGTTGGCCTCGCCGGCGCCCGACATCAGCTGCAGGTAGTCGATGATGACCAGGCTGATGCCCTTTTCGAGCTTCAGGCGGCGGCATTTGGCGCGCAGCTCGAAGACGTTGATGCCCGGCGTATCGTCGATGTAGATCGGCGCCTCGCCGATGTGGTTCATGGCGTTGACCAGGCGCGTCCACTCGTCGTCGGTGAACTTGCCGTTACGCATCTTCTGACCGTTGACTTCCGCGTCCTGGCTGAAGATGCGGCCCGCCAGCTGGGCGGCGCTCATCTCCAGGCTGAACAGCGCTACGCCGTGGCCGTACTCGGCGGCGGCGTTGCGGGCCATGGAAAGCACGAAACTCGTCTTGCCCATGGCCGGGCGGGCGGCCACGATGATGAGGTCGGAGGGCTGCAGGCCGGAGGTAAGCCGGTCGAGCTCCGTAAAGCCGGTGGGGATGCCGGTCATGCCGTCTTCCTTCTCCCGCAGCATCGTCAGCTGATCCAGCAACTGGTTGGCCAGCATGCCCATGTCGGCCACCTGCTTGCCCATATTGCGCTCCGTGATCTCGAAGACGAAGTTGCCGGCCTTGTCCAGCAGGTCGAGTACGTCGGTACCGTCCTCGTAGGCGTCCTTGATGATCTCCGAACTGGTGCGGATGAGCTCGCGCTGGATAAACTTCTCCGTCACGATCCGCGCGTGGTACTCGATGTTGGCCGAACTGGTCACTTTGCTCGTCAGCTGGGCCAGGTAGGCGGGGCCACCCACGACTTCCAGTTCCTCGTGCTTGCGGAGGTCCTCCATCACCATGAGCAGGTCGATCGGCTGGCTGCGCTCGAAGAGGCGGCGCATGCTGCGGTAGATCGCCTGGTGGGCGGGCTTGTAGAAGGATTCCGGGGAAATGATGTCCAGCACCTTGGTCATCGCCTCCCGCTCGATCAGGATCGCGGAGAGAATGGCCTCCTCCAGGTCCGGCGCCTGCGGCGGCAGCTTGCTGTAGGCGGGCAGGTTGGCTTCTTCCAGCCGGTTGCGGTTGCTGTACGCCAGCCCCGCGCTGCCGTTTCCATTACTCCTGCGGTCGTATTGCTTGTCCTTCGCCATCGTATCTCAAAGGTATTCCTTTTATAAACAAATTGTTGTGGAAAAGGATGTGCAGAAGTTTTTTACCCTGTGGATAACCCTGTTGATTATTCACAGTAGAAAATGTTTCTTTTTCGCGGTCATCCGCGTGCCCGGTAGTCCGGCCGGCCGCTACCTACCGTTCCCTCAGGGTTTTGCACCGTATTCTCCCGGATCCACGCCGCTTACCTCCAGCATGTCGAAGGGTTCCCAGCGTGCCTCCGGGGTGAGGGCACGGCGATAGGCGACGTGTACCCTGTGGATATCGGTGTTCATTTGCCGGCAGGTGTCGACCATCAGTTTGTTGTGGCCGCGGATCGTCGCCATGTCCACGTAGCGGTAGGTACGGCTCGTATGGCGGTCGCCGCTCTGGAACATGGCGTCGACCATCAGCGGGTACACGCCCTGCCGCTGGTAATCCTGCGCGATGCCAAAGGCGATGCCCTTGCAATTGCGTGGTTGCTTCTGAAACTTGAGCCGGTAGAGGAATTTGGGCAGCCCCAGCCAGTTCAGTTTCCCGTTGACGCCGCCCAGAAAGCAATTGATGTCGGGGATCAGCCCCGCCAGGCCGATCGGCCGGCCTTCCTTATTGTAGGCGATGCACGTCAGGTGGGAGTCCATGATCGGCTTCATCTGCTGGAAGGTGGGGTAGATGTCGTCGCCGGTCAGTGGCTTGAAGTAGGGCCAGTGGTTGAAGGCGGCATTGTACGCCTCGGCAAAGTCGTCGGCCCCGCGGCGCAGGTCGTTTGCCTGGATCTGCTCGGTGTAGAGGCCGTAGCGCTCGCGTACCCGCGCGGCCAGCTTGCCCAGCCGCTCGCCGGGAAATTCGGCCACCACGCCCCGCATGGTGAGGCACTGCTCGTGGGGCACGTAGCCCCGGTTCTCGAAGAACGCCTGGTAGTAAGGCGGATTATACGTCTCCTGGTAGATCGGCCGGTACCAGCCGCGCACCAGCAGGCCCCAGAATTTGTCGCGCTCCCCGAAGTTGATCGGCCCGTCCACCGCCTGCATGCCCCGCTCACGGAGCCAGTCCTCTGCGGCGGCAAACAACAGGTCGGCCACGGCCCCGTCCGGGATCGACTCGAAGAAACCGATGCCGCCCGCGGGCAGGTCCAGTTGACGGTTACGCTCCTCGTCCACGAAAGCGGCAACGCGACCTACCGGTCGTGTACCGTCCGTGACCACCCACCGGCGCAGGTTATCGCCGGTGTAGGCGCCGTTCTTCTCGCTCAGGATGCCCTCGATGTCGCTGCGTAGCGGATAAACGTACTGGGGATTGCCGGCGTATACGGTATCGAGCACCGCGTGCCACTCCTGCCAGTTGTCGTTTGCTGCTATCCGGTACTCCGCCATGGGCGCAAAGGTAGCAACTAGCGCTCCACGTCCTCCAGCAGGACATCGTCGATCGCCTCGGTCCCCTCCTGGTGGAGCACGGAAATGTCTCCCGTGGTTTCCAACACGACGGCCATGACCTGGCTCATGCGGATGACGTTGGCCTCCCGCAGCTTGGCGATCAGGTCGGACTTGCTTACGTTGGTACGCTTCAGATTCTCGTAGAGGATCTCCGAGCCGTCCATCAGCAGGATCGGATTGTTCTCGGCGAAGTCCTCGAAGGCGTCGCTCTTCAGTTTCAGGCCGGTATAGAGTTGCTGGAAGACGAGAATGGTCGCCAGCGCCACCGCGGCCTTCAGTATGGAGGTCTCCGTGCCCATCACCACGCTCGCCAGGATGGAGCCGATGGCGATGGTGGACGCAAAATCGAAGCTCGACATTTTAGCAAAGGTCCGCAGACCGGCGATGCGGACGTAAATCACGATAATCGTAAAGACCGCGAGTACGGTGACGGCCGTTTTCAGCAGTACGTCCCAGGGCGCGGTAAGCCAGTCTTCCATATATTCTTTTATTAGCTTATCGCGCGGTGGCCGGCTTTGTTCCGCCTATTGTTCCTTCCAGGCCGTATATCCTCCGTCCAGGTTATATACCCGGTCGAAACCGGCCTCCTGCATCTGCGCGCAGGCCTGGCTGCTGCGGCCGCCGACGGCACAGTATACCAGGTAGGTAGCGTCCGGATCGAGGGCCTTCACCTTCGTAGCGAAGGCGGGGTCGCGGAAGTCCAGCTCCACGGCGCCTTCAATCTTTCCCGCGGCCACTTCAGCGGGAGTGCGCACGTCGAGGACGACCACGTCCTCGTCCTGCATCTTCGCGGCGAACTCCTCCGGGGTGAGGTTTTGGTAGGGCGTGGACAGTTCATCGGCGGCGGGCGCGGGTGCGGGGCCGGGTCCGGAAAGGCCGGCCGCGTCGGGTTCGGATCCGCAGGCCAGCAGGCTCAGAAAGAGGAGGGCGGTAAAGCAGTACTTCATCGGTCGTAGGCGTTGATGCCACCGTCGAGGTGGACAAGGTTCTTTAGTCCGGCGTTCTTCATCAGGGTACAGGCGCGTACGCTGCGGCGGCCACTGCGGCAGTAGACCAGGTAGGTTCGTTGGGGATCGAGCGCCTCGATCTCTTCCAGGAAGCCTTCGCCGAGGTAGTTGAGGTTGCGGGCCTCGGGGAGGTGATAATCCGCGAACTCCTGCTCGTTGCGGACGTCGAGGACCGTGCCGGGCGCGGCGGCGGCGCGCAGGCGGTCGAATTCCTCCGGGCCCACGTTGGTCAGCTCCTGCTTGAGCAATTGCCAGCGGGGAATCGGACAGGAAGAGGGAGCGTCTTGCATGGCCAGCGTATTTTGGTGGACGATTGTAAAGATAACGGATGAAAGCAGGGCTTGGGTTGGCAGTGGCGGCGATGATACTTCTGGGGGGCTGCGCGCCGGGCTCCGGGGATGTGCCCCCGTCGGGGGACCGGGGCCCCGCCGTCGAGACCGACGGGGCGGCGGTGCGCATTACCGTTAGCGGCCGCCCCGTACTGGAGTACGCGATGGAGGAGCGGCTGCCGTCCGATACCCTGCCCGGCTACTACCGCCGCAGCGGCTACATCGATTCGGTGTACAGCCCGGAGGGCCACCTGCTCACCGACGCCTTCCCGGCCGGCCATACCCACCACCACGGCATCTTTACGGCCTGGACCAGCGCCACCTTCCGGGGCGAGCACCTTGATTTCTGGAACCAGCACCACGAGACCGGCACCGCGCGCCACGCCGAGCTGCTGGAAATCTACGATTCGGCGGGGGTGGCGGGCTTCCGGGTGCGGCTGGAACAGGTGAGCCTCCAGTACGGTCCGATACTCAGCGAGGACTGGCGCGTACGGGTTTACGATACGGCGGAACCCTACGTCTGGGACCTGCGCACCGCCCAGACCAACGTGACCGGGGATACGCTCTACCTCAACCGGTACGACTACGGCGGCCTCGGCGTCCGCGGCAGCGCCGACTGGAACCAGGTGGACAGCCTGCGCTTCCGGGCCCCGGCCAAGTTTCTCACCAGTGCCGGCGACTTCCGCGCGGCCGCCAACCACACCCGGCCGGAGTGGGTAGCCATGTACGGTGAAACGTCCGGGATCCGCAGCGAGGGCACGGCCGGCCTGGCGGTGTTCCCGCACCCCGAAAACTTCCGCGCGCCGGAGTTCGTGCGCGTACACCCGGATATGCCCTACCTTTCAGTGACCCCGGTGGTGGAGGAAGGCTTTTCCCTTCCGCCGGGGGAGACTTTCGTAGCCCGCTACCGCTTCGTCCTCTTCGACGGCGAACCGGCGGGGATCGACCTGTCGCGCTACGGCTGGTCGGCCTTTCCGCCGCGGTAGGGCGCCACGTACGACCGACCGGCTCCCGGCGTTGTTACCAGAACATATGCACGAACAGAGCATAAGGAGGGTCATTTTTCTCGGCACCGTGGCCATCCTTGGCATCGTCGGCATGCAGAGCTACTGGGTGGCCACTACCTGGAATCTCAACGACACCGAGTTCAGCCAGAAGGCCCAGCTGGCCCTCTACGGCGTGGCGCGGCAGCTGGCCGCCGAGAACAAGGCCGACCTGCCGAAGCGCGATATCGTGCGGCAGCGCAGCAGCAACTACTTCATCGTCAACACCGAGAGCGAGATCGACGCCCAGCGCCTGGAATACCTCATGCAGCAGGAACTGCAGCGGCTGCGCCTCAACATCGACTTCGAGTACGCCATTTTCGACTGCTCAACCAACGAGATGGCCTACGGGGGTTACTGTCATGCCGACACCGAGCAGCTGGCCAACGACGGGCCGGCCGCCGGCAGCTACCTGCCCCCCGACGAGAACCTGCTGTACTACTTCGGCGTCAAGTTCCCCACCCGCATCGGATACATCTGGCAGAAAATGCAGCTGGTGGTATTCCTGACGGTCATCCTGCTGCTCACGGTTGCCTTCTTCGCTTACTCCCTCGTCGTTATCCTGCGGCAGCGGCGGCTGGCCACGATGCAGAAGGAGTTCATCGACAACATGACGCACGAGTTCAAGACGCCGCTGTCGACCATCCGCATCGCGGCCAACGTATTCGCCCGGGACTCCCGCGTCGCCGGCGACGCCCGCCTGTCGCGCTACGCCCGCCTGATCCACGAGCAGTACGAGCGCCTGAACGGGCAGGTGGAGAAAGTCCTGCAGATCGCCAGTATAGAGCAGGGCGACTTCCGCATCCAACGGGAGCGAACCGACCTTCAGGAGCTGCTGCCCCCGCTGCTCAGCAGTATCCGCGCCCGTACCGAGGAGCAAAACGGTCACCTGACCTGGCAACTTCCGGGACGGCCCCTGCCCCTCTTTGCCGATCCTCTGCACCTGACCAACATTCTCTACAACCTGCTCGACAACGCCATCAAGTACGGCGGCCCCGCCCCCCGCATCGCGGTCATCGGGCGCGTGGCGCGGGAGACCCTCCACCTGGCCGTCAGCGACGATGGGCCCGGCATCGCGCCGGAGCACCAGGCCCGCCTGTTCGAGAAGTTCTACCGGGTGCCTACGGGCGACGTGCACGACGTCAAGGGCTTCGGGCTGGGGCTGTACTACGTGCACCAGATCTGCCGCGCCCACAGCTGGGACCTGCGGGTAGAGAGCCGCCCCGGCCGGGGTACGACCCTGCACCTGCGCCTGCCGCTGCACCCCTCACCCGTAACCGCCCCGGTATGATCAGCAAGGCTAGCCTCCTTTACGTGGAAGACGACGAAAGCCTGGGCTTCGTCACCCGGGACAATCTCGAGCAACACGGGTACCGGGTCGACCACCTGAGCAGCGGACAGCGGGCCGCCGAGTGCGTGGAGCGGGGGGAGCTGAACTACGACCTGTGTCTGCTGGACGTGATGCTACCCGGCGTCGACGGCTTCACCCTGGCCCGGCGCATCCGGGAGGTCAACCGCGATGTGCCCATCCTCTTCCTCACCGCCAAGAGCCTCAAGGAGGACCGCCTGCAGGGCCTGCGGCTGGGGGGCGACGACTATATCACCAAGCCCTTCAGCATCGAGGAGCTGATCCTGAAGATCGAGGTGTTCCTGCGCCGCAACCGCATCCGGCCCGCCGGTCCCTCCTTCGACCCGGACCGGCTGGCGGGCTACCGCTTCGAGGCCGCCCAACTCCAGCTCACCCACCTGGAGAGCGGGGAGAGCCGCCGCCTGACGCGCCGGGAGGCCGAACTGTTGCAGCTCCTCAGCCGCAACCGCGAAAAGGTGCTCGAACGGGGCGACATCCTGGAGCAGATCTGGGGGGAGAACGACTACTTTCTGGGCCGTAGCTTGGACGTGTTCGTCAGCCGCCTGCGCAAGTACCTGCGGCAGGACCCCCGGATCAGGATCGAGAACATTCACGGGGTGGGCTTCACGCTTACGGTGGGGGAGTAGGTGGGGTTTTTCACCACGGATTCACGGATTTTGGTCACGGATTTTGCAGCTGGGCTGCGGAAACCGGGGATCAGTAACGCAGTGAATCCGTGCTAATCTGTGAACCCGCGCAGCGATCCGTGACGCCGCAGGCGATCTGTGGTAAAAAAACAATTACGCAAGTTCATCACCCGTTCCGGTACCACATCAAAATTCCCCCGAACAGCGTGATCAGTACCAGGAGCACGGTAGCCATCCGGATGCTGCGCCGCAGGTTATTGCCGAAGGCCCGGATGGCGGCGGCGTGCAGGGGATAGGCGGAAACGACTTCTTCCTCCATGCGCCGTTCGCTGAGGATCTGGGCGGCGGAAAAATCAACGTCGGTACGTACCAGGTCGCGGTAGGCCCGCAGTACCTTAGCCCGGAAGTACAGGTTGACGAACAGCATCGCGAGAAAGAGAACGATGACGATGGTGACGAGCAGTACGAACATAGCCGGGGCGGGGCGGGGGTAGCGGATGGCGGACCGACGCCGGGCGCATCCGCGGTTACTAACGGACAATACGGGGGGGGTAGAAAAAGTTTCCTTCCCGGGGCCGGCCACCGGACAAATATAAATCTTTGCGGGGCGAACTTCGCCCGTGCCTTACGGACTTACATACCCGATACGCCTGAAGCCCATTGACTAGGTTGACCGACTTGACCCTAACCAAATGGTGCTTAGAATTTTGCTTTTACTGTTGGTAGCTGGAGCTTTGGCAGGCGTGCGCGCCCAGGCCCCCGTGTCCCCTATCGAGGTAGACCCCGACTACTCGGCCGAACGGCTGGTGCGGGAGGTCTTTGCCAACGACCGTTGCGAGACGATCTTCAACGTGCGGCAGATCGGTGACAACCCCGACGGCATCGGGTACTTCAGCGGAGCGGAGGAGGCCGTGGGTTTTCAGCGGGGGATCCTGCTGTCTACCGGAAAGGTGAAGGACGCCTCCGGCCCGAACCGGGCCACGAACACCGGGTCCAAGCTTTCGGGCCCTACGCCCGACCCCGACCTCGATCTTGTGGTGGGCGGCCGTATTTTCGACCGCAGTGGTATCGAGTTTGACTTCGTCCCGCTGGAATCACAGATCACCTTCCGCTACGTGTTCGCCTCCGAGGAGTACTGCGAATTCGTGGGGGCCGCCTTTAACGACATCTTCGGTTTCTTCATCAGCGGACCGGGCTTCAACGGCCCCTACAGCAACGGCGCGGTCAACGTGGCCCTGGTACCCGGTACCGGCAAGCCCGTGACGATCAACGACGTCAATTACCGCCGCAACCGCGAATTCTACCTCGACAACGAATCGCCCCAGACCCGGCAGGAAGCCAACTGCGGGGGCGGCACCGAGGAAGGCCCGCGCTTCGAGAGTATCGAATACGACGGGCAGACCGTCATCCTTACCGCTACCCTCCAGGTAGAACCCTGCGCGACCTATCACATCCGCCTGCTGGTGGCCGATGTAAAAGATTCCGACCTGGATTCCGCGGTATTCCTGGAGGCCGGCAGCTTTGACCTGGGATCAAGCGTCAGCCTAGAAAGCGAGGAGGGCGGCGATGCGCCCATCATTGCCTACGAAGGCTGCTCCCCCGCCGTGATGCGGGTCGTCCGCGGCCCTGACAGCGACCCGGAGCGCGATCAGGTGATCACCTACCGCGTAGCGGCCGACTCGGAGGCTTCCGACAGCCTCGACTTCTCGGCCGGGACGGGATCGGTAACCATTCCCGCCGGCGCCGCCTTCGCGGAAGTGCCGATCCGCGCTTTCGTGGATACCCTCAGCGAGGGCGACGAGCGCGCCTGGATCCTGCTGGACGTACCCTGTGCCTGCTTCACCGATAGCGTGGAAGTCATCATCCGGGAGGTCGATACCCTCTCGCTCGGCCTCGGCGATCCCTTCCTGTACTGCCCCGCCGAGGGCACGGTACTCACGGCCGACGTCACCGGTGGCGTACCGCCCTACAGTTACCGCTGGAGTTTTGGCAGCACGGAGGCGCGGCCGGAGTTTCGGGGAGCCTTGCCGGACACGATCGGCCTGCAGGTTACCGATGCCTGCGGTGCCACGCTGGCGCGTACGGCCGCCACCCAGGCCAGCGCCCCGCCCACCCTCCGGCTCCCCGCGGCGGACCTGGTCGCCTGCTGGGGCGAGACCCTGGCCATCCCGACCGAGCTTACCGGCGTCGGGCCGTTCACCCTCACCTACCGGGTCAACGGCGGACCCCGGGAAGTCGTGGAGCTCAGCGATAGCTCAGCCACGTGGAGCGACTCCCGTAGCGGCACCTACCAGGTGATCAACGTGCGCGACCGGGCCTGTGCCTCCGAGGTCAATCAACTGACCGAGCTGAACCTCTACAAGCCGGCGGTGACCGTGGATTTTACCGACCCCGGCTGTAACGGCTTTTCCGACGGGAGCCTCTCGATCGACCACCTGCCGACGCGGGGGCCCTACCAATACCAGATCGACGACCGGTTACTCGACGGGCCGGGAACCGACGACCTGCCCGCCGGATCCTACTTGATCACGGTGACGGATGCCATCGGCTGTCAGGACTCCACGCGGATGGAGCTGTTCGATCCCCCGGCGCTGCGCCCCGTCACCTATTCCTGTAAAGACCTGCGGCAGCAGCCGCTGCGCCTCACCGCGGCCGGCGGACAGGCCCCGTATACCTACAGCGTGGACGGGGAGAACTTCCTGGAGGATATCTGGTCGACGCTCCGCGACGGCGATACCTACTCGCTCACCACCCGCGACGCCGCGGGCTGTGAACAGCAGCAGCCCCAGTTTTACTTCCCCGCCGCCAACCGGCAGTGGGTGCGCCTTAACAATTTCTACAACCAGAAAGTGGGCGGCAGCGTAAAGGTATCCCCGCTCTACTTCCTGCCGCCCCAGCAGATCGCCAGTTACCGCTGGTCGCCCGAGGAATTGTTCGACTGCGCCACCTGCCCCGACCCTACGGTCACGGCCCCCTACACCGAGAACCTGACGCTCGAGATCCGGGATATTTTCGGGTGTGTGGACAGCGTCGGTACCATGATCGCCGTAGACGGCAGTTCCCCCCTCTTCGTACCCAATGCCTTCAGCCCCGACGGCGACGGGGCCAACGACAACATGTCGATCTACGCCAACCCTGACCTGGTATCCGAGATCGTGACCTTCCAAATTTTTACGCGCTGGGGCGAGTTGGTGTATTCGGAGAATGACTTTCCACCCAACAGTGCACGGCGCGGCTGGGACGGGTACAAGCAGGGGCGAATCGCCAACAGCGGCGCGTACCTGTGGGCGGTCACGTACCGATTGTACGACGGCGAAACGGTCCAGGAGACCGGCACGACTATTCTGCTGCGTCGCTGAGGTATTCCAGTTCTACGCTGAGGGCGGGCCGCAGGTAGCGGCGTGCCACCCGGTTGAGATCCTCCACCGTCAGGCTGAGGTAGCGCTCCAGTTCCGTATTGATCAGGTCGGGCTGACCGAGCAGGGCAAAGAGGACCAGCTCGTTGGCGCGGCTGCCGATGTTGGCCTCGCGGTAGTGGTTGCGTTGTTCCAGGCGGTTGACCACCTTATCCAGCTCCTCCTGGGAGATGCCCCGCTCCACCATCTCCGCGATGGCGGCGTGGAGGGCACTGCGTGCGGTGGCGTAGTCTACGTCTTCGCTCGGCCGGGCCTCGACGAGAATCCCGCCGGCCTCCAGGTTGTCGTTGATGCCGGCGCCGACCTCGGCAAAGAGCTCGGTGTCGCGCACCAGCCGACGGTACAGCAGGGAAGAACGGCCGCCCCCGAGCAGAAAGCTCAGAATGTCGGTAGCCGGAAAATCCGGGTGCAGCCGGTCCACGGTGCGGTAATGGAGGTAGATCACCGGACTGGGCACCTCGCCGGTCACGCGGAGGTGGCGGGCGGCCTCCTGCGGCGGCTCGGGCGCGATGGCCGGCCGTGGGAGGGTAGTATCCGAAGGAGGGATGCTGCCGAACCAGTGCGCGATACTGTCGCGGATGGTCGCCGGGTCGAAGCGGCCGGCGATACAGAGGATCGCATTGTCGGGACGGTAGTAGCGATAGTAGAAGTCCTTCACCTCGTCCAGCTTGGCGCCGCGGATGTGGCTGATGTCCTGTCCGATCACCGGCCAGCGGTAGGGGTGCTCGCGGTAGATGAGGCCGTTGAGGTGGTGGTAGAGGTCGCCGTAGGGTTGCTCCAGGCAGGTCTCGCGGAACTCCTCGATCACGACCCGCTTCTCGTTCGCCAGGCTGCGCTCGCTGAAGCGCAGCTTGCGCATGCGGTCGCTTTCCAGCCAGAGGGCGGTCTCGAGGTTCTCCGCGGGCAGGGTATCGTAGTAGAGGGTGTAGTCGCTGCTGGTGACGGCGTTGTTCTCCCCGCCGGCCAGCTGGAGGGCGTCGTCGAAGTTGGGTACGTTCTCGGAGCCGGCAAACATGAGGTGCTCGAAGAGGTGAGCGAAGCCGGTACGGTGGGGCGGATCGTTGCGGCTGCCGACCTTGTAGAGGACGTTAACGGTGGCTACCGTACGCTGGGGGTCGTGGTGCAGCAGGACGGTGAGGCCGTTGCCGAGGGTGTAACTTTCAAAGTCGATCATACGCCAAAAAGAAACCGCGCCGCATCAGGATAGTTGCCATGCCCTACGTCCGCGCGCTCTACGGCCTGTTCCTGCTCTTCGCCGCGTGCGGACCCCCCGCCGTACAGCCCTACCCGTACCCCCTGGATGCCGCCGAGCTGCGGGGCAACGACGGCTGGCGGCTCAGCATCCACGGCGACGGCAGCGGCTCCCTGCGCCACCGGCAGTTTCCTCTCCACCACCTCGACTACCCGCCGCGCACCTTCGACCTGCGCGCCCTGGCCCGGGCCGCCGCCCACTGCGACCGCGATACCGCCACCGGCTTCTCCCTGGCGTACTACTCCGCCCGCAGCGACCGGGAGTGGCAGTGTGCCTGCGGTGATACCATGCTGCTCAACGCCGCCATGACCACGGCCATCGACCGGATGCAGCTGGCGGTTGACGATGCGGTCAGCGAGCGCTCCTGCCGCATGCTGCGCCGGGCCTGGCTGGTGAGCAACTGAGCCCCGTTACCAGTCCAGGCCGTAGCGGGCCTTGAGCTCCTGTACCTGCTGGTAGCGGATGTCGGTTTCGAGCAGGTACGACCGCAGCCCGTCACGAAATTCCCGGAAGCGCACCCGGTGGTCGTACAGAAATTGCAGTAGTCGGGTGACACTTTTCCGGGAGGCGGCCACGTCAAATTCCAGCACCCGCTCCGGTTCGGAGAGGTACAGGTGGAGGTAGTAGGGGTTGACGCGGTTGCGGGCATACGGGGACCCGGGGCCGGGGAGCGTCTGGTAGTCGAGGTGCAGCTGGACCAGGGTGTCGTAGGCGAAAAGCGGAGCCGGCTCCTTGCCCTCCTGAACAGTGATACCCCGGGCATCGAAGGTTACGGTACCGATACGGCCCCCGCGGTATCCGGGCACGTGGGGAAGTGAGGTGCGCGACAGGGCGTACAGCAGATCGTGCAGCGGATTGACGTAGGCGTCGCCCCGCAGGAAGCCCAGCAGGCGGACCTCCAAGAGGGGGGAACGCTCAGGCAGGTCGTACCGGATGCACGACCGATCGATCAGCCTGAAAGTATGCACGGTCGCCGCAGGTCTTGCCATACCCGAAAATACTGCTTTCGCCGTGCGGTGCCGCCCTGTTTTCCAGGCGTCCGATCACTACCATTCTACGTCGTACTTCGCCTTGAACTCCTGTACCTGGCGGTAGGAAAGGTTGACGTCCATCCGGAAGGAGCGCATGTCATGGGTGAATTCCCGAAACTTCACGCGGCGTGCGTAAAGAAAATCGAGCAATTCCACGAAGCGCACGCGGCTTGTCTTGAGTGGAAGCCCGAATGATTCGTCGCCGGCGGTGAAGGTCAGCTGCATGAGGTAGGTTCCGTACTGGAAACCAAATTGGGCGGGCTCACCGGTGAAGGTGGGCGCGTAGCTGAGGATCAGGGTCTGCAGCGACGCGTACGGGTAGGTTCGCTCCGTTGCGTTGGGGAAGCTTACCGACAGTCCGGTATCGGCGAATTGCACCCGCCGGAGTCCAGGTTCCTGCTCGGCGGTCTTTTCCGGCCGCGAGGAGCGGGACAGGGCGTAAAGCAGGTCGTGAAAGGGGTTGACGTAGGCATCGCCGCGCAGGAAACCGAACAACCGTACCTCGAGCAGGGGGTTGCGGACCGGCGCGAAGTGTACCATCCGCGACGCGTCGAATTCAGTGAAAACCAGCTCTGTGTCGTTCATCCGCTATGCCTTGCACCCGCGCGCCGCGCCGCAGACGAATGTAACGCGAAAAAGTCGGTTCGCTCCGAAGCACAGGGGGCCTGCGGGCATCCCCCGGACCTGGTCCCGACTCCCGCTAGTTCAACCGCCAGAAGTAGGGCGTGAACAGTACCAGTACCGTGAACAGCTCCAGGCGCCCTACGATCATCATGAAGCTCAGGAACAGCTTGACGGGGTCGGACAGCCAGGCGAAGTTATCCACCGGTCCCACGCCGCCGATGCCCGGCCCCACGTTGCCCAGGCTGGTGGCCATGGCCCCGATGGCGGTCAGGAAATCGAGCCCCAGCACGCTCAGCACGAAGGAGCCGAACACGAACAGGATGAGGTAGAGCAGCAGGAAATTGAAGATGTGGGTAATGATGCGCCCCGGTACGATCTGCCCGTTGAGCCGCAGCGGGATAATGGCCTGGGGGTGCACGATGCGACCGAACTCCAGGTAGCTGTTCTTGAGGAAGACCAGGTTGCGGATGATCTTGATGCCCCCCGAGGTGGAGCCGGCGCAGGCCCCCAGGAAGAGCAGGACGAAACAGAGCATGGTGAGGCTGGGCGCCCAGCTGGTGTAGTCGGCCGTCACGAAGCCCGTGGTCGTGACTAAACTCACAGTCTGGAAGACGCTGTCACGGAAACTCTCCTCCAGCGGCAGGCCGGTCAGGTACCAGACGCGCCCGGTGAGAAACAGGCTTACCGCTATGATCAGGCCGACGTAAGCCTTCAACTCGTCGCTCAGCCACACCTCCGACCACCGCCGCTTGAGGCTCAGGTAGAGCACGGTATAGTTCACGCCCGCCAGGAACATGAAGATCACGAGCAGGTACTGGATGGCCGGCGAGAACGCCGCCGCGCTCGCGTTGCGCGTGCTGAAGCCCCCGGTGGCCATGGTCGTCATGGCGTGGTTGATCGCCTCGTAGGGGGTCAGGCCGAAGACGACCAGCAGCACGCCCAGGAGCACCGTGAGGCCCACGTAGATCAGCCAGAGCCGCTTGGCCGTCTCGCTGATGCGGGGATGAAGCTTGTCGGAGGTGGGCCCCGGTGCCTCGGCCGCGAAGAGCTCGATGCCGCCGATGCCCAGCAGGGGGAAGATGGCCACCGTCAGTACGATGATGCCCATACCCCCGATCCACTGGGTGAGGCTGCGCCAGTACAGGAGGCCGCGCGGCTGCACCTCGATGTCGGTGAGGGTAGAAGCCCCGGTGGTGGTCATGCCGGACACCGTCTCGAAGAGGGCGTCCGGCACGCTCGGCAGCATGCCGCTGTAGAGGTAGGGCAGCATGCCGAAGGTCACCATGGCCGTCCAGCTGAGGGCGACGATCAGGTACCCCTCCCGCTTACGGATCGTAAGGTCCGTGCGGTCGGGCATGTCCGGCGTGCGGGCCCGCGGCACGAACCAGAACAGGGCGGCCACCACCACGGTAGTCAGGCCGGCGTAGGCCAGCGGCAGGGGCGATTCGTCGTAGTAGAGGCTGAAGGGGATGCCGGTCCACATGAGCACGCCGATGATGAGCAGCAGGACGCTGATGACGCGCAGGATGGGCCGGAAATTGATCAGGGTACGCGTCATGGGCTAGCGGAATAGTTCTTCGAGCCGCCGGATGGCCTGCGGCTTGGCGAAGACGATCACGCGGTCGTCGAGCTGCAACTGCGACGAGCCGTTGGGGATGATCGTCTCCTCCCCGCGGATGATGCCGCCGATGAGGGCGGTGTCCGGGAAGTGTAGGTCGCGCAGGGGCTTGCGCGTGAGCTGGTTGCTCTTCCGGATCACGAATTCGATCACTTCGGCGTCCACGCCCTGCAGGCTCGTGATCGCCTCCACGTTGCCCTTGCGCACGTAGCGGAAGATGTCGTTGGCGGCGAGCAGTTTCTTGTTGATGAGGGTGTCCACGCCGATATTCTGGCTGATGTGGACGTACTCCTTGTTCTCCACCTGCGCGATGGTCTTGTACACGCCGTGGTTGTGGGCGGTGAGGCAGGCGATGATGTTGGTCTCGCTGTTTTCGGTCAGGGCCATGAAGGCGTCCATGCGCGAGAGCCCTTCCTCCTCCAGGAGGTCGAAGTTGGTGTAGTCTCCCTTGATGACCAGCACGTTGTCGAGTATCTCGGTGATGAGCTTGCAGCGTTCCTTGTCGTTCTCGACGATCGTGACCTGGTAGTGCTTCTGCAGGCGGCGGGCGGTGGCGATGGCCAGGTCCGTGCCGCCCATGATCATGGCGTTGGTCACCTTGACGGGCTGCTTGCCCACGAATTTCTCCACCTTGCTCGTGTGCTCGGGGCGCGTGATGAAGTAGATGTGGTCGTTGCGCTTCAGCTCGGTCTGCCCGCGGGGAATCAGCGTCTGGTGCCCGCGCAGGATGGCGATGAGCTGCAGCTGGTCGCGCTCGCTGAGGCCTTCGATCTCGCTGAGTTTGGCGCCGACCAGGGGCGAGTTGCTGTCGAGGGTGATGCCGACCAGGGAAAGCTTTCCGTCCTCGAACTCGTAGATATCGGTGAAGGAGCACTTCTTGACCAGCCGCTCGATCTCGAGGGCGGCCAGCTGCCGGGGGCTGATGAGCTGGTCGATGCCGAGGGAGCAGACGGTCTGCTGGTTTTCGCTTTCCAGGTACTCCTCGTTATCGACGCGGGCGATCACGCGGCCGGCGCCCATCTTCTTGGCCAGGATAGCCGTCATCATGTTGGTCTGTTCGCTCGTGGTCACGGCCAGCACCAGGTCGGCGCTGCCCGCGCGGGCGCTGGCTAGGGTGGCGAGGCTGGTAGCGTCCCCCCGCACCGTCAGCACGTCCAGGTGGGAACCGGCGTAGTCCAGCACGTCCTGGTCGTTGTCGATCAGGACGATATTCTGGTTCTCGGTGACCAGCAGTTCGGCCAGGTGAAAGCCTACGTCGCCGGCACCGGCAATTACTATATTCATCTTGTGCTTGGGGTTAAGCGCCCGTAAAGGTCGGCATTCCGGGCAGATTGCCACCGGTCGCGCCGCGCGGGTGCAGAGAGCTGTAACAACCGACGGGCCCGATAGGTGTAGTGGCGGGTATCCACACGCGATTACCGTACGGCTTTTGGGGTCGCCTGGTTCAGCCGGTACACAAAGCTGAGGACCACCTGCCGGGCCTGTCGCCACTGGAAGTCGGAGGTCGAGCGGTAGTTCGCCTGATCGACGATGGTGCGTTGTACGCGGGTATTGAAGAGGTCGCGACCGCTCAGCGTCAGGGTTCCCTTGCCGTCGAGCACGTCGTGACTGGCCCCCACGTCGAGGGCGTAGGTGGCGAGTTCCCGGCCCTGGGTCGTATTCTGGGGGGCGTTGTAGTCGAAGGTGATCTGGGCCTGCAGCCGATCGGTCACGTCCACGACGTTGTTGAGCCGCCCGTTCCAGCTGGTGATGTCGGCGCTGTAGTCGGTGCCTTCGTAGCTGCCCGACAGCTTGGCGGTGTAGACGTTGAGGTCGGTGGTGAGCCGCCACCAGTCCAGCAGTTCGTAGTTCACGTTGAGCTCCACGCCGTAGGCATTGCGGGTACCGAGGTTGACGGGGTACTGGATGGTGGTACCGTCGTCGGACGGCAGGATGAGCCGCTGGATCACGCCGGTGGTGTAGCGGTAGTAGAGGCTGGCCAGCACCGAGCCGCGGCTCAGGTAGCGGAGCAGCCCGGCCTCGTAGGAGTCGGTATACTCGGGGCGCAGGGTCGGGTTGCCCACAGAGTTGTTGCGCGGGTTGTTGAAGTTGGAGAAAGGCAGCAGCAGGCGGAAGTAGGGCCGGCTGAGGCGGCGGCTGTAGCTCAGCTGGAGCTGGTCCACCTCGCTGACCTGGTAGCTGACCGAGGCACTGGGAAAGAGGTTGAAGTAGTACTGTTCGTTATTCACGCCCGACTTCAGCAGGGCGGCGCGCACGTCGGAGAGCTCCCCGCGCAGGCCCAGCTGTACTCCGATGGCTCCCCACTCGCCGCTGCCGATCAGGTAGGCCGCCCCGATGTTCTCGGTGTAGTTCAGTTCGTCGTCGAAGGCGGGCAGGACGGCGAATTCCCCGCCCAATCCCTGCTCCTCCACGCTGAAGGCGTTGCGCACGGTGCGGAAGGTGGAGCGCAGTCCGCCCTCCAGCTTGAGGCTGTCGCGGAAGGGGTGGACGTAGTCGGTCTGCAGCAGCAGGTTGGTTTCGTATTCGGTATTGCTGGCCCGTTGCAGCAGGGGGTCGGACCGGTCGGTGCTGCGCTGGGTGATGTCGGAGAGTTCGAGGTCGTCGTCGAGGATGTACTGGGCGTCGACCGTCCAGACATGCTCCTCGTTGTCGGCGAAGGTCCGCTTGTAGGCCAGGGAGGCTTCGAGGTTCTCGTTGCCCGATTCCTCCTCGGTATCCCGCACGGTGGTGGCCAGCCGTTCGCCGTCGGCGGCGTAGTCGCGGTAGGTGACGAGGGCCGTATTGTTGTCGCTGGAGCGGCGGTAGAGCAGGGAGCCGGTGAGCTGGTTGCGGTCGTTGATGAACCAGTCGGTCCCGAGCTGGAAGTTGCCGCCGATGCCGCCGCGGTTCTGGTCGGTTTCGCTGTCGTAGCGGGCGCGCAGGCTGCCGTCGGGGTTAAAGAAGCGCTGCTCGCTGCTGCCGCCGCCGGGCGAGCGCTGGTAGCTGAGCCCGAAATTGGAAAATAAGTTGAAGCGGTTGCGGCGGTAGTTGAGGCTGTAGCTGGCACCGAAGTTCTCGGGGTAGCCCACGGTGGCCCCGAAGGAGCCATTGATGCCCCGCTGCTTGTCCTTCTTCAGGATGATGTTGATGATACCGGCCTCCCCCTCCGCCTCGTAGCGGGCCGAGGGGTTGGTGATCACCTCCACGCTTTCGATGATATCGCCCTGCATGCGGCGCATCGCGTCGAGGTCGCCGGAGTTGAGCATGGCCGAGGGCTTGCCGTCGACCAGGATACGCACCCCGTTGCTGCCGCGCAGGCTGATATTACCCTCGGGGTCGACGTTGACGGAGGGCACGTTGTTGAGGATGTCGGCGGCCGTGTTGCCGGCGCCGGTGAGGTCCTTGCCGACGTTGAAGACGCGCTTGTCGAGCTTCATGACCAGCTGGCTGCGCTCGGTGGTCACCTCCACGGTCTCCAGGGCCACCCCGCTCTGGCCCATGCGCAGGGTACCCAGGTCGACCGGGCCGCCGCCCGCCGCTACGTTCACGTCGGGAACGGTGAGGTTGTCGTAGCCGAGAAACTGTACGACCAGGTAGTAGGCCCCCGGGGGCATGTTGAGGGTGAAGGAGCCGTCATCGGCGGTGGTGGCGTTGGCGACTATGGTGCTGTCGGTCGCGCCGTAGGCCACCGCCGTGGCAAAGCCGAGCGGTTCGCCGGTAGCGTCCTGGAGCAGCACCCCGGTCAGGGGGAGGCGCTCCTGCTGACCGAAGAGGGCCAGGGGAAGCAGAAAACCGGCGATGAGCAGCGCTCGGGACATGGGGCGGGGATTTCTCGTCTAACGCGAACACATCCAGAAGGTTACCGCCTGGCACCTGCGTTCACCGAACAAAAAACCGGATTCGGCCTTCCCCCGTATACCACGATGGAGAAAAAGACCAAGATTCTCAACGACCCCGTATACGGCTTCGTCAGCATTCCCTACGGTATCCTGTTCGACCTGGTGGAGCATCCCTTCTTCCAGCGCCTGCGCAACATCAAGCAGGTCAGCCTGACGCACTACGTCTATCCCGGGGCCCTGCACACCCGCTTCCACCACGCCCTCGGTGCCCTTCACCTCATGCAGCAGGCCGTGACGAGCCTGCGCGCCAAGGGGGTCGACATCGCGCCGGAGGAGGCCGAGGCGGTCATGATCGCTATTTTGCTGCACGATATCGGCCACGGCCCCTTCTCGCATACGCTGGAGCATACGCTGATCGGGGTCACCCACGAGGACCTGAGCCTGCTCTTCATGGAGCGGCTCAACGACGAATTCCGGGGCAAGCTTTCGCTCGCGATCGAGGTGTTCATCGGCCGCTACCCCAAGCACTATCTCCACCAGCTGGTGAGCGGGCAACTGGACATGGACCGCCTCGACTACCTCAACCGCGACAGCTACTTCACCGGGGTGGCGGAGGGCGTGATCGGCTACGACCGCATCATCAAGATGCTCAACGTGGTCGACGACCGCCTCGTCGTCGAGCAGAAGGGCATCTACAGCGTCGAGCGTTTCCTGACCAGCCGGCGCATCATGTACTGGCAGGTCTACCTCCACAAGACGGTAGTGGCGGCCGAGCAGATGCTGCGCCTGACCCTGCGCCGCGCCCGCGAACTGGCCGAGCGCGGACAGCCCCCCTGGGCCCCGCCCGCCCTGGAGTACTTCCTCAACCACGCGGTGGGCGCCGCCGACTTCCGCGCCCGCCGCAACGAGCTGCTGGATTGCTTCGCCGCTCTCGACGATACCGACGTGAGCGCCGCGGTCAAGACGTGGCAGCGCCACCCGGATCCGCTGCTCTCCTACCTCAGCTACGGCCTCGTCAACCGCCGCCTGTTCCGCCTGGAATTCAGCAACGACCCCTTCGATCCCGACTACGTAGAGACAATCCGGCGCACCATCCGGGAGAGCGACGCCTTTCCCGCCCACGCCGCCGGGCACCTGGTGATCCAGGGACAGGAAACCAACAGCGCCTACACCCTTACCAAGGAAGAGATCATGGTGGCCACCAAGCAGCAGGGGGTGGTCCCCATGTCGAGCATCAGCGACTTCGGGATCGCGCCGCGGTCGTATACGAAGTTCTTCCTGTGCTACCCGAAAGAGGTGGGGGGTGGTAGCTAGTAGCTAGTAGCATGTAGCGGGTGGCGTGTAGGGCGGGGCTAATGCCACGCAGCCCTACCAGCTACATGCTACCCGCTACGATTGCTACATGCTACGATTGCAGCCGGTCCATCAGGTTATATCCTTCCGACAGCCGCGCCAGCGTCTCCTCCTGCCCCACGGCCTCGAGGATGGCGAAGGCGTCCGGTCCGTTGACGGTACCGCTGACGGCCAGGCGCAGGATGGGCAGTACCTGACCGAAGCCCAGGTCGTTGGCCTTCATGAAGGCGACGGTGGTTTCCTTGATCCGCGGGGCGGTCCAGGGGTCGACGCCGGCGAGTTCCTTGCGGAGGGCTTCGAAGCGGGGGCGCTGGTCGGGCTTCCACTTTTTGCGGGCCATCTTCTCGTCGGTGATGCCCACGCGGGTGACGAAGTAGAGTCCCTGCTCGTAAAATTCCGGCAGCGTATGCACGCGCTCCTTCAGTAGTCCGGCGATGGTGGTGGCCTGTTCGGTACTGATCGGATGGTGGTGGTCGGCGAACACCTGGCCGACGCGGTCGCCGAGCCGCTCGTCGTCGGCGGCGATCAGGTACTGCTGGTTGTACCAGCGGGCCTTCTCGAAGTCGTACTGTGCCCCAGATTTGTTGATCCGCTCCAGGTCGAACGCCTCCACGAGTTCGCGCAGGGTGAACATCTCCTGCTCGGTGCCGGGGTTCCAGCCGAGGAAGGCCAGGAAGTTGACGGTGGCGGCGGGCAGGAAGCCGGCCTCGCGAAAGCCGCTGAGCGTCTCGTCGCCGGAGGTCCAGTCGAGGGGGAAGACCGGGAAGCCGAGCTGCTGCCCGTCGCGCTTGCTCAGTTTACCCTTGCCGTTGGGCTTCAGCAGCAGCGGCAGGTGCGCGAAGGCGGGCATCGATTTCTCCCAGCCGAAGGCGCGGTACAGCAGCACGTGCAGGGCCGTACTCGGCAGCCATTCCTCCCCGCGGATGACGTGGGTGATCTCCATCAGGTGATCGTCGACCACGTTGGCCAGGTGGTAGGTGGGCAGGCCGTCGGCCTTCATGAGCACCTTGTCGTCGACCTCCTCGCTGCGGAAGGCCACGTCGCCGCGGACGAGGTCCTGGACGTGGACCATCTGCCCCGGCTCCACCCGCAGCCGCACCACGTAAGGTGTGCCGGCGTCGAGCAGCGCGTCCGTCTCCTCCCGGGTCAGCACCAGGCTGTTGCGCATGCCGGTGCGGGTGGCGGCGTCGTAGCGGAAGCTGTGGTTGCCGGCCGCTTTTTCTTCCTCGCGGCGGGCGTCCAGCTCTTCTTCGGTATCGAAGGCGTAATAGGCGTGGCCCCCGTCGAGCAGGTGCTGGGTATAGCGGGCGTAGATCTCCCGCCGCTCGCTCTGCCGGTAGGGGCCGAAGTCGCCGCCGAGTCCGGGGCCCTCGTCGGGTCGGATGCCCGACCATTCGAGCGATTCGAGGATGTAGTCCTCGGCGCCGGGGACGAAGCGCTTCTGGTCCGTATCCTCGATGCGCAGCACGAAGGTGCCCCCGGACTTCCGGGCAAACAGGTAGTTATAGAGGGCCGTGCGCAGTCCGCCGATGTGGAGGGCGCCGGTAGGGGAGGGAGCGAAGCGTACGCGTACGTCAGCCATAACATTGTGTTTACTTTACCCGCTGAGGTTAAAATTTTATTACGTAAGCAGCCAAAGACGCCACTGAAACGTTTAAAAGTCAAATCGCCCCGGCAGGCGGATGATTCCCCGGCAAAGGTAGTTAAACCTACGCCCGCCGCAAGGACACTCACCCCCGAATTCATTCGCGTCATCCGGGCCTCCTATACCCTGGTTTTGTCTTTCGTTTTCGCTACTTCGTTATATTCCTCCCAATCCTCCTATTTACCATGTACCTGATCAAGACACCAAGGGTAATTCAGCGGCTTTTTCCCACCTTTCACTGGCGGGTAGATCAGCCCGGCGATTCTCCTACTCTCTACCTTACCTTCGACGACGGGCCGATCCCCCAGGTAACCCCGTGGGTACTGGAGCAGCTTGCCAAATATGATGCTAAGGCCACCTTTTTCTGTGTAGGCAACAACGTGCGCCGCCACCCCGAGGTACTGCGGCAGACGCTGGACGCCGGTCACGTGGTCGGGAACCACACCACCCATCACCTCGATGGCTGGAAGACCGATAACGTCCCCTACTTCCACGACGTGCGCCACTGCGCCGTCCAACTCAAGACCACCCTCTTCCGCCCCCCCTACGGCCGGCTCAAGCCCAGCCAGGTGCAGTTCCTGCAGCGGCACTACGAGATAGTAATGTGGGACGTGCTCAGCGGCGATTTCGATCCCGAGCTCACCCCGGAAGACTGCTACGACAACGTAGTGGACAACGCCGGCCCCGGCAGCATCGTCGTGCTCCACGACAGCCTGAAGTCCGAGGAGAACCTGCGCAACATCCTGCCCCGCCTCCTGGAGCACTACAGTGCCCTCGGATATTCCTTCGCAAGCCTCACCCCCGAGCTGCTGCTCGACCGGCAGTCCGCCGCCGACGCCCAGCTGCGTACTGCCTAAGGGTTCCCCACCCGGTCCAGGCCCGCCTTGGCCATCATGTGCAGCCCGATCCGGTATTCCGCCGGAGCGATCTCCAGGCACGTACGGAAGTAGCGCGCCGCCGCCGCGGGGTTGCCGCGGTCTTCCTCCAGCAAACCCGCCTGCAGGGCGGCATTGCACGCGTAGTAGGCCGGATTATCCCGCCCCATACTTATGGTACGCTCATAGAACGATAAGGCGCCCGTAGCGTCACCGAGCCCGTCCAGCACCCGCCCCGTCCGGTAGCGGTGCTCCAGCTGCTCCTCGACGGGCAGTGCCCGTACGTCCATCCCGTCCAGTTCCGCCCGCGCCCGCGTGAAGTAGCCGCCGTCGAACAGCAGGCGCGCGCGCAGCAGGTGCAGGTTGGGTGCCGTGGACTGGGCCGCTTCGAGGGCCGCGCTCTCGTCGCCCCCGGCCCGGCTGCCCCCGTCGATTTGTGCCATCGTGCGGTGGTACTCCCGCGGCCGGCCCTCCAGGAGGTACGACCAGGCGATCTTCTGCAGCGCTTCCTCGCGGTAGTGGCGGCCCGGGTAGCGCAGCAAGAACGACTGGAAGTGGATGCGGGCCTTGGGATTGAGGTTGCGCAGTTTGGCCTGCCCGAGCAGAAAGTCGAGGTAGGGAAAGTCGGCCTCGGTACCGCCCCGGTTCTGCTTTTCGAGCAGCTGCAGGGCCTCCTCGTTCTTGTCGTTGCGCATGGCCAGCGTGGCCCGCACGAAGGCGTGGAGGTTGTTGGTCTCGGGGTGCAGGGGCAGGGTACGCACGTAGCGGTAGGCGCGTTCGGGTTCGTCGGCTAGGTGCTGCTCGAAGAAGGCGTAGAGCACCTGCGTTTCCAGCCGGAAGGGACTATCGGTGTCCCGCAGCGCCCGCTGCAGCTCCCGCCGCCCCTGGGCGATGGTGCCCGTGAGGGAGGTGAACAGCTCCACGCCCCACTTCACCTGCGGCGGTATGGATCCCACGGCGGCGTGCACCAGCCCGAGGTCCTTGTAGGTAGGCAGAAAGCCCGGGAAGCGTTCTACGTTGTCGCGCAGGTGCTTGTAGGCCCGGTTCAGGTTGCGGAAGGCGGCCAGGTGGCGCTCGAAGCGCAGGTCGATGAGGCTGCGGTGCAGGCGCACCTCCGCCAGCGCGTACTGGTAGTAGGGTGATCCGGTATCCCCCTGCTCCAGGCGGGCGATGCGGCGGTCGTAGCGTTCCAGCAGGGGGCCGTCCAGCTGCTCGTCGCCGGAGAGGTAGAGGCGGAAGAAGTCCACGTAGCTCTCCAGGTGCTCGGCCGCCAGGTTGCGCGGCTCGGTGCCGCGCAGCTGCCGGATGCCCGCCTCGGCCAGGTCCAGCTCCAGGCGCATCGCGTCGGCGTAGATCGCCCGCGCTTCCGCATTGAAGGCGTAGTAATATTCCGCGGCGGAGAGGGTGAAGGCCCCGTGCAGCAATAGCAACAGAAGGGTGTTACGCATAGCGCGCGAAGATACCGTCTATTCGCTCCGCGAGCTTGCGGTCGCGGTCGGTCACCGTATTGCCGGCGTCGTGGCTGTTGAGCTTGATCTGCACGGTGTCGTATACGTTCGACCAGTCGGGGTGGTGGTCCATCTTCTCCGCGGCGAAGGCCACCTCGGTCATGAAGGCGAAGGCCCGCCGGAAGTTTTCAAATTTGAATTCGTGGTGCAGGGCGTTGTCTCGTTCGGTCCAGGGCATGGGGCAGGGCGTTGGGGTTGAGTCATTGGTACCGGGGCCAACCGGAATTGTTCGCCGACCCGCCGGCCCCGGCACCTGCGTCCGCGCCGCGGCTAGCTGTTGCGCAGGGCCTCGATGAGCTCCTCCTTGCTCATCTTGGAGCGGCCTTCGATACCTACCTTTTTGGCCTGCTCGTACAGCTCATCCTTGGTGCGGTCTTCGTAGTTCTCGGCTTCTCCGCCCTTCTTGCCCGCGTCGGGGGTATTGGCGATACGGGCAGCTTTATGTTTGCTCATTCCCTCGTCGCGGAGGGCTTCGTACTGCTCGTCGTTCTTGACGCTGGGTCGGTCCTTGGCCATGGCTTTTATTGGGAAAAACCGGAATCCCGGGGGCCGTGTTTGGGCGCGGACGCGGGTGCGGGGGATTTTTCCGCCTCCGAGCGGACGTGGTTCAGTACCCGCGCGTGGATGGCGTGCACGATGGCGTTGCTCCACCACCGCCAGTAGAAGGCGGGGCGCAGGTCGTGGTAGTACCAAGTAGTGCCCTCCAGCAGGGTGGTACCGTCTTCCCGGGCGGTGAGGCGAAATTCCCCGCGGCGCGAGACGAAGAAGTCGTGCAGGTGGGGGGCATCCACGTCCCAGAAGCTGATCTCCCGCAGCGGTACGGGCTGCTGCCGCACGTCGAACGCCAGCCGGTGCGGCGGATCCCAGACCGTGACCGGCTCCACAAAACTGCCGGTATTGAAGTTGCAGTGGCGCACGGCCCCCACGCCCGTGCCGGCGATGGTCGCGTCGATGGGGTACGCGATGCCCAGCCGGAACAGCCACTCGTCGGGCTCCGGCAGGGGAGAAAAGGCAACGACCTCCCGCCAGACCCGCTCCGGCGGTGCGGCTACCACCACCCGGGTGGTCACGGGCTCCGCGGGGGGCGGACTGCCCCGTTCGGCCGAAGAAAGCAGGGGGATAGCCACCAGCAGCACCCCTACGGTGAGGAGCGAGCCGCCACGGTGGCGATCTGCGGCAGCGTGCCCGGCCACGGCCCCCAGCCAGGTGAAGAGTACCGCCAGCGGGGCCGCCATGGCTATGCAGATGAGCCCCTCCACGGCAAACAGGACAAGCCCCGCGGTAAAGAGGCCCAGGGCCAGGAAGGCCGTGACGGTGGCTTCGACCCGCGTCGCCGTCCGCCCGTAGCCGTTCACCACCGCCGCCAGGAAGCCGATGAGCAGGGGCGTCAGGGCAAAGAGGGCCAGGCCGTAACTACCGAGCCCGTAGATACCCCAGGCCGTGAGAGCGCCCGCTACGGGCAGGGTGGTCAGGATCGCTACGGCGCGTCGGGCCAGGGCGTCAGCGGGCAGAGCTAGTGGCATACGGCGAATCGGTAGTAGTAGGACGATGATCGACCGCAAGAAGGTACTCCGGGGCCGGATTATTTCTTGCCGCCCCCGCCGATCGTTGCCGCCCGCCCGTACAGCTCACGGGCCGTGACGGGACGGCCGTGGCGCCGGCAGAAGTTGGCGTAGAGCCGGAGCGTTCCCGGTGCCGGACTGGCCCGGAGGGAGGCTTCGAAGAACTCGGTGGCGCGGTCGGCCCGGTCCGGCAGCGTCTCGTCGACGGCGGCCAGCAGGGCCAGCAGCAGGAAGTCCCGCGCCCGCACCGCAAGACGGATCCGGAGTATCGGGCGGCGGTCGCGGAGCATTTCCCACTGGGCGAGCAAGGCGTCGACTTCGGCTTCCACGAGTTCCGCGTCGAGGCTCGCCGCCGCCGCCCGGAGGCGCCCCGCCGCGAAGTGGGCCGCCGCCGCCCGCCGGCGCGCGTGCCCCGGAAGGCTGCGGTGGAATACGTCCGCTACTTCTTCGGCGGGGGAGCGAATCTGGGGAGTCGTGCCGATGGAGACAGCACGACCGAGGGTACCGTTGACGGGGTCACGGGGCGAAGCGTACATGTGGTGTGGGTGTATCGTTCAATAGTGCGGCACCGCTGCCGGTGAGCGGAATAGCCTATGCTAAAATACGATTTAAATCAAATCGCACAACAGTATGCTTGCGTAGAGCGGTCGGCCGGTACCCTATCTTGCGGCATGACCGTATCTGATCTCGCTACCCTGACGGACGCATGGGGCGATCTGCCGGCCCCCCGGCGGTCACGGTTGTCCGCGCTGGCCGACTACGTGCGCCGGCGGCTCGATGCCGGCCACCCGGCCCGCGTCGTCGCCATCTGCACCCACAACTCCCGGCGCTCCCACTTCGCCCAGCTGATGCTGGCCCTGGCGGCCGACCATTACGGCGTGACGGGCGTGGAGACCTACTCCGGCGGTACGGAAGCTACGGCACTCTACCCCGCCGCGACGGAGGCCCTGCGCCGCTTCGGCTTCTCCGTGGAGGCGGTGGCGGGCCCGGCGGCGAATCCGGAATACCGCGTCGGCTGGGGGGGGCGGGGCGCGGTCTGCCGGGTATTCTCCAAGCACTACGCCGCGCCGCCCAATCCCACCCGCGACTTCGCCGCCCTGCTCGTATGCGACGCGGCGGATGCCGGCTGCCCGGTGGTGGCGGGTGCCGCGCTGCGGGTGGCCCTGCCCTTCGCCGACCCGAAGGTCAGCGACGGGACGGCCGCACAGGCGGCCGCCTACGACGCGCGGTTGCGGGAGATCGGGCGGGAGATGTTTTACGCCATGGCGCTGGTGGCCGGGGTAGGGTAGTGCGGCGGGCAGGGTGCCGGCGCCGGCAACGGGGCCCGTTGCGCGCCATGCCCGGCCGGGGCTACGAATGGACCGTCAATATGACGCTGCCCACTTTCTGCCCGGAAAGCACGTAGCGGTACGCCTCGGCAATTTCCCGCAGCGGGAACGTCAGGTCGATCAGCGGCCGGTAAGTACCGCGCTCCAGGCACTTGCGGAGGTAGGGAAAGGATTCGCGGTAGCTGAAGGGCACCGGGAAGCCTACCTGTCGCCCCCGGCCCAGCGGTGTGAGGAGGGCCAGCACGGGGTTCTGCCACCACGGGCCGGGCTCGGAGGAGGTGTACGTGCCCCGGGCGGAAAGTAGGGGGCGGCACCGCCCGAAGGTACTTTTGCCCACGGCGTCCAGGACGTGGTCGTAGGTCTCGCCGCCGCGTGTGAAGTCTTCCCGCGTATAGTCGATGACCCGATCCGCGCCCAGCGCAAGCACGCGTCCGCGGTGTTCGGGCCGGCAGGTAGCGGTGATGTGCGCGCCGCGGTGGGCGACAAATTGCAGCAGGGCCGATCCGATGGCACGGGTAGCTCCGTTGATCAGTAAGCGCTCTCCGGGGCGAAGCTCCGTGCGTCGCAGGAAGGTGTAGGCGTAGTGGCCGCCCTCCAGCGCCGCCACCGCGGTGGGAAGGTCGACCCCCTCGGGGACCGGCAGCAGCGGGCCGTCCTCCGGCAGACAGACGTACTCCGCGTGCCCGCCCAGACCGGTATCCCGGAAGCCGCAGACACGGTCGCCCACCCGGTAATTTCTCACCCCGGGCCCGGTGGCCACTACCTCGCCGGCGAAGTCGGTCCCGATGCGGGCCCGTCGCGGGCGGCGGAGGCCCAGCACGAGGTGCATGACCAGCGGCCGGCCGGTCAGGTTGGCGCAGTCGGTGCGGTTCACGGTGGTGCAGTGCACGCGTACGAGTAGCTCGTTGTCCTGGGGGACCGGGCGCGGCACGGTTTCGAGGGCGATTGTATCAGGAGGGCCGTATTCGTGGCGGCAGGCGGCTTGCATGGTGTGGGTCGTTGGGTAATGAAAGCCAACTACGGCCCCCGCCCGCCGGCGTGCACCTCCTTTCGACCGGTGCCGGCCCCCTACCGACGAGCTACGGAGTGAATGTCGGGCATACGATCACGCCGTGTCCCGCCCGGGCCTACCTTCGAGGACTTTCCGGCCATCAGAAAACGTATCCCCATGAAAGCCATACTCGGTCTCCTGCTCCTGCTCGTCTGCGATCCCCTTTCCGCCCAGGACGAGCTCACCTTTACCCTCGAGGTCAGCAACCTGAGAAACGAGGACGGGAGCGTCCTGGTGTCCGTCTTCCGGGACCAGCGGGGCTTCAAGGCCGGAGACCCGGTGGAGACCATTCGCATCCCGAAACGGGGAAAGCTGAAGAACGGGCGACTCACTTCGGAGATCAGCCTGCCGGCGGGCACCTACGGCCTGGCGCTGGTCGACGACGAGGACGACAACGGGGACATGGACTACAACTGGCTGGGCATGCCGAAGGAAGGTTTCGGCTTCTCCGATTACTACCTCAGCGGGCTGTCGCGGCCGGTGTTTTCCGACTTCTCCTTCGAGCTGAAGGCCGGCAAGAAGGTCGTCGAGACGAAGTTCCGCTACCTCTAGGCGGGCCTCGCTACGGCCCGACGGGCGTGGGAGGGGAATGTTATATTGGAGTCCCTCATTCGCCCGATCATGCACCCACGCCTTCTTCTCCTTGCTTGCCTGTTAGCTTCCGGATCCGGCCTCTCCGGCCAGGATGGGTGGCAGGACAGGCCCTGGGAGGCCGCCTGGATCACCGCACCCTGCGCGCCCGCCACGACCTTTGCCGTAGTCGACTTCAGCCGCACCTTTACGGTCACCGCCCTGCCCGACTCCCTGCCGGTGATGGTCTCGGCCGACAACCGCTATCGATTATACGTCAACGGCGAGCTGGTAGGTATGGGTCCCTCCCGCGCCGACCGAATGCACTGGCGCTACGCCACCTACGACCTGGCGCCCTACCTGACCAACGGCGAGAACCGCATCACGGCTACCGTCTGGAACTACGGTATCGACCGGCCCCGCTGGCAGGAGAGCCTGCGGACGGCTTTCGTCTTCCAGCCGCGCACGGAAGCCTTCGCGGAACTCCGCAGCGACGGCAACTGGTCGGCCCGCTGCAGCGAAGCTTATGCCCCCATCACCGACGCTCGCGAGCGGCTGCGCGCCTACTTCGTGGTGGGCCCGCAGCTGCGCATCGACGCCGGTAAGTTGCCGCGCGACAGCAGCGACTTCCCCGAACGTGCCAACTACATCACCCGCGCCCTGCCGCGCGGTACCGATACCGAAATGCTCTGGCCGCTGGTGCCGCAGCAGATCCCCGATATGGAGCTGCGCCCCCTGCCGCCGCCCCTGGTCATCCGGGACGACCGCCGCGCGGGCCGCTTCGTCGACACCCTGCTGCCGGCCAACACCCGCGACAGCTTCCTGCTCGACATGGGCCACCTCACGAACGCCTTCTTCGACTGGCAGACGGAGGGGGGCAGCGGGGCCCGCATCCGCGTCACTTACGCCGAAAGCCTCTTCGACGCGGACGGACGCAAGGGCCACCGCGACAGCATCGCCGGCAAGCACATCCTGGGTGCCTACGATGAGTTCCTGCTTGACGGGCGGCCGCGCACCTTCACCACCCTCTGGTTCCGGACGGCCCGCTACCTGCAAGTGGAATTCGAAACCGGTGACGAGCCCCTGCGCCTCACGGGTCTGGACGTGACCGAGCTGGCCTACCCCTTCGTGGAGAACGGCGACTTTACCGCTTCCCAGCCGGAACGCCGCATCGACGAGATCATCGGGGTAGGCTGGCGCACTGCCCGGCTGTGCGCCCAGGAGACCTACGTCGACTGCCCCTACTACGAGCAGCTGCAGTACCCCGGCGATACCCGTATCCAGGCGTTGATCAGTCTCTACGCCAGCGGCGACGCGCGGCTGATGCGCAAGGCCATCCAGCTATTCCAGGACAGCCGCATCGCGGAGGGGCTCACCCTCAGCCGCGCCCCCGACAACGCCGGGCAGATCATCCCGCCCTACTCCCTCATGTGGATCCTGATGGTGTACGACTACGCGATGCACGTGGACGAGCCGGCCTTTATCCGCGACCAGCTGGACGGGGTGGCCGCGGTGCTCGACTGGTACCGCCGGCAGGAGCTGGCCAACGGACTGATCGGCTCTACCCCCTACTGGAACTTCGTGGACTGGACGCCGCGCGGTTTCAGCTGGAACGACGGCACCCGCAAGGGCGGCGAGCCCCCGCAGCAGGGCGGCAGCTCGGTGATCACCGGCCAGTACGTACAGGCGCTCAACGCGGCGGCGGAGCTCTTTGCCTACGGCGGCCGTGAGGCGGAAGCCGACACCTACCGGCGGCGGGCCGATACCCTTACGGCGACCATCGTCGACCAATGCTGGGACCCCGGCCGTGGCTTACTCGCCGATACGCCTGGTGGTACCTCCTTCAGCCAGCACGCCAACATCATCGGCATCCTGAACGGCGGACTGCCCGTGCCCACGGGCCAGGTGCTCGACCGGGTGCTGAGCGATACCACGCTCACGCCCTCCTCCTCCTACTTCGACTTCTACCTGGCCGAGGCACTGTACGCGGCGGGGCGGGGCGATCTGTATCCCGCCTTCCTGGACCAGTGGCGCGGCTACCTCGACCAGGGCTTCACCACCTGGCCCGAGCAACCGGGGGAAACGCGCTCCGACTGTCACGCCTGGAGCAGCAGTCCCAATTACCACCTGCCGGCGCTGGTCGCCGGGGTGCGTCCCGCGGCACCGGGCTTCCGGGAGGTCAGCGTACGGCCCGCCGACGTGCCGGACTTTCCTTTCTCGGCCACCGTGCCGACGCCCCACGGACCGGTAGTGGTCGCGCACGACGTGGCCGGGGGGGCGAGAAGTTACACCGTTACCCTACCCGAGGGCGTCACCGGTAGCTTCACGCTGGGCGACACCGAGGCAGAACTGGGAGCGGGAACGCAGGTGCTGCGTATTCCCGGCAAGTAGCCGTGTTCCCCGGTTAAAAAAGCCTTAAGTAGCATCCCCGCTGCCGGTCGCTTGTTTGCGGGGTATGATCCGATACCTTTTACCCCTGCTGATCCTGCTTAGCGTAGCGTCCTGTAAGCGGACGTTCCGCGGCGTGGTCGACCGGGTGGAGGACATCGTCGTGCCTCGTACGCCGCGGGAAACCTTCGCGCGGAACCGCTTCGAGGGGCGGGCGGCGGAGGACCTGTGCGCTTCCTGGGAGGCCGCCTACCGGAGCGCGCTGGACGATAGCCTGTCCGTTTCTCTGCCCTATCGGGAGGTCGTTCGCTACGCGCCGGATGCGTCACTGACCGCCCTCTCCTACCGTCTCCTGCTGCCGCCCGGCCGGCGACTGACGGTGCAGGTTGACGGTGGTCCGGCACCGGTCTTCGGGGAACTCTTCACCGTACCGGACACCGGCCGTATCGATCCGGACGACGCCATCCTGCGGTGGGATATGCGGGAAACGGGGCTCTACTACGAAACCGAGTTGCCGCAGGGGGAAGAATTGCTATTGTTGCTTCAGTCCGGCCCCGCCGACGGAGGTACCTACACTGTGGAGCTGCGTACCGATCCTATCCTTACCTTCCCCGTGGCCGGTCACGACCAGGGCGACGTGCAGTCCTTCTGGGGCGACGCCCGCTCCGGGGGGCGCCGGCACGAGGGCAACGACATCTTCGCGCCGCGGGGCACGCCGCTGGTGGCGGTAGCGGACGGGCGGGTGTCCTCCGTCAGGGATGGCGGCCTGGGCGGCAAGACGATCTGGCTGCTGGACGCCGAGGGGCGCAATCTCTCGTACTACTACGCCCACCTCGACCGGCAGCTCGTACGGGACGGGCAAAACGTCAGCCGGGGCGACACCATCGGCCTGGTCGGCAACACCGGCAACGCCCGGACGACCCCCGCCCATCTACACTTCGGTATTTACCGCAACGGGGCCCGCGACCCGTGGCCTTACCTCCTACGGCCGGACGCCGCACCCGCGCCCGCCGTGTACCCTATCACCTCCGCCGCCGTGCCCGATGCCGTGCCGGCCCGCGGGCGCCACTACCTGCGCGTGCGCCCGGAGAGCCGCCGGGAGGTGGTGATCCGGCAACTCGAGAATACCGAGCCGGTCACCGTGCTGGGGGCTACCGGCCGTTTCTACCGCATCCGCACCGGGCGGGGCGAGACGGGCTATGTCAACTTCGACTGATTCCCGGGCCCAGCCAGCGGGCCACGCGGCGCTGGTACGTACGGTACGCCTCCCCGAAAGCCTCCAGCAGCCGCTCCTCCTCGAAGGGTATGTACCAGTAATTGGCGGCCAGAAAGAAGGCGACCACGCCGAGCAGGGGCGACACGCTGCCCAGGTAGCACCAGGCCCCCAGCAGGCTCACGACGAAGCCGAGGTAGATCGGATTGCGGGAAAAGCGAAACGGGCCTCCCGTGACCAGCCTCCGCGGCTCGCCGAAGGTGTGAATTTCCGTCCGGTAGCGGAGCAGCAGCAGGCCTACCGTCACGATGAGCAGTACCCCGGCCACCAGTAGTGCCAGGCCGAGCCACCGAAGGACCGCCAGGGGGCGGGCCAGGGGCAGCCAGCGATCGAGCACCACCATGCCCGCCAGGCAACCGACGCAGAGAACGGGGGGAATGAGCCACTTCATGGAGCCCAAGATAGGGGCATTCCCCGTCGATATATCGGGTTTACTATGTATCGAATAGTGCGGAAAAACCGAAACAACCTTTGTTAAAAAACGGTAGGTGCGGGTTATTCGTTGTCGTTGGCCCGTTACCCTCCTGTCTAAGAATTACACCACCCATAACTCTTTTCCCGTGCCCCTTTTCTCTACCGCCCGCTATCCGGCCCCGCCGGAGACCGCACCCGACCGCCGCTGGGACCTGTTGCCCGCTTACGTACGCGCCTTTACCTACTGCTTCCTCTTTGCCGGACTACTAGCGCCGGCGCTCTTGTTCCTGCATGCCCACGGGGTGTCGGTACCGCTGTCGCTCTACGGCGTCGGGGGGCAGGAAACCCTGTACCATCCGGGTGCCCTGCTGGTGCTGGGCCTGTTCTTTCTGAAGGGGATAGCCGCCTTCGGTCTCTACAACGAGGAGACCTGGGGAATGGACGTGGCCCTGCTGGACGGCCTGTTCGGCATCGTGATCTGTCTGCTGGTAATGAGCGGCAACGGCATCCTGCCCGCCGCGCCGGCCGCCGGGTTCCGCCCCGAGCTGCTGATACTGTTTCCCTACGTTTTCCACCTGTACCGCGTCCGCGGCACCTGGCTGCGCGCCGAGGGCATTCAGCACCACTTTTTGAGCTGGTAGGGTGACGGACGGCCGGAGACCCCTACCTTCCCCTCCCACCGTCCTTTGTCCGCAATGCCGCTTCTGCTCTTACTCTTATTCGCCGCTTCTCTCCTTCCGGCCCAGCCGCCCGGCAGCTTCGCCAACCCCCTGCTGGAAAAGGGGGCCGATCCCTGGATCGTCCAGGACGGTGACCAGTACCACTACTGCTACTCCCGCGGGGGATCCATCTGGGTGCGTTCCGCCACCGACGTGCGCGAGTTGGCCGGTGCGCCCGCCACCAGGCTCTGGACGCCCCCGGAGGGTACCGCCTATAGCCACGAGCTGTGGGCGCCCGAGCTGCACCATATCGACGACCGCTGGTACGTCTATGTAGCCGCCGACGACGGCAATAACGCCACCCACCGGATGCACGTGTTGGTCTCCGCCGCGGATTCCCTGGCCGGACCTTTCCGCTACGCGGGCAAGGTCAGCGACCCCTCTGACAAGTGGGCCATCGACGGCACCGTCCTGGAGCACGGCGGCAAGCGGTACTTTGTCTGGTCGGGATGGGCGGGCGACGCCAACGTCAGTCAGAATATCTACATCGCGGAGATGTCTTCCCCCACGGCGATCGCCTCGGAGCGCGTACTCATTTCCCGTCCCGACCGGGCGTGGGAAAAGCGTGGCTCCTCCGCCGAGCTGCCCACCATCAACGAGGGGCCGCAAATCCTCCAGCGCGACGGTACTACCCACATCATTTATTCGGCCAGCGGCAGTTGGTCCGATTACTACTGCCTCGGCCGGCTTACGCTTACCGGCGACGACCCCCTCGACGCGGCGGCGTGGACCAAGGCACCCGACCCCGTCTTCGAGGGCACGGAAGGCGTAGTCAGTCCCGGCCACTGCTCCTTCACCCGTATTGGCGGGCAGAACTGGATCGTCTACCACGCCGTGCCCGCGCCCGGCGGCGGCTGGTCGGCCCGCTACGTCAAGATGCAGCCCTTCTTCTGGGAGAATAATATCCCCCGGTTCGGCGTGCCGGTAGCGGATGGGGTGTTGCTTCCCTATCCGTCCGTTGCGCCCGCTGAATAGGCGGTGCGGGAAAATCTGCGTTGATCGGTGTGTCCGGGCGCAGCGAATACGTGTCAGCCGCAGGCGCTCTGGGTGAAACCTACTTCACCGGAAACCCGTCCCCTTCGTTCTTTTCTCTTGATAGAAAAGAACCAAAAGATCAAGCCTCTGCGCCCGCCTGATCGGGCTCCGAACCCCGAACCGGCTAAAACCTACAAACTCGCGTTGGCGGTATACCCTCCGATGATACACGTTCTCGACTGATGAACATTGGGGACCTCATTATTCATACCGGCTCAGACAGTGTAGGTTTCTTCACGCCGGTTCGCGGCCCGGCTCCCGGGCGTTCGCAAGGGCGGTTGCTCCGACCCCTTGTCTGCCTGTGTTGACGCGTACCAATTGGTACTACTCGCAGTATCAAGTAAGTCGACGACAACAGTTCCCGTGGCCACACCGTAGGTCGGGCCCGCTCTGCGTAATCCTGCATCAGCCCTGCGGGAATCTGCGAAGATCTATACTGAAGCGCAGCGCCTCTGTGCCGCCGCAGGCGCTCTGTGTTAAACTTTGTTTCAGATGCGCGGGGGCTTTTGCTCGCCTGCGGCTCGTAAAGGTTAACATAGATTTTCGCGGATTCAAGGCGCGGATTCCCACAGATTTTCGCGCGTTGTGCTGTATTGCGCAGCGACAGCCATCTTATTACTATGCTACCGGCATGCGGGAAAATCTGCGTTAATCCGCGACCGAGCGCAGCGAATCCGTGTGTGCCGCAGGCTATCTGCGGTAAAACTGTCCCACCGCTCTTCGTTCTTTTCCCTGGATAGAAATGGATCAGAAGATCGTGCCGCGCGCATATGCATTAGTACCGCGAAAATCTGTACTGAAGCGCAGCGCCTCTGCGTCGCAGTAGTAGATCTGTGTGAAACCTACCCCACCGAAACCCAAAAGATATAGTCCCAAAGCCCCCAACCCATCACGAGCGGGCAGACCGACGCTCAAAAAATTCGCGGCGGAAGTCAAGAAAGAAGCCGGAGAACCCCGCCACCAGAGCCAACAGGGCCACGCACGAAAGGTAGCTACCCAGCACTAGGTTATCGGTAGAACTGAATTCCAGAAAAGCAGAGAGTAGCTCGAGGAGGCCGCCCAAAAGGCACAGGCACTGAGAGATTCGTTTGATAGTCATGAGAGGGTAGTCTAAAGCAAAGGCAACAGGAATCGCAAATGTAATGGTCTATATCAATATCCGCCCTGCACCATACCACCCTGAATCCCAGCTAGCGATACATAGTATTTACGTCCAGCGAGGCCAGTTCCACGAAGAGGTCGGCGAATTTACCCGCCACGTCGTGGAAAAACCGCTCCCCCTTCGCCGCGCTCGCCTGCCGTGGATCGCCGATCCCGGTGTCGTCGGTCACCTGCGACCACCGCCGCTCGTGGGCGACCCATCCCTCTTCGAAGGCCTTGATCACGTGCTTCTTTTCGGTTCCCGGGCCTGCCTCCCCCAGGGGCAGCACCAGTTCCGGCCGCAGGTGCATCACCAGGCTGGTCTCCATCTCATCGGCGTGGTCGCCGGCCTCCGCGAAGTACTCCGTCTTGTCCACCGACTGAAACCAGTTGGAGGTACACAGGAACATCTCCGGGAACTCCAGGCCGAGTTCCTTCAGCAGCACCTTGAAGCTATTGCCCCCGTGGCTGTTGAAGACGAGCAGCTTCTTGATGCCCTGCCGGTCGAGGGTACGGATCACGTCCCGCAAGATCGCCAGCTGGGTGGAGGGGTTCAGGTTGATGTCGAGGTAAATGTCCGTCTGTCCGGTATTGATCCCGAAGGGGATGGCCGGCAGCACGATCACCTTGCTGCCCCGCTCCCAAGCCAGGCGGGCGGCCTCGGTGGCCAGGCCGTCGGCCTCGAAGTTGTCGGTGCCGTACGGCAGGTGGTAGTTGTGGGCCTCGGTGGCCCCCCACGGCAGCACGGCCAGGTCGATGGTCTCGTCCTTCAGGTGCTTCCAGTTGGTTTCGGCTAATAGGTAGGGGCGGATGTTTGACATGGTCGGGTAAGTATAGGGCGGGTGCGCGGGTGCAGGGGTTAATCGTGGTGGGGAATGGGCGTTGGTTGCTGGCTGTTGGTTGCTGGTTACGAGTTGCTGGTTACGAGTTGTTGGTTGCTGGTTGAAGTATAGGGGAATTATTCGGTTTCCCGGATCCGCTGCTAGGTCTTGTCAGCGGTAGGAGGCGCATCGCATGTAGTGGTTTCATGTTCTTACCTTCGGTTGCCTTTCGGGCTGACCGAACCCGTTGACTTGGTACCAGGCGTGCCGTCCAGTTGCGCATACGCACGGACGGGGTGCGTGTACCCGTCAACTCGGTGGGTACCCGTCACCCACCTATTGTTGCAACCGTTCAATGGTGCGGATAGGGAAAAGGCGCACGTGGAGATGGTGCGTACTTTGTGCGGAATGGTGCTGCGCATCGGTTAATTAATTGCGCGCCTATTGGGTGCGCCACCGCAGGCCGGCTTACCAGCCAACATTTATACCTCGACCAACAGTAGAACAATTTAAAAAGCTGCCTTCGACACCGAAAAGGCTCACCGCCGGCTTGACGATGGCGTGTACGCTTCCCCAAAAGAGCAACCATCCAAAAGTAGAACTAACCCTAAATTAGTTCACCCGTCAAAAGTGGTTTTACCATGCGGAAAAGTAAGTTTACCCCCACCCAGAGGCTTGAGATCTTGGCCCGGCACGACGCCGGGACCAGCGTAGCCGATCTCTGTCGCCAGCATCAGATCAGCGCGGCTACCTTCTACAAGTGGAAGAAGGAACAGGCCGAGGAGGCCGATGAGACGAAGCGCCGGCTCAAGCAGCTGGAGGCGGAGAACGCCCGGCTGAAGAAGATGTACGCCGAACTCAGTATTGATCACGGCATCCTGTCAGATGGTTATGCCATGCTAAAAAAGTGGCAAGCCCAGGACGCCAAGAAGCAATGATCGATCAGATCAGGCAGCAGCGTCGGCAAAGTGTGCGCCGCAACTGCCGCGTCCTGGGCTTTCGCCGCCAGACCTACCATCACCGCCGCCTGGGCTTTCGCTTCGAAGAGCGGGACTGGGAGTTGCAGGATTTACTGGAGCGTACCGCCCAACGCTTCCTGGCCTGGGGCTTCTGGATGATCTTTTACTACCTGCGTAATCAGGGCCACGTCATCAATCATAAACGGGTCTACCGGATCTGGACCGCATCGGGACTTCACCTACGCTTACCACCCAAGCGCGCCCGGATCCGGCTGGAATACCGGGAACTGTTGCCTCCCGACGGGATCAACGAGGGCTGGGCGATGGATTTTGTCAGCGATTGGGTGGTCGGTCCGCAGCAACAGCCGGTGCGGATCATCAACGTGATGGACGAAGGTTCCCGCAAGGCGCTGTGGACGGAGGCTTATCCCAGTATCTCGGCGCGTAAGCTGATCGAAGTACTGGATCAATTACTGGGAGTCCGCGGGTGCCCCGCTTACATACGGTGTGACAACGGCCCGGAGTTCATCAGTCATCAATTACGGCAGTGGGCCGCAGACCACGCTATCGAACTCAAACACATCCAACCCGGCAAGCCAAGCCAGAACGGGCTGATCGAGCGCCTTAACAAGACGCTGCGGGTTGAGTGCTTGAATCAGTGCTGGTTCGCTAGTCTGGATGAGCTCAACGACCAGCTCCAGCAGTGGTCACTGACCTACAACTACGATCGACCCCACCGGAGCCTGGGTTACCAGAGCCCGGAATCCTACGAAATTGCCAACGAGAATTTCTACTTTAGAGTGGTTGCGGCTTAGGGGAAGCGTACAGGTACGGCTTTGGTTTGCTTATAGGTGAAGCCAATGCGGTGCAGCAGATCACGCATCCCCGACTCCGAATACAGCACGCCGTACCGCTCTTTTACATAAGCGATGATGGGCTTGACGTCCAGATAGAGGTTCTCATCCAGGTGCCCAGCCAGCCCTTCTTCCTGCTCTTCGATCAGCTTACCCGTGTAAGGCACGTAGTGGTCGGCCAGATAGGTGTCGATGCCCTTGTCCTGGTAACCGTCCCAGTAGCGGCGCACCGTATTGTCGTCCAATCCCAGAGCTGCCTGTACCATACTGACGCTAAACCCCTGGTGTAACATAACCAGTACTGTGACCTTGCGGTAACGGCGACGGCTCAGCTTCGTATTCTTCTGAAGCTGCCGTAGCTTTTGATAGTCTTGCTCGCTCAACTGGTAATCCACGGCCAAAAAATACGGCTTCAAGCCCAAATCACTTCGCTACCGGTATAGTTATGAAAGACATACTTGATCATAAGCAGGTAAAACCAGTCGATACTGGTGATATTATTAAGTGGTGGAATATCAGAAGATTACAATATAACCTAATTATTGCCAGCGAATTCTTAATAATATACCTATTAATAGGGTTCAGTGTCACTGCGTATAATATAGGATATGTGCTTAGATTTACTGCTTTTACTTTATTGCTCGCAAATATATTTTATTTCATAGGACCTGGAACACAATTACTGATTAGGCGCATGACTAAAGGTAAACATACAGCCGATTCTAGTACACTTGTTTTATACTGGGCAGGGGTGCTACTGTCAATTATTATAATTGGCGTATGTGCTTTAAAAATTCTTCATGACATCTACCGTAAAGAGTTGATAGAATCTATAACCTAAGTGAAAGTGTGGAACTCTTTTACCTTTTCTCTTGCTAACCAATGATCCATACTATTTTATAGATTGGAAGAGCAAAAGATTATAGAATTATGAACTGTCTTATTTTAATGCTCTAGAGATATGAAAGCGATATGGACCAAAATACTCCGAAATGTGGGCTTTAAAAATGCAAAGAGTGATATCTCATTTGATGAAATATCAAACTCAATTGACGACTACAATCTTCAAGTAAATGACACAGTACTTAGTCCTGAATTGATAGCTAATTCAGATCCATTCGATCTAGTGTATTTGATTTTCAACAAAATATTCAACGAACTTCCTGAGGATTATACTAAGCAGAGTCAGTATATAATGCAGGATCTAAATGAGGGACAAAGGGCAATCTACATCACCTGGTTGTGGGAAGGCGAGATCAATAATGGAGGATTTAATCAATTCTATGCTAATCCAAGCGGACAGTACGCCGCTATTCTTCCCGATTTACTTCTTAACATTGGTGCCAATTCTTTTGCAGAATTGATGGTAAGAAGCAATATTTTATATGCAAAAAACATACAGTCTATCACTAGACACCAAAACGGTACACTGGAAGGATTTAGTAAATCATACGAAGACAATCCGCTAAACGGCCTTGACAAAAGGTTTTACGATTTAAATGAGAAAAATGGATTGATAAATTATCAGGCCAATTTCATTCGTACGAACGCTAGCCTATTTGTTCAAGAATAATATGTCCAAAATGAATAATATTCGCCCAGCATCGCCTCAACTTCATTAACACAAGGCATTATTTGCCATACTGAAGACTTAGCCTCAATTGGTCTTGGGCGGCTATTGCGGCCAATCATGCTGGAAAGTAACTGTAGGGCATAGCACCCCCGCCCGGCCGTGAGGCGGCCCGTGCCGTGACCTACTGCCTGGGTAGTCCACTAGAGTGCGGAGCGACAGCTAGGTTCGGCAACGTATCGCTCCTGCTAATCAGCCACATTGATATCGGTTCTCATTAGGACATCGCAGGGTTAATTAATGAAGCACCCTGGGCTATGCTTTGAAGCTGAAAGGAGAGAGCCATAAACAACGGTAGCATCCCGCAAACGTCAGCCAAGGCATAACTTTAAATACCCCGCGTGAACGGTATCCATGCTAGCACAGGATCGAAGAAAGCATCTACCTTGCTCCCCACAATCCACCAGCCAACCGGGCAATCCGTAGCGGCATCTTCCAAACCATCTGCCGGCCCTCCAGAACCCGCCCGGTAACCCCCTTCCAACCCCAACACCATTATCCCCCCCGCCCCAAGCATGAAAGCCCTATTGACCATCGGACTGTTGGTACTGAGCAACTCCTTCATGATCGTTGCCTGGTACGGGCACCTGAAGTTTGCCTCGTGGAGCTGGTTTCACAAGTTAGGACTCGTCTCCATCATCCTGATCAGCTGGGGGATCGCACTGTTTGAGTACCTCTTTCAGGTACCCGCCAACCGGATTGGCTACGTGGAAAACGGCGGACCCTTCACGCTGATCCAACTGAAGGTGATCCAGGAAGTAATCACCCTGCTGGTGTTTGCCGCTTTCACGCTGCTCGTATTCAAGACGGAGACCTTCCGGTGGAACCACATCATATCCTTCAGTTTCCTGGTGCTGGCCGTTTACTTCATGTTCAAAAAGTAGCGGTGGTGCTTTGAAGGTTGTTGCCACAGGGGCCTGACGCCGGGCGGATGGCGGGTCACGGCCTTATTCAGCAGAGATAAGTGGTGGTGAAGCGCCTGTTGAAGTCCGGAAGACCTCGGCAAAACCTAGGTGGAAGAATTGCAACCCGACAGCCCAGGTATGCAAGGACCGCCCCGGGAGCCAGGTGCCAAACCGACGCGCCCCCTCACCACAACCCCTGCACCAGCTCGGACCGAAAGCTCTTCCCCGCAGCCGTACAATCCGCCACCACGAAAAGGCAAGCCCCCACCCGTAATCGGACCCGTACAAGTGGTCCCCAACGCCTACCTTGTCCTACGGACTTCCGTTTTCCCCGACCCCAACACCCGGCCGGCACCCACCCGCCGCTACCCTATACCGTATGATGATCAGATTATCCCTATTGATCAGCCTGCTGGCGGCAACCGGTTGCCTGCGCGCCCAGGCGACCACCATCGCGGGCCACCTCAGTACGCTGGACGGCTTTCAGGACACGGTCTACCTGCTCGCCATCACGGACTACGCAGACGTGTTCTCCTCCACGAACCGCTACCACGTAGATACGGCCCGGGTGGACGGCTACGGGAACTTTCACTTCCAACTCGCGGAGCTTTCCTGCGCGCAGTGCCTGTACCGGATCGACGTACGACCCGCGGGCAGCACCGGACCGATCATCTTCGGCGGGACCAGCAAGGAAAACTACGCCCTCTTCGAACTGATGCCCGGACAGACCGTCCGGATCACGGGGGAGGCCAATCAATTCACGAAGTCGTTCCGGATGGATGGCGCGCCGGGCAACTGGACCTACGCGGACATCCGCAAGCTGCGGGAACCCGTCTACACCCTTGGTGACCGGCTCAATGCCCAATTTACCGATCCGGCGTTCCTAGAGGGCAAGGACGTCGACTCCCTGCAGGGCGCCGCCATCGCGGAACTGGTGGAGGTGTCGGAGGAAAACAATGAGGTCCTGCTGGCGGCGATGGAGGCGTCCGGCAGTATCTACGACAAGGTCATCGGCAGCCTCCTCTACGATTACGAGATGAGCATGGAGGATAACCTGCCGGTCTACGAGCGCATGAGCCGGCAACTCGCCGAATCCTACGCCGGCCACCCCTACCTCACGGAACTGAACGCGGACATTCACGCTACCAAGTTCGTCCTTCCGGCCGGCAGCGAGGCACCGCCCCTGCGCCTGGCCGACCCTAACGGGGATACAATCGCCCTGCGGCAGCTCCCCGGTAACCTGGTCCTGGTCGATTTCTGGGCCTCCTGGTGCGCGCCGTGCCGCTACGAAAACCGGGTCACGGTAAAGCCGCTTTACGCGGCCTACAAAGATCGGGGCTTCGCGGTCTACGGCGTGTCCATGGACGACGACCGGGAAAAGTGGGTGGCAGCAATCGAGAAGGACGGACTGGACTGGACCAACGTCTCCGACCTCCTGGGTACCGCCTCGCCGGTGTATTCCACCTACAAGATCGACGGGCTGCCCACCTCCTACCTGATCGATACGAATGGACCTACGATCCTGGCCAGGAACATCCGGGGGGCGGAGCTGGAAGCCTTCGTCCGGGACTACTACAAGGAGTGAGTAGGGGTGCCGTCCGGTAGTATCCCGGGAAGCAAACAAAAGGGAGTACCTTCTCTCCCCCCCAAATCGCTACCCATGCCGTACCGCGTGCTATTTGCCTCGCTAATTCTGCTGATCTTCCTGGACCTGTCGGCCCAGACGCCCTCCGCCCAGCAATCTCCCCCGCTGACCGAGGCCGAACCCGCCGCGGTGGGTATGTCGGCCGAGCGCCTGGCCCGCATCGATAAGATGCTGACGGCCGCCATCGCGGACGATCAGGTACCCGGCGCCGTAGCCCTGGTGGCCCGGCGCGGAAAGATCGTCTACCAGAAGGCTTTCGGCGAAGCCTCCGCCGACGGGCGCGAAATGACGCCCGACGCCATCTTCCGCATCGCCTCCCAGACCAAGGCCATCACCTCCACCGCCGTGATGATGCTGTGGGAGCAGGGGCTCTTTCAGCTCGACGACCCCATCGCGAACTACCTGCCCGTGTTCGCCGAAACCGGAGTGCTCGATACGCTCTACGCGGACGGCACCTTCGAAACCCGCCCCGTGAAGACGCCCATCACCATCCGCCACCTGCTGACCCACACCTCCGGGCTCGGCTACGGCAAGATCGACGGTGATCCGCGTTTCCAGCGGATGTACGAGGAGGCCGGGGTGACCGACCTGTTTACCACCGGAAACGTCACCATCGAAGAGAGCGTAAAGAAGCTCGCCACCTTGCCCCTGCACCACGATCCCGGTCAGCGGTTCACCTACAGCGAGGGGCTGGACGTGCTGGGCTACTTCATCGAGGTCATGTCGGGCATGCCACTCGACGAATACTTCCGCCGGCACATTTTCGAGCCCCTCGGTATGGAGGATACCTGGTTTTATCTGCCGGAAGGCAAGGACGACCGCCTGGTGTCCATCCAGCGGCCCACCGACGACGGCTGGGAGAACTACCCCGTCACCTTCTACGATCCCGACTACCCCGTCAAGGGCGCCCGTAGCTTCTTCTCCGGCGGCGCGGGACTGTCGAGTACCGCCAGGGACTACGCCACCTTCCTCCAGTTATACCTTAATGGGGGCGAGCTGAACGGCGTCCGGCTCCTGAGCCGTACCACGGTACAGGCCATTATGGCCAATCAGATCGGGGACATCATGCCCCCCGGCTCCTACCACGGCCTGGCCTTCAGCGTGATCGACGCGGCGGGGCAGGGGCGCGGCGGCAGCGGCAGCGCGGGCACCTTCACCTGGGGCGGGTACTTCAACACCCAGTACTTCGCCGACCCCGGGGAGGAGCTGATCGGAATCCTGCTGAAGCAGACCCAGGGCACCCAGCGGGACCAGACCGCCTGGAAGTTCCGGATCCTGGTCGGGCAGGCGGTAGACGATTAGGCCCCGATTATCCGGCGGTCCGCCGCTGTAGATCTCCGGGATCAAAGTGCACGGCGATGGCCCCTACCCCCTCCGGCGCCATGCCGCTGAGGTGACGCAGCTCGCGGCGGCCGGGGGTGCCGCCGAGGTGGCGGTAGACGTCCATGGCGGAGGTATTCTGCTCGAGGACCCACAGGTACAGCTTGCCGGCGGGGTCGTACGCAAGCACCTCCTCGGCGGCCCAGTTGAGCAGATAGCGGCCGATACCGGTGCCGCGGTAGCCGGCGCGGACGTGGAGGTTATCCAGCAGGGTACCGTCGCGCTCGCTCTCGCCGAGGACCACGCAGCAGAAGCCGGCCAGGATGTCCTCTTCCTCGGCCAGCCATACCCGCAGGGATTTGTCCTCGGCGGAAAAGCGGCCGGTCCACACCGACAGCCGCTCGGCCGGGGCTTCCGCATCGAGGTAGTGGTCGGACATCGCCCCGCGGTAGTTCTCCTGCCAGCTGCTGGCGTGCAGTTCCGCGATCCGGGGCGCGTCGAAGGGGGTGGCGGAGCGGTAGGTGACGGGCGGTGTGATCATGAAGGGCGGAGTTGGACCTGCCAAATCTAGCAGTTGAAAAGGGATGCCCGTTTCATGCGCGGGCGCGGGTGCGGTGCAGGCGGCAAAAAGCGCAGGGGTGCTGGCAACCGGCTTAAGACGTGTTCGCTCTCCCTTCGTCACACTTCCATTAGGTGACGGCTCGTGGCCCGACATCCAGAAAGCAAAAAACGGGGGCGCAAAAACGTGTGTTATAACGTACTTGGCCTTAATTTACAGGGTATGAACAACCCAAACAGCCCCTACCAACCCACTCCCGGCTACGTACCACCGGCCGGTACCCAGGCCGTTGACGAACTACTACGCCGTGACCGGGAGGCGGAGCGACGGCGGGAGGAAGCGCAGCAGGCCGCCCGGGACCGCATAGCCGAAGCGGAACGGCAACGCCAGGAGCAACAGGACCGCGAGCGACGGAACCGCCAACCGGAGCGCGAACGATAGCAGGAACGGGAACGGAGCGAGGCTACGGCCAGGTCCCGTCTACCCTTCTGCGTTCGCCCCCGCCCTTCTGCGGGGAAGCCACTACCCATCAATCGATAAGTTAAGAAGTAATATGATCCTGTTTATCCGTCACAAGGCCAGAAGCTTGCCCGACGAATTTGATGCCCGGGTGTTTGCCACGGCATCCTGGTCGGCGAACTACTGCTACGCCGCCGAGGATCGAACCAACCTGCATTTCTACGCAAAGGGAGAAGCCCTCCATCACCGGCTACGGCTGTTGCAGGAGCGTGATCCCGCGGGCAAGCGAGCATGGATGCCAGTCCGGGTGAAAAGGAGGTCCTCCCTGCTGTTCGACCGCTTCGGGCTCTACGATTCCGCGGGTACGCGCCTGGGCTGGCTGGTGGAGCCGGCACCGGGGGGCCCGCCGGGCGACTTTTATAGTGCCGTCGCCGCCGCCTATTCCTAGCGTTCGCCGCACCTGCGTCCGCGCGCCCCCGTGATGCGCCGCGAGAGCGTGGGCTCCCTACTGCTTCACGAACCGCCGCGCCCTGGCGTGGACCCCGTCGCGCAGTTGCACGATGTAGTTGCCGGGCCGCAGCTCCGCCACCGGCAGTCGCAGGGTGCGGCCCGGTAGCGCGGCCCGGTCGAATACGCGGCGGCCCATAGCGTCGAAGATCAGTACCCGCGCCCGGGACGACCACTTCGTACCGAATCGCTCCAGCCGCAGCTCGCCGCCCCGGAGTACCGTAGGCGTCAGGGCGAAGTCGAACGGGGCTGTCCCGCCGAAGGCCACCACCGCGACCGCGCTGCGGGTGACGCTACCATCGTAGTCCACCTGCCGCAGGCGGTAGTAGTGGATGCCCGGGGCCGGGTCCGCGTGTACGTAGTCGTATTCCGACGGGGTGTCGGCGTTTCCGGTGGAAGACAGGCGGGCAAGGGGCAGGAACCGGAGCCCGTCGCGGCTGTGCTCCACTTCGAAAAAGTCGTTATTGTTCTCAGCGCTCGTGGCCCAGCGGACGCGCACGTCCCGCGCCGTGGCTTCCGCGTTGAAGTACGTCAGGTCGACGGGCAGGATACCGGTAAAGCGGGCATTGATGCACTGGGTCCGGCAGTCGAAGATCTCGCAGGCCGAGCCGGTCGTGCAGTTGCATAGGGAGCCGGACTGGTTGATGCCCCCGTAGTCCTTGGTATTGCCGCCCCCGAGGATCGTGGTGCCGTTGCCGGCGCTGGAGGTAGCCATGGTGATGTAAAAGTCGGCGGCGGCCAGATTCGAAGCGATACCCAGGGGGGCCAGCGGCACCGGTATCGTGATGAAGGTCGGGGTACTGGTCGTGCAGCCACCCGCCGAGCCGGCCCGCGCGTACTGTACGTCGTTTTTGGTGAGGCAGCGGTTACAGGTGGTACTGTTGCGGCCCGTCGTGCCGTCTACGTCGTACACGCTTACGCCCGCCGTGCCGCCGCCCGTAGAGTAGATGATCTCGCGCTCGAAACCCTGGTTGCCGCAGGTGGTATTGGGGTCCGCGCCGCCGAACCGGGCGTCGTTGTCGATGAGGAAGTTGTAGCCGTAGTTGGCGGTCCCGGGGTCGGAACCGATGCGGAACCGGAGAAGCAGGTACTCGTCTCCGCTCGTAGGGGTACCGGGCGTAGGATCGACGATGTTGTAGTAGCCGTAGCCCCCGCCGTCGTCGTCGGCTACCAGATCCACGTTACCGCATTTCGGGGTCACGTCCGAGCCCGTCTCGTCTACGTCCGCCATCTCGCTCCACCCCCGTACGCTTCCCGGAATGACCTCGAATTCGCTGATCTCGGTAGTGCCGCTGGTGAACGCGGCCCCACTTTCCGTGATGAACCCGTCGGCGTCGGGATCGAGCAGGTACCGGTAGGTGGCGCTCGTGGTCTTGGTCACGGAGCCCGTAGTCTGGGCGGTCAGGCCGTGCACGGCAGGGCTGACGGAGATGAAGAAAAGTAAACGGTAATAATAGCGCATAGAAAAAGCTTGGACGCGCTGGGGGCATCGCGTAGCACTAGCTACCGGATGCCCGGGGCGTCACCAAAAACCCGTCAACTGAGCCCGGCGGCCGAAGTTGATCCCGGGGGAATGCCCAGAAAACGGTGACTGTGGGGGAGTTAGTTTCTCCATGCCAAGCTTTATGATGTTGCTAACTAATTGAATATTAGCATATTATATAAAAATAGAATATTTACCATGCATCCTTTCGTAACGGTGTGCGTGTTATACCACCGTCATCTTGTCTCCGCCGGTCTTGTTCAGGTGCCTGCGCAGGGCGATCTCCGCCCGGGCCCGGCCGTGCCGGATGCGGTAATCGATCTGGGCGCGGCTGGCGGTGAGGGTATCGCCGAGAATGTTGGCTTCGGGCTGAATGATCAGCGCGTTGAAGAACTTGAGTTTATTGCCGGGCCCGTCGGATTCCAGGTCGTAGTCGTAGATGTCCTCCTTCGGCAGGCGGCGGCGGATCTGCTCAAGGATGAAGTTCTTGTCCAGAAACTCGCGGATGTCGTTGTTGAAGATCTCCGTGATGGCGATGTCTACCAGGGCGCGCAGGGCGATCTGTACGATGTTCTTGTCCTGGAAAGGCTCCTCGGTGACCTTGCCGGAGCTGCAGTTGATCACGACGATGGTGTAGTCGTCGGCGTCGTCTCGCCGGCTGATCTCGTCGATCACGTCGCCGAGGGGCGATACGTCGCGGATTCCGCCGTCCACCAGGCTTTCCGGCGATCCCTTGGTGGTATCCACTCCCTTGACCGGGCTCCACACGATGGGCATCGCGGTGGAGGCCAGGACGCCGTCGGCGAAATCCTCGTCGGACCGGAATTGGTCCTGGCGCACGGAGTAGTACCGTCCGTCGCGCAGCGAGACGAAGCCGCACAGGTAGGCCGTATCCCGGATCGCGTCGCGCTTCGCCAGCCGGAGCAGCTTGTTACGCAGGGGGGTATTGTCAGCCACGGCCCGGAAGGCCTGAAATTCCTGGCGGAAGTCCTGCAGGATCCGCTGCCGGTTGAAGATAACCCGGAGAAAGACGTTGCGGGTCGTCCGGGGGAAGTGCTCGCGGATCGTATCCCACGTCAGCGTCAGTTTGAGGTCGGGATCGGCGTCGCCTGTAGCGGCCGTGGTGTCGATAAAGTCGGAGGTATAGATCTCCCCCACGCCGTTGGTGGCCACGTCTTCCCAGAGTTGCTCCAGCTGGTCGAACTGGTTGAGGGCCACCAGCAGTCCGTTGAGCGAACCTACCGACACGCCGGCCACGATGTCGAAGCTCAAGGGCGGCCGGCCGGTACCGAGTTGGTCCCAGTTGTCGCGGAGGTAGGCGAGCGCCCCCACCTGGAAGGCACCCTTAAAGCCGCCACCGGAGAGGACGAGGGCTGTTTTTTTCATGTTCAGGCGTTTCTCCGCTTCAAGGTACGGTGCGGAAGGGGAGCGGGGGGAACGCCGGAACGGGCTTGCAAATCAGCCACGAGTTCCACTACCTTAAGTGTGATAACACAATTCTCTTGCTTACCCACCGCTATGCTCTTTTACCAGCACACCCTCCCCCTCATTTTCTCCTTGCTTGCGGTACTGCTGACGACCGGCTGCGCCAGTTGTCGCGTACCCGAGATCAGGCTGCCGACCATCGCCGGTACCTCCGAACGGCCGCCCCGCACCGATCAGTCGGTGAGTGAAACGCGAGCGTATGCGCTGGATGTCCCCCGCAGACCGCCGTACGGGGTACCCTCCCAGCTACCGGTCAACGAGGTTATTCACCACTTCACGAGTGGAGGGTCCATGAACGGCGGACGGGCCCGCGGCGTCGTCATCATGCACTGGCTGGAACGCGAGCCGCATCCGTCCTTCGAGGACGTTCTCGACCTGCTCGGTGCTACCGACTACAACGCCGAAACCGACTACTTTTACAAGCAAAATACCCACCACGACACGTACGGTATCTGGCGGGGGGTGACCCACCTACCCGGGGAAGTCACCATTCTGGACAACGAACGGCAAACATTCAACGGGCAACCGGTACGCCTGATTCTCGCCGCCCATACCTACCGCATAGACGACCCCAAAACATTCGGGGAGCGGGCAACCGCGGGGCAAACCATTCAACGGGTTTACCTGCATGCTTTCCTGGTCCGGGAAGGTGCCATCGTGCTTGAGGCCTTTCAACCCACGGCGGCCGTCCTTCCCCAGATGGCGGAGGGGCTGGCGTTGCTGGACCTGTTCGGCGAGAACAACCTTGCCCGGTGGAAAATAGATCCAGAATCCGACGCCTACGTGGGTCTCCACGAATTCTTCGACTCCCACAACCTTCGGCTCCTACCCGAAGACGGATAGGGTGAACGGTTGAGAAACGCAGGCCTCGGCAGGCAAACGGCGGGTGCGAGTGAGCGCGATCGGGGAAATCGGGCGGCGGCGCGCAGGTGCGGGGGGAACGTCGCGGGTACGCTGTCCGTGCTACCTTTGCCCCATGCGCTTGATCCCTGCTTTTCTCCTCTTCCTGCCCCAGTTCGTATTCGCCTGGGGCGCCAACGGCCACCGCATCGTGGCCCAGATCTGCTACGATAACCTCAACCCCACGGCCCGTGAGCGGGTCGATGCCGCCCTGGGCGATAACTACCTCGCCCAGGTGAGCACTTGGCCCGACTACGTCCGCGCCGAATCCGGCTGGGACTTCGCCAGCCCCTGGCACTACATGACCGTACAGCCCGGGCAGACCGTAGCCGACGTGGTCCACGAGACCGCGGCCGATCCGGGTATCTTCGACGTACAGGAGGCCATCGCCTTTATGTCGTCGGTGCTGCGCGGGGACGAAGCTGCCCGCACCCGCCTCACCGAACTGATGGAAAAGAACGGCGCCGACCCCTTGGCGGGCTCGCTCGACGCCACCGCCCTGGCCTTCCTCGTTCACTTCATCGCCGACGTACATATGCCCCTGCACGTTGGCAAGAACCGCGACCTCGGCGGTAACCGGATCACGGTCCTCTACTTCGGCGACCGCTACAACCTGCACTCGGTGTGGGACACGCAAATCATCGAGCAGGAGCGCCTGAGCTTCACCGAGTTTGCCGCCTTCGTAAGCATGCACACCCGCGACCGGAAGGCCGACTGGGCCGCCGCACCCCCGCAGGAGTGGATGCGCGAGTCGGTGGACCTGCGCGAACTGATCTACAATACCCTGTACGACCGCACCGACCGGGAGTCGGGCCTGCCGGACTTCGGCTACGACTACCAGCACGACTACCTGCCGATCGTCGAGGACCGGCTCGGAGCGGCCGGGTACCGGGCCGCGGCGGTGCTGAACGCCATTTTCGGCTAGTTGCCGGCGGCGGCGATCTCGAACGGCACCTTCAGCTTTTCCCAGTGCAGGTATGCCTCCGTGGAAGTGGGGGTCACGGGGTCGAAGCCGTAGGTCAGCCATTCCTGCATGGGTGCTTCTTCGGGGGTGACCGATACCCGGAGCGCATCCTGCGTCTCGTCGTACTGGTAACTGCCCCAGATGTTGCTCACCTTGTTGAAGATGAGGGTCCAGGCGTCGTCCTGGGCGGGGATCATGTGCAGGCCGTAGGTGCCGGCGGGGAGGGCTTCGCCCGCGACCGTCACGTCCTTGCTGAAGGTTACGGTGGTGTTTTCGTTGGCTCCGGCGCGCCAGGGGAAGGGCTTGTTATCGGAGTACTTGTTGCCCTCGGCCATGCCCCAGGGTACCAGTCCGCCCCACACTTCGCGTCCCTTCACGGCGGGCCGGCTGTAGGTGATGGTTACGTCGGTGTCGAGGCCCACCCGTTGGCTGGTGGTGGCCATCGGGCTGGCGCGTACCTGGTCGGCCTGGGCGTAGGCAGTGGAGGAGAACGTCAGCGTGAACAGCAGCAGGAGAGCGGTACAGAGGGATGGGGGGAGGAGGCGCATGGAGGGATCGGAAGAGGGTGAAAAAAGCAGCGTAATGCCATCCCAAGGTAAGCCAAATACGTGGCGGGCGGGCCGCAGCCCGCGGAGGCGCGGCCGGCGACAAAGAAAAATCACCGCACCCGCGGCCCCGCCGGCGGTAACCGTTACCTTGGTGCGGATGCGTTTTCTCCCCGCCACCCCGTGCCTGCGCGCGCTCTGCTGTCTGCTCCTACTGTTTTTCTCCGGGACGATCGCCGTCGGGCAGCAGTGTACCGGTAACCTGGGCGAGAACATCTTTACGGAGGGCGACTTCGGCAGCGGGGCGGCCAATATCCTCACCCCCGATCCCCGCATTGCCCCCGGCTTTCAGTACGTAACCACCCCGCCGCCTAACGACGGCTTCTACACCATCACGAACAATACCGGGCGCTGGGCTACGATCTACGACACTTGGCGGCTCTTCGGCGACAACAGCAGCGATCCCAACGGCTACATGATGCTGGTCAACGCCAGCTACGCCCCCGGCCTGTTCTACGAGCAGCGGGTGGACGGGCTCTGTGAAAATACCCTCTACCAATTCTCCGCCGACGTCATCAACGTCGTCAAGCCCAACGCCAACCAGCTGCTGCCTAATGTATCTTTCCTGCTGGACAATACGGAGTACATCAACACCGGTTTCATTCCCGAAGACGGGACCTGGAAGACTTTCGGCTTCACTTTCACCACCCAACCCGGGCAGACTTCCGTCACGCTGGCGCTGCGGAATAACGCCCCCGGGGGACTAGGCAACGACATCGCCCTGGACAACATCAGCTTTCGCGCCTGCGGCCCCCAGGCCCTCATCCTGCCGGAGATCGCCGCCAACATCTGCGAGGACGGCGCGCCCATAACCCTGACCGCTACCATCAACGGTGACCAGTATCCTACTCCCGCCGTACAGTGGCAGCGCAGCGACGACGGCGGCAACACCTGGGCAGACCTGCCCGGGGAAACGGGGCGCAGCTACGTCCATGCCGCCCTGGCGGCCGGCACCTACACCTACCGCTACCTGCTGGCCAACAGCCCGGGCAACGTGGCCAACAGCAAGTGCCGGATCGTCTCCAACCCCAAAGTGGTGAACGTGATCCCCAAGGAGGTCATCCTGATCGATACCATCTGCGCGGGCCTCACCTACACCATTGGCGACTCGGACTATACCCGCTCCGGCAGCTACGTGGATTCGCTGGTGTCGTCCCTGGGCTGCGACAGCATCGTCCGCCTGGAGCTGGAGGTAGTGGCCGATCCCGGACTGGCGGGTGCCTTTACGGTCCGCGACCCCAGTTGCTCCTATTTGACCGACGGGAGCGTGGTACTCGACAGCGTGGCCGGCGGTCGGGCTCCCTACGACTTCCGCTTCGGGAACGCGGAGCAGGCGATCGGCTCCCCCATCACCCCGCTGGGCGAGGGGGTCTACTTTTACCGGATTACGGACCGCTACGGCTGTGCCCAGGCCGATACCCTGCGTCTGCAGAGCCCATTTCCGTTCACGATCGATCTCGGGCCCGACCAGGTGATCACGTTGGGTGACGCGACGACCCTGTCCGTGCGGGCTTCCGCCCCCGTCGCGAGCTACGACTGGCTCCCCGCCGGGAGCGTGGCCTGCGATTCCGCCTGCACCACGGTCGACCTGTTGCTGCCGCGGTCGACGACCGTCCGAGTTTTGGCAACCTCCGAGGCGGGCTGTGCGGCCGCGGATTCGGTACGGATCGATGTCCTGACGGATCGGCTGGTCTATATACCCAGTGCTTTCTCGCCCAACGGAGACGGAACCAACGACCGGTTCCTGGTGTACGGCAGCGAACCCAATGTACAGGGAATCGCCAGTCTGCGGATCTACGACCGGTGGGGCGGCGAGGTCTTCACCGCCACCGACCTGGCCGCCAACGCCAGCGAGAGCGGCTGGGACGGTACCCGGGGGGGGCGGGCCGTTCCGGCCGGTACCTACGTGTACGTGGCCGAGGTGGTCTTCCTGGACGGCGTACGGCAGCGGTACAGCGGCAGCCTTACCCTGCTGCACTAGGAGCTAAACCGGCGCCCGGCTAACGCGGTCCGAGTACGACCCGCCGCACGGTAGCGGCACCGGTAGCCGGATCGGACACCCGTAGCTGGTACACGCCGGCCGGGTAGCCCTCCGTCGGCAGGGTGAGCGTCCCCGTGAAGCGGGTAGCCCGCAGCAGGCGACCGGTGGCGTCCCGGAGCTCGGCCCGCAGCGACTTGCCGCCGGAGTGGTCCACCCGCAGCCAGTGGCCGGCGGGATTGGGGTATACCGATAGGGTGCCACCGAGCGCTTCCGCTACGGACGTAGTGGCCTGGATCCCGTCGCAATTTTCGTCGGTACCGCTGTTGGTATGCTCCTTCGCGCCGGGGTGGATGGCGGGGTTCAGGTCGTCGCAGTCGAGGTAGAAGTGGTAGCCGTCGTCGTCCTTGTCGAGGTCCGATACGAAGGTGGACCGTACGGTGTTGGTGATCACCGGCTTGTTGAAGTCGAAGTAGATGCCGGCGGTGTTCTCCACGACGGTGAAGTCGGCCAGGTGCTGGTGGGCACGGATCTCGAAGGTCACGAAGCCCTGGCTGCCGGCCACGTTCACGTTGCTGTCGGGCAGGAAGATGTCATCGAAGCGGTAGACCAGTTGGCCGCCCTCGCGCATCCGCACGGTGTAGGGGTGGCTGGCCGCCACGGGGGTGAAGGTGTTCAGGTCCAGCAGGGGGCTGAGGTCGTCCTCCAGCCGCACGTCGAAGGCGGTGTCGTTGCCGGTATTCTGGAAGCGGATGGTGTACCGGAGCGTTTCGTCGAGCTGGGTGTAGTTGCTCAGGGTAGGATCTTCGCGGTAGGGGCTCACCTGGAGGTCGTTGGGGTCCACGGCGCAGCGCAGTTCGGTGGCGTAGGTGGTATCGTCGGAGGCGGGCGTGGCGTCGGCGGTACGGGCGGTAGCTGCGGCCGTCACGGCGATCTCGGTACCGGCGAAGGTTTCGTCGGGCATGGCCAGGTCGAGGAGGACGTAAAAGCTCTCGCCGGACTGCAGCGTATCGAAGGCGAAGGTCAGCTCCTGTCCCGACTGCGTGGTGGTGGCGGGGCTGGCCTCGGTCAGGGTGACGCCGGCGGGCAGGGTCACGGTAGCCGTACCCCTGACCGGCAAGCAGCCGTCGTTCTGCACCGTCAGCCAGTAGGGGGCGTCGGTATTGCACCGGACGCGGCCGGCATTGAGGTGGGTGCGCAGGCTGGCCGCGTTGCCGGTGGGCTGGAACCCGAACCGGAGGTCCGGCGGACTGGCCATGTGGTAGGTGAAGGAGTAGGTAGCCGGGGCGGTCGAGCGCGTGTAGCAGTCGGGGGCGGTGGTCACGGTATAGTCGGCCCCGTCTTCGGCCACGAAGCGGAAGGCACCCAGCGCGTCGGTGTAGACACGGCGGTCTTCGCCTCCGGTGATGTCGACCGCGATATTGATGGCGGGCTTTTCTCCGGGGTCCTGCGCACCGTTGCCGTTGGCGTCGAGGAAGGCCAGGCCGGAGACGGTGGTCTGCCCGTCTACGGTGACGTAGTGGATCTCCCGCCCGGCGCTCGCATCGGCGGCCGCGAAGTACAGCCGGTCACCGATGGTGGCCAGGCCCGGGGCGGCGGCGGACGTCGAGCGGTCGGCGCCCACCTCCTGCAGCGCCTCACCGACCAGGTCGAAGAGGTACAGCGGCTTGTGGGCGGCCTGGAAGGCCACGTAGCCGCCGAAGCGGGCAAACTCCTCCGGGCCGTGGGCACCGGCCGCGGGGATGGTCGCCACGTCGCGGGTGCCGGCCACGGTGCCGTCCGTACGGCCCAGCCACCAGTTGCCCGCCCCGTCGGGCCGGCTGTAGAGCACGTCGGTGCCGTTCACTTGGAATAGCCCCGCGCCGGTACCGCCGCCGCTGACCAGGTGGGTGGCTGCGCCGTTGGCGTAGTCAATGCGGTACAAGTCTCCGTCGTGGCCCCGGGCGACCAGTCCCGCGCTGAGTTCCGCTGCATCGGCGGCCTCCACGGCGGCCCCGTGCTCGGGTCCGTAGCCGGCGTCGGTAAGAAAGCGGCTGACCGGCTGCTCATTGGGAGCGAGGTAGCGGATCAGCAGGTGATCGCCGGTGCTGTGGTAATCGATGGATCCCGAGGAGGAGAGAGCTCCGAGTGCGGTGACCGCTCCGCTGGCCGGGTCGTAGACCGCCGGGCCGGAGCCGCCGCCCTGGAAGTGGCTGAAGAACAGGCGGCCGTCGTGGGCGGCGACGGTACCCGACAGGGGCCGGTCAACGGCGGCGAGGGTATCGCGGTACACTAAGGCCCCGCTTTCGTCCGCCGGCGTCAGTTCCACGACCTGCACGACGTGCCGGGCCGGAGCGGTGGTCCGGGATTCGCGGAGCAGGTAGATCTTCCCGTCGATCATGACCGGATTGGAGTAGGTAAAGCCGGCCGCGTTGGCGAGGGGGAACTCCAGCAGGCGGGGCGCGGGCAGGCGGGTGTCCGCCTCGATGTAGTAGCCCTTACCGTTATGGGGGTAAAAGAAGTAGTGGAGGTGGCCAACACTGCCGAGCTCCTCAAGGCCGTTGCGCATGCCCACCCCGCCGGGGAAGCTGATGGTGGACTCCACCGTGCCGGCGGAGAAGTAGTTGATGTCGCCCTCGGCCGCCCAGTACAGCTTGCCGGCGAAGGCGGCCAGTTCCAGAATAGCCTTGTCTTCGCCCTCGGGTTGTACATCCAGCAGGTCGACGGTATGGGGAATGGCCTGCGCGGCCAGGAATAGCGGCAGCAGGAAGGTTAGGGGCAGCAGGTAACGCTTCATCAATAGATGGATCGAATGAAAGTATTGGATGGGCGGGGCCGGCGGGGGTCTGGAGGCGACGGGCTGGGCGAAAAATCACTCCAACCACGGCTCCGACACAGGTGGCGCTCCGGTAAACACTTAGAAGTCAATGTATAACGGAGCCCGCAGTTCCAATATTTCAGATAAAGGCGCTTAAGTAGCGGACCTGCTTTTTCGGGGCGGGAGCGCGGGTGCCGGGGGGATGAACCGGCCTCCGTGCTGTCCGGCTACACGAATTCGCCGCCGTCGAGGATTGATTCGTCGGTAGCCAGGCTCCCCGTTTTGGGGTTCGGTCCGTAGGCATTGGCACCGGGTTCACCGTCCGCGAACAGCATCCAGAATACGTAGAAGGGGATCAGCTGGTACCAGCCGCTGTGGCCGCGGTCGTGGCACCGTTTCGCTCCCTGAAAGATACCGAGTACGGAAAGGCCGATGTACGGTACGACCAGGATCGGGATGACAAAGCTTTCGGGCACCAACTCGGCCATCACCCCGATAATAATCTGGCCGACAAAGATGATGATTTGCGTGAGGCCGTACTCGAGGCGGCGGATGCGTCCCGTGAGGGAGAAAGGATTCTGGAACATACAGGGTGAGTGTGGGGTGAAAAGGTATTACCGAATACTTTCCGGTAGCCTGAAGTAAAACCCCCGCCCCGCCGGGCTGATTGCCCCCTTAACAGTTACCCAAAGCTCCTCTACGCTGGCGGATCTACCTCGGCGGCACCCACCTCCGGAAGGTGTCCAACATTTCCCCGACGGGCAGTACATGACTCCGGCGATTCCTAGGCGCTCGGCGCGGACGCAGGTGCGATGCTTTCCGCCCACGCCAAGCCCGGCGGGAGCGGCCAATCGGTAAACTCGAGGTGGATCACCCTTCGGGTGGCAACGGTATCATCGTTCCAATTCCCCGTGGAAGCCCACCATTGGGAGGTCTGGCTACAACCGATCGGGAGGAGTCTCATACTCGGCAAGTAGGGTTTTGTCCACATAAAGTACCGTACCGGAAAAAGCACGCGCACGGCACAGCCTCCTGAGGGACAAGCCGTCCGGAGGACTACGGGCCAACAACGAAAGTCACTACCGAACGGGCCGGCAGGGTATACGGCTCCCGGGCGGCAAAGCGTTTGGCCGGGCGCAGATCGTCCCCCTCCTTGCCGCTGGTGACGTAGGCGTTGACTTCCCCGCCGGACAGGCCGTTCACCTGTACCGCCTGCGGCGCTTCGCCCTGATTGACGAAGACCATCACCCGGCTCCCGTCCCCGTTTTCAAAGGCGGAGGCGATGGTCCCGGCGGCAAAGCCCTCCTCGGCGGCGGTCCCGTCGGTCCGCTCGATAGAAATGCGGGTAGCGCCGGGACGTACGAAGCGGGAGAAGTTGCCCACCACCCAGAGCAGCTTGGAGTCGTAGACCTGTCCGGTCTGTTGGTTGTCGTCGGTGTAGACCAGGCCGTCCTTGTAGTCGCCATTGCTCACGCCGAGCCACCACTGCCACGAGCTGGAGTTGGCGAAGAGGAAGTCGGCCTGCATCACCCGGGCCAGGTACAGAGCGGGGTCGATGCCGAGGTCCCGGCCCGGCCCCTTGACCTCCGCGTTGTCCTCCAGCAGGCAGTACTCGCTGGCCATGTACTCCAGGTCGGGGTCGATGGACTGGATCTTCTCCCAGGCCCGCTTACGGGTAGCGATCAGGTTTTCCACCGGCCAGGTGGAGAAGTAGTCGTGGACGGATACTTCCTCGGCCAGGTGTTCCAGATCACCCAGGTACAGTTCCGATTCCGGCGTAAAGAACGCCTCCAGCTGGCCGGCCCGCTGCCGGGGTCCCTTTTCGGGGTTGTAGAGGTAGTCGACCTGTGCGGTTTCCGGGATCCCGATTTCGACCTCTTCCACCCCCGATTCCGCAAAGGCGCTATTGATGGCCCGGGTAGCTGCGGCCAATTCGTCGTTGTCGTAGGGGGTGCCTTCCTGCTTGCAGCACATCCATTCCCACTGCGGCTCGTTGAAGGGGCTCAGCACGTCGAAGCGGATGCCGGTGGTGCGCTCCACCCCCTGCACAACCTCTACCAGGTAGTCGGCGTAGTCCCCGTAGTGCTCCGGCTTCAGGTTGGATTCCTTCCCGTCCGCCGACCAGGCCTTGCCGTTGCGGGTCATCCACACCGGCGGACTGTTGACGAAACCGATGAAGGTCTCCACGCCCCGGTCCCGGGCGGCCTGCAGCATCCACCGCTGGCCGGCGTGACGCGACCAGTCGTAGGTGCCGTCGGGGTTACCGAAGGATTCGGCGCGCCGCCAATCGCTCCTGATGCCGCTGCTGTCGCCCTGGGCGGCGCTGCCCGCCCCGATGTTGAAGCGCCACGCCGAAAGGCCGATGCCCCGCGGATTGCCCGTGGCGTCGCTTTCGGTACTGAAGAGGAGATCGGCGATCGCGTTGCGCTGCTCCAGGGGCCAGTTCGCACCCACGTACTGGATCGTCCAGGCGTCGGAGGCGCCGAAGTTGTGGACGGTCTGGTAGCGGGTGGCGGGATCGACGGTGTAGGCGATCGCGTCGGTGGCGTCGTCGGTGCGTTCGCTACCGAAACTGGCGGAAGTGCAGCCCGCCAGCCAGGAGGCGGCTATAAGGAAGCAGAAGGCGAAGCGGAAATTCATGGAATAAAATGCTAGGTTTTTCGGTAGATGACCGACACGGGTGCAGGATGATTTACTGGTCACCGGCCCGGAGTTTCGGCAGCGCCATCCGACGCGCCCACCTTCCGGCGGAATCCGTAGAGAGCTGCGGGCCCGTCGTTGCGGGTGACCAGGAGGGTTGGATAAGCACTGTCCGGGTCCAGTATCCGGGCGTCCCGAATATCTCCCGAGAACGGAAGTGGGGATTCGACCGGACTGGTAACAAGCTGGCCGTCACGGAAAGTAAAGAACGCACCACGCAGGGCATCGGACGGGCCCCACTCGACGCGGTAGGGATAAAAATTTCCCACGGCGAGAATTTCTTCCCGCCCGTCCCCGTCGAAATCGGCCACCGGAAAGGCGTTGATCACGGAAACCTGGGCCGCGGCGGGCAAAGGGTGAAACAGCAGGGAATCCCCGGACCGTTCCAGCCAACCGGAACGCAGTTCGTTGATGCGGTAGCGGACGAATGGTACGTCCCCCCCGAGGGCGAGTACTTCGTCGGTGCCGGCTTCCGCGTAGGAGGTATAGGTCCCAAACCGTTTGCGGAAGGAGGCCATCTGGTCGGCCATCTCATCGTAACTGGGCACCGGATATCGCTTACCCTGGAGGTAGTAGCTCATGACGGGGTCGGGGTACGCGTCGCCGTTCAGGTCCTGAATGAAATACTCCAGCGGTTCTTCCCGGCTGGCCGCGTACTGGTGGTTCGTTCCCGCGTTTCCCAGCAAGTAGTCGGTATCGCCGTCTCCGTCGACGTCCGTAGCGGCAAGCGAACTCCACCAGCCGAACGAATCCGCCAAGCCATACGCTTCCGTAGCGTCCCGGAACCCCCCGCCCCCGTCGTTCAGGTATACCGTGACCGGCATCCATTCCCCCACCAGCAGGAGATCTTCCCAGCCGTCGCCGTTCAGGTCCGTCCAGGTGGCGTCGGTTACCATACCCCCTCGCGACAGGCCGGGGGCCGCTTCCGCAGCGACGTCCACGAAGTGTGGCCCCCCGGGGCCGCTCTCGTTGCGCAGCAGGTAGCTCCGGGGCGGCAGGGGGTAGGTCTGCGGCTCCACCCGACCCGCTACGAAGAGGTCCGTATCGCCATCGCGGTCGTAGTCGGTCGCGATCACCCGCCCTCCGCTGCCGGTCTCCCCCGTTGGCAAGACACCTTCCGTTTTCCGGAATTCCCCCGTCCCGTCGTTGAGGTACAGCCGGTCCTGGTACTTTTTGCTCTGCGGCGCGCGCTCGTTACCGCCGCTCACCACGTATAGGTCGAGATCACCGTCGCCGTCCGCGTCGAAGAAGGTGGAGCCCATATCCTCGTACTGCGCATCCGCTTCCCACGTGGCTGCTGCCGCCGGACGGTAGCCTTCCGCCCCCGTCGAGAGATAAAGCCTTCCGGCCTGCCGCAGGGCGCCCCCGAAGTAGATGTCGTCGCGGCCGTCGCCGTTCACGTCGGCGGCGGCGGTCGTTCCACCCAGCCGCGAGGGCTGGTAGGGGATCAACCGCTGCACCTTGAAATCGATGAAGTCGTTCTCGCGGTGGACGAAGTCGATGCCCCGCGCGGGCCCGATCGCCTCGAATTCCGGCGCTGCCGCGGCCACGGAAGGCGGGGGAGGCGAGGTGGTGGCCTCCTCCTGTGTTACGGTCAGGGTCTGGTCGACGGCGACGTCGGTCAGCACCGTCACGGTTTGATCCGGCCACGTGATCCGCAGCTCGTCCACTTGCTCCGCCTCGCCCAGCCCGAAGGTAAGCACGGGCTCCACTGAGGACTGATAGCCGCGTACGTAGTAGGCCTCCCGGCGCAGCGTGGTGCCCCCTACCGCCGCCTCGGCTACCGTTCCGACCGCACCGGAGTTAGGAAAGCGCCCCTCCAGCTTCACCCGCAGGTGGTGGCGGCCGGCGTTCCCCAGGTCGTTGCGCCAGACGGAAACCGGTTGGTTGAGGTTGTTGACGACCAGGTCGAGGTCGCCGTCGCCGTCGAGGTCGCCGTAGGCCGCGCCGTTGGAAACCGTTTTTTCGTCCAGCTGCCACTCTTTCGTCCGGTTGGTAAAGCCCGGGCCTTCGGTCCCGGTGAAGAGGTAGTTCGCTAGCCGCGTTTCCGGCATCTCCCTCACAAGATTGATGAGTTTATTCCTACTCTCCTGGCTCGAGGATATGGGCTGCCCCATTCGGTCCTGTGCGTAGCGCAGGAAGTCCATGTTGGTGTAATCGCGCAGGTAACCGTTCGTAACGTAGAGATCGAGCCGGGTATCGTTGTCAAAGTCGGCAAACAGGGTTGCCCAGCTCCAGTCCGTCGTGGCCACCCCGGCAAGCTGCCCTATCTCCCGGAAGCGCGGCAGTCCGTCCGGCCCCGTGCCTTCGTTGAGCTGGAGCACGTTGCGCATGTTCTGGTGGTGGAAGCCACTGTCGACCGCCAGCTGGTACTTGTCGTACTTATCGGGCCCCCGCAGCAATTTTTGGCGTCGGTTGTCCGCGGGCAGCATATCCGCCACGAAGAGGTCCGGTCGCCCGTCGTTATTGATATCGGCTACGTCCGAGCCCATCGAGTTCTTGGACAAGTGACCGAAGGAGGTGTGGGAAACTTCCCGGAAGGTCCCGTCTCCCCGGTTGAGGTAGAGGAAATCCTGCTCGTCGTAGTCGTTGGTGACGAACACGTCCGGCCAACCGTCCCCGTCAAAATCGGTGATGCTCGCGCTGAGCCCGTAGTTCAGGGCGCTGCCGTGGATGCCCGCCGCGTCGCTCACGTCCGTAAACCGCCCCCCGTCGTTACGGTACAGGCGGTTGCCGAAGTAGGGGTGGCGCTGGTTGCGTAGGGTGGACAGGTTAAAGGAGGGGGCGTTGAACATATTCGCGTGGTTGACCAGGAACAGGTCGAGGTCGCCGTCGCGATCGTAATCGAATACGTACGCCTGGGAAGAAAAGGTACCGCGGGCGTCCAGTCCGAGCTCCGCGGCCCGTTCGGTAAAGGTGGGGATGCCGTCCGGGCCGGGGCCGTTGTTCACGTACAGTTCGTTGGCCCGCTCCGGCCGGTCCTCCTGTACGGGCACACCGACCCCCTCGCCCGCCGTGTTGCCCGAATAGCAGAGGTAAATGTCCAGCCGCCCGTCGCCGTTGAAGTCGGCCAGGGCTACCCCGGTCCGCCAGTCTCCGGCGCGGCCCCGCACGCCCGCGGCCCCGGCCACGTCTTCAAACTCCCAGTTGCCCCGGTTCAGGTACAGCCCGTTGGCTACGGTACTGCCCACCAGAAACACATCCGTGCTACCGTCGCCGTCCAAGTCGCCCAATCCCACGCCGGCCCCGTTATACATGTACTGGTAGGTAAAGAGGTTGTTGTCGTTGGTTTCCTCTATTTGGTTGGTGAAGCCGATACCCGTCCGGGATGCGGGCAGGGACGTAAATCGCGGGCTACTGTCGCCACACCCGACCAGCCCCAGGGTGCACAGGAGGAGCGTAGCCACCACGGCCCCCCCGGGTCCCGGGGCGCGAAGCGCCGGAGGACCTCCATACTGGCGGTGCATGAACAGCATAGGTGGCAAAAAATTTAGTGTTCCGGCCGGGGCGCGGCCGCAGGTGCGGAGAATACCACCGAAGGAGTGCCGGTCCCGGCGGGAGTACAAAGAACGGGGCGACAGGATATCCCTACCGCCCCGCTGACATCAGATACTGTAGGTACGCCCTACTTGCGGGCGCTAAATCAGTCTACGATCTCCAGCTCGAAGGAACGGATATTGGCAAAGCGACCCTGATCACCCTGGGTGGTCAGCTGACCCACCGTGATGTTAGACATTTCCTCCAGCGTAAACTGCACCACGTAGAGGCGTACCCCGTTGATACGGCTGAAGTTTAGTACGTCCGGCGAGGTGGCAAGGTCGCTTACGTTAGGCAGGGTATCACTCGTCGTCACCACGAAATAGGCACCGCCTTCGTCGTCGAGGCTGTGGTTGGTGTCGATCACGTCGACGATCAGCTCGTAGGTAGCGGGGGGAGCATCCACGCTCTGGTAGATTTTACCGTCCACGACCGCAGGCGCACCCCACCCCGATTCGATATTGAAGTTCGGAGCCGGCACCCCGCAGCAGCCGCCGTCCCAGCCGCCGTAGCCATTGTGGTTCTGGGCGGCCTGGTTGGTTTTCCAGGGCTCGGCGAGGTTGCCCCACCGGCCCCCGTCGGTCGCGGCGGCCACGAAGGGAATCTCGGCGTTACCGAGTTTGGGTACGGCGATCGGGGTTACCGACTGGTACGCGGTATAGGCGGTATCGATGGCCGTTGCGTTCGGCACGAAGGCGGTGCGGTAGCGGTAGGTACTGCCGCTTTCGAAGTTCGTGATGACCACTTGCTCGTCGTCGATGTCCACAAAGGTCGTCTCCTCGGTGCCCGCGGTACTGGTGTAGGCAATCTCGGTGCCGATCACTCCGGTACTGCGGTCCATGTTGGCGAAGGTCACCGTGAGGGTATCCTCCGTAAGGTCATTGCCGGACAGCGGCCGGTTGAACAGGGTGCTGGTGTACCGCTCTCCGTAGACTTCGGTCGTGACCGACTGGGATACCGAGGGGTTACCCTTTCCGTCGAAGGTCACGAATTCGAAGGTGTAAATATTTTCGGGCAGGTCGTCGATCATAACAGATATGGTATTCGTACCCGAGTTCCTGGCGACGGGTACCGAAACGGAATCGTTGCGCAGGTTCCAGTAGATCCTCAGTTCCTCGACCTTCGGATCCGAATCGATGATCCCGTGTACGCGTACCCGATTGAGGCCCGAGAAGACCTCTACCGAGTCAATCTTGCCGGTATAGGGTATCTCGCCCCCGTCGACGAAGGTCTTGTAGTATTCGCTGTCCTGAGAGCACCCGAAAATGACCAGGGCGAAGAGCCAGGTAAGGGGGTGGTAGAGGAAATTTTTCATAGTCGCTATTCTTGTTGACAGGGTCAGTTATTGGTTGGGGTCGCCGTAGAGCAGCATTTCGGAAATGGCGAGCGACTCGCGGCCAGCCCAATTCTCGAGGTTCTGAATACGGATGAAGCGGACCGGCGGGGCATCCAGGGGGATCTGGAAGTCTTCCCCTGACTGCCCCTTCAGTACGTCCTCGTTGCTCTGCTGTCCGTAGGGCAGCCCGGAGGGCTTCTCCACGATGTACTCGCCGAGCTCGATCCAGCCGTCCCACGATCCTGAAGGGTCTGGCTGGTCGGTCCGGCCCCAGATCTTGAAGTGCTTCATTACGCCGAGGTAATAGTAGGTCTGGATGCCCCCGATGGGCTCCGGGAACTGCCACATCTTGACCCGGCTCAGCTTCGCTACGGTGCCCATATCCATGGTCACCGTATGGTTTTCGGCGGGGTTGTCCCGCAGGGTGAGGTACACGTCGGGCCAGGTGAGCAGGCCGTCCCACAGGTCCTCGATCTGGTGGTAGGAGAAGGGTGGCGGGTCGTTGGCCAGCTTGATGGGTCGGTAGCCGCTGGTCGGGATGAGCGTCTCGAACAGGGGCTGTATGGTCTGAAACAGCGTATCGGTGTTGTTCAGCCACCGGTCCCGCACCACGATGGCCAGATCGAGTGCCGTCGTGTCGTACCCCCGGATGGCTTGGTTGACGGTGTCCTGGCTGGTGTAAATGCTATTGGGGATGGGTTCCCAGTCGCCTGCGTCGTCGCGGATCATGATCAGGATAGCCACGTCGGTTCCCGTAGGGTTCTCAGCCTGTACGCGCAGGCCTCCGAAGTCCGGCGTAAGGGAGAGGGATTCCTTGACGTCGAAGATCGGCGCCGGGGCCGGCGACACCATGACTTCGATTGGCTCCGAGGCCACTTCGCTGCGGTTGACGGTGCTTACCTGCACCGGCACCGCCTGTTCGCCGCCGCGGAAGCCTTCCAGCACCATTGAATTGTTGTAGTAGGAAGCCTTCACTTCCATTTCCCTGCCGCTCTCCAGGGTGTAGTTCGCACGTACGTAGAGCAGGTTCTCACTGCTCGGTAGGGTATAACGCAGCTCCACCCGCCCGGGCATATTGTTTACTTCCACGTTGGTGATCGGGCCCGGGGGCGTCGGATCCGCGGTCAGCGGCATCGGGCCTTCTTCGGGTTCGCAGGATAGGATCACCGCTGACAGAAGAAGCAGTACCGCCAGTCGGAAAATTGCTAGTGATTTCATGATTCTTTATGTTTACCAGCCGGGGTTTTGTACCAGGTTGGGGTTCTGAAGACGGGTACCTTCGCTGAGGGGCCAGAAGTAATCGCGGGGGGCCGAGAAGCGTTGCTGGAACAGGGTGACGATCTGGTAGTAACTGTCGTCGTCGTCGCCGAAGACGTTCCAGCCCTGTATGGGCTCGTTGAATTCCCGGGTGGCCTCTTTCCAGCGGCGGATGTCCCAGTACCGCTTGGCCTCGAAGGCCAGCTCGATCTTTCGCTCCTGGCGGATGATCTCCCGCATGCCTTCCTTGGTGGTGTACTTCAGGGGATTGACGGAGTAGTTGTCCCAGGATGCCTGTACGCCATCCAGGCCGGCCCGCTCCCGGATCGGGTCCAGGTAGGCAAGTACTTCATCCGTCGGCCCCTGCCACTCGTTGAGGGCTTCGGCGTAGGCGAGGTAGAGCTCCGCGAGGCGGATTTCCGGCCAGGCGTAGTTCCGGATCGTCATGAAGGTGGTGTAGTTGTAGCGGTAGTCGACCAGCTTCTTGAGGTAGTAGCCGGTCACGTTGTAGTTGAAGACGTCGCTGCTGCCGGCAAAGTCGCTGAATTTGGCGCGGATGGTGTACTGGGTCTCGTTCGCTCCGCTGCTTTCCAGGTACACGATGGCCCCGTCGAAACCTAGGTTGGCGTAGAAGCGGGGTTCCCGGTCGAAGTTCAGGCGGGCGGTGCGGAATCCCTCGGCGATGAGGTAGCGGTCGTCTTCGTCCGCGATGCGTAGCTTGTCGATATCGGAGAAGTCCAGCGTCTTGTCCTCCGTGATCGGTACGCCATTCTTGGTGTAGAAAAGCTTAGCCATTTCTAGCGGGGGGGAAAGCGACTTACGGCCGTCCCCGTGGCCGTGCTCCGCCCGGATCGGCCAGCCGGCCAGCCGCTGCAGGTAGTCGGTCGTACTCTGCGTATTCCGCCAGATGACCTCCTCGCTGGTGCGGTCGGTCAGTGCCTGGGATACCGAAAGCTTGGTGCGCGTGGTATCGCTGATGTCGAAGGCTCCCGCGTTGAAAGTATAGAGGCCGTGGCCGCTCGCTTCGGCCGTTTCGATGGCGGCCAGTGCCGCTTCCGCGGCCCGCTGCCACTTCTCGGGTTGCACCGTCTGGTTGAAGAAGGGGGTGCCCTCCGGGGTGCGGAAGCCGGCAAAGTCGGTGTTCCCGTTGAACAAAGGGCTGGCGGCGGTCAGCAGCACCTCGGCCTTGACGGCCGCGGCGATGGATTTGTTGATCCGCCCCAGTTCGGTCTGGTTCTCGGTGATCACCTGGGGTAAATTCTCGAAGGCCTCATCGAGCAGGCCGACCACGTACTCCACCACCTCGTCCACCGGCTGGCGGGAGACCAGCAGCTCCTCCTCCGGCGCGTCCACCGGGATGGCGCGGTCCATAATCGGTACGGGGCCGTACATCCGCATCAGGTAGTAATGGTAGTAGGCCTTGAGGAATTTGACCTCCGCGATCCAGCGCAGCCGCTCCGCGGCGGAGAGGTCCGGGACCTTACCCTCGTCGGAGATGTTCTCCAGAAAGATGTTGCAGTGCCGGATACCGTCCCACATCGGATACCGGTCGCCCGGCCCGCCGCCCTGGTAGCGTCCCTCCCAGGCGTCGAGGTAGGTATCGAAGTCGCGCTGCAGTCCGCGCGCGATGTCGAAGCCGAAGCTGTTGAAGGAGGCATCCTGCGGCGGGATCCAGATCTCGTCGCCGCTCAACATGGCGATGTTGAACTCCGGATTCCCGTTTTCGGGCAGGTAGGAATAGCAGGTGAAAAGGTACTTCTCCGCCTCGTTGCGTAGCGAAAAGGCACGGTCGAGGGTAGCCACGTTATCGGGGACCACGTCGAGTAGGGTCTTTTCGCAGGATGCCAGGACCAGAAGAACCGGCAAGACCACCAGCAACTTCAGGTACCTGCGTACCCGCCGGCGGTAGGTAGGGTTAGTATGATTTATCATGATCTGAGGGGGAATTGTCTTAGAAATTGGTGCTGATGCCGAGGTTATAGGCGACCTGGATGGGGTAGCCCAGTCCGTTGCCGCCCATTTCCGGGTCCCAGAGCTTGAAGCGGCTCCACACGCCGAGATTGAAGGCACTGCCGTACACCCGCATGGATTCGATGCCGATCCGCGACAGCAGGCCGTCCGGCAGGTTGTAGCCCGCCTCGATGGACTTGAGGCGCAGGAAGGCCCCATCGCGCATCCACCAGGTGGAATTTTGGTTGTTGTTTTCCACGAACTGGTCGCTGAGTCGGGGCCAGAAAGCGTAGGAGTCGCGGTCGGCTTCCGACCAGTAGTCGTCGGCCACGATCTGCAGCAGTCCGTTCTGCGCACTCAGGGTGTTGTTATCCAGTTGATCGATCACGTTCGTGACGAAGGGCGCAATGTTCCAGGGGCTGATGAAGATCGACGTGCGGGCTACGCCCTGGAAAAAGAGGCTGAAGTCGAAGTTTTTGAAACCGACGGTACCGCCAAAGCCGTAGACGATCTCCGGCACGGTGGGGTGGCCGATGGGGACCATATCGTTCTGGTTGATGCGTCCGTCGCCGTTCACGTCGCGGTACTTGATGTCGCCACCGGTGTATTCGCCAATCTGCTGGGGGGAGTTCAGGGTCTCCTCGTGGTCGACGAAGAGGCGCTCCGCGATGTAGCCGTACTGCTGGCTTACGTTCTGCCCGATCACGGAGCGGTAGGACAACTCGCTCGGGTAGGACACCTCATCGTACTCCAGGATTTTGTTGGTGGCATAGGTGAAGTTGCCCCGCAGCTGCGTGTACCAGTTGCGACCCAGTTGTTTATTGTACGTGGCTGAACCGTCGAATCCGCTGCTCTCCACCTTGCCGAAGTTCGTAGACGGAATGGCCGTCAGGCCCACGGTGGATCCGATATTGGTACGTTCCTGGAGGATATTTTCGCGCCGCTGCCGGAACACGTCCACGATGATGCCGAGCGAGTTGAACAGCTCCAGGTCGAAGCCCACGTTGATCTGCTCGGAGGTTTCCCAGCCGATGTTGTAGTTGGCGTAGCGGGCGTTGAAGATGCCGGGCCGGCCGTAGCCGAAGTCCAGGCCGAAGTTTGCTCCGTAGCCAAGGTCATTCAGGTTGACGTTGGACAGGTAGAAGAACCGATCGTCCACGTCGCCGATCTGGTCGTTGCCCACCAGACCGTACGTGAGCCGCAGTTTGAGGTTGGATACGACCTGGGCCAGGGGCTCCCAGAAGCGTTCGTTGGAGATGCGGTAGCCCAGCCCGAAGGAGGGGAAAAAGCCGTAGCGGTTGCCCAAGGCGAAACGCTCGGAGCCGTTATAGCCGAAGTTGAGCTCCAGGAGGTAGCGGTTGTCGAAGCCGTAGGTAAAGCGGCCGGAGATGCCGTGGTTTCGGGTCGGTAGCGAACTCTGGACGGTACCGGAGTTGCCCGTCTCGAAGCTGGAGATGAGGTTAAGCAGCATACCCGAAACGGCGTGACGACCGAAGGTGCGGTTGTAGTTCAGCGCGGTTTCGTTGTAGATGCGCGAGTCCAGATTTTTCTGCCCCTCGTTGTAGTTGAGGAACTCCTGCCCGGGCAGACCGATGCTGCCCTCAAAGCCGCCATTGAGCACGTTCAGGCCCAGGCTGTTGTCGATCGGGCTGAGGGCGCCCTGGTAGTAAAATGGATTGTACCGCCGCGACACCTCGTAGTAGGAATAGCGCCGGACGTAACCCATGGACCGCAGACTCAGGCCCTCCGTGATGGAACTGAGGTCCTGCGTCAGCTGCACCTGGGCCTGCACCGTAGAGGCCTTGTTGTCCTGGTAGCCCCGCACCATCTGGGCGTAGGGATTGACGAGGAGGGTACGGCCGCCCGCCGCCGGTGCGCCGCCGAAAAGCGGGTGCTCGATGAAGGGCAGGCTTTCGGTGGGGTAGACGGCCGGAAACTGTACCGGATTGCTCCAGAGCGCGTAGTTGAAGATCCTGCCGCCGCCGCCGACCGGTCCGTTGTAGTCGTCAAACTGCCCGTAGACGCGCACAATTGCCTCCGTGGAAGGGGTCAGGTTCAGCTCTACGTTGCTGCGCAGGGAGTAGTTGCGCAGTTTGATGTTGTTGTTGAAGTTGTTGATGCCGTCCACGTCCAGCACGCCGTTGTCCACGTTGTAGGTGCCGGAAAGGTGGTAGGTCACTTTTTCCCCGCCGCCGCTGGCGGCCAGGTTGTTCCGGAAGTTGACGGCGTAGTCCTTGACCAGGTCGTCGATCCAGTTATTGCTGGGGTAGAGCAGCGGATCGCCCCCGGCCGCCGTGCGGTCGATCTTGTTCTGGCTGTAGGGCAGGACGGCATTGGGGTTGCGCGTCAGCGCGGCCTCGTTGGCCAGCTGCATGTACGTGATGTTGTCGGCCAGGGCAAAATTTTGGGTGTTGGCCGACAGGTTCGTCTCCAGGCGGTAGTGAAACTTGGTTTCCCCGGCGCGGCCCATCTTGGTCTTGATCAGTACTACCCCGTTGGCACCCCGAGCACCGTAGACCGCCGAAGCCGCCGCATCCTTAAGTACCGAGAAGCTGGCGATATCGTCCGGCTGCAGACGGGCCATATCCGTGGTGGTGGACTCCACGCCGTCGATCAGGATCAGCGGGTTCACCTTGCCGGATCCGAAAGAGCTCAGTCCCCGGATGAAAAAGTCCGAATTGTTTGCCCCGGGCTCCCCGCTGCGCTGGAAGGCGATCATACCCGACACGCGGCCCGCCATCATATTGGTCAGGTTGCCGGTAGGCCCCTTGATCTCGTCCGGCGCGATGGAGGTGATGGAACTCACCAGGCTTTCCTTCTTCTGAGTGCCGAAGCCGACCACGACCACCTCCTCGAGGGCGTTGGCGCTCTCGTTCATGATGACCGTGAAGACAGACTTGTTAGAGAGAGCAAGCCGGGTGGGTTCGTAACCAATATAGGTGACGTACAGGCTATCATCGGCCGGGGTTACCGGCAGGGTGAATTCGCCGTCGACGTTGGTGATCGTTCCTTCCTGCGACTTATTCGCCAGGACGGTCGCTCCGATCAGCGGCATTCCGGTACCGTCCTTGATGACACCGGTCACGGTGCGGGCGGCGGGAGTTTGTTGGAAAGCGGTTTTCGCGGCGTACAATCCGGTGCCGCTCAGCAGCGCACACAACAGCAGGAGTACCGTGAGGCGGGTACCCGCAGGTGCCGGGAAAGCGCGTAATTTTAATAGTCCCATGGATTTCAATTGGGGGAGTTGAGATTTCATATGTGGAGTGTAGGGTGGCCGGCCGACCGTGGACATAGCTGTCGCAGTCCCTCTCCCGGACGGGATAGAGATTAGGGGTAGCGCACCCGCTAGTAGCAGTGCGTCAGCGAGGCGTCAAGAGCAGCAGGCCGGGGGGTAGAAGCCGGTGGGGCATCAGCTCCCGGTGCCGGCCGCTGGTCGGACCGCTTCGGGGGGCGAGGTGCCCGCTCGCCCGGGGGGGGGCGGCGTCAGGGAGTAGAGAATTTGCATGAGACTGATTTTGCATGATCCGGACGGGGCACAAAACCTCCGCCGGGGAGAAAAGAGAGAAGGCGAGCCGCAGCCCGTTTCCTTCCGAATAGATTCACAATGACGATATAAGCGCGTGGCATGATGGGGGTAAAATTCGTCAAAAAGAGGGGGTTGATTCACCAACGTGCTAATTATCAGTGTATTAGGTAAGTATTATATTTTATTTCCGTGTTTAAACCCTCTCTTGCTTCCCGCAGCCGCATTGATCGCTGCCAATGCGTGAGTGGGCGCTGAATACCGGTCATTCAGTCTTCCCGCGCTCACCGTTTCCGGTAGCTGGAGGGGGTGGTTTCGAACCGGTCCCGGAAGCATTTCCGGAAGTACTTCAGGTCGGTGAAGCCGTAGGTGTAGGCGATCTCGGTGATGGTGCGGTCGGTGTCGATCAGCTGGCGCGCGGCCGCCTGCAGGCGCACCCGTTTGGCAAAGGCCTGAATGGACTCATCGGTAAGCAGTTTGAGCTTACGGTAGAGCACGCTCTGGCTCATGCCCAGTTCCCGGCACAGGTCCGGCACGGAGAAAGCGGACTGCTCGGTCAGTTCCAGCAGTTTGGCCTCCGCCTCCCGCAGGAAGGCCGCTTCACGGGGGTGCTCCCGTTCCCGGTCTTCCAGGCAGTCGTCCTCTTCCCCGGGGGGTTGCAACCGGGCGCGGTTGGCGAGCAGGTTGTGTACCCGGGCCCGCAGGACATCCGGGTCGAATGGCTTGGTCAGGTAGGCATCGGCGCCGACCTCGTAGCCCTCTATCTCGTTGGCCTGGGAGTCTAGTGCCGTGAGCATAATCACCGGAATGTGGCTGGTAGAAGGCTGGGTCTTGATGCGGGTGCAGAACTCCCGACCATCCATCCCGGGCATCATGACGTCCGAGATGATGATGTCCGGAGCGTTGGCCACGGCCAGGGCGTAGCCGGAGGCTCCGTTGTGGGCCGTCAGCACTTCGAAATCGGGGGAGAAGAGCCCCGCCAGGTAGTCGCAGATGTCCACCTGGTCGTCGATTACGAGGAGCAGGGGTTCGCTACCATCTAGGGTTACTTTGCCGGGAGCATCCCTTGGCACCTGCGCTTCGGCGTCTGCTATCTCCGGGCGTGATTCCACGAAGCGTACGTAGGGGAGGCGTTCCAGGTGCGCCCTGCCCCGCGGGAGCCGGAAGGTGAAGGTGGTGCCGTGGCCCGCTTCGCTCCGGACCGAAATCGTTCCCTCGTGGAGTTCGACGAAGCTCTTTGACAGGGAAAGGCCGATGCCCGTGCCGCCCGTGGCCACCGAATTGCTGGCCTGGAAGAAGGGCTGAAAGATATTCTCGATCTCTTCGGCGGCGATTCCCACTCCCCGGTCGCTGATCGCTACCACGACCTCGGTCTCCGCTTCTTGCAATATGATCTCCACCCCCTGCGTCCGCGGGGTAAATTTGAGCGCGTTGGACAGGAGGTTGTCGATAACGATCTGTAGTTGTTCGCGGTCGGCCCAGACGTGCAGGTCGCCCGCACAGGTTAGCGTAAGGGTCACTTCGCGGTCGGCGGCCAGGTAGCGGAATCGGTCGACGGCTTCCCGGCCCACCCTGCCTAGGTCGAGCTTTTCCGCGTTCAGCGGCATTTTGTTGAGTTCCGTGCGACGGAACTGGAGCATGCGCTCGATGAACTTCGTAAGAATATCCGTATTCCTGCGCACGAGCTGGAGCAGTTGGCGCTCCGTGGGGTCGTCCGCGAGCAGCAGTAAATCCTGGACCGGGCCACGAATCAGGGTAAGGGGGGTCTTGAGCTCGTGGGAGAAGTTGGTGTAGAAGCGGAGTTTCTCGTCCGCGAGCTCCCGCTCTCGCTGGCTCGTCTCCTGTTCGTACTGCAGTTTTTGGCGGAGGGCAATGCGGTTGTTATTGGCGCGGATCAGCCGCCAGCCGACCAGCAGAATCAGGGCGGTGTAGAGCAGGTAGGCCGGCCACGTCTTCCACAGGGGCGGACTGATAATAATGGGCAACCGCCGTTCCGCGCCGCCGCCCGCCCGCCGTACCTGAAATACGTAGCGGCCCGGCGGTACCTTGCGGTAGACGGCGGTATTCAGCGGCCCGGCCAGCTGCCAGTCATCCTCGTAGCCCGCCAGGCGGTATTCGATACCGCTAAAGTTGGTGCGCGTATATCCGGGGCGGGAGAACCGGAGGGAAAAGATGTCCTGGTTATGGGTCAGCCGGACCTCCCCGGCGGTATAGATGCTTTCTCCCTCCGGCAATATTCCGGAGCTATCCGGGTACACCGCCTCGCCCAGCACGGTGAGCTGGTTGATGATGATGGGCCGCACGGCGGGCGGCTCCGCTAGTGGGCCGGGCGGGAAGAGGCTGAGTCCGTTCATCCCGCCAATGGCCACGTAATCCAGCCCGGGCACGTAGATCGCGGAGCCGAAATTGTGGGGCCCTTCCAGGATACCGTCCTCGGTCCCGAACGATTGCAGGCGGTTGGTGGACCTGTCGTAGTGGATGACGTTTTGGTTGGTGGTGATCCAGAGGTTGTGCGCCCCGTCCATCGTTACGGCGGAAATGGATCGGTCGCTCATCCGGGCCAGGACGGGGTCAGGTAGGAAAGTACCGGTACGGGTATTGAAGGGGACCACCCCGTGGTTGCGGGAAGCTACCCAGAGGGTATCGCCCCGCTGCAGCAAATCGTGGATCACGTCGTCCCGGTGGGCGGGGTCCCGGCTCCACGGCGACTCTTCCAGGCGGTTCGCTGCCGGGTTGAATTTCAGGAGCCCCTCCCCGTAGGTGCCCATCCACAGGACACCGCCGTCGCCCGACCGGATGGCGCGAATATCAATGTCGGTGATGGCATCCACCCGGCGAACGGTTTCGGTAGGGGCATCGTAGCGGTAGAGGCCCCCGCGGTTGGTGCCGAAATACACCGTTCGGTCGGGTGCCTCGAAAATGCAGCGGATGTCGTTCACCACCAGCTCCGATCCTGCAGATCCTACGGCGTATTGCCGGGTCGTTCCCCTTACGGTATCGCGGTGAAAGAGTCCCGCGCTGTAGGTGCCGAACCAGAGGCCGGTAGACGTATTGGTGATACAGAGTATGGCCTGGCCGTCAAGTTCCGGTATCGCGTTGTTGGTCACCCGACCGGTACTCACGTCCAGCCGGCTCAGCCCCCCGCCGTCGGTCCCTACCCAAAGGTCGGTGGTGCTGGCGGTTTCCAGTCCCCAGGCGATCGGGTAATTCAGCGAATTGGCGGCGAGAACGGAGCGTTCGATGATGGTGCGCACGGTTTCTCCGGCCGGGTCGAAGACGTTGACTCCTCCCCGGTGGGTGCCTACCCAGATTTGGCGGTTGCGGTCCTGAAATAGGTTACTCACCGTATGGTCCGACGGACCGTATACGTCCTCACTCGAAGGGAAGTGGTTCACCAGCCGGTAACCCTCGCCGGTGTCGGTCACTTGAAACAGGCCGTTCGCCCGGGAACCGATCCAGAGTTCACCATTGGCGTCCGGAATTACCGCCAGGTAACCGTCGGGCGGAAGGAGCCGGTTGACACTTGCGTCGACCCGCTTGCCGCCGCTGCCGTCGAAGGCGAGGTGATACACCCCTTTGCTCGTGGCGATCCAGGCGCTGTCTTCGTCTACCACGTAGAGGTCGAGGACGGCCAGGGAAGATTCCCCGCAGATGGCCTCAGCACTCAGGTAATCCGTTTCCCCGTCTTCCAGGTCGTAGCGTAAGACCCCTAGGTTTCCCAGCGACCCCCAGAGGTAGCGACCGGCAATTACGATGTCGTAGATGGGCTGCTGCCCGCCGCCGCGGCTGTCGCCCGCGGAAAAGAGCTGTAGGAGCGACAGGCTGTCCCCCTCCACTTTGAGGATACCATTCTTGTAGGTAGCAAAGTACCGGGTACCCGTAGCGCTTACGGCCATCGAACTGATGCTGCCGGTAAGCTCGTCCGGGCGATATTCCACGATGCGGTCGGTGGCGTAGCTGTAGTAACTTACTCCGCCATCGGTGATGATCCAGACCTGGTTTTCGGCATCCAGGTAGAGATCGTCAACGAAGGTATTCGGCAGGTACCGGTTGCCTCCCTGTCCGCGGGCGAAGCTTTCAAATTCGTCTCCCTGGTACCGGTAGACCCCCTCGGTGGTGCCCACCCAAATTTGCCCCAGGCTGTCCTGCAGGAAGTCGGACACCGGAATGGTGGGAAAGCCCTGCTCACCCGCAAGCCGGTGGAAGCGGCGTTGCGTAAAGAGGTCCTGACCGCTGAGGGCAGTCTGCAGACACAGGTACACTACGACGGTAAGGAGGGAGTGGCTTACGTTCATGCCCCGAAGCTGACACCGGCGAGCAAACACGGACGGCAACGGGGGACAACTAAGGCTGGCGGCAGGGCGGCGTAAAACATGTTGCGGTGAGTGTATAAAAGCGGGTTAAATCGCCTGGTAACCATGTACAACGGTACAGGTGACCTGACAACGATAGGGAAAATACGGCGCGTAAATTAAAAATTGTCGTTTTGACCTTTATTTTTTGTCACTCTGATTGCTGGAAAATCGATTGCGTAGCGTCGGAAATTTCCCGGATAGCAGAAAAGAGTGCGCTACCGCACCAAATGAGAAGTACCGTATCTTTGCCCCCCGAAACTCGCCACCATGAAAGATCTTTTCGACAAGTTCCGCGAATTCAAGGGCCCCCTTGGCCAGTACCAGGACGTGGCCCACGGCTACTTCTCCTTCCCCAAACTGGAAGGTGAGCTGGGTCCCCGTATGACCTTCCGCGGCAAGGAGTGCATCATCTGGAGCATCAACTCCTACCTCGGCATCACCAACCACCCCGACGTACGCAAGGCCGACGCCGAGGCCGCCGCCGAGTACGGCATGGCCTACCCAATGGGTGCGCGTATCATGAGCGGCGAGACCGACGCCCACATCCAGCTGGAGGAGGAGCTCGCCGAGTTTACCCAGAAGGAAGCGGCGCTGCTGCTCAACTTTGGCTACCAGGGCATCATGTCGATCGTCGACGCGCTGCTGACCCGCCACGACGTGGTGGTCTACGACCGCGACGACCACGCCTGCATCATGGACGGTATCCGGATGCACCTGGGCCCCAAGTACGCCTTCACCCACAACGATATCGACCACTTCCTGGTCCGCATGGAGCAGGCCAAGAAGGAGGCGGAGAAGCGCAATTCCGGCATCCTCGTCATCACCGAGGGTGTCTTCGGTATGCGCGGCGAGCAGGGCATCCTGAAGGAGATCTGCCAGTACAAGGAGAAGTACGGCTTCCGCCTGCTGGTCGACGACGCCCACGGCTTCGGTACCATGGGCGCCACCGGCGCCGGCGCCGGCGAGGAGCAGGGCGTACAGGACCAGATCGACGTCTACTTCTCGACCTTCGCCAAAGCCATGTCCGGCTTCGGCGCCTTCGTGAGCGCCGACCGTGACATCATCGAGTTCATGCGCTACAACCTGCGCAGCCAGGTCTTCGCCAAGAGCCTCTGCATGCCGATGGTGAAGGGTGCCCTGGCCCGCCTCAAGCTCCTGCGTGAGCAGCCCGAACTGCGCGAGAAACTGTGGAAGAACGTCCACCACCTGCAGAACGGCCTCCGCGAGGCCGGCTTCGACATCGGCAACACCGGTGCCTGCGTGACGCCCGTCTTCATGAAGGGCTCGCCCTACGAGGCCGGCGCGCTGATCTATGACATGCGCGAGACCTACGGCATCTTCTGCTCCGTGGTGCTGCCGCCCGTCATCCCGAAGGGCCAGCTGATCCTGCGCCTCATCCCCACCGCCGAGCACTCGGAGGAGGACATCCAGACCACCATCGACGCCTTCAAGGCCGTCCGCTCCAAGCTGGAGGACGGTACGTATGACAAGATGGGGGAGATGTTCCGGGCCGGGGAGATCAACGTGGTGTAAGTCAGCAATTTCGACCTACGAAGAAGGGGTCCCGCGGCGTTTGCCACGGGACCCCTTCTCTCTTTTAGCGGTTACGCCTTCCTTTAGCCCGGGTCGTCAGACCCCAGCAGGCTCTTGCTGAGATCGTCGATCAAAGCATTCAGTTCGGCGTCCTTGGCGACGAAGTTGTCCACACTGTCCAGTTCCGTATTGACGCTGATGTAGTACTTGATCTTCGGCTCGGTGCCCGACGGCCGGGCGGTGATGACGTAGCCTTCCTCGGTAAGGAATTGCATCACGTTCGACTTGGGCAGGTCAATGGTGGTTTCCGCTTTCCCGTCGAAGGAGTAGGCCTTGGAAGTCTGGTAGTCCTTGACCCGGACGATTTTCTTGCCGCCGAGCTCCTGCGGGGGATTTTCCCGGTAGCCCTGCATCAGCTCGCTGATTTCCTCGGCTCCCTTTTTGCCGCCCTTCGTCAGTGAGATCAGTTCTTCCTTGTAGAATCCGTACTTGACGTAGATCTCCTGGAGGGTCTGGTAGAGGGTTTTGCCCTCGTGCTTGTAGTAAGCCGCCATCTCGGCGATGATGTTACAGGCCACTACCGCGTCCTTGTCGCGTACGTGGTCGCCGATCAGGTAGCCGTAGCTTTCCTCGGCCCCCGCGATGTAGGTCTCCTTTCCTTCGAGTTTGGTCATGAGGGCACCGATGTACTTGAAGCCGGTCAGCAGGTTGTAGCAGGTTACCCCGTTGGCCTCGGCGATCTCGTCGATGAGGTTGGTCGTTACGATGGTCTTGGCGATGTACTCGTTACCGTCAAGTTTTCCCTGCTCCTTCCACTGCCCGATCAGGTAATTGAAGATGAGGGTACCGGTCTGGTTTCCGTTGAGGAGTACGTGCTCGCCCTCGTTGTTCTTTACGGCAATGCCTACCCGGTCGGCGTCGGGATCGGTGGCCATCACGAGATCGGCGTCCTTTTCCTTGGCTAGTTTCAGGGCCAGGGTAAGGGCCTCCTTCTCTTCCGGATTGGGGTAAACCACTGTCGGGAAATCACCGCTCGTGACCAATTGCTCCTTGACCAGGCTTACGTTGGTGAAGCCCAGCTCCTTCAGCGCCCGGGGCACCAGGTCGACACCGGCGCCGTGGATGGGCGAATAGACGATTTTCAGGTCCTTCTCCTGCTTGACCACCCCGGGATTGATGCTCGCCGCCAGGACGCTTTCTATAAACAGCTTATCGATCTTCTCGCCGATACTTTCGATCAACCCGGGATTCCCTTCAAACTTGATGGCGTCGTTCGACTGGATGGCATTTACCTCGGCGATGATGCCCTTGTCGTGGGGGGTCACTACCTGGCCGCCGTCGGACCAGTACACCTTATAGCCACTGTATTCCTTCGGATTGTGGGAGGCAGTAAGCATAATGCCGCTTTGGCAGCCCAGTTCCCGGATCGCGAAAGAGAGCTCGGGCGTAGGGCGAAGGCCTTCGAAGAAATAGACGTGAATACCGTTTGCGGAGAAGATATCCGCCGCGGTCTGGGCAAAGAATTCCGCGTTGTTCCGGTTGTCGTGGGCGATGGCTACCTTGATCTGCTCGTCGGGAAACTGCTTTTTCAGGTAGTTGCTCAGGCCCTGGGTGGCCGAGCCGATGGTGTACTTGTTGATGCGGTTGGAGCCGACGCCCATGATGCCGCGGAGACCGCCCGTACCGAATTCGAGGTCCTTGTAAAAGGCATCGGTCAGTTCGTTCGTTTTCTCCTGCGCTACGAGTTCCCGGAGGGTAGATTTCGTCTGTTCATCGTAATCGCCTTCCAGCCAGTTGTTTACTTTACTCTTTATTTTCGGGTCAAGATTCATGCGTGCGTGGTTTAAAGCGAGTAGGATGGTTGGGATTCGTTCTTACGTAAACGAATGCTTCGGAGTGAGTCCCGGCGTACCCGGTACGGTAACCTGACTTCCAGGGTTGGCGAAAATAGGGTTTCTACCGCAATAGCCGCCAGCCCTGCCGGCCGTCGTCGGTAATACCTGATCAGTACCGCCAGGAAGTGAGGTCCGCCCCCGCCGGCGCCAGCTCCGATACCTTACCCGCCCACTTCGGAATGAACATCCGGTGGTACCGCAGCCGGCTGATCGCGTTGGGCTGCGTGGGATCGCCGTTCCAGCAGTGCTCGGCGCGGTCGCCGTAGGTGATCTCCCCGCCGAAGTCGACGCGGCGGAGGAAGTCCTCGGCCAGGTAGACGGCGTTGTTGAGGTAGTAGTTGTCCATGTCGCCCACGTAGATGTTAAGCTTGCCGCGGAGCTTCGGACCCAGTTCGGCCCAGTCGCGCTGGAGGATGTGGGTGAGGTCGTAGTTCTCCCGCCAGTATTCGGCTACTTCAGGGTCGATCTGCCCGGAGACCTTGTCCCAGATCCGCCGCGGGTAGCCGTCTGGCCCCACTGGACTGTAGACCGCCTCCCAGATATCCCACTGCTGTCCGCTGCGGCTGCGGTCGCCGAGGACCAGCTCCCGCTGGTTCATCTCGCGCAGGCTGCTCGACACGTGGCCCAGGCTGTCGCGGTGGCCCGGCCGCTCGGTGTGCTTAAAGCGGCTGTCGAGGTAGTAGGCGTTGGCGTCCTCGTAGAGGTTGACGACGGTGTAGGCCCGGAAGTCGATGGGGTCGGGGCAGGCGGCGTAGCAGGTGCCGTATTCGTCGGGGTACTTTACCTGCACGGCCAGCGCCTCCCAGCCGCCGGTACTGCCGCCGTAGACGAAGCGCGCCCAGCCCTCACCGATGCCGCGGAAGCGCCGCTCGATCTCGGGGATCAGCTCGTAGGTGATGGCGTCCCCGTAGGGCCCCAGGTTCTCGGAGTTGACGGCGTAGCTGTCGTCGTAGTAGGGATTGGCGTGCTGGATCTCGACGGCGATGACGCGGGGGAAGTCGGGGCCCGTCCACAGCCGGTAAAAATCGTATGCCTCCTGCTCCACGGTGCGGTTGTAGCAGTCGAGTCCGAAGCGGGCACTGTAGACGCAGGGCTGCGTCGTGTCGGGCGGGGTGGTGCGCCAGCCGCCGAAGTCGCTCGGAAAGTGGCCGTGCATGATCGCCAGGGGATACGCCACGTTGGGGTGGTCGGCCCAGCCTTCCGGCAGCAACACGTGGGCGCCGAGGTACATATCGCGGCCCCAGAATTCACTCAGGAGTTCCGAGCGGATACGAATGTGCTTGACGTACTCCGTATCCTCCGGTTGCTCGATCTCCGGAATGGCGTGGTCAAGGGTCAGTTCGATCGGCCCGGCGCGCCCGTCGGTGATCGTCACCTGCACCGGGGTACTCAGCAGATTGCCGGGTGCCAGGTTCCATTGCTGCCCCTCGCCGCGGTCCATGGGCAATTTGACCGTGTGGCCGTCGGCGCGCCGGAAGGTTTCGTAGCGGTGCAGCAGGGCCTGGGCCTGATAGGTCCCGTTGGGCAGGTCGGCCAGGGAGGCGACGGGATAGCCGTAGGCGGTGGCGGCGTCGACGGTCACCCGGCTGCCGGGTTGCCAACCGTCCGCGTTCTGGGCGAAAAGTAACTGCGTTTCCGGCCCGTCGGAGATCTGGAAGCGGGGCTCGGCGCTCGTGTCCGTGGACAGCATCACCATAAGCCTGCCATCGAGGGCGCTATCGGCGAGGCTTTCCGGCAGCAGGACGGAGAAGGCAGTCTGGGCGCGGACGCAGGTGCAGAGGGCAACGACGAGGACGAAGAGCAGGCGGGTTCGCATGGCAGGAAGCGTGGCTTAGGGTAGCCAAGCTACGGGAATGCCCGGGATATAGCCGGACAGGTTCACCACGGGGGGCCGGACCGGGGGGCTGGCTACATCCGCGAATTACGTATCCGCTCTGTGGCCGGCCGCGCCTGTGCCGCGGGCGACCCGTGTGACCGCCCCCTGCGCGCTCGGAGGGCGCAGTGTACTTCCGCTGCCGGAGGCAGCCTCCTACAGCAGTTCCTCGCGGTAGAGGATGGGCTCCCGGTACTCCTTGCGCAGGGTATAGCGGATCACGTCGAAGGCCGTGATTACCCCCCGCAGGAGGCCGTCCCGGTTGACGACCGGAATAGTCTTGAACCGTTTGTCCATGAAGAGCTCGGCGGCGGTACCGACTTTGTCGGTGGGGGCCAGCTTGACCACGTGGGTATTCATGACCTCCGCTACCGGGCGGGATTCGCTGCCGGGGTTCTCGCGGCAGTCGCGCCAGAGATCGTAGGACGTAATGAGGCCGACGAGCTTGCCGGTCGCATCGACGACGGGCAGTTGCTGCAGCTGCTCGCGAAGCAGGAGGCGGGCCACGTCACCAACGGTTTGTTCGGGGTAGGCGGTTACGACCTCCGTGGTCATGATCGTCCGCACGGCTTCATTCATCATGGGAATTGGCGTTTGCGGCTTCTCGGGGCTATCGGATGTATAAGGTACGGGATTTTTGCCGCAACTTACCCTCCCGCAACCGCCAACTTTCCCGCCGGCGCTTGCGTACCTTCGGTAACTCCTCCGCCTACCCCATCCATGGACCCCGTCCGCGCTATCTACCTTGCCGCCCTCTGTCTGATCCTCCTCGGGGCGGTCCTTACCTGGCAGACGGGCGACGTCCAGTCCGAGCTGTTGCTGCTGCCCCTCATCGCGGCGGCCGGTGCCTATACCCTGGCCCCCCAGCTGCGCTGGTGGTACTGGAAGAAGAACCCCCCCGACCTGCCCGTGGAGCTGGCCCCGCTGCTGGATCGCTTTCCCCTCTACCGTGCCCTCGACCTGGAGGGCAAGCGCGACTTCCGCCGTCGCACCTTCCTGATCCGGGAGGCCACCGATTTTCAGGGCATGGCCATCGAAACCATCCCCGCCGATGTGCGCCTGATGGTGGCGGCCTCCGCGGCTACCGTCACCTTCTACCGGGAAGAGTTCCTGGTGCCGGCCTTCGAGAACGTGATCTTCTACCCCCACCTCTTTCCGACCCCCGAACACGAGGTGCTGCACGCCTCGGAGATGTACCCCGAGGATGGCGTCATCATCTGGACGCTGACCTACTTCGTCCGCTCCGTGGTGGAACCCGACAAGTACCTTCAGCTGGGCTTTTACGAGTACGGCCGCGCCCTTTTCCACGCCGACCCCGCCGTGCGCAGGGCCCTGGAAGACCACCTGCTTTCCCCCGATGAGGTATACCGGCTCACCGGGTTTTCGGAAACGGCACTACAGGGCTTCATCGGACTGGAGGACCTGGATCCGGCAGCCATCACCCTCACGGTGTTCCACAGTCACGCCCCCACCTTCGCCGCCCATCACCCCGAGCGGTTCGCGGCGATCCTGGCCCTGTTCCCATTGCGGCTGCCCGCGGTGGGGTAGGCACGCGGAACCGCCGTACGCCCGTCGACCGTTACCTTTGGTCATTACCCTATGGAAGACCCCAGCACCCGCGACCCCGCCCCCGAAAACGACCCTGTTTCGCAACCTTCCCTCGGGGAGCTATCGCAGGATATGCCCCAGGAACGGCCCGCCCTGGCGCAGCTGCACGCCGCCGCCGAGGAAATCCGTCGTGAGGTAGGTAAGCTTATCGTGGGGCAGCGCGAACTGGTCGACCTGCTCATCGTCTCCCTGCTCGCCGGCGGCCACGTACTGGTGGAGGGGGTTCCGGGGATTGCCAAGACCCTCACGGCGCGGCTGGTGGCCCGCACCGTGGACGCCAGCTACAGCCGCATTCAGTTCACCCCCGACCTGATGCCCAGTGACGTCACGGGTACTACCGTGCTCAACGCCACGGCCGGCCGCTTCGACTTTCATCCGGGCCCGATCTTCGGCAACGTGGTGCTGATCGACGAGATCAACCGCGCGCCGGCCAAGACGCAGGCCGCCCTCTTCGAGGTGATGGCCGAACAGCAGGTGACGGTGGACGGCGTCACCCACTCCCTGCCCGATCCCTTCTTCGTGATCGCGACCCAGAACCCCATCGAGCAGGAGGGAACCTACCGCCTGCCGGAGGCCCAGCTCGACCGTTTTCTGCTGCGCGTGGTGGTCGACTACCCCAACCAGCAGGAGGAACGCGATATCCTTTACCGGTTCCGCAATGATTTTCGCCAGCGGCAGCTGGAGGACGTGCGGCCCGTACTCACGCGCGACCAGGTAGCCGAATACCGCGCCGTCGTGGAGAGCGTGCACATCCGGGACGAGCTCCTCGACTACATCGCCGACCTGGTCCACCGTACGCGTACGCACCCCGACCTGTACCTGGGGGCCAGTCCGCGTGCCTCGCTGGCTATTCTCCGACTTTCCAAGGCCGTAGCCGCGCTGGAGGGCCGCGACTTCGTGACCCCCGACGATATTCAGCTGGTCGCCTACCCCGCCCTGAACCACCGCATCATCCTCACCCCGGAGCGGGAAATGGAGGGACACGCCGCGGCGGACGTGATCGGCGAAATACTCAAGGCGATCGAGATCCCCCGGTAGGCTACCGGGCTTGTGGTTTGAGTGCTTCGCCGTCCTCGCTTTTTGTTAAACATGGAGGCACTGGGGATCACTTACTTCGCCTGCTTCGCAGTCTTGGATTCAATTTGACCACAGAGGCACGGAGAAGCACAGAGGGGGACTGCTTCGCAGTTTTAGCTAATTGGACCACAGAGAAGCACAGAGGATAGAGTGCTGCGTAGTCTGAATATAAAACAATTTGTTGTTTAAAAAAACTTTGCATTTCTTTGGTGTTGTAACCGCTTAGAGAAATGGAATTGAATGACCTCACGTACCGCGTCCGCGGTGCAGCTTTTCGAGTGCATAGCCTCTTGGGGCCCGGGCTTTTCGAATCTGTATAGGAGATATGTCTGGCCCGCGAATTGACAAAGCAAGGAATGCACGTAGAGCGACAAAGAGTACTTCCTGTTCATTACGATGGAATTGACCTGAAGATCGGCTATCTGCTGGATTTGGTAGTTGATAACCGGCTGATCGTTGAGCTTAAAGCCGCTAAACAACTGACACCTACCGACGCAGCTCAGCTGCTGACATACATGAAATTGAGCTAAATCGGATTGGGGCTACTGATGAACTTCAATGTCGCCGAAATGAAGGACGGAATTCGCCGGTACATTCTCTGACCGAGCGCAGCGAGGTCGACTCCGTACCCCGCTGTGCCTCCGTGGTGAAACCCCTACATCCGCGGTCAACCCCAAATTTTAGCGCTCCGACTCTACATTGCCAATCACTCCCCGGCGAAGGCCGCCGCGATCTTCTTCATTCGCCGGCTATTCACGCCCAGGTCGCTGTGGCCCACCCGGCTGGCGCTGCGGTAGTGGATCACCTGGGCCTCGGGGTCGAGGATGAACTCCACGTCGTCAATGTAGGGGATCGGCCAGGTCTGAAAGGTGTAATGCAGGTAGTAGCCGTCCTCCTCGATGAGGGTGGTCCGGGACATGTCCGCGATGGTCCGCTTGAGTTTCTCCAGGGCTTGCTCCGGGCTGCCGGTGAAGGGCAGTGGATCGCGCTTCTTCTTCGCCTGGGTACTTTGGGTACTGACGCAGTTGGGAGATTCGGGGCAGGGTTTCAGCTGGCGCGTCATGGTGTCGTTTGGGTAGACAAGCGCCCGCAGCGCTGCTTTGTTCGTGGCCGGGGCGGGCAGCGCCAGGCTGCTCCGGACGCTACCACCGGGCAGGCCCCGTATTTCCGCCAGTAACTGCAGGTTCCCGGCTTCGTCGGGGAGGAAATGCAGCAGGCCGTAATTGCGCTCGGTGACCAGAGGCCCGAGGCGCTTATCGTTGGGCTCGTCGCTGCCCGAATAGGCGTGGGTAAGGCCGCTCGAGGTCATTTCGTAGATCCGGTAGCCATCCACCGTATCCGACATGAACTCCGCCAGGTGACGGTCGCCGCTCAACAGCAGGGGAAGGGCGGGGCGGGTTTCGGCCAGGAGGTTTAGCAGCCGGGTGCGGGCGGCGGGGAAGTTGGCCCACTTCTCGTACCCGTGGTCCGTTGGCAGTACCTGAATGCTGCTTGCTATGAGGTGGGCGGCGGCGTCGCTGTCGGTCAGTTCATCGCGCAGCCAGGCCCACTGCGCTTCGCCCAGGATGTCCCCGGTCGGGTTGGCGCCGTACCGGTCACCGGGGCGGGAGCCGGGGGGCAGCGCATCCCGGAAATAACGGGTATCGAGGAGAATGACCTTCACATCACCCACGCGGTACGCCTGGTATACGCCGTCGCGGTTGCGCACGTCGGCGGCGTCCGGTACCCGCAGAAAGTCAAGTAGCAGGGCCTTTGCCGCATCCTTCACCGGCCATTCTTGGCCAGCGTCGTTGCGGCCGTAGTCGTGATCGTCCCAGGTCCCGTAGACGACGGGGGTTTGCCGGACGAAGGCCGCGTATTCTGGCGCGCGCTGTTGGCGGGAGAAGGCGCGGGCCATTTCCTCCATATCGTCGGTATCGGCGTAGACGTTGTCACCGAGCCAGAGCCAGGCCGCCGGATGGTGTCGGGCGATGGTATTCCAGTAGGTTTGGTCCTCGTCCTCGCGGTTGCAACTGCCGAAGGCGATCGTGACGCCGCGGTCCGCCACTTCCAGGCTGCGCTGATCGGTGGACACCGGGGGGCGCCACGAGGTATAGGCTTTCGCGCAGAGGTAGATCAGAAAAACGGAGGCCAGCAGCCCCGTCAGCAGGAAGCGTTTCTTACGCATACCGCCGCCGTACCAGGTCAATAAACTCTTTGGCGGTTTCCTCCCGCTCCTCCTCCGCCCAGCGGTGCTCCTGGGCCAGGTCGACCAGCAGGGGCTTGGCGTTGTCGAAGCTACCCCGCAGGTTGAGCTCCTTCAGGGCGGCGTTGAGTTCCTCGTTGTCGCGGAATAATTTCTTGGAAAAGAGCACCCGGTTGTTGATGCTCAGGGAGCGGGTCAGGTCAGTGACCCGCTGCCGCATCAGGCGGTTGGCGAGTCCGCCGTCGTCGGTATCCTGAAAGAGCTTCTGCACGCCCGGGCCGGTGTTCGGAGCGGGCGACGGCTGGGGCGGATTGGGGGCCGGGCGCTTGAATTCGGGGTTGATCTTCGCGGTATGCTCAGCCACGGGGGGAGCAGGCGGCGGGGGCACCGGTACGTCGGGAGCCTCGGGCGGGGACGCGGGTGCGGGGGCCTCCGGGCGGGGGGCAGGGGCCGGTGGTTCCGGCTTCGGCGCGGGCACTTCGGGCGCCGGCGACGGGTGGGTCGGTGCGGGCTTGGGCGATGGCGGGGCGGGCTTCGGATCGGGAAGCTCGGCGGGCGTCGGCTTGCGCGGGGCGTCGGTGCCCGCGTCCAGGTAGACGGCGTACAGGTCGCGCAGGTACCCGAGCATCAGGTCGCGCTCCAGGCGGGAGGGCGCGTCGTCTTCGTCGTCCAACTGCAAGCTGCGGTGCAGGGCAGTGATGCGGCTGAGGAGTTTGTCGGCCTTGGTCTGGGACATGGGTGCTGGATTTTTGATACCTTCGGCCGCCAAAATACGGCGGCGCTTATGTTTTTAGAACCTCACTTCAGCGGTCAACGCAGTGGCTGGCTGGAAGTTATTTGCGGTTCGATGTTTTCGGGTAAGACCGAAGAGCTTATCCGCCGCCTCAAGCGCGCCCGGATCGCCGGTCAGGAGGTCACCGTCTTTAAGCCCGCCATCGATACCCGTTACGCGGAGGCCAACGTGGTCTCCCACGACAGCAACTCCTTCGTGGCCCGTCCGCTGACCCGCTCGGCGGAGTTGCAGCACGTGCCGGACGACGTCACGGTGGTCGGCCTCGACGAGGCGCAGTTCTTCGATGCCGACATCGTTCGCTTCACTCAGGACCTGGCCCACCGCGGCAAACGCGTCATCATCGCCGGACTGGACATGGACTTCCGCGGCAAGCCCTTCGGCCCGATGGGCGACCTGCTCGCCGTAGCGGAGTACATCACCAAGGTGCACGCCATCTGCTCCCACTGCGGCAACCTGGCCACCCACTCCTACCGCCTCACCCCCGACCAGGATACCGTGGTGCTGGGTGAGAAAGACCTGTACGAAGCCCGCTGCCGGACCTGCTTCCGGATGGGGAATATGCTGGCGCTGAGGCCTGCGAAGTGACCGCCCCGGAGGTGCTCAATCTGAGGGTTCAGGTATGGGTTGAGGGCTTCCAGCCCGATAATCACGCGAGCGGAATGAACGTAAGCAATCGGGCCGGGGGCCTCAGCCCGGGGGTTTAGGCATGGGTTGAGGGCTTGCAGCCCGATGATTACCTGAGCGGAGCGCCTGATATCTAAATAAGCAATCGGGCCGGAGGCCCACAACCCGGGGGTTTAGGCATGGGTTGAGGGCTTGCAGTCCGATGATTACCTGAGCGGAGCGCCTGATATCTAAATAGGCAATCGGGCCGGAGGCCCTCAGCCCGGGGGTTTAGGCATGGGTTGAGGGCTTACAGCCCGATGATTACCTGAGCGCAGCGCCTGATATCTAAATAAGCAATCGGGCCGGAGGCCCTCAACCCGGGGGTTTAGGCATGGGTTGAGGGCTTGCAGCCCGATAACTATCTGAACGAAGCGCGTGATATCTAAGTAAGCAATCGGGCCGGAGGCCCTCAACCCGGGGGTCTGGCTTTGGTTGAGGGCTTGCAGCCTGATGATTACCTGAGCGGAGCGCCTTATATCTAAATAGGCAATCGGGCCAGAGGCCCTCAGCCCGGGGGTTTAGGCATGGGTTGAGGGCTTGCAGCCCGATGATTACCTATCAGGCCGAAGGCCTTCAACCCGGGGGTGCCTTAGTAGAAATAAAACTTCCAGTAGTTCCACCACTCCCGCCAGTTCTTGATCAGCAGGAAGATGAACAGGACGAGCAGCATTCCGGAGATGATGCGTACCGCCCGCCAGACGGACTGGTTCTTCTCCCGGCGGGTGCGGTAGCGATGGCGGGTGGACTGTCTTCCCATGGTCTAAAGGTACGGGCAGAGGGACTAGAAGTCGAGCTCGATGGTGTCACCCGGCTTGATACCGTCCTCCTCCGCTTTGCCGTTAGCCTTGGCTTTGTCCGCCCTGGACTGCTTGTCGGTGGGCAGGAAGGGGGCGTTGAGTTCCTTGATGCTGATCAGTTTGCCGTCGTGGAGCTTGTTGCCCAGTGCTTTCCATCCCTTCACATCGATGAAGTCGGCCAGCAGTACGGTATCCTCCTTTTTCTCGCGCTTTTCGCGCCAGCCGTAGCGGATCTCCGGATTGGGGTGGACGCTGGCGATGTACAGTTTGCTCTGCTTGTGATCGGAGATGAAGCTGAAGGCCTGACCGGGTGAGCTGGTCTCGATGTGGAATCGCTTGACCAGGGTAACGCCGCGCTCGCCCTCGTAGTAGATGGCGCTGACGACCATATCGTCCGCGTACTTGCCGATGAAGTAAAGATTGTCCGGGTCGTAGCGGCGGGTCAGGTCGAGTTCCTCGCGCTCGTAGCTGCCGTCCTTGTACACGGCGAGGATCAGATCGCCGGTATCGAAGCCACCGAGGAACTGCCCGCGCTCGTCGAGGTTGAGCCGGCCGCTGACCGTATCCATCCACACCTTCATGGCCCCGAGGGTACTCTTGCCCACTTCCTTGAGGGTGACCTTGCGGACGGGGTAGCGCGTCATGATGTTTCCGGCGGCGCCCCGGCTCTTGATGGCCAGGTCGGCGAAGTCGAAATCGAAGTTCTTTTGCCGGGCCTTCGACGACTGGCTGAGCTGGGCGGTGATCACCTCGGCCTCCCCGTTGGGGTTGGCGCTGAAGTAGAGCAGCTTGGATCCCTTGTTGCCCTTGGTCAGGTTATACTCCCGGTCGCGGGTGATGGCGGTGACGTTGAAGCGTTTGGCCATGGCACGGCCGGTCTTGCCGTCGAGATAGACCAGGTTGTAGGTGGTTCGCTCGTCGCCCTTTTTCCACACGTTGACGTGGATGATGTCCTTACCGACGAAGGTCTTGTCGTCGATGCGGGTAACGGTCATCACGCCGTCGCGCCGGAAGACGATGATGTCGTCAACGTCGGAGCAGTCGCAGACGAACTCTTCCTTCTTCAGGCCCTGGCCGACGAAGCCTTCCTTGCGGTCTACGTATAGCTTGGTGTTGTTGGCGGCTACGGCCGACACTTCTACCTTTTCGAAGGTACCGATGGTGGTCTTTCGCTCGCGGCCCTTGCCGTACTTGTCGAGCAGGCCCTGGTACCAGGCGATGGCGTATTCGGTGAGGTGCTCCAGGTCGTGGCGTACCTGCTTCAGTTCCTCTTCCAGCTTGGCCATCAGTTCGTCGGCCTTGAAGCTGTTGTACTTGGAGATGCGCTTGATGCGGATCTCGGTAAGCTTGGTGATGTCGTCGTCGCTCACCGGGCGGTAGAGCAGCAGGCGATCGTCGTTGCGCTTCTTCTGTTCTTCCGGCTCACGGACGTACTTACTCAGGCCCTTACGGATGAGCTCCAGCACTTCCTCGAAGCTTTCGGCCTCCTCGATGTCGCGGTAGATGCGCTGCTCGATGAAGATCTTCTCCAGGCTCGCGAAATGGATTTTTTCCTCCAATTCACCTTCCCGGATCTTCAGCTCCTGCCGTAGCAGGTCCTTCGTCTGAACGGTGTTGAACTGCAGGATGTCCTCGACGGTGACGAAGTGGGGCTTGTCACCCTCGATGATCACGCAGGCGTTGGGCGAAACCGACAGCTCACAGTTCGTGAAGGCGTAGAGGGCGTCGATGGTGACGTCGGGGCTGATCCCCGGTGCCAGTTCGATCAGCAGCTCCACCTCGGCGGCGGTGTTGTCGGTGACCTTTTTGATCTTGATCTTCCCCTTATCGTTGGCCTTGATAATGCTGTCGATCAGGGTTTGCGTCGTCATGCCGTAGGGGATCTCCCTGATGGCGATGAACTTGTTGTCGATCTTCTCGATCGTGGCCCGGATCTTGATCCGGCCCCCGCGCTTGCCCTGCTGGTAGTCGCTGACGTCGACGGTACCGCCGGTGGGGAAGTCGGGGTAGATCTTTACTTTCTTGCCCTCGAGGATCTTGATGCTGGCCTTGCAGAGCTCGATGAAGTTGTGGGGCATGATTTTGGTACTCAGGCCGACCGCGATACCCTCCGCGCCCTGGGCGAGCAGCATGGGGAACTTCATGGGCAGGTTGACGGGCTCCCGCTTGCGGCCGTCGTAGCTGAGTTGCCAGTCGGTAGTCTGGGGGTTGAAGACCACGTCGAGGGCGAATTTGGTCAGGCGTGCCTCGATGTAGCGGCTGGCGGCGGCGGAGTCGCCGGTAAGGGTATTGCCCCAGTTGCCCTGGGGGTCGATCATCAGCTCCTTCTGACCGAGGTTGACGAGGGCGTCCCCGATGGCGGCGTCGCCGTGGGGGTGGTACTGCATGGTCTGCCCGATCACGTTGGCCACCTTGTGGTAGCGGCCGTCGTCCATTTCCTTGAGGGCGTGCAGGATGCGCCGCTGCACCGGCTTGAGGCCGTCCTCGATGGCGGGTACCGCCCGCTCCAGAATTACGTAGCTGGCGTAGTCGAGGAAGTAGTCCTCATACATGCCCTTCAAGCCGGCCGCGTCTCCGTTGGTCTCGATTCCGTGTTGATTCTCCATCTGCTGTCTTGCTAAAACCAGGGGCCGCAACGGTTATTGTACGAGCCCGGCACCCGCGCCCCGCCGCATACCTCCGCCGGAACCGCGCACGAAGGTAATGAATTTTAATAAAGAAACAAAATGTTTGATTATCACCACCATACTTTCCGGAAATAATCGAAGCATTTTCCAACCTTCGGGAATACGGGGGCTCTAAGCCAGTAGCACCCACGTTCACCGTATGTCTCACCGCGCCGACGAGAAGGAACTGATCCGCCGCTGCCTCCGGGGGCGGGCGGATGCGCAACGGGAACTGTACCGGCGGGAGCTGCCCCCCACGTACAACCTCATTCTGCGGCTAACGGGCGACCCGGCCGACAGTGAGGACCTGACCCAGGAGTGTTTCCTGCGGGTGTTTACCCAACTGCACACCTTCCGGGGGGAGGCCGGTTTGCGCACCTGGATCAAACGCATCGCCATTAACCTGACGATGCACCACCTGAAGCGGCAGCAGCGGTTGCCGATCGTGCCCGTCGAAGAGCAACACCTGGCACCCGACCCGCGGCCCCTGCCCACCGAAGGGATTGACCCACCCGCCCTGCACGCGGCGATCGCCGCCCTGCCGCAGGGCTGCCGCCTGGTGCTGACCCTGCACCTGCTGGAGGGCTACCCCCACGCCGAGGTGGCCGAACACCTGGGCATATCGGTATCCACCTCTAAATCACAGCTCTGGCGCGCCAAGCAACTGCTACGGGCGGCGCTCCACGACAAACGCTACGCCAATGGATGACCTCGAACGCCTGATCGGCGAACACCGCAGCGCCCTCGATACAGTGGAATCACCGAACGCCGACCGGGGCTGGGCTTCCCTGCAGACCCAGCTCGGGAAGCGGCGGGCGGAAACCCGGGTACGGAGGTTGCGCTGGAGTCTGGGGGCCGTAGCGAGTTTGCTCCTGCTGGTGGCCGCATCCTGGTGGTGGACCGCGACGAAACCGGGTAGCGGTGGGTTGGAGAATTCGCCCCTCGTCAGCGATTACGCCCCGGAACTCTACGCCGAGGAAAGACGGTACCTGGCCAGCATCGAGGAAAAGCAGGCGGGCCTGGACCTGGAGCGGGTAGATACCACCCTTTTTGCCCCCTTCCTGGAGGAACTGCGCCTTATCGACTCCCTGCAGCGCAGCGACCTGGAAGGGCTGCCGCAAGTGGGGGTCAACGACCGCTCGCTACGGGCCCTGATCCGCTACTACCACATCAAACTTCAACTACTCGAACGTCTCGAAGATGAACTACACGAACAACAGAAGCGCCGGCAGCGGCAGGATCAGTCTATTTAGTCCGCTGCTCCTGCTCCTACTCGCAGCCACTACCCTGCGGGCGGCCGATCCGTACACCAAAACGATCGACCGAACCTTTGCCGCCGTACCGGTGGTGATCTTTGCGCAGGACAACGGCCACCTCGAGGTGCGGCCCGCTACGGACGGTCAGATCCGCTTCGTAGCCCACATCAGCATCGATGCCAGCGAGGAGGCGGACGCGCGGCGCTTCCTGGAGCGTATGGACCTGCGGGCTACGGCCTCTTCCACCCTGCTGCAGCTGCGCCTGGACCTGAACCGGGTAACCTCCTGGAAGACCACCGGCAACCGGTCGGAAGTCAAATTTGCCGACGGCGAGCGGATACGGGGGGTGCGCAACTTCGACGTTCGGGCCGTACTGTATGTGCCGCCTACCCGGTCGTTGGAACTGGCGATGCGCTTCAGCGACGTCGCCATCGACCACCAGGTCGATCTGACCGACCTGCGCCTCGAACTGAACAACACCAAACTGTACGGTGGCGCGGTGGGGGGTAACCTGCACGTCAACGCCCTCTTCGGCAGCATTCAGCTGGTGAGCGCCGCCGGCAGTATTACGGGTGAAATGACCAATAACCGCCTGGAACTGCGGCGGGGCGGCGGCGACCTGCGCCTCAACACCCGCTTCTCCGAACTTGAACTCGGACCGATGCGGAACGTAGACCTCGTCTCCACCAACGATAAGGTAGCCATTGATACCGTGCGGGGCCACCTGCAGCTGAACGAGCGCTTCGGCCGCTACCGGCTGGGGACAACCGGCCGGGCCGACATCACCAGCACGAACGGCGACTACACCGTGGAGCGCGGCGGGGACTACACCGTCAACGGCCGCTTCACCAACATCACCTTCGGTGAAGCGACCAGCCTAGTCCTAGAAGGTAACGCCAACTGCACCTACCGGGCCGACCGCCTGGGCGAGGTGCGGGGCCAGGGGAGCTTCACCGACGTCAGGGTAGACGAGCTGACGGGCAGCGCCGACCTGCGCCTCACGAACGGTGAGCTGCAGGTTGATCGGCTGGCCCCGTCCTTTACCGGCATCCGGGTCGAGGGAAGCTTCTTCGACGTGGATCTCCGGCTGGCGGATGCGGTCCCCTTCCGGGCCCGGGCTAAGCTGACGTTCGGAAAGGTCGAAGTACCGGACGGCATGACCGTACGGGTGGACGAGGAAAGGAACAGCCAAATCGAAAAGTACTACCTGACCAAAAACGCTACGGAGGCCAGCCCTCTCATCGAAGTTAGCGGCAGCAACGCGTCGCTGCGGATCAGGTAGTCTGGCCAGGTCAGCCGTCGGACGATTTAAAACCGTCCGACGGCTACCGGCCTCCGATCGGCGAGCCGTCCGGCAGATCGGGTACCGGGGCGGGTTCGTAGTTTTCGGGGTTGGCGAGGTAGCCGTTCACCAGTTGGCTCAGGTAGAGCTTGTGCTCGTCCAGGTCGACGTAGGTATCGCTGAGTGCGCGGTACTTCATGGCCTGCGCCAGGGCACCGGCACTGACGGCTTCGCTGATGTCCTTATCCGCCGCCAAGCCGATGAGGTGGTGCACCAGCCGGCGCTCGACCATGCGGGCGATTTCTTCCCCGTAGTCCGACCGGTTGCCGCCGCGCACCGGTTGGGAGATGGTGTTCCTTACTTCGTCGAGGTAGTCCTTGAGGGTGGGCATATCCTCGCCAAAGAGCGCGTGCTGCTCGACTACCCGCGCGAGCCGGTCCGGGTTGAGCAGGAAGGAGAGCGAATTGTCGGCTGCCGACTGGGCCATCGCCAGCGGATCCAGCCCCCCGCCGTTCTGGGTGGTGAACAGCTCGCGGTTGCGGCCGTAGCCCATGGCGGGCGGCGGGATGAGGGAGTAGATGTTTTCGGGGAGGCGGAGGGTAGTCGGGTTGAGGGTGGCCAGGAGGGCTTCCCGCGCGCGTTTCTGGCGGTCCGCCGCCACGGGCTGGTAATCGGGCGTCACGCCCGCCTGCCGCACGCCGTAGTCGTATGCGTAGCCGCCGATCACCTTGGCCACCGCCTCCACCTGGTAGCGGTGCATGAGGTAGACGGGTACCAGTACGCTCTCCAGTTCGGAGAGCGGCATGCCGACGGGGATGTTCTTCTCGCTGAAGCGGTTCAGCGCCGCACGCCGCAGCTTGAGCAGGCGGTCCATCTCCGCTACGGGCTCGCTGCCGTTATCCCAGAGGTGCCCCGCGGGCTGGCTGCTGCCCTGGGGGCGGGCGTCGGGGTCGCTGATGTAGTGCAGGCCCATCTCTTCGTTCTCGGCGAGAATCTCCTGCAGGGCCTCATGCTCGTCCGTGCCGGGGGCGAAGTCGGTGTAGCCGTAGCGGATCGCCTGTTTGTCCCACTCGCCGATGCCGGTATCGTAGGCTTCGCTGAAGTCCACGGTGCCGTCGTTGCTGAGGGTGACGTAGGGGGCGGGATAGTCCATCACCGAGGCCCGGTCGTTGGTGGAGGCGGCGAAGTTGTGGGCCAGTCCGAGGGTGTGGCCGACTTCGTGGGCGCTGAGCTGCCGCAGGCGGTCCAGGGCGAGTTCTTCCAGGCGGGGATCGGGCGTGGTGCCGTCGGCGCCGTAGGCCTCGACCAGTCCCTGGGCGATGAGGAAGTCCTGCCGCACGCGCAGGCTGCCGAGCAGTACGTGCCCCTTGATGATCTCCCCGGTACGGGGATCGGTGACCGAGCTGCCGTAGCTCCAGCCGCGGGTGCTGCGGTGGACCCAGTTGATGACGTTGTACCGGACGTCGAGCGGGTCGGCGTCCTCGGGCAGCACCTCCACGCGGAAGGCATTGGTGTAGCCGGCGGCCTCGTAGGCCTGGTTCCACCAGCGGGCGCCCTCGATGAGGGCCGTCTTCACGGGTTCCGGCGCGCCGCGGTCGAGGTAGTAGATGATCGGCTCGACGGGCTCGCTCATGGCCGCGCCGGGATTCTTCTTCTCCAGGCGGTGGCGGGTGATGAAGCGCTTTGTGAGCGGCTGGTCGATGGGGGTGGCGTAGTCGGCGTAGGAAGTCGCGTAGTAACCGCTGCGGGGATCGAATTCCCGCGGCTCGTAGTTATCGTCGGGCAGCTCTACGAAGCTGTGGTGCATCCGCAGGGTGAAGCTTTCGGCGTTGGGGGCTACGCTGCGGACGTTGCGGCCGCTCGGCTCGCCGGTGAAGGTGATGGTGGCCTCGAATTCGGTGTTCTTCGGGAAGTTCTTCGTGTTTTCGGGGTAGACGGCGCTGCGCTCGGCATCCACCTTATAGGCGCCCTCCTTGGCGCGCTTGAGGCGGGCCGCCACGCCGTGGGCGTCGCTGAGCAGCAGGTCGCTGAGGTCGATTAGTACGCGGTCGTCGGTCTTCGCGACCACCTTGAAGCCGGCAAGTACCGACTGCGCGAAGGCCTCCTCCACGCTGGCGGCCTCGGCGGGGTTGTCGGAGACGGCGCGGTAGTCGAGGTTGCGCTGCTGTAGCATGACCTTGGGCCCCACGCGGCGGAAGAAGACCACGCGGGTATCGCCGAGCTGGTTGCGGTCCAGGCCGATGTCGTTGCTGCCCAGGCCGGCGGCGAGGCTGTTGACGTAGAGGAAGTCTTCGTTCCAGCGGTCGATAGCCAGGTAGACTTTGCCCTCCTCGTCGCTCCAGTAGTAGTCGAAGTAGCCTTCGGTCAGTTCCATATCCTCGGTCTTGTCGGCGATGGAGGGGGTCTTTTTCTTGGCGTCGTCCTGGGCGGAGAGGGGCAGTAAGAAGAGGACGAACAGCAGGCAGAGTAGTGGGCGCATAGGTACGGTAGCTTATGACTCGCAAGATAGGACAAAGCCCGGGGCGATTATTCCGGGTGGCACAAACCGGCGCAGGACCCTGTTACGGTAGCTTTATGCATCACTTACCTGACTAAATGGGCATCCGCGGCGCGGAACTAAAACAGTAAACCAATAATGAAGAACAAGCGAATACTCTTTACGGGCGGGACCGGCAAGGCCGGCAAGCATGTGATCCCCTATCTGCTAGACCAGGGCCACCGGGTGTTGAACGTCGACCTAAAACCCCTCGACCACCCGGGCGTAGACAACCTGATCACCGACGTCACCGACTCCGGACAGGTATTCAACGCCATGAGCTCGTACGCCGGCCTGGATGAACTGGAGGCGGGCACCGGGGTACTCCCGTTCGACGCCGTGGTGCATTTTGCCGCCATCCCCCGGATACTGATCAAGCCGGACAATGAAACCTTCCGCATCAATACGATAGGTACCTACAACGTACTCGAAGCAGCGGTCAAACTGGGCGTCCGGAAGATCATCATCGCTTCCTCGGAGACGACCTACGGAACCTGTTTCGCCGACGGTCAGGCCGATCCGCACTGCTTACCCCTCGAGGAAGATTACGACGTGGACCCCATGGACTCCTACGGCATGTCGAAGGTGATCAACGAACGAACGGCCCGCAGTTTTCAGCGGCGGTCGGGCGCCGATATCTACGCCCTGCGCATCGGGAACGTGATCGAGCCCCACGAATATGCCGAGCTGTTCCCGGACTTCATCAAACACCCCGAGGTACGCCGCCGAAATACCTTCAACTACGTCGACGCCCGCGACCTGGGGCAGATGGTAGACCTGTGCATCGGCAAGGACGGACTTGGGTTTGAAATCTTCAATGCCGCCAACAACGGCAACGCCCCCGATATCAGCAGCCGGGAACTGGCGGAGCGCTTCTTCCCCGGCGTCCCGTTCACCCGCGAGCTGGAAGCTGACGAGGGGCTGTACTCCAACCTAAAGATCCGGCGGGTGCTTGGCTTCGAGGAACGGCATAATTGGAAGAAGTATGTTTCGCCACCGTATGCTTAGGGGATTGTTGGGTTGTTGGGTTGTTGGGTTTACCCGCAGGCATTTACCCCTCGCTGCGCTCGGGTGTGCCCGCAAACGGGAAGGGCCCGGGTTGAGGACCTCCGGTCCGATCCTACGCAAGCGCGGCCAGCGGGGGGGGCGTGTAGAAAATCCGTGCCTGACCCGCGAGAACGAATCCGTACAATCCGCGGTGCGTGGGGCTGTGGGTTCTTGGGTTGAGGGGTTGTTGGGTTTGCCCGCAGGCGTTTACCCCTCGCTGCGCTCGGGTGTGCCCCCAAGCCGTACCTTCATCAGCCACCCCAACGCCCTACCGTGCACGCCCCCCGCATCCCCCGCTCCGTGACCCTGCGCAACCTGTTCCGTCTCGCGCGCCGGCCGATCCCGGTGTTTACGGAGTACCTCGACCGCTACGGGGACAACTTCATTCTGTCGATCAGCGAAGCCCGGGTGACCCACTTCACCCGCGACGCCGAGGTGGCCCGCCACGTGCTGCAACGCAACCACCGCAACTACGAGAAGAGCGAGATCCAGACCGGCGAGATGGGCAAGTACCTCGGCCGCGGCCTGCTGACGAACGCCGGCGACAGCTGGCTGCGGCAACGCCGGCTGATCCAGCCCGGATTCCACCGCCGGCGCATCGAGGCGCTGCAGGCGGAAATGCAGGCCGTGATCGATGACGAATGCGCCGGCGCGGCGGAGCAGCCCTCCTTCGACCTCTTCCGCTTCACCCGCGAGGTAGCGTTCCGCATCATCGTGCGGGCCATTTTTACGAGGGGGTTCGGCACGGCGGATACCAAACGGCTGCACTACATTCTGGACGAGCTGCAGGCCTTCGTGATCTACCCCATTCGCCTGCCCTTCCTGCGGGGACCCCTGCGCTGGACCGGCCAGGAAGGCCGCCACCTGAAACTGGCGCATGAGGCCCGGAACCTGGTCCGCGTCCAATTGCAAGAACGGCGCGGCACCCGCGGACCCGCCCCCGACGACCTGCTGCAAATGCTGGTGGACACCCGCTACGAAGACACGGGCGAGCCGATGGACGACGAGCAGCTCATTGACGAGGTGCTCATCCTCTTTGCCGCCGGGTACGAGACCAGTGCCAACGCCCTGGCTTGGACACTCTGGCTCCTGCTCAAGCACCCGGAAGAGCTCCGCAAACTCCGCGATAGCCCAGATCCCACCTACCTCATTCAGGTGATCGAGGAGAGCATGCGCCTCTACCCGCCCGCGTGGATCACGGATCGCATGGCCCTCGGTCCCGACGAGGCCGGCGGCTTTACTATCGACGAGGGTATGACAATGGGGCTGTTCATCTACGGCATCCACCACAACCCGGCCTACTACGACGACCCGGAGACCTTCCGCCCCGACCGCATGCACCCCGACCGCAAACGGGAGCGGCACCCCTTCAGTTTTTTGCCCTTCGGCGGCGGGCCCCGGCAGTGTATCGGCAACCATTTCGCGATGCTGGAAATGCAGCTGCTGCTGCGCCACCTGATCGATACCTACCGGCTGGAAAGCGTGGGGGAACTACCGGAACCGATACCCAAGCCGTTCATCACGCTGCACCAGGACCGGATCGTGCCGGTGCGGCTCCGCAGCGAGCAGTGAGGCGCGCGCATCATCGAGCAGGGCCGGGGCGCGGACGCGGGTGCGGCGAAGTCCGCTACTGGAAGCCCACGTAGTCGATGTACACGTCTCCGCCGGCTTGGTCCACCTCCTGCAGGAGTATCAGGTTCCAGGTGGTACCGGTGCCGGAATTCGCGTTCAGTTCGCTGACGGGAAAGCTGTATTCGGTCCATTTGCCCTCCACCACGTTGATGGTCTGCGCGGGGTCGTTGCCGGCGTCATTGACCTTGATCATCACCTGACTGCCATTCGATCCTGGGCCTCCGTACACGTAAAGCACCAGATTCGTGTACCCGGAGACATCCACCGGCGTACCGTTGCCCATCTGCATCCCTTCCCAGGCGCCGCCGGTCGAGCTGAATAGCAGCTTCAGCGAGGCGGAGCCGTCGAAGACCTGCTCGCCGCTCGCCGCATCTACCTGTACCCATCCCCAGTTCTCCCAGCCGTTTTCGAACGTATCGTTGAAGATGGTCAGGGCCAGGGGAGCAGGGCCCTCACCCGGTAATTTCAGGGATGTGGCAAGATTCACCGTGTAGCCGTGAATGGTGATAAATTTCATGAAGCCGGAAATGGCGCCTTCCGGAACCACGACTTTTATCTCCGTCGCCGACTGACTCACGAATTCCGTTACGGGGTCCGCCACACCGGGAAATACCAGGCTCCCCACCAAGTCCAGGTCACTGCCGGTGATGGTCAGTTCTTCCCCTACGGGAACCGGCGTGGGAGCAAGCGAAGTTTCCACGGGGAGGATGATGGAGATCGGCTCCTCCACGGTAACTTGAACGTCGGAATAGGCCACCAGAATGATCTGTCCAGCTACCGCCGTAGCGGGAACATCAACTACAATGGTAGTTTGGTTGGCCTCGGATAGAGAATCCCGGCTGGGGACCACCGAGCCATCGGGAAAGATGATCTCCTTAACGAGATCGAGGTCGGTACCCGTCAGGGTAATCTCCTCCGTATGGCGGACCGATCGGGGCGTGACGGACGTGACGGCCGGAAGCGTCACCGTCAGGCTTTCCTCGGTCTCCACGGTAAGCGGCTCGAAGCCTCCCCCCTGAAATACGAGGGGACCCGTGCTGGCTTCCCGGGGGACCATCACTGTGATTTCGGTCTGCGTCTGGCTGACGAACTCCGTTACTACCAGATTGTCGCTGAAGGTGATGGATTCGATCCAGTTCAGGAAGTTGCCGGTAATGGTGATCTCAGAACCCGGCCGGGCTTCATCCGTAACGTTCGTGATGGAATAGGCCACCGAGAAGTTCAATTGGGTCTTGGACTCGATTACCTCGTCGTCGGTATGTAGTTTGATCGGTCCGGCTTCTGCGGTCGGTGGTACGATCACCATAAAGCGGTCGTCTGTCCGCATCAGGAACTCGCTTTCCGGGACCATTTCCGCCGGGGCGAACTCCACCGCATTCACGCGCATCAGGTTTTCCCCGATGATCAGGATCGAGTCTCCGTGCATCGCGCCCGAAGGACCGAAGCTGATCAGGGTCGTCTCCGTGCTCTGCATCACTCCATCGTCCTCACACGACAGGATCCCCGTCAGGGTCAGGGTGATGATCGCCAGGAGAAGTGGGTTGGTTAATCTAGACATAGCGCGTTAAGCTTCGGTTGAGGAGGGTTGCCATCTGCATCACGTCCCGGAGGCGGATCGAAAAGCAGCGGTAGTTGGGTAAGTCGGGGGTAGCCAGCGCGGGGTATAGCCGTTGCCGGGTACGGGCCGATTGTGATGGCTTAGCCGGAGCCCTAATCCAGCGTTTTGGGTACGATGCGGAAATTATCGAACGAGATGTCAGCATCCAGCGCATTCCCGCCGAAGATGAGAATACGGGTCCAGTATCCTTGGTCAATCACCACGGGGGTGACGCCCTGATCGGAATAGGCCTTGAACACCTGCTCCAGGGGAATCGCGACCGTTTCCCACTCCCCCTCACTATCGTAGGGGGGCTGCCAGAAGTACGCCTCGTTGACCTCGGATGGCAGGCCGAAGTTGAAGCGCACGGTATTGTTGTTGTACGGCTTAATCGTATTTACCTCGAATTTGAGGTAGTAGTCCCGGGGGTTCTGAATAGCATCGTCCGGAAAATTACGGGACACCTCTCCCACGGCATCTGCTGCGCCGCCGGCGACTTCGGTCCACTCCCAGGCGCCGATCATCTTATTTACCCGGATGTAATTGCCGTTGATGGAGGCGGGGTCACCGGGACCTACCTCGGATGGTTCCACTACGTAGTCGACGTTCCACCATCCCGTAAAGGGATCGCTGCTCAGGATGATGTTCCGGTCGTCGCGGAACCAGAAGTCGGATTCGGTCGTCCCGAAATTAGTGGAAACGGTGATGGGCCCGGCCTGCGCGCCTTCGGGTACGACCACCCGGAGGGTTTGCCCGTCCTCCGAAGTTGCGGGCAGGACCTCCCCATCCAGGCCACCCGAAAAGGTGACGGTAACGGGCTCGTAGAAGTAGTTGCCGTAGATCGTGGCCACCTCGCCGTCGAAAACGTATTCGGACTTCATCGAATTGATTTCGGGCTCGGAGATGTCCACCTCGAAAGCGTAGGTCAGATTGTCCCCGTTGGCGAATTCGAGCCGGATCTGATTGTTGACCTCCGTGGGCACGTCACTGGGTACGGAAACGAGAATGGACTGGTCGGTGACGTACACGGGGTTGAGGTCCGCCATAAGGTCGTTGAACCATATTTCCACGGTACCGCCCAGGTTGTTGCCCACGATGGCGATCAGGCTGCCCTGAAAGGCGGAAACCAGCAGAGAATCCGACGCTTCGGGAGTAGTGACCCGTACGTAATCAATACTGGGCCGACCTCCGTCGATGAGATCGTCTTTTTCGCAGCCCAGAAATACGGCAACCGATAGAAAGGCAGCTACTAAAATTAGTGTCCTGTTGGGAAGGAACTTCATGTTCTGATCTTTTGTCGCTTAGAATTCGTAGTCCACCGGCTCCTCCAGCAAATTGGGGGCCGAACTGATCTCGTTGATGGGTAGGGGCAACCGGAAGTTGGCCGAGGAAGCATTGAAGAAGCGGTTTGCGTCCCAGCTGATTTGCTGGATGGTCCACTGGGTAGGATCGGTGGGGTTGTCCGGTTCGATAGAATACAGCCCGCGGTCCTGATTGCTGATCACCTCGTAGGCAAATTCCGGATCGTAATAGTGAATGCGTACCAGGTCATACCAGAAGCGTGACTCGCCCGCGAATTCCTTGGCCCGTTCTTCAAGCAGGTCTAATTGAGAGACCTCATCCTCAACCGTTTGGTTGGTAGCCCGCTCGTGGACCGCATTGAAGTAGTCGATGGCCACGGGATCGGTCGTAACGTCATCGCTACCGATGGCGGCGTCTACGTAGTTCAGGTACACCTCCGCCAGCCGCAGCATATAGGTGTCGTGACTGTAGTGCTGGGAGATAGCCTGGGTCGGGGTCAGGCGACCGACGACGTACTTCTTGTAGGCGGCAAAATCCACGGTCGTAGCCAGATCTCCACCTAGCTCGGGGACGGTGTAGCCCACGGCGATATCGCCGTTGCCGTCAGCGTAGGGCAATTCCGGATAGTACGCTCCGGGCAGCATGAACGTAGCGTGCAGCCGGGTGTCCACCGTTCTGCCCTGCAGGGTTATATCGTCAATTTGCTCGAAGCCGTCGTACAGGCCCAGCAGCCAGAAGGTGGCGCCTTTGGCTCCGCCCCAGCCATCGCCGTTGCCGAGTTCATTAACCGGGGTAAGGTAAGCCGGTACGCTGTTGTTGCTGCCCCACTCACCGGAAGCGAAGGCCCACTGTAGGGAGAACAGGGATTCTGCGTTGTTATCGTAAGGTACGGTGAAGAGGTCCGCATAATCGGGCAGGAGGGAAGCGCCGCTGGATTCGATCACCCGCTGTGCGTAGTACTTAGCGCTGTCCAGGTAGGTTTGGTCCCGGTTTCCGGCTGCTCCGACTACCCCGGCACGGGTCAGGTAGGTTCGGGAAAGCATGCCCTCCGCCGACCAACTCGTCACCCGGCCTTCCTGGGAACGTGATTCGGGCAGGTCCCGGACCGCGGCCAGGTAATCCTGGGTAATGAACCTCCACACCGATTCAACGGTATGGCGGCGGATCGACAGCGGATCTTCCAGCAAATCGATGTTGTTGGTGATGATCGGAACGGGGCCCCAGTTCATGACCAGGTGCTCGTAGGCCGCCGCCCGCATAAAGCGGCATTCGGCGATGGCGATCCGGCGTGCTTCCTCCGACAGTTCCGCCGATTCGCTCTGGCGAATATTCAGCATGGTCGTGTTGGCCTGCCCGATAACGTTGAAGAAGGCTCGCCACGCCACTCCGTTATCGATGGTGCTTTCCGTCGTTTTGAACTCCACGTTGTCCCGGTCATTCCAGGCGTCCAGGGTGGTACCGCCCCGGAAGTCTCCGATGTTGTAGGAGGCTTTATCGTTGTAGTCGAACCACACCAGATTGTACAGCGTGGCCGTAGCGGACATTAGCTGGGCGTCATTGGTGTAGAACGAACCGTCGGTCAGGCTGTCTTCCGGTGGAACGTTGAGAAATTCCTCGGAGCAACTGAACGTTAGTCCGGAAAGCAGACCGAGGGCCAGCGTCGTTCTTAGTATAGCGTGCATAGTTTCTATCGTTTACAGCTGCGTGATCAAAATTGTACGCCAACGCTCACGGTGTACAGGGGAACGGAAGGATACCTTCCGTTGTCGACCCCGACCGCCTGGTTGCCGGCGTCGGAGTTGCGGCCCACGTACGCTCCGATTTCCGGATCGTAGCCGGTGTAGTTGGTGAAGGTCGCCAGGTTCTGGGCGGAAACTGCGACCCGCAAGGATTGAATGAATCCGAGACGGGATACGGTGGCTGCGGGCAGATTGTAGGCCAGGGTCACGTTCTTCAGGCGCAGGAAGGAGCCATCCTCTACGAAACGGCTGGAATGGCGGGAGTAGTTACCGTTCAGATCGGTGGCGTTGATCCTGGGAACGTCGGTACCGGCGTTGACGATGTAGGGCTGTTCTTCCGCATCCAGCGCTACCCGCGCAAAATCGTACGCCCGGTTGAGCAGGTTCCGGCTCAGGTTGATGTTGTTGGGGTTGGTCGCCGCGTAGGCGGTGTAGTTGTAGACGTCGTAGTTGAAGGAGCCGGTGAACAGTACGCTCAGATCAACTGACTTGTAGGTGAATGTATTCGTCAGTCCCAGCGACTGTCGGGCGTTCGGGTTGCCGATGTAGGTCTGGTCGTAGGAGTCGATGACCCCGTCGGGCTCCCCGTCCGGGCCGCTGATGTCACGGTACTTAACGTCGCCAACCCAGATGCCATCGGGGGATACGGGCAGCGGATTGCCGTCGTTGTCCACCGGCAGGGGGCTGTTGTTGATGTCCTCCAGCGATTCGTACAGGCCGTCCGCCTCGAACCCGTAGAACAGCCAGGGGGCTTGCCCGATCGCGGACCGCTGGGTCCAGTTGTCCATCCACCACGAGGTACGGTCGAAAAACCCGGAAGAGGTATTGAGCGACAGGATTTTGGAGTCGACTACGGAAAAGTTGAAATCCGTAGACCAGGTGAAGTTGGGGGTGTTGATGTTCCTGGTTTGTAGCCGCACCGTCCAGCCCTCGTTTCGGAGCGAGCCCGCGTTTACGAACGGGTTGGCAATGCTTCCGCTCCCGGTTACGCCGAGGTAGTCGGGGTTGGCGGCCTCGGTCAACAGCTCGTCCGTGTTTCTGGTGTAGTAATCGAATTCCAGCTGAATACGGTCTTCCAGGAAGGCCAGGTCGAGCCCGAAATTATTCGTCTGGGTGGCTTCCCACTGCAGGTTGGGGTTGGCGTAGCGATTCAGGGCAAAGCCGGTACCCCAGGGCGTCGTCCACGCCCCGAGCGTGCCGTAGATGAAGCCCCCGCCGCCCTGGTTGCCGGTAAGGCCGGTTTCGAAGCGCAACCGCAATTCGCTGATGGCTCCGATGGTGAAGAACGGCTCGTTGGAAATCCTCCAGGCCAAGGAAGCGGACGGAAAGATCCCCCACTTATTGTTGGCGCCGAAATTAGAGGACCCGTCTGCGCGGGCGGTAGCCATCACGTAGTAGCGTTCCGCGAAGTTGTAATTCAACCGGCCCAGCCAGGATTCCTGCGCCCACGAGCCCCGACCGCCGTCGACCGTTGCCGTTTCGGTATTGCCCAGGTTCAGGTCGATGACTTCCTCGGAGACGAAATCGGAGATTCCGCCCGCCAGGTTACGCCAATTGCTGCGCTGGGCTTCGTGCACGCCCATCACGTTGAGGGTATGCCGGGTACCGAATTGCTTGTAGTACGACAGGATCTGCTGAAAGTTCCAGTACGTACTGCTTTGGGACCGCTCGGCCAGGGTAGCGGTCGTTCTTTCCTGAAAGCCGAATTTGTACTGGGGCTGGAAATACCGGGCCTCGGAATTGGAAATATCGGCGTTTACCGCAGCGGATAGCGTCAGGCCGCGCCCGAGGTCGTAGCTGGCATTGAGCCCCAGCAGGGCTTGCCGTTTCATCAGGTTGTTCGTGGTGATTTCGGCCAGACCGATCGGGTTGGGGGGGAGGAATTGCTGGGAGGCCGACGTCTCCGTGTCCCCGCCCCCGAACGTGCCGTCGAAGTCCCGCACGGGAATATTGGATGTCATCTGCAGCGCGGTGGAAACGATGTTTTCCTGTCCGGTAATTAGCCGCGTTTCCGTCTGGCTGAGGTTCACTTTCGAGCTCAGCTTCAGCCGGTCCGTCAGTTGGTTGTCCACCTTCACGAGCCCGCTGTACCGCTGGAAGCCAGAGCCGACCGCCACCCCTTCCTGGTCGAACACTTCGCCGGAGATGTAGTAGGTCGTCTTATCGTTTCCTCCGCTGACGCTCAGGTTGTGCTTGAACATACTGGCGTCGTTGAAGAGTTCTTCCTGCCAGTTGGTTCCCGCCCCCAGAAGGGAGGGATCCTCAAACTCCCCCGGGAGGGTTCCCCCCTCGATCGCGACGTACTCCTTTGCCATGGCGGCGTATTCGCTGAGGTCCATGACGTCCAGGTACTCCGGCCGGGCCTGCTGGCTGAAGGCGAAGTCATACTTGATGTTCGTGCGGCCCGCCTGCCCGCTCTTGGTGGTGATTACCACCACGCCGTTCGTGGCCCGCGAGCCGTAGAGGGAGGCCGCCACCGGCCCGGTCAGCACCTCAATCGAGGCGATGTCCGAGGGGTTGATGCCCGCCAGGGGGTTGGCGGCGCTCTGGGCGCCGAGCTGTATCTGGTCGACCTGGATTTGCACACCGTCCACTACGTAGAGCGGTTGGGTGTTGCCGTTGATTGTACTGATGCCCCTGATGTTAACGGAAATGCCACCACCGGGCTGACCGGTATTCTGGGTTACCTGAACCCCCGCGGCCCGGCCCTGCAGGGCCTGTTCCAGGGTCGGGTTGACGGTCCGCTCCAAGTCCTCGGCATCCAGTGAGGTATGGGCCGTAACCAGGTCGGATCGTTTGATCGTGGCGTAGCCGGTGACGACCACCTCATCCAGCTGCGAGATCGCCTCGCTCATCGTCACGTCGATCCGCGATCTGCCGTTCACCTCCAGCGTTTGGCGCTGGTATCCCAGGTAGGAAAAGGTGAGCTGTCCGTCCGAGGTAGTGGTGATCTGGTAGTTTCCGTCCAGGTCGGTCGTAGAACCGCTCGTGGTACCCTCGACCATTATCGTGACCCCCGGCAGCGAAGTGCCGGTTTCGTCGGTCACGGTTCCGATGACGACGGTCCGCTGGGCAGACAAGTTCGCACCAATGCACAGGCTGGCAAACAAGAGGACCAGACTGAGGGAGAAGTGGCGGCGACCGGGGGACGGGGAAGCACAAATAGGAATCTTCATATACATCGTAAGTTTCTCTGGCGGAAATGTACAGCGACCGCCTAGCGCGGTCGGGGGTGGTGAGGGTTTACCCCAAGGGATCATGGATCGGCGTCTTGACCCGTTTCCGGACGCCAGCGCACCGTAGCAAGGATCCCGAAAGACGTACGACCGCGGTCTTCCGACTCCTGGCGTAACCCTCCGGTTGATCTCCCTCCGGGCGCGGAGCGCGGGTGCAAAGGCACCCGGGAAGTACCCGGGCCGGGGAAAGGTATTGTCCGTGCATGATCGTCGGTTGCGTACAGTACATCCAGGATAAAAAGGGCACCGGTAGCGTACGACGGACCTAGCCGGACCCCCTTCACCGGGCAAGAGCTCAAATATCCCCAATGTGCCCGCCGCCCAGCAGGGGGGCGCGTAACGAAAAGGGGGGGTATTCGTTGCACGGCCCGGTTTTCCTGGCTCGGCTGGCTCCCTGCCGACAAAGGATCGGGGCGCCGAAGCGTATATTCGGTGGCTTAACCCACCGTTCGTTTGATCCCATTTATCCGTTTGCCCCACTACTGCCTTTGCCATTTCCGTCCCGCCGGCCTCCTGCTTCTGACGGTCGCCCTGCTGTTCGCGGGCACGGCCGGGGCCCAGGGGGAGGAGGCGCCCTTCATTTCGAGCTTCCCGGTGGATAACGTACTGTCGCGCAGCTCCATCACCAGTCTGCTCGAGGACCACAGCGGCCACCTGTGGGTGGGCACCTGGTCGGGGTTGCTCCGTTACGACGGGCACACCATCAGCCACTACCAGCAGGGGCGGACGGCGGACCGGGGGCTGGCCACCAATAAGATCACCACCCTGTTCGAAGACCGGCAGCGCCGCCTCTGGGTCGGCACCCACAACGGCGGGTTTTACCGGTACGATCCCGCCCGGGATCGCCTCGTACCCTACCGCCGCGACCCCGGCCGGGCCAATAGCCTCAGCAACGACAACGTCTGGTCCATTGTACAGGACCGCTACGGGTACCTGTGGCTCGCCACCGAGCACGGCCTCAACCGATTCGATCCCGAGACCGGGGACTTCGTACACTACCTGCACGCTCCGAACGATCGCCGCACCATCAGCGACAGCTTCGTCAATACCCTGTACGAAGCGCCGGACGGCACGCTCTGGATCGGGACCGAGTCCGGCCTCAGCCGGCTGGTTCGCCGCCCGGACGGCCGCCCGGACTACTTCGTGCAGTACGACCTGACGCAGGCCCCGACGGAGCTGGCCGAGGGCGGGGCCGGGCGGCTGCAGCAAAACTTCATCCTCAGCATCGAGGGGGTAATGGGTGCCCCGGGTCACCTGTGGCTGGGCACCAAACAGGGGCTGCAGCGCTTCCGGCCCGATACCGGCGCCGCCGGCGGATTCACCCTCACGCGCTACCACCACCGCGCGGACGACCCCCGAAGCCTGACGACCGACGAGGTCGCCCACATTTGGCAGGACCGCCCCGACGAGCTGTGGGTAGCGACCGAGAACGGGCTGAACCGCATGGACGTCGGGGCGGGCACCTTCCAGCGCCTGCTGGCCTACCCCGCCCAGCCCGGCCACCTCAACGACAACGTGGTCTCCTCGCTTTACGGCGGCTCCGGCGGCCGCCTCTGGATCGGTACCGAGGGAGGCCTGAGCTGGATCGACCGGCGGCCCCGCCTGTTCGCCACCATCAACCCCACCGCCACGGAGCGAACCAACGACCGGAAAATTGCCGCCCTGACCACCGCCACCGGGGAGAACGCACTGTGGCTCGCCACCCGCGGGGACGGACTGCACTACCAGCCCTTCGACCCGGAGACCGGTCGCCACCGGCCGGCCACCACCTTTCGCCTGCGGATCCGCGACGGCGGCGGCAAGGCCGGGTTCGCGTCGAGCACCCTGGTAGACCAGGCCGGCACGCTCTGGATCGCCACCCAGGGCACGGGGCTGCTCGGTTTCCGCGAAGCAGACCTGATCGGGCGCGTGCGGCGGGGCGATCGCCTGCAGGAGCTGTTGGCCACCCCGGTCCCCGCCGCCGACGGCAGCCAGGGGCTGTACCTGATGTCGGTGGCCGAGGGGGCCGCCGGCGACCTGTGGGTGGGGGGCTGGGACCGCGGGCTCTTCCACTACGACCCAGACAGCAACCAGCTGGTCAACTACCGGATGACGCGCGACCGCAACCTCGACCTCGGGGCCAGCAATAACGTTCACCTGTTGCTGCGGACCGAAGCCGGCACCGAGTACCTGTACGTGGGTACCCGCGGGGACGGACTGCTGAAGCTGCGCCACGACCGGCAGGAGGGGGCACTGGACCTGGTCGCTCACTACCGCTACGGAGAGGCGGCGGGCAGCAGCCTGAGCAGCAACTTCATCAACGCCCTGTTCGTCGATGCGGAAGGTGCGCTCTGGGTAGCTACCGAAAACGGCCTCAACCGCCTGCGCGACGACGGTGGCTTTGACCACCTCGACGGCAGCGACGGCCTGGACAACGCCTTCGTACAGGCCGTCACCCAGGACCGCAACGGCGACCTCTGGCTGAGCACCCGTCAGGGAATCTCGCGGGTGCAGGCGACCGCCCGGGGCTACGCCGTAAAGAATTTTGGGACGAACAGCGGACTGCAGGACCTCTTCTTCTACGACGACGCCGCCCGGGAGCTTCCGGGGGGACAGCTTGCCTTCGGCGGCTCGCTCGGCCTCAGCTACCTGCGGGTACCCGAGCTGCTCACCGATACGGTCGCCCCACAGGTGGCCATCCGGGACCTGCGCCTAGCCAACCAGTCGGTACCGGTAGGGGAGATGGCCGACGGCCGGACCCTGCTGACGAAAACCATCGGCGAAACCCGGCGCGTGGAACTGAGCCATCGGGACAATATGATCTCCATCGAATTCGTGGGCCTCAAGATCGGGGAGAGCCAGCTGCTCCGCTACGCCTATCGCCTCGGGGGCTTTCACGACTGGATCTATACCGACAGCGACGAGCGCGTCGCCCACTACACCAACCTGCAACCCGGACGCTACACCTTCGCCGTCAGGGCCGCCAATAACGACGGCGTGTGGAGCGACCCCGTGCGCCTGGACCTGGAGATCCGCCCCCCCTTCTGGCAGACCGGCTGGGCCTACCTGCTCTACGCGCTCGCGGCCGGCGGCCTGCTCCTGCTCGTCATCCGCATCGTACAGATGCGGGCCGGCCTGCGCCACCGCCTGCAGCTGGCCCGGGTGGAGCGGGAAAAGGCCGAAGAGCTCAACGAGCTAAAGGTGCGCTTCTTCACCAACATCAGTCACGAGTTGCGCACGCCGCTGACCCTCATCCTGAGCCCCCTCGAGCAACTGCTGCGCGAGGAGCGTACCAACGGGCGCATCTACCGGATGTATACCCGCATGTACCGCAACGCGGGGCGGCTGCACCACATGATCAACCAGCTACTTGACGTGCAGAAGAACGACGCGGGCCTGCTCCGCCTGCGCGTGGCGGAGGGCAACCTCGTCCGGTTCCTGGAGGAGATCGTGCTGTCCTTCGATGGCCTGGCCCAGGAGAAGGGGGTGGCGCTCAGCTACCGCCCGGCCGTCGCGCGCCTCCCCGTGACCTATGACCGCGACCAACTGGAAAAAGTCTTCTATAACGTCCTCTCCAACAGCCTGAAATTCACCCCCGCCGGCGGCGCGGTGGACGTAACGCTCGCCGAGGCCTCCCCCGACGGACGTGATTGCGCGGCCATTACGGTCACCGACACGGGCCGGGGCATCCCCGCCGAGCAACTGCCCTTCGTTTTCGACCGCTTCTACCAGGCGGAGGAAGACTACGGGGCCGACGGGGGCACCGGCATCGGCCTCGCCCTGGCCAAGGCCATCACCGAGGCCCACCACGGTACCATCGGGGTGAGCAGTACACCGGGGAAGGGGACCCGGGTCACGGTCTTTCTGCCCCGGGGCGACGGGCACTTCCACGAGGAGCAAAAAATTCAGAACTTCCGGGACAGCGAAGAGATCAGTCGCTACCTCGAACTCGTCGCCACCGACGCCGAGCGGGAAGCGGCCCCGGCGGTGGAGGGCAACCCGACGAAGGTGTTGGTGGTGGAAGACAACGCCGACATCCGCGCCTACCTGCGGGAGAACCTGGGCAAGGAGTACACCATATACGAGGCCGAGAACGGGGTGGCGGGGCTGCAACTGGCCGAAACTGAGCTCCCCGACGTGGTGCTGGCCGACATTACCATGCCGGAAATGACCGGTATCGAGCTGTGCCGCAGGCTCAAGTCCAGCATACATACCTGCCACGTACCGGTCATCCTCCTCACCGCCCGCACCTCCCTCCTGTTCAAGCTCGACGGCCTGCAGACCGGGGCCGACGACTACGTCACCAAACCCTTTAACCTGCAGCTTCTCCGGGCCCGGATCGTAAGCCTCGTTGGTAACCGGAAGCGACTACGGGAGCACTTCGGGAAGAACATCACCCTCAGCCCTAAGGGGGTGGTGCTGAATACCCTGGACGAAGATTTCCTCCGCCAGGTCCAGGAATCCGTAGAAAAGCACATCGACGACAGTGCCTTCGGCGTGGAACAGCTGGCCGACGCCGTTTTCATGAGCCGGATGCAACTCTACCGGAAAATCAAGGCGCTGACCGACGAGACGCCGAACCAGCTCATCCGCAGTTTTCGTCTGGAACGCGCCGCCCAGTTGCTCCGCTCCCGGCAGTACAACGTCTCCGACGTGACCTATATGGTCGGCTACAACGACCTGAAATCGTTCCGCTCGCAGTTCAAGAAGAAATTCGGCGTGAGCCCCTCCCACTTCCCCGACGCGAATTAGCGGTTCACCTGCAGGGGCGCGGTGACCCGCATCCCGCTCTGCTCTACGCTGACCCAGTAGGTACCCGGCAGCAGCGTCTGGGGCAGGCGAAAGCCCCGGTCGCCGGTCACGTCGCGGTAGTACGCCTGTAGCCGGCCCGCCCGGTCGTAGAGCCGCACTTCGGCCCGGTCGGGAGGGGGCAGCTCCAGGCGTACCAGCCCGGCCGGGGCGGCGGGGTTGGGGTAGAAACGGACCGCGTAGGGGCCGGCGGGCCGGGCGGCGCTGACCGCGGTGGCGGGGCTGGCGGAGATCCGGAAGGCCAGGTCCCAGGTGAAGTCGGGCACCGAAAAGACCAGTCCGCCGGCGTCGGCTACGGCCGGTGCGGAATCGACGACCTGCCCGGTCAGGCAGTCGTACCAGTTCACCAGGTAGCTGCCGGGTAGCATGTTCGGCACGACCACCACGCTCCCGGCTACCGGGTCCGGGGGGCCGCCGTTCTCCGCCAGGAATTCGTGGTTGTAGCGGTGGTTGAATACCCACCCGGCGGCGGTACGCCCGTCGATGGTCGAGAGAATGTAGGCATCGACCCGCGATCCGACGCCACCAATGGTGTACGACCGGATGCTGATCCAGTCGGTACCGGGATTATCGACCGTGATCCGGTGGCGGCCGGCGGGTACCCTCACGGTGTAGGCAGTATTGGGCAGGGCCGCGGACCGGAGCCGTTCCTCGCCATCGACGGAGATGGACAGGCGCGGAAACGTGCCCGACTCCCCGCCGGTCGTCACCGTAACGTCGGCCGCTACGGGGAAGTCGGTCACGAAGGTGGGCGGGGAACGGTAGGCCGTATTGTACGTGGTCCCGTACAGGAAGTAGCTGAGGCGGGGAGTGATCTGCCGGTCGGGCGCCACGCGTACCGTATCGTCGGCCACCGAGGCCCAGCCCAGCGTGGGGGTGAGGATAAGGTCACCCGGAGCGCCCGCCACGTAGGTCGGGGTGGGCGCCATATCGCCCTCCAGGAAGGGGATGGACGCCGAGACGGCGGCAATGCCGCGGAAGTAGCGGTAGAGATTGCGGGGGTGTACGTAGTTGTCCCACCACCAGCTCATCGCCGTGCCCGCGCCACCACCGAAGAGCCCCGCCCACAGGCTGTTGTGCACGTAGACGCCCTCGGGGTCGGTCGCCACCAGGTCGCGTTCGGCCCCCAGTCCGAACTCCCCCACCAGGGTGGGCCGGCCGTAGTCGTCGAGGTAGCGCCGTACGCCGCCGACGAGGGCCCGCTCGATGTTGCCGTTGTTGACGTAGAAGTGGGTCTGCGTCAGGTCGATGTTGGGGTCCGCCCATTCGGCGGCACCGTGGCTCTCGTCCGCGAAGCTGGTCGTCACGAGGTGGCCGTAGGGGTCGATCTCCTTTAGGTACCGGGCCATTTCGGCGTGCCACGCGGCTACGTCGTCCTGGATTTCCTCGTAGCCGTCCGTCCAACCGACCTCGTTGAAGAGCTCCCAGGCCATGATATTGCGGGAGTAGCCCCAGCGGGCCACGATGTAGCGGAAGCGGTTCTTGGTATGGGCGATGGCCGTAGAGTCGGTGAAGAACTCCCGGGTGGTCCCCAGGGGGCCGCCGTTGGCGGCGTTGTAGGGATTGGTGGCCCAGGCTGGGTTGACCTGTGTGGATACCTGTCCGTGGTACTGCAGGCACAGCATCACGTAGAGGCCGCGCTCGGCGGCGTAGTCGTACAGCCAGTCCTGGTAGCGGGCGTTGGCCTGCTTGTACCGCCGCAGGCCGCCGAAGCCGTCGTAGCCGGCCAGCCACTCCAGGCCGAGGCCCCAGTAGGCGTTCCAGAGGCGCAGGAAGTTCCCGCCGTTGTCGGTGACCCCGTCGATCCACTTGCGGTAGTCGGGTACCACCTTGGCCTGCGGCCAGGCGATGTTCTCCCCGATGGGGATGTACTGCCGCCCGTCGTCAAAGTTCAGGTAGTTGGTTTCGTTGCGGCGGACGAAGCCCCGGTTGCGGGGGTCCGCGCTGCGGCGGCACTCAAAGGCGCCCGCGACGGGCGGGCTCGATCCGGTGGCGTCCGTCAGCGTGACCGCGTACGTCCACCGTCCCGTCGCGTTCGGGGAAAACCGGACCCCGAAGTTGCCGGTAGCGGCGGTGGAGGTGAGCGTGCCGGTCCGGGGGTCGAGCGCGAAGGGCTGGTAGTAGTAGCCATCTACTTCCACCACCTGCCCGGAGGGGCCCGAAAAGGTCGCCCGCACCCGCACTTCGTCGTAATCAAAGGGGTTGGCGTAGCGTGCAGGGGTGTACACGGCGGCCTCGAACTTGCCGTGACGGTCGACCAGGACGGTCGCTGCAACGACGGAATCGATCGCCGGGCCGGACTGGGAGGAGAGGGGGAGCAGCGGGCAGAGAGTCAGGAGAAGCAGAAAGGTAACGAACTGGCGCATGGCGGGTCGGCTGAGGGAGGGACAAGGTAACCGGGCGCGCAGGGCATCGCCGCCCCCGTGCGTAACCGCCGGCGGGGGATTCCGTAACATGCCCGTCGCCGCCGGCGTATCTTCGATTATGCTTCGTCCGATCTTCCTGTTTCTCCTCGCCGCGGGGGCGCTGCCGCTTGCCGCCCAGCCGGCCGGCCGTGTACCCCTCATCCTCGACGCCGACACCGCCAACGAGATCGACGACCTCTACGCCATTGCCTACCTGCTGGGCGAGGAGGCGATCGACTGGCGCGGCCTCACCTCCGCCCAGTGGTTTCACCAGTACTCCGGCGACAGTACCGTCTACCAAAGCCAGCGCCTCAACGAAGAACTGCTCGCGCTGGCCGGCCGCACGGACCTGCCGCACCCCGTGGGGGCCGACAGTATCATGGGTATGCCCTGGGGCGGCTACGAGCCGCGCAACAGCCCCGCCGCCCGGTTCATCATTGAGCAGGCCAGGCGCGCGGACGCAGGTGCGGAGAAGCTGGTGGTCATGTGCATCGGGGCGGGGACCAACCTCGCCTCGGCTCTGGCGCTGGCCCCCGACATCAAGCATAGTATCCGGGCCTACGTGCTTGGCTTTCAGTACGATGCCGACCGGGGAATCTGGAACAAGGACGAGTTCAATATCCGCCGCGACCTCAACGCCGCCAACTACCTCCTGAACCTGGAGGGCCTGGAACTGCACGTCATGCCTACCTCCACGGCCGGGCAGTACCGGTGGCAACGGGATACCACCTTCGCCCGCCTCGACCAAGCCGGCCCCATCGGGGACTACCTTAAGCAACGCTGGATCGACCACGGACCCGACGCAGAGGTGTGGACCATGTGGGACGTGGCCCTGCTGCAGGCCTTCCTGCACCCGGAATGGGCCTCCAAACGGAAGGTCACCACCCCGCCGGAGAATATCCCGCGGGACGTATGGATCTACACAGACATCGACGAAGCCGCCATGGCAAGCGACTTCTGGAAGCGCCTGCTGAACCGCCCGTAGTACAATGCTGCCTCTGGCAGCGATAGTAAGATGCTGCCTCCGGCAGCGATAGTACAATGCTGCCTCCGGCAGCGCAGAAGCCCGCGATCATTCCCCCGCCGGGGCTGTTTTACCCGGTAAACCACTATCATGAATACCCGTACCCTGGGAGACTCCCTCACCGTATCCGCCGTCGGCCTGGGCTGCATGGGTATGAGCTACGGCTACGGCCCCGCCAAGGACAAGCAGGAAATGATCGCCGTACTGCAGGGCGCGGTGGAGGCCGGCGTGACTTTCTTCGATACCGCCGAGGCCTATGGCCCCTTCACCAACGAGGAACTGATCGGCGAGGCCCTGTCCTCCTACCGGGACGGGATCGTCGTCGCCACTAAGTTCGGCTTCACCTTCGAGGATGGCCGGGGCAAGATCGACGGCGTCGACAGCCGCCCCCGTCACATCCGCGCGGTAGCCGAGGCATCGCTGCGCCGTCTCCGCCGCGACGCCATCGACCTCTTCTACCAGCACCGCGTGGACCCGGACGTGCCGATCGAGGAGGTGGCCGGTACCGTAGGCGACCTGATCCGGGAGGGCAAGGTGAAGCACTTCGGGCTGTCGGAAGCCGGCGCGGACACCATCCGCCGCGCCCACGCCGAACAGCCGGTGACGGCCCTGCAGAGCGAGTACTCGCTGTGGACGCGTCAGCACGAGGCCGAGATCATACCCACCATCGAGGAGCTGGGCATCGGGCTGGTCGCCTTCAGTCCGCTGGGCCGGGGTTTCCTCACCGGCACGCTCGACGAGGCGGCCGTATTCGGGGAGGGCGACATCCGGCGCAACCTGCCCCGCTTCCGGGAGGAGGCCCTGCGGGCGAACCGGGCCCTGGTAGAGCTGCTGCAGCGGTACGCCCACGAGAAGGAGGCCACGCCCGCCCAGGTGGCCCTGGCGTGGGTACTGGCCCGCAAACCGTGGATCGTACCCATACCCGGTACGACGAAGCTCGGCCGGGTGAAGGAAAACATTGGTGCCGCGGACCTGGAACTGACGCCCGCCGAGCTGGAAGAAATCGGGGAAGCTACCCGCCGCATCGATATCGTAGGCGACCGCTACTCCGAGGAAATGGAAAAGGCGACCGGTCTGTAAGCCCGCGGTCGATTGCGTGGTGGTAGTCCCTTGGTAGGGCGGCGGCGGTCGCGTACATTTAGCGGTCCCAACGATCGTGCCATGCCCAACCGCTCTTCTCTACTGTACGTATGCCTCTGCCTGTGGCTCTGCCTGTTCACGGCCTGTTCCGAACGGCCGGAACCTGCCCTGCTGGTCTTCAGCAAAACCGCCGGCTTCCGCCACGAATCAATCGAGGCGGGTAAGGCGGCCCTGGAGAAGATGGCCAAGGAGAAAGATTTCCGGGTGGACGTGACCGAGGACGCCGCGGCCTTCACCGAGGACAACCTCCGGCAGTACGGAGCCGTGGTATTCCTGAATACTACCGGCGACGTGCTCGACGACGCGCAACAGCGCGCCTTCGAGCGCTATATCCAGGCCGGCGGCGGCTACGTGGGCGTCCACTCCGCTACCGACACCGAGTACGACTGGCCCTGGTACGGCGAACTGGCGGGGGCCTACTTCCTCGATCACCCCAGCGACCCCAGCAACGTGCAGGAGGGCCACTTCGAGGTGACCGACGCCGACAGCTGGGCCGCGGAAATGCTGCCCGCAGAATTCGACTGGACGGACGAGTTCTACAACTTCCGCAACATCTCCGATAACATTCATCCAGTCCTGGCGATCGACGAGAGCAGCTACCAGGGCGGCAAGAATCCTGACTTCCACCCCATGAGCTGGTACCAGGAATTCGACGGTGGCCGCGCCTTCTACACCGCTCTCGGGCACGTACCCTCCGCCTTCTCCGACCAAATGTTCCTGGACCACCTCTACGCCGGCATCCACTACGCTATGGGCGGGGACGACCCCCAGAAACTGGACTACGCCGCCTCCCGCCCCGAGGAGAACCGGTTCACCAAGGTGGTGCTGGCCAGCAACCTCGACGAGCCCACCGAGCTGACGGTCCTGGACGACGACCGCATCCTCTTCGTCGAGCGCCACGGGGCCGTCAAGCTGTACAAAAACAGTACCGGCCAGCTGGAGACCATCGCTAACCTGCCCGTTAGCACGACCTACACTACCGACGAGGACCCCGCCAACTCGCGCGCCGAGGACGGCCTGCTCGGCCTCAACAAGGATCCGAACTTCGCGGAGAACCAGTACATCTACATGTACTACTCCCACCCCGATACCAGCGCCAACGTGCTGTCGCGCTTCACGATGGATGGCGACGAACTGCTGCTGGACTCCGAGAAGCAGTTGCTCTTCGTCGCCACCCAGCGGCAGGAATGCTGCCACACCGGCGGCTCCATCGCCTGGGACGGCAACGGCAACCTCTTCCTCTCCACCGGTGACAATACCAACCCCTTCGCCTCCAACGGCTACAGCCCGACCGACGAGCGGCCCGGTCGCTCGGCCTGGGACGCCCAGCGCGGCTCGGCCAATACCAACGACTTGCGCGGCAAGATCCTGCGCATCACCCCGCAGCCCGACGGTACCTACACCATCCCGGAGGGGAATCTCTTTCCCGAAGGCACGGACAAGACCCGGCCCGAGATCTATACCATGGGCCACCGCAACCCCTACCGGATCTCCGTCGATCCCCACACCGGCTACCTCTACTGGGGTGAGGTGGGACCCGACGCCGGCGACCCCGACAGCCTCCGCGGACCGGCCGGCCACGACGAGGTAGGGCAGGCCCGCGGGCCCGGCAACTACGGTTGGCCCCACTTCGTAGGCGACAACAAGGCGTACCGGAAGTACGACTTCGCCACGGAAACCTCCGGTCCCGCCTGGGACGCCGAATCCCCCGCCAATACTTCTCCCAACAATACGGGCCTTGAGCAGCTGCCCCCGGCGCGGGAGGCCTTCATCTGGTACCCCTACGGCAACTCCCCGGAATTCCCCCTGGTAGGCAACGGCGGCCGCAACGCGATGGCCGGCCCGGTCTTCTACCGTGAGGACTTCGCGGGTGCGGAGCGCGCCTGGCCCGCCTACTACGACGGCAAGTTTTTCGCCTACGACTGGATGCGCGGCTGGATCATGGCCGTCACGATGAACGAGGAAGGTGACTTCGTCCGGATGGAGCGCTTCCTGCCCGACGCCGAGTTCAGCAACCCGATGGATATGCAGTTCGCCGATAACGGTGACCTTTACCTTCTCGAATACGGCAAGGGGTGGTTCACCCAGAACCGCGACGCCCGCCTGTCGCGTATCGAATTCAACGCCGGTAACCGCCTGCCGGAGGCCGTCGCCACGGTCGACAAGGCCGGTGGCAAGCTGCCCCTGACGGTGAAGCTGTCGGCCGTCGATGTCAAGGATCCCGATGAGGACGAATTGTCCTACCAATGGACCGTCACCGGAGACAACGGCTTTGAGCGGACCCTCGAAGGGGAAGAAGCCGAACTCACGCTTGAGGAGGCCGGTAGCTACGAGGCCGCCCTGACGGTCGACGACGGAAAGGGCGGGCAGACCTCCTCCTCCGTCGCCATTTCCGCCGGTAACGCCGTACCGCGGGTCCGGCTCGACCTGCCCGGCGGAAACCGCAGTTTCTTTGTGCCCGGTCAGCCCATTGCCTACGCAGTGGAGATCGAGGATGCGGAGGACGGCACCGTAGGTGCGGGTATCGACGAGCAGCAGGTAGCCCTGACTATGGATTACCTCGCCGAGGGCTTCGACCAGGTCGAGATCGCCCGTGGCCACCGGCAGGCCGACGCGGGCGCGGTGGCCGGACAGGGGGAAAGCCTTATCCAGGAGAACGACTGCGTAAGCTGTCACGCCATCGAGAAGGAATCCGTGGGGCCCACCTACCGCGCCGTTGCCGCCCGCTACGCCGGGAAGGCCGGCGCCCGCGATTACCTGGTTGGCAAGATCATCTCCGGCGGCGGGGGCGTATGGGGGGAGAACGTCATGTCGGCCCACCCCGATCTACCGGAAGGGCAGGCCCGGATGATGGTCGATTACATTCTGGGCCTGGCCCGGCAGTCGGACGAGAACCGCCCCCCGCTGGCGGGTGACTACGTACCGGAACTGCCCGAGAACGATCCCGGCGCGGGCCGGCTGTTCATCCGCGCCGGCTACACCGACAAGGGCGGGGAGGGGCTGCCCGCACTGCGCTCGGAAGACGTGGTGACCCTGCGCAGCGCCAATGTTGGCGTGCAGGACTACGACGGCGGTGAGCACATCACGCCCGTGGAGTTCGGCGGCAACAAACTGGTCATCATCGGACAGTCGGGCGCCTACCTGATGCTGAAATCCGTCGACCTGAGCAATTTGGCCGGACTGACCGTCCAGGCTATGGCCCCAAAGCCCCGACTTGAGGCCATGGGGGGGCGGGTAGAGCTGCACCTGGACAGCCCCGACGGCCCCCTCCTGGGAGGCTCGGAAATGCTGGAGCCGTCAGAAGGAATGTCCATGCAACCGAACGAGCTCGACATCGCGATCAAATCGCCCGCCGACGGTACGGATGCACCCCGCGACCTTTACCTGGTCTTCCTGAACGAGGACGCGCCATCCGGCAACCTGATGATAGTGGTCGGTACGCAGTTTCGGCTGGCCGGACGGGGCCTCAGCCGCTGATCAGGACGGCGCGTCGGTGAAATAGAAGCCCAGGCTCCGCTCCAATTCCTTCGGAAGCCGGGGCAGCGCGGAGCGCGGGATCAGAAGCGAGCTGATGTTGTGCAGGTCGCGGAAGATCTTGTGCCGCTCGGCCGTGCGGGCGAGGTAGTCGTGGCCCGAGGAACCGCCCGTGCCGATCTTGTTACCGATCATGCGCATCACCATCTGGGCGTGCCGGTAGCGCCAAGTGGTCAGTGACTCGTCGATGACCATCAGCTCGGTGAGCAACTGGAACGGAATGTTCAGGATGGGCTGGTCGCGGTACAGGTTGATGAGCAGCGCTGCGACGGTGGCATCGTAGCTCAGCCGCGCCTCCCCGGCCTCGATCATGCGCTCGTGTTCCGTACGGTCGAGCACGTGGTGGAAGTAGGTGGTGGTATCCCCGAGCACCCGCAGCCGCATCTCCTTCATCTTCGGGCTCAGGTCGCTGTTGCGCATATGCCCCTGGTCGCGCTCGATCATACGGTCTACCGCCGCCTTGTAGGCCGACAGGAAGTCGAAGCCTTCGAACTGGAGGAAGGGCGTCCGTTCGAGCCATCCCTCCACCAGCTCGAACAGGCTTCCGCCCCGCTCGATGGCGGTGAGGCGCTCCTGCTGCTGCTCCGTAAAGACGATCTTGTAGGACTTGCCGTGGTAGGTCAGCCGGTCCGCTTCGCGGAGGCCCAGGGTGGATTCAATCATGCGGAACTGCACGCTCTGAAAGCCGGAGGCCGGGAAAAGGAAGTCACGGAAATCCAGGAAGTCCAGCGGCGTCATGGTTTCCATCGTTTTCACCTGCTCGATCAGCAGGTCGATGATGACGTTGACGCGGCGCAGGCGCAGTAGTACGGTATGCATGTTGTCTTCCCGCACGCGCTCCTCCCGGAACAGCAGCAGGACGGAGTCCAGCTCGGTGAGTATCTGCTTGAACCACAGTTCGCACACTTGATGCATGATGATGAAGAGCGTCTCGTCGTGACCGCCCTCGCCCAGCGCGTGGCTCCGTTCCTGCTGGAGGGACAGGAGCGCGTCTAGCTTCAGGTAATCGTGGTAGTGGATCGTGGTGTATTTCTCGGACATAGGATGGGAAGGTAGTGCAGGAAAGGACCGCCTGCAATCCGCAAAGGACGGGCAGCGTGATTTGCGCCCGTTGGGAAAATGTGCCCGTCGGATCGCCCCCTAGCGGCGGGCAGCGGCGCCGGAATGCTCCTCGATGAAGCGGTCGACCACCTGCTTCCACTTCTTGCGGGAGGCCTCCTCCACGTACATCATGTGCCCCGCCTCGAAGTACTCGAGGGTGACGTTGTCGCGGATCGCCGGATCGAGCCCCAGGTGATTGACGGTGTGCTCGATGCCGTAGAAGGGGGTAGCGGCGTCGTAGTACCCCTGCAGGATGAGCACGTCCAGGTTGGGATTACCGGACATGGCGGCGGCGAGGTCCGCGGCGGTACTGACCGCGGCCTGGGTGCCCCAGCCCATGTTGCCGGCGTGGGTCCAGTCCCACTTGAAGCCCTTGCGTCCGCCGCTGCTGGGGGTGTAGGTCAGTGATTTGTCGGCGCCGAGATCGCGGTAGAGGTAGTCGCGGAAGGCGGTGAGATAGGCTCCCTGCACCGCTTCGCTGAAGGGGTCGCCCCGGTCGGGCGACTGGGTCAGGGGATCCTGGTTGATGGCGGTAAAGCGCGCGTCCAGCCGGCCGGTGGTGGCGGGGCTTTCGCGCTTGAGCTGCTGAAAGAACTCGCCGTCGGTGAGGTGGAGATTGGCCCGCAGCCAGGTATCGCTATCGATGCCGGTATAGCGGGCCAGTCGGTCGGCCATATGTTGCCGCTCGGACGCGCTCAGGCGGTCGCCGCGCAGCAGGGCGGGCGCGTATTCCTCTTCCGTGAAGGTGCGTACCTCCGTCAGAAAATCCTCCAGTCGCTCGGGCCGGTCGGGGACCAAGCCGTGAAACCAGCCCGCCGCCGCGTACGTGGGCAGGAAGACGACGTAGCTCTGGTCGTGGCCGGCCCCGAAGAACAGGTCGTGGATGTCGAGCGTAGCCGAAACCATGATCACCCCGTTCATGGGAACGCCCTGATCCTGCAGGTGCCGAACAAGACCGGCGTTCCGGAAGGTGCCGTAGCTCTCCCCGAGCAGAAATTTCGGGGCATTCATGCGGTCGTGCTCGATCAGGAACTGCTTGATGAACAGCCCGATGGTACGGATGTCCTGGTCAGTACCCCAGAAGTCGCTCCACTTGGCCTCGCCCACCGGCTCGCTGAAGCCTACTCCGACGGGGTCGATCATGACCAGGTCGGCGACCTCGAGGAGGGAGTAGTCGTTATTGATCAGCGTAAACGGGGGGGAAGTGTTGAAGGCCAGGTCTTCGGTCTCGATCCGTTTGGGACCGAGTATGCCAATGTGCAACCAGAAGGAAGCCGAGAGTGGTCCGCCGTTGTAAGCGAACACGATGGGCCGTGGCCGGGCCGGGTCCCCACCCTGCGCCAGGTAACTGGTGAAGCCGAAATTGGCGATGGGCTTATCGTTCTCGTCGCGCAGGCGCAGCGTGCCGGTGGTGGCGTCCAGCGTTACCGTCCGGTTTCCGAAACGTACCTCCTGTTCGGAGGAGAAGGTGCGGGCGGGAGGGTCTACACGCTGGGCGGAATCCCGCTGGGCGGAGATTCCGGACGTCAGGACAAGGCAGAGAAGCAGGGGGAGGCAGCGACGGATCATAGGACTTGGGAGGCTTATGCAGCCAAAATAAGCAATACTCCATCGCGACCCCCACCCGCAACCCGGCAGGCTACTTACCCGGACCGGCGGCGCCCGGCTCGTAGATCAGGCGCAGGAAGGAGCTGAAGCGCTCGTTCTCCCGCGATACCGGAATACCGGCTACGATGCCGACCATCAGGTTTTCGGTAACCCCGACGCGCATCTGCGGCCGGATCGTCATATCGAAGTCGCCGTGATCGAGCACCTTGTTGAACTCCACGCCGATGAAGTTGCGCGTGCCCGGGATCATGTAGTGCAGGTTGCTGTTGATCTCGTAGACCGTATGCCAGGCGTCGGTGGTGTAGTGGTGGCTTACCTGGGGGCCGGTATAGACCAGGGTATGCCAGTTGCTCCCCCAGCGCTTGGCCACGATCAGAAAGGGGTTGTACACGTTGCCGGTGATGAGCGGGCGCCCAAACTGGGAAAAGTCGCCGAGCTCAAACTCGTTGATGTAGCCGATGGCCGCCGAGGTAGCCATGCGCTCGTTGACGAAAAACGACCACTGGGCGGCCACTTTCAGGCTTTGGAGTCGGTTGGCGGGGACGAGTTCGCCCTCCGTTCCGTTCACGGGGCTGTAAAAGGTGAAGGGTAATTCCACCTCCAGGCCGAGGCGGTTGATCGGGGCCCACTCGTACTCAACGAGGGCCTCGTAGGCGTCGAAGTCCTGATTGTCGGTGAGCCCGAACCCTAGGTTCCACTCGCGCTCGCCCTGGCGGGCGCCGAGGTCGCGGATCAGGTCGATGTACAGGGGTTCGGCGTGGAGCACCTTGGGGGGGAGGTCCTGCTCCACCTCCTGAATGTAGAGGCTGTCGGTACGGGAATCTTCGGTTTGGGCATAAACAAAGGGAGAGAGGCTCAACGCGAGGGCCGAGCAGAGGATGAATTTGAATTGCATCTGAGTCTGTTTGGGGAATAAGGAAGCCGCCGGTTCGTGGGAACCGGTACGGGAAGTGGGAGAGAAAACAGATCAGACTCGGGGGGGCGGGGCGTCGATGTCGCGGTGGCCGGGGGCACCCCAGCGGAGGTAGGGGGGGAAGTCGGCGGACCGCTCCCGTGCCGGGGGCGGAACCGAACCGAAGGCCGGGACCGGTAACAGGGTAGCGTTCAGCTCGAGCGTGAGGTTAATGCTGCGCTCGTCGCTGTCGTCGTCGTCGAATTCCGCAAACGCGGCCTCGTACCCCAGCAGGGTTTCTACTACCCACTCTACGATGCTTTCTTGGTCGTTGTGCGACAGGTCCTCGGCTACGTGGCGTGGGAACGGATCCGGGGCATCCACGCTCAGGTTGAGCAGAAAGGCGGCCATACAACTCCAGAGGAGCGGCAGGCAGGCACTATTTCGGATGAGGTGGATCATGGTACAACGTAAGTACACCCCGCGCAATCGCTGCGCGGGGTGTATGAATGCCGTAACGGTGTAACCGCCCGGAACGTTGTGAGGGGGTATGCCTAATTAACGGGCGATGACCAGGCGAAGGGTGCGTTGCAGCGAGCCGGAGCGTACGGTAACCGCATAAATGCCCGGTGCCAGATCCCGACGGGCCAGGTCCAGGTCGACCTGCAGTTGGTAGGGAGCAATGGTCTGACGCAGCAGTTCCTTGCCGATCGGGTCGTACAGGCGCAGCTCGGCATCGTTCAACGGGGCGCCAAAGCGGATGGTCACGCCACCCCGGGTAGGGTTGGGGAACAATTCCATGGTCGTAGCCAGCTCGCCGGGCCCGCCGAAGATGCTAGTGGTGGGGCAGGCGTAGTCGAAGTCGGTCAGCGGCGGCGCGTCGGCACGCCGGATGGAGTCGTTGAGGTATTCAGCGAGGGCCGGCCGCGGCGCGTCGGTACAGGGGTCGATGAGGTACGCCGCCTGATCGCTGCGCCACAGGCCGCTGCGGTACCCCCAGAGGGTGATACCGATAACTGAGGGGTGGTTCCAGAGCAGTCCGAAAACGCGCTGGTATTCGGCCAGTTGGAAGGAGTCCCGTACTGCCTGGTCGGTGGTGGGGGTGTACGTATCGTCGGTGTTGCCGTCGATGTCGAGTTCGGTAACCATCATCGGCAGCCCCACGGCCGCTACGCGGTCGAGGTTCGCCGTCAGGGCAGCGGTTACCTCGTCGAAGCGTTCCTGGGTGTAAGGACCGCCGTAGACCCGGGTCGAGAAGGCATGTCCCTGAAAGCCCAGTACGTCGACGAGGCCTTCATCCTTGAGTAGCTGGGCTACTTCGGTGTAGACCTCGGTCGTGTTGTTGAAGCCGGCGATCACGTGGTACTCATTGAGCATGAGCTTGGTCTCCTCACAGGGGAAGTACTCCCGGGCAAGTTTGAAGGCGTTGACGATCCAGTCGTACTCACCGGGGGCGGTATTTAGGGTGTCGTTGAGCAGGCGAAGGGCGCGGATGTAGTCGCCGCTGCCGGCGTCATCGGCGTTCTGCCCCTCGTTGTCGGGGGGTTGGTTGTGGAACTCATTCACCACCTCGAGGTATTCGAGGGTGGCACGGGCATCGCTGCTGCCGTCGTAGTGGTCGGAGACGGCCTGGAACCACTCACGGATTTCCACCAGCTTCTCCTCGTCGGAAAGCGGCTTGAGCCAGGTCGGCTGCTGCGCGCCCCACAACATGACGTGGAAACGGAAGGGGAAATTATTACGCGCGGCGAAGGCACGGATGGGATCGAGCTGCGCCCAGTTGAAGGTGTCGCGCGTACCCTCTACGCTGCCCCACTTGCCGGCGTTTTCCGGAGTAACCTGGTTGAAGTACTGTTCGAAATCATCGATCTGGTTGCCGCCGTACACCGAGCCGATGAACTTGCCCTTGCCGGTAGCAATGGGCTCCTGATCTTCCGGCGCGTCGTACGTATCCATGCAGGGGTTTTCGGGAGCGAGCATCTCGGCGTCGTCGAAATACAGGGTCACGTCGTCGTATCCCATATCCATGGCGATGGAGGTCATTTCCACGTTGGCGGTGAAGGTGTAGGAGATCTGGGTCCACTCGGTGGGTATCTCGATGTTCCCCCCGTACAGGGCGTTTGGTTGGGTGGAGAAGCGCATCCTTCCCCCCGCTTCCTCGGCCCGCGCCCAGATGGTGAAGGTGTAGGAGTTGCCGGGGAACGTCGGTACGGCGTCGCTCAGCAACTGAACCTGCCAGGGTTGGCTCTCGAAGCCGGGGCTGGACACCCGCAGGGCGCGGTTGCCACTGTGTACCTGGTCCTCCCCCCGCACGGCCGTCATGTATTCGGCACCGTTGAGTTTGGTCCAGTTGGTGAATTCATTTCCCTCACCGCCCTCTTCGAAGCCGGGGTTGAGGATGAGGTTTTGGGAGAGCAGCAAGCCCGCCGGAAGTAATAGGAATGCGAGGATCGCAATCCTGGAGTAAAACTGTTGCATGGATCGAGGTTAAAGATGACGCCGGGGAAATACCCGGCGGGGTGCCTAATCTAGGTAAGTATATTCACATACGCAATCGATTGTTCCAAAATCTGGAAAATGGGCTGTATTTTATTTTACCATATATGTAGTCCTGGATGCCCAGCAGTGTCGTGCCGGCCATCAGCCGGCGCGCAATGACAAAAGGGGCTACGGCTGACCCTCCGCAGTGATCAGCATTCTTGGGTTGCCCTACCAGATTAACCTTCCCCGCCGGTGGGGACCTTGTACTTGCTTCCGGTACCTGATGGTTGTGCCAGAAACGTATCGTCCGGAACGATCCCCGCACCTGCGCCCCGCCGCCCCCGCCTACCGGCTGCCGATGTCCGCCAGCATCTCCCGGACGGCGCGTTCCAGCTGCTGGTCGCGGCCGGCCGCGATGACGGCCGGCATATTCTTGACCCGGATCTGCGGCTCGGTCTGGTTGTTCTCCATCCAGTCGCCGTCGATGTCGCGGGCGCTAACGGGCACCACGCCCCACACGATGCCGTTCGGCAGCCGTTCCCAGCCGGCGAAACTGCAGGTGCCGGGGGTAGGCATGCCCACCGTCTTGCCGATTTTCAGGTCGGTGTAGCCGGCGGCGAAGCAGTGGCCGTCGCTGTACTGCGCCTCGTTGATCAGGGCGAGCGTGGGCTTGGTCCAGCGGGAGGTGGGCTCGCCGCCGACCACCTTGGCCTCGGTGGCGTAGCTGATGAAGGGTACGCCGGTGAAGAACATGGCCAGGTCGGCCACCAAGTCGCCCCCGCCGTTGAAGCGGGTATCGACGATCATGCCCTTCCGCTCGAAGTACTTGCCCATCATATCCTGGTAGATGCTGCGGTAGGGCTCGTCGCTCATGCCGGGGATGTGTACGTACCCGAGTTGGCCGTTGCTTAGCGAGTCGACCTCCGCCTCGTTCTGCCGCACCCAACGCCGGTAGAGCAGGCGATTCTCCTCCGACTGGCTGATCGGCTTCACCGTGATGGTGGTGCGCTTGTCGGTTGTGGGGTCTACCAGTTCCAGCAGGGTAAAGTCGTCCTCCAGGCGGTTCAGGTAGGCGGCCACGTCGCGGTCGGCGGAGACTACTTCCCCGTTGATCCGCTCGATGGTCATGCCCGGCCGGACGTCGAAGGCGGCCCGGTCGAGCGGCCCCCCGTCGAGGACCTCCGCGATGCGGATGCCGTCGCCCGTATGGTCGTAATCCATAAAGATGCCGAGGCTGGCGGTATTGTCTGGGTTCTCCATGTCGGGGCCCCGGTAGCGTGCCCCCGCGTGGGACACGTTCAGTTCGCCGAGCATCTCGGAGAGCAGCTCGGTCAGTTCGAAGGCATTGCCGATGGAGGGCAGGTGCTTTTCGTAGACCACGCGCAGCGAGTCCCAGTCCACGCCGTGAAAGTCGGAACGGTAGAAGACGGCGTCCGTCCGCTGCCATACATGGTCGAAAATGGCGCGCCGTTCGGCCTCCTGGTCGAAGGTCATTTCGCCCTGCAGCTTGACGGGGGTCTTTTTGTCCTTCTCGAGGTCGAGTTTCGTGATCTTACCGCTGCTGAGCAGGTAGAGATTCTTCTGCTGCTTGTCCCACTCCAGCGATCCGTTGGTGGTCTCCAGTTCGAGCTCCATCTTGGTCTCGCGGGTGCGCAGGTTGGTGACCCAGAGGTTGAGCTTGTCCTCGAAGCGGCTCAGGTAGTAGAGTTTCTCGCCGTCCTTCGACAGCACCGCGTCGCCGAGGCGGGAGGAATGGATGGTCAGCCGCTTGGTGCGGTCGTGGATGCCGTCCCAGTCGAAGGTGAGGTCCTCGACCTGGGTGCTGTCTTTCTTGGTCTCTTTTTCTTTTTCCTTCTTCTTGTCGTCATCGTCGTCTGCTTTGTTGGCCTTTTCCACGGCCTGCTGCAGTTTGTAGTCTTCCTCGCTGAGGTTGAACTCGTCCCAGGCCTCCTGGGTGAAGAAGAGGGCGTAGACGTCCTGCTCCGACTGCCCACTGGTGGCGTAGGACTTCAGGCCGTCGCGGTTGCTGAACCAGATCATCGCCTTGCCGTCGTCGACCCACTTGGGGCGGCTGTCGTAGTAGCCGCTGCGGGTCAGGTTGACGCGCTTGGAGCCGTCGGCCTTCATCAGCAGTACTTCGCTGTTGTTAAGCAGCACGTCGTGCTCTACCAGCAGCCACTTGCTGTCGGGGCTCCAGGTGAAGTACTTGTCGCCGTCACGCATGTGGAAGAGCTCGTCCGCGCCCAGCAGTACGGTGTCGGTGCCGGTGCTGAGGTTGCGGACCTTCAGGGTGCGCCGGTCCTCGACCCAGGCCATCCGCTTGCCGTCGGGGGCGTACTGCAGCAGGTAGTTGTCCTTGCCGTTCTCGAGCACGGGCGTTTCCTTCAGCAGGGTGGAGGCGTAGAAGAAGGGCTCTTCCTCCCGCACCTTTTCGGTCTGGTAGGTGCTCCAGTGGCCGTCGCGCTCGCTGGCGTAGACGACCGACTTGCCTTCCGGACCCCAAGTCACGAAGCGTTCCCGCTCCGGCGTGTTGGTGATCCGCTTGGTGAAGCTTTCGTCCACCGAAGTGACGAACACCTCCCCGCGGGCTACGAAGGCGATCTCCTTGCCGTCGGGCGAAACGGCCATCTCCTCGATGTCGCTGTTGACGGAAATGAACCGGTCGTTGTTGTCGCCGTCCTGGATCACGATGTTGACCTCCACCTTTTGGGGGGCTTCCCCCTCCCGCAGGGTGTAGAGCTCCCCGTCGTAGCCGAAGCTGAGCAGGTCGCCGCCGCGGCTGAGGAAGCGGACGGGGTTAGGACCCATGTCCGTCAGCTGCTCATCGCTGTCCGCGTCGTCCAGTTTCCGCTTGTGCACGTTGAAGGTGCCGCTGCGCTCGCTCAGGTAGTAGAAGCCCGTGCCATCATCGGTGAAGACCGGCTGCCGGTCCTCGGCGGGGCTCTCCGTGAGTTGCCGGTGGGTCGAGTCGGCCAGGTTGTAGGCCCAGATGTCGCGGGTGATGGCCGAGGTATGGTGCTTGCGGTACTCGTTCTCCCCTCCCTTTTTGTCGTGGTACAGCAGGGTGGTGCCGTCGGGGCTCAGCCGGGCGTACTCCGCGGGCACGGTGAGCAGCTGGGCTACCCGTCCGCCGTCGGCCGGTACGGTGTAGAGTTCCGGCTGCGAGCCGGTGGGAAACTGCCGGTGGCGCACGTCGTCCTGCCGCTGTCCACCAAAGATTACGGTGCTGTCGCCCGCGCCGAAGGCGTAGGGTACTTCATCGGTGCTGTGGTAGGTGATGCGGGTGGCCGTGCCCCCCGTGGCAGGCATCACGAAGACGTCGAAGTTGCCGTAGCGGTTGGAGGCGAAGGCGATCCGCTCTCCGTCGGCGCTCCAGGTGGCCATATAGTCGTGGGCGTCGTGGTAGGTGAGCCGGGTGGCGTCGCCGCCGGTGGCGGGTACCGTGTAGAGGTCGCCGAGGTAGGTGAAGGCGATGCGGGTACCGTCGGGCGAGATGGCGGAATGACGCAGCCAGTTGGGGGCGTCCTGGGCGGTGAGGCTGAGAGAAAGGGTTAGGAAGAGCAGAAGTAGTTTCACTGGCGGGGGAGGTAGTTGGTAAAGGCTCCCGTAAATATCCGACAATAATTGCGGCCCGCTGCGGCCTACCTTGGGACTTGGCGGCGGGGCGCGGGTGCGGGGGGAGTGGGAAAGTTTTAGAATGATCGGTTGGTGCTGGATCAGGTAGCGGTTTGACTTTGCGGTCGGAGAACGCATTCTGCTTCGCGGCCGGAGGCAGCGTTGTACTGCGCGGTCGGAGACCGCGTTTTACTGCGCTGCGGCAATTTCCTATCTTCCGATTTCACCCGATACCCGCTGCCCTGCGGCTACCTATGCTGTACCGATCCTTACTCTTGCTGTTCACCCTGCCCTGCGTCTCCGCCGTTGCCGCTCAGCAAGACTACCCCATCACCCCCGTTTCCTTCTCGGAGGTGACCATCCAGGACGAATTCTGGGCGCCAAAAATCAAGATCAACCACGAGGTCACCATCCCGATCGCCATCCAGAAGAGCCGGGAGAGTGGGCGGATCGACAACTTCCGGATCGCTGCCCGGCAGATGGAGGGACAGTTCTGCACCGAGTACCCCTTCGACGACTCCGACATCTACAAGATCATCGAGGCGGCCAGCTATTCGCTGCAGACCTACCCGGATGCGGCGCTGGAACGTCAGGTAGACAGCCTCATCGAAGTGGTGGCCGCTGCCCAGGAGCCCGACGGCTACCTCTATACTACCCGTACCATTGGCAAGAACGTCCACCCCTGGGCCGGCAGCAAGCGGTGGGAACTGGTACATGAGCTCAGCCACGAACTCTACAACCTGGGGCACCTCTACGAAGCGGCCGTGGCCCACTACCGCGCTACCGAAAAGCGCAGCCTGCTGGACGTTGCGATCAAGAGCGCCGACCTGGTCGACGCCACCTTCGGCGAGCAGAAGCTCCGCGACTACCCCGGCCACCAGGAGGTGGAGATCGGCCTCGTCAAGCTCTACCGCGTCACCGGCGAGCCGCGCTACCTGGACCTGGCGAAGTTTTTCCTCGACGTGCGCGGCCGCTCCGGCGTCGGCAACCCCAAGGAGTACGACCAGTCACACCTGCCGGTGACCGAGCAGTCCGAGGCCGTGGGCCACGCCGTCCGCGGTGCGTATATGTGGACCGCCATGGCCGACATCGCCGCCATCACGGGCGACTCCGCCTACCGCCGCGCCATCGAGCGGATCTGGCACGACATCGCCGACTCCAAGTACTATCTCAACGGCGGCATCGGGGCCACGGGCAGCGGGGAAGCCTTCGGCGCAGCCTACGAGCTGCCAAATATGTCGGCCTACGCCGAGACCTGCGCGGGCGTGGGCGTCGTACGCTGGAACCACCGGCTGTTTCTCATGACGGGCGAGAGCAAATACATCGACGTACTGGAGCGCTCGCTGTACAACAACGTGCTGGACGGCGTCTCCCTGGCCGGGGATCACTTCTTTTACCCCAACCCCCTGGCCTCCATGGGGCAGCACGCGCGGCGCGAATGGTTTGGCTGCGCCTGCTGTCCGCCCAACGTGGCGCGTACCCTGCCCTCCATGCCGGAGTACATCTACGCCCACCGCGACGATGAGGTCTTCGTGAACCTGTACGTGTCGAGCGAAACGGACTTCGAGGTGGACGGTACTCCGCTGCACCTCACGCAGCAGAGCGGCTTCCCGTGGGAGGGCAGCGTGCGGCTGCAGGTCGATCCGGCGCGGGCGCTGAAGGCACGGCTTCGGTTGCGGGTGCCCGGCTACGTCCGTAACCTTCCGGTACCCGGGGAGCTGTACCGCTACATCGATCCCGAACGATCGGCCTTCACGGTGACGGTCAATGACGCTATCGTGCCGGTCGCGGTAGACGACGGGGGCTACCTCACCCTCGACCGTACGTGGCAGCCGGGCGACCGCGTGGAAGTGGACTTTCCGCTGGAGGTACACGCCGTGCTGGCCCGCGATGAAGTCACGGCCGACGCCGGGCGGGTAGCCTACGAGCGAGGCCCCCTACTCTACGCGGCCGAGTGGGCCGACAACCCCGGCGAGCGGGTGCTCGACCTGGTGGTAGACCCGTCCGCTCCGGTAACGGCGGCCCCGTCGGACAGCCTGGGCGGCATCTACGCCCTGCACGGACGGGCCCGCACCGTGTCCCGGGAACTGGACGGCAGCCTGACCACCTCCGCCCCCCACGACCTGACCCTGATCCCCTACCACCTCTGGAACAACCGCGGACCGGGAGAAATGGCCGTCTGGCTGGCCACCACTCCGGAGGCGGCCCAACCCGCCCCCGCGCCCACCCTGACGCACTCAAGCACGATCACTACCTCCCTGGGCGCAGCGGCAAACACCCTGGCCCTGCGCGACCAGCTCCTGCCGGAAAACTCCAACGACCACTCCATCCCCTACTTCCACTGGTGGCCGCACAAGGACACCACCGAATGGGTACAGCTGGACCTGCCGGCCCTCGCAAATGTCTCGAAGGTCAGCGTCTACTGGTTCGACGACGGCCCCGAAGGCGGCTGCCGCATTCCCGCGGATTGGACCATCGAATACCGGACCGGCGACGGATGGGCGGCGGTGGTGCCGGACGGCGACGGCTACCCCATAGCGAAGGACGAGCTCAACACCGTGTCTTTCTCTACCGTCCAGACTGACGGGATCCGGCTACTGGTCGAGCTGCCGGAGGAGTACGCGACCGGACTGTACGAGGTGATCGTGGAGTAGTAGGACAACCGTACCGAGTGGATGCCGGGTATAGCCGCGCACGCTGCAGTCGCGATGCTCAGAGACGATGTCCGGCATGCTGTTGCCTCAACGGGCGAGCGTGGCGATGCAACATGTTCGGGATCAACCCGCTGGCGGGGCGTGTAGTTTCCCGGTCCGGCCCCCGACCGTTCGGGGGTAGCACCGTGATCAGCAAGACTTGTTGCCGTTGCGGACCAGCACTATGGATGCGAAGAGTAACCACGAGACCCCGACCACCACGGTCAACATAACGAGCCGCTGGAGAGCTGCATACCGGCTTCCGGCAGGCAGTTGTCCTACTACGAGCAGGTAGCTGAGATACCCCGCAATCACGAGCATTACCGCAATCGGTATGACATCTCCGAGTACGTTTCTCGAAAGCCGGTCGGCCAGGCTAGCGAACCGACTACGCGGGGAATTTTCTTGCATACGAAACGGGTTTGGATACATAAATGTAGATAGCCGCGCGTGTCTGTTGCCCGGCGAGACCGGCTGCTGCGTTAGCAGGCTTCGGCGTAGCCCAGCAGGCCACCGGAGATCCCCCCGATGACGCCTCCGATAGCACAACCGCCGGCCGCTCCCTGCGCACCCATGGCTACACCTGCCTTGCCACCGGCCATACATCCAGATAGTCCTCCCGCTATTGCGCCGCCCGCTACCGCTCCGAAGCACTTCCAGGATAATTTCGGGTAGATCGCACCACTCAATTCCCTGGACCGGCTCAGCACAAGTACTTCGTGAAAGTAGGCTGCTTCTACGAGCCTGACGTACGCCTCTTGGGAGCCCTGCAGGATATAGTCGTCGCGGTAGGCGGCGATCCGGGACTGCACCAGGCTAATTAATTCCTGCATACTGTTTGCCTGATCAACCAGGGCCGTCAGGTGGTTGCCCCGATCTGGAATCGCGGCGGGCTTAACGTTAATTTGGTTCCGCATGAGCAAATAGGGACTCCGGCTGAAAGAGTGGAGCATTGCGGAAACGTAAGCAGGCGTACTGGGCGTCTCCAGGGTCTGGAGTGCATCGTGCATATAGGATCCGACGTCACGAATGGTGTGCAAGGTTTCGTCGGCCATTGCTACTCTGCCGTGGGTTTCGGTTTCACCGCCGGGAAGTATCCCGTCGCGCTCGGAACAGGCGGTGAGAAGCAGCAGGAAAAGAAAAAGGGTAAAAGGGTAAGGGGTACGCATAGAGCGGTTGAATTTTACGAGTGATTGTGACTATTGGTTTAAGGAGGCCGGCGGGACACTAGCAGTACCTGGACGAACCCGCCAGTGCACCACCGATGGCCCCCAGCGCCGCTCCTGCGGCGCATCCGCCCCCGGCAGAAGCGGGGCCGCCAAAGCTTCCGATAAAGGCACCGGTCCGGCAGCCGGCTAACCCGCCCCCTAGGGCAGCCCCAACAACGCCAGCCGCGCATTTCCAGCTCCACTTAGCATGACTAATGCCACCTGGAGAAAGCTTTAGCGCGAGTATTTGAAGCGTTTCCCTGAAGTATAAATTTTCAACCAGCCGCTCGATCGCTTCCGCTGATCCGGACGCACGGAAGTCCGCTATTTGCACGTCCGAATCCCTCTCAACCTGTTCTATTGCATCCGGGAGGCTATTGGCGGCCTCCACCAGATCGGTGAGTCGGTTTCGGCGCGTATAGACGGCCTTGGTAACTGGCACAACGATTTCATTCTCCCGGATGTCGAAGTGGGTCCCCCGGTATCCGGCAGCTATTTTCGCGGCGTAGGTGTCGGGGGAGTAGGAATAGTCAGGACGGACAATCGTGGCCCGGTAGAGGTCCATGATTTGCGCAACGGTCTGCTGGGCGAGGACAATCCGCGCATTCCTGGCGGTCAGACTGTCGGGGGCGGGGGCGACCGAAGGCGCTTCGGGCGTGCAGGCCGCGGTCACTGCCACTAATACAAGAAGGGGGATAGTCCTGGTAAGGAGTCTCATGGGAAAGGTGTTTTTTAGGTGCGTTGGCAATATAAAAAGTATACGTTTATTTAAAGGGAATGTGTCTTAAATTATAAAAACTAATTTAAGCAGATCAAAAAATTTATAAAACGTGTTTTGGCAGAATTTATGTTATAAGCTGTATCGTGTTTCCCCGCTCTCTTGTATTGATTTGCTGGTTCCGGGCCCTATGCCGCGTTTTATAGAGTTGTCCGTCGTATCACTTTATCCCAAAAATCGAGGGGAAAGGCCAGCACCAACAGCGAGTCTGTGGTAGCTGTCGAACGCTGGTGGTAAGAAATGAACCGAAAGCCTGTCTCCGGGGCCGTTCCCGCAAGGGCCCTGCACCCGCGCGCCGCCTCCGAAGGGCTGCCCGATCTATGCTTAACTTGGGGTATGAAATCTTCCCCTTGCTTTTCCCTACTGTGGCTGGCGGTCGTCGTACTCGCCTCCGTGAACGAACTGGGCGGTCAGTCGGCTGCGCCGAAAGCGCAGGAAGCCGTCACAGGAGTCGTAATGCCCTTTGCACTAACCGACGTACGCCTGTTGGACGGCCCCTTCCAGCACGCCACCGAGCTCAACGAAGCCTCTCTGCTCGCTTACGACCCCGACCGGCTGCTCGCCCGCTTCCGCATCCAGGCCGGGCTGGAGCCGCGGGCCGAGGCCTACGGCGGCTGGGAAGGCGAATCGCTGGCCGGCCACAGCCTGGGCCACCACCTGAGCGCGCTCGCCCTGATGTACCAGACCACGGGGCGCGATACCTTCAAGCGGCGGGCCGACTACATCGTAGACGAACTGGCCGAGGTGCAGCGGGCCAACGGGGGGCAGTACCTCGGCGCCTTCGACAACGGCAAGGCGATCTTCGAGAACGAGGTGGCGAAGGGGGAGATCCGCTCGCAGGGTTTCGACCTCAACGGCATCTGGGCGCCCTTCTACACCCACCACAAGGTGATGGCCGGCCTGCGCGACGCTTACCAGCTGTTGGGCAACCAGCGGGCCCTGGAGGTGGAAAAGAACTTCGCGGACTGGATCGGCGGTATCGTGCTCGGTTTGACCAACGAGGAAGTGCAGGATATGCTCGACTGCGAATTCGGCGGCGTGCAGGAGACGCTGGCCGACCTCTACGCGGACACGGGCGAGGAGAAATACCTCCGGATCGCCCGGGTGTTCCACGACGAGTCGATCATCGACAGCCTCGCCATGGGCGAGGACATCCTGCCCGGCAAGCACGGCAATACCCAGATCCCGAAACTCATCGCCTCCTCGCGCTTATACGAGATCACGGGCGAGAAGCAGGACCGCAAACCCGCGGAATTCTTCTGGGACCGCGTCGTGCACCACCATTCCTACGTCACCGGCGGCCACGGCAACTGGGAGTACTTCGGGGCACCGGACCGGCTGACCCACCGGCTGAGCGAAGGAACCACCGAGACCTGCAACGTCTACAATATGCTCAAGCTTTCGCGGCATCTTTTCCTGTGGGAGCCGCGGGCGGAGGTGGCCGACTACTACGAGCGGGCGCTCTTCAATCAGATCCTCTCCTCCCAGGACCCCGCCGACGGACGGGTGGTGTATAACCAGTCCCTGGAGATGGGCGGCCACAAGGCCTTTCAGGATCCCGAATGGTTCACCTGCTGCATCGGCACCGGCATGGAGAACCACAGCAAGTACGGGGCCAATATCTACTACCACAACGACGACGCGCTTTACGTGACGCAGTACATCGCCTCCACCCTCGACTGGGCGGAGCGCGGCGTCACCGTGACCCAGCGGACCCGCTACCCCGCGGAAGAAGCGACAGAGCTCACCCTGGCCCTCGACGCGCCACAGACCTTCACCCTCTACCTTCGCCATCCCGCCTGGGCGACTGCCGGGGCGCTGGTAACCCTCAACGGCGAACAGCTGGAGAGCAGCAGCGAGCCGGGCAGTTTCATCGAGTTAAGCCGGGAGTGGACCGACGGCGACGTGGTGGGCCTGGAAATGCCCTTCACCCTTCGGCTGGAGGCCATGCCCGACGACGCGAGCCGGGTGGCGGTACTGCACGGCCCCCTGGTGCTGGCCGCCGACCTCGGGCCGGTGGACGATCCCCGGTCGGAGCAGCGCAACTACGTACCCGTACTGATGTCGGAAAGCCGTGATCCGGCGACCTGGCTGGAGGCCGTTCCAGGGGAAACAAGCACCTTCCGCACCCAGGGCATCGGAGCGCCGCGTGACGTGAAACTGCGCCCTCTCTACCGGGTGAACGACCGGACGTACACCGTCTACCTCGACCTCTTTAATGAGGTCCAGTGGGCGGAACGGCAGGCCGCGTACGAAGCCGAGCAGGAGCGGAAACGGCAGCTGGAGGCCATCACCTTCGACCGCTTCCAGCCCGGGGAAATGCAGCCCGAGCGCGACCACCACTTCACCGGCGACAGCCTGAACCTGGAAGCGGACTTCCGCGGGCGTAAGGCGCGGGGCTCGGAGCGGGGCGGCTGGCTATCCTTCACGATGAAGACCAAGGCCGACGCGCCGATGGCGCTCGTGCTCGAGTACTGGGGCGGCTATACCGGTTCCAAGACCTTCGACATCCTGGTGGACGGCGAGCGGATCGCCACGGAAAATATCTCGGGCAAGGCCGACGGTAAGTTCATTGACGTGCGCTACGCCATTCCCGCCGCACTGACCGCCGGGAAGGAGGAGGTCACCGTGAAGCTGCAGCCGCACGTGGGGCACCGGGCGGGGCCGTTCTTTTTTGCGCGTACGGTTACCGAATAAGCGCCTCCCGCGCGCTCGGAGAGCGCATCCCACTGTGCTGCCGGAGGCAGCGTTGTACGGAGGCTAGCCCCGGAGGGTCATCGCTTTCGGGTCCCAGTCCACCACCCGCCGCTCGAAGTAACTGAGGTTGGCGGCGAGGGAGGGGGCGGCGGCACGGAAACCGAAGGCGCCGTCTTCTACCACCTTTCCTCCGTTGCGAATGGCCTCGAACCAGTTGCCGAAGTGGTGGACGTGGTCGGAGTAGCCCTCCGGGCTACGGTAGGTCCACTCATCGGGCCCGACGACGTTCGGCGGCAGCGGGGGGTACTCGGTGTTGTACCAGGATTCAAACTGCTCGCGGGTAGCCTGGGGGAAGGTGGTGTAGGTATCCCACCCCCCGTATCCGGGAGCGGCGGGCAGCGTCTTTCGGCGTAGGGTCAGCTGATTGCCGGTTACGTCGAGGCTCCCCTCCGTACCGACGAAGCGGGTGCGCGACCCGCCGCCCCCGCCGTCGACGAAGTTAACCCGCAGTTGCATATTGAAGGCCGGGTGTCCAGCCTGCTCCCCGTAGTCGCAGCTGGCGACGAAGACGTCGGGAACGTCGCGGCCGTCCTTCCAGTAGCGCAGGCCACCGGTGGAGAAGATGCGTTCCGGCCCCAGCGAGTCGAGAATGCGGTGGCTGGCGGAGAACAGGTGGACGAAAAGATCGCCGGCCACCCCCGTTCCGTAGGCCTGGTAGTTGCGCCAGCGGAAAAAGCGCTTGGCGTCGAAGGGGAGGTCCGGGGTATCCTTGAGGAAGGTTTCCCAGTCTATGGTCTCGGGGGAGGCATCCCGCGGGATCGAGTACTGCCACGCGCCCAGGGCGCTGAAGCGGTCGTTGAAGGTTTCTACCAGGACCAGCTGGCCGAGGTCGCCGCGTCGGTAGATCTCCCGCGCCTGCTCGGTGAGGATGGAACTCACCCGCTGGCTGCCCACGATCAGCACGCCCGGATTGCGGGCCGCGGCGTCCAGTACCGCCCGGCCTTCGTCAAGTTGCTGCACCAGGGGCTTTTCGCAGTAGACGTGCTTGCCGGCGTCGAGCGCCGCGATGGTGATGGTATCGTGCCAGTGGTCGGGCGTAGCCACGATCACGGCGTCCACGTCCGGGCGGGCCAGTATCTCCCGGTAGTCGCGGGTGAGGAAGAGGTCGGTACCGTACACCTCCCGGGCGCGCTCCAGGTGGCCGGTGTAGAGGTCGCAGGCGGCCACGAGTTGGACGTTCGGATGCTGCAGTGCCGCGGCCAGGTCGTTGAAGCCCTGGATGCCGAGGCCGATGCACGCCAGGTTGATGCGGTCGTTAGGGCCGGCAGCGCGCATCGAGAGGAGCGGTGCGGCCAGCAGGCCGGTGGAGAGCTGGCGGAGAAAAAGGCGGCGGGAATGGACGGGCATGAACGAGGATTCTGACGGGTAAGCTATCCTTTTTCCCGCATTGACCCCGCCCGGCCTATTCCCCGCGTGCGGCCGCCGCGAGTATCCGGCTTCGGTCCGCCTCCTCGGAAAAGCTGCCGACGGCCCGCGAGCCGCAGAGGCGGCACTGGGGGCGACTGGTCTTGGTACTCAACCAGGTACCGCTTTCCACCGGGGCATCGACGTGGTGGCAGGAAAAGCAGTAGACGGCCCCCCAGCGGTGGGGATTGATGTTTACCGATTCCCAGGACAGAAACTCGGTGCAGGTGCGCAGCACCAGCTCCTCGCCGTTATCGGCGGAAAGGTCCTTGGTAAGGAAGACCACGCCCCCCGCACGCAGGGCCGCCAGGTCTTCCGCCAGGAGATAAAAAGCCTGGTACCGGCTGTCGTAGTCGCTGGCGACGTAGATACTCTTCAGTTTCTCGAGCCCTTCAAATCCGTCAATTTTGCGCCGGACCACGCGGCGGGCGAGGTAGAACGCGTAATGCTGCAGCAGGCTGTGCGGCTCGGCGCAAGTGGAGAGCCCCAGATCCGCTACGCACGCCGAAAAGCAGGCCATTCGGGCCGCAGGGGTAGATCGTTCCATCCGGGCCAGTCGCACCAGGCCTTCGCCCCCGTATCCATCTGACAGGGCATCCGCGGCCCAGGTGACAAGGAGGCGGCTATCGAAGCCGGGCAGCAGACGCTGGGCCAACAGGATGTTGAGGGAGGGTTGTAGGGACATTCGATGAGAGACGTTAGACAACACACGGTGCGCGCCGCCGGAGCGGAGCGAGCATTTCCTAAAGTACGATGCTTTGCCGGCTTTTATAGCGGAGCGGGCGGATTTTTGCCCTTCGGCGCGGGGTCAACCAAAAAAAAGCAGCCGCCCACGGGATCGTGAGCGGCAGCGCCTAAAAATTGAACTGATGAATTATTGCTTCACCAACTTGTGGTAGTAGAGGGATGAGCCATTACGGATGACCGCGATGTAGACGCCCCGCGGCAGCGCGCGTACGTCGAGCGTCTGCCGCTCGCCGGACAGGGTCCGCTGCAGCACGGTACGGCCGTTGGTGGCGACCACGGTGATGGTCGCGCCTTTCTGCACCTGGGTTTCCATTTGGATCAGCAGGTGGGCCGTTACCGGGTTGGGGAACAACCTGACCAGCGTACCCGCGGCCTGGGGATCGTCAAATCCGGTGCCGGAATCGGTGTCCACGTAAAGCACCCGGCTCGCGCTGGCCGCGGCGTACTCCTCGGTACCGGCCTGGCTCACCGTAATGGTAGTGGAGCCTGCGCCGATGAGGCTCACCAGGCCGTTCATATCCACGATCGCTACACTGGAGTCGGAGCTTTCGTACGTGAGGTCCAGGCCACTGCTTACCGATGCTTCCAGGTAGAAGTTTTCGTCACCCACGAAGCGGGGTTCGATCTCCTCGAAGGTGATGACCTGCGTGAGCTTCATGTTCTCCAGCAACTCCTCCTCGTTCAGCGCGTAGGTAAAGATCTTCAGATCGTCGAAGCGCAGATCGGTGTAGGGGTCGCTCGACCACTGGGACCTACCGAGGTAGTTGTTGGTCGTCATACCGATGTCGGCGGGGGTTAGGGTGAGGGTACTGTCGGAGTACTGCAGGCGACCATCAACGTAGAGGCTGAAGACCGAATCCTGCAGCGTAACGGCTACGTAGGTCCATTCCTCCTTGGGCAGCTGGTAGTTGATGAACTGGTCGTAGCCCCCGCGGTCGGGCGTGGTCATCTTGAACCGGATCTGCCCGCCGGAATTCGGCGATAGCATCATGTAGTTACCGGTCGAGGTGCCGAAGTCGAAGATGCGGGAGTTGTTCCCGATGTCGGCGGGGATCCATACCCAGGTTGCGAGGGTCATGCTGTCCAGGTCGCTGACCACGCCGTCGTCGAGATCCAGGTAGGCGGCCTGCAGCCGGTCCAGGCGTACGGCCAGTTCCGAATCACGGCGGCCAACGGTCCACGAAGCCGTGGAGTAGAGCGTGGCGTCGTAGCCGGCCCACTGGTCCTTGGCGATCTGCCCCGACCCTTCGTTGAAGTCAATGTGCACGTGGCGTCCCTTCACGGGCATGGCCATCACGGTTTTCGACTTATCGCTGGCGCCGGCGTCGTTGTAGACGAATACCCGGTAGTAGTACATATTGCCGTTCATGACGGAGGTATCCGTGTACTGGTTCCCCGTGATATCGACGGCAAGCGTGTCGTAGGTGCCGGTTTCGGTGTCGGAGCGTAATACCCCGAACATGCCGTCAAAGCTGCGCACCCAGGTCAGCGTTACCCGACCGTCCGAAGCGTTGGCTTTCAAGCCTTCAATAGCCAGCTCGAGTTCCTCATCGGTGGGGGCCATGGCCTCCTGCAGCTCCGCCTCGCTGAGGGCGTAGTTGTATATCTTGAACTCGTCGACCGCGCCGCGCAGCGGGGGGTCGGGGTACTGCGACTTTCCGATGTAGTTCTGGGTGGTCTGTCCCAGGTCGGCGGGGGACAGCGTCACTCCGGCCATCATGGCCACCATTTCACCACCGATGAACAGGCGTACCGTATCCGCGTGCTGGCTGACGGCCACGTGCGTCCAGGTGTCCGGTTGGAGCACCGTCGTATAGCTGACGGCCATCTCACCGTCCCCGTTACGAATCGCGTAGCGCATGATGGTCGAATCGGCTGGTGATCCGCCCGCCCGGGGCGTGAGGAACATATTGGTGGTGGTCCCCGTACCGAAGTCGAAGACGCGCGCCCAGGTGCTCAGCTCGTCCAGCTCGATCCAGGTGGCGATGGTAAAGTCCTGCAGGGTGCTGACGACACCTGCCGGCAGGTAGGTGTGACCGCCGCTAAGGGAGAGCGCTCCCCCCCGCACGTAGCCGGCTTCGCGCCCGGCGTCACCTACCAGGGTAGCGTGCTGGCCACCCCAGACGTCCTCGGCAAAGGTGCCGGTAGGCTCATTGAAGGGGAGGTATACGTAGCGTCCATCCGTGGGGGTGGCTTCCAGAATCATGGAAGCTTCACTCTCACCTATTTCGTTGGAAGCAACGACGCGGTAGTAATAGGTCGTACCGTTCGTTACGTTCACGTCTACGTACTCCAGGGCGTCGACGTCGGAGGCCAGGGTCACGTAGGGCCCCGCTTTGGAGTCCGCGCGCTGCACCTGATACACCGCGTCGTACTGGAAATCCCAGCTGAGCGTCACCCGTTCGTCGCCGGCGGCGATCCGCGGATTGAGGGGGCTGTTCGGCACGGCGAGTTCCGGCGTGGTGGCCGTAACGACGCGGCTGTTTTCACTTTCGCCCGCGCTGTTCAGGGCCGTGACCACGTAGTAGTACGTTGTGCCGGGCGTGAGTCCGGTATCCGTGTATTCGCGCAGGGTGGTCCGGGCCGCTATGGTCTCGAAGGGCCCGCCCGCGCTCATGCTCCGCTTGAGGGTATAGGAACGCGCCGCTTCCGATTCGGTCCAGCTGAGGTATACTTCCTCGGAGGAACGTACGGCGGCGGTAAGCAGGGCCGGAGCCTGGGGATCCGCGTCCCGGTCGATGTCGAGGATATTGGAGTAGAGAAACTCGCTGCCGTCCGGCCCGAATGCCTTGACCCGGTAGCTGGCGGAGGAGTAGATGCTGTCTTGGTAGGTCAGCGTACTTCCCGCCTCGTAGTCTTCGTAGGTGGCTACGGTCGTCCAATCGTCGTCGTCGGGAAATTTCCGCTCCAGCTCATATCTCGATCCGAGTTCGCCGTTGAGGTCTTCCCAGGTGAGCGTGGCCAGGAAGTAATCGTCGTCGTCGACGGTGGCCACCAGATCGGGCATGGCGAGTTGCCAGGTGTGGATGAATTCGTACGCGGGATTAAAGGCCATCTCGGACTTTTTCGCGTAGAACATCTTACCGGCCGGCGTCAGGGTGTCGCCCAGTACCAAGGCCCGCTTGTCCTCCACCCAGTCGTAAATAGCGTAGCGCTCCACGAAGGGGGTGGTATCGAGGACCTCCAGGATGGCTTCCAGTTCGCGGCGTTGCTTGGCAAACTGTTCGTCCTGGTCCTCGGGCCAGTACTCATTGGTCCAGTTGGCGCCGTTGTTCCACTCCGTGATCCAGATCGGGCGCTGGTAGCGGTCGTAGAGATTTTTGAGCCGGTTGTACCAGTCCTGCGGTGAGAGGCCGCCCCAGTAGGCGTGGATGACGAGGTAGTCGACGCGGTAGTTTTTCTCTTCCGCCCGCCGGATGAATTCGGGCAGGACGCTGTTGAAGGGGTCCGCCGGTGCCGGGGAACCGAGGCGGTAGCCGGACTGCATGAACTCCGGCCAGATCTCCATGATCTCGTCGATGGTCATGTCCGACTGGTCGGGACGGTCCGGTTCGTTGAAGCCCAGCAGGTGATTGATGCCGGACTTGTTGTTGATGGCATCCCAGGACGGCCAGCAGCAGTTCTGGCGAATGGCGACGTATTCCCAGTTGAGCCCGGCGGTGCCGCCGATGTTCCAGTCGTAGTACCAGGTGGCGCCGATCTGGTCGGGGCTCCAGCCGGCTTTGCCCTTCTTACTGGGCCAGTCCCAGCGGAAAACGCGGATGTAGCTTACGGTACCGTCCAGTCCTTCGGGCAGGGTATTCACGATCAGGTCTTCATCGTTGGCGATGAACACGCGGCTGAACCCGCTGCCGTCGGGGTTGCTGGCCAGGGTAGCCATGAAGCCGCGGTGCAGTTTGAAGGAGGCCACGTTGTCGTCCAGCGTACCCAGGTCGTTGTGGAAGGTTGATAGCTCGAAGGGGGTCATTTCGCCGTCCAGATTTTCTGCGGCGTAGGCCTCCAGGGCGTGGCTGTAGGTGTCGGCCCCGTAGGGGATCACGACGGCACCGTTGACGTAGATCGACAGGCGCACGTTGGTTCCGAGGTCGGCGGGGGCACCGTTTAGGGTAACGTACTGAAGGTATTCCTCGGCGACCTCCGACGGCTTGACGTTATCGAAGAACAGCCAGGAATCCGACGATTGCAGGTCCACCGTGCTGTTCACGAATGGCACCGACTCACCCGTGAAGTGAAGATCCGTCTTGCCCGGTACCACGAAATCGGTGTCGTAGCTGGTCGGGAAGCTGGCGTCCTCGGCGGTCACCGTGATGGTTTCCCGGTTGCCCGTGGTGGGGGGCTCGGGAGCGTAGGCGTCGGGAGCGTAGGTGGCGGAGATAATCTCCATATCTACCGCGCCGTCGGGGTAGTTCTTGCCGAACAGGAAGCGGGGCATCAGGTCGGCCGTCTGGAGGCTGAGCTCACCAATGGTGTAGAGGCCCCAGCTGCCGGTAATGGTCAGGTAGTAGGTACCGGCCTCGCCGCTGCGAAAGGTGAAGGTGCCGCGCTCGAGCTCCTGGGATGCCCCCTGGAAGAAGGTGGTCTCGGACGTCCGGTCGGTAGCGAGGTCGGTGGGGCCGATGCCCACGCTGATGGACCTCGCCCCCCTGGCGTTGGTCAGGTACCCCTGCAGCAGGGAAAACTGATAGGTCGTATTCGCCGCCAGTTCCACCGGGTAAGCGTAGGTAGCGGACTGAACGGGGTCTCCGTCCCACCGGATGTACATCAGGCGGCCGGTGTAGGCGGATCCATCATATATATATCCGTCGTTGGTACCGAAGTCCATAAACCGTACTCCGCTTCCCGAGTTGGCGGTATTGAAGAGATTGACCGTGGTAGTATTCATCGACCAGCCGTAGTCGGCCGGGGTGCCGTCGCGATCGGTGGCCGTACCGGCCCAGTCGGCGATCAGGTTCGGGCCGTAGGGAACGGCGCCGGAGTCGCCGGTAGCGTTGCCGTCTATCAGGTTGGAAATGGCGGCGAGCGGGCGGCTGGCCAGGTAGCGGCCATTGCGGTAGATGTGCGCCTGTCCGTCGCTGACGGCCACCCGGATCTCCTGTTCGTTCCCGGCCGGGGCGAGTGACAGGGAGGTAGGATCGGACAGGTCAGCGGTCCAGTTCAGGGTAGCTTCGTCGAGGCTGAGCCGGAAGCCGGAGCCGCCGCCGTCGCGGGCCTCGATGTCCAGCCCGCGCCCCTCGGCGGCGGTAACGGCCGCGACCACATTCAGGGAGTAGGCATCTCCGAGGGTGTGGGGGACCATCACCGTATCCACGCCGTCACTGCCGGTGAAGGTGGTTTGTGAAAGTAGCGGTTGGTCCAGGGATGCCCGGATCGGTAAACCGGGCGCTTGGGCCGTGACCTGGAATCCGGTCACCAGGCACAAAAGGAGGGTCAGGGAGGCGACGACGCGGTCGCGCTCCGGTAAAAATCTCTGCATGAAGTATCGACTTTAGGTGTAAATGGGTATTGGTTTCTCCTAAGGAATAAAATAAATGTCAATGTGACACAATATTATCCGTCAAATTACTTGTCCCCCAAAAAGAATGTGTACACAATCGATTGTTCTGCTTCGTAACCTTATTGTTAGTAAATATTCTGTTTTATTCAACGGTGAAGTATTGAGCATCATCAGCCTTCTCCGTTGTTCTCAGTCCTTCGTGTTACTCATTGCGGCGGCGCGCGGGTGCAGCGGAGAGGTGGGGCCGTTCTCCCGGGTCAGGTAGGTACTGACGGCGGTCCGGTTTCGGAGATTTGATAGCGATCTGCGTTCAGCGGGCTGTGCGTTGTGATGTATTTCTGCACCCCCCGCCCCCGCCCGTTGCTGCAGGAGAGCAGAGTACTCTCGGGAACGGATCGGGGAGTCGATCAGGTCGTACCAGCGTACCCGGGTCCCGGTGCCGCGTCCATTTCTTCCCGGATCCGCTCCAGCAGTTCGACCAGGCGGTCCACGTCGGCGCGGGTAGTGGCGTAGTTGGTGATACCCGCCCGAAGGACATCCACGCCCCGAACGGGGTATATGCTCAGCCAGGCTTCGCCAGAGGCGACGATCCGTGCACAGATCCCGTGGGCGTAGGCGCCGGGGTCGGAAAGGCCCGAGCGGGAGAAGCACACCACCGGCAGGGGCGTATCGTTCTCGATGGTCCACCCGCGTTTCTTCAGGCGCTTGCGCAGGTAGCGGCCAAGTTCGACGTGGTGGCGGATCGTGTCCGCGTACCCCTCCCAGCCAAAAACGAGCAGGGAGAGGTACCAGCGCAGCCCCAGGAAGCGGCGCGACCACTGCAGGGTATGACTGTACGGGTCTACCGGCTTGTATTCCTTCCCTTCGCGGGGCATGTAGGCCGCGGCGGTGCCGAAGCTTTTCTCCATGATCGCCGGGTGGCGGGTGAGGAACATGCCCGTACCCATCGGCACGCTGAGCCACTTGTGGATATCGGTGCTGATGGAATCGGCCCGTTCGATGCCGTGCAACCAATCGCGGTACTCATCGTTGAGGACCGCCGCTCCCCCGAAGGCCGCATCCACGTGCAGCCATACGTCGTATTCCCGGCAAACATCGGCGATCTCCGCCAGGCGGTCAATCGCCGCGGTACCCGTGGTGCCGGCGGTCGCGACCACGAGCACGGGAATTTTGCCCGCTTCACGGTCCGCCACGATCCGTTGCCGGAGTTTGGGGACGGACATGCGCAGTTGCTCATCCGCCGCTATCTCCGCTACGGCGTCCAGGCCAAGGCCGACCGTGCGGGCCGCCTTGACGACCGAATGGTGTGCCTGATCCGAACAGTACACCACGGGGTCACCTCCGAATGCCCGGAAGCCACGGCGGGAGTAATCCGAAAACCGGTGATTGATGGCGCAGCACACCGCCGTCAGATTAGCCTCGGCCCCGCCGCTGGTGAACGTGCCATCCGTCAATTCTCCGGGGAAGCCGAAGCGAGTGCCGTAGGCCGATACGAGGTACCGCTCCACCTCCGCCGCGAAGGGGGAGTGACTCCAGGCGGCCAGCTGGGGGTTGAAGTAGGCGGCAATCATGTCGGCCAGGATGGAGGGGAAGCTCGCCCGCGGGTTGTACAGTCCGTAGTACATCGGATGTGGAACGTGGACCTGGAACTTGCGCAGGTTGTCCAGGACCACCCGCACGGCGGTGGCAGGCTCGACCGGCGTGCTGAAGTCGAAGTCCCGTGCCGCGGCCCGTACGGTTTCCGGATCGAGGTGGGGGGCTACCCGCAGTTTCCGGGTATGAGCGTAGTAGTCCTCCAACTGGGGCAGGAGTTCGCTGAGGAGGTGTCGCCGCTGGTCGGGAGTAAGGTCGAAGGACATCGGATCGGTTTGGGCCCGCTAATATTACTCATTTACGACCTTCACCGCACCCGCGCGGCGGCGCAACAAAAAGGGGCCGACACCAAACGGTGCCGGCCCCGGAGGTGCCAAGTGGTCTGCCGGTCTACATGCGGATAAAGCGTCGCACGGATTGGCAGTCTCCCTGCTGTATCCGCAGGAAGTACGGGCCATTGGGCAGTTCACGTACCGAAAGATCGGTTCGGAGGTAGCGGTCGTCCTTGGCCTGCCGTACCTGCTTGACGGTGCGGCCCATCATGTCGGTGACGGTGATATTCACCTCGCCCACGTAGCCGTCATTGAGCTCGAGGGTGAGTTGATCTGCGGTGGGATTGGGGAACACGGCGATCTCCTCGGTGACAAAGAGGGCGTCGTCGTAGATCTCCGCCTGCTGCTGCATGCTGGCCAGGTCCTGTGACTTGCTCAGTTCGCAGTTGCCGGCCGGTGCGCCGAGTCCGGTGGGAGCCATGTCGTGCGGGCTCAGGGCTACCTTGTCCAGTTTGGTGCCGGGTTCGCGGGGGGCAACGACGATCGTGTGCTTACCCGGATCGAGATCGAAGGATACGGCCTCTCCGTCGTCGTTGACCTTGCGCCACTCGAAGCCACTGGTCATCAGTTGGGTGCCGTCGGTTTCCTTCCACATCTTGATCCAGTCGCCGCCGTCGACCCGCACCCAGAAGGAGTTGCGGCCCGGGTCCGGCGTGCTGAGGCGGAGGAAGAGGTAGTAGGTAGCCGGGTCAGTGATGTTCACGTTGTAGCTCAGGAGGTACTCCGAAGTGCTGGCCGGGGGGGCATCGGTACACCGGCACCCCGTGAAGGCAATGAACATCCCTTCGCTGGCGTCGGCGTCCTGGTACAGCCGCCACAGCTTGCTGCGCTGGGCGCATTCGGCCTCGAAGAAGAAGGGCGGTGGTGGTGCGGTCACGTTATCGCAGGCATCCCCCTCGCCGTCGCCGTCGTAGTCTTCCTGTCCGGGGTTAGGCATATCGACGCAGTTGTCGGCACCGTCCAGAATACCGTCGCCGTCGGAATCTGCCAGCGGATCGAGTACCCGTAGGCTGACGACGTCGAAAGCCGTGGCTCCGTCATCGTCGGTGACCGTAAGGGTGACGTCATACATCCCGGGGGAAAGGTTCAGCGTAAGGTCCGGGCCCGTGGCTGAGCCACCGTTCCAGGTCCAGTCGTAGGTTACAACGGTGCCGTCCGGGTCGTAGCTGCCGCCGCCCCCGAGGGTAACGGCCAGCGGAGCGACACCCGTGTAGGTGGAGGCGCTGATGGAGGCTACCGGTGCCTGGTTGACGGGGGCCGTGCAATTGGTGGCCGGGTCACCGAATCCGGTAGGCATGCCGCCGGTCTTGTCGATATGGATCTTGTCCAGCCAGGTGCCGCCCTCCCGGAAAGCAAAATCCACGGTGTTCAGTCCCTCGTTGAGGCTGAGGGTTTGGGGGTAGGTGACCCAGGTAAAGTCCTGGCCGCACTTGATGTTGTTCCACTTAAACCAGCTGCCGTTATTGACCCGTACCCAGTAGGAATCGCGGTCGGCCCGGGGAGCGAAGAGCCGGACCATCATGGTGTAGGTACCACTTTCGGCCTGGTCGACCGTGAAGCGCACCCGGGTATCGGGGACATCAGCGGGCGGTACCGAGGTGGACCGCATGTCCGGGGCGAAGACGTAGGATTGGTTGGAAGCACCGTTATCGCTTGCGCTGCGCCAGTCGGCTCCGACCATAGCACACTCGGCTTCCAGCCAGAAGGATGACATAAGCGGTCCGCCGGTGCCGCCGCCGGTCACTTCGATCTGGAAGATCTGTCGTGGTATACCGGGCACGTTCTGGTGGTGGTTGATATCGTGGGCTTCCACGGTGAGGTCATAAGTGCCTATGTCTCCCGTTGCGGGGGTGCCACTGAGCGTGGCGGTACCGTCACCGTTGTCGGTCAGCGTGAGCCAACCGGGCAGGTTCAGTCCGATGATCTCCAGCATGTCACCGAAGGGAATGTCCGGGTCCTCGGCGGTAATGGCGTAGGTATATGGCTGGCCGACCGTGGCCATGGTCACGGGGGTGCTGGTAAAGGTCGGGGTCGTGTTGACCAGGATGGACACCTCATGGGTGGTCGTCTCCGTATAGCTGTCCTCGGCGGTAAAGATCACGTGCTGGTGTCCCCACTGGGCCGGCGTGGGCGTCCAGGAAAAGAGCGTAGCGGTGGGGTTGGATGGCGGAGTCGGCAAGGCGGGGGTAAAGGTGGCGCCGAGGGCGATAAAGTCCACGCCCGACATCTTGTGTTTGGCCTGGGTGATGGATACCGGGTCGCTGGGGTCGAGGTCCGAGGCTTGTACGGTGAATTGCAGGGTTTCGCCGGGGGCCACGACGTTGTGGTCGCTGGTGGCGGGGGTGGGCGGTACGTCGAAGGTGGGACGTTGGCTGACCAGGATGGAAACGTTGGTGATGGTCTGGGTACCCCCGTCATCGGTAGCGGTGATGGTGATCACGCTGCTGCCAATGTCGGTCACCGTGGGAGTCCAGTTAAAGTCTGCGATCACGGGATTGCCCTGGCTGGGCAGTTCGGGTGTGAAGGAGCTTCCGGGAGGCGCACCGACCGCGTTAAGGGTTACGTTGCTGCCGGGATCGATATCGGTGGCCCGGACGGTGAAGTTTATTGGCTGGCCGGGCCGCACGTCGAAGATGCTGCTGTCGGGCGGCGTTACGGTGTAATCGAACTGGGGGGGTGTCGACGAATCGACGATGCGGACCAGGAAGTCGACCATGGACTTTGACTTGGGGTTGCCGTTCTGGTCCAGGTCTTCCACGACAACGATGGCCGTAAACAGGTTGCCAATCGCTGCGCCGCTGGTATTGAGGGTGACCTGGCCCCCGGCGGAGACCGTTTGCCGGGATAGGTTGCCGGAGCGGTACTCGCGTGACGTGGGGGAACGAAAACGCAGGTTATCGTTGTCCGGATCGACGGCGCGTACGAGGAAACTGCTATTAGCTCCCGCTACGAGGTTAACGATGGGGGGGACGTTGATCGTCGGCGAGTCGTTGCCGAAGTTATTGCCGGAGAGGTCGACGTTGGTTTCCACGTACCAGTCGCCCTCCGGGGCGTTGGAGATGCCGCCGATCCGGCAGCAGGCTGAGAAGAAGGCGGTAAACTCTGCCGCAGACGGATAGGTGTGGACAATGGTGGTTTCGCCGAAAAACCAGCCCTCGACGGGGTTAACGGCGGTGACGGTGAGCCGGAAATCCTGGTTGGTACCGTCTCCAAAGCGGAGGTTGTCCACGAAGGTCGGGGTTTGGCTGCCTAACGCCGGCGTCCCGGTGATTCCGAAGGGGCCGTAGGCGGTTCGCCACGACTGCTTGATCTTGAACTCCACCGTTGTACCGCCCAGGTGCCGCCAGCTGATGGAGCCGAAGCGGAAGTGGGTAGCCTGGAGGGCGGAAGATGCGAAAAGCAGGAACAGGAAAGCGAGAGAGAACAGTGCCAGGGGACTGCGGGTGGCCGGTCCTGATCGGGCCAGCCGGGGTGAAAAAGAGTAAGGAATGTGCGACATGGTCTTGTGTTGTGAAGTGTCTAAATGGCCGGTAGTTCCGCGGCGGTGTCAGGACTTAATACCGGCTCAGCCATATTTGTAACCTCCGCCGTTCGGCAAACTATTCTTCACTGGAGACCTCTATTCCCCCTATTTATGGTGATTTTTATCTCAAATCAGACTATTTGCTGGTTTTGGACGTTTGGTCCCGAGCTTTCCCGCTAGGGTTGGTATATGGTCGGAAAGGCGGGCTAGCGGGCGAAATCAGGTCCGCTCCGGGTTACCTCTCCCTAAAGGTGACGGGTTGCTAGCGGCAGAAAACGGGGGGTTGCAAACCAACTGGTGCCCTTCACCGTATATGTACTTCCCCCGGACAACTCAACCACGGGCCCGCACGTTAGTGTAAAATATGCGCTACCTTTGGTGACGCTTTCAATTACCCGAAGATGAATACCACGCTGCTTTTCCTCAATGCCATTGGCCCGGAGATGATCCTGGTCTTCTTTGCTATTCTGCTGCTGTTCGGCGGCAAGAAAATACCCGAACTGATGCGTGGCATCGGGAAGGGAATCCGTGAATTCAACACCGCGAAGGGGTCCCTCGAAAAGGAGCTCCAGGACGGTATGAAGGAAGAAGAACAGCGCGAAAAGGACGCCCGCGAGCTGCGTGAGCTGCGCGAACGCGAAGCCCGTCGCCAGCGCGAAGAGTCCTTCATCACCCGCAACAACGACTAACCGCCACCTGCGGCACCCGCCGGTGACAAAGCCCCTCCGCCCCCGGCGGAGGGGCTTTGTGTTTAGGGGTCAGTGCAGCAGACGCATGCCCGCCCGGTCCACGGCATCGTTCATCAACAGGGAATTAGTGAGCAGTACGATACCCTGTTGCCGCTCCACGTCCAGCGCCACGAACGCCCGGTAGCCACCTACCGCCCCGTTGTGCCAGTAGATCACGCGCTCGGGGGCCTGCTGCAGGATCTGCCAGCCCAGCCCCACGGACTGCCGGTCGTCCACTACGAAGTGCGCTTCCCGGGTCAGCGCGAGAGCCGTCCGGGTGGTATCGAGCTGGGCCCGCAGGAATCGCGCCATGTCACGGGGGGTAGACACTAGCGCGCCGGCCCCGCCCATGGCGTCGGTAAAGTGCCAGTAGGGAGCGGGCTGATCTTCCGGTCCCACCCCGACCACCAGCTCAGCCCGGTTGCTGTCCGGTCCGTAGGACGTAGCCGTCATTCCGAGCGGGTCGAGCACACGGTCGCGCAGCGTAGCGGCATAGCCCGCCGTGGCTATCCGGTGAGAAAGCGTATAGCCCAGCAGGCCGAAGCCCAGGTTTGAGTAGCTGCTTTGTCCGTCCGTGCTGAGTGTCAACTTCTCACGGAGGTAGGTTTCCAGGTCGGCGGCCGTATAGGTGGCGTAGGGATCTGTAGGCGAGAGAAACAGGCCCGCCATATTGGATGGCAGACGCGGCAGTCCGCTGGTATGGGTGGCCAACTGACGGTAGGTAATTATAGTACTGTCCGCGAAGGGGAAGGGGTAGGCGTCATTGACCGCATCATCGAGCGATAGCTCACCGGCGTCGACCAGGGTAGCCAGCAGGGTAGCGGTAAAAACCTTGGTCACGGACCCGATACCGAAGGCACGATCGGCATTGTCGACGCTGATGAGGCGACCTTCCCCGCGCCGGACGCCGTAATAGATCGTCGTGTCGCCGTCGATGCGTGCTACGGCGGCCTCTCCGCCGGCGGGGAAATTCCGCAGGAGCTCGTAGAGTACGGCGCGGTCCGCTACCGTAAGCTGCTGGGGATCCTGTGCATCGACCAGGGTATCGCCTTGCGCGGGTAGCGCCAGCCATCCGAAGAGGACAGATAGAAGCAGTGGGTAGCGGTACGCCATGGGAGTTATTTTACACCAAATTACGGAGAGCAGGGCCGTATCGCACATCCGATGTGCGGCATGCGCCGCCTGCCGTACCTTCGCGCCCCATTCCGCAACCATTACGCATGCAACTCACCGACCAGGAAAAAACCCGTCGCGAAAATCTCACCAAGCTTCGTGAACTGGGCATTGAGCCCTTCCCCGCCGCCCTCTTCCCCGTCAGCCACCTGGCTACCGATATCTTGTCCGGTGTCGAGACGGATGCTGAGGGCAACGTCACTAACTTCAAAGAGGTGACCCTGGCCGGTCGCATCATGTCGCAGCGCATCATGGGCAAGGCTGCTTTTGCTAACCTGCAGGACAGCAGCGGGCGTATTCAGCTGTACGTGAGCCGCGACGACATTGCCCCGGGGGAGGATAAGACGATGTACAATACCGTCTTCAAGAAACTTCTCGACCTGGGCGACTTCATCGGCGTCAAGGGTTTCGTCTTCAAGACCAAGACCGGGGAGACCAGCGTGCATGTCAAGGAGCTGACGTTCCTGGGCAAATCGCTGCGTCCGTTGCCCACCCCGAAGCGCGACGATGAGGGGCACGTCTACGATGAATTCAAGGATCCGGAATTACGCCACCGGATGCGTTACGTGGACTTGACCGTCAACCCTAAAATCAAGGAAACCTTCCGTAAACGCAGTCGCCTCATCACCGCTATGCGGCAATTCCTTGATGATCTGGACCTGATGGAGGTAGAAACGCCCGTGCTGCAGCCCATCCACGGCGGTGCGGCGGCGCGCCCCTTCAAGACGCACCACAACACGCTCGACGTACCGATGTACCTGCGCATCGCCAACGAGCTTTACCTGAAGCGCCTGATCATCGGTGGTTTCGACGGAGTGTATGAGTTCGCCAAGATCTTTCGCAACGAGGGAATGGACCGGACCCACAACCCGGAATTCACCATGGTGGAATTCTACGTGGCCTATAAGGACTACAACTGGATGATGGATACTACCGAGCAATTGCTGGAGCACGCCGTAAAGGCGGTGAACGGCGATGCCTCAACGGTAGTGCGCATCGGTGAAAACGACGTGGACTTCGGGGGGCCGTACCGCCGCCTGTCCATGGCCGACGCCATCCGGGAATACACCGGAGAGAATATCGACGGCGCCGACGAGGACGAACTGCGGGCCATTGCCGGGCGGCTGCACGTACCCGTGGATAAAACCATGGGGCGCGGCAAGCTGATCGATGAGATCTTCGGTGAGACCGTGGAGGCCAAGCTGATCCAGCCCACCTTCATCACCGATTATCCGGTGGAGATGTCACCCCTTACCAAGAAGCACCGCAGCAAGGAAGGGCTCGTGGAGCGTTTCGAGCTGATCGTCAACGGCAAGGAACTGGCCAACGCCTACTCCGAGCTCAACGACCCGATCGACCAGCGGGAACGCTTCGAGGAGCAGCTCGAGCTCGGCAAGCGCGGCGACGAGGAAGCCATGGCCCTGGACGAGGACTTCCTCCGCGCCCTCGAGTACGGTATGCCCCCCACGGCCGGCATCGGCATCGGTATCGACCGGCTGGTAATGCTGCTGACGGGACAGAAGAGCATTCAGGAAGTGCTGTTCTTTCCGCAGATGAAACCGGAGAAGTGACGCTCGCTGCGCTCACTGGTAGTCGGATAGTTCGGTAGTTCTGTAGTCTTGCCGCTCGCTTCGCTCGCGCCCGTTCCGAACGCTTGCGAAAATCAGCAAGGCTCATTCTAAATACTGAGCATGACTAAGAGTCCACCAAACTACCCGACTACCGAACTAAAAGACTACAGTACTACCGAACTATGCTAGCCTACATCACCTGGGACGCCTCCCCCGAAATCTTCACGATCGGCCCGATCACCCTGCGGTGGTACGGGATGATGTTTGCGGCCGGCTTCCTGCTGGGCTTCATCATGGTGCGGCGCATGTTCCTGCGGGACGGGGCTCCGGAGGCATGGCTCGACTACTGCTTCTACTTTCTTATTGCCGGTACGGTGCTTGGTGCGCGGCTGGGACACATCCTGTTCTACCAGTGGGATTACTACAGCCAGCACCCGGGCGATATCCTGAAAGTGTGGGAGGGTGGCCTGGCCAGCCACGGCGGCGTGATCGGGGTGGTGACCGCGCTGTGGCTCTTTAGCAGATTCGTGAGCAAGAAATCGTTCTTCTGGATCAGCGATAAGGTGGCGGCCCCCATCGCGCTGGTGGGAGCAATGATCCGCTTCGGTAACCTGATGAACAGCGAGATCGTGGGCACGGCGAGCGATGCACCGTGGGCCTTCCTGTTCGTGAAGGCGGTACCGCGGGAGCTGGCCGAAGTAGCCCGGCATCCCGTGCAGATCTACGAGAGCATCAGCTACCTCTTCACCTTTGCTCTGCTGCTGGGACTGTACTGGAAGACCGACGCCCGCAAGTATCCCGGTTTCCTGACGGGACTGTGGTTCGCGCTGATCTTCGGCTTTCGCTTCGTCTGGGAGTATTTTAAGAGCGACCAGGGCGGCTTCGGGCAGGCACTCACTACGGGACAGTGGCTGAGCGTACCCTGCGTGCTGTTCGGGATTGCACTGGTGCTGTGGAGCCGGTCGCGGCCGCCGAAGGAAACGACCGTGGTCGCCGCTTGATTCAGATCTCCACGCCGCGCGCGGCAAGCTCGCGCTGCAGCTGGTCGGGGTTCTCGAACCGGATCGTGTCTAACCCCTCCTTCCGTGCGGCCTCCACGTTACGCAGGCTGTCGTCAATAAAGACGCAGCCGCCGTACCCCTGCAGGTCGTAGGTCTCATGCAGCAGACGGTAGATGGCCGGGTCCGGCTTTTGGAGTTGTACCTCCCCGGATACCATGATGGCTTCGAAGAGCTCCAGGAAGGGGAAGGTTTCCCGCGCCCACGGGAAGAGCTCGTGCGACCAGTTGGTGAGGGCCAGCAGGCGGTAGTCGCCGGAGGCCTTAAGCTTTTTTAAAAGCTCGACAGTACCCTCAATGGGGCCGGTGATGGTCTCCGTCCAGCGGTCGTAGTAGATGCGGATCTCCCGTTCGAAGTCGGGGTGCTGCTCAATCAGCTCGCGCGTACCTTCCTCGATCGTCCGGCCGGCATCCTGCTTTTCGTTCCACTCGAGGGTGGCCACGTTCTGGAGGAAGTGATCGACCTCCTCGGGGGTGTCGAAGACCTTTTCGAACAGCGCGCGCGGCTGCCAGCCTATGAGGACGTTGCCCAGGTCGAAGATGATGGTGTGGATCATGGGGAGCTTATTCGGCGGCGGCCACGGCTTCGACCAGGCCCTGGAAGATCGTGTACCCGTCACGGTTGCCGAGCAGCTCCTCGCTGGCCCGCTCGGGATGGGGCATCATGCCGAAAACGTTGCGCCCTTCGTTGCAGATGCCGGCGATGTTGCCGACCGATCCGTTGTGGTTGCTGTCGAGGTTCACCTCTCCGTAGCCGTCGCAGTAGCGGAAGAGGATCTGGTCGTTCTCGTTGAGGCGGTAGATGGTATCCTCGTCGGCGTAGTACCGGCCCTCGGCGTGAGCGATGGGAATGCGGAGTACCTGCCCCGGGGAGAGGCGGTGGTTGGTGGGGGCGTTGTCGGTTTCGGCGCGGATGAAGACGTTCTTGGCGATAAATTTCTGCTCGCGGTTGCGGAGCAATGCCCCGGGCAGTAGGTGGGCCTCGCACAGGATCTGGAAGCCGTTGCAGATGCCGAAGACGTATCCACCCCGGTTGGCGAAGTCGATGACCGACTTCATGATCGGCGAGAAGCGGGCCACGGCACCGGCACGGACGTAGTCGCCGTAGCTGAAGCCGCCGGGGACGATGATGCAGTCGTCGGTGGTCAGGTCGTCAAGGCTTTCTTCCTTGTGCCAGAGCCGCACGACCTCCCGGCCCATGACGGTACCGAGCACGTGGACCATGTCGTCGTCACAGTTGCTGCCGGGAAAGGTGATTACGCCGAATTTCATTGCTGATGCTTTAAGGGGCGAAGATAGGGCGTCGCGGCACATCCGCACATCGGATGTGCACCACATCCGATGTGCAGTGGCGTGGGCTGTTCGTAACCGCAGAAATTGGGTTGATCCCCTGATCTGATCGATTTCGGTCGACCACATCGGATGTGCATGGCGTCCAAAAGCGATTTACCACCCATTCGGACATCGGATGTGTACCACATCCGATGTGCAGCACCAGACGCTACCGGCTCACCCGCCCGCTGGCGTCTCCCTCCATCAGGTTGACCACCTCTTCCACCGTGACCAGGTTGACGTCGCCGATGATGGTGTGCTTCAGCGCGGAGGCCGCCGTAGCGAACCGCAGGGCCGTCGCCGGCTCCTCCGGCCAGGTGATGAGGCCGTAGATGAGGCCACCCATAAAACTGTCGCCCCCACCGACCCGGTCCACGATGTGGGTAAGCTGATATACCGGGGCCGCGTGGAGCTCCTCGCCGTCCCAGAGTAGCCCGCTGTACGTGTTGTGGCTGGCCGACAGGGTTTCCCGCAGGGTGGTCGCGATCCGCCTCGCTTTCGGAAACCGCTGCTGTAACTGCCTCGCTACGTCGGCAAAGTCCTCACCCTGAATATCGAAGTAGCTCGCCGCCTCGCGCGCGCCGCCCACGATCAGGTCGCAGTACTCGATCAGCTCGGGCATGACCTCGCGGGGCGACTTGCCGTACTGCCAGAGCTTCTCCCGGTGGTTGAGGTCGACGCTGATGGTGATGCCCCGCGCACTGGCCTCCCGGCAGGCTTCCCGGCAGGCGTCGGCGGCCGACTGGCTGAGGGCGGGGGTGATGCCCGTCCAGTGAAACCAGGTGACGCCGTCGAAGGCCCGGTCCCAGTCAATCTGCCCCGGCCGCAGGGTCGCCATGCCGGAGTCCTCCCGGTCGTATACCACCTTCGACCCGCGCTGCACGGCCCCCTTCTCCAGGAAGTAGATGCCGAGCCGCTTGCCACCCCGCACCACGTGCGACGTATCGATACCCGCCCCCCGCAGCGCGTAGAGGGCACAGTCGCCGATGTCATTGGCGGGCAGGCGGGTGACAAAGCGCACGTCGAGCCCGAAGTTGGCCAGCGATACCGCCACGTTGCTTTCCCCGCCGCCGTACTCCACGCGAAAATCGTGCGCCTGCCGGAAGCGCTGGTGACCGGGGGGACTGAGGCGAAGCATGATTTCTCCGAAGGTGGCTACTCTGGCGTGCGGCATGAAGGGGGCTTGGGAAGTATACAAGGTAATTTTTTCTGGCTGTCGTCCGAAACCAACGGTCCCTACCCTACATCCGAACCCGGCACCCGCCGGCCGCGCCGCCAGACCCAGGTTCCCATCAGGATTCCCGCCAGCATGAAGCCCAGCGCGATGATCTGCGCCTGCGTCAGCTGCATGCCGAGGAAGTCGTACTGGTCGTTGAGGCGCACGTACTCGATGAAGAAGCGCTCCACGCCGTTGAGAAACAGGTAAAGCGCGAAGAGCATACCCGGCCACACGGTCAGCGGCTTGCGCATCGCCCACAGGATGCCGCCGATCGCGAAGGCCATCAGCGTCTCGTAGACCGGCGTGGGGTAGTGCAGCTCGGGCAGCACGTTGCAGTAGTCGACGGTACAGCCCGCGATGGGTACGCCGCGGTTGAGCACGTTGTGGGGATAGTCGTAACCGTAAAGCCAGTCGGGCAGGAACCAGCCGTCGGGGATGGCCGCGATCGCCGTGCCCCAGTCGCCGTCGCCGCTGAGCTGGCAGCCGATGCGGCCCACGCCGTAGGCCACGATGAGGGCCGGAGCCACCGCGTCCATGATGGGCAGCGTGGGGATACGGTGGCGGCGCAGGTAGAGGTACACCGCCACGCCCCCGCCGATGAGGCCGCCGTAGATCGCCAGGCCCCCGCCGCTGAGGAGCTCGCCGATGGGATCCTGGAGGAAGCGGTCCCAGTACTCGATCACCGCAAAGAACTTGGCGCCGAGCAGTCCGCCCACGGCTGCGGCCATGGTGATGGGGCCGACCCGATCGCTGGAGTACACGTCTACCGGCTGTGGCTCGGGCAGCGCGCCCTGCTTGCGGCCGATGTTGTAGTAGTAGCCGAAGAACAGCGCCGCACCGAGCAGGCCGGTGAGGAAGTAGCCGTCGGTAGACAGCAGGACGCCCGAAGGATCGCGCTGCCAGGCGGCGAAATTGGCGATGGCGTAGGGGATCTTGTAGCCCAGGATGAAACCCAGGATACCGTTGGTGACGTAGTCGGCGGTGGTGACGGTCTGCCCGGGCACCCGCAGGGTACGCTCCGGCCGGAGCTGGCCGAGGCCCTCACGGCGCTGCATTTCCCACTTCAGCAGCCGCGCGGCCACGATGAAGGCCAGCAGCAGGAAGAGCCCGAAAGTCTTAACAATACTAAAGGCGTTGTCGCGGGCGGTGCCGAGCAGGTCGTGCAGCAGGTAGGAGAGATCCGGATACATAGCTGCAAAGCTACGCGACTATTTAGTCTGCGCCCGCAGCTGATCGACCAGATCCTGGATGGCACGGCGGTAATTGTCCTTTCCGTCGGGCCCCAGGGCAGTCAGCGACTGCTCGGCGGCCTTCAGCGCCTGGTCGTAACGGCGGCGTTTCTGCAGGAACCGGCCCAAGTTATAGTAGTCGCGCCAGCCCTCCTCGGCCAGCTCGGCGGCCCCGGCGAGGGCGTCGGCGGCGAGATCGATGATGACGGTGCGATCGATGAATTCGGAGTTCTCGAGCTGGCCGAAGAGGTTCCGCAGGCGGCGCTCGTCGCCGGCGGCCCCCTTCTTGAGGTAGCTTTTGGCGGTTTTGTACACGGCGTCGGCGTCGTGGCCCTGCAGGGCGAAGGCGAATTCACCCTCCGACTCCAGCCGCTTCGATGCGTCCTTATCGTAGCGGGCGGTACGCTCGACGAGCGATTCCATCAGGCGTTCGCTGTTGTACTCGAGGGCCTTGTCGAAGGAGGTACGCACGGCGCGGGCCACCCGCTCGTTGTAGGCCGCGCGGCCCTCGATGGCTACGATACCGTCTTCGTACTCGCGCAGCAGCTCGAAGAGCCGGCTGTCGGCTTCCGTCGTGGCTACGAAGATCAGGCGGAGGTTCGCGGGTGCGGTGAAGTCGAGGCCCGGCGTGCGCAGGTAGTCGTTGGCGATCTTCAGGTGGGGCTCGCCGCGGCGGACCAGGGCCCGGACCAGTTTGTAGGCGGCACCTTCCTGCCCGGCTTCGTAGGCGCGTTGCAGGGCGTCCACGTCGTCCACCCGTTCGAGGGCCGTGCGGCCGTCGCGCAGCAGCTGGCCGGCCTGCCGGGCACCGATCACGCGGTGGACCGGCTCGTTGTCGGGGTCGATGAACAGCAGGGTGGGAAAGGCCGGCGCGCGGTGGACTTGCCGGAAGGTTTCCGATTCGGGCTTCTCCATATCCAGTTGCAGATTAATGAAGTTGGCGTTGAAGAAGTCGCCGACCCCCTCGTCCGGGAAGACGTTGGCCGCCATCATCTTGCAGGGGCCGCACCACTCGGCGTAAGCGTCGACGAAGATGAGCTTGTCCTCGGCCGCGGCCTGGGCGAGGGCTTCCTCCCAGCTGCCCGTGAAGAAGTTGATGCCCTGGGCGGTCAGGGCGGTGGAGAAGCAGAGCAGAACGAGCAGGCGGAGCATCACGGGAAGGAGATTTTACGGTCTATCGTAAGCGTATAAGATAGGGAAGCGATGAACGGGCGCCACGGTTTAACCCCGCCTTAACGCCGTGGCGACCTTACTGCCGGTGGTCCGGGTTCTTCGGTACCGGGTCCGGGCCGAAGCCGCCCCACGGGTGGCAGCGGCCGATCCGCTTCAGGGCCAGCCAGCTTCCCTTCAGCACGCCCCACTCCGTGATCGCCCCCACGGCGTAGTGGCTGCACGTCGGCTGGTAACGGCAGCGCGCGCCCAGCATTGGCGAGATCGCGACCTGGTAGAAGCGGATGGGGAGGATGAAGAGCTTGCGCATTTCAGTACGGTGGTACGGTGGGCGGTGGTCCTGATTAACGTGCGCCGGAAAATCAAAGTTGTCCGCCGGCTACATGCTACCTACTGCCCGCTTTCTCGAACTGTAGCATCACCTGCGCATCATAGTAAGAGAGCAGCTGTTCGCCGCGGGGCATGCGGGTCTGCACCTTTAGGGGAAGGAGGAAGACCATGCTCTCCCCGTCGTAGTGTTGAATCAGGATCGGCCGGTCGCGACCGGTTTCGTTTCCGGGCAATTGGATGAAGTTACGGTCCGGAGAGATGGACCACTCCCCCTCCGTAATGAGCCGGTCCCCCGCGAAGGCGTGAAAACTGCCGTCGGCGGCGAACTCGAAATCGAGCCGGTCCAGCTCCTCCGTGGTGATGCCCCCCCGCCGCTCGAAGTCCTCGGGATAGGCATACTGAATGCGGAAGGAATCGGGTTCCGCGGTCAGGTTCCTCACCGAGATTCGGCCGCGGTTGAGCAGGTCCGCGAGCTCGGACGGGTCGTAACCGGGCGGCAGCTGGCCGGGGTATACCTGCGGCACTATGCGAACGGGCGCCGGGTCTTCGGGGGTCGCCCGGAGGTTCCGGTGGAGTTGCAGTTCCCCCGTGGCGTCGGTCGATACCAGCAAGCTTACTGGGCCTCCCGTACCGTATACGGGGTCGCGGTAGGCGGCGTACAGGCCGACGGTGCCGTCCTGCCGTACGAGGCCACCGAAGTTGTCCCGGTTTTCCTGGATCCGCCGGGCGAAGGCCGTATCCAGGGGGTGAAGCCTGGCGACCCTTCCTTCTTCTTCCTTACCTACCGGTACGGTGGTGAAGGTGAGCAGGTAGGGCTGACTGCCCAGTTCGAACCGGTAGGTTTCGTCCATTACCCGCGCGGTAAGGGGGTGGGCGCCGAGCGGGGGCGTAGGGCGGTAGGTATGCGCGTGTACCTCGCCCCCGGCGTGGATCCTGACGTCCAGCGTACTGTCCGCAGACAGCGCGTAGGTGAGGTAAACCGAATCGGGGGGGCTGCCGGCCGTGGCGGGGTAGGCGCGGTATTTTTCGCTGATGCCCGTTATGGGATGATGTAAGCGCGCAGAATCCGCTGCAAGACGCAATCGGAAGCCTTTGTAATTGCCGTCGCTCGAGTAGTAAGCCAGGGGCTTTCCCTCCGTCAGCAGCCATTCGGTCGCGTAGTTGTCGGGCGTATCCTCCTGCGGGGCGGGACCGCAGGTGCAGAAAAAGAGGGGCAAAAGCAGCAGGACTGGTTTGGTGGGGTGCATATCTCCAATATAAGCCTGCCACATCGGATGTACCGCACATCGGATGTGCACCAACGCTTCGGAACTGCCTTGTCTGGTAATCGCACATCGGATGTGGTACACATCCGATGTGCACTAGCGTTCGGTACTGCCTTGTTTGGCGGGGTCGCAGGTGCTGCGTTCGCAAGGTACCAGTCAGCGACGGGGGCACGCGCAACCGGCGTCAATCGTTGATTTTTACGTAGCGCCTGGTGCAGCTTTCCCTGCAGGAGTAGCGAATGGTCAGAGTCAGACCGGTGATTTCGTACGGATACCGGGCACCGCAACCGTTGGTAGGATCGGTTGATGTAAGTATATTAAACCATGAAGTACCATATATGCCTGGTGATCGGTGGCCTGCTATTTATCGCCCATCCTGCCAGCGGGCAAGACACCTGCCGGCTCGCCGGCAGCGACGGAAAACCGGTGCCCTACGCCCACGTGTCTTTAACCCACGGTACAGCGGGGTACGCTCACCGACGAAGCCGGCCGGTTCTCCTTATCCTGGGCGGACTTTGCGGATAGTGCCCGGATCGTGTTTTCCAGCCTGAACTACGCTCCGCTTGAATCCACCGTTGGGGAGGTCAGGGCCGGGGCCGGTTGCACCGTCACCCTGCGGCCGACTCCGTACGACTTAACGGGAGTAGAGGTACGCGCGGAAAAGATCGATTTCAACACTAAAACGCTCGGTGTTCCTCCCCCGGGCCGCTTTAGCCGAACCGGATACAACCATTCCGGTCGGGGCTCCGAGCGGGGGGTGGCCATCGCTAACGACGAACGTTGCCGGCTGCGGGACATTAACCTGTTCGTCAGCAATGTGAATATTGATTCATTCCGCGTGGAATTCAATCTGTACGCCTACGCAGGCGGCTCCGTCGGCGAGCCGCTACAGCGGGAGCGCATTTTTGCCACCATTAGGGGGGCGGATGCAAATTCATCATTCCAGGTACCGCTGGAGAAAAGGAACCTCTTCATCGACGGTCCTTTTATAGCATCCGTTATGATGCTTGACGATCATAGCGACGCAGTCATTATGCTGGAAGCCAGCCCCAAGAAGAAGTACAAGGGGTACCGCCGCCACGCGGATGGCCGGTGGCTCCGGCAGGATATCAGCCCCTCCATCTCCGTGGTCATGAAATGCCCGGAGTAGCGGCCGCACATCGGATGCGCGGGACATCCGATGTGCAAACGCGCCAGGCTAGGCGGCGGTGGAGGTCAGCAGCCGCCGCCCCAGCAGGACATCACTGAGGCAGTCTTCCGGACGGGTGCGAAAGAAGTATTCATTATAAGAACTGTAGCCCCACTCGCTGGGGTGGCCGACGAATTCCGCCCTGACGGGATTCTGGTGTACATACTCCAGGCCGTGTGCCAGCCCCCGGGAGTGAAACTTGCAGCGGGTCCGTTGCTGAAAGCGGGAGCCGGTGTGGTCGTACGCGTAGTTTCGCTTTTTCGTGAAGCCCATCAGGGTGCGGCGTACCGCTTCGCTTATTTCGGGGCTAGGCATGGCGGACAGGGGCTTGCCCGTCCGGATAATCTCCTCACGAATCGCCTGTTTCGGGGTAAGTAAAAGATGAAAGTGATTCGGCATGATGCAGTACCCAAGAATGGAGGCGACGGGCGGGAAATACTTGCGCACGCGGTCGATAAACCACATATACTCCCGGTGATCGCTGAAGAGCGTTTGCCGGTCATTGCTGCGGTTGTAGAGGTGGAAAACGGGAAATTGGTCGAGAAAACGGATCGGGATCATTATTGAATTTTGGCGCAAATTATTTACACGCAGTCCACGCAGGGTGGACTTACGTTAAATCTGCGCCCCCGCCCCGCACATCGGATGTGATTCACATCCGATGTGCGGGGCGGGGGCGCCAAATTCGTAGTATAACGCCCGTGATTCCCGGATTTTCTCGCTACCACATCCGATGTGCGGGAGCCGCCAAGCCACGAAAACCTACCATTTAAGCTGCACATCGGATGTGCGGCACATCCGATGTGCGGGCGGGCTGCTGTATCTTTCCCGCTTAGCTCCGACCTATGAACCATCTCTACCGTCTCTTCACCCTAGCTCTCTGCACCTGCGTCCCCGCCCTGCTGGCCGCGCAGGACCTCAACGAAGACTACTGGAAGGCCCTCGCGCCCCGCTCCCTGGGGCCGGCGGGCATGTCCGGCCGTATCACCGCCATCGACGTGCACCCCGAAGACGGTGACCTGATCTACGTGGGCTCCGCCTCGGGCGGCCTGTGGAAGAGCACCAACGGCGGCGTCAGCTTCACGCCGCTGTTCGACGAGCAGAAGTACCTCAGCATCGGCGCGCTGGCCGTCAGCGACGCCAACCCCAACATCATCTGGGCCGGTACCGGTGAGGGCAACCCCCGCAACTCGGCTAACTACGGCGGCGGCATCTACCGCAGCCTCGACGGCGGCGCCACCTGGGACATGATGGGCCTGGAAGCCACCCGCGCCATCCACCGCGTACTGCCGCACCCCACCAACCCCGACGTGGTCTACGCCGGTGCCCTCGGCAACATGTGGGCACCCAACGAGGAGCGCGGCGTGTACCGCACGACCGACGGCGGACAGAGCTGGGAACGGGTCCTCTACATCGACGAGGGCACCGGCATCGCCGAGCTGGTCATGGACCCCACCAACCCCGAAAAGCTGATCGCCGCCACCTGGACCTTCGACCGCGATCCCGACTTCTTCAATTCCGGCGGGCCGGGCTCGGGCATCTGGGTCAGCAACGACGGCGGCGACAGCTGGGAACGCCGCACCGCTCGCGACGGCCTGCCCAAGGGCAACCTGGGCCGCATCGGCCTGGCCATCTCCGCCAGCAACCCCGAAATCGTGTACGCCCTCGTGGAAGCCAAGGAGAACGGCCTGTACAAGAGCACCGACGGCGGCGAAACCTTCAGCCTAGTCACCACCAAAAACGTGGGCGACCGGCCCTTTTACTACGCCGAGATCTACGTAGACCCGCAGAACCCCAACCGCGTCTACCACATCGCCACCTACATCAGCATGTCGGAAGATGGCGGCCGCACCTTCAATGAGATCGCCAACTACGGCAACAACGTGCACCCCGACAACCACTCCTTCTGGGTCGACCCCCAGAACCCCGACTACCTGATCGAGGGCAACGACGGCGGCCTCAACATCAGCCGCGACGGCGGCGAAACGTGGCGCTTCGTCGCTAACCTGCCGGTGGGGCAATTCTACCACGTCAACTACGACATGAGCTACCCCTACCTGATCGGCGGCGGCATGCAGGACAACGGCAGCTGGGTAGGCCCCAGCCAGGGACTGAAGAGCGGCGGCATCACCGACGCCGACTGGCAAGAAGTGTACTTCGGCGACGGCTTCGACATGATCTTCAAGCCCGACCAGCAGGACGTGGTCTACGCCGCCAGCCAGGGCGGTGCCCTCGGACGGGTCGACCGCACGACCGGCAAGACCACCTTCATCAAGCCCGTGCATCCCGACGGCGAGTTCCTCCGCTTCAACTGGAACGCCCCGATCGCGCAATCGCCCCGCGACGCCAACACCATCTACATGGGCAGCCAGTACGTCCACAAGAGCACCAACGCCGGCCAGGGCTGGGAGATCATCAGCCCCGACCTGACCACCGACGACAGCACCAAGCAGCGGCAGGACGTCAGCGGCGGCCTCACCATCGACGCCACCCAGGCCGAAAACCACACCACCCTGCTGACGATCGTGCCGGAGTCGACCGGATTCGCGATGGGCGACAGCGTCATCTGGGTCGGCAGCGACGACGGGCGCCTAAACCTCACCCGCAACGGCGGCCGTAGCTGGACCGACCTGAGCAATCGGCTCCCCGGCGTACGCGCCGGTAGCTGGATCCCCTACATCGAGTCGTCGCCCAGCAATCCCGGCGAAGCCTTCGTAGTGGTCAACGACTACCGCCGCGGCGACACCCGTCCCATGGTCTTCCACACCACGAACTACGGCGATACCTTTACGCAGATCGTCGACGAGGACAAGGTGAGCGGCCACGCCCAGGCCATCGTCCAGGACCCGGTACAGGACAACCTGCTCTTCCTCGGTACCGACCAGGGACTGTGGTACAGCCTCGACTACGGCGACAGCTGGACCCGCTTCGACGCCGGCTTCCCGCACGTTTCCACCCGCGACCTCAAGATCCATCCCCGCGAGCACGACCTGATCATCGCCACCTTCGGGCGCGCGCTCTGGATCCTCGACGACATTCGTCCGTTCCGGGAAATGGCCCGGGAGGGAGCCGGCATTCTGCAGGACTCGTTCCACGTCTTCCAGGCACCCGACGCCTACGACTGGAATTACCGCTCCTACCAGGGTACCCGCTTCTACGCCCAGGGGCAGTTCCAGGGCGACGACCGCCGCGGCGGCGCCATGCTCACCTACTGGGTACGCCCCGGCGGCCCCAGCGAACTGGTCAACCCGGACTCCGTGGACGTGAGCCAGCTGACGCGGTTCTCGGTGATCGACCCCGAGATCAAGGAGGATATTCCCGTCCGGGAAACCGGCAGTCCCGAGCAGGCTTTCGCCAACCAGGACGACGAGATCGAATCCATCCCCGCCCCTAAGGAGAAGGTCAAGTTCCAGGTGATCGATGTGCAGACGGGCGACACCATTCGTACCTACACCGAACGTCCCCGCTGGGGCTTCAACCGGACCAGCTGGAACCTGCGCCGCGACGGCGTGGAGACGCCCAGCCGCCGCGAACGCCGCGATGATGCGGACACGCCGAACGGTATCGGCGTTACGCCGGGCACCTACCGCATCCTGATGACCTACGGCGACCATACCGACGAGACGATCGTGACGCTGCAGGCCGACCCGCGCGACCGCTACCAGGGCAGCGGCCGCTACGCCCGCCGCAACGCCATGTACGAGCAACTGGAAGCGGGGATGACCCGCGTGACCGCCGCCTGGGACCGCCTGCAGGAGGCCCGCAAAAGCCTCAAGCGGGTGGAAGAGAGTACCGCCACCGCCCCCAAGGCCGTGAAGGACTCGCTGGATACCCACCGCAAGGACCTGCTCAAGCGTATCGACGTGCTGGAGGAGATCGTCACGGAGCCCGCCGACCTGAAAGGTATCCAACGCAATCCGACGAACCTGCAGTCGGTCATGTACGGCGCCCGCAACTACATCGGTCAGATAGAGGGTGAGCCCAACCAGATGGCAGTCCTGATGCTCGAGCAGTTCGAGGAGAAGGGCAACGACTTCATCCGGCAGGTGAATGAATTCCTTTCCGGCGACCTGCGGGAGTTCCGCGATGAGGTGCAGCAGGCCAACCTTAGTCTGTTTGGCGAGTTAGACCCGGTAGAGGACTAGACGCCGGATGGAATTGCTTCCGGCCGGTAGCCCGCCTGCGGCGCGGCGAAGCAGAGTCTTGAAGTCGATACAAACCATACAGTAATGACGGACACGCAACCCCGTCCGGGTATCCTTACGCGCGCCAACGGCCGCTACCTGGGTTTCGGCTTCCTGCACTTTTTCTTCAGTTTTGTGGGCCAGACCTTCTTCATCAGCCTCTTCGTGGCGCGGATGACGGAGCGGATGGAGTGGGCCGACAACACCTTTGCCGCACTCTATTCGGGGGTCACCCTGGTGGCAGCCTTCGTATTGCCCGTCATCGGCAAGCAGGTGGATCGCCTCAAGGTGCGCTACGTCAGTACGGTTACGGCCGCCTGCCTGATCGTAGGTACCCTGCTGCTCGCCTTCTCCCAGCACATCGCGCTCATCGTGGCGGGCCTGTTCATCGTGCGGCTGGGCGGGCAGGGCGTAATGCCGCTGATCGGCTCCACGACCATCGGGCGGTTCTTCGACCGGCGGCGGGGGCGGGCGCTGGCGCTGTCCATCATCGGCATTTCGGCCGCGGAGGTCATCCTGCCGCCGGTGGCTACCTACCTTATGCTCAGCAGCGGGTACCGGGCGGTCTGGCTGATGGCGGCCTGCGCGGTAGCGGCGGTCTTCGTACCGCTCGTGTGGCTGCTGGTGCGACGCAACGACGACTTTCAGAAGGCCGAGACCGTCGCCGATGCCCAGCAGCGCCGGGACCCGGAGGCCGAAACGGCGGAATCCTGGACGCGGACGCAGGTGCTGAGGGATCGCAGGTTCCGGCTGGTGCTACCGATCGTCCTGTTTGTTCCCTTCGTTTTCACCGGACTCGTGTTCAATCAATCCGTAATCGCGGAGCAACGTGGCTATACGGCCGAAACGATGGCTTACGGGTTGAGTGCGTACGGGCTCGTGCGTGTCGTTTTTCTGCTGTTCGGGGGCGACCTGGTCGACCGCATCGGACCGGCCTATCTCCTGCGGTACGTGCTGCTTCCGGTCATCGCCGGACTACTGGTGCTGCTGACCGTTGAGGCCAGCTGGTCGGTACCGGTCTTCTTTGCCCTGATGGCGGTAAGTGGCGGCATGGATTCGGTCAATACCCCGGCACTCTGGGCCGACCGCTACGGCCCCCGCTACCTGGGCAGCATAAAGAGTACGGTACGGCTATTCGTCGTGGTGGCATCGGCCGCGGCCCCCATCCTGTTCAGCTACGGGCTCGGCTGGGGCGTGGAAACCTGGTTGTACTTCCTCATCGCGTACGGGGTCTTCTGCGTAGCGCTGGCGTTGGAGGAGTGGCGGGGAAAGTAGAGGCGGGCAGCACCGGTTACCAGTAGATCGGTCCCGTACCCAGGTACTTTTCCGCGATGGGCCGGTAGTAATCTAGCACCTCTTCCAGGTCATAGACCCGCTGGCTCTTGGTGTAGAGGTCATAGCGGTTAAAGTCCCGGATGATCTCGAGGTATTCGGTATCCCGGTCGTTTTGCAATTCCCGGTAGGCCCCGCCCGAATGCCAGGGGTAGAACGAGTGGTAGCGGATCATGATCATGGCCGCCTCCGGTAGGGTGTTGGTCTTATGATTCCGGAGTACCTGGTAGAGGTACTCATCGTGGCCCCAGGCCAGGTCTACGTTGTCTATCCCGCAACTCATTTCGTAGATACCGAGGGGAGTATTGTAGCGGTCGTCCTGCATGTCGGGATTCAGCTTGTTGAATTCGGGGTACACGCAAGAAGCGGGCAGGGCGCAACCGACCACGAAGACGTCGCCCACCATGCCCCACTGTTCGGCCTGGCTGGTCCCGTCCGCATCGCTTCCCCACAGGAACATAACCTTGCCGAGGTCGTGGATCAGTCCGGTAAGCTGCATCCAGTCGGGGCGGCCGTCGGCGCGGATGGCTTCGGCGCTCTGGATGAGGTGCTGCACGTTGGGCAGGTCCAGATCGGGGTCGCTGACGTCGATCAGGCGATTGAGGTGGCGCATCGCCTCCCAGAGGTCCAGGGGCTTGTCGAAGGTGAGGTAGTTCGCCTGCATGCGGCGCACGTAAGCAACGGTCTGGTTTTGGCGCATTTTCCGGTAATGCTCCTTCACGGCCACCGATACGTCGGGGGCGTCGTAATTTCTGAATACGCTAGCATCGGCCATGGTATGGGGGATAATGACGGGGGTGTTCGGGATATACGTTGCCACGTGGAAGATAAGCAAAAGCGATAGGACCATCCCGAGATAATCCGAATTCCATACCCGTTTACCCCCCCTCCCACTACCCGCGCGGGGTGTGCTTTTAATACACGACAGGTGAGGAGGGGGAGGTCCGTTAAAAAAGTTGAGAAATTTTTTTCCTGATTGTTACCGGTTTGTCAATCGCCGGAATGGGGTCAAAATCCAGACAGAACAAGGGTTTGGCAAAGAATTTAACTAAATGCATTTAGTTACCGCCGATCATATCTTAAAATTCGTAATGGTAAAAACTAACGGTGGTTTGGTAGGCTAGTTGCAAACGTATATATTGGTATTGACTTCAGAAAGACACTATGTTTCGTAACTAATCGATCAGCCTAAAACCAATCCTCAGTATGGTTTTACCCTCCTCTCCTAGGTAGCCCACCCCGGCTGCCCGGCCTTCGCTATACCCCACTTTAACCACTTACCGTGCGAATCCCACTCGCCGGGCCTGTGCTTTATATCCCCAACCGACGGGGCGGCACCCTGGATGCGACCCGATCGCCCGCCCGCTGACCCCGTATAAGATATCGGGACCATGCGCGGTATGCTTGGGGCGGATCTTTTAATCTTCTACTCAATAAACTTCGGTATTTGTATGAGATACTTTTTACTCCTGATCCTGGCCACCTGTACACTGCTGGATAGCGCGGCCCAGAACCGCCGGCAGGCTCCTGCCTATCCGTTGGTCGTACACGATCCGTACTTCAGTATCTGGGCAATGGACGATGATATTACCGCGTCGTCCACCGCTCACTGGACCGGTGCGCCGCACGGACTGCTGGGGCTAATCAAGGTAGACGGAATTCCCTACCGGTTTCTGGGAAAGGAGGCCGTCACCTACCGTGATGTAGTTCCCAGTTCGGAAACCGGCCGGTTCAGCGAGACGAACCCCGGCGACGGTTGGCAGGCTGCGGACTTCGACGACGGCAGTTGGCGGACGGCTACGGCCCCCTTCGGTGACGCGGGGAGAGCAAAGACTACCTGGACTACGGACGATATATGGTTTCGGAAAACCTTTGACCTGCCCGCGCGGGCCCTCGAGGAGCCCTATCTCAAACTCTCCCACGACGATGACGTAAAGGCCTATCTAAACGGGCAGCTCTTGTACGAATGCGAGGAGTGCTGGACCGATCCCGACAAATTCAAGTACTTCCGCATTCCCGAGGAGGCCCTGAAAACGCTACAAAAGCGGGGTAACGTACTGGCGGTCCACGTCAGGAACAATCGGGGAGGCCAGTGGCTGAACGCCGGTATCGTGGACCTCGTCAAACCTGCGGCCGCGCCCGAACCGGCCCGGCAGACCGCCTTGAACCTTACCGCTACCCAAACCAGCTACGACCTTACCTGTGGCGGGGTAGACCTAACCCTCACGTTCACGTCCCCGCTGTTGCTGGACGACCTGGACCTGCTCTCCCGGCCCGTATCCTACCTTTCCGTAAAGGCGTCCGCCAACGACGACCGGGACCACCGGGTGCAGGTTTGGTTCGGAGCTTCGTCGCAGATCGCGACGCACGACGCCGGGCAGGAAATGGTGGCGGAAGCGGGTGCGGCCGGGGAGTTGGGCTACCTGAAAGTCGGTACGCGGGAGCAGCCGGTACTGGAGAAGAAAGGCGACATACTGGGCATCGATTGGGGCTACCTGTACGTGGCTACGCCCAAAGCGGCCGGGGCCAAACAGCGGGTGGTATCCGGCGAACAAGTCGTGGGTAACTTCATAGTCGGGAAGCGCGGTGCTTCCGAGCGGACGGGCAAACAGCTGATGCTGACCACGGTCTTCCCGGAAGAACGGGTGCGGAAGGAAAAGGAATACCTCATTCTCCTGGGATACGACGATCGTTATTCCATCAACTTTTTCGGGGAGCAGCTGCGGCCGTGGTGGAATAAGGACGGCAACAACTCGCTGCCGGGGGAACTGGAGCAGGCGTACCGGGATTACGCTACGGTAGTAGAAAGGTGCGAGGCCTTTGACGCGCAACTTCGGCAGGACGGAGAGGCAGCCGGGGGCGCCGCCTACGCCGAACTGCTGGAGATCGGCTACCGGCAGTCGATCGCCGCCCACAAACTGGTGGAAAGCCCTGCCGGAGAACTGCTCTTCCTTTCCAAGGAAAACAACAGCAACGGCTCCATCAATACGGTGGACGTCACGTATCCTTCCGCTCCCCTCTTCCTGGCCTACAACCCCGATCTTCTGAAGGGGATGCTCAACGGCATCTTTTACTACAGCGAAAGCGGCAAGTGGAAAAAACCCTTCCCCGCCCACGACCTGGGCACCTACCCGATCGCCACGGGGCAGACCTACGGCGAGGATATGCCCATCGAGGAGGCCGGCAATATGGTAGTCCTCACCGCGGCGATCGCGAAGGCGGAAGGGAACGCCGACTACGCGGCCAAACACTGGGAAAGCCTGACGCAGTGGGCAGACTACCTCGCTGAGGAGGGGCTTGACCCGGCCAACCAGCTATCGACCGACGACTTCTCGGGGCACCTGGCCCGCAACGCCAACCTGTCGGTGAAGGCGATCGTGGGGGTAGGGGGCTACGGCTACCTGGCCGCCCAGCTCGGGAAGGATGACGTGGCCCGTACCTACACCGAACGGGCGCGGACCATGGCCCGGCAGTGGATGGAACTGGCCGACGCGGGCGACCATTACGTGCTGGCCTTTGACAACCCGGATACCTGGAGCCAGAAGTACAACCTTGTATGGGACAAGCTCATCGGCCTGGACCTGTTTCCACAACAGGTCTACGATACCGAGCTGGCCTACTACGCGACGAAGAATAATGCCTACGGACTGCCGCTGGACAACCGCTCCGACTATAGCAAGTCGGACTGGATCCTCTGGACGGCCACGCTGACCGATTCACAGGAAGACTTCAGGGAGTTTGCCGACCCCGTCTACAAGTTCGCCCTGGAGACCAAGGACCGGGTACCCATGAGCGACTGGCACTGGACCAGCAGCGGAGACCAGCGCGGCTTCAAGGCCCGTAGCGTGGTGGGGGGCTACTTCATCAAGTTAATGGCCGATAAGTGGGCATCCGCCAGGTAAGCAAGCCTAGAATTTCGTGTCGGCACCCATCACGTATCTTTTAAATCACTAGTTATGTCGGATTTTACCTTTTCGTACCAGGCGCACCTCACGCGCTTCATTTACCCGCTGTTGCTCGTGCTGGGAGGCTCGATTGTCGCGACCGCGCAGCAAACCGCCGCCCAACCCCCGGGGACGATCGAAGTCACCGGTCAGATCACCGATCTACAGGGGAATGAGGCCCTGATAGGGGTCAGCGTCCTGGTCAGGGGAGAAGCCTCCGGCGGAACGGCAACCGATATGGATGGCCGGTACGCCATCCGGGCCGGGACAAACGACACCCTGGTGTTTTCCTACATAGGCTACACGCCGCAGGTGGTTCCCGTGAATAACCGGAGCGTGATCGACCTGGCACTGGCCGAAGACGTGCAGTCGCTGGAGGAGATCGTCGTGACGGGCTACGGTACCCAGAAACGGGAGTCCATCACCGGTGCCATCGCGACCATTGGCAGCGACGAGATCGGCCGGGTGAAGAACTCCGGAACCTCCGCGAGTACCGGCCTGGCCGGCAAGATCCCCGGCGTTTCCTTTCGGCAGGCGGACGGGCGCCCAAACTCCTCCGCCAACGTGCAGATCCGTAATATGGGAGAGCCCCTGTACGTAATCGACGGTATTCAGCAGGACGGGTTCCAGTTCAACCGCCTGGCGCCGGCCGACATCGAGAGCATCTCCATCCTGAAGGACGGGGCCGCCGCCATTTATGGTTTTCGCGCCGCTAACGGTGTGGTGCTGGTAACGACCAAGCGGGGTAATCGCGGCGAGCGGGCTTCCGTCAACTTCGATGCCAACTACGGGGTACAGAACTGGGTCAACTTCCCCACGGTCACCAACAGCTCCTACATCTGGGCGCTGGAGAAGATACAGGCGGACGTCAACGGCTTCGGAACCACCAACATTACGCCGGAGGACCTGGAGCGTTACCGCGTGGGGACCGAGCGGGGTTTCCAGAGCTTCGACTGGGCGAATTTTATCCTCAAAAAGAATTCTCCCATATCCCAGATCAACCTGAATACCTCGGGGGGATCCGAGCGGATCAACTATTACGCCGCCATCAACCGGAACTACAGCAACTCGGTGCTCGGCGACGAATTCGACTACGGCCGGACCAATATCATCAGCAACGTCGACGTCAACATTACCGACCGGCTAAAGGTGGGTGTCGGTATTAACGGGTATTCCGAAACCACGGAGAACCCGGGCATCCCGGGCTACGACGATTACTGGCTGCCCCGCTACGCCATCCTGCGCAACAAGCCCTGGCAGCGCCCCTATGCCAACGACAACCCGGAGTATATCAACGATATCGGGCACAACGAAACGAACTGGGCGTACAACAACTTCGAAAACGGGGGCTACCTCCGCGACAACCGCAAGTTCGGCCAGGTCAACGGTACCCTGAATTACAAGGTGCCTTTCCTGTCGGGCCTGTCGGTGCAGGGACTGGCCTCCTACCACGCGGAAGAACGGCAGCTTGACGTACACGAATACACCTACGATACGTACACCTACTTCCCGGCGACGGAAGAATCCGAAGAGGAATACCGCAGAACGGGGGGAAGTACCAACCCCTACCGGGAGCGGCAGGTCAACCACGTACAGGTACTGAATACCCAGATCGGTCTGAACTACGCGAAAATATTCGGGCGGCACGAGGTCGGTGCGCTGTTCCTTTCCGAACGGTACGAGCAGAAATTCAAAAACACGTTTACGCGGGCGCAACCGCAGACGAACGTGCTGCCGCTGATCTACTTCAACGATATCGATCAGTTTTCGGACGGCCAGAGCGAAGTGGCCCGCCTCGGCTACGTCGCGCGGCTCAACTACAACTTTGCCAACCGCTACTACGTCGAGGTGTCGGGCCGCCGCGACGGGTCGTGGCGCTTCGCACCGGACCGCCGCATCGGCTACTTCCCCGGGGGGTCGATCGGGTGGCGCATAACCGAAGAACCCTTCCTGCAGAACCTGCTGGGGGAATCCAAGGTGCTGACCAACCTGAAGCTGCGTGCTTCCTACGCCGTCGTTGGGGATGACAACGTCATCGATCCGTTCCTGTACCTGGAAGGCTACTCCTACAACCGGGGGATCGCCGTACTCAACGGCAATCCGATCGTGGGTACGCAGGACAACGGGCAACCCATTACCAACATTACCTGGTTCACGAGTGAGATCCTCAACATCGGCGCGGACTACAGCCTGTTCGGCGGGAGGATCACCGGCCAGATCGACGTATTCAACCGGAAGCGGGACGGACTGCGGGGCCGCAAGTACGACGTATTGCTGCCCAGTGAGCTGGGCTACGGGCTGCCCGACGAGAACGTATCCAGCGACCGCGTATTCGGCGCCGAAGGACTGATCGCCTACAACGGCAGCATCAATACCCTGACGTTCTCGGTATCCACGAACCTGTCCTTTGCGCGCAGCCAGTTCCTCTCTTCCTACAATCCCGTATTCTTCAACTCCTGGGATGAATACCGCTATTCCGGAGAAGGCCGGTACAACGGGATCACGTGGGGCTACCAGGTCATCGGTCAGTTCGAAAGTCAGGAGCAGATCAATAATTACGAAGTAAACGTAGACGGGCAGGGTAACAATACGCTGCTCCCGGGCGACCTGATTTATAAGGACGTCAACGGCGACGGGAAGATCGACGGGTACGACGAGCGCCCCATCGGCTACGGCAGCAGCCTGCCGCTGCTCAACGGTGGATTGAGCATTACCGCCAACTGGAAGGGCTTTGACCTGGCCCTCGACTTTTCCCTGGCCTCCGGGTATTCGTTCACCGCCAACGATGAGCTGCGGCGGGCCTTCCGGGCCAACGGGGGCAACATTGCCACCCACCTGCGCGACGCCTGGCACCGGGAGGACCCCTACGACGTGAACAGCGAGTGGATCCCGGGCTATTTCCCGCCCAACCGTTTCGACCAGGGGGGGCTGAGCTCGGTCAATAAACGGTCTGACTTCTGGCTCGTAAACGTGACCGCCTTTCGGGCCCGGACCTTCCAGCTCGGTTACAGCCTGCCGTCCTCTCTGACCTCGCGGGTCAACATCCAGCGGGCGCGGGTATACCTCAACGGCTTCAATTTATTCTCGCTCCATAACGTGAAGCGCTACAACATTGATCCGGAAGTCAGCACCTCCAACGGATTGGACTACCCGCAGTCGCGCGTTGTCAGCGCCGGGGTCAACCTCACTTTCTAACCGATCAAGCAACAATCCATGAATAAGATTAATTACCTCCTGTTGGCGCTGCTGTTCTGTGGTGGTTGGGCCTGTGAGAAAGACAGTGATTTCCTGACCCGCAGTCCGGCACAGACCCTGACGACCGAGCAGGCACTGGGCGACGCCGCGCAGGTGGAGTCGATTCTATCCAACCTCTACTCACGTCAGTTTTCTATCGTCCGGTTGAACGACTGGGGAACCTTTGCCGACTTCAACGAGGTGTACGTAGCGGCCAACGACGGGGCTACGAATAACTGGCACAACAACAATAGCTGGGGCTGGAACGGTACCAACGGCTACTGGGGAACTTGGGATTACGGGTACATCCGGGAAATGAACCTGTTCATCCAGCGGATGCCCCAGGCTACCATACCGGAAAACCTGATCCGGACCTACACCGCCGAGGCCCGGTACCTCCGCGCCGCGTACTACTACGAGCTGGCCAAACTGTTCGGCGGGGTGCCCATCATCCTGGAGCCCCTCACCTACGACTTCAGCGGCGACCCTACCTACCTGCAGGTACCGCGGTCTACGGAGGCCGAGATCTACGACTTCGTCATTCAGGAAGCCACGGAGCTGGCTACCCTGCTGCCCGTCAATTCTTCCGGAAAATCCCGGGCAACCGCCGGGGCCGCCCTGGCGATGAAGGCGCAGGCGGCCGTCTACGCCGGCTCCCTGGCCAGGTATGGAGCCACCACTCCCTCCGTCACCCTCGGCGACGGGGTGATCGGCATCCCGGAAAGCCGGGCCGAGGGTTACTACACCACGGCGCTGGAGGCGGCACAACGCATCATCGACGGAGAGGTAGGTGACTACAGCCTGTACCTGAAGGATCCGAATAATCTTTCGGAGAACTTCGCGGCGCTGTTCTACGACAAGAATGCCAACCCCGAGGTCATTTACCAGGAGGAGTACCTCCTCAAGTTCAAGACCCACGGCTACACGGTTTCGAACCAGCCGCGCTTCGGTGCCGAGGAGGAAGAGGGCGGGGCCATGAACCCCTCGCTGAACCTGGCACAGTCGTTCGAACTGCTCGACAATACCTTCGCGCCGTTTCCCACGGTGGATGATGCCGGCAACCCGATTTACTACGACGAACAGGAAGACATTTTCGCCAACCGCGACGCACGCCTGGGCGGAACGATAATTTTGCCCGGCAGCACCTTCAAGGGCCGTCCGGTAGACATCTGGGCGGGCGTGCGCCTCGCCGACGGTGAGATCGTGACCGGCAACGAACGGGGGCAGTTGCGCGAGTTGCCCGGCAGCAACGTCCCGCAGCAAGTGGTGGGCTTTGACGGACCGCTGGAGGGCACGGTGCAGAACGCGGTAACGGGCTTCTACGTCCGCAAGTACCTGGACCCGACGCCGGGCTCCGGACAGCGGGGTAACCAGAGCGACGTTTCGCGTATTCAGTATCGCTTCGGCGAGATCCTGCTCATTGCCGCCGAGGCCGCTTTCGAGCTGGGCGATCCCGCCACTGCCGCGGACTACATGAACCGGGTACGCGAACGGGCCGGCTTCACTATCCCCCTCACCCCCGACGAGATCACCTTCGACCGTATCGTCCACGAGCGCCGGGTAGAGTTTGCCCTAGAGGGACAGTACTACATGGACCTGAAGCGGTTCCGCATTGCCCACGAGGTATTCGACGGAGCGGCCATGGACCTGGAGGGGCTGAAATCCAACCTCGGCAGTGCCACCAAGCGGAGCACCCAGCCCTGGGGGCTGTGGCCGTATAAGGTATACGACCCGGGATCACCCAACGACGGGAAGTGGTACTACACCGAAGTGCTGCCGAGTCGCGTCACCGCGGCCGATACCTGGCAGCTGGGTAACTACTACAGCAATATAAACAACGACATCCTGGCAAATAACCCCGCGCTGCTACGCCAGCCGCTACAGTAACTAACCCTAAAGCAAATTGGTCATGAAAACCACATTTAGATTTTTGACGATCCTGCTGGCGGGAACTCTACTGCTGGCTTGTGAAAAGGACAACTTCGATGCACCCAGCGCCAACCTGACGGGGCGTCTCCTGTACGAGGGAGAGCCTATCTACCTCGAGTATAACCGCGTGAGCTACCAGCTGTACCAGGACGGGTTCGGCAAGACCGGCCCGATCGGCAGCACCTTCACTCCTGAGGGCGAGTTTTCCCATCAACTGTTCAACGGGGAATACAAGATGGTCATCCCTCCGGGGCAGGGCCCGTTCGTCGCTCTGCGCAACGCTTCCGACCAGCCCGACACCATTATGATCGACCTACGGGGAAATCAAAACCTCGACATTGAGGTCACCCCGTACTGGCGCATCCGCGACGCGCAGTTAAATGCCGGAGAGGGGAGGGTCAGCAGTACGTTCGGACTCGAACAAATTGCCACGGGCAACTCGGCGCGGGAGGTCGAAAGTGCTACCCTGTACGTGAGCAAGACCGCCTTTGCCAATACTCAGACCAACATTGCGACGGCCGGTATAGCAGGCGGTGATATCACCGATATGAATAACATCAGCCTGAGCGTAGGTATCCCCGAAATACGGCCGACCCAGAATTATGTTTTTGCCAGCATAGGCGTAAAATTCGTTGGAGTGGACGACCTGATCTTTTCGGCGACCGAGCGGCTGGACTTCTAGCCACGGGTGCGCGGTCCAGCGGATAAGGATGATATGCCCGGTAGTAGACCTTACTACCGAGCATCTTTATTTGGTGATTGATGTCCTGGACAAAAAGCTTTCCCGCGGAGGAACTATGGAGTAGGGGAGCGGCGGGTCTACGCTGGGTGGACGGAGGTTAAGTGTAGGTTAATTATCGCGAACTGGTCCGTACTGCTAGTGGCCGGTCGACTAGTCGACCGGCCACTAGCAGTAATCCGACTCGCTTCCGATTTTCCACCATACACGCATGGGTAGCAGGTAGCGGTGGTTTTAGTCTTCGGATGGAGCGATCCTACACGTATTTTTGAAGGAATACCTACTCAACAAGCAACCATGAAGGCGACGGCGCAGATCAGTAGAATGGTATCGATCTACTCAAAGTGTGCGATAGTCGTGTTGCTGGTCGGGGCGGTCGGCTGGCCGGCCGGCGTCGTGGCCCAGCATTCACGTGAAGCCATCGTCGCCGCAGCCGATCGAAGCCTTCCCGCCGCCCTCGAAGAGCTCACCGCTTTCCTGGCCGTGCCCAACGACGGGAAGGACGCCGCGCAGGTGGAGGCCAACCTGCAATGGTGCCACGATCGGTTTGCCGGCCTGGGATTCGAGGTAACGCGAGTGGAAACCCCGGGTATGCCCCTCCTCTTCGCCGAACGGAAGGTCGACGCTGCACTACCTACTGTCCTGTTCTACCTGCAGATTGACGGTCAGCCCGTCGATGCCGCCGCCTGGCAGCAGCCCGACCCCTACGCGGCGGTATACAAACGGAAGGGAGAGGACGGGAATTTCGTAACGGTCACCGCACCCGCGTCCGCGCCCTACGATCCCGACCTTTATCTGTTTGCCCGATCCGCCTCCGATTCGAAGGGGCCGGCCGTAGCCTTCCTTACCGCGCTGGACGTGCTGCAGCAGGAGGGGGACGCGCCCGCCTACAACGTCAAGGTGATCATGGATTTTCAGGAGGAGCTGGGTAGCCCCGACCTGCCCGGTGCCGTAGAGGCAAACCGTGCGTTGTTCGCGGCCGACTTCCTGGTGATCATGGACGGTACCCGCCACGTGAGTAACCTGCCCACCCTGACGTTTGGCGCCCGAGGGATCGCGACGGTGACCCTCCGGGTCTTTGGACCGGCGTATCCGCTGCACAGCGGACAGTACGGCAACTTCGCGCCCAATCCGGTCTTCGGTGCCGCCCGGCTGCTGGCGGCAATGAAGGACGCGGATGGCCGGGTACTCATTCCCGGCTTCTACGACGGCGTCGTTCTGTCGGACGCGGACCGGCAGGACATGCGCAACGTACCCGAGCACTCCGCGGACATCCGCGAGATGGTGGGCATTGCCGCCGAGGAGAAGCTGGGAGATACGTACCAGGAGGCCCTGCAGTATCCCAGCCTCAACGTCCGTGGGTTGCAGGCCGGCTGGACGGGCCCGGAAGTACGCACCCTGATCCCCGAAGAGGTGGTGATCGAACTGGACCTGCGGCTCGTCCCGGAAACGCCCGGGGAGCGGCAGGTCCGCCTGTTGCGTGAATTCGTAGAGCAGCAAGGATACCACTTCGTCGACGGGGCGCCCACCGAAGCGGAACGCCATACCTATCCCAAGCTGATCGCCATGGAGTACCGTATCGGCTCGGTTCCCTTCCGTACGGACCTGGGTACGCCGATCGATCGCTGGCTCACCGCGGCGGTACAGCGCGGGACCGGCAGGGAGCCCATTCGGATGCGGACCACCGGGGGTTCGCAGCCCATGGGGCCGTTTGTAAATCTGCTGGGCCTGCCCGCCGTATCGCTCCGTATCCCAAACCCCGACAATAGTATTCACGCGCCGGACGAAAATATCCGGCTGGGCAATTTTCGGGAAGGCATCATGGAATGCCTGGCGGTACTTACCGAACCCCTGGAGGAATGGTAGAACTGCACCGTGCTGGATGAGCATAGATTGGTTAACAATTGATTTCCAGGGCGGGTCGGATCTTATATCGGAAAAATGGGAGCCGATTGATATGACTGTAACGTCCTGCGATCACCTAGTGTGTGCATAGTGTAACTGGTCGTTACAACGCGAATCTTATCCAAAATTCATTCCTAAAACGAATTAGGTTAGTGTTTAAACCGGTTGTAATAAATAATTCCGGATGATTTGGGCCCTGACATTTGCAGCGCGGGAACACCGCTTATATATTGCCTTGATAGACATATCATGTATATGTTTTGTATTTCCCCACCTTTCCCAATTATCAAGGTATGATCAACCTCACTAGTAGATTTACTTTCTGTTTGGCGGGATTAGTTATCATATTGCTCAGTGGCCCGGTTTACGGTACGCAACTGAGTACGTCGATATCTCCTACCGACCGCGGTCCGTCCGCTTCCCCCCCGCTCTATGCCGACCCTCCGGTCGAACGCGTTCTCACCGGGCAGATCGTCGATGCCGGTACGGGGGAAACCCTGATTGGAGCTACCGTTCGGGTGAAGGACGGCACCTCCGGCACGGTCACCGACGTCGATGGCAATTTCTCCATTACCGTTCCGGACGGGGAAGTCACCCTGGTTATTTCCTCGATCGGCTACACAACACAGGAGATTGCGGTGCCCGCCAGCGAGAGCAACGTAGTCATCAACATGTCCACTGACGTCGAGTCCCTCTCCGAGGTGGTCGTGGTCGGCTACGGTACGCAGCGCAAATCGGACGTGACCGGCGCCATCGGCGTGGTCAGCGCCGAAGAACTGCTGAAGGCTCCGGTAACCAACGCGCTGCAGGGCCTGCAGGGCAAGGTAGCAGGCGTAAATATCTTCCTGAACTCCGGTTCTCCCACCGGTAGTCCGCGGGTGCTTATTCGCGGCCTGGGAACGATCAACTCCAACTCTTCCCCCCTCTACGTGGTGGACGGGGTAGTCATGGAGGACATCCAGTTCCTCAATCCCAACGACATCAAGAGCATGGAGGTGCTGAAGGACGCTTCGGCCACCGCCATCTACGGCTCCCGGGGCGCCAACGGCGTGATCCTGGTGACCACCAAGCGCGGACCCAACCAGGAAGGTATCGTGGTCGGCTACGACGGTTACGTTTCGGCCGGTACCCTGCGCAAGAAAATGGAGGTCCTCAACGCCGACGAGTGGTTGGAGGTCGTCCAACGCGGTATTGAGAACGCTCCCAAGTACCCCAACGGAAAAAACCCCGGCATCGCCTTCGATAACCCCCTGTTCTTTGACGAGAACGGTGATCCCCTCTACGACACCGACTGGCAGGAGGAGGCAACCCGTACCGCGGTCAGCCATAGCCATCAGCTCTCGGTCCAACAGCGCACCGGCAACTCCTCCTACGGCGTGTTCCTCAACTATACCGGCACGGAAGGGATCATGCTCAACAACTACCTGAACCGGCTGTACGGTAAGGTAGCCTACGAGGGCAACCCTAAGGACTGGCTGACCTTTGGCTTCAACATCCTGACCAACGTTACGAAGGAAAACAGCTTCGAGGAAGGCGGCGGCGGACAGTCGCCCCGCCGAACCATGATCGAGATGCCCCCGATCTTCCCGGTCCGCTACCCCGACGGTACCTACTCCAAAAGCAGCGACCTCGTCGGCAACTTCAACCTCGAGGCCATGGCCAACCCGGTCCACGTGCTCGAAACGCAGGACCGCCTTGCCAAGCGCACCCAGCTCTTCGGAAACACCTACCTGGTGTTCAATATCGCCGAGGGGCTCAACTTCCGCACCCAGTTCGGTTTCGACAAGCACGAGCGCTTGTTCCAGTTTTACAGCCCACGCGACCTGATCAACATCTCCGATCCGCTGGGTACCGCCAGTCAGAGCACCCAGAACGTCGTCTACTGGCAGCAGGAGAACTACCTGAACTACAACAAGCTCTTCGGCCAGCACAGCATCAACGGCGTGGCCGGCTTCAGCTTCCAGAAGCGTACCGACGAAAGCTACGGCATCACCGCCCGCGGCTTCGCCGACGACTTCTTCCGCTTCAACAACCTCGGCGCGGCCAGCCAGCCCGGGGCGCCCACTTCCGGCTACAGCGACTGGACGATGAACTCCTACTTCCTGCGTGGCAGTTACAGCTACGACGACCGTTACCTCCTGACGCTGACCGGCCGGGTCGATGGCTCCTCCCGCTTCGGTGCGGGTAACAAGTACGGCTGGTTCCCCTCCGTAGGCGTGGGCTGGGTAGTTTCGAATGAGGAATTCCTCGCCGGTAACCCCACCATCAGCCAGCTGAAACTGCGCTCCAGCTTCGGTATCACGGGTAATACGGAGATCGGCTCCTACCGGTCGCTGGCTACCGTGGTCTCGGGTACTACCCTGATCAACGCACAGCGGGTCACCAGCACCGTGATCAATGGCCTGGCGAACCCCGACCTGCAGTGGGAAAAGACCCAGCAGTTTGACGTGGGCTTCAACCTGGCCCTGTTCAATTACCGGGTGAACCTGGAGATGGACTACTACTACAAGCTCACCACCGACCTGCTACTGGAACGTCCACTGCCGCAGACCACCGGCTTCGGCTCGTACTTCGACAACATCGGCTCGGTTTCCAACCGCGGCATCGAGGTGCTGCTCTCCACCCAGAACGTCACCACGCCCCAGTTTGCCTGGAGCACTAACCTGAACTTCAACTACAACAAGAACCGCATCGAGAAGCTGGGCGAGAACAACGAGGACATCGAGTCCGGCCCCTTCTGGGTATCGGGCAGCCAGACCATCCTGCGCGTGGGTGAGCCGCTGTCTTCCTTCTGGGGCTACCGCCGCCTGGGCACCTGGAACACCGGCGAGGCCGACGCGGCCGCCGAGGTCGGCCGGATCCCGGGAGAGGCCAAGCGGACCACCGAAAAGGAGATCATCGGCCACGGGCTTCCCGACGTCACCGGCAGCTTCATCAACAACTTCACGCTGGGCAATTTCGACCTGACCGTCGACCTGCAATTCTCGCTCGGTGCCGACATCATGCAGCAGTACTACCACTCTACCGAAGACCGCTCCGGTATCGCCAACGGCCTGCGGACCATTCTCACCGAGGCCTGGACGCCGGAAAACCAGAACACCATGGTGCAGCAGATCCGCCACCAGGCCTGGGCCGGTCAGAACAGCGAGGTGGACGACCACTGGGTCGTGGACGGCTCCTACCTGCGCGGCAACGCCTTCACCCTCGGCTACAACGTTGCCGGGAATGCCCTGGACCGCATCGGCATGAGCAGCCTGCGGCTGTACGTCAACGCGCAGAACCTCTTCGTGGTCAACTCCGACGAGTTTCAGGGGATGGATCCCGAGGCTACGTCGTGGGGCGGCAACCAGTGGGGCCAGAACATCTTTTTCTTCCAGTATCCCCGCCCCCGTTCCTTCACTTTCGGCCTAAACCTCAAATTCTAAGCAACCATGCACTATATCAAACTAGCAGCTCTCCTGCTACTGGGCGGTATGAGCTACTCCTGCTCTGACTTCCTCGAGGAAGAGCCCCGTAGCGAAGCCAGTCTGAACCAGTTTTTCACCGAGCCCGCGCACGCGGAGAACGCCGTGAACGCGCTCTACCGTGACGGGGCCCCCGGCCTGTGGATAAACGGTGGCGTGTACAACGGCCGTGACATTATGTACGGCCCCTACCTCTCGGGCTTCTTTGAAAACAACTATAAAGGACAGTATGCCTATATCGGCTTCGCCCAGCAGTTGCAGCTCAACGCCATCAACTCCAACTCGATCCTGAATACCTACTGGTCGCAGATGTACCGCGAGATCAGCCGGGCGAACAACGCGATCAAGTACATTCCCACGACCGAAGGACTTAGCGACACCCAGGTCAACCGGCTGCTCGGGGAAGCGCGCTTCTTCCGTGCCTGGGCCTACTTCGTGCTCGTGCGGATGTTTGGCGACGTGCCAATGATCACGGAGCCCTACGAATCGACCGCCGACATCTACCGGCCCCGTAACTCGGCCGACGATATTTACGCCCTGATCGTGCAGGACCTGGACTTCGCCGTTAACTCGGCCGGCCTGGCCAACCAGAACATGGTGACCAATGGCTACCGCGTTTCGCGCCCCGCCGCCGCCGCCCTCCTGGCCGACGTGCAACTGACCCGTAGCGGATTCCCGCAGCAGAACGATAACTACGCCGCCGCGGCTACGGCCGCGCGCCTAGTGATCAACAGCGACGCGCATTCGCTGGTCCAGAACGCGGTCACTTCCACCGGACAGCTCATTCCGGCGAACAGTGCCTACAACAAGATCCGTCAACAGGCGCCGGAGGCCATTGCCCAGGAATTCGTCTACCCCATTGAGTTTACCCTCGCAATTGCCGGCTCGGGTTACGCGGCTTACACCTATCCGGTAACCCTTACGAACAAGACCAAATACAGCATCACCAACCAGGCCTACGAGCCGCGTGACCAGTTCATCGCCATGTACGACGCGTCGGAAGACCTACGTATGCAGAACAAGCAATTCTGGCACCGGACCTTTGTCGACCCCCAGACCGGAGATACGACCACCTTCCGCTGGCAGCCGTACCTGTGGCACGACGATGGGGCGCTCTTCGGCACCGCCAACCCCGCCAACTCCGAACTCGAAGTAGCGGCCTACTCCTACCCCGAGGTACTCCTCATCGCCGCCGAAGCCATCGCCCGATCGGAGGGCGTAACCGCCGAGGCCGTGGGCTACCTCACCCAGGTCCGTAGCCGCGCCTACTGGATGCAGACCGCCGATGAGATCAGCGGTTCCCTGTCCGGACTTTCGGTTCAGGAGTTTGTCGAGGAGGTCTGGGCCGAGCGCAACCGCGAACTGGCCCTTAACTTCAAGATATGGTTTGATATGATCCGCACCCGCAAGTACCCCGAGGCCGTGGGCAACGGCGAGATCAACTTCGCCGACCTGATCGGTCACGAGAGCACCTGGGGCTCCACCTTCCAGGAGAAGCACCTCCTGCTGCCGCTGCCCGACCAGGAATTACAGCGTAACGGTGAGCTGGTACAGAACCCGGACTACTAGGGTACCTACCCCGCAGTACGAATCCGCGCGCGTCCCGCCTACCTCCCCGGAGGTAGGCGGGACGCTGCGTTCGGGGACCTACCCCCGGTAAGCGCATTGTGTAACTACTATGTATCCGGCCCGGCCCGCGCCCACCTCGGCGGAAGCAAGTGACAACTGGCGGACGGGGTGCCTGAGCACGCCCGGCGGTACGCCGGTCAGGCGCTACCTTGGCCGCCACACGTTCTAGTCGATGCAACCCTGGGTACTCATACTGTCGCTCCTGGCCGTCTGCCTTCCGGCAGGCGCGCAGCGGGCGGGAGTGGGGGCCTACGGGGAGCTCAACCCCCGCACCCGGAGCTTTACCGAGGCCGACTACGGGGCCGAAAACCAGAACTGGGACCTGACGCAGTCGCCCGAGGGGGTACTGTACGTAGCCAACTCCGGGGGCGTGCTGCGCTTCGACGGTGTCAGCTGGAGCGTACATCAGCTGCCCGCCCGGCCCACCGTGCGGGCGGTAGCCTGGGCCGACGACCGGCTCTACGTCGGAGGCTACGGGGAGTTCGGCTACTTCCGGCAACGCGGGGGTGGCCTGGGCGATTACGTGTCCCTTTCCGCCCGCCTGCCCGCCGACGAGCGCGGCGAGGAGATCTGGAACATCGAACCCCTGGCCGACGGTACGGTGGCCTTTCAGTCCTTTGCCCGCCTCTACTGGCTGGTGGGCGACAGCCTGCGCTCCGAACAGCCCGGCAGGATCATGTTCGCCCATGGCGTGGGGAAGCAACTGTTGCTGCCGGTGACCGGCGAGGGTATCCTGGTGCAGTCCGCGGATACGGCACCCGTCCTGCTGCCCGACAGCGACCCCGGCGGGCGGGCGATCGTTGGCGTGGCCGGCCCCGCGGACCGGCCGCTGGTGGCTACGGAGGACCGGGTCTACGTTTACCGGGGCGAAGGGCTGGAGAGCTGGTCGCCCGCTGCCGACCGCCTGCTGGCCGGACAGCAGATCAATCGCCTGTCGGTACTGCGGAACGGGGACGTGGCGGTGGGAACGATCGTCAGTGGCGTCTACGTATTCGATGCGGCGGGCACCCTCAGCTACCGCGTGGGGTTTGGCAACGGACTGAGCAACAATACCGTACTGGCCCTGCTGGAAGACCGGAGCGGCAACCTGTGGACGGGCCTCGACCGGGGCCTGGGCCTCATCGTCCGCAGCGAACCCTTACGCTTTTACCGGTCCGGCGACCGGCCCGTAGGAGCCGCCTACGCGGCGGTGGAGCACGCGGGTACCTTTTACCTCGGCACCAACCAGGGGTTGTACCGCTACGATTCGGTCGCGGTGGGCTTCGTGCTGCTGGCGGGCACGGAGGGTCAGGTCTGGGAGCTGCGGTCTACCCCGTATGGCCTGCTCTGCGGACACAATAACGGTACCTACCTGGTCCGTGACGGCCGGGCGGAGAAAGTATCCGACCGGGCGGGAGGCTGGCAAACGGAAAGGCTGGACACGGACGGCGGCAGCAGGTGGCTGCAGGCCAACTACGCGGGGCTGAGCGTACTGAACCTGGGCGCGGACGCAGGTGCGGAGCAACGCGTGGAAGGCTTGCTCGCTCCGCTGCGGTACCTGTCACGAACCGGGGCGCGGGAAGTACTTGCCCTCCACGGCGCGCGCGGCGCGTACCGGATATCCCTTTCGGACGACTGGGATCGCATCACCGGGGTAGACACGCTCCGCAAGCCCGACCTCATCCGCCCGCTGCTGGCCCGGTTCGGGGATACGCTGCTGGTGCAAACGGACGAGGGAATCTACGCTTACCGGGACCGCCGCCTGGATTCCCTGACGCACTTTCGTGGCTACCGGCCCCGGCCCGCGGACTACCTGCTGCCGGGGCGGGCGGGGAGCGGGGAATGGTTCGTGGTGGCGCCGGACCGGATCGCCGTATACCGCGGTCATCAGCGGCTGGCCGCTTACCCCATCCGTTTGCGGCGGGGGTACCCCTACCTGACCGCCCTGGCTAACGGGGAATACCTGCTCGGCCTGGAAGACGGATTTACGGTGTACCGGGTCGACTCCACCCGCCCGCCCCGGCCGGAGCTCCTGCTCGAGCTAAAGGACCATGGCGCGGGAGCCGAAGAAATCCGTCTGCCTTACCTGAAAAACAACCCGGCCTTCACGTTTGCGCTGCCCGCGCTGGACCGGAACGTCCGATACCGCTACCGGCTGATCGGACTGGAGGAGGAATGGTCGGAATGGTCGGAACGCGGGGAGCGCGAGTACACCAGCCTGGAAGAGGGAAACTACCGCTTCGTGGTGCAGACGGACTGGTACGGGCTACAGGAAGCGGTCGACTTTACGGTGCTTCCCCCCTGGTACCGTACGGTCTGGGCGTACCTCCTGTACGCGCTGCTGTCCGTCGCGGTGTGTTACGCCTTCTACCGGGAGCACCACAAACAGCTCCAGCGGCAGGCCCGCAAGCTGGAAACCCTCCGCCAGCGACAGCTCCAGCGGCAGCGCATCGAGGCCCGCAACGAGATCCTCGAAACCGAAAACCAACGCAAAAGCCGGGAGCTGGCCAACACGACCCTGACCCTGGCCAAGAAAAACGAGATGCTGCTGGACCTCAAAGAGGAATTCGAACGGGCCGCCGTACCGGACCGGCTCCTGCACCTGATCGACCGCAACCTGGACCACGAGGAGGACTGGGCCATCTTCGAAGTACACTTCAATGAGGTGCACGAAGAATTTTTCAAGCGGCTGCGTGCGGCCCACGACGATATCACCGCGGGCGATCTGCGCCTGGCGGCCTACCTCCGCATGGACCTGAGCTCGAAGGAGATCGCACCCCTGCTCCACATTTCGGTCCGCGGCGTGGAAAACAAACGCTACCGATTGCGTAAAAAGATGGGCCTGGATTCGAATGCTAATTTGAATATGTATTTGCAGCAATTGTGAGCAATTTATTCACATGGCGTAGTCTTGGTGAGGTGGAATTCTAGGATATATGGGGTTTCTGAGAGAACCTTGGTGAGCTAATCGCGGGTTATATCCTGCACAGTTGTTGCTAAGTCGATCAAATATGCCTCAACCTTTACCTGCTGCCCGGGGGCTTCTCGGACTTCTTTTCCTTGCCTTTTCGCTGGCCCTCACCGGGCAGGCCGCACCCGTGGCCGGTCTTGCCGCACGTGCGTTTGACCACCATATTGAGCTGACCTGGGAGCGGCCCGTCAACCCCAGCGTACGCAACGTACGGGTGTACGGTGCGGCCAAGGGAGCGGATTTCGTAGTGCTGGGGAGCGACAACCTGACCCAGGACCGGTTCATCCACTTCGTCGGCGACACGGACGTAGCTACCCGCTATTTTTTACGGGCCGTGACCAACGACGGCCGCCTGGGGGAGCCCTCCGATACGGTGACGGCCACCACCTACGCCATGAGCGATTCGGCGCTGCTGGATATGGTCCAGGAGTACACCCTGCGCTACTTCTACGAATTTGGCCACCCCGTCTCGGGGATGGCGCGGGAGCGCAACACCACCAGCACCGTCACCTCGGGGGGCACCGGCTTCGGACTGATGGCCCTGATCGTGGGCGCCGAACGGGGCTTCATCACCCGCGAACAGGCCCTGGAACGCACCGGTAAGATCGTCGATTTCCTGACGGCCGCGCCCAAGTTCCGGGGTGCCTTCGCTCACTGGATGAATGGCAGTACCGGAGCGGTGATTCCCTTCAGCCCGCTGGACGACGGCGGAGACCTCGTCGAAACGGCCTTTCTGGTGCAGGGGCTGCTGACCTCGCGACAGTACTTCACGGGCGAAAACGCCAAGGAAAACGAGCTGCGCGACAAGATCAACGCGCTCTGGGAGGGCGTCAACTGGAATTGGTACCGTAAATCGGTGGAGGACGTCCTGTACTGGCACTGGTCGCCGAATAATGGCTTCGCCATCAACCTACCCCTGCGCGGCTTCAACGAGACCCACATCGTCTACCTCCTGGCCATGGCGGCCCCCACCCCGGCCTACCGGATCCCGCCGTCGCTGTACCATACCGGCTGGGCGGGAGAGGGGTACACTACCGATGCCACCTTCTACGGTATTCCCCTGCTGGTAGGACGCGACAAAGGCGGACCGCTCTTCTTCAGCCACTACAGCTACCTCGGCTTCGACCCCCGCGGCATCCGCGACCGCTACGTCAACTACTTCGAGCGGAATACCAACCAGACGCTGATTAACTACGAACACGTGCAGGCCAACCCCTACAACCGCGCGGGCTATGGCCCGGACAGCTGGGGCCTCACCGCCAGCGACGACCCCGACGGCTACGTGGCCCACGCGCCGGACAACGCAACCGTAGACAACGGCACGATCTCCCCCACCGCGGCCCTGAGCAGCATGCCCTACACGCCGGAGCAAAGCCTGCGTGCCCTCAAGCATTTCTACCGCGACCTGGGCGCTCGGCTGTGGGGGCCCTACGGCTTTTACGACGCCTTCAACGTGGGCCGCGACTGGTACGCCGACAGCTACCTCGCCATCGACCAGGGGCCCATCATCGTCATGATCGAGAACTACCGCAGCGGCCTGCTGTGGGACCTCTTCATGTCGAGCCCCGAAATCGCCCCGGCCCTCGCCGCGGTCGGCTTCGTGGAGGACACCGCCACTACCGCGGCGGCCACCGTGCCGGATTTCCTGGCCCGGCGGCCACGCCTGTTCCCCAACCCCGCCGTGGACGGTACCCGCCTCGAACTCACGCTGTCCCGCCCCCAGGTGGTCACCGTGACCCTGCGCGACCTCACCGGGCGCACCCTCGAAACCCTGCTGCCCGCCGCGGCCCTGACGGGCGGGCCGCACCAGCTGCCGCTGCACCCGCGCACCCGCCCCGCCGCCGGCCTCTACCTCATCACGATCACCGGAGCGGAAGGGAGTGTCTCCCTGCCGCTCGTGCTTTCGCGCTAATATCCTTTCGCTTTTAAATCGACACTATCATGCAACGACTTCTACTTATTTTCCTTTGCGTCGCCGGGTTCGGCTTGCTGAACGCGCAGACGGTCCTGGAGGACTTCGAGGGCGGTACCGCCGACCTGCCCTGGAACGCCTACGAGGGCAGCTTCGCGGTCATCGACAACCCCGTGGACACCCTCAATACCACTACGCCGAACTCCACCTCCAACACCAGCGAATCGGTGGGCTCCTACACGAAGGGTGAGGTGGCCTACAGCTACTTCGTGGCGGAACTGACGGATACCCTCGACCTGAGCACCGACAACCAGTTCTCGATCCAGGTGTACGCCAGCGCCCCCACCAGCTTCATCCTGAAACTGGAACGCCGCGACTCCCCCGGTACGGGGCAGTCCATCGAAGAGACCGTCAACATTCCGACCGCGGGCGTGTGGCGCACCTACACCTTCGACTTCAGCGACGGGGCCGGCCTGGACAGCCTGAACAACATCATCCTCTTCTTCGACCCGGGCACGGAAATGAGCACGGGCACCTACCTCTTCGATAACCTCACGGTTTCCCCGGCGGGCGACTGCGCCGGTACGGCGACCGACCCTACGGTACTTGACGACTTCGAGTGCCAGCGTAACGCCACCTACGGCATCGGCTACGACGACCTGGAAGTGGTGGCCAACCCCGACCCGACCGGCATCAATACGAGTGCCACCGTAGTCAAGTACACGGACCGCGACGGGCCCTTCCACGCCCTCGTGATCGACTACGACGATCCCGTCGACCTCGCGACCAACAATTACCTCTGCATGAAGGTGTGGGCCCCGGTGACCGGTGATCTGCTCTTCAAACTGGAGGGCGGCACCATCTACGAGCAGCGCGTCCCGATCACCCAGACCGGTACCTGGGTGGAAGTCTGCGCAGACCTTAGTCCCCGCATCGGGGCCGGCAACACCCGCATCGTATTCTTCTTCAACGCCGGCGTGGAAGACGCCGCGGGCGACGTCTACTACATCGACGACATCACCCTGACGCCCCCGCCCCCCGCCGAGGCGATCGAGGACTTCGAGGACGGCCCCCGCCTGAGCTGGACGACTGCCGGTGGCAACAACGGCACCTTCAACGGCGCCATCGCCAACCCGGATATGAACGGCAATACCAGCGCCAATGTAGGCTCGTACACCCGTGGGTCGGCCCCCTTCGCCGCCCTGAATGCCACACTGGTGGGCGGACTGGACCTGACGGGAGCCCCCCAGCTGAACCTGGACGTATGGGCCCCCGCCGCCAATACCGAGGTGACCCTGCAGCTGGACAGCCCCATCGCCGGCCGCGTGAATGCCACCGCCACGGTGACGGCGGCCAATACCTGGGAGACGCTGAGTTTCACCTTCGCCGGCAGCGAGAGCGTGACGGACTTCACCAGCGTGACCATCCTCTTTGCACCGAACACTACCGGTACCGGCACCTACTACTTCGACAACCTGACCCAGGGACTGGCCACCGTCGATCCCTGTGCCGACGTGGAGATCGACCCGAGCGTGCTGGATGATTTCGAGTGCCAGCGCAACGCGAACTACACGACCGGTTCGGAATTCCTGAGCGTAGTCGCCAACCCCGCGGGTGGAACCGGTTCCGCCAACAAAAGCCCCACGGTAGGAGCCTTCGCCGACCAGGCCGGTGCCTTCAACTCCCTGGTGATCGACTTCGGCGAGGAGATCGATCTTAGCATCAACGATCAGCTCTACGCCGACATCTGGGCCCCCGTGGCGGGACGGATCCTCTTCAAGTTGGAGGGGGGCACCGGTGCTGCGGTGGAAATCTTCCAGGATATCCCCTCCGTCGGGGCGTGGAATACCTACACGGTCGACCTGAGCCCCTACGCCGGTATGGGCTACTCGCGCCTGGTCATGTTCTTCGGTGCCGGTACGAATAATACCACTCCGAACACCTACTACATCGACAACCTACGGCTCGGCCTGCCCGCCTACGACATGAGCTGCGTGGCAACCTTCGAATCGGACGCCCTGAGCTTCCCCGCCGGCAGCTACTTCGAGAACGGTGAATACACCGACAACGGGCTGATCATCGTGGAGAACCCCGACAAGTCCGGCATCAATACCAGCGATAACGTAGCCCTCTTTGAGGAGGCCGCCGACGGCAGCCAGCCCTGGGCCGGTCTGGCCCTGGACCTCAACGCACCGATCACCCTCTCGGCCGGCAACAAGTCGGCGACCATGAAGGTCTGGATGCCCATGGAATCCTCCGTGGCCTTCAAACTGGAGCGCGGCGACATGGAGCCCACCACCACCGGCGATATCGTGGCCGCCTACACCACGCCCGGGGAGTGGCAGGAGCTTTCCTTCGACCTTACGCCCGCTCTCGACGGGGCAACCTACGAACGTATCACCCTGATCTTCAACAACACGGAGATCCCCGACGAAAACATGACGTACTACTTCGACGACATCGCCCTGGGCGGTGCCGATTGCAACGACGCCACCGGCATTTTTACCCCCATCACGGTCGACAAGCTGCGCGTCTACCCCAACCCGATGAACGACCAGCTCACCATCGAAAACCCCAACGGCGCCGTTCACTTCACGCTGACCAACATGCTCGGCCAGCAGGTGAAGGAACTACGTGCGGACGGTGCGCGGACGCAGGTGGAGTGGAACGTGGGTGACCTCCGCGTGGGCACCTACCTCCTGACCGCCCAGGATGCCGAGGGACGCCTCGTAGCCCGCTCGGTCGTACTGAAGCGCTAATCCCTGATCCCGATCGAACCTCCGGACGGATGCCGCATCCGTCCGGAGGCTTCATTTAACAGAAACTATGAAATACCTCTTACTGCTGTCCTTGCTTGTCGTCGGCGCCTGCCGGTCGCCCGACGCCGCTACCGAGCGTCCCGGGCCGGAAGCTGCGGCCCGCGCCTTCAGCGTGGATGAGTTACAGCGGCGCACGTTCGACTTCTTCTGGGAAACGGCCCTGGAGGACAACTACCAGATCCCCGACCGGTGGCCAACGGACCGCTTCAGCAGCATCGCCGCTACCGGCTTCGGGCTTACGGCCTACCTCGTAGGCGTGGAGCGGGGCTACGTATCCCGCGGCGATGCGGCGGAGCGCACGCTACTGACCCTCGAGAAACTGTGGTCGCTGCCCCAGGGGCCGGAGACAAGCGGCGTGGCGGGCTATAAGGGCCTGTTCTACCACTTCCTCAACAACGACGACGCGCTGCGCTACCGCGACGTGGAGCTATCCACCATCGATACCGGATTGCTCATGGCCGGGATCCTTTCCTCCATGAGCTACTTCGACCGCAACACGCCCGACGAGCGCCGGATCCGCGAGCTGGCCGACCAGCTGTACCGCCGGGTGGAGTGGGACTGGAGCCTGAACGAAAAGGGCCGCATGAGCATGGGCTGGCGCCCGGACCGCGGCTTCATCCCCGCGGAGTGGAACGGCTACAACGAGGCGATGATCCTCGTAGTGCTCGGCCTGGGCTCCCCGACCCACCCCCTGCCCGACAATGCCTGGGACCGCTGGACGGAGGGCTACGAATGGGACATCTTCCAGGGGTACGCCCACCTCAATTTTACCCCCCTGTTCGGTCACCAGTACAGCCAGATGTACATCGACTTCCGCGGCATTCAGGACGCCTACATGCGCGAGCACGACAGCGACTACTTCGAGAACAGCCGCAAGGCTACGCTCAGCAACCGGGCCTACTGCATGGAGAACCCCGGCAATTTCGTGGGCTACGGCCCGAACCAGTGGGGCCTGACCGCCTGCGACGGCCCCGGGAGCCTCGATACCGTCCGGCAGGGAAAGGCGGTCGAGTTCTTCAGCTACCGCGCACGCGGCGCCTCCGCCGACCACATCATCGACGACGGAACGATCGCACCCACGGCGGCCGGGGGATCTGTCCCCTTCGCCCCCGAGGAGTGCCTGGCCGCCCTGGAGCATATGTGGACTACCCAGTACGATCGGCTGATCGGACCCTACGGCTTCAAGGACGCCTTTAACCCCACCTACACCTACGGGGAGGGGAACGCCGGCGGCTGGTACGACGTCGACTACCTGGGCATCGACCAGGGACCGATCCTCATCCAGCTGGAGAACCACCGGAGCGAGCTCGTCTGGAACCTGATGAAGAAGAACCCCTACATCCGCCGCGGACTTGAACGCGCCGGCTTCACCGGGGGCTGGCTGACGATGTGACGGCGCGTGCGGCCTCCGCACATCGGATGTCCCGCACATCGGATGTGCGGCACATCCGATGTGGAATAGTGAATTGATAATCAGATAGATATGAAATACATTCCAATTTTTGGCCTTCTTTTCGCCTCCTGGACACTGGCGGCGCAGCAGGTGCCCTACTGGTACAACGCCACGCACGAGCGGCGCATCGACAGCCTGCTGGACATCATGACCCTCGAGGAAAAGGTCGGGCAGATGACCCTGTTCACCAGCGATTGGGCCGTGACCGGGCCGACCATCCGAGAGGGCTACCAGGACGATATCCGTACCGGTCGCCTCGGAGCCATCTTCAACGCCCACACCGCCGACTACAACCGCAACCTGCAGCGGATGGCCGTGGAGGAAACGCGGCTCGGGATCCCCCTCCTGTTCGGGTACGACGTGATCCACGGCTACCGGACCATCTTTCCGATCCCGCTGGGCGAAACCGCCAGCTGGAACCTCGAGGCCGCCGAGGAGGCGGCCCGGATTGCCGGCCGGGAGTCGGCCGCCGCCGGTCTCCACTGGACCTACGCCCCGATGGTCGACATCGCCCGCGACCCCCGCTGGGGCCGCGTGATGGAGGGCTCGGGCGAGGACGTCTACCTGGGCAAGAAGATGGCCGCCGCCCGCGTGCGCGGCTTCCAGGGTGAGGACCTGAGCGATCCGCTCACCATCCTGGCCTGCGCCAAGCACTTCGCCGCCTACGGCGCCGCCCAGGCGGGCCGCGACTACAATACCGTCGACATTTCCGAACGGGTGCTCCGCGAAACCTACCTGCCCCCCTTCAAGGCGGCACTTGACGCCGGGGTGGCCACCTTCATGACCAGTTTCAACGAAGTAGACGGGGTGCCCGCCACCGGCAACCACCACCTGCTTACCGACATCCTGCGCGATGAGTGGGGTTTCATGGGCTTCGTGGTTACCGACTACACCAGCATTAACGAGATGATCCCCCACGGCGTGGCCGCCGACTCGGCCCAGGCCGGACTGCTGGCCGTAAAGGCCGGTGTGGACATGGACATGCAGGGGGCGGTCTTCTACGAGAAACTGGCCGGGCAGGTCCGCTCCGGCGAGGTACCCATGGCGCGGGTGGACGACGCCGTACGGCGTATCCTGCGGATGAAGTACGCCCTGGGCCTCTTCGACGATCCCTACCGCTACAGCGATACCGAGCGCGAGGCGCAGAATATCCTCACCGAAGCCAACCGCGAAGCCTCCCGGCGGATCGCTCGCCAGAGCCTGGTGCTGCTGAAAAACGAGAATGATGCACTGCCCCTCAACGCCGAACGGGGTCGCATTCTCGTCACCGGACCGCTGGCCGACAGCCAGGCGGACATGCTCGGCGCCTGGCACGGCGACGGACGTGCCGAAGACTGCATCACCCTCCTGACCGGCATCCGCGACGCGGCGAGCGACGGAGCGGAGGTTACCTACGTGGCCGATATGGCCGAGGCGGTGCGCAGCGCTCGCCGCGCCGACATCATCGTCGTCGCCGCCGGCGAAACCTGGGAAATGAGCGGGGAAGCGGCCAGCCGCGCCGACATCACCCTGCCCGGCGATCAGGAGGACCGCATCCGGCAGCTCGCCGCGACTGGCAAACCCGTAGTGGTTGTCCTCTTTAACGGCCGGCCGCTGGCGTTGCCCGGGGTCGACTCGGTAGCCTCCGCGATACTGGAAGCCTGGTTCCCCGGCACTGAGGCCGGTCACGCCGTAGCCGACGTCCTCTTCGGCGACTACAACCCCGCCGGTCGCCTGCCGATGACCTTCCCCCGCTCGCTGGGGCAGGTGCCGCTCTACTACGACGCCAAGAACACCGGCCGCCCGCGCGACGAAAACAACAAGTACACCAGTAAATACCTCGACGAAAGTAACGACCCGCTCTACCCCTTCGGTTACGGCCTGAGCTATACCACCTTTGAGTACGGCACGCCCAGCCTGGCCAGCGCTACCGTGAACCGCAACGACACCGTGACCGTCACGGTGGACGTCACCAACTCCGGTGACCGTGACGGGGCCACCGTCGTCCAACTGTACGTGCAGGACGTGGTCGGCTCCGTCACCCGTCCCCTGCGGGAACTGAAGGGCTTCGAACGGATCGAGCTGGCCGCGGGCGAGACCCGTACCGTCACTTTCCACCTGACCAACGACGACCTGTCCTTCTACCGGCAGGACATGACCTACGGCACCGAGCCCGGTGAGTACCGCCTCTACGTGGGCGGAGATTCCCGCGCCGCCAACCCCCTAACCCTGACCCTGGAATAATAATTTATCATGAAGACACTTCTATTTTCCTTTCTGGCCCTGTTGCTGACCGCCCCGGCGGCGGCGCAGGTGACCGTCGACGGTACCGTCACGGACGGTACCGATCCCCTGATTGGCGTAAGCGTACAGGTGCCGGGTACTGGTAGCGGTACCATTACCGACCTTGACGGCCGCTACGAACTCACCGTTCCGGCCGGCAGCGACAGCCTGTCCTTTTCCTACATCGGTTTTTCCCCCCAGCGCGTGGCGATTGGGGGGCGGACCACGATCGACATCGTCCTCGGTGAAGCGAGTGAGGTACTCCAGGAGGTAGTTGTCATCGGCTACGGCATCCAGCAGAAGGACGACCTCACCGGGGCCGTCGGCGTGGTGGAGGCCGAGCAGCTGACCGATATCCCGACGCAGTCGCTGGGGCAATCCCTGCAGGGCAAGGTTTCCGGCCTGCAGATTATCCCCGGATCGGGCGCCCCGGGTGCCGACGCGATCTTCCGCATCCGCGGTATCGGTACGCTCAATAATGCCGACCCGCTCTTCGTGGTCGACGGCATGATCCTCAACGACATCTCCTTCCTGAACCCCCAGGACGTGGAGAGCGTGTCCGTCCTCAAGGACGCATCCGCCACGGCCATCTACGGTGCCCGCGGCGCCAACGGCGTGATCATCATCACTACCAAGCAGGGCGACGGCGAAGGCCAGATCACAGTCAATGCCTACGCCGGTACCCAGGAAGTGGTACGGCAGATCGACGTGCTCAACGCCACCCAGTACGCTACGTTGATCAACGAGGCAGACGTGAACGCGGGCCGGCAGCCCCGCTTCGCCAACCCGGAACAGTACGGGGAAGGTACCAACTGGCAGGACGTCATCTTCCAGCAGGCACCCATCTACAACGCCCAGCTTTCCTTCCTGGGCGGGGGCGAACAGTCGAGCTTCAACCTGAGCGCCAACTACTACAAGCAGGAGGGCATCATCAAGGGGTCGGGCTACGACCGCTTCACCACCCGCATCAACAATACCCGCCGGGTGAAGGACTGGCTCACCGTAGCCGGCAACCTCAGCCTGGGCTACAACACCTCCGACAACGTCCCCACCGGTAGCATCCTGGCTACCGCCTACCGGGCCGACCCCATTTCGGTACCCCGCGACTCGGCGGGCAACTTCAGCAACGTGTCCGCGATCGGCAATACCGGCAACCCCTTGGCCACCATCGAATACACCAACAACCGCAGCCAGACCTACCGCGCGGTGGGTAACGCCTACGCCGATGTCCGCTTCCTGCAGGACTTTACCTTCCGGACGAACTTCGGTATCGACTTCGTTTACGACCGCAACCGCAACTTCTCCCCGGTCTTCGTGGTAAGCCCCAGCCAGCAGAACCTCATCAGCGACATCAGCGTATCGAATTCCTACCGGCGCAACTGGCTCTGGGAGAATACCCTCAACTACGCCCACGACTTCGGTATCCACCACGTGGACGGCGTGGCGGGCGTCACCTATCAGGATAACTTCGGTGAGTTCATCAGCGGTACCCGACAGGACCTTATCGGTGAGGATCCGAGCTTTTACTACCTGAATTCCGGCGACGTCACCACCGCCACCAACAGCAACGGTACCAGCGGTGGCAACTGGGGACTCGTGAGCTACCTCGGCCGCCTCAACTATACCTTCGACAGCCGCTACCTCATTACCGTCTCCGGGCGGGTCGACGGCTCCAGCCGCTTCGGCGACAACTACCGCTACGGCTTCTTTCCCTCCGTCGGACTGGGCTGGAACATCAGCAACGAGGACTTCTGGAACGACGGCGGCCCCGTCAGCCGCCTGAAGCTGCGGGCCAGCTGGGGCCGTACCGGTAACGACCGTATCGGTGACTTCGACTACATCCCCCGCGTCGCCAGCGGGGTCGGTGCCGTATTCGGCGGCGAACCGGTCCTGCTGCCCGGAGCTACGGTATCCAGCCTGGCCAACCCGGACCTCCGCTGGGAAGAAACCGAACAGACCGACCTCGGCGTCGAGGTGGGCCTGTTCAACAACCAGCTCCTCTTCGAGGCCGACGTATACCGCAAGTTCACCAGCGGGGTACTGTTTCCGGCCCCCATCCCCGACTACATCGGTGCCGACCCCGCCGTGCGCAACGTCGCCGAGGTACTCAACCGGGGCCTGGACCTCTCCGCCAGCTGGCGCGCCGGCACCGGTACCTTCCGCTACTCGGTGGGGGCCAACGCCAGTTTCGTGCACAACGAAGTGGTCACGCTCGACGGCAATACCCAGAATCGCTTTGGTGGTGCCCTCGGGGTAGGCGGCCAACTCGGTACCAACTCACAGCCGGGAACGGCGGCGGGCTCCTTCTTCGGCTACGAGGCCATCGGCGTGTTCCAGAACGAGGAGCAACTCGGGCAGTTTGCGCAGTTGAACGGCCGGCAGCAGGTGGGCGACATCATCTACCGCGACGTCAACGGCGACGGGGTCGTTAACGCCGCCAACGACCGCGTCGTCCTGGGCTCGGCGATCCCCGATATGACCCTGGGAATCAACGGCTCGTTTTCCTACTCCGGCCTGGAACTTAGCTTCGACGTGACCGGTCAGTTCGGCAACGAGGTAATCAACGCCAAGCAGATGGCCCGCTTCGGAGCCTACAACTACGAGCAGCGCTGGCTGGACCGCTTCACCGGCGAGGGCAGCAGCAATGTCATTCCCCGGGCGACCATCGGCGGACCAAACTTTGAAAACCTCTCCTCGCTGTATGTAGAGGACGGCTCCTACGTCCGCCTGCGCAACGTCACCCTCGGCTACCGTTTCGCCACCGCCCTGACGGACCGCCTGCGGATGCAGTCTCTCCGCGTCTACGTCAACGGGACCAACCTGGTCACCTCGCAGAAGTACACCGGCTACAACCCCGAGATCTACAACGGATCGGTGTTCGACAACGGCATCGACCGCGGGGATATCTACCCCATCGCCCGCACCATCACCGCTGGTATTGACGTCACCTTTTAATGCCCCCCATCATGCAAACCATGCAACCTCTCTATAAATTTCTGGTACTGGCCCTGCTCGTGGCCGGTGCCCCGGCCTGTACCGACGTACTCGACCGGACTCCCCAGGGCGAGTATACCCTTGACAACTTCTTCCAGACCGAGGAACAGGCCGTGCAGTCGGTAAACGCCGTCTACAATCAGCTGCGGAGCTGGGAAACCCACGTATTCTCCTTCATCGGCATGACCGACATCGTCAGCGACGATTCCGACAAGGGCAGTACGCCCTCCGACGGCTTCTTCCTCCAGGAGATCGACCAGTTTACTTACGCGCCCACCAACGTGGCCCCCAGCACCGTCTGGGCGGGGTACTACACCGGTATCTTCCGCGCCAACCTCGTGATCGAAAACCTGCCCGAGGTACCGGCGATCGACGAATCCCTGCGCACCCGCCTGAACGGAGAAGCCAGCTTTCTGCGGGCCTACTTCTACTTTAACCTCGTCCGCTGGTTCGGCGGCGTACCCCTGCTCCTCGAGCCCTTCCCGACCAACTTCGAGATCGCCCGGGCCTCGGCCGGCGAGGTGTACGCCCAGATCGAGTCCGACCTCCAGACGGCCATCAGCGCCCTGCCGGCGAGCTACGCCGCCGCCGATATCGGTCGTGCGACCAGCGGAGCGGCGAAGTCCATGCTGGCCAAGGTAGCCCTCACCCGCGGCAATTGGCAGCGGGCGGCCGACCTGTCCCTGGAAGTGATCAACAGCGGCCGGTACGAGCTGTACCCCACCTTCAGCGGCATCTTTACCCAGGAGGGTGAGAACAGCAGCGAGAGCATCTTCGAGGTGCAGGCCGCAGCCTTCGAGATCGGCGGCGGCGGCAGCCAGTACAACGAGGTACAGGGCGTGCGCGGCGTCCCCAACCTGGGCTGGGGCTTTAATCGCCCGAGCGACGACCTGGCCGCTTCCTTCGAAGCCGGCGACCCGCGACGTGATGCCACCATTCTTTACGTAGGGGAGGTACTGCCCGACGGCTCCGGCATCGTGGAGGGCGATCCCAACATCGACGGCGAACGCTTCAACCAGAAGGCCTTCGTGACCGACCACCCGGGCGGCAACGGCAACGGCCCCGGCAACATCCGCATCCTGCGCTACGCCGACCTGCTGCTGATCGCCGCCGAAGCCCTCAATGAGCTCAACCGGCAGGAAGAGGCACTTATGTACCTCAACATGGTCCGCGCCCGCGCCCGCGGCGGGGCCAACGTGCTGCCCGACGTCACCACTACCGACCAGGGTGAGCTGCGGCAGGCCATCTGGCGCGAGCGCCGCTCGGAGCTGGCCCTCGAGCAGCACCGCTGGTTCGACCTGGTGCGCACCAACCGTTCCTTCGAGGTGATGAAGCCGCTGCGGCCCAACTTCACCCAGAACAAGAACGAGCTGTTCCCCATCCCGCAGACGGAGATCGACCTCAGCGAGGGCGCCCTCGAGCAGAACCCCGGCTACAACTAGTGGGTAAGCACCCGAAAAAGGCAACGGGAGCGCGGTCGGCCGACCGCGCTCCCGTTTTTTATTTCCGCTACACCACGTACCTTGTCCGAATGCAACGTCGATCCGTCTTCCACCTCCTCCTGGCCGTCATGCTGACGGTTTCTTCCGGCTTCCTTAGCGCCCAGCAGTTCCGGGCGCTGCTCATCACCGAGACCGCCGGCTGGCACCACGGCTCCATCACGGCCGGTATCCCCGCCCTGCAGAAACTGGCCCAGCGCCACCAGTTCCGCCTCGACCGCCAGCAGGACGCCCTGCCCATCAACGACGACGGGCTGGCCAACTACGACGTGATCATCATGCTGAACACCACCGGCGACGTCTTCAACGACGAGGAGCAGGCCGCCATCGAGCGGTTCATCCAGTCGGGCAAGGGCTGGGTCGGCATTCACGCCGCCTCCGATACCGAGTACGACTGGGAGTGGTACACCCGCCTCGTCGGCCACATGTTCAACGTGCACCCCCGCAACCAGACGGCCATGCTGCAGGTCCGCGACGGCTCCTTCCCCGGCCTCCAGCGGTGGCCGGAACGGATGCTGTGGACCGACGAATGGTACGACTTCCAGCCCGCCACCGTGGAGGGCCTTAACTACGTCCTTACCGTGGACGAGAGCACCTACGACGCCACCGCCGACTGGGGCGCGAAGAAGACCGAGGGGATGGGTGAGTTGCACCCCATCGCCTGGTACCACGAGTTCGACGGCGGCCGCGCCTTCTACACCGCGCTGGGTCACATCGACGAGACCTTCCAGGACGACTTTTTTCTCGAGCACCTCTACGGTGGCATCTACTGGGCGGCCACGGGCCGGGGCGTCTCCACGACCAAGTAGGGCGGCGGAGCGCGGGTGCGGGGGAGAGCCCGGGAACGGGGCAAACCCGGCTCACAACATCCGATAGGTCTGGATACCCGCCAGCAGTACGAACAGCGACCCTACGATCAGGTGGACGTGGCGGGTGAGTACGTGGGCGTGGTTGTCTATCCAGCGGGCCCCGAAGGCGTATGCCGTCAGCAAACCCATCGCACCCGCGGCCCCGCCCGCTACGAAGAGCGACTTGGCGGCCACCGATACGTCGAGTATGCCGTCGGACATCAGCCAGCTGCCCAGGGCGAAGTTGTAGGGGATGGCCAGGAAATTCAGCAGCGAACGGCTGATGCCTTCCAGGAAAGGGTTGACCACGTCGTCCCGCTCCCGCTGCTCTTCCACGCTCACGTCCGCGTGTTGCTCCCGCCACCACTTGAAGAAGAAGTAAGCCGCTAGGAAGGCGAGCACGGGAATCGCCCACCAGCTGAGCAGGTCGAGGATATCCGGATTTTGCCGCAGGTAATTTGCACCCACAATAGCGACGGCCGTTTGTACGAAGTACACCACCGAGATGCCGGCGGCGTAGCGGATCGCCTTGTTCCGGCCGGCCTCTAGGCTACAGGTGGCCACCGAAAGGTTGAGCATACCGGGGGGCAGCACGGCCCCGAAGGAGGAAAGCAAGCCGAGAAAAAAGGCGGTGAGCAGGGGCAAGTCGGAACGGGATTAGGTAGAAACCCTAACCGCCGCACCGACCGCGGGGTTTCCCCGATCGTGGCCTGCCGGCCCGGATGGCCGTACCGCAGACAAGCGCCGCCAATTTAATCTTTCCCAAAAGTGAGCAAAGCCGGGAAATGTTCCGTTGGACCGGTACACCGCGCCCCGCGCGCACCGGCAAATCTTTCCCTCATGTCCTCCAATACCGAGTCCGCTACGGAGAACGGCTACCCCGCCGCCCCCCACCGGAACAAGATCACGCTGACCGTCAATGGCCAGAAACACGAACTATCCCTCAGTCCCTGGACCACCCTGCTCGATGCCCTGCGCCAGCAGCTGCACCTGACGGGCACCAAGAAGGGATGTGACCACGGACAGTGCGGTGCCTGTACCGTACTCCGCGACGGGGAGAACGTGAACAGCTGCCTGTGCCTAGCCGTCATGCAGGAGGGCAGCGAGATCGTCACGGTGGAGGGGCTGGCCGCCGAGGACGGTACCCTGCACCCCGTACAGCAGGCCTTCCTGGAGAACGACGGCTACCAGTGCGGCTACTGCACCCCGGGGCAGATCTGCTCGACGGTGGCACTGCTCGAGCACGACCGCGGCAACAGCCCGGCGGAGATTCGCGATCTCATGAGCGGCAACCTCTGCCGCTGCGGGGCCTACACCAATATTTACAACACCATCGCCGAACTCCAGGGCGCGAAACAATCCGGCTCCGACCATGAATAACTTCTCCTACCAACGCGCCGGATCGGTGGCCGAGGCTTCCGGGGTCGCTACGGAAGGCGGCCGCATCATCGCCGGCGGTACCAACCTGGTGGACCTCATGAAGTACCGGGTCGAGAACCCCGAACACCTGATCGACATCAACCGCCTGGCCCTGGGGGAGATCGAGGACGGCCCCGACGGCGGCCTACGCCTCGGCGCCCTGGTCACCAACGCCGCCACGGCCTACGACGAGCGAGTGAAGGAACGCTACCCGGTACTGGCCGAAGCCATCCTGAGCGGAGCCTCCACCCAGCTCCGCAATATGGCCACCAACGGGGGCAACCTGCTCCAACGCACCCGCTGCTACTACTTCTACGATACCGGATCGCCCTGCAACAAGCGGGAGCCCGGCAGCGGCTGCCCGGCCATGGAAGGGCAGAACCGCATTCTGGCCATTCTCGGCACCAGCCCCCTGTGCATCGCCACCCATCCCTCCGATATGTGCGTGGCCCTAGCCGCGCTGGACGCCACGGTCAACGTGACGGGTTCCGGTGGTGACCGGCGGATCCCCCTGGCCGACTTCCACCGCCTGCCCGGGGCGCACCCCGAGCGCGACACCAACCTCGAGGCGGGGGACGTGGTGACCTCCATCGACTTGCCGGAAGCCGGCTTCGCGGGTCATTCCACCTACCTGAAGGTGCGCGACCGCGAGTCATACGCCTTCGCGCTGGTGTCGGTAGCCGCCTGTCTTGAGCTGGACGGCGACACGATCAAGGAGGTGCGCGTCGCCCTGGGGGGCGTGGCCGCCAAACCCTGGCGCGACCCGGCCGCCGAATCCCGCCTGGTGGGTAAGCCCGCCACGGAGGAAAGCTTCCGTACCCTCGCCGAAGCGCTCCTCAGCGGCGCGCAGGGGCACGGACACAATGATTTTAAAATTCCGCTGGCCAAGCGCGCGATCGTGCGCGCCCTGACGACTGCCCGCGACAACGACAGCAAATAGCATGGGAACCAACTATATCGGCCAACCCCAGGTACGTACCGACGGCCGCCTGAAGGTGACCGGGCAGGCCACGTACGCCGGAGAATTTACCGCCCGCGACCTGGTATACGGCTACGTGGTACAGAGTACCATCGGCCGGGGCCGCATCACGTCCATCGATACCTCCCGCGTCGTAGCGGTACCGGGTGTCCGCAAGGTCTTCACCCACGAAAACCTGCCGGAATACCTGAAGCGGAACAGCGCCGACTACAGCGACCCCCTGGCCCCTCCGGGACAGCCCTTCCGGCCGCTGCACGACGCCGAGGTGCTCTATAACGGGCAGCCGATAGCGGTGGTTTTTGCCGAAACCTTCGAACAGGCCCGCCACGCCGCGGCGCTGCTGTGGGTGGAGTACGCCGAGGAGGAGGTACAGCCCCTGCTGCGGCAGAACCTGGACGGCGCTACCCGCGAAGACGTCCCGGACCCCCCGACCGCCCGGGGTGACACGGACACGGCCTTCGCCGCCGCCGCCCATACGATCAAAGTGGAGTACAGCCAGCCGCGCCACTTCCATAATCCTATGGAGCCCCACGCTACGGTGGCGGTCTACAAAGAGGACGGGACGCTGGATATCTACGACAAAATCCAGGGCGTGGCCAGCAGCCAGCAGTACGTCTGCGGAGTATTCGGACTCGACAAAAAACAGGTCCGCGTAGTATCGCCCTTCATCGGCGGCGCCTTCGGCTCCGGGCTTCGCCCGCAGTACCAGCTTTTCCTGGCCGTCCTCGGTGCGACCGAGCTGAAGCGACCGGCGCAGGTTACCCTCACCCGTGAGCAGATGTTCTCCTTCGGCCACCGACCGGCCCAGTTGCAGCGCTTCCGGGTATCGACGGACGCCAAGGGTCGGCTCACGAGCCTCGACCACACCTCCTTCGGGGAAACGAGCCGTTTCGAGAAGTACAACGAAACGATCGTCGCCTGGACCGGCCTCATGTACGACTGCGAGAACGTAAAGCTGGACTACCAGCTCGTACCCGTCGATGCCTATACCCCCAACGACATGCGGGCCCCCGGCGGGGTGACCGGTATGTGGGCCCTCGAAAGCGCCATGGACGAAATGGCTAACGCCGCCGGCTTGGATCCCCTGGCGTTCCGCCTGCTCAACTACGCGGAGCGCGACCAGAACGAAGACAAGCCCTTCTCCAGCAAAGCCCTTCGCGAATGCTACCAGCAGTGCGCCGAGCGGTTTGGCTGGAAAGACCGCCCCACCCAGCCCCGAAGCCGGCAGGAGGGCAACGAACTGGTCGGCTTCGGTATGGCTACCGGTGCCTGGGAAGCCAACCAGCAGAAGGCCAGTGCACGGGCCAGTTTTTCCGCTGACGGTCAGCTCACCGTCGGTACCGCCACCGCCGATATCGGTACTGGCACTTACACCGTTATGTCGCAGATCGCGGCCGAAACCCTTGGGTTGCCGATCGATCGGGTAGTGTTCAACCTGGGCGATACGGACCTGCCGGAGTCACCCATCGAGGGCGGCAGCTGGACGGTAGCCTCCGTCGGCTCGGCGGTTCAGAGTGCCGTGCGCATGCTCAGCCTCCGGTTGTTGGAACTGGCACGCGAGTACTTCCCCCGCCGCTTCAAACACGCGGAACTCGGCGACGTGACCTTCAGCGACGGCTTCATGCAGGCCTGGTCCTCCGAGCCACTCGAACTTACCGGCCTGCTGGAGAAAGCGGGTAAGGAGATCGTGTCCGTCGGGGTGGACCACTCACCCCGCAAGGACCGCGGTGATTACTCCACCTATGCTCACGCCTGCGTGATGGTGGAGGTACGGGTGGACCGCGACCTCGGCAACGTGCGCGTCGAGCGCATCGTGACGGCCGCCGCCGCCGGACGCATCATCAACCCGAAAACCGCCGAAAACCAAATCCTGGGCGCCATGGTATGGGGCATAGGCATGGCCCTGGAAGAAGAGGGACTGGTAGACCACCGCTCGGGCCGCATCATGAACGCCAACCTCGCGGAGTACCACGTGCCCGTGCACGCCGACGTGCAGGGCCTGGAAGCCATCTTCGTGGAAGAGCACGACGAGATCGTCAGTGCCCTGGGCGCCAAGGGGGTTGGGGAGCTCGGCATCGTCGGGGTTCCCGCCGCTATCGCCAACGCCGTATACAATGCGACGGGTGTCCGGGTGCGTGAGTTGCCGATCACCCTGGACAAGTTGCTCTAGCGGTCCAGTTGCTCGACCATGGGCTCGATGGCCGCCTCCCAGATGTCGTAGCCGTCGTCGGTCATGTGGAGGTTGTCAGCCAGAAAAATGTCCTGCCGTACGGTCCCGTCCGGTTGCAGGGCGGGGGTCCAGACGTCGACGAAGTATACGTTGTCCTGCTTTTCGCTGTATTTCTCCAGCAGTTCGTTGGCCTTTTCGTATTCCTCGTGCAGTTCCCAGCGGGCTACGCTGGGCTTAGGAGAAATGAAGACGACCGGGACGTCCTTGCCCAGGTTGCGGGCCACCAGCTTGCGGAATTTGCGGGCCGATTTCAGCACGTCGCGGGCCGATTTGCCGGCGGCGATGTCGTTGTCTCCCTCGTAGACGAAGATCGCCTTGGGGTGGTAGGGGTAGACGAGGCGATTCGCGTAGTAGTTCAGGTCGGAAAACTGGCTCCCTCCGAAGCCGCGGTTAATTACCCGGTGGCCCTCCAGGTCATCCTGCAGGCTCTTCCACATCCGGACCGAGGAACTGCCGACGAATAAGATCACGTCGGGGTCGACCGGTGCGATACTGTCGGCTGTTTCGAATTGTCGGATCTCCGCTTCGAAGCGGGTCGGGTCCGGTGATTTCTGGGCGGTAAGCGGCAGGAGAAGCAGGCAGAGCAGGAGCAGGAGGAGCTGTGGCATAACGATGAGATTGACAGGGGGAAAGATACGATCCGGTCCACTGCGCCGACCCGGGCGCCAGGGAAGAATAAAAAACCCCTCCCGTGGGTACGGAAGGGGTCGGGGTCATCAAAGGTCAGATCAAGGCTAATCGGTAGATAAATTTTCCATCTGCATCTTGAGTTCGGCCATTTGGTCCTGCAGGGTAGTGAGTTGCATTTGCAGCGCGTCAATGTTCTGCTTCAGCGCCTTGTTGAGGGTTTCCTGCGATTCGACCGCCGCAGTCAGCCGCTTTTCGGCCTCTTCGATGTAGGGGTTCAGGTCCACCACGCCGCCGTCGCTCAGGATCAGCAGGTAGTTTTCCTCGTCGAACGTGAGGGTCTGCAGCTCGTTGCGGGGGTCGGCGTCGGTCTGGGGCGGGATCAGGGCATCGATGCGGATCTCGCCGAAGTTGCTGGGACGGGAAACCATGATGTTGTCTCCTCCGACAAACCGCACGTTGGAGTTATTCTCCGACAGGATGATGCGGGGGTCGATGGAACCCTGGAAGAGAAACTTCTGAAGTTCGTTCGTGGGGTCGGCATCGGCGTCCGAACCGCCCGTGCCGGTGGGCAGGGTGATCGACCCGCCGCCGCGGCTCAGCGTCAGGGTGTTGCCCATGAGGCTGAGGGCCTGCAGCTCGTTGGCGGCGTCGCCGTCGCCGTCGCTCTCTACGTCGATGGTGATTTCTCCGGTGCTGGCCTCGCGGGTGACGCTGGTGTTCTTACCACCGATGAGGCGGAAGTTTGCATTGTTTTCCGACAGCAGGATTCGGGGGTCGGTGGTTCCTTCGAAATTGAACTTCTGAATCTCGTTCTGCGCGTCTTCGTCGGCGCCGGCGGGAATGTTGACGGTGTTACCGCCGGTGATGGTCAGGGTGCGGGCGCTCTCGTCAAAGGTCAGTTCCTGGTTGACGGTGGTGCCCCCCGTGGGCAGGTCAACGGAGCCGCCCCCATTGGAGAGTTCCAGGCGATTGCCGGTGAGGCTCAGGGTCTGTAGCTCGTTTGCGGGATCCGCATCCGGTACGTCCACGTCGATGGTTATGTTTCCGAGGCCGCGCTGCCGGGTAATGGTGGCGTTCCTGCCGCCAATCAGGCGGAAGTTGGCGTTGTTCCCGGACAGCATGACGTAGGGATCTCTGGTACCCTGAAAGTTGAACTTCTGGATCTCGTTCTGTGCGTCGCCGTCGCCGTCGGTCACGCTCACCAGGGGAGCGACCGCCTCCGCGAGGGAGTCGAGGCTCACCCGGCCGCCGCCCTGGCTTAGCGTAATCCCTTCCGTATCCAGGCTCAGGGTCTGGAGCTCATTGGCGGGGTCGGTATCCGGTACGTCCACGTCGATCGTAATGTTTCCGAGGCCGCGCTGGCGGGTGATGCTGGCGTTCCTGCCGCCGATGAGGCGGAAGTTGGCGTTGTTCTCGGACAGCATGACGTAGGGGTCTTTGGTGCCCTGGAAGTTGAACTTCTGGATCTCGTTTTGTGGATCGGCATCCGCGTCGTCGCCGGTTGCGGGCAGGGTGATGCTCCCTCCGTTATGGCTGAGCGACAGCGTGGATCCGTTGAGGGAAAGCGTCTGCAGTTCGTTGAGGGTATCGCCGTCTAGTTCTTCCGGCAGTTCCACGTCAAAGTAGATATTGCCGAAGCGGCTGGGGCGGTGTATCCGGGTGTGCTTGCCGCCGATGAGCCGGAGGTTGGAGTTGTTTCCGGAAAGCATGACCATGGGGTTCTCGTTCCCCTGGAAGCCGAATGTCTGTAGCTCATTGGTCGCGTCGTCGTCGCCGTCGGCCGGCAGGGTGACGGTGCTGCCACCACTGATGGTCAGGTCACGTCCGTTCAGGACAATGTCCTGCAGCTCGTTCGTCGGGTCGGCGTCGGCATCTTCCCCACCGACGGGCAGGGTTACGGTGCCGCCGTTGTGGCTCAGGGTCAGTAGGTTGTTCTTAAGGCTAAGCTGTTGCAACTCGTTGGTGGCGTCGCTGTCGGGTAAGGCTACGGTGCTGCCGTCGGTAATGCTGAGGTTACCGTCCGTGATGCTGATGTCCTGCGGCTGGTCGTTACCGCCTGTCGGCAGGGTGATGCTGCCACCGTTCCGGTTCAGGCTAAGCACGTTCCCCTGCAGGCTAAGCTGCTGGATTTCGTTGGTGGCGTCCGCGTCGTCGTCGTCGATGTCGATCAAGCCATCAAGGTCGACCTCGCCACCGTTGTGGCTCAGGCGTAGGCGACTGCCATCGGTGGTGAGTTGCTGCAGTTCGTTGGTCACGTCGCCGTCGGCTTCCTCGGGCAGGGTGATGGTGCTCCCGCCGGTGATGGTCAGGTCGCGACCGGTGAGGCTGATGTCCTGGATCTCGTTGGTGGGATCGGCATCGGCGTCGGCGTTACTGCCGGCAGCGGGTAATACCACAGTTCCGCCGTTGTGGCTCAGGCTTAGGACATTGCCCTGGAGGCTAAGCTGCTGGAGCTCGTTGCTCGCGTCACCATCGGGTAGCTGTACGGATCCGCCGTTGCGGTCCAGCAGAAGCACGTCCCCTTGCAGACTCATCCGCTGCAGTTCGTTGGTCACATCGCCGTCGGCTTCCTCGGGCAGGGTGATGGTGCTCCCGCCGGTGATGGTCAGGTCGCGACCGATGAGGCTGATGTCCTGGATCTCGTTGGTGGGGTCGGCATCTGCGTCGGCGTTATTGCCGGCCGCGGGTAGTACCACGGTACCGCCGTTGTGGCTCAGGCTGAGGACATTGCCCTGGAGAGACAGCTGCTGCAATTCATTGACTGCATCTCCGTCGCCGTCGTCGGGCAGGTCGATGGTGCTCCCGTTGCTGATGGTCAGCTTGCGGCCGACTACGCTGATGTCCTGAATTTCGTTGGTAGGGTCAGCGTCGGCGTCGTTAACGTCGATACGTCCGGCCAGGTCGATCTCGCCGCCATTTTGGCTAAGGCGGATGATGGTGCCGTCGGCGCTCATCTGCTGGAGCTCGTTGGTCACGTCGCCGTCGGCTTCCTCGGGCAGGGTGATGGTGCTCCCGCCGGTAATGGTCAGTTCGCGACCGGTGAGGCTGATGTCCTGGAGCTCATTGGTGGGGTCGGCATCGGCGTCGGCGTTATTGCCGGCGGCGGGTAGTACCACGGTACCGCCGTTGTGGCTCAGACTGAGGACATTGCCCTGGAGAGACAGCCGCTGCAGCTCATTGACGGGATCGGCGTCGGCGTCGTTGACGGTCACCTCGCCGCCACCGTTGCTTAGGGTAAGGCGGTCGTCGGTGCGGGTGATTTGCTGCAGCTCGTTGGTCACGTCGCCGTCGGCCTCCGCGGGCAGGGTGATGGTGCTTCCGCCGCTGATGCTCAGGTCGCGGCCGGTGAGGCTGATGTCCTGAATTTCGTTGGTGGGGTCGGCATCGGCGTCCGCGTAGTCGGAAGCAGAAGGCAGCACGACGGTGCCGCCGTTGTGGCTCAGGCTGAGTACGTTGTTCTGCAGAGAAAGCTGCTGCAGCTCGTTGGTTACGTCTCCGTCGGCCTCCTCGGGCAGCGTAATGGTGCTGCCGTTGCTGATGCTCAACTCGCGGCCGGTAAGGCTGATGTCCTGCAGCTCATTCGTGGCATCGGCGTCGGGCAGGGTGATCGTACTGCCTCCGGCAATGGTGAGCTGGTCTCCCTGGATGGAGATGTCCTGGATCTCGTTGGTGGGGTCGGCGTCGGCGTCGCTGACGTCAATGCGCCCGGCCAGGTCGATCTCGCCACCGTTCTGGCTCAGGCGGATGATGCTGCCGTCTGCGCTGATCTGCTGCAGCTCGTTGGTCACGTCGCCGTCGGCCTCCGCGGGCAGGGTGACGGTGCTTCCGTTGCTGATGGTCAGTTCGCGGCCGGTCAGGCTGATGTCCTGGATTTCGTTGGTGGGGTCGGCGTCCGCGTCCGCGTAGTCGGACGCGGAAGGCAATACGACGGTACCGCCGTTGTGGCTCAGGCTGAGAACATTATCCTGCAGGGACAGCTGCTGCAGCTCGTTGACCGCATCTCCGTCGCCGTCGTCGGGCAGGTCGATGGTGCTTCCGTTGCTGATGGTCAGTTTGCGGCCGACCAGGCTGATGTCCTGCAGTTCATTCGTAGCATCGCCGTCAGCCTCCGCGGGCAGGGTGATGGTGCTTCCTCCGGTGATGGTCAGTTCGCGGCCGACCAGGCTGATGTCCTGGATCTCATTCGTGGGGTCGGCGTCGGCGTCGTTAACGGATACGTCCCCGCCGCCGTTGCTCAGGGTGAGGCGGTCGTCGACGCGGCTAATCTGCTGCAGCTCGTTGGTTACATCGCCGTCAGCCTCCGCAGGCAGGGTGATGGTGCTTCCGCCGGTGATGGTCAGTTCGCGGCCGGTCAGGCTGATGTCCTGGATTTCGTTGGTGGGGTCGGCGTCCGCGTCCGCGTAGTCGGACGCGGAGGGCAGTACGACGGTACCGCCGTTGTGGCTCAGGCTGAGAACATTGTCCTGCAGGGTGAGCTGCTGCAACTCATTCGTGGCATCGGCGTCGGGCAGGGTGATGGTACTGCCTTCGGCAATAGTCAGCTGGTCTCCCTGGATGGAGATATCCTGAATTTCGTTGGTGGGATCGGCATCCGCGTCCTTGACGTCGATACTTCCGGCCAGGTCGATCTCGCCACCGTTCTGGCTCAGGCGGATGATGCTGCCGTCGGCGCTGATCTGCTGGAGCTCGTTAGTCACGTCGCCGTCGGCCTCCGCGGGCAGGGTGATGGTGCTTCCTCCGGTGATGGTCAGGTCGCGGCCGGTCAGGCTGATGTCCTGGATCTCATTCGTGGGGTCGGCATCGGCGTCGTTGACGGATACGTCCCCCCCGCCGTTGCTCAGGGTGAGGCGGTCGTCGGTGCGGGTGATCTGCTGGAGCTCGTTAGTCACGTCGCCGTCGGCCTCCGCGGGCAGGGTGACGGTGCTTCCGCCGGTGATGGTCAGTTCGTGACCGGTGAGGCTGATGTCCTGGATCTCGTTGGTGGGATCGGCGTCCGCGTCCTTGACGTCGATGCGCCCGGCCAGGTCGATCTCGCCACCGTTCTGGCTCAGGCGGATGATGCTGCCGTCGGCGCTCATCTGCTGGAGCTCGTTGGTCACGTCACCGTCAGCCTCCGCGGGCAGGGTGATGGTGCTTCCTCCGGTGATGGTCAGTTCGTGACCGGTGAGGCTGATGTCCTGGATCTCGTTGGTAGGATCGGCGTCCGCGTCGGCGTTGTCGCCGGCGGCGGGTAGTACGATGGTACCCCCGTTACGGCTCAGGCTAAGGACGTTGCCCTGCAGGGAAAGCTGCTGCAGCTCATTCATGGGATCGGCGTCGGCGTCCCATACCTCGATCAGGTCGTAGACATTAATTTCACCGCCGTTCTGGCTCAGGCGGATGATGCTGCCGTCGGCGCTGATCTGCTGGAGCTCGTTGGTCACGTCGCCATCGGCCTCCGCGGGCAGGGTGACGGTGCTCCCGCCGGTGATGGTCAGGTCGCGGCCGGTCAGGCTGATGTCCTGGATCTCATTCGTGGGGTCGGCATCGGCGTCGTTGACGGATACGTCCCCCCCGTCGTTGCTCAGGGTGAGGCGGTCGTTGGCGCGGGTGATCTGCTGGAGCTCGTTGGTCACGTCGCCGTCGGCCTCCGCGGGCAGGGTGACAGTGCTCCCGCCGGTAATGGTCAGTTCGCGGCCGGCCAGGCTGATGTCCTGGATCTCGTTAGTGGGATCGGCGTCCGCGTCGGCGTTGTCGCCGGCGGCGGGCAGTACGACGGTACCGCCGTTACGGCTCAGGCTGAGGACGTTCCCCTGCAGGCTGAGCTCCTGGATCTCGTTGACGGCGTCTCCGTCGGCCTCCGCGGGCAGGGTAACCGTGCCACCGTTGGATAGCGTCAGGTCGCGGCCGGTAAGGCTGAGCTGCTGGAGCTCGTTGGTGGGGTCGGCGTCGGCATCCTTGACGGACACGTCTCCGCCGCCGTTGCTCAGGCTCACTACATCCAGCTTGCGGCTGAGGGTTTGCAGTTCGTTGCTGGGGTCCGCGTCAGGGTCCGTGTATTCGGATCCGGCCAGCGCTGAAAGGTCTACCGTGTTTCCGTCCGTCAGCGTCAGGAGGTGGGTGACCGGATCGTAGTCGAGTAGCTGGAGTTCATCGTCATCGGCGCCGTCACTGCCGGACCCCGCTTTGTTGGCGTAGAGGGCGTAGGGTACGGAGAGCAACTGGGTGGCGCCCATGTTGAGGTAGTTGTAGCCACCCTCGGGATCCAGGTCGATGCGGAGGAAGTAGCTGTCGGCGCCCCAATCGACACCGGCCATATTTCCGTCGAGCGGCTCGCCGAGCCCGATCGCCAGGTCGAAGATGCCGAGGTCGGACGTGATCACTTCGTGCCGCTCACTGTAGCTGACGGCACCGTAGGCCCCGCCCTTCAGGAGCGTCACCCGTACGGCGACCGGTTGCCCGGCGATGACCTGATCCTGCGCGTCGCGCGCCAGGGCCTGAAACTTGAAGCCCAGGGGGGCCTGTGCCGTTGCGGCAATACTGAAGCCCAGCAAAAAGAGGCAAAGGATGAGGGCTCGGCGGAGGAACCCCGGGAGGTAATAGTGAATCATGATGGTAGGTATGAGCTTGGGATAGGGTAGTCGAATAGAAGATTAATGGCGCGCTACGCGAAGCGTCCGCACGGGCTCGCCGCCGCGGCGGATACTTAGTAGGTAGGTGCCGGCGGGAAGGTGCCGGAGGGATAGTTGCATTTGGTCCGGCGTCAGGGCACGGTCGAGCAGCTGGCGGCCGAGCAGGCTACTCAGGGTCACCCGGTCACCGGGCAACCAACTGCCCGTCAGGGTCAGTTTGTCGGTAGTGGGGTTCGGGAAGGCGCGTACGTCGAGGTCGACGCGGGGCGATTTCCATTCGGAGGCAGGGACGACCGTCCGGGCGGACTGGTGAAAGCCCTGCGCCAGCGTGAGCCGGGTGCGGTGCTTATCCACCGCGATCTCGCCTACCGTAAAGTGAAGGCTGCCCCCGTCGCCACCGGTAAGGAGGGCACCGGCGGCGCCGATCACGGATTGTTCGATGGACTGCGCCTGCAAATTCAGGGCGAGGACGCAGGTGCAAAGCAGAGTAAAAAGACGCATAGGCAATAGGTGTATTCTGTTCAGCGGGTGAGGTTAAAGGTGCCGGTCAGGGTGGTCTCCCGGCCGTCGTGCAGGTACAGGGTAGCGGTGTATCGGTAGGCTCCGCTTTCGGCTCGACTGCCGCGCGACTCCCCGTTCCACGTTAGTCGCGGATCGTCCGGGGGTAGCGCCCGGGCCTGCTTCCGCCAGACGGTACCCTCGGCGTCCGTGATCGCCAGGTCGCCGATCGCCGTGACGCCGGGCCCGGGGTAGAGTTTCCAGGGGTCAGGCTGTTCGGCGTGAAAGCTGGCCGGCACGTAGGCGAGCTGGTCGTCGGTCACGCGCAGGGTGAAGGTGTCGCGCACCAGGCAGCCGGCGGGGGAGCGGGCCTCCGCCGTAAATACCCGGTCGCGGTCGGTAGCGGCGCGGGGGGCGGTGCAGTCGGCGCAACTCAGGGCGGCCGCGGGCGCCCAGTCGATCTCGGTAACGGTGAAGTTGGGGGCCACGGGGAGGGGGACCGCCTCGCCGGATACCGCGGTTCCGGTACGGTGGCCGGCCCCGAACAGCCGCAGCGGGGTCGCCGCCGGCACCCTGACGGTGCGCTCGGCGGTGCAGCCGTCCAGGGTTTGTACCCGCACCGTATACTGACCGGCCGCAAGGTTGTCGAAGTGGCCGGTCTGCTGGTAGCCCGCGTCGTCCACGGCGTAGAGCAGCGGTCCGGGCCCGCCCGCCCTGACCGACAGGCTGCCGGTAGCGGAGCCCGGGCAAAGCGGGCGTACCGCATCGACCCCCGCTACCCGTACCGCCGCGGTGGCTACGGTATGGCGAAATTCCCGGGCGCATCCCGCCGCATTGGTCACCGTGACCCGGTACGTCCCCGGTCCGGCGACCTGGCGCACGGGGGCGTTGCTCCCGTTGTCCCAGGCGTACGTGTGGAAGGTCTGGCTCAGCCCCAATTCTTCTTCCGACTGGCCGCAGAGGACGTTGGGACCGGTGACGTACGCGTCCTTGCCCGGTACGATGACGTGCACCCGCTCGGGGCGGGGACCGCCGATCACCGCATCGGTGTAGCGGGCTTCGCCGCGGTATTCCTGTCCGTAGCATACGTCTACGGTAGGAATGTCCGCCGTTACCGGAGCCACCATACTGTCGGGCAGGGCAGGCACCACGTAGCCGGCGGCGGCAGCGGGCGGGGCGGGCAGAGATGTGAGCGGAGAATGCAGCGCGCTAATAAGCAGGCTGCTCCAGAGGAGAGCGCAGTACATAAAGAACCAGCGAAAAAAATTGCTTAAGAGAGAGACACGTAAACACAGAGAGTCAATAGACTCGACCAACCTAACGGCGGGTCGGGGGAAATCCTTGCACGCTGCGGTGACTTCTTGACGATTAAATTTTGTCGATCACCCGTATTTCGGTATAGCCTGCCCCCCGACGGGCCGGTTACCCGTTTGTGCCGCACCCGCGCGCGCCGCCCGTAAAACTACCTTTGGCGGCCAGGCGTTCCCCGGCCATAACCCCGTAGCCGTGCTCGCCAAACGTATCATCCCCTGCCTGGACATTAAAGACGGACGTACCGTCAAGGGTGTCAATTTCGTCAACCTGCGCGACGCCGGCGACCCCGTGGAGCTGGGCGCGAAGTACAGCCTGGCCGGCGCCGATGAGCTGGTCTTCCTGGACATCACCGCCACCCACGAGCGCCGCCGGACGCTGGCCGACCTGGCCCGCGATATCGCCCGCCACCTGAATATTCCCTTCACCATCGGTGGCGGTATCCGGGAACTGGCCGACGTCGACGTCCTCCTCGACGCCGGCGCCGACAAGGTGAGTATCAATTCCGCCGCCGTGCGCCGGCCGGCGCTGATCGATGAGCTGGCCTACGCCTTCGGCAACCAGTTCGTGGTCGTGGCCGTAGACGCCAAGCAGGTAGACGGCGAGTGGTACGTGCACCTCAACGGCGGCCGCATCCGGACGGAGCACAAGCTGTTCGACTGGGTTACCGAGGCCCAGGAACGCGGCGCGGGCGAGATCCTGTTTACCAGCATGGACCACGACGGCACCAAGGCGGGCTTCGCCAACGCGGCCCTGGCCGAGATGAGCGACCGGCTTAGCATTCCCATCATCGCCAGCGGCGGCGCGGGCAACAAGGAGCATTTCGCGGAGGTATTTACGGAAGGAAAGGCCGACGCCGGGCTGGCGGCCAGCATCTTCCACTTCGGGGAAGTCGAAATCGCCGACCTCAAGAGCTACCTGAGCGCGCAGGGCGTGCCCGTACGGCCGGTCTAGAGAGCCATGCCCCGCATGACCCACAGCGAATAGAGGTAGCCGCCGGCCGTAACGGTTGCGTAGGCGATCGTGAGGATGCCGTAGATCAGGAACAGCCGGCTGAGGGAGGTCATGGCGCCGGAGAGGGCGGCGTGGTCGCCCGCGTCGCTGGCCGCTACCGCGGACTTTCCAAAGGTGAAAAGGAGATAGGCCAGGTAACCCAGCAGCAGCAGGATCCCGACGTAAATCACCAACACGACGCTTACTACCGCCATCCCCCCGCCAGGCATATTCATGGCCAGGCCGGTGAGGCCCGTGATTATCCCGCTATAGACCACGATCACGACCAAAAACAGCCCCAGGCCTACCATGCCGACCACCCCGACCAGGCGGCTCCATACGCCAGCCTTGCGGAAGTTTCGAACGTCTTCGGGGGATAAGGTCAGGTGGGGGGATTCGTCGATCATCTGTGGGTGGGTTCCGGGGGAGGGGTACGCCTACTGAAACAGCGAGAACGCCCCCGTGATAAATATGCCGGCAAACCACAGGGCGGAAAATGCCAACTGGATGACGGTGAATATACCAAGAATCTTCAGCAAGCGGGCCAGGGAGCCGAAGGAGGTTACGATGGCGTCTTCGTTGCGCGTTTCCACCGCTACGATCGCATTATTGCCGAACTGGTAGAGCAGAAAGGACAGGTAGAACATGAGGGCAAACAGTAAGCCATAGACGATCACGATCGGGATCAGCCAAGCCGTCATCATCCCGCCGAACTCCGAGTTGCCGGTAATCCCGATGAGCGTGCCACCGAAAACGATCGCCGTCAGGGCACCCAGGCCGATACCTACCATACTGACAATACCGATAAACCGGCCCCACTTGCCGGCTTTGCGTAGGTTTGTGCTTCCGGCGGGCGGCAGGCCGGGACCACCGCCCAGTCGGTCGTCGAGGGGTGCGGAGCTTTCGTACATGATTCGGAGATTTAGGTAAACGCTGAGGAAAGTATAATGAAGATAACCAAGAATACCCAGGGGCAGGTCGACTTCTCCAAGGACAACGGCCTCGTACCGGCTATCGTGCAGGATAGCACCACCCGCGTGGTCCTGATGCAGGGCTACATGAACGCCGAAGCGCTCGAACGTACCCTCGACTCCGGCCACGTGACCTTCTACAGCCGCAGTAAACAGCGCCTCTGGACCAAGGGAGAAACCTCCGGCAATACCCTGTCGCTGGTGCGCATCGACGCCGACTGCGACCGGGACTCCCTCCTCGTGCGGGCCGATCCCGCCGGCCCGGTCTGCCACACCGGCGCCGATACCTGCTGGGACGAGGCGAACCGGGGCGACTTTCTCGATCACCTCGAGCGCACCATCCAGGAGCGCCGCGATAACCCCAGCGAAGGCAGCTACACGACCTCCCTGCTGCAGCGGGGCATCAACAAGGTCGCCCAGAAGGTGGGTGAGGAGGCCGTCGAGCTGGTCATCGAAGCCAAGGACGACGATAAGGATCTCTTCCTCAACGAAGCCGCCGACCTTATGTACCACTACCTCGTCTTACTGGCCGCCAAGGGCTACACCCTGGAGGAAGTGCGGGAGGTACTGCGCGGGCGGCACAAATAGGGCGGCGGAGCGCGGGTGCGGCGTACGCGCGCAACCAAAGCAAGGCTCCACGGCGTTACCTCAATCCACTCCTACAAGTTATTCCCCCCATGTCCCTACAAGACCGCATCACCCCCGACCTCAAAACCGCCATGCGCGCCAAGGACCAGGCCGCCCTCCGGGGCATCCGCGCCATCAAGAACGCCATCCTGCTGCAGCAGACCGACGGCAGCGGAGCGACCCTCGACGAGGCCGGTGAGATCGCCCTACTTCAGAAACTGGTGAAGAGCCGGCAGGAGAGCCTCGAGATCTACGAGCAGCAGGGCCGCGACGACCTGGCCCAGCCCGAGCGCGAAGAGATCGAAGTGATCAGCCGCTACCTGCCCGAGCAGTTGTCAGACGAAAAGCTGGAAGCCATCGTTAAGGAAGTGATCGCCGAAACCGGAGCCACCTCCATGCGCGACATGGGCAAGGTGATCGGCGCCGCCAACGCCCGCGTGGCCGGCCGGGCCGACGGCAAACAGGTCGCCACCACCGTAAAACGCCTGCTGAGCTAGATCTACCGGGACCGCAGGCCCCTCTACCGAAGCCGCACGCGCAGCAAGCGGATTCTCTACCGGGGCCGCAGGTCCCTCTACCGTTCGGGCGCGAAGCAACCGGACTCTACCCTATGTTGAAGAAGCTAGACTGGTACATCATCGGCAAGTTCATGCGCACCTTCTTCTTCACGGTGCTCATCTTCTCGATGGTGAGTATGGTGATCGATTTCAGTGAGAAGGTCGAGCGCTTCATCGAGTCCGACATTCCGGTATCGGTGATCGCCTTCGAGTACTTCCCGACCTTCCTGATGTTCATCCTCGGCTTCCTGTGGCCGATGCTGACCCTCATTGCCGTCATCTTCTTTACGGGGCGGATGGCGGACAATTCCGAGATCATCAGCATCCTCAACGCCGGGGTGAGCTTCTGGCGGCTGCTGCGGCCTTACCTGGTTTCGGCGGGCTTCCTTTTCCTGCTGTACCTGGCGGGTATCCACTACGCCGTACCCCTGGCCAACGCCCGCCGGGGGGAGATCGACCGGGAGTACTTCAGCGGCAGCCGCGACGAGGGGAAGACCAATAACGTCCACTTCTTCGTGGCACCGGAGGTCAAGGTATTCATGACCCACTTCAGCAAGCGGGACAGCGCCGCCCGCAACTTCCGCATCGAGCACATCGTCGACGACGAGCTGGTGAGCCTCACCAAGGCCCGTTCGGCCAAGTTCGTCGACGGCGATCCCGGCGTGTGGCGGCTGGATAACTACGAGATCCGCACCTTCGACGGCCTGGAAGAGACACTGGTCGCCAGCGACCGCATGACGCTGGATACCGTTCTCAACCTGCGGCCCGAAGATTTTGTGGATTACCGCGAGCAGCAGTCCGCCCTGACCACCCCGGAACTGTTGGCCGAGATCCGCAAGCAACGCGAACGCGGCGCCGGCAAGATCCGCAAGTACGAAGTGGAGCTCGCCCGCCGTACCGCGGAGCCCTTCACCATCTTCATCCTCACCCTCATCGGTGTTTCCGTGGCGGGCCGCAAGGTGCGCGGCGGGATGGGGATCCAGCTCGCTGTGGGCATCTTCATGGGGGCCCTGTTCGTCTTCCTCAGTCGGTTTGCCTCCACCCTCAGTGCCGGGACCGCCCTGCCGGTATTCCTCGGGATGTGGATGCCGAACATCATCTTCTTCGCCGCGGCCCTCTACTTTGTCGCCAACGCGCAACGCTGATCGATGCCGCGCCGGCGTACATCTATTTCCGCGCGCGTACTGTTGCAATTAGTGGCATCTTAGGAAGCCACATCTAAAATCATGCAACCGCAATGGATCAGAAAAAACTTATGACCTGGGGTATCCTGGGCTTCTTCGGCTTACTCGTGCTGATCATGCTTACCAGCGCCACCTTCGTGACCATCGATTCCGGCGAGCGGGGCGTGCTGTTCCGCCCTTTCCAGGGACTGGAGAAGGATAAGGTCTTCGCGCCGGGATTCCACGTTGTGGCCCCGTGGAACACCATGTTCGTCTACGAGGTACGCGAACAGCAGCTCGAGGAGCAAATGGAAGTGCTCTCCAGCAACGGCCTCAACATCCGGCTGGACGTCACCGCCCGGATCCGCCCCGACTTCGGGCAGGTACCCCTGCTGCACGAAAACTTCGCCAAGGATTACATAGAGCGCCTGGTGCGCCCGGAGATCCGCTCCAGCGTTCGGCAGGTGATCGGCAAGTTCACCCCCGAGGAGCTGTACTCCACCAAGCGGGACGAGGTACAGACCCTGATCACGGAGGAACTGTCCAATACCCTGGCGCGCAACTACGTCGAGCTACGGGCCATCCTGATCCGTGACATCGAGCTGCCCGACAAGGTCCGCACCGCCATCGAGGAGAAACTCGAGGCCGAACAGGCTTCGCTCAAGTACGAGTATATCCTGACCCGCGAGAAGCAGGAAGCCGAGCGCCGCCTCATCGAGGCGCAGGCCAAGGCGGACGCCAACCGGATCCTTACCGCCAGCCTCTCCGAGAATATCCTCCGGGACAAGGGCATCGAGGCTACGCTTGAGTTGGCCAAGTCGCCCAACAGCAAGGTCGTGGTAGTGGGGGACGCGGGAAGCGGTGGCCTGCCCCTCATCCTTGGCGGTGGCAACTAGTTGCCGTCGGCGCGGAGGGCCTCGAGGTTGTTGTTGTAAATAAACTTAGGCGTCTCCGCGTAGAGCTTATCGTAGAGTTCCAGGGCAGTCTGGCGCGCCTCCGTATCCTTTTTTTCGCTGAGGCGGTAGACCACCAGGTTGGCCTCCGCCAGCTGCTCGGTAGTGAGCCGCTCGCTGTCGATGAGCTCACGCAGGATTTGCCGCGACTGTTCGTAGTTCGCGCGGTCGTACGCCACCAGGCAGCGCGCGTGCAGGAGTCGTGCCCCGAACAGTACGTCCGGGTTGCCGAGGTCCTCGGCCAGCTCCAGGGCCTCCCGTTCCACCTCCCGTACCGCTTCCAGCTTGTTGTCGGCGAGCAACACCTGTCCTTTCTCGTACAGGCTCGCACCCAATACCAGCCGGTTGTTGGTGGAGCGTGCGATCTCGATGGCCTGGTCGTAGTACTTGAGCGACGGCTCGTAATCCCCCTGCAGGTAATAGATGTCGCCGAGGGTGTTGACGGCCTTGGCCACGCCCTTCCGGTATCCCAGGTCGCTGCTGATGGACAGGCAGCGGTCCAGGTGATTGATCGCCTTGGAAAAGTTACCCAGCACGCTGTGGATATCGCCGATCAGGCCTTCGGTAACGGCGATGCCCTGCCGGTCGCCCAACTCGTAGCACATTTGCAGGTCTTGCTCCAGCAGGTCCAGCGCCGCCTCGTAGTTGCCCTGCCGTTCGTTGATGCTGCCCAGGCTGCCCAGCCCGATGGCCTGCAGCCGGCGATTACCGAGCTCCCGGGCCAGTTTGAGGCCGGTATGGTGGTGCTCGAGCGACAGGCTGTAGTTGCCGCTCTCGAAATAAACGATCCCGAGGTTGGTATGCAGGGTGGCGATCCCCATGCTGTCGCGGCTTTCCTCGTGGCGGGGAATCTGCTCCTTGATCACCCGTATGGCTTCGTCGTATTCGCCGAGGTTCATGTAGGTCAGGCCCAGGTGGCTGATGGTACTGGCGGAAGTGGTGGTGCCCGCCTGGCTGAGGCCGCTTTCGAGGGAGCGTTTGTAATAGGTGAGGGCCCGGTCGTAGTGGTTGGTCCGGAAGAAGAGGTTGCCCATATTGCTGTAGGCCTTGGCAATGCCGAACATATCGTCCACCGATTCGAAGAGGCTGGCGGCCACTTTGAGGTAGTCCATGGCCACTTCGTAGTCCCCCTTCAGCGTATGCAGGTGCCCCAGGCGGTCATTGGCCCGGCCGAGCAGCAGAATGTCGCGGCTCGCCTTCGCCAGCTGCCGGGCTTCCTCGTAGGCCTGCCGGGCGTCTTCCCAGCGACCCACGATCTCGAATACGCTGCCCTGGTTGATCAGGATATTGACGGTCACTTCCCGGTCGGGGTGCAGGGCCATCTTCTTGATGAGGCGGGCGTAGAGGTCCAGGGCCTGCTGATTCTGATAATTGGCCCGGGCGTAACTGGCGGCCTTGTTCAGGTACTCGATCGTCTTCTCGCTCTCGCCGGCCTGCTCGTAGTGAAAGGCCAGGTCGACGTAGCGTTCCTCGATGGTATCGCCGTAGATTTTTTCGATCGCCCGGGCAATTTGCCGGTGCAACTGCTGCAGGCGCGTCGTTAGCTGCATGCCGTACACCGCTTCCCGCAGCAGGCTGTGCTTGAAGATGTAGCGGAGCTCGTTCATCGCGCTCCAGATCTGCCCCCGCTCCGCCACGCGTATTTGCTCGCGCAGGTCGGACATTACGTCGCCCGAGCCCGAGTATTCGGCATCGGCACGCATGACTTCGCTGAGGACGGGGATGTCGAATTCCCGTCCGATCACGGCGGCGGCCTTTACCGTTTCGCGCACCATATCCGAGAGCCGGTCGATCCGTGCGGTCAGGATCGAGGTGATGCTGGTACTGAGTTTGATGCTTTCGTCGCTGAGCTGAAGCACGCCGTCTTCGTGCTCTGTCAGCAGCTCGCTTTCCCGGAAGTACTCGAGGATCTGTTCCAGGTAGAACGGATTGCTGTTGGAGGCCTTGAGTAGGGTTTCGAAGGTATCCTCCGAGATCGGACTGCCCAGGGTGGTTTCGGCGAACTCCCGGACGGCGGCGGCTTCCAGCCCGGCGATCTCGATCCGCAGGGTGGGCAGGTCGAGCTGCTCCCGCTGCGCTTCGCTGAGTAGCTGCGCGTAGGTGCCGTCGTCGTCGGGCCGAGCCGTGGCGATCACGAGCAGCGGGAGCTGCCCGATGCGCCGCATCAGTTCGCGCAGGACGGTCCGGCTTTCCTCGTCGATCCAGTGGATGTCCTCCAGTTCCAGCACCGTGGGCTGGATGAGGCATTCAGCAATGACGAGGGTCACGATCGCATCGATGGTGTTCTGGTACCGGCCCTGGGCATCGAGTCGCGTATAGAGCGAATCCGGCTTTACGATACCGAGCTGGGCGGCGAGGATGGACTCCGTCCGTTCCAGTTCGGCGGCGTACTGCTCGGCCTGCCGCGTTTTGCGGCGCGCAAGGTTCATGCGCAGCCAGTTGTGGCGAAATTCAAAGCGGCGCAGGTTCTGCTCGGCGTCCAGGTCGATGCTCTGCCGGAAGACACGCTGCAGGAGGTACACGAAGGGATTGAAGGGCTTACGCAGGATCTGGTCGCAGCTGCCCAGCAGCCAGTTGAACGGCCGTTCCTGGTTGAGGCGGTGGCGTAGCTCGTGCGTCAGTCGGCTTTTACCGATGCCCGCTTCGCCCAGTACGTAGGCGATGCCCGCCGGTTTCCCCTCCAGCAGGGGGGCAGCGAAATCAACGAGTTGCTCGACTTCCCCCTCGCGGCCGATCGGGCGGCCGCCGTAGTCGGGCTTGCCCAGCGACTGCCGGCGTCCCTCCAGCGAGTAAGTGGGCACCGTATCCTTTACCCCCTTGTACTGAAGGTCGCCCCGCGGCAGAAACCGAAACTGCGGGTTGGTTGCGATCTCGTCGTCCACCAGCACGGCCTGCCACTCCGCTTCCGACATGATGCGGGCGGCCAGGTTGACCCGGTTGCCCACGCAGGCGTACTGCGCGCGCTCCTTGCCCCCCACGATGCCGGTAAAGGCGGTGCCCACCGTCATGCCCATGCGAAAACGAAAGGCCTGCCGCTGCTGAGCGGACAGGATGTCGAGCTCGTGCTGCACGGTGAGGGCGAATTCGACGGCGCGGGCCACGTTGTTCTCGTAGGAGACGGGCGCTCCGAAGAAAATGACCATCAGCGCCCCCTTGTCGCCGTAGTCCACCTCCTTGAAGTAACCGCCGAAATCCTTCACCTGATTGAGTACTACGGTGGCGAACTCATCCAGTTCCTGGTGTGTCCGTACGGCATCGAAGGACAAAAAGCAGGAAACCACCGTGCGGAACTCCCCGAGTTGGTCGTAGCGGACCACTTCCGGGGGCAGGAAAACGGTCGCGGTCTCCGGATCTATGGCGGGCAGGTCCAGCGGGGAAACGCCGGCGTCTTCGGTGGTGGATATCTCTCCGAGGATCCGGTAAGCATCGGCGTCGATCTCCTCCGTATACACCAGCCGGCCCTCGATGAGGGAGTTTACGAAGGAGTTGATCACGATCTCCTGCTCACCGGCGAGGCTCTGGCAGGTAGCGGCGCCGTCGATGGCCGGCCCCCGGAAGTAGAAGGTCTTGAGCTCTTCCCCCACGATGCCGTACTGCACCGATCCGGCCGATACGCCCGCCTTGATGCCGATGCGGTACTTGTCGCCGAACTTGTTGTCGCGGTCCCGGAATATCTGTCGCGCGTGCTCGGCGGTGCGCAGCAGGTGCATGCCGTGGGTGCGGTCGAGCGGCAGCGGAAAGACGGCCGTAAAGGCGTCCCCGGCGAAGTAGGGAATGAAGCCGCCGGCGGCGTAGGTGAGCGAAACGAGGGGCTCGAACACCTCGTTGAGAATAACGGAAAGTTGCTCCGCCCCGCTGAGCCCCTGGTCCATCAGCGACTCCGTCAGCGGCGTGAAGCCGGAGAGGTCAATATTCAGCGTGAACGCGTCGATCTCGCCGTGCAGGTCGTCAGCGAGCAGCTTCTGCTGGATGAAGGGTGGAATAAGGGGTTGCACGAAACGGTTTGGGCGTCAACGTAAAGGTAAACCCTTGTAAAAGAACAACGGCCGCCTGCGTGAGCAAGCGGCCGGTTGAAGGGTTGCGCGGTAAGCGCGCGTTTCTTAATCCAGATTTGACCGTGTGAGAAATAAGTTACAGGTGACGGGATCCGTCCAAAATTGCAGAGGTAAGGCTAAGGCCACCGCCAAGGGCACAGGCGGCCATCAGAACGTACAGTATCGTCATTAAAGCTACAATTAAAAAGATGAAGAGTTAGGTGGGCTAGTGACTAACAAGCGTCCCAACCGGCCGGGCTCGACCGTGTCTGACGGCTTGCGCGCAATAAACATAATTGCGCTCTTTTTTCCAAACCGAGATAGCAGGGATTTTATTTTACGGTAACAAAATTACCGATAGGGGCTTATCCCCGTAGTTTGGTTCGGCAGATTTCGTAGAATCCCAGTCGTATATTCTGATTTGGTTGTCATCTGCAGACAGTCGTACCGTACGTAAGTTCTGGATTTCATCGGTGCGCACCACCTGTTGATGGGGGGCGAACTCGGTGTCGGAGGCGGGATAGATCACGTACACGTGGCCTTCGGCCGGGGGCGGGGCATCCGTCAGGTCGAGCAGCGCCACGCGGGCCCAGGAAAGAAAGTGCACGTGTACCTGCCCGCCGGTACTCAGGGAGCCCTCCACCGTTGTCAGGCTGTCGACGCCGGAAGCGGTCAGGCCCTGTTCGATGCTGTAGAGGTCCGTTTCGTAGCTGGCGTGATCCTGGGCGCGCAGCGCGCGCTCGGTGACCAGGTCGCCACGGTACTCCTCCTTCAGCCGAAATAGGTAACCGCTGGTGCCGATCAGGAGAAGGCAAACTGCGAGCAGGACATAGCGCCAGATATTGAGCGAATGGTTGTGCTCCACCATCGCCGTGATCATCTCATGGTCGAGGTCCTGAAACTCCTCGGCGGTGCGCGGCCCGCGGCCGGAAGGGGGCGGGGCGATATCGTGAAAGTCGGCGTAGGCGGTAAGTTCCTTCCGCAGGCGGTCCACCTCCTGCTGGAGAAAAGGATCCTCAGCGATCATTTGCTCGACCTCTCCGCTGCGCTCCGGCCCTAACAGCCCGAGCACATACTGGTCAAGTAGACCGCTGTGCTTTAGTTCATCCCTATTCATATGCTACCCCGTGATACTTGCGGTATATCAAAAACGTTGGGGGTTAGCGCATTGTGCGGCCCCCGTTTACCTAATTTGAAATGGAGGGGGCATGTTCGGGCGGCAGGGCGCGGGTGCGGGGCTTACCCGGTCGGGGTGCCGTCGTAGGCCCATTTCAGGTACAGGGCTCCCCAGGTAAAGCCCCCTCCGAAGGCGGTAAGGATCAGGTTGTCCCCGCGCCGGAGCTGCGATTCGTAGTCCCACAGGCACAGGGGCAGGGTGCCGGCGGTGGTATTGCCGTAGCGCTCGATGTTGACCATTACCTTGTCCAGCGGAAAATCGACCATCTTGCTGACCGTCTGAATGATGCGGATGTTGGCCTGGTGCGGTACCAGCCAGTCTACGGTCTCCGTCGTCAGCCCGTTCCGCTGCATCACCTCGGTCACTACCTCCGACATACCCTTTACCGCCGCCTTGAAGACGGGGCGCCCGTTTTGCCGGACAAAGTGCTCGCGGGCCATGATGGTGTCGACGGTGGAGGGCTTGCGCGATCCCCCCGCCACCAGGTAGAGGTATTCTTCCCCGCTGCCGTCGCCGTGGTGCTGGTAGTCGATGAAGCCCGTACCGTCGGTAGTCGGTTCGAGCATGACGGCGCCACAGCCGTCGCCGAAGATCACGCAGGTCGTCCGGTCGGTGTAGTCCACGATGCTCGACATCTTATCCGCACCCACCACGATCACTTTCTTATGGCGGCCCGCCTCCACGAATTTGGCCCCCACGGTAAGGGCGTAGAGGAATCCGCTGCAGGCGGCGCTCACGTCGAAGCCGAAGGCATTCTTGATGCCCGCCCGGTAGGCCGCCACGTTGGCGGTGTCGGGAAAAATGCTGTCGCCGGTGACCGTGGCGCAGATGACGAGTTCCACGTCGTCAGGGTCGGTGTTGGTCTTTTTGAGCAGGCCGCGCAGGGCCTCGACGACCATTACGGAGGTACCCTTCCCCTCCCCCTTGAGGATGTGGCGCTCCTTGATGCCGGTACGGGTCGTGATCCACTCGTCGCTGGTGTCCACGATCGTGGCCAGCTCGTCGTTCGTAAGTACGTAATCGGGCACGTAGCCCTGCACTCCCGTAATGGCGGCGCGTAGTTGACTCATGGGTTGGGGGTAGAATGATTAGGGGCCACAAGGTAAGCAGGACGAGGACAGTCCGCAACCCGGCGTCCATGGGTCAGGCGTAGTCGGTGCCGGTGAAGTCATCGCCGTGCGGCTCGCCCAGCTCGCTCAGGGTCACCAGCCCCACGAAGGTCAGCAAGCCGTTGAAGGCCAGAATGAGGAATCCGAACTGGAATCCGCCCAGCAGCTCCGCGGAGTAATAGTCCACGACCATCGATACGATCGGCGACAGCAGGCACACCAGAATGAGTGCCGGGATGCGCACTTTGCCTACCCGTACCTCCTCCCGCACCCGGAAGTTGGTCAGCAGGCCGAAGGCGAACAGGCCCAGCAACGGACCGTAGGTATACCCCGCGGCCTTGAAGAGGCTGTTGATCACCGCCGTATTGTTGATGAGCTCGAAGGCCATGATGACCGCGAAAAGGAGCACCGAAAATCCGGAATGAACCAGCAGCCGCTTGCGCTTGGTATTTTCCTCCAGCACCTGCGTCCCCGCCTGGGTATCGGGCACCACGTCGGTTTCCCGCATGCCCAGGAAATCGACGCAGAAGGAGGTCGTCAGGGCCGTCAGGGCACTGTCGGCACTGGAGTAGGCCGCCGCCACGATCCCGAGCACGAAGAGCACGCCCACGACGGGCGGCAGGTTGATCAGGGCAATGGTGGGGTAGAGCAGGTCGGAGGAGGCCGGTAGGGAGAGGCCTACGTTGGCCGCGTAGATGTAGAGCAGTGCCCCGAGGCATAGGAACAGGAGGTTGGCAAATACGAGCACGATGCTGAACAGCAGCATATTCTTCTGCGCGTCGCGGAAGTTGGGCATGCTCAGGTTCTTCTGCATCATATCCTGGTCCAGGCCGGTCATTACGATGGTGATGAGCGCTCCGCTCAGAAACTGCTTGAAGAAGTTGTTGGGGTCGCTCCAGCCGCCCTCGAAGAAGAACCACTGGCTGTAGTCGCTCTGCCGGATCAGCCGGACCATGCCGCTGAAGTCGGTCTCCAGCGCCCCGGCGATGTAGTACACGGTGATGCCGGCGGCCAGCAGCATGCAGACGGTCTGCAGCGTATCCGTGACGATGATCGTCTTGATGCCCCCCCGGAAGGTGTACAGCCAGATGAGGAGGATGGCGCTGGCCACGGTCACTGCGAAGGGAATACCGATAGGGGCGGCGACGAATTGCTGGAGCACCACCGCCACCAGGAAGAGGCGGAAGGAGGAGCCGATGGTACGCGACAGCAGAAAGTAGAAGGCGCCGATCTTGTACGCGTGGGGCCCGATCCGGCTGCGCAGGTATTCGTAGATACTGGTGAGCCCCATCCGGTAGTAGAGGGGCAGGAGGACCAGTGCGATGAAGGCGTACCCCAGCAGATAGCCCATCACGACCTGCATGTAGCTGAAGGCCTGGTTGACGCCGCCGGCCCCTACCGCCCCCGGGATGCTGATGAAGGTAACGCCGGACAGGCTCGATCCCACCATGCCGATGGCCACGAGGAGCCATGGAGACTTGCGCCCCGCCAGGAAAAAATCGGCGTTATTGCTGTCGTTCCTCGACGTGAGGAAGGAGACCAGCACGAGCACCGCGAAGTAGACGGCAACGATGCCGAGGATGGCCAGGGGGCTGAGGGATGCGTTCATGGGGGGCGCGCAATTTATGCATTCCCCGATTAAACGTTCAATTTAGCTTGGCTAGCTCGTCCTTAAGGGTTTGGGGCGTCTGTACGCCGGAAGCGCGCCACTTCAGCTCGCCGCGGTGGAAGATCATGGTGGTGGGCATGGCCTGCACGCCGAGTTTCTGGCTGATCTCGGGATTGCGGTCCACGTCGATCTTGACGAGCCGCATTTTGTCGCCCAGGTCCTCCTTCAGTTGCTTGAGGATGGGGGAGTAGGCGTGGCAGGGGCCGCACCAGGTAGCGTGGAAGTCGATCAGTACGGGGGTGTCGCCGTTGATCAGGTCGTGGAAGGAGGTCTGGGCCATGGCTTTATTAATTGCTAACCGGGGCGGGCACGGCGGGGTTCGGAGGCCGGGAAGCGTCCTAGGTGAGGCTCAGGAACTCCGCCTCCGTCATCACCCGGACGGTACCGAGGGCCTCGGCCTTCTTCAGCTTGGAGCCGGGCTTTTCGCCAACCACCAGGATATCGAGCTTACCGCTCACCGCAGAGACGATGCGCGCACCGGCGGCCTTGGCCTTCTCCTGCGCCTCCTTGCGGCTCATCTCCTGCAGGCTGCCGGTAAAGAGCATGCTCTTGCCCACGAAGGGCCCCTCGGTGACCTGGGCGGCGGGACGGTCCTCGTCGGTGGGGCGCACGTTGACGCCCAGGTCCTCCAGCTCGCGCAGCTGCTCGAGGTGGATCGGGTTGGCGAAATAGGCGGCCACGTTCTCCGCTACCGTGGGTCCGATATCTTTGATGTGAAGGAACTGCTCCTCCGACCACCCGGCGAGGTCCTGTACGTGCTCCACGTTCTGGGCGAGCAACTGGCTGGCCTTCTTTCCAAGGTGGTGGATGCTGAGCCCGTGCAGCAGACGCCACAGGGGGTTGTGCTTGGCCGTTTCGATGCTCTGCCGCAGGTTGTCGGCCGAGCGCTCGCCGAAGCCCTCCAGGGCGGCGATCTCGTCGTAGGGGAGGCGGTACACGTCCACGATCGTCTTCAGCCAGCCGAGGGCGTAGAACTGCTCCACGTAGCGCCGGCCCATGCCGTCGATGTCCATGGCGACCTTGGAGACATGGTGCACGATGCGCTGGAGGTTCTGGGCACCGCATACGCATACGGGGCAGCGCCAGGCGGCCTCGCCCGCCGCCCGTACGAGGGGCACCTTCTCCGCCGTATCGTTGACGGGGCAGTTGACCGGCCAGACGATGGGGCGTTCGCTGCCGTCGCGCAGCTCTTCCAGGGGCTTCACGATGTAGGGGATCACGTCGCCCGCACGCTCCAACAGTACCTTATCGCCGAGGCGCAGGTCCTTCTCCCTGATGAAATCCTCGTTGTGCAGGCTCACGCTGCCGATCACGACGCCGGCCAGTCCTACGGGCTCGGTCTTCGCCACGGGCGTGATGGTACCGATCTTGCCGACCTGGTATTCCACATTCAGCAGGGTAGTCGTCGCCTGCCGCGCCGCAAACTTATAGGCGATGGCCCAGCGGGGGTGGTGGCTCGTGTAGCCCGCCCGCTCCTGCAGGGCCAGGTCGTCCACCTTGACGACCATGCCGTCGATCTCGTAGGGGTATTCTTCCCGCCGCGCCTCCCATTCCCGGCAGAAGTCCGCCGCCCCGGTGATGTCGGCCGAGCGGGTCCGTTCGCGGCCCGCCTCCGGCACCTTGAAGCCGAGCTCGGTCAGGATATCCAGGGCGTGCGTATGGGTGCCGAGGGCCTGCACGGCGTCGTTGCCCGCCGCGTCGGTGCCGTAACCGAAGCTGTAGATGAAGGCCTCCAGCTGCCGGTCGGCGGTCTCGGTGGGCGACTTCATCCGCAGCCCGCCGGTGGCCGTGTTGCGGGGGTTGGCGAAGAGGGTGAGCCCGGCTTCCGCGCGGGCGGCGTTGAGGGCCGCGAAGCGGTCCTTGCGGATGATCACCTCGCCCCGAAGTTCCACGCGGTGCAGCCCGAAGCGGCTGAACGCGGCGGTCAGGGGTACCGACCGGATCACGCGCGCGTTGTGGGTGATCTCCTCCCCGAGGACGCCATTGCCGCGGGTGGCGGCCCGCTGCAGGTGGTCGTTTTCGTACACCAAGGCGATGGTGCCGCCGTCGAATTTGGGCTCGGTGGCGTAGGCCAGGGGAGCATCCTCCTCCATGTTGAGCATCCGCTTCACCTGCCGGTCGAATTCGAAGAGGTCGTCGGCGTTGTAGCTGTTGCCGAGGCTCAGCATGGGGACCAAGTGGGGGACGCTCTCAAAGTTGCCGGTAAGGTCGTTGCCGACCCGCTGGGTGGGGCTATCGGGGGTGACCAGGTCGGGGTGGGTTTCCTCGAGTCGCTCGAGTTGCTTGAACAGCTTGTCGTATTCGGCATCGCTCAGCACGGGGTCGTCGTGCACGTAGTAGCGCCACTCGTGGTAGCGCAGCAACTCGCGGAGTTCGGGAAGCTGCTGCGCGGCGGGAGCGTCGCCGGCTTCCTGCAGGTAGGCTTTCGAGCGGGCGTAGAGCTGCCGTTGTTGTTCTTTTCCGTACATATTCCGGGCTAGGTTTCCGGGTTCGCTTCGGCCTCCGGGGGTTCGGGCAGGGTAATGAGTACCTCCTCGATGCGCCGGGTATTGACCGACATCGCCTGAAAGCGGTACCCCTCGTAGGCGATTTCCTCGCCTACCTCGGGGATACGCCCCAGGATCTCGAGGAGCAGGCCGGCCAGGGATTCTGCCTCGCCCTTGACGGGCTCGAAGACCGAGGTATTGATCTTGAGCACGCGGTAGACATCGTTGAGCATCGTCTTGCCATCGAAGACGTAATTGAGTGCGTCGATCCGCTGGTAAATGATCTCGTCGTCCTCGTCGAATTCGTCCTGAATATCGCCGATCACTTCCTCCAGAACGTCTTCGAGGGTGACGATCCCTTCGGTGCCCCCGTATTCGTCGACGACGATGGCCATATGGGTCTTCTCCGTCTGAAACTCCTTCAGCAGGTCGCTGATCTTCTTGTTCTCCGGTACGAAGAGTACTTCTTCGCGCACCAGCGGCATCCAGTCGAAGGTGCCGGCCTCGTGGCGGTGGCCGAGCAGGTCCTTGACGTAGAGGATGCCCTTGATCTTGTCGAAGTCTTCCTCAAAGACCGGTATGCGGCTGTAGCTCGACTCGCGGACCACGGCGATCAGCTGCTGGTAGTCGATCTTATGATCCACGGCGATCACGTCGCCACGGGACCGCATAATCTGTCGTACCGTGACGTTATTGAATTTGACGATGCGCTTGAGGATGTCCACGTCCTGCCGCGGCGCGTCGTCGTTGGGGTCGTCGGAATTGACCGTGAGGTCGATGGCCTCGTCGATATCCTCCTGGCTGGCGGCGGCGGCATCCAGGGTGTGGTTCTCCAGCCGCCGCTCGATGATGGACGCACCCTTGACCAGGCTGGACGCTAATGGGTGAAAGGCGCGCAGCATGAAGTTGATGGGGCCAGCCATGCGGGTGGCCAGCTGCACCTTGTTGTAGCTGGCGTAAACCTTCGGAGCCACCTCGCCGAAGAGAACGAGCAGGAAGGTGACGCCGATCACCGTAATGAGAAATCCGATGGCGCCGGTCAGGCCCGTCTCGGAGAAGCGCTGCATGAACTGCAGGTGCTCGTGGATGCCCCGCGCCCAGCTGGCGAAGAGGGCTTCCGGAAATACCTTACGGAGAATGATCTCCGATACCAGGACGATGGCAATATTGATAAAGTTGTTGGCGATCAGGATGGTCGCCAGGAGCAGGCGCGGCTTTTCGCGGAGCTCATAGAGCAGTTCGCGTACCGGGTTGTTGGCCTGCTCCATCTCCTCGTAGTCGTTGGCCGTAAGCGAGAAAAAGGCCACCTCCGAACCCGATACCAGGCCCGATAGCAGCAGCAGGACTACGATCACCAGGAACCCCAGGAAAATCTCGAGGCCGGTGCTGAGCAGCAGCAGGGAAGGGAATATATGCGATAACGAAGCCGTGGCGTCCAACAGTCGGAATTGGTCAGGCACAAAGATAGGACGCCGCGCCGAGCCCGCGCCATCAATCAGAAGGGGAGGTCGTCGCCGTCGGTTTTGTTCGCGCCGGGGCTGGCAGGAGCCCCGGTTTCCGCGGGGGCCGGGTTGCTGCCGGAGTCATCGCCGTCTCGCTTGCCGTCGAGCAGGCGAAAGTAGGAGGCCACTACCTCGGTGGTCTTGCGGGGGTTGCCTTCCTTGTCCTGCCACTTCCGGTGGGTCAGCTTGCCGTCGAGGTAGACCAGGCTCCCCTTGCGGAGGTACTGTTGCGCGCGCTCGGCCAGGTTGCGCCAGAGGATCACGTCGTGCCACTGCGTATCCTCCTGCCACTCCCCGGCGCGATCCTTGTAGTTTTCCGACGTGGCCAGACTGAATTTGGCCACCATGGCCCCGTTGCTGAGGGTACGGATTTCCGGGTCGGCGCCGAGCCGGCCCACTAGGGTCACTTTGTTGATCATCGCTTCAGGTTGAGGACCCGCAAAGCTACTCCCCGCGGGTGGGAACGGGAAGGGATTTCACCGATTTATTAAACAATTTGTAGGATTACAGGTCCAGCGTCAAGCGCTGGTCGCCCAGGTAACGGGTGATCACCCGCGGCAGCGCGTACGGTCCCAGCCCGTCGCGCGACACGGCCGTATAGTCATCGGGGACATCGTGCGGGGCCGGCCAGTACAGCCGGTGGAAGACCACCCCCAGCCGCTGGTGGGACAATTGATGGGTATAAGGCTTGCTGCGGCCCCGAACCTCCAGTTCCCGGAAGGGCAGCCAGGCGGGCCAGTTGTCCGCAGCAGCGAGTTGCGGCGGGCGCAGGTCCAGTGCTGCGCGTTCCACGAGGGGAAACTGGTAGAGGTGCTTCCAGATGTCGCGGTCCTCCCGGCGGTGCAGCAGGAAACGGCCCCGTGCGTCGGTCACGTGCAGGTAATGGAAGATGCGGTCCCGCCGGGCCGCCGCCTTGCCCTTCACCGGAAAATCCGGTACGGTGCCTTCCGCGCGGGCCCGGCAGCCTTCCGCTACGGGGCAGTGGGCGCAGTCGGGCGACTTCGGCGTGCAGACCAGGGCGCCGAAGTCCATAATTGCCTGGTTGAAGGCGGCGGCGGGGGCCTCTCCTAGCGCCCGGTCCACGAGCGACTGAAAGTGTTTCCGCCCCGGCCCGGTATCGATCGGGGTGGGATCGGCGGTGTAGCGGGCCAGGATACGGAAGACGTTACCGTCCAGGACCGCTACCTGTCGGTCGAAGGCGAAGGAAGCAACCGCCGCGGCCGTGTAGGGGCCTACCCCGGGCAGGGTCAGCAGCCCCCGGTAGGTGTCGGGAAAGCGGCCACCGTGGTCCGCGACGACAGTACGGGCGGCGCGTAGCAGGTTGCGGGCGCGGGAATAGTAGCCCAGTCCCTCCCACAGCTTCATCACGTCCGCGTCTTCGGCGGCCGCCAGTTGGGCAACGGTAGGGTAGGCCGCCAGGAACCGCTCGAAGTAGGGCCAGCCCTGGGCCACGCGGGTCTGCTGCAGGATGATCTCGCTGAGCCAGATGCAGTAGGGGTCACGTTCTCCCTTCCACGGCATCGGCCGGCGGTCCGGCGCGTACCAGGCCGTGAGGCCGTCGCGGAACAGGGACCAGTCGGGAGTAGTCATGAACAAAGCAATGGCCTACCGCGACGTTGCGGTAGGCCAAGGTAAAAAGACACGTGATAAATTAGTTGAGAGACTATAGTGACACATTGTTAAAAGTCGTACGTAACGGCTATGCTGGTTAGTCCTTTTCGCGCAGCTTACCGTAGCGACCGGCAATCTGCGACTTAAGATCCTTGCGGGCGAAGAAGATGCGGCTCTTGACCGTACCCAGCGGCAGCCCCAGGCGGTCGGCAATTTCCTGGTACTTGAAGCCCTGGTAGTGCATCAGGAAGGGGACCCGGGTCGAATCGTCGAGGGCGTCGATCATCACCGTCAGTTCCTTAATCAGGATGTTGCTGTCGGCCTGGTTTTCGATGGAGTGGCTGCCCGAATTCAGGTAGTACTGATTATCGGTATTGTCCATGATGGTGTTGGCCTTCACCTTCTTCCGGTAATTGTTGATGAAGATGTTCTTCATGATGGTGAAGAGCCAGGCCTTCAGGTTGGTGCCGGGGCGGAACTTGTCGCGGTTGGTGATCGCGCGAAAGGCCGTTTCCTGGTAGAGATCCTTGGCGTCCTCCGAGTTCTTGGTCAGGTTGTATGCGAAGGAGTGAAGCAGGGGCGATTGCTGATCAAACTGGAGGAAAAAGTCAAACTGAGTCATGGGCGAAGGACCGGGCTGGCCGTTTGTTAAACCAAATATAGCGTTTACTTATATAAAGTCGCAGCTGCGTTTTAGAATGATGTGATATGATTTCACAATTGTCGGCCAAATACCGGCCTGTTCTGCCAAATCAGCTGTCTTACACGAGAAAAACCGCTTTATGTCGCCCCATGTTCTGCATAATTTTCAGAAAAAAATGAAAGATAGCTATAAAAAGAAAGCCCGCCCCGGATATCCGGAGCGGGCTTTCTTTTGGGGCTTACGCGAGTGAGTTACTCCTCCACGTAGCGGACATCGTCGAACTCGGCGGCGAGTACCTTCAGCACGTGCATGATGGTCTCCTCCTCGAGGTCGGTACGCCGGACCAGATCTTCGGGGCTCGTATCGATCACCGAACGGGCAGTGTCGAGTCCGATGCTCTTTAGGGAGTCGATGACCCAGCCTTCGATTTCGTCGCTGAACTCGTCCAGGTCGACGTCGTCGATCTCTACCTCGTTGTTGCGGTATACGTCGATCTCGAAGTCGACCAGGCGGCTGGCCAGTTTAATGTTGGTACCCCCCTTGCCGATGGCCAGGCTGACCTGATCGGGCTCGAGGTATACCTTGGCGCGGCGCGATTCCATATCCAGGTCGATGTTGGAAACGCGGGCCGGCGTTAGTGACCGCTGGATGTAAAGGTTGGTGTTGTTGGTGTAGGGGATCACGTCGATGTTCTCCTGGTTGAGCTCCCGGACGATGCCGTGGATGCGCGAACCTTTCATGCCCACGCAGGCACCTACGGGGTCGATACGGTCGTCGTAGCTCTCTACGCTGACCTTTGCCCGCTCGCCGGGAATACGGACGATTCCCTTGATGGTGATCAGGCCGTCCTCGATCTCGGGGACCTCCTGCTCCATGAGCTTGGCCAGGAAGCGCTCGTCGGTACGGCTCACGATGACTACCGGGTTGTTGTTGCGCATTTCGACCTCCTTGATGACGCCGCGGACCATGTCGCCCTTGCGGAAGTAGTCGCCACGGATGGTTTCGGTGCGCGGCATGACCAGCTCGCGGCCATTGGCGTCGTCGATGACGAGTACCTCGCGCTTGAGGATCTGCTGCACTTCGCAGAGTACCAGTTCGCCGACGCGCTCGGTGTAGCTGCGGTAGATCTCGTCCTTCTCGAGGTCCATGATGCGGCTGATCAGGGTTTGCCGGGCGGCCATGATGCTGCGGCGGCCGAAATCCTTCAGGAAAAGCTGCTCGTAGCACTCTTCGCCGACTTCGTAGTCCTCGTCGATGGCGATCGCTTCGGAGTAGGAGATCTGCGAGAGTTCGTCGGTCACTTCCCCGTCGGGGACGATCATGCGTACGCGCCAGAGCTCGAGGTCACCCTTGTTGGCGTTGACGATGATGTCGAAGTTATCGTCGGTGGTGAATTTTTTCTTGATCAGGGTGCGGAACACATCTTCCAGTACCCGCACCATGGTGGGGCTGTCGATGCTCTTGCCCGAGCTGAATTCCTTGAAGGTGTCAACCAGGTTCATCATGGCTAGAAGGAGATTTTGACTATAGATTTTTTAATGGCGTCGGTGGCGATGCTGATGTCCTCCACGACGGTCTTTTTGCGCTTTCCGTCCTGGATGCGCTGCTTGGCTTCCAGGACGATCTCGGCGGGAGTGGCTTCCTTGAGGAGGCCGGTGTAGGTTTCCCCCTCGGTGGTTGTGACCTCCAGGGTGCGGCCTACGTTTTTCTGGTACTGCCGGTGGAACTTCAGGGGACGGTCCACGCCGGGGCTGCTTACGTTCAGGATATATTCCTCGCCGAGGGGCTTGGCCTCATCCAGGTAGCTTTCAAGATACCGACTAATACGTTGGCATTTTGCGAAGGTCATCCCGGAGTCGCTGTCGACGAAGACTTCCAATTTCTTGTTGGAGTGGTTCACGTCCACGACGAAGCAGTCCTGAAATTCCTCCTCGGTGGAGAAGTAAGTTTCCAGCAGATTGGTGATCGTTTCTTCCATAAACTTTTGCTTGGTACCGGCGGCCCTGCACCTGCGTCCGCGCCCGAAATCGGTGAGCAGGGACACAAAAAAGAGGGAACCTCACGGTTCCCTCTGTTGACGTTTTTACGGCCTTGTTTGGCAAAGATAACGTATTCGGTGCAAATTAGTTGTCTCCACGTTGCAGCCGCTCCCGCTGCCGGGGGACAACCACCCGATCGACCAGGTACCGCACGCCATTTTGGGTGCGAAGGTCTCCCTCGTTCAGTTGGACGGGGCGCGCGAATCGCGCATCCCGGATGAACAGGTGGCTCGGTGGAGGAGTAGGTTTGCAGGAGATCGGTGATCGTGTCTTCCATACCTCCTGCGTGGCATCGGTGGCCCGGCCCCCGCGCCCCGAAACGGGTAAGTACGCACACAAAAAAGAGGGGACCTCACGATCCCCTCTCCTAGCGTTTTTACGGCCTTGTTTGGTAAAGATGACGCGTATTCCACGGTTGCTGCATCCGTTGCGGACGAAGCCGGGAAACGCGCTTGCCGTTGCCTAGTCTTCCAGCTCCGGCAGCAGCACACCATTGATCAGGTGGATCACGCCATTGGTAGCCTGGATGTCGGTAGTGACGAAGTTGACCACCGTGCTGTCGGGGGTAATCAGGACGGGTGCGGTGTCCTCTTCAATGCTTACCGTCAGTTCCTGGCCGTTGAGGGTGGTGACATCACCGTCTACCAGGTCGGAGGACTGGACATTGCCGCTTAGTACGTGGTACAGCAGCACACTCTGCAGCTGATTACCGGTGAAGGTAGCAATGGTGTCCGCAGCGGCAGTGAACGCGGCATTGGTCGGAGCGAATACCGTGAAGGGGCCACTGGTCATAAGGTTGCCGGCCAGTCCCGCATTCGTAACGGCGGTGGCCAGGGAGCTGGTCTGTTCGGCTTTGGTCACGAAGTCGACCAGGTCCTGCATCTCAAGTACCTCATCGATGGCGTGGATTACGCCGTTGGTGGCGTAAACGTCCGTTGCGACTACCTCCGCGCTGCCGTTGACGGTCACGCTGTCGGGGTAGGATCCAAGCAGCAGCGAAAGGCGGGTGTCATCCGGGCCGGCGGTGCTCAGCGTGGTCTGGAAGGACTGACCGGACGGAATGCTGGCGGCGGGAATGGTTGTGCCCAGCACGTGGTACAGCAGCAGGTCGGTCACCTCATCGTCATTCAAGGTAGACAGGTCAAGGCTCGAAGCGGCGAAGGCTGCGTCGGTCGGGGCGAAAATGGTATAGTTGCCGGTATCCATCAGCACTTCGTCCAGTTCGACGCGCTCCAGAAGACTCAGTAGCGTAGTGAAATTACCAGCAAGCATAGCCCGATCCACCAGGGTCGGCGGCATCAGTATTCCGTCGATGGTGTAGTACACGCCGTTGACCGCTTCGACGGGACCGGCGGTAACGGTGGTCATACCGTTGAGGGTAAGGGTACTACCGTCTTTGTCGACGGTCAGGGGCAGGCTGATACCTCCGGGAACGGTGGCATTTCGGGTGTCGTACTCGGTACGGCCGTCGGGAATGTCCCCGTCCCGCAGAATCTGACCGACCAGGATGTGATAGGCCAGGATGTTGGAGAGTTCGGTATCGCTGATGGTGCCGAGGTCGATTCCCGCAGCCGCGAAGGCAGCATCATTGGGGGCAAAGAACGTCAGCCGCGCGGTGGGGCCGTCAAGGAACTGGTCCTGGCCGGTCCGCTGCAGGGCGGCCACGAGATTGGAAAATTCCGACTCACCCTCGAGAATGTCGGTGATCGTGCCGATTACGGGAACAATCGGTCCGTCGTCGTCTCCGCAGGAGGTGAATCCCAGAACGAGAGAGAGGAGGAATAGGGTTAGGAAGGTGCTTGATCGGATCATGAAAAAGTGGGTTAATGACTGGTGTGTGAAACGGGCTGACCGTTGTTTACGCTGCCCGTCAGGCCAATAATAACTTTTTAGTACTACTCTGCTGGCAAGAAATTTTCTGCCGGGGCGTCATATGACAAGACGTACGCCGGCCCCCGAGCGTTGGGGAGCACGGAAAATATTCTTGCCTGATTCAGTCGTGTTGTACGGCGGGCAGGTCCCAGTTGCGTCGGTCGCCCTCGCCGCGGTGGTAGCGGATGGCGTCCTGGATGGACAGGAAGTGGCTCTCTACTCCCATCCGTTCCATCATGCCCGACCGGTAGAGGAAATCGCGCACCGGCCCGATCATGCCGGTCAGGTAAAGGGCCACTCCGCGGTGGTGGAGCTTCTCGTGGAGTTGCTCGAGGGCGTGTAGCCCGGTGGTGTCGAGGTCGTTGATGGTGTGGCCGTCGAGGATCACCGCCCGCAGGCCCGTGCCGCGGGCCTCCACCATTTCCGTGATCCGTTCTCCGAAGTATTCCGCGTTGCCGAAGTACAGTTCGGCGTCGAAGCGGACGATCAGCAGTTCCGGATCGGTCTCGGCACCCTCGAATCGATTGACGTTGCGGAAGGCGTTGGTGCCCGCGATCCGTCCGAGCTCGGCCAGGTGGGGGCGGGCGGCCCGGAGAAACACGAAGGCCAGCGAAAGGGCCACCCCACCGGCAATGCCCCACTGCAACCCCGCGAAGAGCGTGAAGCCGAAGGTGACCAGCAGCACCGCCAGCTCCCGCGGCGCGAGCCGGTACAGGCGCCGCATCTCGGTCAGATCGAACAGCTTGCCGACCGAATACACGATGACGGCCGCCAGCATGGGAATGGGCAGGTAGTAGAAGAGGGGCGTAAGGAACAGCAGCACCACGACCAGCAGCACGAAGCTTATCAAGTTGGCCACGGCACTCCGCCCTCCACTCTCCTCCACAACCGCGGAACGGCCGAAACTGGCCGACGTAGGTACCGCGGAGAAGAAAGCCCCGGCTACCTTCGACAGGCCCAGGGCGACCAGTTCGCGGTTGGGCAGGATGCGGTAGTAGTTGTGGCGGGCGGCCAGCGCATTACCGATCGAGAGGGTTTCCACCATACTGATGAGGGCCAGCACCGCCGCTACCGGCAGGAGGGTAAGCAGGTCGCCTCCGACCGCGTCGAGTCCCACGAAAGGAGGCAGCCCCGCCGGTACCTCGCCCACCACCGCTATGCCGGCGAGGTCGAGGCGGAGCCCGTATACCAGCAGGGTAGCGGACACAATCCAGATCAGCATGACGGGCCACCGCGGCAGGTACCGCTTGCCGGCTACGAGCAGGGCCAGGGTGCCTACGCTCAGGAGGGCGGTCGGCCAGTGAAAACTGTCGAGATGAAGTGCAAACTGGTACAGGGTATCATGCAGGTAGGCGGTGCGCGGCATAGCGAGGCCAAAGAATGCCTTCAACTGGGAAGCCACGATCAGCACCGCCGCGGCCGATACGAAGCCCGACAGGACCGGTCGGCTCAGCAAACTCACCAGACCCCCCAGCCGCAGCAGGCCAAAGAGCAACTGGAGCGCCCCGGTAAGCAAGGCCAGTTGCAGCGCCAGGGTGATGTAGTCCGCGCTGCCGGGCTCGGCCATCGCCGAGAGACCGTTTAGCGTAAGCAAACTTGCCAGCGCCGTGGGTCCCACCGCTACGTGGGGCGAACTGGAGAGCAGCGTATATACCAGCAGCGGGACGAGCGCGGCGTACAGGCCGTACACCGGCGGTACCCCGGCTAGCAGACCGTAGGCCATGGCCTGGGGCACCAGCACGAAGGTGACCGTAAGACCGGCCACTACGTCGCGGCGAAGGCCACCGGAGCGGTAGTCGGAGGGGCGGGCGAACCACACGGACCGCCTACGCGTCGACGGACTCGGTAGCCAGAATGTCGGCTACCTTATCCTGTACGTTCACCAGCCGGTCGAAGCCACGGGCCTTCAGTAAGCTGCTGGCAATCGTGGAGCGGTAGCCGCTGCCGCAGTGAAGGTGGTAGGTGATGTCGGAGTCAAGCTCGCCGGTCGCGTGGGGCAGGCGGGAGAGGGGCAGGTTGGTGGCACCGCTGAGGTGGCCGCCGGCGTACTCGCTTTCCTTGCGCACATCGAGGACGTAGCTGGCCGCCTGCGGGTCAAAATCCGCCGCGGTGATGGTGTCGATGGTGTCGATCTCCCCCCCGTACGTGCGCCAGGCTTCCAGGCCGCCGTCCAGGTAGCCGAGGGCGTTGTCGTAGCCTACGCGGCTGAGGCGCTCCACGGTTTCGGCCTCGCGGCCCGGGTCGGTGACCAGCAGGATCGGCTGCTGCAGGTCGGGCACCAGTTCTCCCACCCAGGGGGCGAAGCTGCCGTCGATCCCGATGAAGATGCTGTTGGGGATGAACCCCTGCACGAAGTCCTCCTTGGATCGCACGTCCAGTACCAGGGCCATCTCGTGGTTGGCGACCTGCTCGAAGCGTTCGGGGTCCAGGGCTACCGCTCCCCGCTCCATCACGTCGCTGAAGGAGTCGTAGCCGGCCTTGTTCATCCGTACGTTCTCGCTGAAGTAGGCGGGCGGGGGGGCGAGGCCGGCGGTTACCTCGGCGACGAACGCTTCGCGGGTCATGTCCTTCCGCAGGGCATAATTCGTTTCCTTCTGGTTACCCAGGGTATCGGTGGTCTCGCGGCTCATTTTCTTGCCGCAGGCGGAGCCGGCCCCGTGGGCGGGGTAGACAACCACGTCGTCGGGCAGCACCATGATCTTGCGGCGGAGGCTGTCGTAAAGCAGTCCCGCCAGATCTTCCTTGGTCAGGTGCCCCTTTTTCTGTGCGAGGTCGGGCCGGCCTACGTCGCCGATGAAGAGGGTATCGCCGCTGAAGATCGCTTTTGGCGTACCCTGCTCGTCGAGCAGCAGGTAAGTCGTGCTCTCCAGGGTGTGCCCGGGGGTGTGCAGGACCCGGATGGTCAGGTCACCCAATTTGAACTCTTCCCCGTCCTCAGCCTCGTGCTTTTCGTAGTCGGTCTTGGCGCCGGGGCCGTAGACGATCTGGGCCCCCGTCTCCTTCGCCAGGTCGAGGTGGCCGCTCACAAAGTCGGCGTGGAAGTGGGTCTCGAAGATATACTTGATCGTATCCCCGGCCTCCCGTGCCTTCTTCACGTAGGGATCGGGACTGCGCAGTGGATCCACGATGGCGGCCTCGCCGTTACTGGAAATATAGTATGCGCCCTGGGCGAGGCAGCCGGTATAGATTTGCTCGATCGTCATGGGAATATCTGTTATATGAAGGTTCCTTCATATGACAAAAGGCGCGAGCCGGCCTTTGGTTGACTCCGGCGCTCATTCCACGTAGGGCGCCAGCCGCAGGCGCTGTCGTGCGGGGCGATCGGATACGGTAACCAGGCTGTTGCAGATTCCCTAGGGCACTTCCACTACGTTCAGCACCCGGCTGATGATATCCTCCTGCCGGATATTCTCTGCCTCCGCCTCGTAGGTCAGGCCGATGCGGTGCCGCAGCACATCCTCGCACACGGCGCGGACGTCTTCCGGCGTCACATAGCCGCGGCGTTCCAGGAAGGCCTGGGCCTTGGCGGCCAGGGCCAGGTTGATGCTGGCGCGGGGGCTGCCGCCGTAGTTGATCAGTGGCTTGAGGTCTTCCAGGCGGTAGGCTTCCGGTTCGCGGGTGGCGAAGACGATGTCGATGATGTAGCGCTCGATCTTGTCGTCCATGTAGATCTGCCGTACGGACTTCCGCGCGTGCAGGATATCCTCCGGCGTGGCCACGGCATTGATCTTTTCGAAGCCTTCGCCCAGGTTCCGGCGGATGATGATCTGCTCGTCCTCCCGGGTGGGGTAGCCGATATTGACCTTCAGCATGAAGCGGTCGGTCTGGGCCTCCGGCAGGGTGTAAGTACCCTCCTGGTCGATGGGGTTCTGGGTGGCGAGCACCAGGAAGGGCTCCTCGAGTTTGAAGGTATCCGATCCGATGGTCACCTGCCGCTCCTGCATGGCTTCCAGGAGGGCCGACTGCACCTTGGCCGGCGCGCGGTTGATCTCGTCCGCCAGCACGAAGTTGGCGAATACCGGTCCCTTCCGCACGCTGAAGTCGTTCACCGTCGGGTTGTAGATCATGGTACCCACAATATCGGCGGGCAGCAGGTCCGGCGTAAACTGGATACGACTGAAGTCGGCGCTCACCGTCTGCGCCAGGGTCTTGATCGCCAGCGTCTTCGCCAGCCCGGGTAGGCCCTCCAGCAGGATGTGGCCGCGGCTCAGCAGTCCCAGCAGCAGGCGGTCGATCATATTCTCCTGCCCCACGATCACCTTGGCGGTTTCTTTGCGGATGCGCTCCACGACTTCGCTGTCGGCGCGGATTTGCTGATTGAGGGCTTCGATATCTACACTGGCCATAGGGGTCTCATTTTGGGGCGGCGGGCCGCAGGTGCAAGGTAGATACGTTTGGGGGAATGGGGGTTGGGTTATCGGGTAGGCCCGGATTGAGCGCCTCCAGGCGCGATACCTACCCGAGCGAAGCGAGGGATGTAGGAAATGACAGCCCGTTTTCAGTTACCACGAAATTGGTTTGCTCGCACCCGCTAGGCTGCTGCGCGGCTTTTCGTGCATATAGTTCGCCCCTCGCTGCACTCGGGTGTGGATCGGGCGGGACGCCCTCAACCCGTGGCCCACCCGAGCGAAGCGAGGGGTACCCGTCTGCCGGGCAACGCAGCAATGCACCAATTCACTAGCGCACCAACCACCCCCCCCCAACCTCAACCCGCTACGCGGGTTCTCTTCCCCAAGAAGCATCATACATAGGGGGCCTTCAGTTTGGGGCGGCGGGCCGCAGGTGCAAGGTAGATACGTTTGGGGGAATGGGGGTTGGGTTGTCGGGTAGGCCCGGGTTGAGCGCCTCCAGGCGCGATACCTACCCGAGCGAAGCGAGGGATGTGGGAAATGACAGCCCGTTTTCAGTTACTACGGAATTGGTTTGCTCGCACCCGCTAGGCTGCTGCGCGGCTTTTCGTGCATATAGTTCGCCCCTCGCTGCACTCGGGTGTGGATCGGGCGGGACGCCCTCAACCCGTGGCCCACCCGAGCGAAGCGAGGG
>NZ_QMEM01000006.1 GCF_003390915.1 Lewinella sp. IMCC34183 | reverse complement strand
CGCTCGCTGCGCTCGCTGGTAGTTCTGTAGTCTCGCTCGCTGCGCTCGCTGGTAGTTCTGTAGTCCCGCTCGCTGCGCTCGCTGGTAGTTCTGTAGTCCCGCTCGCTGCGCTCGCTGGTAGTTCTGTAGTCCCGCTCGCTGCGCTCGCTGGTAGTTCTGTAGTCTCGCTCGCTGCGCTCGCTGGTAGTTCTGTAGTCTCGCTCGCTGCGCTCGCTGGTAGTTCTGTAGTTGGTCAACGTGACTGCTCGGACGCATCAGAAACGTGCGCCTACAGAACTAAAGAACTACAGAACTAAATGACCACCCCTACTCAGCAACGTGCAAAATCAACACCGGCACCTCAGGATGCAGCACCATCTGCTTGGTAGCGCTCTTGTGGAACAGCCCGTCCCAGAACCCACGGTGTTGGGTGACCATGACGGCCAGCTGGACGGGGGTTTTGTGGAGATAATCGACCAGTCCCTTTTGTACGCTGTCGGCGTTGACTTCGACGATTTCGAAGGCGAACTCGGGGTCGGGGTTGTTGAATAGCGGGGCGAACAGCTTTTCGCGTTCCCGGCGGTGCTCGCTGTTGTCGTCGTTGACGTGGACGAAGTGGATCCGCGCGCGGAAGAGGGAATTGAAGTCCATTAGCTTGAGAACGGCCTTGCGGCTCAGGCTCAGGCTGTTGCTGGCGTAGAGGATATGCTTGTATTCGGCGAAGGTGCTGCGCTGAGGGACGAGCAGCACGGGGCAGTGTGCCTTGCTGGCTACGGCCGAAGCGGTGCTGCCGAAGGTTTGCTCCAGGGGGCCGCCGTCGCCGTAGGCGCCGAGGACGATCAGGTCCTGGGGCTGACTTTCGGCGATGATCTTGTCGGCGGGAAAGCCGAGGAGAAGCTCGCTGCGTCGGCGGATGCCATCGAGGGGGGGGTGTTCCTGGAGAAATTCCTGGAGATTTTCCTCCCGGGAGGTCATCAGGTCGGTCACCGGCACGGCGCCGGTCGGGCCGGTAACCGCCGTCTGCGGGGTGAACACGTGAATTACCCGGACTTCCCGGACGCCGGTTTCCCCGGCAAAGGCCTCGGCGTAACGCAGTGCGGAGGCCGATGCGGGGCTGAAATCAACGGGAACGAGAATTCTGTGAATCATGTTTGTACGGGGTAATGGGGGCGAAAGATACTTGGCCGCCACCTTTTCCCGGCAATCCATTCCGGCTTTGAGCTGTTATACAGCCCGACCTCTGCCGCACCGGTATGCATGCATCCTCTCTTTCTCCCCCTTCGGCCGGGCCTCGCGCGCGCGCGTTGCCGGGCGTGGACGGGTGGGAGTTTCACCGTTTCCGCCGACCCGCGGATTTCGCCGGCTGGCCGGCGGCGCCCGCCCGGTCCGACGGGCGCTGGATGGAAGCCGAAACATTGGCCTTCCTGAGCGGCCACCCCCAGGGGTTTTCCACCGAGGGCGTCTGCCTCCGGCACCCGGCCTCGGGGCAGCGCTTGCTGTTGACGGCCCAGACCTTTCGCTTCCGGGTGCGGCAACACGTGCGGCACGCGGCCGGCGGGCGGGTTTCCCGCTGGGATTTGCGGCGGCGGCTGCTCGGACTGGGATCCGCCCGCGTGCTGTGCCTCGGGCAGTTGCTGACTTCCGGCGATTACGCCTACGCCGCCAAAGGGCTCTCTCCCGAACTGCTCACCCGGTTGCTGCTGGCTACGGCCGATGTCCTGGCCGGACCCACCTGCGGTTACCGGGCGGTGGTCATCAAGGATTTAGGCCCGCCCGGCGCACCGGAGGGCTTGCTGTTGCAGGACAGTGGCTTTTTATCGCTGCCCGCCGACCCGGTCATGCACCTCGACCTTACCCCCTTCGCTACGCCGGAGGACTACCTGGACCGCCTCAGCAGCAAATACCGCGTCCGCTACCGGCGGGCCCGTGGCAAGCTGGGCGAACTCGTACGGCGCCGGCTGTCGCCGGAGGAGGTAGGCCATTACCTGCCGCGCCTCTACGCGCTCTACCTGGAAACCAGTCGTGGAGCCGACGTGAACGTGGTCCACCTGCAACCCGACTACTTCGGGTGGCTGGGCCGCAGCGGCCAGTTGCACGCTTACTTCACGCCGGATGCGGAGCTCGTAGGCTTCACCAGCGGACTGCCCAACGGGCCGGTATACCAGGCGCACTTTCTGGGGCTGGAGGAAGCCTATAAGTACAGCCATCACCTGTACCACAATATGCTTTACGACCTGCTGGAAGATGCCATCCGGAGTGGGTACGACAGGCTGGACTACGGGCGTACGGCGCTGGAAATCAAGAGCTCCGTCGGGGCGGAGCCCCGGTACTACGACAGCTGGCTCCGGATCCATCCGCAATGGCTGAACCCCTTCGTGCCGGCTTTCCTTTCGGCGGTATTCACCCCGCCCGCCTGGGAAGCCCGCAACCCGTTTAAGGGTAGATAATGTTGGGTTGATTTTACGATTTTTAACGCTGCTTCGAGCAACCGAAACGGGCGTCCGGGGGTTCCTTAGACCAACAACCGCAGCCACCGAAGCGCCAAAGAATAATTTGCTTAACAGGCAATTTTATTCTATTTTCCACGTCGGTAAAATGGCACGCGATACCAAAGTTAAGACACGGAAATGAGCACCAGAAGAAACTTGAAGCACAAATATCTGAAGACGAAGATCGCCCTCAGTCAGACCATTCAACAACTTCTGGACATTAACCGAAAGCGCCGATACGTCAAGGAAGACCCCCTGCGCGAGCAACGTCTTAACGAGGAACTGAAGGTGCTTAATGCCACCGCCGAGATCCAGGCGCGCACCCTGAAGAGCTATGAGGAAAGTATCCAGGCCCTCGAACGCGCCTGATGCCTGATTTAAAGCCACTTTCACACTAGTTAAACTAAGTGTAAAACCGCCAGCTCCGCCGTTTTTGGCCGCCCCCGGGACGATATTGGAAGCATCCAACGTCCCCCGCCGTGCAGCTGTCCTACTATCCCGTTTTCCTCTTTCTTTTGTTGATCACCTCCTGCTCGCTCGAGGACCGCATCGAGCGGCGCGAAGACCGCCTGGTCGGTACCTGGGAAATAGACCGTGCCTCCTACAAGGGAAACAACGATCTATTCGGGGATAACGTGACTTCGCAATTCTCCGGCGATCGCGTCGAATTCTATCCCGATTACTCCCTGGTGTACGAAACGGGCACGGGGGTTATTTACGATGGCTACTGGTCGATCAATGCCCTGCGCGAACCCGACGACGAGACCGAATTTACCTTCGACGCCGACTTCTTCGACTTCCAGGGGCGCCCCGCCTTTCAGTGGCTGGGTACCATCGACAAGTTGAACCGGCAGCGATTCAAAGTGACCGTGCTGGAGCGGGCCGGTACGCTCCGGTTGCGGTGGTGTCGGCGCTAGCCCCGGCGGCGGTCACGGCGGTCAACGATCACGATCTGCCCGGCAACGAAGAGGTTCTGCAGGAGGATGTACAGCATCGGCCCCAGCACGGTCAGGGGGTTGATGTACTCCAGGGCGATCCAGATGGACAACATGGTGTTCTTCCGTCCCAAGGCCAGGCTGCCTTCCACGCGGTGGCCTGCGGGTGCCAGGCGGCTGCCAAGCGCGAAATTGAGCAGGAGAAGGGCCGCGATGCTGACCGCACACACCCAAATGAAGGCGGCCGGAGTATCGCTCTCGTAGCGCAGGTAATAGGAGAGGCTGCCGGAAGCTACCGCTATGTTGCTGAGGAAAAGAGCGAAGGCGTAGGGTCCGATGCGCCGCAGCGTATTCCGTACCCGCGATGCGTAGCGGCGAACCAATTGCCCCAGCACCAGCGGCCCCGCCACGGTACTGCCGATGGTCCACACCAGGGTGCCCAGCGACCGTAACGACAGTGACACACCGAGCAGTGCCGGCAGGATGATGGGCACCATGAGCGCAAACACGGCATGGGTGACGATGATGGCACCGACCATATAGCCGGCCCGCCGGTTCATCAGTTGGGCCAGTACCGGAGTGATAACGGCCGTCGGTGCGAGACCCATAAGCAACAGCGTGAGGCCGAGGTCGGTGGTGTAGAGACTGCCGAGGTAGTAGGCCGCGAGCCCGAAGGGAAGCAGCAACCCGGCGGCGATCACCTGCTGCCGCGAAAAGATGCTGCGGTCGATGCGGACCTCGAGGAAGGAAAAGAACAACAGGATCATGAGAAACGGCCGCAGGGTGAAGGTGTAGGCCTCCAGCTCCGGGAGTAGCAGTCCGACGGCGAGCGCCACGAGGATGAGTACAGATTTGATCATGGGCCGGGCAAACCTACGCCTAAAGTGTGAGCTTCTTACCTTCGCGCCATGTCCCAGAATAAGACCATCCTCTCCGGCATCCAGCCCACCGGCAAGCTTCACTTCGGTCGCTACTTCGGCGCCGTGGAAAACTGGAAGCGCCTGCAGGAAGAGTACGACTGCCTTTACATGGTCGTGAACTACCACGCCATGACCATGCCCTTCGAAGCCAAGAAGCTGGCCGAGAATACCTGGGAACTTTGCTTCAACCTGCTGGCCTGCGGCATCAAGCCGGAGAACCTCTTCATCCAGAGCCTGGTCCCGGAGCACACCGAGCTCAACTGGATTCTGAACTGCTTCAGTAGCTACGGGCAGCTGACCCGCATGACGCAGTTCAAGGATAAGGGCGGGCAGAACGAAGACTTCATTTCCGCCGGCCTGCTCACGTATCCGGTCCTGCAGGCGGCCGATATCCTCATCTACAAGGCGGGCATCGTACCCGTAGGAAAGGACCAGGAACAACATCTGGAGTTGACGCGCGACATTGCCCAGCGCTTCAACAACTTCGCCGGCAAGGAATTTTTCCCCGTGCCGGAAGCGCTCTACACCAAGGTGCCCAAGGTCATGTCGACGGCCGATCCCACCCGCAAGATGAGCGCCAGTCTTGGCGACAAGCACAACATCGATGTCTTCGCCGACGAGAAGCGTATCCGCAAGCAGATCCGTTCGGCGGTGACGGACACGGGGGGAGACGGCGGGGACGCGGGTGCCATGTCCGCCGGGGTCGCCAACCTGTTCAGCCTGCTCGACGCCGCCGGCCGCTCCGACGAACATGCCGCCCTCATGGCCGATTACGAAAGCGGCGCTCTCCGGTACGCCGACCTCAAGGAAACGGTCGCCGACGGACTGGTCAACGTGGCCAAGAATATCCAGGAACGCCTCACCATGCTCAAGAGCGACCGCCGCGCCGTTAAGGACCAGATCAAGCAGAGCAGCTGGGAGATCCGCCAGCGGGCGCAGGAGACGATGAAGGAGGTGAAGGGGATTTGTGGGTTGGTGCGGTAGTGTCGCTCCCTGCGGTCGCGATTAGTTCGGTAGTTCTGTGGTCTCGCTCGCTGCGCTCGCTCTAGTTCTGTAGTCTCGCTCCCTGCGCTCGCTGGTAGTTCTGTAGTCGAGGGTGAACCTGCTACGGGCTTCGAAATTCCCTCTACAGAACTACAGAACTACAGAACTACAGAACTACAGAACTACAGAACTACAGAACTACAGAACTACAGAACTACAGAACTACAGAACTACAGAACTACAGAACTAAACCCCCATCCCTTCCAGCAAAAAGCACCCCCCCAGTCCGATCAGGCTGACCAGCGTCTCCATGACCGTCCAGCTGCGGAGGGTCTGGGTGACGGTGAGGCCGAAGTATTCCTTGAAGAGCCAGAAGCCGGTGTCGTTGACGTGGCTGCAGGTGAGGGATCCCGCGCCCGTAGCCAGCACGAGCAGCTCAGGAGAAACCACGCCGGTACCCGCCAGGGGCAGGGCGATACCCGCAGCGGTGATGGCGGCCACGGTAGCCGATCCGAGGGTGATGCGGAGAGCGGCCGCGATGACCCAGGCAATGAACAGCGGATGGGCGTTGAAGCCGGACAAAACCTCCACGATGTACTCGCTGGTGCCGCTATCGACGAGCACCTGCTTGAAGGCACCGCCGCCGGCGATGATGAGGAGGACCGCCGCCATGGGGGCCAGTTGGGGACCGACCCGCGACATGAGCGCGGCGATCGACTGCCCGGTCTGACGACCCAACAATACCATCGCGACCACCAGGCCGATGAGTAGGGCCACGGTGGCGTCGCCGACGACCAGCAGAACGGGGGACGCGGCCAAGGCATCGTTTGCGGATTTTAGTACCGCTACGCCGGCGAGAAGGAAGACCGGCAGCAGCGCCGCAATGATACTGGTAGAGAAACTCGGCAGCCGGGCGGGGAGCTGGGAGTTATCCAGGTCGATCGCCCCGCGGGTCTGCGGCATATTCCGGAGGGTGCGGGCGAATAGCGGCCCGGCAATGATCACTGAAGGGACGGCCAGAATGAGTCCGTAGACCAGCACCCGACCGATGTCGGCGCCGTAGGTATCGGCAATTAGTACCGGGGCGGGGTGGGGCGGCAGAAAACCGTGGGTGACGGAGAGCGAAGCCACGGCAGCCACGGCCACCATGGCGAGGGGCAGACCGGTCTTGCGGGCGGTGGCGAACACGATCGGAGCCATCATGACGAAGCCTACCGAGTAAAATAGCGGGATCCCGATCAGAAAGCCCACGAGGCACAGCCCCCATACCACCCCGCTTCCCTGGCTGTTGCCCACGAGCCGGTCGGTGATCACCTGCGCGGCGCCGGTTTCCTCGATCACGCCGCCGAGAACCGCCCCGAGGCCGAGAATGAGCGCCAGGCCCCCCAGGGTGCCGCCCACCCCGGAGGAAACCGCGGCCAGCGTAGCCTCGGCGGGCATGCCCAGCGCGAGGCCCGTGCCGACCGCCACCAGGACGAGCGCGACAAAGGGGTGCCATTTGAGGAATACAATGAGGCCCAAGAGGGCAAGGACGGCGATAAGGGTAATGATGATCGGCATGCTGGTAAGATATACCGGAGACCGTCGGTCAGGAAATCCGCGGGCCAACCCGTCCTCCCGGCGAGGCTGGAATCGGCCCGGAATTCCCTACTTTTTGGACATCGGATGTCCTGGACATCCGATGTCCAAAACGGCGAGCACCGCGCTAAGCCCGCTTCCTGGGTCCGGACGGAGGTTCCACCTTCTCGGTCCATGCCGTGGAGCGGTTGGCTGAGGGCGAAGGGGTCTACGTATACTTTGAGTGCCCGGACCTGGACGAACGCGTGGTGCGCCTGCAGGAAGCTGGTGTGATCTTCGACGAGCCGGCCAGCGACCGCAACTGGGGCTGGAGGGAGGCACGGTTGCGCGATCCGGACGGCAACCGCCTTATCCTGTATTTTGCGGGGGCGATGCGCTTCCACCCGCCCTGGCGGGTGGGGTAGGCCATCGGTGGCCGCTAGCGGGAAAAGAGTCCGATCAACACCAAACTCCGTCCCCGCGCCCGCACCACCTCCACCCGTACGGAATGGGCCGCGGCGGCCGGATTATCGTATTCGATCATGGGAAAGGGGTCCGGGTCGTCGTCGGCCCGGACGATCTCGAGGGCAGCGTTGGCCAGGAAAAGGTCGAGATTCTGCAGGGTCTCGCCGCCGGTTGCCGCGATGAACGAGCGGCCCGCGGGCAGCTGTACGTTGTCGATGGTGGTGCCCTCCTCGTCGTCGAGCAGCGCGCCGAATACCGACCACGTCCCCGGCTGTACACCGAAGCGGCGGGCCCCGCCGGCCGCGCGTACCGCCCCGGCCGCGGCCGCGAACTGCTGGCTGATCTGGCGGTAATCGTCCGGACGGATATCGCGGCCGAAGGACTGTAGCAGTCCCAGGCTCACGAAGGCCGTAGTATCGCGCCCCCCCAATAGGTGAAGCTGCAGAGAGTAGACACCGCTGGTATCCACGGCGACCTCGACGACCGGCGTTTTGTCGTCTTCGGTATCCTCTTCAATGACTCGCCCGGCCGGATCGCGCAGAAATAGGTCTATATCGATCGCGGAGGACTCCGCCGAGGCAATGAATACGTACTGCCGCCCGGCTTCGAGGGGCACGTCGAGGGAGATCGTGCCGTTGCGGGGGAGTTCGGCGGCCGCCAGGCAGAGGCCGGGCCGCCACTCCAGACCGGAGACGGAGGCCATCAGGTTACACTTGGTGAAGGTGCCGTCGAGAGCATCCAGCATCCGGTCCGCCTGCGACCAGTGCTGGGCCTGTACCGGCAGCGCCAACAGCAACAGCACCAGGAGGCGGAGCAGGGCCTCGGCGGTCCGGCGCCCCGCCCCCCGGTTTTCGTTCCGGTAGGCAAGCTGGGCCTTATGACTTTCCGCGTAGGCCGCCGGCCCGTCCAGCTCCTCTAGCACGCGCGTCAGTTCGTCCGGGGTACGTACGCTGAAGGCTCCCCCCCGGCGGATCGCCTCCCCCGCCTCCGGAAATTTGTGGTGCTTCGGCCCGAAGAGGACCGGCAGGCCGTAGCTGAGGGGTTCCAGGGTATTGTGGAGGCCACTGCCGAAGCCGCCGCCCACGTAAGCTACCCGTCCGTAGCGGTAGGCCCGGCTAAGGATGCCGACGGTATCCAGGATAAGTACCGAGCGACCGGTAGCGGGGCCGGTGTAGCGGTCGGCGTTGAAGGCTGCCCGCCAGGCTTCGATTTCCTCTTCCCGCAACTGGTGGGGGGCCAGCACTAATCTCCAGTTTGATTGTAGGGATGGCCAGGCGTCCTGGATCAGGGCTACGTCGTCTGGCCAGACTGAACCGGCAAACAGGACCGGGCCGGGAGCGGCAAAGGCCGCCAGCCGCTCATCGTGGAAGGGGGTGATTGCGAGTTCGGCGGTGCGATCGACCCGCGGATCGCCGGTGACCGTCGTATTGTGGTAGCCGTAGCGTGCGAGCAATCGGGCGTCCTCGTCCGTCTGTACGCAGAAGTGGGTAAAGGCATCCAGCATCCCGCGCCACCAGCCGCCGAAGGAGCGGAAAAAGGGCTGGTCGGCCCGAAAGCGGCCGGCGACCAGAAAGGTAGGCACGCCGTTACGGCGCAGCGCCGCCAGGTGGTAGTGCCAGAACTCGTACTTCACGAAGACGGCCAGCCGGGGCCTTAGCAGCGCCTGCCAGGCGCGCGCGGCGGCGGGGGTGTCGACGGGCAGGTAGGCGACAACGTCGGCCTCCGGGGAGTCGTGGCACCGCTCGTAGCCGCTGGGACTGAAAAACGTCACTACGGTTGCCCACTCCGGGCGGCACTCCCGCAGGGCCCGCAGTACCGGCAAGCCCTGCTCGAATTCGCCAAGGCTCGCGGCGTGCAGCCACAGCACCGGCCGGCCCGCGGCGTGGAGGGCCCGGATGGCGGGGGAGACGTCCTGCTGACGACCCCGGACCCACTTGCGGGCGCGCTCGTGCCCCAGGCGGGCGGCGGTACGAATGCCCAGGTGGTAAGCCCCCAGGCCGGTGCGGTAGAGCCACTCCATGACTAGTAGTAGATATTACGGCCCTCCCCGCGGTAGATGGGAATGATGATCCCGGCGCGCAGTCCAAGCACGGCGTCTAAGCGGGAATTGCTGGGAGGCGGGCCGTTGTCCGGCACGTCGAAGTTGCGCAACTGCCGGGTACGGGCGGCGGTGAGTTCGGCACCCGCGTAAAAATTGAGTCCCGAACCGGGTACCAGCCGCTGGTATCCGACGAACTGATAGAGCGCCGGGCCTCCGGCCAGACGATCGTAGCCGGCCCGGTAGGGGGTATCGAGTTGGGGCACGAACTGCACGGGGTCATCCTGAATACGGATGTGGCTGAAGAAGTACCCCAGACCGGTGGTCAGCTGTAGGCCGGCGCGGGGATTATCTCCGAGGGGCAGGGTATAGCCGGCGCGCGGTCCGATGAACCACTGCCGCTGGCGCAGGCTCACCTGGGCGGGTTGCCGCTGATTACCGATGATGAAGCCGGCGTCGGTGCGCAGGCCGGCGAGTACGTCTTCGCGGACCGTATTGCCGAATCCGAACTGCGCCATCACCCCGAATTGCCAGCGACTCTGCGGGCGGGTGAGGTCGAGGCCCCCGCCGATGGCAAAGCCGTTGCCGTAGCGGTCCGCCAGGTCACCGGCGGAGTGGAAGACCCCGTAGCTGAGGTGGGGCAGTAAGGCCGCGTCGGTCGCCTGGGCGCCGGCGGTGAGGGCGGCGATCAGCAGGCCGCAGCACAGGTACCACCGCATCAGCCCAGCAGTTTTTCCCGCTGGGTACGGTATTCAAGGGCGGTGAGGATTCCCGAGTCATGAAGCTCGCGGAGGCGGGCCATCTGCTCGAGTAACTCGTAGTTGGCATCGGAGTCGCCGACCGTCTCGTCGGCGGCGGGACCGTCGGCACGGGCCTGCTCGTGGGCCGGTCGATCGGTCCGTTCGACCAGGTTCAGCTGGCGAAAGTTGTTGCGGCGGAATTCGCGGTAGGCGGCGCTTTCGCGCAGGTGCCGTAGGGCCGGGTGCTGCTCGATGCGTTCGGGCCGTGGCAACTGGTAGGTGACGGCAACCTCCAGCGCCTGGAGGGCCCGGGGGAACTGATTCTGCAGGGCGAAACAGCACGCCAGGTTAAAGTGTGCCACGGGATCCTGCGGAGCCTGCTGTAGCGCCTCCTGGAAAGCTTCGCTGGCGAGGTCGTAATCCCCGGCGCGGTAATACTTGATGCCCTCGGCTTTCAGGTCGCGAAGGCTGGGCGGCGCGGTCTGGCCGGGCTGGAAGGTAGGGCGGTTGCTGCGCTTGGGATAGCTGTAGCCCTGGGCCACGAGAGCTTCCGGGTCGTATTTGGCCGCCCAGCGCTCGTAGGGCGTGGCCCAGAATACGATGGCGGTAATGAGCGGAGCCAGCACGAAGCCGACCATAATGAACGGTAACGGCATCTCGGGACCCTCCTCGGCCAGGGCCGCCACGATCATCCAGAAGCCCAAAAATTGCACGGCACCCCGAAAGGGTTGACCGAGGTAGAAGCGGTGTACCCCAAAGATGCCCAGGAAGAAGGCTAAGAATCCGGCAAGGTCTTTTTTGAGCATGGCGCGGCGGAAAGCGGGCTAAGATGCGGTTAAGGTACGGGTGACCGATGGGGTAACGCAGTGAATTTGCCGAGGGTTGTTTCCCTATCCGACGAATACGCGGTATGCCTCGACCGGGGTCACAGTCGCCGGCGCTTACGCAGGCTCCGTTCGTTGAATTCGGCCACGATCTCGTGCATGTTCCGGTACCGGTACCCGCGGCTGCCGATCTTGTCGGCCAAGGCCGGACTGGCCTGGCGGAAGAATTGGCGCAGCGTCCGCTTGTACCCCATACGGGCCACCGGCAGGAACTTCCCCTCCCCGTACTCGAAGTAGTATTCCGGGGGTGGATCGCGGAACAGGCGTAACATCCGGTCGTCCAGCCAGGAAGCTCCCCCCTGCGGTAGACGGAAAAGGGTGATGCCGCGGCCCTGGACCTCCTCCTGCAGGAAATACCAGAGGCCCTCGTGGCGCCGGCTGACGAAGCGCATCGCCTCACCCTCGTAATTAAAGCCGAAGCCCTTTACCAGGAAGGGATGAATGACGTATTCATCGCCGAAATCGTTGGTGAACGTGATGGTGTTGCCCCCCGGTGAATACTGAAGGATATTCAAGTAACCGGTAAGTTGGTACCCATCCCGGGTCAGCAGGAAACCCCGAAAGGAATCCGCGAACCCGGGAGCGGCCACCAGCAAAAAAGCAAGGAGGTAAAGGTGCCGCATAGTTTACATTTTGCTTTCCCAATTTAGCAATTTTCGCCATGCGTTGGCTACCGTGCGCCGGTGAAAAGTCGGCTATTGGCCAAGAAGCGGCGCTACCGCCGCCCGAACGTCCGGCAGCGTCCGCCAGGGCCGCCGGTAGATGTAGCGCAGCGGTCCGCGGTACACGAAGGTGGTGGGCAGGGAGCCGTCCCACTTTTCATCAAGGTCACGCATCCAGCCGGGGCTTTCGTCGGTCAGCACTACGGTGGGTAACTTGATGCCGCGCCCGGACAGGTACTCCGGGATGCGCGCGATCGCCCCCGGCTCGGTGTCGAGACTTACCAGGATCACGCGCAGCGCCTCGTCCGCCGTGCGCCCGTCGGACAGTTCCTGCAGCAGGGGAAGCTCCTCCAGGCAGGGCTTGCACCAGGTGGCCCAGAAATTGATCAGGTAGGTGGTATCGTTGGTTTGCGCGAATAGGGGCGCGACCGCCTCATAGGTAGCGTATACGGGTGGGGTGCCATCGGCGGACAGGACATCCGATACCGGCGGGGCGGGTGGCGCCTCGGAAGTACAGCCGGCACAGATCGCCAGCAGGGTGAAGAGCAACAGGGGGCGCATGGGAGTATATTTTAGTCGCGGTCGGGTGCCGTACCGTAATAGAACGTGTACCGGCCCAGCGTGTCGTGGTTACCGAGCTGCTCCAGCCAGGGGGCCAGGTCAAAGCGGGCGTTGCCGTAGACCACCACGACCGCGGGCTGCGTAGCCCACCGGCGCATAAGGGAATCGCGCACGGAGGTATGGTCCACCGGCAGCCAGTGCCGCCGCCACTCGCCGGTGACCTCGCGGCTCGTGTCACGGGTGATGGGGCCCTGGTACAGGTAGTGGGGCTCGGTATTCAGCCCGAAGGCGACGGCCGGCAGCTCCCGGTTGAGGGTGTACAGTTCGTAGTCGGCCAGGCCACGGTCCCGTAGTTCCCGAACCACCGGGGCCGGACTGCTGACCAACAGCTCGTTCGCCGCCAGGAATTCGGTGCCGACCGGCAGGAGGAAAGTGGTAAAGAGCAGCGGCACGGCAACGAGGCGCTCCGCTCCGTTGCGGGCCAGTCCGCTCAGCCGCGGCGGGACATACCAGAAGGCCACCAGCCCCAGGGCGGCGAATAGGTAATAGAGCACGCTGCCCGTGACGCGGTCGGTAATCAGGGGAGCAGCCAGCAGTCCCACGAAGAGCAGGCTGAAGGATACCTGGGCGATGCGCATCCAGTTGCGCACCGCACCCGCGCCCGCCGCCGCCAGCCACACCGCCGCCAGCAGGGCCAGCCCCGGATAGGCCGGCAATACGTAGAGCAGCAACTTGGAGTGGGCGAAGGAGTAAAACACGATCGGTCCCACGAACCAGGCCGCCGCCCAGTACACCACGGCTCGCTCGCGCCACAACCGGCTCCACGACCGGCCGTACCCAAGCACCGCGGGGAGCCAGGGCAGGGTAGTGGCGGTCACCGTTGCCAGGTAAAACCAGGCGGGCATCTCGCGGCCCCACTGGTCGGAGGTGTAGCGGCGGATTGTCTGGTCGACGAGGAAGTAATCGACCAGGGAGGCGTCCTCGGCGATCAGGGCCAGGTACCACGACAGGCCTACCGGTAGGAAGACCAGGACGCCGAGCAAATGGCGTCCGATGAGGGTCAGCCAGTTGGCGGGCGGATGCAGCAGGTACCAGGCCGGCAGCAGAACGGCCGGCAGGATCACGACCCCCGCGCCCTTCGTGAGGGCGGCCAGTCCCCAGGCCAGGTACGCCAGCAGCAACCAGCCCACCGGACGGTTGCCCTGCTCGGAACGGACGAAAGCGTACACCCCCGCCAGCAGGAAGGTCATCAGGTAGAGGTCGGTGGTCAGGTTACGCGAGGCGATCAGCAGGATGGGGAAGGAGGCGTAGACGGCCGTAGCCCACAGGGGCTGCCGCGGGTCGGGCAACAGCCGGCGGCCGATACGGTAGACGAGCAGCAGCTGTAGCAGCAGCCCCACCTGCAGGAAAAAACGCGCAGCGCCCGGCCCGACCCCGAAGATCCGGTAGGCCGTTGCCGTGATGGCGTAGGTGAGCGGCGGCTTGTGGTAGTGCCGCAGCCCTACGATGGTGGGGTGCAGGTAGTCGTCATGCTGGAGCATCTCGCGGCCCATCTCGGCGTAGCGGGCCTCGCTGGTCTCGATCAGCCCCCAGCTGCCGAGTCGGTAGCAGGAGAAGATGGTGAACAGGATCAGTAAGCCCCACAGCAGGGCCTCGGCGGGCAGGCGGGGGGTAATTCGGGAAGAGGGAAAAGGCATACGTTACGGGCGCTCGGGATCGTCAGGTTTCCGGTGCACCCCCCACCGGGCACCGGTGCCAGTGCGCGGTCGGGACACTAGGCGCCCCCAAAGGTATAACATAGGTACAGGCCGGTACCCGTGGGCCGCAGGCTTACCCCGCGTACTCGTACCGGACGGCGGTGGAGGGCCGGAATGCCGTAGCCGATGGCGGCACCGACAAGGTAACCGGTCACCACGTCCGAGGGGAAGTGCTGGCCGGCACGGACGCGCAGGTAGCCGGCTACCGCCGGCAGGGTGGCCGACACCGTCCACACCACCGGTTTCAGGGGGCTGTCGGGGTGGTAGTCGGCAAATACCCGTCCGATGAAGAAGGACGCCGCGGCGGTGTTGCTGGTGTGCGCGGAGAAGTAGGAGGTGCGGTCGTAGGCGTCCACCTGGGAATCGGCCGGCAGCTGTGGGTCGTAGAGGTAGGGGCGGGGGCGCTGTACCGTGCCCTTCACGATGTCGGTCAGGCCCTGGTTCAGGAGCATGGTCTCGACGAAGAGAAGTCCCACCTTTACCGCGTCCGCCCGGATGCGGCGGTCGAGCAGCAGGGTTACCGGCAGGGCCACCGTGCCGTAGGCGACGATGTCGGAGCCGGACAGGGCCGCGGAAGAGACGTTGCCGAGCGCGCTTTCGTCGAAGCCAGGCACCTTGGGCAGGGACAACTCCCGCAGGGCGACCTCGTCAATATTCTGATTGATCAGGTAACCCGTCAGCGCGGATCCGGCCGCCACGGTGCCTACGCCGAGCTCGCGGCGCAAAGAAAGGTAGTAAGGGCCGTCGCCGCCGGGCACCTGGCCTAGCACGGAGAGCGAAGTGGTGAACGTCAGCACGAGGATCGTCCACCGGTAAGTCATCGAACGCATGGGGAGGGGGTTGGTAACGGGCCGAATCACCCGTGGTGGGTGCAACAGCGGTCCGGGGCGTAAAGTGTGATGCATCTTGACAATTCCACGACCCTCCACCCCATCGGCCCGCCGCACAACGGGTGGCCGGACGGGATTATAGGCGTACGCGGCCCCGGACGGCATTCGCCGGGCCGGTACAATTTTTACCCATGGACAGTCTTTCGGCCTTCTTCTTCGGCTTCGACGACTGGTTGCGCCAGGCCGCCGAGCTGCACCCCCTGGCGCTTTACGGCCTGTTGTTCGCCATCATTTTCCTGGAATCGGCCTTCTTTCCGCTGGCCCCCTTTCTGCCGGGTGACGGCTTACTACTCACCACCGGTCTGCTCGGGGCCTCCGGCGAAGTCCACCTGTTGCCGGCGGGGCTGTTGCTCTGCGCCGGTGCCGCGCTGGGTAATGAGGTCAGCTACGCGCTGGGGCGGCGCGTCGGTCCGGGCGTATTCGACCGCTTCTCGTGGCTGCGGCGGGAACACTACGAAAAGAGCAGGCACTTTTACGAACGCTACGGCGACTGGGCCGTGGTGCTTTCCCGCTTCCTGCCGCTGGTACGGGCCGTGGTGCCCTTCGTGGGCGGGGTAGCGGGGATGGACCGCGCCACCTTCCACCGCTTCAGCGTACTGGGGGTGATCATCTGGGTGGTGGGATTGCTAACGGTAGGGTACTTCCTCGATCGCGTCCCCTGGCTGGATCGTAACCTGACCACCATCATCGCGGTGGCTACCACCTTCTTCGTACTCGTCGCGGTGGTCGCCATCATTCGTACGATAAGGCACTCGCGCCGCGTAGCGGCTCAGAGTCCCTCCACGCCGAACAGGTAACCCACGGCGGCCGTACCGGCCATGGCCAGCGTTCCCCAGAGACAGATGCGGAAGATGCCCATCCAGATCCTCGCGCCGCCGGTGCGGGCAGCCAGGGCGCCCAGGGCCACCAACGCGACCAGGGTGGCACCGTACTGAAAGAAGACCATCCCCTTGAGAGGGGCGAACAGCGCGACCAACACCGGCAGGGCCGCCCCGGCAAGAAAGGATACGCCGGAGGCGAAGGCGGCACTGAGGGGTTGCGACTGGGTGAGCTTGCTGATGCCCAGTTCGTCGCGGGCGTGGGCCTGGAGCGGGTCGTGGGCCATGAGGGCCTCCGCCACCTGCCGGGCGAGGGGGGCATCCAGACCGCGCTCCCGGTAGATGCCCGCCAGTTCTTCGGTTTCGTACTCCGGGTGGTCCCTGAGCTCACCGGCCTCCCGCTCCAGGTCGGCCTTTTCCAGGTCGGACTGCGAGCTTACCGAAATGTACTCGCCGGCGGCCATGGAGAGCGCGCCGGCTACCGTTCCCGCCAGGGCCGCCAACAGGATCGGCTCGCGCGTCACGGAGGCTGCGGCCACGCCCACCGCAATGCTCGATACCGAGATGATACCGTCGTTGGCGCCCAGTACGGCGGCGCGCAGCCAGCCGCTGCGGTTGATATAGTGGCCTTCTTCGTGCATAATTGCCTTACAACGCGAAAAATAGGCAATCTTCCGGCCGGGTTCACCATACCGGGGCGGGGCCGCGGGTGCCGGGCAAACCTCGGGACCGTATCCCGCGGGGGTAGGTCGATCCAAGACTGCGGTATCCCAAACGACGGAAGGGCCGCCCGTAGTAATGACCGGAAGAGGAGCCTTGCTCGCGGCGATATGAAAATTGCCAGCGATTTACGGGGGGTGTGCATTAGCTGCGTCACCCGCTATACGTCAACCGTGACCCACGCTCGCGTCGGCCACCGGTTCGTTCGAATATTATGAACGATCCTACCCCCGCTCCCCGCATTCTGATACTCGACCTCGGCGGCTCCCATTTGAAGGGGACCGTATTGGATGCCGCAGGTAACGAAGTAGCCGCTTACCAAAGCCTGCCCACCCCGCGACCCGCTACGCCGGACCGTGTACTGGATACGGTCGGGGATCTCATCAAGCAACTGGGCGCCTTTGACTACCTCTCGATGGGTTTCCCGGGATACGTCCGCCACGGATTGGTGCAGACCGCCCCCAACCTGGGGTCGGAATCCTGGGCCGGAGTCAACCTCCAGGACCGGCTGGCGAAGCGGTTCGGGCGCCCGGCCCGGGTCGTCAACGATGCCGACCTGCTGGGCCTGGGCATTGCCGCCGGCGACGGTCTGGAGCTATTGGTTACCCTGGGAACCGGCTTCGGGACCGCCTGCCTCCTCGACGGCGTCTTGCTGCCGCACCTTGAGCTGGCCCACCACCCGCTGCGGGAGGAGATCGACTATGACCAGTACGTGGGCGAGGCCGAGCTGGAGCGGATCGGCCCCGAGGCGTGGAACGTACGGATGCGGGAAGTCGTGGATATCCTTGATACCGTCTTTCACTACGATACCCTGTGGCTGGCGGGCGGAAATGCCCGGCTGATCACCTTCGACGCCGGTCCGCGGGCGAAATTATCCAACAACCGGACCGGCATCCGCGGAGGGTACCGGCTCTGGAGCCGCGAAACCGGCATTTTGACGCACTGAGATATCCCGTAGCGCTACTTACTCTGTGGCGGGGGGAAGCGGCCAGTACTCGGGTAGGGGGGCTACGGTCTCGATCACCGCATCTTCGTCCGCGGGGTCGGGAAAGGACAAACGGTGGGCGTGCAGGGCGATGCAGTGGTCGCGCAGGGGGCGCAGTGCCCCGTAGGCGTGGTCGCCCACGATGGGTGCGCCGGCCGCGGCGAACTGGCACCTGATCTGGTGGAAGCGACCGGTGACGGGCGTGACCTCGTACAGATAGCTTCCTTCTCCCTCCCGCAGCAGGCGATAGGAAAGGATCGCCTCCTTGGCCCCGGCTACGGGGCGGGTACTGGCCACGGCGAGCTTATTCGTGGCGTTGCGCAGGAGGTAGTGGTGCAGGCGGCCGGTGGCTTCCGGCAGGGGGCGGTCGGTGACGGCCAGGTAGCGCTTCGTGGTGCTCCGGGCCGCGAAAGACCGATTGAGGCGCACCAGGGTCGACTTGTTGCGGGCCAGAACCAGCGCACCGCTGGTAGCCCGGTCGAGCCGGTGGACGATGCCGACGAAGCCGGCCCGTTTGGCGTTGTCGCGCGTCCATTGCACCTGCGCCCGCGCCTCCAGCGTATCGTACTGAAAGTGACGCTCGGTAGCGATGCCCGCAGGCTTATTAACAACGGCCCAACCGGGGCCTTCGCGGAGAATATCAAGCATGGGCGGAAGGTACGGAGGACCCGAGGGGCCGGGGCAACTAAATTTTGCCACTTCTCGCCAGCCTGTTGGTAAATACCACATAAAGTTGTAGTATTATCGTGGTTTTTAGGGCAATCGTTTGCAAATACGGTGTTTGCCGCTTTTTTACACTTTATACCCACTGTAAATTTAATCGATCATGCACAAGCTTATTTTTCTGCTGCTCTGCAGCGGGCTGACCCTGGCTGCCTCGGCCGCAAACCTTCCGCCCGGGGAACGGGCGGCCGTCACGGTCACCGGCACCATTACCGACGAAAGCGGGATGCCGCTCATCGGCGCCACGGTGCTGGAGGAGGGGACGACCAACGGCACGGTAACGGACCTCGACGGTAACTTCTCCATCAACACCACCACCGGAGACCCCCACCTCGTGATCACCTATACCGGCTACGAGAGCCAGGTAGTGCAGGTGGGCTCACAGACCGAATTTCAGATCGTGCTCTCGGAAGATTCCCAGACCCTCGACGAGGTGGTGGTGGTCGGCTACGGCATCCAGAAAAAACGGAACGTCACCGGCGCCATTTCAAGCCTCAACGACGAGGCCATCAAGAAGATCGCCACCTCGAGCGGGGTGGTTGCCATGCAGGGACAGGTCAGCGGTGTGGACATCGTGAGCCCGGGCGGCCGTCCAGGTGCCAACCCCAGCATCCGGATCCGGGGCCGGCGGTCGCTGTCGGCCTCCAACGACCCCCTCTTCGTGATCGACGGCATCCCGCAGACCTCCGGGACGAGTGCCATCGCGGACATCAATCCTCAGGACATCGAGTCCATGGAAGTACTCAAGGACGCCGCCGCCACCGCCATCTACGGCAGCCGGGGCGCCAACGGCGTCGTGATCGTGACCACCAAGCGCGGCTCGGCCGGCCGGACCATCGTCAGCTACGACGGCTACTACGGCGGTACCAGCGCCCTGAATACCGTGGATATGATGAACGGGGCGGAGTTTGCCCAGCTCAAGCGGGAGAGCCAGCGCGACGGCTGGAACGGGGCAATCCCGGCCGACGAGGTCGTCTTCCAGGATCCCACCGAGCTGGAAAGCATCGCCCTCGGCCGCAGTACCGATTTCCAGGACCTGGTGATCGGCGACGGCTGGCAAACCAACCACCAGCTCGGCGTACGCGGCGGAACAGAGAGCACGCAGTTCAATATGTCGCTCGGCTACTTCGACGAGCAGGGCATCATCTCCAACATGGACTTTCGGCGGTTCACGGCGCGGGTGAACCTCGACCAACGGATCGGCAGCATCTTCCAGGCGGGCATTTCCTTCACCGCCTCTAACTCCCTGCAGAACTTCGGCTCGACGGCCACGATCTTCGAGGCCCTGGCCAACAATCCGCTGGGCGTGCCCTACAACGATGACGGCTCGGTCCGCTTCCTGCCCACCAACGACGGCATCCGGACCAACCCCCTGTCGGAGCTCGTACCCAACGCCTACATCGACGACCGGCGGGTGACGCGCATCTTCGCGCCGATCTACCTGAAGGCCAACCTGACCGACGGGCTCACCTTCACTACCAACTTCGGCCCCGACATCCGCTACTACCGGCGGGGTGAATTTCGTGGCAGCCTGACCAACGACAACCGCGGCGGCCCCTCCGATGCGGAGACGACCACCAGTCAGGACTTCGGCTACACCCTGGAGAACATCCTGAACTACAACACCACCCTGGGCAGCCAGCACGACCTCGGCTTCACCCTGCTGCAGTCGATCCAGAGCCTCCGCTACGAGCGGACGAACGTGGCCGTACTGAACCTGCCTTACGAGGAGCAGCTGTTCTACAACCTCGGGACCGCCGAGGTGAAGGGCAACCTGGGCTCCACCCTGAGCGAGTGGCAGCTGGCCTCCTTCATGGGGCGGGCCAACTACTCCTTCGGGGGCAAGTATCTCTTCCAGGCCAGCTTGCGGGCCGACGGCTCCAGCCGCCTGGCGGAGGGCAACAAGTGGAAGTACTTCCCCGGACTGTCCGTCGGCTGGCGGGTCGGTGCCGAGCCGTTCATGGAGAACCTGGGCTGGCTCAACGACCTGAAGCTCCGGGCGAGCTACGGGCAGGTGGGCAACACGGCCGTCGATCCCTACAGCACCCAGGGTGCCCTGCAGCGGACGGTCTACGCCTGGGACGAGAGCCCCGCCTTCGGATTTGCGCTCCGCGACATCCCCAACGACCAGCTGGGCTGGGAGGTATCCAAGACCCTTAACCTGGGCGTGGATATCGACGTCCTGAACGGTCGCTTCAATGCCTCCTTCGAATACTACCGTACCAACACCGAGGACCTCCTGCTGGCGCGTAACCTGCCCCCCACCTCCGGCTACAGCAGCATCCTGCAGAACGTGGGCTCCACCCGTACGAAGGGCGCCGAACTGGTGCTCGGCGCCGGCATCCTCAACAATCCGACCGGACTGAACTGGAGCGTGGACTTCAACATCTCCGGCTACCGCGAGGAAATTACCGAGCTGGCCCTCTTCAACGAGGACGGCACCCCCGCCGACGACATCGGCAACCAGTGGTTCATCGGCCAGCCAATCAACGTATTCTACGACTACCGCAAGATCGGCATCTGGCAGGCGGACGAGGTCGACCTGGCCGATGCCACCGAGAACAAGGTGCCCGGCGAGATCCGGCTGGACGACGTGGACGGCGACGGCGTGATCACGCCCGCCGACCGGGTGCTGCTGGGCAGCGACGTGCCGGATTTTTTCGGGGGACTTACCAACCGCTTCGAGTACCGCGGCGTGGAGCTGTCGTTCTTCCTGTACTTCCGCCAGGGACAGATGATCTCCAGCCGCTTCCACGCCGGCAACAACTCGCTGTTCGCCCGGTACAACAACCTGGACGTGGACTACTGGACCATCGACAATCCCACCAACGAGAACCCGCGGCCCAACGAGAACCAAGAGAGTCCGCGCAACGGCTCCACGCTCACCTACTTCGACGGCAGCTTCGTCAAGCTGCGCAACGTGCAGCTCGGCTACAACCTTCCCGATAACGTGATTTCCCGACTCGGCCTGTCGCGGCTGCGCGTCTACGTATCCGGGCAGAACCTCTGGTTTGCCTCGAAGTACGAGAGCTTCGATCCCGAGCTGCAGGATCCCTCGCAGAACGATGTCATCCCGAGCACCAAGATCATCATGGCCGGCGTCCGTGCCACCTTCTAAAAAATACCACCGTGAAATTCAAAACACTAATTAATTCCCTGTTGCTCGGATCGGTCGGCCTCGCGCTGCCCGCCTGCAACGGCTACCTGGAGGAGGAGCTCGTTTCCAACGTTTCCGCCTCCACCTACTACCCGACGGCCGCCGGCTTTCAGGACGCGGTCAAGGCTACCTACTCCTTCATGAAGCCCTTTTACGGGGTGGAGCGCGGCTTCACCATGACCGTGTTCGGCACCGATACCTACACCAACGGGGCCGACGGCAGCTACAAGGGCATCAATGCCTACGACGGCCGCCTGAACGGGGCCGACGGATTTATCCGGGATACGTGGCGCGATCTCTACCGCGGCATCAACCAGGCCAACGCCGTGATCAACCGCTCACAGGGCCTGGAGGACGTCACCGAGGAAGAGAAGACCGCCCGCATCGCGGAGGTACGCTTCCTGCGTGGCCTCTACTACTTCGACCTAACGCGCATCTACGGCGACGTGCACCTGTCGCTGGAGGAAACCGAGGGCATTGAGATCGAGGCCAACCGCACGCCGGTCGCCACGATCTACAACGAGGCCATCATTCCCGACCTGGAGTTCGCGATCGCCAACCTCCCCAACTCCCAGGGAGCGGAATACGGACGCGCCACCAAGCCGGCCGCCGAGATGCTGCTGGCCAAGGTGCTGCTGACACGCAGCTACACGCCGGCCGCGGAAAGCGGTGACGCCGCCCGCGCCGAAAGCCTGTTCAGCAACGTGATCAACAACTACGATTTCGAACTGCTGGAGGATTTTGCCAGCCTGTGGGACATCGACAACGAGCAGAATGCGGAGGTGGTCTTTGCCGTGCAAAACTCCAAGTCGCAGGTCGACGAGGGCGTGGACGGCAACGGTAACCGCGGCCACCTCTACTTCCTGATGGAGTACGACAACCTGCCCGGCATGACCCGCGACATCGAGAACGGCCGCCCCTGGAAGCGCTTCCGACCCACCGCGTATACCCTCGGACTGTGGGACCGCTCGATCGATGCCCGCTACGACAAGTCGTTCAAGCACGTCTGGTACGCCAACAACGCAAGTACCATTCCTACCTGGTCCGACGAGGAAGCCGCAAAGGGCTACGGTAAGGCCGGGGACCCTAAATTTTCGCTGGGCGACACGGCCGTATACATCCCCGGTCCCCAGCTGGAAGACGTCTGGTCGCAGGAGCGACAGGCCGCCACCCGCTACCTGGTCTACACCAGCGATGAGTATACGGAGCGGAAATTCCCCACCCTGAAGAAGTGGCTCGACCCCACCCGCCCCAACCGGCAGCACGAGCAGGGGCAGCGCGACATGATCCTGATGCGCCTGGGCGACACCTACCTGCTGCGCGCGGAAGCCCGCCTGCAGCAAAACAATACGGACGGTGCGGCCGCCGACATCAACACCATCCGGATGCGCGGCGCCGTAGACAGTATGGAAGCGCAGATGATGATCGCCGCCGGCGACGTCACCCTCGACTTCCTGCTCGACGAGCGCGCCCGTGAGCTGGTCGGCGAGGGCCACCGGTGGTTCGACCTGACCCGGACCATGACCCTGATCGACCGCGTCCGGGCTTATAATCCCGAGGCCGGCCCCAATATCCAGTCCTACCACGTACTCCGGCCGATCCCCCAGGATCAGATCGACCGCACCCTGGGCGGGTATCCGCAGAACGAGGGGTATACGCAGTAGCCGCCCCTGCGAACCTTCCACGCCTGCGCAGTGAAGCAGGATGAGCCAGTAGAGAGCAAGACCACGCCACGCGCCGGGTCTTGCTCTCGCTGTTTATGCGGGTAGGCTACGCGATCTCCGGTTCGCCGCCGGGGACCGGCCGACCATTACCCGCCCCGCATCACCACAGGTTTCCTATCTTTTCCGCCCACCGAACCAAGCCGCATGCACCGAATACCTTTCCTGGCTAGCCTCCTGCTCCTGCTCGCCACCGCACCCGCGTCCGCGCAGCTACGCACCGTCGTCACGACGGACGGAGAGATCGACGACGTAGACTCCTTCATCCGGCTGCTGCTGTACAGCAACGAACTGGACATCGAGGGGCTCGTCTACTCCAGCTCGATGTGGCACTACAAGGGCGACGGCGCGGGCACGACGATGGTATCCGAGATGCCCATGACGCGGGAGCTCTACGGTGAGCGGAGCGAGCTGCGCTGGCCGGGGGAGCAGTGGATGCAGGAATTGATCGCAGCCTACGGTGAGGTATTTCCTACGCTTAGCCAGCACGCGCGGGGCTATCCGCACCCCGATTCGCTGCTGGCGCGCGTACGGGTGGGCAACATCGACTTCGAAGGGGCCATGGAACGGGACACGGAGGGCTCCGACCTGATCCGTGACCTCCTGCTCGACGCCGACACTTCCCGCCTTTACCTGCAGGCCTGGGGCGGTACCAACACCATCGCCCGGGCCCTCAGGTCGATCGAGGAGACCTACGCGGAAAGCCCGGAGTGGCCGGAAATCCGGGAGCGGGTCGCCGGTAAGGCGGTGATCTACACCATCATGGACCAGGACGCTACCTACCGCGGCTACGTTGCCCGGGCCTGGCCGGAAATCAGGGTGCTCTATAATGCCGGCCAGTTCTGGGCCCTGGCCTACGACTGGAAAAAGGCCGTGCCGGAACCGCTCCACCACTGGCTGGAGGGCCCCTTCATGGGGGAGCGCGTCATCAACGACCACGGTCCGCTGCTGGCCGCTTACTACAGCTACGGCGACGGGCAGCGGCAGGCCGGCGATCCGGAGCACGTGCACGGCGACCCCACGCGGCTGGACAGTGCGCAGTGGGGCAGCTTCGGCACCTACGACTTCATATCCGAGGGGGACTCGCCGGCCTTCCTTCACCTGGTCGACGTCGGCCTCGCCAACCAGGGGCATCCGGCGTGGGGTGGCTGGGGCGGACGGCTGGTCGCCTCGGACAGCGTAGCCAACCGCTGGGAGGATGCCGCCGCCGCGGACGACTATAACCCCTATACCGGGCAGGCGGATGGTGCCTACGCCCAGACGCGGTGGCTGCCCGCGATCCAGGCCGACTTCGCCGCGCGGGCGGACTGGTGCGTCAACGCCTACGCGGAAGCTAATCACCCTCCGGAAGTAACGCTGGAGGGCGCGACCGCGCGGACCGTGGAACGGCGGGAAAAGGTGCGGCTTTCGGTCGCCGCCACCGATCCGGACGGCGACGGGTTGTTCTACCACTGGTGGCAGTACGGGGAGGTGGACAGCTACCCCGGCGCGGCCATGATCATCCAGGACGGACCGCGGGCTACCGTGACGGTCCCCAACGATATCGAGCCGGGGCAGACGCTGCACTTCATCGTTGCGGTGACCGACGGCGGCGCCCCTTCCCTGACCCGCTACGCGCGGGTGGTCCTGACGGCCCGCTAAGGGGTCACTTCAGCTGGCGGTCGTCGATCAACTGACGGAAATCCTTGCGGTAGGTATCGCTCACGGGCACCACGGTACCGCCGCCGACGTGAACCTCATCCCGGTGTACCTCCTCGATCCAGCGCAGGGCCACGATATAGGAATGGTGTACCCGCACGAAATCACCGGCGGGGAGTAGTTCCAGCAGGTTCTTGAGGCTCTGAAGGGTGGTGATGCGCTTTTCCTCGGTGTGGATCTTCACGTAGTCCTTCAGGCCTTCGATATGGGTGATGTCATCAAAGTTGATGCGGACGGATTTGGTTCCATCCTTGACGAAAAAGAAGGGTTCGGAGACGGGCGGGCCCGCGGGTGCGGTGGGGGAGGGCGGTGCCGCGGCAATCTTGGCTTCCGGAGCTGCGAGCTGGTGGGTGATTCGTTCCACGCACTTGACGAAGCGCTCGAAGGTGATGGGCTTAAGGAGGTAGTCGGTCACCTCCAGCTCGTAGCCTTCCAGGGCGTATTCGGAATACGCGGTGGTGAGTACAACGATGGGTTTTTTTTGCAGGACCTTCAGGAGGGAGGTGCCGGTGAGCTCCGGCATCTGTACGTCCAGGAAGAGGATGTCGGGTGGTGTCTCCTGCAGCTGTTGCAGGGCCTGCAGGGGGTTGCCCAGCGAGCCGGTCAGTTCAAGATTGGGCATGCGCCCGATGTACTGTTCGAGGAGGCGGCGGGCCATCGGCTCGTCGTCGACTACCAGGCAGGTTCGCTTCATGACAGGTCAAGTTTCAGCACTACTTCGTACCGCTCCTCGGTATCGGTGATGCGGAGGTAGTGCCGGTCGGGATAGGTAAGGGCCAGCCGTCGGCGGACGTTCTGCAGTCCGATACCCGATTTGTCGTGCAGCGTCTTGCTCTCCTCCTTCAGCTTGCCGTTGGCTACTCGGTAAACGCACTCGTGTTTGTCCACGTTCAGCTCAACGGTGATCCAGGGGGCTTCGGCGGAACTGCTGATGCCGTGCTTGAAGGCGTTCTCGAGGAAGGTGATCAGGATCAGCGGGGCGATGCGTACGCCGGCCGTGGTGCCGTTGACTTCGAAGGTGATGGGCACGTGCTCCTCCAGGCGGAGCCGCTCCAGACTGAGGTAATTTTCGATGTACTCGATCTCGCGGTCGAGGGGTACCCGCGCGTGGTTGCTCTCGTAGATCATGTAGCGCATCATACCCGACAGCTTCGCGATCACTTCCGGCGTACGGGTACTCTGATTGACCGCGAGGTAGTACAGGTTGTTGAGCGTATTAAATAGGAAGTGCGGGTTGACCTGGGCCCGCAGAAACTGCAGCTCGGAAGTCAGCTGCTGGTTTTCCAGCTCCTTGCGGCGGGCCTCCAGCTCGAAGTAATCCTCTACGAAGCGCAGCAGCCCCACGCAGACGACCGCGAAGAATGCACTGGTGATGATATTGACCGCGAAACGGGTGGAGTACATCCAGGTATCGGGGTAGAGAAAGTACGCGAGAAGCGCTTGCTTACCCCGGAGGAAAAAGTAGCTGAGTGCAATAAAGACCGGTGTGAAGGTCAGCAGGTAGCGCCCGACGTTCTGGTCGCGCAACAGCCGGGGGAGGAAGACGAAGTAGTTGAGGTAGCCCATCACCATCAGGCCGGAAATATGAAAGGCAAGGTCGCCGAAAACCCGATCCCAGTCGGGCTCTCCCTTGCGTGCGTAACTGATGGTGTAGAAGAACAGCGAGGCATACACACTCCAGAAGGCGAAGTGCAGGATGAATTTTTTATTTCGCTGAAAGTAGTTGGACATGTACGCTGGTTCGCCAGCTAAGGTAGGGCGTCTCCGGAGGCCTGCGAATGACAGTGGCCCATTCGGGCGTTTACCTCGATGGTCGCGGGCATTGAATCTACGATCCGGGTGGGCGAGCCTCGCTTTCTACGAATAGATTGTTGCCGATTACGACAATAGGTCCCGCGCCCCATCCTCAATCCGAAGCGAAACTACCCGCCGGGGACAACCACAGCCTCAGCGCCCTGCTCGAACCTATCTGCCGGACAGGCCCTGGGACCGGCGCTTGATAACGTTGGCATCCGGTGGACCTTCAGCGAGGACGGCGGCTGCACGCGACTGCTGGTGCTGCGTACCTCGTTTCTCGGTTTGATGACTACCTGCCGCTGGCTTACCGGGATAGGTAGGCGAGACAGCATCCCATCCCGTACGGTGTATTTTGGAGGGTCACCGCTACCAACGATCCGGTATGAAACTCATCTATCTACTTCTCATCCTTTGTGCCTTTGCGATCGACCTGTCGGGCCAGTCTGCCTACAAGTCCGGATACCTGGTGAATGCATCCGGCCAGCGGGAGTCGGTGCGTATCCTGGATCGTGACTGGGTCGATAATCCGCTTCAGTTCAGGTACCTGACCGCCGACGACCAGCGCCTCCGGGGGACGGTGGCTGCGGTACGCGAATTTGGTTACGACGACGGCAGCCTGAGGTACTTGCGCGCCGTGGCGCCCATCGACCGGTCAAGTAATCGGGTAGGGGAGTTGAGCTCGTCCAGTCAACCCGAGTACAAAAATGATACGGTCTTCCTCGAATGGCTGGTCGACGGTGCGGCCGATCTCTTCTATTATGAGGACGGCGAGCTCCGGCGCTTCTTTTACCGGCTGGGTGACGGGGTGCCCCGGCCGTTGGTCAACCGCCGGTATCGCCGGGGGCAGGCGGTCCTCGAGCAGGCACCGTTTAGGGGCGAGTTACGGAGGCAGGTGAATTGCGGCGGGGCGGACGCCGACGTGCGGGATCTCGGCTACCGCCGCCGGGAACTCGTAGCGTATTTCGAGGAATACAACGCCTGCGAGGGCGTCGCGTACCAGACCATGGTCCGGCAACCCGCAGCGGACTGGCTACGTATTTCCCTGCGGCCGGGTGGGTCCTTCCACTTCGGGGAAGTCAGGTTTGACGGCAGCTTTGGTGGCCGGCGGATTCCTGAGCTGGTTCCTACTACTGGCGTCCGGCTTGGCGTGGAAGCGGAGGCTGTCCTGCCCCTGGCCAACCAACAGTGGTCGGTATTCGGCGAGCTGTATGTACAGCGGGTCACCTCCGGACGGGATTCGATCACGCGCGGCGATGCCAGTCTCAACCTTCGATCGCTCAACGTGCCCCTGGGATTCCGCCGGTACATTCACCTCGGCCCGCAACGGTCGCTCTTTGTCAGTTTATTCGGCCTGTTCCAGTTCCCGTGGGACAGTTACACCTTCGTGACCAACGCACGCGTTAAGGGGGGCTACCCCGCGTCCTGGAACTTCGGACTGGGAGCGGGGGGCGGCTACCGTAGCGGTCGCTGGCTGGTGGAGCTTCGCTACGCTCACAACCAGGATATTCTGCAAAAATTCGTCAATGTCAGCACCTATTACCGGTCGGTAAGCCTGGTTGCCGGCTACCGCCTGTTACCCTGGTAATGGCCGGGCCTCAGGCCGTAGCGACGCGGTACTTGATGCCGAGCTTTTCGATCTCGTTGATGAAGTCCGTATCGGCGTCCACGGTCCGCTTCAGGGAGTACATCTTCAGTTTCATGTCCTCCTCGGGGTCGTAGAAGACCATGCGGAGTTTCTGCCGGCCCTGGTACTTGTGGCAGAGCTGCTCGAGGGAGACAACCAGGTCACTGGTCAGGTCGCCCAGGGGTAGCTTCAGAATGATGGCTTCGGTCATCTCGCGGCCCAGGCCCTCCAGCAGCTTGACCTCACTCACGGCGATCTCCACTTCGTCGCTGTTCCACTTCGGGCGGTAGTTGGCCTTCACGAAGACGGCCTTACCCTGGTTGAGGACGTGCTTGTACTTCTCGTAGTCTTCCCCGAAGAGCTTGAACTCGATGGTTTCCTCGAAGTCGCTCAGCTCAAAGATGCCCCAGCCGTTGCCGTTCTTGCTCACCATATGGCGGCTGCTGCTGATCATGCCGGCGAGACGGAGGTTCGTTTTGCCGTACTTGACAGGATCCAGTTCACCCAGTGAGCAGGTGACGTAATTGTCGATCTCGAGTTTGTAGCCGTCGAGGGGGTGGCCGCTGACGTAGATGCCGGTGACTTCCTTTTCGCGGCTGAGCTTTTCGGGCAGGGTCCATTCGTTCGCCTGGGGCGGCTCGGGCTCGTCGGGGAGCACCTCGTCCTGGATGGCGCCGAACAGGGAGGAGGCCGCCGAGGCCAGCTGGCTCTGGTAGGCGTTCGCGTACTTGGTTACGTGTTCGAGGTAGCTGTCGTACTTGTCGCTGGGAGCGAAGTACTGGGCCCGGTGGATGCTGTTGAAGCAGTCGAAGGCACCGGCGTCCACCAGCGCTTCGAGCACCCGCTTGTTGACGGAGCCGGTCTCGACCCGTTGCATAAGGTGGAAAACCGATTCAAACGGTCCCCCCTCCGCGCGGGCGGCCAGGATGGCCTCCACGGGACCTTCGCCGACGCCCTTCAGGGCGGTCATGCCGATGCGGATGGCTCCCTGCTGGTTGACGGAGAAGTCCGCACGGCTTTCGTTGATGTCGGGCCCGAGCACGTCCACGTTCATGCGCTTGCACTCCTTCAGGAAGAAGGTGAGCTTGGTCTGGTCGGTCCGGTTGTGGGTAAGTACCGAGGCCATGTACTCCGCCGGGAAGTGCGCCTTCAGGTAGGCGGTCTGGTAGGCTACGAAGGCGTAGCAGGTGGAGTGCGACTTGTTGAAGGCGTAGGAGGCGAAGGCTTCCCAGTCCTTCCAGATCTTGCCCAGCTTGTCTTCGGGGTGGCCATTGGCCTTGCCGCCCTCGATGAAAGTGGGATACATCTTGTCGAGTACCGCCTTCTGCTTCTTACCCATGGCCTTCCGCAGCACGTCCGCCTGTCCCTTGGAGAAGCCTGCGATCGACTGGCTCAGCAGCATGATTTGCTCCTGGTAGACGTAGATGCCGAAGGTTTCCTTCAGGTACTTCTCTTCCCCGTCGAGGGTATAGGTGATGGGCTTGCGGCCGTGCTTCCGGTCGATGAATTCGGGGATGTACTCCAGCGGGCCGGGCCGGTAGAGCGCGTTCATCGCGATGAGGTCGTCGAAGGTGGTCGGCTTCAGCGACTTCATGTGCTTCTGCATGCCGCCGGACTCGTACTGGAAGATACCGTTGGTCTCGCCGCGCTGGAAGAGGGCGTAGGTCTTGGCATCGTCGAGGGGGACGGCATCGATGTCGATGTCCTCGCCGTGGTTGTCCTTCACCATCACCAGGGCATCCTTGATGATGCTCAGGGTCTTGAGGCCCAGGAAGTCCATCTTCAGCAGTCCGGCGGTCTCGGCAACCGAGTTGTCGAACTGGCTGATGTACATGCCGGTGTCCTTATCGGCCGTGACGGGCACGTGATCGGTCACCGGGGTCGGGGTGATGACGACGCCACAGGCGTGGACGCCGGTGTTGCGGATGCTGCCTTCCAGCTTGGAGGCGGTACGGATCAGTTCGCCGATGGCATCCTGCTGCTCGGACAGTTCCCGGAAACGGTAGGCCTTTTCGGTGTCGTCGCCGTTCAGCTTGCCCTTCAGTTTGGGGTGGATATCCTTCGGGGCTAGCACGTCGCGCAGGGTAGCGCCGAGCTGGGCGGGAAAGGACTTGGCTACCCGGTCGACCTCACTCAGGGGTACGTCCATTACTCGGCCCACGTCGCGCAGCGACGAGCGGGCCGCCATGGTACCGTAGGTGATGATCTGGGCCACCTGCTGCTGGCCATACTTATCGATCACGTAGTCGATCACCTTCTGCCGGCCGACGTCGTCGAAGTCGATATCGATATCGGGCATCGACACCCGCTCGGGATTGAGGAATCGCTCGAACAGCAGATCGTACTTGATGGGGTCGATGTTGGTAATTCCCGTGCAGTAGGCCACCGCGGAGCCGGCCGCCGATCCTCGGCCCGGGCCCACGCTTACGCCCATCTTGCGGGCCGCGGCGGTAAAGTCCTGCACGATAAGGAAGTAGCCGGGATAGCCCGACGCCTTTATGACCTCCAGCTCGAAGTCCAGGCGCTCGGTCACGATGGCGTTGAGCTCGCCGTACCGCTTTTTGGCTCCTTCGTAGGTGAGGTGGCGGAGGTATTCGTCCTGGGTCTTGAACCCCAGCGGCATCGGGAAATTGGGCAGCAGTACGTCGCTGGTCAGCTTCAGGTGCTCGATCTTGTCGTGGATCTCCATGGTGTTGGCCACGCTGTCCGGCACGTCACCGAAGAGGCGGCTCATTTCCTGCTGCGACTTGAAGTAGAAGTCGGAGCTGGGAAACTTGAAGCGGCTCATATCCTCCATCAGGCTGCCCGTATTCACGCACAGCAGGATGTCGTGAGGGAGGTAGTCTTCTTCCTCCACGTAGTGGCTGTCGTTGGTGCAGATCACCTTGACGTTGTGCTTACGGGCGAAGCCAAGCAACTTCTGGTTGATGTCCTCCTGGCTGATGCCGAGATTGTCGATGTTCTCCAGGCCGCGGTGGCGCTGCAGCTCGATGTAGTAGTCGTCGCCGAAAATGTCGAGCCACCACTTCAGGGCCTTTTCGGCCTCCTCGTCCTTACCCTGCATGATGAGCTGCGGGATCTCGGCGCCGATGCAGCAACTGCTGGCAATCACGCCCTCGCTGTACTTGGCGATGAGGGATTTATCGATCCGCGGGTATTTACCGTAGAGTCCCTCGATGTAGCCGATGCTGCACAGCTTGGCGAGGTTCTGGTAGCCGGTCTTGTTCTTGGCCAGCATGAGCTGGTGGTAGCGGACGTCCTTCTCCCCGCGGGCCCGACTGAAGGCCTTGATGTTGCGGTCCTCGACCAGGTAGAATTCGCAGCCGATCATGGGCTTGAGGCCCCGTTTGTCCGCCTCGGCGACAAACTTGAAGGCGCCGAACATATTCCCGTGGTCGGTCAGCGCCACGCCTTTCTGTCCGTCGGCGACGGCCTTGTCCATCATCGTACCGATCTCCGAAGCACCGTCGAGTAGCGAATACTGGGTATGGCAGTGGAGGTGGCAGAATTCAGGCATAGGGCGGAGCGGTTTCGACCTCGGTAAGGTAGCCCTAAAACGCCTTTTTCAAACAAAAAGTTATCCACAAAGTAGTGGTGTAGTAGGGTAGGAGATAGTACTGTAGTTCTGTAGCACCCGCGTCCGGTACAGGCCACGCTGTGGAGAAATAAATTGCTATCTCAGCGGAAAATCTCTACCGTACTACAGCACTACCCGCTACAGTACTACCCCCTACAGCGCTACCGTACTATACCCAACCCTTCCTGCCGGTCCAGAATATCTTCCAGTTCCTGAATGCGGTCGGGGCTACCGGTGAGGTAGTCATCGAGCCGTTCGTGGACGAGGTCGGTGGCTCCCGGGTCGGTGGGGTCGTCGGTCACTTGTTGGTATTCGTCGTTGTCGTCGAAGGCGGGCTTCAGGAATTCCAGGACCGCCTTGCGGATTCCGTTTTTCTTGTTGGCCGGTTGGGCCAGCGCGTCGAGGGTGGAGTGGATGAGGGCTTCTACCATGGTGTCAGGAAGTTTAAGTGCAAACCTTGCACCTGCGTTACCGCCGTACGCCCGGGAATGTTCCCCCGCCACCCGCACATCGGATGTGGCGCACATCCGATGTGGCAGGGCGGTTACTCCTCTTCCCAGCCGTCTTGCCGGTCGAGGATGCCCTCGAGCTGCTCGATGCGGTCGGGCTCGCCGGTGAGGTACTCCTCGAGGTTGTCGTATATAAGTTCCTCGCTGTCTTCGGAGGAGGGGTCGGCCACTACGGTCTTGTATTCGGACTTGTCCTCGAAGGCGGGCTTCATGAAGTCGAGGATGGCCTGGCGCACGCCGTTCTTGCGGTTAGCGGGCTCGAGCAGGGCGTCTAGGGTGGATTCAATCAGGGATTCTACCATGTCAATAGTGGTCCGGGTGATGGGTGCCGGACAAACGGCCTACCGCCCCTACGGCGTTAATGTTCCGAAAAAGCCCTCCGGGGAGAAAATATTTCCATCCCCGACATCGGATGTCCGCGACATCCGATGTCGGGGGCGAGGGGGCCAAACGGGCTGGGATCGTGTCGTGGCGGGGCCGCAGGTGACATGATCTGCCCGAAATCCAGGCACATCGGATGTCCCCGACATCGGATGTGGACCACATCCGATGTCAGGGACATCCGATGTGCGGTGCGGCCACCAGCCTGTATATTTCCGCCATGAGACTACTACGATTTATTGATCCCCAGGGGAAACCGAAACCCGGACTGCAGCTCGAAGACGACCGCCGCATCGACGTCAGTGCCTTCGGTGGCGACTTCGACGAAAGCTTCTTCGGTGACGATGGCCCCGCCAAACTGGCCAGTTGGCTGAAGGACCACCAGCAGGAATGCCCCGAAATCCCCGCCGACGCCCGCCTGGCCGCTCCCTGCGCCCGCCCCAGCAAGATCGTCTGCGTGGGCATGAACTACGAGGCCCACGCCCGCGAGACCGGCGGCGAGCCGCCCAAGGAGCCCGTACTGTTCTTCAAGGCTACCTCCGCCATCGTGGGACCCTACGACGATATCGTAATCCCTAAGGACAGCACCAAGACCGACTGGGAAGTCGAGCTGGCCGTCGTGATCGGCAAGCGGGCCAGCCACGTCAGCGAGGCGGAGGCCCTGGACCACGTGGCAGGCTACGTGCTCCACAACGACGTGAGCGAACGCGCCTTCCAGATCGAGCGGGGCGGACAGTGGGTGAAGGGCAAGAGCAGCGATACCTTCGCCCCCCTCGGACCTTACATCGCCACCGCCGACGAGATTGCGGACCCCAATAGCCTTCACCTCTGGCTGGAACTCAACGGCGAGCGGGTGCAGGACAGCAATACCTCCGACTTCATCTTCAACGTGCAGGAGTGCGTGAGCTACATCAGCCGCTTCATGACGCTGCTGCCCGGCGACGTCATCAGTACCGGCACGCCCAGCGGCGTCGGCCTCGGCATGAAGCCCAACCGTTACCTCAAACCCGGAGATGTCGTGGAACTCGGCATCGAGGGCCTGGGAACCTCCAAGCAACGCGTACGCGCCTACCAATCATAATAAACCATGGAAAAACAACGCATTACCCACCCCCAGCGGAAGGAGGACTTCGTCACCGGTGCCTACTCCGACGGCGTGATCGTCGGCGACCTTATGTTCGTGAGCGGACAGACGCCGGTCGACTTCGCAACCTCCCAAGTCGTCCTCGGTACCATCGAGGAGGAAACCCGTCGCGTACTCAATAACATCAAGGCCATCCTCGAAACCGGCGGTGCCTCCCTAGACAACGTGGTGAAGGTGACCGTGCACCTGGCGGACAGCGACGACTTCGACCGCTTCAACGCCGAGTACGCCACTTTCTTCACCGGCGTGCGGCCGGCCCGCACCACCGTGGAGTCGGGCCTAAAGCACGGCATCAAGGTGGAGATTGACGTGATCGCCAAACTGGCCTAGGATGAACTGGCAACCCGACGACCGCTACCGCGTGGAGAATATCGGCGAAGTCGACTCGCCGGCCCTGCTGGTGTTCCCGGCGGTGATCGAGAGCAACATCGACCGCGCACTCGAACTGACGGCTACTTACGGAGGTCACTGCCTCCAACCCCACATCAAGACCGTCAAGACGCTCGAGATCGCCCGCATGGCCATCGACCGGGGCATCACCCGTTTCAAATGTAGTACGGTGAGCGAGGGTGAACTGCTGGGCCAAGCCGGCGCGGAGCGCGTACTGCTGAGTTACCAGCTTTCGGATGTCAAGGCCCGGCGGTGGCAGCGACTGCGCGACAGTTTTCCCGGGACCGAGTTTTCGGCGCTTATCGATAACCCCGACACGGCCCGCATGCTTTCCGGTCGCTTCGCCGAACGTCCGCTGAATGTGTACGTCGATGTCAACCCGGGCATGGATCGCACCGGCATCCGGCCGGATGACGTGCCCGAACTGCTGCAGATCATCCATGAGCTGCCCGGGCTCGAGCTGCGCGGCTTCCACGTCTACGACGGCCACCTGCGGGATCCGGACGAGTCAGCACGGCGGGAACAAGCCGGCGCGCTCTTCGCGAAGGTCGAAAGCCTGCGTCTTCCCGCGGAAACGCAGTATGTGCGGGAACTCGAGGTAGTCGTGGCCGGATCGCCTAATTTTCCATTTTACGTTGGAAAGCGGAACACCTGGGTCAGCCCCGGCACCTTCTTTCTCTGGGACGCCGGCTACGGCGATTCCTTCGCCAATTGGGGGTTCGAGCCCGCGGCCCTGGTGCTTTCGCGGATCATCTCGGTGGTGACGGACAAAAAATTCTGCCTCGATATGGGCAGCAAGGCCGTGGCCCCCGACAAGGCGCAACCGCGGATGTACTTTCCGGGCATTGGGGAGTACGCCGTCGAAGGGCAGTGGGAGGAACACCTGGTCATTCGGGTACCGGATACTTCGTCCTATCGCGTGGGAGAGCCCTTTTTCGCCGTGCCGGCCCACGTCTGCACCACCGTCAACCTGTACGAGGAGCTGCTTCCGGTTACCCACGGCCGGGTGGAGGAAGGCTGGCGGGTGGTGGCGCGTGATCGGCGGATTACGATCTGAAGGGATGTAAAATTTAGAATGTAAAATTTACCATTTACAATTACCCGCGGCTTTGCTCGCTGCGCTCGTCTCCTGTCCCCCGCCCCTGATTCCCTACTTCACCCATGCTCATTGACGCTCACCTCGATCTGGCTACCAACGCCCTCGCGTACAACCGCGACCTCACCCAATCCGTGGTGGCGATCCGGGACGAGGAGCGACGGCTGGGACTAACGGACCACCCCGACCGCGGTCGGGGGACTGTAGCGTTGCCCGAATTGCGGCGGGGTGGGATAGGGCTCGTTTTCGCTACGATGATCGCCAGGGTCGATCCACCGGGGCAACCTACGGCCTCCACCCGCTTGCTCGGATGGAAGTCGCCCGCCCAGGCCTGGTCCGATGCCCAGCGGCAGCTGGCGTGGTACCGGGAGATGGAGCGGCAGGGGGAGATGGCGGCCATTACCGATCACGCTGCGCTGGACCGTCAGCTGAAGCAGTGTCAAGAGTCCGGAGAGCAGGCGGACGTGCCGGTCGGCTACGTGCTGGCACTGGAGGGCGCCGACAGCATCGTTACGCTCGATCACCTGCACCGATTTTACGATCAGGGACTGCGGTCGGTCGGTCCGGCCCACTTCGGGCCGGGGCGGTATGCGGCGGGAACGGGTTCGGACGGTAGCGGACTGACTTCGGCGGGCCGCGACCTGCTGCGCGAGATGGACGCCCTGGGGATGATCCTCGACCTGACCCACCTGACCGACCGGGGGTTCTTCGAGGCGCTGGAACTGTACGAGGGGCCCGTCATCGCCAGCCACCAGAATTGCCGGGCGCTGGTGCCGGGCGAGCGGCAGTTCAGCGACGAACAGATCCGGGCCGTGATTGAGCGGGGCGGGGTACTCGGCGGTGCATTGGACGCCTGGATGTTGCAGCCGGACTACCTGCGGGGGCAGGACGATCCGTGGACCCTCGACATCCGGTTGGAGCGCGTGATCGACCACTACGACCACATATGCCAGCTGGCGGGGAATGCCGACCACATCGGCATCGGCAGCGACCTGGACGGGCTGTTCGGTACCGAGCAGTCGCCACACGATCTGGATACCATCGCCGATCTCTCGAAGCTGGGCGGTTTGTTGCAGGGGCGCGGATACAGTACCGAACAGGTAGAGCAGGTATTTTCCGGCAACTGGATGAGGGTGCTGGAACGGCTGTTCGGATAAGGCGGCCGGACGGAACCCCGATTACCGCTCGGAAGCCTACCTTCCGGCCCATGAAGATTCCCGTCCTCCACGAAGACGACCACCTGCTTGTCGTCGACAAGCCCGCCGACGTACTCACCGTCCCGGACCGCCACGACCCGGACATCCCCAATCTTAAGCAAACCCTTGCCGACCGCTACGGAACCATCATCCCCGTACACCGCCTCGACCGCCCCACCACCGGCTTGCTCGTGTTCGCCCGCACGCCGGAGGCGCACCGCGGACTGAGTATGCAGTTCGAGAAACGGGACGTGGAGAAGGTCTATCTCGCGTTGGTCGACGGCGTTCCGGAGCCGGCGGAGGGGGAGATCGACGAACCCATCGCGCCGCACCCCTCGAAGGTGGGACGGATGATGGTCACCAATCGCGGCGGCAAGTTTGCCCGCACCGACTATAAGGTGATGGAGACCTTCGGCAAGTTCAGCCTGGTCGGCGTACAGATCTTCACCGGCCGGACGCACCAGATCCGCGTACACCTGGCTTACCTGGGGCACCCCCTCATCGTCGATCCCTTCTACGGCAAACGGACGGAGTTCATGCTCTCGGAGATAAAGGGGCGGCGCTACAACAAGGGCAAGCACGAAGTGGAGCGCCCCCTGCTGAGCCGGGTACCCCTCCACGCCGCCCGCCTCGGCTTCACCCACCCGGCCACGGAGGAATGGATGCACTTCGAGGTGGAACCGCCGAAGGATATGCGGGCGATGATCAATCAGTTGCAGAAACTGAGGTAGGAGGTATTTTTGGCGCAGATTGCACATCGGATGTCCGGACATCCGATGTGCAACCCAAAAACCGGGCTAAGCCACGAAATATCGCGCTCACCAGTGCACTATTCTCCCGTTGGGAGGCTTCCGTGAAGTGAGCAACAATCCCCCCCCTTCCATGTCTGACGCCGGCAGCAAACTCAGCCCCATCTCCGTATGGGCCCTCGCGGCCGGCGGCATGGTGGGCGGTGGTATTTACACGGTCCTCGGCGTCGTCATTGCCGTGTCGGCCCAGTGGGCCTGGCTCGCCTTCGCCTTCACCGGCGTCATCGCCTTATGCTCCGCCTACAGCTACGTATTCCTCTGTAACACCTACGATGAGGGTGGCGGTGCCTTCGACTTCCTCGAGGAGGTCGACGACGACTGGCTCGGGGGCAGCCTGGGGTGGATGCTCATCCTGGGCTACGTGCTCACCATCTCGGTGTACGCCTACGCCTTCGGGCACTACGTGGCCTTCGCCTTCCACGGCGGCGGACTGGTGATCCGCGGGCTGGCCGCCGGTATCGTGGCAGCGCTCATCGGGCTCAACCTGGCCGGCGCGGGCAAACTCACCAAGGTGGAGGTCGGCATCGTGTCGGTCAACCTGCTGATCCTTCTCGGCCTGGGCGTCTACGGCCTCACCCAGTGGGACACCACCCAGCTCACCGCCGGCGTGGAGCCGCGGCCGGCCTGGTCCGGCTTCATCGGCGGCGCGGCCATCTTCATGGCCTACGAAGGCTTCCAGTTGCTGAGCTACGAATACGACCGCATCAAGGACCCCCACAAGAACTTCATGCCCACCCTGATGAGCGCGGTGGTCTTCGTCGTATTACTCTACATCGTAGTGGCCCTGGGCGCCACCTTCGTGGGCAGTGCCGCCACACTGATCGACTTTAAGGAGATCGCACTATCCATCACCGCGCGGGAAGCGTTCGGGGAGACCGGCCTCATCATCATGACCCTGGCGGCCGGGTTCGCCACCGCCGCGGCCATCAATTCGACGCTCTTTTCTACCGCTAACCTCACCAAGAAAATCGCTAAAAAGGGAGAGCTGCCCGGCTGGTTCGACCACACCAACGGCAACGATGTGCCCGACCGGTCCATCATACTCCTCGGCAGTTTGGCCGGTATACTGGCCGTGACCGGCTCCTTGAGTGCGCTGGTCGAAGCCGCCAGCCTGGTCTTCCTCGCCACCTTCGGCATCGTCAACTGGCTGTGCTACCAGCGCGCCGACCACCGCCGCTGGATCCCCGCTACCGGTATCGGCTTTGCCGCCCTGACCGCAGTGGCCCTATTGCTACGGGTGGCCATCAGCAAGCCGGTGGCCTTCGGGGGGCTGATCCTGATCGTGCTGCTGGTGGTACTCGGCCGGCCGCTGCTCCTCCGCAAAACCAAAACTGACGGCGATGACGACCAGTAACCCCTATTTACTGCTACTCATGGTATTGCTGCTGGCAGCCTGCGGAGGGGATACGCCCGCCCCCGTGCAGCTCCGGGTAGGTGAGTTCCTGTATACCTCCGACTCGGCCCGCGTCGTCCTCACCGATACCGAAGGGAAAGACGTGGACTTCTCCCTGGCATATGCGGAGCTGTCCGACTACCGTTCGCTTCCGCCGGGCACCTACTCGGTCCGGGTATCCATCGGGGCGCGCGAACTGCTGGAGCAGAAAATCGGACTGGGCGCCGAGGGTCGCTATACGATGGTGTTGGCTGGCATCCCCAAGAAGGACCAGGAAGTAAACCAGGCCGCCTTCGGCACGAAACTGCACCGCATCTTTGAAGGAGCCGCCGCGCGTACCGCCAACCAATTTCTGCCCCAGCTCTTCCTGCAAAACGACTACTACGTCAAGTTGTCCGGTAAGGGGAACCTGCGCGTGACCCACCTTGCCCCCGGCCTGCTGCCCCTCGACGTACACCTGTTGCACGGAGGGCAAGAGGAAACCAGTTTCTCCGGCATCGCGTATGCCCACGCTTCCGATCGCGAACGTCTCGCGACTGGCCAGTACGAAGCGGCGGTACACCCGGCCGGCAGTCCACTCGAGCGGCTGCGCTTTCCGGTGGAGCTCGACACGGCGGCCTTCCACAATTACTACCTCATACCGGACACCGCCGCCGGCCAGCGGCTGCGGGTAGTGGCGGGGCGCACCACGCAGTAGGCGTGAACAGGTGGGCGGGGCCGCGGGTGCCGGGGCCATGGGCTGCGGTGGACGGGTCGGGTTCGTGAAAGGTAAGCGGTCAACTACTTTTACTTCATGTCAATTAGACTCCCTTGTTTCCTGACCGCCAGCCTGCTGTTGGTACTCGTCACTGTAGCGGGTTGCCAAACCGGCGATTCGGACGATAGGGAAGTGGAAAACTGGAAACTGGGATGGCGCATGCTCGATAGCGCCACTTCCGACGAGGAGCTGGCCCGTCGGCAGTACGATTCGTTGCGGCGGCGATCACCCATAGCCGAATGGCAGCCGGTAGTTGCGCAACTGGCCATCATCCTCCACCTGAGTACCCGCGATTCCGCCGAAATTGCCGCTATCGCCGGGCAACGCTCGCCGGAGGAGCGGCGGGAGCTTTGCCAGATGGGGCTACTGGTCGGCATCGTGGATTGTCCGCCCGCCGCCCCGGAGTCGGTGACCCTTCCGGCATGGCGCGACCGGCTCGTGGGGCACCACGTACGCGACCAGGCAGTGCGCGGCCAACTGCCGGCTGACCTGATAGCAGCCTATGCGGTCGATACGACCGGCTGGCAAGACTGGGATGCCGCACACGTAGACAGCGCCGGCCGGGCACTCCTCCAGGAGTTTATTATCACGTACGGGTTCCCGACCCGCGCGCAGGTCGGTGAGGAAGGAATGCAGTCCGTATTTCTCATCGCCCAACATGCGGATACGGACCGCGAATGGCAGGCCGCCCAGTTGCCCCACCTCGAAAGGGCCGTTGCCCGGGGTGACCTCGATCCCCAGGACTACGCCTACCTCTTCGACCGGGTACGGGTCGGCGCCGGGAAACAGCAGCGCTACGGCACCCAGTTCCGGCGGGTGGACGCAGCGGCGGGAGTGGCCGAACTCTTTCCCGTGGAGGATAGTCTGCACCTGGACCGCCGCCGGATGGAGATGGGTATGATGCCGGCTAAACTGTACGTTCGAACCATGCTGGAGCCGGGGTAGGTGGGGCGTGTAAAGCCCACCCACTGCCTCTGAACTCGCCATCCTGCAATTGCTGTGGGACGGGGGGGCATAACCGTTCGACAAGTCCACGAGGTACTCGCCGGTGAGAAAGATATTGGGTACACTACCACGCTGAAGACGATGCAGGTGATGCTCGAGCGCGGCTTCCTGGACCGTGAGCAGCAGGGTAGGGGACACCTCTACACGGCCGGTATCGCCCGGGAGGATACGCAGGACAGACCGCTGGACGGATTCCTACAGGGCACCTTCGGTGGGTCCGCAAAGGGGCTCGTCATGCGGGCGCTGGGCAACCACAAGGCTTCCGGCAGACATCGAAGGACTGAAAGCCCGGATCGACCGGATCGAAAAGGAAGAAAAACGAGCGAGCAAGGTAGCGTACTCCCGGTACGACTACTTCTAGCGGCTGGCGCCGATCCCGATCAGGTCAATTCCGAGGGGCTGACCGCCCGCGAACTGGCCCGTGCAGCGGGGCACGACGACATCCTCCGCCTGCTGACATAATAGTTTGTCGTCGCTACCGACCCGGGGGGGGGGCGGCGGAACAATAACCCAATATGAGAACACCGATCATCCTGGGGTTGCTGGCCGTGGTCGGTAACCTCCTAGCCGCCTATACCCTGGAGCGGGGGGCGGCCAGCCGGGAACGGCAGGCGTGGGGCAGCATTCGCTGAGGCACCCCGGCCGCGGGCCTACAGCCCTAATTCCACCCGAACCTTCCTGGTGAGCCCGGCCACCACCAGGTCGTAGCTGTGATCGATGAGTTCGCGCACGTGGGCGTCCGTCAACGAGCCGTTTTCAACGTAGACGGTATTCCAGTGCGTTTTGCTCATGTGCCAGCCGGGAACGATCTCCGGGTGACGCTCGCGGAGCAGCACGGCCCGGTCGGGATCGCACTTCAGGTTAATGCGGAAATCGGGCTCGTCCAGCCCCGTCAACGCAAACATTTTGCCGGCAACCTTCATAACCAGGGTGTCGGGCCCAAAGGGCAGCGTCTCGGTAACGGCCAATTTTTGCAGGCAATAATTCTGAAAAGTGAGAAGGTCCACGTATTTTATTTAGTGATCATGGTAAAAGTATATTCCAAATAAGGTAGTTAGCACACCAATCGTTGTTTCGTTCGTATTCCTATATTCTCAATTCGTAATCGTATCTTTAGGCTTTGTGGTCGTTGTACACCTAGACCTGGATATGAAACGTGCTTACTGTCTCTCGCCCCTATTTTTTCTTTGTTCTTTCCTAGCCGCCCAACATTCCATCACCGGAATAATCCAGGACGTGGAGGGTGCAGCGGTCCCGTACGCTAACGTGGCCCTGTATTCGGTATCGGACTCCAGCCTCGTGAAGGTGGAGGTGACCGACGATGCCGGTACCTTCGTATTCGGGAACGTCGCGGCCAAGTCGTATAACCTCGTGGTAACCTACCTGGGCTTTCCGGACCTGCACCGCGATGCCCTGGATGTCGACCGCAGCCTGAACCTGGGTACGCTCGCGTTCGGCCCCGCGGGGGTTGAGCTGGCTTCCGCCACCGTAAGGACCACCCGCGCGTTGGTGGAAATGAAGCCCGACCGGACCATCTTCAACGTGCAGGGTACCATCAACGCCGCGGGCAACGACGGCCTGGAACTGCTGCGCAAGGCACCCGGCGTCACCATCGATAACAACGAGAACATCAGCGTATTAAGTCGCTCCGGCGTACTCGTGTACATCGACGGGCGGCGCACGCCGTTGCAGGGTGCCGACCTGAGCAACTACCTGCGTACGCTGACGGCCGAACAGATCGACCGCATCGACATCATCACCAGCCCGGGTGCGCGCTACGAGGCACAGGGTAATGCCGGCATCATCGATATCCGCCTGAAGCGGGCCGAGGACGAGGGCACCAACGGCAGCCTGACCGCCTCCGCCAGCCAGGGACGCTACGCCCAGTACGCGGGTACGGCCGGCGGTAACCTGCGTAACCGATATTTCAACCTCTACGGTACGCTGAACTACAACTACAACCAGACGTATAGTCAGAGCGACTTCGTAAGCCTGCAGAACGGTTACCGGCTGGTCGACGAACTGAACAGCGTACCTATCCTGCGCACGCCCGGCCTCCGCACCGGTATGGACCTGTACCTCGGCGAGCGCCATACGCTGGGGGTCCTGTATACCGGACAGTTTCAGGACGAGCGACGGACCGTGGTGAACAGCACGGAGATCTACGATGAAACGTGCGGCTGTAACCCCCGCAATCCCGCCCCCGACAGCATCCTCCGGGCAGGCGTCCTCGACGAGGGCAACCACAATCAGAATACCTTCAACCTCAACTACAACTTTGCCATCGCCTCCGGCCATAACCTAAACGTAGACCTGGATTACGGCCGGTACCGCAACAGCAACCTGATCGATCAGCCCAACGCCTACTACGCACCGGACGGGCAGTTTCTGAGCGAATCCGACAACGCCTTCGATACGCCCATCGACATCGATATCTACACCGCCCGCCTCGATTACGAGTTCCCCATTGGCGCAGGGGCGGCAAGCGCGGGTGCCAAGTTCTCCCGCGTACGTACCGACAATACTTTTCTCTTCTATGACGGTCTTCTGGGCAACGATCCCACCTTCGTGGCCGAACGCAGTAACGAATTCGTGTACGACGAGGACGTCTACGCCGCCTACGTAAGCTACGCAGGTTCGTTCAGCGATCGGCTGACCTACAGCGCCGGCCTCCGCATGGAAAGCACCGACGCCGGGGGCAAGCTGACCACCTTCGCTACCCAGCAGGAAGAACCCCCGGTAGATTTTGATTACCTGAGCTTTTTTCCGAGCCTGGGCCTGACCTACGCCCTCGCCTCCGGCAACGTACTGAACCTGCGCTACGGCCGCCGCATCAACCGGCCCGACTACAATAATCTCAATCCCTTCCGGGTCCAGCTCAACGAGCTCAGCTACCGCCGCGGCAACCCCTTCCTCCAGCCGGAAAAGATCAACAACGTCGAGCTCGGCTACGTGGTCGCCAGCCGCTTCAACTTCAAGCTAGCCTACAGCCGGACCGAAGACCAGGTGGCCCAGTTGCTGAGCCCCGATAGCCTCGATGCCCGGGCGGGATTCGAGACCTACGACAACCTGGCGCAGCAGACGGTCTACAGCTTTACCGCCAGCGCGCCGGTGGAGGTGACGTCGTGGTGGCGTACCTACCTCAACGCCAGTGCCGGCTACCTGAGCAACGAGGCGGACTACGGGGAGGATGGCTCGGTAAATATCGAGGTGTTCAATTACCGCTTCATCAACCAGAATACCTTCAAGCTACCCGGCAAGCTGACGCTGGAACTCACCGGCCAGTACATCGGTCCGGGCGTCGGGGGCGGCACCTTTGAGTATACCGGCTTCGGCACCGTCAACGTGGGGCTGCAGCGCCGGTTCCTGTCGGACCAGCTCAATGCCAAGCTCTCCTTTAGCGACATTTTCTACACCTCGATCATCGAGGGGGTAAGCGACTTCAACGGCCTGGTGGCTACCGGTCGCCTGTCCCGTGACAGCCGCCGCGTAGGGCTGAGCCTCAGTTACGTGTTCGGCAACCAGAAAGTGACGAGCCGCCGTCGCGATACCGGCCTCGACGAGGCGGCCGGCCGTGTCCACTGATCAGAAAAGGATCCGCTTCACCACCGGAGCGTAGCTCCGGCTCGCCCGCAGCAGTTCACCGTTGGTCAGGACGATGTCGTAGCCGTGGCCCTCGCGAAAGATCTCGCGGATGGCGTAGCGGTTGATGATGGTCGACCGGTGGATCCGCAGGAAAATCTCCGGATCGAGGCGCGCCTCGGTTTCCTTAAGGCTATACTGACTTAAAAACTGCTGCTCGCCGGTCACGATGGTCGAATAGTCGCCTTCGGCCTGGATGCACAGGATATTTGATACGGGCAGGGCTACGTATTTGTTGGCGCGGGGTACCATGATGCGGTCCGGATAGCGGGTGGTCTCGTCGCGGAGGTGCTGGGCCAGCCGGGCTACGTTGGGTTGTTCGCTGGCGGTACGGCCGGCAATGCGCTCGATCGCGCGGGCGAAGCGGGCGCGGGAATAGGGCTTGAGCAGGTAGTCCACCGCGTGCAGTTCGAAGGCTTCCAGGGCGTACTGATCGTAGGCGGTCGAGAAGATCACCAAAGGAAGGGTATCCAGGCGTGCCAGTACCTCGAGCCCGCTGAGCCCGGGCATCTGGACATCCAGGAAGATGATCTCCGGTTCGTGGTCGGCGATCAGGCGGAGCGCATCCACTCCGTTGGCGGCTTCACCCACCACGACCAGATCGGCGTACTCAGCCAGGTATTCCTTGAGGAGTTTGCGTGCGGGCGATTCGTCGTCGATCACTACTACTTTGCGGAGCATAGACTAAAGGGATACGGAAGGTAAAGCGGCTGCCGTTGCCGGGAGAAGAAGTAATACGGAGGGGGGCATCGTAGAGCAGCCCGAGCCGGCGCTGGGTGTTGGTCAGGCCGTAGCCGTAGCGCACCGTTTCCGGGTCGAAGCCGATCCCGTTGTCGGCCACTTCGACCTCTAGGTGATTGTCGGGAGCCGGCCGCGCGGAAATGGTGACAAGTCCGCCGTCCACCAGCGGGGAAAGGCCGTGCCGTACGGCGTTCTCCACCAGCGGCTGGACGAGTAGCGGGGGGAGCTGGGCCAGGGCCAGCTCCGGTTCGGCCACGTCGATGCGGTAGGCCAGGCGGTCGCCGAAGCGGGCCTTTTCCAGGGTGAGGTAGTCGGTGACGAAGTCCAGTTCGGCCGCAAGCGGCAGGGTCGCCTCCCGGTTGGCCCGCAACTGGTAGCGGAAGAGGTCGCTCAGGCGGGCGATCATCTCGCGGGTGCGCTCCTGCCCGGGATCGAGCGAGGCACTGATGGTGTTGAAGGCATTGTAGAGAAAGTGGGGATTGAGCTGGGCCTTCAGCGCCGCAAGCTCACTGGACAGCGCGAGTCGGCTGGCCTCGTTACGTTCCCGTTCCGCGACGTGCAGGTCCTTGTGGTACTGCCAGGCGTGAAAGATGCCGAACTGCAGTACGTAGAACAGGGCGGGAATGTAAATGTCCCACCACTGTGCCGCGCCGGCGAGGTGGCCGCCCCCGAAGTAGTTGTCGACCAGCCAATAGTAGCCCTGCTGCCAGGCCTTGGCCCACAGCGGAAGCACCGCCAGGTTCAGCAGGATCTTACGGGTTAGGCTCCAGTGCCGAAAGGTGTGAAAGGTCAGGTACCAGACCGGCAAGGTGAGCAGTCCCTTGAGGGGATAGTCCAGGTACAGGATCCGCCAGTTAGCGGAGGACCACATATCCGCGCCGTAGGAGAACGGCAGGGCCACCATGTAAAAGATGGCAAAGAACAGGTAGAGGCAAACCACCAGTCCAAACTCCCGCCACGGCCAGTCGCGCCATTTCTCCATAATACAATAATAGGCAGCGGAGAGCAAGTCCGCTACGCCGCTCCGGTGAACGGCCAGCAGCGGGGGGTGAGCAACCAGGCGGTAGTCCGCTCGTCCTTCTCCTGGGTGTCCAACGTGGCTGAGTGGTCACCCGCCGAAAAGGTAACGCAGGCCCTTCTTCAGACCATGACTTTTGGGGGAGTCATTAACACTCACGAAATGCCATCAATGAAAAGCCTGCATACTGTTATTCTCCTCATCTGCCTTTGCACCTGCGTCCGCGCCCAGCACACCCTACGCGGACAGGTGCAGGACGCCGACGGCGAGGCCATAGCGTTCGCTAACGTGGCTTTGTATACCGCCGCCGACTCCCAGCTCGTGAAGGTGGAGACCACCGACGACAGCGGGCTCTTCCAGATGGAGGAGGTGGGGGCTCGCAACTACGACCTTTCGGTCACCTACCTCGGGGCGCAGGAGCTACGGCGGAACGGCCTTACCGTAAGCGGTGACGTCGACCTGGGAGTACTGCGCCTGACCGCGGGCGGGGTGGACCTGGCGGAAACTACCGTGACCGCCGACCGCGCCCTGGTGGAGGTCAAGTCCGACCGCACGGTCTTCAACGTGCAGGGGACCATCAACGCCGTGGGCAACAACGGTCTGGAGCTGCTGCGCAAGGCACCCGGGGTGGCGGTCGACAACAACGAGAACATCAGCGTGCTGAGCCGTTCCGGCGTACTGCTCTACGTAGACGGGCGAAGGATGCCGCTGGCGGGAGCCGACCTGGCCAACTACCTGCGTAACCTGGACGCCGAGCAGATCGACCGTATGGACATCATCACTAATCCGGGTGCCCGCTACGAAGCCGAAGGCAATGCGGGCATCATCGATATCCGGCTGAAGCGGCCAGAGGACGAGGGGGCCAACGGCAGCCTGAGCGTCAACGGCAGCCAGGGGCGCTACTTCCAGGGCGGCGTCAACGCCAACGGAAATTACCGGAACGAATGGGTGAACGTATTCGGCAACGTGGGGCACAACCGGGGCGACTTCTACAACGACACCGGATTCGACGCCTACCAGAACGGACTGCGGCTGGACGAGGTCATTCGGAGTGTTTACAGCGGGGCAACCTATTTCCTGCGGCTCGGCGCGGACGTACGATTGGGGGAACGGCATACGCTGGGGGTGCTGGCGGGCGGCCGCTTTAACGACGCGGGTGTACGCGTATCCGACGTAACCGACGTATACCACCTCACCGGCGGTACGCCCCGCCTCGACAGCACCCTGCGGGCCGCCACCACGCGGGATATGGACCGTAACCAGCAGACCTACAACCTTAACTACCAGTACCGGGTCGCGGAGGGTCGCTCGCTGAACGTGGACCTGGACTACGGGCGCTTCCGCAACGACCAGCTCACCGATCAGGCGAACCAGTACTTCTCAACGGGCGGCGAGGCGCTGACGGGGCTGTTCAATTATTTCGATACCCCGACCGACATCAACATCGCCACCGCGAAGGCGGACTACGAGCAAGACGTGTGGGGCGGGGGGCTCGACGCGGGGGTGAAATTCAGCCGGGTGCGGACCTATAACACCTTCCTGTTTTACGACGTCTTCCCCGGCACCTCCCCCGAGCGGCGGCTGAGCGACCGGCGGAGCAACCAGTTCGACTACAGCGAGAACGTGTACGCCGGCTACCTCAGCTACACCGGCAGCTTTTCGGAGCGCTGGACCTTTACGGCGGGACTGCGGGCGGAAGTGACGGACGTTACCGGCGAACTGACCGCTTTCCGGACCGACCTGCGCGAGCCGCCGGTGGAGCGCAACTACCTCAGCTTCTTCCCCAGCGCGGGACTGACCTACGCGGTGAATCCCACTGCCGGCCACATGATCAACCTGGCCTACGGACGGCGCATCAACCGCCCCGACTATAACGTACTCAACCCTTTCCGGCAGCAGATCAGTCAGCTGAGTTACGAGCGGGGAAATCCCTACCTGAGCCCGGAGATCGTCAATAACCTCGAACTGGGGTACACCCACGCCTACCGCTACAACTTCAAAATAGCGTACAGCAAGACGGCCAACCAGATCACGCGACTGACCGCGCCCGACGAGGACGACCCCCGCGCCGGCTTCATCACCTGGGATAACCTGGCCAACCAGCAGATCGTATCGTTCAGCGGCAGTGCACCCGTACAGGTGACCGAGACCTGGAACCTATACGCAAACGTGTCGGCCAGCTACATCGACAACCAGGCCGACTACGGCGACGGCGCCACCATCGACCTGCAAATTTTTACCTACAGCTTTTACGCGCAGAATACGGTAAAGCTGCCCGGGAAACTGACCGCGGAGATCAGCGGGTACTACGGCGGGCCGGGCGTCTGGGGTGGGGTATTCAAATACGGACCGCTTGGGGCATTCAACCTGGGTTTGCAGCGCAAATTCCTCGACGACCGGATCAACGTGAAGGTGAGTGGCAACGACCTCTTTTTCACCAGCAACTGGGAGGGCGGGAGCGAATTTGCCGGACTGACCAACACGGGCTACGGTCGCCGCGACAGCCGCCGTGCGGCGGTGAGCGTCACCTACACCTTCGGTAACCAGCAGGTGAAGAGCCGCAACCGCAAAACCGGCATCGAGGAGGCGGCCGGCCGGGTGGGGGAATAGGCCCGTCGACGAACGTCGTCCCACGGACCACGAATGCAATCGGTTTTGTGCCGCCACGGGGCGTAAACGGTGCTCATCCGAAAATTGCCTTAGCTCGTCGATTGAATTTTCGGTGCGTAGGGATGCGGCCTAAGTTTGTGGTATTCAAATGATTAAGAGAGATTATTTCCCAATGAGAAAACCAATCACCCTAGCCTTTTTTGTACTTCTTTGCACCTGCGTCAGCGCCCAAATCAGCGTACGCGGACAGGTACAGGACGCCGACGGAGCGGCGGTATCCTTCGCCAACGTCGCCCTGTACCGGACCGCGGACAGCAGCCTTGCCAAGGTGGAAACCACCGACGATGCCGGCCTCTTCCGGATCATTGACGTGACCCCCGGAGCGTACGATGTCTCCGTCACCTTCCTGGGGGCGCCCGAACTGCGCCGCGCGAACGTACAAATGACCTCCGATACCGACCTCGGCGTGCTGACCATGGCCCCCGCCGGCGTGGACCTGGCGGAAGCCACCGTCACCGCCCGCCGCGCCCTCGTGGAGGTAAAGCCGGACCGGACGGTCTTTAACGTGGATGGTACCATCAACGCCGTCGGTAATACGGGCCTGGACCTGCTGCGCAAGGCGCCGGGCGTCACCGTAGACAACAACGACAACATCAACGTACTCAGCCGCTCCGGCGTGCTGCTGTACGTGGACGGCCGGCGCATGCCCCTCAGCGGCGACGACCTGGCCCAGTACCTGCGGAACCTGAACGCCGAGGAGATCGACCGCATCGACATCATCACGAACCCCGGGGCCCGCTACGAGGCAGAGGGCAACGCGGGCATCATCGATATCCGGCTGAAGCGGCCGGAGGACGAGGGGGCCAACGGCAGCCTGAGCGTCAACGGCAGCCAGGGGCGCTACTTCCAGGGTAGCGTGAACGGTACCGGGAACTACCGCAACCGCTGGATGAACCTGTACGGTACCCTCGGCTACGGCAATTACAGCTACTATAACCGCTCCGACTTCGAAAATTACCAGAACGGACTGCTGCTCGAGGAAACGATGTACAGCGCCGGCAACAACCAGAGCTATTCGTGGCGACTGGGCTCCGACATCCGGGCGGGCGAGGACCACACCTTCGGCTTCCTCGCCAGCGGGCGCTATAACGACCGTACCGGCTACACCAACGATGTTACGGATATCAACGACTACGCCGGTGGCACGGCAAGCTTCGACAGTACGCTGCTGGCGCGCTCGGACCGCCGTAACGACCGGTCGCAGAACGCCTACAACCTAAACTATCGCTACGCCCCGGAGGGTGGTCCGCTGGTAAACGTGGACCTGGACTTCGGTCGCTACCGCAACGACAACCTGATGGACCAGTCCAACCGCTACGTCACCGCGGCGGGGAATCCCCTCAGCCGGCTGTTCAACTACTTCGATACGCCGACCGACATCGACATCTACACCGCCAAGGTGGATTATGAGCGGGAGTGGGGACCCGGTACCTTTACGGGCGGCGGCAAATTCACGCGGGTGGAGACGTACAACACCTTTCTATTCTACGAGGAGGTGCCCGGGGCCGAACCGGTACGGCAGCTGGACCTTGACCGCAGCAACCAATTCGACTATACCGAGAACGTCTACGCCGGCTACCTCAGCTACCAGGGCAGCCTCAGCGAGCGGTGGCAGTTTACGGCCGGGCTGCGGGCGGAGCTGACTGACGCCACGGGCGACCTCACGCCCTTCCGGGAAGACCTGCGCGAACCGCCGGTGGAGCTCAATTACCTGAGCCTCTTTCCCAACGCCGGAATCACCTACGCTCTGAATCCTGAGGCGGGCCACACCGTCAACCTGGCCTACGGGCGGCGTATCAACCGGCCGGACTACAACGTGCTCAACCCCTTCCGCGAGCAGGTAACCCAGTTGACCTACGAACAGGGTAACCCGTACCTGAACCCCGAGATCGTCAACAACCTAGAACTGGGCTACACCCACGCCCAGCGCTACAACTTCAAGCTGGCGTACAGCAGCACCGCCAACCAGATCACCCGGCTGCTGGGCCCCGACTCCCTGGATGCCCGCGGATTTTACGTCACCTACGATAACCTGGCCAGCCAGCGGGTATTCTCCTTCAACGCGAGCGCGCCCGTACAGGTGACCGAAGCCTGGAACCTGTACGTCAACGCCTCGGCCAGCCACCTCTCCAACCAGGCCAATTACGGCGGCGACGCGGTGGTGGACGTGAAAGTGTTTACCTACAACTTCTACGTGCAGAACACCGTCAATTTACCGTGGTCGGTCACCGCCGAGCTCGGGGGCTACTTCAGCGGTCCGGGTGTCTGGGGCGGTGTGCTGCGGCACAAGGCGCAGGGCGCGCTGAACGTGGGCCTGCAACGTAAATTCCTCGACGACCGCCTCAACGTAAAGGTGAGCGGCAACGACCTCCTCTACACCTCGGGCTGGCGGGGTACCAGTGAATTCAACGGCCTGACCAGCGTAGGCAGTGGCAACTGGGACAGCCGTCGCATAGCGATCAGCCTGAGCTACTCCTTCGGCAACCAAGGCGTCAAGAGCCGCAACCGGCGGACCGGCCTGGACGATGCCGCCGAGCGGGTGGGGGAGTAGTGCGCGTTTTGCACATCGGATGTGGTGCTGAGCAGTCTTGAAATTGTGAATAATAGGCTCAAAAAGCACGATTACACTTCCTTTTGCTGCTTTAGTTGCCAGAATCTGCCGGCTTCAGGCTGCACATCGGATGTGGCACACATCCGATGTGCAGTACCTTACGCCACCAAAACAGCAAAAATGGTCTCCATAATCATGGGCTCCGACTCCGACCTACCGATTATGCGGGAGGCGGCCGAAGTTCTCACCTCCTTTGACATCCCGGTAGAGGTCACCGTCGTGTCCGCCCACCGTACCCCCGATCGCCTCTTCGAATTTGCCAAAGGGGCGGCACAGCGCGGGGTGCAGGTGGTCGTGGCCGGCGCCGGCGGGGCGGCGCATCTGCCGGGCATGGTGGCGAGCCTGACGCCCCTGCCCGTGATCGGCGTGCCCATCAAGAGCCGTAATAGCATCGACGGCTGGGACTCCATCCTGTCGATCCTGCAGATGCCGGGCGGAATACCCGTCGCTACCGTGGCCCTGGATGGGGCGAAGAACGCCGGCCTGCTGGCCGCCCGCATCCTGGGAGCTACCGACGAGAAGGTGCGCCGGAAGATGGCAGACTATCAGGAGGACCTAAGAAGCGCAGTAGAGGAAAAGTATACCCGCCTCGAGCGAGACGGCTGGCGGTAGGGTGCGGCGGGCCGGGGGCTTGTTGTAACTTCGCGCGCCCTGATAGCGTTAGCGCCCAAAGTATATACAGTATGTCAAGCCCGGAAAAGAAAGCCGATAACTTTATTGAAGAGATCATCGTCGAAGACCTGGACAACGGGAAACACGACGGGCGTATCCACACCCGGTTTCCCCCGGAGCCCAACGGCTACCTCCACATCGGCCACGCCAAGGCGATCGTGATCAACTTCGAAACGGCCAAAAAATTCGGGGGCACCACCAACCTCCGGATGGACGATACCAACCCGAGTACGGAGGAAACCCTGTACGTCGACAACATCCAGAACGACATCCGGTGGCTCGGCTACGAATGGGAGGGCGAGACGCGCTACGCCTCGGATTACTTTGACGACCTGTACACCTTCGCCCTGCAACTGATTGACAAGGGCCTGGCCTACGTGGACGAGTCCAGCGCCGCCGAGATCGAGACCCAAAAGGGCGATATCGGCGTACCCGGTACGAACAGCCCCTACCGCGACCGCAGCCCGGCGGAGAACCGCGACCTTTTCGAACGGATGAAGGCCGGAGAATTCGCCGACGGCAGCAAGGTGCTCCGCGCCAAGATCGACATGGCGCACCCCAACTTGCTGCTGCGCGACCCGGTCCTCTACCGCATCAAGCACGAAGCTCACCACCGTACCGGCGATACCTGGTGTATTTATCCCCTGTACGATTTCGCCCACGGACAGAGCGATTCGCTCGAGGAGATCACCCACTCCCTCTGCAGCCTGGAATTCCGCCACCACCGGGATCTCTACAACTGGCTGATCGAGGCCCTCGAGATCTTCCCCAGCCGGCAGATCGAGTTCGCCCGGATGAACGTCGATTACTTCATCACCTCCAAGCGCAAGCTGCGCCTGCTGATCGAGGAAGGCGTGGTCACCGGCTGGGACGATCCCCGCATGAGTACCCTGGCCGGACTGCGCCGCAAAGGATACCCCGCCGAAGCCATCCGCAATTTCTGTATGGACACCGGCGTCACCCGCCGCGACAACCAGCAGACCCTTGATCTCCTGGAATACAAGGTGCGCGAAGTACTCAACCGTAACGCGAACCGCTACATGGCCGTCCTCGACCCGGTAAAGCTGGTGATCACCAATTACCCGGAGGGCCAGACCGAAATGCTGGAGACCGAAAACAATCCCGAGGACGAAGGGGCCGGTACGCGTGAGTTGCCCTTCAGCCGGGAGCTCTACGTGGAGCGGGAAGACTTCCGCAAGGAGCCGCAGAACCGGAAGTACTTCCGGCTGGCCCCGGACAAGGACGTGCGCCTCAAAAGCGCCTACATCATTCACTGCGACGGCCACGAGGAAGACGCCGACGGCAATGTTACTCAGATCAACTGTACGTACTACCCGGACAGCAAGTCGGGGGAAGACACCAGCGGCGTCAAGGCCAAGGGTACCCTCCACTGGGTGAACGCCGACACGGCCGTCAACGTCACGGTACGGCAGTACGAACCGCTGTTCACGGACCCGACCCCCATGGACCACGAGGACCGCGACTTCATGGAGTTCATCAATCCCGACAGCCTCACGGTACTTACCGCTAAAGGGGAACCCGCGCTGGCCGATGCCGCCGTGGGCGACAGCTTTCAGTTCCTGCGCAAGGGATACTACACCGTAGATGCGGACAGCACGCCGGAAGAGCCGGTGGTGAACCTTACGGTAGGATTGAAGTCAAGCTGGAAAGGATAATCGAGCGCTTGTAGTAGGACGGTGCCTGCGACAACGGTGGCTAGCACCTCCGTGCCAGCCGTAACTGAACTGCGGCAGATTTATCCCCCGGACTTTTTCGTATTGCGGTAGCCGCGTTCGCGCAACCAGGCGATGGCTGCGTCGCGCTGGTCGCCCTGCAGGATGATCTCGCCATTCTTGACGGAGCCGCCCACGCCGCAGGTGCTCTTGAGCTGCTTGCCGAGCTGCTGGAGCTGGTCGTCCGGGCCGGAGAAGCCGGTGATCAGGGTAGCAGTTTTACCGCGGCGTTGCTTGCGGTCCAGGAGTACGCGCAGGGGATCGTCCTTCACCGCACCTGCGTCCGCGCCCGATTCGTCTTCCGGTTGCTGGGGCGACGTCCCGGGGCCGGGGGGCAGGTCGCCTAGGCCCGAGAGGGCGGCAAACGGATTGTCGGAGGCGGCAGGACGGTCGGGGGAATAATTCTTCTTGGCCATGACTAGGTGGACTTGCGGGTGGTCGGGGTGGTTACGTTAACGGTGCCGGCGTCTGCTCGCGCGGCCACTTCGGGTTTGTAACTGTAGACCAGGTTGAGGTAGGCCGAGCGGGACACGCAGAACCACCACACGAAGAGGACGGCCACGATGGCGATGAGGGCCAGGAAGGAGGCGATCATCGACCACCCCAGTACCCAGTGCAGCAGCATGACCACGCCCAGGCTGAAAAAGCCCGTACCGATGTAGGAGAGAAACATAGCACCGTAGTAGAATCCCGGCTCGGGGAAATAAATCTGCCCGCAGGCCGGACAATGCGTGTACTGGGCGAAGGGCTCCCGGTACGAGAAGGTGGGCGTGGGAAAGAGATCCCCGCGGTGGCAGGTGGGGCACTTCAGGGAGAAAATACTGTAAGATTTGCTGGCCATCGGTGCTTGGCGAGTTGAGGGTGGTTCCGGGAATCGCCCTGGAGGGCGGTACGGCGGCCCAAATAAAATGATTACCCAAAGTAACTTTTGGGTACCCAAACAGTATTAAAGTATGGGGCTTGGGTAAAGTTTTCTATATTAGGACTTGATTTCGAGCCAAAATACAGTGAGTTGAAAAGGTAGCCACGAATGCGTCAATTAAAGATCAGCAATAAGATTACCAGCCGCGAAAGCATCGCGCTGGAGAAGTACCTAACGGATATAGGTAAAATTGATCTGCTGACGCCCGAAGATGAAGCCGAGCTTGCCGCCCGTATCCGTGCCGGCGATCAGCTGGCCCTCGAACGCCTCACCAAGGCCAACCTGCGCTTCGTGGTGTCGGTGGCCAAGCAGTACCAGAACCAGGGACTCAGCCTCTCCGACCTCATCAACGAAGGTAACGTAGGCCTTATCAAGGCTGCCAAGCGCTTCGACGAAACGCGTGGCTTCAAGTTTATCTCCTACGCCGTGTGGTGGATCCGCCAGAGCATTATGCAGGCTATCGTGGAGTACAGCCGCCTGGTCCGCATGCCCAATAACAAGGCGGCCGGCTATACCAAAATTACGGAAGCCATCGCCAGCTTCCAGCAGGAATTCGAGCGGGACCCCGAGCCGGAGGAACTGGCCGAAGTGCTGCAGATCTCCGTTTCCGACGTCGACCGCGCCCTCCGCGGCCGGATGCGCCACCTTTCCTTCGACGCTCCCGTAGCGGGCGACGACAGCGATATCACCATGCTGGATACCCTGCCTAACGATGAGGGATCCAATCCCGACCTGAAGGTGATGGGCGAATCCCTGAGCAAGGAGGTGATTGCCAACCTCAACCTCCTGGCCCCGCGGGAGCGGGCCGTACTGGCCGCTTATTTCGGCCTCGACGGCGAGGAACAGCTTAACCTGGAGGAAATCGGCGACCGCTTCGATCTAACGCGCGAGCGCGTGCGGCAGATCAAAGAGCGCGCCATACGCCGCCTGCGCCGCAGCCGCAACAAGAATCTGCTGCGTAGCTACCTGGGGTAGCAAACGTCAATACAGTTGAGATGGGATGGAAACACGCGTCTCTCGCAGGAGGCTGATTGTGTCTATTCCCCGGACTCAGGCACCGCCACGATCCGAAATCCCAAGCTACTTACTTCCGGCAGGGTGTCGCGACGGGAAAACTGGGTGACCACCAGACGGTGCGGTCCCACTTCGGTAAAGTGGGTACCCTCCTGCAGCGCTATGTCGGTGGTACAGCGTTCGCCGGAGCAGTCGCCGTACCATTCCCCGAAGGTATCCGCGAGCTGCAGGGAAAGCGGCTGGCGAAGGACGGTTGCGTCGGGCAGGTGGGTGCTCAGATCGACGTAAAAATTCTGGAAGGGGAAATCGGTTCCGTGGGTAACGGACAGCACCAAATCGTAAGCACGGGCGGTGTCGCTGACCGGAAAATCGAAGGACACGCTGTCGGCGTAGGCCCAGCCGTCCGGCCCGAGATCGACCGTCTCCTCGTAGGCGACATCGGGCCCGCAGCCCAAAAGCAGGGGCAGCACCAGGCACGTGACTACCCGCAGGCTCACGAAAAGTATTCCTTCATGCGCTCGAAGAAGCCCTTGTCGCCCTTCTCGAGCTTGGGGTCGAAGTTCTCCATGCCGCGCATCCGCTCGAGCAGTTCGGTTTCTTCGCGGGTGAGCTTCTTGGGGGTCCAGAGGTTGACGTGGATCAGCTGGTCGCCGCGGCCGTGGCTCTGCAGGGCGGGAAGGCCCTTGCCGCGCAGGCGGAAGATCTTTCCCGACTGGGTGCCGGCCGGAATCTTGATCTTGACGCGTCCGGCGATGGTGGGCACTTCCACCGAAGTACCGAGGGCGGCATCGGCGAAGTTGAGGTAGAGGTCGTAGATGAGCTTCTGGCCGTCGCGCTGCAGTTCGTCGTGCGGCTTTTCCTGCACGTTGATCAGCAGATCTCCGGGAGGTCCACCACGCCGGCCGGCGTTACCCTTGCCGCGCATACTGAGCTGCATGCCTTCTTCCACGCCGGCGGGGATGTTCACCTCGATGGTGTCCTCGCCGTAGACGCGGCCGTCGCCTTTACAGTTATTACAGGTGGCTTTGATCTGGGTGCCGGTGCCCGAGCAGGTGGGGCAGGTGGTGGTGGTGGCCATCTGGCCGATGAAGGTCGACCGTACTTGACGAACCACGCCGGCACCGCCGCAGGTGCGGCAGGTTTCGACGCTCTCAGCGTCCTTGGCACCCGAGCCGTCACACACGTCACAAACCTTCTGCCGCTTCACCTTGATCCGTTTGGTCACGCCTTCGGCGATTTCCTCCAGGGTAAGGGGCACTTTAATACGCAGGTTGGAGCCGCGCTCGCCGCGGGGTTGCCGCCGGGCTCCGCCGCCGCCGGCACCGCCGCCGAAGAACGAACCGAAGGCACCACCGCCGTCGCCGAACATGTCGCCGAATTGGGACATAATGTCCTCCATCGTCATACCGCCGGGGCCGCCGCTGAAGCCGCCCTGCCCGTTGACGCCGGCGTGGCCGAAGCGATCGTAGCGACCGCGCTTGTCGTCGTCGTTCAGTACATCGTAGGCCTCGGCGGCCTCCTTGAATTTCTCTTCCGCCGCCGTATCGCCGGGGTTGCGATCGGGGTGGTACTTCATGGCCATCTTGCGATAGGCCTTGCGTAACGTATCGGAATCGGCGTTTTTGGGGACACCGAGTACCTCGTAATAATCTCTTGCCATTTGGCTTGTCTTAAAGTTGTTTGGGGCGGGGCCGGAAGGGCCTACTTGCCCACTACCACCTTAGCGTGGCGAATGATGCGGCCTTTTAGGGTGTAACCGCGCTCGATGGTGTCGACCACCTTACCCTTCATATCGGGGGAGGGTACTTCCGTAACTGCCTCAAAGAGGTCCGAATTGTACGGCTCGCCGGTGCTTTCCATCGGCTGCAGTCCCTGGGACGCGAGGGCCGAGAGCAATTTCTTATGTACCAGGCCGATTCCGTTGTTCCAGATTTCGGCCGTAGCCTCATCCTTCTCGGCCAATTGGGCGGCGCGGTCGAAATCATCGAGGACGGGCAGCAGCGACTTCATCGTCTTGCTGCCGGCGGTGTCCATCATCTCCAGGCGCTCGCGCTGAGTGCGGCGCTTGTAGTTGTCAAACTCGGCATATAGGCGCAGGTAGCGGTCCTCCTTCTCCTGCAGGCGCTTTTCCAGTTCGTCCACGTCGACGGTTTCCGGGCGGTCTTCCTGTAGGTCTCCGTCGGTTTTAAGGTCCTTGTCCACCACCTGTTCTTCGGGGGCGGCGTCGCTGTGTTCGAGCATTTCGTCGTCCACGATGGGCTCTTCGCCGTTCTTCTTACTCATCTTTCTAAAAAATTTTCGCACTACATCAGGGAGCAAAAAGGGGGCCACGGCCGCTGACGGTAATTATGTCAGGCCATATCGACAAAACCGGACAGCCCGTCCGTTATCCTTTCACTTCAAAACTGAAGCCCGCCTTGGTCAGGGCCTGGTACCGGGCTTCGTCGAAGCGGTACAGCCGTGCCGGGCGGTGCGACACTCCCTGCTGGAAACGTTCCAGCGGGATGATCAGCTTCATCGACAGGATCTTTTTGCGGAAGTTTCGCTTCTCCAGTTCCGTACCCCAGATGGCTTCGTAGAGGTGCTGCAGCTGGGTGAGGGTGAACTCCGGCGGAAGGAGGTTGAACCCGATCGGCCGGGTACGGATGCTCTCCTGCAGCTGGGCGATGGCGGCCCGTACGATGTCCGCGTGGTCGAACGCCAGCTGGTCGAGGTGCTGCAGGGTATGCCAGGCGACCTCGCGGGAGAGCCCGAGGGCGCGCGGGCTGAAGTCGGCGACCTTGACCAGGCTGTAGTAGGCCACCGTGATGACCCGCCCGTAGGGGTGGCGGTCGGGCGTGCCGAACGTTTGCAATTGCTCGAGGTATACTTGGTCGAGTCCGGTAGTTTCCCGCAGCACGCGCTTGGCTGCCTCCTCCAGGTCCTCGTTCTGCCGCACGAAATACCCCGGCAGCGCCCAGCGGTCGGCGTAGGGCTCCTCGTTACGCAGGATCAGCAGCACCTTGAGCTCGCCCTCATCGAAGCCAAAAATGACGTTGTCGACCGTGAAGGCGGATTTAAAGTGGCGGTCAAAACTATTTTCTGGGTCCAATGCCGGTGCTTTGCGCAAATATAGCACAAGTCGGCAGGCAGGCCATTCCGTCGGGCGGGGCCGCGGGTGCGGAGGGGGCGGGGTATATTGTGGCCGTGAAATACCTGCCGTCCATTCTGCTGCTGTTGCTGACGGGCAGCCTGCTTTCCGCCCAGGTTGCGGCGGATAGCCTGACCAGTTCGCCCGGGGTAGCCGACGTCATCGACCGCTACCTGGCGCGGATCGGCGGCGAGGCGGCCTGGCATGAGCTCTCGGCGCTGCAGCTCACGGGCGACGCTGACGTGCGCGGCATGCACTTCCCCTTCACCGATACGTGGGCCGCCGGCGACCGGCGCCGGCTGCAACTGGACATCCAGGGGAACCTGATGGTGCAGGCCAACGACGGTACTACGGGCTGGCTTTACTTCCCCATGCAGGGGATTACCCGCCCCCGCGAGATCACCCCGGAAGACGGCATCGACCTGCGGGTAAGCCCCTTTCCCGACGCCTTCCTCGACACGTCGGATCCCGGAGCCCGCCTGACGGGCGTCCCGGGGCGGGAGGTCGAGGGGCGGAGTACCTACGGCGTTCAGGTGACCCACGCGCGGAAGATCGACCGCACGTACTATTTCGACCGGGAAACCAATCTGCCCGTCTTGTATACCTACGTGGTCCAGTCCGGGCCCCTGGAGGGCTTTCCGGTAGACACCTACCTGCGGGACTACGAAAAGGTAGACGGCCTGCTGTTGCCCATGCTGGTGGAACAGCGTTTGCGCGGCCGTACCACGCTGCGGTTGACGGTTCGTAAGGTCAACCGTAATCCGGAGCTCGCACCCGACTACTTCTCCATGCAGAGCGTGATGAAGTAGCGCTGTCCCGCCAGCCCGTACCTTGCTCACCGAACTTAACCGACCATGAAGATCACCGAACAACCGGGGCCCTACCGGCACCTGGAGAACCGCTCCGCCCGGGAGTTGCTTACGTTCATCAACGAGCAGGACCGCAAGGTGGCCCCCGCCGTGGCCGAGTGCATTCCCGCACTGACCGACCTGGTGGAGGCGATCGTGCCCCGCATGGAGCGGGGAGGGCGGCTCTTCTACATCGGCGCCGGTACCAGCGGCCGGCTCGGCGTACTTGACGCCAGCGAATGCCCGCCCACCTTCGGCGTACCGGCGGGGATGGTGGTGGGAATAATCGCCGGCGGAGACCGGGCCCTGCGCGACGCGGTGGAAGCCGCGGAGGACAGCGACAACCAGGCCTGGACCGACCTGGCCGACCACGCGCCGCACCGCGACGATATCCTCGTGGGGATCGCGGCCAGTGGCACCACGCCCTACGTGATCGGTGGCCTGCGACGCGCGCGGGAAGCAGGGCTGCTGACCGGCTGCGTGACCTGCAACCCGGGTGCTCCCGTAACGGAGGTATGCGACCATCCCATCGTGGCCGTCGTCGGACCCGAAGTGGTCACGGGAAGTACCCGCATGAAGTCGGGTACCGCGCAGAAGCTGGTCCTGAATATGATCACGACGGCGGTGATGATCCGCCTGGGCCGGGTACGGGATAACCGGATGGTCGACATGAAGCTCAGCAACGCCAAGCTGATCGATCGCGGCACGAAAATGATCGTGGAATCTACCGGGATGCCCTACGACGAGGCCCGGCGCCGGCTACTCGAAGCGGGCAGCGTCCGCGACGTAATCGACGGGCAGTAGGGCTTCCATGCCGAGGACTTCCTGGCAGAAGTTGGCCATCACCCGCTGGGGGGCCATCCAGTCTTTCGACTTGATGTCGCTGGCCACGAAGTGGGTCTTGGGCGTAGGCAGCGCGACCAGGAGCTTCTGGTCCGTGGGCGTAGCAAAGGCTTCGTGGACGCCGGGGAAGCGGGTAACTTCCACATGCTGGTCCTTCTGGACGAAATTCTGCTTGTAGTACACGGTGAGGACGGGACACCGCACGGCGGCGAAGGTGCTGTCGAGCATGGTAGTCTGCACCAGGATCTGGAGGTTGACGAGTGCCTCGGAGGGGTATACTGTATCGAAGTACTGGGCGGCGCCGGGTTCGTCCTGCGCGACCTTCTTGTTGGTCCCGAAGGATGCCAGACGCGCCAACTCGTGGCCCCACGGGCTCATAAGCAGCCCGGCGCCCGGCTGGTCGTCTTCCACGTTGGGGCCGACGTTGATGAGCGCGTAGACGTCGTCGGGGAAGATAGCGGCGAGCTTCAGGGCCAGGGTGCCACCGGTCGAGGTGGACATGACGATCACCCGCTTGCCGATGCGCTTACCGATGGCCAGCGCCTCCCGTGCGTCGGCCCAGGCGGCTTTGGGGGTGAACTCCCGCAGGGCTTCGCCGGCCTGCAGCCCGTGTCCGGACCAGCGGCCGAGGTAGGCGTTGGCACCGAAGATGGCGGCCAGATTGACGTTCACGGGGAACCCGTCGCGGTAGCTACCCGCGAAGCCGTGCAGGTAGACGAAGGCGAACTCCGTCACCTGCGGTACGCTGTCCCGCCAGACGATACGCGCCTCGTTGTTGGGCCGGGTGGCGGCCAGTTCCTCGTGGTCATGGATTCCCTGTTGCAGCAGGCCGAGATCGTCGGGGACATCGGGCAGGTCGGCGGCATAGAAAGGCTGCTCGATACGGGGGCCGGCGAGCCAGGCGAAGGCCACGACCGAGAGAACGGCGCCGGCGGCCAGGAGGGTCAGGGGAGATAACGTCACGCTATCCTAACACTAAGTTTACGGCGATGTTAACCCGCCGGACCGGGGTTGACGGCGTACACCGCACCCGCGTACCCGCCTCACCGGTTTCTAGTGGTTGGGGTCCGGCTCGGGGGCCACGTCGGCGAGGGTGGGGGCCTTCCACCGCTCGTAACCCACGGGGGCTTCGCTGACCTTACGGATGGCCGCGGAGGTGCGTTTCTTATCGACCACCATGGAGAAGGTCATGATGAGGCTGGTGCCGATGATGATGAACAGCAGGACGCCCGGCTCGAAACCCTCGACCGTCAGCTCCGTCGGGATCGCGTAGAAAAGAAGGATCGTGATCAGCCCCCGCGGTGCCACGAAGAGCTGGGGAAAGATGTCGGGCCCGATGAAGACGCGCAGCAGCACGAAGCGGATCACGTAAATGCTCAGGATGATGAGCAGGCTGACGATGGCCACGTCTACGCTGAAGAGGGTGGCCAGCGAGATGGTGATGCCGAAGATGACGAAGAAAAAGGTGCGTACCACGAAGGCGGTCTCTACCGTGACCACGTGCAGCCCCTCGTAAATGTGCAGGGCCTTCTTGTAATTGAGCCAGTTCTTGAGGGGGCCCCGGAAGAACAACCGCATGTTGGCGATGATGAGGCCAAAGGTGAGGATAATGATCAGCGAGGAAAGGTGAATGGTCTTGCCTAGCGCATACAGCAGCAACAGGACGGCGATCAGCAGGAAAAGCTTGACGTGGCTCTTGATGTTCTGGAAGATGAGTACGATGGCGTAGCTGGCCACCACGGAAGCCGCAATGGTCAGCAGGATGTTGCCGAGGTAGGCCAGACCGCTGGCGTGGTGTTCGACGACGTCGAGGCTATCCTCGGCCACCGGCATCGGGATCTGGCTGACGACGAAGTAAAACAGCATGATGCCGAGGATATCGGAAAAGGTACTTTCGTAGATGTGGAACTCCCGCTTGGAAGCCTTGAGCCCCGCGACGCTGGGGATGATGATGGCGCTGCTGAGGATGGAGAGCGGGGTGGCGTAGAGCCAGGCTACCTCGGTGGTCATGCCGTCGATGAACTCGTGCAGGATCAGGGCCGCCACCCAGGTAGACGCGATAAGCCCGAGGGCCGCTACCAGCAGGGCCTTGCCGATAGAGATGAGCTTATCGCTGTCGAGTTTGAGCTCAAGCGCCGCCTCCAACACGATCATGATCAGCCCGATGATACCCAGAATCTGCAGCACGGGGAAGAAATCGAGTTGCCCCAGCCCGACGGCATCGAGGCCGAATTTGATGACGATACCCAGTACGATGAGCATCAGGACGGAGGGGACGTTCGTCCGTTTTGACACCTCCCCGAAGAAGAAGGAGAAGATAATGATGACGGAGGCCGCCATGATGATGAGGTAGGGATCGACGTTCTGCATGGGGGGATAGGCTAGCGTTGGGCGATGGTAGCGGGGTAGCCCCACTCGTCGAGCAGGGCGAGCAATTCGGTTAGGTGTTTTTCCTCCCGGACGGAGAGGCGCGCCGAGATGCCGGAGCTGCCGTACTCGGCGTACGACAATTCGGGGCGAAAGCTGCGATCGAGGTAGGGGGTGGTGGTGAGGCGGTCGGCGAGGTCGCGCAGGGCATCCGCCTTGCCGTCGGCGGGCCGAAGGTGAAGCTGGTAGTAGCCCCCGATATCCTTACCGGTGATGAGGCTGTAGCCCTGGGTCAGCAGGGAGCTGTAATTGACGAAGTGTAGTCCCTCACCCGTCTGCAGGTAGAGACCGAAGCGGGTTACGCGGCTGATGACGCCCGTATACCGTTCGGTCTTCATGCGTTTACCGACGCTGACGAGCGGTACGGCGAGGACGATGCGGCCGCTGAGGTAATCGCGCAACCGCGAGAAACCGGCGGCCACCAGCAGCAGCAGGATGACCCCGTGCAGCAGGGGGTTAATGAAGACGAACACGGCCGCCAGCAGCAGCACCGTGATGGGCTCGTAGTACAGCAGGAAGGGGGCGATCACGTTGTAGGCACCGGCCCGGATGCCCTGGGTGCGGCGGGTGAGCTGCAGCCGGTCGCGGAGCAGCGACAGCAGGGCGTAGATGCCGTACAGGATGGCGGCCGCCAGGAAGAGGTCGATCCAGGTGAAGTGGGGTAGGGCGGGGGCTTCCATGGCGTCAGAGGGAGTATTTGAGGTAGGCTTCGGTCTCGAGCATGCCGCCGATGTCGTTGACGACGTTCTCGGCCACCTCCAGGCTGCCGTCGGGGGTGCGCGTCAGCAGACCGATCCGCAGCAGGCGCTGCAGGATGCTGGCGTAGCGTTCCTGGTAGGCGGGGCCGAACAGCTTCCGCAGCCGGTAGTCGCGTACCCGCTTTTCGAGCAAAATGGTGGCCAGCAGGGTAGCGGTATCGGGCGAGAGGAAGGCCGGCAGGCTGTAGCGGCGGCCGGCCGGCTGGTAGACGTGGTCTTCGTCGTACCGTTCCGTAAAGTAGGCCCAGCGGTTGATGGTTTCGCCTACGTTGCCGTCGGTGGACCGGTAAAGGCGCCGCACCATCTTGGCGAAGGCGGCTTCGCTGACCGGCTCGCCGTCGGGGTCGACCATCACCTTGTGGGTGGCACCGTGACGGATGCGCACGGCCTTTTCCATATCCGGGAGCGAGAAAGTGTCGAGGTTGATCTGCGACTGGAACACGCGCCCGAGGTCGAGGAAGCGGTTGAGGTGCTGATAGACGGCATTGCTGGTAGAAACCAGGTAAAAGATGCGCCCGGAATAGTCGTCGATGTGTTCGCCCAGGGCGCGGACGTTGGCCGCCAGGGTGCAGTCGCCGTCGGCCCAGGTTTCCAGGTCGTCGATCCAGACCAGGGGGCGGGCCTGGAGGGTATACTTCTGCACGAAGGACAGGGCGGCGGCCAGGTCGCAGGTCGTCTTCGTACGCCGGCCCTGCACCGTTACCGAACTGTTGGGCTGGAGGCGGATCGTTTCTCCGGCGAAGAAGCGGTTGGTGATGAGCTCCCCGAACAGCGTCTTTCCGGCCAGGCGGTTGCCGGTCAGTACCACGGAGCCCCGGTAGCCCAGCTGCCAGTTGTCGATCAGTAGGCGCATGTGCTCGGTTTCACTTTCGCGACCCACCAGGAAGGATTCGCCGATGTAGCCCCGGGTCATGAGGATGTTGGTATAGGCGGCGTTGGCAGGAGAGAGGGTGCGTTGCCGCACTACCCGCACGGTCTTTTCGCTGAGGCTGAGCTTTTCCTCGCGCACGGCGTCGCCAAGGAGCTTGCTGAGTCCCGTCACGTGGCGGCCGAGCCAGGTCCGTACCGTGGTGACCCATCGACCCTGCCGGCGGGTGAAGGCGTCGATTCCTGTTTGGAGGGGCAGGGGCAGGAAGCCCGGCATAGGGCGGTAGGCGGAGCTGAGGTAGAGGTCGCGGTCGATTAGAACCGCCAGCCGCTCCCGGATTTCTGCGTACTGCTCTCGCCGTTCCCGCGTGCGCTCCAGGAACACGGCGAGGGGCTGGGCGAGCTGGGAATTGTCCACGGTGATCTCCTGGCCGGCTTTGACTTCATTGGACAGCAGGAGGGCGCGGTTGCGCACGTTGGCTACCGCCACGTGGAGTCCGTTGTTGATCTGCTCGCTCAGTTCCCAGAGCTCGTAGACGAGCGGCATCACTTCGGCACTCACCCACTGGTCGGTGGACCAGCGGAAGTTGATTTCCTTGAACTGGAGGATGCCCCCCGCGGCCGCGGCGGTGACGCGTTGCTTATCGGGCAGCCCCGCGATCAGGGCGTTTACGCGGTTGGTGTAGTGATCGAGGCGGGGGGGTGTCGCTTCGTCGTTGACGCTGTCGTCGAGCCGGGCGGCCACGATACCGGGGCGCTCCGGCTCGGTATTGCCGTCGCGAACGAAATGGATGATCTCCTCGGCGCGGCTTACGGCGCGGGTGATCAGTTGCTCGCTGCGGGTAAGAATATCGGCGAGCTGGCGGCGCAGGTCGGCAAAGCGATCGGCTAGTTTATCCAGTTGCTGGTACTCCAGGGCGAGCGCCTCCGACTGCCCGGCGATCCGCTGCAGCTGATCGCGGTAGACCGGCCACGGGTTATGCTGGAGCTTCCAGGCGTTCAGCTGGCGCTTGCGCTGCTTTTCGTTGCGTTGCAGGGCTTCGAGCTGGGCCTTGTGGTCGGTGTCCCACTCCTGCAGGGCATCCGTGAGGGCGGCCCGGCTGCGGGCGTAGAGGTCGTTGACGGCGTCGGGGTCCGCAAGGCCTTCCTGTACGCGCAGCGAGGCGATCTGCACCTGAAGCTGGACGTTGCGGTAGAGGAGCAGGAAGTGCTTGGCGCGCTCGGCCCACTCGAAGTGGGTCAGGCGGCATTCCAGGTCGGTGGGATCTTCGGCCTCGCCGACGGGGCAGGCTTCACCGCGGGCGACCATGGCCTCGGCCATCTCCCGGGCGTGGCGGGCCATCTCGTCGATGGGGCCATCCGGATCGACGCGTTCGACGGCGCGCTGGGCGGCCGCGGTAAAGGAGACGGGCAGGTCGGCGATCATAGGGGCAAGATAGGCACGGGGCGGAACACCGGCCCCGCACATCGGATGTGCTCCACATCCGATGTGCGGGTGCTGAAAACCAACAAATAAGTGTTAAGGCGTGAGGCCGGCCGATAATTACTCGTTGTACTGATACAGCAACCCCGTCTCCATGAAGCAATACCTACTTCCCGTCTTTCTTTTTAGTTCCCTTTTCGCGGCTGCCCAGACCCTCACCATCCCGGACGTCACCTACGACGGCCCGGAGGACTACGCCGCCCAGCACGATAAAATTATCGAGGTGGTCAACCACCTGGAAAACTTCCCCGCCGACGTCTACACCGATCACCGGCAGGACGCCGCGGCCTACCTGATGACCTGGCTGCAGGGCAGTCCCGACGTCACCGTGACCGTGGAAACCTACGCCGCTCCCCTCATGGGCTACGGCGAGTCGCTGGTGATCTTTATGGGCGAGTACGCCAAGCACGTAATCCAGGATCCCGAGGCCGACGTCCTCACCTACAACGTAGCGGCCATGGAGAGTGTCATCAATTACTACCGCGACAACGTGGACGTCTTCGGCCGCAACAAGGCCTTCGACAAGCTCGCCAAGCTCCAGGAGAAGGGCAGGCTCGAAAAATACATTGGTAAGCAACTCAGCTAGGCCAGCCCCCGGGCACCCCATTATATAGTTTTTATCCGGGCGTATGCCACGTTTCCGGCGGCCCCTCCACACACGGGCCCCGGCTTCGTACGCCCCCAATTCGACCCCCATGAAGCAAGCCTTACCCCTTTTGCTTTTCCTGTTTTCCTTCGCTGTTTTCGCCAATGCCCCCGTGGCGGTTCCCGCCGCCAGCGCGGTACCGGTCACCGTCACCGACCCCATCACCGGGGGGGGCGACAAGGGTACGACGGTCGAGAGGGCGGATAGCTCCACCGCTCCTCGCCTGCAGACCTTCACCGAGCAGCACCACCGGGTCATTGCCCTGATCGATTTTTTGCAGGATACGCCGGCCGACAAGGATGTCGCCCAGCGTAAGCAGGCCACCGCCCAGATCGAAGCCTGGCTGGACCGGACCAATGACGTAAGTGTAGAAGTGGACGAAAAACTCCGCCCTTACCTGCGGTACGGCGAATCGAAGGCTATCTTCATGGGCCGCTACGCCCAGTTCGCTCTCATGCACCCCACCACCGACTACGTGGCCGCTAATATCGCCGGCGTATACAGCGTGGTTTCCTACTACCTCGACAATAAGGAGGCACTGGGCTTTGACGTGCTGCTCGAAAAGCTCGTCGATATGCGCGCAAAGGGCCGGCTCCGCGGATTTATCAAACGCCGCGTGAGCTAGGCCCGGCCGCGACCAGTGACCAACTTTCGGAAGGGGTGAGGACGGCTACCGTTCTCACCCCTTATCGTTTATCTTACGGGCATGATCACCCGCCTCTTCATTCCCTTCCTGCTGGCCGTACTCGTCACCGCCTGCCAGGAGGAACCAGCCCCGCCCGTCATGGATACCCCCGCCGTCGTTGATGCCGCCCCCGAGCCGGACAGCCTGCTCCGGCACGCCGTATTCTTTTCGTTCAAGGAGTCTGCTTCTCCGGAGCAGATCACGGAAGTGCAGCAAGCCTTCAGTGCCCTACCCGACCAGATCGACGGCATCGTCGACTACGAATGGGGCACCAACAACAGCCCCGAAGGCCTCAATAAGGGCTTCACCCACGCCTTCTTCGTCACCTTCGAGGATGAGGACGCCCGCGCCGCCTACCTGCCGCACCCGGCACACCAGTCCTTCGGGGAAAAGCTCGGACCCATCCTAGATGACGTATTCGTGGTAGATTATTGGTCGCGAAACGACTGACCCTAGCGGCGGGCGGCCTATTTTAGGGGAGCACCTCCCACCATACGGCCCGCCGCGGGCATCAAGTTCCTATGCGTCCGATACCCACCGCCCTTTACATATGCTACCTTTTTCTCTGCACCTGCGCCCCCGACCCTGCGCCATCCTATCAGTTGCCCGAGGGCATGGAATGGGGCCTTGAGAAAGGCCAGCCAGTCGGATACGTCGACAACTCCAACAAATACGGTGGCTTTCGCCTCGACCTGACGCAGGATTCGGCGCGGCTGTACCAACCCTTCCTGGACCACTCGGAAAAGTACCCGGCCTACGCCGCCGACAGCACCGCCCGCTTTCCCGACTCGCTATACTTCACTTACCAGGTAGAGGGCGACAGCAGCCTGCATGCGGTGATCCGCTCCCCCGACGGGGGACGCTGGGAACACCGCTACGCGCCCGTTGCCAAGCTCGAGAGCTACCCCTTGCCGAAGACCGTGGCCGGCCGGACCTACCTGCTTGACCTGAACGATTCGCCCATGCTGTTGCGCTTCCCGGAGGAAAGGGTCGGCCCGAACGGAAAGATCATGGCCGCGGATGTGGTTCTGCTTGCCAGCCTGGCTGATCGCCGGGCGGAATTCGGGACCTTCGGCATGAGCCTGCTGGATCCGGAAACCGGTGTCCTGAAGGCGTACTACCGTATCCGGCCACAGGATGACGGCAGCCTGCGCCACAGTATCCTCCTCGTCACCGGCGACGGCGACGGTGGGGCACAGGCATACCAGCTGCTCGACGACGATACCCAGCGCACCGTGGCGGGCCCCTTTCCGCTCGCCCCCTATGCCTCCGTGGTGCCGTCAACCGTCACCGAAGCCGACCTGATAGACCTGCTCAACCGCGGGCGGGTGGAGGTGGAAAAGGTGACCGCAGAGCCGGACTCGGTGGGGATCCGCTACGAATACGAGGAGCCCTTCCGCACGAGTGGAGGGATCGTAGCGGAAGAACTGGCCTCCCTCGATTTTGAATTCCGCGAGGACAATACTTATTACGCCTTCGCCGGCGATCGACTCATCTCAACGGGACGGTGGAAGCTGAGCTACGACCGGAACTTCATCACCCTATACAGCCCGGGATATACCGGTGGCGGAGCCAAACTCATCCAGCGCTTTGGACCGGACGAGATCGCCTTTCCCTTTACGGTGATGATTGAGACCGCGGAGCCGAAGGGGGTGGAATTGCTGTCCTACTACGAGGCCGAGGTGATGCTTCACTTCAGGGATCCGGCACGCTAGCGCCTATTCGCCCAGCCGGCCGCGCTCCTCTTCGCTGGCGCTGTTCCGGCGATCCCGACCCTTTAGAAAGCGGTTGCCGAACTTGTAGGTGACCTTGGCGGAGAAGACTGGCGCCTCCCAAGTGGACAGGATATCCATATCCTGTTGCTGGTAATCGATGGTGCCGGAGAAGTACTTCTGCACGATACCGTCGGCGGTCAGCACCAGGTTGAGGCGATCGTCCAGGAAGTCCTTTTCCAGGCCCGCATCCAGTCCGTACATGGGGTTGAAGCGGATGATGCCATCCAGCCCCTTACCCTGGTAGAAGCCGCTGGCCTGCAGCTTCCAGTCGCGGGGCAGTTTGACGTCGACCTGCAGGAAACCGGTGACGCTCAGCTGGTCCTGGTCGAGCACGCCGCCGAGGTAATCGCTGGTGTAATCGTTGTAGTATATCATAGCGCCCCCGTAGCCGCTGACGGCCTTGCCGATCCAGTCGAGCGGAAAGAAGAGGCTGCCGCCGTAGCGCACGTAGCGATCGAGGTTGACGGTGGTCTGGAAAGCGACACCGGATGAGTCGTTCTGCTCGGTCACGTCGCTCAGGATGTTGCTGGTAAAGTCGTAACTCAGATTGAGGAAGGGTTGCTTTTCGTAGGTCACCGAAAGCTGACCGCTGTGGATCAGCTCCGGTTGCAGGAAGGGGTTACCCTTCTCGTAGGTCAATGGGTCGATGAAGGTCACGAAGGGGTCCAGGTCGTAGTAGCTCGGCCGCTCGATGCGGTAGCTGTACGCCAGGCTCCAGCCCAGCGGGCCGGCCAGGGGGGCGCTCACGCTCAGACTGGGGAAGAACTGGGCGAATTCGCGCGGGGTCAGGCTGTCGATGGTCACGTTGTAGCCCTCCATGCGGGTGTGCTCGTAGCGCAGGCCGGCGTTGGCGCTCCAGTCGCCGCTCTCCCAGGCCAGGGCGGCGTAGGCGGCGGAGATGTCCTCATCGTACAGGAAGCGGTTCGACAGGCGGGTATCCAACTCAAATTTCCCGTTCCGCGCTTCCTTGGCTACCAGTTCGTTGTCGAGGGCGGCGCGGCTCACTTTGGCACCGGCCGTAATCACGTAGCCCCCGGCGACCGGCAGGCGGTAGTCCAGTCGGGCGCTGCGGATCTCCGCATCCGAGGGCTCCAGGTTCAGGCGGTCGTTGTAGCCGCCGCCGTCGCTGACGAGCGTATTGCGGCTGTCGCGGGTGAAGGTGTTAAGGCTGCCGTCGAAGGTGAGCTCCTGTCCGTTGGTGTCGAGCTGGATGCGGTAGTAGGCGTCCAGGTTCAGGTTGTCGTAGTCGCGGCTGCGGTCGCGGAAGGTGGTGAAGGATTCCTCGAGCTCGCTGCTGGCGGGCCGAACGATGCGGGTAAAGTTGCGCCCCGTCAGGTCGCTGGTCCCTAAGTTGTAGCGCCCGCTGATCCCAACGCGGTGGCGGGGGTGCGGGTCGTAGTCGGCGCTCAGCTGGGTGGCGTAGCTGTTGGGGGTGCCTTCCAGGCGGTTGCTCTGCACGTAGGTGCGGTCGGGGAAGCGGCGCGTCAGGTCCAGCCCCTCGACCCACGCGCGGTGGTTGTAGCTGACGCTGCCGTTGAGGTTGAGGCCGCCCGACTGGTGGCTGAGCTGGGCGCCGGCGCGGTACTTGGGCAGCTCGCCGTAGCCACCGCCCAAGTACACCTGACCGTTGGTGCCCAGGAGCTGGTTCTTCTTCAGGACGATGTTGATCACCCCGCCGTTGCCCTCGGCATCGTAGCTGGCCCCGGGCTGGCTGATGACCTCGATGGATTTGATGTTGTCGGCGGGCATGTCGCGCAAGAGGCTGTTGATGTCGAGGTACTTGGTGGGGCGGCCGTCGATCAGGATGGTGAGGCCCGACTTGCCGGCCATGCTGATGCGGTCACCGGCCACGACGACTCCGGGCACCTTCTTCAGCAGGTCGACGACGCTGCCGCCCTGCCCGGTGATGGACTCGTCCACGTTCACCACCAGCTTTCCGGCCTTCTGCTCCAGGAAGGGGCGCCGGGCCGTCACCTCCACCGTCGCCAGGTCGGTGGCCGTTTGCTGCAGGTCGTAATCGGGAAGGGTGAGGACCTCCTCCGCGGCGAGCGTGAAGGGCGGATGATCCGTCTGCGACAACCCGATGCCGGAGGTACGGACAAAGTAATCCGCCGCCGCCAGCCCGGAGAAGCGAAAGCGCCCGTCGGCGTCCGACAGTTCCAGCTTGACAACGGCGGAGTCGGCCGCGGCCAGGAGGATCACGTTGGTGAACTCCGCCGGCTGAGAACCCGTGGTGACGCGTCCGGCTACGGAAGCCTGCTGGCCAAAGAGGAGGGCGGGGCCGCAGGTGCAGAGGAATAACAGAAAGGACAGGGGGGCTTGGTTTCGCATAGTGGAAGTGTGCTGGGGCTAGTCGATTACGGTGCGAAGGTGGACCCCTGCGCTGCCTTATGCACATCCGTCCGACCGGAGGCGAGGTCCCTTCGACGAAAGTGACGACGGAAGCGTGGTTGGGTTGCAACCGGCCGGTGATTTACCCCGTACCTGTTCCCGTGCGATACCTTCTGTTACTGCTTTGCTGGTCCTCTGCGCTGTCCGCCCAGGACGACCACTACTTCCGGCTGACCTACGCCAACGACTACTTTGGCGCTACCGACTACTACTTCACCCAGGGCATCCGCCTGGAGTACGGTAGCGAACGGGACGGCTGGTTGCTGGCGCAGGAGGGCTACACGCCGACCAGCATCCGCGACGACCGGATCCGCTACGGCGACCGCCCCTACGCCGGGGCCCTTTACGTGGGCTACCGGCGGGCGATCCCGACGGGTACGAATTGGTCCTTCAGCCACCAACTCATCGCGGGGGTGATGGGGCCGTGGTCCCTGGCCGCCGCGGAACAGCGCTATATCCACGACCGTACCGGCAACGTGGCGCCGCGGGGCTGGAAGTACCAGATCGCCAACGACCTGCTGCTGAATTACCGCGTGAATGCGCGGCGGACGCTGTTGGATTTTCGCTACCTCCGGCTGGATGGCCTGGCGTCGGCGCGAGCGGGCACCTACCACAGCCGCCTACAGCTGGGACCGGACCTGCGAATAGGCGTACTGCCGGTAACCGACGCTGCCGGTAAGCGCCGCCGGTTTGAATTGGCGCTGCACCTGCGCCCCGCGGCCCACCTGAACCTCTATGACGCCACCCTGCAGGGCGGCCTGCTTAACCGGGATAGTCCCTACACCCTGACAACCGATGAAGTACGGCGGTTAGTGGGTAGCGTGGACGTCGGGATCGCTGTCGGGCGACGAAAGTGGGGGGTCTCCTTCACCCGTACGTACCTCAGTCCTGAATTTTCGGGTGGGCGACCCCACGACTGGGGGACCATTCAGTTGCGGATCGGCGGAGGAGTCGCGCCGACCTATGGCAGCTGGTAGTCGAAGTCGTACTGGTGGGTACCCCCTTCATTGCGAATGTCCATCGTGCCGGACAGGCCGGTGAGCTCGCCGGTGGCGGTATCCGGTACGACTTCGACGATAAGGCGGGAGTTGCCACCCTGCATGGTGCCGAAGTGCTGCAGCACGAAGGTGCCCTTCTTACCTTCCAGACTACCGTCCACCTTTTCGATGGCGACGTAGCCGGCCGACCCCTTGACGGTGGCCATGCCGGTCAGCATTTCGCCCCGGCTGGTAGCCTCGAGGGGACCGGAGAAGGTCTTATCTAGGGACATGCGGCCGAGCGCGGCCCCGCTTTTGGTCTGGGCGTAGGGTTCGAGGGGCTGCATCTTTACCTGAAAGGTTCCGGTGGTTTTCATGGCGGTGGGGCGTTGTGTGCTGAAGGTAAGGTATCCCGGTCTCGCTTGCGGTGGATGTCCGAACAAAAAAGCGGCGGCACATCCCGTGGGGGTGCGCCGCCGCTGCTGGTTGGTCCTAGTGGTATTTATTGCTTGATCAGCCTGGTCGATTGTACGTGGTGCTCACCGGAAAGCGTGAGGTGGTAGGTGCCGGCGGGCAGGGTAGAAAGGTCGATGAATTCCGTATTCGTGCCCCGGCCGTACGACAGGTTGGAAGAGCGGACGCGGACGCCCAGGGAATTGGTCAGGGTCAGGGTCATGCGGCCGGCGGCGGGTGCCGTGAAGCGGATGGTGGCTCCGTCGGTGGTCGGTACCGGGTAGACCTTGAGCAGGTGAACCTGGTCGTAGCGGTCTACGGTGACGGTGTTGCTGTAGGCGTAAGTGCCGTCCGTGTCTGTCATTTTTAGGCGGTAGTAGGTCAGCCCGCCGGGAGCCGGGTCGAGGAAGGCGTAGTCGCCGGAACCGGTAGCGGTCACCCGTCCGATCTCGGTGAACGCGTCACCGGTGGCGCTGCTTTCTACCGTGTAGTGGGAGAAATCCACTTCGCTGGCCACCCGCCAGGCGATCCGGTTGGCGGATCCGCTGGCTTCCGCGGTCAGGTCGGTCAGGGTTACGGGGAGGGACGAGTTGGCGGTGGCCCCGAACTCGGAGAAGTGGGTGGTGGTGATCTGCAGGTAGCCGCCCAGGGTATCGTAGTAGTGGTAGGTGTCTTCGGGGGTCTCGAGGGCGAAACCAAGTTGGTCCGTGCTGTTGAGCAGGTTGCAGTCCTCGTCGGTCCCGTTGTAGTGGGTCACTTCCAGGTCCGACCACTCAAGATCCGGATTGGTGTACTGGCGCATCGCGAGGAGCTCTTGTCGGTCGAAGAGCAGACGGAGCTGTACGCCACCGTTCTTGGTGTAGGGTCCGGAGCCGTTAGACGGCGTAATATTGAAGTAGCGGCTCAGCATGCGGCTGCCCAGGAAGGGGGCGGTTTCGATGTTGCCGTAGTCGGTGGTTTCCACCGTGAAGTCGCCGAGGTCGTTGCCGTTGGGGTTGATCTCGAGTACGGCCTTTCCGTCGGGCGTCAGGATGCGGCGCCATTCGGTGCCACTCAGGTTAACGCCGGTGGCCGTTACGCAGGCGTCGTCGCCGGCCGTGATCAGGTCTACTACGTAGTCCGTTGCACCAATGGCGTTGCTGTAGTCACTTCCCTCGATCCGGATATCGTCCAGCAGGATACCGGTGCCGCCGGACGGGGCGGTGGACTCGAAGACCAGGCGGTAGGTGTGGGTGCCGTCGGTGACGGTGCTGACGCGCAGGTGCACGGTGGAATAATCGGTCGGGGCGGCGAGGTCCTCGTAGAGGGTGTCCACGATCTGGTCGAGGGTCTCGTCGTAGAGCATTACGCGCAGGTGGTCGGAGGTGCCTCCGTGGGCGCTGCGGTAGGTGAAGGACAGGTTGTTGAGGTTTTCGCTTCCGTGAAGGTTACCCATGTTCGCCCGCAGCATAATTTCCGGACTGACCAGGCGGTCGTCCTGGGCGCTGCCCCCCGTTGCCGGCAGGTAGAAGGCGCCCGAGCCGGTGGCGGAGTAGCTGGCGTCTTCGAGAATTTGCCAGCCGCCGTCGTTGCCGGCGTCTTCCACGTACCAGCAGTCCCGCAGGTCGCTGCTGACTTCCACGGTTTCCTCGAAGGTGAGGGTGGCGTTGTACACCCGGTCGGTGACCGTCATCTCCTCCTTGACCGTCGCGGTATTGCCGTCGGTGTCGGTGAAGGTCCAGGTGATGTTGCGGACCCCTGCTGCGGAGAAATTGCGGTCCCCGGCGGTGGCCGGCGTGCCCTCGATCGTCGTGCCGCACTTGTCCACGGCGGTTGCCGGGGCGACGGTCAGAGTGGGGGTACAACGTTGCTCGGCGCGGCCGGGGGCGGTGTAGCCGGTTGGACCATAAAAGTGTCCCGCCCCCTGGCTGACATCGATTTCCGAGTCCGCAGGAGCACTGATGAACAAATCGTCGCCGGAGAGCGCCACGCCGTGTCCGAAGGTGACGGGCGCCGTACCGGGTGCCTGAAGTTCCTGGACCATTGTCCAGCTAGCTCCGGCACCCTTTTCGTAGACATACACCAGACCGACGTTGGCATGCCCGTTTTTGTCCGCGACGAGCGCGCCGACTGCGGCCCGGTCGCCTTCGAGATCGATGCGCCAACCGAACTGATCGTCTGCGGTGGGGGCGCTCTGTTGCCACCGCTGCGTCTGCGCCCACAGCCCATTACTTCCCCGCTCGAAGAGGTAAGCCGCACCGACGTTGGTCAGGCCGGTATGGTCTTCCAGGTAGGCACCAGCCAGAATCCGTTCGCCGGAAACCTTAACGTGAAACCCGAAAAGGGCGTCGGACTGGACCGTCGACGCCTGTAATTTGGCGGTCTGCCGGAATTCACCGGTCTCGTTGATGATTTCGAAGACGTAAATAGCACCGGCATTGGGATTGCCGCTGTCTTCGTACGGTGCCCCGGCTACCAGGTAGCTGTCCGAAAGTGCTACGCTAATGCCGAAATGATCGCTTGCCTCGGAGTCAGCGGCGTACAGTTTGGCGGTCTGCTCCCAATTGCCGCCCGTCCGGTCGAATACGAGCACCGAACCGATGTCGACATTGCCGTCCAGATCGTCGCGAAAAGCCCCTACCGCCACGCGGTTACCGTGTGCGGCGATCGACCAGCCAAGATGATTGTCCCCTTCCATAGCGTAGTCCTGCAGGATGGCAGTTTGTTGCCAGCTTCCGCCGCCGGCCCGTTCGAAGATGTAGGCGGAACCCATATTGTCCCCGGAAGCCCCCGCCGGCTGGTTGTCGTCACCGGGTGCCCCGACGGCGATGTAGTCGGGGCCGATGGCTACGGAGTAGCCGAAGCGATCGTCGTTCTGGCCGTCGCCGGCGGTCAGCTTCTGGGTTTGCACCCAGGGGGCACCGATGTGATTCCGCTCGAAGACGTAGACCGCTCCGATATTATCGCCGCCGTTGCCGTCTTCGTAGTACGATCCGATTACCGCCAGGTTACCCCGAATATCGATGGAACCCATGTCCCCGAGGTAGTCGGCGTATCCGGCATCGCTGGCGGTGACCCGCTGCTGGTGCGCCCAGGCGTCGAGGGTGGCACCGGTCGGGACGGGCGCCGTAGCGGGGGCGGATCCGACCGTTGCCGTGTATGTACTGACGTAGTTGGGCTGGTCGGCGATCCGGCTGGTGACCGTGTAGTCGCCGGCGGAGAGCCCCGTAAATACGTTGCTCCCCTGGAAAGTTGAGCCATCGATGCTGTACTCTACCGGGCACGTGCAGGCGGTTTTGGTGTATACCGTAAGGGTGCCAGCAGTGCCCGTTCCGCAGGAGGGCGTGGTGGCGACCGAGGCAATACCGTACGCTACGAGGGGGCGTACCCAGAGCGTCAGCTTTTCGCCGGCCGGCAATTCTTCACCGTACACCAGTGCCTGATCGCCGCGGGCGGGAATCCAGTGCATGCCCTCTCCGACTCCGTTACTGTGGAAAATTTCCCCGTTTAGCGCGTAAAGGGAGCCGTCGTTTTGCGAGGCGTCCAGGGAAAGGTAACGGGAGCCGAGTCCCGACCACTGCCGGTTGATGGAATTTTCACCAGAGCCGTGCTTCAGCGTCTGGTTCCCGCGAATCCGGTCGAGTATGTCACCCTGGTAGGTAGTCACGTCCAGGTTACCCAGCGAGGACGTAATGCGCGCTTCGGTGGCGTCGGTCAGGGTGGACAGGACCTCGGGGGAGAGAATACCGCGAGCCGTAGCGGTGAGGTCGCTGCGTTGTGGTAATGCTCCCAATCCGTCGCCGAAGTCGAGGGCCACTTGTACGTAGCCCTCCGCATCAACGTAGGTACTGAAGGACACGGATTCGAGCGAAAAGTGATAGATGCCGGCGGAGGTGATGCCAAGTGCCTGACTTAGCTCGGTGAAGGGGTTGGTAGCGCTGCCGAGCGGCTCCGTAAGCTGCGGGGCACGAACCCAAAGCGTCAGTTTGTCGCTTGCGGGAATTTCGTTGTTGTGAGGTATTCCCTGGTCGCCCCGCTGCGGAATCCAGTGCAGACCGGCACCGTCTCCGTTGGGGTGATAAATTTCAGACTCCAGGGGGAGGGGGCCGCCCCCGGATATGGCATCTACCCCGAGGTAGTCCTTACCCGTACCTACCCAGTGGTCATTGTAGGCGTTGTCGCCCGTTCCGCTCATGAGCGAGGTATTCGATACAATACGTTGCAGAAGCGTAGGTTCGGCCGTCGTGGCATTGATCAGCCCCCCGGTGTGACTGATGCGGACCTCGGTAGCTTCGGTGAGGGTGGCCAGGACGGCCGGCAAGAGGATGCCGCGAGAGGTACGGTCAAGGGCATTGCCCTGGGGTAGGTTTCCAAGTCCGTCGCCAAAGTCAATGGCTACCTGCACGTATCCGCTCGCGTCGACAAAGGTGCTGAAGGACTCGCCGGAGAGGTGGAAGTGGTACGATCCGGGGGAGACGACGCCGCGCGCCTGACCGAGGGAGGTGAACGGGTCGGCGGCGGTCCCGCTTTGGCCAAAAACAGAAAGGCACAGGCACAGCGCTGCCAGTGTTAGTAAGGTTGATTTCATGAGAGTAAGACTGGATGTTAGATTCTCCCCTGACGTCGCCATAGCGATGTAATGAGATACTATTTTAACTACCCTCTTTTATTGAATATTGTCGGAGGACTAGCGCAGATTGCCCCAAATTCTGTTGTTTTTCCGGTCCGTAATGACGTGCACCGCGTGGCTAGCAAAATTTGCGCCCGGCCCGCGCCACGCACGTGACGCGAGCCGGGCGGGCGCGTCCCAGTTGGCAGCTCTTTTATTCACCTTACATGGAACTTTACGATATGTATTATTTGAACAGCCTGGTCATCGTGATCGTGCTCTTCGTCCTTATTGTTGCGGCCGACGAAGTGGGGCTGCGGATCGGCGGATTCTACCAGCGAAATACGGACGAAGACCTCAAGTCACACACTTCGGCCATTCAGGGCGGGGTGATCGGTATGCTGGCGCTGATCCTGGGCTTCACCTTTAATATGTCCATCCAGCGCTACGACAGCCGCGCCGGCGCGGAGGTGGCCGAAGCCAACGCGATCGGTACCGCCGAGTTACGCGCCGAACTGCTGCCCGATCCCTACGCCGGGGAAGCGCAGGCGGCCATTGACGACTATATTGACCTGCGGGTACGGAGCAGCCACGTCGACCTGACGCGCCGCGACGAACGCCGCGCCCTCACCGGCGAGACGCGGGCGATGCAGCAGCGCATCTGGGATATCGGCATCCGGGCCGCCGAAGCGAACCCCAATCCTGTAAAGACCGGTTACTTCCTCACCTCGGTCAACGATATGATCGACGCCCAGGGCGCCCGCCTCGACGTGCTCGAGCGGCACGTACCTCCGGCCATCTTTTACCTGCTGTTCCTGTTCTTTATCGCCACCGGGGGGCTGATCGGCTACTCCAGCGGACTGGGCCAGCGCCGCTCCCGCGTTCCCGCCCTGATCCTCAATCTGCTGATCTGCCTGCTGGTTTTCATCATCATTGACCTGGACCGTCCGCGGCGGGGACTGATCCAGGTGAAGCAGGACAGTATGGAGGCGTTGGTGGAGGTGGTCGATTGATGGAGGAATGGATTGATGTAGTGATGGAAGGATGAGCCTTCCGGGTCACGTCAGTGCCCGATTCGTTCACGGAAAACATGACACAAGCCTACCAAAGCGGGCTTCCGTAGGCATCAACTCGCAGGCGGGCTGGCATGTTACCTGAGAACACACGCCGAGCACCCTGCTAAAGACCGAACCATGAACACCGTCCCCACAAAATTCTCCGTCCTTGACCTAGCCGCCGTAGCCGACGGCAGCACGCCCGCCGATACCTTTCGCAACAGCCTGGAACTGGCGCGGCACGTCGAGCAACTCGGCTATACCCGCTACTGGGTATCCGAGCACCACAATATGGCCGGGGTAGCCAGCTCGTCGCCACCGGTGCTGATCGGCTACCTTGCCGGGGGCACCTCCACGCTGCGCGTGGGCTCGGGCGGCATCATGCTACCCAACCACTCGCCGCTCATCGTGGCCGAGCAGATGGGAACCCTCGCTACCCTGTACCCCGACCGGATCGATCTCGGCCTCGGCCGCGCGCCCGGGACCGACCCCGTGGCGAGCCGCGCCATCCGGGCCGGGCTCGGCTCCGACCCCCACAACTTTCCGCGTGACGTGCAGCAGCTGCAGGCCTACTTCTCCGCGGACAACCGCAACAGCAGCGTGCGCGCCATCCCCGGGGAGGGGCTCGACGTACCTATCTACATCTTGGGATCCAGCACCGACAGCGCCTACGTGGCCGGCATGCTGGGACTGCCCTACGCCTTCGCTACCCACTTCGCGCCAACGCAGTTCGAGGCGGCGCTCGAGCGCTACCGGGAAAACTTTCGCCCCTCCGACTTCCTGTCCGAGCCCTACGTGATCGCCTGCGTGAACGTGATCACCGCCGATACCGACGCGGAGGCCCAACGTCTGGGCACGACCCTGAAGCAAATGTTCCTGGGCATCGTTTCCGGGGAGCGCAAGCTTATGCAGCCCCCGGTCGACAATATGGACGCCCTCTGGGCGCCCCACCAGCGGGACTACGTGGAGCAGATGCTGGCGCAGTCGTTCATCATGGGCCGGGACAGGCTCGAGGAAGAAGTGCCGGCCTTCATCGATCGCTACGGCATCAATGAGCTGATGGCCGTGTCCCACGTGTACGACCACGGCGCGCGGCTGCACTCCTACTCCCTGCTTTCCGAGGTGATGCGGCAGGTGGCGGCGTAACTTCCCGGCCACATCGGATGTCCCGACATCCGATGTGGCAAGGAACTCACCGCTATGCTTCGCTACCTATACTACTGCCTGCCCCTACTCCTGCTCACCGCCTGCGGCAGGCCCGCCCCGAAATCGCAACCCGCCGCGGACCCCGAATCCGGCTACACGCTGGTCTGGGCCGATGAGTTCGACGCGGGCGAGCGGCCGGATACGGTCAACTGGGGCTACGAGCGCGGCTTCGTGCGCAACGAGGAGGACCAGTGGTACCAGGAGGACAACGCCCGCGTCGAAGACGGATTCCTCATCATCGAGGGCCGGCGCGAGGACCGTCCCAACCCGAACTACGAGGCCGGCAGCGACAACTGGAAGACCCGCTGGCCTACCATCGGCTACAGCTCCTCCAGCATCAATACCCGCGGCAAGCACGCCTGGAAGTACGGCCGCTTTGAGATGCGCGGGCAGGTTCCCGTAGGGGAGGGCTACTGGCCCGCCTGGTGGTCGCTGGGCGTGGAAGGCCCCTGGCCCGCCAACGGCGAGATCGATATGATGGAGTACTACCGCGGCGACATCCTGGCCAACGTGGCAAGCCGGGCCCCCAATGGCCGGGCCCGCTGGTCGTCGGTCCGTGTGCCGGTCGACAGCCTGGGCGGCGCGAAAGCCTTCGCCGATTCCTTTCACGTGTGGCGCATGGACTGGGACGAAGAGGCCATCGCCCTCTACCTCGACGACAGCCTGCTCAACCGGACACTCATCGATTCCATGCCCAACGCGGGCGAATACCCCTTCGAGCCCTTCCACCAGCCGCACTACCTGCTGCTCAACCTGGCCCTGGGCGGTAACAACGGAGGACCGCTGGACCGTACGCCCCTGCCGGTGGAGTATCGGGTGGATTACGTACGGGTGTACCAGAAGGAGTAGCGCGCGGCTTCTGCCGTACTGCCGGCCGGGTGGGCCGGTACCTTCCCACGAAGGTCGTAGCTTCACGCAAAGCTTAGCCATGCCCCACCCACTGCCCCTGCTGTTTGCCCTTTTACTCTGCACCTGCGTTCGCGCCCAGGACAGTCTGTACGAACGGACACTGGCCAGCCTGCCGGAGTATGAGGCCTTCCTGGCCATCCCGAATGACGCGGTGGTCGAGGGGCAACTCGAGCCCAACCTGCAGTGGCTGGAGAAAGAATTTACCCGGCGTGGATTCACGACCGAGCGGTTGCCGAACGCCGGAATCGATCTCTTCCTGGCTACCTATCCGGCGGCGGATACCGGGGCACAGACGGTACTCTTTTACGGGCACGTGGACGGACAATCGGTCGACTTCAGCAAGTGGGTGCTGGCCCCGCCCTACACCCCGGCGTACGGCCGTATGTCTACCGGTCCGGACGGTACCATAAACTACACTTCCGCCGACCTGCCGGTCCGGCCCGACACCTCCGACGTGCGCCTGTTTGCCCGCTCCAGCAGCGATGCCAAGGCCCCCATCATGATGTTTCTGCTGGCCTGGGACGAACTAGTCAGCCGCGGACAGCGACCGCCCTACACCGTCAAGTTCATCATCGACCCCATGGAGGAGACGGGCAGTCCCGACCTCACCGGTGCCGTACGTCAGCACCGGGCGGCCCTGGCCGCCGACCACCTGGTCATCCTGGACGGGCCGGTGCACCCCACCAACCGGCCCACGCTCGTCGGCGGGGCGCGCGGGATCGCCACGGCGACGCTGACCGTCTACGGACCCAGGCTCGCTCAGCACAGCGGTCACTACGGCAATTACGTCCCCAATCCCGCGCTACGCCTGGCGCAGTTGCTGGGCTCCATGAAGGACCAGCGCGGGCGGGTGACCATTCCGGGCTGGTACGACGGGATCGAGCTGGACGCGGAGACGCGGGGACTCCTGGCCGGCGTACCCGATGACCCGGCCGAATTGCGCGCGCGCATTGGCTTTGCCGAGCCCGACGGGGTGGGGGAGAACCTGCAGGAAGCGCTGCAGTACCCCAGTCTCAACATCCGGGGGATGGCATCCGGATGGGTCGGCGCGGAAACCCGCACGATCATCCCCACCACGGCGGTGGCCGAGATCGACGTGCGGCTCGTGCGGGAAAGCGAAGGAGAAAGAATGCTCGACCTGCTGCGGCGCCACGTGGAGGACCAGGGCTTTCACCTCATACCCGTCGACCGGGAGCCGACGGAGGAGGAGCGGCAGGCCTACCCGCGGCTGGCGCGCCTGGAGGGGCGGCCCAGCTTTGCCGCCTTCCGGACGGACCTTACCGGACCGACGGGGAGCTGGCTGCGGCGCGGCCTCGCGACGGCGCTCGGGGATGAACCGGTGCTGATCCGTACGATGGGAGGTTCGGTGCCGATCGCCCCCTTCGTGAACATCCTTGACGTGCCGGCCGTGGTGCTGCCCCTCGTCAATCCGGATAATAATCAGCACAGCCCCAACGAGAATCTGCTGCTCAGCAACTACTTCACGGGGGTACGCGCCCTGTTCGGCGTGTTGACGACCCCCTTGTAAGAGATGGCGTAAGCGTCGGTGAATAGACCGGAATGGTGGCCGGCCGGAGTGGGAAATCCCGTCCCGATTGGGGTATATTGTAGCGTTTCAGAGTCGATCAATACATGCCCTTAATCCCCCTTGCCCGGTGGCTGCGCCTCCGTTTATTTCGTCTTGTTCTGCTTTCCGGCCGCGTGCGCGGGTGCGGGGCCGGCGGGCGACGTCTAGTGGGTGCCGGCGGTCTGCTACTGACCTTGCTGGCCGTGACGACGGGCGCCCTGGGGGCCACCGATCCCTACCGGCCGACGATCGTCAACCCCCTCACCGAGGCCTGGCGGTGGCGCCACTTTCCGGAACTGGACGGTACCGGCATCCGGTGCATCGCGGAAACGGCGGACCGCCGCGTTTTCGTCGGCTGCAGCAAGGGAGTCATGGAGTACGACGGCTACGACTGGACCCCGCACCGCGGCCCGGACAGCCCCGCCGGATCACCGGTGGAACAGCTGCTGGTCACCCCCGACGGCTACGTATACGCTACCAACCAGGACGGCATCCACCGCTTCGACGGCGAGGAGTGGACGCAGGTATTCGACGCCCCGGAGAACTGGCCCTTCAATTTCGCGGCCCTGAAGCAGCTGAGTGACGGCAGCCTCATGGCCTGCTCCCACCGGGGCTTCGTGCTCCTGCGGGCGGGACGTACGGTGATCTATTCTTCCGCCGCGCGCCGGGAGGTCATGCAGGAGAGTATGCCGGACATAACGTGGATCGATATCCCCGCCAATGCGCTCACCGAAGAGGGGGACTTCCATTCCACCTCCGACGTGCTGGAAGATGCGGACGGCATGATCTGGCTGGCGCTCACTACGGAAATGGAAAGCGGCCGGCTCCTCCGGTTCCCCCGCGCCTACCTGGGGCGACCGGACTTCGGCACCTACGAGGTAGTGCGCAGTAATGACCGGATCAGCCTCGGGGCGGACCAGCGCCTGCTCGAGGCGGCCGACGGGCGCATCTGGGTGATCAACAGCAGCTCCGACCGCGGGATTATGGTATTCGACGGAGCGGACTGGGAAACGATCCACGTCAATCAGCAGTTCGGGGGCGACGAATACATGACCGACATCGTGCAGTCGGACAACGGGATCATCTGGATCTCCACCATCGCGAAGCTGTTCTCCTATTCCCCCGACGGTTCCTGGGCGATGTACAAATCGCCGCAGTATCCCATACCCGCCAACCGGGTGCTGCTGCAAAAGAGCCAGAGCGACCAACTGTGGCTGGCCGGCTATAAATCCAAGCTGCTGCTGCTCGATTTCTCCCTGAGCCGCTGGCTGACCTACGACGGGCTGAGCTATCAGCTGTCGGATGGGCCCACGGAGGACTGGTTCATCGAAAGCGATAATCGCGTGGTCCAACGGCGGGGGGACACCTGGACCGCCTACGGTACCGCGGACGGGCTGATGGACGCGCCGGTGCGGCTGCTCCGCACCTCCCGCGGACAGTTGTGGGCGGCGGGCTCCCACGGGGGCAAGGCGGCTACCGCCCTCTACCGGGACGGCCGGTGGGAGCGGCAGGTGCATCCGACCCTGTCGTGGGGCATCGACTACCGGGCGGTCTTCGAGGCGAGCGACGGGGCGCTCTGGTTCGGCGGCAGCGTCGACGCGCGGACCCAGGACGGATTCACGAGCGGACTCCTCCAGCTGGCCGACCCTATGGCCGACCAACTGGAGTGGACCAAGCATACCTACGGCGAGGACGGCCTCAACCAGGCCAACGTTTACGGTATCGGGGAGACCCCCGACGGGCGCATCTGGATCGGGGGGAGCAAACTGATGTTCTACGACGGCGAGCGCTGGCAGGCCGCCGCCGACGAGCGCCTGCAGCAGTACGTCAACTACGTACACAGCACCGATAACCTGCTGCTGGTGGGTTCGCGGTACTTCGGCGTATTCGTTTACGACGGGGCCGAGTGGAGGAATTACACTACGGCGGACGGCCTGTCGGGCAATACCATCATCAGTATCGATGCCCTGTCGGACAGTACCTTCATCGTGGCGACGGAGAACGGGACGTGCGCCTTCGACGGGACTTCCTGGACCAGGGGCCTGTTCCCGGAAAAGCTGGACCTGGACTTCGAGGGCGGTACCGTCACCCACAGCGACGCCTACCTGTGGATCGACCACGTGCCGCGCAGCTGGAAGCGCCGGGCGCTCAACGGCAGCGTGTTGGACCCCGAGCAGGACAAATTCTACAGCACCCGCTACCAGCCTTCCGTCACTCCACCGGAAACGTCCATCGCCTACTACACGGAGCGCATTCCGGCCGATGGAAACGGGATCATAGCGTGGGAAGGAAAGGACTTCTTCGGGAAGACGAACTCCGACCGGCTCGTGTACTCCTACCGGCTGGACGGCGGGCCGTGGGGGCCGTACGGGACGGCCGACGAATACGCCTTTACCGGGCTCGGCGACGGTCCTCACCGCCTGGAAGTGCGGGCGCGCGACCTGGACCTAAACGTCGATCCCACCCCGGCCGTGGTCTCCTTCGAAGTGCTGGCCCCGATCTGGAAGCAGGGCTGGTTCATCGGGCTTATCGCCCTGGTGCTGCTGACCTTCGGCTTTTACGAATACCGCGTACACTCCAAGAACGCCAAGCTGGAAACGATGAACGCCTCGCTGCAGGACCGGAACGAGGAAATCCGGCGGCAGCGCGACAAGCTGGAAGGCATGCTCGCGCAACTGGAAAATCTTTCGAAGGCCAAGATCGGCTTCTTCACCAATATCTCCCACGAGCTCCGTACCCCCCTGACGCTGATCCTCGGACCGATCGACCAGCTGGTGGAGGAGAAAGAAGGGCTGGCACCCTCCCGCCGCCAACAGCTCCAGGTGATCGTGCAGCGTAACGCCCGCCGCCTGCTGCGCCTGATCGATCAGCTGCTGGAGATCCGGCGCATCGAGCAGAGTGCCCTGGAGATCAAGCTCAGCGACGTCTCCCTGGCCGCTTACCTGGCCGACATCACCGAACTCTTCGAGGACCTGTCGGTGGAGCGGGACATCTTCCTGCAGTTCAGCGACGAGACGGAGGCGGCGGTGGTTGCCCTCGACACCGACAAGGTGGAAAAGATACTGGCCAACCTGCTGTCCAACGCCTTCCGGCATACCCCGCCGGGAGGAAGCATCTCCGTCTGTCTGGAAACCGTGAGCGCCGAGGCGTACGGCCTGAGTACGTACTACGACCGGTACTTCGAGATCACCGTCGAGGATACGGGCAGCGGGATGAGCGCGGAAAAGATCGCTTTGATCTTCGACAAGTACTACACCTCGCCCAGCGAGGCTTCCACGGAGAACGGAACGGGCATCGGACTGAGTTATATAAAGGACCTGGTCTACCTGATGCAGGGCGACATCCGCGTCAGCAGTACGCCGGGCAGCGGCTCCACCTTCCGGGTGTACCTGCCCTATGTGCCGGGTCGGTCGATGGCTCCCGCGCTGCCGGCCGCGAGCGGCAATTTCCGGAGTACCCGTCAGGAAGCTGCCCACCTCATGAACAGCTACCAGCAGGAAGCTTCCGGGGACGCCCCGGAGCCGGTCGTAGACCCCGGCCGCGAGCGGATTCTGGTGGTGGAGGACAATCCGGATATGCTGCAATTCCTGGCCCAGCTCCTGCGCGACGACTATACCGTGGTGACCGCCGATAACGGAAAAGACGGCCTGCGCCTGGCGCGGCAGCAGTCGTTTGACCTCGTGCTCAGCGATATCATGATGGGGGAGATGGACGGCATCACCCTGTGCGACCGACTGAAGGGTGACCTGGAAACCAGTCACGTACCGGTCATCCTGCTGACGGCCAAGGTGCTCGACGAAACCAAGGTTTCGGGCTACCTGAAGGGGGCGGACGACTACATCACCAAACCGTTCAATCCCGACCTCCTGCTGATCCGGATCAAGAACCTGCTGGCGCAACGGCAGCGGCTCCGGGATAAATTCAACCTGGACTTCCAGCTTACTCCGGAAACGGAGGAACTCACCTCGCCCGACGAGGAGTTCATGAACCGGCTGTCTGCGCTGTTGCAGGAGAACGTCTCCGAATCCGACTTCAACGTGAAGGCCATGTGCGAGGCGATGCACCTCAGTCATATGCACTTCATCCGCAAGGTGAAGCAACTGACCGGTAAAAAGCCGATCGATCTGCTGAAGTCTTACCGGATGAAGATGGCCAAGGAGCTACTGGCCCAGGACAGCCTGACGGTGGCCGAGGTAGCGTACCGGGTCGGCTTCGACCTGCCGAACTCTTTCAGCCGCACCTTCAAGAAGGAATTCAAGATGACGCCAACCCAGTACGTGCGTAGCGTCACCCGGGAGGAGGAGCAGGTGCAGGACTAGGGCTCCAGGCTTTTTTCCCATTTCGGATATTCCTTGTGGATGACCTTGTCGGGCCAGGTACCGTAGAAGGAATAGCCTACCCGCCGCTCGTTCTCGATGGCGCTCAACTGGTACCGGATGATCGCATCCCGCCCGATGAAGATCGGCCGGAAGGTGCCGAGTTCATAGAAACGGGCCCAGACGGTGCTACCGGGATCGGCAACCACGATGCGGTCGTGACCGCTGGGCTGGTCCGGGTCGTCGATGTCGTCTACGCGATATCCTTCGATGCTGACGGAATCCAGGAAATGAACCGCGGCGCGCACCGCCCGCCGTACGCGTTCGTCGGGGTCGGGGATATCCATGAGAAAGCGGACGATTCCGGCGCTTTCCGAACCACTGATCGAGGCGGGCTCGAACTTGCGGGCGGGCGCCGGGGCCAGCGTACGCCGATCGTGCTGGGCGCCCCAGGCGGTGAGTCGCCCGTCCTGGTCAACGTACTGGGTGGCCAGGATGCAGGCGATGCCCCGCTGAACGGCGCTGTCGGCCCGGGCGCGCAGGTCGGGCCCCAGCGAGGAAAAGGGTTCATCGCCCCGGCTGGCGTCGAAGAGGAGGTTCATCACGTCCATCATGGCCTTGTCGTTGTAGGTGATGTGGCCGTGGTAGCTTGAGGTGTCGGGGTACTGCTGCGGCCAGCCGCCGCCGGGATACTGCGCGCGGAAGAGGTAGTCCATTCCGGCTTCGGCGGCGGCACGGTAAGCGGGGTTGCCGGTATCCGTATAGGCCTGCATGAGGTAGCGGATCTCGCGGGTGGTGGTATGATCGTCGAGGGTGGCGTCGTCCTCGTCCTTGTCCTGCCGCACCGTGGTCGCCTCCTGGGTGGCCAGCTCGCTGGTGTAGTCGGTAGCGTCGCCGTCGTACTGCGGCCAGCCGCCGTTGTCGCGTTGGTAGAGTAGCATGCGCTCGGCCCGGGGGTCGGTAGTGGCTTCCGGGGGGGCGGGTTGCTGGGCCAGGCAGGAATAAAAGGTCAGGAGGGAGAGGGACAGCAGGAAGGTTTTCATTGCACGATACTTGACGGTATTAAAGGTACCGGGTACCCTGCGGTGTATTGTGTACGCCGGGGTCTATGTGAAAGCTTGCCCCACAAATGTGAAATCGTGCACACCGGAGGGAAGGCGGCCCGCCTACATTTGGAAGACGTCGGACCGCCCGGTTGGGCCACCGGCGCACGTCACTACACCGGTAGCGTTCCCGCGTGGCATCCAGCCCCGCACCCGCGCGCCGCCGCCTTTCTGTTTTTAAATTATCGATCGTGCACAAACATCTACTTCTCTTTCTCCTCATCCTGTGGGGCGGCTCGGGCCTGCTATTCGGACAGGACCTAACCTTCACTACCTACGATTTTACCGACGGAACGGTAGCCGCGAACGGCGAAACCTCCGACGGAGTGGTCAAACTCGGAGGTACGTATGCCCAGCACGGCGACAAGTACGGCCTCAACCTGAAGGCCGACGGGCAAATCTCCGTGGCCGTCCAGGGCAGTGCTACGATCCGCTTTCTGGGCTCGGTGCATTCCGGCCTCGAAATGACGGGTACCGCCGAAACCACGGGGGATCTTGGGGTGCAGTCCACACGGGTCGAAAACGACCTGCAGGATACCTACGCCTTCACCTACGCGGGGCCGGCCACGACGCTCGTGTTCACCCTGGCCACCGGCGAGGGCAACGACCTGTACCTACCCTCGCTCGACGTGATCCCCGCCCAGCCCGGCATGGACTTCAGCGAGCCGGACGCCGAGATCGTGTACTACTTCGACTTTCGCGACGGGAGCATCGTACCCACGGATACCGAGGGTCAGTCGGATCTACAGGCCGGCCTGCTCGACCTGCGGGTCGGTACCCAGAACGCGTACGGCTTCAACGGGGCCCAGCATGGCGTGGCCCTGAAGCCGGGCAACCAGGTGGAGGTCGCGGTGGCCGGCAACAGCCTCCTCCGGTTGGGCGGCAGCATCTACTCCAACGGGATGATCGAGGCCAGCAGCACCACGGGCAGTTTCGAGGTCGATGCCATGTCCGCCACCGCCAGTGGCAACTACGGAAACGACGGAGCTACCCTCGATTTTCTTTACGTGGGCGAGGCCGGGACGGTCACTTTCGACTTCACGGGGACTACCTACCTGCCCTACCTGGAGATCGTCCCGCTGACCTACGCGGTGACCCTCGCGGAGTGGGTAGCCAAGGCCGGCACCGTGACGGTGAACGGAGTAGATATAAACCTGCAGAGCGGCGCCGACGCCACGGTGGTCACGGCCGTGACCGTGAGTGAGGGCACCGTCATCAGCAGCACGGCCGAGATGGCTACGGTGCTGATCGACCTGGGTGGGGAACCGCTGGCGAACTACACCCCTACCTTCAGCGGTGACGTCGCCGGGGTAGCCGTCCAGGGTGACTCCCTGCTGGTCACCTACACCGACGAAACCACCGATCCGACCGACTACGTCGTCGTCGTCCGGGACGCCAGTCAGGTACCCGAGGCGGAGCCGGGCAAGACCTACACGTACAACTTCGCCAACGGGACGGTACTGCCCCAGATCTCTTACCAGGAGCTACGCTACACCACCTTCGTGAGCGAGGACGGCCTGCTGACCATCAGGAGCAACACCGAAACGGAAGCCCAGCAGTTCGGCTACCACGACGCGAGCCACGGCGGCGTGTTCTTCCCGGGAAACAGCTTCTCCATCACGGTGGCGGGCAATGCGCTGATCACATTCCTGGTGGACACCTACGGCTCCGCCGAGGGCGCCACCTTCGCATTCCGCAACGCGGACGGGGACCTGTTGGGGTCCATCGCCGCCGAGAACATCGGCGATGAGGACGGCTTTCCCAGTACTTTCGCCTACACCGGGCCGGCCACTACCCTGACGGCTACGCTGATGAGCGATGAATTCCCGACCGCGGAGGTCTACATCCACGGACTCAGCGTACAGAACGAAGACATCGTGGTGACGGAGGCCGGCAAGGCCGACGTCTGGGACTTCGGTGCCGCGCAACTTGACGCCGGTGCCTACGTCAATAAGCTCGACGCGGCCACCATCAACGCCTGGTACGATCCCTCGATCGAGGAAGGTACGAGCGGCCACGTGCTGCCTGACTTCACGACCCCGGGACTTTCGTTCATCGGCGGCGGCAACGACCGGCTGCGCACGACCAATACCGCCCTGACGCGCTACGACGAGAACATCAGCAGCGCGGGGGACTACACCGGACGCATCTACGTGAACTCCGCCGGGGCGGTCGGTCGCTACCTGAGCCTGACCCTGAACGCGGACGATGAAGTGACCCTGGCGGTCAAGACCGACGCGGGCGGCACGATCAATTTCGAATATGCCCCCGACCCGGCCGCCCAGACCGACATGGTGCCGATGGGCAGCGACCTGACCGAGATGACCTTCACCGCCCAGCGGGCGGGCATCTACCACATCTTCGATACCCAGGGCAAGCCCAGCTACTACCGGGTGACGCGCACTCCGGCTACCTACGTTTCCCTGAGCGGCTCCATCGACGTATCGAACGCGGAAGGACTATCGGAGGGCTACGGAGTACAGTTCACCAACGAAGCCGGCAAGGTATTCACTGCGGACGTCAGTGATGATGAATATACCGTCGAACTGCCCGCCGGCAAAACCTACGAACTCAGCCTTTCCGGAGCCAACGGTTACGTAATCGGGAGCACGACAAGCATTGCGGTGACGGAGGAAACCACGGAACTGGACATCACCATCGTCGGAGTGGAACTCTATACGGTTTCCGGCTCCATCGAGGGGCTGGGCGACCTGCCCATGGATTTTGAATTGCTCTTTACCCCGGACACCTCCGCGCGGACCGTATATCAGCCCCAGCCCGTGGTCAACGTGACCGAGGCGACCTACACCGTAGCGCTGGAGGCCGGTACGCTGTACCTCATTTCGGCCCTCGGAGTAAATGACTTCTCCCCGGAAAACGACAGCTTGACGATCGCCGGGGACACAACCGTCAATCTGCGGTTCACTGCCAAACCGACCTACGCAGTCGCCCTGACCGTGGACGGGCTGACGGAGGCTCAGAAGGATGACCTGCAGCTAACCTTCACAAACACCGATGAGGAGGGCTACACCTACACCTTCTCCGATTTGTCGGCGGTCATGCTGCGTAGCGGAAGCTACCGTATCGACTACTCCGGCCTGGATGCCTACCCGGTAGAATTAGCCCCCACTTCGCGCCTGACCGTCGCGGATGGGGACACGAGCAAGATGCTATCGTTCGTGCCCGTCCACCTGTGGAGCTTCGCCGACCGCGAGATCACGCAGGCGAACAGTGCCTACCGGGGCCTGCTCTTCACCGGCGGGGTCAGCAACGAGGTCGGCAAGGGGCACCTGGTGGCCGCCCCCGGCGCGACCATCCGCGTACCGGTCAATCCGGGCGAGGTCGTGAAAGTGAGTTACTACTATTACGCCAACCTCAGTATCGAGGGCGGTGCGACCTTCGGGACCGAGAGCGGAAGCACGAGCCTTGTTGAGGATACCACCTACGCCTACACCGGCGACGCGGCCGGCTATGTGACCCTGACCGTGGGGGGTGACGCGAGTACCTACCTGACGGAGATCGAAACCTATCCCATGGTGGAATACAGTGCCATGCTACGGGTAGGTACGGACAAGGATTACCAAACCATCAACGACGCCCTGGCGGCCGTACGCCGCATGGAACGGGAGGCCGGGGAGCGGGTGACCGTCATGATCGATCCGGGCAACTACGAGGAAATGCTGGTCATCGACATGCCCGAACTCACCCTCAGCAATGCCACCGTCGACGGCCCCGGTATCGGGTTACTTAACCAGGGCGTCGATATTGCCGAGAACGCGGTGCGGATAACCTCGTACTACGGCCACGGCTACGACTACTACAGCATGGGCACCGACCAGAAGTACGACGCCGACGCCCTGCGCGTCAACCGGGAGAACGGTTTCCTGGGCTACGAGAACGTGGGCGCGGGCACCACGAACGGATCGTACTGGAACGCTACGGTGGTCGTCACGGCCGACGATTTCGTGGCCGAGCACATCATCTTCGAGAACTCCTTTAATCAGTATATCTCACGGAAGGAATCCGAGGATATCGTTGTAATGTGGGACAGCGGCAGCCGCGGCGAGCGGCCCACCAACTACGGCAACACGGACGTACAGGACCGCTCCTACGTAGAGCGCGCGGCGGCCATCGCCGTGGCCGAAGGAGCCGACCGGATGGTACTCGACGAATGCCGTGTCGTAGGCCGGCAGGACAGCTTCTTTGGGGGCCGGGGATCGCGGGTAGTAGCCTTCCGGGGCAGCATGATGGGGGCCGTAGATTACCTGTTCGGTGGCATGACCGCGGTCTTTTACGAGAGCGACCTGGCCATGAACGTCAGTGACGCCAGCAACGACCGCTCCTACCTGACCGCTGCCCAGCAGAGCGAACCCCGGGGGTACCTGATGTACGAATGTACGGTGACCAGCGCCGCGCCGGGGACGGAATCCGCCTCGACCTACCGCGCCAAGCCCGGCTACTTCGGCCGTCCGTGGGAAGCCACGACCAGCGAGGTCGTATTCTACAACACCACCATCGAAACCTCCGATTACCCCGGCGAGATCGGTGAGTCGCTGATCCTCCCCCTGGGTTGGCAGAACACCCTCGGCGGTGAATCGGAGATGATGTACGAGTACGGTACCGTAGAACTGTCGGGCGTCGACAACAGCGACACACGCGCCGACTGGGCAACGGTACTGGAACAGCCGGTGCTGAACGACGGAACCGATATCACCCCCTACAACTTCACCAAGGGCGACGATGGCTGGGATCCCCTGCCGGCCCTGATCGCCGAGAACCCCACCAGCCTGCCCGGCCAGCAGCCGGAATCGGAGGTGGTGCTCTACGGCGCCGGGAACCGCCTCTACGTGACCAACGTGACCTCGAATACCCGTCTGCGGGTGTACGACCTGCAGGGCAAGCTCCTGCGGGCTATGGACGTGGATACCGACCGCAACTTCCCCCTCCCAAATGGCCTGTGGATCGTAGTGGCCGACGACCACGACGGGCGCCGCGTAGGGAAGGTGTATACCCGTAACTAGCCACCGATCGCCTACGGATGTGGCGGAAGCGGTACGGGGGTAAAACCCGCACCGCTTCCGTTAATTTCTGAATAGCCCCCCGGCATGCCGCCAAGCTATATTTGGCCGCAACGGTACTCCGCATACGGAGCTTCCCTAATTTCTGATCATGCACACCAAGCTTATTTTCTCCTTTGTTACCCTGTTGCTACTGGCCGGCTGCGGGCCCGCCCCCGCACCGGACGCCACGGCCTCCGTCGGCGCCGACCCCTGGTCTGGGATGGACGACATCCTGGGGCGGATCAAGGCACCTGAGTTTCCCGACCGGACCTTCGACATCACCGAATACGGCGCGGAAGCCGACGACGAAGGCGACGACCTGGACGCCATCCGGCAGGCCATCGAGGCCTGCAACGCGGCCGGCGGCGGCCGCGTGGTCGTGCCCGCGGGAACCTTCGTATCCAACGGCCCGGTCCACCTGCTGAGCAACGTAAACTTCCACGTATCCGAGGGTGCCACCCTGAAGTTCAGCACCCGCCCCGATGACTACCTGCCGGCGGTACACACGCGGTGGGAGGGCGTAGAGACCTATAACTACTCCGCCCTCATCTACGCCTACGAGCAGGAAAACATCGCCGTAACGGGCACCGGTACCCTGGACGGGCAGGCCAGCAACGCGAATTGGTGGCCCTGGTCGGGCTCCGACCGCTACGGCTGGTCGGAAGGCATGCCCAGTCAGTCCGACCCGGAAAGCCGTCCGACCCTGTACGCCTGGAACACCAAGGAGGTGCCACTGGAAGAGCGCCGCTTCGGGGGCGTCAGCTACCTGCGGCCCAACTTCGTGCAGCCCTACCGCTGCAAGAACGTCCTGATCGACGGGGTGACCATCCGCAACTCCCCGATGTGGATACTCCACCCCACGCTGTGCGAGAACGTCACGATCCAGAACGTACGGGTGATCAGTCACGGACCCAACAGCGACGGTTGCGACCCGGAAAGTTGCCGCGACGTGCTCATCAAGAATTGTTACTTCGATACCGGCGACGACTGCATTGCCCTGAAGTCCGGGCGGAACCAGGACGGGCGCAACGGCAAGCGGCCGATCGAGAACGTGGTGATCCAGGACTGCGAAATGAAGGACGGCCACGGCGGCGTGGTCATCGGCAGCGAGGTCAGCGGCGGCGCCCGGAACATCTACGCCGAAAACTGCCTGATGGACAGCCCCAACCTGGACCGCGCCATCCGCATCAAGACGAACAAGGTCCGCGGCGGCACCATCGAGAATTGCTACTTCCGCAACATCGAGGTGGGCGAGGTCCGCGAGGCGGTGGTACGCATTAATATGCGGTACGCCATCTTCTCCGACACCACCCAGACCTTCATCCCGACCGTGCGGAACATCTACGTCGAGAATGTGACCTCCAAGAAAAGCCGCTACGGCCTGTTGCTGGAGGGCTACGACGAGGCGCACCCGATCCGCGACGTCTACCTCAGCGATTCCCGCTTCAGCGGCGTGGCGGAGGGCAACAAGATTGAATTTACCACCGGACTGCAGTACGAGGATTTTTACCTCAACGGTAACCTGGTAACCCCCTGAACACCTTCCTGAACCCACCGGGCCGGATGGGTCCGGCAACTTCTTAGATCATGCAAACGCTTTACCCCTTAATACTATTTCTCCTTGCCGCGTCCGTGCTCACCGCCCAGGACGGTCCCGTAGGCTGGGCCTCCCTCAACGGCGGCACCACCGGTGGAGACGGTGGTGAGGAAGTTACGGCGACGACCCGCTCCGAGCTCAATTCGGCCATTTCCGGAAGTACCCCCCGGGTGATACTGGTAGAGGATACCATCGAACTCAATCTCTACGAGCGGCTGAACGTAGGCAGTAACAAGACCATCCGCGGGGCTACGCCCGCTGCGATGATCCGCTTTGGCGGGTTGCAGGTGGTGGGGAACAACGTCATCATACAGAACCTCTCGATCGGTGATTCCTACGACCCGGCGGACCCGGACGGCAAACTCCACTCTACCGACGGCATCACCATCTTCGGGCAAAACGTGTGGGTGGACCACTGCTGGCTGTACTCCACCGCCGATGGCCTGCTGGACGTGCGCAGCGGCAACGGGTCGATCGCCGACTACGTCACCGTGTCCTACACCCGCTTCAGCGACCACAACAAGGTGAGCCTGATCGGTTCCAGCAACAACGAAACCGAGAGCCGGGGCCACCTGCGCGTGACCTACCACCACAACTGGTTCGATGGTACCTACGGGAAGTCCGTGGTACAGCGGATGCCGCGCGTACGGTTCGGCGACGTGCACCTGTTCAACAACTACTTCGAGGACGTGGGCTCCTACGCCGTAGCCGCGCGGTTTGAGTCCGACCTGGTGGTGGAAAGCAACTTCTTTCGCAATTCGAAGAACCCCCACGCCATCGAAGACCGCGGACTCGGCAACGAGGACCCCGATCTGGTGGCCGTGGACAACATTTACGAAGGGTCGGGAGGAGACCGGCAGACGGGAGGTGATGCCTTCACCCCGGCCGACTTCTATGCCTACACCCCCGATCCGGTAGGGGAGGTGCCGGGCATCGTGATGAACGGTGCGGGACCGTTGAACCCCGACGATAATCAGGCACCCGTGGCGGTCAATGACTCCCTTGATTTTACGGAGACGGCGAGAGCCACCATCGTTGACGTACTCGCTAACGATACCGACCCGGATAGCGACACCCTGCGCATCGCCCAGATCGATAACCTGCCCGCCGGATTGGCGATTGTCAAGGATAACCGAATCACCTATATACCACCCAACAGCCCGCCCGTAGAGGACGTCATCCGGTATACGGTAGTGGACGCGAACGGCGGATCGTCCCAGGCGGAGGTGATCATCGTCTACGATGCCTCGACCGCCACGCAAACCGTCCGCTGGCAGGACTCCCGTATCGATCTGTATCCCAACCCGGCCAGCGCGGAGGTGGAAGTACGCTGGCGGGCCGCCGTGTCCGAACGCACCACGATCTCGGTCCTCGATACCTACGGGCGTGCCCTGCCGACGAAGCTCGTCACCCCATCCGCCTCCGGCGCGTGGCGGGTCGACACCCGGACCCTGCCGGTGGGAGTCTACACCGTCCTCCTGCAGACACCGGAGGCCACGTACGGCCGCCGCCTCCTCGTGGCCCGGTAACCGGGCGCACCCTTACTTCCAAGCAATAGTGTACCGCAACATGGATTACCGCTTCCTGCTATTCCCGCTCCTCCTGCTACTGGCCTGTCAGAGTTACCGCCCGGCTACGTCCACGATCTACCTCATCGGCGACTCCACCGCCGCCAACAAGCGCGATGACGCCCGCCCCGAAACGGGGTGGGGGGAGATGCTGGCCGCGGAGTTCGATCAGGATATCCGGGTGGACAACCACGCCCGTAACGGCCGGAGCTCGCGCTCCTTCCGGGGGGAAGGCCTGTGGGACACGGTACGGAACTCCCTGCAGCCCGGTGATTTCGTGCTGATGCAGTTCGGGCACAACGATCCCAAGGAGGGGGCCACGCGGTATTCCTCCCCCGAGCAGTACGCGGATAACCTGCGGGAGTACGTCCGGGAGACCCGTGACGCCGGGGCCCGACCCGTGATCCTGACGCCGATCGTGCGCCGGAAATTCGGGGCCGACGGAAAGCTGACCTACACCCACGGCGACTACCCCGACGCGGCCCGCCGCGTGGCGGCGGAACTGGACGTACCCCTGATCGACATGACCGAACGCAGCCGGGAGGTGGTCAATACCCTCGGCGACGAGGCCTCGAAGTCACTCTACCTGTGGCTGTCACCGGGGGAGAACGCCAACTACCCCGACGGCGTCGAGGACGATACCCACTTCTCCCCCGAAGGTGCACGCGTCATGGCCGGCTTGGTAGCGGACGGACTGCGGGAGCTCCGGCTCGCTCCGGCCCGGTACCTGTCCAAGAATTGAGTATGCCCGCCCTCATCAGCACGCTGCCCTTCCGGGTAATGGCTGAGCGGAAGCCCGCCGCGGCCACGGTCGGACCGACCTCCGCACCCGCGCGCGCCGCCGACGACCTGGTGAAGTGCCCGGAGCCTAGGATCACGCCAGATGAGGTTACTGGGCGACCAATTACCTTTACCCGGGGGACGGACTCCTGCAATCCCAAGTTGTGCCTGCGGGCCGCCGTTCCCCCATCCAAACAGACCCTCCCATGGCCGAAGTACTGAAAATCCACCCCGCCGACAACGTCTTGGTAGCCCTGCGCGACTTCCGCGCGGGCGAAACCGTCACCGAGGGCGACGGACCCATCCCGCTGCTGGAGGATATCCCCACGAAGCACAAGCTGGCGGAGCGCGACTTCCAGGCGGGCGAGATCATCACGATGTACGGCGTCACCGTGGGCAAGACCCTGCGCCCCGTGCCCCGCGGTACCCGCATCAGCACCGAGAATACCGTGCACGCCTCCAGCGAATACAGCGTGGGCGAACGCAGCGCCGACTGGGACGCCCCCGATACCTCGGCCTTCACCGGCCGGACCTTTGCCGGCTACCACCGAACGGACGGAAAGGTGGGCACCCGCAACTACTGGCTGGTCATTCCGCTCGTGTTCTGCGAGAACCGCAACATCGACGTGATCCAGTCGGCCATGCTCGAGAAGCTGGGCTACGTCACGGAGCGGGCCTTTACCGTAGACGTGGATACGCTCATCACGAAGTACCGCAACGGCTCGACCCCCGAGGAGATCATGGAAACCTCCGTCCTCCGTTCGGGGACCGACCTGCGGCAGAACCGGGTATTCCCGAACGTTGACGGCATCAAATTCCTCACCCACCAGGGCGGCTGCGGCGGCATCCGGCAGGACTCCGAGAGCCTCTGCCGGCTGCTGGCCGGCTACCTGAACAACCCCAACGTCGCCGGCGGGACCGTCCTCAGCCTCGGCTGCCAGAACGCCCAGGTCAGTCTGCTGCAGGAGGCCCTGGAGCGGCAGTCCCCCGGTGGGTTCGGCAAGCCGCTCTACATCCTGGAGCAGCAGCGCAGCGCCTCGGAACGCGCCTTTATCGCCGAGGCCGTCAAGGCCACCTTTACCGGACTGATGGAAGCCAACCGCACCGAGCGGCGGCCCGCCGGGCTGGAGCACCTGACCCTCGGGCTGGAGTGCGGCGGCTCGGACGGCTTTTCCGGAATCTCGGCCAACCCCGCCCTGGGCTACACCTCCGACCTGCTGGTGGCGCTGGGAGCCAAGACCATCCTCTCCGAATTCCCTGAACTGAACGGGGTGGAGCAGGAGCTGGTGAACCGCTGCGTGACCGACGCGGGCGCCAACAAGTTTGCCACCTTGATGCGCAGCTATTCCCAGCGCGCCGAGGAGGTCGGCTCCGCCTTCTCCATGAACCCCTCGCCCGGCAACATCCGCGACGGCCTCATCACCGACGCCATGAAGTCGGCCGGGGCCGCCAAGAAGGGCGGTACGTCACCCGTGGTCGACGTGCTCGACTACACCGAACAGGCCACGCGCCCGGGGCTCAACCTGCTCTGTACCCCCGGCAACGACGTGGAAAGTACCACCGGCCTAGCGGGTTCGGGCGCCAACCTAATCGTCTTCACCACCGGCCTGGGGACGCCCACGGGCAACCCCGTGGCGCCTACCGTGAAGATGGCCAGCAACACGGCCCTGGCCACCAAGATGGAAGACCTGATCGACATTAATGCCGGCACCGTCATCAGCGGCGAAGACAGCCTGCGTACCAAGGGTGAGGAGCTGCTGGAGCTGCTCATCCGCGTAGCCAGTGGGGAACAACTTACCCACGCCGAGCGCCTGGGACAGGACGATTTCATCCCCTGGAAGCGCGGCGTCTCTCTCTGACCAACCATACCGAAAACCGACAATCCCAACGTACCATGCAGCCCCTCAACCGACAATCGGCCTCCGTTTCTCCCGCTCCCCCCGAAGGCATCCTGCAGTTCGGCGGCGGCAATTTCGTACGTGGGTTCGCCGACTGGATCGTGGAGGTTTACAACCGAAAGCAGTCCGATCCGCTGGGCGTAGTGGTCGCCAACAACTCCGACCGGCAGATTTACCGGGACTGGTCCGACCAGGACGGGCTGTACCACGTCCTCACGAAGGGAATTTCCGACGGGGACCTGGTCGATCGCTACGAGCTGGTCACCTGCGTAAGCCGGGTGCTGAGCCTCGACAAGGACTGGGACGCTTTTCTGGACACCGCCGAGCGTCCGGAAATGCGCTACATCTTCTCCAATACGACCGAGGCGGGCATCCGCTTTTCCGAGTCGGACGCGGCCTCGGACGCGCCGCCCGCCGAGTTCCCCGCCAAGCTGACGGCCTGGCTGCACCGCCGCTTCGACCGCTTTGGAGGGGACGGCGCGCGCGGGTGCGTAGTCGTTCCGATGGAACTCATTGTGGATAATGGTTCCGTCCTCCGGGAGAAGGTCCTGCAATACGCACGGCACTGGGCGTTGTCGGAAGACTTCGTCGGGTGGATCGAGCAATCCTGTACCTTCTGCAACACGCTGGTGGACCGGATCGTGCCCGGGGTAGGGAAGGAGGAGCTGCCCGCCGCCCGCGCGGCCGTGGGCTACGCGGACGCGGCCATTACCCAGGGCGAACCGTACCACCTGCTGGCCATAGAGGCCCCGGCCGCCGTGCGGGAGGAACTGCCGCTGGACACCATCGGCCTCAACATCATCTACACCGACGACCTGACGCCCTACCGGCGGAGCAAGGTGGCCATCCTGAACGGGGCACACACTACCATGGTGCCCGTGGCCTACCTGTGCGGCCGGGAGACGGTCCGCGAGACCCTGGAGGACGACCTGACGGGCGGCTACGTACGCGATGCCCTGTACGAAGAGATCATCCCCACCCTGGACCTGCCGGGGGTCGACCTGCAGCAGTTTGCCCGTGACGTACTGGACCGCTTTCGGAATCCCTTCATTCACCACCGCCTGCTCAGTATTTCCCTGAACTCCGTATCCAAGTACCGCGAGCGGGTCCTGCCGAGCGTCCTGGCCTACCACGAGCAGCGCGGCGAGTGGCCCCGCCGGCTGGTGTTGTCGCTGGCGGCCCTCGTGCGCTTTTACCGCGGTGAGCGGGATGGTACCGACATTCCGCTGAAGGATGATCCCTGGGCCATCGAGTTCCTCCAGTCGGCCTGGGCGGCAACCGACGGTTCTTCCGACAGCGTGGACGAGCTTGCCAAAAAGGTGCTGGGCTGGGAACGCGCGTGGGGGCGGGACCTCTCGGGCTACCCGAAGCTCCACGAAATGCTCTCCGCCCAGCTAAAGGACATCGAAGCCAACGGGATGAGCGCGGCCGTGGCCGGCGTGCAGCAAACCGCCTCCTGATATGAAACTCCTGATAACCCTCCTTCTCGCCATGGGACTGACCACTGCCTCCGCCCAGCGGGCGCAACCCCTTTATCCCGGAGCCGTACCCAATGCGCGTGCGGTGCCCGATCCGGAAACCATCGTTGATCGTGAGGTTGGCGGCCGCGCGATCAACAACGTAGCCGTACCGGAACTGACCGCCTACGTCCCCGACCATCCGAACGGACGAGCCGTGATCATCTGCCCGGGCGGCGGCTACGCGCGACTGGCCTACGACAAGGAAGGCGTATGGGTAGCTGAGCGACTCGTGGCCGACAGTGTAACAGCCTTCGTGCTGAAGTACCGGATCCCCCAGGACGAGACGAACGTGGACCGGTCGCTGGCCCCGCTGATGGACGCCCAGCAGGCCATCCGCAGCGTGCGCCGCTCGGCCGCCGAATACGGCATCGACCCCGGGAAGATCGGCATCATGGGCTTTTCCGCCGGAGGTCATCTGGCCGCTACCGCCGCGACCCGCTTCTCCCGGCCCGCCGACCCCACCGAAACGGACACTACTTCGGTACGGCCTGACTTTGCCGCCCTCATTTATCCGGTCATCAGTATGGACAGCGCCCTGACCCACCAGGGATCACGGGACAACCTGATCGGGGCGGAGGCCACGGAAGCCGACGTGCTGCGGTTCTCCACCGACCGCCAGGTAACGGACCAATCCCCACCCGCCTTTCTGGTACACGCCGCGGACGACGGTGCGGTGCCGGTGGGGAACAGCATCGCCTACTACGAGGCCTGCGTTGCGCACAGTGTTTCGGCCGAGATGCACCTGTACGCCCACGGCGGACACGGCTTCGGCCTCAAAAATCCTACCACCCCGGACGACTGGATGGAACGCTTCCTGAACTGGATGCGGACGCTGTAGGTCATTCCAGCCCTGTCCGGGCTGCGTATCTTGAACGAACGCAACGCGACCTACATGAAAGCCATATTGCCCCTCCTTTTCCTGCTTCCTTCACTAACGGCCGGTGCGCAGGGAGGCTACCATCCCAGGGACACGTCCTACTCGATCCACAGCAGCTACCTAAAGATCCGTAAGGATCATCCAAACGTGGTGCCGGTATACCCCCACCTCCCGGCCGGAGTCGTGGCCGATACGAATGTCGTTTACGCCACCGTGGATTCGGCCCGCGATTTGCACCTGGACATCTGGCGACCCGGTAACCCGGTGCGCTTGCGACCCGCGGTCATCATGATCCACGGCGGCGGCTGGACCACCGGTTCCAAGGAAAACCTCATTCCGATGGCCCAGCAACTGGCCGCACGGGGCTACGTAACCATCACGCCGGAGTACCGGCTCAGTGCGGAAGCGCCGTATCCGGCGGGTGTCTGCGACCTGAAACTCGCCGTCCGGTGGGCCCGGGCCAACGCGGCGGTCTACGGAATCGACACGTCGCGCATTGCCGCGTTCGGGGCTTCGGCCGGGGCTCACCTGGCCTCGCTGCTGGGTACCACCAACGACCTGGACCTTTACGATAGCGGTCACCCGCTGGAGCAGCACTCCGCGGCGGTGCAGGCCGTACTCAACATCGACGGTATCGCGTCCTTCGTGCACCCGGAGGCGGAACCGGAATGGACCGGGCGTTCGGCTACTGCCTGGCTCGGCACGTACGGGGAAGGTAACGACCGGTGGCGGGCCGCCTCTCCGCTGGAGTACGCCGGGGCCGCCACGCCGCCGTTCCTATTTGTGAACAGCTCCTACCCGCGGTTCCACGCCGGTCGCGATGACCTGCTGGCTATCCTGGACCGCTACGGTATCTACCACGAGGAACACACCTTTGCCGGCTCCCCCCACGCCTTCTGGCTGCTGGAGCCCTGGTTTACCCCGACCCTGGCCTACACGGTGAAGTTTCTGGAAGAGGTGTTCCCGAAGTAAGGGAATAAAAAACGCCCGGCTGAATACAGCCGAGCGTGGGATAATCGATCAAGAAACCATCAACTAAAAGGGCCGCCAGCGCGGGTCGCCGGCGTCATTTATGCCGGCGAAGCCGGTATCTTCAAAATTGAAATTCAGGTCGTAGGGGGCCACCCACAGTTCCTCGGCGGTACCATTGTACCGCTGGTTCGGGAAGCCGGGGATCTCCTTACCCTCGACGAAGGCAAAGTTTTCGGTAGCGTAGGTATTGGTGATGGTGAAGGTGGTATTCTCCAGGCCATCGTAAATACCGCGGACGGCGTACTCCCCGGTCTCGCCGAGGTCCCAGGCGGGGCCCCAGATGCTGTTGGTGATCGTGATGCCGTTGATCACGTTGCTCAGGATACCATCCTCCCCGCGCCAGCGGAACACCAGGCCATCGGGGTTGACGAACTCGTTCATCGTACAGTTGTCGATCACTACCGACTGGGCGTTCTGCCGCGTGGTGATGAAGGCCTCCATCTTGGCGAAGGTGCTGTTGGTAAAGCGGATGTTGTCGAAGGCCGCGTTGCCTACGCCGTCGGTATCGGCGGTGATCGCGCCGTAGCCACCGATGGTATGGACGATGCTATTGTTGATGATGTAGTCGCCCAGGAACATCTGGGTCCGGATGCGGATGATCCCCCGGAAATTGCTGATGATGCAGTTCTCGAAACTGAGCTCACCCAGTACGGTCCGGTCCGACACGTTGGGGTTGAACACGTAGTCGCCGCCGTAATCCTCCCCGCGAAGTTCCACGTCAATGAAACGGACGTGGTCGATGGTCGATCCGGGGACAATATTCCAGTTACCGGTCGTGTACAGGACGGGCTTCTGCTCGCCAAACCCGCTCGAGGAGCGGAAGGTGATGGACTTGTCCAGGTCGTCCGCGGGGAAATTGTACTGAACGCCCTTCTGTAGTACGATGACCTGCCCGTCGGTAGCCGCATTGACTACGGCGGTGAGGGTATCGGGGTCGTTGCTGTTACTCAGGTCGATGACGTTGGGGTCGGTGAGGTCGATGGCGGCTTCGGTAGTGGTGTAGTACTCCCAGCCGCGCAGGGTTTCCCCGTTGGGGCCGCTGTAGATCGCGATCTGGTAGCTGGTCAGGGGCGAAAGGCGGTTCACGACGAACACGCCGCTATCCTGCGCCATCTCGTCGACTTCGAACTCGTCGAGGGGCGTAGTCAGCCGTTCGTCCGTCCCCGCGAACACGCGGATATAGGTCACGGGGGCGCCCACGACCTGCCAGCGGACACGAACGCGGCCGTCCAGCAAGTCTCCCTCGGAGGGCGGGAGGAGGGGGGAGGGGAAGCGCTCGGTGCGTACGTCTCCCAGTTCGGAGGGGCGGCTGTCGAAGACCTCCTCGTCGGCGTGGGCGGTCGCCCGCACCTGGTAGAGGGTGGCGTAGAGGAGGCTTTCTCCGTTGAGGGTTTCCTCGTTGATGATGAAGTAGTTGGTGTCGGATTCGAAGGTATACAGCACGGAGGCGAACGAGTCGCGGCTGACTTCGATGGTGTAGGAGTTGGCCCGACGGATGTTTCCCATGTTCACGATGATGGTATTCAGTTCGGCCTCCAGGGGCTCGTTGAGTACCGGGCGGAACAGGCGGGTTTCTTCGTAGATTTCTTCTTTTTCACAGCCGGCAAGGAACACGAGCGCCCCTCCAAGCAGCAAAAACAAGACCTTAGGCAAGGTTGACATGATAAGTTTCATTGTAGAATCTTGAATAATAGTTACGCGCGGCACCGGACTACTGGAATCCGTAGCCGTCGTTGGAGAGGGTTCCCTGACTGTTGGTGATAGCTTCCTCGGGGACCGGGAAGATGTAGCGGGCGACGCCGGGCTTGGGGCCTTCGTCGATGTAGTTCCGCCAGTCCTTCACGATCCACTCGGGATATTCGTTGCGGACATCGTCCCACAGGCTGGTCAGCCAGCCGTCGCGGTTCCAGGTATCGTCGGGGGCGACGAGCACGTCGCGGTCGGGGTTCAGCACCACGAAGTTTCCGCTCTCATCGACCTTCCAGAAGATGTAGTCGGGCAGTTCCTCGTAGGGTCCTTCGTCGTCGTCATCGGCGGCGGCATCGGCCATCAGCTTGAGCGTTTCGACGGTTTCGGCCATTTTCTCGGAGTAGTTGCCCCAACGGATAAGCTCGTACTTACGGATCATCTCACCGCCGAATTCCCAAGCACGCTCGTCGACAATGGCGTCGAAAAAGTCCTCCTTGCTTCCCGATACTTCGGCTACGTACGCGTCTACCTTTTCCGACCAGTCGGCTTCGTCGAAGGCCCGCCGGCGCACCCGCTTCAGGCTTTCCTGCGCCGCGGCGGTGGGGCCGTTGAGTTCGTTCTCGGCCTCGGCGTGCATGAGGATCACGTCGGAGTAGCGCAGCATGGGCCAGTTGATCCCCGTACCCTTGGCCGAGGAAGAACCCGGGGGGGACTCCAGCTCCCACCGGCTCCATTTGCCCTGGGCGATGTTGGTGATGCCGCCGTTGGCCAGTACCAGTTCCCCGTCGGTATTGACCATGTACAGGGCGCAGGTCACGTCCCGGCGAATGTCACTGGTGTCGAAGGAGTAGTAGTAGGAAGGCGGCATAGCCATGTAGTTGTTGCCGGAGCCGTAGTCGTGGGCCGCCGTGGCACCGCCCTGTACCGTCACGCCGATGTTCCAGCCCACGTCGCCGTTGCCGAGGGCAAAGGGCACTTCAAAGAGCACGTCGCTGTTGGCGGGGGAAATGAACTTGGCGGTGTTGAGGAAGACTTGCTTAAAATCGCGGGGGAGATCCCGGTCCTTCAGGTCCATCAGCTTGGCCGTATAGTCGCGGGCGATCCGGTAGTAGTCCTGGTAGTCATCTTCCCGGGCCATGGTAAGGTCGGGGCGGAGGAAGTAACCACCGCGTTGCAGGGAAAGGCGGGCGATCATGCCGAGGGTATATTCCCGGTTGACCTGCTCGATACCGTAGGGCAGTTCCTCGGCCCACATCATGTTACCTTCGGCGGCGATCATGTCGTTGATGACGTCGGTAAGGATGATGTTGCGGTCGGTTTTGTCCAGAAAGAATTCGTTGCCCGCTTTCGGTGCGTCCCGTACGTAAGGCACGTCGCCCCAGTAAAAGGTGAGCATACTGTACCAGTAGGCACGCAGGGTATATGCCTCGCCGAGCAGGTGCTGCATGGTCCGCGCCGTGAGTACGTCGTCCGAATTGATGGCCGCCCCGCCTTCGATGCCCTCGATGGCGATATTGGCGTCACGAATGGCCTGGTAGGCGGCGTTCCATACGCGGCGCAGGTCGTTGTTGCTTGACAGGGCCTCGAGGTCCCAGATCTGGTAGCGATCGCCGGAGCTGGTCCAGCCGCTCTGGTGCTCGATGTCGGTGTTGCCGGTCATGTTGTTCGACAGGCGGGAACGGAAGGGGTCGGTGCCGAAGGGCTGGTAAATGGCGTTCACCCCCTTGCGGGCATCGTCGACGTTGGAGAAAACGTAGTCCGTATCGAAGGTCGAGATGGACTCCGGTTCGAGAAAGTCCTGGCAGGAGGCCAGCAGGCCCACCGCGAGGATTCCGAGTAGTATGTTGTATTGCATGATAGGTCGGGTTGGGGGGCGATTAAAAGTTGAGGTTCACGCCGAAGGTGTAGCTGCGGCTGCGCGGGAAGGAGGAGTAATCCACTCCCGGCGTCAGGGCCGCATAGGAGGAACTGCGCGACGTGCTTACCTCGGGGTCGTAGCCGGAGTACTTGGTCCACAGCTTCAGGTTGGTACCGGTTAGGTATACCCGCAGGCTGGAGATGCCGACCCGCGAAGTCAGGGTCGTAGGCAGCGTGTAGCCGATATTCAGGTTGTTGAGGCGCAGGAAGGACCCGTCCTCTACCGCCCAGTCGGAGATCACGGCCTGGGCAATACCGAAGCTGTTGTGTGACCAGATCTCCTTGCCGGCGTTCAGCTCGGCGAGCTGGTCGAGGTCGGTCACGATACCACCGGGAGTGCCGGTGTAGGAACCGTCGACGTCGAGGTAGGTGAAGCGGTTGTCGCTGCTCATCGTAGTCAGCAGGTTGCCGTAGCGCACCCGACGGTACTGGTTGAACTGGATCTTGCCCGTATTGTACACGTCGGCGCCGTACGACCAGTTAAAGAAGATCGAGGCGTCGAAATTCTTGTAGCGGGCGTCGAAACCGAATCCCCCCTGGTGCTTCGGCAGGGTGTTGCCGATGACGCGACGGTCCTCGCTGGTGATCGCGCCGTCGCCGTTGAGGTCGGCCAGTTTCATGTAGCCGGGCCGGATCTGTGGGTTGCCTACGGTTGCGCCGGAGTTGGGGACGCCGTCGGCCAGGGTGTAGGTGTCGGTAATTGGGTCATAGCCCGTAAAGTCGTCCGTGGAATAGTATCCGTCTGAGACGTAGCCGTAGATGTCGCCCAGGGTCCCGCCGACCGTCAGGAGGAAGTCGTTCTGGTCGTTGAGGTCGGTACTGGCCCAGTTGGACTGGAAGAAGCGGGAATCGGTGCCGCCGAGGTCCTCGACCTTGGCCCGGTTAATGCCGATGTTGAAGGTACCCGAAACGGTGAAGTCCGGCCGGCTTACGAAGTAGGAGGTCAGTCCCAGTTCAACCCCCCGGTTAGAGGTAGAGCCGATGTTGTCCCACTGGGTGGTGAAACCCGTATTGGACGGAATAGAGGACCGAAGCAGCAGGTCCTTGGTGGTGTTGTGGTAAACGTCCAGGGCACCGAAGATGGCTCCGTCGAAGAAGCCGAAATCAAGACCGAGGTTCCGGTTGATCGTCGTCTCCCACTTCACCAGCGGGTTGTAGAGCGTACTGCCCGACGGGGTGTAGTACACGTTGTCTACGTTGTTGAAGCCGGGGCCCTGGTTGGTGGTACCCACGAAGAGGAACTGGGTAGCGGTGGCGTCAATACGGTCGTTACCCGTTTCACCGTAGCTGACGCGAAGTTTCAGTTCCTGCAGCCAGTCGGTATTTCGTAGGAAGGCCTCTTCGGAAAGTTTCCAGCCCAGCGCCACGGCGGGGAATACACCGACGCGGTTGCCGGCAGCAAACTTGCTGGAGGCATCGCTGCGCAGGGTACCGGTGATGAGGTAGCGGTCGTTCAGCGAGTAGTTGACGCGACCGAAGAAGGACAGGCGATTGGAGTTTGTGAAGTCCTCCGTTTCGTAGCGGTCGGTACGTCCGAAGGTCATATTGGCGAACAATTCTTCCGGGGTTATGGAGAGCCGAAAATCCTCGGCACGGACGAAGTCCCGCTTGCCGCCGTTCGAGTAGATCTCGTGGCCGAGCAGGAAGTCCATATTCTGGTTCTTCAGGGAGACCAGACGGTAGGACAGCGTATTCAGCCACCGGTAGGAGGTGCGTTGGAAGTTATCCTTCTGACCGAGGGGCAGGCTGCCACCGTTGTTGAAGGATTCACCCGTCAGCGGACCGTAGAAGCGCAGGCGCTCGTCGAAGCTCTGGGAGCCGGTGAAGGTCGTTTTGGCGATGAAGTTGTCGGTTACGTTCCAGGCCAGGGCGGCGTTCAGGATGTAGTCGTTGTCCGTGGTGCGGCGCCAGTCCTGCTTGGCCAGTTCGGTGGGGCTCACCAGGCTGCGGAGGAAGGTCTGGAAGTCGTCGCTCTGGTCTACGGCGTTGAGGTCAATTTCCAGTTCGTCCGCGATGCCGTTGACGGGCCGCGTCTGAATGGCGTCCTCGATGCGGATCTGCGATCCGCCGGAGGTGCCGGCACCGTCCACCACCGTCTTCGTGATCCGAGCGCCGGCCTCGAAGATGAGGCTGGGCGAGAGGTCCTGCTCCAGTTTGAAGTTCAGGGCGTTCCGCTTGAATCCGGAGTTGATCAGCAGTCCCTCGTCCGTATTATTGGTGAGGCTCAGGCTGAGCTTGGTGGTCTGGGTGCCGCCGCTCAGGCTCAGGTTGTGGTACTGCGATAGGCGGGGGTCGCCGAACAGCTCGTCCTGCCAGTCCGTGCCGGGGCGCTGCTGGTACAGCTCGAGGTCGTCGTACTTGCCGAAGAAGCGCTCGAAGTTGCGCACGTCGGCCTCGGAACGGATGGCGGCGTATTCGTAGTTCGCCAGGGCGAACTCGTAGGGATCCAGTACGTCGTACTTGCGGTCGCCGGGAAGTTGCTTGGACTGCAAGAAGCCGTTGTAGTTGATGCTGATCTTGCCGGCCTCGGGGCGCTTGGTGGTAATGACGATAACCCCGTTGGAGGCCTGGGCACCGTAAATGGCGGTGGCGGCGGCATCCTTGAGTACGCTGATGCTTTCGATATCGGTGGGGGGGATGTCCCGGATACTGCCTACGATGAATCCGTCGACCACGTAGAGCGGGGAGTTGTCCTGGGTAATGGATCCACCGCCGCGCACCCGGATGACCACGTCGGCGTCTGGGCTCCCGTCCGTAGTCAGGACGTTCACGCCCGGCAGGCGTCCGGTAATGGCCTGGGCGGCGCTGGTGATCGGCTGGGTGCGCAGGTCTTCCGCGGAGACCGAGGCAACCGATCCGGTAAGGTCGGAGCGCCGCACGGTTCCGTAGCCTACCACGACCACCTCGTCGAGGAGGGAAGCCGCGGCCGACATCTCCAGGTCGATGACCTGCTGATTATTCACGGCGATCTCCTGCGAGCCGTAACCGGTATAGCTGAAGACCAGGGTATCGGTGGGGGCGGCCGTGATTTCGTATGCGCCCTCAAAATCGGTCACCGATCCGGTGCCGGTATTCTTGATCATAACCGTTACGCCGATCAATGCCTCGCCGTCGGTATCTAGTACGGTACCGGTAACGGTAGACTGGGCCATCGCCGACTGGCTAAGCAGACCGAATACCCCCAGCAATATGCCGAATAATATTCTTGATTTGGTTGAATGCATGATGTGATGTTTTATAAATACCGTGAGGGTATAAGCTTCATTGGCAAATAAAAGGAAGGTGTCTGGCGTACGGGCCAATTCGGGCTATGCAAATATTCACTTTGCATGCGCAGCAATTAACCCCCGGTATTGTGACGGACACTATCGCCGCAAGCGCGCCGGAACCGTCACAGTTTCGAGGTGCTGGCCTGCTTTTCGAACTCCAGACTGGCCCGCATGAAGGGGCCTATGCCCTTGGCGTCGTTGTCGCGTACCGGCTCGTTGACGTAGTATTCAAAGGAGCCGTCGCGGTAGGGATCGCCACCCAGTCCCGCTACCGAACACCCGCTGGTGAGGTTCACCTCGCCGTCCTCATCCACGCGGATGAAGGTGTCCAGTATCCCGTCGTAGCTCTCGCGGGCCAGCTTGCGGTACTTCTCGTCGAGGTAACCGTCGTTGGCCCCCTTGATCATGGCGTAGACGAACATGCAGCTGGCGGTGGATTCCAGGTAGTTGCCCTCCCGGTCGGGGAGGTTGAGGATCTGCCACCATACCTTGGACTCGGGGTCGCGCACCGCCACAACGGCCTCTAGCGTGCGGTTTAGGATGGCCACCAGCTCGGCGCGGCGCGGGTGATCTTTCGGGAAGTAGTCGAGTACGTCCACCAGGCCCATGCAGTACCAACCGACGGCTCGGCCCCAGAAGTGGGGGGAAGTGCCGGTTTCCTCATTGGCCCAGCGCTGTACGCGGCTCTCGTCCCAGCCGTGGTAGAGCAGCCCCGTTTCGGGGTCCCGCATGTGCTGCTCGGCCAGTACGAACTGCTCGGCGACGTGGTCGAGGAGGGCGGGGCGGTCGAAGGTCGTGGCGTACTCCGCCTGGAAGGGTTCCCCCATGAAAAGGCCGTCCAGCCACATCTGCCAGGGGTAGCGGAGCTTGTGCCAGTAGCCGCCATCGGTGGTCTGGGGTTGCCACTTCAGCTGGCGGGCCAGGGTTTCGATGGCCAGGCGGTACTTCTCCTCACCGGTATGCTCGTAGAGGCTGAAGAGTAGTGGCCCGGGGGCAATCATATCGATATTGAACTTCTCGATCTCGTAGCCGTGGATTTCGCCTTGGGCATTGATCATCGTATCGCCGTACGCCTGCGCGTATTCGAGGTATTCCGGATTATCGTAGTATTCGCCTACCTCCACCATGGAGTTGAGGACCAGCCCGATGGTGTACGTCCACTTCAGGTCGTCCTGGAAATCGTTCATGTACGATTCCGGAGCGCGTTCCATGATACTGAGCGCCATACGTTCCGACCAGGGGCGGTCCGCTACCGCGACTACGGTGCGGGCGTTCGTCGGGTTGGCTTCGTCCGGGCCCGTTGTCGGGGTGGACGCGGGGTCGCAGCCGGTGAGTGCCAGCAGCAGCGACAAGACGGCGAGGCCCGCCAGGGCGGGGGGGTAGGGTGGGGTCTGCATGATGATCGGTTTAGACAGGTTCAAAGGTTAACGGCCGGCGTACGTCAGGTTGACAGGCTGGTTGAGGCGATCCAGCTGTTCGGAGAGGTAGTCCGAGAATGCCTCCTTGCTGAGGATCGGCTGGGTGTCCTGCTCCCAGGTTGCCAGGAAGTAGTAGGTCAGTTGGTTGTCGGTGGGGGAGAGCACCACCACGTGGCTGTGGTCGTCTTCCGTGACTTCCAGCTCGTCGGCGGTGCGGTAGATGACGGCCAGGCCGAGCAGGTCCTTCGCCAGGCTCTGCGGGCCATAGGTAGCCAGGTAGCTCCAGTCGCCGGACTGGCCGTGCAGCACTTCGCTGTCCTCCAGTTTTACCAGTCCGGTGGCGAGATTTTCCAGCGGCTCGCTCAGGCTGACGTCGTGACGGGTGAGGCGGCTGCCGGCCTGGATGGACAGTTCCGATACCACGTCGGTGGTCCGGTCACCGATCTTCCAGCCGTAGTAGCGGGTGCGGATGCGGCCCTCCACCGGTCCGTTTTCAGCGATGGTGGCCGCCACGGAATCCGTTTCCTCCACGCGCAGGGCGTGGCCGTCGTGCCAGGTGGCCAGGGTGCCGACGCCGAGCGCGGAGCCGACCTTCAGGACGTCCATGCCCCAATCGGCGGGCTCGTGGTAGGAGTCGAAGCCGTCCTGGCCTACGTCCTGCAGCACCATGTCCGGCGTCTTCTTGCCGAATACGTCCGTCGCGTTGCGCCAGTCAAGGTAGAAGCGGTACCCCACCAAGTCGGATTCCCAGCCGGGGCCTTCGTAGCGCAGGTACCAGGAGTGGTCGGTATGCTCGGGCGGTACGGACAGGGAATCCACGTTCACGAATCGGCCACCCATATATTCCCGGTCCTCCCAGTTGCCATCCACCTTGTGGGAAAGCTCGGCCTGGGCGCGCTGGGGGAAAGTGGGTGCGGTCTCGCCGGGCTTAAGCGCCCGCGGGGTGACCGTTGCGCTGCCGTTGCCGGCCACGTCCAGCAGCAGCAGGTAGGCCTCGGTGGTGCCGTCACGGTCGGCATCGATGGCCTGGTAGGGTATTTCCCGTCCCTTCGCGATAAAGTGCAGCGGTGTGCCGGACGTCAGCCCCAGGTGCTCTACCAGTTCAGCCGACGGCACACGAATCGCCGCGTCGGTACGCTGGGTAGCGGAAGGGTTGGTGATCGTGAACGTGACGTCCTGGGCGGTAAGGCCGGTCAGCGCCGGCAGCAGGAGAAGGGAAAACAGCGTGCTTTTCATAGTAGGCATCCGCTAGCGGGGATTTGGATCGCCGCCCATGGCGGGCAGCAGGAAGGGTTTGAGAATGGTTGTTTTGGTGTACCGGGCGGCGGCCCGCTTGCTGAGCTGGTGGCTCCAGGACGCCCGCGCGGCGGGGGCCGCGCCGGGACCGGTGCTCCGGTACTCGGCGTAAAAGGTCGTCTTTTCCCGCTCGGGACTGCTCCAGTTATCCCAGCCGACCGGCAGGATATGGTCGCCCAGCTCGCAGTTGATGAAGACGGTCCGTGCGTGGTCGCGCCAGGGGCGTCCGAGGTAAACCTGATCGACGCCGGGAGCGGCGGTCAGGCGGCAGTCCAGAAACACGAAGCCGTAGTCCCGCCCCGCGGGGGTGCTGGCCGCCGTGACGTAGGAATCGGACTTGCTGTGGATCGTGCAGTTTTCGAACAGGGCGGTCGCGGCCCCGAAGATGAAGTCTGTCGTGCCCTCGATGTAGCAATTTCGGTAGTACTGCCGGGCGTTGGCCCCGTCGGCGTAGAGCGTATCCTGGTTACCCAGGAAGCGGCAGTGGTGGAATTCGGCCCGGTCGGCCTCAACGGCAACGGCCACGGCCTGCCCCACGGGGCCGGTGGTATTCTCTACCGTCAGGTTCTCGGCGCGGAAGTTGTCGCCGCGTACCAGCAGCGTCGCGGTGTGAAAGGTGCTGTTGCGCCCCCGGGCGATGCCGTCGAAGTAGTCGCCGTAGCGCAGGATCGTGGAGTCGGCGCTCTCGCCCCGCAGCGTCACGTCGGGGTTCCAGGCGAAGATTTCCACCTTTTCCACGTAGACCCCGTTCTTCACGTGGATCGTGATGGGCCGGTCCGGAAAGGCCTTCGTGGCATCCACCGCGCCCTGGATCGTGGCGTACTCCGCGCTGCCGTCGGCGGCCACGTAAAGGTCCACGGCGTACTGCGCCGGCAGGGCCGCGGCGGATAGGACGAGCAGCAGGATGAGGAAGTGCTTCATTTCGTTACGGTAAACCAGTCGTAATCGGCGTAACCGCCGTCGTTTTCGTGGGTGGGCCGGATCCCGAAGAGCCCCATCTTGGCGCCGATCCACTTGCCCTCGCGGGCCTGGAAGGCGGGGCCGAGCTCCGTAAATGCCTGTCCGTCCGTACTGTAGGAGAAGTGGCACACGCCGCCGGGCTCAACGCGTACGCGCAGGTAGACGTCTCCGTCCGACGCGAGGGGAGCGGTAGCCATCACCCGCTCGGGGACGCCGTTTTCCGCGTCCGGGCAGTGTACCGCCTGCACCTGCGCCGCGTCGCCGTCCATGGCCAAGGCCAGGTAGGCGTAGTCGCGGCCCATCATGATGAGGCCGGTCTTTTCTCCGTCGAAGTGACCGGAAAAATTCACCTTGGTCGTCGCGGTGAAGGTTTCGGCGGGCAACTTGGACAGCAGCAGGTGGGGCGCGTCCCAGAGGTTGCGGTAGCCGGGGTCCACGACCAGGTTCATCCGTAGGAAGCCCATGGCGGTGGGGTAGGCCCATTCCGCGCGCGGGTTGGCCTGCCACTGCCACTGAAGGCCGATTTCCGGCGTGTTGAAGTCGTCACTGACAAGGGGCACCGTGGGGGCGACCTTCGCTCCCGTTCTGGGCATCTCATAGGTAGCCACCGGCTCACCAATGCCGTCGTTGTTCTGGTCCACGCCGATCAGCAGCCAGTCGTCTTCCCAGCGGGCGGGCTGCAGGTGGACGATGCGCCCGTATGGCTGCTTTTCCTGGAAGTGCACGAACCAGTCGTCGCCGTTCTCCAGTTTCACCCAGGCGCCCTGATGGGGCCCGTTGACGTCGGTGTTGCCCTGGTGCAGGACCACCCTGTCCTCGTAGGGTCCGTAGACGTTGCGGGAACGCAGGACCGTCTGCCAGCCCGTGGCCACGCCGCCGGCCGGGGCCAGGATGTAGTAGTAGCCGTTGTGCTTGTGCATCTTGGTGCCCTCCATGGTGCCGTGGTCGGCGTGGCCGTCGAAGACCAGTACGCCGTCGTCGAGGAGCTCGGTGCCGTCGGGTGACATCTCGTGCACCACCACCACGCTCTTGAAGCCGGCCCGGCTGCCCGCGAAGGCGTGGACGAGGTAGGCTTTGCCGTCGTCGTCCCAGAAGGGGCAGGGGTCGATCCAGCCCCGGGCCGCGCGCACGAGCACCGGATCCTCCCATTCGCCGGCGGGGTCCTGGGTGCGGACCATATAGATGCCGAAATCGGGGTCGCCCCAGTAGATGTAGTAATAGCCGTCGTGGTAGCGGATCGCGGGGGCCCAGACGCCGTTGCCGTGCTGGGGGCGGCTGAAGTTGTCCCGGGGCACCTGTACCGGCAGGGCGTGATTGATGAGCTCCCAGTTGACGAGGTCGCGGCTGTGCAGGATTGGCAGGCCGGGGGCCGCGTTGAAGCTGGAGGCCGTCAGGTAGAAGTCTTCGCCCACCCGCACCACGTCGGGGTCGGAATAGTCGGCGTGGATGATCGGGTTGGTGTAGGTTCCGTCGCCGTTGTCCGGTTGGGGCACCTGCGCGGCGAGGGGAGCGGCGAGAAGCACGGTGAGCAGCAGACAGGGGGGTACAGACGAAAACGTCACGGGAGAAAATTAGACGGGCCGGCGGCGCGCGGGTGCATTGATCGAGTGAACGGCCGGCTCCTCCGGTTGCGGAGGAAGGGCACATGGTTCGTCACCAAAGGTAAAAAAGGGGTGACCGGCGGGTCTAGCAGAAATTCACATGCATGCTGCGCTTTTTCACCTGTTTGCCCGCGGGTTACCGGCCCGGCGACATTCCGTTAGCCGGCCCGACTCCGCACCTGCGCGCCCGCCGCACGGTCAAAACGGCGGTACGGGAGATTGCGGCAGGACGCACCGGCTGATATTATTTGGGTATCTTAACTGGCCTATTAGTGTTTCGATCATGCCTAAATTTTCCACTGTGCTGCTTGCGCTGCTGCTAGCGGCCTGCTGCGCGACCGCGACCGCCCAGTCCGGTCCGGCCGCGACCTTCACGGTCTACGCCGACAGCCTGCACCGCCTTGATGCTCCCGTGACCGCACCGGCTCCCGGCACCGCCGCGGCCTACCGGCTTACGGAAACTACCGATGGCAGTGCCCGGCCCGTAGCCGTGCAGGTAGCCGACGGCCGGCTGACCTGGATACTCGACGGCGAAACTCCGCCCGGCACGGCACGCACCTACGAGCTGTACACCGACGGCAGTCCGTCCGCATCATCCGAACTGACGGTAGAGGACGCCGCCGGGGGCGTACACTTCCGGCTCGGAGACACCGACGTACTCACCTGGCAGTACGCCAGGGCAACGGTGCCCGAGGGCGTGGATTCGATCTACGCGCGGGGCGGGTACGTACACCCCCTGCGCTCGCCCCGCGGCGGCACGCTTACCCGCATTCAGCCGCCGGACCATTACCACCACTACGGGCTCTGGAACCCGTGGACGCATACCGAATTCCGGGGCCGCGAGATCGATTTCTGGAACCTCGTGCGGGGGCAGGGTACGGTGGACTCACGCGGCGTCCGTAACGTGGAGGGCGGAGCGGTCTTTGGCAGGGTAACGGCCGACCTTACCTACCTGGCCTTCCGCGACAGCGCGGTGACCGATGACCCCACGGAAGTACTCGACGAGACGGTGGACCTGCGGGTGTACCCCCCGGCTGCCGATGCGGCCGGCTATCTGGTGGACTTCAGCAACCGGCAGCGCAACGTGACCGAGGACTCCTTCGTCGTCAAGGCCTACCGCTACCAGGGCTTCGGACTGCGGGCAACCGGCGAGTGGGACGACGACAACGTCCACTTGCTTACCTCTGCGGGCTACGGCAAGGCGGACGGCAACGCCACCCGCGCCCGCTGGATGGACGTGCGCGGTCCCACCGAGGCCGGCGAGGCCGGGGTGCTGATGATGGCCCACCCCGATAATTATAATTCGCCCGAGCAGATACGCATCTGGCCCACGGGCTCGAACGGCGGGGTAGAGAGCGTCTTTCTCAACTTCAATCCGGCACAGGACCGCGACTACCGGATGCGGCCGGGCGGGACCTACGCCCTGAAGTATCGCCTGTACGTGTACGACGGGGCGCTCGATACTACGGCCGCCAACCGCTACTGGCAGGACTTTGCCTACCCACCCCGGGTGGTGCGGACCGACGTGGCCGATCCCCTGGCCGGCAAGCAGGTACTGGTCTATACCCGCAACGGGGAGGGTTACGTGCACGACAACATCCCGGCCAGCGTGGCGGCGATCGAGGAACTCGGGGCGCAGCACGGCTTCCGGGTGACCGCCTCGGACGATCCGGCCACCTTTACCGCGGGGGGACTGGAAGATTACGACGTCGTAGTCTTTTCTAACACCAATAACGACGTCTTCGACACGCCGGAGCAGCACGCGGCCTTTCGCGCCTACGTAGCGGGTGGCGGCGGCTTCGTGGGCATCCACTCCGCCTGCGGCAGCGAACGCGACTGGCCGTGGTTTGCCGAAACCCTCGGCGGCCGCTTCTTCCGGCATCCCGAGCGGCAGGACTTCGACGTGGTGGTGCTCGACGCCGACCATCCTTCTACCGACTTCCTGCCGGAAACCTGGCACATCGTAGCCGACGAGTGCTACTACATGAAGCAGTTGAACCCGGGAAACCACGTCCTCCTGGCCGCCGACCTCGGAACGGTCGCGGACCCCGAAGGGAAAGCTACCTACCCCGGCGACACCTTCGGCGGGCTGTTTCCCACGGCCTGGTACCGCACCGACTACGGTGGCCGGCAGTGGTACACCTCCCTCGGTCACCGCAGCGAACATTACTCTGATCCGCTCTTCCGCCGCCACCTCCTCGGAGGCATCGAATGGGCGGCCCACTAGTACAACGCTGCCTCCGGCAGCGCCAGTACAACGCTGCCTCCGGCAGCGAAAGCAGAATGCTGCCTCCGGCAGCGAAGCAGAAAGCTGCCTAAGACAGCGCCAAACACAAACAACCTCCAACACCATGAACCGCAGGTCCCTACTAAAATCCACCCTAGCCACCACGGCAGCCGTCTGCGTACCCACCATCGTTCCCGCCCACGTCCTGCGGGGACCCCTAGCCCCCAGCAACCGGCTCAACATCGGGCAGATCGGCTGCGGCCGCATCGCCCGCGGCCACGACCTGCCGGAGGTGATGAAGAACGACAGCGCCCGCGTGATGGCCGTCTGCGACGTGGACAGCAAACGGAAGGAAAAGGGAAAGTCCTTCATCGAGGGCTGGTACCGCGACAACCGGTCCGGCGATTCCGTGGAGGTCACGATGTACGACGATTACCGCGAACTGCTGGCCAACTCCGACATCGACGGCGTGGTGATCTCGACCCCCGACCACTGGCACGCGCAGCCGGCCATCGAGGCCGCCCTGGCCGGCAAGGACATCTACCTCCAGAAGCCCACTTCGCTGACGGTGGAGGAGGGGCGGATGATGAGCGACATCGTGCACCGCACGGGGGTCGTATTTCAGCTGGGGAGCCAGCAGCGGTCCATGGACCCCTGGCCGCAGTTCAAGCGGGCCTGCGAACTGGTCCGCAACGGCCGGATCGGCAAGCTTACCGCGGTGAAGGTCGGCCTGCCGAGCGACCCCGCCGGCGGCGACCCGACGCCGATGCCCGTGCCCGATAACCTCAACTACGAGATGTGGCTGGGCTCCACCCCCCACGTTCCCTATACCCTGGACCGGGTGCACCCCCAGGACGACTTCTCCCGTCCGGGGTGGCTGCGCTGTGAGCAGTTCGGGGCCGGCATGATCACCGGCTGGGGGGTGCACCACGTCGACATCGCCCACTGGGGCATGGGAACGGAGTTTACCGGGCCGATCGAGGTGGATGCCACGGCCAGTTTCCCGGTGGAGGGACTCTGGAACGTACACGGACCCTACCACGTGGAGGCCCGCTACGCCAATGGCGTGCTGATGACGATCGACGGCGAGCTGCCGAACGGCGTACGCTTCGAGGGGGAGAACGGCTACGTCTTCGTGTCCCGCGGCAGCGTGGCCGTGACGGCCAGCGACCCCAACTTCGGCAACAGCGAGGCCTTCGCCACCAACCTCAAGGGCAGTGACCTGGAGATCGGCGACGGCGATATCCAGCTGTATGCCAGTCCCGAGCAGCATACCAACTGGCTGGACTGCATGAAGTCGCGCGCGCTCACCATTTCGCCCGCCGAGGTAGCCCACCGCTCCTGCACCGCCTGCCTCATCAGCCACGTGGCGATGAAGGTGCCCCGCAAGCTGGAGTGGGACCCCGTCAACGAACGCTTCCGCAACGACGACGAGGCCAACCGGATGCTCTCCCGCTCCCAGCGGTGGCCCTACGGCTACGAGAACGTGCCGGCCCTGGTCCGCGGATAATTACTACCAAACCTGCTACTGTGCGCTTACTCGTTTCCCTGTATTTCCTGACCGCGCTGGCCTGCGGCCGTACCGGCGCCGATACCCCCACTACGCCCATGGACGTACCCTCCACCTTCACCGGCGCGCCGGGCGAGGTACACCTCATCACCCTCGACCCCGGCCACTTTCACGCCGCCCTGGTACAGAAGTCGATGTACGCCGCGGTAGACTCCACGGTGCACGTCTTCGCTCCGGAAGGGGACGACCTGCGGCAGCACCTTGGCCGCATCGAGCGGTACAACAGCGGTGCCGAACCGACCGGGTGGACGGAAGAGGTCTACACCGGACCCGACTTCCTGGAGCGCATGCTGGCCAATCCGCCCGGCAACGTGGTGGTGTTGTCCGGCAACAACGCCCGCAAGACGGAGTACATCCGCGCGGCCATCGACCACGGGCTCAACGTGCTGGCCGATAAGCCCATGGTCATCGATCCGGCCGAGTACGCCACCCTGGAGTCGGCACTACGCACGGCCGACGAGCAGGGGCTGCTGCTCTACGACATTATGACGGAGCGCTTCGAAATCACTACGCGACTGCAGCGGGCGCTGTCGCAGCGCCCGGAAGTCTTCGGCGAGTTATTGGCCGGAACCGAAGCCGAGCCGGCGATCTCCAAGGAGAGCGTCCACCACTTCAGCAAAGAGGTGAGCGGGGCACCGCTGATCCGGCCGGCCTGGTTCTTCGACGTGCGGCAGCAGGGGGAGGGGATGGTCGACGTGGCCACCCACCTGGTCGACCTGATCCTCTGGGAGACCTTCCCGGATCAAGCCATCGATACCACGGACGTAGAGTTGGTGAGCGCCCGCCGCTGGGCCACGACGCTGACGGCCGCTGAATTCGCAAAAGTGACCGGCGAGGAAGAGTTCCCGGACGCCCTGAGTACCGACGTGCGCAACGGCAAGCTGGAGGTGTACGCGAACGGGGAGATCAACTTCACGGTGCGGGGCGTCCACGGTAAGGCAGCCGTGCTGTGGAACTTCGAAGCCCCACCCGGGGCGGCCGATACCCACTACTCCATCATGCGGGGCAGCCGGGCCAACCTGGTGATCCGGCAGGACGCGCCGCAGGGTTACGTGGCTACGCTGTACGTGGAGCCGGCGGACGGCTTCGACCCGGCGGCCCTGACCACCGCGGTGGCGGAGCTGCAGGAAGAATTTCCCGATATCGGGTGGCGGGAAGCGGACGGGGGGTATCAGATCACCGTACCCGCCGAACTGCGGAAGGGCCACGAAGCCCACTTTGCCCAGGTGACGGAGCAATTTCTGCGGTACCTAACCGAAGGGGGGCTTCCGGAGTGGGAGCGCACGAATATGCTAACCAAGTACTACGTCACCATGGCCGGCTACCGCATGAGCCGGTAGTTTCCATTGCACCCGCGTCCGCGCCAAACCATTTACCGGGGCTACGCCTTATCGGGAAGCGAGCGTCGTGCTTGCGCCCAACGAACTGCCCATGGAATACCTGCTGAACCCCGACCTGCCCGTACATCCCGCCCTGGCGGACACCTGGCGCGGCAATCCGATCCGGGACGGGCAGTTTCAGTACCTGCGCGATCCCTTTCAGATCAGCTACGGGCCCATCCTGCGTATGCTGCTGACCCCCAATCCGCAGCGCGCCGCCAAGCGGGCCGACCCCTGGGTGCCGCCCGTAGACCGGGACCTGAGCTACCTCGACGACCGCACCGACAACTGGATCGTGTGGCTGGGCCACGCCAGCTACCTGATGCAGCTGAACGGACTGCGCTTCCTGACCGATCCCCAGCTGCGCGATATGCCGCTGATCCCGCGGCGGGTGTCTCCGCCCTTCGGCTACGATGAGCTGCGCGGGGTGGACTACCTGCTGCTGAGCCACGACCACCGCGACCACGTCGACGAGAAGTGCCTGCGCACCATCTGCGCCAACAACGACATCAAAAAGATCCTGGCCCCGCTGCGGCTGTCGGAACTCATCGGCGACTGGGTCGGTAGCACACCCATCGAGGAGGCCGCCTGGTACCAGCGGTACGACCTGGCGGGCACGGGGGTGACGGTGCACTTCCTGCCCGCGCGCCACTGGTGCCGGCGGGGGCTGACCGACTTCAACCGCCACCTCTGGGGCAGCTTCCTGCTGGAGGTGGACGCGGACGCAGGTGCGGCGGACGCCGGCCCGACCACCATCTACTTCGGCGGCGACAGCGCGCAAACGCCGTACTGGCGGGAGATCGGCGAGTTGTTCCCAAACATCGACGTAGCCATGCTGGGCATCGGCGCCTACCTGCCGGAATTCATGATGCGCGAGAACCACGCCAATCCGGCCGAAGCCTTCCAGGGCTACCGCGACCTCGGGGCCCGCTACTGGTGGCCGATGCACCACGGCACCTACGACCTGAGCAACGAGCCGCCCTCGGAGCCCATCCTGTGGGCCACCCGCCTGATGGACGAAGCCGGCCTGAGCGAGCGGATGGTGCCCGCGGTGGTGAACCGGCCCTGGTGGCCGCCGGTGGGGTAGCGGCCGGTCGGCTAGTGGCCGGTCGACTAGTCGACCGGCCACTCCGCGTACGGACCACTAGTACAAAGGCTCAGTCTACGGAGGGTGGACTGACGTTAAGTCTGTCGAGGTGCCGTCCGCGCGACACCGCAACCCTGTACCGGGCCGCTTGGGGCATGGGTAAAACCAATCCTCGGTCACCGAAATTCACCAGTTCTCGTGACGGGACCGTGCCTGGTCAGGGTATAATTTCAGGTGGTACGGACAGGTTAGCTACCTCCGCTTCCCTGCTGAATTCGACCAGTCGCTCACATCCCATCGCATACGATCATGGCCAACAAGCCCCTGAACGAAGATTTTACGCCGCCGACCAGCGCAGTCAGCACCTTTCGGGGTAACCCCCGGCGGCAGTTATACCCTGCCCATACCACGCTCTACCGCTTCGTCACGCCGGGGCAGAATGAGATACTGGGTCAATATTGGATGTCAAGAGATCTCTACAAGTCCATCTGTGGATTTGCGAAGGGAAAGCTCTCGAAGGGCGAAGTGGCCCGGGCGTGGGGTGCCGTCAACGAGAACTGGAACGAGAAGATGAGCTGCGTAGTCAAAGTACGTCTGAACCGCGATGCCTACGGATGGACGGGCCCGGCCCGGCACCAGCTGAGCCGCCAGGGGGCAAACGTGCTCTTCATGGGCAACGGGGAACAGATCTACCTGCCCAACCTGAAGGGGGCGGACGTTACCCACGAGCACTTTGAGTACGCCGGCTCATAGCGATCCACAGTGCCGTACCAACCAACTTGCAGAACGGTACTATGAACCTTTAATTCACGTTATCCGCAATGAGCAACTTCAACGACTTTACCCGAAGCATATCTAACCGCGGGAGTTACTCCTACCGCGAGTACGAGAAATTATACGATAAAGCCACCGAGTCGGAACTCTGCAATCGGCTGGGATACGCGGCCGGCGCAGGACTCGGCGTATTCGGAGCCTCGGCCGGGTTTGCGGGTATAGCGGCCGGAGCGCTGGTGGGCTTCAAGCTCGGAAAGACGGTATGCCAGGCGCACGAATACCGGATCCGGGAGTTCCTGCAAAAGATCGCGCGGGAGGCGGAGAGCGACTTTTAGGGCAGCTGTGCGCTTGCGGTCACCGGCGCAGCACCAGCACGATAGTCCTGAGCGGGGCCCAGGCGAACAGTTCCCTGGCGTTGTCCTCGGCCAGCCGGATGCAACCGTGCGAACCGAGGGCATCCACTCCACTGGATTTCAGAAAGCTGGTCACCGTCACGAAGTGGGACATATGAATGGCGTACCCCCGGTGGAAGAACATGGCATAATCCATCTGGGCATCGTAGGTCCTGCTGCGGTACTTGGGGTACTTGCGCTCGATGCGGTAGTAGCCCGGCGGCGAGGGGTCCTCATCCGTCCCGGAGGCGCAGTGAAATTTGTGGATTCGCTGCAGGGCATCCGTAGCGTGGAGGGTCTGGGAGCGGAGATCAACTACAATGACCTTATTATCGGCGATATCCCGCAGCCGATTCACGCTGTCCCCCTTCGGGTCGACCCGGCCGTCGGGATTGTCCATGAACAACCCCTGAAAGGTCTTGATCCCCGCGACCAGTTCGCTATCAAAGGTGGACGCGACGGGGAGATCGGGTACGATGCAGGAACGCTTCAGGATTTTGCGAACCGCCATCACTTCCGTGGGGAGGTTGGCGACCTTGGTTCCCGGCGGTACCTGGCCTACGGGGGCACGGAGTTCTAGCAGTTTCATAGTAAGTACTTGGCGATCCTGTCCCATTTATACCATTCTCGGGGAATCAGTTACCAATCGTGAGTGATCGGACCCGCATTGTCGTTTACTTTAATTTTTCCCGGTCACTTGTTACGCCTTGGTATTTGCGTGCGGGCCTGAACTTAACCCGGTGGTGCCAACCTATCTTCTATGGGAATCGACTACAAGATGCCGTGACGGGCTCTGTGTAAACCTCCACCTAATTTAGTTATCCACCACGGTGCCAATTCTTCGGAGATCCTTACTCCACCAAATATAACGCACCAGTTTATCGATGTTTTCGAAGGGTACGGTTCCGTACATTCTACTGTCCATGGAGTTATTCCTGTTGTCGCCCAGTACAAAGATTTGCTTTTCGGGCACAATCAGTAATTCAGTGTTTGAAGTTTCCACGGGTGGCATTTCTTTTCCAAGAACCTGAATCGTTGTTTGTATTGCAATTTCTTTGCCGTTGGGTAATTTGGACTCGTAGTTTTGATAGGTAATTCCATCGTATGTACTTACTTGCCCAGCTACCCATTCCTCCATGTGTCCGTTGATTGAAGCTTTGTCATCAACGATTTTAATGGTATCTCCCGGCAGCCCTACAGCTCTGCTGATATAGAGCTGCCCGTCATTCCTGGTGAAGGAGATTATATCACCTGATTCAATCGCTTCAGGGTCTATTGCTGTTGCCATTATTTTGTCTCCGACGAGGACCGATGGTTCCATGGAAGCGGTGGGGATGACATACGACCCAAATCCCGTCACGTTTCTGATCATTGGCCGGGCCGCAACAGTTATCGTACTATAAATTATGATAAATGCGATATAGTACTCAACTGAATTTATCGGCTTGATGCGGTAGTTCTTTTGTTTGGTAGCCCATGCCACCGCGTCATAGCACACGAAGGCCATATAGCCTACAAACATGACCACGGAGATAACAAATCCACTAAACGTATTCAATAGGCCACTTGCCCCGATAAAGAAGTAAATCAGGATGGGCGACAACGCGAAAAAGAGTGACTTTTTGGGTTGGCCATTATAGAGTTGCCCTAAACCCGGAAATAGGATGGACAGTATTCCTGCTAGTACCGGCTTTCTTTGCCTCGATTCTTGGTCGATCATGCGACATATTTTTACATCATCTCTGGCGAAATATGAAGATATCGATACATCAAATAATTTATCGGAATCTTGCCAGTTTTGTAAATCACTCGGAAGTAAAGGTTGAACCGATTGCGTCTACCTATGAGCGCGGCCGTCAGCGTACTTTTGCTTCCCCCCCCAATGTTCTACGGGAGCTTAACCAAAAACTACTTCCGCTAGAAAATGCCGTGACACACTTTATGCAATACTTCCTAGCTTTTGAGTCGTGCTCTCATTCCTGCTTTTTGTGTGGTAACTCAAAGCTACTGGACGGCGAGCACACTTTTTTAGTCCCCCAAATCAGGGACGGTAATAGGCCAATACAAGAAGCAGCCTATGTCTAGTAGTAAGCTTCGCTCTATGAGTTATATTCTATCATATCATCAATACATTTTTTAAACCACTCCCAAAATGTCCAGCCATTTTCTCCACCTTCAGAACCACTACTTGCAAAATCATGTATTATTACGACTCTAAATACTTTTTCAAAACATGCTACATCGTCGTTATCCTCCCGGCGGGCAAATGGAATTAAAGCTCGATTAGGGTACCGTTTTAAAATACCTTGATATTTGAGTTTAAGTCTGTCCCCAGTAAGTATGATCCATGGATCAAAATCCAGCAGCTTTTGCTTAATTAGAATGTTTAATTCGTCAGGATATTCAAACCAAGGGGGTAAATCATCTTGTTTCAGAAGCATATCACTAATGATTTTATTGTAAGCAGTTCTATAATAGTTACCATTCAGTAAACCATCCACCATTTTCATCAACATGAGGGCTGTTTTTCCATGATTTATTTTGGTTTTGTACTCTTAACTGGGCAGCATCTCCCCATGTTTGAGGCACAACATTTTTCTTTGTGAATCTTTCGACTTGGTCTTCGGGCAGCTCGGCCGTACAATCATGAATGTTAGCCTTAACGTGAATCCCTGCAAGCGATGCAGCTAAAAGTCTAGTGTTGTCCACCGTAGTCAATTTACCATCTGCCATCCGTACAACATCGATTGCATCACCAACCCATCCATCTTTACTCATACTTTGAGCGTAGCCCAGTAATTTGTCTTTACGAACTGAACTTTGACTGAATCTAATCTCATAGGGATCAATAAAAACGGTCTCGGTAGATAGTCCAAAGGGATCATATTCGATTACAACATTCTCACAATATAAATAATGACCTATACCTCCGCGAAGCCCTATCGGATCCTGACTCACATACCCCCCAACCTCCGGATCAAAATACCGAAACCGGTTATAATACAGCCCCGTCTCAGCATCCTCGTACTGCCCCGGGTAGCGGAACGGGCATTCCCCCCGCCAGCCATCCAAGTTACGGGTGTCGCCGTAAATCGACAACTCCAGCTCCCAGCTTTTTGCGCCGGTGTCCCGAAACATACTGAGGGGCGTACCTAGGTGATCGGTGACGATGCTAAAGTCACCGGCCGGGGTCAGCTTGGCCAGGGGGGCGAAGCTCTCGGGCTCGAACAGCCAGGTGGTCAGCTCCCCCTCTACCGTGGTGATGGGTTCGGTCGGTTCCGGGGAGGCAAGGGCCGTGCCGTTCGTGGGCTGACCAGTACCCGGGGGCGCGGTGGCCGGGGCCGTGACGAGCTGCTCGTCCCGCCGCCGGATGGAGAAGCCGCCGGCGCGCTGCGGGTCCGGCGGGGGAGTGCCGCCCGGGCGGGGGGGCGTAGGCGGGGCCTCCTCCCGCCACTCGTGCAGCATCACGTTGCCGTCCCAGACCCAACGGGTGGTGTGCCGGCCGTACTGCTTGGCAATGCGGCGGCCGAGGGGATCGTAGGTAAAGGTCACGACCCGACCGTCCGGTCGGCGCAGGCGGGCGAGCATACCCGCCGCGTTCCATGCGTAGGTCCAGCGGTCGCCGTCGGGACGGATTTTTTCGATCAGGTTGCCTTCGGGATCGTATCTGAATTGCGTACCGTCGGCCTCCAGTAATTGCCCGGCCGGACCGTACTTCCGATCGCCGCGGTTGGCGGTCCGGAACAGATTGCCCACCGCGTCCGGCATCCGGAGTTCCCGCGTCCCGTCGGGATAGGTGGCGGCCGAGAGGTTGCCGAACACGTCGTGCTCGAACTCGAATTTCCCCTTCGCCGAATCGACGATGGACTTCAGCCGGTCGTTGATCCCCCAGTGGTAGGTGCGGCTGCGTTCGCGTTCCCCGCCTACCGTGGTCACCTGCTTCGTCGGCCGGCCCAGCCGGTCGCGCTGCCAGCGGCTCCGCACGCCCCCCGGCAGGCTCCGCTCCAGTTCCAGGCCCAGCAGGTCCCGCTCGAAGCGGACCGACCACGGATCGTCGTCCCGCCCCCCGCTTATCACCTCCTCCACGTCGCCCAGCCGGTTGCGGGAGATCGTTACCTCGGCGCCGAGGCTTGACCTGAGGCCCGTGCGGTTGCCCAGGATGTCGTATTCCGATCGGACGACAAACCCGCCCTGGCTCTCCCGGACTACCCGGCCCAGCTTGTCTCGCTCGAACCCTACCCGAATCGCCCCGTTGGTCGCCGACAGCAGCTCCCCGTCGGCCCGGTAGGCGTAGGCTTCCGCCGTGCCGTCCCAGTGGGCGACGGAGGTTACCCGCCCCAGGGCGTCGTAGCCGTAGTCCGTGCTCCGGTCGTCGGGGCGCAGTACCCGCGCCACCTGTCCCGCCGGATCGCGCACGTATTCCCGCGTCAGTCCGTCGAAGCCCGATTCCCGTACCACCTGCCCGCAGGCGTCCAGTCCGAAGCGGTAGGCGTACCCGTGCTCGTTGCGGATGCCTACCAGATCTTCTTCAGTATTGTAGTCGAATTGCACCTGCGTCCCCGCCTCGGTGCGCGCGGCGAGCCGGTTCATGCCCACGTACGCGAAGGCGACGTCGTACTGCTTGTCCTGGGCGTGGGTGATGTTTTCTTCCGCGTCGTATTGCAGTACCCGCACGTTGCCGTCGGGCTCCCGCACCTTCACGGTGTTGCCCAGCAGGTTGAGCTTCCGCTCGCGCAGATTGCCGCGGGGGTCGGTACTGCTCGTGACCCGGCCGAGGCGATCGTAACGCCACCGGCTCCGGGCGCCGTCGGCGGTCGTCAGGGCAACCAGCTGGTGCCGCTCGTCGTACGCCAATCCGGTAACGTTGCCGGCGGGGTCGACGAGCTCCACCAGGTCGCCCGCCTTATCGTACCGGTATTCGGTCTTGCGCCCCATACTGTCGGTCCGGCCGGTAAGCTGCCGGGCTTCGTTGTAGGCCCAGCCCCAGCTGCCGCGGATTTGATCGGTCGCCGCGACCAGCAGACCTGCTTCGTAGCCCAGGGAAACCTCGCTCCCGTCGGGGTAGACGATCCGCGTCCGGTTGCCGGAGGCGTCGTATTCGTAGGCGGTGTAGCGGCCGAGCTCGTCGATCTCCGCTACCAGCTTGTTCTGCTCGTTGAAGCGTTCCAGGCGCTCGTGGCCGAGGGGGTCGACGGTCTTCCAGACCAGGCCCCGGTCGTTCCAGAAGTATTTGCTGACGTTACCGAGGGAGTCCTCGACCGTTGTCCACTTTTCCTCCGGGTTGTAGACCAGCTTGTGGTCGTAAATCCCCCCGTCGCCCCAGGTATGGACACAGTACTTCCGCTCGTCGTAGGCAAAGTAGAAGCTCAGGCCGTTGCGGTTCGTCTCCCGCACGAGCAGGTGATCTTCGTACGCGTAGCGGAAGGGGTGGCCGAGCGCGTCCCGGCTTTCGAGCAGGTCGCCGGTGGCCTCGTCGTAGGCAAAGGAAACCAGGACGACCTCCTCTCCCTCATTTTTAGGATGGGGCGCGCGCACGCTGGTGATCCTGCCCTTCCGGTCGCAGCTCACCGGAAGGATGCGACCGGCGGAGTCGGTGATCTGCCGCAGGTGGTGCCGCGCGTCGTAGTCGAAGCGGATGGCCCGCCCGGCCCCGTCGCGCACGGCCGCGAGGGGGAGGGGGCGGTCCACCTCACCCGCCGGAATGACGAATTCGTAAAACAGGTTTTCCTTATCGTTGCGGATAGTGAACCCTCCGTCGTGGGGCAGCAGCGTCAGGTTCTCGCTGGGATTGGTGAAGGACTCGCCCACCTCCAGCCTGGGGAACACCGCCGGGCGACCGTCGGCCATCCGCAGCACCACGGCATCGTCGTCGTAGGCCAGCGCCAGGTCGTAGTTCCAGTGCCAGCCGTGACCGAGGGGGCCCTGGTATACGGAGGTCGATTGCCAGGTCCGCTCGAAGACGAGCGGCACGGGGCCGGGCAGTTCGAAGTCGGTCCGGTCGGTAAAGACCTTGCCGGTAGCGATGACTACCGGGTGGCCGGTCGTTCTGCAGATCTCGTTGTGGACCAGGTTCCGCAGGAAGGAGTTGGCTGGGATCCCCAGCTTATCCATCAGCTTGCTCGCCGCCTGGTGTAGTTTGCGGGAGATGGCCTTCATCAGCCGGCTGTTCCGCAGGGCATTGAGGGCGCTGTTGAATGCCTTGTTGAAGAGCTTGCCGGCCATGGCGTTGAAGTCCGGTACCGGAGCCCCGCCCACCATCACCGGCAGGCCCATCGGGATGCAGTTCACGACCGAAGTGGGCAGGAAGAGCTCCGCGCCGTGATTGACCGGGGAAGGCATCCCGACGCACGAACAGCTGAAGACCATGCAGCCGGCGAAGGAGAGCGGACTCTTATCGGCGTGCACCGACAGGCTGCCCAGAAACATCTCGCAGGCATTGTCGACCTTACCCTTCTGGAAGGGGCCACCGAGGGGAAAGTGCGGCGGCATCGCGTTGCCGATGGACCCGCACTTGACCCGCGGCAACCCGTTGATCTGTACCGTTGCCGGACCGATATGCGGTGGCGTGATGCCCAGGGCTTCCTTGCCGGCGTTGCGTGCCTGGAAGATTAGTTCCTGTACCCGTTCGCTGGGCAGCTTGGAGTACGCCTCGGCCAGGGCGCCCCCGACGACCGCACCCAGTTCGGCGACCGCCCCGAGCCCGACCGCGCTCGCCGCCGCCAGGGCCATGGCCATCACGTCGTAGTCCTTGGGGTCGAACATGATGCCGACAAAGGGGTGGGGCAGGGGGGTAGGCACCGGCCCCGCCGGGGTGGGGAGCATGACGATGTGGATGTCAATCCCCATCACGATGTCGAGGTGCTTCGCCGCCAGCATGGGGTCAGGAATTGCTGCGGCTGCGTTCGCGCCAGCGCGGGCCGAACAGTTCCGTCATGCGGCCGTCGATCTCGTGGTCGCGGTACCGGCCCTGGTTGTACGCGGACAGCCGGATCAGCGCGGCGCCCACGTAGGGCAGGGTGGAGCTTTCCCGCAGCTTTTCATCGAGTCCCTCACCGATGCGCAGGGCGGTCAGGTTGGCTTCGACGGCTTCGGACTTGGTGCCGGCGAGCTCCCGGGACTGCCCCGTCATCCGCCAGGCTTCGAGCAGGGAATAGCGCTGGTTTTTGTCGTCCTCGATCACGGGGACGATGCTGTGGTATACCTCGGCGGCCCGCTCGTGGCGTTTGTCCGTCGAGAGCGCCGCGCCCTGGAAGAAGAGCGTATTAGCCAGATTGGCGGTGGCGCCGTCCTCCTTCAGCTTCCAGGCAATGCGGGCGATGCGTTCCGCCTTCTCGAATTCGGCCAGCGCCTGGTCCAGTTTCCCGCCGTTCATCCAGGCGGTACCCACGGTGTTGTGCACCGTCACCTGCAGGTGCTTCCAGTCTTCGGCGACCGCGATGCCCAGGGCGAGGTTCGCGTGTTTATCGACGTCGGCCATGCGGCGTTCCGCGGCGGCCTTGGCGAGGTCGATGAAGTGCCGCTGAAATACGGCACCCGGTTTATCGCCACCGGCCGCCCGGGAGATCTCCTTCATCATGCCGGGCACGTCCAGCCGGGGATCGAGTGGCATCACCGCGGGGTGTTGGGCGGCGGCGAGTCGATCCAGCACGGGGTCCTCCTTGAAGTCGATGACCATCAACCGTACCGTTTCGGGAATATCGCCTGCCGCCGCTTCCAGGAGCCATTCCGCCAGGCGGCCCCAGTTGCCGACCTCCGGGGGCATGAGGTAGGCGACCACCTTGCCGTCGCCCAGGTCCGGAAGCGACCGCCCGAACGCGGCCAGTTGCTGCACGAAGTAACGGGGGGTATCGCCCGCGCCGGCGGGGCGCCAGGCCAGTTCGATTCCGTATTGGGCGTGGTCGTCGTTGTAGGTAAAGATGTTTCGGGCCAGTTCCTCCACCAGCGCACTGGCGTACGCGTCCTGCCTCCTGAAGGGGGTGGCGAACTTGAGGAGGAGGTCGCTTCCCTGTCCGGCGAGGCTGGTCTCCCGGTCCACGTACGCCCGGAACAGGCCGTACTCATCGGCCGCCAGCTGCCATAAGGCCACCCGGGCCGCAGGAGCGGTCACGAAGGCTTGGTACCGCTCGTGCAGCCGGTTTATGCGTTCGATTACTACCTGATCGGTGGCGGACATGGGGGGAGGTTACGGAGGGTTACCGAACGCTGTTTCGGGCGGCCGTGCGCGGGTGCGGGGCGCAGCGTGGGGGGTGATGGGGTTCGGTACCGTGGCCCGCCGGGAAACGCACCGCACCTGCGGCCCCGCCGGGGGAAGCGGTGCAATTCCGGACCAGCCGGGAAAAAGCCTTACGGTACGGGGCATACGACACGGGCGGAGTATTGAGGGGGAAGAACGGAACAATAAAACGGTGTGAAATGGGGGGCGTACATCACTATAATTGGGGATTTTAGGCCATAAACTTGCTATAATGTTCTATTCATGAGGTTGTAACACTGTTACTTTAAAGAGGATAAAGTTTGGAAGTCCTCCGCTCGGCGGGGGGAAATACTCACTACCCTCAACCTCACCCGTGCTTACACTCGGAAACTATTCCCCCGACCTGCGGGAAGCCAACCGCATCGCCGCGGCGGTCGCCAAGGAGCACCTCACGGAGCACTACGGCCCGCCCCACCTTCTGAAGGCCGTCCTGCACGACGACGTCGGGCTGGGTAGCTCCCTCCGACTGATGGGGTTCGACCTGCACCGGATGCGCGAGTGGGCCGAGCTGCGCCTGCGGCGCTACCCGAGAAGCGCGAAGCCCGCCGCCGCCCCCACCCCCGACGCCGCGGTGGAAAAGGTGATGAGCGTAGCGGACATCGTACGGCTGAAGCTCTCCCTGGAGCAGACGGACGCCGCCTGCGTACTGGCCGCCCTCTGCAAGCCGGGCGTAGGCTTCACCGCCGAAGAACTCAAGACCTTCCCGCTGACGGAACAGCAACTGCTCACCGCCTACGTCGAGCAGGCACCCCCCGTGGCCGGGGGCAACGGCGTCACCGGCAGCGGCCCTGCCTCCGGCAACGGTAAGGCGGCGCCGGCGGGGGGCGGTAAGCACCTGTCGCGCTTCTGCGTGGACAAGACGGCCCGGGCCCGGGACGGCAGGATCGACCCCATCATCGGGCGCAACCGGGAGATCCGCAAGATCGCCGAGATCCTGGGGCGGCGCACCAAACCCAACGCCATCATCGTCGGAGAGCCCGGCGTGGGCAAGACCGCCTTGGTGGACGGCTTCGCCCGGCTGATCGTCTCGGGCGAGGTGCCCGAGCGTCTGCAAGACGCCTCCCTGCTGGAACTCGACCTGGGCTCCCTGATCGCCGGCGCCGCCTACAAGGGGGAGATCGAGGAGCGGCTGAAGGGCATCATCGGCGAGATCAAGGCCCGGCCCGGTACCATCCTGTTCATCGACGAGATCCACGCCTTGCTCGACCCCCAGGGCGGGGCGGGGGGCGCGGCCAACCTGCTGAAGCCGGAACTGGCCCGCGGCGAGCTCACCGTCATCGGGGCCACGACCCACGGCGAGTACCGCAAGTACATCGAGAAGGACGATGCCTTCAAGCGCCGCTTCGACCTGATCGAGGTGGACGAGCCGGCGGAGGAGAAGGCCGTGCGCATGCTCCGGGCCCTGGCTCCGGTCTACGGAGAGCACCACGGCCTGGAACTGACGGAAGGCGCCCTGCGCGAAGCCGTACACCTGGCTACCCGCTACCTCAAGGACCGGCAATTGCCCGATGCCGCCATCGACCTCGTCGACCGCACCGCCGCGGCCGTGCGCATGATGGTCGAGACCAGCGGCGAGGAGGTCGGACGCTTCCGGGAGCGGCTGGACGAGCTCGTCGCGGCCGGCAGCCAGCAGGACCCCGACTACTACCTCGCCGAGCTGCGCTGGTTCGACAGCGAACTGCGCGACAGCGTGTCTCCGATCCTGCTCGGGAAAGTGGAAGACCTGCGCGAGGCCACCGCCATGGAGCGGCCGGCCGACCTGCTCGCCTACCTGCGCGGGCTGTTAGACGCCCTGGCGGCCAGTGCCGAAACGAACAAGGAAAGCATCGTTGCCGATGACATCGCCGCGCTCGTCGCCTACGCCAAGGGCATCCCGATCGGGAAGATCCAGGCCGACGAAAAGGACAAGCTCGACCAGATGGCCGACCGCCTGCGGCGGCGGGTGATCGGGCAGGACCACGCCATCGACTCCATCACCAGCGCCGTGAAGGTGAGCCGGGCCGGCATCGCGGATGCGGGCCGACCGGTAGGCAGCTTCTTCTTCCTGGGGCCCACCGGTACGGGCAAGACCGAGCTGGCCAAGGCGCTGGCGGACTTCCTCTTCAACGACGAATCCGCCCTGATCCGCTTTGATATGTCGGAATACACCCAGCAGCACGCCGCCGACACCCTCACGGGAGCTCCTCCCGGATACGTAGGCTACGAGGAGGGGGGCATCCTGGTCAACCGCATCCGCCAGCAACCCTATTCCGTGGTGCTTTTCGACGAGATTGAAAAGGCCCACCCCGAGATATTCAAGGTCTTCCTGCAGGTGCTCGACGACGGCAAGCTTACCGATAAGCAGGGCAAGGTGGGCGACTTCAGCAACGCCATCATCCTGTTCACCTCCAACATCGGGCACGAATTCATCGTGGAGCGCTTCGCGGAAGGGGAGATTCCCACCCAGACGGAACTGACGGAGCACATGAGCCGCCACTTCAAGGACGAATTCCTCGGTCGCTTGACGGAGATCGTACCCTTCGCCCCGATCAGCGAAAAGAACATCGTAAAGATTTTTCGCATCCAGCTCCGCCAGCTCGGTAACAACCTGCGGCTCAAGGGCATAAACCTGCACTTGAGCGAGGAGGCGGAACGGCACTTCGCGCTGCTGGGCTTTTCCCCCCGCTTCGGGGCACGCCCACTGCGGCGGGTGATCCTGAACGACCTGCAGAAGCCGATCTCCAAACGCATCATCGCGGGAGAACTGGGCGACGGACAGACGCTGAACATCACCCTGGACGAGCGGGAGCAACCTCTATTCACCATCAACTAACCCATCCCCATGGCAGACTTCACCAACAACCAGGAACTCCGCAAGAACGGCTTCATCTACGAGACCGTCGACGCGGCCAACGAGGCGATGGCGGACATCCCCAAGAACCGGACCATCCTGACCGCCGACCTCACGGACAAGCCCGCCACGCGCCCCGAGATGACCTACGATCTGGAGACCATCGAGGACGTGTTCGCCCATTTCCAGCCGGAGGTGAAGATGGAATTCAACGACGCCGAGGGCGGCTCCGTAAACGAAGAGCTACGCTTCCGCAACCTGGGGGATTTCGGGACGAAAGCCCTGCTGCGGCAGAGCGACTTTCTGGGGACCCTTGCCATCCAGAAGGCCAACTACGCCACCTTCGCCACCCGCCTGCAGAATAACAAGGTGCTGCAGCGGGTCCTGAGCGATCCCGAGAAAAAGAACGAGTACCTCACCGTGTTGCGCTCCATGCTGAGCGAGCTGGAAGCGAACGGAGACTAACCCCCCACCCATTTCAATATCCTACTAAACAGACATCATGGCAAACGACAAACAAGTAAGCGGCGGGGTAGAAGAGGCCCGGGTCAAGACCGCGGCGGCGGGGGAAGCAATCGCACCGGAGGCGGTGGCCCATTCCATCGAGGCCCTGGAGGAATACGGCGGGTTCGACCTGATCGCGGGGAGCGTGGAGGGCGGCGACAACCTGGAGCCGGACTCCATCATGAAGGAGATCTTCCTTGAGGAGGACAGCAACAAGCGCGAACGCAAGGCCCTCAAGCAGCGGCTGCAGGAGTGGATCGGTCTGCTCACCGAAGTGGAGAACGTCGGGGAGATGATCGAACAGAGTACCGCCCGCCACGAGGCCGCGGATGCCCTGCTCAAGGCCAACCTCAGCAAGACCGTCGAACGGATCTCCGACCTGGAGAAGAACTACCGGGCCGTCGCCAACTTCTACCGCAACGCGGCCGGTGACAAGCCCGTAAAGAACGTCACCCTGGTCAATGCGCCCCTCGACAAGCTGAACGACCTCGACAATCCGATCTTCCTGAAGGCCATCGGCAACGAGCTACAGGAGAAGTTCGACCGCCTCGACCTGATGAACAGCTACGGACTGGTCGTGGTACCGGGCTTCCTCGGCTCCAAGGCCGTGGTGGACGAATGGGCGCGCACCGCCCAGGAAGCCAAGACCATGCTGCTGACCGACTTCCGCGACCTCGCCAACCCCGATCAGGTGATGCGGCTCTTTGAAGCCGGCAAATACACCGGGGCCGACGAGCACAAGGGCAACGTAATGATGACCTGCAACTGGCTGGTGGGACGCCCCGCCTACGAGGAGCTGGGGGAGGCGGAGCCCCTCTACGTGGCCCCCTCCACCGCCCTGGCCGGCCGGCTCTACAACAACAACATCGCTCAGGTTTCCGCCGGCAAGAAATTCGGCGTGCTACGCGGGGTGGAGGGTACCCGTTTCGTCACCCGGGCCAACGAACTCTCCGATCTCGGCGAGCTCGGCCTGGTGCCCATGGCCTTTGAGTACGGGCAGGTGCAGGCCTTCAGCCAGCGCACCCTGTTCAACGGCGATAACCTGGGCATGCAGACGTATTCGGTGGTCCGCACCTTCGACTGGCTCACCAAAAGCCTGATGGACTACCTCAACCGGATGCTCTTCATTAATATCTCCACCAACGCCGAGATGAACATCCACAAGGAGGTGGCCAAGTTCTTCTTTACCTGCCAGAAGAACGGCATCCTGGAAAAATACGGCAAGGTCGAGATCAAGCGCGACCCCAACCAGAAGGACCGCGTGTGGGTCAAGGTCCACGCCACCCCCTTCTTCCCCGCCCGCAACTTCGTCATCAACCTCGAAGGCAAGAGCGGTGACGATCCGAACTCTCCCCCGGACTGGGAAAGCAACGTGGAGTAAAAACTACCTAAGGCGCCTCGCACTGCTGCGGGTATGCCCTTTCTATCACCTTTTTAATCCTACTTATCATGTTTGAAGCCAAGCTTATCCTGGATGGCGGCGAGCCGATCGAAGTACTGCAGTGCAGCTACCACATGGACCGCGACACCGACAAATCCGGCATGCCCGCCACGGGCGTGCACGGTGGCAAGATCAGCCTCACGATCAAGTCCTCCTCCGACATCACCCTTTTCGACTGGATGATCAACGCATTCGCCCAGAAGAAGGGAGAGATCGAGTTTTACAAGCGCAACGATCCGACGCCGGCCAAGGTCCTCGCCTTCGAGAACGCCTACATCATCGAGCACGGCGAAAGTTTCAACGTGCTGGACGGCAACCGCGACCAGCCCATGGTCGAGCACTTCACCGTATCGGCCGAGACCATGAAGATGCAGGACAGCGAGCTCAAGAAGGTCTGGGTGAGCTGATCCCCGGCGTACCGGCACCGCCCGCGGTGCCGGTACGCACCCTTTTCCCTTACCCTAAAACTGACCCCCCGTGGCGGGCAAAGCTGTACCGGAAATCGTCATCGATGGCACGCCCTTCGGGCCGATCACCCTGCTGAGCCTGGACCAACCCTGGAACGGCCACCACTCCTTTTCCCTGGTCTGCCCCTTCCGGGAACGGGCCAATTCCCTGATGGACCTCGGGCAGCGCTTCGTGGGAAAGCCGATCTCGATCAACCTGCGGGCCGGGCTGCGGGAGACGAGCGGGGAGCTTACCTTCCGCGGCGTCATCACCAACGTTAAGCTCAGCAAGCACGAAAGCTCGGTGATGCAGCTGGTCCTCCAGGGATCCAGCCCCACCCGCCTGCTTGACGACGGACCGCACAACCGCACCTTCACCGATAAGACCCTGGCCGACATCACCGCGGAGGTGATCGCCGGCGTCGGATCGCTGGATACGGTCACGGACCTTACCTACACCGACCCCATTCCCTACCTGACGCAGTACCGGGAGACGGCCTTCGGCTTCCTGCACCGGCTCTGCGGAACTTACGGCGAGTGGTTCTACTACGACGGGGAGCGGGTAGTGATCGGCTCCCCGCCGGACGGCGACGAGGTGGAGCTGGTGTTCGGCCGGGACCTGAACGGTCTGGATATTTCCGCCGATGTCGTGCCGGCCAACTTCAAGTTGCTCGGCTACGACTACGTTGGCGACGAGCACTTCGCCGCACCGGCCCGGCAGGCCCGGGTACGGGATCTCGATGACCTGACCCAGTTAATGCTGGACGCTTCCGACGACCTGTTCGTCAACGAGCCGGCCTACGCCTTCCCCCTCCTGGCCAATGGCCAGCCGGAACTGGATCAGCTGGCGGAGCGACGCAAGTCGGGACAGTCCGCCGAACTCATCAACCTGTTCGGGGAATGCTCGCGTCTCGACCTGCGGGTCGGTCAGGTGGTGCGCGCCCGGGCGCTGCCGTCCACTATGGGGTCCGCCTCGGAATCCGCCGGCGCCGATTACGGCAGCTTCCGCCTACTGCACCTGACCCACCACTGCGACGGACTGGGCAATTATCACAATACGTTTCAGGGCATTCCGGCCAAGTTGAAGATGCCCCCGGTGGCGGAAGCCCGCATCGCACCGCCGGCCGCGGAAACACAACCCGCCGAAGTCACCGACAACAAGGACCCCGAACAGCTCGGCCGGGTACAGGTACAGTTCGCCTGGCAGAAAGAGAGCGGGGAAACTACCCCCTGGGTGCGGGTGGCCGCCGCCGGCGCCGGGGGCGGCCACGGGGCCTACTTCGTCCCGGAAGTGGGCGACCAGGTCATGGTCGGCTTCGAGTACAACAACCCCGACCGGCCGGTGGTGATGGGAAGCCTCTACCACGGAAAGGTCAAACCCGCCAACGCCGCCGACCCGGACAACAACTCCAAAATCATCCGTACCCGCAGCGGTAACCAGGTCGTGCTTTCCGATGCCGGGGGCCAGGAATCGATCACCCTCACCAACGGCTCGAACATCGTCACGCTGAGCCTCGAGGGACCTGGATCAATCACGCTCACCACCGCCGGTGACCTGAGTCTATTCGGCAAGAATGTCTCCATCGTGGCCGAGGAAATCCTCACGCTATCGGCCGGCACGGAGGGCGGTTTTTCGGCCGGCACTACCCTCGACGTCGGTGCCGCTGACGGCGTAACGGTCAACGGGGGAAAAACGGTGGACCTGACCGCCAATAATGTCACGGTCTCCGCCGGACAGGGCTTTACCGCGTCGGGAGGGGCGACTGCGGAGATCAGCAGCGCCAATACCACCCTCAAGGCCGATGCCACCGTCACCGTTTCCGCTCCCATGGTCAAGCTCAACTAACCACCCCATGAAGAAGTACGCCCTCCCCGCCGATTTTAGCCGCCTGACCCGGCAGGGTGAGCGCATCGAACAGGTGGACCTCGGTGAGTCGGTGCGCCAGCATATTCTCCTGATGCTCATCTCGCCGTACGGGAGTCTGCGGGTGGATCCCAGCTTCGGATGCGCCTTCTGGGAGTACGACTACGAATCCAGCGGCCAACTCGAGACCCGCCGTCACCGGCTGGAGGAAAGTATTGCCCGCATGATCGCCGAACGCGAACCCCGCCTGGACCCCGCCCGGCTCAAGGTCACCTTCCGTGTGTACAATAGCCCCCTGCCCTCGGTGCGTGGCCGGCGAATGCTTGCCCTCAAGAAGCGGATCGAAATGAAGGTGACCGGCCGGCTGCTGGAGACCAACCAGGACTTCGCCCCGCCACCCTTCCAGCTCTACTTCAGTCCGGTAGCCATCGAACACAATGCAACCTACTGATGGAAACCCACGAACAGATACGCAGCCGGATCCTGCGGGCCGCGGCCCGGCAGTGGGGGTACCAGGAGTCCGATATGGACCTGGAAGCCTTCGACCCCCTCGTGCGCCTGCTGGTCGAGGCCTGTGCCGGAGAGGTGGCCCGCCTGGAGCGTACGCTCGTGGACTCCGAGACGCGCATCCTCGAACGGATGCTCGAGCAGCTCACGCCGGAGGTGCTCACCGGTCCGCTGCCCGCCCACGGTATGGCCTTCCTGCGCGCGCTTTCGGGTACCGAAACCGTTACGCCGGAACTACAGTGCTACGCCACCGTGGAGCGGCGAAAGGAAAAACTGCCCGTCTACTTTTCCCCCCTCCTGGAGACGGAGGTCGTGAACGGTAGCGTAGCCTGCCTTGAACTCGGCGGCGAACACCTTTACCGCATCGGTGAGGACCTGCAACGGGAACGTATCGCTGCCGGCACCCCCGGACTCGCCGAGCGTGGCAGTACCCTCTGGCTGGGGGTGGAGCTGGATACCCGCGTGACCTCGGTCGCCGGCCTACGGTTCTATTTCAATTGGCTCAACGCGGCCCGCCTCACCGACAACCTGGAGTGGCTGCGGCGGGCGGACTGGAGCTGTGGCGGACGGCCGTTACGGGTCGTGCCCGGCATGGTTTCCGCCACGCCGCACGACAGGGGCGAAGTGGCCTCGCTGCTTCAGCGGGAGTACAGCCATTACCAGCGCACGGCCGCGGGCATCCTGCAGTATTACGCCCCCCACCTCGCTACCGTCACGGGATTCGCGGAGGGGCCCCCCCCGGAAGACCTGCGGGAGCTGATGCGGACCTATCCCCCCGAGTTCGAAGCTCACTACCGCCTGGAGGATTTGGCGGCCCTCGACCGTAAGCTGCTGTGGATCCGGGTAGCCTTTCCCACCCAGCTGACGCGGCAGGAGGTGCAGTCCACTACCTGTGCCCTGAACGCTATCCCGGTAGCCAACCTGCGTCGGCACCAGGCGGAAGGGCGGATGCGCGACCAGGTGAACATCATCCCGCTGGATACCGAGAGTTTCTACTTCGATACCCTTACCGTCCGCAATCGCAACGGCATGGCCTACGACGAGGTACCGCTGACCAACATACGCTCCTACCGGGCCGGTCAGTACAGTATCCGGCGCCGGGATACCGGCAAGTTCGGGGAGCGCGAGGCCGCCCGCTCCCTGCTCGGCTTGCTGGACGTGCTCCGCGACGAAAGCGCCGCCTTCAGTGCCTACGGAAAAGACTCGCTGGTCACCAAGGTCACCGCCCTCAACCAACAGCTCAAGGACCTGGAGCAGCAGGTCAACGAGCGGGGGGGTAGCGGTGCGGGCCTCGCCTTCCTGGTGGCCAGTCCGCTGGTCAACGACCGCTACCTCGACGTGACCTACCTGAGTACGCGGGCGGAGGACGGCAACGGGATCATCGCCGGCCAGACCCTGGACCTCCACCGCTTCGCGGGCGTGGACCGCAAGAGTATGCGGTTGCTCACCTCGACGACCGGCGGGCGGGCCCCCCTCAGCAGTCAGGAGCGCAAGTACGCCTACAAGAAGGCCATCATCAGCCGGGGGCGGATCGTCAGCCGGGAGGATATCCGGGCCTTCTGCCAGGCGGCACTCGGCGACCTGCTGACCGGTGAGATCGTGACCCGCAAGGGCTTTGCCTACGGCACGGGCCCCGAAAGCGGGCTGGCCCCCGAACTGCAGATCGGCCTGGAACTGGCCACGCCCCCCGATGCCGACGCGGCCGGCAAGCTGGAGTCGCGGCTCGCGGAACTGGAACGGGAACTTAATTTCTATTCAGCCGGTGTGCTGCCGATCCGTGTGGTCACCGGAACCGCCACCCCGGCACAACCGATCCGGCCATGAAGGAGCAACCCCTGCAGAATACCCTGGATCATCTCTCCCGCCACCCGGCCCGGCTGGAATGCCTGGTCGCTGACCTGGTGACCAACGGTATGGTAGACCTGGCCGAGGTGGAATTCGAGTCGGTAAGCACCTTCGCCCGCAATTACTCGCCCGATATCGCCGACGCGCGGATCGTGGAGTACCCCGACGGCAAGGCGCTTCGCCTGGCCACCCACCGGGAAGGGCTTTACGACCAGCTTCCCTACGCGCTGTTTCACCGGCCGGAACCCTACTTCCCCGGCCAGCAACTGAAGCGCCGGCTGGAAGAAAGCGCGGCGGCGCGGGAACGGGAGACGGCCGCCCGGCGGTTCTTCCACCCCTTCGAGCAGGAATTCTTCCGGACCGCCGTCAAGTGCGACCTCGCGGAGCGGGAACTCACCGACCCCTTCACCAGTCCCCTGCGCCAGAACCTTCTGCTGGAAATATGGCCGCACTGCACCCGCGTCCCCGCCCGGAGCCTTCCCCTGCTCAGCTACGTGTTGCCGCTGGCCCACAAGATCGCCGGCCGCCTCGACCTCATGGCCGCCTGCTACCGCGCGGTGCTACTGGCCCCCGTCGCCCTCCGCTACGTCGCCGCGACAACCGGCAGCGACCGTGCCGTAGGTTCACCGGCAGGGGGAGATACGCTGGGGGTGGATACCTGCCTCGGCGGCGTGCCGGTGTCCGACCTGCCGGAGCTGGAAATTACCATCGGCCCGCTCGAACGGGGGCGCTGCCCGGAATTCCTGGCCGATGGCCCCGCGGCCGAACTGCTCACCCTGCTAAACGACTGCCTGGTGCCCTACGAGGTGGATGTCAGGACGGTCCTGCGGTTCCGTCCGCTTGGGGATGAGCTGCGGCTTGGCGAAGGCACGGCCCTCGATTCCCGCCTCGGCTTTACCTCCCGCTTAATCCCTTCGGCATGAGCTACTCCACGGCCTCCATTCTGCTGGCGATCATGCTCCTCGTGGGCGTCGTCTGGATGTTCGCCACGCGGGGCGAGAAGAAGATATTCACCGGGAAACTGGTAGGACTGGCCCTGCGCACGGTCGGATTTTCGGTTCTGTTCGCCACGGCCGGGCTGCTGTACCGGGAGCCGGTCGGGTGGCTGAGTATCCCTGGGCTTTTCCTCCTGCTTACGGTGATCTATAGCCTGTTCGCCTGGTGGTACTGGCACAAACAGCAGCTCGTCTACCTTGATGAGCGGGCCATACTGCAGTGGGAATTTCCCCAGGCCTTTTCGCTCTGGGCCCTTTCCTCACTCGTACTGCTGGGCGGTCTGGTAGCCAAACAGCTGCGCTACGCCGAGGGCGGGGCCGCGGGTGCCATGCTGTACGTGGTGCCGGCAGCCCTGGTTATGCTCCTCCCGCCCGTCGTGGTATACGCCCACCGGATGTGGCTCCGGATACCCATCGTCATCCGGTTCCGGGAGCCCTGGATGCTGCCCCTGCGGCAAGACGCGCCGGTGATCGAGCCCTCGGCGGACGCCGTACGGCTGTTCTTCGAAATTCCGATCCGGGAGGAGGGGCCGGAGTCGGTGTCCTTTGACGTCAGCGTGCCCCGGCGTACCTCCCTGTCCCAGGTATTTCATCACCTGCTGTACGAGCACAACGTACACGACCGCTCGCACCGCCGGATCGCGATCGCCTATAACAACAAATCCGATTACCTCTACGGCTGGCTGTTGTTTCGCCGCCGCCGGAAATGGTGGGGCCCATACCGGGATTACCTGGCCATGGAGGATCCCCTGCGACAGACGGACCTGATGAACGGAGAAACGGTATACGCCGAGCGGGTCCGCGTTTGGGAAAACCAAAAACAACAATCATGAGAAGTCGCGAGCACTGGCCAGTCAACTGGGTTGACGGGATGAAGATCAACAAATCCCACTTTCAGGCCGAAGAAGCCTTTTTCACCGAGCAAACCGAACTCCACGCGGCGGCCCGGCTGACCGATCTTTCCTATGGGCTACTGCCCCCTTCGGCCGACTATCCCGGACTCGACCTCGTGGTCACCTCCGAACGCGTGGAGCTCAAGAATTGCCGCGCCCTGACCCGCGGGGGCCACCTGCTCACGGTGGGACCGGACAATCACGGGGAGCTGCAGCGGCGGATGTCGGACCTCATGTACGGCCGCGACTTTTCCGAGGCCGATACCTGGTTCGTACTGCTGCGGGTACATCCGGGGGAGCGCATCAGCCTCGGTACCCCCAATCCGGACGAGGTCCCGCTGCGGCAGCCGCACACGGCCCCCCGGCTGAGCCTTGAAGTGACGCCCGTCCGGCAAACGGGAAGCGCGGGGGAGTACACCCACGCCCTGCCGCTGGCGCGGATTATCCGCAGTTTCCAGGGGATTGAGCGGGACCGGGAGTACATACCGCCCGTATGCCGCACGCTCGCCAGCGATCAGTTGCTGCAGCTGCACCAGCACTGGAAGGAGCAACTGCTGATGATGGAGGGGGACGCGTTCGAGATCATCCGTAAGATCAAGGACAAGCACCGCAAAAACCAGGGGCAGCAGTTGTCCGCCGACCTGCTTAGCCTGACCAAGGCCAGCATCCGGTACGTGAACGCTCACTTTGACGCGTACCGCTTGCTGATACCGCGGCAGGAGCCCGTCTACCTGATCCACTGGTTCATGGCCCTGGCGCGCACCATCCGCAACGAGTTGCGGATGGCCGCCAATCAGGAGAACATGCTCAATTACATGGCGCACTTCATCGAGGGGGTGGCCGCCACTGACCTGATGCGCTTCTGCAACGAGCTTTGCGACCGCGACTACGACCACCTGGCACTGCGTGACCTGACGGTGCGGGTCACGGACTTTTTGGGCTTCATTACCCGGCTGTTCGCCCAGCTCCGGCAACTGGACTACCACCAGATCGCCGATCTTACCATTATCGATCGGAAGACGTACGAGCGGTCGGACACCCAGGCACGGTCTCCGATCGTACGACCTGCTACCACGAAGGCACCCGGTGCTAACCTCCGGATCACGAGCCGGGGTCCGGACCGCAACGCCTCCCCGGGCGGCTCGGGTACCCCGGGCTCCGACGGCGGAACGGGTTGGGGGTTGGACTAATTCGGGAGCATGACCAACGAGCGCAGGAAGATCGTTATCGGGGAATCGGGCAGGGTAGCCTCCGGCTCCGCCCTTAGCCGTTTGCTGCCGGTCGTGATACCGAGCTTGCTCTGCGGAGGAGTACTTGGCTTTCTCGTATTTCGGCTGCTGACAACCCCGACCGCGGCTCCGTTGGCCGGGGCCGAAGGCCCCCCGGTAGCGGAAGTGCCCGCCTATCGCTTCGAGACGATAGACGGGGTGGTACGCCAGACCAGCACCCTGGGCGCGATGCTCGAGGTGCTGGGGGTGAACCTGGAGCGCCGGCGCCGCCTACTGGAACGACCCGAACTCAGCGCCGATATGCCCATTGCGGCCGGCACTATTTACCGCCTCGAATACGGGGCCGGACCGGAGCGGCCTGTCCGTGCGCTTACCTTCGAGGGCGACGCCCGCACCCTGTATCACCTGCGCTTCCTGCCCTACGCCCAGCTGGAGGTCACCCAGCGGGAGATTTCGGAGCACGACGTGCACTACGCGGGTATCGTGACCGATAACTTCTGGCTTTCGATCCTGGAGAGCGACAGCCTTCATCATTCCCTTATTCCCATGGTGGAAGAGGCTATGAAGTGGACCGTCGACCTGTTTCACCTCGCTCCGGGCGACCGCTACAAACTATTGTATACCGAGGAACGGCGCGACGGGCGTACCCTGGGAATCGATCATATCGATGCCATCCAGGTGGAAACGGACGGGCGTACCCATACGGTCTTCGGACAACCCGTCGGGGACACCACCGTCTACCTCAACTACTACGGGGCCGGCCTGCGCCAGCGGTTTCTCAAGGCGCCGGTGAAGTTCGGCATCGTTTCCTCCCGCTTCAGCCTACGCCGGCGGCACCCCGTCACCGGTGAGGTGAAGCGGCACGGCGGTACGGACTTCGCCGCCCCCCGGGGCTCGCCCATTTACGCCCTGGCGGACGGTACGGTCCTGCGGCGGGCGGAGGACCCGCGCAACGGACGGTACGTCGAGTTACGGCACGACGATACCTACTCGACCATGTACCTGCACATGGAAGATTTCGTGCCCGATGTTTCGGTGGGCGAGCAGGTGCGGCAGGGTCAGGTGATCGGGTACGTCGGCTCCAGCGGACTCGCGACGGGGCCGCACGTCTGCCTGCGCTTCCGCAATCGAGGAACGGAAGAAGATTTTTTGCGGTACCAGGGTGAAACGGTCGTGAGCGCGCCGTCATTAAGCGTCGAAGGATTTCCCCGCCGCCGGGACTCGCTGCTGCGCGTGCTGGCAAACCTGCCCTACGAGGAAGTGCTCTTCTGACCCACCTGGCGGTTGCGGCCGACCAAAATCGCCACATATGGGGAGCAGGTAAGCACACGAAAACTTTGATATTTAGGTGTTTAACGGCCATTTGAGATTTCTCCATCCACAAAATCGTCATCATGTCACCAAGATCGTCCCAGTGGGACGAAGTATATCGACTGCTATCCTGGTGGGATACCGACCGCGTCGCCGCGGCCCGGGTGCTGGTGGTCGGTGCCGGGGCACTGGGTAACGAAGTGCTAAAGAACCTGGCATTGCTGAACGTGGGGCACATCTTTATCGTGGATTTCGACGAGATCGAGTACGGGAACCTGAGCCGCTCGGTGCTCTTCCGTCCGGCGGATGTCGGGGCGGTGAAGGCCGAGGTGGCGGCCCGGCGCGTAAGGGAGATCAACCCCAACTGCAAGGTGGCCTGGATGCGGGGGGACATCATCTACGACCTGGGGCTCGGTTTCCTGCGTACGATGGACGTGTTCATCGGCTGCCTCGACAACCGGGTCGCCCGCCTTCACCTGAACCGCTATGCCTACCGGCTCGATAAAACCTGGATCAACGGCGGCATCCTCAATCTGGCCGGCTCCCTGGACGTATTCAAACCCGGCGTGTCGTGCTACGAATGCGGCCTGCGGCCCCAGGAATGGGAGATCATCCGCTACCGTCTCGGCTGCAACGACGTAGCCAAGCGCAACGCGAACCAGGGCAGACTGCCCACCACTCCGATCTCCTCCTCCATCATCGGAGCCATGCAGGTGCAGGAGGCGTTCAAGGTCATCTACGGCAACGACGAGCAGTTGCTGAGCCGGCAACGCTACTTCTACGACGGGCAGAGTAACGAAAGCAAATTCTATCCCGCGCGCCCGCTACGGGGCAACTGCCTGAGCCACGCTACCTGGGAAGATATCCGTGACGTAGAGGAGCTCACGGCTGCAATGACGGTCGCCGCGCTGCTGCAAACGCTCCGGGAATCGCTGGGTGCCGAAGAGGTGCGCGTACACCTGGATTACGACATCGTGCTCGAACTATACAGCGAGGAAAGCATGACGTCAACCCCCGTCTTGCTGCCCCGCTTCCGGATCGACGAGGCGACCTACCGTAGTCACCAGTTTGTCGCCGGAGAGATGGTCCGGATTCCGCCGGAGATGACGGTAAGCCAGCTCGACGATGCCTTTCCCCGACCGGATGCCAGCCTGCTGGACGTAGGTATCCCACCCTGGCAAATCCTGCAGGTGGAAGCTGACGGCGATTTCCACTTCGTGACCCTGGCGGGTGACCGGGGGACTTATTTCGACGAACCCGCTGCCCTGACCGGCAGGGTGGCTACACAATAATCGAACGCTATAAATGTGAATGAATCATGTCAGACTTTTTAAACATAGTAGTGCGGGTCATGCCGGGCGGCGAACAACTTGACGTGGAATTACCCCGCTTTACCACCGGCCTGGAGATCCTCGAAGGCCTACTTAGCGAAAACGTTGCCCCCCGGCAGACGCAGCAGGGGGAACCCCTCTTCTACGAACTGATCTCCAAAACGGGGAACGTGCGGATCGAGGACCACAAGACCCTCCACGATCTGGGTATCCAGAGCGGTGAAACCATTTTGCTGGTGCCGGACCTGGTGGCCGGTGCAAGTGCCAGAACGTAAACCGCCCCGCCATGCCCCGCCCCGAATACGACTTCAAGCACCCCATTTTCAAGACCCAACGTAACTGGATGCTCTACGCCAAGGAGCATATGGACCTGTGGGACCTGCAGGAAAGCAGCGACGTAATCTCCTGGGAGGTGAAATCCACGGTGAGCGCCCTGGAAATTCCGACGGTTTACCACGTGACCTACCTGCTTAATACCATCACCGGTATCGACGCGGATTCAAAGCCGCGCTACGGCGACCGCCACGTTATGGAACTCACTATTCCCACCCGCTATCCGCTGGTGCCCGCCGCTATCTTTATGCAGACCGACGTCTGGCACCCCAATATTCAGTCAGTTGGCCGGTTCAAGGGCAAGATTTGCGGAAACGTAAACAGCTACGGAATCGACTACAGTCTTCGGCAGCTGGTGCTGCGGGTAGGCGAGATCCTGCAATACCGCAATTACCTGGCGGACTTCGTGCCCCCGTATCCGGAGGATCCGAAAGTTGCGGAATGGGTGAAGACCTACGCCGAGCCCAACAACATCGTCAACCGGAAAGACGGCATCTATACCGACAACCAGCCGCTCATCCGTCCGAAGGGTGTCCCGGAAGAATCTAGTGTCCCCCCGGCCGAGGCAACCGCCAAAGCGCCGGAGGCCAAAAAGCCGGCTCCAATCGATCAGCCCAGAACTATTCGCATAGGGAAGCGGACCGTGGCTCCGGACACCGAGCGCCGGACCATCCGGATCGGCGGCACTCCGGCGAAAAAGATCAAGGAATGAAAGCCGGGCGGTACACTTCCCGTAAAACGCTGGTATGGCTAGCGGTGCTACTGGGCTTGGTGGCGGGCGGTGGTGCCCCCGCCGTAGCCCAGAGCACGTCGGTGATCCAGGGGGGGACGGTAGATATCCTGGAGAACGGGAACCGCCGCGGCGTACTCTATTACGATTTTGTGGTACTGGGGGGGAAGTCGGAGGGCGATAACTCCTTCGACTTCTCCGGTTCGGAAGAAGCCAGGGTACGCCTCGATCTCCGCATCGAGGGTAAAAACGGCAGGTGGGCCGAGCGAATGATGGTGGGCATCGGTCCGAAATCGTACGATTACTACCCGGTCTCCATGTGGAATCCGGTGCGGAGATTGACGCTGCGGCTGACGCCCGGCCAAAGCCCCCAGAGCATTGAATTCCGCTGCAGAAGAACGGGCACTTCCGATATACGACTGCCCTTCACCTTTATCGACACCAACGAGGAGGGGGCCTTGTTCGAGGGAGACTGGACGGTCTCCGGAGCGCAAAACCTCATCATCACTCCCCGGGTCACCGTTACCGAGATCGGGCCAAAAATGGATGAAGTAGCGACCAATAAGCCACCGACCCTGCAGGAGAAGGTCCGGACGGCCCTGGACCTGTCCGTCGACGCCGGAACGCGCGAAGCGGCGAGAAACTGGATCGAAAAAACGGTAGCGGAAGAATTCCGGGTAATGGTCCTCAATGATTCGGCGACCGAAACGACCGAGCAGTTTATTGAACGGTATTCGCCCTACGTGGGCAAAGGCTTTCCGCTGGTGGATAATCGGGTAGGAGGGGCGCGAAGTACCCTTGATAAGCCCGTAGTCGTCAAGTCGGATCCGGACCCTCCCGGTCCGCGGCCCGGGCCAGAGAAAACCCTGCTGACCGCAGCCAACCGACACTGGGAGGAGGCGGTCGGCCAGCGGGATACCGCTCTGCTGAATACCTACCTGGCCACCTATGAAGGTGTGGTCCCCACCCGCGACCCCGGGGCCCGGGACAGCCTGATCTGCTGGACGAAGCCGAAAATGCAGGTACTCGATCGGCAGGACGGACGCGAGCGGCTCAAGCTCCTGAACTTCATCGCCCCGGCCTATTACGACGCATACGCAGGCTACGTCACAATCGATGAACAGCTACTGAGCGACAAGCACCTACTTAGTATCCAACTGCTGCGTAGGGAGCCCTTTGAGTTGCTGATCGTTGACAAGCGGTGCCCCGGTAAGGAATTATCCATAGCGCTGGATAACCTCATGACCGCCGAGTTGACTACGGACAGCGTGGCCGGTACCTACACCTTTACGCTCGATGGCGGTATGAAGCCCTATTCCCTGCGTCTCTCGGACCCGGAAGGGAAAGGCCGGACATGGCAACTGGACGAAATCTACGCTACCACGGTAACCCTGCACCGCGACAGCCTGCAGGATGAAGGATTGGTCGGTGACTTCCAGGCGGTAGCCTTCAGTACCGGCTCCGATAGTCCGGTGGTCGTGTCGGAGGGAAACCTGCATGTGCCGCCCCGGCCATTTAAGGTGCCCGCGTGGATGTTGCCTGCACTGACGGTCCTGGCGGTAGGGGGGCTGGCGCTCCTGATTCTGTACATCCTCCGGCGCGGCCGCAGCCGGCAGCGGACCATCTTCGACGAGGCATGAGCCGCGCCGGAAAGATACCCGGCTTAGGCAGGACGTCGCTCGGTCGGTCCTTGTGCTTACTGCTGACCGTAAGCATCGTGGGGCTATCTTCCCTCAACGCCCAGTTTTCGCGGCCGTTTCGGGCATCCGTGCAGTTACCCGGAATCAAGGAGCCTTACCTGGTCAGTTTCAACCAACGGTACGAAGTTGAGGAAGGGCAGGAAACACCGGATGGGAAGATCCTGCTGAACGGGCCGCCGGTTGCTATTCTGGCGTTTCGTGATTTCACCGTCGTGGGCAAGGACAGCAACGTCATCCCGCTGGTCTCGGCCCGCATCGAACTACCGGAGGTGATTCCCGGGGAGACGGTCTTTCTCCGCTACGGATTGGAGGATAACTTTACCCCGCCCTTTCTTATTGATTCTGCACGGCTGGCAACGGTGACGGCCTCCGTACTGATCTCCTACGACGGCGTAGAAGTTAGGCGGGAACCCATCGAACTGGGGCGGGAATTTCGCTTCCGACCCCTTCCGCAAGCTACGGGGCCGGAACCGGCGGCGGCGACCGCGTCCGCCACGGTCACGGACCCGGTAGCCGCTGTACCGGAAGCGGTGCCCCCCGCCCGCCCGCCGTGGGAGGTGGATTTTGACAGACTGCCCGCCGAGGCGTACGTACAACGCTGGCCGGAGAAAACGGAGTTCGTGCACCGGGCCCTCGCGCGTATTCTTCTGCGCCCGCAGGTGAAAGAGATTAGTACCAACGTCTACGAACTCACCTTCCGCAACGTTCGCGCCGTGCGGCTCGACAGCGTCACCGGAGGAACGGCGTACGAAACCCGGCTGAACGAAGCACTTCCGCCCTTCGGGCACCGGCTCGTGGTAGCGGTGTCGGATACCGGCGTGTACCGCCTCCACCTATCCGACAGTACGAAGATCAAGGCCAGGACCGTCGTGCCGCTGGATAACCTGCTCGCCGGAGACTTCCGGACCACCGGCGACACCGTTCACTTCGCCTTTCGTGGGGGCACCCCGCCGTACCTGCTGCTGTTCCTCCGCGACGGGGTCCCGGTAACGGATAAGCATATCGGTACCGACACTTCCTGGACCGCCACCATGGCCCAGTTGCGTGATATCGTAGGGCGGGGCGGGGACTTCCAGCTCGAACTTACCGACGACCAACGGGCGGTATCCTGGAATTTCGGTCGGCAGGTGCTACAGGTGCCCGTGGAAGGGCGTAAGAAGTCGGATCCGCTGGTACTGGTGCTGGTCGGTGCCGGCCTGCTTCTGCTAGGTAGCTGGCTTGGTATCAGAGGTTTCCGAAGGAGCCGCCGCCGCCGGAAGATTCAGGAAAATATCCGCAGCCCGGATATCAATACGGGTACCGCCGGCACTGCACCTGCGCGCCCGCCCGGACAGCGGCAACCGTCGTCCCCGGCAATTCAATCGACGGTGTATCCACGTCGCCGCAAGCAGCGCGGTTCCCCAACCGTAGTCCCCGCGGGCTTCCGCGTGACGAAGCGGGCCTATTCGGGTGCCGTCAACGGGACCTTCAACCCCGATACCGAACCCGAGAAATTCCTGTCTTTACCGATCATGGACCTTTGGGCGAGGACCCGCATAACGAGCCTCTTATTCGGCAAGGAGGCGATACTGGTCCTCGATGAATTCCTTCGCCGGGAAAACCTCAGCAAGATCATCCGGGGCGGCGACCTGGCCCACCCGGGGGGCTGGGAGCGGAACGAGGACATTCCCGAGATCGGGGGTATGCTCATGGGGCAGTACCGGCCGGAATCCGGCGGTCCCGGCTACCGGGTTTCGGTAGAGCACTTCGTGCCGCTGGAAGCCCGCCACCAGAACATAGTAAAGATGGAGATCGATCCCCTGAGCCTAGCTCGCGATCTCGGTCGGGCCCAGGATGACTACCCCGACCTCACCGTGGTTGGCTGGTTCCACACCCATCCCGGGCACGGACTCTTTCTTTCCCAGCCGGACCTGAAGGTGCAGTACGGACATTTCCGTGAACCCTTCCACTTCGCGATGGAGATCGACCCGCTGACCGAAAACCTGGATACTGCCTTTTTCACCTATCTCCCCGAAGGGGTCATGAACAACCGCGATACCCGCAGGCCGGGCAGCAACTGGCTCTCCTGGCGGGAAATAGAACGATTCACCCGCCGCAACACTACCACACCGCTATGAGTGCCCCCATTCGTATCCTCCTTTTCCTGTGGGCGTTTGTCGGGCCCGGCCTGCTATCGGCCCAGGGCCCCTGTGCGGCCAGTATCCAGCTCGTCGACGTGCAGGTTGACCCCGGGGCTGCCTTTGTTCCGCTTAGGTTACTGGCGGTCGACGAATCCTGCGGCGCAATGCAAAACCTACAGGCCGGCGACCTGGACGTCCGCGAACAGATCGGCGCGGGGCCCGCACTCCCCGTGGAGGTCATGCGGGTGACCCCCAATCCGATGTACGATACCCTTGACCTCAAGCGCGAGCCGATCGATGTGCTTTTTTTGGTCGACGTGAGCAGCCTGGGCAGCCCGGCCGCGAGTGCCGATATGATCCGCAGCTTTCTCGACCGCTACGGTAACCGGAACGCAACATATACGCTACAGACCTTCTCCGATATCGTTCATCCGGCCCGGGCGCTGTCGCCGGAGGAGCCCTCCGCGGTACTCGATGACCTCGGCAGGCAGGGCGGGGAACCGCACCTGCACGCTGCCCTGATCGGGGTACTGCGCGAGCTGGCCACGCGGCCGTCCAAGCAGTTGCTGTTCGTCTTTTCCGGTGGGGAAAACCGGCCGCCGGACTACGGGGAGCGTCCCGTCCTGCCGCCGCGGAAGGAAGACGTCTTCGGGATGCTGGAGAACCTCGGGGACAGGCTCTACCTGTTTACCATCTCGAGCTCCGCGGCGGCAACGGCCGGGGGCGGCAGCCCCTCGTCCAACCTGATGCGCGAGCTCCCCGCATTGACGACCCGGACCGACGACGGCTACGCAGAGGGTAAGTTGCCCGATGCGGTCGACGATATTTTTGGCTCGGATCGCCGGCTGTTGAGTACGCATACCGTCGAGATCAACTCCAACAACAAGAAATTTACCGGCCAGCAGCGACGGTATTTCGTTCGGGATGCCAATAACGCGGATGCGGAACCTACCTCCGCGGGGGTGGTGCTCGGGAGCGTGATCACGCCGGTGACCCTCGGTCCCGGTATAGGAACTTCACTACTGGTGCCTACCCTCATCGGGCTGGCGGGCGTGGGGGGGATGCTTGCCGTCTTCTACTTCCTGGTGCCGATGCTGCGTCGGCAGCGCTTCCAGAAGGAGTTCGTAGTTCCGTATCAGCCACAGGCGGGTCGGCACATCCTGGATCCGATGACGCGGGAGCCGATCCCCGCCGGGGAACCCGTGGTCAATGTGTGTGAGATGCTGGTGCCCCTGCAAACCTGGCGAGACTGTGGCGATCAGTGTCCTCACTTTCCGGGGTGTACCAACAACAACCTCCAGTGCGATGGATCCGGGCGCGGCCACAGCCTGAATTTCTTTGCGTTACACGGCGTGAACCGCAGGCTCAACTGGATCTGGTTCGGCGCGCTGGGCGGCTTCGTGGGCTGGTTACTCTACGCCCTGGTCGACGGACTGGCGGGCGGGTCGATCACCGCATTCACCCGGGAGGTATCCGGCTACCGAAATGCGGAAGCCCTCGTGGGTGATGTGCTATCGGGGGCCTGCTTCGGGCTTGGCCTGACGCTGATGCTGTCGATAATGGAGGAGCGCTCCCAATCGCGGCGGCTGTCGGTAAGGCGAATTCTTCTCCGGACTCTCCTGGGCGGGATAATCTCCATCATTGCGTTCGGGGGCGGCGTGATGTTACTGGGAAGTGGGATCGTCGCCCAGCCCCTTTTCGCCTTTGCCCTGTCGTGGGTGGTATTCGGACTCGGTCTCGGTATTGTACTTACGCTGCGCTCGAGTATCGAACGCAAGCGTGGTATTGCCGGTGGCCTGCTGGCGGGTGTGACGGGCTTTCTGGTATACTGGCTGAGTCTTACGCTGGTCGGGGATGAAATGGTTCCCAAGGTGATCAGCCTGCTCGTTTCGGGAGCCTTGCTCGGCCTAGTACTGGATACCGTGGTTGAGCTCGCCGAGAGTTACGAGATCGAGTACGTGGCTCCGTCCAATTACCGCCGGCGGGTACCCCTGAGCAAGTGGCTCAAGAGCGACTGGAACATTATGATCGGTACCCAGCCCGGCAGCCAGGTGTACGTGAAATGGCCGGACGAGGACGTCCTCCCCGAACACGCGCAGATCAAGCTCGACGGCGGCCGCGTGTACCTGTTCCCGCACGGGGAAACGCTGATCAACGGACACATCATCAACGGACAGAAACGGACACAGCTCGAAAGCGGAGATACCATCCAGTTGGGCCGGCGTAGCGTAACGCAAATGCGATTTTGGGAGCGGTAACCGCTTAGCAGGCAGCCGGGGGGGGCACCTACCGCAAGGCGACATAACAAGTGAGCGGCCGGGGGGATGTCCTACCTGAGGCATACCCATCTCCGCGTCCCCTATTCGATGTTCTCGAGTGCATTTTCGATCACTGCTACTTGCTGCATGATCTTGCTGGCCAGTTCCTCTTTCTTGCTTCGGGTTACGATGATCCCACTGGGCAATTGCCGGGAAATGGACTCGATTTCGGTGACCGCCGCGTTGATCGTAGCCTTTTCCTGCTGATAGGAAACCGGTTCGGCGACCGGGGTGTTGGCACCCGCCAGTTGGGTGGTCAGGCGCTCGATCTTGATGTCCTTCAGCTGCAGCTTTTGCTCGGCAAGGTCCAGTTGGGCCTGTAATTTATCGATGTCCGTGCCCAGCTCCTTGTCCTTTTCGGCCAGGGCCTCGCTCATTTCCCGTTGGTCTAGGGTTTGGACGCTGTACATTTCCCGCTGGTAGATGAAGTAGGATTTCGTTAGCTGGTTAAGTTCCTTAAAGAGCGTAATGACCGGCAGCAGGTCGGCTTCCGACAGTTCCGGCCGGCCCCGCAGTTTGCCCTGTTCCGCGGTGATCGCGTTGGAGTACACTTCAAAATCGCGGTTGATGGCGATGTTCCAGGTGGCAAACACCCCGGCTCCCATGTCCTGTCCGGGGATAGCTTGGGAGGTGATCTGGAAGAATTCCTTCTTGCGCTCCTCCTGGTCCGCCAGGAGGAGGGCCGTGAGCGAATCCACCGTCCGCAGGAAGTTGTTTTGCGCCCGGAGTTGCGCGGTGGTCGTGTCGGCCCGGGCTTCGACCGCGGCAATGGTTTGCTGGTTGACACCCTGATTAATGTCTCCGGTCCGGCCGGTGTAGTACCCGATCAAGCCGGAGAGGAGCAGCGGAAGGGTGGCGGCAAGAATGAAGTCCCGCAGGGAGGTGTCGCGTTTCTCCTCGCGACGGGAAATTTTGACGGACATAGTAGTTCGTTAAGCCCGCTTCCACCCGGGTAACTGAGCGGAGTGAGGGATTGATGGTGGTCAGTGGACCAGGCTCGTTTTCGGGTCCGATCCTTTGTGCGCCGTTACGGGAGAAGCACACCTGCATACAGAAGCGTCCGTCGGACGGACCTAACCGAACATGGCTGTTGCTAAAGGTAGAAGCCGGCGGGGCGGGGCGGGATAACCAGATGTGGGTATTTGGCCTAACTGGCCGGTCGACTAGTCGACCGGCCACTACTCGTACGGACCACTAGTACGGCACCCCGGTCTACCCCCGGTGGACTCCGGTTAAGTTTGTGGAGGTGCCGCCCGCCCGACACTACCTTCGCGCCATGCACATCGACATCATCAGCGTAGTCCCCGAACTGCTAGACAGCCCGCTGTCGCACAGTATCCTGCAGCGGGCCCAGGATAAGGGCCTCCTCACCGTACGGGTCCACGACCTGCGTCCCTACGGACTGGGCAAGCACCACAGCACCGACGATTACCAATTCGGCGGCGGGGCCGGCATGGTCATGCGCTGCGAACCCCTGGCCGCCCTCATCGACGAGCTGCGGGAGCAACGCAACTACGACGAGATCATCTACCTCACCCCCGACGGCGAGCGCCTTACCCAGCGGCGCGCCAACCGCCTGAGCCTGCAGACCGACCTCCTCATGATCTGCGGTCACTACAAGGGCATCGACGAGCGCATCCGGGAGGAGTACGTCACCCTCGAGATCAGCATCGGCGACTACGTGCTTTCCGGTGGGGAACTGGCCGCCGCCGTTCTCGTCGACAGCATCGGTCGCCTACTGCCCGGCGTCATCGGAGACGAAACGAGCGCCCTCACCGATACCTTCCAGGACGACCTGCTGGCTCCACCCGTCTATACCCGCCCGGCCGAGTGGCGCGGCAGGGAAGTGCCGGCCATCCTCCGCAGCGGCAATACGGGGGCCATCGAGGAGTGGCGCCACCAACGGGCCGAGGAGCGGACCCGCGCGCGCCGGCCGGATTTGTTGAGCGATACCGACCCGGTGGCGGACTGACCTGTCTGCGTGCCTGTCCCGTGCGGGGCGGACCCAACAATTTGTTTTCCCGCCGGTTCCCCAAGTGCCCAATTCCCCCAAGCCCATGGCCTTTCAGATCACCTCGAAGTTTGACCCCACCGGAGACCAGCCGCAAGCCATCAAAAAGCTGGTGCACGGGGTAGGGGAGGGGGAGCGCGCCCAGGTTCTGCTCGGCGTTACCGGCTCGGGCAAGACCTTCACCATGGCCAACGCCATCGCCCAGCTCAACCGCCCTACGCTGGTGCTGACCCACAACAAGACCCTGACCGCCCAGCTCTACGGTGAGTTCAAGGAATTTTTTCCCGACAACGCCGTCGAGTACTTCGTCAGCTACTACGATTACTACCAGCCCGAGGCCTACATCTCCGGCTCGGATACCTACATCGAGAAGGACCTGGCCATTAACGAGGAAGTAGACAAATTACGCCTCCGCGCCACCTCCAATCTCCTGAGCGGGCGCCGCGACATCATCATCGTCGCCTCCGTATCGGTGATCTACGGTATGGGCAACCCCGAGGACTACAAGTCGGGCATAATTCGCCTCGAAGTCGGGCAGACGAAGAGCCGCAACGGTTTCCTCTACGACCTCGTCGACAGCCTCTACAGCCGCACCGAGACCGACTTCCGCCGCGCCACCTTCCGCGTACGGGGGGATACCGTGGACATCAACCTGCCCTACGTCGATTTCGGCTACCGCGTGGTCTTCTTCGGCGACGAGATCGAGACCATTGAGCGCATCGAGATCGAGACCGGCAAACGCATCGAGTCCATGCGCAACGCCGCCATCTTCCCCGCCAACCTCTACGTCGCCCCCAAGGAGCGCATCAACGGCATCATCCGCAACATCGAGGATGAGCTCTACGAGCAGGAACGCTACTTCGAGCGCGAGGGGCGCCTCCTGGAGGCCAAGCGCATCCACGAGCGTACCAGCTTCGACCTCGAGATGATGCGTGAGCTCGGCTACTGCAACGGCGTGGAGAACTACAGCCGCTTCTTCGACGGCCGCCGGCCCGGTACCCGGCCGTTCTGCCTGCTGGACTACTTCCCCGACGACTTCCTCATGATCATCGATGAAAGCCACGTGACGGTGCCGCAGGTGCGGGGAATGTTCGGGGGCGACCGCGCCCGCAAACTGAGCCTGGTCAATTACGGCTTCCGGCTGCCCTCCGCCATGGACAACCGCCCGCTCAACTTCACGGAGTTCGAAAGCCTCATCAACCAGGTGGTCTACGTATCCGCCACCCCCGGCGACTACGAGCTCGAGCAGACCGGTGGCGAGATCGTCGAGCAGCTCATTCGCCCTACCGGCCTGCTCGACCCGCCCATCGAGATCCGCCCCAGCCTCAATCAGATCGACGACCTCATTGAGGAGATCGACGAGCGCCGCAAGGTCAACGAGCGCGTACTGGTCACCACCCTCACCAAACGGATGAGCGAGGAACTGACGAGCTATTTCGCCAACATGAACATCAAGGTCCGCTACATCCACTCCGAAGTGGATACGATGGAGCGGGTCGAGATCCTGCGCGACCTCCGCCTCGGTGAGTTCGACGTGCTGGTGGGCGTAAACCTGCTGCGGGAGGGCCTGGATTTACCCGAGGTGTCGCTCGTCGCCATCCTCGACGCCGACAAGGAAGGATTTCTGCGCAACGAGCGCAGCCTCACCCAGACGGCCGGTCGCGCAGCCCGCAACAGCAACGGCCTCGTCATCTTCTACGCCGACGTCATGACCGATTCCATGCGCCGCACCATCGACGAGACCAACCGCCGCCGCGCCATCCAGATCGCCTACAACGAGGAGCACGGCATCACCCCCGAGACGCTGGCCAAGTCGCGGGAGGAGATCATCAACCGCAGTACCATTCTCGATATCCGCGGCCGCAAGGCCCGACAGGCCTACGTAGAATCTACCCAGCCCAGCCTGGCGGCCGATCCCGTACTGCAGTCGATGTCCCGCGAGCAGGTCGAACTCGCCATCCAGGAAGCCGAGCGGAAGATGAAGAAAGCGGCTAAGGAACTCGACTTCATGAGCGCCGCCCAGTACCGCGACGAGGTGTTCGCCCTGAAGGCCAAACTCAAGCTGGGCGGTATGGCGTTGAAGGAGAATTAAGGCCGGGGACGTGAACGTAAGGGACCGGCCAGGCGGGGCGTCCGGGGGCGAAGGAGGCAACGTGCCTTACCTTTGACCCGAACCCGAACCCCGTACTCCGTAACCACACATTAAAGAACTCACATCCCCCCTTCATGAACGGGACCATCCACCACATCCTCCAACGGCACCTGTCGCCGGAAGGCAACCGCTGGCTCGAGGGAAAACTTTCAACCATCGAGGACCAGGCCAAGCCCCGCACCTTTTATCTCGCCTTCGGGGCCTGCCCCCGCTTTCTGGGCAAGCAGGACATCCGGTTCTCCGAGGCGGAGTACAGTTCGTTCAACGCCGTCTATCCCAACTTCGCCGCCACGCCCTGGTCGACCGACGAGCTCGGCCGCATCCTGCTGATGTGCGCGCTGCCCCACGCGGAGAATCAATCGATCCTGGACGAGCTCTTCGTCAGCGCCGACTACCGCGAACTGATGGCCCTCTACAAAGGGCTGTACTTCCTGGGCAATGCCCAGGAATTCACCAGCCGTGCCCGGGAAGGGTTGCGTACCAATATGGTCGGGGTCTTCGACGCCATCGCCCTCGAGAACCCCTTTCCGGCACAGTACCTCTCCGAGGAGGCCTGGAACCAGATGGTGTTAAAAGCTATGTTCATGCAGCGGCCCATGCACCGCATCTACCGCATCGCCGACCGCAAGAATCAACCCCTGGCGGAGATGTTCCTTGACTACGCGGAAGAACGCCGCTCCGCCCACCGCCCCGTAAGTCCCGAACTGTGGCGCTTCGTGGAGGGCTTCGTCGGGGAGCGCGCCCTGGGCGCGCTGCAGCAGACCGTGACGGAGGGCAACGACCTAGAGCGTCAGGCCGGGCTCAAGGTGCTGGTCACCAGCGATTATCCCCCCGCGCGGGACTGGCTGGCCGGCTCGGGCCACGCCACCGACGACCTGCCCAGCTGGAACGCCATCGGCCGCCGGCAGGCGGAGCGCATGGTCTAAGTTGTTCGGACACATACTAACGGCGGCTTGTGACGTTCCCTTACTATTATGTTCAGGCGGCGCCCGGTCGCCCCAGTCAACCCCCCCGTTTTTATGCAGTTTATCGATCCCCACGTACACATGGTATCGCGCACCACCGACGACTATGAGGCCATGCGCGCGGCCGGCGTCGTAGCCCTGATCGAGCCGGCCTTCTGGCTCGGACAGCCGCGTACCGCCATCGGCAGTTTCCGCGATTACTTCAGTACCCTCATCGGGTGGGAGCGTTTCCGCTCTTCCCAGTTCGGGATCCGGCATTACTGCACGATGGGCTTGAACTCTAAGGAGGCCAACAACGAGGAACTGGCCGAGCAGGTCATGGAGCTGCTGCCCCTCTACGCTACCAAGGAGGGCGTGGTAGCCATCGGCGAGATCGGCTACGACGACCAGACCGCGGCCGAGGACAAGTACTTCCGCCTGCAGATCGATCTGGCCAAAGAACTGGACCTGCCCATCCTCATCCATACCCCCCACCGCGACAAGAAGAACGGCACCTACCGCAGCATGGACGTCCTCGAGGAACACGGCTGCGACCCCACCAAGGTCATCATCGACCACTGCAACGAGGAGACCGCCCAGGAGGTCCTCGACCGCGGCTACTGGACGGCCTTCACCATCTATCCCGGCACCAAGATGGGCAATGCGCGCATGGTCGACCTTATGAAACACTACGGCCCCGAACGTATCATCGTCGACAGTTCCGCCGACTGGGGCATCAGCGACCCGCTTTCCGTGCCTAAAACCGCCGCCCTGATGCTCGAACGGGGCATCCCGGAGGCCGACGTCCGCCAGGTCACCTACCAGAATGCCCTCACCGCCTACGGGCAGAGCGGGCAGATGAAGGAGTCCGACTGGCTCGATGCGCCAGACATCGACCGCGACCAGCTTTTCAGCGGCAACAGCGTGCTGCGCAACGGCCGCAAGACCACCTCCGCCGACAACATCATCGAAAACTAAGTAGCCCGGTATGCCCCTGCGCCCGTACCTGACGCTGTTGCGTCCCGCCAACCTCGTAACCGCCGTCGCCGACGTACTGGCCGGCGCCAGCGTGGCGGCGGCCGTATCCGGCCACTGGAGCGAGGCCCTGCCGTGGCTGTGCCTCGCGACCCTCGGTCTCTACGGGGGCGGCGTGGTCTTTAACGACGTCTTCGACGTCGACCTCGACCGCATCGAGCGCCCCGAACGGGCCCTGCCCAGCGGGGAAGTGACCCTGGCCTCGGCCATCCTACTGGGCGGACTCTGCCTGCTGGGCGGAATCGGCTTGGCGGGGATCGCCGGCGGGGACAGTGCCGCGATCGCGCTGGCCGTGGCCGCGCTGGCGCTCCTCTACGACGCCCGCGCCAAGCACCACCCGGTGTTCGGGCCGCTGTTTATGGGCCTGTGCCGGGGCGGCAACCTGCTCCTGGGCATCAGCCTCAGTGCCGCCGCCCTTCATGCGTACTGGTGGCTCGGCGTCCTGCCGGTGGTGTTCATCGCCGCTATCACCCTCACCAGCCGCGGCGAGGTCGGCGGCAACAACCGCGCTTCCATACAGCTGGCCCTGGCCCTGGACACCGCAGTAGCCGTCGCCCTGCTGCTCATCGGACGGTTCACGCTCGCGGACCTCGGTCCGGCCCTTCCCTTCCTGCTGCTTTGGTACGGGATGAACGCCCGGGCGAAGGTCGCCGCCATCCGCGAGAACCGGCCCGACCGCATCCGCACCGCCGTCAAGACGGGGGTGCTGTCATTGATTCCCCTGAATGCCTGCCTGGCCGCCGCCTTCATGGGCCTGCCCGCCGGGGGGCTCGTGCTGCTCCTGTTGCCGCTTTCCTACGGACTGGCCCGCTACTTCTCGGTAACCTGAGGGCACCACCGGCCGTCCCCACTTTCTCCGCACCCGCGTTCCCGCCTCTATGAAGATCCGCTCCGCCAGCCACCTTACGTACTGTACGAATATCCACCCCGGTGAAAGCTGGCCGGCCGTCTTCGACAGCCTGCACCACGTGCTGGCGGTGAAGCAGCGCGTCAGCCCCGATGCACCCTTCGGCATCGGCCTGCGGCTCTCCGCGCGGGCGGCCGAGCAACTCGGTACGCCGGTCGCCATGCGCGAACTGCGGCGGTGGCTGCACGACCACGACTGCTACGTATTCACCGTCAACGGCTTCCCGTACGGGGGCTTCCACGCTACCCGCGTCAAGGACCAGGTCTACGCCCCGGACTGGCGTACCCGCGAGCGCGTGACCTACACCAAGCAGCTGTTCGATATCCTGGCGCAACTGCTGCCGGAGGGCCTCGACGGCGGCGTGTCCACGTCGCCGCTCTCCTACAAACCGTGGCTGACGGCGGGGCCGCAGGTGCAGGGGGAGATCGTGCAAATGCAGCGCAACGTGGCTGAGGTGATTGACTACCTCGCCGAACTGCGGCGGCGGACCGGAAAGGACCTGCACCTGGACATGGAACCGGAGCCCGACGGCCTGCTCGAATCCAGTGCTGAGTTCATCGCCTTCTTTCGTAGCCTGGCCCGGGGCGAGCGGGAAGCGGACGTCCGGCGCCACCTCGCGATCTGCTACGACGTATGCCACTTCGCCGTCGGCTACGAGGCCCCCGCCGACGCCCTGTCCGCCCTGGAAGAAGCCGGCGTACGGATCGGCCGCCTGCAGATCAGCGCCGCCCTGCGCGCCGACCTCACGGGCGACCGGCAGCGGGTGCGTGACAGCCTCCGGCCCTACGACGAGCCCGTCTACCTCCACCAGGCCGCCCTCCTGCGCGCCGACGGTACGGTGGACCGCTTCCCCGATCTGGCCCCCGCCCTGGCTATGCTGGGTGACCCCGACTACCGCGAGCTGCGCACCCACTTTCACGTGCCGATCTACGCCGACCGCTACGGCGTGCTGACCTCCACCAACGATACCATCCGGGAAACGTTAGCGCTGTGGAAGGCACGTCCCTTTACGCCCCACCTGGAAGTGGAAACCTATACCTGGGACGTGCTGCCCGACCACCAGCGGCTCGGCCTCGACGACTCCATCGCCCGGGAACTCCAGTGGATACGCCGCCAACTAAACGACTAGCCTATGCGACCGACCGCCGTCATCGATATCGTGGGACTGAGCTCCGACCTCATCGGACCCGATACGCCCTTCCTCAGCCGCTGGAGCGGCACGCGCCGCGTCACCGTCGTGGACCCCGCCCTGCCCGCGGTGACCACGACCGCCCAGACCAGCTACCTCACCGGCAAGTACCCCCGCGACCACGGCATCGTCGCCAACGGTTGGCTCTTCCGCGACGAGATGGAACTTAAGCTCTGGCGGCAATCAAATCACCTCGTGGAAGGACCCAAGCTATGGGACCTGGCCCGCGAGCGGGACCCCGACTTCACCATCGCCAATATCTGCTGGTGGTACGCCATGTACTCCGGTATGGACTATACGGTCACCCCCCGGCCGCAGTACCTCGCCGATGGGCGGAAGATGCCCGACTGCTACACCTTTCCCATGCCGCTGCGGCACCGCCTCACCCAGGAACTGGGGACCTTCCCCCTGTTTTCCTTCTGGGGCCCGCGGACCAACATCGTCAGCAGCCAGTGGATCGCGGATGCCGCGCGCCTCGTCCACCAGTGGCACGCGCCGACCATGAGCCTCGTCTACCTGCCCCACCTCGACTACAACCTTCAGCGCCACGGCAAGGACCACGCCAGCGTACGCTCGGACCTGCGCGAGATCGACAAGGTGGTGGAGGGCCTCATCAACTACTACGAGGCGAACGGGGTGGAAGTGACCGTCCTTTCCGAATACGGAATCACCAATGTCGACCGCCCCGTCCACATCAACCGGAAGCTGCGGGAGGCCGGGCTCATCAGCGTGCGTGAGGAGCGGGGCACGGAATTGCTCGACGTGGGTACCTGTCGCGCCGTTGCCCTGGCCGATCACCAGATCGCTCACGTGTACGTACGGGATCCGAAGGACATCCCCCTCGTGCAGGAATTGCTGCGGGACGAGCCCGGGATCGAGCACCTGCTGGATGCCGACGGCAAACGGGAGTGGAAGGTCGACCACCCCCGCGCCGGCGAACTGGTCGCGGTGGCCGACGAGCGCAGCTGGTTCACCTACTACTACTGGCTCGACGACGCCCGCGCGCCCGACTACGCGCGGACCGTGGACATCCACAAGAAGCCCGGCTTCGACCCGGTCGAAATGTTTCTCGATCCCGATAAGAAGCTGATGATCCCCCGCATCGGCCTCAAGGTAGCCGGCAAGAAACTAGGCTTCCGGACGCTCATGGACGTGGTGCCCCTGCGGGCAGAACTGGTGAAGGGCAGCCACGGTCGCCTCGGCGGCCGCGACGGGGACAAGCCCGTCTTCATCAACCGGCAGGAGGCGCCGGGAAGATTGGCGGCACCGGACGTTTTCGACTACCTGCTGAAGGGTATTTTCGATCAGGGCAGGACCACGTCCGCCATGACCGGAAAGTGATCGGAGGGGAAGCTCCGGTTGACGGCGTCCGTCAGGGCAGCGTACCGCAGTACCCGTACCCCCGGGGACGTCATGATGTAGTCGATGCGCCGGTCCGCCGGCGCGTCGTAGTCAAAGCCGGTGAAGGTGCCGACCGGCCCCAGCCGCACGGGAGCCTGCTGGTAGGCATCCTGGAGTGTGCCGGTGAGAATGCCGATCGCTTCGGTCTCGGGCGTCAGGTTCAGGTCGCCGGTCACGACTACCGGTAGGTTGTCGCGGTTGAGCTGGCCGATCATGTTGAGCAGCAGCCGCGCGCTTTCTACGCGCGCCTGATCGCCGACGTGGTCGAAGTGGGTATTGAAGGCCATGAAAGACTCCCGCGAGTCGCGCCGGCGGAAGCGCGCCCAGGTGACGATCCGCGGTAGGGCGGCGTCCCATCCCGTCGATACCCGGCCCGAAGTGGGGGAGAGCCAGAACGTGCCGCTGTCCTCTACCCGCAGCCGGTCCTCGTTGTAGAACAGGGCGGAATACTCTCCGTCGTCGCCCCCGTCCCGGCCCTCGCCGACGTAGTCGTAGCCATCTAGGTTACGGCGCAGGTAGCGCAGCTGATTGGCCAGTACTTCCTGGGTGCCGAGGATGTCGGGGTGGTGAAATTGTACTTGGCTGACCAGCAAATCGCGGCGATTGTCCCAGCGGTTGCTGCCGTCGTTGGGACTGTCGTAGCGGATGTTGTACGACATCACCGTCAGGGTATTCTCGCGGGCGGGACCCCGGCCGGTGACGCACGAGGCCAGTAGGGCGCAAAGGGCGAGCGCGGTCATGCCGCGCAGGAGATAGGAAAGCTTCATACCTAGGAAATGTCCGGACCGGTCTGGGGTTCGCTTTCCCGGCGTGGCGGCATCGCTTTCCCATACCGCTGCCCGTTGAAGCTATGGTGGGGAGCTTCCCGCGCCCGCTCGTCGGCCGGCAGCCGGTTGAAGTCGCGACACGCTACCGAGCAGCAGTTTTCGTGGACGGCGGCGCAGTTCGGGCACTGAATGAAGAGGATGTGGCAGGCGGTGTTGGCGCAGTCGAGCTGCCGGTCGCTGGGGGTGCCGCACTGGTGACAGCGGCTTACCACGTCTTCGGTGATCCGCTCGCCGAGTCGCTCGTCGAAGACGAAATTCTTACCGATGTACTTCTTCTCGAGTCCGTCCCGCTCGCACTGCCGGGCATACTCGATGATGCCGCCGTCCACCATGCTCACGCGATCGAATCCGCGGTGCAGGTAGTAGGCGCTGGCCTTCTCGCAGCGGATGCCGCCGGTGCAGTACATCACGATCTCGCGGTCTTTCTTGTCGGCCAGCAGGTTCTCGACCACGGGCAGAATGTCGCGGAAGTTGGTCACCTGCGGCCGGATGGCCCCCTCGAAATAGCCGACCTCGCTTTCGTAGTGGTTGCGCATGTCCACGACGATGGTTTCGTCGCGGTCGAGCAGTTCGTTCACTTCGCGGGCGCTGAGGTGGCGGCCGCGGCGTGTCACGTCGAAGGTATCGTCTTCCAATCCGTCGGCGACAATTTTCGGCCGTACCCGGATGATCAGTTTCAGGAAGGACCGCGCCTCCGCCTCGATGGCAATATTCAGTCGCGTACCGTTCAGGAAGGGGACGGCGTAAAGGGCATCCCGGAAAGCGTCGAGGTTGGGCGTGGGTACGGAAAGCTGCCCGTTGATCCCTTCCGTAGCCACGTAAATGCGGCCTAGTACGCCGAGTTCGGACCACTCCCGGTAGCACGCGTCGCGGAAGGCCGCCGGATCGTCGATCCGCGCGTAGCGGTAAAAGGATAGGGTGGTGCGGGACACCGTCTCGGCGTCGAGGCGGGCCTGCAGCTCTTCCCGGGAGAGGAGGTTGCGGAGTTCGTGCGGTGTAGGTTCCATACGCGGCCGCAAAGATACGGATTAGGGCTGGCGCAGCTGCCGCCGGAAGGACGTGGTCTGCAACAGGCCGGTGGCGAGTTTGCCGAATACGTCGGGCCGCTCCGCCGTGGCGTGCAGCTGCTGCCGCAACCAGGGAAAGAGCTCCGGGTCCAGCAGGGGGGCGGCCTGCTTCCAGTGCAGCGCCAGGTCGCGCTGGGTGGCGTAGTCCAGTTGCCGGCTGTGTAGGTCGTCGAGGAGGCGGGTGATCATGGCCCTGCTGAGGCGCTCGTTCCAGCTCACCGTCCGTTGCAGGGCCAGGAAGCGCGGAATCCCGCGGAGCCGCAGCGCGTCGGTACGGGAGGAAAGTACCTCCCCGTAGAGGGCGTCGAACTCCCGCCCCGGCAACCGCCGCACCAGCTCGGCCGCCACCGCCCGCGGGAACTGCTGCGGCTCCTCCAGCAGCAGGAACCGCAGGAACTGTTGGCACACCTCCGGGCTGCCGCCGTCGCGAATGGCCCTGCCCGCCGCGCGCAGCTCCAGCTCCGGCAGCCGGCTCCAGAATACGGGGAGCTCCAGCCCCGTAACTTCCTTCCAGGCCGCCGGAGGGCCGATCCGCAGCAGCCACTGCCGCGCGGTCACCGGTGCCTTTACGCCGCCGTAGGTCTTGAGTAGCTCCCGACCGGTTTCGGAGAGCGTACGGCCCGGGCTTCCGGAAACTACTTCGTACGCCAGCGCCCGCCAGTCGGCTAGTGCCTGATCCTCGCCCGCCAGCAGCAACAGCTGAAACAGCTGCCGCCGTACGCCCTTTCGCTTCGGTCCCAGTGCCTCCCGGAGCCAGGGAGCATCAGCGGGGGAGATACCCGTTTCCAGGGCTTTCAGCAATATTTCCTGGTTTCGCGGGGCCTGCGTTGTCCAGATCGCGGCCAGGGCCTCCCGGGCGTCCGCCGACGCGACCCGCCGCCACCGCGTGAGTACCGCGGCCCGGTGTGCGGGCTGTTCTTCGCGCCGCCAGGCCGCGGGGTAGGAGAAATTATCGGTCAGTGTGATCCAGTCGGGGTGCTGTCCGGCCAGCCACGCCCCCCGCTCGCCCCCGGCCTCCAGGTACCGGCGGGCGCGTAGCGGATCCGTATCGAGCAGCGCGGCCGCCCGCGGCAGCAGCGCGGGCAGCAGGTTGGGCGGTACGTAGGTGCCGCGGTCGAGGACAAGGGCCACCGCCTCGTCGAGCAGCTCGGGGTAGGTATCTCCCAGGATCAGCTGCAGCCCGCGGGCCAGCCGGGCAGCGGGCAGGACACGGGTTTCGGGCGGGGCGAGCGCGGTCGTCGGTACGGAGGCGGAAGGCTTGCGCAGCTCCAGCCGGTGGGTACGCTCGGTGAGGGCCACCGCGGCCAGCAGCTGCTCGGCGGCATCGGCGGTGGGGTCGATGGCCCCGCGGGCGTCCAGCCACTCCAGCAAGGTGGGATCCGGCGACCGGCGGGCTGTCCCCAGGGTCAGCGCCCGGAGCAGTTCGGCGAAGGGGGGCAGGTGGGCCATCGGACGCAAGGTAATCCAGCCGTCATACCCCGCCGCAACCTTAGTAGCGGGAATTACCTTATTTTTCTGTCCTACCCGCCCCCCGACCATGAAAGCTTTTCTCCTTACCCTGTTCCTCCTGCCGTTCTGTGTCCTCGCCCAACCTACGCTCGACGGCCTGTGGGAGGGTACCATGACCGTTGGGGGCATCTATTCCGACCAGGCCCTGCCCATGCAGTTATATTTGACCGTGGAGGAAGGGGTCATCAAGGGGCGTAGCTACGTGACCCTGCCCGACGGGAAGGTGCTGCGGATGGACCTCAAGGGGCGCCTCTACGGCGACCGTTCCTTCTCCCTCTACGAGATGAATTTTGTGGGGGACTCCGAAAACGACATCATGCCCGAATTCAACCGGCAATACCAGATCGTGTACAAGCCCGACCTCTGGGACAGTACCATCAGGGGCTTCTGGCAGGAGATCAAGCCCCACGTCCGGGAGGACCGCCGCCGTGGCCGCATGGTCCTCCGCAAGCGCAAGGACGAACGGGCCTAGTAGACGCGGCGCACGTCCGTCTGTAGCAGTCCTTCGATGGCCTCGTGGACACGCCGGGCCTTTTGCGGGCGCCAGGTCAAATTGTTCAGGTAGTCGCCGTAGCGGATGTACCGGTCCAGCCGAGCCCCGTCCAGCTCATCGGCCACGTGGTCGAGTACGTTGAGCATCGCAATCCAACCGCCGCTGTCGGTGATCTCCTGGTACCATTCTTCGTAGTAGTCGTCGGTGTCGGAATGGAAGTTCAATACGCCCTCCATGATCAGGATGAACTGGTTAATACCCTCGGCGACCAGGTAGTCGATCACCTCCCGCTTCAGCCACATCGAGTCGTTGTGCAGGGCATCGTTCCACTCGCCGATCAGTTCGATGATGGCGTAGCGATCTTCGTAGTCCACGAAGAGGATCTTCAGGTACAGGGTCTCCGAGCCGAACTCGTCCCACTGCGGGTGCAGCAGGTAATTATACACCTTGTTGGAGTAACTGAACTCACTGTACTGCCGACCGAAAAAGGGCGAGGCGGAGTCGTCTTCTGCGCGGTACCGGTCGCGCCATTGGAAGTGGGGCTCTATATCGTGCATGGCATAGGGTTGGGCTTGCCCGGCTCGGGGGGCAAGGGTAGTTTACGGTATAGGTTCGTTGCGCCCACGGACGAACTCGCTGCGTCCGTAGCGACGCGCCCGCGGCAAAGCTGCTGCGCTGCCTACTGATACTCCGGTTTGAGTATATCCTTGAACGTCTTCATCACCTTTTCCACCTTGGGCCGGCTTACGCCCTGCACGTAACCCTGGTTGGGGTTGGTGGGGTCTTCGTAGTAGTCCTGGTGGTAGGGCTCGGCTACCCAGAAATGGACGGGGTCCTCGATGGTAGTGGCGATCTTCTTGTCGAAGGTGCCGCTGGCATTCAGGCTGGCGATCTTAGCCTCGGCCTGCTGCCGCTGTTCCGCGTTCAGGGGGAAAATGGCCGAACGATACTGCGGGCCGACGTCGGGTCCCTGGCGGTTGAGTTGGGTAGGATCGTGGGCAACGAAGAAGATGTCGAGCAGCTTGTCGTAGCTGATCTCCGTCGAGTCGTAGTATACCACGATGGATTCGGCGTGGCCGCTGGTGGCGGTATTGCTGTCCTCGTAGGTAGGATTCACCAGATCGCCCCCGGCGTAGCCACTGTACACGTCGTCAACCCCCTGAATACGGGTAAAGGAGGCTTCGGTGCACCAGAAGCAGCCGCCCGCGAAGTAGGCCTTGGCCATCCCTTCGTGGCGTGCGTCGAGGGTGGCGATGGAAACCTCACCCGCCAGGTCGCTTTCGGGGATGTCGGTGCCGGTCGAAGCAACGGCTCCGCTTTCGGTGGAATTGGTAGAGGTACTGGTACGCTGGCTGTCGCAGGAAGCTACGCTCAGGGCGAGCAGCAGGGTAAGGAGGAAGGTCTTCATATATTAGTCTTTCTACCTTACCTAACAAGTACTCAGGGGCATTGGTTATGCGGCTGGCCGGCAAATACGGAGCTCCGCCCGCCGGCCACTCCCTAGGCGATCAGGCTCTCGCCCGTCATCTCCTTCGGCTGGGGTACGCCCAGTAGTTGCAGCAGGGTAGGGGCCACGTCGCCCAGCTTGCCCCCGCTCCGGAGCTTGATCTCACCGGCGGCGGGGCCTACGTAGATCACCGGTACCGGATTGGTGGTGTGGGCGGTATTGACCGAGCCGTCCTCGTTGGTCATCACGTCGGAGTTGCCGTGGTCGGCGATCACCAGTACGTGGTAACCGTGGGCGGTCGCGGTAGCCAGCAGGCGGCCCAGGCAGGTGTCCACGGCCTCGGCGGCCCGGATCGCGGCGTCCCACACGCCCGTGTGCCCCACCATGTCGGTGTTGGCGTAGTTCAGGCAGATGAAGTTCGGCGCGTTCTCCTGGATGTCGTTCACGATGGCGTCGGTGATCCCGTATACGCTCATCTCCGGTTTCTCGTCGTAGGTTTCCACGTCGCGGGGGCTGTCGATCAGGATGCGGCGCTCACCGGGGAAGGCCGTCTCCTGCCCGCCGCTGAAGAAGAAGGTGACGTGGGCGTACTTCTCCGTTTCGGCGATGCGTACCTGCGTGCGTCCGGCTTCGCTCACGATCTGCCCCATCGTCTTGGTCAGGTCGTCGGGGGTGAAGAGGACTTCCACGTCCTTGAAGCTCTTGTCGTACTGCGTCATGCACACGTAGTGCAGGCCCGGCACCCGGTGCATCTGTTGCTCGGGGAAGTCTTCCTGCGTGAGCGCCCGCGTGATCTGCCGCGGCCGGTCGGTACGGAAGTTGAAGCAGATCACCACGTCGCCGGGCTCGATGCGGGCTAACGGCAGTCCCTCGGCGTCGGTCATCACGATCGGGTGCAGGAATTCATCGGTGGTGCCCGCGTCGTAGTGGCGCTGTACCGTTTCAAGCACGTCGCGACTCCGCTCTCCCCGCCCGTCGACCATGGCGTGGTACGCCTCGCTGATCCGCTCCCAGCGGGTATCGCGGTCCATGGCGTAGAAGCGTCCCGTCACGGTAGCCAGCCGCGCGGGCTGGAACTTCAGGTGGTCGCGCAGGGTGGTGAGGTATCCCTTGCCGGAGGTCGGGGCCACGTCGCGCCCGTCGGTGAAGGCATGGACGAAGACTTTCTCGTTGCCCGCCGCATTGGCGATGTCGGTCAGCCGCAGCAGGTGCTTGATGTGGCTGTGGACACCACCGTCGCTCAGCAGGCCCATCAGGTGCACCTGCTTGTCGTTGTCGCGGGCGTACTTCAGCTCGCGCTGCAGGATTTCGTTCTCCTCCAGTTCGCCGTCGCGGATCGCTTTGTTGATCCGCGCGAAGCTTTGGTATACTACCCGCCCGGCACCGATGTTGAGGTGGCCTACCTCGCTGTTGCCCATCTGTCCCTCGGGCAGGCCCACGTCCTCGCCGTAGGTGATCAGCGAATTGTGGGGGTTATCGGCCCAGATACGGTCGAAGGTGGGCGTGCTGGCCTGCGCCAGGGCGTCGGCCTCGGGGCGTTGCCCGAGTCCCCAGCCGTCGAGGATGACTAAGAGGGTATTGGCTGCGTTCATGGTCCTTACTTTGCCGCGAAGGTAACGGTCGGGGCGGGGTCGCGGGTGCCGTGGCCACCGAAAACCGCGGACGGCCCGGGCACCTGCGCCCAAAGCCCCCGGTTTTATCCGTGAACGCCGCACCCGCGGCCGCGCCAAAAAAGGGGTTGGAAGGTGTAACACGTTTTGGTTGAGCGGAATAATGGGGTGACAGTCGATCGGCTGTCCCGCACCGGTCCCGGCGGGTTACGGGGCCGCGTAACACCCATACACTATGCTTACCCTGCATTCTTTCCTCCAGGAGGATCACAGCCGCAAGAAAAAGGCGGAGATCGTGGACCTCCTCACCAACCTCCACGAACTCATCGGCGCCGATGCCTATGCTTCGGTCAGCGGCATCGATCCCGACGGCGAGCTGCCCGAGCTGAACAAGGCCGATATGCTGAAGGTGGTCCAGGACTTCCGCGACGCCTATTCCCCCGAGTGGGAGGCCCGGCTGGCCAACGCCAGCAACGAGGTGCTGACCGGCATCTTCGGACTCGTGGCCGCCGAAGATCGTCAGTTCAGTGCCGCGGAGAATGCCGCGTTCGATGCGAAATTTGCCGACGAACTTGGCAGCATCGATTTTTCTACGCTCATCAGCGGCCCCCTTAACGCGGCCGTCGAGGCACAGAATAAGGCCAGTGTCGCCACCGTCAACTTCATCAAGGAGGTGGGTTTCGACCGGGATGCTACCGGCGCCGTTACCGGCTTAAAGATGGCGAACTTCTCCTATACGAAAACCGTCCCCGACGACAACGGCGGCACCGAAACGGAAAACGTAGAGGTCAAGGTGCCCTTCATCAGCATCCTCAACGTGCCGTGCCTCCGCGTGGAAACCCTCGACATCGACCTGAATGTAAAACTTAACTCCACCGCTACGAAAGACGTCTCGAGCTCGCTGGGCGTAAACGCGGGGGCTTCCGGCGGTTGGGGTCCCGTGAAGATGAAGGTGAGCGCCGCCTACCGGCGCAGTTCCGCTACCGGCGTCAAGGTCGAAAAGGAGTACAGCATGAACGTCAAGGTGAAGGCCACCAACGACGAACTGCCGGGCGGGCTGGAAAAGGTACTCGGACTCCTGATCGCCTAACGCCCCGCCGCCGTGATCACGCTGACCGACTACCTGGACTACCTCAACTCCGAGCTGCTAGAAGCACGCCGGCGGGCCGACGAGGCCGCCATCGCTACCGCCCGCGCCTACGCCGAGCACGAGTACCTGCAGCACTTCCGCGCGCCGCGCTTCACCATGCCCGCCATCAAGCTGCGGCTGCCGGTGCGGGTCGACGACGTGGAGGAGCGGACGAAGTACAACTTCCACCTCCGGCCCACCGAGTTCCTCAACGGACTCAACGACCGGCTGGCCAAACTCGGCGAGCAGCACGGCACCGTCGTGGAGCCCGTAGGGGAGGAGATCCTGCAGAGCGACCGCTTCCGTAACCTGATCGTAAAACTGGAGAAGGAAGACCGCGCCTACGTGCCCGGCATCAAGCATGCCCTGCCGTTGTCGGTGGTGAGCGGCGTGCTTACCCGGCCGGTGATCCGCGACACCTTTCACGTTCAGGATTCCGCGCCGGAGCTGCAGACCGGTATCCAGCATGCGGTCCACGGTGCGCTGCAGGAGCAGTTTCAGGCCGTGAGCAGCCGGCTCGACCGCATCCACGTCACGCCCCAGGCGGGCAGCATGCAGGAGGGCGACAGCGAAAAGCTGCTGCTGGAACTCGACATCGACCTCGTTGAGGAGGGAGTGCGTATCCGCCGCATCACCCAGGACGACGGTACCGTGCGGGAGGAACTGACCATCGACTGATGCAGCCCTTCCTCCACGCACGCCAGCAGCAGCTCACGGGATACCTGGACCGGCTCGTCGCCCTCGACCGCGCCTACGCCGCCAAGGAGTACGGGGTCGACGACCGCTGCGAAGCCTTGCTCGGCGAGCTGCTGGACTACTTTGCCGACGCCGCGTCCGCGGGCGACCGCGCCGCCGTCGGCCAGTTGATCGCCTACCTGGCCACCGCCCGCGACGGTACGGACCCGGAGACGCTCGTCCCGGTCCGTACCCACCGGCGGGCGGGGGTGCGGCGGGCGGTTTACCACCTGCTCAGCCGCCTTACGGAACGGCTGACCGGGGCGCTGGACCGCGACCGGGAACGACTGGCGGAAAGCCGGCAGCTTCTCGGTCAGGCCCTCCTCTCCGCCCGGCAACTCGGGGTGGTGTCCGAGGCCGGGCTCGTGGCTGCCGCCGCCTCCGATGCCGGAGCCGCCGCAGTCTGGGAAGCCCTGCTGGGCGACGAACGGCACCAACACGTGGCCCGCCGGGCCCTACTGAATCTTCACCTACAGGATGTGCACCTCCTGCTCGGGGAGCTGGCGCGCCACTTCACTTAACACTACAAAACATGTCTACCGCATCAACCACGGGCCGCCTGGTCCTGCTGCTGGCCGAAGAATCCGGCCCCGGAGACCTTACCCGCGTACAGCGGGAGTTACAGCGCAAGTTCGTATCCAGCGAAGCCCTGGGCAGCGACCTGCGTGCCGATCAAGTGTACGCCGCCGGCGACGGACTGGTATTCAAGCACCTGCAGGTGGCCGTAGTGGACGGCATCGCGCCCGAGCAGGGCCGCCGCCTGGCTACCGACTCCGGCGTGGTGCGCTACGTGGAGCCGGAACGCACCTACCACGCTGTGGGCGCCGCCACCGACCTGCTGGGCGAACTCCGGGACACCCTAAGCCTGGCGCAGCAACAACTGGAAGCGCTGCAGGAAGCCTGGGCGGACACCCCGGAACCTGCCACCGAGCCACGCGTTACCTGGGGGCTACGGGCCATCGGTGCAACGGGCGAGGAAGACGCCGGTCGGGGCGTACGGCTTGCCGTGCTGGATACCGGACTGGATACCGCCCACGCCGACTTTCGTGACCGTATCGTGACCGCCGCCTCCTTCCTGCCCGGGCTGCCCTGGGACCGCGACCGCTACGGCCACGGGACCCACTGCTGCGGTACCGCCGTCGGTGGCCGCAGTCGGGAAAACGGCATCGGCTACGGCGTGGCACCCGGGGCCGACCTGCTGGTGGGGCGCGTTCTGGACGATAGTGGCAACGGAACTTCCGCCAGCATAATTGACGGCATCGACTGGGCCCTGGAGAAGGAGGCGCGCATCGTTTCGCTGTCCCTCGCCAGCCCGGTGGGGATCGGCGAGCGGCCCTCCCCGGTCTTCGAGCGGATCGGCCGCCGGGCCCTCGAGCACAACTGTCTGCTCGTCGCCGCCGCCGGCAACGACAGCCGTCGCCCCGGCCAGTTGCCCCGGCCCGTAAGCAATCCCGCGAACGCGGAGAGCATCATGGCGGTTGGCGCGGTGGACCGCAGCCTGCGGATCGCACCCTTCTCGAATGCCGGCCTCAACGCGGGTACCGGCGGCCGCGTCGACCTGTGCGGCCCGGGGGTAGGGGTGTATTCCAGTCACACCACCCTGTCCGGCACCGGCGATCCCTACGTAAGCAAGAACGGAACAAGTATGGCCGTACCCCACGTCGCGGGCCTGCTGGCCATCTACGCCCAGCGGTACCCCCGGCTTTCGGCCTCCGAACTGTGGCTCAAACTGGAAAAGAACGCCCGCGCCCTCGACGGCCTGCCGCGTGACGTCGGTCAGGGATTAGCCCGCCTGCTCCCCTCATGAGCCACACGTATCTCGTCACCCTCAACCCGGATGTTGATCCCGCCACTTGGTCGGCCCCCGGCGTCCGTATCGACCGCGTGTACGTCCGCCTGGGAGTAGTGCGCATCCGCAGTGCCCGCTCCCTGCGCGCGGCGGATCTGCCCGGCGCGGCCCAGGTGGAGCCGCTGCGATCATTCCGCGCCGAGGAAGAGTAGGGCCAGCAGGGTAGTTAGCAGGATGGCGATCAGGTTTACGACATCGTTGGTCATCCACCGCAGGCCGCCGACCTGCCTCGCCCCGCGGTTAGGTCGGTCGCTGAGCTGCCCGTCCGGGTGCCGGTACCGCGCCTGCAGCCCCGCTCCGAGTACAGAATCCGCTACCATGCCCCCGAAGCCCAGGGCGGTGACCGTCAGCCACGCCGCGGTACCGAAGTCCGCAACCAGCCAGGGACCCAGGGCAGCTACGACCGCCGCACCCGCGGCCCCGGCCAGCGTGCCGCTCACGCTCACCCCGCCGCTCAGGCCGGGGGGGACGGGGCGCAGCCGCAGGATATCGTAGGTAGGCTGCCGGAAGTACTTGCCGATCTCACTGGCCCAGGTATCCGCAGCGGCAGTGGCCATCACGACCAGCAGCAGGGCAGGGGGGAGGCCGAGCAGCGCCACGAGTCCGTAGACGCCGCCATTACAGAGTACCTGCACCGCGTCCCGCGGTTGTCGGTCCTTGGCGTCCCCCGCATCGTCGGTGACCGGGAGTACTTTGGAGATGAGCAGGCTGCTAAAGAAGAAAACAAATAGCGGCACCAGCCAGACCGCCCCGACCGTGGCGATCACCGTTCCCGCCAGGATGCCGGCCGCCAGCGCTCCGCCCGGACTGAGGCTGCTCCGCCGCACGGTCACTACGGCGAAGGCCAGGGCGAGGATCAGGTAGAGTAGGGGAAGCATATAGCTTGTAGCGGGTAGGTGGTAGCGGGTAGCCTGCGGCGGGTGACCTATAGCGGGTAGGGTGTACCGTACCAATGTACCACCTGACTACAAGACTACCCGACTACCGTACTACTTAACTTTGGCGATCCGCTTCTGCTCCATATTACTCTCGTAGATGCAGTATGCGTCGTACTTGGCGCGGTCGGTTTCGGCCCAGATATCCTTACCGATGTCGCAGACGGTGATCAGCTCGTCGTAGATGAGGTTGCCGAGGTCGATGCGGGATTCTACGTGGATGTCGCGGTCGGCTACGCGGTCGGCCTGGATATTCATGGCCAGTTCGAAGGCCTGGCAGGCTTTGGCGAGGCGCTCGAGGTGGTTTTCGTTGAGTCCGGTATCGGCCAGGAAGTCCCACTGCGCCCGGGCGACCCGGATCACGCGGCGGCCGCAGAAGAGCAGCTGGGCGTCGGTCATGTCGCCGAGCTTGGCGGTACCGAATTTGCGGTAGCGCCCGGTGCGGTTGCTGAACGCCAGGCGCACGCGCGTCATGACCGAGCGGATGGCATGCTTGAGCTTTTCGGCGGCCTCGTACTTCTTGTCGGTGACGATCATCTGGTCGCCCAGCAGCTCGTCGTCGTCGGGCATGGCCACGAAGCGCTGGCAGCGGTCGTGGTATCCTTTGAGGCGGTGGGCGTCGTACTGATAGCCGGCCTTGAAGTGCTCCAGGTCGCGCTTGGCGAGCCGGATGCTGTCCATGGCCATCTGGTAGAGGTCGGCGTCGGGGAAATTGTACTTCCGGTTGACTTTCTGCTTTTTCACGGTAGGGTAGGTATCAGTAGACTACCAGCAAAAATAGGGAATGGCGGGCCGCAAAACAAATTGTGGCTTCCAAGGGCGGAGTCCAACGAAAAGAGGGTAAGCACCACGTGGATGCTTACCCTCTTTGCAAAAGCCGGAAGGCTACGGATTTATTCCGCGGCGGGAGCGGCCTTGGGGCCTTTCTTGGCTTCCTTCTCGGCGGCCTTCTTCTCAGCCGTGGCGGCGGAGCGCAGGGCGCGGGGTACCTCTACCGTAGCGATGGGCTGGCCGGCGGGGTTCTGGATTTCTACGCCCTCCATAGGTTCGATGTCGCGGACGCGGATGCTCTGACCGAGCTCGAGTTCGCTGATGTCGAGGCTGACGTGGTCCACGAGGTGCTCGGGGGTAGTTTTGATCTTGATGCGGCGAACGCTGACCTGCAGCTTGCCGCCACCGCGGACGCCGGGGCTGGTGCCGGTAAAGGCAACGGGGACCTCCACCTTGATGGTACGGCCGTCTTCGAGGGCCAGGAAGTCAATGTGGCGCAGCTCGTCGGTCACCGGGTGGAACTGGTAATCCTTGACGATGGTACGGTAGGTGTCGCCGCCGACGCTCAGCTCGGCGAGCTTGAAATCGGGGGTGTATACCAGGTCGCGCACGGCGAGGGGATCGAGGCTGAAGTGGACGGGGCCGCCGATGCCGTAAACGACTGCGGGGACCTTGCCCTCACGGCGGGCGTCCTTAGATGCTTTCTTTCCCAGGTTTTCGCGGACTTCTCCGCTTACTTTTACAACTTCCATTCGGTAATACTTTCGCGCTGTTTCGCTATCGGCCCGCAAAGATATGAAGTTTATCCGGCCTATCGCAGTAAACGGTCAAAAACTTTAGCCCCGGGCCCCGGGACCACAACAATGTATGCGGCGCGGGTTTATACTTACGCTGCGGTGACTTACCTTTCGCCGCTGAACCGTAAAAGAAATCCCCTTATGAAACGCTTGTTCCCGCTGCTTCTGCTCACGATCATCATGCTGGCCTGTGGCGGCGGAGAGGAAACCACCTCGGAAGCCCCCGGTGAAACGCCGGCGGTAGCCGCGGCCCAGGATATCGACGTGAAGAAGATCTGGAAGATCCGCTGTATCGCCTGTCACGGGCTGTACGGCGATATGGGCACCAACGGCGCGGCCAATCTGCAGGAGTCCACCAAAGACCTGGCCTACCGCGTCAACATTATTACCAACGGCAGTGAGAACGGCGTGATGACCGCCTTCAAGGACATTCTCTCCCCCGAGGAGATCGAGGCCATGGCCAAGTATACCATGACCTTCAACGAAAACCTGTAGGCAGTGGCCGTCGTCCGGCACACCGTCTTAGGAATCATGTCGGGCAGCTCGCTCGACGGCATCGATCTGGCCCTTTGTACGTTCGATTTTGACCCGGAGCAGGAGCTGCCGGTGCGGGGTTGGTCGATCGCGGCTTCCGCTACCGTAAGTTACCCCGTCGACTGGCGCACCCGCCTCGGGGAAGCGACCTCCCTCTCCGCCCCGGACCTGCTGGCCCTCGACGCCGAGCTCGGGGAATGGATCGGGCGGCGGGCGGCCGACTTTCTGGAAGGGCACGAGCGTCCGCTCCTGGCCGGGTGCCATGGCCACACCGTGTACCACGCACCCGACCGCGGGTTCACCCTCCAGATCGGCCACGGGGCCCGTATTGCCGCCCACCTGGGGGTGCCTACCCTGACCGACCTGCGCAGCGCGGACATTGCCGCCGGCGGTGAAGGCGCCCCGCTGGCCCCGGTCGCGGACCGTCACTTGTTTCCCGACTACCGGGGATTCCTGAACCTGGGGGGAATAGCCAACTTCAGCTTTCGACGCAAGGACGGTGACCTCGCCGCCGGCGACATCAGCGGATGCTGCCAGGTACTGGATCGCCTCGCCCAGCTTGCCGGCCGGCCCTACGACGCTAATGGCAGTCTGGCGCGCAGCGGGTCGCTTCTTCCCGACCTCATGCAGCAGCTGGATGCCCTTCCGTACCACGATCAGCCCTGCCCGAAATCCCTGAGCAACCAGTGGGTGACCGACACCCTGTGGCCGGTCCTGCGCGATCACCCCGGTAGCGTAGCCGACCGGCTCTGTACGTTCTGTACCTGGCTCGGAGCCGCCGTAGGGGGGGAGCTGGAGCGGCAGTATACGGCGGGCGGGTACGCAGGTGCGGTGGAAATTCTGGTCAGCGGCGGCGGCACCCACAATGCCTTCCTGCTGGAGCGCCTGCAGGCCAGTCAGCCCGGGGGTGGGGCCCTCACGTTCCGCGCCGCCCCGGGTCCGGCTACCGACTTCAAGGAGGCGGCCCTGGTTGCCCTTTGCGCGCTGCTTCGGCACTTCGGGCTGCCCAATAGCCTGGCCTCCGCCACCGGAGCGCGGCACGATACCCTCAACGGTGCCCTGTATGCCGCCTGACCTCCTGCTGACCGGTGCCACCGGCTTTATCGGCTACTACATTGCCCGGGCACTGGCCGCAGCCGGCACGCCCTTTGCTGCCCTGGTGCGTCCGACCTCCGATACCACTGCCCTGGAGGCCCTGGGGGAGTGGTGCACGTTGCGACGGGGTGACGTGACCGACCCCGAGAGCCTGGTCGAGGCACTGGAAGGCATCGACACGGTCGTGCACGCCGCCGCCCACGTGAGCTACCGGGCCGGCGAGGAGGACCGGATGCTGCACGTCAACGCCGGAGGAACCGCCAACGTGGTAAATATGATGCTGGAATGCGGGGTGCGCCGAATGATCTACCTGAGTTCCGTAGCGGCCCTGGACCGCACGGACGGCGGGCGGCCCGTCACCGAGGCGGACCGCTGGCCCCAACAACGCCCCGTTACGGCCTACGCCCGTTCGAAATTTGCCGCCGAGCGCGAAGCCTGGCGCGGGCAGGCGGAAGGATTGTCGGTGGCCGCCCTGTACCCCAGTACCGTACTCGGTGCCGGCGACTGGTCGGGTTCCAATACACCCTCCCTGTGGTTGCGCGCGGCGACGGGCGCGGGCGCGTATCCCGCCGGGGCCGGTGGGTTCGTGGACGTACGCGACGTAGCTACGGCCGTGCTGGCCGTACTGGAACGCGACCGCGACCGCGACCGCTTCGTACTCAGCGCGGCGAACCTGACGTGGCACGAGCTGCTGCGGGGGATCGCCGCGTCGGTCGGCGCGACCCCCCCGCGTCGGCGGGTGGCGCGGTGGCAATCGGCGCTGCTGTGGCCGGTAATGGCGCTGCGCGGCCGGCTGACGGGCGCGGAGCCGTCCGTCACCCGTGATCTGCACCGGCAGGTACAGGCGGCCTACCGCTACGACGGCAGCGCCTACACCGGCGCCGTAGGGCGGTCTTACATTCCCGTTAGTCAAACCCTCGCGGAAACCGGACAGGCCTTTGCCGTAAGCCGGCAGTTGGGGGAGGGTCTCCCGCCGACGTATTTACCCCTGCTTGACGTTCCGCCGGTCGGGTAGGCTGCGCTATCTTGCCGCCATGCCGATCTTTTTTGCTTCCGACTTTCACCTAGGTGTTGATGCCCGCACGACCAGCCGGGAGCGGGAGCGGGAAGTCGTGCGCTGGCTCGACCACTGCGTAGCGGAAGGGGCCGAGGCGATCTACCTCGTAGGCGACCTGTTCGAATTCTGGTTCGAGTGGCGGTGGGCCGTACCCCGCGGCTACGTACGCTTCCTGGGCAAGGTGGCGGAGATCACCGACGGCGGCACGCCCGTGCATGTCTTTACCGGCAATCACGATCTCTGGATGGAGGATTACCTAGTAGAGGAGGTGGGGGTCGTTCTTCACCGGAGCCCGGTAGTGCACCACCTGCAGGGCCGGGAGCTGCTCATCGGTCACGGCGACGGCCTCGGACCGGGCGACCACAAATACAAACGGATGAAGAAGGTCATGGACGCCAGCTGGGCCAAGTGGCTCTACGCCCGCCTGCACCCGAACCTGGCCATGCGCATGGCGCATTTCTTCAGCCACCAAAGCCGCGAGGGGCAGCCCTCCGAGGAGGAGTTCCGCGGACCCGAAGGCGAGTGGCTGGTGGCCTACAGCGAGCGCAAGCTCGCGCAGCGACCCAGCCTCGACTACTGCATTTTCGGGCACCGCCACCTGCCGATCGACTACACCCTGAGCAACGGCCACAGCCGGTATATCAACCTGGGAGAGTGGCTCAATTACTCTACCTACCTGCGCCTCGATGGCGGACAGGCCAGGCTACTACGCTGGGATCCCTCCGCCCCCGACCGCTCGTACCGCGGGGCGGCCGGACAGGAGCCGATCAACCGAAGCTCCTAAAATTCCGTTATCTTCGCAAACGCCGGTGCACCCGAGTAGCGGCAGCTTTTGACATGATACCCTCACCAGATTCAGCGCCTAACCATCGCACATAAACCTCTCCCGTTTTGCCCCTAAAAGATCCCGAGCTAACCACCGTGGATTTCCGGAAACTCCCGGAATCGGATTTTGAGCGCGCGCTCGCGGACTACTACGTCTGCCGTGTGAGCCGCGAACTCAGCAACGTTATCAGGAAGGACGTCCTTACGGGGCGGGCCAAATTCGGGGTCAGCGACGACGGTAAGGAACTCTACCAGGTAGCCATGGCCCGCGCCATCGAGATGGGCGACTGGCGCGCCGATTACTACCGGGGCCATACGCTGCTGTTGCGGCTCGGTATGACGACACCGGAACAACTGCTCGCCCAGCTCTATTCCGACGACCAACACGATCCCTTCAGTAACGGACGTCAGATGGGCGGCCACTACGCCAACCGGACCGTGGATGCAGACGGCAACTGGCTGGACGCCACCAAGACCTTCAACCTCAGCAGCGCCACCAGCCCCACGGCCGGACAGATGGCCCGGGGGTTCGGACTGGCTTTCGCCTCCCGCGTTTTCCGGCTGGACACCGCGTTGCCCGCCAAGCTTCATTCCCGCGACGGCAACGAAATTTCCTGGACCGAGATCGGCGATGCTTCCACCAGCGAGGGCATCTTCTGGGAGACCATGAACGCCGCCGGCGTGACCGGCGTGCCGATGGTGTGCACCGTGGTAGACGATGGCTTCGGTATATCCGTGCCCGTAGAGCTGCAAACGACCAAGGGAAGCATCAGCCAGGCCCTCGCGGGGCTGCAGCAGGAGGGTGAAAGCAACGGCATAGACATATACACCGTGAAGGGCTGGGACTATCCCGCACTCGTGGAAATGTATCCCAAGGTGGCCCGCCGCGTTCGTAAGCGGCACCGCGCCGCGCTCATTCACGTTCAGGAGCTTACCCAACCCAACGGACACAGCACCAGCGGCAGCCACGAACGCTACAAGAGTAAGGAGCGCCTGGCGTGGGAGAAGGAATGGGATTGCCTGGCCCAGTTCCGCCATTACCTGATCGCCACCGGTGTCGCCGACGCCGCCGAACTGGACGAACTCGACCGCCGCGCAAAGAAGGAGATCGCCGCCGCCCGCAAGCGCGCCTGGGAGAACCTCAGCGCACCGCTGAAGGTCCGCCGCGATGCCCTCTTGAAGGTGCTGCCGCCGGAAGACGGACAGGACGCAGAACTGCGGAGCTTTGCCGCCGAAGTGCGCAAGATGAGCCACCCCCTCCCCTCGGAACTGATCGACGCCGTTCGCCGCCTGCGGTTCCGGAGGGGCGGTGAGCTGCCCGAAGACCTGGACGGGTGGCTGCGCGCCGCCAACCGCGACCTGCGCAGCGCCAAGTCGGCCAACCTGCTCAGTAATACCCCCAAATCACCCCTCCGCACCGGGGGGACGCCCGCTACTTACGCCGAAGGGGAGAAAACACTCCCGGGCTACGAGATTCTGCAACACTACTTCACCGCCAAGTTTGAGGAGCGGCCCGAGCTTTTCGCTTTCGGGGAGGACGTCGGGGAGATCGGCGACGTCAACCAGGGTTTTGCCGGACTACAGAATACCTTCGGGGAGCACCGCGTATTCGATACGGGTATCCGCGAATGGTCGATCCTCGGACAGGCGATGGGTATGGCCATGCGCGGCCTACGCCCGATCGCCGAGATCCAGTACCTCGACTACATCTATTACGGCCTGCCCATTCTGACCGACGACGTAGCCACACTACGCTGGCGTACCAACGGCATGCAGGCTTGTCCGCTTATCGTCCGCACCCGCGGCCACCGCCTGGAGGGCGTCTGGCACAGCGGATCTTACCTGGCTCCCCTCATCGGCAGCCTCCGGGGCATGCACCTCTGCGTCCCCCGCAACATGGTGCAGGCGGTCGGTCTCTACAACACGCTGCTCGACGGCGACGATCCCGCCCTCGTTATCGAGGTGCTCAACGGGTACCGGCTGCGGGAACCCGAACCCACTAACCTGCTTGATTTCCGGGTGCCGCTGGGCGTCCCCGAACGGTTGACGGAGGGCGACGACCTCACCCTTGTGACATACGGGGCCTGCGTTCGCCTGTGCCTGGAGGCCGCCCGCCTGCTGACGGAACGCGGCATTCACGTGGAAGTCGTCGACGTGCAGACCCTCCTGCCCTTCGACCTGGAACACCGCCTGGCGGCGAGCCTGCGCCGTACGAATCGCCTGCTGATCGTCGACGAGGATATGCCGGGAGGGGCCTCCGCCTACATCGAGCGGGAGATCATCGAAGGACAGGATGCTTTCCGCTTCCTCGACGCGCCCGTGAAAACTCTGACGGCTACCGTACATCGCCCCGCTTACGCCGACGACGGCAACTACGTGAGCAAGCCACAGACGATGGACGTGGTAGAGGCTGCGGTGGAGCTTGTGGCCTTCTGACCAGCTCCGGGTTGAGGGCCTCCGGTCCGATCACTTTGCACCGTCGCGAGGTCCATTTGGCCGACTAGGGGTTTAGGACCTCCGGTCTGATGGCCTATGATCTTGGCGAGATGGCTTCAAGGCTTAGATTCATCGCGTAGGGGATGCTTTCCCTTCGAGGCAGTCAGGATCCGGCCTCGCCTTGCGGATCGGACCAGAGGTCCTCAACCCATGATCCAGCCCATTTTTTGGGCGTGCACCATGGCCTCTTCGTAGCTGCCCACCAACTTTACGTTGATCTTGCTGACGTCTTCGATGAGCGACTCGATGCGCTGTGCCCGTTCCTCGTGTTGTACGTCACGGATGTAGATGCAGAGGATACGGTCTGGGTTGTTCCGGGCGGCTTCCAGGTAGATGTCGGTGTCGTGTTCACCGCTGTCGCCCAGGAGGATGAAGGGCAGGTGGCTGTACGTGCTCAGGATCTTCTCTACCATGTCTGCCTTGTGCGTCCTGAAGGTCGACTCGATGTCCTCGGACGGGAGGCCGAAGTCGCGCAGCAGGATGGGCCCGCGGGGCAAGTGGTTGAGGTGCAGAAAATCGACCAGAACGTCGTAGAGGTTCCAGGGACTGTTGGAGACGTAGAAGAAAGGATTGTAGCCCTTCGCGTCCGGGCCGCCCTGCAGCGCCAGGTAGAAGTCCGAGACCCCCTTGAAGGCGCGGCGGTCGGCCGCGTTCTTGAGGAGGGTATGCATCATGGTCTTCAGTTTGAACCGGCTGGTCACGTCGGTCTGGAGGATCGTATCGTCGATGTCGCTGATGATGCCGAACTCGGCTTCCTGCGGCATGACCACGTCCGAATGCGAAACGTGGTTCACGGGACCGTCGGATGGTGTGCTGACGACGCGTACGGTAGCCTCCTGCCAGAGGAGGTCGTCGAGTTGCGGGGCCTCTTCCGGACTACAGTGATGCTCTATCTGGAAGTACCCTTCGCTGTCGGTTGTCCGTTGGAAGGTATGCCCGCCCCAGGTGATTTCTACTTCGGCCTCACCGATCTCGCGGCTGTTAAAGCGCTTGAAATTATTGACCAGATTGTGCCAGAGCTGGTCGCGCTCGTCGCGGCCGATGCCCCGGTCGCGCAGTACCCGCCCCGTGAGGTAGAGGTAATCGGGCCGGCCGAAGCCGGTATAATTGGCCACGTCTATCGGCTTGTCCTGCCCCCAGCGGAGGCGGTCTACCAGATTATCCCACTCCCGGTGGATGTCTTTGGCTAATTCGGTGAGGGGCATGGCGAATACGGAGTCGGACGGGTGAACTACTACGAGAAAAATTGATCGGAGATCGGTCCTCAGTACGAACGGGCGACGGCCAATGTTCATTCCGTTCGCCGGCGTGCCCCGCACCTGCGCTCCGCCGCCTTATTTCAGCCAGTGGCCCATGTCTACCTGCTTGGTGAGCAGGTACTCGCGGTTTTCCTTGCCGGGGGCTACGATCAGCGGCAGCCGCCGGACCACCTCGATCGGACCGTCACCGAAGGAATCGACCTTCAGCGGATTGTTGGTGAGCAGCTGGATGCGGCCGATGCCGAGGTCCTGAAGGATACCGCGGGCCACGCCGTAGTCGCGGGCGTCGACTTCCAGGCCGAGGTGCAGGTTGGCCTCGATGGTGTCGAGGCCCTGGTCCTGCAGTTGGTAGGCCTTGAGCTTGTTGATGATCCCGATCCCACGTCCCTCTTGCCGCAGGTAGATGACGGCGCCCCTGGCGGCGGCTACCATCTGGAGGGCCCGGTTGAGCTGTTCGCCGCAGTCGCAGCGCTTGGAACCGAACAGGTCGCCGGTGATGCATTCGGAGTGGAGGCGGACGACCACGTCGCTGTCAGGATCCATATCGGGGTGGACGAGCGCGAGATGGGGGGTATAGTCCGCCGCGGAGCCTGCGTAAGCGATCATCCGGAATTCACCGTATGGCGTCGGGATCAGGGCTTCGGCGCGGCGCGTGGCGTCTTCCAGTTCGGCGGCCGGTATGTCGGTGGGGGTGCCGTGTTCGGGCATGGTGAGTTGGACGATTATCGTGCAGAGGTAACGCTTCTCCGTCCGTGCGGTTGTCCTCGGCTGACGTTAGGGGTAGGCATGGACGAACTGCGCCCGACCGGTCTCTGAGCCGTGGACGATTACCGCGATCGGGATCAGGGAAATAACCGACGGTTTTGGCAAAAAATTTTCAGTGCTTGAGAATCCATCACCCCGTTTTTCTCGTACAACACCTTGAATACTTAGCATAGGATAACCCAGACTAATCTGTTTACACCAGTATACCAATAGTTAGACTGCAGGCTTCGCGCTTGTGGACGTTCGACTTGTGACCGGGCTTAGGCATGACCTTGCTATCCCGAATGTTCTTCAAAACACACACATGAACACGCAAGACGAGAAAATTTTTCAGCCGGAGAAATGTCTTCGTCCGGCAAAGGCTACCGTACTGGTAGTAGAGGACGAATTGATCATCGCCGACTTTCTTCGGCGCGCCCTCGAGAAAGACAATTACCGCGTGGTGCACGCCATCTCCTACGAGGAGGCCGTAAAAGCTATCAAGCAGTCTCCCCCCGGAGCGGCGCTCCTTGACATACGGCTCAGTGATCACCGTTCGGGGGTTGACGTAGCGCACTACCTGAGCAATCTGCCCGTAGCGGTCCCTTTCATCTATCTGACCGCACAGGTCGATACACCGACCCTTAACGAGGCTAAAGTTACCCGACCGGCGGCCTACCTGGAAAAGCCGGTCCGGTTGACCAGCCTGCTTTCTACCCTAGAAGTTGCCCTGTACAACGCCCGTACCGCAAGGAACAATGCGCCAGCTTTGGAGCTCCGCCACGATGGAACGAACTACCGCGTAGCGGTGCGGGATATTGACTACCTGCAGGCCGAAGGGGTCTACGTTCGCGTGTTTTTGACAAGCGGGCGTACCCTCCTCCAGCGTGCGGCGCTGTCTACTATGCTGGCGACGATCGGGAATACGCGATTTGCTCAGACCCACCGGAGTTTCGCCGTCAACCTTGACCGCGTTACGGCCTACAATAGTACCGGCGTGCGGGTCGGAGAAACGCAAATACCGGTCAGTCGTAACCGTTCGCGGGAGATCCGGCGGTTACTCGGTTGCTCTGACGGAGGCCAAAGGGCACTTCTTCTCGGCTGAGTGACCGCTGCGCACGTCGCCTTGCTTCTAAATTAGTTCCCTGTCAAGGATCTGAACCGGCGGTGGTTCACCGAAGCTTCCCGGGGCCGGCCTGGCCATAGGGTGGACCTGGTGAAATGGAAACCTACTGCAACGACGGGGCGATCCGGTTTTCCCGCTCACAGCTCAAGTCCGTGGCCTTTCAATTCGCGACGGGTAGTATCCAGGTCACGATGCACCACGCCCGGGATACGCTGCCGGGCGGCCGCCCGGATGTGCAGGTCGGTGTTGTCGATAAACAGCGTTTCCTCCGCCGGTACCTGCACAAGATCGAGGGCCAGCTTGAAAATATTCGGGTCGGGTTTCTGGTAGCCTACGTAGCAGGAGGATACGAAGCAGTCGATCCACTCTACCAGGCCAAACTGGTGGATGCGGTAGGCGTTGAGCTCCCGCGATTCGTTGCTGACTACGAACACTTTAAGGGCATACTGCTCCTTCAATCCCCGGAACAGATCGATAACGGCGGGGTAGGGCGTCGACATGGAAAACATGAAATCGCGGAACTCCGCCTTCGTGAAGGGCCGCTCCTGGTGGAATACGACTAGGTCCAGGTATTCATCCAGGGTGATGTGCCCCGTCTCCAGCACGGCAGCAATGGGGTGGTGCAGGGCTTCCATGCGGTGAAAGTCCAGCCCAAAGTGTCCGGCGGCCCGTTGACGGTAGGAGGTTTCCCAGCCATTGCTGAGCATTACGCCACCGATGTCGAGAAAGAGGGCCTTGACTGGCTTGGTCATGAGTCAAATTTTAGGCGGTTTCGTCCTGGTAGGCTCCTTGTCGGGCCACCCGGTTTCTATTCGTATAGGTTGTCAGTAGGCGCTGTGCTTCGGCGGTGTTCGCTTCCTTTCCCGCCCACGCGTCCATCGCCGGCTGCTGCACGGCGCGGGAAAAGGAGAAGGTGAGCGGCCAGGGGAGCAGCTTGCCGTAGTCGCGGTGCATGGCGTTCAGGTGGAGGGTGGCCTGATCGGGCGTCTGACCGCCGGAGAGGAAGGCTACGCCGCCCACGCTGGCCGGTACCGTACGGAGCAGGCAGGTCACGGTAGCCTCCGCTACCTCGTCGATCCCGGCCTGTACGGCGGATGCCTTGCCGGAAAGGACCATATTCGGCTTCAGAATCATACCGCCGTAGTCCACACCCATTCGGTACAGCCGGTCAAAGACAGAGTGCAGCACTTCGGTGGTCACTTCGGCGCAGCGCTGGAGGCTGTGGTCTCCGTCCATGAGCACTTCCGGTTCCACGATGGGTACCAGGTCCGCCTCCTGGCAGAAGGCCGCGTAGAGCGCCAGCGTCTGGGCGTTGGTGTCGATGGCGGCGCGGCTGGGCAAGCCAGAACCGATGTTGATCACCGCCCGCCACTTCGTGAAGCGGGCCCCCATCGATTTGTACTCCTGCAGTCGCTTACGGAGGCCGTCGGGCCCCTCGGTCATCACTTCCCCGGAGTGGTTGGGCAGAGGGACCGTGCTGGCATCGACCTTGATGCCGGGGATGATGCCGTAATCCGCCAGTGCCTTGGCGATGGGAGAACCATCCGCAAGGGTCTGGCGAATGGTTTCGTCGTAGAGAATGGCCCCGCCGATCCCTTCCGAGAGTCCGGGGGCGGTCACGATCAGGCGGCGCCACGCCAGCCGGGCGGCTTCGGTGGGGGGGATATGGCGCGCCTCGAGTCGTTTGTTGGCGGTGGGCGTACTCTCGTCCATGGCGAGCAGGCCCTTGTTGTCGGCCAGCATGGCCCGCACGGTAGCGTGGAGGGTGGAAGATTGCACGGTTGCTCAGGTTACCGGGGCGGCATGCGCCCCGCTTTTCCATTATGTGGGGCGGGGGGCTTGGGTTCACCCGGTGGGGCATCAAATAAAAAGTCCCCGTCTTCCGCGGGGCGGAGGGCGGGGACTTCCACGGGGAAATGCCGATTTACTTGCCAGTCATGGCTTCCAGACCCGTCAGGGCGACCTGGATGTTCTGGCTCAGCTCCGACTGGTGGCCGGCCACCAGGGCGTCACCGCTGCGGCCGCTGAGGCTGCTGCGGATCTCCATCAGGTTGGCGCGGGCGGCGGCGCGTACGTCGGCGGCCACGTCCTCGTTCTTGAGCAGCTTCGTCAGGGCATCCACGTAGTTGGCCTGCAGGTTGCGGCCGTAGCTGCTGTTGGTATTCTCGGCGGTAAAGATGCCGGTACGGGTATCGTTCATCAGGTCCATGACACCGTACGCCTGGGTGTTGCGGGCGGCCTCCTCGACGAGCCGGTTCAGGCGATCCTCGTTCATGAGGGTACCGATGGCGTAGGTCTGCAGGGACTCGATCTTGTCGGCGACGCCGGTGGCCGAGATCCGCTGCAGGATGTCCTCGTTGACCAGCCACATGGGCGTCTTGAAGATCTGCTCGTTGATGAATTTCACGGCAGCCTGCTGCTTGGCGCGCGGAGCGACCTCATAGACCACTTTATCCTCGTCGCTGCTGCGTTGCCACTCGTATACGCTGCCCACGTTGTTGGCTACGTGACCGGTATACCGGCGCAGCTGGCCGATGACGTTGTCGTAGACTTCCTCGAGGTTGTCGAAGTACTGGCCGTCCTCGGCCATCCAGTCCTTTATCTCGGGCACGATGCGCTTCAGGTTGGCGATACCCAGGGTTGAGGCGAGTACGGCATCGTCGCCGACGTCCTCGGTCTGGGCGCTCGCGTCGTATCCGTTGCGCGTCTGCCGGCCGTAGCGGTAGATGGGGTCATCGGCTTTTTCCTTGATCATCTCATTGAGCACCTGCTCCTCGTTACCCTCCGGGATCGGGAGGTACCCGTAGCGGATGGCGTAGTAGTCGTAAGGTCCGATCTTGGGGTGGAGGCCAACGCCTTCATCCTCGGGTTGGGCCACGTAGTTGAAGCGGGCGTAGTCCATGATACTGGGCGAGACGCCGTTCTCCTGCACGAAGCCGGGCGTCCGCAGCTGCGCTACCGAGTAGGCGGGGCTGCTGCCCATGTTGTGGGGCAGGCCCAGGGTGTGACCGACCTCGTGAGCGGCCACGAACCGGATGAGCTTACCCATCACTTCCTGCTTGAACTTTGGGCTGCGGGCGTCCTCGTTCACGGCGGCCGTCTGGATCAGGTACCAGTTCCGCAGCAGGTTCATGACGTTGTGGTACCAGATGATGTCGCTCTCCAGGATCTCGCCGGTGCGCGGGTCGTGTACGTGGGGTCCCTGGGCGTTCTGGATTTCGGTGGTCACGTAGCGGATCACGCTGTAGCGCACATCTTCGGGGCTCCAGTCGGGGTCTTCCGCCTTGGTGGGGGCATCCTTGGCCATGATGGCGTTCTTCAGGCCGATGGCCTCGAAGGCCTTCTGCCAGTCGTCAACGCCCTGCTTTATGTAGGGGGCCCACTCGGCCGGGGTGGCGGGGTCGATGTAGTAGACGATAGGTTTTTTCACGTCGACCAGCTCACCGCGCTCCCAGGCTTCCATATCCACGGGCTCGAGGCGCCAGCGGGTAATGAAGCGCTGCTTCTCGGCACGCTGGGCGTCGAGACCGTAGTTGGTCTGCTCGATGCTGAAGTAGCCGACACGAGGATCGTACTTCCGCGGCTGCATGGGGTCGGCGGGCAGCAGGATGAAACTTTGGTTCATCTCCACCGAAAGGGTGCCGGTCACCTGGTTGTCGGGGAGGTCGTCGCCGCGGTAGGTAAGTACGTGGCGCACTTCCACGTTGCTGGGGAAGGCCTTCACGTTCATGACCAGGCTCCGGTCCTTGTCGAGTCCCTTGATGCCGAACCGCTTACGCTCCCCGTCGTCGAGGGCGCCGATCATCGGCTCGTCGTTGGTAAAGAAGGCGGTCACGTCGGCAATCACGGAGGCGCTGTCGGGGCCGTAGGCTTTTATGTCAAAGGCGGCTACGATGGGCTCGAAGTTGTTATTCTTCACCGACTGGTACACGGGCAGCTCCTCGCTGGCCACGCTGTTGTAGCTGACGCTCCGCAGGAGGACTTTTTCTCCCTTCTTCTGCCAGCGTACGACCTGCTGCGGCCGGCTCTTCATACCGGCGCCGCCGAAGTTCAGCCCCTTGACGTGCCCGCTGATGCGGCTCACGACGAGGATTTCCTCCTCGAGCAAGTCCATGGGCAGCTGGAAGTAGGTCTTGCCGTCCTTTTCGATCACCCCGAACAGTCCTTCCTGCACGCGGGCGTCCTTGGTAAGTTCCTTGTAGGCGTCTTTGTCCTCTTTTTCGGTTTTTTCCTTGTCGTCATCGTCCTGGGCCTGTAATCCATTAAAGGCGGGGACGCAGGTGCAGAGGAATAGGAGGAATAGCAGTGGGATACGGTTCATTTAGATGGTGTTGGTTAGGGGGGGGAGAAGTTTTAGTTCGGTAGTCTTGTAGTTCTGTAGTCGCGCATCCGTATTGCGCGGACTACAGAACTACAGTACTACAGTACTATCTATTCGGCTGAGGCGTAGTACGCAGGTAAGGCTTGATCACCTTGTGGCCTTTAGGGAATTTGTCGGGGATATCTTCGGTCTTGATGGAGGGGCTGACGACCACGTCCTCGCCGTCGTTCCAGTCTACGGGGGTGGCCACGCTGTAGCCGTCGGTCAGCTGGAGGCTGTCGAGTACACGGAGGATCTCCTGGAAGTTGCGGCCGGTGCTGGGGGGGTAAGTGAGGGTCAGGCGCACCTTATGCTGGGGGTCGATGATGAAGACCGAGCGGACGGTGAAGTTGCTGTCGGCTTTGGGGTGCAGCATATCGTAGGCCGTAGCGATGGACTTGTCGGAGTCGGCGATGATGGGGAAATTCATCGTACAATTCTGAGTTTCCTCGATGTCCTTTACCCAGCCCTGGTGGCTTTTCAGGTCGTCGACGCTCAGGGCGATGACCTTGGCGTTGCGCTTTTCGAAGTCTTCCTTCAGCTGGGCGGTACGGCCGAGCTCGGTGGTGCAGACAGGGGTGTAATCGCTGGGGTGGCTGTACAGCACGACCCACTGGTCACCGGCCCAGTCGTAGAAATTGATGTCGCCTTCGGTGGTCTTGGCGTCAAAGTTGGGGGCGGTGTCTCCTAATCGTAATGGCATGTTGCTTAGTGTTTGGGTTGAATGAAAGTAACGCGGGAGCCGCCACGTGGTTGATCGGTCCGCCGTGGGGCAGACGTTTATCAGCCATGCCGCTTTCGGGGCAAACTAAAATTTCGTATTATTGAGTTAGCTCGTTACCCGCCGATTGCCCGGCGGTAATTCTGACTGCATGCCCCTTATTCGTTCGTTCTCTCTCTTTCTGCTGCTGTGCACCGGCCTGTCGCTGGGCGCGCAGGATTTCCCGTACCAGCTCGACTGGAAACGCGAAAGCGGGTTGCTGGCCGGCGGCGCGGCGCTCAGTATCGGCAGTCACCTGGTGGAGTCCCGGATGGCGGGCCTTACCCCCCGCGAGCTGGCGCGGCAGCGCAGCGACCGCGTCTGGTTCCTGGACCGCGGCGCCACCCGGCAATATTCCGAAACGCACCGTAACCTCAGCGACGACCTGCTGCGCGCCTCCCTCGCCCTGCCGGCCACCCTGCTGATCGCTCCGGAACCCCGCCGGCGCGTGCTGGTGGTCGCCACCCTGCTGGCGGAAACCATGCTCTTGAACGACGGTCTCACCAAGGCCACCAAGGTGATCGTCCGCCGCAACCGTCCGCTCACCTTCAACCCCGAGCACGACCCCTTCAACCAGGCGAGCAACGACGCCCGCCAGTCCTTTGTATCGGGACACACCAGCAACACCGCCGCCCTTAGCTTCTTTACCGCAAAGGTGTTCCATGACCTATATCCCGAGAGCCCGCTGCGTCCGTTGCTCTGGGCCGGGGCCGCGGCCATTCCCCTGCTGACGGGCCACGCCCGCTACCAGGCCGGCAAGCATTTTCCGACCGACATCGCGGCGGGTTACCTGCTCGGGGCTACCCTGGGGGTGCTCATCCCGGAACTGCACAAGCGCGCCCCCGCCGCTACGGGCTGGAACCTCGACGTGACCGGCGCGGGGATCGGCCTCGTCTACCGCTGGTGACGCAAACCGCGCCGCTACAGGCATTGCACCTGCGCTTCGCCGCCCTATTTTCGGGGCATGGAAAATTACCTGGACCTCAACCGCGAACACTGGAACCAGCGCACGGCCGCCCACCTGACGAGTGCCTTCTACGACGTAGCCGGCTGGCTGACCGGCCAGGAGAGCCTGCGGGAGATAGAACTGGGAATGCTACCCAGGGACCTCACGGGCAAAAGCCTGCTTCACTTACAGTGTCATTTCGGACAGGACACCCTGTCCCTGGCCCGCCGCGGCGCCTCCGTGACCGGCGTGGACCTGAGCGACCGGGCCATCGGTGCCGCCCGCCAACTCTCCGAACGCTCGGGGCTGCCGGGTCGCTTCATCAACTGCGACCTCTACAGCCTGCCGGAGCACCTCGACGAAACCTTTGACATCGTCTTCACCACCTACGGGACCATCGGCTGGCTGCCGGACCTGGACCGCTGGGCCGCCGTCGTGGCGCGCTACCTGAAGCCCGGCGGGCAGTTCGTGTTTGTGGAGTTTCACCCGCTGGCCTGGCTCTGGAACGCAGACCGTACGGGTATCAAGTACGGCTACTTCGACCGGCAGGCGATCGTGGAGGAAAGCCAGGGAAGCTACACCGACGGGAGCGAGGAAGTGAAGGGTACCGAGGTCAGCTGGGACCACCCGATCAGCGACGTGATCAACGCGCTGCTGGGTGCGGGACTTACCCTGCGCCGGATGGACGAGTACGACTACAGCCCCTACGACTGCTTCGACAACCTGGTGGAAGTGGGGGAGGACCGCTACCAATTCGAGCAGATGCCGGGGCTGATACCGCTTACCTACAGCCTTAATATGGTTAAGGGATTGAGGGATTGAGGGATTGAGGGATTGAGGGATTGAGGGATTGAGGGACTGAGGGATTGAGGGATTGAGGGATTGAGGGAAATTAAAAAAGGGACAATCGCGAAGCGAAAGTCCCTTTTCGTGGAGAATACCGGAGTCGAACCGGTGACCTCTTGCATGCCATGCAAGCGCTCTAGCCAGCTGAGCTAATCCCCCGTGGCGGTTAAGCGGTGGCAAAGATAAGCAGGTCTTCGGCAATTACACAAGTCTGTCGCTTCAATTTTTTACATCCCATTAACACCGAAAAGGGGGAGGGCCTATCATCTTTTGCCGTGGTGTGGCGTTAAAGGATAAGAATGTGAGGGTGGACAATGCCTGTCCGCCGTAACTTAGCATACGAAGAAAACAACCGACTTATGAAGCGCATCTTTTCCCTCCTAGTCCTTCTGAGCTGCCTCGGCGCCAGCGTGACGGTACAGGCCCAGGCCGCCGCTACCGAGCAGACCGCCGCCGCCGCTTCTGGCATGTCGTTCGAGAAGACCGAGATCGACTACGGTACCATCGAGCAGAATTCCGACCCCTACCGGACCTTCACCTTTACGAATACCGGCACCGAGCCCATCATCATCACCAACGCCGTGGGTTCCTGCGGCTGTACCGTGCCGAGCTTCAGCGACCTGCCCGTAGGCCCCGGTGAGACCGGAGAGGTAAAGGTGCGCTACGCCACCGATCGCCTGGGTAAGTTCCGCAAGCGCGTGACCCTGACCACCAACGTCAGCAAGGAGCCCGTCGTGCTCACCATCATGGGTGAGGTACTCGACAAGCCCGCGCAGCCGAACGCCGTACCCGCCGGTGACGCCGGTATGTTTAACAACGGTAAGTAAGCCTCTCGGTCGCCCGGCGCTTCAAAAGCGTCCGACAGCTATTGGCTAAAACGTAAATGCCCGTTCCTGCAAAGGGGCGGGCATTTTCTATATTTGACCATGTACTACCGCGAAGAGCGCCTGCGACAGCTGGCCGACCGGCTTGGATTCTCCTTCTCTCCGGCCGACGACCACGGCCTCGAACGCTTTCTGGGCGACTTTCGCCTCGCCACGCGGGGTGCCCGGCCCGCCATTTCCAACGTGCTGCGCCGGCAGGAGGGGCTCAGCGACGCTGACCTCTACCTCTTCGACTACAGCTATTACGAGCGGGGCAGCAAGCAGACCGTCCACCAGTCGGTCTGCTTTGTGCACAGCCAGCGGCTGGTGCTGCCCGAGCTGTGCCTCCAGCCCGAAACGCTACTGCACAAGCTGGGGGAGTTGTTTGGCTACACGGATATTGACTTTACCCGCTTCCCCAAATTCAGCAAGCAGTACCGCCTGACGGGGGAGGACGAAGACTACATCCGCCATCACTTTTCCGACGAGGTGCTCAACTACTTTACCCTAAACAAGGGATGGTCCGTAGAGGGCATCGGCTACTACCTGCTGCTGTACAAGAAAGGCTTCCTGCTGCCGCCGGACGAGGTGGAGCAGCTGTACCGTCGGGGGAGGGACGTACTCGAGCTGTTCAGTTCCGCCACCGAATGCTGAGCCGTAACCCCTTCGCGCGTCCGTTTCCCGAGCGCCCCTTCGGTCGCGGGGTGGTGATTGGCCACGGGCGCACCGCCCTTTTCGTCTTTGTCGCCCTGCTTTTCCTCTTTTCGCCCCTGCTGGCCCTGGCCTACGGAGTCGCGACTTTCGCCGTAGCCCTCGTGTACCATTACGTAAGCGAAGCCTTGGGCGTGCGCCGTCGCGGTCCCCGCTGGACCCTGCTGCGCTGGACGCTCGACCAGGCTGTGTTGCTGTTTTTGGTGTCGGTGGCCTGCTTTTTGCTGTTCAACGCTACCCGCGACTGGTCGCTGATGAATCTGCGGGTCCTGCTCTACATTACCGTACCCACGGTGCTGGTCGGGTTGCTGCCGATCGTGGTGAGCGGGGTCGCCTTGCAGCTGCGGGCGGAAGGTGAATACCAGAAAGTGGCCGGCCGCGTACAGCTGTCCAGTCTGGCCGGAACGGAAGCGCCGGCGGGCTACGTTGCCTACGCCGTTCGGATCGATCCGGGCAAGAGCGCGGTGCACTTCAGCGACGGCCGCGCCGAAAGGGTGCCGCTCGACCTGGCCGGCGTGGTTACCCGCTACGCGGGGCAGGGGCTCCGGCGCTGTCATCCCGACTACCTCGTCAATCTCCAATACATCGTAGCGGCGACGGCCGACGCACAGGGCCTGCGCCTGCGGTTGTACGGTATGGAGACTACGGTACCCGTGAGTCCCCCCTATTTTGCCAATATCTGAGCGTCCACGCGGTTGATCGAGAAGGCGTAGCTTGCTAGCGTGAGGCTACAGATCAGCAGACCGAAGAATTCGCGGGTCAGTTCGATGTGCGGGGAGGCGGCCGTCATCTGGCCGGCGATCGTCGGCATTCCTTCGTTGATCCAGGTGATAAGGTCGGGAACCAGGCTGCCCATCCACAGGACCGACGCCACGAGCGCCGCGTAAATGAGCCACCGCGGGGGGCGATCCAGGGCCCACCAGGCGGCGATGATGGCTACCGAGCCGTACATCAGGACCCAGATGGGCCAGTCGGGATCGTTGAGCTGCCAGTACGCAAACAGGATGAATAGCAGGGCTACGAGCAGGTGCAGGTATTTCATGTCGCTAGGTTACCGTAAAATTACACCATGAACGCAGCGCAACGCACTTTAAGTCCCAACGGGCCCCAGTTATCTGAAATCGTCGCCGGCACCATGACCTGGGGAGAATGGGGAGCCGACTACGATACCGTTACCACGGCCGATCTCATCGGTCACTGCCTGGACCTCGGGATCACCACCTTCGACCACGCCGATATTTACGGCAGCTACACCACCGAGGAAGCTTTCGGCAAGGCCCTGAAGCAGCACAGCAGCAGCGTGCGCGGGCAGATCCAGCTGGTCACGAAGTGCGGCATTCAAGTGCTGACCGGTAACCGCCCCGAAAACCGGGTCGCCCACTACAACAGCACGCGGGACCACATCATTTTTTCCGCCGAGCGAAGCCTGTCGATGCTCGGGACGGATTACCTCGACCTGCTGCTCATTCACCGCCCCGATCCCCTCATGGATCCGGAGGAAGTAGCTGCTGCCTTTGACGAGCTGCGGCAGTCTGGCAAGGTGCTTCACTTCGGGGTAAGCAACTTTACGCCCAGCCAGTTTGATCTGCTGGCGGCTAAAACGGAGCTGGTGACCAATCAGGTAGAGTGCCATCCGTTACACCCCGATCCCCTGTTCGACGGCACCTACGACCAGTGCCAGGGCCGCAGCCTCCGACCCATGGTGTGGAGCCCCCTGGGCGGCGCCGACTACTTCAAGGGAGAAGGCACGAAACTGCTGCGATTGCGCGACAAGGTGAGCGAGATCGGCAGGAAATACGGCGTCGAAGAGGACGTGGTGTTACTCGCCTGGTGCCGCAAACACCCCATGCGTCCCTTGCCGGTGATCGGTACCACGAAGAAAGACCGCATCACCCGATCCCTGAAGGCGCTGGACATCGATCTCGAACGGCAGGAGTGGTTTGAGATCCTGGAAGCCGGGCGGGGACATCAGGTAGCCTAGCCCCTCGCTGGCCGGTAGCGGAGCGAGCCGCTAGGCGCGGCGAAGCGTAAGTACCGTGACCTCCGGTAAGATGCCCACCCGGCCTGGGTAGCCGAGAAAGCCCAGGCCCCGGTTCACGTACAGGTTCTGCGTGCCGTGGCGGTATAGGCCGGCCCACTGCTCGTAAACGTACTGGGAGGGTGACCATTTAAATCCGGGGATCTCGATGCCGAACTGAAATCCGTGGGTGTGGCCGCTGAGGGTCAGGTCGATGTCGGGGTGCTCCGGACGGACCAGGGCGTCCCAGCTGGTGGGGTCGTGGCTGAGCAGGACGCGGCAGTCGCAGTCACCGGGGAGTCCCGCGGTGGCCTTGCCCAGATCGCCGTACTTCGGGAAGCGAAGGACGGCCGACCAGTTTTCGATCCCGATGAGGGCCAGCCGGTGGCCGTTGATGTCGAGTATGCGGTGCTCGTCGCGCAGCAGGTCCCAGCCCAGGCGGGCGTGAATGTCGTACAGCTGCTCCATGTTGGCCTGCTTGGCCGCCTCGTCGGGCCACTGTACGTAGTCGCCGTAGTCGTGGTTGCCCAGGGTGCTGTATACCCCGTGCTTCCCCCGCAGCTGCTTGAAGATGTCGATATAGGGCAGCATCTCCTCGGAGCGGTTATTTACCAGGTCGCCGGTGAAGACCACGATATCGGCCTCCTCGCGGTTCACCATTTCGATGGCGTCGTACAGCGGGGTAGTGCGGGTCCAGCTGCCCGAGTGTATATCACTGATCTGTACAATCTTTACTCCCTCCAGTCCCGCGGGTAGGTCCCGCACCGGCACGTCCACCGCGAAACGCCGGTACCGGTAGGCATTGCGGACCATACCGTAGGTGAGCGTTACGAGCGGCACGCCCCCCGCGACCAGGGCCGCCTTGCTCAGAAAACGGGAACGACCGGTATCGCGCTCGGTCACCGGACTGATCTTGTTGGCCACCCAGTTGAACGCGCGCCGGAGCTCGTCGAACAGCAGGAAAAGCACCACCGGCACCTTGCTGAAGTATACGATGAAGATCATCGCCCGCCCGTATACGAGCAGGCCCTTCGGCCAGTCTTCGGTCGCTTCCACCACGTTGAGCAGGAGGAACACATAGCAGAGGGCCGAGAGTGCCCAGTAGACCCCGTAGCCCCACCGGCGGGTCGTGGCCCCATACTTATTCAGCCACGCGCGCCACGCCAGGAAGGCGTAGGCATCCAGAAACAGCATGATCAGCAGCAGGAATATCAGTCTAGACATGGCAGCGTAAACGCCCCCCGGCAAAAAAAAGATGTTGCCTACCTGCAACCTGCCAGACGGGAGATCGTCCCTGCAATAAACCCCCTAACTTAAGGCTATGAGAATCATCAACACCCTGCTATTCCTCTTCATCACCGTGGGCCTCAGTGCGCAGGTGGAAGTCAACAACGGCGGCGGCTGGTTCGGCTCCGGCGACCGCGTAAAGGGTAACGGCGACGTACAGACCGAAAGGCGCGACATCGACGGCTTCACCGGCGTCAAGGCCTGTTGCTCCATGAAGGTGGAGCTGGCCGAGGGACCCTTCAGCGTACGCGTGGAGGCGGAAAGCAACCTGCAGGAATTCGTCAAAACCGTAGTCAACGGCCGTCAACTGGAAATCGGCTACACCGATAAGGCCAACTTCAGGTCCACCGAGCCCATCAACGTCTACGTCACCCTGCCCAAACTGGAGTACCTCAAAGCCTCCAGCAGCTCTACCGTGTACGGTACGTCCGATTTTCACGGCGATGATCTTGAGGTGCACGTCAGCAGTTCCGCCCTGGCCGAGCTCACGTTCATCGGCGATGAGGTGACCACCGGAGCCAGCAGCTCGGCTACCCTACGGCTGTCCGGCCGCGCCGACCGCATCGAAGCCGACGCCAGCAGTTCCGGCCGTATCGACGCGGGCAAGCTGGAGTCGCGCGATGGCCGCGCCGACGTCAGCAGCAGCGCCGACGTCGTCCTGAATTTGTCGAAGTCCCTGCGCGCCAAGGCCAGCAGCAGCGGCAGCGTGACCTACTACGGCAGCCCGAACGACGTACACAGCGACACGAGCAGCAGCGGCAGCGTCCGCAGTCGGAACTAGTACGGATCCACGTCGACCACCACGCGGACCCCGCTCAGCCCCTTTTTGGCGGCCAGCTTGGCGGTGGCTTGGCGGATCAGGTCCTTGGCCCGCTTCGCTTCCGCGGCGGAATTGCCCAGACGGATGACCATATCCTGTAAGTAGTACGTTCGCAACCGCGCCACCGTAGGCTCAAAAGGCCCCTCCAGCCGGTCGCCGAGATGGTGGGCCAGCCACTTGCCCATCAGTTTGGCCCCTTCCTCGGCGGTGTTCCGGCGGGTATGCCGCAGTTGCAGGCGGATCATCTTGCCGTAGGGCGGGAAGTGGAGCTGCTGCCGGTTGTTCGCCTCCCGCCGGATGAAGGAATCGTAGTCGGCCGCCAGCACGTCGGTCAGTACCGGGTGGGTCTCCTCGTGGGCCTGGATGATCACCTGCCCCTGCCGGTCGCGGCGCCCCGCCCGCCCGGCCACCTGCAGCATGAGCTGGAAGGCCCGCTCGTCGGCGCGGAAGTCCGGGAAGCGCAGCAGCTGGTCGGCACTGATCACGCCCACGAGCCCCACCTTGGCGAAGTCCAGTCCCTTGGTCACCATCTGCGTTCCCACGAGGATGTCCAGCTGCCCCGCCTCGAACTGCTCCATCAGCTTGCCGAGGGCATTCTTGCCGCGGGTGGTGTCCAGGTCCATACGGGCCACGCGGGCCTCAGGGAGGAAGATCTTCAGTTCGTCCTCGATCTTTTCGGTGCCGGTACCGCTCAGTTTCAGTTGCGGCTCCCCGCAGGCGGGGCACTGTTCGGGCGGAGCCATAGTGTAGCCGCAGCAGTGGCACCGCAGGCGGTGCTGAAACTTGTGGTAGGTGAGGCTGACGTCGCAGTTGACGCACTCCACCGTCCACTCGCAGGTCGGGCAGAAGTAGACCGGCGCGAAGCCCCGCCGGTTCTGGAACAGGATGACCTGCTCCCCGCGCTCGAGCGTCGCGCGTATGGCGTTGAGCAGGGTAGGGGTGAAGAAGGGGTGGTGGTTGCCCTTCTCGTCCGTCTCCCGGCTGTTGGCCACCTCCACCCGCGGCGGGGCGATGCCGCCGAAGCGCTCGGTCAGGGTGACGAGGCCGAACTTGCCCGTGCGGGCGTTCTCCCAGCTTTCCAGGCTCGGGGTGGCACTGCCCAGGATGGCGCGGGCGCCGTGCTGCCGTGCGAGGTAGAGGGCAACGTCGCGGCCGTTGTAGCGGGGGTTGGGATCGTGCTGCTTGAAGCTGGGGTCGTGCTCCTCGTCGATGACCACCAGTCCGAGGTTCGTGAAGGGCAAAAAGAGGGCCGAACGCGGTCCCACCACGGAGGTCTTGCCGCTCAGTACCGCCTTCCAGATCTCTACCCGTTCCATATTGTTCAGGCGGCTGTGGTAGACCATGATCCGGTCGCCCAGCACCCGCTGCAGCCGCTTGATGATCTGTCCGGTCAGGGCGATCTCCGGCAGCAGGTAAAGCACCTGCTCTCCCGCCGCGATGGCCTCCTGCATGAGCTCCAGGTACACCCGCGTTTTACCGCTGCTGGTGACACCGTGCAGGAGGGCGGCCTTCCCGTCGGCGTGGCACCCGCGCACCGCCGCCAGTGCCTCCGTCTGCTGGGCGCTTAAAGCCCCTGGTTCGGCCACGATCTCCTCGCCCCCGATGCGGCTGATCTCGCGGTCGTAGAATTCGAAGATCTCCTTCTTCACCATCGCCTTGATGACGGCATCCGAGGCCCCCGTGCGCTTGCTCAGGTCGGCCCGGCGCACGTAGGGCTGGGTGCGGCTGTACTGGATATATTCGAGCAGCACGGCCGTCTGCTTCTCTGAGCGCGCCACCTTATCGAAGGCGGCCACCTGCTCGGCTTCTGTGCGGCAGGCGGTGCCGAAGCGTACGCACTTGACCTCCAGAGGCTTGTAGGGATCGACGAAGTGCTCCTTGGGCAGGATGACGTGGCGGTCCAGCAGGCTGCGGATGACGGGATAAACGGTCTTGCGCTGCAGGATGTCGCGGATGTCCTTGAGGCTCAGTTCGGGCTGCAGGGTCAGGGCTTCCACGACCAAGTACTCGTCGCCGCTCAGCTCGGTCACGTCGTCGCTGAAGAGCGGCCCCAGGGTGATAATGGTCTCGCTGGCCATCTTGAGGTGGCTGGGCAGGCCGGCCGTCATCACTTCGCCGAGGGTGCAGCAATAGTAGTCGGCCATCCAGTCCCAGAGCCGCAGCTGCCGCGCCGTCAGGAGGGGCTCCACGTCGATGACGCTCAGGATGGGCCGCGTCTTGAAGCCCGGGGCCGTGCCGTGCAGGTGGCGGACGATGCCCGCGTAGTGCTTGTTGCGGCTGAACTGCACCTCCACGCGCTGCCCTTCCCGCAGGCCGCCCACCAATTCCTCGGGCACCGAGTAGGTGTAGGTCTGCGCCAGGGCGAGTGGGAGGACGACGTCGGCGTATACCGTGCCGCTTTCGTGGAGGGTGCGATCGCTGTTGCGGGTCAAGGGCGAAGTTGAAATTATTTGTTGCAAATATACGTAGCGTGGGCGGGGCGGCGGTGCGCGGGTGCGGTGCAGTGTGGTCCGTCGGAATTCGTCCTTGGTTCATCGAACGGAATCCCGGACCCGGTGGGGTGCGCCTACTTTCGGACTATCCGTTTCCACCTAGCACATACTACCATGAACCAGCTGAAATCCTTTTTTCTCTTCTGCTCGGGCGCCGACCGTACGCTCCTCGAGCAGGTCCCGACCGACGAAAGTAAGTACCTCGGCATCGGGGGCACCATTTTCTTTACCGGACTGCTCGCCTTCCTGTCGGCGGCCTACGCCTGCTACACCATTTTCGACAATTACTTCGCGGCCGCCGCCGTGGGGCTGGTGTGGGGGCTGATGATCTTCAACCTCGACCGGTACATCGTGTCCAGCATGAAAAGTCGCCGCGGCTTTGGCAACCTGCTCATGGCGCTGCCGCGCGTCGGTATGGCCGTGCTGCTGGCCCTGGTCATTTCCAAGCCGCTGGAACTGAAGATCTTCGGGAAGGAAATTGATGCCGAGCTGGTCGTCATGCAGCAGGAGGTTTATAAGGAGCAGGAAGCCGGTATCCGCGACCGCTACGCCGCCGACTTGGCCGTCCTGGAGCGGGAAGCCGAAGTTCTGCGGGCGGACCTGGCCGACCGTACCGCGGCCCGCAATGCCGCCGCCGCGGCCGCCCTGGCCGAAGCCGACGGCAGTGGCGGTTCCGGCATCCGCAATATGGGCCCGATCTACCGCGCCAAGCAGCAGCGGGCCCAGCAGGCCCAGGACGAACTCACGGCGGCCGAAGCCTCCCTGCTGCCCGAGGTGGCGGCCAGGCAGGAAGCGATCACCGAACTGCGGTCAACGATCGACGGCGAGATTACCGCCCTGGACCGCAGCAGCTACGGCGGCCTGGCCGCCCGGATCGAGGCGCTGGACCGGCTGAGCCGCAGCAGTCCCGCGATCGCGCTGGCCGTACTTTTCGTGACCCTCCTCTTCATCGCCATCGAGACCGCCCCGATCTTTACCAAGCTGATTGCGCCCCGCAGCCCCTACGATCACCTGCTGGCCGAGCACGAGCAGGCCTACGAGGTGGCCGCCGAGGAAACGATCACCGAGCGGGCCGGGCGGCTGCGCAACCACATCCGCTACCAGACCGAGGTCGGCGTCTACCAGACTACCGCCGACATTGCCGCCAAAAAAGCAGAGATCGACGCCGCGCTCCGCCGCCGCCGGGAGGAGCTTGGCACCCTGGATTTGGGCCTGGGCTAACCGGCGGCGTACCTTGCCGCCATGCAACTTTCCGCCATCGTAGCCACCGACCGCCTCGGTACCATCGGCAAGGACGGAGATATTCCGTGGTACCTGCCAGCCGACCTTCAGTATTTCAAGCGCATGACGCTGGGCCACCCCGTCATCATGGGCCGCAAGACCTTCCGGAGCATCGGCCGCCCCCTGCCGAAACGAACCAATATCGTACTGACGCGCGACCCCTTCTTTACCGCTACCGGCACGGTGGTAGTGCATAGCCTGCGCGAGGCGCTTGCTCACCCGGCGGTGACCGAAGCGGAGGAAACCTTCATCGTGGGCGGTGGGGAGCTGTACCGGCTGGCGCTGCCTACGACGACCACGGTGTACCGTACCATCGTGGGGACCGAGATCCCCGACGGCGACGCTTTCTTTCCCGAGCTCCCGGCCGGTGAATGGCGTGAGGTATGGAGTGAAGCCTGGCGCCCCCACGGGAAGAATGAGCTCGCCTACCGCTTCGGCCGGTGGGAGCGGAAATAATTAAACAAATTGTTGTTTTTTAGTTGAAAAGGTGCGTAATTGCGTAAGAATTGTTTTACGTAATACCACTTTGAGAAATGAAAGAAGATTTCCTCCACTACCTGTGGCGGCTGGCGCGCTTTGATTTGCGTGACCTGCGCACGACCACGGGCGAACCCGTCACCATTCAGCAGTTCGGCGTGCTGAACACCAACGCCGGTCCCGATTTCGACGACGCGCGGCTGCGTATCGATGGACTGCACTGGGCCGGCAAGGTGGAGATGCACCTCCGCAGCAGCGAGTGGTACGATCACGGCCACGACTCCGATCCGGCCTACGATGGCGTGGTGCTCCACGTCGTGCTGGAAGAGGATCGCCCGGTATTTCGCCGCGACGGCAGCCGGATTCCGTGCCTGGAGCTGCGCCACCGCATTCCCGCCGGCGTGCGCAATACCTACTGGCGGCTGCTCCACAATGCCTACTGGGTCCCGTGCCAGACGCAACTGCAGCGGGTGCCCGATCCGCTGCGCGCGCTGTGGCTGCAGCGGGTACTGGCCGAGCGCCTTTCCGCCCGCTCGTCGACCTTCGCCGGCCACGTCGAGGCCTGCGGGCGCGACTGGGAAGAAGCCTTCTACCGGACCCTCGCCCGGGCCATGGGCGGCAAGGTGAACGGGGAAGCGATGGAGATGCTGGCCTGCTCCCTGCCGCTGCGCGTGCTGCTGCGGCACAAGCACAGCCTGCTGCAGCTGGAGGCCCTGCTCTTCGGTCAGTCCGGGCTGCTGCCCGGCCCGGAGGCCGACGAATCACCCTACGTGACGCAGCTCCGGCGGGAATACGCGCTGCTGGCCGTGAAGCACGGACTTAGTCCGCTACCGACCTCCGCCTGGCGGTTTCTCCGGATGCGGCCCAACAACTTCCCGACCGTCCGCATCGCGCAGCTCGCCTGCCTGCTGCACCGCAGCGGTCAGCTCTTCGGCAAGTGCCTGGCCGCCGCCGACGCCCGTGAGTTGCGCAACATGTTCGAGGTCAGCCTGAGCAACTACTGGCGCGACCATTACCGTTTCGGACCGGTTGCGGACCGCAGTCCCCGGCGATTCGGGGAGAGCGCGATCCGTTCCGTGCTGATCAACGCCGTGTCGCCGGCCTACGTTGCCTATGCCCGACTTCGGGGGGACGACCGCTACCGCGACCGGGCCATGGCCCTGCTGGAATCCCTGCCAGCCGAAAGCAACTCGGTGATCCGGCGTTGGCGCAGCCTCGGCTGGGCCGCCGCCTCCGCGGCGGAGAGTCAGGCCCTGCTGGAACTGAAGGCCGCCTACTGCGACGCCAGCCGGTGTACGTCGTGCAGCGTAGGCTGCGCCCTGCTCAACCGAACGGACGCCGACGATGCGCCCCGCCTGACCCTCAATGAGGAAGCCCAGGTATACCGGCAGGCGGGGTAGGGGGGCCGGGGCCTCCCCGATCCTTTGTTACCTTCGCGCTTCGCAAACCTACCGCCCGTGGCCAAGAGCAAATCAAAGAAAGTGACGCCCCTCATGGCGCAGTACAACAAGGTGAAGGCCAAGCACCCCGAGGCCCTTCTCCTGTTCCGGGTGGGCGATTTCTATGAGACGTTCGGCGAGGATGCCGTCAAGGCCGCCCAGGTCCTGGGCATCACCCTGACCAGCCGGAATAACGGCGGCAGCGACGTGGAACTGGCGGGTTTTCCCTACCACAGCGTGGATATGTACCTGCCGCGACTGGTCCGTGCGGGGTACCGGGTGGCTATCTGCGAGCAGCTGGAAAAGCCCTCCAAGGAGAAGAAGATCGTCAAGCGCGGCGTCACGGAGATCGTCACGCCGGGCCTGGCCGTCGACGACCAGCTGCTGGAGCACAAGGCCAACAATTTCCTGGCCAGCGTAACCTTCGGACGGGGGCGGAAGGCGGCCTGCGGCCTGAGTCTGCTTGACCTGAGTACCGGCGAATTTCTGGTGGCCGAGGGCGATGAAGCCTACCTGGACAAGCTGCTGCAAAGCTTTCAGCCCAAGGAGGTGATCCTCAGCAAGGACCGCAAGCAGGACTTCGAGCGGGCCTTCGGCGACCGCTTCTACCTCTCGCCCCAGGACGAGTGGGTCTTTACCGCCGACTACACCACGGAAAAGCTGCTCAAGCAATTCAAGGCCGCCAGCCTGAAGGGCTTCGGCGTAGAGGAGCTCGAGCAGGCCAAGATCGCCGCCGGTGCCGCCCTGCACTACCTGGAGACCACCGAAAACCGCAACCTGCGGCACATCACGCGCATCAGCCGGCTGGCCAACGACCGCTACGTGTGGCTCGACCGCTTCACCATCCGCAACCTTGAGCTGATCTACAGCCCGCACGACCACGGGGTGTCCCTCGTCGACGTGATCGACCGCACCGTCACGCCGATGGGCGGTCGCCTGCTGCGCAAGTGGGTCGTGTTGCCGCTGCGCGACCTGAAGGCCATCCGGGAGCGCCACGAGGCCGTACGCACCTTCGTGCAGGCGCCTCCCCTGCTGCAGGACCTGGACGCGAGCCTCAAGGAGATCGGCGACGTAGAACGCCTCATCTCAAAGGTGCCGCTGGGTAAGGTGAATCCCCGCGAGATCCGCGCCCTCAGCCGGGCGCTCTGTGCCATGGGCCCGATACGTACACTACTCACCGAATCCGGCAGCGAGGTGCTGGCCAACCTGGGCAAACACCTGGATCCCCTGCCCGACGTCTGCGCCCACATCGACCGGCAGATCCGCGAGGAGCCCGCCGTCAACCTGGCCAAGGGGGGCGTCATCGCGGACGGCTTCGATGCCGAGCTCGATGAGCTGCGCGACATCACCCGCAACGGTAAGGGGCGGCTGGCCGCCATCCAGCAGCGGGAAGCGGAGCGTACCGGTATCTCCAGCCTGAAGATCGGTTTCAACAACGTCTTCGGGTACTACCTGGAAGTCACCAACAAGTACAAGAAGGTCGTACCACCCGAGTGGACCCGCAAACAAACCCTCACCAACGCCGAGCGATACATCACCGAGGAACTCAAGGTCCTGGAGGACAAGATCCTCCACGCCGAAGACAAGATTCTGTTGCGGGAGGAGGAGCTCTACCAGGAACTGGTCGCCTGGTTGCAGGACTACATCGGCCCCGTGCAGCGCAACGCCGGCCTGCTGGCCCGCGTCGATTGCCTGCTTGGCTTCGCGAAGGTGGCCAACCGCGACCGCTACGTCGAACCGGAAATGAACGACAGCCGCGACATCGAGATCGGGCAGGGGCGCCACCCCGTCATCGAGCGGCAGCTGCAGGTAGGGGAGCAGTACGTACCCAACGACGTGCGCCTCGACCCGGACGACCAGCAGATCATCATGATCACCGGCCCCAACATGGCGGGTAAGTCGGCCCTACTCCGGCAGACCGCCCTGATCAGCCTGCTCGCGCAAATGGGAAGTTTCGTGCCGGCATCCTCCGCCCGCCTGGGCATAGTGGACCGGGTATTTACCCGGGTGGGGGCCAGCGACAACATCAGCAGCGGGGAATCCACCTTCATGGTGGAGATGAACGAGACGGCGTCCATCATGAATAACATCACGGACCGCAGCCTCATCCTGCTCGACGAGATCGGGCGGGGGACGTCCACCTTCGACGGGATCTCCATCGCCTGGGCCATCGCCGAGTACCTGCACAATAACGAGCGGGCCCGGCCGAAGGTCCTATTCGCGACCCACTACCACGAGCTCAACGAGCTGGCCGGCAGCCTGCCGCGCATCCACAATTACTCGATCGCCATCAAGGAGCACGGCAACCGGATCATCTTCCTGCGCAAGCTGGTGGCCGGCGGCAGCCAGCACAGCTTCGGAATTCACGTAGCCCGTATGGCGGGCATGCCGGACAGTATCGTGGCCCGGGCCGGCAACATCCTCAAGCAACTCGAGCAGCAGCACATCACCGAGGAAGTGTACGATCGCGACGAATCCGCGGCCGCCACGCCGTCCGCTCCCCGCGTCGCTCCCGGCACCCTGAGCGCCGAGGCCCTGCAGCTGAGTATATTCGAAACCGCCGACCCCACCGCCGGCCGCCTGCGCGAGTTGCTCGAGAACGTGCGCATAAACAACATGACGCCGATCGAGTGCATGATGAAGTTGCAGGAGCTGAAGGAAGTGCTGGATACCCCGCCGGACTAGCCCCGGAAGGGCAAGGCGGTCCCGGCCGCGGGCAGACCAACCACCGGTAGGCGGGATGCGCCCGAACATTTCGCGGGCTCCCCGCTTAGGTGGGTATGGCGAAATACACCCACGATCTTATAGTCATCGGTGCCGGGTCGGGCGGGCTCGGTGCCGCCGGCTTCGGTGGAGCGATCGGCCTGAACGTCGCGCTGATCGATAAGACCGTGCACGACTACGGGGGCGAATGCCTCAACTACGGTTGTGTGCCCAGCAAGGCGCTGCTGCACGTGGCCGCCCAGTTTGCCGGGGCACGGGAAGCAACGCGCTTCGGGCTTGAAACGAGCGGCAAGGCCGATTTTGCCAAAGTGATGGACTGGATCCACGAACGGCAGGATATCATCCGCCGGCAGGAGTCTCCCGAACACCTGCGCCGGGAGTACGGGCTGGAGTGCATCGTAGGGGAAGCCATGCTCACGGGCCGCCGCGAAGTGACGGTCGGCTACCGCAAACTAACGGCCCCGCGCATCGTCCTGGCTACCGGCTCGCGCCCCCGCCACCTGAAAGTCCCCGGGGCCGACCGCGTCAAGCAGTACGATAACGAATCCGTCTTTTCCGAGCTCGACACCCTCCCCGACCAGCTGCTGATCGTGGGCGGCGGCCCCAACTCCTGCGAAATGGCCCAGGCCTTTGCGCGGCTGGGCAGCACCGTTACGCTGATCACCCGCGGGGAGCGACTCCTGGAAAAAGACCCCGCTGCCGCCGCCCGGGTGCTGGCCGACAAGCTGGAATCCGAGGGCGTCACGATCCGGTACCAGACCGAGATCAGGCGCTTCCGGGACGCCCATACCGCCGAGCTCTCCCACGACGGACTGCCCGAAGGGGATCAGGCGTTCAGCCACGTAGTGGTGGCCATCGGCCGGGAAGTGCGTACCGCCGGGTTGGGCCTCGAACTGGCCGGCGTCCATACCAAGGACGGCCGCATCGTTACCGACGCCTACTACCGCACCACCAACAAGAGCATCTACACCGTCGGGGATGCCTACGGCCACGAGATGTTCAGCCACGGCGCGGAGAAGCATAATACCGACCTGTGGACCAACCTGCTCAGTCCAGTCGACCGCAAGCACAAGCTGACTAACTTCAGTTGGGTGACCTTTACCGACCCCGAAGTAGCCACCTTCGGCCTCACGCCGGAGCAGCTGGAAGCACGCGGGACGGACTACGAAACCGTAGAGCAGTCTTTCGCCCACGACGATCGGGCGGTAGCCGCCGACTACCGCGAAGGCGTCCTTATCCTGTACCTTTCCAAGAGCGCCTTCGGGGGCAGCAAGGTCCTGGGGGGGACGATGGTCGCCCCCGGCGCCGGCGAGATGGTTCAGGAACTTCTCCTGCTGCACCAGCTTGACCACGGCTACGACACCCTGACCAATAAAATTTATGCGTACCCGGTGGGCAGCCGGATCAATCAGAAACCAGCCCGCGACCGGGCGCAGCGGCGGCTCCTGTCCGACCTGGCCAAACGGGCCCTACAGTTCGCCTACCGCCTGCAAAACCGCTAACATGACCGACCATACGTTTGCTTATCTCCCCCTCGGGCCGCTGCCCGCGGGACCCGACGGCCGCCGGCGCTTCCGCCTGTGGGCCCCCCTGCCGCGCCGCGTCGACCTGGCCGTCTTCGACGGACAGAACCGTCGACTGATTGCTATGCAGCCCGAGGGCGACGGCTACCTGCTCTCAGAGCCGGTGCGCGCTCCCGCCGGTACGCGCTATGGATTTTACCGCAACGGCAAGCAGGACAAGCTTTATCCCGATCCCGCCAGCCGCTACCAGCCCGACGGTGTCCACGGCAAAAGTGAGGTGATTGACCTGGAGGCCCCGGTCTCCTCCGACTGGGCCGGTCACGGCCTGGAACGGGCCGTCATCTACGAGCTTCACGTAGGCACCTTCACCGTGGCCGGTACCCTGCGCGCCGCTATCGACCGGCTCGACTACCTGCGCGACCTGGGGGTCAATACCCTGGAGCTGATGCCGCTGAACCAGACGCCGGGGGACCGGAACTGGGGATACGACGGCGTACTGCCCTTTTCGCTGTTTCGTGCCTACGGCCGACCGGAGGATTTCCGGGCGTTCCTGGACGCCGCCCACGCGCGGGGCATCGCCGTGCTGGTCGATGTGGTCTACAATCACCTCGGTCCCGAAGGGAACTACCTGCCCAAGTTCTTCCCCGTCTTTACCGAAAAGCACCATACCCCCTGGGGGGCGGCCATCAACTTCGACGACGCCCAGGCTGATGGCGTGCGCAATTACTGGCTGGAGAACGTGCGCATGTGGCTGGAGGAGTACGGAGCGGACGGCCTGCGGATCGACGCGGTACACGCCATCAAGGACTACTCCGCCACCCACTTCCTGGAAGAGGTGTCGGCCCTCGCCGACCGGGTGGGGGAGGAGCAGGGGCGCGAGCTCATCCTGATCGCCGAGTGTGACCTCAACGCGCCGCGTTACCTCCGCAGCCGCGAGCGGGGCGGGTACGGTATGAGCGGCCAGTGGGTCGACGAGTTCCACCACGCCCTGCACGGTATCCTGACCGGTGAGACCAACGGGTACTACGAAGACTTCGGCCGCGTCGAGCAGCTCGCCAAGGCCTTGCGCGACGGCTACGTGTATACCGGGCAGTACTCCCCCCACCGGCAGCGCAACTTCGGCGCTCCGCCCCCCGCCGACGTGACGCCCGCACAGCTGGTCGTCTTCCTGCAGAACCACGACCAGGTGGGCAACCGCATGGAGGGTGACCGGCTCCTGGAGGACGTCGGCGTCGATAAGTACCTTCTCGGCGCGGGCACCTACCTGTTGTCGCCCTTTACCCCGCTGATTTTCATGGGGGAGGAGTACGGCGAGCAGCGTCGCTTTCCCTACTTCGTGCACCACGGCGACGACTGGCTGATCAAGGCGGTACGCGAGGGTCGTGCGAAGGAATTTGCGGCCTTTCAGAAGGACGGCCACCACGTACCCGACCCGCAGGCGGAGGAAACCTTCCGGTCCGCCAAACTGAGTTGGGACCCGGATGCCCGCATCGCCGACTTCTACCGGGCGGCCCTGCACCTGCGCGCCGCCGCCCCGAAGGGCATCAGCTTTGAGGACGTATCAGTAGACCGGGCCGGTACCCTCATCACCTGGAACGTCGCGGGCAACCACACCGCCTGCGGCAACTACGGCGACGAAGCCCTTACCATCGACGTCGACAGCGACCGGCTCCTGCTCGCCTCGAACGGTGCCACTCTTGAAAACAACCGCCTGCACCTCCCCGCCTGGGGCTTTGCGGCCCTTGCCTGATTCCCTGCCATGAACACTTACCGCATCCAATTCCACGCCGAGTTTCGCGTGACCGACCTTATTGCCATTCTCGACTACCTGCAGGAACTGGGCATCACCACCATCTACGGCAGCCCCATCCTGACGGCTACCCCCGGCAGTACCCACGGCTACGACGTCACCAACCCCGCGGAACTGAACCCGGAGGTGACGACCGAGGAAGAGTGGCAGCAACTGCACGCGGAACTGCGCCGCCGCGGCATGGACTACATGCAGGACATCGTGCCCAACCATACCGCCCTGGTGAGCCAGAACGCGTGGTTCAAAACCGTGGTCGCCGACGGACCCGACGGCAAATACGCCGGACACTTCGACATCGACTGGGAGCACCCCGCGCTGCCGGGCCGGATGATGCTGCCCGTGCTGGGCGCCAAGGCCGAAACCGCCGAAGCCGACGGCCAGCTGCGCTACTACCGCGACGGCGTACAGGTCTACGATGACTACTGGGAAGGGCCGGACGCCGACCGCGACGCCGCGCCCGACGGGGAGCTGCCGGTACAGCCCGTGCACTGGCAGCGGGTGAACGACTACATCAACTACCGACGCTTCTTCACCGTCAACCAGCTCATCGGCATGAAAACGGAAGACCAGCAGGTGTACGACGACCTGCATGCCCGCACCTTCGCGGACGTACGGGCCGGCTACATCCAGCACCTGCGGGTGGACCACGTGGACGGCCTGCTCGACCCCACGACCTACCTGCAGCGGCTGCGGGCCTCGGTCGGGCCCGAAATAGGGTTGTACGTCGAGAAGATCCTCGAGCCGGGCGAGCAATTGCCCGCCGACTGGCCCGTGGAGGGGACCACCGGCTACGACTTCCTGGCTGCGGTGAATCGCCTGCTCACCAACGACGAAACGGGCAGCAGCTTCAGCGACCTTTACGAAGAACTGACGCAGGAACCGCTGCCCGACTATCCCGCGCTGGTATTCCGTAACAAGCTGATGCTGGTGGAGGAGCACTTCAGTGGTGAGCTGGACAACCTCGTCCGGCGCTGGGATCCGCTGCTTACCGATGAGCTGCGCGAAGACTTCCGGGCCACGCTGGCCCACTGGCTGGCGGCCTTCCCGGTCTACCGCATCTACCCGGCGGGCGGGCGGCTGACCGACCACGAAGTAGCCCTGTGTCTGGAGGCCGCAACCGCGGTAAGCGAGTACGCCCCCGACCACGGCCGCCGCGTGCTGGCCTGGGTCAACTGGCTCGCCCACCAGGAATTCACGGGCGACAGCCTGGAGTACCTGCAGCGCACCCAGCAGCTCAGCGGCCCGCTGATGGCCAAGGGGGTAGAGGATACCACCTTCTACCAGTTCTGGCGGCAGGCGCACCTCAACGAGGTGGGCAGTTCCGCCGACCCCGGTGACCGCCTGTCGGCCCGCGCCTTCCACCAGTTCATACAGGAGCGGTCCACCACTACGATGAATGCCACCGCCACCCACGATACGAAGCGCGGAGAGGACGGCCGCGCGTTCCTGCAGGCGCTGACCTTCTTCCCGGGCGAGTGGCGGTCCTTCGTGGAGTTTGCCCAAGCTACACTGGACATCGGCGAGGTACGGCCCCGTGGTCTTTACCTGGTGTTGCAGAGTCTCGTGGCGGGCTTCCCCCTCCACAAGTCGCCCGAAGAGGCCAACCTGCGCGAGCGCATCCACAACTACCTGGAGAAGGCCATCCGCGAGGGCAAGGAGATGAGCGACTGGGCGTCGCCCAACGCGGTCTACGAAGACCTGCTTATCCACCTGGCCGACCGGGTGCTGGACCACGCCGAGTTGCGGTCGCACCTCGAGAACCTGCTGCGGACCATCTGGCCGCAGACCCGCCACAACAGCCTCGCACAGGTGATCCTGAAGTGTACCGTCCCCGGCAACCCCGACATCTACCAGGGGACGGAAAGCTGGGACCTCAGCTTCGTGGATCCCGATAACCGCCGCTACGTGGACTACGTGAAGCGGCAGCGGTGGCTGGACGACGAGCCGCGCGACAAGTACGCTCCGGCCCAGAAGGCCCACCTGCTGCGCACGCTGCTGCAACTGCGGCGCGAACACGCCGAGTTCTTCCGGACGGCTACCTATGAGCCCCTGGCGCACGGCGATGCCGAGCTCTCGTTCCGGCGCGTACACGGTGATCAGGAACTGCTGGTCACGATCGCCAAGCGGGCGGGGACGCGGGTGCAGCGGCCACAGGACGGGGACTTCCACCGCGTGGTTACCGACGAGTACGGCGCGGGCCTCGGAGTATGGTTCCGGGCGGAGCGGGCCAGGGGGTAACAAACCGGTCCCGGCGTGAATAAATACCTGTGTACCGCGGAGGGCAAATTGGCCCGACGGACGGTGAAACATATGCCCGCTTCGCACGTGTTTAGCATAATATTCACGCTTTCCGGAGGGGATTAAGCTGGCCTTAACGTCTGCCGCACAATTCCGGATTAGCCCCCCGCGCTTAATCGCTAACCAAACACAGACACAGCTATGAACAACCGCTTTTATCTCGTCCTGCCGCTGCTCCTCGCCAGCGCCTTTTCCTTCGCCCAGATCGAATTCGGCCTGAAGGCCGGCCTCAGTACGGAGTCCCTCCAGGGGGAAAGCTTTTCCATTGACCGGGCGGGACGTCAGGACTTGCGCGTGGCCCTCGAGGACGCCAATTACGGTTTCCAGTTCGGTGCCCTGCTGCGCCTGCCGCTGAGCCCCAACCTGACGCTGCAACCCGAGGTGACCTTCAACAGCGCAAAGAACAACTACCGGCTGGACGACGACGACACCGGGGTATCCACCGCCTTCGAGGAGCGGTACAACGACGTGAACGTGCCGGTACTGCTCAGCTACAAGCTGGCCTTTCTGCAGCTGAACGCGGGGCCGGTAGGCCACTTTTTCCTGTCCAGTACCGATGACCTCAACAATCAGGACGGGTTGGAGCGGACCTTCGACACCTTCAACCTGGGGTATGCCCTCGGGGCCGGTATCGACATCGGGCCGCTGACCTTTGACGTCCGCTACGACGGCAACTTCGCCCGTTACGGAGAGACCTTCACCTTCCAGGGAGAGGAATACAACTGGGACCAGGCTCCCAAGCGGTGGATCGGCAGCGTAGCCTACCGGTTCTAGACAAAAATTGCTAGATTAACCAACCGCGAGAGCTCTGCTCCCCTCTTTGGGGCAGAGCTCTTGCCGTATGATACTGTCCCGCACCAAGCAACGTGCCCCCGAGTTAACCCCCCCCGCCCGGATGACGGAAGCCGAACTGATCGAAGCCTGCCGCCGCCAGGACCGCCGCGCCCAGAAGGAATTGTACGACCGGTACAACCGGGCCATGTACACCGCCTGCTACCGGATCTGTGGGGACTTCGACCTGGCCAACGATGCCCTGCAGGAGGGCTTCCTGAAGGTGTTTCAGAAGCTGCACACCTTCCGCGGGGAAAGCACCGTCGGCGCCTGGATGAAGGTGGTCATCGTACGGACCGCACTAAATCGCCTGCGCCGTCAGCCGCGCTACGACGAGCTCCCCCTGAACCACGCCGACGAGGAGGTCGACTGGGGGCATACCGCACTCGACGTGGAGTACCTCGAGAAGGCCATTCAGCGGCTTCCCGACGGCTACCGGGCCGTCTTCGTGCTGATCGAGGTGGAGGGGTACAAGCACCAGGAGGTGGCCGATATGCTCGGCATCACCGTCGGAACGAGCAAGAGTCAACTCTTCTACGCCAAGAAGAAATTACGCGAATACCTAAAGGCTTACGTGTGAAGGAGAAGAATTACGACCGCCTGCGCCGCGCCCTCGATGCGCTGCCCGAACACGCACCGCCCGCCGCCGCCTGGGGGGACATCGCCCGTGGCCTCGACCGTACGGCTGGCAGCTCGCTGGCCGAGCGGTTGCCGACCTACGCGCCGCCCCCCGGCGTGTGGAATGCGCTGAGCCGCGACCTGGACGAGCGGCCCGCCGCTACCGTCCGCCGGCTGACCCGCCACCACCTGCTGGCCGCTGCCGCCACCGTGGCCCTGCTGCTCACGGCCGGGGCGGGCCTTTTCCTAGCCAACCGCGGACCCGAGGTCACCTACGCCTACAGCCAGGAGCCGGTACCCGCTGCCGCCGTAGCCGACTGGGACGACGACGAGACCAGCTTCCAGCGCGCCCGGGATCAAGTGCGGGAACGCAACGAACCCCGCCTCAATAATCTCGGACAGGAACTGGACGAGCTTACCTCCGCCCGCGAGGAAGTCAAGGCGATGCTGGTCGCCTACGGGGAAGACCCCTCCGTGGTCCGCCAGCTGGCGGATATTGAACGGGAGCGCGACGACGTCTACCGCCGTATCATCGTAGAACTGTGACCACCGTGCGCCTGAACCTGATTTCCCTGCTCTTCCTGCTTCTCTCCGGCACCTGCGTCCGCGCCCAGGCTGACGTGCGTGAGGTAGTGAGTAAAACCATTCAGGATACCTACCCCTACAGCAGCGGCAGCGAACTGGCCGTGGAGGGGGAGAAAGCGGAGATTTACGTGGAGACCTGGTCACGCCAGGAGATCAGCGTGCGCGTGGTACTCACCGCCCGCCACGTCCGCCTCGAACGGGCCAAGCGCGAGCTGGAGAACCTGGAATTCATCACCGAAGTCGCGGGCAAGAAGATCTTCCTGAAAAACCGCCGTCGCGACAGCGACGTGCAACCCGAGAGCGAGCTGAGCGTGGAATACTACATCACGCTACCCGAAGAATGTCCCGTCTACCTGAAGAGTCACTTCGGCGGCGCGACCATCAGCAACCTGCGTAACCGGCTGCGCATCAACGGCGAGTTCTCCGCCATCAACATCGACAACGTGCAGGGCCTGCTCGATATCCGTACCCGCTTCGGGGACATTGTCGGAGAGAAGATCGACGGCAACGTGGTGATCAACGCCCGCCGGAGCGACATCGATCTGCTGGACGTCGGCGGCACCTTCACCATCAACGCCCAGTACGGCGATCTGAAGCTGAGTCCCAACCTCAACATGCGCGACCTGCGCGTGAACGCTGACAAGAGCAACGTCACGATCTACGAGCCGGTGGGCGGGGAGGGCCTGGCCTACGAATTATCCAGTAACAACGGCGAGCTGCGCGTACCCGATAACCGGCAGCTTATCGAGCTGGACCGGACGAACGAATGGCGGCGCATCCAGATCGGTCCCAACAGTGAGCGCAGCGGCACCATTACGGCCAGCGTCACCTTCGGCAACCTGACCCTGGGGAGGCAGCGCTAACCTTATAAATGTAAGATTTGAGGTTTACTATTCCCCGATGATCCGCTTCTTCATCGCCTGAAATTCAGCTTCGGTGATGATGTTCTGGGCCTTCATTTCGGCCAGCTCGCGGATCTTGCGAATGTTATCCTCGGCGACCTCGGGTTTCGGCGGGGCAGGGGGCGTGGGCGGAGTAGGGGGTACCACGGTGGCCGCCGGAGCACCGACACCGGGTTCCGGGCGTTTAGTCGCGGCGGTCGGCGGGGCGGGCGGCGGCGGCACGATGTCCTCGGCCTGTTCCTGCTTCCACTGACGGGCGACATCCTTTCCCTTCTCGAATTTTTCGTTGTACAGCTTCCTCAGCCGGTCGACGTCGAAGTCGAGGAAAGTACCCCCCGTGCCGAAGTGCTTTTTGAATACCTCACCCGTAGCGTAGGTGCTCGCACCATTGAGCACGGCCGTGGTGACGCCACCGACGACCGTGCCGATACCGGGGATGAGCTTGATCAGGCTGCGGGCGCCGGCCTTCGTCATCGCGCTGGTGGTGAGGGAGGTGACGAGGGCCTTGCCTTGGGTTTCGGCGAAGTCGATACCGTAGACCCGGCTGAGCTGCCGGATCATATCGACCTGAATGGCCGACACGGCGAAAACGTCGGCGACGGGCAGGGGGATCACGTAGCTGGCTCCCATACTCCAGACCACGTGGTTGCGGATAATGGTACCGGCGTGGGCGTCTTTGTCGCTGTTGGGATCGGGATTCATGATGGAGTCTTTAAGGCTCTTCTTGGCGTAGTCGGTTAGCTTCTTGCGCATAGTGGGTAAACGCGTGATGAATGCCTAAGTTACGGCCGGTGGGGAGTATGGGAGACCGGCTTCGACGGATGGCGGGCGCGTAGCGATGAACGCACGCGCCCGGCGGGTCGTTAGCGTACAAACCTTATCCGTATGATTCCCCGCAACGATCACCTCTGGATCGGACTGGCCGTCTCCATCTTCGTTTCCGTAGTCGCCTACTTCCTGTTCCTGCAACTGGGCACGTGGTTCACGGCCAGTGCCGGCCGCGAAATATCCTTCCGGCCGCGTACGCTGGCGCTCGTAGCCATCTGTATCAATGTCCTGCCGATGAACGTCTTCCGGCGCACCTACCGAACGCGCAGCCTCAAGGGACTGGTAATCGGGGTGATGCTACTGGCGGGGGCGTGGTTCTTTTACTACGGCCGCGAACTGCTCAACGGCTAGAATTGCTCCAGCCGCTGCTCGCGGTCGGGGCGGCGGTCGTCGGCCGCTTCGGACGACAGGCCGGCGGGTTGCAGGTCGTCTTCCCGGGGTTGCAGGCTGGCCAGGGCGCGGTGGTTGGTCAGGTCGTGGAGGCTGGGCACCAAGGAAACGTAGCCGTGCTCCAGGGCGTAGGCATCGGTATCCGTACGCTCGTCTTCGTTGACGAAGCGCCCGGTCAGCCAGTAGTAAGGGCGCCCGCGCGGGTCTTCGGCGCGGCTATATTCTTCCACCCAGCGGGCCTCGGCCTGGCGGCAGACCTTCAGACCCCGGATCTCGTCGGCCGGCAGGTCAGGAATGTTGACGTTGAAAAGGCTGCCCTCGGCCATGCCGTTCTTCAGAACGAATTCCACCAGGTGGCGGACGTACGGGAGGCAGGGCGTAAAGTCGGCGTCAGCCTGGTAGTTAAGAAAACTGAAGCCGATGCTGGGAATACCCTCCAGGCTGGCCTCCATGGCCGCGGAAAGCGTACCGCTGTACAGGATATTGATGGCGGCGTTGCTGCCGTGGTTGATGCCCGAGAGGCAGAGATCGGGCGTGCGGCCCTTCAGCAGTACGCTCTTGGCGAGTTTGACGCAGTCGACCGGCGTGCCGCTGCATTCGTAGGCTTCGATGTCGTCGCCCAGGGCGTCGCTTTCGCGTACGAAGACCGGGACACTGATCGTGATGGCGTGGCCCTGAGCGGACTGGGGGCTGTCGGGGGCCACCACCAGTACGTCACCGAATTCCTTGGCAACGTCTACGAGCGCCGCGATACCGCCGGCGGTGATACCGTCGTCGTTGGTTACCAGGATCAGGGGGCGGGACATAGGCGGGGAGGGTTTGGGTTTACGGAACGCCGTGCGGTCGGCAGGGTTGCCCGCGGGAGCGGCTATCTTCGCTCCATGCCTACCGATCTGCCCCCGTACCGTCGTTTCGGACTGCAGGCCGCCGCCCTGGCGGGGCTGGCCTGCGTACTCTACCTGAATACGCTGGGCCACGGCTTCGTCCTCGACGATGCCATCGTGATCACCGACAACAGCGTCGTACAGCGGGGCGTGGCCGGTTGGGGAGACCTCTTCACCCACGATACCTTCTACGGCTTCTTCGGCGAGCAGCAGCGCGACGCCCTGGTGGCCGGCGGCCGCTACCGTCCGTTGACCCCGGCGCTTTTCTCCCTGGAGTACGGTGCCGGCGGCTCGCCCTTCCCCCTGCATTTGCTAAATGTCCTCTGGTACGCCGGCTTGGTCGTCGTGGTCTTCGGCCTGGTCGCTGAGCTGACCCGGGAGGCTGACCTGCCCTGGTGGGTCCCCCTCGGCGCGGCGGCCCTGTTCGCTGTCCACCCCATCCACACCGAAGCCGTGGCCAACATCAAGGGGCGCGACGAGATCCTCGCCCTGCTCGGGGCCGCCGCCGCGGCCTGGCTCGTTCTCCGCGCCGCCCGCGGTGCCGGGGGGTGGGGACACGCCACGGGGGCGGGGCTGCTGCTGTTCTTGGGCTGCCTCGCCAAGGAGAATGCTATCACCTTCGTGGCCGTGCTGCCCCTGCTGCTTTTTGTCACCGGGCGACGGGGGTACCGCTACCTCATTCCGGCCGGCGTCGGTGCCGGCGCCTTTTTGCTGCTGCGCTACGCCATTATCGGCGGGGTGGGGGAGCCGGGCCTCGAACTCATGAATAACCCCTTCCTCCGCGAAGTGGGGGGGCGCACGGTCGCCCTCAACGCCTGGGAGCGTCTGCCGACGGTCGCCTACACGGGGCTGGTGTACCTGCGCCTGCTCTTCTTCCCGGTTGGCCTGGTCCACGATTACTACCCGGCCGCGATCGAACTGCGAAACTGGACGTCACCGGGGGCGCTGATCAGTATTTTCCTGCACGCAGCGCTCCTGTTCTGGGGGGCAGGGCACCTGCGGGCGCGCCATCGCTTCGTAGCGGCCGGCCTACTCATCTATCTGATCACCCTGTCCATCGTCAGCAACCTGGTATTTCCGGTGGGTACCCTGATGAGCGAACGCTTTCTGTTCATGCCCTCCCTGGGCTTCTGCCTGGCGGTCGCGGCCGGGCTGGGGCGGCGCCGGCGCGCGGGTGCGGTGATCGTCGCCGTTCTGGTCGTTATCGGTTCGGTGCTGACCGTGGCGCGCAACCCCGTGTGGCAGGATAACTACACCCTTTTCACTACGGATGTGACGCGGCAACCCCGCAGCGCCAAACTGCGCAACGCCGCGGCCGGCGCCCGTCTCGACCGCTACCAGGCTCTGGCGGAAGAAGCACGTGCCGCCCGCCCGGACCTGCTTCGTCAGGCGCGCACCGATCTGGACACGGCGCTGGCTATCCATCCGCGTTACGGGAATGCTCACCTGCTGCGCGGCAATGCGAACTTCCTGGCGGGCGACTACGACGCGGCGATCGCCGATTACCACCGGGCCGCGGAATACGGGGTCGCGCGGGGCGCCGTCGATCAAAATTTAGTGGTTGCCCTCCAGCGGGCGGGCCGGGCGGCGGGGGAAGAGCGGCAGGACCTGACCGCCGCCCTGGCTTACCTGCGGCAGGCCGAGCAGCTTGACGGCGCGAATTACGAAACCCTCCGGTTGCTCGGGCTGGCGTACGGCATGAGCGGGCGGACTAAAGAGGCGGCGGACTACTTCGCGCGCGCCCTGGCGCTGCAACCCGATAACGAAGGTGCCCAGCGTAACCTGGAGATTGCCCGCCAACAGCTCCGGGCCACGGACTCAGGAAACTAGTTGCCGCCGCCGCCGCAGCTGCCGGGCGATGGCCGTGTAGCCGAAGACCGCCAGGATGATCAGCAACGCGCCCCAGTAAAAGTTGGGGCCGAGCTCCTGGGCGTCGTCGAGGAGGAAATAGGCCAGAAAGATGCCGTACACCGGTTCGAGGTTGACCGTGAGGTTGGAGGCGAAAGCCGACAACTTGCTGAGCGACCGCAGCGAGAGGAAGAAGGTGAGGGTAGTGCAGAGCAGCGAAAGCACCACCAGGTAGAACCAGTCGAGTGGTGCCGGCCAGAACCGTTCGCCACCGAACAGGGGCAGGAAGGGGGCAAGAAAGAGGGTGGCGGCACCCAGTTCGATGAAGGTGATCCGTTGCGGATTGCTGCTGCCGATGTATTTCTTGTTCAGGGAGGTGAAGATCGAGACGAGAGCGGCGGAGGTCAGTCCCACCACAATGCCGACGTTCATGCCGCTCTCCACGCCGTCGACCACCAGCCAGATGCCGGGCAAAATGAAGATACCGAGCAACAACTCATACCACCGGAAGGGGCGGCCGACGATCCACGGCTCGAATACGCTGGAGAACAGGGAGGTGGTTGCCATGCAGATCAGGGCGATACTGGCGTTGGCCAGTTTGATCGCTCCGTAGAAGGTCACCCAGTGCAGGGCTACGATGACGCCGATACCGGCGAGCAATAGAAACCGCCGTAGACCTATCTCGCGGACCGCGCTACGCAGCCGGACGAAGAAGATCAGGCTGAGGGAAGTGAGCAGCACCCGCCACCAAACCAGCGTGAGGGCAGAAAGCTGGATCAGGTCGCCGAGAATGGCCGTGAAGCCCCAGAGAAATACGGCGAGGTGGAGCTCCAGGTAGGCTCGCTCTTCGGTGTAGGCCATAATGTCAGGATACTGCCAGGGTGTCTACTTGCACTGACAGCCGAGTTCCTCGAGAAGCGTTTCGTGCTCCTTCATCAGCTGCCGGCTGAGTTCGAGGAGCTGCAGGTAGTGGCCCGCGAAGAGCTCGGCCTCCTTGCAGGGCTTGTCGAGGGTATCGCGCTTGTACTGGAACAGGTCGTGGGAAGAATCGATAAGGTGGCTGAGCTCGGCCTGCCGCTCGCGGTAGGCGTTGAGGCGTTCGGCTTCCTCCGAAAGCCGGGCGCTGCGGGCCAGGGCGAGCTCGGCGGGGTCGCTGAGATCCAGGCGGGTGAAGTCTCGCGTAGATATGTCGAAGACATTGCTGAAGCGCAGCAACTTGCAGATGCTGGGCTCGGCCGAGCCGCATTCGTAGCTGGCAATATTGCCGCGGTTGAGACCGACACGGGCCGCCAGCTCGGACTGGGACCAACCGGCCCGCTTGCGGAGCAGGCGCAGGTTGGAAGCGATGAAATTCGGCAGCTGGGCGTCCTCGGTGGGGGAGGAGAGAACTGAGTCCTTGTTTTTCATGCGTTCCGTTGTAAGTGTGCCTAGTTTACACTTCGGTGACGATCATGGTTGATTTGTGTCAAATTTTTTTACTCTTTCGGCCGTTTTAACCATCCTTTGGTACGGCTTTTGCACTCTATAGATAGATAACCGCCCGATAATATTTGCAAATGCTGGCCGAAGAGGCTAATTTTGTAAAATTATTTGACAGGCACAACAATGAAAAAGATGACCGCGACCAAGCAACAACAGAAAGATATACAAGACCTACTCTCCACGATTACCAATAGCCTGCGCGCCTTCAGTCTTAAACTGACCGGCAATATGAACGATGCGGAAGACCTTTACCAGGACACCGCGCTGCGTATTATGACCAACGCGGAGAAGTATAACCCCGGTACTAACTTCAAGGCCTGGGCCGTCACCATTATGCGCAACATCTTCATCAACAACTACCGCAAGAAGGTGCGCCGCAATCTGATCATCGACCAGACCCCCAATAACTACTACATCAATAGCGGCAACAAGACCGTGCTGAACGACGGGGAAAGCGAGGTGACCTTCAACGAACTACAGGAGCTGGTGGACCGTCTGCCCGACGACTTCCGCGTGCCGTTCCTGATGGCCTACCAAGGCTACAAATACGACGAGATCGCCGAACAACTCGGCAGCCCCCTCGGCACCATCAAATCGCGCATCTTCTTCGCCCGTAAGAAGTTGCAAAAGATGTACGAGGAGGTCATGCGCGAACGCAGCAGCGTCGCCTGATAATTCTTGCCGTTTCGTGGTTTTGTCTTACTTTTGCTACGTCGTGCGGGTTGCAATTCTTCTAGTTGTAATCCGCACCTGTTTTACTTTATACACTAAGAACGACTAAGATTCAGTAACTTTTGCTTTCGGATGTTGCCAGGCGGCTTCGGGCTTGATGCCTCGGACCGGCTAGGTGATTAGGGATCTACTGCGGGCCTAACCCCAGCCTCCGTGTACGTAGGTACCCCCAATCTTTCATTTCGTTGAGAGGCCAAGCGAGTAAACGTTACTGGGAGAGGGTCCAACACATTTCTGTTCATGCCCGACAGCCTTGCTATTTTCTGGGACTTTACCCAGTTGCACGAGTCTCTGCTCACCGCAGCCAACAACGGTGTTCCCTACCGCGTCGCGCCCAACCTGCCGCAACCGGAAGTGATCGATGTGGACTGCCTCCTGGGCTACGCCGACGGGGCCGGGCGGGTCGTACTTAATCGGGCCTATGCCGACTGGCGCCCCTTCAGTAGCTACGCGGATGCCCTCGGCGAGGCACCGATCGAGCTGATCCAGCAGTTTCCGAACAAGCTGGGCAACGTCTCCATCAGCCGGCAGCTCACCGCCGACGTCATTACGTACCTGCAGACGCCCGACCACGCCAACGTGGTCATCATTATGGGTGGCGGCAGCGAATACCGGCAACTGCGGCAGGTGGTCAACGCCCGCGGTGCCCGACTCGTCGGCGTCGGCGTGGAATCGGTGACCGATTCCTTCTGGATCGAAAGCTGCGACGACTTCAAGTTCTACCACCGGCTGGGGTGCCGCAAGCTCTACGCCGGCCCCCTCGACAGCGGTGCCCTCGACAACGAACGCGCCCGGTCCCTCCTTACGGCCGCCATGAGCCAGCTGTCGCACTACTACGGTACCGACTGGATCCAGCAGGTCCGCATCAAGCCCGCCATCATCCGGCAGGAACCCGACTTCGACGAGGGCCTGATTGGTTACGAAGCCTTCAGCCACTTCCTGCGCGACCAGTCCGACCTCCTCGAGCGACGTCACCGGGAGGGAGAACAGGAGCCCGAGTACCGATTAATCGACGGCCCAGACGAGGCGGTCGCCGGCGCCAACCGCGTTTCCGATACGGAGCAGGTGGCGGCCTACTACTTGCGCGTGGCCGGCCAGCAGGGGATACGCATGCCCGACCCCGTAATCATGTGGGAGGGCATCGACGTATACGCCAGCTTCCTGGCCGACGATATCACCTTCCATTCCTTCTCCGAGATCGACCAGGAATGCCTCCGTCTCCTCCGGGAAGACTTCCCCACGCTGTCGATGACCGAAGTGAAAAAGGTACGGCAGGTGCTTTTCAAGTGCTTCCTGTTCCGTCCTTCGGTGGATGACACCATCGGCTTCCACGACGACATACGGGAGCTGGCGGACATCGAAGACCGCTACTTCGACCTCATGCTCGCGCGCATCGGTAATAACCTCGACGAGCCCCTCGACTTCGCGGCGCTGTCCCTGGCGCTGACCGGCAGCACCGACCAGGCCGACCGGCTTTCCGCACTGGACCAGGAGGAAGAGTAGGGCAGGGGCGGGGCCGCAGGTGCGGTGAACGTACCTTTGGCGGGCAAACCCAACCTCGCTTACCTCCCACACTTTCCAATATGGTACGTCTCTCCGTCAACCTCAACAAGGTCGCCCTCATCCGCAACAGCCGCGGCAGCAACTACCCGGACCTGATCCGGGTGGCGCAGGACTGCGAACGCTTCGGTGCCCAGGGGATCACGATCCACCCGCGGCCGGACCAGCGGCACGCCCGCTACGACGACGTGGCGGCCCTGAAGGAGGTGGTTACCACCGAACTCAACATCGAGGGGTACCCATCGGAAGAATTTATGCAAGTGGTACTCGCCGCCCGCCCGGATCAGGTGACGCTGGTGCCGGATGCACCCGGACAGTTGACCAGCGACCACGGCTGGGATACGGTGGGCCGCGCCGACGAACTCCGCGATATCATCGGCCGCCTACAGGCGGCAGGCATCCGCAGTTCGCTTTTCGTGGACCCGGAGGACAATATTCTAGAGGGTGCGGTCGCGATCGGGACCGACCGGGTAGAATTTTATACCGGCCCCTACGCACACGAATTTTCCCGCGACCGGGCGGCGGCCGTCGCCCCCTTTGCCCGCGCCGCGCGTACCGCGGCCACCCTCGGGCTGGGCCTCAATGCGGGCCACGACCTCAACCTGGACAATCTGACCTACTTCGCTGCACAAGTGCCTGGGCTTCAGGAGGTGAGTATCGGGCACGCCCTCGTGACCGACGCTCTGTACTACGGTCTGTCTAATACCATACAACAGTACCTGCATCGCCTGGCCGACGCCGGCAACTAATTTCGGCGGGCCGCCCGAAAAAATCGACCAAATTATCGGGAGGTTCAACGATTTAGGCGCAATGAATAAATTTTCCTTTTGTGTAAGCAGCGGAATTTTTTAACTTTGCGTTCATCTTGTAGGACGAAAGTCCCCGCAGCGAGGAAGCTTATAGTCAACGTGTACACTTTACTCCTAGTATAATACCTCACCGCCTCCGCTGCTCCACACCATCCAGCAATATCCTAACTCCCTTACGTCAAACAGCGGGTGCCTGCCCCGTATGTCGCTAACCATATTTTGTAACCATTGAGACTAAGTAATCAACTAAACTTCAACTAGCATGAAAAGACTTTCACTAGTGATTGCGTTCGTCTGTTTCGCATTTGGCATAGCCATGGCGCAACGGGCGATCAGCGGTACCGTCAAGGATGCGTCCGGCGAGCCGCTGATCGGCGCTTCAATTTTGGTCAAGGGTACCACTTCCGGTACCGTGACCGACATCGACGGGAATTTCTCCCTCGAGGTCCCCACGCCGGCCGAATTCCTGGTCGTCAGCTACACCGGTTTCCAGACGCTGGAGTACCCGGTAAACGACGTAGCCAGCGAGGTTAATATCGTCCTCAGCGAGTCGGCCAGCCAGCTCAACGAAGTCGTCGTCACCGCCCTCGGTATCCGTAAGGAGAAGAAGGCCCTCGGCTACTCCGTCGCCACCATCGGTTCCGGCCAGGTGGAAAACCGCGTCGAATCGGACGTGGGACGTATCCTCCGCGGCAAAGCGGCAGGCGTCGACATCACCCAGACTTCCGGTATCGCCGGTTCGGGTACCAACATCATCATTCGCGGTTACAGCTCGATCAACGGTACGAACCAGCCGCTGTTCGTCGTGGACGGCGTACCCTTCAACTCCGGCACCAACACCAACGGCAACGGATTTGGAACGGGCGGTGCCACGGCTTCCAGTCGCTTCCTGGACCTCGATCCCAACAACATCGCCGAGATCAACGTATTGAAGGGCCTTTCCGCTACCGTACTCTACGGGGAGCAGGGCGCCAACGGCGTAATCCTGGTGACCACCAAGAACGGCCAGGGCGGCGCCGAGGCCAATAAAGGCTTCGAGGTAAGCGTCACCCAGGGGATTGCCCGCACGGAGGTGGCCAACCTTCCGGATTACCAAGATACTTACGGTAATGGCTACTCCGGCAACTTCGGCTGGTTCTTCTCCAACTGGGGCCCTGCCTTCGACATCCGCGGACAGAACGGCATCGACGCCAACGGACAGGTCCGGCACCCGATCGACCAATCCCGCTACAACGAAGCCTTCCCCGAGTTCGAAGGTGCGCGTTACGATTACAAGCCCTACGACAACATCACCGAGTTCTTCCAGGCCGGAACCGTAGCCAATACCAGCGTCAGCGTAGACCGCAACTTTGGCAACGGCGTGAGCTTCAACGCCAACTACTCCTACCTGGACGATACCGGTTTTGTACCCAGCAATACCTACACCAAGCACAACGCCGGCGTCGGCGGTAAGGTAGACCTGGACAACGGCCTGCGTATCTCCACCTCGCTGAACATCGTCAGCAGCTCGCGGCAGGCGCCCCCCGCCTCCGTAGGTTTTGGCTCTAACCCCTCCGGTGCCTCGGTTTTCGCCAACGTGCTCTACACTCCGCGCTCCATCGACTTGATGGGACTTCCCTACCAGAACCCCATCGACGGCAGTAACGTGTACTACCGTACCGACGGCAGTATCCAAAATCCGCGGTGGGGCCTGAATAACATGTTCGATACGGAGGACATTCAGCGTTACTTCGGTAACGTAGCCGTCCAGTACGATCTCACCGACTGGCTTACCGCGCAGTACCGTATCGGCATCGACAACTACACCCAGGAGTCGATGCGTAGGATCAACCGCGGTGGTACGCAGGTACCCGACGGACAGATGCTTACCACCAACTACAGCAATACCATCGTCGACCACGTATTTAACGTGAGTTTCGATACCGACCTCAGCGACGCTTTCAACCTGAGCGGTGTGGTAGGCTACAACGAGCGGAGCGATAAGTACCAGTTCATACGTGTCAACTCTACCAACCAGTTCATCTTCAACCTCTTCAACCAGGGGAACTTCATCGACCACAACGGTCAGCAGTACCGGGAGGATGAGGCTTACCGCGGCGCGTACGCCAGCCTTACCGCCGGCTACAACCGCTACCTCTACCTGACCGCCCAGGCCCGGAACGATTGGAGCTCCACGCTCGAGTCCGACCAGCGCTCCATCCTGTACCCCTCGGTAAGCGTGAGCTTCGTACCCACCGATGCCTTCCAGAGCCTCCAGGGCAGTCGGGTGCTGAATTACCTGAAGTTCCGCGCCGGCTACGGTAGCTCGGCCCGCTTCCCCGATCCCTATACGACCCGCGCCATCCTCGGGTCTTCCACCCGCGCGTCCCAGACCCCCGGTGGTCAGCCCCTGAACACCAACTTCGTCAGCGACCGCCTCGGTAACCGCCTCCTCGAGCCCGAGCTCGTGGGCGAGCTTGAATTCGGTGTCGAAGGCCGCTTCTTCAACAACCGTGTCGGTATCGACGTCAGCCTGTACGACAAGCAGTCGAGCGACCTGCTCGTCGACCTGCCCCTCGACCCCGCCAGCGGTTACACCACCACCCAGATCAACGCCGCCGAAGTATCAAATAAGGGTATTGAGGCCCAGCTGAACCTGGTCCCCTTCAAGGGTGACTTTACCTGGGACGCCACCTTCAACTTTACGCGGAACCGCAATATCGTAGAGAGCCTCGTAGACGGCGTCGACGAGATTGCCTTCGCGGGCTACAGCGACCTGGGCAACTTCGCGATCGCCGGACAGCCCTTCGGCGTCATTCAGGGTACTCCGTACCAGCGTGGCCCCAACGGCGGCCTGTTGGTGAACGCCGCCGGTTCCTACGAACCCGGCACCGGAATCGACATCATCGGCGACCCCAACCCGAACTACACCATGAACTGGCTGAACACCATCAGCTACAAGGGCCTGAGCCTGTTCTGGCAGTGGAGCTACACCGACGGCGGAGACATCCTCTCCTACACCACCGGTACCATGCTGGCGCGCGGCCTTACCACCGATACCGAATTTGACCGTTTCCTCCCCCTCATCCTGCCGGGTGAGGACAGCGACGGCTCCCCCAACACGATTCAGGGCTACGCCGGAGACTACTTCTTCGACGCTTACTTCTTCGCCGAAGAAGGCCTGATTTTTGACGGTACCGTTATTCGTTTGCGTGAAATAGCGCTCAGCTACGCCCTGCCCGCCAGCCTGCTGGAGCGGACCCCCTTCGGTTCGATCAGCCTGCGCATCTCGGGTGAGAACCTGTTTTATAACGCCCCCAACTTCCCCGAAGGCGTGAACTTCGACCCCGAAGTCCTCTCCCTGGGTGTTGGTAACGGCCGTGGATTCGATTACCTGACCGGCCCCACCGCGCGCAAGTTCGGTGCGAACCTGACGCTCACTTTCTAATCCACCCCAAACCAAAACGCAAACAAGCAACCTACATATGAACTTGTTTAAAAAACTTGCACTGGCGGCGATCGTCGTCTCAGCGGCCGCCTGCGCGGACCTGGACGAGCTGCTGGTCAACCCCAACGGAGTAGCTCCGGACCAGGCCGATGCCGAATCGTTGTACAACAACATTCAGTTGGGCTTCCAGGGTGTCCAGTCCAGCCCCTACTACTTCACCGCGGGCCTGGCCCGTATGGACGCCTACACCGGCGGATTTACCTACAACGCTACCCACTCTCCGACGGATTTCGATGGCCTATGGAGTAGCTTCTATGCCGGCCTGCTCCCCGATGCCGATGCCTTCATCGCCCTCGCTGAGCCCCTCGGACAGGACGCCGCCGCCGCCTCGGTGAAAATCATGAAGGCCTACGGCTATATGGAATTGGTCGACCTTTTCGGCGACGTTCCCTTTGGCGAAGCCGGAATGGGCGGCGCCGATACGCCGATCACCAATCCGAAGGCGGACGACGGAGCGATGGTCTACCAGGAAGCCCTGAACCTGCTGGATACGGCTATCATGCAGCTCGACGGTGCGGATGACTTTAGTATTGCCTACGATAACTTCTACGGAGGTAGTGCTGCCCGCTGGATGACCCTGGCCAAAACGCTCAAGCTGCGCGCTGCCGTCAACACCCGCCTCGTGGGTGGGGGTGCCGGTATTCAGGAGATTTTCGACGAAGGTGACTTCATCGCCGCCAACAACGAGAACTTCGAGTGGCACTACGGTAACAACCGGACCAACCCGAACAACCGCCACCCGTGGTACAACGATGGGTACGAGAACACCGACGGTCAATACCAGTCTACCTGGTATATGTGGCTCCTCGCCGAGTCGAAGGGCTTCGTCGATCCCCGTACGCGCTACTACTTCTACCGCCAAACCCGCGACGTCTACCCCGACGCCGTAAGGGATGACCCCAACGCCTTCGACTGCATCTATGGTTCGGGGCTGCCCGACCCCGACGTGATTCCCCCGCACTACGAAGCCATCAGCCCCGATATGCCGTACTGCCTCGGTAGCTACGACATGGGCTACTACGGTCGCGACCACCTCAACGGTTCCGGTATTCCGCCCGACGGCGAGTACCGTACCCTGGTAGGACTGTACCCCGCCGGCGGCCGGTTCGACGACGGTATCTCTAATTCCGTTCCCGAAGATGGTGGCGTCGAGGGAGCTCTCGGGGAGGGAATCTGGCCCATCTGGCAGGCTTCCTTTACCCACTTTATCCTGGCCGAAGCCGCCCTCACCGGTGGCCTCGACGCCGACGCCCGCGAACTCTTGCAGCAGGGTATCGAACTCTCGATCGCCCGGGCTCAGTCGTTCGAAAGCAAGGTCGACGGTGGTGAGATTATCGCTACCACGCCCGTCACCGTTACCGTGGAGGATACCTACGTGGCTGACAGCCTCAACGAAGAGTACCTAGAGTACGTGCTTGAGGAGTACGACGCTGCCGACGACGAGGCCCGCCTCGGGATCGTAGCACGGGAGTACATCATCGCCCTGTGGGGCAACGGACTGGAGGCCTACAACCTCTACCGTCGTACTTGCCTCCCCGGCGATGTTCAGCCGGCCATCGACCCCAACCCGGGTGAGTTCATCCGTTCGGCCCTGTACCCCTCGGTACATGTCAACCGCAACGTGAACGCAAAGCAGAAGACCAGCTTCACTGATCCGGTCTTTTGGGACACCAACGACGCCAGCTGTAACTACTAGGGCAGCGGAAAACCATACATCAACCTTTAGCCGTCCCGCGGTCCCGCGGGACGGCCAAATCATAAAATATGTTCAACAAATCACTATTCTTCTTTGCGATGGTTGCGCTGGCCGTTACCGGATGCAAAGACGAGGACCTGGCGCCGATCGTGACGCAGGACAACCTGCTCTTCGGTGCTTTTCCCCGGCTCATCGAGCTGCGCACCGGGGAGTTTGACCTGGACGATCTGCAGGGGTCTAGCTACGAAATGGAAGTGGACTTCGTCGACAACGCCGAGGGCGCCGATGTGGCCCAGTACAACGTATACATCGCCTTTGACGACAACAGCACCTCCGGCGGTCGGCAAGATTACTCCACCGAATCCACCCTTTTTCGCAGTTACGAGCCCTCCGACTTCCGGGCCGGACCCAACGGCAACCTCGGCATCGACGTGGTGATCCCCTTCACCGAAGCGGCTAATTTCGCGGGCGTACCCCTCGACTCGATCTTCTCCGGTGACCGCTTTCAGGTGACCACCGAAGTAGTCAAGACCGACGGACGCGTTTTCGGATCCGGAAACTCCACCCCCGCCATCACCAGCGCCTTCAACGGTATCTTCGATTTTAATATCGTAGCCACCTGCCCGCTACCGGACGATATGTTTACGGGAGAGTACACTATCACCTACGGATACGTTTACGACGAGATCGACCCCTTTGGCAATACCCCGATCCAGGCCCTCGGCAATCCACCGTTCAGCCGTACGGTCACCCTTGGACTGGTAGAAGGCTCGACGACCCGCAGAACTTTTAACCCCGGTGCCTACCTGCAGCCCTACTATAGTTTCAATCCTGGCAACGTGACGCTGGAGTTTGCCTGTGACGTGGTCACTTCCGGTGCGATCGATTCCGGTGCGGGCTGTGGTAGCGGTACCATTGCGGCCGAACAGAACGGTACGGCTAGCTTTGACCTCACCGATGACAGCACCTTCACCATCGAGTACAACGATTGGGCGAGCGACGGAGGATGCCAAGTAGCACCCCTTGGTTTCAGCCTGGTATTCACCAAGAACTGATTCTATCGGCGATCATCGACCGTCCGTATGGGGGCACCTTCCCAGGAAGGTGCCCCCATTTTTTTGACTTCTACGAACCTTCCCCGAAGATCATTCGCCCCATCTCGCTCCGGTCTGGGCAAAGAAGTAAATCGTATTAGTATCTTGCTAACTCATTACAACTACGTTTCGTGCAGATCAAGAAGAACGACAAGGAGTACGACGCCATCATCGTTGGTTCGGGTGCCGGTGGCGGTATGACCGCCCGGCGGCTGGCCGAGAACGGATTGAACATCGCCATTATCGAGGCGGGGCCCTACTTCGACCCCCAGGACAATGAGATGCGGACCCAGCTTCGCTGGCCGTACGAAAGCCCGCGTCGGGGGGCCTCTACCACCCGTCCCTTTGGCGACTTTAACGCCGCCTTCGGGGGGTGGGACATCCCCGGCGAACCCTACACCACCACCCCGGGTACCCGCTTTGAATGGTTCCGGAGCCGGATGCTCGGCGGCCGGACCAACCACTGGGGCCGGATCAGCCTGCGCTTCGGTCCGGACGACTTCAAGCACTACGATAAGGACGGACTGGGTGCCAACTGGCCCATTACCTACGACGAGATCAAGCCCTGGTACGAAAAGGTAGACAAGCTGATTGGCGTCTTCGGTACCAACGAAGGCCTCCACAACGACCCCGACGGCTTCTTCCTGCCCCCGCCAAAGCCCCGCCTGCACGAAATGCTGATTTCGAAGCACGCCAAGAACGTCGGCGTTCCCTTCATTCCCAGCCGCCTGAGCATCGTGACCAAGAAGGTCAACGACGAGCGCGGCCTCTGTTTCTACTGCGCCCAGTGCAGCCGCAGCTGCATGGTCAAGGCCGACTTCAGCTCCAGCAGCGCCCTGGTGATCCCCGCGATGAACAGCGTGGGACAGGTCGATCTGTATACCAACTCCATGGCCCGGGAAGTCATCACCGACAGTACCGGCCGCGCCACCGGCGTCAGCTACGTCAGCAAGGAAGACCGGCGGGAATACACCATCAAGGGCAAAGTGGTAGTACTGGCCGCCGGCTCCTGCGAAACGGCACGGCTCCTGCTGAACAGCCACGCACCGGGACAGGAAAACGGCCTCGGCAACGGCAGCGGGGTGGTGGGGCGCTACCTGCACGACAGCACGGGACTCAACGTCAGCGGCTTCGTGCCCAGCCTCATGGACCGCAAGCGGTATAACGAGGACGGGGTAGGGGGACTGCACGTCTACGCTCCCTGGTGGGGCGACAATAAGAAGCTTGACTTCCCCCGCGGCTACCACATCGAGGTGTGGGGCGGTATGGGCATGCCCAGTTACGGCTTCGGCGGGGGTATCCTGGAGATGCAGCGCGCCGTCGGTGAGCGGGTCGGTGGCTACGGCCGCAAGATGCTCGACGAGATGAACCGCTACTACGGCGCCTACGTCGGCATGGCCATGCGCGGCGAATCGGTCGCCATGTACGACAACTACTGCGAGATCGACCCCAGTGGTAAGGTGGACGAATGGGGCATCCCCACGCTTCGCTTCAATTACAACTGGACCGACTACGAATACAAGCAGGCCCAGCACGCCCAGAAAACCCTGCGCTCGATCATGGACGATATGGGCGCGGAACTGGTTTCCGCGGAACCCGGCAAGGACCGCGAGTACGGCCTGCTCGCCCCCGGTGAGATTATCCACGAGGTCGGCACCGCCCGTATGGGTGACGACCCCAAGACCAGCGTCACCGACCGCTGGGGCAAGCTGCACGAATCGCCCAACGTCTTCATTTCCGACGCGGCGACCTTTGCCAGCCAGGCCGACAAGAACCCCACCTGGACCATCCTCGCCCTCGCCTGGCGGCAGGGAGACCACATCGTCGAGGAACTCAAAAAAATGAATATCTGATGGACCGTCGCAAAACACTCAAGACCCTCCTGGGCGGTGCCGTAGGCACGGCCTTTATCGGAACCACTACCGGCTGCGACCGCAACGGCGACCCGGTGCCGGCCTCCGCCGTGGAGGCGGAAACGGAAGGCTACGGACTGCGCACCGCTTACGAGGCCGAGCGGGAGGAAAACCTGCGCAGCGAGCGCTTCTTCTCCGACGACGAACTGCAAACCCTCGCCGTACTGGGCAACATCATCATCCCCGGCGTTGAGGAAAGCGGATTCAGCGAATTCTGCGAATTCATGGCCAAGGACCAACCGGCCGTCCACGCCACGCGGCTACGCGGCGGCCTGGCCTGGCTGAACGCCGACAGCAGCCGCCGCTACGACGGCAAGTCCTTTACCGAACTGGACGACGAGCAGCGGATCGCCATCGTGGATGAGATCGCCTATCCCGACCCGGAAGCAACGACCCAGCCGCCCGGCGTACAGTTCTTCAACCACGCGCGCTATATGGCCCTGACCGCCTACTACACCAGCCGGCAGGGCATCGACGACCTTGGCTACGTCGGTAACCAGGCCAACGTATGGGACGGCCCTCCCCAGGAGGTGCTCGACAAGCACGGCCTGGCCTACGATCCCAAATGGCTTCCCCTCTACGTCGACCAGGAAAAGCGCACCGAACAGATCCAGTGGGACGACCAGGGGAATATTATCTGATCCCGGCTCCCGAATTATCGCCGAAAAGTTTTTAAATCCACGAGCAGCCACTACCTTTGTGGCTTGGGCGGCACACGGTCAGCTCCTTCTGAATCCCCCCAGGGCAGAAATGCAGCAAGGGTAGGAGGTTGAGCGACTGGTGTGCTTGCCCATTTTTTTTGCCCTTTTGGGAAGCTTTTTTGCTCTCCCGCGTTGACGTCTTCTTATTTTTAGACGTCTAACGTGAAAAATACCATGCCGCAACAGCTCGTTTTTGCCACCAACAACCCCAGTAAGATTGCCGAAATCCAGCGTCAGCTCGGTAAGCGCTACACTTTTCGGAGTCTGAAGGACATCGGCTGTACAGAGGCTATCCCCGAAACCGCCGATACCCTGGAGGGCAATGCCCGCCTGAAGGCGCGCCACGTATTCGACAACTACAAAAGTGACTGCTTCAGCGAAGACACCGGCCTGGAGGTGTACGCACTCAACCACGCGCCCGGCGTCGGCACGGCTCACTATGCCGGACCGCACCGCAGTGCCGAGGACAACAACATGAAGCTGCTTTCCGAACTGGGCGACCGCAAGGATCGCCTGGCGTGTTTCCGTACCGTTATCTGTTTATTGCAGGGCGGGCAGGAACACTTTTTCGAGGGGAAGTGCGAAGGGCGGATCGCCACCTTCCCTACCGGCCAGGGTGGCTTCGGTTACGACCCAATCTTTATCCCTACCGAAGGCGACGGGCGCAGTTTCGGGCAAATGACGCAAGACGAGAAGATCCGCTTCAGTCACCGCGCCCGCGCGATGGCGCAGCTCGAAGCTTACCTCAGAACGCTTCAGGATGCAGGTCATCCCACCGTGTAGCTTGCTGGTAGGCCGCGGCGACATTCACCAGCTTCTGCTCCTGAAAGAGGCGTCCGGTAAAGGTGATACTGGTCGGCGTGCCTTCGTACATTCCGTTGGGTACGGTGATCGAGGGGTGGCCCGTCATATTGGTAATGAACAGGCTGCTCGAGTTCCAGCTGGGATTCACGTAGGCATCGATGTCGTGGGCGGCAAAGAGCGCGTCCATGTCCTCCATCAGTTGCCGACGTAGTCGGTTGGCCTGTACGTAGGCCACGGCCGGTACGAAGTGGGCGGTCCGGAAGCTGTTCGGCCAGGCGTTGCGTTGCTGTCGGGTGAGCAAGTCATCGTCGCCGCTCCGGGTCAGGGATTCGAAGGCCGCCGCCGCCTCGACGCCGAGCAGGAAGCCGATATCCGGCGCGTCGGGCAGTTCGATCGCTACCAGTTCATATCCGAGGTTCCGCAGTTGCGCGAGGGCAACCGAATCATTCTCCGCGAACGCGTAGTTGTTGGCAAAGCTGCCTTTCAGGTAACCAATACGCTTGGGGGTTTCCGGGTTGGCCGGCAGGGTAAACTGGAAGCCGGCACGGATGGCGTGGGCATCGCGCGGATCGTAGTGGGCAATGGCGGCGAGCACCAGTCCGGCATCGGTGGCCGAACGGGTGATCGGGCCGATCTTGTCCATCGACCAGCTCAGGGCCATGGCCCCGTACCGCGATACCCGCCCGAAGGTGGGCCGTAGCCCCGTCGTGCCGCACACCGTACTGGGACTTACGATGCTGCCGAGCGTCTCGGTACCGATGGCGAAGGGGAGTAGCCCCGCGGCGACCGCGCTGGCCGAGCCGGCGGAGGAGCCGCTGCTGCCCTGCTCCACGTTCCAGGGATTCCGGGTCTTTTCGCCGTACCAGACGTCGCCCATGGCCAGGGCACCCATACTGAGCTTGGCGCAGAGCACGGCACCGGCGGCATCGAGTTGCTCGATCACGGCGGCGTCTTGGTCGATGGTCTGTCCTTCATACGGCTTGGCGCCCCAGGTGGTAGGGTAGCCACGGGCGGCGAGCAGGTCCTTGGCACCGTAGGGGATGCCGTGCAGGTAGCCACGGTAGTTGCCGGCGGCGAGCTCGGCGTCCATTTCGTCGGCCTTGGCCAGCGCGCGTTCCTCGGTGAGGGTGATCACGCAGTGCAGGGTGGGGTCGTACTCCCGCAGGCGGTCGAGGAAAAATTCGGTCAGTTCGCGGCTGGTGATCTTCCGGTGGTAGATCAGGGAGGCGAGTTGCTCCACGGTCGCCCATTCCAGCCCCTCCAGGTTGGCAGCTCCGGCGTTGAGCAGCTCGGGCGGGGTCGCGGGTGCGGTGACGCTCGTATCCGCCGGAAGCTGGTCGGGATGCAGCACGGGGCTGAAGACCAGCGCCGGCGAAAGCGCGTTGGGGATGTCGGTCTTACCGATGGTGTCGAAGGTTGCCAGGTTTTCCTCCAGGTCGGGGAGCATCAGCTCGATTTCCTTGTCGTTGAGGAAGTCGATCCCCAGCACGGCAGCGGCGGCCTTCACCTGTTCGGCGGTGAGGTCCGCGGCGGTAGTGGCGGCGGCGGCCACGAGCAACAGCAGGGCCAGGGGGAGTAGAAAACGTTTCATTGGTCACGGCTTTTGGGCCTCCCAAGGTACGACGCTGCCTCTGGCAGCGCAGTCCGGTGCGCTCTCCGAGCGCGCGGGTGTTCCCCTAAAGTACGATGCTGCCTCCGGCAGCGCAGTCCGATGCGCTCTCCGAGCGCGCGGGTGTCCCCTAAAGTACGATGCTGCCTCCGGCAGCGCAGTCCGATGCGCTCTCCGAGCGCGCGGGTGTCCCCTTAAAGTACGATGCTGCCTCCGGCAGCGCAGTCCGATGCGCTCTCCGAGCGCGCGGGTATCATCCCCTCAGTAATAAAACAACCAAAACCCCAACACCTGCACCACCCACAGCCCGGCAAACACCCCTACGTACGCCTCCCATCCCCGCCACCCCATCAGCGGCACCAGCACTACGCAAACCGCCGCCCGAATACAGGCGTACTGCAGGCTCTGGCTCAGGTGCCAGGCATCGGTCACCGCTACGAACACCGTACTCGAGCCGGGAAAGGCCTCGCGCAACGGCCGGAGGAGTTCGCCGCTTTCGTCGCGGGCGTACTTGGCTTTCCACGACTGGTCGGGGTCCCAGAAGGCAGCATCGCCGAAGCGGGCGTAGGGCGAGTCATCGTAGTGGAACTGCAGGGTATCGGCGACGCCCTTGAGGCCGTGGGCGACAAACAACAACAGCAGGACGGCGGCGAGGCGGTATCTCATCGGGGGTACGCTATCTTAACGCTTCCTCAAGATAGCCCCATGCGCCACTACCTGTTCTTTCTTCTCCTCCTACCTGTAGGCTCCGCCATTTCCCAGGACACCGCACCCGTCGCGCCGCCGCCCGCCACCGACCCGCGGATGTACGACATCGCCAATGCCCCGGACCCCGACCGCATCGAGGCCGACGTGACCACGCTGGTCAACTTCGGTACCCGCCATACCCTGAGCGACACTACCAGCGATACCCGCGGCATCGGGGCCGCCCGCCGGTGGATCTACGATGAGTTTCAGCGCATCAGCGACGCCTGCGGCGGCTGCCTCGAGGTGATGTACCAGCGGAACCTCGTCGAGGGCGACCCCGAGAGCCGGATCAAGGAAGACACCTGGGTGGTGAACGTCATCGCGGTACAGCGCGGCACGGCCGACCCCAACCGCTTCATCATGATGAGCGGCGACATCGACAGCCGCGTAAGCGACGCCCTCGACGGTACCAGCGACAGTCCCGGCGCCAACGACAATGCCAGCGGTATGGCCGGTGCCCTGGAGGCCGCCCGCGTACTGACGCAGTACGAATTTCCCGGTTCCATTCTCTACGTGGGGCTAAGCGGCGAGGAGCAGGGACTCTTCGGCGGCAAGGGAATGGCCGAGTGGGTGCAGGAGCGCGACTGGAACCTCATGGGTACCCTCAACAACGACATGATCGGCAACATCACCGGCGTGGACGGGGTGACCGACAACACCAGCTTCCGCATCTTCTCCGAGCCGTTCTACCCCGACGACGTGGAGGACGAGCGCAAGAATATCTACCGTCGCTTCTTCGGCGGTGAGGTCGACGGCCCCAGCCGGCAGCTGGCCCGCTACATCGACGCCCAGACGCGGCAGTACACCACCAACCTGGAACCGATGATGGTCTACCGCCTGGACCGCTTCGGCCGCGGGGGGCACCACCGCCCCTTCAACGACGCGGGCTTTCCCGGCGTGCGCATCATGGAGACCCACGAGAACTATACCCAGCAGCACCAGGATATCCGCACCGAAAACGGGATCGAGTACGGTGACAAGCTGGAGCACGTCAACTTCCCCTACGCCGCCAAGCTGACCGGCGTCAACGCCATCAGCCTGGCCGGTCTGGCCGCCGCCCCGCCCCCGCCGCCGCTGGTGATGATCGGCGGAGCCGTGGAGCCCAGTACCCGCCTGCGCTGGGAAGCCCCCGAAACCAATACGCCCGTCGCCGGCTACTACGTCCACTGGCGCCTGACCACCTCCCCACGCTGGGAACACAAGGTTTTCGTTCCCGCCGGTACGCTGGACCATACCCTCGAGAATATCGTCGTGGACAACTACTTCTTTGGTGTCTCCTCGGTCAGTGAAGATGGAAATGAGAGCGTGGTGGTATTTCCTAGTACGCTGATCCCGCGGGGGACGGAGTGAATTTTAAATTTTAAATGTTAGATGTGAAATTTAAAATTTGGCTTCGCTCCGGGATCGGGTAAGAGGCCTGGGCCTGGTTTTCCACGGCTGGGGTATCGTGGGTAACTGGTAACTGGCACCTGGTACTTCGTAGATGGCACATGGTATATTCATCTTGAGGGGATATACGATTTACCAATTACCAACTACCATTTACAATTTGGCTTCGCTCCGGGATTAGGCGATATTTCTGGGTCCTGTTTCCACGGCCGGGGTAGTGCGGGCAACTAGCAACTAGCAACTAGTACTTCATAGCTGGTAAATTCCTTTCATCCGGGGCAACGCTTTGGAGTACACGCTTCGTCTACTCTGTAAACACCTTGCCCATGCTACGTTTCTTGCCCCTGTTACTGATTGCCACGCTGCTCGGCTGCGCATCCGAGGAAACCTACGAATTGGCCACCTCCGGGGAGGATTTTGTTCGCTTGCAGATCGGCGAGCAGGAGTACCTGATGAATGCCCGACCGGAACGGACGGTCACCCGCTTCCGGAGTTCAAATGGGTGGGAAAGCCTGGAAGTGCAGCGCTCGACGGCCGACCACGCGCACGTGATCCAGCTTAACCTGGGCGACTGCAGCCTGAAGGAGGCGGTACTGCCCAAGTCCTTCGTAACCGATGCCGGTACCTGCGGGGGCTCGGCGCAGGACGTGACGATCGCCTACACCACCTTCAACACCAATGAAGCACCCGGCTGTCCCCACCTGGTCGGAGAGCCCACGCAGCTGGCGGGGACGATCACCATTACTAGCTGGGGCGCCGACGACCTCGTTATCGGCAGCTTCGAGTCGGAGGTGACCGACGGCGACGGGCACCGCCTGCGGGGCACCTTCCGGGTATACGCCTACTGATCGTAGCGTCCCCGCTCCCGTGTCATCACTTCCTGACGATCTTGCTGAATTGCTGGATGCCTGCCACCGGCAGGAGGCGGACGCCCAGCGTCGGCTCTACCGGGAGTGGTACGGCTTCGCCCGCAGCAAGGCGCTGCCCTACGGGCGTGATTCCGCGGCGGTGGAAGAGATCGTCCAGGATGCCTTCGTGAAGCTCTTCAACGCCCTCCGCCGCGAAGTTTTTCGCGGGGTATTCGCCGCCTGGTTCCGCCGGATCGTGGTCAACGCCGGCATCGATCACTACCGGCGGGAGCGGACCGGCCCCGTAGAGCTGCTCGATGCGGAACTCGCCCCCGGAAACGTACCGAACGAGGCCCCGCTGCGATTAGAACGGGACGATTGTATCCGGCTGCTGCAGCGCCTGCCCCCGGCCTGCCGGATGGTCTTTACGCTCTACGTCTTCGAGGAGTATACCCACCCGGAGATCGGCGAGCGACTGGGGATTTCCGCCGGCACTTCCCGGGCCTACCTCTTCCGGGCCCGCGAACTGCTCCGCCCGCTCGTAGGCACTTACCTCCACCTGACTCACTTTCTGCCCCATGAATAGGCTCGAACGCTTTTTCCGGACGGTTTACGACCAGTCTCCCCCGCCGGGGAGTATCGATCCCCCCGCGGACGGCTGGGAAGCGCTGCAACGCCGCCTGGAAGCCGAACAGCCGCCCGCCCGGCGGACCGTCGGTCCGTGGCTGGGTGCGTTGTTGCTCCTGAGCCTGCTCGGATTACTTCTCGCCCATTACGGTACGCAGACCGCCCAGACCGCCCGAACTGTTCAGGCGGATCAGGTCGTCAGGTCGGATCAGCCGGAAGACCGGGAGAATATGGGCAGGCTGGCCCCCGCCGCGCCACGTCCTGCACCCGCCCCCGTATTGTCCGCTGCCGAGGGGGCTACTCTGTCGGTCACCTCCACGGCGGGCGGAGCTTCCCGGGTGGTGCCGGCGCGCCCTGCGGCACCCCGCCCGGCAGTGGCTACCGCCGTTCCCTCGCCCATTGGCTCCCGGTCCGTCGGCAAGTGGCCTTCTGCTCCCGTGGCCGATCCATCGCTGCCGGAATCGGGTGCCGATCCAGCGTTGATCCAAGTCCGCCGGGTGGCGCCCCTGACCTCGCCGTTCCCGCCGTCCGTCATATCGGGTGGAGAGGGGTACGGCCTGCCGCACGCCGTCGAGGTACTTCCCCCGGTGGTCACCAAAAAAGAAGCCTGGCACTTCGTGCCGCTGCCGCGTGAGCAGCCGGTGCCGGCCGTGTGGGAAATCAGCGCGCGGGTGCTGCCCTCCGGTATCCGGCGGTACGGGCACTACGAGGGATTCAGTACGACTCCTAATGGGGCGGGCGATTACCGGGCCTTCACGCAGGCGAGCGGTCCGCCGCTCGTTCTGTACTCCGACCGGGAAACCAATACGTCCATCAACGATTCCCGGCCGGGCATCCTGATGGTGGGGGTCGAGGTCGCGCGTCGCTTTCCCTCGGGGTTCCGGTTGAGCCTTGGTACCGTATACTCCAACGAGGGCGGGCGGTTCGACCCGTCCGATCCCGCCTACGCCCGGGGCCTGGGCAGCGGAGAATATCGGCTCGTCCATATTCAAAGCGAGAACTGGTACGCCCACTGGATCACCCTGGGCGCGCAGTACACCATCAACCGCCGCCGCCGGTTCCGGATAAACCTGGGCCTGCAGCTTCTCGGGCAGGTGTACGAGCGAGCGGGGCGCCGCAGTTTTTTGGTGGGGGGAGAGCCCGTAGCCGTGCAGCCGGTAACTACCTCGGTGATGGAGAACCGTAACTTTTTCAGCCGAATTCTGCCGGTGCCCCAGGTCACTTTCGAGTACCAGCTGCGCAGTCGGTGTTCGCTGAGCGCGGGGATCGGGGGGGTGAGCGGGGTAGGAGCTACGTACCGGATACGGTGAGGGTTGAAGCCTTATGGGCGTACCTTCTACTGCGCGGCCGGAGGCCGCATTGTACTCGCGCGGCCGGAGGCCGCATTATACTTCCGCGGCCGGAGGCCGCATTGTACTAGCCTACGGCTATGGCGCCCTTGCCGAAGCGGTTACGCACTTTGTCCAGGGCCAGTAGGAGGCGGCTGTTTTCCTGGGTATCTTCGAAGAGATCGAGCTGGGTATGGCCGCCGGCCAGGAGGTCGAAGCGTACGCCGATGAGGCGGATGCACTGCCGGCGGGTGAAGAGCTCGCGGAAGAGGGTTTCGGCTACCGGCACCAACTGCTGGTCGTGGGCCGTGTAGTCGATGCGGCGGGCGCGGGTGTAGGTATTAAAGTCGGTGTAGCGGATCTTCACCGTCACCCGCGCCGTGAGCCGGCCGGCCTTGCGCAGGTCGAAGGCCAGCTGGGCGGTGAGGTGGCGGAGTTTGCGCAGCAGGAACTCCACGTCGATGGTGTCGGTCTGGAAGGTGGACTCCGAAGAAAAGGACTTCCGCTCGCTGTAGGGCACTACCGGCCGGTGGTCGATGCCGTTGGCGCGGCGATGAAACTCGCGGCCCATGCTGCCGAATTCCCGCTCCAGTAATCCTATCGGCACCTGGCTCAGCGTACCGGCCTTGCGGATGCCCATCAGGCTGAGCTTGCGGGCCGTCACGGAGCCGATACTGGGGATCTTGCGCACGGGAAGGGGCGAAAGGAAGGCCCGCTCGGCCCCCTGAGCTACCCAGCCGGAGCCGTTGGGTTTGGCCTCGCCGGCGCGTACCTTCGACACCAGTTTGTTGATCGATAGTCCTGCTGACAGCGGCAGACCCGTCTCCCGAATGATCCGCTGCCGCAGTTCCCCGCTCCACTTCACGCAGCCCACGTGGCGGTCCATGCCCGTCATGTCCACGTAGAACTCATCGATGGAGGCTTTTTCGAAGACCGGTCCCTCCTCCCCGATGATTTCGGTCACGATGCGCGAGTGCTGCTCGTAGCTCTCGTAGTCGCCCCGGATCGTCCTCGCGTCCGGACACCGCCGCAGCGCGATCGCCATCGGCATGCCCGCATGAATACCGAAGCGCCGCGCCTCGTAGCTGCAGGAGGTCACCACGCCGCGCCCGCCGCTGCCGCCCACCAGCAGGGGAATGCCGGCCAAGGCCGAGTTTTTCTTGATTTCCACGGAGGCGAAGAAGGCGTCCATGTCTAGGTGTAGGATAGCTCTTTGGTAGGTCATGGGGGGGGGTGGTGCGTTGCTGGATTGGTGCGTTGCTGCGTTTTCCCGTAGGGCATTTGCCCCTCGCTTTGCTCGGGTGCGTTGCTGGAGTGGTGCGTTGCTGGAGTGGTGCATTGCTGCGTTGTTCCGCAGGGCATTTGCCCCTCGCTTCGCTCGGGTGGGTTCGGGGTAGTGCGGGAAAACGCAGCAATTCAGTGACTCACCAACTCACCAACTCACCAACTCAGAATCTACCAACCCACCAGCAACACCGCAGCCGAACGTCGAAACTCCTGCAGGAGGGAGCGGATGCGGGGAAGCTTCTCCGGAGGGGCGGGCACGGGCACCGGCGTAGGCGGGCGCGGGGAGAAGGGGACGACGGGCGGAATAACCGGTGCGGGGGGGGAAGCGAGATCCACGCGGATGGTCTTCGTCTGTCCCTCGGTGGCCGCGCTGCCCTTGGCTTCATCGGTGAAGCGGAGGTCGCGCAGGTAGGGGAGTCGTTCCATGTGGGCTACTTCGAGGCAGGGGAAGTCGAACTCGCGGGTCACCTTGCCGCGCAGGCGGTAGACGCCGGCCCCCCGGAAGGGGAAGTTGCGGTAGGTGTCGGGAAAGTGGACACTGTCGAAGTAGCGGCCGTGCTTGTCCAGCCAGCAGCCGAAACTCATACGCTCGCCCTTGACGGTGGGGACGACCTTGTCGCAGACGAAGTAGGCGAGCAACTCGGTAGAGCCGCGGTCGGGGATCCTGTGGAGGGGGTGAAGGCTCACTTGAGGTGCGTTAAGGGACGAAGCCCCGTCGGACGTGCCGGATCCCAATCCCCAGGAATTAGCAGGAGCCTCATCGGATGCGCCGGCGGAGCGCAGCGCAGCCGGCTCATCCGATGTGAGCTCCCGGACCGTTTCCACATCCGATGTACACTCCACCAGCCAAAACGGCGAACAAAGCGGAAAGCCCAGCAGCTCCAGTTCGTCGAAGGCCTGGTCGAGCTGGCGGCCGGTGAGGCGGTGGCCGGGGCGGTGGTTGGGCGGGGCGTCGAGCTGGAAGTCCTGCTCGGGAGCCACGGTAACGAAGAGGTCGAGGGACGATTCACGCTTGAGGCGGGGATTGAAGACGGCGTTCTTCTCCCAGAGCAGCTCCGACTTGGTCTTGCCGGTGAAGCGGAAGGCGCCGATGCGGATCAGCAGCTCAAGCTGGGTACTTTCCACGTCGACGCGACCGCAGAAGTCGGTGAGGTCGCGGAAGTCGCCGCGCTGCTGCCGCTCCAGGACGCTGCGGTGGATGAGCTGCTCCGAGACGCCCTTGAGGTGAATGAAGCCCAGGAAGAGGTCGGTACCGTGCAGATCGGTAAGAAAGTCGCTGCGGTTGATGCAGGGGGCGTGGATAGTGGCGCCGTCCATGCGGGCTTCGTGGACGTAGAACTCCGTCTTGTAGAAGCCGCCGAAGTTGTTGATCACGCCCGTGATGAATTCCAGGGGGTAGTAGGCCTTCAGGTAGAGGCTCTGGAAGCTCTCCACCGCGAAGCTCGCCGAGTGGGCCTTGCAGAAGGAGTAACCCGAGAAGCTTTCGACCTGCCGCCAGACCTCTTTCGCGGTTTCTGCGGAATGGCCCCGCACCTGCGCGCCCGCAAAAAACTTCTCGCGCAGCTTCTCGAAGGTGTCGCCGCTGTGCTTCTTGCCCGACATGATGCGGCGCAGGACGTCGCTCTCGTCGAGGTCCAGTCCGGCGAAGTGGTGGACGATCTTCATCACGTCCTCCTGGTAGACCATGATACCGAAGGTCTCGCCGAGGTGCTCCTGGAACACGGGGTCGATGTACTCGAAGCTGTGCGGGTGGTGGTAGCGGCGGATGTACTCCTTCATCATGCCCGACTTGGCTACGCCGGGGCGGATGATGCTGGAGGCGGCCACGAGGTGTACGTAGTTGTCGCAGCCCAGCTTGGTGAGCAGGCCGCGCATGGCCGGCGATTCGATGTAGAAGCAGCCCAGCGCCCGGCCGCTCTTGAGCATGGCGCGCACCTTTGGGTCGTTCTTGATCGTGTCTAGGGCCTGGAGATCGACGGTTTTGCCGTGGTTGCGGCGGACGAGTTCTGCGGCGGAGCGCAGGTGCCCGAGGCCGCGCTGGCTGAGCACGTCGTACTTGTGCAGGCCCATGTCCTCGGCGTGGTACATATCGCAGTGCGCCACCGGGAATCCCTTGGGCATCAGCCGCTGTGCGGTATGGTAGTAGATCGGTTTCTCGGTGATGAGCACCCCGCCGGCGTGGATGCTGAGGTGGTTGGGCAGGCCGACGAGGCGGCGGGCGATGTCGAGTACGGTACGGGCCTTGGAATCCTCGGCGGCGCGGCCGTGGGGGTCGCGGACGAGCTGATCGGCTTCCTCCTTGGGCAGGCCGTAGACCTTGGCTACTTCCCGCAGGGCGGCCCGGCCCTGGAAGGTGGAGTAGGTGGCCAGCAGGGCGGTGTACTCGCGGCCGTAGCGCTTGAAGATGTAGTCGGTGACGTCGTCGCGCTCGTCCCAGCTGAAGTCGATATCGAAGTCGGGCGGACTGGCGCGGAAGGGGTTGATGAAGCGCTCGAAGTAGAGGTCTAGCTCCAGGGGGTCTACGTCGCTGATGCCGATGTTGTAGGCGACAATGGAGTTGGCGCCCGAGCCGCGGCCTACGTGCTGGTAACCGGCCATGCGGGCGTAGCGGACGATGTCGTAGGTGATGAGGAAGTAGGGACAGAAATCCTGCTTCCGGATCACCGCCAGCTCGCGTTCGGTGCGGAGGCGGGCTTTCTGGAAGCGGGGCCCGGGCGGGTAGCGGCGGGCCACGCCGGCCAGGGCGAGCTTTTCGAGCAGCTGGTAGTCGCCGTGTTTGGAGCCGGTGAAGGTCTGCCGGTTGATCTGCAGGCCGGTTTCCAGTTCGGCGGTGCAGGAGTCGATAATGCGCTGGGTATTGCGGACGATGGCGGGGTAGGGGCGGTAGAACTGCCGCAGGGTATCGGGTGGCAGGAGGCGGTCGCCGCGGTTGGCCAGGTCGCGGGGCGTAAGCTTGGTGTGTACGGTATTGCGGTCGATGGCCCGCAGGGTGCGGTGGAGGTCGTAGTCGGCCTCGGTGATGGCGACGACCGGGGCCAGCATGACGAGCTTGTCCTGGTGGTGGCGCAGCTCGTGGCTGAACAGGCGGTTTACGTGCTGGGGGCGGATGCCGAGCAGCTCGTTGGCGCGAAAGTCGCGGATCGGTTTGCAGAGGCGGGGGTAGATGATCCAGACGTGCTCCATCCGCGGCGGTACCTTGGGCAGGGGGCGGTCTTCCAGGGAGTGTTCGCTCAGGAAGCGACAGAGGTTGTGCCAGCCTTCGGCGTTGCGGGCCAGCCCCGTGTAGAGCCACTGCCCCTCGTCGTCGCGGAAGCCGATGCCGAGGATGGGTTTGATGCCGTGCCGGCGGCAGGCGGTGACGAATTCCACCGCGCAGCTCGTATTGTTATTGTCGGCCAGGGCCAGGCACTCCACGCCCCAGGCAGCCGCCTTCTCGACTAGTTGTTGGGGGGGGAGGACGCCGTAGCGCAGGCTGAAGGAAGTATGGCAACTGAGGTGCATGGCCGCTCAGTTGCGGGGGGCGGGAACACCCGGGGGGCCGAAGGAAAGGTCATGGGAGGGCAGGGCAGAACAGGGCGAAGCCGGAACGGCTTCCCCGCCCGGTGGGGGAAATAGTGACATGTTTTCGTGAGTATGCGTGAAGAACAAAGCGCGGTCCCAAACGAGCCGCGAAGTAAAAACTGATGTTAAACCGGGGAAGGACTATGTCCGCCCCGCCCTGCTGTACGTAATGAGTAGTGTTTCTCTCGGGACAAAGTAACGAGAGGAATAACGGGAAAGCAAATATTTTGTTTTAAAAAAGTTTATTTCAAACAATTGGCTTTGCCGTAATGGCGTACCTTACTATGTGATTTAGGGGAAGTTGAACCCCGCATTTTGGCTTTTATGTTTTAATCGGGGCCTTTTGGCACCCGCGGCTTGCACTATGAACGATAAACACATATCATGAATGAGGATAACCAAAGTTACCAACATGACTTCTTTGCGCAACTGGCAAAGCGGTTCCCTTCCCGCAGTGCGCTTGTACAGGCTTTGTCTGAGGATTTGCACGTAGGCCGTGATGCTATCTATCGCCGCCTGCGGGGCGACACCTCCCTGACGGCCGACGAGATGATGCGGCTGGCGGAGATATACCACCTGCGCACCGAAGTGAGCTCCTCCCGCAAGAAAAGGGCCGGTGCCCTTCGGTACCCGGACGGCCACGGCATAGTCCGCAGTGAGTTCGACTACTTTACCCAGTTGCACCAGCGGCTCGAGCACCTCAATCAGTTGCCGGGGGCCAGCTTCGATTTCGCTTCCCCGGAATTGCCGATGTACTACGAGCTCGCGACCCCCACGCTGCGGGCCTTCAAGATATTCATGTTCGGTATCACCACCTGGAACTTGGAGAAGTGGAAGAACCGGAATTTTTCTACCGACCTGATATCCGATAGCCTTCACCGGCTGGTGGAGGTGACGGTAGCCGACCACTACCGGGTGCCGGCCCGCGAACTCTGGTCGGTAGGGGTACTCGACGTTACCCTGCGGCAGGTCAACTACATGGCGCAAGTGGGCAAATTCGCCGATTCCGGCGATCTGAAGCGCATTTTTTCCGAGCTCCACCAGATCGTGAACCACCTGGAGCGGATGGTTCGCACCGGGAAGCGTTTTTCCCTCAAGGACGGCCCCCAGCCCAGCAGCTGCGATTTCCGGGTCTACCACAATGAATTGTCCAATACCAGCAACCTCGTACTGGTGAAGTCGGATATCCGTCCTTTCCTGTTCACGTCGCTGCTGACGCCCAATTATGTGGCCACCTCAGATCCCGACCTGTGCGCGGAAGCGCAAGTGTGGTTCGATAACCTGGTCGAGCACGGTAGCGCCCTGCACGCTGACTCGGGCAAATACGCCGCCCAGTACTTCGGTTACCTGCGCAACCTGATCCAGAAATACGAGCAACTGGCGCAGATGGGGCAGTACGTATTTTAACTATTTCTACATTTATAATGTTAAAAAGCAATTTTTGCGCACCCGGCATGAACCTTCCGGTAGGGCATCACGTAAACGAGATTAATAAATCGGTTTATCGTAACCCAACGGGTTTGTATCGATATTCGATAAGTGGCAATGCGTGTTGAATCGCAAATTGCCAAATATCATAAAACACAATCGTCGTACCTTAGCGGCGTCGCCAACCTCTAGGTTCTGGCTACAACGATTAGGTTTATTTTTCATGAGAGACGCTGTGGACAACACAGTCGTATAACAAGGACCCGGGCCGTTTGCCCGGGTCTCTTTATTTTGGGCCCCCGCTGCCGGTCGGCAGCCTTGTCCCCCCCGCCATGGAACCTATTAAAAAAGATAAACCCAGTATTGGGCTTTTCCTGCTGATGACCGCCGTCTATTTCGGTAGCTACTTCGGCCTTAAATACGGAGTATTCGGGGGCGCACTGCCGTGGTTCTACAACCTGGCGCTGATCGTAGCGTGTCTGGGACTGGCGCTTTGGCTGCGAAAGCGGGGCGGGTAAGCAGGGTATACAGGATGTCCCATTTCAGGTGTCAAGCGACGGCCCGGCGCGCGGTGGCCGTAGTCGGTGTCATTTATTATATACCGTGTGGGGAAGAAATCCGTGGTTGTGGTGGTGCGGATGCGGAGCAGAAGCTTACCGTATGGCTTTATCACTGATCCAGGAGGCAATTTGCGGCCCCGTCCGGCAGGGTGGTTCCGCGTCTTACGTATAGTAACGGGAGTAATTTGTGGGTTCACCGCCTGCGCTTCCCCGCCCCGTACTCCCGGGGGAGGACGCTCCGTGTCCGGTTCGGTAAATGGGGTAGTCCCTGCCATCACAGCCCATACCCGACAGGGTGCGGTGGTGCCGGAACAGGGACAGACGCCGTCGGGTTGCGAGGATCCTGCACCGCCGTCGTTACGGCGAAGTTTGCCGCAAGCGTCTATACGGCTACCAGCTTATTAACTTCCAGTTCTTTTTCCCCGTCGAAGCGGTAGGCGACCAGTTGTCCGTCGCGGGCCACGCTGTAATCGAGGCAGCAGACGTTGTGGCGGAACAGGGTAGGCGTCCCCCGCAACCAGTAGTGGCCGAAGAAGACGTGCTTTTCGGTGACGCCGTAGTAATCGGTGTCCTCGCCGGTGTACAGCAAGCTTTCCAGTTCGGGGCCGGTACCGTGTACGCTCAGGTCGCCGTAGGTGGCCCCGCGGGGGTCTCGCCACCACTTGTTGCGGAGGGCCAGGCGACGGTGACCGTCCTTGTCCAGAAAGGAGTGTCCGTGGGGCAGGTCGAATTCCGGGCCCTTAAGTACCCGGTCGATGGCACGGGCGAAGGGGGTTTCCAGGGCTTCGAGTTCGGGGGGCACGGGGTCGGGCAGCCGGTCGTCGGGCAGCCGCTCGCGCAGGCGGCCGATGCTGAGCGGGTGCCAGCAGGCGTGAACGGCGCGAAAATCCGTTTCCTCGTAGTACAGCGGTAGGGTGCGGAACCATCGCAGGTAATCGGCCAGTTCGGCGGGGCGGTCGCGAAACTGTTCCAGGGTGGCGGCATGCTGCGCGTGGTTCTTGGCGGAGTGGGGGCGCAGGTAGCCGTTGCCGTCGGGCCGCGGCGTATGGTAGAGGATGGCGTTGTACTCGTGGTTGCCCATCACGGCGCGGGCGGCCCCGCTTTCGACCATGGCGCGCACGGTACGTAATACGCCCGGGCTATCGGGCCCCCGGTCGATGAAGTCGCCCACGAAGAAGGCCCGCCGGGCGGGGTGGCGGTAGCCGTCACCGTCGGGCCGGTAGTCCAGCCGACGGAGGAGTTGCTCGAGTGCGTCGGCATGACCGTGGATGTCGCCGATGAAGTCATAGGGCATGCGGATGGTGTTTTCCGGTCACCAAGGTAGGTACGAAGGGAGTAGGGGAGCCGGGCCGTGAACAACACCTACAAAACGGGATTACCTAAAACGTCGCACTCCAAACAACCTCTTGCATGGCTGAATCCAACTCTACCACCACCCGCCGCCGGTTCCTCCGCCAGTCCGTCGCCGCCTCGGGCCTCCTTTTCGTACCGGGACTGATCGGCTGTAGCCCGGCCGGCAACGCGGCTTCCGGGACGGACACCGCGCCCGCGTCCCCGCCCCCCGCGGAAGGACAAAGCGGCCCCCTGGGTGTCGCCATCCTCGGCCTCGGTGGCTACGCCTCCGGGCAGATCGCGCCCGCCCTGCAGCTCACCGAGCACTGTAAGCTGCGCGGCCTGATCACCGGCAGCCCGGAGAAACTCCCCGAGTGGCAGCGGAAGTACGACATACCCGACGGTAACACCTACACTTACGATACGATGGACGGGATCGCGGACAACGCCGACATCGACGTCATCTACGTGATCACGCCCACGGCGACCCACCGCGACTTCGTGGTGCAGGCCGCCAATGCCGGCAAGCACGTCTGGTGCGAAAAGCCGATGGCCATGACCCCCGAGGAGTGTCAGGAAATGATCGACGCCTGCGCGCGCAACGGCGTCCGCCTGGCCATCGGCTACCGGATGATGCACGAGCCGAATACCCGCAAGCTCATTGAGCTGACCAAGGAACGCGCCTACGGCGCCCTCACCGGAGCCCACGCCTACGCCGGCTACGGAGGATCGCCGCCCGCCACCGATTACTGGCGCGGACAGCGCGATATGGGTGGCGGGGCCCTCTACGACATGGGCGTGTACTCCGTGAACGGGCTGCGCTACGGCACCCAGATGGCCCCGGAAGCCGTCGTGAAGGCTACCCAGACCCGGCAGGACCACGCCAACGCCGTCGACCTCACCACCGAGTATACCCTGCGCTACCCGGATGGGATGACCGCCGAGGGGAAGACCAGCGTGGTCACCAACTACAACGAACTGCACATCGAAGCCGAGGACGGCTGGTACGAGATGGACCCCATGCAGCCCTATACCGGCGTGACGGGGGAAACCAGCGACGGGAAACTACTCGGCCCGGCGGTGGCGAACCAGCAGTCGATCCAGATGGACGACGACGCCCTCGCCATCATGAACGGTACCGAATTCATCGCCCCCGGCACCCTGGGCAAGAAAGATATCGCCGTCATCCGCGCCATCATCGAGAGCGCGGAGAGCGGTCGGGAAGTGGCGATCGAACACCAGGAGGGGTGAGGAAAGCGTACTTTGGCGGCGTAAACGGTAACTAACTATCCTAATTATGTATCCTACCTGGCGCTGGTACGGCCCTAACGACCCCATTACGATCGACGAAGTTTCCGCCCTGGACATCCGGGGGGTGGTGACGGCGCTGCACCACGTGCCCAACGGCGAGGTCTGGAGCCGCGAGGAGATCCGGAAGCGGAAGAAAGAACTGGGCGAGTTGCCCTGGTCGGTGGTCGAAAGCGTGCCGGTGCACGAGGGCATCAAGCAAAACTCCGCCGCCGCTCCCCAATTGCTGAAGAACTACGGCAAGACCCTCGAGCACCTCGCGGCCGAGGGCGTGACCACAGTATGCTACAACTTCATGCCGGTGCTCGACTGGACGCGCACCCGCCTGCGGGTACCGGTGCCGGGTGGCACGACGGTGGCCCTGGACGGCCTCGACCTGATCGCCTTCGACATCTTTATTTTGGCACGGGCCCATGCCGCCGAGGATTACCCCGCCGAACTGGTGGAGCTGGCCACGGATCACTTCGAGGCGATGTCGGCGGAGGACAAGGGAGAAGTCACCGAAAACATGCTCAAGGGACTTCCGGGCTCCGAGGAAAGCTTCGAGCTGGCGACCTTCAAGCAGGCTATCGCGCCCTACCTGCACATTTCGCGGGCGGAGTTCAAGGACAACCTGCGACGCTTCCTGGAGGAGCTGGTGCCGGTGGCCGCGCGCGAGGGGATCAAACTGACCGTACACCCCGACGATCCGCCGTGGCCGGTCGTGGGCCTGCCGCGCATCGTATCCACCCTCGACGACCTGCAGGAGATTACCGAGATGGTCGACGACCCGGCCAACGGCCTGTGCCTGTGCACCGGCTCGCTGGGCGCGCGGGAGGACAACGATCTGCCGGCCATGGCCCGCAAGTTTCTGGACCGCATCCATTTCGTTCACCTCCGCAACGTAGCCCGGAGCCCGCACGCCAGTTTCCGGGAGAGCGGCCACCTGCAGGGCGACGTGGATATGGCCGCCGTAGTGGGTGAGCTGCTCCGCGCCGGGGCGGACGTACCCTACCGGCCCGATCACGGATTCACCCTCTTTGACGACCGCAAGCGGCAGACCTATCCGGGCTACAGCCTCTATGGCCGCATGCGCGGCCTGGCCGAGCTGGAGGGCCTGCGTCGCGGCCTGTCGGCTAATCGACCAGCGTAACCGATCCTTTCAGGGGGAGGACGGCGCCGTTGGTGAGGCGAACCTGCCCGACGTAGGCGAATACGCCGGTGGGCAGCACCTTGCCGCGGAAGGTGCCGTCCCAGACGGCTTCCGTATCGTCGGCCTGCCGGTAGACCAGCTCACCCCAGCGATCGAAGACCATGAGGTTGCTGACGGCGCCCACGCCGTCGCCCACGTAAATGCGGAAAGCATCGTTGACGTCGTCACCGTTCGGGCTGAAGGCGGTAGGGATATAGACCCGCGGATCGTCGGTCACGGTAACCAGCACGCGATCGGTCACCGCACACCCCTGGGCGGTGGTGTAGGTAGCCCGGTACTCGGTGCTGAAGGCGGGGGACACGCCCAGGCTACCTTCCGTACATCCGGTGCAGGCGGGATTTCCGTCCTCCGGGTACCAGGTGAGCGTGCCGGCCGCGGGGTCCAGCGGACCGTCGAAGAGCGAAAGTACCACCGAGTCACCGGGGCGGATGGTCAGGTCGGGGCCCAGGTCGAGCAGCGGCACTTCCTCGAGGGTCACCACGCGGGCGGCGGAGGTACAGCCCGCCGCGTCGGTAACCTGTAAGCGGTAGGTGCCGGCGGCCAGCCCCGTAAAGGTGGACGTAGCCTGGGCGGGGTAGCCCGCCAGCTCGAAGCGGTAGGGACCCCGGCCACCGGTAGTACGCACGTCAATGACGCCACTCATGGGGTCGTTGCAGTCCGCGAAAGCCGTGGTGGCTTCGACGGTCAGGGGCCGGCCGCCCTCGATGACGGCCTCTTCGTAGAAGCTGCAGCCGCTGGCGTCCGTTACCTCGACGCCGTAGGTGCCGGCGGGCAGATTGGTACGCTGTGCGAGGTTTTCTTGGGATGGATCGGGTGCCCCGTCGCGGAACCACCGATAGCGATACGGTCCGGTACCCGTCAGGCCGCTTACCGAAAGGCTGCCGCCCGTGGTACAGTTGCCCGCCGTGGTCACCAGCCGGCCGGTGAGCGGCCGGCTGCCGCCTACGGTATAGGTGCGGACGAGCGGACAGTGGCCGGGACCGGTGAGGGTAACGGAGTAGTCGCCCGGCGCGGTAGCGGTAAGGACGGCGGAGCCGTCTCCGACGGGCCGGCCGGCCGCGTCGGTCCAGCTGTAGGTCGGGGCGGGGTCCGTCCCGTCGAAGGTAAGTGCGATCCGGCCGCTACCGCTGGCGCAGTCGAGGGGCTCGATGGTCGCCACCGGCTCCGGGAAGGGGGCATAGGCCCCCACGGGAATGAGGATCGATTCCATCCCGCAATCGTCACCGAGGAAGGCCAGGACATCTTCGGTTTCCCCGGCCACCACGTGCAGGATGCCGTTGCTGGCGGGCAGGGTGCGGCCGGTAGCCAGGTCACGGAAATAGTAGCGGGGCTCGGGGGCATTGCTGGTAACGCGGATGGTGACCGTATCGCCTACGCAGGCCCGCTCGGGAGTCCGGGTGATGTCGTACGCGAAGGGTAGGGCGCGCACTACCAGGATCTCTTCGGAGTGGGTCACGCAGGCCTCGGTTACGGTGACCGCGTAGGTACCTTCCGCACCCACGGTGAGGCTGCTGCCCGTGCTGCCATCCGACCAACGGAAGGTGGCGCCGGTGAAGCGGCGGGGCGAAAGCTTGACCGAGTCCGCCCCTACGCAGAGAGCGGCGGTTTCGGCAAAGTGATCGGAAACCACGGGCCGCTGGATCACCACCGGATCGGCCAGGGCGCAGCCGGCGGCGGTGCTGACGCGCAGCACGTAGGTGCCGTCTACCGCGGGCCCGCCCGTCAGGGTAAGGACGTGACCGGTCTCGTCGGGCAGCGCCACGCCGTCACGGAACCACTGGTAGGTGGCGCCGGCCTGGAAAGAACCGGTCAGGGTGATCCGCTCGTCGCAGGCCGTAAGGCCGTCGACTGCCACGGGGCCGGCAACGGGGGCCGCGAAGGCCTCCGGTACGTTGAGAATAAGGTCGTCGATGAAGTAGTAATTGCGGTAGTTCCCGCCGTCGGCCCGCACGTTGTCGGGGGCGCAGGAGCCGCCGATGGCGAAACCGGCGTAGTTACCGTGGGAGATGAAATCGACTTCCTGGAAGGTCCAGTTGCCGGCGGTACCGGTGACGGTGACGTTCGTAATTAATTCGTAACCCGCGGCACCGGAGGCTTCCGGGCAGGAATAGAAGGCCCCGAAGTTGAGTTCCCCGCAGTCGCGGACGCCGTACAGACTGAGCTCGACGGATTCCGGCGAACGGATATCGACCACCGAGGTGTCTTCCCGGGCTAGCTGCGGCTCCATGAAGCCGAGTGAAAAGGTGAGGCGGTACTTCTGGCCGGGCTGCATGCGCTGGTCGTCGGTGAGGCAGGCAGCCAGGTACTCGCGGTACTGGGTGGTGCGGGAGCCGTCGCCGTTGGTGAAGGTGGCATCCGGCGTATCGTGTACGCCTACCCAGAAACCGGCAACGCCCGTTCCGCTGGGCAGCGGCAGCGGCAGGGTAGCGGGGAAGTAGGGACCGGCATTGGTCAGCGTGAAGGCGTTCCAGGCATCCGTGGTGCCGAGGGAGGCGCGTTGCCAGCCGGTTAGGCAGTTGGCCTGGTTGACGGCATCGGGGCGCCCGCCGGGCTGGCGGGAGGTGCAACCGATCTGTCCGCCATCAAAGGCTTCAAGCGAGGGGTTGGGAAGAAGGGAAATCGTGTTAGATGAGAGAGCGCAGCTACAGTCTTGTTTATCGTTCAGGTCAATCAGGCCGTCACCATCGTCGTCGATGCCGTTGGAACAGATTTCTTGTGCGGATAAAAAGGGACCAACTAATAAGAAGGTTAGCAGCAACACCCAAGTCCTCATCAAGAGGACAAACTGGGCGGTTGTCACAGTGTATGTGTTTAGTTCAAAGTGTTATAGAACGCAGAGCAAATATAACAATAGTTATACGCTCTACACAATATATACCCGAACTAATTCACTTGTTCGCGCCGCCGCCCGGTTTTTTTGGGGTTACCGGGTCAGTAAGATCGTGCCCTTCAGGGGGACGATCGCACCCCGGCGCAACCGTATGGCCCCCTCGTAAAAATAGGTGCCGGTGTTGAGGGGGCTTCCGTTGGCGGTACCGTCCCAGGCGACCTCCTCACCGGATTGCTCGAAGACCAGCCCGCCCCAGCGGTCGAACACCCGGAAGTGCTCGACTCCCGTTACGCCCAGGTTGGGGTAGATTTCAAAGCGGTCATTGTTCCCGTCGCCGTTGGGGCTGAACGCCGTGGGGACGTAGGTCTGTGCCCCGTCGAAGACGCTGACGTGGAGGCTGTCGGTATAGATGCAGTCGTCCGGCGTCACGACCTCCACGGCAATGGTCGCCGCGGCCTCGGGAGCGATCACTCCTTCCAGCGGGCCGTCGGGAAACTCGATCTCCGTGTCGGTATCCCAGAAAATGAGGGCTTCGTCAGGATCGGTGCCGGTGATGTCCAGGGTGAGGGCCGCGGTAGCGCCCAGGTTGACGCGGTCGGCCCCCCGCAGGGCTACGGCGACGGGATCGGGCAGCGTCACGGTGGTGTTCCACGGCATGGTGGTGCAGTTATGGGCATCGATGACCTGTACGGAGTAGTCTCCGGCGTCGAGGTCGGTGATGGTGGCCGAGGTCTGTAGCGGCAGGCCGCTGACCGCGTAAGTATAGGGGGCGGTGCCGCCGGATGCGGTGATGTCCAGTGTGGCAATAGTTTCGGGTGAACAGCCCGTGACGTCCACCTCCGCCCGCATCTGCAGGGGATCCGGCCCGTCGATGGTAAACTCGGTCATGGTTTCACAGCCGCCCCCGTCGCGTACCCGCGCGAGGTAGCTGCCGCGGTCCAGGTCGGTCAGTACCGTGGTTTGTCCGGCCAGTAACGGCTGGTCGGCCGTGGCCAGCCACTCCAGGGAGTAGGGTGGGGTGCCACCGGAAAGCAACGCGCTGGCCGTGCCGTCGCCGCCGCAGCTGGCGTCGGTGGTAAGGATGTCCGCGGTGAACTCCCGGTCCGCGACGGAAACCGTCAGGGGGGTGGGGCAGCGCCCCGGTCCGGTGAGGGAGACGGTATAGTCGCCGCTCCGGTCCGCCGTGATCTCCGGCCCGGTGGCCGGCAGGGGCGATCCGTCGGGGCCGGTCCAGGCGTAGCGGTCGGGCTGCTCGCCCCCGATATCCAGGCTGATGCTGCCGTCCGGGCCCACGCAGTTCAGGTCGCGGACGTGAGCCTCCGCCACGTAGGGTTCGAGGGCGGAAACGGTCACGGTATCGGAGTACATGTTGCAGGAGGTGACGATGAAACCCTCTATCCAGTCGGTCTCCCCGGCGACTACCTGAATGGGCTGGTTCGGAATCGTGTAGAACCGCCGCTCGTCCGATAGGGTGAAGATCACCATGGGAGCGTACCAGCCCGTCTCCAGGGTAACCTCGACGGTATCGCCCGCGCAAGGTTGTTCGGGGCTCATCCGGTAGCGGTAGGAGATGTCGGCCGTTTCCACGGCGGTGAAGGTTTCCACCCGGTCCTGGCAGGACGAGCTGATCGTCACCGAGTAGGTGCCGGGCTCGGTAACGGTGAGGTAGCCATTCGTACTGCCGTCGCTCCAGGTATAGCTGCCCGTGGTGCGCTCGGAGGGAAAAACCGTAACCTGACCGCCTTCCCTGCACAGGGCTACCGAGTCGGGAAACTGGTCGTGGATCACCGGCCGCTGGATGTTGACCGGTTCGGTGGTGGCGCAGCCCGCGGGGGTTTCGATGCGCAGGGTATAGCCTCCGTCCAGGCTGGGAGAAGGAGTCAGGGAGAGCGTAGGATCGGTAGCTCCCTCCAGTGCCACGCCGTCCTGAAACCACTGGTAGGTCGCGTCCGGGGCGGGGGTACCGGAAAGGATGATCTCGTCGGCGCACACGCTCTGCCCGCTTACGGAAACCGGGCCGGCGACGGGCTCCTCAAAAAAGGAAGTCCGGTTGACGATGATATCATCGATGAAGTAGTAGTTGCGGTAGTACTCGGAGTCCTCCCGCTTGATGTCCTCCGCGCACGATCCGCCGATAACGAAGGCCGCGTAGTCATTGGGAGAAATAAAGTCTACGGTGGCGGGCGTCCAGGTGCCGGGCTCCCCGTCTACCGTCACGGTGGCGATAAGTTCGTACCCCGGCGCCCCGGCGGTCTCCGGGCAGTCGTAAAATCTGCCATAGTTAAGTTGGCTGCATTCACGAACGCCGTAAACCGCCAGTTCCACGCCGGAGGGCGAGGCCATGTTGACGTCGTGGCCGAGGTAAGCGTAGTTCTGCTCCTTCATGAACCCGAGGTAGAAGGTGAGCCGGTAGTCGAGCCCCCGCTGCAGGCCCTCGCCCTCCCCGAAGCAGGCCCCCAGGTATTCGCGGTAGTGGGTAGCCCAGGTACGGTCGCCGTTGTGAAATTGCTTGCCGTCGGTGTCCTTGATGCCGATCCAGAAGCCCGCGGCACTCGTACCGCTGGGCATGGGCTGGGGCAGCTCGGCGGGGAAGCTGGGCGCGGCGCCGGGCAGCGTGAAGGCGTTCCAGGCGTCCGTGGTGCCGCTGGATACCCGCTGCCAGCCCACCAGGCAATTTGCCTGATTGCTGCCGTCGGGAAGGCCGTTGGGCTGCTGGGAGGCGCATCCGTCCTGCCCGGAGTGAAACTCCTCCAGGGAGGGGTTGGGCAGCAACGACCTGACGGTTGAGGGGAAGGAGCAGTCGTCCTGGGCGGACAGGGAGGGGCACAGGAGCACCGCACAGAAGGCGAGGCTCAGGCACCGGGTGGCGGTACGTGAAAACACAGCGTAGGTAGATGAGAGACGGACAATAGTCACCTCCGATCCCTAAAGCTTTAATAAAAGGGGATCGGAGCGCGAGCTCTGCTCTACTAACTGTTTCGGCGACCGGAAAATTATTTTCCCGCGTAATTTCCTCCGCCGGGTCGGTACGACTAGGCGTTCAGCCGGATGAAGCCGCCGTCGATGGGGAAGTCCGTCCCCGTAATGAAGCCCGCCGCGTCGGAGCACAGGTAGGCGACCAGCTGGCCGACCTCTTCCGGCCGTCCCATGCGGCCGATCGGCTGGGTAGCGGCGAGGGTGGCGTACATCTCCTTCTCTCGGCCGGGATAATTGTCGGCCAGGTATCGGTCCACGAACGGCGTGTGGACCCGCGCCGGAGAGATGCTGTTGCAGCGGATCCCCGCGGTGAGGTAGTCCTTGGCGATCGAGTAGGTCATGCTCAGGACAGCTCCCTTGGTCATGGAATAAGCGAACCGGTCGGCGATGCCTACCGTGCCGGCTACGGAAGCCATGTTGATGATCACGCCGCCGCGCTGCTTCAGGTGGGGTACCGCGGCAAGGGCGCAATTGTATACCCCCTTTACGTTGACGGCGTAGAGGCGGTCGAGGTCGGCCTCCGCCGTATTCTCGAGGGAGCCTACGAAGCCGATACCCGCGTTGTTGACGAGCACGTCAAGTCCGCTCCCGGCGGCAATCCCGTCGATGGCTTCCCGGACGGCGGCCTGGTCGGTCACGTCACAGCGGCGGAGGTCCTCGTCGTCGCCCCGAGTGTCAAGCAGGTACACGCGGGCGCCCTGCGTACGCAGGGCGCCCACGATGCTGCGGCCGATGCCGCTGCTTCCGCCGGTGACGACGGCAATTTTTCCGGAAAGGGAGTAACTCATAAGGGGGGCGGGGATAGGCTTGGAGGTAGGGATCAGTGAGCGGTGGCGGGTGGGTCGAGCGAGCGAAAGTGCCACCGCCGGAAGGCCTCGATCGCCTCGTATTCCGTCAGGCCCAGCTGGTTGTAGAGGCGGGCGGTCTCGCGGTTGCGCTGTTCGGCCCGCTGCCAGAATTCCCGCTGGTCCTCACCCTGGAACATGGCACCGTCCTTCTGGCTCTGGTGGAAGAAGATGGCATTGCGCTTGGCCTCCACCTGGGCGGGGCTGAGGGGAACGGCCATCTCGATCTCGTGGACCGGCCACTCCTGCCACGCCCCCCGGTAGAGCCACAGCCAGGTATCGGCGATCGCGTCGGGGTTTTCGGCCTCCAGTTGCTCGAGGGCGCGGAAGATGGCGTCGAGGCATACCTTATGGGTGCCGTGGGGGTCCGCCAGGTCGCCGGCGGCAAATATCTGGTGGGGCTGTACCCGTTCGATCACCTCCCGCACCAGGCGGATGTCCTCGGGTCCGAGATCTTCCTTGATGCTCTTACCGGTTTCGTAGAAGGGCATGTTCAGGAAGTGGATATTGTCGTTGTCCAGGCCCACGAAGCGGGCCCCGGCAATGGCCTCCCCGCGGCGGATGAGGGATTTGATGGTACGCACGTCGACCGGGTCCACGCCGGTCTCATTCTTGCCGGACGACAGTTCCTGAATGATGAACTCCAGGCGGGCGTTCCCGCCGCCCATGCTATCGGTGAGGTCGCGGGCGAACTCGGCGTAGCGCAGGGCGTCAATGTCCGTCACCGCTATGTTGCCGCTGGTCTGGTAGACCACGTGGACGTCGTGGCCCTGGTCCACCAGCCGGGCGAAGGTTCCGCCCATGGAGATGACGTCGTCGTCCGGGTGAGGGCTGAACAGGATGACACGCTTGCGGGCGGGGTCCTTGCGCTCGGGGCGCTGCGAATCGTCCACGCCGGGCTTGCCCCCGGGCCAGCCGGTGATGGTGTGCTGCAGCTGGTTAAACATGCGGATATTGAGGTCGTAGGCGGAGCCGTGGAGGGCCAGTAGGTCCGACATGCCATTGCTGTTGTAGTCGCGCTCGGTCAGTTTCAGGATGGGCTTGTCTACGTGGCGGCTGAGCCAGATGATGGCCTTGCGTTCCAGGGTTTCCGTCCAGTCGCACGGCCCCACCAGCCAGGGGGTATTGAAGCGCCGGAGATCGGCACTGGATTCCTCGTCGAGCAGGATGGTCACGTTGGGGTGGTCCTGCAGGTAGGTAGCGGGAATTTCCGGGGTGCGTTCGCCCTCGATCGTTTTCTGGATGATTTCCGCCTTCTTGTGCCCCCAGGCCAGCAGCACGATGCGCCGGGCCTGGCTGATCGTCTGAATGCCCATGGTGATGGCCCGCGTGGGTACGTTGCTGATCCCCTGGAAATCGCCGGCGGCGTCGACGCGGGTCAGGTGGTCCAGTGTGATGAGGCGGGTGAGGGAGCGGGAGTGGGAGCCCGGCTCGTTGAAGCCCACGTGGCCGGTGCGGCCGATACCGAGCAGCTGGAAGTCCAGTCCGCCCTCCTGCTTGATCATCTCCTCGTAGGCCATGCACTGCTCGTAGACCTCGTCGAGTGCCAGGTTGCCCTGGGGGATATGGATGTTGCGCGGCTTCACGTTCACGTGGTTGAACAGGTGCTCGTGCATGAAGTACCAGTACGAATGGCGGCTGCCGCGGGGCAGCTCGAAGTACTCGTCGAGGTTAAAGGTGATAACGTGGGAAAAGTCCAGCCCCTCCTCCCGGTGCAGGCGCACCAGTTCGGCGTACACCCGGATCGGGCTGGAGCCGGTGGCCAGCCCCAGTACGCAGGGCTTTCCCTGCCCGGCTTTGGCGCGCATCAGGTCGGCGATCTCGTGGGCCACGGCGATGGACGCCTGGGCCGAATCGCGGAATACCTCCACGTGCATCTTTTCGTAGCGCGTTACGTCGGTACTGCCCACGTGGCGGTAGCTGATGTCAACATTGGGGCGGTCATGAATGGACAGGTCTAGCATGAGCATTGGGTTAGCTGCCGGGAAAGATAGCCTGTCAAATGGAATTCACCGCACCTGCGTGTACGCCCCCGCAGCTTATTTAGAAGGTAAGCGTGAAGCCGGCCCCGCCCGCGCCCCCTCCGTAGCTGCCGCCGATGGACAGGCGGCTGCGGTGGTTGCGGGCCCAGTTCTTGTGCACGTGGGGGACCATGACGCCGAAAAAGGCGCCCACCCCGAGGCCGACTACGGTATCCGTGGGGAAGTGCTTCAGGGCACGCACGCGCTGTACCGCCACGAAGGCCGGGGGCAGGGTAGCGAGGGTAAAGGCGATCGCGCGGTGCCCGCCGGTCCACTGGGGGTTGTAGTCCGAGAGTACCTTGGTGAAGAAGAAGGTGCCGACCGCCGTGGTGCTGACGTGGCCGCTGAAGAAACTGTTGCGGTTGTTGCCGAAGCGGCGCTCGTCGAAGCTCAGCTCGTCGTAGTAGGCCACCGGCCGGTAGCGGTCGATCACCTGGGGGCCCAGCGGGCTGAAGGCGTAGGTGGCCGCCGAGAGGGCGTGGGCCTGGAGGTACAGCACCCCGATGTCCAGCCAGTCCTTGCGAAACTTGCGATCGACCATAAGGACGACGGGTAGCAGGACGGAGCCGTTGAAGAAGTAGTCGCTAACCTCCTCGCTCTTGCGCCGCTTGAGCGCGTCCTGCTCGAGCCCCCACCGGTCCAGGCGTCCGATTTCTGCCGTCTGCAGCCGCCGCAGCGTCTCGTCGGGGATGGGGTCTTTCTTGCGCAGCAGGTCGATGCCCACCGTGGAGCCCGACATCACCGCCAGCCCGCCGAGCCCCTCCCAGAGGGTGCGTACGCGGTAGACCGACTCGGTTTCGGGATCGAGCGGTGCGGGAGACTGGGCGCGTAAAGGAAGTAAAGGAAGGAGGACGAAAAGCAGCAGGTAAAGTCGGGGCATGTGGTGAGTGTAACGTTGGAAGGGGATAGGTAAAACCGGAGCCGTGAGCGGGGGTTCGGCTAGTACCGCAGCACGAGTGTCAGCCCCCCGGCACCGCCGCCGTATACGGGGTTGACGGTCAGGCGGCTACGGTGACGCTGCTTCCACCACTTGTGTACGCTGGGGATACCGATACCGCTGAGTGCGCCCACGCCCAGGCCGACCAAGGCGTCCGAGGGGAAGTGCTTGCCGCTGCGCACGCGCAGCCAGCCGCCGTACAGGGCCGGTACCGTAGCGCCCGCGTAGAGCAGGGCCCGCTGGGTGCCGCTGAATTGCGGGTTGTAGTCGTCGACCATGCGGGCGAAGAAGTAGAAGCCGGTGGACATGGTCGATACGTGACCGCTGAACATGCTATTGCGCTGGTTGCCGTCCTGCCGGTCGTCGATCGGGAAATCGGCGAAGTAGGCGCGCGGCCGGAAGCGGTCGACGGCCGTCGGACCGAAGGGAGCATAGCCGTAGAACAGCCCCTGCGTCACCTGCGCCTCGAGGTACATCATGGTGATGTCGAACCAGTCGCGCCGGTACTTCTTCCAGAGGAAGAGTCCGAAGGGTAGCCACTGCCCGGTATTGAAGAAGTAGTCGCTCCGAATCACGGCCGCCTTGGCCCGGTCGGCGTTGATGCGCAGCGCCACCCGGTCGAAGCCGTTGACGTCGTCGGGGTTGAGCGCGTCCAGGGTTTCCTGGGAGATGCGGGGCTTGTCCTGCAGGCTCAGCAGCCGTTCCTGGCTGGCGTAGGCCCCCAGGGCGACGGCCGGCAGGCTTACGAGCGGATTGACGGCGTAGCGCTCGGAGGAGCGGAATATGGAGTCAAGTCGGAGACCCTGTCCGGCAAGGCCGGCGGTCGCCAGCAGCAGGGCGAGAAGTAAACGTACGCTCATGGACGGTTGGGCAGGTAAAAACGATCGTATCTTCTACGCTGCGAAGATGCTTTTAAGTATCTGGACCGTGATCAGGTAGGTAGGTTTTACGCCGTCCACGCCCAGGCTTCCGCTGGCCAGCGTGTGGCCGGTCACCAGCGGGTTGTCGCTGGCGTAGTAGGCGTAGCGCAGCTTCAGGTTCGGGTTGACGCTCTTGCGGATATGGGTGGCCGCCTGTATGGCCTTCTGGTAGTGGGCGCCCTCCATCTCCAGCCCCACGGCGCGCCAGCTGCTGTCGAGGAAGTATTCCAGGATCTGGCGGTTCTGCAGGCTGGTGCCGAGTACCGTCACCATGGGGCCGCCGTACACGCCCAGGCCGTTACCCTCGAATTGCTCTACCGTGAAGTCGTTGGCGAAGGGGTAATTGTCGGCCGTCCCCTCGAATACGTGGGCGTCGGGGATCATCAGGTCGCCCTTGATGCCCTCCAGGATGCCGGCCTTGCCCATTACGTTGATGCTTTCGACCGGCATCTGGTGCACTTCCTTGCTGCCGGGTACGTGGTAGGGGCGCAGCAGCTCGTCCATGCTCTCGTAGGCCTGTTCGCCGAAGGCGTAGTCCATGACGAGCAGGACGGGCGCGCGGCTGGGGTCGTCGTAGGGGCGGAAGCCCAGTTCGGCGCTGATCAGCTCGGGGTCGCAGGCGGCGGTATCGAAGAGTTGTACGCCGATGTTGCTGCCGCTGGTGTCGATGACTTCCACCATGCCGTTCTTGAGGGCCAGTTTGGTGACCGACTCGCGCAGCGGGCGCCCTTCGGGCTGGGAGAGGGCGCGGGCCACGTCGTAGACCGAGCCACCCACGCGCAGTTTCTGGGCGGTGGCCGCGGGTGCAAAGAGGGCGTTCATCACGCTGTGGAGGTTGGCACTGATCACGTGCAGCGGCCGGTCGAACAGCTCGCGCTCCAGCAGAATATCCTTGACGGCATCCGCCCAGAGCTCGCCGAAGTAGTGGTGACCGGTCTTTTCCCGCAGGGAACTGGAGAAGGAAACCTCCCGGTCCTGATCGTTTTCCAGTTCCTCCTTGGCCAGTTGGCCCAGCCAGTAGGTGATGTGGAAGAGGCTGCTGACCATCTCCTCGTCGGCAAAGCGCCGGCAGGCGGCCACAACCTCGTCGTACGTACGGCCCAGCAGGGTACTCAGGTAGGTGTAGGCGGTTTCGATCTTGAAGTCTTCGCCCCGCTGCTCCTTGTCGGCGATTTCGGCCAGCAGCTGCCACTCGCGCTTTTGCCGGCCCTTGCTATCGAGGCTGTTGCGGTAGATCTTGTTGGCCTCGGCGTACAGGAAGGTCAGGTGCGTAAGGATGTCGTAGATATCGCTCCGCCCCCGGGTCATCTCGATGTACATCTCGTGGGTATCGATCCGGTAGGCCTCGCGGCGGCGCTTGGGCGGCACGATCGGGGTGAAGTGACTGTTCTCGTAGCCCTCACGCGTGATGAGGCGGATGAAGCGGCACTCCTCCACGCCCTTCGGCAGGCGCTGGAATACGTAGTGTAACCCGTTGAGCTCGACGCGCTCGCTGTCCGTAATGGAACCGTAGATCTCGGGCCGCAGGATCATAAGGTTGTCCATTAGCGTCTTGCCGCTCATACCGCCCGGCTTGTAGCTGCCGCGGAGGAGTAGGTGACGCATGGCGATATAGAGGCGCTGTACGGCCGCCCGGCTTTCCTGGGCGCGGGTGCGGTTTTGGGAGGGCTGCATCATGCGGCAAAGGTAATTAGCGTCGCGAGCTTGCCCCGTAATCGGCGGCCCGGCCGCCGGAGGGGATGATGTCGGCGGTGGTGCCGCGCAGCTGGTCGTACATCAGTACGCTGGTCGAGGAGCTCATAGTGGCCAGGTCGTCGTAGAAACGCTGTACGAAACGCTGCAGTACGCGGCGTTCCCGCACGTCGATGAGGGTGAAGTCATCGATGAGGCGGAGCAGGGTACGCCGGTTGCTTCGAAAGGACTGGTTGACGCCCCGGAGGGTGCGGTCGCTCTGGTCGAAGCCCAGGTACACCCGCTGGAAGATGCTCTGCTGACCCACGTCGGCCGCCGGGCTGGCGTAGGGCGCGCCCACCCAGCCGCTGAAGTCGAAGTCGTAGCCGACCGGCACGAGGCGCCCGTCGGCGTCCGCGATCACCTTGACGTTGCGGTGCAGCGGCAGGCTCCAGTCGCCGTTGGCGATCAGGTACTGAAACAGGGCGTGGGTCGCTTCGGCCACGGGGTCGTAGCGCTCGGAGGTGAGGCCCGCCGGAGCATCGACCTCTTTGCCGCCGTTGCGGGCGGCCATCTCGTCGGTGTCTTCGAGGATAAAGGCGTAGCCGGTCCGGTCAGGGGTGCGGCCCGCGGCGTCGCGGTACGTCAGCCGCAGCAGCTGCGTGCGGTAGTGGGCATCGGGGCTGAGCAGGGCGTAGGCACGGTAGGCGAGATATTCCTTCAGCAGGAGGGCGGTAGCGGTGGAATCGTCGTAGCAGGTGTTGACGAGCTTGAGCTTATCGAATTCGGCCAGGCCGGCGTCGCGGAGCTCGCCCTTGGAGAAGTTGAGTTTCAGGGGTGGGGTGGCGCAGCGCGAGCGGCGGAAGCGGCCGCGCAGTTCCACCTTCAGCCCCAGGTAGCGGGTATCGCCGGTGGTGTCGGCGAAGGCCAGGGTGGCGACCTGCGGTCCGCGGGTGGTGGCCTGCAGGCTATCGAGCGGCAGGGTCAGTACCACGTCAACGGCCTCGGTGGCGGGGGCCCGGTAGAGCAGGTCGAAGATCGACTGCCCGAAAAGGGGCAGGGTCAGGGAAATGAGAGAAAGCAAAAGGAAGCAACGCATAAGCGAAAATTGGTCGGTCGGTCAGGGTAATCAGTAGTCGTGGAACGGCGAAGATGGGGGCAAGTTGCGTCTTGGAAAACCGAATTAATATTGGTTTTACTTATATTCGCAGGAGATTTATAAAATCAATATCGGCTTCACACTAGTTTTTAGAATTTACGTTGGTAATAGGTGAAATCAGGCAATAGAGAAATCTCCGCCGTTAAATTTTGCCAAATGCCTGCCGTCGGCGCTCTGACAGCCGTTCTGCTAACAAAATGCCGACTTTAACATTTTATCGGTAGCCCTTTCACCAACCACCACATCGCATGACCGCAAATATGACTTCGGCGGCCCCCACCTCCGCCAGCGAAGAACAACTCGAACTTATCCGGCAAAGTGCCGCTGACTTTGCCCGTACCCACATCGCCCCGCACGTGATGGAGTGGGACGAGAGCCAGAAATTTCCCCGCGAACTCTTCCACCAGATGGGGGAGTACGGCTTCCTGGGCGTACTCGTACCGGAGGAGTACGGCGGAAGCGGCCTCAGCTACGCCGAGTACATCACCGTGATCGACGAGGTCGCCCAGGTCTGCGGCAGTATCGGTCTCAGCGTTGCGGCTCACAATTCCCTATGTACCAACCATATCCTGCTCTTCGCCAGTGAGGAGCAGAAGCAGAAATACCTGCCCCGGCTCGCCAGCGGGGAACACCTCGGTGCCTGGGGGCTCACCGAGCCCAATACCGGCTCGGACGCCGGCCGCATGCGGACCGTAGCCGAGAAGCAGGACGACGGTGGTTACGTGCTCAACGGCGCCAAGAACTTTATCACCCACGGCATCAGCGGCGACGTTTGCGTCGTCATCGCCCGCACCGGCGAGTTGCTCGACAGTCACGGCATGACGGCCTTCATCGTCGAGCGCGGCGACGAAGGATTCCGCGGCGGCAAGAAGGAGGACAAGCTGGGCATGCGCGCCAGCGAAACCGCCGAGATCATCTTCGAGAATTGCTACCTGCCGGCGGACCGCATCATCGGTGAAGTGGGCGAAGGCTTCATCCAGAGCATGAAGATCCTCGACGGTGGCCGCATCAGTATCGCCGCCCTCAGCCTGGGCATCGCCAAGGGAGCCATGCAGGCCGCCCTGGCCTACAGCCAGGAACGCGAGCAGTTCGGTAAGGCGATCAGCCGGTTCCAGGGCATCTCCTTCAAACTGGCCGACATGGCCACCGAGATCGAGGCCGCCGAGTTACTGACCCGCAACGCCGGCCGGCTGAAGGACGCCGGACAGTCGGTCACCCGCGAATCCGCCATGGCCAAGCTCTACGCGTCGGAAACCAGCGTCCGCGTAGCGAACGATGCCGTCCAGATTTTTGGCGGCTACGGCTTTACGAAGGACTACCCGGTGGAGAAGTACTACCGCGACTGCAAACTGTGCACGATCGGGGAGGGGACGTCGGAAATCCAACGCCTGGTGATCAGCCGCGAACTGCTGCGCGGGTAGAACTCCGGACGGCCATTCCGTGTATCTTGCCCCCATGCAACGTTTGCCATTTGTCGATCTGCTTCGGCTGGTTCGGGTACAGAATCTTGTAGTTGTCGTACTGACCCAGCTACTGGTGTACTACCGTATAGTCCTTCCGGCGCTGACCGAAGAGGGGCTGGCCGGGGTATTGCGCCCCTGGAAATTTTTCGAGTTATGCCTGGTTACGGTGGCCATCACCGCCTCGGGCTACGTGATCAACGACCTGCGCGACGTTCGTATCGACGCCATCAATCACCCTGGCAAGAATATGGTGCTCAAGCTGGGGCGGCAGAACGTTCAGTGGATCTTTGCCGCGATCGTCTTCGTAGGCTACCTCTTCGCGTTGTTGCTGGCGCTGCGGTTGGGTGAGCGGCAGCTGCTGCTCTTGTTCCCACTGGCCATCGGTACCCTGGCACTGTACAGTGCCACGCTGAAGCGACTGCCCTTCGTCGGCAATTTCCTCGTTGCGCTGTACTGTGCCGGCGTTACCGGCATCCTGGTGGTGGCCGAGCGCGACGCCCTCGCGGAGCTTCGTTCCCTCAACCCCGCCCTGGCCGCCAGTACGCTGCGCGTCTGCATTCTGTTCATGGTCTTCGCCTTCGTGGCCACGCTGCTGCGCGAGCTGGTCAAGGACCTGGAGGACCTGCGGGGCGACCGGCAGGAAGGGCGCCGGACCCTGCCCGTCCTGCTCGGAGTCACCACGGCCCGGCGGCTGGCCATGGCGTTGGGGGGCATCGTCAGCGTAGCGATTTTGTTTCCCGTGTTGCTGGGCTGGCCGGCCTTCATGCAGCCGCCGATGCTGATCTGTATCGGCCTGTTGCTGCTGGCGGTGGTGGTCATCGTCGGCCAGCTCGCGATCGCGCGCCGGCAACCCGACTACCACCGGCTTAGTACCCAAATCAAGGTTCTGCTGGTCGGCGGCCTGGGCCTGCTCATCTTTTTCTGATATGGAACCGCCTTTTGTACACCCTACGGCGGTAGTAGATCCCGGCGCCCGCCTGGGTGCCGGCAGTAAGGTGTGGCACTTCTGCCACCTGATGGCCGACTGTGAGGTGGGGCCCGGTTGCAGCCTCGGACAGAATGTCTTCGTGGCGGGCGGGGTCCGCCTCGGGAAGGGTTGTAAGGTGCAGAATAACGTGAGTCTGTTCACCGGCGTGGAGCTGGGCGACGACGTATTCGTCGGCCCCTCCGCCGTATTCACCAACGTCAAGAACCCGCGCGCTTCCGTCAATCGGCGGGGCGAATATCTCCCTACGCGGGTAGGTAACGGGGCCACCATCGGCGCGAATGCCACCGTCGTCTGCGGCGTCACGCTGCACGCCTTCGCCTTCGTGGGGGCGGGCGCCGTCGTAACCCGGGACGTACCGGCCTACGCCCTCGTCACGGGCAATCCCGCGCGGCAGACGGGCTGGCGGAGCGAGGCGGGGCATGCGCTCTCCTTCGACCCGGCCGGCCGGGCGCGCTGTCCGGAAACCGGCCCGTACCTGCTCGAGGATGGGGTAGTGCGCCGGGCCTGATCCCACGGGGGCGCCCGGGAAGTTACTTGCGGCCGTTACCTTCGCCGCCCACTATGCTTGTTCGCTTCGCCGTCATCGGGCTGGGCCACATCGGCCGCCGCCACGCCTCCCTGATCGCCGCTCACCCCGGCGCGGAACTGGCGGCTGTCTGCGACACTCGCCCGCGTGCCGCCCTGGATTGGCCCACCGGTGTCGCCCCCCACCTCCCCCTTTTTCCCTCACTCGCTGATTTGCTCTCCACCGTTCCCGTCGAGGTGGCCTGTATCTGTACGCCCAACGGACACCACGCCGACCAGGCCATCCGCTGCCTGAATGCCGGGCTGGACGTCGTCGTGGAAAAGCCGCTGGCGTTGACGGTAGCCGACTGCGACGCTATCCTCGCCGCCGCGGACCGTGCCGGCCGCCGGGTCTTCGGCGTCATGCAAAACCGGTACAGCCCGGCGTCCGCCTGGCTCAAGGACATTGTCGATGCCGGTCTCCTCGGCCGGATCCGGCAGGTACACCTGGACTGCTTCTGGAACCGCGACGCGCGCTACTACCGCGACGGAAGCGGCCGGCCCCACCCCTGGCACGGCGACGCGGAGCTGGACGGTGGCGTACTCTTCACCCAGTTTGCCCATTTCATAGATCTGCTGTGCTGGGTATTCGGGGCGCCGCGGGTCGCCGGAGGGCGCTTGGCGCGGCAACACGGCGGGGAGCTTTACCCCTTTGCCGATACGGGGCAGGTGCAATTTGACCTGCCGGGGGGAATCCTGGGCAGCCTCAACTTCAGCACGGTGGTCTGGGACCAGAACTTCGAGTCCACCCTTACGGTCATTGCGGAGGAGGGTACGGTTAAACTCGGAGGCCAGTACATGAACGAAGTGCGCTATTGCCACGCCCGGAACGTCACCCCACCCGCGCTCCCGCAAAGCCCCCCCGCCAACAACTACGGACCGTACCAGGGCTCCGCGGCCAATCACCACTTCGTGATCGATAACGTGGTGGAAGTGCGCAACGGGCGCGCGGAAGTGGCCACCACCGGAGCCGAGGGGCGTACCGTAGTGGCCGTGATTCAGGCGATTCACGACCGATTATAGCCAGTACAATCGCGGACTGCCGCCGGCCTCTCCCTCCACGATTGCGTACTGACCGAACCGCCGACCCAGGTCGCGGACCTTCTCACGCGGCGCGTCGAGGAGCAGAAGACCCGGCTCGTCCGGCCAGCGGCCATCCGGATCTGTGCCGGTGGCCCCGCGGTGGGTTAGGGAGCCGGTCAATGCCAGCAGGCGGCCATGCCGGGCGAGGTTTCTGGTGGCGGACAACGGCTTGGAGCGGGGGTTGCAGGCCGTGAGGAAGGCGTAGTCGTGGTAGCCTTCGTGTGCCAGCCAACGGTCAAAATCGGGGTGGGGGACATCTATTTGCAGGGCAAACCCATTGAAGACATAGCGGGCGTTGCGGTAGGCGGCGGCCAGCCGTTCGTCGGGTAAGGAAGCTGATTGATCGGAGGGCGGGTTCGGCATAACACTTTGCTGCGTACCTTTGCGGCCCCAAAGGAACCGGGCGCGGAGCGTCGGGTTTTCTGCTTACAACAATAAAGACTCTGCTATGGAGATGGACAGAACTTCCATCATTGGTATCGTCCTCATCATGCTGCTCTTCGTCGCGTGGCAGTACGTGGCTGCGCCGAGCCCCGCGGAGATCGAAATGGAACAGCGTTACCAGGATTCGATCGCCGCCCTCAGCGAAACGGAACTGCGGGCCGGTGACGACCTGCTTCCGCAGGATGCCCCGGACAACGACGCTTCCCTCACGGACTCCGCCCGCGTAGCCCAGTACGGCGGCCGCTTCGGTGCTTTCGCCGCCGCGGCAACCGGAACCGCCGAGGACGTGGTGCTCGAAAACAACGTGATGCGCGTGACCCTGTCCACCAAGGGGGGGACGATCCGCCAGGCCGAGCTGAAAAACTACGACAAGGTCGTGGAGCAGGACGACGACGAGGAGGTACACCTGCCGCTTTTGCTCCTGGAGGACGAGCGCAACAAATTCGAGTACACCCTGCCCGTGAACGGCGTTTCCGGCGAAGGCGTCAAGACCAGCGACCTCTACTTTACTCCCACGGTGGAGGGTAATACCGTGATCCTGCGGGCTCCGATCAGCGGCGGTTCCGGCTACTTCGAACAGAAATATACGCTCCCCGACGATACCTACCTCATCGACTACGACGTACGCTTCGAGGGCCTCAACACCGTGCTGGCCAATACCGAGGGCACCGTGCGCCTGCACTGGGAGAACCACCTGGACAAGATCGAGCGGAACAGCGATTACGAATCGCGCTACTCGACCCTCTACTACAAGCCGGTCGACGACGACACCGATTACTGCTCGTGCACCAGCGACGATACCGAGGAACTGCAGGGGCAATCGCTCAAGTGGGTAGCCGGCAGCCAGCAGTTCTTTACTTCCGCGCTCATCGCCGACGATCGCTTCAGTGGCGGGGTCCTCACCACCGTGGCCGACCGCGACCGCCTGCCCGACGACCAGCTCAAGGTGCTCATCAGCGACCTGCAGCTGCCGGTAGGCACGTCCCCCTCGGAGACCTTCGGCATGTCGCTCTACGTTGGCCCCAACGAATTCGAGCGCCTGCGGGCGATCGGTTACGACCTGTCCGACGTGATCAGCTTCGGCTCCTCCATTTTCGGATCGATCAACCGGTGGATCATCCGACCAGTCTTTAATTTCCTGTCGAGCTTCATTGGCAATATGGGTATCGCCATCCTCGTCCTTACCCTACTGGTGAAATTGCTGGTGTACCCGCTCACCTACAAGATGCTGGTCAGCCAGTCGAAGATGCAGGTGCTGAAGCCCGAGATCGACAAACTGAAGGCCAAGCACAAGGACGACGCGCAGGCCGCCCAGATGGAAACCATGAAGCTCTACCAGGAGTACGGGGCAAGCCCGCTCGGCGGATGTTTGCCGATGGTCCTGCAGATGCCCATCTGGTTCGCCCTTTATCGCTTCTTCCCGGCCTCGATCAGTTTCCGGCAGGAGAATTTCCTGTGGGCCAACGACCTGAGTACTTACGACAGCATCCTCCGCCTGCCGGAGTGGATTCCCTTCATGCAGGGCCACCTGAGCCTGTTTGCCGTGCTGTGGGCCGTTACGACCGTCATCTACGCCTTCTACAATAGCCAGCACATGGACTACAGCGCCCAGCCCATGATGAAGTACTTTCAGTACATCATGCCCCTGGCCTTCCTGGGCTTCTTCAACAGTTTCGCCGCCGGCCTCACCTGCTACCTGTTCTTCAGTAACGTGATCAACATCACACAGACACTGGTGACCAAGAACCTGATCATCGACCAGGACAAGCTGCGCGCCAAGCTAGAGGAGAACAAGAAAAAGCCGAAGAAAAAATCGGGCTTCAGCGCCCGCCTGCAGGAGGCGCTCAAGGAGCAGCAACGGGCACAGGCCGCCGCCCAGTCCAAGAAAGGCAAATAAGCCGACCGACCGACCCGCCGGAGTCAACCTACGGGGCCGAATCGCTTTTGATTAGTTCAAGTCCTCGTCATGAAACCCTTAGTTACCGGGCTGCTCCTGAGCTTCGCCCTTATCCTCTCCTGCACCCGTCAGCCGGTGGGCATCACCGGCTCCTCGAATACCGTCATCGCGCCGCCCACCGAATCCGACGCGGCGACGCCCGACCCCCGCACCGAGCAGGCCATGGCCGAACGGCCCGACGCCAGCCAGCGGGTGATGGAAACTCCGGAACGCAGTACCGCGGTGCCCCAACCCGCTGACGTGAAGGCGCTGCGCAATACGCGACGCACCACGACACCCGCCGCCGTACCCGCGGGTACCGACCTAGCCGAGAACGAGACGGCCCGCATCGAAAACCAGGGGGCGGTAGGGGAGGCCGACCTGAGCGGTAGCGCGCTGCCCAAGACGGAATCCTCCGGGGGGGCTCCTCTGATGACCTTCCAGAAATCGAACTGCTACGGCGACTGCGAAGCCTACACCTTCGACCTGCGTACGGGCGGGCTTTCCTCGCTGCGCGTCGACCAGGGCGCGATCGCCGAGGGGCTCTACAACCGGCAACTGTACTCCATCGACTACGACCGCCTAAACAACTCCATCGACAGCCTGCGCGGGCTCGACCTCGCCCCGGTCTATCCCGAGGAAGCACCCATACCCACCGATATTCCCTACCGCCTGGTCACCCTGCCGGATCTCGAGGGCAACCCCCGCTCCATCAAGGTCTACGGCGGTGCCCCCCCCGCCCTCAAGCGCTTCCTGGACCGCCTCGAGCTGCTCATCAGCGAGCAGTCGTGGGAGCGGGCCACCGAGCAGGACGACGACCGCGAGTAATTTCTCACCTACAACTCACCCACTATGGCCGATAACAAGATCATTTTTTCCATGGAGCGGGTCTCCAAGACCTTCCCCGGAGCGAATAAGAAAGTCCTCAACAACATTTGGCTCAGTTTCTTCTACGGCGCCAAGATCGGCGTACTCGGTCTCAACGGCAGCGGCAAATCGACTCTGCTGAAGATCATTGCCGGCGTCGATAAAAACTACGAAGGCAACGTCGTCTTCGACGGCAGCTACAAGATCGGCTACCTCGAGCAGGAACCGACCCTCGACCCCAACAAGACGGTCCGCGAGATCGTCGAGGAAGGCGTACAGGAAACGGTCGACCTGATGAAGGAGTACGAGGCCGTCAACCTCAAGTTCAGCGAGCCCATGGGCGACGACGAGATGAACAAGCTCATCGAGCGGCAGGGCGAGCTTATGGAGGAGCTCGAGAACCGCAACGCCTGGGAACTCGAGAACCGCATCGATACCGCCCTGGAAGCGCTCCGCTGCCCGCCCGACGACGCAAAGGTCGACGTACTTTCCGGTGGTGAACGCCGCCGTACCGCCCTGGCCCGCCTGCTGCTCAGCAACCCCGATATCCTCCTCCTCGACGAGCCCACCAACCACCTCGACGCCGAATCCGTCGACTGGCTCGAGCAGTACCTGCAGAGCTTCCCCGGTACGGTCATCGCCGTGACGCACGACCGCTACTTCCTCGACAACGTGGCCGGCTGGATCCTCGAACTCGACCGCGGCGAAGGCATCCCCTGGGAAGGCAACTACTCCAGTTGGCTGGAGCAGAAGTCGCAGCGCCTCGCCCAGGAGGAGAAGCAGGAGTCCAAGCGGCAGAAGACACTCAAGCGGGAGCTGGAGTGGATCCGCATGGCCCCGAAAGCCAAGCAAAGCAAGGGCAAGGCCCGCCTCAACGCATACGACAAGCTGGTCGGCGAAGAAGGCCGTGAACGCGAAAAGAACCTCGAGATCTACATTCCGCCCGGACCGCGCCTCGGCGACGTCGTCATCGAAGTGCAGCACCTCAAGAAGGGCTTCGGCGACCGCGTACTCTTCGACGATGCCACCTTCACCATCCCCAAGAACGCCATCGTCGGCATCCTCGGGCCGAACGGGGTGGGTAAGTCCACTTTCTTCCGCCTGCTGGTCCACGAGCAGGAGCCCGACGCCGGCGACATCAACATCGGAGAAACGGTCGAGATCAGCTACGTTGACCAGGCCCATACCCAGTTACAGGACGGCAACAAGACGATCTACGATGTCGTCAGCCAGGGCCACGATATGATCGAGGTGGGTAACACCTCCGTCAATGCCCGCGCCTACCTCAGCCGCTTCAACTTCGCCGGGGCCGACCAGCAGAAGAAGGTCGGCGTACTCTCCGGGGGGGAGCGCAACCGGCTTCAACTGGCCATGACCCTCCGCGAGGGCGGCAACGTGCTACTGCTCGACGAGCCGACGAACGACATCGACATCAATACCCTCCGCGCCCTGGAGGACGCGCTGGACAGCTTCGCCGGCTGCGTGCTGGTCATCAGTCACGACCGCTGGTTCATCGACCGCCTCGCCACCCATATCCTCAGTTTCGAGGACGAGGGCAATATCCGTTTTTTCGAAGGCAACTACTCCCAGTACGAGGCCACCAAGAAGGCCGAACGCGGAGACGTCACTCCCCGCCGCCCCCGCTTCAAGAACGTCATCAATCGGTAGGCTGCTCCAGAATGTACCACTCTACGTCTCCGAGGGGCGGGCGCCGGCCCGTTTCCTCGGGGGCGTAGTACGTCGCGAGGTAGTCCACGATGGGGCCCTCGTGGGGTCCGAGATCCTGCAGGCCCTGGGTCTCCTGCATCCAGTGGATCATGTCCAACCATCCCTGGCGATCGGCCCGGTTCTGGGTGATCAGCTTGGCGCTGTGGCAGGCCAGGCAGTTTCCCTTCACCAGTAGGTAGTCTCCTTCGGCGATCAGGCCGGTCAGCGTATCCACGCCACCCACCACCCCGGGGGGCGGGGCCGCGGGTGCCGTGCTTGGCTCACCGGCGGAGTCGTCCCGGCAGGTGGATAGCCCGAGTGCACTTAGGACGAAGCCAAGCAGGATCAGCGAATAGCGGAAAGGGGCCGGCATATATTAGACGATTTTGATGGAGATGCGGTGACAGGCATTGTTGAGGTATCCGCGGGGATTCCAGGCGGGGATGACCATGGGCTGGGCGTTGCCGCGGTCGTCGGTGGCCCGGGCCCAGATTTCGTAGTAGCCCGTCTCGGGAAAGGTCACGTCCGCCGCGAAATGTTGCCAGGCGTAGCGGTTTACCGGGGCGGTAAGCGTACAGGATTCCCAGTTGCTTCCGAAGTCGATGCTGTACTCCATGCGGGCGACCTTGCCCGCACCGCACCACGCGTGCCCGGCCAGGGACAGGCTGCGACCGCTCTCCACGATGGCTCCCGTCTTCGGGCTGGTGATCAGTGACTTGACCGGCATTTCCTCGATGATGCACATATCGGCGTCGGCCACCTCGGCACCGGGCGCGACCGGCTTGCAGGGTACGCGGTAGGAGGCGCCCCCCATTTTCTCTCCGTCGTGCACCCGGTCGCGGACGACGATCCGCGAGAGCCACTTGCCGGAGCAACTCGCCGGGTAGCCCGAGAAGACCAGCCGCAGCGGGTAGCCGTTGAGGGGCGGCAGGGGTTCGTCGTTCATGGCCCACGCGATGAGGCTCTCGTCCTCGAGCGCCTTGGCGATGGGTACCCCCCGGGAAATGACGACCTTGTCGGGGTCACCACTCAGGTGGGTGTCCTTGCCGTAGTAGCCGATGTAGACGGCTTTCTCCCGGTCGTAGCCGGCCGCTTCGAGCACGTCCTTCAGGCGTACGCCGGTCCATTTCGCACAGCCCACCGCACCGGTACCCCACTGGTTGCCGGAGGCGGGTGGGTTAAACTCCTTGCGGCCGTTGCCGCCGCATTCCAGGGTGAGGTGGTATTCATGGTGGCGGAACCGGTCGCGCAGCTCGGCCAGGGTAAAGGTTACCTCCCGCGGCATCGCCTCTCCGCCGATGGTCAGCGTCCAGGCGGCCGGATCGACGGCTTCGCCGTCCAGGATCGACCGGGGCACCAGTCCGTTGTTGCGGACGAAAAAGCGGTCGGCGGGGGTCACCCGCGGGTTGAGCAGGTGGGCGGGGGTCTCGGCGTTGACGGGCCGGTCGTTGAGTACGATGAGTCCGGGGTCCTTGCCGGGCAGGCCTTCGGGAGGGTCCGGCAGGCCCAGTAGCGAGATTCCGGCGGGCAGCCGGGCAGCGAACACCACCGGCAGGCCGGCGAGGGTAAGAAACTGGCGACGGTTCAGGTGGGGCACTGGGTTCGGGTAGTTTTGGCGGTCAGCAAGATACTCAATCGGTACCGACGCTCCGGGAGCCCGCGAATGGCGACCGTGCTATCTTTGGAAAAATTTTCCGCATGAAGCGTACCCTGGCCCTTGTCTTTACCATCGTGGGTGCCGTTGCCCTGGCCGCGGGCGTGCTGGCCATTTTCAACCCCGGCCAGCTCGCGCTCGGGCAGAACGCCTGGGGCGTGGCCATCGTCGGCGGGATCTTCTTTATCACGGGTATGGGGCTGCTGCGGTCGGTGCCGGACTAGCACCCGCCCCAACCTGACCTCATGAAGTGGATCAAGCGTATTGCTATTTTTCTGGCCGGCACGTACGTGGTGCTGTGCCTGCTGCTGTACGTCTTCCAGGAGCGGCTGATCTTTCATCCCCGGGAACTTCCCGCCGATTACGCTTTCGGGACCGGGGAGGAACTGACCGTCGATGCCGCGGACGGGACGCCCCTGAACGTCCTGGCGTTCCGGAAGCCCGGTGCCCGCGGGGCCATCCTGTTTCTGCACGGTAACCGCGGAAGCAACCGGCGCAGCCTCCGGCAGACGGAAGGGCTCCTCCGGGGGCCAAACGACGTCTACCTCTTCGACTACCGCGGCTACGGGAAAAGCGGGGGCAGCATCGCTTCGGAAGAGGTGCTCTTCGCCGACGCCCAGGCGGTGTACGACGTATTGCTCGATCGCTACGCGGAGTCAAACATCGTGATCGCCGCCTACTCCCTGGGTACGGGCATGGGGGCCTACCTGGCCGCCCACAATACCCCCCGCCACCTGGTGCTCGCGGCCCCCTACGTCAGCATTACCGCCATGAAGAACCTGTGGTTTTGGATGGTCCCGGACTTCATCCTCAAGTATCCCCTCAACACCCTGGACAACGTGGCCGCGGCCCGCTGCCCGGTAACGGTACTGCACGGTCGGCGCGACGAGCTAATACCGTATTCCATGTCCGAGGAAATATACGAGGCCGCCCCCGGGCGCGTTGAATTGATCGAACTGCCCGAGTCGGGCCACCGCGGTGTTATCTTAGACCCCCGGTTCACCGAAACGGTCCTACGGGTCGCCGACTAAGCCCGACCGTCAACTTCCTAATTACTTGAGAGTCCTACTTCTCGTTTGCTCAACGCTGTTTTTCGTGACCTGCTCCGACCCCCGGCCCCAGTACGATACGCTGGAAGACTACCCCGTATACCCCTACGCCGACCTGGGCGCCACGTATACCTCCGCCTCCACGACCTTTAAGCTCTGGTCGCCCGCCGCCCAAGCGGCCCGCGTCCACCTCTACGCCGACGACCGGCCAGGTACGGAACCGCGAGAGTCGCTCGACATGGAGGCCCGCGACGGGGCCTGGGCGGTTTCCGTCTCCGGAGACCTCGACGGTACCTATTATACCTACCAGATCAAGCGCGACGGCCGCTGGCTGGCGGAAGCCACCGACCCCTACGCCCGTGCCGCCGGTACCAACGGCCTGCGGGGACAGGTAGTGGACCTCTTTGCCACCGATCCCCCGGGGTGGGAGAACGACCGCCGTCCGGTAATGGGCAAGCCCACCGACGCGGTCATCTACGAATTACACGTACGCGACCTGAGCATGGATCCCAACTCCGGCATCACCCACAAGGGTAAGTTCCTGGGCCTGACGGAGCGCGGAACCACCACACCGACCGGCGATACCACCGGGCTGGATCACCTTATTGAAATGGGCGTTACTCACGTCCACCTGCTGCCGAGCTTTGACTTTCTAAGCGTTGATGAGGCACGCTCCGACTCCACTCAGTACAACTGGGGGTACGACCCGCAGAACTATAACGTACCCGAGGGAAGCTACTCCACCGATCCATCCGACGGCAAGGTCCGTATCCGCGAGTTCAAGCAGATGGTCCAGGCACTGCACGCGGCCGGCATCCGGGTGGTGATGGACGTGGTATATAATCATACCGGCCGTACGGAGAACAGCTCCTTTCAGTTGCTCGTGCCCGACTACTTCTACCGGTTCAATGCCGACGGTACGTTCAGCAACGCCAGCGGATGCGGCAACGAGATCGCGAGCCAGCGGCCCATGGTCCGGAAGTTCATCCGTGAGTCCGTCGAATACTGGGCGGACGAGTACCACGTCGACGGCTTCCGCTTCGACCTGATGGGCATCCACGATATTGCCACGATGAACGACATCAGCGAGACGCTGCACGGGATCGACCCCTCCATTCTGCTGTACGGAGAGGGGTGGACGGCGGGCGACAGTCCGCTGCCGGAGAGCCAGCAGGCCACGAAAGTGCATACCCCGCAGCTGATCAACATCGCGGCCTTCAGCGACGACGTGCGCGACGCCCTCAAGGGCAGCGTGTTTGACGCCGAAGAACGGGGATTCGTGAGCGGGGCCACCGACGTGGCGGAATCCGTTCGGTTCGGCATCGTAGGGGCAACCGCCCATCCCCAGATCAGCTACGATAGCGTGAATTACAGCCACGCCCCCTGGGCCAGGCAACCCGCGCAGTGCGTCAACTACGTGAGCTGCCACGATAACCATACCCTGTGGGACCGCCTGCAACTCAGCAACCCCGGCGATCCTCCCCGGGTGCGGGAAAGCATGCAGCGTCTGGCCCTGGCCACGGTGCTCACCAGCCAGGGCATTCCCTTTGTGCACGCCGGTACGGAAATGCTGCGGTCAAAGGGTGGTGACGAGAACAGCTACCAGAGTAGTGATGCGGTCAACGCCATCAAGTGGGAGAAGAAAGGACAGCACGCGCGCACGGTCGCCTACGTCAGGGACCTGATCGCCCTGCGTAAGGCACACCCCGCCTTCCGGATCGGTGAAACCGCACTGATCGCCCGCCACCTCACCTTTACCGACGCGGGTGACGACCAGTTGATTGCCTACCGGCTGCAGAACGCCCCCGGCGACGACTGGACCGATATATACGTCGTACTCAACGGTTACCAGACTCGCCACCGGCATACGCTGCCCGAGGGGGAGTGGCGACAGGTCGTCGATGGGGATCGCGTAGACTCCGATGGACGCGCAACTGATACCATGAGTGGAGAAGTAACGCTCGGTGCGATCTCGACGAACGTATTCGTGAAGAAGACAGGAAGCGGTGAGAACTAAGCCTGCAACTGCGGGGTGATCCGCTCGTCGTTGCCGGGGTGCTGGGAAACGAAAAAACCTTCCCGTCAATGAGGCAAACCATTTCCGGTCCGCTGTTTCTGATTCTCCTGCTCGGAGTGGTCTCCGGTGGCTGCCGTACGGTGGCCTTAAAATCCTACGACTACGAAGACATTCTCTGGACCGCCGACTGGGGCGGCCCGCGAAACGAGATTGTCACCGGCGGAAATTCCCCCGACGTCCGCATCTATTCGCCACTTGGGAATGCGATCACTTCCACCATACCCACAAGTAACACCGTTACCGGCGTAGCCTGGCACCCTGGGAAGGAACGGTTGGCCGTGACCCTGCAAGCCGGAGAGGAGGGGTCCTTTCTCTTTGACCTGCGGAGTGGAGAAAAACGCTACCTGGATAGTATCTCCGCCGCTGGGGCTCGTGGTCTGGGGTGGAGCCCGGACGGAGAACTACTCGCGGTGGGCGATAATGACGGTTATCTTCTCCTCTACGACTACGAAGGACGTTTGCAGCGGAGGAGGAAAGTTGAACCGAAGGGAATCACGGCGCTGTCCTGGCACCCCGACGGTCAGATTATTCTGACGGTAGGGTCGGGGATCGCCCGCTACGAACTTGCCAACGACAGGTATACCCACCGCCCCGCCCGGGAGCAGGAGGTGCTAATGCTAAGCGTAGCCTGGCATCCCGAAGGAGCGCTTTACGCGACCGGTGATTACGGGCAACCAGACAAAAAAAGGCCACCCTACCTACAGTACTGGTCGGCGGATGGAAAATTGATAGGTCGTGACTCTTCGAGCCGGGTGGAAATTCGCAACCTGGCGTGGAGCCCCACGGGGAATTTACTCGCCAGCGCCAGCGACGGGATTCGTCTGTGGACGCCCGGTGGCGAGCAAATTCGGCATGGACTGCGGGACCGTTATTTATGGGGATTGGCGTGGAAGCCCGACGGTACCCGCCTGATCACGACATCGGGTGACGGGGAAGCTTTTATAGTCGATTCCCGGCTTCGCACGGTAGCCGGCTGGTAATTAGCCGCGCAGGGAAGCAAGCCGCTCCGATACCTTCGCCAGGCGGGTACCCAACTTGATCGACATTTCCAGGTCGCCTTCCTTGGGCTGCAGCGATCCGTCGCCACCGGCGATCGTGCTGGGGCCGTAGGGGCTGCCGCCGTGGATGTTCTCGACGTTGAAGAGAGTAGGGTTCTGGCCGTAGGGGCTGCCGACGAGGATCATACCCAGGTGGAGCAGCGGGATGTGAAAAGAGAGGATCGTCGACTCCTGCCCGCCGTGCTGGGTAGCCGTGGAGACAAAGACACCGGATGCCTTGTCTTCCAGCTCGCCCTTCGACCACAGGGGGCTGGTGGTATCGATGAATTGCTTGACCTGGGCGGCCATGTTTCCGTAGCGGGTAGGGGTACCCCAGGCGATACCGTCGGCCCAGCGAAGATCGTCGTGGGTGACTTCTTCCAGGTGGGACATGGATTGCTGGGCGGCCTGGTAGTTTTCGTCGTTTTTCATGGCCTCAGCCGCCTGTGGCAGCTCGGCGACGCGCCGCAGGCGTACTTCCGCACCGGCCGTTTCCGCGCCGCGCTGTACGGCCTGGGCCAGCTTGAAGGTGTGTCCGTAGGTGGAGTAGAAGGTAATGAGAATCTTGGCAGCCATAATTTGATGTATTTACACGGGTTTTATACTGTCTAAAGAGATTGCCGCGCATTGTGTTCAGTTTTTACCCGGAAGAAGCAATGTGTCGGTTCCCAAAAACAGCTTATCCGCCGTACGGTACCAGTGGCGGCGGGCGGGAAACCGGATGCCGTCCTGCAGGACCTCGTCCTCCAGGAGAATGTATTCTCCGGTCCCGGGTCCGTCGCCATCACGGTCATGGTAAAAGCGGTACCCGATAAGCGCAAAGGTATCCGGGTCAAAGAGAAAATGCCATACGTCTCCGCCCGTCTCGGGTCGGTAGCGCACCTCGATCTCCAGTGCCCGCTGCCCGTGGTAGTACACTTGGTACACGGTGGGGCTGATCAGGGTGCCTGGATCGCGCAACTTCATGGGTAGGCCCCACAGGTAGCCATAATAGTCGCGGAGGACCTTTACCCGGTCGGGGGTCAGGTTGAGTGCCATTTGCAGGGAGTCGTCGGTTACGGATTGCCCATCGGCGGTGAAGGCATAGCCGTCCTGCCGGATCTCCAGCGTCACCTGCCCGCCCCCGCCGGTGCGTTCCACGGTGAAGGGACCGCCACCCGGGTTCAGCAGTAGCCGGGTGTAGCGGTCACCGCCGCCGGGGCGGCTCTCGGAGATCCGCAATGCGTGCGGCTCCGTCAACCAGCGACTCTCGGGGTCGTGGTAGGCAATGCTGGCCGCCAATAAACTGTCGGCCGGCAGGGGTAGGGGGGTGCGGGTCCAGTCGCGGAGTGTCTGCTCATTGAGGCGAACGTAATGATCGTTACCGGCCGAGCGGGCCAGTTGCAGGCTGGTATCAAGCAGGGAACGGGCCAGGGACTCGTTTCCAAGTTCCCACTCGATGAGTGCGCGACGCCGCGTGCGACCAAACTGCGGGGGTGCCGCGGCCGCCCACCGGTCTATCCATTCCTTGGCCCGGGCGACGCTGTCGCTTTCCAGGTAGTAGCGCGCGACCTCATAGTAATCATCGGAATGGGTGGCGGGAGACAATAGCCGTTCGGCTGCTTCCGCCAGCTGGGCGTGGGTGGCCAGCGTGAACGGAAGTCGAACCCGGTACCATTCCCACTCCAGTGCCAGGGTGGCCCGGTCGTGGCGGAGGTCCATCCAGCGGTACTCCAGCGTCTCGGTACGCTCCATCAGGCGTGCGGTGGGGGCATCGTAGCGGAGAACATCGTACCGGGGATCGTAAGCGGTGGCCCCCCAGTGGGTCGTGTCGGAGTTGAGTATCCAGGTCCAGGGTGCATTCTCCCGCGGCATAAGGTAGACGGAATACGTCCCCGCCGGAACGCGATGATTGTCTACCCAAACGTCCCGGGACGTGCGCAGCAGGGTGTTCTCGTTGGCCCCCGCGCGCCAGACCGTTCCGAAGGGTTGTAGTTCGCCAAAAACGATACGTCCGTGTACCGAGGGGCGGTGGTAGTCGATCCCCAGATCGGTGTAGCCCACGGTCACCGCGGCGACGGCGGCCTGACTGGCCGGTGGGGCAACGAACTGGGCCCGGAGGGGCAGCGGATGCAGGAAGAGCAGGAGAAGGGAGAAGCGTAACACCCCCCAAAATAGTTAGCGTCGGGAAACAAAAGCCAGCGCGCGCTCGTCCATTCCGTTGTGCGGCCGGCCCCGCAGCGGAAAGCCCACGTGACCGCCCCGCCGCGGCTGCTCGACGGTGATGAGGGGGTGGGTCTTTCCGAGAGCACAGGGCGTACAGGCTTCCGGAACGATGGGATCGTTCAGGGCGTTGACGATGAGCACCGGCACGGCGGTATCTCCGACGTAATTTCCCGAAGAGAGATAGGCGTAGTATTCCTCCAGGTCATCGTAGCCTCCGATGACGCTGGAGAAGGCCCGGTCGAAGTCGCGCCACACCCCGATGCGGTCCAGGGCGGTGAGGTCGACCAGGCCGGGGAACTGGGCCTCCTTGGCCCGCACTTTGGCCGCTAGGGCCCGGTAGAACTTCCGCTTGTAGATCCAGTTGTCGGGGCGCTCGAGGCTGTCGACGCTGTGCTCGATGAAGCAGGGCGCCGAAAAGGCTACCCCGTGGGTCACCTCGGCGGGTACGTCGCGCCCGGCGGTGCCGAGGTACTTCAGCGTCAGGTTGCCACCCATGCTGTAGCCGACAAGGACGATCCGGTCGTAGCGCCCCGTGGCCAGCGCGTGGTTAACGACGTGTTCCAGGTCCTCGCTCTGTCCGTGGCTGTAGAGCTTACGGGTTCGGTTGATCTCCCCGGAGCAGCTGCGGCAGTTCCAGGCCAGCGCGTGCCAGCCGTGGCGTGCGAAGTAGCGGGCCGCGCTGACGATGTACGCTCCCTGGCTGCTGCCCTCGAGCCCGTGGCTGAGGATGACAAGGCGACGGGCATCGGTGGGGTGGTCGTACCAGTCCAGGTCCAGAAAATCACCGTCGGGCGTATCGACCCGCTCGCGGCGGTAATTAATCGTCGGGCGGTCGAGGAGATGGGGGACAATGGTTTCGTAGTGACCGGTAAGTCGGGTAAACATTGGCAAATAGCTGGCGTGGGGTACCGGGAGAACCATCTGCCGGCGACGGAGTTTTGCAGGAGATGAAGAACCCGCTTGCTCTACTCCTTGTCCTGTTCTGCTGCACCTGCGCGCCGGCGCAAACAACGGCCACCCCACAAGCACCGCTGGAGCTGGAAACCGCCCGCCTGCACCACCAGCGGACGGCCATGTACCTTCTTGGCGGCTGGGCGGTGGCGAATATCGGACTGGGGCTGACGCTGCGGTCGCGGACTACCGGTGCTCTGCGGCGATTCCACGAGATGAACGCGATCTGGAACACGGTAAACCTCGGCATCGCCGGTATCGGGCTGGTGTCGGTGCTGCGGCAGGAACCCGGCGCGCTGGGGGCCTTCGAAAGCCTGCAGGAAAACTTCGGGTTACAAAAGGTCCTGCTGTTCAATGCCGGCCTTGACGTGGGCTACATCGCCGGGGGCCTTTACCTGCTGGAACGCGCCCGACGCCCCGAGGCCGACAACGACCGCCTGCGCGGCTACGGCAGAAGCGTGGCGCTGCAGGGTGGTTTTCTGCTGGCCTTCGACCTGGTCAACTACTTCATTGCGGCGGGGCGGACGGAGGCTTACGCCCCCCTGCTCGGCGTCACGGCTGACGGGCTGGGGTTGACGCTGACGTTCTAGCCGCGCACCCGCTTGGTCGGGAAGCGGCGGGAGGCGTACCTTAGCGTAACCGTCTCTCTTGAAACACCTTACCTTAGGTAAACCACCTGCGGCCCTCCCGTGAAGTTCTATTCTATCTTATCCCTTTTTCTGTGCTCCCTGTCCCTGGGCGGGCAGGCCATGCGCATCGAGTACTTTACGGTCAACGACGGACTGAGCACCCGCGAGATCACGGATCTGCACATCGGCGACGACGGTTACCTGTGGGTCGGGACGCTGGACGGGCTCAACCGCTTCGACGGCCATTCCTTTCTGACTTTCGGGTACAACGACCCTACCGACGGCCCGGGGCTGAGCCGGGGGGGCATCGAAACCATCAACGCTGACATCGAGGGTAACCTGGTGCTCACCTTCGTCGATTTTTCCGGCTACTTTGATCGGTTCAATCCGCGGAGCTTTCGCAGCGAGCAAGTAGCCATGGTGCCCAGCAACGGCGTGAACGGGTATCCCCGCGCGATCGAGACCGATACGGTGGGCCGCACTTTCGTGGTGACCGTCTGGAAGGACACCACCAACCTGTACGAATACACCCCGGAGGGGTTCAAGCGGATCTTCCAGGCAGCGGACGAGGGGTGGACGACCATTGCCCCCCGCATCGACCTGTTGCCGCTCAGCAACGGACAGTTTCTCCTCTACGACGAACAGCACGGCTTCCGGCGGCTGTCGGCCAACGGCGAACTGCTGGGCAGTTTCAACAGCATCGCCCGCAAGGGGCGGTACCTGTACAAGATGATCGAGGGGCCCGACAATTACGTTTACCTGAGCTTTCGCGGCGGATACCCGCTTTACCGCTGGAGGGTGGGATCCGGCAGCGATCCGAGTCCCGTGCCCAACCCCGACGACGGGCTGCGGTACACGCAGATCTTCAAGGACAAGCTGGGCCAGCTGCTGCTGCTCGGCACCGAGGATTTCCTGGGCAAGCGCTATCCCGATGAATACTACCTGATCGACACCTCCGGTACCCTGAAACTCTTCGACCGCGAATTGCCTACGAACCGGCTGGTGTCGGAGGTAGCCGCGGTCAACTTCAACGAAACCTGCTACCTCGCGCTGCGGGAGGGTCTGGGTGTGATCGAACGGAACGTCAAGCCCATCGCTACTTACCTGACCGAAGCGGATATCACCGGCGACGGCTCCTCGGTGAAGGGGATCGCCGAGGACACGGCCGGAACGGTGTACGTGGCCACCCAGGACGGTAGCTTCTACCGCATGCCCCGGACGGCCTTGGAACCGGAGAAAATGGTGCTGCGCGACATCGACAGCACCAGGGTAACGATCCGCCGGCCCGAGCAGCTGATGTTCGATCCGATCCGCAACGCCGTGTGGGCCGTCGGGCACCCGGGCGGCCGCAACCGCGGCGGGCTGCTGCTGCGGTACAACGTGGCCACGGGCACCACGGAGGCGTACCGCTCGGCCTACTCGCTCAACTGCCTGACGATGGACCCGCAGGGCGACATTTACGTGGGTGCGGCGATCCCCGACCGGATGGGGATCCTCTCCTTCAACGCCGAGACCGGCTCCTTTACCGAGCTCTTCGACGCGCCGCTCAACCGCCCCTTCGGCCGCAGCGTGCTCGTGAACTACCTGTACTACTCCCGAACGGGCACCCTGCTGATCGGTACCGAGCGCCTCGGCCTCCTCAGCTTCGATCCGCGTACGCGGGAGGTGAAGATGCACAGCCGGACCGACCCCATGGGCGACAGCCCGGTGGAGCTGAATGCCCTAAAAGTGAAGGTGATCTACGAGGATGTGGCCGATAACTGGTGGATCGGCACCGAGGCCGGGCTTTGGCAGATCAACCCCGCCGACAGCACCACGGTCAGCTATACCCGACAGGACGGCCTAAGCAATAACTACGTCGTGGGGATCGTACCTGACTCTACGGGTGGCTTCTGGTTGTCCACTAAAAACGGGCTGGTCCACCTGCCCGCCGAGATCCGCAAGGGCACCCTGCGGCGGTACTACACCGAGGACGGGCTGGCCAGCGATGCCTTCAACCGCTACGCCTTTCACCGCGACCATAGCGGGCGGTACTATTTCGGGGGTGAGTCGGGCCTGTCGGTATTCCGCGACAGCGACCTGAGCGCTGAAAAGGCTGGCTCCGACGTCATGCTTACCCAGGTGGTCATCTACGGCCGGAACAACAGCAGGCCCTATACGCGGAACCTGGACACGATGACGCACATCGAGGTGTACGCCAATGAAAAAAGCATCGCTATATCCTTTGCGCTGCCCGTAGGCCAACGGCCGAGCCGCACGCAATTACGCGTCAAGCTGGAAGGATTTAACGAGGAGTGGCGCGAATTGCGCAACGAGCGTACGGTACGCTACAATAACCTTCCCTCCGGCAACTACCGCCTCCTCGTACAGGCCGCCGGTGCCAACGGCAACTACGGGCAACAGATGCGTACCCTCAACATCCGGGTGCGGCAGTACCTTATTGAACGTACGTGGTTTCAGTTCCTGATCGCCACGGTGATCGTGGGCCTGTTTTTCCTGATCCTTCAGGCTAAGCTGCGCGAGCGCCTCCGGAACGAGCAACTGCGTACCCAGCTGAGCAGCGACATTCACGACGAGGTGAGCGGCCTGCTTGCCGGCATCACGCTCCAGGCGGAGCTTCTGCAGCACCGGACCGACGACGAGAAATTACGCACCCGCCTACAGACGGTGGGCGAGGCCGGCCGCAACGCGATGTCCAAAATGAGCGACGTGATCTGGAGCATCGACAGCCGGCGCGACAACATCGGCAACCTGCTGCAGCGCATGCAGGAACACGCGGACGAGGTGCTGCTGCCCCTCGACATCCGCTACGACTTTACCGCCAAGGGATTCATCAACGAGCGGGAGCTGGCGGGTAACGTCCGCCAAGACCTGTACTTCATCTACAAGGAAGCGATCAACAACGTCGCCCGCCACAGCAATGCTACCTACGTGGAGATCGAGCTCGAGCAGTATGCCCAGACGTTCGAGATGTTTATCCGTGACAACGGCAAGGGCAAGGAGAGCGACGAGTACCCGGTCTACTCGAGTACGCGGTTCACGCCGAAAAAGGGGCAGGGAAAGGATAATATGCGGATGCGCGCCCAGCGGCTGCGCGCGGAGCTGACGATCGACGACCGCTCGGGCTATACCCTTACGCTGCGTATGCGCCGGATCGCCTAGGCAACCACGTTATACCCCCGGCATCCAGCATAGGCTGGTGGGGCTGGGCACCTTGCGTACGACGTGGTTGAGTCGCAGGCCGCCGCCGGGCCCTACCCGGAATACACCGATGCTGTGGTTCGTCAGGTTGCCCGCCAGCAGCCACTGTCCGTCGGGAGAAAGCAGGATATCGCGCGGCCGCTCGCCGCCGGAGGGGACGGTGTCGCGCAGGCGAAGTTCCTGCCGGTCGGTCTCGACGCGCAGGTCGGTGATCACGCTATAGTTGCGTTCGCTGACGTAGACGTGGCGCCCCCCGCCGCCAATTCGCACGGCCGCGCCGCTGGCGTTTTCCACGGCGCGTTCGGGCAGGGAGGGCACGTTGGCCACCTCGCGGGGCCGGTCGCCGCGCAGGTCTACCAGGGCCACCCGGCCCCGGTGTTCGCAGTTCACAATGAGGTGGTCGCCGTCGGGGTGGAGGACCGCATGCCGCGGCCCGTCGCCGTAGGAAAAGTCGAGGGACATCTCCGGCCGTTCGGTAAGCAGGCCGGCTGCGGAGCGATCGAAGGTGCGCAGGCAGTCCGATCCGAGGTCGCAGATGTACACTCGGCTGCGGGGCGCGTCGAAAACGGCGCAGTGGGCGTGCGGGGTGCGTTCGTGCTGGGTGAGTTCGATGCGCTGCAAGGCAGGCCCGATGGTGCCGTCGTCTTCGAGGGGGAAGGTGGTAACCGAGCCGCTGGTGTAGCAGCTGACGACGAGGGTACGGCCGGCGAAGGCCACGTGGCAGGGGTGGTCGCCCGTGAGGTGACCATCCCCCCAGGGGGTGAAGGCGATCTTCCCCCCCGCGGGGCGGCTGATCCGGAAGGCCGAAACCCCGGGATCATCGGGGTCGGGACACTCGCGCACGGCGTAGGCGATCTTTCGCTCCGGATCGGCGATCACGTAGCTCGGGTTCACCGCATTGCCGAAGCCGCGGTATTCCAGGTGCCCGTCCTTCGGCGAGAAATCGTAGGCAGAGATGCCGCGGGCCTTGCCCGGGACATTTTCTTCCATTTTAATCGTGTAACCGCCGACGAGTAGGAGCATACCATGAGTTTGGGTGAAGGCTACCGGAAATCGATATCCTCGTTACCAAACATATCGGCCAGGATGTCCCGGAAGTTCAGGCTATTGTGGAGGGCCTCCTTATTAAGCACTTCCATTTCGGCCAGGCCCTGCAGTACCAGCTCCATGTAGAGGTAGGTTTCTTCGTCGGTCAGTTCGCGGTCGATCTGGCCGGTGACAAATTTTCGCAGGCCGGCGACGCTGTCCAGCGCCTGCTGGTACTCCTTGTTGCTGCCGTCGTTGAGCAATTCCACGACGTTACCGCCGCTGAAGTAGGCACGTATGATCCCGTAGGGGTCGCTGCCGCTGCGGCCGTCGGCCGGGGTATCGGAGGGGTCCGGGAAGTATTCCAGGAAAGAGGTGCGAATCGACTTGCCCAGAAGCTTCATCGCCACGCCGTAGGCCCCTTCCTGCTCGCCTTCGTAGACGAGCTCGACCTTACCGGTGATGGCGGGTACGACGCCCCAGAAGTCGGTGATGCGGGCCACGGTACGGTCGTCGCCCTTGATGAGTGCCCGGCGTTCGGCGGTTGACACCAGGTTCTCCAGGGCGGTGATGCTGAGGCGGGCGGACACACCGGACTTCTCGTCGATGTATTCGCTTTCCCGCGCCGAAAAGGACAGTTGCTCCAGCATAACGGTGAGCAGCTCGGGGACCGCTACCCGGGCGGTCTGCTCGTCGGACAGCTTGGCCTCTTGGGCGGTAATGCTGCGGGCGATCTCCACTGTCTTGGGGTAGTGGGTAAGGATCTGGCTCTCGATCCGGTCCTTCAGCGGCGTAATAATGCTGCCCCGGTTGGTGTAGTCTTCCGGGTTGGCAGTAAACAGGAACTGAATGTCGAGGGGGAGCCGCAATTTGAAGCCGCGGATCTGGATATCTCCCTCCTGCAGGATGTTGAAGAGCGAGACCTGGATGCGGGCCTGCAGGTCGGGCAGCTCATTGATCACGAAGATGCCCCGGTGCGCCCGGGGAACGAGGCCGTAGTGAATAACCCGCTCGTCGGCGTAGGTAAGGCGCAGGGTGGCGGCCTTGATGGGGTCCACGTCGCCAATGAGGTCGGCTACGGACACGTCGGGGGTGGCTAGTTTTTCCACGTAGCGATCGGAGCGGTGCCACCAGTCGATGGGGGTATCGTCACCCATTTTTTCGATCGTATCGACGCTGTAGCGGCTGATGGGTGCCAGCGGGTCATCGTTGAGCTCGCTGCCGGCAACGACGGGGATGTACTCGTCGAGCAGATTAACCAGCAGGCGCGCGATCCGGGTTTTAGCCTGGCCGCGGAGTCCGAGAAGCAGTACGCTGTGGCGGCTGAGGATGGCGCGCTGGATATCCGGCAGGACGGTATCGTCAAAACCTATAATGCCGGGAAAGACCTCCTCTTTATCGCGTAGACGTTGAATGAGGTTTTCGCGAAGTTCTTGCTTTACGCTGCGGGGGGTGTAGCCGGACGCTTTGAGCTCACCGAGAGTTTTGGCCTGGGCCATGGATAGATGGTTGTAGTGGGGAAAGTTGTTAAACGGCCTCGTACACGTTTGGTTGTACGCACCCCGCCACGGATGGCCACCGGGAAGCCGGTTGACCAATTGGGATGGGAGTTCACGTCACGGACCCCGCAAATCGGAATAAAAGAGAGCCCTACGTAGGGCAAAAAAAATTATTGCACCGAGTAGCGAAAAAAATCGTACATTATACTGACTTTTACATAAACACTAAAAAGCAACCGCATGGACTACTTTGCCTTAACCCTCATTTGCCTCCTGGTACTTGCCATGGTCGCCCTCATCCTCTACAGCGTGTACCGCATCATCACCGACGCCTCCACGCCTGCCCACTAAACCTATCGCTATCGAAGCAAATCTACTTTTCTATTCATATCCTATGTACTACGGGGATGCGTCCGGCTACGGTCGGCGCGCCCCGCGTTTACTCCGCCCGGGCCAGTGAGGTTCGGGCGGAGGCATTTATATCCGTTGGCTTGGGGCTACTCGGCCTCCCACTTGATTTCTTCCACTCCTTCGGCTTGTCCGAGGTGGCGGGCCAGGACGAAGAGGTAGTCGCTCAGCCGGTTGAGGTAGATGACTACGCCCTCCGGCGCGGTACCCATTTCTACCGTTCTGCGTTCGGCGCGGCGGCAGACCGTGCGGGCAAGGTGGGCAAAACTCACCGCCGGGCTACCGCCGGGCAGGATGAAGTGCGTCATGCGCGGCAAGCTTTCGTCCATCGCGTCCATGTACGTTTCCAGTCGACCGGCGGCGTCGGCCGGAACCTGGTAGGCCTCACCCGGGCGGTCATCGGCCAGTGCGGCACCCAGGGCGAAGAGCACCTTCTGTTGCTCCAGGAGTTGGGCGCGGACGCGGGTGCGGGGGGCGTCGGTACCGGGCGCGAGGTGGTCGCGCAGGACACCCAGGCAGGCGTTCAGTTCATCGATGGTACCGTAAGCTTCCACCCGGGGATCGGACTTCGGTACGCGGCGCCCGCTGAACAGGCCGGTTTCGCCGGTGTCTCCGGTACGGGTATAGATCTTCACGGTTCGAGCTTTTTTTCCAGGCGGGCCAGGCGTTTGTACAGTTCCGGAAGGCGGGCGTAGAGCAGGGAGCTCTTGATCCAGTCGCGGTAGCCGAAGGCCGGCGAACCCGCCAGTGCCTGGTTGGGCTCGCGGATGTGGCGCGCGATACCCGATTGCGCCTGGATGTTGGTGCCGTCGGCGATCGTCAGGTGGCCGGCGAACCCTACCTGGCCGCCGATGCGGCAGTTCGCTCCGATCTTGGTGGAGCCGGCGACACCGGCCTGGGCGGCGATGACGGTGTTGGCTCCGATCTCCACGTTGTGGCCGATCTGGATGAGGTTGTCCAGCTTTACGCCCCGGCGGATCAGGGTAGAGCCCATGGTAGCGCGGTCGATGGTGGTGCTCGAGCCGATCTCTACGTTGTCCTCGATGACCACGTTGCCTACCTGCGGGATCTTCCGGTAATTGTTGTCGCCGTCGGGCAGGAAGCCGAAGCCGTCCGCTCCGATCACTACGTTGGCGTGCAGGGTGCAATCGTTACCGATCACGCAGTCGCGCAGGACTCGGGCGCCGGGGTAGAGGGTGCAGTTGGCCCCGATGCGCACATTGGGTCCGATAAAGACCTGATCGAGGATGACCGTTCCGGCGCCAATGGTGGCCCCGGCGCTGACGACGGTGAATTTGCCGATGCGTACATCCGGCCCCAGCTCGGCGGAATCCTCCACGCAGGCGTGCTGGCTCACCTGTCGTACGGTGGCACTGCTTTCGGAGGTCTGGTACACTTCGAGCAGGCCGCGTACGGTCTCGTAGACATTATCGACGCGCAGCAGGGTTGCGGACACGGGGTCCTTAGGCTGAAACGCCCGGCTGACGAGTACCGCTGCGGCCTCCGATCCGTAGAGGTGGTGTTCGTAGGCGGGGTTGGCCAGGAAAGTGATCTGGCCTGCTTTGGCTTCTTCGATACGGGCCGGACCGGTGATGACCACCTCCGGGTCGCCCTCGACGGTGGCCCCGATCATCTTGGCCAGGGCCGCGGCGGAAATTTGCATGAGCGTAAGAACTAGGTGAGGGTTAAACTATGGTGGGCAGGTCGCCGCCGTCGTCGGCCGCGGAAGGAGGGGCAATCCGGTCGCGAACCGCGGAGTGGATACGTTGCATTTCCTCAAATTGTTGCAGCACGGATTGGCGGAACTCCTCGTCGACGTACGTCCGCAGGTGGCCCAGGTTACTGAGTCGGTCACCCTTCCGGAACCGGTAGGTCTGCGTCAGCCCCCCCCGCTCGAACTGTACGGGAAAGCGGCCGTCGTTGTCGAAAACGGTAATCTGCATCCGGGCGTCGGGCAAGCGGCCGATGATTCGCATGGGGGAGGGCTTTTGGCAAAAGTAGGTAATGCCGGGCCAATCGTGCGGCGGGTCCTCCATACGCCCGCCATCCGTTACTTTTGCCGCCGATGCAGCGAATTATGATCACCGGTGCCGGCGGACAGCTGGGCCAGAAGCTTATCGGGGCAGCCAAGGCGGCTCCCCAGGACTGGCGAATCTTTGCCTACAACCGTTCCAGCCTGGATATCACTAAGCCGGAGGATATCCGCGCCGCCTTCGCCGAGGCCCAGCCCGATATCTGCTTCAACGCTGCGGCCTACACCGCCGTCGACCGGGCGGAAAGCGAGCCCGACCGGGCGCACACCATAAACGTAGACGGCGCCGGCCTGCTGGCGACCGCCTGCAAGCAAGCCGGCAGCGCGTTCGTGCACTTCAGTTCGGATTACGTGTATGCCGACGGCTACAACCGTCCCCTGCAGGAGAGCGACCGCACCGAGGGCAGCAGCGTATACGCCCGGACCAAGCTGCAGGGAGAGCAGGAAGTGCTGCGGTGTCACCCCGAAGCGTACGTCATGCGGACCAGCTGGGTATTCGCGGAATACGGGGAGAACTTCGTCCGCACGATGTTGCGCCTCGGTCGCGAGCGTGCCGAACTGGGCATCGTGGCCGACCAGATCGGGTCGCCCACCTACGCCGCTGACCTGGCCGCCGCCGCCATGCGCCTGGCAACGTCGGGCCAGCCCGCCGGCGTGTACAACTATGCCAACAGCGGGGTGTGCTCCTGGTACGATCTGGCGAAGGCGGTACACGAGCTTTGCTACATCGACTGCAACGTGAAGCCCATTCCCACGAGCCACTATCCGACGCCCGCCCGGCGGCCTGCCTACAGCGTACTCGATACCCAGAAGATTGCGTCCGTAGTGGGGACCCCACGGCACTGGCGGGAAGCCCTGGTGGAGTGCCTGGACAAGCTGCGTACCCGGCAATAGAATTGTCTAGGAGGTCGGGCCGGCGTGGACGCGCGTGCCACCGCCCGTGGAGAGGGCCTCGATGTTTCCGATAACGACTTCCCGTACGCCCGCGGCCACCGCACCGAATGCGTTGTCGAGCTTCGGGATCATCCCCGCGGAAATCTTGCCGTCGGCCCGTAACGCCGCGTAGGTTTCGGGCGTGAGGGAGGGGATCACGGAATCGGGGTCGTCGATGTCACGCAGCACCCCGGGCAGCTCGAAGCAGTACTGCAACGTAACCTCATGGCCGATAGCGGCCAGCGCCCGTGCCGTTTCGTTGGCGATGGTGTCGGCATTGGTGTTCAGCAGTTGTGCGTGCAGGTCGTGGGTGATGGGGCAGAGAACCGGCCGCAGGCCCAGGCGCAGCAATCCATCGAGGAGGGGAGCGTTGACCGCCGTGACGTCGCCGGCAAAGCCGTAGTCTACCGTCCGGACCGGCCGCTTGGTGGCCACTACGGCATTGCCGTCCGCGCCACTGAGCCCGATGGCGTTGCTGCCGCGCGCCTGCAGCTGGGCTACGATGTCCTTGTTGATCAGGCCGGCGTAGACCATGGTTACGATCTCCAGCGTGGGCTGATCCGTAATGCGGCGCCCATCCACCATGCGGGGCGTGCGTCCCATTTCGGTAAGCACCTCACTGGCCCGGCGGCCGCCGCCGTGGACGAGGATGGTCGGGGCGGCCTGTCCGGCCACGTAGTCGAGGGCTTCGTGCAGGGTAGCGGGGTTATTGATGACGTTCCCGCCGATCTTGCAAACAATCATAGTACTATTCGTAAACGGGTTCTACCGTGAGTCCTTCGGCCCGGAGCAGGGCAATGACCCCGCGCTCGCCGCCCAGGTGGCCCGCGCCCACCGCGTACAGGGTAGGGGAGGCGGTCAGGCGCGCGGCGATCTCCGGCACCCACTTTTCGTTGCGGCGAACGACGAGCAGTTCCTCGAAGTTGCCGAAGCCTTCGCTTTCGGACGAGATGAGTTGCGACATCTCCGCAACCGCCCTGCGCTTGTACATGGCCACCATCTGGTCCATCTGGCTGTCGCCGTCGGTCATTGTCTGGGCCATATCGTCGGAGATGGAGCGGTAGAGCATTTCGGCCTGGATGGAGTAGGGGATGCTGTCGAACAGGCCCAGCTGGAAGTCCATGGTCTCGAGGCCCGCGATGTCCTTACCGGCGGCCTCGGCGATCTTGCTGAGTTCGAGTTCGTAGCTGCGCATCCCTCCCATTCCGGCACCGGGGTCGCCACCGCCGAAGGGGTTGCCGGCCCCCATGTCCTGGCCGACCATGGCGGAGAGAAACATCGGCTTCATCTTCTGGAAGATGAAGAAGGGCATTCCGCGGTCGTTGAAGTAGGTAGCGACGCTGTCGTAGCGCGCCGGGCTGAGCAGGTCCTGCAGGCTGGTATCGTTGCGCATCGTGATCTTGCCCATGAGGCCCATGATCGCGGCGGGGTTCTGCATTTCCCGGGGGTCGATCTCGAAGAACAAGGCCTCGACGTCGTTGGCGGCGCGCACCACGTGATTGTCCAGGAAGTAGTCTTCCTCGGGAATAATGTGAATGGTACCGTAGAGATAGCTGGGCTCGGCAACGTCCGCTCCCGTGATTCGCCACAGCAGGCTGGTATCGTTGACGGTGGGCACCTGGAAGGGGGCGTCGGCCAGGGCCGCGTCGGTTTCCGGATCGGCCACCTGGGCCCGTAGGACCATCCCGGGCAGGAGGGTCAGCACGAAAAGGGCGAATAGGGTTCGTAATACGCGCATAAAGGGGGGCTTGGGTGGCAACCCGCCACCGCAGCTAAAAAGGCTGCGGGGGGTGGAAAAGTTGTCGGGGTATCCGCCAAACCACCGGCGTGAAGCCCGCACGACACCGGTTGCGGAACGGACCCCGCACCCGCGGCCCCGCCCCGGGAAGCGCGCGCCAAACGTACCTTTGTCGCAATGCAAGACATCTTCGATCTTATCGGGCGGATACTGCTGTCGTTCATCTTCTTCTTCGAGGCGTACGACTACTTCGCGTTTGAGCGGCTCAACCGGGAGGCCATGACGATTTACGGCCTGACGTGGAACCAGGACTTCCTGCTGTACGGGGCCATCCTGCTCCTGCTGCTGGGGGGGCTGATGATCCTGCTCGGGTACCGGATGCGCCTGGGGGCCGTGCTGCTGCTGATCTACTGGGTGCCGCTCACCTTCATCGTGCACGATTTCTGGGACGAGACGGCCGGTACGGAGGCGTACCGCTTGCAGAGCCTCTTCTTCATGAAGAACCTGGCGATCATGGGCGGGCTGCTGCTGGCGGCTACTCACGTAAGCGGCCGCTTCCGCCTGCGCCGCCTGTTCGCCACCACCCGTGTGCGGGGCTAGCCGGCCTGGTTGAGCTGGCGGACGAAGAGTTCCATCATTTTCTTGAAAACGGGGTCGTCGAAATCTTCCGCGATGACGTCGACCAGTGCGTCCAGGTCGTGGTCCACGGCGGCCAGTAGACCGCCGCGCAGGTAGCGCTTGGTGCGGCGGTATACCGGCGGGTGGATCCGGGCCAGGCGACGGCAGTGGGCGCGGGCGCGGGCGAGGACATCCTCCACGGCCACCGATTCGTCGGCGAGGCCGGCGGCGAGTGCGGCCTCGCTGTCGTACATGCGGGCCAGCTGCACGTCGGCCCAGGCGGCCGTGCTGCCGCGGTAGTGGGCGTAGATATCCGCCATCATCCGGGGGATCTGTAGGCTCATGTTGAACTCGTTCATGCCGACGGTATGCTTCTCCCCCCGGCCCATGACGCGGTAGTCGGCGGTCAGCGCCAGGATGGTACCGCCCGCGGGCGCGAAGCCGGTGACGGCCGCTACCAGCGGTTTCTCGAAGCGTACCAGCGTCTGCAGGGCCGCCAGGTAGGTGAAGAAGAACTCGCGCAATCCCTCGCGGTCCGAAGTCGCCAAGGCCATGACGTTGAGCCCTGCGCAGAAGCAGTGGGGCCGGCCGGCGAGGACGACGCCGTCGACGGTGCGGTCCTGGGCCAGGTCGAGAAAGGCGGCCTTCAGGTCGCGGGAGAGGGTCGCGTCGATGGCATTGACCTTGCCGTGGTCGAGGGTGACGGTGGCGAGGCGTTCTTCGACGGTGACGCGGAGGGAGGTGTAGTCGGGCATGGGGGGAAGATAAGCGCGCGGCGGCGGAGGGTCGCGCCGTATGTTAACTGTGGGTTAATTTTGGCGGATTGGTCCGACGCGTGAGTGGCCGGTCGGGTAGTGGACCGGCGAGTAGTGGCCGGTCCACTACCCGACCGGCCACTAGCAACTGAACCTTCCCCCATAAACAGTTGTCCTAACAACAAAGTCTTTCGATCATGCCCATTTACCATCGCCTCGGGAAGCTACCCCCCAAACGGCACACCCAGTTTCGCCAGTCCGACGGCTCGCTCTATAACGAGCAGCTGTTCGGCACCGTCGGCTTCGACGGCATGTCCTCGCTGATGTACCACGCCGGCCGGCCCACCCAGGTGAAGGAGATCCGCGGCAAGACCGACCTCAGCCCCCGAATTGCCGAGGAAAAGACCATCACCGCCCGCAAGTTGCTCGGCTTCGACGTGGCTCCCGAAGATGATTACCTCGCCTCCCGCAAGCCGCTGCTCACCAACAGCGACGTCACCATCGGCGTGGCCGCCCCCCGCAAGAGCCTGCGCGACTATTTCTACAAGAACGCCGACGCCGACGAGCTCCTCTTCGTCCACCGCGGCACCGGCACCCTCCGTACCTTCCTCGGCAATATCCCCTTCGAGTACGGCGACTACCTCGTCATCCCGCGAGGCGTGATCTACCAGATCGACTTCGATACCGAGGACAACCGCATCTTCTACACCGAATCCGCCGACCCGATCTATACCCCAAAGCGGTACCGTAACCACTTCGGACAACTCCTTGAGCATTCGCCCTTTACCGAGCGCGACTACAAGCTGCCCCAGGACCTCGAAACCCACATCGAGGAGGGCGACTTCGTCGTCAAGATCAAGAAGCAAGGCATGCTTCACGAGCTCGTCTACGCCACCCACCCCTTCGATGTCGTCGGCTGGGACGGCTACAACTTCCCATACGGCTTCAGCATCCACAATTTCGAGCCGATCACCGGCCGCGTCCACCAGCCGCCCCCCGTCCACCAGACTTTTGAGACGAAGTCGTTCGTCGTCTGCTCTTTCTGCCCGCGGCTCTACGACTACCACCCGCAGGCGATTCCGGCGCCGTACAACCACAGCAACATCGATTCCGACGAGGTGCTCTACTACGTCGACGGCGACTTCATGAGCCGCACCGGCATCGGTCCCGGCTACCTGACGCTACACCCCGGCGGCATTCCCCACGGACCGCACCCGGGCACCTACGAGGGCAGCATCGGCAAGAAAGGTACCGAGGAACTGGCCGTCATGGTAGACACCTTTCGGCCCCTGCAGGTGACCGCCGAGGCCGCCAAGATCGACGACGGCAAGTACTACCAATCCTGGTTCGCCCATGATTGAGTTGCGCATTCCGGACGGCTCCGACTTTACCCTAGCCAACCTGCCCTATGGCATCTTCTCCACCGCCGACCGTAGTCCCCGCGCGGGCATGGCGGTGGGGAAGGACATCCTCGACCTGTACGCCCTGGCCCGTACGGGGGCCTTTGACTTCGACCCCGAGGTGTTTAATCAGCCGGTACTGAACGACTTCATCGCGCTGAGTAAATGCGTGACTTCCAGGGCGCGGACGCAGGTGCAAGGGTGGCTTCGCGAAGGCGGGGCGGGCGTGGTTCGGCCGGAACACCTGGTACCGATGTCCGAAGCGACCCTCCACCTCCCCGTGCGGATAGGCGACTACACCGACTTCTACTCCAGCATCGAGCACGCTACCAATGTCGGCCGCATGTTCCGCGATCCGGAGAACGCCCTGCTGCCCAACTGGCGCCACCTGCCGGTCGGGTACCACGGGCGGGCCTCCTCGATCGTGGTCAGCGGGACTGACGTTCGGCGCCCACTGGGGCAAACGATGCTGCCTGACGCTGACCGCCCCGTATTTGGACCAAGCCAACGCCTAGACTTCGAGCTCGAAGTGGCCTTCGTGATCGGTAAGGAGTCCCGGCTGGGAGAGCCCGTTCCGATCGCGGAAACGGAAGACTACATCTTCGGCCTCTTTCTGTTCAACGACTGGTCCGCCCGCGATATCCAGCGCTGGGAATACGTGCCCCTGGGGCCCTTCCTCGGCAAGAGCTTCGCTTCCTCCGTCTCCCCCTGGATCGTGCCCCTGGAGGCCCTGGAGCCCTTTCGCGTCGCCGGTCCCGAGCAGGACCCCGAGGTACTTCCCTATCTCCGGACTACCACCCCCGCTCACTACGACATCGACCTGCGCGTGACGATCAATGACCGCACCGTCTGCCGCTCCAATTTCCGCCACCTCTACTGGAGCATGCGACAGCAACTGGCCCACCACACCAGCAACGGCTGCAACGTCCGCGTGGGGGATCTGCTGGCCTCCGGTACGATCTCCGGTCCCGGTGTGGACGCCTACGGTTCCCTGCTGGAGATCACCGAAAACGGCAAGCGGGGTGAGTTTCTTGCCGACGGAGACACCGTGACCCTGCACGGGCACGCCGGTGCCGGATCTTCCCGCGTAGGCTTCGGCAGTGCCACCGGAACCGTGCAAGCCGCACTTAACAATCAGCCTTAATCAGAAAACGCTATGACCCTGGACCCTAATGATATGGATACCCGCGACCTCTACGGTTACTTATCCACTGCCGTAGCACCACGTCCCATTGCATTTGCCTCCACGGTAGATAGCGAAGGACGCGTCAACCTCAGCCCCTTCAGCTACTTCAATGTCTTCAGTACCCGGCCGCCGATCCTGGTATTTTCCCCGATCCTACGGGGTCGCGACGGCAGTGCCAAGGATACGCTGGAGAACCTGCGGGCCGTCCCCGAGGTCACGATCAGCGTGGTCAACTACGCCATGGTAGAGCAGACCTCCCTCGCCAGCACCGAATACCCCACCGGCACCAACGAGTTTGCCAAGGCCGGCTTTACGGAAGTGGCCGGAGAGGTGGTTCGCCCGCCGCGCGTACAGGAGTCCCCCGTGTCCTTCGAGTGCAAGGTGGATGATATCATCGCCCTCGGAGAGTCCGGGGGTGCCGGCAACCTGGTGATTGCCCGGGTGGTCCGTATCCACATCGATGAGCAAGTACTAGACGCCGAGGGCAAACTCGATACCCGCAAGCTCGACCTGGTGGCCCGTATGGGCGGCAACGACTACTGCCGCGCGACCGATGATAACCTGTTCGAGATCCCCAAACCGCTCCGCAATCTCGGAATGGGAGTAGACAGCCTGCCCGCCCACATTCGCAACAGCGATGTACTTACCGGCAACAACCTCGGCCGCCTGGGGAACCTGGAGGCCCTGCCCGACGAAGCCCTACTCCAACGCGCCGAGGCCAGCCAGGAAGTACGCGACGCCCGGGCGCAGGGGGCCATCGCCCTGCATCGCCTGGCCAAACGCTACCTCGAACGGGGCGAGGCCGAACTGGCGCTCGCGGTGCTGCTGCAGCGGGTGGGTTCGGAACCGGCGTAGGGGATCTATACGTCCGCCTATCTTGCGACCCATGAAAATTACCCGCGACGACTTCTCTACCCTGCACCGTTTTCCCGTCCACTGGGGGGACATGGACAGTGCCCAGCATGTCAACAATCTCGTATACCTGCGCTGGGCGGAAACCGCCCGGGTGATCTACTTCGAGGCCATCGGGGTGAACACCAGCTTCGGACCCGGCGCCACGGGTGCCATATTAGCGTGGCAGGACTGCAAGTACACTTTCCCGATGACCTACCCGGACACGGCGCTGGTCGGCACCCGCACGGTACAGCTGGAGGAGGATAGATTCACCATGGAGACGGCCATCTTCTCCGAACGCCACGACCGGCTGGCCGCGGTAACGAAACAGCTTATCGTCCCGTACGATTACGGGACGCTCGTCAAAGCGCCCCTGCCGGAGCAGTGGCGGGAGGCAATCCAAAAGCTGGGGGCATAAAAATGGGGTCGCTGCCAGTTGGCAACGACCCCGCATAGGTTTATTTCAGGCAGTGGGCCGGTTACTTAGCCCGATTGTTGATGGGGTACTCGTCGAAGATATCGTCTACCAGGCCGATGATCTCTTCGGTGGTGGATCCACTGTAGATGGCTTCGGAGGTCATACCTTTCCAGACGGTGTTCTTGGAATTGCGATCCACCAGGCTGATGATCAGGGTGCCCTCCGTGTAATTGTAGGTGTCGGTGTCGTAACCAACGACCCCACCATAGTTATAGAAGTCGTTGTAGTAGTAGTTATTGTAGTAGGGGCTCACGGTGTTGACACCGTAGGTACCATAAGGGTAGGTAGCGTAAACGGGATCGGTGTCCGTAGCGGTTTCCTGGTCCTTCTTGACGCTGATGAGTACGAGGAGGTCGGGATTGTCGCGGTTAAGGCGGTACCCTTCCTGCTGCATCTGAGTGTTGACGGTTTCGATGATGCGACTGTTTATTGCTTCCTGGTCCATATTTGCATCCGTCATTTCAATGTCGGCATTGGGCAGGTAGGCGAAGGTCTTGTACTTGCTGAGGTCGGCGTCGGTCGGCTGCGCGGTGGTGACCTGCGGGCCACAGCTCACGAGAAACAGCGATACGGCAAGGAGAAGTAGGGGGGTAAGAAATTTCATTGTTACGTTTTTTGGGTTGTAAATCAAGTAGTTGTGCTTATTTAACACAGTCCGTGAGGGGGATGTTTTAAAACTTGTTGCTTTCCTGCACATCGTCGGGTGTTGGAGGCGTAAGAACTGCGCTACCGCCGGTGCACAGAACTTTCCCGGCCCCCGTCCCTTCCTGATGGGTATGACGGACGCGCAGCAAGCAGAGATTACCCGCCTGCGGGAATTGACGGACCTGGAACGGCAGGAGGAGCGCCGCCTGCACCTGGAAGTGATCCAGGCCATGCCGCTGGTCCAGCGGGTGGAGAAGGGCTACAGCTGGTACCCCCTGCAGGTGAGCGAGGCGGACTACGGCATCGGGGAGCGCCCCTACGTGATCGTGACGCGCGAGGGCGACGAGGCCCACCAGTTTCGCGCCGGTACCTCCATTAATCTCTTCACCGTCCAGGCCGAGGCGCGCTCCCCCCAGCGTACCGGGGTCATCCAGTACGTGAAGAAGGACCGCATGAAGATCATCCTCGGCGGTGAAGACCATCCCGGCTGGCTGCACCGCGGCGGCATCGGCGTGGACCTGATGTTCGACGAGCGCACGTACGTGGAGATGGACAAGGCCCTCGAGGGACTGGCCAGCGCCCGCGGCAACCGGCTGGCGGAGCTGCGCGACGTCATTATGGCCGTACGGCCCGCGGAGTACCGTCCCGTAGATGAAGTGGCCGTAGCCCACCTGACCGACCTTAACGACAGCCAGCGCGCGGCGGTCCGCGAGATCCTGGGGGCCAGCCACCTCAGCCTCATTCACGGTCCGCCCGGTACCGGCAAGACCACCACCCTGGTGGCCGCGGTGGGGGAGCTCATCAAAACGGAGAAGTCGATCCTCTTTTGCGCGCCCAGCAACAGCGCGGCCGACCTCGTCACCCTGCGTATGGCCGCCCGCGGCATCAACGTCGTACGTACCGGCAACATCAGCCGGGTAGAGGAAGACGTGATGGCGCATACTCTTGACGTACAGATCGCTAACCACCCCGATACGAAGCAGGTCAAGAAGCTCCGGCAGGAGGCCGCCGAGCTGCGCCGGAAGGCCAAGAAGATGCGCGGCGGGCGCGACAAGGGCATGACCTTCGCCGAGGCCGGCCGCCTCAGCGGCTGGGCCCGGCAGCTGGAGGATCACCTGCTCGGATATGTCCTCGACGCCGCCGACGTGATCGTCTGTACCCTCGTCGGCGCGGCCAGCGCCGTGCTGGCCGACCGGGAGTTCCGCACCTGTATCATCGACGAGGCGGCCCAGGCCCTGGAGCCGGCTACCTGGATCCCCATCAGCCGCTCCTACCGCGTCGTGCTCGCCGGCGACCCGTACCAACTGCCCCCTACCGTGAAGAGCAAGGAAGCCGACCGTGGCGGGTTTGGCATCACCCTGCTGGAAAAGGCACTTGAGCGTCACGGCCGCAACGCCCTGCTCGAGGTGCAGTACCGCATGAACGAGCGGATCATGGGCTTCAGCAACGAATACTTTTACGATGGTAAGCTGCGGGCCGGCCCCGGCATTGCCGACCGGACCCTGCCCGGCGTATCGCTGGCCGAAAGCGTCGTTTTTATCGACACGGCGGGCACCGGCTTCGAGGAGAAGTTGCACCCCCGCTTCAAGAGCCGGTACAATGAGGGAGAACTGGACATTCTCATCGAGCACCTCCTCCAGTTGAAGGGCGGCATCCCGCCCGAGTACCCGCTCCCCCGGGTGGCCGTCATCAGCCCGTACCGCGAACAGACGGTACTGGCCGAGGAGCGCCTGGAGTCCGTGGCCGCGCTGGCGGACCTCGACGTCACCGTCAATACTGTCGACGGCTTCCAGGGCCGCGAGCGGGCCGTGGTGTACCTGTCGCTGGTGCGCAGCAACAACCGCTCGGAGATCGGCTTTCTGTCCGATTATCGCCGCATGAACGTTGCCCTCACCCGGGCCAAGCTCCAATTGGTGGTGATCGGGGACAGCGCCACCATCGGCAATGACCTCTTCTTCGCCGGCTTCCTGGCCTACGTCGACCGGCAGGGCACTTACCAGACGGCCTGGGAATACATGAGCTGATCATGGCCGGTCTGCCGTACGTCGGCCACCGGGCAGCGTTGCCCACCCCCCGGATCGTTCCCCAGCGTACCTTCGCGGCTCAAACCCAACTTTTCCGCTATGCTCCTTCGCTTTGCCTACCTCCTCCCCGTCCTGCTGCTGCTCCTTGCCGGCTGTAAGAAAGACAACTGCGACGAAGGCTATGCCTCGGCCCGGGAGTTTGCCGACGCGGATACCCAAAATACCTACACCGAACTGGGCAATACGGGCATGCTCTACTACATCTCCGATACCGGCTCGGTAGCCAAACCCACCCGGCAGGATACCGTGACCGCCGATTATACCGGCTACTTTCCCGACGGGGAAATCTTTGACCAGACTACGGCCGCCCGTGGTCCCGCAACCTTCGCCCTGCAAAACGTCATTGCGGGCTGGCAACTCGGCGTTCCCCTCATCGGCCGCGGCGGCAGCATCCGGCTGGTCATACCTTCGGAGCTGGCGTACGGCGCCCGGGGCAGCATCGACCGCTCCACGGGGGAGTACAGCATCTGTCCGAACACCGACCTTGTCTTCGATATCGACCTGATCGATTTCAACTGATCCCGGCGCGGACGCGGGTGCCGGGGCTACCCGCCCACCCGACGTACGGCGGGCTCCCCCCGCACCTGCGTTCCCGCCCCCAAAATTTCCTGTGATGCGCTTGCATTCCTACCTGTCCGCCCTGGCCTTCCTCCTCATCGTCGGCTGCTCCACCACCCGTCCGGCCGCGGGTACGGTCCCGACGGGCACCCGCTTCACCCCCGAGCAGCGTGCCATGATTATGGCGGCCGGCCCCGACGAGCCGATGCGGGTATGGAAGATCACCGACCGCTCGGACAGCCTGCTGCTGCGCACCGAGAGCGAGGACGTGCGCGTGGATCCCTCGGACCCCGTGCTGACACGCTTCCTGGCGCGCCTCCACGCTACGGTGACCGACAGCGCCTCCCTGGGGCTGGGCATCGCCGCGCCGCAGGTCGGCATCCTGAAGAACATCATCTGGGTACAGCGCCTCGACAAGGAAGACCTGCCGTGGGAGGTGTTCCTCAATCCGGTGATCCGGCAGTACTCCGAGAAGAAGCAGCTGAACCGCGAGGGCTGCCTCAGCATCCCCAACCGCCGGGATACCTGCTCGCGTGCCTACGCCGTGCTCATGGAGTACGACCGGCCGGACGGCAGCCACGGCATCGAGATGGTGGAGGACTTCACTTCCGTCATCTTCCAGCACGAGGTGGACCACCTCAACGGAATCCTCTTCCTCGACCACCTGGCCGAGGAGCAGCGGCAGAATGCCGCCCACGTCCCGGTCGGCCGGGAGTAGGCGGATCAGACCAGGTCCTCCGGACGGTTCAGCTTGCTTTTGCGTATGCCGTACATGAAGTACACCAGCAGGCCCAGGCCCATCCACATCAGAAAACGGATCCAGGTGACCAGGGGCAGGGCCACCATCAGCCCCAGGCAGATGAGGATACACAGCGAGCAGACCACTCGGTAGGCCGGTGCCCGGAATTTGCGGGTCGCATCGGGTCGCCGGACGCGGAGGATCCAGATGCCGATGGCCACCAGGACGAAGGCGAAGAGCGTACCGATGTTGGTCAGTTCCGCGGCTACGCTGATGTCGATGGTGCCGGCCAGGATGGCTACGAACAGCCCCACGATCACGGTGGCGAAGGAGGGCGTGAGGAAGCGGTGGTGCACCTCGGAGAGTCGCGGGCTCAGGAGGCCGTCGCGGCTCATGGCGTAGAGGATGCGGATCTGGCCGAGTTGCATTACCAGCAGTACCGTAGGCATGGTGAGGGTGACGCCCATGGCGATGAGCAGGGCCACGCGGTCTTCCCCGACCGCGATAAGGGCCTCGGCCACGGGTTTCTCGTTCGCCAGGATGCCGAGGGGCACCATGCCGGTCAGGACGGCCGCCACCGCGATGTACAGCAGCGTACAGATGATGAGGGCCCCGATCATGGCCAGCGGCAGGTCGCGCTGGGGATTTTTGGCTTCTTCGGAGGTGGTACTCACCGCATCGAAGCCGACGTAGGCAAAGAAGACCAGGGCCGCGCCGGTCATGATACCCTGCCAGCCGTTCGGAGCGAAGGGCTCCCAGTACGTCTCGGGAGCAAAATGCGGGATGCCGTAAAACAGAAACAGCGATACGAGGGCCAGCTTGATCAGTACCAGGACGGCGTTAACCCGCGCGGACTCCTGGATCCCGATGTAGAGCAGGGCGGAGATGACTACGGTGATGAGGAAGGCGGGCAGGTTGATCAGGGCCGTCTCGGTGGGCAGGGTGGCGAAGGTGTCGGCGTAGGTCTCCTGTACGGCCGGGGTGATGGCCGTCCACATGCCGGAGGGCAACTGCACCATATCGGTCCCCGTTGCGGCCGACAGGTACCCGGGCAGGTGGAGCCCGAAGCCGTCCAGTAAGTTCTTGAAGTACCCCGACCAGCCGATGGCCACGGCCACGTTGCCTACGGCGTACTCCAGAATGAGGTCCCAGCCGATGATCCAGGCGAATATTTCGCCGAAGGAACTGTACGAATAGGTATAGGCACTACCCGAAATCGGGATCATGGAGGCAAACTCAGCGTAGCAGAGGGCGGCGAAGAGGCAGGCCAGGCCCGTGATGACGAACGAGACGGTCAGGGCAGGCCCCGCCCCCAGGGCGTGTTCCGTTCCGGCGGCGGCCTCCCCGGTGAGGACGAAAATACCGGTGCCGATGATGGCGCCGATTCCCAGCATGGTCAGGTCAAAGACACCGAGCGAACGCTTGAGGGAGGATTCTTCGGACTCCCGCTGGAGCAGTTCCAGCGATTTTTTCCGAAGGAAGGAGTTGGTCATTTGGGGTAAGCGAGTCAGGTTCTACTCATAAAAGTAGGTGACTGAAAACCGCATTTTGCGGGTCGGGCCGGAGATTATTTTAGTGCCCGGACGGGGTGCCCGCTACCCACATCGGATGTGGTGCACATCCGATGTGCGTAAGGGGCAAAACGGTCAATTCCAGACGGGATTCAGAGGCTTGTTGCCCGGGTAAAGGTTTTCAACAGTATTCGGGTAAAACAACCTAAATACCTGACCGGCAATCACATCCGGGTAATGATCTACCAAACCTTATTAAGCAATTTGGGCAGCCGCACATCGGATGTGCTCGACATCCGATGTGCGGCCGCGAGGGCTACTCCGTGTAGCCGAAGTTGTTCAGTTCCACTTCGAAGTCCTGTTCCTCCTTGTTGCCGATGAGGAACTGCAAGTCATGCACGGGGCCGCCCGCGAAGTTCGGGACATCGACCGGTTCTCCGTGGTGTACGGCGTGCATGGTTTCGAAGGGGATTTCGACCGTCTCCCACTCACCGGTGGTGGGGAAGGTGGCTTCGTGGAAGTACTCCTGGTCTTCGCTGCTGCGGATGCGAAAGGTGTAGTCGCTGCCGTCGCCCTTGAGGCGAACGGTGAAGGCGCGGTAGCCGCTCACGTCGATCACCTTCTTGAGCTCGTGCACGATGGAGGAGAAGCCGCCGTCGTTGGCCAGCGAGACGTGACCGTAGAACTGCCCGTGCCCTTCTTCGGTGAGCCGGAACTTGCCCTTGGATTTTCCCCCCATCACGGTATCGTCCTCCACCTCCCAGTCGTCGCGGGAATTGAGGGTAAAGCGGTAGAGAAGGGACATGTCTTTCATAGAAGCAGGAATTGTGGTTGGATGACCGGCACCGTCCGCGGTTGCGGATCGGTTATCTACAATCCGCTCGCCCGCCCGAATTGTTCGTTCACCGGCTCCCCGGCCGGGCCCATCCCTGCGCGGGGAAGGGGGAAGTTCGGGGGATGCCACGCCCCAGGTCGTATCCGGCCGCGGTCCGACGGTCAGCTCCAGTACGCCCCCGCGGGCAAATTCACGGTGGGGAAAGGTCACGCTGTTCCATTCCCGTGACCGCCAGCGCGCCTGCTGGATGTAGAGGTTGTTGGTAGGGTCACCTTCGGTACGGATGGTGAAGCTGTCGCCGGGGTAGTAAGTGGGGTTCAACGCGATACGGACCTCGTCGAACAGCGGGGTCGTGATCTCATAGCCCGGCTCGGTCGCGGTGCTGCCGTCGACGCTAAAGAGGCCGATGGCCATCAGCACCCCCAGGGCACCCATTTGTCCCTGGTCCTCGTCGCCGTGGTAGCCGCCGTAGGGGGTGATGTCGGCGTAGCGCTCCTTCACGGTCCGCACCCACTTCTGGCTGAGCCACGGCGCTCCCGCCACGTTGAAGAGGTGCGCCATGTGAGTGCTGGGCTGGTTGGCGTAGTCCACCCAGTTGACGGCGTGGTTCTTGTCGTTGGCCTGCAGCCAGTGTTGGCTCTGCCGCTCAAAACTTGCGGTGAGGCTGGCGAGGTAGGCTTCGCGTCCGCCAAACAGCTCCACCAGTCCGGGAATATCGTGGGGCACGAAGTGGGAATAGATGGCCGAGTTGCCTTCGCAGAACCCCCGCGCGCTGAACTGGTCGGCGGCGGCCACGGGCGCGAAGTCGGCGATCAAGCTGCCGTCGATCTCCCGGGGGTGCATCCACCCACTGGCGGGGTTCCAGAGGTTCCGGTAGTTCTGCGAGCGCTCCATGAACAGCCCGTAGTCGTCTTCCTTGCCCAGGGTGCGGGCGATCTGGGCCAGGCACCAGTCCTGGTAGGCGTACTCCAGGGTCATCGAGGCCCCGTCCTTGTGGTAGCCAGTCCCCGGCAGGCCCTCGGGTACGTAGCCCCGGTCCACGTAATAGCCCATACCGCCGCCGAGCCGGGTACCGTGCTCGTAGCCCGCTTTGTCGCGGATGCCCCCCGGGAAGGCGTTCTTGCGCAGGCCCGCGTAGACGGTGTCGACGTCAAAGCCCCGGTGGATGCCCCGGTTGATGGCTGCGGCGAAGAAAGGCGTCGCCGGGTCGCCGATCATCACGTAGGTGTAGTTGCCGCCGGAGGGGCCGCGGGGGATCATGCCGCCGTTCAGGTACATGTCCTGCATCGTGCTGCCGAAGCCGTCCAGCCGCTCCGGGTAGGCCAGGGACCAGAGGATATCCAGCGACCAGTGGCTGCCCCACCAGGCATCGAAATTGTAGTGGGGGAAGCGCGGTCGTCCGTCCTCGTCGAGCCCCACCCGCCGCACGCGGGTTTCCGGACCGGTGTTGTCGGCGTAGTACCCATCGTGATCGCTCACAATGCGGCGCCCCAGCAGGCTGTGACACAGGTCGGTATAGAACTTCACCTGGTGAGCCTTAGTGCCCCCCGTCACGTGGATCTTGGCCAGTTCCTGGTTCCACTCCGCGCGGGAGTCCTCGACCACCTGGTCGAAGTCCCAGCCCGGAAGCTCGGCCTCCAGGTTACGCCGGGCTCCCTCGACCGAGGTGTACGACAGGGCTACCTTCAGCTGCACGGTATCGGTACCGTCCGCAAACTGCAGATAGGCTCCCGCGTCGCGGCCGCCGACCGAATCGCGGGGCTCTTCCACCAGGCGGGCCGCCTCCCAGCCCCCGAAGGCCGCGATGTCGCGGTCGACCCGGGCCACGAAGTAGACCGTGAAGGGCTTGGGCCGCCGGTTCGTCGGGCCCATCACGGCAAGGCCAGCGATCTCCCGGTCCGATATCCGTCGCGCTTCCGAGTAGAGCGTGGAGTCGTGGGCAAGGAAGGCCCCCGTGTCGAAGTACAGGTAGCGGGCGCGGTCATCGTCTGGGAAGGCGTAGCGGTGCAGGCCCACGCGGGTGGTGCTGGTCAGTTCGGCCGTGATGCCGTAGCGGTCGAGTTCCAGGCGGTGGTAGCCGGGCCGGACCACCTCGGTAGCGTGACGAAAGGGCGACCGGTAGGCGTCCGGGCCGCGGTGGCCGATCATCTCTCCGGTAGCGGGCATCACGAGAAGGCCGGAGATCTGCCAGCCGTGGATGTGGCTGAAGCCGCGCACGACGGTACTGTCATAAAGATAACCGCTTTCCCAGCTGCCCTTCAGGTTGGTGTCCGGACTGAGGTTGACCATCCCGAACGGCCGGCTGGCCGAACTGAAGTAGAACCAGCGCGATTTGTGGGTGTCGATCCGCGGGTCGACCAGGGCGGTATAGTCGGTACCACCGGAGGTGACCTGGCCGAAGGTGATCGTGAACGATCCGAGAAGGAGGACGAGAAGTAATGCCCGCATGTGTCGACTTTTGGGAGAAGGTACGGCACCTGCGCCGCGCCGCCCCTCCCGTCCCGGGCGGGCGGTACATTCGGTTTGGCCTACCAGCCACTGACGGTCAGGGTAGGTGAAAGACCTCCTGCAAATCGGTACTCACTGGGCTGCCGTCAGGGTTGGTTTCCATGAGTTGTCGCATGTACTCCCACCACTTGCGGCACACCTTCGTCTTGGCCACCGCGTTCCAGCGTTCCTCGGATTCAATCTCGACGTACCCGAACAGCGTATGGGTTTCCTCGTCCAGGAAAATGGAATAATTGTGTGCCCCATGCGCCTGGAGGACCTCGGCGAGTTCCGGCCATATAGGATTGTGACGGTCGGTGTATGCGGCAACGTGGGCGGGAAATACCTTCATTTTAAAGGCTTTGCGGATCATCGGTCGGTAGGTAAAAGTGAGAGGATAGGTTCCTTGGGGTCCGCAGCATAACCGGGGCGCTGCCGCGGGTGCGGTGCGGCAACTGGCCCACCGGTGGGGCCTGGCTTCCGGTACCGGGCATATGGAGCCGAAAGTAAGCGAAGCAGCGGGTACCCCCATCCGGCACTGTAAGGGTGCTACCCCAAAAAGCTGTCCCCGCACGGACTAACCGGGCGGGGACGACAAACTTAATCTCTGTAGAAAGGTGTAATCCCTGACCGGTAAAGGGCATCGCACGACGCCCACCTCCCGGTCATTAGGGATAAGGTAGTCATTTTAAGTAATATCTCAATATAATTATTTGTGAGTGGGGTGGGTGTCCGTCGGATCTTCGGCAAACAGGTCGCGGGTGAATTCCAGCAGGTGGCGGTCGCCCGGGGTGCCGTGCCCGGGAACAATGCGCACCGCCCGGGGGTAGCGGGCCATGGCCTCCACCACGGAGGCTGACCAGGCTGCGGTGTCGGCGTCGGCTAGGTTGCCTTTCCCGGCGCCGAGGGACTTCACGAGGCAGCCTCCGAACAGGGTCTGGTCGGCCGCGAAGTAGGCCACTACGTTATCGCGGGTATGCCCCGCTCCGGGGTGGGAGATGAGCACTTCCCGATCGCCGACGCGCAGCATCTTCTCGCCAGCGAAGGTGCGCCGCGGGGGTATGGCCCCGTGCGCTGTGGCGAGTTCGGCCGTTTTTTCGTTTCCGTAAGAGGAGATCCCCCGTACGTGGAAGGCGGCCAGCCCGCCAAGGCAATCGTCGTGGAAGTGCGTCGGTACCACGGCGATCACCCGGAGGCCGAGCTGTCGTTGCAGAAACTCGATCAGTTCTACGCTGCCGAGGGTGTCCACCGGTGTATCCAGCACCACGGCCTCGCGTCCGTCCGTGAAGACCACACCATTACACGCGACCTTACCGTAGTCATCGGTCGACAAGAAGCTGCGGTGCAAATAGGTGCCGGGGGCCAGTTGCTCTACTTCCAGAATGGGCGAATGGTAGAGCAGGGAATCCTGGGCCGTAAGCACTCCGGCGGCCAGGCCGAGCAGACTGAGAAGAAGGGAACGGAAAGTCATGACGCAAGATACGCGACGGTCCGTTCCCCGCTTACGGCACGCTCATCCCTCTTCTAGCGGCCCGCTAAACCATTCGTCTTCTCCGAGGGTCACTTTGAGTTTCGGATTATCGCCCCGTACGTCGATCTCGTAGGTTCCGTTGAGGAATTCACGGCGGTCCGTTATTTCACCCCCGGATACTTCCACCGTCAAACGCTCCAGGTAATCCGGTCCGTAGCGGTTACCCAGCCGGTCGACGGGACGTATCCGCCACGTCCAGCCCGCGCGGGTGCGTACCGCACTGATATCGGAAGCCCCCGGGTCGATTTGCGCGGGACGTACGACAACGGTACGGGTTTCTACGCGCTCGAAGGGACCGGTCAGGGGATGGCGTCCGGTGATTCGGTACTCGATTCGGTACGTTCCTGGTGTTCGCGTGTCCGGGAAATCCGCGGTGAACAGTCCCCGGTCCCGGGGACGTAGCTCCAGTTCGGAGGGCCGGGGTCTGAGGCGCCGATCGAAGCCTGGTTCCTGCAGCAGTTCCTCGAAGGTGCGCTGCCCGACCGGTGTACCTGGCTCGAAGGTCAGTTTCTGATCGTCTCCCGCCTGGAAATCGGATAAGAAATCCCCCAGCGAGAAGGCGGGTGCCAGCACGGTCGCGCGGACCGTCACACCGGAGGTGAAACGTTCCCCACCCGCGCTGAGCTCGGCGAATAGCCGCAGGGGCTCTCCCGCCAGCAGGTGCGGTCCGTTGGTGAACAGACGGTAGTCCAGGTCTTTCTCATCCGCCAGTACGGCAAGTTGCACGTCTGTTGGAGTTCCTGGTCCGGTTAATTGGACACGCCAGGTCGTACCGGGTTCCGTCTGCTCCAGTTCCCGCAGGAAAGTGAAAGGAAAACTGAAGATCTGATAGAAGTCCCCGGTTGTCCGCACGGCGCGCCGGGTAACCTCCGTTTGACCCTTGAAGATCCGGATGTCGTGGCCGGTGCCCCGCGGGTAGCTCACCTTGAAGACCAGTCTATTGGTGGAGGGATTGACGTCGACCGTTTCCGCGGTCTTCCCGTTGTACCGCAGGTTGCGGTAGGTAATCAGCTGGGGGCTGAAGTCCCGCAATACTTCCACCAGCTCCTCCACGTAGAAACGGATCAGGTCCTCGTCGGGGGCCGTGGTTACCTTGGTGAGGGCACCGGTACCCCCGGCGATATCGGCGAGCGGGCCCGCGAAGGCGGGGGAGGCACCTACGCCTACGGTATGGACCTTGATGCCAAGGCCGGAATTCAGTACCGTGACCGGCGAGCTGGGATTGATGTTGGAGGCCGTACCGTATTCCCCGTTGCGGATCTCCAGCGCGGGGTCGGACACTCCGGGGTCGACGTTCTGGATGCCGTCGGTAAACACGATGAGGTGCCGGGGCCGATCGGTATCGGTGAGTTGATTTACGCCGAGCTGTATTCCCCCGCCCATGGCCGTGAGGCTGGACGATGTGGTTGTCTGTCCCCGCAGGTCCGCGATGAGTGCGTCGCCGTTCGCGATGACCGGCAGGAGTACGTCCGGTCCGCTCGTGAAGGCATCTACGTCGGTACGGAAGTAGATGTTCCCGAGTCGGTCGTCCCCTACGGCGAGTCCCTTCCATAGCTGGATAAAGATCTCGGCGGCGTCCTTGAGCACGTCCAGTTTGGTCGCGCAGCCACTGCAGGCGGGATTCAGCATGCTTCCCGAAAGGTCCATCACGAGCGCCACGTCAACGGGGTCGCGCTCCGTGAGTGCGTAGCTCCAGCTACCCCGGCCCAGCGTGCCTGCCAACAGTACCTGATCGGGTGCGCTGTAATCCAGGTCGTAGACCATTACGCCGGGAAGGTCGGTGCCCAGTCGCGTCCAGGTATTGAAGGCAGGACCGGCCGCGAGATACACCCCGTTATCGCTACCGACGGCAAGCTGGTTGCCCGTGGAATTCGGGATGAAGGTTATCGTATGCAGGGTGCCGGGATTCAGGGTAGCCAGGTTGCCGGTCACGGCGGGGAAGGTACTGCCACTGTTGTTGGTGGCATACACGTTGTTTCGGTCGATCACGTAGGCGTTCGCCGCGGTCGAGGGATCTACGACAATACCCTGTACTACACCACCCGTGTAGCCCATGGTTGCATTCAGACTACCCGTGGCCGTGGTGCGGATCAGGACGTTGGCCCCCTGCCCCGCATAAATTACGTTCACATTGTCCGCAGCCCCGTAGGCGATCACGTCATCTCCCGAAGCAGTATTTAGCGCTGAGGTGAGGATACGCGTGACGGTAGCGCCCTGGTCGTTCGACTCGAAAAGTCCGTTTCCGGTGGAGATGAGCAGCCGGTTGCCGTTTTGATCGTTTATGCGGATCGGGGTCACGAAGGGGAACCCGACCGGTACCAGTGGATCGGAAAAGATCGAGTTTCCGGTAGCCGTATTGACGAGGGCCGGAAAGCTTTGTGAACCCGATTGAAAGGAGTTTCCGGACGAGTAGGTGCGGGAGCGAAAGCCACCCAAACGTTGAGAACTGGAGAAGCGGGTGGACTGACTGGCCGCTGTTATATCATCCACTGCCACGTCGCCCCCGTCGCCACCCGATACGTTCCTCCATTGGGGGTCGGTGGGAGTGACTTGTTGCGGAGTACCGTTGTCTTGCAGGCCGTTGATCAGGATGTTTGCGTTGGCGTCCCAATCCATGCTGTGCGCTTCCGATACGTTCAGGTTGCCAATAGCTGCAGTCCAATCGCCGGTGGCGTCGGCCGGGGAATTTTGCCGATAGATGCCCCCGTCATCGCCCTCGAGCAGGTTTCCGGCGGCATCGAAGTCCATGTCGCGGCTGTCGGCGTGGGGAGAGGTGTTGCCGGCCGTACCGTTGTGGGTGATGGGGGCGGCTTGGCTACCCGCGGGTTGGGCGGCATCTACCCGAAAGAGGCGGCCCGAGAAGTCGTTCGCGCCGATCGAATTGGGCCAGCCGACGGTCGAGGCCGGAACGCAGCCGCCGTCGACGCTGGCGACTGGCTGCCTATCACCCCCGATGTACACTACGTTCGCATCGGCGGGGTCGGCGGCCAGGGAGAGGTGCCGACCGCCCTGGCCGCCGGGGTGAATACCCAGGCTACGGCATCCTTCTGTGGTGGCGGGCAGGTCCAGGCTTTGCCAGCTGCCGCCGACGCTTCCCTGGCGATACAGACCTGCCAACTGACCACCAGTAACTACCGCTACGAACAGGTTATTGCTGCTACCGACCGCGAGTTCTACATTGTTTGCTCCCGACAGTGCACCATCGACGGTCGTGTCGCTGACCTTGGTCCAGGTGGCTCCGGTGTCGGTACTCCGGTAAATACCGGTACTTCCTACGTGAGTAAAGAGAACGGCTGAGCTGGTGGGGTCTCCCACCAGGTCGAAGGTGGCACCGGGCGGTAAGCCACTGCCCGCCGCACCCGAGAGTTGATTCCAGGTGCTCCCGCCATTGGTGGTCCGCCAGAGCCCGTTGGGGGTGGCGACGACGATCGTATTACCGCGCGGAGCCACCCCCAGAATGTTGACGTCCCCCAGCGTACCGGAAGGATCGATGTCGGTCCAGGGGCCGGTGCCGCTGGTGGTACGGAACAGGCCCCGGCGTCCGGCACCGCGGGATCCCAGCGAACTGGTAAAGGCATTGCCGACGACGAGCGTTTGATTGCTGCCGTCCGTGGGGTCGAATTCCAGGGCTCCGATCGCCTGACTGGGCAGGTCGGAAGAGATAAACTCCCAGCTCGGGTTGGCAGCGGTGGCGTTGGTGGAGCGCCACACCCCTCCGTTGGCGCCGCCGATATATACGGTGGCGGCGGTGGTGGGGTGGGGGGTGACACAGTTGACGGCCCCACTCACCAGGTTGTCGGTCGGGATTTCGGATTGACCGTTGGTGCTCGGGCCAGGGCCCTGCTGTACCCACTGACCGGCCAGCGGAAGGCTGAGCAAGCAGGTGAGTGTAAGCATGAGAATGGCCGTCCGCGCCCCGGGGGCGCGCGTTTGTACGTGTTGCATAGCGTTCAGATTTTAGGATAGGGTATGGGGTCTCACGAAGGGCGCGGACCGCGGTAGATAGGGTCCTGCAGGGCGCGCGTCCAGCGTCGGCGCCCGGACGGCAGGTCGTACGCGACCAGCTGGTACGGCGTAGTGGTTGTGTTGCCCTCGCGGAAGTCTTGGTAAGGGCCTTCTACGAAATAGAGGATTCCGTCACGTACGTAGAAGGGGAGGTAGGCCATGCGGCTCGACAGCTGACCCAGGGGCTCCGCTTCGCCACTGCGGTAAATTTCCCAGCGGTAGGCTGTAGCCGGATCGTCCGCGGACCGCTTTTGGCTGACAAGCAGGTGGCGGCCGTCGCGACTCAGGTATTGCTGGCCCTCCCGCCCCGCAATGCGTTGGGCGGCCGGGGGAACCACCGAGCGACCCGCCCGCTCGCCGGGGGCGTCCGCGGAGACGGGTAAAAAACCGGCCCCGCCGTCCGTAATGCGGAACGTACCGTTGAAGATTTCCTCCTCTTCGCCCGGGTCGTAGGCACCCTTCCGGGGGAGGGGTCGGTAAAGCCACGCTACCGATGGTGTCGCGGTACCGCCGAACGGGCTGAGGGTAAAGGTGCCGGGATGGTCGCGCAGGTAGTCGACGGTGAGGTCGGGCGGTAGGGTGACGGACGCCCGGTTTACCTCCCGGCCGTCGCTGGCGGCGACGGTCACCAGAGTGAGGGGTTCATCGGTACCGGGTTCCAGCGACTGGGTTATAAGGCCATCCGCCACGAGGGTGATTGGTCTGAGCGGCAGATCGCGGGTCCAGCGGGCGTTGCCCCGCTGACCATCGATTGCCGCCAGCGCACGTTCGACGGTAAGGACGTAAAGCGTGCCGCCGTCAGGCCCGACCACCACGCCGTCGGTAAGTTGAAAAGTACCCCCCGGTGGATCGATCGGGGTGTTGCCACCACCGCCTACCCGTACGGTATCACAGGCAACGACGGTCATAAGAAGGAGGGTGACGAACCAGTAGGTGAGGAGCTTCATGGATACTTCATTTGGAGCGGCGCTTTGCCGCTTTCTCTTACTTTAGTTACCGCTCCGGTCAAGATGTTACACCGCGAAGGATAAAACCTGATCACCTGAATTATCCCGCCTGACCGTCAAAATCATCTTGTCCGCTATAGCCCGATCGCCAGCCTGTCGTCCTCATCCGTATTGCCGGAGAACCCACACGACAGCACTATGCGAATTTAATATCTTAACCCCCCCTTCTCAATTACCGGCCCGCTCATGCCCCAAACCACATTCAGCCCAATGCCGATGGCGTCCACGGAAAGGCCGACCAAGTACCTTTCCTTTGTCGCGGATCATCTGGGGGGAGAGACTACAAGCCCCGCACCGACGGCAAGATGCTTGAATTCGTATACCAGAACGTCTATTACCCTGAGGAAGCGAAGGAAGGCATGGCTGGGTTATCGGTCATGGCAGAACGAGACGGTTCCCTGTTTAAAGACGCCAGTTACCGCGACCCCGGCTACGGTATAGGAAGGGACGTCCTGCCCATCGCCCGGCTGGTGCGTAAGTCAGGTCGCTGCTGAAATCCCGGCGTGGGAGATGAAACATCCGGCTGCCTAGCATTCAAGCTACTGGTGAGGTTTTCGCTAGGCAAGTTATTGAAGTACGACAATTGCTATCGCGGCGCCTACGAGGTACTTCATTAGATCTGCGCATTGATAGCTTTTGGTCCGTCCATGATAGTCACCCCCCGGCTGAGCTCAGGATCGCGTGGGAGGTGCACCCAGTGTATTTCTCGACCTGCCTACTGATGGCTGCGGTTTCCTCTGTCCTAATCGGTTGCCCGGCAAGTAATACGGTGGGTCTATCCTGGCTGGACTAATGTTACCTGTAGGTTAATTATTCGCAACTGGTACGTATCGTTAGTGGCCGGTCGACTAGTCGACCGGCCACTCCAGGCAAAATGCTATCCGTATACCCACCATCCCTGCCAATACGCGCATCTATCGGGTAAACCAACCCCCTGCACTATGCAATACCTTACCCTGTTTTTCCTCTTGTTTGCTTTCACACTGTCGGCCCAGGAAAAGACCGAAGCCCGGAAAGGTCCCGATGAAGACGGCGTATACAACGTGGTCGAGGAAATGCCGATGTTCCTGTCCGACGACTGTCCGACCGAGGGTAGCCGCTGGGACCGCAAACCCTGCGCCGACAAGGCTATGCTAGAGTTTGTTTACGAAAACGTCACCTATCCCGCCGTCGCTCAGAAGGCTGAAGCCGAGGGCATGGCCGTCGTCAGCTTCATCGTCGAGCCGGACGGCACCATTTCCGAGCCAACCCTCCAGCGCGACCCCGGCACCGGTCTGGGCGAAGAGGCCCTGCGCGTCGTCCAGTTGATGCAAACCACCACTCGCTGGGAACCCGGTTTGCAGAACGGTAAACCGGTCCGTGCCCGCTTCAACCTACCTGTCAAGTTTGATTTGGGTAAGTAGTTCCGCGGTGTTTCTTTGTTATCCGCGCACATCGGATGTTACCTACATCGGATGTGCGCAGATATACAACTTGCCGCTGCGCTGTGTATTTGGGTGTCTCAAAAGGTTGCGTGAACGCGTCTCCGTGGCACCTCTGTGCAGCCCTCCGTGAGCGCAGCCTCTGTGTTCACCACCTGGCCGCTGCGCGGCGTACCAGGTTTCTTACAGACGTACACAGATAGTCCACGGATCAACACAAATTGTTCCTGCAGCAAGCTGGATTACACGAATGAGAGAAGCGCTACGCACCCCCGCGCACCTTTGCGCGCCTTTCTTCCTCTGCGTTGGCCCTCCTTTACCTCTGCTTCGTCCTCTGTGAGCGTAGCCTCCGTGTTTACCCATTAGCCGCGTTGCCGCAGGTGCAGTGACGTTGGAAAAGGATCCGTGAATGAGGGTGCACACCGTCTAGGGTACGTGAAACTCACCAAGGCAGGCGGACAGCTAAAGTGACTCCCGGTCGATGAACCGGAATGGATTTTTGATCTTATCCCGCTTCTTCTCCAGGATCAGCTCGGCGGCCGACCGCCCCATCGCCTGAAAATCGGTGGAAATCACCGTGATGCCCAGGAGATCCTTCAACGGCGTTTCGTTGTAGGAGATGATGCCGATGTCCTCACCCAGCTTGTACTCCTTGTCGCGCAGTTGCTTGACCAGATTCACTAGGTCAGATTCGACGATGGTGATAAAGAGGTCGCCGGCGTGCAGGATGGTGTCCTCGTAGATCTCGTCGATGACCTCAAAGGGTAGCTTATTCTCCGTGCAGAAGCGACGGAAGCCGTGCAGGATGCGCTTCGGGTAGGGGTAGATCGACGTTTCGGGGTAGACAAGGATGAGCTTCTTGTACTTGCGGATCTTGTCCAGGCCCTCGGTGAGCGCCTCGTAGATGTCCGTCTCGAACTCCTGATATACCTCCCCGTAGTCGCCGCCGAGTTCCATCAGGTGGTTGTCCATGATAACGCGCTTGTGGTCCGGGATCTGCTGGATGGCCTCCATCACCTCCGCGGTAACGCTGACGTGACGCAGGGCATCCGACTTGAAGTGGGGCATGATCACGTAATAATCGTAGGCGTTGAGGTTACGCGAGAGCAGGTTCAGGAACAGCGTTTCGTCACAGTGGTACACGTGCAGGTCCACGTGCGCATTGCCCCCGATGCTGCGTACGAATGCATTGTAAATGTGCATCTTGTACGAACTCAGCTTATTGATCAGGAAGAGTACGTTGACCTTCGCGATCAGCTGCGTGCGGGTGATGTAGAAGCCCTTTCCCTTTACGGAGGTGATTATGTTGCGCTCCTTCAGGATGTTATAGGCCTTCTCGACGGTGTCGCGCGACAGGTCGTAGGCCTCGCTCAGGGCGTTGATGGACGGTATCTTATCGTCGATCTCGAACTGACCGTTGGCTATGTTGTCGATGATCCCATTGACGATCTGCTGGTACTTGGGGACCCGCGATTCCTCGTTAATAAGGATACGTTCGGTAGTTTCCATGAGGAGGGGGGATTAGTGCTCGCTTAATTTATGACACCCGGCAGCGATTTTGTCCGGTTCGTTTGCGGATGTCCGAAGAAAAGCGATTTTAAGACCTGCCGGACAGTACAGGATACTGCCTGGGTGCGAACCTTTTACATTACAGGCCAACAAAGAAAACACTAATTCCCGCATGAGCACCAGCACAACTACCGAATTCAAGCACGTCGATTACCTCTGGGACGAAGAGAAGGCCGGAAGCCTCGGCGACGACCAGGTAGCCCTCTTCCTGTACCGGTCCAATATCCTCGGTGCCGACCTGCGCATTACCAACTACGGTGGCGGCAATACGAGCTGCAAGACCGTCGAACAGGACCCGCTCACGAACGAGGAAGTAGAGGTGATGTGGATCAAGGGTTCCGGCGGTGACATCGGTACGCTTACCCGTTCCGGCATCGCCGGCCTGTATACCAACCGGCTGCGCAACCTGAAAAAGGTATACGGCGGCCTCGCCGACGAGGACCGCATGGTCGGGCTCTTCAATCATGCCATCTACGACCTCGACAGCCGCGCGCCCTCGATCGATACCCCCCTGCACGGCCTGCTGCCGTTCAAGCACATCGATCACCTGCACCCCGACGCGGTGATCGCCGTGGCTGCCGCCAAGGACAGCCGGGCCGTTACCAAGGAGATCTGGGGCGACACGATGGGCTGGGTACCCTGGCAGCGCCCGGGCTTCGACCTCGGACTGCAGCTAGAAAAAGAATTGGCCGATAACCCCGGTATCCGCGGTATCATACTGGGCAGCCACGGGCTCTTTACCTGGGGCGACACCTCCTTCGAATGCTACATGAACAGCCTGGAGGTCATCGAGATGGCCTCGGAATACATCGAGCGGAAAGTAAAGGAGAAGGGCAGCGTCTTCGGGGGCGAGAAGATCAAGTCGCTTCCGGCCGACGAGCGCAAGCTAAAGGCCGCCAAGCTGATGCCATTGCTGCGCGGGCTGGCCTCCTCGGAGAACCGCATGGTGGGGCACTTCACCGACAGCGATACCGTGCTGCAGTTCATCGACAGCTACGATCTCGAACGGCTGGCGCCGATGGGCACCTCCTGCCCCGATCACTTCCTGCGGACCAAGATCCAGCCCCTGGTGCTGGACCTGCAGACCCAGCAGAAGGTCGATGACCCCCAGGAATTGCTCGCTAAACTGGAGCCCGCTTTTGCCCAATACCGGAAGGAGTACCAGGACTACTACGAGAAGCACAAGCGCGCCAACAGCCCGGCAATGCGCGATCCCAACCCGGTCGTCATTATTTACCCCGGTGTAGGTATGTTCACCTTCGCGAAGAACAAGCAGACCGCCCGCGTAGCCAGCGAATTCTACGTCAACGCCATCAACGTAATGCGCGGCGCGGAAGCCATCAGCTCCTACACCTCCCTGCCCCGGCAGGAAGCCTTCGATATCGAGTACTGGCTGCTCGAGGAAGCCAAACTACAGCGCCAACCCAAGGAAAAGCCCCTCAGCCGCAAGGTAGCCTTCGTGACCGGCGCCGGCGGCGGTATCGGAAAGGCCATCGCCGACAAGCTGGCCGAGGAAGGTGCCGTGGTCGTCCTCACCGACATAGCCGAGGACCGGCTGAAAGAGGCCAATGCCACCTACCCGGCGGACACCTCAACCTACGCCACCTGCGACGTGACCGACAGCGCCTCCATCGAAAGGGCCTTCGACAAGGCCTGCCTGGAGTTCGGCGGCGTCGACATCGTCGTCCACAGCGCCGGCCTGGCCATCTCCAAGCCGCTGCACGAAACGACCGCCAAGGACTGGGACATCCTCCAGAACGTACTGGTCAAGGGACAATTCGAACTGGCCAAGGCCGGTGCCGCCATCATGAAGCAGCAGGGGCTGGGCGGTGACATCATCCCCATCGCCAGCAAGAACGGACTGGTCTCCGGACCCAACAACGTCGCCTACGGCACCGCCAAGGCCGCCCAGCAGCACATGGCCCGCCTGCTGGCCGCCGAACTCGGCGAGCACGGCATCCGCGTGAATACCGTCAACCCCGACGGCGTCATCATCGGCAGCAAGATCTGGGAGGGCGCCTGGGCCGAAGGCCGCGCAAAAGCCTACGGCATCACCGTGGAGGAACTACCGGCACACTACGCCAGGCGCAACCTGCTGAACCGGATCATCCGGCCGGACGACATCGCCGACGGCGTCTTTGCCTTCACCATCCTCGACCGCTCGACGGGCAACATCCTGAACGTAGACGGCGGTATGGCCAATGCGTTCGTGCGGTAGGTTTGGGTGCTGGTTGCTGGGTGCTGGTTATTGGCTGATCCGCCACCAGCACCCAGCACCCCGCACCCCGCACCCCTAAACAAAGAAAAGATCATGCAACTGACCAAAGACCAGATCCGGTCGCAAGACGGAAACCACCTGGACCGACATAATAAAGATTACGACTACCTCGCCGACCGCCTCGGCGAAGCGGGTACCGACGTCGAGGGGGTAACCGACGCCCTCGCTGCTTTTCAGGTGGCCGTGCCCAGCTGGGCCCTCGGGGCCGGAGGCACGCGCTTTGGGCGGTTCTCCTTTCACGGGGAGCCCGGCAGCCTGGAACAGAAAATCGACGACGTAGGCATCCTGCACGCTCTGACCCAGACGGCGGGGGCCGTGTCCCTCCACATTCCCTGGGATACGCCCACCGACTACGCGGCCGTGAAACAGCGGGCGGAGAACCACGGGCTCGTCTTCGACGCCATCAACTCCAACACCTTCCAGGACCAGCCCGATGCGGAGCACAGCTACAAACACGGCTCCCTGAGCGCCGGCGACGAAGGTGCCCGCCGGCAGGCCATCGAGCACAACCTGGAGGTCATTGAGATCGGCAGCAAGCTGGGCAGCAAGAGTCTGACCGTCTGGCTGGCCGACGGGACCAACTTCCCCGGCCAGCGCAACTTCCAGCGGAACCTGATGCAGACCGAGGACAGCCTCAAGCAGATCTACGCCGGACTGCCCGCCGACTGGAAACTCTTCATCGAGTACAAGCCCTACGAACCCAACTTCTACAGCACCGTCATCCAGGACTGGGGCACCAGCTTCATGCTGGCCAACGCCTGCGGGGAGCGCGCCTACACCCTGGTCGACCTGGGCCACCACCTGCCGAACAGCAACATCGAGCAGATCGTCTCCACCCTGATGCTGAAGGGCAAGCTCGGCGGCTTCCACTTCAACGACAGCAAGTACGGCGACGACGACCTCACCGTCGGCAGTATCAAGCCCTACGCGCTCTTCCTGATCTTCAACGAGCTGGTCTACGGAATGCAAAACAACCCGCAGAACCCCGACCTCGCCTGGATGATCGACGCCAGCCACAACATCAAGGACCCGCTGGAGGACCTCATCCAATCGCTGGAGGCCATCCAGGAAGCCTACGCCAAGGCCTTGCTGGTCGACCAGAACCGCCTCGCCGCCGCCCAGCGCGACCACGACGTGGTGGCATGCCAGGAGATCCTGCAGGACGCCTACCGTACCGACGTGCGCCCCCTCGTACAGCGGGCCCGGCTCAGCCGGGGCGGTGCGCTGGACCCCCTGCGTGCCTACCGGGGACTGGACGTGCGCAACCTGCTCATCCGCGAGCGGGGCAAGCACACCGTAGCGACCGGACTATAGGATGGAGAAACGGAAAGTCACCGCCGTATTCGATATCGGGCGGACCAACAAGAAGTTCTTTCTCTTCGACGAGGAGTACCAAGAGGTGCACCGCGAATACGTGCGCTTTCCGGAGACCACCGACGAGGACGGCTATCCCACTGAAGACCTACCCGCCCTGCAGGCCTGGTTGCGGGAGGTGTTCGACCGCATTCTCGAAGCGCGGGAGTTTGACGTCCATTCGATCAATTTTTCCTCCTACGGCGCCAGCTTCGTCCACCTCGATGCCGACGGTGAAGTGGTCACCCCCCTATACAACTACACCAAGCCCCTGGAGCCCGGGGTCACCGCGGAGTTCTACGCCAAGTATGGCCCCGAGGAATCGTTCAGCGCCGCTACCGGCTCGCCCAATTCCGGGATGCTAAATTCGGGCATGCAGCTGTACTGGCTCAAGCACCGTAAGCCCGAGGTGTTTGCCCGCATCAAGTACAGCCTGCATCTGCCGCAGTTTCTCAGCTACGTGTTCACGGGCATCCCCATCAGCGAGTATACCAGCATTGGCTGCCACACCGCGCTGTGGGATTACTCCCTCGGCGACTACCACCAGTGGGTGTACGCCGAGAACCTGCACCGCATCCTTCCGCCGATCGTATCGACGGAAACAAGCATCAATATGAACTACAACGGGCGCCGCATCAAGATCGGCGTCGGTATCCACGACAGCTCCGCCGCCCTGCTGCCGTACATCCGCAGCGAACGCAACCCCTTCATCCTGCTGTCGACCGGTACGTGGAGCGTGTCCCTCAACCCCTTCGGTTCGGGCATCCTTAAACCGGAGGACGTGCAGCGCGACTGCATCAACTACATGCGCATCGACGGCAAGCCGGTCAAGGCCGCCCGGCTCTTTCTGGGGCAAGAGTACAAGCAGCAGGTCGCAGCCCTCGCCGAACACTTTGGCGTGGACGCGGAGCGGCACCGCTCGGTCGCCTTCGACTGCGACGTCTACCAGCAAATCGTGAGCGTTTACCGCCCGTGGTTCCACCTTACCGAACTAGACTATCCGGGCAACCCTCCAGAAACCACCTTACCCACCGACTCCTACGAATACGCCTACCACCATCTCATGGTAGAACTGGTCGACCTGCAGGCCCGCAGCATCGAAACGGCGGTCGGGAATACCCCGATCCGGACGCTCTTCATCGACGGGGGCTTCAGCGACAACGCCGTCTTCCTCGAGCTGATCTCCAACCGCTTCCGCGACCTGGAGCTACACACCACCGATTCCAGTCTGGGCTCGGCCCTCGGCGCCGCCATCAGTATCTCGGACAAGGGGCTCAACTCCAAGTTCCTCAAGCGGAACTACGGCCTCAAGAAGCACCAGCCCTTCATCATCAAGGAGGCCGACGCCTGAGCCCCCTCCCTCTCTTCTCTAACACACCACGCTAATGCTACAACAGGAAACCCAGGAAGAAATCATCGAAGAGCTGGCCGGCGGCGAATACGAACGCGAGCCGGTTCCCAAATCGAAACTGAAAGGGTGGGGGAGCTTCCTGGGCATGTACGCCGGCGAGCACGCCGCGGGTACCGAGTTCGTCATCGGCCCCCTGTTCCTTACGGCCGGTGTCAGCGCTTTCGATCTCATCATCGGTTTGCTCCTCGGCAACTTTCTGGCCGTCCTTAGTTGGCGTTTCCTAACCGCGGAGATCGCGGTGAAGTACCGCCTGACCCTCTACTACCAACTGGAGAAGATCTGCGGCAGGAACCTCGTCAAGTTCTACAACGTCGCCAACGGGGTGCTCTTCTGCTTCCTGGCCGGCTCCATGATCACCGTTTCCGCCACCGCGGTGGGCATTCCTTTCGATATGGAGATGCCGAAGCTGACGGACACCCTGCCCACCAGCGGCACCTACATCGTCGTCGTCGTACTCATCGGAGTGATCATCTCGCTTATCGCGGCGCGTGGCTACGACACCGTGGCCAAGGCCGCTAACCTCATGTCGCCGTTCATCGTCCTGGCCTTTCTGGCCTGCGGTATCGTGGCCCTGGGGCAGCTGGGTGTAGGCAGCTTCCAGGAATTCTGGAACATCTGGGGCGAGGGCGGCGAGCCCTTCCCCGGCCAGATCAAGTACACCTTCTGGCACGTCGTTATCTGGTCGTGGTTCGCCAACGCGGCCATGCACGTCGGCATGTCCGACCTGAGCGTGTTCCGCTTCGCCAAAAAGGCCAGCGCCGGCTGGACGACGGCCGCCGGTATGTACGTGGGCCACTACATGGCCTGGATCGCCGCCGCGCTGCTCTACGCCGTGTACCTGCAGTCGCCCGAGGCCCAGGCCTTCCTCGATCAGGGGCAGGCACCCTCCGTCGCGCCGGGTCCCCTGGCCTACAACGCCATCGGGGTGTTCGGGATCATCGCCGTAGTGCTGGCGGGCTGGACGACGGCCAACCCCACCATCTACCGCGCCGGTCTGGCCTTCCAGGCGGTGCTGCCCAAATTCTCGACCTTCTGGGTGACCATCATCGCCGGCGGTCTGGCCACGGTGGCCGGCCTCTTTCCGGCCTTCGCCATGCAGCTGCTCGACTTCGTCGCGCTGTACGGATTTATCCTGGCACCCGTGGGCGCGGTGATCGTCTTCCAGCACTTCTTCGGCGGGGGCGCTGACGCAGGTGCGGGGGGAGACTACTCGGAGCGGGGCGGGTCCGGTTACAATCCCGCCGTCTTCTGGGCCTGGGCCATCAGCTTCGGGCTGTTCTACTTCATCTCCGTGCAGTTCGATGTCTTCCTCTCCTTCGTGACGCTGCCGGCCTGGCTGCTCTGTGGGGTACTCTACCTCTTACTGAGCCGCAGGGGCCGGCGCACTGCCTGATGCACTCCGCACCTGCGCCCCGCCGCCAGATTCAGTAATGTTCGGTGGTCGGTCTAGTGAACGGTGAACGATCCGCCATTGGGGTTGGGATAGATGCCGAGGACATCGTCCGCCACGGTCTGCCAGTACCCAAGGGCCGAGGTGAGGAAGGTATCCACCACGAAGAGCTCAACCGTACAGGTGGCTACGTTGCCCGCGGCGTCCGTTCGTGTCTCGACGCTGCTGATCAGTCCGGTATCGGTGTGGCCGTACGTTTGGGATATATCATCAGCGATGAAAGTGTACGGGCAGTTATCGGATACCAGGAGGGCCAGATCGCCGATCGGGTAGTCGGCCGTACCGGAGGCGTCGAGGTACAGCGTGTCGCGTAGACAAGTCAGCGGGGGCGGGGTCGTATCGAGGACGGTCACCGTCACAGGCAGTGAGTCGCGGTTGCCGGGGGCATCAGTCGCGGAAAAGATAAACGGAACGTTCGCGGCAGCGTCATCACAGGTGAGACGTACGGCCGGACTAGCGCCTGACGGGCTATCCGCGCGGCGCAGAAGCAGTTGCGGGGCTACGGCGGTGCAGTTGTCGGTGGCCGTGGCTCCGAAGGCCTCCAGGGCGATGACGGCCAGCCCGGAAGGTCCCAGGATCACGGTAGCCGAGGTCCCGGTAACTACCAACCGGGGAGCGGTGGTGTCGGCAAGCACGACGGTACGTTCACAGACTACGGTGTTGGAGTTCCGGTCGGTGGCCCGTACCGTAAACGGATAGGTTCCCGGGCCGGTATAGCGGGTCGCCGCCGGTGGCTCCTGGGTCAGGGTGAGGTTGTCCAGGTTGGTCGTCAGCCCGGTGGTCAGGTCGGGGAGTGCGGCGGAGCAACCGTCGGTAGCGTAGGCTGCCACACGTTCGGCGGGGCAGCTCAGGGTGGGGATTACGCGCTGAGTACGTGATCCTTTTACGGTGGGCAACTGGTTGCAGACGATGGCTTCTTAGGCGGACAGCTCGCTGGCCGGCGGGTTGGGGGTGGTAGCCAGCGGGTAACCGAAATACACCTGGGGACTGGTGCTGGCGATGTCGGTCAGGTCCCAGGTGCTGGTCGCAGTGTTGAAGGCGATCTTCAGCCCGGTTGCGGCGTTGGTGAAGGTGAACCTGCCGGTAGCGTCGCGTCCGCCCCGGATGAGGCGCAGGGGCGACAGGTCACCGAAGCAGGCAGCGTATACCTGTACGCCGTCGAAGACGTTGGGACGGTCGTCGCACCCTCCGGGAAGGGTGTCGCCATCCGCGTCAGCCGTGTCGTCGCTGCCCGGGTAGCGGTCCTTATCGTTACAGATGCCGTCGTCGTCAATGTACTGCTTCCGGCCGTTCACGGTCCTTTCCAGGAGAACGTAGCGGTCACGCAGGGGGAGGACCACTGGATTTGTTGTGCCTGTCCTCCTGCCGGCAGGGTGCACAGCAGGAGCAGGATGTAGAAGCCCTTCATGGCGGATCAGCTGCAGGGGGATAGACACCCTTGAGCGGGATGATGTAGTTGATGGCTACGACCGGGCTGCGGGTTGCCAACGGCCCGCCGTTACCGCTGGGGCCCACCGTGATGGTAGCTTGTCCGAGGTGGGCATCGGCCGGTGGGGTAGCCGTAAAGACGGTCTCACCGGCGGCATTGAAGGCCAGGTAATTGCCGTCCCCGCCGGCTCCCGAACCCACGCCCGCCCCAAGGTTCAGCGTCGCCGCGTGGGTGTGGGCGGGAAGCTGGTTCGGCGTGAGCGTCACCGATTCCACGCTTGAATGCTCGTCCGCCCTAAAGGAGGAGAGGCCCGGGCCGGTCCCGGGGTGAATGATGGAGCGCCCCCGCAGATCCGGTAGCGCAAAGGTGGTGCGGCCGTCGCCCCCTTAGGTGGTGCCGAGGATGGAAAAGAGGGCCTGGTAGGAGTCAATCGGTAATAACTGACCTTGGCAAAAGGCCCAGCCGCGCGGGGCAAAGGTGTAAGCGAACGCGACGATAGTAGCGATATAGGTTTACATGAACAGAATGGGTGAGTGAGGCGAAAGGACGGACCTTTCGCAATAGTGTGTCACCCATATTGGCGGTTTATACCCACCATTTGCGTTTTAACACCAATTTTTCACCGCTATCAACGGATTTTCAACGGAGGTATAAAATGTAGGCCGCAGCGAAAGGAATCACGAAAATAAAGGCATCGAAGCGGTCGAGCAGGCCCCCGTGGCCGGGCAGCAGGTCGCCGCTGTCCTTGACGCCGACGCTGCGCTTCAGCATACTTTCGATCAGGTCGCCGATACTGCCGAAGACGGCGACGATGACCGCCAGGACCAGCCACTGTACCAGTCCGATCTCGTGAAACACCAGGTGCAGCAGGTAGCCGAACACGATGCAGGTAATGGCACCGCCCGCGCTGCCCTCCCAGGTCTTATTGGGCGATATGCGCGGGAAGAGGGGCGTCTTGCCGATCTGACTGCCGACGAGGTACGCCCCGGTATCGTTGACCCAGGTGAGCAGGAGCAGGCCGAAGACGACACGGTAATAGAAAATTTTCTCGTCGAAGGCAATGAAGTCCAGGAGCGCAAACGGGATGCCGATGTAGAAGAGGCCCAGGATAATGTAGGCAATATTCACGAAGGGCTCGCGGCTGTTGCTGTACAGCTCGTAGATGAAGATGGTAAAGATGAACGGCGCGAACAGGAGGCTTGAGACCTGGATGAAACTTGCCGGATCCTTGACATAGCCCAGGGAATAAAAGCTTACCAGGAAGAAAGGAAGCAGGCCCACGGCCACCCCGAAGGCCTTGCGGACGCGGTCGCGCCGGGTGTGGCGGTCCAGCGTCATTCCGAAGAACTCGTACAGGCAACCGCCGGTAATGACCAGGAAGAGCAGGTTAAAGGTGTAGGGGCCGGTGTACATCCCGGCTATCATGATGATGACGAAGATAACCGCCGTCGTAAGTCGTTTCCAAAGTCCCTGCATCTGCTTGTATAATGAAGTAGCCTGATCGGTGGCCGTAATATAGCTTACCCGCCGTGGACCGTGGGGCAGGGGTAGAAAGTTGGAGGTTTTGCTACCGGATACGGTTCGTGGAGAGCCAGAAATCCACGATACGTTGCATGGTCTGCCGGTATTGCTGCCCCCCGACGGGCTTGACCACGTAGGCGGCGGCTCCGAGCTGGTAGGCACGTCGGACGTCGTCGGGATCGTCGGACGAGGAAAACATGACGATGGGGAAGGGCGGCTGCGTACCCTGCTCCCGCAGGTATTCCAACGTGGCGAGTCCGTTGCGGCGGGGCATGTTCAGGTCCATGATGGCCAGCGAGATGGACTCCGCCGGGCTTTCCGACAGGTAATCGAGCAGGGCCTGGCCGTCGGCAAGGTGGGTGACGCCGATGTCGGGATCGATCTTGCTCAGCGCACGGCGCGCCAGTTGACATTCGAGGGGGTCATCTTCGACGAGGAGGATTTGCTGGGGTAACATGCGTGGGGAAATAAGCGAAACGGGAAAACACTAAAACCGGATATTGAAATACGTTACAATAAGGCCTTTACGAAGCGCGTCGCCCGGCGGGAGGTTCGGTTGGAAGATGTATTTAATCAGTTGTAATGTGGCCCCGGGGAATCTTGACGCGCCCGCGACCTCCGCCCGAAGGACTAATGCTATTATTGCGGAAATCCACGACCGTGACCCGATACCAGCAACGCATCCCGCGTGACACCTCCACCCGCTTATTTGAAGAAGCCCAGCAGTATTTCCCCGGTGGCGTTAACAGCCCCGTCCGTGCCTTTCGCAGCGTGAGCGGCCCGCCGCTCTTCATCGCCGAGGGGCACGGCAGCCACATGACGGACGTGGACGGGAACCGATTCCTTGATTTCTGCTGCTCGTGGGGGCCGCTCATTCACGGGCACGACAATCCGCACATCCGGGAGCGGGTGATCGAGACGGTGCTGAAGGGTACGAGTTTCGGCACCCCGACGCAAATGGGCAACCGGCTCGGGAAGCTCATCCTGGACAATCACCGCTACGTCGAACGGCTGCGCTTCGTAAGCTCGGGAACGGAAGCCGTCATGTCGGCGCTCCGCCTGGCGCGGGGGGCCACCGGCCGTAACAAGATCATCAAGTTCGAGGGCTGCTACCACGGCCACGTGGACAACCTGCTGGTCAAGGCGGGCTCCGGCCTGGTCACCTTCGGCACCAGCTCGTCGGCCGGCGTCACCGAGGCGGTGGCCCGGGATACGCTGGTACTGCCCCTGGGCGACCGCGACCTGCTGGAACGCACCCTGACCGAGCAGGCTGGTCAGATAGCCTGCATCATCGTGGAGCCGATACCCGCCAACAACGGGCTGTTGTTACAGGACAAGTCGTGGCTGGAGTGCCTCCGCATTAAAGCGTGGAAACACGACGTATTGCTCATCTTCGACGAGGTGATCTCCGGCTTCCGGGTAGGCTTCGAAGGTGCCGCCGGCCACTACGGCGTCCAACCCGACATCATTACGTTCGGAAAGGTGATCGGCGGAGGCTTTCCCGTCGGCGCCTACGGGGCCAGCAAGGAGCTGATGGACTTCATCGCCCCGGTGGGGCCCGTCTACCAGGCCGGGACGCTGTCGGCCAATCCAGTAGCGATGGCCGCCGGACTGGCGGCGCTCGAGCAGTGCCTGGAACCCGGCTTCTACGAGGGGCTCGCGGAGCGTACCCATACCCTGGCCACCGGCATTGAAGGCTACGCACGCGAGCGCGGGTACCCCGTTCACGTGCCCCACATCGGGTCCATTTTCTGGCTGGCGTTCGGCAACGAGCGCATCGAGCGGGCGGACCAGATCGACCCCGCCAACATGGAGTACTTTAAGATGATCCATCACGAGTTGCTGCAGACGGGCGTCTATTTGGGTCCCAGCGGGTACGAGGTCGGCTTCGTCAGCAGTGCGCACTCGGATCTCGACCTGCAGGAGGCCCTGGCCAAGATTTGCGCGGCCATGGACGTGGCGTTTAGCAAGGAAAACCAGTAAGCCGTACCTTAACGGGAAATCGGCCCCCGCGGCGTCAATCCTGTTCCTATGCGCTACCTGATCATCTTACTTGCGCTGGCCTGTGCGTCGGCCTGCACGCCCACCCGCGACGCTTCCGCGGCAGCTACTACCACGCCCGCGACCACCACGCCCGATGCGCCCAGTTACGCCGGTGAGTGGGACGTGACCGTAAGCGATACGCCGGCCGGCACGGTGCGCGGAACGCTGGTCCTTTCGGAAGGAGACGACGGCCTGGAAGGAGTATTCGTCGTCGAGGATGCGGAAACCAAGCTCCGCTCCGTAAGCGCGACCGACGCGGGGCTCAAGCTCTCGTTCTACTCCAGCCAGTACAACACGGACGTCAACATGGACCTTAAAGGGGCGCCCTCGGAACAGAACCTGATCGGTACCACCCTCGGCAGCTTCCGCACCACCGCCGTGCGCAAGATGTAGTATCATTGCGGATGAACGATGAGCAGCAACCCCAGACCCGCGCGATACGCGGGCAGATGCAGCAGACCGCCTACCGCGAGCACAGTACCCCGCTCTTCCTGACGAGCAGTTTTACCTTCCCCACCGCCGAGGCGATGGCCGATACCTTCGCCGGCCAGGGGGAGGGGATCATTTACAGCCGGTACAATAACCCAAGCGTCGATGAGCTGATCGCCAAGGCCTGCGCGCTGGAGGGCATGGAGGCGGGGTTCGCCACGGCTTCGGGCATGGGGGCGGTTTTCGCCAGCCTCGCCGCCCTGGTCGAACAGGGTGACCACATTCTGGCTACGCGTGCGGTTTTCGGCAGTACCCATCAGATCCTTACCCAGATCCTGCCCAAGTGGGGGGTCACCTTCACCTACGTCGAACCCGATGCCCCCGACGACTGGGCCGCGGCGGTACGCCCGGAAACGAAGCTGTTCGTGACCGAGACGCCGTCCAACCCCGGCCTGCGACTCGTCGACCTGGAGCGGGCAGGTACCTTCTGCCGGACGCACGGGCTGACCTATATCGTCGATAACTGCTTCGCCACTCCCCATCTGCAACGCCCCGGCGACTACGGTGCCGACCTGGTTACTCACTCCGCCACCAAGTGGATGGACGGGCAGGGCCGTGTGCTCGGCGGCCTGCTGCTCGGCACGTCGGAGGTAATGGAACGCGTCATCTTCTTCTGCCGGCATACCGGACCGGCCATGTCCCCCTTCAATGCCTGGGTGATCTCGAAGAGCTTGGAAACCCTGCACATCCGGATGGATGCCCACTGCCGCTCGGCCCTGGAGATGGCCACCTGGCTGGGTGAGCAGCGCGGTGTCGCCCGGGTTCACTATCCCTTTCTCAAAAGCCACCCACAGTACGCCCTCGCCCGACGGCAAATGCGCGCCGGTGGCGGCATCGTGACCTTTGAACTGGAGGGTGGTGTAGCGGCGGCCAGCGGATTGCTGAATGCCGTGCAACTGTGTAGCCGCAGCAGCAACCTCGGAGATACCCGCACCATCCTCACGCACCCGGCCACGACGACCCACAGCAAGCTGACGCCGGAGGAACGGGAAGCCGTAGGCATCTCCGACGGCCTCGTACGGATGAGCGTCGGCCTGGAGGCGGTCGCGGATCTGCAGGCCGACCTGCTGCGCGGGCTCTAAGCTACCGCTTCACCAGCGACGACACGTAACGACGTCCGGAATCGTCCGTAATCACGAGGCGGTAGGTTCCCGCCGGCCGGCCGGTTAGTTCGGCGGTCAGGGACCCGGCGGCGCGGGTGGCACGTTCGAGCAGGCGCCCATCGGCCCCGTACAGCTGCGTGTCCACCCACCCGGTCACCTCTGCGGGAAGCTGGATCCGGGTAGTGCCGTAGAACGGGTTGGGGAAGGCGCGTACCGCCTCCGGCGTGCGACCGGCATCCGCGGTAGCGGTGGTGGCATCCTCGGAAAGCGTGAGCAGGAGGGGGGCCGTAGACCCGTTATCCCCACTGGTGCCTCCGTTGTCGTTTACGGTATTGCCGACGAGATAAACCGATACCTCGCCGGTGCCGGCTTCCGGGGCCGTCCAGTCGAAGGAGAATAAGCTGTCCTGATTGACGGCCTGGTGCTCGGCGTAAACGCGCCCGTCCGATAGGGTAGATATCTGGGTGAAATCGGCCGCCTCGCCCAGGGTGCCGGCGGTGGTGGAGGCGGAGTTCAGGAATTGCGCCTGAAAGCCGTATCCGTTGGCGGTGCCCGTGCCGGGCCGGACGGCTACCGTGACCCGGTAGGTTTGCCCCGGACGGTATGCGGTCGGGGTGCTGCCATCAAACCGGAGGGCCAGCCGGGGTTCGCCGAAGGTGCCGCCCCCGTGACAAATGCTGCAGGTACCCTCGGTACCTCCGCCGGAGGACGGAGCACCGGTATAGCCGCGTGCGCCCGAGGCGGCAGGACCGCCAGAAAAGGCCAGGAGAGCCAGGCTGAGCCCACCAACGAGGAAGGGGAGAATGGAGCGTAGAGATATTTTCATGAGGGAAAGGTGAAGTGAGGAGGTACTCGATCAACGCGGCTACTCAATGTAATAATACTGTCAGCGGACAACTTTTATTTCTCCGGCGTAGTTTCGGAAATAATAGTATTACTATTAACCAGCTAATCCCCAACTGGCCATGCACTCTTTCGATGGTAAGATCACGATCGGAATCTCCGAGACGTTGTTTCTCAAGGATCCCGAGACGAGTGATCTTGGGCGGCGCATCGTCACGGGCAGCATCGAATTGATCGACGAGATTGGGTTGGACAGTTTCACCTTCCGCAAGCTGAGCCAGCTCGTGGGGACCACCGAGGCCTCGGTCTACCGGTACTTCGAGAACAAGCACAAGTTACTGCTGTACCTGGTTATGTGGTACTGGGGCTGGATGGAGTACCGGCTGGCTTTTCTGCTGGCCAACGTGCCCTCCGCCGAGGAACGGCTGAAGCGATCCATACGCCTGCTCACCGAGGAGGTAATGGAGGACAGCAGCTTTTCCCACATTAACGAAGTGAAGCTCAACCGGATCGTCGTCGCCGAGAGCCTGAAGTCTTTCCTTACCCGGGAGGTCGAGCAGGACAATAAGGAGGGCGCCTTCCACTACTACAAGCAGCTGGTGGAGCGCGTGGGGGCCATCGTGCTCGAGCTCCAACCCGATTTCGCCTACCCCCACATGCTGGTCAGCACCATCATCGAGGGCGGGCACCTACAACGCTACTTCGCCGCCCACCTGCCCCGCATCACCGATGCCCGGCAGGGTGAGGACTCGGTGGTTTGCTTCTTTACCGACCTGGCATTCAAAACCTTACGCTAATTCCTCCCCATGGCCGCTCTTAATTCGGAACTCTCTCCCCTGCAGCGTTTCTGGGGACTCCTCAAGCCCGACCGACAGGAAGTACGCAACGTCTGGGTGTACGCCTTCTTTGCCGGGGTGGTCAATTTGTCGCTGCCCCTGGGCATCCAGGCGATCGTCAACCTTATCATGGGCGGGCGTACCAGTACGGCCTGGCTCGTGCTCGTAGGGTTGGTAGCCTTCGGTATCGCCGTGATCGGCGTGCTCCAGATCCAGCAGATGCGCATCGTGGAGAACCTGCAGCAAAAAATATTCAGCCGGGCCGCCTTCGAGTTCGCTTACCGTATTCCCCGGGTGCGTACCGACGTGATGTATAATTACTATGGCCCCGAGCTCATGAACCGGTTCTTCGACGTACTCACGGTACAGAAAGGACTATCGAAGATTCTGATCGACTTCTCGGTTGCCAGTTTTCAGGTGGTCTTCGGCTTGCTACTCCTGTCGGTATACCACCCCTTCTTCATCGCTTTCGGGGTCGTATTGGTGGGGCTGGTGGGGCTCATCTTTCTGTTCACCGCCCGCCGCGGCCTCACGACCAGCCTCACGGAATCCAAGCATAAGTACGCCGCCGTACACTGGCTCGAGGAACTGGCCCGTACCGCGAGTACCTTCAAACTGGCCGGTCGCACCGATATGGCAATGAACCGCGTGGACCGCCACGTCGACAGCTACCTCGAGGCGCGCGAGAGCCACTTCGCCGTACTCATCCGGCAGTACGGCCTGCTGGTGATATTCAAGGTAATCGTGGCCCTGGGCCTGCTGGCCATCGGCGGCATCCTCGTCATGGAGGAGCGGATGAACATCGGACAGTTTATCGCCGCGGAAATCATCATCCTGTTCGTCATGTCGTCGGTTGAGAAACTGATCCTGTCGCTCGAAACCATCTACGACGTCCTCACCGGCCTGGAGAAGATCGGACAGGTGACCGACCTGCGACTGGATACCGTGAAAGAAGACGGCGCCGTACTCCTGCCTACCTCGGAGGAAGGGCTGGAGGTGCGCCTCGACGGGGTGACCTTCTGCTACCCCGACAGCTCGGAAAAGACCCTCGATAACCTCACCTTCCGCGCCACGCCCGGCGAGCGGGTAATGGTTGCCGGGCCCAACGGGGCGGGAAAGAGTACGCTGCTCTACCTGGTCGCCGGCCTTTTCGATACCGAAAGTGGCGCGCTCTCCTACAACGGCTTGCCACGCAATAACCTCGGCCTGGAGTCGCTGCACTCCGTGATCGGGGCCTGCTTCAAGCAGGGAGAGCTCTTCGAGGGAACGGTGCTGGAGAACATCACGATGGGCCGCGAGCGGGCCACCTTCGACAACGTCAAATGGGCGGTGCATGAGCTTGGCCTCGACGACACCATCCGTCACCTGCCCGAAGGATACGAGACAAAGCTCAATCCCACCGGTGACCGCCTGCCCCGCAGTATCGTCCAACGTCTGTTGCTGGCGCGCGCCATCGTCGACCGGCCCCGCTTGCTGCTCCTCGAGAACTCCTTCGAGGCAATCAACCGCAACGAACGCCACGCCATCATTGACTTCATGACCGACCGCAGCCATCCCTGGACGCTGATTGCCGTTAGCGGCAACCGCTACCTGGCTTCCCGCTGTGACCGCGTCGTAGAAATGGCTAACGGCGCCCTGCACGAAACCCTCACGAAACCTAACTGACCCACCCCACTATGCTCAACATCAGCCTGAACTCGGTAGGTCGCTACATCGATCGTACCCGCTATACCTCCCTCAACCACGTGGAGAGCCGCGCCTCCGGGCGGGTCCTGCTACGCCTGCTCCTGATCTTTTCCGGTCTGTTCGTGGTGTGCCTGTTCCTGCCCTGGACGCAGCACATCCGCGCTACGGGCACGGTGACCACCCTGCAGCCCAACCAGCGCCCCCAGATGGTGGAAACCGTCATTGGCGGACAGATCGCCAACTGGCACGTACGCGAGGGCGCTTTCGTGGAGGCCGGCGACACCATCCTGCGCCTCACGGAAACCAAAGACCAGTATTTCGATACCAGCCTGCTGGACCGTACCCGCAGCCAGGTGCTGGCCAAGGAAATGAGCGTGCAATCGTACCAGTCCAAGATCGGTGCTCTCGGGGATCAGATGTCGGCCCTGCGTGAATCGGGGCGGCTGCGCACCGAGCAGGCTCGCAACAAGCTTCGCCAGGCCGAACTTACCGTGGCCAGCGACAGCATGGACCTCGAGGCCACCCGCCTCAATACCCAGGTGGCCGAGCAGCAGTACCGCCGGATGGAGGAACTGTACGACCAGGGACTGAAGTCACTCACCGATCTCGAAAACCGCCGGGTCGTCTATCAGGAGGCCCAGGCCAAACTGATCAGCGCCGAAAACCAGCTGTTGGCCTCCCGCAACGACGTGATCAACGCACAGGTAGAACTCAACGCCATCCAGGCAAAGCTGCGCGATGACCTGGCCAAGGCCAGCTCGGATATGTTTACGGCCCGGTCGGGGCAATTCGACGCGGAAGCCGGAGTGGCAAAACTCGAAAGCGAGTTCAGCAACTACGAGCGGCGTACCGACCTCTACATCGTCCGTGCCCCCCAGGCGGGGTACGTGACGGAGATTATGGCCGCGGGCATCGGGGAAACGGTATCGCCGGGCCAGCAGGTAGTGACGATCGTCCCGGCCAATTACGACCTCGCCGTGGAAATTTACGTGCGGCCCATCGACCTCCCCCTGCTCGACTCCGGGCAGACCGTCAACATCCAGTTTGACGGCTGGCCCTCCATCGTATTCTCCGGCTGGCCGGGGACGAGTTACGGTACCTACCGGGGCACCGTGGTCGCCATCGACCGCGTCATCAACGCCTCGGGGCAATACCGCGTAATGGTGGCCCCGGATGCCACCGACGAAGACTGGCCGGACGCCCTGCGCGCCGGCGCCGGAGCCACCGCCCTGGTCCTGCTGAAGGACGTACCGATCTGGTACGAGCTCTGGCGGAAGATCAACGGCTTTCCACCCGACCGCTACGTATCCAATGCAGACACCGCACCCGCGGCCCCGCCCAAGATCAAGGTGCCTAAATGACGCACGCCGTGAAGTATTTACTAGTCCTGTTTCTCAGCCTGCCGCTGTACTTGGCGGCCCAGGAATTGCCTACCGTGCTGCGGGAGGACGAGTTCCTCTCGCTGGTGGCGGAGCACCACCCGCTCGCCGTACGTGCCGACCTGCAGCGCGATCGCGCGGAGGCCGTACTCCGGCAGGCCCGTGGCGGTTTTGACCCCTATCTCTACGGCGATTTGGCGCAGAAGTACTTCAAGGGTACGCGGTACTATAGCGTGGCCGAGGGCGGGCTGTCCGTGCCTACCTGGTTCGGCGTGCAGCTGAAGGCCGCCTACGAGCGTAACGAGGGCTACTACCTGAACCCCGAGCATACCGTGCCCGAGGGGGGGCTGTTCGCGGCCGGCCTGTCGGTGTCCCTCGGGCAGGGCCTGCTCTTCGACGAGCGCCGCGCGGAGTTGCGGCGGGCCGAGGTATTCCAGCGCGCCAGCGAGGCGGAGCGGCAGATTCAGCTCAACAAACTGCTCTTCGACGCCGGCAAGCTGTACTGGGACTGGGCGGGAGCGCAGGGTGCGGTGCAGGTGTACGCAGAGGCGGTCGAACTGGCTACCACCCGCTACGAGTTCGTGGTCGAGAGCGCCCGCCTGGGTGCCCTGCCGGCCATCGATACCCTGGAGGCAGGCATCCTCCTGCAGAACCGGGAACTGGGTCTGCAGACCGCCCGCCTCGACTTGGCCAACGCCACGGCCGCCCTCAACGCCTTCCTGTGGATCGATGGCGTGGTGCCCCTGGAGCTGGAGCCAACGGCCCGCCCCCCCGAGCCCGCCTCCGTGGAAATTGCACCCGTAGCCGTACTGCCGACGCCGCCGGCTCATCCGCTCATCGCCCAGCAGCGACTGAACCTGGAGACCTATGAAATTGACCAGCGGCTGCAACGCGAGCAGCTAAAACCCCGGATCGACGTTTCCTACAACGCGCTCATGGCCGGTAACGCCGACCGCCCCCTCGAAGACTATTCGGCGGGTAACTACAAGTGGGGGGTGACCTTTAAGCAGTCGCTGCTGCTGCGCAAGGAGCGGGGCAAGCTGCAACTGACGCAGATCAAGCTGAGCGAGGCCCGCCTGAAACTGAGCGACCAGATCGCCGACCTGGGCGCGCAGGTCGTGCAGGCCGAGAGCGAAGTCAACGTTACCGTGTCACAGTACGCGCTGGCCCGCCGCAACGCCGAGGACTACGAAGTACTGCTCGCCGGAGAACGGGAATTATTTCAGGCGGGGGAGAGCTCTCTCTTCCTGGTCAACAACCGCGAGGTTTCCTTCATAGAGGCCAACCTCAAGCAGTTGGAGCTGATGGTAAAACACCGTAAGGCACGTCTGGCCCGGAATTTTGCCCTGGGGCGGACGTTTCCACCGGCAGATGGTGGCGGACCCATTGAGTAAGATCGAGGTAGAGCAGGGCTTTGTGCTCGTAGGGATCGCGTGCCGCGGTGGCGCGTAACTTCTCGTCGAGGTCGACGAAGACCTCGCGGTGCTCGCTTTCCACCAGCTTGATGAGTTTGCGCAGGCTGGCGGTGGCCAGGCGGTGAATGCGGGCGGTATCGGTACTTTTGCGCATCTGCCGGGCGAAGTTCGTCAGGTGATAGTCCACCAGGGCGCGGTTGCCCAGTTCATAGTGGCACAGCAGGTGCAACAGGCGGGCGTTGAGTTGGAGGTCCTCCCGCAGTACGCCCGACTTCATATTGATAATATCGTTGAGGTAGTCCAGGGCTTCCTCGTACTTCCGCAGTACGAAGCAGGCCGCCGCGAACTTGAACAGGAACAGACCCCAGCGGTGCTCGGTGGGCTGGAAGTCTCCACTCACGTAGCTTTCGCGGATGGCGCCCAGGGCTTCGTAGGCGGCCGGCCAGTCGCCGCGGACGAAGTGCAGGTTCAGCGTCATCAGCCCCGCGTAGGTGCGGCCCACGAGCTGGCTGTTTTCGTTGAGCAGTACCTGTTCGTCGTTAAGGAAACGGTTGATGTTCTCGAGGTAGCGGCCCAGGCGGGTATGCTCGCCGCTCAGGTACGAAAGGATAGACACGTAATAGAGGCAGCGAACGAAGAGGTCGGGGTCCTTTACCGTCATGTGCGAACTCAGGCGGAAGAGGGTCAGCGCATTCAGGGCGGACTCAAGCGCATCCGAGAAGTCGAGCTGGATGTAGTGGTACCACATCGAAGCCTGGAAGCGGTTGATTTTTTGGTAGAAGGTGGTCGAGACGGTCTCCCGGTCGAAGCGGTAGGTCTGGATGCTTTTCCAGAATTCCTCGTTGGCGCGGCGGTCGGCATCGCTACGGCTGTGGCCGGTCTCGATGTAGCGCCCGTGGATCTGAATGTTGAGGTTGAAGAGCTCACTGGTGTTGAGCACGCTGTAGCTGCGCTCGGCGGACTCGTTGAGCAGGAGGTCCATCTTGTTGTCGATCTGCCGCGACAGCGTGATGTGGCGCGACTCGATGAGCTTCTGGAACTCGAGGATCTCCAGGTGGAGTAGGTCCCGGTGGTGGTCCACGGCCTTCCCCTTGGCGCGTTCGAGGGAGCGCAGGGCGTCGAGGTAGAGCCCCTTTCCGTACAGGATGTGGCTGAAATCGATCTGCTCGCGCAATTCGATGTCGATCTCCTTGTTAATGTAAATGAGCCGCAGGCTGGTCATGACCTGCTGGTAAAGGTGCCGCTTGAGGTTGGAATACTGGCCGGCGCTGAGGTGGAGGCGGCCGGTGATGGCCCCGTCGTCGGGGGCGTCCAGGCGGTCGATCACGTCGAAAAGCTGGATGAACTTGCTGTCGCCGGTAGCGCCGGCGCGGGTGGCATAGAGCTTAAAGTTCCGTTTTTCGGCCTTGTTGAGCGACTTTACGAGTCGCCACAATTGGTCTTTGACGGCCGTTGGCATAGGTAAGCTGAATGTGTTAACTGGTTGAAAATCAGCGGTAAGCAAACTAAGCCGACCGGGTAGGCATCACAGAAGTTCGGAGTATCTCGCTGCGCAAACTGAAGGCCGTAGGTACATATTTGTGCCAACGAAGCAAGGAGACGTCCAACCTTCGCCGAGCCCTTTAACCAGATAGTCTTCCTTCACCTCCTTTCGGGGTCGCGTGCTAACCACCCGGCGGCCCAAAGATAATTACTTCTATGAAGAAGATCGAAGCTATCATCCGACTGTCGCGCTTTGAGAGCATCCGAGATGCCTTGGCCGCCATCGATGTCAATTTCTTTACCCTTACCGAAGTCAAAGGCTTCGGCCTGCAGCGCGGTGAACAGCTTACCTACCGCGGTTCGGTTTACGACGCCGACTACATCGCGCGCTTGCAGCTGGACATTATCGCGCCCGCCGAGAAGGCGGACGCCATCGTAGAGGCCATCGTTTCCTCCGGTCGTACCGGGAAGGTGGGCGACGGCAAGATTATCGTTTACGATCTGGACCGGATCGTTCGTATCCGTACCGGCGAGGAGAACGAGAGCGCCATCTGATCCCCGCTCCCCTCCGAGCGATTTAACCTCCTGATTTAACCCCACTCCTGTTTCCGCTACCTCCTGCGGACGGCCCGTGCTATGTCCCGGCCCGGGAAACTCCCCACATTCACTTACTTAATCACCCACTGCCATGGAAGCTATGTTTACCGTAAACAACCTATGGGTACTGATTGCGACCGCCCTGGTCTTTATCATGCACTTAGGTTTTGCCACCCTTGAGGCCGGCTTCGTTCAGCGTAAGAACGTTGTCAATATTCTCTTCAAGAACTCAATGATCATCAGCATCGGCCTGCTGACCTACTACTTCATCGGTTACAACCTTATGTACCCCGGCGAAGGCTACGAAGGTGGCTTCATCGGTGCCTTCGGACCCATGGACTGGGCCGCCGGCGCTACGGCCGACTACGCCGCCGCCGCCGAGGCGGGCGCCACCTACACCGGCTACACCGACTTCATCTTTCAGGCCATGTTTGCCGCTACCTGTGCCACCATCGTTTCCGGTGCCGTAGCCGAGCGCATCAAGCTGGTACCCTTCCTCATCTTCGCTACGCTCTTCGTAGCCATCAGCTACCCGATCACGGGCATGTGGAAGTGGGGCGGCGGCTGGCTGGACGCCATGGGCTTCTACGATTTTGCCGGCTCCACCCTCGTACATGCCGCCGGTGGCTTCGCCGCCCTGGCCGCCATCATCCTGCTCGGCAGCCGCCGCGGTAAGTACCGCCCCGACGGCAGCGTATCGGCCATCCCCGGCCACAGCATGCCACTGGCTGCCATCGGCGTATTTCTGCTCTGGTTCGGCTGGTTCGGCTTCAACGGCGGATCGGTACTTAGCGCCGACCCTAACGGCGTCAGCCTCGTATTCGTCACCACTTCGCTGGCCGCGGCCGCGGGTGGGGTAGCCGCCTTCTTCATGGGTTACATCATGTTCAAGACCTACGACCTGTCGATGGTACTCAACGGTATCCTCGGCGGACTGGTCGGCATCACCGCCGGCGCTGACCTCATGAGCGGTGGCGAATCCATCCTGATCGGCCTCATCGCCGGTATCATCATCCCGCTCAGCATCGTCTTCTTCGACAAGACCCTCCGCCTGGACGACCCGGTAGGTGCTACCTCCGTACACGGTATGTGCGGCATCTGGGGCACCCTGGCCGTAGGCATCTTCGGCGCCAGCGCCGGCATCGATCAGCTGATCACCCAGCTTATCGGCACCCTGGCGGTCGGCATCTTCTCCTTCGCTACGAGCTTTGCCATCTTCAGCGCCCTCAAGGCCATCATGGGTATCCGCGTCGACGAGGAAGAAGAGATCCGTGGCCTCGACCTCGGCGAGCACGATATGCACGCCTACACCCTGGCCAAGGAGGACGGCGTCTTCCAACTCACCGATTCCGGCAGCAGTGTAGTACGCTAACCAAAAGGTAGTCGGGTAGTACACCAGGAAGGTACTGCCCAAGTACCGACGACAGTGCTACCCGACTACGGTACTACCGTACCAGCCCCCCCTTCTCACTTTACACCCACAGGTATTACCCCAAATCAACTTCGATGAACAATCAACTACTTACCCTTTTTGCCTTCCTGCTCCTACTCGGTCCCGTCGTTTCCGCCCAGGACGTCGACGTGGTCATCATCGAAGAAGAAGAAGAGGAAGAGCGTTCCTTCCAGCTCAGCGGCTACGTTGACGCTTACTTCCAGAACGTATTCAGCGACCCCAACGACGAAACCAGCGGCACGACCCTGGGCTTCCCGACCAGCTTCACGCCGGAGAACCGTGGCTTCAATGTCGGTAACGTGAACCTGCTGGCGGAGAAATCGCTGGGCAAGGTCGGATTCGTCGGCCAGATCGGTTTCGGCCCGCGCGCCATCGACGCCAACCTGGGAAACGACGGTGATTTCGGCTACTACATTCCCAACCTGCAGCAGCTGTACGTCACCTACGCCCCCAGCGACGCCGTGACCTTTACGCTCGGTCAGTTCGGCACCTTTGTTGGCTACGAGGTGATCGACGCTCCGGCCAACGCCAACTACAGCACCAGCTACCTGTTCAGCTACGGTCCCTTCTTCCACACCGGCCTGAAGGCGGACTTCGCCATCACGGAAGGATTCGGTGCCATGCTCGGGATCTTCAACAACACGGACTCCCGCTTCAACGCCCCCGGCTACTACTACGGCGCGCAGCTGAGTGCCGAGAGCGGTGGACTGGCCGCCTACCTGAACTTCCTCTACGGCACCGACGCCAAGGACATAGTCAACGACGACGACGCTACCACCTTCCAGGTCGACCTGACGGCTACCTACGAGGTTAACGACGCCCTCATGTTCGGGATCAACGCTTCCCAGAAAAGCACCCAAAACCTGGTGGGCGATGGTTCGTCCATCGGCGACAGCGACGGCTTCACCGGCGTGGCCCTGTACTCCACCATCGGCATCTCCGAGACCTTCGGTCTTTCGCTGCGCGGTGAGTACTTCCAGGAAAGCGTACCCGAGGGAATCACCGCCGACGGCCGCAGCGTAACCGCGCTCACCGCTACCGGTAACTTCACGGTAGGGGACCTGCGCATCATGCCCGAGTTCCGTCTAGACAGCGGCAGCGACTTCGGTACCACCTATAGCGGAGGCATCATCGACTTCGGCGGAGACGACGAGGACGACAGCGTGGCCTCCTTCATCCTGGCCGCGGTTTACTCCTTCTAACGGGAAACATCACGGCGGCGACCACGTTGCACGGCTTTCCCGTTAACCGCCCTGCACCCGCGGACCCGCCCAACGAGAAACTACTATCACTTAACCTTCTGATTTAACCCACAACCACCTATGGCTACCAAGCACAAACTACAGTACGTATGGCTCGACGGTAACGAGCCCATGCAGACCCTGCGCTGCAAAACCCGCATCGAAGAGGACTTCAGCGGCGATCTCGAGGATTGCCCGATGTGGTCCTTTGACGGATCGAGCACCCAGCAGGCCGAAGGCGGCAGCTCCGACTGCCTGCTGAAGCCGGTCATGATCGTACCCGACCCCCAGCGCAAGAACGGCTTCATCGTCCTCACCGAGGTACTCAGCGCCGACGGCACCCCGCACCCCACCAACGGACGGGCCACCATCGACGACGAGGACCAGGACTTCTGGTTCGGCTTCGAGCAGGAGTACTTCCTGATGGACACCGAAACCGGTAAGCCCCTCGGCTTCCCCGCCGACGGCAGCGACCCCGCCCCCCAGGGACAGTACTACTGCTCCGTGGGCGCCCGCAACGCGTTCGGCCGCGAAATCATCGAGGAGCACCTCGATGCCTGCCTTGATGCCGGACTGAACGTGGAAGGCATCAACGCGGAAGTGGCTCCCGGGCAGTGGGAGTTCCAGACCTTCGCCAAGGGGGCCAAGGAGGCCGGCGACCAGATCTGGATGGCCCGCTTCCTGCTGGAGCGCATCGCCGAGCCCTACGGCGTATACGTCGAGTACCACTGCAAGCCCCTCAAGGGCGACTGGAACGGCTCCGGTATGCACGCCAACTTCTCGAATTCCTTCCTCCGCGACAGCGGCAACCGGGCGGACTACGAGAAGGTCTGCGAAGCTTTCCGCCCCTACGTCAAGGAGCACATCGCCGTTTACGGTCACGACAATCACTTGCGCCTGACCGGTAAGCACGAGACGCAAAGCATCGACCAGTTCAGCTTCGGCGTTTCCGACCGCGGTGCCTCGATCCGCATTCCCATCGCCACCGTCGAGCGCGGCTGGAAGGGATGGCTGGAGGACCGTCGCCCCAATAGCGCCGCCGACCCCTACAAGGTGGCGGCCCGGATCGTGAAGACGGTGAAGCCCGTTTCCAACTAAACTCCCGCTGACCCTTAACCTTCTGTCCGACCCTCACCAAGAAACTTAAGAAGGTTAAATCAGCTCAGGTTCCCTCTTTTGGAACCGTACCGTTTGCCCGGCCCCCCCGATTGGGGGGCCGGGTTTTTTTTTGTGGGGAACGCGGGTGCAGGGTATCTTTCGAAATGGCAGCAAAGGACCGGCCGGCCTTCGGGCAACGCTTCCTGGATTACCTACTGCAGGTGTCCCTCATCATCATCGGACTCATCATCGCCACCAGTGTCGACCGCTGCAACACGGCCCGCAAGGACCGGCACCGGCTCACCGGTTATTACCAGGCTATATATAAGGACCTGGAAGAAGAGCAAAACGCTACCGCGAATAACCTGGGCGACGCTATAAAGGACGTAGCGAATCTGGATGCTGCCATCCGGCGCTTCGGCTACGCGGATCCGGACAGCGCGGTGGCCGGCCTGACCTCGCTCAACGCGGTGCTTCGCAAGGGGGTGTTCCGCACCTTCAGTCCTACTACCTACGATGTCATGCTCAATACGGGAGACATCTCCCTGATCAGGGACATCGAATTGCGGTCCGAACTGGCGGGGGTGTTCGCGTACCGTACGAATATCGTGCGGACCGACCTCGCGGACTACGATGCGCTGGTAGCCGAAACGATCGCAGCCCTTGCCGCCTACATCGACCCGGCCTGTATAGTCGAGTTCAGGGCCGCGGCACCCTGTATTCGCGACGTGGCGGGGTTGGCGGATCACGGGTTGGATAGTCTCGTGCTGTTGAGCCTGGCCGCCCGTGACCGGCTCTTCCACCTGCAACTCGCTGAGGGTGAACTGGAAGCCGTAGCGAAGCGGGTAGGGGAGGTGCTGAAGGATTGACGAAATCGGCAGCGCGGGGCAAAAATGTGGCGTAATGCTTGCGTAGGTCTGCCGGAGGGACGTATCTTTGCCTTCCCGCAAACGAATAGTGAGCGATCCAAACCGGACCTTTTCCAAGGCGCCGGTTCAACCTTCCAGATTACTGATTCCTTTACACCGCCTGTGGCAACGGTCACAGCGATAGGGAAGCGTCGCCGGAAGGATTTTGCTTCGAAGCCTTTTCAGATATTTCTTCTGATTCGGTTGCAGGAGTGAAAGCGATCGATGTACCTTTGCGGCCCCCACGAACGAGTGGGGATTTGAGTTGAGCGGTTAGAAAGTGATTTTGAGAAATTTTGCTTTCAAACTTGCACAGTTCAAAAACTTGCTGTACTTTTGCAGCCGCTTCGGAAACGGGGCGAACAAAAACGATAAAAAGCCGGTTTCGCGGCGCGGGTCCATGGGGACTGATGCGGTGCGGAGTTGGGGTTCTCAGCGGAGAGCCTGCACCGGCGACACGATCTTTGACATCAATGGCAGGCGAGGTTCAACGCCGTAGATTAACGAATACGACCGAGCCCATGTTAGCTACGCTGTACGTCTGTACGGCGTGCTCGGATGGGAGCGAC
>NZ_QMEM01000005.1 GCF_003390915.1 Lewinella sp. IMCC34183 | reverse complement strand
GCGGGTGATGATGTCCTCGACGACGATGTTGTTGGAGGCTACCTCGGCGCTGCGGGTGATGATGTCCTCGACGACGATGTTGTTGGAGGCTACCTCGGCGCTGCGGGTGATGATGTCCTCGACGACGATGTTGTTGGAGGCTACCTCGGCGCTGCGGGTGATGATGTCCTCGACGACGATGTTGCTGGAGGCCAGTTCCTGGCTGCGGGTAATGATGTCCTCGACAACAATGTTGTGGCCGGCTACTTCCTGGCCGCGGGTGATGATGTCCTCGACAACGATGTTGTTGGCGTAGGTGATGATGTCCTCGACAACGATGTTGCTGGTGAGGTGCTGCAGGTAGTCAACCGCGGCTTGAGCGGTGTTGAGTACTTCGGGGGAGATGAGGTCGTTGAAAAAGGCCATTATGAGAATGTATTATTGGAGATGAGAGATGATGTGGAGAAAAAAGAATAAGACTGCATGTAAGCAAAAACAGAGTGTGGATAGCGTCGAAGCGCTAGATCACAGGATGATATCTTCTACCATGGTAGTGTGTTGTTGTGATCCCGGAGGACCTGATTAGGGAGGAGGTTAGTGTTTGTTTTTTCATGAGAGTAGCGTGGTTATCCGCTGTTGATGATTCAAATATGCGGCCACATCCGGGCCAAGACCTCGGCAGAAAGTGGTCGATATTAAAGCAATTTTGGGGGACTAAACCGAAAATGTTTTCCTAAAACACTGAAAGCCAGTGGTTTGAACCACTGGCTTTCAGCAAATCCGTAATACGTTATACGTATTAGGAGTCTTCATCTATATCCAAATCGGGGAAATTATCGTCCCTTCGGCTACGTCCCGGAGGGCCCAGACGCTCGTAGGTGCTGTCTGGTGGCGGCCCGAAACGCCCGCGGCCTTCCGCTTCATCATCGGCGTCGTAGGCCTTGATGATTGCCTTGACCAGGCGGTGGCGGACGACATCCTCGGCGCTGAGCCGGATGACCTTGATGCCCTTTATGGGAGCCAGCAGCTTAATGGCGCGCCGCAGGCCGGAAACCTGGTTGCGCGGAAGGTCGACCTGGCTGAGGTCACCCGTCACGATACATTTGGCCGAGGGGCCGAGGCGGGTCAGAAACATCTTGATCTGTGAGGTCGTGGTGTTCTGCGCCTCGTCCATGATGACGAAACAGTTATCGAGCGTTCGACCCCGCATATACGCGAGGGGGGCGATTTCTATTGTACCGTCTTCCCGGAATTTGTCGAGCCGGTCCCGCGGGAGCATGTCGTCCAAGGCATCATACAGGGGCCGCAGGTAGGGATCGATCTTGTCCTGCAGGTCGCCGGGCAGGAAGCCCAGGCTTTCCCCGGCTTCCACCGCGGGGCGGGTGAGGATGATTTTCTTTACCAGCTTGTTTTTGAGGGCACGGATCGCCAGGGCGACGGCGGTATAGGTCTTTCCGGTTCCCGCCGGACCCACGGCAAACACGATGTCGTTGGCCTCCGCCGACTCGATCATCAGGAGCTGATTGGGGGTGCGGGCCTTGATCGGCCTTCCGTTACGTCCGAAGACGATGGTCTTGTTCTGATTGCCGGTACCGAGCCGGGTCTGGAAGGGGTTTTCCCCCGCCAGCAAATCCTCCACGGTATGGGTACTCAACTCGCGGTTATCCTGCAGCAGGCGCATCATCAGTTCCAGGTGATGCTTGATCTGCTGAGCCTCGGGCTTCTCGGCCTTGATCTTGACGTTGGTGCCACGCTGGGTCACCGTGGCCTGGGGATAGGCCTCGCGAATGAGGTTGAGCTTCTTGTTGTTTTCGCCAAGAAGTTCTACGGGGTCGACCCCGTTAATGGACATTACGATTTCGCTCAAACGTAGAAAGTTTGGCCGCGGGAATAGGCCGCGGCGACTGGCTAGTAAACTGATATTGGTAATCCAAAGTTGCGGCGGATCCTTACGTACGCACCCGGAACCGCAACGCTCTCAGTCCATTAACCGACTGAAGGGGATCCAGCACATGGTGTTCGATTTCACCCGCGATAAAATTCGCCTGATGCAGGTAATGAAGGTATCCCTCATACTCTTCCAGGTCCCGGTCCTGCAAGTACACGATGCTTACCATGCCCGGTTGGGTAAGCCGTTCCGCGCCGCCCCGGATGGTAGCCTTATCGATCCGCTTCTTAAGGATCTCGTAGCGCACGTTGTAGTCCCCGTCCACGTCGAACCGCTTCTCGTCCATCCGGAAGCGGATGTTGAGGGGCGTGGTGTACGCAAACACCAGCTGGGCGGTACGGAGGGGCATGGGCAGTTCTCCGCTGAGCGCCTCCACCTTCCGGGTGAGCTGGCACAGGTCCACCAGCTGGCTCAGCCGCAGGTTCTGCAGGTGAATCCGGGAGAATTTCTGTCGCTTGAGCAGGCTCTGTCCGGCGTAGATCTCATACTCCACGCCGTCCGTTTTGTACTTCTCGAAGTAGTGGGGGAGGACTTCCTGGGCCGCCAGGTCGCGCTCCGTCAGGAAATCGCTAATCATCCGGTTAAGGGTGTTGACGCTCTGTTCGTAATCCCGGCGTACGCGGAAGAATAGTCCCAGCTCCGGGTTCAGGAACTCCTGGTACTGCTGGTACAGTTCCGTCAACTCCGGAAGCTGTTCGCCAACCTGCCGGATGAGCGGCGACAACTGCTTGTTGATGAAGTCGCCCATCCGGATCTCGTGGCTGTTGTCGAAGGCTTCCATCTGTACGGTCAGGTGCTGGTCGAGGGCTAGCATCACCTGGTCGACGATGGGGAAGTCCACCAGGTCCAGGGCCCGCGCCAGGATAAGGCGCCCCGCCCGCAGGTTGTCGATCAGGTCCTGGTAGATCGCGGCATTGCGCAGGTTGCTGCTGCCTACGATATCTGCCTGTCCATATAAAGGATACACCTTGCGGAAGCGAATCTCCTCGGTCACCTGCGGCAGTCCTTCCTCCTTGCGCTTCAACATGGTGAAGGCCGCCTCGGTAAAGCGCCACTCCACGGTCGGGTGGAGGCTGGTGAACTGCTCGCGCATGATCACTTCGATGAGGTTGTTGATGTATTCCCGGCTGCGCTCGACCGCGGTCCGGAACAGCCCACGGATCTCCTCGAATTTGTGCTCCATGAAGGCGTTCAGCGCGTAGGGCACGGGACTTGCCAGTTCTACCAGCCCGATGACGTGCTTTTCCTGACTGAGGAGGGGCGCCAGCAGCATGCTGCGGTAGCCCAGGTCGATCAGCCTGTCCTCCAGCAGGGTGGTCGAGGAAAGCTCGCGCAAGTCCTGCACCACCATCATTTCCCCGCTCCGGAACACGCGGTCGTAAATGCTGCCGGCGTAGTTGCGGTCGGTCAGGCGGTCGACTTCGTCGGCGAGCAGGTTATAGCGGATACGGTACTCGTGGTCGATCGCCCGTTCGGTGGGGTAATCAACGGCGGTCAGGCCGAGTTGCAGGTGGGGCCGCTGGAAGTGGAGCCGGACTAGGTTGGCCAGTTCCTTTACACGTTCCACGTCCAGCACGGCATCACGACTGATGAGCCGGTGCTTCAGCCGGCTGAGGCTTTCTTCTTCGGTCACCTCTCGCAAGCGGGCGAGCTGAAAGCCCTTGAACCCGAAGCGGTCCGCGGGCAGCAGGCGGAGCCACAGTTCGGTATCGTGGAGGTTGTTGAGCAGCCGGCGGATGTCCGCAGCACTGAGCGCGGGCAACGCTCCCTTTACGAATACCTCGGTGTAGCGCTCATTAAAGGTAGGTTTGTAAAAACGCTGCAGCCCATTTTCCGGATTCGGCACCGTCAGCATCGCCTGGGTATGGATCTCTACTTCTACGCCGTAGCACTGTTCCAGGATCGAGCAGCCTACCGCGATCAGGTGCTTGCGCAGCACCTCCTCGCGGCGGTCGCCGAAGGTGTAGCATACGTCGCGTTTACCCACCAGTTCCTGTAACCGCTTGCCCACGAACAGGGGCTCGAAGTGAAAGGGGCGGGAAATTTTGAACAGGTCGGTCTGTCGGTCAACCGGAGAGATCAGGAAGGCAAGGAGCAGGCCGATAAGTTCCTGGTGCTGCTGCAGCAGGGAGAGGTCGCGGATCGGACCCCGCAGTTCGGGAGCCGCTTCGAGCCGGCGGAGGATCTCCCCGGCCAGAAAGCGCGTCCCGCCGTCGCCGGCTTGCTGTAGCCCCTCCACTTCCCGGATCAGCGCATCGAAACAGAGCAGGCTTTCGTACGGAATGGAAAAGGGATCGTGTACGGTGGATTCACCGAACGCCGTGTCCTGAAACTGCAGGGGGATTCCCCCTCGCTTTCCGTCCGTATCGATGTAAAGCTCTACCTCCATGCAAGGCAAACGCCCCGGTGGCGGCAAAGGGTTCGTCTTAGGAGTTAATCGCCTTGATGCCGGGCAGCTCCTTGCCTTCGAGGAGTTCGAGCATCGCACCGCCGCCGGTGGAAACGAAGCTTACCTGGTCGGCGAGCCCGGCCTGGTTGATGGCGGACACGGAGTCTCCGCCACCAATGAGACTGTAGGCACCGTTTTCCTCCGTCGCCCGGGCTACGGCCTCGGCGATGGCGTTCGTTCCCTTGGCAAAGTTCTTCATTTCGAAGACGCCCATGGGGCCGTTCCAGAGAATGGACTTACTTCCGGCGATAACCTCGGAGAACTTCTCTACGGATTTGGGGCCGATGTCGAGGCCCTGCCACTCGTCCTCGATCTCCCCGGCGGGTACCACCTTGGAAACCGTGTCGTTGCTGAACTCCTTGCCGACCACGGTATCGAGGGGCAGGTAGATCGTGGTCCCCTTGGACTCGGCTTTCTTGAGCAGCTCCAGGGCGTTGTCGGTTTTGTTGCGCTCCACGAGCGACTTGCCCACCTTTCCGCCCTTGGCGAGGCTGAAGGTATAGGCCATGGCGCCTCCGATGATGATGTTGTCGGCGAAGTCGAGCAGCTTTTCCAGCAGCAGGATCTTGTCGCTCACCTTGGCGCCACCCACGATGGCGGTTACCGGGTGGGCGGGGTGGTTGAGCAGCTTGTCGGCGCCGTCGAGCTCGGCCCCCATCAGGAAGCCGAAGCTTTTCTTGTCGGCCGGGAAGAACTTGGCCACCGTCGCCGTGGAGGCGTGCTCCCGGTGGGCGGCACCGAAGGCATCGTTGACGTAGATATCACCGAGTTCGGACAATGCCTTTGCCAGGTCCTCGTCTCCCTTCTCTTCGCCGGCGTAGAAGCGCGTATTCTCGAGCAGAATCACCTGTCCGGGCTCGATCTTGGCCACCGCTGCCTTGGCTTCTTCGCCGATGGTGTCTTCCACGAAGGTCACCTGACATCCGATGTGATCCTCCAGGGTGGTGATCACTGGCCGAAGCGTGAACTTCTCCTTGTCTATGGTACCGTCTTCCAGCTTTTCCTGCTGCGGCCGGCCCAGGTGCGACATCAGTACCACGGCGGCGCCCTCCTCCAGCAGGTGGCGGATCGTAGGGGCGGCTTTATCGATACGGGTGTCGTCGGTCACCTGCCCGTCTTCGTCGATGGGTACGTTGAAGTCTACCCGTACGAGTACGGTCTTGTCGGTTACATCTAGGTCCTGAAGCTTCATAGTTGTGGGGTGTGTTGGCAAAGAAAAACGGGGCACACCGCGATTGGTGCGCCCCGGTTCGGAATATTTCGGTGGGTTACAGGCTGGAGATCCGCTCGCAGAGGTCGGCGAGGCGAGCGCTGTAGCCGGCTTCGTTGTCATACCAGGCGACGACCTTCACCAGGCTGCCGGATACGATGGTCTGGTCCTTGTCGTAGAGGCTGCTGTACTTGCTGCCGACGATGTCGCTGCTGACGTAGGGCGCGTCGACGTAGGCCAGGATGCCCTTCAGCGGACCGCTTTCGGCGGCGGCCTTGAAGGCGTTATCGACCTCCTCGAGGGTCACGTCACGCTTGACGATGGCGGTCAGGTCGGTGAGCGATCCGGTCGGTACCGGTACGCGCATGGCACCGCCGTCGAGCTTGCCGTTGAGGTGGGGCAGCACCAGGCCGACGGCCTTAGCGGCACCGGTGGTGGTCGGTACGATGTTCAGGGCGGCGGCGCGGGCGCGGCGCAGGTCCTTGTGGGGACCGTCCTGCAGGTTCTGGTCGGCCGTATAGGCGTGTACCGTGGTGATGAATCCTTTCTCCACGCCGAAGGCGTCGTCGAGGACCTTGACCATCGGGGCCAGGCAGTTGGTGGTACAGCTGGCGTTGCTGTAGATCTTGGTTTCGGCGTCGATCACGTCTTCGTTGACGCCGAGTACGACGGTCGCCACGTCGCCCTTGGCGGGGGCGGAGATGAGCACCTTCTTGGCTCCGGCTTTGAGGTGCAGACCGGCTTTCTCCTGGTCTACAAAGCGGCCGGTACACTCCAGTACTACGTCCACGTCCAGATCTCCCCAGGGCAGTTTGCTGGGATCGGGCTGGCTGAGGGCATCGATCTTCTTCCCGTCGATGTAGATATTATCGTCGTCCGAGGTCACCTCGCCGGGGTAGTTGCCCTGTACGCTGTCGTACTTGAATAGGTGCGCCAGGGTGGCGTTGTCGGTGAGGTCGTTGATCGCGACTACGTCGAGTCCCTTCTCGAGGAGGTTACGCAGGGTGATACGTCCGATGCGACCGAAGCCGTTGATTGCAATCTTTGCCATAGGTTGGAGTGTTTTTATAGTTGGATATTCCGCGAATATAGGGCGGTACCGCGGGTGCGGTGCCCCTTCGGGGCGGAGACTAAATAAAGGCTAGCCCTGCGGATTGTTCAAAGGTAGCCTACTTAGTGTAAATTCTACGGTTAGTTAGGGGAGACATCTCCGGTTTCTACCGCAACGGTGACCGGTTCGCGACTACCGGCATGACTAATCGGCCCAGATTCCCGTTTCCAGCGTCCAGTCGTATTCCTCGTATTCCCGCTTCACGTTCTTGTTCTCCTCGGTGAGTACGCCATAATCCACCAGGAAATCGTCAACGCCGTCGTGGTCGCGGAAGTCGCCCCGGAACCAGCTGAAGAGGGGAGAGGTGACCAGCACTTCGTCGCCGTCCTCCTGCTTCAGTTCCGAGTGTTGGGCGAGGTAGCTCCTTACGCGGGCATCGATCTGCTCGTTATAGGTCGCGGGGGCGTAGATCGCTACCGGGGGACAGTCGCTGGCTCCGCAGTTCAGGGCGAAGTGGATACGGGAATCGCCGCCCCGGATACGGAAGGTACGCTCGAAGGTGCTCGGAAACAACTGGGGGATGAACCCCAGGCCGAGCCGGTTTTCCCCGCCGCGGATGATGCCGTGCTCCATCTCGTTGGGGCTGAGTTCGTGGCCGGCCACGGTGAAGCGGGGGGTGTCGAAGAAGTTGCTCCGGTCGTCGTACAGTTCCGGATTTTTGGTCAGCAGGTACTGCACCATACCATTATAGACATTGACCCAGAAGGCTAGCTGCTTTTCGCGGGTATCCAAGGCAGCAGCCAGGTTGCCCGGATTGTAATCGGCGAGTTGCTGGACGCTGCCTTCAGCGTCGCGTCCTGCCCGCAGGTCGCGCAGAAACTTCTCGCTGAGGGCGTTGGGGTCCATGGCGGGGTCGAAAGTACCGTCGGGCTTGTAGGTGGAGCAGGCGCTCAGCAGGAGCAACAGGGGAAGCAGAAAGGGGCGAAACATGGCGGTAGGGTTAGTGGTGTAAATACGCCGGCGCGCGGTACCCGGTTTCACGAGCGCCCCCCGTGGAAGCCCGCCCGCCGGGCCGCCCTTCGGAAAGACGCACCGCACCCGCGCACCGCCGCCCCGGAACAGCCAGCCGGATAAATATCACGCAGTCAGCAATCTAGCGGGGCTGCGGGCAGTTTTAAGGGCGGGCTATTGCCCCCATTCATAACGCTCATGAAATTTCCGACCACCCCCAGCGCTCCGCGCCTGGAACCCCTGGTTCCTGCGCAGCGAAAATTCATCGACCGCAACGTCGAAACCGCGCACCGCCTGCTGCGACGCGCCCTGTCCGACCGGCCGGCCGATCCCTTCACCCCCCACCACCTGGAACGCGCGATCGCCGAATGGTTCCGCCGCAACCTCTGCGGAGAGCTTAACGTGCAGCGCGACCGCTACGCCAATGCCCTGGCCGCCGCCTGGGGCTGCTACCTGCAGCGTACGCTGGGGATGGAGTGGTGCCTGATCGAGGAGGGGGGGCACCTTAAGATCGGGTTGCACCACCGCGACCGCAGGCTGACCATATTCCCCTTCGCCACCGTCGCCGAAGCCTTTGCCCGCCGCGATTATGAGCTGCTCAGTTCGCTGACCCTGCGCGCCCGGATGGAAACCGCAGACTAGGCGGGCTTGGGGAGGGGAAAGCGGTAAGTTGACGGCTTTCGGGGGGTTACCTTTCCCCCATGTCAGCCAACTACATCGAAGAAGAGACTTTCCAGAACCGCGACTTTACCGACACGCCACTGCCGGGGCGGGAATTTGCCCATTGCTCCTTCGTTTCCTGCCGGCTGTCGGGGGCTGACCTCTCCGGCACCCGTTTCCAGGATACGGAGTTTACCGATTGCGACCTGAGCAACGCAAGGCTGGGAAATACATCGTGGCAGGACGTCAACTTCACCAACTGCAAGCTGCTGGGCATTGCGTTCGAGGACTGCGATACCCTGGGCTTCGCGGTGCGCTTTACGGACTGTCGGATGGGGCACGTTTCCTTTTACGGGATGAATCTGAAGCGCTGTGCGTTGGTCGGTTGCTCGCTGGAGCAAGCTGATTTCACCGAAGCGGACCTGAGCGGTATCCCCGTAACGGGCTGTGATTTGTCCGGGGCTACCTTTGAGCGTAGCAAGCTCGGCAAGGCCGACTTCCGGGAATCCCTGCACTACACCATCGACCCGACAAAGAACCGGGTACGGGGGGCCGTCTTTTCGCTGCCGGAGGCAATGGGCTTGCTGCGGGGCTTCGGCGTGGTGGTGGAGTAGGGGGGGCTGGTTGCTGGTTTCTTTTCTTTTCCGATTCCGGGCGGTCGGGCTATCGGCAGTTGCCCAACGGTCAACCCTTACCTGGCAAGTGAAGTTAGGGTTGCAGGTACCCCGCCATGGCAGAACAGCAACCCACCACCTTCGAGGAATTTTACCGGAAAGTAGCGGATAGCAGCAGCACGCGCCCGGTAGCTGTTGAGGGGCGCACGGGGACCATCGGGCGGTTCGGGGTGTTCGACCTGGAGGAACTGTACCGCGGCGGCGAACCGCTACGGATGCCCTACAACCGGCGCACCTACACTATAAGATCAGCCTGATCCAGGGAAGTAACCGTGCCGAGTACGCTGACAAGGTGATCACCGTGGAGCGGAACGCGCTCCTGTTTGCCACGCCCAACATCCCCTACCACTGGCTGCCGCAGGGCGACCGGGCGCGGGGCGTCTTTTGCGTGTTTACGCGTGATTTTCTGGCCGCCAACGCTACGGGTACGCGGCTCGATCAGCTGCCCATCTTCACGCCGGGGGGGACGCCGCTCTTCGAGATCGGCGAAGCGCAGGCCGCCGAGGCGGCGGCCATCTTTCGGAAGATGCAGACGGAAAGTACCTCCAACTACGCCTACCGTAACGACCTGCTGCGTACGTACATGCTGGAGTTGATCCATATGGGGCAGAAGCTGCAGCCCGCTCCTGCCGAGCCGCTTCCGCAGAACGCCTCGGGCCGCATTATCGGCCTGTTCCGGGAGTTACTGGAACGGCAGTTCACCCCGCTGTCTCCCGCCGAGCCGCTTCAGTTGCGTACCGCCCGGGACTACGCCGCGCGGCTCGCCCTGCACGTCAATTACCTCAATCAGGTGCTGAAGACACAGACCGGTAAAACGACTACCCAGTTGATCAGCGAACGCATCGTGCAGGAGGCCAAAGTGTTACTGAAGCACAGCCATATATCAGTATCCGAGATCGCGCATAGCCTCGGCTTTGAAGAAGTGGCGCACTTCTCGAACTTCTTCAAACGGCACACCGACGTGGCGCCCCAGTCCTTTCGCGGATAGCCCGTAGCTATGATCGGTGCAACAATTACTTTGTCGTGCGCAACCGAAACGCCGCGCCGGAAGCCGACCTTTGTGGTAGTACTAAACGCCACAAAATCAATATACTATGGCAACTCAAGTTAAAATCGCCCTCGTCACCGGCGGAAGCCGCGGACTGGGGCGCGACATGGCGCTCAGCCTCGCCGACATCGGCATCGACGTCATACTGACCTACCACAGCAACCGCGCGGAAGCCGAGCAGGTCGTGAGCGATATCGAAGCAAAAGGCCGATGGGCCACCGCGCTGCAACTGGACACCGGTAAAGTGGGAACGTTCGCCGCCTTCTACGACCGGGTGGAGCAGTACCTGCAGGCCGAAACCGGCCAGGGGAAGTTCGACTACCTGGTCAACAACGCCGGGGTGGCCCTGTACCAGCCCATCGCGGAAACCACGGAGGAGTCGTTCGACAACATCATTAATATTCACTACAAGGGGGTGGTTTTCCTGACCAAGCAGGCCCTTCCGCTCTTGAACGACGGCGGCGGTATCGTGAATATCAGCTCGGGACTGGCACGCTTCGCCCTGCCCGGTTCGGCCGTATACGGTTCGGCCAAGGGGGCGATCGAGGTATTCACCCGCTACCTGGCCAAGGAGCTGGGGAACCGGAAGATCAGGGCCAATACCGTGGCGCCCGGTGCCATTGCTACCGACTTCGGCGGCGGTCGCGTTCGTGACAACGCCCAGATGAACCAGCACGTCAGTAATATGACGGCCCTGGGCCGGGTAGGGCAGGCCGAGGACATTGGCAGCATCGTTGCCTTCCTCTGCTCGGAGGGCGGCCGCTGGATCAACGGCCAACGGATCGAGGCTTCCGGAGGCATGATGCTTTAGTGTTTCCACCAAGGGTTATTGGCAGCCCCGTTCCGCAAGGAGTGGGGCTGCCGTACGTGTAGACGGGGCATCCGGTCCACCGCACTGACGGAACGTACAGCACCGGTGCCACATTTCTGCAGCGGAATTCCGCGCTACGCAATGCTATCGCGATATGGGCGCGGCCGGACACCCATCCAGATAAGCAGCAGGACTTACCTTGGTGGCAAACCAAGCTATTGATCATGCAGCAAAACCGTCGCTCCTTCCTCCGTACCGCCGCGCTGAGCCCCGCCGTGCTGGCGGGCGGTGCCGCACTGGCCGCAACGGCCCCCGCCCCCGCCCCCGCCGCGAAAGTACCCGGATCGCTTACCGTCCTCTTCCAGGGCGACTCCATCACCGACGCCGGCCGCGACCGCGGCCGGAACCAGGCCAACGACACGGCCGGTACCGGCGTGGGATATTCCCTGCTGGCCGCGGCTATGCTGCTGAATACTTACCCGGCCACCGACCTCAGCTGGTACAACCGCGGCATCAGCGGCAACAAGGTCTACCAGCTCGCCGGACGCTGGGAACAGGACGCCCTGGCGCTGAAGCCGCAGGTAGTAAGTATCCTGATCGGGGTGAACGACTTCTGGCACAAGCTCAACGGGAACTACGACGGCACGCTGGAAGTATACCGCACCGACTACCGAAAGCTGCTGACGCGCACCCGCGAGGCGTTGCCGGACGTAAAATTTATCATCGCCGAGCCCTTTATCATTCCCGGCGGCAGTAGCGTACAGGATGCTAAGTGGCGCACCGAATTTCCCGGATACCGCACCGTAGTCAAGGAGCTGGCCGGGGAATTCGATGCCGCCTGGGTGCCCTACCAACAGGTGTTCGACGAGGCCCTGGAGGAGGCGCCCGCCGAACACTGGAGTCACGATGGGGTCCACCCCTCCCTGGCCGGCAGCTACCGGATGGCGGAGGCGTGGATGAAGGCGTTTCGTAAGCTGTACTGAGTACCGCTACCGGTCGCGGGTTGCGAGCGCGCCCTGCGAGTTCAGCAGGCCCACCGTGAAGCGGCTACCGTGCCGGAGGGCCGTCACGTCGCGGAACATGAAGGTGGTACCCCGTACGTTGTGGGCCCCGCTGATGGGCGTTTCGTCGTCGAAGAAGCCGTCGTTGTTGGAATCGATCAGCAGGCAAAGGTCGTTAGTAGATATCTCCCCGAGCCCGCTGAGCTGGAAGGAAACGATCACCGAACCTACGTCCACCGGCACCTCACCGGCGGCGTTTGTCTCACTCACGCGCCAGACGCGCTGCACGCGGGCGGAGGCCCCGGCCGGGACATCTGCCGTCTGCGTCGCCGTGATCGAACCGCCGTCGTGGCCCCAGAACAGGAATTCGTCGTCGTCGAGATCCGAAGGGGACCGCATGCGTACGACCCCTCCGCGGGCGTGGGGGTGGAGGTCGAAGGTGTTGAAGCGGCCAATACCGGCTACCTCGTGATCGTAGTCTCCCTCCAGCGGGTCATCCATCCGGTAGCTGTTGGAGGCCTTGGGCAGGGCGTAATCGTACTTGGCCGCGAGGTAATTCGATACGATCAGCCGCTGGCTGCGGTTTAGCGAGGTGCCGAAAATGATGACTTCGGCGATTTCTCCCCGGAAGTGGAAGCCGGACTGACTTCCCTCGTTCAGTCCGGCACCGATGCGGGTGGGCCGGCGCACGTTGGGAAGGTAGGGTGAGGAGCTATGGATTGTGGGCGCGCACGCTACCTGCAGTTCTTTTCCGTCGGTACCGCCCTGGTAGTGGATTACCTGCCCCGACCATCTTTCCGCGGTAGATTCTCCGGTCAGGCGCAACCATTCGGTGGTAGCCTTGGCCGTCCAAAACGACCAGTCGTTGGAGTGGGGCTTGGCGTACACCATATAGCCGGTGCGCGACTCGCCGGTGTCGTCGCGGCTCGATATCAGTGCCTGGTAGTTGCCGGTGTTCGCAGCCTTCGAGACAAAGAACATGGTGAAGGTGGCCGGATTGAGTGCCGCGGTGAACGGGTGATCGAAATAGTGATGGCGGCCATCGAAGGCGAGGGCATCGTGGCCGTTAACCGCGGCGCGGGTCACGACGGCCCCCTTGCCTCCGGTGAAGTGGTGCCCCCGCCCGGAACGGTCGTTCCAGACGGTTACGGTGTCGCCGGTCTCTCCGTCGACGGTAGCGGCGTCCAGCCAAAGGCAGAGGGGCGATCGCCCGTTATCGTTGCCTACCCCGCCGGGGCCGGTCTGTGAAAAGGACGGAAACGAAAACAGTAGGGCTAGAAGAAGGTATGTCTGCTTCATTTTGGGAGGGGAATGTGTGCACTTCCGCGGCAATAGCGCGTGAAGTGATAAAGGGGATTAGCTATGTAAGTGAAGTATCCTTTCAACCCCTTCAGTCCCCCTTATATTGCAGAAATGGCCATACGATGGTTCGCCTACCGGCTCAATATCCCCTAAATGTTCTGAAACCCCGGCTAAGTGTTCTGAAAGCCAAAGGCTACCGGCGGTGGTCCTGCATGGCCTGTCGTAGGGCGGCCGAATCGAAGTAAACGGTCAGGTCGGTCACCTTTCCCTTCCGGATCGTGTACCACTCGCTGACCGCGAGCGGAAATTCCTTGCTGTCGGGCCCCGCTACCGTGGTCGTGATGCGGGTGATTACCCGGTCGCCGTCGTAGACCGCCTCGTGCAGTTCGCTCGACCTGACCGAAGCAAAGAAGGGAGTATTGACCTCGATGAAGGCTTCTCTGCCCGTTACCTGGGCCAGGGGTCCGGTGAGGGTGACGTCTTCCGCGAGGAGGTCCCGCCAGTCGTCGGAGTGGTCCAGCATACTCTGGCGGAAGTGCTCGAAGGTGGATTTTACGGACATGGGCGACTAAAATTTACGGTAAGCCCCTTCCAGGTACTGGTTGGCCTCGGCTTCGTCGAAGCGGGCCGATTTGGCGTTCCAGTGCAGGGTCTGTCCCGGCATCCGGCCGGCAATCACCCCGAGCAGGATCACCTCGGTCAGCCGGGCCGCGTAGCTGAAGGGCGCACTGGTCTGGGTCTTGCCGAGGCAGGCATCGACGAACTGGTGATAGTGCTTGGGGCTTTCGGACGCGTAGTTGCGTACGGGCGTGGCCTGGCCGAGCTTACGGCCCGCCGCGGCGATTTCGGAGGCGATGTCCTGGTACGCGCCATCGACGATGAGGCGCGGCTCCTGCATGAAGTGGGGGAGCAGCAGCCGCCCCTTTTCACCGACGAAGACGGCCCCCTGGTCGGGCAATTCGTCGCCGTCCGGCAGCTCCAGCTCGGGGTGGGAATCCGGGGCGCCGACGCCGTCGGACCATACCCACTTCAGCCGGTCGGCGGTGTAGGGGGTGCCGGGAAACTCGTAAGTCACCACGTTGTGCTCGGGGAAGCCGTAGCCGTTGGGCGGGCGGCACTCGTTGACGATCGTCAGCGGTACGTCCAGTTCTAGGGCGTTGTAGGGGGTGTCAAAGATGTGTACCCCCATATCGCCGAGGGTGCCGCAGCCGTAGTCGAGGAACTTCCGCCAGTTGGTGGGGTGGTACCAGTCCTGGACGTAATCCCGCTCCGGAGCGGTGCCCAGCCAGAGGTTCCAGTTGAGGGTTTCCGGTACGGGGTCGCTGCGGTCGGGTTTCGGGCCGTCGTAGCCCCAGTTCTTGGGCGACCAGGCGCGCACGGTGCTCACCTTGCCGATGATGCCGCTCCGGATCAGCTCGGTGGCGACGATATAGTCGTAGAAGCTGTGCACCTGGATGCCCATCTGGGTCACGAGCTTGCGTTTGCGGGCGACGCGGTCCATTTCCCGGGCCTCGGAGACGTGGTGGGTGAGCGGCTTCTGGCAGTAGACGGGCTTATCCATGCCCATCGCCAGCAGGGAGGCGGGGGCGTGGGTATGGTCGGGGGTGGCGACAATAACGGCATCGATGCCGTCCCCCATCTCGCGGAGCATGGTCCGGTAGTCTGCGTAGGTTTTCGCGGCGGGATGCTTGGCCGCGGCCTCCGACAGGAACTTGCTGTCCACGTCGCAGAGGGCCACCACGTCGACGGCGGGGTGGGAGGCGATATCGGCCAGGTCGGAGCGCCCCTGAAAACCCAGGCCGATGTGGGCGGTGCGTAGGCGCCCGTCGGACGTGCCGCCGCTACGGGTGGCGCAGGCGGGCAGTAAGGCGGCGGCGGCGAGGGCGGCACTGCCCTGGAGAAAGGTTCTGCGTTGCATGGAGGATGGTATTAAAGCTCCCGGATACGGATGTTCCTGAACCACAGCGGGCTACCGTGGTCCTGCAGGGCAATATAGCCCGTCCGGAACTTCCCGTAGTCGGGGGCCCCCTTCCACTTGCCGGAATTGCGCTTTTCCTTCCAGTCGTCCGACCAGGGCTCGAAGGAGAGCAGCAGCTCGCCGTTGAGCCAGTGTTCCACGCGCTCGGGAGTAAAGACGATGCGACTGCTGTTCCACTCGCCGGCGGGGTTGAGCTGCTTCTTGTCGGGGTCGGGCGTATACATGGCGTAATCGGCGCCGGTCGACTGCCAGTCCTGTAACTGTTCGGGGTGAGCGACGCCAAACTGACCATTGTACCCACTGAGGTCGTGCATATCGGCGTAGTGCTCGTCGTCGATCAGCTGGTATTCGGGCGCTACCTCGGGTGGTCCGCCGTAGCCTTCCTTCACGTGGTAGAGGATGCCGCTGTTGCCGCCGGGGGGGATCTTCCAGTCGAGTTCCAGCTCGAAATTGTCGAACTCGCGGTCACCGTAGATGATGTCCTTGCCACCCGTGTAGTCTTCCTCCTTCACCACTTCGGTGTCGAACTGCAGCATGCCGTCGCGGGCCACCCAGCCGGGGGGCAGTACCTCGGCGTTGTAGCCGCGCCAGCCCTCGGTGGACGTCCCATCGAAGAGGGTGATCCATTCGCTGGTGGTGGTGTCGGCGGATGGGGCCTCGGCCTCGGCCGTTGCCGGCGGCGGACCGTCGGAGCAGGCGGTAGCGACCAACAGTACGAGGAGGCCATAACACGGGCGTAAGTAGCGGTTCATAGGGACACGTTGAGGGAGAAAGATAGAATATTTGGGAAAACGGTGTGTCGTATCCCCGCCGGGGTACGCCGCTTGTTCGGTGTAAGGCACCGCCGTTGCGGGCATGTCCGCCGGTCCTAGAACTCGTTGATCCGGGAATTGGGCCCGTCGTCCGCCTCGTTGCGGCCATCGAATCGGAAGGAGATACCGAAGTTGACGAAGTAGCTGTCCAGCTTGCTGTTGCCGTCCCAACCGGCGGAGGCGTCCAGGGCCACGTTGGGACTGACCAGGTAAGCGAACCCCCCATCGAAGTTGGTGGTGAAGTCATCGCTCAGCGCCCCGTACATCTCTACGAAGGAGCTCCACTTATCGGAGAGCGAGAAACCCAGCGTGGTGACGTAGCCGGTAGTGCGGGTATCGTTGCCCGTCCAGCTGCGGTTGAGGTTAGCGGTGAATCCGACTACGTCCGTCAGGCTCCAACCGGCGCTCACGATGAAGGCCGCCCCGGTGCGATCGCGGCGGAAGGCCTCGTCCTGGGCGGTCAGCAGGGCCCGGCCCTGGAAGGCCAGAGAGGGCCGCCAGCCGTCGTTCTGCAGGAAGTTATACCGGGCCCCGATCTGGGTATTGCTGATGCCGCGTTCCCGGATCCGGCCGGTGGGCGTGACCGACTCCACGGACGATACGCCGAGTACGCCACTGACCTCCAGGTGTTTTAGTAGCCCCACACGCAGTACCGTGGTTTCGGTAAAGTTTTGTACCCGGTCCGGATCGTCCCCCACCCAGCCGATGTTGAGGCCGGTCTGTACTTGGTACACCTGCCGGCCCACGGTGAGGCCGCCGATGGCCTGTCCCGGCCGGCCGGTGACGATGGTCGGGCGGTACTGCGCCGCCAGGAAGCCCGGGACGAGGAGGAGAATGAGGCAGAAATACTTCATGCGAAGGGTAGCATATGGGTGAATCCGCAGCCGTATCGCCGCGTCACGGACTAAGCCCGCGAGCGGTGCGCTTGTTCGGCACGGGCGCAGGCAGGCGTCATATATTACAAAAATCGATAATGTTTCTGCTTGGTGCACAGGGGACACGGCGGTGGACGAACGCCGGAGGCCCGGCCCGCGTTAGGCCAGATCAATGCCTGCAATCATGGAAACACCCGTAGTTCTCATCACCGGGGCCGGCCGGGGTATCGGCCGTGCCACCGCCCTCCACCTGGCCGGGCGGCAGTACCGCGTTGCGCTGCTCGAGCAGGATGCCGACGCCGGGGCCAGCGCCCAGGCCGAAGCCGGTCGGGTGGGGGAGGTCCGCCTGTTCGTCACCGACGTCGCCGACGAGGATTCCGTCCGCGCGGCCATCGACGGGGTGATGGAAGCCTGGGGCCGGATCGACGGCCTGGTCAATAACGCCGGCACGATGGTCCGTAAACCCCTCGCCGAGCTCACCCTGGAAGAATGGAACCGCGTCATCGGCACCAACCTCACCGGGGCCTTTCTCTGTGCGAAGTACGCCGCACCGCACCTGCGGGCCCGCCACGGCGCTATCGTGAACTTGTCGTCTACGCGGCGGCTCATGTCGGAACCGGACACGGAGTCGTACGCCGCTTCCAAGGGCGGCATCTTCGCCCTCACGCACGCCCTGGCCGTCAGCCTGGGACCCGACGTGCGCGTCAACAGCATAAGCCCCGGGTGGATCGACGTCACCCCCTGGCAGCCGGACGGCGAGCCGGCGGAGCTGACCACGTCTGACCACGAGCAGCACCCGGTCGGCCGGGTGGGGACCCCGCAGGACGTAGCCGAGCTGGTTGACTACCTGCTGGCCCCGCGCAGCGGATTCGTCACCGGCCAGGATTTCGTGATCGACGGGGGCATGACCCGTAAGATGATCTACGAATGAACCGGTGACCGGCCGGCGCGGCGTACCTTTCTGCCGTCGTCCTCACCCCGCCGCCCGTGCTTCGCTCCCTATTCTTCACTTCCCTGTTCCTGCTGCCCGTTCTGTCGGCTGCCCAGGTACCGCGCGTGACCGAGCTTACCCGGCGCGACGTGTTCTCCGACCCGCCCACGGCCGCCTGCCACGCCGCCACGATCGAGGAAGTTTCGCCCGGGCACTTTCTTACCGCCTGGTTCGGGGGCAGCTACGAGGGGGCGAAGGACGTGGGCATCTACGCGGCCCGGGGTACGGGGGAGGAGTGGTCCGCCCCACAGCGACTGGTCGCGCCGCTCGTTCTTGCCGGCGATACCCTGCCGTGCTGGAACCCCGTCCTGTTCCTGAGCGGTAGCGGCCGGCTTTACCTTTTTTATAAGGCAGGCCCCAATCCGCGCGAGTGGTTCGGCGGCTACCTGACCTCCGACGATGCGGGCGACAGCTGGTCGACTCCGCGGTACCTCCCGGAGGGCTTTCTCGGCCCAATACGAAATAAGCCCATCGAGGTGTCGCCCGGCGTGATTCTCTGCGGCAGCAGTACCGAGAGCGTCGCGACCGACGCCTGGCGCGTCCACCTGGAGCGCTTCACCGAGGCAAGCGGACGGTGGGAGCGGGTAGAGGTGCCCAACCCCCGTGAATTCGACATCATTCAGCCGACCTTCCTGGAGCACGGCGGCGACACCCTGCAACTGCTCTGCCGCAGCCGCCACGACCGCCTGGTCGCGAGCTGGTCCACCGACGGGGGCCACCACTGGAGCCCCGCCGACACCCTCGGCGTACCCAATTCCAATTCCGGGGTGGATGCCCTGACGCTTTCGCCCACCTCTTTCCTGCTCGTCAACAACCCCCTGCCCCGCGGCGCGGACTGGTACAACGGCCGCAACGTCCTTGACGTGGAATACAGTACGGACGGTCGCCACTGGACGCCCCTGCTCGACCTCGAACGACACGCCGACGGGGAATACAGCTACCCGGCCATCATCCGGGCCGCCGACGGCCGCATCCACGTGGTGTATACCTACGACCGGAAGCTGATCCGCCATGTAGCCTTCGCACTTTTCGCGGGCGAATAGGTCCTTATGCTATCACCGGTCGGGAAAAGCGGCTATCTTTTCACCAGGGGCCCCGCCGCCCCACCCGAGTAGTCCGCACTATGCCACGCCCCAAACTTGAACTTGCCCCCCGGGCCGCCGACCGGTGGCTGAATGCCATTGCTACCATCAGCCTCATCCTTCTGCTGGCCACTGCCGTGGTCGGCTACGCGGAAGTGCCGGAAACCATCCCCATTCACTTCAACGTGCGGGGTCGCCCCGACGACTACGGGTCGCGGCTTTATTTCTGGATCGTACCCGCTATGGGGGTGCTGTTGTTTCTGTTCTTCCGGTGGCTGCTCACCCGGCCCCACCGCTTCAACTACCCCGTGCGGATCACTGCCGACAACGCGGAGTATCAGTACCGGATCGCAACCCGCCTGCTCCGTACCCTGCTGGCGGTCATCCTGCTGGCGCTTACGTACCTGCACTACACGATCATCGAGACGAGCCAGGGGGAAGCCGAGGGGCTGGGAGGCTGGTTCACGCCCCTGTTACTGGTGACCGTGGTCGGGGCTACGGGCTACTATTTCTACCTCGCGCAGCGCCACCGCGCCGAGACGCCGCCCACCGAACGTTAGGCCCCGATCGCCGCTACCACCTCCTCGCACAGGGCGTGGGTGGCGCGTACGTCGTCGGCGTAGGCCGCATCGTAGCCGCCCTTGCGTACGGTGGCGAACCAGTCGTCTACCATGGCCGCAAATCCCCGCTTTTCCAGGGTGGGGGCCCAGTTGCCGAAGCCCAGCGGGCTTTGGGATCCGTCGCGGTAGCGTATCCCGTCGTGCAGTTCCCGGATCGTCCATTTATTGCCCGGGGTAAAGTAGTCGACGGTCTCTTCCGTCACGCCGTTCACCCGGTTCATGCCGCCGGTGAGCAGGCAGTCGCCACACGTCCAGCGGACCTGTACGCTTTCCAGCAGTCCGCCACGCCGGCGCGCGTGTACGTGCAGGTCCGTGACGGGACCGGGCGCCAGGAAGCGCAGACCGTCCAGTACGTGGATGAAGTCCACGAAGACGAAATCGCGCGGCTCGCCGGGCAGGGCGGCCCGGTTCTTGTGCCAGGTGACCTGTATCGGATCGGCTTCCTCCCGCAGGGCGCTTACCAGGGGCGCGTACCGGCGGTTGAATCCGAGGAAGACCGGCAGGTTTTGCCGTTGGGCGAGGGCGAGTATTTGCTCCGTGGTCGCCAGGTCCGCGGTCAGCGGCTTGTCGACGAAGACGGGAATACCGGCCTCCAGGAGGCGCGTCGCAATTGCGGCGTGGCTGTCGGTCGAACTGTGGATCATGGCCGCGTCGGGGCGGTGCGCGATCAGCGCATCCAGCTCCGTGAAGCGGTCGGCGATCCGGTACTGCCGGCCAAGGCGTTCGAGTACGGCGGGGTCGCGGGTGCAGAGCAGGGGGGAAATGCCGGGGTGACTGGCTACGAGCGGCAGGTAGGCTTTCTGGGCGATATCGCCGAGACCGATCAGGGCAATACGGAGGGGAGAGGGGTGGGGCATAGGGAGGAGATTGGGGGCCACGGGGCTTGAAGACGTACGCAGGCTTACGTAATTTGTGCACGGGGAGCCCGGCGGGGGACCATGCCTTTCCTTTACCTCACGCACCAACCGTACGCTATGCGATCTACTTTATTCGCTATCCTGACGCTCTTGCTTTGCCTCCCACTGGCCGCCCAGTTTACTGCGGCCGAGCGCGAGGTGCTGCAGGAGCTCGACCAGCAATCCGACGCCTACTTCCGGGTTGCCAGGCAAATATGGGACTTTGCCGAGGTGGGGTACCAGGAAACGGAAAGCTCCGCCTTGCTTCAGCAAACGCTGCGGGACGCGGGCTTTACGGTAGAGGCGGGGGTTGCGGACATCCCGACGGCCTTTACCGCCACCTTCACCACGGGCGCCGGGCCCACCATCGGCCTGCTCGGGGAGTTCGATGCCCTGCCGGGGATTACCCAGACCGACAGTCCCGCCCGGGAGGAGCGAAACGACGTGCACGCCGGCCACGCCTGCGGCCACCACCTCTTCGGTACCGGATCGGCGGCCGCGGCCATCGCCGTCAAGCACTGGATGGAAACCAATAAGGTTGGGGGGACGCTGCGCTTCTACGGATGCCCCGCCGAGGAGGGAGGTGCCGGTAAGGTGTACCTGGTCCGCGCCGGCCTCTTCGACGACGTCGATGCCGTGATCCACTGGCACCCCTCCGACGGGAACTCCGCCGACGCGGCCTCGTCCCTGGCAAATAAATCGGCCAAGTTCCGCTTCTACGGCGTGTCGGCCCATGCCTCCTCGGCTCCCGAGAACGGCCGGTCGGCCCTCGACGGCGTGGAAGCCATGAACGTCATGGTCAATATGCTGCGGGAGCACATGACGATGGAATCCCGTACCCACTACGTCATCACCAAGGGCGGCAACGCGCCCAACGTCATCCCCGATTTCGCGGAGGTGTTCTACTACGTGCGCCACCCCGACATGGCCGTCGCCGCCGACAACTTCGAGCGCGTCGTCAAGTGCGCCGAAGGTGCGGCGCTGGGCACCGGTACCACCATGGATTACGAGGTCATCCACGGCGCCTACAACCTGCTGCCGAACGTCACTCTCAGCCGGATCATGTACGATAAGCTCAGTCAGGTCGGGGGTGTCGAGTACACCTCCGAGGAGCGGGCCTTCGCGGAGGACATCGCCACCACCTTTACCGACGCCGGTAGTGCCGATATCGCCTCCGCGGCGACCGTTGACACCTTCCGAGTCGTCCGCAAGGGGCAGGGCGGGTCGACGGATGTGGGCGACGTGAGCTGGGTGGTGCCCACCGTGGGCCTGCGCACCGCAACCTGGGTGCCCGGTACCTCCGCCCACAGCTGGCAGGCGATCGCGGCGGGGGGCACCTCGATCGGGCAAAAAGGCATGATCGTAGCGGCGAAAGCCCTCTCGCTTACCGCCATGGACCTCTTCCAGAATCCCGCAGCGCTCGCCGCCGCCCGCGCCGAACTGCTGGAGGCCCGGGGCGCGGGCTTCGAATACCAGGCGCTGCTGGGGGACCGGGAGCCACCCCTGGACTACCGGAACTAGGATGAATGGGGACGAGCAAATGAAGCGGACCGAAACCTGCCTGGCCTTCCTTCTCGGGCTGGCCCTCGCATCCTGCGGCCCCGCCGAACCCGCTTCCGCCGGTGAAGCCGTGCCGCCGGCCCCGTCCGATCCGGTAGACTCCATCCGGCAGACCTACGCCGCCGTGCAGGCCGTGCTCGACGCCGGCACCCTGCGGGCCGATACCCTGCGGGAGACGTGCCGGCAGCAGGACGGGGAACTGTTCCTGGTCCGCTACTTCGACGGCGACCGGGTACGGATGATGCGGGCCACCACCGGCACCGGCCATGCCTTTACGACACGACGGCTGTACTTCGATACGGCCGGTAGGCTGGTGTTTGCCCTAGTGCAGGACGAGCAGTTCCGCCCGGTAACGGCACCCGGCGGTGAGCCGAGCTACGAGAGCACCTACACCGATACCCGGTACTACGTGTCCGGTGGGCGCGTCATCCGGAAGCTGGTCAAGACCTACGAGGAACAGGACTGGGCCGACAATCCCGACCCCGAAACGCTGCCCAACACGGAGGTAACCGTACCGGAAACCGCCAAATTTCCGGATTCCGACCGGGTGGCCGACTGGAAGGCGGGCCGGGTAGATTGTTAACAAAATTATTTCTTAAAAAAATTGGTTCCGGGATGTGACGCGCCAAACGGCTTACGTCAGATAGGGGAATCACAACGGCACCGGTGTGCGGTGGCGCGGTGATTCGCTTTTCAAATGCTACCTATCATGAAGCAACTTATGTTTTCCGCCCTGCTGGGCATCATCGTTTTCGGCTGCAACGACGCCAACACCGATTCTACGGATATCCCCACCGAGCAGCAGACTTCCCCCAACATGGACCTGGGCAGCCAGCCCATGAGCACGGAAGCCGCCCCCGGTATGGAGGAGACCGTCGCGATGGATGAGAACTCGTCCGCCGCTCACTTCGATATGGTCTTCACCAGCCTCGACGAGTCGCACCCCTCCGAAGCCGCCGACCACATGCAGATGGCCATCTCCGCCCTCGAAACGGAAGCCGTAGGTCTGGAAGACAGCCGGCAGCAGGAACTGAAGGCCGTCATCGAGCAACTCGACGACGTGACCGACCGCCTGCGCAACGATGAGGCCACCGACCGCGCCGAGATCCAGCAGCTGGTCGACCAGGCCGAAACGCTGGTCGGCGAGCAGCAGTAAGCCCCCGCTTACGCGCATTCACCTAAACGCGTTTTCACGCAGGCAGGCCCGTACATTCCGTACGGGCCTGTTGCGTTTTAGGCCTCTACGCTGCCGCCGGGTGCCACGACGCCGTGGAATCCGATCCCGATCCGTTCCAGGCGGGTGCGGTAGTTGGCGTGGCGGGCCTCCACGAAGTAGGGCTTCGCGTACCCCTCGTGAACGGGAAGTACGGCTCCGGGGGCCATCCGTTCCATGAACGCAAAGGCATCCACCTCCGTGAGAAAGGGGGCCAGGACGGGGCAGCACAGGAGCGCGCAGCCCTTCCACCGCAACAGGTCGTCGCTGAAGGAATCGGCCGGATTGACCAGCCTACCGTTTACGCGAAAGGCGGTTACCTGCGGCCGGTGATCGGCCAGGATGGGCTGGTGGTCCACCGGTAGGGCTTCCAGCTCAAAGGCGCCGAAGCGGGCAGCCCCCTCGGCGACCACGGTAACGGGAAGCCCCTCCGCGCGGAGCCTTTCCGCCGTTTCGGCATTAGCGATCAGCTCCGGCGCGTCGCGGTCCACGAAGGCCCGCACGGCCGGGAAGTAGAGGTGGTCCGGGTGGTCGTGGGTAATGACCAGGTAGTCGATCGGGGGAATGTCCGCGGGGGAAACCTCGCCGTGGGCGAAGGAGAAGCTGCCGGGGTCGAACAGGAGGCGTTGGTCTTCCAGGGTAAGCAGCAGGCAGGAGTGGAGGTACTTGGTGATCTTCATCGGGGGGCGGGGGAGTGGGTGGCTACCCGACCAACTGCGACAGCCGGCGAAAGGTTGGTATTTTGCCGCCCATGCCGCTACCCCCCGCCATTATTCGCTTCTTCGATCGCTACGCCGCCTACTTCAGCACCTCCGACAGCCTGCAGATAGCCGCGATGTACGCCTTTCCCGCCACCTTCCTGTCCGCGACGGGGGAGTCCGTGATCCTCGACCGGCCGGGCTTCCTGCGCAACTGCGAGCTGGTCCTGCGGGGCTACGACGAGCTCGGCGTACGGACCGTCGATCACCGCCTGATCGGCGACAGCCCCATCAACGGGGTGGTCAGGCTGGTGGAGATGGAGTGGATCTTCCTTGACGCGACCGGTGCCCGCCTGACGGACTTTCGCACGCGCTACATCGTGCGCGACTACGCCGGGCACCTGACCATCCTGGGCGTCGTGGAAGTCAACGAGACGGAGCGGCTGGCAGAACTCCGGAACCGGAATGTCGTAAGTTGAGCCCTCGATCAGCACTGCAACCATGAAGCGTTCCCACTTTCTCAAACTCACCACGGCCGCCGCGGCCGGCGGGCTCGTCCTTCCGCAGTTCGGCTGCTCCACCCGAAAATCAACCGCCATCGCTTCCGAGACCCGCGCCGCCCGCACCAACTGGGCCGGCAACTACGTGTACCGCGCCGACACGCTCGGTACGCCCGCAACCGTAGCGGATTTGCAGGCCCTGCTCCGGGACGGGGGCCGCAAGAAGGCCCTTGGCTCGCGCCACTGCTTCAACGACATCGCCGACAGCCCGGACGTACAGATCTCCACCCGCGGACTCGACCAGGTGATCGAGCTCGACGAGGTAGAGTCGCTGCTCACGGTGGGGGCCGGTGCCCGCTACGGCGACTTCAGCGTAATGCTCCACGAGCGGGGTTTCGCCGTCCACAATCTAGCCAGCCTGCCCCACATCACCGTAGCCGGTGCCTGCGCTACGGGCACCCACGGCTCGGGGGTGACCAACGGCAACCTGGCCACCTCGGTGCTCTCCCTCGAGCTGGTCAAACCGGACGGCACGCTGGTACGGCTGGACCGCGATCACCCCAATTTTCCCGCCGTGGCGGTGGGGCTCGGCGCCTTCGGCATCATCACCAGCCTGACGCTGGAACTACAGCCCACCTTCGACGTGCGGCAGGACATCTACCTCGATCTTCCGAACGCGCGGCTGGACGCCGACTTCGACGCGATCATGTCGAGCGGCTACAGCGTGAGCCTGTTTACCGACTACCGGGGCGACACGATCAGCGAGGTCTGGGTAAAACGACGCACGGACGAGGAGGCCGACGACCTGCCGGCCGAATGGTACGGCGCCCGCGCCGCGACCGAGGAAATGCACCCCATCGCGGGGCTGGACCCCGTCAACACCACCGCCCAGCTTGGCGTGCCGGGTCCGTGGTACGACCGGCTGCCGCACTTTCGCATGGGCTTCACGCCCAGCGCCGGCAAGGAACTGCAGTCCGAGTTTTTCGTGGCCCGCACCGATGCCGTGGCCGCCCTCCGGGCCCTGCGCGGACTGAGCGAGCGGATCGCACCGCTGCTGCTGGTCAGCGAGGTACGGACCATCAAGGCCGACGAATTCTGGATGAGTCCGGCCTACCAGCGGGACTCGGTGGCCCTTCACTTCACCTGGAAGCAGGATGAGGAGGCCGTCCGGGCGTTGCTCCCCGCGATCGAGTCGGCCCTGGCGCCCTTCGACGTGCGGCCCCACTGGGGCAAGGTGTTTACGGTGGAGGCGGATACGCTACGGCAGCGCTACCCGAAGTTCGACGACTTCGTGGCCCTGGCGCGGCGGTACGATCCGGCGGGTGCCTTCCGCAACGACTACCTGGACCGGACGGTGTACGGCGTATAGGCACGCCCCAAAATTGCTTTATGAAGTCCTTGCTTTTTGTTTTCTGCCTTTTGCCCGTTGGATGTCTCCTTGCCCAGGAAGCGACGGCGCCCGATCACCTGCTCCGGTATAATGCCCCCGCGCGGTACTTCGAGGAGAGCCTGGTGCTGGGTAACGGGCGAATGGGTGCCTCCGTCTTCGGGGGGACGGGTACCGACACCCTGTACTTGAACGAGCTGACCCTGTGGTCCGGGGAGCCCGTCGACCGCCACGCTAACCCCGACGCCCACACCTACCTGCCCGCCGTACGCGCCGCCCTGGCGCGGGAGGACTACCGGGCCGCCGACAGCCTGAACCGCAAGCTGCAGGGCGACTATTCGCAGTCCTACGCCCCGCTCGGCACGCTCCTGCTCACCTTCGGTGATGGCGCCGACGCCGTGACGGACTACCGGCGTACGCTGGACCTTGATGGTGCCGCGGCCGCGGTGACGTACTCGTCGGGCGGTGCGGCGCTGAGCCGGGATTACTTCGTCTCCTATCCTGACAGTGTACTGGTGGTCCGCCTGCGCAGCGACCGTCCCGGCGGCGTTACGGCCACGGTGGGTTTCACGAGCCTGCTGCGGCACACGGTGACGACCGCCGGCAACCGCCTGAGTGCCCACGGCTACGCGCCCTACAACGCCGAGCCCAACTACCGCGGCGAGCGCGACGACGCGATACAGTACGCCGCCGACCGGGGGACCCGCTTCACCGGCCTGATCGACGTGCGGCAGCGGGGCGGTGAGGTCAGCCGTACCGACAGTACCCTCACCATCAGCGGAGCGGACGAGGCCATCCTCCTGGTCGCCCTGGCCACCAGCTTCAACGGTTTCGACCGGGACCCCGCCACCGACGGCCGCGACGATCGGGCTGCCGCGGCCGCTATCCTGCGGGCCGCCGGCGAGCGCTCCTACGGTGAGCTTTACGCGCGGCACGTGGCCGACTACCGCTCCTTCTACGACCGTCTCGAGCTTGACCTGGGTCCGTCCACCGCGCCCGACCTGACCACCGACGAACGGCTGCAGCGGTACGCTACGGGCGCGGCCGATCCCGCCCTGGAAGAACTCTACTTCAATTTCGGCCGCTACCTGCTCATCTCCAGTTCCCGCACCCCGGGCGTACCGGCCAACCTGCAGGGACTGTGGAACCACCTGATGCGCCCGCCGTGGAGCAGCAACTACACCCTCAACATCAACGCCGAAGAAAATTACTGGCTGGCGGGGCCCGGCAACCTCTCCGACCTGCACCAACCCCTGCTGGAGTATATCGGCAACGTCGCCGAAACCGGCCGCGTGACGGCCCGCGATTACTATGGCACCCGCGGCTGGGTGGCCGCCCACAACTCCGACATCTGGGCCATGAGTAACCCCGTGGGGGCCTACGGCGAGGGGGACCCCAATTGGGCCAACTGGAACTTCGGGGGAGTCTGGCTGGCGACCCACCTCTGGGAGCACTACCTCTTCACCCAGGATACCGCCTACCTGCGGCAATACGCCTATCCCCTCCTGCGGGGAGCCGTAGAGTTCGGCGTGGACTGGGTGGTGCGCGATACGGCGGGCCACTGGATCACCTCGCCCTCCACCTCGCCGGAAGCCAAGTACGTCACGCCCGACGGCTACGAGGGATCCACCCTCTACGGGGCCACCGCCGACCTGGCGATGCTACGGGAGCTTTTCGGTGATTTCCTGGCCGCCTCCGCCACGCTGGGTGTCCGCGACACCTTCACCGACCGGGTAGCGACCGTCAACGGCGACCTGCACCCGTACCGGGTCGGAGCGGCGGGTAACCTGCAGGAGTGGTACTACGACTGGGAGGACCAGGACCCGCAACATCGCCACCAGACGCACCTTTTCGGCCTGCATCCGGGCCACCACATCACCCCCGGGGGCACCCCCGCCCTGGCTGCCGCCGCGCGGCAGTCCCTAGAGATCAAGGGCGACGAAACCACCGGCTGGTCGAAGGGCTGGCGCATCAACCTGTGGGCACGCCTGCGCGACGGCGACCGGGCGTACCGGATGTACCGCACCCTGCTGCGCTACGTACCCCCGGTCGGCGCGGGCCACGGCGGCACCTATCCCAACCTGCTGGATGCCCACCCGCCCTTCCAGATCGACGGTAACTTTGGCGGAGCCGCCGCCGTACTGGAATTGCTCGTTCAGTCTACCCCCGATACTATTACCTTATTGCCGGCCCTGCCCGCCGCCTGGCGGTCGGGCTCGGTATCCGGGCTCGGGGCCCGCGGCGGCTTCGAGGTGGCGCTGGAGTGGCAGGACGGGCGTGCCGTGCGGGCGACCCTGACCGCCCGCCGCGGCGGGGAAACCACGGTCGTTTACGACGGCGCGGCGCAGGTGGTCCGGCTGGGTCCGGGTGAGCGGCAAACCCTGGAATTCTAGGATCACCCGGCTGGCCGGCCCGACAAATTATCGCGGCCCGACTGTGGCAATAACGATATATAGCCTATTCTTGACGAAAATTCAGCGATCATGCGCATTTATCCCTTCCTGTCCCTCCTGCTTCTACTTTTCGCCGCGGCTTGCGGAGGTAATCGACCCGCGTCCGAAACGGGAACCGCCACCCCCGCCGATGAGGCGGGTATGACCAGCGGTATGACCGACTTCGGCGGACTAGCCCTCTACACCCTGCGCGACACGATGGGAAAGGACCCCATGGCCGTGCTACAGGAGGTGGCCGCCGACGGCTACGCCTACATCGAGGCGGCGGGCTACGACAACGGTAAATTCTACGGCATGACGCCCGCGGAATTCAAGTCGGCCCTCGACGAGGTCGGTCTGACCCCGATGAGCACCCACATGAGCGGCATGACGCGGGAGAACGCCACCCAGCAGGCCGAGGATGCCAAGGCTGCCGGCTTCCAGTACGTCGTGATCCCCGTACCGCCCGAGGGGCTCTTCACCTTCGATCCCGCCACCCGTACCCTCGGGATGAAGGGTACGATCGCCGACGCGTCCGATATGATCAACGAGATCGCCGCCAAGGCTTCCGCCGAAGGGGTAAAGGTGCTGTACCACAACCACGATTTCGAATACAAGGAATCCGCGGAGGGCATCGTTCCGATCGACTACTTCCTGGAGAACAGCAACCCCGACGAGCTTAATTTCCAGATGGACCTCTACTGGGTCACCAAGGCCGGCGCCGATCCGGTCGAGTACTTCGAAAAGTACCCCGGCCGCTTCAAATCGTGGCACGTCAAGGATATGGACGACCAGGGCCGCTTCGCGCCCGTCGGCACCGGATCGATCGATTTCGCGCGCATCCTGGCCGCCAAGGATCAGTCGGGCATGGAGTTCTACCTCGTCGAGCAGGACATGACCTTCGACGAAACCCCGATGGAAGCGATCAAGATCAGCCACGCGGGCCTGGACGAGCTCGGCTTCAAGTAGTCCCGTCCGCGCTCCGGTCCGGCGGGGTACGGGTGGCGGAAGGCGCCCAGTACCGCGACCTGCCGGCGGTAGCGGCCCCGGTAGGCCTGTCCGGCCACGTAGAGCAAGCCGAAGGCGAGCAGTCCGCCGAACAGGTATTTCTCGTAGTGGTCCACCGCGCCGAAGAGCCGTTCCAGGTAGGTACCGAAGGCCGTGATCAGGGCGGCCCAGACCACCACGCCCAGTAAGCTGAGGAGGTAGAAGGTGCGGCCCGGAATGCTGGTATTGCCGAGCAGGAGGGGCGTCACGGTACGGAAGCCGTAAAGGTAGCGGTACGTGAGCAGCACCAGGGTAGGGCGGCGGTCGATACGTTGCTCGATCCAGTCTACCTTGCGGGCCAGTTTGGGCCGCTTTTCGAGCAGGCTGCGGCCCCGGGTACGGCCCAGGTAGCAGTACAGGCAGTCCGAGGCGAATACGCCAGCCGTAGCCAAAAGGTAGACGAGCCAGAGGTCGGAATAACCGCGGTGGGCCGCCACCACGGCCGAGATCAGCACCACTTCCCCCTCGAAGAAGCAGCCGAAAAAAATGCCGAGATAGATCAGTAAGGAATGCCTGCCAAGCAAAAATTATCAGGTGACGACCGGGCCCGCGTATGGTACGCAAGCTACGGCTCCAATATGCAACGCGACCGCTTTGGCTGTTACCTCACCGGCGGTCGCCCCCGGGGTTCCGCGGTTACCCAACCCGGCTGCAGCGACCCGGCGGAACCGCTGGCGGATGCCCCCCTGCGCATCCCCCGGCAACTCTATTTCGCCCGCCGCTCGCGGTCGTGGAGCTACGGGGGGGTAGCCTTCCTGGGGGAGGCACCCGGCATGACCCTGGGCCGCCGGTACCTCATCACCATCGGCCAGCTGACCGATATCATCCGGCAGGAATGCGGCATCACCGACCCCCTCATGGTCGACTACGACGCGGCGGTCCGAAACGGGAAGGAGGACGTGCGGCGGGGCGCCTGGTACGGGCGCCTGCTGCACCTGGGCGATAGCGAAGGCTACCCGACGTTCACCTTCACCAGCGCGGACCACCATCCGGCGGACGTCAACCCGCCAAGCCTGCCCTACCTGCTCACGATCGTCGACGGATTGCGGGAAACCCACGGGTACGGGGCGGCGGAGTCGGCCGCCTACCTCGCGAAAGTCCCGGGGATCCGCGGCGTTTGGTCGGAGGAAGAGCTGCGGGCGCGACTGGCCGGGGAGCCGCATTAATTGTCTAATTAACAAATATTGTAACTTGTACTTTCTTTTCCGTCGCTGTCGCCGGACCGTATCCCCACCGATCATGAGAATCCTTTCGCTCTTTCTTCTTCTTTTACTCCTGGCCTGCGGCGATGGCCGCGACACCGCTTCGGCGGATGTGGCCACCCCCTCTTCGCCGTCCGCCGATACCACCTTCCGCGCTTGGGCCGCCACCCCGCCCCTGGGCTGGAACAGCTGGGACTCCTACGGACCCACCGTCCGCGAAGATGAGGTGAAGGCCAACGCCGACTACATGGCGGCGAACCTGAAGGAGTTCGGCTGGGAGTACGTCGTGGTCGACATCCGCTGGTTCGTCGAGAACACCAAGCGGCACGGCTACAACCAGACCGACCCGATCTATGTCCTGGACGAATACGGCCGCTACCTGCCGGCCACCAACCGCTTTCCCTCCGCGGCGGACGGCAACGGCTTCACGGCCCTGGCCGATTACGTTCACGAAAAGGGGCTGAAGTTCGGTATCCACCTCATGCGGGGCGTACCCACGGAAGCCGTAGAGCGAAAACTGCCCATTCTCGGCGCCGACGGCATCACCGCGGACCAGATCTACACCACCGACGAACAGTGCCAGTGGCTGCGCGACAACTACACCATCGTAGCGGACCAGCCCGGCGCCCAGGAGTACTACAACTCCATCATGGACCTGTATGCCTCCTGGGGCGTCGACTTCATCAAGATCGACGACCTCTCCGCGCCCATCTACCACAAGGAAGAGATCGAACTGATCCGCAAGGCCATCGACCAGACGGGCCGCGCCATGGTCCTGAGCACTTCCCCGGGCCCCACGCCGGTCGAGTATGCCGAGCACGTGAGCAACCACGCCAATATGTGGCGGATGGTCAACGACGTGTGGGACAACTGGGGCGACATCGACAACCTGATGTCGGTCACCGAAGGCTGGTACGACTACATCGGCGGCGGTACCTGGCCCGACTGCGACATGATCCCCCTGGGGCGGCTGTCCATTCGCGGCGAGCGCGGCGACGACCGCATGGCCAACCTCAGCCAGGACGAGCAGTACACCCTCATGTCGTTGTTCACCATTTTCCGTTCGCCCCTCTTCTTCGGTGGTGACCTGCCGAGTAACGACGATTTCACCAATTCCCTGCTGACCAACGAAGCTGTGCTAAAGATGCACGCCGAGGCCACCGGCGTCCGCCTCTTGCTATTGGAGGACGACCGCATGGCCATCACCTCCCGTCACCCGACGGACGGTACGGTCTACCTGGCCCTCTTCAACCGTTCGGACGAGGCGGAAACGCAGGTGCAGGTGTCCCTGGAGGAGCTCGGCCTTTTAGGTTCCGTGGCCGTCACCGATCTGTGGACCGGCGAGTCGCTCGGGGAGGCCACTACCACCTTTGGTCGCACCTTCGGTCCGCACGCCAGCGGATTGTACCAGCTGGGGACCGCCAACTAAGGGGGCGCTGCCGTATGCCGCCGCTGCCCCGCCCCGCTAGCCCCGCTTCCGCCCGCCGGCGGCCAGTTGCGTAGCGCCGATGCTGTTCAACTCCCTGGACTTCGCCGTTTTTCTGCCCCTGGTATTTTTCGCCTACTGGGCGATTCCCGGGTCCCGCATTCGTTGGCAGAATGCCCTGCTGCTCGCCGCGAGTTACGTGTTCTACGGCTGGTGGGACTGGCGTTTCCTGGCGCTCCTGGCGGGAAGCTCGGCGGTGGATTACCTGGTCGGCCGGGCCCTGGGGCGCACGCAGGATCCGGGGCGGCGCAGGGTATGGCTGGGGCTGTCGCTGCTGGTGAATCTGGGCGTCCTGTTTACCTTCAAATACTTCGGCTTCTTCGCAGACGCCTTTGCCAGTGCCTTTACGTTCCTGGGCTACAGGCCCGGCGGGTCGACGCTTTCCATCGTGCTACCGGTAGGGATCAGCTTTTACACCTTCCAGACGCTCAGCTACACCATTGACGTGTACCGCCGCACCCTGCCGCCGGCGCGTGATGCGGTGGCCTTCTTCGCCTTCGTCGGCTTCTTCCCCCAGTTGGTCGCCGGGCCGATCGAGCGGGCCGGTCAGCTGCTGCCGCAGTTTGGGCACCGGCGCGTATTTTCCTACGCGGACGGATTACTGGGGGTGCAGCTCTTCTGCTGGGGGCTGTTCAAAAAGGTGGTGGTGGCCGACAGTTGCGGCCGGATCGTGGACCTGGTTTTTGCCGACTATTCCGACTACTCGGGCAGTACGCTCCTGCTGGGGGCGGTCCTGTTTTCCTTCCAGATCTACGGAGACTTTTCCGGCTACTCCGACATGGCCCTGGGTACGGCGCGTCTCTTCGGCTTCCGGCTCCAAACGAACTTCGCCTATCCCTACTTCGCGCGGGACATCGGGGAGTTCTGGCGCCGGTGGCATATCTCCCTGACCCGCTGGTTTCGCGATTACCTGTACATCCCCCTAGGGGGCAGTCGGATGGGGCTGCGGATTACGGTACGCAACGTATTCGTCGTATTTCTCGTAAGCGGGCTCTGGCACGGCGCGAACTGGACGTTCATCGTCTGGGGCCTTATACACTTCGTGCTTTACCTGCCCTTGTTGCTGCGGGGGCGGAACCGCCGCTTTCTCGGTCCCGCCGCCCCCGGGCGGTGGTGGCCTGGTCCCGTCGATACGATCCGGATGGGACTGGCCTTCGGTGCAGTCACGCTGGCGTGGGTCGTTTTCCGGTCGCCCACGCTGGGTGCGGCGGCGGCCTACCTCACGCGCATATTTACTACGGACCCCTTTGCCGTACCCTATGTCTACGGCGTGGGGAAGGTACAGGCGGCGCTGTGCTTGCTGAGTGTCGGGGCACTACTGCTTACCGAGTGGCTGGGTCGGGAGGGCGATTATCCGCTGCTGCCGGTGCGTAGTTGCCGGCCGCGGATCGCTTGGGCCGTATGCTTCCTGCTGGCCGTGGCCGTGTTACTCCTTGGGCAGCAGGAGCAGGCCTTTATTTACTTTCAGTTCTGATATGCAGCGTTTCCTTCTTCACCTGCTATTTTTCCTACTCGCCGTAGCAGCGGTAGCGGGAGCCGTTTTTTCCCTGGACGTGGGTTACGCGGACCCGTACTATTACCGCATCTCCGGCCCGCCGGCTCCCAACCTTGTCCTGGGGACCAGCAAGGCCGGACAGGGCATCCGCCCCGACGTGCTCGGTGCAGCGCTCGACCGGGAATTTCTGAACTTCTCCTTCTCGCTCTCGGTCAGTCCCTACGGATCCACCTACGCGCGCCGCATTGCGGAGAAGTTGCGCGCCTCCGACCACGGAGGGGTATTCGTACTCGCCGTCGACCCCTGGGGAATCGCGGCCGTCGGGAGCGACACCAGCGCTTTTCCGGAGCGGACCGCCTTTTTGGAACAGTTGCCCTCCGTCACCGCCCGGCCGAACCTGCCTTACCTGGTCCACTACCTCGAGCGCCCCTACCTGAACATCCTGTTACGGCAATCGCCGGCCGTGCTACACCGCGATGGCTGGCTGGAGGTACGGCTCGGGGCGGGGGAGGCCGCAACCGCCCGACGTACCGCGTTCACCCTGGCGGGCTACCGCTCGCTGGGTGCCACCCTGGGCGTTTCGACGGCCCGGCTGGAGAGCCTGGCGGATATTATTTCATTGCTTGACCGCCACGGGCGCGTGTACCTGGTCCGTTTGCCGGTGAGTACGGAAATGATGGCCATTGAGGAGAGCCTGATGCCCGACTTCAGCGATCGCATCGGGGGGCTGGTCGACCGGTTTCCCGGGGTGCAATATCTCGACATGAGTCCGGACAACGGTAGCTACACCTACCACGACGGATTGCACTTAACGCCCGACAGCGGCGCGCGGTCCACGCGGCGGATCGCGGAATGGATACGGGCGTCCGCAACACAGCTGCGCGGGCGGTGACCGCGATCCGGGTGCCACAAAAAGACAATCCCGATACGTGTTCACGCTCCGCCGGGCGTACGGCTGCCTTGCCCTACCTTAGCCGTTTTACCCCTAAGCACGCAGCATGCACGATGCCATTGCCCGGCTCCGGTCCCAGATCGGACAGGAAGCCACGGAATCCCCCTCGCCCTTCATGCGCTGGCTGCGGCCCGTTATCCTGTCGGTCGAGGAGGGCGCACTGGCCTTCCGGATCCGCGTACGCGAAGAGATGCTCAACCCCGGCCAGACCCTCCACGGCGGCGTATCGGCGGCCATGATCGACGACATCATTGGGGCCACCCTTTTCACCTTGCCCGATCCGGTCTTCTACGTAAGCCTCAATCTCTCGGTCGACTACCTGGGCCCGGCGATGGCCGGGGAGGACGTGATCGTCCGCAGTCACCTCACCAAACGGGGACGCCGCCACGTCCTCGGGACCGGCGAAGTTTGGAACACCGACGAAAGCCGCGTACTGGTCCGAGGCAGCGCCAACCTCATCCCACGCGTTGCCCGGTGAATCCACCGTCCCGATGCCCCATTCCCTACGTCCCTTTCTCGGCGCCCGCGACTACGCGCAGAGCCGCGCCTTCTACCGTACCCTAGGGTTCACTGGTAATGAGATCGGGCCCGGCCTTACCTACTACCGGATCGCGGACGAGCTCGGCTTTTACCTGCAGGATGCCTTCGTCAAGGAATGGATCGAAAACTCAATGATTTTCTACGAGGTAGCCGACCCTACAGCGATCCGTGAGGCGTGGCTGGAGCTGAAATTGCCCGAACGTTTCGCCGGGGTACGTATTTCCCCGATGCGCACCGAGAAGTGGGGGGAGGAATTCTTTCTGCACGATCCCTCCGGGATCCTCTGGCACGTGGGCTGCTTCTTCCCTATACGATGAAGTTCACCACGCCGCCGTCGACCCGCAGGGCCGCACCGTTGGTGGCGGAGGAAAGCGGACTGGCCACGTAGGCTACCAGGTTGGCAACTTCTTCGGGCTCGGCCCAGCGTTGGATCAGGGAGGTGGGCCGCTTCTCGTCGATGAAGTTCTGCTTGACCTCCTCCAGTGATTTGCCGCTATCCTCGGCTTGCTCGCGCAGCGACTGCTCGTTAGCGCGGCTCATGGTGGGGCCGGGCAGTACGCTGTTGACGGTTACGTCACTGCCCTTGGTGAGGCGGGCCAGGCCCCGGGAAAGGGCCAGCTGGGCGGTCTTGCTCACGCCGTAATGGATCATCTCCGTGGGAATATTTTCACCCGACTCGCTGGAGATGAAAATGATGCGCCCGCTGTTCCTGTCCAGCATGCGGGGAAGGTAATATCGGGCCAGGCGGACCCCACTCATCACGTTGACGTCAAATACCTGCATCCACTGCTCGTCGGTAATCTCCGCGAAGGGGACCTCGCCGAAGATGCCGACGTTATTGATCAGAATATCCAGGTCGGGCTGCTCCCGCAGCAGGCGGTCAACGTCCCCGGGCTTGGAAAAGTCGGCCGCGATACCCCGTACCCGTTCGTTGCCGGTTTCGGTGCGCAATTCGCCGGCCACCTGCTCTACGTCGGTGGCGTTACGGCCGTTGATGATCACCTCGGCTCCCTCCCGGGCGAGCAGACGGGCGATGGCGTGGCCGATGCCGGCGGTGGAACCGGTAACGAGGGCGGTTTTGTCGGTGAGTTTCAGGTCCATAAGGGGAAGCAGGTTAGCGAAGCTGCCGGGCAGCTTCGTGGGTTCTTTCCACTAGTACAGCCGGTCGGCGTTGGAGGTTTCCGGGGTGTCGCCTTACTTCCCGGTACCGGTCGGTTCGAACGACAGGTAATCGGCAAAAAAGGGCAGCATATCGGTAGCTACCCGCCCGTGCCGGGTGAAAATGTCGCTGGTGTGGGTGCCGATGTATTCCTCGGCGTAGTGGGTGACGCCGGCGTTCTCCAGCCGCTGGCTGAACATCTCGCACTGCCGGGTAAAGCGCGTGCCGGCGTTGCGGCCCCAGTCAAACTTGATCGCGGTGAGGGCGTGCAGGGCATCAAGATGGCCCTCGATCATGTGGACGGGCAGCTCTTCCTGCCAGCGCGCCAGCACCTCGGGGTGAGTGACGAGGCTGTCCCGCACGTACTCAAAGGGCAGATCGACGTAGAAGGGCGGATTATCGGGGTTGGGCGACCAGGCCCGGCCGAAGGCCACCATCACCTTCGGAAAGTAAGACTTCATCATCCCGTCCATGTCCTCGATAGCGGCCAGCTCCCGGAAGGTGTTGCTGTTGGGGCCGTATTCGCCCACGATCGCTAGGGCGCCGGGGGAGAGGGCGTAGACGCTACTGAATATTTCCGGGTGGCGCATGGCGAGCTTCAGCGCGCCGTAGCCGCCCATGCTGTGGCCGGTGATGCCCCGGCTTTCGCGGGCGGGCAGGGTACGGTAGGTCTCGTCCATGTACCCGACCAGGTCGTAGGCCAGAAAATCCTCCCAGCTGCCGAAGGCGGAATTGCTGTAGAAGCTACCGTCGATCTGGGTGCGGTTGTCGGCCACGACGAGAATGAAGGGAGGGATCTTCTGCGCGGCGATGGCGTAGTCGAGCACGTCCACCATGCCGGGCGTCAGGGTGTGATCGTTGAGAAATCCGTGGAGGTAGTAGACCACGGGATAGCGGACGGACGGATCGGCATCGTAGTCGGGCGGCAGGTATACGGACAGCGCCCGCGTGGTCTTTTCGCCGAAGTCGTTCGCCAGGGCATTCGAGGAAAGGGAATCGACGATCACGCGCCCGCCGGACTGGGCGGTCAGGGTAGCGGACAGGACAAAGAGCAGGAGGAGCAGGCGCACGGGCGGGGACGTTTTGATCGGCAAGGAAGCGCCGCAGGACAAAGCGCTGCACCGCGTCTACTGCCGTTCCGGAGTGGAAGGTGGGGCAATTTAACCATGATCTTCTTTTATCCGGTCATAGGCCCGTCCCCTATCCGTAGTGTCGGGCAGTTCGGTACCCCCCACGCCTGCTTTCGGCTGCCGGATTTTCCCCGCACCCGCGTACCCGCCGGATGGACTACCTTACCCTGACCCAAGCTTTCCGATCATGCGCACTTTACTACTCATGCTATTACTGCCGATGTCCCTTCTTTACGGCCAGGACGACCCCCTCCGCGTCGGCGTGGTGGGCCTGACCCATTCGCACGTGCACGGCATCTTCAACAGCGAGGGGCGGGGCGACATCAAGATCGTGGGCATCGTCGAGGATAACGATACCCTTGTAGACCGCTACCGGGAGCAGTACGGTTTCGATCCGGCACTGGTGTACCCGACCCTGGAAGCGATGATTGCCGCCCGGGAACCCGCGGCGGTGACGGCCTTCGGGTCTATCTATGCTCACCTGGAGATCGTGGAGTACTGCGCGCCGCGCGGCATCCACGTCATGGTCGAGAAACCTTTGGCGGTCAGTCTGCAGCACGCCGAGCGGATGCGGGCCCTGGCGGAGGAGCACAACATCCACCTGCTCACCAACTACGAAACCACCTGGTACCCCACCAACCACCGCGCTTACGCCCTGGTCAAGGAGGATAGCCTCATCGGCGATATCCGTAAGGTGGTGGTACGCGACGGCCACCGCGGCCCGAAAAAGATCGGGGTCGATCCGGAGTTCCTGGAGTGGCTCACCGATCCGGAACTCAACGGCGGCGGGGCCATCATCGACTTCGGTTGCTACGGCGCCAACCTGATGACCTGGCTGATGGACGGACGCCGGCCCGTTTCCGTCACCGCCGTCACCCAGCAACAACAGCCGGAGAATAACCCGCGCGTCGACGATGAGGCTATCATCATTCTGACCTACCCCGAAACGGTGGCGATCCTGCAGGCCTCCTGGAACTGGCCGATCGGGCGCAAGGACCTGGAGATCTACGGCCTGACCGGTGCCGTTTACGCCGACAACGGACACGACCTACGGGTACGGATGGCCGAGGGCTACGACGGCTACGATGAGCGGTCCGCCACCCTGGAGGACCGGCCCGCGCCCTACGATAATCCCTTCGCTTTTCTGGCCGCGGTCGTCCGGGGCGACATTGAGGTGGCGCCCACCGACCTCTCCGCCCTCGCCAACAACGTCACCGTGGTGGAAATCCTGGACGCGGCCGTGCGCAGCGCCAAGAGCGGCCGGACCGTAGAACTGAAGTAGGGACGCGGCCGCAGGTGCGGGGAACGTCCGAAATGCAGTACATTAAGGGCATGCGTCTGACCTGCCTGTTATTTCCGCTCTTATTTGCCGCTCCGCTCCTCACCCTGTCCGGCCAGGAAAGCAAGCTGCCCGCCATCGGGGTGGTGACTGACCTGGAGAACGCGGAATTGCTCGCCGCGGCGGGCTTCAGCTACGTACTCGAAAGTACCCAACGGATCCTGTCGCCGCGCCGGGTGTCGGAAGCCGAGTTCGCGGAATACCAACGGAAAAGCCAGGATATGGCTATTCCACTCTACGGGTCCAACCTGTTTATTCCGGGAGAGCTGAAGGTGGTCGGCCCCAACGTGGATGAGGAGGCGATACTGGGCTACGTCGATACCGTGCTCCGCAGGGCGCAGGCGCTGGACCTCACCGTAATCACCTGGGGAAGCTGCGGCTCCCGTTCCCTGCCCGACGGGTTCTCGCGCGTCCGCGCCACGGCCCAGTTCATCCACCTCGCGGGGCGGGTAGCGGAGGTCGCCGGTCGGTACGGCATCACGCTGGTCCTGGAAAATCTCAACAGTACCGAGTGCAACTTCATCACCAGCGTGCCGGAAGCCCTGGCGGTGGTGCGGGCGGTGGATCACCCCAACCTGCGCCTTTGCGTGGATATTTACCATATGCTGAAGGACAAGCAGCCGGCCTCCGACATTCGCGGGGTAGGGGAGTACGCCGTCTACTCCGAGATCGCAGAGCGCAAGGACCGTACGGCACCGGGCGTACGCGGCGACGACTTCACCCCCTACTTGCGGGCGCTGAAGGAAGAGGGCTACACCGGCAACCTGATGCTGGAGTGCCGCTGGGACGACCTGGCCGAACAGGCACCCGCCGCCTACGCCGAACTGTACCGGCAGGTTGCCTCGGTGTACCGGTAGGGCAAATTGGGTGCCGTGGAGTGCCCGATTTTTATCCCCGGCGACGTGCCGCTCGTAACCAAATAGCCACTAAAACGGAGCGCGGATTCGCAAAATTCAACCTTGGGAACTAAGTTTGGTTATCTGGTGTCATGTTAGAAGTTTTGGCGCTCCCGTAGCGGGACGGCCGACAATCATCCGGCTTATGAGAAAATTGATTTACGAAGGTTACGTATCCGCCGATGGATACGCAACGGATAAGTATGGCTCCACTGATTTTTTTGCCGACGTGGTGGCCCCGGACAGTCCCGAAGCCGTCGAGCAGGTGAAGTTGCTTGAACCCGTGGATACCATCCTGCTGGGGGCCGAAACCTACCGGCTGTTCGTTAAATTCTGGCCGACCCCCGACTCGAAAAAGGAGCCGTTGTCGGAATTCATGAATCAGACCCCCAAGATGGTCGTTTCCAACTCCCTCACCGTGGCCCCGTGGCCCAAGGGTAAGGAAGTACAGGTGATGCCCGGGGAGGGGGTGGAGTCGGTTCGCCGGCTCAAGGAGCAGCCGGGCGGCGACATCGTGATCTGGGGCAGCCTCAGCCTGACCCACGATTTGTTGCGGGCGGGTCTGGTAGACGAGCTGTGGTTCGTGGTCGTGCCCGTGGCCCTGGGCGATGGACGGCTGGTCTTTCCGAAAGACGAGCCGCCGCTCAACCTGGAGCTGCTGCAGGCCCGCTTTTACGAGTCGGGCCTCATCCGCCAGCACTACGCGGTGCACAAGACAGCCAGCCTGCCCGTCAGTTAAGGGAAACAACCCAACCTTGGGAGGGTCAAATCCATTAGCGGGATATACCCAACCTACATATATCATGCAGAACGTACTCATCATCGGCGCCCACGGACAGGTAGGGCAGCTGCTCACCGACCAACTGGCGGATTCGTCCGATTTCACGCCCCTGGCCCTGATCCGGAAGGCGGAGCAGCGATCGCTCTTCGCGGACAAGGGCGTCGAGGCACGCCTGGCCAGCCTGGAAGACGGCGTAGATGTCCTGGCAGACCAGATGGGCGGGGTAGACGCCATCGTATTTTCCGCGGGATCGGGCGGTAGTACCGGCCCCGACAAGACCCTCACGATCGATCTCGACGGAGCCGTAAAGGCCATGGAGGCCGCCCAACAAGCGGGCGTACGGCGCTTCGTCATCGTCAGCGCCCTCCACGCCGGCGACCGCAGCAAATGGACCAACCCCGACATGAAGCCCTACTACGTCGCTAAGCACTACGCCGACCGGATGTTGCAGGACAGCGGGCTCGAATACACCATCCTGCGTCCCGGGGCGCTGAAGGACGAGGACGGTACCGGCAGGATCAACACCCAGTCGCCCGACGACGGCAAGAGCGTCCCCCGCGCCGACGTAGCCCGTACGATCGTGGAGGTACTGCGCACGAAGGCGACCGTAGGCAAGGTCATTTCCTTCAACCGGGGGGATACGCCGATCGCGGAGGCCCTGGCCGCGCTCTAGCAACGAACCACCCCACTTGGTACTGGGCAGTGGATGCACACCGTCCCTACTGCCTGCTGCTGTACTCAACCCGCCACTATGTCAAGCATCTTCATCACCGGCTCCACCGACGGACTGGGTCAAATGGCCGCCCGGACCCTGATCCTGGACGGGCACTACGTATACCTTCACGCCCGCAACGACCGCCGCGCCGCGGATGCGCGCGCAGCTCTGCCCGGTGCGGCCGGCGTTCTGGTGGCCGACTTGTCCGACCTGGAAGCCGTTCGTCAACTGGCCCGGGACGCCAACGCGGTCGGCCCCTTTGCTACCGTCATGCATAATGCGGCGGTCTACCGCACCGACGGCCGCACTATTGCGGACGTCAACGTACTGGCACCCTACCTGCTGACCTGCCTGATGGAGCCACCGGAGCAGTTGATCTATCTCAGCTCCAACGACCACACCTGGGGGAAGTGGAAAGCCGGTGAACTGGGCGCCGCCGCTCCCGATATGACCTACGCCGACTCCAAGTTGCTCATCGCTACCTTCGCACTGGCCGTTGACCGGCGGTGGCCGGCGGTCCGGTCCAACGCCATCGATCCGGGCTGGGTGCCGACCAAGATGGGCGGGAAGGGGGCCCCCGACGACCTCGAACAGGGGTACGCCACGCAGGTATGGCTGGCGGAAGGCGCCTCGGCCGAAGCACGTACTTCGGGGCGTTACCTCTACCATAAGGGCGACGGGCAACTGCAGGATATCGCCCGCGACCCCGGTAAGCAGAATGAACTGATCAACCAATGTGAACAGGTAACCGGTGTGCGTTTTCCGGAGGCCGGCTGAGAGATAAATTGTCGAAGGCTATGATGAAAGCACACCCTACCGCCCGGTCCTTTTTAGCGGCGACCCGCAGCATGCTGGAGGAGCGGGAAGCCGAGAACAACCTGATCCTCGGACTGGCAACTACGCTAGCCGGCGATAGGACCTACTATGGGGAAGCACCGCCCCTGCTGGTCTCCGTACACGCAGGGGAGGCATGTATCGGTGCCGCGCTACGGACCCCCCCGCGCAACATCATCCTGTACGCGAGGCCGGGAGCTGCTACCACATTCGTACGCCAGCTCTGTACGTACCTGGTCGCGGAGGGTATCCGGATTCCGGGGGTTATCGGGCCGAAGGAAACCGTTGCCCGCTTCAGCGAAGCGTGGGCGAGGCAGGCAGGTGCCCAACCGATCGTGGAAGTGCGCGAGATGGTCTACCGGCTGGACACGGTAACCGCCGTCCCGGTAGCTCCAGGGCGCTTTCGGCGGGCGGAAGATTCAGATCGTGAACTGCTGAGGGAGTGGATGCTACAGTTTCACGCAGAGGCGGTGGAACCCATATCAGCAGTCGAGGCTGCCCAGCTGACCGACAGGAAGCTCTTGGAGGGCGCACTATACGTGTGGGAAAGGGAAGCGCCGGTCTCCCTGGCCGGGTGGGTGCGGCCCACGCGCAATGGAATCACCATTGGGCCCGTATACACCCCGGAAGCACACCGCGGGAAAGGTTACGCGACCAGCTGCGTCGCCAGGTTGAGTGATTTGCTTTTGGAGGAGTATAGCTTTTGCTCGCTGTTCACCGACCTGAGCAATCCGGTGTCCAACAGCATCTACCAGAAGATCGGGTTCCGACCCATCAATCCCGTTTTGCAGACCCGCTTCGAGTATCGGTGAGCTGGGGATTGCCGGCGGGCATTGCCGTTACGTAGCAGGTGGATACGGCAGGTTTCAGGCCCCGTGGCGAACTACTCCTATTGTTGGTCAAGACCAGCTTTGCCACGTGCATCCGCAGGGCCTGGCACCGCAGCGAACGGACGCAAACGAGTTCCCAGTGGCTGGGCGCATAAGTAACTTTTATTTTAAAAGCACTTTTTGTATTCTCGTAACGTTTGCGTAGTACTGATTTATTCCTGTGCCTACTCAACCGCTCCGTCCGATGACGAACACCCTCCCCCAGCATCAGCAAGCCGAAAATTTTGTCGCTCCGACCTCTATCGTCCGGGAGATCTGGGGCAAGGGCGATACCATCCTTTTCATCTTTGCCGGCGCGGCCGCGGAGTTCGCGGTGAATAAGGCGGTGGACTGGCTCTACTTCACGGGGCGGTTGCCGGCCGATCCCCTGGGAAGGTTGTTTTCTACGGTATCCTATGCCCGGACCATCGTTTTTGCGCGCAGGGAGGTGGCCCTGCGGGCCATTGACAGTATGGCGGCTATTCACGCGGTCGTGGAAGAGAAGCGTGGCCGGCGCATTCCCGACTGGGCCTACCGCGACGTACTCTTCATGTTGATCGACTACTCGATCCGGGCATACGAGGTGCTGGAGCGGCCACTGTCGGAGGCCGAACGGCGGGAGATTTTCACCGTCTTTCACCGCGTGGGTTCCCGGATGGGCGTACGGGGTTTGCCCGACGACTTCCCGGCCTGGCAGGCCATGCGCCGGGAACACCTGCAGGCAAACCTTGTCCGAAGTGACTATACGGTCGATCTGTACCGTCAGTACCGCAAGCACCTGGGGCCGGTACGCTACTTCCTCCTACGGGAGGCCCAGGCTCTGATCGTGCCGGAGCGGGTACGCGACCTGCTGGGGTTGCGCAGGTTTTCGCTACTGGGGCCGGTGCTCATGCTTTACAAGGCAAGCCATGCTATCGGGCTGGACCGGGCGATAAAGGCCCTGATTCTTCCAGCGGATTATAAGCGCGAGATCGACGATCTTGACCGCTTGCCTACCCGCACCGCCGGGCAGCCGTCCGCGCACTAAGTCGCGAACCCGGGGCGTTCGTCCTTCGCGTGAAACGCATGACGCCGGCTGGCCTCATGTCTTTCGCTTACCCTTTCGCGGGCTAAGCTGGCAAATTGGGTATCACCGGTTTATATTCGGGGAATTAAATTCCTGTATCTGACACGCTCATGCACAACGACGTAGTTCCCCTGAATCCATGTGATTATGCCGTGGAGGAGGGAATAGTAAAAGTGGGTGCACCTGCCCGATCCAACTTTATACGTAAGCCCGGGGCCATCGCACTGGATAATGCCGCTTTCTGCTGCGTCCACCAGGAAGGCGATTTTTCCCTTTCCGCGCGGGTGATTCTGTGGGGCGATCAGCCCGAGGACGGAGCTTTTTTAATGGTACGGGAGCATCGGGAACGGTGGGTGAAGATCACCCTGCGCCGGGAAGCGGACGGGGGCTGCCGGATCGTCTCCCGCCGGACCGACGGCTGGTCGGAGGATACGCTGGGAGACTGTCTTCACGTCCAGAGCTGTTACCTGCGGATCGTACGCCGGGGCGACCAGTTTTACCTGTACTATTCACTGGAACCCTACGGTTGGAAGCTGGTGGACTCCTTCAAACTCTCTATGGATTCGCGACTGTCCGTCGGGTTCGGTGCGCAGTCTCCCCGGGGAACGGGCTGTCAGGTGCGCGTCGAAGATATTCTTCTGAGCGACGTCATACTCACGGGCTTTCCGGAACGTAACTGATTCCGCGCCCGACGTCTTACCGCGCCTCATCCTCCCGCTGAATGCCCTCCGAGGTCATCACTATCCGCTGCAGCGTGCTGTCGGGGTTGTAGTACAACCGGTCGATGGCCACCGAACGGCGGTAGCTGCCGCCGTGAGGATTAATGCCACCGGTGTGGTAAATGAAGTAGTCTTTTCCCTGAAAGGTGATGATGGACTGGTGGTTGGTATTCGAGTTGCCGGCGATCTCGTTGAGGAGGCCTTTGTACTCCCACGGGCCCGTGATCGAGCGGGACATGGCGTAGGCGATCTTTTCCGGGAACTCGGTGGCGTAGGAGAGGTAGTACCAGTCGCCCCGTTTGTGGATCCAGGGGGCTTCGGTAAACTTGGGCAGGCCTTCGACGACCCGGATCTCACCGTCGAGTTCGATCATGTTGTCCTTCAGCGGAGCGTAGTAGAGGGCCGTATTGCCCCAGTAGAGCCAGGCCTGCCCGTCGTCCTCGATCCAGACGGTGGGGTCGATGTCGTCCCAGGTGATGTCGGTGGCCTTGGTCATGTCGTTCGTGATAAGGGCCGAGCCGCGGGCGTCCCGGAAGGGGCCGGTGGGCGAATCGGCGACGGCTACGCCGATGGACTTGCCAACGATGCTGTCGTGCTCCACGCTCACGTACCAGTAAAACTTGCCGTCGCGCTCCACCACCTGGGCGGCCCAGGCGTCGGCCTTCGCCCAGGTGAAGTCGCTCACGCTCAGGGGCACGGGGTGCTCCTCCCAGTCGACCATATTAGTGGAAGAATACACCAGCCAGTCGTTCATCCGGTAAAAATTGAAGTCGTTGGGAGCCTCGTCGTGGCCGGTGTAGAGGTACACGGTACCGTCGTGGACCAGGGCGGCGGGGTCGGCGGTGTACTGGTCGCGGATGACGGGGTTGTTGATCTCGGCCGGGGCCGTCCGGGCCGACGCGTCGACGGTTTCGGGCGTGTCGTCCGCCGGGGGGGCGGAGCAGGCCAGCAGGCCAAAGAGGAAGAACAGCGGGATCGTGTAGTGCATGATGAGTAGTAGATAATGAAGAGACACAACAATGTAGATATAATTGTCATAATGACAAATAAATATCACCTACTTTCTCAGGGCCTCTCGGGAATGAACCGGATAGCCTATCTTCCGCAGCTAATCCCGGCACCCGCGCCCTGCCGCCCTAAATCTCCGCCTTCATGCGTCCTTCGCTGTTCTTTTTCATTTACCTGGCGCTGTTCCCGGCCGCACCCGCCCTGCGTGCGCAGGAGGTTAGGGTACCCCTCGACTCGATCTACCTGAGCGACCCGTACGTACTGGCCGACCCGGTTACGCAGCGGTACTACCTGACCGGCAGCGGGGGCCGCATGTGGAGCAGCACCGATCTGAAGACCTGGGAGGGGCCCCGCCGCGTAACCGCCACCGACCCGGATTCCTGGATGGGCCCCGACCCCATGATCTGGGCCGCCGAGCTGCACGCATACCGCGATAAGTACTACTACTTTGCCACCTTTACCAACCGCGACGTCAAGATCGATACGGTAGACGGCAACGTCATCGAGCGGCGTGCCAGTCACGTACTGGTGAGCGACTCCGCCGCCGGCCCCTACCTGCCCATGGCCGACCCCACCTACCTCTCAGCCGACCGGCCCACGCTGGACGGTACCTTCTGGGTAGACCGCGCCGGCACCCCCTGGATGGTGTACTGCGAGGAATGGCTGCAGAACCGCAACGGTACCATGGAAAAGATCGAGCTCAAGCCCGACCTCAGCGGCACCGTCGGCGAACCCACCGTGCTTTTTCGTGCCAGCGATTCCCCGTGGAGCCGCGCCGACGTCGACGACGGCACCGAACGGCCAAATAAGGTCACCGACGGACCCTTCCTCTTCCGCACCGGTACCGGCCGGCTCGGGATGCTCTGGACCAGCTGGGTGTACGACGATTACGTACAGGGCGTCGCTTACTCCGAGAGCGGCACCCTCGACGGCCCCTGGATACAGGAGCCGCAGCCGATCACGCCACCCAACTTCGGCCACGGTATGCTCTTCCGCACCTTCGACGGTACGCTGCTGATGTCGGTGCACAGCCATAGCGTGGCATCTAACGGACGCTACCGGCGGCAGCCGCACTTTTTCCGGGTCGACGTGTCGGGCGACACGTTGGTGCTCGGCGCGCCCTATCACCCCTGAAGCCGCCGCCGCCACTAGCTGCCGGCGGCGTAGGTTCCGCCCTGCCTGGCCGAAGCTACCTCCGACAATCGCGCTCACGCCGGTGATCCAGGAAATTCTTCTCCACCAAGCGCGGCGGCTGCATGGGTAGCGGGCGTTCGGCACGGGCCCAGTAGTGGTGACCTCCATTCCCGTTTCTTCCTTCGGGTGTGTTTTTGAAGCACAATATTTCGATACCTTAGCTTCTGACGAGCAGGCTAATCCGGGTAGCTGGTGCACCCGCGTGCGCGCCGTTTCGTCACGTTTTCCGTTACCCAAAAGCCCAAAAATGAAAAATTTAGTCCTGTTGCTGTTGAGCATCTGTTGTCCGTTATTGTCCCTTGCGCAAACCGGCGCCCTGCGGGGGCGGGTGGTCGACGAAAGTACCCGGGGCCCCCTGGAAGGCGTTACTATCTTAGGCGGGGACGCAGGTGGAATGACCAGCGACCGCAACGGCGAATTCACCCTGTCCTGTACCGACTCCGTGCACCTGCGCCTGAGCTTCTTGGGCTACCGGACCCTGCAGCGGACGCTTGCCTGCGGGGACGCCGGTAGGGTAGTGATCGCCCTGGCTTCCGACGTCCAGGAACTGGGTACCGTGGAAGTGACCGCCACCTCCACCACCACGACCTCCCCCCTCGAGCAGCCGCGGGCCATCGTGAAGCTGGAAGAGACGGCCCTGGAGCGGTCCACCGGCCTTTACCTCGAGGACGCCATCAACACCAACGTGCCGGGGGTGACCATGCAGCGGCGGACCCAGTCGGGCGGGCAGCAGCTCAACATCCGGGGCTACGGCAGCGGCATCGGACCGCGGGGCGTGAGCAGCAACTTCGACGGACAGGGCGTGAAAGTGTACCTCAACGGCATCCCCGTCACCGATGCGGAGGGACTGACGGTACTGGACGACATCGACTTCGGATCGGTCTCCACCGCCGAGGTGCTGAAGGGGCCTGCCGGTACGCTCTACGGACTGGCCATCGCCGGCGTCCTGAACCTGGAGACCGAGCGGGCGCCGCGGGAGGTAACCTCCGTCGGACAGGAAGTGCTCGTGGGCAACTACGGATTGCTGCGGACGACCACCCGCCTCCGCATCGGGGGCAAGACCTCCTCGGTGCTGGTCAACTACGGCCACCAGGAATTCGGGGGCTTCATGCCGCATACGGAGTCGCGCAAGGACTTCGCGAACCTGCTCGGCGACTTCCGCCTTAACGACAAGCAGACCGTGACCACCTACCTGGGCTACGCCGACAGCTACGACGCGCGCAACGGGGAACTGAGTATCGCGCAGTACGAGAGCCTGGACTACTTTGGCAACCCCCGCTATATAAAGAACAATGCCCACTCCGCCGTCCGCACCTTCCGCGCGGGCATCGGCCACCACTACCGCTTCGGCGCGCACCTCTCCAATACCACGACGCTGTTCGGCTCCGCCCAGAACCTGGACAACAGCTCCGCCGGCGGCTGGACCGACAAGCAACCCGCCAACTATGGCCTCCGCTCCGTCTTCGAAACCCGCTTTGCGCTGGGCGGGGAAACGCAGCTCTCCGGCATCACCGGCGTAGAGGCGCAAAAAATGAACGCCCAGACGATCGGCTACGGCATGGGCCCCGACAGCTCCCACCTGGAAGGCTACAACATCATCACCAGCCTGCGCAGCGATCAGGCAACCATCAATTCGACGGTGTCGTACTTCACCCAGTGGACCCTCGACCTGCCCCGCCGGTTCAGCCTCACCGCCGGGGTAGGGGTGAGCAGCATGCACCTGCGGCTGGAGGACCGCCTCTGGGGGCTTTCCAACAATCACCCCGGCAACGCCCGCCTGCCCGTCTACGACCGCAAGTACACCAACCTGCTGTCCCCCTCCCTGGCGATCAACAAGCAACTGGGCGCGGTGGCTTCCGTCTACGCCGCCTACTCGAGCGGCTACAAGGCACCGGTGAGCGGCAACATCCTGATCTCCACGACGGGCGAATTGAACACCGGCCTCACCCCCGAGCACGGCGTGCAGCTGGAAGTGGGCACCAAGGGCAGCTTCCTGGCCGGCCGCCTGGCGTATACCCTGGCCGCCTTCCAGACGAAATTCAAGGACAAGTTTACCACCATCACGGTGCAGAATCCCGAGAACACCGCCACCCTCTACTCTTACATCGTCAACGGCGGCCGGCTCAACAACCAGGGCCTGGAAGTGGCGGCGAGTTACGACGCCGTCCGGGCGGGGACGGGCTTCATGACGGAGGTGCGGCCCTTCGCTAACCTCACCTATTCCGATTTTACCTACGAGGAGTACCGGTTTGAGTCCGTGGGCAAGAACGCGGCCAATGGCGACAGCACCGTGGTCCAGGACTATTCCGGCAAGGCGGTGGCGGGTGTCGCACCCGTTGTCTTTAACCTCGGCGTAGACGTGGCTACCCGGGCCGGCGTCTACGGCAATGCCTACTACAACTACCGCGGCCGCATGCCCTTCACTTCCGACGGCGTCAACGAGACCGACCCCTACGGGCTGCTAAACGCCAAGGTGGGGGTCCGCAAACGTTTCGGCCACCTGTCCCTCGACCTCTACGCCGGCGCCTACAACCTGACGGGGGCCCAATACTACCAGATGGTCTTCGTGAACCAGCTGCCGGATGCCTACATCCCCGGTCCCAACGAAGCCAACTTCTTCGGCGGGATCAACCTCAGTTATACCCTCTAGTCAGGCACCGACAAACGCCCACCGAACCGTGAGATATTCCTTTCTGCTTTTACTGTTTGCCGTGACCGTCCTGGGCTGTGGCCGCTTCGACAACCCCGACGAAAAGATGGACGAGGGGGAGCGCATCGTGGTCATCTCCAAGCAGTACGCCGAGATCATGTATGCCCTGGGTGCCACGGAAAATCTGGTGGCCGTAGACCTGTCGAGCACCTACCCGCCGGAGATCAAAGAGCTGCCCACCGTAGGCTATCACCGGGCCCTGGCTGCCGAGCCCATCCTGGCCATGAAGCCTACCCTGATCCTGCACGACAACAACATCGGACCGGAACCGGTGGTCACCCAGCTGGAGGAGTTGGAGATCCCGATGAGGACCTTCGGCCACTACGGCAACACGATCGCGGGCACCGACTCGCTGATTCGGGAAATGGGTGCCTACTTCGGTAAAGAGGCCGCGGCCGACTCCCTCGTCCGGAAGCTCGACGCCGATATGGAGCGGGCACTGGCGGCGGCCGGTCAGTACACCGAAACCCCCACGGTGCTGATCATCCACTACGGGCGCGCCTCCAACGTGTACCTCGTGATGACTGAAAACAGTACCGCCGCCCGCCTACTGGAATGGGCCGGCGGAAAAACGGCCGTGGCGGGCGAGCGGGAGATGGCCCAGATTTCCCCCGAGGTGATCGCCGCGGCGGACCCGGATATCATCCTGCTCACCGATTTCGGCTACGACCGACTGGACGACGGCGGGGAAGTCGTGCAGCTGCCGGGGGTATCCACCACGAACGCCTACCGGGACGGCCGGGTATTCCGCGTCGAGGAGCACGATATGGTGTACCTGGGGCCCCGCACGGGGGAGGTCGTGCTCCGCCTGCAGCAACTTATTCATCCGGATGCGGGGCGGTAGGTCGGCGGGAATATACCTGGTGCTGGTCGTCCTGCTGTTTCTGCTCGCGCTCGCATCCGTCATATTCGGGGCGGTGGAGATCACCGTGGGGGAGATTGGGAGCGCCCTCGCCCACGCCCTAAGCGGCGAAACACTCGCGAGTTTGAACGAGCGCATTTTCCTGCAGATCCGCCTGCCGCGGGTCATCATGGGCATCTTCGTCGGGGCCACCCTCACCATCGGCGGGGTACTGCTGCAGGCGCTCTTCCGCAACCCGATCGTGGAGCCCGGCCTGGTCGGTACCTCCAGTGGGGCGGCCTTCGGGGCCTCACTCTACTTCGTGCTGGGCGCGGCGTTCGGGATCGAGCTGGGGGAGTGGGGGCTGCCCCTGGCCGCCTGTATCGGGGGGATGGTCTCTACGACCCTGGTCTTCTACCTGGCTCGGTCGCGGGACAGCGGCCGCAGCTCGGTGATCGCCCTGTTGCTCACCGGGGTGGCGGTCAACGCCCTCTTCCTCAGCGGGGTCGGCTTCCTGTCGTACATCGCCCGCGACCCCCAGGCCCGCTCGATCACCTTCTGGAACCTGGGCACCCTGTCCGGGGCCTACTGGGGGGCGGTGGGCATCGTGGGTGCGGTCACGGGGATCGGGCTGTGGCTCAGCCTGCGCTACGCCAAGCAACTCAACGCCCTGATGCTGGGCGAGCAGGAAGCGCAGTTGCTCGGCGTAAGTCTCGGTCAACTGAAGCTGAAGGTGCTGGCGGTGAACGTAGTCATGGTCGCCGTAGCCACGGCCTTCGTGGGCGTGATCGCTTTCGTGGGACTGATCGTCCCCCACTTTCTGCGGATGCTCAACGGGTCGGACAACCGCTTTCTCCTCGGGGCGGGCGCGTTGACGGGGGCCATCGTGCTGACGGCCTCCGACCTGGCGGCCCGGCTGCTCGTGAGTCCGGCCGAACTGCCATTGGGCATCGTGACCTCCGTGATCGGTACGCCGATCTTCATCCTTCTGCTCCGGCGCACCAACTACCTCTTCTAGCATGATCAGCCTGGAAAACGTATCGTTTGCGGTAAAGAAAAAAGAGTTGGTGCGCGAGGTGTCGGCCGAGTTCGCCCCGGGAAAGATGCACCTGATCCTCGGGCCGAACGGGGCGGGAAAATCAACGCTGGTCAGGCTCATCAGCGGGGAGCTGGCACCCTCGACCGGGGCGATCCACTTCGACGGGACAAACCTCCGGGACCTCTCCCTCCTCCAGCAGGCCCGGCGGCGGGCGGTACTCTCCCAGAACCTGGAACTGACCTTTCCCCTCAGCGTCGGGGAGGTGGTAATGCTGGGCCGCTACCCCCACTTCACGGACCGGCCCCGGGCGGAGGACCTCGCGATCCGGGAGGAAGCGATGCGCCTCTTCGGCGTCCTCGCCATGCAGGACCGGAATTACCTCACCCTGAGCGGCGGAGAAAAACAGCGGGTGCAGTTCGCCCGCGTCTTCGCCCAGATCTGGACGGCGGTAGCGGATCGGCCCCGCCTGTTACTGCTGGACGAACCGCTCACCTTCCTGGATATTTTCTACCAGTACGACCTCATGAGGAAGATCCGGGACTTCATGTCCGGTAACCCCGGGCTCACCGTCATCGGCGTGGTCCACGACATCAACATTGCCGCCAAGTTTGCGGACCAGATCCTTCTGCTCCGGAACGGTACGGTCTTCGCGCACGGCGATCCCCGCACGGTACTTACCGAGAAGAGCATCCTTGAGGTGTTCCGGGTCGTCATCCAGGATCGTTTCGAGATTAATTGATCCTTCCGCTCCACGAGCCGAAAGGACATCCCGTAGCGTCCTGATCCGGCCCGCAACCCCGCCCCGGCTGCCGGGTTCCTAGAGACGATGGAACAACGCGATCTGATCAAGGAAGAAGCCGAGCGTCCTGGAAACGCGCTGGGCAAGGTGATCAGCCAATTTTTTAAGCTCCGGGAGGAGACCCACGGCGAGGAGGACGTCGCGGCAACGGACCGCGAGCTGGTCGACCTCGACCTCGATCCCGAGGTACTGGTAGCGCTGTCCGCGCCGGAATTGGAGGCCTACTTCCTGGACCGCCGCCTTTCCGGTCCGGCCCTGAAGCCCCTGGCGCACTACTTCTACGCGCTGGGGCATTTCGCCCCCGCCCTGCGCGTGTTTGATTTGGCGGAGCGGGATGCTGAAGCCCTCACCTTGGGGGCTATGACGTTGAGGACACGGATCGCCCGCGCGCTTCGGGGCGAGTAAGGAACGCTCATTACTTAGACCAGGCTATCTTATGCCCATGCATTTGACTGCCCGACTATCCCTCCCCTTTTGCTTGTTTCTCATCTGGTTGTCTTTGCCAATGCCGTTGCAGGCCCAGGGAAGAACGTTCGAAGTTTTTGCTCCGGGCCGGGCGCCTGCCCTCTACCTCGAAAGCGGGACGGACAGCCTGCTGCGGTGGGCGGCGGAGGACCTCGCGACGGACCTGGAGCAGCTTTCCGGGCAGTCCATAGTCCTCAGAACCACAGGTGCTTACGATCCCGCCAGGCCCGGCATCTACATTGGACTGGCCGGCGGCGCGCTGGTGCGGAGCTTTCCGGTAACGCCAACGGCTGAACTACCGACGGGCTGGGAAGCCTTCGCCCTGCGGGAGGCGAACGGCAGCCTGCTGGTCACCGGCAGCGACGTGCGGGGCACGGTCTACGGCATCTTCGACCTGGCCGAGCGGCTGGGCATTTCCCCCTGGAAGTGGTGGGCCGACGTGGCCGTGACCCCCCGCGACCGGGCCATCCTGGAGCTGCCGGCGGAAGGCATCTCCGAAGCGCCCGGCGTGCGGTATCGGGGCATCTTCCTGAACGACGAGGACTGGGGACTGCAGCCCTGGGCGGCCGCCACCTTCGAGCCGGAGATCGGAGATATCGGACCTCGGACCTACGAGCGGATCTTTCAGCTCCTGCTGCGACTTAAGGCCAACACTATCTGGCCGGCCATGCACCCCTCCACGCAGGCCTTCTTCACCATTCCCGGCAACCGGGAGATGGCGGAGCGGTACCAGATCTACGTAGGCAGCTCCCACGCCGAACCCATGCTGCGCAACAACGTGGGGGAGTGGGACCACGAGCGCTACGGGGCGTACAACTACCTCGAGAATGCGGATACCATCCGCGCCTACTGGGGCGAACGGGTGGCGGAAACCACGGCCGACAACTACCTCTACACGGTCGGGATGCGGGGCATCCACGATTCCGGTATGGAGGGAGACGCCACCACCGAAGAGCGGGTGGAACTCCTCGATAAGATCATCGCCGACCAGCGCGCCATGCTTGAGCGCGAAAAGGGTACTCGCGCCGCGGAGATCCCGCAGTTCTTCGTCCCCTACAAGGAAGTGCTGGAGCTTTACGACGCCGGGCTGGAGGTACCCGAGGACGTGACGCTGGTGTGGACCGACGACAACTACGGCTACATCCGCCGCCTCAGCGAGGATGCTGAACGGGAGCGCTCCGGAGGCAGCGGCGTGTACTATCACCTCAGCTACTGGGGGCGCCCCCACGACTACCTGTGGCTGTCCACCATCCAACCCGGACTGATCTGGTACGAAATGCAGCGGGCCTACGCGAATGGCGCGCGCAACATCTGGATCGCGAACGTTGGCGACATCAAGCCCGGCGAATACAGTATGGAGTTTTTCCTCGACCTGGCTTGGGATCCGGAAAGCATCGGACCGGACGACATCCACGATCACCTCACCGCCTGGGCTGCCCGCGAGTTCGGGTCGGACGTAGCCGGAGAGGTTGCCGCACTCCTGAGCGAGCACTACCGCCTGGCCATGCTCCGCAAGCCCGAATACATGGGCTGGAGCCAGACGGAACCCACTACGGGTACCGCCCCGGCCGCCTTCACCACCGCCAACGGCGACGAGCTACAGCGCCGCATTGACGCCTACCGCGACCTGTACGAACGGTCCAAAGCATTGGCGGGTAAACTGGGCGAGGGCCGCCGCGACGCCTATTTTCAACTGGTCGACTACCCGGTCCGCGGCGCGGCCCTGCTGAACGAGACCTACGGCTACGCCAAGCAGGCCCTGCTGGCCAGGGACAATGGTGAGCGACAGCGATTACGGAAGGCCTCCCGGACCGCCCACGATGAGATCGGCGTACTTACCCGCTACTACAACACCCTACTGGCCGGCGGCAAGTGGGCGGGCATGATGAACGCCGCCCCGCGCGGCCTCCCCGTTTTTGACGAACCGGATTTCAGCGGGCTGGCGGCGGCGGACTATACGGTCGAGCCGGCCGGTGACCTGCCCGAACCGCTGACCCTACCCGCCGCCGGTTTTGGTGATCACCGGGCACCCGTCGGCTTCCGCTGGCAAACCGTCACCGGCCTGGGCTACGGCGGAGCGGCCCTCACGCTGCTGCCGGCCACCACCGCCCGCTTTACGGACGATGCTCCCTACGTGGAATATTCCTTCGAGGTGGAAAGGGCAGGAACGTACACCGTCGAGATCCGCTGTCTGCCTACCCACGCTAACGATTTTGACCACGAATTGCGGGCCCGCTTCAACGGGGGAAAAATCTATTACTTCTCGCTCAACACCCGGGGACGCAGTGAAGCGTGGAAAGAGTTCGTACTGGGCAACCACGTCCCGGCTACCTTCGACGTTACCGTGGATGCGCCCGGTACCCAGACGCTAAAGCTGTACGTCAACCAGACCGGTATCGTGATCGACCAGCTCGCGGTGTACCCCGCCGGTTACCCCGACTTTTACGAGTTGCGGCGGTAGGCAACCGTTTACTGGAGTTCCCGTCGGTCGTGCTGTCTTCGCTACGGGCACGAAAAAACCCCGTCCGGCACGGCCGGACGGGGTTCTCTGACAATAGACGGGGAGGGGCTCACGCACCAACCACTTCCCCGCGGGTAGGCTGGTGGATGGACTCCGCCTTGCCGTCCAGCTGGCCGGACTTCGAATGCAGGGATTCCATGTCGATCACGTGGCGGAATTCGTGGTCGGTGGTGTCCTCCCGCAGCTTGGTGAAGACCTCGTTGATGCGGTCCATCTCGATGACTTCGATCTTCGGCCGGATGTTGTGCCTGGCGCAGAGGTCGATGACCTCCTGGGTCTCCTTCACGCCGCCGATCAGGGAGCCGGCGATCTCGATCCGGTTGAAGACCACGTCGGCCGGTACGAATTCGGGGATCTTGATGAAGTTGCCGACCATGACCAGGCTGGAATTCTTCTTCATCAGGGGGATGAAGTCGGACAGGTCGAAGGGGTAGGGGATGGTGTTGATCATCAGGTCCAGGCTCATGGCGTGCGCTTCCATGGCGTCCTCGTCACTGGTCACCACCACCTCGTCGGCACCGAGCGCCAGGATAGTGTCCCGCTTGCTCTTGTGACCGGTGAAGGCGATCACCTTGGCGCCCAGCGCCTTTCCGAGCTGCACGGCCATGTGGCCCAGTCCGCCGATACCGGCGACGCCCAGCGTCTGGCCGGCCTGCAGGTTCCAGTGCTTCATGGGGGAGTAGGTAGTCACGCCCGCGCACAGGATGGGGCCGGCGTACTGCGGCTCAATGGCGTCGGGGATGGTGATGGCGAACTCCTCGCGCACGACCATGTGGGTGGTGTAGCCGCCGTAAGTGTTGGAACCGTCGGGGACGGTGGGTCCGTTGTAGGTCAGGGTAGCGCCCTTCGGACCGGTACAGTACTGTTCCATGTCGTTCTTGCACTCGTCGCACTGCTGGCAGCTGTTGACCATGCAGCCGACCCCGATGAGGTCGCCTTCCTTAAATTTGGAGACGCCGTCGCCCACGGTGGTCACGCGACCGATGATCTCGTGTCCGGGAACGCAGGGGTAGACGGAGTTGTCCCAGTCGTCGTTGACCTGATGGACGTCCGAGTGACAGACGCCGCAGTAGATGACCTTGAAGCCGATCTCGCCGGCCCGGGGGTCTTTGCGGTCGAATACTACGGGTCCGAGTTCGTCCTTGGCTTCGATGGCGCCGTAACCGTAAACTTTCATAAAATGGTGGTTTGGTTGGGTGTGGTTAAGTGATGGAAAGAACCGGGCGACCCGCCGGCCGGTGGGGGTGATCACGCAAGATCGCCTGGACCTCGGGCAATGCCAGTTTCGGTTGGGACTATCGAATCGATCGTGGGTCCTTACGGTTCAGGAGTTTGCCAAATAATTATCTGATTCGACTGAAGGGGCCGGTGAATATAGTGTTAGACATATTCACTCGGCCCTCATGGGGTTTCTCGGTCCGCTCGTTCTACTGCTTGTCGGCGGCTTCGCCCAGCCACTTTGCCGGCACCTGGATGATCGTCATGTTGTGGACGTCGTCGAAGCCGGTATTCACGAAGTTGTCGTTGGGGCTGTCGAAGTTGGCTACCCACAGCTTGTCGCCCACGAGCAGGGGTTCGCAGGGTTGATCCATCTTACCGTCTGCACCGTTGGTGTCACCGTTCTCGGCCAGCGTATGTACCGTGCCGTCTGGGGTGACGAGCCGTAGCGCGTTGGCCTGGGAGTCGGCGATGTAGAGGTTATCGGTATTGCGGTCGATGAAGATGCCGTCGCAGCTCGGAATCTTGCCGTAGTCGACAAAGACGTCGCGGGAGTCTACGGTTCCGTCCTCCTTAAGGGTGTACTTGAACACGCGACCGTCGCTGAACATGCCGACGAACATATTGCCTTCGCTGTCAAAGTCCATACCGTCGGTACCCATGGCCTTGCCGTTCGGCTGGCGAATGGCGTGCAGCGTATCGATGAGGTAACGGGCGGTCATGCTCTTCTCCACGTGGATCGAGTCGTTCAGAGCGTCGAGCGGGAAGCGCCAGATGCCGCTGGTGTTGGACGTGGAGTCCATTTCCCACTTGGTATCGGTAACGTACAGCGCGCCGTCGTGCCAGCGCACGGCGTTCGGGTGCTTGAGGCCGGTGGCTACCACGTCGACGCCGGTCGGCTTGCCTTCCTTCATGTTGAGGCGCAGGATGCGGGAGGCGTAATCCTTGCTGCTGTAGTACTGGTTGTCGGCGATGTAGAGATTACCGTCGGGGCCGAAGGAGATGCCCATCGGACCGGCCTTCTTCGTGTCGGGGCTGGCCGGGGAAGCGTAGAAAACACTCCACTCGTAGTCGGGCGTCACCTTGAGAATGAGGCCGGGATACTTCGTGTTGTTGAAGTTGGGGTTGGAAACGTAGACGTTGCCCGCCTGGTCCAGGGCCATGCCGTCGGGCTGGGACAGGTAATCGGGAAAGGAAAAGAGCATGTGCTGCTCACCGGCTTGGAGCTCGGTATCGGGGGTGAAATCGGCCTGTACGTCCTGGGCGGTCAGGTTCAGGGTAAGCAGACAGAGTAGGGGGGCTAGCTTTCGCATGGGGTGATATGTTGGTTAGGGGATACTGATATAGGTGGCCCCGTCGGCCGGTTGTTTGGCTATCCGGAGACTTTACCGTTACGTGACCGCCCCGGCACCCGCGGCCCCGCCCGAAAAAGGCAGGTGGGCTATCTTGCCAGTATGCGACTGAACCACCCCACGGCAACGGTGCTGCTGCTTCTGCTGTGTTCTTCCCTGCCTGGGCAAGACACCATCGGCCGCGCCGACTACCAACGCGCCATCGAGTACCTGTACGAGAACTACGGAGACGACAAGCTCTTCAACGCCCACGTAAGTCCGCACTGGCTGCCGGACAGCTCGGGGCTCTGGTACGTGCTTCGGGACCCGGGGGGGGAAACGTACCGGAGCTACTCCTTCGCGGCGGGCACCACCGCTCCGCTCTTCGATCCGGAGCGGCTCGCCGCCGCCCTCCGTGACTCGCTGGACACGCCCGTGGATGCCCGTCGCCTGCCGATCGCCGACCTCCGCTACCTCGGCCCGGACACCCTCTCCCTTACCGCCGCGGGGCGCCGCTACCTCCTGGGCCGTACGGACTATAGCCTGACGCGGGCCCCCGCGTACCGGTGGCGGGGCAATAGGGAAGAGGCACCCGCCCCCGACGGCAGCTACGTGGCCTTCACGCGCGACCAGAACCTGTACCTCCGCACCGCGGCCACCGGCGAGGAGCGGGCCCTGACCACCGACGGGGAGCGGGGCTACGAATACGCCTCCTGGTACGGGTGGGACGACATCATCGAGGGGGAAGGCGGCGAACGGCCGGCCCACTTCGGCGTCGACTGGTCGGAGGACGGGAAGTGGATCTCCACCAGCGTCGTCGACCTGCGGCGGGCGCAGAAGATGTACCTGCTCGACTGGAGCGTCGACAGCCTGTACCGGCCGAAGCTGCTGTCGTACTACCGCGGCTCGCCCGGCGACACGGGAATGGTGTACGTGGAGCCGGTATTTTTCGAGGCCCGTACCGGCCGCACCGTCAGGCCTAACCTGCCGCGGGGCACCCACATCAACGCGCTGGGGGTACGCTGGTCGCAGGCCCCGGGGCAGGTCTACCTGCAGGAACAGCGGCGCGGCTTCAAGGACATCGCGCTCTACCGTTTTGACCTCAACTCGGAGCGGCTCGATACTCTGTACACCGAGCACAGCCCCACCAACATCGATAATTTCGGATATGTGGCAGCCGAGAAAGCCGGCTCGGTGTTCTTCTTCTCCGAGCGCAGTGGGTGGCGGCAGCTGTACCGCATCGACCTGGCCACGGACGCGGTCACGCCGGTCACCCAGGGTGAATTCTACGTGACCGGGATCGAGCACGTAAATGCCGCAGAGCGCACGCTCTACTTCACCGCCACCGGCCGGGAGCCGGGGCGCAACCCCTACTTCCAGCACCTGTACCGCGTAGGGTTTGACGGCAGCGACCTGACGCTTCTCACGCCGGAGAACCGCCACCACCATGTCGACATCGCGCCGGGCGGCCGCTACTTCCTGGACAACTACTCGACCTTGAGCGAGCCCACCGTCACGGTGGTGCGGCGGACCTCCGACGGCTCCGTCGTACAGGAGCTCAGCCGGGCCGACCTGCGGGTACCGGCGGGCTGGTCGCCGCCGGAGACCTTCTCAACGCTGGCCGGCGACGGCAAGACGACGCTCTACGGCGCCGTGTGGAAGCCGATCAATTTCGATTCAACGCGGCGGTATCCGGTGCTTGAATCGAGCTATACGGGGCCACACACCCACGTGTTCCCGGAAGATTTCGGTAGCGTACTCAGTATGCAGTCCTTCGCCGAGCTGGGCTTCGTGGTCGTGCGCATCGACGGGCGCGGCTCGTCGGGGCGCTCCAAGGCCTTTCACGACTACAGCTACAAAAACCTGGGTGGCGGCCTGGCCGACCACATCACCGTCATGCGGGAAATGGGCCGCCGCCACGCCTGGTTCGACACCACGCGGGTGGGGGTGTTCGGCCACTCCGCCGGCGGCTACGACGCCGGCCACGCCGTGCTGGCCTACCCCGACTTCTACAAGGTGGCGGTGGCCAGCTCGGCCGACCACGACCACCGCATGGAAAAGGCCTGGTGGCCGGAGATGTACATGGGCTGGCCGGTGGACTCGGTCTATGAACAGCAGTCCAACATCACCCTGGCCGGCAACCTGCGTGGCAAGCTACTGGTCACCCACGGGGGCATCGACGAGAACGTGAACCCCTCGGCCACCTTCAAGCTGGCCGAGGCACTCATCCGTGCCGATCGCCCCTTCGACATGCTCATCCTGCCCAGTCAGCGGCACGGCTACCGCGGGCAGGCCAACCGCTACTTTACCAAGGTGCGGTGGAACTATTTTCTCGAGCACCTGCGGGGCGTGGAGCCGCTCTGGGACATCGGCTGGGAAGACTAGCCGCGCACATGCCGGGCCGTCCGGCGGTTCCCGTACCAAATTCATATCCCATGAAAGCACTGCCCCTATTGCTGCTCCTGTTCGCCGCCTGCGCGGACGGCTCGGAAATGGAAAAGAACATCCCGGGCGTCGGGGCCGAGGGCAATCGTCCGCCCTCCGGCGCCGGCTGCTATGCCTACGCGGGGAAGGGCGGTACCGTCGATCTCTACCTGACCGATACGGACGGCAAGGTCACCGGCACCCTCGATTATGCCCTCGACGAGAAGGACGCCAATACCGGCACCTTCGACGGACGGTGGCGCGGCGACACGCTGATCGGGGAGTACGCCTTTGAGTCCGAGGGGCGCGAGAGCGTGCGGGAGGTAGCTTTTCTGAAGCGGGGCGACCGGCTAATCGAGGGCTACGGGCCGCAAAACGCGACCGGCACCGCCTTCGCCGACCGCAGTCGCCTGGCGTTCACTTCCACGATGCCCCTGCTGCGGTTCGACTGCGAGGACTAGGGTGCGGATCATCGAATTAGACGGACGGTGCTTTGCCGATTTACCGGGTTTCTTCGCCGAGGCGGAGCGCCTGTTCACCCGCGACCTGTCGTGGCCCGTGGCGCCCAACTTCGACGCCCTGCACGATATCCTGTACGGCGGCTTCGGCGTATTCGAGAGCGGGGAGCCGGTGCGCATAGACTGGCTGCACAGCGCCAAGAGCCGGGCCGACCTCGGCTACGCCGCTACCGAAGCCTACTGGGCGGAAAAGGTCGAAACCTTCCACCCCAAGCAGCGCTACCGGGCGGTAGCCCACCTGGACGCCGCCCGCCGGGGGGAGGGGCAGACCCTTTACGGGCTGATCCGGAGCATCATCCTGGACCATCCAAACCTGACGCTGGTCGAGCAGTAGGGCGGCGGGCGGGCTATCTTGGCGGTATGCGAAGCTTCCTCCTTTCCGCCGCGGCCCTGCTGCTGACCGCCGGCCTCGCCGCCCAGGCGGATTCCTGTACCCTTATCACCGCCGGCTATGTCTTTGACGGCACCGAACTCCACCGGGGGCACGCGCTGCTCGTACGGGGCGATACCATCGCCGCCACTGGTCCCCGCGCTGGCCTGCCGGACGCCGCGGGCTGCCGGGTACTTGACTTCCCCGACGGCACCCTGCTGCCCGGCCTCATCGAGGGCCACGCCCACCTGCTGCTGCACCCCTACAACGAGGTGGGATGGAACGAGCAGGTACTGCGGGAGTCCTACGCGGAGCGTGCCATTCGCGGCGGGCTTCACGCCGGCCGGACCCTGCGCGCGGGCTTCACGACGGTGCGCGACCTCGGCTCGGAGGGAGCGGGCTACGTGGACGTCGGCCTGAAGCAGGCCATCGAGAAGGGGGTTATCCCCGGTCCCCGCCTGCTGGTCGCCGGTAAGGCCATCGTGGCCACGGGCAGCTACGGCCCCGGTGGCTTCATCGAGCAGGTAGAGGTGCCGCTGGGCGCGGAAGAGGCTGACGGCGTCGACGGCATCACCCGGGTGGTGCGCGACCAGATCGGCCACGGGGCGGACGTGATCAAGGTCTACGCCGACTACCGCTGGGGCCCGAACGGGGAAGCGATGCCCACCTTCACCCAGGAGGAGCTGGAACTCATGGTTCGGATCGCCAACAGTAGCGGACGGCCCGTGGTGGCTCACGCAGCTACCGCGGAGGGCATGCGGCGCGCCACCCTGGCCGGGGTCGCTACCATCGAGCACGGTGACGACGGCACGCCCGAGGTATTCGCGCTCATGGCCGAACGGGGGGTGGCGCTCTGTCCGACCCTGGCGGCCGGTGACGCCATCTCCCAGTACCGCGGCTGGAAAAAGGGGACCGATCCGGAACCCGACCGCATCAGCCAGAAACGGCAGTCCTTCCGGCAGGCCCTGGACGCCGGGGTGACGATCGTGGCCGGCGGCGACGTCGGCGTCTTCCCCCACGGCGACAATGTACGCGAGCTGGAGATGATGGTAGACTACGGCATGGAACCCCTGGCGGTGCTGCGGGCCGCGACCAGCGTCAATGCGGATGCCTTCGGACTGAGCGGCAGGGTGGGCCGGCTCCGGCCGGGATCACTGGCCGACCTGCTGGTTGTTTCCGGCGATCCGTCCGCCGATATCTCCGCCCTGCGCAATGTCGAGCTCGTGATCCTCGGCGGTCAGATCGTCTCGCCCTGACCCTATCCTTTCCGATGGTGTCGGGCTCCGTGCCGGAAAAGAGGGCGGAGTCGCCAATTTCTTCGCACTTTAGGGCGGGCTGCGCGGGTGCAGCGGAAAACCGTGAAGGGTATGAATCGAGGCTGTCTCCTTCTGTATTGCCTGTGTGTGACTGTTGGTCTTGGCGCGCAGCAGGATAGTTCACGCCTTACGCGCCTGCTTGCGGAGTACCGGATCAAGACCAGCATCGGCCTGCAACTGTGGTCGACCTACTCGGCGGGTATGGACGTCTACGATGCCGCCACCGGCACCTATACCCACGCCGACAACCGACTCAACACCCAGCTGCGGCGAAGCCGCTTCGTCTTCACCGGCCAGCCCTACGAGCGTCTGCAATTCAACATCACGGCTGCGCTCGACCTGGTCGGGCACGACCTGCTCTCGGCCACCGAGGCTGCCGGCAACAACGCGCCTTCCCCCGGCTTCCGCCTCTGGAACCTGTGGTTGCAGTACCGCCTCTCCAAGCAGCCCGACCGTCTCTACCTGCTGACCGGCTATTTTCTCCCGCCCGTCGGCCGGGAGAGCAGCACCGCGGCGCTGCGCAGCACCAGTTTTGAAAAGGCCTGGTCGCAGAATTACCTCCGGCGTCACCTCACCGGAAGCGGTCCGGGCCGGGCTAGCGGTCTCCTGCTGGGAGGACAGTGGCACGCCCCGGACGACGACCTGCACCTGACCTACGAGGCCGCCCTGCAAAACCCCACCGGGCAGGACTATAACGGCAACTCCAGCGGCATAAACTGGAGCCCCCTGCTCAGCGCACGCCTGTCCGTCCAGCTGGGCGACGTGGAGAGCAAGACCTTCACCCTCCTGCGCCGGGTCAACTACTTCAACCAACGCGAAGGGATCACCCTGAGCCTGAGCGCGGCCCGGCAGGGAGAGACCGCCGCCTTCGGTCGTATGTCCACGCTTGGCGTAGAGGTACTGTACAGCACGGCCGGCTTTCACCTCGACGGCGATTACCACTTTCTGCGCCGTAACGTGGCTGGTGGCAATGCGGATACGCGTACCGCGGCCCGGACCGGCTACCTCCGTCTTGGCTACAACCTGCCGCTCGCGCAGGAGCGTATTCTCGAACCGGTAGTGAGTTACTGGTTCTTTCGCGGCCCCACTTCACCGGAAGCCATCTTCCGGGCGCAGCTCACGCGATCGTTTACGGGCTCCGATATAGGCCTCGATCTGGGTGCCAACCTCTACCTGAACGCCAACTTCAAGCTCTCACTCTTCTATGCCTACCGCCACGGCGACGCCGGCGAAAGCGACCCCGCGGAGATCAACAATAACTTTTTCCAGCAAGTAGGAGTAGGCCCGGTGCGCCGCGGCAATTACCTCGGTACCGGCTGCGTGGTCATTTTCTGAGTTCCCGTTACCAGGTATAGCGTACGCCTACGCCCAGGTCGATTCCCGCGGCGGCGATCCCGCTGGCGAACGGTTGGTAAAAGCGGTCGAAAACGTTCTCCGCCTTCACCTGGAACGACAGGCGTTCGGACACCGCGTAGGCCGCGTAGGCATTCAGTGTCCACCATCCGGGCGTACCCTCCCCGTAGGGGGTGAGCTCCGGGTTGTCGGCGCTGCCCACCCGCTCGTAGGTGTAGCCGGTGGCCGCCGTGCCGGTGATGGAGTTGACGGCGTACTCGTCGAGCGGTTTGCCGATCTGCCAGTCGACGCGCAGCCGGGCGTCCCAGTTGCCGGAAGCGTAGTAGAACCCGGCGCGGCCGTAGGCGGGGGGGATGTGGTCCTGGGGCACGGTCAGCAGGTTGCCGTCGGGTGCCTCCTGTCGCCGCCGCCCCCGCAGCCAGTGCCCCTCCGCGCGAAATTCCCAGTCCGGTGCAAAGGTCCAGGCGGCCGCCAGGTCGAATCCGTAGATCCAGGCCCGCTCGGCGTTGACGTTGGTGTCGGTGTACAGGGTGTCGCCCCGGCTCACGAGGAAGGGGCTGCCGTCGGGCAGGGTGCCGCTGCGCCGGATGATGGCATTTTCAAGCAGGGTGCCGTAGGCGGTCGCCTCCAGGCGGAACGGTCCTTCGAGGCGGGAGTACGCTAGTTCCAGGGTGTTGGACCGTTCGGCCCCGAGGTCAGGATTGGGAACCTGGATCCGCCCGCTCTGCTCGCGGAACTTGGCGTTGTCGTCCACGTTCGGCGCGCGAAAGCCCTGGGCGAAGAGAAAGCGTAGCTTGTTTCCCCCGCGCCGGTACTGTGCCCCGAGGGCGGCGGTGAGGGCTCCGGAGGGGTTCACGATGCCGTCGAGGTAGGCCTCTGGCCAGGCGATGGGATCGTCGGTCCCGAAGGTAGCCGTGAGCCGCTGGTAATTGTAGCGCAGTCCCCCGCGCAGCTCCCAGTAATTGCTCAGGGTATGGCTTACGTCGCCGTACACCCCCCAGGAGGTGATCCCGCTGCCCTGGCTGGGGTAGCGGGTGGCCGTACCCGCGGGCGTGGCACGGGCATCCACGAGGTCGCGCCGCAGGTCGCCGCCGTAGCGGAGGTTGGTGCCGGGCGTCAGGGCCTTGGCGTAGTCGATCTGGAAATTGGCGGAGCCGACGTCCACCAGGCTGCGCTCGGTCAGAGGGTCGCCGAGGCGGCGCTGGATGCGGTCTTCTTCCACGAACTGGTAGGAAAGCAGGTAAGAGGCTACGTCGTAGAGGGCCGTGGACCGGCGGTCGTCGAGGCGCAGACTGCCCAGCGCGCGGGTCTGCGGTCCGTAGTCCCAGCGGGCCCAGCGGAGTTGTCCGTTGCGGACTTCGGTGAGGGCGTCGTAGCGCGGGATGTCGCCGGTAGTCGAGAACTGTAGGTTGGTCTGGAGTTCCAGCCCGTCCCCGACCAAGAAACGGAATTTCTGCAGCAGGTTATACTGCTCGTAGCCGCTGCCGACCTGCAGCTGGGGGTTGTCGTTGGTGACGACCTCGTCGCCGACCACGTAGTTGGGCCGCAGCCCGAAGTCGCCGTAGTTGTCCGGCCGGTTGCCACCGGCGCGCAGGTCGCCGAAGCGGGCAACGGAAACCGCGGTGAAGCCGGCCCACTTCGCCCCACCGTAGTCAAGACCGGTAGCCAGGTTGTAGGCGTTGGCCGCCGTGGCGTAGTTGGCCTGCGCATAACCGGTCAGGCCGCCGCCGGGCCGGAATTCCGGTTGCCGGGTACGGAAGTGTACCACCCCGCCCAGGGCGTCGCTGCCGTAGGCCAGGGCTCCGGCGCCGTAAATAAGCTCGATCCGCTCCAGGGCATTAGGGTCGACGGTGATGGCGTTCTGCAGGTGGCCGCTGCGGTAGATCGCGTTATTCATGCGTACCCCGTCGACGACCAGGAGTACCCGGTTGGCCTCGAAGCCGCGTACGACCGGACTGCCGGCACCCAGCTGTGATTTCTGCACGTATACGCCCGTGAGACCCGCCAGCGCATCGGCGGTGGTCAGGCTCTGTACCTGCGTGATGTTTTCCGCTTCCACGGTTTCGATCTGGTAGGGGAGGTCCACGGCCAGCTCGTTGCGGCGACCGACTACGGTAGCTGCGTCGAGCAGGAGGCCGCCGTACTGCTCCTGCAGGCGCACCTCCGTGTACGTTCCCCGCACCTGCGTCCCCGCCAGCAGGGCCGGGCGGAAACCGAGGTAACTGACGCGCAAGGTATCGGTGGCCGCGGCCGGGTCCAGCGTCAGTTCACCCGCTGCGTCGGTCGTGCCGATGGCCTGGTCGGGCAGGCGGAGCACCGAGGCCCCGACCAGCGGGGCACCCTCGTTGTCGATAACGCGCAGGGTGGTTTGGGCTGTCAGGGGCAGGGTCAACAGCAGGCAGAGTAGGAGGCGAAGTCCATGCATCGGGCAAAGGTAACCGACGCGTGAATTTTACACTCACTCCCGGGGAATGAGCACGTAGCCGGTCTGGGCCAGCTCGCCGAAATCCGCGTAGCCGATGGTGACGTACCCGCCGTTACCCCAGTTGCGGCCCAGGGAGCTGCGCAGTTCGAAGGTTTCGGCCTCACCGTCGTAGCCGATGACGGTGAGATAGTGGGACTCGGCCACCGGGCCGGTGGGGGCGTAAGCGCTGCCCTTGAGGTTGCTGAAGGAGGCGTCGGTGGCCAGTTCCACGATGACGGGGTTGCCGCGGCTCAGGGCCTTGCGGGTCTCGAACACGCGGTTGCGGGCCTTGGTCTCGGGCCGGAAAAGGTAGCCGAAGTTGGTGATGCCGAAGCGCGCCACCGAGTACACCGAGTTGGGGATGGTACTGCTATTGTAGGGCACGATGGCCGCCGAAACCGTGCCGGAGTTCATGAGGAGTCCGAGGCCGTCGACGAGGTTGGGGCGCGTACCGGCGTTGGCCAGGCTCATGGCGATGTAGTCGGGGCTCAGGTTGTCCTTGAAGTTGCTGTTGAGATTCACGTAGTACTCCAGCGCGTCGGCCAGGGCATAGGCCCACTCCATTCCCATCTGCGGTACCTGCCGGATGGGCATCATGTAGGGCTTGATGTTCTGCCGCAGCAGGTCTTCACGTGCCGAACTGCCGATGCCGGGGATGTAGTACATCAGCTGGTCGAGCGCCGCCACGTCGCTGATGCCCTCGAGTTTTTCGGGGCTCTTGGCGGTGCCGTAGGGCTGCTGGGCGCGGACGCCGGTGCCGAGCAACAGGAAGAACAGAAGCGTGAGCTGGTTTTTTCGTTTCATGCGGTGTGGTATCTGAAAGTGGCTACGCGGGAGGAACGATCCGGGGTGGGGGTTGCGTGTGTGCCGCTGGCCGGAGTTCTGCGCGCAAATCGTAGATAGTACCTGGTAGATGGTAAATCGTATATCCCAAGGACTACTAGTAGGCGCAAAGCCCCCCGGCCGGGAGCGGAGTAGTGCGGGCCAATTTTAAATGGTAAATTTTAAATCGTACATCCTCCGGTTGTTGATGAGAATAACCTGATAGCAAGCGAAGTCCTGCGCGCAAATGGTAAACAGTACTTGGTAACTGGTAAATCGTATATCCATCATGGCTACTTGCTCTCCCCGCATAGCTCCGTTTCACACAGATCGCCTGCGGCGTCGCAAATTGATCCACAGATTAGCTTCGCTGCTGCCTGCGGCGGTTTCGCGGATTCCCGCAGTACTGTGAAGAATAGCGAGCGGAGCCGGAGCCCTGCGCGCAAATGGTAGATAGTACCTGGTAGATGGTAAATCGTACATCCCAAGGACTACTAGTAGGCGCAAAGCCCCCCGGTCGGGAGCGGAGTAGTGCGGGCCAATTTCAAATGATAAATTTTAAATCGTAACTCCTCTGGGTATCAATGAGAACAACCCGGGGGCAAGCGAAGTCTTGCGCGCAAATGGTAAATAGTACTTGGTAACTGGTAAATCGTATATCCCGGGGACTACTAGTAGGAGCGAATCGCCCCGGCCGGGAGCGAAGTAGTGCGGGCCAATTTTAACTGGTAAATTTTAAATCGTACATCCTCCGGTTGTTGATGAGAATAACCTGATAGCAAGCGAAGTCCTACGCGCAAATGGTAAATTGTACGTTTTAAATTTACAACACCGCCTCTCCGTGCACCGCATAGCTCCCACGCCTTCTGGTTACCTCCACCTGGGCAACGCCGCCAACTTCGCGGCAAACGCCTTGCTTGCCGAAGGCGGCCCGCTGCTGCTCCGCATCGACGACCTCGACCGGGCACGCTTCCGGGAGGAGTACCTGCAGGATGTATTCGATGTGCTCCGGTGGCTGGAGATAGAATGGACGCACGGCCCCCGCGACCCGGCAGACTTCGAAGCGCAATGGTCACAGGAGTACCGGATGCCGGCCTACCGGAAAGCACTGGCGCAGTTGCGTCAGCAGCCCGGCGTTTTCGCCTGTCCCTGTTCGCGAAAGGAACTGGCCGGGGGCGGCCACCGCCACGGCTGCCTGGCCGGCGCGGTCGATCCCGACCGCCGGGACGTAGCCTGGAGAATAGATACCCGGCAGCACCCCCTCCACGATTCCATGCCCTGGTTTGCCGTTCGGAAGAAGGATGGCCGGCCCAGCTATCAGCTGGCCTGCACCGTAGACGATATGCACTTCGGCATCACCGCCTGCGCCCGCGGCGCGGACCTGCGGGACAGCACCGAAGCACAAGCCTTACTCTCCGATCTGCTGGGCTATCCGCAGCTGCACGAACGAATCCGGTTCGTGCATCACCCGCTTCTAACGGAGGAGGGGGAAAAGATCAGCAAGCGACAGGGGGCCCGGGGCGTCCGGGAGCGGGGCGTGGAAAGGGAGGAAGTCTTCGCTATCGCCCACACCTGGCTGGGCGCCTGATCCGGAACGGAGGTGTACGAGTCAGGTTCCGGATACCGGGGCCGCGTCCTTCGCGATCCGCCATTGTCCCCGCGGGGCAATGGCCAGGCCGTTGTGGGGCGCGTATACCATCGTCCCCGTGCCGTAGGGGTCGCCCTCCTGCACTGTGACGCTCGCCGCGTCGAAGAGGCCGTCTACCGTGGCGTTGGAACTGTTGGCCCACATTTCGACCAGGTAGCGGTTGGGCATCAGGGTGCAGGACGGCAGGTCGATGGTCAGTTTGTTGAGCCCCGCCTGGGCGGAGAGGGCGACGCCCTGGCTCTTGCTGTCAATCATAATGACCGCCTCCCGGTAGTTGCGGCAGAAGCGCAGGGTGAACTGCCAGGAATCGATCGCTTCGGTGCAGAGGAATTCGACTTCGACGCGGAGCGGTTCTCCGACTACGACGGGCCGGCCGCCGTTGAAGGAAACGCGCTGAAACCGGATGGCACCGTCGCCGTAGCGGTCGGTCCGGTCCGCCAGGTCCACGGCGGAGGCCCGGCTCAGGGTGGAGTCCCGGTAGCGGGCGATGGCTTCGGGTACGGCCCCGTCGAATACCTTGCGCCCCCGCTCCATCAGCAGGCACCGCTGGCAAAGCCCTTCCACCGCCCCCATGTTGTGGCTGACGAAAAGCACGGTGCGGCCACTCCGGCTCACGTTGTCCATCTTGGCCAGGCATTTTTCCTGGAAGGCCAGGTCACCCACGGCCAGCACCTCATCGATGATGAGGATTTCGGGATCAAGGTGGGCCGCCACGGCAAATGCCAGGCGCACCTTCATCCCACTGGAATAGAACTTCACCGGCGTATCGATGTGGCTCCCCACGCCGCTGAAGGCGACGATCTCGTCGAACTTCTGGCGCACTTCCCGGCGTGACATCCCGAGGATGGTGCCGTTCATGAATACATTGTCGCGTCCGGACAGGTCACTGTGGAATCCGGTACCCACTTCCAGCAGGCTGGATACCCGGCCCCGGAGGACGACCCGGCCCTCGGTCGGCTCGGTGATGCGGCTGAGGATCTTGAGCAGCGTGCTCTTGCCGGCCCCATTGTGGCCGATGATGCCCAGCACCTCGCCCGTCTCCACGGTGAAATCCACCTCCCGGAGGGCCCAGAGTACCGTATCGTCTTCCTCTCCCTTGTCCGCGAATTTCTTGCGTTGGCGCAGTTCCCGGTAGTTGCGCAGGGGATAGGTCAGCAAGCCCTTCGCGGCGCCGACCAGGGTGTCGTCCCGCTTGCTGGAGCCGAGGCGGTAACGTTTGCTGAGTCCGGATACTTCGATCATAAACTTGGGGTTTGGGTGGCGGCCACGGGGCTTACGCCACGTCGGCAAAGTGCCGTTCCATGCGTCGGAAGTAGAAGCAACCGTACAGGAAGAGCAGGACCGAAACCACCGCTCCGGTACCTACCCACTGCCAGGGAAACTCCCGGGTATTGAGAAAGATGGCCCGCATTCCCTCGATCACACCCACCATCGGATTGAGGGCATAGGCCCACTGCCAGTATTCCGGTATGATCGCTACGGAGTACACGACCGGCGCCGTGTACATCAGCAGGCGGACCATGAAGGTCATGGCGTACTGCACGTCCCGGTACTGTACGGCCAGGGCGGACAAAAAGGCGCCTACCCCCAAACTGGTGAAGACCATGATGAGAATCAGAACCGGTAGCATGACGATCTCCCACCCCGGCACCATCCGGTAATAGAATAGTAGCCCGATGAGTACCACGAAGGCCACCCCGAAATCCACCAGCTTTCCGAGGACGGGAGCCATGGGCAGGATCAGGCGGGGAAAGTAGACCTTGCCGATCATGTCCCGGTTGTTGACCAGGGAATTGGTACTGTCGGTGAGGATGCCGCTGAAGTACGACCAGGAAACCATCGCGGTATAGCTAAACAGGATATACGGGCTGCCGTCCGAGCTCAATTGGGCCAGGTTGCCAAAGATCAGGGTAAACAGCAGGGTCTGGATCAGGGGGTTGGCCACGGCCCAGCCGACGCCGAGAATGGACTGGGCGTATTTGATCTTTATACCCCGTAAGGACAGGAAATACAGCAGGTCACGGTAACGCCACAATGCCGCCGTATCGATGACCTGCCACCCACTGGTAGCCTGGATTACCGTGGTGTTTTTTTCGGTCATTTGGGATAATTTCACCGTAAAGGTAACCAAGATGGTAAGGGCTAGGTAACTTGCCAACCCATTTAAACCACAACCCACCTTGAGTTCCCCCAGCCCCATAAATTTTGCCGTTGTCGGTTGCGGTCACATCGGCAAGCGTCATCTTGCGGTAATCGACGCCGACCCGCTTTCCCGGCTGGTGGCTTTCTGTGACGTCGACCGCGACAAATTGAGCGAATTCGCGGATCGCTATCCCGCCGCGACGCCCTACACCGACTACGAGAAAATGCTCCGCGACAGTCCCGCTGACGTAGTGGCCATCTGTACCCCCCACGGACTGCACTCCATCATGAGTATTCAGGCCGCCTACGCGGGTAAGAACATCCTGGTGGAAAAGCCCATGGCCCTCACCAGCATCGAAAGCGAGCGGATGATCGCCGCCGCCCGGGAGGCCGGCGTCAAACTCTACGTGGTCAAGCAAAACCGGTACAACCGACCGATCCTGCTGACGAAAAGCGCCCTGGACGAGGGACTCCTCGGCCGGCCCCTCATGGTACAGTGCAACGTCATCTGGAACCGAAACGACGCCTACTACGAACAGTCGCGCTGGCGCGGCCGCCGGCACCTGGAAGGAGGGGCACTCCAGACCCAGGTCAGTCACTTCCTCGATCTCATGGTCTGGTGGTTCGGTGAGATCACCCAGGCGCGTACGGTCATGGATACCCTCAACCACACTATTCAGATCGAGGACTGCGGGGCAAGCGCCCTGCGCTTCGAGAGCGGGGTAGTAGGCTCTCTCCTGTGGACCACCTGTGCCTACCGGCAGAATTTTGAAGGCAGCCTGACCGTGATCGCCGAAAAGGGCCTGGTCAAGATCGGCGGCAAGTACCTGAACGAGATCGAACACTGGGACGTGGAGGATTATCCCCAGCCAACGGACGTGGCGATGGACGACGCACCCAACGACTATGGCACCTACCAGGGCAGCAGCAGCAACCACGACAAGCTCATCAATGACCTGGTACATCAGTTGGTCGAAAGCCGGGAAGGCGTAGTCGAAGGAGAGGAAGGATTGAAGACGATCCGCGCCATTGAAAGAATCTACGGCGGCGTATGAGCGAAAGTGAATTGTTCGGCAGCGCGGCCTGGGCCGGCGTCTTGACGGAGACCTACGGCTTTACCGTGGAGTACCAGGACGAGCTGCCCTTCTGCCGCATCGACGATGCTGCCGGCCGCCGCGTGATTGCCCTGCCCTTCACGGATTACCTGCCGGTGGATCAGGCGGACCGCGCCAATAAGTTCCTGACTACCCTTTCCCGGCGGTACCCCACCTACCGGGTAGTGCTCAAGTCGCGCCTGCCCCACGATACTTCCCCCGGCAGCGACGCCCATATAAGCAAACGGGCCTATTGCCACCGGTACCGTCCGGGCGGCGGCGGTGCGTCGTCCAGTTTTCGCCGCGGCACCCGGCAGGCGATCCGGGCGGGCATCGAGGTGCGCCGCGCCTCCGACGAGGCGGCGTGCGACCGGTTCTACCACCTCTACCTACGGCAGCGGTTGCAGAAGTTCGGCTCCATTCCCCAGTCCCCCTCCTTTTTCCAGTCCGTGCACCGCCGCTTCATCGGGAACGGTAATGGATTTTACCTGGAGGCCTGGTCATCCGCCGGACGGCACGCCGCCACGCTGGTCGTCCTTCGCTGCGGCGATGGCTGGTTCTATAAATTCGGGGCCTCCGACCCGGACTTACTCGCGGATCGCCCCAACAACCTGCTGTTCGACCACCTCACGGCGGCGGTGGATGACGGCGAGTCCACCTTTCTTGATCTGGGGCTCAGCGGCAGCTCGGAGGCGTACGCCGGCCTGCGGCGGTTTAAGTCGGCCACCGGGGCCGAAATGCATCCCCTCACCTACCTTACCTGCGAGCCGCCGGATTACGCGGACGACGGGTCGGCCGAGTTCCTGGTGGGGCTGGGGGCGGTCACTTCCCGACTTGCCGCGATAGGTGCTCCGGCGGATACCGTCATCCCGGTGAGCGAAGCCCTTTATCGCTATTTCGCATGAGGGTAGCTATCATCGGAAACAACGACGGGCCCGATCGCTTAGCGGCCTCCCTGGCCGGCAGTAGCCACAAGGTGGTATGCATCGGCCGGCAAAAAATCGACGTACCCGACGAGGCCGCCGCCGAGCGCCTGCTGGCCGATGTATCCTTTGACCTGCTGGTCAACTGCTTCGCCAACTTCCGCTACCGCCGCCTTCACCTGCGCTATCCGGCCGTCAACGTCCACCTGGCCCCCCTGCCCGCCTACCGCGGGCGCCACCCCCTGCAGTGGGCCCTCATCAACGGAGAAACGGAATTCGGCGCTACCATACACGACATCACCGACGCGTACGACGCCGGAACGATCCGCTGGCAAGACCACATTGCCGTGGAGGACGGCTGGTCGGCCGCAGAGCTCCGCGAGGCCCTGCTGCGCCGGGTGGAGCTTGCCTTCCCCTCCTTTCTCGATACCTACGATCCCGGTAACCCGGGCCTGGCCAACGACCCTGCCGCCGCAACCTACGTTACCCGCCGCTTCCCGGAAGACGGTCGGATTACCGACTGGTCCGACCGGGACCGGGTTTTCCGTACGGTGCGGGCCCTGCGCCACGACGACCATCCCGCCTACGTGGTACACGCCGGAAACCAGCACGTCCTTTCCGACGCCCGGCGCGACCCGCGGCGCTTCGTCGGTGCCATCCCCGGTACCCTCGCCGGTCGCCGCGGAGAAGCGGTACTCGTTGCCTGTGGGTACGGCGGATCGATCCTGTTGTCGGGCAGTACCCTGCACGCCCTTCCCGTAAACGCAAAATTGTAGCCATGACCATCCCCCTGATCGACCTGCAGGCCCAGTACCAAAGCCTGCGTCCGGCCATCGACGACCGGATCGCCGCGGTCCTGTCCGAGGCGGCCTTCATCGGTAGCGACGCGGTCGCCGCTTTCGGCGAGGCGTTCGCCAGCTACGCCGGCCACGCGCACGCCGTGACCTGTGGCAACGGTACCGATGCCCTGGAACTGCTGATGGACGCCTGGGAGATCGGTCCCGGCGACGAGGTCATCGTCCCGGCTATGAGCTGGATCAGCACGAGCGAAATTGTAGCCACCCGGGGTGCCCGGCCGGTCTTTGTCGATGTCGATCCTCTTACGCACTGCCTTGACCCAGACCGTGCCGCCGCCGCGGTAACGGACAAGACCCGGGCCATCATTGCCGTACACCTCTACGGGCACCCCGCCCCCCTAGGTGCGCTGCGGACCCTCGCCGACCAGCGGGGACTGTACCTGATCGAGGATTGCGCCCAGGCCCACGGCGCCCGCTACCGGGGCCGGCACATCGGGACCATAGGGGATGCGGCGACCTACAGTTTTTTTCCTTCCAAGAGCCTGGGTGCCTACGGAGACGGAGGACTGGTAGGGACGGATTCCGCGGAACTCGCCGACCGGGTGCGGGCGCTGGCCAATCACGGTATGCCCGGACGCCGCCACTATCACCGCTACCACGGTCGCAACAGCCGGCTCGACGGCTTGCAGGCCGCGGTATTGCTGGAAAAGTTGCCCCATCTCGACGCCTGGATCTCCGCAAAGAATCGCCTGGCCGGGCTGTACCGTGACCACCTGGCCAAAGCGGATCTCCGGTTACCTATGGTGCAGGAGGACGCCTACCATGGCTACCACCTGTTCGTCGTTCGCAGCGAGCGGCGGGATGAGTTGGCCGACTACCTCGGCGGGGCGGGTATTGCGACCACCGTTCATTATCCCACTCCGCTTCCCCTGCACGCCTGCTACGCGGGCTACGGTCACCGGCCGGAGGAGTTCCCCGAAGCCGTAGCGCTGAGCCGTACGGCGCTAAGCCTGCCCATGTACGCAGAGCTGACGGACGAGCAACTCGCCTACGTGACCGACCACGTCAACCGTTTTTTCGGCGTATGAAGCGGCTCATCAAATTTGACATCATCCACCCCAATTCCTACCTGCTGCGCAAGCAGGCCGAGGCGCCGGAGATCCACGGCATGGACCTCGGGGAGTACCGGCAGTGGCTCCTCGACCTGGCCTCCAACTACTCGGATTTCTACACGTATTACCTCAACCGCAGCGGCGCGTGGGAGGCCGAGGAGTACTTTTTCAACGACGCCGTATTCACGCGCAAGGTGGCCGAGCACCTGTTCGGCAAGGTCCGGGCCCGCCTGTTGGAAGGCATCGGACGGGGCGTGCGGCGAATAACCAAACGGCGTAACGATTTCCGGGACTATATCGCCCGCGCCTACCTGGCGGAGCGGCGGCCCGACGTGATCTTCGCGCGCTCCCAGCCGCAGCCCTCCGCCTTCTGGCAGCCGTACCGGCACGATACCCTGCTAGTAGCACGCCTCAGTGCCCGCTTGCCCTTCAACTGGCACCCCAACGATTTCGACCTCGTCTATACCGACCAGCCCGATTTCAAACACTTCTTCGAGCTGCACGGTACAGAGACCATCATCAACGACCAGGGATTCGATGCCCGTATCGTGGAGCGCCTCGAGCAGGGACTGCCATCTCCCGGGGTGGTGTTCGTCGGAGGGCTGGGCACCCAGAATTTCCTGGCGCGTACCCTGTTCTTCGAACGGATCGCCGGGCGCACCAAATTTACCTGGTGGGGCTACTGGTGGGACGGCGGCGGCGACGGTCGTACGCTCGCCGATTTTCCCGGGCTTGAGCGGGGTTTCCGCGGCGTGACCAGCGGCATGGAAATGTACCAAACCTACCACGACGCCACCATCTGCCTGAACGACTACGTCGATACCGCGAACGGGGTCGGCTTCAATCAGCGGATGTTCGAGGTCATGGGGGTCGGGGGCTTCCTGCTTACCCGTGCCGCCCCTAACTTCAGCGACGTTTTCCCGGAAGGCATATTTGCGACCTACGAAGACGAGGAAGACTGCCTGCGACAGATCGATTACTACCTGGCCCATCCCGGGGAGCGGGCAGAGATTGCCGCCCGCGGCCAGCAGTTTATTCTGGAGCAGTATAACTACGAGCGGATAGCGGCCGAATTCTCCTCCGATTTACTCGCCCGGCTGGGCGAGGGTCGCCCACCCAGGTAGGCGCGCGCCCGGCGGGCGGGGTTGAAGATCATGCTCAACCCGAAGCGGGCATCCGTACGGAACAGGTGGACCAGGTGGTGCAGGGCCCGCCCCCAGGCCTCCGTTTCCCGGTAGTGCTGCGACAGGTGCCAGTGCAGGTGCGCGCGTCGCCGCTTCGCCTTGCGGCTCAGGCGCGTGGCCGGAAAGTGCTCGGCGTAGGTGTCGAAGTCGCGCAGTTCCTGCAGGAGGATGGTCGGGTTCTTCCGGAACACTCGCTGAAAACCCTGCGGAGAGATGTAGTAGGCGGCCGCCGGACGCGCGTCGTAGTACACCGGCCCATTGCGGCTCAGGTGTAACATCAGCGCGTAATCCGCCGCTACGATGCTGTAGAACCAGTCGGGCAGGTCACGCAGCTGTGCGGTACGGTACATGATACTGCCGATGAAGGGGTTCAGGCGATTACGGATCGCCAGGTCCTCGTGGGTGTAGCGTCCGGTGGCGCACCCCCCGAGTTGGTCCGACATAAATTCCATGCGATCCTCCCCGGGGTCGGCTGGGTTCGCGTAGTCCATCCGCGCGTCGTGCAGGCACATGCTCAGGTCCGGCTCCGCCTCCATAAGGTCGTATTGGCGTTGCAGCTTGTCCGGATCGGTCCAGTAATCGTCACCGTCCAGCATGGCCGTATAGCGTCCGCGGCAGTTCAGGAGGTTGGTGGTATTGTTGGTCCGTCCCGGTACCTCCCCCCGGTAGCGCCGCGGATGCAATATCAGGTGGATCTTGTCGGGGTAGCGGCGGGCGTACTCGCGCAACACCTCCTGGGTGCCATCGCTGGAACAATCGTCGCCTATCACGATCTCGAAGGGAAAATCGGTCCGCTGCATCAGCGCGCTGTCGATCGCTCGACCCACCAGGTCGCGCTGGTTGTAGGTGATGATCGATATGCTGACCGCGGGCGGGGCGTGGTCACTCACAGTAGCTGAATTTTAGGGCATTGGCCTGTACGGGGTTAGCGGCGTTGGCGTCCGCCGCCGCCTGCTCGCGGTAGCGCGCGGGGGCATCGGCGGCGGGAATGACGCGGAAGTCGAAGGATACCCGGCTTTTGCCCGTCGTATTGTTTTTGGCTCCGTGGGAAAGCGTGCTGCCCCGGAAGCGGGCGTACTGCCCGGGCCGGGTTTCTACCGGCTGGTAATCTTCTTTTCCTTCCTCGCTCTCGATCCAGAAGGTGTTGGTTGCGTAGGCGGGGGTCAGGGCCACCCAGTAATTGATCTCCGCGGGGTCGTGGCCGTAGTCCGCGTCGCGGTGGAACCGGCTTTGCCCCGGTACGTCGGCAAACAGGATGCGGTGGCTCGGCTTGGTCTGGTAGTAGATCGGTTCCGTGAACTGGGGACGGATCACCTCCCGGATAAAGCACTCGTAGACGGCGTAAAACTCCTCGCCCTCCGCGGACCGCAGGCCGGCGTACATCGCCTTGAAGACCGGCGACTGCTCCATATTCTTGTACAGGGAGTTGGCCAGTTCCGGGTCGCTGGTGTAGGCGGCCCGGAGATCCTCCAGGTCATCCGTGCCGATGTACCGGCTGATGAGGCTGCGGAAGGGGTAGCGCGCCGGGTCGTAGTCGAATAATTTGGTTTCCATGGTTCTCAGGGGGTTTGCTGCCAGCGGGCGCAACCGATACCGGTCTTGCCGAAGCCGTTGCCATTGTAAAAGAGATAGCGGCCGTGGGGGGTGTCAAGTACGTTGGGGTAGGTCTGCATGGTGGCGTCCCAGCCGGTGGTGGAGTAGTCGATGCCGGCCTGGGCGTCCCGGCGCTCCCAGTTGCGGGCATCCCGGCTTTCGGCGTAGCCGATCCGGTAGGCATCCTTTCCGTCGCGGTAGTCCGCGCTCCCGCGGTAACAGTACCACATGCGGTAGGTGTCGCCGTCCCGTACGACGGTGGGGCGGGCGGTGCATTCGTGCGGGGACGCGGGTGCAAGGAGGGTCCGGTTGTCGCGGTGCCATTCTACCCCGTCGGCCGATTGCGCGTATTTCAGTACGTAGAGGGGCTCGATGCGGTCTTCGACTTCCAGGAAGCCGGTACTGCTGGCGTACCACAGGTGCCAGGTATCACCCTCGCGCAGGACGCAGGGGCTGGCGGTAAAGAAGGGCTCGGTGCGGTTACGGTCTACCACCGCACCCGGGAAGGGGCGCTTAAACGTCCGGCCGCCGTCGGTGCTGATCGCCAGCCCCACGGCGTTGCGGTAGGCCACGGACACCGAGGGGTTCCAGCCCACGTAGTACAGGCACAGGTCGCCGTTGGCGGCTTCCGCGAGGCTGCACGGCATGATGCCGCCGTCGTCGAAGGTGCCGCGGACACCCAGCTCCAGGACCGGCCGGTCGTGGAGATACAATACCCGGGTCGGGTCGGCGGCGGCTACTTCCAGGTAGGTCGGCAACGACTGCCCGCGCGCGTTGCGCGGAGCGAAGTACACGCGGATCCGGTCGGATGCCGGCAGGTACAGCGCCGTTGGGGTACAGGCGTGGCTGACCATGAACGGCTGCTGCCGTGCGGTTTCGAAGAAGCGTCCCAGTTTCTGCCAGCCCATCAGCCTCCGCTTTTGTGGGAAATGGAATCCAGTTCCACGCTCTTGCCGCGGGCGATCTTGCCCTTGGCGCCGAGGTGGATGCTGTAGGGCTCGGTGTCCCGGGTGATCAGGGCGCCCATGCCTACCAGGGTAGCCTCGCCCACGATGGTTTCGTCGCGCACCGTGGCGTTCACGCCGAAGAAGGCATGATCGTGGATGGTGCAGGCTCCGCTGATTACCACCTGCGAAGTCACGAAGACGTGGCTCCCGATGGTCGTATGGTGACCGATGTGGTTGCCGCTCCAGAGTACGCAGTTGTCGCCGATCTTGACGAAGGGCTGAATCGTATTGTCCTCGAAGATGAAGCAGTTCTCGCCGACGTCCAGTCCCGGCCAGGTCGTGGCCTTGCTGCTCACGTAGCTGATGAGGCGGTAGCCCTTTGCCTTGGCCGCTTCGTACTTTTCCCGCCTCAGGTGGCTCATCCGCTTGAAGCTGACGGGCAGGAACATGCAGTAGTCTTCCGGCGGGTAGGCATCGGTGACACGCTCGAAGTCGACCAGGGGCAGGTCCTCGTAGGTGTCCGCCTTGCGGTAGGCAGCGTCGACGGTGAAGGCGGCTACCTCGTGGGGGCTGTCGTGGGTCAGGTAGAAGTGGGCCAGGCTGGCGAGCTGTGACTCACCGAATATGACGATCTTCTGCGGGTCGGTGGTTAGGGGATTCATCTGGACGTGGGGGTGTCAGTGTATAGTGTGAGAGCCATTCGTGGCAGTCTTCGGGCGAATGGTGTGCTAGCAGGTGAAGAATCGAATAGCCGAAACCGGGCGCTTCGGCGGTATAGTCAAGGGTGGAACGTAAAAACCGTAGGTCGATCCCGCGGGCCGAAAAGGACTCTCCCCCGTAAAGGTGCCGCCCCCCCACCGGGTTCACGTAGCCGTCAGCATCGCGGGTGGCCAGCAGGCTCAGGAGCTTTTCCTCCCGCGGCAGCGTCCGGTCGTACGTCAGTTCGCTGGAGCGGCGAAACGGCCGGTCCAGGCCCAGGTAAGCCGCCGTGGCGGAGACGCTCCGTTCGGCCATCTGGCTGATGGAGTGCGGCTCGGTCGTAAATACCTCCTCCACCAGCCGCGCCGCGGCGGCGTAGTGGGGGGCTCCGCGGTAGCGCAGGGCAAAGCGCTTGAGCCACTTGCGCCGGAAGCGCGCGTAGGGGAGGGGGGCTACCCGCCGGCCCCGGATCGGGGTCTCCAGCGCATCGGCCGCCACCGGCACGGTAAACCAGCCGTCGGGCGTTCGATTGCGGTTGATCCAGCCGTCGTTCATGTACTGGGCGTCGTCGTAGAAGACGAACTCATCCGTGGCCGCCACCAGCTGGTAGTAACCGATGTAGGGAAACAGGTAGGGCTGCATGACGGCGACTACGCCCATTGCACGACGGTTTCACGTATGATAGAGGTGATTCGGTGGACGTCGACGGGATCCAGATCCGGATAGAGCGGCAGGCACAGGGCCGTGCGGGAAGCGTGCTCGGAAACGGGGCACGCCACCCGCAGCTCGGTTGGCAGGAAGTCCAGTTCGTTCAGGGACGGCTCGAAGTACCGGCGGGGAAAGATGTTGTGAGCGTTGAGCCGTTCGACGAGGCTTTCGCGCAGGCTGTTGGTCGCGCAGAAGATGGGGAAGTAAGCGTAGTTGTACTCCAGACCGGGAAAGTCCGCGGGGTCCAGGCAGCGCAGCGGTAGGTCGCGTAGCAGATCGCGGTACAGTTCGGACAGGTCGCGGCGCGCCACCCGGTTGGCGGCCAGCTGGCGGAGGTTGAGCAGCCCGATGCCGCAGTGCAGCTCGCTGGTTTTGCCGTTGATGCCCAGTCCGAGGTATTCGCGGCCCGTGTGTCCGAAGCTGCGCATCAGGTCGACCCGGGCGAGCAGTTCCGCATCGCCGGCCACGACGGCACCCCCCTCGATGGTATGAAAGACCTTGGTCGCGTGAAAGCTCAACGTGGAGGCGCTTCCCCAGGTGACGATGCTGCGGCCGTCCACCTTCACGTCGAAGGCGTGGGCGGCGTCGTAGATCAGGGCGAGGCCGTGGCGCTCGGCAATGGCGGCCAGGGCCGTATGGTCGCAGGGGTATCCGTATACATGAGTGGCCAAGATGGCGGTGGTATCGGGCCGGATGGCAGCCTCCACCAGGGTGGGGTCGAGGCAGTACCAGTCCGGGTCGACGTCGACGAAGATCGGGTCCACGCCCTCCCAGAGCAGGGCATTGGTGGTGGCAACGTAGCTGAAGGGAGTAGTGATCGCGGAGCCGGTCAGGGAAAGGCTACGGATGGCCAGCTGCAAGGCCACGGTGCCGTTGGTTACCACGTAGGTATCGGAATCAAAGCGGGTGGCCAGCGTACGTTCGAGCTCACGCAAAAGGGGCCCGTTGTTGGTAACCCACTGGGAGTCCCAGACGCTTTCGAGCAATGCGTGGTAGTCCTCACGCGGGGGCAGATAGGTCTTACTGACCTGAATAGCGGGTTGGTTCACGGGGTGGTAGTGCGTGGCTAAAACTCAAGTAGGGCGAAAAGCCTGGTGGCCCAAACGTCTGTTATATCAGACAGTAAGGTAGGCACAAACTAAGCCGTACCCAAACCCGGCCTGGCCGATCCCCCATTTTAACACGCACCGCACCTGCGACCCCGCCTAGACCTTGATGCCGTCGACCTTGCGAACTTCCTTAATCACGCGTACGGCGTGCTTATTGGGGCGGATGGGAAAACCACGCCGTTCGGCCCAGACGAAGGTGAACTCGGCGCCGAGGAACAGGATCAGGCTGTTGTAGTACGTCCAGACGAGGAGGGTGACCAGGGCCCCCGCGGCGCCGTACGTACTCCCGAAATTGGAATTGCCGATGTAGAGCCCGATGAGCCACCGGCCGAGACCGAAGAGGAGAGCGGTGAAGATGGCCCCGGCCCAGATGTCTTTCCAGCGCGCCTTGGCGTCGGGGAGGTAGCGGAAGAGCAGGGCGAAAATGACGGCCGTGACCGCGGTGGAGATGACCCAGCTGGTGACGGCCAGGAATACGGAACTCAGTGCGGGCAGCAGTTCGGCGATCTGGTCCATGAAGCCGATGATGAGGGTGTTGACCACCAGCGTGATCATCAGCAAAAAGCCGAGCCCCACCACGAAGCTGAAGCTGAGCAGTCGGGTGACCAGAAACCCGATGATGTTGTTGGCCGGGCGGGCCTCGATCTCCCAGATGCTGTTGAGGCTCATCTTCAGCGTTGCGAATACCGTGGAGGCGGTGAAGAGCAGGGTAGCCACGCTCAGGACGGTGGCCCACAGGCTGTCGCCGGTGGAGTAGGCATTGCCAACGATCTCCTGGAGCGTCTTGGCGGCCTCGGGACCGAGCAGGCCGTTGAGCTCACCGTACAGCTGGCCGGTGACGGCATCCTGGCCCACGAAGGAGCTGGCGACGGCGATGGCCACCACCAGCAGGGGAGCGAAGCTGAACACCGTGTAGTAGGCCAGCGCGGCTCCGAGGGTGAAGGCATTATCCTGCCCGTAATTGGCAAAAAGCTCCTGGGTGAAGGAGACGGTGCGTTGTACTGGGGTATGTTTGGCCACTAGGCGCGGTGTTTCCTCCTTTAAAGGAGAATGCGCGGGTAGTGTTCGCGGCGGCGAATTACGTATTTTACCCGCCACCCTTACCGTATGTCCCGACCGAATTATCCCGCCCACCCCGATCATCTTTTGGCGCGCGAACCCGCCGCCGGCCCCCGCCCCGCTCCGCCCCCGGCGGTGGCGGGGTATCCGCCGTACCTGCGTGGTCCGTACGCCAGTATGTACGTGGGGCGCCCCTGGACGATCCGCCAGTACGCCGGCTTCAGCACCGCCACGGAGTCCAACGCCTTCTACCGGCGCAACCTCGCGGCCGGGCAGCGCGGACTTTCGGTCGCCTTCGACCTGGCCACCCACCGGGGCTATGACAGCGACCACGAGCGGGTACGGGGAGACGTGGGCAAGGCCGGCGTAGCCATCGACACGGTGGAGGATATGGAGCGCCTCTTCGACCGGATCCCGCTGGAAAAAATGTCGGTGAGCATGACCATGAACGGGGCCGTACTGCCGGTCATGGCCTTCTACATCGTGGCGGCCGAGCGGCAGGGCGTACCGCCCGAGCGCCTGGCCGGCACCATCCAGAACGATATCCTCAAGGAGTTCATGGTGCGGAATACCTACATCTACCCCCCGGCGCCCAGTATGCGCATCGTGTCGGACATCTTCGCCTATACCGCCGAACGGATGCCCCGCTTCAACAGCATCAGCATCAGCGGCTACCATATGCACGAGGCCGGGGCCCCGGCGGCCGTCGAGCTGGCCTACACGCTGGCCGACGGCCTCGCCTACGTGCGGGCGGGCGTGGCGGCGGGCCTCGACGTGGACGACTTTGCCCCCCGGCTGAGCTTCTTCTGGGGCATCGGCATGAAACACCTTACGGAGATCGCGAAGCTCCGCGCCGGCCGGCAGCTGTGGGCGGAACTGATGGCCCAGTTCAACCCCGAAAATCCGAAAAGCTCGATGCTGCGTACCCACTGTCAGACCAGCGGCTACAGCCTGACGGAGCAGGACCCCTACAACAACGTGGCCCGTACGGCCATCGAGGCCCTGGCGGCCGTCTTCGGTGGTACCCAGAGCCTGCACACCAACGCCCTCGACGAGGCTATTGCCCTGCCCACCGACTACAGCGCGAAGATCGCCCGCGATACCCAGCTCTACCTGCAGGGGGAGCTGGACATCACCCGGGCCGTGGACCCCTGGGGCGGCAGCTACGCCGTGGAAGCGGAGACGGAGCGGCTTCTGCGCGAGGCGCGGGCCCTGATGGAGGAGGTGGAAGCCGCCGGCGGGATGGTCAGCGCCATTGAGTCGGGCCTGCCCAAACTCCGCATCGAGGAGGCCTCCGCCGTGAAGCAGGCGGCCATCGACTCGGGGCGGGAACAGATCGTCGGCGTCAACGTATTCCGGACGAGCGGCGACGCCGACTTCGATCTGCTGGAGGTAGATAACGCCCGCGTCCGCCGGGAGCAACTCGAACAGTTGCAGCGGGTGAAGGACGCCCGGGACGAAGACGCGCTGCAGGCAGCGCTACGCGCCCTGACCGCCGCCGCCCGCGGCGACGGCAACCTGCTGGCCGCCGCCGTGGAGGCCGCCCGAGCCGGCGCTACCCTGGGCGAGATCAGCGGCGCGCTGGAGACCGTCTTCGGACGGTACCGGGCCACCCACCAACTCATCAGCGGGGTGTACGCGGGCCATTCGGCCGGAGAGCGACTCGAACGGGTCCGTGGACTGGCCGAGCAGTTCCAGGTGGCCCGGGGCCGCCGCCCCCGCATCCTCATTGCCAAGCTGGGGCAGGACGGCCACGACAGGGGTGCCAAGGTAATCGCCTCCGGCTTTGCCGACCTGGGCTTCGACGTGGACGTAGGCCCCCTCTTCCAGACCCCCGCCGAGGCGGTGCGGCAGGCCGTCGAAAACGACGTGCACCTGCTCGGGATCAGCTCACTCGCCGCCGGCCACAAAACGCTGGTGCCGGAAGTCATCGACGCCCTGGCCGAGGAGGACGCTTCAGATATACGCGTGGTCGTAGGGGGCGTGATCCCGCCCGCCGACTACCAGTTCCTTTATGATCACGGCGTGGTCGGCGTATTCGGGCCCGGCACCAATATCGCCGCGGCCGCGGAAGAGATTTTGGAAATGATGCTGTACGCGTCCGAAGCCTAGGAGCCCAGGCTCCGGATGCGGTAGAACTCCAGCAACCGCTTGGACGTACGGTGGGGATAGAAGCGCGGCTCCACGCCCCAGGCGTTGATGTGGATGCCCGGCTCGTCGCGTTCGTCGACGAACTTGGCGATCAGTTCGGGGTCGGCGTCTTCGGGCAGGCGCTCCAGGATGCGCTGCTTTGCGGTGGGCCATTCCTCGCCGAGCTGGCTGCGGATGATGCGGATGTATACCTGGTCGGCTTCGGTGTAGTTAGGCATGGTCGATAGTTATTGGCCAATGGAGGCACATACGTAGTCGGGAATGATACCGGAGGCGGCGATCTCCGTTGCGGCGCTTTCCGGCCGGGTATTGCCGCTCAGGACGAGGGCCGTAGCCATCCCGTAGGTGTTGCCCCCGAGAATGTCGGTGTGGAGGGTGTCGCCCACCATCAGGATGTCGCCGGGGCAGACGTCGGGCATTTCGCGGGCTACGCTGTCGAGCCCCATCTGGAACATCTGCGAAGCCGGCTTGCCGAACTTCACGAACTTCCGGCCCAGCACGTACTCGGCCAAGCGGGCGATGCTGCCGGTTGCGAGGGCCACGTCGTTGGCCGTGGTGGGGTAGAGCAGGTCGGTATTGGCCACGACCACGGGAACCTGACAGCGGCGGAGGAGATTGATGAGCAGGTTGATGTCGACGTTGAGGTCGTATCCCTCGTCGTCCAGGAACGCCACCGCCCCGATCTCGTGTAGTCGGTCGAAGCTCACCTCGCAGATGGGGATCGCCTCCAGCCCCGCCCCGATGATGTACTCCGCCGAGGTGGCGGTGCCGAGGTAGGCCACCTTGCCGTGCTTCACCTTCTGTTCGAGGAAGTGCCGGGTGGTGGCCCCGCTGGTGATGATCTCCTCGGCGAAGATGCCGTCCAGGCCGTAGTGCGCCAGTCGGTCGGCGGCCATGGCGGGGCTGCGGGCGGCGTTGTTGGTCAGTACGCGAATGTGCTTGCCGGCCCGACGCAGGCGGTGCACGGTCTCTACCGCCCCGGGGATGAGCCCGTGGTGGTTGCGGAGGACGCCGTAGCTGTCGAAGAAGACCACCGGGTACCGGTTGGCGATCTCGGAGAAGGCGGTGAGCTGGAGGGAGTCACTCATAGGTTGAGGGCCCGCAGGATTTTGTCGGTCGAGAGTTTCTCGTCCAGGGTAGGTAAGTGAGTGGTAAGCACGTCGGCCGAAAGCTTGCGCGCGAAGGAGGGGCGGAAGAAATACTGACCGAGCCGAAGCACGTAGTTCAGCAGAAAGAAACGGTATGCCTCCTTGATAAAGAGGACCTCGGGGCGCGTCAGCGGGAAAATAGCGTGGTAGGCCTGCAGGAAGAGCAGAAAGCGGGGCTCGGTCAGGCGGTCCGCCTCGTAGGTGAAGGCGGTCCGGTCGCCGGCGTCGCTGACCACCCGGCTCAGGAAGTAGAAGTCCGCCACCCGCGTCGATACGCGGAACCAGTCGTAGTCCCACCGGCTGGCCAGACGCCCGTTCTGGTCGACGCTGAAGTTGCCGATGTTCCAGTCGACGAACACCGGGATCTTCTGAAAACCGTGGACGTTGATGCGGAAGGTATTCTCCAGGAACAGCCGGCAGTGCTTCGCGATGAGCTCGTAATCATCGGGAAAGTCGGTACGCGCCGACTGCAGCAGGGCGTTGACGTCCGAGGTCATGTCACGGTCGCTGCGCGGCAGCGTGTTCGAAACCAGGGTGCAGTCGCGGTGAAAGTAGGCCATTTCGCGGCCCAGTTGCCGGACCTGCTCCTCCGTCAGCCGCCGCGGCGGGTTCTCTTGGATCTGGATGGGGCGGTAGAAGATGATCCAGGCGTCCTGCTCGGCGTCGATGTGACGGTGGAAAAACAGCTGATTGCCCTTCATCAGCCCGCGGCTCAGGAAGTTGGCGTAGCGAACCGGCAGGTTGTTGGCCAGGACGTTGATGATCGTGTGGTCCTCGGCGAAGCCTTCGAAGGAGCCGAAGTAGGTCACCTTGGCAATCAGTACGTTGCCGTCCGTCATCAGCAGTTTGAAGACGTGGTTGGTGGATACCTGCGCGCTGATGTCCTCGACCGAGCGTATGGACCGCGTGTGGTCGTAGGCCCGCCAGGCGTAGCGCAGGATATTCTCGTAATTGTGCATTGTGGGAGTGCGCGCCATGGTGGTAAGGTACAGTGCCGGCGCCGACTTGCCGGGCGGCGGTCTGGCCGAAAATCAGTAGGTTATAGCCGACTAAGCCGATCGATCATGCGAGAAAACCCATTACCCTTACTTATTCTGTTTCTGGCTATTGCCTCCCTGCCCAGCTGGGCCACGGCCCGCGACACCGTCGACGTGGACACCGTCGTCGCCACAGCACCCGACTTGCGGCCCGCCCCCCGCCGGGCGGTGGCCCGCCACGCCTACGGCCCCCGCTATAAGAATCCGCTGGCGGCCGGCCGTACCCTCACCCGCAACCGGGAGATCCGCCAGGCCGTTACCCGTAACCACCGTTTGCGGCGATTGCCGCGCAAACGCGGACAGGAAGGCAGTTCCACCTTTACGTCCCTGCGGTTCCACCGCCACGTTACCCGACGAAGGGCGTTCGGTCCGGCATACAAGCACCGCGCGCTGCGCCGACGCGCCGGCCGCGGCTAGGCGAGTTCGAAGTAGCGGCGCGCCTCCCAGTCGGTGACCGCCCCCAGGTACTGCTCCCATTCCCACTGCCGGGTGGCCACGAAATGGTCACGGAAGCCCGAACCAAACAGCTCCGCGGCTACGGCACTGCCCCCCAGGGCACCCGCGGCCGCGCCCAGGTGGTGGGGGAGGGATACGCCGATTTCCTGGGCGTAAGAACTTCCCGTTACCGGTGCGGCGTCCAGCGTCCAACCCTCGGCGATCCCATGCAGTCCGGCGGCCAGGGCGGCGGCGATGGCGAGGTAGGGGTTGGCGTCGGCCCCCGGCACGCGGGTCTCCAGCCGGGTGGCGTCCGCGGATCCGGGGATGACGCGCAGGGCGACGGTGCGGTTGTCCACCCCCCAGTTGGCCCGCGTCGCCGCCCAGGAACCGGCCACGTAGCGCTTGTAGCTGTTGACGGTAGGCGCGAAGAGCGGCATCAGTACCGGCAACAAGCGCAACTGACCCGCCAGGTAACTCTCGAATACCTGGCTCATGCCGTGGCGACCGTCGGCGTCGTGGAAGGCATTCTCCCCGTCGCGCCAGAGGGACTGGTGCAGGTGACCGCCGCAGCCCGGCAGGTCGGCGGAAGGCTTGGCCATGAAACTGGATACGAGCCCGTGGCCGTAGCTGATCTCCTTGACCGCCTGCTTGAACAGAACGGCCTGGTCAGCGGCCTCGAGGGCCTCCCGGTGGCTGATGGCTGCCTCGAGTACCCCGGGGCCGGTTTCCGTGTGGAGTCCCTCCAGGTCGACGTCGAAGGCGGCCAGCTGCTCGAAGAGGTCGCGCATCAGGTCCGCCCGCTGTCCCGTGCGCAGGGCCGAGTAGCCGAACATGCCGGGCGAGAGCGGGGTGGGGTGGCGGTAGTCCTTCTCGGCCAGGCTGCCGGGCGTTTCCCGGTAGGCGAACCACTCGTACTCCGGGCCGAAACGGGCAATGAATCCCAGAGAGGCGGCCCGCTCCACCACCCGCCGGAGGAGGGCGCGCGGACAGGCCGTGCCCGCGATCCCCGCATCGTCGCGGAAGTCGGCCAGAAAGAGAGGGGTGCCGCCTTCCCACGGCAGGCGGCGCCCGGTTTCTTCGGCCACGGTGGCGTGGGCGTCGGCGAAGCCCGGGTCGGCGGCGGCCCCGCCGTACAGCATATCCTGGCTGTCCCACCCGAAGATGACGTTGCAGAAGCCGAAGCCGTCCTCGCGGGCGGAGGCGAATTTTTCCTTCGAGACGTACTTGGCGCGCAGCACCCCGTCGATGTCGGCAACGGCAATCTTTACGCGCGGCGGGGCGTCTTCCCCGAACAGGTCAGCTTTCGTTTGCATTCCGACAAAGCTAGCGGATTTGAACTGCTTGCCCTTTGCCCCCACTATCTCCTATGAGCCGATCTTCCTCCTCCCGCGTCCAGTATTACGTCTACGGCATTTCGGGCCTGCTTTTTCTCGGCCTGATCGTCTGCTACTTCGCCGTACCCTCCTTTGAGGAGGAGGTACAGCAGGGCTACGCGGTGATCAGCAGCGGAGACAAGCCCCGCATCACGGAATACGTGCGGCAGTTCGGTTTCTGGGGACCGGTAGTCGTGATCCTCATCATGACGGTGCAAATGTTCCTGATCGTGGTGCCCTCCTGGTTACTCATGATCATCGCCATTCTGGCCTACGGGCCGGTGTGGGGCGGGCTGTTGTCGGTGGTCGCGGTAGTGATCGCCTCCACCGTCGGCTACGGTATCGGCAGCGGGCTCAGCAAGGCCGCCCTGACCGAACTGGTGGGCGAGAGTACCGAAGACAAACTGGAAAAGACCGTCAATGACTACGGCATGGGCGCCGTGGTGCTCTTTCGGCTGGCCCCCTTCCTGAGCAACGACGCCATCAGCTTCGTGGCGGGCATGATCAAGATGGGCTACTTGCGCTTCTTGGCGGCCACCCTGGCGGGCATCGTACCGCTCACGATCCTGATCGCCTTCTTCAGCCAGGACATCGAGCAGCTGAAGAGCATCCTGATCTGGGTGGGCGGCGGCGGGCTGGTCGCCTACGTCATCTACCTGGCCATCCAATATTTCCGCAAGCCGGCGGACGCCTAGGAACTACTCCTCCGGCCGCAGGTCGAAGCGCCGCCGCAACTCGTCGAGGGCGGGGTTCTTCTCCCGCATCGCCAGGAACTTGTCCTTGGCGGTGAGGCGCTTTTTGGTCTGTACCTGTACCGGTTTCAGGCTTTCGTCGTGCTCCAGCAGCATCACCAGGTTCGGCCGCTCGAAGGTCTTGCGCAGGTGGGCGATGAGGCTGTCGTCGTCGCGCAGGGAGGCGTGGGCGCGGGCGGAGCCGACCCGGATCACGATTTCCCCCTCGCCCCTGACGGACGGCAGGGCCTGTTTGAGGTACACGGCGAGGGTCGTGCCGTGCTGTTCGGCAAGAAAAACGTCCCAGGCGCCGCGCAGGTGCTCGTCGTCCAGGGGGGGCAGTTCTTCGTCGGGCAGGCTGCGGCCGACCTCCTCCTCGGCCTCGGCGATGAGGCTGTTCATGTCCACGCTGGCGAAGGCCGCCGGGCCGGGGATGCCGGGCGGGGGTGCCATGGGACTTACCGGGGGTTGCTCGTTGGGCAGTTCGGGTTCGGGCGCGGCGGGTGCGGTCTCGGGTTCGGCGGCCGCCGGTTCAGGGCTTTTTTTTTCCGGCGCGGCCGCGGGTGCGGGGGATTCTCCGGCGGGCGCGAGGCTTACGGGCTCGTTGCGAAAGGCGCGCCGGATCGTGACCATGCGCAGCAGGCTCATCTCGACGTGCAGCCGCTTGTTGCGGGCCGTACGGAAGCCCAGGTCGCAGGCGTTGGCGATGTCGAGGGCGGTGAGCAACAGGTCGGCCGGAGCGATGCCGGCCTGCTGGTGGTAGCGTTCGCGGAGGCGTTCGCCTACCTCGAGCAGCTGCAGGGTGGCGGAGTCCTTGCACACGAGGAGGTCGCGCAGGTGGGCAGCCAGTCCGCTCAGGAAGAGGTCCTCGTCGAAGCCGTGCTTGAGCACCTCGTCGAAGAGCAGCATCATGCCGGCCCGGTCCTCGGTCAGGAGGTAGTCGACGGCCCGGAAAAAGTAGTCGTAGTCGAGGACGTTCAGGTTCTCGATCACCGCCGCGTATTCGATCCTGTCGCCGCTGAAGCTTACGATGCGGTCGAAAATGGACAGGGCGTCCCGCAGGGCCCCGTCGGCCTTCTGGGCGATGATGTGGAGGGCGTCCTCGTCGGCGGTGATCCCCTCCTGTTGGCAGATGCCCTGAAGGTGCTCGATGATGTCGTTGGGCTGGATCCGCTTGAAGTCGAAGATCTGGCACCGCGACAGGATGGTGGGGATGATCTTGTGCTTCTCGGTCGTGGCCAGGATGAAGATGGCGTACGGCGGCGGCTCCTCCAGGGTCTTGAGAAAGGCATTGAAGGCCTGCTGCGAGAGCATGTGCACCTCGTCGATGATGAACACCTTGTATTCGCCCTGCTGCGGCTGGAAGCGGACCTGCTCGGTCAGCGCCCGGATGTGGTCGACGGAGTTGTTGCTGGCCGCGTCCAGCTCCGTGATGTTGAGGCTGGCGTTGTTATTAAAGGCTACGCAGCTGGGGCAGGTGTTGCAGGGCTCGTAGTCTTCGGTGCGGTTCTCGCAGTTGAGCACCTTGGCCAGGATACGGGCCGAGGTGGTCTTTCCGACGCCACGCGGGCCACAGAACAGGAACGCGTGGGCCAGGTGGTCGGTCTGCAGGGCGTTCTTCAGGGTCTGCGACACATGCCGCTGCCCGACGACTTCATCGAAGCGGACGGGGCGGTACTTGCGGGCGGAGACTACGAAGTGGCTCATTGGGGGCGAAGATACGGCTCACTTCGTTCGCGGGGTAGACGGCGCTTTGCGCGGTAGACGGCGCTTTGCGCGGTAGAGGCGCTTCACGGGATAGACGGCGCTTTGCGGGGTAGACGGCGCTTTGCGCGGTAGAACGTGCGGGTCAGGAAACGCAGTCATCAGCATTCTTCTACCGCGAGCGCAGCGAGCATCTACTACGAGCGCAGCGAGCCCCCTACATCTCAGCCATATCCCGGGCAACAACCTCCCCGGCCCGCGTAAAGACCGAATCGATCCAGACGGGCTCGTCGCGGATGATCCACATGATGCTGTCAAAGGACTCGCGGGTATAGCCGTGCTCGGCCAGGACGGAATCGTAGTAGACCTTCTGCATGCTGTCGCGGACGATAACCGGCACTTCGGCGGCGATCGCCTCGGCCAGTTGCAGTTCGGCTACGATGATGCCCAGTTCGCCCAGGTCGGCGGGCGGCGGTCCGGGCGACACGTTGGCGCAGCCCCACGTCAGGAGCAGCAACAGGGGCGGGAGACAACGGACGATAGGCGTCACTTTTTCTGCTTGGGGTAGTAAAACGCCGTGCGGGTGGCATCGGCGAGGGTCCATTTCGACCACTTCTTTGTTTCCAGGCGGCTGCCGATGATGCCGCAGGTGGGCACGTTGCCGATGTAGTCGTCGTTTTGGAGCGCGTTGGCCGCCTCGGTGTAGCCCGGGTTGTGGCCGAAGACCAGGACGGTGGACCAGTCCTCCGGGAGGTCCTGAATGCACTTCTGGATGGTCTTGGGCCCCGCGTGGTACAGCTTCTTCTCCTTTACGATGCGCGACTTGCCCAGGCCGAAGGCTTCGGCGAAGACCTTCGCGGTCTGCCGGGTACGCTTGGCGCTGGAGGTGAGGATACCGTCGACCTTGAGGCCGGTCTTGGCCAGCCGGGCAGCCATATCGGGGGCATCGCGCTTGCCGCGGGAATTCAGGGGGCGGTCGTGGTCCTTTTGGTTGGGGTCCGCCCAGCTACTTTTAGCGTGACGGATGAGATAGACTTCTTTCACGGTAGGGGGTTTATTCGGCAGGGGTTTACCTGCAATTAACGCGGAGTTAAGGTGTAAGCCATACGGGGAGCCTACTTTTGTCCCTTATATAACTACACCCGACATGAGCGATGCCCCGGCGAAGATACTTCTGGTAGACGATGAACCGGATATTTTGGAAATTCTCGAGTTCAACCTGCGCAAGGAGGGCTTTGAGGTAGCGACCGCCGGCAACGGGGAGGAAGGCCTCGCGCAGGCCCGCGAATTTCGCCCCGACCTGATCGTCCTCGACATCATGATGCCCGTCATGGATGGCGTGGAAGTGTGCCGGCAACTGCGCGCCGATGCCACCTTCGACAACACCATCATCACCTTTCTGACGGCCCGCGAGGAGGACTACAGCCAGATCGCGGCCCTTGACACGGGCGGCGACGACTACATCACCAAGCCCATCCGCCCCCGCGTACTCATCAGCCGGGTGAAGGCCCTGCTGCGCCGCAACGCCCGGCAGGAGGAAGAAGAGGACAGCAACTTTATCTCCATCGGCGACCTCGAGATCGACCTCGAGCAGATCGTGGTGCGCCGCGGCAAGGAACGCATCGAACTGGCCAAAAAGGAGTTCGACCTGCTGACCCTGCTGGCCTCCAAGCCCGGCAAGGTCTTCAGCCGCGAGGAGATCTTTAATAAGGTGTGGGGCACCGACGTCATCGTCGGCAACCGGACGATCGACGTCCACATCCGCAAGCTGCGCGAGAAGCTCGGCGATCACTACATTAAGACCATCAAGGGCATCGGCTATAAGTTCGAGTTTTAACCATGCTGAAGAACAGTACCCCCCGGGAAATTTCCATCCGTGCCGGACTCTACATCGCCCTGGCGACCGAGGGCGTATTGCTGCTGATCTTCGCGCTCCCGTCGGTCCCCTTCAGCTGGTTGCCGGTGCTGTTGGTCGGCCCGGCTACCTTCGTCGGTAGCTACTACATCGTGCTGGGTACCCTCGATCGCTACATCTACCGCAAGATTAAGCTGATCTACAAGACCATCCACAGCCAGAAGGTGAGCACCGACGTGAAGCGCGAGGGCATCGACCCCGACCAGCCGATCATCGACGACGTCGAGCAGGAGGTGGCCGAGTGGGCCGAGAACCAGCAGGAACAACTCGACCAGTACGAGCGCTTCGCCGAGTACCGCCGCCGGTATGTGGGCGATATCAGCCACGAGCTCAAGACACCCATCTTTAACATTCAGGGCTATCTGCATACCCTCATGGACCACGGCTACGACGACAAGAAGATCACCAAGTCCTTCATCAAGAAGGCCGCCAAGAACGTCGAGCGGCTGCAGACCATCGTGGAGGACCTCAGCGCCATCAGCCGCCTCGAGAGCGGCGACCTCATGTTCGACTTCGAGCCCTTCAACATAAAGGACCTCGCCCAGGAGGTAGTCGAGGAGCTCGACCTCAAGAGCCGGCAGAACCACATCACCCTGGGGTTCAAGCCCGGGGCCGACACCGGCTTCATGGTCAGCGCCGACCGCGAGAGCATCCGGCAGGTGCTGGTCAACCTCGTGAGCAACTCCCTCAAGTACGGCAACCAGGGCGGCGCCACCCGCTTCGGCTTCTACGATATGGAGACCTACATCCTCTGCGAGGTAGCCGACAACGGCATCGGCATCCCCGAGAAGCACCTGCCCCACGTCTTCGACCGCTTCTACCGGGTCGACAAGAGCCGCAGCCGGCAGAAGGGCGGCAGCGGACTCGGCCTGTCCATCGTGAAGCACATCATGGAAGCCCACCAGCAGACGATCAACGTGCGCAGTACGCCCGGACTGGGGTCTACGTTTGGGATTACGCTGGCTAAGGCTTGAAGGGGTGAATTAGTGAGGGAGTGAATTAGTGAATGGGCGCGTAGGGCATTCCCGCAGGCCATTGTGATGGTTTTACACGATAATTATATCTGACCAGTATAGCGCCGGGAGGGGGGTCAACCGCTTATGCTGCGTGCGCAATTCTGTGGGCAATGCAGCAACGCAGCAACGCACCAATGGTCGCGCAGGGAGGGGGGTCAACCCTTTATGCTGCGTGCGCAATTCTGTGGGCCAATGCAGCAATGCAGCAACGCACCAATGGTCGCGCAGGGAGGCGCTCAACCCATGCTGTGTAGGGAGGCACGGGCCTATCCACTATTCAATCCTTCAAAATTCATTCCTTGATCGCTTGCAACTACGAAATCCTTCGTATATATTTGTACGAAACGATTCGTATATGTTAGCACCCACCGAAGGCGAACTGGCCATTTTACGCGTATTGTGGTCCGACGGGCCGGCGACCGTTCGGGCGGTGAACGACCGGCTGAATAAAACGAGTGATAAGCCCGTCGGCTATACCACCACCCTCAAGCTCATGCAGCTGATGGCGGACAAGGGGCTGGTCGACCGTGACACTTCTGCGCGCAGCCACGTCTATTCGGCGGTAGCGGGGCAGGAGCACACGCAGCGCGGTCTGCTGCGCCGCTTCGTCGACTCCACCTTTGGCGGCTCGCGCACCCAGCTGGTGTTGCGGGCCCTCGGCGGGGGCGAGGCCTCGGCGGAAGAATTGGCCGAAATCAAGCGGCTCATCGAAAGCCTCGAAAAGGAAGACCACCATGACTGATGCGCTGATCACCTACGCCAGCTGGTATGCCGCCGGCCTAACCGTACTGCACTCCTTCTGGCAGGCCAGCCTACTGGCCCTGTTGCTGTGGGGCATCTCCCGCGTGGGGCGCTGCGCGGCGGAAGTTCGCTACCGCCTCGGCTTCGCACTCCTGCTGCTACAGGTATTGCTGTCCGTGTGCACCTTCCGCTACGTTTACGTGCCGGTGTCGCCGGCGGAGGTTGCCCTGGTGGTGGGATGGCCCGTCCCGGCCACGACAGTGGTCGTGACCGCCGCCACTCCCGCTCCTGCCTTCTGGGCACTGCCGGAGTTCTGGCTGGCTGTTCTGGTAGGCTGCTGGTTGCTGAGTATGCTGGTTGGTGGCTTGCGGCTCTTCAGTGCTTACGTAGGAGCCCGTCGCGTGGCGCGCCACGCCCGACCGGTCACTCCGACCGGGCCCTACGCGGCCGTCTACGGACAGGTTAGGAGCCTGGCGGCCCGGCTGGGTATCCGCGGCAGGTTGCGCCTGGGCATTAGCGATGCCATCAGCGGGCCGATGCTGGTGGGCCACCTCCGACCGATCTTGCTGTTCCCGGCCGTCTTGATCACCCACCTCCCCCCCGACGAGGCCGAAGCCGCTATCCTGCACGAACTGGCTCACCTGCAGCGCTACGACCATTTGCTGCACCCCCTGCAGTGCTTCATCGAGGTACTTTTCTATTACCACCCGGCCATCCATTGGATCAGCGCCCGCGTCCGCGAGGAACGGGAAAACTGCTGCGACGATACCGTGCTGCGGTACGGGGGCGGCCGGCTGGCGTACGCCCGCGCGCTTCTCTACTTCAGCGAGCACGCCCGGGCAACGGGACCCGCTGTCCTGGCCCTCACCGACGGCAGCCGCCTGCTGGACCGGGTGCGTCGCTTCATTCATCACCAAGAAAAAATATACACCATGAACGCCCGCCTGCTCCTGCTGCCCCTCTTTGCACTCCTGACCCTGGCCGCGTCGGCCGCTTATGCGCCCACCGAAGGGGGAGCCGAGCCATCTGCCGAGCTCCCCACGGCCCCCGCACCCGCGGCCCCGCCCGCCGATACCCTGCCGCAGGGTACCCACCAAGTCACCCGGATCTCCAACGGCAAGACCACCCGGCTGCGCGTCGAGGACGGCAGCATCCGGGAACTCGAACTGGACGGTCAGGTCATCCCGGAAGAAGATTTTCCGGAGTACGAGGCGCAGGCCGAGGAATTACTGGGTATACGCACCCCCGCACCCCGTGCGGAGCCCACTGCGTTCTACTTTCCGGAAGACAGCTTCGCCTCCGCGCTCCGCATGCTGCGCTTTGGCAATGAGTCGCTGCGCATCGCCGGGGAATCACTGCGCAACGGCGAGCACTCTCTCCGGGCGGGAGAGAACTGGTCCTTCGACTTTTCCCCCGATAGCCTGCGTAGAATAGCATTCCAGGCGCTCGAATCCGTCAACCTGGACTCCATCATGGCATCCGTGCCCCGGCTGGACTACCGCCACTTCGAACCCGCAGAAGTGCGGCAACACGCCCTCGACGCCCTCGGCGCGATGCCCCCTCACCATTCGTCGATGCGCGTTGATTCCCAGCTGATCGACATCCGCACCACCTCCACCCTCGAAATGCTGGAGGCGCGCCGCGCGCTGCTGGAGGCCCAACTCGAGAACATACGCCAGCAGCAGCGGGAGATCGAAGATGACTGGGCCACGGACCCTACCCCCGACATGCGCAGGCTCGATTCCCGTATCGGGCGGGTCATCAACCAACTGAAGGCGGCGGGCGATCTGGGCGACGAACCGCTCCGGCGCATACGCATCGAGCGGGGCAGCCTGCAGGTCAACGGAAAGGAGCTCGGACGGGCGGCCTACAACCAATTCAATAAGCTGTGGAAAGCCGAAACGGGCAAGAGCTGGGGCCGGGGAGTAACGATGGAACTCAACATAGACCGGTAGCGGCGGCGGCCACTACCCAAACGTTCCGGTTCGGGTGCCAGCCACCTCGTAGCCACCGGCGTGTGTCCGCAGGTAGGTGAGGAAACGCTTCAGTGCCGCCCGCTTCCCGCTGTCCAGCGCATAGTCGATGTGGTGGGTGAAGTATTCCTCCAGGCTGAAGTCGGGGCTGGGGGAGGGCAGCAACAGCTGCAACTGCGGCAAATGCTCCAACCCCTCCCGGAGTGCCGCGTTGAACTCGGCGATGAACTCCGGCGTCAGGTCGGCGGTCGTCACCCAGGCCGCGAAGACGAAGGGCAATCCCGTATGGTCCTTCCAGGCCGTACCCAGGTCATACACGTGGGCGAAGCGGCCGGCGAGCCCGATGGTGCGGTCGCCGATCACCAGTCCGCCGGTGGTGCCCCCGATCCGGTCGATATAGCCCTCGCGGGCGTTGAGGAAGGTCACTTCGTGCTCCCAGTATTCCTCCAGCAGCAGGCGGGCCAGCATCACCGAGGTACGGCTGTGGTGGTCGAGGTAAATGTGGGTCATCTCGTGCAGCGGCACCTCGCCGTAGATACACACGGTGGCCACCTCTCCGTCGGCCCCGATGCAGTAGTCGCTGATGATCTCGTAGCGGGGCAGCTCGGGCAGTACCGCCACGGGTACCAGGGCGATATCGGCCTCGCCGGCCACCAGCTGGCGGGCGCACTCGCTCGGGATGGCCAGGTTCATGTCCAGCTGCTCGCTGACGGGACTGCGCAGCAGGCCGTACAGCAGGGGCTTGGTGTTCAGGTAACTTACGGCTACCATGCGGTGCTTGTCGGCTACCATCTTTCCTGGTTTGGGGCGGCGGGCAGGTGGGCCCGGTCGTTCTGTACGATGAATTCGTAGTGGCCGTCGGGCTGCTGTTCGGCGACCCAGAGGCCCAGGTTGCTGTGGCGGAGCTCATTCATCCGCTCCAGCGGGCGGCCCATCATGAGGGTGACCAGGCCGCACATGGCGCGGCCGTGGCTGCACACGAGGATCTTCTGCTCCGGGCGTTCGTTCAGGTGCTCGATGAAGCGCTCCAGGCGGTCGCCCATCTCGCGGGCGCTCTCCCCGCCGCCGATGCGCGCGTCCAGCTTGCCCTCGCCCCAGCCTTCCTTCACGCGCTGGTACTCCGCGATGCTCTCCGGGGTGCCCTTCTTGCCCTCGTGGCTGCCCCAGCACATCTCGTTGATCGTCTCGTGCTTTTCCCAGGGCAGTCCCCCGTCGATGAAGTGGGAAACGGTCTCCCACGTCCGCTTCAGTCCGCTGGTGATCACCAGGTCGAAGGGCTCATCGCCGTAACGCGTGTGGAAGTGGCCCGCCTGCTCCCGCCCGGTGTCGTTAAGGCTGGCGTCCACGCCGCTGCCCTGTACGATCCCCTGGAGGTTGTAGTCGGTTTCCCCGTGCCTTACGATGTAGATCAATTTACCGTTTACCATTTACAATGCACCATTTACCATTTGACGGCTTTGCTCGCTGACGCTCGTCTCTGCGTCACAGCCAATAATCTATTCAGTAATTTTCCATGTACCCCGAGCGAAGCGAGCAGCCGCGCAAATTGTAATTGGTAATTTGTACATGGTAATTTGTACATCCTACACCACTGGTAGCGCCGTGTATCCCCGGTAAAGCTTATCGTCCGAAAACTCCGCGTCCGTGTAATCCTCCACGATGCCGTAGAGGGTGTCCCGTTCGATGGGCTTGCGGCCGACGGCGCGGATCATCTTGACCAGGTCCTCGGTGCTCATGGCGGGGTGCTTTTCCTCGGCGCCGGCCATGCTATAGATGCGGGTCGTATCGTCGATGGTGCCGTCCAGGTCGTCTACGCCGAAGGCGAGGCTCAGCTGGGCGGTGGTGCGGCCGATCATCGGCCAGTAGGCCTTCACGTGGTCGAAGTTGTCGAGGTAGATGCGGCCGATGGCATAGTTGCGCAGGTCCTCCACCGTGGTGCTCTCGGGCAGGTGGCTCATCTCGTTATTCTCGTTGCGGAACTTGAGGGGGATGTAGGTCTGAAAGCCGCCGGTCTTATCCTGCAGCTGACGCAGCTGCTCCAGGTGGTCGACGCGGTGGCGGTATTCCTCGATGTGGCCGTAGAGCATGGTCGCGTTGGAGCGCATGCCCAGCTCGTGCCAAATCTCGTGAATGCGCAGCCACTGTTCGCCGGTACACTTGCCACCGGCGATCTGATCGCGGATCTCGGGCGCGAAAATCTCCGCGCCGCCGCCGGGCATGCTTTCCAGTCCGGCTTCCTTCATCAGGGCCATGCCCTCCTCGTAGCTGATCTTGGCCTTCTTAAAGATGTAGTGGTACTCCACCGGCGTAAGGGCCTTCACGTGCAGGTCCGGCCGGTGGGCCTTGATCTGCCGGAACAGCTCGGCGTAGAAGGGCACGTCGTACTGCGGCAGCACGCCCCCCACGATGTGTACTTCGGTGACGGGTTGGTCGTCGTACTTGCGTACGATGTCCATAATGTCTTCCAGGGAGTACTCCCAGCCGTCTTCCCGTTTCTTGATGCGGCGGCTGTAGCTGCAGAAGGTGCAGGTGTAGAGGCACACGTTGGTCGGCTCCACGTGGAAGTTGCGGTTGAAGTAGGTCCGGTCGCCGTGCATCCGCTCGCGCACATGGTTGGCCAGGGCACCGAGGTAGCCGAGAGGTCCTTCCTCGTACAGCATCAACCCCTCCGCCGGGGTGATCCGCTCGCCGTCGTTCACCTTTTGGGCGACGGTGCGCAGGTGCGGCGGGAGTTTCGGGTCCTGAAGGATGGTGGAAAGGCAAGGGGTATTCATACGGTTACACTTGGGGGCGTCCGTAATACAACACCTCTCCCAACTTTCAGTTTTTTTTGAAAATGGGTTCTTGCGAGAAAGTCTTGCCGGGGCTTACCGGAGCTCGCCCAGGGTGGGGACGACGCGACCGGCTTCGGCGGTCCAGTCCAGGTAGTATGTGAAGCTGAGCGTTTCCCCGACGCGGGGCCCGGCCCGGCGGAGTTGCCGGTGGTTATAACGCAGCGTAAGCCGTTCGCCCCCGGGGAGCCGCACCGTAAATTCCTCGCGGCCGATGGCCACTAGCCTTCCGCTGACCAGGCGGCGATTGGCCGGAGTGGCCACCGTAGCGGCGGGGCCGTCCGGCGGCGGCTCCTTGGCGTAGGGCGACGTCGCTCGCTGCCGGAGCAGGGGGATGTCGCTGTAGCGCGGCTCCGGGTCTGCGGCGCGCTCCGCCAGCCGCCGGAGGGCGTTGCAGTGCTCGGCGAGGGGCTCGATCAGTAGTTCGCTCAGTCGTTCCCGGTCGCCGGCACTGGTCACGGTGAGGCGCAGTTCCTCCTGGATGCGGCGGGGATGCGCCCGGGCTACGTTCTCCATACACCGGCCGGCCTGCAGGCGGGGATAGACGATCTCGCCCGTACCCAGGCATTCGCATACTTCGTCGGCCAGTTGCCGCAGCAGGGACTGGCCACCCAGCCGCGCGGCGCCGAGCAGGCAGAGCAGGGGCAGGCAGAGCAGCAGCGTGGGGCGGCGAACTGGGATCATAGGCTAGGGGGGTGGCCGGACTACAATATACTGCCGCCGCCGCCCCGCGCCGTACCTTACTTACGCCAATCTTGGCCAACGTCATCGGGCATGCGAACCCTCGTGCTTTGTCTCCTCGGGCTGCTGCTCTGCACCTGCGGCCCCGGCCCCCGCTCCGCGGACCCGCCGCCGCCGAACGTGCTGTTCATCCTCACCGACGACCAGGGCATCGGCGACCTCTCCCTGGCCGGCAACGATTCCATCCGCACCCCCCACCTCGACCGGCTGCTGAGGCGGGGCGTACGCTTCGAGCGCTTTTACGTGAGCCCGGTTTGCGCCCCCACCCGGGCCAGTTTTCTGAGCGGGCAGTACGCCCCGCGCACCGGGGCCATCTTTGTCACCCGCCGCCAGGAAACGATGGACGACGCCGTGGTCACCCTGCCCGAGTACCTGAAGCGGGCGGGCTACCGGACCGGGCTGTTTGGCAAGTGGCACAACGGGGCCACCTTCCCCTACCACCCGGCCGGGCAGGGATTTGACGAGTTTTTGGGCTTCACCCTGGGTCACCTCAACGACTACTTCGTTGGAGAACTGCGCAACGAGCACGACGAAGCGGTACCCTTCCAGGGCGACCTCACGGGAATCCTCACCGATTCCGCGGCTCACTTCATGCTGAACTCGGATGCCCCCTTCTTCTGTATGCTGGCGTACCAGGCACCGCACACTCCGGTGCAGGTGGCCGACCGCTACTGGGACGGGGTCGCCGCGCGGGGGCTAACGGACTACAATACCGGGATCTACGCGATGGTCGAATCGGTGGACGACCGCGTAGGCCGGCTGCTGGATACGCTGTCCGAGGCCGGGCTCCTGGATAACACGCTCGTGATCTTCGCCTCCGATAACGGACCCAACGGCGACCGCTACCGCCGGGGCCTGCGGGGCACCAAAGGACACGTCGACGAGGGGGGCGTGCGGGTACCCTTCGGCCTGCTCATGCCCGGAGCGGACCCGGCCAACGGACGCGTCGTGGATACGCCGGCCGCCCACGTCGACCTGCTGCCTACGGTGCTCGATTACCTGGGCCTGCCGGTGCCGGACGGCCTCGACGGCATTAGCCTGCTGCCCCTGCTGCGCGGCGACACGCTGGCCGACCGCTACGTGTACGCCTTCGGGCAGGGGCCGGTCTATACCGGCTATCCGGGAAGCATGCGCGACGCGCGCTACCTCTACGTAGCCCGGGACAGCCTGTCGGACGAGCTGTACGACCTGCGGGATGACCCCGGCCAGCAAACCGATATCTACGGCCGGCCCGGTACGCCGGGCCGGCGGATGCGGGAGAGCTACCGGGACGTTGCCGCCGGTATCGGCCGGCCGGACCGGGTAGCTCCCCCGATCGACCTGGATGCGGGGGAGGGGACGGTCCGGCTGCTGGCCCATGAGGGGGAGCCCCTGGGCAATACCCACTTCAGCGATCCTTACGGATGGGCGAATGATTTCTTTGTCAATGTCGACGACCGGGGTGCTTACTGGCCGGTGGTCCTGGATTCCGCCGCACGCTTTGCCGTTACGGTACGGTATCATCTGGATGCACCGGACCCGCTGACCATTAGCGTGAGCGTTTCGGAGGCGGCTTCCCTTACCCCGACGTTGCCAGTAGCCGTCACCGAGACGCTGCCCGTGCACGACCGGGTACCGCGCAAGGAAGTGCTGCCGAGGGGGTGGGCCGTGCGGCAGGTTGGGGAGATCACGGTGCCGGCAGGTGAACACCGGCTGCGGATTTCCGGATCTGGCGGGTCGGCAGGGTCCGCTCTATGGATCAAAGAGGTCGACCTCCGGCGGGTGGAGGCCGGTGAAGGATGAAGGTCTGCCCGAAATTCTGGTTGGTTTCCGTACGGCTGTGCCGATACGCTGCCGTCTCCTGATCGCGTGGCCCAGAGCCTATCTGGTGGGGGAAACGTCGACCTGTTCCAGGCGGTTTGTAACTAGTCGAAGCAGCAAAGGAGACCAGCCGGCCACCCACACAAATACGTATGCCCGGTAAAAGTAACCGGTACCCCCTACGGACGGCTGGTAGATCAGGGCAACTGCCAACCCAAGCAAGAGCGCCCCAACTCCCTGAAGCAGCGAAATTTTCTGGGATGCGACGTCGCCCCGTTTCCAGCACTGCAGCAATATCGGGCAGACTACGGGGAGTAACGGCAGCAGGGGCAGCACGAGTAACCTGGCTTCCCGGGCCAGGGCTGCAGCGTAGACGATCGGGGTATTGACAAGTGCGACGAATAAGGAGCAGTAAACAAGGTCCTTGTGCAAGGCATTATTCCCTATCTGAGAACGGAATCGCCACGCGACGGCAGCAAAAGGAACCAAAATGATAACCGTGAGCACCAGCGTTTCACTGGCATCTGACAAGGTGCCAAAATTCTCCCGCCAGGCTCCAAATCGTTGCTTATGGCTAAACGCCACGGTAGCGTCTACGACTTCTTCGGGAAGGTACAGGTAGAGGAACAGCACGCTTAAGCAAGCGGTCACGGCGACGGTTGCTACCGCTTTCCACGGGGACCAATAAGCGTACCGGCTCAGTAAATACATCAGTACGGGTAAAAAGAAAAGACTGCTCTCCCGAATGATGCAGGCAAGGAACCCCATCAATAATGCCGGGAAGGGTCGATGGCTAATGGCGAATAGCATCAGCAGCGTGATGGCTATATACTGATAAAGGTCATTGTAGGTGTGTGCATGAGCCGTGAATAAAAAGACACTTGGGAAGATCAGAACAAAGGGGAGCAGTGTCAGCGGCGGGATTCGTTGACCGGGCCACACAAAACAGGTAAGCCGGTGCAACGCAACTAAGCAGCCGAGGTATCCTAGAAACTGAACCAGAGAAAAGAAAAGGGGAGACGGTATTCCCGTCCACCGTGTCCCGTATCGCATTACTGACAGCATAAACGGACGCCGCCCGAATTCGGAATTATGGTATCGCCATTCGGTTTCCTGGCGCATCACCTCGTCGGTGAGCAGGGGGTCTATCGAGAAATTCAGGCTCAACGTCCAGTTGTTGAGATCACTGGGTACTACGTAGTTAAAAAGGAAAATGGAGAAAACGCAAAGCGATAGTTTAAGCCACTGCCGCGGCAAGGACGGGGGGGATGCGGTTTCCGGTTGTGTACTACTCGAGGGACCTGACACGGTGACTAGCGCAGAATAACGACCTTGCCGAATCCATTATCGAAATATTGGTCGGTGCCATTATCGTGCTTTTCGAGCGCGCTGCCGTTGGAGTCGGAAGTAATCACGCGATACAAATAAACACCATTCGCCAGCAGATCTCCGTATTCATCGGTACCGTCCCAGGCGAAATCGGTCTGGTGGGTGCCGACGGAAATGTTTTCATAGGCCAGCAGGTCGATGTCGCGAACCACGCGCCCGGAAACCGTCATAATCTGAATGCGGAAGACTTCCGGAGCCACGCTGCCGGTCAGGGTATAAACGAAGCGGGTCTGGGTGGTGAAGGGGTTGGGGTAGGTCAGTACGTTGGCGATGAGCTGCTGGTTGATCACCTCGAAGCGCTGCTCGTAGTCCAGCCGCCCCGCCGGGTTATTGGCCCGGTCGGTGGCCCGGACCGTAAGGGAGTAGATGCCATCGTTCGTGAGTTCCGGGCGGAAAAAGATCTCCGCCATATTGTCCCCGTCGGGGCCCGCCGGTACGAACTCCACGCGCTCGTCGGAGAGGCGCACGGTTTCCTTGGCACCGTCGGGGTAGGCGAGGCGCAGGTAGTAGGCACTTGAATCGGTCAGGCGGCGGAACTCGTTCTCGTCGCGCAGCTGAATACGGATTTCGGGGGTGGCGCTGACCAGCTCGCCGTCGCGGATGGTCCGCCCGTCGTAGTACACCTTCAGGTCGGGTGCTACGTAGTCGAGCCCGACGCCCAGGTCGGTATTCATGCGATTATTGAACAGTATGTCTTCGGGCTGGTCGTCGTCGGGGTTGAGGCGCAGCTCGACCCGCAGGGAGGTGTTGAGTTCCTGGGTGGGCAGGTCGAAAGCAGCAACGCCGCTGCCGCCGGCCGCCAGCGGGGGTTCCCGACGGCGCAGTAGCGTGACGTTGTTCTGGGCATCGTAAACGGTGAGCTGCACCAGCAGGCTGTCCATGGGCGTAGGCGTCAGGTTTTCGTAACCTACTTCCAGGCGGGCGAGCTGGCCCTGATCGAGGCGCTCGGGTACGGAATAGGCCACGGCGGGACTGATGGCCGCGTCACCCGGGCGCTGATAATCGAAGTAAATATCGTCCAGGCTCGCTACCGTGCGGTCGGTCTCGTCCAGGAGGAGAAACTCGGGCTGGAGGTAGGGGTAGGTTGCCGCGTCGACGTCGGTGAGGTCGAAGGTGAAGCTGCGGATCGAACGGATCGGCAGGCCCTGCTCGCGGATGATGGACCGGTTTCCTTCCCGGTCGAAGCCGTACAACCGGAAATAGCAGCTGTCAGCTTCTCCGATGCTGCGGTCCTGAAAGCGGGTCCGCAGGGAGCGCCACTCCAGGGAGGGGCCAACCCGCGGGCCGGCGTAGCGGCCGTCGGCCCAGTTCTCGCGGATGGGGAAGAGCACGTGGGTGTTTGCGTCCTGGGAAGTGGCCACCGCTTCGGCGATCGGACCCAGTCCTTTCTGGAAGATGAACGTATAGGGCACCGATCCGAGACTTTCCAGGAGACGCGTCTGTTCGGCTCCCTGCTCCTCTAGTACCTGGTAGACCGTACGGCCGAGCGAGAGGGAATCCTGTTGCCATTCGGGACCGTGGTACTCCAGGTCCTTGCCCCGCTGCACGCTCCAGAGGAGCACGTACTGCCCCTCCTGTACATATTCGTCCAGGAAGTTGACGAGTCCCTCGCGGCCCGCTTCCTCCCGGGTGTCGAAGCTCCAGACCGAAGCGCGACCCGGCGGGGTGTTGTACTGGCCGTCCCCGGGGTTAGGGTACCAGCGCGCATTTGAAATGCTGTCGATGACCAACACCTGAATGCCTACGAGGATTTTCCAGGGGTGGGGCGAGTTCAGGTTCAGCCCGTTGAGGGCCAGCCGCGGCATGGCTCGGTCCTCATAGACGCCATTATAAATTTCTACGTCGTTGGCGGTCCGGGCGAAATTCCAGTCGGGCTGGGTGGCCGACAGGTTGATGTTCTCGGATTCTCCGCGGATAAACTGTCCGGGGTCCTGAATGGCGTAACCCACCTTGTCCGCCGGCCGGTCGGCGACGTAGGTGAAACTGCTTTGGTCCCAGAGGTAGCCCTCGTCGTCGGTGCGGCTGCTGTCGGGGCTGATGCGCCAGTAGTAGGTGGTGCTATCGGCGAAGGTAAGTTGGGGCCGGTAGCGCAGTACGCCTCCGGGCGAGGTGAGTTCCTCGTCCAGGAGGGGGGTGGCAAAATTCGGATCGGCAGCCAGTTGTATCCGGTAGGTCCGTTCGGGGGCCAGGGGATCGGTGGAGCCGGCAATGAGTTCCACGCCGGGGCCCACGAGCGCGAAGTCGGGAGGGAAGGCGGTCTTGGCGGAGTTTGCCACTACGGTGAGCGGCGCGCCGGGCTGGTTCCCGATGATCAATTCGTTGTTGGCCTCGGCCGCCGGGCCGGGCAGTTCGGTGAGGGTGCCGTCCACGTCGACCGTTACCAGCAGGCGGTTGGCACCTACCGCCTCGAGGCCCACGGTAGGTAGCAGGAAGTCATGCACCTCGTCGTAGTGGGGTACGGCCACGGTCCGGCGGCCCAGCTCGCGTATCTCTCCGGAGGGGAGTTGCTGCCGGAACAGGAGTACGGTACTGTCGGGGAGGGTCTCCGCCCGCGTGCCGAGGTTGAGGAGGCGCAACCGGACCGTGAAGCCGGTATCCTGTGCGGGTACCACCCGGGGCTCGAAGGCTACCGAGGCCGGGTCCACGACCAGGTCGGGGCCGGGGCGGGGGTGCAGGCGGAAGGCCGGGTCGCCACTGAGGGCAAACTGCTCCAGCAAGATGCCCAGGGTAAAGTTGGTGGTGGTGGCGTAGTCGGCGATCGCGCTGCGTATGGCCGAGCCGACACCCATTCCATACTGGTCGTTGCTCAGGTGATTGGTGACCGCGCGGCCGAAGGTACCCAGGGCACTGATGTACCCGAGCCCCTTCGAGGCGGCAAAGGTCACGGCACCGCCGTCTTCGAGAAAAATGAACCGCTCACTGATGCTTCGGGCTTCCGTAAAGGCGTCTCCGCTGTAACAGCCGAGGCTGATCATGAAGGGGTAGCGGTTGACGTTGTCGTAGTTTTCGGGGTTGTCGATGTTGAAGTCGAAGCCCTGGCTGCTGGAATGGCCGTGAAAGACGATGAGGGAAGTGCCCGCGTTGATGCGGTCAAAGATGATCTCCTGCCGCGCGTCTTCGATGGGTTCGCTGCTGGTACGGAAGACATTGGTGACGTTTCCACCAAATTTGCTTGTTTCAAAGATCCGCTGCATGGTGCCCAGGTTGTAGCGGATGTACTCCTGCTCGGCGACGGAGCCCCCGCCGCCGAGGAAGAGCGCCTGCTTCATCCAGTCGAGGTCCGTGATGTTCTGGCCGGCCTCGGTGATCTGCCGTTCCACGGCCATGAGTTTGCGGGCGTACAGGAGTACCTCCTCCGGGGTGATCGCCGCGAGGCGTCCCGTAGCCAGGCGGGGCACGATACTGTTGAGTTCCGCCGACAGGAGGTTGTCGGAGGCGGGTACGCCGAAGCTGGGCACGAAAAAGGTGGACCAGGCCTCGGCCAGTCCTTGCGTTTTCCGCAGATTGAGGTACTCCCGCCCTTTTCCTACGATGAAGAGGAAGTCGAGCCCCGGCGCCCGCCGGTAGGCGCCGGCCAGGTAGTTGCGGATGGATTGGGGGTGACGGCGAATGCCGTACCCGAATTGCTCGTAGAGGTCCTCCACGTATACCACGTGAACGCCGTGTCCGCCCCCCACGGGCGTTTCGCGGTACGCGGCCAGGGTTTCCACGCCGGTCCCGGCGAGGCGACGACTCGTCAGGAGCAGGTACGTATCGCCCGCATCCGGAAGAAGATCAGCGAAGGAAACCGGCACCGCGGCCACCGGGGCGAGGTAAGCCCGGACGAGCGCGAACTCTCGTCGCGCCCCGCTGCCGGGAAGCGCGAAGGTGCCGCCGGCCGGGGTGTATACGGTACCGTTGGTCAGATCGTACAGACGGGCGGATGCGCCCGCGGTTCCGAAATCCAGGGAGACCGCATCCCCGGCCGGAAGGTGAAAGCGTAACTGGTCGCCGGTCAGGGTGGGCGTCGCGGGGTACTCTACCCGCACGTAGGCCAGGTTGGCCTTGTCCTGTTTACCGGCCAGGCCCTCCATGCGCAGGGTGGCGCGGGTACCGCTGCCGCTGACGGTATAGGTCCGCTCGGTCACGCTCCAGTCTTCGGACGTAAGTTCATCGACCGTCGCCCCGTTGATACTCACCCGCTGCTGGTGGGTGTCCCCGAAGGCCAGGCCGAAACGAACCGTTACGTCCATGGTTCCCGCGACGCCGTTCGGCAGGTTGACCTCGGCGGCGGATATGGTGGAGCCGTTGCTGCTGAGCAGTTGGTTGTTGTTCAGCAGACCATAGCCTTCGGCGAGCTCGTAGTGAGAGAACATGATCGTGGAGCCGGAGCTGCGGCGGTAGTACTTACTCTGCTGGTCGGTGAACAGTTGCTCCGCGGTGCGGCGGATCGTCGCGCTTGCCGGGCCGGTACTGCCGGCGGTACCGGCTGCGTACCGCTCGCCGGCTTCCAGGGCCGGGGTGGTCGTGAGGTAGTAGGCCGCCGTGTCCGTATACATGCTGTACCGGGGGTTCAGCAGTTCGTCCCGCCCGCCCGGGAAAAGCAGGGTGTCCATCTCGCCCCGCGTCCGCTTGCCGTAAAATGAGATCCGCCCCTCACTGACCTCGATCGGTACGGGCTGGCCACAGTGGTACAGGCGGTAGCGCTGGGCGTCGCTTTCCGTGGCCGGCAGGCCGGCCGCGGCCACGGCATCCGGGTCGATCCGGTAGAAGCCATCGTCGGCGACATCAATGCGCAGGTGTACTTGTCCGGGCGTGATCCACTCGTTGCCGAACAGAGTATCTCCGCTCGTGGGAATCTGGGCCTGCAGGCAGGCGGTAAAGGCGAAATAGAGGAACAGAAAGGTAAAAATGCGCTGCATAAAGGGAGGTTCGGCCGGCATAAAGCAGGAGGTACGTTAAAGGTAACGTCATTCCGGGCCGCGACTATACGGCCCGGCCGGGATAATTGTCCGGGGGCGGACGGCTTACCGCCTAGCCCGAACGGTGACCTTGCTCGGCTCGCTCTGCGCCACCAGCGGCGGCATGCCCCGGTATCCTAGGGCAAAGCTGAGGCTGACTTCCCCAGCGGGCGCATCCCGGGGTACCGCCAGCGGGCCGCGGTACAGCCGCCGCTCTTCCCCGGCCGGCAACCTTTCGGTGGCCAGCGGGCGCAGGCGCCAGAAAACGACGCTTCCGTCGGAGTAGTGCAGGACGGCGTAGAGCCAAACCGGAAGGGCGGCCCGTAGCTTCACCGGCACCGGCGAGCGCGCATAAACGGTCACTTCGGCGTCGGTCCCGTACCGAAGCACGTCTGGCGGGGGAGACTGCGTCCGCAACCGGGCTAACCGGGCCACCTGGAAGTCGGGGACCTCACGGAGAAGCAGGGACACCCGCCCGGCCCGGAAGGGGGTGGTGCCCGGCATTTCCCAGTTGGCCTGCCCGGCCAGTAACACGGTATCGCCCCGCAGGGTCGTGTCTCCCCGCCACAGGTCGTACTGGTTGGGGCGGTAGTCCACGTCCGTCAGGGTGAAGCCCGGCTCGCCGCCCGAATAAAACTGGTACAGGGACGCCAGGCGGTAGGTGTTCTCGAAGATCACTGGCAATCCCGCGGCCCGGTCCCGCAAGTCCTCCACCCATGGCGCGTTATCGAAGGGCTTGGCGAAGGGGAGCCACTCCCGCGGCGCGATCAGCAGCAGGCGGGCTCCCAGCAGCAGGATAGCGGTGGCCAGGCAGAGCCGGCGCAGGGCGGGCTGCCACGCCGGGTGCCGCGTGGCTTCCCGGAATACCAGGTAGACCAGCGGAACGGCCAGGGCGGCCGTCCAGTGGGCCTCCGTCCGACCCTTTGCCGTAAAGAGCAGGAAAAAAAGCAGAACGCCCAACACCAGCCAGCGACATCCCCGCTCGAACGAATCGGCGGCCCGACTGACGGTAAAGGTGCGCCAGTAGTGGTAGAGCAGCAGCGGGCTGAACACGAGCAGCTGGTTGCCGATATACTGCAGGGTGAAGGACAGGCGGTAGGGCGCATTACGTCCGCTGAAGTGGTAGCGCAACGAGGGGTTATCGTTGGCATACTGCCAGTAGATGTGGGGAAAAAACAGCAGGATCCCGCCGAGCGCCGCGACCCACGCCCCGGGGCGGCGGAGGAGGAAGGACAAATTGGGCAGCACGCTGAAAAAAATGACGATGGCCCCGTGGTACTTGCTGTACATCAGGCCGGCCATGGTGAGCCCCCAGACCGCCCCCGCGGCCAGGGTCGGCTCGCGCAGGAACCGGCGGTAAGCCAGCAGGTACAGCGTAGTGAACAGGAGGAGCGGGCCGTCCGGAGTGGCAATGAACCCGTAGACCTGGAGCATGGGCTGGGCCAGGATGAGCAGCGCAGCCAGCAGGAGCGGGGAGCCGGTCGGTCGGCCGAGGAGCCGGTAGAGAGCGGCAACGGTGGCCGTGCCGGCCAGTACGTGTCCCAGGCGCAGGCCCAGCGATCCCGGAAGCCAGTCGCGGCCGAGGCCGACGAGTACGGCCACCGCGGGCGGGTGGTCGAAGTAGCCCCAGTCCAGGGCACCGGCGTACATCCAATAGTAGGTCTCGTCCGGATCCAGCGGCGACAGGGCGGCCTGCACCAGGTTAAGGACGAGCCAGGCCAGCAGCAGCCACCGGGGCCGGAGCGGGGGAAAGGACGATTGCATCCTGCAAAGGTACTATCTCCCCCGGCCCGGCCCCATGCTACCCGTCGGCTTACCGGGAAACGAGAAGCCGCATAGCCGTCTCCCCGCGTTGCAGGTAATAACAACCGGATGGCAGGTCGGTAGGCAGGGTAAGTTCACCGCTGTCCGGCAGGCGGTAGGAACGCACTACCCGGCCGGTGGGGCCGACCAGCCGTACCTCGGCGTGGTCACCGGCCGCGGTGGACAGGCGGATCCGGGCACCGGGGCTGGCGGGATTGGGGTAGGCCGTCATCCGGTCCGCCCCGGTCCCCGACCAGCGGGCCGTACGGACGCCGAGGGTATGTACCGTACCGTCGTAGTCGTACTGCTCGAGTCGGTAGTAATTGACACCGGGACTCGGGTCGCCGTGGACGTAGTTGTACGTGCTGAGCCCGTCGGTGGTACCGGCGGCCGGGATACGCGTAAGTTCGGTGAAGGTCGCCCCGTCGGTCGAGTGCAGCAGCCGGTAATAGTCAGCTTCCCGTTCCGAAACGGTTTGCCAGTCGGATGCGAGGCCCGCCGCGGTAGGCTCGGTGGTCCAGCTCAGCAGCTCGACCGGGAACACCACCCGGTCACCCAGGGTGCAGGGCCCTATGTAGGACCCCGAACCTCCGAACAGGTTGATGTCGATGTTAAGACAGATCAGCGCGCTCAGGTCGAGCAGGATTCCGTTGAGGAAGCCGACTGACTCCAGGCCGCGGATCCGCTCCCGGTTGCCGGCCGCGGCAACTACGTCGAGCCCTACGTGTACCCCGTCGGTGAGGTCGGTCTCGAAGTAGGTGCCCGCAGACACCAGGGTAGAGGACAGGAACTTGGGGTAAGTACCCTCACCCAGGATGACGGTCACCTCGCGCAGGTCTACGAAGGTTAGCAGGTCCACGCTGCCCAGGTCGCGGGCGAGGTCGATCGTACAGACCGACTTGGGGCTGCTGCAGGCTTCGGAGTAGTGCAGCTTACCGTTTTTCTTGGTGACGGTACACGTGGCACAATCCGCCGACGCAGCGAGGGCGTACGGCAGAAGTGCACAAAGAAAAATACGTAAGACAGTGTAGATGTTGTTCATAATCAAATTGGTTCATAGTGATAGTGATGTAGCCTAAGGGATAGGCGCGTCCGGTCCGCACCCGACAGGGGCGGCAGGGGAAAAAGCCGGGGAGTCTCTCACACACACATTACTCCCCGGCACAACAGCCTATTTCAGAAAAATCAAGGGGCCTGGCCCCGGCGCATCAATGCGCTCCCGTAAGTCTTTTTGCCATCTGGTAGAAGTTTGGTCAATGTGTCTCTCGATCCCGTAGTCACGGTCACGTGACGGCAGTTCCGGAAGCATGCTTCCGTGGGCCGCGGATGGTCTGGCCGGTAGGCCGGCACAGGACCGGACTCCAATGGGAAAAGGTCAAATACTATGCAACTAGTCATTCAGGGGATTCAGGCGCGACGGTCCGGCAAGCGGAAAACACCGGGTTGACCGGCAGCGTCGGCAGCGTCAGGAACCTATTATACAGGTTGGCCTTCCGCCGGCGGGTCGAGTGGCCCTCCCCCGAATAGAAGCGGAAGAGGACCGACCCAAAAACTAAGGTGAAGTAGTTAGTGATCGGTTGTTCGCTATTATATACGAGTGAGGGATTCCGACCGGATTCAAGATTTCAGTAAAAAATACCGAGATAAAATGATATTTCAGCACATTGTACTGTTTATAATATATTGTACTTACATTAGATATGGAAATGATGTAATTTGTATTTTCGTAAGATATACGGAATCAGTATGTAATAAATGTGGCACCATATAATTTGTTTTTCATGTGTTTAAACATGTAAATAACGCGGATTCTAGCCTCCCCGGAATTTTTTTGAAACTTCTCTATTTCACCCCCTTTTTACCCTTCGGACTCGGGAATCTTGACGCTTAAAGCGCCATGCCGGATAGGGATTGTTACAACGACAACTGTCTGGCGGAGGATGTGTCGGCTCTCTACCGTCCCCGACGTGACAGGTTCCGCGTCGGGTTTCGGATATTTGCCGGCATGAAGAAGTTGCCGTCCGTTCTTGTCCCATTCTTGGCGCTGCTGCTCGCCGCCTGCGGCGAGACCGACCCTGACCAGGCTGATCCCTCCCCGGCCCTGTCCGAAGATCTGGTCGGTACCTGGGAAACCGTTACCTACGAGGTGAGCTATCCGAGTTACATGGGCGGCGATACGGCGTTCGTCGAGACCATCCGGGAAGCGGACTGGGGGCGCCGGTACGGCGTACATCCTCCAACCACGGTTTTTTCGGCCGACGGAAAACTGAAGCGCACGCACCGCATGCGGTCGGGCGAAGTGGCTAATGTCACCAACGGGATCTGGAAAGCGCAGGGGGACAGCCTCTTCATTATCGAGCCGAATATCACCTACACCTATTATCCACGGTTGGAGGATGGGCGGCTTGAGCTGACCGGGCTGGTCGATCAGGACCAGGATGGCGTGCGCGACGATTCTTTCCGCGCGGTGTACCGCCTCGTCGGCCGTACCCGGTAACTTCCCCCGTCACCAAACAAAAAAGCGCCCCACCCCCGAGGGGCGAGGCGCTGGTGACTAAACACATGTTAAAACGGTAGTTATTTAGCGTGGAAGTTGCCCGGGGGCACTCCCTGTTCATAGTGTTTCAGCAAAGCAAAATCGGCGGGGGGGGGGACTCACCTTGAACGGTCGGGGACCGTCGGACGGGAGGGCGGGGCGGCAGAGAGGCCGCCCCGGAGCGGAGTTCGTTTGCGTTGAATAGTGTTGTGTTGAAAAACTCGAAAAGAATAGACAAAACCTGTGTTGTTCAATAGTAAACTCTAGTGTCTCCGGCATTCGCCGGCCTGTGTTGTTCAGTAAAACTCGTTCATAGTGTTATGTAGCCTAAATGATATAACGTGTAAAAAGAATGCGGGGCAATGGGGCAAAATGCAACGAGGCGATACCGCACTTCGGGTGTAAAAACCCGGGTGCAACATCACCAAACAGCAATCCATACGGAGCAGGAGAGACCCAATGCGTTGTGTTGTTCAGTGTGTCAATACGTGCCGGTACCCGGAAAACAGTCCAAAAGATGACCCGCCAGCGCGGAGCGCGAAGTGAATCGGTAATACGTTCTGGTCGAGGTACGGCTATAAACCTAAATTACAATAGTAAAGCAAGTGCAGATTCATTCGCTATCACAGCGTGCGATCTATCGGTAATACAAAGGTACGTCGGGAATGTTCGGCGCGCCGCTGTAAATCACCTTAAATTATCCGTTTTGCCCGGGTTTAACACTTGCGTCCGGTATGCTCAGCTCCAGGTTCAGTTCGTCAAGCTGCTGCGCATCGATACGGGCCGGGGCATCGATCATGACGTCGCGCCCCTGATTATTCTTCGGGAAGGCGATGAAGTCCCGGATGGAGCTCTGCCCGTTCATCACGGCACACAGCCGGTCGAACCCGAAGGCGATACCCGCGTGGGGCGGTGCGCCGTACTCAAAGGCGCCCATGAGAAAGCCAAACTGTTCCTCCGCCTCCGCGGGCGTGAAGCCCAGCAGCTGAAAGTTTTTCTCCTGCAGTCCACGGTCGTAGATCCGGACCGAGCCGCCACCGATTTCCGCGCCATTGATGACGAGGTCGTAGGCGTCGGCCTTCAGTGACTTCATTGTTTCGTGGTCGCCGGTGAGCATGCGGTCGACCTCCTCCCGCTTGGGGCTGGTAAAGGGGTGGTGCATGGCGTGGAAGCGGTTGCTCTCCTCGTCCCACTCCAGCAGCGGGAAGTCGACCACCCACAGCGGCGCGAATACCCCCGCGGGAATCATGTCATATTCCCGCGCCACGTGCAGGCGCAGGTTGCCGAGCTGCGTACGGGTCTTTTCCGCTTCGCCGGACAGCACCAGCAGCAGGTCGCCGGCCTCCGCACCAGCGGCCTCCGCCCAGGCGGCGAGTGCCTGCTGGTCGAAGAATTTATCTACGCTCGATTTGTATGTCCCGTCGGGGTTGCACTTCACGTACACCAGGCCCTTGGCCCCGATCTGCGGGCGCTTTACCCAGTCGGTCAGGGCGTCGAGCTGTTTACGGCTAAGGTCGGCCTTCCCGGGTACCCGGATGCCCGCCACCAGCTCGGCGGCGTCGAATACCTGGAAGCCCTTGCCCCGGGCCACGGCGTTCAGGTCCGTGAGTTCCATACCGAACCGCAGGTCGGGCTTGTCGGAGCCAAACCGCCGGATCGCCTCGTCGTAGGCCATCCGGGGAAAGTCGCCGAGGTCCACTTCCAGGACCTGCTGGAAAACGTGGCGCGTCAGTCCTTCGAAGGTATTTAGCACCTCCTCCTGGGTCACGAAGGCCATTTCACAGTCGATCTGGGTGAACTCCGGCTGCCGGTCGGCGCGGAGGTCCTCGTCGCGGAAGCACTTCACGATCTGGAAGTAGCGATCGTACCCGGCCACCATCAGCAGCTGCTTGAAGGTCTGCGGGCTCTGCGGCAGGGCGTAGAACTGCCCCTCGTTGAGGCGGCTGGGTACGACGAAGTCGCGCGCGCCCTCCGGCGTACTCTTTATAAGGTTAGGGGTTTCGACCTCGATGAAGCCCTGCCCGCCCAGGTAGGCGCGTACCGCCAGGGCCAGCTGGCTGCGGAACATCAGGTTACGCTGCAGGGGACCGCGGCGCAGGTCGAGGTAGCGGTACTTCATGCGCAGGTCGTCGCCGCCGTCGCTCTCATCCTCGATAGTAAAGGGGGGAACTTTGGACTTATTAAGTACCTGGAACTCGGTGGCCAGAATCTCGATGTCGCCGGTGGGGCGATTGGGGTTCTTGTTGGTGCGTTCGCGAACGGTGCCCTTCACCTGCACGACCCACTCGCGGCCCAGTTTGCGGGCCCGCTCGGTCAGGGCCGCGTCGTCGTCACTGTCAAATACTACCTGGGTGATGCCGTAGCGGTCACGTAGGTCGACGAAGGTGAGCCCGCCGAAGTCTCGGCCGGCCTGTACCCAGCCACTCAGGGTGACGGTAGTGCCGGCGTCGGAAAGGCGGAGTTCGCCGCAGGTGTGGGTGCGAAACATGGTCGTAAATTTTAGTGGCGCGCAAAGGTAACCGCTGGCGGGCACAGGGGGCGGGGCCGCGGGTGCGAGGTGCTGACCGTCAACGGGATTGCGGGGAGGCTACCTTCCGCATGTCGGTGACCTATCTCGCGGGAAGGGTCGTCCACGCTGGATACTACCGCCGGGGGGGGGAAGAATTACTCCTTCCGGCAGCCCCGCCGCCGGCCGCTTACGTGGTACCTGTTTCGCGACCCGAGGGCGAGCGGCAAAGCCAAAAACCGATCGTCGGCTACTGACGCCGGGGTCGACCCGGAACGAATTACCACAGGCATTAACACTTCCGAGCTGCGAAACCGGCGCCCGCCGGGTGCTCAAAGGCCAATTTGGGAAGGCAACGCAGGTTTTTCGTCCCGGTAGCGGACAACGCGCCGCAGGTGGACGTATCCGGCGCTACGGTTTGATATGCCGGGAAATGGCATTCGAAACCAATTGGAAGTAGTTAAAATATGCCTGAAAAAAGTATTCATGTAAATACAAACCGTAATCAAAAGGAAGATGCCATTTTAAATATATAATACCATAACGCATGTGTGCAACCGATAATAATCCGCCAATTGGAATTCAATAAATTTTTATTTGTTTGTACACGTACTCCGCCATCTGGGAAGTAGGTTTTATAAGTACTGAATCGCTACGGTTTTATCCGGCGATCTATTTGCCTTCGATAGCGCGGAGTTTTCCGGCTATGAGACACAAACTACAAATGCATGAGAATTGTGCTAGCTGGCCTGCTGGTTCTGGGTACCCTGACCATTGGCTTTACCAATAACATCTCCGTAACCGACGTCGCGCTCCGACCTGCGCCGGCAAGCGTCCCGACGCGAACCATTCAATTCGACGTGGGCTGGGAAAACTCCTGGCGATTCGACGACGGTCCCGCCAACTGGGATGCGGCCTACATTTTCGTCAAGTACCAGGTGTCCGGGGGCGAATGGTCCCATGCTACGCTGGCGGATATTCAGCCGCAGTCCGGGGCATCCGTCTTTGTCACGCCGGATGCGGTCGGCGCTTTCATACACCGTTCCGCGCCCGGCGTCGGAGACGTATTCTACGATGACCTGCTGGTCGACTGGGACTACCTCGCCGATGGCGTTACTACCAGTGAGGTGGTACGCGTCCAGGTTTTCGCCATCGAGATGGTTTACGTGCCGGAGGGGGCATTCGATCTGGGTACGGGGGGCACGGAGACGTCTTCCTTTTACGTGGACGGGGGATTAGTCGGCAGCGATCGCCCCTACCGGGTCACTTCGGAGGATGAGGTGTCCATGGGCTCGCTGAGTCCGGACTTCACCTACCGGGGGGCAGCCCTCGACGGTAACCTGGCGGTAAGTATCGAGGCCAGTTTTCCGAAGGGCTTTGCCGCTTTTTACTGTATGAAGTACGAAACGTCGCAGGCACAATACGTCGAATACCTGAACTCCCTGTCGGAGTCGGTCCGCGTCAGTGTCGGTTTGTCGGCTAGCGGAGCGCAGGTCGGTGACTTGCTTACGTACCGCAACGGTATGTACTGGCAGGCGGGCGCGGTGGCCGCTACGGTGTATCCCGCCATACCCATATCGTGGCTGTCAGCGGAGCAGGTAACCGCGTACCTCGACTGGAGCGGGCTGCGGCCGATGACGGAGTTCGAATACGAGAAAGCCTGCCGCGGAACACTGGCGGCAAAAAAGAGTGAATACGCCTGGGGCAGTACTTCCCTCTATTCGACCGCCTACCTGGCCGATGCCGCCGGTTACGATAACGAATACGTTACCAACCCGGGCACCGGGGCTTCCGAGATCGGAAATGCCCTCTGCAATACCAATCGCCCGATGACCGGACCGCTACGCAACGGCATCTTTGCCGGAAGCGCTTCGTCCCTGTCGCGCGCCGCCAGCGGCGCGAGCTACTACGGAATTATGGAGCTGTCCGGTAACCTCGGTGAGTTCGTGGTAACGGTCAATAACCCGGCGGGCCGCGAATACACCGGCAACCACGGCGACGGGTTGCTCTCGGCACTGGGTCTGGGGGGGCTGCTGAACTGGGTGACCGGCAATACGGCCTTCGGCGTACGGGGCGGGTCCTTCGACGATACCGCCGCCGCGCTGCGGGTCTCCGACCGCCGCGCGGCCACTACTTCTTACTCCGCATCTCCCTACGTCGGTTTCCGCGGCGTACGGACCGCTCAATAATCTATCTGCTATGACTTTTCTTACGCTCACGCACCCCCGTTTCTTTAGCTGTTGTGGGTGGCTTATTCTCGCCTCGGCCCTGCACGGTCAGACGCTGCCGTCGATCCACTTCGGTGGGGGCGACGGGGACGGCAGCGACAGCGGCATCTCATTCTTTACCACCCTGCCCGTGGAGATCGTTGATTTCCGGGCCTGCGAAACGCCGACCGGCATCATCGTGGCCTGGGAAAGTCGGGACGCCGTAGACATAGCCGCCTACTTCGTGGAGGAAGCGCTGGACGGTAAGCACTTCCAGGACCGCGCGCGGCGCGCGGCCCACGCCGGTAAACCTGCGGTTTCCTATTCCGTCCACCTTTCCCACCCCGCCGCCGCCACGGCCACTTACCGTCTTCGTGTCGAGGAAGCCGACGGCAGTACCTGGCACTCGGAGCTCGACCAGGTGACCTTCGATACACCGGAGTGGAGCATGGAGCCACGCGCCAATCCAACCGCCGGAAAAGACCTCGTCGTGCAGATCACGGGACTAGCTACGGGAGAACAGGCGGTACTGGAAATGACTTCCCTGGAGGGGCGGAAAGTACACAGCGCAGCCGTCTTCGGAGCCCCGTACGTCCAGGAGGTGCGGGTACCCTCCGAGTTGCCCGCGGCCACCTACGTCATCGGGATAGTGCGGGAGGACGGCCGCCGCCTGAGCCGGCAGGTCGTTATTCGCTAGGGGCGATGCCGCCGTGCGGCGGCAGGGCTACCAGTCGCACCTGGCCGTCGGTATACACCACCCGACCCGCGGGGGGCTCCGGCACCCCGGCCCAGTCGTAGGCAAATTCCAGGCGGACGGCCGGCTCCGATCCGCGGTCCGCATAGATGTCGTATCGCCGGTTGAGCGTGCCGGTCAGGGTATACGACAGCGGCGAGCTGCCACCCGCCGGGGCGCCGTACACCCGTAACGCATAGCGCTGGGTTCCCAGGCTGTCCATCGCCGCCGAGATCGCCGCCGCCTGGGTCCAGGCCCGCTGGTCGCGCCGGTCCGTGGTCCCGTACATGGAAATGGCTACCCCCACCGCCGCGATGAGCCCCGCAAACGTTACCGCCCCCAGTCCGGCGACCAGTCGGGGGCGCTCGCCGATCCGGCGCACGAGTACCGCCACCCGGTCGGTAAGCAGCAGGGATGCGCCGAGCACAAAGAAGGGCACGGAAGGAAGCTGGTAATAGGTAGCCTGCTTGGTGGAGACCATGATCGGCAGCAGTGCGGCGGCGCCTACCAGCAGGAAGACGGCGGCCAGGGCACGCCGTCGGTGGTCCGCCGCTTCGCGGGGAACGAAGAGCAGCAACAGGCAGACCAGCAGGCCCGGCAGGTTGGCGTTGAGCACGTGGAGGAGGATGGCGAAGCGCGATTCCGCCACGTTTTCCGTGGCCCGCCCCGCGAGCGCGGGACCCACCTGGTGGTCGAGGTAGGTGAGTACGAAATCCTGCGCCTCCGGTACAGCAAGGAACAGGAAGGCGAAGGAGATTCCCAAGGTCAGGGCGGGCAGCAATACGTCCGCCGGATTGATGCGCCGCGCGGTCGCCCACCGGTGGGCGACCGGCAGCACGAGTAGAAACAGGCCCACCGGACCCTTACACAGAAACGCGACGAAGGCGCCCAGCCCCGCGGCGGCCGATGCCAGTCGGGGGCGGGCGGGCCGCAACCGCAGAAAGAGGTAGGTGAACAGCAGCAGGAACAGCGTCATGCCACACTCCAGCATGGTGTTCGGGTACCGGAGCTGCACTTCCTGGTTGAGGACGAACAACAGCAACGGAAAGAAGAACAGGTAGGAGCGACTGGCTCCCGCCGTCTCCCGCCAGAGGAAGTAAAGCAGCAGGATCGTCAGCGCCAGTACCGTGAAGTTATACGCGTCCTCGGTGTAGAGGTGATTGCCCAGCAGGTGGAAGAACCCGGACTCCAGAAAGGGCAGCAGTACGGGATGGCCGTAAAAGATGCTCCCGCCCCCGTCTACCGTAGGTGCCCACAGGGAGCCCATGCCCTGGTAGAGGTTCTTGGCGATATTGGTGTAGACCAGCCCGTCGATGAACATACCGTCGCGCAGGATCGGGCCGATGAGCAGCGCCGCGATCAGGGCCACCGGAAGCGCCCAGAGGGCACGAAGGGTCCAGCGTGATGGGGTAGGGGTCATGGAATCGCCCGCCAAGGTACGACCGGCCGGGCCTGCCTGCCCAATCATCCTGTCGGGCAAGCTACCTTTGCCGCGTGAACCCCGACCTGTCCCGCCGCACCGCCCTGGCGCTGTTGCTTGCCTTCACGCTTTTCTACGCGTTCTTCCGGTTGGGAGCCGAGCCCTACTACGTGGGCGACGAGTCGCGGGGCGGCATCAACGCGCTGGAGATGCTGGCCAACGGCGACTGGGTCAACCTGCACTACATGGGGGAGCCCGACCAGGTCCGCGGCAAGCCCCCCCTCTTGATCTGGTGCATCTCCGGCAGCATGGCGCTCTTCGGGCCGACGTCTTTCGCGCTCCGTTTCCCCTCGGCGGTGGCCATCACGCTGGCCTTCTACGTACTGTTTCAGCTGATCACCCTCTACCGCTCGCCGCGTTTTGCGCTGCTCACCGGCCTGGTGCTGCTCTCCGTGAGCGGCATGGCCGGCTGGCACGTCGGGCGCACCGGCGACTTTGACGCCCTGCTGCTGCTGTTCCTGCTTTCGGGTATGTTGTTCCTGCTGCGGTACCTGCACTTCGGCTACCGGCGGGACGTAGTGTTTACCGGTATTTTCTGGGGCTTCGCCTTTTTGACCAAGGGACTTGCGATGGGCGCCTACGTGCCGGGGCTACTCCTGTTTCTGCTGCTCACGCGGCGGTGGCAGACGGTGGTACGCGACCGCTGGGCCTGGGCCGGGGCCGCGGCGTTCCTGGTATTTCCGGTGTTCTGGTACACGGTGGTGCAGCTCTACGGAGCCACCTGGGAGGATCCCATGTATACGGGCCGCAATGTCTTTGAGCGGCTCATCGTACACGATATCTACGAGCGCTTTACCCAGCCCGGCTTCGAGGGGCGGACCAAGACTTCGGGCTACCACTACTTCCTGTACAGCCTGGACATCATGTTCAACCTCTGGAACTGGACCTTCTTCGCGGCCCTGCTCTTCGGTCTGTACCGCACGTCGCGCATCGGCGTCACCGCCGCGCTGGGTTGGCTGCGGGCCCGTCCGCTGCTGCTACTCTCGCTCTGTCTGTGGTTTCCTTACGCCATGATCCTTTCGGTGACCACCCACGCCCTGCAGCAATATATCGTACCGGTGCTGCCCTTCGTGGGGGTCGCCACGGTGTGGGGCTTCCAGTACCTCAGCGAGCGGTACCGGGCCGGGCGGTACGTATTTCTCGGCCTGCTGGCCTTCACGCTCGTGCGGCGGGTCTACCAGTTGGACAACCCCCGCGACGCACCCGCCATCGCCCGTCACCTGCCCGCCCTGGAAAAGGCGGATCGCATTTTTGTGGAGCTGGACGCGCTGGCCAACGATGAGCTGTACTATGTCTACCTCGCCAATCAGCCGGCCCTGCTCTTCGACACCACCGCCCTGAATGAGCCGGTGGATTACCTCATCATCCGCTGCGACAGCCCGCTGCGGGAGCGCTTCAGCGACCGGAAGGAAGTATGGTTCGCGCAGGAGGGCGTGATCCTGGACTGAGCCTACGGTAGGCGGTCGTCTCCGCGTCGATCTGTCCGACCGGCTCAAACGCTTCCAGCAACGTTCTGGCCACCCGCGAGTCCAGCGCGGGGTCGCCCGCCCGCGCCACGAGGTAGCGCACGGTGGGGTCGGCCAGGATGTAGGCGGCCTCCCGCGCCTGGTCGATCCGGAAAGCCCGGTGGTGGGTGGGCTCGAAGAGCAGGGAGGAATGCACGTAGGGTGTGGGTACGGGGCGGTCCGTAAGGTGGTAGACGATCTGGAAGCCGTTCACGCCGACAAAGGTCTCCCCGGGGTCCAGCCGCTGGGTAAGCCAGGCGGCGGTCCGGCGCGGGGCATCGTCCTTCTTAGCGTAGTAGGCCGCGTGCGCCAGCCCGATCGCCACCGCCACGGCGGCCACCGCATACGCCACCCACCGCCGGCGCAGGGCGTCCGTCCAGACCGTGGCTACCGCGCTCCCGACCCACAGGGCCACCACCGGGTGCAGCTGGATCTGGTAGTGGCCGAACCGCTTGCCCGTGAGGAGGATCATGATGCTGACCAGCACCGCCTGAAGCAGCAGGTAGCGAACCCAGGTCCGCTCTTTACTGTCCGACCGGCCCCGCACCTGCGCCCAGCCGCCCAGCAGAATGAGGGGCGCGTAGCGCAACAGGTAATCGCCCATGTACTTGAGGCGGAGTGGCCAGGACAGCTCCACGGGGTAGGCCAGCGCCACCTCCACGCCGTAGAAGTAGAGGGCATCGGGCAGGCCCAGGTGCCGGTAGTACGCCACCAGCCCGGCCAGCGGCAGCAGGAAGGCCAGCGTGAGCAGCAGCCCGTTGGCAACCATACGCACCGGGGCCTGCCGGTAGTACCACAGCAGGTACAGTCCTATGGCCAGTGCCTCGGCCGCTACAAAAGGCTTGATGAGGAATCCCAGACCCAGGAGTATACCGGCCCACCCCCAGTGCTTGCGGGGCGCGGCCACCGATATGGCCAGGGCACCGAGGGTGAAGAGATTGAAGAAGATCTCGGTATTGGGCGATATGCCGTAGTAGGTAAATACGCTCGTCATGAGCACGTACACCACGCCGGCCACGTAGCCCGCCATGTCGCTGCCGGTGGCGCGGCGGTTGACGACGCAGGCCACCCAGCCCCCCAGGCCCACCACGAGGGCGGCCGCCAGCCGCAGGGCGAAGATGCTGCCGCCGGTGAGCTGGATGAGCAGGGCGTAGATCCAGAAGATCCCGATGGGCTTGGTATCGATGACGTCGCGCAAGTACGTCTCCCCGCGCAGCAGCTCGTCTGCGATAACGATGTAGGTGCTCTCGTCGTGGTCGATGACGGAAACGAAGAAGGATCCCCACCGCATTGCCGTCGCCAGGGCCAGAAAGGCAATCAGGGTCAGTAGGGCGCGTTTGGGCATCGGTTACGGTAATCGGGTAATCGCGAGGCCGGTTAGTCGCGGATCAGGTCGCCGGATGCGCCAGGGCGCAGGGCATAGCGGACGTACCGTCCCCGCTCGTCGGTACCGCCGGGAAGGCGCGCGTCGCCGAGGCGGGCGCCGGTCCACTCCGCGGGGAGGTAGGTGGTGAGGGTGAGAGGCTCGTCGTACATCACCGTGTCCAGCGGGGTGGCGAGGGTGACCGTGAGGGTATCGGCCTTGCGTTCGGTAGTGAGGGTGGCCGTCTCCCGCGCGCGGATGTACTTCGTGACGGTGGCGAAGGGGGCAATCCAGAGGCGGTCCTCCTGCTCCTTCAGGTAGGTGAAGTAGGTGCGCAGCTCGGCCCCGGGGCGGGCGGCCCAGCCGTAGTCGTCGACGCCGTGGAAGACCTCCACCAGCCACACGTTATCGTGGGCCAGCGTGGTATCGACCCAGTTCTTCATTTGGCGCAGGGAGGTCCCGTCGACCGGTCCCCGCTGCCACTGAACGTACTCGCGTTCCTGGGCGCCTGGCGCGGCGCGGCTCCCGCGGTTCAGCTCGGCCAAGTAGGGGGCGGGCATGCGGTTGCGCAGGGCGGGGTAGACGGCGTGGGCGTACCGCATAACGCGCTCGTCCTCCGTACCGTAGGGTCCCTCGGCGGAGAAGGTGGCGGCGGGACCGAGGTGACGGGCGATATCGGCGCGGCTCTGCTCCAGCTCGTAGCGCAGGTTGGCGCTGTCGAGGACCGCCAGTCGCGGGTGGGTGACGGTGTGGCTGGCGATCTCGTGGCCGGCGGCCTGGTAGGCTCGCAGGTCGGCCCAGGTGGTGGTGTCGACCGGGTTGTCGTGGAAGACCACCGCGTCGGTATCGCGGAGCTTGCCGTTGAGGAGCTTGCGGTAGGCCTCGTCGGTGAGGCGGTAAGCTTCCCGCCGCCGGCCCGCCTCGTAGGCGGCCCCGATGCGGCTGTGGTAGTCTACGGCCTCGCTGGTGCCGGTGAAGGCGATGAGGCTGGCCCGCTCGAACAGGTTGGTGGAATCGGTGGGTACGTCGATCGCCTCACGCACGATGTCCTCCCGGTTACGGCCGATGAAGCGGCCCAAGCGGGCCCCGCGGATCTTGCCGGTGATGACGTAGAAGGTCGCCCGCAGGTCCAAGCTGTCGAGGATGGGCCGGGCCACGGTAAACTGGGTGATGATGCCGTCGTCGAAGGTGAGGGACACTGCGCCGGTCTTGCCGTCCCTAAAGCGCTCGATGACGGTAGTATCCGCCGGCAGCTGAGCGAATAGAGGCCCCCACGGACACAGCAACAGGAGCAGAACGGAAAATAGGCGGAAGGGCATGCGCGTACGAAGGGGTCTGGCCCCGCAAGGTACGCGTTTGGGGCGGCGGAGCGCGGGTGCGGTGCCGGTGGGAAGGTCAGCGCCACGCCCCTTACCTTCGCCGCCATGTACCAGCGGCTTGTAATCAAGGTGGGCACCAACGTCCTCACGCGCCCCGACGGGCGGCTCGACATCACGAACATCAGCGCGCTCGTCGACCAGATCGCGGCCCTCAAACGCTCCGGCGTGGAGCTGATCCTGGTGTCGTCCGGAGCGGTGGGCGCGGGTAAGGAACTGCTGCCCGGGCGCGACAACGACGAAGCCGTCGCCCGCCGGCAGGTGTACTCGGCCATCGGGCAGGTGCGGCTGATGGAGCTGTACCGCAATTTCTTCGCCGGGCACGACCTGCTCTGCGCCCAGGTGCTGGCCACCAAGGGTGACTTCCGCGACGACCTCCACGCCGACAACATGCTCAACTGCTTCCGGGCGCTGCTGCTCGACGAGATCGTACCCGTAGTCAACGAAAACGACGTGGTGGCCGTCACCGAACTGATGTTCACGGACAACGACGAGCTGGCGGGGCTGGTGGCCCGTATGCTGCAAGCCGACGCGCTGGTGATCCTGAGCAGCGTCGACGGCCTCTACGACGGCCCCCCCGACGCGCCGGACAGCCGCCTAATTCCCTGGGTGCATCCCGACGATGCCGGCAGCGACCGGGTGGTGCAGGCGCGGCGCAGCAGCGGCGGGCGCGGCGGCATGGCCACGAAATTGCGCATCGCCCGCGAAACCGCCGCTGCCGGCATTCCCGTACTGATCGGCAACGGCCGCCGCCCCGGCATCCTGGAGACCCTCTCCGGCGGCGCCTGGCCCGGCACCCTTGTGGACGGGCGGCGCAATAGTCCGCAGGCCTAGGCAGTTCTTACCACCTCTACTCTCCGCTCCATGCGTTTACTCTACCTGCTGAGTTTTCTGGTCCTGCTCCTGACCGCCTGTGAGGTGGACCGGGATTTCCTGACCGGGGATGCCGTTGAACTGCGGTTCGGTACGGATACGCTCCGCTTCGATACCGTCTTCACGGCCCGCGGCAGTGCCACCCGCCTCTTTACGGTGTACAACGACGCGGCCGATCCGGTGAAGATCGACCGCATCTCCGTGGCCGGCGGCTCGGGGGTCAACTTTACCTTCAACGCCGATGGGCAGCTCGGCCCCGTCGCCGAGGACGTGGTGATCTTCGGCCGCGACAGCATCTACATCTTCGTGGAGGTGGAGGTCGACCCCACCCAGCCCGAGGAGGTGAGCCCCTTCATCGCCGAGGACCGCCTGGTGTTCGAGACGGGAAGTGCTTCGGCCTCCGTCGTGCTCGAGGCCTTCGGGCAGAACGCCAACTACCTCAACGGCTTCCGGCGGGGCGGACTCTTTCAGCCCATCTGCCAGGACGGCACCTTTACCCTATCCACTGATCTGCCGACCGTCATTTACGGCTCCATGTTCGTCGACAGCTGCACCCTGCGCATGCTGGCGGGTACGCGGGTCTATTTCCACGGTGGCATCCAGCGGAATCCGGCCATCGGGGGCAACGGCATCTTCAACGACGGCTTTATCTACACGCTCCCCGACGGGCGCCTGGAACTGCTGGGTACGCTCGAGGACCCCATCCTGCTGGCCACCGACCGCCTGGAGGAATCGTTCTCCAACTCCACCGGGGGCTACCGCGGACTCATCCTCGGGCCGGGCAGTCGCGGCAACCGGATCGAGTTTACCGAGATCCGCAACAGCATCGTGGGCGTCACCGTAGACAGCCTTGCGGAGGTGACCATCACCGACAGCCGGATCACGAACAGCAGCGGACCCGCGGTGACGGGCTACCAGTCGGATATCACCATCCGCAACAGCCTGTTTCACTCCAACTTCAGCAACACCATCCAGGTCGTGAAGGGCGGCAATCTCCTCCTGGACCAGGTGACTTTGGCCAACTACGGCGTGGATGCCTCGGCCCTTTTGGTACAGAACTTCGCCTGCGACGAAAATGACGAATGCTTCGCCGCCCCCTTCGCCGGCACGGTGCGCAACAGTATCATCGCCGGTTCCCGGAGCAGCGAGCTCTCGCTGGCCGACGCCTTCGAGGGGAGCGATCCGGCCTTCTTCCAGTTGCGCATCGAAAACTCCGTGGTGCGGACCGACGACGAGTTCCTGGCGAGCAACGGGGGTGCCTGGACGGATTTTTACACCGAAAACTGCGGGAACTGCTATAACCTTCAGTTCAGCGATCCCCTGTTCGTTTCGGTTAGCGAAGACGACTACCGCCCCGACAGCCTGAGCGTAGCCCGCGACCTGGGGGTATTCCTGCCCGAACTGCCGGACGACCTGGCGGGCAACGCCCGCGATACCGAATCTCCCGACGCCGGAGCCCTGGAATGGCAGCCGGAAGGATGACCCAACCAATCCCCGGCAGTCAGCGTTACACCTCGAACCCCAATCCCCCCGCAGCATAGATGGTCGTTGACAACATGCTTTACAACCTGGGCCGGTACGTAAATCTCTTACGTGATTCCGTCTCGCGCCCGGAGAAATTCTCGATGTACTACAAGGAGACCATGCGCCAGATGGATGCCATCGGCGTGGGTTCCGTGTTCATCGTGCTCCTGATCTCCGTCTTCATCGGCATGGTGACCGCCGTGCAGTTTGCCGACCAGCTCGGCGACAGTTTCGTACCGTCGTACTACATCGGCTACATCGTGCGCGACATCACCATCATCGAGATGGCGCCCACCATCACCTGCCTGGTGTTGGCCGGCAAGGTCGGCTCCAACCTCGCGGCCGAGATCGGCGGGATGCGGCAGAAGGAGCACATCGACGCCATGGAGATCATGGGCGTGAACACCGCTGCCTACCTCATCATGCCAAAGATCATCGCGGCGGTAGTCGTCATCCCCATGCTGGTGGCGATCTCCGCTTTCGTGAGTATCATCGGCGGGTACCTGAGTACGGTGGTGCCGGGGACGATCTCCCACACCGAGTATGTCCTGGGACTGCGGTCCTTCTTCGTGCCGCGCTACGTTTTCATGATGTTCGTCAAGGCGGCCGTATTCGCTTTTCTGCTGACCAGCGTGAGCTGTTACTTCGGCTACTACGTCAAGGGCGGCAGTATCGAGCTCGGTGAGGCCAGCACGAGCGCGGTGGTGGTGAGCGACGTGATGATCCTGGTGTTCGACTTCCTTATCGCCCTCGTCCTTACCTAAATCCCGCTACCATGATCCGTACGGATAATATCATCAAGTCCTTCGGGGACAACGACGTGCTCAAGGGGGTCACCACGGAATTCTACGCCGGTAAGCCCAACCTGATCATCGGCAGTTCGGGAGCGGGTAAGACGGTCCTGCTGAAGCTGTTGATCGGCCTCTTCGAGCCCACCTCGGGCAAGGTATACTACGACGACACCGACCTCTTCGCCCTCGACGACGAGGCCCTTCGGGAAGTGCGCATGAAGGTGGGGATGCTGTTCCAGGGCAACGCCCTCTTCGATTCTATGTCGGTAGGCGAAAATATCCGCTTCCCCATGGACATGTTTACGAACAAGACCATGGGCGAAAAGGAAAAGCGGGTCAACGAGTGCCTCGAGATGGTCAACATGGAAGGCATCAACGACCGCTTCCCCTCCGAGGTGTCCGGCGGCATGCAGAAGCGCGTCGGCATCGCCCGCGCCATGGTGCTGGAGCCGAAGTACCTGTTCTGCGACGAGCCGAACTCCGGTCTCGACCCCAAGACCTCGATCCTCATCGACGAGCTTATCTGCGACCTCACCAACCGCAACAACATCACCACCGTCATCAATACCCACGACATGAACTCCGTCATGGGCATCGGCGACAACATCGTCCTGCTCAAGGACGGCAACCTCGCCTGGCAGGGCAACAAGAACGAAGTGCTGGAAAGCGACAGCGAGGTGCTCCAGGACTTCATCTTCGCCAGTCCGTTCCTGCGGCGGCTGCGGGAGGATGCGCTTAAGACTCGGCACGCTGAGTAGTACGGTAGTCGGGTAGTAGTGTAGTACGATCGTCGGGTCGTCCACTTATCTCTGATGCCTGCACGGGACTTATGCTTCTGGAGGTGCTTTCGTTTATTTAGCTGTTCAGCCAACGTAGTCCGCTGACTCCGACGTCTTGCGGGTAAAGATCAACCGTGCGGTACGCCATCCTCCTTTCCATTTTGTTGCTCGCCGGCTGTCAGCGGGACGTGTATGCTCCTGAGCTTTCGGATTGCATCGCCGTCGGAGAGCCTCTGACGCTGCCCGACGGCCACCAGTTGACGCTGAGCCGCGTTGACAACGGCTACTGCCCCTGCAACGCAAACTGTGTCTGGGAGGGCAACCTGGTTGCCGAACTGGATGACGCGGAGGGTAAACGCTTCGTTGCGGATCGCTTGTCCGGCGGTAGCCCCGACTTGATGACCCATGTCGCGTACCGGGGGTTCACGATCTCCATCGATACCGTCGGGGTTTTTCCCGGAGCGTGTGATCCGGCGCAAATCCCCCAGGCGGACTACTGCATTAGCTTTACCGTCGTGCAGGAGTAAACCGGATCGGTGGGTAGCGCTACGTAGCAACGCGGGAATCCACCCGACGCTTCCCACCGTGTACCGGCCTCCCGGTACCGCACACCCCAGCACCCGCGTTCCCCGCCCCCTCCAGTGACGTCACGGACAAACCCGACCATCTATCTGCTTGGTTTGCTTTCTCCTGCAACCCGGGTTGGGAACATAAAGCACCCTGTGAGTGATTTCGACGTTATGATTCGCTGGGCCTACGTAGCCGTCATGGCTGGAAGTGCGATGGCAATTCTGATCATGTCGCGCAAGCCGAAGGGCGCGCCGCAGTATAACTACCTGATCCACGCATTCATGGTCATTTGGTCGGGACTGGTATACTCAGCCATTACCCTCGGTCAGGGATCGGTAGAAGTGGGGGGCAAGACCGTTTACTTCGCCCGCTACGTGGATTGGGTGGTCAGTACGCTATTGCTCCTGCTTTCCCTGGTGCTAACCGGAAAGTATACCCTGAAGCTGGAGGGCTCCATCACCGCCGGCCTGCTCGGCAGTCAGGTGATTATGATCCTGACGGGGCTGGTGGCGGATCTGTCCGCCGGCGATACCAGGTAGTTCTGGTACATCGCGGGCTGCGTGGCGTTGCTCGCGGTCTACCGCCTGATGTGGCGGGAACTTTACCAGCAGGCCAAGATCCAGGGGCCGAAACTGACCGCCGCCCACCGGGCGTCAGCAAATTACCTGAGTATCCAGTGGTTGCTGTATCCCCTGGTCTGGGCATTGGGGTTACGGGGGCGGGCATCCTCGGGGCTGAAGTGACCTCGGTTCTGTTCATCCTTCTTCCGATCGTTTCCAAGGCCGGATTTTCCTTTTGCAATTTGGCGAAGCTGCGGGCGCTGCCGGACTACCTGCACCAGGGGGCGGCCAACCCGCGCACCAGCGAGGAGGTACGGGCCGCCGTCGCATAGCAGATTGTTATTCTCCGGCGATTGGTTCTACCTTTAGTGCGTAACCTAACCGACCGCTATGCGCTTGCTGCCCGTCCTGCTGAATCTCTGCCTCGTCCTCTTCCTGTATGCCTGCCAGGAGGCCTCCGCGGCTTCCCCGGAAGCCACCGCACCCGCGTCCGGCGCCTCCTCCACGGAGCGTCCGGAGTACGCCCTGGTCATTCACGGCGGCGCGGGTACCATCCTGAAGGAAAATATGACCGACGAGCGGGCCGCCGCCATTACCGCCGCCATGAACGCGGCGATGGACGCGGGCGAGCAGGTGCTGCAACAAGGGGGCAGCGCGGCCGACGCCGTCGAAGCTACGATCTGGGTGATGGAGGACAGTCCTTACTTCAACTCCGGTAAGGGGGCCGTATTTACCAACGCCGGCATCAACGAGCTCGACGCCAGCTTCATGAACGGGGCTGACCAGAACGCCGGGGCCGTAGGCGGGGTGACCAACCTCAAGCACCCCATCAGCGCGGCCCGGGCCGTGATGGAAAAGTCCGAGCACGTACTCCTCACCGGCAAGGGCGCCGAGGAATTCGCCGCCGGCCAGGGATTGGAGGTGGTCGATCCCTCCTACTTCTACACCGAAGAGCGCTACCAGAGCCTGCAGCGCGCGCTGGAGGGCGAAAAGGTCGAGCAGGAAAAGATCGACGTAGACAAGAAGCACGGCACCGTGGGCTGCGTGGCCCTGGACAAGGACGGCAACCTCGCCGCGGGCACCAGTACCGGCGGTATGACCAACAAGCGATACAACCGCCTCGGCGACAGCCCCATTATCGGTGCCGGTACCTACGCCGACAACGCCACCTGCGGTGTGAGCTGCACCGGCTGGGGCGAGTTCTTCATCCGCTACGCCGTGGCCTACGACGTGCACGCGCGGATGGCCTACGCCGGTTCGAGCCTGCAGGAGGCCGCCGATGCGGTGATCCACCAGACGCTGGTCGAAAAAGGCGGCACCGGCGGCCTGATCGCGCTGGACGCCCGGGGCAACGTGGCCATGCCCTTCAATACCCCGGGCATGTACCGCGGCTACCTCAAGGCCGGCGGGGAACGGGAGATTCGGTTTTATGAGGAGTAGGGTTGAATTGAAAATTCAAAATTTCAGATTTAAAATTTGCGCGTAAGACGCTGGGGATGTACCATTTACGAAGTGCCAAGTACTATTTACTATTTCGCGCAGGACGCTGAGGATATACCATTTACGAAGTACCAGTTATTATTTCGCGCAGGGCTCCAGTTTGGGAGCAATTTTAATTTTTACATTTGAAATCTGCCACGCACCTGTTGAAGCAGGTTCAGCATCGCTACACGAGAAACAAAAACGGCCTGCGTACATCAGTCCTGCGGGCCAAATCGTAGATGGTACTTGGTAGATAGTAAATCGTACTTTCCCAACTTCCTCATCTACCACGGCCCTGTCAAAGCGGGTTCAGCTCCGCTACACGAGAAACAAAAACGGCCTGCGTACATCAGTCCTGCGGGCCAAATGGTAGCTGGTATTTGGTAGCTGGTAAATCGTACTTTCCGGACTTCCTCATGTACCACGGACCTGTCGACACGGGTACGGCTCCGTTACACAAAAAAATGGCCCGCGGAGACTAGTCCTGCGGGCCAAATAGTAGCTGGTAAATTGTAAGTTCTACACTTCCTCAAACATCACGTCCAGCGGCATCCGCACTTTGGCGCGGTGCTGGGTGGCGTCCTCTTCGGAGCGGTAGCCGACGGGGGCGATGACGGTGGCGGTGAGGCCCCGGTCGGTCAGTCCGAGGATGCGGTCGTACTCGCCGACCTCGAAGCCCTCCATGGGGCAGGCGTCGATCTTCAGCTCGGCGGCGGCGGCCAGCAGGGTTCCGAGGCCGATGTAGGCCTGCCGCTTGTTCCAGGGTTCGATCGTCTCCTCGGGGCGGCCGGCTACGGAGCCCTTCATGTAGTTGGCGAAGTCGTTCAGTTGCTCGCGCGGTACCTGCTGCACTTCCGCGGCGCGGTCTACGTACGTATCGATGTGGGCGGCCGGCATGTCGGTCATTGCACAGAAGACAAATACGTGGGAGCTTTCGGTCAGCTGCGGCTGGTTGTAGCTCGCGGCACGGAGTTGCTCCTGCACGTCGGGGTCGCTGACGACGATCACGCGGTAGGGCTGGAGCCCGAAACTGGTAGCCGACAGATTGACGGCCTCCTTGAGGTAGCGGAGGTCGTCGGCCCCCACTTTGCGGTCGGGGTTGAAACGTTTGGTGGCGTAGCGCCACTTCAGATTTTCAATCAGGTTCATACGGATATTATTGTACATACATTAATTCGCGATCGGGCAAATAGTTTTGCGGGCGCGTGGGCGGCCCCACATCGGATGTGCGGCGCCCGGACATCCGATGTGCCGCACATCCGATGTGGGGTTTCGGCGGGAAATATTAGTGTACCCTTTGTATATCTCACCCCTTCGTCTTACTTTTGCGTCCGCTTCGCGCACTGCCTGCCCAGGTGGTGGAATTGGTAGACACGCCAGCTTGAGGGGCTGGTGTCCATTGCGGACGTGCAGGTTCGACTCCTGTCCTGGGCACGATACGGCGGCCCCGTTGCTTCGGCAGCGGGGCCGCCGTCGTTTTTAGTTGCCGCGTCGCGGTCCTACCTTTGGGGCATGATTCTACCCCTCCTGTCCCGGGCCCGCCAGGCGGGCCGCAAGTTGCTGGCCGTACTGGTCGATCCGGACAAGGCTTCCCGCAGCAGCCTGCGCACCCTGGGCGAGCAGGCGGCCCGGGGGCGCGTAGATTTTTTCTTCTGGGGGGGCAGCCTCGTCAACCAGCCGCAGTCGGCTTATTACCTGCGCTACCTGAAGTCGGTGACGGAGGTTCCCGTACTGCTGTTTCCCGGCTCGGTGTACCAGCTGGACGAGCAGGCCGACGGCCTCCTGCTGCTTTCGCTCATCTCGGGCCGGAATCCTGAACTCCTCATCGGACACCACGTCACCGTAGCCGGCCGCATCAAGCAGATGGGGCTGCCCACCGTGCCCACCGGGTACATCCTCATCGACGGCGGCAAGCCCACCTCCGTATCGTACATGAGCGGCACTATGCCCATCCCGGCCGATAAGCCCGCCATTGCCGCCGCCACCGCCCTGGCGGGCGAGCAGCTGGGCCTGCGCCTCATCTACCTCGACGCCGGGAGCGGGGCCCTCAATGCCGTATCCCCGGCCACCATCCGCGCCGTACGGGCCGAGATCGACCTGCCGCTCGTGGTGGGCGGCGGTATCCGTACCCAGGAGTGCGCCCGCCACGCCCTCGATGCCGGCGCCGACCTGATCGTCGTCGGCAACGGCCTGGAAAAGGATGCCGGCTGGCTGCCCGCCCTCGCCGAGACGGTACACGGGACCACCACGCCGGTGCCGGCCCGCCTGCTTTCCAGCCGCAGCTTACCTACCCCGGAACAGTAAGCGTCGCCGGTAGGGTAGGCCGAAGCCTAGGCCCGCACCCACTCGCGGGCGTCGGCCTGCTGCTCCAGCGTGAAGTACTTGACGGTGTCTTCGGCGAAGGGTTTCATAAAGGCGGTGGCCCACTCCATCCATTCTTTCTGCCCGACTACGGCTACTTTCTCGAAGTCGCCCAGGTGCCTGACGTCGAACTTGAGGTCGCGCCAAGCGGTACCGGCGGTCCAGCCGTCGAAGTCTTCCATCTCAAAGTACCAGCGGATGTCGCCTTCCCGCTGGATGATCTTCTGGGCGACGGGCAGCAGGCGGTCGTAGTCGTCGTGGTCGAGTTCGCCGACGGCGGTGGTGTAGAGGATGTTGGTGCCGGGTTCTTCTGTGATGTGTACCATGGGGGGCGGATTAAGGGGTGTGTACGGGTAACGGAACCGCTTCGCCGCGTGTGCGAGGTCGCGCGGGCGGGCGGGATAATATGGCACGATCCGGACCCGCCCGGGAAAACTTCGCACCTGCGTGCGCGTCTACTTGTTTTACCGTGTACCTACTCCGATTGCTATGGATGCGCTGAACCTGCCTGACCCCAAAAACAAAGCCCGCGTCGTGGTGATCGGCGGCGGGTTCGCCGGGCTCAACTTCGTGAATAAGCTCGACACCGACAATTATCAGGTGGTGCTCCTCGACCGCCACAACTACCACACCTTCGCCCCGCTGCTGTACCAGGTAGCCACCGCCGGGCTGGAGGCGCCCGACATCTGCGGCCCCCTGCGCAAGACCTTCCGCAGTAAGCAGGATTTTCACTTCCGTATGCTCGTGGTCCACGGCATCGACCCGGCGGCCGGCCACGTCAGCACCGAGGCGGGCACCATCCGCTACGATCACCTCGTACTGGCCACCGGCACCCGCGCCAACTTCTTCGGCAACGACAGCATCGAGCACCACGCCTTTCCCCTCAAGACCGTGCCCGACGCCCGCAGGCTGCGCAACCACATTTTCCAGACCCTGGAGCGGGCCGACCTGACCGACGACCCCGCCGAGCGCGAACGGCTGATGACCTTCATCATCGTCGGCGGCGGTCCGTCCGGCGTCGAGGTGGCCGGAGCGCTGAGCGAGCTGCGCAAGCACGTGCTCTCCAAGGATTACCCGGACACCCCCATCGACCGCCTCCGCTTCGTGCTGGTGGAGGGCGGCGACCAGCTGCTGTCGGCGTTCTCCGATAAGTCCAGCGACGATGCCCGCCGCAACCTGGAGGATATGGGCATCGAGCTGCACTTCGGCCAGCTCATCACCGGCTACGACGGCCGTACGGCGACCTTCAAGGACGGCAGTACGATAGCCAGCGGTACCGTGATCTGGGGCGCCGGCGTGACGGGTGAGGTGGTGGTCGGCCTGCGGGACGACAGCGTCCGCAGGGGACAATACGTAGTCGACGACCGGCTCCGGGTGGCGGGCTACGAGAACGTCTACGCCCTCGGCGACGTGGCCTACCTCACCAGCGATGCCTGGCCTAAGGGCCACCCCGGGGTGGCGCAGGTAGCCATCCAGATGGGCAAGCGGCTGGCCGAAAACCTGAACCGCGCCGCCGCGGGTAAGCAGCCGGAAGCCTTCGAATACTTCGACAAGGGGAACCTCGCCATCATCGGCCGCAACCGCGCCGTGGCGGACCTGCCGAAGAATATCCACTTCAACGGAATCCCGGCCTGGTTCGTCTGGGCCTTCGTGCACATCTTTTACCTGATCGGTTTCCGCAACCGGGTATTCACCTTCCTCAGCTGGACGGGGAATTACATTACCTACAACCGCGCCGTACGCCTGGTGCTCGAACCCTCGCTGGAGGAGGAGCTACGGAGTGAAAAGGTCTCCTGATCGTATATAGGAATAAACTATATCGTGCGTATGTAGATTGTTGGGATACCTTTTTGGGGGTTCCAGATACCTAACATACTATACTCGTAAACTCAATGTAAAAAGAATTGATCAAAGGGTATCGCTCACGGGTACGTGTTGCCCGCCCCTTTAAATCAATTCTTTATGTACAGACTTCTACCCCTTTGCCTCTTTCTGCTACTCGGTGCTCACCTGGGCGCCCAGGGCCAAACCGTTGTCCAGATCATCGCCGACAGCGAAAACCACACCACGCTGGAAACGGCAATCACTACCGCCGAACTCGCCGGTACCCTGTCGGGAACCGGTCCCTTCACGGTCTTCGCGCCCACCGACGCGGCCTTCGACGCCCTGCCCGACGGCGCGCTGGAATACCTGCTGGACGAAGACAACCGCGATAGCCTCATCGCTATCCTGCAGTACCACGTCGTCCCGGGTGACACCATGGCCGCTGACCTCATGGACAACATGACCCTGCCTACGCTGAATAACCAGGACAGCCTCTACGTCCGCGTTATCGGTGAAATGGTCATGATCAACGGTGCCCTGGTGACCATGACCGACCTGGAAGCCACCAACGGTACGGTACACGTGATTGACGCCGTACTCATGCCGCCCGCTGGCGACATCGGCATGGTGATCATGGAAACCGACACCCTGAGCATGCTCTCCGACGCGATCACGGCCGCCGGTATCGGCCCCGTACTATCGATGGCCGGCCCCTACACCGTCTTCGCTCCCAACGATGGAGCCCTGATGGCACTGCCCGAAGACCAACTCAATGCGCTGCTGGCAAATCCCTCCGGAGACCTCGCCACTATCCTGCAGTACCACGTGGTACCCGGTGCTATCTACTCCGGCGACCTGATGGACGGCATGACCGTCACCACAGTACAGGGAGAGGATCTGATGGTGACCGTGAGTAACGACTCCGTTTTCGTCAACGACTACTACGTCAGCATGCCCGACATGATGGCCGACAACGGCGTTGTGCACGTGATCGACGGCGTCCTGATCCCGCCTTCCCTGACCAGCACCCGCGAGCCGGCCTTCGCCAGCGAAGTGAGCATTGCCCCGAACCCGGCCACCAGCCTGGTGACCGTCAACCTGCCGTACTCCATATTGAACAACACGACGCTGACCCTGCGTGACTTCAACGGCCGTACCGTACTGACCCGCCGGGCCAGCAGCGACCGCGAGCCCCTGCAATTGGGTCGCCTGCCCGCCGGTGCCTACCTGCTGGAAATCCGTGCCTCGGAAGGCGTGATCCAACGGAAGATCATGGTGCAGCGGTAACCGCCGTTTCTACTAATTGAAGGCGCCACCTCCGACCTGGTCGGGGGTGGCGCTTTTGGTTTGGGGGAGGCCGCTGCCGGAGGCAGCATTCTATTGCGCTGCCGGAGGCAGCATTTTACTGGGGCAGCGGGTTACCGCTCGGCGTAGAATTCGGAGGAAGTACGCCACTTGGGCCACCGCTCGGAGTTGGCCAGCTGCAGGCCGATGTCGAGCATCAGCTCCGCGTCCTGGACGGCACCGCCGAGGGGCCAGGCACCGGAGGTGTACTCGTCGGCCGGCTGGTGGTAGCGGGTGGCGACGAAGTCGTCCTTCTGTTGTTGGGCGTATTCCTTGCCCAGCGTCTGGTGTTCGTAGCCGCCGTCGGCGTAGAGGACGGGTACGCCCTTTTTGGCGAAGTTGAAGTGGTCGCTGCGGTAGAAGTAGCCCTTTTCCGGCTCCTGGCCACCCTGTACATAGCGCCCCTGCCGTTCGGCCGCCGCGGTGGCGATGTCGTCCATCTCGCTGTGGCCCATGCCGGTGATGGTCAGGTCGGCGGCGGGGCCAATGGGGTTGACGCCGTCGATGTTGATGTTGGCGACGGTCTTGCTCAGGGGGAAGATCGGGTTGTTGACATAGTAGGCGCTGCCCCACAGCCCCTGCTCCTCGGCCGTGACGAACAGGAAATCAATGGATCGCTCCGGCCGTTCCTCGAGCTGGGTCAGCGCCTCGGCCATCGCCAGTAGCTGAGCCACGCCGCTGGCGTTGTCCAGGGCACCGTTGTAGATGCTGTCGCCGTCGACGGCCGGGCCGGTACCGATGTGGTCCCAGTGGGCGGTATAGATCACGTGCTCGTCGGGGCGTTCGCGGCCGGGCAACTCGGCGATGATGTTGTAGCTTTTATCGAAGCGCAGGTCGTTGCGTACGGCGGTGGTCAGCGTGGTATTCAGCGGGATGGGATCGAAATCGGGGCTGGCCGCCGCTTCGAACCACCGCACGTTCTCCACGCCGGAATGGGTGAAAAGTTTCCGTGCCGCGTCAAGGGTGATCCAGCCGGCCACGTCGACCTTGGGCTGGGCGTCGTCCGCCAGGCCGAGGCGGGCACCGGTCCAGCTACTTTGCACCACGAACCAGGGGTAGCCGGCCGCGCCGGTCTCGTGGATCACCAAGCAGGCTGCGGCGCCCTGCCGGGCCGCCTCCTCGAATTTGTAGGTGTAGCGGCCGTAGTACGTCATCGTGCTGCCGTTGAACAGGGTGCTGTCTTCCAGGTAATAGCCGGGGTCGTTGACCATCACCACGACGGTCTTGCCCGCCACGTCCAGTCCTGCGTAGTCATCCCACCCGTACTCCGGGGCCACGATCCCGAAGCCGGCAAAGACCACCTCGGCGTTTTCCACGGCCGTCCGTTCCTCCGCGCGCTCGCTGAAGGTGATGTAGTCGGTACCCAGCGTCCAGTCTACTTCGCCGCCGGGCAGGTCCAGAGTGATCGTTTCGTCGGGGTGGCCGGTGATCTCTACCATCGGCACCTCCTGTCGGTAGCTCGTTCCGTTGCCGGGGGCGAGGCCGAGGGCCTTCAGCTGGGCTTCGAGGTAGTCAAGGGTCAGGGCCTCGCCGGGGGAGAAGGGCAGCCGCCCGCCGTAGCGGTCGCTGGCCAGCTCGGTGAGGTGGCGGTCGATGGTGGCGGAATCAACGGGCGCGGCCGCGGGTGCGGTGGCCGCTCCGGGGGCGGTATCTGCCTGGCAGCCGGCAAACAGCAGGGCGACGAAGAGAAAGAGCGGCAGGGTAGGGGTGGGGGTGGGGGTGGGGAGCATGCTGCAATTTACGTTGGGTGTGGTAGTCGCCGTGACTCCCGCCGATAAACCAGCAGGTCCGCATCCCCCGCTGGGTATGTCCGGTCGGTCACCTCGAAGCCAAGTTTTTCCAGTAATCGTCGGCTGCGGACGTTGTCGGGGCGCACGATGGCCAGCAGCTCCCGGAGGGCGGCCACCGCGGGGCGGGCCAGGACGGTCCGGGCGGCCTCGAGGGCGTAGCCCTGCCCCTGCGCCTCCGGAAGAAAGGCGAATCCGAAATCGGGAGCGGCGAGGCCTTCCCGCTGGAAGACCCCCACGAAGCCGATAGCCCCCCTCGTTTTTGTCAGCACCGCCACGTAGCTGCCGTGGCCGGGGGTAGCGTAGCTGGGCACGATGCGGCTAACGATGTACTCCCCGGCCTGCGCTTCGGTATATACCCCCCGGTCGCCGATGTACCGGAGCCAGCCGGGGCTGTTGAACAGGGTCAGGAAGAAGGGGGCGTCGGTCACCACGGCGCGTCGGAGCCGCAGGCGCGCGCCGGCGGGGGGAGCCATCGCGGGGTATCTTGTGCCCGGTAAAGATCGTTTCCGTGCCGCTAGCCGCCCGCCTGTTTCCCCTTTTCCTGTTCCTGCTGGCGCAGCCCGCCGATGCGCAGTTCTACACCCCGCCGGAGGCGGTGGGGCTGGCCGACAGCCTATACGCCGCAGAGCTGCTTTCCGCCACCGGCCGCGATAGTCTGCAAAAGCTGGTGCGCACCGGCGAGCTGCCGATCTACACCCCCCGCGCCGTGCGTACGGTCGACTACGGGGACAGCATTTCCGCCGGCCAGGTGTTGGGTTTCTTACAGGAGGCGTATTCCTCGGCCTATTTGCACCGGTTGGGTATCGGCGTACGGCTGGCGGTGGCGCGGGAGTGGCAACAGCGGTCCGACTTCAATGCCGACCTGCTGCAATCCCCCGCCCTCGAACGGGAGATAGCCCTCCGCGTGCAACGCCTGCCCGGCTTCCAACTGGAACTGGCCGCCGAGGCCGCCGCCCGGTCCCGGGGACAACTGCCGCCGCGCAGCGAAGGTCTCTCCCTCTATCCCTTCGGTAATGCCACGTACACCGACACGCTCGTGGCACCCGGCCGTAGTGTTTTCGGATACGATCTGCGCCAGACACTGGCGGGCCTCCAGCGTACGGAACTGATCTCCGCCGACTCCCTGACGGCCTACACTGCCCGGCTGGATACCGGCCGGCTCTTTCCCGACTACATCCTGGTCCGCAGCCTCGCAACCGCCGCCGGGGAACGGGAGGCCCGGCACCTGCGCACCGCCGCCCGCCTCCGGGCCCTCGATTTTCTGCAGTTCCGGGGCGTGGTGCCTGAATTGGTCGCTGATTCCCTGCGCCGCCACCCCGACCGGCTCGGCGCGGTGGACAACGAAATGCTCTACACCTACGTGGAACCACGCTTCACGCTCAGCCTGCCGCGCCCGGACGGCCCCATGGATTTTGCCGATGATCTGCTCCGCAACCTGCAGGAATATGATCCTCGCTTTGCCACCCTCGTATTGCGCGCCGAGCCCGCGGAGGAGGAGGGGCGATTTTACTGGGTAGCCCGCTCGGCGGATACCCTCATCGACCGTTCCGTGCCGCAGTACGCTCCGTTTGAAGCCGGGGGGATGTCGTGGTTTTACGCTTACGAATGGGAGGTACTACTGGCTACGATCAACGCCTTCCTGGACGCCGACAACGCGCCCTACCGGCTGTACGCTCCGCGTGTCCGTACGCCGGATGACCCCGCCGGACCGGTCGAGGTGCCCCTGCTCCCCCTGACGTCCCCCGCCGCCCGCGCGCTGACCGATTACCGGCTGGCGGACGCCGTGTCCGGTCTGCGGGGGCCGAATGCCCGCGCCTTCCTCTCGCCGGCCGAAGTGATGCTGGTGCGGGATTCGCTGCGGCAGCTGGGCTATTTCGCCGGGCTGTCGGATGCCGAATGGGAGACGGGCGGGGACTGTACCGAAGCCGGTACGGTAGAGGGACTGGCGGGGCTCCTGAGCTGCTTCCCTGGTAGGCCGGCATCGGAGACACCTGGTGCACGGGTATATCGCGTATCGCGGGAGCGCTACGGGGGCGCGCCCTTCCGGGTACGTATGGCGGAGGGAGTGGCGGACTTTTTGCTGCGGCGGTTTCCGGGGGCGTTGGAGGTGGAGTTGTAGTGCTTCTGCAGGGGGAGTGAGTGGGGACTTCGCTGCTGGAAGCAGCGTTGTACTGGGTTAGCGGAAGCTGAAGGGCATGTCCACGGGCCCCTCGAACCGGAGATCGGTAAACTCCAGGTCCATTTGCCCTGCACCTTCGGAGGCACCGTCTACCAGGACACGCCGGCGCTTGGCGAAGGCTACGGGCAGTCCCTCCACGGAGCCGTAGTCGGCATTCGACACGTTCAGGGTACGGCTCTGCCCTAGCTCCTCGAGTTCCATGGAGGACAGCTGGAAAGTGGCGGGATCGTAGCGGTAGTCCACGGCGAAGTCGGGGCTCCGACCGGTCAGCTGGATCGAGCCTTCGGCCCGGCCCAGTTCCAGGTCGTCGGTCAGAAATACGGCGTTGCCGAAGAAGATCTCCTGCAGCAGTTCGAAGCGGGCGGGGATCTTATACTTTTCCTCTACGTAGCTCAGCGGCTCGGCGATGTATTCGCCCTCCAGCCGGTTGAAGAGAAAAAAGCTGTCGGGCCGGATGAGCGCCCGCGCGCCCTCGATCCCGAATTTCTTGACGCTCATCCAGATGGCCTCGTCCCGGTGTACGCGGATGTAGGCCGTCCCGCCAATGGAGAGTTTCTCGCTTTTGAGGTCTACCCGGGCCTTGGCGTTCATCCATTCGGGCGCGGCACGGTTATCGTCGATCGAGCGCAGTACCTGGGGCAGGCGCAGTTTGTTGGTTGTCACGGCGGTGCCGTCGCCGGCCGTGGGGCCACCCGTCTTGCGGGTGCAGTACGACAGGGTAAGTACGGCCACGAGGGCCAGCAGATATAGGCGCATGTATGCTTAGCTTTTTAGCTGGGAAATCTTGCGTGCGAGGGTGGAGGACTTGCTGCCCGCCTCCCGGGCCCGGGTATAGAACCGGGTGGCCGCTTCCCGGTCGCCGGTGGCGCTGCGGGCGTCGCCCATCAGCTCCAGCAGCAGGGCGTTGGTATTTTCGGGGCTGTCCGCCGCGGTCAGGGCCGCCGGGTCGGGGTCGGCCCGCTGTTGCAGGTAAAAACTGAGGGGCCCCTGCGCACCGCCGGGAAACTGGTCGGTATCGAGGCCGGAACCGTCGCCGCCATCGCGGAGACGGGTAATGGCGGAAGCGATCTCCTCCAGGGCCGCCGCGGCCTCGGGGACGCCGCTGACCATCAGCTGCGCCTGCTGGAGCAGGTTGTCGGCTTCGTCGTAGTCGCCCCGGAAGGCTTCGCCGAGGGCGTAGTGGAGATAAACGGAGGGACGATTCGGAAAGATGTCCAGCGCTTCCTCGGCGTAGCGGCGCAGGTCGGCCATCTGGTTGTCGAGGTAGAGGGTAGATAGGAGTTGTTCCCATACGGGATAGACCGTATCGTCGAGCTCCAGCGTCTCGCGGTAGGCCGTGGCGGCCTCCGCCAAACGGCCGGAGTGGTAGTACAGGTCACCGGAGATCGCGGCGGCCTTGGCCGCGTCGGGGTGGACGCGGCGCAGCTCGGCGGCCAGCGCCAGGGCGCGGTCGGCCAGGGCACGGTCATGGGTAGCGGCTACCTGCTGGATGAGCGGCAGCAGCTTGCCGACCTTGAGGTCGAGGTCCACGTCGGTGCGGGCCAGGATGGCCAGTAATTCGTCGTCGTTGCCGGCCGGGCCGGCGGCGGGACTGGCGTCCTGCAGAGCCAGCTGGGCGCGTACGTCGGCGGGCTGCCGGCGCAGGATCTCCTCGTAGACGCGACGGGCGCTCTTCGTATCGTCCTGGCTGTTGTAGAAGCCGGCGAGCAGGTGGCGGTACTCGATGCGGTCGGGGAAGGCATCGACCAGTGCCTCCAGCTCACGCTCGGCGCGCTTCGTATCGCCGCTCCCGAGGTACAGCGCGTGCTTGCGGCGCGAGAGCTCGGCGTTGACACCGGTGCGGGCTTCCAGGGATTCGTACACCTTGAGGGCGCCCTTGATATCCTGGGCCCGAACGAGGAAGGCCGCTTGCTGCAGGTAATTTTCCGCGTAGGACGGGTTTTGCCGGATCAGGTTGGCGTACAACTCCGCTCCATCCGTATACCGGCCGGCCGCCTGGTAGAGCTCCGCGAGATAGGCCGCGTACACGTCGTTGGGGCGCAGCCCGTAGGCTTCCTCCATGGCCTTGATGGCCCCGGCGGTATTGCCGGCCGCGTACCGCAGCCGCGCCAGCTCGAAGCGGGCGGGATCGTTGTCGGGGGCCTCCTCGGCGATGGTCTCAAAGCGGGCGATGGCCTCATCGGTCTTTCCCAGCAAGGCTTCCCGCTTGGCTTCGATGAAGCGCTCCTCCTGCTTGACTTCCCGTTCGGTCATCTCCGCCTGGGCGAAGACAAGCGCGGAAGAGCAAAGAAAGGCGGATAGGAACAGGGTACGCATGGGGCAGTAGAAAGTAGGCTTACCCCTTACTAACGTTATGAGTACCCAAGTAGTGCGGGGTGGGGGGGAGGGCGGTTGCGGGTTGCGGGTTGCGGGTTACGGGTTACGGGTTACGGGTTGCGGGTTGCACCCCGGCTACCGCATTTGCCCCCTACAGAACTACAGAACTACCGTACTATTCCACTACCGTGATCTTCATCATATTCATCCGGCCCCGCTTCTCCAGGGGCATGCTGGCGGTATTGACGATCATGTCGCCGGCCTGCACGTGGTTGTTGGACTTGAGGATGTCAACGATATCGTCGACGGTGTCGTCGGTCGTCTGGAACTTGTCGTAGTGGTAGCAGCGCACGCCCCAGCAGAGGTTAAGGGTAGCCAGCATCTGGGGGATGTCGCTGAAGATGTAGATCTTGGAGCTGGGGCGGAAGCTCGACAGCTTGAAGGCCGTATAGCCGGAGCGCGTCATACCGGTGATGGCACGGGCGCCGACGCTCTGGGCGGCCCAGGTAGCGGCGGAGCTGACCACGTCGCTGACGAAGGTGCCGCTCTTGTCGTTCGCCTTGGGGCGGCGCACGCCGATCTCGTAGATCTTTTCGGCTTCCTCGATAATGTTGTTCATCCACTTGACCACCAGGGCCGGGTGGCGGCCGACGCTGGTCTCGCCGCTCAGCATCACGGCATCGGTACCGTCCAGTACGGCGTTGGCTACGTCGGTCACCTCGGCGCGGGTAGGGCCGGGGTTGGTGATCATGGAATCCATCATCTGGGTAGCCACGATGACGGGGCGGGCCCGCTGGATGCATTTACGGATGATCTCCTTCTGGATGATCGGCAGCCGCTCCATGGGCATCTCGATGCCGAGGTCGCCGCGGGCGACCATGATGGCGTTGGAGTGCTTGATGATCTTGTCGAGGTTCTCGATGGCCTCCGGCTTCTCGATCTTCGAGATGATCTTGGCCTGGTGGCCGGCGCGGTCGATGTGCGACCGGAGTTCCTTACAGTCCTGCGCCTGGCGTACGAAACTCAGGGCGATCCAGTTGATCTCGGGAATCGTCAGGATGTACTGCAGGTCCTCGAGGTCCTTCTCCGTCAGGCTGGGTAAGCTGATCTTGGTAGCGGGCAGGTTGACGCCCTTGTTCGACTTGAGCTTGCCGGGAAAGAGCGCCTTGAGCTTGACGGTATCTATCCCGTTGGTGTCGACGACCTCAAATACCAGGGTGCCGTCGTCGACCAGCACGCGTTCCCCGACCCGTACGTCTTGGGCGAACTGGGGGTAGCTCATGTAGATCTTTTCGGCGTTGCCGATGCATTCCTCGTTGATGAACGTGATCACCTGCCCTTCGCTGAGCTCCAGTCCGTCGCCCTCCATCTTTCCGACGCGCAATTTGGGGCCCTGCAGGTCGGCCATGATGCTGCAGTGGGTACCCAGTTCCGTGTTGAGGGCGATGACGTGGTCGACCACCTTCCTGTGGTCTTCGTGGCTACCGTGGCTGAAATTGAGGCGGAAAACATCAACGCCGGCCTCGATCAGGCTCTTGAGACCCTCGCGGGAGTTACAGGCGGGGCCTACGGTAGCTACGATCTTGGTATTCTGGTGGTCGGTCATGGAAGGGTAGCTTAAGTTATGGGATAGTGTATATCGTACAATAATACGCTAAGGTAGGAACTTACGGGTCGACACGCCACCCGTCTTTCGCGGCGGCAAGGTATTTCCGCCGCCTGCCAGGCCCCGATCGCTCCCGCTGTATGGGCCTGGCCCCCCCGTCGGTCCCTAGGGAAGCAGCTCCACCTTGAGCTTGCGCCCGGCGTGACTCCGCAGGACGGAATCGTACAGTAGCGTCATGGCACCCGCGGCCGCGCCCGCCTCGCTTTCGGCCCGGAACAGCGGGAAGATGCGCCCGTGGCTGTAGGCATTAAAGGACACCGCCAGTAGTTCACCGTCGCGCGTCTGTACGGCGGCGGCGTTGCCCCAGCTGCGGTGCAGTACTTGGTACATGATGCGCTGCATGGCGTGAAACCGCCACTCGTTGTCGCCGCCGGTACCGTGGACCTTCAGCCAGAAGTCGGCGAAGGCCTCCGGCTTGAGCACGGGCACCGGCAGCAGGTCGGCGGCCTCCGCCCGGGCCAGCCGTTCGTAGTAGGTGCTGGGAAAGTCGTCTGTGATCTCCTCGTAGGGGCGGTCGAGGAAGAGCGCAGTCCCCTCCGCCGTGCTGACGGTGAAGCGGCCGGGCTCCCGCGGTACGCTGGCCGGCTCCACGGTGAGCTCCCCGCCCCGGTAGTCGTCGGGGATGGCATCCCAGAAGGACTGGATACGTTTGGGGCTCAGGGGCTTGACGCTGTACACGGCCAGGTCGGGCACCAGCAGCGGCTGGGTGAGGTAGGTGCGGCCCAGCCAGTTGCGGCGCTTGGGCAGGGGCATGGCGGTGACGTAGTTGTCGCCCTCCACGAGCAGGTCCCACTCCTTGGCCGTGGCGTTGAGGTACCAGTCGTATCCGTAGAGGCTGCCGTTGGTGGCGAAGTGGACGCAGCTGTTGTAGAGTTGCTTGTCGATCTCGGCCTGGGGTACGAAGCGTATATCCATAGTGTGTATAAACACGGAGGGGGAAAAAGGTTAGGCCGCGGGCGCGCAGGTACGGGGTTTTTTCGGGAACAACCCGCAATGTCGTACGCAGTCCCGGGCACTCCGACGCGGTCCAGCCGCTATCTTGCCCGCGCTAAACCGCCCCGCTCATGACCCGTACCCTGCTATTCCTCGCCTTGCTGACCGTTTGCGGTGCCACACTCCGCAGCCAAGTCTTTCCGCAGCCGGCAAGCGTAAGCGCCCACCCCCTGGTGGATACCCTGCGGCTGGAGAGCGCGGCCCTGACCGAATTTTGGGGCAAGCCCGTGTCCGTGGCGGTGTCGGTCCTGCTGCCGCGCGACTACGCGACCGCTACCGACCGCCGCTACCCCGTACGCTACAACGTCGCCGGGTACGGGGGGCGCTACAACCGCGTGAACCGCCTCATGGGTAACCGGGAGTTTGCCGACTGGTGGACATCCGATGTGGCCCCCGGCATCATCACGGTATTCCTGGACGGCAGCGGCCCCTTCGGCGATTCCTACCAGCTCAATTCCGCCAGCAGCGGTCCCTACGGCGACGTGCTGATCGAGGAGATCATCCCGGCCATCGACGCCCGCTACCGCACCCGCGGCGTGGCGGAGCGCTACGTCGACGGCTGCTCCACGGGCGGGTGGGTGTCGCTGGCGCTACAGCTGTTCTATCCCGACGAATTTGCCGCGACCTATTCCTACAGCCCCGACCCGGTCAGCTTCCACCGCATGCAGTTGATCGATATGTACGCCGACACCAATGCGTTCGTCAACAAGGCCGGACTGCAGCGCCCCAGCCGCCGCGACATCTACGGCGAGCCCAACCTGCTGATTCGCGATGAATTCGCGGAGGAGAACGCGGAGGGTACTGACGGCACCTACGTGACCGCAGGCGGACAGTGGGGGGCATGGAACGCGCTGTACAGTCCGCGGGGTGAAGACGGCAAGCCGCTGGCGGCCTACGACGGCGTCACCGGTACGATCGATCCTACCGTGGTCGAGCACTGGAAAAAGTACGACCTGCTACTGCTGGCGAAGGAAAACTGGGCGGAACTCGGACCTAAGGTCGCCGGCAAGATCTACGTCTGGATGGGTGACATGGACAACTACTACCTAAATAACGCGATGCGCGACTTCGACACCTACCTGAAGTCGGCCACCAACCCGACCTCCGATGCCGTCATCGAGTTCGCGCCGATGAAGGGGCACTGTACGGACTACTCCCACCGGCGGGTGCTGGAGCAGATCGCCGCCCGTGGCGAATAGGGGGGGCTTGGCGGCTTACTCGAGGGCCGCGTAGACCCGCCGCATGAATTCGCCGATCCGGTCCGGCTCGAGCCAGCGGATGACGACGACCAGGTCGCGCTCCTCATCGATGACGATGAAGTTGCCGCCGAAGCCGGCGGCGTAGTAGACGTGGTCGGGCACTCCTTCCCAGGCGCGGTCGCCGGCGTTGAGCCACCACATGTAGCCGTAGCTGGCGTTGGCCGCGGCGGGGGTGCGGACCATTTCGACCCAACGCTCGGAGATAAGTTGTTCGTCGTTCCACTTTCCCTTCCGGGCGAAGAGGAGGCCCAGGCGGGCGTGATCCTCGGTGTTGATGAAAAGACCGCCGCCGTGGTGGCCGCCGCCGCTGACCGACTGCATCCGCAGGCCATCCAGGTCGACCCAGCTGTCGTCGTAGCCGTACCAGCGCCAGGTGGTACTGGCACCGATGGGGTCCATGATCCGCTCCTTCAGCACCCGGGGCAGGGGCCGCCGCCAGACCTGCAGCAGGGAGTAGGCTAGGATATTGACGCGCACGTCGTTGTACTTGAAGTGGGTGCCGGGTATGTGCAGCTCGCGGTTCTTCCAGCTGTCATAGGTTCCGTCGGGGGCGGGGCGGTCGGTCCAGTCTTCGAGGCCGAAGAGGGTGCCGGACCAGTCGGAGGTCTGCTGCAGCAGGTGCTCCCAGGTGATCGCGGAGTTGTGGTCGCCGGAGAAGGTGCCGTCCCAGACATATTCGTCGACCGGGTCCTGCACCGAACGGATCAATCCGTCGTCGAGGGCCAGCCCGGCCGTGGTGGAGAGGTAGCTCTTGGTGACGCTGAAGGTCATGTCGACCCGCTCGGTATCGCCCCAGGCGGTGACGAGGTAGCCGTCCTTGAGGATCATGCCGGCGGGGCCGCCCCGTTCCTTGGTGGGGCCGCGCAGGGTGTGGCCGGGCTCCCGGCGGAAGCCTTCGAGGATGGCCAGGCGCAGGTCGCGGGCGCCGGAGTACTCGTGGTCGCGCGCGAACTGGACTACGGAGTCGAGTCCGGCCTCGGTGAAGCCGGCTTTGGCGGCGGTGTGGGTATCCCACTCCGTGGGGGTGGGGTAGTACTGGGCGCGTGCGCAGGTGCTGAAGAGTACCGCTAGGAGGGAGGGGAGAATACGGTTCATGGCGGTAAAATACTTCCTGCACGCCGGCGCCGGGAAATCAGCACGGAGGATTACTCTTTGTACCACCCTATATCAGGTCCTGTAAAGAAAGTATCGGTGCCGACAAGCCGGGATTCACGTACCGGATCGGTCGGGTTTGCGGGGTGAAACGATCTAGCTCCCGTTACCGCTTAACCCCATTGCCGGCTCCCGTTCCAAGTATTGCCGGGCGGATCGGGCGCCGGCGTCCAGGGCGCTAAGAGGGGCGGACCCGCTCGGGTCGCGGACGTCATTAATCCACCACGGGCGAATACGGACTACCCGTCTTGTAGGAGGTTGAAAGCCGATGGAATTATCTCGGCGAAGGTGGCGCGGGTGCCACTTTTCAATTCGGACTGCTTCTGTCCTGGGAAGGATTAGTTTAGGCGGATATATTTGGATACACCTCATTATATTTATGGTAACCCGAACATTATGCCGACCGTACGCGAGGTTGACGAGAGTCGGACCGCAAAATCCCCGGACCAGTAGCGAGTCGTAGCGGGAGACTGAAGGTCTGTTGTCCCCCTTAGCCGTGCTACGCGAACTGCCGGGACCGTCAAGGTGCAGCGAATAGGAGTCGACGCAGGCCAGGTAGCGTTACGGTATAGCGGAAGTATTGGCCGGCAGCAGACTCGCAAACTCAGTAAAATGCCAGAAACCATCACCTTCCAATCCGACTACGGCCCCATCCAGATAGAGGTACCTAAGTCCCCACGCAACCCGACCCGCGGTGACAGGGGCAGCGATACCGTAGAACGGGTACAGGGCCGTTTCGAACAGGCCCTGGGGCTCATTGAGTCCGTTGGCAATGCGATAGTAGACAAGGTGCAGAAGATCAGCGATTCTCCGGATCAGGTATCGGTGGAATTGGGGATCAAGTTTACGGCGGAAGCCAATGCGGTGATTGCCAGCTCCAGCGCGGAGGGAAATCTGGTACTGAAGTTGAGTTGGACGAAGGACAAAACCTCGGCGACATCGTAAATAGGGTGAAGCAAGCCTTCGCCTAAAGCTTCACACCCCGGCAGCCGGTGTCCGGAAAGAACCTTGCACCTGCGCCCCCGCCCCGGATATTCATTACGTCGACTGCTGCGGGCAGCAGGCCTATGCTACGGTGGCATCTCGCCGCAATCAAGATCGTGAGATGATATAGATCCAAGATGAATCTTATCGCTTAGCGTCTTGCGTAATCAACTGAGGAATTATCCCCCCCTCAATACCCTGCGTCTTAATCGCCACCACGCCTGACTTGTAAGCAAACGGAATATCTCTGCCCGCCCCCAGTGCGCGGTAAAAACCCACCGAGAAGGCGATGGCCGCCTGATCGGGTATCGCTTCGTTCATGCCAATAACGTACGGAATATGCTTACTGATCAGTCCGGCCTGGTGTTCGGAATAGCAGGCATTCAGTACGACGCACTCAATGGAAGGAGCAAATAGTTCAAACAGCTCCTCCAGGGCCTCATCCGGGACCAGTTGGTATTTCCCCTGGGCGTTTTCCAGGTAAATCCCGTCCTCCTCGCCGTGCCCGCTGAAGTGGACGACGTTAGGTTCTTCGTCAAGTAAGGCTTGTTGAAAACTTATGGCGGTCACCGCCCATCGCTGAACGAGCTTGATCTTGTCTCTCTCTTTCGAGATCTGAATGCCCTCCTGGATTCCCTTGACTTCCTCGTCAAGCCGGAGCCTACTCAGATCCTTGGGGGCAGCGGCGGTTACCAGAATCTTGATGCCCTTCCGCTCGAAGTCGTTGACCTGGCCTTTCTTCCTGTCCTGCCCGCCATTGGTTGCACATACGATCCCATCCCGTTCCATCTCCGTCAGGAGGGACAGAGCTGCCAGGGTTATTCTATTCGTGTTTATGGTTTCTTCCCCGGGCGCAATGGTGCCCGTCATTGAACTACGCTGGATTCTACTGAAGGAGGCCTTGTGCAGGATAGCGGTGTTGTAGAGGCCGCTGTTCTTGCCCTCCAGGCAGGAGAGGATGGCATCCAGGGCTTCTCCCAATTTGCCCTGCTGAATGAGTTTACGAATGTCTTCCATAGTGGTGTGAGTGCTTTACGTGTTCAGGCTATTCCGGTAACCAGCGGTAAGGGCTCTAATATAAATCATTGCTTTCCATCTGGTCATAGCTGCCCGTACACTACCGGGGGGCCGGGCTACGAAGTGTATATCCCTTGGGGAACGGATTGGTAACCTTGCGACCCAGCGATAATGGTAGCCTGGCCCTGCTCGGTCAGGGATTGGAGTGCCGGCATCTATCGGGGTGGGAGGCGGCGGCGTTGGTCGATTCACCGCAGGTGTTCGTCCCTAGTCGTTGATCCCCGGGGCAACTCCACTATCTTAGCTAACGCTCAACCCCGATCGCCTTGCGTCTACTCACCCTCCTGACACTCCTGTTGCAGCTTCTCCACTTGTCAGGGTGCGCCGGTGAGGAGCAGCGCTCGCCGGACCGTGGGCCAGGTACGTTCAGGATCGATGTCCCGGATGCCAACCCGTGCATCGATCAGCTTTTAGTGGACGAACGCTTCGCGGAGGCGGCCGCTCTTTTGGCAGCTTACCGTGAGCGATCGGATGATGGCGGCTGCCGCTACCTGGATGGCGAGCTTCAGTATTTCCGGGCCCGGATCACCTACCAGGAGGGGGATTTTCCGACCGCGATGGAACAGGCCCGGCAAGCGCTTGACGCGCTGGTACGGCACCAGGATTCGGTAAACATTACTACGGTCATCCAGTGCATGCATCTGCTGGCCGAGCTGCACTTTGATCACCAGGCGTACGAAGATTCCACGGGGATATACCAGAGGTGGGCGGCTAGCCTGATCACGGAGGATACGCCAGAACCGATCCTGGCAGAGAACCAGATAGGACTGGCACTGCACCAGATCGAAAACCATGCGTATTCCACCCAGGCCGCTGCGGCCCGGTTGGGTAGGACGATCCTCGACGATCTGCCACAACGATACCCCGATAAGTACGCTCGCTTGCTCGTCGCTGAGGGGTTAGCCCTAAAGAAATACGCGGATAACCAACCCGAATTCAAACGGGAGGACCTCCTGAATCAGGCCTGCGAGATAATGACCGAAGCGGTAGACCTGTACCAAGCTGCCGGCTCGATTCGCTGGCGGGAAGCGCAACGCGAAAAGATCATCATTCTTTGCAGGTTCGGTGACCGGGCTCGATTCGAGCAGGAATTGGCCCGGCTGACGACGCCCAAAGCGGAACTGCCGGCGACTGGTCTGCAACCCTCAGCGACACCTAATTTCGGCTTTGCCGATCGGTTACGCGGATATTTTCATCGGCAGGCCGGTCTTTATCCCGATAGCGTACTCTACTATTATCGGCGATTCCAAGACCAGATTCCGCCCTTTGATTTTCACCTTCAGGATGAGACGTACTGGACCTTCATCCAGTACGGTTTACAAGAGAAGGACCTGGACCTTGTACAGCGAAGTATCCGAGCGCAATTGGTGCTCTACCGCTGTTGCAGCAAGGAGGAGGCGGGTCGGCCGGTGGTGGATTTACTCAAGACGCTCTCTCCCTCCTACAGCTGCAAGTATCCATTGTCCGACTACGGGCGATTAAAACTGGCGGAGTACAGAAGGGGAGCCGCCACGGATGCGCTGGACGATGCGTTGCTGATCTTCGATTACATTCTGCAAGAGTGGGAGGACCTCTTCACCACCGGAGAGGAAGAAACCGCGATCGCTCAACTCAAAGACATCACGCGCAAAATTATTATCAACGCGAATGAAGCGGCCTGGCTGGCTTACCGGAACCGTCCCGATCCAGGCCGGGCCGACCAGATGCTCCGAACGCTGGAGAAAACCAAAGCCTTCCTTCTGCTGAAAGACCGCTTGTGGGATTCGGACGATACAGACTTAACGCCCAGCCTCGATTCCCTGCCTCATTTACAAACGCAAATGAACTTACTGGCTGATTTGGAAATGCGCACGGGGCAACTCAACCGTAGCGACCGCAATCAGCTCATAGAGTTACAAACCCGGTACAGGGAACTTAATCTTTCGGCCCAACACGCCGGGGCGGGGATTTACGGTGGCAAACGTGACGAACCACCCAGCATTTCCGAACTAAGGCAACGAAGCGGGCGGCAGCAAGCGACAATCATATTCGCCGAGGGAGAGGAGCGGCTCCTTGCTCAGTATGTCGATCCGGATACGGTCATCGTCTATGCTACCCCCTCCGTCGACTCGCTCACTGCCGACATAGATGCGCTGCTCACCATGATGGGTGGCGGATACAGGAAGGTGAAAGTTGCAGAATACCAGGCGCTGGCCCGCAAGCTTTTTGACGATGTGCTGGGACCGGTGGCCGGCCCACTTACCAGGATGAACCAGTTGTTGGTGGTCCCCGAAGGGCCACTCAGGAGCCTTCCCGTGGATGCACTGGTCCGTGATCCTGCCCCTGATCCGGCCGACTGGGGGTCCCTCGGTTTTCTCGCCCGAGACCTGGAGGTAACGTACGCGCCGAGCTTGCGGCTCGAATTGCTCAACCGGCAGCGTCCCGTTCTCAATCCCGCTTCGGCAAAGGTGGGCAGTTGGATTCACCCGGAGTTGTCGGGCTATTTTGCCGAAGTCGAGGACAAGCTCTCCAACGCCCCCGCGGGAAGTCGGATCTTCGACGGAGCGGAATGCCGTTCGGCTACTTTCAGGCAGGACATTCGGCACTTCAAGATCATCAATATCATGGTGCACGCCCAGGGCGATCGCTTCAGTGCTTACCAGAATTACCTTCACTTTGCGAAAGGGGATAGCTTAAACGGCGCGTCCGTAGCCGAGCTCAAATGTCAGGCAGATCTGGTGTTCCTGAACGCCTGCGAGGGTGGCGTCGGCGGTGGGGCGATCGGGGAGGGGAACTTCAGTATTGCAAGAAGTTTTCAGCAAATCGGGGTTCCACACGTTGTCTACTCCCTGTGGAGGATTCCGGCCAAGGCCTCCGCGACGGTCCACGCCCGCTTTTACCAGTATTTATTTAGGGGGGAGAGTATTTCCTCGTCCCTGGTCAAGGCCAAAAGGGATTTGATAAGTGGCAAGGAGATGTCCTGGTACGCGTTTCCGGGAAACTGGGCCGGGCTGGTCAAGGGTTGACCAACCCGGCCGTCAGTCAGTCTGGTCAGGCCGGGACCGCATCTAGCACAATGGAAATCTTCAGCGTATCCGAAGTGTACATCGCGCCACTGAAAGCCGCGAACTTATGTCCGCCTCTTTTCCACTTTTCAAGCATTTCAAAGTTTGCTTTAGGATCCTTAGATCTGGGGAAGGCCAACCAGACGACCGAGTTACCCGGTGTCTTCGACGGGATCAGGAAGTGATCCATACCATTGTCCAGCTCACCCCGTACCGGCGATTTGCCGCCGTTCCAGACATCACTCAGCGTGAGGTGAAACGTGAGTGGTACTTCGGAATCCTCGGACTGAAAGAATAGGGTCGAGCAGGTCCTGCCGCCGCCCCGTTTATTACCACCTCTTGTAACCTTCTCGTCGTATTCGTCCGAGCCGCAACAGGGGTCGGCGACGGCTAGATCGTCGACCTGTTGGCTGGCCTCGTTCTTTTCCTCCTCGGTTAGAAAGCCGTCCACGAAGTACGTCGCGATACTCTTGTTTCCCTTGAGCACCGGAACCAACCCCCGGTCCGCGTACGCTTCCGGAGTATTGCCGAAGGGATTCTTTACCCATTTTAGGTTGGCGGGAATCACGGTGGAAAGAAGATCGGTCGTTACTTCCGGTTTGGACCTCACCTGGGGTTCCTTTGTCGTATCAAAGCAGACACAGTGAAGCCCCGAAGCGGAAAGCTCCAGCGCGACGTCCTCGGTGATCTTTTTGGGTTTTTGCCACTTTTCGAGTTTGATCGTGGAAGCACTGATGGTTCTGGTTTGCATGAGGATGTCCTAGTGGTTGTTCAATGAAGATTAGTCGCCGGTAAGTTGGAATTTTCTGACCACTTTACCAGCGCACGGTGGTATGGAAATGCACAACGTAACTTACATAATTCTCTCTTACAACCTGTTTCTGCTATAGAATTTTGCTACCCATTTGTGGGGATAATGGAGCAAACCTTTCGTCTGCTGAAATTTAGCACAGGGCTTGCCGCGGTGTGGGGTGCTCAACCGCTTGCCTGCCTGTCAAGTTACTCCGCGAAAGTCAGTTTACCCGCCCGCCAAATCGATCAATGACCCCGGAACTGGTCCTGAACCTTGCCCGTTGCCTGGGCCGTGATCGATCCCGGAAGTTAGCCCGGCCTGCCGGCCGCTCGTTGGGGATGCCGACCCGGCCATCGGGTTCCATCCGCTTGCGGGGCGTCGGGTGACCGGGCGGTACTGATGGAACGGCTGCAGAACCCTATCCGTCACGCCATAGGGCTTGTCGCTCTTCCGGGAAGGACCAGGCCGGGTACGTCCGCGCCATTCAACCGGCGGACCAAACCAAAATACCAAAATTTGTGGATTTTCCACATAACACGGCACCCGCGGCCGCGCCCCCGCTGCCTTTCCACCGGGTAAGTGTGGAAAACACACCTCGTTTTCCACAATGTGAATAACCTTATTAACATTGTGGATAAATAGAGTTAACATCGCAACTAACTGATAGTCAATACGGTGATTTGTGTTTTCCACATATTGTGGATAAAAGGGGTGCGCAGGGGGGCAACAGGAGCCCTATCTTGGCCCTTATACGAGGGAAAACAACAATTTGGTTGTTGCTCCCGCGAGTTCCGGCTTGCTGATACCACTTAGACTAGGGCGGCGTCTTTCCAATAGGGGAGCCGCCTTAGTACACTGACAACCACAACGATACGGCCCGTGCCGCCGATTCCCGACCAACTGTACCGGTCGGGAACCGACCCACGCGTGCCCTTACATAACCACCCGGAGTGCATTAGCTGCCGGCAAAACTGTCCTGAAATGAACGCCAAACAAGAACCGATCCTGGTCGAGAACCCCAACCGCTTCGTCCTTTTTCCCATCCAGCACGACGACATCTGGAAGTACTACAAGGACAACGAGGCCTGTTTCTGGACCGCCGAGGAGATCGACCTGAGCGCCGACCTGAACGACTGGAACAACAAGCTCAACGACAACGAGCGCTACTTTATCAAGCACGTGCTGGCCTTCTTCGCCGCCAGCGACGGCATCGTCAACGAGAACCTCGCCGAGAACTTCGTGGCCGAGGTACAGTACACGGAAGCCAAGTTTTTCTACGGCTTCCAGATCATGATGGAGAACATCCACTCCGAAACCTATAGCCTGCTGATCGATACCTACATCAGCGACGGGGCCGAGAAAGACCACTTATTTAACGCCATCGAGACGATGCCCTGCGTACAGAAGAAGGCCGAATGGGCCCTGCGCTGGATCGACAACGGCAGCTTCGCCGAACGCATCGTCGCCTTCGCCGCCGTGGAGGGCATCTTCTTCAGCGGCTCGTTCTGTTCCATCTTCTGGCTCAAGAAGCGGGGCCTGATGCCCGGACTGACCTTCAGCAACGAGCTGATCAGCCGCGACGAAGGCATGCACTGCGACTTCGCCTGCCTGCTCTACAACGACCACATCGTCCACAAGCTGGGCGAGGGCGTGGTGACCAAGATCATCAAGGATGCCGTCGAGATCGAGAAGGAGTTCGTGAGCGACTCCCTGCCCGTCAACCTCATCGGCATGAACGCCGAGATGATGTGCCAGTACATCGAGTACGTCGCCGACCGCCTGCTCGTCGAGCTCGGCCAGGAAAAGGTGTGGAGGGTCGAAAATCCCTTCCCCTGGATGGACATGATCAACCTGCAGGGCAAGACCAACTTCTTCGAAAAGCGCGTCGGCGAATACCAGAAAGCTGGTGTCACCTCCGACCGCGACAAGCAGGTGTTTACGCTGGATGAAGACTTCTAATGATATGCGATATGTGATTCTCGATTCTCGATTCTTGATTTGGCTGCCGCACGGGGATGCTCGCTGCGCTCGTCTTGGGGGGGCAACTGATGTACCTGCATAACGTGAAGCCCTCGCAATCGCAGTCTGCTCAACTGGAGCAACGGCTCATTGACTTTGCCGTCCGGATCGTCCGGCTCTCCGCTGACCTACCCAGCAGTTTCGCCGGCGCGCATTTTGGCAAGCAGATTCTCCGCTCGGGCAGCGCACCCGCCTTGCTGTACGGAGAAGCTCGGGCCGCGGAATCCGATAAGGACTTTCGGCACAAGTGCAGCATAGTCCTGAAGGAACTCAGAGAAACATATATCAACCTAAAAATCATCCAGCAGTCCGAATTGTACGCCGCCGAACGCCTGGCGGCTCTCCTGGACGAAAACAACCAACTCATCAGCATCTTCGTCCGCACCGTACGGACAATGGAAGCTAAAATCAAACACCCATAGGATAGCACGACGCGATGACATGATTTAACCCTGGCAAACATCCGACGGTAAAACGAGCGAAGCGAGCAGAGCCGTGCGGTAGCCAAATCAAAAATCGAGTATCGCCTATCGTCTATCGCATATCAAATAAACAATGCAAGTAATAAAACGCTCCGGACGCAAAGAAGACGTCTCCTTCGACAAGATCACCGCCCGCATCAAAAAGCTCTGCTACGGGCTGGATGAAAACTTCGTCGACCACATCACGGTCTCGAAAAAGGTGATCCAGGGCCTGTACGACGGCGTCACCACCGTGGAGCTCGACAACCTGGCCGCGGAAACCGCCGCCTCGATGAGCACCGTCCACCCGGACTACGCCCAGCTCGCCGCCCGCATCGCCATCAGTAACCTGCACAAGGAAACCGACAAGAGCTTCAGCGCCACCATGGAAGGCCTGTACGCCTACGTCGATCCCAAGACCGGCGACCCCGCCGGCCTCATCGGCGACGATACCATGGAGGTGATCCGCAAGAACAAGCGCAAGCTCGACGCGGCCATCATCTACGACCGCGACTTCGAGTTCGACTACTTCGGCTACAAGACCCTGGAGCGCAGCTACCTGATGCGCCGCGACGGTGCCGTGGTGGAACGCCCCCAGCACATGCTCATGCGTGTGGCCGTCGGCATCCACCTCGACGATATCGATAGCGCCATCCAGACCTACCAGCTGATGAGCGAGAAGTGGTTCATCCACGCCACCCCCACGCTCTTCAACTCGGGTACGCCCAAGCCGCAGATGAGCTCCTGCTTTCTGCTGAGCATGACCGACGATTCCATCGAGGGCATCTTCGAAACCCTGCGCCGCTGCGCCCGCATCAGCCAGAGCGCCGGCGGCATCGGCCTGAGCATCCACAACATCCGCGCTACCGGCAGCTACATCAAGGGCACCGGCGGTACCTCCAACGGCATCGTGCCGATGCTGAAGGTCTTCAACGATACGGCCCGCTACGTGGACCAGGGCGGCGGCAAGCGCAAGGGCGCCTTCGCGGTCTACCTGGAGCCCTGGCACGCCGACATCTTCGAGTTCCTCGACCTGAAAAAGAACCACGGTAAGGAGGAGATGCGCGCCCGCGACCTCTTCTACGCCATGTGGATGAACGACCTCTTCATGCAGCGCGTCAAGGACGACGCCGAGTGGAGCCTCTTCGACCCCAACGAGGCCCCCGGCCTCTGCGACGCCCACAGCGGCGAGTTCGAAGCGCTCTACCACCAATACGAGCAGGACGGCCGCGCCCGCCGCGTCGTCAAGGCGCAGGAGCTGTGGTTCGCCATCCTCGACAGCCAGATCGAGACCGGCACCCCCTATATCCTCTACAAGGACGCCGCCAACCGCAAGAGCAACCAGCAGAACCTCGGCACCATCCGCAGCTCCAACCTCTGCACCGAGATCCTGGAGTACACCAGCCCCGACGAGGTAGCCGTGTGTAACCTCGCCAGCCTGGCGCTGCCCAAGTACGTCAAGGAGGATACCCGCGCGTACGACCTCGATAAGCTGGTCGAAGTGACCCGCGTGGTCACCCGCAACCTCAACAAGGTGATCGATCGCAACTACTACCCGATCGAGCAGGCCCGTAACTCCAACATGCGCCACCGCCCCATCGGGCTTGGCGTGCAGGGACTCGCCGACGCCTTCATCATGCTGCGCATGCCCTTCGACAGCGACGAGGCGCGGCAGCTCAACAAGGACATCTTCGAGGCCATCTACTTCGCCGCCTGTACCGAATCGATCGCCCTGGCCAAGGAGCTCGGCCACTACGAAAGCTACCCCGGCAGCCCCGCCAGCAAGGGCAACCTGCAGTTCGACCTGTGGGGCGTCACCCCGAGCGACCGCTGGGATTGGGCCGGCCTCAAGGAGGACCTCGCCAAGTACGGCATGCGCAACAGCCTCCTCGTAGCGCCGATGCCCACCGCCAGCACCAGCCAGATCCTTGGCAACAACGAGTGCTTCGAGCCCTACAGCTCGAACATGTACACCCGCCGCACCCTTTCCGGCGAGTTCGTGGTGGTCAACAAGCACCTGCTGCACGACCTCATCGGCCTCGGCCTCTGGGACAACCAGATGCGCAACCGCCTCATGCAGAGCAACGGATCCATCCAGGACTTCGACGACGTACCCCAGCACCTCCGCGACCTCTACAAGACGGTCTGGGAAGTAAGCCAGAAGGTCGTCATCGATATGGCCGCCGACCGCGGCGCCTTCGTCTGCCAGAGCCAGTCGATGAACCTCTTCGTCGAGAACGTCAACTTCGGCAAGCTCTCCAGCATGCACTTCTACGCCTGGCAGAAGGGCCTGAAGACCGGCATGTACTACCTGCGCACCAAGGCCGCCCGCGATGCCATCAAGTTCACCGTCGACAAGGACCAGCTCGTCCGCCAGAGCGACGACGGTGACGGACAGGTCAAGCAGGGTGCGCGCGCGCAGGTGCAGGGCCAATCCCCGGACGCCGCCACCCAGGATGATACCCCCGTGGCTACCGTAGCCGGTGACGTACCGCAAACCCAGACCGTCGCCCCCAAGGCCGCCGCGGCCGCGAAGGGATTCGAGGAACTGAGCGCCGAGCAGACCGCCGCCGTCGGTAAGACGTGCAGCCTGGACGATCCGGACTGCATCGCCTGCAGCGCCTAACGAAGTATTTTTAGATAGACACTAGGACATTTTCTTGACTCCACATTCTCAGCCCGCGGCGTAATCGCCGCGGGTTTTTTTGTGCCCGGGAATGTTTTTTGTGGCCGGGTTACCCAGGTGCTGCGCGGGGATTAATCACTACGCGCGCACCGGGGCAGACAGCCGGTGCCGATCCGCCCCAGCCCAATACCCCGACCCGCTGCCGCGGCCCTCCCTGCTGCATCCCGTTCACCGTACTATGTCTTATCCTATGAAAACCTTGTTTTCAGTCCTACTAGTGCTGGGGGCCTGCGTGCGCGGCCACGGCCAGTGCTCCGGCTCCTCCGTCAACGACCAGTTGATCTCCTACACCGCCACCCTCGTCAGCGGTGGGTATCCCTTTACGGCATTCACCGACTGCGGCAATCTCCAAGAGGGGGCCTCTGACTACGATCAGGTCTACTTGAACTTCGGCTACACCTACCAGATTTACGCGGTCTGCGACGAGGATTGCCCCGACCTCGATCTGAGCCTGTACGATGGTTCGGGAACCCTGCTGAAGTACGATGGCAAGGATGACTCCTTTCCCATCATCACCTTCACGCCTGAAATCAGCGGAGCGTACGTCACCCAGGTCAAGATGTACTCCTGTACCCGGGGTCCCTGCGCGTATGGCCTGCGGATCCAGAGCCAGCCCAACTGATCCGGTGCCGCCCCGCTACCGTCCTGCTTATCTGTCGCCACGCAGCGGCTCTCGTCGCACATCGGATGTCCGGACATCCGATGTGCGACGAGAGCCGCTGCGTGGCAGCCGGCCGTATGAGTGTAACGTGACCACGCTCCTGGTCCCCCCGGGTATGCGGCGCGTATTGGAGGTGGAAGTGTACAGCACGCTCCCGCCCACGATCCAGGGCTATGGCACCCCACTGGCCGCTCCGGCCTCCGCGGAAGAACCCTTTTTCCTTCACCTCATCTACGATATCGATCCGCTCTCAACCGGCTCCCCCCCTCACCGAAACGGTCGAAGCGGATACGACGGACAGCATTGCTACGCTCACAGACTTCTGCACCCGCCACTATTTCGGTGGCGTACTATATCCTTGCGCGCGGGCATTCGCTACTTCCGCTACGGGCGGAACAAACCCTATGGATGTACTGGTGCAGTGGGGCCGGGCGTGTTGGCCGCTCCCGCGACGGCCACTTCCAGCACTACGTCCAGCAGGCGCTGGCTGATGACGAGCAACTGGTTCAGGGCGGCCTCTTCCCGCAGGCTGGGAAAGGAAGCTACGTAACTCTGCAGCGCCAAATCGCTGAGGCTGGCGGCGGTGGCCAGGTTCTCCGGGTCGCGGCTAGCAGTATATTCTTCCAGGTGTAGGTCGGCCAGCGCGGAGAGGGAGTAAATGCAGCCGCTACTCTCCAGGCACAGTTCGTCGGTGGTCAGGCGATCGTCCGGGCAGCAGCCCGACGCTACCATGCCTGAGCGCACAAGATCGCGTGCGTATCCAAAGGTGCCGTGGGCCCGCGCGTTCGTCATCAGGTAGTACACTGCTTCACCGTAGTACTTGTAATTAAAGACGCGGGAGCGGTTGAGGACCTCCTGGTAGTAGTGGGTAGCGCTGTCCGGTTGGGAAGTGAATAGGTACACGTAGCCCCGGAGGCGAGTACAGTCTCCGACCTAAGCTTCCGTGGTATCGGGGCCGCAGGGAAAGCCGGCCAGGAGGGTAGGGGCGTCGGAATCGATGGCCCAGGGGCGGGCCGCCAGCACGATCAGTTCTTCGTAGGCCTGCCGAAGGCGTGATGAACCGTTGTCGCCGTATACGGCCAGGGCCCGGCGGAAGATGTCTCCGGCTTCCCGCCAAACCGCTGCGTGCCCGGTACCGGCGGGATCCTGCCGGAACAGTTGATCGGCGTACTTTTTTCTGGCTATTCCCTGGCTTACCAACAGCTGCGGATACAGATCCGTCCACTCCCGTCCGTCCGCTTCAAGAAGGTCCATCGTGAGGGCGGCGGTCATGTCGATCTCGACCCACTTGCGCTGAAAGTATCCCTCGTAGGTCCTCAACAGGAGTTGCCGGGCCCGGTTGACAGGGGGCTTTACGGACTGAGGAGGGCGGTACTGAGCTCCGCGAACAGCCCGATACTGTCTACGTACAGTCCCCGGTCGAAGTGGAGCATCGCTAGGTACTGGTAACCCTCGGCCCGTAGCGGATCGGGCAGGGTACACCGGCCGCATGTAGTAGAGGGCGCAGCCGGCGGGCGCGGGCCAGGGCCTGGGGCCGGCGGAGCGCGGCGTAATCCGCGCGCAGGGAGGCCAGGGAGTCGACCAGGGTGTGGTCATAAGGGACGTCGGACGGCGGCGGATCGGGGGAGCAGGCGAGCAGCACCGATAGTAGGACCAGCAGGGGGGGCAGGCGGAGTAGCATAGCGGGTGGAGTGACCTGTAAGTTAGGGCGGGATCGTGACTGAGGCTACGCTACCAAAGGAGTCGATTTACCTACCCCGGCCCTGCACCCGCGGCCCCGCCGCATAACCCACGGCTTCAGTGGTTTAGTTAAAGTTTTGTGGTACGCAATATTCTTGTGCGTGGCGTGGGGCGGGGAGATATTTTCGTACCCTCACATCCACCAACCCACTACGCACACTATGAAGCACGTCGCCGCACTGTTCGGTATTTTCCTGCTCTTTACGCCCCTCACCGCACAACGAATAGTCGAGGCTCCCGGAACCTTCGCCGATCTGGAATACGTCCCCGCCCGGGACGCCCTGTACGCCGTCCGGTCCGCTGGGGCAGCGGACGGAAATACGCTTTGCCGGATCGATCTGCAGACCGGTGCGGTCGTGGAAAGCTACCCGATCGGTGCCGATCCGGTGCAGGTGGTCGCCACCACCTCGGGCGACTACCTCTACATCTCCCTGCGGGGAGAGAACCTGATCCGGCGGTTCAGCCTGCTGACCAACCGGATCGACCTGGAATTCAGCGTGGGCGGGGAAGAGGCGAACGACGGCCCCTATTACGCCGCCGACCTGCTGCCCGTACGCGGTAGCGACGACCTGCTCGCGGTGGCGCGCCGTCACCTCTTCGACTTTTACCCCCGCTCCACCGGTACGGTGCTCTTTGATGAGGGGCGGCAGCTGCCCGACCTGGCTACCGGATACCCGGCCGCCAGTAGCTTGGTGTACACCGACCTGGACAACGTCCTGCTGGGAATCGATCAGGAAGCCATGTACCAGCTGCAGCAACTGTGGGTGACGAACACCGGACTGGCGGATAGCACCTATTACGGCGGGATTTACCTCCCGGTCGGCCGCCTGGAGTACATGAACCAGCGCCTCTACGCGCCCAGTGGCGAGATCGCCATGGTGGAGAGCGGCGTACCCACTCCGCTGACCACCCTTTACCTGGAGGGGGTAGATCAGTACGCTCCGGTGGGGGTCGAACCCGACGCCATCGGTGACCGGCTGTACTACCTGGCCCGCGAATACTACAACGGTCGGCTTAACCTTTACACCTTCGAACTGACCACCCTGGCCCCCTTGTCCGTTCAGACCATCAATCCCTACGCTACCCCCTCCTACAACGGTGAGAGTGTACGCGAACTGGAGAAGGTGGGCGGGGAAGGACTTGCCTACCTCACCACCGACAACCTGCTGCGTCTGCTGTACCTCTGCCCCGGCGGCGCGGTACCCCCGGCCTACAGCGGGCCTACGACGATCTGCACCGGGCAACCCCTGCTGGTAACGCTGCCCGCAGGCAGCGTACCGGAGGGCGGGACGGTACGCTGGTCGAACGGGCAGATCGGCGACACGATCTACGTGACGCAGAGCGGTGAGTACACCTACCGGATCGAGGACGCCACGGGCTGCCCCGGGCCGGTGAGCCCGCCCTTCTACCTGAACGAGAGCTACTACGGAGGTATCCCCTACATCATCGATCCCCTGACGCGCGCGATCTGTACCGGCGGATCGGTGGAACTACGCGCCGAATCTCCCTATGGCACCCCGATCGTGTGGAACACGGGCGATACGACGCCGGTACTGATCGTGACCGAGCCCGGTACCTACGTGGCGTACGCCACGGAGCCGAACAGCGAGTGCCTCTCCGAGCCTTCCGCGCCCCTGGAACTGTATGCGGTGGACGCGCCGGCACCCCCGGCCCCGACGGTCGATCAGGGCCTCCGGATCGATACCTGCACGACGGATATTGTCGAGCTATCGGTCAGCGATTTCGCCCAGGAGTACTTCTGGACCTTTGAATACGCTTACTACGAGCAACGCTCTACGGCCGACGACGTGGTACGGGTATATCCGACCTACGAGCCCACCCGGTTTACGGTCCGTACGAAGGGCTTCAACGACTGCCTGAGCCCCGCCACCGTGGGCCGGCTGACCTTCCTTACGCCGCCCGACGCGCCGGTGATCCAGTACAACGAATCCACTACCACGCTGGCCGCCTCCCGGCCCGGCCCGCTGCTCTGGTACTACCAGGACGAGCTGGAAGGCGAAAGCTCCGGACGGTACTACCAGCCACTGCGCAACGGCTTCTACACGGCACGGGTGAAGGGCGCCGACTGTCCTTCCGGGCCGAGCAACATGGTCAGCGTGGAGGGGGTAACCACTTCCGTACACGACGATGCCGTCAGTGCGCGCGTCAGTGTGCATCCGGTGCCGGCCCGCGGGGTGGTTTACGTTTCCATGGACCACGAGCTGGCCGCCGGCTTCTCCGGAGGTACGGCCCGCTACCAGCTCTTCAACAGCTCGGGTAGTGCGGTGAGCGAGGGGCGTCTGGACCCCCACGCGTCCAACAACCCGATCGCGATCGCCGGCCTGGCCGCAGGTGTATACGTGCTCCGGTTGGAGAGCACGGAACGCGGTATTGTCCGCAAGCGCATCACCGTGTTCTGATCCCCCTGCACCTGCGCCCGCGCCCACCACGGGGCAGGTAAGGAACCGAACCGGAAGCAGCACCGTCATTCTCGGGGCACCGGGCCTGCAGGGTTCCGAAGCAACGTATCATGTTCCCCTACTCGGCGCCAACTGGCCGCAGGGGAATGCCCTGACCTGCTCACTACCAGGCTGAAGATCCGGCTGCTGGCCGGTGGCTACCTACGACGTCCTGCCCCACCAGGGTAGGCTGCCGGAGGGCGTGTCAAACGCCACGGTTGCCTTCGGCTGCACGAATCTTCCTGTACGCTGAAGACCGACCGAACGGGGCTGCCGCCCGGCCGCGTCGTAAGGCGGTAAACGAGGGGGCGCTACAAGCGGGGTAGTACCTCCTTACCAAAGAAGTCGAGGAAGTAGTCCTGATTCAGGCCCACGTTGTGGAAGATGATCTTGTCGAAGCCCAGACCGATATCCTTTTTGATGAGTTCGACGTGTTCCTCGGGGTCGAGGGTGATCCGGATGTTGTCGGCTACCTCCTGCTCGCCGATGAACTGGCTGGCCGCCTCGAATTGCTCGGGCGTCCGCAGTTCCCCGTGTACCGATCCGGTGCCGATGTTGGTGCGCCACTGCTCGTGGGCGAGCTTGCGGGCTTCCGTCTCGGTGGGGGCCACGCAGAGGTCGACTTTCAGGTATAGGGGCTTGCCCGCGCCGCCGTTGTTGCGGAAGGCATCGATTACGTCGTCCAGCTTGTTGTGCGGTTTCCAGACGGTGTATAGGGCATCGGCCCAGGGCGCGATCTCGGCCGCGGTACGGGCGGTGATGGCTGCCCCGACGGCCAGGGGCGTCTCCTCGGGCAGCGTGAACAGGCGCACTTCTTCCGCCGTGATGAACTCGCCGCGGTGGGTGAACCGTTCGCCGGCCCAGAGCCGCTTCATGATGGAGACGGCCTCCGCCAGCTTCCGGTTGCGGGCGTCCTTTTCGGGCCAGTGGTTGCCGGTAATATGCTCATTCAGGAACTCGCCGCTGCCGAAGCAGGGCCAGAAGCGGCCGGGATACATCTGACAGAGGGTAGCTACCGCCTGGGCGATGATGACCGGGTGATAGCGCTCGTAGGGGCAATTTACGATGCCGCAGGGCAGGTCGGTGGCTTCCAGGGCCGCGCCGAGCCAGCTCCAGGAGAAGCCGGAATGTCCCTGGGCGTTGCTCCACGGGAAGAGGTGATCGGAGGTGGCGAGCTCCGTAAAACCGGCGGCTTCCGCACGTTTGGCGAGTTGTAGGAGGTGTCGGGGGTCGAATTGTTCCTGGGAGATCTGGTATCCGAAGGTGGCCAAGGGAGAAGGGTTTGCTTAGTAAGCAAGGGGGGTGGGGATTTGTTTGGGGTTGGTGTATTGCTGCGTTGGTGAATTGCTGCGTTGCGTGGCAGTTGCCCCCCGCTTCGCTCGGGTAGGTTCGGAGCGCTATGGGTTTGCGTTGCCGCCCCGGGCCGCGGGAAGCGAGGGACACCCACCCGCCGGGCAACGCAGCAATTCAGTAATGCACTAACGCACCAACGCACCAATCCTTCGTTTCATCATTCCCCGGGCCGTCTCCCGCCCCGCGGGCCACCGGTTCTACAGGTAACACGGTAGACCACCCATTTAGCGACGCACCAATTCACCCATGATAGACGACTACTGGTACAAGAACGCCACCATCTACAGCCTCGACCTGGAAACCTTCATGGACGGCAACGGCGACGGGGTAGGGGACTTTCGTGGCCTCAGCGCGCGGCTTGATTACCTGCAGGGGCTAGGTGTAGATGTAATCTGGCTGGCACCCTTCCAGCCGACGCCGAACCGGGACAACGGCTACGACATCAGCGACTATTACGGCGTGGACCACCGCCACGGGACGCCGGGCGACTTCGCCGAGTTTATGGACTTGGCCAATGACCGGGGCATCAAGGTGATCATCGATCTGGTCATCAATCATACGAGCGATCAGCACCCCTGGTTCCAGGAGGCGCGGAAGGGGAAGGACAACCCCTACCACGACTGGTACGTGTGGAGCGACAAGAAGCCCTCGGACGCCGAGGACGGTATCATTTTCCCGGGCGTACAGGAGCGTACCTGGACGTACGACCGCAAGGCGCAGCAGTATTACTTCCACCGCTTCTACGAATTTCAGCCCGACCTCAACGTGAGCAATCCCGCCGTACGGGAGGAGCTCCACCGCGTGATCGGCTACTACCTCGCCCTGGGCGTGGCGGGCTTCCGGGTAGACGCCGTACCCTTCGTGCTGGAAACCCAGGGGCCCGGCAAACTGGATGAGGCCGAAATCCGCTTCGAGATCCTGGAGGACCTGCGCCGTTTCCTGCAGTGGCACCGGGGCGACGCCATCCTGCTCGGCGAGGCCAACGTGGCCCCCAGGCAGGCCAAGAAGTACTTCGGGGAGGGCGGAGGCGGGCTGCACATGATGTTCAACTTCTACGTCAATCAGTTCCTCTTCCATGCCCTGGCCAGTGAAGACACGACCGCCCTGCGTGAGGCGCTGGAGGATACCCGTACCGACCTGCCCATGGCGCAGTGGGGCAACTTCCTGCGTAACCACGACGAGCTCGACCTCGGCCGGCTCACCGAGGAACAGCGGCAGCAAGTGTTCGCTCATTTCGGTCCGGAAAAGGACATGCAGCTCTACGACCGGGGTATCCGTCGCCGCCTGGCCCCCATGCTCGGCGAGCGGCCACGCATCGAACTGGCCTACAGCCTGATGTTCAGCCTGCCCGGAACGCCCGTGATGCGCTACGGCGACGAACTGGGTATGGGCGACGACCTGAGCCTGAACGAGCGCGACGCCGTGCGCACGCCCATGCAGTGGAGCGACGAAGCCAACGGAGGATTTAGCCGGGCCGCTGAGAAACAGCTCGTCCACCCCGTCATCGGAGACGGCGCCTACGCCTACCCGTTGCTTAACGTCGAGAACCAGATGCGGGACGCCGACAGCCTGCTGAACTGGACAAAGAAGATTGTACGCCTGCGCAAGGAAACCCCCGAGATCGGCTACGGGGAATGGGAACTGATCGAGACGAAAGAACCCGCGGTACTCGGCCTGCGCTACACCTTTCGCGGGAAAGTGGTCGTCGTATTCCACAACTTCAGCAACCGCCCGATCGTGGTGACCCTTAAGAAGGGGCCCGAAGCGGAGGCCAACCTGCTCGACCTGCGGGAAGTGATCGAACTGGAACCCGGCGAGAAGGGGGGACACCAGGTGCGGCTGGGTTCCTACGGCTACCGGTGGTTCCGGTTACGGAAGGTGTAGCGTGACCGTGCCACCCGCCCACGCTCCTGCCACAAGCCGGGGGCACCGTACCCGCGGCCCCGCCTCTCCTGAACCCTTTGGGTGGATTGCTATTGTATAGGAAAGTTAGCTATGCACATCCTACGAGTCCTTCCGCTGTTCCTTTGCCTGCTATCGGGTACCCTCCTCGCCCAGAAAGGGCAGGCACTGACGGAAGCCGGTGCCATCAAGATCGTCCCCATCGTCGATGGTCTCGAGCACCCCTGGGGGATGGCCTTCCTGCCCGACGGGCGCATGCTCATCACCGAACGGCCGGGCCGCCTGCGCATCCTGGAGGCCGACTCGACGCTGTCGGAACCCGTGGCGGGACTGCCGGAGCTACTGGCCTACGGGCAGGGGGGACTGCTGGACGTGGCCCTCGACCCCGACTTTGCCGATAACCAGTATGTGTACCTGTCCTTTTCCGATCCGGGGCAGGACTCGATGGTTTCCTCCGCCTTCGGTCGTGGCCGGTGGGTGGATGACCACATCGAGGACTTCGAGACGCTCTTCGTGCAGGACTACAAGATGAAGGGGCCCAATCACTTCGGCGGACGCATGGAATTCACCGGGGACGGCATGGTTTACTTCACCATGGGCGAGCGCTTTCAGTTCGAGCCCGCCCAGGACCTGAGCAATCACCTCGGTACCGTGGTACGGCTGAACAACGACGGCACCGTACCGCAAGACAACCCCTTCGCCGACGAGGACGGCGCGCTGCCCGAGATCTACTCCTACGGCCACCGTAACATCCAGGCCGCGGCCATCGATCCGGCCACCGGCCAGTTGTGGGTGACGGAGATGGGCCCGATGGGTGGCGACGAATTGAATCAGGTCCATGCCGGTGAAAACTACGGCTGGCCCGTGGTCAGCTGGGGCAAGAACTACGACGATACGAACATCCCCGACCCGACCACCCGCCCGGAATTTGCGGACGCGGCCCTGTACTGGTCGCCCACGATTTCTCCTTCCGGAATGGTGTTCTACACCGGCGACGTATTCGCGGCCTGGCGGGGCAACGCCCTCATCGGCGGCCTGACCGCCGGCGGCCTTGTTCGGGTGGCCGTGAACGGAGACGAGGCCGAGGAACTCGAGCGCATCCCTATCGGGGCCCGCGTACGCGACGTGGTGCAGGCGCCGGACGGCACCCTGTACGTGCTGACCGACGCGGACAACGGACAACTCTTTCACCTGCGGCCCTTTATGGACGGGAAATAAGCCCGGGATACAGTGGTCACGGCCAACCGCAGACAATTCGGTGGCCTGAGGAGCGCGTAACAGGTTGTATATTACCCGTATGAACCGCTTCCACTACCTATCGATATCACTAACCGCCTTTTCCCTCCTGGCCTTCCGGATGTCGACCCCGCCCCCCGGCGTTGAGGCAAGCAATGGAGATACGCAAAATGTCCGGCCGCTGAAGATGGAACCGATCGGGACGGTAAGTTCCGAGGCCCTTCCTTCGTTGCCCGCCGGAGTGGTCGTTACGGACGCGGACGGGAATGCGGTCGTTTGGAAAGTTGAGGAGTAGAGTGCATTGCGGTGGTACTTAGCCCATTAGTTCGGAGTGGCCTTTAGTAACACTGCGGCCGCGCTTATAAGGCACACGGCACGGCACTTCCGGAGGTACTGCAGGATCCGTAATTCGGCGTCGGAAAGTATCGGGGTAGCGGGCTACTACAACGTATACCACACGTGTAGTAAATGAAAAGTTCTCGGATCTTCCGGCCCGTCCGCAGATCGGCGACCCACCCCGATGCGATTCCGCTACTTGGCAAGACCGATGCAGGCGGAATAGCTACAGCACGCCCAGCCGGGGCGCTACGGACGTAGGTTGCAGCACGTACTTCACGTTGACGCCCACCCACTAAAGCTTATGACCGAAGGTGGACGGCAGGCCGGGCCGGCCGTTCGAATCAAGGGATCCCGGGCTGGTGTGCGACATGTATACCGTCGATAGCAAACTGACTTCGCCGCCCACGTGCACGCGCTCGGAAACCTTCAGGTAAATCTCTACGAGCAGCGCGGCGAATGCTCCGTCCGGGTCATCGCTCGTGTACAGGGACGGGGATTTATCCGCCGAGTTACTGATCGGTACGGCCAGTTGCCCCTTCAATTGTACGTCAATAGCCTGGCCCGAAAATTTAGGGCCGAGGCCCAAGTCGATAAAGGAGGTGCCGAACCGGCCCGAACCGTCCTGCGCAAGGATGAAATTTCGTCTGGCGTACCGTACCGAGGAGGCGAGGCAGAATTTTTGCGGCGTGGAATCGTCCCGGAGGGGATTGAGGTTGAACTGGAAGTGTAAAATCCTCCGCGGCCAAGTGCGCCGGTATGGGGGACGCGGGTGTGGTTGAGACCGACGCTTACGTCGTGGAAGACCACGGTTTGCCCGGCCGCTCCGTTGTGCAAGACCAGTAGGGTAATCGACAGGAGTAAGAGCCGAAATTGATCTCGCATGATCGGAGTATTTTCCTGTATAAGACCGGGTATTCCAGCAGGATAGTGCTGCTCCACCCTGGTATATTTCGGGATCCGGCCAAACGCAAATCGGCCGGACTCCAGATGTCGGTCGGTCAAGCGTTTTACCTGGTTGTCGCGCACGCGGGATGCGGTGCAAATCCTGCAACAGCGGCCAAGGTTGGCGGACCGGTACGCTCCGTAACCCTGTCCGTTACTGCGCCGAAGGCGGCGGCGTCTCCGTGCCCCAGTTTTTGTTGGGCTGGTTGCCCATCGTGAAGACGAGCCGGCCGCCCTCCATCAGCTGGTCGCGGTAGAGCCAGCAATTGTCTAGCGGCGCGCCGTTGAACTCGGCCGACTGTACGTAGACGTTTTCCTTGGCGGTATTTCGGGCTTCGATTACCAACTCGTTTCCGGTGCCCAGCTGGATGGTCGCCTTGCTGAACAGCGGGCTGCCCAACTGCACAGTAGGCCGGGTATCGGCAAAGCCTTTCACATCGAACAGACCGAGGGACGTGATGACGTACCAGGCACCGAGTTGGCCCTGGTCCTCGTCCTGACCGTAGCCGTAGCCGTGGATGGGCTCGGTACCGTAAAATTCGTCACAGATCCGGCGCGTCCACTTCTGGGTGAGCCAGGGCCGGCCCGAGAAATTGAACAGCCAGCTGATGTGCAGGCAGGGCTGGTTGCCGTGGTTGTAGATGGCCTTGATCCCGGCAAAGGCATCGATCTCCTTGCCGCCACCGAATCCCGTCTTGGCGGAGGCCGTAAAGATGCTGTCGAGGCGTTCGTTGAAGGTCTCGCGGCCCAGGGCTCCTACGAGTCCGGCCGGGTCGTGCGGTACGTAGAAGGTGTACTGCATGGCGTTACCCTCCTGGAAACCGCGCCACGGCTCGTAGGGGTCGAAGTTGCGCGCGAAGCTGCCGTCTGCCAACCGGGGCTGCATAAGCTGGTTTTCCGGGTTCAGGATCAGCTTCCAGCCCTCGGAAAGCTCACGCAGTCGCTGGTAATCCTCGGTTTTGCCCAGGGACTTGGCCATCTGGGCGGCGGCGAAGGCACTGAAGCTGTATTCCAGGGTGTGGGAGTTGGCGAAGTAGGAGCCGGTGGAGTCCGTCCGGAACCATTCCCCTTCGTACGTCCTGTATTCGTCCCTGAAGGGGACGTATCCGTATTCGGTGAAGGCCTTCACGTCCATCTTGCCCGAGCCGAAGGCCCGGTCGCGGTAATTCAGTTCGTTCGCGCGAACGGCTTCGTAAGCCAGGTCTACGTCGTAGTTGCGGATACCTACCTGGTAAGCCGCCGCGACGGCCAGGCCCACGAAGTTGGTGCCGACCCCAGAGACGTACTCGCTGTTGGCCAGTCCGTCGCCGAACCATCCTTTGTCGCGGTATACCTGCAGCTCGGTATTCACGTAGTTGCCGTACCACTCGGGGTACGACAGGGCCCAGAGTTGGGTGATGTTCCAGAACCCCCCCCAGATGGCGTCGGTATTGATGAATTCGGGGCGGGGCCCGGAGCCGTGGGCCTCGAGGCGACCGATCCCGCCGCCGTGGCGGGGGTAGTCGCCGTTGACGTCGCTGGCGACGCCGCGGCCCAGCAGGGCATGGTACAGGCCCGTATAGAATTTGGTCTTGTCCTGCTCGTCGGGACCTTCGACCGCGATCTTGCCCAGTTCGCGCGTCCAGGTAGCCTGGGCCGCGCTACGGGCCTGGTCGAAGGTGAGGGCAGGGGCCTCGGCGAGCAGGTTGGCCCGGGCATTGGCGACGGAGGTGTAGGAAAGGCCGACCTTCAGTTCGATCGTTTCCCCCTCCGTGGTCTGGTAGTTCAGGGCGAGCCCCGCTCCCTTACCGGTGGCCTCCCGACCGGCGGGGTGGGTGCCCGTGGCCGAGAAGGCGTCGACGCTGGCCGGGGCTTTGCTGAGCTCCGCGAAGAAGTACATATTCACCTCGCCACCGGGGTCGTAGGTATTTACGTACTTGGGGTAGGTACTTACGAAGCCTTCCACGTGGGTCGCGTCCACCATCCGGACGCTGGCGCCTTTCACTTCTCCGCTTTCTCCCTGGGTGTTGCCGATGTCGAGCAGGATGTGTGCCCGGTCGCTCGCGGGAAAGGTGTAGCGGTGAAAGCCAACTCGCTGGGTGGCCGTCAGTTCGGCGGTGATGCCGTAGTCATCGAGCCGCACGCGGTAGTAGCCGGGCTCGGCCACCTGATTACTCGGATCGAAGTTGGAGCGGTAGCCGCTGGCGGGGTCCTCGAGGTCGCCGGGCGTCACCTGGAGATCGCCGACGGTGGGCATGAAGCTCACGCCGCCCACCTGCCACTCGTGAAAGTGTACGAAGCCCTCGATCGAGGTATGCCGGGTGTCGTAGCCCACGGCTTCCCAGCCCGAGGCATTGCCGTAGTGGCCGTTGGTGGAGGGGGCCAGTTTGGCCATGCCATAGGGTACGGCCGCCGGGGTGTAAAAGAACCAGCGGCTGTGCGCCGTACCGATGTTGGGGTCTACGTAGGAGAGTACGTCCTGCGCGTGGGGTGCTTCCGGGATCAGCAACGCGGCCAGAACCAGCAAAACCGCCGGAAAGGAATAGTTCATGAACGACATATTGTAAGCGTGGACGGCTAAAATAGCGTGAGCCCGCGGCTAATCAAGCAGACTAAGCGACAAAGCGTCTGGTTGGCGGCGGGAATGACCAGACGCGTACCGCGGTCGGTAGGTGTGTCCGTGCCTTCGGGAATGTCGGCCCGGGGCACCGCGACCGGATCCCGGCGTACCGCCGCACGGGCATAGTGCTGAACCACGCCGCGGCGGCAGGTCCAGGAACTACCGTTCGATCTGCAACCGCGGGATGAGTACCGGCCCGGTACGGGAGCGTTATAGGTAGCGGGGGGCGCCGGGAGGCGCCCCCCGTCGGTACCCTATCGTTTTACCACCTTATACGCCCGGAATGGGGTGCGGATAATGTACAGTCCGGCAGCAAAGTCGGCCAGGTCCGCCTGGGTGCCCTGTCCCGTGGCGAGGCGCCGGCCGTCAATCGTGTGGATCTCCCAGCGGGTAGCGGCGGAGAAGGTGACCGTCCCGTCCGTGGGGTTGGGGTATAGCTCGAGGGGGTAGTCGTCACTGCCCGACGTTACGGACGTGAGGTCACAGGGCGCGTTCGCTACCGCCTGCGAGAAGTGTAGTACGTCCAGGTTGGCGAGGCCGCCACCGGAGGTGGCCACCAGTTCGATGACGTTGGTTCCCGCCCGTAGGTAGACGTTGGTACTTACGGTGGTCCAGTTTGTCCAGCCCCCCGTAGCGGGCAGGGCTACCACGCCGATGCTGTCGCCGTTGATGTACAGTTCTCCGTCCCGGTTGCCCGAACCGCCGTTGGCAAACACGAAGGTGAGCGTGGTGCTGTCGCCAACGGCGCTTTCTACTTGCCACACCACCGCGGCGCCCGTCTCATTATCGGTGTTTACGTAGCCTTCGCCCGAAAATCCTTCGTTGACCGACTCCAGTGTGATGCCGTCTACGTAGCAGGCTTCCTCCGCTTCGCGCGACGAAGTGCATGGCAGGTAGGGGGTGTTTCCGGCCACGCACACGCCACATTCGTCGACATAGGCCGTGCCGTCGGGGTCGCCGTTGCAGTCGATAACGCAGGCCGTGGCTCCCGTCGACCCGCCTATGCATTCGCCGCAGTCGTCAAAGAAAGCGGTACCGCCCACGTCGCCGTTACAGTCCGTACAGGCGGATACGGATACGGTGGGACTGGCAAAGGCGATCAGGTCGATGTTCGGCCCTCCATCGGGCGTATTGGCCTGGAGGGCAATCTCGTTGGGCCCTTCCCGCAGGGTGAGCAACACGCTTTCTTCCAGCCAGGTGGTCCAGCCCTGGGTTTTGCCGCCGCTGACGGTCCCCTGCTGCAGTCCGTTGACCAGTACGTTCAGGCCCCGGGCCGTGCCCGAACCGTTGGCGTAACGCACCTGGAAGGTGGTGGTCTGGGCTTCCGACGCGACCACGTACCAGGTGGCCGTAGCGTTCATCTCGTTGTCCAGGTTGAGGTACCCGTCACCGAGAAAACCCTCGTTGCTCGCTTCCGCGACTCCGGTAGCCGTACAGAAATCCTCCGCCTGCAGGGCATCGGTACAGGCCACGATGCCCGTATTTCCGCCGCTGCATACGCCGCAGTCATCGATCGTGGCGGTTCCGTTCTGGTCGCCGTTGCAGTCGGTGGTGCAGGGCTCCAGGCCGGTGTTGCCGCCTACGCAACGCGTGCATTCGTCGTAGTAGGCGGTCCCGTCCATGTCGCCGTTGCAGTCCACCACCACGTTGAAAGCACAGGCACTGTCGCCACTGACCAGACAGCTCAGGTATTCCTCGATGTTGGTGTAGCCGTCCTGGTCGTCGTCGCCCGCATCGTCGGGCGTATTCGGGTCGAGGCCGCGCTCGATCTCCCACGCGTCGGGCATGCCGTCGCGGTCGGTGTCGGGGGGGACGGGCCCGCCGTTGACGGTGCCGACGTTGTTGGTGATGCCATTGTCGTCTTCGGTGTTGATGATCTGCCCCTTCGTGCCGTAGGAGGTCAGCTCGTCGATCAGGAACTTGTCGACGCTGTCCCGCCGTAGCGAGGCACCGACGTGATCTACTACGTGGTGCACGGCCTCCTGCGCCGACAGTAACTCGTCGACTCCGGGATAGTCGAAGGGCGTATCCACTACCGTAGCCGTGAAGTAGTCCGTCAGGAGGGAGCCGTCCAGGGTGCCGTTGCTGTCGCGGTCTACCCAGTTGTCTTCCGCGTAAACGTGGAAGGCCGGAGTGGTACGGGTGATGTGGGAATTGGCGTCGCTCGACGGGCCGTAGATGAAGTAGTTGCCCAGCAGGTTGGCTTCCGAGCGGCCCTCGGTGTCGCCCGCGATGTAGCCGTTCTCCGCCCAGTTGTAGAGTACGCTGTTGATGAACTCGTGGCTGCCCCGTGCCTTCGGATTGCGCGTTTTGTTGTCGATGTAGAGCGACCGGATCACCGACCATTTTCCACTCTGCATCAGCCCGCCGGTCGAGTGGTTGGTATTGTTGATGCCCTGGGCGATGATGCAGTCCTGAAAGGTGAGGCTGTCGATGCCGTTGCCGTTGACGTCGAGCGTTCCGTCACGGCCCCAGGAGATGGATACGTGGTCGAAGATGTAGTTTTTGTTGGCCGACACCGCTACCGCGTCTTTTTCGCTGTCGCCGTTCTTGCCCATCCGTATGCGGAGGTAGCGTATGATGTTGTCGCCGGAGTCTTCATTTAAGGCCAGGCCGTTGCCGTAGACGGTGATGCCCTCGCCGGGGGCCGTCTGACCGGCCACGTAGACGTGGTGCTTCACCACGATGCGGGAGGAGATGTTGATGATGCCGGCCACGTCGAAGACCACGATACGGTGGGGCTCACTCACGGCGTCCCGGAAAGAGCCGGGCCCGGCGTCGTCGAGGTTGGTGACGTGGTAGATTTCGCCGCCGCGCCCGCCAACCGCGTAGCGGCCGAAGCCTTCCGCTCCGGGAAAGGCGAGTTGTTGCGCCTGTACGCCGGACAAACCGGCCAGCGCCACCAGCGCGCAGGCCAGTAGAGAGTAAAAAAAGTTGTGCATGATGACTGGGTTAAGTGAATGGTAGGATCGGAATGATCGAATTGTTATTCACTGGATGCCGTCCGGGCTGTGCGGTACGCTACCGCGCGATTCCGGCCGGCCGATCCGGTGTGCAACCGATGTAAAATAGAAAAACTAGCGAGCTTTCCTCCGAATTTTTGTCGCTTTTACCCTAAAATATTGGGTAGATAGAGCAGCAAAGAGGTGATCAAGCGGCTAATGTGCCCGGCCGCAAAGTATTCGTAGGTTTTCTCCACCGCACCTGCGTGCCCGCCGGATTCTATTTGTTTCGCCGGTCCCTCAGGTAATTCAGCCCCGCTTCCAGGAACTCATCCCGTCCTTCCCGGACTCCCGCCACCGACCGCTCCAGGTATACGTCGGGCTGAATGCCCACCCCGTGCAACCGACTCCCGTCGTGCTGGGTCACCTGCATCCCCGTGAAGGTGATTGATATCTCCCCGGGCAAATGGAGGGTATTGACGTTCCCGTTGGCGCCGGCCGTGGGCTGACCCATGAGGGTCCCAAGTCCATATCCTTTGACAAACCCGAGGAAGCTCTCCGCATAGCTGACCGCCCGGCCGTCGGTCAGGAATACTACGGGCCGCTCGCCCAGGAAGGGAGCCTGGGGCTGCATGAAATCGATCCAGTTTCGGGGGCTGTAGCCGACCGGCTCTTCGCCATCCGGGTAGACGATCTGTGGGATTTTCATCCAGGCGCTGACCGTATCGGGCTGGGTCATTAAATGATTGATCAGCCCGTGGTTTCCGTTCGGGTAGCCCCGCAGGTCGAACAGTAAGCCACTGGCCCGGCTGAGCTCGGGGAGTAGATCAGTGAGCTCCTCCATTGAAATCATGTCCAGGTTGACGTATTCGATCCCGTCCGGATAGGAACGATGCTGGGTCTGATTCACCTTGGTCAATGGGTAATACTCGAAAAGCGGGATATGCCGGGTTAGTCTACGGAGCACCCCGTCGACTTCGATGGGAAAGGGGCTGCTGCGGTCGCCGCTCAGGGATTGCCGCTGCGACCGGTACGCCCGCCAGCCATCGGTCCCGGCGGATAGGATGGACATTACGTCACTGAAGTATTCGTCGACGGACATCCCCTCGATGCCGGTGACTACCTGTCCGACGCTGATGTCAAGGGTAGTATCCACGACGCGGGTGATGGTCAGGGTATCGTTGATCCACTCCCAGTAGATCGGGGGGAAGTATTCCTGGGATTCCGTCCTGACCTGGACGTGCCCGTCGTCCAGGGCCGCGGTCATGCGGAGCAGCGTATTTACGTGATCGGCTTTGGTACGGTCCGCCACACTCCGGATGAGGGCCCGGCGCATCTCTTCCGGCCAATCGACCTCCACGACGTCGAAGTAGGGATAGAAATGCCGGAGTACGTTATAGGTCGTAATGACATTCGCAAACCGGCTCTCCGGTCGCCGGGCGTCGAACGAATAGGGCGCGATGTTCGCCATGAGCGCGGTCAGTGAATCGGCTGAATTGGGTGGGGCGGTTTCCTCCACGGGCAGAACGAGGGGGAGGCGGCATACCAGGTCACGGCTCAGCGGCCGTACCACTACGCGGCGCTGCGGTACGGCCGCGAAGAGGCTATCCTGCAGCCTTCCGTGCCGGACTTCAACGCGTCGGCTGGCGTAAGCTCCGCCGTTTTGGTCCGTCTTCAGGTCTACCCCCTGGTGCTGCCAGAAGGTATAGACCGTATCGGCGGACAGGGGTGGGGGAGCGCCGTCATCCAACTGGTCAGGAGATCCGAGCACCAGGGTAGGGGCAATGGGAAAAAACAGCCGGTTCAGTCGAGCTTCCAGTTCCTCGGAGGTACGGCAGCCGATAACCTGCTCGCATCCGTACGCAATGAACTTATCCCAGTCCAGCTCCGCGGCGGCCTCCGTCGGATGAAAGAAACGGACGTATCCCACGAGTCGACCGAAGGCGACTAGGTTGTCAGTTTCGGAGTGCTCTGACTCGTGCCGGCAGCCAGTAGAGACACAGAGCAAGAACAAGAGGCAGACGGGAAGGAAGCGCATCCGTCGAAGTTAGCTAATCCCGCAGTTAGCCGGGCGGGCGGAAGCAATCGCGGACACCCCGCGCCGGGGGAGGCCGCTCGGTCCGGGGGCTCCGGTACTTCCCCGCACCTGCGGCCGCGTCGATAAAAAAATGAACGTTCATTCATTTTGTACGTTTACTGAAAGCAACCAGCAACCAGCAACCATGAGTACCACCCCAAAAGGCGAAGTGAAGCGAGCGGCCCTGGTGCGCGCCACGATCACCCTGGTCAACAACAGCGGCTTTCACGCAGCACCAATGGCCCGGATCGCCAAGCTGGCGGGGGTGTCGGCGGGTACGATCTACCGCTATTTTGAGAGCAAGCAGGACCTCATCAACCAAGTCTACCTGGAGGTAAAGTCGGCCTTCAGCGTCTCGGCCTTCCGGGATTACGAAGAGACGGATTCCGTAGAAGCCGACTTTCGGAAGATATGGTACAACATCGCCGACTTCAAGCTGCGGGAAGTGGAACAGGCCCTCTTCCTCAGCCAGTGCGACAATACGCCGATGATCGACGAGGCCAGCCGGCAGGAGGGCCTGAGGCACCTGAAACCGCTACTCGACCTCTGGGAGCGGGGGCAGGAGCTGGGCAGCATTCGACCGGTGTCGCCCTACCTGCTGTACGCCTACACCGTATACCCCGTCGCTTTCCTGCTGAACATGCAGGAGCGGGGCTACTGCGAGCTCACTCCGGCACGGGTCGACGCCGCCTACGAAATGGCCTGGAACAGCATCAAAATTTAACCATTATACCATGAGTACTACCAAAACCATCAACCTGGCAAGCCGCCCCACCGGCACGCCGACACTCGATAATTTCGACCTGACCACATCGGATGTCGGTTCGCTGCAGGACGGGCAGGTTCTGCTCCGCGCTACCTACGTATCGGTAGATCCCTATTTGCGCGGCCGCATGAGCGATGCCAAATCCTACGTACCGCCCTTTCAGGTTGGCCAGCCGATCATCTCCGGCGCGATTGCCGAAGTGGTGGAATCGAAGAGTGACAAATTCAAAAAGGGCGATCACGTCTCCGGCTCCCTGCAGTGGAAGGAAACGCAGGTGGCCAGGGCCGAGGGGCTGCAGCGGGTGGATCCGGAGCAGGCTCCCCTCTCCGCCTACTTAGGCGTGCTGGGGATGACCGGCCTCACCGCCTACCTGGGACTGACGGAGATCGGCAAGCCTAAAGCAGGAGAAACCCTCGTCGTATCCGGAGCGGCCGGCGCGGTGGGCAGCGTGGTCGGGCAGATCGGCAAGATCCTCGGGCTGCGGGTAGTCGGCATCGCCGGTACCGACGAGAAGGTGGAGATGCTCAAGTCGGAATTCGGCTTCGACGCGGGCATCAACTACAACACCACGGAGAACATGCGCAAGGCGATCGCCGCGGCCTGCCCGGACGGCGTCGACATCTACTTCGACAATGTCGGGGGACCGATCTCCGACGCGGTCCTCTTCAACATCAACAAATTCAGCCGCACGATCAACTGCGGCGCGATCTCCGTCTACAACGACACCGAACTGCCGCGCGGCGTGAGCGTACAGCCCTTCCTGGTGAAGAACAGCGCGCTGATGCAGGGCTTCATCGTTTCGGATTTCGCGGACAAGTTCCCCGCCGGCGTCCGGCAGCTGGCCGAATGGCTGCGGCAGGACAAGCTGACGCACACCGAGACGGTGCGCGAAGGATTTGACAATATCCCCCAGGCCTTCCTTGACCTCTTCGACGGAAAGAATAAGGGCAAGATGGTCGTCAGGATCTGAGGACGGCGGCCTTCTTCCACCAAGTCGGGATCGACACCAACCGTTCGGAATTCATCCGCACCGCCCGGGCAGTCGGTACAATGGGCTGCTGAGCCATTCCCGACCATCAATCACTAAATAATCAATCTAAGCTTATGAAAGTCCTATTCGTACTTACCTCCCACGACAAGCTGGGAGACACCGGCAAACAGACCGGCTTCTGGATCGAGGAGTTCGCCGCTCCCTATTACTCCCTGCTCGACAAGGGCGCCGAGATCACCGTGGCCACCCCCCAGGGCGGACGGGCACCGATCGACCCCAGCAGCGACACGGAGGATGCCCAGACCGAGGATACCAAGCGCTTCAAGCGGGACGAAAACGCCCAGGAGGTGATCCGTACCACCAAGAAGCTGAGCGAAGTATCCGCCGGCGACTTCGACGCCGTCTTCTACCCGGGCGGCCACGGCCCCCTGTGGGACCTCGCGGAGGACAAGACGTCCATTGCCCTCATCGAAGCGTTCGACCAGCAGAATAAGCCGATCGCCTTCGTGTGCCACGCACCGGCCGCCCTGAAGAACGTCAGGAACGCCGCGGGCGATCCCCTCGTCAAGGGCAAGCGGGTCACCGGTTTCACCAACAGCGAGGAGGCGGCCGTCCAACTGACCGAGGTGGTACCCTTCCTGGTGGAGGATATGCTAAAGCAAAACGGCGGTATCTACTCCAAGGCGGACGACTGGAACGTCCACGTGATCGAAGACGGAAACCTGATCACGGGTCAGAATCCGGCCAGCTCGGCCAAGGTGGCCGAGACGCTCTATGCTGCGCTCCGGTAACGCGTAGGTACTGACTTATGAAGCCCGTATTCCTGCATTGGGGTACGGGCTTTTTGCGTTAGGCCAGGGTTGCTACGGAAATCAGGGAGTAACACTCAGTTTCTCCGCCGCTCCCGCCGGGCCTTCCGCCGCTCTTCCCGGTAGGCCTCCCGCCGCTGCCGCCACTCCTCCAGCCGACCACGTTCCTTGAAGTAGCGGCGGCGGCCCAGCCGGAACTTGGTCTTCGTTTCGCCGTCCTTGCCGGTCTCCTGCACCAGGTATACTTTCCAGCCCGCCAGGGCGTAACCGGTGGGATCCGGCGCGCGTTCCAGGACGCCGCGACCGATGTTGCGCAGGGGAATGGAGATTAGCATATTCGCGCCGTTCTCCGGAGTGAAGTTGCCCTCGATAAAGAGCTGCAGGGCCGTAGACTGAATCTCCGTGCGCGGCACCACCACCCGGCCGCTGTCGAGGAGCACGATACCCTCCAGGGGCGCGAAGTGCAGTCGCTCGAAGCGTTTTTGCATGCGGGTCTTTTTGCCGAGCCGAGCCAGCATGGGCCAGTCCGTGAGCTCGGCGTCGGAAAGCCGGTAGGTGACCCGCCCGTGGGTGCTGTCCATGAGGGGCATGCCGGTGGCCTCGTTGAGCAATCCCTCCAGGGTGCCGGACATGGTGAGTTGTCCCCGCAGTACTCCGACGTTTTCCGGGATGGGCACGTCCAGGAAGCGAAGCTCCTCCAGCACGTCCTCCAGCGCCAGGGTGTCCGTCCGCCAGTTGGCGGTGAAGGGAGAAATAACGGTGGTGTCGAGGGCGTAGCTGGCTTCGAATTCCACGTCGCCGCCGTCGAGCGTAAAGCCCGACTTTTCCAGCAGCAGCATGGTGGAGTCGCGCAGGCGGAAGCCGGAATGAAGATCGATCAGCGGGGTGCGATTGCCCGCCCAGAAAGTATCGATGCGCAGGCTCACGTCCGGGCGGAACGACTCGAAGACCCCGGTCGTCGCCGAGAGCAGCGTCTGGGGGTCAAAGCCCTGGTCGGTGGTGTCCGGCTCGTTGCCGGTATTGAGTTGTACGAAGCCGCGCAGGTCGGACCAGCGTAGGATCGGGGCCGTGGCCGCGGCGCGCATCGTGAAGGTTTCCCCGTTTTCGGGGTAGAGGAAGGCGGCGAAGTGATCGAGCTCGCCGTCGAACCGTACCGAGCGCTGGCCGAGCTCGGTCAGCAGGTGCATCTGGTAGTCGGCGCTGCCGTCCTTGACGTTGACCTCGAAGGCCTGCACCGGCACGAATACCTGACCGGGACGGTAGTCTACGCGGCTGCTGTCGATCCGCAGGTGCAGTTCGCCGTTGTTCAGCAGCTCCTGCACGTCGACCGGATTGCCCTCTACGCAGAGGTCGATCGCGAAGGTACCCGATCCGAAGAAGAAGTTGGTGGAACGGAAGAGGTAATTGACCAGCTGGGGGTCGCCGGCCAGGTGGAGGTCGGTAGACAGGCCATTGGGACCGGGCTCATACTGCAGCAACCCGTCGAAGAGGTCATCGTAACCGTCGTTGAAGACCAGGCGCCCCGCATTGTATCCCGGCTCGATGCCCAGGCTGTCGGCAATGCGGCCGGTGTGGTTGAAGTCGATGCTGAGGTCGCTGGGCAGCTCGTCGATCCCCTCCGGGATCTGTACGCCAAAGTAATCGAGCGAGGAGCGCAGGGCGTTCAGGTCGATGTGCTCGCCCTCCACCATGAGGTGAAAGGGGGTCCGTCCGGTGATACCCAGATCGAGTTGCGCCCCGAGCAACAGGTCACTGCCGGCCCAGTTGAAGGTCGTTTCCTGCAGGACGAGGGTGTCGCCGGCAAAGTTGAGGCCGGTCGCGAAGTCGGTGACGGTCAGTACGTCGTAGTAGGCGACCGTATCGAAGTGAACGCTGATGTCGGGGTGGAAGGTCGACCGGACACCGAGCATGGCCGACTTCATGGCGCGGGTCTGCTCGCCGACCTCCGCCGCGGTAAGTACTGCCGCGGTGGTGGAATCGGTCTCGTCCGGCGCGAAGTAGCCGTCCTCACCGAAGAAACCGAGAAAGTCGCTCCAGTCGATCCGCGGCGACAGCAGCGTTACGTCGGAGTGGATGGTCTCGCCCGGGGCGTCTACCAGGAGGGGCTTGAGGTTATCGATCTGTCCCCGCAGCTCGAAGGATACCCCGGTGCTGAGTGGAAAGCTCTGGATGCGGAAGTCGACGTCCTGCCGGTCCTTGGTCACCCGGATGTTCCGGAAAGGGAAACGGACATTCGCGGGCTGGTAGACGACTTCCAGGTCTTCGAAGGTCATCGTTCCGTCGCTGGTGGTAGCGATCTCCTCGAACGAGAGCAGGGAAGCGTCGATCTCGGTTTGCAGGACGAAGGTCCCGCGATCGAAGAAAAAGTCGCGGTTCTCGAGGTAATCGCTCACCGCGGATGACGGACCGGAAATGGTCAGGGGAGCCCGTAGGCGGGCATCGCGGCCGAAGACCGCCACCGTGGCCCGGGGGGCTTCGATGCGGGCACCGAGGTAGTAGGTACTCGTGGAATCGAGCGTGACCCGCATGTTCTTTTTGCTGCCGGGGATGCCGCCTTCCCACGGTTCCAGCCGGTTGACGATCCTCCCGCGCGTATGTACGTCGGTAAAGCCATATTCCTTTACGCGGACGTCCTGCCCCGTCAGGCGGAAATCGATCGTGACCTCCGGGTCGCCGCCCCGCTTCAGCGGGGTGAGGATGATGGCCCGGGCGGGAAACTGCCCGCTCACGTAGAAGTCGTCCAGTTTGGCCCGCAGGTCCGCGGGCAGCAGTTGTTGGGTGACGGCGTAGGCGGCGGTATCGGCGGCCACCTCGATGCGGCTGAGGGCGGTCACGTCGCGGTCGATCACGGCCGAGGCATCGAACCACTGCGTACCGATATGGAGGCGGGCGGGGGGCACCGTGATCGTTTCCGCCCCGAAACTGGCCGAGAGGGTGCCGCTCAGGGGCACGTCGGTGAGGTAGGCCCCCTTGTCGGTGTTGAGCCCCAGCTGCCCGAAGTGGGTCCGCAGCAGGGCGGTCAGCTCGACGGTGTTGGAGTCGGAGCGGGTGGCCACGGCCTGCAGGGTGTCCAGGTAGGCCTCGATGCGCTTGCGCTTGGTGGGGTTGCGGAAGGCGAAGTCCACGCCGAGCAGGTTGACGCGCACCCCGTCCCAGCTAATCTCTTTCGGCGATTGCGCGGTCGTGTCGGCGGGTTCCTCTTCCGGTCCGCCCAGCAGCGATCCGACGTTGTAGGTGCCGGTGGAGTCGGCGTCCAGGAAGATGTTGCCGCCCGTAAGGGTGATCGCGCGCAGGCTGATGGTGTCTCCAAACAGGGAGGTCAGGGAGAACTCGGCGTGCAAGTTGTCGGTAGCGAGCAGGGCGGGCTCGTCGGTGGTGCGCAGGGAGTCGCGGATGACCAGGCTGTCGACGGAGAGGCTGATGCGGGGGAAGGTGGACCAGGCCGTGATATCCACCTCGCGGAAGACGATGTCCAGTCCGGCGGGGTAGGCGTATTCGCGCACCAGTTTTTCCTCGTTCGACTGCAGATACTGGTGAAGCAGCGCCAGCGCCCCAACGAGGAGCAGCACCAGGGTCATGACCACCACCAAGCTCCACCGAATCACTTTTCCTACCATAAGCTGGGCTTACCCCTGACCGCAACGAACCGCCGGGGCAGGGCGGTACGTGCGCCACGTCATATAACCGGCGCGGAGCACGATCAGTTCGGAGGCGGGGGCGGGTGCGCGGGTGCGCAGATAATTGGCTGGAGTAGGTGTTGCTCCCCACAAATTTATTTATCTTGGTAGGGTTACTTTTACTCGCCACACTTGATCAACACCTATACAATGTCCGATGAGGACTTACTTGCCGCTCTCCGGACGGCAGAAGACGCTGCAGGGTTAGAACCGGTATACCTGAAGTACCGCGAACCCTGTTTGCGGTACCTCATCGGAAGGGTCATCTCCCCTGACTATCCCAACCGCCAGGAGCTGGCGGCGGAGCTGTTCACGGAAGCGCTGATCATCCTGTGGGAAAACGCCCGTGCCGACCGGCTCGTCGAACTTACTTCCCGACTGGATACTTATTTGAATGCGATCGCGCGCAATTTGTACCGCAAGCTGCGCCGCCGTAACCGGGAAATTTACCGGGACCCCGTAGAATTACCGGAGTCCCTCGTAACACCGGCGTCCGACGACGACGCCGAATTGATCAGACAGGAAATACACCAAAAAATCCGTGCCTTGGGGCCACGCTGTCGGCAATTGCTGACCCACTTCTACTTTCTGCAGCTCGACTGGACCACCTGTGCCGAGCTGCTGGGGTACAAGAACGCGGCCTCGGCCAAAACCAATAAGTCCAAGTGTATGCGCCGACTACGTGCGTCATACGGGCTGACCCGCAAAACCGAAAAAGATGAACGCGGACGCTGATTTGCCGGAAGACGTACAGGAAAAGATCGATGCGTATTATGCGGGCGATCTTTCCCCCGCCGACGCCGACTCCCTTCGCCACCAACTGAACCAAGACCACGCCCTTGCCTCCCTTGCTGCCGACTACGAAGCCATACTCCGCCACGGCGTACGGCCCGACGCTGCGGCCCTTACCGAACGGGAGCGCATGCGCGGGCATTTCCACCGCCTGGAAAGCGGTCTGCCCCCGGTAGATGCCGGCGAGCCGGTTCCGGTACCGGTGACCCCCGCCGCCCCCGCCCCGGGTCCCGGCCTGGGCCGCAGCCGCCGGGCCCCGCGGCGGGTGCTCAGCCGCTGGTGGATCGCCGCGGCGGCCGCCGCGGTCATTTTCCTCGCCGTCGGCTACCTGCTCGAGCAACCCGACCCCGGCGCCCGCCTGGCCGGGGAGTACTTCGAGTTTCTCGGCCGCGACGGCATGAAACTCAGTCCGTCCGATCGCGCCCAGGAAGGTGTCGAGGCCTACGACGCACGCCAGTACGATCGGGCCTACCCCCTGCTGCTGGAAGGCGTCCGGAACGAAATACTGGAGCCGGTCAACCTCATCTACGCCGGAGTCTCCGCCGTGGGGGCCGACCGGCCCGCGGAAGCCCGGACCGTACTTACCGAAGTGCTCGCCTCCGGAGATTTTCCCGAGTACGCGAATACCGTGCGCTACTACCTCGCCCTGGCCGAACTACAGACTAGCGATACGGCGGCGGCCCGTGCCTACCTGGAAGCCATAACGCCCGACGATCCGCCGATCTACGAGAAAGCCGCCGGGCTCCTGAGTCGTATGCGCGGATTATAGGCTGCTCCGGGCAGAGTGAACCGACGGGGGCCGTAACCGTACTGTTAGGCAAACCCCGACCTCCATGACCAAGCTCGCGACTACTGACTGGCGCCACCACCTCTACCTGTGGGGGCACCTGGCCAAGGGGATCGTCTACCTCATGGTCGGCGGCCTGGCGCTGGCTACCGTCGTCGGGCAGGCCAGTGGCGGGCCGGAGGGGCCACAGCGTATCATGACCTACCTGCGCGACGAACCCTTCGGAAAAGTGATCCTGGTCGTACTCGCCCTGGGGCTGTTCGCCTATTGCGCCTGGCGGTGGTTCAAGGCGGTGACCGACGAGGGAGATGAGGGCACCGACCGGGAGGGGGTCATGCACCGCGGGCATTACGCCATCAGCGGTACGCTCTACGGCTTGCTCGGGGTCTACACCCTTACCCTGGTCACCGGCGGACAGACCGAGGGCGACAAGCAGGCGCTTCTGGTGCAATTGATGCAGCAGCCCCTGGGCCGGGTCGCCGTGGGGTTTCTGGCCCTGGCTGCCCTGTATATCGCCTTCCGGCAGTACGAGCGCGCCCGCGACGAAAGCTTCATGAACGACCTGCACACCGACCGGATGCGCCCCGAGGAGCGGGAAAGCTACCGCTGGATGGGGCGCCTGGGCTACGGGAGCCGTGCCGTGATCTACCTCATTACCGCCTACTATCTGGTGCAGGCTACCCTGGCCCAGGATGCCAGCCAGTACAAGGGTACCGGGGGTATTCTGCAGCTGATCAGTCAGGGAGCCGGCAGCGTATTTCTCGCCGTGGTGGCCCTGGGCCTCTTCGCCTACGGTGCTTTCGTACTGGTGAAGGCACGCTACCGGAAGCTGAGTTGAGCCCTTGCTGCGGGGTCCTAACACGTACCTTTGCGCGTCAAAGCTACTCTCTGCCCATGCGCATCTTCCTGTACGTCCTTTTATGCCTGTCGCTCGCCTCCTGCGGAGCCGATTCCGAGCCCGAGGAATCCACTGCCGCCGTATCGGAAGAACCCGCACCCCCCCTGCGGTTGACGGACTATACCTACGCCGATTCTACCGCGCTGCGCTCCGGTGGACCCTACTTTACCTTCGAGTTGCAAACGTTACGTGCAATAGACGGTCCGGCCGCCCTGCGGGATACCGTCAACACGGTAGTGGACGAGAAAATCCTGGGGTACCAGCCCGGCCCCATTGTACCCTTCGATACTGCCCTGATCCGCCACCTCGCTACGGCGTTCGCCGATTACCGTAACCAGCCGGTCGACGAAGGGTTGCTGGAGGAATCCGAGGTCCCCTACACCCAGGAGGAAATACACCGGGTCGAGGAGGTCTACCGCAACGACCGGCTGCTGGTGCTGTCCCACCTCGTCTACGTTTACACCGGCGGAGCGCACGGGATGACCCGCACCGATCTGCTCCCGTTCCGGGTGAACCCCGCCCGCCAACTGACATACGACGACCTGTTCCGTCCCGGTGCCGATGCCCCCCTGAGTGACCTGCTCACCCGTCTGGCCCACCGGGAAATGCCGGAGCGCGTCTACGTAGATACCGTGCCCGTCACCTCCAACCTGGCCCCCCTGCCCGGTGGCATGCGCTTCCTCTACGACCCCTACGCCATTGGCCCCTACGCGTCCGGTAACATTGCCCTTGACGTACCCTACGACAGCCTGCGGCCCTGGCTGACGGAGGAGGCACTCGCGCTGATCCCCTGAGAAGCATTACCCTGGTTCGGTGGGCCCGTCGGCGGCACTACCGGATCGTCGATGAATACGGGGGGACAGGCCGGCGCGACGCGGGAACCGTCGAGCAAAAGGGCGGGATCGTAGAACACCCCCCCACGGCTCGCCGGCCGGCCCTTCATTTGCGGTCCTAATCTTCCGATAACCCCCCATGTTCCGCCAGACCACACTTTTACTTCTCTCCCTGTTCTTCTCCCTGGCCGCGGCCGCCGCTCCGTTGACGGATGGTGTGGCCGGCTCCATCAGCGGTACCGTCATGGACGCCGCGACGAACACGCCCGTAGGCTACGCCACCATAAGCCTGTACACCACCGCCGAGGAACTCGTGAACGGAACCGTGAGCGAAGACGACGGCACCTACAAGGTCACCGACGTTGCCGACGGCACCTACCGTGTTGAAGTAAGCTTTATCGGCTACGAGAAGCTGTCGGTTTCCGACGTCGTCGTGGCCGGGGGCCGGCCTACGGACATGGGCACCGTGAACCTGGGCGCCTCCGCGGAACTGCTCGAGGAAGTCACCGTCACCGGTCAGCGCGCGCTCATCGAGGAAAAAGTGGACCGCCTGGTGTACAACGCCGAGCAGGACCAGCTTAGCCGGGGCGGCGATGCCAGTGACGTACTGCGGCGCGTACCCCTGCTGCAGGTCGACCTGGACGGAAACGTAAGCCTGCGCGGAAACGGTAACATCCGCGTCCTGATCAACAACAAGCCCTCGACGATCATCGCCAGTACCGTGGCCGACGCCATGAAGATGATCCCCGCCGACCAGATCAAGAGCGTGGAGGTCATCACCAGCCCCTCGGCCAAGTACGACGCCGAAGGATCGGGCGGCATCATCAACATCATCACCAAGAAGAACAGCCTGGCCGGCTACTTTCTCAACGTCGATACGGGCGTAGGCCTGCGCGGCTCCAACCTGGGCCTGAACGGCAGTTACCGCAAGGGAAAATTCGGCCTTACCCTCGGCGGCTTCGGCCGGGCGTTTTACAACAAGGCAGAGACCTCATTGCTGCAGCAGTTCGTGGACAGCCGGAGCGAGCAATCCGGTGAGGCTTCGGACAACGGCATTTTCGGCCGCTACAGCCTGGGCCTGGATTACGACCTTACCGATAAGCAGTTCCTCTCCGGCGGCGTCCGCTTCGGTGTCCGCAACTTCGGTCGCGACGAGCGGCAGACCACCAGCGTATATGGGGAAGAGGCCCTGCTGTCGACCTTCCTGCGGGACATCGAGAGCGAGCGGACGGGCAACAGCATCGACGTCAACCTCGATTACCTCTACGTGATCCGGCCGGGCCGGGAACTGAGCATCTCCACCCTCTATAGCACCACCGACCAGAACAGCAACTTCATCTCCGCCAACCTCGACGGGGAAGAGGTCGTCCAGCGCCGCCTCCAGAACCTGAACGACAACAACAACCAGGAGATCACCCTGCAGACGGACTACATTCACCCCATCGGTGAGAACCAGATCTTCGAAGTGGGCGCCAAGGGCATCCTCCGCAACGTGAACAGCGACTTCCGCTACCTCAGTGCCGAAGGTACCGACGCCTTCACGGCCGACGGCCTCAACCCCGCCGGTTCGCTGAACTACGCACAGGACATCGCCGCCGCCTACGGTGCCTACACCCTGTTGCTGCCCGGCGACGTGACCGTCAAGGCCGGTCTGCGCTACGAGCAAACGATGATCGACGCTACCCAGAACAACGAGCGCATCGACATCCCCGACTACAACAACTTCGTGCCAAGCCTCAACCTCTCCAAGCGGGTGGGGGAGAGCAGCACCGTGAAGGCCGCCTACAGCCGCCGCATTCAGCGGCCCTGGCTGCAGCAACTGAACCCTAACGTAAACCTGCAAAACACCCAAAACATCGAGGTAGGTAACCCCCTGTTGCGCCCCGAACTGACCGACAACTACGAAGTCGGCTACAGCAACATGTTAGGCAAGACCTACCTCAACCTCTCCGTCTTCGGCCGTAACACCGCCAACGCCATCAACGAGATCCGCACCCCCATCGATTCGCTCGACGGCGTGCTGCTGACCACCTACGAAAACATCGGCCGCGAGCAGGCCGTGGGCGTCAACCTCTTCCTGAACCTGTACCTGACCAACCGGTGGACCGTCAACGGGGGCGTGGACCTCGACTACGCCCGCCTGGAGGGACAGGTCACCGGCCTCGACGGCCTGTCGGTCACCGCGACCAACTCCGGCATCAACTATGGCGGACGCCTGATGAGCCAACTGAAGATGGATAACGGCTGGAGCGCCCAGGCCTTTACCTTCATGCGCGGCCGTCGCGTACAGCTGCAGGGCTACCGGGGTGGCTTCGGTATGTACGCCGTGGGCTTCAGCAAGGAATTCAACGAGGGCCGCGGAACGATCGGCCTCTCCGCCGAGAACTTCGCCGGGCGGGGCTGGACGCTAAAGTCGGGCCTTGAAACGCCGACCTTCACCCAGTACCGCGAAGACCTGCTCATCAACCGCAACGTAAAGCTTACGTTCAGCTATAAATTTGGCGAGCTGGAAGCCGACCGGGCCCGCCGCAAGACGCGCGGCGTCAGCAACGACGACCTCATGGGCGGCGGTGACGATGGCGGCGGCGGTGCTGACGCGACCACGCCGAGCGGCTCCAGCCGCCGGGCCGCCCGCCGCTCCGCTACGCCCGCCAAACCGGCCAAGGCCACCAAAAACAAAAAGAATAATGAGTAAACCGAGTTCCAGCGCCCGCCAGGTACGTGTTATTCATCGCTACCTGGGGTTTTTTCTGGCCGGTATTATGGCCCTATACGCCATTAGCGGCATCGTGATGATCTTCCGGAATACGGATTACCTGAAGGTCGGGAAACCCGTCGTACAGACGGTAGGCCCGGGCCTGGAGGGGGATGACATCGGCCGGACGCTGCGGCTGCGTGACTTCCGCGTCGAGCGTACCGAAGGGGACCTGGTGTACTTCGCCGACGGCAGCTACAACACCGCCACCGGCGAAGCACACTACGTGAAGAAGTCACTGCCCTTCGTACTCGACCGGATGACTCACCTGCACAAAGCGACAACCAACGACCCGCTATATTTTCTGAATATGTTCTTTGGAATCTCCCTGCTGTTCTTCGTCGTTTCCGCCTTCTGGATGTACCTGCCCGGCGGACCGATCCTGCGGAAGGGCCTCTACTTCACCCTGGGCGGTATCGTCCTTACCCTGGTGATGCTGTTTGTTTAGCCGGACACCCGTACCGGCCCATCACAACCATGTTTTGTTCACTGATTCAGTTATCCAGGGAGGGCCAGCGGCTCTCCCTTTTTCGTGGCCGGCGGCCGGCCCTCAGCCGCCCCAGCCCGGGGGAAGCTTGATCCGGACGTCCACGGGCGGATCGACGCGACGGCGGGCCGGATCGTCTTCGGGGTCCAGCGGTTGTGCCGTGAAGGAGCGTACCTCGCCGGTGAGGACGTCGCGGAGGACCAGCCGTTCAGGCGTGAGGGTCTGGAGAACGTAGACGAGGTAAAAGTCCTGCCCGCGGCGGTACCTGCCCGGGATACGGCGCTTGCCAAGGAAGTAGTCGACGGACAGCGTGATCTCCTGGTTGTCCCCGTCCAGGGCATAGCGGCCCAGCAGGTAGCGCCCCTGGCCGGCGGCGGGCCCGTAGTCGAGCTGGAAGGTGCCATCGGGCGTAAGGAGCAGGCGATGCGCCGTACTGTCCTCGGCCCAGTGGACCGCGCGCAGCAGACTGTCGGTCTGGGCGGAAAGACCCATCAGGGGGAAAAGACAGTACAGGATAAGTATACGCATGGCTGGGAAACGGTCGTTAAGGTGACAAGCGCTTGCTAACCAAGGTTAAGCAATCCGCGGATATTAACGGTTTATTGACCGTAATTGACTCATCGCCCGGGAAAAGACCCCGCACCCGCGGCCCCCCGCCCGTAAGGAAGTACCTTTGCGGCAACCAACCACAACGACCAATCCTATGGCCAACGAAGCCTACGACAAGCTCTGGAAACTAATCGGTCTCCGGTACAAAAGCCACCCCTGGCACGGCATCGAGATCGGCAGCCGTGCCCCCGAGGTAGTGAGCGCCTTCATCGAAGTGATTCCTTCGGATACGGTGAAGTACGAGGTGGACAAGAAATCCGGCTACCTCATCATCGACCGGCCGCAGAAATTCTCCAACATCGTGCCGGCGATGTACGGCTTCATCCCTCAGACCTACTGCAAGGACCGGGTCGCCCAGTATTGTATGGACCAGACCTGCCGGACCGACATCAAAGGCGACGACGACCCCCTGGACGTCTGCGTACTTACCGAGCGCGAAGTTACCCACGGCAACATCATCGTGAAGGCCAAGCCCATCGGCGGCTTCCGGATGCTCGACGGCGGTGAGGCCGACGATAAGATTATCGCCGTTCTCGACAACGACGAGGTGTACGGCAGCTGGCAGGACATCCACGACATCCCCGAGCCCATCCTGAACCGGCTGCGTCACTACTTCCTAACCTACAAGCAGCTGCCCGGCACGGACCCCAAGTGCGAGATCACGCATACCTACGACCGCAAGGAAGCCCAGGAGGTGGTCCGCCGCAGCCAGGAAGACTACGCCACGGCCTACGGTAACCTGGAGGAGGTGATGAGCGCCACCCTCATGGAGGCCCTCAACTTCGGCCAGCGGCAGCGCGGGATTCTGGACAGCCTATAGAATCTTGCCCGGGCCGCCAACGGCCGGACGAACGAATCGCGTCTGCTTGGTATGAAACGATTCCTGCCGTTTACCCTGTGTCTGTGGCTGCTTGCCGCCTGTGAAAAGGATAACCTGCGGGCCGACCGAGACTGCGGGCCGGATATCGTCTTTCTGCAGGATCGGGAGGAATTTCCCGACGGGGACGACTTTCACCTGCTTGACGTAGCAGCCTCCGGTACCTGCCTTTCGGTGAAGGTCGGCGCGTCCGGTTGCTCGTCGGACGGCTGGTCGATGGACATCTACACCGACGGTTTCGCCGGGAGAAGCCTCCCCCCGTCAACCCTTGCCGGGCTCGTTTTTAACGACGGAGTACCGGACGGTGCCGCGAGTTGCGAAGCCTACTTTACGGTTACCTATGCCTTCGACCTGTCGGACTACCTGACCCAGGACCTGCTGCCCACCAACCTGACCCTGTACGGCACGGGCGCGGATACAACCCTGTACATCGAGTAGGCGCGGACGCGGGTGCCGGGCTCCTTAAAAAGCGGTCGGTGCTGCGGGCTTCCATACTAAGCGAGTGCCCGTGCTACGTTGACCTGGGGTAACCCGTTGCCCTTCATGTCCTATCCTGGTTGCGCGCTCGCGCTCCTTCTTTCTTTCGTGGCCCTCCCCGCAGCGGCGCAGCAGCCCTACGTGCCCCCGGCCGGGAACGGGGAGTGGAAAACGCGCAGCCCCGCGGCGGCGGGCTACGATCCGGCCGCCGTGGCGGACCTGTACGCCTACCTGGAGCGGACCCACAGCAAGTCATTCATCCTGCTGCGCGACGGCGAGATCGTCCTGGAGCACTACATGAACGGCCACGGCCGCGACAGCCTCTGGTACTGGGCCAGTGCCGGCAAAACGCTGCTGGCCGCGGCTATCGGTATCGCGGCGGGGGAGGGGGCCATCGATCTTTCGGCTCCGGTTTCGGACTACCTGGGCACCGGCTGGACCGCCGCCACCGCCGAGCAGGAAGACCGCATCACCGTCCTCGACCAGTTGCGGATGACAACCGGGCTGGACGAGGAGTATGACTTTTTCTGTACGGATGCGGACTGCCTGCGCTACCGCAGCGAGGCCGGTACCCGCTGGGCGTACCACAACGCTCCCTATATGCTGCTCCACGATGTCCTGGAAGCCGCTACGGGGCGGACGACGACACAGTACGTGCTGAGCCGTTTCCGACCAGCGGGCATAACCGGCGCCTTCCTGCCCTTCGGGGAGGAAAACCGGGTGTTTGTCAGCACTACCCGGACCATGGCCCGCTTCGGTCTCCTGCTGCTGCGGGAGGGGAAGTGGAACGGCGAGCGCATCATCCCGGCGGACTACTACGCCGCGATGACGACCCCCTCCCAACCGCTGAATTCCGGATACGGCCTGCTGACCTGGCTGAACGGGCAGGGCACTTACATGCGGAACGGTTCCCCGGATGTGTACCAGGGTTCGCTGTTGCCGAGCGCCCCGGCGGATGCCTACCTGGCGGCGGGAAAGAACGGACAGCTGCTGAGCGTAGCGCCTCGGGACGGCCTGGTGTGGGTGCGTATGGGCCAGGAGCCGGCCGGTGCGGAGGTGGGCGACGACGTAGGCGCGGACTACGCAGACGAGCTGTGGCGGTACGTCGCGCGGCTGACCGTCACTACGGGGACCGGACCGGGGGAGTCGGCGAACCTGGCGCTCGTGGTGGCCCCCAACCCGGTGCGCGACATACTTCGCCTCCGGGCGCCACAGCCCCTGCGCTGGGTGGAGCTGTATGGTCCCGACGGCCGACGCCTGCTCCGCCAATCCGCAGAGGAGCGCTCGGCGCGGCTGCTGGTGAGCGGGCTCCGTCCCGGCCTCTACCGGCTGCGGGCGGTACTGGAAGACGGGCGGGCCGTCGTACGCCCGGTGGTGGTGGCCGAGTAGGCCGAAACGGGAAAATGACATCTGCGTTAGCGATCCGTCAAAGCGCGTGGGACGGCATCCGGGGCGCCAACGAAAGGCTCGCAGCGAAGCGTCTGACAGCGAAACCGTATGTAAAATGAAAAACTTGCTTCACTGGCTGCTCCTGGCGGTCGCCGTTCTACTCACTGGCTGCGACGACGACGATGCTTTACGTCTCGCCTGTGACGGACAGGAAATTAAGATCACCGACATCTACGATGGCGTACCCGGCGATCCGTTCACGGTCGAGGCGCTGGAAGTCACCGACCGTTGCCTGACGGTTCGGGTATCGCAGCAGGGGTGCTCCGCGGAGAACTGGACCATGGACCTGATCACCACCGGGGAATTTGCCGGCACCTCGCCCACCAGCACGCACGCCACCTTGTACCTGGACGACCAGGTGGAGGATGCCGAGTCCAACTGTACCGTACAGTCATCCGCCAGTTTCACCTTCAACCTCTCGCCTTACCTGCAGGACGAGGTGCTGCCTACGCGCTTTACCGTGCACGGCGGTGCTTCCTACGCCGTGGATTCGGTTCTGGTGATAGAATAAACCGGTCCGCAGAGCAAATCCGGGGGCACCGCGTTTGTGCGGTATCCTCCTTACCTCCTTTTCCATGAAACTACTCCTGCTTCCCCTCTTTGCCCTGTCACTGTTCCGTACTGCGGGCTGTGGAGACGAAAACCCCGATACGGTGGCTCCCGCCCTGACCGACTGCGGACCGGCCATTCGGGTACGTAATCCCCTGCCCCGGCTGACCACGGATGATTTCCGGGTAGTGGAGGCGTCGGCCGATGGGCTCTGCCTGTCCGTTACCCTATCCGCCACCGGCTGTAGCAGTCAGGCCTGGAAGGTGACCCTGTGGGCGGAGGGCGAACCGGGCGACGCGCCGGGCGGTATACTGATCTTCGACGACGGGGTAGGGGAGAACGAAATGACCTGCCAGGCCATCGTAGAGGAAACCTACACCTTCGACCTGACTCCCTACCTCGGAGACGGCCCCCGGCCCGCGACCTTCGGACTGCCGGGGTCGGAAGTGACCGTGGAGCTCCGGTGACGGGGCCGGGGGAGTTACCGCGCAGGGAAACGGCACTACGCTCCGCCGGACCTGCGTTAGGTAGGGTGCCGAGGATCCGTTGATCGGGTATCGGCATACCTCACCTACTCACCCGAACCCATTTCCTTATGAAGTCATTTTACCTACTCGTCACCGCCCTGTTGCTCGGGGCCTCCCTCACCGGACAGGCTACCCTGCGGGGATTATTCGTCAACCTGGATGGTCACGCCGCGACGCTCCGCTACGAGGACAACGACTGGACCGCCGGAACCCGCGGTTACGGCTTCGGTGTCAAGCTCGGCTACGGTATCGGTACCACGACGCTTTACCTGGGCACCGGAATGACCTACCTCGAGGGGAACGTCGACACCCGTTTCGGCGAAAAGTATTCTCTCCGCGATACCGAGCTGGGTGCCCGCTTCCACCTGACGAGCAATCCCCGCCGGGTCGTACCCTACGTCGAGACCGCCGCGCGCTACGTCACCTCCGAGCCCTACACGGGCGTCAGCACCCGTGGCGGCGGGGCCGCCCTGGCCCCCGGCCTGCTCGTTTACCTGAGCGAGCACGTGGCCCTGGATGCGCGGGCCCGGATAGCCGGTACCTATGTATACGACGTGGAGAGTGTGGGCATTGACCTCCCCTTCCCCACGGATCCCTATTCCTACGTGACCGCGGGATTCCATCTCGGCGTGACCTTTTATCCCGCGGTGCGGCGGGCGCGGTACCGCTTTGAGCGCGGCGGCGGCCACCTGTAGGGAACCGCCGGCCGGGAAGTGGAGTTGAAGAGGGAAACCATACCCTTATGAAGCTCAATCCCGCAGCCGAGGAAAAGGCCCGCAACCTGATCAAGGCCAACCAATACGTCAAGGAGAGTGACTGGAGCGAAGCCCAGCCCACTACGGAGGATGAGAATGCCTTCCTGGAGCGGCACAGCTGGCAGGAGTACGGCGAATGGCAGCTGGGCATCCACGAAGACGCGAGCAAGGGGACCAAGAGCCACTATGGCTTCCCCTACGGAGACTTCCACCGGGTGCATCACTCAGGGCTGATCGCGATCAAGCAACGCGCCGCGCAGCAGAATTACGGAGCGATCGAGAAGGCCGCCAACCGCTTGTTGAAGCTACTGGGCTGAAGCCGACAAACATTGTGATTCTGCTTCCCGTTGTTCGTGTAGGAACATCCCATTAAGCTTTCGTAAATACTTCGATCATGACGCTATTCCGTACCGGTTTTCTGACCTTATTGGCTGCTTTCGTCCTTACCGGCTGCACGCCGGACCCCGCCACCGATCTGTCGGGTCAGGAGGTGACCTTCCGCAAGGCTTTTCCCGAGGTACTGCCCCTGCCCGACGGGTTTCAGCCGGAGGGCATCGTGGCCGGCACCGGCAATGATTTTTACGTGGGCTCCCTGGCCGACGGATCGATCTACCGCGGTGATTTCCGTACCGGAGAAGGTTCGGTGATCTTCACTCCGGAGAGCGGCGTGTCCGTCGGACTGGCCTTCGATCCGCAGACGAAGTACCTCTACGTGGCGGGTGGCCCGGGCGGCGGGGCGTACGTGCTGGATACCCGCAGCCGTGAGGTAGTAGAAAGCTATGCTTTTGATGGGGGCTTCGTGAACGATGTCATCCTGACCCCGGATGCGGCCTACTTCACGGAATCCTTTGCCGGTCCTTTCCTCTATGCCGCCGAGCTGACCCGTTCCGGACAGCCTACGGGTGACTTCGAAACCCGGACCCTGACGGGCGATTACACCTTCGTTTCCGGCGGGTTCAACGCTAACGGAATCGAGGCCACGCCCTCCGGCGACGCCCTGATCGTGGTCAACAGCAGCCTGGGTACCCTGTACCGGGTAGATCCGGAAACCGGAGTGGCCCAGCTGATCGACCTGGGCGGCGAAACCGTCGTCAACGGAGACGGCCTGCTCCTGCTGGGTAAGACCCTTTACGTAGTGCAGAACCAGTTCAATCAGATTGCCGAAATACGTCTTTCCCCCGATTATTTATCGGGAGCGATCACCGACATCCTGACCGACGAAGACTTCCGAGTACCCACCACCGTGACCCGTAAGGGAAGCACGCTGTACGCGGTCAACGCCCGCTTTGGTACGCCCGCCGGACCGAACGTAGACTATGAGGTAGTAGCCGTAACGCGCTAGGTCCACCCCCACGCGGAGGACAACCTGCGACCAGATTAGGTGTTTATGCTTAAAGCATTGCACTAATCGGCAATCTGGTTGTTCCATTGCACCTGCGCTTTGCCGCCCTGTTACCCTGGACCTGACCGGACGCTAGCCCAGCTTACTTTAACCTTATGAATATGCACCTCAGTCCCGCCCAGCGCGAGGAATTTCTGTACCTGAACGACCGGCTAACCCGCTTTGCCGGACTTGACCCCGCGCGGGTCGAGGATGCCTACGCGGATCCCGAACTTATTGAACGATTCATCCGGGATGCCGGCGAAGAATTAACGGACGCCCAGAAACAGGCGGTCCGTAATTTTGTCGGATACAGAAAGGGGCGATTCTATTTGGTCAAACAGTACAAGAAGTACGCGGTCCTGCTACAGCAGAACACACTATACGGGGTGGTTGGCGTAGACCAGGCCCCCGCGGAAATGGTAGACAAGGGGCTGCCCGTGTACATGGAAGCGGCGTTGCTGCCCTTCAACGACACCATCGTGATGACTTCCTCTACCGTCTGCGAGGACGGTAAGAACGGAAGCGTGTCCCGTTCGGACATTGAATATGAATTTAAACAGATCAAAGACGTGCGCGGCATTACCGAAACCCTAGACCCCCAAACCCTGGAAGAGCAGAACTCCCCGGCCGCCCAGGCTGCCGAGCAGGAGTTGCGTCAGTATCTCCGTACGGCGGCGACGCGTGACACGCACGCCACGGAGATAAAAAAGATTTTGGATAAATATCCGGAGCTCCACGACGTCTACATGCAGATGTATTCCAAAATCAGTGCCCGGACCATAAAAAAGGACCTAAAGGCCTGTGGGGTACGTGAACGGCACTTTGCGGTGTATAACAATTCAGTTGTGGCCGTCGCCCCGACCCGCGGCGAACTGCTCGAACAGCTCAGTGACCTCAGTTTTGACGGCATGATGGGGCAGTGTGCTCTTTTTCGTCTGTGAACATCTGGCCGGTGCGGCTTGCATAACTAACTAAGCGAGTCTATCTTAGTGTTGCTTACACACTACGAACACGCTTTCTATCTATGCACACCCCCGCTTGTGCCCTCCTCGTCGAGGGCAACCCGTCCGTGGCTTCCCACGTGAACGGCCTTCTCACACGTCTTGGCTATAAGATAGCCGACCCCTTCACCTGTGCCGCGGACGCCGTGGCTTACTGCCAGCAGACCCCGCCCGACCTAGTCGTGCTGGGTACGGAAACCACCCGCATGCTTGGGCCAGAGGCTACCGCCCGGCTTTTCCACGAGCATCTGGATGTTGCTATCATCCTCCTCAAGGATATCGACCAGCGGTCGGGCAACGAGGTTCCCCGGTACGCCGACTACACCACCTTTGCCATGGGGGTAGCCCAGGCGCTGGGCGTCGGGCATCCGAGTCGAGACTTCGAACCTCCCCAGGACTACATCCTCCACGACCGCATTCTGCTACGGCACCAGGAGCGAATGGTCCGGGTGGCAATCTCCGATATCCACTACTTTCGGGCCGAACGCAACTACAGCCGGCTGTACACACCCTGGGGCGAGTACCTCATCCCGATCTCGATTCACCTCGTGGAGCACCGGCTGGCGCACCTGGGATTCTTCCGTACGCACCGCGCGTACCTCGTCAACCACAACTTTATAAGCGAGGCCCAATCGGATAAGCTGGTGATCAACCGCCATGACGTACCCATCGGCCGGGCGTACCGCCGGAAGGTGACGCGCCGCGTAGGCGAATTCAGCAGCTAGGGCTTCCGTATACGGTGGAGCGGCCCGCGGTCGTTAGGGGAGCAGGTCATACTACGCATAAGGTGTAGTATGCCTGATCTCATGAAACGCGCCTAAGTTGTCCGCCATGTCTGCCGTCCTTCGGCACCTGCTCGGGGTGCTCCTACTGCTGCCGCTGTCCGCGCCGGCCCAGAAAAGCTATGCCCTGGATGCTCCTCCCGATGCGGGCTGTACCCTGCCGCCGCTTACCGGGGGGGCGGTGTACCACAGACCCTACGTACCGGTTCAGGGCCTGCGGCCGAAGGCGGCGGGCGGCTTTGCTATCACCTTCATTCCCGCCGATTCGGTCGTGAACGGCAAGACCTGCGCCGCCTGGCCTCCGGCCGCCGAATCTGCGATGCAGTACGCCGCCTCGATCTGGACCGATGTGCTCAAGATCGAGCAGGCGGTGCAGGTGGATGCCTGCTACACCGACCTGGGCAGCGGTACTTCTCTGGCCTCCGCCGGCCCGGCTTCCCTGGTGGCCTGGGGCAATGCCGCCGCCAACGACTTCGTCCTCTACCCCCGTGCCCTGTTCGATCAGCTGGTGGGCACCGACAGCGGCGTGCGGGACATCGACGTCTTCGTGAATGCACAGTACGCCGGGCAATTCTACTACGGAACGGATGGGGCACCCCCAATTGACAAGTTCGACTTTGTAACCATCATGTTGCACGAACTGGGCCACGGGCTGGGTTTTTCCGGACAGGCGGACGTAAACGACGGCGACGATACCAATGGGGTGGAGTGCCACAATGTACCGGGCGACGGCTGCGTCGGAGTGCGTGCCTCGATCGCGGGCAGACAGGAGAAATATCACCCGCTGGTCTACGACCTGTTTACCGACCGCACTTCGGACGGCACCCGACTGATCGATCTGCCCGCCAACCCGGGTACCGAGATCGCTGCCGCCCTGACCGGGGGCGGTGGGGGCGTGGTGTTCGACGAAACCAACGAAAGCAATCCCAACCATACGGGTACGACCACCTCGCTGCTCTACACGCCGGCTACCTTCAGCCGGGGGAGCTCCTATTCCCACTTTGACGACCCTAGCGAACTGATGTCTTACGCCATCGGTCCGGGTACGGCGCTCCACGACGTAGGCAACGCCGCCACGGTGATGTACAACCTGGGGTATTCGGCTGCGCCGGCCCTCCCTATTCAGTGGATAAGCCTGACCGCCCGCCCGGAAGGGCAGGGAGTCCGACTGCGGTGGGAGGTAGCGGACGTAACGGGCGCGGCGGACTTCGAGGTAGAAGCTTCCCGGGGTGATGAGCCGTTCCGGAGAGTCGGGCGGGTGCCCGCCGGTGAGGGGCGGTACAGCTTTTTGGATGACTCACCGGACTACGGGTACAACCTGTACCGCCTCCGGCGGGTGGAGTTGGACGGACGTGCCACCTACAGCCCGGTGGTGAGCGTACATCATGCCGGGGTAACCCTAGGCGCAGGCACCGTATACCCTAACCCCGCCGCCACCGCCGGCCCCGCCTGGCTGGACTTCACCGCTGCTGTGGACGGAGAATTACACGTTTCGATCGTGGACATGCTGGGGCGGACGGTACGCCGGGCGCGGACGGGCGTGCGGGCGGGGGCCAACCGGATTGCTCTTGACGTAGTGGGGCTTTCTCCGGGCAAGTACGCGCTCCGAATATCCGGTGCGGGGGAGGTTGTCGGCCGCCCCTTCCTGGTGCAGTAGCTGTACTTATACAGCGTTGGGCGTCCTTCGGAAAGAAAATGACCCGCTTGGGAAAAGAACGGTGGGAGGAACGGCCCGTACCCCCCAAATTTGTACGCAAAGCACACTATGAGCACACACTGATTGGTCATTACTTACACATGCGGCTGCCCTTCCCGGTATATACCGGTGGGGCAGTTTTTTTTGTCCGCAGGTAAGGAAGGCCGCGGCCTTGGCCACAGGACGTACCACCAACCGCGTTAATGCGGGGGGTAAATTTCCTGTTATGGGGAGGAAAAGATAGCTTTGCTAGCACGCTTGGCGCAGAAGACGTGCCTTTTTTACACAAACACTAGTTGATATGAATAGCAATCACCTCCGCGGAATACTCCTGCTGCTGGCTCTGGTGAGCAGCGCGCTCGGTCTGGCGCAACAGCTGGTCACGGGCACGGTCACCGGCGACGACGGCATGGCCCTCATCGGGGTCAGTGTCCGGATCGAAGGCACCGGCACCGGCACCGTCACCGACGTAGACGGTACTTACAGCCTCACTACCCAGGAGGGTAACACCCTGATTTACAGCTATACCGGTTACGGAACGGTGAGCCGGGAAGTAGGCACCCAGACGGTCATCGACGTGGAACTGCAGGCCGGGGCCCAGCTCGACGAAGTCGTCGTCACCGCCCTCGGCATCAGCCGGGAAACGAAGGCCCTCGGCTACTCCGTGGAGCAACTGGACGGCAACGAGATCGTCCGTACCGAACAGAATAACCTGATCAACAGCCTCCAGGGCCAGGTGGCCGGCGTGCAGATCACCAGCGCGGGCGGCGGGCCCGGTCAGGCCTCCCGCATCATCATCCGGGGCGTGAACTCCCTCGATCCGGGAGCCAACAACGAACCCTTGTTCGTCATCGACGGGGTGCCCATCAGCAACGAGACCCTCACGGTCGGCGGCGGCAGCGAGCGGGCGGTATCCAACCGCATCGCCGACCTTAACCCCCAGGACATCGCCAGCATGTCGATCCTGAAGGGCGGGCCCGCCACCGCGCTCTACGGCCTGCGGGCCGCCAACGGTGCCGTGATCATCACCACCAAGCGGGGGCAGGCCGGCGGGCTGGCCGTAAACTTCACTTCGACCTACGGCACGGAGGAAGTCAATAAGTTTCCAGAGGTACAACGGGTCTACACCCGCGGATTTGGTGGGGTCTACGACGCCAATAGTTTCTGGCCCAGCTGGGGACCTACCGTAGAGGAGGCCCAGGCCATCGACCCCACCCACCCCGATGAGTTGTTCAATAACTACGAGAACGCCTTCCGGCAGGGAAACCAGTGGCGGAACACCATCAGCGTCAGCGGCGGCAACGAAAAGGCTACCTTCCGCACCTCCGTCAGCCGCCTCGAGCACGAGGGCGTGCTGCCCTTCAGTACCTACGACAACACCAGCGTTCGCATCAATGCCAACTACGTCGCCAACGAAAAATTCAGCTTCGGCGGCGGACTCAACTACGTGCGCAGCGGCGGTAACCGGGTCAACCCCGACCGCTTCAGCACCCGCCTGACCTACTGGGCGCCGGCCCAGGACGTCAACGACTACATCCGCGAGGACGGCTCTATGATCGGCTACCGCTTTGATGGTACTTCCGGCAACAACCCCATCTACGGCGAGGCGACCAATAAATTCATCGACGACGTAGACCGCTACATCGGCAACCTCAACTTTACCTACTCGCCCTTCCCGTCGGTGACCTTCAACTATACGCTGGGACTGGACCAGTACAGCGACTTCCGCCAGAACTACGGACGGGGATCCGTCTACGACGGAGCGCCGAACTTCGAGGATAACTTGCCCAGCGGCTTCAATGGGTTCGTCAACGAAACCCGGATCCGCAGCCGCGACCTCACCTCCAACATCAACGGCATCTTCAGCAAGGACATCGCGCCAGCCTTCAACCTCCGCTTCCTGGCGGGCTTCGACGTCTTCGACTCCAACTACGATCGGGTGACCACCAGCGGCCTGGGGCTGTCGATCTACGACCTGTACAGCCTCAACAACGTCAGCGAGGTCCAGACGTCCAGTAACATCACCAACCGCCGCCTGCTGGGCCTCTACGGAGACCTGTCGCTGGCCTACCTCAACTCGATCTACCTCACCGTGACGGGGCGCAACGACTGGTCGAGCACCCTGCCGGTGGCCAACCGCTCCTTCTTCTACCCCTCGGTAAGCCTGGGCGTCGTATTTGACGAACTGGTCGACCTGCCCGACTTTATCAGTTTCCTCAAGCTGCGCGGCAGTTACGCAGGGATCGGTAAGGACACCGACCCCTACCGCCTCAGCGTAGTGTACGGAAGCATCCCCGGCTTCCCCGTGAACGGCGTGACCGGCTGGACCCGCGGCAACCTGCAGGGCGCCCCGGACCTCAAGCCCGAGCGGACGAATACCCTTGAGTTCGGAACGAACGTGCGCTTCTTCCAGAACCGCCTGGCGGTCGACTTCACTTATTACAACGCAAAGAGTATCGACCAGATCATCCCGGTCCCATCATCGCCGGCTACCGGATTCACCAGCTTCGTACTCAATGCCGGTTCCATGCGCAACGAGGGCGTGGAGCTTTCCCTTAAGGGCAGTCCGGTAGCCACCGAGGACCTCCTCTGGGATATTACGCTCAACTACACCAAGAACCGCAACGAGGTACTGGAGATCTACCAGGGCGTAGAGGATATCCTGGTCTCCGATCATTACGGCTACGCCAACGCCACGGCCAGCATCCGCCTGATCGAGGGGCAGCCGTACGGCAACATCTACGGACAGAGCTACGCCCGCTTCGGCGCCGACGACGATGACCTCTTCATCGACTACAACCAACCGCTGCTCATCGGCGACGACGGCTTCCCGGTGATCGAGAGCTCCCAAAAGATCCTCGGGAATACCCAGCCCGACTGGTTCGGCGCACTCATCAACAGCGTCACCTACAAGGGGGTCAACGTTTCCTTTCAGTTCGATACCCGGCAGGGCGTACAGAAGTACAACCAGCAGGGCAACTTCTTCGCCGCCTTCGGTACCGCCCCCTACACCCTCAACCGCAACGAGACCATCGTTTTCGACGGCGTCACCGCCGACGGGGAGCGGAATACGAAGGCCGTCTTCCTCGGCCAGGGCGAAGGCCCGGACGGCGTGAACTACGGCAACGGCTACTACCGTAACATATACCGCGGCTCCACCGAGAACTTCGTGGAGGATGCCGACTGGATCCGCCTGCGCAACGTGAGCCTCAGCTACCAGCTGCCGGACGCGCTGCTGCAGAATGTCTTTATCGACAACGTAAGCCTGCGGGTCACCGGCACCAACCTCTGGCTCAAGACCCCCTACAGCGGCTTCGACCCGGAGGGTAACCGGGGCGTTGGCAACGGCGACGACGGCTTCGGCGGCTTTACCTACCCGGCCGTCCGCAGCGTACTGTTCACCCTCAACCTTGGATTCTAATCCCCGCAGCCATGACACGTTCCTTTCTTTCCTGTTTATCAATCTTCGTCCTGCTGCTCACCACCGGTTGCGGGGCCGACTACCTGGACGTCAACGACAACCCCAACGTAGCCACCCGGCCCCCGATCGACGGGCTCATGGCCGGCTCCTCCCTGGAAACGGCCACCAACCTGCAGGAAATCAGCAACGGCCACGCCGCCTACTTCGTCCAGTACCTGGCCAGCCCCAACATTCGGAGCTCGACGGATACCTACGACCGCGTAACGAATGGCGGAGCCTGGGGCTCGCTCTACAACACGATGACCGACATCTACGACCTCATCCGCTTCGCCGAAGAGGAGGGGCTGACCCGCCACGTGGCCATCGGCAAGATCCTTATGGCGATCAACCTGGGGCAGGTCGTCGACAACTGGGGCAACGCCCCCTATTCCAACGCCTTCACGGGGGAAACACTGCGGCCCCGGTACGACAGCGCGGAGGACCTCTACCAGACCATCTTTACCCTGCTCACGGAGGCCATCGATCTGCTGCCCGCCGCCGCGGATGCCCCGGAGATCGGGTCGGGCAGCGATTTCATCTACGACGGCGACCTCGAGCGGTGGACCCGCGCGGCCTATTCCCTGCGCGCCCGCTACCTCAACCACCTGAGCGAAACCGGGCAGTACGACGCCCAGGCCGTACTCGCCGCCGTCGATAACGGATTTACCAGCCCCGACGACGATGCCGCCGCTACCGCCTTCGTCAACCGCAATCCGTGGGCGCAGGTGGCCGTGGCCAACGCCGGCCTGGTGCTCGGCGGCTGGCTCTCCGAACAGTTCATCGATGCCACCAATGGGGTGACCTATCCCACCTTCGACCCCCGGCTGCCGCTGATTACCAACATGACGGTGGACAGCGCCTACGTGGGTACGCCCAACGGCGCCGGCCGGCAGGGCAACGGAGCGGAAACCACGGAGGCGTACCTGATCCCGACGAGCATTGTCTCTTCCGACAACAGCCCCCTGTACATCATCACCTACGCGGAACTGAAGTTTATCGAAGCGGAAGCCGCGCTCGCGAGCGGGGACCAGGAGCGGGCCAACGCGGCCTTCCGGGCGGGCGTACGGGCCAGCTTCACGCAGTTTGAGCTCGGTGAGGAGGATGCCGACGCCTACCTCGGTGAGGCCTACGGCGACGGTGACATCGACCGCGACGACATCTTCCGGGAAAAGTACGTGGCCCTCTTCCTCAACCCCGAAACCTGGGTCGACGCCCGCCGCTACGACTACGGCTACGCCGACTTCACCCTTCCCCAGGGCGCCGCGCTGTCCGAGTTCCCCCGCCGGTTGCTGTACCCCAGCACCGAGACCAACCGGAACGCGGAAAACGTGCCGGACGTTACCATGCTCGACGCGATTTTCTGGGACGAATAGGTGAGAGCGGGTAGCCTGCAGCGCAGGATTCTGCTGGCTGCCCGCTCTTCCCGGAAAACATATGCTACCGATTTCGGCTTAGGTCAGCAAATACAACCCATGAACATCACCCTTTCCGAAGCCGAACAGATCGTAGCCGCCGCCAAACAGAAGGCCGCGGACATCAACACCAAAATGGACATCTGCGTCGTCGACTCCGGGGCGAACCTGGTCGCCTTCGCCCGCATGGACGGCGCGTGGATCGGCTCGGTAGACATTGCCATCAAGAAGGCCCGTACCGCCGCCTGGTTCATGATGGACACCAAGTCCCTCAGCCCCCTCGTACAACCCGGCGAAAGCCTCTTCCAGATCGAAGCCAGCAACGGCGGGCTCATCACCTTCCCCGGAGGCGTGGCCCTGAAGCGCGACGGCGAGGTGATCGGTGCCATCGGCGTGTCCGGCAGCACCGTGGAGGACGACCATACGGTGGCTACGGCCGGCGCTAGCGTGCTTTAGGAAGGAACACGCTTGGGTCGGAATCCTGAATGGGCTATATTGGGAAAAACCGCGCGATGCAGTATACCTTGATCATGCTGGCCTTCCTGGTGAGCTGTCCCTTGTTCGCTCAGGAGTATGGTCCGCGTGCGGAAGTGCGTCCACTGATCATCTCCGGAACGGTGACGCTGCCCGATAGCCTGCTCGCGGGCTCGACCGTCGGCCTGGCATTTCGGCCCTGGATCACCAATACCCACGAAGAGCAGCAGGCGACCATTCTCGACGACGGTTCTTTCGTGTTTACCACCGAAGAAAATACGATCCGCGAGTACACCCTGATTGTGGGACGCTACTGGCTTCCTTTTCTGGCCCGCCCAGGGGAAACAACCGCTTTACAGGTAGTTGAGGACGGCGGAAAACCCCGGCTACGCGCCGAGGCGGGCACCTTCGCCGCCCAGGGAATCGCCGTGGCTAGCCTGCTCGATAATTACGATACCTTCCGGGGCTTAGGCTACCCGCAACCGGGTGAAAACCCTGGGCCCTTCCTGCGAGCCGTCGCACCCCGGGAAGCACTGCTAACCTACCGGCTAGATAGTCTACGGCAAGCGGATAGGATAACGGATAAGCACGTGCTGGAGTGGGGAAGCCAGTACATCGCCTACCGCCTGAAGCACGACGTAAATTTACTTCCCCTCATGCTATACGGGCCCGGCACAGCCGAACGGGACAGTGCGTCTGCCATTGAGCGCTTCCCCGACCGGCCCCCGCGGCTGGAAGAAGGGGAGGTCTACTCCAATGCCTACCTGGACTACGTAGCCGATGAGCAACTAAAGCTGTCGCTACAAACCAAAGGAAGGTCAGCTACGGTGCCCAAGTCGGAGCGCTACGCCTACGTTTTTCAGTTGCGTGACTCCATCCTGGCCACCACTCCGCACGCGCTGACGCGGGCCTACTGGCAATCCCTGAACCTGGAATCGTACCTTCAACGGGCGCGGGCGGGCGATGTGGTCGTAACCGTGGGGGAAGCTTTCCTACCCGTACTGGATTATCCGCTACTAGCCCGGCCCCTCGCCGATCGTCTGCGCCTGCTCACGGATCCCCCCACCGCCGTGGTCCGCGAGCAGGAGGTCTTTGCGTTACCGGACAGCAGCAGCTCCCTCTTTGCATCACTACTGGAACGGCACGCCGGCAAGGTCCTGATCATCGACCTGTGGGCGACCTGGTGCGGACCGTGCAAGGTGCAGTTTCGCGATGTCTATCCCAACCTGACGCAGAAGTATTCAAAGGAAGAAGTGGCTTTCGTTTTCGCCTCCATCGACGATAGTGAAGCCATCTGGGCGGACTATATCTCCCAGCTTCCGTTCCAGGCCGAACACTTGCTATTGAACAACGTACAGCGGGAGGTTCTCGGCCGCGAGTACGAGGTGACGGGGTATCCGTATCATTTGGTCTTCACGCCGGACGGCCGGTTGAGCTTTTCCGGACACCTATTCGAACCCGAGGCATTTGCGGAAGCCATCACCACGGCCCGGGAGAAATAGGCTGGCCTACCGCCACCCACCCCCCAGCGCCTCGTAGAGATTTACGATGGCCTGCAGCCGGTTGTTGCGGGCCGTGACGATATCGAGGCGGGAATTCAGGGCGTTCTCCCGGGCGCGGAGTACTTCCAGGTAATTGGCGTAACCGTTGGCCAACAACTCTTCCGAGTAGGAGGTGGCCAGCTCGTAGGCGTCGTACTCCTGCTGCTTGACCCCGATCTTCTGCTCGGCCGCGGCGTAGCTGTACAGCGCGTCCGATACTTCCTTGCCCGCGGTGAGCACCGCCGACCGGAAGTCGAGCTTCGCCTGCTCCTGCTGCAGCTCCGATACCGCGTAGGCGGTCCGAATGCGCCGTCCGTTTACCAGCGGCCGCGCCGCGCCGCTCACCAGGGTAGCAAAGAAGGAGGCGGGGCTGAACAGGTCGGCAAAGGTGAGGCTCTGCAGGCCCGCCTGCACCGAGAAGGTGAGGGACGGGTAGAAGTCGGCCCGGGCCACGTTCGTCAGCTCGAACGCATTCACGAGCGCGTACTCGGCCGCGATGACGTCCGGCCGGTTGGCCAGCAGCTGGGCCGGTACGCCAGTAGCCAGGGTGCTGGTCACCCGCTGGTCGGCCAGGTCGGAGCGGGGGAAATCGCGGGGATCGCTGCCCAGTAGGATAGCCAGGGTGTTTTCCAACAGGCGGGTGCTCTCCGTCAGGTCGATCAGGATGGCCTCGGCGGTGTAGATCTGCGCCTCCGTCTGCTTCACGGCCACCTCCGTTACGTTGCCCGCGTCCTTCAGCGCGCGGGTGGTTTCGAGGCTATTGCGGCGGTTGGCGATCGTCTCTTCCGCGACCCGCCGCTGCTCGTCCAGGGCCAGCAGGTCGTAATAGGTCGAGGCGATGTTGGCGATCAGGCGGCTCTTGACGGCGGTGTGCGCGGCCACCGACTGAAGGTACTGCGCCCGCTGCGCCCGCTGGGCACTCGAGATCTTATCCCAGATGTCCGCCTCCCACGAGGCCGTGGCGCTGATCTGGTACTGGTTGAGGGTACTGAAGAGGCCACCGAACTGGCTGTTCTTCGACAGCTGGGAGCGGGAGTACTGCATGATACCGTCCACGGTGGGCCGGTTGCGTACGTCGGCCTGCAGCAGGTAGGCCTGGGCGATGTCGATTTGCCGCAGCGCCACCCGGATATCGATGTTGTTCCGCAGCCCCTCCCGGATGTAGTCCTGCAGGTAGGGGTCGGTGAAGAGTTCGTCCCAGCTGACGAGGGCCAGCGACAGGCTGTCGTTGCTGAGGCTGTCCGAACGGAAATGGTCGGAGGTCACCACCTCCTCCGCCGGCCGCGCGTATTCGCGGGCGGAATAGCAGGAGGCCAGCAGCAGGGGCAGGCACAGCAGCGGGTAGTGGATCGGGCGCGGAAAAGTCATAGACCTAGGATTCTTCGGGGGGTGCGGGAGCGGCGGGCGAGGCGGCGGCGGGGGCCGCGGGTGCGGGGGAAGTCGCGGGCACCCGGGGGGCACCGGTTATCTTCTCCTGCAGCCACTGGAAAAAGACGAACAGAATGGGAATGACGAATACACCGATCACGGTGCCGATGAGCAGGCCGCCGACCGCGCCGGTGCCGATGGAGCGGTTACCGGCGGCGCCCACGCCACTGGCGAGTACGAGCGGCATGAGGCCCAGGATAAAGGCGAAGGAGGTCATCAGGATGGGCCGCAACCGCGACTCCGCCCCCTCGATCGCCGCATCGATGATCGGTTCGCCCTGCCGGCGCCGTTGCAGCGCAAATTCAACGATCAGGATCGCGTTCTTCGCGAGCAGTCCCACCAGCATGATGAGCGCGATCTGGAAGTAGATGTTGTTCTGCAGCCCCGCCAGGGAGGTGGTCAGGTAGGCGCCGAGTACCCCCAGCGGCAGGGAGAGCAGTACGGAGAAGGGGATCAGGTAACTCTCGTACTGGGCCGCCAGCAGGAAGTAGACGAACACCAGCGAAAGCAGGAAGATGGTCGTCGTCTGATCGCCGGCGTTCACTTCCTCGCGGGTCAGGCCCGAGTAGGCGGTGAAGTAGTTGTTGGGCAGGGATTCGGCGACCTCCTCCACGGCGGCAATGACGTCGCCGGAGCTGTAGCCCGGGTTGGAGGCAGCCGTGATCTTGGCCGAGTTGAAGAGGTTGAAACGCGAGACGAACTGCGGTCCGTAGGTCCGTTCCAGGGAAACGAACTCCGTGATCGGGGTCATCTCGCCGCTGCCGGTGCGGACGAATATCTTGTCCAGGTCCGAAACGTCGGCCCGGTCCTCCGGCAGCGACTGCACATACACCCGGTACTGTTTGCCGAAGCGGGAGAAATCGGTGGCGAAGACGCTGCCGATGTACCCCTGCAGGGTGCCGAAGATGCTGCTGATGGGTACGCCCATTTCCTTGGCCAGCGGCGCGTTGATGTCGAGCTGGTACTGGGGGTAGACCGTATTGAACGACGACTGGGCGTAGCGGATCTCCGGCCGCTCCGTAAGGCGGGCCGTGAACTCCTGATTCACCTGGTCGAGCTCGGCGAAACTGCCGCCGGAGCGGTCCAGCAGGTTGACCTCGGCACCCGCGGCGGCCCCGAAGCCGGGAATGCTCGGCGGGGCGAAAAAGACGATGCTGGCTTCCGGGATCTGCGCCGCCGCGGCAAACATTTTGGCCGTGATGGATTCCAGCGACATCGAATCCGCGCCCCGCTCGTCCCAATCGTTGAGCCGGATAAAACCGAGGCCGTAGTTGCTGCCCGCACCGCCCAGGAAGCTGCGCCCCTCGACCAGGGTACCCATCTCTATGCCCGGGATGGCCGCGAGCTTATCGTAGAGCTGCAGGTTGACCTGGTGGGTGCGGTCGATCGACGCTCCGGCCGGCAGCTCGACGTTAACAAAGACGATGCCCCGGTCCTCATCCGGCACGAAGCCCGTACGCAGGTTACCGGCGGACCACCAGATACCCGCTACGGCCAGCACCAGCAGCAAGACGGTAATCCAGGCGTGGCGGTACAGGAAGCCCACCGAGCGGCCGTAGCGGCGCGTGGTGGCGGCGAAGCCCCGGTTAAAGGATGCAAAAAAGCGCTTGCCCAGCCCCTTGCGTTTTCCTTCGGTCTCGGGTGCGTGGGGCCGCAGCAGCAGGGCACACAGCGCCGGGCTAAGCGTGAGCGCGTTGACCGCGGAGATGATGATCGCCACGATGAGCGTGATACCGAACTGCTGGTAGAATACCCCGGTGGGCCCCTGAATGAAGGTAACCGGAATGAATACCGCCGCCATGACCAGGGTGATCGAGATGATCGCGCCGGAGATTTCGTGCATGGCCGTCAGGGTAGCCCGGCGGGGATTGTCCTCTCCCGCATCGAGCTTGGCGTGCACCGCCTCCACGACCACGATGGCGTCGTCCACGACGATACCGATGGCGAGTACGAGCGCGAACAGGGTCAGCAGGTTGATCGAGTAGCCGAAGAGGTTGAGGAAGAAGAAAGTACCTACGATCGACACCGGCACCGCGATGGCAGGGATAAGGGTCGAACGGAAATCCTGCAGGAAGATGAAGACGACGATAAACACCAGAATGAAGGCCTCGATCAGGGTGTGGACCACCTTTTCGATGGAGGCGTTCAGGAAGTTGTTAGTGTTGTAGGGTACGAAGATGTCGATCCCTTCGGGCAGGGTAGTGCGGATGTTGTCCAGGGTTTCCTCGATGTCGACGATGATGTCGCGGGCGTTGGTGCCTTGGATCTGGTAGATACCCATACTCACGGCCGGGTTCTTGGCCGTGTAGGAGCTGCCGCTGTAGGACTGCGCGCCTAGCTCCACCTCGGCCACGTCGCCGAGCCTCAGGTAATCGCCTTCCCCAAGTGCCTTGATGATGATGTTGCGGTATTGCTCCTCGGTGTTGAAGCGGCCGCTGTACTTGATGGTGTAGTTGAAGGCCTCCCCGGCGTTGTCGCCCAGCGATCCGGCGGCGGCTTCCAGGCTCTGCTCGCGCAGGGCGGCGGTGACGTCGCTGGGGATGAGGTTGTAGGCGGCCAGCTTGTCGGGCAACAACCAGATCCGCATGGCGTAGTCGCGCTGCCCGAAGAGGTTCACGTCGCCGACCCCGTCGACCCGCTGCATCTCGGGGATGACGTTGATCTTCAGGTAGTTCTGGATGAAGATGTCGTCGTAGTCCGGGTTGGTACTGAAAAAGGAAATAAACATCAGCGCGCTCGTCTGCTGCTTCGTGACGGTCACGCCGGTCTGCAGTACGGCCTGCGGCAACAGGGGGTTGGCCCGGGCTACCCGGTTCTGTACGTTGACGGCGGCAATGTCCTGGTCCACCCCCTGGTCGAAGTAGACGGTGATGGAGGCCGACCCGCTGTTGGTGGCCGTGGAGGTGAGGTAGGTCATGCCCTCCACACCGTTGATTTGCTCCTCCAGGGGGATAATGACGCTCTCCAGGATGGTTTCCGCGTTGGCGCCCGGATAGGTGGCGTTCACCGATATGGTGGGCGGCGCGATGTCCGGATACTGGGTGATGGGCAGCTGCGACAGCCCCAGGAAGCCCAGGATCAGGATGATGATGGAGATCACCGTAGACAATACCGGTCGGTCAATAAATAACTGGAGCATAGCGGAGGGTTGGGGCGGGGCGGCGGAAGGATCAGCGGAAAACGGTGGGCACGGGTCGGGCGATACTGTCGAAGGGCATCTCCGTCGCGGCTACGCGGGTCCCCCCGGTGAGCTGCCCCAGGCCGCTGGCCACGATGCGGTCGCCCGCCGTCAGGCCGGACTCCACCACGAAAAGGTTGCCCACTTCCGAAGCGATCGCCAGGGGAGTGGCATCCAGGGTAGAGTCGGTATTGATCCGGTAGACAAAGGTGGTGCCCTGCCGGTCGAAGGTGGCCGTTTTGGGCACGACAACCGCCGAGTCTACCGTCCGGGGTACCCGTACGCTGGCGCTGTTGCCGTCGTTCAGGAGGCGGGCGGGGTTGTCAAAGACGGCACGAATCTGTACGGAGCCCGTCTGTGCGTTCACCTGCGAGATGACGGCTTCGATGGTGCCGGGCTGCTGGTAGATGGTCCCGTTGCTGAGCACGAGTTCCACCTCCGGCAGGTTGGCCAGCTTCTCTTCCTTGGTTTCGCCCTCGGTACTCTGCATGTAGTTGAGGTACTGCCGCTCGTTGACGGAAAAATAGGCGTACACCTTGCTGATGTCGGAGACCGTGGTAAGCGGCTCGGCGCTGGTGGGGCTGACGAGTGCGCCCGTCCGCTGCGCGATGCGGCCGAGGTAGCCGTCGATGGGGCTGGTGATGCGGCCGTAGTTGATGTTGGAGTTGATGGCGTCCAGGCCGCTCTGGGCCTGCTGCAGGCGGGCGCGGGCGGTTTCGAGCTGCACCTCACTGATGATGTTCTTGTCGACCAGTGGCTTGAGCTTGTCGACTTCTACCTGAGCGGCATTGACGTTGGCGCGGGCGGCGGCGGCGTCTTGGTTGAGCGTCTGCGTCTCGAGGCGGAACAGCAGCTGGCCCCGGCGCACCCGCTCACCATCGTCCACGAGCACGTCGGTGATGTACCCCGCGATCTTGGCCCGCACTTCGCTGGTTACGATGCCCGTGATGCGGGCCGGGTAGTCGGTAAAGGTGGTAACCGTACGCTGGGGCACCGTGATGACCGAAACCCGGGTCGGGCCGGTGGCTGCGGCGGGGGCCTCCGGTTCGCTGCCACACGACAGCAGGATGAGGGGAAGGGAGAGGAGGGAAAGAAGCTGGGTAAATAGTTTCATAGTGGCTGGGGCTGCGTGGCGCCGCAAACTGGGGGCGGGCGAAGGGCTGGGGTAGGGGGCCACGGACGTGCGTAGTGCCGGGGCTACCGATGGGGGGGGAACAAAGTGACAAAAAGTAAAGTTGGTGCGGAAACCGGTTTAAACCGCCTTATCGCATAGTTACGGTCTTTTTGACACTATCCTGTAAAACTAGGTCGCCGGCTTCCGGATTTACCCTTGATGCGGTAGCTTGGTGCATGGCCAGATTTCCGATCCTCTTCCTCCTCGCGATTTTTCTTTGCACCTGCGCGCCGCCGCAACGCAATTCCGGCCCGCGGGCCGCGCGCTACGCATACGATGTTGAGGCCCGGATCGCCGACCTGGGCATTACCCTCGAGGCCCCCGGAGCCCCCATCGCCAATTACGTCAACGTGGTCCGCTCCGGCAACCTTCTGTTTCTCGCCGGCAAGGGCCCCCGTACCCCCGACGGCGCCGTGCTGACCGGCAAACTCGGTGCCGGTACCACCGCAGACGAGGGCTACGCCGCCGCCCGCAACGTCGGGATCACCCAGCTGGGCGTGTTGCAGGCCGAGCTCGGCGACCTCAACCGCGTCGTGCGCATCGTGAAGGTGCTCGGCATGGTCAACGCGACGCCCGACTTTACCGACCACCCGGAAGTGATCAACGGGTTTTCGGATCTCATGGTGGAGGTCTTTGGTGACCGCGGCAAGCACGCCCGCGCCGCCGTGGGCATGGGCTCGCTGCCCCGGGGGATGGTGTGCGAGATCGAACTGGTGGTGGAGGTGGAATGAGGGGTGGGGGCGGTCCTATTCGCGGGCTAGCACCGTAAGCTGTTCGCTGTGGATTTTCAGGGTTTCGCCGGAGAGCTGGAGCACGTAGGTGCCCGTGGGGAGGGCGTCGGCCAGGGGAATCTTCAGCCGTTCCCCTCCCGTGCCGTGAACCTCGTCGACCAGGAGCCTGCGGCCCGCAGCGTCGAAGATTTCCACCCGCAGCGTACCCTCCTGTACGCCGGCGCCGAGGGTGATTCCCACTTGGTCGGCCGGACTGGGATTGGGGGAGATGGCGAAGGACGCTTCGGCCCCTCCCGGGAAGGTCACTCCCACCAGTTCGGAGTAGGTAAAGGTACCCGTGAGGTCGACGGACTTAAGCCGGTACAGGGAGCGGCCCGCGGGGGGCGCAGGATCTTCGAGCCGGTAGGACAGGGGTTCACCGGGGGTGGAGGTCCCCGCTGCGGCGGATCGGCCCACCGCGGTGAACCGGCGGCCGTCGGAGGTGCGCTCGACCACGAAGTAAGCAGTTCCGACCTCATTCACGGTCGTCCACCGCAGGGTCACTCCTCCCGCTTCTTGCGCGGCGGTAAAGGAGATCAGGGTAAGGGGCAGGGCGGGGGCGCCCTGGAAGGAGGCTTCGGAGCTGCCGGAGCCGATACCCCCCTGGTACTGGGCGGATAGTCGGGCGGTAAGGCCACTTACGAGGATACAGCAAAGGAGAAGGATGGATTTCATTCCTGGATTTAGTTTAGCGGGTAAGGGGAAGGATGATGGGGGCGGGGGAACTTACAGGCCGCGTACGCCACGGAACTGCAGCCAGGAATAGCGGGTCTTGTACGTTACCCAGCTGTCGGGCTGCGACAGGCTGCGGTCGGCCGTACGGAGATAGTCGCTGCCGCCTTCGCTGTAGCCGCCCCGTAGGCCGATACCCTGTATCGAAACCGGCCAGGAGGTGACGTCGGAGGCGCCGGTTACGGTGAGGGTGCCATCGCCGTGCACGTTGGCGAACGACCGGCCGGCGGCGGCGCCGATAGCGATGACGCCCTCCAGTTGGTTGCCGGACAGCTCCATATTGCCGTAGTAGCCGGCACCGCTGGTGATCCGAGTAGCGTTAGGCAGGTCTGAGAAAATACCGCAGCGGTAGGGGCCGCGGCCGGTTCCCAGGTTTATTATGCTGGAGGCCCAGGCGGCGTTCCCGGCATTCGGGTTGTGCAGCAGCTCCAGGGCGTCGATCCGCTCGTGTTTCGACTTGCCGTTTCTGGCCCGCAACAGGTGGCGCACGACGCTGGCGTTGCCCCAAGCGAATTCGCCGGCTACGGGATAATTGGGGCCCCGGCTGGCCTTCTCGTACTCCATCTCCGTCATCGGGCGCAGGGCCGCCCAGTCCAGGTAGGCCAGCATATCGTAGATGGAGGCATAGCTCATCGGGATGTGGGGCGCGCCGGTGCTGGCCTCCTTGCCGTTCCGGGCCTTCCAGGCGATGTCGTTGCGGAAGATCTCCCGGTCGCCGTTCTTACCGTTCTTGCCGGTGACGTCGTGTTGGATCTTCTGCTCGTCCGTGAGGGTATTGAAGAAGTCGACGTACTGCTGCTGCGAGAGTTCGTACTTCATCAGGTAGAAAGCCTCGTACGCGGTGGGGAATGCCGCCGGTACTGGCCCGCGCTGGTCCGATGTACCGTAGACCTCGTCATCGTAGTACAGCATGCCGTCGCCGGTACCTACGGGGATGGCCCCGCCGTCGGTGACTTCCAGCGGAAGCTGCTCCCTTACGGTGCGGGCCCGCCAGCCGAACCACGTCCATTCGTAGTCGGTCCGCGTTGCCCCGGGCGTATAAAACCGGTTTTGCTCCGTTCCTTCCTCGTTGCCGCCCAGCCAGTAGCTGCCGGCGGGAACGTACACCATTTCGATGGCGAACAGCTTCAGTTCGACGTTGCTTACCCTGGTCACGCCGCTGGCGGCGTAGTCCCACAGCAGCGTGAGGTTGCGGTAGTCTGCGGTGCCCTGGTGGTCGCCGGCGGCGTAGACCATGGCGCCGTTGCCGTCCATCACTTCCACCACGGCCCCGTCCGGTACCCGCGCGGGGCGGACGAGCTTCACGTGTTGCCAGGGACGGTCGGGGCCGGTGCGGAACTTTCCGAAGACCCAGGTGGCATCCCAATTATTTGGGGCGGAAGCCGTACGCCAGGAGTGTTCCCAGTGCAGGTCGAAGCTGACCGAGACGTAGTCCGCATCATTATCGGTCGTCACGGAGATATTGCTTACCGCCACGTCGTTGGCCGATAACAGCCTTGCGACCACGAGAAGAAAAAGGAGCAGGTAAAATTTATTCATGAGATGAATGTGGTGTTTCCGCAGCTACGCAGGTACGACGGTTGCCCTGCGCCCGGTGAGGGCAGGGGGGGTAACCGATCGGAATGGGGGTGAGGTACCGCCCGTGAGAGGCTCATCCTTTACCAGGAAAGCCGGCGGGCGTAGCTAACTGAAATTGTGTGAAGTGTCTAAAAAGTAAAAGCAAAAGGGCATTGTGATGACCACCAAAAGATGGGGCACCGGTAAAGCAGGGCATGGCCCTCTGTACATAAACGTGGGCCACACATATTATTTTTCCTTAACGGTTGTATCTACATCATTTAATTCTTTTTCCGATCCGGCCCCGTCAGTAGCATGGCCTCTGCGTGGAGTATCGGGAGGTGCAGGCGGGTGAGCAGCGCGCGGTAGGCTGCCTGTGCTGCGCGGGCTTTTTCCGGCGTCGCATAGGTGGTACCGGTGTATACCGCCAGCCGGCCGCTCCCGAGCGGATCCCGCAGGCAGCTGACGGACAGCGCTGCCTGTCCGCGGAGCCCGGCGGCCGTTAGCCGGGCAACGCGCTGGCGGGCGGCGGCGGGGGTGAGCAGCGCGTCTACAATCACGTAGGTCGGCTGATTGCGGGGCACGTAGGGGCAGGCCGGGTCGGGGTCCGCGGGTGCGGGGTCCTCGGGTGGGGCGGTGGCCGGTGGTTCGGCGGCGGAGCGGCCAATGGATACCCCCGCCGGACTGTGGAAGCGGGGATCGCTGAAGGGGTCCGGTACCACTGGGCCGTAATTGTCTTCGTAAACCAGCAACACCAGCAGGCCCACGACCGCCAGGAGCAGCCCGATATTGAGGTAGCGCCGCCGGTTCTGTCGGCGTTCGGCGGGGGTGGCGCCGTAGACCGGCGCGCGTTCCATTTCCGCCAGCATACTCTGGTGCTTTCCGTAGCGGCCCAGGTAGTTGTTGAAGACGTGGCGGGGGCGGGGCAGCTGCCGCAGCGCCAGGCGGCCGCGGCCGTCGACGACGATCAGGCCGACCCCGTTCTTGCGGCACTGCCGGAGCAGGGTACGGTATTCTTCCGGGCGCACGAAGGTGTCGTCGCCCACCGCGATCCAGCTTTCGTTGGCCGGGTAGCGCCCCAGCTGCTCGATGGCTGAGATCGACCGGGCAAAGCGCAGCCGCAGGGTAGTGACCAGGGCCGTAAGGGCCACCGAGCCGAGCAGAAAGAGCGTCAGCAGCAGCAGCGTGTTTAGGGCGTTGAAGTACCACTGGTAGCCCAGTGCCGCGGACAGCCCTACGATGAGCAGGAGGCTGAGTAACCTACCCGTCCACTCGGCGCGGCCGGGGTTGGTCTTGAGGCGCAGCTGGTGAATGGTCGTGCGGCTCTTGGCCTCCACCACGACCACGTACGGCCGGTTGCGGGCCCGCATGAAGGACAGGAGCACGTCCGCCCGCTTCAGCCGCGTATATACCTCGGTGCTCACGTACGCCGACCGCCGGCGGTAGTGCCGGTCGTTCAGCCGGTCGGCGACCGCCTGCTGAATGAAGCGTTCGGTAAGTGCGTCTGCCATGGCGCGAAGGTAGAATTAAATAAATTGTTTAATAAGTTGAATTATGCAAACAAAATAACTATACTTGCCCTGTGGAACGTGCTGCCAATCGCAGCCGATGTTAGTTAAAACGTACGCCAGCGCCGTGCAGGGCGTGGACGCGCAATCCATTATCGTAGAAGTAAACGCCGGAGGACAGCTCCCCGAAAATGCCCCGTGGTACAACGTGATCGGTCTGCCCGACAACGCCATCCGCGAGGGGAGTTACCGGGTAGAAACCGCCATCCGCAACAGCGGGTTTCGTAACGTCCGCGTCCGGACGGTCATCAACCTCGCTCCTGCCGATGTCCGTAAGGAGGGCGCCGCCTATGATTTTCCTATCGCCGTGGCCTACCTCCGGGCTACCGGTCAGTTGCCGCCGGACGCCGGCGAAGACCTGCTCATCATGGGTGAGCTGTCCCTGGGCGGCGAACTGCGGCCGATCAAGGGGGCCCTGCCGATGGCCATCAAGGCGCGGCAGCTCGGGTACCGGGGCATGCTGCTTCCCCGGGAGAACGCCCGTGAGGCGGCGATCGTCGACGGTATTGCCGTGTACGGCGTCCATACCCTCGGGGAGGCCGCCGCCTTCCTCCGCGGAGACGACGAGCTGTCTCCCGTCGAGGTGAATACCCGGGAGGAGTTCTACCGCGACCGGATGGCCTTTGACGTGGATTTCGCCGACGTGCGGGGGCAGGAAACCATCAAGCGAGCCCTCACCATTGCCGCGGCGGGTGGTCACAACGTGATCCTCATCGGCCCGCCCGGGGCCGGCAAGACCATGCTGGCGCGCCGGCTGCCCACCATCCTGCCGCCGATATCCCTGCGCGAGGCCCTCGAAACCACCAAGATCCACTCCGTGGCCGGGGTGCTGCCCGAGCGTGCGGCGCTCATCACCCGTCGGCCCTTCCGGTCGCCCCACCATACCATCAGCGACGTGGCGCTCGTGGGGGGCGGCAGCTTTCCGTGCCCGGGAGAGATCAGTCTGGCCCACAACGGCGTATTGTTTCTGGATGAGTTACCGGAATTCAAGCGGAGTGCCCTGGAGGTTATGCGGCAACCCATGGAGGAGCGGCGGATCGTCATCAGCCGGGCACGCATTACGGTGGAATTTCCCTCGGCCTTCATGCTCATCGCCAGTATGAATCCGTGTCCCTGCGGCTACTTCAACCATCCGGACAAGGAATGTGCCTGTCCGCCGGGTACCGTCAAGCGGTACCTGAACCGTATCAGCGGCCCCCTGCTCGACCGCATCGACCTGCACGTGGAGGTGACGCCCGTCCCCCTGGAGCGCCTCACCGCTCCGGATGCGCGGCCGGAAGAAAACAGCGCCACGATCGCCGCCCGCGTGCGGGCGGCGCGGGAACTACAGGAGCGGCGCCTGGAGGGGCACGCCGGCATCTACTGTAATGCCCAGCTGCCCAGCCGCCTGGTGCGGGAGCACTGCCGCCTGGATTCCGCCGGGCGGCAGCTCCTGAAGACCGCTATGGATCGTTTGCAACTGAGCGCCCGGGCCTACGACCGTATCCTCAAGGTGGCCCGCACCGTGGCCGACCTCGAGGGGGCGGCCGCAATAGCCACCCACCACCTGGCGGAGGCCATTAACTTCCGGAGTCTCGACCGGGGCAGCTGGGGCGACCGGCGGTAAGACCGCTAGCGGCTCGACCGGATCCGGAGGATCTTGACCTCTACCCGCTGGTTGCGCTGGTTGCACTCGGGCGTATTCTCGATGCAGACCGGCCGGTTGCGTCCGTACCCCTTGGGCAGGAGGCGGGTACCGTCGATCTGGAGGGTATTGAGGTAGTTGATGACCGCGACCGCCCGCTCTTCGCTGATGCTCTTGGCAAACACGGCGCCAGCCTGGTAGCTGGCGTGGCCGCCGATCTCGACGACCACGTCGGTATTGCTGCGCAGAAAATCGGCGATTTCCTCCAGGGCCTCCTTGCTGTCCTCTTCGATCTCGGCGCTATTGGCGCGGAACCTGATGTTCTCGATCGAGAAGATCTGGCCGATCTTCAGCTCACCGGCGGTCTGTCCCAGGCGCACACGGGGGGCGGCGGGTTTGGGGGCGGGAGCGGGTGCCGGGTTGCGGGCCGTTTCCCGGGCGGGGGGGGTGGTCGGTTCGGCCGCGGGGGCGGGTACCTCGGCTTCGGTGACCACCTCGGGGGTTTCCTCCCACAGGTCCTGGTCGCAGGCTACCGGGGTAAGCGGCTGAACGTTATCGAGGAGAATGTTGCCGTTGTAGGGAAAGAAGATCGGGGTCTTGTAGTAGGCCTCGAGCATGATGTGGGTGTAGGGCTCCTGCGGCTCCAGTTTGATGCGGTATTCCCGCCAGGTCTGGCTGGTTACGAGGGGGCTCTGCCCGAGGACCTCCCCTTCGTCGCAGATTCCGTAGCTGCCGCGGACGCGCAGCAGGATGGGGGTATCGTAGTTATCGTCGGAGTCCGTGACCCGGCTGCGGGACAGGTATCGTTCCGACCGCGCGAGCCGAACACTGAATTCGTAGCACTGACCGGCCACCATGGGGCCGCTCATGCGCTGGCTGACGCGCTCCCAGGTGTCGTTGTCGCGGGTCACCATCCCGAGGTAGGTATACTGGTGCTGGGCCTGCTTCTCGACCTTGAAGGTCCGCAGCGGGTCGGGTTGAATATCTACGGGCGTTTCACCGGGGAAGCCACAGTCCGACCAACCCTTGGGAACAGCACCGACCCGGGGCATATCCTCGAAGGAAGGATTGGTGAGGAGGATAGTGCCTTCGGTCTGCGCTACCAGCGCGGCGCTCAGGATGGTCAGGATGGTCAGAAAAAAATTGTGCATCTCGTGTCGGTTCTGTGGGCCGGATCGCGCTGTTGCCCCCGCCGGTTCGGCCATTCCATAGTCTCCTAGTAACGCGGGAAGGAACAAAATGGTGCAAAGGATATGTTACGGCGGTACGTCACCGGCAAAATGCGAAAATTCGACTACTCCCTGAACTACAAAGCGCTTAACCTGCGCGAGCGCCCCGATCTCTACGCGATTGGGCGGGGGGAGCAGGGCGTGCTGCTGGTCGAGCCCTATAAGTCGGAGCTGCTGCCCGACTGGCGGTTCCGCACCCCGGAGATCGCCCGCGCCTCCTCGGCCGCGCTGTATGCCAAGTTCCTGGAATACCTGGCGGCGGAGGACTTCGTCGGCGCCGACATGGCCCGCAAGTTCCTGCAGATGGGCTATACCCGCTCCCGGCGCTACGCCAACTACCGCAGCGGCAAGAAGTACGACGGGCCCGTCCCGGACGACAAGAAGGGGCAGAGTGGTGCCCACGGCCGCGACCAGCTGCCCCGGCAGGACGAGGATCCGGAGAAAGCCGAGTCGGCCCGCATCTTTAAAGCGGCCTACGAGGAAGCCAAGGCCCATCCGGACTACAAGAAGCAAAAGGCGGCCTTTCTCGAGCGCTATGGCTAGGCCCGGGAGAGCTCCCCGGCCAGCTGGGTAATCATGGCTGCGCAGCGGCCGAGCTGCTCGATGGCCACGAATTCGTTGGCCCGGTGCGCCTGGGCGATATCGCCGGGGCCGCAGATAACGCTCGGAAAGCCCGCGTTCGCGAATTGCCCGGCCTCGGCGGCGAAAGCGACGGTGCCGGTGGTCGAGGTGCCGGAGATCCGCTTGACCAGGTCCACGATGGGCGTCGCTTCCGGGGTGTCCAGGGGCGGTACCGGCGGGTGCAGCGGCAGGTGGGTGATCGAAAATTCGGGGTAGGTAGCGCGGCGGAGTTGCTCCCGCTCCCGGCAGTGGGTCTCGAAGTCGGCAAAGATTTCCGCGGCATCGTCGAGGGGGATGTTCCGGTAGTCCCAGTCGAAGCGGCACTCGTTGGCGATGATGTTGAAGGCCGAGCCACCGGCGATCTTGCCCACGTGGATGCTGGTGTGGTTGGGCGAGAAGCGATCGTCGGTGTGGCCGTCGGCGATCAGGCCGTTCATCTTTTCTTCCAGCCACACGATCAGACGGGCGGCTTCGTGTACGGCGTCGACCTCCTCGCGGATCCGGCTGCTGTGCCCCTGGCTCCCCTTTACCACCGTGGTGTAGACCATGATGCCCTTCTGGCCCACCATGGGTTGCATCATGGTCGGTTCCCCGATGATGGCCCCGGCCGGCGTCTCGGTGTAGTGATCGCGGATGGCCGCCGCCAGAATATCCCCGGAGCGGCAGCCGATCTCCTCGTCGTAGCTGAAGGCGAAGTAGACCGGCCGTTGCAGGTCCGCGGCCAGGAGTTCGGGGACGGCCGCCAGGCAGCAGGCCAGGAAGCCCTTCATGTCGCAACTGCCGCGGGCGTACAGCCGGTCGCCCCGCTCCTCCAGCGTGAAGGGGTCGGTATCCCAGGGCTGGCCGGCGGTGGGTACCACGTCGGTGTGACCGCTGAGAATGATGCCCCCGTCGATGGCCGGGCCGATCCGACAGTGGAGGCAGATCTTGTTGCCCTCCTCATTAGGCACCAGGGTATAGGCTACGTCGTGCTTGCGCAGGTAACCCTCGATCCAGCGGATGACGGGGAGATTGCTTTCGCCGCCGAGGACGGGAAAGGAAACGAGATGGGAGAGTATTTCGATAGGGCTCATGGGCACAAAGCAACGGCTTATTTACCGTACCGGTGTACTCACGGGAGGCCGGGACCACCGTGGGCGGGCGGCACAAGCGCGGGTGCGGGGCCTTCGGGGGAAGCGCTGGAGCGCCCCCGGAGGAGGGAGACGATCGTAGCCGCCAGACCGATAGCACCGGCTACCAACATCACGGTTGCGAAGGCGTGCGAAAAGGTACTCTCCAGGGCCGCCGTCCGCTGCCCGTGCTCCAGGCTGTTTTTGGCCGTGGCCCCCTGGAGCCCGTTGAAGATCGCTCCGGCCAGTGCGATACCTACCGACTGTCCGATCAGGCGGCCGGTACTTAGCATCGAGGAGCCCACGCCCATACGCTCCGCCGGAGGATTATTCATCAGCGTGCTGCTGTTGGCGGGAAAGAATATGCCAAGCCCCACGCCATCGATCACGAGGATCAGTACTATGTAAGCTACCGCCGTGCTGCTGTCTACGAAGTACAGCATGAAAAAACTTAGGGCGTTAAGCAGTAATCCAAGCGGCACCAGGTAGGTAGAGCCGAAGCGATCGGACAGCCGGCCCGCCACGGGCCCTACTACCCCCAGGACAAGGGCGGCCGGCGTCATGAGCAGTCCGGATCGTGACGTACCGAAGCCCCGCAGCTGCTCGTAATAGAACGGCAGCAGAAGAACGACCGTTACGATGGTCATGGAGCACAGGAGCAGGGTAAGGAAGAACAGGGTAAACATCCGGTTGTAAAAGAAACTAAGGTTGACCAGCGGGTTGGTCACCCGGCGCTCCACGAAGTAGGCTCCAAGGGTGCTTGTCAGCCCCACACCCAGGGCTGCCAGAGTGTCCGGTAACCCCCATCCCCAGTCGGGACCAAATGAGGTGCCGAGCGTAAGGCCGCCGAGGCCCACGGCGATCAGCGGGCACCCCAGGCATCGAACTGCTCGCCGACCCGCCGACCACGTTGCTGCTTCGGCAGGGTGTGGAGCGTCCAGAAATACGTGATCACCCCGATCGGCAGGTTGATAAAGAAAATGTACTCCCAGCTCAGGTACTGCGTCAGGTAGCCGCCCAGTACCGGCCCGCTGCTCACGCTCACGGAAACCACCACCGCGTTGATGCCGAGGGCCCTGCCGCGCTCGGTGGAGCCAAAGGTGTGGGAGATGAGCACCGCGCTGGGGGCCATCATCATGGAGGCACCGAGCCCCTGCAGGCCCCGGGAGGCAATCAGCGCCGTGAGGCTCGGCGCCAATCCGCACGCCACAGAACCGACCGTAAAGACGATGATGCCGGCGCTCCAGACCCGCTTGCCCCGTACATGTCCGCAAGCCGGCCAAAGGCCAACAGCGTCGAAGCCAGTACCACCAGATACATGATTATGGTCCACTGTACCTTGCCGTTAAGCGGTTGACCAAAGGCGTTGGCGATGGAGGGCAGGACAATATTGACGATCGAAGCGTTGAGGGTGTTCATCAGGGTGCCTAGGCAGATGACGCTGAGAACGGCTCATTTTCCGGGGCCTTTCCCACTGGGAATGCTTGGCGATGCGGTTGTCGGTAACATGGGAATGGCAACACACCTAATGCCACCTTTGTCAACCGAAATTGACCCAATATCGCACCCGCGGCCCCGCCAAACCGTTACCCACACAAGAATACCCCGTTGCCAACTCACCCAACAACACTATGAACATGAAAGAATCGCTTTACTCCGTTTCCTTTATCGCCCTCCTGTTGCTGACCGCCGCCGGCCTGACCGCTCAAGTCTCTACGCGCGTACAGGCGATGAGCCAGGGGGACCACGAGTCCCTCGTACTGGACCTGCCGAGCGCCGACGAAGACGACGTCGAAGACCTCTGGGAGGACTGGCTGAAGGACAACTACAAGGTAAAGACCAAAAGCACCCGCCGGTCCAAGATCGGTGAGCTGGCCAGCCTCAATTTCTCCCTGCCGGGCGTCAACGGCGGCAACAACCTGGATATGTACAGCGCCGTCCGGGAAGACGGCGACGGTGCCCAGCTGACGGTCTGGATCGCCACCCCCCGTGGCTACGTAAGTCCCTCGCTCGACCAGGGCGACTACGTCAACGCGGAAAAGATGCTGATGCAGTTTGCCCTCGCCGTGAGCAAGGAGCAGATCGAAGCCGACGTAGAGGCCGACGAGGACCGCCTGGAGGACCTGGAAGACGAACTCGAAGACATGAAGCGCGATAAGAAGCGCGCCGAAGACGACATCGAGGATGCCCGCAAGAAAATCGTGGAACTTGAGGAGGCCATCCGCAAGAACGAGCTGAACCAGGAGAGCAAGCAACGCGAGATCGAGGAGCAGCTCCGCAAGCTGGAGGCCACCAAGCGGCGGCTGAAGGACTTCTAGGTCCGGAGGCGGAGACGCGCGTACCCAAACTGTTTTCCATATAGGCCGTTAGGCGAAAAACCCACACCATGGCCCGTAAACCGCTGCGCGAAGCTCCCCACCTCAGCGCCCGTCTGCCCGACGGGCACGCCGCCGACACGATCTCCCAGGCGGACGCCCCCGATATCACCACCTTTGCGGGTGGCGGCCGCTCCGCCCGCGACTGGAAGCCCAAGCACATCTACTTCACGGCCGATGCCTACCGCGAACCCCACGGCCGGCGCATTGCCGCGCGCCTGGAGGATCTGGGCCTTACCTACGATGTGCAGAAGGGCAACCGCCTGCCGCGGCTGGGCGGCGCCACCGTCCGCGAGACCTACCAGCGGGCTAAGAATACCCTGGCCATCGTCAACGCACCGCCCAGCGCCCTGCGGCTGACGCCGATCCCGCCCTCGGCCGACTGGCAGTTTCACCTGGCCAAGGGGTGCCCGGCCCACTGCCAGTACTGCTACCTGGCCGGCAGCCTGCCGGGGGCGCCGGTGACCCGGGCCTACGCCAACCTGGACACCATCCTGGAAAACAACGCGGCCTACATCGACCCCAACCGACCGGAAACCACCTTCGAGGCCAGCTGCTACACCGACCCGCTAGGCATCGAGCACCTGACCGGCTCGATCAGCCGCACCATCGGGTGGTTTGCCGGACAGCCGGGCGCGCGCCTGCGGTGGGTGACCAAGTACGACCGGGTGGAGCCCCTGCTCAACCTCGTCCATAACGGCCGAACCCGCTGCCGCATCAGCCTGAACGCCGACTGGGTGACCAAGCGGCTGGAGGGCGGCACGGCCGACCTGTCCGCCCGCCTGCTAGCCCTGCGGAAGCTGGCGCTGGCCGGCTACCCCGTCGGGGCCGTACTGGCTCCCCTCATGCCCTTCGAAGGATGGCAGGAAGCCTACGCGGAGATGCTCGGGCAGTTGCGGGCGGCGTTGCCGGCGGGGGCGGACCTGACCTTCGAGCTCATCACCCACCGCTTCACGCCCGGCTCGAAGGGTATCCTCCAGGAGTGGTACCCGAATACCTCCCTTGACTTCGACGAGGAGAAGCGCACCAAGAAGCACAACAAGTTCGGCAGCCACAAATTCGTCTACCCCAGGGAGCAGATGCGGGAACTGAAGGAGTACTTCACGGCGGCGATCGCGCGGGAGTTTCCGGAGGCGGAAGTGCTGTATTTCACCTGATGGCCAGCGGGCTAACCCGCCAGCCGTGCCCGTGCGTTGTCGCTCACTTCCAGTCCGGCCCAGGTGGCCGTTCCGGCGTAGACGAGGGAACCGTCACGTTCCAGGCGGACGTCCAGTTCGGCGCGCAGGCTTTCATTGATTTTGCCGGTCATGGCGCCCTGAATGGGACTGGCCAGCTGTCCGCCGGGGGCCGGGTGGCCCGTAACGGTGAGGTGGTACCGGGAATTAAAGAAGGTCACCGTCACCGAGGTGCCCTCGGGGGAGAAGGTAACCGCGGATTGCGCGCCCGTCCAGGTAGTGAAAATGTACATTTCCCCCTCCAGCAGCAGGGTGCAGAGGAAACCCCGAAAGGCGGTTCCCATCCAGGGAATACTCGCTACGCTCAGCATGAGGCTGGCCGGTCCGCGGGCGTCGCTCAGGTGATTGCTCTGCCCCCATATCCAGGCGTCGGGAAAGCCGCGGCCCCAGTCTTTTTCGGTGTAGCCGACCCCGGACGCTGCATCGTGCGTCGTGTCGCCCACGCGGATCGTGCCCCGCATCCGGTGGTGAAAGCTTACCAGGCCGTGGTAGCACTGCATTTTCGGGACGAAGCCGTACCAGCCCATTACGCCGCGGGCCAGCCGGCGGGGCGTCCAGGGGTGAATGCCCCTAAAGCTCAGATCGACCTGTAGCTCCGGCAGATCGACCCGCAGGCGTTCCGTAGAAAAGCGGTGGGGACCTAACTGCACGTCGAAGCGGTAAGCGGCCGGGCGGAAATCGTTGGTAGTGTATTCGTGGTAACTGGATGTGGCGGCTACCCCGTCGAGGACCTGCAGGAAACTGTGCCCCTTACCCCCAGCGTCGTAGCTGATGCCCGGGATAAAGGCGTAGGCCAGACCGGCCTCGGGCACCACGACCTTGAAGTACCACCCCTCGAAATACTGCCGGTGCCGGCCCCATCCCTGGAAGCGGGGGGGATCGAAGGTGGCGCGCTGGCGGAGGAGAAAATCGTGCAAGCCGGTGGATTGATCGACGCGGAACCCTGCGACATCGCGGGTCAGGCTAATGTAACACGGTTTGCCGGAACGGTTGCTAAAACAAGCATGTGGCCGCCGACCTCGGGTCCCGGGTTCACCGCTGCTCGTAATCCATGAGGGGGGCGTTTCCCTATGCCCGACGGGTACTTTCTTCGAAGCCCCCCCGCCTCGTCCTTATGCCAGGGTAAATACGACCGCGGGGCGCACCGCGCCGCACAGAAGAGTAGCCCGGCTTTCCACCTGCCAATAAACGAATGTGGCGGCGAAAGCATTAGGGATTCCTTAACGGTAGGTGTGTGTGCATTGCCCGCGTACCGTGCATCAAGGGGGCGTAGATTGCCCCCATAAGCCCCTGATATGCGTTACTTGCTGCTTTTTCTCCTTCCCCTGCTCACCGGATCCCTCATGGCCCAGAACTTTGCCGACGACTACCGGCGGATCGACTCCCTACTGGAAAAAGGCCTGACGCGGAGCGCCCTCGACGTCGCCGACGACCTGTACACCCGGGCCGCCGCCGATGAGCGGGCGGATCACCTGGCGCGCGCCCTGGAGTACCGCTCCCGGCTCGTCCGGAACCTGGAGGAAGACGGCGACCAGGCCGCGCTGGCGACACTGCGGTCGGCGCTCGCCAATCACGGTGACCTGCCGGTCTTCGCCACCCTGACCAACCTGCTACTGGGTGAGTTCTACCACAACTACGCCGAGCAGAATTCGTACCGCCTCAGCGAGCTGTCCACCGCCGGAGAGAATCCCGTCCCGGACAGCCTGGACCTGACCGCGTACGGCATGGAAGAACTACTCTTTCTGAGCCGCCGCCACCTCTACCGGTCGCTGGAACTGGCCCGCGAGAATCAGACGCCCCTGGTTTCTATTCCCGCCCTCGTTGCGGGCAACATGTCCCGTACTAACGAGGTACCTACCCTGTACGACCTGATCGTTGACCGCGCCCTGACGGTGCTCGGCAGCAGCCTGGGTACGCTGACCGACCAGGCGATCGCCAACGATTCCCTGGCCCTGCTACCGGCGGAGGCCTTCGCCGCCCAGGACCTCAGCCTGAATTTCGACCTCAGTAAAGGTACCCCCCGCAAACTCCAGGTCTACCAACAGTGGATCGCCTACCACCTCGACGCGGGCGGCCCCGCCCTCCTGTACGCCGACCTGGAGCGCATGCGCTTCGTGCACCGCAACGGGGTAGCCGACTCCATCTACTTCACCGCCCTGGAAAGGATGTACGCCAACTACCCCGGGGTGGAGGAACGCGACCGCATCCTCGTGGAGATGGCTTCGGTCCTCAACCGCGACGACGACCAGCTCGGACCCCGGCCGCGCGTGCGCGCCCTGGCCCTGCTCGATCGGGTAGGGGAGGCCGACTCCGTGGCCGTAGTCCTGTCGGAACAGCTGCGCGCCGCCATCACCCGCCCCGCCCTGGATGCCCGGGCGTTGAGTTTTTATCCCCGTAGTGAGCACCTGCTCGTAGGCCTGGAGTACCGGAACGTCGAGCGGGTCTTCTACCGGCTCTATACTTACGACCCCGCCGCCGCCACCGGACGCAATAGCTACCGGGCCTCCGAGCGGCTGGATATCATCAAGCAGGGCCAACTGGCCGCCAGCGGCAGTCAGCGGCTGGCGCCCAACGACGACTACAGCCGTCACACCACCGAACTGGACCTCGATCCCCTGCCGGCCGGTGGCTACCAGCTGGTAATCTCCACCGATCCGTCCTTCACCACCGATGCGGGCATTTTCTCGGTCATCCCCTTCCAGGTAAGCGACCTGGCCGTCCTGCACTTCGAGACTCCCGGGGGCAATTTCGTCCAGGTGACCGACCGTACGAGCGGTGAGCCGGTCGCCGGAGTGACCGTTGCGCTGCGACTGGCCGACCGCCGAAGTGAGTACAAACCGGCCGGCACCCGTACCTCCGACGGACGCGGCACCTTCCAGCTGCCCGGCGGTGACGACTACCGCAACTACCAGCTGGTGCTCGAACACGGAAAGGACCGGCTCGTGACCGAGCTCTACAGCTACGACCGCCGGTCGGAACCGGGGCGGGAAACCCGGTACACCACCCTCCTCACCGACCGGCCCCTGTACCGGCCGGGGCAGACCGTGCACGTCTATGGCCTCCGCTACCGCACCGACGGCGACGAGCTCCCCTCGATCCTGCCCGACGATCGGGTGACCGTGATACTACGCGATGCCAACTACCAGGAAGTCGCCCGCCGGGAAGTTATGTCCGACGCCTACGGCCGCTTCAGCCTCGACTTCACGCTGCCCGACGGAGGGCTGACGGGTGAGTTCTCGCTGCAGACCGACAACGGCGGGACCAGCCTCCGCGTGGAGGAATACAAGCGCCCCCGCTTCTCCGTCGAGCTGACCGCGCCCGATGCGGTAGCCTCCGGCCGCCCGGTGGCGGTTTCGGGTACCGCCCTGACCTACGCCGGACCGCCCGTCAGTGAGGGGCAGGTCAGCTACCGCGTGTACCTCGAGGAAGTCCGCTGGTTCTTCTCCCGCTACGGCGGAGGGGGGGACGGCGGCGGCCGCGAACTGCTGAGTAGCGGTACGACCGAGACCGATGCCTCCGGCACCTTTGCCTTCACCTTTACGGGTAGCGAGCAAGCGACCGCCACGGGCTTCCGCCGCTACCGCTACGTAGTGGAAGCGGACGTCACGGACCCGACCGGCGAAACCCACCAGGCTACCACGACCGTGGGCCTGCAGCGTCAGCGCCCCGCCGTAGCCATCACTCCCCAGCGTGAATCGGTGGACCGCGGCGACAGCCTTACCCTCCTGGCCGTCAGCGATGATCCGGAAGCCCGCCTGGAGTTGCGCCTGCGGATCGTGCCCGTTACCAAACCCAATGCCGCCCTGCTGGAGCGGGAATGGGACATGCCGGATCGACCGGTGATCAACCGCGCCGCTTTCGCACGCAACTTCCCCAACCTGGCCTACGCCCCCGTCCCCGAGCTGGCGGCGTGGCCGGCCGCCGGTGATCCGGTGTACGAAACCACGGTATCCCTGTCCGGGAACGAGCGGCGCCTGCCCCTGGCCGCCGACTTCCCGGTGGGGTACTACCGCATCGAATTTACCTACCCCGACGGTACGGCGGGCGAGCCCGCCACCTTCAGTGTATACAGTACCGCCGCGGCCGAGCTGCCGGCCGGCGAACTGTACCGGCTCGACGGCATCCCCGACAGCGTCGTTGTGGGGCAGCCGCTCGAACTCACGCTGCTCTCCGCCGTCGATCTGCCGCTCGTCCACTACCAGTGGCAGAGCCGGAGCGGGGCTACCACCGGCCGGGAAAACGGCGGGCGGGTGCTCACCTTCAGCTACACCCCCACCGAGGCCGACCGCGGGGGATTGTCCTTCGCGCTGGCAACCGTGCGACTGAACCGGATCATCACCGAGTCGCGGCAGCTTTCCCTGCCCTGGAACAATAAGGAGCTCAGCGTTACCTACGAGACCTTTCGCGACCGCCTGCGCCCCGGTACGCCGGAGGAATGGACCGTCATCATCCGCAACCGCGACGGCAGTCCGGTAGAGGCCGCCGCCCTGGCTACCATGTACGACGCCAGCCTGGACCAGCTCTACGCCGGCCGCGGCTGGGAGTTCTCCCCCTATCCGCTGTTCTACGGCGGTGGCGCGCTGGTGATCGGCAACAGCTTCGGCACCGCCCGGGGCTACACCTTCGACCTCACGCGCACTGCGGCGACCGATACCGTACCCGACCTGCCGCGGCTGCTGCTGCCGTCCCCCGACGAAGCACGCGTCTACAAATCGATGCCGGTGTCGATGCGCGGCCGCATCCGTCTCCAAAGCGCGCCGGTTCTGGAAGAATCCGTAGAAATGGAGATGGTCGCGGAAGATGCCTCCGCCGGCAACGCGGCACCCCCGCCGCCGCCCGCCGCCGGCTCCCCGGGGGCGCAGGAACCCATCGATATCCGCACGAACCTGCGGGAAACCGCTTTCTGGCTGCCTACGCTCACCGCCGATGCCGACGGCAGCCTGCGGATCAGCTTTACCTCCCCCGAGGCGCTGACGGCCTGGAAGTTCCGCCTGTTCACCCACGACAAAGGGCTCAACTACACCGTATCGGAGCGGGAGATCGTGACCCAGAAGGAGCTCATGGTTCTGCCCAGCGTGCCCCGCTTCGTACGGGCGGGCGACGACCTTACCCTGACCGCCCGCGTATCGAACATGACTGCCGCGGAATTGCCGGTGGACGTCCGCCTGGAACTTTTCGATCCGGCTACGGACAGCCTGCTCGCCTTCTCTGCCTTCGGCGGGGACGCAGGTGCCGGGGATCCCACGGTGAAGCGTACGCTGGCGGCTCAGGGCTCGGAGACCGTTCGGTTTTCGCTCGTGATCCCGGAGGATATGGCACGGCGGGGAATGCTCGGTTACCGTATCGTCGCCCGCGGCGGAGCCTACAGTGATGGCGAAGAGAATATACTGCCTGTACTAACCGACCGAACCCTGGTAACGGTAGCCCGCCCCTTCTACTTGAAGCGGGGCGAACGCAAGACCCTGACGCTGCCCCTGCTGGCCGGCTACGACAGCCGTACCCTGGAACAGGTGGGCTACGTCTTCGAGGCGACCACCAATCCGGCCTGGCTGGCCCTCAAGGCGCTACCGTACCTGATGGAGTCCGACAACGAATCCACCGAGCAGCTGGCCAACCGCTACTTCGCCAACCAGCTGGCCTACGCCACCGTATCCGGCAAGCCGGTACTGGAGGAGGTTTTCCGGAAGTGGCAGGCCGACAGCACCGCCCTGCTGAGCGAACTGGAGCGTAACGAAGCCCTGACCAACGCCCTCATCACCGAAACCCCCTGGGTGCGGGAGGCGCAGTCGGAAGCGGAGCAGCGGGCCCGCATCGGCGAGCTCTTCGACCTGAAACGCCTGGCCGACGAGCAGCAGGCGACCCTGGCCAAGCTGGCCGCCCGCCAGGAATCCGACGGGGCCTACAGCTGGTTCCCCGGCGGACGTTCCGACCGCTACATGACCCAGTACGTCGTCGAAACCCTGGCCCGTCTGCAACAGCTGGGCGTGACTGCGGATGCCCAGTCCGCTACCGTAGACCAGATCCGCTTTCAGGCCATCTCCTACCTCGATGCGCAACTCGCGGACGATTACCGCCGCCTGTTTGCCGACGTGCCGGACTCGCTGGAAATGAGAAATGACTACCGGCCATCGGCCCTGCAGGTACACTACCTGTACGCCCGCGCCGTATCGGTAGGTATGGACGCGCCGGAGAGCGAGGCCCTGACTTACTTTCGGGAGCGGGCTTTCGCCACCTGGACGGAGTACGGTCTCTACGAGCAGGCCCTGATCGCCCTGACGGCCCACGCAGCCGGCGATGCCAGCGCCTCCGCAATCCTGAAGAGCCTGCGCGAGCGGGCCCTCCACTCCGACGAACTGGGTATGTACTGGAAGTACGCAGCCGGCTACCGTTGGAACAACCTGCCCATCGAGACACACACGCGTCTGCTGGAGGCCTTCCGCACCATCGATCCGGTGCAGGAGGAACTGGACGAAATGCGTCTCTGGTTGCTCACCAACAAACGCACGAACCGCTGGGCTACGACCAAGGCTACCGCCGCTGCCGTCTACGCCCTGCTAAGTGGCGGGAAGTCCTACACGGTAGAACGCGCGGCCCGTCCTCTGGAAGCCAGCTGGCCCGGCCTCCGCGGAAACGACCTTGACACCCGCGTCCGCGCCCTGCAGGAAGACGCCGAAGCCGCCACCGGTGCGTTTACCCTGCGCCTGCCCGCCGCCGAAGTCAACCGTGACCTGGCAACCGTCAGGCTCCGCAACCGCGGCAACGACCTGGTCTGGGGCGGCGTCTACTGGCAGTACACCGAAGTGGCCGCCAAGGTGGAGGCCAGCAACGACGGCCCGCTGACCCTGCAACGGCAGCTCTTCCGGCGCACCGGCGACCAGCTGATCGCCCTGGAAGAGGGAGCTACCCTGGCCCCCGGCGACCGCATCACCGTACGCCTGACCGTAAGCACCGACCGTGAGATGGACTACGTCCACGTAAAAGACCGCCGCGCCGCCGCCTTCGAGCCCGTAGAAGCCCTGAGCGGCTACACCTACGATAACGGACTGGGCTACTACTTCGCCCCGGGCGACCTGGCGACCAATTTCTTCATCGATCACCTGCCGAAGGGTACCTACACCCTCGAGTACGACCTCTTCACCACTTTCGCGGGTAACTTCAGCAGTGGCCTGGGCCGGGTGGAGTGTATGTACGCACCTGAGTTTGGCGGGAATACTGCCGGGGGTAGGGTGGTCGTGCGGTAGTCTTGCTCCCTGCGGTCGCTGGTAGTTCTGTAGTCTTGCTCCCTGCGGTCGCTGGTAGTTCTGTAGTCTTGCTCCCTGCGGTCGCTGGTAGTTCTGTAGTCTTGCTCCCTGCGGTCGCTGGTAGTTCTGTAGTTGCGCTCCCTGCGGTCGCTGGTAGTTCTGTAGTCCTGTATTCCTGTAGGGCGCGCATCAGTTAGAAGGGCCTACAGAACTACAGAACTACAGAACTACAAGACTACAAGACTACAAGACTACAAGACTACAAGACTACAACTTCAGCTTCTCAATCCGCTCAGCCAGTACCTCCCGGTAGCTCTTGCCCACGGGCAGGCTGGTGATCTTGCCTTTTTCCTTTACTTCCACGGTGTTTCCCTGGAGAGCTTCGATGCGCTCAAGGTTGACGATGTAGCTGCGGTGGATGCGCTGGAACTCGGCGGTGGGGAGCTTGTCTTCGAGAGACTTCATTGTCTGGAGGGTGATGACGCGGTCGTTGGGAAGGCGGATGATGACGTAGTCCTTGAGGCCCTCGATGTAGACGATCTCGTCGAGGTTGACGCGGACGAGTTTCTTGTCGGCCTTGACGAAGAAGTAGCCGGGGCCGCCGTCCTGGACGGGCAGGGCCTTGGCCTTCTGTTTCAGTTCGGCCTGTTCGACGGCGCGGTTGCAGGCCTGGAGGAAGCGGTCGACGCTGATGGGCTTGACCAGGTAGTCGAGGGCGTTGAGCTCGAAGCCGTCCAGGGCGTAGTTGGGGTAGGCGGTGGTGAAGATCGTCACCGGCGGATCGGTGAGGCCGCGCAGGAAGTCGGTGCCAGTGAGCTGGGGCATGTTGATGTCGAGGAACATGAGGTCCACGTCTTCCTTCTTCAGGACCTCGTTGGCCTCGAAGGCGTTGTCGCACTTGGCGACCAGGTCGATCTCGGGGATGCGTTCGAGGTAGGTTTCAAGAATATCCTGGGCCAGGGGTTCGTCGTCTACGATGATGGCGTTAATCATGATGTCGGGAATTTGGAAGTGAAAAGGTTATAGCTGCAGGTCGAGGCGTACGGCGTAGGTCGTCGGCGTTTCGGTGATTTCCAGGGCGTGGTGCTCGGGATAGAGCAGTTCGAGCCGCCGGCGGACGTTGACCAGGCCGATGCCGCCGCTGGGGCGTGCCGTGTCGGGGGAGCGGGGGAGGACGTTGCCCTTGGTGTTTTCGAGCACGAAGCGGATAGTGCGCATGTCCACCCGCAGGGTCGCGTGCACGAAGCCGCCCTTGATCGCGGCATTGATGCCGTGCTTGAAGCTGTTCTCGAGGAAGGGGATCAGCAGCAGGGGGGCAATCTGCTGGTCCGTGACGTTGCCGTGCACCGCGAGGCTGATATCGATTCCCTCCCGCTGCCGCAGGCGCTCGAGGTCGAGGTAGTTCTGCAGGTAGTTGATCTCCTTGCGCAGGGGCACCAGGGGTTCGTTGCACTCGTAGAGCATGTACCGCATCATCTCCGAGAGCTTGATGACGATGTCCGGAGCCTTGTCCGATTTTTTAAGCGTTAGGGCGTAGAGGCTGTTGAGGGTATTGAAGAGGAAGTGGGGGTTGATCTGCGATTTTAGGAAGCGGAGCTCGGACTGCATCGTTTCGTTCTCCACCTCCTGCCGCTTGCGGTTTTCGGTGAGCCAGTCGGTCATGATCTTGCCGATCGAACTGATGCCGCCGATGAGGAAGTTGCCGAGGAAATAGGCGTCCATATTCTGCAGGAGGTCCACCTGCTTGTTCTCGCGGTAGCTGAAGAGGAAGTACTTGATCACCAGTTCCAGGGGCGTAAAGAGCACCGACATGCCGATGAGCAGGGCGAGGTAGAGCCAGTAGCGGCCCGGTTTCAGGTAGGCGGGGAACAGGAACAGCAGGTTGGTGTACACCACGACGGCGAACACCACGACGGTGATCAGCTCGTTGATGACCGCCAGCCCAAAACCGATCTCGCCGGTCTGCAACTGGAGGATGACCAGAAAGGCGAAAAAACCGAACCAGGCCAGCCCGTGATAGAAGGGGCGGCGGATCAGCATGCTGCCCAGGCGGTCAACGAAGTTACTTACGGCGGTACCGGCGGATTCTCGGGTGGCGACGGACATGAAGGTCAAAGTACGGAAGCGCCGGCGATTCGCCTCGGCTCATTCTACCAACCGCCGGCGATGCCGGACGAGCGGCGGCCAACCATCCGCGCTGGCTCCCTGTTTAGGGGGCATGGAAATCTTACTCGTCACCGTCGTGGCTACGGCCATCATCTACCGCATCGGCCGGGAGGTCCTGGGCAGCTTCCGCCACCCCGACGACGAGGATCTGCTGGAGTACTGGAACGGCATCACCCGCGACGCGGACCGCTCCGCCTACCGGCAGATCAGCGAGCACCTGGCCACCTGCGACAAATGCCGCGACCGCCTCGACGAGCTGCGCAAGCGGCCGGGTGGCCCCGGAGCCCACAGCCCGATGATCACGCGCCGGTACTAAACAATCGGGGGCAAGGCGGTGCTTAAGAGGTACCTGTACTCAAGCTACCGCCCATGACCATTCAGCGCTTTCACGACGAAACCACCGACCAGTATTCCTACCTGATCAGCGAACAGGGCGAGGCCATCGCCGTCGACCCCAGTCGCCGTATCGGCAGCTACCTGGAATTTCTCTCCGATAACGAGCTGCGGCTGGTGAGTATCGTGATGACTCACACCCCCGGCAGCTTCGCAAGCGGCTGGGCCGAACTGCGGGAAGTCACCGGTGCCGACCTCTACGCCGCTTCTCCCCTCCACTTCCACGGCGAAGGTCGCTTCGTCAAGGCCGGCCGGGCCACCATGATCCCCTTCGGCGACGGCTCCCACCTGCAAACGCAGCAGACCCCCGGCTTTACGGAGGACAGCCTCAGCCTGCTGGCCATCGACAAGGAGCGGAAGGTGCACGGCATCTTCACGGGTGGCACCCTGCTCAACCTGGGCGCCGGCTACCCCCTGCCGCGGCCCGGCGACAAGAATCCCCTGCACGGCCGGCGCACCTACGCCAAAGAGGAGTACGGCAGCATCCGCAACATCATCACCGGCTTCGCGCCGCGCGCCACCGTGTTCGCGGGTTTCGGGGAAGACGCCCACTTCGCCAAGATGGATGACTCCACCCACGAGCGTTTCAACCTTACGGAAGCCGTACAGGAGAGTCCCGCCATGCAGCCGGATACGGCGGACCGCTTCGCGGACTGGCTGCTGAAAAACGCCCCCTTCGTCCCCGCCTACGTCGCGGGGTGCCAGATTAACAACCGGGAGGGCTATCCCCACTGGGCCCAGGCCCTCGCCCCCTTCCGCGCCTTCCTCAGCGAGGAGCAGCGGGCCGAGCTCGAACCCCGCCACGGGGTAGTCGACAGCCAGGGCGGGTCCGTCATCCTGACCAAGGAGGATAGCATTGCCGCCAGCTCCGCACCCGCGTCCGCGCCAAATGCCCTGCCCATCGGCGACGAGGTACTCCTGATCGATACCCGTAACGCCAAGGATTTTCACGCCGGCCACGCCCGCAACGCGATCAACATCCAGGCCGAAGGACCCTTTGCACTCTGGCTGGGTGCGATCGTCCGCCCCGGCGAAGACTTTCACGTCCTTTTCGACCGGGACGACGACGCCTATCGCCTGGCCCAGGCCATCGCCAAGATCGGCTACGACCCGCAGGTGAAGGGCGTGACGGAGTGGACCGGCGGACTCAACGAAGTAAGCCAGCCTCCACTCGACATCAAAAAACTGAAGGACGACTACGTGGGTAAGTACACCATCGTCGACGTACGCCCGCAGGAGGCCGCCGCCGAGGATACCCGCTTCTACGGCGCGATTAACGTGCCGGTGTGGGAACTGCGCAACCGCTGGAAGGAGATCCCCCAAGACCGCCCCATCGTGGTCCACTGCGGCGGCGGGTACCAGTCGGCGATCGGTGCCAGCATCCTGCGCAAGCACCTGCCGGCGGAAGTAGTGGTGCACGACCTCGGCGAAGCTATCAAGAAGATAAAGGGAGCCTGAGCCCGACCGGCGGTCCCCCAAGCAAAAAAGCGCGATTGACCACCGGTCAATCGCGCTTTTTAGTTAGCTATGGGTGCTGCCCTAGACGGTTTCCGCCAGGGTAGGGTAGGTGATGTACCCTTCGGGGCCGGGGGTGTAGAAGGTGTCCGCGTCCGGAATATTCAGCTCGGCCCCCTGCTCGAAGCGCTGTACGAGGTCGGGGTTGGCAATGTAGGAGCGACCGAAGGCGACCAGCTCGCCCTTACCGGCTTTCAGGTCATCCTCGGCGCGGTGGGCATCGTAGCCACCGGACAGGATGATCGTCTTGCCGAAGGTTTCCCTGATCTTCTGCTTGATCGAGGCGGGTACGGCAGGGGTACCCATGGCTTCGTGATCGACGATGTGCAGGTACACCAGCCCGACTTCCTTCATGGTCTTGGCCAGCGCGACGAAGGTCTCGTCGACGTCATCGAAGGCACCCATTTCGTTGAAGTAGCCGTAGGGGGAGATGCGCATACCGACGCGGTCGGCACCGATGGCCGCTACGGTAGCCTCGGCGGCGTCGCGCAGGAAGCGGAGGCGGTTCTCGATCGAGCCGCCGAACTGGTCGTCGCGCTTGTTGGTCACGGGCGAGAGGAACTGCTCCATAAGGTAGCCGTTGGCGGCGTGGAGTTCCACCCCGTCGAAACCGGCGTCGATGGCCACCTTGCTGCTCATGGCGTATTCTTTGACCGCGAAGGTGATGTCGTCGAGCGTCATCTCCTGGGCCAGCGGGATGTCGAGCTGCCCCTTTCCGTCGACGTACATCTTCGTCTCGGTCATCTTGACGGCACTGGGGGCGAGGACGCGACCGCCGGCGGGGAGGTTATCGGGGTGGGCGACGCGGCCGCAGTGCATGAGCTGCAGAAAGATCTTGCCGCCTTCGGCGTGGACGGCGTCGGTTACCTTTTTCCAGCCCTCCATCTGCTCGACGGAGAAGTTGCCGGGAATGCGTGGGTAGCCCAGGCCATTGAAGCTGGGGGAGGTGCCTTCGGTGATGATCAGACCGGCATTAGCGCGGTTGCGGTAGTACTGGACCATAAGGTCGTTGGGCACGTTACCCTCGGCGCGGCTGCGGGTGAGGGGGGCCATGACGACGCGGTTCTTAAGCGAAGTAGCGCCGAGTTGGTATTCGGAGAGGAGGTGATCTAACATATGGTTGGGCTTTGCTAGTTAACGGCACCCCGGTCGGATAGTTCTTTGCGTGTACCTACAATAAATAGCCCTACCGCCGCCGAATCTTCAGCTCCCGGTAGCCGGTGCTGCCGTCGTCTTCCCGCAGGAAGCGGTAGTCCGGGCTCTCCCCGATTACGATCTCGGCGGTGGTGTAGATGAGGTTGCCGTCGAGCAGGTGACCGCCGGTGACGCGGCCGGTGCTGTCGGCCACGCTCAGGTGCAGGTGACTGCCGTGGGTGCTTACCGTACCTACCAGGCTGACGATCTCGAAGTGGCCGCTGCCCGAGGCCGCACCCTCCTGGTTGGCGAAGCGGAGGTTCCAGTCGGTGAGGCTCCCCACGCAGGTAATGATGTAGCCGGCCTCGATGCCGTGCTCGTCGACGTACTGCTGGATGCCGGCGCGGAGGTCGTCGCCGGGCATCAGGCGGAGGGGATGGACGGGGGTAGCGGTGTGCGACACGGGCGGGGGCGATTGGCAGGCGAACGGGCTGTACGCGAGAAATAGAAGGGGTAGAATATAGCTTTTCATGGGGCGGGGCGGAGAACGGTTGAAAGGTGAGCAAAATACCCCGTACTTTAAAGCAGCCGCGATTTCGTGACGCACCTGTTTACCCCGCACAACCAATTCTCAGCAATGACTTCCAGATACTTTCTCTCCTCCCTGCTCGTTTTCGCCCTGCTTCTCTTCGCGGCCGTACATCCCACCGGGCAGGAGGGACCGCAGATCGCCCCCACCGAACTCAGCCGGAACACCACCGGCACGGCTTCCGGACCGCACCTGATGCAGTACCGGGGCTTTTCCGTCAGCGAGGTCCTGAACCGCATCAGCGACGGGCCGGTAGAGTACCTGCTGAATAAGGACCCGCGCGTAGATTTCTTTTATGAGTACCCCGACCTGAACACCGCGGAGGCTACGGAGACGGCCATCCGGGCACTGGCGGAATACGTCGGCGGACGGGTAGAGATCATCAGCGTACCGACCTACGGGTACGCGGTAGAAGCCGGTGACTCATTTGGAGACCGTGCGGCACGGGACGTCCTGCCGGAAGGAGCAATAAAGAGCATCGACGATGAATCCGTGGCGGCGGCCGATATCTCCACGTCCGAACTGGTGGACCTGCTGAATACGTACCGGACCGAAACCTACTTCCTGAACGCGGACGTCTGCTGCGCATCGGTGGCCTTTTCCCGGACCGCCACCCTCGAAGAACTTCAGAAGGACCTGCGCGAAAGCGCCGGAGCGGAACTGCGGCCCGGTACCCGGGGAATAACCACGCTGCGGATCGTCTCGGGAAAGTAGGGGCCGGCCGCACCGCGTACTCCGGATGCCACGCCCACCGCACCCGCGCTACGCCGCCGTTGGTAAGGACAGGCTTCGAAGTAGATGGTTCCGTGGTAGTGCGTACGGGTATCCCGACCGGCTAGGTATCGCCACGGCGTTTCGTAGGCTTAGTTAAGGATCCGGTACCGGCTACTGGTATTCCATTAGAAGAATTGTACCGTCAGACTCGCTTATATCTTACGTATCAATACCGAAAAATCATTCTTCCAGATGACGAAAGACGGTATAGGGAAGTCTATTTACCATGGTGTATGTATTTCGCTGGTTGTCACGCTTTTGCTCGCTTGCAACCAGAGTGCCCCGCAAGACACTACTCATTACGCGATCGATAACACCAACAGCCAGCCGTACGCCGACGTAGATTCCTTATTCGATCTGTCCCTCATTCCACTTTCAGACAAGGTATACGAGCGGGTGGGGAACTATCCGATTTATGTACAGGCGGTAGCGGGCGACTATATCATAGTGGACCGATTCAGAGGCGTGAGTCGCGTCTCCGAATACGGTGAATTGGTATGGCACCTTGACGATCGCTACCTGCAACCCAGCGAAAGCAACCCGGTCCGGTACGCTTACCGCAATAGCTATACCGGTCACCTGGAGGTATCGGGGAGCAGCGATTTCTCGCTCATGGAGATCGATACGGACGGAAACTTCGTCCGAACTATTCCGCTCGGGCTGAAGCACGATAACGCCATATCGGTAGGACAGGACATCCGCCTCGCGGAGGTCAGTGGGTACGCTACGGAAGTACCGTCCGGCGGACCGAAATATTTCCGTCTGGCACTGCTTGACGGAGGCAAGCTGCGCACGGGAATCGGCAACGCCCCGGTACTGCCGGCTGCCCAGCGGCGCTATTATTTCGATCACACGCTGCTGCGGTGGAAAGACTCCATATACTACACCCGTCCCCTGTTGAATACGCTCTATACCGTGGATACGGCAAGCCGGGAGCTTATCCCGAAAATTTCCTGGACATTCGATTCCGGACAGGCCGAATCAAATCCATTTGAGGACCGTCAGGTGGAGGACGCGTTCGAATATATGGCCGACCGCAACCTCGTTCAGCCGGGGTGGGTGGTGGGCGACGAGGATATACTGCTCACGAACTACGACTATAATTACCAAAATTACCTGGCCGTGTCCTTGCCGGATACGACACTTCTCAATACCGCGTATTTGCAAGCGGCAGGCGTACTCCTGCCGGTACCCTCGATCTATACCGATGGATACTTTGCCGCGGTGTATCCCCGTGCCTTTCACGAACTGCTGCAAACGCTACCATCCCGGGAGCCGGATAGCTGGCGAGCGGTACTTCAGCAGTACTTTTCCAACGATCCACCACCCGGGGCGGGCGGGATGCTCATGGTGCTGCGGCTGAAGTAGTATAAATCCTCCAGGCCGTGCTTCGGGAATGCCAGAAACTTCGGACCCGGCGCGCCTTACTACCAATTACTCATACCGCGGCTTATCCCGACGGCGCATCCCGTATCACAGCGCGATCGGCGCCCCCAGCAGTTTATCCGGTATCCCGAAGCCGTCCACCAGCACGCCCGCCTCGGGGCGCAACTCGGCGCAGAGCTTGTCGACCAGCTTGCGCACCGCCTTGCTCTTCTGCCCGCTGATGTAGCCGCTTTCCAGGTACCAGGCGGCGTGCGATTCGATGGTGTGGGCCGCGTAGAGCGTGACGACCTTTTCCAGTAGGGCGTGGGAGCCGTCGGAGCTGCCGGCGTCGTCCGCCGGCTTGCGTCCGTCCACCGCCTCCAGGCTGGCGTCCAGCACCAGCTGCTCCACGTAGGCCTCGGCCGCGGCGATCATGTGCGTCTGGCACAGCAGGCCCGCCTGGTAGCTGCTCATTCCCTCCTTGATGTAGGCGCGCAGGCGCTGGGCCAGGGTGGTGACCAGCCGGCTGGCGCGGAAGTGGAAGGCCGACTGGTAGAAGCCGCGGCTCTCCAGGTGCTCGCGGTCGGTCTGCCGCACCACGTAGGGGTTCTGCTCGGTGACCAGCGTACTCACCCGCCGGCCGATGAACTTCAGTACCGCGACGTTACCGTCCTCCTGGAAGGATTTCTTGAACTCGGTCAGCAGGCTCTTGGCCAGCAGCTGCATGAGTACCGTATTGTCGCCCTCGAAGGTGGCGAAGATGTCGGTGTCGGCCTTCAGGTCGGCGAAGCGGTTCTCCGCCAGGTAGCCCTTGCCGCCGGTGGCCTCCCGGCACTCCTGGATGGTGGCGGTGGTGAACCAGGTGGCGTAGGACTTCAGTCCCGCCGCCATGGCCTCGATCTCGCGCATGTCGTCGGGCGTCCGGTTGACGTAGCGCTCCAGCAGGTGGTCGAGCCCGAACTGCAGGGCGTAGGCCTTTGCAACCCGCGGGATCAGCCGCCGCTGCTGGTTGGGGTAGTCGAGGATGATCGTCTCCGAACGCATGGACTCGGAGGGGAACTGCCGCCGCCGCAGCCCATAGCGTACGGCGATGGCCAGGGCCGACTTGGCCGCGCTCAGGCCCGCCCGCGGTACGAACACCCGTCCGCCCACCAGGGTGCCGAGCATGGTGAAGAAGCGCTTGCCCGGGCTCTTGATCGGGCTTTCGTAGGTCCCCTCCTCCGTGATGCCGCCGTACTTGTCGAGGAGGTTATCCACCGGCACCCGTACCTGGTCGAACCAGAGCCGGCCGTTGTCCACCCCGTTCAGCCCCATCTTGTAGCCGTTGTCCTCGACGCGGATGCCCGGCAGCACGTAGCCCGCCTCGTCGCGGATCGGCACCACTACGGCGTGTACCCCGTGGCTCTCCCCGTTCACGATCAGCTGACAGAACACCGCCGCCATCCGGGCGTGCATGGCGTTGCCGATGTATTCCTTGCCGGCCGCGATGCTGGGTGAGTGTACGATCAGTTCGCGGTGCTCGGGGTCGTACACGGCCGTGGTTTCCAGTCCGCGCACGTTGCTGCCGTGGCCGGTCTCGGTCATGGCGAAGCAGCCGGGCAGCTCCAGGGTACCGGTCTCCCGCAGCCAGCGGTCGTGGTGGCGCTTACTGCCCAGGTTGTACACCGCCCCGCCCCAGAGGCCGAACTGCACCCCGAACTTGATGACCAGGCTCAGGTCGTGGTAGGCGATGGCCTCGAAGGCCCCGGCGTATTCCGACATGCTGTCCTCGCCGCCGTATGCTTCGGGGTAGGAGAGGGCACCGATGCCCTCCTGGGCCAGTTCCTTGCACCAGCGCAGCACCTGCTCGCGATAGTCCTCCTTAATCCGCAGGGTGGGCCGGTCGAAGCTGGGGCGCAGCAGGATCTCCTTGGTCCGCGCGATGATCTCCGCCCGCGGGCCCTCCAGCAGGTCCTGCAGGACGGCGGGGTTGACGCTGGATTCCGTGATGGCCTCGTTCAGTTTCTCCCGCTGGTCGTAGAGGGGGAAGAGCGAGCGGTAGGTATCCTCCTGCACGCCGCCCAGGCCCTCCTCGATGTGGCGCAGGGCGGGCAGTTGCTCCTGCCAGAAGGCGCGGCGGGCGTCGGGGTCTTCCTCGGCGGCCAGACCCAACCAGACGCCCAGTTCGGCCAGGCTGGCGGTGGCCTCTTCCGGCAGGGCCCCGGCGGCGGCGCGCCCACTGCTCAGCCACTGCTGGTAGCGCTCGCGGCTCGGCGGGTGCACGGGGTCGCTCCAGGTGTTCAGGGTTTGCTTGTCCTGGTCGGTCAGGAAGGGGAGCTCACCCGCTTCCTTACGCAGCGCCCGGATCTGCGGTACGCTCAGGTGGCGGTCCGACCAGGCCGCGTACAGAAACGGAAGCATTGCCTGAATACCGGGGGAGAGAGAAGTGTTGCTTTGGAGATCGACGCCCATGGGGGATAACTATTTGCCAAAGGAACGTCCCAGTCAGCGGCAGGGTTGGAGGGCCGGCGGTGGCGAACCGACTTACCGGCGTTCCTTGCGGGCTATTTTTTGGGGCGGGGCCGCAGGTGCGGTGGGGCGCCGGGCCAGGCTATCCAGCAGGTCGTCGCCCGGTCGCGATTCCGGGGACCCTGGCTGATCCTGGACCACGGGCAGGAGCAGGGAACCCAGGTTGAAGAGGGGTTTGACCGAGAAGTAAAGGGCCGCGAGGAGTGCAGGACCCAGTAGCAGCAAACAAACAAAGATGAAGGTGGCCCCGGGGGTACCGCCTGAATTCCCCCCCAGGTAGATGAAGAGCGCCGGCAGCCCGGTACCGTACAGCAGGTACATGATCTGCTTGCCGTAGTTCAGCAGCTCGTTGCCGACGGTCAGGTAATTGTCCTCCGGGTTCCGGGGGTCGAACTGTACTTCGTAGGTCCGGTGCTTGGCAAGTTCCTTCAGGAAAAGGCCCGCTTCGGAGGCATTCAGGCGGTCGAGGCCGGGCGCCAGCCGCCGGCCGGTGAAGCGCTGGCCGCGGGCGTAGAAAACGTAGGACTCGGTCAGTTCCGCCCGGTAGAAGGTCGGGTGGTCGAAGCGGTCGACCGAGGCTACCTCCAGGGTATCCGTATCCTCCGTCAGGGTGGCGGTAGCGCGGGGCCAGGTGAGGGTACGCTGCCGGCGGGCTTCCTGCCGGGCACGGCGGAAGAACCGGACGGCGCAGAGCGCGAACAGGAGGGCGGCCAGGATATAGAAGATCATCTAGCGCCACAGTTGCTCCCGCCGGGCCAGCTCCGCTTCCGCTTTGCTGCTGGCCTGGAGGCGGGCGGTGAGTAAATGGAGGCGACCGGCGGGCTCCCGGGTGTAGATGGCCTCGAAGTCCTGTTCCACGGCCGCGCTCAGGAGCTCGGCGAGGCGGTCGGCGTCGCGGCGGTTACCGAGGGCGGTCGGCACACCGAGATAGTACTCGCCGCGGCTCCAGTCGTCGGGCAGCTTCAGTCGCAGGAGGTAGCGCGGATTGTCGACCGGCGACATCAGTTCCGACAGCGCCCCCGAAAACAGCTGGTTATCGTGGTGCTCGGCCCCGGCCAGGTACACCAGCTGCTCGCCGTCGGTTTCTTCCAGCCGCAGCTGGTCGGGGTCGGCCGTGTGAAAGTGACCCGCCCCGAGGGTCTGGGCGAGCGCCCGGCCGTAGGCGAGCAGCCGGTGGCTGGTGTCCGCCAGCAGCGTGTGCCGCCGGGCCGCCTCGTTCCGCTTGGCTTCCGGCCGGAAGGCCGTGGTCATCAGTAGCCAGCTGAAGTAGACCGCCCAGAACCCGACGACCGCCGTCACGTGCAGCCCGGCCAGCAGCAATGAAAACACTACCGGATACACTACGTGGGGCCACAGGTTGAGCTCCTTGCCGAAGGCCGGGTGCCGGTCGTGCCGCTGCAGCAGGGGTGCCGTCTCCCGCCGCAGGCGCAGGAAGCGCGGGATCACAAAGGCCGCCCCCGCGAGGGCCAAGCCGGCCACCACGCCCGTAGCCAGCAGGCTCGCCGGGAGCAGTGCGCCCGCGCAGATGCCCAGTGCGAGGGCGAGCATATTGGCGACCTTCATTTGTACCAGTACGAGCCGGTAGCGCTCCTCCACATGGCGGTCCACGGATTCCCGGTAGTGGAGGGTCAGGGGGTCCTTCCGCTCGTAGTAGCGCTCGGCGGGCGGGCGGATCGCCTCGACCAGTTGCCGGCCCGAGGCCAGGGCGGTCCGCCAGCGGTCGGCCAGTTCGTCGCGCGAGGTGGCCCGCTGCTCCGCCAGGTCGCGCAGCTCCAGCAGGGAGTCGGCGTCGGTGGTGCGGAAGCGCTGGCCAGAGGCGGGCAGGGCCGGGGGAGCATCACCGGATTTCTCGGGTTTCGGAGCGGCGGCGGTGGTGACGGTAAGGTCGAAGCGCTCGATGCCGTTTTGGATGGCGGGCGCGCCGGTTAACCTTGGACCCGCGAACCCGCGAAACCTCCTCCGCATGCGGTCTACCTGCGGCCCGCCGCGCCGCACGTCGGGGTGTACGACGACCGGGTGCCAGATGTTGGCCGTCTTGTCCGGCTGCCCCGGCACGGTGCGGATTGCGCGGCCGCGCATCTGGTTGCTGAGCACGAAGCTGCCCACCCGGTTGGCCAGCACCAGGCTGTTGACCACCGGGGCGTCCCAGCCCTCGCCCAGCAGCGATTTGGTGCCGACGATGATGCGTACCGCGCCCTCGGTGAAGAGCTGGGTGATCCATGCGACGGTGCGGGCGTTTGCCAGGCCGCTCACGTCGACTACCGTGAAGTCCGAGCCGGGAAAGAGGGGCCGCCGGCCCACCACCGTCGTGGCCGGCAACTCGGCGTAGGCCAGCTGTACGAGGCGGTCGACCGCCGCCGCCGGCAGGATGACCAGGGAGCCGGTGAGCACGCAGAGGTGGTCGCGGTAGTAAGCGTCGCCTTCGCGGCGCAGGGCCTCGAAGACGGGTACCGTCCCCATCTTCAGCAGGGGGCGGCGATCGTGCTCCGTGGTGGGCAGGAACTCGTCGTGGATGTTGTCGGTCAATATGACCATGCGCAGGTTGTCCAGCAGGCTGTCGCTTTCCAGGTCCGCGATGCGCACCGTAGCCTCCAGCTGGCTGCGGGGGCTCTCGAGCTCGTCCGCCGCGGCGCCGGTGGCCGGGGGCAGCGGCTCGTCGAGGCGCAGCTTGCCGCGGTCCCAGGCCCCCATCGCCGACAGGGCTCGGCGGTAGGGCTGAAGGAGCACGCGGGCGGGCCCGTCGGCGAAGAAGTCGTCCGACCGCAGCGCCCCCTGGAGGAAGACGCCCAGCCAGTAATCGTCGAGCGGCGGGGCCAGGGTAGCCTCCCCGTGAAGCACGCCCAGCGCCGCGGCGGGCGGCGTACTGCCCTGGGCGCGCAGCACGCTCAGCAGGGCCGTGAAGTATTCCGGGCGCTCGAAGATGGCCGCGTAGTGCGCCTCCGGTTCGCGGAGCCAGGGGTGGTCGCGCAGGCGGTAGGCGAGTTCCGAGCGGGTGTGTGCCAGCTGCAGCAGGTCGTCCTTGCGTTGCTGCCACTCATCCACCAGCCGGGCCTCGCCCGGTGGGGGCAGGATGGGGTAGAGGTAATCCTGGTGGGGGCACAGGTCGCCGCTGGCCACCAGTTCGGGGATGCTGATCTCCTCGTCGATCTCGCCGCAGAAGTCGTGGTAGCGCCGCCATTCCACGCCGCTCACGTCGTAGGGTGGGGTAGCGGTGAGGGCTACCAGCTCGGGACGGTAGCGGGCGGCGACGGCGTCGAGTACCCGCCACCACTCCCGCCGGAGGTGGTGGCACTCGTCGACCACGAGCGTCGCCACCCAGTCGAGTCCGTCGGTCCCCGCCCGCTCGTGGTAGGCGAAGAGGGCCTGGTAGGTGACGATGGTGAAGGCCCCCGGCGCGTCCAGGTCGAAGGAAACCAGGTTCGGATCGCCCCCAAAGTCGGTCGCCAGCCGCTCCGCCCACTGCTCCCGGATCGTGAGGCTGGGCGCCAGGATGAGGGTGCGCTTGCCGATTCGGCGCACGATCTCCAGGCCCAGGACCGTCTTGCCGGCACCCGGCGGGGCCACGATGTGCACCTTGCGGTCGTCGCGGTACTGCTCGAGCCGTTCGAGGATGCGGGCCTGGTAGGCGCGCCAGGAAAACCGGAAGGAGAGGTTGCCGAGAGACACGGTGAAAACTACGCCATTGCCGGTTAGCCTAACGCCCCACATCCGTGTAGCCCCGAAATTTAATTACGACCCCTGCACCTGCGCTCCGTCGCAAAAGCTGTCACCGGGTCGCGGTTACGGATGCTTCTGCGTTATCGAATCCATCCGTACTGCTCCGGCAAACGCTGGATATGTTTGGTCGGGGGTAATTTTCGGCGTTGTGCTATACAATAACGATCCTCCCGGGTTACCCTGCTCCGGCTAAGTTTCGGGGGGCAAGCTGCTCAGGTGAGCTGAAAGCATTAATGTTAACTGTGGGTTAAGAATCGCGACCTGGTACGTACCGATACTGGCCGGTCGACTAGTGGCCGGTCGACTAATCCACCGGCCACTGATCAAAGGGGACGATCTTTGGATACGGGAGTTTATCTAACGGGATTGCATCCGTGCTTTCCATTCCTGGAGTTCCGCGGCGGGATCGTCCCGCTCGAGGTAGAAGCTTATCACTCCCCCCTTCCCCACGGAAAATTCACCGCTGAAGCGGTCGAAGGACGTGCTGACGATATAGGAGTCCGGTTGCTCGGGATCCGGCCTGAACGGTGGGTCCAGCGCTACGTCGTAGGATTCCGTGCGTACACGGTAGACGGTCTGGTCATTTTCGCCATCCACTTCCAGTTCAAAGGGCTTATACCCTGGCATAGCGACCTGAAACACCCTGTCCGGGCAAAAGCCGGTAACGAAATACAGATCGAAAAAACCGGTACTGTCCGTCCGTCCGGACTCCGAGGTGTCCAAAAATTTTACGGTCGCCCCGACCAGCGGCTTCCGGGTAGCGGCATCGTAGACGTACCCCTCTCCGCTGATTACGCAGTCACAACTTCCCAGGCCCGCCACCGCGAGGAGGATGGTCAGGAGGTGGATTGACCGCATGGCGAAGGAATTGATTGGTCGGATGGCGAGTTGTAGGTTAATCTATTGGATTGCTGGATTGCTGCGTCACTGCGTCCCCACTCTCTTGCCCCACCGCCCGGACCTACAGCGTCGATGCTATCTGCTCCACAAGATAGCGGGCTTCAGCTTCGTCTACGCCCAGTCCGAAGGAATACGTCTTCATTCCGTAATCAAATTTGATGCGGCCGTCCCCGAAGCCGAAAGCCGCGGCATTGCGGTTGCCGCTGAAGGAGCCGGTATCTACGGCATGGTAACGAACATTCTCTACCTGCGACCGATCCAGTTCCTTCCGTAGTCCTAGTCCGAACACGCCCCGGGTGAAGTGCACCTTCGTACCGCTTATTTCGAACGTTTCCCGCCCGAACCAGAGCCACAGTACCACGCCAATGGCGAAAATTCCACCTACGGTCCAGCCGACCAGCCAAACCGCCAGGAAAAGGTCCGTTTCGCCCGCCGCTCCCCACAACCCCAGCATATTGCTGCCCGCCGCAACGAAGCCGAACGCCCAGCCGCACAACCAGACCGGGAGAAAGATCATAGCCAACCACACCTTGCGGGAGGGGACGCTGATGGTCAGGCCGTTCAGGGTGCGGTTTACGGTGGCTTTACCGTTATTGATCGTTGCGTTCATGGAAAAGAGGAGGCCAACATTTAACTGAATGGGCTGACGGGCGCCGTGATAACATAACCTAAATGTGGCTGCGTATAGGACGTTCAGGCTTCATTTTAACTCGCCCCGACTTGCCGGTCAGTGCAAACTGATCACCCGGCTCATCAGCCACCGGTCCCCGTCCCGCTTCCAGACCGTAACGAAGCGGCTGGGTACCGAAGGCGCCTCCGGCTCCTCGGCATTTTCGAAGCGGTGGTAGCCCAGTTCTACGGCACCGAAGCCGGGTATGGGGTGCACCTCCACGGTCTCGGGAAGTAAGAAGCGTTTCACCTTGCCACAGATGTTTTGCTCGATGGCGCGCAGGAGATCGGGTTTGGAGGTGGCCAGCCCGCCCCGGTCGTGGTAAAACTCCAGATCGTCGGCGTAGATCGCTTCCTGGGTGGCAAGGTCGCAGGTGTTGTAGGCGTCGAAGTAACGTTGGTCCATGGCCAGGATTTCTGCGTAGAGGGTGGAGTCCGAGGGATGGTAGTCGGGAATGGGAGCCTGGGCAGGGAGGGCACAGGTGGCGCAGAAGAGTAGCGCGGCGCAGCAAATTCTGGTAGGCATAGCGGGAATGGAATAGGTGGATTTAGGGTAAGGGTGTCGATTCGGACGGGTGGAGGCTGTGTTGGCCCGTCTCTCCGTACTGCGTTGGCAGCGTCCGATACGTGCGGTAGCGATAACGGGCGGTCAGCAGTTTAACACCGGTGATGGTAGTGTATTTCCGACGGATGCGCCCGTGCCGGTCGTAGCGGTAGGACCACGCTTGATCGTCCGCTGCCGGTCCACCCACGTACAGGGTCTCAATACCCTCCCGGAGGGCTGGCTCACGCGCAATCTTCCGACGGGCGAGATCGCCGTGGCCGTTGTACTGGAAGGTTATCCGAACGGTGGAACCATCCGACGCAGTGGTCGTGGAGTGGTAGGTCAACCGGCCGCCGGCGTCGCGGACCAGCCGGTGCAGGATTACCAGCGCAGTATCGGTCGTATGCGGTGGTGAGCGGTCGTGATGATGGTGTTCCGTGTAGAGCAGGGTGTCCCCGCGCATCGCTGTGAGCCGGTACATTCTCAGGAAGTCGTAGCCGAGCCGGTCGGTCTGCCGGAGGATTTGCCCCGGCGGGCCGTAGCGGTACACGGTACGGAGGGTGGTGTCGATCCCCGGGTTATTGATATCGAAGGACTGTACCAAGTGGGTTACGTCGCCCCGCTGGTTGTACGTGGTCAGGGTCACCCCCCGGAGCTCGGTTCTCCGGTAGGATTCCTCGCGGACCGTGCGGCCGCGGTCGTCGGTGAATTGGCGGCACCAAAACCCCCTGTGGCCCCCGTAGAAGCGGGTGGTCACGATGGTCGTGGGTGGCAGGCTGTCGCGGTTCGATAAGACCTGGGTGCCTACGTGGCTCAGGTAAAGCAGGAACAGCAGCAAGAGCGACGGGCGGATCATGGTGAGATTTGGGACAAGATGCTAGTTAGGGGGAAATTGCACAGGGTTGGGTAGCTGCGGTATGAGAGTGCGTGGTCGGTGGGGCAGCTCAATGTTAACTGTAGGTTAAGAATCGCAAACTGGTACGTACCGCTAGTGGCCGGTCGACTAGTGGCCGGTCGACCAGTCGACCGGCCGCTAGCCGACCGGCCACTTCGTACCTTCCCGCATGCCCAAGTTCAAGTTCTATTTCCCCTGGTTCGACCGTAAGGCCTTCCCCGTACTGGCCGGTGTCGTGGTCGGACTCTACCTCCTCGAAGAGGTACTGGTACTGCGCGAACAGCGGCAGTCCAAGGTCAAGCGCTCCGTCATCAATACCGCCGTGGCCGCCTCCGGCTTTGCCGTCGTGCGCGCCGCCCTGCTGCCGGCCATGGTGTACGCCGGGGAGTGGACCGACCGCCGCCGCTTCGGGCTGGTGTACTGGCTGGGCCTGCCGCGCTGGGCCCGCTACGCCGCCGGCGTCCTGCTGCTCGACTACACCAACTACCTCTGGCACCGCCTCACCCACGGGGTCCCCTTCCTGTACCGCCTGCACCAGGTGCACCACTCGGATATGGACATGGACGTCACCACCGGCTTCCGTTTCCACCTGGGCGAGCAGGTGTTCTCGATCGTGTACCGGGGCGGCATGATCGCCCTCATCGGCGCGCCGGCCGACCTGATCCTCGGCTACGAGGCGGTCTTCGAGGGCTGTACCGCCTTTCACCACAGCAACCTGCGGCTGCCGGGGGCGGTGGAGCGCACGCTCGACAAACTCATGATCACCCCCCGCCTGCACGGCATTCACCACAGCATCGTGGAGGAGGAGTTCAACTCCAACTTCGGGGTGGTCTTTCCCTTCTGGGACTGGCTGCACGGCACCCGCCGCACCGACGTCGCCCAGGAGCAGCTGACCATCGGTATCCCCGCCTGGCGCGACCCGGAGGAGCTGACCGTCGTCCGCCTGCACGAGATGCCCTTCGAGCCGACGCGGCCGTGGGCCCTCCCCGACGGTACGGTGCCGCAGCGTATTCGGACCGGGGACTCCGCCCTCGTCGCCGGTGAATGAGCCCAACCAAACCGGTGAGGCGTAACTTAGGGGGGCACCTACCGCCGACCCATGCGCTACCTCCCGTTCCTTCTCTTTATCGTACTGACCGCCTGCCGCTCGACCCCCGCCCCGGTCTCCGGCCGGTACAATCTCGACCTTGAACGCCCCGGCAAGGACGATATGCCGTGGGGCTGGACCACCCTGGGTGCGGCCGACGTTGCGACCGATCCGCTGGCCTTCTCCGGCGAGCGCAGCCTTCGCATCTCGGGGGTAGGCGGTGAAGTGCCCTTTGGCGTGGCCCTGCTGGCCATCCCGGCCCGCTTCCGCGGCAGCAGCATCACCCTGACCGGCTACCTCCGCACGGAAGACGTCGCCGACGGGGCGGCCGGACTGCTCCTGCGCCTCGACGGCGGCGGTAAATCCCTCTCCTTCGATAATATGCTGCTCCGCGAGATCGACGGCACCCGCGACTGGCAGGAGTACAGCGTCACCCTGGACTATCCCGCCGACACAGACGTTATTTACGTCGGCGGCATCCTCACGGGTACCGGCACCGCCTGGATCGACGGCCTGAGGGTCACCATCGACGGCGAGGACGTACAGACCAAGGCCGAACAGCCCCCCGTCACCTACGCCGCCGACAACGACCACGGCTTCGCGGGCGGCAGCGACGTGACCTTCCCACCCACCTCAGCGGAGCGGGTGGCGCACCTGGAGCTGCTCGGCCGCGTGTGGGGCTTCCTGAAGTACCACCACCCCACCATCGCCCGCGGCGAGCGGCAGTGGGACTACGCCCTGTTCCGTTTCCTGCCCGGCTACCTGGCGGCGCGGACGCAGGTGCAGCGGGAATCCCAACTGGAAGCGTGGGTCAGGCAGCTGGGGGAAGTGCCCGCCTGCGACCGATGTCCCCCTCCGGAAACCGACGTGGCCCGGACCGCGGACCGCGACTGGATTGATGACCGCATCGCCAGTCCCACCCTGCGCACGCTTCTCCACGCGGTCTACGCCAACCGGGCCACCGGCACCCAGTACTACATCGCACCCGCGGCCGGCGCCGGCAACCCCGACTTCCGCCACGAGCTGGCCTACGCCGCGCCCGCTTACCCCGACGCGGGCTTCCGGCTGCTGGCCCTGTACCGCTACTGGAATATGGTGCGCTACTACTTCCCCTACGTGGGGGAAACCGACCGCGACTGGGAGGAGGTGCTGGCCGCCTACCTGCCGCGCTTCCTGGCGGCGGAGGACGAGCTCGCCTACGAGACGGCCGTGCTGGAGCTCATCACCGAGGTCGACGACACCCACGCCCAGCTGGGCGCCGGCAGTGACCGCATCGAGGAGGCGCGGGGCGACCGCTACGCAGCGGTGCACCTGCGCTTCGCGGAGGGGCAGGCGGTGGTGAGCGACGTGTACAACGTGGGAATAACACCCGCCACGGACCTGGCGGTCGGGGACGTGATCACCCACGTCGACGGCCGCCCGGTAGCGGAGATCGTGGCCGAGCGCCGCGATCGCTACCCCGCCTCGAACGAAGCGGCCCGCCTGCGCGACCTCGCCGGGGACTTGCTCCGCGATACCAGCCGCAGCCTGCTGGTCGGGGTACGTACGGCCACCGGGGAGGCGACCCGCCGCATCCCCCTGTTCTACGCAGGCGCACTGGATCGCTACACCCTGGTACCCCCGCGGCGCAAACCCGCCCATGAGTGGCTCGAAGGCGACGTCGGCTACGTGAGCCTGCAAAACCTCCGGCCCGCCGACGTGCCGGTGATCCGGGACTCCTTCCGCCACGCCCGGGGCATCATCTTCGATCTGCGCAATTACCCTTCCCTGAGCGTAAACTCCACTCTGGCCGCCTTCCTGCGGGCGGAAGCCACGCCCTTCGTGCGCTCTACCAAGGCCAGCATGACCTCCCCCGGCACCTTCACCTGGACCGAGCCGGTCGAGGTTTCGGGTTCCGTCGATACCTATTCGGGGCCGGTAGTGGTGCTGGTCAGCGAAGTCACGCAGAGCGCCGGTGAGTTCGAGGCCATGGCCCTGCGGGCCGGCGGGCGCGCGACGGTGATCGGCCGCCGGACGGCGGGCGCGGACGGCAACGTATCCCGCATCACCGTGCCGGGGGGACTGGAAACTTTCATTTCCGGCGTCGGGATTTACTATCCCGATCGCTCACCTACCCAGCGGGTGGGCATCGTGCCCGACATCGAGGTACCGCTCACCGTGGCCGCCATTCGCGCGGGGCGGGACGAGGTGCTGGAGCGGGCCCTGACGTTTCTCCGTCAGGCGCAGTGATCCTGACCATCACTCCGGCCGGTAGTCGCTCGGCAGCATCCGCGTCACCTGGAAGGCACCCATGGTCCCGCCGAAACTGATGGGGCTGTTCCCGAGTGTCCCGTCCGCTCGGAAAGTGGCCGAGGGGCCCAGCACGGTCAGGTAAGAGGTGGTGTAGGCCGCCCGTTTCCGGCGGTCGGGCGGCAGGGGGCGGCCCCGGCGGTCGTGGTAGTACAGTACCGCGATCCGCCGTCCGTTTAGGCCCTCGATGGCCATTTCGGTATCCGATACGCGGCGGAGGAAAGCGGTGAGGTCGATGGGCCGGGCCTCGTCGTCCACCATCTCGTAGACCGCGAAGCCCTCGGCGGCGAGGTTGTCGGCGTACAGCGCCCGCAGGAAGTGTTGGGAGGACAGGTAGTAGGTTTCCCGCCGGTTGCGGACGTGGCGGCCCCGCGCCTTGCCGTTGCCCTCGTAGGGCTCGAAGTAGTAGGTGCCGAGGCCGAAGGTGGACCCCGCCCGGTAGTCGATCGAGAACTGGATCAGGTCGACGGAGACCCGGTAGCCCAGGTCGGGGACGTCCACCCGCAGTACGCCCGCGCTGCTGACCCGCAAATCACTGGCTTGCTCGAAGGTGAGTGACTTGCCGTCGATGGACCACTGCACGTTGCGCAGGTCGTCGGGCAGGCCGTGGCGCTCGACCAGTACGTCGGCGTGGCGGAGGGTATCGGTGCGGTAAGTGCGGTCGAAGCGCAGCCGTTCCTGGTTCGTCAGGGTGGCCCGCCGCCCGCCGGGGTCGGTACCGAGAAAGGCCTCCCGAAATTCCCGCAGGTTGCGCTCCCGGTTGTTGCGGTCGCCGACCTCCACCGCCGCGATCTCGTAGGCGGAGGGGGCCAACACCAAAGGATCTTGCTCCCCGCCGCGCTCCACGAGGCGGTTGGCGGACCGGTAGTTGAGGTGGGTAGCGACGACCACGGCCGGCAGCTTCATGTCGGACAGCGGCAGTCGGTACGCGCCCGCGTCGTCGGTGGTGGTGCCTACGGTGGTGCCGTCGAAGTAGACGGTGGCGAAGGAGACCGGCTCACCGGTCAGGCTGTCGCGAACCGTGCCGCTCACGGCCGGCTGACCGTGGAGCAGTGACGAAAAGAGGAGCGCAAGCCACAGCAACAGGGTAGGGAACAAGGAGAACGGGCGGGTCATCTGGTCGGGGGTGGGCGAGCCGGAAGATATGCCGGTCTGGGAGACCGCCGCACCCGCGGTCGCGCATTCCCGTCCCCGCGGTAAACACCAGGGCGACCGGGGCCTTATTACGTTGAACCTACGTCCCAAAATTCCCCCAGCCATCAATCACCTAGCTAACGAGACCTCCCCCTACCTCCTCCAGCACGCCCACAATCCGGTCGACTGGTACGCCTGGGGCGACGAAGCCCTCGAGCGTGCCCGCCGGGAAGACAAGCCCATCCTGGTCAGTATCGGCTACTCCACCTGCCACTGGTGCCACGTGATGGAGCGCGAGAGCTTCGAGGTGGAGGCTACCGCGCGCATCATGAACGAGCACTTCGTGTGCATCAAGGTGGACCGGGAGGAGCGCCCCGACGTCGACCAGGTGTATATGGACGCCTGCCAGGCCATCACCGGCGGCGGCGGCTGGCCCCTCAATGCCTTTCTGTTGCCCGACACCCGCCCCTTCTACGCGGGTACCTACTACCCGCCGGAGCGGAAGTACAACCGCCCCTCCTGGACCGAGCTTCTGCTGCACCTTGCCGGCCTGTACCGCGACGACCGCGACAGCCTCGAGGAGCAGGCCGCGCGGCTGGTCGATACCCTCAGCAGCGGCGGCGACCGCCTGCTCGGCATGACAACCGCCGCCGAAGGGCCCGACCCCATGCTCGAGAACCTCCGCAAGTCGTACGACGGCGCCCGCGGCGGCTTCGGCGGGGCACCCAAATTTCCCATGAGCCAGGCCCTGGAGCTGCTGCTGGCGGCGGGGGTCCTGACCGGCAATAACCAGGACATCTACTTCGCCGGCCACGGCATGCGCGCCATGCTCGCCGGCGGTATCTACGACCAGCTGGCCGGCGGCTTCAGCCGGTATACGGTCGACGCCCACTGGCGGGTACCCCACTTCGAGAAGATGCTCTACGACAACGCCCTGCTGCTGCGGCTGCTGGGCAAGCTGCAGCTCGTGCACCCCGACCCCCGCTACGCCCAGGCCATCGCGGAAACCACCGACTGGCTCGCCGCCGAGATGGCCCTGCCCGACGGCGGCTACCGCGCGGCCCTCGACGCCGACAGCGAGGGAGTAGAGGGCAAGTACTACGTATGGCAGTACGCGGAGCTCGAAGCCCTGCTGCCCCCGGAAACCGTGGAGCTCGTAGCCGACTTCTACGGCATCACCCGCGAGGGCAACTGGGAGGAGGAACACACCAACATCCCCTACCGGCCGGGCCCCCTGCCCGCCGTCACCGGCCTGTCGCCCGACGTGGCTGTCGCCAAGCTGGCTGATGCCCGCCGCATCCTCGCCGATGCGCGGCGGCAGCGGATCCCGCCGGGGGCCGACGACAAATTATTGCTGCAGTGGAACGCCCTGCTCGTTTCCGGCTGGTGCTGGTGCTACCGCGGTACCGGCGAGGAGCGCTACCTCCGCCTGGCCACCAAGCTCTACGCGGACCTGCAGCGGCAACTGCACCAGGACGGCCGCTGGTACCGCAACCGGACGCGCGGTACCCTCGGCGCCCCCGCGTTCCTCGACGACTACGCCGCCCTGGCCGCCGCAGCTCTCGACCTGGGCGAGGCGACCTTCGACCCCGACTACGCCCTCACCGATGCCCGCGCCCTCGTCGACCACGTGCTGGAAACCTTCAGCGACGCCCAGGCTACCATGTTCTACCTGCGCCCGCCCGACGGCAGCGAACTGCCGGTGGCTACCCGCGATTTCTACGACAACGCCCTGCCGAGCGGCAACTCCCAGATGGCCCACAACCTGTACCGCCTCGGCCGCCTGACGGGGGAAGCCGCCTACACCGGGCGGGCCGAACGGATGGTGGAAGCCATGCGCGGGGCCCTGCAGCGGTACCCGGGCAGCTTCGCCGGCTGGGGCCTGACCGCCCTGCTGCTGGGAGCCCCGGAGCGGGACCTGGTCGTCACCGGACCGGGGGCGAAGGCCGCGGCCCGCGAATTCTTGTCGCACTACCGACCCGGCCTGTTGATCGTGGCCTCGGAAGTCGACCGCGGCGATCTTCCCTTGTTACGCAACCGTTACCTTTCGGAACTTCGCTACTTTGTCTGTAAGAACCGGACCTGCCATCTGCCGGTTACTACTGCCGAAGAGGCGCGCCATCAATTGAACCAACCATGACCCGCAACCTGCCGTTACTCGTCGTCTTTCTGCTGCTGGGCGGGTCCGCGGGTGCACAGCAACTGGCCCAGTACAGCCTGTACTGGCTCGACCCCGTACAGTTCAACCCCGCCTACGCCGGCCTCGACAACAGCCTGAGCGTAACGGGTACCTACCGCACCCAGTGGACGGGCCTCGACGGCCAGCCCAGCGGGCAGCGGATCAGCGCCCACCTGCCGGTGTACTTCCTGAGCAGTGGCTTTGGCGTGGAAGCCGAACGCGATCAGCTCGGCGCGCGCAGCCTCAACCGCTTCGGCGCCACCTGGAACTACCAGTTGGTGACCCCTACCGCGGTCTGGTCGGTCGGACTGTCCGGCCGCTACTTCCAGATGGGCCTCGACGGGGCCGCCCTGCGTACGCCGGAGGGTGACTACTCCGAGCCCAACATCGTCATCCACAACGATGGCTTGCTCCCGTCCGGCAACGAGAGCGCCGGGACCTTTACCCTGGCCGCCGGACTGTACTACCAGGCCGAGCGCCTGGAGGGCGGCGTGTCCGTCCGCAACCTGACGGAGAGCGTTTTGTCCTTTCCCGGACTTGACTATGTCCTTGGCCGACAGTATCATGCATTCGTCCGCACACGTCTGGACGTATTACGTTCCTGGGAAGTGATGCCGATGTTGTTTGCCGTTAGCAACGGCGTACAGCACCAGCTGAGCGCCGGCGCGATCGCCCGTTACGACGAGAACGTTTTCGCCGGAGCGGCATACCGCGGCTACAATAATCAAACCACGGACGCCATTGTACTTATGGCGGGCGTGAACCTGAGTGACAAGATTACCCTGGCCTACGCCTTCGATCTTACGCTTTCCGACCTGCAGACCGTACAGAACGGAAGTCACGAGATCACCCTGAAGTACAACCTGCAACAGCGTATCGGGGCCGGCGTACCGCCCCCGATCATTTTCAATCCGCGGACCAAACAATGATTGTCTTTGTCGGCTTGACGAAATTAGAGTTCGTACGTTTGTTAAATAAGCTTCCGAGGCTGCCGTTTCGATACTAACCATGGTTTACCCTACGTTTCCCCCACAAATACCCTCCCCCTCAAACCAGAGGAAAATTCCGGTTTTGCGCATGAAAAAGCACTTACAAACTCTTCTGGCCCTGACGATCCTGGCCGTCACCCTCTCCAGCTGCGGCGGCAGTCGGGAAACCGGCGAGCTCGTCGGATCCCTCAATCGCCCTACCTGGAAAGGTATCCAACCGTACGGCATGGTGTACGTCCCCTCGGGTTTCGTACACGTAGGCAACAGCGACCAGGATATCACCGGTACGTTCATCCAGCGCCCGAAGGCCGTTACCATCAACGGTTTCTACATGGACGATACCGAAATCTCCAATAACGAGTACCGGCAGTTCATCGACTGGGTGCGCGACTCCATCGCTCACGTTATTCTCGGCGACGTCGATGAGAACGGTAACATTGACTGGGAGCTTCCTATCGACTACTCCGACGAAACCCTCAGCGAGCTCTACCTGGAAGAAGCCTACGCCGGCCGCAAGCAGGTAAATACCAACCTCTACGACTACACCTACAGCGAAGTAGACTGGACGGAAGCCTCGCTGGCCCGCCCCCGCGGCCTTGACGGACAGGGTATCACCGACTACATCTCCGAGAAGACGGTCAACATCTACCCCGACACCCTGGTGTGGGTACGTGACTTCGCCTACGCCTACAACGAGCCGATGGCCCGCGTTTACTTCAGCCACCCCGCCTACGACAACTACCCCGTGGTAGGTATCGACTGGCACATGGCCCGCGCCTTCAGCCACTGGCGCACCACCCTGTGGAACATGTACAACGAGGATGCCCTCATTGAAGACTTCCGCCTCCCCACCGAGTACGAATTCGAGTACGCGGCCCGCGGCGGCAAGGAGCATGCCCCCTTCCCCTGGGGTGGCCCCTACGCCCGCAACAGCAAGGGCTGCCTGCTGGCCAACTTCAAGCCCGGCCGCGGCAATTACGCCGACGACGGCGGTTCCTACACCGTTCCCGTCGACGCGTACTACCCCAACGACTACGGCCTCTACAACATGGCCGGCAACGTAGCCGAGTGGACCATTACCGCCTTCCAGGAGAACGCCACCAGCTTCGTACACGACTTCAACCCCGATATCCGCTACAACGCCAAGGACGATGATCCCATCTCCTACAAGCGTAAGGTGATCCGCGGGGGCAGCTGGAAAGACATCAGCTTCTACCTCCAGAACGGTACCCGCACCTACGAGTACCAGGACACGACCAAGTCCTACATCGGCTTCCGCAACGTCATGTCGTTCACCGGCCGCTCGATTAACGACTTCTAGACTTTTTCTTCAGCGCATACCTTAGAACGGCCGCTCCGAGACTCTCGGAGCGGCCGTTCGCATGTCAGCCCTATGGACCCGACCCAGCTCGCCACCCTCATCAAGCAGTCCGCCTACGACCTGGGCTTCGGCTACGTGGGCATCGCCCGCGCCGAACGGATGGAACCCGAGGAGCGTCGCCTGGAAGAGTGGCTCAACGCCGGCTACCACGGCACCATGCACTGGATGGAGAACCACTTCGACAAGCGCGTCGACCCGACCAAACTGGTGCCCGGCGCCCGCTCCGTCGTGTCGCTCCTGTACAATTACTTCCCCGCCGACGAGACGCCCAGCCAGGAGGCCCCGAAGCTAGCCCGCTACGCCTACGGAGAGGACTACCACCGCGTCGTGCGCGCCAAGCTCCGCGACCTCGTCGGCCGGCTGGAGGAAACCCTCGGGGCCCCGATCGACGGGCGGGTGTTCGTGGATAGCGCCCCCGTGCTCGAGCGCGACTGGGCGGCGCGGGCCGGTACCGGCTGGGTGGGAAAGAACACTCTCTTGCTGAACCCCCGCGCAGGGAGCTACTTCTTCCTCACCGAGATCATCTCCGACCTGGCCCCGGCCGTGGACACCGCCATCCGTGACCACTGCGGAACCTGCACCCGCTGCATCGACGCCTGTCCGACCGAAGCCATCAGCCCAGCCGGATACGTGGTCGACGGCAGCCGCTGTATCAGTTACCTTACCATCGAACTGCGGGAGGCGATCCCCGCGGAGTTCGCCGGTCGCATGGAGGGGTGGGCCTTCGGCTGCGACATCTGCCAGGAGGTGTGCCCGTGGAACCGCTTCAGCACCCCCCACAGCGAGCCCGCCTTTGCGCCCCACGCCGACCTGCCGGGGATGGGCGCGCGGGAGTGGCGGGAAATGACCGAGGAGGTCTTTCGGAAAGTCTTTCAGAAGTCGGCCGTCAAGCGCGCGAAGTACGCCGGCCTGCGGCGTAACGTGGAATTCCTGGAGCGGGGTAGGGATGGGACGGACTAGCCTACCGTCTCGCCGCTGTGCTCCTCCTCCTTGCGGGCGGGGCGGAGGGCGAAGGGTAGCATGATGAACATGCCAGCCATGATGGCCATGTCGGCGACGTTGAAGATACCCGTCTGGAGACCGAAGGCCTTGAGGTGCAGCATGTCGACCACGTGCCCGTAAAGCAGCCGGTCGACGATATTGCTGAGGCCGCCGCCCACGATGAGGGCCAGGGCCACTACCTGCCAGCGGTTGAGGTACTTCTCCTTGAAAATGTAGTAGAGCAGGGCGATTAGCAGCAGGGCGGGGAACAGGTTCAGCAGCACCGGCCGCCAGAAGTCATTGAGGCCCGCACCCAGGCTCAGGAAAGCCCCGGTATTGTGTACGTGGGTCAGCCGCAGCACGTCGCCGAAGTAGAACTGGTCGGGCTCCCCCTGTAGGTGGACGGTGGCGAGGTACTTGGTCCACTGGTCGAGGCCGACGGTCACTACGACCGCGACGAGTACCACGATGAGCCGTGATTTAAAGGTTTTCATTGGGGTAAAGGTAGGGGCTTGGGGGAGAGTGGCTTATTTGGCGCCGAGCAGCTCGCGCAGTTTACGTTCGAGATCGGCGCCGCGCAGGTTACGGGCAACGATATTACCGTCGGGGTCGAGCAGCACTGTCTGCGGAATACTCGTCACGCCGTACAGCTGGGCGTGCTCGCTGCGCCACCCCTTCAGGTCGGAGACGTGGCGCCAGGTCAGCGCATCGGCCTCAATGGCCTGCAGCCACCGCTCGCGGCGGTCGTCGAGGCTGATGCCCAGGATCTCGAAGCCGGCGTCGCGGTACTTCTCATACACCCGCACCACGTTGGGGTTCTCCCGGCGGCAGGGTCCGCACCAGCTGGCCCAGAAGTCGAGCAGCACGTACTGCCCGCGCAGGCTCTCCAGGCTGAGGGTGTCACCCGCGGGCGTGGCTCCCGAGAAGAGGGGCGCCTCGGACCCCACCAGGAAGCTGCGCAGGGCCGCCGTCTGCCGTTCCAGGGCCGCGACGGGCTCCGGAAAAAGGGGTGCGAATTCCTCAATCGTAGCGTTGGCCAGGGCACTGGCGGCGGGGTGCTTTATGGAGAGGAGGCTCGCCAGGGCTCCGCTGCGGGCCAGGAACCGGGCCCGGCTACCGGCCGGCCAGCGGGAGGTCTCGGCGAGCAGGACGTCGCCCAGCCGGGCGTCGGGGATGGCGGCGGCCAGCGTCTGCGTATAGTTGCGGGCGCTTTCGTAGGTCCACGACAGGTCGTTGTAGCCGGGGTCGGTGAAGTCTACCCGGTCGAAAAAGGTGGTTATGTAATGATCCAGCGGTCCCTGGTAGGCGGTGGTGTCCGCGGAGTACCAGCTGACGTAGGTATTGAGGGCGGCGATCCGCCCCAGCAGCGGGTATACCCCCTGCAGGCGGTCGATCAGGGCGCTTTTTTTCGCGTCGAGCTCCCGCATCATTTCCCGGCCCTCGGCATTGACGCGGGCGTCGCGGATCACCTCGATATCCTGCTGCAGCATTTGGAATCGCTCGTTGAAGGTGTCGAAATCCCGCTTGAGCGCGGCGTAGGCCGTGTTGATGGGGCTATCCGTCACGGTACCCTGGCGGAAGCGTCCACAGGTGGCCGACACGGTAACTGCCTCTCCGCCCCCGAGGATCACCGGCAGGGCATCCCCCGGGGAGCCTCCCACATAGCGAAAGACCGGTTCCTCCAGGCTGAGGGTAGCGCGGTACTCTCCCGGTGCGGTCTGCGCCAGGGTGTCCACCACCGCGAAGCCGGCACCCGTGAAGGTGAACACGCGGGGCGGGGTAGGGCAACCTTGCGCCTTGACCGTTAGGGTGGCGTCGCGTTGGGCCGGGAGCAGGGCGGCAAGCAGCAGAAAGAAGAGCAGGGCAGTGGGGCGCATGGCACAAATTTACGATTTTGCGGCCACCCCCGCCGTCCCGTGGACGACGCCACGGTCCCGTTCCTCGGTGAACGCCCGCCGTCCGCCGAAAAAGGGCCGGCGGGTCTATCCTTTCCCAACCCCCACGCCTTCCCAGCCGTTTACCTGACATGGCAACTTTTCGCTCCCCCTTCGACCGCTCTCCGGTCGGTACCATCATAGGTATCCTGGTTACGATCATGGTACTGTACGTGCTGTTCACGATCGTGGGCTGGCTGATCGCGCTGCTCTACCGCTTCTCACCCATCCTGCTGGTAGCCGCGCTGATCATCGACTATAAGGTCGTGCTGAACTACCTCACCGGCATCAAGAACCTCTTCCAGCGCAAGCCCATCTTCGGCCTGCTCGCCGCGGGGGCCACCGTCGTGCTGTATCCTTTTGTTTTCCTGTACTTCCTCGGCATGGCCCTCTTCAGGAAGAAAGTGAAGGAGGCACGGCAGGAGGCCGATATTCGCCGCAACGGGAAGTGGACCGACTACGAGGAGGTCAGCGATGAGCCTGTCGACATCGATACCACCTTCGAGGAACTGCCCCCGCCCCCCGTCGCTCGCCGGCGCGACGAGCCAGGCTACGACGAATACTTCAAATAGCATGCCGGGTTGGCTCGCGGCCGGCCCGCTCTACGTGGCCCTGGTCTATACGCTCTGGCAGTACCGCAACTACCGGCGCTGGCGCCGCGCCGTGGCGCAAAGCGTGCCGCCGGTTCCCGTCGACGATTCACTGCGGCTGGCCGTCGTCGTGCCGTTCCGCAACGAAGCGCACAATCTGCCGGTCCTGCTCGAGGGCCTGCTGGCCCAGACCTACCACCCCGACCGCTACGAGGTCATCCTCGTCGACGACCACTCGGAGGACGGCGGGGTCGCGGGTGCGGTGCTGGACGACGAGCGCGTTCGCCTGCTCCGGCTCAGCGACCACCCCGATTTTCTGACCCGGGGTGCCTACAAAAAGGCCGCCCTCCAACTGGGCATCTCCCACACCCAGGCCGACGTCATCGTGACCACCGACGCGGACTGCCGGGTCCCGCCCAACTGGCTGCGCCAACTGGCGGCTCACTTCGTGGCCGGACAGGACGTGGTACTGGGACCCGTCTTCGTGGACCCGGTGGAAGATTTCTGGGATGGCTTCCAGGCGTTGGACCTGGCCGCCTACCAGTTGTTCACCGCCTCCTGCGTCGCCGCCGGAAAGCCCGGGCTGGCCAACGGGGCCAACTTTGCGTTTCGCCGGACGTCCTTTCATGCGGTGGGCGGCTATGCGGGCGTCAATCACCTACCGTCGGGCGACGACGTGTTGCTGCTCCATAAGTTCATCCGCTTCGGAGTGCGCGCGGTGGGCGTCGCCTGTCGCCCGCCCGCCCTGGTGCGTACCCGACCCGTAACCGGGTGGCGGGCCCTCTGGCGGCAGCGACTGCGCTGGGCGAGTAAGGCCGGACAGTACGGCAGTCACTCGCTGAACTGGGCGCAGACACTCAGCTTTCTTACCTCCCTGGTCATTCTCTTCTCTTTCCCCCTGGGTATCCTCGATTACCGCATCCTGCTGGCGGGCCTGGGCGGCTGGGCACTGAAGTGGGCCATCGATTATTACCTGCTGGGGGATGTGTGCAGGCACTACGGCCACGGTAAGCTCATGACCTGGTACCCCGCCGCTCAGGCTTTCTATCCCGTATACCTGGTAGCGGTGGGTACCGCGGCGCTCTTCGGCGCGCGGGCCTCCTGGAAGGGCCGGCCGGGCCGGTAACGGATCAGAGCCTGGCCGCCGGGGCCACGTCCTGCCCGACGAACAGTCCGCGCTCAAATTTAAAGGCGGCCGTGACCCCGATCATGGCCGCGTTGTCCGTGCAGTATTCGAGGCGGGGGACGAAGGTTTGCCACCCCCGTTCCCGGCCCAACTGCTCCAGGCGCTGGCGAAGCTCGCGGTTGGCGGATACGCCGCCCGCGAGCGCGACGCGGCTGAGGCCCGTCTGCTCACTGGCGGCGACGAGTTTGCGCAGCAGGGTAGATACGATAGCATCCTGAATCGACGCGCAGATGTCGTCGAGGTGATCTTTGACGTACCCTTCCTCCTCCCGGGCGCGCCGCTGCAGCGTGTACAAGATACTGGTCTTCAGGCCGCTGAAGCTGAAGTCGAGCCCTCCCGGGTCCGGCTGGGCGAAGTCGAGCACCGGGGTGCCCAGTGCCGCGCGGCGGTCGATCTCCGGGCCGGCGGGGTAGGACAGGCCGAGGAGCTTGCCCGACTTGTCGAAGGCTTCTCCGGCGGCGTCGTCGATGGTCCGGCCGATGATCTCCTGCTCCAGCGGCGAACGCACCACCACCAGCTGGGTGTGGCCCCCGCTGACGGTAAGGCAGAGGAAGGGAAACTCCGGCTTTGGATCCTCGGCGAAGTGGGCCAGCACGTGCGCCTGCATGTGGTCGACCTCGATGAGGGGCAGGTCGCGGGCCAGGGCGAAGGCCTTGGCGAAACTGACGCCCACCATGAGGGAACCGATGAGGCCCGGCCCCCGCGTGAAGGCCACGGCATCCACGTCCTCCGCGCTGACCCCCGCCCGCCGCAGGGCGACCTCCACGGTGGGCACAATGTTGCGCTGGTGGGCGCGGCTGGCGTATTCGGGCACCACGCCCCCGTACTCTACGTGTACCTGCTGACTGGCGGTCACGTTGCTGAGTACGCGGCCGTCGCGCACGATGGCGGCCGACGTGTCGTCGCAGCTCGATTCGATGGCTAAGAGGGTAGGCATGGCCCGCGAAGGTAGGGCCGGGGACCAGATTTTCGGCTGGGCAAACGCCAACGTGCGGGGAAACCACATCTTGCGGACGTATATTTATCCCCGGTCGTTTTCGCGGCTCTAGGGGAAATGTTTTATACTTGCACAAACTAACAGCTCACGATGCGTAAATTATTTAGTCTGGCCTTCCTGGTCCTCGCCTTCTTTCTCGGATGGCTGCTGTACCGCAGTATCGAAGAACCCATCACGTTTGCGGACGAGCGCGTAGTGCGGCAAGACGCGGTCGAGGAGCAACTGAAGATTATCCGTACTACGCAGGAAATGTACCGGGACATCACCGGCATGTTCGCCCCGAGCTTCGACACGCTGAAACAGGTACTCCGCCAGGAGGACTTCATGGAAGTACGGATCATCGGAGACCCCGACGACCCCGACTTCGACCCCGCCACCGCCTACGATACCATCTACTCGCCGGCCATCGACAGCATCAATGCCCTGGGCATCGATCTCGACCGCCTCGAGTACGTTCCCTACACCGATAACGTGACCTTTGACATCGCCGCCGATACCATCGACTACCAGTCGACCAAGGTGCCCGTCGTTCAGGTAGGTGTCCCCTACAAGGAGTTCATGGGGCGCTTTGCCGACGAGCGGTTCAAGCGTTACGACCAGCGGTACGACCCCAACAAGCCCATCAAATTCGGCGACCTCAGCAAGCCCAGCTTGGCGGGGAATTGGGAGTAAGCAATTACGATATAGCCTCCGCGGCCTTCCGGCCGGACCGGACGGAGGATTACGAACTGTCCATCCTCACGGGGGTGGACAGTTTTGCGTATATCATCCGCGACCGCACGGCCAACCGCCTGCTGGCCTACCGCTCCTACTCCTTCGGGCGGGAGGAACGCGCCGACTGGCCCGCGGCCCTCGCCGCGGTGGTAGCCAACGACGAACGGCTGTCGGGGCTCCGGTACGGCAAGGCGGTCCTGGCCTGGGATACGCCCGTCCTTACGCTGGTGCCGGCGGCCCTGTACCGGTCGGGCAACCCGTTCGCCTACCTCGAATCGCTGACGGTGGTGGGACTGGAAGACGAGGTACGCCACGAGCACTACCACGAGCTTGGTGCCGAACTGATCTTCTCCGCCCGCCGCGACCACCTCCGGACGGCCGAGGAACAGCTCGGCGCGCTGCGCACCCAGCACGTGGCCGGCGGACTGCTAACCGCCTGGTCCCTCCGTTCGCGGCGGCTCGGCCACGCCTCGGTTTCCTGCTCGGTGCGGGAGAACCGCCTGTTCGTGGCGGGACACCGCAAGGGCGCGCTGGCGTACTTCAACACCTTTCATTTCGGCAGTTCCCAGGACGGCGTATACTACCTCCTGCTCGCCTTCGAGCAGTGCGGCTTCGCCCCCGACCGCGTACCCCTCTACCTCAGTGGCGACGTGACGGCCAGCGGCGAACTTTACCAGCAGTTCTACCGCTACGTAGAGGACCTTCGCTTCAGCGACTATCCGACCCCGCCGGCCGCCCCGCCCGAACTCGCGGGCCTGCCGGGGCATCTCTACTTCGACCTGCTCTGCCTCGGCTAGGGCCGGCGCAAACTCACCGCCATGCGTATCATCTCGGGAAAATTCAAGGGCCGCCGCTTCTCGCCGCCCGCCGACAATTGGCCCACGCGGCCCACGACCGACTACGCCAAGGAGGGACTCTTCAACCTCCTCAACAACCGCATCTACTTCGAGGACCAGCGCGTACTCGACCTGTTCGGCGGCACCGGCAGCCACGACTACGAGTGGATGAGCCGCGGCTGCTGCGACGTCACCTACGTCGATAAACACCCCCCGGCGGTCAATTTCGTGCGGCAGACCGTGGCTACCCTGGGCGTGGAGGACTGCATCGAGATCTTCCGGATGGACGTCTTCCGCTTTCTGGAGCGGCCCGTGAGCAAGCCCTGGACCTACGTCTTCGCGGGCCCCCCGTACCCCCTGCCCAACATCCCCGAGCTGCCCGACCTAGTCTTCAACGCCGGCCTGCTGGCGCCCGGCGGACTGTTCGTACTGGAGCATAACCCCCACCACGACTTCACCGGCGATCCCCGCTGCACCGAGGTGCGGAATTACGGAAAAACCATTTTCAGCTTCTTCCAGACGGAAGGGGAGGAGGAGTGACCGGAAGCGGGCCCCGCGGATAATTTTGGGTCCGCCCCGGCGGTTTAAGGGGAAAGCGACACTATGTTACGACTCATCCTGGCCCTCGGCCTGCTGCTGCCGGCCGTACTGCCGGCCCAGACCCTCGAACGCAGCCTGGGGCTGGAGCTCACCCCCCACTATGGGTCTCACCGCCTCTCGAACGCCCGCAGCGTCATCCTCGACCGGCTGGAACGGCTGGACAGCCTCGAGCAGGGGCGGGCCGGCTTCGCCATCGGGGCGGTCTACGAGTCGCGGGTAGACCGCATCGGCTTCACCACCGGGCTTCGCTACACCTACGTGGGCTACGAAACCCTGGAACAGGCGGCCCCCGGCGGCGGCACCTACACCGACCGGGTCAGCGCCCACTACCTCTCGCTGCCCTTCGAGGTCAACTTCTATCAGGACGTTACGGAAAAGGACCGCGTACTTTTCGTGCTGGGAATTGCCGGACAGTACCACCTCGGCACGGGGGGACAGCGCACGAGCCTCACGGGCGGTGCCGAGACCGGGTCCTCGGCGCTGGACCTGGAGCGGTCGGACTATCGCCCCTTCCTGGCGTCCTTCGTTACCGGCATCGGCTACGATCGTAAGCTATCGGCCAACTGGGCGCTGCGGGTGCAGCCGAATTTCCAGTTCTTCCTCAACGGGAGCCTCCGGCCGGACACAGCTGCGGACGTTAACCGCAATTATTACCAGGTGGGCCTGCGGGTGGTCGTGCGGAGATTGTTTATCTGAGGCTCGAACGCCACCTTTCAAAGTCTTGTTGGGGGAGTACTCATCACTTACATGCTAGCCCCCCCTCTATGGCCTTCTACGGACACGTGATCAAAGCCCTGATCGAGACCAAACACAACCTCTTACCGCACGAACCCACCGACCCGGCCGCCGCCCAGCAGCGGCAACTGCGCGACCTGCTGGAGGAGGCCAAGGACACGGCCTTCGGCAAGTACTATAACTTCGAACGCATCCTCGGGGCCGAGGACATCCGCAAAGCCTACCGCAGGGAGGTGCCCATCTTCGACTACCACGAAATGAACGACGAGTGGTGGAAGAAGCAGCGCAAGGATCCCGACATCACCTGGCCGGGGCGGCCCAAATTTTTCGCCCTCAGCAGCGGTACCACCGGAAAGAAGAGCAAGCGCATCCCCGTCACCGACGAGATGCTCGAGTGTACCCAACGGGTCGGCCGCGCCCAGGCCGAGTGCCTGGCCAACTTCGACCTGGACGCGGACCTCTTCGAAAAGGACATTCTCATGCTCAGCAGCTCCGCCAGCCTGGAGGAGCGCGACGGCTACCAGGAGGGGGAGATTAGCGGCATCAACGTGAGTAATCTGCCGGAATTCATGGAGGGCGTCTATAAGCCCGGCATCGACATCGCCCGCATCCCCGAATGGGACGAGCGCGTACAGCGGATCGCCGAGGAGGCCCCGAAGTGGGACGTGGGGGCCCTCGCGGGCATCCCCTCCTGGATGGTGATGATGCTCCGCAAGGTGATCGAGGTCAATAAACTCAACAACATCCACGAGATCTGGCCCAACCTGTCCATTTTTACGACCGGAGGGGTGGCCTTCGAGCCCTACCGGCAGACCTTCGAGGCCCTGCTGGACCACCCGATCGTCATCATGGATACCTACCTGGCCAGCGAGGGCTTCTTTGCCTTCAACGCCCGGCCCGGCACCATGTCGATGCAGCTGGCCCTGGACCACGGCATCTACTACGAGTTCGTTCCCCACGACGAACGGGGCTTTGACGCGACCGGCACGATCCTCGAAAAACCCGAGGTACTCGACTTCCGCGACGTGAAAGAAGGAGTCGACTACGCGCTGCTCGTATCCACTCCCGCGGGCGCCTGGCGGTACATGATCGGCGATACGATCAAGTTCACTGACCTCGAGCGTATGGAAATGGTCATTTCCGGCCGCACGAAGTACTTCCTCAACGTGGTCGGCAGCCAGTTGTCGGAGGAGAAGCTCAATAAGGCGATCGCCACCCTCAACAAGAAAACCGGTGCCAACGTGAAGGAATTTACCGTCGGGGCGATCAAGCGCGAGGAAGACGGTGAGTACGTACACCAGTGGGTCCTCGGCCTGGAAGAGGGCGAGCTCGACTCCGAGGAGGCGAAGAAGGTACTGGATGCCCACCTGCAGGAGGTCAACAAGAACTATAAAGTAGCCCGGCAGAAAGCCCTCAAGGACCTGCGCGTCCGGGTGGAGCCGGCGGACCGCCTCTACGCTTTCCTTGAGCAGACCAAGAAAAAGGGCGGGCAGATCAAGTTCCCGAAGGTAATGGGGGAAGACAAGCTGCGGGAGTTGCTGGAGTTTTTGGGGTAACGGGCATGACGTTTCCGCTTTAGCGGGGTTGGTTTATCCAGGTCTGGTGGGTGAGAGGACTGATGAGCTGGTGTAGCCATCGGCGCTGCCGGAGGCAGCCTCTTACTGTCGCTGCCGGAGGCAGCGTTGTACTGGCCGCAATCCGCGGTGAAACCCTACAACAAGCCCAGGATCAGGTACAGGCCAGCCGCGATCCCCCCCGCCAGCCCCGCGTACGGCAGCTGCGTTTTCACGTGATCGATGTGGTCGGTCGCGGACGCCAGACTGGACAGGATAGTAGTATCGGAGATGGGGGAGCAGTGGTCGCCGAAGACGCCGCCCCCGAGCACCGCGGCGATGGCCATGAGCACGTTGGCGTCCATCTCCTGGGCCATGGGCACGGCGATGGGGATCATGATGGCGAAGGTGCCCCAGCTGGTGCCGGTACTGAAGGCGATGAAGCAGGTCACGACGAACACAAGAAAGGGCACCAGCCCCGGCGAAAGCCAGCCGCGGGCCAGTTCGGAGACGTAAATACCCGTTTCGAGTTTCTTGCAGAGCGCCCCGATACCGAAGGCCAGCAGCATCAGCAGGGCCAGGGGAATGAGTCCGGCGATACCCTTGAGTACGAGGTCTACCGACTCGCGTACGCCAAAGATCCCCTGCACCTTGTAGCTGGCTATGGACACGAGAATGGATATGGCGACCGACACCAGCACCGCGGTGGAACCCGAGCCGCTGCCGATGGCCTGAAAAATCATCGCACCCGCGCCCGCGCCCTCGCCTACGATCTCCCGGGCGTCGGCCCAGCCCGTGTAGGCCAGCATGAAGGGCATGCAGATGACCATCACCACGATGGGTACGATCATATTGTAGGCCTTCGGCGTGATACCGTCTTTGGCCTCGATATCGGTAAGGGAGGTATCGACGACGGGCTGGGCGTTGTCGTTGAGGGGCTTGCCCTCCCGGGCCCGTTGCTCGGCCTTCTTCATGGGGCCCCACTCCACGCCGGTGAGGACCACGACCGGCACCAGGAACAGGGCCGCAAAGGCGTAAAAATTGTAGCCCAGGGCCCGCAGCATGGTACCGAAGGGGTTGGCGAAGCCTTCGGCGGCCAGCAGCGTCATAATGAAGGCACCCCAGCCGTTGAAGGGGATGAGGATGGAACTGGGGGCGGAGGAAGAGTCGGCGATGTACGCCAGCTTTTCGCGGCTCAGGCCGAGTTTGTCGAAGATGGGACGGTAGAGGGTGCCGACCGTCAGTACGCTGATGCTGGATTCCACGAAGACCAGCAACCCGGTGGCCCAGGCCAGCAACTGCACCACCGTGCGGCTGGAGCCATCCTTGCGCTTTTCGTAGCTGCGCAGGCGTCGGTCGATCGCCTCGATAAAGCCGTTGACCCCGCCGCTGCGCTGCATGAACACGATCAGGGCCCCGACGAGGGCGCAGAACATGATGGTGCGGGTGTTGCCGGCATCGGCGAAGACGTCGACCAGCCCCTGCAGCGTATCCAGAAAGCCGATCCACGGGTTGCCACCGGCCAGGATCACGTAGCCCAGGAAGATGCCCACGAGCAGCGAGATGAATACCTGCCGCGTCAGAATTGCCAGGATGATGGCGATGACGGGCGGCAGGAGGGTAAGGAAACCAAGCTGTTCGGACATAGGTGAGGCGCTGAAAGTGACGAAGGCGGAGGGGGCGGGTCCGCAGGTGCAATGCAAGACAAACCTAAACATTCGCCGGCCAATCCACGGTTAGGGGGGTATAACAACCTACGTATAGCATGGCCACTACCATAAAAACCATCGACCGCAACCTCATTAAATCCTTCGCCGAATCCCGCAAGGGCCTGCCGGCCATGGTCGATCAGGTGGCGGACGGCTACAACAGCCAACCCCTGCGCATCCACTTCGACGAGGTCGATAATGAGGATAGCTTCGACGTTAACCCCGTAAGCTGGGAGGTCTTCTTTACCGAAATGCAGAACCGGGAACTGGCCCTGGCCTACGAAGAAGACGGCGACGATCTCTACTACTACGAGTTCGTACCCGCTAATTCCTGATCGCCATGTCCGTAGTACTCATCGGCGGCGGCTCCGGCTTCGTCGGCATGCACCTCTCGCGCCGGCTGCAGGCCGACGGTCACGCGGTGCGCCACCTCAGCCGGACGGCCGACCCGGACGCCACCTTTCCCACCTACGTCTGGGACGTCAAGAAAGGGACGATCGACGACGCGGCCTTCCAGGACGTCGATTACGTTATCAACCTCGCCGGAGCCGGCATCGCCGACGAGCGATGGTCGGAGGAGCGCAAGCAGGTCATCATCCAGAGCCGTACGGAGTCGACCCGCCTGCTGGCCATGACGCTGTCTCGCCTGCAGGTGACGCCCAAACTGTACCTGTCGGCCAGCGCCATCGGCTACTACGGCGACCGGGGCGAAGAGATCCTCACGGAGGAGGCCTCGCCCGGCGATGGCTTTCTCAGCCGCAGCTGCATCCTCTGGGAGGAAGCCGTACAGGAGGTGGACCGCCTTGGCATCCCCACCTTCGTCAACCGGACCGGCATCGTGCTGCACCCCGACGAAGGGGCCCTGCAAAAGATGCTCATCCCGCTGAACGTGTGGACCTCGACCTACTTCGGCGACGGGCAGCAGTACTACAGCTGGATCCACATAGAGGACCTCATCGGCATTTATGCCTTCGCCCTGGAAAATAACCTGGTCGGCACCTACAACGGCTGCGCGCCGAACCCCGTCCGCAACAAGCCATTCGCCGCCGCGCTCGGGCCGGCCCTGCACAAGAACGCCCTCGTTGTACCTGCACCCGAGGCCGCGCTGAAGGTGGCGCTGGGGGAAATGCGACACACCGTACTCGACAGCGCCCGCTGCTCGGCCGCCAAGATCGAGGCGGCAGGCTACCGCTTTGCCTACCCCGAACTGAGCCAGGCGCTGGAACAGCTACTGGGGTGATCTTTACCTACGACGGCACGTTCGCCGGCCTGCTGTCGGCGATCTTCGAGGCCTTTCGCCTGCGGGCGGAGGTTGTGGATATCGTCGCGGAGGACCGCTACCAACAGCAACTGTTCTCCGCGGCCACCCCGGTGACCACCGACGAAGTCCGGGCCCGCCGGGTAGCGGCCGGTCTGAAGGACCGCAGCGAAAACGGCAAGATCGTAGAATTACTTCGCCATGCTTTCCTGACCGAGCAACCGGAAGTGGAACGGCTCATCTACTACTTCGTGCAGCGACAAATGGCGGTGCACGGGCTGGACGTGAGCAAGGACGCGGGCGACCAACGCATCCGGCAACTGCTCCGCCTGAAGCAACAGATGGCGCGAGAAGTGCATCGGATGCACGCTTTCGTGCGTTTTCAGCAGACGCCCGACGGACTGTACGCCGCGCTCGTCAACCCGGACTTCAACTGCCTGCCCCTCATCGGCGATCACTTCGCGGCCCGCTACCCTGCCATGGAATGGCTCATCTACGACACCGGTCGCCACTACGGGCTGCACTGGGACAGCGAACGCAAACGCGCCGAGTTCATCACGCTCGAAGCCAACCAGGACGGACGTCTGCGTAGCCTGAGCGCCGATATGCTGGACGCGGCGGAAGGCGATTACCAGGAACTATGGCAGACGTACTTCCGCGCCGTGGACATCCCCGAGCGCAAGAACCTGAAGCTGCACCTGCAGCACGTACCGAAGCGCTACTGGAAGTACCTGACCGAAAAGACCTAAACCAGGGACCGCAACATGAAGCGGTCACAGGCGGAGTGCCCCGTACTGCCCAGCGGGCCGTCGAGCGGCCGAAAGCCGTACTTATCGTAGACCCCCGCCGCGGTGGTCATCGCGGCAACCGTTTCCAGATACATACGGGTATATCCGTCGGCCGCCGCGTCGCGCAGGCAGCGCGCAAGCAGCATGCCGCCACCGCCCAGGCCGCGTGCGGAGGATAGGAGATACATTTTACGCAGTTCACACACCGTCCCGTCGCCTCCCGCCAGCGGGGCGTAGCCTCCGACCCCCACTACGTCGCCGTTACTATCGGTAAGCACGAAAAAGGCGGAGCGGTCCGCGGCATAGCTGCCGTACATATCTGCCAGTTCTGGGTCGTTGATGGAGTACCCTTCGCCAACGCAGCCGAACTCGGGCATAACGGTACGTACGACGTGCCCTACGGCGGCGTTGTCGGCCGGGGTGATTTCGCGGAGGCTAAGCATCAATATTCTTCGTCAAGTTGGTAGATGGCGGGCAGGTGGCGTCCAAGTCCGTCGTAGTCGAGACCGTAGCCCACCACGAATTTAGACGGAATGGAAAATCCGATCAGGTCGATGGGGACCTCGACGCGCTGGGCTTCCGGCTTATGGAGGAGGGTGACCAGCGTTATGGAGGAGGGCTCCATGGCTTCCAGCATGGGCAGGAACGCCTGCATGGTGAGGCCGCTGTCGACGATGTCTTCCACCAGAACCACGTCGTGGCCCCGGATCAACTCGGGCTCCGGAGCCACGAGTAATTTTACCCGGCCGGCACTCTCGGTACCCGCGTAACTGCTGGTGCGGACGAAGCAAACCTCCCCGCCCAGACCGCTGGCCCGTACCAGGTCGGCGGCGAAAACGAAGGCCCCCTTCAGCATGACCACGAAGCTGGGATTGCCTTCCCCGAGCCGTTCCCGTAGCGTGTTTCCGAGCTCGCGGACACGCTCCTGGATGTTCTCCTCGGTCAGGAACGGGCGAAAATTGAGGGAATGAAGGCGAATGCGCCCGGACGGCTGGGAGGACATAAATAGCGAGGTTTTTACGACGCGAAAGGAAGTATTACTGGCGGCGGCCACGGAAGGGGAAAAGAAGGTTCGTACGACAACATTAGAACATACGATCGATTTTTGTCAATGAGACAAATAAAATTCGCCCTAAGGTTCCCTGGGGTGGGTAAAGTTATTTGCGTGGTTAGAATAGTTCTGTGGCTGGGGTGCTGAAAAGGATTTAGTAGGCTAAAATCTTAAATCGCGGAAGATTATTTTTACGATTGCGAAGATCGGCAAAATTGGACTTGTCCAATATTTCTGGTGTTTGAATGGCAATTTGCCGGTCCTGGGCCCTTATATTTGAATCAACGCAAGGCCAACAGGCCTTTTACGTGACTAAGAATAATTTGGTTTTATTTGGTTAGGGCTGAGGTAGTGCTGTGGTGGCACTGCCTCTTTTTTATTTCCATCTGACCTCGATATTGGCGTTGAGGTCCTCGCCGAAGGTGTTGATCTGTTCGGTGTGCATAGAGTAGCCGAGCAGGGGGTCGTACACCAGCCGGTGGTCTCCGTCGGAAAGGACGGTTCCGGTCTTACGGATGATCTCGATGAAGGACGGCAGGCTATCGCGGGAGACTACCGTCAATCTTCGCGTTTGCATGCTGCTGTCGGTGGCGGTATAGATGCGGGTGAGGCTGCCGCCGCTCTCCTCGCGCTCCACTCGATACTTGTCCCGGTAAGCCGGCTTGTTGATGTCGGATTCCCGGAATACCCGCAGGTCGTTCCGGAAGTTCAGCGCGGGGAGTTCGTGGGTTTCCGTCGTGCCGTTGAGGGTGATGGTCTTGGTGACTTCCGTAGCGGACTGACTCAGGCTGTCAACTTGCCGGTCCATGTACGCGGCGAGGTCGAAAAAGGGGTCTTGTTGCAGCTCCTGCTCCAGTTCTTCGGCGTAGCAGGCGGACAGGAGAAAGAGTACGGGAAGAAGCCGAAGCATAGGCGGTGGATTACTTTAGCATCATAACGCGCAGCCGGGTGAATAGTCGAAGGAAGTACGCAGGGGCCGTTTCGGTCCTGATCGGAGTCGCCCTCCTGTGGAGCTGGGGACTGGGTGCCCTGCCCCTGTTTGACTGGGACGAGATCAACTTTGCCGAGATCGCCCGGGAGATGACCGTACGCGGCGACTTTCTGCAGCCAACCATTAATTTTCTTCCCTTCTACGAGAAACCGCCCTTCTTCGCCTGGTTGCAGGTGGGGGCGTACCAGCTGTTCGGGGTAGGGGCATTCGGTGCGCGGTTCCCGAACATCGCGTGCGGCGTGCTTACCCTCGGGCTGCTTGGCTGGTACGGCCGCCGGCGGGGGGTGGGGGGGTGGTGGGCTGCCTTTTACGCGGGGAGCCTCCTGCCCACCCTGTATTTCCGGTCGGGAATCATCGATCCCTGGTTTAATCTCTTCATCCTGCTGGCGCTGTTGCCCGTCTTCCGCGGTGGGCGGCTTTCCCCGGCAACCGTGCTGGCCTGTGGGTTGAGCCTGGGATTGGCCGTCCTGACCAAGGGGCCGGTAGCGGGCTTGGTGGTGGCCCTGGTATACGCAATCACGCTTCGGCGGCGGGGCGTCAGCCGCATCCTTCCCTATCTGGGGGTGGGGCTGCTGGCCCTCCTTCCCGGGGTGGCGTGGCTCTGGAGTCTCTCGGCGCGCGACGGGGGTGCATTCCTGCAGGAGTTCACGGCTTACCAGTGGCGGCTGCTGCTACAGGAGGATGCGGGCCACGGGGGCTTTCCGGGCTACCACGTCGTCGTGCTGCTCCTCGGCTGCTTTCCCGCCTCCGTATTCGCGGTGCCCGCGCTCTTCCGGTGGCGGGTGTACGGCGGAGATGTGGATCGAGGGTTGCGGATCCTGTTCTGGGTAGTGCTGATCCTGTTTTCGCTGGTCAATACCAAGATCGTGCACTATTCCAGCCTGTGCTACTACCCCCTGACCTGGTTCGCGGCCCGCTGGACGGTAACGCACCGGGCGGAGCTGACCTTTCCCCGTAGGCTCCTGCTCCTGCTGCGGAGTTTGTGGGGCGTCTACCTGCTGGCGCTGGTTGCTCTGGCGGTGGCGGCCTGGACAATGTCCATGTGGCTACCCAAGGTGGGGGATGCAGAGCTGGCTTCCCGGCTCAGGCTACCGGTAGCCTGGCCGTGGTACACGATCGTCCCGGCGCTGGTGGTGGTCGCCATATTCATACTGGACCGGCGTCCCGACCTGTCCGTACGCCGGCGAGCCGGTTTCCACCTGGTGGGGATGTTCGTGCTGTGTCTCCTGGGCTTACCGATCGTGCTGCCGCGAATCCAGGCCTATACCCAGGGGGCGGCCCTGGAGTTCTACGGGGACCTGCGGGACGAATCGGTGTACCTGACCACCGCGCGTTACAAGTCGTACACGCCGCTCTTTTACGGTCGGGTATCGGCGGCTACCGCCGGCCGGCCGGTCCACGCAATGCTGACTGGGCCCATCGACCGTGACGTCTACTTTTCGAGTCCGTTGCGCCTGACCGACCGGGCCCTGGCGGATGCTCCCGGCGCGGAGATCCTGTACCGCCGCGGGGGCTTCACCTTTTTCCGGCGGCGCGCGGACCCCTAGTTTTCCGGCAGGGCAAAGGCCACGTACTGGTCTCCGGAGGGCGTGCCGAGCTTGCCGCCGCCGCAGGCCACGACCACGTACTGCCGGCCCCCTACGGCGTAGACCGCGGGCGTAGCGTAGCCCGCCGCGGGCAGACCGGCTTCCCAGAGCAGGGCGCCGTCGCGGGCGCGAAACGCGCGGATCTTTTCGTCGAGGGTAGCGGCGATGAAGACGACGCCCCCCGCGGTAACCACCGGTCCCCCATAGTTTTCGCTCCCGGTCTTGCGGATGCCCCGCGCCACCAGGTCGGGGTACTCACCCAGGGGTACCTGCCAGCGGATTTTGCCGGCGTTCAGGTCCAGGGCGGTGAGCGTCCCCCAGGGGGGCGAGGTGATGGGGTGGCCGTCGGATGTGCGCAGGCGGGTATATCCGTCCATGATGTAGGGGTAGGGCCACGCGCCCTTCCCGCTGGCCTCCTGTTTGTCACCACCGGTCACCTCCGGCCGAATGTCTTCCGGCGTCGCGGTTTCGCTCAGGCCGAGCAGCCAGTCGGATACCGCCGCTACCTGCTCGTCGTCCAGCCAGCCGATGGCCGGCATGGCCCCGCGACCGTTTCGGACCAGGGCGGTGACCTGCGGCTGGTCGAACCGTGCGGCCAGCCCCAGCAGCGACGGACTCTGAAAGACGCCACCGCCCCGAAGATCGGGACCGTGACAGGCCTGACAGGCAATCGCGTATACCCCCTGGCCGGAGTCATCACCCTCCAGCCCCGCTACGGGGTTCATTTTGAGCATCCACGGCATCTCGTTGGCATTGACGAACAGCAGGCCGTCGTCGGGCGACCACGCCGCCCCGCCCCATTCGGCCCCGCCGTCGAAGCCGGGAAACAGGATGGTGCCCTCCTCGCTCGGCGGTATAAAGGGCCCCCCGTAGCGGCTGCGGGCCAGCAGTTCGCGGGCCTCCCGGTTCATGGTGGAGTCGAAAGGGTACAGTTCATCGGGGGTGAGCCGTTGCCGGGTAAAGGGTGGGGGAGCGGTGGGCATCGGCTGGGTGGGGTGACTCACCTCACCGGCGAGGTCGGAGGCGGGGTAGGGGCGCTCCTCGACGGGAAACAGCGGCTCGCCGGTATCGCGGTCGAGCAGGAACAGGTAGCCTCCCTTGGTCACCTGGGCCACCGCCTCGGTCGGTGCACCGCCATGATCCACCGTGACCAGTACCGGCGGGGCGGGCAGGTCGCGGTCCCAAATGTCGTGGTGGACCGTCTGGTAGTGCCAGATGCGCTCGCCCGTCCGTGCGTCGAGCGCGAGCACGCTGTTGGCGTATAGGTTTTGGCCCGGGCGGTTGCCCCCGTAGAAATCGTAGGAGGCCGAGCCGGTAGGAACGTACACGTAGCCCCGCTCCACATCCACGCTGAGCCCCGCCCAGGCATTGGCGCCGCCCACCAGCGGCGAGCGGGAAGAGGGCCAGGTATCGGCTCCCGGTTCGCCCGGGTCGGGCAGCGTTTTGAAGGTCCACCGTAGTGCCCCGCTTTCCAGGTCGAAGGCGCGGATGTAGCCCGGTGCGGCTCCGAGGTCCTCACTCACCCGGCCTCCGACGATGATCAGGTCCTCGAAGATGATGCCCGGGCTCGTGGAGATGACGAACTGGTCACGCGCCGCCGCTCCCAGGCCGGTGTGAAGGTCTACGCGCCCGCCGTCGCCAAAGTGGTCAAGTGGCGTACCATCTTCGGCATCGAGGGCGTAGAGGTAGGGGCCGGCGGGGTAGTAGATCCGGCGGTGGGTACCATCGGTCCAGTAGCTGAGGCCCCGGTTGGTACCCATGCCGAACAGCTCGTCGCTGAAGACCGCGGGGTCGAAGGTCCACCGCTCGTCGCCCGTCGCGGCATCTATGGCAAAGGCCTTCAGTACGGGATTGGTGCCGTAGAGCACGCCTTCCACTATAAGCGGGTTACACTGGATCTGGCTGCGGCCGAGCGAGTCCCCGTCGCCCGAGGCGTAGGACCAGGCGATCGTCAGGCCGGCCACGTTGGTGGTGTCGATCTGGGTCAGGGTACTGTGCTGCCGGGTTCCCCGGTCGCCGAGGTAGTGCCCCCAGTCTGCGGCATCCTCACCCCCGACCTCCGGACCCCCGCAGGCAAAGGTCAAGGCCACCACGAGCAGTAGGGGGAGGTAGTTAGGCATCATAGGAGTAAGATGCGAAATTCCTGCATTCGCTCCGCTTCGGGCGTCCGTAACCTTGCGCCTCCCCGCTCCAGGCATCCGTAACCCGTCCGCTCCAGGCATCCGATGAGGCCTCCTGGCGTCGGCTCGCATCGGATGACTTCCGCTACCCCGCAACCCGTAACCAGCAACCAGCACCCCCGCTCCAGTCATCCGATGAGGCCTCCTGGCGTCGGCTCGCATCGGATGACTTCCGCTACCCCGCAACCCGCAACTAGCACCCAGCAACCAGCACCCCCGCTCCAGGCATCCGATGAGGCCTCCTGCCGTCGGCGCACATCGGATGACTTCCGCAAACCCGCAACCCGCAACCAGCACCCAGCACCCAGCACCCAGCACCCCCCGCTCCAGGCATCCGATGAGGCCTCCTACCGTCGGCTCGCATCGGATGACTTCCGCTAACCCGCAACCCGCAACTAGCAATCAGCAACCAGCACCCAGCACCCAGCACCCCCCGCTCCAGGCATCCGATGAGGCCTCCTACCGTCGGCTCGCATCGGATGACTTCCGCTAACCAGCAACCAGCAACCCGCAACCAGCACCCGACAACCCCAACCCCTCCCCACCCGTTTACCGACCAAACCGAACGTATGAAAGCCGCCCCAGACGCCAACTTCGCTACCCAGTGTATTCACGGAGGACTTGAGCCCGACCCCCAGACCGGAGCCGTAATGACCCCGATCTACCAGACCTCTACCTACGCCCAGTCCGCCCCCGGCGAGCATAAGGGCTACGAGTACGCCCGCACGGGCAACCCCACCCGCAGCGCGCTGCAGAATAACCTGGCCGCCCTGGAAAAGGGGAAATACGGCATTTGCTTCAGCAGCGGACTCGCCGCCATGGATACCATCCTGCGCACGCTGAAGCCCGGCGACGAGGTCCTGGCCAGCGACGACCTCTACGGCGGCAGCTACCGGCTGCTCACGGCGGTGATGGGCAATTTCGGGCTCAAGAGCCGGTTCGTCGACATGCGCGATGCCGATAAACTTGCCGGTGAGATCACCGACGACACCAAGCTGCTCTGGATCGAGACGCCCACCAATCCCATGCTCAACATCGTGGACATCCAGGCCCTCACCGACCTCGCCCGGGCAAAGGGCATCACCACCTGCGTCGATAATACCTTCGCCAGCCCCTACCTGCAGCAGCCCCTCGAACTCGGTGCCGATATGGTGCTCCACAGCGCCACCAAGTACCTCGGCGGCCACAGCGACGTGGTCATGGGGGCCATCATCACCCGCAACAAGGAACTGGCCGACAAGCTTTACTACCTGCAGAATGCCGTCGGTGCCGTCCCCGGCCCCCAGGACTGTTTCCTGGTGCTGCGCGGTATCAAGACCCTGCACCTGCGCGTACAGCGGGCCTGCGAGAACGCCCGCCGTATCGTTGAGGTACTACAGGGCAACGACCTGGTTGCCAACGTATACTACCCCGGACTGGCCGATCACCCCCGCCACGACATCGCCGCTAAGCAGATGCGCGACTTCGGGGGAATGGTCAGTTTCGACCTAAAGGAGGACACCCAGGAGGCCGCTACCGAGGTGATGAAGAACACCCACTATTTCACCCTGGCGGAAAGCCTCGGTGGCGTGGAAAGCCTTATCGGCCACCCGGCCTCCATGACCCACGCCAGTATTCCGCGCGAGCAGCGCCTGAGCGTGGGGCTTACCGATAGCCTGATCCGCCTGAGCGTAGGCGTGGAAGATGCCGACGACCTGGTCCGGGATCTGGAGAACGCCCTGGCCGCGGCCGTACCGGCTTCGGTTTAGGCTGGCGGGGTCCTGTAGTGCGCTGCCGGAGGCAGCATCGTACAGCTCGTTAACGGAAGAAGGTGCGTAAGCGATCCATAGCGGCTCCCAGCGCCTCCGGGCTTACCCCACTGTACACGATCCGGTACCAACCGGCGTCCGGCTGCCCGAGGCCGCCCGGGGCGGTGAGCAGTATACCGGTTTCCTCGAAGATCCGTTCCCACAGCTGTTCCGCGGCTGCGGGAGTCCGTTCGGGCAGGAAGCGGCTGAAGTCGGCCCAGACGAACAGGCTCCCGCGGGCGGGGGTGTAGGGTACCCCCAGTTCATCCAGGGTGTCGGTGACCGTCTGGTAGGCGCCGGTCAGCAGCCGCTGGTTCTCTTGTTGAAATTCCGTTACCCAGGCGTCGTCCCGCAGCAGTTCGGCCAGTACCCACTGGGTAAGGTTGCTGATCTGGTGCGGGGCGTTGAAGTTGGTGTAGGCCGCCCGGAAGTCTTCGTTGCGGCTGTACATCAGCCCTACCCGGAAGCCGGATACGCCGAAGTCCTTCGAGAAAGAGTACCACCAGTGCAGGTAGGGACTGTCCAGCTCTTCCAGGATGGGCAGGAAGGAGGTGTAAGCCGATACGTTGGCGACCCCCTCCGCGTCGCGACTGAACTGGCTCAGGGCATAGATCTCGTTCACCACCAAGTGAATCTCGTGCTCGATACACCACCCAGCAATACCGCGCAATTGGTCGTCCGCGTATACGGCCCCCGTCGGATTATCCGGCTGGGTAAGTACGAGCATACGGAACTTCTCGCCCAGAGTATCGCGGGTAGCGTCGAGCTCGGCCACCGACAGGGGGTGGAAACCGGTGCCGAATTCCGCCGCGTACTCCCGGATGTCGTGGCGGAGCATCCCCGCCTTGTTTTGCACGTCCGGCGCGTAGGCCTGGTACGCCGGGGCCGGGAATACGGCGTAGTCTCCGTCCTTTCCCAGGCACATGGCGCTTACTTCCACCACCGCCGTTGCACCTGCGCTCCCGCAAAAAAAGTCCGCGTTCAGCGGCTGACCGGCGATGTGCCTGCCCACGAAGCCCGCTACCGCTTCCCGAAACTCCGGGGCACCCGAGAGCTGGGTGTAGGCGGCGATCCAGTCGGGCCAGGGTGCCTCGCGGGTGATCGATTGCAGCTTGTCGCGCAGCGTCGGCCACTGCAGCAGGTTTTCGGCGATGCACAGGGTGACGGCGCCGTCGGTATCCTCTGGTGTGTAGGGTTGCTCCATCGCCCGCTCGAAGAGCGCAAAATCCGGTCGCAGTGGCTCATTGGCCTTCTTCTGTCCTCTGGTAGATAGCATGGCGCAATATCCGGATTATTCGTTCCCCGCAATCCAGATCCCACGCCTCCGCCTACAACTCGAAGTCCAGGGCGCGCCGCAGCACCGCCGAGTCGCGTTCCTCCACCAGCTTGCGGTAGCGGTCCTCGTTGAAGCGGTACAGCATGGCGGGACGGTGGGCGACGTTTTCCTGCCTACCTACCTCCTCCAGGATGCCGGTCTTCAGGATACGTGTGCGGAAATTTCGCTTGTTGAAGGGCGGCACGCCCAGTACGGTTTCATAGAGGGCCTGCAATTCGCCCAGGGTGAATTCCTCCGGTAACAGCTCGAAGCCGATGGGCTGGTAGCGCACCTTGGCCCGCAGCCGCGAGGTCGCCAGCTCGATGATCCGGGCGTGGTCGAAGGCGAGCTCGGGCAGCGCGTTGCGCGGGAACCACTCCACCCGCTCGGCGTCGGAGGAGGCGGCCGCCGGGTGGTTGCCCAGGTTGACCAGGGCGTAGTGGGCCACGCTGATCACGCGGCCGCGGGGATCGCGGTCGGGTGCGCCGAAGGTGAAGAGCTGCTCCACGTAGAGGTTCTTCACGCCGGTCTCCTCCTCGAGTTCACGCAGGGCGCCGGCTTCCAGGTCCTCGTCCATCTCCACGAATCCGCCCGGCAGCGCCCACTGCCCCTTGAAGGGCTCGCCGCCACGCTGGATCAGCAGCAACTTCAGTTCGGGTCCGCCGTCGTAGCCGAACACGACCACGTCGGTGGTTACGGAGGGGCGGGGGTGTTTGTAGGTGGGCATTAAATTTTAAATTTAAAATGTGAAATTTAAAATTGGCCCCGCTCGTCCTCGGGGCCTAAGACTTCCATTTTTTTCAGCAAGTCTTCTTTCTCCGCCAGCAGTTCGGGACTGAGGCCGTAGTGGAAGTCATTCCAGTCCAGGGCGGTCCAGAGTTGCCAGTTCTTCAGGGCGCGGTCGCGGGTGCCGGGGAGGTCGAGGGCCTCGTGTACCAGGGTTCCGTCGCGGTAGACCGGGTGGAGCAATTCGGTGGTGTCCCCGGCCAGGGTGTGGGTCTGGTCGGCCGCGTCGGTGACGGTCTGGCTGGGCGGTCCGGCCAGGGCATCGTACAGCTGGCTGGCAACCGGCCGGTCCTCCAGGTGGTAGCGGCGGACGGCCAGCTTGCCGGGGTTGCTCGACTTGGCGGCGGTTTCCGAGGCCTTTACGCGCGACTGCCAGTTACCCGACGCGTCCTGCACGGCCGAGAGCTTGTAGACGCCGCCGAGCGCCGGCTGGTCGTGGGCGGTGGCCAGCCGGGTGCCGATGCCCCAGATACCGATCTTCGCGCCCTTCGCCTTCAGGTCGCGGATGGCGTACTCGTCGAGGCTGTCGCTGGCCACGATCTGCGCGTCCGGGAAGCCGGCCTCGTCCAGCAGTTTGCGCGCTTCGATCGAGAGTGCACCCAGGTCGCCGCTGTCGAGCCGGATGCCGTTCATCTCGTGGCCGCGTTCGCGCAGGGCTCGGCCGACGCGGATGGCGTTGCGCGTCCCCTCCAGGGAGTCGTAGGTATCCACCAGGAAGATGCAGTTGGCGGGCAGGGCGGCGGCGTAGGCCTCGAAGGCGGTCAGCTCGTCGGGAAAGACCATCACCCAGCTGTGGGCGTGGGTCCCCTTGACGGGAATGCCGTAGTAGCGACCCGCCCATACGTTACTGGTCGCGTCGCAGCCGCCGAGGTAGGCGGAGCGGGAGGCGGTCAGGCCGCCGTCGATGCCCTGCGCCCGCCGCAGTCCGAACTCCAGGACGGGGTCGTCGCCGGCCGCGGCCTTGATGCGGGCGGCCTTGGTGGCGATCAGGGTGCTGAAGTTCATCACCGTCAGCAGCGCCGTTTCGAGCAACTGTACCTGCAGTAGCGGCCCTTCGATGCGCAGCAGGGGCTCGTGGGGCAGCACGATTTCCCCCTCGGGTACGGCATCTACGCTGCCGGTCCACTTCATCCGCTGCAGGTAGTTGAGAAAGGGCTCCCGGAAGAGGGGGCTGCCGTCGCTGCCCGTGAGCCGGCCGAGGTACTGTACGTCGTCGGCGCTGAAGCGGAAGTTCTCGATCAGATCGATGGCCAGCGGCAGGCCCGCCGCCAGCGCAAAACGGCCCCCGAAGGGCGCCGTCCGGTAGAACAGGTGGAAAATCGCACGCCGCTCGTGGAGTTTCGCGTGGTAGTAGCCCGCGGCCATCGTGAGCTCGTAGAGATCGGTCAGCAGGCCGAAGCCCGGGCGGTAGATCTCGGAAAGGTGGGAATGCGCCATTGCTTAGTTTAGGTTCTAAGCTAAGGTGAGAAACCGGGATAAGTTCGCTACGCTGACCGTTAGCGCTGCGGGTACGGGCAATCCTCACGGCTGGGGGCCGTTGCACCACGTAGGTTCCCGCGCCGGCATGCTGTGCCCTATATTAGCGTACCGTGGTCTTGGGCCATCCGCTCGTATATATTTCCCTATGTTTTCTACCCTACGCACCTACCGCCAACCCGAGCTCGCCGTCGCGATCCTCTGCTTTGTCGCGTGGGCGATCCTTCTCTTCGTGCCCTGGCAACCGGCCGTCTGGCCCGCCCTGCCCAGGGTGCTGGCCGGAGGGCTGTACGTGGTAGGAGCGGTGTGCTGGATCCGGAGCCGACCGAAGCTGTACCGCGGGCGGCGACTGATGGAACTGGGTGCGCTGTGCTTCGCCGCGGCCACCTTTTTGTTTCATACGGATCTTGGGTCGGATACCGTACAGGCACTCGCTGCCCTGGCCATGTTCACCTGCATGGGTATCGGCGGCTACCTCACCTGGCGCTCCGGTTTTGAGGATATGCGCCGCCCCCTTCCCCACGAAAACAACGTTACCGGTAATGAGTAATTCACCTACCAAGGACCGCCCCTTCACCTATTACCGCAGCCCGCGCTACTGGTTTGGCCTGGTCACCGTGCTTTTCGCATTCGGACTGGCCCTGTGGCCCGTAGAGCCGGGTGAGCTCACGGCGCGAGTACTCACCATATCCGGGCTGCTACTGACTTCTGGTACGGCCCTGTACCACGATATGGAGACCCGCTCCCCACTCGCCCGGCGGCAGTGGTGGTCCAATTACCTCTTTATGTGGGGGGTCATCTTCCTTCCCCTGCGGGGCGGTGCGAAGCTGCCCTGGTACGTAGCCGGCGTATCGATCGTTTGCTTACTGGCTGCCATATACCTCGGCTGGCGGGTGCACCAGGAAAAGAAGCGGGCCACCCGGGAAATGCCGGTGCCGCCCGGCGAATAACCCCCAGCTATCAGGCCCCGGCCAGGGCCACGCCCGGCAGCACGAAGTCCATCCACAGCAGGGGGGAGGGGTCGATCTCGTACGTAAAGTCGATGGCCTCTAGCGGGTCGCCCGCGGTGGGGTAGTCGCCGATGATGCGCGGCACCGTCAGTCCGCTTTCGTAGTCGGTCAGTCCGTAGCCGCCGTACACGTCCACCGCGGTGCGGATGGCCAGTTGCCCGTAGGCCACGCCGTTCGGTGCGGGTACCGGCAGGCGCACGGTGGGGAAGTCCGTATTCCCCGGGGTGGGCCGGTAGGCCGCTAGGCTGGCGCGGTCTACGGTGAAGATGGTACCGAGCTCGACGGCCACCGCCTGGTCGCGGGTATCCTCCAGCACGCCCAGCATCAGGGTGATGCGCTCGGGCAGCATGATGACCTCCGGGGGGAGCTGCGCCATGAGGTTGAGGGCGATGGGTACCTGCATCTCGTCGATGAGGCAGTACTGCATGGTTTCGCTGAGCATGATGTCCACGGGCAGGTCGCCGGCGATGCGGAAGGTGGAGGCGTCCGTCTGGATCACGTCGATGACGTACTGCTCCAGCCGCAGGTCCGCGAAGACCCGCTGCACCGCCAGGTAGCTGGCGTCGGTGATCTCCAGGCAGGTAAACTGCAGCTGCTCCGGCGTGAAACGCGTCATCAGGGGCAGGGCCAGGGTGGCGAAGGGGCCGGTGCCGGCGTAGAAGACGTGGACGGGGCCGGATTTCCGCGCCAGTACGTCCTGTACCGCGCGGTGGAGGCCACTCACGAACCGCTTGGTGCGCACGAGGTCGTCTATGCAGAGCGCCGCCCAGGTGGCGCCGATGGCCACTCCGGTGCCGGTGTCGAAGTGGTCGATGCTTTCCTCGCCGCCCAGGTCGATGCCCGAGGCGGTCAGCAGCAGGTCGCGGTAGATGTCGATGGTATCGCGCAGGAGGTCGGGGCCGGTGGCATCGTCGAGGAGGACATCGGTGATGGAGGCGAGGGTCTCAAACTTGGTCATTCAATCCGGTTGGCGAACGACCGAAGGTGGAGGTAGCGCTGCGGTGAAGGTACCGCTATATTTTCACCGGTGACCGGCTATTCGTAGAGCAGATATTTCTGGCGCATGACCCGGTAGTCCGCCAGCCCGGCGGCCCAGCCGGCCCGGATGTCGGCTTCGGAGCGGCCCGCGAGGATCTGCTCGCGGAAAGTGTCCGTTCCGGCCAGCAGGTCAAAGAAATCGGCGCGGGTGAAGAATTCCACGCCTTTGCCGCTGAGGTCGCGGTAGCTGGCCAGCAGCGGACCGAGGTCAAGCCGGTCGGCGCGGTAGGCGGCGGCGGGCCGGGCGGTGAGGTCGTAGCCGTGGCAGGTTTCGCCGTTGAGCTTGGGATCACTGGCGCCGGGTCCGGGCCGGGGCGTGAAGGTATCCGGTCCGGTGAGCTGGGGGTGGCCGTACAGCTGAAATTGCTTGCTGGTTCCGCGGCCCACGCTCAGCGCCGTGCCCTCGAAGAAGCAGAGGCTGGGGTAGAGGTAGATGCTTCGCTGGTTGGGCAGGTTGGGGGAGGGGGGCACGGGCAGTTCGTAGGCGGCGTCGTGGGTGTAGCCCGGGCAGGGGATGACCGTCAGGTCGCAGGTGAGCCCTTCGCCGAGCCAGCCTTCGCCGTTGACCATGCGGCCGTACTCTCCGACGGTAAGCCCGTGGGCGACGGGGATCGGGTCCAGCCCCACGAAACTCTCAAAACCGGCCTGCCGGACCGGGCCGTCGATGAGCTGGCCGTTGGGATTGGGGCGATCGAGGATGAGTACCGGCTTGCCGTAGCGGGCGGCCGACTCCATGACGTAGTGCAGGGTGGAGATGTAGGTGTAAAAGCGCACGCCCACGTCCTGGATATCGAAGACGATGAGGTCGAGGTCGGCGAGGTCTTCGCGGCTCGGTTTCTTGTTGCTGCCGTAGAGCGACTTGATGGGCAGGCCGGTGCGCGGGTCGCGGCCGTCGGTGATCTTCGCGCCGGCGTCGGCCTCCCCGCGGAAGCCGTGTTCGGGGGCGAAGATGCGCTGTACGTCCAGCCCCAGCCCGAGGAGGGTATCGACGAGGTGGGTCGCGCCCACGGTGGATGTCTGATTGACGACCAAGCCCAGCCTTTTTCCCCGGAGGTGACCGAGGTAGGATTCGGGGTGGTGGGCGGCGGGGAACGCGGGTGCGGCGAGGGTACCGGGGTCGCGTGGATGCTGGGTTTCGGAGCCCATATCCGCCGTGGTTTCGGTGCTTTCCACGGCACCTGCGGGCCCGCCGGATTTAAAACAATTTGCGGTAAGCGTAAAGGCAAAACAAATTATAAGATATACCTTGGACATTCCAGTGCATTGAAGACCGCCGGATGGGGCGGACCGTAGCTATGAGTAAGAGAGAATACGCGATCGTAGATATCGAAACGACGGGCGGCCGGGCCTCCCGCTCCCGCATTACGGAGATCGGCATCGTGATCTTCGACGGGGAGAAGGTAACGGAAACGTACGAGACGCTGCTCGACCCCGAACAGTACATCCCCGCCGGTATCGTGGAGTTAACGGGCATCACCCAGGAAATGGTGGCCGGGCAGCCAAAATTTCACGAAGTGGCGCGCCGGATCGTCGAGCTCACCGACGGGCGCATCTTCGTAGCCCACAACGCCAAGTTCGACTACGGCTTCCTGCGCGCCGAGTTCGGGCGACTGGGCTACACCTTCTCCCGCCGCCAGCTCTGTACCGTACGGCTGGCCCGCAAGTGCTTCCCCGGCCTCAAAAGTTACAGCCTTGGCAACCTGATCAAACACTTCGGTATCGAGGTCGACGCCCGTCACCGCGCCCTGGCCGACGCCCAGGCCACCACCGATCTGCTCGCCCGCTGTCTGGCCGGCGAGGACTGCGCCGAGGAAGCCCGCCGCCTCATCAACCACGGCATCAAGGAAACGCGGCTGCCCAAGCAGATCAAGCTGGAGCAGATCATGGAGATCCCCGAGGATACGGGCGTCTACTACTTCCACGACGCGAAGGGCGACGTGGTCTACGTCGGCAAGAGCACCAACATTCGCAAGCGCATCGCGCAGCACTTCAACGACCACACTAGCAAGGGCAGCCGCATCGCCGAGAAGGTGGCCGACATCACCTATGAGGTCACCGGCAGCGAGCTGGTCGCCCTGCTGCTGGAGAGCGAGGAGATCAAGCGTCTGCAACCGCGCATCAACCGGGCGCAGCGGGGCAAGCGCTTCAGCCACGCCATCCACAGCTACGTCAACGAGCGGGGCTTCCGCTGCTTCGACGTGGTCCGCAATACGGCCCAGGCCCGCAAGGAACTCGACATCATCAGCGAGTACCCCAGCATCTCTCGGGCTAAGGGCCGCCTGAACTTCGTGCGCAAGCACCTGGAGTTGTGCAGTGCCTTCACCAATATCTATCCCAGCAAGTCGGCCTGCTTCCACTACCACCTCAAGCAGTGCCGCGGCGGCTGTGCCGGCGAGGAAGCCCCCGAAACTTACAACCTCCGGGCCGAAGACGCTCGCCTGCACCTGCGCAACGTCTTCGACGACGACTTTCTCCTGTTCGACTGTGGGCGCACCCACGACGAGGCCTCCGTTATCCTCGTAGAGGAGGGCAAGTACCAGGGCTTTGGCTACATCGACAAGGAGCAGTGCCACGACCTGGCCACCGCCATCGACAGCGTGAAGCGCTCGGTCACGTATCCGGATACGGCGCGCATCATTCAGCGCTACGTGAGCGAGAAGGGGGGGAAGATGGTGAATTTGCGTAGTGGGAAGGTGGTTAGGTAGTAGGTTAGTTCTGTAGTTCTGTAGTTCTGTAGCTGGGTGGCTGGGGGCCTGCTAGGACCGAGTCGCCTTTGTGTGTGCGATGCCGGGAAGGTACTGGTCGGGGTGGTTCATCATATAGCTCAGCAGTTTGCCGACTTCTTCACATGCCCTTTGGTAGCTAGCATAATACTCATCGTTGAGGTAGCCGTGTTCCCTGGCGAAACTGAGCCACACCTGTGATTCGTAGTTTTCCGCTGCGGCGTCGGTCAGTTTAGCGAGAAAGTGTTTTGGGTACCGCCGCTTGGCGTAGGATTCCGCCAAGTTTGCACATACTGATCTCGAGGATCTGCGTATTTGATCCGAGAGTGCATACCGCTCGTGGACGGGAAAGCTTGCGGTCAGCCTGCAGATGGAGCTTGCTAGCGTATGCGCTTTCTGGTAGGCCAGCCAGGAGGTGAAGTATGATCGCTGCATATGACGGTTTATCCGCAAATCTCCCCCTGCGCTAATTCCTTAGCAACATTTATGCGTATATAGTCGAATATATGCGTTTACTTACACTTCACAAAGCATAAATAATTGTAAATCAGTTCATTATACAGAACTACAGAACTACAGAACTACAGAACTACAGAACTACAGAACTACAGAACTACAGAACTACAGAACTACAGAACTACAGAACTACTCACTCCCAAAAGGAATCCCCAACATCCCCCGGATACTCGAGTGATGCCGCTCGTCCATGTGTGTATCCACCCCGTAGCGTAATTCGCGGTTGTCGAGCTCGGAGTAGGTGCCGAACAGGCGATCCCAGACGCTGAAGATATTGCCGTAGTTGCTGTCGGTATAGGGCAGTACGTAATGGTGGTGTACGCGGTGCATGTCCGGCGTGACGAAGACGGTACGCAGGGCACGGTCGAGCCGGCTCGGGACGGTAATATTGGCGTGGTTGAACTGACTCAGGATGACGCTGAGGCTTTGGTACAGGAACACCAGCCAGATGGGGGCGCCCAGTACCACGACGGCCGCCGTGGTGAAGGCAAAGCGGATCACGCTCTCGCCCGGGTGGTGGCGGTTGGCGGTGGTGGTATCCACGTTCTGGTCGGTGTGGTGCACGAGGTGAAAGCGCCAGAACAGGGGGACACGATGCTCCGTCCAATGGGCCAGGTAAGCGCCCAGCAGATCGAGCAGCAGCAGGCCCGCCATAGCCATCGCCCAGAGGGGTAGGTCAAGCCACTGGAGTACGCCGAAATTGTGGTCCACGGCCCAGTCGCTTCCCTTCACCAGGATAAACGCCAGCAGGAAGTTGACGACGATGGTCGTGAGGGTGAAGAAGAAGTTGATGCCCGCGTGCCGCCACTTGCCGTATTCGGAAGTAAACAGGGGGACCGCGCTTTCGAGCAACCAGAATAGGGTCAGCCCGCCCACCAGAATGAGGGTGCGGTGGCTGCTGGGGATGGTTTCAAAGTAGGCAGTGATCGCTTCCATCCTGGGAAGATAGGGTACCCTGTCGGTCGCGGGCGGTACTTTGGCGGACAAGAACCTCCCTCCGTGAAACGTCTTTTTCTTAACGAGCGGGCCATTCTGGTGGCCATCATCCTCAATGCAGCAGTAATCTTTCTGCTGTACTTCCCTCACCTCGCGGACAATGCCCTGCTGCTCGGACTGGACTATGCCTTCATCCTGTTCTTCCTGCTTGAGGCGATCGTGAAACTGTCGATCCTCGGGCCGCGGCGGTACTTCGCTAGTGCCTGGAACCGCTTTGATTTCATCATCATTATCGGGTCGCTACCGGTGCTGTTGCTTGCCTTCTTCGACGTGCCGGACACGACGGTCCTAATCCTTCTGCGGCTCTTCCGTTTGGTGCGGCTGGTGCGGTTTCTCCGGTTCATCCCCAATATCGAACAGGTAGTAGAGGGATTGGGCCGCGCCCTGAAGTCTTCCGTGCTGGTACTGGCGGCGCTCTTATTTCTCAACCTGATGCTTGCCCTGGTTACCTGCCACTTCTACGCGGAAACCGCGCCGCAGTACTTCGGGGATCCCCTGGTCAGCATTTATAGCATCTTCCAGATGTTTACCCTGGAGGGGTGGAACGAAATTCCGAACGCGATCACTCCGAATAGCGCCAGCCCGCTGCGGGTGGGACTTACCCGCTTTTACTTCGCGTCCGTGGTACTGATCGGCGGTATTTTCGGTATCGGACTGGCCAACGCCATTTTCGTGGACGAAATGACCATGGATAATAATCGCGACCTGGAGCGCAAGGTCGATGCCCTTACCGAAGAGATCCGGGCCCTCCGCCGGAGCCTGGAAGGCTAGCGATAATCGGACATTATCCGCCCACCAGTAGCCGCTGGGTGGTGAGGGTCCGGCCCCGCTCGTTGGTCACGCTGTAGAGGTAGGTGCCACGGGGCAGCCGGCTCACGTCGAGATCCACCCGTGCCGTGCCGGCCGTTGGGAAAAAGGTTTCGCTGGATACTTGCCGGCCCAGTACGTTGACTACCCGTAGGGTATAGGTGCCCGGGTCGAGGCCTTCCAACTCAAACGTGGCTTCGCGGCTGGCGGGGTTGGGGTACAGTTTTACGCTGGCCTGGCGCAGAAAGGGTTCACCGACCGAGTTGGTGGCGTCGCCCCGGATGAAGGTAAGGCCGGTAATGTTTCCGGAACCGTCCACCGCAACGGTAGCGATGGCTTCCTTCTCCCCCGCGGCCCAGTAGTAATAAGTGGTTTGCGCCGGCTGACGGCCCAGAAAGTCGGCCAGATCGGGAGCCGCACTGGCCAGGGTGCCCGTGATGTCGGTATACCCGATAATGCTGAGACGCGCCTCCACGCGGTTGTCCATCACCTCGGTGCGTCGCTCGCGAAGTACGGTATAGGTCTGTCCGTTGATGGTGAGCGTACCGTAACCATCAACGAAGTCCTGCCGCTCGCTGGACGAAGAGATGCGTACGGAATCCACGCCGGTCAGGAGGGGACCGAACTCCTCGAAGATCGGGGTCGGCAGGCTATCCGTACTCACCGCAATACGGTTAATCGTGGAGGTAGTAAAGGATTCTCCAAAGGTGAGCGGCGCGCGACGCTCGGGGCGTGCGGGGTTCAGGGGAGCGGAAAGATCCATGGTGGGCAAAAAATCAACTACGCCGCTAATCCCCACCAGCGAGAAGTTTCCGTTGACTACCGAGTAGTACGCCACTTCGTTGGTCTCCGTTTCGAGGATGAGCTCCGCACCGGGGAAGGGCGCGTCGGCGGGAACGGGCGCGGCAACAACGTTGAAGTCACCGATTGACGCAATGGTGCCGAAGTCCCACACCCGGTTGGCCCCGCCGGTGAGCAGGTCGACGGAGACGTCCGCCGCCGCGCGGCTGTAGCGGAGCGTATCGCCCACCACGGGGAAGTACGCGTCCGTCAGGACGATCTGCCCGGGGAGGACAGCGCCGGCCAGCAGGAGAACAAAAAGGGCGTAAGGTTTCAGCATCGGGCGGTTTCAGAGCATCATAAAGTTAAACGCTGCAACGGGCAAAACGTGCTATCGCACCAAATTTAATGCTGTGTTAACCACGAATGGGGGCCAACCACCGATCGGCGGTTACCGGATCCCAGTTCTTTCGTTCGGCGTAGTCCCGTTCCTGGTCGGGCTGGATGCCCCGCACCGTAAAGTAGGTGGATTCGGGGTGGCTGTAGTACCAACCGCTGACGCTGGAGGTAGGGTACATGGCAAAACTGTCCGTCAGCTTAATGCTCGTGGCGGCCTCGGCGTCCAGCAGTTTCCAGAGTTTTTCCTTTTCGGTGTGTTCCGGGCAGGCGGGGTAACCGGGGGCGGGGCGGATACCCCGGTACCGTTCCGAGATGAGGGCGTCGTTGTCGAGGGCCTCGTCGGCGGCGTATCCCCAGTACTCCCGCCGGACGCGCTGGTGCAGGGCTTCGGCAAAGGCTTCGGCGAGGCGGTCGGCCAGGGCCTTGAGCATGATGGCGCTGTAGTCGTCGTGGGCTTCCTCGAAGCGCTTCACGTGCTCCTCAATGCCGATGCCCGCCGTAACGGCGAAGGCGCCGAGGTAGTCCTGTTTGCCGCTGTCGGCCGGAGCGATGAAGTCGGTGAGGGACAAGTTGGGGAGGTGGGAGGCCCGCTTGCTCTGCTGCCGCAGCTGGTAGAGCTCGTAACTGCGACCCGCGGCGGTAACGTGAACGGTGTCCGTGCTTACGTCCGCCACGGCGGGGTAGAACCCGATCACGCCGCGCGCCGTGAGCCACTTTTCTGTCACTATCTTTTCGAGCATCTCCCGGGCTTCGCGGTAGAGCTGGGTGGCCTGCTCGCCAACGACCTCGTCGGTCAGGATGTCCGGGTACTTGCCGGCCAGTCCCCAGCTGCTGAAGAAGGGCGTCCAGTCGATGAAGTCGACGAGCTCGGCCAGCGGGTACTCCTCGAACACCTTGGTACCGGTGAAGGTCGGGGCCGGTGGGGTGTAGTTATCCCAATCCAGCTTCAGTCCGTTCTTGCGGGCGTCGGCAATGGAGACGGACTTTTTCGCGGACTGCTTATTGGCCCGCTGTACCCGTACCCGCTCGTAGTCGTCGGTGATGGCCTGCCGGTACCGGGCCTGCCCCTCCTTGTCCTCGCTCAGCAGTTCGCTCACCACCGTTACCGCCCGGCTTGCGTCCAGTACGTGTACGGTGGGGCCGCTGTAGGCGGGCTCGATGCGCAGGGCGGTGTGGGTCTTGCTGGTCGTCGCTCCGCCAATCAGCAGGGGAGTGGTGAGGCCGCGGCGTTCCATCTCGGCGGCTACGTTGACCATCTCGTCGAGCGAGGGGGTGATGAGGCCCGACAGCCCGATGGCGTCCACGCCGAGCCGCTCCGCCTCGTCCAGGATCTTGTTCGCCGGCACCATCACGCCCAGGTCGTGGATGCGGTAGTTGTTGCAGGCGAGTACGACGCCCACGATGTTCTTTCCGATATCGTGGACGTCGCCCTTCACCGTAGCCAGCAGGACACTGCCTTTATGGGTTTCCTCGGCACCTGCGTCCCCGCCCAGTTCGATGCGCTCGGCCTCGATGAAAGGCTGGAGGTAGGCGACCGACTGCTTCATCACACGGGCGCTCTTGACCACCTGGGGCAGGAACATCTTACCGGCACCGAAGAGGTCACCCACCACGTTCATGCCGTCCATCAGCGGGCCCTCGATGACGTGCAGGGGACGGGGATATTTCTCCCGGGCCTCCTCGGTATCCTCGATGATGTACTCCGTGATGCCGCGGACAAGGCTGTGGCGCAGCCGCTCCTCCACGGTGCTCTCCCGCCAGCCCAGGTCGCGCTGTACGGTGCGGCCGCCGACGTCCTTGAGCCGCTCGGCGAATTCCATGAGGCGGTCGGTAGCGTCGTCGCGGCGGTTGAGGATGACGTCCTCGACGCGCTCCAGCAGGTCCTTGGGAATATCCGCGTAGACCTCGATGAGGCCCGCGTTGACGATGCCCATATCCATACCCGCGCGGATCGCGTGGTAGAGGAAGGCGGAGTGCATGGCCTCCCGCACCACGTCGTTGCCGCGGAAGGAGAAGCTTACGTTGGAGACGCCGCCGCTGACCTTCGCGCCGGGGCAGAGTTCCTTGATGCGGCGGGTGGCCTCGATGAAATCCACGCCGTAGTTGTTGTGCTCCTCGATGCCGGTGGCCACGGCGAAGATGTTGGGGTCGAAGATGATGTCCTGCGGGTCGAAGTGGGCCTGCTCGGTCAGGATCTTGTAGGCGCGTACGCAGATCTCGACCTTGCGGTCGATGGTGTCGGCCTGCCCCTGCTCGTCAAAGGCCATGACCACGGCCGCCGCCCCGTAGCGCCGTACCAGCCGGGCCTGCCGCAGAAATTCCTCCTCACCTTCCTTCATGCTGATGGAGTTGACGACGCACTTGCCCTGCACGCAGCGCAGGCCGGCCTCGATGACCGACCACTTTGAAGAGTCGATCATGACGGGTAGTTTGGCGATGTCGGGCTCGGCCATGACGAGGTTGAGGAAGGTCTGCATGGCCTCGGCGCTGTCCAGCAGGCCCTCGTCCATGTTCACGTCGATGATCTGGGCGCCGCCCTCAACCTGGTCGCGGGCCACGTCGAGGGCGGTAGGGTAGTCCCCCTGCTTGATGAGGCGGGCGAATTTGCGGGAGCCGGTGACGTTCGTGCGTTCGCCTACGTTGACGAAGTTGGTTTCCGCACGGATCTCCAGCGGTTCCAGGCCACTGAGCCGGGTGTTGGTCTGACGGCCGGGCACGGGGCGGGGGCGCAGGTCACGCACGGCGTCGGCCATGGCGGCGATGTGGGCCGGCGTGGTGCCGCAACAGCCTCCGATCATGTTGACGAGCCCGCTGTCGGCGAAGTCGCGGATGTAACCGCGCATCTCCGTGGCGTCCTGGTCGTACTCGCCCATTTCGTTGGGCAGGCCGGCATTGGGGTAAGCGTGGACGTAGCACTCGGCGATCTTGGACAGGGACGCGAGGTGGGTACGCATCTCCCGGGCACCCAGTGCGCAATTGAGCCCGATGCAGAGGGGGCGGGCGTGGGCGACGGAGATATAGAAGGCCTCGACGGTCTGGCCGGAGAGCGTGCGGCCGCTGGCGTCGGTGATCGTCCCGGAAATGATGACCGGCAGTTCGATACCGCGGTCGTCGCGCACCTCCTGCAGGGCGAACAGGGCGGCCTTGGCGTTGAGGGTATCGAAGATGGTCTCGATGAGGATACAGTCCACCCCGCCGTCCACCAAACCCTCGATCTGCGTCCGGTAGGCCGCGGCGAGTTCGGTGAAGGTGATGGCGCGGTACCCGGGATCATTCACGTCGGGACTGATGCTCAGTGTCCGGTTGGTGGGCCCTACGGCGCCGGCCACGTAGCGGGGCTTGTCTTCGGTGTGGAAGGCATCCGCCGCGCGGCGGGCCACCTCGGCCGCGGCCTTGTTGAGTTCGTACACGATGCCCTGCGTACCGTAGTCCTCCTGGGCGATCGAGGTACCGCTGAAGGTGTTCGTTTCGATCAGGTCGGCGCCCGCCTCCAGGTACTGCCGGTGGATCTCCTCGATCACGTCCGGGCGGGTCAGGACGAGCAGGTCGTGGTTACCCTTCAGGTCGTTGGGGTGCTGCTCGAAGTGGCCGTGGCGGTAGTCCTCCTCCATAAGTCCGTACCCCTGGATCAGGCTGCCCATGGCCCCGTCAAGTACCAGGATACGCTCGGAAAACCGCTGGGAAAGGGACGGACGATTCATAGGTGGTAGTTGGGGTCGGCGAGGCCGGTTCTGTGTTGCTTGCGGGGGGCAAAGATAGGTAGCCGGGGACTAGGGAGTATGGATTGAGGGACCCAAGGAGTGGTGGATTGAAGATCCGCTACAGGCATCGAATGAGGCTTCCTGCTTCAGCCGTATCCGATGGCTTGCGCTATTGTCCGCTACGGACATCGGATGTGGCCTCCTGCGTCAGCCGCATCCGATGACTTGGGCTACCCGACTCCACTGCTACTCTTCTTCTACAAGGTTATCCTTGGTCTCCACCGCAGTCAGGTCCCGGTGCACGGCAATGGCCGCGTTGAGTTCGAAGCCGATGATCAGGATCAGGGCGTTCAGCTGCAGCCAGAGCATGACGATGATGATGGTGGCGATGGACCCGTAGAACTTGGCGTAGGTATCGTAGCGGTTGAAGCCGTCGATGTAGAAGCTGAAGGCCACGGAGGTCAGCAGGCTCAGGATGGTCGCGAGGGTGACGCCCGGACTCACGTAGCTGAAGCGCTTGATGGTGGCCGCGCCATAACGGTACAGGGTGCCGATAATGACGTAGTAGAGCGTGAGCATGGTCATCCACCGGATCGCGTTGATCAGGAAGCGGCTGAAGCCGCCCAGCTTGGCCCAGTAATTGATCCAACTGATGACGCTGTCGCCCAGGATCACGAACATCACGCTGGCGATGATGAACAGGCCCACCAGGAAGGTCAGGCCCACCGCCACCATACGCTTGCGGAAGAAGCCGCGCTGCCGGAATACCTTGACGTAGCTTTTCTCGAAGGCCTGCATCAGCGAGAGCATCCCGTTGCTGGAGAAAAAGATGGCCAGCAGGAAACCGAAGCTCAGCAGGCCTACCTTCGGCGAGTTGGTGATCTCCTGTACGAAGCCGAAAACGATATCGCCCGCCTGTCCCGGCATCACCCGCTTGATCTCGTCGTACAGTGTCATGTTGAAACTGTCCAGGGCTGGAAACCAGATGGTCAGGAAATTCAGTGCGAAGGGGACAAGGGTAAAGAGGGTCAGGATACTGGGAAAGAGCGCCAGAAAAATGCTGAAGGCCACGCTGTTGGCCCGGGTGAAAAGATCGTCGCGCGTAGCCTCGTTGATGACGAAGACCACCACGTCGTAGATGGGCACGCCGTGAAAGCCGATGAAGCTGTTCTCCTTGGCATACTTCGTCGTCCCGATCACCAGGGGATGCTCGGTAAAGAAACGTTTGAAGGCCGCGAAATCGAAGTTAAGCTTGCTCAAAATGGGGTCGTATGACCTGTAGCAGGTATTCGGGCGCGGAGACCGTCCGCTCGGTAGCAACCTCCACGAAGCAGAGCTTGATCGACCCGCCGTTGACCAATTTACCCTTTTCGTTGTGGATCTCGAAGTGGAAGGTGATCGTTCGGTCGGGCACGTGGCGGAGGCTGGTGGATATGGTCAGCACTTCGTCGTAGCGGGCCGGCCGCACGAACCGCTGGTTCATGCTCATCACGGGCATCATGATGCCTACCTCGTTTTCCAGTTGGGCGTAGCTGCGGCCTACGTCGCGCAGCATTTCCACCCGCCCGATTTCGTACAGCAGGGCGTAGTGGCCGTGGTAGAGGTACCCCATCTGGTCGGTTTCGGCGTAGCGTACGCGGTGGGTCGTTTTGGTGGTCAGCATGCGGAGGGGGTTTTTGGCCCGGGGGCGGGTGCAAGGTAACCGGTTGGGGGGCAATGCGGTTGGGCTGCCGGCGATTCCCGGTGCGGGTGCGCAGGTCCCCTCCGGTCGGGCGCTGGTGCCCGTCGGTCGAAATACGGAGCATGTATTTTGAGTTATCTTTCCCCACAGCGACCTTTGACGTATGAAAAACAAGACCACCGCCGGCATTTTCGCCCTCGTTTTCGGCGGGCTGGGCGTGCACCGCTTCTACCTGGGGCAGAAAGGGCTCGGCATTTTGTACCTCCTCTTTTTCTGGACCCTGATCCCTACGGTAATCGCCATGATCGACGGCATCGTCTTTCTCACCCAGGACGAGGAGAAGTTCGACCGGAAGTATAATCCCGAAGTTTGGGCTTCCCGGCAACAGCAGGAGCACCATCATTACCACTACAACGCTCCCCAGCCGCCGCCCGCCCAACCCGCCTACGCTCCGGAAACCTCCGGACCGAAAAAGGACCCCTTCCGCATCAGCGCGGACCGCAAGTACGCCGACTACGATTTCGAGGGGGCCATTCACGATTACCGCCGCTCCCTCAACGTCGACCCCCGGCAGGCCGACGTCCACTTCAAGCTCGCCTGCCTTCACTCTATCCACGAGGATACCGACACGGCCATCTACCACCTCAGTCAGTCGCTGGAGCACGGCTTCTATGACTTCGACGAGATGGAAAAGCACGACCACCTGGCCTTCCTGCGCAGCACCCCGGAGTACCAGGCCTTCAAGTCCAACGGCTACCGCATCCCCGCCAGCGGACCCTCGCCCACGCCACAGCGCGAAGCCACCGCCGCCGCCGAGCCCGATATCCTGGAACTCAGCGACGACCTCATCACCCGTATCGAACGCCTGGCCCGGCTGAAGGAAGAGGGCATCCTCTCGGAGGCGGCCTTCCAGCGGGAAAAGGAAAAAATCCTGCGCTCCTAGTCCTGTCTGCTACGTGCTGACGGGCAGCGCATAGAGAAATGTAACCGCCGTACGCTATTTTGTGGGAGACGTTTCCTCACCTCCTCCATCGGACCCCGCGGGTCCCCCCACGCGTATGGCCAGTAACCCCCTCCTTATCCTCGCTATTCTTTGCGGTAGCGTGGTGCTGGCGGAGTGGTTGGTCCGGCGTACGCCGCTGCGGCACCTGGGTACCGCGCTGGTGGTCATCATCGTGGTGGCGGTGTGGGCCAACCTGGGCCTGATCCCTTCGGCCTCGCAGGGATCAGCGGTATACGACGGCGTCTTCCGCTACCTGGCCCCCCTGTCGATCTTCTACCTGCTCCTCGATGTCAACCTCGCCAGTATCCGGCGGGCGGGCGCCCCGATGCTGCTGCTGTTCCTGCTGGGCAGCGCAGGCACGGCGCTTGGCGTGGTGGCCGGTATGTACCTAATCGACGGTCCCGGGCAATTCGGGGAATTCTACCCCGCCATCAGCGGTATGTTCACCGGCACGTACACGGGGGGCAGCGTCAACTACAACGCCATTGCCATCCACTACGACATGATGCGGGAGGGCGTCCTCTACGCCGGTATGACGGCCGTGGACAACATCATCACGGCGGTGTGGATGGTCATCACGCTGGCGGTACCGCTGGTGCTGCGGAGGTGGGGGACCGGGGAAGTCCGTCGGGCAGTAGCGGTTGACGACGACGTGGAACGGGAAAGCGAGTCGGTGAGCGTGCTATCCCTGGGAATACTGCTCGGAGTGGGCTTCCTCAGCCTGGCCGCTGCGGACGCGATCACGCTCTGGCTGGCCGACCTGGGCTACGACGTGCCCTCGATCCTCGTCCTGACCAGTCTCGCACTCGTGCTGGCCCAGCTGCCGTACTTCCACCGGCTGGAGGGTGGACAGGTCCTGGGCTTATTCTTCGTTTACCTCTTTCTGGCGGTTATCGGGGCCTTCTGCGATCTGGCGGCCCTCGGGCAGATTGGTGACCTGGCGTGGGCGCTACTGGCGCTCGTTACGGTAATCGTCCTAATACACGGTACGCTGGTCTTTGGAGTGACCACCCTGTTCAAACTGGACCCGGATGTGGCCGCCGTCGCCTCTCAAGCCAACATTGGGGGCTCCTCCTCAGCGCTGGCCCTGGCCAAGAGTCTCGATCGCATGGACCTCTACCTCCCCGGTATCCTGGTCGGAGCCCTCGGCAACGGGCTGGGCACCTACCTCGGATTCCTGGTCGCCGGCCTCGCCTGATACGGAGCTACCGTCGGCAGCGCAGTACAACGCTGCCCCCGGCTGCGCAGTACGATGCTGCTTCCGGCTGCGCAGTAGCCCGCGCTCTCCGAGCGCGCAGCCCACGCCCGACGTTTCTCATCAAAATAGGGCGGAATCACTAACTCCGCATCCCTACCGCTCTCCCCTACAACAACGTCCATACCTTGGCCAGCAGCAAGAGCCCGATGCCCACCGGAATCACGTAGCGAAACTCCAGCGTAAGCCGCCGCCGGTCTGCGGCCGTGACCGGATGCCCGCCGTAGGCCAGTTCCTCGAACAGCGCCGGCAGCCCCCACACCCGCAGCAGGAACCAGCACAGCAGCAATTCCCCGACCAGCAGGGAAATGCTGCCGAACCACTCCAGCAGAAAATTAAAGTACCCCAGCAAGGGGTCTCCCATGCCGGCAAAGTTGGTCAGCCACGCCGGTCCGTCGGAGGAGCAGGAGCTGACCACCGGTACCGCCAGCACGAACACCAGCGCGCCGATGACGGGACCGCCCCAACTCCGTTTCCAGCCGAAGCGCTCGGTCATCGTGCGGAGCGCCGGCTCGAACAGCGACACCGCCGAGGTAAGGATCGCCACGCCCAGCAGAAAGAAAAAGAGCAGCCCGACCCACTGCGCCGCGGCGCCGTACGTCTTGAAAATCTCTACCAGGTTGATGAAGACCAGCGGTGGACCGCCGTATACCGCCCCCTCCACGTCGCCCAGCAGGGGGACCACCAGGAGCGCACCAAGTATCGCGACCACGGTGTCGAGGTGCACGATCTGCGGCGCGGCGCGCAGTACGTTCGTGTCCCGGTCGGCGTGGGCGGCGAAGGTCAGCATGGATACCGCGCCGAGTCCCAGACTGAAAAATGCCTGACCGAGAGCGTGGAGTATCCCGAGCTCGCCCGATTCGGTGGGGATCAGCAATCCCCGCCAGTCGAACTTGAACAGATTGGCGTAGTCTACTGCGGCGGGGCGCAGGATCGGCAGAGAGACGATCAGGAATACCAGGAGTACGGCCAGCACGGGCATGGCGAACCGACTGAGCCGCTCGATACCCCGGTGCAGCTCCCGTGAGCAAACCAGGGAGACAAGGGCCGTGAATAGGCCGGTAAACAGTAGGGCACGGGGAATCGTACCGATCGACTCGCCGAAGGCCGGCGCGGCGGGGGTCGCGGCTACGGTAGCGTAATCGGTAAGGTACTTCCACACGTACTCCAGCGTCCACCCCGCGAGGACCAGGTAAAAGGAGGCCACCATGATCGCGGTGAGTATGCCCAGCCACGCCACCAGTTGCCAGTTGCGGGAGGCACCCGGCCATTCGAATGCCTCCGTGGCGTCCGTGCCCCGGCGCTTGCCCATCGCGTTCTCCAGGACCATCAGCGGAATGCCGAGCAGCAGGGTGAACAAAACGAACATAAGAATATAGGCGCTGCCCCCGAAGTAGTGGACCCGGTAGGGAAAGATCACAAGGTTGGCTACGCCGATGGCGGCGCTGGCCGAGGCGAGTACGTGGCCGAGGCGGGAGAAACGAATAGACATGGCCGGAAAGATACCCTACGCCAGCGCCAATCTCCGACTGCCCATGGTCAGCAACCCCAGGGCAAACAGACCGCAGAAGGTCATGGTGCCCACCATGGCCAGGGGACTGTCGCCCTGCAGGACGCCCACCACCGCCGAGCCCAGCGCGCCGACGGCCATCTGGACCGACCCCATCAGGGCCGATGCACTGCCGGCGGTGTGGCGCATTGTGTCCAGCGACAGCGCGGAAGCATTGGGGAAAATGAAGCCCAGGCAGAACAGGTAGCTGAAGATCAGGGCCGTGGTCACGTACAGGCCGCTGTAGCCGACCAGAACGTCTACCAACAGCAGGAGAGCCGCCGCGCACTGCCCTAGGAGCGCCAGATGCACGATACGCTCACTCGAGCGGTTCTTCAGTACGCGGTTGTTAAGCTGGGTTGCCGTCACCAGGCCCGCCGCGATGATCGCGAACACAATGCCGTATTCCTGCTCCGAAATACCAAACAGCTCGAGGTAGAGGTGAGGAGAACCGCTGATGTAGGCGTATAGCCCGGCGGAGGAGAAGGCTCCGGTCATGGCGTACAGGATGAAGTGTCCGTCGGTAAGGATGGACCAGTAGTTGCGAAAGATAGCCCGCGGACGCAGGGAATACTCTTTGTTGATGCGGTCGTACCCGGACAGCAGCAGGTAGCCGCCGGTAAGGATGAGCAGGGACATTCCCGCCAGGATGGCAAACACGTACTGCCAGCCGAAGGCGGTGGTCACGAACCCCCCGAGGGTCGGCGCGATGATGGGGGAGACGGCGATGACCATCATCAGCAAGGAGAAAACCTTGGCCATCTCTTTGGTTTCGAAGAGGTCACGCACGATGGCACGCGAAGCGACCAGTCCCCCGCAAGCACCTAGGGCCTGAAAGAATCGGAAGAGAATCAGCGCCTCCACCGAAGTGGTCAGCGCACAGGCCACCGAACTGGCCGCGTAGATCAGCAGGCCGATGTACATGGGCCGCTTGCGACCGAAGCGCTCCAGCAGCGGACCGTAGATGAGCTGACCGATGGCCAGACCGACGAAGAAGCTCGACAGCGACAGCGATACCCGACTGATCTCCGTGTCCATATCCCGCGCGATTCCCGCGAAGGCGGGCAGGTACATGTCGATCGACAGCGGCCCGATGGTCGTCAGCGATCCGAGCACCAGAATGAGTAGGAAGCGGTTTTCTTTGGGATCTGGCATGGGGTAGGGGTAAAACGTAAACAGGGGGCCGGCGGAGGTACTTAGCCGGCCTTAACTCGGGGGGCAACTTCCCGGCCGATCAGTTCGATGGCCCGCAGCCGTTGTTCATGGGACAATTCGGCGCTGTCCATCTGAAAGGTAAGGCGATCAATACCTCCGAGGGCTTCGGAATGGCGGAGAATCTTTTCCGCCACCTCTTCCGGGCCACCTACCAGCAGGGCTCCCCGCGGACCCGCCTGGGCGTCGAATTGGGGGCGGCCCTGGGGCGGCCAGCCGCGCTCACGGCCGATCTTGTTCATGGTACGGGTGTGGCCGGGCTGGAAATCGGCAACCGCGCGCTCGGTGGTCTCGGCGACGTAGCCGAGGGAGTGCAGACCGACCCGCATACCGCTAGGATCGTGTCCCGCCTCCGTCCAGGCCTCGCGGTACAGGTCGATCAGGGGCCGGAAGCGGTGGGTCTCCCCGCCGATTACGGCCACCATCAGCGGCAGGCCCAGCCGACCCGCGCGGGCAAAGGAAGCGGGGGTGCCACCTACACCGAGCCAGATCGGCAAGGTATCCTGGGCCGGCCGCGGGTACACCGGCTGGTCGTTGAGTGAGGGGCGAAACTTGCCGGACCACGTCACCCGCTTATTATCGCGGATCTGGAGCAACAGGCCCAGCTTCTCGGTAAACAGCTCATCGTAGTCCTTCAGGTCGAAGCCGAAAAGGGGAAAAGCATCGATGAAGGACCCGCGACCGACCACCATCTCGGTACGCCCCCGGGAAATAAGGTCCAGGGTGGCAAAGCTTTGGAAGACCCGGACGGGATCCGCCGCGCTGAGTACGGTTACCGCACTGGACAGTTTGATCTGTTCCGTGCGGGCGGCCGCCGCTGCCAGGATCGTCACGGGAGAAGAGTCGAAGTAGTCGGGCCGGTGGTGCTCGCCCATGCCAAAAACGTCGATGCCGGATTTATCCGCCATTACGATGCGGTCGAGCAGATCACTCATGGACTGCTCAGCGTGGAGCACGTCGCCGGTGCGTTCGTCGAGTACTGCGGAGCCGAAGCTGTCAAATCCTATTTCCATACCGGGATATTTCGTGTACCAACCTGTAAAGCCGGACAGAGTTGTCTTCAAAAGAAAAAGCCCGGAACGCGGGGCGTTCCGGGCTTGTCTCTGGCAGGGGGAATGCTTATTCCTCCTCCTTGGTTTCGTCCGTGGTGGCAGCAGCGGCGGCAGCGGTGGTCGCAGCGGCTGCGCCCGTGTCCGTGTTGCTGTTTCCTTCGGCGCTGGATCCGCTTCCGCTTCCTCCGCGACGGCGGCGGCTGCGGCGGGTACGGCCCTTCGACTTATCGCCTTCCTTGTTGTAGACGTCGTTGAAGTCTACGAACTCGATCATGGCGGTTTCGGCACCGTCACCGAGACGGAAACCGGTCTTGATCACGCGCAGGTAACCGCCCGGGCGGTCGGCAACCTTATCGGCCACAGTGCTGAACAGCTCGGCTACGGCCTCCTTGTTCTGCAGGTAGCTGAAAACGGTACGCCGGTTGTGCGTATCGTTGGTCTTGGCCTTGGTGATGATGGGCTCGGCGTAGGTACGCAGGGCTTTGGCCTTGGCCAGGGTGGTGTTGATCCGCTTATGGGTGATCAACGCAATCGTGAGGTTGCGGAGCAGGGCCTTACGGTGGGCGGTCTTGCGACCTAAGTGGTTGAATTTCTTACCGTGACGCATGTCAGGAAATTTGCCGGCAACACGCACCTCCCGCTCGTATGCGGATCGGGCAACCGCGGAGGGGGAGGGGTAATTACCGAGTGGTTTACATAGAAACTACATCCTTGCGGATGACCCGGGATGGCGGCGGAGCCGCTTTGTAGTACGGTAGTTCTATAGTTCTGTAGTATGGTAGTCTACAGAACTACAGAACTACAGAACTACAGAACTAACTACTCTTCGTCCAGCTTGTACTTGCTGAGGTCCATACCGAAGGTCAGGCCCTTCTCAACCAGCAGCTCTTCAATCTCCACGAGGGATTTCTTACCGAAGTTGCGGAACTTGAGCAGCTCGTGGGTATCGTAGCGTACCAGTTCGCCGAGGCTGTTGATCTTGGCGGCCTTGAGGCAGTTGTAGGCACGTACCGATAGATCGAGGTCTTCGAGGCTGGTCTTGAGCAGCTTGCGCATGTGCAGGATGTGCTCGTCGACGATGGTCTCCTCGCGGGCACCGGTGCTCTGGAACTCGATCGGCTCGTCGGTGATCAGCATCAGGTGCTGAATCAGGATACGGGCGGCTTCCCGAACGGCATCCTCGGGGTGGATGGTACCGTCGGTCTTGACCTCCAGGATCAGGTTCTCGTAGTCGGTGCGTTGGCCTACGCGGGTGGACTCCACGCGGTAAGCAACGTTCTTAATAGGGGTATAGATAGCATCTACGGGGATCACGCCAATGGGGGCGTTCTTGGGCAGGTTTTCGTCTGCCGGGATGTAACCGTATCCCTTGGTGACGGTGAGCTCTACCTCCAGGTTGACGAAGGGCTCCATGGTGCAGAGGACCAGGTCGGGGTTCATCACCTTGAACACATTGGTGTGCTCGTCGATGTCGGCGGCGGTAAACTGTTCGCGGCCACTCAGGGTGAGGTAGATCTTCTCCTCCTCCATCTCGTCGTTCTCGATGGTCTGCTTGAGACGGACCTGCTTGAGGTTGAGGATGATCTCGACAACGTCTTCAACGACGCCGCGGATCGTTCCGAACTCGTGGTCGACACCGGCGATACGGACGGCGGAGATGGCGAAACCCTCCAGGCTGCTCAGAAGCACGCGCCGCAGCGAGTTGCCAATGGTCTGACCGAATCCGGGTTCCAGGGGCTTAAACTCAAAGTTGCCATGGAAGTCATCCGACTTCTGCATCGTGATCTTGTCCGGCTTCTGGAAATTTAGGATACTGCTCATACGTTATTATCTGACTTAGAGTGCATTGGGCCGCGGGGAGGGCGGGGCAACAACACCGGGACTATAAAAATTAGGTTGCCCCAACCGGCGGGCAGCCGAATCAGGGCGAAGAAGGGGTGGCCGTAGCCCGGTGGTGGACCGCGGCCACCCCTGTCTGAAAATTACTTCGAGTAAAGCTCGACGATCAACTGGGTGTTGATCTTCTCGGGAATATTCTCGCGCTCCGGGTAATCGAGGAAGGTTCCTTCCATCTTCTCCGGGTTGAAGGTGAGCCAGCCGTGATTGCGGACATCGCTCTTACCGTTCATGGTATCGCGGATTACCTCGAGGCCCTGCGACTTACCGCGGACCGACACGACATCGCCGGGGCGGATTTGCGTAGAGGGAATGTTATTGAGGCGGCCGTTCAGCATGATGTGGCGGTGCGACACGAGCTGACGGGCGGCGCGGCGGGTAGGAGCCAGGCCGAGACGGAATACCACGTTGTCCAAACGGGCTTCCAGGTACTGCAGCAACAACTCACCGGTAATACCCCGGGAGGCGGCGGCTTTCTTGAACAGGTTGAGGAACTGCCGTTCGAGAACACCGTAGGTGTACTTGGCCTTTTGCTTCTCCGTCAGCTGAAGCTTGTAGTCGGAGGGTTGGCGGCGGCGGCCGCGGCTGTTGCCGTGCTGGCCGGGCTTGTATTTCTTACGTTCGAAGGCGCGGCTGTACCCGAAAATGGGTTCGCCTAACGCACGGGCTTTCTTAGCCTTGGGACCGGTATATCTGGCCATAGTGACGTGATGTCTTTAGTTGTTGCTGAATGGTCTCTTCCGGGACGAGAGACAGAGTTGCATCTTACCACGGGAGGGTGGCAAGCCCGGAGGGAATAAGCGGTCGTGCTTAGACGCGACGACGCTTGGGAGGACGGCAGCCGTTGTGGGGCATTGGGGTTACGTCCTTGATTTTTGCTACGCGGATACCGGCACCGTCGATGGCGCGGATAGCGGCCTCGCGACCGGAGCCGGGACCTTTAACGTACACTTCGACGACGCGGAGGCCAGCCTCGTAGGCTACGCGCGCGGCGTTACCGGAAGCCACCTGAGCGGCGTAGGGGGTGCTTTTCTTGCTGCCGCGGAATTTCTCCTTACCGGCACTGCCCCAGCTGATGACGTCACCCTGCTTGTTGGTGATCGAAATGATGATGTTATTGAAGGTTGCCTGGATGTAGGCCAGTCCTTCGTTATCAACTTTTACCTTACGTTTCTTGACGACGCGGCCGCCTGCCTGTCTTTTAGCCATTACTTAGTCGCTTTTTTCTTGTTCGCTACAGTCTTACGCTTGCCCTTGCGGGTACGGGCGTTGGTCTGGGTACGCTGGCCGCGCAGCGGCAGACCCTTCCGGTGGCGGAGGCCCCGGTAGCAGCCGATATCCATCAGACGCTTGATGTTGGTCTGTACTTCCGTACGCAGATCACCCTCCACCTTATACTCGTTGGTAATGAGGTTGGAGATGGTACGGATGTCCTCGTCGGACCAGTCCTGCACCTTCGTGTCGTGATCAACGTTAGCGCGATCGAGGATCTCCCCGGCGCGCGTGCTGCCTACGCCGAAAACGTAGGTCAGGCTGATGATGCCGCGCTTGTTACGCGGCAGATCTACTCCTGCAATTCTTGCCATAGTAACTCTAGCTTAGCTTATCCCTGACGTTGCTTGAACTTGGGGTTCTTTTTGTTAATGATGTACACTTTGCCCTTACGGCGGACGATCTTGCAATCGGCCGAGCGCTTCTTGACGGAGGGTCTGACTTTCATAGTAAAGAGATTTACAACCAGCGGCAGCGGGCGGGGTTATTTGTAGCGGTAGGTGATGCGTCCACGACTCAGGTCGTAGGGACTCATTTCCACGGCTACCTTATCTCCCGGAAGGATTTTGATGTAGTGCATCCGCATCTTTCCGGAGATCGTCGCCTTGATTTCGTGGTCGTTTTCCAGCCGCACGCGGAACATTGCGTTCGAGAGGGCCTCTTCAATCACGCCATCCTGCTTGATCAGGTCTTTTTTGGACATGTTTTAAATTTCGGAGGGCAAAGGTAAGATTATTTTCTCACCTGCCCAAATGGTTTCTTAAGCTTATTTCACTAAGTAAAGGCCTGCCGGGGGTAAAGGGTTGAAATAGTGGGGTAGTAGTATGGTGGTAGTGTAGTACGGTGGTACCGTAGCTCGCCTCACCTGCCGGTCGCTGCGCGCCCGGGCCAGCGCAGGTCATCGGATGCGCGCCGACGCAGGAGGCCTCATACGACGTCCGGAGCGGTACCTACCGAGCCACCGGGCTATCCAGCGGCTGATAAACCGCCACCAGTTCCTCGTCGATGTTGTCGACGAACTTGAGGTTGGGGTTGTTGCGGATGGCTTCCTCAATGGGGCGGTGATCGCTCATGAGGTCGGCGGGGGCGCCATCGGGGCTGATGGCGATGGAGTGTTCGTAGTGGGCCGCGGGGCTACCGTCGATGGTGATGATGGTCCAGCCGTCCTCGCGGCTGACGACGTTGCGCTTCCCGAGGGTGATCATGGGCTCGATGGCGATGATCAATCCCGCCTTGAGGACGGGGCCGCGGCCGCGCTTTCCGAAGTTGGGTACGTCAGGCGCCTCGTGCAGGCTGCGGCCGAGACCGTGGCCGACGAGTTCGCGGACGGCCCCGTAGCCGGATTCCCGCTCGGTATAGTGCTGAACGGCGTGGCTGATGTCCCCCACGCGCTTGCCGGCGCGGGCCGCGTCGATACCTAGATAGAGGCTGTGCTTGGTGCGGCGACAAAGTTCCATGGTCTCTTCCGCGACGTCGCCGACGCAGAAGGTATAGGCGGCGTCGCCGTAAAACTCGTCGACCACCGTACCGCAGTCGATGGAAAGGATATCACCGTCACGGAAAACCTGGGTTTCGTTGGGCAGTCCATGCACGACCTCTTCGTTCTGTGACACCAGCAGGGTAGAGGGACAGCCGTACAGCCCCTTGAAGCCGGGTACGGCTCCATGGTCCCGGATAAATTCCTCGGCGAAGGTGTCGATCTCCCGTCCGGTCATGCCGGGGCGGAGCATCTTTCCCACCTCGGTGAGGGTCTCACACACCAGCAGGCAGGCGGCGCGGCTGCGCTCGATCTCTTCGGGCGTCTTGTAGATCATCTTGCGGCCTTTCCTCGCCATAGTTTTCTATTCGGTTTAGGGGTAGGTAACACGGCGAACCCGCGGTGGTTGAGTGGATATCAGGATTAGCCGGGGCCCCCGTCGCCGGTGAACGGCAGGTACCCCAGTATGCGCAGTTCGTCCTCCGTTTTGAAGGGGCGCAGGTTGCCGTCGATCAGGCAGTAGCGCCGATCGGCCATTTCCAGCACCCGCGCATAGTGTTGGTCGGTGAGCAAGATTCCCTTGTGTTTCCGCAGGCGACGAATGTCCGTCAGTACCGCGTCAATCATGTGGGGCGACAGGCCCGCGAAGGGCTCGTCCAACAGCGTATAACGGGTGGCCGCGTTGAGGACAAGGCGACAGCCGAACAACCGCCGCTGCCCGGCACTCAGGGTGCCGAATCGGACATCCAGCGGGTGGTCGAAGTCGGGGTAGCGGTCCAGCCAGGTCGCCGACTCCAGCCCGTAGGCCATCAGCAGGCAGGCCAGGGTAAGCGCGTGCGGATGCGTCCCCGCCTGATCCAACAGGTTGATGAGGCCGTCCTCCCGATAGGGTAACCGCAGGCGCCGTCCGTCGACCTCCAGAAAGGCGTAGTCGGGCCGTTGCAGGCCCGTGAGGATGCGGAGGAGCGAACTCTTGCCGCTCCCGTTGCGGCCAAGCAAGCCGACCACCTCGCCCGGGGCCACCCGCAGGCAAACGTCGCGCAGCACCGGTCGACGGCGGTAGCTGAGACGGATGGAATCAGCCCGCAACATACCCAAGGGTTGCGAGCAGCAGGAAGAGGAGGCCGTCCACCGCCGCGGCTGTCCCCAGCAGGCGCGCGCTGCCGTATCCCATATTATGATAAAAAAAGCGGTGCTGCCGTTGCCGCCGGTACGCGTAGTAGCCGAAGATCAGCGTGGTAATAACCTTAAAGTAAAGTAGCGGCCGCAGCGGCCCCGCCCCGTACTGGTACAGTTCCGAGGCTACGAAGGCGGACACCAGGGTGCCGGCGGCCAGAAAGCCCCTGCCGTACCACCACAGTACCCGTACCGCCGAAATTCCGGTTGCCACGGAAGCAAGATACCGTTAACCCGCCGGGCGTTCTCCTGCCCCCGTTCACCGCACCCGCGTCCGCGCGCCTCTGGTTGGCGGCTATCCATTTATGCTTTTACGTACCTTCGCGCAAATGGCGAAAGTAGTTGCAATAGCGAACCAGAAGGGCGGGGTGGGGAAGACCACGACCACGATCAACCTGGGGGCTTCCCTGGCGATCCTGGAGCGCAGGGTGCTCATCGTCGACGCCGACCCGCAGGCCAACGCCACCAGTGGCGTAGGCATCCCGGCCGATGAGGTCGAGGCCAGTATCTACGACGTGATGATCAATGACCTCGACGTCAACGAGGTCATCTACGAAACCGAGACGCCCAACCTGCACATTCTGCCCTCCAGCATCAACCTGGTAGGGGCCGAGGTGGAGCTGATCAACCGTTTCCGCCGCGAGGACGTGATGCGTAACAACATCACCGAGCCGCTGCGCAACCACTACGATTACATCCTGATCGACTGCCTCCCCAGCCTGGGGCTGCTGACCATCAACGCCCTGACGGCCGCCGACTCCGTGCTCATACCCGTACAGTGCGAGTACTTCGCCCTGGAGGGGCTGACCAAGCTGCAGAATACCATCAAGCTGGTACAGCAGCAGCTCAACCCCCGCCTCGAACTGGAAGGTATCCTGCTGAGCATGTACGACCAGCGCCTGCGCCTGGCCAACATGGTCGTCGACCGGGTGCGGGAAAGCTTCGGCGACGAGGCCTTCAAAACTATCATTCACCGCAATGCGCGCATCAGCGAGGCACCGAACATGCACCTGCCCGTGGTGATGATCAACGCCGGCAGCCGCGGGGCCAAGAACTTCCTGACCCTGGCCGAGGAATTTTTGATCAAGAACGGCGAACGCATTACCCGGTGAGCAGAAAAAAACGCCGTAAACCCCAGGTAGCCCCCGCTACCGCCCCCACCGTTGCGGAGGCAGGCGTCACCGGCCGGTGGCGATTCTTCACCTGGATGGTGGGCTTCTTCTTCCTGGCCGCCCTGGTGGTGCGCCTCGACGTGATTACCGCCTGGCCCGGCGGGGAAGGATACGCTCTGGCGCGGGCCCTCGATGCCGGCTGGGGCGATTACCTGCCCGCCGCGATAAATCACGCCCTCATGGCTCCCGGGGAGGCGATCGATCCGGCCACCGACGCCGAATTTCTCTTCCCCCGCCTGCTTTCCGCCCTGTGGCTGGTGCTGGCGGCCTTCTTTACCTACCGATGGACCAGCCGGCTCTTCGGTAAGCAGACCGCCCAATTGGCGCTGCTCTGCGCCGCCTCCTCCTTTTTCCTACCCTTCTTCGGCAAGGTAGCTACCGCCGATACCCTCGCCCTGCTCGGGCACTCGGGAATGTTCTGGTCGGTCTTGCTGTACGGCCTCGCCGACGACCACAAGAAGATCTACGCCTTCGGGGTGTTTGCCCTGCTCGGGGCCATTGCCGCGCCCGTCTCCACCCTGCTGCTTTCCATGATGCTCGTGGTGTTGGCCGTTTTCCAGCGCACCGAATACGCCTGGCAGACCCCGGCGGCCGTCGCCGTCGGGATCAGCTGCCTGGTACTTGCCATCCAGGGTCCTCAGGGGGCCAATACCTACTGGTATTACGGGCAGGAGGACAGTCGCGCCTTCGATCTGCTCTACTACGGCCTGCTCGGCATGTTGCCGGTGGCCGGCTGGGTGGTGGGCGGCGTCCGCGATCTCGTGTTCAAGGGCCGGCAGTTCGAGCAGTTCGCGCTTATCGTGGTTATGGCGCTGGTGGTGACGTTGCTGGCGCAGTCACTCTTTTTCATGTACCTGGTGGCGCTGGTCGCAGGCAAACAGATGCAACTCTACTTCCGCGAGGAAAACTACCCCTGGAAGGACTGGGTCAAGAGTACCGCCGTCATTCACCTGGTGTTCGCCTTCGTCGCGGCCGTCGTCCTGCTGGCGGGCGGCGCGATCGCCTTTCCCGGGGAGGGCTTTCGGGCGGCCCTCGGTATGGGCGCGGCCTACTGGATCTTCAGCCTGCTGGCCGTGCTGGGGTTGTTCGGCGAACGGCGCGACTTCGCCATCGGCGGCTCCGTGCTGTCGGGAGTGCTCACCGTACTGTTCTTTTGGGTGCAGGTGTACCCCTACGTAGAGGTGGAACGGTCGTGGCCCGACGACCTTTTGCGGGTGGCTGACGTAGCCCCGTCCACCCTGCAGATACCCGACGAGGCCTACGAGAGCGAACTGAGTACGGCGCTTCCCTACTTCCGGCAGGCGGGCTGGACGCTGGTCCGCGACACCGGCGAATACCGCCTGGTGGAGTACCCCCTTAGCGACAGCACCGCGGCGGGCGGCGGCGCGCAGGTGCGGGGTCGGGCCATTATCCGTCAGCGCCGGTTCGGCCTCGAGCGGCAATAGCGGCGAATCAGTCGATCACCTTTCCCTCCTTCATGACGAAGTTGACCTCGGTCATCGTGGCGATGTCATCGACCGGGTTACCGGGGACGGCCACGATGTCGGCTACGTAACCGGTGCGAATGCGGCCCAGGTCATCGCCGCGACCGAGCACCCCGGCCGCGGTGGCGGTGGCCGAACGGATCGCCTCCAGGGCGGGTACACCGGCTTCGACCAGGTAGATGAACTCCCGGGCGTTGTCGCCGTGGGGGCTCACGCCGGTGTCCGTTCCGAAGGCGATCGGTACGCCCCGGGCGTAGGCCCGTTTGAAGGTGGCCTGCAGCTCGCGACCGATGTTCAGGGCCTTCGGTACGATGATGGCGGGAAAGTACCCTTCCACCTTGGCCTTTTCCGCGACGAACTTGCCCGCGCTCAGGGTGGGCACGTAGTAGGTGCCGTGCTCGATCATGAGGTCCATGACCTCCTCATCCATCAGGCTGCCGTGCTCGATGGTGTTGATACCGGCGATGACCGCACGCTTCATGCCTTCGGTACCGTGGGCGTGGGCGGCGGTGGTCATCCCATAATCTTTCGCCGCGGCCACGATGGCGTTGAGTTCTTCCTGGGTGAACTGGGGGCCGGAACCGTCCTTGGCCACGCTGAGCACGCCTCCGGTGGCGGTCACCTTGATGCAGTCGGCACCATTCTGGTACCGGTGGCGGACGGCGTCGTAGGCTTCTTCCGGACCGCTGATGACTCCTTCGGCGGGGCCGGCGTCGTAGGCCAGCTCGCGGTTGCGGCCGTTACTCGGATCGGCGTGGCCGCCGGTGGTGCCGATGGCTTTTTCGGCCGTGTAGATGCGGGGCCCCTGGATGTACCCGCGGTTGATGGCGTTACGTAGACTTACGTTGACCCCGCTGCCCCCCAGGTCACGAACCGTGGTAAAGCCGGCCTTCAGCGTCTTTTCGCAGTAGCCGGTAGCTCGGAGGGCTACGTCGGCCGGGTCCAGGGTGAAGGATTCCAGGTAGCGATTGGGGCTGCTTTCTCCTTCGATGTGTACGTGAAGGTCGATCAGGCCGGGCATGACCGTGCGGTCGCGGAGGTCGATTACCTCGCCACCTTCGGCCGGTTGGGTGTAGCCGTCCTCTACCGCGGTGATGGTGCCGTCGGTTACGACAACTGTCTTTCCGGTCAGTACCTCATCGGATTCTCCGTTGATCAGGCGGCCGCAGTGCAGGTAGGTCACTTCCTGACCGATGAGCAGCAGAGGAAACAGGAGGAGCAGGGTGAGTAGCGCTTTCATACCGGGGAAGGTATTAACATCCCTGCGCTTTGCCAGGGCCATCGGTCAGATTTGTAGGTTAGCCTGGGAAGCACTAGCTTGCACTAAAACCATTTAGTTATGTCCAGGGAACGAATCGGTTTGCTTCTGATGGGGCTCGTAGGGCTCGCGCTCGCCGGAAGTGCCGGGATGAAGCTGTTCGCTCCGCCGCCCGAAGTCCGGGAGTCGATGGGCAGCAACCTGGTGTTACTCGCTATAGTCGAACTGGGGACCGTGGTTGCACTGGCAATCCCCCGCACGCGGTTACTTGGCGTACTGCTGGTGGCCAGCTACCTCGGTGGTGTGATCGCCTTCGAGTGGCTACAGATGCCCGGTTTTCCCGTAGCGGGCGTGCTGCTCAATACCTTGCTGTACGCAGGGGCCGCCCTATACCGTCCCTGGCTGACACGGGGTGCCGACAGTCCGTATGCCGGCAACTAACCGCAACACTTACATTAGCGTGGTCGCGAGATGTCCGCGACTGCTTAAAGCATCTGCATGAATACCGCACGCGTCTGGACCTGGGCCATTACCGTTGCCCTCGGGGGCTTTCTTTTCGGATTTGATACGGCTGTCATCAGCGGGGCCGAGCGGGCCATCCAGGCCGAGTTCGGGCTGAGTGATCTGGCCATCGGCCAAATCGTGGCCATGGCCCTGTACGGCACGATCATTGGCGCCATCTTCGGTGGCGTGCCGGCCGACCGCTACGGCCGAAAAATCACCCTGATTGCTATAGCCGTGCTGTACCTGATATCGGCCCTAGGCTCCGCCGTGGCGGCGGATCCGCTGCAGCTAAATATTTTCCGCTTTCTGGGCGGTCTGGGGGTAGGCGCCAGCTCGGTCGTCGCACCGCTGTACATCACGGAAGTGGCACCGGCCAACCAGCGGGGGCAGTTGGTGGCGGCTTTCCAGTTGAACCTGGTGATCGGAATTTTGGTAGCCTACTTCAGCAATTACCTGATCGTAGAGGCCAACGACGGCCTGGACTGGCGGCTGATGCTCGGCGTGGAGGTGGTGCCGGCCGTGCTCTTCCTTTTGTTGTTGTTCTTCGTGCCCCGCAGTCCGCGGTGGTTGCTTACCAAGGCGGGCAACCGCGAGGAGGCGCTCAATGTGCTCATGCGGGTCAACCCCGTGACCGCACAGTACGAGCTCGACCGCATCGAAGCGTCCAATACGACAAAGGAGACGGTGGCGCTGAGTACTTTTTTCAGCGGCAAGTATAACCGGCCGATCCTTTACGCCTTCCTGTTCGCCTTTTTCAACCAGGTGTCGGGCATCAACGCCGTGATCTACTACGCGCCCCGCATCTTCGAAGCAGCCAACCTGGGCACGGAAAGCGCCTTTCTGAGCTCCGTGGGCATCGGAGTGGTCAATGTGCTCTTCACCTTCATCGGCATGTACCTCATTGACCGCAGCGGCCGCAAGAAACTGATGTACATCGGTACCTTCGGATACCTGATCTCGCTCGCTTCCGTCAGCTGGGCCTTCTTTACCGGCAACCTGGAGGGGCTGGTGGTTCCCATCTGGTTGTTTGTCTTCATTGCCAGTCACGCGATCGGGCAGGGGGCCGTCATCTGGGTGTTCATCAGCGAGATCTTCGGCAACGAAGTGCGCGGGCTCGGCGCGTCATTGGGCAGCACTACCCACTGGATCTTCGCGGCCCTCATCGGCGGCAACTTCCCCTTTTTGGCCGGTACTTTCGGCGAGGGACCCATCTTCGCCCTCTTCGCCGTATGCATGCTGGGACAGCTCGCCTTCGTGTACTTCCTCATGCCGGAAACCAAGGGCGTGGAACTGGAGGACCTGCAGGCGGAATTGATGCGGTAGTTGCGCTTCCTGCGGTCGCTGGTAGTTCTGTAGTCCCGCTTCCTGCGGTCGCTGGTAGTTCTGTAGTCCCGCTCCCTGCGGTCGCTGGTAGTTCTGTAGTCCCGCTTCCTGCGGTCGCTGGTAGTTCTGTAGTCCCGCTCCCTGCGGTCGCTGGTAGTTCGTTAGTCCCGCTTGGCTACGCCTCGCTATTGGACAATACTAAGTGGCCATCGTAGCTGCCCAGTGATGACCCTGCTACCCGACTACAGAACTACAGAACTACAGAACTAAACCCGACTCCACTTCTCCTCACTATCGGCGTTCTCCACGACTACCTCGACGAAGCGCATGCCCCGCAGGCCGTCGTGCACGGTGGGGAAGTCGCTTTCGATGGCGGTGGGCTCACGACCTTCCATGCCGGCGCGGACGGTAGCGGCAAAGTTCTTGTAGATGTTGGCAAAGGCCTCCAAGTAGCCTTCGGGGTGACCGGGAGGCGGTACGCGCTGGGCGGCTACGGCGGCTTCGTCGAGCTCGCCGACGCCGGTGCGGTAATGAATGGCCGGTTGCTCGTGCCGCTTGTAGATCAGGGTGTTGGGCTCCTGTTGGTGCCACTCCAGGCCGCCGGTTTCGCCCCAGACGCGGATGTTGAGGCCGTTCTCTTCCCCGACGCAGATCTGGGAGCAGTGCAGTACGCCCTTGGCGCCTTCCTCGAAGTGGAGCAGGATGTTGGCGTCGTCGTCGAGCCGGCGACCCTCGACGTAGGAAGTCAGGTCGGCGCAGACCTCGGTGATCTTGAGGCCGGTGACGTACTCGGCCAGGTTCTCGGCGTGGGTGCCGATGTCGCCCATCGCGCCGCCAAGTCCCGATTTCTCGGGGTCGGAGCGCCAGCTCGCCTGTTTGTTGTCCGTGTCCTCCTTCTTGTCGGCCAGCCAGCCCTGCGGGTACTCCACGACGATCTTGCGCACCTTGCCCAGCTTGCCGTCCCGAATCATGGCCCGGGCCTGCTTGACCATGGGGTAACCGGTGTAATTGTGGGTCAGGGCGAAGGTCAGGCCGGTCTTCTCGACCAGGGCGACCAGCTGCCGGGCCTCGTCGACGCTGAAGGCAAGAGGTTTGTCACAGACTACGTGAAACCCGTTTTCCAGCGCCAGCTTGGCCGGGCCGAAGTGGACGTGGTTGGGCGTTACGATCGACACGAAGTCCATTCGTTCTCCCTCCGGGAGCTCCTTTTCTTTCCGGATCATTTCCTCGTAGGAGCCGTAGACCCGGTCGGCGGGCAGGAAAAAATCCTCCCCCGAGAGTCGCGAGCGTTCGGGGTTGGAGCTGAAGGCGCCGCAGACCAGCTCGATCTGCTGGTCGATTGCCGCGGCGATCCGGTGCACGCCGCCGATGAAGGCGCCGCGACCGCCGCCTACCATTCCCATTCTTAGTTTTCTAGCCATTGCTTGCATGATTTGGTAAGGGGGACAAGTATAGGAAAAAGATGTTCGCTGCGGACGCTGGCGGGTTTGGCCAACGACCCCTGCACCTGCGTTTCCTCCGCCTTCAAATATGCGCGGACAGCGATTAAATTTGGAAAGGATCTTTAAATCCAAGCGACCATGCTTTACACCACACCTTTCCTGCTGTTCACCGGCAACTGCGCTGACGCCATGACCACCTATCACCGCATTTTCGGCGGGGAGCTGAAGCTCGTCCGGACCGGCGACACGCCCATGCGAGAGCAATTTCCTCCCGAAAAGCACGACCTGATCATCAACGCCTACCTGAAAAGCGACAGGGTGGAATTTTCCGCCACCGACTGGCACGCCGACCGGGCAATACTTTCAGCATCTACCTCACGGGAGAATCGGACGGCGAGCTGAAGCGCGTATTCGCTGAACTGTCGGAGGGAGCCGACCGGAACGAACACCTCTATATGCCGCTCGCAGCGGCCCCCTTCGGTACCTACGGGCAGCTGACCGACCGTTTTGGGGTGTCGTGGGTATTCGTGGGGAGCAACTAAACGACGATGCCCCACCCGGAGAACCGGACGGGGCATCGTGTAGGCCGTGGGAGGACGACCGGTTTATACGCCTACGGAGCTGTTCTCCGGCGTCTTGATCTCACGAACTTCCGCCTCGTCCGTAAGGTCGTACACGATCGGCGTAGCGATGAAGATCGAGGAGTAGGTACCGACCACGATGCCCACCAGCAGTGCGAAGGCAAAGCCTTTGATGCTGGCACCACCGAACAGAAAGAGCACCAGGACGACGAGGATGGTCGTGAACGAGGTCATCACCGTGCGGCTGATGGTGCTGCTCACGGCGTTGTTGATCATCGTCTTCTTATCCTGGCTGACGTGGTTGTTCAGGTACTCGCGGATGCGGTCGAACACAACCACCGTATCGTTGATCGAGTAGCCGATCACGGTCAGGATGGCGGCGATAAAGGCCTGGTCAACCTCCATGTTGAAGCCGATCCAGCCCCAGCAGGCCGCGAAGACGCCCATCGTGATGACGGTGTCGTGGAACAGGGCCACTACGGCACCCGTCGAGAACCGCTTACCCTTGAAGCGCAGGAGCAGGTACAGGAAGATACCCAGCAGGGCGACCACGCCGGCCCAGAGGGCGGAGCGCTTGATGTCGTCGGCGATCGTGGGGCCTACCTTGCTGACGCTGACGATGTGGGAGCCGCTGTTGGCCTCGATATCCCCGAAGGTCTCGACCGTGAGGTCGCCCTCGCCGGTGGCCGTACGGACGCCCTCGAAGAGGGCCCCGAGGACTATCTCCTGCGGTTCGCGTCCGTCGATCAGGCCGGTCTCGTCGACCAGGTAGTTGGTGGTGACGTTGAAGGTATTGTCGCTGTCGACCGACTTGATGGTCGGAGTACCTTGCAGCGGGCCCTCGAGCGCGGAGCGGAGATCCTGGGCGGTCACGTCCTCGGCCAGTACGACGGTGTAGGAGTAGCCGCCGCGGAAGTCGACGCCAAGGTCGAAGCCGCGTACGAAGATCGCCACCAGGGAGGCCAGCACCAGCGCGCCGCTCACGCCGTAGGCGAGCTTGCGGTAACTGAGCCAGTCCACGTTGACGTCGGCGAAGAGGTTCTTGCTGCCGGCGGTCCAGAAGCTCATGGTTCCCTTCTTCTCCACCCAGTAGTCGACCATCAGGCGGCCCACCAGTACGGCGGTGAAGAGCGAAGCCAGTACGCCCACGATCAGTACCACGGCGAAGCCCTTGATGGGGCCTAGGCCGAAGTAGGCCAGTACCGCAGCCACGATGATGGTGGTCACGTTGGCGTCGATGATCGCCGAGTAGGAGTTGCCGAAGCCGTCGCGTACGGCATTGGGTACCGTCTTGCCGGCCCGGAGTTCCTCACGGACGCGCTCGTAGATGATCACGTTGGCGTCAACGGCCATACCGATCGTGAGCAGGATACCGGCGATGCCGGGCAGGGTGAGTACCGTACCGAGGCTGGCCAGGGCACCGAAGATGAACACGAGGTTCAGGATCAGGGCCACGATGGCCACCACGCCGGCGCCGCCGTAGTAGAATAGCATGAAGGCCAACACCAGGCCGAAACCGATCACCAGGGCGGTGATGGAGCTGCGGATATTCGATTCGCCCAGCGAGGGACCTACGATGCTTTCCTGAATGATCTCCAAGCGGGCGGGGAGGCGACCTACCTGGAGGATATTGGCCAGGTCAGTACCCTCCTGCACGGTGAAGTCACCGGTGATGCTCGTGCTGCCCCCGGTGATGGGGCCGCGAACGCTGGGTGCGGAGACCACCGCGCTGTCGAGCACGATCGCTACCTGCCGGTTGCCGTCGTTGGCGGCTTCGGTGGTCATGCGGGCCCAGATGCGGCTGCCCTCGGAGTTCATGCTGAGGTTGACGGCCACCTGCCCGTCGGGGTCGGGACCGGAACTGGCACGGGTGACGTACTCGCCCGTGAGGGGAGCTTCGCCGCCGCGGGGCAGGTTGAGCTGGTACAGCTGGTAGAGGTCGGCGGTGGTACCGTCGGCGTCGAGTTGCAGGGGCGCGTCGGCCCAGCGGTAGATCGCGTTGCGGGGGAACAGGCGGGCTACCTCGGGGTCGGTGAGGTACTGCATGACCTGCTGCCGGTCGCTGTTGCGGGCGATACCTACGACAGCGGGGCCGAGATTACCCTGGTTGGGGGTCAGGATCGAGAACAGGGGGCCGGCGGTTTGCCGGGGCACTTCCCGCTCGTCGATGGAGGCGATGCTGTCGAGCAGGTTGCCGTTCTCGTCGACTGCAAAGGTGGTGTCGAGGACGATCTCGGTAGTCGAGAGCTCCGAGCTGTCGCGGCCGGCGGCCAGGGCCACGCGGCGCTCGAGCAGCTGGTCGGCCTGGATCAGGGCATTGACGGTGGCCTGGTCGATGTTGAGCACGTCGTAGAACTCGAGGTTGGCGGCGGCCTGCAGGAAGCTGCGCGCCCGCTCGGGGTTCTCTACGCCGGGGAGCTCGACCAGGATCAGGTCGCGCTCGGCGTCGAGGCTCACGTTGGGCTGTACTACCCCGAGCTCGTCGATCCGGCGACGCAGCATGTCGTAGGTGAGTTGCACCGTTTCATCGGCCTTCTCACGCAGGATACGGATTACCTCGGCGTCGCTGGTGTTGATGCCTATCTGGTCGCGGAGGGCATCGTTGCGCGAAAAGATCGAGGCCAGCGTCTTGTCGCCGGAATTCGCGATCCAGGCGTCGCCGAACAGGGTGATAAAATCGTCGTCGGCGTTCTGCTGAGCTTGGGAGGCTGCGTTGATGGCTTCTTCAAAGGTGGGGTCCTTGGTATTACGGGCCAGGCTTCTCAGGAACTCCCTGAGGTCTACCTGCAGAACGACGGACATGCCGCCTTTCAGGTCGAGGCCGAGCGCGAGCTGCTGGGCCTTGAGGTCCTGGTAGGTGTACGATTTGATGAGCGGAAGCCGGAAGACTTCCTGGTCGGAGATGCTGTCCAGATAGGACGCGCGAGCAATGCGGTACGCTTCGCCTGAGTCTTCTCCCGTCAGGTCCTGCGCGTAATTGTCGGCGTCGTTCTCCACGGCGTTGGTGGGGAAGACAAACAGGTACTGCGCAACCGTCACGAGGATCATGACCACAAGGAAAAACTTAATAAGTCCCTTGCCTTGCATAGTTAAAAATTTAGGTTCCGGCGGGGCCGCCGTCGGAAACGGGCGGACCACCACCATTGAAGAAGGATGGTGAATAGGACTTCGCGTACGGGGCCTCCCAGACCCGATAGCGCGAAGGGCCGCAAATATACGGTCCTGCCGGGGGAATATTGCGTATGCCCCCCGCCGCCCTTTGTCGTGCCCGGCGGGCCGCCGGATTTTTTAACATCCCCGGCGCGTGACGGTGCCCCCGCCGGCGCGTCTCACGGTGGTTATTCCCACCGCCCCAAGCCAAATTTAATGCCCAACCTGCCTTTCCGTGCCGCCCGCCGGCTGCCGCTGCTGTTGCTACTCCTTACCCTGTTCTCCCTCGGAGTACGTGGGCAGTCGCCCCTCGACGTGGGGATACACTTCTCTCCCCAGCTGCGCTACCTCTCCTCCTCCGACCGCTACGACCCACCGGCCAGCGGCAGTTACACGCGGGGACTGGACGGGCTCTCTATGGCCGCCGGTGGCGGCGTATACCTGGAGTACGAGGTCACCCCCCACTGGTTCGTACGCAGCGGTATCGACCTGTCGTATAAGCGCAACCGCTACGCCGTGGAGCGGGTGTTCATTGAGTCCGACAGCGTGGTGCGGGGTTCGAATCAGATCGTCTTTACGAGTATCGAGGTTCCCCTGGCTATCATTTACCGCTTCGATTACCTCAACAACGGCGACAGCTACCTGCTCGGCGTGGCCACCACCCTCACCCGGAATACGGGTATGCCGCGTGCCTTTACAAGTTTTGCTGATCGGGGTTCTGCTAAGGACAAGATCAGCTACCCCGCCCATTCGCTGACGGTCTTCGGGGGCTACGAGCACAACCTGTCCCCGTCCGTGATCGTGGGAGTGGAGCCCTACCTTTCTTACGTTCCCACCCGCTTCGACCTCGAGCGCACGACCACCACTACGGTACGGGTAGAGGCCGGACTATCCCTGCGCCTGCGGCTAGACAACTGACACCAGCCCGTCGGTCCAGTCTTTCCACTGTACCTGGCTGAACCCCACCCGGCCGGCCAACGCGATGGCCTCATTGCGTAGGCGGTCGACCAGCGGGCCCGTGCCGACGTTCGGCACCTCGTTGCGCCCGTGTACCTCGGCCAGCAGGCAGTCGCCGAGCCGCCGCAGCACGAAGGTGTTCACGGCGCCGGCCGCGTAGAAGTGTGCCACGTCAGTGGTTGCGGACCGCGGGTCGGCACAGGGGACGATAGACATCGCCACGAAGGGCAAAGGCTCCTCCCCCGAGTCGAGCAGGGTCACCGCTACCCAATCGTAACCGCCCCCGCTGCGGCTGCCCGGTCCGGCCAGGTCAATACGGATGGTATCGCCCACCCGCGGTCGCCGTTCGACCGGCTTGCCGCCGCCGTCACAGAGCTGGAAGTGCGTGCGCAGGGCGGAGTTGAGCTCGTGCCAGGAGCCCACGGCATAGAAGCGGTCGACGGCCCGGTGGTAGGCTGCCGCACCGCCCTGGTCCAGGCAACGCATACTCACCGTATCGTGGTGGTCGCCCTCGCGGCGCGGGGACAGGTAGGGGTGGGGCATTGGATATAAGTTGTAGAAGACTTAAGGTACGTTCCCGGCTGCTGGCCACCGTCCGCTCCTGTTTCGCCCGACGACTTTCGCGGTGGGCTACCCGTCTGCGCTGCTCCCCGGTAGGGATCGTTGCACCTGCGGCAGCGCCCGCTGGGCCTGGCTCCGCAATCCGCGGGAACGCCGGTTTACTGCAGGACGAAAACGGTAGCCGACCGCCCCGGTACGGTGAGTCCGGCCGCGATCTCCTGGGCCGGACCGTCGAGCGGGGTAGCGGTGGTGGATGCTCCCCAGAGTTGGCGGTAGCGGTCCGGGGGCAGGGTGACGGCCCGGTCGTTCTTGTTCATCACCACCACGACGCGCTCGCTGTCGTCGTAGCGGCCGTAGACGTAAGTGCCGTCCTGCGGCACGAAGTGGAGGGTATTGCCGGTAGCGACGACCGGATGCCGGCCCCGCCAATTGAGCAAGGTACGCAGGTGATCCTGTACCCCGAGCTGGTCGGCGGTGAGCCCCTTCCCCGTGAACGCGCTCACGGCGTCGTCCGCCCAGCCACCGGGCATGTCGGTGCGGATCACCCCGTGGTCACCGGGGGCCTCGTCGTTGTCTAGCAGGACCTCGGAGCCGTAGTAGAACTGGGGGATGCCGCGCACCGTCGCCAGGTAGGTCAGGGCCATCTTGATCAGGTCAACGTCACCGTGGAGCTGGGTGGCCAGGCGGTCCATGTCGTGGTTCTCCGCGAATACCATGATGTCTTGGGGGGCGGCGTACTGAAAGTCATTCGACAGGGCTTCGTAGAGCTTGATCAGTCCCGTGTCCCAGCCCTCGTCTTCGTTCAGGGCGGTATTGAGGGCGGCCTGAATGGGGAAGTCCATCACGCTGGGCAGACAGGAAACGTAACCGTCCGCGTTCACCTTGCCCCGCTGCCAGTAAGCCACGATGGCGGGATTATAGGCCCACTCCTCGCCCACGATGGCGAAGTTGGGGTACTCCTCCATGATGCGGCACGACCACCGGGCCAGGAAGTCGGCGTCGGGGTAGGGGTAAGTATCCTGCCGGACGCCGCCGAGCCCAAGGGTCTCGATCCACCAGAGGCTATTCTGGATAAGGTAGTTGGCTACGAACGGGTTCCGCTGGTTGAGGTCCGGCATGGTCTCGACGAACCAGCCGGTAGTCAGCAGGTCGGCGTCCACCCGGGCGGCGTAAGGATCCTGGTGGGTGGTGCGGCGGTGGTTGGTAATGACCGGCTCGCCCTGGTGGTTCAGCCAGTCGGCGAAGGGCAGGTCTTCCATCCACCAGTGTCCGCTGCCGCAGTGGTTGACGACCTGGTCCTGGATCAGCTTGATGCCCCGTTCGCGGGCCGCGTCGGCCAGCGCGCGGTAGTCGGAGAGCGAGCCGAAGCGCGGGTCGACCGCGTAGTAATCCGTTATCGCGTAGCCGTGGTAGGAGTACGCATGCATGTCGTTTTCCAGGACCGGGCTGGGCCAGACGGCGGTGAAGCCCATACTGTCGATGTATCCGAGGTGGTCGGTGATGCCCCGCAGGTCGCCGCCGTGGCGGGCGTACCCCTCGCTGCGGTCGACCACGGTCTCCCGTAGCGCATCGACCACGTCGTTGGTGGGGTCTCCATTGGCGAAGCGGTCCGGCGTGATCAGGTAGATGGCGTCGGCGGCGTCGAAGCCCGCGTAGCTTTCCGGTGTCCGTTCCCGCTCCCGTAGCGCGTAGGGGTAGGTGCGCACCGTGCGCCCGTCGCGCTGAAAGGTGAGGGTCACGGTACCCGCCGGCGCGTCCGGGGCAATCACCAGGTCCGCGAACAGGTAATTAGGGCTGTCGGCCGTATGCGTGCCGGCAAGGCGGACGCCCGGCGCGTCGACCGTGAGGGTTAGGCTGCCCGCGTCGGTTCCGTGGATGAGGAGCTGCAGGGTACTGTCGCGCATGCCGGCCCACCAATTGGGGGGCTCGACACGGAAATCCTGGGCGGCGGCGGTTTCCCAGCACAGCAGGGCCGCGAGTAGACAGAGACGAACGGGGAGCACGTGGACGTTTTAGCCGCCAAGGTAAGGGCCACCAGCCCCGGCGCGGTGCACACGGGGTAGATTTTGCCATTCGGGCGACCCACGACAAAGTCGCAAATGTTAAAGTCCGCATCCGCGCGACCTATCCCGCCGGCAGGTGTTTGTAGCAACAAGAAATTAGACCCCCCACTGAAGTAACTGGATGAGAATTCCCGTGCATTGTATTCGCCTTCTGGCGCTTGTATGTTTAGCGGTTCTGGCTCTGTGTTCTCCGGCCGCTGCCCAGCAGCGCCTGGATATGGGTGTGCACGTTACGCCCCGGACCCACTTTGTGGAGTCCCGCGCCCGGAAGGACTTCTCGGAAGGCGTACTCGCCTACACCGCGGGGGGCAGCGGCGTAGCCATTGGGTATACCGTCGGGGGCTACCTGGAGTACGCGATCACCTCGCGGCTATCGGTGCGCGTCGGGATCGACGTCAGCCGCCGGCGATACCGCTACGACGTCAGCGAGAGCCGGCAGGATACCGCCTTCAGCACGCTGACCGGCGAGAACCGTATCGTATACATGGCGATCGAGGCGCCCGCGGCCGTGCTGTATCACTTCGATTACGGTCCCGACAACGACCGCTTCCTGGTCGGGGTAGGGGGTACCCTGGCCCGCTGGGTAGGCGATCCGCTCATGGAAACCACCTTTTACTTCGGTTCTTCCAACCGTCCCCCCTTTACGTATAGCCCCTATAGCCTGCGCCTCTTCGGTGGCTATGAACACTACATTGCCGACCGCTTCGTGGTGGGTATCGAGCCGTTCGTGAGCTACGCACCCACCCCTACCGAATTTCACCTGGAACACAGCACGGTGGCCTACGCCGCCTGGGAGGCGGGCATCTCCCTGCGGCTCCGGTTTGACAATTAGGCGGCGGCGCGCGGGTGCGGTGAACGTCCGATTCGTAGGTTTTCCGTCCGAAAGCGTACTTTCCGGACATGAAGAACCTGCTAATCCTCTGCTGCCTGCTTTCGCTCGCTTCCTGCAGCCGCTCCATCGATCTGTTCAACGGTGAATCCCTGGCCGGCTGGGAGGTGCACGGTACCGAGAAGTGGTACGTTGAGGACGGCGTGCTCATCTGTGAAAGCGGCCCCGACGCGGGCTACGGCTACCTCGCCACCGAAAAGGAATACAAGGACTTCGTGCTCACCCTGCAGTTCAAGCAGGAAGCCGACGGCAATAGCGGCGTCTTCTTTCGCTCGACCCTCGACGGTACCAAGATCAGCGGCTGGCAAGTGGAGGTAGCTCCCCCCGACCTGCACACCGGCGGGATCTACGAATCCTACGGCCGCGGCTGGCTCGTCAAGCCCGCCCCCTCCGCGGAGGACGCCCTGCGCATGGGCGAGTGGAACGACCTGAAGATCCGCGTGCAGGGCCCTCGTGTCCGTACCTGGCTAAACGACGTGGAGATGGTCGACTTCACCGACGACAAGATCGGCGAAGGCCGCGGATCCATCGCCCTGCAGATCCACGACGGTGGTGGCATCAAAGTACTCTGGCGCGACATCGAGATCAAGCCACTCAAGTAAACTTTCGTGCGGAACCTGCTACTCCTATCCTTCCTCCTCGGCCTGACCGCCTGCCTACCGTACCGGAAGCAGGCCTCTGCTCCCGTCGGGGAGTGGGAAACGGTGACGACGGAAACCCGACCCGTTGCCCGGCACGAAGCCGCCTTCGTCCAGGTAGGCCAGCGCTACTACCTGCTGGGTGGCCGGGGGATCCGGCCGGTATCCGTCTACGATCCCGCCACCCGCGCCTGGACGGAAGGTGCGAAGCCCCCCGTCGAGATCCACCACTTTCAGCCGGTGGTGTACAACGACGAGGTCTACCTGCTCGGAGCCATGACGGGCGGCTACCCCGGTGAGACGCCGCTGCCCAACGTCTATATCTACTCGCCCGCGACCGACCGCTGGCGCACCGGGCACGAGATTCCCGCCGACCGCCGCCGGGGCGGTGCCGGAGCCGTGCTGCACGAGGGAAAGATCTACCTGGTCGCCGGTATCCGCGACGGCCACCGCGGCGACCACAAGCGCTGGCTGGACGCCTACGACCCCGTCACGGGCGCGTGGGAGGTCCTGCCCGATGCCCCCCGCGCACGCGACCACTTCCAGGCGGCCGTGGTCGACGGTAAGCTCTACGCCGCCGCCGGCCGCACCACGGTGGCCGCTACGAACCCCTTCGCCAATACGATCGGGGCGGTGGACGTCTACGATTTTGCCACCGGTGAGTGGTCTACGCTGGAAAACGAAATCCCCACCCGGCGGGCCGGTAGCGCCGCCATCGGCCTGGACCACCGCCTGATCGTGATCGGCGGCGAATCCGACAGCCAGGAGTTGGCCCACGCCGACGTGGAAGCGCTGGACGTACGTACGAGCACCTGGACCGCCGCCCCGCCCCTGGTGCGCGGCCGTCACGGCACCGGCATCGTACGGGACCGCGGCCGGCTCATCATGGCCAGCGGTTGCGGCCACCGCGGGGGCGAGCCGGAACTGGACGATATGATCCGCGCCGACCTGGAGTAAGCTGACGTATCCGGCCTACAGGGCCACCGGCACGAAGTGCCACAGGCCCGCCGCAACCGCCGCTCCGAGGAGCGGCCCGACCATGGGCACCCAGGCGTAGCCCCAGTTGCTGTCGCCCCGGTGCGGCAGGGGCAGGGTAGCGTGGGCGATACGGGGACCCAGGTCGCGGGCGGGATTGATGGCGTAGCCCGTGGGTCCGCCGAGCGAAAGCCCGATGCCGAGTACCACCAGCGCCACGGGGAGGGCGTCCAGCGCGCCCAGGCTACCGGCGGACTCGCCGAATTTGGGACCGGTGATGTACAGCACGGCAAAGACGAGTACGAAGGTGCCGATCAGTTCGGTGATCACGTTAGACGAGTAGCGGGCGATGGCGGGGTCCGTGCTGTGGGTGGCCAGGATCAGTCCGGTATCTGCCGTAGCGGCGTAGTGGTCGCGGTAACTTAGTACGACAAGGACCTGCCCGAGGTACGCACCCACGAGCTGGGCGATGAAGTAGCCCGGCACCAGGGCCCAGGCGAACTTACCGGCGAGGGCCAGCCCGAGCGTGACTGCCGGATTGAGGTGAGCACCGGAGAGGGGAGCGGAAATAAAGACGGCCGTGAAGACCGCGATGGCCCAGGCGAAGGCAATGACGATGAGCCCGCTGCCGTGTCCCTTGGTCTTGGCCAGCAACACGTTTGCTACCACGCCGTTACCGAGGAGGATAAGGATGGCGGTACCGATAATCTCGCCCACGTAGGCGATGAGGTGTTCTTCAGGCATGATCGAGGCGTAAGCTGGCGTAGGACGATGCTCCCACCCATCGGTGGAGGGCGATTCGCGCTCCCAGTATACGTAACCTGGCCGTCTTTTCCGGAATACGCCGGTTAGTGGCGAAGCGGTTTGCTCGCTTTTGGTCCAGCCGGGTGAATTGCTTTCCGCTCCCACGGGTGGAACGTGCAGTGCTTCCGAGCCGGAGCACAGCGCCGCTGCAGCGACGTAGTCGATCCGGATAAAACCAGTGCTGACAGTATTGCGGGGTGCCTAGATCTCCCCCTTCAGCTTCTTGTGGACCACCTCCATTTTTGAATTGACCCGGAGCTTGCGGTAGATATTCTTGATGTGGTCGCGCACGGTCTCGATGCTGATGTCGAGCCGTTCGCCGATCTCCCGGTAGCTCAGGTTGTCGACCAGGCCCTGCACGATATCGAGTTGGCGAGCGGTGAGCTGGTCGGCGGGCGACACGCTGCTCTTCTTCCGCTGGGTATTGTGGAAGGCCACGACCTGCCGGGCAATGCTCGGACTCATGTAGCTGCCGCCGCGGTTGACGGTATGGACGGCGTCGCGGATAATGCTGGGGTTGACCCGGCGCTTGGAGATGTAGCCTACCGCTCCGGCCTGGAGGGCGCGGAAGATATTGTCGCTCTCGTCGCTGTTGGTCAGCATGATGATGTCCATCTCCGGCCAGCGTTCCAGCAGGCGCGGGATGCCGGAGATGCCATCCATGCCGGGCAGCATAATGTCGAGGAGCAACGTATTCAGGGGGTTGCTGGCGGGCAGGCGGCTAAGGAACTGCTCGACGCTGGTGGCCGCGAGCTCTACGTTTACGTCGCGGTTGGCTTCAAAACACTCTTCTATGCTGGCGAGCATGATGGGCTCGTCTTCGATAATGCCAAGGTGAATCATGGGTAGGAAAGCTAATCTGGATTGGGAGTAGGTGGGGCATCGGCGCGGCGGTCGCGGTAGGCTACTGCCCCGCGGTACACCAGCAGGCAAAACAGCAGGACGCCGATCCCGAGGTAAAGATAACTAAGTTGGCCTACCTTCCCGTAAACGGCTGTAAATACGATACTTACCAGAAAGAAGGTCGGCACTTCGTTCCACAGCCGCAATTTCCACGGCGATAGCGGTCGCTCACCCGCCTGCATGGGCAGCATGATGCGCCGCTTGGTATAGAGCTGGTAGCCCACCAGGCCCACCACCGCGGCCAGTTTGACGTACAGCCACCCGGTGGTTCCGCTGACGAAGTAGCCCGGATTCAGGACCACCATCAATAATCCCCCCAGCCAGGTGATCATCATGGCCGGGTTGGTGATGATGCGGTACACCCGGTCCTCCATGCCGGTGTACTCCTCCCGGAGGACCGCGGCGCGCAATGCCGCGTCGGGCCGGTCGGAGGCGGCCACGGTATCGGTCTCGGCGTGGTTGACCAGCAAGCGCCCCAGGAAGAACAGGCCGGCAAACCAGCTGACAAAGCCCACCACGTGCAGCGCCTTGGCAAAAAGGATGAAGTTCATCCCCCAAATGTACACCATCCGCAGACCCGGCGGCTCACGGCGCGGTCAAAAGGGGGGGATTCCGTCGCCGGCCGGCAAATCTTAAAAGTTCCGGTGGACCAAACACGCCCGGTTTCTCGTACGTTCTGCCAGACGAAGCCGTAACCGGATGATCCGGCACGGATTCGCACCGCACCCGCGGCCCCGCTCGGACCACATTTTGGGTGCCGACGGGAAACACACTATACAACACAACTCCTGAATCGATGAAGTTTGACGAGTTCTGTGGCAAGCTGTTTGTAGTTTTACTGCTGATTGCCCTTCTTTACGCCTGATTTGAATCGTCCCCCGACGCTTTCCATTGTTATTCCCGCCTTCAATGAGGGCGCAACTATTCACCGCATCCTTGACCGGGTCCGGCAGGTCACGCTTATTGGCGACCTGCAGAAAGAGATCATCGTTGTTAACGACTGCTCCACCGACGACACCGAGGCTGCCCTGCAACGCTACGGCGCGGAGCACCCCGACCTCCCCCTGCGGTACCACCGTCACCCCGTCAACCGCGGAAAGGGGGCGGCTCTGCATACGGGTATCGCCCTCGCGACCGGTACTTACCTGATCGTGCAGGATGCCGACCTGGAATACGACCCGCGGGAGTACAACGATCTCCTGCCCCCGCTTCTCGACGGATTCGCCGACGTGGTCTACGGCAGCCGCTTCATGGGCAGTAAGCCCCACCGTATCCTGTTTTTCTGGCACACGATCGGCAACAAGTTCCTGACGACCCTCAGCAACGCGTTCAACAACCTGAACCTGACCGATATGGAGACCTGCTACAAGCTTTTCCGCACGGACATGCTGCAGTCGCTGGTTCTGCGGGAAGAACGCTTCGGCTTCGAGCCGGAAGTGACCGCCAAGATCAGCCGGGTGCCTGGCGTGCGCATCTACGAAGTAGGTATCAGCTACTACGGGCGTACCTACGCCGAAGGCAAGAAGATCGGCTGGCGGGACGGGGTCCGGGCGATCTACTGTATCATCAAGTATGGGGTGTAGGGTTGCGGGTTGCGGGTTACCCGCAACCCGCAACCCGCAATCCGCAACCAACCTACTCCACGCTAAACATCTCCTCGTCCAGGTCCTCGTTTACCGCGATTTCGGTCACTTTGAGCGTCAGTGGCACGGGCAACATGCCTTCCAGTACCATGGTACGGGGGAAGAGTACGCCCTCGATGGGTTCGTAGTCGGACAGGGTCTGCTTGATGGTCTGCGGGCCCTGCTGGCGGGTGGTACGGACCTTCAGCATGCTTTCGGCGTCGTAGGATTCCCGGAGGCCCTCCCCAATGACAAGGACCACGGCGGGCTTGCCGTCGATCATTTCGGTACCCTCGATGGTGATGTCGTCTATGCGGTCGAGGTAGGACAACTCGGGGAAGATGACGGCCTGTTCGGCCATGGCGGTTACGGCTTCATCGGGAAGCTCCATGGGCTGGCCCATCTGCTTCACCATCGCTTTTCCGTTGGCGTAGCGCTGGTCGGCGACCGTCATGCCGCTCATCATGGTCTGGCTGCTCATGCGGTTGTCGTTGGTGGTGACCATCTTCTGGGTGAGGGTCTGTCCCTGCAGCGAGCCTTCGAAGGTAACGGAGAGGTTTTCGATCGCCTCGGCGGCGGCCTTGCCTCCGATGGCTTCCAGGTAGCCGTTGAGCACCTGCTCGACGGTGAGGTCGGCGGGGGCTTCCATGCCTTCCACGTCGACTTCTGCTCCGTTGGCGTCGTAGTAGGTCACCTCACCGCTGGTGGCGAAGCGGGCGAGCTTTTCGGCTTCGGCGGGGTCGCCTACCACCACGATATTGATGTTCTCGGGCGTCACGATCTCGCGGGCCACCTCGCTTACGTCGTTGAGGCTGCTGTTCTGCACTACCTGCAGGTAGTCGGGGTAGAAGTCGCGGTCCAGGTCGTAGCGGATGGTATTGAGGGCGTAGCCGGCTATGCGCTGCGGGCTTTCCAGGGCGCGGCCGAAGGAGCCGGCGATCTGCATTTTGGCGTTGTCCAGTTCGGTAGCGGTAAGCGGCTCGGCGGCGATGCGGTCGAGCTCGTAGATGAACTGGGTGATGGCGGAGTCGGTCACCTCATTGCGTACGTTGGCGTAGGCGCGGAAGTTGCCGACCAGCTTGTCCTCTCCGATGCTGGAGTAGGCGCCGTAGGTGTAGCCTTTGTCTTCCCGCAGGTTGGCGAACAGCCGGCCGTTGAAGCCGCTGCCCAGGGCGATGTTGAGCAGGTTGGCACGGATGCTTTCCTTGGTGCCGGGCTGGAGCTGGATGGGATCGGTGAAGATCACGTTAGACTGCACGGCACCGGGGCGCGGGACGAAATTGACCGTCACGCCGTCGGGAATCTGCGGGGTCGGAAACTCGGGTACGGCCACTTCTTTCCGTTCCCAGTCGCTGAAGTGCTCGGTCGCCAGGCTGCGGGCCTCGGCGGGCGTAAGGTCGCCGACCATCACGAGGTAGCTCCGGTTGGGGACGAAGTAGGTATTGTAGGCTTCCTTCACCACGTCGAGCGTGATGCTGTCGAGCGTGCTTTCGGTCATCAGTTCGCCGTAGGGGTGGTTGGGCCCGTAGGTAATGGCCTGCCGTACGCGGCTGGCGATAGCATCGGGGCTGCTCAGTTGCTGGGCGAGGCCGGCGCGGGCGTCCTCCTTCACCTTGGCGAATTCCTCGGCGGGAAATTCGGCGTTGAGGATGACGTCGGCCATAAGCTGCATCACTTCCTCCTTGTACTTGCTGATGGTGGAGGCGTAAGCCCCCGAGCCGCTGGTGCTCAGGTTGGCACCGATGAAGTCGACGGCCTCGTCGATCTCCTCCTTGCTCATGTCCGAGGTAGCGCGCCGCAGCATACTTCCCAGCATATCCTGGGTGCCGGCGTAGGCGCCTTCCAGGTGGGGCGGTACGTCCACGAAGAGCTGGTAGCTGACGCGGGGCAGTTTGTGGTTCTCCACCAGGACGACCTGGAGGCCGTTGTCGAGGGTGAAGTCTTCAAAGTCCCCCAAGTTGATCTCGGGGGCGGGGCCGGGTTCGGGCGCCGTGGCGCGGAAGTCCTGTTCGAGAACTTCCTCCGCCGTTTCCGTGGCGGGCGGGGCCGCGGGTGCGGTGGGCGTACCGGTGGAGGCGGTGGATTTAGGCGTGCCGCAGGCGGTGATCAGCAGGATCAGCAGGGCCGCCAGGCTATAGGTAATGCGTTGCATGGTTAGTTTCTTTTGAGGTGAGGGTGGGGTAGGGGCTAGCGGCTGGCGGGCTCGGGAAGCCAGTACAGCACGACGCGGTTGTCGTCGGTGTAGTATTTGTTGGCTACGCGGCGGATGTCCTCCTTGGTGACGTCGAGGTAGCGCTGCGTCTCGGTGTTGATCAGGTTGGCGTCGCCGAGGAACATTTCATTGTCGGCGAGGCTTTCGGCGATGCCCGCTACGCTGCCGTAGCCGGAGATGGCATCCACTTCGATCTGGTTGCGGAGCTTCTCGAATTCCCGGTCGGAGATCAGCTCGGTCTTCATGCGGTTGATCTCGGCCTCGAACCCTTCCTCGAGGGGGGTGAGGTCGGCGGTGCCGGGGCGGGCCAGGGCAAAGGCGATTGCCAGTCCGGGATCCTGGTTGGCGGCCGGGAAGCTGCCCACCTGTACGGCGAGCTCCTGATCGTCGACCAGCGACTTGTTCAGCCGGCTGCTCTGCCCCTGGCTCAGCACCTGGTTCATCATGCTGATGGCGTAGTAGTCGGGGTTGGTACGCTCCACGGTCCGGTAGCCCATGATGAGAGCGGGCAGCGGTACCTTGTCGTAAACGGTATCGCGTACCTCACCGCCGAGGGGGCCTTCCACCACGTCGATCCGGGGTGGCTCGGCTCCGCGGGGAATGTCGCTGAAGTACTTGTCGATGAGGGCCTTGGTCTCTTCGATGTCGATGTCGCCGGCGATGCTCAGGATGGCGTTATTGGGGACGTAGTAGGTCTTGTAGAACTTCTGGAAATCCTCCATCTGGGCGTTGTTGAGGTCTTCCATGTAGCCGATATTGGGATCCTTATAGGGGTGCTCCTTGAAGGCCCGCTTGTACAGTTCCATGGTGAGGGTGCCGTAGGGGCGGTTATCGTAGCTCTGGCGACGCTCCTCCTTGACTACTTCCCGCTGGGTTTCGACGCCCTCCATGAGTACGCGTGCGTGCAGCAGGCGTTCGCTCTCGATCCAGAGGCCGAGGGCCAACTGGTTGCTGGGCAGGATCTCGTAGTAGTAGGTCCGGTCGAGGCTGGTATTGGCGTTCAGGGCCCCGCCGGCGGCCTGTACGTAGTCGTCGATCTCCCCGCGGCCGAGGTTTTCGCTGCCCTCGAAGAGCAGGTGCTCGAAGAAGTGGGCGAAGCCGGTACGGCCCTCGAAGCTGTCCTTGCCACCGACCTCGTACATGATCGATACGGCCACGATGGGCGTGGAGGCGTCCTGGTGGAGCAGCACCTTGAGGCCGTTGTCCAGCTGATATTCGGTAAAATCGATTTCGGGGGCCTGGGCCAGGAGGCCGAGCGGCAGCCCGAGCAGGAAGAGCGGAAAGAGCTTCCGCAGGGTAGAGAGATGCATAAGGTGGTGGTTTTCCCGATAAACGGAAAAACCGGCCGATCGTTTGCCGCCGGGATCGGATTAAAGGGTCCGAACGTCTTTACGCCGGCGCTCGAGTTCCTGCTGAATAATGCAGCGGAGGCGCTTGCCCCGGTCGTGGCAGGAAAAGCGGCGGGTCACGTAGGAGATGGTTACCGCGAGCAGGGCCGCCAGGAACAGCAGCGCGGCCAGGGTGCCGTACACGACGGGGTGCCAGCCGAACAGACCGGCGGCGCAGGCAACGAACAACATCAGGGGGACGCAGGCCGACAGCCGGAAAATGGTACGCCGCAGCTGCCGCAGGCGCATGCTTTCCAGGCGCAGGCGGCGCAGCAGGTGGTGGAGTTCGTGGGTAGCGTAGGCGCTCGCCCCCCCCGTCAGGATGAGGAGAAAATCATCGTTACCCGCCCGTTCGAGGCGGGAAATCTGCCGGTTCCAGAAGCTGCTTGCCATGTATTAGGTTAAAATTATATACTGACCCGCCAGGTTCAAAGGATTGGTTTGACTTTTTAACTTTCAAACAGCCTTGTTTTTTGTAACACAATTTGTAATATTTGCAGGTCCCCACCACAAAGAGAACGTATGACCTCCGCTAAGGCCCGCGCGGCCCTTAAAAAGTACTTTGGCTACGCTGATTTCCGGCCCCTGCAGCTGTCGATCATCGAGCACGTGTACGACGGGCAGGACGGCATCGTGCTCATGCCCACCGGCGGCGGCAAGTCGATGTGCTTTCAGATCCCCGCGGTAACCATGACCGGAACGGCCGTGGTCGTCAGCCCCCTCATCTCCCTCATGAAGGACCAGGTGGACGGCCTCAATGCCGTGGGTATCCGGGCGGCCTACCTCAACAGCAGCCAGCGCGGCACGGAGAGTCACGGCGTGGAGCAGGCCTACGAGAACGGCGAACTGCACCTGCTGTACGTGAGCCCCGAGAAACTGCTGTCCCCCGGTTTCTTCACCTTCCTCAGGCGCCGGCGGGTATGCCTGTTCGCCATCGACGAGGCCCACTGTATCTCGGCCTGGGGGCACGATTTCCGCCCGGAGTATACCCAGCTGCGCCAACTCAAAACGGCCTTTCCGAAGGTGCCCGTCCTGGCCCTGACGGCTACCGCCGACCGCCTGACCCGCCGCGACATGGCCGCCCAACTGGGCATCCCCGACGCCCAGCAGTTTATCGCCTCCTTCAACCGGCCCAACTTGAGCCTGGAGGTGCGTCCAGGCCAGAAACGCCGCGAACAGATCGTCCGCTTCATCCGGGAGCGGCCCAACCAGGCCGGCATCGTCTACTGCCTCAGCCGCAAACAGACCGAGCAACTGGCCGAGAAACTCCGTGAGGCCGGCTACAACGCCGAAGCCTACCACGCGGGCCTGTCCGCCGACCGGCGCGCGGAGGTGCAGGGCGACTTCATCAACGACAAAACGCTCATCGTCTGCGCCACCATCGCCTTCGGCATGGGCATCGACAAGAGCAACGTGCGCTGGGTGATTCACTACACCATGCCCAAGAACCTGGAGAACTACTACCAGGAGATCGGTCGGGCGGGCCGCGACGGGGCCAAGGCGGATACTCTCCTGTTTTACTCGTATAACGATTATACCACCCTCAAGGACATGATCTCCGGGGGCGGCAATACGGAGATCCAGCTGGCCAAACTGGAGCGCATGAAGGAGTACGCCGAGAGCTTGGCCTGCCGCCGGCGCATCTTGCTGAACTACTTCAGCGAAGACCACGGCGACAACTGCGGAAACTGCGACGTATGCGCCAATCCGCCCGAACGGTTCGACGGTACCGTCCTTGCCCAGAAGGCACTCAGTGCCGTGGCCCGCCTCCAGCAGTCGGTCGGTATCGGGATGGCCATCGATGTGTTACGGGGCTCCAGCCGGCAGGACATCCGCAAGCAGGGCTACGACCAGGTAAAAACCTACGGGGCCGGTCGCGATCTGTCCACCTACGACTGGAACCAGTACTTCAACCAGCTGATCAGCCTCGGCTACCTGTACGTGGCGCACGAAGACTACAACAAGCTGCGGCTCGCCCCGGCCGCGCGGCGGGTGCTGTTCGAAAACGAGAAAGTGGAGCTCGTCAAGTTCCAGACGATCCGCGACCGGAAGAAGCAGGAAGACGCCAATACGGCCAAGCGGGCCTCCGCCCCCCGCAGCCGCGGCAGCCTGTTCGAGGCCCTGCGCGAGGTGCGGCGCGGGCTGGCCCGCGAGGCGGCCATCCCCCCGTATTTGATCTTTTCCGACAAGACCCTCGAGGAGATGGCCGCCGCCGCCCCCGCCAATCCCCGAGCACTGGCCCGCGTCAACGGGGTAGGAGAGGTGAAGCTGGCCCGCTTCGGCGATCACTTCCTGCAGGCCATCCGGGACTTCGCCGGCGACGATGCCGCTCCCGCTGCATCAGCTGCTCAGACCGGCGACCGGAAAGCGCGCCGCGCCCGGGACCGCGAACGCCACGGGGATACCCCCAGCCACCTGGTCACCTACGCCGCTCACCAGCAGGGGAGCGACGTGCGGGAGATCGCACGCGAGCGCGGCATCAAGACCGCTACGGTCTTTGCCCACCTCGTCCAGGCCTGCCGGGAGGGCAACGACCTGGCCATCGCCGACCTGCTCCCCGGCGCGACCATCGACTGGATCGACGAGGCCCGCCGCGCCGCGCCCGCGGATGCCGGCCGAAAGGACCTACTGGCGTACATTGCCGAACATCACCAGGAAGGGGTCGTCACCTACTACCACCTCGACCTGGTCGACGCGTACCGCAGCCTTCACCCCCTAAGTAACGCCTCATGAGCGATGCCGGCCACTACCTCTTCGTCTACGGAACCCTCCGCAGCGACATTCCCTCCAGTATGAGCAAGTTCCTGCGCCGCCGGGCGGCGCTGGTGGGCAAGGCCACGACCGCCGGCCACCTTATCGACCTGGGCGGGTACCCGGGATTCGTGCGGGGCAGCGGCAAGACCACCGGCGAACTGTACCGCATCAACGCCGACCAGGCCGAGGAAACCTGGCAGCTCCTCGATGCCTATGAGGGCGTTTCCGGCCTGGCCACGGAAGAGTACGGGAAGGTGGAGATCGACGTCCAGGTGGCCGGTGGCGGTAAATTCCGCGCCCGCACCTACGCCTACCAGCTGCCGCACGCCGGGAAGACCGAAATACCCCACGGCGATTACCCCCCCTTCTACCGCAATAATCCTGCCCACCGCAAATTCACCGGCAACGAGTGATACGAATCCTGCATACGGCAGACTGGCACCTGGGGCACCGTCTCTACGACCGCGACCGCACCCCCGAGCACCGCGGTGCGCTGAACTGGCTACTGAAGACGGTGGAAGCCGAAGCGGTGGACCTGTTGATCGTGGCGGGAGACGTTTTCGACGTTACCAATCCCTCTAACCAGGCGAAGGAACTCTACTACGACTTCCTGGCCCGCCTCGTGCGGACCGGTTGCGCCGCCGCCGTCATTGTGGGCGGTAACCACGACAGTCCCGGCTTGCTGGACGCCCCCCGGGGGCTGTTGCGGCAATTGCGGTTGCACGTAGTCGGTGCGGCCGGCGCTCCGGCGGGCGAGCGCGTCTTTTCCCTGGAATGCGGAACGGGCCAGGTGGTAGTGGCGGCCGTACCCTACCTGCGCGAGCGCGACCTGCGTACGTCCCAGTTCGGGGAGAGCAGCACCGACCGCCTCGACCGGCTCCGGGAGGGCATCCGGCAGCACTTTGTCGATATCGCGGCGGCCGCGGAAGAGCAGCGCGCCGACCCCAGTGCGCCCATCGTGGCCACGGGGCACCTTTTCGCGGCCGGTGCCACCGACAGCGAGGAGAAGAATTCGTACATCTACCAGGCCGACGAGCAAAACATCGCCGCCGCTCATTTTCCCAGCTGCTTCGACTACGTTGCCCTGGGCCACGTGCACCGCGCGCAACATGTAGGCACCTTCGATCATGTCCGGTACTCCGGTAGCCTGCTGCCGCTCACTTTCGTAGAGGGGCAGGCCGCCCGCAGCGTTTGCCTTGTCGAGCTCGGTCCGGCCGGCAGCCCGGTCGTCACCCGCAAGATCGGAGTGCCGACCCAGCGCACCCTCGTACGGCTGCACGCCCCACTGGAGGAGGTGAAGGCCGGACTGCAACACGCCGCGGCTGCGGCCACCGGGGAAGGCCTGCGCCCCTGGGCGGAGGTGCGCGTACGTACCGACGTGGCCATCCCGAATCTGCGCGAGAAACTCGACCGCGTGATCCGTGAAGCGCAGCCTACCTCCGACGGACGCCCGGCGGTAGAACTGCTGCGCATCAGTACCGAACGGCTCACCCCGCGCGCCGATGCCGGCGCTCCGGACGATATCCGCCAGCTCGATGAGTTGCTTCCTACCGACGTATTCGGACAGCTCTGCGCGCGGCAGGAGGTGACGGCCGCGGCGCGGGCGGACCTGGCGGCGGACTTTGCGGACCTCTACAGCTGGGTACAGGAACAGGAAGAGCTATGAGGATACTGCGGATCGGCATGCTGAACCTCAACTCGCTCAAGGGCGAGCATACCATTGACTTTACGGAACCCCCGCTTTCCGATAATCCGCTTTATGCCATCGTGGGGCCTACTGGCGCCGGCAAGACCACCATCCTCGATGCCATCACCCTGGCCCTCTACGGGCAGACGGAGCGGAACAAGAAGGAAACGGACCGCGTGGACGGCGTCAATTCGGTCATGTCGCACGGCACGGGCGAGTGCCGGGCCGAACTGGAATACGTAACGGCCACCGGGCGCTACCGCAGCGTTTGGCGCCGGCACCGCGCCCACCGCAAGCCCACGGGCAACCTGGTGGCCAGCCAGCACGAGATCAGCAAGTACGATCCCGCCACGGAGACCTTCGAGATACTGGCCACGAAGAAAAAGAAGGTGGCCCGCCGTACGGAGGAGATCGTCGGGCTAAACTACGAACGTTTTGTGCGTTCCGTGATGCTGACCCAGGGGGCGTTCGATCGCTTCCTCAAGTCGGATGCCGGCGATAAATCCGCCATCCTGGAGCAGATCACCGGCACGGAAATCTACCGGCAGCTGAGCGTGGGAGCCTTCCGCCGCCACAAGCTGGCGCAGGAAGCGCTGGATCGGGCCACCCAGGCCCTGGAAGATGCCCTGCCCCTGCCCGCCGAGGAGCGGCGGGCGCTCGACGCGGACCTGAGCGCGGCGGTAGCGGCCGTAGGCGAAGTCCGTACGGAGCTTACCCTGCGGAATGCTCAGCTGGGCCACTATACCACCGTGCAGCAGCTGGAAGCCCGCCAGGCGGCACTGGCCGAGCGGCTGCGATCGGCGACTGAAAACTGGGAGTCCCTTATCCCCGACCGGGAGCGGCTGCAGCACAGCGACGACCTGGAACCCCACCGTGCCGCCCTGAACCGGGAGCGGCAGCTCGCGACCGCCGTCACGGAAACCCGCCAGCAGCACGCTGGTACCCTCCGTGAACTGCAGGGGGTAGACGGGGAGGCCACCGCGGCGAACGCCCAACTGGACCGGCTACGGCAGCGCGAAGCCGACTTCCAGGCCAAAGCGCCCGAACGGGAACGCAAGCTCAACGCGGCCGAAGACCTGGAAAAACGCATTGGAACGCTGAACCACGACCGTGAGCGCGTTAGCCGGGAGTCCGCACGGCACCTGCGGAACCGCCAGCAAGTGGCACGGGAGGTCGCTGCTGCCGAACAGCAAATCGAAGATTTCCGACGGACCCTGGGCGGCCTCACTGCCGACGCGATCGAGGAACAGACGCGGACGCTGGAGGAAGGCATACCCGTTCGGGAAGCGAGGCTGCGGCAGGTGGAGAAGGCCCTGGACTACCACCGCCTCGACGAACGCCTGCGCGCCCGGAAAGCGGAAGCTGCCGGCCTCGAGGAAGAACTCAGCAAAGCGCGCCAAGCCCGCGAGCGGCTCGCCGGGGAACTGAAGCTGGCGGAAACGCAGGTCGACCTGCTACGTACGAAAGTGGAAAATGCCAAACTCCGGGCCAGCCTGGAAAGCCACCGCGGCCGACTGACGGACGGGGAGCCGTGTCCGCTCTGCGGTGCCGTACACCACCCGTACGCCGGCGGCGGATTGCCCGAAGGGGACGAAGCGGATGCCCTCATCCGCCAGCTTACCGGCGCCCAAAACCACCTCACCGACCGGGACAATGCCTACACCTCCGCCGGGCGCGGCGAACAGGACCTGGAACGGCGGACGTCCCTCGCGCGAAGTGCCGCCGCCGACCTCGCCGAGCAAATAACCGCCCTCGGCGACCCGCCGGCCCAACCGGCCGGTGAGCTGGAAACCGCCCGCGACGACCTGGGGCGGTCGCTTCCCGCCGACCGGGAACGGCTGGAGCAATTGCGCAAGCTACGGCCCCTGCTGCCCCGGCTGAGCGCCGCGGAAACAGAACTCGCCAACCTGCATAAGCAGGGAGAAAAACTGAACGCAGAGGTCGCCACCGCCGCGGGCGAACTAGCGACCCTGGACCGGCAGGTACGGGATACCACGGCCGAAAAGCAGGCGTTGATCGGCGAGCATAGCAGCGCCGAGTGCCGCCGGAAGTTCCGGGAACGCGAGGAGCAACTTCGCGAGGCCGCAGGTGCGGCGGAAGCCTCGATCCAGCAACTCCGTACCCGCCGGGCCTCGCTCGGGGAGCGTGAAAGTCTCCTGCGCGAACGGCTGACTGCCGCCGAGGGCGAGCTGACCGGGGTGCGCGCCGACCTCCAGGAGGCGCTGCTTCCCTTCGGCCTGGATTGTCCGTCCGCCCGCGGCCAGTTGCTGGACCCCGCCGAAACACAGGCGGTGCGGCAGCGAATCGATCTGGCCATCCGGGAGCGGGACACCGCCCGGGCCCTGGCGGCCCAGGTAAGCGACGAGCTGGATACGGCCCGTAGCCACCTCACGGGCCTCGAACCGGAAGCGGAGGTACGACGCCACGTCGAACGCCTGGGAGAAGAACAGGACGAGGCCAACCGGCGCATTGGAAAACTGGAAGAACTCGTCAAGCAGGACGACGCGCGCATCCAGAAACTGGAGGCGCTCAACGAGCAGCTGGGCGGACTGGAAAAAGAACGCGACCGCTGGGCCCGCCTGAACGACCTGATCGGATCGGCCGACGGGAAGAAGTTCCGCAGCTTCGCCCAGAGCATCACCCTGCAGCGGCTCGTGCGGCTGGGTAACGATCACCTGGCTACCATTAACCCCCGCTACCGGATGGTCTACGCGCCCCCTGCCCCCGGCGAGAAGGAGGAGCTGGAGCTGGAGATCATCGATACCTATATGAACGACAACCGCCGGACGATGTCGACCCTCAGTGGCGGCGAAAGCTTTCTCGTGAGCCTCGCACTGGCGCTGGCCCTGGCGGACCTGGCGGGCGGGCGGCAACTGATACAGTCCTTGTTCATCGACGAGGGTTTCGGTACCCTGGACGGCAAGACGCTCGATCAGGCCATGGCGACCCTGGAGCAGCTGCGCGCCCGGGGGAAAACCATCGGCATCATCAGTCACGTGCAGCAGCTGCGTGAGCGGATCCACTGCCAGATCCGGCTGGAGCCCGTGGGCGACGGATTCAGTCGAATCGAGCTAGCCACCTAAGCACCGCATCCTTGAAGGCCCGGGGCGCCTCGGCAAAGGCCACGTGGCCCACGCCCTCGAGGCTGAGAAATTCACCCCGCGGCAGTCGGGCGGCATATTCGCGCTGGTGAGGGTAGGGAATGATGGGGTCGCGGTCACCGGCGATCACCAGGGTGGGGGTGTGGATGTTCTCGATCTCGTCCAGGAGGTCCATATCGAGCAGGTAGCGGAACATGTGGCGTTGTCCGGCAACCGGGTGGCGGCGCACGTCCGGGAAGATGTCGCGCAGGGTGGGGTCAAGGGGAGGGTAGGCGAGCAGTCGTCGCCAGCGGCGGGCGTAGAAGATAGTGGCCAGTTTGAGGAAGAAGACGTGGCGCTGCAGGATCCACCAGCTCGTGTGGAACATCGCCCGCCGGATCAGTTCGCCCCGGGCCAAAAACTGCAGGACCGCCTCCAACCCCCTGGCCCGGCCGGTGACGAAGCCGCCGACGCTGACGACCGAGAGGACCCGCTCCGGAAACTTGGCGGCGTAGTTGAGGCAGGCGAAGCCGCCCAGGGAGTAGCCTACCAAGTGAAATTTTCCTTCGGGAAGGACATCGGTGACGGCGGCGCGCACCAGGTCGGCCAGAACATATTCGTCTAGGGTAGCGTCGGTGAAGGGGCCCGAATAGCTGCTGGGGTGGTGAAGGGGCAAGCTGACCGAGTACCAGCTGCGCTCCGCGGCGAGCTCGGGGTACATCCCCATTTCCCAGAAGCGTACGCTGGCCGTAAGCCCGTGGATCCACACGACCGGGGGGCGGGTGGCCGCGGGGTTGGGGTAGGAGAGGGTGGCGATGCGGTGGCCGGCGAGCGCGATAAAGGAGAGGCGGGGGTCGGTCATGGGCGCAAAGGGCGAACGAAAAGGGCGGCCGGGAGGTTAGACAAGGGCGGCGGTCGCCCAAGGCGGCCGCAAGGTAGGCTCTTAGTAGCTTACGCATATTACATCACCAAAATCAAGCAACCATGCAGGTTATCATCCACAAGTCATCCGAGCTGTCGGACGCCACCACCGAAGTTATCAACGAGAAGGTCAATAAGCTAGAAACCTACTACGACCGCATCGAGCGTGCCGAAGTATTCATCAAGGAGGATGACGGGAGTGCCGCCAACGGACACACCGTGGAAATTCGCCTGGCTATTCCCGGGAATGACCTCTTCGCCACCCATACCGACGAGAGCATCGAGCGGGCCACCGCCGAAGTGACCGAGGCCCTGCGCCGGCAGATTCGCAAGCACAAGAGCAAGCATACCAATCACGCCTGAGCGATCGTATCGCTACGGGGAAGGCCCGGCCGGATTCGGTCGGGCCTTTTTCGTGGGTAAAACCCGTAATATTGCCCCAAACTCCCGCCCCATGGCCGAAGCCCTCCGCGAAACCAATTTCACCTTCGACTCCCCGGCCGAGCTGTACCGCGGCAAGGTCCGCGACGTCTACCGCCGCGGCGACCGCCTGCTCATGGTGGCCAGCGACCGCATCAGTTCCTTCGACCACGTGCTGCCCCGCGCCATCCCGCACAAGGGGCAGATCCTGAACCAGATCGCCGCCCACTTTCTGGAGAGTACCCGCGACATCTGCCCCAACTGGCTGGAATCCAACCCCGACCCCAACGTGGCCGTAGGCAAGGCATGCCAACCCATCCCCATCGAGATGGTCATCCGCGGCTACCTGGTGGGCCACGGCTGGCGGGTGTACCGCGACGGCGGCCGCGAGCTCTGCGGCGTCACCCTCCCGGAGGGGATGCGCGAGGCCGACGCCTTTCCGGAACCCATCATCACGCCGGCGACCAAGGCCGAAGAGGGCCACGACGAGGACATCAGCCGGGAAGCCATCCTCGAGCGGGGCATCGTCGACGCCGTGACCTACGCTAAACTGGAGAACTTTACCCGCCGCCTCTTCGCGCGCGGTACGGCCATGGCGGCCGAGCGGGGGCTGATCCTGGTCGATACCAAGTACGAATTTGGCTTGCTGGACGGAGAGATCTACCTCATCGACGAGATCCACACCCCCGATTCCAGCCGCTACTTTTACGCCGAGGGCTACGCGCAGCGGCAGGAAAGGGGCGAACACCAAAAGCAACTCAGCAAGGAGTTCGTGCGCGAGTGGCTCATGGAGCACGACTTCCGCGGCCTGGACGGACAAACCATGCCGGAAATGCCCGATGAATTCGTCGACCGCGTCACCCAGCGCTACACCGAACTCTACGAGCGCATCACCGGTAAAACCTTCCAGCCCGCCGACACCTTTGACATCGAAGGCCGCATCCGCACTAATCTTGAATCGACCTCCTGGGCCACCAAGTAGTCCTAAGTCCCATGTCCCTACGTCCCGAGTCCCTTAGTCCCTAGTCTCCCACTCTTATGAAGATCATCTGCATCGGTCGCAACTACGCCGCCCACGCCGCCGAGCTCGGCAACGCCCGCCCGGATCAGCCCATCGTTTTTCTGAAGCCGGGCACAGCCATCCTGCCGAACAACAAGCCCTTCTTTTACCCCGAATTCAGTTCCGATATCCACTACGAAGTGGAGGTGGTAGTGAAGATCGCCAAGAACGGCCGCCACGTAGAACCAGAGTTCGCGAGGAACTACGTCGACAGCATCGGCCTGGGCCTCGACCTCACGGCCCGCGACCTGCAGCAGCGGTGCAAGGAGGAGGGGCACCCCTGGGAGATCGCCAAGGGCTTTGACGACTCGGCCCCGCTCTCCGCCGACTTCCTCTCCCCGGACGCGTTTTCCGACCTGAACGACATTGAATTCAGCCTCGAGAAGAACGGCACCGAGGTACAACACGGTCACAGCCGCAACATGATCTTTCCGATCACCGAGCTGATCTGCTACGTGAGCCAGTATTTCCGCCTCCAGAAGGGCGACCTGCTCTTCACCGGTACGCCGGAGGGGGTAGGGGCCCTGGCTCAGGGCGACGAGCTGGTAGGCTACCTGTTTTCGGCGGAGGGTAAGCGGGAGATGTTCCGGACCCGGGTGAAGTAGGAAGGGGCAGGGGGTGATGGATTAAAGGAATGATGGGTTGATTGCCCCTTTTCCGTTGGCGAGCGAGTAACACGAGCACCGCAACAAACCAACAACTCAAAGACTCAAGAATCAACAACTCACATAGAACTAACCCAATCCCCCAGGCGTTAATCACCATAAGGTCGGCATTCCCTCCGGAGTGTCGAGTCCCAACGGGGGCGTACCGGAATCGACAGGGAAGTAAGCTTTGTAGTAAGCATGCCGGAGCATGATTGGTTACTCCGTAAAAAATAACGATCTACCCTTTAGTTGGCACTCCCAGCTATGCTATGGCAGCCTAAACTCAGTTTAGCTGTCATTAATGTGCCGCGTGGTTGACGCCTGATACACACTGCGCCGCATATCATCACCCCCTCGGGCTGGCTGTTGACCCTGATCTGAGTCAATGGCGAGATTAAGGATCTAAGGCACCGAATGAGTGGGTTACCAGACTTACCCGGTGCTCGAAAATTCGATTGGTAAATAAGCATGTAGAAAGCTGCCTTGCGCTTTCGCTGGACGCGAGTTCGAATCTCGCCGCCTCCACAAAACCCCTCCGCGGTCTTCCCGCTGCGGACGGTCCTAAGCCCCGACGTTCTTGCGAACGCCGGGGCTTTTTTGTTTGGGGTTTAATCAAATACTAGCCCCATAACCAAGACGCCCCGGCACCAAAAACAGTACCGGGGCGTCCAATCCTCACAGAGCGTCGTCAGCGATTACCGCACCACCACCGGCCGCACCGCCGACTGCGTGCCGTCCGTAATGCGCAGGAAGTAGGTACCCGCGGGCAGGTCAGCGACCTGGGTTTCGACCCGCTGCGGACCGGCGGGCAGGTAGCCCTGCTGCAGCTGGCGGACCGGCCGGCCCGTGAGGTCGAACAGCACCACATCCACCCGCGCGGGGGCGGGGAGGAAGAAGGCCGCCCGCAGCGCCCCCGCCGTGGGGTTCGGACTCACCGTAAAGTTCAGGCGGGCTACCGCGGCGTCGTTGGTGGAGGTGGACAGCCGGCCCCCGTTGCGGTCGACCGCCTGGGACAGGTACACCCGGTACTCTCCGGGAGCGAGGTCGATATCGGTGGTGCTGCCGAAGGTCATTTCCTCGCCGTTGAAGTAGTCGTACCAGGTACCGGCCGTGGGTACCGCCCGCGTAGCGGTGGCACCGGTGACGCCGAAATTGCCGACGATCGCCGCCGCGCCGTCCTCACTGTCGAGGAACGCATACTTCACCTCCCCGGAAAAGTCCGACTCAGTAACCTCGCCGTGGAAGTACGCGTAATTGTTGCGGACGTACAGCAGGTCCGAGATCATCGCGTACACGTCCTGGCGGTCCGGCTGGTCGCGGTACTCCCAAACGATGGGCTTGGGCGCCGTCCGGCAGCTCTGATCCACCCGCCCGTCGGGGCAGTAGTTAATGGGGTAGTCGTAGCCCAGCTCCCCGAACTGCCAGAGCATCTTCGGTCCCGGCAGGGTGTAAAAGAAGGCACTGGCCAGCTCGACCCGGTCGAGGGCCGTGGACAGGTCCCGGGTGCTGTAGCCACCGGAGGCATTGCCGAACTCCAGGTTCTTATAGACCATGCGCTCCTCATCGTGACTCTCCATGTAGGCCACCAGGCTGGGCTGGTCAAAGCCCCGGTTTTCCGCCAGGACGCTCCCGAAGTTCGATCCGTTTCCGGTAGTATATCCCATGGCGGCTTCCAGGTAGGCATCGTGCAGGCCCTTGCCCGACCAGAAGTACATGCCCTGGCCGTACTGGGCCAGTTCATTCTCCTCCCGGATCTCGCCCAGGTGCTCCATGATCACGTGGGCATCCTCGGATACCGACCAGACGTGGTCCGCGTAGTCCTTGAGGATGGCTACCCGCGATGCGTCGTAGGCATTCCACGGGCCGACGTCGGTGGTGGTTTTCTGGGTGAAGCCCTTACTGAGGTCGAAGCGGAAGCCGTCGACGTGAAACTCCTCCAGCCAGTAGGCGAGGGTGGTCTTTACGTACTCCCGCGTCAGCGGACTCTCGTGGTTGAGGTCGTAGCCCACGTTGAAGGGGTGACGGGCAATCACGTTAGCGTAGGGGTTGTCGCTGCCGGGAATGTAGGCCTGGGCACCGGGCCACATGCGTACCAGCGGGCTCTCGCCGAAGGCGTGGTTGTACACTACGTCCAGGATTACCGCGATCCCGCGGGCGTGGGCGGCGTCGACGAATGCCTTCAGGCCCTCCGGCGCGCCGTAGTACTTGTCGAGCGCCATGTGGAAGCTCACGTTATAGCCCCAGCTGATGTTGCCCTCGAATTCACTTACGGGCAGCAGTTCGATGGCGTTCACGCCCAGTCGCGCCAGGTAGTCGATGGTGTCGGTCAGCGTCTGGTAATCGTGGGCGGCGATAAAGTCACGGATGAGCAGTTCGTAGATCACCAGTTCCTCGGCCTCCGGTGCCGCGAAGTCTTCGACCTGCCAGGCGTAGTCCGGCGCGTCGAGCCGCAGCCACGTCACGATGCCTTCGGCCTGCCGCGTGGGGTAGTCCGGAATGCCCGCAAAGGTGGCCGGGGCGATAAAGGGGTCGTCGTCGGGATCGAGCACCAGCGTGCTGTAGGGGTCCGCGTACCGGCCCTGGTCGTCGATCGCGTACTGGTAGAGCAGGTCGCTATCCGGGAGATCCCCGGCCTCGATCTTCAGCCAGAAGGAAGTATCGTTGGGCGAGCGGGTCATCCGGGAGGCCGCCACGGGCGTCCAGTCGTTGAAGTTGCCCACTACGAACACGTCGGATTTTCGCGGCGCGCGCAGGTGCAGCAGGATACCGCCGTCGGAAGTGCGGGTGGCTCCGGGCCGCGCGTCGTCCGGTACCTCCGCAACGGCCGGGTCACCGGTGATGAACGTAGCCGAGGTGTAGGCCGTATCTCCGCGGTAGACCGCCCGGAAGGTGTAGGTGGTCACGGGCGCCGCGGGCAGACTGACCTGCTCGGTGATGCTCTCGCCGGTGGCGGTAGTGATTACGGCATCGCCATTCAGTAGGGTTAGCTCGGCCGTCACGTAGGAGGATGCAGTTACCCTGGCGGTGGTGTTGGCCGTAGCCCTCACCAGGGAGGCTGCCGGGGACGTCCGTTCGATCATGAGTTGGCCGGTGACCCGGAAAGAATCGGCCGTTTCCCGTCCGTCGGCGGTAGCGATCACCTTGATCATGTGCTCTCCGGCCGTGGTCAGCCGTACGTCGTAAGCCAGGTCTCCGTCGGTGACGGTGGTCAGCAGGCTGTCGTTGTCGTAGAGGGAGAGGGTACTAGCCTCGGTGGCACCGGCGGTGACCGGCAGGGGCTTGCCCAGCGCGTAGGCCCGGTCGCCGGGGTCGCCCATCAGGTTGACGGCAAAGTCTGCGCCGCTGTTCACGTCCACGAAGATGTCGCCGCCGCCCTCGGTCTTACCCTGCAGGCCGCCGTCCCCGTTGCGGAAAACCAGGGCGATCTGCTGTATCTCCTCGCCCTCCGGGACACCGAAGTAGGCGCGCACGCTGGGGGTGAAGGTGTAGGTGTATTTATTTGGCTCGCCGTCGACGGGTGAAAGTTTCCACGCGTCGTTCGTTACGGCCCACTCCGTCTGTACGTACTGCCAGTCGCTGGGACCGGTACTGGCGGAAGTAATTACACCCGTGTGGAGGTAGACGTCGCAGTTGCAGTCTTCCAGTCCGCGCGAGCCCTCGCTGGCATCGAAGGTGATGGTCATTGGCTGGTTAGCCAGGGGCGCGGCGGGATCCGTACTAACGAGCTGGGCAAAGAGGGAGGTCGTGCTAAACAGCACGATAATAAAGAGTAAGGCGTTGTGCATGATCGAACATTAATGGGCGGCAAATATAAAACGCAAAAAGCCCCCCGGAATGGCTTCCGGAGGGCTTTGTCGGTGTGCGTGCCGAGGGCACTAATCGTTGTAGTCGTTGTCGCGCCGGTTGTTCCGGGGGCTGCGGCCACGTCCTTCGTAGCGGCCGTAGCTTTCGTAGTCTTTGTCGCCTCCGCGGTCGTAGCCACTGCCACGGTTGCCACGGTCGTAACGCGAGCCGCTGTCGCCGCCGCCGCGGTCGTAGCTGCCGCGTTCGTAGCCGCCACCGCCGCCACCGCCGCTGTAGCCGCCACGGTCGTAACCGCCGCCTCCACCGCCGCGTCCGCCACGGTCGTAGCCGCCGCCGCCGCCGCCGCGTCCGCCACGGTCATAGCCGCCGCCGCCGCCACCGCCTCCGCGGTAACCGCCGCCACCACCACCACGGTAGCCACCGCCGCCGCCACCGCCTCCGCGGTAACCGCCGCCGCCACCACCGCCGTAGCCGCCACCGCCGCCGCCACCACCGCCCTTGCGGTCGTTTTCTTTGACGACAATAGTGCGACCGTCGAGGTCGGTTTGGTCAAGCGCCTCAATGGCTGCCTGTGCTTCGTCGTCGTTCGGCATCTCAACGAAGCCGAATCCACGCGAACGACCGGTCTCCCGGTCAAGGATAATTTTTACCGACTCCACTTCACCATAGCTGGTAAAAGTGTTACGAAGCGTGTTTTCGTCGGTATCCCAGCTAAGCCGGGCCACAAATAAATTCATAATGAAAGAGAAAAGTGATAAAACAAATGGTCATGTTGAAGGCAGAGCACATTGGAGTTTGAAAGCAAAATCTCAGAAACGGTAGCCTACTTCAAAACCGTGAAATAATACGTTACAGTAACAACGTTGAACCGGAAAGTTCCGGCCTTTCGCAAAAATAACTCCGAAAAGGATGCAAAACCTAATTTTTTCGCTATTTATCGCCCTGATAATCACCGCCTGTCAGGCCGGTGAATCGTCTCCCTCCACCGCCGCCCTGGATGAAGACCTGACCCCCCTGCGGGCCCGTTTCGCCCCCGACCGGCGCACCGACCGCCTGGAGGTGACCGCCACGCCCCGGGGCGACAGCCTGATCCTGGAGGGCTACACCACGGTCCCCGCCGCCCTGCGGTCCCTGGATTCCCTGGCCGGTGCACGCGGCCGCACGCGCAACGCCGTTCGCCTGCTGGGGCAGCAGGACTCTTTCGGCCTCATCCGGGTTTCCGTGGCCAATCTGCGTACCACCCCCGGGCACTCCCAGGAACTGACCTCCCAGGCCCTGCTCGGTACCCCGGTGGAGCTGGTCGATCTCGAGGACGGCTGGTACCTGGTCCGCACCCCCGACCGCTACCTGGCCTGGCTGGAAACCGGCGCGATCACGCCGGTCAACCGGAGCCGGCTGGACGATTGGTTCGCGGAAGACCTCCGCACCTGCGTCCCCGCCGAGAGCGCGGTAACCCGGGAAGCCGGCGGGGAGGCCCTCGTTTCCGAACTCGTGGCCGGCGACCTCGTCCGCGCCACCGGGGCGGTCCGCGGCCGCTTCACCGAGGTGGGGTTGCCCGACGGCCGCAGCGGCTGGGTGCCTACGCAGGACCTGGAAAGCTACCGGGGGCTGGCCACGCCCGACACCGTCCAACCGGAGGAGGTGCTCGCTACGGCCTTCACCCAGGTAGGGCGGCCCTACCTGTGGGGCGGTACCAGTCCGAAGGCCATGGACTGCAGCGGCTTTACCAAAACCGCCTACTACCTGAACGGATACGTCATCCCGCGCGACGCGAGCCAGCAGGTGCGTGCCGGTACGGACGTACCCCTGGACGATGACTTCAGTAAGCTGCATCGCGGTGACCTGCTCTTCTTCGGCAGCTACCGCGACGACGGCAGCGAGCGCGTTACCCACGTGGGTTTTTACCTCGGTGACGGCCGCTTCCTCCATGCGGGGGCGGACAACGGCTACATTACCGAAAACTCCCTGATCGAGGGTGCCCCTGACTACGCGGCGCACCGGCGCAACAGCCTGCTGCGCGCCCGTCGCCTGAAGGAGGGTACGGAGGGCGTGGTGCCGATCGACAGCGCGTTCGCCGCGCTCTATACCAGGTCTTCGTCGCGGTAGGGCCGCCGCTCGAGTTCGCGGAGCTCCATCGGCTCGTCCTCGAGGTCGGGCAGGGGGGTGCCGCGGCTCGATTCCCGGGGGTGGGCGTCCTCGGGATCGGCCAGGGGGCCGTAGAGGCTCAGGGCCTGCATCACGACGCCAATGCCCCAGCCGAGGATCGGCCAGATCGCCCAGCCAATACTGCCCAGCGTGAACAGGTTGATCATGATGAAGAACCCGCACATCACCAGGTAGGTACGCAGGTGGCGGCGAAATTCGAGTTTCTTCTCGGGCAGGGTCTTTCGGTCGTAGTCGCGGCTCCTTTTTGCCATGGGGCGGGATTAGTCTAGTTCGGCGATGACGGTCTTGTTGCCCTTCACCTTCTGGCCGATACCTACCCGCAAGCGGGTGCCGAGGGGCAGGAAAAGGTCGACGCGGCTGCCGAATTTGATGAAGCCGAAATCTTCGCCCTGTACGACCTGCTGGCCAACCTCCAGGTAGTTCTTGATGCGTTTGGCCAGCGCGCCGGCGATCTGCCGGAGCAGGATCTCAGTTTCCCCCGTATCGATGACGACGGTGGTCCGCTCGTTCTCGGTGCTGCTCTTGGGGTGCCAGGCGACGAGGTACTTGCCCGGGTGATACTTATTGTACTTGACCAGCCCGCTAACCGGGTTGCGGTTGACGTGGACGTTGACGGGCGACATGAAGATGCTTACCTGCAGCCGGCGTTCCTTGAAGTACTCGTGCTCGTAGGCTTCCTCGATCACCACCACCTTACCGTCGGCGGGTGCGTACACGAGGTGGTCGGCCTCCTCGGGTACCATGCGCGTGGGATTGCGGAAAAACTGCAGAATGGTCACGAAAAAGAGCCCGGAAGCTACCGCCACGACGGGAAGCTGCACCGGTGCTTTCCAGTAGACCAGGATACAAATGCCGGTCAGGCCGACGAAGAGTAATGCCAACATCCGGCGACCTTCCGGATGTATTCTCATGGGTTTGCGCAAGACTGGGCGGTTTAGTAACGGCTTAAAGTTCGGTCTTTCGCCGTTATTGTTTTTCGGATAACGTAGGCGGTGGGTTAGAGTTGTGTGCGGGTCGCTCCGCTAATGACCAATAGTGGAACGCAAGGCGAGCATTTCCCGCCCGGTCCGGCTCACTTCCTCCACCATGGCGCGCAGGTGGTCCTCCGTGGTGAAGGCGTTGGTCAGGGTGCAGCGCAGGTAGAGGGAGCCGTCGATCGTGGTCTGTACGATGTACGTCTGCCCGGCCTCGGTCAGGCGGGCCCGGATCAGGCCGTTCAGCCCGTTGCGGGATTCCTCATCGAGGCTGGCGTGCCGGAAGCGAAAGCAGACTATATTCACGTCGGGGTGGGTGAACAGCTCCAGGTCGGGCGATTGCCGCACGAGGCGGGCCAGGGTTTCCCCGAGGTCACCGACGCGGGTGACGTAGTCGACGAACAGTTGCGGACCGTAGGTCGTCAGCAGCGTGAAGATGCGCAGGCTCAGCATTCGCTTGGTACATTCGAAGCTGCGGCGGGCGATATCGGACCAGCCGTCGTCGGCGGCGGCCAGCAGGTAGTCGGCGCGCTGCCGGAAGATCCGATAGGCGTCGGGACCGCGGCGGAAGAACAGGCCGGTGGTGATGGCCGGGGTCATGAGCATCTTGTGGAAGTCGAGCGCGAGGCTGTCGGCCCGCTCGAGGCCGTCTACGAGGTGCCGCCGGCCCGGGTCGAGGCGGATGGCGCCGCCGTGGGCCCCGTCGATGTGGAGCCACAGCCCGTGCCGCTCCGCGACGTCGGCGAGAGCGGAAATAGGGTCATAGGTGCCCGTGGCCGTGGTGCAGGCGCTGCCGACGATGGCTACGGGGGTGCGGCCGGCCGCGCGGGCGTCAGCGAGGATGCCGTCGATGACCTCGGTACGCATCCGCAGGTGGGCGTCGGTGGGGACATGTATGATACCCGCATCGCCCCAGCCCATAATCCGTACGGCACGCTCCACGCAGTAGTGGGCGTGCTCGTTGACGAGCAGGCAGGGGCGCACGGGCTCGCCGTGTACCGCCCGGGCGGCGAGGAGGGCCGTCAGGTTGGCCAGGCTGCCGCCGCTGGTCAGGAAGCCGCCGGCCGTGGGGGCCAGTTCCAGGAGCTCGGCGAAGCGCTCCACCACGACCCGCTCCATGGCCGTACCGGCGCGGCCCATCTCGAAGATGGCCATGCCGGTGTTGAGCAGGCTGGCGGCCACGTCGCTGAGGGCCGACAGGGGAGCGGGGGGCACCACTTGGTGGCCCAGGTACGCCGGGTGGTGAAGGTGAACGCTGTGGTCGATCACCTCGGCGAAGACGCGCTCCGGCGCGGGGCCGTCGGCGAGCAGCTGCCGGAAGTGTTCCAGGCTTTTGTCGGGGGTAGCGTAGGGATTGGCCGGCCGGCTTTCCACCCCTTCGAGGTAGTCGGCCAGCCGGTCGATGAGGGCATGCCCCAGTTGCCGGAACTCAGCCGGATCGTAGGCCCGCCGGAGCAGATCAGTAGGCAATCAATTTTACGTTTTAAATGTGAGATGTCAAATGTAAAATTTTAAATTTCACATTGAAAATTTAACCCCCCATCTCCTTGCGGCCAACGTCCAGGATCTTCTTCGTCTCAACGGCGTCGGCTCCCTGGGCGATGATGGCACGCCAGCCGTCGGTGCCGAATTTAATCTTGATGGGATCCATGCTGGTCGTTTGGCGGATCGATTGCGTGAGGCCGCAATATTGCTAAATAATCTTAGCATGGCCCACTGCCGTTGGGGAGAGGCACGTAAAATCCGTGCGCAGCCTACCTTTGCGGCGTGCAAACCCTCCATGCGGTTCTTCTGGGGCTGGCGGCCGCCGCGGGCGCTACCTTTTTCCCCGGCATGCTGAATATGACGAGCGTGAACGTCAGCCTCCGGGCGGGGCGCCGGGCGGGGTATCGCTTCGCGGCCGGCATGGCCACCGCCCTGCTCTTTCAGGCGGGGCTGGCCGTATTCTTTGCCGACTACCTGACCACCCACCCCTCCGTTCTCGGCAACCTGCGGCAGTGGGCGGTACCCGTCTTTCTGGTGCTGGCGGTCTTCTTCCTGCTAAAGGGCCTCCGCGCGCGCGTCGCCGAGGCGGCCCCCGGGGACCGGCCCTACCACGGCAGCCCCTTCCTGCGGGGGGTGGCGCTGGCCGTAATGAACCTGATGACCGTACCGTACTTCTTCACCATCAGCGGCTGGCTGCTCGCCAACGGTACGCTCACCGCCACCTCGGTGGCCCGGCTCGGCTTCTCCGTGGGCGCGGGCGCGGGTGCCCTGGTCATTTTCGGGGCGTACGCCCGCCTGGCCGAGTGGATGCAGCGAAAGGCCCTGTTCCTGACCCGCAACATCAACTTCCTGCTCGGAGGGCTCCTGGCCCTGCTGGCGCTCGTGCAGGGGGTGCGGTTGTACTGGTAAGGACGTCCCGGACCGGATCACCTAATTATAGTGGTGTTCCGAACCCCGGGGGGTACGGCAGGCATTGAGAGAGTATGACCGTCCCCGCCCCCCCGACGCCCGCGCGCTTTGCCCCCCATCGCGTTGCCGCACTGCGCGACCGCCTCCTAGCCTGGGGGCCTTCCACCTTCGCACACGGTGGCTTCCCCGAGCGGGAGTTCGACGCCCTGCGGCAGGAGGGCCTGCTGGCCGTCACCCTGCCCGGTGGCGTGCTGGCGCCCGAACGCAACAATACCGCGGGCCTGCTCCACCTGCTGCGGGAGATCGGCCACGGCAACCTCTCCGTAGGCCGCATCTACGAGGGGCACGTTAATGCGCTCCACCTGATCGGACTGTATGCTACCCCCCGGCAGCGCGAGCGTTGGTTCGCCGAGGCGCGCGACGGGCACCTCTTCAGCGTCTGGAATACCGAGATGAGCGACGGGATCCAGGTCCACGACGCCCCCGGCGGCCGCATCCGCCTGCAGGGCAGCAAAAGCTTTTGCAGCGGCTCCACCTGGGTGACGCGCCCCCTCATTACCGGTCGTCGGAAAACCGGTGACCTCAGCGGCTGGCAGATGGTGGTGGTGCCGCTCGACGAGCACGCCCCGGAGGTCGATACCTCGTTCTGGTCACCCGTAGGCATGCGCAACAGCGCCAGTCACAAGCTCGACTTTACGGGCATCGAATTGCCGGCCGACGACCTGCTCGGGCAGCCCGACGATTACAACCGGCAGCCCCACTTCAGCGGCGGGGCCATCCGTTTCGCTGCCGTGCAACTGGGCGGCGCGGCGGCTCTCCTGGGGGCCACCCGCGATTACCTGCGCGAACAGCAGCGGACAACCGATCCCTACCAGCGTACCCGCGTGGGGCAAATGGCCATCTTGGTCGAGAGCGGAAACCTCTGGCTCGACCGGGCGGGGGCGGTAGCCGACGGCGACGGTGACCCCGCGGCGACCGTCCACCACGCGAATATGGTCCGTACCGCGATCGCCGGCTACTGCGAGGAATGCCTCGCACTGGCGCAGCGGTGCGTGGGTTCCCGCGGGCTGCTGCCCCCGCACCCGCTAGCCGGCATGGTGGCCGACCTGAATATGTACCTTCGCCAACCCGCCCCCGACGCCTCCCTCGAGGCCGTCGGTAAAACCTTTCTCGATGGATCCGTCAACGACTGACGCCCGTACGCTCGCCGAGCGCAAGCAGGACCTCTACGCTTCCGCCCCCCTGCACCCCGCGGGCGACCTGGCGGCCTGGCAATCCACCGTGCTCTTCGCGCCCCACCCCGACGACGAAGCGCTGGGCTGCGGCGGGCTCATCCGGTTGCTGACCGGACGCGGACAGGTCCTCCGGATCGTCTTCGTCAGCGACGGAGGCATGTCGCATCCGCACTCCACCAAGTTTTCCCGCGCCGACCGGGTCGCCCTCCGCGAGGAGGAGGCCCGCGCCGCCTGCGGACACCTGGGGGTAGCGGCCGACCATATCCACTTTCTTCGGCTCCCCGACGGGGAAGTGCCCGGGGCGGGGCAGGAGGAGTTTGCCGAAGCCGTAGCCCGGGTCGCCGAACTGGTACGATCCTGGGCGGTGGACACTTTCGTGGTGCCCTGGCGCCGCGACGTGCATGAGGATCACCTGGCCACCTGGGACATTTGCCGCGCCGTGGCCGATCAGGCGTCCGACGGGCTACGCTGGGTAGAGTACCCGGTATGGATGTGGCAGACGGGCAACCAGGTAGACCTGCCCCGGGCAGGGGAAATGATTCCCTGGGCACTGGACGTCGCGGACCTCCTGACCCGGAAGGAGGAAGCCATCCGCCTCCACGCCTCCCAGTGGAACGGGCGGATCGACGACGATCCAAGCGGCTTCCAGTTGCCCGACGAGATGATCGGCCTGTTTCTCCGTCCGCGGGAGATCTACCTCGAACCGGCCGACAAACGGGAGCGCAGCCTGGATAGCGGCTACTTCGACGCGGTGTACGCCGCGGCCGACGACCCCTGGCAGTTCGAAACCAGCGACTACGAACGCAACAAATACGACGCCACCCTGGCCGCCTTGCCCGAGGAGCGCTACAATAGTGCCCTGGAGATCGGTTGCTCCATCGGCGTCCTCACCGCGCGGTTGGCCACCCGCTGCGACCGGCTGCTCGCGGTCGACATCAGCGACGCGGCCCTGGCCCGGGCCCGGGCCAGGGTGCCGGATTCCAGGGTCACCTTCCGACGCATGGAACTGCCGGGGGAGTTTCCCGACGAGCGGTTCGACCTGGTCGTTATCTCCGAGGTCGGTTACTACTGGAGCTACGCCGACCTGGAGCGGGCCATCGACCGCATTCAGCAGGCGACGCGGCCGGGAGGAACCCTCGTGCTGGTCCACTACACGCCATACGTGCCCGACTACCCCCTGACCGGCGACGAGGTACACGAGGCCTTCAGCCGGAAGCTGGAAGGCTTTCACCGGGTGCACCAGTCGCGGGCAGCGCGGTACCGAATGGACGTGTGGAAGAAGAAAGGTTCCCCCAGACCGACCGCGTAAACCACCGCAGGTCGCGGATCGCCTCGTCGAAGGGCGTATCGGAGAAACCGGGGGTGCGCTCCAGCAGCTGGCGGATTTCCTGGTACAGGCTTCCGAAAGTGGGGGCGGTACGAATACGCCGTTCCAGGTCGCCCGGCGGGAGCTGCAGGTAATTGCGCAGCTCGGCGAGGGCCGGCAGTCCGCTACCCCGGCGCCGCTGGAAGGCACTGCGCAACGCCACCTTCCACTTGAACAGCCAGATGCAGTGCTGGAGGCCGAACACCACCGGCTTGCGGTTTTCTTCCTCCATGCGGGTCCATTCCTCCAGCGTATGACTGAAGGCCACCCCCTCCACGCGATCGCTGTCGCGGTCGGAGGTGTACACCCTCACGGCCGGGTCGTGGACGAACCGGACATCGACCCGCTCCAGGGCCCAGGCGAAGGCGGCGTCCTCGATACACCGGACGGGGGGCATGCCCCCGCAGGCCAGGTAGGCCGCCGCGTCTACGGCCAGGCTGGGCCCGTAGTGCTGAAAGTGCCGCGGCCAGGGGTCTTCCAGGTCGGGGTCGATCATGGATTCCAGGAGCATTTGCAGGGTACGGTAGGTGACGTCCTGTAAATGGATCTTGCGGTAGCCGGTCCGGTCCCCCCGCGGTACGATGATGCGCCCCCCCACGGCGCGGGCACCCAGGTCGAAGGCCCGCAAGGTGGCGGCTACCCACTGCCGGTCGACGCGGGTATCGGCGTCCGTCATGGCGATGATGCCATTGGACGGGAGGCGGCGGGCGGCCTCGTCCATCATCAGCTTCCGCGCCATTCCGACGGAGGCGATCTCCCGGGGCAGCGCAACTTCGCAGACGTGGAGCTGGAAGTAGGGGTGCCGCGCAGCAAAGTCGCGCGCTACGTCCGCGGTGGCGTCGCTACAATTATTCGCCAAAAGGATGACCTCGTAGCACGATGGATCTACCGGGCGGCCGCTGAAGTCCTCCTGTTTGTAGAGAGCCTGCAGGGTGTCCGTAATGTAGTCGGCCTCGTCCTTGGCGGGTACCGTAACGCAGAGCCGGCACCGGGGGTGGGGCGGGGCAGCGAGGGTCAGCGTCAGAGAAGGCGGGGGAAGATCAGTCAAGGGTATCGTTTCCCCCCTAACCGGACCGGGGGCACGGTGGGTTCCGTGCGCATACTACTATTGCGTACTTAGCGCACGACCGTGGCCTCCAGTTCTACGTTCAGCTTCTCGAAGAGGCCCTTGACTTCCAGTACGGTGGAGGCCTGGGCGATGCGCCAGCGGCCGGCCCAGGCCTCGAAAACGTCAAAGCAGTCCATAAATTCCTCCGCAGACAGGGTGTAGACATTCAGGCGCACGATGTTGGCGGGCGTATAGCCCGCTGCTTCGATTACCTGCTCCAGGTTGGCCAGGGCCTGGATGAGCTGGCTGCGCATGTCGGCGTCACTTGATCGCCCCGCGGCGTCGATGGCGGTTTGCCCCGATACGTAGAGGGTGCCGGCGGGCTGCGTCACTTCGATGGCCTGGTGGTAGCTGCGTTGGTCCTGCCAGCTCCAGGGGTTGATGCTGCGTTTCCGCATGGGGGTAGGGGGGTGGGCGCCGGAGCGCGGGTGCAAAGGGTTGTCCATGGGGCAAAGTTCCCGCACCACGGTAATTGCTACCCGTGACTCAGGTCACTATTTCCCGCGCCGCGGCAGGCGGCTCAGCGTTTCGCGCGAAACCCCGAGGTAGGCCGCCAGTTGGGTCTTCGACACCCGCTGCAGGAGGTCGGGTTGCCGGTCAAGAAGCTGGGTGTACCGTTCCGCGGCGCTGCTGGTCAGTAGCGACAGGATGCGCCGCTGCGCCCCGATGAAGCCCGCGTGCGCCTTGTGCAGCATGAAGCGTTCCAGGGCGGGGACCTCCGCGCAGAGTGCCCAGTAGTCATCCAGCGAAAGCCGCAGCACGGTCGTTTCTTCCAGTGCGCGCAGGCTGAACGCGGCGGGCCCCCGCCCGAAGTAGGCCCCGAAGTCACTCTCCCACCACTGCTCTGCGGCGAAGGAGACGGTATGCTGGTTGCCCGCCGTATCGGTGTACACCAGCTTCAGCAAACCCGACACCACGAAGTAACAGTAGCGTACCGGCCGGCCGGCGTGGAGCAGCACCGCCCGGCGGGGAACGCGCTCCTCGGTGAAGTAGGCCGCCGCCCGCGTGCCGTCCGCGTCGGCGAGCGGGATCAGTTCCCGCAGGTGGGTGATCAGGGCGTGTCGGCTGGCTTCAGTCATAGGGAAAGGGGAGTAACTGGTTGCCGCTCCGCCCAGTCGGGGCACTCGCCGGCGGCGGTGTTAAGGGGCAGGACAGGCACGCCCCCGGACGTTCTAGCTGCTTCAGCACCACCCACCCATATTCCGTCTTCTCTTTTCATTGCTACTGCTGCCCGGATCGGCGGCGGCCCAGTATACCACCTTTTCCGACCACTTTTCCACCTCGGACGACTACGCACTGCGGACGCCCGTCACCGAGCCGGAGGGCCGGGCGGATACCCTGCTCGGCAGAGCGATCGACTCGGTCTTCACCGAAAACTTTTCGGTCGTCGAACGGCTGGCCGGGGAAGCGATGGCGCGCCCGCAGGACCTGCCGCTGGCGCGAAAGGTGCGGCCGAACGCGGGCATCCGGAGGTCGCCCTGTGCCCGACGCTTACCGCGCTTACGCCGGAGACCCGGTAAGCTGCACTTCCGGCTCCAGCTCCACGCCGAACTGTTCCGCTACCCGCTCCTGCACCAGACCGCTGAAGGCGAGGACGTCGCGGCCCGAGGCCCCGCCGCGGTTGACCAGCACCAGCGCCTGGCCGGCGTAGGAACCGACACGGTCGTTGCCCTGCCCGCGCAGTCCGGCGCGGTCGATCAGCCAGCCGGCGGCCAGCTTTACGTGGTCGTCGTCGATGGGGTAGGCGGGAATATCGGGGTGCTTCTCCTGCAGGCGGGCGTGGTGGTCGCGGGGCACTACGGGGTTTTTGAAGAAGCTGCCGCTGTTCCCGTAGAAGAACCAGTCGGGTAGCTTGCTGCGGCGGATACGGGTGACCGCACCGGCCACGTCGCGGGCGGTGGGGGTGTCGATGCCTGCGGCGGCCAGCTCGGCACCGATGGCCCCGTACTCCAGCTTGAGAGGGCGTCGCTCGCTGAGGTCGAAATCCACGGCGGTGATCAGGAAGCGACCGGTCTCGCGCTTGAAGCGGCTGTCGCGGTAGCCGAAGGCGCAGTCCTCCGGCGACAATTCCACCATACCGCGCCCGTACTCCCAGGCGTGAACCGCAGTAATAAATTCAGCCACTTCGGCCCCGTAGGCACCGATGTTCTGCACGGGGGCCGCGCCGACGGTGCCCGGGATGAGGATCAGGTTCTCCATGCCCGGAAAACCGGCCTCCAGGGTGTAGCGCACGAACTGGTTCCAGTCGGTGCCCGCCCGTACCCGGAAGCGGCCGCGGTCGTCGGACCATTCTATTCCCGAGAGCAGGACGTGCACGGTCAGCCCCGGAATATGCTCCAGCAGCAGCAGGTTGCTGCCGCCGCCCAGGACCAGGGTAGGCGCCGTCCGGAATTCCGGGTCGCCGAGCTGTTCGGTATCGGTCAGGGGGAGGTAGCGTTCCGCCACGGCGGGCAGGCCGAAGGTGTTGAAGCGACGCAGGTCGATATCCTCTCTTATCATGCCAGATCGAATTGCAGTCGCGCCAGGGCGGAGTAGGCTCCCCGGGGGCGGGCGCTAAGCTCGTCGTGGGTCCCGGCCTCGACGATGGTGCCGTTCTCGATCACGTAGATGCGGTCGACGTCGCGGATGGTCGCCAGGCGGTGAGCGATGATGATGCTGGTGCGACCGACCATCAGGTTGTCCAGTGCTTCCTGGACCACGCGCTCGCTCTCGGCGTCGAGGCTGCTGGTGGCTTCGTCGAGCAGGAGGATGCCCGGGTCCTTCAGGATGGCGCGGGCGATGGCCACGCGCTGCCGCTGCCCACCACTGAGCTGGATGCCGCGATCGCCCACGATGGTGTCGAGGCCTTCGGGAAAGCCGTCGATGAAGTCGAGCGCGTTGGCCTTCCGTGCCGCCTCGCGAATTTCGGCGTCGGTCGCCTCCAGCTTGCCGTAGGCGATATTTTCCCGGATGGTGCCGCCGAAGAGCAGTACCTCCTGGGGGACCAGGGCCAGCTGGTCGCGGTAGGTCTGCAGGTCGTAGGACCCGATGGGCTCCCCGTCGACGGTGATCTCACCCGCCGTCACGGGGTAGAAGCGGAGCAGTAGTTTGACCAGCGTGGATTTCCCGCTGCCGCTGGCACCCACCAGCGCCACCTTTTCCCCGGGTGCCACCTGCAGATCGATGTCCGAGAGTACGGTAACGTCGGGCCGGGTGGGGTAGGAGAAGCCCACGTTGCGGTACCTGATGGCACCGGTAAGGGAGCCCGATTCGCCCGTGACCGCCTGCGTCCGCTGCACCTGCGTGCCCGCCCCGGCCCGTTCGGCATCGAGGGGTACGGCCTCCACGTCCTCGCTTTCCAGGATATCGACCACCCGGTCGGAGGCCCCCAGCGCCGAAACGATCTCGGTATAGAAATTGCCGATGCTCGCGATCGACGTGCCTATCATGGCCGTGAAGATGACGAAGGAGAAGACGTCGCCGATGGGCAGGTCCCCGGACTCCACCAGCAGGATGGCGCGGTAGATGATGAAGAATAGCGCCCCGAACATGACCGTAACGATGAAGGCCGAGAAGGCACCACGTACGTTGGCGGTGCGGATGGAGATATCCACCGTATCGTCAATACTGCGGCCGTAGCGGTCGAGCTCGAAGTCCTCGTTGGTGTAGGCCTTTACGGTGGCGATACTCTGCAGGGTTTCCTCCACGATCACGTTGGAGCGGGCGAGGTTTTCCTGCCGCTCCTTGGTCATGCGCCGCAGGTACTTGCCGAAGAACATTGCGGCCACTACCACGACCGGGAAGATCAGCAGGCTCACCAGCGCTAACCGCGGCATGGTGACGAGGATGTAGGTAATGGCCCCGATGAGGATGATGATCTGGCGGGCGAATTCGGTAAGCGTGAGGCTGAAGATGCCCTGGATCTGGGTGATGTCGTTGGTGATCCGGCTGGAGATCTCACCCACCCGGCTGCGCTCGAAAAAGGGGATATTCAGCTGCAGGATCTTCGTGAACAGGTCCTTGCGCAGGCTGCCCATCGCCCGCTCGCTCACGATGGCCTGCAGACGGACCCGGAAGAAGCTCAGCGGGGCCTGGACGACGATGAGTACCGCGACGAGCAGGAAGATCTCATTGACCGTCAGTCCGAACTTGCCTTTGCCCTGGTAGACGTTCAGGGCCTCCCCGGGCAATTGAAGGATGGTGAGGAATACCAGGCTGCTGACACCGAGGATCACGAAACTGAGCAGGAAGAGAAACCGGTACTGCCACACGTAATCGAATATCCGCAGCGACCGCCGGAGGCGGGCTTTGGTGATGCGCGGTTTGGCGGCTTCGTCGGTGGGGGGGGTAGTGGCCATCTTTCGCAAAGGAAACGCATAAGCGCGCAAAAGGTGACGTGCGGGCCGGATTTTGAACATTCTGTGAAATACCGGGTACTATCGGAGCCGTAATCTATCCCCCGCGGGCGGATAGTAATGTACCGCCGGCCGCCCCGCCCCACACGGTTTCCAGGGGGCGGCAGCACGGAACCCGCAGAGATATCCCGTGTAGTGGCAACAATTTTATCGCGGCAAAACAGTTTACTACCTGTACTCCCGATCACCCCTTACGCAACTGACCCTAACCCCCCTTCGATGAGAACATTGTCTTTGTCCAGTCTGCTGGTAGCAATCTGCCTGCTTGCGGCGCCCGGCCTGTCGGCCCAGCAGTACTTCGAACTGGGGGTGCAAGGCGGGGATATGCCCTACAACGGTGACCTCAGCGAGCCGGGCATCGGCTTCCTGAAGGACTGGAATACCTACGGCGGGTTTTACCTACGCTACCGGCCGATCAGCCGGGTAGGCTTCCGCTTCAACGGCATCTTCGGGCAGATAGCGGCCGAGCAGCAGACAAGCACCCGCGACGCCACCGGCGCTTCCGTGGCGATCGACCGCAACTTTCAGTCGCGGATCCGCGAGTTCAGCCTAGGGCTGGAGTTCGACCTGTTCTACCTGGGTGACCCGGAGGACCGCTTCGTGGCCCCCTACATAATGGCCGGTATCGGGCGTACCTCCTTCAACCCGCAGTCGGAGCGTGACGGCAGATTTTACGACCTGCAACCGCTGCGTACCGAGGGGCAGGGTATTCCGGGCGGCGAATACGACCCAGCCCCCTACGAGCTGGCGATTACGACCTTCCACGTCGGCGGCGGCGTACGCGCCAAGCTCGGCGAGCGCTTCGTGCTGGGCGGTGAGGTCAGTGGCCGCGTGACCGGCACCGATTACCTCGATGACGTCACCGGCCGGCGCATCAACTACAACGACGTTCTGACCAACAGCGCCAATCCGGGCGACCGGTCGCTGGCCGCCTACTTCTCGAACCCCGCCGTAGAACCGGGGGAAGCTCCCGACAATCTCGAGTACAGCCGGGGCGGGCAGTCCAACGATTTTTACTTCCTCATCAACCTGACGCTGGGCATCCGCCTGGGTGGCTGGGGCGGTGGTGGTGACGGCTGCTACAGCTTCTAGAGGCGTAAAATCACCGCGCAACCAACAAACCTTGGCTGAAAAAGCCGGTTTGGGAGAGTGTTTTACGTCACCACGCAAAAATTCTCCCATGCGCCAACGTTACTTTCTTCTCTGTCTATTCATCGTCAGCCTGGCCTTCGGCAACCTGGACGCTGCTATTGTAGTGCCCACGACCGTCACCCCCAGCGGTGAGCCCGCCGCTACCACCCCCGCCGAAGCCGAAGCCCTTGCCGCGGTCAAGGAATACCGCGAATCCCTCAAGGAGATGTCCGGCAAGGAGCGTCGCCAACTCAAGCGGCAGCAGCGCAAGGCCGTCAAGAAAGCTATGAACGACTACCAAGACAGCAGCACCAATACCCTGCTCCTGGTTATCGTCACCATCCTGCTGCCACCGCTCGGCGTTCTGCTCTACGAAGGCGAACTGACCAGCCGCTTCTGGATCGCCCTGCTGCTTACCCTGTTGTTCTACCTGCCGGGGCTCATCTACGCCCTGCTGGTGATCTTCGGTAATGCCTAAGGCCTAACCCGCAACGATCGCCTCGGCCGCCCGGTAAGCCGCCCCGCCCTCCCCGAGGGCACGGCGCAGTTCGGCCAGCTCCCGCAATTGCCGGTCCCGTTCGGGGCCGGCAATTGTTTTTTGAAGCTCCGCCGCCAGCCGGTTGGCGCTGAAATCGGACTGGATCAGCTCCGTGACCACCGGCCGGTCCATCACGAGATTGACGAGGGAGATGTACTTGATCCGGTCGGCGACCAGGCGCCGCGCCAACCAGTAATTGAGCGCGTTGCCGCGGTAGCAGACCACCTGGGGCACGCCGAAGAGGGCGGTCTCGAGGGTGGCCGTACCGCTCGTCACGGCGGCGGCGTGCGCGCCGGCGAGCACCTCGTAGGTGCGTCCGGTCACGAGCTCCAGCCGCGGCGGGCCCGGAACGCTGCGGATAATCTCCTCGTAGACGGTGCGGTCCTGGCTGGGAGCAGCGGCGATGACATAGTCGTGCTCGGGCAGGCGGGCCGCGGCTTCTAGCATCACGGGCAGGCTCCGGCTGATCTCCTGCCGGCGGGAGCCGGGCAGCAGGGCCACGTGGGTGCGGGGGCGGTCGTCGGCTTCGTTGACCACGTCCAGTAGGGGGTGGCCCACGAAGGTGGCGGTGACGCCGTGCTCGGCGTAGAACTGTTCCTCAAAGGGGAGAATGACCAGCATACGGTCGACGTTGGCCCGCACCTGCTTCACCCGGCTCGTGTGCCACGCCCAGATCTGCGGACTGATGTAGTAGGTGATGTCGTAGCCCTGCTTGCGGGCCCACTTGGCCATGCGCAGGTTGAAGCCGGGGTAGTCGATCAGCACCAGCCGGTCGGGCCGGAAAGCTTCGATATCGCGTTGGCACTCCTTGAAGTTGCCCAGGATGGTCCGCAGGTTGGCCACCACCTCCACGAAACCCATGAAGGCCAGGTCCCGGTAGTGCTTAACGACGGTAGCCCCGGCTTCCTCCATCAGGTCGCCGCCCCATGCGCGGATCTCAGCGGCGGGGTCGCGGTCGCGCAGGGCGCTGACCAGGCGCGAGCCGTGGAGGTCTCCGGAGGGTTCACCGGCAATGAGGTAGTAGCGCAAGGGAAAAGTGCTTAGGGCGGCGGAGCGCGGGTGCGGGGGAAAAGTACAAAGATAGCCGACGCTTTCGGCCGGGCCTTCCGACCTTGCCCACAAATCCGGCCTATGTCCGTAACCTGGAAGCACTACTCCTTCGACGAGCTCAACGTCCACCTGCTCTATGCGATCATGGTCCTGCGGCAGCGGGTCTTCGTAGTCGAGCAAACCTGCTGGTACCTGGACGCCGACGGTCTCGACCAAGCCGCGCTGCACCTCCTGGGGACGGACGACAACGGCCGCCTCCTGGCCTATACCCGTATCCTGGACCGTGGCGTCTCTTACCCGGACCACGCCAGTATCGGCCGCGTAATCACGGCGCCGGAGGCCCGGGGGCGGGGGCTGGGCCGACCCCTGATGAAGGAGTCGCTGACTGTACTGTACGCCACTTACGGCCGACAGGCGGTAAAGATCGGCGCGCAGGCGCACCTGCAAGATTTCTACGGAAGCCTGGGCTTCGTCGGGGTAGGGGAGGTGTACGACGAGGACGGAATCCCGCACCGGCATATGATCAAAAAGTAGCGGGTTGAGGGCCTCCGGCCCGATGGGCTATTGCGTCCACCACTGTTTCTCGCTCATCCCGGGGGTATTGGGTGCTTGCGGGTGTAGCGGGGCGGGGGCAGCCTGGACTTCGTCGGGGTGCGGGTTGAGGGCCTCCGGCCCGATGGGCTATTGCGTCCACCACTGTTTATCGGGCCGGAGGCCCTCAGCCCCGGGGTATTGGGTGCTTGCGGTTGCAGGGGGGCGGGGGCATCCTGGACTTCGTCGGGGTGCGGGTTGAGGGCCTCCGGCCCGATGGGCTATTGCGTCCACCACTGTTTATCGGTCCGGAGGCCCTCAGCCCCGGGGGTATTGGGTGCTTGCGGGTGTAGCGGGGCGGGGGCATCCTGGACTTCGTCGGGGTGCGGGTTGAGGGCCTCCGGCCCGATGGGGTATTGCGTCCACCACTGTTTATCGGGCCGGAGGCCCTCAGTCCGGAGTGTTGGGTGCTCGCCTCGTGGTCGGGCCGGAGGCCCTCAACCCGGGGTGGCCCGAATGCGTACTACTGCGTCACCTCTACTGATTCCTTATGCAGCCCCTAGCCGAACGTATGCGCCCTACCTCCCTCGACGAATACGTGGGTCAGCAACATCTTGTAGGTCCCGGAGCGGTACTCCGCCGGGCCATGGAAACAGGGCGGCTGCCCAGTTTCATCCTGTGGGGACCGCCCGGCGTGGGCAAGACGACCCTGGCACGCATCATCGCCAGCCAGCTGGAGGTGCCCTTTTATATGCTCTCGGCCATCAACAGCGGCGTGAAGGACGTCCGCGAAACCATCGAGAAGGCCAAGCGGGGTAAGTTTTTTCAGTCGGCCTCGCCCATTCTGTTCATCGACGAGATCCACCGCTTCAGCAAGTCGCAGCAGGACAGCCTGCTCGGAGCCGTCGAGGCCGGCGTCGTCACGTTGATCGGGGCGACCACCGAAAATCCCAGCTTCGAGGTCATTCCCGCCCTGCTGTCGCGCGTCCAGGTGTACATACTGGAACCGCTCGGCCGCGAGGAACTGCAGGGTATGGTCGACAAGGCCCTGGCCACCGACGAGTACCTGAGCAAGATGGACGTCACCGTGGAGGACTACGCCACCCTCATCCGCTTTAGCGGAGGCGACGGCCGGCGACTCTACAACGTGCTGGAACTCGTCACCCACGAGGCGGCCGACGGTGAACCCGTGGTCCTGAATACGGACTACATCACCAGCCGGGTACAGGAAAACCTGACCCGCTACGACAAGACCGGCGAGCAGCACTACGATATCGCCTCGGCCCTGATCAAGAGCATCCGCGGCAGCGACCCCAACGGCGCCGTCTACTGGCTGGCCCGCATGATTGAGGGCGGCGAGGACCTGAAGTTCATTGCGCGACGGCTGGTCATCTCCGCTTCCGAGGACGTGGGCCTCGCCAACCCCAACGCCTTGCTGATGGCGACCACCGCCGCCCAGGCCGCCCAGCTGGTGGGGTATCCGGAGGCGAGGATCATCCTGAGCCAGGCCACGGTGTACCTGGCGACCAGCCCCAAATCGAACAGCAGCTACAAGGCCATCGGTGCCGCTCAGCAAGCCGTACGACAGACCGGCAACCTCCCGGTTCCGCTGCACCTGCGCAACGCGCCCACGAAACTGATGAAGCAGCTCGACTACGGCAAGAACTACAATTACAGTCACGACAATCCCGGCAACTTCAGCGCCCAGGAGTACCTGCCCGACGACCTTTCGGGTACCGCCTTCTTCCGCCCGCAGGGCAACAACCCGACGGAGGTCAAGCTTGCCGAGCGGATGAAGCAACTGTGGGGAGACAAGTATTCCTCCTAGATCGTGTCCAGGAGAAAGTGGAGGTAATGCCGCAGTAAATCGGGGGCCGTGTAGAGGAGGTCGTGCTCCTTGCCGGGGACCATATGGTGCACGACCAGCGGCGCGTTCACCAGCTTGTCGCAGGCGTAGTAGGCATTGCGGGGGTAGATCAGCCAGTCGTCGGTGCCGTGCAGGATGACGGTCGGGGCGTCGATGTGGTACCATTCGTCGGCCATGTCGCGCAACTCCGCCTCGTGGGCCAGCTTTTCGTGGTTCGCGGTATTCAGTCCGCTGGGGAGCATCCAGGAGAGCGCCCAGTGGGTGGTGGGGCGGGAGATCCAGTAGGTATACTCCTGGGTAGGCGCCAGGCTGGCCGACTGCAGCAGTAGGCCGTCGACCATGTCCGGATAATCCATCGCCAGCCGGGCGCTCACGGTGCCCCCGTAGCTGCTGCCGTGGAGGATGACCCGCTGACCGGGGAATCGTCGGCTGCGGATGACGGCCGCGACGTTTTCGGCCTGTTCCTGGACGGAGGTCATGGGGCGCCCCAGTCCGCTGCCCCCGTAGCCGGGGCGGTCGATCGCCAGCAGGTTGGCATCGTGGCGGAGGGAGCTGTCGCGCATCATGCTCAGCCACCAGGCACTGGAGGAGGGGGCCCCGTGGATGAAGACGAGCAGGGGGCGGGTACTATCCTGACCGATCTGCAGGTAGCGCAGGCGGCGGGTGGTGCCCTGCTGGTAGCCGATCTCCGCCACTTCCAGGTTGGCGCGCACGAGTCGGGCGCTCAGCTGCTCGTCGTTCATCTGTATTCGCACGAAGGGCTCCAACCGAAAGATCGCGTAGCCCGCAAACAGCAGGGCGGCGAGTAGAAAGTAGAGCCTTTTTTTGCGCGGCAGCATGTGGAACATTGGTGTGCCCAGTAGACGTTTTACGGGGTATTCGGGTTGCCCCGCCGGCCCCCGGATTGCCGGTGCCCACGCAGTTTTAGGCGGCGGCGGCGCGCAGGTGCCGTGGGGACTAGCGCGGCATCAACAAATACGGTATATTTACAGTTGCACAAACAACTGTTGCCCTAGCAAATTATTCGATCATGACAACCGCCCCCTCCGATACCCAGATTCAGCGCTACGACGCTTACACCTCTACCGACTACCGCATCTGGCGCCTGCTCGTCCAGCGGCAGCTCAAGGCCCTCAAGCCCGTGGCCGCGGCCGAGTACCTGCACTGCCTGAACGAACTGTACCCCATCCTCTCCGCCGAGCATCCGCCCCGGTTCAGCGACCTCAACCGGGCGCTGCGTGAGGCACACGGCTGGTCGATCGAGGTGGTGAAGGGTTTCTTGCCGGTGGATGAATTCTTTGCCCTGCTCGCGCGCCGGCGCTTTTGCTCCAGTACCTGGCTGCGCCGGGAGGACCAACTGGACTACCTCGAAGAGCCCGACATGTTTCACGACATCTTCGGTCATATCCCGCTCTACCTGAATGCGGACTACGCCAACTTCGCCCAAAAGCTAGGGGAGATTGGCGTAAAGCACGCCGCCGACGAAGAGAAGATCAAGCAGCTACAGCGCCTCTACTGGTTTACCATCGAGTTCGGTGTCATGCGGCAGGAAGGAGAAACCAAAGTCTACGGCGCCGGTATCTGCAGCAGCCGGCAGGAAACCCGCCACGTCTTCGAGAACCCGGACGTCGAGGTATTGCCCTTCGACCTGGACCAGGTGATGAAGCAAAATTTCGTCATCGATAAGGTACAGATGCGCTACTTCGCCGTGGACAGCTTCGCGAGCCTATTTGCCGCGGCTGATGAATTGGAAACCCGGTGGGGGTAGGGGGGAGGTAGTTCTGTAGTCTCGCTCGCTGCGCTCGCTGGTAGTTCTGTAGTCTCGCTCGCTGCGCTCGCTGGTAGTTCTGTAGTCTCGCTCGCTGCGCTCGCTGGTAGTTCTGTAGTCTCGCTCGCTGCGCTCGCTGGTAGTTCTGTAGTAATCTTGGAGGTATAGGTTAGCGGGGAGTAAACCCCATGCACGCTACCGAATTCATTCTACAGAACTACAGAACTACAGAACTACAGAACTACAGAACTACAGAACTACAGAACTACAGAACTACAGAACTACAGAACTACAGAACTACAGAACTACAGAACTACAGAACTACAAAGTGCCCCGTAAAGGATTCGAACCTTTGACCTGAAATTTAGAAGATTCCTGCTCTATCCAACTGAGCTAACGGAGCGTAAGTCGACCGCGAAATTACGGCGCCGGCGGCAGATGCCAAAGCGCAGGCGGACGATGGCCGGGCTCAGCCCAGTTCTCCCTGGGTGGTGCGCATGGGGGGGCCACGGAAGCTGACCACCAGTTTGTAGTCGGAGCCGATGTTGGCGACCAGGGGACCGAACATGGTGTCCATGAGCTGCTGGGCCTGGGTCTTAGCGCGGTCCATGACGTTGCTCTCCAGCGCGTCCTCGCGGAAGCGTTCCCGCAGCGCGTTGACGCCCTCGTCGATGTTGCTGCCCTGGACTTCGCGGAGCCAGCCGATGTCGAGCTTTTCGACTTTGGGGAGCACTTCGTGGCTGAGGATCTCGGGCTCAGGCAGGGTTATGTTGACGGTCTTGCTTTGTTCGTTGAGCTGCAGGTCGAAGTATTCGTTGAGCCGGAAACCGACCTTCAGAATGGAGAGGGCGGTAATTTCCACGTCGGTTTCCGAGACGTTCACGCCCCACACGGTGGTCTGCAGGTTCTTGCTGATGCCCTTCTTATCGCGTACCTCGATGGTCGCGAGTTCCCCGATCACGTTTTCCACTTTTTCCTGGAACAGCCCCTTGCTGCGGCTGAAGTCGTCGATGGCCGCGCGTTCGCGCATGCGGGAGACGAGCGGGCGCAGGGCCTCGCCCATGGCAATGGAGCAGGGGTCCTGCACGTCGGCTCCCCGGGCCAGGATATTACCGTTGCGGGTACGGATCACGGCGGCAAGGACCTTGTTGACCATAAAGCAGGTATAGTTGCTGGCCACTTCCTCGAAGATCTCGGTGACCTTTTGCCCGCCTTCGTCGTACCAGGTTTCGTAGAGCGCGGCACTGGTATCGCGCAGTCGCATGAAGTCGTTGAAATAGAGGTCGGCGAGTTGGGGATGCTGGAGCTCGTACTCCTGCAGGACCGCCCGCTGGAGGCTGTCGTTGAGGCCGAGGCGATTGCTGACGTGGGTCAGGATATCGGTATTGATGTCGTGGACCAGCTCGTCGAACTCCCGGCGGTACCTGCGGGGATTCTGCAGGATGGCCAGGGCCGTCTCGTTATCGATGTCGAAGGTGAAGTCGGCATCCCGGTACTGCAACTCGTACTCGGCCGGACCGGCCAGGAAGCTGCCCGGGGTGTTCCGGAGCGCCTTGTAGCCCAGCACGCCGAGAATACCCAGGATCGCTGCCACGATAATGATTTGCGTGGTGCCGATGCCGGACGTGGCGGGCGGGGATGTAGCGGCCATAGGTAGTGTGGGGATGATGGATAAATGGAAACAGGCAGGATGGATCAAAGTTGGTCGCCGGGGTTGGCGGCTGTCCGCAACGGATTTCCTGTTCGGGGTGTATACTGCATCTATGATCGAAGCTACCAAGGCCCTGCAGCTCGTCAGGCAACAAATCTTTGAGTGGGGTACCGAGCACGTCCCCCTCGCCCGGGCCACCGGCCGGGTACTGCAGCAGGAGGTGCGGGCCGACCGCGACCAACCGCCCTTCGACCGGGTGGCCATGGACGGGGTGGCCATCGACCACGCCGTCTACGCTGCCGGCGAGCGCCGCTTTCCCCTGAGTCACCTGGCACCTGCGGGCACCGCCGCCCGTCCCGTGTGCGACGCGCGCCACTGCGTGGAGGTGATGACCGGAGCGCCCCTCCCCCCCGGCACGACCACGGTAGTGCGCTACGAGGACCTGTCGCGGGACGGCGACGCCTTCCGCCTGCCGGAGGGCGTCACCGACGGGCGCAGCATCCACCGGCGCGGCAGCGACGGCCGCGCCAACGCGAAAGTGATGGAGCCCGGGCGCCGTATCGGCCCCGCCGAGCTCGCGGTACTGGCCACCTACGGCATTGCCGCGCCGGCCGTCGCCAGCCTGCCGCGCGTGGCCATTGCCTCGACCGGCGACGAGGTGGTAGCGGTAGGCAGCCAGCCGCTGGACCACCAGATCCGCAGCTCCAACGTACACCAGCTGGCCGGCCTGTTCCGGGCGGCGGGCATTGCACCCACCCTGGCCCACCTGCCGGACCACCCCGAAACGGGCCGCTCCGCCCTGGAAGCACTGATCGAGGAGCACGACGTACTGCTGCTCAGTGGCGGGGTGTCAAAGGGCAAGTTGGATCACGTACCCGACTGGCTGGCGGGGGCCGGCGTGGAGTGCCTGTTCCACCGCGTGGCGCAACGTCCCGGCAAGCCGCTGTGGGTGGGACGGACCCAGCGTACCATGGTGTTTGCCCTGCCGGGAAATCCCGTATCCAGCCTGGTCGGGGCGATCGCCTACGTCGGCCCCTGGCTGCGCGGTCAACTCGGGATCGAGTGGCCTGCCGTGCGCTTGCCGCTGGCCGAGCCCGTCACGTTTGCGCCCGCCCTGACCCTCTTTCAGGCAGTCAGCGTCGCCGGCATCGACGGGGAGCTGCCGGAGGCCCGGCCCGTACCCAACAACGGCAGCGGCGATCTGGTAAGCCTGCTCCGAACCGACGGATTCCTGGAGTTGCCCGCCGGCCGGGTATCCTTTCCCGCCGGTGAACGATTTCCGTATCTTCCCCTACGCCTGCTCTAACCCCCCGCCATGCACGAAAAACATCCCCCCCTCAAGCGGCCTGACCTCGGTCAGTACGGCCGTACCGAATTTGCCCTCGTAGGAACCACCTGTGCCCGCATCGAGCAACTGATGAACGAATGGCTTCGCGACTTTTCGTCCAGCTACCGTAGCCTGGGCATCACCGGCGAGCACGCCGAACCGGAGGTGCCGGTAACGCTGCGCCGTGATCGCAAACTCGCCTGGACCGACCACGAAAACTGGAGCCCGGCCGATGACCGGCTCCAGGGCAGCGCCTACGACCTGGTCCTCGTGAACGGCAACCACTATCCCGCGCGGCGGCAGATCGTTTTCGTCGACGACGCGAAGGCCGGCACGCTGCAGCGACGCGCCGATGAGCTGACGGACATCTTCGCCGTGGTTCACGTCAGCGGGGAGCCCGCCCTGCCCGACTGGCTGAGGACGGTCATCCGCAGGCAGTCCGTACCCCCCCTGATGACCACCCTGAGCATGCTGCACCTGCTGCGCGACGGGATCGAGCAGGAACTCCGTGCCAACGTGCCCCGCCTGAACGCGCTGATCCTGGCGGGCGGCGAGAGCCAGCGGATGGGGGAGGACAAGGGGCGGCTGGTGTACCGCGACGGGAAAACGGAAGTGGAGCGACTTGCTGAGTTGTGTACCCGACTGCACCTGCCGGTCAGCGTGTCCGTCCGCCAGGAAAAGAACCGGGGGGAGCTGAGCTATCCGCTCATCCCCGACCGCTTCCTCGGCCTGGGTCCGGCCGGGGCGATCTGCTCCGCCTTTCTTGCGCGGCCCGATACCGCCTGGCTGGTGTTGGCCTGTGATCTGCCGCTCCTGACAGGGGATACGCTGCGGAAACTCATCGATGCCCGACGCCCGGACCGTACCGCCACGGCCGTCCGCGGCCCCGGCAAGGAGTGGCCGGAGCCCCTCGTGGCGATCTACGAGCCGCGCGCCTACCGACGCCTGCTGGACTTCCTTTCCCTCGGATACGCCTGTCCCCGGAAAGTGCTTATCAACAGCGACACCGAGATCGTACAACTCGACGACGAACGGCCGATCACCAACGCGAATACGCCCGAGGAGCGGGACCGGGTACGTAGTGAGTTGAAGCGATAAAGCAAGAATATACGGATAATTGGGGCCGGGGCTTGGTGCATTACGTAATTTATACGTAGATTTGTCTACGTAAATATTACGTAACAAACCAGTAGGTCTCCCCATGCAGCACATCGTCGTCATCGGAAACGGAATGGTCGGGCATAAATTCTGCGACCTCTTTTCCCGTCACCCCCGCCGCGGGGAATTTCGGCTCAGTGTCTTCGGCGAGGAGGGCCGTCCGGCCTACGACCGCGTCCACCTGAGCGCCTACTTCACGGACCGCGACGCCGACAAGCTGACGCTCGCCCCCCGCGCCTGGTACGCCGAGCACGGCATGGAGCTGCGGACCGGCGAGCGGGTCACCGCCATCGATACCGGGCAGCGCCGCTTGCAGACCGCCCGGGGCGAATCCTACCCCTATGACTACCTGGTGCTCGCCACCGGCTCGGCCCCCTTCGTGCCCCCGGTTCCCGGTTGCGACCGGGAGGGGGTATTCGTATACCGTACCATCGAGGACCTCGATGCCATCCTTGACTACGCCGAGCGGATCCGGCACCGCACGGGCGCGCGCTGCGCGGTCATGGGCGGCGGGCTCCTGGGCCTGGAAGCGGCCAAGGCAACCCTCGATATGGGCCTGGCCACCGACGTGATCGAGTTTGCCCCCCGCCTCATGCCGCGGCAGCTCGACGACGAGGGGGGCGCCACCCTGCGCGGCAGCCTGGAGAAGCTGGGGCTGAGCGTACACCTGTCGCGCTCGACCACCGCCATCGGCGGCAACGGCTGCATATCGCACCTGGAATTCGCCGACGGTAGCCGCCTCGACGCAGATATGCTGATCATTTCGGCGGGCATCCGGCCGCGCGACGAGCTCGCCCGGGCCGCGGGGATCGAAGTAGGCCCCCGTGGCGGCATCCTGGCCGACGCCCATATGCGCACCAGCGCAGCAGACGTATTCGTCATCGGGGAGGCCGCGCTGTACCGGGAAATGATCTACGGCCTGGTCGCCCCCGGCTACGAGATGGCCCGCGTCGCCCTGGGTACGATCATGGCCGACGCCGACTGCGGCTGCATGCCCGATGCGATCGACCTGTCTACCAAGCTGAAGCTGATCGGTACGGACGTGGCCAGCTTCGGCGACTGCTTTCCGGAGACCGGTACGGCCCGCTCCATCACCTTCCACGACGAGGCCGCCGGGGTGTACAAGCGCATCAACATTTCCCCCGACGGTAAGCGGTTGCTGGGCGGCATTCTCGTCGGCGACGCGGCCGATTATAACATGCTCCACCAGATCTACCGTAACGGCATGGCGCTGCCGCCCCAGCCGGAAGACCTGATCCTCGGTGCCCGGGGAGGGGGCGGGGACGCAGGTGCGGGGGTCCTGGACCTGCCCGACGCCGCGGTGATCTGCTCCTGCGAAAATATTACCAAGGGGCGGCTGTGCGGGGCCCTCGACGCGGGGGAAGCGGATTCGGTCAAGGGGCTGGTGGCCTGCACCGGTGCCGGAACGGGCTGCGGGGGCTGCAAGCCAATCCTGTCCGACCTCGTAGACAACTACATGAAGGCCCGGGGGAAGGTGGTGCGCAACACCATCTGCGAGCACTTCGACTATACCCGGCAAGAACTCCGTGATCTGGTGGTCCTCAAGGGGATCGGGTCCTACGACGCGGCCCTGGACGAACTGGGCCGGGGGGGCGGCTGCGAGGTATGCAAGCCCGTCCTGGCCGGCATCTTTGCGACCGTCACCGCGGAAACGGCCAACCCCCAGGCCGTGATCCAGGATACCAACGATCGCTTCCTCGCCAACATCCAGCGCAACGGGACGTACTCGGTGGTGCCGCGGGTCCCCGGCGGCGAGATCACCCCCGAAAAGCTCATCGCCATCGGGGCCGTGGCCAAGAAATACCGCCTCTACACCAAGATCACCGGCGGCCAGCGCATCGACCTGTTCGGCGCCCGCCTCGATCAGTTGCCCCCGATCTGGGAGGAGCTCATTGCCGCCGGCTTCGAGAGCGGGCACGCTTACGGTAAATCGCTGCGGACCGTGAAGAGCTGCGTCGGCAGTACCTGGTGCCGCTACGGCATGGACGATTCGGTCTCCTTCGCCATCGAGATCGAGGAGCGCTACAAGGGGCTGCGGTCCCCCCACAAGCTCAAGGGCGGCGTGAGCGGTTGCATCCGCGAGTGCGCGGAGGCCCGCGGCAAGGATTTCGGCCTCATCGCCGTGGAGGAGGGCTACAACCTCTACGTCTGCGGCAACGGCGGGGCCCGCCCCCGCCACGCCGAGCTGCTGGCGGGGCCCGTAGACCGGCAGACGGCGGTACGGTACCTCGACCGCTTCCTCATGTTCTACCTCCGCACCGCCGGCCCCCTGGTGCGGACGGCCAAGTGGCTCGAGGGCTTGGAGGGGGGCATCGCCTACCTGCGCAGCGTGGTCGTCGACGACGCGCTTGGCCTGGCCGACGAGCTGGAGCGGGAGATGCAGGGGCTCGTCGAAGGCTACCGTTGCGAGTGGCGGGAGGCGGTGGAGACCCCCGAGCTGCGCGCCCGCTTCCGGCCCTTTGTAAATACCGAAGAAACCGAAGAACTGGAATTCGTGCCCCTGCGCGAGCAGCAGATGCCCAAACCCTGGTAATCCTTCCCGCCCGCCCCCGGGTGGGCGGCTCAACCCCCGCAACCATGACTGCTTACCACACCATCCTCCCCGAGCAGGTGACCACCTGGGTCCGTGCCGGCCGCACCACGCAGTTCCCGGTCGGCGCCGGCGCTACCATCAAGGTCGGGGACCGGCAGATCGCCGTATTCTACTTTCACCGGACCGACCGCTGGTACGCCTGCCAGAACCTCTGCCCCCACAAGCTGGAGAACGTGCTGGGCCGCGGCCTGACGGGGGAGCAGGACGGCGTACCCAAGGTGGCCTGCCCCCTCCACAAACGGACCTTCAGCCTCGAAACGGGCGCGAACCTGAACGGCGACTGCCCGCCCCTGGCCGTGTACCCCGTGACGATCCGCGACGGAGAAGTGTTTGTGGGAATCGACGACTAGCGCGTACCTTTCCTCCATGACCGGTCCGGACATATCCCCCCTCCTTGCCAAGGCCTTCGCGGCCTTTGACGCCGCCAACGCGGCCGATCCGCGCCACGCCGGCAGCGGGGCGCAGGAAATGCCCTACGAGCTGCTGTACGCCCGCCGGATGACCGAGGAACTGGACCGCTACGCCCCGGACGCCCCCGAGCCCCTGCGGCTCGCGGCTCGCGCCCAGCACCTGGAACGGTGGCGGAGCCCCCGGGAGGATTATCCGATGGACCGCGAGGGCTACCTGCGCTGGCGCTCCGACCTCAAGCTCTTCCACGCCGCCCGCGCCCGGGAGATCCTGGCCGAGGTGGGCTACGGAGAAGGGGTGCAGGAACGGGTGGCTTTCCTCCTGCAGAAGAAACGCCTGAAGCGTGACGACGGTACCCAGACCCTGGAGGACGTCATCTGCCTGGTGTTCCTGAAGCACTACGCCGCGGCGTTCGCGGCGGGCCACCCGACCGAAAAGGTGGTCGATATCCTGCGCAAAACCCTGCGCAAGATGTCGGAGCCGGGCCGGCAGGCCGCCCTGGCGGCGGAGCTGCCGGCGGGCGTCCGCGACCTTTTGCTGGAGGCGACGGAAGGGGAATAGGGCATGGACGAGCACCGCATCTTCTCCCGCCTGCGCCGTGCTTACCTGCTGGCGTTGTCGCTGATCGCCCTGGCGCTCATCGGGGAATTGCTGCTGGTCGACGGGTACCTGATCGATCAGGAGAAAGACGCCGAAATCATCAACGTAGCGGGCCGGCAGCGCATGCTGAGCCAGCGCATCGCGAAGATGGTGGCCCTCGGACAGGAGGGGGTGGAGGGGGAGCTGACCGAGTGGGAGACCCGGCACGCCTGGCTCAAGCGGGCCGTCGCCGGCGCGCCGGGTGCGGGTCAGCTTGCCGATCTGGATACCCTGGTGGCCGACCTGGGAACCGCCGCGCGGCGGGGCAGCGATCGGGCGCGGGTGGACGCGCTGAGCAACCGGTTTCTGCGGCAAATGGACGCCATCGTGGGTACGCTCTCCGACGACGCCACCCGGAAGGTGAACCGGCTGCGCCGCGTCAACCGGTGGCTGACCGTGCTCACGGTCGGGATCCTGCTCCTCGAACTGCTGTTCATCTTTCGGCCCATCGGCAATTTCGTACGCCTGCAGTTCGCGCGGATAGAGACGGAACGCGGGGCCCAGATTCAGGCGCGGGAAGCCTCGGAGCGGGCCGCGGCCGAGAAGGAGGCCACCCTGCGGCAGCTGTACGCGCTCAATGCCGCCATCGACGAGGCGGCGCTGTTCGCCTCCCTGCGTGCCGACGGCACCATCATTCACCTGAGTAAGAAGTTCCGGGAATTGGTGGGTGAGGAAGCGGTCGCAGAGAAACGCACCTTCGCCGATGTCCTCAACCGCCGGGAAGGCCGCCGGATCCGCATGGAAGAGATCATCCGCAACGTCACCTCGAGTCCCTGGCGCGGAGAATGGGAACTGGCCGATGCGGCGGGGGCACCACGCTTCCTGGAGCTGAGTATCCTGCCCGCCCGGCGATCGGGGACCGACGTGGACCTCTTCGTGCTAGCCACCGACATCACCGAGAACCGGCAGGCCCGCGACGAGCTCAGCGCGGTCACCGAACAGCAGATCGCCGCCGAGAAGGAGCGGGCGCGGCAGCGGGCCCAGCAGACCACCGAAGCCCAGGAGAAAGAGCGGCTGCGGGTAGCCCGCGACCTCCACGACGGGGTAGGGCAGACGCTCACCGCCCTGAAGTTCAGCCTGGAGAGCCTCAAACTCGACGGATCCGAGCGTAGCCGCAACGACCTGCACCACCTCAAGGGGCTTGCCGGTGACATCATCCGCGGCGTACGCATGGCCACCTTCAACCTGCGGCCACCCGAGCTCAGCGATTACGGACTGGCCATCACCCTCGACCGCATGGCCCGCGAACTCAGCCGGCTGACCGGCGAGCGGGTGGTGTTTGAGAACGAATCCTTTGACGTCCAGCTCGATCCCGCCGCGGAGCTCAACCTGTACCGCATCACCCAGGAGGCCGTAAACAACGCCATCAAGTACGCCGGGGCGAACTACATCCTGGTGACCCTGTCCGCGGGGGAAACCCTGCTCAGCATCACCGTAGACGACGACGGCCGGGGCTTCGATCCCGAGGCGGTGCGGTCGCGGACCGACGGCTCCGGTCTGGGGCTCATCTCGATCGAGGACCGGATCGCCCAACTCCAGGGCCGCCTGTTCGTCCGTTCCGCTCCCGAGCACGGAACCCGCATCACGATCAACGTACCCCTGGCCGCCTGCCAGGCTTCGCCAACGGCGGACGCCGATCGGCCGTAAACCTGTACTTTGGCCCCGCCCAATCGTTTACCTGATCATGCCAATCAATATTATACTCGCCGACGATCACGCGCTCGTCCGGGACGGCATCCGGCGCCTGCTCGAAGATGAGCCCGACCTGCACGTGGTCGGGGAAGCCGATAACGGGGAGGCCCTGCTGGAGCTGGTCCGTACCGCACGGCCCGATCTGGCGATCGTCGATATCCGGATGCCCCGGCTGAACGGCATCGAAGCCGTGCGGCGGCTGGCACAGGAGGGCCATACCGTCCCCTGCCTGATGCTCTCGATGCACGATAGCGAGGAGTACGTCCTGCAGTCCATCGACGCCGGCGCGTACGGATACCTGCTCAAGGACGCCAGCCGGGAGGAATTTCTGCGCGCGGTACACACCATCGTTGGTGGCGACCGCTACTTCAGTGGCGATCTGTCCAATATCCTGATCCGCCAGCTGGTGCGGTCGGACCTGTCGCCGAAACCGGCCGAACCCACCGAAAAGATCGTACTCACGCGGCGGGAGAAGCAGATCCTCCCGATCATCCTGCAGGGGGCCACCAACCAGGAGATCGCCGATCAGCTCGAGCTCAGCCGGCGGACCGTAGAAACACACCGCTTCAACATGATGAAGAAACTGAACGTCAGCAACAGCAGCGAACTCGCCCGCCGCGTCCGCCAGCTCGGGCTCGGCTAGTGTTCCAGGAAGCCGATGAGGTGCTCGCGGTAGCCGTAGTAGTCGGGGTGGTTGAGGATGTCCTTCCGCACCCGCGGCCGCGCAAAGTCGATGTCCAGTATGTCGCCGATCTGGGCACGCGGCCCCGAGGTCATCATGATCACCCGGTCGGCCAGGAAAATGGCTTCGTCGACGTCGTGGGTGATCTGGATGGCGGTAATCTTTTCCTTATCCCAGACTTCCAGCAGGACGTCCTGCAGTTCGGCGCGCGTCAGGGAGTCAAGCATACCGAAGGGTTCGTCCAGGAGCAGGATCTTGGGTTTCAGGGCGAAGGCCCGGGCAATTCCCACCCGCTGCTGCATACCCTGGCTGAGCTCGGTGGCGCGCCGGTCGAGCGCGTTGCCGAGGCCCACCTTGTCGAGGTAGTAGCGGCAGATGTCGCGCTGCTGGGCGCGGCTGGCCTGCGGGAACACCTGTTCGACACCGAGCAGGACGTTTTCCAGGGCGGTCATCCAGGGCAGGAGGCTGGGCGACTGGAAGATCACGCCCCGGTCGGGCCCCGGTCCCGTGATCGGGAACTCGTTCAGCAGGATTTGGCCGCGGCTGATGTCGTTGAGGCCGGCGATCATCGTGAGCAGGGTCGTCTTTCCGCAGCCGGAGTGGCCGATGATGGAAACGAATTCCTCCTTTTTGATCTGTAGCTGCAGGTTTTCCAGCACTACGTACTCGCCGGTCGGGGTGGGGTACACCTTGGTCAGGTCGCGGAAGTCGAGGACGACGTCGCGCAGGGAAAGCGCGGAGGGGGCAGGTAGGACACTCATGGGGTAGGGGGTTAGGCGCGGCGCCAGCGGGAGACGAAGCTGCGGGTGCCGGGCAGGATGGGTTGTAGATCGGGCAGGCGGAGTGATCCGTCGCGGGGCGGGCGGGAGGCCTCCCCGAGACCGACGAGGTAATTGAGGATGTCGGTGCGCACGCGCTTGAAGTGGGGATCGTGGTTCATATCCGTCTTGTCGCGTGGCCGTTCGAGGTCGATGCGGAACTCCGGGCCCAGGCCGGCGGCCGGTCCGGGGTCGAGGGGAATGATCCGGTCGGCCATGTAGATGCCCTCGTCGACGTCGTTGGTGATCAGCACGGCGGTGCGGCGGTTGGCGCTCCAAATGCGCAGGATCTCATCCTGGAGGTTGCCGCGGGTGAGGGCGTCGAGGGCACCGAGCGGCTCGTCCATCAGCAGCAGGTCGGGGTCGGTGGCCAGCACGCGGGCGATCGATACGCGCTGCCGCATCCCCCCGCTCAGTTCGCCGGGGTGCTTGTCGATCGCGTGGCTCAGTCCCACCATTTCCACGAACTTCCGGATGTGGGCGTCGCGGCGGCCCTTCGGCCAGTCGTCGTACACCTCGTCGACCGCGAGGGCCACGTTCTGGTAGACCGATAGCCACGGCAGCAGGCTGTAATTCTGGAAGATGATGCCCCGCTCGGGTGCCGGGCCGGTAATCGGCTCGCCCCGGTACAGGACCTGCCCCGCGCTGGGCTGCAGCAGGCCGGTCATGAGGTTGACCAGGGTGGTCTTTCCGGATCCGGTGAAGCCCACGATGGCCAGGAATTCGCCCTCGGCGATGGTCAGGTTGATGTTGGAAAGCACTTCGGTGCGGTCGGGGCCTTCGCCGTACCAGTGGCTTACGTTGCGGAATTCTATCATGGGGAAGGGGATAGGGATGAGGGTACAGGGACGAGGGTACAGGGACGAGGGATCAGGCCCGTACCGTTTCGAAGGAAACCCGCTGCTGTACCCAGAACATCATGCGGTCCAGGAGGAAGCCCACGAGTCCGATGACGAACATGGCGACGATGATCTTGGCGTTGCTGTCGGTGCCTCCGTTCTGGAATTCCTCCCAGACGAAGGAGCCGAGGCCGGGGCTCTGGGCCAGGAGCTCGATGGCGATGAGGACCATCCAGGCGACGCTCACGGTGATACGCATGCCGGTGAAGATCAGCGGGATAGCGGAGGGCAGGATGACCTTGAAGATCTTCTTGCCGATGCCGAGCTGGAGCACGCGGGCCACGTTCAGGTAGTCCTTGTTCACCGAGGAGACGCCCAGGCTGGTATTCACCAGGGTGGCCCACATGGCGCAGAGGCCTACGCTGATGGAGGAGATGAGGAAGGAGGTATCCGAATCCGAGCCGAGCGTGAGGGTCTTTACGATCATGAAGACGAGTAGCAGCCAGACCACCGGCGACACCGGCTTGAAGACCTGGATCATCCAGTTGAAGGCGATGCGCAGGGTATCGTTCAGCCCGATCAGTACGCCGAGGGGCACCGCGATGAGCAGCGAGATGAGGAAGCCTACGGCGACCGTCTTCAGGCTGGTGCCCACCTGGTCGAGGAAGGACGGCCGGCCCGTGTACACGATCGGGTCGAGGCCCTGCTCGGCGCGGGCCGCGTTCACCGGGGCGGTCTCGGCGCGGAAGGCAAGCTTCTTCGCCCGGATGGCGCGGTGGTCGGCCAGCAGCAGTTGCGCGGCCTGCACGACCTCGCCGGGGAAGGGCAGGGTATTGGGCCGGCAACTGATGTTGCCGGAGGCGATGCAGGCCGCCATCTCCGCGCCCGCGGCCTCGCCCTGTTCCTGGGTGACCCGCGCGATGCGGGCGTCCGCCTCGACGCCGTAGAGGTAGCTGGCGCTGAGCTGCCACAGCAGCAGGAATACGGCCATCGAGGCCAGGGAGATGAGGAGGGTGCGGGCTGCGCCCGGGGCCCGGCGGGCCAGGGCCGCCCGGTCGGGCAGGAAGCGGGTCAGGGCGGGCAGGGCCGCCTTCGGGGCGGGGGCCAGGGAGGTGGTGGCTTGGGATTGTCCCATGGGGCAGGAGATTTTAGCGTTTGCGGGTAGGTGGGGGGCTAGCGGCTGGGTTCTGCGTCCTTGTTGCCGATGGAGAAGCTGTTGAGGTAGCCGATGGGGTCCTTACCGTCGTAGGGGAGGCCATCGATGAAGGCGGAGGTGGCGGGCTTGTAGCCGTCGGTCTCCGGCACGTCGGCAGCGGGGATGTGCCCCTCGGCCACCAGTGCGGAAGCGGCGGTGCGCCAGAGGTCGGGGCGGTAGATTTCCTTGATGGTGGCGTGGTACCAGTCGGCCGGCTTGGCTTCGGGAATCTGGCCCCAGCGGCGCATCTGGGTCAGGAACCAGATACCGTCGGAGTAGAAGGGGTAGGTGGCGTCGTGGCGGTAGAAGACGTTGAAGTCCGGCATATCCCGCTTGTCTCCCTTCTCGAATTCGAAAGTGCCGGTCATGGAGTTGGCCAGGACCACGGAGTCGGCCCCCACGTAATCGGGCCGCGAGAGGATGCCGACGGCCCGGGCGCGGTTGGCCGGGTCGTCGAGCCACTGTCCCGCCCGGATGAGGGCCTTGGTGATGGCCGTCGTGGTGTTGGGGTACTGGGTAGCGAAGTCGGCCCGCAGGGCAAATACCTTTTCGGGGTTGTTCTGCCAGATGTCGTAGTTGGTCACCACGGGCACCCCGATGCCCTTGAAGACGGCCTGCTGGTTCCAGGGCTCGCCTACGCAGTAGCCGTAGATGGTGCCGGCCTCGAGGGTGGCGGGCATTTGCGGGGGCGGGGTGACGGAGAGCAGCACCTCGGCGTCCACCTGTCCCTGGATGTTGTCGGCGGTATAGAAACCGGGGTGGATGCCCGCCGCAGCCAGCCAGTAGCGGAGCTCGTAGTTGTGGGTGGACACGGGGAAGACCATCCCCATTTTAAAGGCCTTTCCGGCGTTGCGGTACTCCTCCACCACGGGCGCGAGCGCCGTGGCCGAGATCGGGTGGGCGGGCCGCCCGTCGGCGTCGAGGGGGAGGTGGGGCTTCATCTTGTCCCAGACGTCGTTGGACACGGTGATGCCGTTGCCGTTGAGGTCCATGCTGAAGGGGGTGATCAGCTTGGCCTGGCGGCCGAAGCCGGCACCGGCGGCGATGGGCTGCCCGGCCAGCATGTGGGCGCCGTCGAGTTGCCCGTCGATCACCCGGTCCAGGATATTTTTCCAGTTCGACTGGGCTTCCAGGGTAACGTAGAGCCCCTCCTCGCGGAAGTAGCCGAGTTCCTTGGCGATGGCCAGCGGGGCCATGTCGGTGAGCTTGATGAAGCCGAAGGTCAGCTGGGGCTTTTCAATGAGCGCCAGGTTGGCGGCGGCGGCGCCGTCGGTGGCGGGTGCGGCGGCGTGCTGACCGCAGGCGGTGAGGATGCAGGCCAGCAGGAGGAGGGGCAGGTAGGAGTATCGCATGGCGGGAAGGGGTGATGTCCGGTGGTGCCGGGGATTATTTTTTCTTTTTAGCCTCCGTTTCGAAGAGGGTAGGCTTGAAGGTGATCATGGTCCAGGCCCAGTTATTCGACTTCATGCTGCCGGGCCGCAGGTCGGTGAGCGTCTCGGTGCCGAGGAGGTGGGAGTAGCCGACGTGCAGAGTGACGGCGGGGGCCAGGGCGCGCACGTACACCAGGTCGAGCTCGCTGCCCAGGGAGGGGGAGAGGGCGTTGCCGGCTGCGTCCAGCTGCTCGGAGCCGGTGAGGAAGTGGTGAACGTGGGCCAGCAGGGAGGCTCCCCCGACGGCCCACTTGGTCTTAAGGTAGAGGTCCGTCACGCCGACGGTGCCGTTGGCGGGGCCGACGTAGAAGTAGTCCATCAGGCCGTTGAAGGCGTGGTTCGTGCCGTAGTCGGGTAGGAAGTAGGTCGCCCGGTCGGTGTCGTTGGCGTCGTCCTGTCCGGACACGTACTCGACCCCCAGGGTGAGGGGCGTGGCCTTGGTGGGGTAGGTGACGTTGAGGCCGCCGAGCCAGGCGGCGACGCTGCGGCCGCCCAGTCGGCCGGTCTGGGTATAGAGGTCGGCGCCCAGGCGGAACTTGCCGAGCTGGTAGTCCAGATAGGCGCCCAGGGTCTGCTTGTTGGAGACCGTGGAGTCGGGGTTCTGCTGGGTGGCGTTGAGGGTCAGCAGCGACAGCGTCCCCTGTTCTTCGGCGAAGGTATGGTTGAACCAGGCGTACTGCAGGCTCTTGTAGTTGCCCGCGACGGTGTAGAAATTAGCCCCCGGCGCCTGTAGGTAGCCGGGTTCCGGGCGGTCGTCGTCGGCGTTGAAGGCGAAGCCGAGGTGGAGCTGGTTGACCTTCTTCTCGTCGGTGAACTGCAGCAGGAGGGCGTCGTGCCGGCGGCCCTGCTGGGCCCACTCGAGGCCACCGAGGATGCGCTCGTTGTCGTAGCTGATGATCTGGCGGCCCGCCTTGACGGAGAAGCGCGGGCTGACGTGGTACTGCCCCCAGGCCTCGCTCAGGAAGGTGTTGCCGGCGTCGTCCTTAAAGATCTGGGGTTCCTCCCCCCACAGCCGGACGTCCTGGAGCGCCAGGCGGAAGGTGTACTTCTCCTCTGCGTAGTCTACGTAGAGGCGGCTGCGTTGCTCGGTGAAGAAGGCCGGGGCGTCGCCCGGCGAGCGGGGGGTCTTGAAGCCGTTACGGAACTCGGTCCGCGGCCGCACCTCGGCCGAAAGCCGGAACTGGGCACCGAGTGGTGCCGCGGCGCCGACGAGGAAAAGCAGGTAGATAAGCTGTTTCATAGCGATGTACGGTAGTGAGCAGTGAGTAAGCGGGAAGCGCCCGCTGGGACAAATCTACGTACACTTAGTTTAACTACGTAAATAAATACGTAAATTTCTAAGTATAATTTATTCGTTTGCCCCCTTTGTGTACCTTTACGGGCGGTATCTACCCCCAATCACCTACGTACTCTACCTGCTCTATGGCCGTATCCGAAGTGAAGACCACCTGTTCGTACTGTGGCGTAGGCTGCGGAATCATTGCCCGCCGCGACGGGCGGGGCCACCTCACGGTGGAGGGCGACCCCGACCACCCCGCCAACCGGGGGCAGCTCTGCTCGAAGGGGCGCACCCTCAACTACGTAGTCCAGGATCGCTCGGACCGCCTCCTCTACCCCCAGCTGCGGCTCAACCGCCACCACGAACTGCGGCGCGCCAGCTGGGACGAGGCCCTCGACCGCGCCGCGGCCGTATTTCGCTCCGTCATCGCGGAGCACGGGCCGGACAGCGTGGGCTTCTACATTTCCGGGCAGTGCCTCACGGAGGAGTACTACCTGGCCAACAAGCTGGTGAAGGGATACCTGGGCACCAACAACATCGATACCAACTCGCGGCTGTGCATGAGCTCCACGGTCGTCGCCTACACCAAGATGCTGGGGGAGGACGCCGTGCCCGTGAGCTACGAGGACATCGACCACACCGACTGCCTGCTGGTGGCCGGGGCCAACCCGGCCTGGTGCCATCCCATCTTGTGGCGGCGGGTAGAAGCCCGGAAAGCGGCCGCCCCGGGCACCCGGATCATCGTGGTGGACCCCCGCCGGACCGACACCTGCGCCCTGGCCGACCTGCACCTGCAGATCGTGCCCGGTACCGACGTGCTGCTTTACCACGCCATCGCCCGCCGGCTGTACGACACCAACCGCATGGACCTCGAGTTCATCCGCAGCCACACGGAAGCCGGGGAAAATTACGTCCGCATCCTCAAGGCGCTGCACCTGCGCTCCGCCGCCAAGACCTGCGGCGTAAGCCTGGACGACATCAAGCGCGCCGCCGACTACATCGGCGACGCCCGGGCCTTCCTGTCGATGTGGGCCATGGGCCTCAACCAGAGCCGGGTGGGGGTGGAAAAGAACGGCAGCCTGATCAACCTCCACCTGCTGACCGGGCAGATCGGCAAGCCGGGTGCCGGCCCCTTCTCGCTCACCGGCCAGCCCAACGCCATGGGCGGCCGCGAGGTGGGGGGCATGGCCAGTCTGCTCGCCGCCCACCGCGTGCTGGCCAACCGGGAGGACCGGGAGGAAATCGCCCGCTTCTGGGGCGTGGAACAGCTGCCCGCCGCGCCCGGCCTGACCGCCACCCAGATGTTCGACGCCCTGGAAAGCGGCAAACTGAAGGCCATCTGGATCATCTGTACCAACCCCTCGGTGAGCCTCCCCAACGCCCTGCGGGCCGACGGGGCCCTGCGCAAGGCCCGCTTCGTGGTGGTACAGGACATCAGCAACCGCAGCGACACCGCCGCCTACGCCGACCTGCTGCTGCCCGCCGCCGGCTGGCTGGAAAAGACCGGGACGATGACCAACTCCGACCGCCGCATCAGCCTGCTGCAGCCCCTCGTGCCCCCGCCGGGGGAAGCGCGGCCGGACGCGGATATCCTCATAGACTTCGCGCGGCGCATGGGCTTTGCCGGCTTCGACTACCGCGACGTGGGGGAAGTGTACGACGAGTACGCGCGCATGACCGCCGGTACCCGCATCGACGTCAGCGGCCTGAGCCACGAGCGGCTGCGGCGGGAGGGCAGCTTTCAGTGGCCCGTGCCGACACCCGTCCACCCCGGAACGCCGCGGCTGTTCACCGACCACCGCTTCTATACCCCGACCGGCCGGGCCCGCTTCCTCAGTACCATCTCCCACCAGGAGGTGCCCCCGCCCCCGCCGCCCGACCGGCCGTACGTGCTTACCACCGGCCGCATCCGCGACCAGTGGCACACGATGACCCGCACGGGCAAGGTGGCGCGGCTGCGGCGGCACATCGAGCTGCCCTACCTCGAGATCCACCCACTGGACGCTGCGGCCGAGCGGCTGGCGGAAGACCAGCTGGCGGTGATCCGCTCCGCCAACGGGGAGGTACGCGCTCGCGTCCGCTACTCGCGTGACCTGCGGCGGGGCGTCGTCTTCCTGCCGATGCACTGGGGAAAGACCCTCGGCAGCGCCCTGACCCGGGCCAACAACCTGACCGACGACAGCCTGGACCCCTACAGCAAGCAGCCCAACTACAAGTTCTGCCACGTGAGCGTACGGCCCTATGAGAAGGAAGCGGAGCACATCGTGGTGATCGGGGCCGGCGCGGCGGCCCACCGCTTCATCGCCAGCTACCGGGCGCACAACCGCCGCGACCGCATTACGGTGTTCTCGCGGGAGTCCCACGCCTTCTACAACCGGGTGCTCCTGCCGGAGTACGTCACCGAGCACCTGAGCTGGGAGCAGCTGCAGAAGCTCCGCCGGGACGAGCGACCGGAATTCGACCTGCACCTCGACACCACGATCGAACGGATCGACCGCGAGCACCGCGTGCTCTACACCGCCAGCGGCGAAAGCTACGCCTACGACCGCCTGGTGATCGCCACCGGCAGCCGCCCCTTCGTGCCCCGCGACGTCCCCCTGCACCTGCCGGGCGTCTTCACGATGCGGCAGCGGGAAGACGCGGACCGACTCAACGGCCACCTGGCCGCCGCCCGCCGGCAACGCCCGGCCCACGCCCTCATCGTCGGCGGCGGGCTGCTGGGCCTGGAGCTGGCCGCCGCCCTGCAGGAGATCGACGTGCGGGTGACGCTGGTGCAGCGCAGCAACCGCCTGATGGAGCGGCAACTGGACGCTACGGCCAGCCAGCTCCTGGCCGACGACGTCGGCGCGCGGGGCATCCAGATCTACTTCCGCAACGAGGTGGACACCATCTTCCCCATCGCCGCGGGGGAGGGCGGGGCCGCAGGTGCGCTGCGGGTAACGTTCAAGAGCGGAATCGGCCTGGTATGCGACGCGGTGGTGTACGCCATCGGCACGCGCCCGAACCTGGAGGTAGGCCGGACCGCGGGGCTGCGCTGCGGCGGCGGCATACAGGTAGACGATCGGCTGCAGACCAGCGACGAGCGGGTCTACGCCATAGGGGAAGTGGCGGAGTGGCGGGGGCGCCGCTTCGGCATCACCGCCGCGGCCGAGCAGCAGGCCGACGTACTGGCCGCTTCCCTGGCCGGCGACGTAACGGCGGTGTACGCCGGGTCCGTACCGATGAATATCCTCAAGTTTCGCGACCTCGACCTCTGCAGCCTGGGCGAAACCAGTCCGCCGCCCGGTGTGGACGGCTACGAGGAGGTGGTCTTCCGCGACCTGAGCCGGCGGTACTACAAGAAGTGCGTCGTGTACCAGGACCGCCTGGTCGGGGCCGTACTCATCGGCGACAAGAACGAATTTGCGGAGTACCGCGCGCTCATCGAGGACCGCCTCGAACTGGGCGACCGGCGCGAGGAACTGCTGCGGTCGGGCAGCTCCCGGCCGCCGCTGCAGGGCCGCCTGGTGTGCAGCTGCAACAACGTCGGCGAGGGCAACCTGGTCGGGGCCATCGCCGGCGGTTGCCGCGACTACGACGCCCTGGTGGCGCAGTCGGGCGCCGGCCTGGGCTGCGGAAGCTGCCGCCCCGAAGTGAAAAGCATCCTCGAACACCAACTCAGCGCCGTATGAGAACCAAGCTCCACCGCGTGGCCGTACGCGGCGGCGTCCTGTCGCCCAGCGAACTGCTCACCATCATCGACCTGGCGCGTGCCCTGGGCCTAGACGGCCTGCATTTCGGGTCGCGGCAGGATATCCTCTTTCCGGTCCGCGAAGAGCAGGCCGGCATACTGGCGCGCTTCCCGCGGCTGCGGGTCGAGTCCCTGGCCGGCCCCCACTGCGCCAACATCGTGTGCAGCTACGTAGCGGCAGGAATCTTTCCCTCCACGCCCTGGCTCACCAGCTCCACCTACCTGTACCTGCTGGAGCAATTCAGCTTTCCGGCAACCCTGGAGATCAACCTGGCGGACCCGCGCCAGCGCCTGGTGCCGCTCTTCACCGGCCACCTCAATTTTGTGGCCTCGGCGGAGGAGGACTACTGGTACCTCTACATCAAGTTGCCCGGCTGGCCGGAGATGCGCACCTTCCCCGCCCTCATCCACAGTTGGGACCTGGGCCGCGTAGCCGGCAGCCTGTGCGGGGCCGGGAGCGCCGAAGACCTGGAGGAAGTGATCGCCCTGGTCCACGAAAACGAAAACCTCAACCTGCGCGACGTGCGGGACGACCTGACGATCCCCTTCCGGCCCTTCCCCTACTACGAGGGCATGAACCGGCTGGACGCCGAGCACTACTGGCTCGGGCTCTACTGGCGCGACAACTGGTACTCCCTCGACTTCATGGCCGCCGCCTGCGACCTCTGCCTGGAGCACCGGATCGGCAAGCTGAGCATCACGCCCTGGAAGAGCTTCATCGTAAGCGGCATCCCGGACGGCGGTCGCCTGCGCTGGGAAAAGCTGCTCGGCCGGTTCGGCATCAACGCCCGCCACAGCAGCCTGGAGCTCAACTGGCACCTGCCGGTCGCCGACGGCGACGCCCTCGAGCTGAAGCGGTACCTGGTGCGGGAGTTCGACCGCCGCGACATCAGCACCTACGGGCTGACCTTCGGCATCAGCGACGGCGACCACGTGCCCTTCACCAGCATCTTCATCGAACGGGAGCCGTCGCGGGAGGGCCTGGTCGACGGCTTCCCGGTGCCGCCCCTCTACACGCTGAAGTGCGCGCGCAACTTTGACCCCAATACGCGGCAGTACGCCGAATACGCCCGCCGCGTCGACCGCTCGGAACTCGCGGAACTGATGCTGGAGCTCAGCCAGCGGTACTTCGAGCAGCTGGACGGGCAGCTGGAGGAGGTCGTCCGCAGTACCCACCGGCCCGCCGCCGCCGCGTCGACCCGCTCCGCCATGCAGTGCGGCCGCTGCCTGAGCGTCTATGATCCGACTTACGGGGACGCGGCGGCGGGGGTGCCGGCCGGCACCCCCTTTGCGGAAGTACCCGAAGACTACAGCTGCTGGACGTGCGGGGCGGGGCGTCACGACTTCCGCGAGGCGGAACTCATAATACCTCCCGCCCGTTAAAACAATGTACCCGGCAGCGGCGGTTACCTTGCCACCCCGGTACCTTTGCCGTAATACCCCCGCCCTTTGGCCACCCACATTATCCATCCTCAGCAGTTCCTTGAGCCGGAGAACCTCGACGCCTTTCTGGAACGGGGGTGGCGGCCCACGGGCCAGTCCATCTATACGTCCGACTACCTGCGTACCGACGACGACGAGCTCCACGGCTGCCTGCAGATCCGGTTGCCGCTGACCGACTTCACCTTCAAGCGGCGCCACCGCAAGCTCCTGCGCCGGAACGGCCGGCGGTTCCGCGTCACCCACGAGCGTGCCGGCACTCCGGACGAGGAGCTCCTGCACGTCAACCGGCTTTACATGCGCGAGCATCCGGACAAGACGCGGGAAGACCTGGAGTATAACGTATACAACGAAGACGGGCAACAGGTGCTGGGTACCCACCTGCTGCGGGTGTACGAGGGGGAGCGCCTGGTGGCCTTTAGTTACTTCGACGTCGGCCGCCGCGTGATGTACACCAAGGCCGGTATTTACGACCCGGCCTACGCCAGCGCCAGCCTTGGACTTTACACCATGCTGCTGGAGGTAGAACTGGGGCTGGAGCGCGACTTCACCTACTATTACCCGGGCTACTACTCGCCCACCTTCCCCGCTTTCGACTATAAGCTGCGGCTCGGGCCGATGGAGTACCGCGATATCGCCAGCGGCGAATGGCGTGTCCATCCAGAAGCGCCCGATCCCGCCCCCGCCGACCCCCTAGTCATCAACCGGCAGTACCTGAACGAGGCCCGCCTGGCGCTGGCCACCGTGGGCGTACGGTCGCAATTCCGCGAGTACCCGTCCTTTACCGGCCGCTTCCGGCCCGTACAACAGGGCGAGAACGTGATGCTCGACGCCCCCCAGCTCCTCCTGATCGGCCGGCCGCTGCCCCTGGAGTTCTACTTCGTGCTCACCTACGACAACGAGGGGCAACGGTACCGCTTCGACATCGTGCGGACGGCCAACCTCTACGACATGCGCGTACAGATCCTCAGCAAACGGGGGACGCCGCGGTTCACCACGCCCGTGGTCGTACACAGCCGGATCGTCGAATCCGACAACCTGCCCCTGGTGGTCCGCAAGGTGCGCGAACGGCTGGACGGGAGTACAAAGGCTTAACGCTTACCTTTGGCGCTCACAAAAATATCCCCTACATGAGCAGCCAATTACTCGCCGGCAAGCGCGGCGTCATCTTCGGAGCCCTGGACAATCAAAGCATCGCCTGGCAGGTCGCCGAGGTTTGCGCCGAAATGGGCGCGAAATTCACCCTGACCAACGCGCCCGTGGCCCTGCGCTTCGGCAGCCTCAATGAGTTGGGGGAGCGCCTGGGAGCCGAGATCATCCCGGCGGACGCTACCAGCCTGGAGGACCTGCAAAATCTCTTCACCAAGTCGGAAGAGATCCTGGGGGGCAAGCTCGACTTCGTACTCCACGCCATCGGTATGTCGCTCAACGTACGCAAGGGAAAAAGCTACACGGACCTCAAGCATGACTGGATGCTGAAGACCTTTGACATCAGCGCCATCAGCTTTCACAAGATGTGCCAGGTACTCTACAATGGAGACCACATGGCCGACTGGGGCAGCATCCTGGGACTGACCTACATCGCCGCGCAGCGCACCTTCCCCGACTACAGTGAAATGGCCGAGTCGAAGGCGCTGCTGGAAAGCTTCGCCCGCAGTTTCGGTTACCACTTCGGGGAAAAGAACCACGTACGCGTAAACACCATCAGCCAGTCGCCCACGATGACGACCGCCGGCAAGGGCGTGAAAGGCTTCGACGAATTTTTCGGCTACGCCGACAAGATGTCGCCCCTCGGCAACGCAACCGCCCGCAGCTGCGGTGAGTACTGCGCCACCCTCTTCAGCGACTACACCCGCTACGTAACGATGCAGAACCTGTACCACGACGGCGGCTTCAGCAACATGGGAATGAACCCCAAGGCACTTGAGCACTAGGGGGCGGGCGCGATTCGTGCCGGTGCCGCGTTGATAAGGACGATGAACAGGAACCTGAGCCATACACTGCTGCTATTCGGGCTGTTGCTCTGCACCTGCCTCCCGGCCCAGGTCCTCGATCCGACCGACACCGGGGAGCTGAGCCCCGACGACCCCGACTACGACGCCGCGAGCGCCCGTCGCGGCCGGCCGCAGGACCAGCGCGTCATCGCCCCCGATACCTTCGGTATATTCCTGTACCGGGTGGAAAACCCCAACGTGGAACGGCGCTTCGACGACAGCCTGCTCAACGGCTTCCAGCGCTACGAGCCCGACCGCGTGGTACCCTACGACTACGGTACGCTCGGCACAAACGGTACGCCGGCCTACCCACTGCGGTACGCGCCCGTATACCGGCGTGGGCTGGAGGTGGGGCTGCGGCAGTACGACCTGTACAAGGTGGATAGCGACAACCTCGACTTCTACCGTCTGCAGCGGCCGTTTACCTACCTCCAGTACCTGCGCGGCAGCGAGCAGAACGACGGCATGCTGACCGCCCGCTTCAGCCGCAACTTCGCCGACGGGGTCAACCTGCTGCTGAACTACCAGCGGATCTTCCAGACCGGCAACCAGGATAACTTCCCCGGCAGCCGCGTGCGCAACAGTTCGGTAGCCGTGGGCCTGGCCGTGCGCCCGCCCGGGAGCCGTTACAGCGGATACTTCAGCTACGCCGCCAATACCTTCGAGCAAGAACAGAATGGTGGTATTGCCAGCTTCGGCGAGACGAACGGTACGGACGAGATCAATAACCTGGGCCTGCTCACCCCCTACCTCGCTACCACCTTCGGCCGCCATGCCTACCGGGAGATAGCGGTGACCCAGTACCTGCAGTTCGGGGCGTCCACGGACACCCTGACCGGCCGGGAACGGCGGGCCTTCACGCTGAAGCACCAGCTGAAGGTCGACCGGCAATCCTACCGGCTGAGCAACCTGCGCGCGCCCGCCGACAGCAGCTTCTACAACAACTACCCCCTGCTCGACCGGGACGTTCGCGGCCTGCGCAACCTCATCACCCACCAGCTGATCAGCAACGAGGTCGGCTTCTCCACCTTCCGGAGAACCCGCTCCGCCAGCCAGGAAACCGTACAGCGCGATCTGCTCGAACTTGGCCTCACTCACCAGCTGCACCGCCTGGGAGGGGACCGCGGCGACAGTACCCTGAGTTTCCTGCTGGCCAACGCCAGTCTGGGCGTACGCCCCAGCGACCGCCTGCAGCTGCAGGTGGACGGACAGTTCAACCTGATCGGGCAGATCGGCGATTACCGGATCGCGGCCGCCGGGGAACTCGACCTCGGCCGGGCTGGCAAGCTGGAAGTAGGGGCCGTCAACCAGCTGTACGCTCCCGACCTGGTGCAGCGTACGTACCTCTTGAACGGAAGCCCGCTTTACGACCGGGACTTCGGGAAAACCCTCGAGCTGCGGCTGGAGGGCGCCTACACGCTGCCCTTCGTCCGGGTGCGGGCAGGACTGGCCTATAGCCTGCTGTCGAATTACGTATACTTCGATACGGAAGGCCTGCCGCAGCAGAGCGACGGACCGCATAGCATCCTGCAGCTTACCGCCGAGCGTAACTTTAGCTTCGGGGCGTACCGCCTGGACAACCGGGTGCTGCTACAGCAGGCCGATGAGATCTTTCGCCTGCCGCAGTTCTACGGTGAGCACAGTTTCTACTACGCGGGCAAGTGGTTCGGCGTACTGAACGTGAACCTGGGCGTTGACGTGCGGCTGGTGAGCGGCTTTCAGCCGCGGTACTACAACCCCCTGCTTCAGCAATTCCAGTTGCAGGAACGGCAACGCACCACGTTCTACGCCCAGGCCGATCCGTTCTTCAGCCTGCGGGTGACCAAATTCCGGTTCTTCGTCAAATACATACAGGCCCAGACACTGATCAGCGATCGTCTGCTGTACCTGACGGCCGAACATCCCTACCCCGACGCGGCCTTGCGGATCGGGGCCAGCTGGCGGTTAGTGGACTAAAAGCAGGAAAAGGAAGGCTGTGGGGGGCCGCGGTCGTTGACGACATGGCATAAAAAAAGAACCCCCAATCCCTAAAATAGGGTCGGAGGCTCACTTTACACTCACTAGTATATATGAAACTTAATCAACTGCTCACTTAACCACCGGACGGAGCGAAATGTTACATCGGGGTTGGGAATTTTTTTCCCTTTAACACTTTCGTCACTTTTCGGCTACGGCGGGGAGTTTGCCGCGTTTAGTGCGGAACAGCTTCCACCAGAAGGTCGGTTTGACCAACTGCTTGCGCAGCTCGAAGTCGGTGTACATTCTACAGAGTAGTTCGACGAGCTTAGGGTTGGCTGCAATGATGCCGGTAAGCAAATTTGTTATCCACTTTCGCTGCATGATCTGCTGCAACCGGTAACTCAGTCGTAGTTCAGTACGTAGTACGCGGTCGATCCGGATGTCGTAGGCGGAAAGAAATTCCGCATCGAAGCGATTTTCCTGCAGGCACCGCTGCGCCAGCTCGGCGGCGATGAAGCCGGAGTACACCGCGTTGCCGATGCCCTCGCCGGTGAGCGGGTCGATGAGGTGGCCGGCGTCGCCGGTGAGCAGGTAGTGGTCGCCCGAGAGGGTGCGGTCGCGGGAACCCAGCGGCAGGCCATAGCCGACCGTAGGGTCGATCTGCTCGGCGTCGCGGAAGCGATCGCGAAACTGTTCGGAGGCGACGATCGCGTCCAGTTCGCGGCGCAGGTTCAGGCCCCGCGCCTTGACGATGTCGGAGCGCATACCCAGGCCTACGTTCGCCTCGCCGTTCGGCAGGGGAAAGATCCAGAAGTAGCCGGGGTTGTAGGCGTCCAGAAAGTGCAGCTCGATGAAGTTGTCGGGGTGGAAGCCCGTCACCCCGCGGTAGTACGCGCGTACCGCGGCGGCGTGGTGTCGGCGGTCGGTTTCCAGGCCGGCCTCGTGTCGGCTGAAGCGGCTGTGGGCGCCGCTGCCGTCGATGAGCAGGCGGCACTGCCATTCGCGGCCGTCCCTGGCCCGTACGACGTACCCTTCCCCGGTGCGCTCCGTGGCCACGATGTCGGCGTGGAGGTGGAGGTCGATATCATCGCGTCGCTGCACTTCCTGAATGAGGAAGTGATCGAAGTCGATTCGTTTGCTGACGTAGCCGGGAGCCGCGTCGGGAACACGTTCGTACCCGATCTTAAAAGGCAGCTCGATCAGCTTCCGGCTCGGGGGGTAAAAGCGGATGCCCCATACGTCGGCCGGCGAGAATCGCTGCCGGAAGCGGTCCATAATGGCCGGATCGAGGCGGTTGAGCAGGGTAGGGACCTTGCCCGAGATGGCGTCACCGCACACTTTATCGCGGGGAAAACCTGACTTGTCCAGCAGGACGCTGGGGATACCGAGGTACGACAGGCGCAAGGCGGTAGCGGCACCGGCGGGGCCGGCACCTACGATAACGATGGGGGTCGAAGACATGGCCGCAAAGGTAGGGTAGGGCGGCGGTGCGGGACGTTAGTTCGTTACCCGGGCCTGGAAGGCCTGAAAGTCCACGCGGTCGCTGGTTAGGGTGCTGCAGTTTTTGTCGTCGGCGCGGGCATTGATGTCCTCGACGCGGTTGGCGGGGCTGGGGTGAGAGCTCAGGAAGGCGGGGGGAGAGGGTTGGTCCTGGATCTGCTCGAAAAAGCCGGCGGCCCCGTTGGCGGCGTAATTCGTCTGGCAGAGGTAGTCCACGGAATAGTCGTCGGCCTCTTTCTCGTCGCTGCGGGTAAACTGCAGGCTAAGCAGGGAGCCGGCGACCCGCCCCAGCAAGCCCGGGTCGCTGCTGCCGGTAACCAGGCTGACCAGGGTGGAGAAACCGTACTGTTTGGTCAGCTGGTTAGTGGCGTGCCGCCGGGCGGCGTGGGCGATCTCGTGGCCCAGTACGCCGGCCAGCTCGTCTCCGGTTTCCAGTGTGGCTACGAGCCCCGTATACACGTAGATGAAGCCCCCCGGGGTAGCAAAGGCATTCTCCACGTCGGAATCGATGAGCGTCACCGTATACGGAAATTCGTCCGCGTAACTCACCTGGCCCTCCCGTACGATTTCGTCGACCATACCTTGCAGGTAGGCGTAAGCCTGGGGGTAGGCCGACCGTTCCAGGATCGGATACTCACCGGGCATGCTGCGGATTTCGGCGTCGGTCTGCCGGCCGAGTTCCAGTTCCTGTTCTACGGAAAACACGTTGAGGTCACCGTCTTTCGTACAGGACGTAGCCAGCAGCGATATGGCCAGAAGCAGCAGCAGGGTGCAGTTGGGTATAATTTTCACGGATAACTACTTTATCCACCTAACCGCTTGCGGGGGTCCCGGTGTTCAGCCGCGCGGCCCGGGGGCAAACAAACTAATGCGCAAATTGAGTGTTCCCGAAGTGAATACCCATACCAATGTATCCGTTGCGCCACTTCCGCGCACCGATCGTCCAACGGGGGCGATCGCATGTATCCCAAGAATGCCAAAGAATAAATCGAAGAGCGGTAAGCTCAAGTCGCGCGATTTGGAGCGCGCCATTTACCAGGAGCTAAAGGCTAATGCCCGAAAGCAGCTCAACCCCAAGCAACTACAGCGTAAACTTAAGATCAAGAACAGCAGCGAAAGCATCCAGGCGGCCCTGGATAAGCTCGTCAGCGGCGGGAAAGCCAAAGTAACCGACGGTCACCGCTACCAGTTCAACCGCAGCGGCGGCGAGAAGCGGTCCACCAGCTACGCCGAGGGCCGTGTCGATATGACGCGCAGCGGCGCCGCCTACATTATTATGGACGGCGAGGCCAACGACATATACGTTTCCTCCAACCGGCTCGGTAACGCCCAGGACGGCGACAAGGTCAAGGTACGTTACTGGACCCCCGGCGGCCGCCGCAAGCCCGAGGGCGAAGTGGCCGAGGTACTCGAACGCAGCGTGACTCACTTCGTCGGCACCCTGAAGATCCACGAGAAATACGCCGAAGTCGTCGTCGACGGCCCGGGCGGCAAAACCCTGAGCGTGGCCGTACACCGGTCGGAACTCATCGGCGCGAATAACGGCGAAAAGGTCGTCGTACAGATCGTCGACTGGGAAGAGAACCGCTACGGACAGATCAGCGGCCAGATCACCGCCGTACTCGGGGAGCCCGGCTCGAGCAACATCGAGATGCAGTCCATTCTGATCAACAACGGCTTCCAGATCACCTTCCCCGATGCGGTACTCGCCGAGAGCGAGGCCCTGCCCGGCGAGATCACGCCCCAGGAGATCAATATCCGCCGCGACATGCGCGAGGTGACCACCTTCACCATCGATCCGCTCACGGCCAAGGACTTCGACGACGCCCTCTCCATCCAGACCCTGGAAGACGGGCAGATCGAGATCGGCGTGCACATCGCCGACGTCAGCCACTACGTCCGGCCCGGCAGCGCCCTCGACGAGGAGGCCGCCGACCGCACCACCAGCGTTTACCTGGTGGACCGGGTCTGCCCCATGCTGCCCGAGCGGATCAGTAACGAGCTTTGCTCGCTGCGTCCGAACGAGGATAAGCTCACCTTCAGCGCGGTTTTTAAGTTCAACCCCAAGAGTTTCAAGGTCACCGACCGCTGGTTCGGGCGTACCGTCATTCACTCCGACCGCCGGTTTACCTATGAGGAGGCCCAGGAAGTGCTGGATACGGGCGAGGGCGACTTCGTCGACGAACTGGACCTCATGGACCGGATCGCCGACAAGCTCCGCAAGCGCCGCTTCAAGGAAGGCTCCATCGACTTCAACACCAATGAAGTGCGCTTCAAGCTCGACGACGACGGCAAGCCCCTGGAGGTCTACATCAAGGACCGCATCGATACCAATATGCTGATCGAGGACTTCATGCTCCTCGCCAACAAGGAAGTAGCCACCTTCATCAAAAAGAAGGAGGAGCGCCTGAAGCAAAACATCCCCTTCGTATACCGGGTCCACGACGAGCCGGATATGGAGAAGGTTTCCGAACTGGCCAAGTTCGCCCTGGCGCTCGGCTACGACATGGACCTGAGCTCCCCGCAGGCCGTAACCCAGAGCTACAACAACCTGCTGGCCAAGGCCGACGAGGACCCCATGGTCAAGATGCTTTCCCCGATCGCCATCCGTACGATGTCCAAGGCCGTCTACACGACCCAGAATATCGGACACTACGGACTGGGCTTCGAAAACTATACCCACTTCACCTCGCCCATCCGCCGCTACGCCGACGTGCTGGTACACCGCCTGCTGGAGAAGAACCTGGAGAAGGGCAGCCTTTTCAAGGCGAATCCCGAAAAGCTCGAAGAGACCTGCAAGCACATCAGCAGTCAGGAGCGGAAGGCCGTCACCGCCGAGCGCGAGAGCATCAAGTACAAGCAGACCGAGTTCATGCTGGACAACGTCGGGGAAGAATTCGATGGCGTCATTAACGGCCTGGCCGACTTCGGCGTCTTCATTGAGCTGATCGATAACTTCGTAGAGGGCATGGTACCCTTCGACAAAATGGACGAGCCCTACGATATGGCGGCCGGTAAGCTCTTCATCACCGGCAAGAAGTCCGGCAAGAAACTCAAGATGGGCGACCAGGTCCGCGTGAAGATCGAGGACGTCGATCTCGACCGCCGGCGCATCGATATGTCGCTGGTCAGCGTCCTCAAAGTGCACGGCGAGCCCGCACCCGCCGAGAAGCCCAAGCGGCAGTCGCGCGGCAGCCGACGCAAGGTGCGCAGTTAGCGTTATTCCCCCTCCGGGTGCCCTGACGGCCCCGTCCCGACCGGGGCGGGGCCGTTAATATTGCGTTAAACAGGTAGTTGGATTACGGCTAAATTGGCGGTACAAACGTTTGTTAATCAGATGTTTAAATGAGTTGAGGCGGAATTAAAAGTTCCTTATCGAGGTAACTTCGCACGTATTCAGACGTCTATTGCTTAGCAGAACGGCACGTGCCTCTGTACTTTTGTCATCCAAAATTCGACGCTATGCGTTTTCGCACCTATTTGATGATCGCCCTCTTCGCCGTCGCCGGCCTGGGTACGCAGTTGTCCGCTCAGAAGATCGCCTCCATCGATATGGAGCGCATCCTGAGCAGCATCACCGAATACCAGGACGCGCAGGAGCAGCTCGACCAGCTGGCCGCCAAGTGGCAGCAGGAGATCAACCAGGAGTACGACGCCATCAAGGGTCTGTACAACAAGTACCAAGCCGAGCAGGTGCTCATGACCGACGACCAGCGCTCCGCCCAGGAAGAAGCGATCCTCGATCGCGAAACAAAGGTGCGTAACATGCAGCGCGAGCGCTTCGGCCCCGAGGGAGCCCTCTTCCAGCGCCGGCAGGAGCTGGTGAAGCCGATCCAGGACGCCATCTACGAGGCCGTAGAGACCTACGCCAACCAGAACAACTACGATTTCATATTCGACCGTGCCGGAGCCGCAGGGATTATTTTCTCCAGCGACCAGTACGATAAGACCGACGAGATCCTCCGCTCCCTGCGGAACTGATCGACGCGCGCGTCGCCCTCACGTATACTAACCCCTAAACATCAACGATGAACCAGGTTTTTAAATTCGCTTTCGTAGCGCTGCTGCTCTTCGTAGCCACCGCTACCGCAACCGCCCAGAAATTCGGGTACGTCAACTCCGCCGAGATCCTCGCCGATCTTCCCGCTATGAAGGCCGCCGAATCCAACCTCGAGGGACTGCAGAAGCAGCTCCAGAAGAAGGGTCAGGCCATGGTCCAGACGTTCCAGACCGACTACCAGGCCCTGCAGGCCAAGGCCCAGGAAGGCACCATGAGCCCCAAGCAACAGCAGGAGGAGGCCGCCAAGCTCCAGGCCCGGGAGGAAGAGATCGGCTCCTTCGAGCAGTCCATGATGAACGACCTGCAGAAGAAGCGGCAGGAACTGCTCGAGCCCATCTACAAGTCCGTCAACGACGCCATCAAGGCGGTCGCCGAGGAGAATGGCTACACCTTCATCTTCGACCAGCAGGTGCTGCTCTACGGTCAGGAAAGCCAGGACGTCAGCGCCATGGTGCGCGCCAAGCTGGGTATCTAACTCCGGCCGGTGTACCTGCCCCCCCATAACGGATCCATTGGAGTCTTCGACTCCGGCATTGGCGGCCTCTCGGTCGCCAATGCTGTTTGTGGGCTGCTGCCCCGGGAATCCCTCCTGTACGTTTCGGACAACCACCACGCCCCATACGGCGCGCGCACCGATGCGGAAGTTTTCGACTTCAGCCGACGCATCACCGACTACCTGCTGGCCGCGGGGGCGAAGCTCGTGGTGGTAGCCTGCAATACCGCTACCAGCATCGCCATTGACGGGCTACGGGAAAGCTACCCCGACGTGCCTTTCGTAGGACTTGAGCCTGCCGTGAAGCCGGCCGCCCGGGGCCGCAACGTCGGCGTACTGGCTACGGCGGTCACCCTGCGCAGCGCCCGCTACCGTGCCCTGCGTGCCCGCTATCTGGCGGACCGGCCGGTATGGGAAAGCCCCTGCGTGGGCCTGGTGGAGCGCATCGAGGCCCACGGTGCCGGATCCGTGCCGGTACGCGCCCTGTTGGAGGACCTGCTGTCCGGCGCCGGTGAGCTGGACACCGTCGTACTGGGCTGCACCCACTATCCCCTGGTGATCGGGGACATCCGCGCGGCCCTGCCCCCCGGCACCGACGTGATCGATCCTTCCGGGGCGGCGGCGCGGCAGGTGCAACGTCTGCTTCAACGGCGGGGTCTGGCGGCTTCTGAACCCGAAATATCAGTTCGACACGATTTTCTCTGCACCGGCGGCAGCGCCCCCCTGCAGCGTACCCTGCGGCACCTGCCCGCCCTCAATGCGGACCGCCGGTGGGTGCTGCCGTACCTTAAGCGCCTAACTACCCCCGATGCATGACCGACCGCTTCGCTACCGCCCTCCAGGACCACCTGCAACTCCGCAAGCGCATCCTGGCCCTCACCGAAAGCGTTACGCCGGCGCAGCTCGACCGGGTGCCGGCGGGCTTCAATAACAATCTGATCTGGAACGCCGGCCACGTCATCGCCACCCAGGAACAACTTACCTACGCGCTGGGCGGTCACCCGACCCCGAGCGGCGCGGCATTCGTGGCGCGCTACCGGCGGGGTACCCGTCCCGAAGGTGACCTGGCCACGGAAGATTACGCCTACATCCGGACCGAACTGCTCGCCGGCAACGAGAAGCTACGGGAAGCCTGCGACGACCTGGACTGGAGCGGGTACCGGCCATACACTACCAAACTGGGGGTGACCGTGACCGATCTGCTACGCGCGGTGGAGTTCAACAACGTGCACGAAGCGCTGCATCTGGGAACCATGCTGGCGCAGCGCCGGCTGGTCTAGTCGAGGTGGTCGACGGAGAAATCCGGGAAGTGGGTAGTGAGAAGGTTGCGGAGCTTCTCGCGGGTCAGCGGTTTGGGCTCGTGGCCATCGATGCAGGTAAACTGCCGGGAGCGCTCCTGGTCGCCCTCGCCAATGGAGCTGGTGATCATCAGGATCGTCACGCGGGCGCGCTGCTCGGCGGGTAATTCGCGGTAGGCGTCCAGAAATTCCCACCCGTCCATGACGGGCATGTTGATGTCCAGGAAAAGCAGGTCGGGGCGGGTAGCGGTAGAGCCGTCGGAGGGTGGGGTAGTGAAATAGCGCAGCCCCTCGCGGCCGTTGTGTCGGACCACGATCTCATTGGCGATATTCATCTTCGTGAGTCGCCGGGTATGGATAAAGTTATCAGCGTCCGAATCGTCAATTAGAAGGACGCACCCTAACTTGTTCATAGTCTAGACTCCTGGGTATGGTCACGGTAAAGGTACTCCCGCGGCCGGGCTGGCTGTCCACGGTGATCGTACCCTGGTGCAATTGTACTATTTTTTGGCAAAACGCCAGACCAATTCCTTGCCCTTCGTAACTATCGCGACTATTCAACCGGGTGAATAAGTCGAAAATCTTCTGCTGGTCCTCCTCGGACATGCCGATGCCCTGGTCCCGCACGCTCACCTGGACGCACTCCGCCGTTGCCCGGCCGAACACTTCGATCCGGGGCGGGTGACCGGGACGGTGGAACTTCAGGGCATTGGCCAGCAGGTTTTGGAAAAGCTGACGGAGTTCAACCGCGTAGCCGGTCACGTCGGGCAGCGGTTCGACGGATATCGTGGCCGCGGATTCCTCGATACGCAATTCGAGGTTTTCGCGGGCTTCGTTGACGATGCAGCCCAGGTCTACGCGGGCGGCGGCTTCGCTACGGCCGATACGGCTGAAGTGGAGGAGCGTCTCGATGAGGTCGCGCATGCGTACCGTAGCCCGCTGGATGGTGTCGAGTAGTTCCCTCGCCTTGCTGTCGAGCTGTCCTCCGTAGTCTTCGTTGAGTACCTCCACGTAGTTGCTTACGGTCCGCAGCGGCTCGTTGAGGTCGTGGGAAGCGATGTAGGCGAACTGGTCGAGCTCGCGGTTCTTGTTGTTGAGGGAGGCGATGAGCTCGTTATTGACCTGCTCGATACGCCGCCGCTCCACGATCTCGGCCGCCATGGCCTCGTTCCATCCGCTGATCGTGGATACTAGGGGGCGCAGCTGGCTGTAGATGTAGTAGAAGACTGTCGCCAGTCCGATCACGCCCATCAGCCGCAGGAAGGTGGTCACGGTACTGAGGCTATCCAATTGCCGCTGCCGCAGTTCAACGTCCCGGGTCTCTATGCTCCGCAGCAGCTGCACGTCGAGCCGGATGCTATCCATAATGGAGCGGCCGCGCTGGGTCTGGAAGCGTTCGGTGAGCGCGTCCGTATTACCCTGGCGGTAGTATTTGATGGTGGCTGCGATATCCTGAAACTTGCGCCGGGTGAGCGCGGTCACGTTCTCGGCCCGCGCGGTCTGCAGCGAATCCCCGGCCACGGCTTCGTTGATTTCGGCCAGGATGCGGTCGATGGCATCGGTGGCCTGGAGCTGGGGCTTCAGGTAGGAGGGCTCACCGGTGAGCAGGTATCCCCGCTGCCCGGTTTCGGCGTCCTGGATGAGGCTCAGCAGATTGCCGATACTGCGTTCCAGGTGGAGGGCGTGGTCCAGTTTCTTGCGGACGTTCACGGCACGGAACTCGGTGATCACCGACGCCAGCACAATGATGGTGAGCAGGATCAGCCCCACAAAGACGATACGAAAGAGCCGGTAGCTCTTGTCGCTCACGGGCTCGGCGGGGGATGCTTGCAAAGGCGTGGAAATTGGTGGTCAGGGAAGGTGTCGGAAGTACTCAAGATAAACGCTGCGGCCGGGACCGGCAAACCCCGGCGGCGGTCGCGAAGCTACGGTACCCGTTGCGGATGGCGGGAAATCTTCCATGAAGGTTCCTCCGACGGGCAAGCTGTGAATTGTTTGTATATTCGCGCCGATACAAAATGACTACATGAACTGTCGCGCGCGTGCGGCATCCGTCGGTCTCCAGCGACCCCCGGCGGGATAGAAAGAACAACGCGGTCACGAACCGCGCCAACCGGCTGGCCCGTACGCTGCTCCGCACCTGCGCCCCGCCGCCCCTTCCTTCCCCATCGCAGTTTGTTTTGTGTCACCGTCTGCCGTGCTCCACGCGGCCGGCGAACGAACGTATATTTTCATTTAAAGTCCAATCAATAATGGGTAATCAAACCCCAATGTCGGTGAACTTCTCCCTGCCCAACGGCCGGGAAGTCACCATCGAGACCGGTAAACTGGCCACCCAAGCCGACGGATCGGTCGTCGTCAAGTGCGGCAAGACCATGCTCTTCTGCTCCGCCGTATCCAGCACCAGCGTACGGGAGGGACAGAGCTTCTTCCCGCTCAGCGTGGATTACCAGGAGAAGTTTGCCGCCGCCGGCCGCATTCCCGGTAACTTCTTCCGCCGCGAAGCCCGCCTCAACGACTACGAGATCCTGATCTCCCGCCTCGTTGACCGCGCCATCCGTCCGCTGTTTCCGAAGGGGTACATGTTTGATACCCAGATCATCATCAACCTGATCTCTCTCGACGAGGAGGTCATGCCCGACGCCCTCGCCGGTCTGGCCGCCTCGGCCGCGCTGACCTGCTCGAATATTCCCTTCGAAGGCCCCATCTCGGAGTGCCGCGTCGCCCGCATCAACGGCGAGTATGTCGTCAACCCCGACCGCAGTCAACTGGCCGAGGCCGACCTCGACCTGATCGTGGCCGCCGACAAGTCCAACATCATGATGGTGGAGGGCGAAGCCAAGGAAGTAGAGGAAAGCGCCATCCTGGAGGCCCTCAAGGTCGGCCACGGGGCCATCAAGACCATGTGCGACGCCCAGCTGCGCCTGAAGGAGCAGGTCGGCGATAAAGCCACCACCCGCGACGTGGAGATCCACGAGATCAACCCCGACGTGCTCAGCTACGTCGAAAAATCCATCCGCAGCGAGATCCTGCGCGTCGCCGGATCGGCCAGCGACAAGGCTACCCGCAAGAGCTCCTTCAAGGAGGTCAAGGAGAACTTCAAGGAAGTAGCCCTGGCCGAAAAGGGCGAGGAGTGGATGACCGAGAACAAGGAGGACGTCAGCGCCGCCTACGACAAGGTGCAGAAGAAGCTCATCCGCAACATGATGCTCGACGACAAGAAGCGCCTTGACGGCCGCGCCTTCGACGAGGTGCGTCCCATCTGGACGGAAGTGGACTATTTGCCCTCCGCCCACGGTTCGGCCATCTTCAACCGCGGCGAGACCCAGTCCCTTACCAGCCTTACGCTGGGCACCAAGACCGACCAGGCCATGGTCGACATCGCCTACGAAAACAGCTACGACAACTTCATCCTGCACTACAATTTCCCGGCCTACTCGGTCGGTGAGACCAAGCCGATGCGCGGCCCCGGCCGCCGCGAAGTGGGCCACGCCAACCTGGCCGGCCGCTCGATCCGGCAGGTACTGCCCGATGAGATGACCCACACCATCCGCCTGGTTTCCGACATCATGGAGTCCAACGGCTCCAGCTCGATGGCTACCGTCTGCGCCGGCTCGCTCGCCCTCATGGACGGCGGCGTGCAGATCAAGCGGCCCGTAGCCGGTATCGCCATGGGTATGGTGGCCGAGGGCGGCAAGATTGCCATCCTCAGCGACATCCTCGGCGACGAAGACGCCCTGGGCGATATGGATTTCAAGGTCACCGGTACCAGCAAGGGTATCACCGCCTGCCAGATGGACATCAAGATTGACGGATTGCCCTACGAGCAGCTGGAGCAGGCCCTCGAACAGGCCCGCGTCGGCCGCCTGCACATCCTCGGTGAGATGGACAAGTCGCTCAGCGAGCCCCGCAACGATATCAAGCCCCACGCCCCCCGCATCGTCAAGCTCATCATCGAGAAAAGCTTCATCGGCGCGGTCATCGGACCCGGCGGTAAGATCATCCAGGAGCTGCAGGAGCTCACCGGCACCAACATCAACATCGACGAGATCGACGGCAAGGGCCACGTGTCTATCGCCAGCTCGGACAAGGCGGCCATCGAAGACGCGGTAGCCCGCATCAAGAAGATCACCTTCACCCCCGAGGTGGGCGAGGTCTACGAAGGCACCGTCAAGACGATCATGCCCTACGGCGTATTCGTCGGCTTCGAAGGCGGCCGCGACGGCCTGCTGCACGTGAGCGAGATGAGTCACAGCCGCATCGAGAGCGTTGAGGACGAGTTCAACGAAGGCGACAAGGTCAAGTTCAAGATCGTCGACATCGATGAGCGGACCGGCAAGCTACGCCTCAGCCGCAAGGCCATCATGCCCCGCGCCGACGGTACCATCCCGACGGACGAGGAGCTTGAGGAAGAGCGCAAGGCCGCCAAATCGCGCGGACGTGACCGGGGCGACCGCGGCGACCGCGGCGACCGCCGTGGTGGCGGACGTGATCGCGGCGAGCGTCGCGGCGGCGGACGCCGGCGTGACCGCGACGACGACTAGTCTTTCGCACTTACGTACACAGATTAAGCGCCCGGTAGCATTGCTGCCGGGCGCTTTCTTAATGGGCAATGGGGTGCCGGCCCAGCCGTTCAGAGAAGTGAATTCCCGACCGCGGGATCATCGTCGGTATTTACCGATGAATATCGATGACGGTCGTTTTCCCCAATGGCTTATCCGACTTCCCGTATGTACCGTCCGCTCTGCGTTCTTGCCCTCTTTTTGTGCATTCTCCTGTCCTGTGAAAAGGAGTACATCGCCCCGCCGGTAGCGGAGATTCCCACCACGGAGCCCGAATCTGGATCGGTGCATTACGACAGCGTCGGGGGCTACGTACAGAAAGGCCCCTACCTCAGCGGCACATCGCTGAGCATCGGGGAGCTGACGGAGCGGCTCTCCCAGACGGGCAAGCAGTTTGCCACCCAGATTGTCGACGATCGCGGCACCTTCGAACTGCGGGACGTGACCCTGGCTTCGCCTTACGTTCTCCTGCGGGCCGACGGGTTCTACTTTAATGAAGTCACTGACGAAATTTCCGGCGCACAGCTTACGCTCCACGCCGTCAGCGATCTGGCGGACCGCAGCTCCCTGAACGTGAATTTGCTGACTACCCTGGAGCGACCGAGGGTGGAGTACCTGGTGCAGAACGGAAAGGAGTTCGCAGCGGCGAAAACGCAGGCGCAGCGGGAAATTCTCAGCCTGTTTGAAATGGGCGCGGAAGTAGGGGCCGCATCTGAGCTGATGGATATTACCCGTGGGGGTGATGATAACGCGAAGTTGCTGGCAATGTCCGTCATTCTCCAGGGAAAACTGGCGGTGGGCGAGCTTTCCACGCTGGTAGCCAGCATCAGTAACGACATCAGGACCGACGGCGTCCTCGACAATGAAACCCTGGGATCCCAACTCATCAACAACGCCACTTATCTGCACCCCGCCGGCATCCGGAATCACCTGGAAGCCCGCTATGCGGAACTGAATCAGGAGGTTGAAATACCGAATTTCGAGGATTATATAAACCGCTTCATTCAGGAAACCTCCTTTACGTTCACCAATCCGGTCTTCTACCCTGAGGCGGGGGCGTACGGCAGGAATTTACTGGGTTCGGATTCGGTATTCACCTCGGGGGATTACTCCCTCTCCGCAGAGCTGCCGCAGGGGGCAAGCGTCAGGGTGAAGGTTTCCGGTGCCAATTGGGGCATGTACATGGATGGCGCTCAGACGGCGTGGCAGCTTTCGGAATTCAACCGGTCCGATACTTCGCGCATTTTCACCGCGGACACGGAGGGCCGTGCCGATTTCAGACTCCTCCTGTTCACGATGGACAATTTGAAGAATGAGTACCTCGGTAGCGAGTACTGCAACGCGATCCCACCGGAAACCTGCCCCGAGGAGCGCGTACGTAACCCCGACTATGTAGCCTATCCGCACACGCGCATCGAGGTCTACGAGAATCAGGATACCGTTCCGATAATTAGCAAATCGTTCTCCGTAAGGCGGTAGGGGAAAGGTGCCAAGACCGGTTCGCGGCAAAGCGGGTTTACTCCTATCGGTTATCTTGCTGCCGTGCTCGCCTTTCTCGGACTGCTCACGATCCTTCTGCTGCTCTTCCTCGTCATCAGCAAGACCCTCTCCCCGGTGGTGGCGCTGGTGGTCGTGCCCGTTACCACGGCCCTGCTGGCCGGCTTCGGCCTGGAAACCGCGGACTTCATGACCGCGGGCATCGTGGCCATTGCACCGACGGCGGCCATGTTCGTCTTCGCCATCCTGTTCTTCGGCATCATGATGGACGCGGGCACCTTTGAACCGGTCATCCGGCGGTTGCTGGCGCTGGCCGGCAACGATCCCGCGCGGATCGCCGTCGTGACCGCCCTGCTGGCGATGCTGGTGCACCTGGACGGGTCCGGCGCCGTCACCTTCCTCATCACCATACCGGCGATGCTTCCCCTTTACGACGCCCTTGGTATGCGCCGGACCACCCTGGCCACCGTGGCGGCCCTGGCGGCCGGGACGATGAACATCCTGCCCTGGGGCGGGCCGACCATCCGGGCGGCGACGGCGCTGGACGTGCCGGTGACGGAGCTCTTCAATCCCATCCTGCTGCCGGTAGTTGTGGGCCTGCTGTCGGTGCTCGCCATCGCCTGGTGGCTCGGCCTTACGGAGCGGCGGCGCCTTGCCGGACAGCGGTCTGTCGCGATCGTCACCGAGCGGCCGGAACCGGAAGGAGAGGAGCCGGACAACCGCCGCCCGGACCGCCTCTGGTTCAATGGACTGCTGATCCTGGTGACGGTTGGGATACTCATTTCGGCCATCGTACCGCCCCACGTGGTCTTCATTGGGGCTTTCGTGATCGGGGTGACGGTGAACTACCCCAGACTGGCACGACAGCGCGAGCGCATAGACGCCCACGCGCGGGCGGCCCTGTTGATGGCCAGCATCCTGTTTGCCGCCGGCTGCTTTACGGGGATCCTCAAATCGTCCGGCATGATCGAGGCCATGGCAGCCGCCGCGGTCACCTTCGTACCCGACGCCGTAGGCGAGCGGCTTGCACTGCTGACCGGATTGGCGAGCATGCCCGCCAGCCTGCTCTTTGATCCCGATAGTTTCTACTTCGGTATGCTGCCCCTGCTAAGCACCACTGCGGAGCACTTCGGCGGTGACGGCCTTGAGGTGGGGCGGGCCGCGATCATGGGACAGATGACGACGGGCTTCCCCGTCAGCCCCCTGACCGGATCTACCTACCTGCTGGTGGGGCTCACCGGCGTGGACCTCGGCGAGCACCAGCGGCGGACGATCCCACTGGCCTTCCTCGTCACCCTCATCATTCTTCTATCCGCCGTACTGATCGGCGCCATCAGCGTATGAGCAAAAAAACTACCCTCCGCATCGGTGGTGGCGCCGGCTTTTCGGGCGACCGGCTGGAACCGGCCGTGGACCTGGTCAGCCGGGGTAACCTTGACTACCTCATCCTCGAATGCCTGGCCGAGCGGACCATCGCGCTGGCCCAGCGGCGAAAATTACAGGACCCGGAAGCCGGCTTCGACCCGCTCCTCGAGCGGCGGATGGAGCTGTTGCTGCCCGCGCTGGTGGAGCATCGCGTGCGGCTCGTCACCAACTTCGGTGCGGCCAATCCGGAGGCCGCCGCCCGCCGGGTACAGGCGATCGCCCGCCGGCTTGGCCTGTCCGTTACGGTAGCGGCGGTGAGCGGCGACGACGTCCTGGATCAGTTACGTCCCGACCTGCCTACCCTGGAAACCGGCCGCCCACTAGCCGATTATCCCGGCATCATTTCCGCCAACGCCTACCTGGGTGTCGATGCCATCCTGCCGGCACTGGCCGCCGGGGCCGATATCGTGGTGACCGGCCGCGTAGCCGACCCCAGTCTCGTGCTGGCACCCCTGATGTACCACTTCGGCTGGTCACCGGACGATGTCACCAGGCTCGGCCAGGGTACCGTCGTGGGGCACTTGCTCGAGTGTGGAGCCCAGGTCTGCGGCGGCTATTTTCTCGACGCGAACCGTAAACAGGTACCCGACCCCGCCCACATTGGCTACCCCATAGCGGAAGTGGAGGCCGACGGGGCGGCCACCCTTACCAAATTGCCCGCAACCGGCGGCCGCATCGACCTGCGGACGGTCAAGGAACAGCTGCTCTACGAGGTCATCGATCCCTTTGCCTACCTGACGCCGGACGTGGCGGCGGACTTCAGCACCGTTTCCCTGCAGCAAATGGCCACCGATGAGGTACACGTCAGCGGCGGCGGCGGGGCGCCCCGCCCGGACCGGCTGAAAGTGAGCGTGGGGTACCGGGCCGGCTACCGGGGGGAGGGGGAGATATCCTACGCGGGGCCGGGTGCCGTCGACCGGGCGCGGCTGGCCGGACAGATCATCCGGGAACGGCTGCAACCGGACGTGCCGGACCTGCGCATTGACCTGGTAGGGGTTGATTCCGTCAACCTGGGGGGAGCCGCGCCGACAACCGACAAGGAATGCCGCCTGCGCATAGCCGGCCACGCCTCCGATGCCGCGCTGGCCGGCAGGGTAGGCGAGGAGGTCGAAGCCCTGTACACCAACGGGCCCTTTGGTGGCGGAGGTGCGCGAAAATCGGTCACCGAGGTGATCGGCATAGTGTCCGTGCTACTCGACCGTAAGCTTATTGAACCCAAACTTAGCCTGTACCGCCCGTGAAACTCTACGATATCGCTCACTCCCGTGCGGGAGACAAGGGAGATACCCTTACCCTTTCGCTTATACCCTACGCCGGGGAGGACTACCAGCGCCTGCTACGTGAAGTTACCGCCGATCGTGTAGCGCATCACCTGCGCCATAACGTGCGGGGGGAGGTTAAACGCTACGAACTGCCGAAGCTACAGGCGTTGCTATTTGTGTGCGAGCGCGCGCTTCACGGCGGGGTCACCACTTCGCTCGTCAGCGATGCCCACGGCAAGTGTATGAGCGGCGTACTACTGGATATGGACCTTCCCTGACCGGCAGCGGCCCCTCCCCCGGCAGAGTAGGGGAGCGGGCGGCGGAGGAGGGTAGCCCGTGAAGCAAACCCGGGTGACCTGGGTGGAAGAAAAGTGAAGAATTTTCACGTTAGGACCGAACACGGCCTTGTTAGGTTAGTGTTATGTTAAATAGGGGATTATCCTTCACCGCCCAAGCCACCGCCATGTCCTACGATCAGTTCAAGCCCTTCGCGCCCGCCGCCGCCCGGCGTGCGACCGCTTCCGACTCCTTTTTCGTTGATGTCGAGGAACCCCTGTACCTGGTAGGTGGCGTGACCGGTGTGTTCGGTGTTTCGGTTACCGTTACGCATTCGGACGACAGCGATCTCCACTGTATCTGCGTAGGGGAGCGGATAGACGCTGCCCCCCTCGATCACCTCGCTCCTTCCGATTGCCCCGCGGGCAATTGCGATCATCAGGCAGCTTCGCGCCACGATATCCTGGCCCCGGTGTACTTCATCGGCTAGATAGATCGCCGCCGAACCCGTTTTCCCTTTTCTTTAGATGCAACCGTACGGTAGCCGTCCTCTTCTGAGGAGATACTATTCGTTGCTGGGCAAGACGTGATTCCTATTTTTCCGATCCCCGGGTTTTCTGGCCACTTAGCCACCGGACTAGGGCAATCCCGCCGATCAGCAACGGCAACACGAAAAGAACGAGATATCCCCAGAAGAGCCCTCCGGGGTGCGGGCGCGTGAGGGAAACATCCAGCAGCAAGGTCGGATCCATTCCGTAAGGTAACCCGCCTGGACGATTGGGCGGAAATACCTTACGCATCGGCCCGCCGAGTATCATTTTCCAGGCCAACAACCCGATACTGCCCCGGGTACCGCATTATTTTCATTGGCCGGAGAGAGCCTCGTGGTTTCTTCCACACCAACGCCAGTAGTGATTATCCCGCTTGCTTTGGCTCCGTCCTTTCACTCACCGAGTCCTCCTTCACTGCCTGCGCCGGGCGCCCACTGCTCCCTCAGGCTACTCCTCCAGCACTTCCCGTAGCTGCTTCAGTTCGACGGTCGTGACGGGCACTATCGTACCGTGGCGGGTACCTTCCGGAAACGCGAGTCGGTCCGAGATATCGGTCCACGCTTGCAGGTCGGGTGAGCGTACCGCCCCCATGGCGTGGTGGGTGTAGCGATCGTAGTACAGCACCCAATCGCCGTCGATCCGTGTAGCCGTGGGGCCCTCCACCCAATGGTCGGTCACGGGGGGTGAGGCGTCTGTATAGGGACCGGTAAGGTGGTCGGCGTAGGCGATGCGAATGTTTTTCTCGGCCGTCGGCAGTTTGGTTTCGTCCTTCAAAAACATCACGTAGTGGTCCCCGTCGGCGTGGATGGTGGCGTCGATGACGTTGAAGCCCCGGTCGTAGAGCACTTCCGTCGGCGTAAAGGAGGAGAAATCTTCGGTGACGGTATAGTACATACGGTGGTTGAGGCCATTGTCGCCGCTGGAGTCGGTAGCGGGATAGCGTCCCGGAATAGTGGACGCCCAGTAGATCAAATAGCGGCCGCTCGGAGCGTCGTAGTATACTTCGGGGGCCCAGGCGTTGCGCGCTTCCGGCTCGTGCTCCATGACGGGCAGGTAGCGTTCGTCGGACCAGTGGATTAGGTCGGGCGAGCGGGCGTACCCGATGCCGCGCTCGTGCCAGCTGACGGTCCAGACCATGTGGAACATGCCGTCTCCCCCGCGCACGATACAGGGGTCGCGCATTAGTTTGTCCTCACCCACGTAGGGGGTGAGGACGGGCCTGTTTTCGTTGAGTGGGACCCACGCAAACCCGTCTTCACTGTAGGCAAGGTGCAGCCCGTCCTCTCCGTTGCCGGTAAAGTAGGAGAAGACGTAAGGTGCCTGGGCGGCGAGCGGAGCTGCGAGGCAGGCGAGGAGAACCGCCAAAAGGGTGGGTGGGTGCATCGGATCGCTTTACGCTAAGGTAAGGTGCGGCCCGGGCTCGCCCTTCCCGCGCGCGAACCCGAACGGCGGTCGCCGGCGTTAGGGTCTGCATGGAGCAAGAACAGGAAGCCGCGTCGGAGGCCGGTAAACCCGCCATCACCGAAAAGGCGGTGGAAACCTACCAGTGGTGGAACAACCTCGCGACCATCCACCCCGAGGATCCGCCCCTGGTCGGCCTGACGAAGCTCGGGGTCCGACTGTTGGGGATCATCGTCCTGCTTGCCCTTTCCCCCCTCATCCTCATTGGCGTGGTCGTCGCATTCTTCGCCGTCCTGTGAGGGTGCTGCGCAATCCGTTCTGGTGGATCGCCGTGGTGGCCTTCGTGCTGCACCAGGTAGCGCAACTCGGGTTCGGTCTGCGCTCCGGCCTGCTGGACGGCTACCTCGATCCCTTCCTGTGTCCTCCGGTACTGCTGGGGCTCTGGTTGCTCGAGCGCCGGGTCATCTTCCGGGTTCCGCGGCTGACCGCGCTCGAAACCGCCGTGGCTACCCTGCTGCTGGCGGTGCTGTTCGAGGAAGTCTTCCCCCGTTACGAGGAGGGGTTTAGCCGCGACGTGATCGATTATCTGTTTTACGGACTCGGGGGGGTGTATTTCTACTTTCTGGTTAACCGGCACCCCAAAAAGGCCTGACCGACGCGTGACCACCGACACCGACACCGTAGGGGTTGGGCGGACCAGTACCTTTTCGCATTTGTCTAAACTAACAGCGTGTTGCCCGGAACAAGCCGCGGGGCCCCGGTGGTTCCACCAGAGCAGACACGACCGGGTGCCCGTAGGGGGGCTTGGATTTGATTGTTTGGACAATTGATAACCCCCAACCTATAAGATCATGAAATCCCTTCTTTTCTCCCTTCTCCTCCTACCCGTCGTTGGCTTCGCCCAGCAGAGCTTTAGTACCGATTACCGATCCCCGACCGGTGCCGACCGCGTGCCCCGGGCCGAAACCGACATCCCGCCCACCACCGATGCGCTACAGGCCACGTTGGTAGAGCTGACCGATCAGTACTACGCCGTGCACCAGCTGCACTGGAACATAACCGGCCCGCTCTTCATCTCGCTGCACGAGCTCTACGAAGAATTCTACGAAGGCCTTTCCGGCACGATCGACGAAGTAGCCGAGCGTAAACTCGCCCTCGACCAACCCGCCGACAACCGTCCCGCCACGGTGGTTTCCGACAGTCCGCTGAGCCCGGCCACCCCCGCCGGCTTCGTCAGCGACAAGCGGAGCCTGGAGATCCTTGCGGAGCGCTACGAACAACTCTCCAACAACGTGGCCCGTCGCATCACCGAAACCGGCGAAACGGACCCCGTCACCCAGGATCTGCTCATCTCCGTCAAGGATATGCTGGACCTTCACCTGTGGAAAGTCCGCTCATTTTTGAAGTAAACCCAACTCTCCGGCCGCTCATTCGCTTATTAGTACGTGGAATCACCTTCAAGCGAGCAAGAGGCGGAACGATTGGAGAACCTGCGGTCGTACCGCATTCTCGACAGCCTGCCTGAAGACGAGTACGATAGCCTCACGGCCATGGCGGCCTACATCTGCGGTGCGCCGATCTCCCTCATCAGCCTGGTGGACGAGAACCGACAGTGGTTTAAGTCCCAGCGGGGGCTGGATCCCGACCTGCGGCAGACGGACCGCGATTTGGCGTTCTGTTCCCATACCATACTCACCCCGCAGCAGCCCATGATCGTCCCGGATGCCCGGAAGGATAAGCGCTTCGCGGCCAATGAATTCGTGAAAGGCGACCCCCAGATCGTCTTTTATGCGGGGGTACCCCTGGTGACCCGGGAAGGGCACGCGCTGGGCAGTCTGTGCGTGATCGACCGGGAACCGCGGGTGCTGACGGAGGAACAACTTTCTGCGCTGGAGGGTCTTGCCAGCCAGGTAGTTAAGTTGTTCGAACTGCGGCGGCTTCTCGCGGAGGCGGAGGAACGGTTGCGGGAGCGGGAGGCCGCCTATTCCCTGTTGCGTGATTTCAGTCACGTCATTGCCCACGACCTGAAAGCCCCGGTGCGCAACATCCAGCAGGCCGGCGAAATCCTCCGTGAGGAATACCGGGATGCTCTCCCGCCGGACGGCTGGACACTGGTGGACATGATCACCGAGCGGGCCGCAGCCGCCTCCAGTATGATCGAGGGGGTATTGCGGTACAGCCAGGTATCACGCAGCCTAACCTCCGACCGTACGCAGGTCAACGTGCAGGAGATCGTGGAACTGGCTATCCGGCAGCTTGGTACCCGGGAGCGGTGCGAGTGTGTTCTGACCGGTAACCTGAGGGAGCTATACACTTCCCGCGTGGCCCTTCTCCAAATCTTCCAGAACCTCATCGGTAATGCCCACAAGTTTTGCGAGAAGGCTGTGTGCCGAATAGAAATCGATTGCGGCCAGGAGGCGGGGCGGGGATGCCGCTTCTCGGTAACCGATAACGGACCGGGGATTCCGAAACACGACCTCAAGGCCATTTTTAGGCTTTTTCACAGCGCCCGGCAGAGCGGACCGGCCGGACACGGCGTCGGCTTGTCCATCGTGAAGCGTTTGGTCGAGGCACTCGGCGGGACCATTGAGGTAAAATCCGAGATGGGTGCCGGTAGCACCTTTACCTTCTACTTACCGGATAATTCCTCGGCACCGACCAGCAATTTGCAAACACGGTAGCCCATCCGGGGCGTTGCATCGGTATGCGCTCACTGATTTATTACCTGTTACTGCTTCCTTACCTGCTCATTGCGCAGTCAACCTCCTCCGATTCCCTCCCGTCCAAGGATACGTTGGTACGTCCGGCTCCTGCCACCCTTCCGGATACCATGGCGCTCAACGGTTACGAGGCGGCCTACTTTTCACTCGACCGGCTCAATGCGGGCCTGCCCGAGCGACCCGCAGATATCAACCTGCGGACCCCGCAGGCTGCGCTGGAACACTTTATAACCAGCGCCCGGGAAGGGGATTTCGAGCGGGCGGCCTACGCCCTGAATTTCAATCTGTTGCCCGCCCGCGTACAGGCAGCCCAGGGGGCTGTACTTGCCCGCAAGCTGTTTTACGTGATCAACCAGCGGGTTTCCATCGACTGGGGGGGGCTGTCCGACCGGCCCGATGCCCAGACGAACATGGCGGCGGCCGGCCAGCAAGCCATCGCGGGCCAGCCCCGGCGGACCGTTTCCTGGGGCCGCCTGCAACCCGCCGACCGGGAATATCAACTCTACCTCCAGCGCGTGCGGGTAGGAGAGCGCGCGCCGGTGTGGGTGGTGGCCCCCTCAACGGTCGAAAATGTCGAAACCCTGTACGCGGCTTTCGGCCCTACCTGGCTGGACCGCAACGTCCCGGAGTGGGCGGACCGCACGGTACTGGGGATCTCGCTGTGGAAAGTCGTGGCGGTGCTGCTGCTGGCGGCCGTGTGCTGGGGGCTTTATTACTTCATGCGGTACGTGACCCGCTTCCTGCTGGGGCGCAGCAAAAACCCCTGGGTGACTGACCTCAGCGAGCACGTGGCCCGACCGGTGTCACTGGCGCTGGCCGTTTTCGTTTTCTACCTGGGGATGAATGACGTACTCAGCATTGCCGGAGCGTGGTCGGCCTACATCTACGCATTTCTGCTGGTAGTGGTCATCGTGTCCGTCATCTGGCTGGTCATCGGATCAGTAGACTACTTCATGGAGCGCCTGACGGATACGCAGGTGGGCGACATCACCGACGACCAGAACATGGAAAGCCGGCGGATGCTGACCTCGATCAGCGTGGCGCGCCGGGTGGTAATCTTTGTCGTCGTGGTCGTGGGAATGGGCGTCGTGGTGGGGCAGTTTCCCGGCCTGCAGACCCTGGGCGTCAGCCTGATGGCTTCGGCGGGGCTGGCTACTATTCTGCTCGGTATCGCCGCCCAACCCACGCTCGGCAATATCGTGGCGGGCCTGCAGATCGCCATTTCCAAACCCGCCCGGATCGGGGACAGCGTCATCTTCGAGGGCGAGTACGGCACCATCGAGTCTATCCGCTTTACGTACCTGGTAATCAAGACCTGGGACGCCCGGCGGCTTATCATACCGCTGAAGTACTTCATTACTCATCCGTTCGAAAACTGGAGCATGAACGATCCACACATGCTCAAGCCCATCATTTTGCACGCCGACTACACGGTAGACGTAGACGCGATGCGCGACAAGTTCGGGGAGTTGCTGCGTAACCACGATCTCTACGACCAGGAAAGTAAGCCCACCGTACAGGTAATTGGCAGCGACAAGGAGGCCCTGGAAATCCGGTGCCTGTGCTCTGCAAAGGACGCCAGTTCCGCCTGGGACCTGCACTGCGACATCCGCGAGGCAATGGTACGCTACCTCGCCCGCCTGTCCGCCGGAGCCCGGCTGGCCAGGGAAAGGGTACAGATCGTGGAAGCGTCCGGCCCCGATGCGGCGGGTTCGCCTTCGGACCCCGACACGCGGCGTTGAGTTTAATCGCCGGACGTGCGGTACGGCCGGACATATTACGCTAAGGGTAAGTTCATTAGCGTTGCCCTCCGAAGGGACCGTGCGCGGCTCCGTGCGAAATTTTAACTGTTTTTCAGTGACTTATGAGGGTAGGGTGCGGAAAATAGGATTCCAAACCCTTGGTTGTACCGCCGGATACTTGTACCTTTGCGTCCGCTTTCGTAACGGCGCTCCCTGCGGAGTGCCTCGCGGGGCGATAAATCCGTAAAATCAAGTATTTCCCGTGAATACCCTTTCCTACAAGACGCAGTCGGCCAACGTGAATACCGTTGAGCGCAAGTGGCACGTGATCGACGCCGAGGGCGAGATCGTCGGTCGCCTGGCCAGCCGCATCGCGCACGTTCTGCGCGGCAAGCACAAGCCTGACTACACCCCCCACTTCGACAACGGCGACCACGTGATCGTCATTAACGCCGACAAAGTCCGCTTCACCGGACAGAAGTTCAACGATAAGGTATACCTGCGCCACACCGGTTACCCGGGGGGACAGCGGAAGGCAACGCCCCGTCAGATCCTGGCCCGCAAGCCCGAGCTGGTGATCGAGCACGCCATCAAGGGCATGATGCCCAAGACCAAGCTTGGTCGCGCCCAGTACCGGAAGCTTCACGTATACGCCGGCGCCGAGCATCCCCACACCGCCCAGCAACCCGAAGAACTCAAATAGGTTATTGCGTCAGTGATTTACTGCGTTGTTGCGTTGGCCCGCTTCCCCCACCCACGGCCCTCGCACCTGCGGCCCCGCCGAAACCTCCGTTTCTGAGAGCCGAAAACGCACCAATCCGACAACGCACCAAAGCAACAACTAATGGAACAAATTAATGCCATAGGCCGCCGTAAAGCCGCCGTCGCCCGCGTCTACCTCATGCAGGGTAAGGGTAATATCACCGTCAACGGTAAGGACTACAAGACCTACTTTCCCCAGACGCACGTCCAGGGCAAAATCGTCCAGCCGTTCCACGTCATTGAGGTGGACAATGCCATCTACGACGTCAACGTAAACGTCGACGGCGGCGGGTACAAAGGACAGGCCGAAGCCATTCGCATGGCCATCAGCCGCGCCCTCGTCAAGCTCAACGAAGATTTCCGCAGCCCCCTGAAGAGCAACAAGCTGCTGACCCGCGACGCCCGCGTAGTAGAGCGGAAGAAGTACGGTAAGCCCAAGGCCCGTAAGAGCTTCCAGTTCTCCAAGCGCTAGCGGCCGTACGGAAGCTCACCCGGCTGGTGGTTCCCTGTGGGCCGCCGCTTGTCGGGGTACTTCCGGTCCCTTCCCTTTTTCCCATCATTTAACGAACCGGTCCGTACTCCCCCCGCGGACTACATATATAAAGAAACCATGGCTAAGCCCACCCATCAGCAGCTCCTGGACGCCGGCGTACACTTCGGCCACCTGCGCCGGAAGTGGAACCCCAAGATGTCGCCCTACATCTTTACGGAAAAGAACGGCATTCACCTCATCGACCTTAATCGGACGCTCGAGAGCCTCGACCGCGTCGGAAACGCAATGCGGCAGATCGCCCGTGCCGGCAAGAAGATCCTCTTCGTGGCCACCAAGAAGCAGGCCCGCGACATCGTTACCGCCGCCGCTCAGGAAACGAACATGCCCTACGTCACCGACCGGTGGCAGGGAGGTATGCTCACCAACTTCAACACCATCCGTCGCTCCATCCGCAAGATGCAGAACATCGAGCGCATGCTCGCCGACGGTACCCTCGACAGCGTCACCAAGAAGGAGCGCCTGACCCTCACCCGGGAGCACGAGAAGATGAATAAAGTACTGGGTGGTATCGCTGACATGCAGCGGATCCCCAACGCCATCTTCGTCGTCGATATCGTACACGAGCACCTCGCCATCGCCGAAGCCAAGAAGCTGGGCATGCGCACCTTCGGTATCGTGGATACCAACGCCGACCCCACCAGCGTCGACTACGCTATCCCCGGCAACGACGACGCCAGCAAGGCCGTTGGCGTGATCATCGCCTACCTCGTCGAGTGCATCAAGGAGGGCCTGGCCCAGCGCGGCGAAGAGAAGGACGCCAAGGAAAGCAGCGGGGAGGAGACGGAAGCTGCCGCTACCGCCGAGTAAGCAGGAAGTAGCGGAGAGTGGGTAGCGTGTAGTACGCTATCCACTCTCCGCTATATACTACCCGCCACCACCTATCAAGAACCAATAAATATCTACAGACTATGGCTATTTCAGCCCAAGAAGTAAAGAAACTGCGGGACATGACCGGTTCCGGTATGATGGACTGCAAGAAGGCCCTGGCGGAAGCCGAGGGAGACTTCGACAAGGCCATTGAAATTCTGCGTAAGCGCGGCGAGAAGGTTGCGGCCAAGCGCGGCGACCGCGAAGCCAACGAGGGCGTGGTCATCGCCCAGGTGAACGACGCTAACGACTACGGAGTGATCGTTCGGCTCAGCAGCGAGACCGACTTCGTGGCCAAGAACGACGACTTCGTCGCCTTCGCCCAGAAGATCGCCGACCTCGCCCTGGCCCAAAAGCCCGCCGACGTGGACGCCCTCAACGGCCTCACCATGGAAGGTAGCCTGACCGTAGGCGACAAGGTCACCGAAATGGTCGGCAAAATCAACGAGAAGATCAGCGTCACCGCCTACGAGCAGCTCAGCGCCCCGCTGGTGGCTCCCTACATCCACAGCGGCTACCGTGCCGGTGTGCTGGTGGCCCTTACCAAGAACGACGAAAATGCCTTCGAGGCCGGCCGCGACGTTGCCATGCAGGTAGCCGCCATGAAGCCGATCGCCGTCAACAAGAAAGGCATAGACCAGGCTACCATCGACCAGGAGCTCGACATCGCCATGGACCTCGCCCGCCAGGAAGGCAAGCCCGAGGCCATGCTCGAAAAGATCGGTCAGGGCCGCCTGAACAAGTTCTTCAAGGAGAACACCCTGGAAAACCAGGCTTTCGTGAAGAGCGACAAGCAGACCGTAGCCCAGTACCTCGACAGCGTCGAGAAGGGACTGAAAGTCACCGACTTCAAGCACGTCGCCCTGGGCTAAACCGCCCCCCCGAATCATTAAATGGGTCATCTTCCTCCGGGAGGGTGACCCATTTTTCGGTTTGGGGCGTTCATAGCACCGAATAGACCATGTAAACCCATGACCGCTACGCTTCAATCCTTTGCCACTAACATCAACTGTGTCAGCTGCGTCCGCAGCGTGAGCTCCTTCCTCGACGACCTGGAGGGCGTGACCATCTGGCGCGTTGACGTGGAGGACGACCGGAAGGTGCTCACCGTCGAAGGCACGGCCTCCGAAGACGCGATCGTTCGCGTCGTCGAGGACGCCGGCTACGATATTCGGCCCCTCGACTAGGCGTGCTCCCGCCGAGCCCCCTCGAACCCCTCCTTCTGCCGGAAATTACGGCCCGCGGCCTGCGGTGCTTCGTCAAGCGCGACGATCGATACGCCTTCGAACCCGGGAGTCCGCTCCAGGGCAACAAGGTGCGTAAGCTTAGCCCCCTGCTACGGCGCAGCGATCTGGCCGGCCGTACGGTAGTGACCTTCGGTGGTGCCTACAGTAATCACGTGGCGGCCCTCGCTGCGGCCGGGGAGCGCTTCGGCTTCCGGACGAGCTTCCTCATCCGCGGCGAACCCGTACGCAATCCCGTACTCGACTTTGCCGCGGCGCGCGGCGGTGAGCTCCGCTTCCTGGACCGTACGACCTACCGCCTGCGGGACGATGCCGCTACCCTGCGCCAACTGGTGCCGGATCCGGATCATATCATCGTTCCTGAGGGCGGCACCTCCACCGCTTCCCTGCCCCTCACCGGAGAGCTGTTTCACGAAACCGTGCGCCAACTCGGATATGCCCCCGACTACTTTTGCCTCAGTGCCGGCACCGGAGGAACGGCCGCCGGGGTCGTTGCCGCGGCTGCGGGCACCACTACCCACGTGGAAGTATTCCCTGCCCTGCGCGGTGAGTGGATGGCGGAAACCATCCGGCGGCAGATGGGAAACGCCCGGGCGGAGTTCAGCGTGTTTTCCCGGTATGCCGGACGCGGCTATGCGAAGTTTCCCGCTCACTGGCAACTCCACCGGCCGGCGGGCGCGCTGGCCACGCGGGCCGATATCGGCGTGGCCGGCCTGCCGCCGCTGGAGCCGGTCTACACCGCCAAGCTGTTCACGGGAGTACTGGACCGCGTGAGCGCCGGGGCATACCCCTCGGGTGCCGTGATCGTAGTCGCCCACACCGGAGGCATTTACTGAATCAGCGGAAGAGCCCGTCGCGGCGGCCGCCCCCCCCTCATCGGTCCCGGGCTCGTTCAATACGCTGACCGGAAGCGGGCGTCAGCGGCACAGAGCCGGAAGGAGTATGCCGGGCAGCCCGGATTCGGTAGACAGTGGGGGATGGGTTCGTTGATGAATACCAGTATCACCTCACGCGGTCGAACATCCAGTTGGGCGACCCCCTGCAGTACGCGGCACAGTTGCTGGTATCTTCCCCGGACGACTGAGAGCAGGCTGACATTACGCATAGCTGGGCAATTAGCGAGGGGAGGGAGAAGACGTCATATCAAGGTCAACCGGCCGGATAAGTTCGGGCCGGTTCTGCTTAGTACTCGCGGTCGACCACGTAGTTCACCAACTGCTCCAGGCAGGCGCGGGCCTCGGAGGGGGGCAGTTCCCGTAGAAGCTCGAAGGCCTCGTCGCGGTAGCGGTACATCGCGGCCTCCGCGTACGCAATTCCCTCGCTTTCCCGGACGAAGCGAAGTACTTCCTGGACCCGCTCGGGTTCGTCGCTGTGCTTCTTGATGTTTCGAATCACCCGGCGACGTTCCGCCCGCGGGGCGCGGTTCAGCGCGTGGATCAGGGGCAGGGTCATCTTCTTCTCCTTGATATCGATGCCGCGGGGCTTGCCGACGTTGTCGAGGCCGAAGTCGAACAGATCGTCGCGGATCTGGAAGGCGATACCGATCTTTTCCCCGAAGGCGTGCATGCGGCTCACCGTGTCCTCATCCTCGGTGGCCGACGCCGCGCCGGCCGCGCAGGAGGCGGCGATCAGGCTGGCGGTCTTCTGCCGGATGACCTCGAAGTAGATGTCCTCGTCGATATCCAGGCGGCGGGCTTTCTCTATCTGCAGCAGTTCCCCCTCGGCGAGGGACTGGACCGCGTCGGAGCTGATCTCCAGCGTACGGTACTGACGGTTCTTAAGGGCGATGGATAGCCCCCGCGCGAGGAAGTAGTCGCCCACCAGCACCGCGATCTTGTTCTTCCACAGGGCGTTGATGCTGAAGAAGCCGCGGCGTTCGTAGCTTTCGTCGACCACGTCGTCGTGCACCAGGCTGGCCGTGTGCACCAGTTCGATGAGGCTGGCGGCGGTGTAGGTATCGTCGTTGATGCCGCCGCAGGCCTGCGCGCAGAAGAAGGTAAACATCGGCCGCATCTGCTTGCCCTTCCGCCGCACGATGTAGTAGGTAATGCGGTCCATCAGCGGTACCGGCGACCGCAGGGTCTCGCGGAACCTTCGTTCGAAGGTTTCCAGTTCGTGGGCGATGGGTCGCTTTATTTCGTCGAGGCCGGTGGCCATCAGGGGAGGGCGGCTGATTAGGGCAGCAAAGGTAGCCTATATAACCGGGCCGGATTGCCGCCGCGGGCCTCGGTACTGATGTACATCGTACCGTCGGGCGTAAAGGTGAGCCCCTCGGGTTGCCCGAAGAGGCTTTTTCGCAACTTGTGAAGCGACTTGAACTTACCCTCCGGCGTCAGGATCGCCAGCTGCTTCCCTACGCTACTGAGCAGGTAGATCTCCGAACGCTGCGGGTGGATGGCGATCGCGGAGGGCGAAAAGCTGTTCATGCGCGGGAAGGAGATCACGGGGTCCTCCTCCAGTCGCCGGCTGTTCAGATCGAAGGCGAAGACGTAGCGGTTCTCATTGTCCAGGCCGTTCCCCTTCGGGTCATCCTTGCAGGCCAGTAACAGGCGGTCATGTGGGGCGTCGTAAAACAGCCCCTCGACGTTGTTCCCTTCGGTGAGGAAGGTCTTGTACTCGGTCACGTCCTGGTCCTCCTGGCCCGGTTGCCGGATCTGAAAGAGGTGCCCGTCACTGCGAGCGACCCACACCTCATCGCCCACTACGTCGACGCCCTCGTAATCCCCGTCTTCCGCAAAGTCGTACAGTCCGATCAGGGAGCCGGTAGTGCGGTCGAGTACGAACAGGATACCGTCCTCGTCCTCAATGGCGTAGAGCTTGTCGCCGTCACTACCCAATCCGGAAATTTCCTCGAGTTGGTCCGGCAGGTCGGCTACCAACTCGGGGCCATTGACATCGTAGGGCAGCTGCCCCTCCGAGGTGGCGGGGCCGCAGGTGCAAAGAAGCAGGGAAAGCAGTAGGGGGATTTGGTTCAGTTGCATACGCCTGTACAAGGTACCGGGACACCCCGGGGTTGGGTAACGGGGCCCACCTTGACGTTTCCTTGACGGTTTGGAGGCACCCCGCCCCCGCGCAGCTGTCCCCCGTATGACGCAAGCCGTCCCCCCCGGCCGCCCTCCGCTAGCGTTCCTTGCGCTACTTTTGCCGGGACATGGAACCCATCACCGTAGCGGACGAACGCCTGTTATTGCACCCCGACCGCGCCGTGTTCTGGGAACGGAAAGCGACGCTGCTGCTCGCCGACCTGCACCTCGGCAAGGGCGCTCACTTCCGGCGCGCGGGCATTGCCGTGCCGTCACTGGTGTGCGACGTCAACTTTGCCCGCCTCCGCGGCCTGCTGGAGGAACTACGGCCCCGGCGGGTGCTCCTACTTGGCGACCTGTTCCACAGCGACCACAACCACGTGTGGCAGTCGTTTTGTGACTTCACCGCTGCCTATCCGGCGATCTCGTTCGAGTTGGTACCCGGCAATCACGACATACTGCCGGCGCATCATTACCGGGAGGCGCGGCTGATCCTTCACCCCGAGGTCATCACCGAGGACGGGTTCAGCTTCAGCCACCATCCGCTGTCGGAGACCGACCGTATCCCGGGGCGGTACAACCTGTGCGGACACGTGCATCCCTGCGTAAAGCTGCTCGACCGCAGCCGGCGCGGCATGAAGTTGCCCGCCTTCTACTTTGGTGCCGCCGAAGGAATCCTGCCGGCCTTCGGAGAATTTACCGGCTGTGCGCAGGTAGCGGTACGGCCCGGCGACCGGGTGTTCGTCCTGGCGGAGCAATCCGTGCTGGCCGTCGCCTGAAAACTTAGCGGAACCGCAGCGATAGCTGTCGCCCCTCCAGCGTAATGGGTGCCTTATCGAACAACAGGATGGTATAGGCCAGCCCCCGCCCTTCCCGGTACAGCGCGATGAGCTGGGCCTGCTCCTTGTCGCTGAAGCTACGTTTAGGCCGAAAAGTGTACATCCGCGCCCAATCGGCCCCGTAGAGGATCAGCTCCTCCTCCCCGAAGCTGTGTACGGCCGTGACGGCGTCCTCGTCGTTGCTGCCCAGGTTCATGGCCAGCGTGGTCGCGGCCAGGTGGGGCATCTGGTAGTAGGTGTCCCCTTCGTGCTCGGGCAGGAGGTGGAAGCGCAGTTCCAGTTTCTCGCTGCGGGAGGTCATGGCGAAGTGGTCCTCCAGCCAGCGGTTGTCCTGCCGCAGCGTCCGCTCGCGAAAGTCGCTGTCGAGGGGGGCGTTGAACCGGATGTCCATACCGTCTAGGCGCGCCTGGAAGTCGGCCGGCAGGTCCAGTTGGGCCATCAGGGGGGTGGAAAGCAGGAAAAGGAGGGGGAACAGCAGCTTCATGGCCGTTTAGCATTTCGGGTCGGTCGATACAAGGTACTGATTACCCGATTACTAGGACCGCCCGGCGCCGAATCCCGTCACCGAGGCGACGATCCCACCACTCACTCCCGCCATTCCGCCAGTTGGTCCGGCACCGGTACCACCGTAGCCCGGTGGCGGTCCGCCAGTGCGGTGAGCGCGCGTACGATGTCGGGGTGGGTGGCGGCCACGTCAGTGGTTTCTCCGGGGTCCCGGCCCAGGTGGTACAGCAGCGGCGGATCGTGAACCTCCCGCGCCCCGAACTGCCCGTAATTCCCCTGGGTCACGAAGTGTGCCTTCCAGGGGCCTTGCCGCACCGCGTACACCGTCGTATCGCGGTAGTAGATCATCTCCTGCCGGGGACTTTCCGCCCCCTCCAGGAGGGTGGCCGACAGGTCGACGCCGTCGATCAGGCGGTCATCGGGTACCGCCACGCCGGCCAGGGCCGACAGGGTAGGCAGCAGATCGAGGGTCGTGCCGACGCCCCGGACGGTCGCCGGGGAGATGTGCCCGGGCCACCAGAAGATCGCCGGCACGCGGTGGCCGCCCTCCCAGGTGGTGCCCTTGCCCGCGTAGAAGGGGCCGGGGCTGCCGCCGTCGAGCCCGTAGGAACGCCACGGACCGTTGTCGGAGGTGAAGATGACCAGGGTGTTCTCCGCCAGGCCGCGCTCGCGCAGCAAGTCCAGAATGCGGCCCACGCCGTCGTCGATCTCCTCCACTACGTCGCCGTACAGTCCCCGGTCGCTGCGGCCCAGGAAGTCCGCGGAGGCAAAGAGCGGTACGTGCGGCAGGTTGTGGGCCAGGTATACGAAGAAGGGACCGTCTTTCTGCTCACGGATAAAGTCCAGCGCCTCCTCGGTATAGCGCCGCGTGATGGTCCGCTGGTCGGCGGGGCGCTCCACGACCGTAGTGTCGCGCAGCAGGGGCACGTTGAAGTTTCCGGGGCGGATGGAGTCGTGGGGTTGCCGCCAGAAATCGCCGTAGGAGAGTTCCGATTGCAGGTCCATGTCGTTGGAGTACGGAATGCCGAAGTACCGGTCGAAGCCGTGGCGGGTAGGCAGGTATTGCGGCAGGTGGCCGAGGTGCCACTTGCCGATCGCTGCCGTAGCGTAGCCGGCCGATCGCAGTTGCTCGGCCACGGTGATCTCACTGGCCGGCAAGCCCCCCGTGCTGTAGGGAAACAGCACGCCGTGGACGCCGCTCGTCATGCCGCTGCGGATCGGATAGCGGCCGGTAAGCAAGGCCGCCCGGCTAGGGGTACATACGTTGGCGGCCACGTAGTAGCTCGTCCACCGCTGCCCCTCGCGCGCCATGCTGTCAAGCCGGGGCGTACGAATGGTCGGATGACCGTAGCTGCCCAGGTCCCCGTATCCGAGGTCGTCGGCAAAGATTACGATAACGTTTGGCGGTGCGGCGGACTGACCCGGAAGGGCACCGGTCAGCACGAGGCACAGGAGAGAAAAGAAATTACGCATGATCCTGCTTTGCCCGAGAAGCTACGGCCCACCCGGGACATGCGCTACCGATGGCCGTCGCCGAACTACAGGGCGCCCCGCAGCCGCTCCACCAGCAAGTTGGTGATTCTCCGGTTGATTTCCCCCTCGTGGTCCAGGTAGAACGTCAATTCCGTGGCGTCGAAGTGACCGATCGTCATGCCGAAGAGCAGTCCGCGCAGGCGGTTGTCGCGGGTGACGAGCTCCTTTACCTTGGCGAAGCGCTGGTCGGCAGCTACCTGCTCCATCCGCACCTTGCGCTTGCGCAGGTAGTGTTGCAGGACCTTCACGAGGCCGTCGTGCTGCTGCTTCAGGATGGGGCGCAGGGTCTGGTTCTGGAAGGCCTCTTCCGGGGAGTCGGTGGGTTGGGTATCGATCGTGGGGCGCATGGTCGGTAGGGTAGGGGGCGGAACGTGTCCGCCCCCGAAATGTACAACACCGCGGCGCAGTACCGCAGACGTCGCTCAGCCATAGACTTCGTGGAGCAGGGAGCGCAGCGGACGCGACCGGCGACCGAGGACCTTCTCCAAATCGGTAGTGCTGCCGGAGAATTCCCCGTCGGCAATTCCGGTCGCGAATACGTCCGTCATCCAGATAGCACCGTCGGGGACGCCGTGCCCCCGCAGGGTTTCCCGGAATTCCTCGCGGGAGGGGGAAACGTAGTCGAGCTCCCGGCCCAGGACCCCGGAAAGCTGCTCCGTCAGCTCGCCGAAGGTGACGTTCTCGCTGCCGTTGAATTCCAGGATCCGGTTGCGGTAGGGGGCGGGGTCGGCCAGTATGGTGGCCGCCGCTTCCGCCAGGTCGTCCCGGGGCACCAGGGCCACCCGGCCCGCCCCCGCCGGCAGGTACACGGTATCGGTATTCAGCAGTTGCTCGGGGGCGCCCATGAAGAATGGCAGCAGGTCGGCGTAGAGGTTGTGCCGCAGGATGGTGTAGGTGAGGCCGGACTCCCGGATCCACTCCTCCGTCTGCCGGTGGGCTTCGATGACCGGGTGCAGGACCGTCTCCGGCCCCTCCGTCTTGCGCACGCTGCTGGTGTAGAGGATGTGCTCCACCCCGGCGGCCCGTGCGGCGGCCACGACGTTCTCGTGCTGCGGCAGGCGGTGCTCGATGTCGCTCGACGACACGAAGTAAAGGACCGCGATTCCTGCGAAGGCCTTCTCCAGGGCGGCCCGGTCCGCGTAGTCGGCAATGCGGACGTCTAGTTGCTGCTCGCGGAAGCCCTCGGTCGTATCGCCCTCGGGGTGACGCGTCAGGACGGCCAGCGAGTCGGTAACGTTCCGCGCTTGAAGTGCTTCCAGGACGCCGCGTCCGAGTTGTCCGGTAACTCCGGTGATCAGTGTCTCACGCATGGTTATTTACTTTTAGTTGTTTTAAGTTTGTTACTTACTTTTGGTAAGTCAAAGGTAGGGGGCTGCTGCGCCGCGAACAAGAGCGCACGCCCGTCTCCGCGACGCACCCCGGGGTAAGTACTATTGATAACCAGTCACTTATGGAAGAAAAAAAGTCCATCGATTTTACCGATGCCGAACAGTGCCCGGTGCGCAACGTGCTGGACCGCTTCGGCGATAAGTGGTCTACCCTCATCCTGCTGCTGCTGGGTACGGAGGGCACCTTGCGGTTCGGGGAGATTCACCGGGCCATCGGCAGTATTTCGCAGAAGATGCTTACCGTGAGCCTCAAGAAGCTGGAGGCCGACGGGCTCGTCCACCGGAAGGTGTACCCCGAAGTCCCCCCGCGGGTGGAGTACCGGCTTACCGACCGCGCCGAAAGCCTGCTCCCCCTGCTCCAGCAACTGGTGGAATGGGCCAAGGAGCACATGGACGCCATCCGCACCGACCGCCAGACCGCCGGCGGGCACTGACCGGGCTACCGCCGCCACTCCAGCCGCACGCGATTGATCAACGTGGTGGAACCGCCGTTGTATTCGATGCCAAATCCGCCGGCCGGGCCGGCATGTATGGGTACGCTGAGGTCCAGGTCCGGGACGACCTCCGCCGGGTAAGCACGGGCATCGTACTCCGCCGTGGTGCCGGATCGGGCCTGCAGTACGCCGTCGCGCACGGATAGCTCCAGGGTGGTGGTCGGCCGGAATCCGCTGATGAACACGCGCTCGGTCAGGGCCTCCACCGCCCCGTCCGCGTACCGGATCAGGTAGGCCTCCACCGCGTTACCGTAGGTAGTGCCCCGGGTCAGCCGCAGCCCGTAACCGCTTTTGCTGCCGGCGTCGTACTTCACCAGGATGTCCATGTAGAGGGGGGCTACGCTGAAGCCCTGACCGGCCGTCTTGAAGGGGGTGACGGTGACCTGCGCGGCCATATCCCCGAATCCCTCACCGACCGGCGTATAGGCCAGCGAGCCGGTGCGGCCCCGCTGTAGCAGGCCGGTCATGCCCTCCGAGCCCGCACTACCGGGGCCGTACATCCAGGTATCTCCCGGTGGGGGTGGTTCTTTCATGTCGGGAACGGTCAGGGGGCGAAAGGTCCAGAAGCCGGGCAGCACGCGAGGCTGGTCTCCCACGGCCTCTTGGCTGAAGTCGGTCGCGATGACCGCGTCCGGGGCCGGTACCTCCCCGGCGCTCAGCGGCCGCTCCAGTACCGCGGCACGCGGGGCCCCGGGGTCGCTGCGCAGGTGGCGGGGGGCTACCTCGGCCATCAGGTGCCAGCCGGCGTCGGCGGCGGTGAGGCGGTACCTGCGCAGCGGCGCATCGTCACGCGTGACGGCCACGCGTATGGGGTCGGTGCAGGCGGCGTCCGCGCAGCGGTACCAACTGATGTCGGAGACGTCGGCGTAGGGCAGTTGCCCCAGGGTGTAGCTTACCCGGAACGCATCGGGACCAGCCCGTTCCAGCCTGGGTGGGTGCACGAAGGCCGGGGCCGGCAACCGCGCCGGGCGCACGGTCAGGGCGCTGGCGGCCCGCAGTCCGGCCGGCGTACTTGCCGTCAGTATTACCTGGCGGGCCGTATCCTGCCGGTTGGTGGGAATCACCCGGCAGGAAATTCCATCGGGGCCCGGTCGGAGCATAACCCAATCCGCGTCCGCGGTATCCACGGACCACCGCACCTGCGTACCCGCCGCCGGCACGTTGCCGAAACGAAGGCTGGTGGCCGTCACGGTGAGGGAGTCGGTCCCGGTCTCCAGGGCCGCCGTGCGGGGCGACAGGTTGAGCTGTACGGGGAGGCCCGTCAGTGGCCGGCCCAGCTCGCGTTCCGCGCGGCGTACCCGCGCACCGAGGTGTAAAGGATCCCAGCCGTCGTCCCCGGCCAGCAGGTTGTAGACGTTGTAGACCGTATCGCCGTCGTGTACGAAGCGGTAGGCGTCCAAGACCGGCGCGCCGGCGAGGGGTACGGTATGCGGCGAGCCCGCTCCTCCGATGGGCAGGGGGGCACGGTTGAGCGTTACCGCGTACTGGTAGTTCCGGGTGGTGGGCGCGGGGTGGTCGCTCCAGTCCGCGCCGGTCATCGCGTCCGAAGCAAAGCGGGTACCGACCACCGCCAGCTGCCCACCGGCCTTCGTAAAGTACTGCATCCCGCGGGTGTGCACGGTGACATCGCAGTCGAGCAGTACCGCACCGGTGCCGGTGGTGTGGTACCAGGGTTTGGAACTGAAGAAGGTCAGCGTACTGTTCAGGTACACCGCCGAGCCGGACAGGGCATCGTCGGTCGATTCGAAGTGGCAGCTGTCGAAGAGCGTCCGCCGGCCACCGACGAAGGGGCAGAGGTTCAGCCGGCTGATGAAGCGCACATTGCGGGCGAATATCTTGTCACCGTCGCAGTGGATCAGCTGCGCCTGCACGATAGCGTCTCCCCGCCGGGGCCGGCCGAGGGCGGGGGCCAGGGGGTAGTCGAGGTCGACGTTGCAGTAGTTGCCGAAGGTGAGGTTCTCGGCGGCGGTGCCGTCGCCCGAAAAGCGAAACATCGTGAAGTTGCCCTTCGCGCCCATCGTCTGCCCGCGGTTGCTGGCCAGGACCACGTTCTCCGGATGGCGGTTCAGCCCCACGAAGCGCAGCCAGGGACAGGCGATCTCCATTCCGTAGGGTACGGGGCGGCCCGGCTTCGGGACCCGTACCGCAGGGTCGTCGGGGTCGTCGATCCAGTACACGTAGGGCGCGAGGTAGACGGTCATCGGTTCCTCCTCGCTACCGGCATTCAGCTCCCGCGCCGCCGCCTGTACGGAGTGAAACACGTAGGGGTAAGCGGCGGCCTCGGCCGCGCTCAGTTGCCCGTCGACGTAGAAGGTCCGCGGTCCAGGGCGTATGGTATCCCCCCGGTACACCAGGTAGCTCCCCCGGAAATCGACCGGATCCCGGGGGTCCAGCGGCTGGTAGTCCTGGGCGCCCGCCGCGGTAGCGAGCAGCAGCAATAGCGTAAGGGGGTAGAACATGGGCGGAAATAGCGTGACCGTAGCCCTCCTAAGGTAAGCTGCCGCTGGCAGACCGGCCCACGGAGGTCCCTGCGCCTACCCGGCGACGAGCGCGTCCGCCAGGGCCGAGAGGTCCGGAACGGTCATGCCGGGTGCGTCGGCCAGGGGGTAGGTCGCCTGTCCGGACCGCGCCACGAAGGCCGTCTGCATGCCCGCCCAGCCGGCTCCGGCCACGTCCCAGCCGTGGGCGGCGACGAGGAGGCAATCGCCGGGCGCGTGTCCGACGCGGCTGGCGGCCCAGGCGTAGGTCTCATGGTGGGGCTTGAACTTGCGCACCGCGTCGACGCTGAGCAGGTCCTCAAAGAAGTCGTCGAGGCCGGCGTGCCCCATCTGGTTGGCGAGCGCCTCCGGGTCGGAATTGGTGAGGGTGAAGAGGCGATAGCCCGCCTTCTTCAGCCGCCGCAGGGCGTCGGGCACTTCGGGGTGGGGCGGCAGGGCCCGCAGGGCCCGTACGGCGGCGCGGGCGTCGGCCTCCGAGAGGTTAAGGTCGTTCTTTTTGGCGACCAGTTGCAGGGCCGCCGCGGCGATCTTTCCGAAGGGCTGGTAATTCTTCCCCACGGTAGCCACCAGGGAATACTGCAGCAGCGTGGCGAACCACAGCGGTACCAGTTCCTGGCGGCCCCCGAGGGCGGTGGTGACGCTGTCCTTGACGGGTTGCAGGTCGAGCAGGGTCTCGTTGACGTCAAAGAAAATAACGGGGAGGGTAGGGGTGGACATGACGACTGATTACGGAGTGAGCGACCCCAGTGCCGCGGGCGGCGGCGCGCGGGTGCAACGCGTCAGAGGAGCTTCTCGATGGCGGGCGCGATCTGCTCCGGTGCCGTCGTGGGCGCGAACCGCTCGACGGGGGTACCGTCGCGGTCGATCAGGAATTTGGTGAAGTTCCATTTGATGGCGTCGGTGAGGAAGCCGCCGGTGGCTTTCTTGAGGTAGCGAAACAGGGGGTGGGCTTCGCTCCCGTTCACCTTGACCTTCGAAAACATGGGGAAGCTGACGCCGTAGTTCACCTGGCAAAACTCACTGATTTCCTCCTCGCCGCCGGACTCCTGGTTGCCGAACTGATTGCAGGGGAAACCGAGTACCACGAGGCCCCGCTCGTGAAACTGCTGGTAGAGCGACTCCAGTCCCTCGTACTGGGGCGTGAGGCCGCACTGGCTGGCGGTGTTGACGACCAGTACGACCTTGCCCTGGTAGTCGTTCATGGAGACTTGGTGTCCCTTGATGTCGTCGGCGGTGAAGGTGTGGAACGTGGGGGTGGTGGACATGGTGGGGGGGGGGTAGCGCTGCCGGAGGCAGCATTGTACTGCGCTGCCGGAGGCAGCATTGTGCTTTCGCTGCCGGAGGCAGCGTTGTACTGGGCTGCCGGAGGCAGCGTTGTACTGGGCTTCCGGAGGCAGCGTCGTACGGGGGTTACTCGGCGACCGACTCGTAGTTTGAGGCGTAGGTGGCGAAGTTATCGAGGATGGCCTGCCAGTGTTTCTTCTGCTCTTCCGCCGGCTGCTTATCGCCGGGCTCAAACTGGACGGAGACATCCGTTTTTTCGCCTTGCTCGGTAAAGTCAACGGTCACCTTGCGGCCGTTGTCGAGGGTGTAGGCGATGTGGTTGGGTTCCTCGATCTCGTCGTAGGTGCCCTCCAGTTCGACTTCCAGGTTGCCCTGCTTTTCGGCCATGGTGATCTTGAACTTGCCCCCGACGGTCAGGTCGTTGGCGGCGGCGGGACAGTGCCAGCCCTCGGAGGGGAAGTTCCAGTTGATGACGTGCTCGGCCTCGGTGTAGAGGTGCCAGGCTTCGGAGCGGGGGGCGTCGACGGTGGTCTTGACGGTAATGGGGTTGGCGGGCATGGTGTGATCGTTTAATGGTGTAACCGGCCCCGCACCGCCTGGTTCAGCCAACACCCTGCACCCGCGGCCGCGCCGCGAATTAATCGGTAGGCTAGGAAATCAGCTTGGTCTCCCGGCGCAGGTGCTGGTAGTTGATCAGGACCACGGACAGGATGATGATGCCCACGCCGATCCACTGGATGGCACGGACCTGCTCGTCCAGCAGTACGTTGGCGGAGAGGATGGATACGGGGATCTCCACCGCCGCCAGGATACTCCCGATGCCCACCCCGACGACGGGGAAGCCGCGGCTGAAGAGCACGGGAGGCAGGATGGTGCCGAAGACCGCCAGGAAGAGGCCGTACAGCAGCAGGGGGACGTCGTCCAGGTGAAAGTGGCGGACGATCTGGACGTTCCAGAAGAGCAGGATGGTGACGAAGCCCCCCAGTACGAGGTACTTGCTGCGCACCACGTCGGGCAGCTCGACCGCCACCTTGTTCGAGGCCAGCAGGGTAACGGTATAGGCCATACTGGCGAGCAGACCGTAGGCTACCCCCAGCGGGTCGAGGGCGTCCAGGTTGTCGAAAATGTTGACCGCCAGGGCCGTGCCGACCAGCACGACGAGGCTGCCGACCGTCTTGAGGCGTTCGGGGCGGGAACGCGTCAGGATCATCTCGAGCACGGTGCCCATCCAGATGGTCTGCATCAGCAGGATGATGGCGATGGAAACGGGAACGTAGCGGAGCGACAGGTAATAAAAGCAGCTGGTGAAGCCGAGGGAGGTGCCGTAGAGCAGCAAGGTGCGGCGGGCGTGGGGATCCGCCGTGGGGGTGGGGGAGGGACGGCGATCACCGAAGCGTACGGCGAGGCTGAGCGCGGCCGCGCCGAAGAGGAACTGGAAAAAGGTGAGGACGGCGGTGTGGTGGCCCTGGAGGTTGGCGAGCTTCACCCCCGTCGCGAGTACCCCGTAGCTGGCCGCGCCGGCGATGATACACAGTACGCCGCGCAGGTGGGTCATGGGTAGGGGATTGCTCTGCCGTGCGAACGCCTCGGCTCCGGTACTAGTTTCCCGCCCCCGGAATCGGGACCGGCCGTTTCGCGGGGTCGGTAACTTTGTGGCGAGCTATCGGTTAGGTATAGTAGGTGAGCTTTGGTAACCTACGTATCGGGTTGTCAACCGGGTCGATATTGACCTCCATCGCCGCAAAATTACCAGTATGGCAATTAGTTTTAGCAAGAAAGAAAAAGACAAGAAGCGCCGCAAGAAAAACCGGGACAAGCAACTGCGCCGCGAACAGAAGAAACTGAGCAACAGCAAGCCGCCCGAGTTCATGTTCGTCGACGAGAACGGCAACCTGACCACCGAGCGCCCCGACGAGAGCCAGAAGGCCGAAGTCGCCATCGAGGACATCGACGTGAGCACTCCGAAGGGCGAAAAGCCGGCCGGCTCCCGCTTCGAGAAGACGGGCTTCGTCAAGTTCCTGAACCTCGACAAGGGCTACGGCTTCATCACCGACAACAACAGCCAGATCAGCTATTTCGTCCACATTGACGAGCTGGGAACCTCCGCGCGCGAAGGCAGCAAGGTGACCTTCGAGGCCGGGAAGGGGCCCAAGGGACCCGTGGCCATGTCCGTGCGCGTCCACTAGTCCGGATACGCGGATGTGCGCTGCCGCCGCGGCCCGCACCGCCCAAGCCATAAAACAGAAAGGCCCGTCAGTGATACTGACGGGCCTTTGCTTTTTAGGGGCGCTGCGCTTACTCCGCGATGGAGACGTTGATAGCGCTGAGTCCTTTTTTGGTTTCCTCGACGTCGTAGGTGACTTTGTCGCCCTCTTCGAGGTCGGCGCCGTTGAGGCCGCTGGCGTGGACGAAGATGTCCTTACCACCGTCTTCGGGGGCGATGAAGCCAAAGCCTTTGCTCTGGTTGAAGAATTTTACGGTTCCGTTGCTCATGGTAGAGTCTGCTTGGTATTAATCGGCGAGGTAATAGCGTACTAACTCTACCGGCCGCAAAGGTACGCCCCCCACGGGTGGCAAACCGTTTTATTTCCTAGGTGAAGCTCCGGGACGGACGGACCGCGGCCCGAAGTCAGCTTGGCACCCGCGTCCGCGCGCGCCAGCCTCCCCCTTTATTTTTGTCATGGTGCGCGTCGGGGGGGGGCAGCCAGTGCTATTTGATGTGTTCGGCGCAGTTGTACAGCGCGCATTCCCGCCTGCCCTCCCGGAAGATAAGTCTGGTAATGGACGTGTTCCGCAGCCCCCCCACGGTATGGATGTCCGGAAGCAGGTGGCGCAGGGTCAGGCCGAGCAGGGCACCGTGGCTGACCACCAGCACCTTGGCACCCCCGTGGCGATCGAGCACGTCGGAGAGGAAGGAACGCCCGCGCTCCACGATCGCTTCCCTGCTTTCCACCCCCAGGGACAGCGATTTCCAGTCCTTGCCCCACCGCTGCACCCGTTCCGCAGGGGTCGTCCCCTCACAGTCGCCGCAGGACATCTCGATCAGCCGCCCGTCCGTCCTGACGCTCAGGCCCAGCACCGCGGCGATGATCTCCGCCGTCTCCCGGGCCCGGCTCAGCCCGCTGGAGTACAGGTAGTCCCAGCGTTCTCCCCGCAGCCGCTCCGCGAGGGCCTGCGCCTGCAGCCTGCCCGTGGCATTGAGGGGGATGTCGGTGTGCCCCTGAGCGCGTTGCTCCAGGTTCCAGTCGGTGCTGCCGTGTCTGATGAAGGTGATTTCCGTCATGCCGTCGTGTTCGGGGTCGTTTGCCGCAGGCCAAAAGATAGTAGGTGCTGCGTTCGTACGTTCAAGCCCTCCGGCTTTTCAGGCAGGGTAGGGCGCGGACGCAGGTGCAGGGAATTGCCAGGATCGAAGTGTTGTCCGGATAGTACATCGTGTTGCCGTTGCTGGCCTCGGGGGTGGGACTTGCTGTACCGCGCCCCGGGCCTCGCAGATCTTGCCGTCCCGGTCAACCCGGAAGAAAGTCACGGTTACGTATTCCAACTCGCCCGGCCGGGTCTGCTGGGTGTGCAGGACCACCAGATCGTGCTCGGCAATGCAGCGGAGGAAGGTGATGATCCTGTCGGAATACCTTCCGGCATGCGCTCGAAGTAGGCCGGTAAAGCCTTCCGGTCCGTCCTGTACCGCCGGGCATCAGGCCACCGCGTGCGCTTTCATTTGGGAAGTATCCGTGGTGGGGGCTTGATTTAGGTGAGGGATAGGGTACAGGCACTGATCCCTCGTTCAATGTATACCATTGGCTGGCTAGCGCAGCACTTACGTTGGGCAAAAGAGAAAACAAGCCTAGTGCCCGATCAGCCGCTGCCCGACGCCGGGTGGGTGGGAATGCCTGATGTAGTATTGCGTGAGCTTTCCTTCGGTTTCCAGGAGGTACTGGTATTCTCCCGTATATCCCGTCGAAGACCACTTTCCCGTATCGTAGCGTCGGATCAGCCGGATCTTCTCGCTCCCCCGGTGTTGCGCGTATACGGCGAGCTTGCTCCGGCTTCCTATTTTTTGGTTCGCGGTGATCACCAATCTGTCTCCTGCCCCAACCAGGCAGATATGCGAACCCTTTATATCGCTGCGAATAGCCGCGGCTATGCCCCGCCGCAGGTCAAAACGGTACAGGCTAACGACCGAATTGACGGTATGCGCCTGGTGCGCCGCGACGTACACCTTCCCCCCGTGCACGACCGACTTGGTGATCACCACATTCCTGGTCCAGTCGAACGAGTGGGGGTAGCTGATCAGCAATTTGAAGGATTCGCGGACGAGGTCGTACGCGACAATATGAAGGCGCTCCGGGTCAGCGACCGTCAAATAGACGGTGCTGCCCTCCGCCACCACGGAGCTTACGGATTTCGTGGGTGCGATACCGAGGTCCTCGGGCAAGGTAGTGGACCTCAAGCTGCCGTCGAGCGGGTTGAGCAAGGACAAATGGATTCTGGAAGAAGCGCTTGCGGCGTCCCGGCTGGTAATTGCCGTGTAAGCCACCAGGATGCGCGTTTTATCGAGCAGCAGAGCTACCGGATAGTCGGCAAAGGACCGGCCGGCATCTTCGTGAAGTAACCTGGGTGGCGACCAGTCCTTCCCGGCCGAGCCGGCCGACCGGACGAACAGATCCGACCTGAACTCCGGTGGCTCGTAGACCGCATCTCCGTCCTTTCCCGTCAAGCGACGAATTTTCATTCCGAACAGGTAAAAACGGTCGTCGTGGCTGTTGTACACCAGACTGGGGTCTCCGTATTCCACGTCCTCAGCGGTACTGCTTTCGCCCGTTTGGTAAATCGGCTCCCAGGATCCGTCCTTATGGGAAGCGCCGTAGACCGAGATCTGCCCCCTGGGTAATCCCGCGACCACGCGGCGTTCCAGTACGGCCAACAGCACATTCCCATCTCTACCCACGGTACCACTTACTTCTACGGCGTCGCTACGGATGATGGGGGCCCCGGACTGACCGTGTAGCGAAGCGGAAGATGCCAGTAGGGATAGTAGGATCGTGCGTATAGTCATAGACACGGCCTTGAAGAACGGGCTTATACTGCACAACTGCGCGCTAGCGGGCAGGATAAAAGCGCCATTCGCCCGCTCCAGCGTTTAGCCGGCCGGTCACCCGCTTACCGAACCCCCTCCCACCAGCGCGTGAATGGCTGCACGCCATCGTCCAGGTACACCACTTCTCCGATCATCGGCGTGACGAGCCGGAAATTATGGTCCGCATTCAGTTCGGTGATCCGGCGCAGGGGCTCGTCCCACCCGTGGGCGGCGAGCGGAAACTTGGAGGAGTGGACCGGCAGGACGCTCGTTGCCCCCAGGTCCTGCGCGGCCTGCAGGACATCTTCGGGCAGGTTATGCACCTCCCGCCACGCGGTGTCGTACTGCCCGTTGTCCAGGATGGCGAGGTCGATCGGTCCGTACTTGGCGCCGATCTCCGCGTAGTGGCGGTCGTAGCCGCTGTCGCCGCCCAGGTAGACGGTGCGCGACGGCGTCTGCACTACGTAGCTCGCCCAGAGGGTATTGGCGGAGGAGATGCCCCGCCCCGAGAAGTGCCGCGCCGGCTCCACGTAGACGGTAAAGCCGGTATCCACCGTGAGCGATTCGTACCAGTCCCGCTCCACGATCTTTTCCGGGGGGTAGCCCCAGCGCGCGAAGTGGCTGCCCACGCCGAGCCCGCAGATGACCTGGCCGACCTTGTCCCGCAGCGCGACGATGGTCTCGTAGTCGAGGTGATCGTAGTGGTCGTGGCTGATGAAGAGGTAGTCGATGGCGGGCAGGTCGGCGACGGAGTACACGTCCGTGCCGGGGAAGGCCTTCAGGGTGCCGGGCAGCGGCGACGCCTGTCCGCTGAATACCGGGTCGACCAGGATGCGCTTTCCCGCCAGCTGGAGGAAATAGGACGAATGCCCGAACCAGACGAGCTGGTCCCGGTCCGCGGGCAGCTGCTGCAGGTCCGTCTTCAGGGAAGGCAGCGTATCCACGGGGTGGTGCCGCGGAATCGGTTTGACGTAGTTGCGGTACAGCACGTCGAGCCAGCCGTGCCCCTCGGAGAGCAGGGGCGTCTCCGTCAGGTTGCGAAACTTGCCGTCGCGGTAGTGCGGCGACCGCCGGATGCGCTCCAGCCGTTCCCCGCTCGGGCTGGCCCCCAGCTTCTCCTGCCGCAGGAACAGGACTCCGGCCAGCGCCAGGCCCGCAAAAAGTATGATCGCTATACCCATGACCCGCTTCAGTAATTTCATTGTCCGACGTGGCCAATAGGACACCTGAGCGGGTGGGGAGTTGACGTCCGCCGGCGGGATCGTGCTCCGGTCAGTTACGCACCTTCACCACCCGTTCCGCAGCCAGCACCTGTCCACCGACCCGCCACAGGAGCAGGTACACACCGGGCGGAACCGTGGGCAGCTGCAGGTCGACGAGCTTACCGGCTTCGGGTGCATACTGCTGCGACCAAACTTGTTGTCCCAGCTGGTTGATCAGCTGCAGTTCGCCGGCGCGGCGGATTTCGGGAAGTTCCACTTTCGCCCAGCCCACCAGCGGGTTGGGGTACACGCGCATGCCGACCATGCGCTGTGGATCGTGGGTGGAGACGATCGGGGCCGATACCTTCCCGCAGCTCCCCGGCGCGTCGGCCAAAGCGATCCGGGGGACGCTGATCTCGGAGATGGCCCCGGCATCGGCAATGGCGATCGGGCTGACGGAGGGGGCGGTCAGGGTTGGAGTCTGGGCCGCTCCGATCGCCGACAGTGCCACGAGTACCGATAAGGCCGTAAGGCGAAGGATCGTGTTGATCAGGGGGCTCATCTTGGCGTCGCGAAGTTGTACTTCATGGAGTATTCCGTCTGGCCGCCGGATGGGTCCTGGAGGTAGTACGTGACCTCAACTTCCTCGGCAACCAGACCGATCACCTCCTCGATGGCCGTACCGTCTTCGGCGCCGGTTTCCCACTTGGTGATTTTGACGTCCCTCAGTTCGTAGACGATCAGGTTGACGGTGCCTTCGGTGGTCCGGTACGCGGTGAAGGTTATCTCATCGAAGCGCCTGTGTCTGGCCACCGCGTCGAAGAGGAAGGGGGTAGCCCGGTCCGTGAACTTGCCCAGCAGAAAGCATCCCTGGGTGACGGAAGGGCGGGACGAACCCCCGTCGTCGTCGGAGGAGACGCCGTAGGAGAAACTGCTGATGGTGATTTGGTCCTCGAAGCCCAGGCGGGTTTCCTCTCCGGGTATGTCCGGAATCTCCAGGGCGTAACCCAGCTGGGCGGTTAGCATAGAGGGCAGGATCAGCACCAGTAGGCAGACCAGCAGGTGGGGGTAGGGGAGTGTAATCATAGGAGCGTGTGTTTGTGCCCCTTTATACCGGCGAAACCTCAGTTGTCACCCGATGCCTGCCCTTTTAATGCGTCCGCCCCGCCAGACGGTCCACGGCAGCGGTCCGAAGCAGTGGATGCCAGTATCCCGGGCCACTCCGGCTTCCTCGCACCTGCGCCCGGCGCCCCTATTCTTCCTCCGCGAGGCCAAAGTCGAGGCTGGTATCCGGCGGGGAGCCGATGAGGCTGCGGAAGCTGTTGTCGATGCGGTGGCAGGTGATCGCCGCGGGTTGGGTGGTGATCTCGAAGTGGAAGGTGTTGCCGGCTACGGTGTAGAGGCCCTCCACCGGGCCCTCCGGGGAGGGGATGCTGAAGCGGCCGGCCCGCCCGTCGCGGGAGAAGGAGCCGCCTTTCACCTGTACGGCCTGGGTGAAGCGGTCCAGGAGCTCGTCGAGGTCCTGGTGGAAGGTGATGGGGAATTCGCAGGCGGCCATAGGGATACAGTTTCGGGGATTCAGAGCTGCAAGTCGCCGCGGGCCCGGATGTTCACGGCGACGGGCTCGTCGCGCCGGCTCCGGGTACCCCAGGCGGCGGCGGAGCGCGGGTGCAGGGGGCGCCGGCAATGCCCGGGCCGCGTGCACGGCGTACGGCGTCGGTCAGCGCGCGATCGACTCCTTGTCCAGTTTGCCCACCGAATTGGCGACGACCATGGCTACGGTGGAGTCGCCCGTGATGTTGGCGATGGTGCGGCACATGTCCAGGGGGCGGTCGACGGCAAAGATCAGGGCGATGCCCTCCACGGGGATGCCCGCCTGCCCGAGGACGATGACCAGCGTGATGATGCCGGCACTGGGCACGGCCGCCGCGCCGATCGACGCCATACTGGCCGTAACGACGATGCCGAGCTGGGTGGTCAGGTCGAGATCCAGCCCGAAGACCTCCGCGATGAAGACCGCCGCGACCGCCTGGTGCAGACTCGTGCCGTCCATATTCACGGTGGCGCCGATGGGCAACACGAAACTGGCGATCTCCTCCGATACGCCCAGGTGGCCCGTGGTGCGCTCCAGGGTAACCGGCAGGGTAGCGGCGCTGGAGCTCGTGCTGAAGGCCAGCAACTGCGCCGGGGCGATGCCGCGAAAGAAGGCCCCGTATCCGACGCCGGTGAACAGGCGGACGAGGAGGGGGTAAAACCCAAGCACCAGCACGGCCAGTCCCAGCAGCACGCAGACGCTGTACGTCAGCAGCGCCGCGAAGAGGTCGGCGGTCGGGGCCTCGACCACCAGGGCCGCCAGCAGCGCGAAGACGGCGTAGGGAGCGGTGGCCATGATCAGGTCGATCAGCTTCAGGACGACGTCGTTCACCCCGTCGAAGAAGGCCTTCACCGGCCGCGCCTTGTCGGGCGGGATGAGGATGAGCCCGACCCCGAAGAAGACGACGAAGAAGATCACCTGCAGCATGTTGCCGTTGGCGGCGGCCGCGCCGACGATGTTGTCCGGCACCATGTCCACGAAGAACTGCAGCGGCCCCTGCTCCGCCTGGGAGGTAGCGATCTCGATGCGTTGGTTGGCGTCCGTGGCGTAGGCGGCCAGCAGGTTTTCCCGCGTTTCCGGGAGGACGACCTGGCCCGGGTTCACCAGGTTGACGATGCCCAGGCCGACGGTCACCGCGGTTACGGTCGTGAACAGGAACATCGCCAGGGTACGTCCGCCGATGCGGGAGAGCTGGGAGATGTCCTGCAGGTCGCTGATGCCCTTGATGAGCGAGGCCACGATGAGCGGGATGGCGATGAGCTTCAGCGCATTGATGAAGATGATGCCGAAGGGCTTGATCCAGTCGACGACGAAGTCCGTCGCCCCCGCCGCGCTGGCGGCGAAACCGAAGGCCACGCCCAGTACCATGCCGATGATGATCTTCCAGTGGAGCGCCAGCTGCCTCATGTGCCTTGGATTATAGGGCTAAAGCTACATTTCCGGTTGGGTACACGGACGGGAATCTTGGTGCTCTTACCTCCCATTGCCGGATCGACCGCCGCTTAGCCGAGAAGCTAACGCTACCGCCGTCTACCTATAGCAGTAGTGGCAGTTGCTTTAGTAGTGACCTGTAGACTTCCCTTCCCCCGCGTCCATGAATGAGTAGAAAATTACCCGTAATTTTCTCAAACCCGTTCAATTTGTACGCTATGCGTCAGAGCAAATTTTCCACCCAGCAGCGCCTCGGCATCATTGC
>NZ_QMEM01000004.1 GCF_003390915.1 Lewinella sp. IMCC34183 | reverse complement strand
AGCATTCTTGGTGTTAATCCGTAAAAGTACCTATCAAATTTACCTTGTCGGTAAGCTTTAAGAATTTTCAGCCAGTTTCTCATGATTAGGTTGCTTTGATGGTTCTGTTAGTTAGTTGCGCAGAACGTTTACGCCGGCGCAGACCGGCTCCACCCACCAGCTCTCCGGACCGCCACCAACTTCATTCCCCAATATAAATCGTCCTCGACACCCACCCCCTCAACCGCCGGTTTGACGCTGGCGTGTTGTTGGGCGATTTATCTTACAATTGTAATCTTCTTCGATTTATCAGTAATTATGTTATAAATGATTATCTGATTATTGTAGCCTTTCCCTTCCTTCAATCGATCATAATCCCATGAACATTGGCGAACGTAAAGAGATCCGTCGGCCGTAAGAAACCCACCGATGGAAAGTCGATTTTCTTGATTTTGGAATTCATATGATTTTACCGTAGTGAGGCCTGCATCAGAAATTATGCTTAGATCCATCCTATCTGGCCATTTTGATCTTAATAAAACATAAACATTATTTTGAATAATTTCACCATCAACTATTTCAACGCCAGTTGTATCGAAGATGAGTTCATTCAATCCACCTGTAGCGATGGCTTGCATAGTACTATCCATGAAAGTCCACGAATCTAGATCAAACCCGAAGTTGTGGCAAATGTCCTTTTCTGGAAGATCATCAATTGACCGTATTTTATATATTGAACTGGATCCCATGCCATGCATCATATAATTTAATATAATATTATAGCCTGGACCGGATAGAACCTTCAACAAACACGTGCTTTCTATTGAATTCACTTGTGTAGTATCAAGTTTATTTATAAAGCTTACCGTACCGCCCCATTCCCCATTACAACAATCTATTACTTTGTAATTTTCGAAGGCTTCTCCAATTTTTTCAATTTTTTCGATAGAATCGATGTTAAATGGCTCGGACACAATTAACAACTTTGGATCAGTTCGCAGTTGATTTACTTTGAACAATTCTGTACGAGATTTTACATAAGTGTCTTTTGAAACAATGAATTCTGCATTCGGCAGGCTATCCAAAAAGATTGCAGCATCTTGTCCATCATTAATATAGTATATATAGTTTCTGTCTACAATAAACAGTATTCTATCATTTCCTGGTGCTAAATCTGTGATTTGATTAAATTTCCTATTCAGGGATATGATAGCTGTTTCACTGCTTTCAACATGCTTGCATCCATTCATAGAGATCCCTAAACAAGCCACACATGCGTAAAATATCCATACGCTTTCCCACCTCATCGACATAATTATAAACCTTTGAGCTCAGGAATAACGTCGCTCAATCTTATACATTGCAATATATAGTTCAATCTGACTTTACTGGATAAAGGAAGTAGTGTTACGGCCTGCCTTTAATGGCAGGCTGTCGCCCAACGGGGGCCTACCCGACGGCCGCCTTCACCAGCAAACTCTACGGGTACCGGCATTCATTACGAGCGCTTCTAAAGCAATGCTAGCACCAAAGAACTTAACCGGCGGCTGTGCGTGGTAGGCGGTGTTCGCCGCATTTAATTATTTGTATAGACTTTCTGCAAAACTATAGTGTTTACTGCATCGCCCTCAATTTGGAAGTTTCGACCTGCGATTATTACCTGTCCATCCAACTTATCTAATAGCGCCTTAAAAGGTTCAATCATATAGTTCAATGTAGATGAATTGATTTCTTCGCTTTCAAATTGCATCGGGAAATCAAGTATAATAATCTTTGGATAGTAAAATTTTTCAAATTGGGATATGTGCAATAATCCAAAGTGATAGGCTAGTAAAAAATACGCCTTAAGAGTTGCACTAAGTGAAAGCCAACTTTTATCGCCAACATAAAAATTGAACCCTTTAGATGATATAGAAAATTGAACTCTTCCCTGATTCCAAACACCAGGAGAGAGCCGATTAATCTGACCCAAATAACTATTCATACCTTCTTCAAGGTCTTGCGCCACATTTGAATAAGCTATGTTGGATAATTTACGTTGAGCTAATTTTTCGATACGTTGAATTTCCTTCTCAACATTACCAATTGAAGTCGACAATTCGTTTTTCTCTAAAACATTTAGTCTTATTCTTCTGAGATTCTCTAGTTTTTCTACGATTTGACCTCTTCTGCTATCAATCACAGAAAGTTGTTCATTTGTAAATATTGACAAGGAATTTTTCAAAGGCGCAATTTCCTGATCTAACTGCCTGATAGATTTTTCAATATTTCTAACTCTTTCACTGCCTTCATTAATAGCCCGTTCTGTGTCTTCCCGCAAATTCTTTAGCTCTTTCTGTTCAATATTTATTTGCTTAATTTCTATTTCAAGACGATCATCATATGAATCAACATGCTCAATATATTGATGGCATAGAAAGCAGTGATCATCGTCTACTGGCTTTAGATGTTTCACTGATTGATCACAAGCTGGACAGTGAGTAATCTTTAAATTTGAAAGTATGCTAGCAAGACCAGTTCGCTTAAGTCTATTTACTTCATTTACAAGTCGTAATTCTAATTCTGAAACTTCACTAAGTTTATTTATAAAAGAGCTTAATTCTTTTTGCGCCTCAACCAGTCTTGCAACGAGTTCCTGCCGCTTATTGGATAAATCAGAAATCAATAGAGTACTATTTCTATTCGAATTTCTATTTAATTGCTCCTTTATTTCATTTTCCCTAGAAACTAACAGATTATTCAATTGGGTTTGATAACGATCAGATAGCGCATCAATCTCCATTAATGTTGCAAAACTTAGTTCTCCCTCATCATCCTCTGATGTCAAATCACGCGTAATCTTGTCCAAAATCAATTCATACTGGTCTCTTTTAGACTCCAGATTTGACATCAGCTTATAACTCTTAGTAATCTCGCTTAACTCTTGTGGAAAGAGTTGTTCAGCGAACCCGAGAAACAATGCGAGACACGCAAATTGATCCGCTTCGGGTTGCTTATCTGCCAGCTCTGTCCAAAATCTCTCTTGCCTATAAATGTGCCGGAAAACTGACCGAAAGCTAAGGCTGTTCCAAGTATTTATATACGGATTACCCTTAGGAATTTTTAGTTGTGGGATACCAAGGGCATCAAGAACAAATTCAGAAAATTCTTCTGTAGACAATCCAGCAGAATTTACAATGGTCTTAGATCTCTGACCCTTCTTTGTCCAATTCCTTTCAAATGTGTACTTCGTTTCGTTTATTAGAACATCAACTTGGACACTAACATATTTTTCTATTAGGATTAAATCGTCACCCAAAGCCTTTTCGATCGAGCCTCCATCGCCAAAACAAAAGTCGATCATTTTCAGCCAAACCGTTTTACCAGTATTAGGTTGACCTATGATTAAGTTTAGACCATTTATAAACTCTAATGATTCAACTTCTCCATCGCTGGTTACTCGGCGGGTAGCGATAATTTCTAGCTTACTCATATCCAATTGTTTCTCGAAGCTTTTTAATGGCCACCTCATCTTTGAACGTCTCGTATATGAGATCTTTGAGTTTCGTACCTGACATTGATCCAAGTACTTTTTTCACTTGCTTAAGGTCATGAACGATGCTTATAAAGCTATTGTCGGCAAAAAGTTGATCAGCGATTTCTGCTCCAAAAGCACTAAGACGAATAGTGTATTGATTGCCTAAGTTTTCGATGTAAAATATTCCTCTAGCCTCCAAATAAGGTAAAATTTGATAATATCGTTCGTCCCATGGGCCATAATGGAATCTAATCATTTTACTCTCTATATCGATGCGTTGCATTTCCGCCTGTTTTTTTAGTTTGTCGCATACGACCTTGAAGAAAGCGGGGTATCGCACGAAAAAATCTAACTTTGCAAGTTTTGTCAAACCATCAATTCTAAAGGTGTTTGAATTACGCTCTTTAACACCGCAGTAACGTACTAACAAAATTAATCTGCTAGCATGGAATTCAATTATTGAATCTGCATAAAGTGCTTTGCCACTTGGGTAATCCTTTATTTGTTGGAGTGATTTCATGCGACGTGGAATTTATGCATACACCTATTTGTGATATCATACATATATCCAACACCTACAAACTTCGCATTTTTTAGCGAAAAAGTTCCAGATATACGTTTCACCCCATCAAGACAGTAATCATAGAATTCCATACCACTTAATTGTAGTTTTCCGGACGAAAGCTTGGTTAAAGCATCATGAAGAAAAAATTCAATTTCATTTTCTAAGTCTGTGTAATTTTCCTGGCTTACATATGTGGTAGTCATTCGGTCATTCTTATATTTTACTCTCATGTAGTTAGCTGACCGAATTATATCGTCCGGAATATTTGCATCCCTCATTTTCTCCGAGAGCTTTGATAACCTCCCTAAGGAGTATAGTAAATCTGCCTCTTCTTTTAACCAATTTTGAAGTCTAATTCTATTAATTTTAAACGCATCTGGACGTTCATTTAGATCCTCTGTTGATGCGTCTCGAACTAGTCCCAAAAAATTATCATACATTTGCTTTCGCTGGTCAATATTACAGCTGTATCCCATAGAATTTAACAAATCTTCAAACCTCAATATGTTTATACTCCTTATTGATTTGACGTCTCCAGGAAACTTTTTCCAGTAGCAATTCTTAACTAAGTATTCCCAACCATTGCCTTTTGGAGAGGTCACTCCAGGCAATCTATCTTCGAGTTGATTGATAAGCTCTTTAAGGTTTTCACCTGCAAACTGCCGCTCTAAAGATTCCCTTTTAAGTGTGAGACATCCTAAATCATCTTTTTTTAAAGAATATGAAGCTGCTATTTGAAATAAGGTATCCTCAGTGCATCTGTCATTCATTAATAATTTTTCGGCAATTGATGTACCTAGCTTATCACTTTCTCGCCGACAAAAATCAGGTAGTGACCATCTAGATCCTTTCTCCGTGTTGTGCTTTACTTGAACAAACTCCACTACTACCTTATTGGATTGTTTTCTAAATAAGGTAATGTCATCTTGTTTCTCCAACCAGATTTCATCAATTTCTTCTTCCACTATCATGTCCAAGCAGTAATGTGCCCCAACATGATCTTGGTAAATAAATCCACCCCGTGCTACTCTACCACCTTGCTCCAATGGTGAAAGTTCGTGAATTGACTTCAAGGCCATTTTAGATGTAAAGTGATAATTCTTTCATAATAGGCTGTTCAGGGGTAATTTATAAATAATATCGAGAGTGTAGTAAGTGTTTTGATGTGATTGCGGCGAACGAAGGCCTACCCGACGGCCGCCTTTACGAGCAAACATGGAGGGTAGCGACCTTTATTCCGGCCAATTTAAAGCAATGCTAGCGCCCAAAAGCTAGACCGGTGGCTGTACGTGGTAGGCGGTGTTGGGCGAATTGATTATTTCAAATCTTTAACAGCTGCTTCAAACCGTGATTTATCAATTGCAATTTCGCTTTCCTTGAATATCCGCACGTACTGCTCTAGGTCCTTCCATCCGGTAAAATCGTATCGTCTTGAGCAAGTTTCTACTGGGTCAACATCCTTTAGGCATTCCCAGATAAAATTGAGCATCTGCTCCCCGCTAATATATTTATAACCTTTCCCTTCCCAATTAGGCTGGGAGGGACAAAAAAATAAAAACTTCACTTTCAACTTTGCATGGTCAAAATTTCTTTCAAGAGTTGCAAAACCTTCCGCCTCAGAAACCCTATGTTGGTTCAAATACTGCTCAAACTCGTCAATTAATGATTTATCTACTTCAGGAAAGCAGCCAAGCCAGCTGATAAGTTTACGTATACTCTCTCGATTAGATCTAAGCCCTCGATTAAATTTAATTTTCGATCTGTCCGTTTTATTTTTAACCTCACCAATTATGAATTCAATTTTTGAACCATCACAATCTAACTCATCTTCTACATCGACTTGTCGATCGGTCTGCTCATGGTAAGGAAATCTTACTGCTAAAATGTCAATCTCAGAATCATGATTTCCAGGCGTCACACTGTGAATGATCAAGTTCGAGACTAGATACCCTTTCAGCCTTAAATATAGCTTAGTCAATAACTCGTAATGTTCATCGATACTCATAGTGTGCATGTAAAATTTTGTTTATACCAATTGTATACGCTCGAGTTTAAATTTGCCAGTCTAATCGTAAATTTACAAACCTTGTTTAACAACGTTAATAAGGTTGTTTAATCCTATAAAGACAGGGTCAGTAACTCCATTTGCCAAAATACTTGTAGTCATAGATTTTAAAATATCTATTGATTGCGCAACTATATTTCTGTCGGGATTGCTCTTTTCACTTTGAATGCTTAGCCTATCTACTTCCAAAGTAACTTCTCGGCTCAATTCAATGTCATTTGTCTTCTGTATTTCGTTGAAAGTATTTATTATTTCATTCAACTGTAACTTTAAATCATGATCAGAGGCGCTAACCTGATTAATCACATTTTTCGTTTGCGCATTGTCAGATGAGTTACTGATGATATTTTCATTTCCAAAAGTCAAACTTATATTTCGTCCGCTAATTGATCCAATGGTCTTACGAAATACGTTATCAATATCATTTGACTTTGCCGATAAATTGACTTCACCATAACCCAATTCCTCGTTTAATTCCAACAAGAAAGTTAAGAGTTGACTTTTAATTTTCGACATTATTCCTACTATTTGCGAAATAGTAAATACTTTATACATTCTTTCAATTGAGTAATTTAATATTATGTTATCAAAAAAGCTGGTAAATTGATATGGTAATGCCATGATAAGATGACCACTACCACTTGAGTGATTTGTATGGGATTCTAATTCTGCTATACTTTCATGTGTGGTATGATGTGTCAGCAAGATTCGCTTTTGATCAGATAAAGATTCAGTAGGTAGCTTTTGGTCTCTTTGTTGTAATACTCTTGTGTAGGATTCCTGAATAAGATCTCCCCGCACTTCACAAACTATTTGTCTATAATTAGGGACTTCAGTTCCAATAGTGTAGCCACTGAGTTCGGCCTCAGCCCATTGCTTAAGATTTTCATTTTTCAGTTGGTATGCCAGAACTTTTGTCGATCTTAAGATATTATCCAAGCTGGAACTCTCATTGATTAAATCTTGGATGATTTGATTTATATTAGTTTCAGATACGTTCATTATTTTGAATTTACTATATGATATAACCGCAGGTCAAGGTAATTAAACTTATTTGAGAACAGGCAATATGTTTGTATATAAATATTTTAAGTCCAGTTTCTGCTAGTGTTGCCGAATAATCATTTAATACGGCATTGCTGACTGCGTCCGCCTAAGCGGGTGTCGCCCAACGATTGCGCCCACGCAGCCGGGGCATTTATTGATTCGAAGGTAGCGACTTTAACCCCACCAAAAGGGGGCGGCGCGGCGACATGGGCCGAAACCGACCAACGGGAGCTTTCGGGCCATTGACGACGCGACGAACCCGCACACCAATAGCATCCATCAAGCTCGACCCTACCCAGCCCCGGTTGACGTTGGGCGCGGTGTTGGGCGATGTTTTTACGTTTTTATTTATCCTAATCGACAATTGGCATTTTTGTATCCGCTCAAATAAGCTAGTATTGGCATCTAATCTAATGGTTTTGCAATCTGTCGTGCAATAGAGTATCCCCTTCCTTACGAATAAACTCCTTGAGATTACTGCAACCATTAATCTTGAACGAATCGTACTTTTTTTCTCGTAGCATGTATATGTTTGGAAAAGACCTAATGGTTTTTAAGTGTAAAGCGAAAAGGACGATAAAAGTAAAACTAGCTATCATACTGTAGTAGTAAACCACTAAGGCCAAAACTATAAGAACTAAAGGAATAAACCACACTATGATGTCAAATCTTCGGCTTATTTGAATTTCGAAATTCATCTTAAATCCGGGTTTCAGCAACTGACAAGTTTGAAATAAATCCCAGTTGTCATCCATGATTGGATCACTAAATGGAGTGTCTAGAGTAACATTCCTGTTCTTATATTTTATTGCCCTAAATAATGCTGCTTCTTTGCAATCACTACCAAATAATCGAATAGCATTGATGTGCTTACGTGGCGATTTTTCACTCAACAACTTGCACAGATCCTTAATTTTCTTGATGTTTCCAGGATTTAGCCGTTGCTTCCATTCCTCCTCTGAAATATTGATTTCGAACCATTCATTATAGACATCTCTTTGATGTTCTACGGGTAGCAAATCGCAAATTTCTAACCAGTCATTAATTGTAATATCACGATTAATTGCATCGTCACCGTTGACTATTGGATCCACCTCTGATCTCAGACGGAAATCAGCCTTTATTATATTTAATATATCGAATTCAGTGTAATTATCCATCACCAATTTTTAAATCTATCGCACTTAGCTATCTCGGCCGCCTAAAGCGGCTGTCGCCCAACACCAACCTATCCGCATTGCATGAAAGTACGCTATGGCGGTGAAATAAATAACGTGATTGCGCACCCCGTAGGCCTGAAATACGCACCCTTTACCATGGCGCCTTACCACAGCCGAGACAGGTTGGTAGTGACGTGATTGCCCAACCCGCCCGTCGGTATCGCGCAATAGGAGGAGCGAAGGCGAAATGGCAGGGTAGGAGTCAGGGCTTGTAGCAGGGTCCAGCCAGGTACGCGTCCCGCGTCGACGACCGGCACGGCAACTTCCAGTATACCTCCCGGCTATGGGCATCCCCCCAGCTGGTCACCCGCGCAAGTTTCCAGTAACCGGTGCACGCACTCTTTCCTAGTCCCCCCGGCACCCGCGCCCCGCCGCCCATTCCTGCCACGCTCGTATTATACGTTTGGATACGGCTTCTACCACCATCGATCTTTCCGACCTGCTCTGGCGGCAGCACGCCCGGGCGACCGCCACGGCCCGCGAACGGAAGGAGTGGGTGAAACGCAACAAGTAATCCCTCACCGGCGAGATCGGCCTGCTTTACAGCCACCTCAAGTACGTGCAACAGCACCCCGGCCGGTGCGTCACCACGGTGGGCTGTACGGCGGCAGGGAGGCAGCCCGGGGGTAGTTCCATGTACACGCTCCGGCGCGGTGGTCTCCGTACCCTAAGGAGAAAAGAACTTGCTGTTCATACCTACCCTAAATCGCGAAACAGGGCGATTCCCGAAACACTGGGGGCGCATACTCAATTGCACGAACAGCAAGACCCCTAAAATCCTACTACTATGGCTAACCAACCTCATCCAGGAGAGCCTGGCTTCCATGAAGGCCGGCGGCGAGATCGCCAAGCAGGCTACCGACGAGATCAACAACGCAGCAACGAACCCGGACCTCAAGGCGGCGCTCGAAGCGGGAAAAAAGACCTCCGAGCAGTGGCGCAAGCGCGTCGATGAAGCCCTCAAGGAATCGGGCGGCCACGCGGAACCCGGCAACCGCATCGTCGAGTCGCTCTACGACGTCAGCAAGTCGGTGATCAAGAAGTACGATAACGACTACTCCCGCGACCTCGCCATCATCGAAACCGGACAGCTGGCCCTCCACTATTGGATCGCCGCTTTCGGTACCATGGACGCCTACGCCAAGCGGGCGGGCCTTACCCAGACCTCCAAGAACATGGAGATGTGCCGGAAGGAAGCCGAAAAAGCCGACGAAAAGCACACCGATATCGCCCTCGCAATCATCGAGTCGCAGAACTAGTGGCTTAGCTCCGATAAGAACGGCCCGCTTTCTAAATGGAAGCGGGCCGTTTGTCTTTCTATTCTATGGTAAAGACTAGCTTGGTTTTGCAAGAAAGCTAGCCCAAGCATGCCCGGGTAAAATAGCTGTGCGTCCGGGGCTTCCACAGCACCGCGCCCCCGCCAAAACCCCGTGCGCCACATCCCCGTTCTCCGTAGTATGGATACGGCCCCACCCACGCAGCACTTCGACGACCTCCTCCAGCGGCAGCGCCGGTACGCGCCCACGCTGGCCCGCACCACGGCCCGGGAGCGGAAGGAACGCCTGGACCGCATCCTCACCTACCTCAGCGACGCCGGCAACCGCGACCGCCTCATCGAAGCGCTGCGGCAGGACCTCGGCAAGCCCGCCGTAGAGACCATCACCAGCGAGATCGGGGTGCTCTACAGCCACGTCGGCTACGTGAAGAAGCACCTGAAGCGGTGGATGGAACCCCGCCGCGTCGCCACGCCCGTCAACATGCTCGGCACGCGCAACTACATCTACTACGAACCGAAGGGCTGCGTGCTGATCCTCTCGCCGTGGAACTACCCCTTCAACCTGGCCATGGTGCCCCTCATCTACGCCATCGCGGCCGGCTGTACCATCGTGCTGAAGCCCTCGGAGGCGAGCCCCGCCACCACGGACTACCTCCAACGGATGATGACCGACCTCTACGACGCCAACGAGGTGACGGTGGTGAAGGGGGAGGCCGATACCGCAGCCGCCCTGACCCGGCTGCCCTTCGACCACATCTTCTTCACCGGCAGCCCCGCCGTGGGCAAGAAAGTGATGGCCGCCGCCGCGGAGAACCTGACCGCCGTGACGCTCGAACTGGGCGGTAAGTCGCCCTGCATCGTGGGGGAGGACGTGGACGTCGGCAAGTCGGCCCGCAACGTAAGCTGGGGGAAGTTTTTCAACGCCGGACAGACCTGCACCGCCCCCGACTACCTCATGGTGCACGAACGCGTCGCCGACCGCTACGTAACGGCGCTGGGGGAGACGATTGCGGAATTCTACGGCGATAACCCCCAGACGTCGGAGAGCTACGCCCGCATCGTCAACCAGAAGCAACACGACCACCTGACCGGCCTGCTCGCCGACGCGGTGGGGCAGGGGGCCACCGTCGCCCACGGCGGACAGCACGACGCCGCCGACCGCTACTTCGCGCCCACCATCCTCACCAACGTGACGCCCGATATGCGCATCATGCAGGAGGAGATCTTCGGACCCATCATCCCGGTACTGACCTACCGGGACCTCGACGAAGTGGTGCGGCAGGTCAACAGCCTGCCCAAGCCGCTGGCCTTTTATATCCAGGCCAACCAACGCCCCATCGTGAAGCGTTTACTACGGGAGACCAGCGCCGGCGGTACCCTGGTGAACGAGTTCTTCCTGGGCAACGCCAACCCGGCCCTGCCCTTCGGCGGCGTCAACAACAGCGGCCTGGGCAAGAGCTTCGGTTACCACGGCTGGGTCGACTTCTGCAACGAGCGCTCGGTGCTGGAACGGCGCTTTTTCGACCTGAGCGTGGCGTACCCGCCCTACACCGAGCAGGTGACGCAGCTGCTGAAGAAGATATACCCCTGGTTCTAAGTTTACCTTACCCTACCTTTATCCCATGTTCGATCTCCTCCTTACCATCGCCCTGATCTGGTTCGCTTACCGCGGTTACCAGTGGTACCACCGTATGCGGACCGAAGTGGGCCCCGGGCGCAAACCACACGATAAGATCGACATCACTCCTGAGGAGGAGCATGATGATTATGTGGATTATGAGGAGGTGAAATAGTCGCTGCGCTACTTGGAGGTTTACCGCTTAGGGTAGGGAGTTGTTGTCGCTGCGCGACTTTGGAGGTTTAACGCAGAGGAACGGAGGACGCTAAGGTTTCGCAGAGGGGGGAGTGATTGTCGCTGCGCGACTTCATGTTCAATACTGAGGTGCCACGGAGTAGGGTAGGGCGCTGCGCGACTTGGGGGATTTACCGCAGAGGAACAGAGGTTTCGCAGAGGGGGGGTGCTCAATCACGCTTTGCGAACCTCTGCGCATACCTCAGCGTCCTCTGCGTTTAGCCTCTTTTACCTTGACCTACTACGGGGTAAGTCCCTTTACCACCCCTACCTTCCCTTCATCTACCTACCTTCGCCCAATGGCAGATCAACCCAAGCGCTTCCCCGGCCGACCCTCCGACTGGGTCCTCTACAAGGACAACCAGCTCATCGCCTTTAATAAGCCGGCGGGACTGGCCGCGGTACCCGACGCCAAGAAAAGTGCCAATCTACTGCAGATCGGGGCCGCCTACGCCCACCATGACCTGTATCCCATCCACCGGCTTGACCGGCCGGTGTCGGGGGTGGTGCTGTTCGGGCAGAAGCCTTCGGCCCAGACGGCACTCACCGAGCAATTCAAGGACCGTACGATCGAGAAGACCTACCTGGCGATAGTGGGGGAGCGGCCCGAAAAGGATGAAGACACCCTCGTGCACTTTATCCGCGAGCGCAAGGGAAATGCCTCGGAGGTCGTCGACAGCTCCGACAAGACCGCCAAGCGGGCCGAACTGAAGTACCGCTACCTCGGCAGCAGCGACCGCTACCACCTGCTGGAAGTGAAGCTCGTCACCGGGCGCAAGCACCAGATCCGCGCGCAGCTCGGCGCCATCGGTTCTCCCCTGCGCGGCGACGAGAAGTACGGCTTCAAGCGCGGTAATCCGAGCAAGACCATCGACCTCCACGCCTTTACGCTCGCCTTCGACCACCCCGTGAGCGGGCAACGGGTGGAACTGCGGGCCCCGGTGCCGGAGGAGGCGGTTTGGGAGGCGTTCGGGGAGGTTATTGGGGGGTTGTAGGCCCGTCTCACCGCGCTGCCGGAAACAGCGTTTTACTGCGCTGTCGGAGACAGCTTCTAACTTCGCTGCCGGAAGCAGCAATTCACTATGATCATTACCGAGTACTTCCCGGACCTGACGGAGCAGCAACGCGAGCGATTCGCGGCGCTGGATGACCTCTACCGCGACTGGAACGCCAAGATCAACGTCATCAGCCGCAAGGACATCGACAACCTCTACGTGCACCACGTGCTGCACTCCCTGGCTATCGCTAAAGTGGTACAGTTTCGGGCGGGAACGCAGGTGCTGGATCTGGGTACGGGCGGCGGCTTTCCTGGCATACCACTGGCCATCATGTTCCCGGAAGCCAATTTTCACCTCATCGACGGTACCGCCAAGAAGATCCGCGTATGCCAGGAAGTGATCTCCGCCCTCGGACTGACCAACTGCCGCGCCGAGCAAAAGCGGGCCGAGGAACTGAAGCGCCCCGCCTACGACTTCGTGGTCACCCGCGCCGTCGCCAAAATCGACCAGCTGGCCGCCTGGAGCCTGCGCCTCATCGCCGATAAGCAGCGCCACGGACTGCCCAACGGAATCCTGGCCCTGAAGGGTAGGGGACTGAAAGACGAACTCGCCACGCTGCCCAAGGGTGCCTACGTGGAAGAGTACCCGATCGATAAGTGGTTCGCGGAGGAGTTCTTCGCGGAGAAGGAGGTGATGTACCTGCAGTACTGAGTTTCACCGCGGATTACGCGGAGGCGTTTCGCGGAGTTGACGCGAAGTGCCTTCACATGTGGTAAGTAAAGCTGAACCGTCTAGATCCTGGTAAAGAGCCATTCCGCGCAGGGGAAATTGCCACCGTGCGCCTTTTCCTGCTCAACCCGGAGTGGTTGTATCATCCTGTCGCAGGCGAATAATTCCGCGCTAACTCCGCGAATACCCTCTGCGTAATCCGCGGCGAATGATTACATATACCCCAAGGCCATCACCAAAAAGGTCAGCATGAACGGCATCGACACCCAGAACCACTGATTCATGAAGATCAGCATCAGGAAGAAGATCACCAGCGAAACGAGAAAGAAGAGCCAGTACCGCTTGGTGGTGGTGTGCGGCTGATCGGTGGCGGAAACGGCTTCGCGTGAGGTCATGGGGGCTAAAATTTGGATGGCAAAGGTAAGGGAAATGTACAAAACAACGCCGGCCGACGGAACGCTGGGTTCCGCCGGCCGGCGTGTAGGGTCGGGTCCGGGTTTAGCTTACTTCTTCACCTGGATCTTGCCACAGGCGACGGGCATGCTGGGCAGGTATTCGCCCATGAAGTTGCCGCCGTGCAGTACGATCTCGCGCTTCTGCAGCTGGCCGAGGTCGCTGGTGTACTCGAAGGTTTTGGTGTAGTCGATGTTACCGTTTGCGTCGGCCACGGGGAATTCCGTGAGGGGCAGCAGGATGGCACCGTAGAAGGGGGCACCCTCCGGTACGGAGATCATGCCGTCACCGTCGGTATCGGCCGAGGGGGGCGGACAGGTAGCGGCGCGGGGGCTGTCGGGGAAGCCGTGGATGTGCTGGACGTGGGCCACGTTGGGCACCATACCGGAAGCCTCGATGTGGACGGTCATCATGCCGTCTTCGAGGGTGATGGTGGCCATGCCGCTGACGCCGGACATGTTGAGCATGTCAAGGTTGGCCACGTAGCGGTCCTTGAGCTTGTGGGCGTCGCCGGTGAGGGTAGCGTCCATGGACTGGACGGATTCTTCGGCGGGCACGGAGTAGCTCTCCTTTTCGCAGGCGGTGAAGGCCAGCAGGAGGGCAATAAGGGGAAAGAATTTCAGTGTTCTGTTCATGTCGTGGTTGGTAATTGTATTCCTACCTACGTAGACACGACGTGAATTGGATTCACTAAATTTAAAATTATCCTAATTTATAACCCCTTGTTTGCTAGTATCCCACGTCGCTCGCCGCGGCATTGTCGAGGAACCAGTGCAGGTTGCCGGACGACGGGCGGATGTGGGCGGCGGGAAATTGCTCGGCCAGTGGCGTATTGTTCAGGATCTGGGAGACCCGGATGGTCTTGGAGCTGCCCGTCACCAGAAAGTCGACCTCGTCGGAGGCATTGATGACGGGGCCGGTGAGGGTCACCCGCAGTTGCCCGCTCTCGGGGTGCTTCGCCACGGCGCAGATGCGGTCGTCGTGCAGCAGGTCCATCTGGTCGGGGAAGATGGAGGCGGTGTGGCCGTCGCCCCCCATGCCCAGCATATTGATGTCGAAGATGGGCATGCCGTCCGAGTTCTGCGGCAGGAGTTCGGCTATGGTGGCCCCGTAAGCCTCGGCGGCCGCTTCCGGCGCTAAGTCCACGGGCACGGGGTGGATCTGTTCCTCGACCACGGGCACGTGATCGAACAGCAGGCTCTTCACCTCGCCGTAGTTGCTCTCGGGGTCGTCGTAGGGTACCAGGCGTTCGTCGCCCCAGAAGAAGTGAAGACGGCTCCAGTCAATCTTTTCCCGGTACTCCTCCGCCAGCAGTTTGAAGAGGAGTTTCGGGGTAGAGCCGCCCGAGAGCGCCCAGAACAGCGGGCCTTCCCCCTGCGCGTCGAGCTTTTCCACCAGGTGGTCGGCGAACGCGCGGGCGACGGCCTCGCCGGTGGCGTGTACGTGGAGTTTGGGGGGAAGGTTCGGGTTATCCATGCTTGATCAGGTCTAGTAGGTCATCGGCGCTGAGGCTGCCGCTCTGTTCGGTTCCGGCGAGCAGGCTGTCGGCCAGGTCGCGCTTTTCGGCGTGTAATTTGACGATTTTTTCCTCAATGGTGTTCTCGGACACGAGCCGGTACACCGTCACGGGGCGCTGCTGCCCGATCCGGTGGGCGCGGTCGCTGGCCTGATCCTCCACGGCGGGGTTCCACCAGGGGTCCAGGTGCAGTACGTAGTCGGCGGCGGTCAGGGTCAGTCCGGTGCCCCCGGCCTTCAGGCTGATGAGGAAGATATCGCCCTCGCCCCGCTGGAAGGCCTGTACGGCCTCGTCGCGCTTCGGACCGGGCGTGCTGCCGTCCAGGTACTGGTAGGGTACGTCGTTTTCGATCGCCCACTGCTCGACAATCTTCAGGTGGCGCACGAACTGACTGAAGATCAGGGCCTTGTGTCCTCCCTCCCGCAATTCCTGTACCGTTTCGGCCAACAACTCCAGTTTGCTGCTGGAGATGTCGACGTCCGGGTTCACGAGTTTAGGGTGGCAGGCGGCCTGCCGCAGCTTCATCAGCTCGGCCAGGATCTGGAAGCGGCGGTTCGGTCCCTCGCTGTCGTCGATACTCTCCAGGGCGTGTTGACGCAGGGCCTCGTAGAAGGCACGCTCCGGGGGCGAGAGCTCCACGGTGAGCGTGATCTCCGTCTTCGGCGGCAGTTCCTCCAGTACTTCTTCTTTCCGGCGCCGCAGGATGAACGGCTGGATCAGCCGCCGCAATTGCTGCCGGCGCTCGTTGTCGCTGTTGCGGGTGATCGGTATGGTATACTTCTCATTGAAGCGCTGGAAGGTGCCCAGAAGGCCCGGATTCAGGAAGGTGAACAGGTTCCAGAGTTCGCCCAGGTGGTTCTCGATCGGGGTACCGGTGGTCGCCACGCGGAAGTCGGCCTTCAGCTGCATCGCGATCTGACTCCGCTTGGTGCCCCGGTTCTTGATGGCCTGCGCCTCATCCAGGACGATGGTCCCGAAGTGCTTCCCGGCCAGCGCTTCCCCCTCGAAGGGCAGCAGGCCGTAGCTCACGATCAGCAGGTCGTAGGGCCCCACGTTGTCGATGATCTCCTGCCGGTCGCTGCCCACGAGCAGGATCGGATTCAGGGTAGGGGCGAAGCGGGCCGCCTCCCGCATCCAGTTGCGGGTTACGGAGGCGGGAGCGATCACGAGGGCCGGTCCGTCCTCGGCACGGGCCTGCAGCATCGCCAGGGCCTGAATGGTCTTACCCAGGCCCATATCGTCGGCCAGACACGCACCTACGCCCCATTCGGCGAGTCGCATCAGCCAGCGGAAACCGTCCAGCTGGTACGGCCGCAGCTCCGCCCGGAAGGTGGAGGGTACCCGCGCCATGGTATGGTTCACGCTTTGGATGCGCTGCAGGCTCTCCCGCCAGGCGATGTCGGCCTCGAAGGCCCCAAGCTGGTCGGCTACGTCGTCCAGGATGCCCGTCGCCAGGGGGTGCAGTTGTAGATTTCCGGATTTCTCGTTCATCAGCCCCTCCATTTCGCGGAGCTTGCGGCGCAGTTGCTCGGTCAGGGCCACGTACTGCCCCTCGCTGAGCTGGATGAAGTTGCTCTGCTCGTTCTGGCTCACCTTCTCGATGAGGTCGCGGAAGCTCAGCACCTGGTTGTCGTCGACGCTCAGGGTGCCCTCCACGTCAAACCAGCCGGCCGCTTCCTTCACGCCCAGACTGAGGTCGCCGAAGTCCACGCTGCCGATCAGCTTGATCTTCTCGCCCCGCGGGTGCTCCAGGATGATGCGGTCCAGGGCACGCAGCGGCTGCAGCTCCAGCAGGATATTGAGGCAGTCCTCCACCTCGTCGACCTGCCACTCGTAGTCGCGGTGCACGATCTTCTGCAGGGTGGGGCAGTCCAGGATCACGCCTTCGGCCCGTTCGATCTCGCGGGCGAGGTCGCGCTCGGCGAGGCGGCGGTAGCCGTCGATGTCGCTGATGACCTTGTTGCGGCCGCGGCCGGGCTTGAAATACTGGTCCTCCTCCGGCAGTGGGCGCACGAAGAACTCCACCTTGAAGGTTTCGCCAACCGGCAGCAGGTGCACGTAGGTGCGCGAGTCGGCCTTCGTTTCGTCGAGGTCGTCGATGACGCCCGTCAGGGTGTTCTGTACCTCGGTGAACTTGCTCAGGTTACGGGCCACCTCCAAGAGGCGGTGGCGGGCGCGTTTGGGAATCTCCAGTCCGTCGCCGATCTGCCGGTGGATCTGGTTGTGGCCGTCGTTCACCTCGATCACCTGGTAGCGGGTGGGGGTCTCCTTCACCACCTGCACGCCGGTACCCGTAAAGTCCTGGGCAAAGCGCAGGTGCAGGCGGTTGTTCGTTTCCTCGATCAGCAGTTGCGGATTGCGGCGCACCAGCTCCACGCCGATGGCCGAGTTCTTGCTCAGGTAGAGGTGGGGGTGCCCCACCAGTGCCAGCAAGGCCTCCTCGTAGTTGATGGTGAAGCTCCCGTTGGGGTGGTAGCGGCTGTAGTCCTCCTCGATGGCCTTGGCTACCGAGACGTCCTGGGGGGTCATCCCCTCTACATCACCCTGTTTTACCCGTTTTAGCGCCACTTTTCGGCCTTTCGACCAGTTTCCACCCTTGCTTAGGGTTTGCTCGCGGGGTTCGAGCTCGCGCTTTTCGAAGTCCACGAACCACACGAAGCGGCCCGTTTTCTTGCTGCGTTTGTCGTTGCTCCGGTCGGGGCTGCCCATGCCCACCAATACTTCCAGGGCGCGTTCCCACGGCTCAATGCGCGGCATGGCGTCGGCCAGGGAGTAGATGCGCAGCTGGTCGCTGAGTTGTTGGGCACGGCTGGCGTAGGCCTCGCGGGCCTCCTGCTCGTGGTGCCGCAGCGAGAGGACGCGGGTGATCTCCATTTCGACCCACTGGTAGCCGGTATCCTGGGCCCGTTCGCGCAGTTCCTCCAATTCCCGGATGTAGGCCGTGGACGGATCCTTGGTGCTGCTGTCGGTCCATAGCCGGAACAGGGCGTGGAAAGTCCGGGCGAAGGCGTTGGCCTCCATATGGTCCAGTCCCTGTTGCGCCACCGCCTGGGCCTCCTCGTCGTTGCGCAGGTAAGCGTGCAGGGCCTTGAAGACGAGGTAGGTCCCCCCCAGCCGGAGGTTCTGCACCGGGTCCAGGTTATCGAGGTGGTGACCGATGATCTCGGCGCTCTTCACGCCGCCGTTGCGCAGCAGGGAGAGCAGGTAGAGGTAGCCGGCCAGGTGGGCGGGATACTTGTTTTCGTACTCCCGGCGGTAGCCCTTGCGGACGTCCTCGATCAGGTCCGCCGCGATGTCGTCCTCGTCGCGCAGTACGTGGTAGATCAGGTGGTTGGCACTGCTGCGCCACTCCGTGGTTTCCAGGTCGGCCCACAGCTGCAGGCGACTCCAGGCCCCCTGTAGTACGAAGGCCTCGGCGAGCAATTCCCGCAACGGCCCGGCGTCGGGCTCGCGGATGTTCTCGTGCTGTTCCAGGAACTCGATGAGGGGGTCCAGGGGGTCCATGCGGACCAGCGCGCGGCGGAAGGCGTTGCGCAGGTTGATCTCCTGCCAGGCGGGCAGGAGGTTCTCCACCCAGCGGGGGTCGAATTCCGCGAAGAGGGGATCGATGAAGACGCCGGTACGCGCCTGGTCGGGGTAGAAATTCTCGGTTTCCCGCTGCAGGCGGTCGAAACCGGCTTCGTTCTGCAGGTAAAAGGCCATGCGGATCTCCCGCATGAGGGCGTGGGGACTGCTGGGCTGCCAGTAGGTCTTGTAGGGGAGTTCCCGGCGGATCTCGTTGATCTGCATCGTGAAGTCCGGCCGCCGGCTGGCCTGCCGCATGATGGCCTCGCTGAAGACGGGGTTGATGCGCCAGCCGTGGTCACTCTGCTTGACGAGGATGTCCTGCTCGTGCAGGCGGTGGACGATGGATTCGGTGTCGGCGTGGGTAAACCGGGACTCCCCGGGCGGGGGTGGCATACCGATCTTGTTTAGCAGGCGGGACAGGTCGAGGACGGAGCGTTCCTCATACACTATACTCATCGCCGTAGCTACGTCGCGGTCGGTGGCACTCAGGTTTTTCCAGGCGGCGCGTAAGGCTCCGTTCATTCGGGTTTCGATCAGGGTTAACTTGTTTTAAAGGCTCAACTGCATTTGTAAGTTGCCCGGTAAGAGGGTTTTTTTGAAATGGTGCGCGAACGCAGGTGCAACGTTGCGCTCCAAAGCCGGAGGACACTGGCTCCCGGGGCTTGACCCCGCACCTGCGCCCCGGCGGCCGGTAAGTTATTCGCGGGTAAGCTCCTCCACCATGTCGCCGATGAGCAGACGCAGTTTGGGCTCTACGGCCTGTACCGTGGCGATGACGTCCTCGACGGTTGTGGGCTGGATTTCGGCGATGGGGAAGCATTTGTTGCTCACCACCGACGCCACAAACACCGGCAGGCCCGCGTGGCGTGCCACGAGTACCTCGGGCACGGTCGACATGCCGATCAGGTCGGCACCCATCAGGTTGGCCATGCGGTACTCCGCGGGCGTTTCCAGGTTGGGGCCGGCAAGGGCCAGGTATACGCCCTCGTGGGCGCGCAGGCCATGCTTTTCCGCCAGCTCTATCGCCCGGGCGTTCAGCTCCCGGTTGTAGGTGTGCAGCATATCGGGGAAGCGGGGGCCCAGGCGGTCGTCGTTGTGTCCGCGCAGCGGGTTGTCGGGCTGCAGGTTGATGTGGTCGCGCAGAAAGACCACGTCCCCCGCCTCGATCTCCGGATTGACGCTGCCACTGGCGTTGGAGATCAGGAGGTGCTCGATACCGAGGGCCTTGAGCACGCGCACGGGGAAGGTCAGCTGCTGCATGCTGTACCCCTCGTAGTAGTGCAGGCGCCCGGCCATGGCCACCACGGGCACGCCACGCAGCTTGCCGAGGACCAGCTTGCCACGGTGGGTCGCCACGGTCGAAACGGAGAAGTAGGGGAGGAGGCCGTAAACGAATTCGCGCTCTACCTCGATCTCGTCGACGAGGCTGCTGAGGCCGGTACCCAGGATGATGCCGACACGCGGCTCGGTCTTGGCACGCTGCTTGATGAAGGCGACGCACTCCTGAATTTGCTGATATAGGGTCATGTATCTATGGTCTAATGGACTTTCTCGGCCCGGCCGTCGGGGTAGTAACTTCCCCAACTCCGGTTGTAGGTGTGAATGCGGTCGGTGGGGCCGTTGCGGTCCACCAGCGGCTTGCCCGCCAGGGACCACGCGTAAATGCTGCCGTACAGGTTGTACACCCGTTCGAATCCACGGCTGCGCAGTTCCTCCGCCATCCGCTCGCTCCGGTAACCTATCGTACAGTACACGACCACCGGGCGGTCCTTCTGTACACCTTCCAGCATCCCGTAGTTCGCGTCGTCGTAGCCAATGTTGCGCGCACCGGGGAGATGGCTGACATTATATTCCTCCGGTTCCCGGGCGTCGAGGAGTAAGGGGTCGTCCAGGCCGGCGACTTCCGCGGGGCTGAGGCTGAGGGAGTCGGCGGTCACCATCCGCGACAGACGATCGTCTAGGGGCGCGTAGCCGGTACGCAGGCGTTCCGGCACGTCCTGGCTACTGAGCCGACAGGCATAAACGAAGAGGAGAAGACAGGCACCGAGGGTAAGATTGAGGTAACGCATCACCCTAGGTAACGCCGGTTAGCCTCCCGTCGTTTCCTGGGGCACTAATTGTTCCGGCCCGTTGCCCACCCGGTCGGCGAGGTGGGCACGGTCTTCGCAGAAGGGGGAAAGGTGATCCCGCACGAACCGCTGAACCTCCGTGGCGATACCATCCGGATACAGCAGGTGTACGTTCGGCCCCGCATCCAGCGTGAAGCAGACCGGATGGCCGGTTTCTTTCCGAAACTGCCGCAGCGTCGTAATAATGTGCAGGGTATTCGGCTCGATGAGGGTGTACGAAGGTTGGCTACTCATCATCAGTGCATGCAACGTAAGTGACTCACTTTCAGTTACTTGCATAAATTTTTCGAGTTCCCCGCGGCGCAGAATGGCGAGCATTTCCCGGGTCCTCCGGTCCGCCTGTTCGTAGCGGGCGGGGGCATAAGGATTCTGCTCCATGAGGCCGTGACCGGCCCGGCTACTGACCGACTTCTCCGTCTTCGATACGAGGAGTATATCGTCGTGGTAAGTCTGGAATACGGGATGTAATTCGTCCGCGAAGGGAACTGCATATTCCGCGCTACTCCCTGCCAGATCCCCGACTTTCCCCCAGACCGCTGCCCCCCCGTAGACGGATCGGCAGGCGCTGCCCGAACCCAGGCGCGACAGGTAGCTGGCCTTGCGGAAAAAGGAGGCACGATCCGGCAGCGGCTTGAACAGTCGCTCCTCCAGGCTTACCAGGCACAGGGCCAACGCGCTCATGCCCGATGCCGAACTGGCGATACCGGCCGAGTGCGGAAACGTATTGTCGGTATCGATGCGAAGGGCGAGTTGCCGTAGAAAGGGGTAGACCGGCAGTAACCTTTCCAGGTACTTCCGGGTGCGATCGGTGAAGGCCGGATTGAGTTCGCCGGCGAAGTAGAGCTCGACGGCCACCCCCGATCCGCTGTCGCGGCGGGCCAGGTAGGATAGGGTAGTATCGGTAGCGGCGCCGTCCAGCGTAAGGCTCACCGAAGCGTTCTGCGGCAGCTGGTCCCCGTGCTTCCCCCAGTACTTGACGAGGGCAATGTTAGAGGGACTGCGCCAGCGCAGGGCACCCGGTGATACCTCATCGCTGATGACGGTCAGAGCGGCGTTGTGGTAGTCGGTACTTGCCACTTAGCGCCGCGAGCCCGTTTCCGACTGCTGCGCCCGCTGGTTGCGCTGCATGGGGTTTTCACCTTCACCCCGACTGCGTGACTGGTACAGATCGAAGCGGTTTACGGCCGACCTGGAGGGGTAGTAGTTATTACTGGTATCGGTATCCGCCGTTTCGAGGAAGGGATCGAGTACGATGGACTCCACCTGCTTCTCGAAGGGGAAGACCTTGGAGATCTCGTCCGTACCCATCCGCCAGATCTCGGCCGGGATACGCAGTACCTCTGTGGTTCCGTCGGTGAAGGTGAATTCCAGGATGATGGGCATTACCAGGCCACCGATGTTCTCGAAGGTGAGCTCGTAATAGTACTTACCGGCCTGCAAGACCTGACGCTCGGCGTCACTGAGTCCTTCCAGGTAGTGGTGGTACTCGTCGCGGTCGATGACGGTGGCCTCCAGCGGGTCGTACTCGGTGTAGAAGTCGCGGAGAGTAGTATCGATCTCGTCGTAGGTATTCACGATCTCCTCTTCGTTGCGGATGCTGCTGATGTTGCGGGGTGCGGCTTCCTCTTGCTGCCGCAGCTTACCGTTTTCCGCTACCGGATCCATACTGTTGATCTGGAACTCCCGTACGTTGGTGAGGGCGATGTCGACGTTGTCGGTAGTGAAGAACCAGCCGCGCCAGAACCAGTCGAGGTCGATGGCGGAAGCATCCTCCATGGTACGGAAAAGGTCGGCCGGGGCGGGATGCTTGAATTTCCAGCGGTTGGCGTAGGTCTTGAAGGCGTAGTCGAACTGCTCGCGCCCCATGATCGTCTCGCGGAGAATGTTCAGGGCGGTCGCCGGCTTACCGTAGGCGTTGTTACCGAATTGCCATATGGATTCCGAGTTGGTCATGATGGGGGAGATGTACTGCTTATCTCCCTTCATGTAGTCCACGATCTTATTGGCGGGGCCGCGGCGGCTGGGGTAGTCGCGCTCCCACTGCTGCTCGGTGAGGTACTGGAGGAAGGTATTGAGCCCCTCGTCCATCCACGTCCACTGCCGCTCGTCGCTGTTGACGATCATGGGGAAGTAGTTGTGGCCTACCTCATGAATGATTACGCCGATCATGCCGTACTTGGTGCGGTCGCTGTAGGTACCGTCGGATTCCGTGCGACCGAAATTGAAGCAGATCATCGGGTACTCCATACCGATATCGGCGGCGTTGATCGACCACGCGACGGGGTAGGGGTAGTTAAAGGTGTAGTGGGTGTACCACTTCAGGGTGTGGGCTACTGCTTTGGTCGAGAAGCGCTCCCAGAGCGGGTTACCTTCTTTGGGGTACATCGACATGGCCATTACGACGCTGCCGTCCTCCTGCTCGACGCCCATAGCGTCCCAGATGAACTTGCGCGAACTGGCGAAGGCGAAGTCCCGGACGTTTTCCGCCGAGAAGTGCCAGGTCTGTTCCTTTTTCACTTTCGTCTTTTCCCGCTCGACCGCTTCGGCCTGGGTAGCGATGATGACGGGCTGCTCACGGGCCGAGCGCGCCTCCTCAAGGCGTTGCCGCTGTTGGCGGGTGAGCACCGAGGATTCATTCTGCAGCGTACCGGTGGCCGCCACCAAGTGATCAGCGGGTACGGTGATCTTCACGTCGTAGTCGCCGAAGGTGAGGGTAAACTCTCCACGGCCCAGAAACTGCTTGTTCTGCCAGCCTACGTTATCGCTGTACAGGGCCATCCGGGGATAGAACTGGGCGATGGTGTACAGGAAGTTGTCGTCCTCTTCAAAGTACTCCGAGCCCGAGCGTCCGCCCCCGTCGGTCATCCGGTTGTTAATATTGTACCAAAATTTGATAGACATCTCGGTACTCTCACCGGGAGCCAGGGTTTCGGGTAGCTCCACCCGCATCATGGTCTTTTGGATGTGGTAGGTCATATCCTTGCCACTGTCGTCACGTACGTAGTCGATCTTGAATCCACCGTCGAAAGAGGGCTCGAGCCGCGAAAGTTGTCCGAGCGACATCTGCTCCCCCATCTGGCTGGTGGAGGTGGAGTAGGTGTCTGAATCCAGAGCCCGCACGTTCTGGTCCAATTGTACCCAGAGGTAATCCAGGGGATCGGGAGAGTTATTGTGGTAGGTGATGGTTTCGGTACCGTAGATGCGTTGGTTCTCGTCATCCAGCCGGATATCCATGTCGTAGTCCGCTTTCTGCTGCCAGTACATTTGGCCGGGGGCACCAGCCGCGTTCCGGTATACATTGGGCGTGGGGAGTTCGTTCTCTAACTGCTTGAACGGGTTCTCTCCGGGTACCTGAGCAGATACTGCCGCGCCGATGAGCACTAATGCGCTCAATAGAAGCTGTTTCATTTGGCTGAGTTTTTGTTTCGCTAAGGTATCAATATACGGCGGCACTACTTGCCCTGACAACTAGAAATACTACGAAGCCAGTTGGCAGCCAGTTAGCTTACATTTATAAGGGGCGGTAGACTGGACATACGATGTTCCACGTGGAACAATTGCCGGTTTCCGTGGATTGAAAGAGGGGGAGTGTTCCACGTGGAACATCAATAAGTATCTAGCGTGGATTTCAGTAAGTACTCCCGAAAAGTAGCGTAGTCAGTGCCCATTTTCGTAGCTACCTTTTCCTTGTCTGCAAGACTAGCGAGGCGTTCGGGAACCGTGATTTCCTCCTCTAATATGCGTTGCATATCGGGCAGAAATTTGCTGGGGTGAGCAGTTTCCAGGATAACACCGCGGGTAGCGGGGTGGGTTTGCTGCCATTCTTTCAGGGCCAGGTAACCGACCGCTCCGTGGGGGTCGATAACGTACCCGAATTTCTCCTTCACTTCCCGAACAGCTACTTCCGTAGATGCATCGTCAAAGGCGTATCCGGCGACCAACTGGCCGAGCCGGCTGTGTACCTCGGGCATCGGATGGTCCTTGCCCATCAGCTGACCGAATAGGTTGGCCATCCGGGCAAAGTTACTGGGAGAACCTACGTCCATGGCGTTGGATAGGGTAGCCACGGAGGGAGCGGTACGGTACTCCCCGTTCTCCAAGAAGCGGGGCACCACGTCGTTTGCATTCGTCGCCGCAATGAAGTGGTGTACTGGCAGACCCAGGCGGTGGGCAATCAGTCCGGCGGTGAGGTTACCAAAATTGCCACTGGGGACGCAGAATACTACCGGATCGCCGGTCGCCTGTAGTTGCTTGTAGGCCTCGAAATAGTAAAAGGTCTGCGGAATGAGGCGGGATATATTGATGCTATTGGCCGAACTCAGGCGGCGTTGCTCGCGCAGGTCGGCATCCAGAAAGGCCTGCTTGACGAGTGCCTGGCAGTCATCAAAGGTGCCATCAACTTCAATAGCATGGATATTCTTGCCCAGGGTGGTCAGTTGCTTTTCCTGCAGGTCGCTGACCTTCCCCTTCGGGTACAGGATGACCACCTGGATGCCCGGCGTATCGTAGAAGCCGGCCGCCACCGCACCGCCAGTATCCCCGGAGGTGGCTACAAGGATGGTGAGCTCCCGTGTATCGTCGTTGTAGTGGTGCATCAGGCGCGCCATAAAGCGTGCACCGAAATCCTTGAAGGCCAAAGAAGGGCCATGAAACAGCTCCAGCACGTAAGTCTGTGCGTCCAACTCGACCACCGGAGCGGGAAAATTGACGGTCTCCCGCACGATCCGACGAAGATCTTCGTCCGGGATCTCGTCTCCAAGCAATTGCCGGCTGATTACAAATCCGATCTCTTCAAAGCTCAAGTTCTGCAACTGATCGATGAAGGCATCGGGTAGGGGGACGATCCGTTCCGGCATATAGAGGCCATTATCCGCGGGAAGTCCCCGGAAGATGGCCTCCTTTACGTCCACGCGGTGATCGGGATCGTTAGTGCTGTAAAATTTCATGGCTATCGTTTGGTTTATGCCGGACCGGCTACTCGGTGACGGAAATCACCTCCACACCCCGCTGGTTGATGGGGGAGACGTAGAGTTGACTGTCGATGCCGTGGCGCTGAAAGGCGGCTTGCATACCCTGCCCGGCAGCCTGGGCCAGGTACCCGCTGTCGCAGACCGCAAACATACTGGGCCCCGCGCCGCTGATGCTGCACCCCAGTGCCCCCCGCTCCAGCGCCGCGGCCTGCACGTCGTCAAAGCCGGTGATGAGTTGTTTACGCTGTGGCTCTACCATGTGGTCGCGCAGCGAACGGCCGAGCAAAGAAATATCGTTGGTGTACAGGGCAGTGATGAAGCTGGCCAGCCCTCCCATTTGCCGGATGGCGGTGGCCAACGGCACCTGATTGCTAAGCACGGCCCGGGCGTCGCGGGTGAGTATCTCGATTTCCGGATGTACGACTGCTATGTGCAGTCCGGCCGGTACGGGTAAGTGATGTACATCGAGCGACTCATTCGACCGGATCAGGGTAATGCCACCTACCAGGCAAGGGGCCACGTTATCGGCGTGAAAGCTTCCATCGGCTACTTCCTCGCCGAGTACCGTGAAGTAGAGCAGGGCTTCGCGGGTAAGGGGAGCGCCCAATAGCTCATTGACCGCCACCGCGGCTCCCGCCGCGGAGGCGGCCGACGAACCGAGACCCGAACCGAAGGGCATCCGCTTGTGGATTTCGAGCTCGATGCCCGTATCCCCACCACGCCCCAGGTGTTCGAGCAGCCGTTGGGCGGCTACCCCGGCCGTGTTCTTTTCCGTTTCCCGGGGTAAGATCTTATCTGCCGTACCGGTAATGTCGGTAATCCGGATCCCGGTGAAGGAGGGATTGAGCCGGGCTACGATCTCGTCACCCGGACGATCGATCGCGAAGCCTAATATGTCAAACCCCACGGCTACGTTGGCCACGGTGGCCGGTGCGAATACGCGAACTTCTTTCATGGCGACTAGCTTAGGGAGGTACCGATCTGGATGATCTCGGCAAAGACGCCCGCCGCGGTCACCTCGGCTCCGGCACCCGGTCCGCGAACGACCAGGGGGCGTACGCTGTACCGGTCGGTGGTGAAGACGATCATGTTATCGCTACCGCTCAGGGTATAGAAGGGATTGTCCCCACCTACGGCCTGCATGCCCACGGTGGCGCGCTCCCCGTCCAGGGTAGCGATCATGCGCAACAGTTTACCATCGTCGGCGGCTGATTGTCGGAGGGACTCGAAGTAGTCCGCATTGGCTTCAAGTACGGTAAAGAACTCCTCCACCGAATGGGCCTCCATGGCACCGTCTGGCAGGAAACCATTTACCTCTACATCCTCCGCGTTCAGCGCGACACCGGTTTCCCGGGCCAGGATGAGGATCTTCCGGGCGACGTCCTTTCCGGACAGGTCGATGCGGGGGTCAGGTTCCGTAAACCCCTTTTGCTTGGCTTCCCGCACGATTTCGTGGAAGGGGCGCGAGCCATCGAGATTATTGAATATATAGCTGAGCGAGCCGCTGAGTACCCCCTCGATCTTGTTGATGCGATCGCCGCTATCGATCAGGTCACGCAGGGTAGAGATAACGGGCAGGCCAGCCCCCACATTGGTTTCGTAGCGGAACTGTACCCCACGCTTATCGGCTACATTCTTCAGGCGCTCGTACTGGGTGTAGTCGGAAGAAGTAGCGATCTTGTTAGGGGTGGAGATACTGATGCTCTCGTCCAGAATGGTTTCGTAAAAGGAGGCAATGCGGCTGTCGGCCGTGTTGTCCACGAAGATGCTGTTGCTCATATTGAGGTCCCGCATGCGGCCTACGAAGACGGCCAGATCGATGGCGTGCTCGGCTTCGGTCAGGGAGCGTTTCCAGTGGGTCAGGTCGATACCATCCGCGTCGAAGACCATCTTCTTAGAATTGGCCAGCCCGACCACCTTCAGTTCCATTCCCCGCCGCTCACGGAGGTACTCATTCTGCTGTTCTATCTGCCGCAGCAAGGTGCCCCCGATCAGGCCCACGCCCACCATGAAGAGGTGCAGGGTTTTGTAATCGGAAAGGAAAAAAGATTCGTGGAGGGCGTTCAGCGCCTTGGTTTCGTCTTCCCGGCTGATTACTACGGAGACGTTCAGCTCGCTGGACCCCTGGGCGATAGCCACGGCGTTGATCCCGTTCTTACCGAGGGCACGGAACAGACGACCGGAAATACCGGGCTGGTAGCGCATGTTTTCGCCGATGATGGCAACTACGCAAAGGTCACGCTCTACTTTCACCTCATTCACCACACCCCGCTCGATCTCGAAGGCAAAGGCGTCCTCCACGGCCTCCCGCGCGCGGTCCGCGGCGGTAGGTTGCACCGCGAAACTGATCGCGTGCTCGCTGGACCCCTGGGTGATCAGGATGACGTTGATGCCCGCCGAGGCAAGGGAGCCAAAGATGCGGGCGGCAATGCCCGGCACTCCGAACATGCCGGTCCCGGATACCGTACACAGCGCCACGTTGTTGATCGAACTGATGCCCCGCACGGCGGCCCCGTTGGGGTCACTTTCCTCGCTCACCCGGGTACCGGGAAAATCGGGTTGAAAGGTGTTCTTGATGAATAGGGGAATACGCCGCTGCAGCGCCGGCATGAGGGTAGGGGGGTAGATCACCTTGGCACCGAAGTGCGACATTTCCATCGCTTCGGCGTAGGTCATCTTGGGAATAGTAAACGCCTTCTTGACCCGCCGGGGATCGGCCGTAAGTACGCCGCTGACATCGGTCCAGATTTCGATCGCGTCCGCGTCGAGTCCGGCAGCCAACAGCGAGGCGGTGTAGTCGGAACCACCCCTGCCAAGGGTGGTAGTGAGGCCGCCCTTTGCCGAAGCTATAAACCCCGTAACTACCTGAACCTTAGGGTGTTCCAGGTAGTATTCCTTAATTTTTGCGTAGGTCTTGTCGAAGGATACTTTGGCATTCCCGAACGTCTTGTCGGTCTTGATCACCCGGCGGGCGTCGAGGAATTCGGCGGGCACACCGGCCTGCTGCAGGGCCTGACTGATGATGTAGGAGGAGGACCGTTCTCCAAAGCTGAGCACGTAGTCCATCGTCCGCGGGGATGCCTCCCGTACCAGGAAGACGCCGTAGAGCAGGTTCTTCAGCACTTCGTGGCTCCGCCGCATCTGATGGGCCGTTTCCTGCTGCAGTTTGCTGTCGGTAAGCAGCTCGCGAATGGCCCGCTGGTGCCGCTCGGCGAAGGCCTGGAACAGTTGCCCGTACCGGTCGTCGCCCCGTGCCGCCAACTCGCTCATCTCGATCAGTCCGTCGGTTACGCCACCGAAGGCGGAGAACACCACCGTGAAATGGTCACCGGACGCGTAGTAATCTTTGAGAATATCGACGATGCCCCGGATCCGTTCGGGTTCGGCAACGGAAGAACCTCCGAATTTGAGCACTTTCATCTGCAGTATGGCTAATTGACCCCCAAAGATGCCTCATTTCGGTGGCTTATTGCCCCCGGCCCCGGTCCTTTGCGTGGCCGTTTTACGATGGACGGGCGGCATCCTCGAGGCCGGGCGGACGCCGGCTCAGTGCCCACTGCTCGAGGGTGCGCATCGCTTCGGTCTCGGTTGCGGACTTGTCCCCCTGCCCGCACAGGTGCAGGATACCGTGAATCATGACACGGTGTAACTCATCCGTATAGGTTTCCCCGAATGCCTCGGCGTTTTCCGCTACGCGCTCCGTAGAGATGTACAGGTCACCGGAAATTTCCGGAAAGTCGGTGTAGGGAAACGTGATGATGTCGGTCAGGGTATCGTGCTGCAGGTACTCCAGGTTGATCTGGTGCAGGTAATCGTCCGAGCAGAAAATATAATTGATGTCCCCGCAGTGGCCCCCGCGGGCGGTAATGATGCCGCTGATCCAGTCGACCAGCATGGCGTGGGAAGCTCCGGGCAGGGAGCCCCCCTCCTCGTGGAATGCAATGGGCGACACGTAATTCAGAGCCGAAACTGCATCTCGACCGTGGAACCGCCGTTGAAGTAGCGCATTTTGTCGCACAGCTGGTGCATCAGGAAGACGCCCCGGCCACCGCATTCGCAGATACGCTCCGGACAGGTGGGATCGGGCAGGCTGTTGTAGTTGAATCCGCCGCCCTGGTCGGATACCCGGATCGCCAGACCGTCGGTGACCTGGTTGAGATCGATGCTGACGGTCTTCGACCGGTCCTGCTTGTTGCCGTGGATGATCGCGTTGGTCACGGCTTCCGTGAGACTGATCAGCAAATTATCGTGCTTCTCCTGGTCCAGTTTAAACCGGTTGGTTATCTGGTCGACCAGGCGTTCGATCTGCGTGATGTTACTGGGATCCGACGCGAGTGTGAGCATATACGTGTTGTTCAAGAGAGGAGGATGGGAATTAGGCAAAGCTTAATAAACACTTAAAATAACATAACATCACAGACACGGGATAAAGTTTATAACGAACTGGTAGACAGCGACCGGAAGTACTCGTCTACCAGTCCCTGGTAGTAGGGCTTCAACTCCGGGGTCACCCGGCGAAACTGCTCTACTTCCGCCCGCCGCTGCCGGATGTACTCCTCCAGACTGGGGGGGAGCTCCCGGCGTTGCTGCTCTGCCGTTTCGGATTTACGTTTTTCGTCCATTTTCTGTTCCCGCTCGGCCCGTTCGTGTTCGAGCATGCGGCTCAGGATATCCTGTTGACGCATGAGTGCCTCGTTGGTCAGCCGCTTGTTGACCATATCTTCTTCCGCGGCGTTCATTTCCTCAATGAGTTGCTCCAGCTGGCCGTCCTTTCCTTCGCCGTTTTGCTGGCGTTCCTGCTGCTTCTCCTCCAGGGCCCGGCGCAGGGCCGCCTGACGGGCCGCCATCTTGGCAAATTCCTCACTGCTGCCGCCCTGTCCCTTTTCGAGTCCTTCCTTGATTTCCCGCATCTGCTCACCGACGGCCTTTTGACCGTCACTTCCGGGGTTTTCGCTGGGCTTACCGCCCTGTTGCCCTTGCTTTCCGTCCTTGGGATTCTGGCACTGCTGCTGGCCCTGCATCTGTCCGGCCATCTGCTGCTGCATCTGCTCCATGCTCTCGCTCAGCATGAGGGCCAGGTCGTTGAGGCCGGTCATGGCCCGCTGCTGGAGGTTGCCGGCCTGGGGAGTACGCCTTTCCTCGAGCTCATCGACCGTGCCACCGAGGTTGTCCCGGATCTCGGTCACTTTTTCCGTGATGAAGGTCTCGATCTGGAAGTTCCGCTTGGCCAGGGCCTGCAGTGAATCACGCACCAGTTCGAAGTCGTTGTTGATCTTGAACTGCTCCTGCACCAGCTCCACGTAGCGGGGCGTGTTGACGGTGGTGGTACTCAGCTGGTCCATGGTTTCCTCCTGGTCGAAACTGAGGTCGACGATGTTTTCCAGCAACTGCCGGATGGCCGCCATGTCCTCCTTGTTACTCTCCATCTGCATACTCTGCATGGACTCCTGCATTTGCTGGGCCATCTTCTGCATCTTCTTGGCAGCGTCTTCCTGCTTTTTGGCGGCGCCCTTTTTCTGCTGCTGTTGCTGTTGTTGCCCAGGTTGCTGTTCCTGCTGCTCGCCAGGTTCCTGCTCGCTTTGCTCCTGCTCGCCTTCCTGGGGTTCGTTTTCCGGTTGCTCGCCTTCCTGGGGTTGCTGTTCGCCTTCCTGCGGCTGTTGTGCTTTCTCCTCCTGGGGGGACTGCTCGCCCGCTTCCTGCTCTTGCTTCAGTTGCTCCTCGGCGTCCTTCATGTCCTCCTTTACGGCCTCCTGGTCTTCCTGCTTCGTGTCGAGGTTCATGGGCTTCTCCAGTGCCTCGTTCTTTTGCTCGGCTTCCTCCAGCTTCTGCTGTAGTTCCTCGAATTTTTGGCGCAGTTCCTCCTGCTCGCGTTGCAGTTCCTCGGGTGACTTCTCGCCGTTCTCGGTCTGTTCCGACAGTTCCTGTTGTTCCTCGGCCAGCTCCTCGAGTTTCTCGATGGCGTCCTGCATTTCCTTTTCTACCTCCAGCTGCTTGAAGAGTTCCAGCATCCGGTCGAGCTCGTCTTCCATCTCCTCGTCCGACAGCTGCATGTCCTCCATCTTTTCGAGGGACTGGTCCTTGTCCAGTTCCTCCATGAGGCGCTGGATGTCCTCCATGAGCTGCTTCATCTCCTCGGAAACGGACTTCTCGAACATCTCCTGGAGTTTTTCCTCCTTTTGGCGGATCTGTTCGTTCTGCTGGGGCTGGTTCTCCAGGTTTTCCTCAAAGGCCTGCCGGGCCTCGTCGATCTGCTTTTGGACCTGTTCCTGCTGCTCGGCCAGTTTCTCGACTTCCTTGCGCAGTTTCCAGTCCACCTCCTTCTCCTGCAGCATCTTCTCGCGCAGGCTCTTGGCCTCCTTCTGTAACTGGCGGGTAGCCTCCAGGGCCTGTTGCAGCTGGTCCTTGACCTTACTGTCGTTGGCTTCGGCCCGCTCGTCCATCTCCTCGCGGCTGGGTACGCGGTAGCTCATTACGGCCGTGCGGGCGCTCTTGCGCCCGTTCACGGCATCGTTATCGAATACCTCGAAGTAGTAGGTAAGCGCGTCACCGGGGGAGAGGTCGACGTCGGAGCGCAGGTCCAGTACGTGGTCGTAACGCATTTGCTTACCGGCAGGACCGCTGACGGCAACCCGTTCCTCCCGGACTTCTCCCTCGGCCGGCTGTATGCGGTATACGAAGTCGAGGCGGGTGAGCCCGTAGTCGTCGGAGGCGTCGCCCACGAAAAAAAGCAACTGTTCATCGGTGCTGTCCTGGAACGGCTCGACGGTGATGCGGGGGTATTGGTCAGGTACTACCGAAAGGCCGTAGGTGATGGAGTCGGCCAGCGGGAGGTATTCGTTGCCCACGTAAAGCGTATACCGATCGCTGCGCAGCGCGCGCTTCTCGAAACTGTACAGGTCGCGGCCGTCGCGGCGGAGGGTGCCGAGCGTATCCTCTCCGGCGAACCGCAGGTCGATGTTTTCGGTGTTTTCGGTATCGAACGACCACTTCAAACGGGTACCGGCCGGTACGGTCAGGTCGCCCATATTAGCGACTTCCTCATCCGCGCGCCCCACGTAGGCCGGGTAGTCCAGCTCGACCGTGAACCCGGCGATGGAGGGCTTGGGCATGACCGACAGCAGGTAGTCGCGGGAAGAGACTTCGCCCGCCGAAATGCGGAAGGGGGTATCCTCCTGTACGTTATTGAAGGCGTACGAAAAGGTGGAGTTGCTCTGTCGGGTAAGGCGGTAGCGGTAGCCGTCCACCTCGATGAAGGCTTCGGCGGGAAGCACGTCGCCCTCGGCGCGTACGGTCAGGGGATAACTGCCGTACTGTACGACCTGTGGGTCGGTATCTTCCAGGACGAACCGAAAGGGCGCCGGCCGCTCGAAGGTCTCCGAGTTCCGGATCAACCGCGAGGTGCTGTCGCGGATCAGGCTGGGCGCGGCCACCAGCAGCACCAGCAGGAGCAGCAGTGGCGGCAGCGCGTACTTCAAGTAGCGCCGGTTCTGCGTCAGGTCGATGGCCGACCGGAAAGGGACGGGACTGATCTCGGATGATTTCTGGTCGATGGAGGCCAGCAGCAGCACATCGTCTCCCGTAGCCGCCTGCCGCCGCAGCTGCAGCACGTTCAGCAGCTTGTCCTTTACATTGCCGAAATGGTCGCCGACGATCTGCGCCGCCCGCTCGTGGCTGATGGTCGACCCGAGGCGAAAGTAGCGCGTCAGGGGCAGCAGCACCCATCCGCCGAGGGCCAACAAACTGAGGCCAAGAAAGCCGTACCAGAGAGTGCGCCGCGTGGTGCCCGAAAAGTAGAACTGGGATTCCAGCAAGCTGATCGCCAGGAAGAGCACCAGGATCAGCCCCGTACTGTACAGCAAACCACGAATCGCGCCGTTCACGTAGTACTTGCGAATAAATTCGTCTAGCTTAGCGATCAGCCGGTCATAATTGTTTTGGGGGACCATAGTACGGGGGCTTTCCGGCGGGCGAATTACAAGGTACGGAACGATGTTCGGCTCGCCCGTTGATACAACGCGGGGAACGAGAAATATATTAAAAGGCACGGCGAAAGGCTTAAATGTGTGAAAACATATACATTTGTGCCTTACCGGTTCTGCCTGAAAATCAAACATGTACCCGCGTCCTCCGTTTTATTTGTTACCGAATTTGGTAACCAGGAGCGGACATATGTCAACTAAAGACGTCAGGCAGACTGTATTGCATTACTTGATCTCCGCCTTATGGAACCTCTCACACCATCGCAGATTGCGGCAATAGCCCACCAGGTAGTGGGTCACGGGGCGGAGGGACTCGTCTGCCACAACCTCACCGGCCGGGTACGCTTCGCCAACAGTCACGCCTGTACCTCGCTCGGATACCCCTTCGAGGACATGGTAACAAAATCCATCGCGGACTACACCCCCGAATGGTCGGAAGAGTGGTGGGGACAGCACTGTAAACGTACCCTCGACAACGGCAACGATTCCCTGTTCACCTACCACTGCAACCAGAAGGGTACCAGTTACCCGGTAGAGATGCGCAGCATCCCCCACATAATTTCCGATACGAATGAGCAGCTGATCTGTACGCTCATCCGCCGTGCGCAGCACACCAAGCGCTACATTTCCATGCTGGAACACGCCGAAACCTCCCACCGGATCGGCAGTTTCGACCTCAACGTACTCGACCAGACCATCATCGTCAGTGCCAATCTGTTCGCTATGATGGGGACGCAGCAGGCCAACGACCTGCGGCCCAGCCGCATCACCGAACGGCTAAGCCAGGAGGATGCCGCCCGGTGGAGTGCCGAGCTGGTACGCTTTCTCGAAGGCTTTCACCGCATGGACGAAACCTTCGTCATGCGCGCCGCGGCCGGTAAAAAGGTACTGATGCAGGTCGTGATGTGGTCGCGCATGGAGGCCGGTCTCGTCACCGGCATCACCGGCCACTACCAGATGGTCGAACAGGCCGGAAAGGAAGGCATGATCAGCCTGGAAGAGAGCCAGCGGCGCCACATCATCCGGGCTCTACGGTACACCAACGGACGCGTCACCGGACCCAACGGCGCCGGCAGGCTCCTCAAGATCAACGGGAAGACCCTCTTCGCACGGATGAAAAAGCTGAAGATCAACCGGGAGGACTATACCAACCGGTAGTCGTCGCGCGACCTCACTTGCCCGGCACCCGCGGAACCGCCCCTACCACAGGCCGACCAGGTACTCCCCCGTCTTGTAAAAGAGAAACAGCAACACCGCCCCCCCGAGCACGTTCTGCCAAACCGAATTGACGTCCTCGCCCAGTAGTTCGCGCCGGTTGGCGAGGACGAGGACCACGAGCGCGATGAAGGGCAGCAGCAGGCCGTTGATCAGCTGCGCCAGCAGGATTACCCCCACAATGTCGAGTTGAAGCAGGGCCACCGCCAGGCCGCAACCGAGTACCGATAACCAGGTGAGCCGAAAGTACCTGCCACCGGTATCCCAGCGGTCGCCGCCGCCGAGCAGTCCACGCCCCGCCATGGCCGCCGCATAGGGGGCCGTGGTGGCTGAGCTGAAACCCGCGGCGAAGAGGCCCACCGCCAGGATCAGACGTCCGTAGGCTCCCAGGGCCTGTTCCAGACCGGCAGCCAGATCGTCGAAGGTGAGAAACGATATAGCCGTAGCCCCCACGGTGACGATGGAGGCGGTGATGACCAGGCCGATGGCGAAGGAAAGCAGGAGGCCGCGGCGCATGGTGATCAGGTCGCCGTCGACGCCGAGGCCCGCGGCCAGGAAAAAATTGTACGGTACGATCGTCGTGCCCAGCAGTCCGAGCAGTACCGTGGCGTCGACCGGCGCGAAGGTGCGCCCGGAAAGATCCCCGCCCGCCAGCACGGAGACGGCCCCCACGACGAACAGCAGCCCCATGAGGGCAACGACCGCGGCCATGACGCGACCGATGAGTCGCGAGTTACCGGCCCACAATAGCGCAACGATGGCCCCGCCGCCGGGCAGCAACCACAAGCGGTCCAGGGCAAACAGCAGCCGCAATCCGCCCAGGGCTCCGAGCAGGTTACCCGCCTGGTAGGCGAGGCACCCGAAGGCTACCGCGGCGAAGGTGAGGCGGGGCAACCACCGGCCCGCGCGGCCGAGTTGCTCGCCCAGCGATTGCCGGCTGACGAGGGTCACCCGCGCGGCCATCTCCATAAAGACGTAGCCGGCTACGGCCGCCAGCAGGACCGGCGCCAGGTAGGCGAGCCCTCCTTCGGTACCGGCACGCGTAGCCGTAGCCACGGTGCCCGGGCCGATAAAGGCGGCGGCGATGAGCGTCCAGACGAGGGTGCGCCCCCAGGTTGATGCGATGCTAGTTGACTTTGGTGAGCCACAGTTTACGGAGTCCGCGGCGAATGGCGCGCTCCTGGCTCAGATCGACGTAGCTGTGCAGGGGGTACTCGCAGTGACCGCAGCGGTGGTAGATCGCGAAGTCGCCCCGCCCGTTGATGTAGATGCGGTACTTGCCGTCGGCGGGTTCTTCGTTGCGGCAGCGGCTGCAGCGCGCCATCTTACGCGCGTAGTGCCAGAGAAAATCGTGGTGCTCGCGGAGGTGAATGGCAAGCTCGCGGTTGGTAATACGGATCTCCGTGGCGGCGGTGAGGGGTTTCGTTGAGTTCATTGGGAGCAGTAAAGGTGAGCCAGCGAAAAAGCAGGCAATTAAAACATTATCCGCTGCCAATAACGCAACTATATTGTTATACATTTCCCCGGTTAACCAAAATTTTATGGGGTCCCGCCAGAAATTAGCAGGAATACGACATCCCGCGCAACCCCTGGCCCCTCCCGTGTTAAGGTAGTATGATCCTCCTGCTGCACGCTTTGATCGAGGGCTTCGTAGCCTTCCTGTTCCTCTTTTACCCCGGGGCCGGTGACCTCGTGCCCGGTTTCGGTACCGCTGAAGGTCCGAGTTTCGTCCTGCTGATGAAGATGTATGGCCTCACCGCCGCCTTCCTTTCCGGACTGAGCCTCTGGGCGTACTACCGCCGCAGGGATACCGGTACCTTCTTGCTGCTGACGCTGAGCCTGAGCGTGTACCATTACCTGATGATCCTGGTACAGACGCTCTACAACCCCGATTCGCGGGCGGCCCTGCTCCACTTTTTGCTCGCTATCTTCCTCACCGGGCAGTACCTCGGTCGCCGCCGGGAGAGCTGGTCGGAGGTGAGTTGAAGAGGTAACCTACAGGGCCAAACTTTTTTTCCTATTGTTTTCCACTAGTTTTTCCACAGGGTGCAGCGGACGCCCCGGCCGGAAGAGATAATTGAGGTATACGATCGCCGCCGCCACCGCGATGGCGGTAAACTGGTGAGCCACACCCAGACCTACCGGGACCTGTCCCACGCTGTTAACTACGGTGAGGATCCCCAGTATGGCCTGGGTTATTAACAGGCTTATCAACAGGGTGTTAGCCCGCCGCAAGTTGCGATTCACGCTCGCCCGCGAGCAGCGGTAAACGAAGTATAACGCAATGATTAACAGGGAGTAAGCCGTCATCCGGTGCAAAAACTGTACCAGGGCCGGCTGAAAGAGGCTGCCTTCGTAGTAGACCAGGTTTTCCACAGTCCAGGCCGAAGCGTCGGTGAGGACCGGCGGTACGGCGCTACCGTTCATGTCGGGCCAGGTAGGGTAGGGCAGGGCCGCGCGCGCGCCACTCATCACTCCTCCGAGCAAAAGCTGCAAAATGAGCACTACGTTGACCGCCCAGAGCAGGTTTTTCACCGGTAAGTGTGGAAATCCACCGATCCGCGGGCGGACTACCTTGAGGGTCACCCACAGGAGGTAGGAGAAGAGCGTCAGGCCCAGCGCCAGGTGCAGCGTGAGCTTGTAGGCATTGACCCAGGGACGGTCCACCAGCCCGCTGGCTACCATGATCCACCCGAAGCTGGCGGCCAGGGCGGCGAGAAGCACTACGATGCCCAGGCGGCGCATGAGGGCACCGTCGAGGTAACCGCGGCGCCAGAACACGAAGAAGCCCACGGCGAACACCAGGCCCATCGCACGGGCCCACTGCCGGTGGAACCACTCCCAGAAGTAGATGAACTTGAAATCGGCCAGCGTCATGTCCCCGAAGATCTGGGCGTACTGCGGCGAGGCCTGGTACTTCACGAACTCCTCCTGCCAGTCGGTCGCGTTCAGCGGCGGTATGGCTCCGCTGACTACTTCCCATTCCGTGATGGAGAGGCCCGACTCGGTCAGGCGGGTGATCCCGCCGATGACGATCTGCCCGACGACCATCACGAGCCCCACGATCAGCCAGAGTTGGACGGAACGGGGGTAGCGGCTCGGCGATTTTCCCATCTCTTAATAGTTATTATCTTTTTTAAAATTTCAAATCCCTTTATCGTTATTAGGGATGTGGAAAGCGGGAGAACATTTGCCCCGCGGGCTTGGTAGTCTCGATCTCCACCCGCCGGCGGGAACTTTCCACAGGGAATCCACATGCTAACGCGCCGCCCCGCAAAGGGATTTCCATTTTCTACACAATCTCCCCAACCGTTCTCCCCGGAAAACTTTTATGACATTCCGGTGGGGATATCGGTCGCCCAACCGGGGAGAAGCCGTGAAAAGGCATTGTGGAAAGCTGTGGAAATGTGGATAACCCCGCCGGTTTTCGGTTTTCCGGCCCCGACCTGTGGATAACCTGCCCGTTTTCCCTGGTTATCCACCGTTTGGTGGGGAAAAGGGCCGCCGCTAATTCCCTGCTTAACAGAGGGTTTGCATATAGTTAATCTTGCCCTGTGGATTACGGCAGGAGGCTACTCGCCCACCAGCTCCATCCATTCCAGCTCCTTATCCTCGATGGCCTCGTTCACTTCCGCGAGTTCGCGACCGAGGTCGGCGATCTTCTCCGGCGTCAGGGCGGCCATGTTGTTGAACTGCTGGTTGATGGATTTTTTGCGCTCCTCCAGTTTGCCGATCTGTCCCTCTACGCGGCGGATGGCCTTGCGCTGCTCCTGCGACAGCTGATTCTCGGAGGGGGCGGGGGCCGCGGGTGCGGCGGCCGGGGTGGGGGGCGCGCTTTCCTGGCTTTCGGTCTTCAGCTGTTCCCGGTATTCGGTGTAGAGCCCGTTCCAGTCGCGGATCTTTCCCTCCCCCTCGAAGATGAAGAGGTGGTGGGCCAGCTTATCCAGGAAGAACCGGTCGTGACTCACGATGAGCACGCAGCCGGGGAAGTCGAGCAGGAAGTCCTCCAGCACGTTCAGCGTAACGATGTCCAAGTCATTGGTCGGTTCGTCCAGGATCAGGAAGTTCGGGTTCTTCATGAGGATGGTGAGCAGGTAGAGCCGCCGCCGCTCCCCGCCGCTGAGCTGGCTCACGTACACCTGCTGCTGCTTGCTGTTGAACATGAAGCGTTCGAGCAAGCCGCGGGCGGTGAGCTTCATTCCCTTTTCGAGAGGGATGAATTCGGCGATCTCGCGCACCACGTCGATCACCCGCATGTCCTGCGCCAGGTTGATGCCTTCCTGGGTGTAGTAGCCGAAATGGGTATTGCTGCCGTGGACCACCTTGCCGGTATCGGGTTCCAGCTCCTTAGTGAGCATGTGCAGGAGGGTGGATTTGCCGGCCCCGTTACGGCCTACGATCCCCACGCGTTCGCCCTTCTGGAACTTGTAACTGAAGCCCCGTACGAGCTCCTTTTCGCCGTAGGATTTGCTGATGTTGTGGGCCTCGAGGATCTTGCTGCCGAGGCGCTGCCCCTTGATCTCCAGTTGCAGCTCCTCCTCCTTGCGGAAGCCTCCCACCTTTTCCTTCAGCTCGCTGAAGGCGCTCAGGCGGCTTTTGGCCTTGGTGCCGCGGCCGCTGGGCATGCGCCGTACCCATTCCAGTTCCTGCTTCATCCGCTTGCGGTCCTTCTCGAGTTCGGCGCTGGACGTTTCCTCGCGGGTGGCCTTCTTGTCCAGGAAGTCGGAGTAGTTCCCGGTGTAGTGGTAGATCTGCCCGCCGTCGAGCTCGATGATGCGGTTGCAAACGCGCTCGAGGAAGTAACGGTCGTGGGTCACCATCAGCAGGGTCAGGTTAGTGGACTGCAGCCACTCCTCCAGCCACTCGATCATGTCAAGGTCCAGGTGGTTGGTCGGTTCGTCCATGATGATCAGATCGGGCTCGTCGATGATCAATTTGGCCAGGGCCACGCGCTTGCGCTGTCCGCCGGAGAGGGTGGCTACCTGCTGGTCCACGTCCTCGATGTTGAGTTTGCTGAGCACCTCCTTGATGCGGGCCTCGATGTCCCAGGCCTGGAGGCGGTCCATGCGGCCGAGGGCGTCCTGGAGGAGCTGGGGCTTATCGGTGCGCGACAGGGCCATTTCGTAGTCGCGCACGGCGCGCACCATTTCGTTATCGCTGTCGAAGACGGCGTCCATCACCGTGGCACCGGCCCCGAACTCGGGTTCCTGGGGGAGGTAGGCCAGGCGGGCGTCCTTGTGCACGTAGGCCCGGGAGCCCACGCCCTCGGGCTGGTCGACGCCGGCGGCTACGCGGAGGAGGGTAGACTTGCCGGTACCATTCTTGGCGACCAGGGCCACCTTGGTATTCTGCGCGACCTGCAGGTCGACTTGGTCGAAAAGTACTTTCTCTCCGTAGATCTTGGAAACGCGTTCCAGTTCGAGGTATACCATTATATATGGTTGGTTAGGGCCGCAAAGATGCGCATTAAAGGGTGTCGTACACCCAGCCGAGGACCCGCTCCATCTCCCGGTAGTAGTCCGCGGTACGCCCGATGACATTGTTGTGCAGGAAACTGAAGCTCAGCCAGCGGCCCGAGCGACAGCGGACGATCCCGCTGACGCAGGTGACGCCGCTGAGGGTGCCCGTCTTAGCCCACACGTAGGTGACCGGCCGGTTACCGAAGCGCCGCTTCAGCGTTCCACTTTCGCCGCCGGCCGGCAGGAGGGTGATGAGCCGGTCCCGGCCGACCTCCCGGTCCAGGGACATAAGGAGTTGGGTCAGCTGCCGGGGTTTGACCAGGTTGTAGCGGCTCAGTCCGCTGCCGTCGGCGTAGCGCAGGTCGCCGAGTTGTAGTTCGCGAAAGAGGGTATCCACGGCGTAGTCGAAGAAGGTTTCCTCGTCGGGCCATCCGTAGCGATCGCTGGCTGCCATGATCAACAGTTGCTCGGCGAGGTAGTTGTCGCTGTCCTGCAGCAGCTTACGGTAGAGGGTATCGGGCAGGCTGGCGCGTACCTCGTCCAGGGTGCCGCGGGCGGGTGCGGCTGCCGTACCCACCGACACGGACAGGTTGGGAAACGCCGCGGCCAGTTGTCGGCCCGCGAGGTCGGGGCTGACGGAGAGGGGCCGTTGCAGCGGGAAGTTGCCGGGGTAGTAGAAATTGCGGCCGATGGTGAATTGGTTGCTTCCTTCGGTCCGGTTGATGGCGCGTTCCTGGCTGACGTCCTGGATGAGGTCCGCCGTCACACCCGGCGGGGAACCGAACAGGCCGGCGTCTTCCAGCACGTCCAGATACAGGCGGTTGCCGTAGACCGGTAGGGACGAGCGCTCGTATACGTATCCGTAGTTGTAGTCGTCCCAGCTCCAGCCGGCCCCGTAGCGGGGCGGTGCCTGTGCGGCCGGTGCCTCGTAGACGAGTGCGCCGGCGCGGGTGGCCAACCAGGGTGCCAGGTCGTCGAAACCGTAGAAAGCGGGGTGGAGGAGAAGGGGATAGCCGGTACCCCACACGGTGGTGGTGTTGCCGGAAGTACGGTAGAAGAGGGCGGGGCCGGAATCGCCCAGCAGGTGCTGGGCGACGTAGAAGGTGAGCAGTTTGACGTTGCTGGCGGGGACGAAATAGCGCTCGGCGTTGTAGCCGTAGACTTGGTTGCCGGTATTCAGGTCGCAGAGCGAAAAGCCGGTTTGTCCTTCGGAGAAGACAGGATTCCAGCGAATCATCTCATCCAGCGACCGGGAGGCGGCACGGCGACCGGTAAGCTGGGCGCTGCCGGAAGCGGGGAGTAACAGGAAGACGAGGAGGTAGAGCAGAAAGCGCATGACATAGCAACAAAGAAAAAAAGCCGAAGCGCGAGGCTTCGGCCGATAAAATTATAATCCCAAAAACTAAATTTTGAAACGACGGAAACACGTCGTCAATTATTCCGGAGGGCGACAGATCGCCCGTCTGTTCGTTCCCTGATTGTTCGGTCCGGGGCAGATGGGTGTAAAACCGGGGATCGTACCCGGCATGTATTTCCCGGACTTGCTTTAACAGCCGTCGTACTGCCGATCAGCTTTCCTGCTCGTCGCGCACGAGTAGCTGGAAGCCGTTGCCGTGAATGTTGACAATCTCGATGGCCGGGTCGGGCTTGAGGTACTTGCGCAGCTTGGTAACGAAGACGTCCATGGAGCGGGCGGTGAAGTAGTTGTCCTCGCCCCATATCTTGGTGAGGGCTTCGCTCCGGCTCAGGATATCGTTTTTATTGATGGCAAACAGGCGGAGCAGCTGGGCTTCCTTGGGACTGAGTTTTTCCTTGCTCTTCTCTCCCTTTTCGCTGGTGAGGGTGAGAATACGCAGGGGGAAGTTGAAGTGAAAGCGGCCGAATTCGAAGTCGGTCTGCTCCTCCTTCGGGTCCAGCGGTACCTGGCTGCGGCGCAGGATCACGTTGATACGGGCCAGCAGCTCCTCGCTGTTGAAGGGTTTGGTGATGTAGTCGTCGGCACCGAGTTCGAAGCCGTTGAGTACATCGTCCTTCATGGCCTTGGCGGTAAGGAAGATGATGGGGGTTTGGGTATCGTCCTCGCGGATCTTCTTGGCGAGTTCGAAGCCGCTTAGGCGGGGCATCATGACGTCGAAGATGCAGAGGTCCCAGTTACTGCCCCGGTAGGCTTCCAGGCCGGCCACGCCGTCGGTAGCGAGCGTGACGTCATAGTCGTGGGCTTCCAGGTAGGAACGGAGGACATCGCCGAAGTTTCGGTCGTCCTCCACCAGGAGCAGTTTGGCGTCAATCGGGTTACTATCGCTCATCGGTCGGGTGTGGTTTTAAAGATAAAAAGCGTGAAGGGTCATTCGGGCTGGCGGTAAGGGAACGTAACGATGAAACTGCTGCCCTTGCCGAGCTCGCTCCTCACCTCGATGGTTCCGCTGTGCACGTCCGTGATCGTTTTAACGTAGGAAAGGCCCAATCCGAAGCCCTTAACGTCGTGTCGATCACCCGTGTGTACCCGGTAGAAACGGTCGAAAATGTTTTTTCGTGCTTCGCGGGTCATTCCTAGGCCATGATCGGTCACCGTGACCTGTACGCCCCGGGGGACGTTGGCAGTGGAAACGATGATGCGCGGTGCCTCCGGTGAGTACTTGTTGGCGTTGTCGAGCAGGTTATTTACCAGGCTGGACAAGTGGGTCAGGTCGCCCTCGACCACGGAGGGGTCGGCGTCGAGGCGGGTGTTCACGGTGCCGCCCCGGGGCTCCACCTGCAGGGAGATGTATTCCACGGCGCTCTGCACCACGTCGTTCAGGTCGACGGCCGTCAGGTTGAGGTTGAGCTTGCTCTTGTCGAGCTTGGCCATCTGCAGCACCTTCTCCACCTGGTCGTTCATCCGCTTGTTTTCCTGCTTGATGATGCGTGCGAAACGCTGCACCTTGTCGGGGTGGCCGCTGATGCGCGGGCTCACGATGCTGTCGGTGGCCAGCGAGATGGTGGCGATGGGCGTCTTGAACTCGTGCGTCATGTTGTTGATGAAGTCGGTCTTCATTTCCGACAACTTCTTCTGCATGAGGATCACGTAGATGGTGTATACGAAGCAGCCCAGGATGATGAGTACGAAGAGCAGCGTGACGGCAAAGTTGCCGTACAGGGAACTGTACACGACGCTGTCCTTGTCGGGGCTGTAAGCCCGGATCTGGCCGGGGATGTTGGCATCCTCGTCGAAGAGGCTGACGACGTAGTCGGGGTGCATCAGGTCCTCGTGGCGGCTGGTATCGGACCCGAGGGGGGACAGCTGGCGGCCGTTGCGGCTAATGAAGCGCTGGCTGCGGCTGTCGTAGATGCCGTATTCCAGGTCGTCGCTGATGCCCGCGTTGCGCAGTTCTTTTTGGAGCTGCTTGTGGATGGCGTCGCGGTCGATACGTTCCTCCAGGTTACGGCTCGCGAACTGGTAGCGCAGGCGGAGACTGCTGGGGCTGATCCGGATGGTACGGGCTCCGAGCAGGCCGGTGGTGGGCGAACCGATCAGAAATTCGCCGTAGAGGCCTTCCGGTACGCCGCCCGCGTAGCCGTTGTTGAGGGTCAGTCGGATCTCGTCCTCTTCGTTGTCCTCCACCTCGTCCGCCACCTTCTTCAGGGCACCTTGGATGGCGCGGTCGTAGCGCTCCTTGTTCACCTCCAGTCCGGTCTGAATCAACCGCAGCTGCAGGATGATGAGGCCGATGATGGCCGTGACGATCAGTCCGATAATCAGGTATATCGATTTCTTGCTCATGGCGTAAAACGGGCTTCAGCGAGCGACCGGTTGGAAAGATAGGTACGCGCGAAAGCGAAAGTTTATGCACAAGGTACTTGCCTTTAAAGGTTTAGTAACTTTGCCGCGCCCCATGCCCGCCGTAACCATCCATACCACGCAGAACGTGCGCATCGACTACGAGACCGCCCGTCTTGGCGTGCGGATCGGCGCCTTCTGTATCGATGCCGTCGTGTTCGTCATCGGGTACCTGCTGCTGGTCTTCCTGCTGGAAAGTGCGGGTGTGGTCCTCAATCCCGCCATCGTCGTTCAGTTTGGGCCCGTTTTCGGGGTACTCGCCTATTTTTTCCTTTCCGAAATGTTCAGCCGCGGGCAGACGCTGGGCAAGCGCCTGCTGCGGCTGCGGGTCATCCGCCTGGACGGGGAAGATCCTACCCCCGCCGATTTTTTGATCCGTTCCATTTTCCTGCTTCCCGACGTGCTCTTTACGGGCGGCATGCTGGCGGTGCTGCTGGTGGCCACCGGCGGACAAAATCAGCGGCTCGGTGACCTCGTGGCACGCACGGTGGTGATCCATACCGACGACCGCGGCGGGGTAAGCCTGGGCGATATCCTGACGATCCGCAACCGGACGCAGCACGTGGCCCGCTATCCGGCCGTAGAGCGACTTACGGACGCGGACATGCTTACCGTGAAGCAGTGCCTGCTGCGCCACCAGCGTTACCGCAACCGGGCGCACCGCGAAGCCCTGCAGTTGCTGGCCCGGCGGCTGGCGGAAGTTTTGGACGTACCCGACACGGAAAGCGGTGCCGATCCGGAAAAATTTCTGGAAACACTCCTGCTTGACTATATCGTGCTTACCCGGTGATGGTCGACTACCTCATCGCGCTGGTGGGTTCCCTGCTGGCGGGGGGCATCAACACCCTCTCCGGTAACGGCTCCGCCATCACCCTGACGATCCTGATGGAAGTACTCGGCCTGCCGGCGACGGTGGCCAACGCCACCAACCGGGTAGGCATCGTGACGCAGAGCCTGGCCGGGACCTGGGCCTTCAAGCAGGCGGGCCGGCTCGACCTGTCGGCCTCCCGTAGCCGGGAAATGTGGACCATCGTGGGGATCACCACCGCCGGCGCCCTGCTGGGCATCTGGCTCAGCCTGGTGGTGGACAACGCCACCTACCGCTCGATCTTCCGCTACTTGCTGGTGGTGATGCTGCTGGTCGTGCTGGTGAACCCGAAGCGGTGGCTGATCGGTACGGCCGACGAGCGGCCACTGTCTTACTGGATCCTGGTTCCGGCCTTCTTCGCGCTGGGTATTTACGGCGGCTTCATTCAGATGGGGATGGGTATCTTTTTCCTGGCCCTGACGGTGCTGGTGGCCCGCTACGAAATCATCCAGGCGAACGTGGTGAAGGGAATCGTCGTCCTGATCTATACCGGTATAGCGGTAGCCATCTACGCCTACCGCGGCCTCATCGACTGGGAGTTGGGGCTTCTCATGGCCGTGGGGCAGACCGCGGGGGGCTACCTGACCGCCAGATACGCCGCGCGCTCGCCCTCCGCCGGAATTTGGGCGTACAGATTACTTATCTTGGTGATCGTAGGTGCCATAGCCAAAGCCTTCTGGCCGTTCTGATTGGCCTCGCACCTGCGTTTCCGCCTGTAACCCCCGAAGGGACCGTCTCGATTCCCCACAACCCAACTGCTCCCCTCCGGTTATCTTTACCGGTTGTGCCAAAGACTAGCAAATGAAAAGCAATACGATCAGAAACGCGCTCAAGGCCCTGCTGGGGGTGGGCATCATCGCCATCGGCTACTTCGGTATGCAGTTTCTGGGTTCCCAGAAGGCGGAGGCGCCACGCCGCCCGCCGGAGAAACGGATACGCACCGTCGAGACCCTGACGGTGAACAACGCCGATCTGGACGCCACCCTGGACGTACAGGGTCGGCTGCAGGCCTACAACAAGATCGAGCTCTACAGCGAGGTCGGCGGGGTAGTGGAGGAAAGCAGCCGCCCCCTGAAGGAGGGCACCTACTTCCCGAAGGGCGACATCATCCTGCGCCTCAACGACGAGGAGGCCCGTCTGAACCTGCAGGCACAGAAGGCGACGCTGATGAACTCCATCGCGCAGCTTATGCCCGACCTGAAGATCGACTACCCGGAAAGCTTCATGACCTGGGAGCTCTACCTCGACGAATTCGACGTGAACGCGCCCCTGCCCGAGCTGCCGGAGGCCGTCAACCAGCGCGAAAAGCTCTTCATCGCCGGGCGCAACCTCTACACCCAGTTCTACAACATCAAGAGCCTGGAGGAACGCCTGAGCAAGTACGTCATCCGGGCACCCTTTTCGGGCGTGCTGACCACCGTATCGGTCGACCAGGGAGCCCTGGTGCGGCCCGGACAGATCATCGGCGAGCTGATGGCTACCGGCTACTACGAAATGGTGGCCACGGTGCCGCTATCGGACCTCAAGTACCTGGAGAACGGTGGCAAGGTGGACCTCTACAGCGAGGACATCGACGGGCAGTGGAGCGGTACGATCCGCCGGATCAGCGACCAGATCGACGAAGGGTCCCAGACGGTGGAGGTATACGTCGGCGTAAGCGGAAAGGATCTCCGCGAGGGAATGTACATGCGCGGCGAGGCCGACGCCCGGACCATTGAGAACGTAGTGGAGATCGACCGCAATCTGCTGATCGACGAAAATGAGGTGTACGTCATCCGCGACGACAGCATCCTGACCCTGCAACCGGTCACCGTACGCAAGTCCAACCGGCAGACCGCCATCGTAAGCGGCCTCGAAAACGGCACCCAATTGCTGACCGGTACCGTGCCGGGTGCCTTCGACGGGATGCTCGTACGCGTAGAGGAGCCCGAGGCTGCCGCCCCCGGCGCGGAGGCTTCCGCCATCCGCGACGCCAGCCCCAACAGCAGTCTACAGTAACCCCCCGCCATGAGAGGATTTATACACTACTTCATCAAGTTTCCGGTCGCGGCCAACCTGCTGATGTTTGCCCTGCTCATCATGGGCACAATCAGCCTGTTCCAGATGAAGTCCACCTTCTTTCCGGAAACGCCGAGCCGGGAGATCTTCATCCAGGTAGCCTATCCGGGGGCCAGCCCCGAGGAAGTAGAGGAGGGTATCGTGAGCAAGATCGAGGAGAACCTGAAGGGCCTCACCGGCGTAGAGCGCTACACCAGCGTCAGCTCGGAGAACAGCGGTAGCATCACCGTGGAAGTGTTCAAGGGGTACGACACGGACATCATCCTGCAGGACGTCAAGAACGAAGTGGACCGCGTCAGCAGCTTCCCTACCGGTATGGAACCGCCGGTGATCTTCAAGCAGGAGCGCCTGGGCCGGGCCATATCCTTCGCCCTGACCGGTGAAGGCGCCAACCTGCAGGCGCTGAAGACCATGGCGCGGCAGGTGGAAAATGACCTACTTGCCATCGACGGAATATCGAAGGTGGAGCTAAGCGGGTTTCCGGACGAGGAGATCGAGATCGCCTTCCGTGAGTCCGACCTGCAGGCTTACGGCCTTACTTTCCAGGAGGCCGCCGACGCGGTGCGCCGCACCAACGTGGACGTGACCGGTGGTACCGTGAAAGGACTCAATGAGGAACTGTTGCTGCGGGCCCGCAACAAAGAATACTACGCCGACGGCCTGAAGGACATCGTCATCAAGTCCACCCCCGCCGGCGGCACCGTGCGCCTGAGCCAGGTCGCTACCGTACGCGACCGCTGGGCCGACCAGCCGAACCGCGGGTGGGTGGACGACCTGCCCAGCGTGCGCATCGACGTGTCGAACACCCTGGAAGAAGACATGCTCACCATCACCGACGATGTAAAGGCCTACCTGGAGGACTTCAATGCCTCCAGCCCAACCATCCAGGGAAAGATCATCAACGACGCCAGCGTCACGTTGCGGCAGCGCATGGACACGCTGAAGACCAACGGCATCCAGGGCTTTCTGATCGTAGCGCTTTTGCTGGCGGTGTTCCTGCACTGGCGCCTCGCTTTCTGGGTCGCGCTGTCGATCCCGATCAGTTTCGCGGGTATGTTCATCGTGGCCAGCGCGCTGGACATTACGCTCAACGTTATTTCGCTGTTCGGCATGATCATCGTCATCGGTATCCTGGTCGACGACGGTATCGTGATCGGGGAAAACATCTACTCTTACCACGAGCGGGGCCTGCCCCGGGTCAAGGCCGCGCTGAACGGCACCGTCGACGTGCTGGGGGCGGTGTTCGCCGCCATCCTCACTACGGTGATCGCCTTTTCCAGTTTCTTCTTCATCGACGGCCGGCTGGGCGATATTTTCCGGGAGATGGCCATCGTGGTAATCTTTTCGCTGATCTTTTCGCTGATCGAGGGGGCAATCATCCTGCCCACCCACATCTCCCACTCCAAGGCACTGGACCCCGACGTGAAGCCGAACTGGATCCAGCGCAAGTTCGACGACCTGATGACCTTCCTGCGCGATACCCTGTACGCGCCCATCCTGGCGTGGACGATGCGCTTCAAGTTCCTGACCCTGTCGATCTGCCTGGCCGTGCTCTTCCTCAGTATCGGCATGGTGAGTGGCGGCTTCGTGCTCACGACCGTCTTTCCGACCATCGAGCGGGACGAGGTGGACATCACCCTGCAGCTGCCGGCCGGTACGCCGGAAACCAAGACCCTGGAGGTGCTGGAGCGAATCCGCGACGGTGCCAAGCGCGTCAACGAACGGATGAGCGAAGAACTCTACGACGACGGCCGCCAGCTGGTAACCCGCATCGAGGTGGCCGTAGGTCCGACGACCTACCAGGGTAGCCTGGAGGTGGCCCTGCTGCCGGGCGAAGAGCGCGGCGACCTGGAAGTGCGTGTGGTACAAAATGCCATCCGGGACGAGGTGGGCCCCGTAGAGGAAGCCGAGATTCTCAGTTACGGCGGCAACTCCTTCTTTGGTAAGCCGGTGAGCGTAAGCCTGGTCGGTAGCGACATCGACGAACTGGAGGCAGCCACCCTGGACGTGAAGGCCGAACTGGAACAGATGTCCGAACTGACCGACGTGACAGATACCAACCAAGAGGGCCTGCGCGAGATCAACATCACGCTGAAGGACAAGGCCCGTTACCTGGGACTGGACCTCCAGGACATTGTCGGTCAGGTCCGCTCCGCCTTCTTCGGGGCGGAAGCCCAGCGCTTGCAGCGCGGCGAGGATGAGGTGCGGGTATGGCTCCGCTACGGCGTCGACAGCCGCCGCAGCCTGGCCGACCTCAACAATATGCGGGTGCGCCTGCCCGACGGAACGCAATACCCCATCTCCGAGATCGTGAACCTGGAACCCCAGCGCGGCGTCATCGCCATTAACCACACCAACGGACAGCGGGAGGTGAAGGTGGAGGCCGACATTGCCACCAACGCCGTCTCGGTGACCGACGTCAACGCAACGGTAGCCGAGCAGATCATTCCCGCCGTTCTGGCCAATTACCCCGGCGTGTCGACCGTGCCCGACGGGCAGGTCCGCGACCAGATGAAGACGTCCGCCTCCCTGTGGATCGTACTGCCGGTAGTGCTGGGGATGATGTTCTTCGTCGTGGCCCTAACCTTCCGCTCCGCAGCTCAGGCCGCGGTGCTGTTCTTACTGTTGCCCTTCGGCCTGATCGGTGTGATCTTCGGCCACTGGCTGATCGACAAGCCGATCTCGCTGTTCTCCGGCCTCGGCGTCATTGCCCTGGTCGGGATCATCGTCAACGACGGACTGGTATTCATAGCCACCTTCAACGATAACATTCGCGGCGGTATGACCATGATGGATGCCCTGAACGAAGCCGGACGGAGCCGTTTCCGGCCTATTCTGCTGACGTCGCTGACCACCTTCGCCGGACTGGCACCGCTGCTGCTGGAAACCAGTCGGCAGGCGCAGTTCCTGATTCCGATGGCGGTTTCGGTGGCGTTCGGATTGCTGGCCTCAACCGCGGTCCTGCTGCTGCTGTTGCCCGCCCTGATGGTGCTCCTGAACCGCTTGCGCGTGGCGATGCGGCGCATGTCTACCGGCGAGACCGTGGCCTACCACGAGGTGGAGCCGGCCTACCAGGAGCTGGACGAATCGGGTTACGATCCCGAAAAACCCATAGGGATAACCAAAGTAGAGCATTGATGCGCATCTGTATTGACATGGACGAGGTGATGGTAGACAATTACCAGCGCTACCACGAAATATACGAGGAGTGGCAGGGGCAGCCGGTGGACCCAGAATCGTACTACGGTAAGAAAATCTATGAGTTACCGGGGATCGAGGCGATGCGCGATGAGCTGCGCAAGCCCGGCTTTTTCCGCGACCTGCCCGTCATGAAGGATGCCCGTGAGGTCGTTGAGGAGCTGTACGGAAAGTACGAGGTCTACATCGTTACGGCCGCCACGGAATTCAAGCACAGCTTCACCGACAAGTGGGAGTGGCTGGAGGAGCATATGCCCTTCGTACACTGGGAGCGCATCGTATTCTGCGGCGACAAGAGTATTGTCCACGGCGACTACATGATCGACGACAAGGTCAGTAACCTGGCCACCTTTAACGGACAGGGACTGCTGTTTACCGCTTCCCACAACGTACACGAAACCGGGTACCCGCGTATGGAAGACTGGCTGGAGGTACGCGATTACTTCCGGGAACTCTCCGCCGGGGCGTGAGGAAGACCGTACACCGGCTCTGGTCGTTTGGCAGGAAGAAGGTACCCTTCGCCCTCACCGGCCTGGTCGCTACGGGCATCAATTATGGCCTGTACCTGCTGCTGGTCGATCGGTATTTACCGCCGGTACCGGCTACGCTGATCGCTTACTCGAGCAGCGTGGTGCTCAACTTCTTCCTGCAGCGCTACTTTGTCTTCGAGCTGCGCCGCTCGCTGCGGTCCGCCTTTGCCCTTAGTATGCTGGTGAGCCTGGGAGGGCTTTTGCTGGATGCGGGCATCGTTTTCGGACTGCACTATCTACCCCTACTGGGGGACCGGGAGTGGCTGATCAAGCTGGTGGCTACCGGGGTGGTGTTCTTTTACAACTACTATGGGAAGCGTAGGGTGTTCGAAGGGCGTTAAACACGGAGGTGACACAGAGTACCGCCAAGAGTTGCCACGGAAGGTGCTTCTTCTCTGTGGCACCTATGTAATTGATTCTCTTACAGTTGCGACCGGAAGAAAGCCACAAACTCCTCCACGGACATAGCTCCCCGGTCGCCTTCGCCCTGTACGCGCACGGCTACCTGTCCGTTCTCGACTTCCTTCTCACCAACGATGAGCATGAAGGGGGTGCGCTTGAGCTCGGTGTCGCGGATCTTGCGGCCGATAGTTTCGTTGCGGTCGTCGACGGAGCCGCGGATATCGTGCTTGGCCAGTTCGACCAGGACCTCACGGCTGTAGTCGTTGAACTTCTCGCTGATGGGCAGGAGGGTGATCTGTTCGGGGGTGAGCCAGAGCGGGAACTTGCCCCCGGTGTGCTCGATCAGGATCGAAGTGAAGCGCTCCAGGGAGCCGAAGGGCGCCCGGTGGATCATTACCGGCCGGTGGGGCTGGTTATCGGTGCCGATGTACTCCAGCTCGAAGCGCTCGGGCAGGTTGTAGTCGACCTGCACGGTGCCAAGTTGCCACTGCCGGCCGAGGGCGTCGCGCACCATGAAGTCGAGTTTGGGACCATAGAAGGCCGCCTCACCGTAGGCGGTGACGGTCTTCATGTCGATTTCCTTACAGGCGTCGATGATGGCCTGCTCGGCGGTTTTCCAGTTCTTTTCCGAGCCGATGTACTTTTCGGGGGTTTCCGGATCGCGGAGGCTGATCTGGGCGGTGACGTCGTCGAAGCCGATCATGCCGAGGACTTCGCGCACGATGTCGACCACGGCCAGGAATTCACCCTTCACCTGGTCAGGCATGCAGAAGATGTGGGCATCGTCCTGGGTGAAGCCGCGTACGCGGCTGAGGCCGTGCAATTCGCCGGTTTGCTCGTAGCGGTACACGGTGCCGAACTCCGCGAAGCGCAGGGGCAGTTCCCGGTAGCTGCGGGGGCGAAACTTGTACATCTCGCAGTGGTGTGGGCAGTTCATGGGCTTGAGCAGGAACTCCTCGCCCTCCTTGGGGGTCTTGATGGGCTGGAAGCTGTCCTCGCCGTACTTGTCCCAGTGGCCGCTGGTCACGTACAGCTCTTTCTTGCCGATATGGGGGGTGGTCACCTGCTGGTAGCCGGCGTTCTCCTGCCGCTCCCTGAGGTAGTTGATGAGGCGTTCGCGCAGTTGGGTGCCCTTCGGTAGCCACATGGGCAGGCCGGCGCCCACCTTTTCGCTGAACATAAAGAGCTCGAGCTCCTGGCCGAGCTTGCGGTGGTCGCGTTTCTTGGCTTCTTCGAGCAGTTCGAGGTGCTCCTTGAGTTCCTTGGCCTTGGGGAAGGAGATGCCGTAGATGCGGGTGAGCTGCTTGCGCTTCTCGTCGCCAAGCCAGTAGGCACCGGCCACCTTCATCAGTTTGATGGCCTTGATGGCACCGGTGTTGGCAATGTGGGGGCCACGGCAGAGGTCGGTGAAATTGCCCTGGGTGTAGAAGGTGATGTTGCCGTCCTGGAGACGGTCGAGGAGCTCTAGCTTGTACGGGTCCTGCTTCTCCTTGAAGTAGGCCACGGCGTCGGCTTTGCTGACGTCCTTGCGGACGTAGTCTACCTTGCGGCGGGCCAGTTCAAGCATCTTCTCTTCGATCTTCGGCAGGTCTTCGCTGCTAATACTGCGGTCGTCGCCGGTATCGATATCGTAGTAAAATCCGTTCTCCACAGCGGGGCCGATACCGAGCTTGACGCCCGGATAGAGCTCCTCCAGTGCCTCGGCCATCAGGTGGGCCGTGCTGTGCCAGAAGGTTTCCTTGCCGCCCTGGTCGTTCCAGGTAAGCAGTTCCAGCTTGGCGTCTTCGTTGATGGGGCGGTCGGCGTCGATCACGGTGCCGTTGACGCGGGCGCTGAGCACGTTGCGGGCCAGGCCGGCGCTGATGCTCTGGGCGACGTCCATGGCGGTACTGCCGGCTTCATACTGACGGACGCTGCCGTCGGGGAGGGTGATGTCGATCATCGGATAGGGCTTTTTGCCTGCATACGAGCGCAGGTTTCGGGGCGCGAAGGTAACGGATTTACGCTTTCCGCCCCCTCTAACCTGTGACCTACGCAGCGGGCGGCTTCGTGTAGTTGCCCATGCGTTAATTTACACCATTGGTCAACGCGCGCCTAGTGCCAGTCGCCGGTAACCGCAAGTCCGGCCACCGGGCGTTCGCAATGGCGTTTCACTTACCACTCATGCATTTTCCCAGCTAGCTGTCTATTGGTGATGTCTTCGGTACCGGTGACTTGGAGTGGAGGGCCAGTGCCACGGGCAGACCGCAGGTCGCCCCCAATCTGCGCAATCCTACGTCAGTCCTGCGGGCCATCGCATTAGCCCTACGGGAATCTGCGGCCATCTGTGCTGAAGCGCAGCGCCTCTGTGTCAGCCGCAGGCGATCTGTGAGAAACCTTCCCCACCGTCTACCCTTCGTTCTTTTCCCTTGATGGAAAAGAACCAAAAGATCAAGCCTGTGCGCGCGCCTGATCGGGTTCCAGCCCCCAACCCGGCTAAAACCTACAAACTCGCGTTGGCGATACCCACTTCGATGGAGTAGGCTTCCGACTGTAGACGATTTGGCACCTCGCTACCCGTACCGGCTCATACAGTGTAGGTTTTTTCACGCCGGTTCGAAGTCCGGCCCCCGGGCGACCGCAAGGGCGGTCCTCCTACCCACTCATGCAGGTGACTGATTTGATGTGCATTGGTATTTCCCGTTATCGATCCCCGGAGCAGCGGGCGCCGGTGCCGTAGGCCACACCGCAGCCCACACCGTATCTTTAATGTCGGCTCTTCGATCACGCAATCCACAACTATGTACCGCCTCATCCTTTGTACCCTACTCGGGTTGCTGGTGGCCTCCTGCCATACCGGCCGGCCGGCTACCGATACCGAGCAAGCGCACCGGGCCACACGCAGCGCCCGCGGCGCCAATACCGTAGAGGTAGAGGCCGCTACCACCGGTGTCGACCTCACTTCCTACCTGCGGCAGGTGGCCGGCGTGATGGTGCGCGGCGAAGGCCCCTCGGCCACCATCCGGGTGCGCGGCGGTACGGCCTACAACGCCGATACTTCGCCGCTCTTCGTCGTAGACGGTACGGTGCTGGGCAACAACTTTTCCTCGGTCTACAACGCCGTCGACATCAACGATATCGCCCGCGTGACGGTGCTCAAGACCACGAGCGAAACGAACCGCTACGGTATGCAGGGGGCCAACGGCGTGATCGAGATCCGGATGAAAAACTGAGCGGACAACTCCCTATTCCAGTTCGGTCGGCGGCGCTTCCCCCTCCACGATCAGCTCGTAGCCGGCGCTGCGGGCCAAGTACCCGATCCCTTCGATTACGGAGTTGCCTTGCACCCGCGCCCGCGCCATCAGTTCGCTCTCGAGGGCGGCGTTGCGGAGGCGCTCCTTGGCGCGCCGGTTGAGGCGGCTGTAGTCATCGGCGTCGAAGGTGTTGAACCAGCTCTCGTTGAGGTCGCGGTAGATCAGTTCGTGGTCGATGGCCAGGATCTCCGGCTCGGGCAGGTTACTGATCGTCATCGTGCGCCGGTCGGGGTCGATGCGGATGTCCAGCTGCTCCAGGTCGTAGCCCACCAGTACCGTGCCGCGCACCTCCACCGTAGCCTGCTTGTCGAAGGAAAAGCGCGAGGGCAGCGGCAGGTAAAAGGTTACGTTACGGGAAGAAGTGGACGAAAAGAGCTCGCTCACGTCGCCCTCCACCGTGACCAGCTTCATCACGTTGCGCACGCGCTCCAGGAGCACGGTAGCTTCCTCGTGTACCTGCTGTTCCTGCCGGTGATTCTGGTATAGGGTAAGGGCGGCCATACCCAGCAGGAACGACAGCACAACGACGACGAGAGTGAGGACAGTACGGTTCATCAGTTGCCGACTTTAGCTTCCATGGGGTACCGCAGCCCGCGGTACGACTTCAGTACCGCCTTGACGCTGCCGACGCTCACGGGGGATTCGATGAGCAGCGGGATACGGTTGCGGTCGTCACTTACGTAGATCTTCATCTCGTCGCCCTCCGTAAAGAGGTCGCCGGTGATCAGCTGCGGGCTGAAACGCAGGGTATTGTAGTTGCCGCTGCCCTTGATCCGCACGTCGGCTTCGGGACCGAGGTAGCGGATCTTGAGGGGGTGCATCTCCTGGTCCATCAGGATCTTGATCGGTATCTCCTGGTTGCGCTGTAGGCCGTCGTAGTTCAGGTTGCGGGCGAAGTAGATGATGGAGATGAGATCGTGCATACAGGGGTCCACGTCCATGTGCTTCGGCTTCAGGTCGTCACGGGTCCGGCCGCGGTAGCTCACGATACGCTCCTCGTCCTGGTAAAAGGTAGTGCGGTCGTAGCGCGAGTATCCGCCCTCCTGGATGTCCTTGATGTGGATCTTTGGCAGCAGGGTCTCCTTGTCGAGGTAGCTCTCGTAGTTGTCGGTGACCTTGTAGAACCACTCGTAGCTCGGGTAGGTCCGTCCCCGTACGGTGATGCGGTACTGGTTTTCGAGCTCGTGGACGCGGAAGGTCACCTCGCCGGCGGCCAGCCACACGAAGTTCCAGTTGTAGTATAGCTTGTAGACGATCTCCTCCCCGGCACGGAAGGCGGTGTTGTCGATGCCGCAAACGTCGGGTGCCACCTGGGCGGGGTGCGCGGGTGCGGGGGCGGTGAGGGGAAAGTCGTCGGGCGTGGCTTCTTCCGGACCGGCCGCACCGGGATCCGGCCCCGGCAGGGCAAGAAACAGCAGCAGCAAGTATTTAAGACCGAAAGAATTCATGCAAGTTTGTTTGTCCGGACGATAAACCAGTATCCGGGGATCGACGGCAGCAGAACGTTAACGCCGAACAGGGCGGTATATGCTGCCAGTACCGCTACGGCGTCTTCTGGGTTGGCGGACCAGAGCAGGAGACCCAACTCCGTCCGCGTGACCAGGTTCAGGCCGGGGGGCAACGGGATGCCGGCCTGCACCAGGTAGATCGCCGCGATACCGGCCAGGCCCTTGCCCAGGGGCAATTCCAGCCCGAAAAACCAGAGCAGCAGGTACAGCTGCATACAGTAAACACCAAATCGCAGGCAGGCGTACAGGCTACTGCGAAAGATTAGTGTAATCGTAACGTTTTGCAGGGCTGTGCGGAGTGCGTCCACGTCCCGACCAAACCGCTTTTTCACCCATTGTAACAACCAGCGGGCGAATGGTTTACCTCCCAGACCGACGCCCAATAGGAGCAGCGGCCCCACCGGTAGCAACAGCCACAGGGGGATGCCGTCCAATACCCCCGGCAGCGCGCCCACCGTAAGTACCAGGGCCGGCCAGGCCAGCAGCAGGAAGGCCACCCACTGGCAGAGGCTGCCGAGCAGGGTAGAGGCGGTGACGGCCTCCCACTCCGCGCGCCGGGCCAGCAGCAGGCGGCCGCCGATCTCCCCGACGCGATTGGGCGTGGCGGCGCTCACGCTCACCCCGGCCAGCGTAGCCCGCAGTACGCGGCGGTAGGGCCAGCGGACAAAGGCGTCCAGCAGCAGTTGCCATTTGCGTGCCTCCAGTAGCCAGTTGAGGGGCATTAGCGCCAGGACAAGCAGGAGCACCCGTCCGTTACCGGGTCGGGCAACGGCCGCAACGAAGGCATCCCGGTCCAGCTGTCGGGACAGGCCGACGAACTGGTAAGCAAAAATCCCCAGCACGACCACCGCCAGCAGGCGGAGCCACCAGCGGATATGTACGGAGCGGGGCATGCCCGAAGGTATCGCCGCGCGATCGATCGAGCCGTGGGGTCGCTCACTCCGCCCCGGGCACCGCAAGGCCGTGTTGCTCGCGCAGGAGCAGGAAAAGGTGGTCCGGGCGCACCACGCGGTATTCCGGCCCCAGCTCGTCGGCCACCCGCCGGAAGGTGGTGGGGGTGGCTCCCTTCCAGGGCTGCGACTGGATAATGAGAAAGCGCGGTTCCTTACCGTCCCATCCTTCCGAAGCCTGGGCAATGTGGCGGCCCATATTCTCTTCGTCCCAGCAATAGTTGCAGGTAAGCGGCTTGACCGGCAGGCTGTCGCGGTAGATGGACAACGGCCCCCCGGTGTTCTGTGCGGTAAGGCCCAGCAGCGAGGGAGCATAACGGGCATACGTCTTGCCCGCGCGCGCGTCGACGCCCCCGGTGATCGTATTCCAGACGGTCGTCACCCGCAGGCCCGTAGAGCGGTTGTAGGCCTCCGTGCGCCGTACGTACTCGGCCAGGCGCTCGCCGTCTGGGTAGAAGTTGGGGTAGATATAGCCGAGCCCCGAGGGGCCCGAGATGAGGTTATCGTTATCGGTAGCGCTGTCGTAGTAGTAATTAAGTGCCCCGGGCATGGCGTCCCGCATGGCCGGCGATACCGTCCAGCCCAGGGGTACGGAGCCCCGTCCGGGGTCGGACCAGATCTTGCGCAGGGCGTGCTCGACGAACTGCAGGTTGTCCCCGTCGCTAAGGATGAAGGCCACGTAGATCTTATTTTCCAGCGCCGGAACCGGGGGGGCGGGCTTTATACGGATGGTGCGGTCGAATCCGCCGTGGACCGTCAGGTTGGAACTGAAATCGCTCGGGATGGTCGGAATTCCGAAGCTTGAGGCCCGCGTGATGCCCGGCGCTTCCTCGGGCCACCAGCCCAAGTAGTGGCCGTCGGGGGCCATGCTGCCGAGAAACTTGTCGAGCAGTTCGCTTTCTTCGGCCACTTCCGGATCGAGCCAGACGGTCGGCAGCGCGAGGGCGACCGCGTATTCCCGGATCGCCGATTTGATGATCGTGGGACTGATGCCCACCAGCAGGCGGCGGTCCTTATCCTGCCAGTGCTGCTCGTACAGCGTCTCGTACACCGCCAATTTGCTACTGAACCGGCCCCGCAGGTCCTCCAGAACGGGAAGGCGGTAGGGCGCCGCGCCGAGCCGTTCGGCCAGCCGGGGAGAGGCGATCACGGCACCGCGCTCACCGGCGAGCATAGTCGCCAGGTTTACCGTGTGCAGCTGTTCGGGATCGTAGACGATCAGCCCGGCGACTTCCCCGTGGTACTTATCCATCAGCGCCCAGGGGTCGCTGTGTTCAACGTAGTCGAGGCCCAGGGACTCCAGCCAGGTATACCGACCCTCACCGCCGTCGTTGCCTTCGTAGGCGAAAATGCGGGGTTGGGTATGGTTGACGATTCCCTTGAGGGAGGAAAAGAGGTACAACTCGTCCCCTTCCAGCCCCGCGCTGCCGCCTAGTACGACCAAATCCTGTACCGGAGCGGGTCGCGGAAAGGAGGGCAGCACCTGCCCCGCGGGCCAGGAGATCTGGGCAGCCCCGATACCCGACAGCAGGAGCAGCAAGGCGGTAAGCAGGAAGGCAGGAGTAGTCATCAACCCAAAGTAAGGATTTAGTCCGGTGACTAAAACGTATTAGTCGTTTGGCAGAACACGTATTCGGGGCACTTCGGCCTATCCTCCAAATAGTTTAATCCCACAGCCGAAAGCAAAAATTTGTTTCTCTTCCTAAATTCCTGCTACCTTAGGCCGACGAGATGTACCCTCGACTACGGTGTCAGCGTTGCAAAAACCGTACTTACTCATTCAAACACCCCAGCCCCCGTGGCTACGAATTCTACTCCCGAACCAGCCGTATACCGCATCCTGGGCATTGACCCCGGCACCGTTGTACTGGGCTTTGCCGTAGTCGAGGTACGTCCCCGCAGCCGACGGGTAATTGAGCTCGGCGTCCTGAAACTGGCCCAGCTCAAGGACCACGCCCGGCGGTTGGAGTTGATCCACCGCCGCCTGACGCAGGTGATCCAGGAACATTCGCCCACGGTCATGTCCATCGAGGCGCCCTTCTTCGGCAAGAACCCCCAGTCGATGCTGAAGCTCGGCCGCGCCCAGGGCGTATGCATGGCCGCGGCCATCGGTCAGGGCCTGGAAGTGACGGAATACGCCCCCCGCAAGATCAAGCAGAGTATCACCGGCAACGGCAACGCCAGCAAGGAGCAGGTAGCCGCCATGCTGGAAAATGAGTTCGACCTGGACAGCAGCCGCTACCTGGCCGACGCCACCGATGCCCTCGGGGCGGCCATGTGCCACTATTATCAGAACCGCAGCGCGGTACCGGGCGGCAAGCGCTTTTCCGGATGGGAAGGCTTCCTCAAGGCGAACGCCGACCGGATCAAATGATCGACCCCTACCAGTTACAGGACTACTTCGAACTCCCACCCGCGGAGCTTGAGCACCTGTCCCGCAAGTTCAGCCCGCTGCAACTGGCAAAGGGGGAGCACTTTCTGCGGCAAGGAAGTTACCGCCCCCGTATGGCCTTCGTTCGGACGGGCTATCTCCGCATCCTCACGGAAATCCACGGAAAGGAGGTCACGCAGTGGATTGCCCTGCCCGGCTACCTGGTCACCGACCTGGCGGCCCTCGTTTACGACCAGCCGGCCCGTTTTACCATCACGGCCCTCACGGACTGCGAGATGTCCGTGATTTCGGCCGCCGATTACGCCGGACTGGCCCGGGAGATTCCCGGCTGGTCGCGGGCCGAGCGCGGCTTCCTTGCGCACTGCTTTGTCACCCTCGAGAACCGCGTGCTGTCCTTTTTGTCCATGACCGCCCGCCAGCGGTACGAGTCCTTCTTTGCCGACCACCCCGAGCTATTTAATGCCGTTCCCCTGCAGTACCTGGCTTCCATGCTGGGTATGACCCCGGAGACCCTGAGCCGCATTCGCGCTGATCTCGCTTCTTGATCTGGATCAACCGGAGGGGGAGTAACGACCCCTAGTTTTGGAGAAAAGCAATCGTGATGCCCCTCCAATTGTCCACCTCCATCCGTATTCAAGTCACGCCTGGCCGCATCTGGTCGATCCTGACCGATTTCCCCCGCTACGCTGAGTGGAACCCGTTCATCACCCCTGCTACCGGTGAGGCCACCGTGGGTAGCAAGCTGAATCTCACGATTGCCGGTACCCGGTTCCGGCCCCGCGTGCTGGTCGCCGACCCCGATCGCGAACTCCGCTGGCTGGGTAGTCTCGGCATTCCGGGCATCTTCGACGGGGAACATTACTTCCTGCTTACCCCGCAGGCGGACGGCTCCACCCTCCTCGAACAGGGTGAGCGGTTCCGCGGCATACTGGTGCCGCTGCTCCGGTCAAAGTTGGAAAAGGACACGAGGGACGGCTTTATCGCCCTGAACGAAGCCCTGCGCGACCGCGCGGAGGGGGCATCAGTTCCGGTCTAGTTCCCGCTGCAGTCTGCGCAGGAAGGGATGGTAGTGTACCTCGATCGTGTGTCGCTTCGAACGCTGGAAGTCCCGGTCGATACGGTCGGAGTCGGCCTCGGCGCGGGCGCGCAGGTCGCGCGGCAGGGTATAGGAGCCTGCCATATAGGCCGCCGCGAGCCGGCTCTGGGCGTCGGAGAGGGGCCAGATCGCCCCCTGCGGCTGGAAGAGGCCGATGAACAGGAGGGTGGGGTACTCCGGATGGAACATGCGCAGGTACAGCGGAATCCGTTCGGCCTCCTCGTAGTCGATCAGGGCCCGGTCGAGAAAGGGAAAGGTGATGCGGTAGCCCGTAGCCGCTACGATAGTGTCGTACTCCTGCTCTTTTCCGTCGGCGAAGGTCACCGTTTTACCGGCCACTCCGGCGATGGCCCGCCGGGGATGCACCCTTCCGTGGCGAATCTTGTAAAGCAACTCCGAATTGAGGGTAGGGTGGGTGGTCGTTACGGGCACGGAGGGGGATTCCAGTCCGTAATCCGCGTAATTACCGACCATGGCCTTGACCGTGAGCCGGCGCAGACCCCGCTGTACGAATTCGGGAAAGTAGCGGAGGGTCCGGTTGAAGGTATCGACGGGTTTGCCCAGGAAGAACTTGGGCAGGATATAGTGCGCCCGCCGGATGCTGATGTCGGTACGCCGGGCCAGCCGACTGATCTCCACCGCGCAGTCGCAACCCGAATTGCCGCCCCCGATGACCAGGACCCGTTCGCCGGTAAAGGAACGGTTGTGTTTGTATTCGTGGCTGTGGAGGTAGCGCCCGGTAAAGGCGGCGCGCACCGCTTCCGGGTGGCGGGGCGCGTGGTGGTGCCCGTTGGCCGTCAGCAGGTAGTCGTAGGTGGCCGTATCTCCCCGTTCCGTGCTCAACTGCCAGCGCCCGTCGGGAAGCAGGCGGGCTTCGGTGATCCGGGTATTGAAGCGAATGTGCGGCCGGAGATTGAAGTGCCGGGCGTAGCTCCGGAAGTAGGCCAGCACCTGGTCGTGACTCGGATAGTCGGGGTAGTGGTCCGGCATCGGAAATTCCAGATAACCACTCAGGGATTTACTGCTGATGAGGTGGGTGGTTTCGCAGACGCTGCTGTGACCGGGCTCTTCGGAGTACAGCCAGTTGCCCCCGAGGTCGGCGTTTGCCTCGTAGCAGACTACCGCCAGGTCCTGATCGAGACAGTGTTTTACGGCGGCGAGGCCCGAGCAGCCCGCCCCGATGACCGCGACGCGTATGTCCTTTTGCATAGTACCAAGATAGGCGCCGCAGGCGCGGGCTGCCGGGCTACATCCAGACGCGCACCGCGAGCAGTATCCCAAACATGCCCAGGGCCAGGGCCCCCGCCCGCTGGGCCCGTTGCATGGTCGCGGGCTTGAGAAGCTCGCGCAACTTACGGGCACCGAGCACCTTGCCCGCGTCGGCTACGATGATGGTGCCCATGATGCCCGCGTAGATGGCCAGCGACTCGTAGCCGACGAGCTCACGGTTGTGGACCTGGGTAACCACGAAGGTCGACCAGAAGAAGGCCGTGAAGGGATTGAGGGTATTGACGGCAAAGCCCTGCGCCCAGCAGCTCAACAGGCCGCGGCGAGAGGGTATGATACGGTTGGCCTTGAGGCTGGGCGGCTTGCGGAACCACATCACCAGGGCGACGGCCAGCAGGAGGAGGGCACCGATGGTGCCGAAGATCTCGTTGAGGTAATCGTTTTCCAGTATACGCTCCAGGCCTTCCAGGCCGTAGTGGGCGATGGAGATGTAGAGGACGTCGCTGGTCCAGATGCCCAGGGCGGCGGCAAAGCTTGCCACCGTACCACGCCGCAGGCTCAGTTGAACCAGCAGGACCACCAGGGGGCCCACCAGCAGGGAGAGCACCAGGCCCGCCCGAATACCTTCCCAGACGTAGCCCAGCATCTAGGCCGTTTCGAGTAACTGGGCGGCGTGCGTCTTGGTCTTAACCTTCGTGATAACGCGCTCGATCGTCCCCTCCGCGTCGATGACGAAGGTGGTGCGGTGCACGCCGTCGTACTCGCGGCCCATGAACTTCTTCGGCCCCCATACGCCGTAAGCGTCCATGACGGCGTGGTCCTCGTCGGCAACCAGCGGCATGGGGAGATCGTGCTTGTCGATGAATTTGCGGTGTTTGGCCGGGTCGTCGGGGCTGACGCCGAGCAGGGCGTAGCCAGCCTCCCGCAGTTCGGCGTAGTGATCGCGGAGGCTGCAGGCCGCGGCGGTACAGCCGGGCGTATCGTCCTTGGGGTAGAAGAACAAGACCAGCTTCTTGCCCCGGTAGTCACCCAGGGAAACCTCGGATCCGTCCTGGAGGGTAGCGGTGAAGGGGGGAGCGGCGTCGCCGGCGTTCAGTGTCGTCATGCCCATTGAAACAAGGACCCCCCCACGGGGTTCAGAAAGGCAAACCCCCGCCCGTGCCTACCTCAACGCTGATTTTTGCCCTGGTTGTCATCGTCGTCGCCGTGCTGATCTACCGGCCGATCCTGCGCATCGCGCGGGCGGACATGGCCGAGCGCACGCAGGCGGGGCAGAGCAACGCCGTGGTTTACGCCCTGTTGCTGTTCCCGGTTTTCGGCCCGCTGCTCTACCTGCTGGTGCGCCGTGGGTTCCGGCCGGACGCGTAAAGGAAGGGACGAACCGGGGGGATGCCAGAAAAACGATACTTTGCGGCAAAGCAACGGCATGAAGTTTGGCATTGACCTGGGCGGTACCAAGATCGAAGGCGTCGTCCTGGACGGACAGGGCAAGGTGGTCGAGCGCCGGCGTATCCCCACGGAACGCGAAAAGGGCTACGACCATATTCTTTCGGGCATTGCCCGGGTCGTCCGGGAAATGGAGGAGGTCACCGGCCTTACCGCCGAGCGGGTAGGCATTGGCACGCCGGGTACGATCGACCCGCCTACGGGGCTGATGAAGAACAGCAATACCGTGGTCCTGAATGGTAAGCCGCTGGGGCATGACCTCGAACGGCTCATCGGCAAGCCTCTCGTCTTCGCCAACGACGCCAACTGCTTCGCGGTGGCCGAAACCCTCATGGGCTGCGTACCGGAAGAGGCGCCCGACGCCAAGGTGGTATTCGGCGTGATCCTCGGTACGGGCACCGGCGGCGGCGTCATCGTCGACGGCAAGATCATCGGGGGTGCCCAGGGCATCGGCGGGGAGTGGGGCCACACCTTTCTCGACGTCTCGGGCGGCCACTGCTACTGCGGTCGGGTAGGCTGTACGGAGCAGATCATCGCCGGGCCGGCCCTCGAGCGCTACTACCTGCGCATGAGTGGCAACTCCCTCACCATGCGCGAGATCGTGCCCCGCTTCCGGGCGGGCACCGACGCCGCGGCTACGCAGACGCTGGAGCGGTTTTTCCACTTCTTCGCCAAGGGGATCGCCAACATCATCAATGTCCTCGACCCCGACGTAGTGGTCCTCGGCGGCGGCCTGGGCAACATCGAAGAGCTATATACCCAGGGGGTACCGCAGGTGGTGGACCACCTCTTCAATCCGCGCATGGGCACCAAATTCCTGAAGCCCAAGCTGGGGGACTCGGCGGGGGTGTTCGGAGCCGCGCTGCTGTAACACGCTGCCTCCGGCAGCACAAGTACAATGCTGCCTCCGGCAGCACAAGTACAATGCTGCCTCCGGCAGCGGAAGCAAGAAGCGGTCTCCGACCGCGCGGGGTAGGGTTGCCCGCGGGCAAATCCCCGGTAAAACAAAGCCCCGAATCCTCCGGTTGCACCCAAAAAACCCAACCATGGCCGACCCCCAAAAACCCAGGATCCCCTACTGGCACGTCTACACCGACCAAAACGGCACCAGCAGGCAGAAGAAAGAATACCTCACCGGTTTCGAGCTGGAAAGCATGGGCGGCGATTCCGGCAGCCAGTGGAACAACAAACTGATGAAGGGGGCCACCCAAATCATCTTTAGCGAGCTGCCCGCCGACTTCGACGGCGACTGGCACGAAAACCCCGCCCCCCAGTGGATCATCCCGATCAGCGGCGGCTGGTGGGTGGAAACCATGGACGGGCAGCGGGTGGAGATGCGCACCGGCGAACTCAGCTTCGGCGCCGACCAGGGCACGACCGGTGAGAAGGGCCACAAGTCCGGTACCCTGGACGGCAAACCCTGCCGCATGATGATCGTACAGCTGAAGGACAAGAAAGAACTAGAGGGCGGCAAGGTGGCGCCGCACGCGCTGTAGGCCTATGCTAGAAATCGCGGCTGACGGCGACCAGGGCGTAGCCCGGGAAGGTGAGCCGGATGGACTCCTGGTAGAACAACTCCGTCTGGGAGGCCGTCAGCACCTCGCGGCCGGTCAGCGGTACGTTGCCGCGCAGTTCGAAGGACCAGGGGGAATGCGCCTGATGGTACCGCACTTCTCCCCCGGCGCGCACCACGGACAGCGGATCGGTAGCTACCTGGTATACGTCGGCGTCCAGCATAGGATAGAACCCCCAGTCGCCGGCCATGATCTTGCCGCTGATGCCGCCTCCGAGCGTGTGCAGGCTACTGCTGGCCACTCCCCGGCGGAAGGACGCCCGGTTGAGGTTCGTTTGGAAGGTTACGTCCGATGTTTCCCCGACAAAGTGCTTGTAGCTGGCACGCAGCAGGACGGTGCGTTGCCGGCTTCCGACCGGTTGGTCCCGATCGAGCAGGGTGTAGTTACGGGATTGGAAGGCAATGAGCATAAGGCGCAGGTCGCCCTTGTCCAGCTCCTTACTGAAGTGGCCGTTCACCGAGGAGGAACGCGTGGACACCCGGGGCTGCCCGTAGAAGAATTGCCGCTCGTTGCCCGTCAGCCGGAGCGCACTGACGATGCTGCTGGCTTCCGTAAAGGTGTGGGAAACGGCCACGCCCCAACTGGAAAAGCTGAACGGGTCAGTGCGCTGAAACTCGAGGAATGCACGGGAAGACGCCACGGGTTCCAGAGAAGAGTTGCCGATCCGGGACGCGGTGAAGGAGGTGACGTACGCCACGGGGTAGAACCAGCTCCGCTCGGCGTTGCTCACCGACCGCTCGTAACCGCCGGTCAGCTCACCAAGGTTGGGCAGGCTGCGCTCGATCCGCAGGCCCGGAAGTACGCTGATCCTTGCATCCTGCGCGCCGCCGCCCCACCGCCAGTGCTGCCGGAACAGGTTCAGGGAGGGGGAGAGTTTCCAGCCGCCCGGCAGGGTAGTGAGCGTTAGGGTGGCCGACTGCTCGCCGCGGTCCAGCCGGGTCGCCGCGTCCGTAAGCGTGATTTCGCGCCGGAGATCGATATCATCCCGGCTACCCATGGCGCGGGCCTCCGCGGTCAGGTAGAGTTTGGGGTGGAAGCGGTGGACGTAGCGGTCGTGTACCGACCAGCGCCGGGCGGGGAGGGCGGTACGCTGCACCAGCCGGTACGGACCCTCGACCGCCGACCAGGGTACCAGGCTCTCCAGGAAAGGGACGTTGCTGCGGAGGACCAGGTCTTCGGCGGCATCTTCCAAGCGGAAGGACAGGGACAGGTGGTGGGTGTGGCCCCCCGGCAGGCGGCGGACGTATTCGGTCAGGAGATCCGCCCCCAGGGAGTTGCGCTCGTCGGAGCTGCCGGAGGTGCGGTCGGTACCCGTGGAGGCGCGGTAGTCCTGCTGGGCCCGCCGGTCGCTGGCCAGTCCGCGCAGGCGAAGGTTGAGGGTGATGAATTGCTGCTTGGGAAGGGACGTTTTTGCGTCGAGGCGCAGGATGCCGGCGGTATGGTGGGTGGTACCCGATTCATTTTCCCGCTCCAGGAGCCCGGACCCGGCGGCGGGGTCGTAGACGGTGGTGGAGAAGTTGCGAAAATCGTTGCGCTGGTCGGAAACGATGCCGTAGAGGTGGAGGGTGGTGGAGGCTACCGGCGAAAAGTCTGCTCCCAGGGCGGCGAGGTGGGCGCTGCTCTCCGTGGTATAGGGGCGGGGCATCAGGGTGGACATCTCGGAATAGCGGTCGAAGTGATTGTCGCGGCGCAGGCTCATGGGCCCGCCGAGCAGTTGGACGCGTTGCCGGAAGGAGAGGAGCTCCGAATTGGTATTGTTGCTGCCCCCGATAAGGTACAGGTTGCGGTTCGGCGTGTAGTTGAACACGTCGGCCCGGCCCGTGTAGTGGCGCGGCGGTCCGGCACCGGCCGTGGCCTCACCGAAGACGATATTTTTCCGGTCGGGGCGCAGCTTGACGTTCAGGGCGATCTTGGCCGCGGCACCGGGGTCGAGGGAGAAGCCCAGCGGCTGGTAGTTTTCGAGTACCTCGATGCGGTCGGCGGCGTCGGCGGGCAGCCCGGTGACGGCCAGTTCGGCATTGCCGCCGAAGAAGGGTTTGCCTTCGACCAGTACGTCGTCTACCGGCTTACCCTGGTAGGTGATCCGGTTTTCGTCGTCTACCTCCAGGCCCGGCAGGTTATCGATGAGCTCGTTGAGCTTGCGTTCGCGGCCGGTGTAGAAGTGCTTGGCGTTGTAGGTGACGGTGTCGCCGCTGCGGCTGATGGGGGGTAGCGTGTCGCGGACCGTCACCTCGCTCAGTTCGTTGGTCGTGGGGGCCAGCCGGAAGATGACCGTGGTATCGGCGGTGACCGGACCCACGGCGCGCACGAGGTCACCGTAGCCCAGGTAGAAGGCTTCGGCCCGGTACCGCGTGTCGGCAGCCAGTGTAAGGGTGAAGCTTCCTTCCTCACCCGTTTGGGCGAAGGCGGTGCGGCCGCCACGGTTTTCCGGCGTGAAGATGACGGTCGCGTACGCGAGCGGGGTGCCGGTCACACTGTCGCTGACCGTACCGGTCAGGGTAACCGGTTCCTGCGCCAGTGCCGACCCGGCGATCAGGCACAGCAGGAGCAGTAGGTAGCAGGTATGCCGGTAGCCGGCCACCTCAGTTTCTTCTGATCCGTTCCATCCGCTTCTTGGCGGTGGCGTTGAGTTCGTCTTCGGTCAGGACGGCGCGTGGCTTTCCTAACTCCGGAAGGGCGCGTTCTATACCGGGTTGAATATCGATGGCCACCGCCCGGAAGCCTCGGACACGGTTGCCTCCTGTGGTGAGTTCCAGGATGAGGCCGGGCAGTCCGTCGTAGCCATTGGGACCGTACGGGAACGGCAACCGGGGCGCGAACCAGGCCGTGACGGGAATCGTCACCGTACCCCCCTTGTAGCTCTCGAAGGAGTAGCTGGACGTCGCCTCGCGGCAGATGTAGTTACCGATCTGCTTCGTTTTTCCCGTAATGGTCCAGTCCCATTTCGCGAAGGGTTCCGGAACGTGGACCAGGCTGCTGGAGCCCCCCAGGGTCTTTTCGGTGAGGCGCGTGCTGTCGGTCGTATTGAGGTAGTGGCGTTGCTCCCCCACAGTACCCATAGCCATACCAATGGCACCGTTGTAAGTAAATTCATCCTTGCCGCCGGTGGGTATAGCCTCCCTCACCAACTGAAAGATGGACACACTGCGGTCGAAGTACAGTTCAAACGTCAGGGTCCGCGATAGCTCGAACTGGTCGGTGATATCCTGGCCGACCATGGCGTGCTGCTCGGGTTTTTCCCGCCGCATGGAGTCTATGAAGGCGTAAAAGGCGGCCGAGGCGGCCGAATCGGAGACTACGGCGTAGGTGATTTTGCCGTATACCGGCGGGGCAGTAGACTGGGCAGAAAGCAGCGGACCGAGGAGGGAAAAGCAAACAAGTAAGACGTATACCATGAGCAAACCGGTTAGGTGGGGCGGCGGGGCGCGGGTGCAGTGTCACCCAAATGCAGCAGGGCGTGTTGCGTAAGATACGGTGCGGAAGGGCTTGATTCTGAATGCCGACCGGTAATTACCGATCCGGGGTCCTCGGCTCAATCCGTTCGTACGCCTCCCGCGCCAGTCGGGCCTCGGTAGTGATGCGGTCGGGGGTGTCCAGGGCGGGGAGCGACTGCCGGGTATCCGGTCCGATGTGGATCGAGGTAGCGCGGTAGGTTTGCGATCGTTTCCACCACGTCGTCAGTTCGAGGATGAGGCCCGGCAGCCCGTCGTAGCCCGCCGGGCCGTAGGGGTAGGGGAGGTCGGGGGCGTACCAGGCGGTGACGTGTACGGTCTTGTCGATGCCGTCCAGGTCGGTGTAGGTGTAGTCGTAAGTCGCCTGCCGGCACGGGTAGCCGGCTACGGTTTTGGTAGCTGACGTCTGCGTCCACTGGTACTTGTCGAAGGTATCGGTGAGGTGGTACAACGTGTCGCTGTCCAGCGCGGGCCGCTCGTGGAGCCGCGTTTGGGTGGAGGTGTTCAGGTAGTAGCGCCGGTCGCCGTCGGTTTCCAGAATGGCCAGGTTGTGGAGGAAACGGTTTTCGGTATCCAGGCGAAGTTGCGGCTGCAGCTGGAACAGCGACTCCTTTCCAACGAAGAAAAGATCGAAAACCAGGGTGCGGGTGACGTAGTACTGGTCGCGCAGCCAGTTGCCGCTACGGAGATCGGACGGGCCACCCGATCGTTTCAGGTCCTCCACCTCCGCGAAGATGGACGCTGAATCCGGGTAAAAACCGTAGGTGACCTGGCCCACCGGAGGATGGTTGTTCCGCTGGGCGGCTACCGGAGTAGCGGTGGAACAGGCCAGAAACAGCAGGAGAAGCGCGGAAGTAGTGTGGCGTGGCATAGTGCTGGGAAGGGTACGGGTAGGGAACGTGGGTGGGAGCGGTGAAATTTTTCTGGGGTGGCGGGGGGTGCCGGCTACTCGTGGTTGGGATAGCTGGAGCCCGAGGCGGTTTCGCGGCCGGAGGCCGCATTGTGCTTCCGCGGTCGGAGACCGCTTTGTACGAAGAGGCCCCGCCCTCCGGGAAGAAGACGGGGCCAGGTTGACCGTTCCGGTAAGCCGGGTTCTGTCGGCCCCGCCGAGGCGGGGCGCTCCACCATTTATCTAGGCCGCCGGTTGCCCGACGGCTCGATCTACCTACCCGCAGCGCTGGGGTTCGACCGGGCCGGCCGCATCCCCCGAAGGGGAACGCACTGCTGTTTGGTATTTCAACCCACGGGGTTTACCTCCATCCGACATTACTGCCGGAAGGCGTGGGCTCTTACCCCACGGTTTCACCCTTACCCCGCCGGAGCGGGGCGGTTTGCTTTCTGTTGCACTTTCCGTGCCTTCCCGGAGGAAGACCCCGGCCGTTAGCCGGCGTGGTGCCCTATGTTGCCCGGACTTTCCTCTTGCCCGCGAGGGGCAAGCGGTGGAGTGGACGGTCAGGGGATATAAACCCTTTACCGGCCGCGGGGTTGTTCCCCGTATGAAAACCGCCGTCATCGGGGCCGGCATCGCCGGACTGGCCGCCGCCGTTCGCCTCGCCGTCGCCGGCCATGAGGTGGAGGTCTTCGAGTCCGCCGACGGGCCCGGCGGCAAGCTTCACCAGTTCTCGCTCGGGGGCGGCTACCGCTTTGATTTCGGCCCCTCCCTGTTCACCATGCCGCAGTACGTCGACGAACTCTTCGCGCTGGCCGGTGAGGACCCCCGCGACCACTTCAGCTACGTCCGCCTGCCCGAGGTCTGCCGCTACTGGTGGCCCGACGGCACCCGCTTCAACGCCCCGGCCGCTACGGAAGACCTGGTGCGCGAGGCCGCCGATACCTTCGACGTCGACGAAGCGCAAATGAAGGCCTTCATGGACAAGGCCGCCGAGAAGTACGAACTCACCGGCCGCACCTTCCTGGAAAAAAGCCTGCATAAAGCAAGTACCTGGCTCGACCCGCAGGTCGCCTGGGCCATGCTGAAGATCCCGGGACTGGACCTCTTCCGCAGCATGCACGCCGTCCACGCGGCCGCCTTCGACGACCCGCGGCTGGTGCAGCTCTTCGACCGCTTCGCCACCTACAACGGCAGCAACCCCTATAAGGCCCCCGGCCTGCTGTCGATGATCCCCCACTTCGAGCACCATTTCGGGGCCTACCTGCCCACCGGCGGTATGTACGACATCGCGGAGAGCATCTACGAGCTGGGCAAGCGGCTGGGCGTGACCTACCACTTCGGGCAGCGAGTCGAGCGAATCTGTACGGCGGGGACGCAGGTGCAAGGGATCCTGGTAAACGGCGAGGAACTCGACTTTGACACCGTCGTCTGCAACATGGACGTATGGCTCGCGTACGACCGCCTGCTGGCGGGCAGCAAGCGGCCGGAGCGGACCCTGAAGCAGCAGAAGAGCAGCAGCGCCGTCATTTTCTACTGGGGCATCGACCGGGCCTTTCCGGAGCTGGGGCTGCACAACATCTTTTTCAGCCACGACTACGCCTCCGAGTTCGGCCGGCTGGAGGAAGGAAAGCTGAGCGACGATGTCACCGTCTACGTAAATATAAGCAGCAAGCTGGTCCCCGGAGACGCCCCCGAAGGGCACGAGAACTGGTTCGTGATGGTCAACGCTCCCGCCCACGCCGGACAGGACTGGGACACCATGACCACCGACTTACGAGCCCGGGTGCTGGCCATTCTGGAGAAAAACCTGGCACCCGCGGTCGCGCCCAATGAGTTGGAAAAACACATCAGGGCCGAGCGCATCGTCCGCCCCCCCGACATCGAGGCGCTCACCGGCAGCCACCAGGGTGCGCTGTACGGCAGCAGCAGCAACAACCCCATGGCGGCCTTCCTGCGCCACCCCAATTTCAGCCGCGAGATCGACGGGCTCTACTTCCTCGGCGGCAGCGTGCACCCCGGCGGTGGACTGCCCCTGTGCCTGCTCTCGGCCCGCATCGTGGGCGATTTAGTAACGGGCCGTTAACAGAGCGAAAACAAACATGGCCCCCGCGCGCCGGGTTTTAGTAGGTGCATTCAACCTAACTAAAGCATTATGAAGACTATTATCAGAACGTTCACCCTTTTTGTGCTGGCCTTTGCGCTGGTATTCGCTACCGGCTGCAACACCAGTAAGGCCGTCAAGGGCGGTGCCGCAGGCGGTGCCATCGGTGGCGTCGTAGGTGGCATTATCGGTAAGAATAACGGCAGCGGCACCAAGGGTGCCATTATCGGCTCCGTCGTAGGCGGTGCCGCGGGTGCCGTGATCGGTGACTACATGGACAAGCAGGCCAAGGAGATCGAGCAGGTCGAAGGAGCCGAAGTGGAGCGGGTAGGCGAAGGCATCATGGTGACCTTCGACAGCGGTATCCTCTTCCCCACCGCCAAGTACCAGCTCACCGAGGCTTCGAAGATCGAACTGCGCCGCATGGCCGACGTCTTCCAGAAGTACCCCGACACCGACCTGACCGTCGACGGACACACCGACAACGTCGGCAGCGAATCCTCCAACCAGAAACTTAGCGAGCAGCGTGCCGCCAGTGTAGCCGACTACCTGGTCGAGCTCGGCGTGGACCGCAGCCGTATGACCGTCGTCGGACACGGCGAAATGCAGCCCGTCGCCACTAACGATACCGAGGAAGGTCGCCAGGCCAACCGCCGGGTAGAGGTAGCCATCACCGCCAACGAGAACCTGCAGCAGCAGGCCCAGGACGGTACGATGACCATCCCCGAATAATCACCAACTATTGCTTGTGTTACAGGCTGGCGGCGTACCCACCCGGGTGCGCCGCTATTTTTTTAGGGCCTGTGCAAAGGCGAGTAATTCCTCCTCGTTCCACAGGTCGGCCATCAACTGGTAGCCCACGGGCAGGTGACCGCCGGATGCCTCTCCGGCCGGGATGGCGATGGCGGGCAGGCCGGCGAGGTTGGCGAGAACGGTGTAGATGTCGGCTAGGTAGTTGGCCACGGGGTCGTCGATCTGGTCGCCCACCGGCCAGGGCTGGCTCGGGGACACGGGCATCAGGATGAAGTCGTAGTCCGCCAGAATACCCCGCAACTGCTCTTGGATGACCCGCCGGGCCCGCTGCGCCTTGCCGTAGAAGGCGTCGTAGTAGCCGCTGCTCAGGACGAAGGTGCCCAGCAGAATGCGCCGCTGCACTTCGGTACCGAAGCCCTCGGAGCGGCTTCTTTTGTAGGTTTTTTCCAGCGTCCCTTCCTCTTCGGTCCGGTAGCCGTACCGCATGCCGTCGAAGCGGCTGAGGTTGCTGCTGGCCTCCGCGGTGGTGAGCACATAGTAGGTAGGCACCACGTAGTCGAAGTAGTCGAAGGTGACTGGCTCGACGGTGTGCCCCGCGTCCCGCAGGCGATCCAGGGCCTCACTGGTGGTCTGCCGGATAGCCGCGTCGACGCCCTCGTTTTCCAGCAGGTCGGCGAAGTACGCCACGCGGCGCGGGCCCTCACTGGTTGCGGCAGTGTAGGCGGGCACCGACCGGTTGGGGGCGGTGGCGTCGAAGCCGTCGGCCCCGGCCATCAGTTCCAGGCCCAGGGCGATATCGGCCGGATCGCGCGCGAGCAGGCCGATCTGGTCGAAGCTGCTGCCGTAGGCGATGAGGCCGTGGCGGCTGATGCGCCCGTAGGTCGGCTTGAATCCGTAGAGCCCGCAGAAGGAAGCCGGCTGCCGTACCGATCCTCCGGTACTGGAACCCACGGCCAGCAGGCAGGTGTTGGCCTGTACGGAAACGGCGGCGCCCCCGCTGCTGCCCCCGGGTACGCGGGCCGGGTCGGCGGCGTTTCGGGTAGGGCCGTAGTGACTGTTCTCGTTGCCGCTGCCCATGGCAAACTCATCGCAATTGGTGCGGCCGATGACGATGGCGTCCTCGTCCAGGAGCCGCTGCAGGGCCGTGGCCGTATAGGTGGCTACGAACTCCTCCAGCATGGCCGAGCCGGCACTCACGATGTGGTCCTTATAGCAGATCACGTCCTTGATGCTGACGACCACGCCGGCCAGTTGCCCGAGAGACGCTCCGGCGGCACGCTTCTCGTCCTGCGCGCGGGCTTGCTCCAGGGCCTCGTCGGCAAACACCTCCACGTAGATATTCAGGTACCGCTGATCGCCGATGCTGGCCAGGTAGCGCTCCACGAGTTTCAGGGTCGTGGTTTCTCCGGCGGCTAGTGCTTGCTGGGTGTCGGCTATGGAGGTGTAGAACATGGGCGTAAGTTAGTATGGTAGTCGGGTAGTTCTGTAGTCGGGTAGTCCTGGAGCGAGTAGCTTGTAGTTGGGTAGTGCTATAGTCGGGTCGTCTGGTAAATTGTAGTCTGATGGTACTGGGGTGGTGCGAGCCTACGGTACTACCGTACTACAAGACTACCGTACTAACCCCAGTTTCCACCAGAGCCCCTGCAAGCCCGCTCGCAGCACCATGAACAGCAGCAGGCTGCCCCAGAGTCCCCAGTTGTCAAAGTACTGGCCGATGAGGTAGTAGGCAACGAGGTATCCGGCCAGGGCTACGAGCATCGTCTGCCGCATGGTGGCGGCGGCGGTGAGGCCGACGAGGACGCCGTCCGCGAGGTAGCAGGGAGTGGCCAGCAGGCAGAAGGCGACCAGGATCGGCAGATATTGCAGGGTCACGGCCAGCGTATCGGCGGCACTGGCGGCGGGGGCGAAGAGGGACAGCAGCGCGCTACCGCCAAACCAGTAGACAAGCGCGTAGAGGACGGCCAGGCCCATGCCCCAGGCGAATACGTAGCGCACGGCCCGCTTCAGTTGTCCCGGGCGGTCCGCGCCGGCGTACTTGCCCACCAGGCTCTCGGCGGCGAAGGCGAAGCCATCTACCCCGTAGCTCAGCCAGTTGACCAGCTGCAGCAAGATGACGTTGGCGGCCACGGTGGCGGTACCGACGTCGAGGGCGTTGGCGCGGTTGTAGAAGAAGGCAAAGCTCAGCGTGAGGCAGACCGTGCGGATAAATATGTCGCGGTTGATCCGGAAGAAGGCCCTCAGGCTCGCTTCGCCGGCGGAGCGCGGGTGCGGTGCGGATGCGAAGAGGGGCCAGTCCGGGCTCCGGTACCGGCCGTACACCAGCAGCCCCAGCCCGATGAGGAGCCCGCCGTACTGCGCGGCCACCGTCCCCCAGGCCACCCCGGCAATGCCCCAGCCGGCCCGGGTGACGAGGTAGTAGCTCAGTCCCAGGTTGGCGAGGTTGACCGCTACGGTGAGCACGAGGGGCCACACCGCGTTCTGCCGCCCGAAGAACCAGCCCAGGAGCACCATCTGCAGCAGGGCGGCGGGGGCGGCGACGATGCGGATGTAAAAATACTCCTCCACCAGGGGCAGCTGTTCGGGGCGGATATTGAGCAGCCAGGCGGTCAGCCGCAGGGCGGGGGTCTGCAGCAGCACCAGTGCCAGACCGATGCCGGCGGCCAGGAGGGCGCCGCGGTAGAGGGCCTGCGCCTGTCCGGGCAGGCTCCCGCGCCCGAAGGCCTGGGCGGTCAATCCGGTTGTGCCCATACGCAGGAAGCCGAAGTTCCAGTACACGAAGTTGAAGGCCATGCTGCCGAGGCCCACCGCGGCGATGTGGCCGCCCCCGAGGCCGCCCATCAGGGCCGTATCGAAGCTGGAGATCAGCGGCACAGACAGGTTGCTCAGGATATTGGGTACGGCCAGCCGGAGGATCTCGCGGTTCATGGCGGCGAAGGTAGCGCGGCCGGCCGGCGCACATCGGATGTCGGGGACATCCGATGTGCGCCAGCAGACTTTAGTATATCCTTAAGCAGCCCCGGGGCCCGTTGAAACGTCTTATATACGATCTTGCTTCCTAATGCCCCCGCCCATGAAATCTTCCCTGGTCTTCCTGTTACTCCTCGCCGCACCGCTGCTTCTCTGGACGAGCTGTGAAAAGGACGACCCCGCCGTCGCCACGACCCTCAACTACGACGGGGACCCCGTCTCCGCGCCCCAGCTGCCGCCCGGGAAGAACATGTTTGCCGCCTACTTCCCTCCCTCCGTTACCCAGCAGTATACGGGCCGCACGCTCGAGCGTATCCGGTTCTACCTGAACACCATACCGGACTCCACGGCCGTTGTAGTCTACGGAGAGGGACCCGACGACCGCACGCCCGGCGCGGAACTTTACCGGCAGCCCATGACCAACCGCATCACGACCAACCGCTGGATCGAGGACCGCGTCATCCCGGGCCTCGAGATCGACGGCCAGGGCCTGTGGCTGGCGGTCGAAGTGGTGCTGCCCGACGGAGAGCCATTCTCGGTGGGGTGCGACGCCGGGCGCACCTACAACTCCAACGGCGACCTGCTCCGGCTGGCCACCAACCCCAACCAGTGGGCAAGCTTCCGGGACATCACCGGCGAGCAAGTGAACTGGAACATCCGGGGCATCCTGGGAGGAGAATAATTTTCCTCAGGGCATCTGTCCACGCCCTTTTTTCGTAAATTACAGTACCAATTAGCGAACATAACCCCTTGAACCAATCCCGCTTCATCCTGAGTCTGCTCCTCTGCGCGCTACTGTCGGCGTGTGGCAAGGAGGAGGTGAGTGAGCGGTACGCGGTGTCCGGCCTGGACGTCAGCCGCTACCAGGGGGTGGTCAACTGGGACAGCGTGGCCAACGCCGGCCACCACTTCGTATTCATCAAGGCTTCCGAGGGTTGGACGCACCGTGATATCGCCTTCCGCGCCAACTGGGCCGAGGCCGGCCGCGCCGGGATTCGCCGTGGTGCCTACCACTTTTTCCTGCCCCATACCAGCGTGGAGCGGCAGCTGAGCAACTTCATCGACCTGGTAAAATTGCAGCCCGGTGATCTGCCCCCCGTCCTCGACGTGGAAAACCGCGGTGATCTTTCCGGCCCGGACTTTGTCGCCCACGTACGCCAGTGGCTTCGCCTGGCCGAAGATCACTACGGCGTCAAGCCCATCCTGTATACCGGCCTTAATTTCTATAACCGTCACCTGGCCGGTCAATTTAACGAGTACCCGCTCTGGCTGGCGCGCTACAATGACCACGAGCCCGTGACCGTCTGCGGCCGGCCCTTCCAGTTCTGGCAATACACCGACCGGGCGGCGTCGCCCGGCATCGTCGGTGCCGTGGACCGCAACGTCTTTTCGGGTACCCTGGCCCAGCTGGATTCGCTCTGCGTACCCTATCCGGCTACCGTGCACGATCCCCTGGCCATCAACTAGCAACCCGCAACCCGTGCGCTCCGGGCATCGGATGAGGCCTTGCTGCGCGCGTCTCGCATCCGATGACCTCTGCTGGCCTTCCAGGGTACGATCGGCGCAACCGGTAACCCGCAACCAGCTCGCTCCGGTCATCGGATGAGGCCTTGCTGCGCGCGTCTCGCATCCGATGACCTCTGCTGGCCTTCCAGGGAGACGATCGGCGCAACCCGCAACCCGCAACCAGCTCGCTCCGGTCATCGGATGAGGCCTTGCTGCGCGCGTCTCGCATCCGATGACCTCTGCTGGCCTTCCAGGGTACGATCGGCGCAACAGGTAACCCGCAACCAGCTCGCTCCGGTCATCGGATGAGGCCTTGCTGCGCGCGTCTCGCATCCGATGACCTCCGCTGGCCTTCCAGGGAGACGATCGGCGCAACCCGCAACCAGCTCGCTCCGGTCATCGGATGAGGCCTTGCTGCGCGCGTCTCGCATCCGATGACCTCCGCTGGCCTTCCAGGGAGACGATCGGCGCAACCCGCAACCCGCAACCCGCAACCAGCACCCAGCACCCAGCAACCCTAAACCTCCTCCGACCCCGGTACCGCGAACTTCCGTCCCGTGAGGGCATCGGTAAAGGCCCGCTTGGTCGTAGCGTCGATCCGCAGCTGATCTCCCAGGAAATCGCTCAGGAACTCCCCGATCTTTACCGCCTCCGTCAGAAAGCCGTCGTGACCGTAGTCGGAGTGCATCACTTCCAGGCGGCTGTTAGGAATGTGCCGGCTGATCACGGCCTGCTCCTCGATCGGGAAGAGGATGTCGGTGTCGATACTGATGACCAGGGTAGGGGCCTTGATCCGGCCCAGCGCGGAGGCTACGCCCCCGCGGCCCCGACCCACGTCGTGGCTATCCATGCCCCGGGATAGGGCGTAGTAGCATACGGGGTCGAACCGCTTCCACAACTTGTAGCCCTGGTACCGTTGGTAGCTGCTGGCGCGGTAGTCGTCGTACTTGTCGGCTTCCTCCTCCGATTGGGTACCCACGTAGGTCCGGTAGTGGCGGTAGGAGAGCATGGCGACGGCGCGGGCGGCTTCCAGGCCGGCCTTGCCGGCGTCGGGCGCGTCCGTACCGAGGGTCGGATCGGCCCGCATGGCCATCCGCTGGCTCTCGTTGAAAGCGATTCCCCAGGCCGAGTGGCGGGCGTTGGTGGCCAGTACGCACAGCAGGTCGAAGCGGTCGGGCTCCAGGCTGGCCCACTCCAGGGCATGCTGCCCGCCCATGCTGCCGCCCATAAGTAAGCGCACGCGGCCGATACCCAGGTAGTTGGCGACCAGCGAGAAGAAGCGGGCGTTGTCCTTGGTGGTCACCAGCGGAAACTCGAGCCCGTAGGCCCGGCCCGTGGCGGGGTTTTGGCTGCGCGGGCTGCTGCTGCCGTAGGTACTGCCCAGCATATTGACGCACACGATGAAGTAGCGTTCCGGGTCAATGGTGCAGCCCGGCCCCACCAGTCCCGGCCACCAGTCTTCGCAGTCGCTGTTGGCGGTCAGGGCGTGGCAGATCCAGATGACGTTATCGCGGGCCGCGTTCAGCGTACCGAAGGTGTCGTAGGCCGCGGTGAGGTTGGGCAGTACCGAGCCAGACTCCAGCTGGAAGGGGTGTTCGATGTACAGGTAGCGCGTCAAGGGAAGCGGTTCTGGGATTATTGGTTTCGACCGAAGCGCAACACACTGGCGATCAGGTTGATCTGTCCCAGGTGGTATACGTCGTGCTGTATGGCCCCGTCGATCACGTGACGGTAGTGGTAGTAGTGGTCGGGGTGTACCTTCTCTTCCAGGCTACCGTAGTCAAACGCATCGAGGGCCTGCAGCATCTCCTCCTTGGTCTCGGCCAGTTCATCCAGCATCTCCGCCTTGGTTTTCCCGGAGTAGTCCGGCCAGTCCACGGGTGAGCCCAGTTCGATCTGTGGGCGGGGCTTTTTCTGCAGTCGCAGGGCAGTGTTGCGACGCCAGGCCACTATGTGCGCCACGAGCTGTGCGATGGTACGGTGCCCTACCGGCCGGTGAAAATCCTCTTCCGGGATAGGCTCCAGGCTCTCCTGCACACCCTTGCCGTACATCGGCATCTGGCCGTGCAGCACCTCGTACTGGTCCTTGTATAGATCGGGGGTCATGATTCGTCAATTATGGATGATCAGATCAGGTCGAGCGCCTGCTGCAGGTCGGCCTTGATGTCGTCGATGTGCTCGATGCCCACGCTGATGCGCAGCGCGTTGGGTTCTACACCTGCGGCCCGCTGTTCGTGCTCGTTGAGCTGCTGGTGGGTGGTGGCGGCGGGGTGGATGATGAGGGTCTTGGCGTCGCCTACGTTGGCGAGGTGGCTGATCAGCTTCAGGTTATCGACCACCTTGGTGGCGTCTTCCTTGCCGCCCTTCACGTTGAAGTTGAGGACACCGCCGAAACCGTGGCGCAGGTACTTCTTCGCGTTGGCGTGGCCGGGGTGGTCGGACAGCCCGGCGTAGCTCACGCTCTCCACCTTGTCGTGGTCGCGCAGCCACTCGGCGAGGGCCATGGCGTTCTCGCAGTGGCGCTCGACGCGCAGGCTCAGGGTTTCCAGTCCCTGTACGAACATCCAGGCGTTGAAGGGCGAAGCGGCGGGGCCGAAGTCGCGCAGCCCCTCCACCCGGGCGCGGATGGCGAAGGCGATGTTGCCGAAGGGACCGTCCTTCCCGAAGACGTCGTTGAAGACCATGCCGTGGTAGCTCGGGCTCGGGTCGGTGAACTGGGGGTACTTGCCGTTGCCGAAGTCGAACTTACCACTGTCCACGATCACCCCGCCGATGCTGGTGCCGTGGCCGCCGATCCACTTGGTGGCCGACTGCACCACGATGTGGGCCCCGTGCTCGATGGGGCGGCAGAGGTAGCCGGCGGCGCCAAAGGTATTGTCGACCACCAGCGGCAGGTCCGTTTTTTCGGCCAGGGCGCTGAGGCCTTCAAAGTCGGGCACCAGGAAGCTGGGGTTGGGCAGCGTCTCGGTGTAGATGGCCTTGGTCTTCTCGTCGATCAGTTTCTCGAAGTCGGCCGGGTTGGTGCTGTCGGCGAAGCGCACCTCGATGCCGATCCGTTTGAAGGCGACCTTGAACTGGTTGTAGGTACCTCCATAGAGGTAGGGGCTACTCACGATGTTGTCGCCGGCCGAGGCCAGGTTGTTGATGGCCAGGAACTGGGCGCTCTGCCCGGATGCGGTGGCCAGGGCCATGGCTCCCCCCTCCAGGGCCGCGACGCGCTTTTCGAAGACGTCGGTGGTGGGGTTCATGATCCGGGTATAGATGTTCCCGAATTCCTGGAGACCGAAGAGCTTGGCCCCGTGCTCGCTGTCGCGGAAGGTGAAGCTGCTGGTCTGGTATAGGGGCAGGGCACGGCTGCGGGTCTGCTCGTCGACCTCCTGGCCGGCGTGTAGTTGGAGTGTTTCGTAGTGCATAGTGGTAGCTAGTATTAGTGAAGAGGTGAAGTAGGAGGGGTGCGGCGGGGCGCGGGTGCCGGGGGACGTACCTGTCCCAATACATTGCGGAGTTCCGCACGGAGCCAGTGTACGTCCCGCGGTTCGGTGCGCCAGTTGACGAAAGCGGCGCGCATACCCGGTCTCCCGTTGAGGGTTGTCGGGGTGAGGAAGTAGCGGCCGTTGTCGTTGAGTTGTTGCAGGAAGCGGGTCACGGTCGCCGGGTCCGCGTCGGTCAGGGTGAAGGATACCACATTAAGGCGTACGGGGGCCAGCAGTTCGAAGCCGTCTTCCTCCTGTACGAAGTCGCCGAGCTCCCGGGCCGCGGCCACGCAGCGGGTGACGATGTCGCGGTAGCCGGCCTTGCCGTAGGCCCGCAGCGTGGACCAGACGGGCAGGGCGCGCAGCCGACGGCTGTTCTCCGGACCGAGATTGAGGTAGTTGAACTCGCTGTTGTCTCCGAGGTAGGGAGCGTCGCCGTTGCGGAAGGTGGCCACCTGCAGCGCTTCGTGTTTCTTCCGGACAAACCAGGTACCGCTGTCGTAGGGTACGTTCAGCCACTTGTGGTTGTCTACGGTGATGCTGTCGGCGTATTGCCAGTGGTCGAGGTAGTCGGCTGCCTTGGGAAGCAGGGCGGCGAAGCCGCCGAAGGCACCGTCGATGTGCAGCCAGAAGTCGAAGCGGTCGCGCAGCGCGTGCAGGGCGCGGAAGTCGTCAAAATCCGCGGTATTCACCGTGCCCGCGCTGCCGACCACGATGGCGGGGGTACCGGGCTCGGCGGCCAACTGTTGCTCCAGGTCGGCAACGTCCATAGCCTCCCGGTCGGGCAGGGTCTTCACCAGGCGGAGGGCGGCGCTGCCGAAGCCCAGCATCCTCAGGGCCTTCACCGTCGAAGAGTGGGGCGTGGCGGCGTACACCCTCAGTTCCGCGTTGCCGAAGCCGTTGGAGGCCACGTCGCGACCAAGGCGGTCGCCGAGCCACTGCCGGGCGGTGGCCAGGCAGGTGAAGTTGCTCATGGTGGCGCCGGTCACGAAGCCGCCGTTGAAGTCGGCGGGCAGACCGAGGGTGTCGCGCAGCAGCCCGATGGTTTCGTACTCGATGCGCCCCGACGCGTCGCCAAACCACCGCAGCCCCTGCGGATTCTGATCGTAGACGCTGGCCAGCCAGTCGCCGGCCAGGGCGGCGGGCGTCACGCCGCCGACCACGTAGCCGAGGTAGCGTGGACCGGAGGAGGCCACTATCAGATCGTCAAAGCGGCGTACGCAGTGCCGCAGGGTCGCCAGGGCACCGCGGCCCTCCCCGAATTCGGTATCGTTGGGATGCACGACCCCGCGCACGAATCCGGGGCGGTAGTGCCCCGGCGGCAGCACCTCGTCAAAGGGCTGTTTGGCCCCCGCGCGGCGCCGGGGTAGGGTGGCAAGAAAGTGTGAGGATTCCTCGACGACGGCGGCCAGGAGTTCCGGCAGGGTATCGCGGTCGTGAAGCAGGGGTGGGGCCGGAGCGGCCGCCGGTTGCGGAGTGGGCATGGCAGTATGATTTTATAGTTTCCCGCCAAGCGGGACAGGCGTTGGCACCTTTTTTCCCAAGCCATCGGGAAAGTGGTTGCCAGGGTTTCGCAGAGCCTGATCTCTCCACCCTTCGTTATAAAAAAAGCCCGCACGGCTGCGGGATGGGGCACAAATATAGGGGCTTTAGAGAAATACCGGAGCAGCCACTTTCGCCCGGGGGCAGGCGCCTGCCCGCCACACCTTACCTTACCGGAGACCTCACTGCTATCCGCCCCGCTTACCTGTCTACGCTGTTAGTTGCCCTGTTCTACTGCACCTGCGTACCCGCACAAACCCTTTTTACGCACACGCGGCCCTGGACGGGCGCCCGGCCGCAACTCGCGGAGGCCGACCTGCGGCCCTTCTACCACGGCGTAGCCTCCGGGGATCCGCTGGCCGACCGGGTGATCTTCTGGACGCGGGTCACGCCGGACACCGTCGACGGGCGGAGCATCAGGGGGGAATGGTGCGTGGCCACCGATCCCGGACTGGAAGACCTGGTACAGGAGGGCACCTTCACGATCGAAGGCGAAACCGACTACACCGTCAAGGTAGACGTGGACGGGCTGGCTCCCGCCACTACCTACTACTACAGCTTTTCGGCCCTCGGCCGCGATTCCCTGACCGGACGCACGAAAACGACACCGACCGGCGCAACGGCCGACCACCTGCGCTTCGGCGTGGTGAGTTGCAGCAACTTTCAGGCCGGTTACTTCAACGCCTACGGCCGCCTGGCCGAGCGTAACGACCTGGAGGCGGTGATCCACCTGGGCGACTACATCTACGAATACGCCAACCGGGAATACGGAAACACCGAAGTCTGGGACGACCGGATCGTAGCGCCGGACCGGGAAATCGTGAGCCTGGAAGACTACCGCAACCGCTACTCCACCTACCGCCTGGACAGTGACCTCCGGCACCTGCACCAGCAACACCCCATCATCTCCGTGTGGGACGATCACGAGTCGGCCAACGACAGCTACGAAACGGGCGCGAGCAATCACCAGCCCGGCGACGAAGGCAGCTGGACCGACCGCAAGGAATGGTCGCGGCGGGCCTACTTCGAACGGTTGCCGATCCGCGAAACGGGAAACCGCAGCATTTACCGCACGATCTCCTACGGGGACCTGGCGGACCTCATCATGCTGGATAACCCGCCTGGAGGGTCGCGAGGCGCAGATCTAGGACGTTAGTGATCCCGCCCTGCAGGCGGCGGACCGTACCCTGCTTGGCGAGGAGCAGCGCGCCTGGTTTCTGGATCAACTGGCCTCCTCCACCGCCCGGTACAAGCTGATCGGTCACCAGGTGATCTTTTCCGAATTCAACATGGACTGGGCGGGCCTCCAGTTGCAGTGGCCATACGAAAGTGTGGAAAGCGACTTCCTCGACATCTGGGATGGCTACCCCGCCGCGCGGCAGCGAATAGTCGACCGGATCGACTCGCTGGGCATCCATGACGTGGTCATCCTGACCGGCGACTTCCATACGGCTCTCGCTTTCGAGGTGGCGGTACCGGCCAACGAACTCTCCTTCCGGACGGAGGGCACCCTGGGCCGGGTACCGATATACACGCCAACCGCCTACGATCCGGAAACGGGCGCGGGCACGGTGGCGCTGGAATTCGCTATCCCGAGTATCTCGGCCGCCAACTTCGACGAAGCCACGGGGCGCGAAGTCGCGCAGCAATTGGCCGAACAGCTCATCACCGAGCTAAGTCCGAAGCCTGGCCTCAACCTGGGCGTCCCCAACCCCCACATGAAATACGCCAACCTCTCCGACCACGGCTACTATGTGCTCGACGTGCGGCCGGATAGTATCACGGTCGATTACTTCTCTTCGCCGATCCTGGAACGGTCGACCACGGAAACCTTCGCCGCCGGTTTCCGCAAGGCCGCCGTAAGCAACCACCTGCAGACTGCGGACGCCCCGGCGGCGGGCAAGGCCCGCACCGATACGCCCGCCCCGGCCGGTCCCCCGGGCCTGGGAACCGCGACCTCTACCGTATCCGGGCCGACGGTACTGCCGGTAGCGCCTAACCCTTACCGGCAACGCCAGCCGCGTGAGGTACTCACTGCCGGTGGGAGGCACGATGACCATCGATCTGCTAGATGCGACCGGCCGGCAGCTCCGCGTCTTCCGTACGGGGCGGCAGGTGGCCGGACTGTACACCCTGTCGGCCGGGCTGGATAATGTACCGGCCGGTACCTACTATCTTCGTCTGGCCAGCCCGCAGGGGACCACCCTGCAGCCCCTGGTCAAGCGTTAACGCCGCCGCGCGCACCCACACCAATCTCCCCGCATATGTCCCTTACTCGTGCTTTCCTGTGTTCCCTGCTCCTCGCCGGCCTGACTTCCGGGGTCGGTGCCCAAATCACGCTCGGCCGTGCCTACTTCCCGGTCGTCGGGGACAGCCTGCTCACGAATCAGGCTACGGACGCGTACCGGGAGGGTATCGTCTTTCAGCCCCCCGGGGAGGCACTTACCTGGGACTTTGGTTTTCCGGACCTGCGGACCGAATACACCGAGGTCCTGGAGGCGGTGGTGGCCGACACCCTCTTCCCCACGGCGGAGATGCGGCTCACTTCGGCGGCCTTCGATTACGAATACTACCGGAGTACGGACACGACCTTTGAGCTCGTGGGGCTGGTGGGCTCCCTGCCGTTCTTCCGCGATGAGGTGTTCGCCGCCGCGCTGGTACCGCCGCGTGCCGTACGGCGCGCCGGGATCTCCTACGGCGACAGCTTTTCCTCAACGTCGGTGCGGGAGATACGCATCAGCGTAGACAGCCTGCCGGCGGATATACGCACGAGCGACATCGGCAGCGCCCTGCGCAGCTACGATTCCGTCCGCGTCACCAGTACCAGCATAATCAGCGACGTAGTGGACGCCTATGGCAGCCTCACCCTGGAGGGCGATACCTACACCGTGCTGCGGGAGAAACGGGTGGAAATAATGGATACCCGTGTATACGTGAAGGCGGGGCAGTCCGCCTACCTCGACGTTACCGGCATCGTACGGGCGGCCGACCCCTCCACCGAGGCCTACCTGGGCCGGCAGCCGGAGGAGGGTACCTACTATTTCTGGGCGGAGGGCGAGAAAGAACCGGTGGTCGAGATCGAATTCGACGCGGAGGAGCGGCCCACGACCTTTCTATACAAGCGGGGGGGCAAAACTACGGCCGTCCACCGGCCCGACCCCAGCGTGGCGAACGTGGAATTGTACCCTAATCCCGCGACCGAGGAGGCAACCCTGACCTACCGGATGCTACGCCCGGGGCGGATAGCGGTGGAGCTGCGCGACGCCGCGGGCCGACGGGTCGGCAGTTGGCCGGCGGCCGAGCGGGGGGCGGGAACGCACCGGATCACGGCTCCCCTGGTGGACTTACCAAACGGAATGTACTACTTCGAACTTGCCACGGAAGCGGGGAAAACACTGCGAAAGCTGATAAAGCAATAATTACTATTTTGTCTGCGCAATCTCGATCATCGAACTTTTGAAGCGCGATTTTTTCGCGGCCATCTAGATCGCTTGTCATCGAAGACGGATCTCACCTCTTTCTTCAAAACAAGTTAATCTCCCTAAAATTTATGGTTTCAACTATACTCTTGGCAATACCCGTCCTGGGTATCCTGGCCCTTATTTTCATGGCGATCCGCTACAGCTGGGTCGGTAAGCAAGACCCCGGTAACGAGCGTATGGTCCGCATCGGGGAAAACATCGCCGACGGCGCGATGGCCTTCCTGCGGGCGGAGTACAAGGTGCTCGCCATCTTCGTCGGCGTAGTGGCGGCCCTGCTTATGGTCACCGCCGATGCCGCCACCTCCAGCTGGATGATCGGCGTGAGCTTCATCCTCGGCGCCATCTGTTCGGCCCTGGCCGGCTTCATCGGTATGCGCGTGGCGACCAAAGCGAACGTACGTACTACCCACGCCGCCCGGGAAAGCCTAGGCAAGGCCCTCGGCGTCGCTTTCGCGGGCGGCTCGGTCATGGGGCTGGGCGTGGTCGGCCTCGGACTGCTGGGCCTGGGCGCGCTTTTTCTGGTGTTCCAGGGCATGTTCGTCCCGGATACCGTAGTCAACGGGACCGTGGAAGCGCAGCAGGCCATCGTGCGGGTGGTCACCGTCATTACCGGATTCAGCTTTGGCGCCTCCTCCATTGCGCTCTTCGCCCGCGTGGGCGGCGGCATCTACACCAAGGCCGCCGACGTCGGTGCCGACCTCGTGGGTAAGGTGGAAGCCGGCATCCCCGAAGATCACCCCCTTAACCCCGCCACCATCGCCGATAACGTAGGCGACAACGTGGGCGACGTAGCCGGTATGGGTGCCGACCTTTTCGAATCGTACGTCGGGTCCATCATCGGTACCATGGTGATCGGGGCGGCCTTCATCGTGTTGCCGGAATTCGCGCAGAGCGAAATCGGCGGCCTCAACGCCGTACTGTTGCCCCTCGTGGTAGCCGGTATAGGTATCGTAGCCTCCATTGTCGGCACCTTCTTCGTCCGCGTGGGCGAGGGTGGCGATCCGCAGAAGGCACTGAACACCGGGGAGCTGATCGCCGCGGCGATCATGCTGGTGCTGACCTTCTTTGCCGTGACCACCCTGCTCCCCGACAGCTGGACCATCAACTACGACGGACTGGGCAAGCCGCTGACCGATCCACAGGGCGATCCCGTCAGCTTCGCCTATACCAATATGGGCGTCTTCTACGCCATCATTATGGGCCTCGTAGCCGGCCTGGGTATCGGCTACATCACCGAACACTACACCGGTACCGGCACCAAGCCTGTACAGGGCATCGTGGACCAGTCGCTGACCGGCTCCGCCACCAACATCATCGCGGGACTGGCCGTGGGTATGCGCTCTACCGCCCTGCCCATTCTGGTCCTCGCGGCTGCCATCATCGGCGCGTACTACTTCGCGGGACTTTACGGCATCGCCATCGCCGCCGTAGGTATGCTCTCCAATACCGGTATCCAGCTGGCGGTCGACGCCTACGGGCCGATCTCCGACAACGCCGGCGGTATCGCCGAGATGGCCAACCTGCCCAAGGAGGTACGCGAGCGCACCGATAAGCTCGACGCCGTCGGTAACACCACCGCCGCCATCGGTAAGGGCTTCGCCATCGGCTCCGCCGCCCTGACGGCCCTGGCGCTCTTTGCCGCCTTCATGCAGACGGCCGGCATCACCAGCATCGACATCGCCAACCCCTACGTGATGGCCGGCCTCTTCCTCGGGGCCATGCTGCCCTTCCTCTTCAGCGCCTTCTCCATGGAGGCTGTGGGCCGCGCCGCCAACGATATGATCCAGGAGGTACGCCGGCAGTTCCAGGAAATCCCCGAGCTGAAGGCCGCCCTCGAGGTGATGCGCCGCTCCGGACACGACGAGACGAAATGGTCCCCCGCCGATAAGGCCACCTTCGATGCCGCCGACGGCAAGGCCGACTACGCCAAGTGCGTGGAGATCTCCACCGAAGCCTCCATCCGCGAGATGGTGATGCCCGGACTGATCGCGGTACTCGCGCCCGTCGTCGTCGGCTTCGCGCCGCGCCTGTTCGGGGCCGACGTGGGTGCCGAGATGCTGGGTGGCCTGCTGGCCGGCGTGACCTCTGCGGGCGTCATGATGGCCATCTTCCAGAGTAACGCCGGTGGCGCCTGGGACAACGCCAAGAAGATGTTCGAGGAGGGTGCCTCGGTTCAGGGTACGGTCTACTACAAGGGTTCCGAGCCCCATAAGGCCGCCGTCGTCGGCGATACGGTCGGTGACCCCTTCAAGGACACCTCCGGTCCCTCGCTCAACATTCTGCTCAAGCTGATGAGCGTAGTGGCGCTGGTGATCGCACCGCTGCTGTAAGCCGCGGCCACCGTCCGCCAGGACACGCCCCCCGGAATACCTTCCGGGGGGCGTTTTTTTTGGGTCCGCCCACCAAAATCCGGGTCCGCGGCATCGTAACTTCAAACACCCACTATGAAGACTTTCGACTCTCCCTATTTCCGACTGAGTGCCGCGCTGGCCGTCGTTGCCCTGCTGTTTGGCTTTTTTGTCGCTACCCCCACCGCCCCGCGGGTGACCACCGTACCCGCTGTCGAAGTGGAAGTTGCCAAGGACCGTGACGTGTTCAAGGTCGTGGAGCAGATGCCCCTGTTCCCGGGCGCCGACTGCGGCGACCTGGAAGACTACGCCGACCGCAAGCCCTGCGCCGAACGGGCCCTCCTGGACTACGTCTACGACCACGTCAAGTACCCAAAAGAAGCCAGGGACCGCGGCAAGCAGGGGATGGCGGTGGTCAGGTTCGTGATCGAGCCTCACGGCGTGATGTCCGATATCCGGCTGGTTCGCGACCCCGGCGCCGGTCTCGGCGAGGCGGCCCTGAAGGTGGTCGGCAAGATGAAGAACGACAATACCCGCTGGGAGCCCGGACTGCAAAAGGGAAAGCCGGTGCCGGTAGAGTTCAACCTGCCGATCCGCTTTAAGCTGGAGTAGCGGCGGGGTTTGCCCCACCCCGGCGGGTCCACGGGCAAGCAGGTAGTAATCAGCAACTAAACCCACAGTAGCATGCACGAACAGCTACCCGAAGACGAGATCTTCAAGATCGTCGAGCAGATGCCCCTTTTTCGCGCGGAAGCCTGCGGACAGCTCGAAGCCTACGCCGAAAGAAAAGCGTGCGCGGACCAGGCCATGCTAGAACATATCCATCAACATATTACGTACCCGCCGCAGGCCAGAGAAATAGGTAAAGAAGGCCTTGCCGTGATCACCTTTATCGTAGAAACGGATGGAAGCATATCCAATATTCGGCTCGCTCGGGATCCGGGGGGCGGGCTGGGCGAGGTCGCTTTGGCGGCGGTCGAGCAAATGGAGGCGAACGGGGCACGCTGGGAGCCCGGGATACAAAAGGGTAAGCCGGTACGGGTGCTGTTTCATTTGCCCGTCAAGTTTCAGATCACGGGAGCAAACTGATCCACCGGTAGCTCACTCCCGGTAGCGCGACCCCCGGCGGAGGAGGGCGGCGGCTGCGATCCACGCCGGGTTGTGTTGCCTTGCGTACCTTTCGGGCATGTCTACTTTCCCCAAAATCGGCATCCTCGGCGGCGGTCAGCTCGGTAAGATGCTCTGTCAGGCGGCCAGCGCGTGGCACCTGCCCGTGTACGTTCTCGACCGCGACGAGGGCTTTCCCGCCGCGCCCTACGCCACCGTCTTCGAGCGGGGCAACTTCCGCGACTACGACGACGTCATGGCCTTCGCCCATAACCTGGACGTGGTCACCATTGAGATCGAGCACATCGATACCCGGGCCCTCCACGACCTCGTAGCGCAGGGCGTGAAGGTGTACCCCCAGCCCGACAAGATCGACCTGATCAAGGACAAGGGCCTCCAGAAACAGTTCTACGCCGACCACGGCATCCCGACCACCGACTTTCAGCTCTTCGGCACCAAGGAGGAGGTGATTCGGGCGGTGGACGCAGGTGCAGTGTCTATCCCGTTCGTTCAGAAGACCCGGACCGGTGGCTACGACGGGCAGGGAGTGGCGGTGATCCTGCACGACCGCGACCTGGAGGAGAACCTCCTCGACGGTCCCTGCCTGATAGAGGACCTGGCCGACATCGATAAGGAACTGGCCGTCATCGTGGCCCGCTCGGCCACGGGGGAGATAAAGGTCTTCAATACCGTGGAGATGGAATTCCACCCCACGGCCAACCTGGTGGAATTCCTGGTATGCCCCGCCGCCCTCGATGGCGACACCGACGGTCGCGCCAGCAAACTGGCCGTAGACGTGGTCCGGCATATGGAGATCGTGGGCCTGCTGGCCGTCGAACTGTTCCTGACCAAGGACGGGGAGTTGCTCGTCAACGAAGTAGCCCCCCGCCCCCACAACAGCGGTCACCACACCATCGAGGCCTGCGCCACCAGCCAGTACGAGCAACACCTGCGGGCCATACTCGGCTTGCCGTTAGGCGACCCCCAGCTCCTGCGCCCCGCCGCCCTGATCAACCTGCTCGGGGAAGAGGGCAGCACCGGAGATACCGTGTACGAAGGCTGGATGGACGTACTGGCCATCCCGGAAGTCCACCCCCACCTGTACGGAAAAGCGGAAACGCGGCCCTTCCGCAAGATGGGCCACCTGACCGCCCTGGGCGATACGGTTGCGGTAGCCCGGCAGCGGGCCGCCCGCGCGAAGGAACTGCTGCGTATCGTGGGCGCCTGATACCTCTCTCAGGGGCGGGACAGGGCCGCCAGGATCTTGGCGTGAATCTCCGTATTTTCAAAAACGCCCCGGAAGGCTCCGGCGCCCGGGCCGTAGGCAAATACGGGAACGAGAATACCGGAATGGTCCACGCTGAGAAATTCCGCCCGCACGGTACCATCGTGGTCGCCGCCCGCCACGCCCAGTCCACCGGTTTCGTGGTCGGCGGTGACGATCACCAGCGTTTCGCCGTCGCGGTCCGCGAAGCGTAGCGCCGTGGCCACCGCGCGATCGAAGTCGAGCATCTCGGTGACGACGGTGGTGATGTCGTTAGCGTGGCCCCCGTTATCGATCTGAGCACCCTCCACGAGCAGGAAGAAGGGCCGTTCGTCGTCTTCCAGTACGGAGAGGACGTGGCCAACGCCGCGCGGGAGGAAGTCGCCTCGCCCGGCCAGGATCGTCGGCATCTTTTCCGCCCCGTGATACACGGCCCGTGGCGTGGTGAGGTCACGAAATTCCTCAAGTTGAGTGGTGGTAAATCGGGCATCGATCATTTGGTCCCGCGACTTTCCGCCGGCCACGAAGAAGGACAAGCCGCTACCCACCAGATCGTCGACGATGCCATCGGTGTCGTCCCGCTCGGGCGTGTGCGCGTAGAAGGCGGACGGCGTAGCCCCGTAGATGGCATCGGTAGTGACGATGCCGGTGCGGAAGTCGCGCTCGGCCAGAATTTCGATCAGGGTGGGGAGGGGACGCCCCGCCGTGTCCACGCCGATGGCGCGGTTGTTGGTTTTGCGGCCGGTAGCCATGGCCGTACCCGCCGCGGCGGAGTCGGTGACCGGATCGTCGGCCGACGCCGTATTCATAAGGCCCACGTCGCGCAGGTTGGTAATTGTCAGTTGGCCCCCGTTGGCCAGCCGCGCCGCTGAGAGTTGCGCCAGACCGTTCCCGTCGCCGATCAGCAGGATGACGTTGCGGGGCCGGCCCGCGGGATCAATCCGGTAGGCGGGCGCGTAGACGGTCGTGGCGGAATCTGCTGTATAGGTGTTTGTGTCAAGCCGGTCCAGGAAAGCGCGGGCAGTGGCGGGTTTATCGGTATTGATGTACCCTACCCCCAGCTTCGCCAGCCGGGCCCAGGCCGTTTTCGTGTCCGGTGTCGCCCAGAACCGGAAGGGTTTACCGGTAGCGGCGGCGCGTTGCAGGACGGAATCCACCCGCGCCTGGTCCGCCGCCGTCATCCGGCCGTAGCCGTTCCAGACGGAGTAGGGCGTGAAGGATTGGCTGATCAGGGCCACCCGGTCCAGGTTCACCCGGTCCAGGTCGTCCAGCCGCTGGTGGTCAAACCGGATGAAAGGGGGATAATTGTCGTAATCGTCGGGGCGTGGCCGGTTGCCGGAGATGGCAAAGGTCACGGCATCATTGTCCGTCAGGGTAGGATAGGCCGCAATTTCGGCCACCACCTTATCCAGCGTGGAATACGCGTCGGTCTTCAGGTCCACGAGCAGTTGAACGGGGCGCAGGGTACCCTTCGTCGCCAGCCCGTCCAGGGTCTCCAGGTACTCGCCGGCGAAGGTCTTGCCCGGGGTGATATCGTCGTGGCCGTGGGCCGTGTACAGCGTGTCGTTCCGGAGTACCAGGTCTACCTCGATGGATGCCGCGCCGGCACTGTAGGCCTGCCAGAAGGGAACTTCCCGCAGGTAGTCGTTGTGGGAGTGTACCCGGTAAGTTTCCTGGGCGGGCAGGGACACGCAGAGGGCCGGGAGCAAAAAGAAAAGGAGGTGATGGCGGAGGGACACGGGCATTACTTTAGTGACCTAGAATTACTGTTCCGTTCGAACGGCCCGGAGCAGGCGCGTGAAAATTTCGTTGTTCTGGTAGATCCCCGGGAAGTGGTCTTCGCCCGCGCCTTTGGCGAAGATCGGCACGAGTTCGGCACTGTGCTGGTTGGAATTGAAGCTAACCGCTACCTCGTCGGGGATTTCCTTCCGCTGCCCGAACACCACCTGCGAATGGTAGCTTTTCGCCAGGCTCACCCCCCCGGTCTCGTGGTCGGCCGTGACAATCAGCAGGGTATTGGGGTGCTCCTCTACGTAATCCAGAAGTATCCCGAGCGTCTTATCGAAGTCCGCTACCTCCCGGATCAGCATGGTATCGTTCTCCGCGTGTCCGGCCCAGTCGATGTACGATCCTTCCACCATGAAGAAGAAGGGCGCTTCCTGGTGCGAGAGGTAATCCAGTCCCATCCGGGCCGCGTCGGGCAGGAAGTCGCCTCGCCCCTCGACTTTGGACGGCAGGGATTCCGGGGCTAACAGGTAGCCGTTCTTCCGATCGGGGTCGGCGGCGGAAAGCTGCAGGCTATCGAGGCGGTAGCCCTGCGCGGCGAGTTCCCGGTATAGGTCGCGGCCGTCGCTACGTCGCCTGAAGTAGTCCAGGCCCCCGCCCGCGAAGAAGTCCACGCCGCTACCGACCAGGTGGGCGGCGATGTCCTCGTGCTGGTCGCGGTCGGCCACGTGGGCGTAAAAGCAGGCCGGGGTGGCGTGGGTGATCGAGGTCAGGCTGACCAGCCCGGTCCGGTACCCGTACTCCTCCCGCAATTGCTCCAGGATGGTGGGTACGGCTACGGTATCGGGAGAGACAGAGATCGCCCGGTTATACGACCGTACGCCGGTGGCTATCGCCGTAGCCGCCGCGGCGGAATCGGTCACCTTATTGCTCACGCTGTTGGTCTTGACCAGGCCAATCTTGGTAAAACGCTGAAAATGGGGCGTCCCCTCCCCGAAATAGAACGCCGAGGATACCTGTGGAACGCCCATACCGTCACCGATAAGTAAGATCACGTTGGGCGGTTGCTGGGCGAAGGCCGGCACGTTCAGGGTGAAGCACAAAAGAAGGGTCAGCGGAAAGAAGAGGTAGCGCATACGGAGGTGGCTTGATAAAAACGGCCGACGGGAAACCCTGTCCCCGCCGGCCCCGATGAAGAATGAAGGTGCTAGTAGCCTACGTTTTGCTGCAGATAGCCCGGGGTGTTGGAGGCCCCGTCGATGGCCGATTGCGGAATCGGGAACAGGCGGTTCTGAGGATCGCTGTCGGTTTTCTCCGTCCAGCTGTCCTCGTACTTGCCGAAGCGTATCTGGTTGGTCCGACGCAGGCCTTCCCAGTAGAATTCAAAGCCCAGCTCCCGGAATAGGATGTCCAGGTCTATGCTTTCCAGCGCCGCCGGAACGGGCTCGCGCGCCGTGCGCGACGTGCGGACCGTGTTCACGTCGGCCAGGGCACCGGCTTCGTCTACGGTGCGCAGTCTTGCCTCGGCCCGCATCAGGTACATCTCCGCGAGACGCATCAGTACGATGTCGATGCTGCTGTAGTTATTCGCGTTCGGGGACGTACGACTGAAGGCATACTTGGACACGCGGTAGCCCTTGGAATGGAGGCGACCCTCGTTGGTGAAGTCGATCTGCAGTTCGTGATTGACGTAGTCCACGTCCCGGTCGGGACCGTTGCCCTTGATCTGAATGACGGGGTAGATACGGTAAACGTTGGGATCGTCGTCGCAGCGCAGGAACGCGCCGTTCTCATCCTTCCGCGGCCCCCAGATGACGCCCCGGATGATGCCCCGATTGAATTCGTACTCCTCGGCGGTGGTGCAGTAGTAGTGTTCTTCGTCATTGGCCGGCGTCACCCCCGTCAGGTCGCGCAGCTCTTCCGGTACTTGCTGGTTTTGCATATAGAAGCGGTTATCCGCCTCGGCCGGATCGACGTCGTACGCCTCCGTCCAGGAACGGTAAAAGTCGGGAGTGATGGCCGGTCCGTCGGTGCCGTCGGAACTGGGAAATTCCGGGCGTCCCCACATCGAGCCCGCCAGCGACCAGTACGTCCACCGGCTGTGTTCCTCCTCCAGTACGCCCCGCTGGTCCAGGGCGAAGATCAACTCGCGGTTACCGGAGTTGGTGTCGTCGAAGAGCGCGAAGTATTCCGGGCTCAGTTCGTACAGTCCGGAGTCGATCACTTTACCGGTATATTCGATGACCCGGTCCATATCGTCCTGCGTGAAGTTAGGCGTCCCGTAGGGGTCGCGGTATACGGCCGCGTTTAGGTGGAGGCGGGCCAGGAAGCCCCAGACGGCCGTTTGCGTCATGCGGCCTGCCCCCCGGTCGGTATTGATGACGTCGACTACCGAGGTGAATTCACTTTCGATGTAATCAATCGCGGCCTGTCCACGTAGAATTTCCGACGTTTCGAAGGAATTCTCCTTCCGGAATACGACGCCCCAGCTGTCGAGCATCAGCATATTCAGGTATCCGCGCAGGGCAACCATCTCATACAGGGCGGCCTGGGCTTCTTGATTGCCGTTATCGGCCAGGGGGCGCAGGGTTTCCAGGGCTGTGAGGGTCCGGGAAATGTTGCGGGTCAGTTCGTTCCAGGAAGTGGTGACCAAGTCGTTGGTCGGCGTGATACTGTGCGTATGGGCTGCCAGGAACTTGCCGCCGTCGAACCAGTCGGTGCCGCCGCGGTGGGGAAGAATAGCTTCGTCGGAGGCGAGGAGCTGCAGGCCGTAGTAGTTGGTGTGGCGCCAAGTCCAGGATACCTGCCCGTAGGCCGGTGCAATGGCCCCGCTGATGGTTTCCGATAGGCCGCTGCCCGTGAATGATTCGTCCAAAACGACTTCCTGCAGGTCGGTACAGGCACTCAGGATAGTCACTGAACCGACCAGGAGGGTGGGGCGAAGTAAGTTTTTCATTGGGTTATTTTGCTGGGGGGTTAGAAAGTGACGTCCAGGGAGAAGAGGACCGTACGGGCCCGCGGGTAGCTGAAGTAGTCGATTCCGAAGGTCTGGATGTCACCGACTGAGCTGCCGGTATTGATCTCGGGGTCGAAGCCGGAGTAGTCGGTAAAGAGGAGCAGGTTCTGGCCGGTCACGGACAGGCGGATGTTCTGGACGGCCTGCCCGATACCCAGCCGTTCCAGGTCGAAGGTGTAGCCCAGGGTAGCGTTGTTCAGCCGAAGAAAACCACCGTCCTCCAGGTAGCGGGTGGAAACGCGATTTGAGTTGGACACGTCCTCGTCGGGGTACTGTACCGCCAGGTCAGTGGTGTTGAGCGAATTGGCCAAGTTGCCTTTGCTAAAGATGGAAAGGGCTACGTGGTTGAAGATCCGGTTGCCGGCCACCCCGTTGAAATTGACGCCCAGGTCGAAGTTCCGCCAGGCGATGTCGGCGTTCAGGGCATAGATGTACTTCGGCAGCGCGGTACCTGCGGCGAAGCGGTCGTTGTCCAGGATCTCGCCGTCGCCGTTGCGGTCGGCGAACAGGTTCAGTCCGTCCTCGCCGATGCCCAGAAAGTCTTGCAAGAAGAAGGTACCGATCGGCTCCCCGTTCAGGACACCGTTGACGGTGGCGCCGGTCTGCCCCGCTCCGATCACCGACCCGGTGGTCAGTATGCTGTAAGGGGAGTCGGTCACCTTGTTGGTAGTGTAGGAAACGTTGCCACCGATGCCGTAGATGAAGTCGCGACTTTCGTTGCTGCGGTAGTTCAGCGCGAGTTCCACCCCCGTGTTACGGATCTCCATATTGGGGATATTGGTCCAGTAGCGGTCGGTGGGCTGAATCGGATCGACGGGGGCAACCTCTAACAGGATGTTCTCCGACACCTTATTAAAGGCATCCAGGTTACCGGTCAGGCGATAGTTGAATAGCGCAAAGTCCAGTCCGACGTTCGTTTGGGTCGATACCTCCCACTGGATGTCGGGGTTGGCCAGGCGGGTGTAGATCGTCCCGTAGGGGTACTCGCTCAGCGTCGTAGCGCCCGGGTCAAGCGGATAGGTATTATTGCCGGTATTGCTTTCGGTGAAGCTGGCCTGGGTGATCTTGGCCGGTATTTCCTGGTTGCCGGTCTTTCCCCAGCTACCACGGAGCTTGAGGTAAGTAAGTACGTCCCCGGCGGGTAGGAAATCTTCGTTGGTTATGTTCCAGCCCAGGGCTACGGAGGGGAAGTAGCCGTATTTATTATTGGTGCCGAACTTGGACGAGCCGTCGGCGCGCATGGTTACCGTGACCAGGTAGCGGTCGTCAAAGCCGTAATTCACACGGCCGAAGAAGGACTGTAGTTCGTTGATCGTGGCGAAGGCCGACTGCCGCGTTGGTTCGCTGGCTGCCCCTACTTGGAAGCGGGGCTCTACGCCGTTGTTGGGGAAGCCTTCGGTAAAGAAGGCCTTTTGGTTTACCTCGATCTGCTGGTAGGTATGGCCGGCCAGGAGGGTCAGGTCGTGTGCACCCCGGTCCCATTCGTAGGTCAGCGTATTTTCCGCTTGGGTATTAGTGTTGGAGGTGGTATAGGTATTCAGGCTTCCCAGCTCGAAGTCCGTAATGCTGGGGAAGGGCAGGTACTGCACGTCCCGGTTGGTCGTCGAGTAATCGACCCCCACGCTGAGGCGATACGTCAGGCCCTCCACGATTTCCAGGGACGGGGAAATGTTGGCCAGGAAGCGGTTGTTAAGGGCGATGTCGTCGAAGATGCGCTCCCGTACCAGGGGGTTGATGTTGTCTCCCACGAGTTCCGGAAGCGCGTCGCCGGCGGTGGCCGGGAAGGTCGGGTTGAGCTGCAGCATGTCCGTCACTACCGAGTTGCTGTTGGCACGGTTATTCTCAAAGCGGGTGGCGGATAGATTCAGGGCTACGCTGAGCCGGTCGTTCAGCCCGCGTTGGGTAAGATTGAGCCGGCCGGCGTACCGTTGCAGGTCGTTGTTCCGCAGGATGCCCTCCTGGTCGTCGGCGGAAAAGGAAGCGAAGTACGACCCGCTGCCCGCCCCCCCGCTCAGGGAAAGATTGACCCGGTGGGTGTTGGCTGTACGGGTCAGTTCGTCCTGCCAGTTGGTAGTTGCCCCGCCGTCGTTCAGTACCCCGTTGATGGCATTGATCTGCGCACGAAATTCGTTGGCCGAAAAAACGTCGATCTCGCGGGCCAGCGAACCCACGGCGGTGGAAGCCGAAACGTTGATCTGCGATTGCCCCGCCCGGCCCTTCTTCGTAGTGATCACGATTACCCCATTGGCCGCACGTGCCCCGTAGATGGCCGCGGCGGAGGCATCCTTCAGCACGTCGATGCTTTCGATGTCCGCGGGGTTGATGAAGTTGAGCGGGTTGGTGGGTACGCCGTTACCGGAGTTGTCCAGCGCGAAGCCGTCGACTACGAAGAGGGGAGTCGTGCCGGAGCGCAGACTGCCTACCCCCCGGATGACGATATCCTGGGCCGCTCCCGGTTCTCCGCTGGCTGCGGTAACGTTAACGCCGGCGACCTTGCCCTGGAGCAGTTGCCCGGGATTGACTACGACGCCCTTGTTAAAGTCTTTGTCGCTGACGGAAGCAATGGAGCCGGTGACGTCGGAACGTTTCGTAGTACCATAACCCACTACCACGACCTCATTCAGTTGGGTGGCGTTGTCCTGCAGCACGATTGACAGTTCCTCTTCGTTGCGTACGATGATTTCGCGGGGCTGCATGCCTATATAACTTAGGCGAAGGGTATCGCCCACGGCGGCGGAGACTTCAAAACGGCCATCAATGTCGGTTACGGTTCCGGAGCCGGAGTTTCCGACCATTACCGTGACGCCGGTCAGGGGCTGGTTATCAATATCCCGGACCGAACCGGAAATGTATTCGGATTGGCCGTATCCATAGGCGCTGATTAAAAACGCGCAGAGCAGGCAAAGCGGTAATTTCATATACTGTGAGTTAGCTGGCCGCAAAGCTATTTGCTACCGTAGCGCACTGAAAAAGTTAGCCCGTTACGTTTGCGTTAAGTTGCCCGCCCGTGTATTACGGTAGTATTAACCCGACCCTGCCAACCGTCAGCTGAATTCGGACGCCAGCGCATCCTGCGCTACCCCACCACCACCGAAGAATTCCGAACAACAGGTACCAGGCAAAAGATCCCTGGTCCTCTTCTCTTGTGGGTTTCTTTACTACTATCGCCGGAAGGATAAGCAGGGCGCTTTTCAGTCTGTGCTGACCAACGGCTACCGGTCCCTGCTGACGCTACTAGAAAATTTATATGCAAGTTTAAACTTGATGAATCCGATATATTCCGGTACATTACAATTAGGCCGTCGGAACACCGGAATATACACATCCCGATTTATTTATCTGCCAGTCCGGGCGATACCCTTTAGTATCCTATCCTAAACCTTTGCTTCGCGGTGGTCCCCCAGACCCGGCCGGGAAGGTAGTTTATTCTCTATTCACAACGGATCACACTATGAAACACTTATGGTTAGGCTTAGTATTATTGGCCAGCACCCAGCAGCTATTTGCCCGTGTATTGCGGGTAAACAACTCGGTAAATAGTACTGCCGAATATACCGACCTTACTACGGCCCATGCGGCGGCGGAGGCGGGGGACACGCTAATGGTTGAGGGCTCTAGCATCGGGTATGGTAGATTAACTATTACGAAACAGCTGACGATTATCGGGCCTGGATATTTTCTGGGTGAAAACGCCAAAGCCCCCGCAAGCCTGAGTGCAATCGTCGGTCAGTTCTTTATCAAACCAGGAGAGAATAATGATCCAAGCGCTGGTGGCGTAGGTACCGAGATTATCGGTCTAAGCTTTACTGAGGAAGACAATACCAGTATTATTGTAAGCGCTAATAATGTTTTGATAGCAAAATGCTTCCTCAGCCGCGACATATATATTGGAAATGTCAACGCTATAACTATCGTACAAAACTTTTCGATCGCCAGTTATGCGCTGAGATTTGCAAATGCTTTTGGAGCGGTGGCTAATAATTTAATTTTTACCAATAATATTGTAAATAGCTTTCGGGTCCACGATATGTCATCCGGAGTAGTAAACCATAATTTGTTCTTAGGTGCTGATGTACATATAACAAATTTCGTGGGCGAATTTCGTTCTAATATTCTAGCGAGTACAAGGAGTGAGGATATTAAAGTTTCTACAGTAGGGGTTGGTAATACATCCCATAATACAGCTGCAACCGGCCAGATTGGCGACGACCACTACAACAACACATCAACGCCTCCGGAAATTTTCGTCGGTGAGTCCGGCAACAGTACCGATGGTCAGTACCGCTTACAGCAAGACGCAACCGCCGCCACGGGCAATGCCCACGACGGTACCGACCGTGGCCCGTTCGGGGGCGAACTGCCCTACGTGCTGTCGGGGCTGCCGGACCTACCGGTTATACTAACGCTACAGGTGCCCGGCGCCGCCCACCCATCTTCCACGCTCAGCGTCACCTTACGGGCTATTTCCGGCCACTAATTCCTGCGCTATGCATCTACTGGTATACTTACTTGCCCTGCTGGGCACGGGACCCCTACTGGCGCAGGCGTCGGTTGCCGGGGGGGAATGGTTCATCGACACGGACCCCGGTTACGGCAGGGCCACTCCCTTTGCCTCCGTCGCCGGAGGTTCGCCTGTCCGAATCGACCACGAGTTTACCGCAGCCGACCTGGGGCTGACGCCCGGCGTACACACGTACCACGCGCGGGTCCGCGATACCGCCGGCAGGTGGTCCCAGACGCTATCTCGCACCTTCTACGTACTCAGTGGCCTGGGCCCGGCCGGCCTCGTGGGGGGTGAGTGGTTTTGGGATGCCGACCCCGGCTATGGTATGGGGCAGGGGTTCGTCCTGACCGGCGATACCGCTACGGCGAGTATTCCGCTGGACCTATCGGCCCTCGATCCGGGGGTGCACTACTTCCAGGTCCGCGCCGCGGATGCGGCCGGCCGTTGGGGCCCCACCCTGCTGCGGTCTACCTTCATCCGCAGCCAGGCGCAGGCCCGGATCGACCGCCTTACGTATTACTACGCCGCCGGCGGAGATACTACGGCTACCTTCACGTACCGCCTGGCCGAGCCGGTGCATTACGTCGAGGTAGCGTTCGCCCCCGAGACCACGGACCTGGTCGACGATGAAACCTACGACATTTGCCTGACCGCCATCCGCACGGACGACCGGGCAAGTTTTGCCACCTGCCGCTCCTTCCAGTATCGGGCGGGAAGCACTGCGGTGGAAGATGCGGCGGACAGCTTCCTGCGGCTCTTTCCGAACCCTACTACCGGTACCTTCCGTGTCGTTCTGCCAGGAATGGAAACCGCCGCGGGGGAATTCCACCTGTTTGACACGGCGGGAAGGTCCGTGCTACGGCGGCATATTGTGGCCGGCGAAACGGGTACGATGGACTTTGCCGTCGGTAATCTGGCGGCCGGCGTATACTTTGCCGTGCTCGAGCGCGGCCGGTCGGTACGGGTACAACGCGTCACGATCCGGTGAGGGTCAGGTACGTAAAAAGCCCCTCCCCCGAAGCGTGACCGAGGTCGTGCTGCCCAGGGAAGGGGCCCAATCAACTAAACTGTTCTCACTCCATTATTTCCATCCGCCGCCGAGGGCCTGGTACAGGTTTACGGTGGCGGCCAATTGATCTTGCTTGGTCTGGATAAGTTCCTGCCGGGCCTCCAGGGCTTCCCGCTGGGTAAGCAGTACCTCCAGGTATTCCGCCCGGGTGGACTGGAAGAGCTGGTTGGCGATGCGGATCGACTCGTCCAGCGCCGCCACCTGCTCCTCCTTGCGGCGGTAGGTATTGGCGAGCTGTTCGATGTTGGACACCTCCGTAGCTACCTCGCGGTACGCTTTCAGGATCGACTGCTCGTACTCGAACACGGCCTCAATCTGCCGGGCACCCGAACTCTGGTAATCGGCCTCGATGGCCCGCCGATTGATCAGGGGGGCCATGGCGTCGCCGGCCAGCGAGAGGAGTAAGGACTCGGGCAGCTGCACCAGGTACCTGGGATTAAAGGACTGCAGTCCCAGTCCCGCGCGGATGCCGAAGGAAGGCAGGAAGTTGGCCCGGGCCACCTGGATATTCAGGTCGGCCGCGGCCAGCTCGAACTCCGCCTGCCGGATGTCGGGGCGGTTGCGCAGCAGCTGGGAGGGGACCCCGGTCTCCACGTAGGCAGGCTCCCGCTCCAGGAAGCCCTCGGACCGACGGGCGATCGGCTGGGGCGTGCGCCCCAGCAGAAAGTTGATCCGGTTCTCCACGGCGGTGATCTCCTGCTCGATGGCGAAGGTTTCCCCGGCGTTCTTCTGGATTTCCGCCTCGAAGCGCTTCACGCCAAGCGAGTTGGCGCGGCCCGCCTGCTGCATCAGCCCCACGACGCGGAGGGCGTCCTCCTGTAGGGCGATGTTGTTACGGAGGTTGACAAGCTTGTTGTCGAGGGCGATCAGTTCGTAGTAGGAGTTGGCCACCTCGGCCACCAGGTTGGTCACGACGAAGTTGCGGCCCTCACGCGTGGCGAGGTACTCCAGGACGGAAGCCTTGGCGGCATTGTGCAGCTTGTTCCAGATATCGAGCTCCCAGCTGGCGTAGAGGCCAACCTGGAGGTTGGTCAGGAACTCCGGGAAGTTGCGGTCCTCGCGGATGTCGAGGCTTTCCTCCAGGGCCCCGTTACGGGTGTAGCGTCCGACCTTTTCCACGTCCGCGCCGACCCCGGCGTCGACGAAGGGCAGGTACTCACCCTGACGGGCCTGGATCTCGTTGCGGGCCACGCTGATGCGCTGGGCCAGGATGTTTATCTCCCGGTTGTTGGCCAGGGCGGTATCGATGAGGGAAACGAGGAAGGGATCGGTGAAGTAGTCGTCCCAGCTGTGGCCGGCGACGGCCTGCGCCGTATCCTGGCGCGCGGGCGCCAGCGGGAAGGCGTCCGGAACGGCGACCGTCGGTGTACGCGTGGCCACCTGCGGAATAGAGCAGGCGCTGAGCAGTAGCAGGAGCATTCCCGCCAGGAGGAGGGGGTGCTTAGATGAGGTCGGTATCATTGTAGGGGTATTCTTCGGTTAACGGATCGAAATCTTCGCCCTGGATCAGTTGCTTTCCTTCGCCAAGCTTGCCGAAGAGGTAGTAGAGACCAGGGATCAGGAGCACCCCGAACAGGGTACCGAACAGCATGCCGCCGAGGGCGGAGGTGCCGATGGTGCGGTTGCCGACGGCGCCGGCACCGGTGGCCAGGACCAGCGGAATAAGGCCGGCCACGAAGGCAAAGGAGGTCATGAGGATGGGGCGGAAGCGCATCTTGGCCCCCGAGACGGCGGCGTCGAAGACCGACATCCCCTTCTGGTGCTGCTGCACCGCGAATTCCACGATCAGTACCGCGTTCTTGCCGAGCAGGCCGACCAGCATGACGAGTCCCACCTGGGCGAAGATGTCGTTGGCCAGGCCCATGACCTTGAGGAGGAGGAAGGAACCGAAGATGCCCACGGGCAGCGACAGCAGCACCACGAAGGGCAGCAGAAAGCTCTCGTACTGGGCGGCCAGCACCATGTAGACGAAGATGACCACGAGGCCGAAGATGACCAGCGACTCGTTACCGCGCCGCGCCTCGTCGTAGCTCAGGCCCTCCCAGGCGATGTCGTAGCCCTGCGGCAGCGTGGCCTTGGCGACCTCCTGTACCACCTTGATGGCGTCGTTGGAGGTGTAGCCCGGCGCGGGTTCGCCGCGGATGGTAGCCGAGTTGTAGAGGTTGTAGCGGGTGATCTCGTTGGGGCCCTGCTGCTTGACCAGCTTCATAAAGGCGGAGTAGGGGACCATCTGTCCCTCCTCGTTCTTGACGTAGTAGTTCAGGATGTCACTCGGAAAGCGGCGGTACTCGGGGCCGGCCTGGGTGTACACCTTGAAGAAATTATTGAAGCGGATGAAGCCCTGCTCGTAGGTACTGCCGATGAGGATGTTCAGGTTCTCCATGGCCGCGCCGATGGATACGCCCTTCTGCATGGCCAGCTTGTTATCGATCTTCAGTTCGTACTGCGGGTAGTTGGCCGCGTAGAAGGTGAAGAGGCCCTTGAGCTCCTTGCGCTCCCGGAGGGCATCCATAAACTCCTGGTTCACCCGGTCGAATTCCTGGTAGTCGGTACCGTTGGTCTTGTCGAGCAGGCGCAGCGCCAGGCCGCCGGCGGCACCGTAGCCCGGTACGGCGGGCGGCTCGAAGAACTCGATGATCGCGCCGAAGTCGCGCGTTTCCTCCTCCAGTTCCTCGATGACCTCGCGGACGGAGTGCTTCCGTTCGTCCCAGGGCTTCAGGTTGATGATACAGGTACCGGCGTTGGAGCCCCGGCCCTCGGTGAGGATCTCGTAACCGGCCAGCGAGGACACGGACTGTACGCCATCGATCTCCTCGGCAATCTTCTGCAGCTCCCGCGACACCTTGTTGGTGGCCTCGAGCGTGCTGCCCGGAGGCGTCTGGATGATGGCGTAGACCATCCCCTGGTCCTCGCCGGGGATGAAGCCACCGGGCAGGACCTGGTTGACCAGCACGATGCCCACGATGCCCGCCCCCAGCAGCAGCAGGGTGACGAAGCGGCGGGCGACGATGCCGTTCAGTACCCGCACGTAGCGGCCGGTCAGCCGCTCGAACCACCGGTTGAAGCCGTCGATGAGGTAGTTGATGGGGTTGCGGCCGCGCTCCTTGCCGTGGTTGTTCTTGAGGATCATGGCGCACAGCACCGGCGTGAGGGTCAGGGCCACGATGCCGGAAATGACGATGGAAGACGCCATGGTGATCGCGAACTGCCGGTAGAAAACGCCCACCGGACCGCTCATGAAGGCCACCGGGACGAACACCGAGGTCATCATCAGCGTGATGGCCACGATAGCCCCGCCGATCTCGCCGAGTACCTCGCGGGTCGCCGCATAGGGCTGCAGGTTCTTCTCTTCCATCTTGACGTGGACGGCCTCCACCACCACGATGGCGTTGTCGACCACGATACCGATAGCAAGCACCAGCGCGAAGAGAGTGATCAGGTTGATGCTCAGTCCGAAGATCTGCATCACGAAGAAGGTACCGATCAGCGAGATCGGCACGGCCAGGGTAGGAATGAGCGTCGACCGCCAATCGCCGAGGAAGATGAACACTACCAAAGCCACCAGCACGAAGGCCTCGCCCAGGGTGTGCAGTACTTTCTCGATCGAGGCGTCGAGGAAGGTGGAGACGTCGTAGTTGATCTCATACTCCATACCGCTCGGAAAGGCCTGCTGCAGGTCGGCCATCTGCTCCTTCACGTTCGCAATTACGTCGGAAGCGTTGGTGCCGTAGTTCTGCTTCAGCACGATGGCCGCCGAGGGGAAGCCGTCCTTATTGGAGTAGATATCCTGGAATTCGCTGCCAAGTTCCACGTCGGCCACGTCGCGCAGCCGCAGCACCTGCCCGTCGGGGTTGGCGCGGACGATGATGTCCTTGTACTGGTCTACCTGGTTGTAGCGGCCTTCGTACACCAGGGTGTATTCCAGGCTCTGGGCGGCGATGCCCGAGCTGCGACCGAGGCGGCCGGGGCGGCCGATCACGCTTTGTTCGTCGATGGCCTCCATCACCTCCTCACTGGATACCTCGTAGGCCCGCATGCGGTCGGGCTTCAGCCAGATGCGCATGGCGTAGGTCTGGCTACCGAGGATCTGGGCGCTGGCGATGCCGTCGATGCGCTGGATCTCGGGGATGACGTTGATGTTGGCGTAGTTGTAGAGGAACTTCTCGTCGGCGGCGGTGTCGCGGCTGTAAAGGTTCACGTACATCAGCATACTGGGCTGGACGCGCGAGACGACCACGCCCTCCAGCTGTACCAGGGGGGGCAGGCGGTTGATAGCCTGGTCGACGCGGTTCTTGACGTTGACGACCGCCTGGTTGGGGTCGGTGCCGAGCTCGAAGATGACCTGGATGGTCGCCTCGCCCGCGCTGGTGGCGTCGGAGGCGATGTACTTCATGCCCTGCACCCCGTTGATGGCGCGTTCGAGGGGGATGAGGGTAGACTGTACCAGTACGTCGGCGCTGGCGCCGGGGTAGGCTACGGTGACGATCACCCGCGGCGGGGCGATCTCGGGAAATTGGGAGATCGGCAGCGAGAATATCGCCAGTACGCCGATCAGCACGATAAAGAGGGAGACCACGATCGCGAGGACGGGCCGCCGGATGAAATTCTGGAACATGGGACGGTTCTTTTGGGGTTAGGCGACTAGTCTACACTGAGCGCGAGTTGGGACATGGCCCGCTCCGGGGCCTGGTAGTCGACCTCGATCGTGTCGCCGTTGCGCACCTTGCGCAGTCCCTCGATTAGGATGCGGTCGTCGGGCTGGAGTCCGTCACGGACGACGTAGACGTGCGGCAGCTCCTCGGCGATGACCACCGGCCGCTGCTCCAGTTTGTTGTCCTTGGTGACCACGTAGACGTACTTCTTGTCCAGGATCTCGAAGGTGGCCTTCTGGGGGATGACCAGCGCATGCTCGTAGGGGATCGGCAGCAGTACGCTGCCGGTTTCGCCGTGGCGCAGCACCTTGCCGGGGTTGGGGAAGGTGGCCCGGAATTCGATGTTGCCGGTTTCGTGGTCGAATTCGCCTTCAATGGCCTCGACTACGCCGTCCTGTCCGAAATCCTGCCCGTTGGCCATGCGCAGGCGCACGTGCTGTTGCTTGGGCTTGTCGGTGTTGGCCACGTAATCGAGGTACTCGGCTTCGGGGACGCTGAAGTAGATCCACATCTTGCTGTTGTCGGACAGCGTGGTGAGCAGTTCGCCCTCTTCCAGCAGGCTGCCCTCGCGGGCTTCCAGGTGGTCCATGATGCCGTCGTAGGGTGCCCGGATATTGGTGAAGTCGAGGTGGGCTTCAGCCAGGGTTACCTCGGCGTTGGCGCGGTCGACGTGTGCCTTGGCCATTGCCAGTTCGTTGGGGGCTACGACCTTCTCGTCGGCGAGCAGCTTGGTGTTTTTATACTCGATACCGGCGAGTTCGGCTTCGGCCTTTTTGATCTGCAGCTCGGCCTCGTAGATGTTGGGCAGGATCTTGAACATCTTCTGGCCCTTGCGGACGGACTGGCCCTCGTCGACGTAGATCGACTGCAGGTAGCCCCGCTCCAGCGCCCGCAGCTCAATGTGGCGGCTGGCGTGGACTTGACCCACGTATTCGCGGGTCACGGTGACGTCCTGGATGAGGGGGGTGGTGACCTCCAGTTTTGGGGTCACTTCGTGGTGTTCGGCTTCCTCGTGTTGGCAACTGCCGGCGAGGATGAGCACGAGCGAAAGGAGAACGGCTAATTTGCTCATTCTTGAGTTTAGTTGATGGTAAACGGAAAAGAGGTAGAGTGCCGGCGGAGCCGGATGCGGAGACGGAAGTCACCTGCGGGGTGACGCGTCAGAAAAGCAGGGGAGGGGAAATGACCGGTTGAAACGCTCCGGAGAAAGGAGGCGTGCGGCGACTGGAGATCAGTTACCGAACCGACTGAAGGGTGGCGGTCAGATCACAAAAACCTGGTGCAGGATAGTACGGGAGGTAGCCACGACGGGCTCTACTATGGGCTTGCGCAGCACCTGCGGCGGACTCGCCAGGCAGGGGCTCGGCTCCAGGAAGGCAGCCAAAAACGACAGGCAGGTCCGCAGCACGGCGGGGGAATGCGCGTCGTATCCCTTGAATTCGCGAACTTCCTCTTCTTCCCGCTCGGCGGGGGATTCGGGGAGGTGCGATTGACCGTGGGGAGCCTGGTACATCACCGCGTGGTCGTCATCCGCGAGCCGGGCTGAATAGGAAACTTCGCCGGCCGTGGTCTGGGATACCGTATCCATTCCCCGCGGTGCGAGGCCCGAAAGGAGGGCAAGGATCAGGTACAGAAGCGTCATGCGAAGCCGGCGGCTAGTGACAGCAAATGTATTTCGCGGGAAGGGGTGGATAAATGCTTCGCGGGTGCGGCAGTATTACTATTGCCCGGCCCGGTGACCAAATGCCAAAGCGAATTTTATAGTGGAAAAGCGGACCGGCATACCCGAACCGGTCATTTTTCTTCCCGTAGCGTATGAATATTTCGCTTTGGAAAGGGGCGGCGGCGGCGCGCGGGTGCGGGGAAAATCACAAAACGATACTAAATTGACACGCCGGTGACGCCGATATGCCGTTCCGGGGCGCAAATCGGTCGCGGGGAAAAGGCTGACGGTCAGAACAGGGCAGCTGACTCGTGCCGCAGCAGCCAGGTTTTCCGTTCGATACCTCCCGCGTAGCCGGTAAGTTTTCCGTCGGTGCCCACCACGCGGTGACACGGAACGATCACGGCGAGCGGGTTTTGCCCGTTGGCCGCCCCCACCGCCTGGCTGCCGTTGGGGTTACCGACAGCCCGGGCCAGCTCGCCATACGTAGTGGTATACCCGCGGGGTACGGCCCGGAGCTTTGTCCATACGGCCCGCTGGAAGTCGGTCCCCCCGGGATCGAGAGGCACGGTAAATGGCGCGCGGTTGCCGGCGAAGTAGGAGTTGAACTCTTCCGCGGCCAGGGCCAGGTGACCACCGGCGGGCGTATCCGGGTCCCAGGCCTGCTCGTGCGATGGTGGTTCATCCAGAAAGGTAGCGTGGCTCAGGCCCCGGTCGGTGGCCCGCAGCTCGATGGGGCCGAGGGGGCTGGGAATAATTCGTCTCACCCGATCAAGGTAAGGCCGGAGAGATGATTGGCCGCTTCCCAGGGCGAATGATTGCTGGTTCTACTCCCGGTAGGCGTGGCTCCTTACTGGACAGACCCGGCACCCGCGACCCCGCCCGCACATCGGATGTCCTGCATTTTCAAATGCAGGCCAAGTCAATATTTAGAGGACGGACACCGTTAACCCAATCATTCCAATTATTTGGTTGGAATCGATCAGTTGTCGTCTGAACCTAAACCAATGAGTAATCTCATCAGGGGCCTGTTCGCAGGTCAGTACCGTCAGGTAATATGCATTCTGGTGGTAGCGCTTTTACCCTATACTTCCGTGGCCACTGCCCAGGGAACCGCAAACCTAGCCCTTAATCGCGAGATCCTGGCCTCCTCCGAGATAAACGGTAACCTTGCCGCCCTCGCAGTCGACGGGAACCCATCCGACACCCGCTGGGAGAGCGTGGTCAAGGTAGATCCCCAGTGGATACAGGTAGACCTCGGCGCGACACAGAGGATCAGCCGGGTCAGGCTGGCGTGGGAGGGCGCCTATGGAAAAGACTACCAAATCCAGGTATCGGACGACGCCGGTACCTGGCAAACCATCCAGACGGTTACCGGCAACACCGCCCTGGACAATGACCTCACCGGCCTGACCGGCGAAGGACGATACGTCAGGATGTACGGAACCGCCCGCGGCACGGAATTCGGCTATTCGCTGTGGGAATTCGAGGTGTACGGCGACGCGAGCGCCCCCGACGTAAGCCTTACCGCACCGGCCAGCGGGACCGTCGTGACCCTCCCCGACACCATCACGTTGACCGCCAGTGCCACGGCAAAGGACGGTAAGACGATCACCAAGGTAGATTTTTACAGCGGCGACGCTTATCTGGGTTCAACAACTACCGCTCCCTTTTCCTACACCTGGCCGGATGCCCCCGCCGGAACGCACACGCTTACCGCCCGGGCTACCGATAGCGACGGCTTGCTGACCGTTTCCACGCCGGTCAGGATATCGGTCAATGCGGTAAACGTTGCGCTCAATGCGCCGGCCACCGCATCCAGTAGCGAAAAGCCGGCCGCCTTCGCTTTTGACGGTAATCCTGCTACCCGGTGGGAAAGTGTACACGACGTGGATCCGCAATGGATATACGTCGACCTGGGGGAAGAATACACCATCGACCGGGTGAAACTTACCTGGGAAAGAGCCTACGCGGGCAACTACCGCATCGACCTGTCAAACAATGCTGTGGACTGGACCACGATCGCCAGCGGGACGAATAATTCCGGGCTGGGGAACAACCTGGTGAATGACCTGAACCACCTGACCGGCTCGGGCCGCTACGTAAGGATGTACGGTACCACCCGGGCGTCGAATTCCTTCGGGTACTCCCTGTACGAGTTCGAAGTGTACGGCTCCCAGGGGGCCAACGTGATCACGGCCCCCGTCGCTGGGTCGACGTACACCGCACCGGGTACGCTGGACGTGGAAATAACGGGCTCGGCCGCCGGTAACGACGTGTCACGCATTGAATTATTGGTTGACGACGGCGTGGTGGATACCCGCACCGCCGCCCCCTTCGACTATACCGTAGCGGTGACGGACCTTCCCGCCGGGAACTACGAGTTGCACGCCCGTATTTATCACCAGGACGAATCCGTGACCGTTTCTTCCACCGTCCACGTCTACGTGGTGCCGGCCACCACCGGCGCGTACAGCTGCGGAGAACCGGTGACCTTATCCGCCGCGGGAACCCCGGACGGCGGCACGTACCGGTGGTACACCGTCCCCATGGGGGGTACGCCGATCGCCAGCGAAACCGCAGCGGAGTATACCACGCCCCCGGTTGACGTCACCCGGACCTACTACGTGGCCGCCGTGAGTCCGCAACAGCAAGAAAGCCAGCGGGCCCCGGTGACGGCCAGCTCCAACAAGCTGGCGCAGGCCAACACCACAGGGCTGACGAGTTCCTACCCCTTCCACGGCAACGCGACGGACGCGACCGGTAAGGGCAATACCGGTATCGTCAACGGCGCTACGCTGACGGCGGACCGTTTTGGTAAGGCCAACAGTGCTTACAACTTTGACGGGGTGGACGACTTCATCACCACCAGTACCTCGTTTCCCACCGACATTGAGGGTACGAATATTTTCTCGCTGAGTGTGTGGTTCAACACTACCACCACCCAGGGGGGGAAAATGCTGGGGCTGGGCACGAATCAGTACCAGGCGAGCGGACAGTACGACAGGCACATCTACATGACCAACGACGGGCGCGTCGTCTTCGGCATCTTCATCGATACCCACCGGATCATTGCGACGGATGATTCCTACAACGACGGGGCCTGGCACAACGCCGTGGCCATCCTGTCGCCGAGCGGGATCAGATTATACATCGACGGGGTATTACAGGCAAGCGATGCAACCGTGACGGAAGGGGAAAAGTATACGGTCCCCGGCTACTGGCGGATCGGCTACGATAACCTCGCGGGATGGCCGGATCAGCCCACCAGCCACCATTTCCAGGGAGCACTGGACGATATCAACATTTACTACTCCACCGAGATCACCGCGGATGACCTGACGAGCCTGTACGGTGCCAGCGTGCGGCCGGTAAGTGCCGGAGAGACGATCGAGCTGAAGGCCAACTACCGCGAAGGCGTTAGCTACTCGTGGACGGGCCCCGCCGGCTTCACCTCAACCGAACAGAACCCGACCATCCCCGACGCTACCCTCGATAACGCTGGTGATTATACCGTCACGTCCTCCAACGGCACCTGCACTTCCGACCCGGTCACGGTGGCCGCAGTAGTGAGCGCCGCCGCCGTGCTGCCTACGGCGCTTCTTTCGTTCCGGGCCGAGCAAGTGAACGGTAGGGTAGCGTTGCGGTGGACGACGGCCAGCGAGACCAACAACCGGGGGTTCGAGGTCGAGCGCTCCGCCGACGGCAATTTCTTCCGGCCTATCGGCTTCGTGGCGGGGGCCGGAGACAGTCGCAACCTACTCGCGTACACGTATGCGGACGATGCCCCGGGGACGGGCGTTGTGTATTACCGGCTCCGACAGGTGGATTTCGACGGCGGAGCGATCTACTCCGGAATAGTCACCGTCCGATCCACCGCACCCGAGTCGTTTTCTATCCACCCCAACCCCGTCCGGACGGCCCTGACGCTGACGTACGACGGGGCGGTGGCCGGTACGGCCACCTTCACGCTGACGGATGCCCGGGGGCAGGTCGTTCTGACGGGCCCGCTGGAGGGGGGCGGTAAGATTCCGCACCGGCTGGACATGGAGCGGTGCGTGCCGGGCCTGTACTGGCTAACGCTACGACGGGAGGGCAAGGTGATCCACCAAAGCAGGGTGGCGAAGCAGTAGCGGAATGCACATCGGATGTGCGCCTACCGCTCGTTGTACCCCCGGCCGGACAGGATCCGTTCCCGGCATTTCTCCACCCGGGCCGTACGGGTCTTTGCCTGCTTGGCCGAGGAGAAATACTGACGGTAGCCCCGTTGCCGCCCGGCCGTGAGCGCCTCGAAGCCGGCCTGCAGCTCGGGGTCATTGGCAAAGACTTCGCGGACCTCATCCGGAAGGGTTAGCTCCTCATCCGCTATCCCCGGCACCTGCGTCCCCGCCCGTTCCAGTTCGATGGCTTGCCGGATGTAGTCCCTCAGTTCCGGTTCCAGGTTGGTAATGTCCGTGGGCTGTTCGAAGCGGAATTGCCGTCCGACGCGGCTATTCTCTCCCGGTCGGGTGAGAATGCCGTTCTGATCCTTCATAAGGACCCCCTTGAAGAAGAGCAGGGCACCATACCGCTTAAAGCCCTGCAGGATGGCGACGTTGCCGCCCGCGTAGGTGTAGCAGGGTTTGCCCCATTTGATGGTCTCATCCAGCCCGCAATCGAGCAGCAGCGAACGCAGGAGCAGCATCTCTTCCCGCCAATCTTGCTGTCGGTCCAGGAACCGATCTACTTTCGGATTCATACGCTGTCGTTTAGGAATCGAAAATACGCCTTGCTGCCCATCGGGCGCAAGCCTAGAGCCCTGGCTACTCCACCAACGTCATGGTTGTCGGGGCGCCCTGGTTGCGGGCTTCACAGGGGTCGTCGATGGCCGTCAGGGTTACGGTATCACCTTCGCGGGTGAATCGGTATACGCCCGGGGTATCGTAGCAGGGATCTTCCGCCTCGGTAGCGTGAACGGTGATCTCGTTACCGTCGATGGTATACTCGGAGACCACGTCCACCTCCCCGTCGGTGCCCATGTCGATGGTGATGGTGCCGTCGTCCTTCACGATGAGCAGGTTGTGCAGGGTTTCACCCGAGGGTGTTGTCAGGGCATACGTCCACTGGCCGGTGAGCGATTGGGCGGAAAGCGTGGAGGCGGCGGCGAAGAAGAGCAGAAGAGAGGTCAGGTAGGATGCGTGCATGGCGTTGTATAGTGTGTTTATACCCGGTCCGTACCGTAGTGGGTGGGACCGGCCGGTGTGTCCTGTATAAGATAGCGGCTTCCCCGCTGAGAAGCAAGGCATAGGGCGGGGAAGCCCCGGCGCGGCGCGGGTCTTCCAGGTGACGCTGGTCCGAGAACCGTTCAGTCGTTTCCGCATTACCGTAGCATGCCGCAACCACGTATCGAAGCGATCGACGCCCTGCGGGGATTTGCCCTCGCGGGGGTGGGCCTCGTGCACTTCCTGGAGCGGTTCGGGGGCGGTCTCTTGGCCCCGGAGGCCCTGGCGCGCATCGATCACGGGTGGGTAGACCTTGCCTTTCGCGCACTGTTATGGAGCAGTTTCGGCAAGTTCTTTGCCTTGTTCTCGATCCTGTTCGGGCTGAGCTTTTACCTGATGCGGCAGTCGGCCGCCGAACGCGGGGAATCCTTCGCAGCGCGGTACGTCTGGCGTGCCTGCCTCCTGGCCGGCATCGGCTTCCTGCACCAGTGTATTTACCGGGGGGATATACTGCTGATTTACGCCACCCTGGCGCCCCTGCTGCTGCTCGCTGACCGCCTTCGTACGCGGTGGCTGCTGGTGCTGGTGGCCGGCTGCTTCTTCAGCGTGCCCCGGCTGCTGTCGTTCGCGATCTGGGGCGATGCCCCGGTCTTTGACGCCGCACCGGTGCTGGAGGCGGACCACGCTTCGGTAGGCGCCTACACGGCCCTCCTGCAGGAGGGCAGCTTCGGGGAACTGGCGCGGCGGCATACCACTACCGGACTGGCCATTAAGGCCAACCTTTACCTCGGTGTGCTCGGCCGGTACTACTACACCTTCGGCTACTTTCTGGTGGGGCTACTCCTCGGGCGGCTTCGGTTTTTTGCGCGGCCCTGCTACCTGCGGGGAGTGCGGCGAGCGATCGTGCGGAGCAGCCTGACGGGTCTGAGCGTGGGTACGGTCCTGATGCTGTTGCTGTTCAGCCAGGCGGAGCAGCCCTTCGACTGGTCGGGCTGGCTGCCGGTGGTCGCTCTCAACTTTTACGACTGGACCAACGTCGCCGTCGCCGCGCTGCTGCTCGTCTGGTTCGTTAACCGGTTCCAGACTGCGGCGGGCCGCCGGGCCCTCACCATGTTCGCTCCGTACGGGCGGATGGCGCTGACAAACTACGTGCTGCTGTCCGTGATCGGTACCTTTTTGCTGTTCGACTGGGGGCTCGGCTTGTTTTCCGTACTGCGTATCCACCAGCTCGGGGTGCTGGCCGTGGCCGTGATCGCGGTGCAGATGACCGGGAGCGCGCTGTGGCTCAGGTATTTCCAGCAGGGTCCGCTGGAGTGGGCGTGGCGGTCACTGACCTATCTCGGCGAGCGGAGGCTAAGGTGGCGGCGGCGCGCGGCGGTCCCCCGACATCGGATGTACCCCACATCCGATGTCGGGATCGAGAAAAGGGGGGGAGTTGCAGCGAAATGATACCGCGGTTACGGATGGACCTCCCGTGCGATCTCGTCGGCAAGCTTGTAGAAAGGAGCATTGATCTCCTGGAAGATGGTTCCCTGGGCGTCGATGTATGCCTGGGAAGCGCCGCCCTCACAGAAGGTGGCCAGGTTGCGGGCGGTGAAGTCGTTGAGCAGGCCGTCGTTGCCCTCGATCGGCACGAAGTAATGTTCGGCGTCCCAGTCGCTGTCTATGATGCGGGCTGCCCAGAGGTCTTTGTGCCGCAGGCTGTCGACGCATATATTGATGACCGCGAGCTTTCCCCGGTTGCGTGCCTGAAAGTCCTGCATCAGGGGGATGTCGTCAACGATGGAGGAGCCGGCAAACTCCGCGGACCAGAAGTTGATCAGCAGTTCCTGGCCGGCGTAGCGGTCCAGCAGGGCCCGCAGTTCGGGCTGGTCGAGGATAAGGGAGTCCGCCTCCAGGCCCTGCTCCAGGCGGGTTCCCCGCTCCAACAGGTGCTCGAATTGCTGTAGCCTAGCGGTAAAGGCACCGTCGGCTGCCGGATCGAGACGGGCGTAGTATTGGCCGGGATCCTGTCCCATGGTGAGCATCCACCCGGCCAGGGCGCTATAGTAGGAGGTATAAATGTTGTCAGGAAAATTCTCCCGCAGGAAATTGGTGTTCCAGTCCCCGCTATCCTGCCACAGGCGTTCGCGCCAGTCTCCGTAGGTGAGGGGGGTATCGCTGCGGCGGGAGAGGTCTTTCACGTGCTCCAGGGTCAGCACGGCCTCGAGACCGTTGGCCAGCCGGAAATCGTTGATGTGGTTCAGTCTGACCGATGCCGCGTCATCAAAGGGCGGGAAAGCCTGACCGTCGATGGGCAGGGCTGCCAGTTTTGGGTCATCGGCCATTCCTGACAGCCAGCTTTCGGTGAAGGTAAAGCGGCGTAGCCGCAGCAGCTGATCCAGGTAGGAGTATTCCTCCGGGCTAAGGGGCGTTTGCGTCATGAGGTGTTCTAGGTCCGCCTGGTTGCTTGCGCCGGTCACTACGGGGCTTTGTACATCTCCGGCGTAGACCGTTTCGAGGATTCTGCGGTGGGCGGCGACGACGCTGTCGGCCCGGGCGGCGAACGCCACCGGGGTATCCGGAGCTACGATGTAGCCGTAGTCAAGGTCCAGCTGATCGAGCCGCTGGAAGTTGATCTTGCCGGCGCCGGTACCCGCGGCGATGATGGTGGCATCCGGATTGGTGGGATCGAGGGTGAGGGACAGCACATCGCCGGCCGAAAGGATAAGGGGATAGAAGCCATTTTTCAGCCGCAGGGCGTAGTTGCCGCCTTCCGTAACCTGGTCGACGGTAAAGTGGAACGCACCATCCGGCTCCATGCGCATCCCCTTGGTGCGGAAGCCGTCCGGGTTCAGGTTACCCCGCAGCCGAGAAGCGTAGAATAGGGTGATGTACTCGCCCGCTCCGCCGGCAACGCGTCCGCTGACGGTAGCTCCCCCGGTGGGAAGGTCGGTCGCGGTGGGTGCTTCGGTAGGGCCGCAGGTCAGAAGGATGCAGGACAGCAGGAGCAAGGTGAAAACCTTCATAGCGGGAAGTATGGCCGCAGGAAGCCCTCCGTCAGCCCGTTGGTCATATGGGTACGACGTGTAATATAGTCCGTGAGGTAGTGCTGCACAAGGGGTTGTGGGATCGGGGGTGACCCGGAAGAAGGGCTCGGCGAGGGTTGAGCTGCACATCGGATGTGGACCACATCCGATGTGCAGGCAGAGGTGAGCAAATAATTATTTGCCCAGGAATCAACCTGGCATCCACGTTGCCGGTAAAGTGATTAGTAATCAATCAATTAGGCCTTTGAATTGCAAAAATATCCGTCCGGAAGAAGCCCGCTGAGCGGGACCCACATCCGATGTAGTCACGTAAATCCGGGCGATGGTGAGCGTATTTTCAACATCCGATGTCGGGTACATCCGATGTGGCTAGTTGACCGTAGACAGGCCTTACAATCCGTGCGTCAAATAGTAAACTCCCACTCCCGAAAAGTACCCCAGCAAGGCCAGCCAGCTGATGCGCTTGAGGTACCAGACGAAATCGATCTTCAGGATACCCATCATGGCCACCCCGGCGGCCGAGCCGATGATGAGGGCACTGCCGCCGGTCCCCGCGCAGTAGGCGAGCAACTCCCAGAAGTCGTTGTCCGGTGGGAAGATATCGAGGGAGTACATCCCCATAGCACCGGCCACCAGCGGTACGTTGTCCACGATGGAGGAGACCAGGCCGATGATGATGTTGATGAGGTAGATGCTGCCAAAGGTATCGCTCAGGACCACCGCGAACTGGCTCAGCAGTCCCGTAGTCTGCAGGCTGGCCACCGCCAGCAGGATGCCCAGGAAAAAGAGGATACTGGGCGTATCTACCCGCCGGATCACGTGGGCCACCGAGAGGGAGTGGCGCTCTTCTGCCGGCTTGTGCCGATGGAGGAGCTCGGTGACGACCCACAGCACACCGAGGCTCAGCAACATTCCCATGAAGGGCGGCAGGTGGGTAAGGCTCTTGAATACCGGAACGAACAGCAGCGCGCCGACGCCCAGCCACAGGACGAGGGAAGACTCGCTGGGCGCTACCTCAACCTGCGCGTGGAGGTCGTCCACCTCCGCGGGCGGCTCCACGGTACCCCGTTTGGTAACGGAGAGGACCGCCAGGGGTACCAGCAAACAGGCGAGACTCGGCAGGAGAAGGGCCAGGACGATATTAACGGCCGTGACCTGCCCGCCGATCCAGAGCATGATGGTGGTAACGTCGCCAATGGGCGACCAGGCGCCCCCCGCGTTGGCCGCGATCACGACCACGCCCCCGAAGAACCACAAGTCGTCTTTGTCGCCGATCACCTTGCGCAGCAGGGTGGCCATTACGATGGTCGTGGTGAGGTTGTCGAGTACCGAGGAGAGGAAGAAGGTCACGAAACTCAATATCCACAGCAACTTCACGCGGTCGGTGGTCTGGATGCGGGACGTGATGATCTCGAAGCCGCCGTGGGTATCGATGAGCTCGACGATCGTCATGGCGGCCAGAAGGAAGAAGAGGATCTCGGCGATCTCCCCGGTATGTTCCAGAATGCTTTCCTCGATGAAGCCCTCCTCGGGACCGCCCGGGAAGAAGGTGTTCTGCCCGACGACCAGGATCGTCCAGCAAACGACGCCGGTCAGGATGGCCGTGGCCGCCTTGTCGATCTTGATGGTGTGCTCCAGGGCGATGCAGGCGTAGCCGAGGACGAAACAAAGCAGGAGGAAGGTAATCATCGATCGCTTTAGCTTGTGCAGGCAGCTACCGCCCCCGCAGTACGGGACCGGCAGTCGCTTCCGTCTGACGATAACCCGGTTTTTGGGTCACATTCCCCCGATGGCTGGAAAAAAAATTACGCGTGAATAAATCGATCCGCTACGGGTCGAAGGGAAGGGTAAGGCTACTGCGGTCTATCGTAGGTGCTGTTTTGGGCATTGGAAGCTACGCTTGCTGGAGTTCACCGCGTATTCCGGGGATGGGGGCACGGATATAGGCGCGGATTGCAGCCCGCGCGGCGACCGGATTTCAGGAACCGTATGTCTTCGTCGCCCGAAGCCCCAGGGCATTTCCGATCACCGATACCGAACAGAAGCGTAGCGCCACAGGGTGAAGAAGCTCTGCCGGATGTTGCGCATGACGGTATCAATGCGGTGAGTCTTCACGATGCCTCGCAGATCAGGGTGATCATAGTGCTCTAGATGCCCACATACGGGTGCGCACCTATGGGAACCGTTGCACCCGCGCCCTGCCGCCGTTTCCCCTCGCGTGGCTTGTCCCGTGGCAGCAGGCCGTGGTCCTGATGTAGAGCTTCAGGCTGGCGGGGCTATCGTACGGCTGCAAATTCGTCGGTGCGCAGGAGAACGCTTAACTCGATCCGAGCGTGCCGAACGACTTGCGGAGGTGCTGCGATGGACTGATCCACGGCAGCGGATGTTCCGGCCGGACCGAAGCGTCGATGGCATTGTGCGGATGGGCGTTGGCGACAAGCAGTAATACGATCCCGGCAAGACCGGCGTACCTTGTCTTTGACCAGTAACCGCTGCTCCCCTCCATGAACCGACTACTTATTCTTATTCTCTTTCAGGGCTTCGCCGCCACGCTTTTCGCGCAGACGAACCGCGTGTACTCCTACTTCCCGGAGGGAACGGTATTACACGCCGATCTAAACTACGCCGGGGATACGCTCAGTAAGCACCTACTCGATCTATACCTGCCCCCGGACGCTACCGGGCCGCTGCCGCTGGTCGTCTGGATCCACGGTGGGGCATGGATGCTCAACGACAAGTACGCCGATATGAGCTACATGCAGCAGACGGTGCATGACATCGTAGCGGAGGGTTACGCGCTAGCGTCCATTGATTATCGCTTCAGTACCCAGGCGGTCTTTCCCGCCCAATTGCAGGATTGCTACGGAGCGCTGGGCTTTCTGACGGAGCACGCCGCTGACTACGGGCTGGATACTTCGCGCATCGCGCTCATCGGGTTCTCTGCGGGCGGGCACCTGGCTTCTCTTGCCGGACTGGCCCACAACGCGCGCATTGACGACTTTTACCCGTACGGTTCCCCCCGCGATTTTCGTATCCGTGGCGTAGTTGACTTTTACGGGCCGGCCAGCCTGATCATGTTCCCCGGTGCCGATGACCCGGATTCCCCCGAAAGTCGCTTGCTGGGCGCCGCGCCGATGGAACGGCCCGACCTGGCGGCGGCAGCCAGTCCGGTCACCTACGTCGATACCGGCGACCCGCCCTTCCTGATTGTCCAGGGCGAAAAAGATGAATCGGTCGACCCTTCCCAGTCGCGGCTCCTGAGTGCCTGGCTCAGGGTCCGGCTAGTGGATAACGAACTGATTATAGTACACGACGCGCCCCACTACGGCCCCATGTTTGATGTGGCGGAGGTGCGGAGTCGGGTACTGGACTTTTTACGCCGGGTGCTACAGTAGGCCGGGCTACCGGGCCGAACGGTGGTGGAGGGATGAGGCCGGCAGCGGCCGATGATCCGGGATCCGCCGGTCTTCGCGACGCGGCGAGGTTCTGCCACGCTCTTGCGGGCCAGTCCGTGGCGCGGGCCGGGTGGGGTAGGGTTCGCGGGTGTGGTAGCGATCGTGGGGAGCAGCTTTGTGTCCGGATTTGCGGCGGTTCTTTCGCGCTTTGTGTCTGGCTTTGCGTTGCTCGCGATAGCGTTCGTGATCAGCTTTGCGCTGCTCGCGGTAGCGTTCGTCCTGGGCCTTTTGCAGGTCGCGCTCGTGGTGCATGCGCTGCACGTGGGGCGGCTGCGCCAGGACCGGTACGGAGGCCAGTGCAGCAAAGAGGAAGAGGAGCAGTTGGGGAATCCATTTCATAGCAGACGGTTTGTCTTACAGTCACTATAAACGGAAGCAACCGCCCCGCTACCCTTACGTGGAGGTTAAAGGAAATCTAGGGAAGTATTATCGTGGCGGCTACCAGCCGAAGGTCTTCCGGTCAAACGATCAGCAACGGCACCTGCGCTCCGCCGCCGGTCATCAGCTTGCGGGTGATGTCCCCCACGCGGCTGCCGAGCAGGTTCTTCTGGCTCCAGCGGCCGATGACGAGCAGGTCGACGTTGTTTTTGGTGGCGTAGTCGCGCAGGGCGGCAACGACGTTTTCGCCGGCGGTCAGGGCAAAATCGGCGCCCCGGACGGGATCCAGATCTACCCGCTGGCGGAATTCGCTGAACTTCTTCCCGGCCGCCTTCTTCACGCGCTCCACCATCTCGGCGTCCTGGTCGCGCAGGTAGGGGAAGTAGGCGTTCGGCAGGTGGTAGACGTGTACGAAGGTGAGCCGGGCGGAAAAGAGGTCGCGCAGGGCGGCGGTGGACCGCAGGGTACGCTCGGTAGCGGGTGTGAAGTCGATGCCGGCCGCCACGTGCCGCCAGTTGGTCTTGACGCGGCGCGGGAAAAGCCACAGGGGGGTGCCGTCGAGGTCGTTGTTGATCACCCGGAAGGGCAGGTGGCCGGACCCCTCCGTTTTCTTCTTCTTGCCCATCACGAGCAGGTCGATGCCGTATTCCTTGCGGGCGGAGAGGATGGCCGCGGCGGAATTGTTCTCCTCCCGGACTAAGGTTTCTACCGTACAGTCGGTGGCGGAGAAGGCGGAGCGGTATTTCTTGTCGATCTCCTTCGCGATGGCGCCCTTGAGCTTTTCATAGTCGGACGCCTCCAGGGCCTCGTTGACCAGGAAGTCGTAGCGCACGTTGTGGAACAGGGTAACCTGCCGGACGGCGCTTCACCGCCTGGCCAGGTCGGCCACGTAGGCCACGATACCGGCATCGGTGGGGGAGAGGTCGAGACAGATCAGTACGCTAGTTGGCTTCATCTTGGGCGTTTTGCAGCAGGTTTTTGACGTGGTCCACGTACGACTTCCGTTCCCGTTCGGTGGCCCGTTTCTTGAGCAGGTTGACTTCTTCCTGCAGTCCTTTCCGCAACGAATAGATCACGAAAAGGATGAGCACGGCAAAGGGTAGCCCGGCGGCGATGACCACCGACTGCAGGGCCTCCAACCCGCCCGCAAACAGCAGGGCGGCGGCAACCGCACCCTCCAGCAGCGCCCAGAAGACCCGCTGCCCCACCGGGGCGTCCAGCTTACCGCCGGTGGTGATGCTGTCGACCACCAGGGAGCCGGAGTCGGAGGAGGTCACGAAGAAGATCGTAACCAGGATGATCCCGATGAATGAGGTGACCTGCGACCACGGCAGGGCCGCCAGCATCACGAACAGCGAAGTCGAGATATCGTCCTGTACCGCGGCTACGATGTCGGCCGTACCCTGCAGCTGCAGGAAGATGGCCGTACCGCCGAAGACGGACATCCATAGGAAAATCAGCAGAGGAGGCACCAGCATGACGCCGAGCACGAACTCGCGGATGGTGCGCCCCTTGGATACGCGGGCGATAAAGATGCCCACAAAGGGTGACCAGCTGATCCACCAGGCCCAGTAGAAGATGGTCCAGTCGTTCTGCCAGTTGCCACCGGTGTAGGTTTCGGCCCAGGTACCCACGCGAATGATGCCGTCCAGGTACTGCCCGGTATTCTGCACGAAGCCGTCGAGCAGGTAGACCGTCGGCCCGAGCAGCAGGATCGCTACCAAAAAGATGATGGACAGCCGCATATTAAGTACGCTCAGCAGGCGGACGCCCTTGTCAAGCCCCAGTACCACCGAGGCGGTTGCGGCCAGGGTGATGAGCAGAATCAGGGCCAAAAAGGTACTCGTGGTGTTGGGGATCCCAAAGAGGTAGTTTAGCCCCGCGGCCACCTGCTGCACGCCGATGCCCAGGGTAGTGGCCAATCCGAAGAGGGTGGACACCACGGCCAGCGTATCGATCGCGTCGCCGCGCCAGCCATATATCTTATCACCCAGCAGGGGATAGAACAGGGAGCGGATCGTAAGCGGCAACCCGCGGTTGTAGGTAAAGAAGGCCAGTGCCAGGCCGATAATGACGTAGGGCCCCCAACTGTGCAACCCCCAGTGCAGGAAGGTGTATAGCATGGCCTGCCGCACACGGTTCAGGGCGTCGCCGTCGCCGGGTTCCAGAGGCGGCCGGTCGAAGTGGCTGATGGGCTCGGCCACGCCGTAAAAGAGCAGCCCGATACCGATGCCCGCCGAGAAGAGCATGGAAAACCAGGAGAAGGTGGAAAACTCCGGGCGCGCTTTCTCTCCCCCCAGCCTTAGCTTACCGTACTTACTCAGTGCGAAGTACAGCGCGGCTACCACGTAGACGTTGATCGCCAGTACGAAGAACCAGCCGGCGTTGTCGGACGTCGCCCGCTGGTAGGCACCGAAGACGGTAACTATGTCCTCGCTGAAGAAGAAGGAAACCGCGATGAGCAGCAGGATGATCGCGGCGGCCGGATAGAAAACCGGACCGTGAATGTCAAAGTGCTTGCTCTTGAATAGATTTCCCATGTTGCAAGGTATATATTAAACTAGCCGCCCATAAGCGGAGGGCGACTGACTTACTCTACCAGCCACATCTCGGCGTTCTGGGTATTTCCGCCGAGGTCATTCACGGTCTGTTCGTAATTGGCGGCGTTGAGGCTCTGCTCCTGGCCGGGATAGAGGAAGCGCAATGGCAGCCGGTCGTCGTTGAGGTTCTCGCAGGTGGCACTGACGAACGGTACGCCGTCGAACGACTTGCCGGACGCCACGTACCAGCGGCGCAGCTCGAAGTAGGGCTCCAGGCCGGTGAAGAAGAGGGCCAGCCACTTCTGCTCCCAGATGTCGGTCATGCTTTCGTAGGCTACGCCGGAATTGTCGTAGTAGTCAGCAAAGCCATCGTAGCCGAAGGGGCCGAAGTCGACCTGCCAGTAGTCCATGCTCGCCAGGATACCCTCTCGGTAGAGCTCCTCCACGTCGCCGTCGGTCCAGCCCTTCGCCGCGGCCTCGGCCAGCAGGGAGGAGGCGCGGGCCAGCTCGGACAGCAGGTCCGCATAGATGTCGGCCTGGTCGTCGTAGCGGGGGGTAAAGACGTCCTCGGTGCCGGAAATGGCCTCGGCGTAGGGAATATCGCCGTAGGCGTTGGTCAGGTTGGCGTAGATCCACGCGCGCAGGGTGATCGCGGCCCCCTCCAGGGCGGCATTTTCGCGCTCGATCGCCAGCCGCTCCACGGCGATGACGTCGGTAAGGCTACCGAACCAGCCCTCCCAGTCGGTCGGAAAGGCGTTCCAGTTGTAGGCGTCGACCTATAGGCGGAGGGTCTTGGCGGTCAGCTGGGCGGCGTTGTTGCCGACCAGGAAGGAAGCGTCTACGGACGTATTCACGCTCTGGCGGATGGCACCGGGCAGGAGGACCTCCGGCGAGACCGCGGTCGGCTCGTTGGGGTTGGTATTGAATTCCTCGAAGCTGTCGCAGCCCGCGAAGAGCAGCAGCCCGAGGGAAAGAAAAACGAATTGGGTGAAAGACATACTGGTTTTGCTGTGCGCCGGCGCAGCGGCCGTGCGATTTCTTGATTGGTTGGTTACAGGGGCCCGTGACTAGAAGCCGAGGTTCAGGGAGAAACCGATCTCGCGGGTGGAGAAGATCTGGGTACTCTCGAAGCCCGGCACGAACAGTCATTGCGGATGCTATAGGTCTCCGGATCGATGGTCGGCACGTCCGTGAAGAGCAGCAGGTTGCGGCCCACCAGGCTCAGCCGGGCGCGGTGCAGGCCCATCCGTTCGGTGAAGGTGGCGGGCAGGTCGTAGCCGAGGGTCACTTCCCGGAGCTTGAACCAAGTGGCGTCGTAGGTGGCCGCCTCGATGTTGTCGCAGTTGAAACCGTTGCCGTAGTAGGTGTAGAAGTAACCCACTTAGCCGACACCTCCGGGCTGTACGGCCACGTCGTTGGGGCTCAGCTCGGTAGCGTGGTCGATCTCGCCGTTGCCGTTCTCGTCGGTCCACTTGAGGCCCGGGCCCACCACACCCGTGCCCGGCTCGTCGACGGTGTAAACGGGCTCGCCCTCGTTGTTGTAGTCCACCAGGAAAGACTGCCGGCCGTCGAGGGTGGAAAGGGGCAGGTTGGGGTCGTCGTCGTCGGTGATGGTACCGCCCGTAGCGTAGAGGGCGTGGGATCGGGAGTAGATCCGGCCACCGATCTGCCCGTCGACGAGGAAGCTGAACTTCACCGGGCCGAAGGGGAAGGAGTTCATCACGCCCAGCCGCAGGTCGGGCTGGTAGGAACCGGCGCTGACCTCCTCGTCGCCGATGAGGGGCAGGCCGTCCTGATGGATGATCTGGTTGGTTTCCGGGTCACGGACGAAGCCGAGGCCGTACAGTTCGCCTTCCTCGGCAACGTACTCCAGGTCGGAGCCGTAGGAAAGCAGGGATTCCGCATTGGTCTCGTAGAAGGAGATCTCGTCCTCGCGGTAGCTACCCAGCAGGATGCCCCGGGTGGAGGGGGCGCGGCGGTATTGCCGGCCCTCGTCGAGCACGTCGGTGCCGTAGCGCAGGCGCAGGTCGAGGCGGGGGGCGATCTCGTACTCAAGTTTCAGGTTACCGATCAGGCGGTTGCTCTGGAAGGAGTTGGTGTTTTCGTTGGCGATGAACCAGGGGTTGTTGACCCACAGGTTCTCGACGTAGCGCTGTTGTACGCCCTCCTGTCCGGGTTGCCAGTAATCGCGCAGGGCGCCGATCTCCACCTGCCGGGGGTACCACAGCCAGCCGTACTGTACGGAGCTGGACTCATCATAGCCCGCGTTGGGCACGTTGTCGGAGCCGGCGTCCACGAACATGGCGTTCAGCCGGATCTTCAGGCGGTCGTCGAAGAGGCGGCGGCCGATGCTCGTCTGGAAGGTGTTGCGTTCCACGCCGGTGTTGGGTACGATGCCGCGGTTGTCGAGGCGGGTGTAGGACAGGCGGATGTCGCCGTCGTCCGTCGCGTTGTTGATGGCGACGTTGTTGATGGAGGTAACGGCCGTCTGGTAGAAGTCGCGGACGTTATCCTCGGCGGGCGTGAAGGGCACGGCCTCCCCGTTGGAGTTGAACTGGCGGATCAGCTGCCCGTTCATGCGGGGCCCCCAGTTTTCGCCGTAGGCCTCGTAGGATTCGTTGGGGCCGATGTAGTTGGTTCCGTTGACGTAGCTGTACTTACCGCCGCCGCCGAAGCCGTACTCGTTCTGAAAGTCCGGCATCTTCAGGATTCCGCCCACGGTGGTGGTGGTACCGATGTCGACGCCCCAGCCTTCGATGTTCTGGCCGGTCTTGGTCTCGATCAGGATGACGCCGTTGGCCGCGCGGGCGCCGTAGAGGGCGGAGGCGGCCGGTCCCTTGAGTACGTTGACCGACGCCACGTCGTCGGGGTTGACGATCTGGGCGGCGTTGCCGAAGTCGATGGTGGTGGAGCCGTTTAGGCCGTCGTCGAAGGTGTACAGGTCGTTGGTGATCGGCAGGCCGATCACCACGAAGAGCGGCTGGTTGTTGCCCAGCAGGGAGGCCGCGCCGCGGATGTTGATGTTGGCCGAGGCCGTGGGGCCCGTCGATCCACCGGTCACGTACACGCCCGCCACCTTACCGGCCAGGGGGTTGGTTACGTTGGTGGGTTTTACAGTGGAGATCTGCTCGGCGTCCAGCTTCTGCACGGAGTAGCCGAGGGCCTTCTCCTCCCGCTCCACGCCGAGGGCGGTCACCACCACTTCGGAGAGGTCCACGGAGCCGCCGAGGCGGCTGGTGATCTTTGATTTTCCGGCCACGGAAACCGTCCGGCTCTGGTAGCCTACGTAAGAAACCACCAGGGTATCCCGGCCGGCGGGCACAGAGAGCGAGAAGGTGCCATCAAAGTCGGTCACGGTCCCCTGGGAGGTACCCTTCACCAGCACAGTAGCGGCAATTATGCCCTCGCCGTTATCGGCATCGATGACCTTACCGGTAAGGGTGCGGGACTGGGCGAAAAGCAAAGAGCGACCAGCAAAATGGGGAATCTGCCGGCCCGGAAGGGTAGGTGTTGAACCATCGGAAGTGTATTGTTTAGCTAACGGCCCGCAAAACTATTAAAAATAAACTTATTAGTTTCTATAGAAACTAAAAGGGTTACTCTTTCAGACGTATTCCCTGGCCAGGTATCTTAAAAGGGTGGTGGCGGGGTATTTTCTCCGGTGGGATCGAGGTCCAGGCCGTCGACCAACAGGCCGATAGTCGCTTCCAGTTGCTCGATCTGGCTGGCGGACAACCGGCCGATCAGGGAGTGGGAGCTTTCCGCAAATTCATTGAGTAAATCCAGTCCCTGCGAGGTCAGGGAGATCTGAATGCCCCGGAGGTCACGGGTATCGGGGCAACGGACGATCAGTTCGCGCTTCTCGAGTCGCTGAATGATGCCGGTCACGGTGCTGGCGTTCAGCTGCAGGTAGTCCTTGATGGCCGTTGCGTTAGTCGTGTAGTCGGGTTGCAAGTGCAGCCAGTGCAGGCAGAGTACCTGCGGCAGGCTGACGCCGAATAGCTTTTCGGTCCGCTTGTTTTCCAGGTTTATGATGCGCGTCACCTTTCTGAGCTTCGCTAGAACCGGGAGTGATTTCATACTTCGGGAGAACGGTAGCTTGCGCGGAAAGGTACTTTACGCCCGCCGAACCTGGCCCTCTTATTCAGCCCACGTGCTCCGGCACCCGCGTCCGCGCCCGCGCCTGTACCGGGGAGCGCCGCCCCTTCTTTCGCCGGCCGAGCCATAGAAGAAAGCCGGTGACCGGCAGGGAGGCCACCACCAGGCTCGCCAGCAGCGCGATCACCTTGCCGGGAATGCCGCCGATCGCGCCCACGTGTACGTCGTAGTTCATGCGCATGACCAGCCGGGCGAAGTCGGCGTCGCCGTACTTCGCGTAGACGCTCGGGGAGGGGATTTCCTCCAGGGTGTAGCGGTCGAAGAAGCGGTAGTCGTTGCGCCAGTACGTGCCTTCGTCGCGGGAGATCTCCACGTAGACGCTCGCTTCCCCGTCGTGGGGGTAGTGGATCTCGAAATTCCTCGCCGTGGGGTTCTCCACGCGCAACCGGGGTACCAGCAAATCAAAGGGCTCGGTAGCCATTGCCGTGGTAGCGGGGGCCGCGCTGACGTTCCCGGGGATCACGAAGCTCGGATCGCCGTCGCCGCCCAGGGCCCGGTACATCCCCTGGTAGAACCACGGCAGGCCGATCGCCGAACCCGTCACGGCGAAGAGCAGGCCGAATACCGCTACGTACGTGCCGCCGATACCGTGCAGGTCGAAATTCTTGCGCCGCCAGCCGGTGGTGGGTTTCCAGCGGAAGGAGAGGTTGCGCCGTAGGTGCTTCACCCGGCCCGGCAGCCAGATCAGCAATCCGGACAACAGAATGAGTAGGAACACCAGCACCCCGTAGCGGACGAGCGGGCCGCCGATGTCCGGCGGCAGCCACAGGTACATGTGCCCGCGCAGCAGCCACGGAAAGAAGCCGGCCCGGTGATCTTTGATGTGCAGTAGCTCACCGGTGGTGGGGTGCAGCAGGGCACTGCGGTAAAACTCCGGCTCGAGCTGGTAGAATATCACCTCCACGGGCTGCCCCGGGTCGGCGTAGAGGGTGCCGTGTACGGCCCGGTCGGGGTAGATGGCCCGTCCAAGTTCCCGCGCCCGCGAGGCCGGCAGCACGTCGGCGGCCGCCACGTCGAAGGCGTAGGCCGGCTCGAAGAGGGGCTCGATCTCGTCCCGGAACACCCAGGCAGCCCCCGTGAGGCTCACGAGCAGTACGATGATGCCGGTCGCCAGTCCCAGGTACTTGTGGACGGCCAGTAGCAGGCGGTAGCGGGTGGTGTTCCTTTTCACTGGTTGCTGGTTGCTGGTTGCTGGTTGCTGGTTAGCGGAAGCGGTAGGTGACGGCCAGGCGGCCGTTGATGCCGGGCTCGGACTGCCAGTAGAGGTAGCTGCCGTAGTTGGCGCCGGAGTAGAGGTATTCGTTCAGCAGGTTGTTGACGTTGAGCTGCACGCGGAACTTGTCGTTCTTCCAGAACAGGCCACCGTCCATGCGGAAGTAGTCGGGCAGGTCGGTCTGGTTGTCGGCGCCCCAGGTCCAGGTCGAGCGGTTGATCTGGTACTGGTAGCCCAGCGAGGCCCCGAAGCCGGCCAGGGCGGAGGTGCGGCCGAAGGCGTAGGTGAGCCAGCCGTTGGTGACGTGCTCGGCGTGACCGGCCACGCGGGTGCCGATCAGGCTGGGGTCGCTGTCCTCGGTGATCTCCACGTTGGTGTTGGCGTAGTTCAGGACGAGGTTGAGGCCGGGGTAGAGCTCGCCCTGCAGGTCGAATTCGAAGCCTTTTGAGCGGATCTCGCCCAGCTGGATGGAAAACATGGTATTCTCGGGGTCGGTGACGAGCACGTTGTTCTTCGTGATGCGGTAGGCCCCGAGGGCGGCCCGCAGTTTGCCGTCGAAGAAGGACTTCTTCACGCCGCCCTCGACGTCGCGGGCGCGGACCGGATCGAAGGGTTCGTCGTCGGCGCTGACGCCGTTGCTGGGCAGGAACGACTCGTCGTAGAGGGCGTACACCGCCAGGTCGGGCAGTACGTCGTAGCTGACGCCGACGCGCGGGGTGAAGGTGTCGTCCGCCGCATCCTTACCCACGGTTTCCAGGTGGGTGAAGCGGCCGGCGAGCGTCACCCGCAGGCGGTCCCCGAAGAAGCCGAGTTCGTCCTGCACGTAGAGGGCCGTAGACCGAAAGCCGTTGTAGGGGTCGGGGTAGCGGTCGCGCAGGTCCTGCGAGCGGTCGAAGGTGAGCGCCCCGAAGCGGCCGTCGCCGGGCGCGTAGATGTTAAAGGGGGTTTCCTCGGTCTGCGAGCTGTAGAAGTCCGCATAGTACTCCTTGTCCGTATAGTCGAGTCCGGCCAGCAGGGTGTGGCTCACCTGGCCGGTACGGGCTTCACCGTTCACGAAGGCCTGGGCGTAGTTGCCGAGCGAGAGGGCATCCCACAGGCTCACGGTACGGTACACGTCGCCGTTGTCCTCCAGGCTCGCGATCCAGGCCGAGTAGCCCTCCTGCTCGTAGTCGAGGCGGGCGACCTGTACGGTGGCCTGCCAGTCCGGGGAAAAGCGGTGGTTGAAGTTGAGGCGGACCGTGGATTCGGTGATGTCGGTGGCGGGGTAGTCGGGGTCCACGAAGCGGAAGTCGCGGTCGAGGCTACCGTAGCCCGCGCTCACCGGTGCGAAGATGTAGGCCGAGCCGAGGAAGCTCTCGGCCTGCTGGTAGATGACCTCGCCGGTCAGGGTGGTCCGGTCGGAGAAGCGGTAGGTCAGGGCCGGGGCGATGGTCAGTCGCTGCGCGTCCTCATCGCCGCGGTGGGTGTCGGAGGTCTGGTACATGCCGTTGAGGCGGTAGAGCAGCTTGCCGTTCTTGGTCAGCCGCCCGCCGAGGTCGAGGGCACCGCGGTAGTAGTCGAAGCTGCCGCCCATCAGGGTCACTTCGCCGACGGGCCGGTCGGTGGGCTGCTTGGTCACCACGTTGTAGAGGCCGCCGGGCTCGCCGGCCGAGAGCATAAAGCCGGCCGGCCCCTTCACGAATTCGATCCGCTCGACCAGGCTCATGTCTTCCGACAAGGGGCCCCAGCTGTCGCTCACGTTAAAGCCGTTGCGGAAGGCCGGGATGCGGAAGCCCCGCATGTTGAGGCGCGCGAAGTTGCCCCAGTGCTCCAGCATCGTGACCCCGCTGACGTTGCGCGACAGTCCCTGCATGATGTTGGTGATCTGCTGGTCGCGCACCAGCTCTTCGCTTACCACCTGGATGTTCTGCGGCAGCTTGGCGATGGGCGTCTGTAGGCGCAGTGACGGTGAGGTCGCCGATTGCGCGTAATTATCGCGGCCGCTGCGTACCACCACCTCGGCCAGCTGCTCGTCCTGTACGGTCAGGCGGATGCGGCCCACGTCCGTGGTCTGTCCGTCGCTGATGCGCACGTTCACGCGCTCGTTCGCCAGGCCGATACCCGAAAGGAGCACCACATAGTCGCCGGCGGGGATCCTTTCCAGCCGGAAGTTGCCGTCGCGACCGGATTCGACTCCACGGGTGGTGCCCTCCAGACTTACGCCCACGAACTGCAGGGGTCGGTCGGCTTCGTTCACGACCGATCCGCTAAGGGCGCCGTGCTGGGCGGAGAGGGTAGTGGTCAGTGCCAGCAGGGCAAGGAATAATGGTGCTCTCATGTCTTTTACTTTATTTAGACTAAGTCCAATTAAAAGCAAAAGTAAGTAAGTCTCGGAAACTGACAAGGGCTCCTAGCCAATTTTTTGGGCGCAGGGGGTGCGGGTGCGGGGTCTGTCGGGGAAAACCAGCGGATTTGGCACCCCGGCGAAGTCAATTAACGGAGGTTTAATGTGAGTTTACCTGTGCTTTGCACGGGCTGGCGTCCTTTACGGCTATTACCTACCGCCTTCTGTTTCAGCGCTCTATCAGACTTATCAGCTACCCTCTAGACCAAGCCAGTATGGGAACGTTTTACCACCTGAGTCTCCGCCTCCTATTGTGTATGTGCTGTGTGCACGGCATACTGCTGCCCTCCCTGTCGGGGCAGGCGTCGGTGGCGGCGCCGCCGGTCGGCGCACCGGTCGTGCGCGACACCGTCCGGGGCACGGTACACGATACGGGGGGGCTGCCGCTGCCGGGCGCTACCGTACGCGAGCGGGGGACCACCAACGGGACGGTGACGGACTACGACGGCCGCTTCGTACTACCCGTAACCACGACCCCCGCCGAACTGGAGGTTTCCTATGTCGGCTTCGGCAGCAAAACGGTCACGGCGACTCCCGGTGCCGCGCAGGACATCACGCTGTCCGACAACGTCAACTCCTTCAACGAGGTGGTGGTCACCGCCCTCGGCATCAAACGGGAGGAGAAGAAACTGGGTTTTTCCCAGGCGACCGTACAGGCCGACAACCTGGCCCAGACCGTACCCAACAACTGGACGTCGGGCCTGAAGGGAAAGGTAGCCGGGCTCAACATCACCCAGGCCGGTTCCGGGCCGATGGGCTCCCAGCAGATTACCCTACGGGGAAACAATTCCCTGGACCCCAACGGGAACTACGCCCTGATCGTCGTCGACGGCGTGCCCGTCTCCCAGGAGTTGACCGCCTCCGGCTCCTCGAGCGCCTACGGCGGCAGCGACTCGCCGATCGACTACGGCAACGCCATCTCGGACCTTAACCTGGAAGACATCGAGAGCGTGACGGTACTCAAAGGTCCCGGAGCCACCGCGCTCTACGGCAGCCGGGCGGCCAACGGGGCACTGGTCATCACGACAAAGTCGGGCCGGAAAACTCCCGGTCTCGGCGTTACCTATAACTCCAGCATTGCCCTCGACCACATCCAGCGGTGGCCCGACTGGCAGTATGAATACGGACAGGGTACCGGCAGGAGCTTCGACGCGAACGGCGACCCCTACTATTCCTACGGCTCCTCCGAGGACGGCAACAACACCGGCAGTACCAGCAGTGCCTGGGGGCCGGCCTTCGCCGGCCAGTCGTTCTACCAGTACGATCCGGCGACCGAGGGGCAGTCGGCGGAGCGGCGGCCCTGGCGCGCCTATCCCGATAACCGCAAGGATTTCTGGCGAACGGGCGTGACCTACAACAACAATGTCTCCCTCCAGGGCGGCAACGAACAGGGCTCCATGCGCCTCTCGGCCGGTCACTCCAAGAACGAGTGGATCATGCCCAATACGGGCTTCGAGCGGCTCACCGCCTCCATCAATGCCGACTACCAGGTGTCCGACCGGATCAAGGTCGGCTCGGTCATCAACTACAACAACCGCAGCAGCGACAACCTCCCCAGCACCGGCTACAACAACGGATCGATCGCCTACTTCATGATCTTTCAGAACCCGAACGTGGACCTCGACTGGTACCGGCCGATCTGGCAGGACGGGCAGCGGCAGATCCAGCAAATCCAGCCCTACAGCTCCTACATTGATAACCCCTTTCTCATCGCCTACGAGGCGACCAACTCCCTGGCCAGCAACCAGCTCGTCGGCAACATCTTTACCCGGATCGATCTGGCCCCGCGGCTGGAGTTGATGTTGCGTACCTCGCTGAATACGTACTACCAGGACCGGGAACAAAAGCGCCCGTACAGCATCAACCGCTACGAGCGGGGCTTTTACGAAAAGCAAAACGTCTTCAAGCAGGAAGTGAATTCCGACTTTCTACTAAGCTATTCGGACCAGTTTACCGACCGGTTCAGCTATTCCGCTTCCCTGGGGGGCAACGCCCTGGACTACCGCTACCGCCGCACGGATGCCTACGTGGACGCCCTGGTGGTGCCCGGCACGTACAAACTGGCCAACGGCGTGAACAACCCCATCGTCCAGACGTACGACCGCAACCGGAAGGTCAACAGTCTCTACGGGCTGTTGTCCCTGTCGTACGACGAGAAGGTCTTTCTGGACCTGACCGGCCGCAACGACTGGTCGAGTACCCTGCCGGTGCAGAACAATTCCTTCTTCTACCCCTCGGCCAACGTAAGCGTCATCCTCTCGGAGCTTTTCGAACTGCCCGGGGCGTTGCGCTTCCTGAAGTACCGCTTCTCCTTCGCGCAGGTCGGCAACGACACCGACCCCTACCGCACCAGTAAGTATTACAGCCAGAGCGCCTTCCCCAGTTCCGCCTCCCTGTCGACCAACCTGTACAATCCCAACTTCAAACCGGAGATCACCACCAGCTACGAAACCGGCGTGGAGGCGCGCTTCCTGAAGAGCCGGTTGAACGTGGACCTCACGGTGTACCAGACCACCACGAAGAACCAGATCATCTCCATCCCCCTTGACATCACCACCGGCTACAGTTCGGCGGTGCTTAACAGCGGGGAGGTGCGCAACCGCGGCGTGGAGCTGACCCTTACCGGCAAGCCGGTACAAACCGAAACGCTCAACTGGACCAGTACGCTCACCTTCTCGCGCAACTGGAACGAGGTACTCGCGCTGGCCGACGGCATCCAGGGCCAGCAGGAAATCGGCTCCGCCGGGCAGGCTACGATCATCGCCAAAGAAGGGGGCACCACCACCGCGATTTACGGTGCGGCGTTCGTGCGCTCACCCGACGGGCAGATCGTGTACGACGCCGCCGGGCTGCCGGCTTACCCCAGCGATATCTCCTACATCGGCGACGCCGCTCCCGACTGGAAGGCCGGCCTGTTCAACAGCTTTAGCCTGGGCAAGGCCACCCTCAACGTTACCCTCGACGGGCAGTACGGCGGCATCATCTATTCCCAGACCCACCACAAGCTCGTGGAGCAGGGTAAGCTGCGCTCCACCTTTGCGGGGCGGGAAACGGGTTACATCGTAGGCGACGGCGTGGTGGTCAACAAGGACGGCACCTATTCTCCCAACACTACCGAAGCCCTGACCCCGGACTGGTACACCCGCTACTACCGGCGCGCGAACGTGGAATCCAACTCCTTCGATGCCTCCTACCTGAAGCTACGGGAAGTGAGCCTCCAGTACACCTTTACCGGCAACTGGCTGAAGAACATACATATAGAGGGCTTGCAACTCGGCCTCTTCGGCCGCAACCTGGCGGTACTTTCCGACTTCCCGATCTACGATCCCGAGACGGCGACCCTGAATGGCGACACCTTCCTGCCGGGTGCCGAGATCGGCCAGATGCCCTCTCCGGCCACTTACGGCTTCAACCTCAAGCTCACCCTCTAAGCTCCCCTTCCGTATGAAATATCCAGCATTCTCCTGGCTAGCCCTGCTTATCCTCCTCCTACTCGGCGGCTGCACCGGGGACTTCGCGGAGGTGAACGAGGACCCCAACCGGATCGCCACCATTAGTCCCGGTACGCTCGTCAACCCCATCCTCTACGACCTGGCCACCCACAACGCCGGCCGGAGCCACGCCATCACCTTCGACCTCATGCAGGTCACCGTACCCTTCCCCAGTGTATCCGGTGGGCTACACCGCTACGACGTCAGCCAGAACATCGGCAATTCCTCCTGGTACTGGTATTACCGCATCGCCAACAATATCAAGGAGATGCGCGCGGCCGCCGTAGAGGCGGAAGACCCCAACTACGAAGCCATCGCGCTCACCCTGAACGCCATGGTGTACGCCAACCTGACCGACCTGTTCGGCCCGGTACCGCTAGAGGAGGCCTCCCGTGGGGAGGAGGGTAAGCTGTACCCCGCCTTCAACTCCCAGGAGGAGGTGTACGCCACGATCCTGGGCGACCTGGAACGGGCCAATACGCTCTACGAGGAAGACCGGGACATGGTCTACGCGCCCGACATCCTGTTTCAGAACGACGTAAGCCGCTGGCGGAAATTCACGAATTCACTGCACCTGCGCCTGCTGCTGCGGATATCCGGCCGGGAGACCTTCGGCTCCTTCGGGCGGGTAGCGGAATTGCTCAATGCTCCCGAGCGGTATCCCGTCTTCACCTCCACCGGGGAGTCTGCCGTCCTGGAGGTGACCGGCGTCACGCCGAACGTTTCTCCGTGGGGCCGCCCCCAGGATTTCCGGCTGAGCACCAAAATGACCACCTTCTTCCTGGATTACCTCAACGCGGTCGACGACCCGCGCCGGCCGGTCATCGCCACCCTGGCGCGGGATTCCGCCAACCAGAGCATCGGCTACCGCGGTATTCCCAGCGCGTATGCCGGCCCGGAATCCCAGTTTACCTACAATGCCTCCACCCTCAACATCGAGCAGGTGGAAAATCCCATGGAGATCTTCTTCCTGACCTACGCGGAGGTGGAATTTATCAGGGCCGAACTGGCCCAGCGCGGGTATACCGACGGTGCCAAAGAGCACTACGAAGCGGGGGTGACGGCCGCGATCGAGCAACTCGGGGCCACGGTTCCCGACGATTACTTCGGTACGGCGGCAGCTGCCTACGACGGTACCCTCGCGCGCATCATGCTTCAGAAGTACTACGCTTTGTATTTTGTTGATTATCAGCAGTGGCTGGAGTACCGCCGGACCGGACTGCCCGAACTGCCAACCACCGAGGCGATGCTGAACGACCGTCGCATGCCCGCGCGGTTCTTCTACCCCCAGGATGTCCGCATCAACAACGAGAGCAACTACCGGACCGGGCTTGACCTGCTTGGAGGCCCCGACGATATTAACACCCGGGTCTGGTGGGATACCACCGATTAACCCCCTAAAAGCTGCCATGAAATTTATCGCATACTTCCTTCTGCTATCTTCCCTGGGCCTCACCGCGCAGGAAACCGCTACCGGTACCGTGTACGCCGACGCCAACGGTAACGGCCGGCGGGACCGCAACGAAAAGGGGATCGCCGCCGTCAGCGTTACCAACGGCGAACGGGTCGTGCAGACCGACGCTTCCGGCAACTATTCCCTGCCGGTCGGCGACGACAACATCATTGCCGTCGTCAAGCCCGCGGGCTACGCGGTTCCCGTCGACGAGAGCAACCGGCCCCGGTATTTCTACCGGCACAAGCCGAAGGGTTCCCCCCGGTCCGACTACCCCGGGGTACCGGCAACCGGTGACCTGCCGGCTTCCGTCGACTTCGGCCTGTTGCCGGCCGACGAGTCCGAGCAATTCACCGCCCTCATCTTCGGCGATCCCCAGCCGTACACCCTCGAAGAGATCGAATTCTTCGCCCGCGGCGTAGTCGCTGAGGTGGAGGGGATCGAAAACATCCCCTTCGGGCTCAGCCTCGGCGACTTGGTCGGCAACGATCTCGACCTGTTTCAACCTTATATCGATGCCGTCAAACGGGTGGGTATTCCCTGGTACAACGTCATGGGCAACCACGATATGAACTTTGATGCGCCCCGCGACGAGCTATCCGACGAAACCTTTGAGGCACACTTCGGGCCGGCCAACTACGCCTTCACCTACGGCAAGGTCCACTTTATCGTGCTGGACGATATCCTCTATCCCGACCCCCGCGACTCCAGCGGCTACTGGGGGGGATTCCGGGAGGACCAGCTAAACTTCGTAGAGAACGACCTCCGGTTCGTACCCGAAGATCACCTGATCGTACTAGCTTTCCACGTTCCCCTCAACGAATACGGCGGGGAAACCTACCGCGATGCGGACCGCCAGCGCCTGTTCGATATCCTGAAGGACTTTCCCCACACGCTCTCCCTTTCGGCCCACACCCACATTCAGCGGCAGGATTACTTCTCCCCGGAAGAAGGCTTCGAGCGCGACACTCCCCACCACGAGTACAACGTGGGCACCACTTCCGGCGACTGGTATTCCGGGCGGCTGAACGAGGACGGCGTGCCGGTGTCCACCATGCGCGACGGTACGCCCAAGGGGTACGCCTTCCTCCACTTCGACGGCAACCGCTATACGACGGAGTACCGCGTAGCCGGCAAGCCCGCAGACTACCAAATAGAAATCTTCAATCCCGAGGTCGTGGCCCACGGCCGCAACACCCAGGCGGGGATCTACGTCAACTTCTTCATGGGCCGCGCGGGCGACGAGGTCCTCTACCGCGTGGACGACGGCGACTGGAAGGCCATGGAACACGTGGAAGAGCAGGACCCCACCTACGAGGCCTCGGTCTACGAATGGGATACCACCCCCGAGCTCCCCGCCGGGCGCCGCGGGTCCAACCCCATCCCGAGTACCCACCTCTGGCGTGGTGGTATTCCGGTGAGGCTCGAACCCGGCGAGCACACCATCGAGGTTCGTGCTACGGACCAGTTCGGGAAGACCCACCGTGGTACGAGCACCTACCGGCTGGAAAAAAGCGTTTCGCGGTAGGGGGAGAGTAGACTATGCGGTGCCTAGCCATTCCCGTTGAGTGCCTCCCGGTGCTCGCGCGCAAAGTCCGCGAAGCTCAGTGGTTTGTGCTTCGTGAGGCGCCGCACTTCCCCGTTTAGGTCCATGGCGTGCCCCCCGGCGACTACATCGGCAAACTGCACCACCAGGCCTTGGGCAAACCACTTCGAAAGACCGGATAGGCGAAGTATGATCCTAAACACCGAAGACGGTAGGTTGAGGTACCGTACTTTTCTACCTAGTGCATCGGATAGCTGTCCGGCAATTTCCCCCATCGTCAGCACTTCCGGACCGGTGAGGAAGTAGGTCGCCCCGGCGTGGTCGTCCTCCACCAGTACGCGGTGAGCGACGCGGGCCACGTCAGTGGTGTCGATGTAGCCAACCTTTCCCTTGCCCGCTACTTGCGGTAAGAACCCCTTGGAGACGGATTTCGCCAGCGACAGGAAGTTTTGCATGAAGGCCGTCGGCTTCAGGATGGTCCACGCTATGTCCGCTCCCCGCAGGTAGTGGTCGATTGTGGCGTGCGATTTTGCCCAGGGTACCACGGATCCCAGGTTCGCGTCGGACGCCGACACCTTAACGATGCGGTGAATGCCCGTGCGTACGGCGGCATCTATGGCGTCTTTTTCCCACCTCACCTGCCGCGGATCGGGAGGCGTGATCAGGAATAAGCGGTCGCACCCCTGCATACAGCCGGTCAGTGTTTCGGGCCGTTCGAAGTCGCCCAGTACCGCTTCGATGCCCTTACGTATAAATTGATCGATCTGCGCTTGCTTGCGGCACATCGCACGGAATGGCACCTGGTGGTCATACAGTAGGCCACAGAGTTTACCACCGATATCTCCGGTGGCTCCGGTTACAAGGATCATCTGATCAATACTTTGGGGATTATTAACGAAAGACCCGGCTTCAGGGGGTCGCACGTACAAGCCAGGCACTAATCATATTGTTCAATCATTTGATTTAAAGTATTTGCGTCTTGTCCGTTTTCGGTCAACTCCCGTGCCCCACCTACGTTTGCTACTGCGATGCCCGACGACCATTCCTTGCCCAGCATTTCCAACCTGTCCGTCTCCACGGAAGAAAAAATCCGTCTGGCCGCGCTGCGCGTATTCATGCAGAAGGGGTACGACGGTACCCGCACGCGAGACATCGCGGAGGTCGCCGGTATCAATGTCGCCACCCTTCACTATTACCACCGTAAAAAGGAGCAGCTTTTCGAGTTGGTAGCGCGGGAGGCCATGCGGGACTTCACCGGCATGTACCGCGAGGTATTCACCCACGACCTGCCCCTGGAGGAAAAGATCCGGGCCTTCGTTAATCGCAGTATGGACCTCTTCTCCGAGCAGCCCGACCTGGCGATGTTCTGCCTGGCGGAGAGCGAGCGCAATCCCGCCGCCTTCCGCAGGATAGTCGACTTTCGGGAAGGCTACGAGGTGGTTGCCGCCGACCTCCGGGCCCTGAGCGCAAAGCAGAAAATCCGACCGATATCCGCCCCCGTCTTCATCAACGCGCTGGTCGGCATGACGATCTACCCCTTCCTCACTCGGAACACTATCCAGCAGACCGCTTCCGTGCGTGGTACGGAGTTTCAGGAGATGCTGGCCGAACAGCGACGGGTGGTACCGGAGATGATCATCGCCTATCTCTTCGGCCACCCGGCGGGTCCGGCGGCTATTCCTTCTGAGAAGTAATGCACAGAACTACCGTGGTGGCGGTCGTTGCTGGGTTTATCGATCACCTCGCGTCCACTAGGCCGCAGGGGCCGAACGCGCTGTCCGTTTCCGAGATTTCGATGCCGGTTACCGATAATCCCGCGGCAAGGAGCCATCGGGCGTTGCTGCCGTACCCGAAGTCGGAAATGAGTACGCGTTGCAGGTTCAACCGACCAGCTCCGCTACCCGCTTTGCGCACCCCCAGCATACGGTATAGCCCGCTCCACCGTGGCCGTAGTTGTGGATGACCTTACCCTCCCGTTCCACGCGGATTTCGGGCCGACCGGGGCGCAGGCCTACTACCACTTCGTCGACCACCACGTCGTCCAGGTTAGCGTTCGTGATGCGGCGGCAACGTTCCAGGATCCCGGTGGTAAGTTCCGGATCGGGGGTGGTGTTCCAGTCCCCCTTGATGGAGGTGCCCCCCATGATGAGGAAATCGCGGCGCGGAATGAGGTAGGCCGCCTGCTCGCCCGCCGCGTCGAAGGAATAATCGGCGATGGTGTGGCGTACGTCCGCCCGGTTCTTGACCTTCAGAATCTGACCCTTGACCGGGTACATGGTGGTATCGCCGACCAGCTCGCGGGCGCCGAGTCCCGCACAGTTTACGACCAGGTCGTAGTCGTCGGCCAGTTCCACCAGGTCGCTGACGGCCGAGCGTTCAATTTTTCCGCCCAGTTTCAGCACCTCCGCTTCGAGGGCAGCGAGGTATAGCTGGGTTTCGATCAGCGGGGCCTTGACAGTGTAGCCGTATTCGGTGTCGCCGGGCAGTTCTTCCGGAGGCAGCGTGTGCAGGGTGCCCGGCGGAATGGCATCCTTCCACCAGGCGTCCGGCTCCTTTACTAATACGGTAAGGTCCACCAGGCTGATGCCGGCCTCCGGCCGGTCGAGCTGGGTCAGGTAGCGTTCGTAGGACTCCCGCGACCAGCGGTTGACGGCCGCCACCGGGCGGGCCAGATAGGGGAACCAGATGGCCGCGGCCTTGCTGGAAGTGATCTCGGAAAGCGCGTCCCTGGTGAATGCGCGCACCCGGTGTCCCGCGTGCAGAAGTTCGTGGGCCGTCGAAAGCCCGATGATGCCGCTGCCGACGATGGCGATGTTCAACTGATTGGCTTTGTTACCGGACAAGGTACGCACGGCGGATCACCGAAAGTCGCGCCCGGCGTTCAGGAGTAGGGGGCGGTCTGGTTCCGCGAGTAGTCGGCTCCTGCGCAGCCCGCCCCGGCCAGGCTCCGGTGAGGGGCACCACCCACTCGATCTCCATCAGCGCCGTGAAGTCGTTGGGCAAGTCATCCGGAACCGGCATGTAATTGAAGAACTTGTTGGGTCCGCCGTTGACGCGGAGCAGGCCCGTGAGCACGACCAGGACGGTAAGGATGATCCGTTTTATAAGGGCCAGTTTTAACGCTGGGTCAGCAACTGATCGAGCTGCGCCAGCCCCTGCGAGAACCCTTCCTGGAAGCCCATTTCGACGGATTTTTCGAGGTCGGCCAGGTCCTCGTAGCGGATGGTCACCTCTACCGTGGTAGCGTCTTCCCGCGGCACGAAGCGTACCTCCCACTTGGAGCGGGGCCAGTCCTGATTGATGTTGCCGGCTTCGTCGCAGAAGGCGTCCAGGGCTTTGAACTCCGAGGGCGAGGTGACGCTGCTGTAGTCGGCCAAGCAATAGTGGGATTCTCCCCCGGGGCCGGTCATGGCGTAGCGCCACCGGCCGCCGGGGCGAAAGTCCATGCTGATCGTTCGGTTCCGCCAGGGGGCGGGGGCCCACCACTGGTCGAGGAGCTCGGCTTCCGTTCACGCGGACCAGACCAGGTCGCGGGGCGCACCGAAGCTGCGCGTGACGTGGATGGTTTTGGCTTCCTTGTTGACGGTGAAGTCCAGTAAGGCACTACTTCTCATGTTGCTCATGTTTAAGGTTAATTAGTAAAGCATCAAGCTGGTCGAGGCGCTTCTCCCAGATTTGGCGGAACGGGGCCAGCCACGCATCGATCTCCTTCATTTTGTCGATCTCGAGCGAGTAGTACACCTCGCGCCCCCGCTGCTCCTGGGAAACCAGTTCGCATTCGTGCAGAATTTTCAGGTGCTTACTCACGGCCTGCCGGCTGCTGTCGAAGTGTTCGGCCAGGGCGTTGGGCGTCATGGCCTGTACCGCGATCAGCGTCAGAATGCTCCGGCGGGTCGGGTCGGCAATGGCCTGAAAAATATCTCTGCGCATGGGTCGGGCTTGATTTGAAACCGATTGGTTGCAAATTTATGGGCAACCGATCGGTTTCGCAATATCCGGCTTAACATTTTTGTACGAGGGCGGTGTACCCGGACCGGGCGGCGCCCCTTCGCGATGGCGCCCCCTCCAGCATTCGTAGGTGCGGAAGGCGCGGTGGGAATCAATTCCCCCAAACCCCCCAGGGAATTTCGGGTTCTACCACCGCCCCACTCCCCGCACATGCCGCACTCCCTACGCCTCCTGACCGCCTTTTTCCCCCTGATCATCTTCGCCTGCGGCCCTTCCGAAAGCGAAGCGGGCGAAACCGTTTCCGTAGATCCCTCCGAGGTAGGGGCCGGCCCGGAAACCGATACCACGGAAGACAACCGCCTGGCCCTCGACCCCGGCCTGTACGTGACCGACGGCTCGAACTGCAGCGACCCGGCCAACGCCGGCTACCGCGTCTGGACCGGTCGGGGACTGGAAGGATCCGCCACGAAGGGGTGCACGCTGGAAATCACCTCCCGCGACGGCGAGACCTACACCGGCCGCCAATCGTGCGTGAATACCTACGACGACTCGCGCACCGACACCGACGTCACCATCGAGGTGCTCGAGCCCGGGTCCTTCGTCCTGACGGAAGCCGACGAAACCACCCACCTTACGCTCTGCCCGGAAGGAGAAGCCCCGGAATGGGTACAGGAAAAACTGTGGGGAGAATCGAAATAGGAGAGTTCAGTAAGCGTCCCCGATCCGGAGCGACTTGCCGATGGCCTGGGCCTTGCTCTTGCGCGGGGACAACCGGTGGAACCAGGAAACCGTCTTGATGACCTCCACCCCCCGGGAAACAACCGTGGTATCGTTCCCCACGAAAGTCCGGTACTCGAAAAGGTAACGTTCGGGAAATTTGACGGGATAGAACCCCAGGGTAAGCAGACTTACCGTGACATGGGGGGTAATGCACAGCGTATAGGGAGTCCGTAACTCCAGCAATTCGATCGTCCGATCGGCCCGCAGCGAATCCTCAACCAGCGCGTAGGCACCGGAGTGTCTCAGGATCCGGTATTCCCGCCGGTACGCCCCGCGGTTGCTGACGTAGGCAGTTGGAACGGAGGCCTTGGGATTCTCGTCTACGCCCGCCGTCGGGTACGCCCGAAAGGACACGCAGGAGGGCAGAAGACTTACGGCCAGGAGAATAACGCCCGTCAGAATTCTCATTTCGCAGTGATTTACGTGGCGGTAACTACCTCCGTACCCGAAAGATCGGCACCCGCGCTCCGCCGCCGCTTCGCGCCTACCGGGGTGGTAAGATCCTACCCGGATCCGGGCCACCGGCCCGGCTGGCCGGTATTTTCCGGGGCGTACCGCCACAGCGTTTCCCTGGACAGATCCTTGGCGTCTATGCCAAGTTCCTGAACGAACAGGTCGGTCAGCAAGGATTCGATCTCGGTTCGGTTCACCGTATGGGGGTAACGCCGCGAACGGCGGTAGTACTTACCGGCCATTCGGCGGGCGAGGTGCCCCAGGGTGGGTTGCGTAATTTGCGTCCCAAAGCGATAAGCCACCATCAGCCCGACCAGACTTACGGTTAAGCACACCCCCCCGGCAATTCCCGCGAAGTGCATGAGGGGCAGAGAAGCAAGCACGGCCAGCAAAAGGGGGACGATTACATAAGCTGGTGGCTCCAGGAGCCCCAGGTCTATTTGTAGCGCACCTTCCAGCCGGCGCACGAGCGCACGCCGCCCAGCGCGCGGCAGTAGGGTTGACGTGAGGGTGCCCGGTGCCAGGGGGATCGAGCGGGTGGGTTCGACTTGTCTGAAGGCCGCACGAAGCCGGTAGAAGGCCTGTTGTAGCGTACAGTCGCTGCGTTCCGATCCGGGAACCAGCGCACTTACGTAGTCGCATAGTTCCCCGAAGGTTGCTACGTTCCGTACCGCCTCCACCTCCAGCGTAACCCCGAAGGAGCGCTGCAGCGACATCAAGGCATCCGCCAGGTCGCCGGGGTCGGTAGTAACTAGGGTGTCGCGCACCCTACCAAGGTAGGGGATAAACTGGTGGCCAAGCAAGCGGTCGGGCTACCCGATCCGCCCGGCACCCGCGCCCCGCCGCCCCCATGCCGTACCTTGCGGTGAAGCAGCGCCTCTCCCGCAACAACGCAAAGACCCAACAACCCAACCACGCACCAACCGAAAATGGAAACCACCGAACTCCTGAAGCGCGTCCGCCGCATCGAGATCAAAACGAAGGGGCTGAGCAAGCAGATCTTCTCCGGCGAGTACCACTCGGCCTTCAAGGGGCGGGGCATGTCGTTCTCGGAGGTGCGCAACTACCAGTACGGCGACGACGTGCGCAACATCGACTGGAACGTGACCGCCCGCTCCGGCGAGCCCTACGTGAAAGTCTTCGAGGAGGAGCGCGAGCTGACGGTGATGCTGCTGGTGGACATCTCCAAATCGAGTTTCTTCGGTACCGTCAAGCAGCCGAAGAACGAGCTGATCACCGAGATCTGCGCCACCCTGGCCTTCTCGGCCGTCAACAACAACGACAAGGTGGGCCTGCTGCTCTTCAGCGACCGGGTGGAAAAATTCCTGCCGCCCAAGAAGGGTAGGGGACACATCCTGCGCATCATCCGCGAATTGCTCGACACCCGCCCGCAGGGCAGCGGCACGAACATCGGTATGGCCCTCGACTACTTCACCAACATGGTCAAGAAGCGGAGCATCTGCTTCCTGGTCTCCGACTACCTGGCCACCGGCTACGAGCGCTCCCTCCGCCTGGCCGCCCGCCGTCACGACCTGGTGGGCCTCCACCTCTACGACCCCCGCGAACGGGAACTGCCCCGCGTGGGCCTCCTGCGCGCCCGCGACGCCGAGAGCGGCGAGGTGCACTGGATCGATACCGACAGCAAGCGGGTACGGGAGCGCTACGCCGACTGGTACGCCGACAACCTGGCCTACTTCAACGCCTCTTTCCGCCAGAGCGGCGCCTCGTCGATGAGCGTGGAAACCACGGAAGATTACGTGAAGGAGCTGCTGCGCTTCTTCAAGCAGCGGGGGTAGCCCGCCACCACTTACACTACGGAACGGAGCAGGGACCGCCGGCGGGGCCGCGGGTGCCGTGGGCGTGCCGTGGATTTCACCTCCTCAGGCCGGCAGAACAGGGATTCTACGGTATAGTCCACCTGAATTACGGTATTGTCCACCCCCGGAACCGGGAGGCGTTCTACTTTCACCGATGCGTTATTTGTTAGTAGATCATGCACTTTATGAAACAAATGACGCCCTACTTATACCTCACGGTATTTTATTTGGAATCGGGTGAAGTGTGAGCCGCTACTACTGGTCGTGCGCCGTCCTCCCGCCTCCACCCCGGATTTACGAGCGGCCCCGGCCGCATTTACCTTAATCAATTGACACGATATGATCATGTTCAGCTACAGACGTCTCCCGCACTCCCGTGCGCAGCCGGACGGTAAGTACGGTATGCGGTTGCGCCTGTGCCTTGCCCTCTTACTCTTCTCCCTGTGCGTAAGCGCCCAGCAGACGGTCACCGGCACCGTTATCGATACCGATGGCGTACCGCTGATCGGGGTCAACATTGTAAAGGAGAATACTTCCAGTGGTACGGTCACCGATATCGACGGTGCCTACTCCATTTCCGCCAGCCCGGAGGAGGTGCTGATCTTCTCCTACACCGGCTACGAAACCCAGCGATTTACGGTTGGCGACCAAACCACCATCGACGTTACCCTGGCGGAGAACGCCGAAATTCTCGACGAGGTAGTGGTGATCGGTTACGGAACGGAGCGTAAAGAGGATCTCACCGGCGCGGTGAGCGTCGTCGACACCGAGGAAATGCAGAAGCAGGCCTCGAACGACGTCACCCAGATGATGCAGGGCCGCGTCGCGGGCGTCTCCATCACTTCCGACGGGCAGCCCGGCGCCACGCCCACCGTGCGGATCCGGGGGGTAAGCACCTTCGGTCTCGGGGCCGGCGCCGAGCCGCTCTACGTGGTCGACGGCTTCCCCCTGCCCGGCGGCATCCGGGATATCAACCCCAACGACATCGAATCCATCCAGGTACTGAAGGACGCCACCTCGGGAGCCATCTACGGCAACCGGGCCGCTAACGGGGTCATCATTATCACGACCAAAAGCGGCCGCAAGAACGCGGGCTTCAACGTAAGCCTGAATGCCTACGCGGGCATTCAGACCGTGCCCGACCGCATCCCCCTGCTGGAGCGGGAAGGCTACCAGATGATCAACCGCGAGCTACTTACCAACGCCGGCGAAGCGCTGGTGCCGGGCAACGATCCGTCCTCGCCCTCCTTCGTCGACGACATCAACACCAACTGGCAGGACGAGGGCTATACCGACGGCTCGATCAAGAACGTCAACCTGTCCGTATCGGGCGGCACCGACAAGTCCAACTACTACGCCTCCCTGGATTACCTCGACAACCAGGGTACGCTGGTGGGCACCGGGCCGAACTACACCCGCTACTCCCTGCGCGTCAACTCGGAAACCCAGCTCAGCGATCGCCTGACCTTCGGCGAGAACGTGTACGTGATGCGCTCCAACGAGAACCCGCTGTTCTACACCGGTGCCTTCACCCTCTTCCTGCCCGGCGGCCGGCCGTCCCTGGTCAACGACCTGCTGCAGGCCGCTCCGACCATCCCGCTGCTGGACCCCAACCGGGAAGGCGGATTCGGCGGTGCCGACGCGGTGATCAATAACTCGATCTCCCTCAACGTCCCCGGTTTCAACCAGCTGGTATCCAACGAGGCCCAGATCAATCGCCTGCTGGCGAATGCCTATGCTACGTACGAGTTCATCGACGGACTGACGTACAAGCTGAACTTCCAGTACGATAATACGGACATCACCGACCAGCTCTTCGCACCCCAGTACGACCTGGGCTACTTCTTCCCCCGGCCCATCGCCGAGCTGCAGGTGGGTGACCGGTCCTCGAACTCCTACCTGATCGAGAACACCCTGACCTACACCACCGAGATCGGCAAGCACAACCTGACCGTGCTGGGCGGACAGACGTTCCAGAAGTTCAACTTCCGGCAGGTGGCCGCAGTAGGATCCGGCCTGGAGAAGCCGTACAACCTGAACCTGACCAGCGCGTCCACCTTCAGCGTCACGGACAACCAGCAGCCCGCCGCCCTGGCTTCCTTCCTGGGCCGCATCAGCTACTCCTACGACGACCGCTACCTGCTGACGATCAACGGTCGCTACGATGGCTCGTCCCGCTTCCGCGCTTCGGACCGCTACGCCTTCTTCCCCTCCTTCGGCCTGGCCTGGAAGATCCACAACGACTTCGAGTTGCCCCAGGCCATCACCGCCCTCAAGCTGCGCGGCGGCTACGGAAAGCTGGGCAACCAGGAGATCGGCAACTTCCGCTACCAGAGCACCATCAACCGGGCTATTCCCTACGAATTCGGAACGGGCCGGGTACTGGGTGCCGCCACCACCATCCTGGTGGACCCCTCCATCGCCTGGGAGACCCGCACCACCCGCAGCGTGGGTATGGACCTGGAACTCATGGACGGCCGCGTCGAATTCACGGCGGAGTACTACTCAAACAAATCGGAGAACGTCCTCATCGACCTGCCCATCCCGCTCTCCAACGGTTCGCTGGCCGGCCTGACGACCAACGCCGGCTCGATCCAGAACTCGGGCTTCGAGGTTTCCGCGACTTGGCGGCCGACCCTGGGGCCGGTGAGCTTCGACATCGCGCCTAACTTCTACACGGTCAAGAACGAGGTACTCGACATCGGCACCCTCGACTTCCTGTCCGGCACCGGCGCCCGTACCGAGGTCGGCAATCCCATCGGCCGCCACTACGGCTGGGTGTACGACGGCATCTTCCAGAGCGAAGCCGAAGTGGCCGAGGCCGCCTTCCAGAACGACAACACCGCCCCCGGTGACATCCGCTTCCAGGACATCAACGGCGACGGCACCATCGACGGGGAAGACCGTCAGTACCTCGGCAACGGTAATCCCACCTACTTCTACGGCATCAACTTCGTAGCCAACTACAACAACTTCGACTTCACCGTCTTCGGCCAGGGCAGCGGCGGAAACCTGATCAACAGCAACCTCTACCGGGGACTGATGGTCACCTCCGGCTACACCAACTGGCACACCGACATTCTCGACCGCTGGACCCCACAGAACACCAATACCGACGTACCGCGGGTCGTACTGGGCGACCCCAACAACAACCAGCGGGATTCTGATCGTCCGGGCTGGCTGCAGTCCGGCAATTACTTCCGCATCAATACGGTATCCCTCGGGTATACCCTGCGCGGCGGCCTGCTCGGACGCCTGAACATGCAGAGCGCGCGGATCTACGCGACCATGCAGAACGTCTACACCTTCTCCGCTTACAAAGGATACAACCCTGACTTTCAGGCCGGTATCCTCAACCCCGGCTTCGACTTCGGCACCTTCCCCCGGCCCCGGACCTCCATGGTGGGCGTACAAATTCAATTTTAAACGATCATGAAGAACCGCATTCTATTCCTCCTATTGGCCGTTGGTGCCCTCGCGGGTAACTTCGGCTGCGACGACGAACTCGACATCGTCGACCCCAACCGGCTCTCGTCGGCGCAGTTTTACGTCAACGCCGATCAGGCCGTGGCCGCCGTCGATGCCATTTACAACACCCTCATCATCGACGGCCTCTACCAGCGGATGACGCCGGTCTACAACGACGGCCGCGGCGACGAAGTAAGCAGCCGCAGCCCGTGGATCTTCTTCACCGGGATCAGCTCCTTCACGCTGCCGCCCACCATCGGCGACCTGGATATCTTCTGGCACGGCCACTATATCCTGATCGGCCGGGCCAACCAGGCACTCGAGAACATCCCGAACGTCGAGGACATCGACGGCGATCTGCGCGACCGACTGCTGGGGCAGGCCTACTTCCTGCGTGCGCTGGCCTACTTCAAGCTGACGAATACGCACGGGAACGTACCCATCATCCTGAATACGCCCCAGGGAGGCGACGACTTCTACCCCAGCAACGAGGGCGTGACCCGCGAAGACGTGTACGCCCAGGTAAAGAATGACCTGCAAAACGCCATTGACCGGCTGCCCCTCTCCTACGACAACGTATCCGGTCAGGACGCCGGCCAGGAGGGGCGCGCCACCCTGGGCGCGGCGAATGCCCTGATGGGTACGGTCTTCCTCTACGAGGGCAACTACACCGGGGCGCTGCCGTACTTCCAGGCCGTGGTCGAATCCGGCGAGTACGCCCTGGCCGCCAACTACGCGGACCTCTTCTCGCAGGACCCCGGTACGGAAGCAGCCAACCCCGGCAAGATATTCTGGGCGGACTTCACCACCAGCGCCGCCGCCGAGTTCAACTGGGGTGGAGACCCGAACGTCAACTGGCGGCAGTTTCTCGCCATCACCCCGACCTATTCGGTGGGTGACTTCTACGACTTTATCCCCACGCCCTTTCTCTACGAGGAAATGCGCAAGGAGCGGACGGTCGACGGCCACCTCGACCCGCGGTACCATTCCACGATCCTTTCCTACGAACCCGACGACGGCTACACCACCGCCTACGGCGTAGACTGGTTCGAGCGGGGGTTTGCCGAAGACGCCTACTTCATCAAGAAGTACACCAACGCCGTCAACGGCACGGACGCCTTCACCGCCGGTTTTGACTACCACATCATCCGCTACGCCGACGTCCTGCTGCTGTATGCCGAGTGCCTGGCCAATACGGGTGACGTGGCCGCCGCCGCGGGCTACGTGCAACAGGTACGCGACCGGGCCAACCTGCCGGACCGGGAGGCTGAATTTGCCGGTTACTCCCTGCAGCAGTTCATGGACCAGCTGGAGCACGAACGTATCATGGAACTGGCCATCGAGGGCAAGCGCTGGTGGGATATCCGGCGGTGGGGCAAGCTGGAAAACGACCTGCAAGAGCTGCAGGCCCATGACTTCGAGTTCGACACCTATACCCCGCGGTGGGATGTAGTCCCCATCCCCCAGGCGGAACTGGACCGCAACCAGAACCTGGTCGGCAATTCCGCTAACTAGGCAGTCCCTTTCCCGCCGCCCCGCCAAAAACCCGATTTCCTATGCGATCCTCCCTGCTAATTCTGTTGCTTGCCTGTATTTGCACCCTGGGTTGCGAGAAGGAAACTGAAATCACTCCCACCCCAACGACGCCACCGGCTCCGCCCACGCCAAACCCGGTGGGAGACACGACCTCGCTGGACGACGGGCCCATTGATTTCTCGACCTTCTCCGATACCTACGGCGACCTGGCCTCCGCCAGCCGCACGGCCGACTGGAGGCACTACAATGTACACGACCCGACCTACGTGGTCGACGACGACTTCACCTGGTGCTACAACACCGACGTCGCCTTCGGTACGGACATTCGCCCCGGTATCCAGATCCGGCGCAGCATCAACCTCGTAGAGTGGGAATTCGTCGGCTGGGCGTTTCCCGGACTGCCCAGCCGTGGGGAAAACTTCATCCGCCGGAACGGCGGCGAGCCCTTCGCCGGCCTCTGGGCCCCCTACGTGATGAAGGTGGGCGACGAATACCGGCTTTACTACTCCCTGTCCTCGCCGACCCCCCGCCTCAGCGTAATCGGGCTGGCCACCTCCGACCGGCCGCAGGGCCCCTTCATCGAACGGGACCTGGTAGTCACCTCGGTAAACGACGCGACCCGGCAGACCAACGCCATCGACCCCACGGTAGCCATTGCCCGCGACGGCAGCTACTGGATGTACTACGGATCGGCCTGGGACGGGATCTACAAGCTGGAGCTGGACCCCGCAACCGGCCTGGCCAGACGCACCAACGACAAGGGAACGCGGGTCGCCCAGCGGGGCTTCACCGGGAACCGGATCAACGGAAACCTGGAGGGGCCGGAGGTCATCTACCACCCCGAGTTCGACCAGTACTACCTCTTCCTCTCCTACGACTGGCTGGAAACCAAGTACAACGTACGGGTAGGCCGCTCCGACAACGCCACCGGCCCGTTCTACGATATTCGCGGCCGGAACCTGAACGAGGACGTCGACGATCTGCCGATGCTCATTGCGCCGTACCGCTTCACCGGGCACGGCGGCTGGCAGGGGGTTTCCCACCCGGGCGTCTTCGAAAAGAACGACACCTTCTACATGGGCCACCAAGGCCGCCCGGACGTCAACCCCTTTTTCATGGTGATGCACGTTCGTCAGCTGTTCTGGACGGAGGACGGCTGGCCCGTGGTCAGCAGCCAGCGGTACGCCGCCGAGGCGGAAGACGCCGTGCAAGCCGATGAGATTGCCGGCGACTGGGAGATCATTCGCTTTGATTACCAGGTCGTGCCCGGCTACGCCGAAGAGCAGACCTCGGCCGACTACGTCAATGCCGAACCGGTCCGGCTGGGAAGCGACGGCACCCTGTCCGGCGCCCTGGAAGGTACCTGGACCTACAGCGCCCCCTGGCTCACCCTCACCGCCGGCGGAAACAGCTGGTCGGTCCGGATAGAGCGGGGCCGGGACTGGGAGAATGAGGTAGCCCGAACCATTTTGTTTACCGGACTGCAGGACAACGGCTACGCCATCTGGGGCAAGAAAATCGGGGAATAGTGATGCATGTGCCTACGGTTTCGGATCGGGCGATGGTCCTGGTGGACAAGCCGCGAAAGAACGCTGCAGGACAAAGCCCTTATTTGTCGGACGGGCTCGACGCCGCGGGTCAGTTCACGGGAACCAACGGTGGGAAACCGGGAAAGCTGACTCAGGATTCTGGCAAATGGCCGCTAGAGTGGAAGCAGGCGAAGGGCTTACCTTGGACCGTCACGTCAAAAAACCTCAGACGCATGCAAACAAAAAATAGCATCAACATGAAATCATACACCTTCTTGCTCACCCTGCTGCTGGGACTGGCCACGGGCCTGCAGGCCCAGACAGTCGCCATCTCGGTGGACGCCGACGCGGACTCCACCACCATCAGCCGCCACATTTACGGCCACTTCGCCGAGCACCTCGGACGCAGCATCTACGGCGGCTTCTACGTAGGCGATACCAGCGATATCCCCAACCGCGAAGGCATCCGGATGGACGTGGTCGAGGCGCTGAAGGAGATTGAGATCCCGAACCTGCGCTGGCCCGGCGGCTGCTTCGCCGACACTTACCACTGGATGGACGGCATCGGGCCCCAGGAGGACCGCCCTTCCATCCTCAACGTATGGTGGGGCAACGTGAAGGAAGACAACAGTTTCGGCACCCACAACTTCCTCAACCTCTGCGAGATGCTCGACACCGAGCCCTACCTCTCGGCCAACGTGGGCAGCGGTACGCCGCAGGAGCTGGCCGACTGGATTCGCTACACCACCCACCCGGCGGGCAGCAGCCCGATGCCCGACCTGCGCGCCGAGAACGGCCGCGAGGAACCCTGGGACGTCAAGTTCTGGGGCATCGGCAACGAGGCCTGGGGCTGCGGCGGCAACATGCGCCCGGAATACTACGCCGACCTCTACCGCCGCTTCGCCACCTTCATGACCGGCTGGCAAAACAACGAGCTGTACCGCATCGCCTCGGGCGCCAGCAGCGGCGACTACGAGTGGACGGAGGTGCTGATGAAGAACATTCCAAAGAACCTCATCGAGGCCATCGCCCTGCACCACTACGCCGTCATCGACTGGGGCGCCAAGGGGCCCGCCGTTGACTTCACGGAGAATCAGTACTTCATCACCATGAAGGAAGCCCTGAAGATGGAGGAGCTCATCGAGAAGCACGTAGCCATCATGGACGAGTACGACCCCAACAAGCGCGTCGACCTGCTCGTCGACGAGTGGGGTGGCTGGTACGACGTGGAGCCCGGCACCAACCCCGGCTTCCTGTACCAGCAGAACACCATGCGCGACGCCATGCTGGCCGGTGCCACCCTCAACATCTTTAACAACCACGCCGACCGGGTCAAAATGGCCAACATCGCCCAGGCCATCAACGTACTGCAGGCCGTCATCCTCACCGACGAGGAGAAGATGCTGCTGACGCCGACCTACCACGTCTTCCGCATGTACGTACCCCACCACGACGCGCAGCTGATTCCCCTGTCCTTCGAATCGCCGATGTACACCTTCGAGGGAGAAAGCCTGCCCGCCATTTCGGCGTCCGCTTCCCGCGACGAGGAGGGGAAAGTGCACTTCTCGCTGGTCAACATCGACAGCAAGCAATCGCACGAGATGGAACTGGACGTAGCGGCCCTGGGCCTCGGCAGCGTAACCGGTGAGATCCTCACCGCGGAGACCCTGCAGGAGCACAACACTTTTGAAAACCCCGATCAGGTAACGCCTTCCGGTTTCGACGGCGCCAAGATGAGCAATGGCAAGCTGCGGCTGACCATCCCGCCCTTCTCCCTGGTCGTCCTGGAAGCCACGAAGTAATGATAAAGCCGATGTCACGTCTGACTGCACAACTAATGGGAGTGTACCTCCTGGGGCTGCTATGCTGCCTCACCGGAAAGCTGGTCGCGCAGACCAGTGACATCTCCGTCCACGACCCCGTGGTCATAAAGCAGGGGGATACCTACCACCTGTACTGCACCGGACGCGGCATCGGCCACTTTACTTCTACTGATCTCGAGAACTGGGAGGAGGCCCCACCGGTCTTCGCCGAGAAGCCAGCGTGGACGGACGGGGTCGTCCCCGGGTTCCGCAACCACATCTGGGCCCCCGACGTGCTCTTCCACGACGGCCAGTACTACCTCTACTATTCGGTCTCGGCCTTTGGGAAGAATACCTCGGCCATCGGCGTGGCCACGACCGCGAGCCTGGACCCCGACGACGCCACCTACGGCTGGACCGACCATGGGATCGTCATCCAGTCGCAGCCGAACCGGGACCTCTGGAACGCCATCGACCCCAACATCGTATTCGACGACGCGGGCACCCCCTGGATGTCGTTCGGCTCCTTCTGGAACGGACTGAAGTTGGTCAAGCTGGACCCCTCCCTGACCCGGATCGCCGAGCCCCAGGAGTGGCATACGATCTCCCGGCGGGAACGTGACTTCGACCTGGCCGACGCCAATCCCGGCAACGCGGCCCTGGAAGCTCCGTTCATCTTCAAGCGGGACGGGTGGTACTACCAGTTCCTCTCCTGGGACCTCTGCTGCCGCGGCGAGAACAGCACCTACAAGGTGGTGGTGGGCCGCTCGCGCGACGTGACCGGGCCCTACTTCGATCAGGAGGGCAAAAACCTCTTCCACGGAGGGGGCACGCTGGTCATCCAGGGCAACGAGAACTACTACGGCGCGGGGCACTGCAGCGTCTACACCTTCGACGGTGAGGACTACCTGTTCCTGCACGCCTACGACGCCGCCGACCGCGGCCGGTCGAAACTCAAGGTCCGTACGATCCGCTGGTCCGACGAAGGCTGGCCGATGGTGCGGGGGCTGGAATAGATACACGCCTCCACCAGGGATTCGCCATCGATCCGGGGAGGTGCCAAACGACAATCAACGACGGCTACGGCCAACTACAACCTGCAATAGACTATGAACTTTGAGCTGAAATACTTGGCGCTTGCCTGCCTGCTTTGCACCTGCGTCCCCGCCGCCCTCTCCGGGCAGACTGCCGCGCGCCACGCGCTGACGGTGGACGCCTCGAAGTCCGTGGCAGCGGTGCAACCTACCATGTACGGCATCTTCTTCGAGGACATCAACTTCGCCGCCGACGGGGGACTCTACGCCGAGATGGTCAAGAACCGCGGCTTCGAATTCACCCTGCCCAAAACCGGCTGGGTGGAGCCTAACAGCGACCGCCACTCCATGAACGCGGCCTCCGGCATGGCCGACATCGTCAAGGTGAAGGACGACCCCGCCAACCAGAACTACCTGCGGGTGACCGTGAAGGACCCCGCCGGGTACCAACTCATCAACGAGGGCTTCCGGGGCATGGGTGTCCGGGAGGGGGCGACGTACGACCTAACCTTCAGGGCCGCCGCCGGAAAGGGTGACCTCTCGGCCGTTACGTTTCAGTTTCTTTCCCAGGACGATGAGGTGATCGGCGAAACTACCGTATCCCTGGACGGAGACGGCTGGCAGGAGTACGCGGCCACCTTCGAGGCTACCGCTACCGACCCGGAGGCCCGCCTGTTGCTCACCTTCGACAAGGCGGGTACGGCCAGTATGGATATGATCTCCCTTTTCCCCCGCGACACCTGGAAGGGACGGGAGAAGGGGCTGCGCAAGGACCTGGTACAGCTGCTGTACGACCTGGAGCCCGGCTTCCTCCGCTTCCCCGGGGGCTGTATTGTCGAAGGACGTACGCTCGCCCGCCGCTACCAGTGGAAAAAGACCGTGGGCTCGATCGACGAGCGCGAACTGTTGGTCAACCGCTGGAACACGGAGTTCGACCACCGGCTCACGCCCGACTACTACCAGAGCTTCGGCCTCGGCTTCTTCGAATACTTCCAGCTGGCGGAGGACCTGGGCGCGGAGCCCATGCCCATCCTGAGCTGCGGCATCGCCTGCCAGTTCAATACCGGCGAGCTGGTGCCGCTGGAGGAGCTGGACCCCTACGTGCAGGACGCCCTGGACCTCATCGAATTTGCCAACGGCGATACCACCACGGCCTGGGGGAAGGTGCGGGCTGACATGGGCCACCCCGAACCCTTCGACATGAAGTATATCGGTATCGGCAACGAGCAGTGGGGACCGGAGTACATCGAGCGCTACAAGGTCTTCGATGCGGCCATCAAGGCCAAGTACCCCGACATCGCCATCATCTCGGGCAGCGGCCCCTTCCCCGAAGGGGAATACTTCGACTACGGCTGGGAGCAGCTGAAGGAGATGAACGCGGAGATCGTCGACGAGCACTACTACAACTCGCCCGAATGGTTCCGCGAGAATGCCACCCGCTACGACGACTACGACCGGAACGGACCCAAGGTCTTCGCCGGGGAGTACGCCGCCCAGAGCGTGGCCATCGCCAGCCCCGACAACAAGAACAACTGGAACTGCGCCCTCTCCGAAGCCGCCTACATGACCGGCCTGGAACGCAACGCCGACATCGTGGTCATGACCTCCTACGCCCCGCTGATGGCCCACGCCGACGCCTGGCAGTGGACGCCGGACATGATCTGGTTCGACAACCTCCAATCCTACGGTACGGCCAACTACTACGTGCAGAAGCTCTACGCCAACCACGCCGGTACGGACCTGCACCACATCACCGAGAACGGCGAGGCCGTCACCGGCCAGAACGGGCTCTACGCCTCTGTGGTCAGCGACGCAGAGCGCGGAGAAGTCTACCTGAAGGTAGCCAACACCAGCGATGCCGCGCAGGAGCTCGACATCACCATCCAGGGGATGTCCCTGGCCCGGCAGGGTACCGCCTACACCATGAGCGGTACGGATATGGACGCCGTGAACTCCTTCGATGAGCCCATGAAGGTGAGCCCGGAGGAAAGCGACATCAGCCTGCGCAACGGCAAACTGAGCGCTACGCTGCCCGCCAAGGCCTTTGCGGTGTACAAGCTGCGGGTGGCCAAGTAAGCCATCTATTCGGGGAAGGATCCTAGAATACGGAGGTGCCACGGAGCGTTCAGCTCGGTGGCACCTCTTTTTATGGGCGGTACGGCATGCGCCGTTCCCGGAGCAGTGTCGGGGATTTTGCGCCGTCGGTCGATAAAGCAGGCAGGTGCGTGGACGCGCGCCTAATTTGTAGGCAATGCTCATCCCCTACCGTATAAATAGCCTATGCAAAAGATACTTATTACCCTGCTCCTGTTGGGGTTGGTGACCCGCCTCTCCGCGCAATCCTCCGCCATCGATTCCCTGGACAAGGCATTTGCGCGGCTCGCCGAGGATGGCTACCTGAGCGGAAACCTACTGCTAGCCGAAGGAGACCAAATCCTGCTCCGGAGAAGTTACGGCTACGCGGACTTTGACGGGAAAGTGCCCCTGCGGGAGGATGCCGTGCTGGAACTGGCCTCCGTATCCAAGCAGTTCACCGCCGCGGCGGTCGCCCTGCTGGTCGCCGACGGCGAACTCGATCTCGATACCCCGGTAGCGGAGTACCTGCCGGAGCTGGCCGCGTACCCCGACCTTACTACCCGCCACTTGGTGCATCACACCGGAGGACTGCCTGACTACATGGCGGCGGCCGGGGAATTAGAGGACCTCCCGGAATTCATAACCAACACCTTCGTGCTGGAGTACCTGCGGGATGTGCGGCCGGCCGCCGAGTTCAGTCCCGGCGAACGATTTGCGTACAGCAACACCGGCTATGTGCTCCTGGCGTCGTTGATCGAGCGGGTCAGTGGACGAGCCTTCGACGAATTCTTGCGGGAGCGTCTCTTCGAGCCGTTGGGCATGGAAGACAGCCAGGTATACCGGCGGCGGTACGAAGCGGAGCGCACGGTAAACCGTTTCGTTCCCGGTTACGTGTGGGACGGGGAGGGGTACGTCATCCCCGATTCGCTGGAGGAATACGCATTCGTCAGGACCCTGGATGGCGTATACGGCGATGGCATGGTAAATTCTACACTGGACGATCTGTACCGCTGGGACCGGGCCCTGGCCGCCGGCGAGTTGCTCGATACCGCACTCCTATTCCGTCCCGGAATTACCGCCACGGGGGATACCACCACGTACGGCTTCGGGCAGGGTATCGGTCAACATCCGGACTACGGCTACACCATCAGTCACTCCGGAGGCTGGCCCGGGGTAGTCACCCATATCTACCGCTTCCCCCACAGCGACCGGGTCCTGATCCTGCTGCGGAACGACGGCGGCGGGCGCGACGAAAGGGTAAACCCCTTACGTAACGCCCTGCGCGCCCTGCACGGTCTGCCCCTCGAACCGGAGTCGCTTGCTCCCACCCGGGCCGGGACCGTCGACCCGGCCGCGGTAAAGGAACTGGAGGGCGTCTACGCGGTATCTCCGGCCTTCAAGCTGACCTTTTTCCTGGCGGAAGATGGCAGGTTTATGACCCAGGCTACGGGGCAGCCCGCCTTCGAGATCGGTAAGCATTCCACCGCGGATCGGTACATGTTGCTGAAGATCGCGGCGGAATTGCAGTTTCAGCGGAACGCTGCGGGAAAGGTGACGAGCGTCATGCTGTACCAGGGTGGGCAGGAGATCGAAGCCGTACGGGAGGAGTAAGGGTATATTTGGGGCTTACTACCTTTCCCCCATGAACATAGCCCTCGCCCAGATCAACGTCCACGTAGGCAACTTCGACGCCAACCTGAAGAAGATGCTCGAGTATACCGAGCGGGCCAAACGGCAGGGGGCCGACATCGTGGTGTTCCCGGAGCTGGCCACGGTGGGCTATCCGCCGCGCGACTTCCTGGAATTTGACGACTTCATCGACCAGGCCAACCTGGTAGTGGAAGAATTGGCCCGGGCCGCCGACGGCATCGCCATCGTGGTGGGATCGCCGACCAAGAATCCGGTGGTCGAGGGCAAGGACCTGTACAACAGCGCTTACTTCCTGGCCAACGGACGCATCCAGCAAGTGCAGCACAAGACCCTGCTGCCGACCTACGACATCTTCGACGAATACCGCTACTTCGAACCCGCCGCCGAGTGGAACGTGGTGCGCTATCAGGACAAGACCATCGCCATGATCGTCTGCGAGGACAGCTGGAACGTCGGCAACGAGAACCCGCTGTACAAGATCAACCCGATGGACCTGATGCTGGAGCACCAGCCGGACTTCATCATCAACATTTCGGCTTCGCCCTTCGCCTACGATCACGCCGAAGAACGCGTACAGGTACTGCGGGCCAACACCGAGCTATACGACCTGCCGATGTACTACGTCAACCACGTGGGTGCCCAGACGGAAGTGCTTTTCGACGGTGGCTCCCTGGTACTAAATGGGCGCGGGGAGGTCGTCGACGAGATGCCCTACTTCGAAGAGTGCCTCCGCGTCTACAACACCGAGGAGGTAGCCGGAGGAGAAGACCTGAGCGGCGAGCGGCAACGCGACAAGATGACGCTCATCCACGACGGGCTGGTCATGGGCATTAAGCAGTACTTCGGTAAGCTCGGCTTCAAGCGGGCGATCCTCGGTCTCAGCGGGGGCATCGACTCGGCCCTGGTGGCCGTGCTGGCCGCCCGCGCCCTGGGGGCCGACAACGTCCGCTGCGTCCTCATGCCCAGCCAGCACAGCAGCGACCACAGCGTCAACGACGCCCGCCAACTGGCCCAGAACCTCGGCAGCCAGTACGAGATCGTACCGATCGAGAGCGTCTACCACACCTACATGGACCTGTTGAAGCCCCACTTCTTCGGTACCCAGGAGGGCCTGACCGAGGAAAACCTCCAGGCCCGCATCCGGGGCATGATCCTCATGGCCTTCAGCAATAAATTTGGGAACATCCTCCTCAACACCAGCAACAAAAGCGAGATGGCCGTCGGCTACGGCACCCTCTACGGCGACATGTGCGGCGGCCTCAGCGTCATCGGCGACGTCTACAAGACCGAGTGCTACGAGCTCGCCAAGTTCATCAACAAGGACGGCGAGGTCATTCCCGACAACATCATCACCAAGCCCCCCAGCGCCGAGCTCCGCCCCGACCAACTCGACAGCGACAGCCTGCCCCCGTACCCCGAGCTCGACGCCGTCCTCTACCAGTACATCGAGCTCCACCAAAGCCCCCAGGACATCATCGAGGCCGGTGCCGACCCGCTGCTCGTCCAGAAGGCCCTTCGCCTCGTCAACATCAACGAATTCAAGCGTCACCAGACGGCCCCCGTGCTGCGGGTGAGCCGTAAGGCATTTGGGATGGGTAGGCGGTTTCCTATCGTGGCCAAGTACCTTAGTTAGTGAATTACTGCGTTGGTGCATTACCGCGTTAGCCCGCAGGCAGTGCGCGCAAACGCAGTAATTCAGTAACGCGCCAACGCAACAACTCCTTCCCTTGGAACCACTCATCACCAACGACGCAGTAGTCTTCGGCCTCCTCATGGTCATCCTCGCCGGGGTATTCACCACGGCCAACAGCGAGCGACCGTTCTGGAAGACCTTCTACACCTACGTGCCGGCCCTGTTGCTGTGCTACTTCCTGCCGGCGCTGCTGAACTGGCCGCTGGGCATCATCGCCTACGACTGGTACGACTACGACGTGATTGACGCGCTGGCCCGGCAGGGGGTGACGCTGCCGGAGGGGCTGTCGTTCGGGGAGATCAACCGCTACATCGAAGCACAGGGGCTCGACCCCGCCGACTTTGCCGGCTATACCGGGCACAGTGCACTGTACTTCATGGCGAGCCGCTACCTGCTGCCGGCCAGCCTCATCCTGCTCTGCCTCAACATCGACATTCCGGGCATTATCAATCTCGGCTACCGGGCCATTGTGATGTTCCTGGCGGCGACGCTGGGCATCGTGCTTGGCGGCCCGATCGCGCTGCTGGTCGTCACCAACTTCTTCCCCGGCCTCATCGACCTGGATCCCGACCTGCTCTGGCGGGGGCTGAGTACCATCGCCGGCTCCTGGATCGGCGGCGGGGCCAACCAGGCGGCCATGCAGATCATCAACGAGGTGCCGCCGGGCATCTTCGGGCAGATGATCGTGGTCGACGTGCTCGTGGCCAACATCTGGCTGGCGTTCCTGCTTTTCGGGGCCGGGCGGGCCAGGCGGATCGACCGCTTCGTCGGGGCGGACAACCGCGCCATCGACCAGCTCGTCAAAAAGATGGAGGACTACGCCGAGGAGGTCCGTCGCATTCCCACCAGCGTCGACACCTACAAGCTCATCGGCGTCGCCTTCGGGGGCGTGGCGGTGGCCCACCTCGGGGCGGACCTGCTGGCCCCTTTCTTCGGGCAGTTCGAGGAGGCGCTGGAGGCCCTCCGCCTGAATACCCTCACCAGCGGCTTCTTCTGGATGGTGGTGCTGGCTACGACGGTCGGTTTTCTGCTCAGCTTCACCGGGGCGCGGCGGCTGGAGGGCGTGGGCGCCAGCCGGTGGGGCGGCGTATTCATCTACATCCTGGTGACCACCATCGGCATGCAGATGAACATCGGCGACGTGCTCGATAACCTGGGGCTCTTCGCCGTCGGCCTCATCTGGATGCTGGTGCACATCACCGTGCTGCTCGTGACCGCCTGGATCATCAAGGCGCCCTTCTTCTACGTAGCCGTTGGCAGCCAGGCCAACGTAGGCGGCGCGGCCAGCGCGCCGGTCGTGGCCAGCGCCTTCAATCCCGTTCTCGCGCCCGTCGGTGCCATCATGGCGGTGATCGGCTACGCCCTGGGCACCTACGGCGCGCTGCTGTGTTCCTACCTGATGGAGATCTCGGTAAGCTGACCGTTCAACCGCTGGCGGCCTTCGCGGCGCTCCGTCGATTTCAAGTAGTTTTGTCCCCCGGCGCGGCCGGAAGCCGCATCTGACTCCGCGGTCTGAAACCGCGTCTAACTCCGCGGCCGGAAGCCGCATTGTACGCCCATACCTATGCAAGATTCCATCCTAGTTACCGGCGTTTCCTCCGGCATCGGCCTCACCACGGCCAAGTACCTGCTCGATCGTGGCTTTCACGTGTACGGTTCCGTGCGCGGGGACGCGGGTGCGGGGGAACTCGCGGAAAAGCCGGGTTTCACGGCTTTGCAGTTCGATGTCCGCGACCGCGACGCTATCCGCGCCGGTATCCAACGCATCCTCGCCGACGGCAACCGGCTGGTCGGGCTCGTCAACAACGCCGGGGTGGCCATCACCGGGCCGGTGGAGACCGTCAGCGAGGTGGAGTACCGCCGGCAGTTCGAAGTCAACGTCTTCGGACTGGTAGCCGTGTGCCAGGAGGCCCTGCCGCTGCTGCACGCCACGAAGGAGGCCGGCTTTGAGCCCCGTATCGTGAATATTGGCAGCGTATCGGGCTACCTGACCTCGCCCTTCACCACCATCTATTCCGCTTCCAAGTTTGCCGTGGAGGCCCTTACCGACGGCCTACGCCGCGAGTTACTGCCCTTCGGCATCGACGTGATCAGCGTGGCACCGGGCCCCGTCAAGACACCCATCTGGAAGAAGGGCCGCGAGCAGAAGGAAGCTTTTCAAAACAACCGCTACAGCGAGATGCTCGACAAGCTCGACCCCTACACGGAGGCCGCCGAGGCCGACGGCGTGGAGCCGGAGGTAGTGGCCGCCGCCATCTACGAGGCCCTCACCGCCAAGGACCCCCAACCCGCCGTCCTCGTCATGAAGAAGGGCTGGATGGCCAAGTTGCTGAAGCTCACGCCCAAGCGCTTCCAGGATCGCTTCTTTGTCAAGCGCCTAGCCGAAAACCGCCGCTACTAGTACAACGCGGTCTCCGACCGCGCAGTCCGATGCGGCCTCCGGCCGCGCCAGTAAAACGCTGCCTCCGGCAGCGATAGTAAAATGCTGCCTCCGGCAGCGAAGTAAGAAGCGCTTTCCAAGCGCGAATTCCCAAAGCGTAATGACCCCACCCAGTATCCTAATCACCGGCGTATCCTCCGGCATCGGCCGCGTTACCGCCGCCCATCTCCTGCAACGGGGCTTCCACGTTTACGGCAGCGTACGCGGCGGCGATGCCCCGCCCGAACTGGCCGATAACCCCTCCTTCACCACCCTCACCTTCGACGTGCGCGACCGCGCGGCGATGGCCGCCGCCGTAGCGGACATCGGCGCCGCGGGCCGCCCCCTCCTCGGCGTGGTCAATAACGCCGGCGTGGCGGTCCCCGGCCCCGTGGAGACCACCCTGGAAGCCGAGTACCGCCGGCAGTTCGAGGTGAACGTCTTCGGCCTGATCGCCATGTGCCAGGAAGCGCTGCCCCTGCTGCACGCCGCCAAGGAAGCCGGTCACGAACCCCGCATCGTCAACGTAAGTAGCGTGAGCGGCTACCTCACCTCGCCGTATATGACCTTCTACTCCGCCTCCAAATTCGCGGTGGAGGCCCTGACCGACGGACTCCGGCGCGAGCTCCTGCCCTTCGGCATCGACGTAGTCAGCGTGGCCCCCGGCCCCACTAAAACACCCATCTGGTCGAAAGGCAGCACCCAGACCTCCGGTTTCGAAGGCAACCGCTATAGCCACCTGATCCCCCAGCTCGACCCCTACACTAAGGCCGCCGAGCGCAACGGCGTGGAACCCGAGCAGGTTGCCGCGGCCATCCACCGCGCCCTGACCGACGAGCGGCCCCGCCCCCACGAACTGATCATGAACAAGCGCTGGCTGGCCAGGCTGGTGCGGCTCATGCCCCGGCGCTGGCAGGATAATTTCTTTACTAAGCGGTATCGATAGGGTGGCGCAGCCGGAGGCTGCTTTGAACTCCGCAGCCGGAGGCTGCATTTTACTTCCGCGGCCGGAGGCCGCATTCTACTATGCACCTGACACTCGAAGACATCATGGCCCGCCCGGCCGCCTACCGCCGCGACCTGCTCAATACCCTGCCCGGTCCCCGTGGCGTGCACCTGATCGGTACCAAGGGGTATCGGGGGACGGAGAACCTGGCCGTCTTCAGTTCGGTAGTGCACGTGGGGGCCAGCCCGCCGCTGCTGGGCTTCATCATGCGGCCGCTCACGGTGCCCCGCCATACGTACCACCACATCCTTGCCAACGAGTGGTTCACGCTGAATACCCTGCACCCGGACTTCCTGGAGGCGGGCCACCAGACCAGCGCCAACTACGCGATCGGTACGTCTGAATTCGGCGCTACCGGACTTACTCCCCTGTACAGTGAAGCCTGCACCGCCCCCTATGTGCAGGAAAGCCCGGTACGCATCGGACTTACCCTGGAGGAGGAGCATGCCATCGCGGCCAACGGGACCATTTTCCTGGTCGGCCGGGTGCGGGAGATCTTCGTGCCCGACGACTGCGTGGCCGATTCCGGTCACGTCGACCACCTTCGCCTGGATACCCTCACTTGCGCGGGACTCGATACCTACTATCCGGTAGGAAAACCTACCCAACTCGGGTACGCCCGTCCTAATACCCAGAACCCATGAAAAACTGGTTGCTCCTTCCACTTTTCAGCCTGCTTCTCGCCTGCGGTGGGGCGGATGAAGTCCAGACCGCTGGTTCGGGCACGGCGGACCATACCGTCGCTCCGGCTCCGGGTGTACAACCGCCGCCGCCGCCGCCGGCCGCCGGGGGAGAGTCGTACACGCTACTGGAGCTGTCCGACTTCCGCGAGGTGGAAGGCTGTACCGTACTGCTGTGGCCGGAAGACGGGGAATCGGGCCGTTACGTCTACGGCTTCAATTACGCCGAGGGGCCGGCCGAGGGCCGCTTCGGCGGTCGCTTGCAGTCTCTGGAGGTAGAAAGTGAGGAAGCCGGTACGGAGGGACGTCCGAATACTTACGTACACGCTAACGACGACTACGAAGTGACCACCACCTTTACCCGCGAAAACCAGGTAGACAGCGAGCTGTGGGAAATTTCCGGGACCGTGATCGTACGGGAAAAGCGGTCGGGCAAGACCGTCCGGATATCGGTACTCGGGGAGCAGGGCTGCTGAACGACTCCCGCGCCGCTACCGGCGGAAAACCTTGCCCGTGCCGGACCTCGTCACCACGGTATACGCACCCGCCGGCAAGCCGGAAAGATCGAGCTTGATCAATCCGGTTTCGCTTGTGGCGATCGCTACCCGTGCCGTTACCTCCTGCCCGAGGGCATTGTAGACGCGCAACCCCGCGAGCTCCCTGACGGGGCCTTCGACCATGAGAACGTCATGGGTGGGATTGGGATACAGGCTCAGGGTGTGTGGGGAAAGGTCTACCCGGCGGACGGGAGACTGGGTCTCCGTACCGTCGAAGTCCGTTTGGGTGAGGCGGTAAAAGGTGGTGCCGGGGTAGGGCGACCGGTCGGTGGTCTCGTAGGTGTGCCGGCCCGATGAAGTTCCGGCGGCCGGTACTTTCTTAAGGGTCTCCCAGATGTGACCGTCCCCCGATTTCTGTACCAGGAAGAAGTCGTTATCCGTCTCCTGGCCGGTGGCCCACCTCAGGAGAACGGCTCCCCCCGGCCGGGCGGACGCGGTGAAGTACAGGAGCTCGATCGGCAGGCTTGCATTGGCGCTGGCTAGGGTGAATGTGCGTCCGTCCGTAAGCGCCGTCACCCCGGCGAACTGGAAAATTCCGTCTTCGAGGTCGACCGCTCCGGCGATGGGCGTTTCGTCGTCGAAGGCATCGTCGCCGTCAGTATCCACCAGCAGGCGCAGGTCGCCGGCGGACACATTGCTCAGGCCAGAGAGGTCCCAGCGCAGATCCACGGCACCCACGTCCACGGCGGCGGTGCCGGCACCGTTGCGCTCGCTGATCTTCCAGACCCGCGCGAAGCGGCCGTAGGTACCGGGCGGCAATCCGGATATGGTGCTGAAGTCTGCGGCCCCGCCCTTGTGGCCCCAGGTCATGAATTCATTGTCGCCGAGGCCCTGCGGGTTGCGTACCCTCAGGATGCTTGTCCCCTGGGCGTCGTCGTGCAGGTTGCTGGAGTTGACGCGCCCGATACCGGCTACGTCGTTATCGTAGTCTCCGCTGCCCGGATCGTCGTTCCGGTACACATCGTTGGTGGTGAGCGTGTATCCGTATTTCGCGGACAGGTAATTGGCGACCAGTATTCGCTTGGCGTCGTTGAGGGCCTCTCCGTAGTAAATTATTTCCCCGATGTCGCCGGTAAAGTAGAATTCCGGAGCTCCCTCATTGGCTCCGGCGCCGACACGGGTGTTGTGGGTTGTATTTACTGGCATCGTACCGGTTGCTGTGACCGCCGTATTGCCTTTGATCTGCAGGCTTTTGCCGCCGGAGCCGGCGGTATACCGGAGGGTTTGTCCGGACCAGCTCCCCACCGTGGACGCACCACTGTTTAGAGTAGCCCAACCTCCCCCGCTCTGACCCGTCCAGAAGGACCATTCATTCGAAGTAGCAACCGAGTAAAGCATATACCCGGAAGTGGGCGTAGCGCCTCCATTCCGGCTAGAAATCACGGTTTTGAAATTGTTGGATGCGTTGACCTTACTGACGGAGAAGAGGGTGAAGGCGGCGGTATTAAGGTCCGCAACGTGTTCCCGTTGGAGGTACTGACTGCTGCCGTTAAAGGTCAGCGCGGCGTGGCCATTGACCAGGGCCCGCTTCATGGTGGCGCCGCTGCCGCCGGCGAAGTCATTTCCCTTTCCCGATCGGTCCGCCCAGTTGCTGACGGTCGCATTATCCGCGTCAGTCAGTTTATCCGCGTCGAGCCACAGGTTCAGGATCGAAGAGGAAGTACGGTAACTAACGCCGCCCGGTCCGTCGGGTGCCGGTGAAACGGTGGTGGCGAAGGTGAACCGCCGTCCGTCGGCCAGGGCGGTGACGGCGGTGAACGTGTATACTTCGCCACCCTGGTCCACTGCTCCGGAGATGGGCGTCTCGTCGGAGAAGAGGCCATCGTTGTCGGTATCCACGAGCAGTCGCAGTCTGGTGGCGGTGTATCCCGGTAGCCCGTTGAGGTCAATGCTGAGGTCGACGGCCCCGACGTCGACGGCGCCGGCGCCGGTACCACTTCGTTCGCTGATTCGCCAGATCCGGGTGAAGCGTGCTTCCAGTCCGGCGGGCACATCCGTTACCTGAAAGGCGCCGCGGGTGGCGTTGTTATGGCCCCACAGGAGGAACTCGTTGTCGCCCAGTCCCTGGGGGTTGTTGATACGCACGTTGCCGGTGCCCCGGGAGTCGGTATGCAGATCGGTGGAACTGAGCCGCCCGATCCCGGCCACGTCGGTGTCGAAATCGCCGTTGGCGGCATCGTCCTGCCGGTAAATGTCGTTGGACGAAATGGTGTAGCCGTACTTGGCGGAGAGGTAGTTCTTGATGAGGTACCGCTGGGTCTCGCTCACATAGGTGGTAAACACGATCACTTCGGCAATGTCGCCCGTGAAAAAATAGTCCGGTGTATTGGACTCCGTGTGGCCCGCGCCGATGCGCGTAGGACGGGTCGTATTCTGCGCGACCGTCGAAGTGGATTGTGTATTGGTTAGGCGGCTGACGTTCAGATGCTTCCCGTTGGTTCCGTTTTTGTGGCGTATGGTCTGTCCAGCCCAGGCATTGACGGTATTACCAATCAAATCCAGCCTATGGAAGGCGGGAGTGTTATCACCGGTCCAGAAGGTCCATTCGTTGTTGTTGGAAGACGGGCGGGAATAGAGCATATACCCCCGGCGGATATTGTCGACATCACTCCGACTGGTAATCACCGACTTAAAAATTAGCGTTACTGCTGACCTTGGATGCCGCAAATACAGTATAGCTGGCGGGGTTGAGGGTCGCGCTGTACGGCGATTCAAAGTAGTGAGCGCCCCCGTTAAAGTAGAAGGCAGGCTTGCCGTTTACGCGATTGGTGTAGTATACGGCCCCGTTTCCGGCGGTAAAATTATTGCCCTTACCCGAAGCATCGGACCAGGAGGTGACGGTGGCACCGCTGGTGGCGCTAACCTTGGAAGCGTCAAGCCAGAGCGAAAGGGTGGAGGTACCGTCGGTGGTGCCGACGCCGGCGGGACCCGTCTGGGCAGTTGCGTAACCGGCAAATAAAAGGGGGAGGAGGATGAACGTCAGTTTTATCGCAACATAGATTTCATGAGAGGAGGTGGCGATGTCAACCGGGAACAGCGTTCACGGGCAACACCGGATCATCGTGTAATGAGAACCTACCCTCATAAAAATTAATTGCATCCGTAGCCTTTCTTTTTGCAGATTGACGTCTCACGGTTCGGTCGGCCAGATGGTGTTATGAAAGTCCGCGTTTTGGTCACCCGCCTTGCACCCGCGGCCGCGTCACATGGCCCTGAGCCGTAATCTCTTGCGGCCCGCCCGCGTTATCTTGGAACATCCCATACGCTACCGTCCATGTCTACCCGCAAACGTTCCCTGCATGCCGCCCTCGGCGCCGTCGCTTTCCTGGCCCTGACCGCCGCCTCGGTGGCTCCCGTCAACGACAAGTTTTTCGAGATCATGAAGGCCATCGAGGTGTACACCAACGTGTACAAGGAGGTGAACACCTACTACGTGGACGAGATCGAGCCCAATAAGCTCATGCGTACGGGCATCGAGGCCATGGTGGAATCCCTGGACCCCTACACCAACTACATCAGCGAAACCGACGTGGAAACCGCCCGTCTGCGGCAGAGCGGGCAGTACCAGGGCATCGGCGCCGAGATCGAGTACATCGACGGGCTGCCCACCATCCTGACGCTCTACCGCGACCAGCCCGCCGACGCGGCCGGACTGAAGACCGGCGACCGCCTCCTGGAGATCGACGACCGCGAAACGGTAGGCTACAACCGCGAGCAGTTGGAGGAGATCATGCGGGGCTTCCCCGGCACCGTGATGACCCTGACCGTCGACCGGCCCGGCGAGGGCATGAAGAAACTGCAGCTGACCCGCGGCGACGTGGAGATCCCCAACGTGCCCTACTCCGGCATGCTCGAGAGCGGCGTGGGCTACGTGGCCCTGACCACCTTCACCCAGAATGCCGCCGGTAACGTACGCGAAGCCGTAGTGAAGCTGCGGGCCGATAACCCGGACATGAAGGGTGTGGTGCTGGACCTGCGCGGCAACGGCGGCGGCCTGCTCAACGAGGCCGTGGACATTGTCAACATCTTCGTACCCAAGGACGAGCTGATCGTGACCACAAAGGGCAAGGTGCGCGACTGGAACCGCAGCTACGCCACCAGGGGCAACCCGCTGGACACCGAGCTGCCCGTAGCGGTACTCATCAACGGCCGCTCGGCCTCGGCCTCCGAGATCGTCTCCGGGGCCCTGCAGGACCTGGACCGCGGCGTGCTGATCGGACAGCGCAGCTACGGCAAGGGGCTGGTGCAGAACATCATGGAGACCGGCTACGGCAGCCGCGTGAAGATCACCACCGCCAAATACTACATCCCCAGCCAGCGCTGCATCCAGGCGATCGAGTACCGCGACGGCAAGCCCTACGATATTCCGGACGACCAGCGGCCCGAGTTCAAGACGCGCGCGGGACGGACCGTACTCGGCAGCGGAGGGGTGGCCCCGGACATCGAGGTGGACGTGCTCGGCAGGAACAACGTCGCCCAGGGCCTGCTGGAAGAGTTCATCATCTTTGACTACGTGAACCAGTGGGTGCGCGAGCACCCGTCGATCGACTCGGTAGCGGAATTTCACTTCCGGGACTGGGACAACTTCCAGGCCTACCTGAACCAGGCCGACTTCAGTTTTGACTCGCGGGCGGAGCAGCTCCTCGAATCCGCCGCCGAGCGTGCCGCCGAGGAAGGCTACGACATCTCGACCGAACTCGCCGCGATCCAGGAGAAGATGGACCGTGAGCAGGCTACCGCCATCGCCGGCCTGAAGGAGGAGATCATCGACATCATCGAAAAGGAGATCGCCGGGCGCTACTTCTACCAGCGCGGACAGGTACAGATGGGCCTGCGCAACGACAAGGAAGTGCAGGAGGCCATTGCGGTACTCAACGACCGGGCACGATACAACGAGATCCTCAGCAAGTAGGCGTTCGCCGGCCTAGTGTAGGGCGACCCCGGACCGCATGTCGAAGACTTCAAAGAAGTCTTCCGGATTCTGGACGGTCGAGCCGTCCTTGCGGATCACCTCCACGTCCACGTTCCGGTTTTTGAAGGTGGTGACGAAGTCATCCATGATCTCCACCACGTCGTAGTCCAGGAACTGGTTCTGGCGGGCGTCGATGGTGAGCAGGGCACCGTCGGAGATCTTATCGAACTGGTTGCGGATGGCCCCCTTATTGAAGAAGGTCACCTCCTCGGCCAGGGTGATCTGTATGTGCTCCCGCTCTCCCTCCTCGTTGCGCATGTGCAGGAAGTGGGAGTTCTGGTAGCTGGTGTAGAGGATCACGATGACGCCCACCGCCAGGCCGAGGCTGATGCCGATCAGCAGGTCGGTAAACACGATCGCCACTACGGTCACGACGAAGGGTACGAACTGGCGCCAGCCCGCCCGGTAGATGGCCATGATGGTGGCCGGTTTGGCCAGCTTATAGCCGACCAGCAAGAGGATGGCGGCCAGTACCGACAGCGGAATCAGGTTGAGGATGTTGGGGACGAAGATCACCGAGGTGAGCAGCAGCAGACCGTGGAGGATGGCGGCGAGCTTGGTACGGCCGCCCGACTGGATATTCGCCGAGCTGCGCACGATCACCTGGGTGACGGGCAGGCCGCCGATCATTCCGGAAAGGATGTTGCCGGTTCCCTGGGCGAGCAGCTCCCGGTTGGTGGGCGTGACGCGGCGGCGCGGGTCGAGTTTATCGGTCGCCTCCACGCACAGCAGCGTTTCCAGGCTGGCGACCAGTGCGATCGTGAAGCCGGTGATCCAGACCGACGGGAGGGCGACGGCGCTGAAGTCGGGAAAGCTGAATTGCCCGATGAAATCGTCGAAACTCGACGGCACCGGCACGCTCACGAGGTGCTCCGAGCTGATGCCGAGGCTGCCGTTGCCCATGGTGACCTCCCAGATGATGCCCACCGCTACCGCGACCAGCGGGCCGGGGACGATATTGAAGACCTTGCTCTTCTTCAGCAGTACCGTTTCCCAGAGAATAAGGATGCCGAGGGCAATGAAGGCGATCGTGGTGGCCCCATCATCGGTATAGTTGAACATATTGAACAGCTCCGAGAAGGTGTTCTCCCCGTCGGGCTGCAGGAAGGCATCGTCGCCCTCCGGATCGGCGTCGTAGCCGAAGAAGTGGGGAATCTGCTTGAGGATGATGATGAGGCCGATGCCCGTAAGCATCCCCTTGATGACCGAGGAGGGGAAGAAGTAGCCGATGACCCCCGCGCGCAGCACGCCGAAGAGCACCTGGATCGCACCTCCGATCACCACGCAGGTCAGGAACATCTGGTAAGTCTCCAGCTCGGTGATGGCCGTCAGTACGATAGCCGTCAGTCCGGCCGCCGGTCCGCTGACCCCGACGGGGGAACCGCTGACCGCACCCACGACGATACCTCCCACTATGCCGGCGATGAGACCGGCGAAGAGCGGCGCTCCACTGGCGAGGGCGATACCGAGGCATAGGGGGATCGCCACGAAGAAAACCACTACACTGGCAGGAATGTCGCCTTTGAGGTTGTCAAAGATGCCTAAACGACCGTGTTGGGAGGTACTCATACCGGAATGACTGATTAATAGTATTACTTCGTGCTTGGTAAAGTAAGTCCTTTAATCCGAATCGGTAACAGTCTGGGCGGAATGAAGGCTATTCGATCAGTCGGCCGTTTCGAGAAACTGCATCTCGTAGAGCTCGCGGTAGCGTCCGTCCTCGAGCTGGATCAGTTCCTCGTGGGGTCCCAGTTCCTTGATCTCACCCTTTTCCAGAACCATGATGTTGTCGGCGTTCCGGATGGTGCTCAGGCGGTGGGCGATCACGATGCTGGTGCGCCGGTCGATAAGCTTCTCGATGGCGTGCTGGATGACGCCCTCCGTTTCGGGGTCCACGCTACTGGTGGCCTCGTCCAGGATGAGGATGTCGGGGTCGAAGACCAGGGCGCGGACGAAGGAGATCAGCTGCCGCTGCCCCATACTCAGGGTCGCCCCGCGCTCCATGACGTCGTAGTCGTAGCCGCCGGGCAGCCGCTCGATGAAATCGTGCGCGCCGATGAGCTTGGCCGACTCGATGACGCGCTCGCGGCTGATGCCGGGATCACGGAGGGTGATGTTCTCCATGACGGAGCCGGTGAACAGGAAGACGTCCTGGAGCACCATCGCCATCCGGCTGCGCAGCGCCGTGAGCTCGTAGTCACGCAGGTCCTTACCGTCCACCAGGATCTCGCCCTGCTGGTACTCGTAGAAGCGGTTGATGACGTTCGTGATGGTCGTCTTGCCGGAACCGGTGCTGCCCACGATGGCCAGCGTATCGCCGGGGCGGAGGTGGAAACTCAGGTCCTTCAGGATCCACTCGATGCCGGTGTAGGCAAACCACACGTTGCGGAATTCCACCTCGCCTTCCAGCCGCTGGGGGGCGAGCGAGCCGGTATTTTCTATCTGGTCGTCGCGGTCTACCACCTTGAAAACGCGCTCGGAGGCGACCAGTCCCATCTGCAGGGTATTGAACTTATCGGCCAGCACCCGGATCGGGCGGAACAGCATATTGATGTAGATCGGGAAGGCCACCAGGGCCCCGAGGGTGACGCCGCCGGCGCGGGCCACGTCCTGCGCGCCCCACCAGACCATCAGCGCCAGGCTGGCGGCGGCGATGATGTCTACCGTGGGGAAGAAAATGGCGTAGTACAGGATGGCGTCGATGTTGGCCTTGCGGTAATCCTGGTTGATGTCCGCAAACTTGCGGGCTTCGGAATCTTCCGCGTTGAAGATCTGCACGATGCGCATGCCGGTGATGCGCTCCTGCAGGAAGCCGTTCATTTTTTGAATTTGGGTACGGACCTGCTGGTAAGACTTCTTCACCGCTTCCTTAAAGAGGTAGCTGGCCAGCATCAGGAAGGGCATGGTGGTGAGGCAGATCAGCGTAAGCCGCCAGCTGGTGGTCAGCATGATGGCCAGGACGGCGAAGATCGACATCAGGTCGGCCAGGATCGTGATCACTCCCTCGGCGAAGATGCTATTAATCGACTGAATATCACTGATCGTGCGTGTAGTGGATGTGCCGATCGGCGTCTTGTCGAAATAGCTCAGCCGCAGTCCGTTGATGTGCTTAAAGACACGCACCCGCAGGTCACGGATGACCGATTGCCCGAGCCAGTTGGAGCTGTAGACGAAGGCGTAGCGGCACAAAGCCTCGACGATCAGCAGGCCGGCGATGACCAGGGCCCAGAAGGTGAGTCCCTGGGTGTCGCCCACGAAGATGTAATCGTCGACCATCTTCTGGATCAGCCGGGGCCGGGCGATGGAGAGGGGGGCGAGCAGTACGGCCAGCGTGATGGCCAGAATGGCGATCCCCTTATACGGCTTGGCCAGCGCCAGTACCCGCCACAGGAGGTAGAGGTCGAACTTTTGCTTCTCTTCGTTGGTGGCCATGAAGGAGTGTAACGCGCCGGGGGCGCTTTGGGTCGGCTTTAGGGGGCATTTTCTTCGGCGGGCGGCAGGCACCAACGCGGGTGGCGGGTCCGCGGGTGCAATATTGGGGGGCGGCGGCGGCGAACGTGGGTACCGTGGCCCGTGTTCCATCCCCGTAGACACCTAGCTTATCTCCCGTGAAGAACGTCCTTGGCAATGACCTTATCGCCTGTTGCAGCGATCCGCTGACCGGCTTTTACCGCGACGGCTACTGCCGCACCGGCCCCCTCGACAGCGGGCGCCACGTGGTTTGCGCCATCATGACGGAGGAATTTCTGGAATTTACCAAGGCGCGCGGAAACGACCTTAGTACGCCCATCCCCCAGTACGACTTTCCCGGCCTGCGGGCGGGGGATGCCTGGTGCCTCTGCGCCCTGCGCTGGAAGGAGGCCTACGACGCCGGCGTGGCCCCGCCCGTCAAGTTGGAGGCTACCCACGAATCGGTCCTGAACTTCATTGACTTTGCGGCGCTGCTGGAGCTTAAGCTTGCGTAGTTGCTGGTTTAAAGGGGTCACTGCGCTGCGGTATAGGGTTTGATGGATAGCGCCTGCGGCGGCGCCAAGGTGCCTTATGGTGGGAGGAGTTTTACCACAGATCGCCTGGGACGGCACGGGCGCCCTTTGAAGTGGGACAAGTTTTACCACAGATCGCCTGCGGCGACACGGGCGCGCTTTGAAGTGGGAGAGGGTTTACCACAGATCGCCTGCGGCGACACGGAGGCGCTGCGCTTAGGCACGGATTTGCACAGATCCGCGCAGGGCTGATGCGGAAACGCGAGTTGCTGACGCGGGATTACACTGAGGGGGCCAGACCTGCGGTCTGACCGCGGCTCCGGCACGCGTTGCGCCAGGATCGTACCAGCATCTGTGTGACCAGCGGCCACCGAAATAACCAAAACCATACGTGGTTGGTGCAACTCGCCCTTGCGGCCGCCCGGTGGCCGGGCCCCGAACCGGCGTGAAGAAACCTACACTGTATGAGCCGGGGTGAGCAAAACGGGAAACCAGTCAGCAACCTGCGGCCGCGGACATCGTCGGAGCGGGAGGTGCCGACGCGAGTTTGTAGGTTTTAGCCGGTTCGGGGTGTGGGCACCGATCAGGCGGGCGCACAGGCTTGATCTTTTGGTTCTTTTCCATCAAGGGAAAAGAACAGAGGGCGGCGATTTACCGGCGGGATGGAGTTTACCACAGATCGCCTGCGGCGGCACGGAGGCGCTGCGCTTCCACACAGATTAACACAGATTCCCGCAGGACTGATGCGGAGGCCCGCAGTATTGAGGGTGGATTACGCAGATTGGGCCGGACCTGCGGTCTGGCCGCGGGACCGGCGCGCATTGCTCCGGAGGAATCAACACCCATCTAACTACCAAAAGACACCAAGTTGACCAAAGAGTCAGACGGGTAAGGAGGACCGCCCTTGCGGCCGCCCGGTGGCCGGGCCCCGAACCGGCGTGAAGAAACCTACACTGTATGAGCCGGGGTGAGCAAAACGGGAAACCAGTCAGCAACCTGCGGCCGCGGACATCGTCGGAGCGGGAGGTGCCGACGCGAGTTTGTAGGTTTTAGCCGGTTCGGGGTGTGGGCACCGATCAGGCGGGCGCACAGGCTTGATCTTTTGGTTCTTTTCCATCAAGGGAAAAGAACAGAGGGCGGCGATTTACCGGCGGGATGGAGTTTAACACAGATCGCCTGCGGCGGCACGGAGGCGCTGCGCTTCCACACAGATTAACACAGATTCCCGCAGGACTGATGCGGAGGCCCGCAGTATTGAGGGTGGATTACGCAGATTGGGCCGGACCTGCGGTCTGGCCGCGGGACCGGCGGGATATGGTTTCACACAGATTGCCTGCGGCTAACACGGAGGCGCTACGCTTCAGCACAGATTAGCTTCGCTGCTACCTTTGGCGGTTTCGCAGATTCCTGTAGGGCTAATGCGAGGCGCGCGGGACTGATGCGGGATAGCACGAATTGGGCCAGACCTACGGTCCGTCCGCGGCAAAACTCGGGATAGTGTTCCTGCCAATCACGTGTCCGCCAGCAAACACGAGGGTGTCCGATACCGAACACATAGTATATTCATCGATAAGTAATCCCCTGACATTCAGTGATGGTTTTTTCTGGCACGAATCCTGCCAGCTATTGGGCATGGATCGTACCCTAGATACAAAAACAGTCAGCCGACGCAAGCGAAAAACTATTCTCAAATGGGTGGTGATCGTGCTGCTCGCGGGGGCCGCCGTCTGGTTCGGGCTGCGGTGGCTGCGTCCCTCGGCCGACGAGGATAGCCTGCGCTTCGCTACGGTGGAGCGGGGTGAGGTGGTCAATACCGTCAACGCTACGGCTACCGTACTCCCCGCCTTCGAAGAACAGATCAACTCGCCCGTGGCCACCACCATCGACGAGGTGATGCTGACGGCCGGATCCGAGGTGAAAGCGGGCGAACTGCTCATGAAACTCGATCGCGACTACGTACAGTTGCAGCTTGACGGGCGACGCGACCAGCTGGCCGTCAAGGAGAACAGCATCGGGCTACTCAGTCTCGAGTACGAGCGCGACCTGAAGGAACTCACCTACAATGCCGAAATAAAGGAACTGGAGCTGGCCGCCGCCACCGCACAACTGGCCGACGCCCGACGCCTGCTGGAAGTCGGAGGGGCTACCCAGGAAGAAGTAGAGGCCGCGGAACTGGCCGTCAAGATCAGCAAGCTGGAGTCGCAAAAGCTCAACAACCAGCTTGACTACGCCCGCAACAGTCTCGCTGGCAGAAAACGGGCATTGCAACTCGAAGTCGGCATGGAGGAGAAGGAAGTCAGCCAGCTCAGCCGCCGCCTCCGGGAGACCGAAGTGCGCGCGCCCCGCGCCGGCGTCGTCACCTGGGTCAACGAGAACATCGGTCAGCAGGTCACCGAGGGCACCGCCCTGGCCCGGGTGGCCGACCTTGGCCGCTACCGCGTGGAAGCCAGCGCCTCCGACCGCTACGCCGATCAGCTCGCAGTGGGCCTGCCCGTGGAGCTGCGTATCGGCACGGAGCGCCTGGGGGGAACGATCGCCGCCATCCTGCCGGAGGTGAGCGAAAACCTGGTCACCTTCCGGGTCGATCTGGAAAATCCCAGCCACCCCGACCTGCGCCCCAACCTGCGCACCGAGCTCTACGTGATCACCAACCGGATCGAAGACGCCCTGCGCGTAAAGAACGGACCCGTCTTTCGCGGAGGGCGTACCCAGTCGGTATTCGTGCTGAATGACGGCGAAGCTACCCGTCGTGACATCGACCTGGGGTTACGGAACGGCGACTTCGTGGAGGTCACCGGAGGGCTAGAGGCCGGCGACCGCATCATCATCTCCGACGCAAAATCACTGGAGAACGTCACCTCCTTCAAACTGGAAGAGTAATGAGGAACGTACCCCACCGCGCCCGCTACCAATGCACCCTGCTGCTTGCGCTGCTGCTTTGCACCTGCGTTTCGGCGCAGAACGTCCTGTCTGCGGATGGTATCCTAGCGCTCTCCGAATTGCAGGCCGCCGCCGCCGCCCGCGCCGAACAGGTGCTGATCGCCGAGCAGCAGCAGCGCGCCGCCCGCCTGGAACTCGATGCCTTCGAGGCCGGCCTCAAGCCCCGCCTCGACCTGGCCGCCACCTTACCTAACTACTTCCGTACCTCCACCGAAGTCACTCAGGACGACGGCACCATTGCCTTTCGCGAGATCGAGCTGAATAACTCCTCGATCTCCCTCATCGCCAACCAGCGCATCGCGGCGACCGGTGGCCTCATCGGCCTGGAAACCCGCCTGCAGCGTACCGACAATTTTGCCCAGGACACGAAGAGCTACAACGGGAGCCCCGTGCGCCTCACCTTCCGCCAGCCCATTCTGGCCTTCAATCCCTGGAAATGGGACCGCCGCTTGCTCCCCCTGCAACTGCAGGTGACCGACGCCGCGCTACAGGCCGCCCGTGCCGATGCCGCCCTCGATGCGACGGAGCTGTTCTTCAATCTGGTGAGCGCCGACCAGGAGCGCCGCATCGCCGAAACCAATCGGAGTGCCAACGCGACGCTGTACGACATCGCGACCGAGCGCTACAAGCTCGGGCAGATCACCCGTGGCGACTTGGTACAACTGGAGCTCGAGCAAGCCAGCGCCGAGCAGAACCTGCTCCGGGCCGAGCGCCTGGTCGGCCGCGCTTCCGCGGATATCCTACAGTACCTGGGGCGGCCATACGATGGACAACTGCTGCAACCCGAAGCCCCCACCGCAACCGATGAGCTGATCGAACTGGACATCGCAGCGGCCCGAGCGCTCACCCTGCTGGCCCAGCGCCCCGAGCTGCTCCAGATCCGGCAGCGGGTACTCCAGGCCGAGCGGGAAGCCGACCGTATCAAGCGCGACTACGGCCCCCGCCTCGACCTGAACGCCAGCATTGGCCTGATCCGCAACGCAGACGAGCTGGAGCCCGTGTACCGCGACCCCCAGAACGAACGGGTAGTGAGTCTGACCTTCGCTGTGCCGCTGCTCGACTGGGGCGAACGCCGCGCCCTCAACGAGCGTGCGCAGAGCGAGATCGAACTGTCGCGGCAACTCGGAGACCGTCGGGAAAACCAACTGGAAGGCCAATTAACCCAACTGCTCGACCAGTGGGCCACCCTCCAGGAAGAACTGGTGCTCGCCACCCGCATCCGCGATCTGGCCGAGGAGCGCTTCCGGATCAGCCAGGAAAGCTACACCCTCGGGGCGATCCCCCTGACCGACCTCACCTTCGCCCAGCAAAACCGTGACCTGAACACCCGCGCCTACGCCGAAACGCTTCGCGCCTACTGGCTTACCTACGCGGGGCTGGAGCGGCTTACCCTCTGGGATTTTATTAACAATCGTCCTCTGTATGAATCCCTGGATTAGTGAATTGCCGGATTGGCGGATTGCCGGATTGCCGAATTGCCGGATTACTGCGTTGACCCGCACCCACCCGAGCCCAGCGAGGGGAAAGAGATGCACCAACGCAGTAATCCACCAACGCACCAACGCACCAACGCACCAACGCACTAATCCACCAACCAACCCACCAACAATGATAGAGCTACAAAACATCTCCAAATCCTACCGCACTGACACCATCGAGACGCTGGCCCTGCAGCATATGAACCTCTCCGTCCCCGCGGGTGAGTTTCTGAGCATCATGGGACCCTCTGGCTGCGGCAAATCTACCCTGCTCAACATCATGGGGCTGATCGACGAGCCGACGGAGGGTAGGGTAGCGCTGGCGGGAAAGGAAGTGACTAACTACAACGGTAGCAAGGTGGCCCGCTTCCGCAACGAGCAGCTGGGCTTCATCTTCCAGAGCTTCCACCTGATCAACGACCTGTCGGTGGTGGACAATGTGGAACTGCCGTTGCTGTACCGTCGGGTAAGCGGCAAGGAGCGGCGGCGGCTGGCGCTGGAGGCCCTGGAGCGCGTGGGGCTGAGCAACCGCGCCAACCACTTCCCGACCCAGCTGTCGGGCGGGCAGAAGCAACGAGTGGCCATCGCCCGGGCCATCGTAGGTCGGCCCAACATCATCCTGGCCGACGAGCCGACCGGTAACCTCGACAGCCACATGGGCGACGAGATCATGGACATCCTTACCCGCCTGAACCAGGAACTCGGCACCACCATCGTGATGGTGACCCACGACGAGCGGATGGCTAAAAAGACCCACCGACTGGTACGGCTTTCGGACGGAGAGCGGGTCAGTTGATATACGATATACGATTCTCGATATGCGATTTGGCTACCGCATGTCTTTGCTCTTTACGCTCGTGGACTTCCGCCCTTCGCCGGCTCGACTCCTTAAGGCGGTAGCATACGAGCGTAGCGAGCAGATAACGGCGGTAGCAAATCAAATATCGAGAATCACATATCAAGGCTCGCATATCAACCTTAGAAGACGGAAAAGCAGCTTAAACAATGATAAAAAATTACCTAACCCTAGCCCTTAAGGTCCTCCGGCGCAAGCCCTTTTATACCTTCATCAGCCTGTTCGGCATCAGCTTTACGCTGATGATCCTGATGCTCGTCACGTCGATGGGGGACGCCCTCTTTGGCGCCCATAAACCGGTATCGGATCTGGACCAACTCGTGTACACCCCCTTCATCGAGCGCTACACCGAATTCTACGACACCACCTACACCGTAGATACGATCGTGATGGACGACGGCGCACTGCGCTTCGACAGCCTGCAGAGCGTCGAGCCGAACGGGAGTATGAACAATTCGAACGGGCCGATGAGCTTCCACTTCCTGGACGAGCACATGCGCGACTTTGAAAATGTAGATAGCTATACCTTCTTCTCCGACGCTTCCCACATCGACGCCTACCTGGACGGACGCAAGGTCAGCCTGAATACCTACTACGCGGACGCGGGCTACTGGCAGGTATTCGACTTCGATTTTATCCACGGTCTGCCATTCGGGCCGGACGATGTCGAACAGGGTAATAAAGTGGCGGTCATCACCGACCGGGCCGCGCGCAACTATTTCGGCGAGGTTTCCGCCGCCGTTGTCGGCAGCGAGATGGAGCTGGGCAGCGAACGCTTCCGTGTCGTCGGCATCGTAGAGCGGCCCCTGATCGACGACCGGACCGTGCGGGGCGACATCTTCCTCCCCGTCACCACCATCGACAACCGGCAGTACACCTCGACCGAGATGTATGGCCCTTTCCAGGCCGTCTTCAAGGCTACCGCCCCGGGCAAGCGCGAATCGATCAAGCAACAGATCGAATTCCTGGCCGACAATTTCGAAATGCCGCCGGAGAGCGACTACGAGAACATCCGCTTCCGGCCGGGAACCTACGTGGAGATCTTTGCCGGTAGCACGGTGATGGAGAACGACTACGACAAAGCCAAGCTGATGCTCTTCATCCCCGTGGCGGTGCTGCTGTTTCTCTTCCTTGCCCTGCCGCTACTCAACCTGATCAACCTGAATATCAGCCGCGTTTATGAGCGCAAGTCGGAGATCGCCGTGCGCAAGGCCTTCGGGGCGGACAGCCGCGACATCCTCTACCAATTCATTTTCGAGAACCTGGTACTCACCTTCATCGGTGGCCTCATCGGCCTCGCCCTGGCCGTACTCGTCATCAAATACGTGAACGCCAACGACCTGCTCGGCATCGTACGACTCTCGTTTTCGGTACAGAACTTCTTCTACTTCCTCCTCGTCATCCTGCTCTTCGGTTTGTTCTCCGGCCTGCTGCCGGCCTACCGCATGAGCCGCACCAACATCGGAACCGCCCTCCGCTAACTCCCCCCGCCATGCTCAGCCATCTGCTCAAACTCATGTGGAACAAGCGCCGCGCCAACGGCCTGATCTTCCTCGAAATCCTGCTGGCCTTTGTCGTGCTCTTCGGCGTCTACGCCTTCGGTTTCTACAACCTGGACCGCTACAGCTCGCCCCTGGGCTTCAGCTACGCCAACAGCCTGGGCGTCAGGGTCGACATCGCCGATGACCTGGACTCCCTGGCCAGTATCGAGCTGCAACGGCGCATGGTGCGGGAGGTAGGTGCCCTGCCGGGCGTAGCCTCGGTCAGCATGCTCGGGCCCATCAACCCTTTCGGTGGAAACACCTGGAGGACGGGCAGCGACGACAACGGCTTTGACCTGAACACCATGATGGTCTTTGCCGACGAGCACTTCGCCGAAACCATGGAATTGAAGTTTCGGCAGGGCCGGTGGTTCACCGTGGCCGATGGCGCCGGCAAGTACGATCCCATCGTGGTCAATGGCAAGTTCATCGACCAGTACTACCCCGACCGCGAGAGCATGCTGGATTCCGTCATCCAGATCAACGGAGAGAAAAAGATCGTCGGGGTGGTCGAGGACTATAAGTATCACAGCAACTTTGCCGAGAATATGCCCCTCACCTTCTTCACCCAGCAGGAATACAACCCCGACGGTACCGACCCCTTCGAGCAGTTGGTCATCCGTGCCGAGCCGGGCCGCACCGCCGAGATCGAGGAACCCCTCTACAACCTCCTTACCGACCTGACCAAGAATACCGACGTGGTGATTTGGAACATGGCCCAGGACCGCATCAAGGCCAACCGCCCGGTGGTCATCCCACTCATCATTCTGATCTCCATTTCCGCCTTCCTCCTCATCAACATTGCCCTCGGCCTGTTCGGTGTCCTTTTCACCCAGATCAGCCACCGCCGTGCCGAGATTGGCCTGCGCAAGGCGATGGGAGCTACGCCCGTCGAGATCACGACACAGTTCGTCCTCGAGATTTTGATCGTTACGGCCGCAGGCCTACTCTTGGGGACGTTCTTCGCTGTGCAGGTGCCGTTGCTGGAACTACTGCCGATCCCCGACCGCTTCTTTTACCTCGGTATCGTAGCGGCCATCGTGACGATCGTGCTCATCGTCGTGCTCTGCGCCCTCATCCCGAGCCGGCAGGCCGCGCGGCTCCATCCGGCGCTGGTACTGCACGAGGAGTAACTTTTTAGCACCGTGGGCCGTGTGATCCGCGACGGCCCGGTAGGGTGTGTAACCATCCAACGAAAGCCCCGGTAGACTACGTCATACTACTGACCCTCACTTCGACAACCCATCCAGACATGCTTTTTCAGTACCTGCTTCTCGCCCTCTTATTTACGGCTTTCTTCGCTCCCGGCGACGCGCAACGGTCGAGCCGGTACCTCGTGACCGAGATCACCGAAACCGATACCTACAACCTCACCGTCCGCCTCGACGAAAACCGTGAAGCGGATATGCTGGACTACATGGAGGCCCTTACCGGACAGGACCTCTCCGAACCCGGGGCCGAAACCATCACCGCCGAGAACGACGGCATCAACCTGACCTACCTAGCCAGCCGCCACATGCTCGTGCTTTCCACGTCCGCCCCCTCGGCGGACAACGCCGACCGTGCTCACCGCATCGGCGAGGAACTGAAGCGAAGCCTGAATATCGGACCCGATGGGGCTGCCGGAAAGCAGTAAGGTGACCCGTGACCATCCCAATCCAAAAGACCTACCACTATTATGAAACCCATGCTCTTCACCTTCCTGCTCCTCCTCGGCACCTGCGTCAGCGCCCAGCGCAGCGCCCAGACCGAATTGGAAGACGGCACCCACTATACCTATACGCTGAAGTCGGACGCGGTGGACCGATTTGAACTCGTACAGGCATTCGCCCGCGCCAGCGGAGTGACGGTGCACCCTAGCTTCTCCGGCGACTGGACCACCACCGACAGCGACGGTATCGAATACAGCCTCAATACCCCCCGCCACTTCCTGGCCATCCGGTACCGCGGGGACGATGCGGCCACGACGGAGGTCGCCCGTCGCAAAGCAAGGGTGATACGCGAAGACCTTCACCTGCCGCAGGAGGCCCCGACGCCGGAACGCGGCGGAAAAATCTAGTTAGCATCAGCAACATCCTCATTATCGACGACGACCGTACGGTCTGCAAAAGCCTCGAGCTGCTGCTCAAGCGGGCCGGATACACGGTAGACAGTATCCACGGGCCGGCGGACGCCCTCGACCGGGTGCGTAGCTTCCGCCCCGACCTGGTGCTGCTCGACCTTAACTTCTCCGTGGAAACCACCGGCCGGGGCGGAATGAAGTTGCTCGGTGAGCTGCTGCGGGCGGTCCCGGAACTGCCCGTCATCCAGATGACGGGCTGGGCCACGGTGCAGCTGGCGGTGGAGGGCATGAAGGCCGGCGCGCGCGACTTCATCGCCAAGCCCTGGGACAATCACGAGTTGCTCAACGCCATCAAGACACAGCTGGATAACTCCCGTGGTTCGTGGGGCGCGGACGCGGGTGCGGGGCCGGTAGGTAAGGAAGACCCCTTTGGCTCCATCGTCGGAAATTCGCCGGCGCTTACCGCCGTCCTCGACCAGGCGCGGCGGGTGTCCGCTACCCAGGCCCCGGTGCTCATCACCGGCGAGAGCGGTACGGGCAAGGAACTGGTGGCCGAAGCCATCCACGCCGCGAGCCGGCGCAATGAGGCGCCCTTCGTGGCCGTCAACCTGGGGGGGATACCCGAGGGCTTGTTCGAGTCGGAACTGTTCGGCCACAAGGCCGGCGCCTTTACCGACGCACGGGCGGACCGCAAGGGGCGCTTCGAGCTGGCGGAGGGGGGTACGCTCTTTCTCGACGAGATCGGCGACCTGGCCCCGCCCGCCCAGGTAAAACTGCTGCGCGTGCTCCAGGAACGGCAGTACGAGCGGCTGGGAGAGAGTAGATCGCGCGCCACCGACGTACGCATCGTCAGCGCCACCAGCCGCAACCTTTCCGCGCGGGTAACGGCGGGCAGCTTCCGGGAGGACCTGCTCTACCGCATCAACCTTATTCACCTGCACTTGCCGGCCCTCCGCGACCGGCCCGACGACGTGGCGCTCCTCGCCGAGCACTTCCTGACGTCCGCGCGCGGGCGCTACGACCGACCGGAACTGACCTTCGAGCCGGCCGCCCTGCACTGGTTGCGCCGCCAACCCTTCCCGGGCAACATCCGGCAGCTACAGAACCTGATCGAGCGGACGGCCATCCTGGCGCCGGAAGAGAGGATCACGGCCGACCAGCTGGAGCGGCAGTCGGGTACCCAGGGGCCGGTCACGAACTTCGCTCCTTCGGGCGTTACCCTTGAACAGATGGAGATCAAAATGATCCGGACTGCCCTGGCCCGCAACGACGGGGAGATTACCGCCACGGCGCGGGAGCTGGGCATCACCCGGGCGGCGCTGTACCGCAGGATCGAGAAATTTAAGATTTAAAATTTCACATTTTAAATTGAGGGCTTGTCCGCCGCCGCCAAATACATCGTCTACCTCGTCGCGCTTCACCTGGTGATCGGAGGACTGATCTACCAGGTGGTGGGGAAGGGGCCGGTCCTGCTGCTTGTGGAGATGGTCCTGCTCCTCTCCGCGTACGTAGGCTACCGGCTGTACGAGGTGCTGGTGGCGCCGCTGCAGCTGCTGAGCCGGGGGGCGGGTGCACTGGCCGACCAGGACTTTTCGGTAAAGATGACCAAGTCGGGAAGTCCGGAAATCGACCGGCTCGGGGAGGTGTACAACCGGATGATCGATCAGCTGCGCAACGAGCGGGTCACGGCCCGGCAGCGGGAAGACTTCCTCGACCAGCTCGTGAATGCCGCGGAGGTGGGAATAATCATTCTGGATTTCGACGGCCGCGTTGAATCGGAGAATGCGTGGGTGGCTGCGCGGCGGAGCGGGAGTCCGGAATTCGCCGCGGCGGTGCTCGAGCCCAGTCTGGCACTCGGGGCGGGGGAGAAGCGGCTGTTCAGTACGCCCGACAATCGCCGGGTGCACGCCGAGAAGGCCTCCTTCGTGGACCGCGGTTTCGAACGGGGGTTCGTGGTCCTGCAGGACGTGACGGCCGATCTGCTGCGCGCCGAAAAGGAGGCCTACGGAAAGGTGATCCGGATGATGGCCCACGAAGTGAATAACTCCAACGCGGCGGTAGTTTCCCTTTTGAAGACCATACTGGAGGTGGCCCGGGAGGAGGATCCCGAGTTGGGGGACATCGCCCGTGAGAACCTGCCCGCCGTGATTCTGCGGGCCGAGAACATGACCGCCTTCATGCGCAACTTCGCCCGGGTGGTCCGACTGCCGGCCCCGGCCCGCGAGCGGGTCGACCTGAACGACATCCTGCGTGGCGCCACTGAAGTGATGGTATCCCTGCTGAGCGAACAGGACATCGCGCTGACCACCGATCTGCCCGCCGCGCCGGTGTGGCTCCGGGCCGATCGGGCCCAGCTCGAGCAGGTAATCATCAATGCGCTGACTAACGCGCGAGAAAGTATCGGCACCGGCGGCCGCATCCACGTGAGCAGCCGGTCGGTACCGGCGGGTTTCGTGATCGGCGACGACGGGCCCGGCATACCCGAGGCGGCAGCGGGTCAGCTCTTCACGCCCTTCTTCAGCACCAAAGCTGCCGGGCAGGGTGTGGGCCTGACCCTCACCCGCGAGATTCTCGAAAATCACGGCGCCACGTACCGGCTGGCCACGGAAGCCGACGGCTGGACGCGGCTGCGGGTGACGTTTTCGTGATCGGACATCGGATGTGCTGCACATCCGATGTGCAGTTGACCGGGCAATTCATCACCACAAAATAGCATCATCTCACCCAAAAAAGGCGAAAACGAGCGCGTACATCGGATGTGCGCCACATCCGATGTGCAAAATACTAACGCATTAGTTGAAATACTAAGATATTAGTATTATACTTGTACTAATCAATTAGTAGACATGCAAAAGCTAGCCCGGCGCGAAGCCCAACTGATGGAAGTCCTCTGGCGACTCAAGAAGGCCTTTGTCAAGGAGATCATCGAGGAACTACCCGATCCCAAACCGCACTACAATACCGTTTCCACCATGGTGAAGATCCTGGAAGAAAAAGGTTTCGTGGCCCACGAGAAACTGGGCAACGCCTACCGCTTCTTTCCCGTCGTTGCGGAGGAGGAGTACCAGAAGAAAGCCGTGGACGACGTCGTGAAGCGCTTCTTCGACAACTCGCCCATGAAGCTCGTCAACTACTTCGCGAAGGAGCAGCAGCTCGACCCCTCGGAGCTGGAGCGCCTCATCCGCCTCATTAAAGACCAGGAATCATGATCTATCCCGTCCATGTTGCCCTCCTGCTGGCGGCCTGCTACCTGTACTATCAGTACGTACTGCGCACCGAGACCTTTTTCCGCCTTAACCGTTGGCTGCTGCTGGGGGGGATGGCTGCCTGTTTCCTGCTGCCGCTGGTGACGGTGCCGGCCGGCCTGTCGCTGCGGACGGCCACAGGGGGAGTAGCCCCGCGACTTACGGCCTTTCCCCTGGCCGTGGCTCCCGCCGCACTCCTGGAAGTAGCGGACCCCGCGACGGCAACAACCCGCGGGCAGTCAAGTATGCAAGACCCAAAGCGTACCTACGCCGCACCAGCCAAGGTTGCCGCTTCGGATAGTAACCCCGCACCTGCGTCCGCGCAAACAGCCGTTGCCGTGGCCCCCGCCTGGTACACGGACCTGGACTGGAGAGGCCTCCTGGGCTACGCCTACCTGCTGGGCGTGGTGGTACTGGGATTGCAATTCCTGATGCAGCTAGTAGGTGTGCTGCGAACGATCCGCCGGTCACCCGGCTACCGGATGGACGACCTGTATATCGTGGAGATCGAAGAAGATGCCGCACCCTATTCCTTCTGGAACCGGGTTTTTCTGAACCCTGACGGATACGATCCCGCTACCCGCGACCGGATCCTGGAACACGAGCGGGTACACGTACACGGGCGGCATAGCGTCGACCTCATTCTGGCCGAACTGCTCATCGTCGTGCAGTGGTGCAACCCCTTCGCCTGGCTATATCGCCGCGCCGTGGAAAACAACCTGGAATACCTGACCGACGCTGAGGTCCTGCGCCGCGGTGCCGACCCGGTAGGCTACCAACTCAGCCTCCTGCAGGTGGCCGTACCCCGGCACGCCCGGGGGCTGGTCACCAACTACAACCAACACTTTCTCGAACAACGAATCAAAATGATGAAGACCAAAAGATCCTCCAACCGGGTCGCCTGGAAGTACCTGGCCCTGCCTGGACTCCTCCTCTTCTCGCTGAGCTCCTTTAATGCAGTGGCGCAGCAGACGACACCCGATACCCTCGACCGTCCCTACGGTAACCGGGCACCCTTGCCGCCGCCCCTACCTCCATCCGCCCCCGCGCCGCCGCCCGCACCTTCCGCTCCGGTGCCCCCACCTCCGGCTCCGGCACCCCCGCCGCCCGCGCCGGCACCGCCACCGCTACCGGAAGGCGTAACCCAGGTCCGCAGCTGGACGGCCGAAGTGACCGGCAACGAGGTCTGCTTCACCTTCCGGGAACGGAACGACGGAGACGGGAACAGTTACAATTTCCAGACCGATCGCTGCTTCGACAGGGCGGTGCTGGGAACCCTGCCGGGGAACAGCATCGGTGAGTTTTCCCTGAACCGCGAAGCCGGTACGCTGACGCTGCGCGGGACCTTCGAGAACGGCATGGGTACCGGCACCTACAGCTTTGTCTCCTCCGCCGACTACAAGCGCATGCTCGCGGATCGCGGGTACGGCAAGTACGCCAACCGGGAACTGACGCTTTTCTTCCTGAACGACATCACCGCGGGGTACCTCGACTACCTGGAGCGGGAGCAGTTCAACCCCAACCACGACGAACTGATGCAGCTGGCGATCTTCGACATCGGCGAGCAGACCATGAAGGCGGTACTGGCCGACCTGGATGCGGCCGGCTACGAACGACCGGAACTGGAAGGGTTGATCCAGTTGCGCATCTTCAACATCAACGCCGCCTACGTGAAAGCACTTTCCGAAGCGGGATATTCCGGCCTGACCCTGGAAAACGTGGTGCAGGCCAAGATCCACGGGCTATCGCCGACCTTCCTGAAGGAGATGGCGGGCCTGGGCTTTGGAGACGTGCCCTTCGAGCAGGTCCTGCAACTGGCCATCCACAGCGTGACGCCCGCCTACGTAGCGGAACTGGCCGCCGCGGGCTACGGCAATCTCAGCGCCGAGGAGATTATCGCCGCCAAGATCCATAACGTACAACCTGAGTACGTATGGGCAATGGAGCGCGCGGGCTTCGCCGACCTTACATTGGAGGAAGTGCGGAATGCCTCCATCCACGGGGTCGACCCGGATTACCTGAAGGAGCTTTCCGACCTCGGCTTCGCGAACCTGACGATCGAAGACGTGATCGGGGCGAAAATCCACGGCGTCAACGCCCGGCAGGCCAAGCAGATGATGGAAGCGGGGCTGGAGATCGACAATTTGGAGCAACTGATGAATTATAGCATCCATCGGGTGACTCCGGACCTTGTGGTTGGGCTGCGCGACCTGGGGTATACCGAGCTGAAGGGTGAGGACTTCGTTAACGCCCGCATTCACGGCATCACGCCGGACTTCGTCGCCTCCTACGCCGACCTGGGGTACGGCAAAATTTCCTTCGATACGCTCACGAATCTGCGCATCCACCACGTCACTCCGGAATTCATTAAAAAGAACCGCCGGGAGGGCGATACCCTGGAAGACCTGATTAACTATTCCATCGTGCGGTCTTCGCGGCGGTAGGGGTTTTGCACATCGGATGTGCACCACATCCGATGTACGGCATCCATACGTGTACCGAATACGCGGCTTCATCACCTGGAAAATTCGAAATCGACGGAGCACATCGGATGTCCCGGACATCCGATGTGCCAAACATCCGGTCGCCCCGCCACCTATAGAGGGGCCCGACGCCCTGACCATGCCCGACACCGATACCCTGCCCCAGCTCGACTACCTCATCTCCATCCTGCAGGAAACCTACGGCCGGCAGACCCGCTACAGTACCAAGTCGGCCCTCGATCAGCTGATCGCCACTACCCTGAGCCAGCGCACTAACTACGCCGACGAAAAGGCCGCCTACGACAAGCTGCTGGCAACCTTCGGCGACTGGGGCGGGGTCGCAGGTGCAACGGTCGCGGAAATCGAGGATTGTATCCAGACCACCCGCTGGCCGGAGATCAAGGCCCCACGCATTAAGGAAATACTTACGTACGTCATCGGTACCTACGGCAACAACCTCGACCGGCTACTGACCGAGATGCCCGTCGAAGAGGCCCAGGCGCTACTCATGGAGCTGCCCGGCGTAGGCTTCAAGACCGCCACTTTCGTACTCCTGTTTTCCCTGCGCCGGCCCGTGTTGCCAGTAGATACCCACGTACACCGGGTGAGTACCCGCTTCGGGATCCTGCCGGAGAAGATCAGCCAGGCCAAATCACACGGCGCGCTACTGGAGATGTTGCCCGCCGACGCCGACGAACTCCTCAACTTTCACAAGTTGCTGTTCAAGCACGGGCAGCGGGTGTGCACCTACTCCCACCCGAAGTGTGGCAATTGCGTGGTGCGTGAGCGGTGCCGGTACTTCGCGAGTCACTGAGCACATCGGATGTCCCGGACATCCGATGTGCAAAACTCAGTGCGGCAGCCGCGGCCGCAGCAAGCCGTATACGTAGGTACCCAGCACCGCGCTGGCAATGACCAGCAGGATCGTCCAGATGCCCTGGCCGAGCAGGGTAAACAGCGGACCCGGGCACGCCCCCGTCATCGCCCAGCCGAAGCCGAACAGGATGCCGCCCAGGATGTACCGCTTGTAGGTGTGCGCCTTGGGCTTGAGGCGCAATTCGCTGCCGTCGACGGCGTGGATATCAAAGCGCTTCAGCAGGGACACGAAGAGGGCCCCCACCACCACGGCCACGCCGATGATGCCGTACATATGGAAGCTTTCAAAGCGGAACATTTCCTGGATGCGAAACCAGGACACGGCCTCCGATTTGGTCATCACGATGCCGAAAATGGTACCGACGAGCAGGTAGACTAGAAATTTCATGGCTTACTGGCTTAGGTAGGGGAGGAGTGAGGGAAGGATCAGCCACGTCATGACCAGTCCTCCGATAAAAAAGCCGATCACGGCTACCAGGCTGGGCAACTGCAGGTTGGCCAGTCCGCTGATCGCGTGGCCGGAGGTGCAGCCCCCCGCCCAGCGGGCCCCGAAGCCGATCAGGAAGCCACCCACCACCAGGAACAGCCAGTTTGCCGGGCGCAGCAGCCGCTCCATGTCGTAAAGTTCGGCGGGGACGAAGCCCGCCCCGTCCGGGTAGCTGATGCCCACCGAATGCAGGTAGCCAGTCGTTTCCGCCGAGATAGCCACCGGCTCCGGATTGGCTAATACCGTCGTGGCAATAAACCCACCCAGTACCGCGCCGCCGGCGAAGACCAGGTTCCAGGTCTGGGCGCGCCAGTCGATCCGGAAAAAGTCGGACGAACGGCCTGCCCCCGCCAGGGTACACATGGTACGCAGGTTGGAGCTGACGCCAAATTCTTTGCCGAGGAGTAACAGGACCAGCATGGTCACCGCGATCAAAAAACCGCTTACCGACCAGTGCCAGGGTTGAGAGATAAAATCCAGGATTGCTTGCATACGGGTGGTATACACCGCAGCGGGGGAGGGGTTGCCCGGATATATGAAGGTTTCGTCATATTACGGTCGTTCTTGGGGAGCGGGTCCGTCCGACGTCCGGAACCAACGCCTTATCCCCCCTTTTCTGATGAGCCTTGCACCTGCGGCCCCGCCAGAAAGCGGTTGCGATCGAGCCAGCGGGCCAGTACCGACTCGTAGCGCGCCGGCAGCAGGCGGGTCACCTTGTCGATCCAGTAGGCGTCGCGGCCGATGAGGATGCGCGACTTCCGCTTTTCGATGCCGGCGATGATCTGCCGCGCGGCCTCGGCGGCGGTGGTCTTGGCCTGTTTTTCGAAGGTACGGATGAAGCGTTCCCGTTCTCGTGGGTCGTCGATCTCCACGTTGCGGTGAATGTTGGTGGCGATCCCGCCGGGATGTACGCAGCAGACGTGCAGGTGCCCTCTCATCTCCACGCGCAATGTCTCGGTGAAGCCACGCACCGCGAACTTGCTCGTATTGTAGGGCCCCGATCCGGGGAAGGCGAACAGCCCGAAAACGCTGCTGACGTTGACCAGGCTGGCGCCCGGCTGCTGGCGCAGGTAAGGGAGGAAAGCCAGCGAACCGTAGATCACTCCCCACAGGTTCACGCGGAGGGTCCGCTCGTAGGCCTCGACGCGGGTATGCACGACCGCCTGCTGCCGTACGCTGAAGCCCGCATTGTTAACGACGACGTCCACCCGACCCAGCTCCTCGTTCACGGCGGTAGCAAAGTGCTGCATAGCCTCCCGGTCGCCCACGTCGAAGGCCCGACGGAGCCCCCGCGTCCGCTCCGGCAGCTCAGCCCAGGTCTCGTCCAGGGCGTCCTCCTTCAGGTCGTTGAGGGCGAGCACGGCCCCGCAGGCGGCGAGCTGCCAGGCGAGTTCGCGGCCGATGCCGGATCCGGCGCCGGTGATGACGACCACCTTTCCGTTGAAATCTTTCATATCCGCAAGGTAGCGCGCCGGTGGCCGCCGCGCTAGAACCAGTGGCCCAGGTAGAAATAGAGTGCCCCGCCCGAGGTGCCGGCACCGTACACCAGCTCGATGGGGCCGAGGGGCGTGTCCAGTCCGTAGCTCACCACTCCCGCCCCGATGTAGCTTTTGTCGATCGAGCTCGGTACGTTGTACGGATTGCCGATGCGCGCGCCGCGCGCGCCCAGGTGCAAATAGTGATTGCTGAAAAGGCGCTGCCGCCAGAACACCTCGGCCATGAGCAGGTTGTTGCCGCTGGCCTCGGCGAAGTCGAGGCTCGGGAACGGCTTGAAGTTGTTCATAAGCTTGCGGTTGGTACTGCCGAGGTAGTAGCGGTAGGGCAGCGCCGAGCGGCCGGTGAACCCCCCGAGGCTCATTTCGATCCCCAGCGACGCTTTTTCGGCCAGGGGGATCATGCCCAGGAAGTCCACGTCGGCGTTGTAGGCCCAGCCCGGCACGCCGTTGGAGACGTCACGGATGGCCCGTGCCTCGGCGTCGATCGTGAAGCCGCGCAGGGGGAAGTGGGGCCGGTCCAGCTTGTCGTAACGCAGGTAAATCTTGGGTACGAAGTAGAAGTCGTCCTCCAACGTGAAGAGTTGGGCGGTGTCCACCTCCTGTATCTGGTCGGAGCCCGTCACGTAGTACTTTAGTTCGGCGGCGATGCCGGTAAAGCTGTTGTGCGTTTGCCGGATATCCCAGTACAGTTCCGCGTTCCAGTCGGAAAAGCGGAAATCCACTCGGTCCAGCACGATCCCCAGTTCGTCGTTGCGTATGTCGTCGACGTCGAAGCCCACGTCGGCATAGTCGTGGCGGCTGCGGAGGCCGAAGGCGGAGCCGTTGATGCGGTTGACCCGATAGTCGAAGCGGTAGCGCAGGCGCTCGCCCGCGATCAGGTCGAGGCTGGTGGTGGAGTTGTCCACGATCTGGTCGAAGAGCGTCAGGTTCAGCAGCAGGTTGGCGCGGTATACGGGGTCGTAGTGCAGGCCCAGTCGCGCCTGCTGTCCGAAGGCGGGCAGTTGCTCGAAGATCAGTTCCAGCGCCACCTTTTCACTCTCTTCGTCGATGTACTCCCAGCGGTAGTTGATGTTGGCATAGCGGCCGGTGACGTGCAGGTCGGTCAGCCCCTGCCGAAAGTCTTCCCAGCTGATCTTTCCGGGCAGCTGGTCGTCGAAGAAGCTTAGGATCTGCCGGTCGCTTAGTTCTTCGCTTCCGCTGATCTTGAGCGTGCCTACGTTCAGGTATTCGGGGATTTGCACGTCGCTCGTATCGCGGGTGCTGCGGTTGGCCCGCTGGGTGGCGGCCAGGGAATCCAGCGTGGGCTTCAGTTCCAGGGCGGCCAGGTAGCCGGCGTTGATGAGGGTGTCGATGTCACTGAAGCTGAGTACGGTGAAGCCGTCCAGGGCGGGCTTGATGTCGAGGTCGGTCACCTCGTACTGTTCGAGGTTGCGGCGGTTGGCCTGGAAGAAGGCGATCTGCATGATGAGGTCGGCCACACTGCTGATCTCGTCGGCCTTCAGGGGGTCCGCCTCCACGCTCACGCCCAGCACGTAGTCCATCCCCTTCTCCTTCACTTCCTCGGCCGGGTAGTTATTGGAGACGCCGCCGTCGGTGAGCAGGTGTCCGTTCAGCTCGTAGGGGCTCAGCACGCCGGGCAGGGCGGCACTGGCGCGCATGGCCTCGGCCAGCATACCCTCCTCGATGACGAGGGCGTCGCCGCTTTCGATGTCGGTGGCTACGGCCAGGAAGGGAATGGGCAGGTCGTCGAAGTCGCGGATGTGACCCACGTCCGCCGTCCAGTTGGAGAAGAGGTCGTGGACCCGCTGCCCGTCCGACAGGGCCGTGGGCAGCTGGATGCTGAAGTCCTGCATGGAAATCGACAGCAGGTACTTTTCGTTGTAGAGCTTTTCGTAGATGGTGCGGTCCTCGCGTTCCACGGCGTCCTGCAGCTCGTCCATGATGTCAATGCTGCGCAGCAGTTGCTCGAGCTGGTCGGCGCTGTAGCCGGCCGCGTACAGTCCGCCGACCACCGCCCCCATGCTGGTACCGCCGATGTAGTCGATGCGTACGCCGCTCTCCTCGATCACGCGCAGGGCCCCGATGTGGGCGTAGCCCTTCGCGCCGCCCCCGCTCAGTACCAAGCCTACCTTTGTATCACCCTGGGCGCGTACGCAGGTGCAGAGCATACAGGTCAGGAGCAGAGCTAAGGTGGCTTTCATCGGAAAAAAGGTGGCGGGGAGCGGGTGGTCAGACAAGATTAGTGATTTTTACGCTAGGTGCCGGGCCGGCGTCAGCGGTCGATGCCCGTGGCGGAGTACCTTGGCGGTTATGCTACGGCCCACCGCGTGTTTGCTGCTCCTGCTCGGACTCGCCCACCTGTACGGCGGGGGACAATGCACCCCGCTGCCCCCTACGGAAACGTATGATTTTCTCAATCCGCGGGTCATCGACTTTGATTCCCGTCTCGCGCCCTTCTTCCTGCACTTTGGGGGAGCCTACCGCGAGCAGCTCGAGCAGCCGTACCGGCAGCAGCGCCGCGATAACGTGGCGGAGTGGCACGAGCGGTTCTGCGACCAGGCCGACGCTGAAGAGATCGATGCCGTCGTGTACGGCGACAACCTCAATCAGCTGGAAATCCTGCTCCGGCTCATGGGCCGCGAGGACGCCCGCGTGGCCGACCTGCCCCCGGGCCTGCAGGCCAACGGCTTTGCCCGCCACCTGCTGGAGGCCCGCTGCCGCGAAGTGACCGAGTACCTCATCTACGCCAAGCGGGTGGAGCCTTTCGTCGTAGCGCCGGACGATGCCTTTGCCGAGCGGAACATCTCCCGCGCCGACATGGAAGACCTGCTGACGGAGGGCCTCGACCGCTTCCCCCGCCTCGAGAGCCACTACGTACGCCTGCGCTATGCCTACCAGCTGATCCGCTTGGCCCACTACCTGAAGGAGTACGCCTACGTACTGGAACTCTACGATTACCTCATGCCCAAGGTGGACGCCAACCCGAGTCTGCTCGACGACTGGATCGAGGGGCACCGCGCGGGAGCCCTGCAGGCATTGGGCGACTATCCGCAGTCGGCCTACCTCTTCAGCCGCATCTTCGAGCGGAGCCCGAGCAAGCGGGAAAGCGCCTACTACAGCTTCGCGATCCAGACCGACGAGCAGTGGCGGCAGGCCCTGCTCCTCTGCCAGAACGACCACGAGCGGGCCATGATGTATGTCCTGCGGGCCCACGACGGGCGGGCGGTCGTGTTGGAGGAACTGCGGCACATCTATGCCTTCGAACCCACCAACCGGGCCCTGGAACTGCTCACCATGCGCGAGTTGCAGGAGCTCGAGCGCGAGCTGCTGGGCAGTAACCTGCGGCCCGCGGGGCCCCCGGAAGCGGCCGAGGCCCGGGCCGTGGAAATGCAGGCCTTCGTCAATAGCGTGATCGAGGATGGGCTGACCGAGCAACCGGAATTCTGGCGACTGGCCCGTGGGGTGCTGGAATTGCTGGTGGGGGATTACTTCTACGCCGACCGCACGCTGGCCACCCTCGGACAGGATACGGAGAGCGACAGCCTGCAGCAGCAGGTGGCCATCCTTCGCGACGTGATCGACGTGCTGGAGCTGAGTCAGGTGAGCGATTCGGTGGAAATCCACTACTACGGCCTGCTCACCGATCCGGAGACGCAACAACGCTACCCGGATTTCCGGGAGCTGGTCAACCGCAAGCTCGAGGCGATCTACCTGCGCACCGGCCGCGAGGCGAAGGCCAACCTGATGCGCTACGGCTTCGACGCCATCGCGAAGAACCCCGCTATCGAATCGTTGCTCGCCCTGGAGCGGCTTACCGACAGCCTGAACCGCAACCGCTTCGACCGGGCCCTCTTCACCGACCGCATCGGGGCCCATCCCGCCGACGACCTCAACAACCTGCTCGGTAACCACTACCTGCAACGCGGGCAGTGGAAGGCCGCCCTTGAGATCTACCGGCGCATCACGCCCGGCCGCATCGATGAATATGGCCGCTACGCCCCCTTCGTCCGCCAGCTCAACGACCGGGTCAACTTCTCGCCGCCCGCCGATGCGGCGACCTACAACAAGGTGCAGTTGCTCGACCGCCTCAATGCCCTGGAGGAAGAAGCCGACCAGAGCACCAACGATACCCTGGCGGCGCGCAATTACTTCAACATCGGGCTGGCGCTCTACAACCTGACCTACTTCAGCTACAACTGGCCCTTCGCCGACGTCTTCCGTTCGGGGACCAGTGCCGCCCGCGCCGCCGCGCGACGGGACCCCACTAGCGTTTTCTCCAATCCCAATGCACCCCTCGGCAACCTCGAGCACTTCAGCATGGACCAGCCGCTCTACTACTTCGAGCGGGCCCTGCGCCGCGCCCCGGACCGGGAGGCCGCCGCCCTGGCCACCTACTACGCCGCCAAGGCCGAGCGCAACCAGCACTATGCCCTGGGGCGGCCGGGCGGGGCGCGGCCGTTCACCTACTTCGGAATTCTGGCGGACAACTACGCCGACACCGATTTCTACGAGGAGCTCATCGCGGAATGCCGCACCTTCGCCTGGTACGTAAGTCGCTGATCCCCCGACATCGGATGTCCCGGACATCCGATGTCGGGGGAGGGAGTGACAGAATTACGTCAAGAAACACCGCAAGGCCCCATGATTGCTGGGTTTGCTAATCCTTCCCGGGGTCTGGCGGTTCCCTTTTTCCTGCTTACCGCCCCCCGGACATCGGATGTGGAACACATCCGATGTCCGGGGGGCTCAACCATCACGCTATGCTTTCCCGCCCCCGCCGTAACCGCTCTTCCGCCGCCGTCCGCGGCCTAGTCCGTGAAACGGAACTGACGGCCGGCCACCTGGTGCAGCCCATCTTTCTGATGCCCGACGCCAAGGCGCGGCTGGCCATCCCGAGCCTGCCAGGCACTTACCGACTGGGCATTGACGAAGTACTCCGCGAGATCGAGCAGTGCGGCGAAGTGGGCCTCCATAGCTTCATGATGTTTCCCGCCGTGCCGGAGGAGCACAAGGACAAGACCGGCACGTATGCCACCGCCGAGCAGAATTTCTACCTGCACGCCGCGCGGGCGATCAAGGACCGCTTTCCCGAGGTGTGCCTGATCTCCGACGCCGCCCTTGATCCCTACAGCACCGACGGGCACGACGGCGTGGTCATCAATGGCAAGATCCACAATGACGAGAGCCTGAAATTGCTGGACGCCATGGCGGTAGCCCAGGCGCAGGCGGGCTTCGACGTTATCGGACCCAGCGATATGATGGACGGCCGCGTAGGCAGTATGCGTCGCGCCCTCGACGGAGCCGGACTCACCGACACCTCCATCATGTCGTACACAGCCAAGTACGCCAGTGCCTTCTACGGGCCCTTCCGCGATGCCCTGGACAGCGCGCCGCGACAGCTCGCGGATGTACCCGCCGACAAGAAGACCTACCAGATGGACCCCGCCAACGCCCGCGAGGCCCTGCGCGAGGGCGCCCTCGACGCCGCGGAGGGCGCGGACTACCTCATGGTAAAGCCCGCCCTGAACTACCTTGACATCATCTGGCGGCTGCACGAGGCGCACCCTCTGCCCATCGCCGCTTACCACGTGTCGGGGGAGTGCGCCATGCTGCTGGCCGCCGCCGACAAGGGCTGGCTGGACTACGAGCAGGCGGCCACCGAGGCCCTGGTGAGCATACGTCGGGCAGGCGCGGACGTGATCATCAGCTACTTCGCCAAGGACTACGCACGGTGGCAGCGCGGTGCGTAGCGGACGGGGGGTGCTAAGCTTCCAGCGCCTCCAGCAGGTCGTCGAGGTCGTCGAAGCTTTTGTAACCGACCTTTTCTTCGCTGCTGCCCCGCAGGGCCAGTCCGGGTAACACCGCCGCGGCCTCATCAACCTCATCAACGTCAATGTCAAGGTGCAGGAAGGCCTCCCGGTCGCCCAGTACGCGCTGCAGCTCACCGAGCGAGAAGGGGCTACCCTCGGCCAGGTCGGTGAACGCGATGCCGCCGTCGGCTACATCCAGAAGAATGGTCCCGCTGGTCTCGGAGAGGCGCTCCTTCACGTCTGACACGGAGTGGTACCCGGCAACGGGAATGCGAGTCAGCACCTCGATACCCGCCTGCCGGAAGGGGGCGGCGTCCGTCCCGTACGGGAGCAACAAGTGGGAAACCCCCGCCGCGGCCAATTCCTCGGGAGAAACCTCCGCACCCGCGTCCGCGCCTAGCTCGGCTACGCAGACGGGGCCCTCGACCCATTCGCGGATGGCCAGAAAATCGGTGAGGGACAGGCCGTCCGCAGTGCCCAGGGAGAAGCACAGGTAGCGCGCGTTCCAGGCGGCGAAATAGCGGGCATCGGTCAGGTGCGTCAGGCCGAAGGCGAGAAGGGGGAGGGATAACATCGGGGATATACTTATTTACCGGCAACGACGACCACGATCTCGCCCTTCACCTTGCCGCGGGCGGTGTAGTCGGCTCGTAGTTCGGCAAGGGGGGCGGTGGTGATCTCTTCGAATTTTTTGGAAATCTCACGGGCTACGCACGCTTGCCGGTCGGGTCCGCAGTGCTCTTCCAGCTGGCCCAGCAGCTTGGCGATGCGATGGGGGCTTTCGTAGAGGACGAAGGTATTCGGCAGCTCGGCGAGGTAGGTCAGGCGGGTTTGCCGTCCTTTTTTATGCGGCAGGAAGCCCTCGAAGTGGAAGCGGTCGCAGGGGATGCCACTGGCCGCCAGGGCGGGCACGAAGGCCGCGGGTCCGGGCAGGCAACTCACTTCGATGCCCGCCTCCCGGCAGGCACGGACCAACAAAAAGCCCGGATCGCTGATGCCGGGCGTGCCGGCGTCAGTGATCAGGGCGTAGTCGGAACCGTTCTTGAGTTCCGTAACAAGCTGTTCTACCAGCGCGTGTTCGTTATGGGCGTGGTACGCCCGCAGGGGCGTCTCGATGCCGTAATGCTGGAGGAGCGGACGCGAGGTCCGCGTGTCTTCGGCGAGGACCAGATCGACCTCACCGAGCAGGCGACGGGCCCGCTCGGTGATGTCTTCCCGGTTGCCAATGGGAGTGGGAATTAGGTAAAGCACGGGCGCAAAGGTCGCTGCGCCGAGTGGTTACAGCAAATCTTCCTCGTCCATGACGTGGCGAACGCTGCGGCGCACCATCTCTACGGTAGCGCCATAGGCCATGTGGCTGCCGAGTTGGCCGGCCTGCAGGCTCAGGGGTTCGTTCATGGGGCCGGGGGTGAGGCCGAGGATCGGAAGGGCCAGCTTGTGGGCGGCGGTCCAGAGGGCGGCACCGAAGGGGATACCGGCGGGCGTCTGTACGGCGGGGAAGGCTTCGACCATGACGCCGTATACACCACCTACGATCGCACCGAAGGCGATGTTGACGGCCGACTGCGCGGTCTCTTCCTGGTTGCGGTTGATGTTCGTATTGGTCAGCTCCTCGGCTCCCTCGACCACCTGCAGGCGGGCGTCGTGCTCCTCGTAGGGCTGTCCGGTGGGGAGCGAACGGTCAAGCAGTGACTTTACGCCGGTACCTACGATACCGCCGATCATACCGGCAACGAAGCCACGCATGTAGTCGGGCTCGCTGGAGGTCTGGGTACGGCTCAGGTAACCGCCGGCCGCGCCGAGGGCTCCGGCGGCGTAGGTGCTGAGGTCGTGGGCTGCGGAAGAGGCATAGTCGCTCACGTCGTGGGCGGTAGCGGAGACATACTCACCGGCGGCGTTCAGCTTGCGCGAGGCCTGGGCCTGTGCTTTGCTGGCCGAAGCGGCGGCCTGGTGGTATTTCTTATCAGCGTAGCTCTGTGAAGGACGCGGATCTATACTTTGGATGGTGTGCGACACACTGTCGACAAGGGAATCGATAAATGACATTGGCGTGTTTTCTTATCCCAACGGAAGCGTACGCCACGGAGTTCGTTGCAAATTCGGGGGCTCAGTTGTCCTTTTTCCCGAATAAGCGCTTGATCCACGACTGCTTGCGCTCCTCGCGGCGCTCCTCCTGCCGGTTGTCGCGCTGCAGTTCGCGGGCGATGCGGGCGGCGTACTCCTCCGCCGATTCGCTGTTGCGCTGCCGCTTGTCGTCCACTTTTTCCCGGATGGTCGCCTCGTCGAACTGGTTGAGGGCCCGGGCGATCTCCTCGCTGAGGTTGAGGTCGGCGAAAATGGGCAGTTCCTCCAGGTAATCTGGACAGTCGAGTTCCGCCAGGGTCATCTCGTCGAGGGCCGGAAACCCGCCGCCCTGGTACGCCTTCAGGGCGGAGCTGCCCTGCACCTTGCGCATGAAGGTGCCCCAGATGGGCAGGGCCGTGGCGGTGGCCGAGCCGCGGCCGAGGGTGCGGAAGTGGACGGCGGGGTACTCCGCGCCTACCCAGGTACCCACGACGAGCTTGGGCGTGAAGCCGAGGAACCAGCCGTCGGACTGGTCCTGGGTGGTCCCGGTCTTGCCCGCCAGGGCGCCCCGGATCCCGTAGGTGGACCGCAGGCGGGCGCCGGTGCCGCCGTTGACTACGCCGGCCATCAGGAAGGTAGCTACCTGGGCCGTGCGCTCCTCGAGTACCTGTTCGGTTTCGGTGGGGCGGTCAAAGGATACCAGCACCTTACCGTCGGCGTCCTCGATGCGGTCGAGGTAGTGCAGCCGTTCCGGCCGCCGGCCGCGGTTGGCGAAGGCGCTGTACACGGTATTCATTTCTTCCAGGCTGGCCTCCACGGTCCCCAGGGCGATGCTGGGGATGGACTGTACCTCCTGCGTTACGCCCATCCGGTTGATCTGCCGGGCCAGCCCGGGCAGTCCGCTGCGGACGGCCAGGCTCACGGCTACCGTATTGACCGATTTGCTCAGCCCGCCCTTCATGGAGTAGGCACCCAGGTACTGCCCGTTGGGGTTGCCGGGACTGTAGTTGCGGTAATCGGCGTAGACCACCTGCTCGGCCTCGGTGTATTCACAGGGTTGGATGCCCACCTGCAGGGCGTTGGCGTACACTACCGGCTTGATGGTGGAGCCCACCTGCCGCCGGCTGCTCACGTGGTCGAACTGCACGGACTGAAAATCGACGCCGCCCACCCACGCGCGCACGATGCCCGTAGCGGGCTCGGAGGCCAGCAGGCCGGCGTTGAGCAGGGTGAAGTAGTGGCGGAGGCTGTCGACTGGCCGGAGCAGGGTATCGACGGGGGCTCCGGTGCGCCAGTCGTAGACGGTCATCCGGCGGGGCTTGCGCATCTCCTCGAGGATGGCCGCCTCGTCCAGTCCGCGGTCCGCCAGCTGCCGGTAGCGGGTGCTGCGGCGCAGGGCGTTGCCGAAGGCACTCTCCCAGGGAGCCTGCTTGCTCGATTTCCAGTCGTCGGCCAGGTTCTGCTGGATGCGGGGCAGCTGCTCCCGGACGGACTCTTCGGCCATCCGCTGCAGGCGGGAGTCGATGGATACGAAGATGCGCAGTCCGTCGCGGTCCGCGTCGTAGGGGCGACCGTCGGGGTGCTGGAGGTCGGCCAGGGCGTCGCGTACGTCGGCCCGCAGGCGCTGGCGGAAGTGGGGGGCGGAACCGATGCGGTCGTTGTCGCGGGTGTAGCGCAGCTCGATGGGCAGCTGGGCTACGCTATCGGCCGTGGTGGCGTCGATGCTGCCGTTGCGGGCCATGAGGGAGAGCACCACGTTGCGGCGGCCGCGGCTTTGGTCGGGGTGGGCGCGCGGGCTGTAGGTGGTATTGGCCTTCAGCAGCCCCACCAGTACGGCGGCCTCCTGCAAATTGAGGCGGGCGGCGGGCTTACCGAAGAAGCGGTGGGCCGCCACCTCGATGCCATAGGCGTCTTCGCCGAAGGGGACGGTATTGAGGTAGAGGCCCAGGAGCTCGCGTTTGCTGTAGACGTCCTCCAGGCGGCTGGCGATCACCATCTCGCGCAACTTGACCTTCAGCATGCCGAGGCGGTCGTACTGCCGGCGGGGGTAAAGCTGCTTGGCCAATTGCTGGCTGAGGGTACTACCGCCGCCGCCGCTGCGGTCGCCCATCATAACGGTGCGTACGGCTACCCGCAGCAGCGCACGCAGGTCGATACCCTGGTGCTCAAAGAAGCGGGCGTCCTCGGTAGCGATGAGCGCATCGGTCACAAAGGGGCTGATCTCATCGAGCGGGACGCTGACGCGGTTGGTAGCGAAGTACTTGCCGAGCAGCACGCCGTCCTCGGTGTAGATCGAGGACGCGTCGTCGTTCTCCACCTTGGCCAGTTCCTCCCGCGAGGGCAGGTGGCCGTAGGCACCCAGCAGGACGCCGAGGTACAGAAAGATGAACAGCACGGCCACCAGAGCGAAGGAAGCACCTACCGCCTGCAGGGCGAGTTTGCCCTTCGGCTGGCTGCGGACGTACCGGACGGCGGCTTGGCCCAGGCGGGCGGAGGTGGCCCGGAATTTCTTGACGAGTGGATGTGGCATAAATCGGTTTCGACGGCGGTAGACGGGTAAACAGATTATACACGTAATACGCTGTGCGGGGCTACGGGTTTTAACAAAGCTTAACCCCCGGCCGACCTAGTGCACCTGAAACAGCGCGTTGGCGAACAGGAGTTTACCGTTCTCCCAGAACGCCCGGTACAGCGGATTGTCGACCAGGTAAATCACCTGGCCGCGGCGCATCGGCTCCACGCCGAAGTCGAGGGTCTCCTGAATCTTACCGTAGGCCTTGTTGCCGACGAAGCCCGACACCCGGGGATTGGAACGCACCCGCCCGACGTTCCACCCGTTTTCGAGGTAGGCGTAGGCGTCGTCGCTCACCTTCAGGGCGGAGTAGCTGTCGCCGATGCCGAAGCTCAGCGGGTGGGTAGCGTCCATCTCCACCTGCACGATGGCCCCTGGGATAAAGCCCTCGATGAAGCGGCGCTCCTGTCCGGCGTAGGGTTGCAACAGGGCCTCCTGCTTGGCGGCCGCGGAGAGGGTATCGGCGGGTGCGTCCTTCTCCTTCAGCCCGAAGCCCTCCTTGCCGGCCAGGCTCCCGTTGGCGCCGCCGAGCGCGATCAGCTTGCCGCCGCCGCTTACCCAGTCGCGCAGGTCGCCGAGCTCCCCCTCGCTGAAGCCGTAGCGGCCCTGGGGCAGGACCAGCACGTCGTAGTCGCCGGCCAGCATACTGCCCAGGTCCTCGCGGTAGAAGATACTGACGGGGTACTCCAGCTCCTGCTCGAAGTAGTACCACGCCTGCCCGAAGTCGTTGGGGCCCACGCCGTCGCCGGAGAGCAGGGCCACCTTCGGGGCGGTGATCAGCGCGTAGTTGCTGCCGCCGAGGTCACCCCCCACCGTGGCGCTGAAGCCGGTCTGCAGCACCGCGGGTTCGGCTTCGTGGGCGGCGGTGATGCGCCGCAGCGTACCGGCGAAGTCGGGGTGAACGCGGTTGTCGCCCCGGTTCACGATGAGCGTGCCGGCGGGGTAGGTGGTACCCCCGAAGGAGAAGTCGGTCTCCGAGCTCCGTACCTGGATGCCCGCGTGCAGCAGGGCGGCCAGGTAGCGGGCGCTGTTCATGCCCTCCCACGGGATGGCCAGGGCGTAGGTCTCCGCGAGGTCGACCCCCTCGAGCGGGTTGGTGTAGGGGGCTTTCTCCCACGCTTCGGTTGACAGTTCCAGGCGGTCGGTGGTCGCGGTCGTCCGCAGGCCGTAGGCCAGGGGGATGGACCAGGCCGTGATGTCGTAGGTCACCGAATCCTCCACCGTGGCCGCCGGGTCGAAAAGTACCTGCGCCAGCACGGAGCGGGGCTGGTAGGCGGAGACGATCAGGTCGCCCGCGCTCACTTCGCCGTCGACCTCTTCTCCGCTCTGGTAGTCGGTGCCGAAGTAGCCCCGGCCCGCGGCGGCGCGGCTGTATTCGATGCCGTTGCGGTCCAGCAGCTGGGTGAGGGCGCGGAGTTTGCCCTGCGGGTTGTTACCGCTGACGACGTAGGTCTTGTAGCTGCCCTGCGGGCTGGTCATGGACCGCCGGAAGTAGTTACCGAACTCCGTGGTCAGGCGATCGGCCTCGCGGGCCGCGATCTCTACGGTGCTAAGGGCGGTAGTGCGGTGGTGGGCGACGCGGTCGCTCAGGGTCAGCGTATCGCCCGTGGGCAGGTCGATGGCGCGGCCGCCGCGGCTGTGGCCGCCCTGCTCGTAGGTCATGCCGATGGCCCCGTTGAAGGTGGGGTAGGTGTCGCCGTAGCTGGGGTAGAGCAGGTCGAAGCGCTCACGGGTGAAGTACAGCCAGCCGTTCTGGTCGAAGTAGCGAGCGTGGTTCTGCCCGATCTCCGTCTGAAACTCCCCCTGAAAGTCCGTGATGTACTCGTGGAAGGGCGCAGCCGCGGGCGCGAAGTAATACGGGGAGGTGTAGCCCTGCTCGTGCAGGTCAGCGTGGATGTGGGGCATCCACTGCCGGTACTGCGCGATCCGCTGCCGGCTCTCTACCTGTGTCTGCCAGGCCCAGTCGCGGTTGAGGTCAAACAGGTAATGGTTCACGCGGCCGCCGGGCCAGGGCTCGTTGTGCTCGCGGGTGGCGGGGTCGGTATCGGGCAGGCGGGTGGCGTTCTGCCGGTACCAGTTGGTATAGCGGTTGTAGCCGTCGGGGTTCTCGCTGGGGTCCAGCAGGACGACCACGTTCTCCAGCCAGGCGCCGGTCCGGCTGTTGGTTGGGTCGGCCAGGTCGTAGAGGACACCCATGCTGGCCTCGGAGCCGGCAGCCTCGTTGCCGTGCACGCTGAAGGAGAGCCACACGATGGCGATGTCGTCCAGGGCGGGATCGGAATCGCCCGGCAGCAGGCCGGCGCGGCGCAGGTTATTCTCGCGGATGGCCTCGATGCGGGCCAGGTTCTCCGGCGTACTGACGGTGGCCAGCAACAACGGACGGTCCTCGTTGGTGGTGCCGTACTGTTGCAGGGTGACGCGGGGGCTCTCCTCCGCTACTTGCTGGTAATAATCGACCAGCATATGGTGGGGGGTGAAGGTCTCCCCGAGCTGGTGGGGGAGGAAGTCGCCGGGGGCCGTCACCTGGGCGGCGAGCGCGGGTGCAAGGGCTAGCAACAGGAAGATTAAGCGCATCTGGTGTGAGTTTCTGGGGCGCGCTAAGGTACGGCAATGGTTTAAACGGGTTTTGGAGCTGGGTGATCGCGCGTCTTCGGAAAAGGATCAGGACCTCAAAGCGTGCTTGCACCTTTGAGTGTCCGGTTGGGTAGGCGGCTACATTGTGGACGCTCGCAGGTCGCCCGGCTTCGATCCGGACGCTCGCAGGTTCCTTTCGCTGGCGCTCGGGAACGCTGCGAGGTCCTTTGGGCGTTGATGGAGGAAAACTACTATAATAGCGATGCCTATTAAAATGTAGTCAGCGAGTCAGATCAACCCATGCCAATCAAAATAGAGCCCGGCAAGCGATACCATATTTACAATCGTGGAGTGTTTCGCCAGACGATCTTCCGAGACGACGACGATCGTATTCGGTTTTTGGACATGATGAAGCGTTATCTGCGAGGTCCAATTCACCCCTTGGCCTATGCCGTGATGCCCAATCATTTTCACCTGTATGTCTACGTAGATAAGGTGGATGACCTGGACCCATTCTACAGAAATAAACCCTCAGCTATCGGGAATACGATAGGTCATCTCTGCAACGCCTACGCAAAATACTTTCGGTATAAATATAAGTCAATCGGAGAGGGTGCGGTATTCCAAAGCCCCTTTAAGCGCGTGGAAGTTGCTGAGCCAGCTTACCGGCGTAACATCGTCCATTACATCAACGCTAACGGGTACCACCATGGCATGGTTAACGATCCGGAAGACTACCGCTTCACCTCGCTACAAGAGCTGCTCTTTCCCTGCGTGACCCCCTACATCAACGTAGAGAAGGTGCTGGCCGACTTCGGGGGAGAAGCCGCTTTCAAAGCGGAGTGGCAGCGGGTTCGCCGAAAAAAGGGGTTGAACGGACAGTGGGAAGATATAGTCTACTGAGTCTGGCGCCCGCAGCTTTCCGGTTGCGATCCCGACGCTCGCAGGTGCCCTGGCTACGATTCGGACACTCACAGATTCCTTTCGCTGGCGCTCAGGGACGCTGCAAGGTCCTGAGTCCGTCGATAACAAAAAGACCACAGGACCTCAGCGCGTGCCTGCACCGCTGAGTGTCCGGATCGCGTGCCTGCACCGCTGAGTATCCGGATCGCGTGCCTGCACCGCTGAGTATCCGGATCGCGTGCCTGCACCGCTGAGTGTCCGGATCGCGTGCCTGCACCGCTGAGTGTCCGGATCGCGTGCCTGCACCGCTGAGTGTCCGGATCGCGTGCCTGCACCGCTGAGTGTCCGGATCGAGTGCCTGGTCGGGGTCCACGATGCTACAGGCTCCAGCTACGCCCCCCGGTCTCGCTGAGCGGGTAGTCGCCGTCGTACTCCCCCGGTACGGGATCGTAGACCAGGACTTCCGTACCGATCTTTTCCGAACTGAGGTAGCCCCACAGCACCATCGACTTGAACGAGCGGTAGAAGCCGATCGGCGGCTGCTCGCCCACGGCGGTACCCCACACGGCGGGCTGGTAGATGGGTGATTTCTCGGCCTCGCTAAACAGCTGGCCGCGCTGGTCGGCCTCCAGCTCGTGGAACACCTTGCCGAAGCGGGTGCTGGCCTGCTCGTTGAACTCCAGGATACCGGTCTGCATGGGGAGCGGATCATCGCCCTCCGGACGGGTGGCGGCCATGACCCGGTCGATGAAGCGGTCGACGCCTACGTCCAACCCCCCCGGAGTGTCGGTAGTCGGCAGCAGGGTATCGATGTAGGAGGTGACGAAGCGGGCCTCGTCGTCGCTGAAGAAGGTGGGCTTCCAGTCCAGTTCCGGTTCCCGGTTGCAGCTGTAGAGAAGGGCGGGCGTGATGATGGCGCCCCCGGCCAGCCAGCTGATGTTGCGGAGTACGTCGCGGCGGTTCAGCATCAGATATTTTGTTTGTTGAGTTCGGAGACGGCGTGGTCCGCGGCGCGGGCGGTCAGGGCCATGTAGGTGAGGGAGGGGTTGACGCAGGAGGAGGAGGTCATACACGCACCGTCGGTGACGTACACGTTCGGGGCGCCGTGTACCTGATTGTGGCCGTTCAGCACCGAGGTCTTCGGGTCGCGGCCCATGCGGGCGGTACCCATCTCGTGGATGCCGTAGCCCATCTCGTGCTCGTTGTCGAAGGGGACGATGTTCTTCAGGCCCGCGCGCTCGAGCATCTCCACGGCATCCGCTTTGGCCTGTTTGTTGAGGGCCAGTTCGTTGGGTCCCCACTCGGCGTCGATACTGAGGGTCGGCTGCCCCCACTTGTCGGTGACGTCGGGGTTCAGCATGACCCGGTTCTCGTGGCGCGGCAGGCTCTCCGAGAAGCCAGTGATGAAGAACTCCCACGGGCCCGGCTGCACGAGTTTGTCCTTGAAGGCCGCTCCGTACTCCGGCAGGTTGGCTGCGGCGCGCGATCCGGCCCGCCCGGCCCCGCCCTGGTAGCCGAAGCCGCGGACGAACTTGTCGGACTTGCTCTGCTCGTCGATGTTCCAGTAACGTGGGATGTAAATACCGTTGGGTCGCCTCCCTTTGTAGTAGCGGTCTTCGTAGCCCTCCACGGTACCGGCGGCCCCGACGCGGTAGGTGTGGTCCATCAGGTTGTGGCCGAGCTCGCCGCTGTCGTTGCCGAGCCCATTCTCGAAGCGGTTCGACGTCGAGTTCAGCATGATCTGGGTGGTCGACAGCGTGGAGGCGTTCAGGAAGATCACCCGGGCCTTATAGTCGATCACTTCGTTGGTTTCCGCGTCGATGATCCGCACGCCGGTGGCCTTTCCTTTGGCATCGTCGTAGATGACCTCCTGTACGATGGAGAAAGGCCGGATCGTCAGCTTGCCGGTCGCGGCGGCCGCCGGCAGGGTGACGGCGTTGGAGCTGAAGTAGGCCCCGTAGGGACAGCCCCGGCTACAGCGGTTGCGGTACTGGCACTTGCCGCGGCCGTTGAGGGGCTCGGTCAGGTGGGCTACCCGCCCGATGATCACGTTGCGGCCGGGGTGGTTCTTTTCGATGCGTTGGCGGAGGTCTTTCTCCACCACGTTCATCTCCATGGGGGGCAGGAAGTGGCTGTCGGGCAACTGCTTCAGGCCGAGCGGGGCCCCGCTGATGCCGGCAAATTTCTCCACGTAGATGTACCAGGGCTCGATGTCGCGGTAGCGGATCGGCCAGTCGACGCCGTGACCGTCCTGGGCGTTGGCGGTGAAGTCAATGTCGCTCCAGCGGTAGGTCTGCTTGCCCCAGAGCAGGGAGCGGCCGCCCATCTGGTGGGCGCGGATCCACAGGAAGGGCTTCACCTCCGTGTAGGGGTTCTCGCGGTCGTTGGCGTGGAAGTGCTCGGTATCCTTGCCGACGAAGCCGGAGCGGATGCTTTTGTAGTGCTTGTCCTGCTCCGCGGCGGTGAGGCCGCCGCGCAGCTCCATGTCCCAGGGATCGAGGTTCATGGTGGGGTAGTCCTTGACGTGCTCTACGATGCGGCCGCGCTCGAGGACCAGCGTTTTGAGTCCTTTCTCGGTGAGCTCCTTCGCCGCCCAGCCCCCGGATATGCCGGAGCCCACCACGATGGCGTCGTAGGTGAAGGATTTGTCGGCGTCGATGTTGTAGTTGGCCATGCGTTGCTGATCGAGTTCAAAGACGACAAGATAACGTGTCTTCGCGGCGCGACGCACTAGTCAGGTGCCACTTCCGGATTGGGAGGTCCTGCCGCCTGCCGCGCAGCCGGTCTCCTACCGTTCCGGTCAGAGGCTCAGACGTTCCATATGAACGTCGAGTGAGCGGGTGTCTCCGTCGTATTCGATCACGGCGATATAGCCCTCCTTGGCGGGTAGTACCGTGACGCGGTCCGTGCCGGCGGCAAACTCTACCTTTTCCTGTACGAGTTCTCCGTCCAGCAGGGTATTGACGTATAGGGACATGCGCTTGGTCTCCCTGACCTCGCTGCGCCCGCTGAAGAAGGCCGTGGTGATGAGCTCCCGGCCGTCGTCCAGGTAGGCGAAATCGAACTTGCCTTCTAGCTTGGCGAAGATGCCCAGCGTAGAACTCTTGGCCAGGGCAATTCCTCCCGAGAGCAGCGACCAGCCCAGGCTACCGGTCTTTCCCTTGTCAATGATGACTACGTCGCTGACCTCCAGCCCGGGGGTAAGTTGGATGAGCATGCCCTCTTCCACTTTCACGTCGGCGTTGAAGGTGCGGAAAAACTCACCGGCGATGACGATCTCCTGGTTTTCGTTCACCCCGATGTCCTGTAGCATCAGGTTACCCAGGCCCTTGACTTTTCCGTTGTTCTTCACTTCCAGAAAATTGGCCAGGTCGTCCTGCAGGCTAAGGTTTCGTTTCTCCAGGAGCTTGCCAGCCCGCGAGAACTTCAGCACGTCAATGGTCTCGGGATTGTCGGTAAATACCTTATTGCTCTTCCCTACGCCACTGCCAACCACCACGATGTCGTCTCCGATGATACGTCCCTTGATGAACCGGGTCTGATCCGCCTTCTGATCGGGGGAATACTTGAAGGCCACCCGGCCGGTCTGAATATTGAACGCGCGAATCTCCATGGTGAATTTCTGAGATAGCAAGCTCTTGCGCTTAAAGACGCCAAAAACGACCAGCTCATCGTCGGAGGTCAGGTATACTGCTCCCTCGTAATCCTTGGTTTTACTGGATGAGCGGGTGGACCAACCTTTCTCTTCGGGCGAATTCGGAATAAAGGTGACGCGGTAGTAGCTGCGTCCCGTAGCCGCCTTGCTGTCGGTGCTGAAGTTAAAGTGCATGAAGCCCCCGGGAACGGCTACGAGTTGCTGTATTTCAAACAGGGCCGTGCCGGCGGCGACTTCCGGAGCGTCCAGGGGTGAGTACTTCATGGTGCGGCGGTGGACGTACTCACCCTTGCCGTCGTATAGTTCGACCCACTTGCGGCCGGCCTCGTGATTGACCATTTCCACACCCAGCAGTTCTCCGTTGTAGGCTACGGCACCGATACGAACATCGGGATCCTTGTCGAAGCGCTTCTCTCCCACCTTATTCAGGTCCTGGTCGAGCAACTGAATGGCGTAATTACCGTCGCCTTCTTCAGACTTGTGGTAATTGACGATGTAGTAGCCGCTGATCGCTCCGTCGCTACGTAGCACCCCGCTCTTATTGAAGTAGGTGGATTCGATGCCGGAGAACGTAGCCTTCTGGGCGTCTAGGGAAGCAGTCGTAAAGAGTAGCAGGGCCGGGAGTAGGCGGGCCAGGCTGAAAATGGAATGGCTCATTCGTCAATAGTGTTGAAGTAAAGAATAGCCTCCTCCTGAAGTGCGGTAGCACGCGGGTCGTCCGGAAATTCGGCGACCCGATCCTCCAGGTAGGCAAGGGTGAGTTTTTTCAGTTCGCTGTTGCGGATCTGGTGCAGCAGGCGCAGCAATTGGCTGGCTCCCGGATCGTCGAAGTAGGCGGTGGGGGGGATATGCCGGTCGAAGTGGTGTTCGCGCACTGACCGGTAGGTATTCAGGAGGCCCTTACCGGCGGCTAAGGCATAAAAGACTTCATCGGGCTGCTCTTCCCGGGCGGCCAGCGCGAGGCAAAGAGCGTGGGCGCTAAGTCCGCGCTCGAGGTAGCGGGTGATAATTTCCCTGCGGCTGATTTCCGCAAAGGGGTGGGCAGCGGGCGCCCGTCCCGCGGTGGCGGAAGAGGTGGCCGCGCGGTCGAGGCGGTGCTCGAGGTCGGGGTGGGTAGAGAGGCTATCCTTGGCCCAGAAAGCTGCGTTGGGGTCATCTGCGTCGGCACCGCCGAACGATCCGCCAAACAGCTGGGCAGGCTCGGCGATCCACTTTTCCTTGAAGGGGTAGGTACGGGTCTGGAAACCGCGCACTACCGCCGAGTCGGGCAGGACGAAGGGTTCGTAGTCGCGCAGCAATTGCAGGGCGCGTAGCATGGCGGAGTCGGCGTACCCGCTACGGGCGAGGTACTGTTTTCCCAGAGAATCGGCGGACAGTTCCGCCGCCCGGCTGTGCCGGCGGTTTTCGTATACGGCATCGCGCAGGTCCTCCATGACCCGCGCCCGCCCCTCCCGGCGTAACCGCCGCCGCATGGCCCGCTCCCGCTCTCGTTCACTGCTGGCCTCGGTGTCCTGTTCGGCAATGACCTCAAGCTTGCGGGCCAGGTGTGCCAGCTGGTCGTGGGAGAGCTCGTGGGCAAACACGAAGGCTAGCTCATCCGAATTCCGAATGCGGCGCAGCAGGCCGATATTGATAACGAACAGTCCATCGCCCAGGCTGCTGGCATTCACGGCTGGCGAACGGCTGATGAGTACCACTGGGTCCAGGGAGAGGCCATTGGCGTCGATGAGTGTACGGAACATCCCATCCACGAATTGCTGCAGGTCGGAACGGAACAGGTAATCCCCGGCGCTGATGCCGGTGCGGAGGTCCTCGGCGCGGTCTCGGTAGACTTCCGCCACGGCACCCGGACTGTCTGCGGGCAAGCGTGCGATACACTCGGCCGTAAGGCTCTCCAGCCGGGCAAAGAGCGCGGTGGTATCTGCGGGAAGGTAGGGGCCCGCCTGGCCGGCAAGGGTCGCCTGAATCAAAAGAAATAACCATACGAATACCGAAACGGAATAGGTCTGTCTCAAAGGGGGAACTAATTAGGACCGGACCGTCGGATAACGGAGCGAGGTGGGAGCGTCCGGAGAAGGCGGAGTGAATGTGGTAAGAGCGATCTCAAAACCAAGGAATGGCACGAGATCACTGACTAAAGATAGTAAGGATTTCCGCCGCCGCCGCTCCCGGGCCGGGAGGGGGACGCCTGCTGATCCGACCTTTCGCCAAGATGATTCACATATGTCCGAAAGCACGCGCACATATCCCCCAAGCTACGGCAGGTATGGGCAAATAATTGATCACAAACGGCCGCTGGGCGGCAAAAAGGTTAAGGTTGGGGCCATTCGCGATGTTGTGCAAAGTTTTTCAGCGCAACGTCCGAACGGGGCGGAGCAGGGCCGCCCGCACCCGGTTCCTGAGCGCACCGATCAGGAGGCACACGCTGATGACGAAGACGGTCAGTAACAGCGCGATGGACAGCATCAATCCGGGATTCCGTATCCCCGCCAGCAGCTCGGGCAGGAAGGGCATGAGGATATGGATGATCAGCGGATTGGCCAGAAAGACGATGAGCGTACGGCTGCCCAGAAAGGCCGCGCCGCGCCGCGCCCGCCTGCCGCGCACCCACCGGTCGGCCTGGACCACGGAAGCGAACAGCAGCACGGACGTCACCATCACCACCGGCGTCGCGTGGCTGTAGTGGTTGCGGCCAAAACTGTCGAGGAGGTACATTTCCAACGGGATCAGCACCACCGCGAGCCAACTCCAGGCCGGCAGCGGGGGGAACTTCCCGCGGGCCAGCGCAATGCCGGCGAAGGTGCAGGGTACCCAGAGGTAAAAGGGCCGCTCCCCGAGCTTTTGCACCAGGTCCGGCAGGTGGTCGTAAGCGTATCCGTACGCGACGAGCACCACCGAAAGTACCGCCAGGCTGAGGTAGCGCAAGACCCGCCGTGAGTAAATGAAGCGGATAAGCGGGAACAGGAACAGCAGCTGAAACAGCACGATGAAAAAGTACTGTCCCGACCAGCCGTAACCGGCGAAGTGGGTGGTCAGTACCTTGGCGGGGGTCAGGGAACCCCAGTCCGCAAGTACCAGGAAGTAGAGGATGCTCCACCCCAGATAATCCTTGAAGAGATCGATAAAGCGATCGAGGGTGTAGTCGCGGCGGTCCTCCCGGTCGCGGCGGGCGTACGAGCGCTCGAAGAAGAAGGCCCACAGCATGATGAAGCAGGGCACGTCGAAGCGGAACAGGTTACGCGCGATGCCCAGGGCCAGGTGGTCCTGACCCAGGAGGACGGAAGCATGAATGAAAACTACCCCGAAGATGGAGATCGCCTTGATCTGGTCGGGGGAACGAAGTCTGGACATACAGGAAACCGTACATGCGGGGTCTGCTATGTAACTGCCGTCGGGGTAGCGACATTGTGGTTCGTGACGGATTAACGCCGCCGCCGCAGGGCCTCCGCCCACCGCCCCGCAAGCCGCCCGTCAAAACTTACTACCCCCCAACGCTGTCTAAACCAGTACCTTGGGAGACCTCGGCCGTCCCCCAAATTCGTCAGTCACCCCCGATCCGCCCGGTTATGCGAACCCTGATTTTTTTCATTTCTCTCTTCCTCTGCACCTGCGTACGTGCCCAGGTCCTTACCGTCAGCGAGGAAATCCCGATGCGCAACGATACGAAGTACAGCCTCGTCGGCAAGCTCGGCGGTCAGGTATTGCTGCTGCAGGACCGCGAGAACAAGCACCTGCTCACCGCCTACGGACGCAGCATGAACGAGAGCTGGGAAAAGGAACTGGAACTCCGCGGCCGCAACATCCGGATACTGGAAACGATTGCCGCCCAGGACGGCACCGGCTTCCATCTGCTCTACATGTTCCGGGACCGCGGGCGCAACCACCTGCAACTCGACCGGTACAATCCGGCGGGTAACCTGCAGGACAGCGTGACCCTGGTCGACTTCGGCCTCTTCATCACCACCCCCGAAGACGATATTTACCGCTCCGAGGACGAGAGCAAGCTACTGCTGCTGATGGTCGAGCAACAGAGCAAGGCGCGTTACCTGGGGATCGACCTGGATAGCATGCAACTCCTGTACGACCGCGTACTGGAGCCCGAGAAGTTCTTCTACAACGACGACTTCCTGCAGGCCGAGATCAGCAACTCCGGCGATATGTACTTCGTCGTGGAGCGCGACAACTTCAAAAGCCGGCGCAAGAAGCACCGCTACGAGGTGTTTACCCAGCGGGCCGACGGGGCCGTTCGCGACAAGTTCGAGGTGAACCTCGGCGACAGCCTTACCTACGACGTCTTCTTCCGCTACGATAACCTCAACCGGCGGCTGGTGGCGGGCGGACTGTACTCCACCAAGGATTTCGTGCGCTCCGAGGGCTATTTCTACTTGTGGATCAATCCCGACAATCCCCGCGAGGAGCTCAAGCCCCGCTTCTCGAAGTTTCCCCTGAACCTGGTGAAGAATGTGGAGGGCCGCAAGTTCAACAAGCGCCGCCCCGGCATCAACGACCTGACGGTGCGCGACGCCATCCTGCGCCGCGACGGGGGCATGATCATGCTCACCGAGCGCGACCGGCAGCTGCAACGCCGGGGCGCCGCCGCCCAAAACCAGCTGCTGAATACCTACGGCGGGCGGCCGCTGGTCGACTTCCACCTCGACGAGATCGTCGTCTTCGCCATCAACCCCGACGGCTCGCCCCACTGGAGCAACATCATGCACAAGAAGCAGTATAGCCAGGACGACAACGGCGTCTACTCGAGCTTCTTCCTGATGGAGACGCCCAGTCAGCTGCGTTTCCTCTTCAACGACGAAATCCGCTTTGAAAATACGGTGAGCCAGTACGTCCTCAACCCCCGTGGCGAGTTCGACCGCAACAGTCTCTTCCATACCCGAGATCTCAACCTTCGGCTGCGTTTCCGTGACGGAATACAGGTAGCCGCCAACGAGCTGGTGCTGCCCAGCGAGCACCGCAACCGCCTGCGGCTGGTGAAGATGACCTACGAGGCCCGCTGATGAAGTACGTCCCCCTCGCCCTGCTGCCCCTCCTCCTCGCCTGTAGCCCCCGCCTGGCGGAGGGTACCTTCGTCGTCGAGCCCGAGCAGCCCCTGGGCCTCACGGCCGGCAATCACCTGCGGGCCACGCGCAAGGCCCCGGATTTCTTCACCTTCGTACGCGTACTGGAGGACAGCCGCTGTCCGCGCGGTGTACAGTGCATCCAGGCGGGCCGGGCCGTGGTGGCCGTGGAGGTGCTGCGCGACGGCATCCTTACCTCCGAGACCGTCACCGTTGACGGCAACGCCATTGCGACCGATCTGGGGCCCCTGCAGCTGACCGAGTTGTTGCCCTACCCGGATGCCGCCGTGGACGATCCGGCCCCTTACCGGCTTACTGTCCGGCTGCTGGAGTAGAGAGAGTTGGCGTACACAATTTAGCATATACCCTTTACGGTTTAAGATATGCGGGTCTGCTCGCTTCGCGCATGCCGGTAGCGCATCGCCCGGTAGCGTATGTGGTACCTTGTACGTAGTAAACTATGGATCTCGCGGAGGTTTGCCCGCTATGGTCCATAGCGCGTTGTACCCGGTAAACTATATATCCCATGTTCTTCCCCACCGGCGATGATCAGGTCCGCGGCGGCCACCGCCCCCACTTCGCGTACGGCCTGATCGCGCTCAACGTGCTGATCTACGCCTATCAGTACAGCCTGGGGCCGGAAGCGGGACAGGCGTTCATCTATGAGTGGGGCACGATACCCGCCCGCCTGGAGGCGGGGGAGGGCTACGAAACGCTCATCACGAGTATCTTCCTGCACGGCGGGTGGCTGCACCTGATCGGCAACATGCTGTACATGTGGATCTTCGCCGACAACATCGAGGCCACGGTGGGGAGCCTGCGCTTCGTAATCTTTTACTTTTTGGGCGGTATCGCGGCGGGGCTGTGTCACCTGTACTTCAACTGGGGCAGCGAGGTGCCGGCCGTCGGAGCTAGCGGTGCCCTCTCGGCGGTGATGGGGGCCTACATCGTGCTCTTCCCGCGGTCTAACGTGCGGGGCTACTTCTTCTTTTTTCGGATCAACATACCGGCCTTCCTGTTTTTGGGGTTTTGGTTTTACCAGCAATCTTCGGCCGGCTACGCCAGTCTGGGCGATAGTGCCGGCACGGGCATCGCCTGGTGGGCGCACATCGGGGGCTTCGTCTTCGGCATCGTGGCCGGATTCTGGTTTCGGGCTACCCACCACATTCCCCGGCATTCCGAGGGGTACCGTTCGCGGCATAACGCGGAAATATAGGGCGGCAGGGCGCTGGTAACTTCCGAAGTTTTTGGGGCGTTACTCTTTTAATAGTAATGGTTATGGCGAAGCACATAAGGAAAACCGGACAAAAAAAAGTTACTAAAACCCCCATTAAGCAGGTGAGGGGGTCCTTCACAATTGAAGTTAAGACTAGTACAAAATCAGTCCGGTCACACTATCGGAGTACGCCAGGGGTTATCAATCCTAAAGCGGGTTATAGGCTACATAATGCTGCTGCGATATATGAACGTCTGGGAGAAAATGGTAAGAAGCGGTTCAAAAGTGATCTTAAGAAAACGATTGTTAAAACGCTTGAGACCGATCCCGATGTACTGACTGAAATTTTCAGTGAAATCAGAGACAAAAAGAAGAAAAGTAGACAGCTTAAGATTAAGGGCTTGGTCAATCAAGATTTTGACGAACTGGACGAGGTATTTCGGGCGCTGGCCTAACGATGGGTTACCTGAGCAAAGAAGAGGTGATTTACATCAACCACGCCACGGTTCAGCGCTTCGGAGGACATTTTGTATCACCTAATAATCTCTTGCATGCTCAATCTCTTGATTATCTCGTAGAATCAGTAAGCAGTGTGGTTTTTGGAGACTCGCTTTACCCGGCACTTCATGACAAGGCTGCGGTGTACATGTTCAGCATAATCAGCAACCATGTGTTCCAAGACGGAAATAAGCGTACTGGATAGGAGGCAGCAAAACTGTTTCTCCGCCTGAACGGAAGTGATCTATCCAGGGACATCCAGCAGGTGATAGTCGAAGGACGGCTTTTTCCAAAGTTAGCGGGCACGAGAAACGAAATGCTGATCAACTTCACCCTTGAGGTGGCCGCCGGCCAAGTGAGCCTCGAAGCCTGCCGCGCCTGGTTTGCCGCCAACATCACCGTCGCGCCGGGGTTATAGCACTACCCAAGTCAGCACATATGGACACCACCCCCGACACCGAAGGCCGCGCCAGACTCAAGGCCGCCATCCGCGACCTGCTCGTGCGCGAGCCTGTACTCTTTTACAGCGTCCTCCGCGAGGTGCGATCAGAGATGAAGGAGGCCCCGGTAACCGATCACCCCAAGAAGGAACGCTCCCTCGAAAGTTTTCTGGAAGAGGAAGCCTTCATGCTTAGCGAGGTATTTAAGGGGTTTGCTTAGTAGTAGCGCTCGCTGTGCTCGCTGGTAGTTCTGTAGTTCGGTAGTATCGCTCGCTGTGCTCGCTGGTAGTTCGGTAGTATCGCTCGCTGTGCTCGCTGGTAGTTCTGTAGTTCTGTAGTATCGCTCGCTGTGCTCGCTGGTAGTTCTGTAGTTCGGTAGTAGCGCTCGCTGTGCTCGCTGATAGTTCTGTAGTATCGCTCGCTGGTAGCCGGACGCATCAGCAGTGGGCGACTACAGAACTAAAGAACTACAGAACTACAGAACTACAGAACTACAGTACTATCTCCCCATCTCCACCAGTTCCCCTACCATCATGGCCGTAGCCCCCCAGACGGACTCTCCGGAGACCTCCCAGTGGGGAACTTCCTCGAGGATACGCCCGTTGTAGAGGGTTTTGTCGCGGTAGGCAACCGCCTGCGGGCCGAAGAAGCCTACGAAGGGAAGTTCCAGGATACGCTGTACCTCGCTGGTTTGCAGGATAAAGTCGGGACGTACGGGAGTGTAGCCTACGAAGGGGTTGACCAGGAAATTACTGATTGGTATGTAGAGCGGTGTGAGTTCGCCGAGGAGCTCGACGGATTGCGGGTCGACGCCGACTTCCTCGCGGGCCTCGCGCAGTGCGGTGGCTGCCGCGTTACGGTCGATGGGATCGGCGGCTCCGCCGGGAAAGGATACCTGTCCGCCGTGGCGGTCGCCGGGCGGGCTGGTCCGCTGGATGAAGAGCAGGTGGAGTACGCCGTCGATGGGATAGAAGAGCGCGAGTACCGCCGCCGCCCGGGCGTTGGTGGGGGCTTCGCGGTGGTGCTGTCGCAGGGCGTGACCCATACGCTCCTGCACGGCGTAGCCGGGCAGGTCACCGTTGTGCAGACGTGTACGGATCCGCTGCAGGCGGTCGGCACCCGGCGCGGTAGCGTCCATTTACTTTTTGTTGGACTGCTTGAGGTAGTTCTCCAATGCCATGCCCATGCTCGGTACCTGGGGAGGGTTGGGGGCGATATTGACGGTAAGTCCGTGGCGCTCCACGGCCGCGGTCGTCTTGCGGCCGGCCACGGCGAGACGCGTATCCCGCTGCTTGAAGTCCGGGAAGTTCTCGTACAGCGAATCGATGCCGAGGGGGCTGTAGAAGATCAGTACGTCGTAGAATACGTCTTCAAGGTCGCTGAGGTCGGCGGAGACGGTGAGGTACATGAGGGCCGGCGTCCAGTCGAAGTTGTTCTCGTCGAGGTACTGGGAGACGAACTCGGAGCCGAGGTTGCCGGTAGGCAGCAGGAATTTCTCCTTGCTGCGGTGTTTCTTGAGGGTAGGAGCCAGGTCCTGGATCGTGCGCTGGCCGTAGAAGACCTTTCGCTTGCGGTACACGATGAACTTCTGCAGGTAGTTGGCGATTGCCTCCGTCATGCAGTAGTACTTCGTTTCCTGGCTCATCTCGATGCGCAGGGCCTTGCAGAGGCGAAAAAAGTGCTCGATGGCCAGCTTGGAGGTGAAGATGACCGCTGAGTACTCATCGGGGCGGATCCGTTCCTTGCGGAACTCCTTCTCGGAGAGCCCCTTTACTTCGATGAAGGGACGCCAGTCGATCTTCAGCCCGTACTTTTCTTCCAGCTTGGCGAACGGGCTGCGTTCGGGTTCAGGCTGTGAAACCAAAATGGTACGTACGGGCTTGTAGGCTTCCTGGGAGGGTTGACTTTCAGCCGCCATAGGAGGTGTGCGTTGTAAAATAAGCTGTTGGTGTGTAGGGCTGGACCTAGGTCAATGTGTGCGACAGATAGCGGTAAACCACTAGCAGCGGGGCTATTTCAATAGTGCAAATATACAAGAAAAAGTGTAGCGGACGACTGCCAACGTAGTGGTTAGCAATGAATAGACCCCGTACCAGGTGAACCAAATAGATAAGTACCAGGACCGCGGCACCCGCCAGGAGGAAGAACGAACGGTAGGCTTCGGGAGCGTAGCTGACCAGCAGGTTGAGGGGGACCAGCACGATACCCGACAGGATGGAGAAGACCATCAAAACGAAGGTATACCGGCTTAGTTCCCGCCGCAGGGGGAACACCCGGCCGAGCAGGAGCAGGACGAAAAACTTCAATCCCACCACGGACGCGACCACCAGCGCGCTGACCAGCCACCCCAGCCACACCCCACCGGGAAACGCCAGTCCGTAGTAGATAGCAAAAAGGTAGAGATAGAATCCGGCCGACAATAAAAACAGCAGGTAGCAGAGCCAAAGGGCGGAGATCTGCCCCCCGGAGCGCCGCCGGTAGAGCTGCGTCATCATATTGTCGTTGAGGGTAGCCGTAAAGCATTGCACCAGCAGGTTCCGAAACAGCACCCACAGGCTGGCCAGCATCAGCAGCAGGAGCAGGTGGATGAAAACCACCGACTCGCTTCCGGTGGGCGGTGGTACCGTGGGATCAACCGGCACCGGACGGAACCGCTCCGGCTCCGGGCGGGTAGGGTAGAGGTCGAAGGGATTCTGCGAGGTGTCGCCCGCCTGCTCCCGGGCGACCGGGACAGTCGGCTCACCGGCCTGAGCGGGCAGACCGGCGACGGTGACGAGGAGGCAGCACAGGAGAAGGAAGTGGCGCAACGACGTAGGATAGGTAAGCGGCTAAAGGTACTCTCCGCGGGGCATCCGGTCGGGATCAGGCCAGCAGCTGGTACACGATCATCGCCCCAAGGTAAGCGATGGCAGTCATGAAGGTGAACTGCACGATCGGCCACTTCCAGCCATTGGTTTCACGCTTGGTAACTGCGAGCGTCGACATGCACATCATCGCAAAGACGTAAAAGATGAGCAGGCTCCAGGCGGTAGCCCGGTTATAGACCGGCTCGCCCGTGATCGGGTTGCGTTCCTCCGCCAACCGCTCCCGGATCCGGAATTCGTCGTCGCTGCTGCCCACGCTGTAAATAGTGGCCATGGTACCTACGAAAACCTCCCGTGCCGCAAAACTGGTAAGGAGTGCGATGCCCATCTTCCAGTCGTAGCCCAGCGGGCGGATCACCGGCTCGATAAACTTGCCGAGGTGGCCGGCGTAGCTAGCCTCCAGGCGCTCGGAGGCGAGCAGGTTCGCGGTTTCCTCGTTGGACAGCTCCTGCGTTCCCGCCCGTTCCATGACCTCTGCCTCGGCGGCGGCCATCTCGTCGGCGGGGCCGTAGGTCGATGCGGCCCAGAGGACGATGCTTATTATCATGATGATCTTGCCCGCCTCCAGGACGAAGGTCTTTGACTTCTGCCACACGGTAGTACCCACGTTTCGCCACACCGGGACGCGGTACTCGGGCAGCTCGAGCATCAGGAAACTGCGTTCGGGGGTATTGAGCAGGAACTTGAACGCCAGGGCAGAGAGCATGGCCCCCGCAATGCCGAGAAAGTAAAGGCCAGCAAAGGCGAGACCCTGCAGGCCGATCAGGCCGTCGAGGTATACCACCGGCGGTACCGCGAAGGAGATCAGGATCACGTACACCGGTATGCGGGCCGAACACGACGTGAGGGGGGTCACGAGGATGGTAAGGAGGCGTTCCTTCCAGTTGGCGATGGTGCGGGTACTCATGATGGCCGGTATAGCGCAGGCGTGCCCGCTGATCAGGGCCACCACCGAGCGACCGTTGAGGCCGAAGCGCTGCATCAGGCTGTCGAATAGGTAGGCGGCGCGGGCGAGGTAGCCAACCTCTTCCAGGATGGCAATAAAGAAGAACAGGATGGCGATCTGCGGCAGGAACACGAGCACGCCGCCTAATCCGGCGATGATGCCGTCGACCAGCAGGTCGGTGAACCAGCCTTCCGATAGGGTATTCCGGATCGACTCCCCGAGCGTGCCGAAGGTCAACTCGATGAGGTCCATCGGCACGCTGGCCCAGGCGAACAGTGCCTGAAACAACAGCAGCATGATGGCAACGAACAGGATCGGGCCGAAGATGGGGTGGGTCACCACGCGGTCGATGCGGTCGCTGAAGGAGGTAGCGTCGCCGGCGTGGCGCACGGCCCCGCGCACGATAGGTTCGAAGGTGTTATAGCGGTCCATGGTCTCCTCTACCTGGGCGCGGAGGCTGTGAAAGCCGTGTCGCACCCGGGCTTGCTGTACCCGGTGGCGGGTGGGCTCGGCGATGTGCCGGAGCCAGGGGGCGTGGTGGGTAAGGAGCAGGGCGTGGTAGTCGTTGCGTGCCGGCAGCTCGAGGCGCAGTTCGGCCAGCACGTCGCGGGTGCCCGCTCCGGGCTCGTAGAAGGCCTGCCGCGGGCGGTAGTGTCCGGGGTCGAGCAGGAGGCCGGTAATGGATTCCTTGAGCTCGGTGATGCCGCGGTGGTCCCGGCTGCTGACGGGCACGACGGGGACGTCGAGCTGCTTGCTGAGCTTGGGAATGTCAACCGTCAGGCCGTCCTTGTCCATGCGGTCGGCCATGTTGAGGACCAGGACCATGGGAAGGTCGAGGTCGCGCAATTGCGTGAAGAGTAGGAGGTGCTTGTCCAGCTTCGTGATATCGGCCACGTAGAGGATAGCATCCGGGAAAAGGTCTCCCTCGGGGTTGGTCAGCTCCTGCACCACGAGGCGCTCGTCGAGGCTGGTGGGGTAACAGCTGTAGGCGCCAGGGAAATCGATAAGCTCTACTACCGGCAGACCCGGAAGCCGGAGCATGCCGGCTTTCTTTTCCACCGTGACGCCGGGGAAGTTGCCGATCCGCTGCCGCAGGCCCGTAAGCACGTTGAAGAGGGAAGATTTGCCGCTGTTCGGGTTGCCGACCAGGCCGACGACGGGAGTGGCCTTTATTTGACCATTATGCATGCAAGCTCTTTCTTACGCAATGCCAGGCACTGGCGGTCGATCTTGACGTACCAGCTGCCGCCGAAGGGAGATTTCCGGACCACCCGCAGCCGGGAGCCGGGGCGCACCCCAATGTCCAGCAGCTTTCCCGCGAGGTACTCGTTGGTGAAGCGCTCGATGGTGCCGGATTGACCAACCTCAAAAAGGGAAGCGGCGGCGGGGACGGGAAAGGGCATGGCGATGAGGGATTGGTCAGCTTCGTAACAGCGCGAAGATACGCAAAGTGCATTATCTGTACGGAGTCTAAATAAATTCCCAGCGTGGATTTACCCCGTCGTGACACGATACCACCGAAGACCCGCGGGACGTTACCTTTGGTCAAAATCCATACTTACTGATGCATCGAATTACCTACCTCCTGCTGACCGTGCTGCTGGCCGTCGGCTGTTCCCCCAAAGTAGCCCCGGTCATCGGGGAAGACGGCACCGACTGGAACGCCCGCGCCGCAGAATACCGCGAAAACCCCTCCGCCCTTCGCGACTTCGTAGCGGACTGCGAACGGAGCCAGACCGAACTTGCGAGCCTGCGGCAGCAGGTGGGCAGCTACGAAAGCGAGGCCGGCGAGCTACAGAACCAGGTCACTACCGCCGAAGCTTCCGCCGAGCAAGCGTACCAGGAGATCCAGCAGCTGCGTCAGCAGGTCGCTACCCTCGAGGCCAACCAGCGCCCCGACGAGGTGATTACCGACCAGCCCAAGGTGCAGGGGGTGATCTTCCAGGTGCAGCTGGGTGCCTACGCCCAGAACCGCGTCGACGCCGATATGGCCACCGGTGACGCCCTCGACCTCACCGACCAGAACGGCATGCAGAAGGTGGTCGTGAGCCGCTTCCGCACCTACCAGAACGCGGCGAACCTGCGCGACCGGCTGAAGCAGATGGGCGTACGCGATGCGTTCGTCGTGGCTATGAATAACGGCCAGCGCATCGAGATCCAGGAGGCCCTGCGCCTGACCGGACAGCAATAGACAGCGTGCGGGAGACCGAGTTCATAAAGCGGAATAAGGACAAGTGGGAGCGCTACGAGGAGTCGCTCAAGCGCTCCGACCAGGATCCGGACCTGCTTAATCAGTTGTACGTCCACACCACCGACGACCTGTCGATCTCCCGCACCTTCTACCCCAACCGCTCCGTGCGGGTCTACCTGAACGGCCTGGCCCAGCGGACCTTCCTGCAGCTGTACCGGGGCCGCCGCGGGGAGGTGCGCCAGTTTTATACCTTCTGGACGGACGAGTTGCCGCGGGTGGTCCACGGTGCCCGCCGTTACCTGTTCGCGGCCCTGCTCACCTTTGTTTTGGCGATGCTGATCGGAGTGGTCAGCTACCGTATCGACCCGGCCTTCGCGGAAACCATTCTGGGACCGGACTACGTCGCCATGACGGAGGCCAACATCGAAGCGGGGGATCCGATGGCCGTGTATAAGTCGCGCGATCGCCTCGACATGAGCCTCCACATCACCCTGAATAACCTGCTTGTGGCCCTGCTGACCTTCGTGGCCGGCATCTTCGGGGGCGTCGGCAGCGTGATGATGCTGGTTCGTAACGGAGTGATGCTCGGGGTATTTCAATACTTTTTCTACGCCCAGGGCGACTACGGCACGCTCGCCGTAGCGCCGGCTACGGAGTGGGGACTGCGGGCGGTGAGCTGGGTGCTGACCGCCGGCGGCGAGGGGCTACAGCCCGTGTTCGCCGCCCTGCTCTACGTGGTGTCGGATACGGGCGTGTTCCGGGAGAGCCTGCTGACCATCTGGATTCACGGGGCCCTGGAGATCAGCAGTATCGTCATTGCCGGCGGTGCCGGTCTCACCCTCGGCAGCGGGCTGCTCTTTCCCGGTACGTATACCCGCCTGCAGGCGTTTGCGCGTTCGGCCCGGGCGGGGGTGAAGATCATGCTGGGAACGGTACCGCTCTTCGTGCTCGCCGGATTCCTGGAGGGCTTCGTGACCCGGCAAACCGACCTGCCGGAGAGCCTACGCCTGGTCTTCATCCTGTTGTGTTTCGGGTTTATCGTGTGGTACTACGTGATCTATCCCCGGGTGGTAGTCCGCCGCCCCGCCCCCTTCCGGGCCGGCCGCCGGCCCGCTCCGGTCACCGGCCCGCCGGAAGTACTGCGCATCCGGTCGCTCGGGGAGCAGCTTACGGCCACCTTCGCCGTCTACCGGCGGGGGCTGCCGCGTATCCTGGGGGGGGCGCTACTGCTCACCCTGGCGTTCTGCGGGCTCTCCTTTGCCTTCGGCCCCGACCCGGTATACCGCTACCATTTCGTGGCCTACATAGCCGGCGACGTGGAAAACGTCTACGAGCTGATGACCTCCTATGGCCGCTCCCGCTCCCTCTCGTACACGGCGCTGGTCGCGCTCGGGTTCTACGGGATGCTCCACCTCGGCCTCGGGGCGGTGCTGCGCCACACCGACCTGGTGCCCACCGCCCGCAGCTGGGAGCGCGAGGGGCGGTTGCTGGCCGTCAGCGGGCTGCTGGCCCTCACCTTCGCCTTCGGGGGGGTGACGGTCGCCTTCGTCACCTTTCTCACCTTTCCGTTCCTGCTGATGCTGGGGGTAGGTACCTATATCTGGGGCCTGTCCGTACCCGTTGTCTTCCGCAAGGTATACACCAACCTGGGGCACAGCTACGGATTCCTGCTGGTGCTGGTCGTGATCGGCCTGCCACTGACCTTCCTGCTGGATTCGGTACTCGGCGGCTACCTGTTTGAGTTCCTCGACTGGGTGATCTACACCGACGGGGGTACCATCGACGCGCGCAACGTGATGCTACAAGCCTTCTGCTACTATTTCCTCTTCGTACTGGCGTTCACGGCCTGGGTGGTGGGGTTTGCGCTTTCGCTGGGAAGCCTGCTCGAAATTGATACGGCCGGGCACCTGAAGGAGCAAATCGCGGCAGTCGGTCGCCGGGCACAACTGCGGGGGCTGGAGCGGGAGGAATAAGTCTGCGGGCCGCTAAGTGCTAGGTTTTGAGGCGGTTGGCCGGTCGGCTAAATATATCTTAGCGGTCTTTCGGGAAAAATGCGATATTTGCGCCCCTTTTCTCCACATTATGTGGAGACGTTCGATCATCAATCAACTAAGATAATGAAAGCAGCCATTACTTATCTGCGCCCGCTATTCACGGTGGTGCTACTGCTGGGCTCGTCCCTATTGCTGGTGGCGCAGACCACCGTCAGCGGTACGCTTACCGACCAGGAAAGCGGTGACCCACTCATCGGAGCCAGTATCCTGGCCGTAGGTACCTCTACGGGAACGATCACTGACTTTGACGGTATGTACAGCCTCGACGTACCGGAGGGCGTCACCGAGCTGCAGTTCAGCTACACCGGCTACCCCACCGTTACGCAGGCCATTGCGGGCCGCACCACCATCGATCTGGCCCTGCAGGCCGGAGAGCTACTGGAAGAGGTAGTCGTGGTAGGCTACGGCGCGGTCAAGAAGGACGACCTCACCGGCTCGGTCAATACGATCGAGGAGGAAACCTTCAACAAGGGCGCCATCGTATCGCCCACGAACCTGATTTCCGGCAAGATCGCCGGCGTCAACATCAGCAGCAACAGTGGTAACCCCGGAGAAGGGCCCACCGTCCGGATCCGCGGCGGTACCTCCATCAATGCCACCAACGACCCCCTGTACGTGGTCGACGGGGTGCCCCTGGACCAGCAGGGTGGCGTGGCCGGCGGTCGCAGCCCCCTCAACTTCCTCAACCCCGACGACATCGCCTCCATGACCGTCCTCAAGGACGCGTCGGCCGCGGCTATCTACGGCTCGCGCGGCGCCAACGGCGTCATCCTCATCACGACCAAGAAGGGCAAGTCCGGTGCCCCGTCCATCACCTTCCGCGCCGAAGGGACGATGTCGACGGTCGTCAACCGGCAGCAAAACCTGTCTACCGAAGACTTCCGCAACGTAGTCACCTTCGCGGCCCCGGCCCGGCTCTCCGTACTGGGTAACGCCAACACCAACTGGTTCGACGAGCTCACCCAGACCGGCTACGGTACCCAGGAGAACCTGAGCATCAGCGGTGGCGGCGAAACCAATACCTACCGCGTGTCGGCCGGCTACCAGCAACTGCAGGGCGTCATCCGCGGGGCGGAGACCGAGCGCATCAGCCTCAACGCCAACTTCACCCAGAACCTGTTCAACGACAAGCTGATCGTCGGCGCCAGCCTGAAGGGGGCCAATACCAACAACGTATTCGACCCCGGCGTCATCAACGCGGCCCTGGACTTCGATCCGACCCAGCCCATCTACGCGGATGACCCGACCTACGCCGGCTTCTTCGAGTACGGGAACACCCTGGCCCCCCGCAACCCGGTCAGCGCTACCGAGCAGATCAGCAACGTCGGGCAAACCTACCGCGGCATCGGCAACCTGGACATCGAGTACAAATTCGACGACCTGATCCCCGGCCTGAGCTATAAGACTGTCCTCGGCTTCGACATCAACAGCGGACAGAGCAACCGCTTCGTACCGACCACCTACGCCACCCTGGCCACCAACGGGTACAACGGTGAATTTACCATCACCAACAATTTGCGCACCAGCAAACTGCTGGATACCTACCTGACCTACGCCACCGACTTCGGTACCCACCGCGCCAGCCTGCAGCTAGGCTACTCCTACCAGGACTTTTACTTCGAAGGCCCCTCCATCACCGGCCAGAACCTGACGACCGATGCCTTCGGTACGGCCAACCCCGGCGTAGCCGAAGACATCTTTGCCTTCAATACCGTAGAGCCGAACCGGCTGATCTCCTTCTTCGGTCGCCTCAACTACAACATCGACGAGCGCTACCTCATCACCGCCTCGCTGCGGCGCGACGGTTCCAGCCGCTTCGGAGAGGACAACCGCTGGGGCCTGTTCCCCTCCGCCGCCCTCGCCTGGCGGGTGCTCCAGGAGGACTTTGCCGCCGGCCTGGGTAGCACCTTCTCCGACCTCAAGGTCCGGGTAGGATACGGCGTGACGGGCAACCAGGAGATCGGCAACTTCGGCTACCTTGCCGTCTACCAGTACGGCGACCAGCGCGCCCAGTACCAATTCGGCGACCGCTACGTATCTACCGTTCGCCCGAACGCCTACGACGCCGGACTGAAGTGGGAAGAGACGTCGAGCCTCAACGTAGGGGTCGATTTCGGCTTCTTCAATAACCGCCTGAGCGGCATCGTGGAATACTACCAGAAGACCACCGACGACCTGCTCTTCGTGGTCAACGTGCCGGCCGGCACCAACCTGTCCGACCGCGTCCTGACCAACATCGGCGCCCTCGAGAACCGCGGCGTGGAGTTCACGCTCAACGGGGTAGCCGTCGATAAGGAACGCTTCACCCTCGACCTGACGGGCAACGTAAGCTTCCAAAGCACGGAGATCACCCGCCTCGACGGCTTCGGCAGCGCCGATATCCAGACGGGCGGCATCGCCGGCGGCGTAGGTAATACCGTACAGCTGCTGCGCGTGGGAGAAACGCCCTACTCCTTCTACCTCTACCAGCAGAAGTACGGGGAGGACGGTCGCCCGCTCCGGGACGGCGTGGACTGGAACGACGACGGCCTCACTAATGGCCTCGACATCTACGAGGACATCAACGGCGACGGGGTGATCAACGACCAGGACTTCGTAATCAACGAGGCCCCCATGCCCGACGTGCTGCTCGGTTTCACGGCCAACGCCCGCTACGGCCGGCTCGGCCTGAGCTTCACGCTGCGGGGCAACCTCGGCAACTACGTCTACAACAACGCAGCGTCCAACGCCGGTAACTTCAACCAGATCAGCCTCGGCTCCGGCTACGTGACCAACGTACACCAGAGTGTAGTCTACACCCGCTTCCGGGCTCCCCAGTACTACAGCGACTACTACCTGCAGGACGGCAGCTTCCTGCGCCTGGACAACCTGTCGCTCGATTACGACTTCGGCGCCCTGTTCGGCAACGGCACTACGATGGGCATCTACGCTACCGCGCAGAACCTCTTTATCCTGACGAACTACAGCGGCAACGACCCCGAGGGGAACGGTATCGACAACTCCCCCTTCCCCCGCGCCCGCACCTTTACGCTGGGTGCCCGCTTCGGCCTGTAATTCCCCCCTTTCCCTTAACCACCCGCCCCCCCGGGGCGTCAATTATATCCATCATGCAAAACCGTACACTTCTGCTGCTACTGCTCCTGATCGCGGGCTTATCGGCGTGTACCGACCTGGACCTGCAGCCGCTGGACAAGTCGTCCCCCGATCTCGTCTTCAGCGAGGAGGAGAACTACGAGGCCTTCCTGGCCAAATTGTACGCGGGCCTGGCCGTCACCGGCCAGCAGGGCCCCTCCGGCGCCAGCGACATCCAGAGTCTCGACGAAGGTTTCTCCAATTACCTGCGGCAGTTCTGGCAACTCCAGGAGTTGCCTACGGAAGAGGCCGTCATCGCCTGGAACGACGCGGGCTTGCCGGAGCTCGTTTACCAGAGCTGGACCAGCAACAATCAGTTCATCCGGGCCATGTACTACCGGATCTTCTTCCAGGTCAGCCAGGCCAACGAATTTCTGCGGGAGACCACACCGGAGAAACTGGACGCACGCGGTATCCGTGAGGGCTTCCGTCCGACCGTCACCGAGTTTCGCGCCGAGGCCCGCTTCCTGCGCGCGCTGAGCTACTGGCACGCCATTGACTTTTTCGGTGACGTCATCTTCTACACCGAGGAAGACGTGATCGGCGGTGACCCGCCCTCGCCGCGTCCCCGCGCCGAGGTGTATACCTTCATCGTCAACGAGCTCGAAGCCATCGAAAACGATCTGCCGGCGGTGGGAACCGCCGAGTACGGACGCGTCGACCGCGGCGCGCTGTATATGCTGCTCGCCAAGCTGTACCAGAACGGACAAGTGTACGCCGACGTCGACCGGCACGCGGATGCCGTAGCCGTCCTCGAACAACTGATCGACTCCGAGGCCTACACGCTCGAGGAAAACTACGCCGACCTCTTCGGAGCGGACAACAACCTGTCCGATGAGCTCATCTGGGCCGTGCCCTTTGACGGGCAGTTCATTCAAGGTTTCGGGGGGCTTACCTACCTCACCCACGCGCCGGTGGGCGGATCGATGGATCCGGCCAACTACGGCATCGACGGGGGATGGTTCGGTCTGCGGGCCACCAGCGGCCTGGTCAACCTGTTCGACGATGCGTCCGGCGCAACGGATGAGCGCGCGCTATTCTACACGGACGGGCAGACGCTGGAGATCGACAATATCTCGGAATTTACCCAGGGGTATGCGGTGACTAAGTACACCAACATCACCAGCGACGGCGTGGCCGGCAGTGACCCCCGCTTCCCGGACACCGACTATCCGTTCTTCCGTCTGGCCGACGGCTACCTCATGTACGCCGAGGAGGTCCTCCGGAGCGGTACCGGCAGCCGCGAACGGGCCGTGGAACTGATCAACGAGCTGCGCGAACGGGCCTACGACGGCACGGGCGGCAACATCACGGACGCCGACCTCGACCTCGACTTCATCCTCGCCGAGCGGGGCCGCGAACTCTACTGGGAAGCCCAGCGGCGGACCGACCGCATTCGCTTCGGCGTATTCTCCACCGAGGGTATCTGGCCCTGGAAGGGCGGCGTCGCCGAGGGACGCACCACCGAAGAGAAGTACAATCTCTTTCCGATTCCGGCCTCCGAAATTCTTTCCAACCCTAACCTCAGCCAGATCACCGGCTACTAAACAGCATATCATGCAACTCACGAAGCACCTCTTCAGCTGCCTGTCGTTGTTCTTTCTGCTTGTCGTGGCTACCGGCTGCGAGCGCGAGGACTTCGACATCGCCGCGAATACCGACTTTCCCCCCTCCATCCTCTCCTCCTACCCCTCGGCCAACGGCCGGGTGGTTGCCGGCGACTTCACCGTTCGCGTTGTGTTTGCCGACGGAACCGTCTCGCCGCTGGAATCCGCCACGGTAGTCCTTATGGACGATGCCATGACGGCCCTCGCCGAACAGACCACCGAGCTGAGCGGCACCCGCGACTCCCTGGTGATCGAGGGTTCCGCCTTCGGAGCCGCCGACCTGCCGGTGGGCGTCTACAATATGACGGTTAGCGTCACCGATACCAAAGGGCAGACCACCGAGCAGGCCTTCTCCTTCGAGATCAGCAACCTGCCTTTCCCCGCCAACTACGACGGCATCTACCTGGCCGGCGCCTTTAACGGCTGGACCCCGAGCAGCAACCAGCTTACCCTGGTCGGCCCGAATATGTGGGAAGCCCAGAACGTAGATTTGCAGGGAGAAGCCTGGAAACTGGTCGACGGCCCCGAGTTCGGCGGCGAAGACTGGGGCGATCCCGAATGCGACGGATTCATGAACTCCAACCAGAGCCCCGGCGGCAACGGCGACACCGACTGCGGGTTCTCCGGACTGGTCAACATCCGCTTCAACGACCAGACCCTTAGCTACAGCGTCACGCCCGCCGTCAGCTATGCCTCCAACTCCATGAGCCTGTACCTGCTGGGTACCTTCAACAACTTCCAGGGCAGCAACTACCAGTTCGACCTGGTCGACGACAACAGCTGGGTGCTCGACGAAGTAGAACTGATGCCCGGCGCCCAGTTCCGGATGGCCGAGATGCCCGACTTCCAGGGTATCAACTACGGCGATAACGAGAACGACGGCATCGCCGAGCGCTACGGCAGCAACATCGTACTGCCCGACACCGCTATGGAAGGCTTCTACAGCATCACCTTCAACGACCGCTCCCTGGCCTACTCCCTCACCTTCCTGCGCGGCTTTGCTCCCGACATCACCACCATCGGCCTCATCGGCTCGGCCGTACCCGGCGGGTGGGATGCCCCCAACGGCGACTTCAGCCTCGACTATAATGAGGACGCCGGCATGTGGATGACCGTGGTGGCCCTGGTCGACGGGGAACTGAAGTTCCGCGCCAACGATGCCTGGGACCTGAGCTGGGGTAGCAGTGACTTCCCCTCCGGTACCGCGACTTCCGACAACGGGCCCAATATTCCCGCCACGGCAGGCACCTACCTGGTCACCTTTAACCCGGAAGACGGAGCCTTCTCCTTCACGCCGGCTGAGATCGGAGTGATCGGCAACGCCACCCCCGGCGGCTGGGACAACGACACCAACCTGTCGGCCGATCCCAACGAACTGGGCGCGTTCACGCTATCCACCACGCTTACCGAGGGCGAACTCAAGTTCCGCGTCAACGATGCGTGGACGTACAACTGGGGCGGCGATGCCTTCCCGAGTGGTACCGCCGTCTACAACGGCAGCAACATCGTGGCCACCCCCGGTACGTACACCGTCACGTTCAACGTAAATACCAAGACCTACTCCTTCCAGTAGTGATCTGATTCTTCTGAGCACGGGCACGTTTCGCAAGGGACGTGCCCGTTTTGCTTTCCGCATGCCCTACCTGCTGCTCATCGGCCTGCTGCTCGGCCTGTCGCTCACGGCCCAGGATCCCTTCCGCGATGCCACGGCGGAAGCCGGCATCACCGCGGACGGACGCATGCGCGGCGTGGCGGTCTGCGACCCCAACGGCGACGGTCATCCCGACCTGTTCCTCTGCCGGCTCGACGGCTCCAACCTACTGTACCTCAACGACGGCCGCGCCCACTTTACCGAGGCGGCCGCCGGTACCGCTCTGGCCGACACGGGCCCCGCTTACGTATCCCTGTGGGCGGACTTCGACCGCGACGGCCGGCAGGACGTGGTCATTGGTCACCAGGACGCGCCGGTGCGACTCTACCGCAACACCGCGGAGAGTTTCGTGGAAGTCACCGCGACCAGCGGCCTGACGCTGACCGCCCGCGTGCAGGCCGGCGCCCTGCTCGACTACGACGGCGACGGGCGTGCCGACATCTTTCTCTCCTGCCTCAACGCACCCAGTCGCCTCTACCGCAACCTCGGGAACTTCACCTTCCGGGAAGTCGGCGCGGACGCGGGTGCGGCGGTCACCGGGCTGGGAATGGGATGCCTGGCCTTCGACTACGACGGGGATGGGGATTCCGACCTCTACCTCGTCCGCGACGGTAGCCAGCCCAACGTGCTCCTGCGCAACGACGGCGGCCGCTTCACCGACGTGAGCGCCGCAAGCGGGGCTGGCGTCGTCGGCGACGGCATGGGCGTCGATGCCGCCGACTACGACGGCGACGGCGATTTTGACCTCTACGTCACCAACCTCTACGAAAACTTCCTGCTCGAAAACCGGGGCGACGGCACCTTCCGGGAAACAGGCTTCGATGCCCGCGTCAACGACCTCGGGATGGGGTGGGGGACCGCTTGGCTGGACTACGACCTCGATGGCCAGCCGGACCTGTACGTGGCCAACGAAACCGGCTTCGCGGTGGCCGGGCAGCGGTACCCCGATGTGCTCTACCACAACCAGGGCGGGACGTTTGCCGTCGTGGCCGGAACGACGGTCGCCAGCCGCCGTAGCGGCTACGGCGCGGTGACCGCCGACTTCAACGCCGACGGTCGCCCGGACCTATTCGTAGCCAACAGCGGACAGCCCAGCCAACTACTGCTCAATCAACTGCCAACCGACCACCACTGGGCGCGCGTGGAACTCGTCGACGAAGCGGGAAAAGCCGCCCCCCTGGGTGCACGGGTAACCGTGTGGACGGGCGGGCGGGCGCTCACCGCCGAGGTACGGGCGGGCGGCAGCTTCGCCAGTCAGCAGGCTACGGCCCTGCACTTCGGCCTGGGCACATCCCAACACATCGACAGCCTACTCATCCGCCAGCCAGGCGGCGACACCCTACGCCGGTACGCCCTGCCGGCCGACCGAGCCTACCGCTTTCCGGAGACGGCGACGACCCCGGTTGCCACGCCCGCCGGAGCCCCGGCCGACGTTCGCGCCTACCCCAACCCGGCCGCGGGGCGGATCGCCCTTACGCATCCGCTGCGGGAGGTCCGGGTATACGACGTGCTGGGGCGGTGCGTGGCCCGGCCGGTGGTGGAGCCAGTATCTTACCTTGACCTGCCCGTAGGTCTGGCGGCTGGCCTTTACCGGATCGTGGGGTGGTCGGGCCGGCGGCGAGTCGCGCTGACCGTAACTTACTCCCCCCACTGACCCACACCGCACCCGCGCACCCGCCCTACTTCCCATGAAACTCAGCTGCCTGATTTACGCTCTCCTGCTCACCGGCCCGTTGTTCGGTCAGTGCCGGCAGGGGGTCGACCTGTCGTACGTGAATGCCATCGAGGCGAACGGGGGAATCTACTACGCGCCCGATGGTACCCCGGTCGACCCGTACCGGTACTTTGCCGGGCGGGGCGCGGAGCTGGCGCGGATCAGGCTGTGGCACACGCCGGAAAACCTCACCGACGCCTGCGGCGCGCCCATCACGAGCGGGGGCCGCGCCGACGTTCTGCTGGCCGCCCGCCGCGTCGATAGCAGCGGCATGGGGCTCAACCTGGCCATTCACTACAGCGACTACTTTGCCGACCCCGGCAAGCAGCCGCGGCCCCGGGCGTGGGCGGGCCTGGGCGGGCAGATACTGCTGGACAGTATCTATGCCTACACCTACGCCACCCTCGTAGCGCTGCACCGCCAGGGTACGGTGCCGGTGATCGTGGCCATCGGCAACGAGACCGACAACGGCTTCGTGGACGCGGGTGAACGCACCGATGGTTTTGACTGGGCGGTGGACGGCCCGAAATTCAACGCAGGATTACGGGCCGTGCGGGCCTTCAACGCGGCGACGGGGAGCACAATACGTTCGGCCCTCCACCTGACGGAGCGCTACGCCCGCTACGGGGCCGCCGCCCTCGTTGCCGCCGACGTGACCAATTACGACGTGCTGGGGCTCTCTTTCTATCCCAACTTCAGCCCCGATACCGACCTGGACGCAGTGGGTGACCTCGTAGAACACCTGACTGCGACCTACGGAAAGGAGGTCATGATCTTCGAGACCGGCTTCAGCTGGAACAACGCGACCGGGGCCGATGACTACACCAATTTCCTCGGCGACAATGGCAACACAGTGGCGTATCCGGCCAGTCCTGAAGGGCAGCGCGACTTCCTGCTCGACCTGGATCGGACGGTTTGCGCGGCCGGCGGCACCGCCGTATTCTACTGGGAACCGGCCTGGATCAGCAGCGGACTGTGCGACGCCTGGGGCCGGGGGTCATCGTACGAGAACGCCAGCTGGTTCGACTACCGGGGGCGGGCCCTGCCGGCCTTCGAGGTCCTGGGCGGGGGCACCACCGGGGTAGCGGCGGAAGCGGAGGCGGCGGAACTGCGCGTCTTCCCCAATCCACAGGCGGGTCCCGAACTGCACGTGGAGAGTTCGGTAGCCATCCGCCGCTGGCGGCTGCTGGACATCAGGGGGAGAGTACGGGCATCGGGCGAACGCGGTGCGGGAGGGCGTGACTTCACCGTACGCACCGGAACGGCGGTGCGGGGCGTATACCTTTTAGAGGTGGAAACGGAGCGGGGTGACCGGATGACGCGGCGGGTGGTGGTACCCTAGATGGCGGCCTGGCCCCGCTCGAATTCAACCACCTTGATGTCCTCTTCGTGGCGCTCGAACCAGAGGAGGGGGGCGGGATTCTTGTCGCCCGTACAGGTATCGCACTTGAAGAAGAGGTAGTACAGCTGCCAGTAGCTGCCGACGCGTTCGCGCAGGCGCTGCATGCGGCGCTCGGACTCGGCGAAATTGCCGAAAAGGTGCGCCAGTCGCCAGCAGTAGTAAGCTTCGTCGTGGAGCTCAACGACGTTGAGCAGCTGGGCGTCGTCGATGTAGCGGGCGAGAAAATTACGGGCGTAAACGGAGTGGTGCTTGGACCAGTCACGGGGGTTGCCCCGGTGTTCTACGTGCTTGAAGGTATCGTGGACCCAGCAGACGGTGCGCAGCTTGCGGCGGGTGGCGGCATCGATAGGCAGGGCGTCAATATTTGCGTTGACCTCCAGAATGTGCCGCCAGATAGTACCTTCCGGATGCCCGTACCGCGGCAGCCCCCACACCAACCCCTGCCGGAACTCCTCACTCTCCAGGAAGCGGGCTTCCAGGGGCGTTTCGGGTTGAAGCAGTTGAGTTAATTGGAGGGTATTCAAGGTGCGATAGACCAGACTGCCGGTGCTTGGAACGATTTCTAAACGGCTGTGAAAATAGCTTAGTTGCGGTAAAGTCGCGTAAGCGATAACCAATATGGAGAGATTTCCTGTTCATTAATAACTTTTCAAAGCGGGTTCTTCGTACCCCAAGCGACGCTTTAGATGAAAATTAGCCAACACATCTTTTCTGCGGCAGTGGGTGGCCTGGTCGCCGGTCTGCTCGTGCTGTGGCTCGCCGATCGCCCGGCGGGGCAGCCGGTAGTGCAGGTGTCGGATGCCCCTGGCCCGCTGCTCTTTGCCGAGCCCCCCGTGCCCCTCGCGGCCCCCCGCCCCGACCTTCCCACCGCGGCCATCGACCTGCGGCCGGCGGCGCGGCGGGCCACGCCGGCGGTAGTGCACGTGAATGCGCAGGTAGAGGCCCGCGACCGCGCTACGGTGAAGGCCCTCTTCGGCCGCGAGGACACCGACAGTCCCACGGGCGGCGAGGGATCGGGCGTCATCTATTCGGCCAATGGTTACATCATCACGAACTACCACGTGGTCCAGGCCGCGGACAACATCACGGTGACGACCTCCGACCGCCGCCGCTTTACCGCCGAGGTAGTCGGTATGGAGCCGAAGACCGACCTGGCCGTCCTCAAGATCGATGCGGTCGACCTCCCGTTCCTGGAGTTCGCCGACTCCGACTTGGCCGAGCCGGGGCAGTGGGTACTGGCGATCGGCAGCCCGCTAAAACTGACCAGCACCGTCACCGCCGGTATCGTGAGCGCCAAGGGCCGCAACCTCAGCCTGCTGCGCGACCCCGACGCGATCGAGAGCTTCATCCAGACCGACGCCGCGGTAAACCCCGGCAACAGCGGCGGGCCGCTGGTCGATACCGAGGGCCGGCTGCTCGGCATCAACACCGCCATTGCCTCCCGGACGGGGCGGTTCCAGGGCTACAGCTTTGCCATTCCGAGCGACCTGGTGCGGCGGATCGTCGACGATATCATTCAGTACGGCAGCTACCGCCGCGCCCTGATGGGTGTAGAGATTTCTACCCTGACGGTCGACGACATCGAGCGGCTGGATCTCCGCGACCGGAGCGAGGGCGTCGTCGTGGATGCTATCTTCCCCGGCGGTGCCGCGGAGACGGGCGGCCTGCGGGTAAACGATCTCATCGTAGCCGTCGACGGCCGGCCCATCCGCGACCTGCCGGTGCTCACCGAGATCATCGGGCGGGCGCGACCGGGCGACCGGCTCGTACTTACCGTGATCCGGGAAAATAAAAGCCGGGAACTTACCATTGATCTATTGCCGGCGGACGGATAGCCCCACGTCGTACGCAGCCTACCAACTTATGAGACTAAAGAGCGAAAACCTGGTCAAAAAATACGGCAGCCGCACCGTGGTGAAGGGCGTGAGCATCCACGTGGACCGCGGCGACATCGTAGGCCTCCTGGGCCCGAACGGCGCCGGTAAGACGACCACCTTCTACATGACCGTCGGCTTTATCAAGCCCAACGAGGGCCGCGTATACCTCGACGACGACGACATCACCGACCTGCCCATGTACAAGCGGGCGCAGCGGGGCATCGGCTACCTGCCCCAGGAGCCGTCGGTCTTCCGCAAGCTCACCGTCGAGGACAACATCTCCGCCGTCCTTGAAATGACGAAGCTCAACAAGGCCGAGCGGCGCGACAAGTTAGAAAGCCTGCTCGACGAATTCAGCCTCCACAAGGTGCGCAAGAGCCACGGCGACACCCTCAGCGGCGGGGAGCGGCGGCGCACGGAGATCGCCCGCGCCCTGGCTACCGACCCGAGCTTCATCCTCCTCGACGAGCCCTTCGCGGGTATCGACCCCATTGCCGTGGAGGATATCCAGTACATCGTTGCCAAGCTGAAAACCAAGAACATCGGCATCCTGATCACCGACCACAACGTGCAGGAAACCCTCAGCATCACCGACCGGGCCTACCTCATGTTCGAGGGCAACATCCTCAAGGCCGGCACCGCCGAGGAACTGGCCGAAGACGAGATGGTCCGTAAGGTGTACCTCGGGAAGAACTTCGTACTGCGGCGGAAGGTGATGGAGATTTAGTAGGGGCTCGCTGCGCTCGCTTTAGAGGGCTTCGCCGGTAGAGACTCGTCTTCGCCTCGTGGTAGAGGCTTCGCCGGTGAGATTCGCTGCGTTTCGAACGGTCAATCTACCGTGAGCGCAGCGAGCTCTACCGCGACCGCAGGGAGCCTCTACCGCGCGCAGCGCGCCACCACCGGCGAACGCAGTAAGTCTCTATAGCATTCCCCCGTCGGCCACGAATACCCCTCCGGTAACGTAGCTAGCCCCTTCACCCGCCAGCCAGCAGGCCAGGCCGGCCAGTTCGTCGGGTACGGCCATACGGCCCAGGGGTATGGACTGGACGAAGTGCTCGGCCAGTTGCTCGTTTTCCCAGAGGGCGCGGCTCAGCTTGGTCTTGACCAGACCGGGGCAGATCACGTTGACGCGTACGTTGTCCACGGCCCACTCGCGTGCCTGGCTCTTGCCCAGCATGATCACGCCCGCCTTGGAGATATTGTAGGCGGCGAAGTTGGGATTGGCATGCAGCCCTTCGATGGAGCTGATGTGGATTACGGAGCCGTGCCCCGACTTCCGCAGGTGGGGGAGGGCCAGGTTGCTTAGTTCCAGGGCCGCCGTCAGGTTGACGTCCAGCGTTTTCTGGTAGGCCTCGGCCGTAAGGCCCTCGATGGGCCCGAAGTAAGGATTGGTGGCGGCGTTGTTGATCAGGATATCGAGCCGGCCGCAGGAGGCTACCGTTTGCTCGATGAGGCGGCGGCGGTCGTCCGCGTCCCCTACGTGGCAGGCGATGGCGGTGGCCTGCAGCCCGTCGGCGCGGTAGCCCTCAGCTACGGCGTCGACGGCTTTCTGATCGCGGGAGCTTACCACCACGTGGGCCCCGAACTCGGCAAGCCCCCGGGCCATGGCCTCCCCGATCCCCTTGGATGAACCGGTGATCACGGCTACGCGGCCCGTCAGGTCGAAGCGGTTACGAATACGGTGCTGTGCCACGGCCTAGTGGCTGTGGTCTTCACCGGTGTGGTCTTCACCGGCGTGGTCGTTCAGAATCTGGTCGGCGTTGGCAATACTGGCTTTCATGTCGGCTTCTACCTCGGCGATGGAACGGGTGCGGTCGCGCAGGTGCTCCATTACTTTGTCGCTGTCCAATTCCGTGCGCAGGTTATCCAGGGTGCGGGTTTGGTTCATCCACTCGTGCATGGCGTCGTCGGCGTCCTCGAGTTGCTCGTAGGCGGCCTGGAGCAGGTCGCGGAAGTCTTCGTCGTGGGTGCCGGAGCTCAGCTGCTCGGTGATGCTCCGCTGGCGCTGGGTGATCTGGTTCATGAGCGGCATGACGCGGTCGTGGCCCTCCATCATGGATTCGTAGGCGGCTTTCTGGGCGGCCATGGAGGCCTGTTCCTGGGCGGTATCCGCGTCGGAGTTTCCGCAGGCGGTGGCCAGCAGCAGGAAAAGGGCAATCAGGTAAGTAAACTTCATGGTAGGCGATTTAGCAACAAAGGTAGCCGACGGTCGGGTGTAGGGCGGGGACGCGGGTGCAGCGGACATCCGGTCACCGCCAGAGGATCCGGTAGCTCAGTACCGGTATCAACCCCAGGGCTTCCCGCTCGTTCGCCCGATTGAGGTAAGAATCGTAATACGTCGCCGCGGTGTTGCTTACGCCCGCCACGTTTTGCAGGTCGAGCGCCAGGGTCCGGGTGGTACGTGCGCGCACCTTGGTCCGGTAGAGGCGCAGGTCGGGGCGGAAGTACGCGCCGTTGGAGTTGATGAAGCCCTGGCTGTAGTCGGGCGGTACGAAATAGGGCCGCAGGGCCGCGGGTACGTCCACGATCCGGCCGGTCCGTTCTCCGCCGTAGGTAATGACGGCCAGGTTGAGCCCGTAGGTGCGTTCCCTGTCCCGCTTGTCCCTCCCGGCCCACTCGCGGCCGAGGGTCAGTTTCACCGCGTAGTCGCTGCTGTAGCGATCCTTTGCCCAGCTGCCGTCCGTCTGTTCGCTTTCGGCGCGGTAGACCGAGGTGCTGCCGCGGTAGTACCAGCCCGTGGCGCGGCTGCCGCCGGAGACCTCCAGCTCCACGCCGTAGCGGCGGGTGGAGGTGGAGGTGGTGAAGGCAAAGTAGGGGTCGATTTCCAGGAAATTATTGGCGCTGATCAGGAAGCCGTCCTGCTCGGCGGCGAATTCCCGGTCCGTATACTGGAAGTAGCCCGTAAGCAGCGCGCTCACTCCGCCAAAGCTGCGCCCGTAGGCCACGCTGGCCTGATTGCTGACGGGAACGAAGTCCCGTACCCCGCCCCCTTCCAGCAGGATACCGAGGAGGGGCGTCTGGCTCACCCGCTCGGCCGTGAGCAACACCCGCTGGCCCTTCCAGCGGTGCCGGTACCTGACCCGGGGCTCGAAGGCGGCGAGGGCTTCCCGGTTGGGCAGGGCGTAAGCGGCCAGCCGCACCCCCAGGTCGAGGGCGTCATCGCCGTCGCGGAAGAGGATCTCCGTGCTCAGGTAGGGGGCAAGACTGGCCGTCACGAGGTTGCTGTACATCGCCGTGCCCGGTCGGTCCAGGTAGAATGCGGTGTGCTCGGCCCCGTCGCGCAGAAATTCCGCGCCCACGTTGAGGGTGACGCGCTGGCTGACGATGCGCTCCAGGTCGGCGTAGGTGCTCAGACGGCTGTGGAACAGGCTGGCGGTGGATTCCTCGCCAGTTTCGTCTACGAAGGTCTGGAAACGCTCCGTTTCGAACTCGGAGTACGCCAGCCCCCCGGTGAGCGTGCCCGGGCGTATCTCCTGACGGAAACTCGCTCCTCCAATTACGAGATCATTCTGAAAGTCGATGTTGAAGAGTTGCTTCTGCTCGGTGATCTCGTCCTCGGGGTCCGGCGTATAATCGTTGGTGCTCCGGCCGAGGACCGTAAAGAGGCTGACCTCTCCGCGGTCGGTTTCCCAGTGCAGGTGGGCGTTGAGGTCATAGAAGCCGATCGCTTCCCCGCCGAAGCCCACGCCCAGGTTGGCGAGCAAGCCGGTGAAACTGTAGCGGGCATTGACCAGGTAGCTGATGTCCGGATTCGCGGTCGGCCCCTCCGTGGCTGCGTCGAAGCCGATGAACCCGGCCTGCACCTGGTGTTGCCGGCGGTCGTGATTTCCGGGGCGCAGCCGCAGGTCGAAGGTTCCGCCGGTGACGTTGCCGTAGCGGGCGGGCAGTCCGGCCGCGAGGAAGGCCGAGTTGTCCAGGACCTGGGCGCTCAGCGCGTTGGTACCGCCGCCGGTGAGGGTGGGGGTGTCGTAGAAGGTACCCGCGTTGCTGGTGTGGTTGGGGTTGACCACCGCCAGGCCATTGAGCCGCCACAGGTTGGCATTGGGCGTATTGCCGCGGACGCTCAGGTGGTTGGCCTGGTCGTTGGTCTGTACGGTGCCGGGCAGCAGGGCGATGAGGCGCGCGGGGTCGAAAAAGGTGGCCGGCAATCGCCGCACCTCCTCGATGGTGAAGGCCTGCGCCAGCGGACTCACCCGCCGGTAGGTGGCCCGCACCTCGGCGCCCGGCAGGTCGATGCCCCCGAAAGTGAGCGTGTCCTGGGCCAGGGCAACTACGGACAGGAGGCAGGAAAGGGCGGTCAGGAGAGGGCGAAGCATGAGCATGGCGTGGGTGGACGGGCAAAATTACCAAATCTTGCCGCCCTTCCTTGCACGATTGAACGGGCCCACCGTATATTTGCACTCCCTTAGCGGTACAATCCACGATGGTGGGTCCGTGCCGCGGAGATTTTAGGGTCGCTTAGCTCAGTTGGTTCAGAGCATCTCGTTTACACCGAGAGGGTCGGGAGTTCGAGTCTCTCAGCGACCACCAGTACAATGCGGCTTCCAGCCGCGCCAGTACGATGCAGCCTCCGGCTGCGCCGAAACGCCCGACCAGCTAAGCTGGCCGGGCGTTCTGTATTTTACCCGGGACCAACCGCCCGCCCGTGTCCATTCTCTTCCGGCTTCGCCCCTTCGCAGCCACGGACTTTCCGGAATACCATCGCTGGTTCGCGGACCCTGAGTTGCGGACCACCCTGGGAGGCGTCGACGCGGAGTGGCTGGCTTACGTACTTAACGATACGACCGGACAGGAACTGGCCGTCTGTGCCGGCGCCGGACTGGTGGGCGTGATCGGCGTCACCTTCCCGACGGACGGTGAAGGATGCCCGGTCATCACGAATTTGGCCATCAAGCCCGACCGGAGACGTCAGGGCATCGGGACACGGGCACTGCGGCTGCTTACCAAAACGATCCCCGCCGCCCCCGGCCAGTGTTGGACGTGTTACGTAGCGCTGTCCAATCGGGCCGCCCAGCGGTTCTTTGTCGCCAACCAGTGGACGCGGATGGAAACAACCGACATGGTGCGGTACGAATACAGGGTAGGGGTAGCGGATAAGCCTGCCCCGCGGGAATAGGGACCAGAAAGGGGGCTCAAACCTGCCCCCGCCAGCTGCCCTGCAGCCCCTTCGCGGTAACCGTCAGCGTGGCCCGGTCCGGTGAGTAGACGATCAGGCCCCGGTCCTCAAGGGATTGGAGGCCCGCGTTTACTGCTTCGGGGGCAACGCCCAAATCCCGACACAGGTGAAAGCCAATGTAGGTAGTGTCTACGGTACCGAATGCCTCGACGCCGGTGGCCAGGATGTCGAATATGCCGGTACTGAGATTTTCACTTTCCTTCATGCTGTTTCCGTTTGTTGCAGCCGCTGGCCACCGTGGGCTCATCGAGTCAATGCAACGCGTGGCACCGCCCCCCCGCTTACACCCCGCACCGTTAAAATTCAGATCCTTACACCAGCGCTTCCCGGGCCCCGGTTGTAGAATAGGTGATGGCAGCCTAGCTTTGGTCTGGCGAAAGGGTGGGTCGTACCCGGCCGTAGCCCTGCCCGCACCCCCCGACACTTCAGCACCGCACCCGCGGCCCCGCAATGGTTATGTATGTTATTTAGCTCGGTTGAATTCGCCGTTTTTCTGCCGCTGGTCTTTCTGCTGTACTGGTACGTCGCCAACAAGAACCTGAAGGTGCAGAACCTGCTGATCGTCGTGGCCAGCTACGTATTTTACGGGTGGTGGGACTGGCGCTTCCTCTCGCTCATCATTTTCAGTACGCTGGTCGATTACTCGATCGGGCTCGGGCTCCGGGGCGAGGCCGACCCCCGGAAGCGTAAGTTGTACCTGTGGACCAGCATCCTCATTAACCTGGGCTTCCTGGGGGTCTTCAAGTACTACAACTTCTTCCTCGACTCCTTCTACTCGGCCGCGCCGGGGATCCGGGCCGTGCTCGGATTCAATACGCTCGACATCATCCTGCCGGTGGGGATCAGCTTCTACACCTTCCAGACCCTCAGCTACACCATCGACGTATACCGGCGGCAGCTCGAGCCCACGGATGACCTGATCTCGTTCGCGGCCTTCGTCAGTTTCTTTCCCCAACTGGTGGCGGGACCGATCGAGCGGGCCACCAACCTGCTGCCGCAGTTTCACCGCGCGCGGACCTTCGACTACGGGCGGGCCGTGGATGGCCTGCGGCAGATACTCTGGGGGCTGTTCAAGAAAGTGGTCATCGCCGATAACTGCGCCGCCTTCGCCAACGATATTTTCAACAACTCGGCCGACATGAACGGCAGCGCCCTAGTACTCGGGGCCCTGTTCTTCTCCTTTCAGATATACGGGGACTTCTCGGGCTATTCCGACATCGCCATCGGCACGGCCCGGCTGTTTGGCTTCGACCTGATGCGCAACTTTGCCTACCCCTACTTCTCCCGCGACATCGCGGAATTCTGGCGGCGGTGGCACATCTCGCTGTCCACCTGGTTCCGCGATTACCTGTACATCCCGCTGGGCGGCAGCCGCGGCGGGACGTGGATGCGGATACGCAATACCTTCATCATCTTTATCGTAAGTGGGTTCTGGCACGGTGCCAACTGGACATTCATCGTCTGGGGGGCGCTGAATGCCGTCTTCTTCCTGCCCTTGCTGCTCACCAAAAGCAACCGGCGGAACCTGGACACGGTGGCGGAGGACCGGGCCCTGCCCACCTGGTCGGAATCCGCCCGCATGCTGGCTACGTTTGGGATCACCGTCTTCGCGTGGATCTTCTTCCGCGCGTCGAGTCTCGGCCACGCCTTCGCCTATATCCGCGACATCTTCACGCCCTCCCTGCTGCAACTTCCCAGTCTCAACAACCTGAAGCTGGCGGCCCTCACCCTGCTGTTCGTCGGGGTCTTCCTGGTCATCGAGTGGCTGGGCCGCCGTGATGAGTACGCGATCGAGCGGCTGGCCCTCCACCGGCCGCGGCCGCTACGGTGGGCGTTCTACTACGCCATTGCCCTGTCGATCTTCTGGTTCAGCGGCAGCGAGCAGGACTTCATCTACTTTCAGTTTTAGCCGGGTATGGTAAGATTCATCAAGACTACGCTGCTGTTTCTGGGTATCCTCGGGGGTATGCTGTTGCTGACCTTCGCCTACCGGTGGGTTACGATCCGGTCGATCGACTGGAGCCTGCCCGACGATACCCACGTGCTTTTCGTAGGGGCCTCCCACATTGCGAAGGGGGTCAACGACTCGCTCTACGAAGGAAGTGCCAACCTGGCTCTGGGGTCGGAACGCTACCTCTTCACCTACCTGAAGCTGGAGCGCCTGCTGACGGCGAATCCACAGGTGGATACCGTGTTCCTGGAGTTTGCCCCTACGGACATGCACCGCAATACCGACTCGAAGTACTACACGGCCAACGAGATGAGCCTTTACCTTCCCCTGTACTTCCCGTACTTCTCGGAGGAAGAATGGAAGCTTTACGGACGGACGAACGCTCCTACGGTCGCCACCCTGCTCGTGCAGAAGGTGCTGAAGGACATACCCCGGTCGATCCGTACCTACGGGCGGTTCAATCCCTCGGAAAAGCAATTCGACAGCCGGCAGGACCAGCACGAGATTGCCGAATGGCTGGACCGGGGGCACGCCATCAATTACCGGTACCTCAACAAGATCATATCCCTCTGCGAGGCGGAGGGCGTCAACCTGATTTTTCTGTACATGCCGATGTTCCGGCCAAGTGAATTTTACGACGAGGAGTACTACTACGCGACGTACCGCGACCAATTCTCCCAAATTGAGCTGCTGGACTACAGCGACCTGGAACTTCCCGATAACTTCCGGGAGGACGAGCACCACCTGAATAAATTCGGCGCCCGCTTCTTCACCGAGCGGCTGGTGGCCGACCTGCAGCGCTGACCGGTCCCCTAGCTGCGGCGTTTCAGGAAGTGTTGGAGGTCTTCGTTGGCGCCGTAGAGCACCACCAGCTCCCCGGCCTCGAGGACCTGGTCCGGCAGGACGACGCCCCGCACCACGGTATGTTTGCGGACCTTGCCGATCAGGCCGGCCTCATCGGTCTGCTTGATGGTGGAGAGGACGAGGAGGTTGTATTTCTTGCGGAAGCCGACCTCCTCGATCGTCTTGCCGATGTACTCGGCCGGCACGCCGGCCTCGATGATGCTATGGTCCGCTCCCAGCTCGAAGGAGTCCACCACGTTGTTGAGGGACAGTTTTTTGTCCCACCGGCCGGCGGCTTCCTCCTCGGGGTGGACGATCTCGTCGACCCCGATGGCTTCCAGCACCTTTTCGTGAATGGGGCTGATGGCCCGGCTGATGAGCCGCTTCACCCGCAGGTTCTTGAACAGGGCGGTCGCCATAATATTGGCCCCGCGCTGCTCGCCGATGGCTACGATCACCACGTCGGCATCCCGGAGCGGCAGGCCGGCCACGGCAAACTCGTTGGTGGCGTCCATGCAGATGGTGTGGGAGATCTTCTCCTTGTACTGGTCGACCTTCTCCATGCTGGTATCGATGCCGATGACCTCGTGGCCCCGGGCGGTGAGCTTCTGCGAGAGGGAGGCGCCGAAACTTCCCAGGCCGACAATAAGGTATTTCATGGGGCTAGTAATTTAGTTGATGGTGAGCTCTTCGGTGGGGTAGCGGTAGGATTGCATGCTGCTCTTCCGGTATACGGACACGAGGATCGTCAGCATACCCACGCGGCCGAAGAACATCACCGCGATGAGCACCATTTTACTGCCGATGGATAGCCCGCCGGTGATGCCGAGGCTCAGCCCAACGGTGCTGTAGGCGGAAAAGCACTCGAAGGCAATGCTGCGCAGGTCGGTTCCTCCGTCGAAGAACGTGATGGCCATGACGGCCAGCCCGATCACGAGCAGCGACAGGGCCATAACGGCGAAGGACCGCCGTACGGACAGGTTGGAAATTTCCCGGCGGAACACCTCGATGCGCTCTTCGCCGCGCGCGAGGCTGACGACGTTGAGGATCGCGATGGCGAAGGTGCTGGTCTTGATGCCGCCGCCCGTGGAGGCGGGGGAAGCGCCGATCCACATCAGGAGGAAGACCATCATCGTCGTTGGGAACAGCATCGCCGCATTGTCGATGGTGTTAAAGCCGGCCGTGCGCGGGGTGGTAGCGCCGAAGAGGGCGGTGACGACCTTGCCGACACCGTCGTGCTCCGCGAGGGTATTGTTGTACTCCAGGACGTAGAACAGGACGAAGGCGACGGCCGATATGGTAAAGGTCGTCACGAGAGTTACCCGGCTGTTGAGGTTAAGCACCCAGGGGGCGTGGGTGGCGGCCCGGCGGCGGGGGTGGAGCAGGTTCCGCAGCAGGTAGCGCAGGTAATTGATGACGTTGGAGACGATCGGGAAGCCGAGCCCGCCCAGCACGAAGGTGACGATAATGATGAGCTGCAGTGTATAGTTGTAGCGGAACTCCGGCTCGTACAGCCCGCTGCCCAGGGTAGAGAAGCCCGCGTTGCAGAAGGCCGATATAGAGTGAAACGCCGCGAAGAAAACGCGGTCGCCGACGGTCGGGTAGCTGCCGGCGTCCAGGGTGAAGTAGATGAGGAGGCCCGCCAGCAGCTCGACGCCGAAGGTGATCAGGATGACGTACTTGAGCACCAGGAATACCTCGCCGATCTTGTTCGAGTTGGTCAGGTCGCTCAGCACCAGTTGGTTTTCGTAGGTGGAGCCCCCCTTGAAGAAATAACTGAAATAGCTGGCGAAGGTCAGGATCCCGAGCCCGCCAACCTGGATCAGGGTCAGAATGATGCTCTGTCCGAAGGAAGTAAAGTAGCTGCCGGTATCGACTACGATGAGCCCCGTCACGCACACCGCGCTGGTGGCGGTGAAGAGGGCGTCGACGAAAGTGAGGCCTTGCCCTGCCGTAGCCCGCGGGAGCATGAGCAGCAGGGCCCCGAGCAGAATGACCGACACGAAACTGACCACGAACAGCTGGGCCGGATTGAGGAAGGTGCGGCGGTAGTTGAGGTTGACCTCCGAGATCTCGCGCACGAAGACCAGCGCCACGGCCGTGTGTATCCATATCGACCGCGCCAGGAGCGGGTAGCTTTCCGGCGCGGACTGCGCCACAAAGAAAGTCACCACGGCAAAAAGCGTGAAGAGGACCGTGAGGAGGTCGAATACGAAGACCTTGCGCTCCAGCCGTTCGAAGTTGTGGAAGTACCGGACGCCCAGGGAGGCCACGCCCGCCGTAAGTACGAAGAAGTAGTAGCCGTCGATGATCCGTTGGGTGGCATCGGGGTGCGCGAACCCGGATTCCGTCAGGAAGGCGAATATTCCCACCACGCTCGCCCACAGGGCCAGCGGATGGATCCACGTTAAGGTTGCTTTCATTGGGGAGCGGTGGGCCAGCGGATTCCGGGTAGGTAGAACACGGACATCCCCCGCCTTGCTCACCCCACCTCCGGGATTCTATATTTTCTATCCCGATCAGGCTTCCCGCACCCAGAGGTCGACCGGGACGAAGCGTTCACCATCGAACAGGCCGCGGTCGCTTAATTTGAGGCTGGGGATGACAAGCAGGGCCAGGAAGGACAGGGTCATGAAGGGAGCCTCCAGCCCGCAGCGCAGCTTGCGGCGCACGAAGCCGCTGAGCTCCCCGTAGCGGGCGGCCACCTGCGGCCCGCGCTCCGCGCTCATGATGCCGGCGACCGGCAGCGGCAGCACTTCCAGGTATTCATCGCGGCCGGCGGCGATGCCGCCGCCCTCGGCGATGACGGCGTTGACCATGCGGCAGATGGCCGCGTCGTCGACGCCCACCGCTACGATGTTGTGGCTGTCGTGGGCCACGCTGCTGGCGATGGCACCGCGTTGCAGCTTCATGCCCGTCACGAAGCCGATGGCCGGCGGCGCGTCCTGGTAGCGGTTCACCACCACGATCTTGAGCAGGTCGCGTTCGGGGGCGGAGACGGGCCGCCCTTCGGCATCCAGTACCGGCGTCATTTCGCGGGCCTCGGTGACCAGCTCGCCATCGGTGACGCCGATAACGCGGATCTTCCCGCCGGCCGGGCCGGGGGCGGCGCGGAAGTCGGCGGGGGACTTAGGTGAGCAGTGAAAGTTGTTGATCGGTTCGGGGCGGTAGTCGGGGAGGCGGTGGGCGCCGGCCTCCGCGACCTGCCGGCCGTTGATCCAGGTGGCCATGATGCCGAAGTGGCGCAGGTCGTCGACCTGGATGAAGTCGGCGCGGTCGCCCACCCGCAGCCGTCCGATGTCGAGGCCGTAGTGGTCGACGGGGTTGCGGCAGGCGATGCGCAGTACGTTGAAGAGGTCGTGGCCGCCGCGTACGGCGCGGATGACGAGGCGGTTGATGTGGCCGGCCAGCAGCGCGTCGGGGTGGCTGTCGTCGGTGCAGAACATGATCCGGTCCGGGAACTCATCGATCAGCTCCTCGAGGGCGGCGTAATTTCGGGCGGCGCTGCCCTCGCGGATGAGGATCTTCATGCCGGCGGCCAGCTTGTCGCGGGCCTCGGCGGCGGTGAAGCACTCGTGGTCGGTACTGATGCCGGCGGCGGCGTAGGCGGCGGCTTCCGCCCCGCGCAGGCCGGGGGCGTGGCCGTCGACCGGCTTACCTGCGGCGTGGGTAGCGGCGATCTTGGCCAGGAGGTCCGCATCCCCCTGCAGGACGCCGGGGTAGTTCATCACTTCGCTCAGGTAGCGAATTTCAGGGCGTCGTACCAGTTCCGCCACGGCTTCGGCGTCCAGCACCGCACCGGCGGTCTCCGCAAAGGTGGCCGGTACGCAGGAGGGGGCGCCGAAGTTGATGCTCAGGGGGGTGTGGCGCGCGTTGTCGATCATGTACTCGACGCCTTCCAGGCCCATCACGTTGGCGATCTCGTGGGGGTCGCTCACGGTGGCCACCGTGCCGTGGACGACCGCCAGCTTGGCAAACTCGACGGGCAGCAGCATCGACGACTCGATGTGCACGTGGGCGTCTACGAAGCCGGGCAGGATGAACCAGCCGCGCTTGTCGCGCTCGGGGTCGCGGTCGATCCGCGCGATGCGGCCCGCGTCGTCGATAGTCACGACCGCGCCGTAAATTTCGCGGGCGTCGAGATCGACGTACCGGCCCTTGATCTCCTGCATATTCGTTGGCTTTGTCATGGCCCAACGGTTTGGCGGGCGGCGGGTTGCAAGCCGGGCCGCGTTAGGGGCTTACTTTTGCGTGCGCATGGACAGACTACGGCAGCTTCAACTACTGGACATCGACGGCTTCACCGTCAGCGCCTACCAGCTCCTGCTGATCGCCCTGGCCTGCGTGGTGCTGCTGGGTACCAACCACCTGATCATCCGGCGCCTGCTGCCGTGGTACTACGGCCGGGAGGCGGTTTCGCCCAAGAACCGGAGCCGGGTGCGCGGCGTGACCCGCTTTTCGCTCTTCAGCCTGCTGGTGATCGTCATCCTGCGTATCCTCAACATCGACATCACCTTCGTCGACGAGGCTATCCAGGATGCCTCCAGCAGCGACGGACCGCCGGTGTACTTCACCATCCGGATCAGTACCATCGTCAAGGCCCTGATTGCCTTCATCTTGGCCAATGTACTGGACATCTTGATCGAGGAGTTGCTCGTGCAGCGCTTTTACCGTATGCACCGCTCTACCACCCCAACGGCGGCGGTCCTGTCCGAGCAGGAGGCGTCGGCCGAGCGCTTCCGGGCGGTACGGCCGTTCATGTACGCCCTGGCCACCCTGGTGGTGCTGCAGGATACGGGGCTGGCCGATTACGTGTTTTACTTCTTTACGGAGCGGACCACCAACGGAGAAACGATCGTAACGGGTACGATCACCGTCGGCAACGTGGTACTGGCGGTGGGGGTCTTTCTCTTCCTGCGTCTGTTGCTGATGGCAATCACCAACCTCATCCTGGGGGCTTACTACCGCCGGTCGAAGGTGGACACGGGCAGCCAGTACGCCATCAACCGCCTGATCACCTACTTCGTGTACGTGGTGGGCGTGCTGCTGGTGCTGCAGGCAGCGGGCTTCAACCTATTCGCGCTCTGGACGGGGGCGGCGGCCCTGTTGGTCGGCATCGGCATCGGGCTGCAGCAGACCTTTAATGACCTCATCTGCGGAGTCATTATCCTCTTCGAGCGGGGGGTAATGGTGGGCGACGTGGTGGAGATCGCCGATCACCAGGTGGGTACGGTCCGCAAGATCGGCGCCCGTACCGCGACGGTGGAGACCCGCGACGACATCATCATCTTCGTCCCCAACTCCAAGCTCATCGGAGAGAACGTGATCAACTGGAGCCACGTGGAGCGCAAGGCCCGCTTTCACGTGGGCGTGGGCGTCGCCTACGGATCGGACACTTCGCTGGTGAAGGAAATCCTGCTGCAGGTGGCGGCCGATCACCCGCGCATCTTAAAGACCCCCAACCCGATCGTGCGCTTCCTCGACTTCGGGAGCTCCTCGCTGGACTTCGAGATCATTTTCTGGTCGCGCGACCTCCTCCGCATCGAGGATATCAAGAGCGACGTACGCTTCGGCATCGACCGGTCCTTTCGGGAGCGGGGCGTGGAGATCCCCTTCCCGCAACGCGACCTCTGGATCCGCGGCGGCCGGGGCCTCGACCGCGTCATCACCACCCAGGAGGCCGCCCACGGCCTGGCCCGGGGCAACGGCCACCCGCAACCCGAAGAGGAGAAAAAGGATCAGCCGGAAGAAGGCGGCGCGGACGCGGGTGCGGTGTAGGTGCCCGGCGGCCGGTACGATGCGGTTTCCGACCGCGAAGTTCAAGGCGCTTCCCCAGCGCGCCGGTCTGAATGTTTTGGTAAAAGCGTACCTCCGCACAGCGAACCTCCACGAAGCCCCCCGCGTCCTCCCTGTGCAACCCAACCTTATACCCACCCCATGGATCTCAACTACAAAACCTACGGCGAGGGCTATCCGCTCGTCATCCTCCATGGCCTCTTCGGCAGCCTGGACAACTGGTCGACCCTCGCCCGCCGGTGGGCGAAACGCTACCGGGTGATCCTGGTGGACCTGCCCAACCACGGCCGTTCACCGCACACCGACGAGATAACCTACCCCCAGCTGGCCCACGACCTGGCCGCGTTCCTGGAGGGGATAGGAGTAGATGCGTGTTACCTGCTGGGCCATAGTATGGGGGGCAAAGTGGCCATGCAGACCGCTCTGACGTATCCCGGCCTGGTCGAGAAACTGGTGGTGGTAGATATGGCGCCGCGGCAGTACGGACGCGGCCACGACGACGTCTTTGCCGCCCTCAGAGCCCTCGACCCGAGTAGCCTGGAAGATCGTCGCGACGCCGATGCGGCCATGGAGCCCTACCTGCAGGAAAAGGGGGTGCGTCAGTTTCTCCTCAAAAACCTCGCCCGCGACGACGAGGGCTTTCGCTGGCGCATGAACCTGGAAGTGCTGGACAACGACTACGAGAACCTCATCGCCTCGGTCGGTACTCTCGGGCAGACCTACCCCAAGCCCGCCCTCTTCCTGCGGGGGAGCAAGAGCGGATACGTAAAGGAGGAGGACCTGGACGGCATCCTGCGCCACTTCCCACAGGCGCAATTGACCACGATCCAGGGGGCCGGGCACTGGGTACACGCCGAGCAGCCAGAGGAGCTCTACACCCGGGTCGCCGAATTTCTCAGCTAGCCAGGCGGACATCGGATGTCGCCGACATCCGATGTCCGCCTGGCTAGCCCCGTAAATCCCGTAACTTGCCCCCCGATGCATTACCGGACCTACATCACCTTATTCCTGTTACTCTGCACCTGCGCGCCCGCCCTGAGCCAGAGCAGCCACCGTGCCCTGCGCCGCGGCGACCGGGCGTACAAGGATGGCAACTACAGCGAAGCCGAGCGGGAATACGGCAGCGCAATCCAGGACGAAAACAGCGCCAAGGGCAACTACAACCTCGGCAACGCCCTCTACGAGCGCGGCGAGTTCGGGGAGGCCGCCAAGCGCTACGAAGAAGCCGCCGGACTGGCCGATGACCCGGAAATCCGGTCGCGGGCCTACCGCAACCTCGGCGACAGCTACTACCGGCAGCAGGACTTCAAACAGGCCGTGGAGAGCTACAAGCAAAGCCTGCGCATCAGCCCCGACGACGCCGAAACGAAGTACAACCTCACCAAGGCCATCCGGGAGATCCAGCAACAGCAGGAACAGGAGCAGCAGGAGAACCAGCAGCAGGACGGCGACCAGCAGGAACAGGAGCAGCAGCAAAACGGCGAGGGCGGCGAAAACGGCGACCAGCAGCAACAACAGCAGCAAGCCGGCGAGCAGTCGGAAGACGGCGAGCAGTCCGAACAGGAGCAACAGCAGCAGCCGGGTACCCCCGGCCAGCCGAACGCGAACCCCGACCAGCCGCAGATGAGCCGCGAGGAGGCCGAACGGCAGCTCGGCATCGCCGCCGAGGAGGAAAAGCGGACCCTGAGCCGCCTGCGGCAGGCCGACCAGCAGGGCTGCACCGGAAACAAGGACTGGTGATGCCGCTGCGCCTCTCTCTCCTCACCCTCCTCCTGGGCTGGGCCGCGCTCGGATTCGGTCAGCACCAGGACATCACCTTCACCGCCGAGGTGAGCAAGGAGCGCATGCTCCGGAACAGCACCCTGGAATACAACCTGACGCTGCGCAACGCCCAGGGGGAGAACTTTCAGCCGCCCCCCTTCACCGACTTCGACGTGATCCAGGGGCCCAACCGGTCCATCGGCACCACCATCGTCAACGGCGTGGCGACCAGCGAGATGACCTTCTCGTGGATGCTGCAACCGAAGCGGATCGGCACCCTCACCATCGGACCCGCCTCCGTAGTGGCCGCCGGGCGCACGTACCGGGCCAATTCGAAGAGCGTCACCGTGCTCGAGGTCGACGACGCCTCCCTGGCCGCCGCCCCGGAAAATTTCCTGCGCGCCGAGGTGAGCACCGACGAGGCCTACGTGGGCCAACAGATCATCCTGAACCTCAACCTGTACGCCTCGGTCAATCCGATCTCCCGCAATATGGTGCGCGAACCGGACCTCGACGGCTTCTTCGCCCGGCCGCGCCGCCGCTTCGATGCCTCGCCGGTCAACGTGATCGTGAACGGCCGCGAGTACCAGCGGCGTACCTTGGCCAGTCTGGCCCTGTTTCCCATCAAGAGCGGCGTACTCACCATCGATCCCTACCGCATGGTGATCGGCGCCGTACGCACCCGAACCAACAGCAGCTTTTCGCGCCGCTTCACGGAGCAGATCCCGGTCAATTCCGATACCCTGCGCATCACCGTGCAGGAGCTCCCGCAGCCCCGGCCCCCCGACTTCAGCGGTGGCGTGGGTACCTACCGCGCGGACGTGCAGATCGACCGCGACCGGCTCACCACCGACGATGCACTTACCCTCACCCTCCGCGTGACGGGGCAGGGCGACATCCAGCGGTTCGAGGCGCCGGCGCCGGTCGACCCGGCCAACTGGAACATTTATGATCCCCGGGTCGTGGAGGAGGAGTTTTTGGACAGCCCCTCCGGCATGTTCGGCCGTAAGACCTTTCTGTACCAGCTCGTGCCGAAGCGGGCGGGCACCTACGACGTTGCCCCCTCGGTCACCTACTTCAATACGGACAGCGGGCGCTACGTGTCCCTTACTCCGGAATCCTATCCCATCACGGTGACGGGTGGCAGCGGCAACACTACCTACTCCATCGACACGGCCGTAGCGGTCGCCGACTCGCTGGTGCTACGGCCCGCCGGCACCCTGCCCCCCGGCCGCCGGTACGGGGGCAGCTTTGGGGGCAGCCCCCTCTTCTGGGCCCTCGTGGTGCTCCCCCTGCTCCTGGGCGGCGGTGCCATCGGGTACAGCAACTACCGGCAGCGGCTCGCCGACCGTGACCCGGCCATCCTGCTGCGCGAGCGGGCCGGAAAGGTCGCCACCGCCCGCCTGAAGGAAGCCCGCGGTCACCTGGAGCGGGGCGAGGCCCGCCCCTTTTACGACGCCGTCGAGGGAGCCGTGCTCCGGTACCTGCGCGAGCGGTTCAGCCTGCCGGTGCGGGATCTAGACCGGCGTAACATCGCCACCGTTCTGCGCGAGGCCGGTGCCGACGAATCCCTCACGGAGCGCTACGACCGCCTCCTGGCGCGCTGCGAGATGGCGCTCTATGCGGGGCAGGATTCCGCCGCCGACCTCGACGCAACCTACACCCAGGCCTCCGCCCTCATCACCGAGACGGAGCGGCAGCTTCGATAGCCCATGCTTTCTCTCTTCCGTACTAACCAGTCGTTTGCGAGCCTGCTTCTTTTCGGGTACGCCCTGCTGCTGCAGGTGCCGCTCATACTGCTGGGCCCTCCGGAGGCGGCCCGCACCCCGACGTATACCGGCGGGTGGCTGGCCGGCGCCGTACAGGCTTCCCCCTGGTTGGTCATCCTGCTGCCGCCCGTGCTGGTGGCCCTGGCGGGCATTCTGGCCAACCGGGTGTGCGACCGCTATCGGTTCGCGGCCACGAGTACTCAGTTTCCGGGGCTCGTGCTGGTGTTGCTCTGGGCGATGGTGCCCGTCTTTCACGCCTTCGACCCCGTCCAGGTGTGTCATCTCTTCTTTCTCCTCGCGCTGGGTTCCCTGGGGAGCACCTACAAGGGGCGGGAAAACTCGGTGGCCCGCTTCAACGCCGGGTGGTGGATCGGCCTGGCTTCCCTGCTCGTGCCGACCTACCTGCTTTTTTTGCCGGCCTTCATCGTCGGGATAAGCATCTTCGCCGCCGTCAATTTCCGCAACATCAGTCAGTTGCTGGTCGGTACCGTGGTCGCCTACTTACTGGCGGGGACCGTAGCTTACCTGTCGGGCGACGGGCAGACGTTCCTCGACGGACAACTGGGTGGCTTCGGCTTCGGCAACTTCCTGCCGGCCAATCCCTACGACCTGGTCGGGGCGGGTGTGCTGGGCTTCGGCATCCTGGTCGTGGTGGCGAGTGGCGGCAACCGGGCCCTGCTGAGTATCGAGGGCAATAAGAACACGACCTTCGCCTACTTCGCGCTCCTCTTTACGCCGCTGGTGGCCCTGCTGGGCGCTGAGGTAGCGGTATCCGATGTCCAGGTACTGGTGCCACCGCTCGGTATGCTGCTCGGCCTCTGGCTGGCCCGGCGGCGGGATGCCCCGGCGGAACTGTACCACCTGCTGGCCTTTGTCGCGGCGGTCGTCCTGACCGTGGTACGGCTACGGTACTAACAAAACGGCTTCGTACCGGTTATGGGGCAACGTAAAGTCTTCTAACCAACCCACTTTGCATATGGCCGGATTTTTGGCAGAATTCAAGAAATTTGCCGTCAAGGGAAACATGATCGACCTGGCGGTCGGCGTAGTAATCGGCGCGGCCTTTAACAAGATCGTCGACGTACTCGTCAAGCAGATCATCACGCCTCCGCTCGGGTACCTCACCGCGGGAATTGAGCTGGCCAACCTGCAGTGGGTCATCCGGGCACCTACCGTGGGTGAGGACGGCGAAGTGATCGATCCCGGCGTCATTATCGGCTACGGACTCTTCCTGGAGGCGATGATCGATTTCCTCATTGTCGCCTTCACCCTCTTCGTCATCATCCGCTTTATCAACTCCCTCCGGGAAAAGGCGGAGGACCCCGGCAACGTGACCGTGCCCACCCCCAAGGATATCCAGCTGCTTACCGATATTCGGGACGAAATGAGGCGGATGAACGCTCCGGAGAACCGAGCGCCAACGACGCCCCGATCCTGATGCCGGAGACGGCCGGACTACCGGACGCCAGCAGGCTTATCAGCTTATCCGAAGCTACGAACAACCGGAATTGACCCGGCGTGGCGTAGAGGTGTACCCCCGCATTCACGGGGTATCCCGCGCGGTGGTTCACGTTCAGGCCCACCCGCAGCCAATCGGTCACGGTATATCGCCCGGTGAGGGCCAGGGCGGCGGCCGTGGCGTCCAGCCGGTCCTCGATGACCAGCAGGGCGCCCAGGGTGAAGCGGTCGTTGAGATCGTATTCTCCCCCCAGGTAGAAGGACGGCGCGACCTCCGTACGAAAGGCGGCCGCGTCGGCCTGCGGATTGAAGGTGCTGACGAGGCTATCCACCGCCGTGGCGAGGGAAACGGAATCCCGGAGCAGGTCGCGCAGCACGTCCGCCCCCGTGAAGGTATTCGTGCCGGTGAAGCGCAGGCTGGTCACTTCCTCCTTCCAGTTGATGCCGGCGGCCAGGTCGGTGACCGAAGCATTCAGGCGTAACCGGTCGAGGTTCATGGCCACCCCGAGATCGATACCGACGCCGCGGTTGCCGCCGAACAGGTCGCCGGCCCGCAGCTGGTAGGGCCGGTAATCCAGCTGAATCGTATTGAGGTCCTCCCCGTACCGAACGGCCCGCGCCGTTTGCAAGGTGATATCCTGTTCCAGGGTGAGGGCGTAATTTTCGGTGCCCGTGGTCAGCCGCAGGCTGCCGGCGTCGGTGGTGGTTACCGCCGAGGTTCCGGCGAGGTACTTGATCCGTCCGCCCACGGCTACGGTTCCGGAAAGTGCGTAGCTGACTCCGAGACCGACTTCGTGAAAGCTCTGTATGGTACCCCGCGGCGCGATTTCCACGGTGGCTCCGATAAAGGGGGCGTTGCCGAAGGCTGCCAAATCCACCAGCGCCCCCCGGTATTCCGCCGCCCCCTCCGTCCGCAGTCGGTGGTAGGCCCCGAAGGCCCAGCGGTCGCCACGTACGGCCAGCCCCAGCGTCTCCAGGGAAAAGACGTCTTCCACACCATTGCGGTCCTCGGTCAGGGCAGCCAGTGCCTCCAGGCTGAGGAGCCGTTCGCCGGCGGCGTTCACGAATAGGTCGGCGTACCGCACGTTCTCCAGCCGCAGGTCGTTAGCTACCCCCGGCAGGCCCACGGTGACCCCGGTGGGCAGGAAGTGGTGCATGGTGGGGTTGTGGTAGGTAGACTGCCAACTCCCCGACAGTACGGGGGCGGTAAGGTTCTGTGCTGCCAGCGGGGTGGTCAGGAGGAAGGTGGCGGCGACGAGCAGGCGTAGCGGTTGTCTCATGGCTGTTCGAGCGTTAACCGCGCGCCGATACGGACGCGGAGCGTTTGTTCGTTGGTGATGCGCACCGGCCGGGTGCCCCCGTCGAGGGTAGCGAAGGAAGTAGTCAGGACGAGGGAACGCGCCTGCCGGATACGGGTCAGCGCCTCGCCGGTAATCGGAATGTCGTTGGTGGCGCGCACGGTACCCAGGGGAGTCCCGCTGGGGTCGGTTTCACTGGCCTCCATGATGAGCAGTTCGCCGTCGGTCAGGTCGGCGACCGGGCTGCCGAGCGAGTCAACGAAGGTGCCGCTCAGCAACAGGTCGAGCGGCAGGTCGCTGTCGGTGGTCACGCGAAAGGTGGCGGCGGTGACCTCCCCGTACTGCTCCCCGAGGTTGACGGGCAGCGTGTCGGTGACCTCGAAGTCACGCGCCGATCCGTACAGGGGCAGTTCCAGCGTCACGGTCGCCGCGTAGGAATTGGTGTCGGACAAGAAGCCCGTCTGCGTCGGATCCGCATCGGGGTTGATCTGCGCGCTGATGCGGTAGTTGAGGGCCACGGGGCGTGCTTCCAGCAGGTCCAGCAGATTACTATTTTCCTTGTCGACGACGTAGGTCGTCGTGGCGTTGTCCCCCGGCTCACGGGGATAGTCAAAGCGGAACCCCTCATCCACTATTTCCCCTTCCACCGGGATCCGCCGCCCGTCGGCGGTCTCTACGTTGAGGGACTCCACTACCGCCCGGGCAGGGACCCCTACGCTGCTGCGTACCTGCACCACGATGCGTGGATCTACGAAGGTTACGTCTCCGCTCAGGTAATTTTCAAAGAAGTCAATCGCCAGCTGGTCATCTACGCCGGGGTAGGGGAGCTGCCCGAAGTAGCCCTCCAGGTAACTGAATTCGAGATCCGAAAGCAGCAGCACCGTCCCCGGTCCGGGCTTCAGGGGAGTACCGTCGAGGGCGTCGATGGAGTATTCGATCCGTAATTCCTCGTCGGAAAAGTTGAGGACGTAACCTGCCAGGTCCAGGGGCGCGCCCGCGTTGGTGAGCGTCGGCCGGTCGCCCGAGCCGGAATAGGCGGGGAGCTCACCCGTGATGGTCGCTACGGCATCGTTGTTTAGGAAATTCGTCAGCCTCAGGGTGAGGCGTACCGGCTGATCGTAAGGGTTCGGTAGCACGTAGGTCAGCCGGCCGGCCCCCAGGCGCGCCAGGTCGATCGATGCCCGGTTCGGCAAGGGGAAGGGGAGGCGGGTGTCCCGCTCGGTGATGGGCAGCGGGATGCCGCGGCCCAGTTCCCGCAGGTCGGCAAAGATCGTCTCGCTGGTGACGGGCGGTACCGTATCGCTGTAGCGGAAGCGTAACAGGCCATCCGGGTCGACGGTCAGCAAAAATCGCTCGTCGACACTACCGAGGAGATCGGTCAGGTCTACTTCGCTGTCCACCAGGGGGATGGCGAATTCGGCGGACTGCCGCACCCCCCCGAGATCGTCGAGATCGTCGGTGAGTGAACTGCATCCGGTGGCACCGAGGGCGAACAGAATGGGAAGTAAAACCTTAAACATAGCAAGGAAGGTAAGGATCCACGAAGGGGCGGGGCCGCAGGTGCAATGTCAGTTAATTTTGGCGTAAGCGGCTTGGCGGGGACTCCCCGGACCGTTATCTTCCGTAGCATCTAGTGCCTTACCAAAACGTCAGCCCATGAATCCCGGCCGCTTTTCCGCCCTGCACCTGAGTAACCTGGCGGATCAGGCCGAGCGATTCATGTTGATGACCTATGAACGTCTGCCCCGGGCCCTGGTATTGCACAACGATAGCTGGGCACTGTCCCTGGCCGGCCATTCTCTCGAAATCGCCCTCCGCCGCCCCGGCGTGTCCCCCGACCTGCCGCACCTGGCCCGCACCGCCGCCCTGCTTGAAGCCTGCCGGTACTGGGGGGCCGGAAGTGAGCTGCGCAACGTGAAGGAAGTGGCCCAGGAGTTCCGGGACTGGACGGGTCCTGACTATCTCAACCTGCAACTGACGCTGGCGACCGTCCTGCCCGATGGCAGCTCCGCCCTCCGTACCGAGGTGGCCGACGTGCTCTACGATGCCCAGCTGGCCCAACGGCTGCTGAGCGGGCCGGAAGGCGCCGAACTGATGTGGCTGGAGAACCGCTACGCGCTGGACAGCGGGCAGGGGCCCCGCCGGCGCATGAACCGTACCGATGCCCTGGCCCACTACCTCGACGAGCTGCGGCAGGCCCGCTTCCGGGACGGGGAGTTGCGCCGCCGGTATCAGCATACCCACAGCGCGGTACTGCTGGACCTGCAGAAGCTGGTGGACCGACTCGAAAAGAAGAAACCCGGCCTGCTGCCCGCCGGGGGAGATTCCCCGGACGGCGTCGTGCTGCAGGGACTGGAGAAAGGGCCTACGCGGCAGGCCACCCAGACCTACTTCCGGACCATCTTCCGCAACCACATCCAACTCAAGCGCATGGCCGATCAGAAGGCCGCCATCATGGTCAGCGTCAACGCCCTGCTCATCGGTGCCCTGATCACCTTCGTCACCTACCGCAACTGGGCGCAGACGCGGCCGGAGATACTGCTGCCCGTGGTGGTCTTCATCATTTGCGCCCTCGCCAGCCTGGTGTACGCCATCGTGGCCTCCCGGCCCCACGGTCGTCGCGGCGAGGAAAATAACCTGGCCTTCTACGGCACCATCAGCAAGATGAAGCGCGAGGAGTTCACACGCCGCATGGAGTCGACCCTCCTTGATCCCGATGCCCTTTACGGCAACTTGATCAGCGACCTGCACGGACTCGGAGGGGCCATCGACCGCAAATATCGGCTGCTCAAGATCGCGTACAATATTTTCCTGATGGGCCTGGTGATCAGTGTGTTACTGATCGCGGCGATCATCTTCCTCTTCTAGCAGCACCGCGCCTAAAGACGAAACCCGACCACCCCCGGCGACACGTATAATGCCGGGGATGGTCGGGCCGACCGATTGGGTACGCTTCCGTTGTTGGAAGCGGGATGCTCAGGCGTCTCCCGCGGAAGAATTCTCCTTTTCTTTTTCCTCCTGTTCCTGTTCCTGTTCCTGTTGCTCCGCCTCCAGCTGGGCCTGCTCCTCTTTTCGCTTGCTCACTTTGTTGAGCAGGATGGCGGCCTTGATGAGGAAGTCGTCGTGGTACATGGTGTACTCGTTGAAGACCATCAGCAGGCGGGCGGCATCAAAGGCGGCGGTACCGGGGATGATCTGCCGCGCCGCGATGGGGTGCAGCCAGTACTCCAGGTTGTTGGAGCGCAGGTAGGACCGATCCGTGTTGAAGTTGATGACCCGCGACAATTTATTGAGACTGAAGAGGTAATCGGTCTCCCGATTCAGGTCCTTCTGGATATCGATGATGTTCGTGTAGTTGAACCGGACACCGCTACGTTCGCAGAGGAAGATGTCGCGCCGACCGTCGAAGACGATCATATCCTGGAACCGGTATTTATTCAGGTTCTTGTTCAGGAAGTTGCGGATGGCGTTCTTGGTGGAGCGGAGGTTCCGGAAGGCGAACTGCAGGTCGTTTTCGCTGAGGCGGAAGTCCTCGTGGTAGGGGTAACGCCGGTTGGTGCGCATGTTCAGGACCTCACGGACCCGCCGGACGGTATGACCCAGCTCGTCCGTTTCGGCGTACACGTCGACGATATCTACGTTGGCTTGATTTATCCAGCTCTCGAGGAAAATCTTGTTTGAACCCCGCTCAAAGACCAGGAGAGCGATTTCACTGATTGCGTAGAAGTTAGGGTAGCCGCCGTATATATTCCCGTACTTAAGCTCTAAAAAGGCGATGTTTTCGTTCACGGTGGGAGGTTAATTCAGTCAATAAAGGGTTTTCCCGCGGTAAAATGCAGTAAAAGAGGCAAAACCAAAGATAACTCTTTTCTTAGGAAAGGGTAATGCGGCCCGCTGCGGTTAGTACGTGCCGCCGCTTTATCGCGGGGGATCAAAACACGATAAAGAAGTACAAACCCCCCGGTGGGCGAAATATTGTGGCGTCTCGGCGGGCCCCTGAAAACTGGCCCCGACCCTCAGGACCAAAGTTCGGAGATGAACCGGCCATTTTCGTACACCAGTTTGTTGTCGGCGTATACGCGGCCGCATGCGCGCATATTGGCGATCATGTCCCAGTGTACGGAGCTCTGGTTTTTACCACCGGCCTGCGCGTAGCTCTGACCGACGGCCATATGAACGGTGCCGCCGATCTTCTCATCGAACAGGATTTGCTTGGAGAAGCGGTCGATGTCGTAGTTCGTACCGATGGCCGCTTCCCCGAACCGCCGGGTGCCGGCAATCGCGAATGTTTCGTCGAGTACCGCCTGCCCACTCTCCGCGGACCACGACTGGATCTCGCCGTCCGTAACCTTGAGAGTGACGCCGCGTACCTCTTCTCCGTTGCGGATGGCCGGATAGTCGAAGTAGATATGCCCGCTGACGCTGTCTTCCTCGGGGCTGGTATACACTTCCCCGCTCGGCATGTTGGTCTGTCCGTCGCTGTTGATCCACGTGCGCCCCTTGGTGGTGAAGGTGATGTCGCTGCGGTCGTTGACGTACCGGAAGGAGGTACAGGCATTCAGGTGATCGACCACGCGCTGCTGCCGCTCGCGCACTCCCAGCCAGGCTGCCCGGGGATCCGGTTCGTTGAGCTTGCAGGCATTGAAGACGAAGGCGGCGTATTCCTCTTCCGTCATGCCCGCCTCGGTGGCCAGCGCCTCGGTGGGATAGATACACATGCTTCGCTTGAGGCGCCGGTCGGCCGTACGGGCGAAGTAGGTATCGTGGAGGGGCTGGAAGGCTTCGCGCCGGGCGGCCTTGAGGTTGGCGGCGGGTTCCGGCTCGCGCAGGCTGAAGGGCGCACTCACGTAGATGTAGGCCTCGAACTCCTGCATGGCCCGGCTGTAGAGGGTGGGCAGGTAGGCAAACTGCTCCGGGCTCCCGTATTCCCGCAGGGCCTCGGCCTGCCCGCGGGTGGCTAGGGTAGTTTCCAGGTGGCCGCCTGCCTTAAGGACCTCGCGTTGCAGCGCGTCGATCAGGGGCTCGGCCAGGGTGGTGGAGGCTACGAAGAGGCGCTCCCCCGGCTGCAGGTTTACGCAGTAGTTGACGAGGAGATGGGCGTATTTGTCGATGTATTCGGTTCGGGTCATGGGCCGGGGCTGCTTCGGGTGGTTCTGCGGTAAAGGTCGCCGCCCCCGGCAATTGTTTACCCTCCCGCACCTGAACAATTTTCTTCAACCGCTCATCTTACCCGCAACCCTCGCTCCGGACATCGGATGAGGCCTCGCTGCACTCGGCTCGCATCCGATGACCTCCGCTAACCCGTAACCCGCAACCCGTAACCCGCAACCCGTAACCCGTAACCCGTAACCCGTAACCCGCACCCCCGCTCCGGACATCAGATGAGGCCTCGCTGCACTCGGCTCGCATCCGATGACCTCCGCTAACCCGCACCCCGCAACCCGTAACCCGCACCCCCGCACCCCCGCTCCGGACATCAGATGAGGCCTCGCTGCACTCGGCTCGCATCCGATGACCTCCGCTAACCCGTAACCAGCAACCCGCAACCCGCAACCCGTAACCCGCACCCCCGCTCCGGACATCAGATGAGGCCTCGCTGCACTCGGCTCGCATCCGATGACCTCCGCTAACCCGTAACCCGTAACCAGCAACCAGCCAGCCCCAACCCATGACCTTCCTAACCGCAGAATGGAGAAAACTCGCGTTCGCCAACTACCCGGTGGAGGCTTCCGTGCTGGCCGAGTACGTGCCGGCGGGAACCGAGCTGGATACCTGGGAAGGCCGTCCCTACGTCAGCCTGATCGGATTTATGTTCCGGGACGTCAGGCTGCTGGGAGTAAAGGTCCCCTTCCACGTAAACTTCGAGGAGGTGAACCTCCGCTTTTACGTCCGGCGCAGGGTGGACGGGCAGTGGCGCAGGGGCGTGGTGTTTGTCAAGGAGATCGTACCGAAACCCGCCATCACCTTCGTGGCCAATACGCTGTACGGAGAAGCCTACGAGACCCGCCCGATGTGGCATCGCTGGACGGAAACCGATCAAGGGCGCCGCGCCCAGTATCAGTGGCGGGTCGGGGAGCGCTGGCAGACCTTCAGCGTGACCGCCGAACGGCAAGCTACCGCCATTCCGGAGGGCGGGGCGGTAGAATTCATTACCGAGCATTACTGGGGCTACTCCCGGAAAGACGCTCACCGCACTACCGAATATCAGGTCGCCCACCCGCGCTGGGAGAAGTACCGCGTCCGGGAGCACACCATCGAGGTAGACTTTGCCCTCAATTACGGGGATCGCTTTGCTTTCCTCAATTCGTCCACTCCCGACTCCGTATTCCTGGCCGAGGGTTCGCCGATCCAAATTATGGGGAAGCAGACGCTTAGGTTCTCCGATCAGGACTGAAATACGCCAAGGATGGCCGGCCCCCAGAATTCCTTCGTGAAGAAATACGTGGCCAACACGAGAAAAGCCGTGGTCAGGTAGACGGCCACGGTCGCGCTCACCTTCGCCCAGCGCCCGCCGAGCAGTTCGCGGCGGCCGATGAATACCTCGGCGACCAGTAGGTTGGGCAGGTAGAACCAGAAGTCCATGAAGTAGTCGAAGGGGCCGCGAAAGAGCTGGGTATGCCCCGCTCCCCCGGTGAACAGGAACCAGAATCCGTAGTCCATACGGTACAGCCACGAGCCGATCGCCAGGGCGAACAGCCGGATCCCCCAGGCCCGGTGCCGGGCGAATGCTCCGGCGCGCGCGTAGCGGATCGTCTGCACCGCGGCCAGGCCCGTGAGCAGCCCGTAGCCCGTGAAGGCTACGTCCATGAGCCACCCGCCGATCGTCCCCTTTGCCGCGATGAAGCTCAGGCCACCCAGGGCCGTCAGCAAGGCCGCCACCACGTAGACGCGCCCCAGCCAGCGGTGAGCCAACGGGTAGCGCAGCCGTATCGCCGGTACCAGCTGCACGCAACCCAGGATGAGGATGATGCCCCCCGCCGCGAAGTGCAGCCCGATACCGAAGGTCGCCGACCGGGTATTGGCATCGTACAGGCCGGGCAGTACCTCGTTCCACTGCCCCGTGTTGCCCGACAACAGCCCCACGAAGTAAAAAGCAAGGATATAGAGGCCGAAGATGACGGCGCTGCTCCAGACGGTCGCCACCAGTACCCGCCCCGCGACACGCAGGTGGCGATCGGCCAGGGTAGGGGAGTGTGGTATGGACATAGGCCTTCGTTCGTTCCCTAAGATACCGCCGGGGGGCTCATTCCCGTAGGGTGGTGACGGTCAGGCTTAGCCCCGCTTTCGCCCGCTGCCAGGGGAGCGCCCTGGATTCACGGTGGTAGAGGCCGGCGGTCAACAAACCAGCGGAAAGATGAAGGACGTCCCGTTCCCGTCTTGACCAGGTTTCGACGATCTCTACCGAGAGGAAGATGCGTTCCCGGGCGATCACTGCTTGGGACACCTGCGCCTTTATCCAGCCGTTGTCGCGGTCCGTCTGAACAAGCCACGAATGGGAAGGCTCCCTGGCAATTTCCCCCTCGGGCACCGAATACAGATTGAAGCGAAGCCGCAGGCTGTCGTAGGTAGAATGTGCAATATGAATTCCGATCTCCTTCAGCAGGTGGTCGCGGCCAGGTTTCAGGCGAATAAGCGCTCCCCGTTCCGCACCGCTCCGGGCCCGCACGGCCCAGCCGGATACGATGTTGCTCGACTCAGAAGTATTACCGTAAGTCTTCTGGTCACGGAAACGTTTGCTGGCCACCGTGACCTGTGGTACGTCGAGTGGTACGGGAAAAAGACAGGGTGCGGCAGGTGACGACTGGATTGCCTTACCTAGGGTATATTCCTCGGACGCAAACCCTACGCTGGAGATGGTGAACGCGCAGTCGTCGAGGGAATCGGCCGGTAGAGACAGGTTGAAATTTCCGAGGGAGTCCGCCACGGTGCCGAGCATCAGCGCGCGCGAATACAGATTGGCGTATGGGATGCCCGTTGTATCGCCGCAGTTTACCACCCGCCCCCGCAGGAGGGTCTGTGCGATTCCGGCTTGAGCACCCAAAAGACAGATGACTACCGGCACGACTAGCCAAAGGCTTTCCTTCGCACATCGGATGTGGTGCACTAACTGGCGGTCCGCGCCCTTGCTGATGGTTGTAGTTGGCATCGCTGCGGATTGATTCCTGTTTAAGGTACGACGCCTTGCGTCCGCTACGGATATCGGATGAGGCCTCCTACGTCGGCTCACATCCGATATCCTCCGCTGCCTCTACCGAGAGCGCAGCGACCGGCAAGAGCCGCGCGACTACAGAACTACCGAACTACAGTACTATTCCTCCCTACCACTGCTTGGCGATGTAAGGATACGTCTGCTGGTATTCCTCCTTCACCATTTCCGTGAGGCGCTGGCGCAGCTCGTTGATGTTTTCCTTGGTCTGGGCACTGACGAGCATGGCCTCCTGCCCGAACTCAGCTTTGAGGCCCTTGGCCAGGTCGCCTTCTACCTCTTCCCGGCCGGCGGCGTCGAGGTACATGTCGTAGTTGCGCTCGCGGAAGAGGTCGATCTTGTTGAAGACGAGCAGGGTGGGCTTGTCCTGGCAATTCATCTCCTTAAGCAGGCCCTGGACGGTGCGGATCTGGTCGTCGTACTGGGGGTGGGCGACGTCGACCACGTGCAGGAGGATATCGCTCTCCTTGACCTCGTCGAGGGTGGAGCGGAACGACTCGATGAGGTGGTGGGGCAGCTTGCGGATGAAACCTACCGTATCCGTCAGCAGGAAGGGAATACCCTCGTAGGCGACCTTCCGTACGGTCGTGTCCAACGTGGCGAAGAGCTTGTCCTCGGCAAAGACGTCGCTCTTCGTGAGCAGGTTCATGAGGGTAGATTTGCCCACGTTCGTGTAGCCCACCAGCGCCACCCGGACCATGGCATCGCGGCCCTTGCGGCGGGTTTCGGCCTGCTTGTCAATCTTCTCAAGGTCCTTCTTCAGCTTGGAGATTTTATCGCGCACGATCCGGCGGTCGGTCTCGATTTCCGTCTCACCGGGGCCGCGCATGCCGATACCGCCGCGCTGCCGCTCAAGGTGCGTCCAGAGGCCGCGCAGGCGGGGCAGGAGGTACTGCATCTGGGCCAGCTCCACCTGGGTCTTGGCCTGGGCCGTCTGGGCGCGGCGGGCGAAGATGTCGAGGATAAGGGTGGAGCGGTCGATGATCTTGACCTTCATCAGCGTCTCCAGGATGTTTACCTGCTTGCCGCTGAGGTCGTCGTCGAAGATGACCATCGAGACGTCCTCGTGCTGGTCCACGTAGTCGGCGATTTCCTGTGCCTTGCCGCTGCCGACGAAGGTGCGGTTATCGGGGTGATCCAGTTTTTGCACGAATCGCTTGACGGTCTTTGCACCTGCGGTCTCCGCCAGAAACTCCAGCTCGTCGAGGTGCTCGGTGACCAACTCTTCGGTCTGGTCGCGTAACACAACGCCCACCACGACGGCGTATTCCGTCTCCTGTACTAATCCATTGGCCTTCTGGCCTACGTTCCATTCATTCGCCATAGATTGAAATAACCCGACGCTTACGCGATTAGTTGCCAATACCCCCTTCCCTTGCTCTCCCAACTCTTCGAATACCACCGCAGCACCAACGACCGCGTCCTCTATGAGCTGGACAGCCACGGCCACGAACTGCCCGAACGAACCTACCCCCTCTTCTGCCACCTGCTGAACGCCCACCAGGTTTGGAACGCCCGTATCCTGCGCCGTCCTGCCTTTGGGATACGGGATATTCATACCTACGAGGACTGCGCGCAGATCAACCACGATAACTACCGGGATACCCTGGAGATCCTCAAGCAATTCTCCCCGGAAATGGAAGTCGCCTACGTGAATTCGCAGGGCGATCCGTTCGTAAATACCGTGGAGGATATCCTGCTGCACGTAGCCAACCACACCGCCCACCACCGCGGGCAGATCATCGCCGATTTCCGCGCCAGCGGCCTGGAACCCCCGAAAACCGACTATATCTTTTACCGGCGGGAATAGCATCCATCCGCATACGCCCTCAGCCATGGAACGCTCGGAAGCCTACCACCAACTCAGCTACTACACCCTCAACCACCCGCAGCCGGACCGCTTCGTGCACCAGCACAGCGTCGATGCGCAAACGGCATAGACGGCCAAGCCATACGACCGGCCCATCGGCCTGCTCTACGCCCTGGTCGGGCTCTATCTGGCCCTGGAGAAGGGCTACATCGGCCGCGAGGTGCAGCTGGCCCACGTCGAGCTCGCAAGGGACAAATCCGAATTTCCGCCCCTCGTGCTTCCCGAAGACCGTGGAGACGTTACGGCCAATGAGGTCCTCGACATCTTACCCGGCCCGGCCCGGCCCGGAGCGCGACGCCATGATCCTTCGCTGGTGCGCCGCCGTGTGGCGGACCCACGCCGTTAATCACGCCCCCACCGTCGACTACTGCAGGATGCGGCTGAGCAGCGCCGCCGCCCCGAGGCGCTCCTCCACGGTGGGCAGGAAGTTGTGCTGGTAATCGTAGCCGAGGTCGGGGAGGCCGGTTTCGCGGTCGGTACTGTCGTAGAGGGTATTGTAGATGCGCTCGCGCAGCACCACCGACTCCTCCATCCAGGTTTGCGGTGCGTCCTCGCACGCCTGGCGGGCCGCATCGTTGAGGTTCTCGTCGGCGATGTGGGCCACGATGCGGTGGCCGTGGGCGCCCCAGGCCGGGAACCGCTGAGGGAGATCGCAGGAGAAGAGCAGCAGGAGAATTTTTACAATGCCGTAAAGGCAAGGCGTCTCCGGTAGCTGGTGGAGCGAGTGCCAAGTCGGTAACCGGGGGGTATTCCTTTTTTGGTTCAGTCCCTGCACCTGCGTCCGCGCCTCATTAGGGATATACAAATCCCGTAATTTTCGTCAGTAACCCTATTTGATCGATGGCACAACTTGCAGATCGACCCGCGATCAGATACCGCGCACCTTTACGAGCGGTGTGCTGTTCGCGGTTGATGTGGCCTCCTATCCAATTGACTGACAAGTGCCGATAATCCTACTTCACACCAATATTGCTGCGCCGATTGAGGTGGTATTCGACCTAGCACGCAGTGTTGATCTGCATCAGGTGTCCACCGCCCATACTCAGGAGGAGGCCATCGCCGGCCGGACGTAGGGTTTGATTGGAGCGGGCGAGTCGGTCACCTGGCGGGCGCGCCACTTCGGCATCTACCAGACCCTGACGGCCAGGGTAACCGACTACGATCGGCCCACTTTCTTTGCGGATGAGATGGTCCAGGGGGCATTCCGCCGCTTTCGCCACGAACACCGATTCGGGAGCATAGCCACGGGTACGCTTATGACAGATGTTTTTGACTATACTGCCCCCCTGGGGGTGCTGGGTAGGCTGGCTGATTGGCTGTTTCTGGAAGCTTACATGACCCGCCTGCTTCACCGCCGGAACCTGGTAATCAGGGAATTTGCGGAGAGCGACCGGTGGCGGGAGGTGTTGCGGGAGACATAACCAGGTCCCGGGTAGCCTATATTTGGTGGTCAGCGATCCCCCCCACCATGCCGGAATTAGAGCGCATCCAAATCGAATCCACGGAAGAACTCCGCAGTTGGCTGGAGGCGAACCACGCCACCTCGGGCAGCGTATGGCTGGTCCGCTACCGCAAGCACACCGGCGAACGGCACGTCTCCTGGAGCGAGCTAGTGGACGAGCTGCTCTGCTACGGCTGGGTGGACAGCCTGCCCCGCAAGCTGGACGCCGACCGGACCATGATCCGTATCAGTCCGCGCAACCCGAAGAGCAACTGGTCCGGCATCAACAAGGAGAAGGTGGCGCGGCTCCGCGGGGAGGGGCGCATGACCCCCGCCGGCGAGGCGCTGGTGGAGATCGCCAAAGCGAACGGCTGCTGGACTTTCCTGGACGATGTCGAAGCGCTGATCGTGCCCCCCGACCTCGAGGAAGCCCTGGCGGCTACCGACAGCGCGGCCTTCTACTATGACCGTTTCCCCGCCTCTGGCAAGCGCCTCATCCTGTTCTGGATCAAGAGCGCGAAAACGGAAGCGACCCGCCGGAAGCGCATCCGGGAAACCGTGGAAAAGGCCGCGCGAAACGTGAAGGCTTACCATCCAAAGGGCCGCGACTCCGGCCCCGCCCCGCCCGACGATATCCCCTAGCGGTGACCCGGGTCAAATCCCCCGGATTTGGCTACAAGCTTCCAAGATTCGGCTACATCGGTTGGGCTCACGTCCCTGTTTGATAATCAACAAAACCAACCGAATATGGAAATCGTACTAACGGGCTCGCTCGGCCACATCGGGCAACCCCTCACTGAAAAGCTGACCCAGCGCGGTCACCAGCTGACCGTCATCACCAGTACCCCCGAGCGGGCGGGGGCCATCACCGACCTCGGCGCCACTCCCGCAATCGGCGAGGTGCAGGACGCGGCCTTTCTATCCCGCACCTTTGCGGGGGCCGACCTGGTCTATTGCATCATCCCGCCGGACTACACCGTGCCGGACATCAACGCCTACTACCGAAACATCGGCCAGCAGTACGCCGCTGCCATCCGGCAAGCGGGGGTGCCGCGGGTGGTACTGCTCAGCTCCTTCGGAGCGGAGCTCGACGCCGGCACGGGCGTCATCCTGGGCAGCCACTTCGTGGAGGAGGAACTGAAATCGCTCGACGGGGTGCAACTCACGATCGTGCGGCCCACCTACTTCTACTACAATCTGCTCAATCTGATCGGCAGTATCCGGGCCACAGGCCACATCATGACGAACTACGGCGGTGACGATCTCCTTTACCTGGTGGCCCCAAGCGACATCGCCGAGGCCGTCGTGGAAGAGATCGAGCGACCGGCGGAACCCCGGCGGGTACGGTACGTGTACAGCGACGAACGTACGGGTAACGAGATCGCTACCGTGCTCGGCCGCGCCATCGGCAAGCCCGACCTGCAGTGGCGGGTGATCCCCGACGGTGCGGTGCGTCAGGCCATGGTCGATCACGGCATGCACGCGCGTATGGCTGATGACCTGACCGCCCTCAACCGAAGCCTGCGCGACGGTCGCCTGGCCGCCGACTTCCTGCGCCACAAACCGGAGCGGGCCGGGCGGGTTAAACTGGAGGACTATGCCCCCACCTTCGCCGCCGCCTACGCCGGGAAAAAGTAATCGCCATGGCCGACACCATCCGAATACCAACCATCAGTGCCTACCACGCCATGCGCGGTCTGCCGCCACCCGATCATCCGCTCGTGAGCGTAGTACGCTTCGAGGAGATGACCGTCAACGCGTCCGAGGAATTGCTCGTCAACGACTTTTATGCCATCGGTCTGAAGCAGCACGTCGGGGCCGACGTGCGCTACGGCCGCCAGCTGATCGATTTCGACCGGGGTACGCTCTTCTGCATGGCTCCCGGGCAGGTGTACCACGTAGGGATAAAGAAATCGGCCTCCCACGGCGGTTGGTACCTGATGGTGCATCCTGACTTTCTGTGGGGCAGCGAACTGGCAAACCGGATCGGAGGGTACGAATACTTCGGCTATTCCATCCGGGAGGCATTGCACCTCAGCGCGCGGGAGGAGGAGACCGTCGTCACCGTCCTGCGTACCATCCGGCAGGAAGTCGCAGGTAACCTCGACGAGTTTAGCCAGGATATCGTCGTGACCCACCTGGCGGTACTGCTGAGTTACGCCGAGCGGTTCTACCGCCGACAGTTCCTGACGCGCAAACAATCCAATCACGAAATACTCGATCGCCTCGACCGGGTGCTCGACGAAGCCCTGCGCGAAGAGGTGCTGGCAACGACCGGGGTGCCGGCCGTGCAGGACGTCGCCCGGTCCCTCAACGTAAGCCCCAACTACCTGAGTGGTGTACTGCAGACCCTTACCGGACGCAGCACCCAGGACCATATCCACGAACGGCTCATCGCCCGGGCCAAGACGACGCTGTCCACTACCCACCATTCCGTCAGCGAAATCGCCTATGCGCTGGGTTTCCGGCACCCCCAGTCGTTCAGCAAGTTATTCCGGTCCAAAACCGGGCAAACGCCTACGGCCTTCCGCGCGGCGTTTTCGTGATGTCCGCGGCGCGAGGAGTATGCCGCGTGCAGCGACCGGGTGTTCCTCAGGCGGTACATAACCGAGCTACTCGAGCGACGCAATGCCGTGTTGAAGGAGGTGGCGGAAGATGGCCGCTGGCGCGAGGTGCTTGCCTAGGCTCAGGCCGGGTCCGGGCTTCCGGTTGTATATTGTTACGTGAATCTCCTTCTGATCATACTCTCACCCCATGAAGGCCAGTAACCGCCCACTCATGCGCTTAGCCGCGCTTCTTACCCTTATACCCGCCGTAGCCATCCTGATGGACTTGATGGGGTGGATTTACCTACCAAACTGGGCGGAGGGGGTCTGTTATTTACTGATCGCCATTTCCATGGGTGCGTCTATCTATCTGAGGCGTGACGAGCAGCGCGCCAGCCAGAGATCGTAGCCGAACCCCGGTCACCCGCCCGAAGGACCCCCTGGGCTAAACTTTCCCCCGACGCTCACCTTTACCACGGATGCAGAACCCGGACGCGTCCAAACTGGGGTGGCCGCTGTGGTTGTTCGTGACCGCGACGCTGGTCTCCAACATCGGTACCTGGCTCTTTACGGTCGGCTCGAGCTGGCTGATGACGGAGCTTGACGGTTCGGCGCTCATGGTTTCGCTGGTGCAGACGGCCACCATGGTGCCGCTCTTTCTCTTCGCGCTGCCCGCCGGCGCCCTGGGCGACGTCTTCGACCGCCGCCGCAGCCTGCTGATCACCCAGGCCTTCCTCATCGTGAGTACGGCCGTGTTCGCCTGGATCGTGATGACCGACCGGGCCACCGTCTTCCTGCTGCTGTTGTTCACCTTCTTCAACGGACTGGGCGCGGCCTTTGCCCGGCCGATGATGGCGGCCATCATCCCGCAACTGGTCAGCAAGGATCTCCTGCGCACCGCCGTCAACCTGGGCGGCATTTCCTTCAACCTCAGCCGGGCCATCGGTCCGGCCCTGGGCGGCTACCTCATCACCCGCTACACGCTCTCGCTGCCCTACTGGGTGGATGCGGTAAGCTTCCTGACGGTACTCGTCTACATCTGGTACTGGAACGACGACCGCGAGAACCTGGAGGCCGGCCGCCAGCCGCCGCTCACCCTGGCCATGGCCGATGCGGTGCGCTTCTACCGCCATTCGCCCGCGCTGCGGCACAGCACGCTGCGGGCCCTAAGTTTCTTCTTCGCCGCCAGTGCGCTGTGGGCCCTGTTGCCGCTCATCGCGCGCGACCGCTTATCCGGCGCGGCCGACCTGTACGGCTATCTCGTCGGGGCCGCGGGTGCGGGGGCCGTACTGGGCGGCCTGCTGCTCAGCAAGACCTCCTGGAACGTAGAGGCCAATCGCCTCATCTGGCTGGCCGGTGCGGTGATGGCCGCCGGCCTGGCGGTTCTTGGCTTTTCCTATTCCGTCCCCCTGAGCTTCGCGGCCGTACTGGCCTGTGGGGCATCCTGGCAGGCCGGATATACGACGCTGATGACGAGCACCCAGTACGCCCTGCCGCGGTGGTTCGGGGCGCGGGGCATGGCGTTTTACCTCATGGCCACCTCCGCCTGCCTGGCCGTGGGGTCGGCGGCATGGGGCTGGATCGCGGATCTTACCACCCTCTCCATCAGTCACTACGCTGCCGCCGGCACCCTGCTCCTGCTGTTGCTACTGGGGCGGAGGTTACAGCTGGACCAGGCCCGCGAAAGCGACCTTTCCGCCGCCCATCCGCTCTTCACGGTCGAGTACGCCTCCGGGGAACAGGAAGCGCACGTGCGTCTGCTGCGGACCACCTATACCTTCCCACCCGACCTGCGGGAACCGCTGGAGAAGCGCCTCGATGACCTCGAGGGAAGCCGTTACCGCTCGGGGGCCCTGCGCCGGCAGATCAGCCGCTATCCGGACGCGCCGCGGATTGAGGAAGACGTTTGGCTGATCCTGGACGCGCCCTACACGCCCGCCCGGCTGCAAACCACGCGCCACGACGCCGATCTGCAAGACAGTTTTGAGCACTGGCTGGCCGAGAACGGCGCGGAGTGGCGGCGCGAGGTGCTGGTGATCGAGCACGCCTGATGCCGTAGGGACCGGCTTACAAGCGAAAAACCGAAAGCGAACGGGTCGCTTCCGGTTTTTGCTCCGAAGAATCGGCAATCCGGGGGATTACTTCTTCTTGGTGTCGGGCTTCTTCATGTCGGGTTTTTTGGAACTTCCACCCTTCATGTCACCGCTTTTGGGAGCGGTCTTGCCGCCGGCGGCGGGCTTAGTGGGAGCCTTCTTCTTATCATCAGTTTGCTTAGCCATGGTACATAGTGTTTTTGATCGACGGGTAATTCCGTCTTTCGTTAGATTGTAAGGCTAAAACCTGGGGCAAAGTGAATATGTTTTACAAATCGTTCCCGCCACAAACGTAAATTTGGAATTTTTTAGTTAAAATTTTACTCTTCGTGGTCGCGGTTCGCTTCGGCGATCCGCATGGTTAGCAGGATGTCTACCCGTTTTGGGCGGACGTTCCGGCACGGATACTGCGGTGAGGTTTCGCCGGCTGGGCCGGAACGTATAGCAGGGGAAGGCACGGCCAAGGTTATAATTGTCATAAAAACAATTAATTCGTTTGCCATTGTGCCCCCGGCCTGTATCTTCCCCAGCTCAATTCATATCCGGGCAACGCGACCCCCGCACTCAGCGGCCAAACCACGATCATGCCATACCTGCGATTCTTTCTCTTCCTATTTGTACTCAGCAATTGTGCGACGGCGCAGCCACGTACTCAGGAATCTTCGGAACCCTCCTTCGACAACCCCCTCGCCGAGCAGCGCGCCGATCCCTGGGTGTACAAATCCGACGCCGGTACCTATTACCTCATCGCCACGGTACCCGAGTATGACCGCATCGTGATGCGCGCGGCCGACAGCATCAACGGCCTGAAGAACGCCGAAGAAAAGACGCTTTGGAACAAGCACGATTCCGGACCGATGAGCTACCACATCTGGGCACCCGAACTGCACCGGGTCGACGGCAAGTGGTACATCTACTTCGCCGCCGCGGAAGCCGAAGACATTTGGAAGATCCGCATGTGGGTCCTCTCCAACGACTCCGAAGATCCGCTGCAGGGGGAATGGGAGGAAGAGGGGCAGATCACCACCGACCGCGACGGCTTCGCGCTGGACGCCACCACCTTCGAGCACGGCGGTAAGCGCTACCTCATCTGGGCGGAACGCGACGGCGACGGCACCAGCCTGATCCTTTCCGAGATGAGCGACCCGACCACCCTCACCGGTCCGCAGATCGTCATCACTAAGCCCGAATACAGCTGGGAGCGCATCAAGTATAACGTGAACGAAGGGCCGGCCGTAATCAAACACGACGACCGCCTGTTCGTCACCTACTCCGCCAGCGCGACCAACGACCACTACGCCGTCGGACTTCTCTGGATAGATCAGGACGCCGACCTTATGGACCCGGCCAACTGGAGCAAGTCACCCGCCCCGGTCCTCGCTACCAACGAGGAGACCGGCCGCTACGGTCCCGGCCACAACTCCTTCACGACCACCCCCGACGGGCAGACGGTCATGATCTACCACGACCGCGACTACAAGGAAATCGAAGGCCCCGAGCTCGAGAACCCCGACCGCGGTACCCGCGCCCGCCTCGTCCGCTGGACGAAGAGCGGCTTCCCGGATTTCCACCTGGCTGAGTAAGTAAGCTTCGGCACAATCAAATCGCCACAACGGATCGCTGCGGAGGCCGGCTTAGCATCTTTGTGCTGTCCGGGTACGGCGCTACGGCGTGGCGGAATCCTGCTAGTGAGAGCCGGGCGGGCGGGTTGCGCGCGCCGCTCGTTTTAATCGAGGGGTTCGCCAGCTGAGAAGTTCCCGCGCGTCAGGCCTGGCAGTCGCTGGCGCGGGGGATAGTTTACCGTTATAGTGTCAAATAATTCTGCATGCTATTCGTTTCTGAAAGCGGTAGCGTCATGCTGTGCCGGTTTGCCGGTGGGTTGGAAAATGTAGCCAATGCGGGCACATTTTGCCGTTGAGTTTTTGCTCAGCCTTTCAGTTGAAGACCGCTCCAACCTGCAACTAGCGACCAGCAATCAGCAACTATGGAAGACAATTACTACCTGAAGAAAGAGCTTTATGAGCTGATAAAAACGGATGAAAGCATTTTTGACTTCATCCAGGAATCTTCGCTAGATGGTATGTGGTACTGGGACCTGGAGAAGCCAGACGAAGAATGGATGAGTCCCAAATTCTGGTCTGTTCTGGGCTACGACCACACCGAAATGCCGCATACTCCATCCGCCTGGCAGCATATTGTCCATCCCGAAGACCTGAAACTTGCCACCGAAAACTTCGTAAAGCACTGCGAGAATCCGGATTACCCTTACAGCCAGATGGTCAGGTATACCCACAAGGACGGGTCCATAGTATGGATCAGGTGTCGTGGTGTGGTGATCAGGAATAAAGATGGAAAACCCATAAGGATGCTGGGGGCGCACCAGGATGTTACGAGCCTTAAGAAAGGTGAATTGCTGTTCACCAAGAATTCCTCCCTGCTTCAGAGCACCCAGAAGATTGCCAAGATCGGTAGTTGGGAGCTTGATCTAAAGTCGAATGAGGTACTGTGGACGGAGGAGCTCTACAAAATGTATGGATTCGATCCTACGCTTCCTCCGCCACCCGTTGACGAACACATGAAGCTGTTCACTCCAGAGAGTTGGGAGGCGTTGGAGGCTGCCCTGGCCCTGGCTAGCGAACAGGGTATTCCCTACGAAATGGAACTAAGAACCCGCCGGGGCAACGGAGATAACGGGTGGATGTGGGTACGCGGAGAGGCGGTATTTGACGAAAACAAGAATATAGTCGGCCTCCGGGGAGTAGCACAGGATATCACCTGTAAAAAAAGAGAAGAGCTCGAAAAGGAAGAACTGTCCAAACGGTTAAACTATGCGCTAGATGCTTCGGGCGATGGTATCTGGGACTGGACTCCTGCTACCGGCAAAACGGTGTTCTCCAAGGCCTGGGTAGAAATGCTGGGCTATGAAGTTGGTGAACTTCCCTCCCTGGCGAGTGAATGGGTGGATAGGTTGCATCCCGACGACAAGGATTGGGTTTCGGCAGAAATAACTAAAGTCACCCAATCGGATAAAAACGGTGACACCTTTGGTTTCGAATACCGGTTCAGAAACAAGGAAGGAGATTACCTGTGGATATTGAATAAGGGTAAAGTTGTCGAAAGAAACGACGTGGGGGAAGCCGCGAGAGTGGTAGGCACCCATACCAATATAACCGCCAGAAAGCGAGCCGAACAGGCCCAGAAGGAGAGTGAGCTGCGCCTGAGCTTGGCCACCCAGGCCGGGGGAGTAGGCGTTTGGGACTGGGATATTGTAACGAACTCCATGATCTGGGACGATCAGATGTATTCCCTGTACGGAGTAGAGCGGGAAGCGTTTCCTGATGCGTACCAGATTTGGACCAATGGATTTCACGGACCCGACGGAGAGCAAATCAACCGGGAAATCGAGTTGGCGGTAACGGGTGAAAAGGAGTTCAATACCGAGTTCCGCATCGAACGTCCAAACGGACAGATCAGAAATATAAGGGCCCTGGCTACGGTGGTCAGGGATCGACAGGGAAATGCCATCAGGATGATCGGAACGAATTGGGATATCACCAAGGAGAAAGAAGTCCTGAAACAGATTGAAGACAGCAAGGAACAGGTAGAAAAAGCCAGCAAGGCAAAATCGGAATTCCTGGCCAATATGAGTCACGAAATTCGTACGCCCCTTAATAGTGTTATTGGCTTCACCGACCTGCTCAAAAAGACTTCGCTTTCTTCCGTTCAGCAGCAGTACGTGAACAATGCCAACGTATCAGGGCATGCACTACTCAGTATTATAAATGATATCCTCGATCTTTCGAAGATTGAAGCAGGGATGCTGGAGCTCGAAATTATCAAAACCGATATGATCGAGCTGCTGAGTAATAGCTTCGACATCATGAAGTTCAGTGCGGCCGAGAAGGGACTTGAATTGCTACTGGATGTCGACCCCACCATGCCACGCTTTGCCAACGTTGACCCTATTCGCCTGAAGCAGCTTTTGATCAACTTGTTGGGCAATGCAGTCAAATTTTCCAGAGAGGGGGAGGTGGAATTAAAGGTCCGCTATCAAGCGCTTGACAACCAGCAAGGTAAGCTTTCCATTGCGGTACGGGATACCGGTATCGGCATCAGTGACGAGCAGAAGGATAAACTCTTTAAGCCGTTTTCTCAGGGTGACAGTTCGACTACGCGCAAATTCGGTGGTACGGGTTTGGGGCTCGTCATTTCGGAAATGATTGCCAATAAGATGGGCAGTAAGATCGGTATCGACAGCACCGTAGATGTCGGAACCACTTTCTATTTTGATATGGTTACCCGTTTCGAGGAAGGAAGGAAGCTGGATACCACCCAGATTGCGGGCGTTGAGCGTTGCCTGATCATTGATGATAATGCCAGTAATCGCCTGATTCTGGAGCAGATGCTGAATGAGTGGCAGATAACGTCCGACTGCTGCGAAAACGGACTGGAGGCGCTGAAGCAGCTAGAAACCTCCGAGCCCTATGATGTAATCATCTGTGATTACAACATGCCATACATCAACGGCGTAGAAACCATAAGTATGATAAAGGACAAACTGAAGGTAGACACCGAAAGGCAACCGATCATCCTGCTGCATTCTTCACTGGACAACCTGCAACTGAGCCAGCAATGTGATGAATTGGGCGTCCGTTTCCGCCTGAATAAACCCGTAAAGAGCGATGACCTGTTTAGTTACCTCTGTAATTTACCTCAGGTAGCCGCAGCCACGCCACGGAAGGAAACCGAACCGCGGGTAAAAGAAGAGGGCACGACTCAGAAAGCAAAATTCATAATTGCGGAAGATGAGCCGTTCAATATGCTCCTCAGCAAAACCGTGCTATCGCAACTGGTGCCGGATTGCGAAATTTACGAAGCGAAGAATGGAGTGGAGGCTATCGAGCAGTACGGAAATACCCTGCCGGACTTAATTTTCATGGATATTCATATGCCGGAACTGGACGGTATCGAAGCAACCAGACAGATCAGAGAGATTGAAGTACGTACGGGAAATAAGGTTACGATCGTTGCCCTTACAGCAGGCGTGTTGAAGGAGGAAAAAGATAAGTGCCTGGCTGCGGGAATGGATGAATTTCTGACCAAGCCCCTAAAGCTGGAAAAGATTGAAGCAGTACTGGGTAAGTACTTTCATAACGCGGTAGGGTCACCTGCCGGGTGACCGCCGACCAGATGAACGTCCAGTCTCCTCTCCAAACTCTGACATGTACGGCTCGCGCGAAACTCTCCCCCATCCGCCGAACCGCATAACGCATTGGTCGATCAAAGGTGTGGCGACACGCGTCGGGGCCGAGGTTGGCGGCACAAAGTTTTTCCGCCATGCGTATCCGCAATACAGCCACCCTTGCTCTTTTGATCGCCGGCCTCGGCATTTCCGTTATCGCCCGCCTCTTTACCCTCGTCACCACCGGACCGGAGGCCGGTATAGGCGCCATCACGGGTGTCGGCCTCGGCTTGCTGTTTGCAAATCATACCGATTAAAGGATAAGTTTTACACACTATATCAATAATTATAATAATATTTAATAATACAATAAGAAGCAAGGCCTGCCCTTGGCAAGATATAATAAAGCGGGATCTTGAGAGTCATTCAAATATATAGTTTAAATATACGATAGATACATATATAGCTAGCAGGAATTTATTTTAATCAAGCCCCTGTACTCTAATTAGCCTACACATCATGTCCTCGAGTTACATCGTGCCTTATATTGTATGTGCCGGAATACTCGCGCGGCCCTACTAAACTTAACTGACTTCTTGATACGGAATGATTCGCACTTAGCCGATTTCTACGCCTACATGGCGCAATTTACGGTCTAAACGATTGACTGATGTCTGGTAATTGAGAAAAGGTTAGTTCGCCGTTAAATTGGGCAAAAGTCGGCGCCTATTTTCTGGTCATGATTCTGTATATAGAAGAAATCCAATAAAAATAAATTTACGACTAGGATCAGCAGGTTGCTGACGGCAATGTTAGACTCGGAAAACAATCTTTAGGGCCGGGGGGATAGTTTAAATTATTAAGACCGTAGTCACTTATTGTTTTACGAATTTTTTGAAAATTATCCCTTCCTTAGTTAAAAATTGAATAACGTACATGCCATTAGGTAAATTTGCCAAATTAATCACCGTGGGGAGATTATTTAGATCTCCTTCTTGAATTACCGCACCACGAATATTTCTGATGAAGAAATAGTTTGGATGAACGATTTGATTCCCCGCTATTGACACATTGAGGTGATTAGTGGATGGATTCGGATAGAGATGAATTGCTTGTTGATAATTGGCTTTGGGAGAAAGTAGACCTGTTGGATTTTCACCAAAACTCTTTACCGCGCCCAGAGTATAGTAGCCGTTAAAAAGCAAATCATTCGGTACGTTATAAGAAACGCCCTCCTCTGATACAGTCGGATTGACATCGACAACAGTAAAATTATATGGCCTCTCGCTTTCACTAAACAGTAAATAATATTCGTCATTCAGATCAGGACTGCCTGAAATGTCAAGTTCCGTATAGTTAAATAAGATTGTTGCGTCAACGGAGTTTGTTTTCTCTAGAGCCCAAACTCTACTCAGTCGACCACCTACTGAATCAGGAATATGATGTTGAGACATTCCATTTTCCTGGTTTAGATGGCCGACGAAGAGATAATCCCCGTCATCTATTGATTCAGAGTAGTCTGAAATGTGAAAACCAGAAGAGGAATTGCTGCTCAGCAGGCCGCCATTTTGGCCTCCGATGCCGGCTACAAAAAAGTCATATTCACCTTTAGATTCAGTATCGAAATGGTAAAAGTCTTGTTCAGGGACAATCCCAATATTGTACTTTGAACTTAAATAATTGTCTATTACTGTACGCCAAGCATCGTTGATTTTGATGTTTTTATAAACAATCACTTCAGCAACTTTGGTCGTACTTAGGTTGCTTCCGTTTCCCCTTTGCGCCAGATATGCACTTCGATCCGGTGAAGTGAACGGAGATGGTCTACCAAATACCGACAAAGTGTTTGAACTTGCTAATCCATTGACATACAAACTCATGTCTGATGGTTCAGATCCATATTTTCCAGAAGTGATAACAAATGGGAAATCGCCCCAATTATTCTCGTCCGCAATTGAAGTGTAGTTTGCAGCTCGGGTCTGATGCACCATAGCTTGAGATCCAAAGAAATATTCGTCATCCCAACTTCCTGGTTGAGCGATAGCCATCACGCTAGCCCCTGGTGTCGATTTTGCGTTTATTGCGACTGTAAAAAAGGACGCTGAGGTGAAATTTAATTCATTTCTTCTAACTGTTCCCATACCTCCGGCACCATCAAATGAAACAGCTGGTAGACCATTAAGCGTATCTGAACCGTACTGAATGAGGTCAGGATTTCCATTGCCTAATACTCGGAATTGAAAGCTGTTTTGGGTTTGATCTACCCAACATCCAACTTCGGCTCCGATACTCCCACCCTCCCCGCTGCATAAAACGCTTTTGGTAATTCCCTGTTGAGACGAAATCCAAATGGTAAGGCTATCAGTAGGAATTTGACCTTGAAGACCAATCATAAAGGGGGTCAGAGAAAGGGCGATGCAGAAAAAATGTTTCATCGATATTGATTTTAAAGTCACTACGACATTGCTCTCAAAAAGCAGCGACTTAAGTAAAATACCGTCTTTCGTCAAGATCACCAAGTCGATTTTATGATTTATTCCTTTTTTTCCAGACATCAGGAACTGCTCACGGTTGTTTTGCAATAAAATGTGTGATATTAACGATGAATTGTAATTGGAAAATCTAAGTTTACTTATTGTATTCTGACTAACAGCTATCAAAGCTTGGGGTAAGCAGTGCCCACTTATTATCTATGTCTGCGCTTAGTTTTCACTTTAAAATCGTCTCAAATTTTGACCATTTTTTAAAAGCGATTGATAGGTTGATGTTCGTTACGAAATGATGCGGTATAGTGAGTAGCTTGATGCTCTACCGACCGAAAGGTTGATATCAATAGTGGTCAAATGTATGTCTTCTGCCTTTTGGAATTCTTCATAAACGAAAAGGTTTCGCACCTAAATTTCTTGTAAGTTTTGTAGTCTTCGAATCGACCGTTCTTATTGGATTCCGATCGATGCTGCTTCTTCGCTTTGCATCGGGTAAGCCACGCGGATATCATTGGCTCAAACGGCTCACGTCCTGTTTTAAGACGGTTGGACGTGCTCAAGAAAGTGGACAGTGACTTCGTCACCGGACGGCCAGGCGATTGCTTGCATTTTTTGCTCGTAAGCCTGGCGTACCGTCAAGCCGCGGAGCGTTGTGTGGATTCGGTTGGTGTTGTACCAGCCCTCGATGTAGTCAAAAATTACGCTCCAGGCCTGGTGAGGGGTAGGGAACTCGTGGAGGTCGATGCACTCGGTCTTGAGGGTCTTGAAGAAGGACTCCGCCACGGCGTTGTCCCAGCAGTTACCCCGGCGCGACATGCTCTGGGTCGCCCCGATGGCCGCCAGTTCCTCGCGGAAGCTGCCGCAGCTGTACTGCACCCCACGGTCGGAGTGGAAGATCAAATCGTTCCCCGGTTTGCGGCTGGCCACGGCCCGGCGCAGCGTGGCAACCGTGGTCGACTCCGCCGACAGATCGTCGCTGATCACCCAGCTGACGATGCCGCGGTCCGCCAGGTCCAGGACGATGGTCAGGTAGCACCACTGCTGATCGACCGCGAAGTAGGTGATGTCGCTGACCCACTTGGCACCCGGACGGTCGGCGGCGAAGTTGCGCTCCAGCACGTTGTCGGCCACCGGTAGGGCATGGTCGGACTCCGTGGTGGCTATCCAGCGTTTGCGGGGACGGCAGCGTAAGCCCTGCTGACGCATGCGCCGGCCGACGGTGGCCCGGGAGACGCGCACCCCCTGCCGCCGCAGGTCGTAGTGTACGCGGGGACTGCCGTAGGTACCCCGACTGCCGGCGAATGAGGCCTGGATCAGTCCATCCAGGTGGTCGGCCCGCTGCGCGTCCTCCGCCCGTTGCTGGCACCAGCGGTAGTAGCCGCTGCGGCTGACGGCGAGTACGGCACACATCTTCTCAACGGGAAATTCCAATCGGTGATCCATTATGAATTGGAAGATTTGCCGTCGCTCTTGGAGAAGATGCCGATGGCCTTTTTTAGGATGTCGCGCTCCAGTTCGGCTTCCCGCAACTGCTTGCGCAGGCGGGCAATCTGACGCTCCTCATCCGTCAGGGCCTTGATACCCTGCCCGACGGGCTCCAGTTTGTTTTCCAGGCGGAGCTCCTGCCGCCAACGGGTAATGGTATTGGGCGCCAGACCAAACTTACGGGCGATCTGGCTGACTACGGCACCGGCCTCGAGGCTCTGCTTGACGATTTCCAGGCGTTCCTCCCGGCTGTAGCGTTTGTGAGGTTTTGACATGACGTCGGATTGAAGTATTGAAAGATACCTAACCTTTCAGGCCAAAGCCACTGTCCATTTTGGTGAGCACCTTCAGGTTCTTGTTGTTGAGCACACACACTCATGATCCTTATTCCACCTTAAATGGTAATCAAAACACCTTTGTGCTAACCACACTCCGAGCATGCCGCGGTTTTCCGGCATTGAGCCATTTTCAGAAATATCGACCGCCGGCCAGATAAACGTCCAGTCTCCTTTCCAAACTCTGACATTTACCGGTCGCGCGAAACCCTCCCCCATCCGCCGAACCGCACAAAGCATTGGTCGATCAATTATGCGGCGACACCGGTGGCGGCCGAGCTTCCCGCCACAAAGTTTTTTCGCCATGCGTGTCCGCAATACACCCACCCTTGCTCTATCGGTTGCCGGCCTCGGCATTACCGTTATCGCCCGCCTCTTTACCTTCGTCACCACTGGCCCGGAGGCCGGCATAGGCGCAATCACGGGCGTCGGCCTCGGCTTGCTGCTGGTCGGGGTCATCATCAACCGCCGCGGCATGGCCACCCCACATCACCGGTAGGCCCCGCGTTGCGCAACTGCACCGCCAGCCCGATCTTTGGACGGGACCGTACAATACCATGGCCAAGCATCGCATCTTCACTACCGCCTTCGCCGGCGTTTACCCCCACTACGTCACCAAGGCGGAAAAGAAGGGCCGCACGCGGGAGGAGGTGCATACCATCATCACCTGGCTGACGGGCTACAGCAACGAGCAGCTGGAAGGCATCCTGGCCGACCGCACCGACATCGAAACCTTCTTCTCCGGGGCGCCCCGCCTTAATCCGAACGTCGACAAAATCACGGGCGTCATCTGCGGCCACCGGGTAGAAGAGATCGAAGACCCGCTGATGCAGAAGATCCGCTACCTCGACAAACTTATCGACGAGCTCGCACGCGGCCGGTCCATGGAGAAGATCCTGCGGCAGTAGCGTGGGGGAAAGCGATCTTTGCACATCACCAGATACAAAGAAGCTCCATGCAAAAAGTGATCCTCTTCCTGCTGCTAACCGGCTGCCTGGGGAGCGGAATGGCCCAGACCAACCGCGTGTTCAACCTATTTCCCGCGGGGACGCAGCTCCACGCCGACCTGCCGTACCAGGACGATACCCTGCACAAGCACCTGCTGGACATCTACCTCCCGCCCGAAGCCGACGGCCGCCTCCCCCTCGTCATCTGGATCCACGGCGGCGCCTGGATGGTGAACGACAAGTACGCAGATATGAGCTATATGGGCGAAACCATCCGGGAGATCATCAATGCGGGCTACGCCCTGGCCTCCATCGATTACCGCTTCAGCACGGAAGCGGTCTTTCCCGCCCAGCTGCAGGACTGCAACCAGGCCATCTCCTGGCTCTACCACCACGCCGACGATTACGGACTCGACACGGCCCGCTTCGCACTCATGGGCTTTTCCGCCGGCGGCCACCTGGCGTCGTTGGTGGGACTCTCCAGCAACGCCGCCGTCCCCGAATTCTTCACCGGAGGAAGTCCCCAACGCTTCCCGCTGCGTGCCGTGGTTGACTTCTACGGCCCCGCCCAGTTAATTCTTTTCCCCGGGGCCGACGACCCGTCCTCACCGGAGAGCCTCCTCCTCGGGGCAAGCCCGCTGGAACGCCCCGACCTGGCGGAGGCGGCGAGCCCGGTCACCTACGCCGATGCGGGTGACCCACCCTTCCTGATCATCCAGGGAGAAAAGGACGAAAGCGTGGATCCCAAGCAGTCGCGCCTCCTGAGTGCCTGGCTGTCGGTGCGGGACGTGGAGAACGAACTGCACATCGTGCCGGGGGCGCCGCACTACTGTCAAATGTTCGACGCCCCGGTGGTACGGGCGAGGGTGCTGGCGTTCCTGGGCCGGCATTTGAAATGAGTGGTCGCATCGCGGCCCGGCCCGGCTCGGCCGGTCGCCATTACAGCTTTCCGAGCAACTCTCGCGCGCGCCGGCCGGCATCCCCCGCCGGATCCAGGGCGATGGCCCGTTCCCAGGCGGCAGCGGCCTCCCGGCGGTTGCCGGCCTTGCCGTACGCTTCGCCCAAGCTGGTCCAGGCAACCGCGGACTCGGGAAACAACTCCGTCGTCATGCCGAGCACGAATACGGCGGCCTCCACTTATCCCTGTCCGAGCAGGTTGTAGCCCACGCTACCGAATCTTTCCTCGAACGGATAGTAGCGGAAGTGCGGATCTTCCACGAATTTCCTCGCCTCGGTCTTCACCTGTTCCATTTTGCCCGCTTCGAAGAGCTCAGTGAGGCGGTCCATCGGATCTAGGTAGGACAGCTCGCCGTCGTACGCGAGTGCGGCTTCTAGGGCGGGGTCGACGTTGTCGCGGTAGTCCTCAAAAGACATATCCGCGGCCAGGTGGGGCGCCAGCCAGTCGTCGTTCTCCCACTGCGGCTTATCCTGCCACCAGGCGAAGGAGAGGCGGGCTACGACCGCGGTACCCTGCAGGATCGGCTGGAACAGCGTACGGATTTTATCACCTTTTTCGCCGAAGCTCCGCGACTGCATCCCAACGTGAGCAAAATCACCGGCTTGATCTGTGGGCACCGGGTGGAGAATATCGAGGATCCGCTGATGCAGAAGATTCGTTACCTGGACAAGCTGATCGACGAGTTGGCCCGGGGGAAAGCGATGGAAAAGATTCTGCGGGCGTAGCAGCCGTTAGCGGAGAAGAGACGGCCCCGCGGCGTACAAACCGGATACGGATCCTCTTCCCGGGTGCCGGCCGCCGCGAGGCTTCGGAATGCCTGCTGTTTGGTACGCCGCGGTTGCAGCATTCCGATCCGGGGCGGGTGTTCCGCACTGCGGTAAGGCCCTCAACGCTCCGTGGGGCCTGACCCGTATCTTGGCGTATGCACGATCACCTGGACTGATGCCTGGCGGCGGGGTAGGGCGGCCCATGAACTAAATATTCAAATGGCTATTTAAACCACGTACCCCCCAATAATTCACTATGAAATACCTATCTCTGTTCCTGTTCGCCCTGCTCCTGGCAGCCTGCGACAGCTCCGAATCCACCTCTGAGTCTACTACCGACGGTATGGAAGCCGGCGACACCGACACGATGGAGGCCGACAACCCCACCGCCTTGCTGCAGTCTACCCAGGAGGCCGTCCAGGCCAATGGCGGCGACATCACGGCCCTGCCCGCCGATGCGGCTGTCTCCAACATCGACAACTGGATGGACCAGCTGGACGGGATGGACGGCACCGATGCCGTCACCGGCAACCTCGAAGCCCTGAAGGCCACCCTGACCGAATCCCCCATCAACGGCCAACTCGCCGGGATGCAGCTCATCAGCCTGGCCGAGGATACTCGCAAGGCGGGCGGCAGCACCGTCTCCGCACTGGCTTCGGCCCTGCAGTCGGGAGGCGAGAAACTCACCGGATCCTCCTTCCAGGGAAGTAGCCTGCTCGACCAGACCCTGAGCGCCGCCAAGGGCAAGGCCGCCGACATCACCACCCTGCCCGTAAGCGCCGCCACCCAGAACATTGACGGCTGGATCGCGGAACTGCGCGGCATGGACGGCGCCGATGGACTGGTGGAGGACCTGGAAAGCCTGAAAACCGAACTGGGCGCGCCCAGCATCGACGGCGAGAAAGTGTCCGATCTCCTCTTCGAAATGGCCGAAAGCACCCGCTCCATGGCCGGCGACAACCAGGGCCTGGCGGTACTGGCGTACCTGCTGGAATCGGGTGGCTGGCGCCTGGAAGGTATGTCCGACGACATGAAGTAGACCTCAACCCCCACCAAACCAAGCATCGATCCGCCGGCCGCCTGCAAAGGGGCCGGCGGTCGTGTTTTTGGAAGTACACGGCACCCGCGCTCCGACGCATGATTATGCTATGTTACTTTAATAATAAAAGTTCTTTGCATTATATTTGCCGAAAGCTACCGTGCCATGTCGCTTTCGCAGTCCCTCGACGATCTTCACGCCCGCGCCCGCCGCAACCGCTGGCTTGGTCTTTTTACCCTGTTCAACCGGGTTGCCCTGGCCGCGGGCTTCCTCCCGTCCGGAATGGTGAAGGTGCTGGGCGAGCGCTTCACCGACCTGGCCGCCAACCACCCGATGGGGCACTACCTCAATGCTTTTTTCCAGACGGGGTACTACTACACCTTCGTGGGGGTATTGCAGGTGACGGCGGCCGTACTCCTGCTCATCCCGCGGACGGCCCTGCTGGGGGCGATCATCTATCTGCCCATCATCCTGAATATTCTGGTGCTGTCGCTGTCGGTCCGCTTTCAGGGGTCTTTGCTGACCGCGCCGCTGATGCTGCTGGCCAACCTGTACTTGCTGTGCTGGGATTACCACCGCTTCCGGCTCATTTTTCCGTGGAACCGGGCGGAGGCGGATGCCGCCCTACCGGTTGCCGAAGCACGTTCGTGGCGATTCCCGTTCCGCTTCGTCGGGGGAGTTATCCTGGCCGTCGGGATCGTGTTTGCTTCGGTTCTCTTCGCCATGCAGACCGCACTGATGCCCATGAACCGCATCGGTGACTGCCGTGCACGCTGCGCCGCCGGACCGGACGAAGCCGCCTGTCTGGAGTTCTGCGCATGCGTGCACACCCGCGGCGAAGCGCTCGGCGGATGCGTGGACACGTACTACGAATTGCTGGAAGGGTAGCGCGCGTTTCGTATTATATGGCCCCAAAGCCCCGGAGACTATGCGTCCTATATCCCTGTTTCTACTGCTGTTCGTGCTGGCGGCCGTACTTCCCGCGCAGGATTCGCTCACCTACGATTTTGTCGTCGACGGCTCCGGTGGCGGTGATTTCGTGCGGGTACAGGACGCCATCGATGCGGTCCCCGCCCTGCGCAAGAACCGAACGCTCATCTTCATCCGCAAGGGTACGTATAAGGAGAAACTGGTGCTGCCACCCACCGCGACGAACGTGACCTTCGTGGGGGAGGACGTAGCGGAAACGGTCCTGACCTACGATGACTACGCGCAGCGGGAGAATCGCTACGGAGAGGAGATCGGGACGTCCGGCTCCTCCGGATTTTTCGTGTTTGGTGACGGCTTCACCGCCCGCAACATCACCTTCGAGAACTCCGCCGGACCGGTCGGCCAGGCCGTTGCCGTGCGGGTAGATGGTGACCAGGTGATCTTCGAAAACTGCCGCTTTCTCGGTAACCAGGATACGCTCTACCCCCACGGGCGCGGCAGCCGGCAGTACTACCGCGACTGCTACATTGAGGGGACGGTCGACTTCATCTTCGGATGGGCCACGGCGGTATTCGATAACTGCGAGATCTATTGCAAATCCCCCGGCTACATTACGGCTGCGTCTACGGAAGAAATGGATTCGGTAGGCTTTGTCTTCCGCGACTGTACTATCACCGGTAATGCTCCGGCCGGCAGCGTATACCTCGGGCGGCCGTGGCGACCCTACGCACAGACCGTCTTCCTGGATTGTAAGCTGGGTGAGGTGGTACACCCTCTGGGCTGGCACAATTGGGGAAGCGAGGAGAAGGAGGGTACGGCGTATTATGCCGAGTACGGCAGTACCGGTCCCGGCGCGGCCACCGGGGAACGGGTCGGCTGGTCTCACCAGCTCAGTGAGGACGAGGCGCAGCGGTATCGCTCCCTGGATGCACTCTTCGGCGGGTGGGATCCCACTCGATAGCAGTCATACATCTACCAGGGCGCAGCCATGATCTCCAATAATCCCGGAGTTATACGGGGCGGTGCAGCCGCAAACCCGTGAAGTCATTCTGCGGAATCCTTGGTAAAAACCCCTTCGTCCCTTTGTCTTGATACAAAAGGACCAAAAGATCAAGCCTGTGCACCCGGCCGATTCGTCCCGGGCAACCATCGGGGGCGGAAATGCACAAACTCGCCTCCCACCTGTTCTTCCACTCCTAGGTCCACCGGCAGCCAGCGATCCATTTTCCAGTTCTAGAACCTGTGTAGGCTCAAACAGTGTGCCTTTCTATTCGCCCCCGGTGGTCCCCCGAGCCGGCCGGCTGCAAGGGCGGTTCGTCGTGACGGGCTTGATGTTATAATGACCTAGCGTGTACTGGTAGCACGGAGTAAGCTGAATCGCGGGAAAATCCGCCGCAGCGCAGCTGTGATCCGGTTACATCGCGAAGCTATGCGCGGTGGCGCAGCCACGAATCCGTGCCAAATCCGTGAAGCAAATCCGCGAAATCCGTGGTAAAAAATCAACGTCTTCTCAAACGGCGCAGCGGCAAATCCGTGTACCGCGAAGTAGCGACGAAGTCAATCCGTGATAAAACCCACGAAAAAGGGGCAACCCCAATGGAGCAGCCCCTTACATCGTAGCGGCCAAGCCGCCAGGTAGATTTACCGGTAAACCTAAGCCAGCTGAGCAGCCGTACGCTGCTGCTGCTTCACGTCAAAGCGGTCGGCGTTCATGACCTTGGTCCAGGCCTTCACGAAGTCGTTCAGGAACTTGTCGGTAGCATCGTCCGCGGCGTACACCTCGGCGAGGGCCCGCAGTTCCGAGTTGGAACCGAAGATGAGGTCGGTACGGGTACCCTTGAACTTGGTTTCCCCGGTACGGCGGTCCTTACCCTCGAAGTGGGTCTGCTCGTCGCTGGTAGCCGACCACTTCGTGCTCAGGTCCAGCACGTTGTCGAAGAAGTCCTGCGTCAGCTGTCCGGGCCGGTCGGTGAAGGTGCCGTGGTCGGAGTCGTCGTAGTTCATGCCCAGGGCACGGAAACCACCGTAGAGTACCGTCATTTCGGGAGCGGTAAGCGTCAGCAGCTGCGCGCGATCGACCAGCAGTTCTTCTCCGGTTGCGTTGATGGGATTCTTGCGGTTGATGTAATTGCGGAAACCGTCGGCGTAGGGCTCGAGGGCCTCGAAGCTCTCTACGTCGGTCTGTTCCTCCAGCGCATCCACGCGGCCGGGGATAAAGGGAAGGGTAATGCCCTTTCCGGCGGCCTTGGCTGCCTTTTCGATGGCGACGTTGCCGCCCAGTACGATCAGGTCGGCCAGGGAAACATGCTTGTTACCGGACTGCGAGTCGTTGAAGCCCTTCTGGATGTCCTCCAGTACGGAAAGCACCTTCTTCAGCTGCTGCGGCTTGTTCACTTCCCAGTTGCGCTGGGGAGCGAAGCGGATGCGGGCACCGTTGGCCCCGCCGCGCTTGTCGGAGCCGCGGAAGGTGGCGGCGCTCGACCAGGCGGTGTAGGCCAGTTCCTGGACTGTCAGATCGCTCTCGGCAATCTTCTGCTTCAGGTTGGCTTCGTCGTTGTCGTCGATCAGGTCGTAATCGCGCTCGGGCAGGGGATCCTGCCACAGCAGTTCTTCGTTGGGTACGTCCGGACCGAGGTAGCGGCTCAGCGGTCCCATATCGCGGTGGATCAACTTAAACCAGGCACGGGCGAAGGCATCCTTGAAGGCCTCGTTGTCGTCGCGGAAGCGCTTGGAGATCTTCTCGTAGGCGGGGTCCACGCGGAGGGCTATGTCCGTGGTGAACATGGACGGGTGGTGCTTCTTGTTCGCGTCGTGGGCATCGGGGATCAGGTCCGCACCCTCGCCGTTCTTCGGGCGCCACTGCCAGGCACCGGCCGGGCTCTTGTAGAGCTCCCAGTCGTACTGGAAGAGGAAGGTAAAGTAGTCGTTGCTCCACTTGGTGGGCGTACGGGTCCAGGTCACTTCCAGTCCGGAGGTGATGGTATCGGGACCGTGGCCGCTCTGGTAGCTGCTGTTCCAGCCCGTGCTCATGTCCTCAATGGGGGCACCGGCGGGCTCGGCGGCAACGTATTTCTCCGGATCGGCGGCACCGTGCGCCTTACCGAAGGTGTGACCGCCGGCAATCAGGGCCACGGTCTCCTCGTCGTTCATGGCCATGCGGCCGAAGGTCTCGCGGATGTCGCGGGCGGCCTTCATGGGGTCGGGCTCGCTGTTGGGGCCTTCGGGGTTGACGTAGATGAGTCCCATCTGCACGGCGGCCAGGGGACTCTCCAGCTGGCGGTCGCCGGTGTAGCGCTCGTCGCCGAGCCATTCGCTCTCCTTGCCCCAGTAGATGTCGCTGGCGGGTTCCCAGACGTCCTCGCGGCCGCCGGCAAAGCCGAAGGGCTCCACGCCCATGGTCTCCAGGGCGATGTTGCCGGTCAGGACTAGCAGGTCGGCCCAGCTGATCTTGCGGCCGTACTTCTTCTTGATGGGCCACAGCAACAGGCGGGCCTTGTCGAGGTTGGCGTTATCCGGCCAGCTGTTCAGGGGGGCGAAACGCTGGTCGCCCGATCCGGCGCCGCCGCGTCCGTCCTGGATGCGGTAGGTACCGGCGCTGTGCCAGGCCATGCGGATAAAAAAAGGACCGTAGTGGCCGAAGTCGGCGGGCCACCAGTCCTGGGAGTCGGTCATCAGGTCGCGCAGGTCCTGCTTCAGGGCTTCCAGGTCCAGTTTCTCAAATTCCTTGGCGTAGTCGAAAGCCGCGCCCATCGGGTCGGTCTTTTCGGAGTTCTGCCGGAGAATGGATAGGTTCAGGGCGTTGGGCCACCAGTCGCGGTTGCTGGTGCCGACGCTGGCCGTAGAGTGTGTTCCGCTTAGGAAAGGGCAGCTGCGGCTGGACTCATTTACTTCCCAGACCTTACCGTTGTCGTGATCGTTGTCCTGGTTCTGAGATTGGCCGTGGCTGTGGGCCTCCTTTTTGATTCCTGAATTATTGGTGTCTGCCATAGGTGCTGATATAATTATTGAGGCCGAAAACCGGCTCCGATTAAGGTTGAAGTATGAACTAAGAAAAGGGTTAGGCGGGGGGCTTGGTTCAATTTGAGTACCTCCAAACACGGATTCGTGTAGGTACAGGCATCGGGCGTGGACGCAGGTGCGGGGGTTCCGTCCGCGAGTAGAGTAGCAGGCTGGTTTCGTTCCGGAAGGGGAAAGCCCGTTTGCCCAGGGGGGCGGCCGGGTCGCGGTGGAGCAGCATACCCGCAGCGCTTATGCCGGTAGCACTGGCCCGCGACGACTTTCACGTATAGAAACCGACGCGGTCATTGAGGAGGTATCGGCGTGCTGCCATTGGCCCTGCACCTGCGCGCCGCCGCCTAACAGGCTGTTCGCATATTTGAGAATAATGCCTGCCGGCAGAGCACCAATGCCCCCAACAACGGTTTTAGTTACACGCCCTGCTGGGTGCGTGCCCGTCACGTCCCGGCGAACCGGCCCTGCCGGCCAGGTTAGGACACCTGATTTACCCAACTAAATCAAAACAAGTATGCCTACTTCTGCAAATGGAAACGGCTCCGCTTCCCGCAACGGCTCCGTGTCCGAAGGCGCCAAGTCGCAGTCGCTGGACGCCTTTCGTACCGACGCCACCGACCAGCCCATGACCACCAACAACGGTCTCAAGGTTAATGACGCCGGAAACTCCCTCAAGGCGGGCATCCGCGGAGGAACGCTGCTGGAAGACTTCTGGCTCCGCGAAAAGATCAACCACTTCGACCACGAGCGCATCCCCGAGCGGATCGTGCACGCCCGCGGCAGCGCCGCACACGGCGTTTTCGAGCTCTACGAAGCCATTCCCCAGTTTACCAAGGCCGGTATCTTCAACGACACCTCCCGGAAAACGCCGGTCTTCACCCGCTTCTCCACCGTAGCCGGCTCTAAGGGGTCGCCCGACCTGGCCCGTGACGTACGCGGTTTCGCCGTCAAGTTCTACACGGAAGAAGGGGTGTGGGACCTCGTCGGCAATGACATTCCCATCTTCTTCATTCAGGACGCGATGAAGTTCCCCGACCTCATCCACTCGGTGAAGCCGGAACCCGACCGCGAGATCCCCCAGGCCCAATCGGCCCACGATACCTTCTACGACTGGGTGTCGCTGACCCCCGAGGCGCTCCACAACCACATCTGGGTGATGAGCGACCGCGGCATCCCCCGCAGCCTGCGCATGATGCAGGGCTTCGGTATCCACACCTTCCGGATGATCAACGACGAGGGCGTCGCCCACTTCGTCCGCTTCCACTGGAACCCGGTGCAGGGTACCCACTCCGTGACCTGGGACGAGGCCGTAAAGATCAACGGCGCCGATCCCGATTTCCACCGCCGCGACCTCTGGGACGCCATCGACACCGGCCAGTACCCCGAGTGGGAACTGGGCCTGCAGATCATCCCCGAGGAAGACGAACATAAGTTCGACTTTGACCTGCTGGACGCCACCAAGCTCATTCCCGAGGAAATGGTGCCCCTGAAGGTCGTCGGGAAGATGACCCTCAACCGGAACCCCGATAACTTCTTCGCCGAAACCGAGCAGGTCGCCTTCCTGCCCACTCACATGGTACCGGGCCTGGACTTTTCTAACGACCCGCTGCTGCAGGGCCGCCTGTTCAGCTACCGCGATACGCAGCTGAGCCGCCTGGGCAGCGTCAACTTCGAGCAGATCCCCATCAACCGCACCCTGGCCAATGCCCACAACGACCAGCGCGACGGCCACATGCAAATGTCGATCCCCAAGGGAAAGACCGCCTACTTCCCGAATACCCTTGGCGGCGGCTGTCCCTTCCTCACCTCGATGAAGGAGGGTGCCTTCGAATCCTACACCGAGCGCATCGACGGCAACAAGATTCGCGCCCGCAGCGAGAGCTTTGTCGACTACTATAGCCAGCCCGCGCTCTTTTACCGCAGCCTCACCGACTGGGAGAAAGCGCATACGGCCGATGCCTACACCTTTGAGCTGGGCAAGTGTACCTACCAGCACGTGCAGGAGCGGATGCTCTACCAGATCAGCCAGATCGACGAGGACCTCGCGATGAAGGTAGCCGAAGGCCTCGGCCTGGAAGTACCCGACAGCGTAGACGGGCCCGTCAACCAGGCCATCAGCGCCGACGCCGACGTGGAGCAGATGCAGCCCCCTAAGAAGAAAATCTACCTCGAGAAATCCGCCGCCCTGAGCCTGACCCACCGCATGGGTAAGGGCATCGCTACCCGGCAGATCGCCATTCTGGCGGCCGACGGCTTCCACGGTGCCGACCTAAAGCCCTTCATGGAGGCGCTGAAGGCCGAAAACGCCGTGCTGAAGATCGTTGCGCCCCACGGCGGCACCATCAAGTGCGATAAAGGCGATGAGCACGAGGTATTCTCCGGTATCATGATGACGGAGAGCGTGCTCTTCGACGCCGTCTTCATCCCCGGCGGACAAAAGTCACTGGACGCCCTGATGAAGAAGGCCAAGTACAAAAAGTTCGTCGACGAGGCCTTCATGCACTGCAAGGCCATCGCCGTTGCCAACGAGGGTGTCCAGCTCCTTGAAGCCACCCACGTCGGGGAATACATGGACGACGATAAGGCCGTCTTCGTGGATGGTAAGCCCCAGGAACTCATCGACGCCATCGCCCAGCACCGGAATTACGACCGGATGGAGGTGGCCAAGATGGTCCCGGCGTAACCCAAGATCGTCAACAGGAAGTTTGAATCAGACGGGCGTCGCGGGTTATACCTGCGGCGCCCGCTTTTTATGCCTGGCAGCCTGGTGGTGGGCGCTAGTTTATGACCGCTTCAGAGCAGTCGTGAGGTCACTGGGTACTACTGTGGCGGTCCCGAGCGGTCTGGGGGAGCGACGTCGCATTTGGAAAATGCTTCGAACGGCGCGGTCGGAGACCGCATTTTACACCGCGGTTGAAAACCGCCTTTTACATCGCGGTTGGAAACCGTGTTTTAGTTGTGGGGGCGACTGGTGGCTTCGTCGGCGGTAGGGAAGTCGTTGGGGATTTCCTGGGAGACTTCCCCCGTAGCCGCCCACTCCACGCCCCGCAGGAAGGAGGTAATGAAGCCTACGCCCTCCATCGACTCGGTATCGTGACCGAGAGTAGTGTGGAAAATCCGCCCGTCCCCGTAGGTAAGCACCATCAGCATCGGCTCGTGGCGGTCGGTGGGGGCGGTCTCGGACAGGTCCTTGCCGGTGGCCAGCACGGTCAGGTTTTCGGCGGGGCCGCGCAGCATGGCGTAGCATTCGTCGGAGGTGGTCATCCAGGTTTCGGGCATGCCCCGGGTGATGGGGTGGTCCTTCTCACGAATGGTGATCGGAAACTCGTGCTGGGCACCGTGGATGCCTGCCCGGCCCGGCGTGGTGTCGCGCACCAGCTTGCCGTAGTTGTCGTAGTACAAGTAGGGGCCGTTGCTTTCGTCGCGGTCTGCCCAGCCGCCCAGGCCGATCATCTCGTTGTACGCCGCCCACTCGGGAAAGGAGTTGTCGGCGGCGTGGACAGAAACGAAGCCGCCACCCTGGCGCACGTATTGCTCGAAAGCCGCCCGCGTTGCTTCGGGCCAGGGGGCTGCCTTCCACCCGAAATTGGAGACGACGACGTCGTAGGCCGCGAAGTCGGGGCGGAAGTCCGGATCGGACTTGGGCTCATTCAGGTTCTCGGTAGCGCCCACCCCGGCCAGCGGCAAATAGTCGGCCTCCTCCTGTGCGTTCCAGGTGAAGGCGCTGCGGGCAATATCGACGGTGAAGAGCCCGGTATCCTCGAGGTACTGCTTCATCATGATGGTGGTCTTTGGCCACACCACGTGGTTGTTCTGGCCATCCACGATGAGCACCTTGGTCTGGGCGGAAGCTGCAAGGGAGAGTGCCATGATTAGAGGAAATAGGATAGTGACACGTTGCACAATCGATGATTGAACGGTCGGCGCGACGGGGCATCCGGTCCGTTGATGGTAAATGCGCTATGAAGTGATAAGGTAACTGCTTGCCGGGAAATTTGCGCCACGGGTTGAGCACCTCTGGTGCGATCCATGCGGCCAGGTCTTGGTGCCGATCGGACCGGAGGTCCTCCACCCGTGTGCCGGGTAGCCACGAGCTAATCAGTTCTGGTGCGATTTAACCACGGGTTGAGCACCTCTGGTGCGATCCATGCGGCCAGGTCTTGGTATCGATCGGACCGGAGGTCCTCCACCCGTGTGCCGGGTAGCCACGAGCTAATCACCTCCGGTGCGATTTAACCACGGGTTGAGCACCTCTGGTGCGATCCATGCGGCAAGGTTTTGGTATCGATCGGACCGGAGGTCCTCCACCCGTGTGCCGGGTAGCCACGAGCTAATCATCTCCGGTGCGATTTAACCACGGGTTGAGCACCTCTGGTGCGATCCATGCGGCCAGGTTTTGGTGCCGATCGGACCGGAGGTCCTCCACCCGTGTTCCGGGTAGCCACGAGCTAATCACCTCCGGTGCGATTCAACCACGGGTTGAGCACCTCTGGTGCGATCCATGCGGCCAGGTTTTGGTGCCGATCGGACCGGAGGTCCTCCACCCGTGTTCCGGGTAGCCACGAGCTAATCACCTCCGGTGCGATTTAACCACGGGTTGAGCACCTCTGGTGCGATCCATGCGGCCAGGTTTTGGTGCCGATCGGACCGGAGGTCCTCAACCCATGCGCGGGGTAATCACCTCTGGTGCGATCCATAACGTCAGATCAAGCGTTAACCAACCGCACCCCCTCTTCCTCACTAACGTGAATCACCCGCTCCGGCACCGTCCGGTAGCCCGCGTCCACCCCGGAGTTCTCCAGCCGGAGCACACCACGGGGACATACGGCCGCGCACACCCCGCAGCCCACGCAACTGGCCCGCACGATATCCTGTCCCTTCTGGGCGTAGGCGCGCACGTCGATGCCCATCTCGCAGTAGGTGGAGCAGTTGCCGCAGCTGATGCACTGTCCGCCGTTGGTGGTGATGCGGAAGCGGCTCTGGAAGCGCTGGACCAGGCCCAGGTAAGCGGCCAGCGGGCAGCCGAAGCGGCACCACACGCGATTGCCCATGAGCGGGTAGAAGCCGGTACCCACCACACCCGCGAAGCCCGCCCCGATCAGGAAGCCGTACCACTGCTGTACGTTGCCCGTCTGCAGACCGAGGATCTCGTTCGCCCCGGTGAAGTAGGTGTACAGCGTCATCGCCGTCATCACGATGGCCGCCACCAGTACGCCGTGGATGATCCAGCGCTCGAATTTCCAGGCCCGCAGGCTCTTGTCGCTGAGCTGCCGCCAGGGGTCGCCCATGGTTTCGGCCAGTCCGCCACAGCCGCACACCCAGCTACAGTACCACCGCTTGCCCAGGAAATGGACCATCAGCGGCACGCCCACGATGATGAGCAGGATGCCCCACACCAGCATGAAGATGCCGATGGCCCCCGCACTCTGGAACTGGTCAAGCTGCCAGCCGAAAAAGAAGTCGTAGTTGAGCGGCCAGATGTCCTTGAAGTCGTACCACGGCTTGTTGAGCGCCACCAGGATCTCGGGGATTAGGAAGGCGAAGGCCGTCTGGAAGAACATCACCGAGCCCGTCCGCAGCAGCTGGTACTTGTTGTGGCGGTACTTGGCAAACATCCGCACGCCCATCACCAGGATGATGAGGGTGTACATCAGTCCGTACAGGAACCACTGGCTCGCCTCGCCGCCACTCAGCATGCGGCTCAGCGGGTCGACCATCTCCACCCAGGCCACTACGTGTTGGTTCGCCCAGTACAGGAGGACGTAGAAGAACATGAAGTAGATCCCCGCCAGGATGCCGAAGTAGGCGCTCAGTGTATCCGGCCCGGCGTCGCGGATATTCCGCCCGCGTGATTTCTCTACGAAGAAGACCAGGCACACGATCACCGCCGTAATAAGCAGCGATACCGCCGGCCAGAACCACTGCTTGTCCATGTACCAGAAGCCGTAGACGATGATGCCGATCACCGCCCCCCACAGGAAGAGGTCGCGCCAGTCGTAGTGCAAGCCCCGCGTCAGTGAGCTGTGGTAGATGTGGTCGTTCTTGATGCCGGCGTGGCCCCGAAACTTGGGTATCATGTACAGGATGCCCCCCAGGGTACCCAGCCCGATGGTCAGGCAGAACCACAGCCAGGGGTTGCGCTCCACCGGCCCGGTAGCCGCCGCCTTGAGCCAGGTCACCCGCTGGCTCTTGAACTGCCAGTCGGGCAGCTCTACTTCCCAGCGTTGCTTGCCCTCGGGTACGCCGTTGGCGTCGATATCGGCGTTGACGATCCGCTGGGCGTCGCGGAAGGTCTCCTGCAGCGCGCTCATCCCCGAAAAGGTGGTCGCGTAGGTCTGCTCGAACAGCCCGTTTTCTTCGGCGGCCTGCCGCAGGGCTTCCTGGTGGACCTCCGAATCGAAGGGGGCCGTCAGCATCTCCGCGTCGAAGCGGTAGTTGTCGAGCCCGAGCATCGCGGTGAAGATCACCAGGCTGATCGCGAACAGTCCCAGGCCGACGTACTGCAGGACGGTCTTGTGGGTGCGTTTATCGGACATCGGGGGTCGAGATGGCGCGCGGGGCGCGGGTTTTGAAATTCAAAAAGCGCAGTACAGCGTCGAGGCCGCGTTTCTGTTTCAGCTGCAGGTTGCTACCGGTCTGCCGGTTGTACAGGGACACGATGTCCGCCTCGTACTGGGCGTAGAACTCGGGGTCGAAGTTGGCCAGACCTAGGGTCTGCAGGACAGACTCGATGTGTGCTTCCCCCCGGATCCACTTCTCGCAGACCTCCTGCCGGTAGCGCACGCCCATCAGGTTGAAGCCCCGGACCGCCCCACCGTTCTCCTCGTAGTTGATGCGGACCGACTTTTCGCCGTCCGGGTGCTCCCAGTACAGCGTGGCCAGGCCCTCGCGCCCGTGGGCGGGCACCTCACCGTACACCTGGTACTCGATGTCGATGAACTTGGCGGAGTTGAACCAGATGCCGGGGTCGTAGGCTACCGGGCGGCCCAGGATCGTGTAGGCGGCCGTTTCGCCCATCATGCGGCCGGTGTACCAGACGGCCTCGATGGCCTTGCGGCCCGGGCGGGGATTGCGGACCTCGGCGCAATCGCCGATGGCAAAGACGTTCGGGGCCGAGGTGCGCAGGTATTCGTCTACCAGGATTCCCTTGCCGATTTCCAGGCCGGGGGTATCCCGCAGGAAGTCCACGCTCGGACGTACACCCGCCGTCAGGCCTACGTACTGGCAGGCGATCTTTTCGCCGGCCGTTGTCGTGATCGCCGTGGCCGACCGCGTGTCGTCGCCGTGGATCTCGGCCAGTTCGGTGTCGTGCCGCAGGCCGATGCCGTGCCGCACGATGTGACGGCTCACCATCTCGCTCTCTTCCCGCGGCAGGGTATTGCTCCAGTAGCTACCCTCGCGGACCAGCAGGGTCACGGGGATGTGGCGGCTATGCAGCATCTCGGCCAGTTCGATACCGATGAGGCCGCCGCCCACTACCACGGCGCGCTTGATCTCGGGAGTGACTTCCTCGAGTCCCTCCAGGTCCTGAATACTTACCAGCCCCCCGACGCGGCGTAGGTCCTGCCCCGGCCACCCGAAGGTGTTCCAGCGACTGCCGGTGGCCAGCACCAGCTTATCGTAGTGCAGCGACTCGCCGCCGGTGAAGGCGAGGGTAGCGGCCGCGGGATCGATCGATTCCACGTACCCCCGCCGGAGGTCGATGCGGTTCTTTCGCCAAAAGAAGGGCTCGTAGGGCTGCAGGTCCTCCCACCGCTGGTGACCCATGTACACGTACATAAGGGCGGTACGGGAAAAGAAGAAGTTGGACTCGTCCGAGATCACGGTAATGCGGACCCCGTCGTCGAGCTTCCGAAGCCAGCGGGCGCAGGTGATGCCGGCAATTCCGTTACCGATGATGGCTACGTGCATGGTCTGTTTTTGGTGGGCGTAAGCTGGGCATTACCTTACAGCATGTCCCGAAGATACTTTGTTCAACTCGCCTACCGCGGTACGGCTTACCGGGGCTGGCAGCGACAGTCGGGTAAGGTACGTACGGTACAGGCCACTATCGAGGCGGCGCTGACGCGGGTGCGGGGCAATGCCCGTCAACCGGAAGCGGAGCAGGCTCCGGTCCGCGTGGTCGGTTGCGGCCGGACGGACGCCGGGGTCCACGCCTCCGACTACTACCTCCACTTCGATACCGAAGAGGCGCTGCGCGACGACTGGCTCTTCATAATGAACAAGGTACTGCCCGACGACATCGTTCTCTACCGCGTTTGGGAGGTGGATTCCGGCGCCCATGTCCGCTACGACGCCACGGCCCGCACCTACGATTACCACCTGCACACTGCGGCAGATCCCTTCCTCGCCCCCTTCAGCAGTTTCATCGATCTGCCCGACTTCGATACGTGGGCGGTGGAGATGTCCCTCCGCTCCCTGACCGGGCAGCACGATTTTCGCGCCTTCTGCCTCACCCCCGACCGCCACAACACCACTACCTGCGACCTGCGCGAGGCCACCCTCCATACGGAAGGGGAGGGGCGATACCGCTTCCGGTTCGTGGCGGATCGCTTCCTGCGGGGCATGATCCGGATCCTGGTCTACCAGCTCCTGCGCGTGGGCAAGGGCGAACTTCCCCCCGACGAGCTGGAGATCGCGCTGGAAACCGGCCAGCGCATTTCCGTGGGGCAGGCACCGCCACAAGGGCTGTTTCTCAGTAAAGTGGACGGCCTGAAAGGTAGGTTTGACGGGAAGCAATAGACTTCCCTGAACGCATCCATCAGCCCCTTACCCCCTCAATCCTTCACTCCATTAATCCCTACTCCCGATCCTTGGAGTCCATCCAGATTGTGACCGGTCCGTCGTTCACCAGGGATACCTGCATGTCCGCGCCGAACTCGCCCGTCTCGACCGTTCGTCCGGACACCGCGCCCAGGTAGGCCACGAAGCGTTCGTAGATCGGGTCGGCCACCCGGGGCGGGGCACTACGCGTGAAGCCCGGCCGGTTGCCCTTCTGGGTGCTGGCGAAGAGGGTGAACTGCGACACGCAGAGGATACCCCCGTCGACGTCGGTCACGCTGTGGTTCATCTTGCCCTCGTCGTCGTTGAAGATGCGCAGCCGGCTGATCTTGCCGGAGAGCCATTCGATGTCTTCCTTGCCGTCTTCTTCCTCGATACCGACGAAGAGGAGCAGTCCGTGACCGATCTCGCCGGTCACGCGGTCACCAACCCGTACCCGGGCTTCGCTTACGCGTTGAATCAATACTCGCATGCCGTGAAGATAGGCAACGCGAAAAAGCCCCCGATGCGCGAAGCAAGGGGGGCTCTGAATTTTGCAACCTTCCGGGAGTCACTCCGGTGGTATCAGTTATTTCTTGTAGGTGTCGTCGCTGACGGTCAGCTTGTAGCGACCTTTGGCGCGGCGACGGGCGAGGCACTTGCGGCCGTTCTTGGTAGACATGCGCGAGCGGAATCCGTGCTTGTTGACACGCTTACGCTTGGAGGGTTGGAAAGTCCTTTTCATGCTTTATTTATTTGTAGGCGCTCGTTACCGGGCCGGAAGTTCTGCAAAAGTCGGGCAAAGGTAAGGCTTTGCCGGTTAACCAACAAACGCAGGGTTGAATTTATTGCCGCCGCAAATGCGCCTTACCTTTCGGCTACAAGCCTTCCGCATGTTTCGTCGCGTTTTCCTCGCCGCTACCCTGTTGCTGTTCACCCTGCCCTGCGTTATTGCCCAGCACTCGCTTTCGCGGTCGGCCCTGGCGCAGGTCCCCGTGCTGGAACTGCCGCGACAAAACAACGACAGCCTCCTGGCCCGGGAACGGATCAACCGCCGCCCCGGCCGCCCCGAGACCTTCGCGGTGACCCTACCCGTCGACCTGCGGCCCGCCACCGCGGGTGCCTGGTCCGCCAGTGGCACCCTCGACCGGTGGCACCTGCGAATTCACAGCCCGGGGGCCCGCTCCCTCAACCTGGGATTCCGCCGCTTCCACCTGCCCGCGGGCGCGGCGCTGTACCTCTCCACGCCGGAGGCCCGCTACGGCCCCTTCACCGCCGACGACAACGCGGACCACGCCGAGTTCTGGTCTCCGGTGCTGGCCGGCGACGAGCTGGTGGTCGAAGTGGAGGTGCCCCGGGGGCTGCGGGACAAGCTCGACCTGGCGGTTTCCTCTGTCAATCACGACTTCGAAGGAGTGCTCGACCTGCTCAGCGCACCCTGTCACCTCGACGTGGCCTGCGGCGGCGCCGACGGCTACCCGGAGGTCGATCCCTACCGCCAGGTGATCCGCAGCGTAGCGGCCTACACCGTAGGTGGCGTGGACCGCTGTACCGGCTTCCTGGTCAACAATACCAATCAGGACGGTCGTCCCCTCTTTCTCACCGCCAACCACTGCGGCGTCGATGCGGACGACGCCGCCAGCCTCGTGGCCTACTGGAACTACGAGAACGACCGCTGCCGGACGCCGGGCAGCGACGCCAGCGGCCGGCCGGGAAACGGCAGGCTGGATGTTTTCAACACGGGCGCCCGCGTGCTCGCGGCCTCCTCGGCTACGGACATGACGTTGCTGGAGCTGGACGAGCCGGTGAACCCGCGCGCCAACGCCTACTTCGCCGGCTGGTCGGCCGAAGCCGAGCTGCCCGTCGGTAGCGTGGCCATCGTCCATCATCCCAACCTCGACGAAAAGCGCATCTCCTTCTCCGATCAGCCGGTCACGATCTCCGACGTGGCCGGGGAACCAACCGCGACCGGGGGCTTCCTGCGTGTCCCCTCCTGGACGATCGGGTCGACCGAGACGGGCTCCTCCGGCGCGCCGCTGTTCGACGCGGCGGCCCGCGTCCGCGGGCAACTCTTCGGCGGCCGCGCCCGCTGCGGCAACGAAGCCGAGGACATCTTCGGCTGGCTGGCCCGCAGCTGGACCGGCGGCGGTACCCCGGACAGCCGCCTGAGCGACTGGCTTGATCCCTGCCAGACCGGGCTGCGGGTACAGGACGGGCTTGCCGCCGCTGCGCTTGCCGGCCGCCTCGTATCCGAATCCGGTTGCGGGGTTACCTGCAGCAGCACCACCACCGAATTCCGCTTGCGCCTCGGGGAAGACTTCCCGCTCTCCACCCGTATCTCCGTCGTGGACGACGCGGGTCTTACCGTCCGGGCGCCCGCCCGCGCCGACGGGGGCAGCAGCTTTACCGTCGAAGTGGCCCCCGGGTCCGCCGCGGCCGGGACCTACACCGTACGCTTGGCCGCTGCCGGCGGGAACCTGAGCGACGTACTGGAGCTCCACCTCACGCTTGTTGCCGGAGTGCCGGCCGCGGTCACCCTGCTGCAGCCGGAAAACAACAGCGGGGGCATCGATCCCTTCCTGCAGCTAGGCTGGGCACCGCTGGAGGGGGCTACCGATTACGACCTGCAGTTTGCCCTGGCCCCTGACTTTGCCGCCCCGGTAGTGGACGTGCGGGGGCAGCCCGGCACGGAGTACGTCCCCGACTACCCCCTGGCGGGCAATACCACCTACTACTGGCGCGTCCGCGCGCGTAATGCCTGCGGCTCCGGCGACTGGTCGGCCCCCCGCACCTTCACGACCGCCGACCGGACGTGCCTCCTGCGGCGTTCGGGTAGCCTGCCGGTGCCGATCAACGAGGTCGAGCCGGGGGAATCGGTCGCGGAGGTGATCCTGACCGAGGACGTCGACCCCGCCTTCCTGGAAGTTATTGTTGGTATCGAGCACACCTTTATCGGCGACCTGCGGGTCGAGCTGGTCAATCCCGCGGGTACCGTCATTACGCTCATCGATCCCCCCGGTGGGGGTGCCTGTGCCGCGACCGACCTATACGTGGTGTTCGCCGGGGATGCCGAGCTGTCGGCAGCGAACTTCAGCGAGGGGTGTTTCGACGGCAATGCCGAAAACTATCGCCGGGTACAGCCTGTCGGTGACCTGAGCGCGTTCGCGGAATCCTCTACCCGGGGTACCTGGCAGCTGCGCGTGACCGACGAGGCTGCCGCGGACGGTGGGGCCATTACCGATTTCCGGCTGCGCATCTGCGCGGACCGGACGGATAATCGTGACCTCACCGTGGAACTGATCAGCGGTCCCATCCTGGCCTGTGCCAACGCCGGCGGCAGCGCCCGCCTGCGGCTGGGAGCCGACTACACCGACGCGGTATCCCTCCGGGTCGAGGCCGACGACCTGCCCCTCGATAATTATTCGTTCACCTTCGATGCCGACAGCCGAATGCTGGACGTCTCCTTCAGTGCCTGGACCCTCGCGGGAACGGGCCGGCACGAACTTTCGCTGGTCGCGCTCGCCAATGACGGCACCGAACGGCGGGCCGTGACCACGCTCACCGTCCTGCCGCTGCCCACGCCCGTCGTACCGCTGCCCGCCCGCGTGGCGGAGGATGTCATTGATTTTCGCTGGCAGTATTCCAGCGTTGCCGACGCGTACGCCCTGCAACTCGCGTCCACCGGGGACTTTGCAGATACGCTGATGACTATTACCACCACCGGCCGCCAAGTGACCCTGCCGCGCGCCGACCTGCCCGACTCCTTCCACTGGCGGGTGGTCGCCAGTAACTCCTGCGGTACCTTTCCCGGCCCCGCCCGCGACATCGGCCGTGATACGGTGAACGCTACCTACGTACTCGAGGCCGGCAACCGCCTGGCTATCTACCCCAATCCCACCCAGGACCTTCTGACCCTGGAATGGACCGCCGATCGGGGTGCTGCCGCCCTTCATGCTACCCTCTTCACCGCCGCGGGGCGGCAAGTGGCCGACTGGTCGGAACTGCGGGGCGGGCGGCAGCAGCTGTCGCTGGGTGCCTTTCCCGACGGCGTGTATTATTTGCGGGTAACCAGCGCCTTCGGAGGCCTGACCGAACGAATATTGCTCCTGCGGTAAGCCCCGGCACCCGCGGGCCCGCCCCATAACCTGTTGCAGCTATGTGCCTACGACTCTTCTCCCTTTTGCTCTTGTTTTCCCTGCCGGTCGCCGGCCAGCGCGCGCTGCAGCAGGTCGTGGCCGATTTTGCGGGTAAGCAGGTGCTGCGCAACGCCCAGGTGGGAGTGGATGTACGCGACGTAAGCGACGGGCGGCAACTGGCCGGGCACCGGGCCGGGCACGCCCTGATCCCCGCGTCGACACAGAAGCTGATCACGACCGGCGTGGCCATGGACGTGCTGGGGCCGGATCATCGCTTCCGTACCCGGCTGGTCGCCGGGGGGGCGGTGGAGGACGGTACCCTGCGCGGTAACCTCTACATTGTAGGTGGTGGAGATCCGACCCTCGGCAGTTCGTCCATGGACGGGGCCGAGGAGCTGGAGGACGTGGTGGCGGCGTGGGCCGCGGCCGTCCGGGCGCGCGGTATCACCCGGATCGCCGGCGCGGTGATCGGCGACGGCAGCTACTACGGCACGGACGGTACCGGCCGCGGATGGTCGTGGTCGGACCTCGGCAACTACTACGGTGCCGGCGCCTACGGCCTCAACCTGAACGAGAACAGCTACACCCTCACGTTCGCCCAGCGCACGCGGGAGGGGGATACCCCGCCGATCCTCCGGACCGATCCGGAGATCCCCGGAATCGTTTTCCGTAACGAACTGGTGAGCGGACCACGGGGTAGCGGCGACCAGGCGTATATATTTGGGGCGCCCTTCAATTACGAGCAATACGTGCGCGGGAGTATCCCGGCGGGGACGGGCAGCTTCAGTATTCGTGGCTCGATCCCCGATCCGGCCCTGTTAGCGGCCCGGCTGCTGGATACCCGGTTGCGGGCCGCCGGCGTGACGATCAGCGGCGTACCGGGCACCGACCGGACCGTCGACGCAGCCCCCGCCGACGGGCAGGTACTCGACGAGCGCTACTCGCCCTACCTGAGCGAGATCGTGGACCGGACGAATATGCGCAGCGTCAACCTTTACGCCGAGGCCCTGCTGCGGGAGATCAATAAGCGGGCGGGGCGGTCCGCGGCGGAGACGAGCGAAACGGAGGTCATCGAGGACTGGCTGGAACGCCACGGCATCGCCACCGACGGGGTGCAACTGCGGGACGGTAGCGGACTTGACGCCCGTAATTTCTTTCCACCGGAGATGCTGACGGCCTTCCTGGTAGCGCGGGCGGACGACGAGCGGTGGATCGAGAGTATCCCGCTGGCCGGCCGCAGCGGAAGCATGCGCAACGTCCTGCGCGGCACGGCAGCCGAAGCACGGGTCCGGGGCAAAAGCGGCACGATAAACGCGGTGCGGTGCTACGCCGGCTACGTAGACCGGGCCGATGGCCGGCGGCTGGCCTTCAGCATCGCCGTCAACAACCACACCCTGCGCGGCAGCCAGGTCAACACCCTCATTTACGGGCTGATGCGCGACCTGTGCACGGCGCGCCTGTGACCTGCCGTTCGGGGGGCGGAACGTATCTTGCCCGCGGCCAGAATCGATTGCATGCGCGTTTCCTTTTTCCTGTTTGTTGCCTTGCTGATTACGGCATGCGAGCAATCTGATGGCCCCAGGCCCCCCTCGGAGGACGTGTACGTCCGGCCGGGATCGGCGGAACAGGACCGCGAGCGGCACGTCTGGCAGAAGCCCGGCGTGGTGATCGACGTACTCGGGGACATCGAAGAGAAGGTCATCGCCGATATCGGTGCCGGAGAGGGGTTCTTCGCCCGCCGCCTGGCCCCCCTAGCGGACCGCGTCATTGCCGTGGAGATCGACCCCCGCTGGATCGCTTACCTGGATACCGTGCGCCGGACGGAGCTGCCGGCTTCCCTACAGCCCCGACTGCAGCCCCGGCTCGCCAAACCCGACGACCCGATGCTGGAATACCGGGAGGTGGATATCGTCCTGTTCGTCAATACGCTGTACCTCATCGATGAGCCCGAGGCCTACCTGCACAAACTTATCCCCGCCCTGCGCCCCGGTGGTCGCGTGGTCATCGTAGACTGGAAAAAACAGGACACCGCCCTCGGCCCCGACCCCTCGGAACGCATTGGCCTTTCCGACCTGGCGGCCATGCTGGAACGCGCGGGCTTCGAGATCGTCTCTACCAATAATACCGAACTGGACTACCAGTACATCATGGTGGCGGAGAAGAAATAACGCCGCCTACCGCTCCAGCCAGCGCAGGAGCAAGGGGATCAGCAGCAGGTCGCTGACGAGGGCACTCGCCAGCGTAAGGCTGATCAGCAGACCGATGGTCACGCTCGGCGGGCTGATACTGAAGAGCATGACCAGGAAGCCGAAGAAAAGCACTACAGAGGTCAGGACAATGGCCTTGCCCGTCTCCCGAAAGGTCAGGTGGATGGCTTCGGTGACGCCCAGGCCGCGGCGGCGCGCGAGCTTGTACTTGGACAGGAAGTGGATGGTATCGTCGACGGCGATGCCGAAAATGATGGCAAAGACGATGCTCACGCCGGCCTCCAGTTCGATCCCGAGGTAGCCCAGCATGGCGCCGGCGATGAGGAGCGGCAGGAGGTTGGGAATGAGGCTGATCACAAGCATCCGCCAGCTGCGGAAGAGGAGCGCCATGAGAATACAGACGATCAGAATGGCCAGGCCCAGGCCCTGGAGCAGGTTGCGGCGGATGTACTCGGCGTTTTTGTCGATAATCAGTCCCGTACCGGTGGAGCGCACCTCGACCAGGGAAGTGTCCACGTTGGCGTTGATCCAGGCGTTGGTATTGTCCAGGAAGACCTTGATGCTGTCGGCCCCGATGTCGTCGAGGCGGCTGGTGATGCGGGCCTTCTGCCGGTCGCGGCTCACCAGCAGGTTGAGGTTCACGTCGGGTACCCGCTCGGCCAGCGTGCGGTACTGCCGGTAGCGGGCCTCGGTGGCGGGCAGGACGTAGGCGTCGGCCCGGTTGTTATTGAATGCCTGGTTGATGCTGCGGTAGACCGCCGTGATGCTGGCGGTGCTCTGTACGAAGGGGAATTGCCTGACGTGATCCTCGATCTTGCCGATCTCGGTGAGTACGTCGAAGTCGGTGACGCGGCTGCTGTCGCGCGTCGTTACCGCCAGCTCGAAGGGGCGAAACCCGCTCAGCTCCCGCTCGAAGAAGCGGAAGTCTTCCGTCACCTTCCGGTTGTTGGGCAGCGTCGACTCGATGCGGTAGTTCGTGGTGATTTGCGAGATGCCGTACGCGCAGAGCGCGACGGTGGCCAGCGCCCCGACGAGGATCGCCCGTGACCGCCGCTGGGTAAACTGGTAGGTCCGCTCGAGGAGGCGATCCCAGAACGCCTGCTGGCGGCCGATCTTGACGATCTGGTCGACCGACAGGTAGCTCAGCAGCGAGGTCGTGAACAGGATCACCGTCAGGTAGGCGATCATCACCCCGATGGCGGCGTTGATGCCGAAGTCGCGGATGGGATTCACCCGGCTGGTCAGCAGGGTAGCGAAGCCCACGGCCGTGGTGAGGGAGGTCAGCAGGGTAGCCAGGCCGATCTCCTTGATCGAAATACGGATGGCTTCCTCCTTGGGGTGCCCCTTGCGCAGTTCGTCGATGTATTTCGACATGATGTGGATCACGTCGGAGGTGCCCACGATGATCATCAGTACCGGATACAGGGCGGCGATCGTGTTCAGTTCGCGCCCCAGGACGCCCAGGGTGCCCATAAAGAGCAGCAGGCCCAACGCGATACTGACCAGGGCCACCGCGATGCCGAGGGGGCGGCGGAACAGGAAGAACATCACCAGCGTGACCAGCAGGCCGGATACGATGGCCGAGACGGCGACTTCCCGGATCTGCACGTCCACCAGCTCCTTCTGAAAGTAAGCGGGCCCGAGGTAGTGGTAGGCGGGAAAGTCGTAGGTAGCCACCAGGCTGTCGAGTCCGGCAACGAGGGCGCGGCTCTGATCGAGGGTGATCAGGCTGGGGGTCTTGAGGACCGTGACGAGGGCGGTGCCGCGGCGGTTGATGAGATTGCCCACGAAGCGCTCGTCCTGCATGATCCGGGCGCTGTCCGCGGCGTACCGCCCGGGCTCGTCCAGGTGAATGGCGGGGATCGTCGTGATCGCAAAGGGCGTCTTGATCGGGTAGCCGAAGGAAGTCAGCGACTGGGCGGCCTCCACGCCGGGCACGTCACGGACGGCGATGGAAAAGTCCTGTACCTGCGCCAGGAAGCTGCTGTCGAAGACCGATGGCTCCCGCTCCAGCGCCACCAGCAGGAAGTTGTCGTCGCCCTCGAACTCCTCGATGAAGTCCAGAAAGAACTCCAAATCCTCGTCGCCCTGCGGGAAGAACTGCTGAAAGTCGAAGGAGAAGTTCAGGCGGAAGCAGCCGTAAACGGCCAGGGCGGCGTAGAGTGCAAAGAAAACGAGGACCGGTAGACGGTAGCGGCGCATGTAGGGGAGTAAGTTCCCGTAGTAAAGCCCGGTCCGCCGGGATTGTTGGACCTGGCCGGGGAATCTTTACCGCTTGCCGCCGCGCCGTCCTTTCGCGCCGGATCGGCCGCCGGATTTACCCTCCGATTTCTCCGAACGGCCCTTGCGCTTGTACACCAGGTGCATCCGGCTTTCCAGGGGGTTGGCGGTATCCTCCAGGTAGCGCGCGCGGTTCTGGTGGGTTTCCCGGGCGAGGAAGAGGGCGGCCAGGAAGGAATCGGGGCTGGCACTGTCCTGCCCGACGCGGTCGTAGGCAGTACCGTGGTCAGGAGACGTGCGGATGGCGGGCAGGCCGGCGGTGAAGTTGACCCCCTTTCCGAAGCTGAGTGCCTTGAACGGGATGAGTCCCTGATCGTGGTACATCGCCAGCACGGCGTCGAATTTCCGGAAGTTGCCGCTGCCGAAAAAGCCGTCGGCGGGGTAGGGGCCCAGGGCCATGATGCCCTCCTCCTTGGCCTGCTCCACGGCGGGCCGCACGACCTTCTCGTCTTCGGTGCCGATGCGGCCTTCGTCGCCCGCGTGGGGATTGAGGGCCAGTACACCGATGAGGGGCTTCACGATGCCGAAGTCGGCCCGCAGGCTGGCGTCCATGATCTTCAGCTTCTCGAGAATCTTGGCCTGGGTGACCTGGCCGGCCACCTCGGAGACCGGGATATGATTGGTGACCACGCCGACCCGCAGGTCGTCGGTAACGAGAAACATCAAACTTTCCCCGGCCTCTAGGCGGGTAGTAAGCATCTCCGTATGGCCGGGGTAGGGGAAGTCGTCCTGCGGCATCACCGACTTGTTGATGGGGGCCGTCACCAGCGCCTCCAGCGTGCCGTCCTTCAGGTCGCTGACGGCCCGCTCCAGGGCCCGGGCCGCGGCGCGGCCGCCTGCGGCGGTGGCCTGCCCGGGGGTCAGCTCTACCGGCGCATCCCAGCAGGTGATCAGGCTCACCGCACCCTCCTCCGCCTCCGTGGGGGTCGCAATCTCGTTGACCTGAAAGCTGCCGTCTTCGGGGAAATAAGGGGTCAGTACGTCCTCGGCACCGTAAATGATCGGGGTGAACAGGTCGGGGATACCTTGCCGCCGCAGGGCCTTTACGATCACTTCGGGCCCGATGCCGTTCACGTCGCCGACCGTTATACCAATGCGTAGGGGATCCATGCTGGGGGAGCTTGATTTGGTTGCGAAGGTAGGCTGCCCCGGGCGGGGAACGGTAAAGCCTCCGTAAGTTTGTCCGGTGAAGTCACCCCGTCCGCTCCTGCTTTCCCTGTTCCTGCTGGTCTTTGCCTGCGGCGATGAGGACCCGCTGCGTATTCAGCTGACCCCCGAGCAACGCGACGCCTACCACGCGATCGCCCTGGCCCGCATCGACTCTCTGCGTCCGATCCTGGACAGTTTATGCTCGGCCACGTTCGAGGACCGCGTCGCCATTGCTACCGACAGCATCGTGCAGCGGCGCCTGGAAGAGGAGGCCCGGCTGCGGTCGCGCATTCCCCAAATCTCCCGCCAATGAGGTGGGCGGTGCTTCTCGGGGTGTTGTGGCTGACCGCTTGCGGGCCGGAAAAGATCGATCCGGCCCAGATCATCGAGGAGCGCGCCGCTGCTCAGGTAGCGGCCATACAGGCAGGCATGCTCCGGAACTGTGAACGGGATGTTCTCGAAGCCGCGGTGATCCGCGCGGATTCCCTGCTGCTCGAGCGGGCCCGCCGGATGCGCCGCATCGCCGGTCGGCCGCCGCGGCCGGGCCGGCCGGGGGAGCCGCCCCAGCAGGAACTATCCGGACCCCTTCCCCTGCGGCCGCTGTTTCCCTTCGAAATACGCTTTGATACGTTACTGCGCGACAGCCTCTTTCGCGATAGTCTGCAACAGGACAGCCTGCTTCGCGACAGTCTGTTTAGGGATAGTTTACGGCTGCTGCCGTCCCCGGAATAACGGTTTTTGTCCCCGCGTAACGGGTATGCGATCCCCGGGTTTGTGTCACTTATACACTTACAAAAAGCATTTAGTACGCAATTTTGTAAGCGATCTGTTTTCTATCTCCCCCGTGGAACATATATTTGCGATACGTAGGCGCTCGCCTCTCGTTTGATGAAGGCTTTTGTAGCCTCCGACTCAGGAATTTTATTTTTTGCAATTTATTCGAAGCCGGGGCAGCCCGGCTTTTTTTATGCCAGGATACTGGCGGCGTAGCCGTAGTGGCGCACGCCCTCGGTCTCGTCGCGGCTATCGTGGACGTCGGCCAGGAAGAACGTTCCTTCGCCGTGTTCCGTGACGTTTTCGGGCAGGTTGCAGCGGTGCAGTTGCTCGTAGGTAGCGTAGTCGATCCGCTGGCGGTTGTCGAGGCGCAACTGCAGATCGAATTCCCCGGCCTTCTCTTTCCAGTCCTGCTGTACGGTGGCGCCGAAGACCTTGGCCTTGGACCCGCTGCCGTAGGCAAATACGAGGATCTCCCGGCCCTCCAACTGATCATCCCCCCGCAGACCGGCCTCGAGAATAGCCATCATGCTGAGGAAGACACTGCCGGAATACAGGTTGCCGACCCGCGAGCTGGCCCAGTCGCCCGGGGCCAGGTGGGTCTCCACGAAGTCTTTGTAATCGTCAGTCTTGGTGACGGCCCGCAGGAATTCGCTGCACTTGGTCAGGTACTTCTCGCGGTCGTTGTAGTCGTCGGCGCAGGGCACGTCCAGCTGATTGCGCTCGGTAAAGTCCACCCACTGCCCGGTGGCCTTCAGTTCTTCCATGTAGATCTCGGAAAACATCCGCCGCGCCTGGTAGGCGTAGGGGAGGTGGAAGGCCAGGGCGGCGTAGTCCTTGACGAGGGTGCCGGCCTTGCGCCCGTGGCGGCGGCGGTAGTCCAGCAGGGCTTCGCGGATGCGGGCCTGGTAGGCCTCGTTACTGTACGGTCCGTCGAAGACCGGGGTGTCCTTGTGTATGGTCAGGAACCGCTCGTTGCAGTCCAGAATACCGTCGACGGTGAGGCCCTGGGTCAGCTTTTCCTCGAGCTCGGCGAGCCGGAAATCCTCCGCCGACAGGTCGGGCAGTAGGTTGATGACCTCACGGATGATCTCCCGCTTGCTCACCTTGCGCTTCGGTTTGAAAAAGTCGTGGGCGGGGCGGGTGGCCACGCCGAAATCCGGATCGATCGCCAGTAGTTTCGGGTCCTGCCGCACCAGCATGGCTACCGCGCCGGCTCCCTGGGTATACTCGCCGGTGGTCGCCATCTCGTACTTGGCGCTGTCGCTGCTCACCACGATACCTACGCGGCCTTCCTTGGCGGCGGCCCACTCCAGGGTGTTCTGGAGAGCGTCCACGCCCCCGATGCATGCGAAGGTCAGGTCCACCACGTCGCAGTGAAGAAAACAGTTCGGCCCGTAGGCATCGGCGAAGTGGTCGGTCAGCATGTCGAGTACGTAGGTCGCCGTGGGCTTGGCTCCGTCGAGGGCGCTTTCGGTGCCCAGGTAGAGCCGGCCGAGGTCGCAGGGCTCCAGGTCGTTCTTGTGCATCAGGTCCAGCACGGCGTTGGCGGCCATGGTGGCGGTGTCTTCCCGGGCGTCGGCCAGGGCCATCTCCTGCAGGCCGAGACCGTGCTTAAGCTTTTCGTACGGAAGCTTCCGGTGCTCGGCCAGTTCCTCGATGGGCAGGTAAAGCTGGGGAAGGTATACGGAGAAATCGTCGATGCCGACGGTAGGGGTGGCCATGTTGCGATAGGTTGGTAGCTATCGTATCCAACGGCGGCGGGCGGCGCATGGTTTTACCCGCGGCGGCTTTCCCCCCTTACGGAGTTACGTGGCAGTGGCGCAGGTACTCGAGTACGAGGGCGGGTACGAGTTCCCCGGTGAGGCTGTGGCCGCAGTCGCGGGTGGTGATGAGGGTCGACCCCGCCCAGTTCTCGTGCATCAGGTAGGCGCTGGCGATGGGGGCCAGGTCGTCGCATTCGTCGTGAATGATCAGTCCCGGCACCTGCAGGTTGCGGGCGTAGTTGACAAAGGAGATATCGGAATAGCTTACGTCCAGTTTCCGCCGGAACTGATCGTCGATCCCCTTTTTCACCTTTTCGTGGACGCCCAGAAAATCGCAGAACTTGTCGATGAAGTGCTCCAGCTCACCCGGCACGGCCATACTCACCAGCTGGCTGGGTACGTAGCGGGCCTCCATCTCGGTCAGGTAAAGGATCGCGGCCATCCCGCCCGCCGAGTGGGCGATCCAGTAGTCGGGCGCAAACTCATGGTAGCCCAGGTAGTCGGCCAGGGCCTCGGCGTAGATGAGGGCGCTGAACCGGCTGCCGCCGCTCTTCCCGTGGGCGGGCGCGTCGAAGGCGTAGATGGAATAGCCCGCCGCCCGCAGTGGCTCGAAGAAGGCGAACCACCGTCCCGTATGGCTTTCCCAACCGTGCAGGAGCAGCACGCTCGGCCCCTTGCCCGGCCAGTGAAAGCACTGCACCTTGGTACCCGCCGCATCGATGGTGTAGCGTTGTGCCTGCTCCATAAAGGCGGTGCTCAGGGGCTCGTCGGCCGCCCGCCGCGGCTTGCTCAGCAGGTAGTATCCCAATGCACCGGCCTGGCGGCGCGACATGCGTGCCGTACCGTTGAGCAACCTGCGGATGCTCCCGATGACGAACTTTTCTTTCCTGCCGGCCATGGCGGTTCGGGCGATTTGTAGGGACAAACTTAAAATTCATTACGGGAACTTGTGCACGGAACGGGTCGTTATCTCCCTCCTTAGCCCCGCGTCATGATCCCTCTGCTGCCCCGCGTCCGCCGGTTATACGTCCGGTCCTTCTCCGGTTTGCCCCGGAAAGTATGGCTGTTGTCCCTGGTGATGGTGATCAATCGCAGCGGTGCCATGGTGATCGCCTTCCTGTCGGTCTACCTGGTCAACGCCATGGGCTACTCGGCCACCGACGCCGGCTGGGTCATGGGGGCCTTCGGCGCCGGCGGCATCGTCGGCAACTACGTCGGGGGCCTGCTCAACGACCGCTACGGTTCCTGGCACATCATGGTCTTCAGCCTGATCATTGCCGGGGGCTTGCACATCCTCATCGGGCAGGTTACTTCCTTCTGGCCGCTGTGTATTCTGGTTTTCCTCACCTCCCTGACGGCCGATGCCTTCCGCCCCGCCAACCGGGCGGCGATCGCGGTGTACGCCCCGCCCGATTCCCTCACCCAGTGCTACGGCTTGCAACGCCTGGCCGCCAACCTTGGCTTCTCGATCGGCCCCGCCCTGGGTGGCCTGCTTATCGCCGTATACGGCTACGAAAGCCTGTTCTGGGCTGACGGGCTCACTTTCTGGCTGGCGGCCGCGCTGTTCCTGGTGGCGCTTCCGGCCGACGAGACGGCGCGGCCCCTGGCATCCACCGCACCTGCGACCCCGCCGGAAGGTGCTCCGCTTGCCGAAACACGGTCCGGGATGCGGCAACCCTGGTTGATCCGCATGGTCCTGGCCAACGCCTGCGTCATCACCTGCTTTTTCCAGATCTTCAGTACGGTGCCGGTCTACCTCACCCAGCAGGGCTACACCGAGGGGCAGTTCGGCCTGCTGCTCACCATCAGCGGCGTGACCATCGTGGCCGTGGAAATGCCCATGGTATACGTGGCCGACCGACGCTACCGCCCGCTCTACGTCATGCTGGGCGGTACGGTGCTGATCCTGGCGGGCTACTTCATTCTGCCGCTGGCCGTACTCACGGGCTACGCGCTGCTAATTGTCTGGATACTCCTGATCACTTTCGGGGAGATCCTCTTCATGCCCTTTACGAGTACCTACGTCGCCAAGCACGCGCCGCCGGCCCGGCGGGGCGAGTACCTGGGGTTGCTCTCGGCCAGTTTTTCCCTCGCGTTTATCCTCACGCCCCTCCTGGGCTTCCAGTTGGCGGAATACTTCGGCTACGCCGTCTCCATCTATGCCGTTTCGGGCCTGGGCGTGGTGGGGTTGTTATACTTGCTCACGATCGACGGGGCGCGGGAGGCCCGGCAGCGGGAGCTCGCCTTCAGGTAAGTACGTCGATCACCGTCTTCAGGGTCACGAAGAAGGGCTCACGGGCCTCGGCGGAGATAGCGTTTTCTTCGTCTTCCGACAGGGTGAGGTCCTCCACGAAGGCCAGCAGCTCTTCCTCGTCGCTGGCTTCGAAGAAGGGGGTCAGCCAGTCGCGCAGGGTGGGGGCCTTGCTGGCGGCGAAGATCTCGTAGTTGCGCTCCTCGGCCTGGGAAATGGCCTCGCCGCTGACTTCGCTCAGGCCGGATCGCTCGTCGTCGACCGCCTGAAAGATGACGAGGGCCGCGAAGAGCAGCAGGTCGCGCTCGTCGTCGGTGAAGGCCTCGACGTCTTCGTTGGTCAGGTACTCCATCAGCTCCGGCTGGCTCTCCGCGAAGTCGCGGATCTGGGCCTCGTATTCCGCTCCGTCGTTTTCCAGGCGGTCGAGGGTGCGGTCAATGGTGGCTTCTGAAATCATGGGCGGGGCCGCGGGTGCGGGGTTCGGGGCTAGAGCTGCCCGATCTTTTGGTTTACGAATCCAAACCGTCCGCCGGCCTCGTCGATGATGAGGAAACAAAAGGCGTCGGGGTGCTCCTTATAGACCTTACGGAAGGGGTCGACCTTTTCCCGGTCGATCACTTGCCGGGCCACGAGCTCCTCGAGGGTGGTCACGTTGATGGTCCAGACCAGGGCCCGGGGCGTGGGAACCTCCAGCACGAAGATACCGGGCAGGCTCTCCAGGTCCTCGCCGGCGTAGGCCACGAAGATGGGATAGTTACTGACCTTTTCGTCCACAACGGTAGTGGCCGCCTCGTGGAGCGGGGCGTGGTAGGGGGTGATGTCGGTCTGTAGCTGTAGCCAGTTGGCGTCGGTCTGCATAGTCGGCAAAGTTAGGGAGCGAGGCGGACGCGCGTCCATTCGGTGCCGTCGGCGTCCGTGCGCGTGTACGCCAGGCGGTCGTGCAGGCGGCTGCTGCGCCCCTGCCAGAATTCAATGAGGTGGGGGATGACAACGTAGCCGCCCCAGTGCGCGGGTTTGGGCAGGGCCTCGGTATCGGCGAAGCGCTGCTCGATTTCCTCCTTGCGGTTATCGAGGAACTCCCGGTCGGGGATCTCGTCGCTCTGCGGGCTCGTCCAGGCTCCGATCTGGCTCTTCTTGGGCCGGCTCTGGAAGTACTCGGTGGAGGCGGCTTCGTCGAGCTTCTCGACGCGGCCCTCGATCCGGACGGACCGCTGTAGCTCGAGCCAGTTGAACACCATGGCCACGTGGGGGTGGGCGTCGATCTCGTGGCCCTTGCGGCTGTCGTAGTTGGTGTAGAAGATGAAGCCGCGGTCGGTCACTTCCTTCAGCAGGACGGTACGGGCGGCGGGGTGGCCGTCGGCGTTGACGGTCGCCACCACCACGGCGTTGGGTTCGGGGTCGTCGCTGTCCTTGGCCTCCTTGAACCACTGGTCAAACAGGGGGAAGGGGGCGTCCGGAGCGTCCTTTTCGAGGAGTACGTCGGCCTGATAGTCGACTCGCAGGTCTTGTGCGTCAATGGCCATAGGGAAGGGGTTTGCCGCCGCGGGGGCGGGTCGGGTGTACGGTGCGGCGGAGCAACGGTGCCCGCGCCGCATGTGAGACAGCGGAAGGGGCCGACACGTTCATTGTGCCGCTTAAAACCGGTGGGGGGAACGGGCTAGGCCGCCGCCTTCAGTACCTCCAGCATGCCGCCTTCCAGCTTGGACTTGGCGTAGACGGTATCGATGGTGTAGTGCTTCACGTCCTTGCGGCCGGGTAGATCGAACATGGCGTCCGTCATGATGGCTTCGCAGATGGAGCGTAGGCCCCGTGCGCCGAGCTCGTATTCGAGGGCGGTCTGGGCGATATACTCGATCACGTCGTCGCTGAAGGTAAGGTTGATGCCCTCCAGGCGGAACAGGTGCTGGTACTGCCGCAGCAGGCTGTTGCGGGGCTCGACGAGGATGCGCTTCATGGCGTCGAGGTCGAGGGGGCGCAGGAAGGAGATGATGGGCAGGCGGCCGATCAGCTCGGGGATCATCCCGTAGCGCTTCACGTCGCGGTGTGTGATGTACTGGAGCATGTCCTCCTCCCGGATCTGCTTCTTGTTGGCGTTGCCGTAGCCGATGACCTTGGTGTTGGTCCGGCGGGCGATGATCTTTTCGATACCGTCGAAAGCACCGCCGCAGATGAAGAGGATATTCTGGGTATTAACCTTGACGAGCTTTTGCTCGGGGTGCTTGCGGCCACCCTGGGGGGGTACGTTTACGTCGGTACCCTCGAGCATCTTCAGCATGGCCTGCTGTACGCCCTCGCCGCTTACGTCGCGGGTGATACTGGGGTTGTCGCTCTTGCGGGCCACCTTGTCCATCTCGTCGATGTACACGATGCCGTGCTCGGCGGCGCTCACGTTGTAGTCGCAGACCTGCAGGAGGCGGGAGAGGATACTTTCCACGTCCTCGCCTACGTAGCCGGCTTCGGTAAATACCGTGGCGTCGACGATGGCGAAGGGGACCTGCAGCAGTTTGGCGATGGTCTTTGCCAGCAGCGTCTTGCCGGTACCGGTGCGGCCGACGAGGAGAATATTGCTCTTCTCGATCTGCACCTCATCGTCGCTGGTGGAGGGGTGGGAGAGGCGTTTGTAGTGGTTGTAGACGGCGACGGAGAGGATCTTCTTGGCCTCGTCCTGGCCGATAACGTATTTGTCCAGATGCTCTTTGATCTGGCTGGGGATGATATTCTTGGGGAGCTTGAACTCGAATTTGCCCGCCTTGGCTTCCTTCGGCGGTGCGTCCTGGGCTTCGGGGTTGAGGCCGCCGTAGAGTTCCTCGGCGACGATTTCCTGGGCCTGTTCGACGCAAACCTCGCAGATGTGGGCGTCCAGCCCGGCGACCAGCACCAGGGCGTCGCTCTTGTCGCGGCCGCAGAAGGAACAGCGGAAATCTTGTTTTTTACCTCGCATCATGAAGTCGGGGGTGTGTATAAGTGGGTATAGCGTAAAAAGCGGGCGGGCCGGAAGACGTTACGTCTGTACGGCCCGCCCGGTGTGTCGTAGGGAGAAAAGGGGAGAGGTTACTTGTCCTCGGCCTTTTCCCGGTTCAGCACTTCGTCGACCAGGCCGTAGCTGACGGCCTCGGTCGCCGTCATCCAGTTGTCGCGGTCGCTGTCCTTCTCGATCTCCTCGAAGGAGCGGCCCGTATGGTTGGCCAAGATAGTGTACAGCTCCTCACGCAGCTTCGAGATCAGGCGGTAGTTGATCTCCATGTCGGAGAACTGACCCTGCATGCCACCGCTGGGCTGGTGGATCATGACGCGGGCGTGGGGCAGGATGGAGCGCTTGCCCTTTTCGCCGGCGGCGAGCAGGACGGAGCCCATCGAGGCCGCCAGTCCGGTACAGATCGTGGCCACGTCGGGGGTTACGTACTGCATGGTGTCGTACATACCCATGCCGGCGATCACGCTGCCGCCGGGGCTGTTGATGAACATCTGCACGTCACGCTTCGGATCCACCGATTCGAGGAAGAGCAGCTGGGCTTGTACTACGTTGGCTACGTAGTCGGTCACGGCTACGCCCATGAAGATGATGCGGTCCATCATCAGGCGGCTGAAGACGTCCAGGGCGGCTACGTTCATCTGCCGCTCCTCGATAACGTTGGGTGAGAAGCCCGTGACCTGCGGCGGCGCCATGCCGCCGATGGACTGGGCGTATTTCTCCAGGTGCATCGTACTCATACCCATGTGGCGGGTAGCGTACTTCATGAATTCATCCTGGGGGACTTGGGGAGTCATATCGTTCTAATTTTTAAGAGTTCTTCTCCCCGTAAACGGCACCGGGGGCGCTAGGGTTGAAGCGCCTACTCCTCCTCGGCGGCCGGCGGGGTATTGGCCTCGTTGAACGCCTTGATGGTATCGTTGAACTCTTCTACGGAGAGGGGCTGCTCTACCAGGTTCATGTCCTCGCGGATGGCGGCCATGACCTTCTTCTCCATGGCGTTGCTGCTGAGCTCCTCGCGCTGCTTCTCGTCCTTGAGCATATTCTGGATGTAGTTGTCCAGGAACTCGTCGTTGAGGAAGGCCGGACGCTGGCCGCCGAGCATCCGCATCAGCGATTCCAGGGCTTCGGCGCGGACGTCCTCGTACTGCAGCTCGATCTCTTTTTCGGTGGCGACCTTGTTGCGGATCAGCATCCACCGGACGCCCCGTTCGAAGAGCTCGAAGTTGCTTTCCTGGTCGTCCTTGCTCAGCTTGTGCATGAGGTCGATGGGCAGTTCGAAGTCGTTGCCCTCGACCAGCGCGCGCTGGATCTCGAAGTTGGCCATCGAGACGCCCTGGGCGTTGAAGCCCTTGGCATTCTCCTCGGCGAGCCGCTCTCGCAGCTCCTCCTCGTTGGTGACGTTGCCTTCGGGGTCGAACTGGATATAGAACTCCTCGTTCAGCTCGGCCGGCACGAGGCGGCTGATCTTGTTGACGGTGATAGTGAAGGACTTGCCGCTGAGGTCGGTATCCTGCTGCTCCTCGTCGAGCTCCAGCAGGTACTTGCGTACGTGGCTCTCGCTGCCGTTCTCTTCTACCTGGCTGAGGTCATCGACGGTAACGGTAGTACCGATGTTCTGGCCGGAGAGTTGCTCCTTGACGCCCTCGCGCAGGTTGTCTACATACAGCTTGGTTTCGTTGGTCAGCTCACCGTCCACTTCCTGGATGGTCACGTCGAGGATATCTTCCGCTTCGATGGGGCCTTCCTCGATCTCCTTGGTTTCGCCGCGCTGCTTGCGCAGGTTCTCGACGAGCTCGTCGAGGAATTCATCGTTGGTGTCGAGGACGTACTTCGTGAACGACTGCTCCGGCAACTGGAGCTCGAAGGTGGGCTCCAGGCCGAGGTCGTAGGCCAGGCGCAGATCCTTGATGTTGCCGGCACTGATCTGCTCGACGGGCTCACTTTCGTCGGGCAGGGGGCTGAAGATGAGTTTGAGGTCGTTCTCTTCGATGTAGGTGTAGAGCTCCTGCTGGATGCTGCGGTCGAGCAGCGGGCCGAAGACCTGGTTGCCCATCAGCTTGCGCAGGGCCGACAGGGGGGTCTTGCCCTTGCGGAAGCCCTTGATGCTGACGCGCTTGCTCTCTTTCTTAAGTTCTTCGTTGAGTTTCTTGCTCAGTTCTTCTTTCGGAAAGAAGAGTTGGATGCGACCCGTGACCGGTCCGGTCTTCTCGTACGTTACTTCAGCCATTTGCTTATACTTTATAAAGAAGGCCTACCGGGTGGCAGGCCGTCCGATTCGCCCTGAAGGGCGGAAAAGGTGTGCGGGTGAAAGGACTCGAACCTTCACGCCTTGCGGCACTAGATCCTAAATCTAGCGTGTATACCAATTTCACCACACCCGCGGAAAAAGGACCGCAAAGGTACAATCTTTGAATTTATTGCGCAAGGGGATGAAAAACGGGAGCCACCGGCCCGCTCAGCCGGGGCACGGCACGTCCGGTTCGCGGTTGCCTGCTGGCCAACTGGGGCAAGTATCCGCGTACCGCATCGGAGGAGGCCGGTGGGGAGGGATTATCCCGGCATCTCGTAGATGAAGCGCTCTTCCACAATCTGGCCGTTGTGGACCCGGTACACGCACATCTCGTGTTCCTGCACGCGGTTGCCGTCTGCGCGGGTGACATCGATGCCCATGCCCACGGTGAAGTAGTTTTCGTAGACCAGCGGCTCCGTACAGGTAAGGGCGTGCACGGTCATGCCTTCGTCGTAGGCCTCGCTCTTGGCGATCAGGTGATCAAGGCCGAATACGTCGCCACCGGGAACGCCGGGCATTTCGTGGCTACTGGCATTCTGAGCGAAAAGTTCCCGGTACGCCTGGGTGGATTGTTGCTGGCGGCAGAGTTCGACCAAACGGTCGGCAAGTTGCTGGGTAGTCATAGCAGTTGGTTGAGGCTACTAAATTAGGGTCGGCTGGAAAACGAAACAAATAATAGTTTAAACTATTTCAGTTAAATGAATTGTGTTTAATCCAAGTTGGTGGATGAACGCGCTTGGCCCCGCACCCGCGTCCCGCCGCCCTACCTTTGCCGCATGTCCGACGCCCTGCCTACTTTCTGGACCACTACCGAACGCGCCGTGCAAGACGGAGCGCTGGTCAAACTCACGCTCAGCAAGCCCCGCCGCAAGGATCCCGCCACCCCCCGGAATCTTTACGCGCGCCCCGTGGAGATCCGCGACGAGCGCCTGCTGCAGGTCACCCACCGCTACGCCGACCGGGAGGAAGCCAAGAACTACGACTACGACAGCGGACTGGCCTACCTGCGCGAGCAACTCGTCACCGTTTACTACAACGGCGACCTCTTCACCACCGACGCCAAGCTCTCCGTCATGCAGAGCCGCAAAGGCAACGCCCGCCTGCGCGGCGACGCCGTGACCCACGCGCCGCCCGTGCTGGCGCACAACCGCGACAAGCACCGCGACGTAGCCGCCGACCGCCCGTACCTGCACGCCCTGGGCATCACGACCGCGGAGGGGCGGGTGACCGCGGCCGGTCGCCGGAAGTACAAGCAGATCAACAAGTTCGTAGAGATAATCGACGGCCTCGTGCAGCAGCACCCGCTACCCGCCGGTGCCCACGTGGTGGATATGGGCTCCGGCAGCGGTTACCTCACCTTCGCGCTGTACGACCACCTCGTCAATACGCTGGGACTGGACGTGCGCGTCACCGGGGTTGAACTGCGTCCCGCGCTGGTGGAGCAATGCCGGGAGATCGCAGCCGAGAACAACTTCACCGGGCTGCACTTCGTGGAGGGCTACATCGACAGCTACCAGCCCGAGCGCCTGGATATGCTTATCGCCCTGCACGCCTGCGATACCGCTACCGACGATGCTCTCTTCCAGGGCCTGCAGGCGCAGGCGGAGATCATGATCGTCGCCCCCTGCTGCCAGAAGCAGGTGCGCCGCGACATGGAGGTACCCGCCGACCTCCGTCCCCTGCTCGACCACGGCATCCTGCTGGAGCGGCAGGCGGCCATGCTCACCGACGGCCTGCGGGCCCTCTACCTGGAGGAGCAGGGCTACGCGACCAAGGTATTCGAGTTCATTCCCCTGGAGCACACCGCCAAGAACGTCATGATCACGGCCGTAAAACAGCCCGGTGCTACCGGCGGCGGCGCGCAGGTGCAGCGGGAAGCCCTGAAGGAACGCTTTGGGGTTCGGCGCCATTACCTGGAGGAGTTGCTGGAAGGGCGTTGTTGAGTTGGTGCGTTACCCTACTGATATTTCTCGCTTGCTGCGCGCGGCCGTACGGGCAAACGCAGCAACGCAGTAATGCAGCAATTCACCAACCCCACCCACTACCGTACCTTCGCACCATGCCCATGCGCTGCCTGATCATCCTGCTACTGTTGCCCCTGGGGGGTATCCTTGCTCAGCAAAGCACCAACCGGACCGTCAATGCCCGGGCCGAACTGGCACGCAAGGAAATCACCATCGGCGACCAGATCTACCTCAGCGTCAACATTTCCGCGCCGCCGGGCACCACGGTGTACCCCCTGTCGGGCGCGGCCATCGATGACCTGCCGGGCGCCGAAGTGATCCGGGAGGAGGACCTGCGCACCGTCGCCGAAGCCCCGGAACTGCTGTTGGAGCAGCGCTTCCTGATCACCAGTTTCGATACGGGCTACGTGACCATACCCCCGCTGCCGGTCTTCTTCGAGACTGCGGCCGGCGTACGCGATACGACCTACACCGACGACCTGTTGCTGACCGTGAAGGGGGCCGTTGTTTCCGCCGAGGACGATATTCTCCCCATCAAGCCCATCATCGAGGAGCCGCGTAACCTCCTGGACTACTGGTGGGCCTTCGCCCTGCTGTTAGTCGTGCTGCTCGGGTTGGGCTACCGGGAATCGCTGCGCCGCCGGACGGCCGCCGCACCTGCGCCCCCGCCGCCGCCCGCCCCCCACGAAACGGCCCTGCGCCAACTGGACGAACTGAAAAAGCAGGAACTGTGGCAGGCGGGCCGTACCGACGCCTACTACGTGGAGCTGACCCGCATCCTGCGTACCTACCTGCAGGCCCGCTTCCACGTGCCGGCCCTGGAGATGACGACGCGGCAGATCACGACGGCCCTGGACACCCGGGCGGACTTTGACCGGGAGCAGCGCAGTGAACTGGGTGAACTGCTGCAGCTTTCCGACCTCGTGAAGTTCGCGCAGGCCACCCCGGCTGAGGAACTGCACCCCCGCAATTTGGCACGGGTACGGGAGTTTGTCGTGGAAACGAGGCCCGCCCCGGAAATCGAAACCGGGGACCTCGCCGAGGCGTCTTCCCCCAAAGACCTCTCCTGATGGGCTGGTGGAACCAATTCAATTTCGTGTATCCCTGGCTGCTGCCCCTCGCGGTGGTGCCGGTGCTGCTCTACCTCTGGAACCAGCGGCGCGCCGGCGAGCGGATCGTGAGCCTGCGCCTGCCGAGTACCCGGTCGGTGGACGGACTGACGAGCTGGCGGAGTACCCTGCGCCCCTTCCTGCCCCTGCTGCGCGTAGCTGCCCTGGTGCTGATGATCGTGGCCCTGGCCCGCCCCCGCCTCGACCTGAGCGAGGAGTCGGTCACCGCCGAGGGCATCGATATCGTGCTCACCATGGACCTGTCGACCAGCATGGGCGCCCAGGATTTTCAGCCCAACCGCCTGGAGGTGGCCAAGCAGGTGGCCCGCGACTTCGTCAGCCGCCGCGAATACGACCGCATCGGGCTGGTGGCCTACGCCGGGGAGGCCTATACGAAGGCGCCGCTGACGGTGGACAAAGAGATCATCGACCGCTTCATCGGCGAGCTGCAGATGGGCGAGATCACCGACGGCACCGCGATCGGTCTCGGTCTGGAGACGGCCATTAACCGCCTGAAGGACAGCGAGGCCGCCTCGAAGATCATCATCCTGCTCACCGACGGGGAAAACAACGCCGGCGACCGCCACAAGCCAGAAGTGGCCGCCGAGATCGCCAAGCAGTTCGGTATCCGGGTGTACACCATCGGGGTGGGCAGCGGCGAGGAGACCCTGATGCCCTCCGCGCCGATCGGGGGCGGCCGCTACCGCTTCAAGCCTACGCGCGGCACGGTAGACGACAAGTTGCTGGCCTACATCGCCGAGGAGACCGACGGCCGCTACTTCCGGGCCCGCGACACCGAAGAACTGGAAAGCATCTACGACTACATCGACGAACTGGAGAAGACCGAGATCGAGACGACCGTCTTCAAGCGCTACGAGGAGCAATTCGGCCGCTTTCTGTGGCTCGGCTTCGCGCTGCTGCTGCTGGAAACCCTCCTGCGGTATACCGTGTTACGTACGATCCCTTAACGACGTATATGAGTTCGCTTTCCTCCCCCTCTTCCGGCCCGGGCAGCGCCGCACGGCAGCAGCTCGCCGTGATCTACAACCTGATGAACATCGAAGGCAAACCCGGCTACGAGCAGGTGTCCTTCGACGAGCGCATGTTCGCGCAGCTGTCCGACCTCCTGGACCTGCTGCCCGCGGCGGGCGTCACCGAACTGCTGTTCCGGCTGAGCGAGGGCGTACCCGCGTTGAAGGTGGCGGAGCTGTACAACATCCTGATCTGGTCGGCCGACGCCCGCGGCGCCATCGACGCCGAGGAACTGCAGGAATGGTTCTACTCGAAGCAGCGCCGCCGTATCGAGATCGCCGCCCAGGTCGACCTCTTCCCCAGCAATAGCATGGACGAGAGCGAGCGGGTCGTGCAGGACCTGATGAAGCAGTTCCCGGACCTGCACCACCTGTTGCGCCCACTGCAGAAGGAGATCAAGGCGCAGGTAAAGGAGGAGCGGGCCTGGTCGGACTACCGCCGCGACACCTTCGAGATGCCGAAGGAGATGACGCCGGACATCCTGAAGATCATCAAGGACATCAAGCTGCGGTAGGGCCCTGGAAGGCTCCCCGGACAAGCCGTACCTTTAGCTTCCTTTCTACAACGATTACCCATGTTTAGAGTAGAACATCCCGATTACCTCTGGCTCCTGCTGCTGGTACCGATCGTCGTCGGGCTGTTCTTCTGGTACTGGCGACAGCGGCGGGCGGCGCTGGACCGCTTCGCCGACCGGGAACTGCTGGACTACCTGGCCCCCGGCGTAAACCGGCGGCTGCCGTGGACGAAATTTATCCTGCTCGCCATCAGCCTGCCCCTCCTGGTCATCGCCCTGGCCAATCCGCAGTGGTCGGCGCAGCGGGAAGAGATCAAGCGGCGGGGCATCGACCTGGTCGTGGCTCTCGACATCAGCAACTCCATGCGGGCCGAGGATGTGAAGCCGAGCCGGATGGACCGCGCGCGCTTTTTCACCAATACCCTCATCGACGAACTAAAGGGCAACAACATCGGCGTGGAGCTCTTTACCTGCACTGCCGTGATGGCCGCCCCGCTGACCACCGACTACGCCTTCGTGAAGAGCGTGGTGAGCACCGCCGCCCCCTACCAGATCAGCGCCCAGGGTACCAACCTGGCCGAGGCCATCACTACCGCGGAGGCCGCCTTCGACCCGGAAAGCGCCAACCACCGTGCGCTGATCATCGTCTCCGACGGCGAGGATCACGCCGGGGCCGCCGCTTCCGCCGCCGCCGCGGCCCACGAGGCCGGATTGCTGGTCTACACCGTAGGCGTAGGACAAGCCAGCGGCAGCCTGATGCCGGTGCAGCTCAATAACGGGCGCAGCGACTACATCCGCGAGCCGGGTGGCGGACCCGCCACGACCAATGCCGACGCGGCCACGCTCGAAGAGATCGCCAACAGCGGCGGGGGTGCCTATTTCGCCCTCAGCGGCGACAGCGAGAACCTGGCGCAGGCCCTGCGCGCCCAGGTGGACCGCATCGAGAAGCAGGAATTCGAGACGCAAGAGTTCAGCAGTTACGACAGCTACTTTTACTGGTTTCTGGCTCCGGCCGTGCTGCTGCTGCTGATCGATGCTACCCTGGGGCGCAAGGACCGGCGGGTAGCGGAGCGGTACGAGGTGTAGTACGATGCTGCCTCCTGGCAGCGCCGGTACAGTGCGGCCTCCGGCCGCGATGACCCGAAGCCCCCCGAGGTATCCCAAGCCAGTACACCTCCCAGATATAACGATGAAAACGTACCATACCACCTTCGGCTCCGAAGTCGACAACGACGGGTATTACCTTGAATTTCGCGATGACCCCGCGGACCCGTTCGCATTCCTGACCTTCTGGGTCGATGACGACGCCAAACTACACGCCGCCGTGGGCAAAGGGGAGAGCGCCGTCAAGCTGGGGGTAGAAGAACTGAGAACCATGATCGAAGGGGCAAGCAAGCGGTTGTCCGAGGCCAAAGCGAACTGGGATATCGCCCGACGGAAGTTCGATCGCGAATAAGTCAGCGGAAAAAAGATTAGCGCTTTCGAAGGGTCGGAAACAGCCATGCCCGAAAAATCGTTAGTTTTATACCCATGGCCGACCACACCGACAAGACCAAGCGCCAGACGACCTTCTGGCACTCAGATCCCCCGCTCATGAGCGAGCGGGTGCGCGAGATCGTGAGCCACCCGGTCAACGCCGAGCGTCTGATGGATGCGGTCCTCGCTTTGCAGCGGGGCGACCTGGAAAATGCCCGCTTTCGTACCGTGCAGTACGAGCGGGAAAACGGATTGGAGGAAGGCCAGTAACTTACGGGGATGAGCCTGGCGCTGTCTACCGTTGTTCTCTTCATCCTTCTGTTGCCTGGCATCGCATTCCGACGACTGTACTACAGCGAGGAATTTTCACAGCAATATTTTCGGGAGAATCTCTTTCTGGTCTTCACGGCTACCATCGTGCCCAGCCTGATGTTTCAATTGGTCTGGTACTGGCTCGGGCAGCTGTTTACGCCGGCACCGAGCCTTTCCGCCCTTGGCGAATTGGTTTCCGGCGACTCCGTAACCGCAGCACTGGCCGGAGTCGAAAACGACCTACGCTGGATCGTCCTCCATCAGGGTAGTCTCTGCCTGCTGGCAGGACTGACGGGTTTCGCCGCCCGCAAGGTGGTGCGCAGCCGGAAGTGGGACCGCCGCTACAAGCTCTTCCGCTACCGCAACAACTGGCACTATACCCTGAAGGGCGAATTCTTCGACTTCCCCCGGGCCGAATACAACCTGGAGCGCGACACGGTAGAGGACATCGAACTGGTCAGCGTAAATGCCGTGCAGGATACGGCGGCCGGGAGCTACCTCTACATGGGACTACTGGTTGACTACGAACTGGCCGCCGACGGTGGGTTGAAGACGATCAGCCTGAAGGCCGTCCGCCGCCGCCCGCTCACGCAGGACGCTCCGCCATCTGACCCCCACGTCGATCGCTTCTACCGGATCAAGGGTCACATGATGGTCCTGAAGTATGATGAGCTGAAGAACCTGAACCTGACCTACCTGAAACTGGTGGAGGGGGAGAATGGCTACCGCTCGCCGGTGGAGGTGTATTAGGAGGAGGTGGCTTCCGGCCGCGGGGAGCATCGCGCTCGGAGAGCTCGTCTTACTTCGCGGTTGGAAACCTCGTTCTACTGCGCTGCCGGAGGCAGCATCGTACTTCCGCTGCCGGAGGCAGCGTTGTACGGAGGCGGCTACAGCTCGCGTACGATGCGCCAGTAATTCCCGTGCTCCAGCCGCAGTACCCGCTCGGCGATCTGCTCCGGTGAGTCGTCGGGATCGAGGCGCACGGCCGCCTGGTAGATGATGCTGCCCTCGTCGTAGTTCTCGTTGACGTAGTGGATGGTGATGCCGCTCTCCGTTTCTCCGGCCTCCTTCACCGCCGCGTGTACGTGCTTGCCGTACATCCCCTTGCCGCCGTACTGGGGGAGCAGGGCGGGGTGGATGTTGACGATCCGTTTCGGGTAGGCCTGTACCAGATAGGGCGGGATCAGCCACAGAAAGCCGGCGAGTACGATCAGGTCGACCTTGTATTCCTCGAGGGCCCGGAGCAGTTCCCCGCCCGACGCCCAGTCGCTCCGCTTCACCACGAGGCTCGGCACCCCGCGCTCCGCCGCCACCGTGAGGCCGCCGGCCGAAGCCTTGTTGCTGACGAGCAGTACCGCCTGCACGCCGTCCTCGGGATACGCCTGAAAGCGGTCGATCATCACGCGGGCGTTGCTGCCCCCGCCGCTGACGAAGATGGCTATGCGTTTGCTCATGGTTGCAAGAACGGAAATTCGTTGGTGAATTGGTGCGTTGCGCATTGGTGCGTTAGCCCGCATGGCCCCACCCGATCACAGCGAGGGGTAGATGGCATGCGGGCCAACGCACCAATGCAGTAATTCAACAACGCGCCAATCAAGCGACCGCCCGAATCCGCCGCGCGGCGAACACCGCCACGATGCTCATGAGAATAGTGAAGTAGCCCAGCACTTCGTAGTGCTCCAGCTTTCCGTCGGGGCCCTCGGTGATGATGAAGCCCGCCACCGCGCTGCTGAAGAACAGCGCCAGTTCGTTGACCGACTGCCGGATGCTCATGAAGCCGCCGCGGTTCTCGGGGCGCACTACGGAGGTGACCATGGTCGTGGCGGGTACGTTGCGGCCGCTGGCCACCACGAAGAAGGAACTGGTCACCAACAGGGCGATCGGGATGGAGTCCGTATCCAGGTTGGTGATCGCGAAGATGCTGAAAAGCGCCAGTACTGAGGCGATCGTGAATACCCGCAGCCGCCCGTAGCGGTCCGCCAGCCGGCCGAAGAGCGGCAGCAGCACCACCGTCAGCAAGCCCCCGATCAGGTAGATCAGGCTCACCTGCTTGTCGGCGAAGCCCACGTTGATCTGCATGTACGGCGCAATGAAGGGGATGATCGTGAAGTGGCCCAGCATCAGGGTGAGGGTGAAAAGCAGGGCCGCACGCTGGTTGGGGTTGGTGAAGATGGCGCGGAAGGGAGCCGCGATCTTGCTGCTCACCGAGCGGGGTTGCAGGAGCTGCGCCTCGGGGTCGTCGCCGACTTCGCCCATGTCTCCCCCGGGCACGATGGTCTGCTCCACCAAATGACCGCGCATGGAGGGCACGAAGAAGAACGCAACGGTGACGAAGGCCGCCGCCAGCGCGGCCGTAGCGAGGAAGGGGGTGCTCCAGCCAAACTCCGCTGCGATCCAGATACCCGCCGGTACCCCGACGACGCTGGCCGCCGAAAAGGCCGTCATCACCCAGCCCATGGCCGAGGCACGCCGCTCCAGCGGGATCACGTCGCCCACGATGGCCAGCACCAGCGCCCCGAGCGTACCCCCGAACAGGCCGGTACCGAAGCGGGCCGCCAGCAGGAAACCGTACGTAGGCGCGAAGGCGCACGCCAGGGTACCCACCGTGAAGCAGGAGAACAGAAAAAGCAGGGCCGCGCGCCGGTCGAAGCGGTCGATCACCACCGTACTCACCAGGTTGCCGAGGAAGGCCGCCAGGGCGTATGAGCTCACCACCCAGGCAAACTGACCCGGGGCGATGGAGAATTCCCGCATGATGGTCTTGCCCAGCGGCATGACGATCATGAAGTCGATAATGTGACAGAACTGCACGGTCGCCAGGATCAGCAGCAGGCGCTTCTCGTGGATCATTCGCGGCGGGTTTGACAGATCTCGACCAGCACGCCGTTGGTGCTTTTGGGGTGGAGGAAGCAGACGAGCTTGTTGTCGGCCCCCTCGCTGGGCAGTTCCTGCAGTAGTTCGAAGCCATCGTCCTTCAGCCGCCGCATCTCCGCGGCAATATCGTCAACCTCGAAGGCCAGGTGGTGAATGCCGGGGCCGCGCTTCTCGAGATACTTCTGGATTGGACCGGCCGCCCCTTCCGGAGCGACGAGTTCGAGCTTCGCCTCCCCCGATCCGCCCGTGAAGAAGCTGGTGGTCACGGACTGCTCGGCCACGGTTTCCCGCTTGTAGCTGCCGCGGCCGAGGAGGCGCTGCAGAAGGTCTTCGCTTTCGTCGAGGTGGGTCACCGCGATGCCGATGTGTTCAAGTCGCATGGGGTTTTCGTTTGGCGGGGACGCGGGTGCGCGGGGCGTCCGTAGGGTAGGGCTTTCGGGTGGGGCAATCGGCCGCGTCGGGGTTAGCGGTACTTGTCCGGTGGACAACGTCTTTTGGGGGGTGGGGGTTGTCGGGGTGCTGGGTGCTGGTTACGGGTTAGCGGAGGTCATCGGATGCGAGCCAAGCGCAGCGAGGCCTCATCCGATGCCCGGAGTGGGGGTGTGGGTTGTCAGGTTGCTGGTTAGCTGGTTGCAGGCTGAATCCCCTATTTTTGACCGTCCAAGTAACCCGAGGAGCACCATGACCGATACCCAGACCCCTACCGATATACGCGGTGAACTGCAGCACCTGCGCGCCGCCGCCGCCCTTCTCAACCGCCTCTCCCCGGACCGCCTCAACGCCTGCCTGTGCCGGCTGGCCGATCTGGCGGAGTCAGAAATGGAGGACTTGCTGGCCGCGAACCGCGCGGACCTGTCACGAATGGACAGCAACAACCCGAAATACGACCGCCTGCTGCTCAACGAGGACCGCCTGCGGGCCATCGCCGCCGACTTGCGCCGGGTGGCCGGCCTGCCCTCGCCACTGGGCCGTACGCTCGAGGACCGTATCCTCGCCAACGGCCTGCAACTGAGCCGGGTGAGCGTACCGATCGGGGTAGTGGGCATCGTATTCGAGTCGCGGCCCAACGTCACCTTTGATGTATTCGCCCTCAACCTCAAGGCCGGCAACGCCACCGTACTCAAGGGGAGCCGCGACGCCGCCGACAGCAACCGCGCGATCAAAAAGCTCATCGACCGGGCCCTTGCCGATACCGATCTGCCGCCCGCCTGCTACCTGGCCCCCGCCGAGCGCGGGGCCCTGCAGCCCATCCTGACCGCCGACGGACTGGTCGACGTGATCATCCCCCGCGGCAGCCAGGGACTGATCGACCACGTGCGGGCCAACGCTACGGTGCCCGTCATCGAAACCGGTGCCGGTATTTGTCACACTTACGTGGATGCGCCGGCCAATCTGGACTGGGCCAAAGACATTATTACTAATGCCAAGGCGCGCCGCGTGAGCGTGTGCAATGCCCTCGACTGCTTGCTGCTGCACCAAGCGCAACTCGGTAAGCTGCCCTTCCTGCTGGAACCGCTGGGGAGTACCCACCGCTGTGAAGTGTACGCCGACTCCGATGCCTACGCGGCGCTGGAAGGCCAATACCCCGCCGACCTGCTCAAACACGCCAACGAAGATTCCTTTGGTACCGAATTCCTCCGTATGGCGATGTCCGTGAAGGTGGTGGAAGGTATCGAGGAGGCCATCGCCCACGTGGCCCGGTACGGCAGCCGCCACAGCGAGAGCATCGTGAGCGACGACGAGGTAAACCAGGAACGCTACCTCCGCGAGGTGGATGCGGCCGTGGTGTACGTGAACAGCAGCACCGCCTTCACCGACGGCGGCCAGTTCGAGCTCGGAGCCGAGATCGGCATCAGCACCCAGAAACTGCACGCCCGCGGGCCGATGGGCCTGGAGGCGCTGACCAGCTATAAGTGGCTGGTGCGGGGTGGGGGGCAGGTGCGTTAGTGCATTGGTGAATTGCTGAATTGCTGCGTTGACCCGCACCCACCCGAGCGCAGCGAGGGGTATGCACCACATAAACGCGCCAATGCAGTAATGCAGTAATGCACCAACCCACCACCTCAGTAACGCACCAACTACCTTTACCCCATGGCCCGCCGCTTTTCCGGACTGAACCTTTCCTCCAATGCCCTGGACCTGCGGCTGGCGGTCGTACTGCTCATCCTGACGATGGGGGTCGGTACGCTCGGGCTGATGCTGATCGAGGGGTACACCGCGCTGGAGGCCTTTTACATGTCGGTGATTACGATCTCGACGGTGGGCTTTGGGGAGGTGCGGCCGCTGTCGGACGCCGGGCGGCTGTTCGTCTCGGGACTGGTGGTGGTCAACATCGGCATCGTGGGCTACGTGCTGGCGGCCTTTTCCTACTACGTTTTTGACGGAAGATTATTCGAGACCATGCAGTACAACCGGATTCAGTCGAAGATCGCCAAACTTGACGGGCATACCATCGTGTGCGGCTACGGCAAGTACGGCCGCGAAATCGTGAGCCACCTGCAGCTGCACGGCGAGCCGTTCGTGATCATCGAGCAGGACCCCGAGAAGCTACAGCCCCTGCTGGAGGAAGACGACGATATCCTGTACGTTTTCGACGACGCCACCCACGACGATGCCCTCTTCGCCGCGGGCATCGAGCGGGCCGATTCCCTCATCACCGCCCTGAACGACGATAGCGACAACCTCTTCATTGTCCTGTCGTCCAAGGACCTGAATCCAAAACTCCGGATCGTGAGCCGGGCCAAGGAGGTGCGGGGGCGGCAGAAGATGATCAAGGCGGGAGCCAGCCACGTGATCATGCCGGAGCAGATTGGCGGCTTCTACATGGCCACCCTGATCTCCAAGCCCGGGGCGATCGAGTTCTTCAGCTTCATCACGAATGAGCTGTCGGCCGATATCGGCTTCGAGGAACTGCGCTACGACCAGATCCCGGACCAGTACCGGGGCAAACCCATCGCCGACCTCCACCTGCGGGCGAGCACGGGCATCAACATCATCGGCCACCGCCTGGGGGGCGGCAAATACCAGGTGAACCCGGGCCCCGAAACGGTGCTGGAACCCGGAGGAAGCTTTATCGTGGTGGGCAACCCCGAGCAGATCGGCGCCCTCCGCCAACTCTTCGACCTGCATAGCTGATGCGCGCCATGGACCCCGCCGCCCTCTTTGCCGACCTGCAATCGCCGCGCCACCGGCGGGCCCTGGGCAGGGCCATCACCCTGGTGGAGAGCAGCCGGCCCGCGGACCGTGCCGCCGCCGCCGAGCTGATCGCGCTCGCCGAGCGCCGCCCGCCCGTGCGGCCGACCTTCCGGCTCGGCATCAGCGGTACGCCAGGGGTGGGGAAGTCAACCTTCATCGAGGCCTTGGGGCTCGAGCTGCTCCGCCGGGGCCACCGGCTCGCGGTGCTGGCGATCGACCCGACCAGCAGCCTCAGCGGCGGCAGCATCCTGGGCGACAAGACCCGCATGGAACTGCTTACCCGCGAGCCACAGGCATATATACGGCCCAGCCCCAACGCCGGTGAACTGGGCGGCGTGGGCCCCGCCAGCCGGGCGGCCGTACTGCTCTGCGAGGCGGCGGGCTACGACTATGTGATCGTGGAAACCGTAGGCGTGGGCCAGGCCGAATGGCAGGTGCACGGGATGACGGATGCCTTCTTGCTGCTCGGACAGCCCGCCGCGGGCGATGACCTGCAGGGCATCAAGCGCGGCATCCTGGAACTGGCCGACCACCTGATCGTGAACAAGGCCGATGCCCTGCCGCGGGAGGCGCGGCTGGCGGCGGCCGAGCTGCGCCGGGGCCTGCACCTCGCCCCCGCCCGGCCCGACGGCTGGACGGTAGAGGTGGCGATCGCCAGCGCCCTGACGGGCGCCGGCATTCCCGAGGCGGCCGACCGGCTGGAACGGTACCGGGAACGGCTCACGCGGGAGATCGACCGCCGCCGCGCCGACCAGCGCGTACAGTGGCTGCGCGAGCAGGTGCGGCGCGAACTGCTAAGAAAGCTTGACGTTTACCTGGATGCGGGCGGGGCGGGAACCGACGAACTACGCCACCGACTCGACAAACACATCACCATTCCAGCGGCCGCCGGTGTTATACTGGCGGAGTTTTTAAAATCAGAGAAACCATGAGATCATTTACTACCCTCGCCGTTGTCGTAGGCATACTGGCCATCCTGCTCATCGCGGGCTGCAGCAGCTACAACGGCTTCGTGGACGCCGAGGAGAACGTGGAGCAGGTATGGTCCGACGTAGAGACCCAGTACCAGCGCCGTTCTGACCTGATCCCCAACCTGGTGAACACCGTCAAGGGGGCCGCCGAATTCGAGCGAGGTACGCTGGAGGCCGTGACCGAGGCCCGCGCCAAGGCCAGCTCGATCAACATCAACGCCAACGACCTCTCGCCCGAGATGCTGGAACAGTTCCAGGCCGCCCAGGCCCAGGTTTCGCAGGGGCTCGGACGCCTGCTGGCCACCGCGGAAGCCTACCCGCAACTGCAGTCCAACCAGCAATTTCAGGCCCTCCAGGACGAGCTGGCCGGTACCGAAAACCGCATCGCCGTAGCCCGCAGCCGCTTCAACGAAACCGCCACCGAGTACAACAAGCAGGTGCGGCGCTTCCCCGGTGCCGTCTTCGCTACCGTCTTCGGATTTGACCAGAAGCCGCAATTCCAGGCCGAAGCCGGCGCCCAAAACGCCCCGACGGTAGAATTTTAATGGTCCGATTTTTCAACAAGGAGGAAGAAAGCCGCATCGTCGGCGCCATTCGCGAGGCCGAGCTCGCTACTTCGGGGGAGATCCGCGTACACGTGGAAGTCGGTGCGCGCAAGCCCGCCCTCGAGGTGGCCAAGCGCCTCTTCCACGAGCTCGGGATGGACAGCACACAGGACCGCAATGGCGTCCTGATCCTGCTGGCCGTCGACCGCCGGGAATTTGCCATCCTCGGAGACGAGGGGATCAACAAGGTGGTGCCGAAGGATTTCTGGGACAGCGAGCGCGACCTCATGCAGCAGCACTTCCGGCGCGGCGACTTTGCCACCGGCATCGAGCTGGCCATCCAGCAGATCGGCCGCAACCTGAAGGAATACTTCCCCTACCAGACCGACGACGTAAACGAGCTACCCGACGAAATCAGCTATAACAAGTAGGCGCCCCGTGCCCTGCGCTACAAGTCCATCCCGTGAACCAGTACCTACGAAAAACGAATTTCAGGCTAGCCCGCTGGGCGGCCCTGCTGGTACTGGTGGTGACCTCCCTGTCGCTGCTCGCCCAGCCCAAGGTGCCGCGGAGCACGAATCAGCTGGTCAACGACTTCGCCGGCCTGATGACCTCCGCCCAGCAGGCGCAGCTGACGCAGGCGCTCAATGCCTACGCCGCGGAGACGTCTACCCAGATCGCGGTGGTGACGGAAGCCTCCCTACAGGGCCAGCCGGTCTTCGACCGCAGCCTCGCCATCGCCGAGTCCTGGGGTATCGGTGGTTCGCCGGAGAAGGACAACGGGGTGCTGATCTACGTAGCCCGCGACGACCGCAAGATCTACATCCAGACCGGCTACGGGGTGGAGGGCTTTCTGCCCGATGCCCGGGCGGGCCGCATCATCCGCAACATTATGACGCCGGCTTTCCGTCGGGGAGACTACTACGCCGGAATCTCCGGGGCCGCCCAGGCCATCATGGACGCGGGTAAGGGAGAGTATACCGCCGACGAGGTACCGGAGAACAAACCCGGTATCCCGCCGATCTTCGTATTCATTTTCATCTTCATCATCTTTATGCTGATCAGCCGCTTCGGTAACCGGCACGATGACGACGATGACGACGACGGCGGCTACTGGCGGGGCGGTCCCTACGACGGCCACAAGCGGCGGCGGCGCGGCGGCGGCTGGTTCATCCTGCCTGGCGGCTTCGGCGGCGGTGGCGGTGGTGGTGGTGGCTTCGGCGGCGGCGGCGGTGGTGGATTTGGCGGCTTCGGTGGCGGCGGCTTCGGCGGCGGCGGTGCCGGCGGTGGCTGGTAGCCGTGGCCTTAACGCTTTGTTGACAGCCCTTTGCTCCGGCAGGGCGTTAGGTATATCTTCGTCCAACCCTTTCTCTATGCGCTACCTGTTCCTTCTCAGCCTCTTCATTTCCTCCGCAGTGGGCTACGCCCAGTCCGCCCCGGCTTCCGTGTGGCAGGACCTGGCCAAGGTCAGCTTCGAAAAGAAGTACGACGAACTCCTGGGCTTCAAGGTCGACGTGCCGGTCTTCGGCAAGGACGTGCGGGCCATGGAGGGGGAGACCATCGAAATAAGTGGTTATATCGTCCCCGTGGAGGGCTATAAAAGCCACAACGAATTCGTCTTCAGTGCCTTTCCCTACAACATGTGCTTCTTCTGCGGGGGCGCGGGTCCGGAGACGGTGATGGAAGTGACCGCGTCCGAGCCGGTCAAGTACCGCACCGAGCGCATCACCCTGCGCGGCAAGCTGCACCTGAACGACGAGAACATCAACCAACTGATGTACGTTCTGACGGACGCCGAACTGGTCACCAAGTAATTCCGGGTACCCACCGACCTCCCGGGTCCGCATAAAATACTGACGTTTTGCAACGATTTTTGCTACTTCTGTGCGTGCTGATGCTGGCCGCCTGCGCCAACGATGCCAAACAGCCGATCGAGGACATGGCACCCGCGCCCCCGCCCAGGGAGGCGAAGCCGGTGCCGAAATTCGACCGCGACAGTGCCTACGCCTACGTGGAGCAGCAGGTGGCCTTCGGCCCCCGCGTCGTGAACAGCGAGGCCCACGCCCGGACCCGGAAGTGGCTGGTGGACAAGCTGGAATCCTTCGGCGCCGAAGTGCGCGAGCAGAACTTCGAGGCCGTGGCCTTTGACGGGACGCCCCTGAGTGCCACGAACATCATCGCCCGCTATTCGCCCGAACTGGAAGACCGTATCCTCCTTTCCGCCCACTGGGATACCCGCCCCTTCGCCGACAGCGACCTTGAGGACGACCCGAACGCCGTGGTCAACGGGGCCGACGACGGCGGCAGCGGGGTAGGGGTACTGCTCGAGGTAGCCCGGCAGCTGGGGATGAACAAGCCCGACATTGGCGTGGACATCGTTCTTTTCGACGCCGAGGACTACGGAAAGTCCGGGGGTGGCGGCGGCAACAGCTGGGGACTCGGTTCGCAGTACTACGCGAAAAATGTCCAGGCGCCCAAGCCCCGCTTCGGTATCCTGCTGGATATGGTGGGGGCCCGCGACGCGAACTTCGCCGTGGAAAGCTACTCCGAAAAGTACGCGCCGACCATCGTCGGCAAGGTGTGGCGGCTCGCCAACAGCATGGGGTACGGTAGCTACTACGTCAACGAACGCGGAGGAGCGGTCATCGACGACCACTATTACGTCAACACCATCGCCAACATCCCCACCATCGACATCATCAACCTCCCCAAGGACGCCGAGGGGCAGTTCGTCGACCACTGGCACACCGGTAACGACAACATGGACGTGATCGATAAGCGTACGCTGCGGGCTGCCGGGCAGGTGGTGCTGGCTACTGTGTTTCGGGAGGCTGCTGGTACGCTGTAGAGATTACTGAGGGTGGCAAAGGAGTAGGAGGTCTACCGCAGAGGGAAGGAGTACCGCCAAGGTTCGCGGAGCTATGCCTTGGTTCTGCGCACCTTAGCGTCCCTTTGTTTCTCTGCGGTGAACCTCCCTGACCTTCCTTTACCTCCGGACACTCTCTACTGAGCGGAGCGAAGTAGCGACCCCATATCCACCTTAGGCCCGATCATCCCGGCCAGGTCCTCCTTCTTCACCCGCACTTGCTCCAGCGTATCCCGGTCACGCACGGTGACGGTGCCGTCCTCGAGGCTGTCGAAATCGACGGTGATGCAGAAGGGGGTGCCCACGGCGTCCTGGCGGCGGTAGAGCTTGCCGATGGAGCCGGTATCGTCGTACTGCACTTCAAAGCGGAAGCGGAGGTCGTCGAAGATCTCTTTGGCCATGCCGACCAGCCGGTCGTCGTTGCGCTTGAGGGGCATGATGGCGGCCTTGATCGGCGCGAGCGCGGGGTGCAGGGCAAGTACGGTACGCGTGTTGTTCGGGTCGTCCTGGCCGGGTACCTGCTCGTCGCGCAGGGCGTGGGTGAGGGTGGCCAGGAAGAGGCGGTCGGCACCGATGGAAGTTTCCACGACGTAGGGCACGTAGCTCTCCTTGGTTTCGGGGTCGAAGTACTGCAGTTTCTTCCCGGAAAGCTCCTGGTGGGCGCCGAGGTCGAAGTCGGTGCGGCTGTGTATGCCCTCGAGTTCCTTGAAGCCGAAGGGGAATTCGAACTGGATATCGACGGCCGCGTCGGCGTAGTGTGCCAGGTTGTCGTGGTCGTGGAAGCGCAGCTTGTCGGCGGGGTGCAGGGCACGGTGCCACTTCATGCGGGCCTCTTTCCACTGCTCGTACCACTCCTGCTGGGTGCCGGGCTGGATGAAGAACTGCATCTCCATCTGCTCGAATTCCCGCATGCGGAAGATGAACTGGCGGGCGACGATCTCGTTGCGGAAGGCCTTGCCGATCTGGGCGATGCCGAAGGGCAGCTTCTGGCGGGTCGTCTTCTGAACGTTGGTGAAGTTGACGAAGATGCCCTGGGCGGTCTCGGGCCGGAGGTACAGCTTGCCTTCCTCGCCGGCGATGTTGCCGAGCTGGGTGGAGAACATGAGGTTGAACTGCCGCACGTCGGTCCAGTTCTTGCTGCCGGTATCGGGCTCGCTGATACTGAGGTCCTCGATGATCTGCTTTAGCTCGGCCATGTCGCCGTCGGTCATGGCGGTGGCGAGGCGCTTGGCTACGCCGTCGTACTCCTTCACGTAGCGCTGCACGTTGGGGTTGGTCGCGCGGAACTCGGCCTCGTCGAAGGCGTCGCCGAAGCGTTTTTGCCCCTTGGCGACTTCCTTGTTGATCTTGGCCTCGATCTTGTCCAGGTAGTCCTCGATAAGGACGTCGGCCCGGAAGCGCTTCTTGGAGTCCTTGTTGTCGATCAGCGGATCGTTGAAGGCGTCGACGTGGCCGGAGGCCTTCCAGGTCTTGGGGTGCATGAAGATGGCCGCGTCGATGCCCACGATATTGTCGTGCAGCTGCACCATGCTGCGCCACCAGTACTCCTTAAGGTTGTTCTTCAGCAGTACGCCATTGGGGCCGTAGTCGTAGGCGGCGGCCAGTCCGTCGTAGATCTCGCTGCTCTGGTAAATGAATCCGTTCTCCTTGGCGTGGGACGTGAGGGCTTTGAAGTCGATCTCGGTGGCCATACATGCTAAAATTTAGGGCGCGAAGATAGGCATTGGGCGGCGGGGCGCGGGTGCCGGGCCGATGGCGAAGACGGAAGCCTGGGCTGAGGGCCTCCGGCCCGGTCTGCTGAATCGGGTCGCGCGGGGCCATCGGGCCTGGAGGCCCTCAACCCGGGAGCCTAGTACGCAGGAACCGTACCGCAAAAACCCGTGAAACCGGCGCCAACGGTACTAATCACCAAAAATTCAGCCTTTTATATACTTGCCCTGCACCTGCGGCCCCGCCACCGGTTACAGCGGTGTACCTTGAGCGCCAACACGACATACCCATGGGAGAAGAGAAAGTAAACGTACCTACCCAGGAGAGCCACTCGGCCTTCACGCACCACCTTCTCCAGGACGTGCAGGCGCTGGAGTACATGCTCCGCCACGAGTGGTTCGAGACCGACACGATCCGGATCGGGGCCGAGCAGGAGATGTGCCTGGTCGACAAAAAGACGCTGAAGCCCACGCCCAAGAACATCAACGTGCTCAAGAAGCTCAAGGAGTACCCCTGGGCCACCACGGAGATCGCGCGCTTCAACCTGGAAACCAACTTCACGCCCCGCGTCTTCAAGGGCGACGCCCTGCGCAAGATGGAGGAGGAAAACATGCACCAGCTGCGCATCGTGAAGGAGGCCGCCAAGGGGCAGAACGCCCACCTGGTCCTTACCGGCATCCTGCCTACCCTGCGCAAGTTCGACCTCGCCCTCGAGAACCTCACGCCCAAGCCGCGCTACCTCGCCCTGATCGAGGCCATCAAGGCCCAGCAAAAGAACGAGCGCGGTTTCGAGCTCAACCTGCAGGGCATCGACGAGCTGCACATCCACCACGACAGCCCCCTGCTGGAGGCCTGCAACACCAGCTACCAGGTGCACCTACAGGTGACCCCGGATACCTTCGTACCGCTCTACAATATCGCTCAGGCGGTGGCTGCCCCCATCCTGGCCATCGCCGCCAACTCGCCGCTGGTCTTCGGTAAGCGGCTGTGGCACGAGTCGCGCATCGCCCTTTTCCAGCAGTCGCTTGACGTACGCACCAGCAAGGAACACATGCGGCAGAGCGAGCCGCGCGTAAGCTTCGGTACCCGCTGGCTGGAACACAGCCTCATGGAGATTTACAAGGAGGACATCGCGCGCTTCCGCGTCCTGCTCGGTACCGACATCGACGAGGACAGCCTGGAAACCATTGCCCAGCGCAAGATTCCCAAGCTGCGCGCCCTGCAGGTGCACAACGGTACCGTATACCGCTGGAACCGCCCCTGCTACGGCATCAGCGACAACGGCATGCCGCACCTGCGCATCGAGAACCGCGTACTGCCCGCCGGACCCACCGTACTCGACCAGACGGCCAACGCCGCCTTCTGGCTGGGCCTGATGATGGGTATGGCCCACAAATACAAGGACATCCGCGAGCACATGAGCTTCGCCGACGTGAAGGACAACTTCAGCAAGGCCGCCAAATTCGGTATCGATACCCAGTTTACTTGGTTCAACAACCAGAAGATCAGTTGTCGTGACCTCATCCTGCAGGAACTGCTGCCGCTGGCCTACGACGGGCTACAGGCCCAGGGCATCGACCAGGCCGACATCGAGCGGTACCTGAGCGTCATCCAGGGGCGGGCCGAAGTACACCAGAACGGCGCTCGCTGGCTGCTGAAGTCCTTTACCCACCTGACCGAGCGGGTCAACCGCGACGAGGCCGTGACCATCCTGACCTCGCATATGGTGAAGTGCCAGCTGGAGCAGGAACCGGTGCACCGGTGGCCCATCCCCAAGGTGGAAGACCTCAAGCATTACCGCCCGGTGGGGTTGCGCGTGGAGGAATTCATGGAGACCGATCTGTTTACCGTCCGGGAATCGGACCTCCTGGAACTCGTGGGCGACCTAATGGACTGGCGCAAACTGCGCTACCTGCCCGTCGAAGACGAGGACGGTCACCTCTGCGGCCTGGTGACCACCCGCAAGCTGCTGCGCTACTACATCCAGAAGGGGCGCATCAACAACAACATGAACGACTACCGGACGGTCGGCGACCTGATGATCTCGAATCCGGTGACGGTAACGCCCCAGACCACCATCAACGAAGCCATGGAGATTATGCGCGGCGGCCGGATCGGCTGCGTGCCCGTGGTCAAGGACGATGAGCTGGTAGGTATCATTACGGAGATGGACTTTCTGCGGGTGGCTGGCCGGTTGATTGAGCGGCTGAAGTAGGGGTAAGGGATTTAAAATGTAAGATTTACTAATTACCATTTGTGGGGATGCTCGCTTTGCTCGTGGAGGGGGATATACGATTTACCAATTACCATCTGCTAATTACCATTTGCGGGGATGCTCGCTTTGCTCGTTTGACGGCTCAGCTTGCTTCGCTCGTGTAAGGATGTTCGCTGCTCTCGTGGAGGGGGATATACGATTTACCAATTACCATCTACTAGTTACCATTTGCGGGGATGCTCGCTTTACTCGGTTTAGGGCTTTGCTCGTTTCGCTCGGGGGAGTAGGGTCAGCTTCGCTCGTAGGAAGAAGCTACCTAAATTGTATGGGGTCACTTACTCCCGGACCGAGTGGTGGTTTGCTTCGCCGCGGAGGAATGAGAGTCGCGAAGTCGCGCAAAGCCGGGTAGAGGGCCTCCGGCCCGATGGAGGGTTATTTCACCACAGAGGCTATAAACCCTTTGCGGCGTACCCTCCGTGGTGCAGACTTACAGCACCCGGTACCCGATAGATTTTCGGACCTTCGTACTTCCTGCCTCGCCCTTCCTAAATCATACGTCATCATGTCGCACAAGCCTCGCCTCACCCCCATGAACGAAAAGGTCACGCTGCTGTCGGTCACGACCAGCCAGTACCTGTCCGAACAGATCGCCGAGGCGTACGGTCACGAGCTGGGGCAGTTTAGGGTGGCGCGCTTCAGCGACGGGGAGATGCAGCCCATCATCGAGGAATCGGTGCGGGGGGAGTACGTATTCATCATCGGCAGCACCTTCCAGCCCAGCGATAACCTGATGGAGATGCTGCTCACCATCGATGCAGCACGGCGGGCGAGTGCCGGCTACGTCTGCGCCGTGATGCCCTACTTCGGCTATGCCCGGCAGGACCGCAAGGACCGGCCGCGGGTACCCATCAGTGCCAAGCTGATCGCCAACCTGCTGGAGGCCGCGGGGGTCGACCGCATCATGACGCTGGACTTCCACGCCGACCAGATCCAGGGCTTCTTCGATATCCCCGTGGATCACCTGCAGAGCCAGGCCATCTTCTTCCCCTACTTCAAGGAGCAGAACATGAGCAACGTCATCTTCGCCAGCCCCGACATGGGCGGGGTGAAGCGGGCGCGGGCCTACGCCAAGTACTTCGAGCGCGACATGGTGATCTGCGACAAGTACCGCAAGCGCGCCAACGAGATCGCCGGCATGACCCTGATCGGCGACGTGAGCGGAGCGGACGTAATCCTGGTCGACGACCTCATTGACACGGCGGGTACCCTCTGCCGCGCCGCCGACCTGATCATGGAAAAAGGGGCGAAGAGCGTGCGGGCCGTAGCGACCCACCCCATGCTCAGCGGCAACGCCTACGATAATATCGAGAACAGCCAGCTGACCGAGGTGATCGTCTCCGACACCATCCCCCTCAAGCGGCAGAGCGACAAGATCAAGGTGATCTCCAGCTCAAAGCTCTTCGCCACCGCGATCCAGAATACCCACGATAATGCCAGTATTTCACAGCTGTTTGTGAACTAGCGGACGCTGTGCGGCGGGCCCTTCGCCTCGCGCAGCGATAAGTAGCCATCCGACGCCCGTATTACAGGATCCGTATCTTTCACAGGTGTTAGCTACCAGGGTGAGGTTATTCTTGGTTTTCGCAGCGGCAACGGCCACAGTACTGAGCTTGGCACTATTCGCTATAAGCACGCTCGACGATGCGTATCACGTGAAGTGCGGTAGTCAGGATAATCGTGGGATAGCGTGCCTTTCAGGGTATTTCCTCTACTGGGTCCTTCCTTACTGGTGGCTTCCCCTGGCTTTGTGCAGTTTGGCGGGCGGGGGGATTGCTGCTCTGATGAGCAAGCACCGCGTACAATAAGAGATCCACTGTAGGTTTTGATTTGAAATCCGCGGGTTGAGGGCCTCCAGGCCCGATCAGTGAGTTAATTATTTCTCTGAAGCATTTTTAGGATATCCCCGGCCAATGTGGGATGCTGATACTTCCCGACCTTGGAAGGAGGCATAAAACTTAGCGCCTAATCGGGCCGGGAGGCCCTCAACCCACTACGCGCGGGTAATGGGACGGATAGGATGATCTGCGGCCGCAAAAGCGCGTATATACCTATTCGCAGGCGACCAAAATCAGACTGACAAGCAGCAGGCCCGTAAGGTGAAAGGCCCCCACCAGCGCCCCGTACCGCAGCGGCTGCGGCATATTCGGGTTGATGGCGATGTTCACCGTATTCGCCACCAGATAACCGACGCCAATCATCAGGGCAAACGCCAGGGCCGCCGCGTAGGTACGGATGCCCAGGGCCTGCATCAGCCACGCCGTCGTGACGGTGATGACCAGGGAACATACGGCCGGACCGGCCATGTAGATCGGAGAAGTATTATTCAGGGTGTCAGGGGTCTTGCCCAAGTAACTGGCGTAAGCACGTTTGAAAAACACCGTGAACCAGAGACCGCCGAGTACGGAATAGGCCAGGAAGGCCAGCAAGACGCCGAACCACTGGATGTTGGAAAGGTAGGTAAGCTTGGGGTTGTCGTTTTTGTTTCCCCAAAGGTGGAGGGGGGTGGTGACAGCCCTATGTCAGGGGTAAAATCAATTAGTGGTAGCGGTCGAAGTATTCCTGCAAGGTCATGCCGTGGGGATCGAATCGATCCTTGTGTACCCGCAGCCTGGTGATGCGGTCGAGGCGGAAAAAGCGGAATTCGACACGCAACCGGCACCACGCAATGAGCAGCCAGTTCTCGGTGCTCAACAGGGCGAATGGCTCGATCATGCGCTCGGTTAATTCTCCCGATTCATTGGTATAGTTCATCTCGACCACGAATAAATTGGTGAGCGCGTACTGTAGGGCCGAGAGGTTGTCGCTGGTGCGCGGCTGTTCGGTATTTCGTCGGTAGGTAGTGCGCTCCTGCAGCAATTAGGCCTTGGATTTGTCCTCGTACCGCAACGAAGCCCTTATCTTCTCCATCGCCGCGCCGTAATCCCTGAGTAAGGAAGCGTCTTTGGTCTTTTGCACGAGTTGTTCGGCCATAATGAGTGCGTTCGCTTCGGCCTCGGTAAACATGACGGGGGGCAGCCGGTAATGTTCCATGAGGCGGTAACCCTTTCCTTCTTGCGTACTGATCGGGACGCCCGCTCGCTCCAGGCTGCGGAAATCGCGGTAGATCGTGCGGACGCTGACCGAATACTTCGCCGCGAGTTCGCTGGCGGTCACTATGCGCTTCGTCTGCAGCTGCGTAAGGATGGCGGTAAGGCGGGATAGTCGGTTGGTTTCGGAAAATTCCATGCAAAACGGTTATTCGTACCCCACCGGTGCTGAAGCTTCCACAGCGCTTTCAAGGCACGGTATATTACGGACGAGTTGCCAGATCGCGTACTCCTTACGCCCGGCTCACGCCACCTTGGGAGAGGTTTAAGCCGGAGGCCCTCCACCCGTAGCCCCCGTATCTTCGCCGATCCAGCAACCCGCAATCAGCAACCCGCAACCCGCAATCAGCCTTGCCCACCCCCCGCCTCTACGACTATAACGCCACCTTCCGCCGGGAGCTCGCCCGACTCAACGCGCGGCAACGCGAAGCGGTGGAAGCCGTGGAAGGACCCGTCATGGTGCTCGCCGGCCCCGGCACCGGCAAGACCCACCTGTTGGCCGCCCGCATCGGTAACATCCTGCTGAAGACAGACGCCGGTGCCCAGAACATCCTGTGCCTCACCTTCACCGACGCGGGCGTGAAGGCCATGCGCGAGCGGCTGCTCGGCTTTATCGGGCCGGAGGCCCACCGGGTAAGCATCTATACCTTTCACAGTTTCTGCAGCAACGTCATCCAGCACAACCTGCATTATTTCGGCCGGCCCGGACTGGAGCCGCTATCCGAACTGGAGCGTATCCGCATCATCCGTGACCTGCTGGACGGCTTGCCGCAGACCGACCCCCTCCGGCAGGGCTACCACGAGAGCTACCACTACGAGGACCACCTGCAGGATCTCTTCGCCCAGATGAAGGCCGAAAACTGGACGGAAGACGAGATGCAGCAGCGCATCGCCACCTACGTCGACGGGCTGGAGTCCCATCCCGACTTCATCTACAAGCGCAAGTACAAGGACAAGCAGGCCGGTGACCCGAAGGAGGGACAGATCGAGGAGGAGCGGCTGTCTATGGCGCGGCTCTCGTCCGGCGTCCGCCTCTTCTCCGCCTACCAGGAAGCCCTGCGGCGGCAGCGGCGCTACGATTACGGCGATATGATCGGCTGGGTATTGCGCGCCTTCCACGACCACCCCAGCCTGCTGCGCAGCTACCAGGAGCGCTACCGCTACCTGCTCGTCGACGAGTTTCAGGACACCAACGGCAGCCAGGAGCGGATCATCCGCCACCTCACCGACTACTGGGATAACCCCAATGTCTTCATCGTCGGCGACGACGACCAGGCCATCTACGAATTCCAGGGCGCACGGCTCAACGCCATGATCGACTTCCACAACCGCTACCAGAATGACCTCACGGTGGTCACCCTGACGGATAACTACCGCAGCGTGCAGCCCATCCTCGACGGGGCCGGCAGCGTCATCGACCGCAATACCCTGCGCATCGGGGACCGCCTGCCGCACCGCGGGATCGACAAGCGCCTCAGCAGCCGGACGGGGGGTGGCGCGGACGCAGGTGCCGGGCAAGTGGCGGATTCGAAGCCGCCCGGTATCACCTATCTGAGCTTCACTGACCACCGGCAGGAGACCGGCTCCCTCATCGATCGACTGGAACGGTGGCACGGGGCCGGGGTGCCGTGGTCGGAGATGGCCGTGATCTACGCCAAGCACAGCCAGGCCGGCCTGCTGCGCCACCTGCTGGAGCGGGCCGGCATCCCCTACCGCAGCAAGCGGCGACCCAGCGTACTCGACGGCCGCCCCGTGCGGCAGCTGCGCGACCTGCTGCGCTACCTGCAGGCGGAGTACCAGCGGCCGGGGACGGGAGAGCACCTGCTGTTCCGCGTGCTGCACTACGGCTGCTTCGGCCTGCTGCCCCACGACCTGTCGCTGGTCAATCTCGGGCGCATCGAATCGGCCGACCGCAACGGAAGGTTCCCCGACTGGCGCGACTACCTGCGGCGCCCCGACCTCTATCCGGTGGGCGTGGAGAACCCCGAAGCCATCGGTCAGGTAGCCGCCTGGCTCGAAGAATCGATCGGCCAGATCGGTAATTTGCCGCTGCCCGAATACGTGGAATGGGTGCTGAATCGCTCCGGTCTCCTCGCTGGCGTACTACGGGACCCCAACCGGGCCGAACTGCTGCAGCACGTCGCCACCTTTACCGATTTTGTGCTGCGGGAGATCGCCCGCCGGCCCCGCCTCACGCTGCGCGACCTACTGGATACCCTCGACCAGATGGACGGTAACCGGATCGAGTTGCCGCTGCGCTCCCACCTCGACCAGGCGGACGCGGTGCTGTTGGTCACCGCCCACAGCGCGAAGGGGCTGGAGTTCGAGAAGGTATGGATGCTGGACTGCTCCGAAAGGAACTGGGGCGCCGGCGGCGGACGCGGCCGCAGCCGTTTTTCGCTACCCGACACCCTGACCTACGCGGGTACCGAAGACGAAGAGGAGGCGCGTCGCCGCCTCTTCTTCGTGGCCCTTACCCGGGCACGGTCGGAGGTGATCCTCTCCTGCGCCGAGCTGAGCGCCAAGGACAAACTGCAGCAGCCCGTCGCCTTCGTCGATGAGCTCATCGAGGGGGGTAGGGTGGACGTGGCGGAGGCGAGCCTCGATGCTCCCACGCTCGGCCGGCTCGCGCTCCTGCAGCTGACGCCGAAGGACCCCGGCCGCTTCCCCCTCCTCGAGCGCAGCGCCGTTGCGGAACTGCTTACCGACTTCCGGCTCAGTGTGAGTGCACTCTACGCCTACCTGGACTGCCCGCTGCGCTTCTACTACGAAAAGCTGCTGCGGGTCCCCGACCGGGAGCGGGACCGGACGGTCTACGGCTCGGCGCTTCATGAGGCGCTGCAGGACTACTTCCTGCGTATGAAACGGGACGTGGACAACGCCTTCCCCAGCCGCGAGGAACTGGTCTACAACTTCGAGATCGCCCTGGCGAAGCGGCGTGGCATGCTCACCCGCGAAGATTACGACAACCGGCTGGAACAGGGGAGGCGGGAGCTGGCGACCTACTACGATACCTTCCGCGCCGACTGGGTGCAGGACGTGGAGGTCGAGTACCTGATTCGCAACTCCGAAGTCGACGGCGTCCCCCTGACGGGCGTGATCGACCGGGTGGACATCCTCAGCGACGCCCACGTGCGGGTGGTGGACTACAAAACCAGCAGGGCAAGCAGCAATAAGTTGCGCCGCCCGACGGAACGCTATCCACACGGAGGTGACTACTGGCGGCAGCTTACCTTTTACAAGTTACTCTACGACAACCGCCCCGGAAACCTGCGCCGCGTGAAGGAGGGCCGCATCAGCTACCTGCTCACCGACCCGAGCGGACAGCAGAGCGAAGAGCGGATCGAAATTCTGCGCAAGGACGTCGACGCCCTCCGCAAGATCATCCGCGAAACCTGGGACGCCATCCAGGAGCAGCAATTCACCGGCTGCGGCAAGCCCGACTGCGACTGGTGCCGCTTTGCCTATGACCTGACGGACGAGGTGCCCGCGGAGGATACGGAGGCGGTTTTTGGGTTGGATGACTCGGCTTAGGGAGGTGTTGGGTCTGGGGGTTGTTGAGTTGTTGGGGTGGCCCGCCGGGCGCTTGTCCCTCACTTCGCTCGGGTGGGTGGGGGTCTTTTTCCCTCGCTCGGCTCGGGGCGCTTGCAGGGTACTCGCCCCTCGCTGCGCTCAAGCTACTTCGTGACGCTTCTGGCTCGCGCTGGTAAGCGGGCGTGAGGCCCGACTTGGATCAGATAAGTCTACAGGAAGGGATTTTCCCGCCGCTCTTCGCCGATGGTGGTACTGGGGCCGTGGCCGGGGTAGACGACCGTGTCGTCGGGCAGGGGCATCAGCTTGGTGAGGATGGAGCCGATGAGGGCGTTGTGGTCGCCCAGGGGCAGGTCGGTACGGCCGATGGAGCGGCGGAAGAGGACGTCACCGGCGATGACGTAGTTCTCCGCCCGGTTGTAGAAGCAGATGCTGCCGGGGGAATGGCCCGGACAGAAGAGCACCTCAAAGGTGGTATCGCCCAGGGTGACGGTATCACCCTCGTTGATGAAGTAGTCGGGCGCGGGGGAGGGCGTCATCGGCGGCATGCCGTACATCTCCACGAAGCGGGGAGCCGACTCGAGGATCTGCTGCTCCAACGGGTGAATACCGAGCTCCAGTCCGTAGGTGTTCTTCACGAAAGCATTGCCGAACACGTGGTCGAAGTGGCAGTGGGTGTTGATGAGCTTGACCGGCTTGAGGCCCAGTTGCTCGATCTTGTCCGCCAGTTCGCGTTCCTCCTGGTTGCTGAAGGCACCGGGGTCGAAGATGATGGCCTCCTTCGTGTCGTTGTCGAAGACGAGGTAGGTGTTTTCCTGGACGGGATTCTGGGTGAGGGAGACTACGGTGGTCATTATTAGTTCTGTAGTTCTGTAGGTGGGTATGCTCGCTTCGCTCGCAGTTGGCATAAGAACGATTGTAGGAAGGTGTACCTGGCCAGATAAGTTTGATGAAATGCAAGCGGGCCCGTTTCCCGAAGGAAACCGGACCCGCTTGGCGATTCGAAAGATCCTTGCACCTGCGCCCGCGCCAGAGCTGTACGCGCAGCGTCAGGCAGCCGGGCCACGCAGTAATGCACCAACCCAACAATTCAGCAATTAGCTGTTCATCGTAGCCAGGAACTCCTCGTTGCTGGTCGTATTCTTCATGTGGCGCATGAGGAACAGGAAGGCCTCTTCGGGCTTCATGTCGGCCAGGTGGTTGCGGAGGATGAACATCCGCTGGAGCATATCGCGGTCGAGCAGGAGGTCGTCGCGGCGGGTGCTGGAGCGGGTGAAGTCGATGCTGGGGTACATGCGCTTGTTGGCCAGTTGGCGGTCGAGCTGCAGTTCCATGTTGCCGGTACCCTTGAATTCCTCGAAGATGACCTGGTCCATCTTGGAGCCGGTGTCGATGAGGGCGGTAGCCAGGATGGTCAGCGAGCCGCCGCCGTCGATGTTACGGGCGGCACCGAAGAACTTCTTGGGCTTCTGCAGGGCGTTGGCCTCCACACCACCGGAGAGCACCTTGCCGGAGCTGGGCTGGACGGTGTTGTAGGCGCGGGCCAGACGGGTGATCGAGTCAAGCAGGATACAGACGTCGTGTCCGCTTTCGACCAGGCGCTTTGATTTCTCGAGGACGACGTTGGCCACGCGGACGTGGTTCTCGGCGGGCTCGTCGAAGGTGGAACTGATGACCTCGGCCTTGACGCTCCGTTTCATGTCGGTCACTTCCTCCGGGCGCTCGTCGACGAGCAGTACGATGAGGTAAGTCTCGGGGTGATTCTTGGCGATGGCGTTGGCCACGTCCTTGAGCAGGAAGGTCTTACCGGACTTGGGCTGGGCGACGATGAGTCCCCGCTGTCCCTTACCGATGGGGGCGAACAGATCGACCAGGCGCATGCCGTAGTCGCGGCCGCCGACCGAACCGGAAAGCGTGAACTTCTCGGTGGGGAACTGGGCGGTCAGGTAGTCGAAGGGTACGCGGTCGCGCACGTCCTTCGGGTCGAAGCCGTTGATCTTCTCGACGTCGAGTAGTGCGAAGTACTTCTCGCCCTCCTTGGGGGGCTTGACGGGGCCGCGCAGGGTATCACCGGTACGGAGGCCGTAGGACTTGATCTGCTGCTGGCTGACGTAGACGTCGTCCGGGCTCGTCATGTAGTTGTAGTCCGGCGAGCGCATAAAGCCGTAGCCGTCGGGCATCATTTCGAGGATACCGGTGGAGCTGATGATGCCGTCCAGTTTGAATTCCGGGTTGCGGCCACCGCGTCCGCGGTCGTTATTGTCATTGCGACTGCCCCGGCCGCGGTCGTTGTTGCTCCGGTCGTTATTTCCTCCCCGGTCGTTGTTGTTGCCGCGATCGTTGTTGTTGTTGCTCCGGTCGTTATTGCCTCCGCGGTCGTTGTTGTCGTTGCGGCTGCTGCGGCCTCGGTTGTTGTCGTCGCGCTCTTCCGTGCGTCCCCGGTTGCCGTAGCGGTCGTTGCGCTGGTCGTTGTTGTCGCCGTCGTTGTTGCGGCCCCGGCCGCGGGAGCGGCTGTTGTTGTTGTCCTGGTCGCCGCCGTCCCTGTTATTGTCCTCCGAAGAATCGGAGTTCGACTTACCGCGTCCGCGCGAATCGTCCTTCTGGCTGCTTTCCTCGCGCACGCTGCGGCGGCCCCGCTGCCGGGTACGGCCGCTGGAGCGGGTCTTGTTGCCGTCGTCGTCGTTGGAGTCGTCGCTCTTCTTTTCGGTTTTGTCGTCCGAACTGTCGTCGCTGGACCGGCCGCGGCCCCGGACGGGGCGCTTGGGCTGGTCGTCGCCGCCCTTGTCGGAGCGGCTGCTGCGGCGGCCCCGGGTACGGCCGGAGGACTTGTCCTCCTTGTCGTTGCCGGAGTCGCTGTCTTTGTCACCGTTGGCGCGGGCGGCGGCGCGGCGGTTGGGGACGCGGTCGGTGTCCGAGGCGGCGGGGGGCTCGCTGGCGTCGCCGGTTCCCTTCACGGCCTGCTGCTCGAGCAGGGAGAGGATGAGGTCTTGCTTGTTGAGCTTTTTGTAAGACTTAAGGCCTAGTTTTTCAGCGTAGTCCCGGAGTTCGGGAACCAGCATGCCCTGTAATTGCGCTATGCTAAACATCTATAGGTATGGTACGTAAAGGGAGAATGGTAGAAAACCGAGGATTGCAGGCCGGCTTCCCGAACGGAAGCATGATGGTGGGCCATATATTCGGAAAACGTGAAGGTCGACCGGAGGGGAGGGCAGAAATGCCGCTACCAGAGTCTGCACGCGGAATCGCTTGCCGCGCAAACCTACGACCAAATTTCGAAAGATGGACGAAAGGCGGCGGTAGATTTGCAACTTAGTACAAAATGAAACACATAAAAGTTCGTCCGGCGGGGACAATCGCCCCGCCACCGGTGACGGCGGGAATCCCTGTCGGTTCCGTTACCTTTGCCGGCCACTAAAAAAGACCAAGAAATATGCTACAGGTAACCACGCTGCGCAACGAGCGGGAGCGCGTTCTGGAAGGCTTGCGGAAGCGGGGCCTGGACGCGGCCGCGGACGTCGACCGCGTCGTCGAACTCGACGACCGTCGCAAGGAACTGCAGTCCCGCACCGAGGACCTGCTGGCCGAGCGCAACAGTCTCTCCCGCGAGATCGGCGACCTCTTCAAGTCGGGCCGCAAGGAGGAAGCCACCGCCAAGCGCGAGCGCGTCAATGAGATCAAGGAAGCCACCGGCCCGCTCGAGGAGCAGCTGGACGCTACCGTTCGGGAGCTGGAAGAGGCTCTCCTGCAGCTGCCCAACGTGCCCGACCACCGGGTACCCGCCGGAGCCACCGCCGAGGACAACGAGGTCTACCGCCCGCACGCCGGCGAACTACCCAAGCCCGGTGCGGAGGCGCGCCCCCACTGGGAGCTGGCCGATACCTACGGCATCTTCGACTTGGAACTGGGGGTACGGACGACCGGCAGCGGCTTTCCGGTCTTCACCGGGCAGGGCGCGCGCCTGCAGCGCGCGTTGGTCAACTTCTTCCTCGACCGCAACACCGCCGCCGGCTACACCGAGTACGCCCCGCCCCTGCTGGTCAATGAGGATACGGCCCGTGCCACGGGGCAGCTGCCCGACAAGGAGGGACAGATGTACTACGTGCAGGCCGACGATCTCTACCTCATCCCCACCGCCGAGGTACCCCTCACCAACCTGTACCGGGGCGAGCTGCTGGACGCCGACGCCCTGCCCGTAAAGCTCACCGGCTATACGCCCTGCTTCCGCCGGGAGGCCGGCAGCTACGGGGCCCACGTGCGGGGGCTCAACCGCGTCCACCAGTTCGACAAGGTCGAGATCGTGCAGCTGGCCCGCCCGGAAGAGAGCTATGCCAAGCTCGACGAGATGGTCGACCACGTCGCCGGGCTGCTCGAGGAGCTCGGCCTGCCCTACCGCGTGCTGCGCCTCTGCGGCGGCGATATGGGCTTCACCTCCGCCATGACCTACGACTTCGAGGTCTGGAGCGCCGCCCAGGAACGCTGGCTGGAGGTGAGCTCGGTAAGCAACTTCGAGACCTACCAGAGCAACCGCCTCAAGCTCCGCTACCGCACCGACCGGGGTACCGAACTGCTGCACACCCTCAACGGCAGTGCCCTGGCCCTGCCGCGGATCATTGCGGCCCTGCTGGAGAACAACCAAACGGAGGACGGGATTCTACTACCGGAAAAGCTGCACGGCTACGTCGGAAAAGAACGCCTGCTGCCCGTCCGCTAAATACTCTTCTCTATGCTCTCCGGTGGCTACGGCATCTACATTATCATCACCCTGGTCTTCGCGGGTATTGGCGGGCTGGTCAGCAACCGGCTGAAGAGCAAATTCCGCCACTACAGCCAGGTTCCCATGACCAACCGCATGAGCGGGGCGGAAGTCGCGGAGCGAATGCTGGCACACTACGGCATCCGGGACGTGAAGGTCGTCGCCGGCGAGGGCATGCTTACCGACCACTACAACCCGAGCACCAAGACGGTCAGCCTGAGTCCCGACGTATACGAGGGGCGCAGCGTTGCCGCCGCCGCCGTGGCCAGCCACGAATGCGGGCACGCCGTACAGCACGCCGAGGGGTACGCCTGGCTGCAGTTTCGCAGCAAGATGGTGCCGGTCGTGCAGGTGGCCTCCAAATTTCAGAGCATCCTGCTGATGCTTGCCGTCGGGGGCATTGCCGGTGGCTTCGGTGGGCAGACGCTTTTGCTGATTACGATTGCGGTCTTCGGGGTCACCACCCTGTTCAGCCTGCTTACCCTGCCGGTCGAATTCGACGCGAGCAACCGGGCACTGGCGTGGCTGGAGAGCAGCGGCACCGCGCGCGGCGAACTCCACAACGGTGCCAAGGACGCCCTCTGGTGGGCTGCCATGACCTACGTGGTCGCCGCGCTGTCCGCCCTGGCGATCCTGTTTTGGCTCATCCTGCGGTACATGGGCCGCCGCGACTAGGGGGCTTACCCCCATTGTGTACTTTTGCAACAAACTACTCTGTAATGGAAGATTTGCTTAGCGACCAGCTGGAAGAAACGAAGATGCTCATGGACGAATCCATCGAGCACCTCGAGCGCGAACTCGTAAAGGTGCGTACCGGCAAGGCCAGCCCCGCGATGCTCCACGGAATCAAGGTGAACTACTACGGTGCACCTACCCCCATCGCCCAGACGGCCAACGTGAGCGCCGCCGACTCCCGTACGCTTGTCATTCAGCCGTTCGACAAGTCCAACCTCCAGAACATCGAGAAGGCCATTTTCGAGGCGAACCTCGGCGTGACGCCCCAGAACGACGGACAACTCATCCGGATCAATATTCCGCCCCTAACCGAGGAGCGCCGGCGCCAACTTGCCAAGGTCGTGAAGTCCGAAGGGGAGGACGCGAAAATCTCCATCCGTAACGCACGCCGCGATGCCATGGACAGCATCCGCAAGGAAGTAAAGAACGGCTACCCCGAGGACGCCGGCAAGCGCATGGAAGAGCGCGTACAGGGCTGGACCGACGCCAGTATCAAGAAGATCGACGAGATCGTCGAGAACAAAGAGACGGAGGTAATGACCCTCTAAGGCCCTCCGGCAGCGTCCTTATTATTCTTCCCTCAAGTAGCGATACGCCCCGTCCTCTCCCGTCAGGTGGGCGGTGGGGTAGCTGTCCCGCCACTCCTCCGTGCGGTAGGGTGGGTTGGATCCGTCCACCACGATCGGCAGGTTAGCGAGCGGGGCCGGCAGCCGATCGGCCCGGTATCCGTTGCGGACGAGCACCAGGTCGGCGGCGGGCCACGCCACCGGCGCCGGGTACCGGCGGTCGCCGTCCAGTACGATCACCCGCCGGTCCAGCAGCCGCATGAGCGGGTAGGCCACGGCCGCGGCTGGCGTGAGCGTATCCGCCGCGAAGGGCAGGGCAGGGGTGAAGGCCACGCCCAGGGATTGCCGCAGCGGCATCACCTGGTAGTCCAGTTGGCTGGAAGAAACGCTGTCGCCGATCACCATGCCCCTCCGTCCGTCGTATACGTCGATCAGGCTGGCGCGCGGGAGGTGGTAGATCGTAAACTGCGGTACCGTAGGCTGAAGTACCGGCCGTAAGATCCAGTACCCGCCCAGTCCCGCCAGCAGGGCGAGGGCCACCCACCGGGCCCGGTGGCTCGGCCGGTACGCAAGGTAGGCCAGGCAGGCGACCAGGAAGAGTAGCCCCACGGCGGACGGCAGTCCGAAATCAGATAACTCGAGCGTAGCGCCGGGCAGCTGCCGGCAAAAGAAGATGAAGGCGTTCTGCACCTCCACGACCCCGTTTAGCAGCGTGCCGGTGGGCCAGAGCCAGCCGCCGGACAGTCCCACACCGGCGAGGAAGCCATGCAGCAGCCCCAGTCCCAGCACGAGGTAGGCAAAAACGATCACCAGCGTACCGCTGAGCAGGAAATAGACCGGGAACTGCCCGAAATAGTAGAGTGAAAAGGGCAGGGTGCCCAGCTGGGCGGCGGTAGACACGCTGATGGCGTCCCACCCACGGCGCAGCGGGCCGGGCAGATACACCCATTGCTGGATGGCCCGCGCGAACAGGGCAATGCCCGCCACCGCCGCGAAGGAGAGCTGAAAGCCGACCTGGAACAGCTGCTTGGGTTCCGCGACCAGCATCACCAGGGCAGCGATCGCCAGCAGGTTGAAGATGCCGTTGTTGCGGTTGAGGGCCTTGCCTATCAGCACGACCGTGACCATCAGCGCGGCCCGCTGTACCGACGGACTGAGGCCGGTGACCAGCGCGAAGAACCACACTACACCTACCGTGAGCGCCGTACGTACCGCTGCCCACCGGGACGGCAACCACCCCAAAAGCTGCAGGACGATGAGTGCCAGGATACCCACGTGTAGGCCGGATACCGCCAGCACGTGGATGGCCCCGGTATCGGCGTAGGCGGAGCGCACCTCGGCGCCCAGCAGGTCGCGCTTGCCCATGATGAGGGCGGCGGCTACAGCGAGGTTATCGCCCGACAGGTAGGGCGTCAGGCTGCCAAACCACGCCGCGCGTGCCCGGTCTCCGAGGGCGGCCGGGCCGGTCACGCGATCGGTGCCAAGGCGCGTCCATTCGTCCGCATCCGCGTACGCCCGCTGGTAGATCGACTGGCTTGCCAGGTAGGCGGCGTAGTCGAACACATCGGGGTTGAGGGGCGGCGGCACGGTTTCCGGCGCGGCCGCCAGCAGGAGCTGCTCGCCGGGCAGGAGGGAATCTCCGTCGGCGAGGTAGGTCAGCAGCCGGCCCGTGGCGGGCAGGGTGGAATCGCCGCGGAGGAGTCCCGTGACGTTAAGTTCCACGGCCGGCCGGTAGGTGCCGGGGCGTACGGCCGTGACCGTGCCCGTGACGTAGTCGCCGGGGGCGTATCGGTGCGCCACGTGATTCGCGTGGTTGAGGGGGTGGCGAACGCCGGCGTACCAGCCCCCGAAGGCGAACAGGGCCAGCAGCAGGAAGGCCGCCGCCGGAAACGCAAGCCGGGGGCGGGGCCGCAGGTGCAGGGCAAGCGCGACAACCAGGGCGCTCAGGCAGGTAATCAGGAAGTAAGCGCGGAAGCTATAGTCGAGGGCGGCCGCGAGGGCAACACCCGCGCCCAGGGCGGCAACGGGCAGCAGCAGAGGCGCCGCGGCCCAGGGTATCGGGGGCCGTTCGGGGTCGGATAGCGGAGTCACCACGGGAAAGGTAGTATTTTTGGCGTTTCCCAATCCCCAGACCGGCATGAAACCACTCCTCCTGCTACTTGCGCTCCTGCTTTGCACCTGCGCCACGGCGCAAACTACCTCCGCCCCCGGGGAGGGGGAACCGCTGACCCTCAGCGACGCCATCCAGGAGGGACTGGAGAACAACTACCAGATCCGCATCGCCGCCAACGAACTCGAGGTAGCCCGCAACAACAATGACTTCGCCCTCACCGAGAAGTACCCCCTCATCACGCTGGGCATCAATCCCGGAGTGGGGTACCGGCGGCTCAACAACCCGGCCAGCGTCGTTGTGCAGAGCGCCACGACCAACTATACCGTCGGGCCTTCGGCCAACGTCAACTGGGTGATCTTCAACGGCGGGCGGATCAAGGTGAACAAGGAGCGGCTGGAAACCCTCGCCGACCTCAGCGCCGGGCAGCTGCAACTGCAGATCGAGAATACGGTGCAGGACATCATCAACGCCTACTACAACGCCGTGGTGCAGCGCGAGCAGATCGACGTTCTCGCCCGCGTACTGACGCTGAGTCGCGACCGCATCGAGTACCAGCGGGTACGCGCGGAGTACGGGCAGGGCGGCACCTTTGACGAGCTGCAGGCCCGCGATGCCTACCTGACGGATTCCATCTCCCTCACCCAGCAACGGGTGGATTACCGCAACGCCGTTCGCGACCTGCTGCAGGTGATGGGCAGCGACGACCTGACCCGCAATGTCGAACTGACGGACGAACTCACCTACGACCCCACCAACTACGACCCCACCAACTACGATCCCGCCATCCTCGAGCAGCGCCTCCTGGTGGCCAACCGGAACCTGCAGAACCTGCTCATCAACCGCGACCTGGCCGCGCTGCAGACGCAGCTGGTCCAGACGGAATACGCGCCCACCGTAGGGATCGGTGCGGGGGTAGGGTACGATTTTGGCGTGTCGGTAGGTACCCAGACCTTCGAATTCGGGGGCGACCAGCCCGGTCGGGAGCAGGAATTGCCGGGAATTGCCTCGCGCACGCTCTCGGGTAATCTCGGCTTTACGGCCAGCTACCTCCTCTACGACGGCGGCAACCGGCGCGTGCGCGAGCAGACCGCCCGCCTGCAGGAGATCACGGCCCAGCTCGACTACCAGGCCACCCAGCAGCAACTACGGGCGGCCCTGCGCAATACCCTCGCCCTCTACGAGAACCAGGCCCGCATCATCGGCATCACCGAGGACCTGATCGCCAACGCCGAGCGCAACCTGGAGATCGCCGACGAGCGCTTCCGGGGCGGCACCATCAACAGCTTCGATTACCGGCAGATCCAGCTGAACTACGCCAATGCGGAATTCCAGCTCCTCAACGCCCTGCTCAACCTGAAGAATACGGAGACGGAGCTCTTGCGGGTGACGGGGCAGATAGTCAGGTAGTATTTTAGTTCTGTAGTTCTGTAGTTCTGTAGTTCTGTAGTTCTGTAGTTCTGCGCGCGACTACCGAACTACCGAACTACAGCACTAACCCACTATTCCCCTACTTTCGCGAAATGATCGCATACGTAAAGGGGAGACTGGCCCATAAGAATCCGTCCTTCGTAGTAGTGGAAGCAGGAGGTATCGGATACCACGTCAACATCAGCCTGTACACCTATACGCGCATCGAGGGGGCGGAGGAGGTCACGCTGCTGACGCACTTTCACGTAAAGGAGGACCAGCAGACGCTTTTCGGCTTTTACGAGGAAACGGAGCGCAACCTGTTCCGAATGTTGATCTCGGTGACGGGGGTGGGGCCGGCCACGGCGCTGGTGGTACTGTCGACCATGAATCCGGACGAGCTGCGGGCGGCCGTGATCGGGGAAGACGTGGGCTCGATCCGCAAGGTGAAGGGGATCGGACCGAAGACCGCCCAGCGAATCATCATCGACCTGAAAGACAAGATGATCAAGGAAAGTGGAGAATCGCCGACAATGCTCTCGCCACAAAGCAATACGCTACGGAGCGAGGCGTTATCTGCCTTGGTTAACCTGGGGTTCGGACGGCCCGCCGTCCAGCGCGCCCTGAACCGGGTACTGGCCGCCCATCCACAGACGGCAACGCCAGAAGATCTGATCAAGCTCGCCCTCCGGGAGTTGTCGTCTTAACCGCTTCGTTGACTGATTAATTCGCGCCCGTCACTACCGCGGGCCACAAGATTTACGCTCGCCGCTGCCCTCTCTTCGTACCGGGGTTTTGGAAGGATGACATCGTATGAACAAGACGCTACTATCACTTTGTGTTGCCCTAGTCTCGCTCAGTTTCACCTTCGCGCCCTACCGGACGGCTACCGACCGGGCCGTTAGCCACGGCGATCTTCGCCCCTACCTGCTGCCCGTCCTGACGGACACCCTGCCGCCCCTCGAGGACCGCCGCCGCGACTTCATCACCGACCCGAACCGTAACCCCGTCGACCTCCGCGACCCCGCCGGCGTGGAAAAGACCGTGGAGTACGACCCCGCCACCGGCAACTACATCGTACGCGAACGCCTGGGGCAGATCGACTTTCGCCCGCCCACCTACCTGACCTTCGACGAGTACCTCGACTACCGTCGGCAGGAAGACCAGCGGCGCTACTTCAACAACCTGGCCGGCGTGGGCAACCCCGAGGACTTCGTCAGCATCGGCGACCCCCTGGCCGACATCGAGCTCGACCCCGACCTCATCAACAACCTTTTCGGCGGCACCGAGATCAGCATCCAGCCGCAGGGTAGCGTGGACCTGAGTTTCGGTCTCAACTACCAGTACCAGGACAACCCCTTCATCGTGGAGCGCTTTCGGCGCAATACCATATTCGATTTCGATATGGACATCCAGATGAACGTCACCGGTCAGATCGGCGACAAGCTCAAGCTGAATACGAACTACAACACCGGCGCCAACTTCAACTTCGACAACCAGATCAAGCTCGATTACAACAGCGAGGCCTTCGGTGAGGACGACATCATCCGCAAGATCGAGGCCGGCGACGTGAGCCTGCCGCTGCGCGGTACCCTGATCGAGGGCGCCCAGTCGCTTTTCGGCCTAAAGACGGAGCTCCAGTTCGGTCATCTGCGCCTGACGGCCATCGCCAGCCAGCAACGGTCGCAGCGGGAGAAGCTCACCATAGAGGGGGGCAGCCAGCTGCAGGAATTTTCGGTTTACGCCGACGAATACGACGAGAACCGTCACTTCTTCCTAAGTCATTACAACCGCGAGGTCTACGAGGAGGCCCTCAGCAACCTGCCCCAGATCAAGACCCTCTTCGCGCTCGAGAATATCGAGGTGTGGATCACCAACGACCGCAACGAAGTACTGGACGTGCGCGACATCGTGGCCTTCGCCGACCTCGGAGAACCCAACCGCCTCACGAACCCCCGGGCGGTAGGTCAGTTTCCCACCCCTCGCTACCAGGAGATCTGCGACGGTCGCGCCCTGCCCGAAAACGGCGCCAACGACCTCTACAGCCGCCTGGTGGCCCAGGAGGAGAACCTGCGCGACATCGACCGTACGGTTCCGGTGCTGCAGTCGGCCCTGTTTGGCCTGGAGCAGATCCGGGACTTCGAGAAGGTCTCGGCCCGGAAGCTCGATCCCCGCGAGTACACGGTGAACCCCGAGCTCGGCTTCATCTCGCTGAACATCAACGTGCAGCCCGATCAGGTAGTGGCGGTTTCTTACCGCTACAAGTACAACGGCGAGATCTTCAAGGTGGGTGAGCTCTCGGTCAACACCGACAACACGAGCTCCGACACCACCAATTTCTCCAACCAGGTACTCATCACCAAGCTGCTGAAATCCTCGACCCAGCGGGTCACCGAGCCGGCCTGGGACCTGATGATGAAGAACGTCTACTCCATCGGCGCCTACCAGGTCAACCAGGAGGACTTCCGGCTCGACGTGCAGTATGAGAACCCCGGCTTCGGCTTCCAGCGCTTCCTGCCCGTCCCCGTGGACAACCCCACCGACGGCGGCTTCAACCCCATCCCCGGCCTGCCGCTCATCCGGGCCTTCAACCTTGACCGGTTAAATACGCAGGGCGATCCCCAGGCCGACGGCGTGTTCGACTTCGTGCCCGGCATCACCATCAATCCGCAGACGGGCCGCATCTATTTCCCCGTACTTGAGCCCTTCGGCAGCGACCTGGGCGACCTGCTGCTGCCCGAGGACGCGCCCCGCTTCGTCTACCAGGAGCTCTACGACTCCACCCTGTTCCAGGCGCGGGAGTTCCCCGAAAAGAACCGCTTCGCTATCCGCGGCTCCTACAAATCGACCGTACAGAGCGAGATCAGCCTGGGGGCCTTCAACATTCCCCCCGGCTCGGTGCGGGTGACCGCCGGCGGTGCCCTGCTGGTGGAGGGCCGCGACTATACTGTGGACTACAGCACCGGACGCGTGCGTATCCTGAACGACGCCATTCTCAGTTCCGGCGTACCGATCGACGTGAGCTTCGAGGACAATACGATCTTCAGCCTGCAGACGAAAACCATGCTCGGTTTGCGCGCCGACTACGAGGTCAACGACAACCTGGCCATCGGCGGCACCTTCATGCAGCTCTTCGAGCGGCCCTTCACGCAGAAGGTAAACATCGGGGAGGACCCCATCAACAACCGCATCTACGGCTTCGACGCCACCTTCAACCGGCCCTCCGGCTGGCTGACCCGGACGCTCGACAAGCTCCCCTTCTTCAGCACCAATGCCCCCTCCAACGTAAGCCTGACGGCGGAGACGGCTATCCTGGATCCCGGTCACAGCAAGGCGATCAATCTCAGCCGGAAGGAAAAGGGCGGCATCGTGTACCTCGACGACTTCGAGGGCACGGCCAGCCCCATCGACCTCATGACGCCGGTGCAGAAGTGGTACCTCGCCTCCGTGCCCCAGAACGACGCCAACAACAACAATAACCTGTTTCCCGAGGCAGACCAGTTTGGACTGGTCACCGGTGCCAACCGCGCGAGCCTGAACTGGTACCGGATCGACCAGAGCTCCCGCAACGCCGTCGACAACGGCAACGTCTATACCAGCATCGTGCCCCAGCAGGAGGTGTTTCCGAACTTCAGCGTCGACTTTTCGCGGCGGCAACTTTTCCAGTTCTTCACCTTCGACCTGTCCTTCTACCCGAACGAGCGCGGCCCCTATAACTTCGATACGCCGCAGGGCTACCCGGGGCTGACGGCCGGTGCGCTGGCCGACCAGGGCGACCCGCTCGTCCCGGTCAAGCTGCTCGACCCCGCCAGCCGGTGGGGCGGCATTATGCGGGAGATGACCACCACCGACTTCCAGTCCTCCAACATCGAGTTCGTGGAGTTCTGGATGCTCTCGCCCTTCCTAGATCCGCAAAACGGCAACCAGGCCGCCCTCGACGCCTCCGACAAGCAGGGAACCCTCTATTTCAACCTCGGTAACGTGAGCGAGGATATCCTCCGCGACGGCCGCAAGTTCTTCGAGAACGGCCTGCCCACCGAGGTGAACCCCCGCCGGCCGGTCGACGAGACGGTCTGGGGCCGCGTGCCCGTCGCCCAGCAGATCACCCAGGGTTTCGACAACCAGCCTAGAAGCCGGGAGCAGCAAGATGTGGGCCTCGACGGGCTCGACGACGACCGTGAACGCGTTCAGTTCGCCGACTACCTCAACCTCTTCAGCGGGCAGGCCCGGGAACGACTGGCCGAGGACGTTTCCAACGACAACTTCTACTACTTCAACGACGAGGCGCGCTACCCGGAGGATGAGAGCCTCCTGACCCGCTACAAGGGCTGGAACAACACCCAGGGTAACTCTGCCGCCAACAACAACACCAACAACAACCTCCGGCAGTCGGCCACCAACCTGCCCGATGACGAAGACCTGAACCAGGACAACACCCTCAACGAGTCGGAGAGTTACTTCCAGTACGAGATTCCCCTGGTGCAGTCGTCCACGAACCCGCGCGAGCTCGACATGGAGGCTACCCCCTTCATCACGGACCGTATCGAGGACGTTTCCTCCCCCGACCGGCCCAACGCGGGCAATACCGGCCGCATCTGGTACCGCTTCCGGATCCCGCTGAATACCGACGAAAAGACGGCCGTAGGGGGTATCCAGGATTTCCGCTCGATCCGCTTCATGCGGATGTACCTGCGCGATTTCCAGGCACCGGTGACGCTCCGCTTTGCCGAGTTCGAGCTTGTCCGCAACAGCTGGCGCCGCTACAACCGGCCCTTCCAGACCGGTCCCATCATCGGCGGGGAAGACGATACCGAGTTCTTCGTCGACGCCGTCAACATCGAGGAGAACAGCCGCCGGCAGCCCTTCAACTACGTGCTGCCCAACGGTATCCGCCGCGAACAGAGCCTGGGCCTGGTATCGACCCTGCAGAACGAGCAATCCCTGTCGCTGAAGGTCCGCAACCTGCAGCCCAGCGATAGCCGCGCGGTCTTCAAGTACACCGAAACGGACCTGCGCCTGTACGAGCAACTCAAGATGTTCGTCCACGCCGAAGCCACCGGCGAAAGCCGCATCGAACGGCCGGAGAACGGCGAGCTGCGCCTCTTCCTCCGGATGGGCTCCGATTTCGAGCAGAACTACTACGAATACGAGGTGCCGCTGGCGCTGTCGGATACCGTGGGACTGGCCGGCCTCAACCCCGACGGGGCGGCCTACGCCGATTCCGTCTGGCTGCCGCAGAACGAGGTGCAACTCCCCCTGGAACTGCTCCGCAACCTGAAGCTCGAGCGCAACAACAGCAGCGTCAGCACCGAAGCCACCTACGAGCAGACCTACTCGCCCGGCGACGGCATCAACCATACCCTGCGCATCCGCGGTAACCCGAACCTCGGCTTCGTTAAGGTCTTCATGATCGGCGTCCGGAACCAGGAGGACCTGGACAACGACGCCATCAGCGCGGAGGTGTGGGTCAACGAACTCCGCCTGGAGGGGCTCGACGAGCGCGGCGGCGTGGCGGCGATCGCCCGCGCCGACGTACAGCTGGCCGATCTGGGCAACCTGACCGCGGCGGTCAACTACAGCAGTATCGGCTTCGGCGCGCTAGACAACAGCGTCGTGGAGCGTAACCGCTTCAAGACCGCCGGCTACGACGTGGCCACTACCCTGAGCTTCAACCGCTTCCTGCCCACCCGCTGGGGCGTCAACCTGCCGGTCTACCTGCAGCACAGCCAGCAGATCAGCACGCCGGAGTATGATCCCTACGACTACGACATCCCCCTGCAGGACAAGCTCCGCGCCGCCGAGACGACCGAGATCCGCGATAGTATCCGCGAGCAGGCCCAGGAGATCGACCGGATTACGGCCGTGAACCTCAACAACATCAGCATTGCCCCCCAGACGCGGCGGGAGAAGCCCAGTCCGCTGGACCCCGCCAACTTCTCCGTGAGCTACGGCTACACCAAGAACGAACACAGCGACCCCTACATCTCCTCGGAGGTGGTCAACGACCACACGGGGGCCCTGGACTATACCTTCAGCCGGGCCAACCCGACCAGCTTCGAGCCCTTCAAGGGGCTGGAGAGCAAATACCTGCGACTGCTGAAGGAATTCAACGTGAACCCGCTGCCGAATACCATCAGCGTCACCAACGTGATCAACCGCACCTTCGCCACCACGAGCTACCGCTTTGCCGGAGTGGACGAGCAATTCAATACCTTCTATAACAAGCGCTTCATCTGGAACCGGAGCTACGACCTGCAGTGGAACCTCACGCGGAGCCTCCGCCTGGGCTTCAACGCCAACATGAATACGACGATCGACGAGGTCAACGAGAATAGTATTCTGGGACTGTCCGACGCCGAACGCAAGGATGTCCGCCGCGACAGCATTTGGCAGAGCCTGCAGAACGGCGGTCGCCCCAAGCAGTACAACCACACCATTAACGCCAGCTACCAGCTGCCGCTGCGCTACCTGCCCTTCCTCGACTTTGTCGACGTGCGCGCCCAGTACCTCGGGCAATACGCCTGGGCGGCCTCGCCCCTCCTGATCCAGGAGGAGGGCCTCGGTAACCTCGTGCAGAACAGCCAGCAACGGCAGCTCACGGCCGACCTGAACTTCGAGCGCTTCTACGACCAGATCCCCCTGCTGCGGGCCGCCAACCAGGCCGGCCGCCAGCGGAATACGCGGCGCCCCGCCCGACCGAACGACCCCGCTAACGAAGCATCGGGCAGCAAGACCTCCAATGCCCTGCTGCGCCCCCTGCTGGCGGTGCGCCGGGCCCGCTTCACCTACAGCGAGGACTTCACCACCGTGATTCCCGGCTTCCTACCGGAACCGGCCCTGTTCGGCCTGAGCAACAACTTCTCTACGCCGGGCTGGGACTTCGTGGCCGGCCTGCAACCCCGCATCCGTACCCTGCCGGTCGAGCAGCGGCAGACCGAGGCCGACTACCTAAATAATCTGGCCACCGGCGGCTACATCAGTACCAATCCCTACCTGAGCCAGGACGTCATCCAGAACTACACCAAGCAGTGGGACGCCAACGCCATCATCGAGCCCTTTGCCGACTTCCGGCTCGAGCTGACCATGGACCGCAGCTTTACGGAAAACTATACCGAAACCTTTAAGGTGCTCGAAAAGGGACCCGACGTACCCTTCACCCACAGTGTGCCGGTACGCGACGGCTCCCTCACCTTCAGTAACGGGGGTGCCCTGAGCCTCTTCAACCAGGATACGACGAACCTCAACAACCTGTTCGCCACCTTCGAGGCCAACCGGCGCATCATCAGTCAGCGGCGCGGCGGCGGCACGCCCCACGCCGACCCCGACCTGGCGGCCCAGGGCTACTCCTTCGGCTACGGCCCCAACCAGCAGGACGTGCTGCTGCCGGCTTTCCTGGCAGCCTACCGCGAGGAAGACCCGAACACCATAAGCCTCGATCCCTTCGATGCTACCGGCGCGCCGAACTGGCGACTGACGTGGAACGGCCTCGACCGGGTGGGCGATCTCGGCAACATTTTCCGGCGGGTAAACATCACCCACGGCTTCCAGTCCACCTTCACGATCTCGAGCTACGGTACGAGCCTCGACTATCTCGACGCCGTGGAGCGGCAGCTCAATCCGCAGCTGGAGGGCTACGATACCGTTTCGCTCAACTTCTTCCCGCGCATCGAGATCCCGAACCTGAGCGAGGCCAAATCTTTTGCCCCCCTGCTGAGCATCGACGCCGAGCTGGTCAACGGCCTGTCGGTCAACTTCGCCTACACGACCAACGAGACGCGCAGCATCAACGTGGTCAGTAAGCTGCTATCGGAGAGCGTAGGCAAGCAGATCGTCGGCGGCTTCGGTATCGTGCTGCAGGACGTCCAGATCGGCTTCCTGCAGGGACGGCAACGCACCCGCGAGCCCGCCACCCCGAATCCCGCCAACGGCGGACGGCCCGGCGGCGGCAACAGCCGCAGCGGCGGGCGCCTCAACGTCAGCGACCTGGACATCCAGTTCAACTTCAGCTTGCGCGACGAGAAAGCCTACGCCAGCCGCCTGCTGCCCCCCACCCGGGAAATCATCGAGGGAGCGCGCATCTTCGCCATTGCCCCCTCCGTGGAGTACCAGCTCAACCAGCGGCTGAGCCTGCGGGGTTTCTTCGATTACCGTAAAACGACCCCCTTTAACCCGCTCGGATTCCCCCAGACGACGGCCAGCGGCGGCGTTGTCGTGCGCTTCCAATTGAACTAGAAGGCCCCTTCAGTAGTACGCTTATACGGCAAGTCCCCGTCACGTCGGGTACCGCCCTACCAAACCTACTGATCTTACCCGCAATCATGAGCACTCCCCAATTTTACCCCCTACGCGTCTCCCGGATGCAACCGGAAACCGAGCAGGCGGTAAGTGTGTACTTCGAGCTTCCCCAGGCGGACCATACCGCCTTCAACTACCGTGCCGGCCAGTACCTGACCCTCAAGTTCATCATCGACGGAAAGGAGGAACGCCGTGCCTATAGCATGTGCTCCGCCCCCCACCAGGACGAGCTGGCCGTGACCGTAAAAAAGGTCGAGGGCGGCGTGGTGAGCAACTACATTGCCGACCGCCTCAAGCCCGGAGATACGGTGGAGGTGATGCCCCCCATGGGCCGCTTCCTGGCCGAAACCGACCCCGCCGCCCGCCGGCGCTACTACCTGTTCGGGGCCGGCAGCGGTATCACGCCGCTCATGTCCATCCTGCGCTCCGTCCTCGAACAGGAGCCTAAGTCGGAGGTGATCCTGCTATACGGCAACCGCGATGAGGACAATATCATCTTCCACGATCAACTGCAGGAGCTGGAAAAGAAGTACAGCGGGCAACTCACCGTGGAGCACACCCTGTCTCAACCCAAAAAGTACGCCACGGGTGGCCTGAAGGGACTCTTCAAGCGCAGCCATACCAAGTGGGAAGGCCCCAAAGGGCGCATCGACCGTAAGGCCCTGGTAGACTTCCTCCGCCGCTACCCGGCCGGGGGCCAGGAGTGCCGCTACTACGTCTGCGGACCCGGCCGGATGATCGATAACGTGGAAGCCGCCCTGCTGGGCCACGGGATCGACGAAAAGCACATTCACGTGGAGCGCTTCGTTTCCGCCAGCAACAACAGCGGCGAGGCCCGCACCAAGAGCGAAGGTGGCACCGTGAACGTGAAGCTGTCCAAGGACCTGATCACCATCGACCTCGAACCCGGACAGACGATCCTCGACGGACTGCTGCAGGCCGGCCATACGCCGCCGTACAGTTGCCTGGCCGGCGCGTGCTCCACCTGCATGGCCCGCGTGGAGAAGGGCGGGGTGAAGATGGACGTGTGCTACGCCCTCGACGATTCCGAAGTGGAAGAAGGATACGTCCTGACCTGCCAGTCCCACCCCGTCACGCCGGAGGTGGACATCGACTTCAACGTGTAGGGCAGTTGGCCCGCCGGCGGGTGCGGCGTACACCCGAAAACCGGAAAATGTACCGGTACCGGGTAACAAATTACCCGTGAACCGGATACATGGCTAGGACACTGTATCTTACAACACGCTTTCTTTCTGCTTCATGGCTACCCACCCATCGCTGCGCTACTTGCTGGTAATCGTCTGCGTGCTTTTTGCACGGGTCGGTCACGGACAGGAGCGCCTGGGCGCGGAGGGGGTGCGGGAGCGCGACCCCGTACTTTCCGCAAACGGTAACGTACTGTTCTTTACGCGACCCGACCACGTACGAAACCAGGGGACCGACGATCAGGCAGACATCTGGCTGCGACAGCGTCGCCCCGAAGGCAGCTGGGGGCGGGCGCTTAATCCCGGTTCCCCGGTCAACTCCTTCGGAGGCGACCGGCCGCTGGGCTGTAGCCTCGACGGCAACCGGCTGGCGGTGCTGCGCACCGCACCGGTCAACCGCATCGATCTGATGGAACGTGAGGGGCGCAGCTGGCGCAAGGTCGAGAGCTGGCCCCTGCCCCCGGAAGCCGGCGACCCCGAGGAGCTCGCCTTCAACGCCAACGGGCAGGAACTGATCTACAGCTATGCGCCCACCGAAGGAGGGGTGCGTGACCTTTACCTGCGCCGGGCCATCACCGGCGGTACCTGGGAGGCCCCCCGGCCGCTGGAATTCGTCAACGGACCCGGCAACGAATCCAAGCCACAACTCGGCGCCGACGGCCGCACCCTGTATTTCCGCCGCGACGGCGGGCAGTGGTACCGGCAGACCGACCGCGGAGTAGCGCCGCAGGTCGTCGATCTCCCCCGCCGCTTCCTGCAGCTGGCGGTCACCGATGAGGGTCTGGTAGCCACGACCGACGACCTGGGCCGCGACGAGCGGCTGCTTTCCCCCGGACTGCCCCCGGCCGTACTCTGCCCGCCGGGGCAGATCAGCTCCGGTGTACTCGGTAACCCGCCGGCCGCGGGACGCGCCACGGTGGACGTGCCGCTCAGTTCCGGCCGGACGCTCCCCGTACGCCCCGATGTACTGCAGCGCTACGCGGTCGTGGTCCGCGCGGGAGAAGTGGCCTTTCCGGAGAGTGCAATTCCGCCGGTCGATCAAAGCCGGCCCGCGGGGAGTCTGGCCAGCCTGCGGGAGATCGCGCGCGAGGACCGGGAAGAATCCCTCCGCGACGCCCTGGCCGCCCGGCAGCGGGAACTGGCCCGCATGGATCAGCTGCGCCAGCTGGACTACACCAACCGCGCCGTGGGCAACTACGGCATGGGACCGGATACCCTGCCCCCCACCGATACGACGGGCGCCTTCCAGGGTAAGTACGCCCGGGAACTCGCGGAACTCGAACGCATGAAGGCTAAATTCCGCCGCCAACAGGAACAAAGGATACGGGTACGGGAGCAGGCCGACTTCGTAGACCTGGAATGGGAAGACTCGACCACCACCGGTATGGATACCGCCGCACGCGTGGATACGGAAGACCTGCAGGCCCGAGTACGCTCCGATCTCTACCCCGACCAGCGCCCGTCCGCCACGGCGCGCCGGCCCTGGGAGAACGACGTGCGGCCCGAGCCTGCCCCGACCCAGACTACCGCTACCGATGACGAATACGCCCGCCAGTTACGGGAGCTCGAAGCGCTCCGAGCCCAACTACGGCAGTTGAACGGTACGGCCCCCGAATCCGCCCGGCCCGCAAACAGCGGACTTACGGGCAAATCCCCCGCACCCGCGAGCGCGCCTACAACTCCGCGAAGCTCGGCGGCCGGAGTCACCTTCATTCCCCGGACGGCCTACCCCGACGCCGCCGGCTACGACGCGCTGGATCTACTGGCCGAGCGCGTACGTCGTGCCGCGGAAATAGTGGAAGTCAGGGTGCATACCAGCGGCGACCTGTCGCCGCGCGAGGCACAATTGCTGAGTGAGGAGCGGGCTACCGCCATCCGCGACTACCTGGCCAGGGCGGGAGTGAGCGTCGCGAACTTTAGCGTGGTGGGGTACGGTAACCACGAGCCCGAAGGCGGGGAGCGGGTAGAGGTGGTGGAGTAACTCGCTACAGTTCGATGATCTTCCCCGAGTCGGCGATCTGAAAACGCCGGGCGGTACTCGCGCTGGCCTGGTAGTCAAATTTCTTGCCCTGGCCCTGGCCGCTGACCTGGTAGATCATCAGCGCCTCGGTAATCGCCGCCGTAGTCTGCGTGAGCTCCTCTCCATCGTAACTCGTGCCCGCCAGGATGACCCGGTCGATAATCTCTTCCGTTTTCGGATTGAGGGTCACCAGGGTGTAGTGGTACTGGGCCAGGTCGGCCCGCCAGTATATTAGCCCGACGTAGTTGTCCGCCTCGGGCAGTCGCAGACAGGCTACGAACTCCGTAAATTCTTCGTTGACGACGGTAGGTTCCAGCGGGACCAGGAACTGATCGACCATTCGCGAGGGCAGGGGGGGCGTCTCTTTACTGATGCGGCGGACGGTATCCTCCCCGAGGGTGATCGGGAGGGGCAATTCGGGAAACTGCTCTACGAAATGGGAGAAACGGATGCGGGGCGTGTCGGACATAGGTTCGGGCTGTAGCTAGGGTATACACGCGCCTGACGGCCATGGTTGAGCGGTCAGACGGCGGGGCGATCGATCACCAGCGCCAGGGTCTTCCAGCGGATGCAGCTGCCGCGGCGGTCCATGGGTTCTTCTAGCCAGAGGGGGTCGGTCAGGTCCGCCAGTTGCCAGCCGGTAGTGAGCAGGTGATCGAGCAGGCGAACGGGGGGATGGTACTTCTCCCACTGTTCCCGCTTCAGGAAATTAAGAGGAGAAACACAGAGCAACCGGCCGCCGGGCTTAATAACGCGCCGCCACTCGGCAAACGCCCGGAAGGGATCGGGGATGCGGTCGATGAGGAAGGTACTGAACAGCACATCCAGGGAAGCATCCGGAAAGGGTAGGGCAGCGGCGTCGGCCAGGGCGAAGTGCAGGTTGGGCAGGCGTTTACCGGAGAAGGTGTCGTGGCCGTATCCGTAGCGCAGGAGATTGGCGGATACGGTCTCCCCCAGGTTCCAGTAGTCCCTGGCCTGCCGAAGCATCTGGTAGCTGAAGTCGAGTCCGTAGCAGTCCCAGGCCGGGTGGGCGGTGGCCAGGTCCCCGATGAGCCGGCCCACGCTGCAGCCGACATCGGCGATCGCGGCCGCGGGCGAATCGGGCAGCCACCGGCCCAGGTAATCGGCCAGCGGCTGGAGGGGATAACCGCCGTGGGCTTCGTCGGCGAGGTGCAGGGCGGTCTGCCGCGCAACGAGCTCGTCGTAGCGTTCGTAGACGTCCTGACGGACCTCCTCTTCGGTCTTGTCGTAATACAGGGGAATGCCGCGGCGCTTGGCCGGCGGCGGGGGAAGCAGGGTGCCGAAAGCGGTCACGCCTAGGCACTGAAGGAGGTCCCGCAGCCGCAGGTTTCCTTGGCGTTGGGGTTGTTGAAGGTAAAGCCACGGTTCTCGAGGCCGGTGGCCCAGTCGATCTCCATGCCGAGGAGGTAAAGGGCGTGGCCGGGCTTCATGAGCACGAGCTCGTCGCCCACCGTAAACTGCTGGTCATCGTCTTCGGGCAGGTCAAAGCCGAGCTGGTACTCGAAGCCCGAACATCCGCCGCCCCGCACGCCGATGCGCAGGTGGTGCTGCGCGTCGACCCCCAGGTCGTTACGCAGGCGCTTGAGCTGCTCCATGGCGGACGGCGTAATGGAAATGGGGGAGGTTTTGGTGGTTGACTTAACTTCGGCGCTCATAACGATCAATTACTTTACTGGGCAACTAACAACGGCATTCGCCGCATGGTTGCCCGCCAACCCTAGCCCGTGGCGATGCTCAACTTTCTTTTGTGGACGGTACCGGTCCTCCTCTGCCTGGCCCTCGTCTGGCTGCTCGGTGGCGTTCTTACCCGTTTCCGTGAGGCGGTGACCGCCCTGGAGCGTAAGGTGGCGGCACCCGCCGCACCGGTGTCCGAACCGGTCGATCCCGTAGCGCTGCGCCTGCAGGCCTGTGAGCGCTTTACCCTCATGCTGGAGCGCATCGCCGTACCCAATTTGCTCCTGCGCCTGCCCCCGGACGACGAGACGCCCGTCCGGGAATACCGCGCCGAACTGCTGCTGGCCATCCGGCAGGAAGTGGAATACAACATCACCCAACAGATCTACGTGAGCGATTCCCTCTGGTCCATCATCACCCAGACGCGGGATAACGTCAGCCTCCAGATCGCGCGCGCCTCGGAGGAGGCCACCTCCGCCCGGCAGGTGGCGGAGCGGCTGCGGATGATCAGCGGACAGCAGACGGAAAATCCCGTGGCCCTCGCCCAGGGGGCGATCCGGCGGGAGGCGGCCTCGGTACTTACTACCTGATTCCCAGGCTTACGAATTCCGCATCGTCGTCGAGGATGAGCCCGTCCTGCCGCCGGCAACAGAGCGCGCTCGCCCGCGGAGTTACGAAGGTGCTGAGCTGATACCGCAGCTTCCCCCCATCGGTGGCGAAGGGTGCCAGCTCCTGGTACACCACGGGCTGCTCCCCGTAGTCCCCGCTACGCGCCGCGTCGGAGCGGCGGCCGTCCAGGCTGACCATGAGATTTTCCCCGTTGCGCCCGAAGACCGGCTTGCGCACGTAGCCGCGCCGCGGGTCGGGCAGGTCGGCCGGGTCAAAGGCCGTGGGCAGCAGCAGGGGGTGACCGGGGTGGTCCTGCCACGCGAAGGCCAGCAGGGCCTTTGATTGGAGAAGCATCGTCCAGGCCGGGTTGAGCACCCGCACGTACTGCTCGGTGATCATCTCCTCCAGCATTTCCCAGAGGGCCGATTCCTCGTGGGCGATCCAGTCCCAGGGGAAGAACTTGGTCAGGTAGTAGTAGCGTACGGTCTTGCCCGGTCGCGGGTCGGCTACCAGCCCGCCGTCGGGGTCGAAGGTGACTTCCGGCAGGGAAGCGGTGTGCACCTGCTTCCACCCTGCGGCCCGCGCCCGGTCGGCGAGGAAGCCCACGGTGAGTTCATCTTCCGGGTACCCCAGGTGGGCGAACAGGCCGTGGGTGCCCTTGCGGACCGCGCCGATTTCGCGCAGCCGCGCCTCCAGGCCGGCGATCAGGTTATTGGGGGCCGCTTTCTTTACCCCGTTTTGCCGCAGCACCTCGGGTTGCAGCAGGCCGGTTTCGGCCAGGAGGCTGCAGGTATCGGCGTTGAACTCCAGGATGCGGGGAGGCAGGCCCTCCAGCCCACCGGCGAGGTCGAAGCGGCCGAAGAGAAAGTCGTCCCAGGCATTTTCGACCGACCACTCCAGCAGGGGACGGCACCAGGCGGGAGTCCCGAGCCGGGCCAGCCGGGCGGGGTCGGCCAGGCAGCGGCGGGCGGTATCGCGCAGCAGGGAGTAGGCGGTATCGCCGGCGGCCAGTGCCGCGTCGGCCTCGCGGGGCTCCAGCAGCAGGATCTCGTCGGCCAGGTAATCGTGGTTCTCCCCGGTTGTGAAGTAGTCCAGGCCCTGCTTGCGGGCGTAGCGTTCCGGCCGCTGCGGGGCGTCGATCAGTCGCCTATCCACCGAAGGAACGCGTTGAGGTGCCACTGCTACGCCCGAAGCCGCTGCGGGCGCGGGAAGTGCGGGAGAGGCTGCTGCCCGCCGTGCCGGTAGCGCGCTGGTAGGCCGCCTGGTTAGTGTAGGCGCTGGCAGCGGGGGTACGGCCCATGCGGTTGAGCATAATGAAGCCCCAGTAGCCCAATCCGGCGGAATGGAACGGCCGCCGCACGCGGGAGCTGTCCGGCTCCGTTTGCTCGATGGCCTTCACCTCCGCGAGCGTAAAGGTGTCACGGTCCCCGCTCATCCGGTCGACGATCACCCGGCTATCGCTGATCTGGTCCACGGGGCGCTCGTCGGCGATCCTGAATTCGGTGGGGGCTACCTCACGCACGGTGGTGACGACGCCCTGGCCGGGCTCGCTTTCGCCGCTGCAGCGCAGCAGGCCGAGACCGAGGCCGGCCGTTACGGTAAGGAAGAGGAGGGGGCGGGTAGGGCGCATAGGGCAAGGCTTAAATCCCTAAGGTACTATTTCGCTTACCTTCACGGGACCCGAAGCCCCCGTCCCCCTTGTCCCTCCCCCGTACCGAGAAGTTGCTGCTCATCGTCGCCGTCTTTCTGGCCGGGCTATGCTCCATCGTTTACGAGTTGCTCATCAGTACGACAAGCGCCTATTTTCTGGGCGACAGCGTCCGGCAATTTTCCCTCACCATCGGTATCTATATGTTCGCCATGGGCGTGGGCTCCTTCCTCACCCGCTACGTGGAGGGGCGCGAACTGGAGGCCTTCGTACGCGCGGAGGTACTGCTGGGGCTGCTGGGCGGGCTGTCGGTACCGCTGCTGTACTTCCTCTTCCGTTTCCAGACCAACGACCAGTACCAGTGGACGATGCTCGCCATCGTCTTCGCCATCGGCTGCCTCACGGGCGTCGAGATCCCCCTGCTGGCCCGGGTCATGAAGACCTACTTCCCGCTCCGGGAAAATCTTGCCAACGTGCTCGGCTTCGATTACCTCGGTGCCCTGGGGGCCACGCTGTTGTTTCCCTTTCTGCTGTTGCCCTTCGTAGGGCTCTACAGTTCCAGCCTCATCTTTGGCGGGGTAAACCTGCTGCTCGGGGCGGGGGTGTGCTGGTTCTTCCGGGCCCAGCTTTCCGCCCGGCGGCGACGCAGCGTGTACCTGTGGACGGGCGGTGGCCTGCTCCTGTTCGCCTTTCTGCTGGCGCGCGCCGAGCCCTTCCTCCACGCCTGGGAGGCCGCCGCCTATCCCCACCGGGTGATTTACGAGGAAGATAGTCCCTACCAGCACATCGTGCTGACGCAAAACCGCGATGACCTCCGCCTGTACCTCGACCGCGTCATCCAGTTCTCTTCCCGCGACGAGTACCGCTACCACGAGGCGTTGGCGCGCCTGCCCGCCGCCCAGGTACCCGGATTTTCGCGGGCCCTTATTCTGGGTGGGGGAGAAGGACTGCTGGCCCGGGAACTGCTCGACTATCCGAGTCTGCAGTCGCTCACCATCGTGGATCTCGACGAGCGGGTATTCGACCTCGGCCGTCGTCACCCCCGCATCCGCCAACTCAACCGGGAGGCCCTGGCCGACCCCCGGACCCGTACGGTCGTGGAGGATGCCGCGGTCTTCCTCCGCAACGATACCGCCCGCTACGACCTTATCCTGGCCGACCTACCCGATCCCGCTACCGAGAGCGTGGCCCGCCTATACAGCACGTGGTTCTACGGATTGGTGCGCGCCCGCCTGCAACCCGCGGGCGTATTCGCCACCCAGGCAACGAGCCCCTACCACACCCGCACGGCGTACTGGAGCATCTTCCATACGCTGGCCGCGTCGGGCTTTGGCGAGCTGGTGCCCTACCACGTACCGGTGCCCAGCTTTGGGGAGTGGGGCTTCGTACTGGCGGCCAATGCCGGTCATTCCCTGCGCGCGGGCGGCCGCTTTCTCGGCGCGGACGCAGGTGCAACGAAGTTCCTGGAAGCCGCTTTGCTGCCGGCCCTGTTCACCTTTCCCTCCGATATGACCGATCCGGGCGGGGTGGCCGTCAACCGGCTGGACCGGCCCGTCCTGCTGCAGTATTTCCTGGATGAGTGGTCCGACTGGCAACGCGAAACCGTTCAGTGATGGTGGACTACCTCGGCATCCATATTCTCTTAGAGCTGCACGGCTGTCCCCCGGAGCGCCTGCGGCGCCCGGTCGACAGCGAACGCATCCTGCTTGCCGCCGCGGCGGCTATGCGCGCGCGGGTGGTGGAGTCGCGGTTCCACGCCTTTTCACCTCACGGAGTCAGCGGCGTAGTGGTTATCGCGGAAAGCCACCTGACTGTCCATACCTGGCCGGAGCACGGCTACGCAGCCGTGGACGTCTTTAGCTGCGGCCAGCTGGATTTGGAAGCCGGACTCGCCATCCTGCAGGAGGGTTACGCGGCTACCGATGCCCAACAGCGGAGATTTGGCCGCGGCCGGGTACCGACACCACCCCAGTAAAATGCTGCCTCCGGCAGCGGTAGTAAGATGCTGCCTCCGGCAGCGCAGTCCAATGCGCTCTATGAGCGCGCGGGAGAATCCCCTGCTTTTCCGATCAACGCGGCCACCCGGCACGTCAGACAGATTCCTTACTCAAACTTTGCCGCCAACTCCCGATCCAGTTGCCGCAGCGTAGCCAGTGGCTGGGCGGCGAGGTCGCGGCGCTTCAGGTACAGGTTGATCAACGGATAGATCAGCGCGGCGCGCGCCAGCACGTACAGCAGCGGAAAGAGCGAATTCGCGAACGGAATAAAGCCCACCCAGCCGTTTTCCACGGTGAGGTAGGGGAAGGGCGGGCTTGGCAGATCGGCAAGGAGGTACTCCAGGATGATGCCAAGGGTATACAAGGCGAAGAGCAGGTAAAGGACGGCCAATCGTTCCAGGACAAGGAAGCGCGGCGCCAGCAGCAGGAGCAATCCGGTAAGGGCAGCAGCAATAACATGTTCCGGGCCGTCGGTTCCGGAGAGTATCCCGAGCGCTACCACGGCGGCCAGAGCTAGGTTACCCAGAGCGGTGTAGCGCAAACCGGAGCGCGCATCGCGGTAGTCCTCGAGGGCGTAAACGGTACGGTTGCGGCGGCGCTGCTCGGCCAGTTCACGTTCGGAAGGCATAGGGCTAAACTAAAAAACGCACCCGGTGGGGACCGGATGCGTCATGGGTTGCTCCTAGAAGCGGTGTGATCTTAAACGGCGAAGCTTTCGCCGCAACCACACTCGCGCGTGGCGTTGGGGTTGTTGAAGGCGAAGCCTTTGCCGTTGAGGCCACCACTGAATTCGAGGGTGGAATTGCAGAGGTAGAGAAAGGACTTGAGGTCGCAAACTACCGTCTCGCCGTTATCCTCGAACACCTGATCCTTCGGCTGGAGCTCGTTATCGAAATCCAGCTGGTAAGACAGGCCCGAACACCCACCACTGGTGATGGATACCCGGAGGAAGTAATCTTCCGGAAGGCTCTTGGCTTCACGAATTTCGCGCAGCCGCTCCTTCGCGGTGTCGCCTACGAAAAGCATGGGATATAAGTTTAGTGGGAAGCGGCGATTGACTCAGCAGTCTGTACGCCGTTCTTGGTCTGGTAATCCTTGATGGCGCCCTTAATGGCGTCCTCGGCGAGTACCGAACAGTGGATCTTCACGGGCGGCAGAGCCAGTTCTTCCACGATAGCCATGTTATCGATGGCCAGGGCTTCATCTACAGTCTTGCCCTTCAGCCATTCTGTAGCCAGGCTGGAGCTTGCGATCGCGGAACCGCAGCCGAAGGTCTTGAACTTAGCTTCGGTGATCTTCTTCGTGATGGGGTCGACCTCGATCTGGAGCCGCATGACGTCACCACACTCGGGCGCGCCTACGAGGCCGGTGCCTACGTTGTTGCTGCCTTTGTCGAGGGTGCCTACGTTACGGGGATTCTTGAAATGGTCGAGAAGCTTTTCGCTGTATGCCATGGTCTTATAGTTTACTGGTGTGTACGGGAAGGTGCTTAAATATAACGCGGGAGCGTCGGAAAAAGTTAAGCTTTAGCAAGTAGCGGTCAGCCAGTAGGAAGTAGTGCCGTAAGCTACTGCCCCTACTAGCTGCTAACTACAAGCTAATTAATGTTCCGACCACTCGATGGCATCGATGTCGATACCTTCCTTGTACATCTCCCAGATGGGGCTGAGGTCGCGCATATGGTTGACGCCTTCGGCTACCTTGGCGATGGTCTCATCGATGTCTTCCTCGGTGGTGAAGCGGCCGAGGCTGAAGCGGAGGCTGGAGTGTGCCAAGTCGTCACCGAGGCCCAGGGCCACCAGCACATAGCTGGGCTCGAGGCTGGCGGAGGTACAGGCCGATCCGGAGGACACGGCGATGTTCTGGTTGAAGGTCATCATGAGGCCCTCGCCCTCGACGTGCTTGAAGCTGATGTTGGTGACGTGGGGCATACGGTTGTCCTGGTCGCCGTTCACGTAAGCTTCCTCCAGCATGCCGGTCAGGGCGCTCTGGAGCTTGTCGCGAAGTTTGCTCAGGCGCTCAGCGTCCTGGGCCATCTCGGCCTTGGCGATTTCGGCGGCTTTGCCGAAACCGACAATGCCGGGCACGTTCAGGGTGCCGGAGCGCATGCCGCGCTCGTGGCCGCCGCCGTCCATTTGGCTGGTCACCTTGACGCGGGGGTTCTTGCGGTTGACGAAGAGCGCGCCTACGCCCTTGGGACCGTACATCTTATGGCTGGTGAAGGCCATGAGGTGAACGCCAACGGCTTTCGGGTCGACCGGGATCTTGCCCACGGCTTGGGTAGCATCGGACATGAACAGTACGCCGTGCTTGGCGCAGATGTCGCCGATGCCCTTCATATCTTGGATCACGCCGGTCTCGTTGTTGGCCCACATGATGGAAACCAGGACGGTCTTGTCGGTGATCGCATTCTCGAGGTCTTCAAGGCTGATGCGGCCCTGACGGTCTACGTTGAGGTAAGTAACCTTACCCCCCATCTTTTCGATCTTGCCACAGGCATCGAGGACGGCCTTGTGCTCGGTCTTGGCGGTGATGATATGATTGCCCTTGCGCTGATACATCTCAAAGACGCCCTTGATAGCCAGGTTATCCGACTCGGTGGCGCCGCTGGTGAAAATGATCTCACGCTCATCTACGTTCACCAGGTCCGCGATCTGTTTGCGGGCGGTATCGACGGCCTGCTCCGCGGCCCATCCGAAGGGGTGGTTGCGGCTGGCGGCATTGCCGGGGTTATCGTAGAAAAAGGGAATCATGGCCTCCACAACCCGGGGATCGGTGGGGGTGGTGGCGTTGTTGTCGAGGTAAATAAGGCGCTGGCCCATAGGTATATATCTTAGATCTTTATCGAATCGCTCCATGCTAACACCTGGGGTAAGGTTTGGTTGCCCGTTGGATGGTTGCTTGGGTTGTTGCGGTCGCGGGTGGTGCATCCGCCCCTCGCTTCGCTCGGGTAGGCCCGCCAATTAAACTCATCATTCCAATCGTAACGCCGGAGCCACGGAGGCGCGCAGCGCATCCCTAATCTGCGAAATCGCATGTGCTGCGGGAAAAATCTGCGCTAATTCGCGATCAAGCGCAGCGAATCCACGTGCTGCCGCAGGTGGCGCAGTTAATCTGCGGTAAAAATCCTGTACTGCGTGCAAACCCACATACCGTGGGAAATCCGCAGTAAAACTTCCAAACGCCACCGAGCAAAATAAACACTCACAAAGCCCGCAATACCTCCCGCACCCGAGCATCATCCCGCCGAGAAGGCGTAAGCCCCCGGGAAGTACAGTACTGCTGGTGCCGCGGCTCCGCTCGATAAAAGGCCGCCACCACTTCCACATCGGTGGCCGGATCGAACCCACGGGCGCGTAGCGTAGCCACCATCCGGCGGGCGGTAGCCAACTGCTCGTCTTCCGACAAGGAAAAAATGGCCGAGCGGTACTGGCCGGTACCCTTGCCCCGATTGATCTCAAAGTTATGCAGTGCGAAAAACTCGGTCAGGAGCGCCTCAGTAGTGCATCGGCGTGTATCATACTGCACCGCGACCACCTCGGCGTGGCCGGTATCCTTTTTGCAGACATCGTAGTAGCCCGGGTCGATGGTATGCCCACCCGCAAATCCTACCTGGGTAGCGATTACGCCGTCCAGCTGGCGCAGGTGATACTCCCGGCCCCAGAAACAGCCGCTGCCGAGCAGCAGGGTGGCCCTTCAGGCCTCTTTGGTGTCGAGCTTGCCGTGCTCGGCCTCGTACTTCTCGCGGGGAATGAACTTGATCGACAGGCTATTCACGCAGTGACGGGTGTTCTTTTCCGTGAAGCGCTCACCGTGGAACACGTGGCCCAGGTGGCCGCCACAGTTATTGCATAGGATTTCCACCCGGCGCCCGTCGGCGTCACGAATGTGCTGTACGGCATTCGGTACTTCATCGTCGAAGCTCGGCCAGCCGCAACCGCTACTGAATTTATCGTGGCTATCGTACAGGGGGGCATCACAGCGGCGGCAGACGAATACGCCATCCTGCTTGAAGTTGTTATACTCTCCGGTGAAGGGCATCTCGGTGCCTTTGTGCTCTATGACGCGCAGCTCTTCCTTGGAGAGGGGATTCCAGTTTTCTTTCGTTTTCATGGAAGGAAAACAAACGAATTGTGGTGATGGTTGGCGGGGGGTGGTGCGTTGGTGCATGGGTGCATTACTGCATTGGTGGGTTGTGGCGGGACCGTGCCGCTTGCTGCGCTCGCGGTAGGGCGGCTAGGAGCTGCCATTTCAGCGCATGCTGCTCCTATTGCCTGGCACCTGCGCACCGCCGCCATAAAATTTTAGGCGTCCGCGTGAGCAAGGCAAGTCCTGCAGGGCAACCCAACAACGCAGTAAGCCACCAACGCATCAATCCTCCTCCTCCACCACGAAGTCGTAGCTCTCCATGATCACGTTGGCGAGCAGCTTGGAGCAGGCGGTTTCCACCTTGTCGTGGGCTTCCTGCTCGTTATCGGCGTGCAGGGCCATGGTGACGTGCTTGCCGATGCGTACGTCGGTCACGCCCTTGAGGCCGAGGTTGGGCAGGTTTTTGACGACTACCTTGCCCTGGGGGTCGAGGAGCTCGGCTTTGGGCATAATATTGATGTGGGCGAGAAACTTCATAGGGGCGGCTTGGCGGCGACGGGCGGGTAGACCAGGTTGAGTAATACGTAGACGCCGACGATGAAGGGGAAGGCCGAGGTCCACAGTAAAATGAGGAGGCAGATTGCCACGGCGGCAAAGATATAGCGCGTCTCATTCCCGGCCCACCCGAAGCCCTTCAGCTTGAAGGAGAACATCGGATGCTCGCTCACCAGCAGGTACGACATGGCCAGAATGGACGGATACAGGATCGCCGGCTGCAGCACGTGGGTGCCCCAGTTCTCGTCGGTAGCGACGATGAGCATGAGCCCCACCGCGTAGACGGTGCTCGTGGGCGTAGCGACCCCGATGAAGTTTTCCGACTGCCGCGTGTCCAGGTTGAACTTGGCCAGGCGCAGGGCGCTGAACAGGGCCACGAACAGGGCCGGGGCGGCGTACCACGACCACTGAATGGCCGCGGGATCGGACAGGTCGGGGGCCGCGGACGCAGGTGCGGTGTTGGCGCCCAACAGCAGCAAGACGTAGTAGATCATGGCCGGGACCACCCCGAAGCTGACCATGTCGGCCAGGCTGTCGAGTTCCTTGCCGTGCTCGCTGCTGACGTTGAGGGCGCGGGCGACCAGTCCGTCGGCAAAGTCGAACCAGCCGGCGGCAAACAGGAACCAGAACGCGGGGATGAACCGCAGGTCAAGTATGCAGACGATGGCCGCGCACCCGCAGAACAGGTTGAGGAGGGTGACGAAGTTTGGGATCCATGCTTTCACGGTCGGCAAGTTAAACGTTTGTTAGGGTTAGGACACTTTGCCAGCGTTCCGGGGTACGTTATGCGTCTCTAGCTATGTTACCTAATGGCTAGCTTTGAGATTATGATTCGACTTTACGCACTTGTCCTGGGCCTGCTGACCACCGCAGGGGCTTCGGCACAGCCGGCAAACGACGATTGTGCGGACGCCATCGTGCTGCCGGAAGCCATGAATTACTGCTCCGGGGCCGCGGCCTTCACCAATGTGGATGCCACCCCCTCCCTGGAGTTTGATGACTATCCTACCTGCATCGACGAGCGCGACGAGATCCGTGACGTGTGGTTCAGTTTCGTAGCCCTGCGCAATTCGGTCAGTATCCAGGTCATCGGCGACGAGCCCGGCAACAGCCGCGGTACGCTTACCGCGCCGCAGTTCGCGCTCTTTTCGGGAAGCTGCGGCAGTCCGCAGGGCGTGGCCTGCCGCTCCACCTTCGTAGCCGGGGGGAATACCCCCAACAGCGGATCGCTCATCTTCAACGAGCTGCAGCGGGGCGAGACCTACTACATCCTCGTCGGGGCCCGCGCCGACCGCTCCGGTACCTTTGAGCTCTGCGTCAATCAATTCGACGCGCCGCCGAGTCCCAGCAGCGACTGCGAAACCGCCGTCATCCTGTGCGACAAGTCCCCCTTCGCCGTCGACTTCCTCCAGGGACGGGGCAATGTACTGGATGACCTCCAGTCGGAAAATATCGATTGCCAGGGGCGCCCCGAGGAAAGTAATTCGGCCTGGTACAAGTGGACGTGCGCCGAGGCCGGTAGCCTGGAATTCGACATCACGCCCCTGGGCTCGGCCTTCAACGAGGACATCGACTTCGTCCTGTACGAACTGGACAGCGGCCTTGACGACTGCGGCGACCGGCGGCCCATCCGTCAGATGTTCTCCGGCGAGAACGGCGGGAACCCCAACAGCAGCGTCAACTGCTTCGGCGCCACCGGGCTGGGCCCCCGCGCCGAGGAGGGGCCCATCGAGAATTGCGGCTGCTCGCCCGGCGACAACAATTACGTGAGCTTCGTGGATATGGAGGCCGGCAAGTCCTACGCCCTGGTCATCATGAACTTCACCGGCTCCGGCGACGGCTTCGAGATCGAATTCGGCGGCACGGGCACCTTCCTCGGCCCCGAGCCCAACCTGACTTACAGCAGCGCGGAGGTCTGCGTGGGCGATGCGGTCACCTTCCTGGACGAATCCACCTCCGTCGACGGCATCGAGAGCTGGGACTGGGACTTCGGCCCCACCGCCACGCCGCGCTTCGCCAGTGGGGCCGGGCCGCACGACGTTACCTTCGCCGAGGCCGGTGCGCCCGCCATCACCCTGGCGATCACCAGCACCCGCAACTGCATCGAGTACATTTCCACCACCGACGTCAACGTCGTGTGCTGCAGCGAGCAGTTCACGGGCGTGGCCGAGGTGTCCGACGTTACCTGTGCCGGGGCCGGCGACGGCACCATCGCCTTCACGGGCAGCTCCACCGTGCCCGGGGCCACCCTGGCTTACGCCTGGAGCAACGGTGCCACCACGGCTACCGTTGCCGGTCTCGATCCGGGTAGCTACACCGTCACCCTGACCGACGGCTCCGGCTGTGAGGCGAGTTACGAATACACGGTGCAGGGTTCGTCCGCCTTCGTGCTTGACACCCTGATCACGCCGCCCGATTGTGGGGGCGGGACCAACGGCGTATTGGAATTCACCATCCTTTCGGGGGGCGCGCAGCCGTACGAATACAGCTTTAACGGAGGTCCGTTCGGCCCCGAAAACCGCCTGGAAAACCTGGCGGCCTCCACCGTAACGGTACGGGCCCGTGACGGCCAGGGCTGTGAGATCGTGCAGGAGATAGCGGTGGACGAGCTGCGGCTGAATATACTGGAGGGCAGCGCCGCCTTTCGCGAGCCCACCTGCAACGGCGGGGCGGATGGTCAGTTGGTCATCGAGCTGGCCAACGGACGGGCGCCCTACCGTTACGATTTCGGAGAGGGCTTGCAGGGTAGCCAGCAGCGGACGGGCTTCGCGGCCGGTACCTATCCCGTGCGGGCCGTCGACGCGGACGGTTGCACCGGCGATTTCAACGTTACGGTGACCGACCCCCCCCTGCTGGAAACCGACCTGCAGGTCGATAGCCTGAGCTGTTACGGCGTGGACGACGGCACCATCCTGGCGACCGGATTAGGCGGCCGTCCCGGCTACACCTACGCGTGGGCCGATGGCGTGGACACCAATTTACGCGCCTCCCTCGCGGCGGGTACCTACGTGCTTACCCTTACCGACAGCCTCGGCTGCAGCCGGCAGGATTCGGTCACCCTGACCAACCCCTCGGAGATCGTGGCGCGCATCGCCAATCAGCAGGACCTGGTGTGCGCCGGCGACTCCATCGGATTTTTCACGCTGGCTGCCACGGGCGGCACCCCGGAGTACGCATACAGTGCCGACGGGCTGATCTTTCAGGCCGATACCCTGCTGACCGGCTTGTCCGCCGGCGACTACACCCTGTACGTGGAGGACCGCAACGGATGCCGCGACAGCCTCAGCGGGACCCTCCGTGAGCCGATGCCGTTCGTGGTCGACCTAATGGTGGAAGATGCCCGCCTCTTCCTTGGTGAGGATACCGTACTCCAGGCGCGGGCCAATTACTTTCCCGTCACCTACGCCTGGGGGCCGGACAGCGTGACGTGCCTTACGCCCGATTGCTCCCGGGTGCGGGTGATGCCCCTGGGACCGATGAAGTACTTCGTTACCGGTACCAACGCGGTCGGCTGCGTGGATACCGCTGTCGTCGCCTTCACCGTCATCGAGGACCTGGGTACCTACGTACCCAACGCGATCTCCCCGAACGGGGACGACGCCAACGATCGCTTTACCGTGTTCGGGAACCGGGCGATCGGCTACGTTGAGCAACTGCGGGTGTACGACCGCTGGGGCGGACTGTTGTACGAGGCCCCCGAACCCTTCCCGGCCAACGATCCGGCGTACGGTTGGGACGGTACCGTCGACGGGCAGTTAGTGAACAGCGGTGTTTACGTGTACTACGTACAAGTACGCTACCTCAACGGCCGGCTGGTCGGCTACCGGGGTGACGTAACGGTTCTGTACTAATTGATTTTCCCCATGCGCATTTTCCTCTGTCTGCTAGGTATACTGATCCTCACGGGCTGCTCGCCCGATTCCCTGGGCGACCGCCTCTTCGATCTTAATTACCCGGTAGTGGATTTTACGATCCCGGCGGGGCAGCCGTCGTTTCAGACTTTCGTGGTGGCCCGCCCGCGCATGGGCACCAACTTTCGGCAGGAGATGGCCGAAAACGGATATACGGAAGACGACATCGACCTGGTGGGGGGCATCCGGGCCCGGGTGACCAGCCTGTCCGGCGAGGATTTCCGGGAGATCGAGCGAATGGAACTGCGGGTGTGCCCCGTTGACGCCATCGGGGGCTGCACCTTCATCGACCTCATGTTCAGCGTCGACGAGCTGGGTGGGCGCCGGCAACAGGTCGTGAACCTGAACCCGGGACAGAAGAATTTCCGCAACGTCTTCCTGAACAACGACGAAGTACGGATGGAGCTGGTAATCACTCCCTTTAGCATTACTTCCCAAAACATTGAGGCGCGCCTGGAGTGGACGGTAGGGGCCGTGGGGGGGCTTTAGTACACAGTAGAGTGGTGGTATAGTATGCAGTCTCGCTGTGGGCAATCCGCGGCGGACAGAAAAACGATCCTTCGCCTAGCGTTTGGTAGCAGTGAAGGCTTCCAGTTTCTTCTTCAGGTCCGAGGAGTTGAAGGGCTTGGTCAGGTAGTCGTCCATGTCGGCGGCCAGGCACCGTTCGCGGTCGCCGGACATGGCGTGGGCGGTCATTGCTATGATAGGAGTCCGCGCTGCATCCGTTTGCCGTTCGTACGTGCGGATGCGGGCGGTGGCCTCGTAGCCGTTCAGCTCGGGCATCTGGATATCCATGAGGATGGCCGCGTACGGCGTCTGCCGGGCCAGCGCCACGGCCTCGGTGCCGTTGACGGCCACGTCGTAGGGGTAGCCGAAAATGCGCAGGTACCGGCCCGCAATGATGGCGTTGGGCTCAAAGTCTTCTACGAGGAGAATGCGTAGCCGGGCGTTAGCGGATGAACCGGCATTGGCCGGCACCGGCGGGCGGGTGGCAACCGGCTGGTCGGGGTCGATCGACAGGGGGAGCTGGACCGTGAAAACAGATCCGTGGCCCGGTTCACTTTCGACCGAGATGGCACCATCCATCAGTTCCACCAGTTCGCGGGTAATGGAGAGTCCCAATCCCGTGCCGCCGAATTTTCGGTTAATGGAATTGTCGGCCTGGGTGAATTTCTGGAAGATGAAAGAAAGCTTTTCCGGCTCGATCCCGATACCGGTGTCTTCCACCCGCAGGCGAACGCGGGCGGTGCGATGGTCGGAATCGATCGCTTTCTCGACTCGGACCGTCACCCGCCCCTCGGTAGTGAACTTCAGGGCATTGCCGCAGAGATTGAGCATCACCTGGCGCAGCCGTACCGGATCGCCCACGAAGCAGTTCGGTCCCCGGTCGTGACCCACGACCCGAAATTCGAGCCCCTTTTGCCGGGCGCGCAGCGACAGCATATCGGCCACGCTATCGAGGAGATCGGCCAGCCGGAAGGGAATGCGCTCCAGCTGCACGCCCCGCGCCTCGATCTTGGACAGGTCCAGCAGGTCATTGATCAGGGACAGCAGGGAATCGGCGGAACTCTTCAGGGTGTCGACCAGCTCGGCCTGGGTATCGGTGAGGCGTTCGTGGCGACTCAGGATGTCGGAGATGCCGATGACCACGTTCATGGGCGTGCGGATTTCGTGGCTCATATTGGCCAAAAACTCCGACTTGGCGATGTTGGCAGCTTCCGCTTCGTTGCGCGCCTGAATTAACTGTCGCTCTACTTTTCGCTTGATCGCGGCATTTTTTTCGCGCTCAATGACGGTGCCGGCGGTCCGCGAAATGATTTCGAGCAACTGGATCTTTTCCCTGCTCGGGTAGGTCGGCTTGTCGTAATAAAGCGCGAAGGTCCCCAGTACCTCGCCCGCACTCGACCAGATGGGGTTAGACCAACAGGATCGCAGGTTATGACGAAGGGGGACCTCCTTAAAACTTGCCCAGGCCGGGTCGGTGTCAATGTCGTAGGCCGCATATGTCTTGCCGCTGTATGCTGCCGCACCGCAGGAACCCCGGTCCATGCCGATGGGAATACCCTCCGCCGAAGGTTTAAGAATATCGGGCAAACTCGGGGCGGCCCCGTGCAGCAGGCATTGCCGCTCTTCGTCCAGCAGCAGAATGGAGGTACGTACCCCGATGCTGGCGTTCTCCTCCAGGGTGCGGAGCAGGTGGTCCAGGATGGAGGGTAGCGGCTTACCGTGAACGGACATCTCCAGGGCAAGCTTCTGCCCTTCCGTGACGGCCTGTAGCCTGCGGGCCTGGGTGACATCGGACGCTGCGCAGTAGATCACTTCCTTATCGGGGATCGGCAGCGTATTCCAGCTCAGCCACCGGTGGTTTCCATCCTTGCAGCGGAAACGATTTTCGACGTGGTACGCATGCTCGCCCCGGGTGGCGGCCCGGATGGTTTCTTCGCTTATTTTCCGGTCTTTGGGGTCCACGAAGTCCAGGTAGGGCCGGTTGGTCATCTCGCCGGGGGTCCACCCCAGAATAGCCTCGCACGCAGGGCTTACCTCCCGCAGGCATCCGTCAAAATCAGTCTTGACCAGCAAGTCGGTAGCCACGGTGAAGAAGTGGCTGCGGTCCTGTTCGGCCCGCACCCGGGGCGTGACGTCCTCGGTAGCGTGGAGGATGCAGCTGACGGTGCCATCGTCCCCGAACAGCGGGATGTTCTTGGAATTCCAGTACCGCTCCTCGTATTCTTCTCCTTCCCCGGTACTGGTCGGCCGCTGAAGGTCGTACTTCAGTAATCCTATCTCGTGGGGCTCGCTGTGCTGCAGAACGTGTTCCAGGGACGCGCTCAGACGAGCCATCGCACCTTGCCCGGGGTCCTCAGGGAAGGCATCAAATACGCTACGTCCCTGCAGATCTTCCAGGGTCCGGCGGGTGGCTGCCAGGTAGGCATCGTTGGCGGTTAGGATAGTATAGGATGGGGCATCCGCCTTTAGGATAAGGTACATGCCGGGAGCCGATCCAAAGATGGATGCAAAATCAAGTCCGGCAGGTTGGGGAGCGGGTTTCATGAGCAGGAAAACAGAATGCGCGGAAGCAGAAAGACACGCATTTTCAGGTGTTTAGCAACAAAGATACATCCCGTAAAGTACGCTACTTGTTTGCCTAAACGCGCTCGTCTGCAAAGTTGCGCAAATTGGTAGCTGCGGGAAGGACTTCGGGAGCCGGTACCAAGAAAAATCCCGAACACCAACGCTGTCGGTGTTCGGGATTTTTCGGTTGGCCTGTTCCAGGTCTTTATCGCCTGGACATGAGCGGAAGTTGGGCGGGATCAGGGATTCTGGTCGCCGGGCCCCAGGTTGGGATTGGCATCCAGTTCCAGCTGCGGAATCTTGAATACCCAGTCCGGATTTACGGAAGGCTTCTCCACGATGTACGCGTCCTGGTAGAGGGTTTGGGAAGCGCCCGATCCACCATTGGCGGAGTGGTCGATGCCTTCGTCCCAACGGATCTTATCCTGGAACAGGAAGCCCTCGCCCCACAGCTCGACGCCACGCTGAAACTTGATGTGCTCCATCAGGCTTGCCTGGTCGTCGAATTCGGTGACGTCGTACGCGCTGTCGCGCTCTTCGCCCAGTGGCCGCAGGGCTTCCTGCGCCGCTTCGACGTTGCCCATCATGGCGTGAGCTTCGGCTTCGATGAGGTACATCTCCGAGGCCCGCATGTAAATAATGTCGTCGGGATCGGTCGTGCCGGGGGACTGCTGACGCAGCTTTACGTGCATGTACGGGTGGGTGTTGTGCGCGGACGTCCAGCCCCAAACGCTTGCCAGCCGGTCGATCTCCGCGTCAAACTCCTCTTCCGTTTCGTATTCGGGGTTGGTATTGTTCTCCCAGCCTCCGTTGCCGTTGGCGGCGGAAAGGTTGGAGTTGGGCGCATCGATCAGGAACATGTCCTTACGGTAGTCGGTGTCCGGGATGGCATCGATCAGTCTCCGGTCGGCGATCTTAGGGTTGTTCCGGACCTGGCTGCCGTTAAAGGTGTTGGAGGCCAGGTAGAAGTAAGAACGGAAGAAGGTCGTCTCCGTGGTGATAACGTTGCTGCCCCAGATCACTTCGGGCAGCAGGGTCGAGTTGAAACCGGCTTTCCAGTCGTCCTCACCCATGATGTCGTAGTCCTGGCGGGCGGCCACGGCGGATTCCGCCGCCAGCTCCCAGTCGCCCGTAGCCAGCGCCATACGGGCCTGCAGGCCGTAGGCCACGTCGATGTTCAGGTTGGCCTTGTCGGCGGCGTTGCCGCTGGGGCGGGGTGCGGCGTCCTCGAAGTTCTCAATAGCCGCCGTCAGGTCGGCGGCGATCTGATCGTAGACCTGCTGCACGGTAGCCCGCGGGCCGCTGGTGAAGGGGGCTTCGGTCGCCTCGACGATGGGCACGCCGGGGTCGCTGGACGGATTACCGATGAGGTACCCTTTTGCGTAGTGCTGTACCAGGGACATGTAAGCGTAGGCCCGGTAGGCGTAGGCCTGACCGACGATTGTTCGCAGTTCGGGGGTGTCAGGCAGGTCACCTGCCGCTACCCGGTTGATGATGGAGTTGGCGTTCGCGATCAGGTTGTAGCGGTGGTACCAGAGGATCTCCACGGTCTGGGAGGTCTCTACCGTATGTGAGTTCCACTGAGCCTCGGTCCGCCAGCCCAGGTTGTTGGCGTTAGCGCTGTGGATGAGGCCACCGGCGAGGTTGTCGCCCAGCGGTACCCAGTAGTGCTCATTGGCGCGGGCGGTGTTCGCCACCGCCGAGCCACCGGGTAGGATGGTCTGGGACTGGGAGTACATCGAGCGGTGCATACCGGCGATGATCAGCGCCATGTTCGACTCGGTGGCGAGGGCATCGGCTGCGGAGATCGCATCCGTCGGAGTGGTGTCGAGGTAGTCCTCCTTGCAGGACACCGTAAGCAGTGCCAGGAAGATCAACCCGTATTTTATATTGTTTACCATTGATAGATGGTTTTAGAAGTTAGTATTGAGGCCGAAAGTGATAAGGCGCGCGGGGTTGAAGTCATCCCCCGGGGAGGTGCCCGCCAGGTTGTACTGGGGATCCAGGCCGTCACGTTCGGTTAGCAGGAGAAGGTTTTCTCCCGTTACGGACAACTTCAGGTTGTCCAGACCGATCCGGTCCACGAAAGCATTTTCAAAGCGGTAGGAGAGGTTAACGTTCCGGAGGGACAGGAAGGAGGCATCGGTCAGGAACCGGGTGGACTGGGTCCGTACCAGGTCGACATTGCCGTTTTCAAGCCGGGGTACGTCGGTAACGTCGCCGGGCGCCCGCCAGGCGTTCAGGATGTCGGGGTGCAGGGAGGGGCCGTAAGTGCTGCTGCTCATCATGGCCGAGTAGCCGTTGTCCAGGATCTTGCCTCCGATACCGTAGGTGACCAGGACATTGAGCGAGAAGCCCTTGTAGGCGATGTTGTTGGACACGGATCCCAGGAAGTCGGGAATGGAGCTGTCGCCGGTGTAGGCCCGCTCGGTCTCCTGCCAGTCGTTGGTGGTCGCTTGCGTGCCGTCGGCTTCCATCACGGGAACGCTGTTGCCGTCCTCGTCGAATTCATACATATAGAACAACTGATCGCCGTTCGCGGGATCGACCCCGGCAGTATGGAGGAGGAAGAAATCGAAGCGCGAACGACCTACCGCCCAGCGCTTGGAGCCGTTCACGAAGGGATCCGGCAGGCTGGTAATCTCGTTGTTGAAGGTAGAGGCCGTGACACGCATGTTCCACCGGAAATCGCGGTTCGCGATGAAGTTCGCCGTTAGGCCCAGCTCAACGCCTTCGTTGTACATATCCCCGATGTTGGAGGGGACGGAGTTGTGGCCGTTACTCAGGGCGATGGGCAGGCTGTAGAGCAGGTCGGAGGAGTTGCGCTTGTAGTACTCCAGCGATCCGTCGAGGAAGCTGTTGAAGAGCGTGAATTCTAGGGCTACGTCGAAGCTCTCGATCGTTTCCCACTGCAGGGCGGCATTGCCGATGTCCGACCACCAGATGGCCGGGCTGCCGGCGTTCGAGGTGATGCTGTACCGCGGCTGCGACAGGAAGTAGTCGCCCAGGTCGTCGTTACCGACCTCACCGTAGGAGGCGCGTAGCTTAAGGCGATCGATGAAGCCAATGTTCTCGATGAAGCGCTCCTGCCCCAGTTGCCACGAACCACCAACGGAGTAGAAGGTACCCCAGCGCGTGTTCTGGCTGAAGATGGAGGATCCGTCCCGGCGGGCCGAGAGGCTGATATTGTACTTGCTGTCGAAACTGTAGTTGGCCCGGGCGAAGTAGCCCTCGATCCGCTTCACCGAGGTGTAGCCTCCGAGACTGACGGGGGTGGCGAAGTTGGCGAATTCAAAAATGCCTTCGGCGGTCTGCTCGATGGCCAACGCGTTGTTCTGGCTGTAGTTGCGGTCGAAATTTTCGTGGCCCAGCGTGATGTCGATGTTGTGTACATCCGAGATGCTTCGGTTGTAGGTCAGTAGCTGGTTGAAGTTCTCCACCTGTCTTCTGTAGCGCGTCTCGCCGTAGCGACCCGTAGGCTGCGCGTCACCGATGATGTTGTTCTCGTACTCTTTCTGGACACCTTCCTGGATGTCCCGACCGTAGTTGAGGCGCAGGGCAAGTCCGTCCATCAGCTCGAAGTCGGCAAAGAAGCGGAAGCCGTAGAAGTTGTTGCGGTTCCGCTCGTCGTTGAGCAGGAGTTCCTGCAGGGCGTGCCGGCCCTGGTTGATGGGCCGCGAGCCGATGCCGTACTGGGAGTAGCCCTCGCCCGCGTCGAAGATCGGGTTACCGGATTCGTCCAGCACGAGATTGCCGTCGCGGTCGTTCACGTATACGGGGTAGATCGAGCCGATATTCTTCGCGAATCCGAAGGGGTTCACGATGCTTCCCGTACCGGCGGAGCTGGGTCCGCGCGAGTTGGAGATGGTCACGTTGGCGCTACCGCCCATCGTCAGCCAGTTGGTGGCGTCGAAGTCGGCGTTCAGTCGGCTGGTCAGGCGATCGAACTCGGTGGTCACGACGTAGCCGCCTTCCTCCAGGTAGGAGGAGGAAAAGTAGACGCTGTGGTCTTCGCCGCCGGTGGACAGGTTGACATTGTAGTTCGTCCGCGTGCTGTTCTGCTCCAGCACGTCGTACCAGTTGAGGCTCTTGTAAATGACGTTCGCGTCGGGGTTGAGGCGGCCGTCCGTACCGACGATCTCGTCGTTGGGTACGTCAAAGGGGTTGTACCCCAGGTTGGTGAAGATGTTGTCGGTGGCAAACTGGGCATCACCGTCGGCGGCGCCCGAGTTGCGGAGGGCTTCCCACATGGTCTCGTAGTACTGGCCGGGCGTTACCTCGTCGTACAGCGGGATGGCCCGCGATACGAAGCCGTGCTGCACGGAAGCACTCACCTTCGTGCCCGCCGCGGAGCCCCGCTTGGTGGTGATGAGTACCACGCCGTTGGCGGCCCGGGAGCCGTAGAGCGAGGTGGAGGACGCATCCTTTAGGACGGTGATCGACTCGATATCTTCCTGGTTGATGCTCGTCAGCTGGCCTTCGAACTGGATACCGTCCACGATGTAGAGGGGATCGGTATCACCGTTCAGGGTACCTACGCCGCGAATAACGATGCCCGGCGAAGAGCCCGGCTGTCCGGAAGCGGAGGTGAACTGTACGCCCGTCGCGTTACCCTCAATGGCGGCAATGGGGGAGGTGACGTTCCGCGTTTCCAGTTCTTGGCTGCCCACTACGTCGGCCGATCCGGAAAAGGCCTCCTTGGTGGTGATGCCGTAAGCGGTGACGATCACCTCGTCGAGCAGTTCCGACGAGGGTTCCATCGTGATGTCAATCGTTGACCGGTTGTCAATATCCACCCGCTGGGTTGCAAAACCGGTATAGCTGAAGATGAGTATGTTGTTTTCCTCGGCGACGGACAAGTTGTAATTTCCGTCGATGTCCGTTACGGTACCGGTGGTACTGCCGTCAACGAGGATGCTGACTCCGATCAGGGTTTCGCCTTCGCTATCGGTTACCGTGCCGCTGACGGTGCGTTGCGCCACGGTGATACCCATAACAAAGAGCGTTAGTCCTAGGACTAGCGTAATTCGTCTCATTATTGAGTGGTTTAGTTGATTAGGTTTCTAAATGAGCGGACGAATGTACGTATTTAATGTGTTATTTTTTCTGTCTAAACACGATTTACGTTCTGCCTACGGGGTGTTATTGTGCGTTTAGTTTTGCTATATAGCAAATATTGGCATATTTTATATTGATTTATTATTAAATGCAGAATAAAATTATATTGGCTCTGCTATGAAAGCATAAATTTATTTATGTTCGCTTCACTGCGTGTTTTCTAATGCAATTGTCATAAAGACGACATTTGTGTACCCCGTGAAGTGAACCTTATACCTAAGCGTGCCGGTGTATATCGACGTTTTTAGGGGTTGCAATGGCATTCCGGTTGCGGCCCCCGACTAGCTTGCTGACGAAGGCGAGTGTAATTGCCCTTGTCTTTGATGTGCTATTGCAGAAAGCCCTTACCAACATTATCGGTTAGTTAATCATCGCCTTTTTTGCGCTGTTTCGCCTGGGCGCAGGTGCAGTGACCATTTCAGGACGCCCACCCCCACCGGACAAGGTGGGCAGGTTCTCCTGCCAGCGAAAGGTCGATAGGGGGGGGCAGGGTACGGACGGGAAAAACTGTTTGGTCAAACTCGTGTTGGGCAACGCAGCGTCTCCGCTTATCTCACTAATCCCACGACTCACTAGTATGGACTACCTCATCATCGCCTTACAACTCATTGTCGGCCTCAGCATCCTGAACGTCTGGCTGGTGCAGCCGAAGAAGAACACCAAATGGCGGGGCGGGAACGCGACCACGATCACGGAAGAGTTTCGGGCATACGGCCTGCCGGAATGGTCAGTCTACGTAGTTGGCTTCATCAAAGTGGTACTCGCCGTGCTGCTCATCGTGGCGATCTGGGTGCCGGGCCTGCGTTTTTACGCCGCGATCGGACTGGCGGCCATGCTTGCTGGATCGGTGCTGATGCACTTCAAGATCAGCGACCCGCTTTACAAGTCCTTTCCTGCGGCCCTGTTTCTGGTGCTGTGCCTGATCATTGCCTTCGTCCCCGGTACGCCCCTATAGCCCACTGCCGTAAGCCACCGCCAGGTACGCATTGAGCACGGCGTAAAACAGGGCGGGGGTCGCCTGGATGAGGGTGTCGCGGATGTACATGCGCACCCCAAATCCGTAAGCCATCATCAGCGCCAGACCACCGGCGGCGGCCGTGGCCAGCAACGGCGAGAAGTAGTACCCCAGGATAAGTCCGAGGCCCCCCAGGATCTGCAGGTACCCGACAAGCGGTCGCTGACGGGCATAGCCGTAGCGGATGAATTCCCGCTCCATATAGGAAGAGGTCTGGCAGCTGACCCCAAAGAAGAGGAAGGAGATACCGGAGAAAAAGGTGGCCAGGGTCAGCAACTCCATCGAAGAACGTTTAGGAGCCTGGATGTCCGATTAGCCCCCGACCTAATAGAAATCTAGCTACAATGTTGCCACTGCACGAAAATGGGATTGGCCGCACCCGCCGCCTCCTTGGTTACCTGCTCTCCCTGCTGCCCTCCCTGGCGGTGCTGGGGTCGGGTCTGACCAAGTTCCTGCCCGACGACGAAATACATGTCCTGCTACGGAATCTGGGGCTGGACGACTACGCCGTACCTATCGGAGTTGTCGAAATTGCCGTGGTTGTACTCTACTGGATCCCGCGGACCTGCAACCTGGGGTTCTTCCTTTTCTGCTCCTACGTCGGGGCCATTCTGGTGGCGGAACTGATCCTGGGCGAGGTACCGCTGCCGGCTTTGGCGATCGGGGCAATGATCTACGCAGGGACGTTGCTGCGTAAGCCTTCGCTACTGGGCTAAGTTTTTGGCATCGGATGTACCCGACATCCGAGTCGAAAATTCCCAAAACAGCAAGCCGGAAGGCGACTATCTGTCACCTCCCGGCCTGCTTGAAGTAGATGCGGCTGGACAAATCCTCCGTCCCGACCCCTAGTTGATGACCACCCGCTTGGTGTACTTTCTGCCGGAGCTGGTCTCCAGCTCGGCCAGGTACATGCCGGGCTTCATGCGGCTGACGTCCAGTTCGGCCTTCTGCGTTGCGTATTCCCGGGTAAGTACTTGCCGGCCGGTGTACCCGTAGAGTGTTAGCCGGGTAATCTGGGCATCCGGGTTGTGCAGTTCGAAGTTGACCGTGCCGAAGCTTGGTACCGGGTAGACGCTGATGCGTTCCCGTGCGGCATCGATGGCGCTGGTCGAGGTGCTGAGCTCGGCGCAGTCAAGGCCCTGTGCCGCCGCCTCGCTGAACGAAAGCACCTGCAAGTAGTCGATGTTGCCCAGGCCACTGCCCGTGGTGGCGGTGAGGGTCACCTCGTAGTTTCCGGCGGGAAGGTTGACAACGTTGGTCGCCGTAGTTGTCCAGCTGGTCCAGCTCTCCGAGGGGGGAAAGGTCACGGTCTCGTCGGTGACGATTTCGCCGATGGACATCATCGCGTCGCGCTGCCCCTGGCTGGCGTAGCGGAACAGCATCTGGTAATCTCCCGTGGCGGGGATCGTAATCGCCCAGGAAACGCCCTCTCCCACTTGATTTTCGGTGTTGGCGAAGCCGTCTCCGGTGAAGCCCTCATTATCGCTGTCGATGGTACCAAGGTTCAGGAAACCACAAAAGGCCATTTCAGACTCCTGGATGATCGTGCCCTGACCTACGGAGATCGAGCGGAGTGCAGAAGTGTCCTTCAGCCCGTCGTTGTCGGTGACGACCGCCCAGACGTCGTATATGCCGTATCCCGGATTGTCTACCTCGGCCGAGTACGGCGGGCTATCCACGGTGGCTACCTCATTTTCACCGATGTAAAAGGCGACCTGCTCGACCGTACCGTTCGGGTCCGTGGCGTCGGCGGTAAGGGTGATCATGTCGGTAATGGAGAAGACGCGGCCCGCGTCCGGGGAGGTCACCATAATGCTCGGCGCGCCCAGGTCTATCGTCAAGGAAACCGCAGTGGATTGTACCAGGGTGCTGTCGGCGGTATACGCCCACGCGATCAGGCTATAGGTGCCGCTGGGGAGGGTGTCCAGGTTCATCACGTAGGGGGCTACGGTATCGGAAGCCAGCAGCACGTCGTCGCTACTCAGGTAGACAATGGTGCCGTCATCAAATCCGTCAATGCTGACGGTCGCGTAGAGCGTGCTGCCCTGACTGTTTGTCTGCCCCACCACCGGGTTGGTAATTTGGATGGACGGCTCCCCGGTTGGCATTGCCATGGCGATGTTGGGCATCGGGGGGGCCTCCATCTCTCCGCCCAGGTAGAAACTGGGATGGGGCGGCTGGTTGTAGCCGACGTTCTGCCAGGTCAGGGCCACCCGGTACTGAGGGTCCTGTAGCAGGGTGTACAGGCTGTGGTCGGTCGGGATGGTCGTCGAATAGATCCGGAGCGCCTGGTTATCGGATGTTCTCCAGATCACTTCTTCCCGCCAGTCGCCCAGGATGTCGCCGCTCAGGGCAGGGGTTGCCTTGGTGCCGTTGTTGGACTCCACACCCTCCGGTGATAACAAGGCGGTTTCCGTGTCGGGCGTCCACTTGGTGATGGTGGTACGGTCAAGCAGTTCGCGCTGCAGGTCACCGTCCCACCAGGAGCCGAAGTTGATGGAGGGCCGTCCGCTCGTACGGTCGATCTGATTGCCGTCCGCATCGTACACCCCAAAGCCACTCGAAGCCCAGAATTCGGCGCCCTTGGTGGCAGCCGAAACGTCGGCGACCATGGCCCGGCCGATGTCGGCCTTTTCCGTCACGTCCTTTTGCCAGAGAACCGTTCCGTCCGAAGCATCCGTGAGGTAGATGGCCGGGACGGTCTCGCCGGTGACCCGGTTGGTGGAGAAGGCCGACTCACTGGGCATGAAATACTCCAGACCGGGCCGGTCGGGAAGGAAGTCACCCAGATGGGTAGCGTCGCCGTGGTTGTTGCCGGTTACATAAAGTCCTACCCCGTCGTCGTCGACGGCCATGGCACCGTACATGATCTCGTCTTTCCCGTCCTGATCGATGTCGCCCACGCTCAGGCTATGCGCCCCCTGGCCCGTGTACAGGCTGTATGCGTTTCCGTCCTTGCCCGTACCGCCGGAGTCCGTGTCGAACACCCAGCGCTGGACCAGCTCCCCGTCGACGTAGTCCCACGCGGTGAGGACCGAGCGGGTGTAGTAGCCCCGTGCCATCACCACGCTGGGCAGCCGGTCGAAATAGGCCACGCCGGCCAGGAAGCGGTCGACCCGGTTGCCGTAGGTGTCGCCCCAGTCGCCGACATTGCCCCGCACGGGGTTGAATTCAACCGTGGAGACTTCCTCGCCCGTCATACCGCTGAAAAGGGTCAGGTACTCTGGGCCTTCCAGGATGTAGCCCTCGTCGTTGCGGTAGTCCGCCGCGTCGTCGTCGTCACCGGCTATGCCGTCACTGAGGTATTCACCGGTGGCGTCGCGGGTTCCGGGGGCCGTTTTACAGACCACCTCCGCCAGGCCGTCGCCGTCCAGGTCGTACACCATGAACTGGGTGTAGTGGGCGCCCGCGCGAATGTTGATGCCCAGGTCGATGCTCCACAGCAGCGTACCGTTCATCTTGTAGGCGTGCAGGTATACCGGATCGGTGAAGCCGCTCTGGGAGTTGTCGCGGCTCTCCCGCTCGAACTTCACGACGATCTCGAAGTCCCCGTCGCCGTCGAGGTCGGCTACGGAGGCGTCGTTCGGTTGGTAGCCCTCGGGCGTTTGCAGCGGTATCTCCTTGTAGCCGTTGCCCCAGACGACCACGGCATCCGTGGTGTCCCTTACGGCAGCATCGGTGAGTACTTCCAGGTGGTAATACTGGTCGCTGGCCCCGGTCGCGTCCAGGTAGTTCGTCACCGCGGTGAGGGGAGTGGGGGTGATGAGCGAATCGTTGCGGTACAGCTGGTAGGAAATTCCCTCGGGGTCGGTAGCCAGCCGCCGCCAGCTGAGGAATACCCCGTCGTCACTCTCGAGGGCTACGAGTCCGCGGTTGAGTTTTTCCATCAACCGCTGCTGCGACAGGGCAGGAATACTTAGCAGCAGGAGCGCCGCGGTGTATAAAAATGGATTTAGGTACTTGTGTTGCATGATCGGATACACTGTTTGGGTTTTGGAAAAAAAGCATACTGCCGTAGGCGATCCGTTGCCCCGGGCAGCCTGCATCAACCCCATCCGAATCCGGAGGTACGAATCCGTAACCCCTAAAAGAGCGACAGATTTTGCAACCGGTTGCCATTTTACGGGTGAGGTCGATGGAAGATAAGTAATGTGCTCCTAAAACGATAGTTTATAATGCTTTTTTGGGTACTTGTCCTCCTTTATTTGGCGCGTATATCTATTGTTGGATAGAAGTTGTGCCGATGCCCTCTATTTCCATACTGAGAGATTCAGATACGGATTCGACTCATCGTGAGCGGATTAGATGCAAACGGTTGCAATGGCAAGCTTTAGCCAAGCGTCACTTCCGTTAGATGAGAAATTTTCAAAATTTTGGCCGGTCCGCCCTTTCGGACGCAGCCTGTTTCCGGCGGTATCACATCGCTACTCCGGGCGGCGGGGCGCAGGTGCCGTGATTAGCTACCGGCTGTAGCCACCGCTGGATGGGTAATCAGACGATGCCGCCCGTTTCGGCTAAAGCAAACGGGGTTTTGCCTAAGCGCGCTGCGGATAGCAGCCGGAACTTTGCGGTACAAACCAATACAGAATAAGATGAAAGCGGTAAGAATCCATGAATTTGGCGGACCCGAAGTGCTCAAAATTGATGAGGTGGACCGTCCCGCCCCGGCCGCCGACCAACTCCTCATAAAGGTGTACGCCAGTGGCGTCAACCCGACGGATTGGGCCATCCGGGAGGGCGGCAACGACGTGCTGCGACCTTTCCTGAAATTGCCCATGACGCTGGGTTGGGATGCCGCGGGCGTGGTGGAAGAAGTGGGTAGCGACGTGACCGGCTTCAAAAAGGGGGACGCCGTGTACGGAGAGCCCGAATTTCCCGGCGGCGGGAGCTACGCGGAGTACCTGGTCTCCCGGGCCAGTCACTTCGCCCATAAACCCGCAACGATCGACTTCACCGCAGCGGCCGCGGTGCCCCTGGCGGGGCTGACGGCCTGGACGGGCGTCTTCAAGTACGGGAAATTGCGGTCCGGTCAGCGCATTCTGGTACAGGGTGCATCGGGCGGCGTAGGCGGCTTCGCGGTACAGTTTGCCAAAGCGAAGGGGGCCTACGTGATCGGTATGGCCTCCGGCGGCAGTCTGGACTACGTCCGGCAACTGGGGGCCGACGAAGTGATCGACTACCAGACCCAGCAGTTTGAGGAATTGCTGCACGACATCGACCTGGTACTGGAGGTATCGCCGCTGCGCGACAACCGCGAACGGCTGAAGGCGGTACGAGTACTCAGGGAGGGTGGCATCTTCGTTACCGCCAACCTGGATCACCCCCTCGACGAGGAAGTAATGGAAGCCTTGGCGGCCAAACACGCTACCGGAGAAGCCTACAGCAACGAGGCCCGCGGCGAATGGCTGGAAGAAATCGCTGAATTAATTGACGCGGGTAACGTCAACGTGCCCGTAGCCCGGGTTTTCCCCCTGGAAGAAGTAGCCGAAGCCCACCGCGAGAGCGCGTCCTGGCACGTGCGCGGCAAGCTGGTGCTACAGGTTGTTGACAACGCATCTACTCATGCAGACGATTGAGACCATCAGCGCATTTCACCGGTTCCGGAAACTGCCGCCGCCCCATCATCCCCTCCTCAGCGTGATCGACGTGGCCACGGTACCCGTTCCGGACAGCAACGAGCCGGAAAGCCTGGTACTGGGCTTTTATACGATTTCCGTCAAGCGTATGCAGCACGTAAACGTCCGGTACGGGCAGCAGCCGTTCGACTTTGACGAGGGCATCCTGTCGTTCCTGGCGCCCAATCAGGTCCTTACCCAGACGTTCGATGCCGGGGCGGGGGAGGCGAAGAATTCCGGGTGGGTCATCCTGATCCACCCGGACTTTCTCTGGAACACGCCCCTGGCCGGCACCATCCACCGCTACGATTTCTGGGATTACTCCCTGCACCACGGCCTGTTCCTTTCGCCACCGGAAGAAAGCGTCGTCAACGGGGTCATTGAGAACATCCGGCGGGAGTACCTGGCCCGTACCGACAAGTTCAGCAAGCAGATCATCAGCGCGCACCTGGAGGTCCTGCTGACCTACGCCGACCGGTTCTACCAGCGGCAGTTCATTACGCGGGAAAAGTCGGGCCACGAGGTGCTGGAACGGCTGGAGCACTTGCTGCAGGACTACTTCCAACGGGACGATTTGATCGAACGGGGGCTGCCTTCGGTGCAGTACGTCGCCGACCAACTCCACCTGTCGCCCGGCTACCTGAGCAGCCTCCTGCGGGCCCTGACCGGGCGCAACACCCAGCAGCACATCCACGAGAAGCTGATCGAGCGGGCGAAGGAACGCTTATCCACCACCAACCTCACCGTGAGCGAGATCGCCTATGAGATGGGCTTCGAGCATTTGCCGTCGTTCAGCAAGCTATTCAAGGCGAAGACCAGGATGTCGCCCAGACAGTTCAGGGATGCTTTTAATTAGGCTTTCTGAAGCGTGCGGGCATCCGTCCGGTCATCCGATGAGGCCTCCTGCCGTCGGCTCGCATCGGATGACCTTTGCTGTCTAATGCTGCCGGCAGTCCTGCGGGCACCGCACCAATGCACCAACCCACCAATCTAGTCCCTAACCAACGCCAAGCGCATCCGCTTAATCCGGCCTTACCAACACACGCCGTGCGTACCAGGCCGTAAGCACGGAGTCAACCGCAATGCCCAGTCCGAATACCAGAAGGATGCTATCCAGATCAGGTGCCCAGATGCCCGTCCAGTAGAGTAGGTAGGCGATTAGGTAGACTGTCCCGTTGGTGATCAGCGACTGGAAGGCGAGATATTTGGTCCTACCCAGCCCGAGGAACAGGCTGTCCGCGATCGTATTGAGCGCCAGCAGTGCATAGGGTCCTAACAGCCAATAAAAGCAACGGGTGGCGTAAGACACGGATACCGGGTCGTTGCCGAAAAAGCGCAAGATCGGCCCGGCAAATGCCGCTACCGCCGCCCAGCCAAGAAGCACCATTCCGCCGAGGAGCAGGCTATAGCGTAGAATACCGGGCAGACGCTCCGGATGCGCTGCGTGGTTGGCAAACATGACGTTGGCGGTTTCTGCAATGGCTTTAATTGGTACAAGAAGAATGGTCCAAAAGAGGAACATGCATAGGTAATACCCGCCGATGGGCCCGGTGCCCATGGCGTTGATCAGGTTGATCACGACCGCCAGGTAGGCTACATTACGTACCGCGCTGTCCACCGCTACCCAGCCACCAACTCGTCCAAATACGGCTAGATCACCACGGAGCGGGCTCAAGAACCCGGCAAACAGGTCAGCGCCCAGACGACGGCGGAGTTCGAAGAGGGCGAAAGAAAAAGCGAGGGTTTCCACTAGCAAACTCGAGAGGGCGACACCATCCGAACCGAGCGCAAGGGAAAACTCGAAATCCCCGAAAAGGTAGCTGTCCAGCAGCACCGAGGCGATCAGGCGCACTACAAGCACCCGGAGTAGGGCACCACGCGCCCGCAGTGCTTCGAGCATGATCACCGCGCCAAGGCCAAGGGCAAGTCCCACCAGCGACAAGGCGCGCAGGCGGAGGTAACGGATCGTTTCCTGTAAAATCTCTACCGGCGTATCGATCGCTTCCACGAAGCGATCGGCGAAGAGGCCGATGGCCAGCGCGAAGGGTATGACCAGTAGGGCCATCAGCCGGAGGGTAGCAGCCGCCCGGCGTGCGGTCAGCATTGCGTTGCCGCTAAATAGCGTACTCCCCACGAAGTAAAAGATGGGAAGCACCAGGCTCTCCTGCAGAATTTCGAACAACACCTGCACGAATTGCCACTGCGACACGATCGCCAGGCCGTTCACGCCCGGGATACCGTTCCCGACGAGGTACATCCGGTAAGAGAGGTACAGGGATGGAAAGATCTGGTAGGCGAGGATGGTGGCTAATAGCTTCCAATCCCACAAGTTGTAACTTAGCTTGGTGTTCCGCAACCGTTGATCATTGCTGGTCTTGCAAATTTAACGGGATAAGCTAGTCAGAAAAGCTCCCCGGTAAACTCATTGAATGGAATACGAGCATCCTGATACTCAAAGTTCACCAATTCCGACGTTTTGAGAAATCGATGCACCGCCTGGCAGTTATCGTCTCTGCCGATGAAGAGGTTTACCCTCTCGACCTCTGCCTGTGCCAATAACTTAGTATCGTTGGGGATAATTACGCGTTTACCTACCTGTACCACACCTTTTCGGCGGGCATCGTAGCTCGCGCGACCAAACTCCGACGCCTTAGTGGCGTGATCCAGATTAAACGGCAAAATGCGAATTTTAGACAAGGCTAGAGGCAGGTGATGGATGGAATCCATTACACCGTACTCTGCCGCCACGATCGTCGACAAGTAGATGATATCGCTTTTCCTTAGAAAGAATTCTAGGTACCTCCGGAAATTAGCGTGATCCGGATCGTTCGGATCCAGCACTCGAATTAAAAAACTGGTATCGAGAAGAATTTTGCTAACCTCCATACCCCCTGATGTCGCGCAGCCAGGAATCTTTGTCGGTGACCTGTTTCCAACTGGCCGCTGCCCGCTCGATTAGCTGGTCCAAATATCCGGACACATTATCGTCTGCTTGCCCGGTTTCCACGTAATCAATCAGCTTCGCCGACCCCGGGTCGTAGTTACCGGTTCCACGGTCCTGGAGAATGCTAATCCGCAACGTGAGCGGTTTGTACAAACGGTTGGTCTGATCCTTGGCGATTTGCTCGCGGGTAGCCGCCACGATCAATTTTCCGAATCGGTCGTCATTCACGTCCAAATGGATGTTCGGGTTCTGCTTTCCTCCTACGTTCGTGACAAACCCGCGAACGTACAATTCCGCCTGAGTCCACTGCCGCTCATCGACGACAAATTCGGTTTCGGAAGTAAGGCTAGTCAATTCAAGACTACCGTTCAGGATCGAGACGGTATCGCCGTGGCTGGCCGCCAATTGCCGCAGTCCCTGGAGTGCTTCGGCCGCGTGTTCCCCTACCGCAGCGAGCCGATAGTTTCCACCGAAGGCAATCAATCGCTGGGTCAGGTAATCCTCCGGTGCCTCGGTGTAGGCGTTGCGCAACAGCAAGCTTCCCTCTTCTATGAGGATATTTAAGCTTCCCGCGTCCGGAGCTACGTCAGCTACCAGTTCCTTAGCCAGTTTGAGCGCGCGGATCAGGTAATCCACGCCCACGTTGCTAGGCTTCAAGGGTTCTCCGTCCCGCTGACCGGTTATTTTTATCTGTATGCTGGATTCCGCTCCCATGGCCGATTAAAGATACGATTTGGAGCCCGATATGGTTGTCGCCACAGCACTAAAACGCCGGCATCGTAGCGCGTAATATTTGCTTGTCTGCCACCTATTCCGCTGCTTTTCCTGCCCTGGCATATTCACTATCCGCCCGCATCATCTCGATCAAAAGCCGCTTCTGCTCCGCCTTCATCTGCTGCCGGTACGCGTGTACGTCCTCGAACTTGATGCGGCGGTGCTTACCCACTTTGGTAAAGGGGATCTTTCCCTCCTCCAACAACTTTACGAGGTGGGGGCGGGAGCAGTTCAGCAGGTCCGCCGCCGCCTGTGTAGTCATTTCCGCGGCGATGGGGTAGACGGAAACGGCTTTCCCCTGACCAAGCGACTTGAGCACGTCGCGCAGTAGCTCGAGCGCCTGTCGCGGGACGGTAATGCGTTCGCCGGTCTCTTCGATCTCGATTTCCGGCGCCTCGGTACGCAGGTGCTTCAGCGCCTCGGTCAGGGCATCGTAGGAGGTGAGGGCTAGTTCTTGATCTTGCTTGGACGGCTTGGTGAAGGAATCGTGTTTGGCGTGGTTTGTGTTAGTAACTGGCATGGTGGTATTCGCTGACATCTCAAAAGGCAAGACAAATTTAATCGAAATAAACGAAACAGGCAAAATAATCGAAACGCTTGCGGCGGCGCGCAGGTGCCGGGCCTTCCTCCAACAGCAAACCCTCCCGGTTCCCTACCTTGCCGTCCATGATTACCGGAGCCCTAAAATCCCAGGTCGACGCCATCTGGAACCACTTCGCCAACGGCGGACTCACCAACGCCCTCACCGTCATCGAGCAGTTTACCTACCTGCTGTTTCTGCGGCGGCTGGACGAACAGCAAATCGCCGCGGAGCGCAAGGCCAACCTGCTCGGCGGGGCGGTGGAGGATCCCGTCTACGGACCGCAGGAGCAGCTCCTCCGCTGGAGCCGCTTCGTGGAGCTGGACCCGAAGTCGCTGCACGAGGTCTTCACTCGCGGCGTGGACGTGCGTACCCCGGAAGAGATCGCCGCGAAGGAAACCCCGCGGCTGCTCACCGCCTTCGATAAGATGAAGACCGTCGGCAAGGCCGGCGGCGTCTTCACCGAATACATGAAGGGGGCCACCTTCATGATCGACAAGCCGCGGCTGCTGGACCAGGTCGTGCGGGACATCAACAACATCGAGATGGCCGACCGCGACACGAAGGGCGACCTCTACGAGTACATGCTGTCCAAGATCGCCAGCGCCGGCCGCAACGGGCAGTTCCGGACGCCCCGCCACATCATCCGCATGATGGTGGACATGACCCGCCCCACCCGGCAGGACACCATCTGCGACCCCGCCTGCGGCACGGCCGGATTTCTGGTGAGTGCGGGAGAGTATATGCACGAGCGGCACAAGGACTGGTTCAACGACCGCGCCTTCCGCGAACACTACAACCGGACTATGTTCACCGGGGTGGAGAACGACCCCAGCATGCTGCGCATCGCGGCCATGAACCTGCAACTGCACGGCATCGACGACCCCAACCTCTTCAACCGCGACAGCCTCAGCAACGCCAACGCCGAACTGCGGGGCCAGTACTCGCTCATCCTCGCCAACCCACCCTTCAAGGGAAGCCTGGACTACGACGCCGTAGAGCCCGGCCTGCTGCAGACGGCCAAAACCAAAAAGACCGAACTGCTCTTCCTCTCCCTTATGCTGCGGATGCTCACCACCGGGGGCCGCGCGGCCGTGATCGTGCCGGACGGCGTACTCTTCGGCAGTTCCAAGGCCCACAAGACGATCCGCAAGGAGATCATCGAGAAGCACAAGCTGGAGGCCGTGGTGTCCATGCCCGGCGGGGTCTTCAAGCCCTACGCGGGGGTGAGTACGGCCATCCTGTTCTTCACCAAGACGGGCACCGGCGGTACCGACCGGGTCTGGTTCTACGATATGCAGGCCGACGGCTACAGCCTCGACGACAAGCGCGCCCCGGTGGCCGAAAACGACATCCCCGACATCGTAGCCCGCTTCCACGACCGCGCCGCTGAGTCCGACCGCAAGCGGACGGACCAGAGCTTCTTCGTCCCTAAGGCTGAGATAGTAGGACAGGACTACGACCTGAGCATCAACCGCTACAAGGAGATCGTGTACGAGGAAGTCGATTACGACCCTCCGGCCTCCATCATCGCGCGCATCAAGGCGCTGGAGCAGGAGCGGTTCGAGGGATTGGAGGAGCTGGAAAATATGTTGGGATGAGGGAAGTGAAATTAGGTGACTACATCACATTGGCTGGTGGGGGTACACCCAGCAAAAAGAATTTAAAATATTGGAATGGCAGCATACCCTGGGCAAGCGTCAAAGATTTAAAAGAAGATTTACTCACTAGCACAGTCGACTCTATTACAGAGGAAGGTCTAGCGAACTGCCCATCGTCCTTAATTAAGGCGGGAACTGTTGTCGTTTGCACTAGAATGGCTGTCGGCAAAGCAGTAATTACCGCTATTGATACTGCGATTAATCAAGATCTCAAGGCAGTCTATACTTCGAAGGAGCTAGACAAAAAATTCTTGTTCTATTTATTTAAAGCTAACGAAGATTATTTCAATAGCGTCGCCACTGGTGCAACAGTACAAGGTATAAAGATAGAGCATCTAAAAGGACTACGGTTTGTCCTCCCCCCCCTCCCCACCCAGCGCCGCATTGCCGCCGCCCTGGACCTGGCCGACCGGCAGCGGCAGCTGCTGCGGGAGGAGATCGCGGCCTACGGGCAGTTGGGGGAGAGCTTGTTTTTGGAGATGTTTGGGGATCCTGTTGGAAACAACAAGAATTTTCCAGTGTGCAAATTATTGAGCGCTTCGGAGCAAATTACGGATGGTACGCATCATTCACCTGAACCAAAAGAATTCGGTCGACCATATGTTACGGCAAAACATATCAAACTGCACGGTCTTGATTTCAAGGCAAAACCATCGTTCATTTCGGAAGAAGCACATCGAGAAATAATTAAAAGATGCTGTCCCGTAAAGGGAGATGTTCTTTACATTAAAGATGGAGCGACGACCGGGATTGCTTGCATAAATACCTTCGAAGAGTCCATTAGTTTGCTGTCAAGCGTGGCTTTAATTAAATTAAATAAAGACAAATTAAATGGGAATTACCTTGTGGCTCTACTAAATAATCTAAATATGCAGATGAGCCTACAAGATAAATATATGTCTGGGGCTGCCATCAAAAGATACACAATAGCAAAAATCAAAAGATTTGAAATACCTCTCCCCCCGATAGCTTCCCAAGATCAATTCGCCAACCGCATCCAAAAAATAGAAGCCCTAAAAGCCAAAGCCGAAGCCGCCCTCGCCGAGGCGGACGACCTGTTCAATGCGTTGCTGCAGCGGGCATTTCGGGGGGAGCTGTTTGGGGAAGGGGATAAGGGGATAAGGGGATAAGGGGATAAGGGGATAAGGGGATAAGGGGATAAGGGGGCTGACGATACGCTGTGTACAACGGTGGGGGAGTATGGTCATTGGGGAAAGCCTGCCGGCGGTCGCAACGGGGCTGTAGTCTACGTGGCTGCTGCATTGCCCTAAACCAGCAGCAGAAAGTCCGACCAAGAGCGTGACGATAATATATCAATCAGCGCAACGATATTAGCGTTGGTGGGAAGGCGTCAGCAGTTCCGGTTGCGGATCGAATGGGTCGAACGTGGAAGGCGGCAGTTGATATTTAGAACTTCACCGTTCGCTATGTTATTCAGTGAATGAATTCACAAATGAATATGTTAGAAGGGGGCTAAGGACCAGGTTAGCTACTGTTTGTAACGGAACAATAGTGCAGGGGAAAAAAGCTTACAATCCAAGCTTCCGGCGCTTTGAATCCAGTTTGAGGCCAAGTAATTCGTAGATGCGCTGGCCGAGTAGAAAGACTTCGGTGCAACCCACTGCTGGGCTTCCGGCGTCATCCCGTTCAAAACTGTGTTCGGCGTTTTGCATGGCCTCCGATAGGTGGATGGGATGAGTTCTGGAGTCGAAACCTCCGGGTACGATCTCGTTCAGATGAGGCTTCCAGTTTTGGCTGTAGTCACAGCCTATAAACGATGGGCGCTCGGAGTGGAAGTGGTAGGCTAGCCATACCTCGAAGCAGGGATTACTCTGTACAACGAAATAATCTGAATGCTCAGCAATCAACTCGCGTAAGCGGTCGATCTTGTCCGCCCAGCGATCGGTATCGATGACGAACCAGACCTGGTCGCCTTCCCGTAGCTCCAGCTCCGCGCTACCGTTTTCCGGATGCGAGGTGATCAACCGCTGAAAGTGATGAAACAGGCCTTCGGGAGAATTATCGCCATCGGGTGAAGGCCGTACCACCTCGATCTGCACCCGGGAATCCATTTCCGCGAAGTAGCTGAAATAGTCGCCCTCACGGCGGATGCCTTCGCAAACGATGACCAATTTCGTGGCGTCCTCAGAAGGCGGCTCACGCTTGTAGGCACGATTTCTAGACAGGATCATACTCGTGCCAATTCAGTTCTTCCAGGTTGCCAGTAAAGGGAATAGCTCCATAACGGCCGTTCAGGTAGCCCCGCTGGATGTCCATGGTGTGGTGCTCCCGAAATTTGCTTAATGAGTATAGATCGGTACTACCTAGGGAATTTTTTTCCGCAAACCAGATCTCGTCGCGCCGCAGAATCGATTGGTCAAGCAGGTTTGACTCGTGGGTAGTAAATATTAGTTGGCCTTGCGTTTTCGGATCCTCGCTGAACTTAGCGATGAGTTCCTTAATGATGGCTGGATGTAAGCTGCGCTCAATCTCATCGATAAAATACACGACTGGCTTTTGCACCACCTCCTGGAAAATAGGGATTAGGTGCACCAGACGGCGCGAGCCGTCGGATTCCTGATCGAGGGTGAATAGACGCTCTTTTCCCGCCGCTGTAGCGTGTTTGGTTAGGAGATGCTGAACAAAGATTTCGTCGCTCTCTTCCACGATGGTGTATTCGTTGCCGCCTTCATTGGAGAGGGTGATGATTCCGGTACCGGCTTTTGCCAAGTGTTCCTTTATCTCATCTATTTGCTGAGTGGCATCGCGGCCGAAAAATTCCTTTAAGGGTGTTCTGGCAAGGTGGATTCCATCGATACCAAGGTTGTATGCCTTTATCATTTGGTCGGCGTAGCGGTACATGGCTGGATCGCGGCTTAAGAAGTAAGCCATGGCCCTTGCCGGGTCATCCGGAGCAATCACCTTTAGTCCCTGCAACAGCCAGTCAGCGGCTTCCTGCAGTTCGGGTAGCCGCGCCACCTTGAGTGTCGTCAAATAGCGGAGTGCGGGTTTGTCCGGTACGAGTAAGTTGTTTTCAAGTAAGTCCTGGAGTACCCGATTCTTATCATCTTGGTAAAAGGCTTCACCAAAGCGGATACTAACGCGGCCGTCGACCACGCTACGTTCGAATATTAACCGATCCTCACCATCTCCTAGACTTGATACGTACAGCTCTTCCGCGGTCAGCGTACCGTTGACAACTTGTATTGCGTAGATGAAGGCATTGGTTTCCGCCTGAAATTCAATGGCCAAAGTGGTAGGGCGGTGACGGCCCTCTTCGTCGAGTTTAAAATGCCATCCGCCCGGGCGGGCGGGGATACTTTCGTTGTATGTCAGGTAGGAAAGAAAACTCAACGCCTTGACTAGATTGGATTTTCCCGCAGCGTTAGCTCCGTAGATCGCGGCAAGTTTCAGAACGGATTGATTGCCGACGGGGTAAGTATGGTGTTCAAGTTTGCGGTACCGCTCGTTGGGTAACATATTAAACTCCCGCTCCTCCCCGAACGAAAGAAAATTATCAATAATTAGCCGGATGAGCATGGCGTGAAAATTTCACGCTAAGATACGGTAGTGTAGGGTAATGGTGCCGGCGGTTCTTAAATCGGAACAGAGAACATACTCAATCGAGATCGTAACTGATTGCTACGATTATTCGTGAACAGGGTCCCCCTGCACCCGCGCCCCGCCGCCCCTAACTCCGCCGTTCCTATATTTGAGCAGTACGCATCCCTTAGTAGTGAGCAACTTCACCTTCCTGAAATCCGAGTGGCCGGATCTTTATAATAAAGCCCGCCGCGCGGAACTACGCGCCCACCCCGAACCGGTGAGCAGCCTGAGCTACTGCCGGCTGGCGCTGGAGCAGGCGATCCACGAGCTGTACCGAATGGAGGTGCTGGAGCTACCGTACAATACCGGCCTGAACAGCCTGCTGATCGAGCCCGAGTTGGAACGGCTGCTGCCAGATGCCCTCACCGAGGGGCTGCACATCGTGCGGAAGTACGGCAACCACGCTGCCCACTACGGCCGGCGCGTCAGCAACCGGGAGGCGATCGTCGGGCTGAAGTACCTCTTCCCCTTCCTCAAGTGGCTGGCCGGAAAGTACAGCGCTGCGGAGCCCGTGCTGCCGGGGCATTTCGATGAAGGACAACTCCCGAAGGAAGGGCCCGCCCGCGCCCTGCGCAAGCAACTTTCGGAGGCGGTCGGCATGGGGCTGGACCTGGAGCAGCGCCTGCGCGACCTGCAGGCGGAGCGCGACGCGGCCCTGGAACTCGCCCAGCGCAACGAGCGCGACCTGACCGCCCTGCGGCACCAGCAGGACGCCCAACGTGCCAAGATCCACCACCGCAAGGAAGGCCGCAGCGTACCGGTAGCCACCGAGTTCAACGAGGCGGAAACCCGGGGTCACCTCATCGACGCGGCGCTGCGGGAGGCGGGCTGGGACGATCTCCGGAAAGGTTACGAACTGGAGTTTCCGGTGCAGGGCATGCCGGTGTCGACGAGTAATCCCAAGGGCAACGGCTACGTGGACTACGTGCTGTGGGATACCGATGGGCTGCCGCTCGCCCTCATCGAGGCCAAACGCACCAGCAAGGATTCCGAGGCCGGCGAGTACCAGGCCCGGCTCTACGCCGACGCGCTGGAGCAGCAGACGGGGCGGCGACCCATCATCTTCTACACCAACGGCTACCGCACCATGCTGTGGGACGACACCTTCTACGGGCAACCGCGACGGGTGTACGGCTTTTACAGCCAGTCGGAGCTGCAGTGGATGATCCGCCAGCGGGAACTGCGCCGCGACATCCGGCAGGCGGCCCCCGATGCCGAGATCGCCGGGCGTGCCTACCAGCAGGAGGCGATCCGGCGGGTGAGTGAGCAATTTTTGGCTACGTCATCAGGGGGAGGGGCCCCTGATGTAAGTCAGGTGCAAAGTCTTCGCGGCAACAAGCGCAGTGCCCTGCTCGTGATGGCCACGGGCAGCGGCAAGACCCGCACAGCTGCCGCCCTGGTGAAACTACTGGCCGAGCACGGCTGGGTCAAGCGTGTGCTCTTCCTCGCCGACCGCAACGCGCTGGTGACCCAGGCCAAGGAAAGCTTTGCGGAGCACCTGCCCGACTACAGTGCCGTAGACCTGACCCAGGCGAAAGAGAACGAAGACACCCGCCTGGTCTTCAGTACCTACCCGACGATGATGAACAAGATCGACGGGCTGCGGGAGGAGGATACCCGCTTCTACGGCGTCGGTCACTTCGACCTGATCATCGTGGACGAGGCGCACCGCAGCGTCTACAACCGCTACCGAGCAATCTTCGAGTACTTCGACGCCCTGGTGGTGGCCCTGACAGCTACGCCGAAGTCGGCCATCGACCATAATACCTACGAGCTTTTCGGCTGCTCCGACGACGACCCCACCTTCGAGTACCCGCTGGAGGCCGCCGTGCCGGTGTACCTGAAGGGCTACGAGAACTACGATGTGTCTACCCAGTTCCTGCGCGAGGGCATCCGCTACGCCGAACTGAACGAGCGGGAGAAGGCGCGCTACGAGGAGGAGTTCCGCGACGATACCACCGGGCTCTTTCCGGAGGAGATCGCCGCCAACGCCATGAATAAGTGGCTGTTCAATAAGGATACCGCCTACAAGGTGATCGACGAGCTGATGGCCCACGGCCTGCACATCGAAGGCGGGGACAAACTGGGCCGCACCATCATTTTCGCGGTAAATAAGCGGCACGCGGAGTTCATCACGACCTGCTTCCGCGAGCGGTACCCGGAGTTGCCGTCGGGCTTCGTCGCCACGGTGCACAATGGGGTGAGTCACGCGCCCGCCCTGATCAAGAGCTTCTGCGACAAGCACGTCGAGCGCGACCCCCAGGTGGCCGTCTCGGTCGATATGATGGACACCGGCGTGGACGCGCCGCGGGTACTGAACCTGGTTTTCTTCAAGGTGGTGCGGTCGTACGCCAAGTTCTGGCAGATGATCGGTCGGGGCACGCGGCTGTGCCCGGACGCCTTCGGGCCGGACCGGCCGAAGGAGGTCTTCCGCATCTTTGACGTGTGCCAGAACTTCGAGTTCTTCGACGTCAATAAGAACGGTAAGGATGCGGCCGGTCACAAGGCGATCACCCAGCAAATCTTCGAGTCGCGGCTGCAACTGAGTCAATTGCTGTTGCAGACGGGGGACGCCGACGACCGCGCGCTGGCGGCCGAGTTGCTGGACGGACTGCACGGCGAAGTGCATCACCTGGCGGGCGTGGCCCAGATGCAACGCTTTCGGGTAGCGATGCAACGGGAGCACGTCGATGCCTTTCAGGAGCGCGACCGCTGGAATAACCTGAGCAACGACGACATCCACCGCATCAACGAATACCTCTCGGCGCTGCCCGAGCCGGAGGCCGTGCACGAATCGGCCCGCCGCTTCGACCTAATGATGCTGAAGATGCAGATCGCCCGCGCCTTGCAGCTCAACCGCGACGTCGAGCGGCTGGAGAACAAACTGGTGGAGACCGCCAACGAGCTGGGAAAGAAGTTCGGGGTGCCGGAGGTGGCGGAGCGCGCCGAGCTGATCGGCCGCTTGCAGGACCCCGACTTCTACCGCGACCTAACGCAGCGCAAACTCGAGGAGATCCGGACGGAGATACGGGAGCTCTTGCAGTACCTCGAGCATCAGAAGCAGGCGATCGCCTACACGGACTTTGAGGATACGGTGCATACGACCAGTCTCCAGGATCCGGTAGCCAGTCGACCGGCGGGGGCGCTGTACCGCAAACGCGTCGAATCCTTCCTCCGCGAGAACCGCCACCACGTTACCATACGCAAACTGTCTACCAATCAGCCCATCACCCCCGCGGAGCTGACGGCCCTGGAGGACCTCCTCTTTGACGGCGGCGAGTGCGGTACGCGGGAAGATTTTGCGGCCGCCTACGGCGAGCAGCCGCTGGGCAAGTTCGTTCGCAGTTTACTCGGTCTGGACGAAGCCGCCGCCCGCGCCGCCTTTGCCGACTTCCTCCGCACCGCGCCGTTGCAGGCGGATCAGATGACGTTCATCGACAATATCATCCGCTACCTCACGCAGAACGGGACGATCGAGCCGTCCATGCTCTTTGAAGCGCCCTTTACGGACCAGCACGATCAGGGCGTATTCGGCCTGTTCGATGACGCGGCCAGCCGGCGGATCGTGGGGATCTTGCGGGAGGTTAATGGGAATGTGGGGTGAGAAAGCATCGAGGCTAAAAGAAGCGTATTGTAAAGGGGTGAATAGGAGGACCTAGCTTTGGGTCATTCAATAACCACTCAATTACTTTCGCTACGCCAAAGTCTGATAAAACCAAAGGCGATAAGTCTGCTGGATTACCCAGTAAAAAACACGGGAAAAAGTCCGGTAAAGGCCGCGATAATGTTTCGCAGACACCTGACGACAAGTGAATTTCTGGCGTCCCGTTCATTAAGAAGGGGCGCCGGTTTTCAAACTATCAAGCCATGTTCCTATTTATATGCGTTTTTCTATGCCTAATTACTGTAGCCTGCTATGCAAAGCAGGAAGTAGCACGGTGGTATAGAGTATCCATGCCCACGTTTAGAAAATGGATACAATACTTAAGCAAAAAAATAAGCTACAGTGATTGGAAGAAAAGAAGAAAGCTCTCTTGGTTGGAAATTCAGGTAATTTTTGAGGAATTTGGGGATCCTAATAGTGGGGAATGCCTAACCAAGGGGCAGATTGTCGAGTGCTGTGAATCCACTTACCGTGTTATCGCTGATATGGTGGTTAGAAAAGCAGAAGAACTCGGCTTTGGGTTGGTTGCTTACCGTGCGGTAGACATATACCCCCCCGCTGATCGCCAATCGGATGGTGGCTATACTTTGATTTGATCGTCAGCAAGCACTTAGGTATAAGCCTTATAAGAATGTAAGCCTGACTATGTATGGCCTGAGCTGCGTGTTGACCGTGTCTGCACCAAAAGTGGCTTACCAAAGGGGGCATTACATAGTTCAATTCATCAACTTTATATTTTAGGCCGCCTAAATAGAATTTGGCTTCCGAGTTTATACGCACGTAGAAACTCAGTCCCGACTTTCTAATTTAAGGGCCCAAATTAAAAAGTAAGCCAGCCGGAGATGCACTGTACCTTGAAAAAAACCCGGCACCTGCGCGCCGCCGCCCCAACCTATACACTCCTCCGATGAGGCCTCCTACCGTTAGCTCGCATCGGATGACCGCTGCCGGCGGGTGGTCCTGCGGGCAACGCAGTAATGCACCAATTCAACCACGCACCAATCTAGTCCCTGACGAGCGCCAAGCGCATCCGCTTGATCCGGTCCTCCAGTTTCTCCGAGGAGATGCGCTCCCGCAGCCGGTCCACGATGAGGGCGAAGGAGAAGGGGGTGGCCTTGGCGGGCGTCATGAATAAGATGGTCTGGGCGTTAATGCGGTCCAGGGCGGCACGCAGGCGGGCCTCCTGCAGCTGGAAGGTCATGATCTCGTCGTAGGCCTGCTGGAGGAGGAGATTGGTGGGCTCGTAGTCGCTGAAGACGTCGAAGAACAGCTGGGAGCCGCTCTGCAGGTGTTTTTCCTTCTTGTGCTTGCCAGGGTAGCCCTTGAAGATGAGCCCCGCGATGGCGGCAATGTCCCGGAAGCGCCGGCGGGCCATCTCGGTGGCGTTGATGCCGGCGTTGAGGTCGTGGTTGAGTTCGGCGACGTTGAAGAGGTCGCTGCCCAGGGCCTCCTCGATGGGGATCGGCTGATCGCTCAGGAGCTCGAAGCCGTAGTCGTTCATGGCGATGGTGAAGGTGAGGGGGGCGAACTGCGCGATGCGGTAGGCGATCAGCGAGGCCAGCCCCTCGTGGATGCCGCGGCCTTCGCAGGGGTAAACAAGCAAGTGCCAGCCCTCGCGGTCGTGGAAGTACTCGATCAGTAGCTCACCGGGGGAGGGGACGGCGCTGCGTTGTACCTGGATATCGCGCAGCGGGGCCAGTTTTAGCAGCTCGGGATCGTGGTAATCCTCCCGCTTCATCTCGCCCATCGCCAGGCGGAGAAACTCGCTCAGCTGGCTGGACAACTGCATCCGTCCGCCGCGCCAGCTCGGCACCTTACCCTTCTTGGCGTTGCTGCGCTTGACCAGGGCGTCGTTGCCCTTGACCTTGACGAACTTCAGGCTGCGCCCCGCGAACCAGAAGGTATCGCCCGGCTTCAGGCTGGAGATGAAGTATTCCTCGATGCTGCCGACGTAGCCGCCGCTCAGGTACTTGATCGTAAGGGTCGTCTCGCTCACGATGGCACCGATGCTCATGCGGTGCATGGTGGCGACGCGCTTGCTCTCGACCGTGTAGACGCCATCGTCGTTGCGGATGACCTTGTGGTATTCATCGTAGGCCCCCAGGCTGTTGCCCCCTGTAGTGATGAAGTCGAGGCACCAGGCAAACTCCTCGTCGGTGATCGAGGCGTAGCAGTAGGTGCCGCGTACCTCGCGCAGGATCTCGTTGCGCCGGAAGCCCCCGCTCACCGCCAGGGTTACCAGGTACTGCACCAGCACGTCGAAGCTGCGGATATACGGGATGCGACTTTCGATGATCCCGCCCTCCATGCACCTGCGCAGCGCCGACGCCTCCAGTAGTTCCATGCTGTGCGTAGGCACGAAGTGGATGGTCGAGGTGGCGCCCGGCTGGTGGCCGCTGCGCCCCGCCCGCTGCAGGAAGCGGGCCACGCCCTTGGGGCTGCCGATCTGGACGATGGTCTCCACGGGGCGGAAGTCCACGCCCAGGTCTAAACTGGAGGTACACACCACCGCCTTCAGCGTGCCCTCGTGGAGGGCGTCCTCTACCCAGTCGCGCAGTTCGCGGCTGATGCTGCCGTGGTGCATGGCGATGGCGCCGGACAGGTCGGGATCGGCGTCGAGCAGCCGCTGGTACCAGATCTCGCACTGGCTGCGGGTGTTGGTGAAGATGAGCGTGGAGCCGGAGGAGTAGATGATCGGGATCACCTTTTCCAGCAGTTTGATGCCGAGGTGGCCGGCCCAGGGGAAGGTCTCGATCTCGTCGGGCAGCACGGTGATCATCTCGATCTGCTTGGCGTGGCGGGCCCGGACGATGGTGCGGCCGCTGGCGAACTGCTCCGGAACGAGCACGTCCAGCGCCTCCTCCATATTACCGATGGTGGCCGAGATACCCCAGGTGCGGAAGGCGTCGCCGCGCAGGCCCCGCAGCCGGCTCAGGGCCAGTTCCACCAATACGCCGCGCTTGGTGCCGAGCAGCTCGTGCCACTCGTCGGCCACCACCACACGCAGGTCACCGAAGAACTTTTCGTAGCCCTTGCTGGCCATCAGGAGGTGCAGACTCTCGGGGGTGGTGATGAGGATCTCGGGCGGCTTGCTGCGCTGCTTGGTCCGGTCGGAACTGCTGGTGTCACCGGAGCGGATGCCCACCCGCCACTTCATGCCCAGGTCCTCGATGGCCCGCTCGGCCGCCGACTGGATCTCCCGCGTCAGCGCCCGGATGGGGGTGAGCCACACGGCGCGCAGCCCGTTGTTGGCCTTGCCGGGATCATCGGGGTGCTCCGCCAGGAACTCCAGCAGGATGGGCATGATGAGGGAGTACGTCTTGCCGCTGCCCGTGGGTGCGTTGACGAGTCCGCTCTTGCCGGCGAGGTAGGCAGCCCAGGCTTCCTGCTGGAAGGGGAAGGCCGTCCAGCCGCGGTCGGTGAACCAGGCGTCGCCGCGGCGGAGTAGGTCTTGTTGGGTGAGGGGGGCGGACACGGGAGTGGAACGGTGGAGTGGGGTGGGGGGTTCTGCCCGGGTTGAGCACCTACGGTGCGATTTGGATTCTGCAGGCTTCGGCTGAAGCATCGGACCGGAGGTCCTCAACCCGTGTTTTGTGGTGAACCCTAAAACATCAGGCCGGAGGCCCTCAACCCAAGCCCCATGCCGAACCTTACCTTGCACCACCAAAGCAATAACATGTTCTCCGCCCAGACCTACACCGACCGCCGCCAAAAACTAGCCGAAGCCATCACCGAAGGCCTCATTCTCCTGCCCGGCAACGGCGAGGCCGCCATGAACTACACCGGCAATACCTACCCCTTCAAGCAGGACAGCAACTTCCGTTACTTCGCCGGCCACAACCGGCCCGACCTGGTACTGACCGTTGATGCGAAAAGCGGCGAGAGCTATCTCTACGGCGACGATCCCACCCTCGACGATATCGTCTGGATGGGCGAGCAGCCCCTCGTGAAGGAGCTGGCCGAGCGGATCGGCGCCCGCCACGGCGGCCGGCTGGATCAGCTCGAGCCGGCGCTGTCCCGCGCCACGACCGTACACTTTTTACCGCCCTACCGCGAGGAACGCCGCCGCCAACTTCGTGCTTGGTTCGGTACCGACCGTTCCCCCAGCAAAGCCCTCATTCGGGCGGTGGTCGAGCTGCGGGCCGTGAAGAGTGAGGAGGAGATCGCCGAGATGAATGCCGCCGTCCGCACCAGTCTGCAAATGCACGAGGCCGCCCACCGCAACCTGCAGGCCGGCATGACCGAAGCCGAAGTGGCCGGGCTCATCGAGGGGCTCGCCATCAGCGCCGGCGGCCGCCTAGCGTATCCGGCCATCGTGAGCCGTGACGGCCACATCCTGCACAACCACCACCACAGTAACACCCTCCGCGACGGCGACCTGCTCCTCATCGATGCTGGCGCCGAATCCCCCTCCGGCTACGCGGGCGACATCACCCGCACCTTCCCCGTGAGCGGTGAGCTCACCGACAAGCAGCGGGCCGTCTACGACATCGTCGACCGCGCCAAAACCGAGGCCATCGCCGCCCTCGCCCCGGGCAAGCCCTACCGCGAGATCCACGACGCCTCCGCCCGTACCATTGCCGCCGGCCTGAAGGAGCTCGGACTGATGAAGGGCGACCCCGCCGCCGCCGTGGAGGCCGGCGCCCACGCCCTCTTCTACCCCCACGGACTGGGACACCTAATCGGGCTCGATGTGCACGACATGGAAGACTTAGGCGAGGACGTGGTCGGCTACGACGACGAGTTCCGGCGCAGTACGCTGTTCGGTACCCGCAACCTCCGCCTGGGCCGCCGCCTGCGCGAGAATATGGTCGTAACCGTGGAGCCAGGCATCTACTTCATCCCCTTCCTCACCGACCGCTGGCGCGAGGGGGGAAAGCACACGGACTTCATCAACTACGACGCCCTGGCGGCTTACCGCGACTTCGGCGGCATCCGGCTGGAGGATGACGTAGTGGTCGGGGCCGCGGGTGCCAGGGTCCTGGGGTAGGAGCCGGGGGGCTGGCTTGTCGGCCAGTTGGCCTTGCACCCGCGTCCGCGCCCGAAATGCGGGGCAAGCTGCACCTAATCCGGAGCCTTCGCGTTAGATTGGGAGTCGAACCCCGAAAGCTATGCCTACCCTCCTTCTCCTCTGCCTGCTGGGCCTTGCCCCCTGTCTGCTGTCCGCCCAGTCCAACCAGTTGGCCCAGCAGTACTATATGGACGGCGAGTATGAAAAGTCGGCCGAGCTGTACCGGGCACTGGCCGAGCAGAACTACAACCCCTTCTACTTCGAGCGCTACGTCAGCAGCCTCATGAACCTGCGGCGGTACGACGAGGCGGAGTCGTCCATCAAGAAGCAACTCAAGCGGACCCCCGAGGACCTGACGCTGCACGTCCGCTACGGACAGCTGCTCGAGCAGCGGATGGAGGACGACAAGGCCAAGAAGCAGTACGACGCGGCGATCGACGCGCTGCGGGGCGACAAGCTGCAAATCACCCAGTTGGCCAATGCCTTCCTCATCCTGACCAAGTATGACTACGCCATCCGCGCCTACGAGCGCGGTACCGAACTGCTGAAGGAAGACGGCGCCTTCAGCTTCAACCTCGGCGACCTCTACCGCCGCAAGGGCGACACCGAACCCATGGTCAGCAATTACCTGGACGCCCTGGTGCAGGATCCGAGGCGGGCGCGCAACGTGCAGACCTACTTCCAGCGCTACCTCGACGCCGAGGGCCTGCTGGAGGCCCAGAAGCAACTGTACGCCCGCATCCAGGCTGACAAGAAGGACAACCCGCTCTACCCCGAGATGCTGGCCTGGGTGGCCATCCAGCGCAAGGACTATAAATCGGCCCTCCGTCAGGTGCGCGCCCTGGACCGCAAACTCGGCGAGAACGGCGACCGCGTGCTCGACCTCGGCCGGCTGGCCGCCAACGCCCGGGACTACGAGACGGCCATCGGCGCCTTCGACTACATCACCGAAAATAAGCCGGAGGGCTCGCCCTTCTACCTGGACGCCAAGCGGGAGGGCCTGCTGACCCGCCGCCGCGCCATCACCGACGGCTACGACTACACGGAAAACGACCTGCGCATCCTGGAAGCCGCCTACGAGGAATTCCTGGGCCAGTTCGGCAACAACCCCGCCAGCGCCCGCATCGCCACCCAGCTCGCCGAGCTGGAGGCCCTGTACCTCAACGATTTGGACAAAGCGACGGGCATCCTGCAGCGTATCGTCGAGCTCAACGGCGTGAACGAAACCGTCCGGGCCGAAGCCAAGCTGGCGCTGGCCGACTACTACCTCATGCAGGGGGAAGTGTGGGAGTCCACCCTGCTCTACAGCCAGGTAGACAAGCAGTTCAAGGAAGACCTGCTGGGCCACGAGGCACGCTTCCGCAACGCGCGGCTGAGCTACTTTCGCGGCGACTTCGAGTGGGCGCAGTCGCAGTTCGACGTCCTGAAGGCCTCCACCTCGCGCCTGATCGCCAACGATGCCCTGGACCTGTCGGTGTTCATCATGGATAACCTCGGCCTGGATACCAGCGCCACCGCCCTGCAGACTTACGCCGACGCCGAGCTGCTTATGTTCCAGAACAAGTACGATGAGGCCTTCGCCACCCTCGACGGACTGCTGCGCGACTTCCCCGGCCACGACCTGGAAGACGACGTCGTGTACCTGCGCGGCCGCATCTACCAGAAGCTGCGCCGCTACCCCGAAGCCGCCGCCCAGTACCAGCAGGTGGTCGACACCTACCCCAAAAGTATCCGCCTCGACAACGCCCTTTTCGCCCTGGCCGGCCTCTACGAGAACCAGCTCGGTGACCGGGAGCGGGCCCAGGAACTCTACGAAACCCTCTTCATCGACTACAGCAACAGCATTCTGGCCGTGGAGGCCCGCAAGAAGTACCGGGAGCTGCGGGGGGATACGGTGCAGTAGTTGCTGGCTTGCTAGGTGGGTGAGTTATTGCGTTGCTGGCTGGTCCGCAGCGCAAGTACGAAGCTGCCTCCGGCAGCGCCAGTACAATGCGGCCTCCGGCCGCGCCATGTCCATCCGTACCACAGCGAAGCGCAGCAGGCAATTTGTGAGAAACCTACTCCGCCACAGCCCCATACCCCTCCCGACCTGCGCGGGATCGTTTGCACCTCCAACGAAAAAACCTTCTATTCCCTCCACTAAAAGCCATTCCCCCCGCATCCAATTGGCGTCCCCGCCCTAAATCCGTTATCTTTAGTCAAATACCCGGCCCAATGCGTACCCTAGGACTAACTTCCCGCTTTTTCCTCATCGGGCTTGGCCTTTCCGCCGCGCTCACCCTGCTCGCCTGGGGATTCCGTACGGCTCCGGACGCTGCCCGCGAAGAACTTCAGGCACAGATCAGCACTTCCACCGTACCTACCTCCTGCTTCCCGGCGCCGGCCGCGAAGGAAAGTACCCGGCCGTTGTTCCCCGCCTGTGGAGAGTTGCCGGACTTCAATGACCGAAGGGAGTGCTCGGACAAGGCCATGCTGCAGTATATCTACAAGCACATCCGCTACCCGAAGGAGGCCAAGGACGATAACGCTACCGGGATGGTAGTGGTCCGCTTTCCAATAGATGCCCTCGGGAATACCGGCCTGCCCGTAGTGGTCCGCAGTCCGCACCCCGCCCTCGGTGAGGCCGGCCTCAAGGTGGTGCGTCAAATGCTGAGGTACCACAACAGGTGGGAGCCCGCCCGCGCCGACGGAAAGCCGGTCGCGCAGGACTTCATGCTTCCCATCCAGTTCAAATTGGAGTAGGAAGTGTCGTACCTTACACTACTAGCAAATGGTAGAAAGGTATGCGCACGCTCGGTCTCACGTCCCGCTATTTCAGGCTCGGTATCCTGTTTACCGTACTGTTTGCCGCTGCCGGAACGGTGGGGAGGCAGGATTGTATAGCCCCTACCGAAGCTTCAGACTCGGCAAAGTTGGCGGTATCCGTCTGCGGTCCCGGAAGCGGACAACAGCTTACCGGTAGGTTCCGGTTGCCCACGGTACCGCGCTTGCGGGTGCCGGGGCCCGAGCGGCGCACGCTTCCGGTGTATCCGGGTTGTGAGGACGTTCCCGACTACGAGCAGCGGATGGTCTGCAGCTTCCGGGCGCTCAACGCCTTTATCCGACAGCAACAGCAGGACCCCACGGGTTCGCCGGCCGAAGTCCTGATGGTCAATGCTACGGTACTCGCCAGTGGAAAATTGGTCAACGCCCGTATCCGGCAGGATGCCGATCCCCGCAATAGCGAGGAAGCGCTGCGCGTGGTCCGCGTCTTGCAGGAGGGCGACGTCCGCTGGACGCCGGGCACCGTTGCGGGCCGGCCGACCGCTATGCCGGTAAAGCTGACCTTTCGCTTCCACAGGGCTGCCTGCGGCCACTAGGCGGCGGCGCGCGGGTGCGGGGAAGGCCCCGGGGAGTTATGTAGGCGTGGCGACCTTCGTCGGGGGGCATCGTCCGCAACGATACCGGCGGGGTGGTGTTATGAAGGAGCATCCATTCCCCAACTTTCCGTGCGTAAACTATTCGTCTTTCTTACCCTGGCCCTCCTCGTGGCCTGCAACACCTACCAGCCCCTCACCGGCACGGTACCGGACGATGCGGACAGCTGGAAGACGAAGGTGATCCCGCCCAGTCCGCAACCGCAGGATGGTGATCCGGTGGCGGGACTCGACTACCTCATCCACGGCGACTACATCGGCAGCGGTATCCCTCTGGAGATCATGCGGAAACAGTCGGCGAAGATGGACCTAGACAGTCTCTACCCCCGCAACGCGCTCAACGAAGGCATCCCCTATTATATGACGGCCTTCATTGCCCCGAACGGCACCGAGACGGTCAACGGCAACTGCTTCACCTGCCACGCCGGCAAGGTGGACGGTCAGCTGGTGCTGGGACTGGGCAACAGCTTTGCCGAGTGGGAAAAGAGTATGGTACCCATGGGTGCCGTGATGCGGATGGGTATGAGCCTGAAGTACAAGCGCGACGACCCGGAAACGGTGGCCTTCGAGGATTTCGGGAAGTACTTCAAGAAGATGGCCCCCACCGTCAAGCTCAACCAGCCCGGTGCCAATCCCGCCTTCCGCCTGGCCGAGGCCTGCATGATGCACCGCAACCCCGAGGACCTCACCTACGTGGAGGAGCCGGAGTTTGACATGTGGGAGTACAACATCGGTACCGATACCCCGCCGCTCTGGCACGTCGGTAAGAAGAATGCTCTCTACTACACGGGCACCGGCCGGGGCGCCATGTCCAAGTTGCTGCTGCAGGCGAGCGTCCTCGGCATACCCGACAGCAGCCAGACCCGCAAGTCCGAGATCGCCTTCCGCGACGTGTACGCCTTTCTCGCCCAACTGGAGCCGCCGGCCTACCCGGGCGCGATCGACGCGCCGCTGGCCCGCGAGGGGGAGGCAATTTTCAACGACAAGTGCTCCGGTTGCCACGGCACGTATGGTACGGAGGAGACCTACCCCAACAAGGTGGTCAACGTGAAGGTGGTGAAGACCGACCCCCTCTACGCCGACTACATCCAGCAATCGGCGATCGTCGACTGGTACAACAGCAGCTGGTTCGCCACGAGTGAGCCGCAGTCGTCCTTCTCTCCGTCGTACGGCTACGTGGCCCCGCCCCTCGACGGCATCTGGGCTTCGGCACCCTACCTGCACAACGGTTCCGTACCCACGGTGTACGAGCTGCTCAAGTCCGACGCCCGCCCCACGCGCTGGACCCGTGACGGCAAATCCACCAGCTACGACCACGAAAAGCTGGGCTGGCAGTACGACCCGGAACCGAAAAACGCCAAGTGGACCTTCGACACCACGGTACCCGGATACGGCAACGGCGGCCATACGTTCGGCGATAAGCTCAGCGAGGAAGAGCGCTGGGCGGTGGTGGAGTATCTTAAGACGTTGTGAACTGGGTGCTAGGTGCTGGCTGCCCGCGCCTCTGATGCATAGCAACCAGCAACTAGTAACCAGCCAACCAGCAACCAGCTGCAACTTACCTTCAGGCGAGCACGTTGCAAAAAGACCAAATAAAAGCTCCCTCACCATGGAATCGAAAAGACAACGGCAGGTCGCCGAAATGATCAAGCGCAACTTCAGCATCGTACTCCAGCAGGAAGGGTCATACATCTACGGTACCCAGCCCCTGGTAACGGTGATGGACGTGCAGGTGAGCCCCGACCTTAGCGTGGGCAAGGTGTACCTGAGCATCTGGAATACCGAGAACAAGCAGGCCGTCATCTTGCAGATGGACGAGGAACATATCCGCCTGAAGAGTGCCCTGGCCCACCGCCTGAAGCGCCACCTGCGCCGGCTGCCGGAGCTTTCCTACTTCATTGACGAGACGCTCGACGAGATGAACAAGGTGGACAACATCTTCGACAAACTCTACGCCGAGGACCAGATGCCCGAGGGGCAACAGTCGGCCAAAGACGAATAACCGCTACCGTCATGCTCAGCAAGCGCAACTTCGGGAACGTCATCAAGTGGCCACTGGGGCTGCTGGCGATCATGTACGTGGTCTTCATCGTTGATTATTACCTCACGGGGGGACTGCTGAGCGCGTACTACGGACTGCACACGCGGGAGTTGGCCGGCCTGCCGGGCATCATAACCGCTCCCTTTCTGCACGCCAGCTGGGGGCATCTGCTGAGTAACACCGTCCCCTTTGTATCCCTTACCGGTCTGCTGGTATTCTTCTATCCCCGGCTGTGGCCGCGGGTGCTCGCCTCCCTTTGGCTGGGCACCGGCGTACTGGTGTGGATACTGGCCCGGCAGGCTACCCACATCGGGGCCAGTGGGGTAGTGTACGCCCTGGCCTCCTTTCTGGCCTTCAGCGGCTTTTTCCGGCGCGACTTCCGTGCCGTAGTGGTGTCCCTGATTGTCTTGTTCTACTACGGCGGCATCGTGGTCGGCATCCTACCCGGCGAGCAGGGCGTAAGCTGGGAAAGTCACCTGCTCGGTCTTGTGATGGGGATCTTCGGTGCCTACGCCTACCGGGGCGAACTGGAGGAGCACGAGGTGAAAGCCCGGCGGAAGAAAGCGGCAAAAAAGCAGCAGCAGCGAGCGAAGGAGCCCTTCCTCGACGCCGACGCCTTCGCGAAAACCAAGAAAGAACGCGACAACGAAGCCTTCTGGGGAAAACTCAAACAGCTCAGCGAGCGGGAACGCCTGGAGCGGTAGTAGGATGCTGCCTCCGGCAGCGATAGCACAAGGCTGCCTCCGGCAGCGAGGGAGACAGACCGGCGCACAAAGAAAGCAATCGCTTTATAGCGAGCACGGAAAGCCGCCAAGGAACCTAGCCCACCCGAAACAGCCCCGCACTCGCGCCCCGCCGCCGCAACGCGTACCGGCCCGCTGTGCCCCAAACTTTCACAAAAAACTGAAACTCCCCCAACAACTACCCCAATCCTCACCCGTTTCCCAGGTATGAACACCGCCGAACTGCTGCAGAAGGGACTGAATCGCGAATGGCTCACCGCCGAGGAAGGCGTATGGCTGCTCGAGAACGCCGCGACCACCGAACTTATGTACGTGGCCGACCGGCTGCGCTTCGAGTCGGTGCCGGAGCGGACCGTGACCTGGATCATCGACCGCAACTCCAATACCACCAACGTCTGTATCGCCAACTGCAAGTTTTGCAACTTCTACCGTCGGCCCGGGCACGAGGAGAGCTACATCACCAGCATCGAGGAGTACAAGAAAAAGATCGAGGAGACCTTCGAATTCGGGGGCGAGCAGCTGCTGCTGCAGGGTGGCCACCACCCGGACCTGGGCCTGAAGTTTTACTGCGACCTCTTCAGTGAGCTCAAGCAACTCTACCCCCGGCTCAAGCTGCACGCCCTCGGCCCCCCCGAGATAGCCCACGTGGCCAAGCTGGAGGGCATGAGCCACTACGACGTACTGAAGGAACTGCATGCCGCCGGCCTCGACAGCCTGCCGGGTGCCGGCGCGGAAATCCTCAGCGACCGCGTACGCCGCCTCATCTCCAAGGGGAAATGCGGCGGCGAGGAGTGGCTCGACGTGATGCGCGCCGCCCACCAGCTCAACATCACCACCTCGGCGACCATGATGTTCGGCCACATCGAAACTAACTGGGAGCGGATGGACCACCTGGTCCGCATGCGGCAGGTGCAGGACGAAAAGCCCGCCGACGCCAAGGGCTTCCTGGCCTTCATTCCCTGGCCGTTCCAGGACGAGGATACCATCCTGAAGAAAATCAAGCGCGCCCGCAATACCGTCACCGGTGACGAGTACGTGCGCATGATCGCCCTGAGCCGCATCATGCTGCCCAACGTGACCAACATCCAGGCCAGCTGGCTGACGGTGGGCAAGCAGGTGGCGCAGATCTGTCTGCACGCCGGTGCCAACGACTTCGGCTCCATCATGATCGAGGAGAACGTGGTGAGCGCCGCGGGGGCCCGCTGGCGCTTCACGGCCGACGGTATCCAGGATGCGATCCGGGAAGCCGGTTTCCGGCCGCAGCTGCGCGATCAGCAGTACAATTACCGCGAGCTGCCCGCCAACGTACGGCAGCAACAGCTCGACGGCGCAGAGCTGATCGTAGATTAGCGCCATGCCCGGTACGCTTTACCTCATTCCCTCGACCCTCGGTCCGGGGGCCATCGATACGATTCCGGAACGGACCCTGCGGACGGTGCGCCCGCTGCGCCACTTCATTGTAGAGACCGGCAAGGTGGCCCGCGCCTTCCTCAAGGAGGTGGAACTGGACCACCGCCTCCAGGAATGCACCTACTACGAACTCAATAAGCATACCCGCGACGAGGAGTTGCCCGTCCTGCTGGCCCCCCTGCTCGCGGGCGAGGACGTGGGCTTGCTCTCCGACGCCGGCGCGCCGGGCGTGGCGGATCCCGGAGCCCGCCTGGTACGGCAGGCCCACGGCCACGGGCTCAGCGTGGTACCCCTCGTCGGCCCCTCCGCGATTTTGCTGAGTCTGATGGCGTCGGGGATGAACGGACAGTCCTTCACCTTTCACGGCTACCTCAGCCCCAAGCGAAACCAGTTGGCCAAGGACCTGCGCCGCCTCGAGGCCGACAGCCGGCGCCTCCGGCAGACCCAGCTCTGGATCGAGGCGCCCTACCGCAACCAGGCGTCGGTCGAGGTGGCGGTAGAGAGCCTGGCACCTTCGACCCTCTTCTGCGTGGCCGTAGATCTGACCACCGAATTGGAGTGGGTTCGCACCGCACCGATCGGGGAGTGGGGCGGGGACGCGGGTGCGGTGTTGCACAAGCGGCCGGCCATGTTCCTGCTGCTGGCCTAAATCCTGGTCGGGCCGAAGGACTCCGGGTCCGACGTATGCATGGCTCGTCCCGGGTTGGGGGCCTCCGGCCCGATTGAACCCCGTGGAGCGTCACCGCTCGCTGCACTTCACGAATGTACCGGGCTGGACATGGGTAGAGGGCCTCCGGCCCGAATCAGGCCATGTGACGGGGTCAGGCAATAAGACATATGCTGATCCTGAGTCTGAATGAGCCGGCGAGAGGACGGCATATATTTTCACCTGGTGTATTTTGATCGGGCCGGAGGCCCTCAACCCGTGTATTTCGGGTAGAGGGCCTCCGGCCCGAATCAGGCCATGTGACGGGGTCAGGCAAGAAGACATATGCTGATCCTGGACCTGAACCAAGGCGTGAAACGGCGGCCTGAATTTTCTTCTCCCCCTATGCTTTGATCGGGCCGGAGGCCCTCAACCCGTGTATTTCGGGTAGAGGGCCTCCGGCCCGAATCAGGCCATGTGACGGGGTCAAGTATTAAGACATATGTTATTCTTGGATCTGAACCGACGCGCGAAATGGCGGCCTGAATTTTCTTCTCCCCCCCCCCGTGCTTTGATCGGGCCGGAGGCCCTCAACCCGGGCAGTGAACCCGCCAATCGCGTAAAATTCACGCCATATCCACCCCCGTGCCCTACGCCGGCCCGAAGCCGTATAACCTGCCGGCCCGCGGCGACGTTATCACCCGTATCTTCCGGGAACTTCCGGCAAAACCACTACTATGGCGCTTCGCCTGACCCTTCTCTTCAGCCTGTTGTCCCTGAGCCTCTTTGGCCAGTTTGGCAGTCCTATTTCGTGGACCTTCGAGCAGCGCCACCTGGACGGTGACCGCTTCGAACTGATCGCCACGGCAACGGCGGACCCAGGCTGGTCGATCTACAGCCAGTTCACCGATGCGGGCGGACCTGTGCCGACCACCTTCTACTGGGAGGAAGGCGACCACTACGAACGCATCGGCGAGGTCAAGGAAACGGGCCACAAGAAGGAGGGGATGGACGAGCTCTTCGGCGTCAACGTGATCAAGTACCTGAGCGATCAGGCCACCGTGTTCCGACAGACCGTGCGGGTAACCGATTACGGCACCCCCATCGAAGGAGAGGTGGAATTCATGTGCTGCGACGACACCCAGTGCCTGCCGCCGACCACGGAGCCGTTTGCCTACACCCTTGCCCAACCCACCGATGGGGCCATGGGCGCCAACGGGAACCGCCCCTTGCCGGCCGCGGACCGCCCCGCCCCGGCAGTCGATGCCCCGGCGCCCGTCACGGACGGTACCGAGGTAGACAAGGAAACCGCACCACCAAAGGTCGCCAACCTGCCGGCCGAGGAAGTGCTTGCCACCTATACCGCCGCACTGCCCCTGCCGACCCAGGACGAGCCCGTAAGCTGGTCCCTCCGCGTGGAGGAACTCGACGGGAGCCGCTACCGGCTATCGATGGTCGGTACCCTGGCGGAGGGCTGGACGGTGTACAGCCAGACTATAGATCCCGAGATCGGCCCTATCCCCACCGAGATGGTCGTGGAGGAGAAAACGGGGGTATCACCCATCGGCGAGGTCACCGAAACCTCCGCAACCCTGCACAAGCTGTTCGATACCACCTGGGAGGCGGAAGTCACCAAGGTAGACGGCGGAACCGTCACCTACTCGCAGGTAGTGCGGGCGGAGCCGGGAACCGGGATTTCGGGTTACCTCACCTTTCAGACCTGCAACGACGAAATGTGCTTGCCGCCGCGGGACGTTCCCTTCACCTTTGACCCGGCCGCCAGCCTAGCTACGGTGGACGGCATCGGCGGCGGTGCGGCCGGGCTGGCTTCCGCCGACGACCGGCCGCAGGTCGGCGCCACCGCGCAGGCATACACCTTCAACGCCGAGCCCCTGGCGGCCTGCAACGTCGGGGAGGCGGTGACCCAGGGACAGAGCCTGTGGTCGATCTTCGGGCTTGGCGTCCTGGGGGGACTTTTCGCCCTGCTTATGCCCTGCATCTTCCCGATGATCCCGCTGACGGTTAGCTTCTTTACCAAGAGTGGGGAAAGCCGTACGGACGGCGTCAAGCAGGCTACGCTGTACGGCTTCTTCATCTTCCTGATCTATGTGCTGCTGAGCGTACCCTTTCACCTGATCGCGGGTATTGACCCCTCGATCCTCAACAGCATCGCCAGCAACGTGTGGCTGAACCTGCTCTTCTTCGCGGTCTTCATGTTCTTTGCCGGCAGCTTCTTCGGATTTTACGAACTGACGTTGCCGCAAAGCTGGAGCAATCGCGCCAGCGAAGCGGAAGGAACCGGCGGCGTGCTGGGCATCTTCTTCATGGCGCTTACGCTGGCCCTGGTCAGCTTCTCGTGCACGGGACCTATCCTCGGCAGCCTCCTGGTGGAGGCCGTGAGCGACGGGGCCTGGCCGCTGACCGCCGGTATGGCTGGCTTCGGAGTAGCCCTCGGGCTGCCCTTCGCCCTCTTTGCTGCTTTCCCCGGAGTGCTCAACAAGATGCCCAAGTCCGGCGGCTGGCTCAACAGCGTGAAGGTGGTGCTCGGCTTCGTGGAGGTGGCTCTGGCCTTTAAGTTCCTGAGCAACGCCGACCTCGTGGGCGACTGGAACCTGTTGCGCATCGAGCCCTTCCTGATCATCTGGATGCTCTGCTCGCTGGGTATCGCGGCCTACCTCTTCGGGTGGATCAGCTTTCCCCACGACAGCAAGAAGCGTAAGGTAGGCCCCTTAGCCGCCGTTGTGGCCGTGGCCGGCGTCCTGTTTACCGCCTACCTCGCCTTCGGCTTCACGAAGAACGAAGACACCGGCAGCTACCAGTCGCTTAACCTGCTGAGCGGTATTGCCCCCCCGGTATGCTATAGTTACCTGAACCCCTGTGACTGTCCGCAGGGCATTACCTGCTTCAAGGACCTCGACGCGGGGCTCGCCTACGCCCGGGAGGTGAATAAACCGGTGATGCTCGACTTTACCGGATACACCTGTGTGAACTGTCGCAAAATGGAGGAAAACGTCTGGAGTCAGGACCGCATCAACAATCTGCTGACCGAAGACTACGTACTCATCAGCCTCTACGTGGACGACCGCAAGGAACTGCCCGCCGAGCAATGGAAGGAGGTCAGCCGCCTCGACGGGTCCGGCCGCAGCATCACGATCGACCAGGTGGGGGAGAAGTGGCACTACTTCCAGCAGAGCGTTTTTCAGCACGCCACGCAGCCGTACTACGTACTGGTATCTCCGGACGGACAGACCCTCAATCCGCCGGTCGCCTATACCCCTAATGCCGAGGACTACGAACGCTTCCTGCGCTGCGGCCTGAACACCTTCGAAGAGTTGCAGGGAAAATAGGCCGGCAAGCTATACCTTCCTTACTTGCAGCGGGACTGCTGCGGAAGGGGTGTCACCGGGAGAATCAACCCGTTGCGTCACGCACGCCAGTTACAATGGAAACCAACGGGTTTGCTACGAAAACCTGTCGGGCCAACGCACCGAAGAAGCTGTGAGGCGGCGAACGGTTGCCGGGCGACAACAAAGCCTTCACGCCGTTGCTCACGCCGTCTTTGGAGGTGCGGGCCGGCTGACCTGACACTCCCATGGCCGACGGCGATGAAGCAAATCATAAAACCCGGCGCGGCATAGCGCTGTACCATTGAGTAGCCTGACAACGATAAGACCGGCTAAAGCGGTTATTCGTTCTTTTCCCGGACGCGATCCGCTACCAGGTCTGCAAGGAAAGAAGCGTAATCACCAAGGCGGTTTACGGACCTAAAACCGACCCCTGATCCAGTTGGTGTAGGGCGGTGAACCGGTATGGCACTCGGCCTCTACATCGGCAACTTGATTTCGATCTCTGGATGCAGGTACCTGCGGGCCTGCAAAACAGAAGGCTGGAGGGCATCCTAATCGCCTGGGTGGACAAGTTGACGGGCTTTCTGGATTCAACCCACGCCAGCTACCCGAAGACCGATGTGCAGCTTTGGCTATCGTGCATCAGGACCAACAACCGGCGAAGTATCTGGCCTGCAGGACACCCACCCTGCGGGCTTAGGGGCGGGCTGGGCGTAACACTGCAGCGATCTGAAGCTGATCTGCATCGCCACGACCCGCGACCGGTCCGACCACGCCCCAGCCACCCCGGGCATAACAGGGTAAACACTACCCAAAGATCATCGCTTTTGGGTGCAGTAATTGGGAGCAATTGACGCTGATGAACAATTACCACCCGCTGATCCGTTGCGTCGCCCGGAGCAGGTTTCTTGGGTGAAAGCTACGCGACTGACGCCATCAAGTCCTTTTGCGGATTGACCTGTGAGCGTAGCCCTCAGCGTACTTTACCAAGCCCCCCGGTCTTCTACGGGGGCTTGACCAAAGATCACTTCCGTCAGAAAATGCCGTGGCACGCTTCATGCAATGCTCGCAGGTTATTACAGCAGATCCTCCGTTTCTTACCTATCTTTCCCATTCGTAAGCCCAGCCAGATAGGCGGACTCACCGTTCTTTTCCCTTGCGCTGATCACTGTGGTTAGCTCCGTTCTTCAATTCACCTTACTTACCATCCATACACTCCCTAACCTTACCTGTTAATATTATGCATAAGGAAAATATCCTTCAGATTGTTTTCAATGTGAATGAAGGAGGCTTGCCGGGACTAGGTGCTACCATCAATTCTTTGTTGCAAAGTACTAGTCAACCGGAAAGAATCAACTTTCATATTATGTGCTCTCGGCTTTCCGAGGATCATCAGAATAACATCCATAAGTTATTTGAGTATGCTTCTTTTCCGGGCACTTATGAACTGATAAATTACGATGCCAATACGGATTTTAAGTCATTACCCGGCTTGCACAATGATTTAACCCCTTACGGTAGATTGTTGATACCACAGTATATCGATGCGGAAAAGGTTATTTATTTGGATAGCGACCTGGTCATAACCATCGATATATTTGAGTTGGATGAAGTTGACATGAGCGGTCATAGCATAGCTGCTTATACGGGAACTTTCGTTAACTACACCTTGGACCGCGAATACTTTGTCAGTCGGGGCTACAGCCAGGACATGCCCTATTTCAATTCGGGTGTGTTGATAATGAACTTGGCGGAATGGCGGCGTCGTGACCTGGATACTGCCTGGCGTGAAATCATCCTGGATCGTCCGGAAACCCTACGGTCCCACGACCAAACGATTCTAAATCGAATGTGCGATGGTGATTTCAAGCAACTCCCCAAGAAGTTTAACACCTCTTATCTGGCCGGTGCCAATAAGCCGAGCCATCCTACGGGAATATTCCATTTCTTGGGATCACCGAAACCCTGGGATCTTTTTGGGTCAATCATTCATGGGGGCTATTCTCTATGGAAACGTTTCAGCCCGCCATTCTGGGAGCGTGAGTACCAACGTATGACGATCGGGCGGCTGGACCGGGCGTGGTATATCCGGCGCAGTATCATTAGGGTGGCAAAGAAGCGTTACGCAAAGTAAACGCTAACCAGAGGCTGATGAAGGAGGGTGCGACGACCGAAAGGATCCGTCATTTTCGTCTATTCCGACTACTGGTAACTTTCAACCTCCGGGTGGAGGTGCTGTTCTCCGACTATGAAGATTTACCAGCTTATTCCTGTACTTAGCCTATTGGTGGTAGCTCTGGGTTGTCACAGTCACGACGCGGGTATCGACCCCGAGCACGCCCCCCCCTATTTACAGCACCACCCGACCGACCCCGAAACGGGCTACTACCTGACCGACAGCCTCGGATACCCCGGTAATCAGCCCTTTGATCCCGAAACCGGCGTGGTTACGCCCGAGCCGGTGCGCGAATGGGAGTATATCGATCAGACCGGACAGCCCTTTGGATCGGAGGACCTGCAGGGTAAGGTGTACGTGGTGGACTTCTTCTTTACGTCCTGCCCCACGATCTGCCCTAAGATGATGAGCCAGATGCTGCGCCTCCAGGAGCGGTTTGCGGATAATCCCGATTTCGCCCTCGTTTCCTTCACGATCGATCCCAAACGCGATACCCCGGAGCGGATGACCGAGTACGCCGGTAAGCTGGGCATCACCGACTTCAACCGCTGGCACTTTATCCAGGGCGATAAGTTCGAGATATACGACCTGGACGAGGAATACCTCAGCGTTGCGCTGGAGAATCCCGACGCGCCGGGCGGCTTCGACCACAGCGGATACATTGTATTGGTCGACCGCAACGGATACGTCCGGTCCTACGCCAGCGGTCTGGTAGAGGAAGAGGTAAATCACCTGATGGAGGACGTGGACCTGCTGCTCGACGGGCCGAAAAACGCGGGTTAGGTCAGAGATTCCGCAATTCCCTCCACAGGTTTTCGCGCGCCGGCGCTTCGTAGTGATCGCGGCCAAAAGCAGTGTGGTAGATCGCGGGGCGGTCCAGCAAAGCAGTGAGGACGCGCGTCCGGCCGTTACGAAAAACGAAGTAGGGCAACATCCAGAATTCCCTGCGCACGGCCGTAGCGTACTGGTCGTAACTGTCTGGAGCGCGTGCGAGGACGGCCAGATCCAGGTCGATAAGCAGGGCCTCGTCGCCATCGTCGGCGGGGGAGGGCAGGTGCTGTTTGGTGGACAGGATGAGCTGGCGGCAGCGGTCGATGCGTTCCGCGGAAATGGAAGTATCCTGACGGAGGTCGCGCTCCGCCGAGCGCGCGCTGCGCTCTTCGTTGTCGCTGCGGGTCGGCTTGTGGACAATGTCGTGGTACACCAGGGCCACCCCGAATACCACCGGATCCTGCGGAGCGGCGTGCTGCGGCAGGTGACCAATCATCTCGTCGAGGTGGGTGAGGTTGTGATACGCCCGACCCGCGTACGCCCGGCGCACATTTTCCCAGTTAAGGCCGGTGGGGGCCAGCTGCTGCGAAAGTTCGGTGAAATAGTCCTGAATCACGGGGTATACTTTAGGGAAAACAGCGAAGGTGTACCTTTGCGGCTGAAGACCTATCCGAACCGTCCGTCGTAACCGAAGCGGACTACCAAAGTAAACAACATGGCGGCCAAAGTAGACGAAACCCTGCGACAGCGCATCCTGCAATTTATAAATGAGGCCCTCGCGGAGGACGTTGGTCCCGGTGATTTCACCAGCGAGGCCACCATCCCCGCTGACAAACGCGATACCGCCCGGCTACTCGTCAAGGATGTCGGCGTACTGGCGGGCGTGGAGGTCGCCCGGATGATCTTCCAGGCCGTTGACCCCAAGATGGAATTCGACCAGCGGATGCAGGACGGTGACCTCATGCACGTGGGCGACGAAGCTTTCTACGTGACCTGTAATTCGCGTGCCCTCCTGCAGGCCGAGCGGCTCGTACTGAATACCATGCAGCGAATGAGCGGCATCGCCACCCTGGCCAACCGCTACGCCTTTGAAGTGGAGGACCTGCCCGTAAAGGTGCTGGACACCCGCAAAACGACTCCCAACCTTCGGTTTCTGGAGAAGTGGGCGGTACGGCTGGGCGGCGCGGAGAACTACCGCGAAGGGCTCTACGACCGGATTATGATCAAGGACAACCACGTCGATGCTGCGGGGTCGCTGACCAAAGCCATCCGGGGGGTACAGACTTTCTTCCGCGAGAACGACATGGTCCTGCCCATCACCGTGGAGGTGCGCAACCTTGTCGAGCTGATGGAAGTCCTCGAAGTAGGGCAGGTAGACCGCATCATGCTTGATAATTTCGAGATTCCCCTGCTGCGGGAGGCTGTGGCCCACGTCGGCGACCGCTTCGAAACGGAGGCCAGCGGAGGCATCACCCTGGATAGCATCCGGGAAGTAGCCGAGACCGGTGTCGACTTCATCTCCGTCGGTGCACTAACCCACTCGGCCGTTAGTCTCGACCTAAGCCTGAAGGTGGTGAGCTAACGGGGGGCACCACACGCAACAGGGCCCGCTGACCTGCCCGCCGGCGAACCGTACGGGGCAGGCGCGGGCCCTGGCGAAAACTAGGGGTGCCGGAAGCTTGCGCGGTAGCGCGCAAGCCCGGGTCAGGTTACGACGACCAGACGGATGTACCCGAAGCCGTGATGAGGTTCAGCTTGCCGTTGTCTTGGAGGACCAGCTTCACGGGCTTGTTACCGGCGTCACGGAACTTGGCATCGTAGTAGGGGTGAGTCTTCGAGCTCCACTTGGCGTCGTTGCCGGCATATACTACCAGGTTGCCGTCGGACTGCATTTCCAGGCGGGCGTTCTGGAAGCCGTATTGCATGGAACCCCACACGAAGCCGCCCTGCTTGCCGTTGTCGTAGCGGTAAACGACCAGATTGCCGTCATTGGGCTGCATGATCAGCATAAATTTGCCGTTGGCGGAAACCAGCTTTTCCCCGGCCGCGAGCGATTCTCCGGCGTTGAGGATGTTCTTGGTAGCGGCAGCGGCGGGCGCTGCATTCGGGCTGGGCCGGAAGGTCCACATAGTGCTGCCGCCCTTGATGCGGGCCTGCTCCGTCGTCGTTACGGCATTGTATCCGTTGCCGCCGGGGCGGTGGCCCGCCATATCGAGGTACCCGGCCGAGGCGTTGTTCCACTGGCCGATAAACTGAACGATACCCCCGGTTTTGACGTCGCCCTTGACCTGCCAGGTAGTGTTTTTGACGCCGTCTACGTTCTGCCAGGCGGAAACGCACAGGTAGCCCGGGCATCCGAAGTCCTTGCCGTAGCCCCGCGTACCCAGGTAAGAGCCGCGCATCCAGGGGTTCTTCAGCAGAATCATATCTCCGCTCTCCACCGGCTGGCCGGCTTGTTTGCCCGTGGCCGAAAGGATGATCCAGTCCGAGGTGTTGCCTGATTTGCGGTCGCCGGCCGTCGTGGTGGATACACAGAGGTAATTGTCCTGACAGCCCTGTCCCGCCACTTCGAGGTAGGCCCCGCGGTTCATCCAGGTGTTCTCGAGCTTGTAGGTTTGGCCGTAGACCAGTTGTTGGGCGAGGGCCCGCTGGCTGGTACCCAAAAGGGCAGAGAGGATCAGCACGAGCAGGCTCGTGCGCGTAACGCTAGTAAAGGAATGCATTTGAAAGAGGTGTGTAAGCGCCTACTTTTTTGGTAAGGGAGTTCGGCTTAAGTCCCGCAAGTCCCCATAGGAATCTTGCCGCTGCAAAACTAGGCGGAGATGAAGAAAAAGATACCACTTTGAGCCCTTGGTGTTCTGAACGGCGGGCTGGATGTGCTAAATGGTAACCTGAATCGGGAAGGAAGACCACCCCGGGCGGAGGAGCCCTCCAGCGTCTAACTTTCGGTCGTTAAGGTGGAATGCCTACGCAATTTTATCCGCGCTGCAAAGGCCGGAAAGGAAAAGACCGGCGCCCGGGCTCCCGGGGGGAGACGGACGCCGGTCGGGCCTATCCTGCTGCCGGCCAGGGGTGAAACGTGCCTGGGTTACTCTAAGTGGTTTAGTGAAAGTATGCCGGCCGCCGTCGAGGCGTACTGCGTTGCAAAAGTCCTCCGCCAACGGTCCCGGTTACGGAAAGATGGTGAAGGGGTATGCCCGATTACGTTTAAAAGGGCAGGTCTTCGGCCGGGGTGAGGGCGGGCGTTGCCGCCTTCGTACGGCGCTTGCGGGTCTTTTTCGGGGCGGGCTCCGCGGCCTGAGGCACCGGCTCGTTCACTTCGGCCTCGTCGGCAGTGGGGTAGCCGCCCGCTTCGTTGCGGTTGCCGGTAAACGTGAACTCGCTGAGGATGATATCGGTAGACGTGCGGTTCTGTCCGTGCTGGTCCGTCCACTTGCCGTAGCGGATCGTACCGGAGATCGCCAGGGCCGTCCCCTTCCGCAGGTAGCGTTCGAGGACATCCACGACCTTGCCGTAGGCCTTCACGCGGTGCCATTCCGTACGGGTGACCTTGTCGCCCTCCTTATTGCGGTAGCTGTCGTTGGTGGCAAAGCTGAACTCGATCAGGCGGCTGCCGCTGGGCAGGGTCTTGACGGTGGGGAGTTGGCCGACGTTGCCGATGAGGGTTACGCTGTTACGTACTTGCATGATAAAAAGGATTAGTAATGGCCCGTATCCGTGTGTCGCATGAATAATTGGACACGGGCATTGGTGATGGAATGTGTCCCCTCAGAGCGCGGTGTGAAGCAGTACACATCGCTTTCTTTCGGTGACGGTCCAAAGGTGAGGGCATCCCGATCCGTTAGTCGTCAATTATCCGTTTACTTTCGTTTAAATACGTTTATAAACGTTTAAATACAGATGTAGTCTTGGTATTCTACTGATTATCAGTTATTTAAGATAATAGCGGCCGCCTCAAATATTTCCCTCTTTTCTCGCCTATTTCTCTTGTTCCGCTTTTCTGCCGGCCAACTTTTTTCAGCCGGCGCGTAACGCACCGGAGCCCGCCTTGCATAGAGGTATAAATACCTGCAAGCATGAAAACGCAATTCATTTACCTTTTTCTGGCGCTGGCCGTCACCTTCTCCCAGTCGTGCGACAGCATCAACGAACTGAGCGGCGGGGCCGATGCTCCGGAAGTCACGTACGCTTCTACCACCTTTGAGGCGGACTTCTACCAGGCCGGTAACTCGTCCGTTCCCTCCATCGACTGGAACGGTGCCCAGGGCAGCGTAAGCCTTGGGTCGAGCGTCGAGGGACTGAGCGTGAATTCCACGACCGGTCAATTGCAGTGGACAAAGATGCTTCCCGTCGGCACGCACGAGGTCGAGGTCGTAATAGCTAACAGTGAGGGGCAAGTCGTCGTGCCGCTTACGGTGGAGAACCTTCCTGCCGGGACTTTCACGGGTACGGACAGCAGGGGGTTTTACTGGAGCATCACGTTCATGAAGGACGGAACGGCTACGGTACTGCTCAACAGTAAAAACGCACCCGACCCGGCGACGGCCACGTACGAACTGACGGGCATTGATTTGGAGGGTACCGTAACGTACGATGACGCAAGCAGCGTTTTCGCAATCACGGGCAGATTTATGCTATCGTCCTCCAAGGCCGTATTCGACGGGGAGTGGTACAATGGTATGCGGATTGACCCCGGCAATGTCGGCGCCACCTTTGCCCTGGAGCTCGAGTAAATCGGACCGCGCTCCAACAAACAAATCGCTCGTGCCCGCTGCTTTGCATGGCATGAGCGATTTTCCTATTCACTCGGTACTCGAACGCTGCGCCGCCGCGGTAGCCGACAAAGCTCCCGCCGCGATGTTCGGCCTGCGCGACGAGGGCTACGGCAGCCTCTATGAGCAGCTCGTCAGCAGCCTGATCAGCGTGCGGACCTACGACGAAACCAGTACGGAAGTTAGCCGTCGCCTCTTCGCCCGCGCGCGCACCCCGGAAGAGATGGTAACCCTGAACCGCGAAGAACTCATCGGCCTCATCGCCGAAGCCACCTTCGCACCCGCCAAGGCCGATAACATCATCGCCCTCAGCCAGACCATCGTCGACGATTACGGCGGAGAAACCCCGGCCGACTACGACAAGCTCATTGCCTTCCGCGGCGTCGGCCCGAAAGTCGCCAGCCTGGCCCTCGGGGTCGCTCTGAACCATCCCATCATCGCCGTCGACATCCACGTCCACCGCATCACCAACCGCTGGGGCTACGTGGCCACCTCCACGCCCGATAAGACCCGCGACGCCCTGGCCCAAAAACTTCCCCAGGACCTCTGGATCGAGATCAACCGCGTCCTCGTTCCCTTCGGAAAGCACGTCTGTACGGGTACCCGGCCGAAGTGCGGCAGCTGCCCGGTGGTTGAGGAATGTGCTAGGGTGGGGGTAGAAGTGCCTTAGTTCTGTAGTCGGGTAGTTCTGTAGTCGCCACCCTTACAGAACTACAGAACTACCGAACTACTTAATCACCACCTCCTCCAAATACTCCTCCCCGAACTCCTCGTTCAGCCGGTTCTTGATGCCTTCTCTGACCATCGTGAGTTGATTGCGCAACGGAGCGTTCGTCACGTAGACGTAGAGCTTGCGGTTGCGGACCAGGAAGTCGCGGGTATTATCGGCCGTATGCTTGCCGAAGAATTTTTCCCACACCAGCTTGGTGCGCGCCTTGAAGTAGCCGGCCTCGTTCTTATTGTTGCGGAGGAGCCGCAGGAAGGCCTGCTTGAGTTCCTGGGGCTCGGGCTTGGGCGGGACTTTCTTGTACATGGACGGCTATTCTTCCTCTAAGAACCGCTCCCACTCGGCTTCGTTGCGTGCTACGCCCTCCGCGACCAGGAATCGCTGCCAGTCGATTCCCGGTTCCCGGCTCACGAGGGCGCTGATGCGTTCCGGGTCGGTGTCCGTGATGAAGAGTTGGCCGAAGGCCGAGCCCATGACCAGTTCCAGGAGCTGCCGCACCCGCTCGTGGTCGAGCTTGTCGAAGATATCGTCGAGCAGCAGGATCGGAGTGCGGTTGGTACTCCGCTCCAGCAGGCGGTACTGGGCCAGCTTCAGGGAAAGCACGAACGACTTAAGCTGCCCCTGGCTGGCGACCCGCTTGAGGGGATGCCCGTCCTGGGTAAATACCAGCTCGTCCTTGTGGATGCCGCCGCTCGTGCGCTGCAGGATCCGGTCTTTCTCGGCGCGGCCGGCCAGCAGCTCCCCCCAGCCGCTCTCGTTCAGGTGCGAGCGGTACTCCAGGTCGACCGCCTCCCGCGCGCCGCTGATGGACGCGTAGGCCTCCCGTAGCAGCTCGGTGAAGGGGGCCGCGAAGGCCTGCCGTTGCCGGTGGATGTAGGTAGCGGGCTCCTCCATCTGGGCGTCGTACACGTCCAGCAGTCCGGTGGTGTCGCGGCGGCCGTCCAGTTCCTTCAGCTGGGCATTGCGGTTTTCCAGCAGCTTGTTATAAGCGATGAGGTAGTTGAGGTATTGGGGGTCGGTCTGGCTCAGGCTGTTGTCGAGCAGCCGGCGGCGGGTGGCGCTGCCCTCCAGCACCAGGCTGATATCGTCGGGCGTCACGATCACTACCGGGTAGCGGCCCACGTGCTCGCTGATGCGTTCGTAGGGGGTGCCGTTGCGCTCGATCACCTTGCGGCCCCGTTTGCGGAGCTTCACGACGATCTTGTCCTCCCGGTCGTCATCGAGATGAAACACTCCCTCCAGCCGCGCCACCGCGTCGCCGTGGCGGATGTTGTACTGGTCGGCCTGGCTCCCGTAGCCCTTGCTCATGCAGAGGTAGTAGATCGCCTCCAGCAGGTTGGTCTTCCCCGATCCGTTAAAGCCTACGAAACAGTTCAGTCGGGGCGAGAAGGACAGCGCCTGCCGCTCGTAGTTCTTGAACTGGGTGAGTTTGATGTTGGAGAGGTACAAGGGAATAGGGAGATATACAATTTACAAAGTACAAGGTACCATTTACCATTTCCTGCACGAGATACGCCTCTGATGCGCAGCTAATATGCGGCGGCGCGCAGGTGCCAGGTTAATGCTGAAGGCGCGGCGTTAGTTTGGTTGCGACACTTGTGTCCTGCGCGGCAGCGTGATGCGGGCCGGAGTCCTGCGGGCCAATAGTAAATTGTAGCTGGTAAATTGTAAATGGTATATCATATACCCTCAGTACCCGCAAGGAGCTATCCTCAATGATTGCACGCCAGAGTAGTGCGCGCCGGAATCCTGCGGGCCAATAGTAAATTGTAGCTGGTAAATTGTATATCCTAAACCGCCACGTCATGCTCCCGCAGTGCCGCGTTCAGGCTGGTCTTCTTATCCGTACTCTCCTTACGCTTGCCGATGATCAGGGCGCAACTGACCTGGTAGTCGCCCGCCGGGAAGGATTTGGTATAGCTGCCGGGGATCACCACCGACCGCTCGGGTACTACGCCGCGGTGAGTGACGGGCTCATCGCCGGTCACGTCTATGATGCGGGTGCTCTGGGTCAGGACCACGTTAGCACCTAGTACGGCTTCCTTGCACACGCGTACGCCCTCCACGACGATGGAGCGGGAGCCGATGAAGCAATCGTCCTCGATGATCGTGGGAGTAGCCTGCAGGGGTTCCAGGACGCCGCCGATGCCGACGCCGCCGCTGAGGTGCACGTTGCGGCCGATCTGCCCGCAGCTGCCGACGGTAGCCCAGGTATCGACCATGGTGCCGCTGCCCACCCAGGCGCCGATGTTGACGTAGCTGGGCATCATGATCACGCCCTTTTCCAGGTAGGCGCCGTAGCGGGCCACGGCGTGGGGCACGACACGGACGCCCTGGCTGGCGTAGTCGCGCTTGAGCTCCATCTTGTCGTGGAACTCGAAAGGACCGACCTCGATGGTCTCCATCTGGCGGATGGGGAAGTAGAGCACTACGGCTTTCTTCACCCAGTCGTTTACTTGCCAGTCGCCGTCGGCCCCGGGTTCGGCAACGCGGAGGCGGCCTTTGTCCAGTTCTTCGATAACGGCGTCGATGGCCTGCCGAGTGGCGGTTTCCTTAAGCAAGTCGCGGTTTTCCCAGGCGGCTTCGATGGTGGGGCGGAGGTCCTGCATACTACGGTAGTTTGGGGGGATTTGAATAGCCGGCAAAGATGCGCAAAATGGCGGGGACGGCGCGATTCTTGGGGATAGGCTATCTTAGGTGAACCACTCACGCACACTACGTCGCATGCCTCACCCCTTTGCTACCCTGCTCGGTGCGCTCCTCGTGCTGCTGGTCGGTCCGCAGCTGGCAGCGCAATCTTCCTCGCCGTCCGTTCAGGATATGTTCAATTCTGGTGCCGACCGCCAGACCCTCCTGGACTCCGCCGCCGCCTGGCGCTTCACGCGTCCGGCCGATGCCCAGTCCCTCGCCTGGGGCAGCCTGTGGCGGCGGGGCGGGGAGTCCTATACCGATACCCTGGCCGGTCACGCGCTTCACCTGCTGGGTAACCTGAACCTGGATTGCTACGCCGATTCAGTAGCCAGCAGCTACTACGAGCAGGCCGCGGAACTGCGGGATCGCCTGCCCGACGCTTCCGTGGCGGACCGCGCCCAGTCGCACGTTAACCTGGCCAGCAGCCTGCGCTACCTCCGCCGCTACGAGGAATCGGACCACCATATCCGCGAGGCACTGGAACTGCTGGAGGGACAGGAGGAGCCGACCGAGCTGTACCTCTCCGCCCTCAACGAGCTCAGTGCGCTGGCCATCGACCGGCAGGATTACCGCGTCGCCTTCAGCGCCGCCTCCCGGGCGGTTGACCTGTCGGACGAACTGCCGGACCTGAAGGTGTCCGCCCGGTACTTTACCCACTACCGCGCCGCGCGCATCATGCTGCGCCTGAACGAGATCGGCCAGGGTACCCGCTACGCCCGTCGCCTGCTCGAAATCGCAATGGGCGAGGGAGTGCCCCTCAAATTGGCCCGGGCCCACAATATGGTCGGGCTCCTGCAGTGGGAGGAGGGTGAGCTCGAAGCTGCCCGGGAAAGCTTCCTGCGGGGCGTTGCCGCGGCCGGGGACGAGGCAGACGCCGACAGTGAGCTTGGGCACCTCTACCTCAACCTAGCCAATTACTACGGAGAAAAACAGGACGAGCCGGAATTCGACCGCTATGCGGAACTGGCGCGATCTGCCTTTCTTGCCTGGGGGTGGCCATACGACTTCTACAGCAACGACCGAATTCCGCGCTACCTGCACGGCTGGGGTCGGCAGCAGGAAGCACTGGCGGCCGTTAACGAGCGGCTTACCTACCTCACCGATCTGCCGCCCGACCGCTTCCATGAGGTGGTCGCGGACAGCACCGTCACCGACCTGGTGCCGCTGATCGACCTGCTCGGCCTGCGGGCCCGGGTGTTCGCGGCCGTAGACAGTATAGACCGGGCGTTGCAGGACTACACCACGCAGTTCGCCCTGCAGGAACGCCTCCGGGAGGGCGTCAGCACCCTCGACAGCCGCAAGTACCTGAGCCAGAACCTGCGCCCCTTCTTCGATGAGGCCCTGGCGCTTTATTATCGCCGCTACCAGGACACGGGGGATCCCGAGGATCTGTGGCAAGCCCTGGAACTGAGCGAACGCGGGCGGGCCTATTCGCTCATCACCGCCCTGCAGTCGAACCGGCAGCAGCGGTCCGCGAAGGAGCGCGCGCTTTTCCGCCGGGTTGCGGACCTGGAACGGCGCGTCAGTCTCGGGGAGCAGCAATGGCAGTCCCGACTAGAGGAAGACCGGCTGCGCCTCGACCGGCTGGAGGCCCGGGAGAACCCCGACAGCATCGGCCTGCCCGCCTTCGCCCGCGGTAAACTCACCGATCACCTGGCCGCCACCGGCTGCACCCTGGTGGAGTATCACCTTTCCGAGCGGGGCAGCCTGGTGTTCGTGCTGTCCCCCGACGGCGTTCTGGAGGCGTACCCCATCCGGGAAAGCGACCGGCTGACCGAGCGCGTAACCGCCTTCCGTGCGGCCATCGAGGACAGTTACTACCGCCGCAAGAGCCTGCGCAGCGACGCCGAACAGGCCGCCCTGGACGCATCCTTCCTGACCACCGGCCTGACCCTCCGCGACCAGCTGCTGCCCCCCGCCCTGCGGAAAGCCCTGCACCAGCGGCCGCGCCTCTGCATCGTACCCGACGGGGTGCTCAATTACCTTCCTTTTGCGGGGCTTCCGCTGGCGGAAAGCGACGTACCCCTGGACTACGCCGCCCAGCGGTACCTGCACGACAGCAGCGAGCTGGCGTACGCCTACAGCGGGCAGTACTTGGTGACGGTAAGTGAGCAAGGCGACCGGCAGTACGCCCGCAACCTGCTGGCTTTCGCACCGACCTTCGGGGGAGAAGCGACCGGCAGCCCGACGCGCGGTGCCGACGAATTGCTGCGCGGCGGGGCCGGCCTGGGCGCGCTGCCCTATAACCGGGAAGAGGTGGAGCAGGTCGCGGGACTGGTAGCGAACGCGCAGACCTACTTTGGGGCCGATGCCAGCCGCGCCCGATTCCTGGAGGAGCTAAGCGGCAACCGCATCCTGCACCTCTCAAGCCACGGCAGCGTACATCCCACCGACCCTAACCTGAGCTTCGTGGCCTTCTCCCAGGGGGGCGACAGCCTGCAACGGGAAGAGTTACTCTACTTCAACGACCTGTACGGCCTACCCATCGACAACGAACTGACGGTACTCTCGGCCTGCGAGACCTCCCTAGGGCAGCTGGCGGCGGGGGAGACCACGATGAGTCTGGCGAGCGCCTTTGCCACGGCCGGCTCCCGGAGTACGCTGACGACGCTCTGGGAGGTGGACGACCGCGCGACGAAGGACCTGATCCTGGACTTCTACCGGCGCCTGGTCGGCGGAGCCAGCCGCTCGGAGGCCCTGCACGCCGCCCAGGCGGCCCTGCGGAGCGGTGAGTACGCCCATCCCTATTTTTGGTCGGCGCTTACCCTATACGGAGCCGCCGGCCCCCTGCTGCTGGAGGATGACGGGCGGGATGGTGACGCGGGGATGCCCTCCTGGAGCTATATCATGACCGCGGCAATGATCATTTCCATCCTCTCCTACTTCCTGATCGTCCTGAAACGGGCGACCGCTACCGATCAGTAGCCAGGGCGGTCAGCCGCTCGCGCAGCGCCGCCCAGTGGCGCGCCAGGAAGAACACCCGCAGCAGTTGTACCGGCCGGTGGTCGTCGGATTCCACGGTGATGCGGTCGTCGGTGACCGATACGTCCGAGATGCTGAAGAGTGGAACCTCGACCGGCGCGCGGAAGCCGGTCTTGGCGCGTAACGTGAGGTTGTCGATCCGAACCCGGAACAGGTTGCGTGTGGCGAAGGAAAGGAACACGGGCACGAGAAGCAGGGTAGCGGGGCCGAGCTCCCGACCCGTCACGCCGGCAAACACGAGGTACGCCGGCAGCCCCACGACGCTGAAGAGAAGGATGAAGAGGGAGGCATTGCGCATGGGAAAAAGCAGCCCCGCCCGGTAGTCACGCCACAGCAGCCAAAGCTCGGTAACGGTAGCCGCCAGTACGAGGGCCGCGACGATCCAGGCCAGCGTGAAGGACCAGCCGGGCATCCCGCCCGGGAAGAAACGGTAGGCCGCCAGCACGAAGGCCACCAGCAGGATACTGCCTACCGTGGCGATGAGCTGATAGGGCGGTGTCTTCATACCTCGCAGATGCGCATCCCCTCCTCGAGGGCCTTGATCTTATCGTCGTAGGTGGGCACGAACTCCTGGGCGATGTAGCCCTGGAAGCCGGTTTCGTGGATGGCCCGGACGATGGCCGGGTAGTTCAGCTCCTGGCTGTCGTTGATCTCGTGGCGACCGGGTACTCCGCCGGTGTGGTAGTGACCGATGTAGTCCTGGTACTTGCGGATGGTCGCGATCACGTCGCCCTCCATGATCTGCATGTGGTAGATGTCGTAGAGCAGCTTGAAGCGGTCCGAGCCGATCATCTCGCCCAAGCCGGCCCCCCACTGGGTACGGTCGCACATGTAGTCGGGGTGGTTCACCTTGCTATTGAGCAGTTCCATCTGCAGGGTGACGCCGGCGTCTTCGGCCAGCTTGACCATGGGGCGCAGGCCGACGGCGCAGTTGCGCATGCCGTCGTAGTCGCTCATGCCGCGGCGGTTGCCGCTCATGACGATGACGCTCGGGATGCCGTGGTCGGCGGCATCGCGGATCACCTTGGTGTACTGCTCCTGCAGCATCTCGTGGTTCTTCGGGTCGTTCCAGCCGGTGTCGATGCTGAAGTCCTTGTGGGTACCCATCGCGCACGTCAGGCCCCGTTCCTTGAGGATGGGCCACTGATCGACGGTGGTTAGCTCGATGCTCTTCAGGCCGATGTCCTTGCCGCGGTCGGCCAGCTCCTCGATCGGTACGCCCTGGAAGCACCAGAGGCAGGTGCTGTGATTGGTCTGATAAGCGGTGCCGGCGGTAGCCCGGTCGGTTGCACTGACGGCATTCGAGATGCTAAGTGCGCCTAGACCGAGGGCGGCGTTTTTCAGGGCGGAACGGCGGTTCATGGAGATTGACTTTAAGCGAAAGGAGGGCAACAAGATAACAATTTGCCGGATGTCCCAACTGCCCGACCCGGACACTTACCTATGAAAAATTGTGACTGAACACCTAAATTAGAGAGCGAAGACTGTAGCATTTCCCAACACCCACGCATAAAGCGACGAATGCCCCCGGGCATCCTTTGTTATTGCTATCACACAAACACACTTCCATGTCTTCCTTCGTCCACCGCAGCCTGCTGCTGTCTGGCTTGCTCCTGCTCCTGTCCGGCTGCGAGCCCCTTGATCCCGTTACTCCCGAGCCCTCCGACTGTAATTATGCCACCGAGGTCCTTCCCCTCAGCGCCCCGGCGGAGTGCTCGCCCAAGCTGCTGCGCTGGGAACAACTCAACGACGTACCGGACTATTCCGGCTTCGACTTTCCCGGCCTGCCGGACGACTGCACCCTTACCGGCCGCGAACGCCTGGCGGAGCTGCAGGCGGGGACCGACGGGGATTTTGTCCTCCACGTATACAAGGGGGCTAACGGACCGGTCCGCCTGCGCGTCTACGGGCAGCTTGCCTGCGGAGAGGTCGAGCCGGTCACCGAGTGCCTGACCGTGTTGCAGGTAGCGGAGCGCCTCCCGGTGACCGTGGCCGCCAATACCTACTCCTCCTTCTTCGTGCGGGTGGGCCTGTCGGGTGAGGGGGAACCCTATGCCAGCACCAACTTTGTCGCGCTGGCCGCCTACGACGACGAGGAGCCCGGCCGCGCGGGGGAGATCGTCTACAATCAGAAGGCTGCCCCCAACGGCGAAACGCTTCCCATGAACTGCGCCGGTACCGCTTTCCAGCGCCTCATCCTCAGCTCCTGTGAGAAGGATTCCAACTTGCTTAATCAGTGGATCCGGGAGCTGGGGATCGATCCGAGCGAGAAGTATTACGGGCCCTTCGGCAACGTCGTGGTCTTCGACGTGCCTCCCGGACTGGACCTGAATACGACCGGCGGGTCCGCCAGCCAGATGCGCGCCACGGCGAACGGCGGCGGCGGGACCGTGGAACCGGACTACCTCATCAACCTCTATAATCCCCGCACGCCCTCCGTCGTGGCCCCGCCCGATACCCGCATCCGCACCGTCAAGGACTATCCGCTGTTGAATGAGTTCATTCCCAACGGAGGAAAGGAATATTTCGGGGAGGTCCTGCCGCCCTACGCCTGGCCGGAATGGGGAGAGGAAACCCCCGCTCAGCTGGTGACCATCATCGATAGCGGCACCGACCTGATCTCGCGGAACCGTGACCTCTTCGAGGCCACGATCTACCGCCGGGGCCCCGATACGGAGTACGCTACTCCGGGATCCTTCGGCTACGACTTCATCGACCGGGACGACGACCCCAACGATCTCGGCCCCCACGGTTCCCTCGTCGCGGCCGCCGTGATCGGCAACTACCGCTCCCGCCAACCCCTGCAGCTCCTGCACTTCAAGACCTTCGGCGAGGAAGGCATCTCACCCTACTTCGGCGTGCTGGTAGCCATCTACGAAGCCATCGCCGCCGGTAGCGACGTCATCAACACCAGCTGGGGCATCAGCCAGCCGGATGCTCCGGAGGCCCTGGAGTGCGCGATCCGGACCGCCGCGGAGAACGATGTGTACGTGATCGCCTCGGCGGGCAACGATACCCTCAGTATCGATGATACCCCTCAGTGGCCCGCCGCCTTCGCCCGCAGCTATTCGGGCCGGGTCGTCTCCGTTGCCTCCCACTGGTACCGGGGGCGGGCCCGCGAGCGGTCGAAGGACTACCTCCAGTTGGCTCCCTATTCTAACTACGGTCGCTTCAGTGCCTCGCTGGCGGCCTACATGACCACCTTCGTGCCGGACGGTGCGGGCGGCTTCATCGAGCCGGTGGGTACCTCGTTCTCCGCGCCCGTGGTCGCCGGCGACCTGTCCACCTTCCTGGTGGAGCGGCCGGGCGCGCCGTTCGAGGAATACCTCAACCTCTGTATTCGGCAGGCGACGCAGTTCAACGATTCCCTTATCGATGCCCGCTACCTACCCCTCGGGAATGAGTCGGCTAAATTCTGATTTCTTCGGGCGGGGCCGCGGGTGCGGTGAGTACCCGTGGCTTCGCCCGCCTTTCAATTGGTTATACTATGAAACACAAGTTAACGTACCTCCCCTACAGCAGTCCGGACAGCTGCCGGCCCCGGCTCGAATACTTTCGTAAGCTTACCGCGGCGCCGCCGGAAGACGACCTTGATCTGCCGAAGGACGACGCCGTCGCCGACGGAAACTACCGGGTGCTGGGCCTCGACCCGCCGGAAACTGATCGCGTGGTAGTGCACGTGTACAAAACGACCGCCGAACCCCTGAAGGCTTGCGTCTATGGACGCTACGAAGGTGGCAAAGCCCGCTTGCTCGGACGCTGCGTGGAGATCGGACCCATAGCCTACCGGCTGCCGGTAAAGGTGGACCGGGACGGACTGATCAGCTTGGCGGTTCGTTTTTCTATCCCCGGGGATCTGGCCGAAGGAGGCAAAGGATACGTTGCCCTGGCGGCCTACGACGGCAAGGAGCCCGCTTCGGCGGGGGGCGTGCGCCGCGTGCGGCGACCGGCCTGCAATGATCCGTACCGACAAGACCGTGAAGAAGTGGAGACCGAGTATATCCCCTTCGACTGCGCGGGCGAAGCCTTCCAACGCCTGGTATTCAGCAGCTGCTCCCCGAAAGACGACCTGCGCAAGTGGGCGGATGCTTCGGGGCTGGAGACGGCCGAAACCTACTTTGGCGAGGCGGGCAGCGTAATCGTGGTGGGCGTACCGCCGGGGCTCGACCTGAACACCACCGGCGGGTCAGCCAAGGTGATGCGCGATACGCCCCACTCGGGCGACGGCACCGTGAATCCCGATTACCTGGTCAACCTCATCAACCCCAAAAAGCCGGCCACCCGGGGCAGAGGGGGAGCCCGCAACCTAGGCGAGAACGGCAAGGGGAAGCGGGGCATTGATCCCCGGTCCTACCTGGGCGAGCTTGGAGTCAGCGACGCGTGCGACCCCCAGAAGACGGACCGTAACCTGGAGCCACTGCGGGTCACCGTCATTGACAGCGGTGCCGATACCGATGTCAACCGTCACCTGTGGGAAGATACCGCGTACCGCCAGCGGAAACGGACGGAATACATCCGTCCCTGGCACCTGGGGTACGACTTCATCCGGCACGATTACGAGCCGGAGGACGAGAACGGGCACGGTACCTACGTAGCGGCTATCCTCCAGGCGCAATACCGGGCCGCTCGCCCCCTGGAGGTGATTCATATGAAGACGTTCGGGCCGGGCGGTATATCGAGTTTTTTCGGAGCCCTGGTATCCATTTACGAGGCAATAGCCGTGGGCAGCCGCGTCATTCATACCAGCTGGGGCATATACGGACAGGAGGCCCCGGAGGCCCTGACCTGCGCGGTGCGCGCGGCGGCCCGTCGCGGCATTTTCCTCGTGGCCTCCGCCGGCAACGACCATGAGGACCTCAATAAGGAAGCGCAGTGGCCGGCAGCCTACGCGGAGGGGATGTCCGAGCACGTCCTCACGGTAGCTTCTTACTGGTACGAAGATTTTTACCCGACGGCCGATGCGGAAAAGCTACGCCGGGCGCCTTTTTCCAACTACGGCGCCGGCCGGGTGTCCCTGGCGGCCTTCCTGACGGCCGGTGCCCCGCGGATAGGTACGGGCGAGCCCTATTTTCCTACCGGAACGTCGTTCTCCGCCCCCATCGTCACCGGGCTGTTACTGGACTGGCTGGCGGATAACCCGCGGGGAACGCTGGCCGAATTTCGGGATACCTACTGCCACCATTCTCCGAAGCTCGAACCCGAGATTACGGGGGGCTGGTATTTGCCACTGGACCACAGTCGCGTGTTGCTGACCTAGAGATTACGCCGGTTGAGCTCGCCTACCGCGTGGTCCACCGCACGGGCCGTGAGGGCCATATAGGTCAGGCTGGGGTTTACGCAGGCGGAACTTACCATGGCTGACCCGTCGGTAACGTAGACGTTGGGGCAGTCCCATATCTGGTTATGCGCGTTGAGTACGCTGGTCCGGGGATCGCGGCCCATGCGGGCCGATCCCATCTCGTGAATGGAGAAGCCGGGGTGAGCTTCGGTGCGGTAGATGCTGACGTTCTTGGCGCCGGCCGCCTCGAGCATTTCGGCGGCGGCCACGCCCATATCCTCGCGCATCCGCTTTTCGTTCTCCCCGAAGGCGGCGTCCATCGTGAGGGTGGGCAGGCCGTCCTTGTCGAGCAGATCGCGGTTGAGCGTGACGCGGTTGTCGGGGTCGGGGAGGCACTCGCCGAAACCGGTCATGCCGACCGACCAGCCGCCGGGTTCCAGCAGTTTCTTTTTCAATTCCGGGCCTAGGCTTATGTCCGTCTCCTTGATCAGCCGCCACCAGCCGGTACGGTTGGCGGTACCCTGGTAACCGAAGCCGCGCAGGTAGTCGCGTCCGCTGTCCTGCCCGTTCAGGTTGACGAAGCGGGGGATGTAAAAGCCGTTGGGCTTGCGGCCCTTCTCGATACGGTCCTCGTAACCCTCGAAGTTGCCGGATGCGCCGATCCGGTGGTGGTGGTCCATGATGTTGCGGCCGACCTGATCGCTGTTGTTCCCGAGTCCGTTGGGTTGGGCGTCGGAGGAACTGGCCAGCAGGATGGCGGCGGTATTGAGCGTGGAGGCGTTGAGGAAGATGACGCCCCGGCTGAAGAATTCGGTATCCTCGCCGGTCTCGGTCAGGCGCACCCGGACGCCGGTAGCCCGGCGGGTGTCGGCGTCGTAAATGACCTCCCGGACCGCGGCGTGGTTCAGCAAGGTGAGGTTACCCGTGTCGCGGGCGACGGGCAGGGTGGCGGAATTGGTGGAGAAGTAGCCGCCGTAGGGGCAACCGCGAATGCAGCGGTCGCGGTACTGGCAGTTGCCACGGGTGCCGAGGTGGACGGCCGGGTCGTAGGCGGTCAGGTGAGCTGCGCGGCCGGGAGTGACCACCCGGCCCGGAAAGGCCGCCTGTACCCGGTCACGCAGTTGGTCCTCCAGGCAGTTAAGGGGCATGGCGGGCAGGAACGGACCGTCGGGAAGCTGTGCTAGGCCTTCGGCCTGGCCGGTGACGCCGACGAAGCGGGAAACGTAGTCGTACCACGGCTTCAGATCGGCGTAGCGCACGGGCCAGTCGATGGCGATGCCGTCACGGGCGTTGGCCGTGAAGTCGAGGTCGCTGAGCCGGTAACACTGCCGGCCCCACATGAGGCTGCGGCCGCCGGTCTGATAGCCCCGCACCCAGTCGAACTTCCGCTTTTCAGAGTAGGGGTACTCGTCGTCGCGGACGAAGTAGTCGATGTTGGACTGCCGCATGATGTACTCCTTGCGGCTCAGCTTGGGGTAGTGTTCCTCGATCGTTGCGGCGGGCAGCTGATCGCGCAGGGGCAGCTCCCAGGTGTCGAGGGTGGCCGTCGGATAATCGCCGTGCTCCACGTGGCGGCCCCGTTCGATGACGAGGGTCTTCAGGCCGGCGCGGCACAGCTCCATGGCGGCCCAGCCCCCGCTGATGCCGGTGCCGACGACAATGGCGTCGTAGGTACGTTCTTCTGTTCCTTTCACGTCGGCTAAGGTAATGCACCGTTCTCCGCGTTACCACCGACCCGCGCTCGGAGCCGTAAAACACGGGGGATTTGTCGGGCGCGTGGCGCGCGGGGATTTGTCTATCTTTGCGCGCACTACGTACAAGCCCGTCAAACTATGAGCGAACAACGCGCGATTCTGCTGCTGGCAGACGGAACCACTTACGAAGGCAAGGCCGCCGGAAAGATCGGTACCACGATCGGAGAGATCTGTTTCAACACCGGCATGACGGGGTACCAGGAGATCTTCACCGACCCCAGCTATTACGGCCAGATCCTGGTGGCGACCAACGCCCACATCGGCAACTATGGCATCAAGGATACCGACGTCGAGTCGGACAGTATCAAGATCGCCGGTCTGATCTGCAAGAACTTCACCGTGCCCTACAGCCGCCACCAGGCGCAGTCTTCCATCCAGGACTACTTCGAGCGCGAGGGCCTCGTCGGCATCAGCGACGTGGATACCCGCGCCATCGTCCGGCACATCCGCAGCAAGGGAGCGATGAATGCCATCATCTCAAGCGAGAACTTCGACGTGGCAGACCTCAAGCGGCAACTCGACGCGGCCCCCGACATGGAGGGGCTGGAGCTCAGCAGCCACGTCACCACCAAGGAGGCCTACACGATGGGCGATCCCGACGCCTCCATCCGGGTGGCCGTCCTGGACCTCGGTACCAAGAAGAACATCCTGCGCAACTTCGTAAGTCGCGACTGCTTCGTCAAGGTGTTCCCGGCCCGCGCCACCATGGCGGAGATCAACGAATTTGGCGCCCACGGGCTCTTTATCAGCAACGGCCCCGGCGACCCCGGTGCCATGGACTACGCGGTCACTACCGCCCAGGCCATGCTGGAGGAGGACAAGCCGATGTTCGGCATTTGCCTGGGGCACCAGATCCTGGCGCGCGCCGTAGGCATCCCTACCTACAAGATGCACCACGGCCACCGCGGCATCAACCACCCGGTCCACAACCTGCTGACGGGCAAGAGCGAGATCACCAGCCAAAACCACGGCTTCGGGGTGAGCCCGGAAGCCATCGAGCAGAACCTGGACGTGGTGGAGGTCACCCACCGGAATTTGAACGACGACACGATCGAGGGGATCCGCGTGGTCGGCAAGCCCGCCTTCAGCGTTCAGTACCACCCCGAGGCCAGCCCGGGCCCCCACGATGCGGCCTACCTGTTTGACCAGTTCGTGGACCTGATCAAGGAACGGAACCAGCCGGCCTAGCTTACGGAAGCTTGCCCCGCACCCGCGTCCGCGCCCCCTATTAAGAATATCAACAGAAATCAACCCAACTATGAGTAGTATCCTTGACATCCGTGCCCGCCAAATTCTGGACAGCCGCGGCAACCCCACCGTAGAGGTGGAAGTAGTGACCGCCGAAGGTGCCATCGGCCGGGCCGCCGTTCCCAGCGGAGCCAGCACCGGCAAGTACGAAGCCGTAGAGCTGCGCGACGAGGACAACGACGTATACATGGGCAAGGGCGTCCTGAAGGCCGTCGCCAACGTCGAGGAGAAAATCGCCGAGGAGCTGCTGGGCGTAGACGTGACCGATCAGCGCTACATCGACGAGACGATGATCGAGCTGGACGGCACCCCCAACAAGAGCAAGCTGGGGGCCAACGCCATTCTCGGCGTCAGCCTGGCCGTGGCCAAGGCCGCCGCGCTTGAGCTGAACCAACCTCTGTACCGCTACATCGGCGGCGTGAACGCGCATACGATGCCGGTACCGATGATGAATATCCTCAACGGCGGCAGCCACGCGGACAACAGCATCGACTTCCAGGAATTCATGATCCTTCCGCTGGGTGCCGATACCTTCAGCGAAGCACTCCGGATGGGCGTGGAGACTTTCCACCACCTCAAGAAGGTGCTCAAGAGCAAGGGATACAGCACCAACGTAGGCGACGAAGGCGGCTTTGCCCCCAACATCAAGAGCAACGAGGAGGCCATCGAGATCGTCCTGAAAGCTATCGAGTCGGCCGGTTACAAGCCCGGAGACGAGATCATGATCGCCATGGACGCCGCCGCTTCGGAGTTTTACGATAGCAAGGAGGGTGCCTACAAGTTTCACAAGTCGGACGGACGGCAGATCGAGTCCGCCGGCATGGTCGACTACTGGAAGAGCTGGGTGGACAAGTACCCGATCTTCAGCATCGAAGACGGCCTCGACGAGGACGACTGGGGTGCCTGGACCGCCCTCAACAGCGCCATCGGTAACCGGTGCCAGCTGGTCGGTGACGACCTTTTCGTCACCAACACCGAGCGCCTGAGCCGCGGTATCAAGGAGCGCAGTGCCAACAGCATCCTGATCAAGGTCAACCAGATCGGATCGCTGACCGAAACCATTGACGCGGTGAGCATGGCCCACCTGGCCGGCTACACCAGCGTGATGAGCCACCGCAGCGGCGAGACCGAGGATACGACCATCGCCGACCTGGCCGTGGCCCTGAATACCGGACAGATCAAGACCGGCTCCGCCAGCCGCTCCGACCGGATCGCCAAGTACAACCAACTGCTGCGCATCGAAGAGGAACTGGGCGAGACCGCCTACTTCCCCGGACGTGACCTCCTGCGGAAGATCGGCAGAGGTAAGTAGGCACGGGTAGCGAGCCGCTAGCTTGTAGCGGGTAGCGCGCACCTTACGCCAGCGTGGTGCGTACTACCTGCTACAAGCTGGATGCTACAAGCTATCCCCCAACAAATCCTATCTTCACGCACAGACCTCGATAGTCCTCGCCATGGCCACCCGCAAACCGAAGAATCCGATCACCGCACTCTGGATGCAAGTACCCGCCTACCTGCGCAACCGGTACTTTGTGACTCTCGTACTGTTCCTGGTATTGATGGTATTCGTGGACCGGCACGACGTAGGCACCCAGTTTCGGCTGCACGCAACCGTAGACCGGTTAGAGGACGACCTGCAACGTTACGACCGCCTGACCGCCGAAGCGGAGGCCGAGAAGCTGGACATGGAGCAAAACCGGGAGCGCTTCGCCCGGGAGAATTACTACATGCAGCAGGACGACGAGGACGTATTCATCATTGTAGACAACTAGCGTTCCGCCGGCAACCGCTCAAGAACCACAAACCCTCAAAATTTCAGATGGCAGTTCTAGTCACTAAAGATTCAAACGTAATTGTACAAGGCATCACCGGCAAGGAAGGCAGCTTCCACGCCGAGCAAATGATCGAGTACGGTACTAATGTCGTCGGCGGCGTAACCCCCGGTAAGGGCGGACAGACCCACCTCGACCGTCCCGTGTTCAACACCGTGGCCGAGGCCGTCAACGAAGCCGGTGCCGACGTATCCGTCATTTTCGTGCCACCCCCCTTCGCCGCCGACGCCATCATGGAGGCGGCTGCCGCCGGTATCAAGGTGATCATCTGTATTACGGAGGGTATTCCCGTACAGGACATGGTTAAGGTGCGTTCCTACATCAATGACTACGATACCCGCCTGATCGGCCCCAACTGCCCCGGCGTGATCACGCCCGGACAGGCCAAGTGCGGTATCATGCCCGGATTTATCCACAATCCCGGCAAAATCGGGATCGTCAGCCGCTCGGGTACCCTCACCTACGAGGCCGTCGACCAGGTGACGAAGGCCGGCATGGGCCAGAGCACCTGCATCGGTATTGGCGGTGACCCCATCATCGGCACCACCACCAAGGATGCCGTGGAACTGCTGATGAACGACCCCGACACCGAGGGAATCATCATGATCGGTGAGATCGGAGGCACCATGGAAGCCGACGCCGCCCGCTACATCAAGGAGCACGGCACCAAGCCCGTAGTAGGGTTCATCGCCGGCCAGACGGCTCCGAAGGGCCGGACCATGGGTCACGCCGGTGCTATCGTAGGAGGCCACGAGGACACCGCTGAAGCCAAGATGAAGATCATGGAAGAGTGCGGCCTGCACGTGGTCAAGAGCCCCGCCGACATCGGTACCACGATGGCGAAGGCCCTCGGCCGGTAACGTACTGTCTCCGACAGCGCAAGAGCGCCGCGGCCTCCGGCCGCAACAAAAAAGGGCGTCGCGATAGTATCGCGACGCCCTTTGTCATTGGGGGAAGGCGGGCTTAGTACCAGTCCTGTTCTACCAGGTCGGCGTAGACGCGCTCGATCCCCTCGCGGAGTTCGATATCGTGCTTCCAGCCCATGCCGTGGAGCTTGTCCACGTTCATGAGTTTCCGCGGGGTACCGTCGGGCTTGCTGAGGTCCTGGGTGATCTTTCCTTCGTAGCCGACCACATCCTTGATGGTCTCAGCCAGCGAGCGGATACTGAGGTCTTCTCCGGTACCGACGTTAACGAAGCCGTAGTCACTGAAGTTTTCCATGAGGAAAACGCAGGCGTCGGCGAGGTCATCGGCGTGCAGGAACTCGCGCTGCGGGGAGCCGGTGCCCCACATGACGACTTCGTCGCTGCCCTCCTTCTTGGCCTCGTGAAACTTCCGGATCAGCGCGGGCAGCACGTGGCTGCTCTGCAGGTCGTAGTTGTCGTTGGGGCCGTAGAGGTTGGTCGGCATGACGGAGATGAAATCGCAGCCGTACTGTGAGCGGTAGGCGTCGCAGAGCTTGATGCCGGTGATCTTGGCGATTGCGTAGGGCTCGTTGGTGGATTCCAGCGGGCCGGTGAGCAGGGCGTCTTCCGTAAGGGGCTGGGGAGCCATTTTCGGATAGATGCAGGAAGATCCCAGGAATTGCAGCTTCGTAACGCCGTGCACGCGGGCCGCCTCGATAACGTTGGCCTCGATCATGAGGTTGTCGTAGAGGAACTGGCCGCGGTAGGTGTTATTGGCCAGGATACCGCCCACTTTGGCGGCGGCCAGAAAGACGTAGTCGGGCTTCTCCGCCGCAAAGAACTGGTCGACCGCGCGCTGGTCGCGGAGGTCAAGTTCCCGGCTGGTGCGCGACACGATGTTCTCGAAGCCTCCGGCCCGCAGTCTGCGGACGATGGCCGAGCCTACCATGCCGCGGTGGCCCGCGACGTAGATCTTATCGTCTGGATTCATGGTAACCGGGGCGTTACGCTTCGACCGGCTGACGGCCGATGCTATCGTAGTGGAAACCGTTTTCGCGCATGCGCTCCAGGTCGTAGAGGTTACGGCCGTCGAAGATCACGGGAGCCGAGAGAAGCTCCTTCATGCGTTCGAAGTTCGGGGTGCGGAAGACGCTCCATTCGGTAACGATGGCCAGGGCATCGGCTCCTTCCAGTGCCGTGTACTGGTCATCGCAGAAGGTGATCTTGTCGCCGTAGATGTCGCGTACGTGCTCGGTAGCTTCGGGGTCGAAGGCCCGAACCTTAGCGCCTGCCTTCAGGAGACGGTCGATGGTGTAGAGGGCCGGTGCCTCCCGGATGTCGTCGGTATTGGGCTTGAAGGCCAGTCCCCAGAGGGCAATGGTCTTGCCGCCGAGCTCATCGCCGTAGTAAGCTTCCAGCTTATCGGCGATCCGGAAACGCTGCTTGGTGTTGACGTCCATCACCGCGTTGAGGATGCGGAACTGGTAGTCATGCTGGTTGGACGTGTGGGCCAGGGCCTGAACATCCTTGGGGAAGCAGGATCCTCCGTAGCCAACGCCCGGGAAGAGGAAGCGCTTACCGATACGGGTATCGCTGCCCATGCCACGGCGAACGGCGTCGACGTCGGCGCCGGCTTTCTCACACAGGTTGGCGATCTCGTTCATGAAGGAGATGCGGGTGGCGAGGTAGGAGTTGGCGGCGTACTTGGTCATCTCGGCGGAGCGCAGGTCCATGAAGATGATGGGGTTACCGCTGCGTACGAAGGGCTCGTAGAGACGGCGGAGCTTCTCCTCGGCCTGGGCGCTATCGGTTCCGATAACGACGCGGTCGGGCTTGAGGAAATCATCGACGGCTACGCCTTCCCGCAGGAACTCCGGGTTGGAAACTACGTCGAAGAGGCTTTCGTCGAGGTTTTCGGCCAGGGCGGCGTGCACCTTCTCGGCGGTGCCGACGGGGACGGTGCTCTTATCGATGACGATCGTGTACTTGGTGATGATCTTCGAGAGGTCCTTGGCCACGCCCAGGATGTAGCGAAGATCGGCCGAGCCGTCTTCTCCGGGAGGAGTGGGAAGGGCCAGGAAGATGATGTCAGAGGCGTCGACGGCCTCTTTCAGGTCAGTGGTGAATTTGAGGCGTCCCTGCCGCTGGTTGCGTTCGAAGAGCGTCTCGAGGTCGGGCTCGTAAATAGGCACTTCGCCCTTGTTCATGCGTTCGACCTTGGCTGCGTCGATATCGACGCAGACCACGTCGTTGCCGGTTTCGGCAAAACAGGTTCCGGTGACGAGTCCAACGTAACCGGTTCCAACTACTGCAATTTTCATAGTGTAGGAAGTAAAAGGGTAATTGAGTGGGGTTAAAAACAAGGGAGCCGAACGGTATCACTTACCCTCCCATAAAAGGAGGCTAACAGCGTGAAACACGGGCCGGTCCCGGATAGATTAGCTTTTGGTTACGGCATCGGCCTTGGCTACCGTTTCCCGGAAGTACGGGAGGGTACGCCGAAGTCCTTCTTCGCGACTGATCTTCGGTGACCAGCCGAGGACTTTCCGTGCTACGGAGATATCCGGCTGACGAACCTTGGGATCGTCGGTCGGCAGGGGGCGCCGGTCGAGGTGGGCATCGGGGTTGCCGACGAGCTCCATGATCTCTTCGGCGAACTGCATGATGGTGGTTTCGTCCTGGTTTCCGATGTTCACCGGCTGGGCGTAGTCGCTCATGAGGAGACGGTAGATACCCTCGACGAGGTCATCCACGTAGCAGAAGGAGCGGGTCTGGCTACCGTCACCGAAGACCGTGAGTCCCTGGCCCCGGAGCGCCTGGCTGAAGAAGGCGGGCAGTACGCGGCCGTCGTTGAGCCGCATGCGCGGTCCGTAGGTATTAAAGATGCGGACGATACGCGTTTCCAGACCGTGGAAGGTGTGGTAGGCCATCGTCATGGCTTCCTGGAAACGCTTCGCTTCGTCGTAGACGCCGCGGGGACCAACCGGGTTGACGTTACCCCAGTAGGTTTCTTGCTGGGGGTGCTCCAGCGGATCGCCGTAAACCTCGCTGGTCGACGCAATCAGCATGCGTGCATTCTTGGCCCGGGCCAGGCCGAGCAGGTTGTGGGTGCCCAGGCTGCCGACCTTCAGGGTTTGGATCGGCATTTTAAGGTAATCGATGGGGCTGGCCGGGCTGGCGAAGTGAAGGATGTAGTCCAACTCACCGGGGACGTGTACGAATTTGCTGACGTCGTGGTAGTAGAATTCAAACTCTTTCAGCGGCATAAGATGGGCGATGTTGTCCATCGAGCCGGTGAGAAGGTTATCCATCCCCACGACACGAAACCCTTCCGCTATGAACCGGTCAGATAGGTGAGAGCCGAGAAATCCGGCGGCGCCGGTGATAAGAACTGTTCGCATAAGGGTTTGCTATTATAACTAAGCGCCGCAGAGCGCCTAAAATTTTTCGTTAACAAAGGTAGCGCGTTAATGACTTCCGTGAAAAGCAAAACCAGGGAAGCAACGGGCCTCCCTGGTCGTAGAAATTTGACAAGTGTGTGTGCTTTATGGTAAATCAGTGTCGCGCCGTTGAAGGCGGGGTTATTCAAAAACTACCTTGCGGCTGACGGTGCCGCCGGTTTCGGTGGCCAGGCGCAGGGCGTAGGTACCGGAAGGCAGGCGGCTCGGGCGGGCAAAGAGCATGTGGTCACCCTGTCCATCCACGCCGATCTCGTTAGCCAGGACGAGCCGTCCGCGCGAGTCGAAGAGGGAGTAGCGCAGGCGGTTGTAGCCCGGGCTGGATACGTTGATGTAAATCTCCTTGGTGGAGGGGTTCGGGTAGGGTTGGCCGAAGGCCCATCCGTCCTCGGTGGTCTCCTCCGTGGCGTTGGTGTTCTCATTACAGTTGCCGGCCAGGGGCAGGTACTGGAAGTTCTGGTGGAGAACCGTCTTGACCCGGGAGGTGGAGACACTGAACCAGTCTACCAGGATCGACCCGTAGACATCCCGGAAATCGAACTGCATGGGCACGCCGTCGGACTGCCCGACACTCTTGTCGATCTCAACGTTATCCCCCAGGATGCCGCCGTTTACGCAGCTACCGAAGAGGAACATAGGGCCGGCCGTACCGTGGTCGGTACCGGCACTAGCGTTGGGGCGAATGCGCCGACCGAATTCACTGAAGGTCATGCCGAGAACCTTTTCCTCCAGTTTTTGTGCCTTAAGGTCCGCTTGGAAAGCACTGATCGCCTCGCTAACCTGAGCGAGCAAATGAGCGTGCGTTCCATTGGTAGTGTCCCCGGTCACCTGGCGCGCATGGGTATCAAAGCCACCCAGGTACACCGTGTAAACTTTCGTTTGCAGCCCACCGCTGATCAAGCGCGCGACTTTTTTCAATTGAACAGCCAAGCTGTTACTGAATCCGGGGTAAGTGGCAAGGTTTTTACCCTTTGCAGCGGCGTTTTTGATGACCGCGTTGTAGCTGTTGGTCTGGTCCATCGTGGTACGGATGAAATCCAGTTCATTGCCATAGCGATCGTTGCTCAGGAAATCTTCTACCGAGTCCGGGATGGTAACGGTGTCGAGAGGATTCTCAACGGTCTGGCTGAAGTTGATCTGCGTTCCTTCGCAAGTAGGGTGAGCCGAGTTGCCGATGGAAATTGCCGGGGGATGGGGTTGCCCTTCGCTGGGATATCCGGTGGGATAGCCCGGGAACTGGTCCTCCAGGTAGCGTCCCACCCAGCCGCTGTTGACAAAGTCTTTCGAATCGGAACCGGAAGTCCAGATATCGGTGGACCGGAAATGGCTACGGTTCTGATTGGGGTAGCTTACGCTTTGTACAACCTTAAGCTTTCCGTCCTGAAACATATTGGCCATTTGACCCATCGATGGGTGCAAGGCAACTGTTTCCGTTAGTTTCTTCGTTTTCTCAGCTTTCAGGTACAACAAAGGACGAACTTCGGTCAGGCCGTCATACTGATCGAGGGGGATAACGGTATTGAGTCCGTCGTTGCCTCCGAAAAGGTGTACAATAACCAGGATTCGATCGGAATCCGGAGCGATTAAGGATGTAAAGCGGTTGCTGCTGGCTCGCATACCGGGCAGGGGCACAAAAGTGGGTATCGTAAGAGCAGCCGCAGTTTGTAAAAAATTTCTACGCTTCATGGGAATTAGGGTTTACTGCAGCTGAAATTCAGCCATGGAAAAAATATCAATCATAAGGCGGCGCATTCGTTGTAGAATGGGCTTGTAATAGGAGAGATTGGTCGGGTTGGCAAACATGTCGCTGCAGGCCATCGACCACTCGTGGTCCTCGAGCCCTCCCATAATGGTTTCCTTGAGGGCCATTGTTTGGGTGGAAGTAATCGGGCGGGGAAGGAAAATCAGGGCAACTTCACTGATCATCTCGTTGATGTCCAAGGGATTGGTCAGCCCCTTCAGAAAAGCATGGTAGTCCACCTCGAGCTGCGTGCCATTCACGTGGTAGAGACCATCCATCAATGACGTAGAGATCTGGATGCGACGTTGTAGCAGGGCAGGACTGATCCAGTGACGGTAGTATTGCGGGCTGTCGTAGTAAGCTTTCCAGCCGGAAATGGTAGGTGGTTGCACAAAATCAACTCCTAAGTCAGTCGCGAAGCCGCACATTTTCCCACCGAGTTCGTAAAGAAGTTGAAGGTCGTTCAACGCTTTATCATGCCAAAATGCCTTGAACGGACGGAGCATGCTGCCCAGGTACTCGTTCGGGCCCTTGATCACGGCACCACGCAGGGATTCGGAGTAAAAGTGCTCCGAGCCGAAGAGTGACCGAAGTACCGGTTTGATCTCGTAGTTGTTATCTATCAGCGTCTTAGCTAAGGGCGCAATTACCTGATCCTCAATGGTAGGATTAATATCGTGGAAGACGAAGAAGCGGTACAGGCGACGACAAAAGTTACGGGCGGTCGCTTCCTGCGCGAGCAGAATTTCTAAAACGACCTTGTATTCGTCGGCTCCTGCGTTCTTTATCACTACGCTGCCCAATCGGGGACTCAACTGCTTATCACCGGTATCGTGATCGTCAGCGTCGAAGTACGCCTCGATGGGCGTATCGGTTTGGCTAAAATTAAAGTCCTTGTTTTTCCAGCCGGTCAGCGCGCGGGCCAGTGCTTCGACGTCCTGCTCGGTATAGTTCGTATAGTCCCCTGGTCCAGCCAGTGGACCTTTACCCAGGGTGAAAAGCTCCATGAGCTCTCGGGCGTAATTTTCGTTGGGGTTTTTCTTGCTGTTCAGGTCACCATCAAGGCAGATGAGCATCCGGGGGTCAAGCGTTATCTCGCGTAAAATGGAACGCAGATTCCCCACGGCCATTTCCTGGTAAATGCGCAGGTGCTTGTACATGGCGCGCGGATCCGTCTCAATACTCGCGATCGCGAAGTAATTGAGCCAGAAAAACGACATACGTTCCTGAATATTGGCCGGCAAATCCGACCGCAGCATGTTGTTGTAGTACCACCCCCTCAGGGAGGCTCCACGGTAGCGGCCACTGCCGCGGTTGTTCTTGTCGACCCAGGTTTCGCCGAGTTTAAGATACTCATCGTAATCGTTCCGATACTTTACCGGAGGGGCCGGTACGGGAGCGGTAGCAAGTATAAGGTCGAGCGTACGGTCGAGGCCGTCGCGGTGAGCCTTGTTGATCTCGTCGATCCTGGGGCCGAGGGTAGTTCGGCGAAGCAGGTGCGCTGCTTTCTGGCGATCCCAGGTCCCGGAAAATGGGGTCAGGCTTGAAACCGCCGGCGCGAACCGTTTACTAGACTGGTAGGACAAATCACAGGTATTTTAACGTGTAGAACAATCAGGTGAGGCCCGTACGACTTGCGTCGTGCGGATCTAATCAAGAGAGTTATGCAAATTGGAATACCGTGAAAAAGGCTAGTCTTGGCTCAGCAGGAACTAAGCGGCAGCAAAAATACAAGTACCTACACAAAAGAGCAAACTATCGTCAGCTTTTTTCCAAAATGGTACCGAGTTTAACATCCACGGCAAGTTCATGTACCCGTCCGAAAATCCTTGCAGGCCTTGCAGGCCACTGCATTGGTACGGGGTTGTGTCGTTTAGATAACTAGCCGATGTACAGAAATATTTTCGGCTGTGCCGAACATTTCAGGAACTTTCTATTCGAACTGGTTTCGGACCTCAAATCCCTCCCGCTTCAGTAGCTGGTCACGCTCGAAAAGACCGATGTCGGCCCGGACCATCTCCGAACACATGGCGGCCAGATCGTACTCATGCTTCCAACCCAGCTTGGTCATTGCTTTGGTGGGGTCTCCGAGGAGCAGTTCTACCTCAGTAGGGCGGAAGTAGCGGGGGTCGACGGCGACTACGGCCGTGCCTACGGGCAGGGGAAACTCAGGGTTGCTGACTTCGGAAACCACACCGATTTCCGCTACGCCTTCGCCGGTGAATTCCAGTTCGACGCCTACTTCCCGGAATGACATCCGCACGAAATCACGCACGCGCGTGGTCACGCCGGTAGCCAAGACGAAATCGTCCGGGGTGTCTTGCTGGAGAATCCGCCACATCCCTTCGACGTAGTCTTTCGCGTGCCCCCAGTCGCGCTGGGCGTCCAGGTTGCCGAGGTAGAGCCGGTCTTGTAGTCCAAGAGAGATCTTGGCCACGGCGCGGGTGATCTTGCGAGTGACGAAGGTTTCGCCCCGTAGGGGACTCTCATGGTTGAAGAGAATGCCGTTGCAGGCAAACATGCCGTAGGCTTCGCGGTAGTTCACCGTGATCCAATAGGCGTAGAGCTTGGCTACCGCGTAGGGGGAGCGGGGATAGAAGGGCGTGGTTTCCGACTGGGGTACTTCCTGTACCAGGCCGTAAAGTTCGGAGGTGGACGCCTGATAAAAGCGGGTCTTCTCCGTCATGCCTAGCAGACGGATGGCTTCGAGGAGCCGGGTCGTACCAATGCCGTCGGCGTCGGCGGCGTATTCCGGCATATCAAAACTCACCTTGACGTGGCTCATGGCCGCCAGGTTGTAAATTTCGTCGGGCTCTACCTCTTTTACGATGCGCACCAGATTGGTGGAGTCGGTGAGGTCACCGTAGTGCAGGATCAGGTTGCGGTTGTCTACGTGGGGATCCTGGTAGAGGTGGTCGATGCGGTCCGTATTGAACTGGGAAGCCCGGCGCTTAATGCCGTGTACTTCGTATCCCTTGCCGAGCAAGAGTTCGGTGAGGTAGGCTCCGTCCTGTCCGGTGACGCCGGTGATGAGTGCTTTCTTTGCCATAATGGAGTGTGTGGTCTAGGGGTTGCGGGAGATTACTCCGAAGCTAGTACGCGGTTGAAAAGGTGAATATAATCGGTAATAAGGGCTTCCTCGTTGAAGTCCTTCAGACGAACGCTCGCATTCCGGCGGTGTTGCCGTTGCAGTTCTTCATCCTGTGCCAGGCGTTCCATGGCATCGGCCAGGGCCAGGCTATCGTGGTTCGGGAAAGTGAGTCCTGCGTCGCCCATGATTTCGGAAAGGGCTCCGTCGCGGGACACGATCATGTTTTTGCCGGCGGCAAGAATTTCCGACGCTACGCCTCCGAAGGGTTCTTCCCAGGTGGAGGGGAGCACGGCAATCTTGCAGCGCTTGAGTTGCTGGACCAGCCGGTCCTTGGTCAGGGTGCCGGTGAAGGTCACGTGGTCCTGCTGCCCCAGATCGCTCACCATACGTTCCAGACGTGGGCGCTCGGGGCCGTCACCGATGATGCAGAGGCGGTAGCGCCCGTCGCAGCGGCGCTGAACTTCGGCAAATGCCTTTACCAACAGGTTTACACCCTTTTCGGTCACCAGGCGGCCGAGGAAGAAGAAGTCGTACTCGTAGTTGCCATCCTCATTACGACCCGCCACGAATTTGGTGATGGGGAAAGGATTGTGGATCCGAACCTGATTGGGTAGGGGATGACGGCGCTTCATCCAGTCTGAAATGGCCACGTTTGCCGCCACGACGTGCTTGGCGAACAGGCGCAGTGCGGTCACCTTGAAAATACCGCGGAAGGTATTGCCCAGCTTGCCGTGACGGAGGTGCCACAGAAATGAGGGGACGGGACGCAGGGGAGCCAGCTTGTTGTCGTACCAGCCGGCTCCGTCGATGGCGGCCACCTGATAACCGGTATGCCGCATGACGACGGGCGTGCCGGTAGCGATGGCGTAGGGGGCCGCATACAGGCTGGCGCCGTTGGAGAAAATCAGATCTGCCTCCTTGGCCAGGCGGTAGAACTCGTTGGGGGAGGGGCGCCGGATGATAGGATAGGGCTCGTCGTCAACACCGTCGTAGGGAATTGGGGTGACCAGCGTCACCTCGTGGCCCCGGGACGTGAAGTGGAGGGCAAAGTTATTGGCCAGGGTTTCCATTCCTCCGACCATGGGCTTGAAGACCGGAGTGGAAAGTAAAATCTTCATAGGGGAAAATTAGGCGGCTACGGTCGGTAACGCCATCCACACGGAAAGATGGGGCACCGGCCGTAGCCGCGGAGGGGCGCCGTGAGGCGTACGTTATAGCGCGTTCTCTTCGCCCTTGATGGCGTTGTAAACGGTCATGACGATACAGCGAATGTCCATAAGGAGGCTCCAGTTCTCCAGGTACCATACATCGTATTCTACCCGCTTCTCCATTTTCCACACCTCATCGGTGGGGCCGCGGTAGCCGTTGATCTGGGCCAGGCCGGTTACGCCGGGCTTGACCTTGTGACGGATCATGAACTTGTCGATGAGCCGTGAGTACTCTTCCGTGTGCTTGGTCATGTGCGGGCGGGGGCCGACTACGGACATATCGCCCAGGAACACGTTAATGAACTGCGGAAACTCGTCGAGACTCGTGCGGCGAAGGAAGGCACCGACCTTGGTGATCCGGTCGTCACCGCGGGTGGCCTGCTTGTTATCCGACAGCTCGTTGATGCGCATCGACCGGAATTTCCACATCTTGAAGACGTTGTTCAGGTAACCCGTACGTTCCTGGCGGAAGAAGATGGGCCCCGGGTCCTCCCGGTAGATCGCGATCGCCACGATTGGCATCAGGATGGGAAAGATAAACAGGATAACCATACTGCTGACTACCAGGTCGAAGGTGCGCTTCAGGACCTTGTTCCGCAGGGCGGTAAGGGGCTCTTCCTTGAGCGTCAGCATCGACAGGTCCCCAAGCTGCTGGCTTTTGTAGGTCCGCGGGAAAAGCGTCGTCTCGCGGGGAGCAACCTCCACGTCGATAAACTGGGTTTCGCAGATGCGCATGATCTCCCGCTCCTCCTCGAGGGTAAGGTCGCTGTAGAAGAAGATCAGCTTGTCGATATCGGGCTGCCCCAGCAGGTATTCGCGCAGTTCACCGTAGTTACCAATGTTGGTCACATTAGCGTGGGGTGTGTTGCCGAAGCGACCTACCAACTCAGCACTTCCGGGGAAGCAGTAGTCAAACGCCTTGAACAGTTGCTGCAGGTTTTCGGCTTTGCCTCCCACCACTACGTAGCGGAACGTCTCGAAGGGGCTCTCTTCCCGTACCCGGTGGAACACCCGCCCCATCGATACGAGCACCAGAGCGAGGCCGTGGGCCAGCAGAATGAAGGGGGTATGGGGGGCCTCGCCTAGTACGTTGTAGTAAAAGAGGGACGTGAAGGCAAGCAGGAACACCAGGATCTTGAACACCTTGGAGAGCTGCTGCTCCATGCGTACCCGTTCGTACCAGCGGTAGGCGTTGAAGTAAACGCACAGCCAGCCCCAGGCGATATTTACGAAGACGACGAGGGCCAGGTTGCGGCCGGTAAGGGCGGTGCTGTAATCCAGCATGCCGTTAGTGATCAGGCTGGCAAGAAAAAACGAGAGGTTGATCAGCACGAAGTCCGTCGCGATAAGGTCGTAACGGTGCGGCGTGGACCGCAGCACCCTCGTAGCCGAGGGAGCAGTTAATTGTGAGGTGAATTCCATGTGGTGTGTTGTTTAGTGTTCTGTGTCAAAATCTGTCTAAATCCAAAAAGAATGCTACGCTTATCTAAATGCTCCTGGGCGTATTGGCGGGCACCGCGGGCATCACCGGCCCGCTCACCGGCTAAAATTTCTCGCAACCCCCGTTCAAGTGCTTCAACATTCTCGGGGTCGACCAATGTTCCAAGGTGATTACTTTTAACTACGTCGAAAAGGGTAGTACCGTTTTCCGCGGTTATTAGCGCGTGCCCACCGACGGCCAAAATATTGGTCACCTTGGAGGGCATCACCAGGTCCGCAGCGGCTTTCTTCTGCAGGACGAGATGAACATCGGCTGCGGCCAAACTGGCAGCGAGACGATTTAAAGGTTGTAAAGGTTTAAACTGCAGGTTGGTCAGTTGAAGTTGCTCGGCCTCCGCCATAAGACGGGACTTTGCTCCTCCTTCCCCGATTATCAGGAAAGTAAGCTTCGGGACGTCACGCATCCGGTCAGCAAGATAAAGAATATTTTCCAATCCTTGTTTCTCACCCAGGTTTCCGGCGTAGAGGACGAGGCGATCGTTATCGCCGAACCCCCACTCCTTCCGGGCGGATGCTTCACGGGATACCGGAAATACGAGATCTCCGTCCACCCAGTTTGGAAACATGACAATTTCTTCGGGGTTCAGTCCCTTCTGCGCAATCTTGCGTTGCATCCCGTCGCTGATGGTTGACACGGCACTGACCCGGTTGAGTAGCCACCGCTCCGATCCTTCGAGTACGCGCAGCAGTCTTTCCTGCCGGATAATGCCGAGATCGCGCGCGGCGTCTACCTGCAAATCCTGGATGTGGTTGTACACGGGCGTCTTGTGCAGCCACTTGTGGATCAGGGCCGGAAAGCCCAGGTGAAAGGGGGGGCTCACCGACAGGATGGCGTCGTACCGCCGGAAGTACCGGGGAATCCAGTAGCGCAGCGAACTGACGACGAAACTAAGCTCGTGGAGAATCCGGCGGGGACCGGTGACCTCTTGGGGCACGTAGAGCGGGCAGCGGAGTACCCTGACGCCATCCACGGTTTCCTGCCGGTACGCATTAGCGTAGCCTTCCTTGACCTTCCAGTGTGGATAGTAGGGAGGAGCGGTGATGACTTCCACCTCGTCACCCTGCGCGGCGAGATGGGCGGCCATTTCGCCGGTGTACTTGCCGATGCCGGTGAGCTCCGGGGCGTAGTTGATGCCGTAGATCAGTAGTTTCACAGTCGCGGCCCCGTGGCATTAGGCCGGGAGCTTTTCTTGACCCGCCGAAGCGGAATTACGGGTGTTCGTTTTTCTCTGCCGGTACGCTACCGGTGACTCTGTCTTTTACCACGCGCGCCGGAGACCCCATACAGACCTTGCCGGCTGGCAGGTCCTTGAAGACCGAAGAGCGGGCACCCACTAGCGTTCCCGCACCGATCGTTACCCCGGGAGCAACGTACACGTCGGTTGCTAACCAACACTGTGCTCCTACATAAATAGGTAAGCTGAATATCGGAAAGGACGGGTCTTCCGGGTCGTGGCTGCCGGTACAAAGATAGGTCTTTTGGGATACAACGGCATGGGGTCCGATGTGGATCTCTCCCAAACTGTACAGGACCACATCGTCGCCGATCCAGGCATGCTCCCCGATGCTTACCTTCCACGGAAACTGCGTGCGCACGGTGGGCCGGATAACGACCCCCGGCCCAACGGTCGCCCCGAAGGCCCGGAGGAGCCACCGCCGCCAGCCGTACAAAAACTGGGGCGAAGGGCGGAAGAGCAGCGCCTCCACTACCCACCACAGCTGGACGTACCAGCCGGGCCGCCCGCGAAAATTCTCGGGCATGGTGAACCGGCTCAGGTCCTGGTAGGGTGGGGTCATACTAAGCCGTTGCGGGTTCGCGGTTCAGGAATACGTTGACGTCGAGGTCGTACTTTTCGCGTACGACTTCCTCGAGCGGGCGGTGCTTCATTTCCTGTTTGATCTCGTAGATCGTGGAGTCTACGAGGAAGCGGAACCAGAACCCCTGCAGGAAGTGAAAGATGAGCCCTTCCTTGCCGTCCAGAAAGCCCAGTTTTATAATGTAGCGGTGGAAGAGGTACAGGAAGCTGCGCAGAAAGAGGGGCGAGCGCTGAAACACCCGGCTCTTTAGCCACCGCTTGCGCTCGATGGGGTTGCCCATGAGCTTGGCGGACACCTCGCCGGTTTCCTCCTCAGCCAGGATAGACTCGACCGCTTCGAATACGGCCCAACGGGCGTGACTCACCGTGAAGTCGCGTAAACTGCTCATCACGCCATCCTCCAGGTCGGCCCCCTTGCCCGCCTTGGCAGTGGTACCCTCGACCACAAAGTGCTGGTCGTAGACCTTGTTCTCGCAGTGACCCAGTTGGCGGCGGTACAACCGAAGATGGTAGATGGGGTGGTAGCCGCCGTACTTGATCCAGCGGCCCATGAAGATGGCGCGGCGGGCGAACATGTAGCCGCCAACCCCCTGCTGAGTGGGGTCGAAGGACTCGTTCAACCAAGTGGCCATACCCGGCGTCAGCCGTTCCCCGGCGTCTAGGTGCAGTACCCACTCCCCCTCGTAGGGGAGGTTACTTTGGGCCCAGTTGCGCTGGGCGGCGTAGTTCTTGAAGGGATGCTGCACGTAGGGTACATCGTGGGCGTCCAGTATTTCCAGCGTGCGATCCGTCGAATAGGAGTCCACCACAAAGATGGGAGCTTTCACCCCCCGGAGGGAATCCAGGCAGTTCTTGATGTTGGCCTCCTCGTTGAAGGTAAGAATAACAATCGTCAGTGAGTGGTGCATGCAATAATCTTTGCGTAAGCGTCTTCCCATTCCCCCACATTGGCGTGAATGCTGAACTCCTCCCGCGCCAGGCGCAGGGCGTTGTCGTTCATCTGCTGCAGTTGGTCGGCGGGGATGGCGTAGATTTTTTCAATAGTTTCCAGCAGGCTGTCCGGATCGTTGGGTACCCAGAAGCCCGCGTTGTGTGTCTCCAGGAGCTCCCACGGAGTACCGGTGGAAGCTACCGCCGGTGTCCCCTGCGCCAGCCCCTCCATCACGACGATCCCGAAATTTTCGGTGTGCGATGGCATAAAGGTAAACCAGGCGGCGGCCAGCAGTTCCTCCTTTTCGCGGCCGTCGCGGTGGCCGAGAAAACGGATTTTGTTGGTCAGCCCAAGTTCCTCCACCTGCCGGACCAGCCCGCGGCCATAGTCGTTGTAGTAATCGCCGACGATCTTCAGCGTAAACTCACTCGAAAGGAAGGTTTCTGACCGCGAAAGGGCCTCGATAAGGTTCTCGATGGCCTTCTTGGGGTCGATGCGGCCGATGTACATGAAGAACTTCTCCTTGGTGGTCTTGATGCGCTCCGGCAACTCCATGTAGTTGGGGATCTGGATCACCTTGGAGTCCTCTCCGAAATTATTGCGGATGTAGGTGGTTTCCGCGTCGCAGGTGGAGTGGAACCAGAGCAGGTCCTTGTCGACCAGGGTATTGATAGCCTTGATGATCGCGGCCTTCTTGCGGCGGGAGCGCAGGAGCATGGGCGGATCCAGGTCGCCACGCGACGACCACAGCATAGGTTTACGGTAGGTACGCGAGTTCAGTACCGCCATCATCAGGGATGAGGGGTAGGTGATCATCGAAAGGTGCAGCACGTCCACCTCCTTTAGCTGCGTCATCGCCTGGCGTACCACCCCCAGGGGCAGGTAGTGAATGGGGTTGCGGGTGTAGATCACCTTGCCGTAGTTGGTACTGAGCCAGCGGCCGCGGGGCATCGGCAGGCCCTGCCCCCGGTCCGTGGTGGCTATAATCGGCTGGTGGCCCCGACGACTCAGGGCCTTGGTTATCCAGTACACCGTATTGTCGGGCCCACCGGTCTGGGCCGGGTAAAAGCTGCCGGTGGGAAACAGAATCTTCAGTTTTTTCAAAGTAGCGATGAGTATAGCGCAAGGTAACGGTCGGCAACGGACCCGATGTGGTAGTCCGCCGCGTTGGCACGTCCGCGCTCGATAAGATTAGTGCGCAGGGCTTCGTCCTGCAAAATGTCCAGTATACCCGCCCGGATCGCCGCAGGGTCGTAGGGGTCGACCAGCCGCGCCCCGCCCGGCCCCGCCACTTCGCGGTGGGGCGACAGGTCGCTGGTCACTACGGGGCGCCCGGTAGCCTGGGCTTCCAGGATGGGCAGGCCGAAGCCTTCGTAGGTCGAAACGAAGGCCAGCAGGTCGCAGGAGCGGTAGCGCTGCCGTACTTCCTCGTCCGAAAGCCCCGAAGCGTAGTGAAAGTCAATGTGGTGGCTCCGCAGAATCTCCAGGTCGGCGGCGGAGGGCTCGCCGATGATTTCCAGGCGGCAGGCCAACCCCCGTAGGGCCTCGGCCAGGCCGGAGATGTTCTTGTTCGGCTTCACCCCGATCTGTAGTATGGTGGGCCGCTCGTCGTCGAAGGGCTTCTGAACGAACTCGAAAGCGGGGTCGAGAAAATTCGGGATTACGTGCAGCTTGTCGGCGGGAATACTCGTCAGCGCGAGTACTTCCTGGCGCGTTTTCTCCGAAATGACCGTGACCGCCGCGGCACGTCGGGCCGGCCGCTCGTAGATCATCCACCGGTAGAACCAGTAGCGGGGGTGCCACTTCGGGTACCGGAGCAGGGGGTTGCAATCGTGAATGGTGATGACGGTAGGGTAGGGGAGGGCCCCCACGATAGACGTGACGTCGCCGGTAATGTGGTTGACCGCCGGCGGGTTGCCGGGCGTTCGCTGCACCTGCGTACCCGCCCATTCGCTGTTGGCGCGCACGTTGGTCAGCGTATTGTTGTAGTGCGGGAGCACCAGCCGTTCCACTTCGACCCCCTTTTCGGCGAAAGTGGCGGCCAGCTGGTCGAAGAGCCGCTCGATACTGAAGGCCGTGGGGTAGGGCTTGCGGTAGAAGAGCCTAAGCCGCATGGCGGGAAGCGGTTGTCGGTTCGTTGAAACTGGCCACCAGCAGGCCGGTGGTGAAGATGGAGAAGCCGAGGGCGGTAGGTTGCGACCAGTTGGCCGTGACGATCTGTAAGAGGCCGAAACTGGTCAGGAGCCAGGGCAGGGGGCGCCGCTGGAAGAGGTAAAAGACGCTTTTGAGGCCGCAATGAATCGCCAGTAGCACCCGCGTCAGCACTACGATCAGCCCCAGCAATCCGCCCATTTCACCGATGATGCGGCCCCATTCTCCCTCGGCGACGAGAAAGGTTCGTCCGCCCGTAAGGACGGTGGCCCCCACGTTGGTGCCGATACCGAGGCCCATGCCCCAGAAGGGGAGTTCGTCCGCATCGCCCACCGCGTTGGCCATGCCTCCGAGGAAGCGTTCGCCGAGCGTGCCCTCCAGTCCGCCTTCCGAAACGGCAGCGTTGGTAAAGCGCTGGGTAAAGACCTGAATACCCTGCTGCACGAAGTCGAGCCCGCTCAGCATCAGCATGATTACCGGTACGGCAACGGCCGCGATGCCCAGCCGGCCCACCGCCCGGCCCCCCCCGACCAGGCTGCCGGCCACGAAGAACATAACGATAATGACGAGCTGAAAGAGGTAGCCGCGGCTGATGGCGAGCGGGATCGCGATGAACACCCCGAGGGTAGCGGCAACCAGGACCAAAAAGTTGACCGCCCGATCGCTCGCCTGCCAGAAGTAGGTGACGAACACGGCCGTAAGGCTGAAGAAAAGCGTCGTTCCGTTGGTGAACGAAAAGGTGCCCGGTGGGCGGAAATAACCCATGGCTCCCGAGAAGCCCGCGCTGCCCTCACCGCCGACCCCGCGGTTTACCCAGGCCGTCTGCGGGCTGTAAAACTGTAGTGCGATAAGTACCGTCATGAAGGGTGCCACCCACAACAGAAAATTGCCCACCCGCTCGACGTCCCTGCGGGTGAAGGCCTGTCCTATCACGAAGATCAGCGGGAAATGCAACATGGTGATCCGCGCGCCGTACAACGCTACCACCAGGTTCTGGTGCCCGCTGAAAAAGGTGGCAAGGAAGGAAATGATCGTGACGGTGAAGATCACGAGGGTGTACGGGTTCAGTACCCGGAGTTGCCGGTTGGCCGCCTGCAGCAAGATGAGGAGAGCGACCGGATCGCGGATGATCAGCAGCGGCGTGGCCAGCATGGGCAGGAACCACTTGCGGAGCGCACCCTCGAATAGGAGCAGGATAAGGTAAAGCCAGATCAGCTGCTTCACCACTTTAGTGTTGCCCGGCTGGGCTACGGCGGAGAATTCCGGAAGTTTGTGGCGGACGGTTCGGGTCACGATGGGCTGCTGGCTGGCGCTAGGTAGGTGCTGAGTTCACGGGCGACGGTGCCCCCGTACGCCGACCAGGTATAACCGGCGGCATGACGGCGGGCGGCCTCCGACATACGCGGCAACTCATCGCGGTGGTCGTCGAACCACTGGATGGCGTCGGCGATGGCCCGCGGCGAGCGGATGGGGACGAGAAAGCCCGTTTCATCGGGAATAACCAGGTCAGCCCCGCCCGTGTTGGGTGTGATCACCACCGGAAGGCCCTGGCTCATGGCTTCCTGCATGACCAGCGCCCGCCCCTCCACGATGGAGGGCAGGCAGAAGACGTCACAGCTCGCCATCAGCTCCAGCACGGCGGCGTGCGGACGGGTGGCCTCGTAGGTGAAGTCCGGATATTCGTTGCGGTAGAACTCCATAGGTGCCAGCAGGCTGCCGAGGACCACGAGTTCCACCCGGGGGGTGGCAAGCAGCCGCATGGCCTCGAAGAGGTCACCGAGTCCCTTGCGCTGTCCCATCGAGCCGACGAAGAGTACGCGCAATTTGCGGTCGCCCGTGGGGGCGGCGGCGCGCGCGGGTGCGGTGCCGGTCACGGGGGAGCCGAACGGGGACACGATACGCTGCTTACCGGCGGCCCAGTCCGGCAGGGAGTCCATGACGAAGGAGCCGGGGCCGACGACGATATCGGCCAGTTCGAGTTCCGCGGTTTTGCGTTCCAGCTTTTGCTCGCTGTCCTTGATGCCTCCGCCGAGGGTAGCCGCCCACTTCGGCCGGCGCTCGGCCTCTTCGCGCAGCAGGCGGCGGAGGGTCTCCCAGTAGGCGATGGGCAGGTCGTATACGCAGGTCAGGCCCCGCTCCTTGGCAGCCCGGAAGGATTCGAGGGCGCCGTCTTCGTAAGCATAGACCGCCGTGGCCTGCCGGGCCTCGCGGATGTCAGAGGCTACGTAGCGGTCCAGGGCGTGGTAGATGCGGTCGACGCTGAAGGCCCCCGTCTCGTGGGCGGTGAAGGTATCGAGTCCGGCGCGGCCGGCGGCGAGGCGGCCCAGTTCCAGCCAGGGGTGCTGCCGGGTGAAGGGCTTGAGGTGGGGCCGAAACCGGCGGCGATCGAATTCCGACAGCGGGGGAAGCTGGCCGATCTTGTCCCAAAGGTTGCCGGGGAAGGTAGCGATGGAGGTATGAAACCGCAACAGCATATCGCGGTCGTGCAGTCCGTCAAGAACGGCCCGGACATTGGAATTGCCCGTGGGGTGGGAAACAATGATCATAAATGAATCGCTTGGCCGGCGGTCAGCTGGAGAGGCCGCCGGAGGACCGATGAGTTGCCGGGGCGGACACACCCGCTCGTATCCCCAGGTCGGCCATAAAAGTACGGGCCACGCCTGCGGCAGAGATCACCGTTGTGTCAAGGTCGGTCACCGCCTGCTGCGCGGCCGCCAGGGCGTGGGGAGTAAAGGATGAGAAAGTTGCCCGGCTTAGTTTGGGGACGAAGAAGCCCTCTCCGGGCTCTGTTACGTAGGGAGCCGCCACCGGTACGCCGTGGCACAGGAAGGCCGCCACCGTACCGCTCTTCCCGAGCAAATGGTAGTCAACCGGCGTGATGCCCAGGTCGAGACCAGCTAGCGCCAGACTGAGTTCCCCGGCCGGTAAAAAGCCCGGAGCGGTGACCGCTACTTCGGGAAAGGAAGATTTTAAAATGGCCCGGGCTTCGGCGATGCGCGTAGCCCCGCCCCCGAGGAGATGAATCTCCAGTTCCCGGCCGCCGTCCGCGCGGAGCCAGCCGGTAAGGTCGTTGATGAAATGCAGGGTTCGCTCAACCTTGAGCTGACTGAAGTACCCCAGTACGAAGGGCCCACGGGGTGGAGCCGGCTCGCGGACCGCTCCCTTTACGGAGGCGATGTTGGCAAAGAGCGGCAGGGGGCGGGCGCTGACGGATAGCCGCGACAGGCGCTGCCGGTAGAGGGGTACGTGGGTATGCACGATGGCCGGTTGCAGCTGGCGGGCCAGCAACCCGACGGTCAGTGCCTGCAGGCTGGCTACGGCCCACTGTTTCGGCTGCCGCCAGCCACGGTGGGCGATCCACAGTTCGTGAAACATGATGTGCCACCGCCCCGGGAACCGCAAGCCGCCGAGCTGACGGGCGAAGCGGTACGGAATACCTACGGGGCTGAACGAGTAGGGGACGTATTGCAGGCTCACTACATCCGGGGCAAAGGAGTTAATTGTCTCCTGCAGCAACGCCTCACGCGCTTCCGCATCCGAACCGTAGGGAATCCGGAGCACCGGCACTTCCACGCCCTGTTCTGACTGGGATTCACGGGTAGGGGTGCCTACCTCCTTATCGAAGCAGGCCACGATGCTGGCCGTGACGCCGTAGGGGGCCAGCTCGGCCACCAGCCGGCGGGTGTAGTCTCCTACACCATCCTTACCGACCACCAGTGAGCCGCACAGAAAGAGAAAACGACTGCTCACAGTTACTTGATGGCCTTGTAAAACCGACTGCCAAAGCGCAGTCCGCGGCAGAGCCGGTGCATATTTTTCGCCTTTCCGCTGGTCATGGGCTGTAACTCCGAGCCGTTTACGTAATCCCAGAAGATCAGGTCCGCCTCCCGTGGCGGGCGGCCCCGGAAGAATTCACTGACGAACTTTCGCGACCAGGGCTTCGAGCCGATGGGGTGGTGCATGAGGCGCATACCGTACTCGAAGCCCATCGCTTCGGGGCCGATCAGGGAGATCGGGTGTTCCGTGATCATGGCCGCCAGGTTGAGGGAGTCCTGGTTAGTGCTGAGCACGACCGCCGTCCGGTCGTTTACCCGGAATTCGTTCATGCTGCCGCTGTGGGGGGCTAGTATGGCGAAGGCGTCGTTCCAGTCCTGAATAAATCCTTTGGTTTCCTGCGTCCAGCCCAGGAAGCCGCTGTTGTAATATTCGTCGAGCTCGTTCACCACCGGCCGGCCGGCGGCCCTGGCCAGCGCGGCCCATTTCTGCCGGATCGGGTGGTGGCGGCTGAAGGGGTAGTTGATGTCGCCGCAGATGGCCACGCCCTCCTGCACCCACTCGCCGTAGAAACTCATCCTCATGTTGATGATGATGTCGGAGTCAAAAAAGAAATACTCCGTAGCGTCCGGTGCCAGCACCTCGGTGACGTGGAGGAACCACTTCGGCTTTTCGTGGACCATGTGCAGGCTGCCGTCCAACTCTACGAATTCGACTTCAAGGCCGGAAGGGGTGTGGAAGGTCTTTCCGAATTTGGAAGGGGTGAGGGCGGGTAGCCAGCCTGGCAAGCCTTCGCGGTACCCTACGATCACCTTATCGACGTAGGTGCCGAAATGCACCGCCGAATTGAGCAGGGCGGAAAGGCCTAAAAAATACTCGCGTTCGGCGAGGGTAGTAAGGATTCTCATGTTGTGAATCAAATAAATTTGCCGGCTGTGCGCAACTGCACAGTAGTGTCAATTGGGTGAGCTGGCGCCTGCCTTTACCGATTCCTTACGGATTAGCGTGCGGTACAAAAAGTCGGCTATACGGTAACTAAGGGTGAGCAGGGCCGAATAAATAGAGAAAAGAATTACCCCGGACAGGGTAGTGTAATCTACCAGGAAGTATAATACGAACACCTGACTGAGGATGGTGAAGGCGATCATGACGTAGGGGTTGGGGATCAGGCCCCGCGAGATCGTAAGGGCGTGCAGCGACCCGCTCATGAGCGACAGGCAGCTGCTGATGGTCATGAGTACCACCTCGTACTCCAGGTTGTTGTATTTCTTGCCCAGGATCCAGAGGAAAACATCCGGGAAAAGATAGACGCCCAACACGATCAACGAGGAAATCCCCAGCAGCAGGGCGATAACCTGAAAGAACCGTACAACGACGGTTCGGGTGTCGTCGGACAGGCGGGCATAGCGGGGCGTGACCAGCAGGTCGACGAGCATGCGTACCAGGGTGAGCAGCACCATCAGCCGGCTCAGCGCACCGATCTGGGCCATACTTTCCGTATCGCTGAAGAAAGCGATCAGCCACACGGTGATCTGCCCGGAAATGCAGTAGTAAATGCTGCCGGGGAGCAGGCGTCGGACGCTTTGCATAAGTCGCTTGCGGTAGAACGGGCTGACATCCGCCTTCCAGTTCGCCTTCTTGAGCGACAGTTCCCGGAACCGGAGGTTGCCGCGGACCTGCCCGGCACCCGTTGCCAGAATCGCCACCCCCGCGAAGGGGAAAAAGAACAATGTCGGCAGGGTAGCCAAAAGGCGGACCGCATTGATCTGTACGTTGATCTTCAGCAGGGCGTTGATATTCTGGTGCAGACGGGGGACGATCTGCAACAGCGAGCCCGACAGCTGCGCCCAGAACACCGGGGTGAGGCACAGGATCAGGAGGATGGAATGCCACCATACACTGCCCTGTTCCTGTAGTAGGTAATACAGGATCGGCACGGATACCAGCAGGCTACCGATGGCAAACTGCCGGCGCATATGCATCGCCGTTGCCAGGATCTTACCCAGCTCCTCCCGGTCCTTCCACTGTTTGCCCCCCTCCGACAGCACGCCGGCGGAGATTCCCCCATCCGCGAGGATCGTCATCGTGCCGAGCATCGCATTGGCCAGGGTGTAGTAGGCATACTGCTCCGTAGTCAACATACGGATGATGAAGATGCCACTGACGAAGCCGGCGCCCTGGATCAGTGCCTGAGCACCTCCGGTTACGCTGATCAGCTTCCCCCATTTCAGAAGATTCGGCGCGCGGGCCGCAAATTTTTCGAAGGTGCGCAATACGCTTATTCGTAGTAGCCGTACCCGTACCCGTAGGAGGCTTTGGGGTTGATACCGTTAATGACGAGGTTGACGCGCGGCAGCTTGCCGGCCTCAATCATCTCGTTAATGTAACCGATGCTCTTCTTCGGCGTAACGCCAATGCGGGTGATGAACAGGGTGATGTTCACAAATTCTTTCATCAACAGGCCGTCGGTCACCACACCCACCGGGGGGGCATCCAGGATGACCACGTCGAAGTCCCGCCGCAGGTTCTCTATCAGAGTGGCCATGCGGTCCTCCATCAGCAGCTCTGCCGGATTGGGGGGCAGGGGGCCGCTGGTGATCAGGGACAGTCCCTCCTGGGCGGTAGGCCGCAAGATTTCTTCGTAGGTCGACTTGCCGATCAGGTAATTGGATAGACCGGTAGCCTTGTGATCCAGCTTTTCATCGGTCACCATTTCGGCGAGTTTAGGCTTGCGCATATCGAGGCCGACGACTACGACCCGCTTTTTGGATAGCGCCAGGGCCGCCGACAGGTTGGTAGCAATAAAACTCTTGCCCTCACCACTTACACTGGAAGTGACCATGATCACCGACGACTGCTGATCGTTCGACAACAGGAAGCCCAGGTTGGTCCGCAGCAGCCGGAAGGCTTCCGCCGCGCCGTTGCGGTTCGTCTTGGTTACGATCACCTGGTGGTGATCGGAGGTTTTGATGATACGGCCGACCACCGGGTAGGGCATGAATTTCATGATCTCCTTCTCGGTGCCGATCCGTGTGCCAAGCAGTTCGCGCAGGAAGATGACGCTGCCGGGCACGAACAGGCCCATGCCGATAGCCAGCAGGTAGATGGCGGGCCGGTTGGGAGAAATAGGCACCGAACTACTGCTGGCCCGGTCGATAATGCGCGTGTTGGGGACCTGGGCGGCAATGGTCAGGGCGGCTTCCTCACGCTTTTCCAGCAGGAACATGAACAGGTTCTGCTTTATCGTCTGCTGGCGCATGATCTGCAGCATACGTTGCTCGTTGGCGGGCATCCGGTTCATCTGGGCCTGCAGGGGGCGGATGCGTTCCTCGATCTTGGCCACCCGCTCGTTGGTTTCCCGCAGGAGCGAGCGGACGCTCCGGTCAATATTGCGCTTCAGGTCCTCCAGCTGCTCGTTGTAGGTAGCCATCATGGGGTGGTCCGGAGTGACGGACTCGAGCCGCTGCTCGCGCTCGAAAATCAGTGTGTTGTACTCGGTGATGAGCTGGGCGAGTACGCCGGAGATGATCTCCGACGAAACCGGCAGCATCTCGTAGCCATCACCTGTTTGCTCCAGGGTGTTGCTGATGTCCTGGATCAGGTCGCGCCGTATCTGGAGTTCCGCCAGCTGGGCGTCGGCCGTGTTCATCTGGGCCAGGTAGTCGGCTCCCTGCGACTGCAGGTCGACGGTCAGGTTAGCGCTTCGCTTGAAGTTGGCTACGTCGGATTCGACCTCGTACAGTTCGTCGGTCACGTAGTCAAGGCGTTCCTCGAGGAAGGCCAGCGTCTTCCCGCCGGTTTCGCTTTGCTCCTCCACGATCTGCTGCTCGTATACCGTGACCAGGGCATTTAGGATGTCTTTTGCCTTCTGAGGCACGGGATCCATAAGGGTCATGCCCACTACGCCGGACTTTCCCACCTGCGATACACCCAGCGATCCCTGGTAGCCACTGGCTACGTTGAAGGGGTTCATCACGTTGACCTGGTAAATCGCCTGGTCGTCGTACGGCACGTCGTTGGGGTCGACGGCCATGGCAAAATTCCGGTTGCCAATCTGGAACGGCTCTCCGTAGGCCACGCTGGTCGTATCGCCGCCGTAACGGATCAGCGAGAAGGTGTTGGCGTTGTCGAAGCGCACCATTACGCTGCCGTATTGGATCGATTCATCCGACCCCCCGGCTACGACGGTAGCCGCCGTGTCCAGCAGGACGAGGCCAAAGTTCTTGGGCTGGTAAATCTCTATGTCCCGGACGGAACCGAGGTGGATGTAGCTGATGTCCAGGCCCAGCAGGTTGACTACCCGCTCCATTAGGTAGTGGGACCGCAGCATGTATATCTCGTTGTCGATGACGTATGTGTTCTCGAAACCGAGTTCGGAAGCAATGACCTGCTTTGACAGCCCCCCCTGCCCGCCGGATTGCTCCTGGATGAGCATGGTGGTACGGGCCTGGTACACGGGAGTCGCATAGCGCAGGTGCAGCCACGCCGCGCCGATGCACGCAGCGATGGCCAGGACGAACCAGTACCAGTTTCGCGCCAGACGCCCCATAAGCGCACCGTAGTCCAGCTGAATGGCCGGAGCAAAGTCGTCGCGCTCAGTGCCTCCGGTCTGCCAGGGCTGGGGAGCGAATTCTTCTGGAATGTTCTTCATAACGTGCTGGTAGGGGGGGATTCAGGGCTAGTTGCCGCGGGTAGCCAGGGTGATCCCCAGGGTCACAACGGAGAGTATTGGCGCCAGGTACGAGAGCAGGCGCTGGGCCGGATCGGAAACCGTGGCCGTTCTCGCCTTGATGGGCTCGACGTATATAGCGTCATTCTGCCGGAGATAGTAGTATTCGGAGTTGAAAATTTCGTCGGTTTGCAGGTTAATGCGCTCTTTGGTGCGCACGCCGTCCTGCTCCCGGATAATAAGCACCGACGCCCGGTTGGCGTAGTCGGTCAGGTCGCCGGCCATGCCCAACGCCTCCAGGAGGGTGACGCGGGAGTTGGAAAGGTAGACCACTCCGGGTACGTTGACCTCACCGAGGATGGTCACCTTGAAGTTCAGGTACCGGACGTTCACGACCGGGTTTTTGAGGTAGGTCTTCAGCTTGCCCCGGATCAGGAACTGAAGAGACTCCAGTGTTTGCCCGGCGGCTTCGACCCGGCCCAGAAGGGGAATATCGATGTAGCCGTCGTCGTCGACCAGGTACCCCTGGAAAAGCTGGATGTTCTGTGGGCTGGCCTGGGAAGTATTGCCGCCTTCGGCACCCTGGTTGAAAGGAAGGGCCGCCTCCGGGTCCACGCTGCCGACATCGACGCGCAGCAGGTCTTTCGGCTGAATGCGCAGGTCGAGGGCGTTTTCAATTTCTTCGGTGGCACCGGACTGGTCGGGGACGTCCCGAAAGTTGACCAGCTCCTGGTAGGAAACACATCCGGAAGCAGCCGTCAGGAGACAGAAAAAAACAAGGTACCTGAAAAGGGATAGGCGCATCATACGGTCGGTCGGGAAGTTAAAGATAGGCGGTTTCGCACGCCTTCGGCGTCTATGCGTCGGAGCAACACACAGCAGGTTATATCGTTATGTTGGGGCAAACTTGCATTGTTGCTCCGTGCTGGATGGGCTCCAGCGGTGGGGTTATGTACCGTCCGCAGGCGCTGATTTGCGCGTTCGGACGGGGGGATAATCGTTTTGGGTAAGGTGAATGGTGGGCGGCTGCCCAGCCGTATACGGCCGGTGGGGCAAGCTCTGGTGCGGAATGTGTGCAGTTACCGACAAAGTTAGTTAAGTGCGATGGACGGCAAGGAGTTACACATAAAATGAACCTTGCTCCCGGGTACAACGCGAAAGCCCGGAACTCTTGTATGAACGGTTCGGTAAAATTGGTAATGGGTGAAAGATCATGGGTGGACGATAGCTGGTGAGTGGCATCATAGAGGTGGCTACTAGCACGTGGAATTCTAAATTCCGGTTCCATGATCGACCCGCCAGTACGTGGAGAGACCTACGGGCGAAACTAATAAGTTGCAAAAGTAAGGGGCTGCGAAGGAAACTGCAACCGGAAGCGCGGCGGGAACGAAAAAACGCGGGCGACGGCGGCGGCCCGGGGGCAGGTGCAGGGTGAAATCCGGTCCAGTAGTGAATAAAAGCACATAGCCCACCTCAGGTGAGTTTGAAATCCACAATTAAGTGAGCACCAAATTAGCTCGCGTTAAAGTTCCAAAAAAATTCCGCTCAGACAGTAACTTTGGCCTCGCTGAGCTCATTTAGCTAGTACATGACCACCCAAATCTGACGGTTCTCTCATACCGTCCTTCCTTAGTTGGCTCTTTTGGGCCACCCAGCTTCCACCTCAAACCCAGGGCGGCAAATGAATGCATTTGTCGGCCGCTGTGCACGATGATCACACAAACTGTTGGCTGGTAACTGTCAGAAGTTACCTTTGTCGGCGCTTAGTAACCAACGTGTAACGGCTCAATTATTGAGTTACCCGCACCCCCGACATAACGGGCGAAACCCTTTGATCGCCTTATTACGTACCTCTTATTTTTAGAGTTGCATGGTTTCGGCCGGTGCAGCTCACCCCAGAAGTGCCGAATCGTTTATTGACACGGACGACCGGTTTTGAATGAGTTTTTGAACAACACACTTTTCGGTAACCCGTGGGCACCGCCCGCGAAAACCGTTCCAGCCACGCTGTCCCGGCTGAACGGTGCCGATAAACTGACACTGATGAACAACACTTTACGGATCGCCTTCACCACTTTCTCCCTGTTTTTCTCTTTGTGGGTTTCCGCTACCGGTGCCCCCACGAATAAGCCGGGAACCACGGAGCCGTCTGCTGCTGCCTTGGTTGACTGTTCTCCGATTAGTACCCTGCCCTGTGATGAGGTGGAAGTATCGCTTCCTTTCTCACTCGGCTTCGGAGGTAATGACGGGGGACTGAAAGATGTCAACGATGCCGGAACTGGATTCACGATGGTCGACGCGCCTTCGATAACCCAGTTTCCCGTAATCTCCGCCTTTCCTTCGGTACCCGGTTACGAGCCGCAGCTCCTCAACCTCACCAACGGCCGGCTGAATATCACCACCACCCGCGGCATCCGGTACGAGCAGCCACCCGCCAGTAGCGACAACAACACGCAGGTCAACGCCCTGGGCGTAGGCTTTCAGGCACCCGGTAGCGTATTCGACCTCTCCGTCGACCTCGCTCAGCCCGATTTCAGTTCCAGCCCCACTTCCGGCAACCAGCAGGGTGGGGTATGGTACGGTCTCGACGAAAACAACTACGTCGAACTGTCCCTCGTCAAGGTTTCCGAACGGGTGCAGGCCGTCCAGTTGCTCGTCGAGCGTACTAACGCTACCGATCCTTCCAAAGTGGTCATCAATACCATTCGGTCGAGCGCTTTCGAGAGCAGCGCCGGCACCATCAGCCTGCGGCTGCGGGTCGATCCGGTCTTCGGTACCGTAAGCGGATACTATTCCGTCGACGGGGCCAGGGAACTGCAGGTCGGTACCAGTACCCAGAATTCTCTCCCGCTGCCCAAGAGCTTCGGGATCGGCCTCGACCACGACGCCAACGGCGATACGCCTAACCTGAGCTTCGGCGGCATTTTCGCTACTCACCGCCTGGCCCCCCGCGGGGAGTCGGTGGTTTTCTCGTTTGACAACTTTGGCATCGATGTTCCGGCCTTCACCCCGTCGCTGATCCTGTCGCCCGACAACGTAGAACTACAGCAGTACGCCGGAGACGCGCCCGAGGCCATTGACGTTCGCCTCCTGGTCAACGACAGCAAGACCCCGAACATTACCTTGTCCGACGATCCCGCCTCCAGCGACTGGCTGGTGCTGCCCGCCCCTTCCGACGTCAAGCCGGGCGAGCTTTTCCTCTATACCAAGCCCAACCTGCCCGAGGGTACCTACAGCACCACGCTCATCGCGATGGCTGACGGATACCAGAGTGCCGAGATGCTGGTGTGGCTGGAGGTCCTTCCGGCCAGCACCACTCCCCGGGTCATTAGCAGCGTCCCCTCCGACGGGGCTACCGGAGTCACGCTGACCACCTCGATCTCCGCCAACAACCTGTACGTGCCGAACGAGCAGGACGGAATCTACGGGGTGGATAACAGTACGATCAATAACGAGACGGTCCGCCTCTTCAACGTGACCTTTAACCGCTACGTGACCTCTACCGCCAACGGTACGGGCGGCGGCGACGGCATCAACGTAACTCCGGCTACGAGCCTGGAACCCAATACGACCTACCGCTTTGAGATCGACGGTGTACGCGACCTCACCGGCGTAGCTTTCGAACCGTATACCGCAACATTCACCACCGCCGCGGGCGGCGGTGCCGGCGCTACCGCGCTGGACGGCGTCTCCTTTACCAAAGTAGGCAACGTGGTCACCGGCAATAAGTACTCCTCCCTGGTGGTGGGCCCTGACCGCAACCTGTACGGATTGCGCCTGTCCGGAACCGTCGACCGTTGGCGGATCGAGTCGGACGGTACGCTCGTGGATCGGCAGGTGATCACCACCCTGGAAGATAAGTACGGCCCCCGTGCCGCCATCGGCATGGCCATTCCGCCCAACATCAACGCCGGCGATCCCGTGCGCGTCTTCATCAGTCACTCCGAAGGGGTGCTTAGTGGCGGTAAAGCATGGGACGGCAAGATCAGCGAACTCAGCGGTCCCGACCTGGGCACCGAGCGGTTGGTAGTAACTAACCTCCCCCGGTCGCGGCGTGACCACCTCACGAACGGTATCGCTTTCAACGAGAACGAACCGGTCGTTCTCTACTTCAACGTGGGCTCCAACAGTGCCGGCGGCGCACCCGACAAGTACTGGGGTAACCGCGAGGAGCGGCTGCTCAGCGGTGCTACCCTTCGCCTCGACCTAGACCTCCTGCCGCCAAACAAGTGGCCGCTGAATGCCAAGACCACGATGGACCAGGATGCCATCAATAACGTGGACGTCAACTCGCCCACCCTGGGCTCGGGACAGGGCACCTTCATCGAGAACGGTGAAGCCCTGCCAAACGACGGTACGTACAACCCGTACTACGTCAACGCCCCCCTCACGCTCTTCGCCACGGGCGTCCGAAACGCGTATGACTTGGCTTGGCACCCCAACGGACAGCTTTACGTGCCCACTAACGGTACGGCCGGCGGCAGCAATACCCCCGCGTCGGTCGACGGAACTCGTCGCCCCAACGGCACCTACTACGACCACAGCGATCCGAAATTTCCGATCGTTCCGGCTACGTTCGCCAACAACACCCAGCGTGACTTTCTCTTCCGGATCAACCCCAACGAGGAACCGCTGCCGTTTTTCGGCCACCCGAACCCGACCCGGGGCGAATTCGTCCTCAACCGCGGCCCCGTCGACGTCGACGGTTACCCGAATTACGTGGTCCCCGACCCCAACTACCGGGGGCTTGCCTACAACTTCGACTACAATAAATCGCCCAACGGCGTCACCGTGTACCGCAACGGTGCCCAGGGCGGCAAGATGCAGGGCGTGATCCTGGTCTGCCGCTACAGCGGGGGCAGCGACATCATCGCGCTGGTACCCAACGGTCCCAACGGCGATATCTTGACGAGTAAGATCGGCATTCCCGGTCTGACGCAGTTTCAGGATCCGCTCGACATCATCGAAGACGAATTGACGGGTAACCTGTACGTCTCCGACTATGGTACCTCCTCTATCGTGCTGGTGAAGCCCAGCGAGAACTCCCGTCCGCAGCCCAACATTACGGTTGATCCTCTGGCGGTGGTGACCGACGATGTGGCTGACGGCGTGGCCGGAAAGAGTATCCCGATTTCGGTGTTCAACACCGGAAACGCAGCGCTGATCAAGCCTTCCGTACGGCTTACGGGCCCCGATGCGAACCAGTTCTCCATCAACCTCTCTACCGTACCGAAGGAGGTGCTCGACGCCAACCGTTCGTTCACCTTCTCGCTGCTGTTTAACCCTACCAGCCCCGGTAACAAGTCGGCTACGCTGGAAATCTCGGGTGAGAACGCGGTGGTTTCCGCGGAAATCCCGCTGAACGGCCTCGGAAAGAAGGGGACGGGCGGTTCCAACGAGCCCTCGCTGCAGGAGATCGTCGATGCGTACGGCTACCCGATCAACGTGGGTGACACTGATCCGACAACCAACCCGATCGAGTTGGCGGGCGGTAGCACCGACTACAATAAGCTAATCGGAGAGGAGGTCGCCATCCAGTACTTTCAGAAGGCGGTTGATTCGCCCATCGATATCGAGGTGCTGGGCGTCTTTGGTCCCGAGGCTGACGACCCCATCACGGGCTTCGGCTGGTACGAGAGCGGCGTTGTCGCCTCGGCCTCGGAACTCTTCACGATCCGCAACACCAAGAAGGGGAACGGGCAAACGCTCGACCCGGACATCAACGGTGTCCTGCAGTTCAATCCGGGCGAAAAGGTATTCGGCTTCTACAGCCGCTGGCCCTACTTCGACGACCGCTATCTTTATTCGGAGGACGTGCTCAACCAATTTGAGAATGCCATCCCGCACCACGTACGCGTATTTGAGGTACCCGGCGAGGATAATACCTATATAGTAGCCTTCGAGGAGCACTTCAACGGCTTCGACTACCAGGACCTGGTGGTGTTGGTACGCAACGTCGAACCCGCCGACCTGGTACTTGCTCCCCAGATCACCGCGACTCCTCCCGAACTGCTATTCGAGGCTATGGAGAAAACGGATGGGCCGCAGTCGGACGTAGACGTACTTACCATTACGAATACGGGTAACGCCACGCTGACGATTACGGACGTAACACTGTCCGGTGCCCTGGCCGGCAATTTCTCGTTCGTCGGCCCCCGGCAGATCAGCCTTGCACCTGCGTCCTCGCAACAATACCGGATCACGTTTGATCCGCCCAATAACGCCGGCAACCTCGGATACCAGCCCGTGACGATGACCTTCGGCACCAACACCGATCAGGGCGACTACACCGTAGGTCTTTACGGCCTCAAGGTGCGCGGATACGGCGGTGGCAACGAGCCTCCGCTGCAGGACGTGGTCAAGACGCTAGGCTTCGATATCAACGTAGGCTGGAATACGGTAGCCGGCCCCACGGACATCGGACCCTACGGAGAGGAAGTACTGGAACCCCTGTTCCAGTCCGCCGGCCCCGGAGGGGTAACCATTACCGCCGTAGCGCGGTACTCTCCCCAGGAGCGTCTGCCTTTCGGTTGGTACCAGGTAGACGGCAACGGACTGACCGTACACAACCAGGTAGGAATCCTGAAGGACGGCGAGTCCGAGAGTCAAATGCTGTACCCGCCCCGGGAGAGTGGTGACCGCACGACGACCTTCACCCCCCGCGGTGCCTTCGGTCTATACGTATATTCGAATTCCTTTAACCGGTACAACTACACCGAAGACTCCAAGAACGACCCCGCGGACGGGCTCACCCACCGCGCTCGCGTGTACCCCGTCCGGGACCGTCAGGGCAATCCGGTACAGAACAGCTACCTGGTAGGTTTTGAGGACGCCGCGAACGGCGACTACCAGGACTACCTGTTCCTGATCACCAACGCACAGCCTTACGTTGCTCCCGAGCCTGCACTGGCCTTCGAACCGGCACAGGTACAGGTGAATGCCGTCACCGGCAGCCTTTCCACCCGCTACCCGGTGGACCTGACCTCCAATACGCCCATCGCGGACAATGCAGTGACCCTGGAAGCGAATCAGCCTTGGATTATCCTGCCCGCCAGCTACGTATTTGGCGAAACCATCGACGTGGTGGTTGATGCTTCCCAGCTTGACTTCGGCGTATACTCAGGTACCGTTACCGCCAAGGCTAACGGATACATTACGGCCACGCTCGAGGTACGCGCCACCGTCCGCAACCGGGACGTGGCGGGTACCGTCCGGATCAACTTCCAGGACGATACCTTCGATCCCCCAGCGGGCTACGTAGCCGATATCGGCGCGCCCTACGGAAAACGCGCTAACGGGCTTACCTACGGCTGGATCAACCCGGTGGACAAGACGCCCGCCGACAATACCGAGGCCGCCCGCGGTATCGAGCGGGGCATCACCCCGACCAGCTCCGACCAGGATAAGCTGCTGCGTTCATTCAACCAGCTCGACATCCCCGGTCGCGGCGCTCCCCACGACTGGGAGATCGCCCTGCCCAATGGACTGTACCGCGTGGAACTTGCCGCCGGCGACCCGTCTAACTTCACCAGCCAGCATACTCTGCGGGCAGAAGGAGTAAGCGTGATCGAAGATTTCGTACCGTCCAGCGCCAGCACTTTCCGGGTGGGAATTGACACCGTCAGGGTCAACGATGGTAAGCTTACGATCGATGACTTCGGTGCGCCCATTGACGGGAACAGCAAAATCATGTACCTGGACGTAATTCCGGTCGACAGTACCGGATTCCAGCCTCTTCTGGAGGCCGATATCGTCGGTAACCAGAACAAAGCCGGTGACTACTACGGACGTGTTACAGTGACCCTTAATGCAGCGGACCGGTCCGGCAGCGGTGGGTTGAGCGACATCTACTACACGCTGAACGGGGGGGCACCGGTGCTGTATACGGCTCCCTTTGAAGTGAGTATTCCCGCTGGAAAAACGGCACAGCCAAATCAGTTGCTTGCCACCGTCACGGATGGCCGCGGTAACGAGGCCCGGATCAATGAGTCTTTCACCCTCATTCAGAGTACCGGAGCTTTAATCCGGCTCGAAAACATGACTGCGGTGCAGGGTACTGATATTGGTATTCCGGCCGACGACTGGTTTACCTTCAACCGGCTGAAACGCAATACGAATTTCCAGGGAACCCTGGTCGTTCCGCGGACGGAGCATACCATGCGTATTCACAACGATGGAAGCAGCCCACTGATTATCACGGAGCTAACCACTACCGACACTAGCCGGTACATCGTTGCCGATACTATCGTCCCTCAGGATGGTATCGTAATTGCTGCCGGTGGGCACCTTGACGTTGTATTACGCTTCATCAACAGAGATGAGGTGTACCGGGAGTTGCTTACCGAAAAGCTGGTCATTGTTTCCAACGCCGACAACGCCTTGAGCACCGGTGCCACGTTGACCGGTATTTATATGCCTGGAGCAGAGGGTAGTAATGAGCCTAGCGCCCAGGAAATTATTGAGTCGTTCGGCTTCAAGACCGAGATGGGGCGTGATGCAAACGGCAAGATTATTACCAAGCCCGACTCTTACGTGCCTACCGATGAGCAGATCGAATCCGGCTTGGAGGGTGATATGATTCTCTCCGACTGGTTCGTGCAGGCGGATCCTACCGAGGACGTCGTCATGCTTCAATTGGCTGCTTTCCACTCCCGGGGAGCAAACAAGTCGCTGGTCTTCGTCGAAGGTGGTACCACACCGCGATTAAGTATGGACCACGCTCCGTCGTGGTTTCAGTCGGTACTGCCCTGGAACCGAAATGACCTACCCCGCCTGACCGGTGTCCGTACCCCGACCATCGACAAACGTTTCTACTTGGAGGTGACCGGGTACAGTTCGCAGGGAGGAGACTTCAAGGGCGAGAACGCTGACCAGCAACTCGGTGTCCGTATGTATAAGGTTATCGACCGGGACGGTAACGTGGTTCCGAACCGCTACATCGTGCTGCAGGACAACATTCTGTACGGTTGTTCGATCAGCGCGGGTAACTGCGACTTCCAGGATAACGTGTTGATGCTGATCAACGTACGCCCAGAGAACAAGCCCTCGGCGACTGCGATAGCTAACGTAAGCCTCGACGTACTGGAGACAAAAACGCACGACGTCTCTCCCTTCTTCGACAAGGGCTACTCGGGTAATCGCCTGACCTACCAAGCCACCCTGGAGAGCGGCCAGCCGCTGCCCAACTGGGTACGCCTGGACAGCACCACGGGTATCTTTACCCTGGTGCCTGGCGTACCTCAGGCCAACCAAACCCTGCGCGTCAGGGTGACGGGTACGGACTACAACCTGCTGACCGCCAGCTCGACCTTCACGATTTCCGTACGGTCCACGACCATCACCTGTACGGTCGATGCGAACGTCGGCGGTGTCGAAAAAGCCCTCAACTGTAACACCGGAACCGTTCGCCTGAGCGGTATGGTATCCGAAGGCGGCTACCGCTGGACGGGCCCCAACAACTTTACTTCGACCGAGCAAAACCCCGTAGTAAGCGTAGCGGGCACCTATACCCTCCGCAGCAGCGCCAACAACTGCCCGGTAGAGAGCACCGTGGAGGTGGGAGCACGGCCTACCGCCGCTTCCCTTACGGTGAACGTGCCGTTCACCTCCCTAACCTGCTCGGTTGAGGAGATTGAGCTTTCGGCCCTTTCCACCGATACCAAGGCTACCTACCGGTGGTACAATGCCTCGAATGTCGATGTCGGCACCACCACTTCACTGACCGTAACGAAGGCCGGTACTTACCGGGTGGAGGCCAGCAGCGGTAACGGATGTGTGGTAAGCCGTACCGTCCAGATCAAGCAGGACTTCTCCGCCCCCAGCGCGGGAGTGGATGGATCCATCACCGTTTGCGGCAGTGGAGAAAGCTTCAGCCTGTACAACCGGCTCTCAGCCTTTGGCGGATCTCCGCAGGCTGGGGGAACGTGGACCTACAACGGAACGGTGGTTTCGGATCAGTTCGACCCCGCCACCTTCGATGCGGGTGACTATATCTACACCGTTGGCGGTCGAAACGGTTGCGGTTACGACGCGTCGCGACTGACCGTTTCCATAACCACGCCCCAGCTCTACTTCGCGGACATCGACCGCGACGGCTACGGTGATCCCAACGCTCCCCTGTACTCCTGCGTGGTGCCTCCCGGCTACGTGACCAACGCGGCGGATAACTGCCCCACGGTCAACTCAAGCAGCCTGGCCGACGCCGATGGCGACGGTCTGGGTGACGCCTGTGATCCGGACGACGACAACGACGGGGTGCCCGACATCGACGACTGTCAGCCCTTCAACTCCCGCATCGGTCTGGCCACCGAGTACTTCGCGGATTTTGACGGCGACGGCTTCGGCGACCCCAACAACAGCTTCAAGACGTGTGCCCTCGCTCCCGAGAATTACGTCTCCAACAATTTCGATAACTGTCCCACTGTCTTTAACCCCGACCAGGTGGACAGTGACGGCGACGGCCTGGGTGACTCCTGTGACGAATCCGCGGCCGGTAGTTCCGTCTTCTGGCTGGAAGCCGAGTGTGCGGAAGTTGGCGACAACTGGTCACGCATCCGCTCGGATAGTGTCTCGGGCGGAGTCTACCTCGTGACGAACGAGGAGGCACGTCGCGACCCCCCGGCGGACGAGGCGGCCAACCTAATCACCTTCTACCTGGAAGGCGTGCAGGCCGGCAACTACACCATCGCCGGGCGCGTATTTGCTCCCGCCGCCGATGGCGACTCGTTTTGGGTGCGCATCAACGGTGGCCCGTGGTTCCGCTGGTGGCGTGCTTTTCCCCAGGGATACTGGGGATGGGCCTCCTGGCTGGACGAAGGGATACCCCTGCCCAACGGTGATGTCCGTATCGACGTGACGTTCCGTGAAGCCGGTGCACGCTTTGATAAACTGTTCCTGACCCTCGACAGCCGTATCCCCACCGGTTTCGGCGAAGAGGCATTCAACTGTTCACCCAACTTGAACCAGGCTCCCCTGGCCGTGGCAGACCTGCAGCCAAAGTACGGTATCGCACCCCTTGATGTCACCCTTGACGGATCCGGGTCGACCGACAGCGACGGTACGATCGAAAACTACCTGTGGAGCTGGGGCGGAGTCCGCGATACCTCCGGGGTAGCCCCGACCGTCACCTTCGGAGAAGGCAACTACAGTGTGACCCTCACCGTGACCGACGATAAGGGTACCACCGGTAAGGCCATTCGTCCGCTCCAGGTACTCAACCCGGATGACGATACGGACGGTGACGGCGTGTTGAATGCAGACGATGTGTGTCCGCTGGTGTCGAACCCGGAGCAGTCCCTGCTCACGTTCTACGCCGACGAGGACAATGATGGTTTCGGCGATCCCGACGTCTACGTAGAAAACTGCGAGGCTCCTCCGGGCTACGTTTCGAACTCCCTGGACAACTGTCCTACCATCACCTCTACCGACCTGACGGATACCGACGGCGACGGGATTGGTGACCTGTGTGACGACGACGACGACGGCGACGGATTCCCCGACGACCAGGACTGCGACCCGTTGAACCCGCGGGTAGGAGAGTTCACCATATACTATGCCGACATTGACGGCGACGGTTTCGGTGACCCCAACATGAGCATCACCGACTGCTCCCAGCCCGAAGGCTATGTTCTCGACAATACTGACAACTGCCCCGACGTCTACAACCCCGACCAGATGGACAGCGACGGCGACGGTATCGGTAATACCTGTGACCCCTCCGTAGTCGGCACCAGCACCTTCTGGCTGGAGGCCGAGTGTGCGGAAGTGGGTGCCAACTGGACAGTAGCGTCCGATGCCAATGCATCCCGCGGCGCGTACGCGGTATTCCCGAATGGTAACTCCTTCAACGAAGCCCCGGAAGATATTCCGGCCAACTACGTTCGCTTCCGCGTTGCCGGAGCGCAGCCGGGTACCTACCACATCTTCGCTCGCGTACTGGCCAGTGACGGATCCAACGATTCGTTCTGGTACCGGGTCAACGGCGGAGAGTGGGTACGCTGGACCCAGGGCATCGCCCCCGATCGCAATTTCCAGTGGCGTGAACTCGTGGAAAGCCCCTACGCCTTCGCGGAAGGGCCGGCCACAATCGACATCAGCTACCGGGAAGACGGAACCTACCTGGACAAACTCTACCTGAGCAAGTCGGATACGTTCCCGTCCGGTACCGGACCGCAGGCAACCAACTGCGGAGACGTCGTTAACCAAAAGCCCGTAGCCGTGGCAACCGCCTCTCCGGAGTCCGGCAACGGCCCGCTGGCCGTTCTGTTTGACGGTAGCGGATCCACCGATGCCGACGGTACCATCATTAGCTACGACTGGAAGTGGGCCAACGGAAGCGCAGTCGGTGTGAACCCGTCCGTGACGTTCCCCGACGGTACATATAACGTTACGCTTACCGTAACCGACGAGGACGGAGGTAAGGGTACGGACGTGGTTACCATCAATGCTATCCGGGACGAAACCGATACCGACGGTGACGGCATCCGCGACGTGGAGGACAACTGCCCGCTGGTACCCAATGCGGACCAGTCGCAGAATACCTACTACGCCGACTTTGACGGTGACGGCTACGGCGATCCCGCCGCAACCATCCTCGCCTGTACGCCGCCGGAAGGTTACGTGGACAACGCCCTCGATAACTGTCCGACCCGCAAGTCCTTTGACCTGACCGATACCGATGGAGACGGCCTGGGCGACGCCTGTGATCCCGACGACGACAACGATGGCGTTCTGGACGGACAGGACTGCTACCCGCTGGATTCCACGCGCAGCGTTGGCCCCACCTTCTACGCCGACCGTGATGGTGACGGCTTCGGTGATCCCAACGAATTCGTTTCCGCCTGTATCCAGCCTTCCGGGTTTGTACTGAACAATACCGACAACTGCCCCACCATACCGAACCCCGACCAGTCGGACGTAGATAACGACGGTGTCGGTGACGTTTGTGATTCCTCCACCCCGGGCATCAACGTCTTCTGGCTCGAAGCCGAATGCGCACAAGTGGGTAGCCTGTGGAAAGTCGTGGCGGATACCGCCGCTTCGGGAGGTTCCTACGTCGTTACCGAAGGCAACGGCAGCCGCACGGCTCCGGAAGATGACGCCAACAACCGCGTCCGCTTCGTGATGGACCGCGTACGTGCCGGACGGTACTATATCTTCGCCCGTATCAAGGCGCCTTCCAGTTCGGATGACTCGTTCTGGTTCCGCGTTAACAACGGTAAGTGGCAGGAATGGAATGTCGGCATCACCGTCGGCAACCAATACAACTGGAACGAACTGATCAACAACCCCTTCGAGCTCAGAGAAGGATACAACACCGTTGACTTCTCGTTCCGTGAGGATGGTACCCAACTCGACCGCCTCCACATCGACTACGAAGGTGACATACCCGTAGGCGTGGGTGGCCCCGCTACCAACTGTGGTAACACCACTCCCCAGAACGCCCCGCCCGTAGCTGTCGCTCAGGCGGACGTTACCCAGGGACCGGCACCGCTCACCGTAAACCTTGACGGAGGTGCCAGTACTGACAGTGACGGTACGATCGCCAGCTACAGGTGGAACTGGGGAGCCGGTTCCGCCAGTGGTGTGGCTCCCACCGTGACCTTTACCGACCCGGGTACCTATACGGTGACCCTTACCGTTACCGACGATGACGGTGCCCGCGATACCGACGAGGTGACCATCACCGTGGAGCAAGCCGGCAACGCCCTGCCGGTAGCAGTGGCTACGGCCGATACGCTAAGTGGCAACGCTCCGCTGGATGTCAACTTCTTCGCCAACAGTTCCTATGATACGGACGGCACGATCGTGTCGTACGCCTGGGACTGGGGATCCGGCAACGCGACCGGTGCGTCCGCTTCGGCAACCTTTGCCGCCGGCACGTACTTCGTTACGCTTACGGTGACCGATGACCTGGGAGGTACGGGAACCGATGTCCTGACAGTACAGGCGTTCGAGGTAGGCGTCGATACGGACGGCGACGGTATTCCCGATGCCGAAGACAACTGTCCGACCGTGTCCAACCCGGATCAGACCCTGACGACGTTCTACGCCGATCGCGACGGTGACCAGTTGGGTGATCCCGACGACACTATCGAAGCCTGTGAGCTTCCCGAAGGGTACGTAACCAACGCCGACGATGCCTGTCCTACGGTGGCTTCCACCGATACGACGGATACGGACGGCGACGGGACTCCCGATGCCTGCGACGACGACCAGGATGGTGACGGAATTCCCAACGCCGACGACTGTGATCCCCTGAACGACGCGATCGGTGCCAAGATCACGTACTACGCGGATGAAGACGGTGACGGGTTTGGTGACATCAACAAGCCGCTCCTGGCCTGCGCGCAGCCCGATGGCTACGTTCTCAACAACACGGATAACTGCCCCGACGTAGCCAATCCCGACCAGGTCGACAGCGATCTGGACGGCGTAGGCGACAGCTGTGAGACAGTAGATCCGGTCGGTACAACCTCTTTCACTTTGGAGGCGGAGTGTGCACAAGTAGGAGGCAACTGGAAAATCCTCGACGAGAGTGAGGCTTCAACCGGTAAGTCCGTAGCCTACTACGGTACGCGCTCATCCAAGACGGCCCCCGCCGATCTCCCGGAGAATTACATCCGCTTCATCTTTGACGATGCGCGGGCCGGAGCATTCCACCTTTTCGCCCGGGTAAAAGCGGACGATGCGAGCGACGACTCATTCTGGGTGCGTGTCAACCAGGGAGAGTGGGTCCTCTGGAACGGATACCCCACCTACGGCCGGTACTTCTGGGATGTGGTAGACGGTAACCCGATCACCCTTACCGCCGGACGTAATACCATTGACTTCGCCTACCGTGAGGCCGATGCGAAACTGGACAAGATCCACGTGGATATGGATCCTTCCCTGCCCACCGGGTTGGGGGATACCGATACCAACTGTGGCTCCTCGCCCGTCAACGTTCTGCCCATCGCCGATGGAAAAGGCAGCCAGACCAGCGGGTTTGCGCCGCTGACCATCACGCTGGACGGTTCGTTCTCGTCCGATCCTGACGGCACCATCGTATCCTACGACTGGGCCTGGGAGGGCGGCAGCGCCAGCGGTGTGATTGTAGACGCCGAGTTCCCCGACCCCGGCAGCTACTCGATCGTACTCACGGTGACGGACGATAAAGGCGGTACCGATACCGACGTCGTTTCCCTGACGGTCATTGCACCCGCCAACGTGGCCCCGACCGCAGTTGCGGCAGCGGATCCCTTGCAGGGTGAAGCTCCGCTTACCGTTCAACTGGACGGTAGCGGTTCGACCGACAGCGACGGCCAGATCGCAAGCTACGGCTGGACCTATGCAGGTGGTGCTATCTCTACCGACGCCAACGCTTCCGTTGAGCTTACTACTCCTGGCAGCTACGCAATCGTACTGACGGTCACCGATGACGACGGCGCCACGGCAGCGGATACGGTAACGGTGAACGTCTACGCCCCCAACGTCGACACCGATGGTGACGGCACGCCGGACGCAGAAGACACCTGTCCCCTCATTGCCAACCCCGACCAATCAACGACGACGTACTACGCCGACGCTGACGGTGACGGGCTGGGTGATCCGAACGATACCATTGAAGCCTGTGAGGCGCCCGATGGTTACGTGAGCAATGCGGACGACTGTGACCCCACCGACCCGAATGCCGGAGTGGTGCGTACCTACTACGCTGACGCAGATGGCGATGGATTCGGTGATCCGAATGACTTCGTGACCACCTGTGGACAGCCTGTAGGTTACGTACTCGACAATACCGACAACTGCCCGGACGTGGCCAACCCCGACCAGGCTGACGGTGACAACGATGGTGTCGGCGACGCCTGTGATTCCGATGTTGTAGGAATCAGTTCCTTCACTTTTGAAGCCGAGTGTGCTCAGGTCGGCGCACGCTGGTCGACAACGTCGAGCGCCAACGCCTCCGGAGGCAAGTACGTCGTCTACGACGGTACCAGCTCGAACAAGGTTGCGCCGGCAGACGAGGCCGCCAATTACGTTCGCTTCCAGGTCACTAATGCCAGTGCCGGACAGTACTATCTCTACGCTCGTGTCCACGGACGCGACGCAGGTCGGGATTCCTACTGGGTACGCGTCAACGGCGGCGAGTGGGTCCGGTGGAACGGTTTCAAGATCTACAACCAGTTCCTCTGGCGTGAAGTAGCCGGTAACCCGGTAACCCTTACCGCCGGCAGCAACACGATCGACTTCGCTTACCGCGAAAACGGAACCTTCCTCGACAAGATCCACCTCGACCAGGAAGCCGGCATGCCCACCGGTATGGGCGAGCAGGATCTTCAGTGTGGCAGTGCGCCGCAGAACTCCGCCCCCCTGGCCGTGGCTACCGCTACCCCCCAGAGTGGTGTAGCTCCGCTCACGGTGCAGCTCACCGGTAACCAATCCAGTGACAAAGACGGTACCATCGCCGCCTACTCTTGGAGCTACTCCGGTGGAACGATTGCGGCACGGGACGCCGAGCTTACGTTCACCGAACCGGGCGTGTACAGCATGGTGCTGACCGTTACTGACGATAAGGGAGCTACCGCTACCTCCAGCGTTAATATCACGGTGACCGAACCGGTGGTAGCCAACGTCGCCCCGACGGCGCTTGCCGCAGTAACGCCAATCAGCGGCACCGCTCCGCTGACGGTAACGATGGACGCCACGGGCTCGACCGACACCGACGGCAGCATCACGGCCTACCTGTGGAGCTACCCCGGCGGCACGTCCACCATCGCGACGGATGAGGTGACCTTCACCGAACCGGGCGCTTACGATGTGGTCCTGACCGTCACCGACGACGACGGAGCCACCGGCACGGAAACCGTTACGGTGACCGTCGCCGAGCCGGCCAACGTCGCCCCGACGGCGGTTGCCCTGGTCACCCCGACCAGTGGCGTAGCCCCGCTGAAGGTGTCCCTCGACGCCACGGGCTCGACTGACACCGACGGCAGCATCACGGCCTACCTGTGGAGCTACCCCGGCGGCACGTCCACCATCGCGACGGATGAGGTGACCTTCACCGAACCGGGCGCTTACGATGTGGTCCTGACCGTTACCGACGACGACGGAGCTGCGGGTACGGAAACCGTTACGGTGACCGTCGCCGAGCCGGCCAACGTCGCCCCGACGGCGGTTGCCCTGGTCACCCCGACCAGTGGCGTAGCCCCGCTGAAGGTGTCCCTCGACGCCACGGGCTCGACTGACA
>NZ_QMEM01000034.1 GCF_003390915.1 Lewinella sp. IMCC34183 | reverse complement strand
TGCGGCCCCCGCGGCTCTCCCGCTGGTGGTACCACCGCCCGTTGCTGGTCAGTTCTTCGCCCTGCGGACACACGTAGACATCGGCCTCCTCGTCGTACTCGAACTCCCGCGGACCGTAGCCCCCGGCCTCCCGCGGCTTGGTCTTCCGCTCGGCCACGAAGGGCTCCATGCCCAGGGCTTCCACGCCGGCCAGGTTGGTGGCGTCGTAGTACCCCTTATCCGCCAGCACATCGATGGGTTCGGCCGGATCGTCGGGTAGGTCCAGGATCTCTTTGGCGGCTGCCGCCAGTCCCGCCAGGGCCTGGATGTCGTTGACGTTCGTGGCCTCGGTGTGTACGATCAGGTTATGCTCGTCGTCTACCACCGACTGCACGTTGTAGCCCACCAGCGACTCGGTGCCCTTCACCATCATACTGCGGGCATCGGGGTCCGTCTCACTGAGCTGGTTTTCCCCGCTTTCCTCTAACTCCTCCCGCATCTCTTCGTACAGCTCCTTACGCTCCCGCAGGGCGGCTAGCTTGTCCAGGGCCTGCTGTTGCAGGT
>NZ_QMEM01000003.1 GCF_003390915.1 Lewinella sp. IMCC34183 | reverse complement strand
AATCCGGAGTGCTGCGGGAAAATCTGCGAGAATCTGTGGCTAATCCGTGCGAATCTGTGTGAAACAAAGAAGGCCGCGAAGCGGCCGCCAGCTCCATCACGGAGGCCTCGCTCCACGGAGGATTTCACAGCGGTGCCACAGAGAGAGGTAAGCCGAGGAGAGGGAGGCCAAACGCAGAGGAAAAGAGGTACGTTAAGGTACGCAGAGGCGCGCAGCGCATCCCTTCACCCATACAACGCCTTAGCCAGCACCTCCGGAAACGCCCCCGGCGTACTAGCGAACGGCTTTAGCCCGAGCTCCGTCAACAGCGCCGCTACCTGCTGGTCGTAGGCCGGCGCACCTTGGTCGTTGAGGGCGAGCACGGGCAAAAAAGTCAACCCCGACTGCACCAGGCGACTTACAGACTGCATCATCCGCGGGATGGAGCCGCCTTCAAAGAGGTCGCTCAACAGCACGAGTACCGTATCGCGGGGAGCCACGTTGAGTTGCTCGGCGTACGCCAGCGCGCGGGCAATGTCGGTACCCCCGCCCAGTTGCAGGGCAAATAGCAGCTCGATGGGATCCGGCAGGCGGGCCGTAAGGTCGACCACGCTGGTGTCGAAGGCCACCACGTGGGTCTTTACGCTCGGCAGGCTGGCGAGAATGCACGATAGTACCCCGGCGTACACCACCGAGGTAGCCATCGAGCCGCTCTGATCGATGAGCAGGATCACGTGCTTCAGTCCGCTGCGGCTACGCTGTTGTCCGCGCAGGCTAACGGGCAGTACGGTCCGGTGCTCCGGCTGGTAGTGCTTTAGGTTGACGCGGATGGTCTGGTGCCAGTCGATGTCGCTGTGGCGCGGCCGCCGGTTGCGGGCCTGCGCACGGCGACGACCGCTCAGCGCCTGCAGCAGGGGCTGCCGCAGTTGCTTCTCGATCTCCTCGACCAGGCGACGCACCACCAAACGGGCGGTTTCCCGGCTGCGCTCGGGCAGCACGTTCTTCAGGGTAAGCAGGGTGCCGACGAGGTGGACGTCCGGCTGAATGGTTTCCAGTAATTCCGGTTCCAGCAACATCTCCTGCAGGCCGAGGCGCTCCAGGGCATCGCGTTGCAGCAGCTGTACCGTGTCGGTGGGGAAGTACTTGCGGATGTCGCCCAGCCAGCGGTTGACATTGGGGCTCGACGGCCCCAGTCCCCCCTTGCGATCCTCGCTGTTGTAGAGCGCCTCCAGCACGGCGTCCATGCCGGCGGCGCGGGCGGAGAGCTCGGGCCCACCGTCCTCGTCCTGTGCGTCCTGCCCCAGGATCAGGCGCCACTTGCGCAGGTATTCGTCGTAATCACTCATAGGCCGCCAGGATGCGCTGGATCAGCCCGTCGAAGTCGGTCACTTTATCTTCCGAGTGGCCCAGGCGCGCCACTACCAGCCCCTGCTGCGGCATCACGAAGACGCGCTGGTCCTGAAACCCGCGCATCATGTAGGCGTCCGGCGGCAGGGAAGGCATATCCGGCCCCGGCAGCCAGAGCTGGGCCCCGTAGGTCCCATCGCTGCCGGCCGCGGGTTGGCGCATGTACTCGATCCACGCGGCGGGGATCCGCTGTTCGCCGTTCCACCGTCCGGTCTGCAGCATCAGCTGACCGAGGCGGGCCCAGTCGCGGGCCGTGGCCCATCCGTAGCTGCTGCCCACGGGCCGGCCGGTCTGGTCGGGCTCGATGAGGAGGCTCGGAGCGATATCTCCAAATAGTTCATCCAGGTAAGCGTACAGCGCATCGTTGTCGCCGATTTCTCCCCGCAGGTACTCCATCAGGATATTCGTGGTGCCGCTGGAGTAGTTCCACACCGTGCCCGGCGTCTCCGCCAGTTGGTGCCGCAGGGCAAAGTCAGCGAAGTCCGGCGTCTCGTGCAGCATGACGGTAGCGTCGGTGATGCTGCCGTAGCCTTCGTTCCAGGCCAGGCCCGAGTTCATGTGCAGCAGGTCGCCGAGCGCGATGTCGGCCCGCGCGTCCTCCCACACTGCGGGGAACAGGTTCCGGCGTTCGACGGGCGCGGACGCAGGTGCGGTGACGGTATCTGCGGAGCGGTGCAACCAGGCTCCCACCGCCAATCCGGTCAGGCTTTTCGTCATGGACCATCCCAGCAGACGGGTATCCCGGTCGTAACCGGGGGCGTACCGCTCCCCGACCAGCTTACCGTCCTTGAGAATGACGATCCCGCGGGCGCCGCCACCGGGTACGTGTTGCATGCCGTAGTCGAGGGCGGGCTCCAGCGCCGGGTTGGGGGCTGCCTCCAGGGGCGTGGCCATCATCCGCGGGGCTTCGGCGGGCCGGGCGGCCGGGAGGGACCGTTCAGCGTTGTTGACGAGTACGCAGCCCCGCGCGCCCAGATAGTAGGCTTCCCGCTCTACGAGCCCAAACAGGTTCGCCCGCAGGGTATCTCCGCTGGTACGCAGGTCGTAGTACCCCAGGACACTGAAGTTCAGGTCATTGGTGCTGATCTCCTCCAACTCCCGCCCCTGCAGGAAGTGGCAGCTGCAGGCGTGCTTGGCCGCATACCCTCCGCCAATACTGAGTAAGGGTTTGAGCCACAGGTACGCACTGAAGAGCAACACGACCAGCAGCGTGAGACCGACCAACCAGCGTTTGAGGGGGGAGGTGTGCATAGGCGCGAAGATAGGGGGTTGGACCGCTCTGGGTGAGTGTTTCACTGTGGGGGCGTTCGAGGTCAGCAGAGGTAGGGAAGGTGCAACGCAGCGGAATGAAGGATGCGGAGGCGCGCACCGCATCCCCAATCCGCGTAATCCGAAGCCGTGCGGGAAAATCCGTGCTAATCTGTGGTCAATCCGCGACAATCTGTGTGAACCTAAAGAAAGCCGCGCAGCGGCCGAAAGGCACAGCACAGAGGTATCAGAGGAGTGCAGAGGTAGGGAAGGTGCAACGCAGAGGAATGAAGGGCGCGAAGGTGCGCGGAGGCGCGCAGCGCATCCTTAATCCGCGTAATCCGAAGCCGTGCGAGGAAATCCGTGCTAATCTGTGGTCAATCCGCGACAATCTGTGTGAACCTAAATAAAGCCGCACAGCGGCCAAAAAGCACAGCACAGAGTTATCAGAAGAGTGCAGAGGTAGGGGAGGCATTCCGTAAACCAGGGCTTGAGACCACCCGGTCCGATTTTCGAACTGCGCTAGCCAACCTGTTTGTTGTGGCGACTTACACAACTAGCCTTACCATGTAAAAAACCGCTTCCTAGATAATTTGGCCTGGGAATATTTGCCGCCTGTCTGCCTATATTTCAATCACCAATCGAAGCTTCTGCTGACTACTCATTCCAATCATTCGCTTTGCCACACCAGGAAATAAAAACTGCTATTCAAAACGGCCACATCGATGAGGCGGTCAGTCTGCTGCGGGAGGTTGCGGACCGCCAGGGAGATGCCCGGCTACAAAATGAAGTTTCTGCCCTTTCCGGGCGGTGGGAGCGCCTGAAGCGAGACAACCGTTCGGGTGTCCTGGAGGGCAGTGAGGTGACCCGGCAGGAAAGCCAGATCGTAGTGGTTATCCTCGCCATTGTCGACACTATTCCAACCGGTGCACCATTGCGGGAGGAACTGGAAGAGAAGGAAGAAGAGATCCATCGCCCGTCCGTTGAACCAGCGAAAGTAGCCGGCGAGGTACCACGTGACGGACCGGCCGGCTCCAGAATGACATCGATCCTAATCGGTGCGATTTCGGCCGCGGCGATCATCTTACTGATCGTTTTCATTCCCTGCCCTACGTCCAGTCAGTACGAAGTGTTCCACGTACTCTTGGCTCTGGCTGCTGGGGGACTGGCGGGTGGGCTGACGGGATACATCACCGCCAACCCGGTCAGTTACGTTTCCGCCGGTGGGGGACTGGCGGTTTTTGCCTTGGTATTTTTTGCCGGCCCGGAGGAAGCCCTCGCGGAGGGTAAATGTGCGGAGCGGGGACCGTTCGACTTCGCGTTGCGGCTCGACCCGGTCAAACCCGGTGGGAATTATCCCGACTTCGACCCGGAGGAGTACCTTCCGCAACTTTGGGTTGGCAACGATTGGGTGGACGGTACGGTAGACGACAATTTGGTGGTGGACTGGAAAAACCTATCCGCTAACCTCGATGGCCAGCGGCTGGCGTTTCGCTTCAAAACGACGGAGGGTGCCAGCTGGAAAGCCGAATCTGACTCGGTGAATGTGACGAGTTCGACCGGGCAGCAACTCGTATTGGTTCCTAACGGAGTGCTGCGTTTGCTCCGCGGTCGCGTCCTTGATTATGATCTCAATCCGATCCCGAATGCCACTATAGCCTTCGAGGAATTGGATACTATTTCGAATGACGCCGGACGCTTTGCCTTGCCCATTCCCCTTGACAGGCAACAAAAAAGCTATCCGCTGGAAGTCCGTGCTAGTGGGTATCGGGTCTATATGGAAGAGCACTTTCCTCATTCGACCTTTACCGTTAAATTGGAGAAGGAATAAAAGTACCGACCTTGAGACGACTTCTCCCATTCATGCTATTAGCAGCGTGTTTTGCTTCGCCACTGGTTTGCCAGGAATTAAGGGGAGTCGTACTCAATCAAAGCAACGACTCGCAGCCTGAAGCCGGGGTCAAACTCACCTTTTTGGTCGGAAACGCCAACCCGGAAACCACCAACGGTAGCGGGCTTTTCCACGCACGCTTGAGCGGGGTGACCGATGGCGACCCCGTAGAGATCATTGTGCAAAAGGAGGGATTCGTACTCCTCGGGCCGGACGAAACGATCTTCCGCATGAATATGCCGAAGGGTCAGGAATCGATTCGGATTGCCATCGCCAGCCGGGAGGCATTCAATAACCTTAAGGCCGATTACGTCATCGGCATTGAAAAACGTCTGGCCCGGGCCGAGCGCGAGCGGCAATCTTTGATCAATCGATTAGGGGAAGATGCCCTGGATGATAATGAGCGGAAAGCACTGACCAGGACCATCTCCCAACAAAGCCAGGAAATTGAAACCCTCCGGAGCAGCAAGGAAGAGCTCGCCCAGCAGTTGGCCCGCATCGACCTGGACGAGGCCTCCGGATTTGCCCGGAACGCGCTCAAAAAATTTCAGGAGGACGGGGACGTAGAAGGTGCCCTAGCCATGATGACGGCTGAACGGGTAGACGAATTTTGGGAAAACGTAAGCGCGCAGGAAGAAGAGGTCAAACGAGCAAAAATACAGGGAATTGAAAATTACATGATCCGGGCAAGGTTGCTGGCCGCGGATTTTGCTTTTGCCGAAGCGGATTCGATGTATCGTAAGGCTATTGGGAAGGATTCTAGCAATTTCCAAAACATCATTGAATATGGTGAATTTCTACACAAACAACATGAAATTTTAAGGGGAATCGAGTTTTATAAACAGATTCGATTTTCTTCGCTGACTTCTGTCCAGCAAGCAACTGTGATGAATAATCTCGGGAATCTATACCTTGACGGTAAGCGCTTTTCAGCGGCAGAGTTGGCTTACGAAGAGGCGCTTGCTCTTCGGCGTGAACTGGTTTCGAGCGATTCGACGGCCCACGTACCTAGTTTCGCCATTAGTTTGAGCAACCTTGGAAACCTACACAGGGAAAATAAACGCTATGCAGCGGCGGAATCGGCTTACAAGGAGGCGCTTGCCGTTAGGCGTGAAATGGTGTCGAGCAATCCGGGTGCCTATACATTTGATCTGGCCAATAGTTTAAACAACCTAGGGGTTTTGTACAGCGATATAAGGCGTTTTACTGAGGCGGAGTCAGCGTACGAGGAGGCGGTTGGTCTGTATCGAGAACTAGCATCAAATAACTTCGCGGTATACTCGCCCAGTCTGGCTATGAGTTTGAATAATCTGGGTGTGTTATACAGCGATATTCAACGCTTTGTGGAGGCGGAGTCAGCGTACGACGAGGCGGTTGGTATTCGACGTGAACTTGCTTTAAGCAATCCAGCGGCGTATTCGTCCGATCTGGCTACGAGTTTGAACAATCTCGGTGTCTTATACAGCGATGTTGAGCGCTTTGTAGAGGCGGAATCAGCGTATGACGAGGCGGTTGGTATTCTGCGTGAACTTGCTTTAAGCAATCCAGCGGCGTATTCGTCCGATCTGTTACAAACCTTACGGAATCTAGGGGCTCTGTACCACCGAAACAAGCGCTATTCAGCGGCAGAATCGGCCTTCGACGAGGCGCTTTACCTTGGGCGTGAACTGGTGCTGAGCAATTCGCCGGCATCCGCACATGATCTGGCCAAAAGTTTGAACAATTTGGGTGTTTTCTACAGCGATATTGAGCGTTTTGCGGAGTCCGAGTCGGCATACGATGAGGCAGTTGGCCTTTATCGTGAATTGGCTTTGAGCAATCGGGCGGCATACTTGCCAGATCTGGCATATACTCTCAACAACTTAGGCAAGTTGTACCGCGATAATCGGCGTTATGGGAAGGCGGAGTCAGCGTTCGACGAAGCGATAGCCCTACGGCGTGAACTGGCTTTGAGCAATCCGGCTGCGTACTCGCCATATCTAGCCAGCAGCTTGAATAACCTAGGGCTTTTGTATAGTGAAAATGAGGGCCTGATGGAGGCGGGGTCGGCGTACAACGAAGCGATAGCCCTTTAACGTGAACTGGTTTTGAGTGATCCGGCTGCGTACTCGCCCAACCTAGCCAGTAGTTTGAACAACCTAGGAGTTTTATGTGAATTTTCTGCCAAGCCCTATATCGCACTTGAGAATTATCAAGAAAGTGTAGCATTGTACTGTGAATTTTACCTTCAAGGAAATCAATCTCTTACCGATGATATTTACCGAGGGCTTAACAATTTAAAAGATATTTGCGATACGCTATCTGCCCACCAAGACTTTACAAACGTCCTACGTGCTCAAATTACGATTGCAGAAACGTGGGAAAAATTGCTTTCGGTGAATTCGGATTTTCAATCCCAAACCGCTATAGCACAAGGCCGTCTCGCCTGGTATGCCCTCTTCGCACAACAATTTCACGAAGCCAGAACAGCCGCGTTGCGCGCCTTGGAACTGGATCCCGACGGTGTTTGGGTAAATACGAATCTGGCGCTAGCGGAATTATTCCTTGGCCACGAGGAAGCTGCGAAGGAGATTTACCTTTCTTTCAAGGACAAACCCTTTCCCGGCGACCAGACAGGGCGAACGTTCCGGGAGGTGTTTTTAGCCGATATGGACGAACTGGCCAGTAAAGGCATTACGGCTCCGGCGTTTGAAAAAGCAAAAAAATGGCTGCAATAGCGCTTGCCGCATAAGTACAAGTTTTAAAGGCAGGGGCATCGAGTGAAGGTAGGGAAGTGAAATAGTCATGCCGCCACTCATTCAAGCTTCCTTTGGGGGACCTCCCGTACCTTTCCCCCATGCAGTTCCGCACCTTCGGCATCCGTCACCATGGCCCGGGCTCCGCCCGCCGGCTCCGCAGCGTGCTCACCCACTGGCGCCCAGACCTGATCCTGCTGGAGATGCCGGCCGACAGCCAGCCCGCCCTGCGGCAGCTGACCACCCAAGGAATGCGGCCGCCCCTGGCGCTGGTGCTGTACGACGCCCGGGATATCGAACGGGCCAGCTTCTTTCCGTTCGCCCGCTTCAGCCCGGAGTACCAGGCCGTCGCCTGGGCCGCCGAGCAGGGCGTGGAGGTCCGACCGATTGATCTGCCGGCCAAGCATTTTTTGGCGGTACGCGAGGAAGAGCAATTCATCCTCTTTCCTACGGAGGAGCCCGACAGCCCCTCCCTTATTCCCGGAAAGTCCCGCAAGGAATTGGCCCGCCAGCTTCGCTCCGATCCGCTGGCCGTCGTGGCCGGGCTGGCCGGCTATCCGGATAGCGAAAGCTGGTGGGACGCCACCCTCGAGCGCACCGACGCCGGTGCCGAAGCTACCTTCCAGGCAATCCTCGATATCGTAACCGACCTGCGGGAAACCTTCCCGGAAGCCTCCAACGAAGAAAACCAGCAGCGCGAGGCCTTCATGCGCAACGAGATCCGCAAGGCTGCCCGGGAATCCTTCGAGCGGGTGGCCATAGTGGTCGGGGCCTGGCACGGACCCGCCGTACGCGATACTGCCGCCTACAAGGCCAGTACCGACAAGGCCATCCTGCGCGGACTCCCCCGCGTCAAGGTCAGCCAGGCCTGGGTGCCCTGGTCGTTCCCCCGCCTGGCCCGCAGCGGGGGCTACGGGGCCGGGGTTACCTCCCCCGCCTGGTACGCCACCCTCTTCGATCACCCGGAGGGCGCGGTCGGCCGGTGGATGGCCGAGGCCGCCCAGCTGCTCCGGAAGGAAGGCTTCGAGGGCAGTCCCGCCATGGCTACCGAGGCGGTTGGCCTGGCGAATACGCTGGCTACCCTGCGTGAGCATGAGCGACCGGGCATCGCCGAACTCGAGCAGGCCGTCCTCGGCACCCTGGCCGCTGGCCGGCCGGAACGGCTCGCGCTGATCCATAATCGGCTGACGGTGGGCGAAACGGTAGGCTTCGTACCCCCCGACGTCACCACCGTCCCGCTACTGGAAGACCTCCGCGCCGAGGTCAAGACCACCCGCCTCAGCAAACTCTGGGAGGCCGCCGGCGAGCAGTACCTGAAGGCCACCAAGACCAATCCGCGTGGCGGCATCGACCTGCGGCAGCCCAACGACCTCCGCAAGAGCCACCTCCTCCACCGGCTCAACCTGCTCGATATCCGCTGGGGGAAGCTGCAGCCCGGGGGGGGCGACAGCCTCAGTAGCTTCAAGGAAGTATGGCTCCTGGAGTGGCAACCCGAGTTCAGCCTGCTGGTCATCGAGCGGGGCAGCTACGGCAATACGGTCGCGGCGGCCGCCACCGCCTATACCCGCGAGAAGGCCGCCGGCCTGACAATGGTGAAGCCGCTGGCGGAGCTGACCCTGCAGGGCCTGCGGGCGGGTCTGCCCGCCGTCGTGCCGCCCCTCATGAAGCAACTGCGCTCGCGCGCCGCCGAGACCACCGATGTGGCCGCCCTGCTGGCCGCCCTGCCCGCCCTGGTCCAAACCAGCCGCTACGGCGACAGCCGCAAGACCGATACCACCGCCCTCCTGCTGGTGATCGACGAACTGCTGCCCCGGCTGGCCGCCGGCCTGCCCGCCGCCGGCAGTAACCTGGACGACGAGCGGGGGCACGAACTGGTGGAACTGATCTCGGCCGCCAATTACCACCTGGCCCAGCTGGACAATCCCGACCTCGACGACCTCTGGCTTCGTGGATTGACCGCTACGGCCGCCGCCGGTGCCCACCCCGCCGTGGAGGGCCACTGCCTGCGATTGCTCTCCGACCGTGAGATTATTACCCCCGCCGAGGCCGCTACCCGCTTCAGCCGGGCGCTGTCGCGCAGCCACGGCGCGGGACCCGTTGCCGAGTGGATTTATGGTTTCCTATACGGCAGCGGACAACTGCTGCTGCACCACCCGCCGCTGTTCGCGCTGGTCGACGAATGGGTGGCCGGACTCGAGTGGGAAGACTTCGAATTGGTCGTGCCCCTCCTCCGTCGCACCTTCTCCGAGTTCTCGCGCTACGACCGTCAGCGGATCATGTCCGTGGTCACCGTGTCCCAGTCGGACCAACTCACTGCACCCCCGGAACCAACGGTAGCCTCCGCCGATGATCCCCTGATCGGAGAACTGCTGCGGTGGATCGCCTGAGAATAAATTTTTTATTTATCTGCGGAAAGGGATGACCGTCAGCCCCTCACTTCGTCTGAAGGAGGAATTAAGGCTACATGACCTGAGGGTCGGCCGTTAGTGTCCGACCTGAGACCTATGAACACAAGTTTTTATTTTTGATTGACACGTTAAGAGACCAATAACTTTAGCAATTGATTATCAAAAAGCGCCATGCCCGTAGGGGCTTGGCGCTTTTCTTGTTTGGCTCACCGGCGTCGTACTTTTCGGCTATGATTTATTTGCTCCGTCTCTTGCTGCTTATGGCCCTCCCGCTTGCCCTCGCTTCCCAAGATCGTCCGCGCGACCTGAATGTCCCGTTCGGAGTAATGACACCCGGTCCCGAAAACGCGATCACCGACGTCGCCGGGGTCCGTGTGGGCCACACTACGCTATTCCGGGGCGACAGCGTCCGGACGGGGGTTACGGCCATCCTGCCCCACGCCGGCGATATGTACCGCGAAAAAGTGCCGGCGGCCATCTACCTGGGCAACGGCTACGGCAAGTTGGCCGGCTACAGCCAGGTACGCGAACTGGGCGAACTGGAAACACCTATCGTCCTGACCAACACCCTCAGTGTCGCGACCGGGATGAACGCCCTGATCAGTGCCTGCCTCCGCGACAACCCCGACGTACAGAGCGTCAACGCCGTCGTCGGGGAGACGAACGACGGCCACCTCAACGACATCCGCGGGCGCCACGTGGCGGAGGCCGATGTACTCGCGGCAATCGAAGCGGCCACCGCAGGGGAAGTCGCCGAAGGCAACGTAGGTGCCGGCACCGGTACCACCTGCTTCGGCTGGAAGGGCGGCATCGGTACCTCCAGCCGGAAACTGCCGGAAAGCCTCGGCGGCTACACCGTAGGCGTACTGGTCCAAACGAATTTCGGCGGGGTCCTCCAGATCGCCGGCGTACCCGTCGGACCCCTGCTCGGGGAGTATTACTTCCGGGAACAACTGGACGAGCGAGCCGACGGCAGCTGCATGATCGTAGTCGCTACCGATGCCCCCCTCGGTCCCCGTAATCTCGAACGCATCGCCAAGCGCGCCATGCTCGGCCTGGCCCGCACCGGTGGTATCGCCAGCAACGGCAGCGGCGACTACGTCATCGCCTTTTCTACCCATGCGGGCAACCGCATCCAGGCGGACGGTCCCAGGGTCCGGGAAGTGCAAGAGCTCGCCAACGGCGGCACCAGCCCCCTCTTCCTGGCCACCATCGAGGCCACCGAGGAAGCCATTGTCAACTCCCTCTTCGCTGCCGAGGACATGACGGGCGTCGATGGACACAGCCGTGAGGCGCTGCCGGTAGAGCGAGTAATGGAATTGTTGCGGGAACGGGGGGCACTCAGGTAGCACTCGCTCCTAGAAGTCCTCGGCCAGGCAGTCGGAGCCGATGGCACCGCTCCCGTATTCGAAGATGACGCGGGGAGTATGAATACTGTGAGCGCACGACGCTTCAAACCAGCGCAGCAAAGCCTGGTCCTGCGGTGCTGGAAAGATCAGGTAGGTGTACATCCCGAAGCCTGACCGCTGAAAGCAAATTTGTCCTCCTCGCGAAAGTTGCTGAAGCCAATGCAGTGGAGACCCCCTAAAATATCCTCGATGCGGGCGAACTCGCGCGGTGTAACGTCAAGTTGCCGCAGAATGCTGTCCCCAAGGTGGTCGTCACCATCCGGCCAGTTGTGGCTGGTATTCTCGCCGATTTTGGTATGTAGGATTTTCACCTCGTCACCGTCCAGTTCCATATACACCAGATGGGGGAGAAGATCTGCGCACGGGGGCATGCTTAACGGCTATAGCTGCTTACCCTTTCGATCCCGGAAGCTCTACCGGCGAAGGAGGTAGAAACTTGCGGGTATCGTGTCCATAATTCCCTCCAGGGTTCACCAATCAGTAGCTCCAGGCCACCCCGACCCGCGGCGTGATCCCCAGCGTACCATAGCCCGAAACCTCGGTAAAGTCCGTATCCGTCAGGTTGCGCACCTCGCCGAAAACGGTCAGGTTGCGGGCCTTCAGCAGCTTGTATTCGGCGTAGAGATTGAGGATGGTGTATGCCCCAAGCTGCATGTTGATGGGGACAAAGTTTTCGTCGTACAGTATATCTGGCCGCTCGCTGGTGTAGGAAGCGGTCAGGCGGGCCGTAAAGGGGGATGCCCCCTGAAAACTCACGGCCAGCAGGCCGGTGACGCGGGGGCGGCGGAAGAAGTCCTCCGTTTCCGAGGTGCCGCCCGTGCCGTCCGGCGAGCGCAGCCGGCCCTTTACGTAGGTAAAGTTGCCGTCGAGGCGTACGTACCGGCCCAGTTGCGTGAACGCTTCCAGCTCCACGCCGCGGTCGCGCAGCTCATCCTGGTTCTGGTAGCCCAGCATTCCGTCGTAGGTGACGATCTGGTCGATCTCGCGCTGAAATACGGTAACCACTACCCGCCGGTCTCCGGTACGACTTTGCACCTGGGTGCCCGCCTCGTAGGACGCCGATACCTGCGGCTGCAGGTCGGGGTTGGCGCCGAAGGGACCGTACAGCTGGTCGAGGGTGGGGCTCTGAAAGGCGCTGCCCGTCGACAGGCGAGCGGTCACGCGCTCCGAAAAGCGGTAGCCCGCCGCCAGCGACCAGTTGCTCTGGCCGCCGAACACCGAGTGGTGGTTGTAGCGGTAACCGCCCTCCAGCAGCAGCCCTTCGGCCACGTTGAGGTTGGCCTGCAGGTAGGGGCTCACGTTGGTGGCCGTAGGGGCATCGTCGCCGGTGGCCAGCGTTTCGTGGCGGAGCTGCCCGCCGACCGTCAGGGAAAAGGCCTCCGAAGGCAGGTAGTTGTAGAATACGTCGCCCTGCTGCGCGCGACCCTTGTAAAAGGACTCCCCAAAGGACGCGTCATCAAATACCCGGTCGGTCGCCGCGTAATTGTAGCGGGCCCCAAGCTGCCAGGTCGCCTGCCGGTAATCGACGGCCAGGCTCGGTAACCAGAGCTCGTTGCGGTAGCGGTTGTCGGCATCGGCAAAAGCACCGGCGTCGTAGTCGCCCTCGAAGATAGCGCGGCGCACGGCGGGCCGGATGGTCAGTGCTTCGGTGGGCCGCCATTCCAGGTTGCCGTATAGGGTACGGCGGATGGAGCCGTCGCGATTGAATTCTTCTAAGCTACCGGCGGGTTCGGTGGCCTCGCTGATGCCGTCGGTCGTGAAGTGATCGTAGCCGACGCGGTAGTCCAGCTGCTCGGTACGCCCGGAGACGGCGGCGTTGCCGGTAAAGGTGTTGTAGCGTTCGGCGGCGGCGCGCAGGTTCACGGTAAATGGGTCAAGCGGCGCGTCCCGGTCGGTCACGAGGTTGATCACCCCGGCCACGGCGTCGGAGCCGTAGAGTAATGAGCGGGCTCCCCGCAGGATCTCGATGCGCTCCACGCCCTCGAGCGAGAGCAGGCGCAGGTCTACGGCCCCGCCGAGTGCCGAAGGATCGATGAGCGGCTGTCCGTCGACCAGGATCAGCGTATACTGGTTGGCCCCGTTGCGGAGGAAGATGCTGCGGTCCTTACCGTAGTTGGAATACGCCCCGTTCACCACGATGCCCGCCTGCTCGTTGAGTAGCTGGGCCAGGTTCGGCGCGCGCGCTACGGCCGCCGAATCGATGACGGTTACGTGCTCGGGGCTCTCGGCCAGCGTCCGCGCGTAGCGCGCGCCCGTGACGACGACCTCGTCCGTAGTGGTCGACAGGGTGGGAGACTCCTGCGCGACGACGAAGAGGGAAAGAAAAAGAAACAAGGTGGATAGCGTTTGCCGGTTCATTGGGGGTGGGTTGCCGGCGAGGGGGGGTAGGGGGTTAGGGGGGTAGTACTGTAGTCGGGTAGTCAGTAGCAGGCACGAATTGTAGGGCTACAGCAGTCTGAAGCTACTGTGCTAACACTGCGCGACTACAGAACTACAGTACTAAAAGACTACAGAACTAAATCTCCCCCCTTCCCGCCTTTTCTCACCGAAAGACTGAGGAATATGACGCTACCGGGCAGGTCTTCTGGCTCGCCCCACCTGGCCGTCGCCTTCCCGGTTTGATCCAGTGGCGTAGTGACGGCAGGCGCGCGGGGCTTACAGCTGCGGGGACAGCTCCGGTTTTTCACCGGATTCCCTTATCCCGATTGCGCGGCGAAGGTAAGTCACCGTCCGACGCTTATAAGCGTCGGACGGTTATAGAATTCCCGGCTGGGTAAAAAACTTCACGACTTCCGGATCGGCCAGCAGGCGCTGCTCGAAGGCCTCGATAACCGCGGCGTTGTATGGCTCGCTCGCTTCACCCGTCCGCAGGCTCTCCGGGGAGACCCGCAATTGCAGGAACCGTAGGGAGCCGTCTTCCAGGGGAGCTACGAGCAGCGTACGCCCCTGCCGTAAATCGAAGTACTGCCGCGACACCACGGCCAGATTCTCGCCGCCGGCCAGGGACAGCTGTACGTAGGAGACCTCTCCGATCGAGGTGACTTGCTTACCGGTGGCCAGGTAGTGGGGGTAATTGCGGGAAATGACCGTGCTCATGCGCTGGTCTTGGTGGGCGGAGTCGGCCAGCACGTAGATGGTGAAGTACGTGCGGTAGTAGGCCAGCGTATCGTCGGCCGGGGCGGGGCGGTACGCATCGTAGGCGTAAGCGTAGGTGATGCCGTCTATCCGTTTGCCGGTTAGCTCGAGCTTGGTGAGGCGGGAGCTGACGAAGCCCCAGTCGTATTCGGGTACGGGGGAAGCGAGATTGACTAGGGGTGGGGCCACCTCTAGCGAATCGAAGGAGAAGCTTAGATCGTCAACGAGGCGGGGCATATCCCACAGCGAGGAATCCATGCGTTCCCGGGCGTAGCGGGCGGCGTCGGCATCGGTCCAGGGGGCGGGAGCCTGGGCGCGGACGCGGGTGCTGAGGATCATCAGAAAAAGGCAAAGCGTGCAGGTTTTCATGCGGAGGATTTTCCGCAAGAAGCGACCCGGTCCCGCCGACGGGAGACGCGCGGGGGGTGGAAAAGGGGACTAGACCGGGGTGGAATCGTCGGAAAGCCTCGCTTTCAGCTGCTCGCGCGAACTCACGCCCAGCTTGCGGTAGATGCTGTTGAGGTGGGTCTTTACCGTGGATACCGACACGTACAACTCGGCCGCCACCTCCTTATTGGTGTGGCCGACGGCGATCAGGGCGGCCACCTCGCGCTCCTTGGGGGACAGCTCTTCGGTAGCATCCGGAACGGTCACCGTCGGGCTGCGTCGGGAACGCCAAAGTAAGGACGCGAGCACGCCGGACACCGCCAGCGAGAGCAACAGACCCAGCCACAGAAAGGTATTCTCGCGCTTCAGGCGCTGGAAGGCGAAGCCGCCCAGTTGCCGGTCGATGGCGTCGCCGAAGGTCTTGGGGAGCTCCGTTTCCTCCACCGCCGATGAGGCCGCAACCAGGTCCGGCAGGGTAGGCACTTCATAGCCCAGTCCACCCAATGCAAAAATGCGGGCGTAGGGATCGGCGGTGGCATCGTGCAGTACCTGCCGCAGATAGCGTCTGCGGAGTTCCCGGACCAGCGATTCCTGCCGGTCGGTCACGGCGCCGGAACCGGTGGAAAAGGAGTCTAGTTTCTCCTGTACGGTCAGCAGTGCGCGGTTTGTGGGGGAGGGGGATTGCAGGCCAAGCCCGTTCACGCGAATATCCTCTCCCCCCGCCAGGATCAGGATCACGTAGTGCCGCGCGTTCGTGTTGATGTTGAACGGTCCCCGTTCCCGCACGCCGTACCGGATGCGGTAGAGGTTGGGCCGGTCGGGCAGCGTCAGGTCGGCAAAGGCAAAGTGGCCGGCGCTGTCGATCTCCGCCTGCGCCAGCAGCTGATCTTCCCTGATGGACACCACTCCGAGGGGGACATCGAGCACATCCAGGTACACCACTTGTCCCCGGTAGGTCTCCGGGGCGAGGCCGCGGATCGTTACGGGCCCGGCCAGGACCGGCAGGGCGGCCAGGAGCAGCAACAGCATGAGGGGTGAGCGGAGGTACATGAACGGCCGCAAAAGTACGTTGCCGGCGCGACCGCCCTACGAACTAGCCCCGGCACCCGCGGGCCCGACAAATACAAATCGCTGCTATCTTTAGTGCGCTTTACGTTACTCACTACTCTTCCGTGAAACTTACCCTAACCTGCCTGGGAATACTGCTGGCGTCCACGCTGGCGGCCCAGTCTTCTCTCTTTGACGCGCGCCAGGCCAACGAACCGCCCCGCGCCACCGCCGTCCGCTTCGTGGAAGAGATCGTGCTGGACGGTAAACTGGAGGAGCTCGAGTGGCAAAACGGGGAGCCCGCCCGCGACTTCTGGGAAACTTTCCCCGCCGACACCTCCCGCTCGGCCTGGCCCACCGAGATCTACTTCGGCTTCGACGACCGCAACCTGTACGTGGCCGCGATCTGCCGCACGCCGGGCGACCGCTTCATCATCCCCAGCCTGCGGCGCGACTACCGCGCGGGCGGCAACGACAACATCACCTTCGTCTTCAACCCCTTCCGCGACAAAACCAACGCCATCGTTTTCGGCATGAACCCCTTCGGCGTCAACCGGGAGGCCCTCATCTACAACGGCGGCGAGAGCAGCGATGACTTCCGCGAGGAGTGGGACAACAAGTGGCGGGGCGAAAGCTTCATCGGGGACGGCTACTGGTCGTGCGAGCTCGTCATTCCCTTCGCGAGTCTGCGCTTTCCCGCCGGGGCCGCCGAGTGGTACTTCAACAGCTACCGGATGGATACCCAGTCCAATACCCGCAGCACCTGGCACCGCATCCCGCAGAACCAGACCATCATGAGCCTGGCCTACATGGGATCGCTGCACTTCGAGGGCGGTGCCCCCGCGGCCCCGGGCAAGAATATCGTGGCGATCCCCTATGCCGGCGGCAGTATGCGGCGGGACTACCAGGGCGACGTTCCTACGGACTTCGACGGCGACGTGGGCGGCGACGCCAAGGTGGGCATTGGCAGCGGGCTCAACCTGGACCTGACCGTCAACCCCGATTTCAGCCAGGTGGAGGTGGACCAGCAGGTGATCAACACCACCCGCTTCGAGGTTTTCTTCCCGGAGCGGCGGCAGTTCTTCCTCGAGAATGCCGACCTGTTCGGCTCCTTCGGCTTCGAGCGGGCCAACCCCTTTTTCAGCCGCCGCATCGGCGTGACCCGCGATACGAGTACCGGCGAGGCCATCCAGAACCCGATCTACTTCGGCGCCCGCCTCAGTGGCAAGGCCAACGACGACTGGCGGGTGGGGCTGCTCAACATGCAGGCGGCCAAAAACCACGAGCAGGGCCTGCCCAGCTTCAATTACACGGTGGCGGCGACCCAGCGGCGCCTCGGCGCCCGCAGCAACGTGGGGGGCATCTTCGTCAATAAGCAGAACTTCTCCGGCTTTACGGATTCCACCGAGCGCAACGCCAACTTCAACCGCGTAGCCGGACTGGACTTCAACCTGGCAACCCGCGACAACGCCTGGAACGGCAAGACCTTCGTACACCGCAGCTTTTCGGACCGCGCGGGCGGCGACGATTATACCCACGGCCTCAACCTCGAGTACCGCCACCGCAACTGGAACGTGGAATACGACCACCTGTACGTGGGCGATGAGTTCAACGCCGATGTCGGCTTCGTGCCGCGCCTCGGTTACTACACCGCGGGGGTGCAGGCGGCCTACATCACTTACCCCGTTAACCCCGCCGTCATCCAGAAGGGGCCGACCCTCGAGGGGCGCTTCTTCGGGGAACCCGGTACGGGCCTGACGGACCGGAACTTCGTCGCCGGCTACCAGTGGCGCTTCGCCAACACCAGCCGCTTCAACGCCGGGGCGGGGTACGAATACATCTACCTGTTCGAGGACTTCGACCCCTCCCGCACCGGTGCCGTACCCCTGCCGGGCGAGCGCGGGTACGGCTACTGGCGCGGCGGCGCGGAATACGAGAGCGACGGCCGCAAGCGACTCAGCACGGGCCTGGAAACGGAGGTCGGCCAGTTTTTTAACGGCTACGGGTATAACCTGTCGGGCAACCTGCAGTACCGCTACCAGCCCTTCGGCAGCATCGACCTGCGCTTCAGCTACCGGTACATCGATCTGCCGGAACCCTACGCCTCCACCGCTTTGTTCCTGATCGGTCCGCGGATCGACTTTACGTTCAGCAAGTCGGTCTTCCTGACCACCTTCCTGCAGTACAACGACCAGATCGACAACATCAACGTCAACGCCCGCTTACAGTGGCGTTTCGCGCCCGTGAGCGACTTCTTCCTAGTGTACACGGATAACTACGACAGCCTGGATTTCGGGGTGAAGAACCGAGCGCTGGTGGCCAAGGTGACCTACTGGCTCAACATTTAGGATGCCGACTGACATTACGGGGTGGGCAATCGCATATAACGGCTAGCCGACCGGTAGCGTATGCCTTAACGGGCAATCTTCGCGGCCCGCCCGGCGTTACCCCATCCACTTCAGACACTACATGCGGCAATACATTTTTTTCCTAGCCCTTTCCGTTACCGGCCTGTTTTCCCCCCGCCTGCACGCCCAGTTGCAGATGCGCGGCCTGGAAGCCGGTCCGTGGGTCGGTACCGCCTACTATCTCGGCGACCTGAACACGGAGTTCCGCTTCAACCGGCCGAACCTGGCCGGCGGTATCGCCGCCCGCTACAACTTCAACCACCGCCTCGCCGCCCGGGCCAGTATGAACTTCGGCCGGGTGGAGGCCCGCGACAGCGACAGCGAGAACACCTTCGAGCGGGAACGCAACCTCAGCTTCTACTCGGATATTTACGACCTGACCGGCCAGTTCGAGTTTAATTTTTTGCCCTACTTCCACGGCAGTCGGGAGTACTTCTTTACGCCCTACGCCTTCGTAGGCTTTTCCGTCTTCGGCTTCAACCCGAAAACCACCATTCCCGAAACCGGCCAGACCATCGTCCTGCAGCCGCTCGGCACCGAAGGTCAGGCCGAAGGGAGCGAATACCACCGCCTCAGTGCCGCCCTGGCCTACGGCGTAGGTATCCGCTGGGACCTGACCTACGAGCTCAGCATGGACGTCAGTCTCACCATGCGCAACACCCTGACCGATTACCTCGACGACGTCAGTACCATTTACCCCGACCGGGCGCAACTCCAGGCCCGCCGCGGCGACCTGGCCGCCCGCATGAGCGACCGCAGTCTTCAGAACCCGGACGGCGGGCGGGTCCCCCGCGGCGGCACGCAGCGCGGCGATGACTCCCTCAACGACCATTACCTCATGCTCGGCATCGGCATCAATTACTACTTCGGGGATGTGCTGTGCCCGAAAGTGGTGAAGGGGCGGAAGCCGCGCATCAAGCGCGCGCGCAAGAGCAAGCGCCGCTAGCGCTAGAGCGACTGCTTGATCTGCCGCACCAGGCCCGGGCCGGCGTACACGAGTCCGCTGTATACCTGGATCAGTTTCGCTCCCGCGTCGAGCTTTTCGCGGGCGGATTCCGGATCGTCGATGCCGCCTACTCCGACGATGTCGAGGGTCTCTCCGCTCTGTTGGTAAAGGTGGCGGATCACCTCGGTCGACCGTTGCCGCAGCGGTGCGCCGCTCAGTCCGCCCGCACCCATCTCCGCCACCCGGTTCGCCGGGGTGCGTAGCGGCTCCCGCGCCACCGTAGTATTGGTGGCGATGATGCCGGCCAGTTGTGTATTCCGTACGATGGCGAGTATATCGTCCAGCTGCCCTTCCGCAAGGTCGGGCGCGATCTTGAGCAGGATGGGCTTCCGTTGCCACATTTCCCCCGGTCGGCCGAGTTTGGTATCCAGCGACGCGCGGGCGGGCCGGCTGAGCTTGTGGTTCAGCTCCTGCAGGGTGGTGAGGAGGGCGGTCAGCGGCTCCCGGTCCTGGAGGGCACGCAGGTTGGGGGTATTGGGGGAGCTGACGTTAACGACGAAGTAGTCCACCAGGGGAAAGAGCATCCGGAAGCAGGTAACGTAGTCGTCCACCGCCGATTCATTCGGTGTGGTCTTGTTCTTGCCGATGTTGCCCCCGAGGATCACCTTGCCGGGGCGCCCGTCGCGGAGCAGCCGGCTGGCCAGCGCCTCCACCCCCTCGTTGTTGAAGCCCATGCGGTTGATGAGGGCGCGGTCCGCGGGCAGCCGGAACAGGCGCGGCTGCGGGTTGCCCGCCTGCGGGCGGGGAGTCACCGTTCCGAGCTCCATGAATCCGAAGCCGAGGCTCGACATATCCTTGTAGTACTTCCCGTCCTTGTCGAAGCCGGCGGCCAGTCCCACCGGATTCTGGAAGGGAAGTCCGAACACGCGCCGGCGCAGGGAGGGCGTCGCATAGGCGTAGCGGCGACGGAAGGTGTCACTGACGCCGGGTACGGAGAGGGTAGCGGCCAGGCCCTGGACGGTAAGGCGGTGGGCGTCTTCCGGCGGAAGACGAAACAGCAAAGACTTCAGGGCTCGGTACATGGCCCAAAGCTACGCATCCTGCAGCACGAGCAGGGGTACCTGGCTGTCAAAGACGACTTTGCTCACCGTACTTTCGTTGAAGAGGCGACCGAAGAAACCGTGGTCGTGGTAAACCATACACAGCAGGTCGGCCCCCTGCTCGCTCACGGCTTGCTTGATGCCCTTGCTGATGCTGTCGCTCTTGCCGCTGCGGACCTCGAAGCGGTGGTTCACGTCGCCCAGGTACTCGGCCAGGCGCGGGTCGTAGCCCTTGCCGTCGCCGTCCTCGTCACCGTGGTACACGACGATCTCGGCGCCATAGGCCCGCGCGATCTGCAGCAGCGGCGCTACCACCTGGGGGCCGGCGAAGGGTTGCTCGTCGACGGACAGGAGGATGCGCTTGATGTCGCGGAAGTCGGCCCTGGTGGGCACGACCATGACGGGGAGCTTGGAGTTCTTGATCACCGAGTTGGCGGCGCTGCCGGTGAACAGCTCGCGGGCGGCGTCCGAGCCCTTGGTGCCCATGACGATCAGGTCGTAGTTCTTGGCCTTTGCGACCCGCGTGAGGGTGGGGCCTACCTCGCCGTCGACGGTGTGAGTGTCGATGGTGGCGCCGTTGCTCAGGCGGCCGCTGACCTTGTCTTTCACCTTACCCATGGTTTCCATGGCTTCCTGCCGGATGTGGTCTTTCATGTCGACCAGTACGCCGGCGGCCGCGGAGTAGGGTTCTTCCACGGCCGAAACCAGGGAGAGGAGGCTGCCGAAATGGTTGGCAAGCGACACGCCGTAGTCTACGGCGTTGTCGGCACTTTCGGAGTAATCGGTGGCGACCATTATCTTCTTCATGGGGGTGGTTTTGCAGGTGGAACGGGTTTTTTCGCCCGGGGTTTGCCCGGCGGCGCGGCGCGGGTGCAATGAATGCCCGGGGGCGGGCCCAAATTCCGCCGGCCCGCCCGTACACAGTATCTTGTGGCCATGAACGAGCAGACGATCGCGAGCCTGCGCGAAGCCCTCACCCACTCGCCCGGTAACACCCCCCTGCGCCTCCTGCTGGCGGATACCCTGTTGGCCCTCCAGCGGCTTGACGAGGCGGAAACCGAGTACGGTCTGGCCGCCCGCCAGTCTGCCGGACCGGAGGCCCGCATTGGACTGGCGACCGTGTTTTTCCGCCGCGGCAACTACTCCGCCTGCAACGTGATCCTGGAGGAACTGATCGACCGCGGCCAGCCCGACCCCGCCGTCCTCGTGCTGCACGCCCGCGCCCTCTTCCGCGAGGGCAGCACCGACCGCGCCCTGGAGCAGTACCAGCGGGCCGTGTTTCTGGAACCCTCCCTGGAGGACGAGGAACTGGACGGCGTACTGCGGCAGCGGGGCGGACCGGAGGGCGAGCCGACGGAGGCCGATTTTGACGCGGCGGACGACCGCTTCCTGCAGCGGCCGGGCGCGACCTTCGCCGACGTGGGTGGTATGGACGCGGTCAAGCGCGAGATCGAGCTGAAGATCATCAAACCCATGCTGCACCCCGAGCTCTACGCCGCCTACGGCAAAAAAGTGGGCGGCGGCATGCTGCTCTACGGCCCCCCGGGTTGCGGCAAGACCTTCATTGCCCGCGCTACGGCCGGACAGGTAAAGGCCCGCTTCATCAACGTGACGCTGAACGACATCCTGGACATGTGGATCGGCAACAGCGAAAAGAACCTCCACGAAATCTTCGAGCTGGCCCGCGCCAACGCGCCCTGCGTACTCTTCATTGACGAGATCGACGCCCTCGGGGCCAGCCGCCGCGACATGCGACAGTCCAGCGGCCGCGGCCTCATCAATCAGTTCCTGCAGGAACTCGACGGTATCGAGCACGACAATGAGGGCGTGCTGATTATCGGGGCCACCAACGCCCCCTGGAACCTCGACGCCGCCTTCCGCCGGCCGGGCCGCTTCGACCGTATCCTCTTCGTGCCGCCGCCCGACGTGGAGAGCCGCCGTTCGATCCTTTCTCTCAAGCTGGCCGGCAAGCCCACGGCGGATCCCGACCTCGACAAGGTGGCCCGCAAGACCGAGCACTTCTCCGGGGCCGACCTGGACGCCCTCATCGACATCGCCATCGAGGAAAAGCTCGAGGCCGCCTTCACCGACGGCGTCCCCCGCCCGCTGGACACCAGCGACCTGCTGCGGGCCGCAAAGACGCACCGGCCAAGTACCCAGGAGTGGTTCGCAAGCGCCCGCAATTTCGCGCTCTACGCCAACGATGCCGGGCTCTACGACGATATCCTCGCCTACCTGAAGATCAAGAAGTAGGGTGGACACCGAAGGGGCCGTAGCCCGTATCGAGCAGTTGCTCCGGCTGGAGAAATTCGGGGCCGCGCGGCAGGCCGTCGACGCGGCCCTGCGGTCCGATCCGGAAGAACGGTGGTTCCTCCTCTGCCGCGCGGAGCTCGAATTCCTCGACGGCGACCGGAATGGGGCCTCCCGGCTGGCCGATTGCCTGGTAGGTGACTACCCAGAGTGGTGCCGAGCCCACTACCTGCGGGCCCGCATCCGTACCTCCGTAAGCGACTATGCGGGGGCGGAAGCCGCGATCCGGGAGGCCCTGGCGATCTCTCCCTACGTACCGGAGTACCTAGCCCGGCTCAGCCACATCCAGTTGGGCCTCCACGAGATCGACGGGGCCATCTCCTCCAGTGAGGCGGCCCTGGCCTACGACCCGGAGAACGTGCTGGCCCTCAACGTCCGCAGCCGGGCGCTCCATATACTCGGCCGCGCCCACGAGGCCGCCGCCGCCTACCGTGCCGCCCTGCGCGCGGCTCCCGACGATGCCTACAATCACCTGAACTTCGCCAAGTACCTGCTGGAAGCCGGATCCTACGCCGGCGCCCGCCGCCACTTTCGTACGGCGCTGCGCCTGCGGCCCGGGCTTACGTCCGCCCGCGACGGACTTATCTCCGCCTGTAAACAAGAACACCGGGGGTACCGGTGGTACCTGGGCCTGCTGCGTCGCAGCGCGGATCCGAAGGTGCAAGGCGGACTGTCCTCCCTGCTGATCGTTTGCGGAAGTATGGGTGGATCCGTGCTGCTCCGCACCCTGCCCTTTGGGCAAGCGGTCCGGTATTTGACGTTCGGCGCAGTAGTGCTGCTTACCGTCCTGTTTGGGTTCCGTTTTCTGGGTCCGGTAGTGAGCAACTGGCTGCTGTACGCGAAGCCCGCCCGCCGTGCGTTGCTTACGGGCCGGACCTGGCGGCTGACCTACGCCGTCAGTGCCCTGCTGTTGGTCGGCGCTGCAACCACGGTGGGGTATCTACTAACCGGAACCGACCTGGCCCTGGCAGTGATGACCTATGCATTTACACTGTTAGTCCCCGCCTTTACCCGGTGGAACGACGGGCCGGATTCGGTACCCGCCCACTGGCTGTCTCTTGTCCTGCCGCCCCTGGCGCTGGCCGGTACTGTGGCCACCGTATTCCACGTTTACCCGGAGGTCTGGTACGCCGCCTACGGTCTCGCACTGCTGTGCCTGGTGGGCGTCCTGGCCCGTTACAAACCTTCCGCTTAATCTCACCCCACCCGATGACGACCAACCCGCAGCTTGCCAAGGCCGACCTGCTCCTCCGCCAGGACCGCCCCGCCGAAGCCGAACGGCTTCTCCGCCAACACCTGGCCGGGGACCCCGATAATCTCCACCTGCTGGCCCTGCTGGCCGCTGCCGTAGCGGGGCAGGACCGGCCCGCGGAAGCGGTGCAGGTGATCGATCGGGCCATCGGGCTGGCCCCCGAAGTAGGGTATCTCTACTACATCCGGGGGCAGGTGCTCCTGCGGAGCGACCGCTACGCCGAAGCGGAGACCGCCCTGCGGGAGGCCATCTCCCTCGATACGCTGGAGCCCGATGCCTACGCCCTGCTGGCCCAGGTGCTGCTGGTGCGCAAACGCTACCACGACGCGCTGGCTGCCGCCGACGAGGCCCTGGCCCTGGACCCCGAGCACCTGCACGGCCTGAACATGCGCGGCGCGGCACTGGTGAAACTCGACCGGCGGGAGGAGTCGGCGGGGACCATCGCCGGCGCCCTGCGCGAGGACCCCGACAACGCCTACACCCATACCAATTACGGGTGGAGCCTGCTGGAAACGGGCGACCACCGGGCCGCCGCCGACCACTTCGCGCAGGCCCTGCGCAGGGAGCCCGGCTCGGACTACGCCCGCGGCGGCATGGTAGAGGCCCTGAAGGCGAAGAACCCCGTGTATAAGCTGTACCTCCGCTACGCCTTCTGGATGAACAAGCTAACGGCCAATTATCAGTGGGGCGTGATCGTCGGTTTTTACGTGCTGTACCGCCTGCTCCGCTGGTCGGCCGATACCTATCCCGAGCTGGCCCCTTACCTCACGCCCCTGCTCGTACTGCTGGTCGCCCTCGGCGTGTCTACCTGGGTCATCGGGCCGATCGGCGATCTGCTGCTGCGCCTGGATGCCCACGGCCGCTACCTGCTCACCGCGGAAGAAACCCGGACCGCCAACGTGGTGGGGGGGTGCCTGCTCCTGACGCTGGTGGGCCTGACGGGCTACGTATTCTCCGGGGCGCCGGCCTTCCTGGTACTGGCCGGCTACGGCTTCAGCATGATCCTGCCGGTGGGGCTGTACTACACCCCGGCCCGTACCCGCCACCTGCTCCGCTACTACGCCGTGGGGCTGGCCCTGCTGGGGGGGGCGGGCGTGGTGGTGGCCTTCGTGGGGGCCACCTTCAATCTCTTCGTCGTCGGCTACCTGTTGGGGCTCTTCCTCTTTCAGTGGGTGGCCAACTATCAGGTGATCAGGGATTACTGAGCCGTCCGGCCCCGCCCGGTTTCGTACCTTTGCCCGACGATCATGACCTTCGACCAGCTCATCCATCACCCTCCGGGACTTCAGCAGCTCCGCCGGCTGGCCGCCGCCGACCGGCTGCCGCACGCCAACCTGCTGCTGTCCCCTCCGGGCGGGGGTGGGTTGCCCGCAGCCCTGTCCGTCGCTACCCTGTTGCTGTGCGAAGACCGGCAGGGGCCCGCGGCGGATACCCCCTGCGGCCGGTGCCGCGCGTGCCGCAAGACGGCCGGGGCGATCCATCCCGATCTCCACTTCGCCTTCCCCACCATCGGCTCCAAGGTCACGAGCGACACCTTCCTGCCCCAGTGGCGCATGGCGTTGCGGGAAATGCCCTACCACGAGGCCAACGACTGGCTGCAGCGGATCGGCGCGGAAAACAAGCAGGGCAACATCAACCGGGAGGAGTGCGCGGCCATCCTCCGGAAGCTCAACCTCAAGATCTTCGAAGGCCGCTACAAGGTCATGCTGATCTGGCTGCCCGAATACCTGGGTAACGAGGGCAACCGCCTGCTGAAGATGATCGAGGAGCCGCCCGAGCAGACCATTTTCCTGCTCGTCGCCGAGCGTCCCGAGGCGATCCTGACCACCATCCTGAGTCGTTGCCAGCTGACCAAGCTGCTCCCCCCGACCGCCGAGGAAATAGCCAGTGCCCTCCGGGCCCGGGACTTACCCGGCACCCGCGCCGTGGCCGCCGCCCGCCTCGCCGACGGCAACTTCAACGTCGCGCTGTCGCTGGCCGACAGCGACGCCGACACCCACGGGCCACGCCTGCTCGACTGGATGCGGGCCTGCTTCCAGGGCAGCCCCGCCCGCCTGCTGGAGTGGACGGATGACTTCGCCAAGCTCGGACGGGAGACCCAGAAACACTTCCTGCGCTACTGCCTGCACTTCTGGCGGGAATTCCTGCTGCTCTCGGTCACCGGCAACGCCGACGGCCGCGTGCGCCTGCCGGACGACGAGCTGGCCAGCGCCACCAAACTTCTACCGCTGGTCGATGCCGACCAGCTGGCCGGTATCACCGACCTGTTGAACGAATGCGCCGAACACATCGAGCGCAACGCCAACCCCAAGATCCTTTTCCTGGATGCGGGCATCCGTATTCACCAACTCCTCCGCCACCGCGCGCCCGCCCGGGCCGCACGGGCGTAACGATAAATCAGCAAACCCATGGGATGTACATCCTGCGGAACCCCACAAGGCTGCGGCAGCAAAGGCAACTGCGGCACGGGTTCCTGTAACAAAATGAGCACCTTCGACTGGCTCTCCCACCTCGGGATCGACGACAGCTACGGCACCGACATCGTGGAGGTCAGCTTCAAGGACGGTGCCTCCAAGGAATTCTATCACGCTCCCCCCCGGCTGGGCGTCTTCACCGGCGACCTGGTGGCCGTGGAAACCAGCAACGGCTACAACGTGGGTTGCATCACCCTGAGCGGCGAACTGGTGCGCCTGCAACTGAAAAAGAAAGGCGTGAAGGAAGCCAAGGTGACCGAGAGCGTGCTGCGCAAGGCCAACGAGCGCGACCGGGAAAAACTGGCCGAGGCCCGCGAACTGGAGATCGCCGCCCTCACCAAGGCCCGCGTCATCGCCCGCACCAACCACGTGCCCATGAAGGTCACGGACGTGGAATACCAGGGCGACTGCCGCAAGGCCACCATCTACTACACCGCCGACGAGCGTATCGACTTCCGGCAGCTCGTCCGGCAGTTCAGCCACCAGCTGCGCGTCAAGATCGAGATGCGGCAGATCGGTCCCCGCCAGGAATCGGCCCGCCTCGGCGGCATCGGCAGCTGCGGGCGCGAGCTCTGTTGCTCTACCTGGCTCAGCGACTTCCACAGCGTGAATACCGCGGCGGCCCGCTACCAGAACATCGCCATCAACCAGAGCAAGCTCTCCGGCCAGTGCGGCCGCCTGAAGTGCTGCCTCAACTACGAGCTCGATACCTACATGGAAGCCCTGGAGGCCTTTCCGCGCAAGGCCGACAAGCTGCGTACCGAGGCCGGGACGGGCATCCTCATCAAGACCGATATCTTCAAGGGACTCATGTACTACACCTACCGGGAGGACCGCGGCCTGCTCTTCCCCTTGCCGGTCGACAAGGTCCACGAGATACTTGCCCTGAACAAGGAGGGGCAGAAACCCGCCAACCTGCAGTCCTTCCAGGCCGTGGCCGACACCCCGGACGACGTCTTCGAGTACGAGGACGTGACCGGCGCCGTAGAACTGCCCGCCGAGAAGCGCCGCCGCAAGCAAAAGTCAGGCAAGAGCCGCAAATCCAGTAGCCGGCGCAAGTCGTCTTCGGAGGGCGGAGCCTCGTCTCCGCCGGCGGAAAGTAAGTCCGACGGCAACACGTCCAGCCGCAAGCGCCGCAGCAAAAACCGCAACCGGCGGCGTTCCCGCAAGGACAAACCGAAAGGCGGCGAATAAAGCCGTATCCGCTACATCTTTTTAATTTCCGGCTAGTTCTCTTAGCCAACCCATCATAAGACTCCCCATGGAATTTGACGTAACGATCGTAGGCAGCGGCCCCGGAGGCTACGTGGCCGCCATCCGTGCCGCCCAGCTCGGCCTGAAGACCGCCATCGTAGAACGCTACAACAGCCTCGGCGGCACCTGCCTCAACGTGGGCTGCATTCCCTCCAAGGCCCTGCTCGACAGCAGCGAACACTACCACAACGCCCACGAGAAATTCACCGAGCACGGCATCGACCTCAGCGATCTGAAGGTGAATATGCCGCAGATGATCAAGCGCAAGAACGAGGTCGTCGACCAGACCGTCAAGGGGGTAGAGTTCCTGATGAAGAAGAACAAGATCGAGGTCTTCTACGGCCACGGCACCTTCACCGGTCCCAACGAGCTGAAGGTGAACATGAACGAGGGGGAGGACAAGACCATCACCTCCAAGAACTTCCTTATTGCCACGGGCTCCAAGCCCATCACGCCCGGCATGTTCAACTACGACAAGCAGCGCGTGATCACCAGCACCGAGGCCCTCAACATCGACGAGGTTCCCAAGAGCATGGCCATCATCGGCGGTGGCGTGATTGGCCTCGAGCTGGGCAGTGTCTTCGGTCGCCTGGGCACCGAGATCGACGTGATCGAGCTGGAAGACCGCATCCTGCCTACCATGGACAAGGATTGCAGCAAGGAACTGACCCGCGCCCTGAAGAAAACCGGCCTGACCTTCTATACCGGCCACAAGGTGACGGCGGTCAAGGGCGGGGACACAGGTGCGGAGCTTACCTTCGAGAAGCAAGGCTCCTCGGAATCCACCACCAAGCAATACGACTACGTACTGCTCGCCATGGGCCGCCGGCCCTACACCGAGAACCTCGGACTCGAGGCGGCCGGCGTGGAACTGGACGAGCGGGGCCGCGTGGTCGTCGACGATCACCTGCAGACTACAGCTCCCCACATCTACGCCATCGGCGACGTCATCCGCGGGGCCATGCTCGCCCACAAGGCGGAAGAAGAGGGCATCTACGCCGTGGAGCACATTGCCGGCCAGAAGCCCCACGTGGACTACAACCTCATTCCCGGGGTCGTCTATACCTGGCCCGAGGTGGCCGCCGTCGGCAAGACCGAGGAGGAACTCAAGGCGGAAGGCATTAAGTACAAGTCGGGCAAGTTCCCCTTCAAGGCCCTGGGCCGTGCCCGCGCCAGTACCGACACCGAGGGTATGGCCAAGGTACTCGCCGACGCCGTCACCGACGAGATCCTGGGCGTACACATCGTGGGTGCCCGCGCCGCGGATATGATCTCCGAGGCCGTAGCCCTGATGGAATTCCGCGCCAGCGCGGAAGACGTGGCCCGCATGAGCCATGCCCACCCGACCTACACCGAGGCGTTCCGTGAGGCGGCACTGGCGGCTACGGACAACCGGGCGCTGCACATCTGATCCCCGTCCGCGGCCGGTTATACCGCCAGGTCATCCTCCCGCGGGTCGGGAATTCCGGACCGTTGCTCGCGCTCCAGCAGCGCGAAGCCGAAGGTGAGTACGCCCACCCGGCCGATGAACATGATGAGGATGAGTAATCCCTTGCCGGCGGCGGTCAAACTGCCCGTAAGGCCCATGCTCAGGCCCACCGTGCCGAGGGCGGAGGCCGTCTCGAAGAGTATACTTTCGTAATCGGCACCCGTCTCGGTGTACGACAGCAAGATCGAAAAGAGAAAGATCAGGCTGGTGTACAAGATGAAGGCCGACGTCGCCACGTACAATCGTTCCCAGGGGATCGCGCGGCCGAGAAAGGTAATTGACTTGCTGCCCGTCAGCCGGCTGCGCAGTACTGCAAGCATCGCCGTGAAGGTGGTGATCTTTATCCCGCCGGCGGTGCCGGAAGGAGAGGCGCCCACGTACATCAGGAAGATGACTACCAGCAGTACCGGCATCCGCATATCTCCGGTCGAAATGGTGTTGAAGCCAACCGTGGTCATCGCGGTCATGCTCGCAAAGAAACTTCTCAACAGTGCGTTCCCCCCTTCCTCCCGCACCAGGGGCTCGGTCAGGTAGATTAGCAGGGTGCCAAGCGTGAGCAGGATGACGAAACCGTAAACGATGATTTTGCTCGTGAACGACAGGTGCTCCTCGCGCCCGGAGAGACAGTAGTACAGATCGGTGATCACGATGAAGCCCAGCGAGCCGGCGATCGATAGCACGCTAATGACGAGATTTACCCAGCCATCGTCGGCATAGCTGACGAAGCTGTCGTTGTAGAGCCCGAATCCGGCGGTACAGAAAGCGGAAATGCTGTGAAAAAGGCTATATCAGAGAGCCTGCCAGAACCCCATGTCCGCCTGCAGGAAGGAGATGAGAAAGCCTACGGTCCCAAGGAGTTCCATGACCACGGTAAACACGATCGCGCTGCGGATGAAGTCGCGCAACTCGATGGAATCGGGCATCGTAAAGGCCGCTCCGATGATGTTTTCGTGCCAGCGCGTAATCCGGCGGGTGGTGAGCAGCAAATAGTAGGTGGTGAGGGTCATGTACCCGATCCCGCCCGCCTGGATCAGCAGCAGGACCACCAGTTCCCCGCCCCAGTTGTAGCTGTCGGCCACGCTGACCGGCGCCAGCCCCGTGGTGGAGATGGCGGAGGTAGCGACGAAGAGATTGTCGAGCCAACCAACGGGTTGCGTGTGCAGGAAGGGCAGGCACAGCAGCACCCAGCCCGCGAGCGTATACACCAGAAACCCGAGTACGATGTTTAGCTGGGGACTGCGGGAGTTAAAGAACCGCAAATACGCCAGGCGGGCACGGCGGGTGTAATTTATTTTCACGTGTGATGACAATAATCACACAAAAGTATTTTCGTACCGGTCTGCTCTCCGAAGCGTAAAATATTTAACGGGCCGCAGTTGACGGGCAATGCTAGCGGGATCTCGCATGCTTTTCCGCCACCACCATCCGCAACGGCCGGTGGTCGGACCACAGCGGTGCCAGCCGCTCGATACTGACTACCGTGAGGCTGGTATCGACCAGAAAGTAATCGATCCGGAGGCCGGGCAGGGGACCCGTAAAGGTGGCTCCGAGGCCGGCGCCGCGGGCGACCCAGGCATCCTGCAGTCGGGGGGTAGTGATCTTGTTGTAGGTATAGGAGGAGGGCACGTCGTTGAAGTCGCCACCCAGCACGACGGGGTGGGGACTGGTTTCCACTAGGGTGCGGATCTCGTCGGCCTGCTGCGCGCGCAGCCGGGTGGCACGGCCGTAGCCGGTCAGCATGCGGCCGAAAGTCTCAAGCCGATCGGGGTAGCTGTTACCGCCCCGGATGCCTTCGGTCATGCCGCTGATCTGATTGGATTCCAGGTGAGCGTTGATTACGCGCAGGGTGCCGATCTCGGTTTCTACGTCGGAGACGATGAAGCCGTTGTATTCGTTCGGCGGGGTAAAGGAGGAAGTGACCGGAGTGATATCGGCTCCGTAGGTAGCGATCAGGGTGCCGGCTTTCTGGTGACTCGACTGCAGGCGCTTGTCCGCGCGGATGGCGTCGACGTAATTAAGCCCGTAACTCGGGGGACGTACCTCCTGTAGTACGGCGACGTCCGCCCCGTAGGATACAAAAGCGTGGGCCACCGCCGAGGAGTCGATGTTGAGCGCTTCAGCGTCGCGAAACAGGCGCTGGTTGCCGGTGACAAAGGTGACCTTCGGGGCATCGGACGGAAGTGCCGCGGGGTCCGCGTGGGGCCAGGCGAAGAGCTGCTCGAGCAGGGGGAAGGAAAAGGCGAGTACCACCAGCGGCAGCACGGCCCACTTCCACCGGCGCCGCCGCGTGAGGGAGAAGATCAGGAAAATGAAGGTGAGGATCAGCAGGCCGGGCAGCAGTAGTGCCACGACAGCCGGCGGCCAGAAGACCTGCGGGGGTACGTAGCGGGCCAGCAGGCCGAAGGCGGCCGTAAGGGCTACCAGGTTACCAATCACGGAAACGATCCTGCGCACAAAAATCAGTTACGGTTACTGGCTCGAAAAAGGAACTCCTTTTCGTCCTTGGTCAGGCTGTTGTAGCCTCGATCCTTAATCTTGTCGAGGATCGCATCGAGTTGTTCCTGGTGCGAGGCCTCGTTGTCAACGGTGGTTGTATCGGCCCCGGTTTGCGTCGCCGAACCACCACCCGCCCGCCGCATGAAACTGGGGCGTGGCTGCGTAGCGGTTTCCTTGACGGATTTACCACCGCGAAAGGCGGCACGGGGTCCGCGCTGGGGATGTGCCTTGCTGGGCCGGAGCAGACTGTGGTAGAGGTTTTCGGCGCCCGTAATGCCGGACTGGATGGGCTGCGTGAGGTCCGTGCCACGCCGCAGGTACCAGGCAAAGAGAAATCCCATGAGGATACCGCCGAGGTGGCCGAAGGTGCCGCCGGTATTGACATTACTGCCCAGGCTGATGATGTTCATGATCACCACGAACGCGACGATATACTTGATGCGGACGTTGCCCAGCAGTAGCAGGCGAATGCTGTAGTCGGGCGCGAATACCCCGGTGGCCACCACGATACACATTACGGCCGCGCTGGCGCCGAAGGCATAGTGGGCAACCGTCCCGTCGCCCGCGAAACCGGTCAGAGCCGCCCCCAGCCAGAAGAACACCGCACCCGCGAGCCCGCCGAGAATGTAGAGGGGCAGTACCCGACGGTCGCCGAGCAGGTCGCCGAAGATGCGGCCGAACCAGAACAGCCACAGCATATTGAACACGATATGCCAAAAGCCCTCGTGGAGGAACATGTGGGTCAGTACCGACCAGGGGTGGGTGAGCATGTGCCACCCCGAGGTCGAAATAGCCAGGAAATTGCGGACGTCGAGGTAGGAGTTTGGGGTTTCAAAGTCGTTGAAGACCCGCAAGAACACCCACGCCAGGTTGATAACGAGGTACACGGCCACGTTCACGATAATGATCCGGTTGATCATGTTGCCATAGTCGAACTCCCGGCGGATGTCGTCCCAGATGGATTGTAGCATAGTTGGCGGAGGTATCTCCCTTAAAACGTTTCCGGGGAGAAAAGATTTAGCGGAAGGCCCAATAAGCCCCCCAAACTACAATTTTAGCGTGGCACGCCGCGGTCCCAGCGCCGGGCGCCCGCGGGCGGGTCGGTCCGGTACCAGATAAAGGCAAGCAGCCCTCCGGCCACGGCACCGCCCAGGTGAGCGAAGTGGGCGATGGGGTCCCAGCTGTACTCCATGATGCCGAGGAAGAGGTCGACCGCCAGCAGGATCGGAACGAAGTAGCGCGCCTTGATGGGCACCGGCAGGAAGATCAGCATAAGTTTGAAGTCCGGGTACAGGATCGCGAAGGCGGCCACGATACCGTAGAGGGCGCCCGACGCCCCAACCATGGGCACGCTGGCCTTCCAGTCCAGATATTCCGTCATCATGCTGACGCCCTCGCGCAGGTTGCGTTCCGGGTCGCCCCCGGACAGCACGAGGTTGCTCTGGATGCGGGCTACCTCCGCGGTGACGGTGGTTCCGTTGTCGAGAAACAGGTTGCCGATGTTGACGCTGTCGAAGAAGGCGTTGAAGTTGGCCAGGGTAGGCCGGGCCTGGAAGGCGGCGATACATTCCTCCAGGTAGTTGAGCTGGTACCAGGTGTAGCCGAAGTGGAGGGCGACCGCGCCAGCGGCGGCCACCAGGTACAGCAAAAGAAAGCGCCGGCTGCCGTAGCGCGCCTCCAGCAGCGGGCCGAACATGACCAGGCCGAACATATTGAAGAAAATATGGGCCAGGCCACCGTGGACGAAGAAGTGGCTGACCAGCTGGATGGGGTGGAAGCGGTCGCTGGTGGGGTAGTGGAGGGCCAGGTAATCGGACAGTTCCCCCGTATCAATGCCCAGGTAGGGCAGCAGGAACAGCAGGGCAAAGACCGCCACGTTGATGATCAGGAGGTTCTTTACGACGGGGGTCAGCGGCGGCATGCGGGCGATGATTTGTAACACAATGCGCGGAGGCGCCCTGCGGTTCCCCGCGGCACGGGTCAGGGTCGCCCCGATAGCGAAATGACCGGCCGGGGTGGATCAGGCGGGACCGTCGAACAGCCGCTCCACCTCTTCGAGTTCGTAGCGGACGTAGCAGCGCCGGCCGTTAGGGGCGGTGCGGGAGTTCGTACAGGCAAACAGGCGGTCGATCAGCGACCGCATTTCAGCATCGTCGAGCGGGGTGCCCCGTTTGGTGGCCGCGGCGCGGGCGAGGGTACGCGCCAGGCGTTCGTGGCCGCCGCTGGCGAGGTCTACGTTGGACTTGTACTGCTGCAGCAACTGCTCGAGCAGTTCCAGCTCGTTGTTGCGGCCGGCGAGCTCCGCGGGGATGCCCCGGACGATGAAGCTGCCGCCGCCGAAAGCCTCGAGGTCGAAGCCGAGCTGGTTGAGCTGGGGCAGGAGGGAGGCCATGAGCTCCGCCTCGACGTGGGGCAGGTCGAGGGTCTGGGGAAAGAGGGAAGTCTGGGAAGCGGCCGGCTTTTCGCGCAGCGTACGCAGGAAATTTTCGTAGAGGATCCGCTCGTGGGCCGCCTGCTGATCGACCAGTAGCCAGCCGCTCTTGATGGCACTGACGATGTACCGCTGATGGAGCTGGTAGGGCGCACGGCCGTGGACGGGCGGGGTGTCGGTTTCTTCCTCCCGGCCCATGCGGCTCTGCAGTACCTCACCGGTGTCGGTGTCGACCTCGACTTCCAGGTTGTTGTAGAGTTGCTCCCAGTTGCGCAGATTGTTGGCGTGACGGCGGGCCTCCGAGGGCGGATTCTGGGAGGGTGTACGCGGCGTCTCGCGGTTCATCTTGCTGGGCAGCGCCTCGTCGGGATCGGTGGGGGCGTGGGCCGGCTTCAGGTGGGTGCGGGAAGGGGAGAAGGGGTTGTCGGACTCGAAGTCGATGGTGGGCATGATGCTGGCGCGGCCGAGTCCGTGGCGGATGGTGGCCTTGAGGTAGTTGTAGATGAGGCGCTCGTCCTCGAACTTGATCTCCTGCTTGGTGGGGTGGACGTTGACGTCGATGCGCGCGGGATCGATCTCCAGGAAGATGACGTAGAAGGGATAGCTCTCCTTGCTCAGCAGCTCGTCGTAGGCCATGGTGACCGCGTGGTGGAGGTAGCTGCTGCGGATGTACCGCTCGTTGATAAAGAAGAACTGCCCCACCTTGCTCTTGCGGGCGGCTTCGGGCTTGCCCACGTAGCCGCTGATGCTGAGCACGTCGGTGGATTCCTCGACGGGCACGAGCAGGTCGCGGTACTTCTTGCCGAAGACGGCGATGATGCGCTGGCGGACATTGCCGGCGGGAAGGGACAGGTCGAGTTTATCGTCGACGTGCAGGTCGAAGCGGATCGAGGGGTGGGCCAGCGCGATGCGGATGTACTCCTCACGGATGTGGCGCATCTCGACGGAGTCGCTTTTCAGGAAGTTGCGGCGGGCGGGTACGTTGTAGAAGAGATTGCGCACCGCCATGCTGGTGCCGGCGGGGGCGGCGACGGGCTCCTGTACCGTGACCTCGCTGCCTTCGACCAGCAGGCGGGTACCGAGCTCGTCGGGTGCCCGCCGCGTACGCAGTTCCAGCTGGGCGATGGCGACGATGCTGGCAAGGGCTTCGCCGCGGAAGCCCATGGTATGGAGGGTGAAGAGGTCGTCGGCGGTGCGCAGCTTGGAGGTGGCGTGGCGCTCGAGCGACATGCGGGCGTCGGTTTCCGACATGCCGCAGCCGTTGTCGATGACCTGGATGAGGGTCTTACCGGCGTCCTTGACGATGAGGCTGATCTCGTCGGCCCCGGCGTCGACGGCGTTTTCCACCAGTTCCTTCACCACGCTGGCCGGTCGCTGGATGACTTCTCCGGCGGCGATCTGGTTGGCTATGGCGTCAGGTAAGAGGTGGACGAGGTTATCCGTCATACCGGGGTATCAGCAGTTGAGAGAACCACAAAGTACGCAAGATTAGCCCATCATCCGCTCCAGCTCGGGCATATAGACGTAATAAAGGATGTAGGTGACGACCGCCAGCACGATCATGATGATCACGAGGCTAAGGTTGGATTTGCGTACCCGCTCGTTGCGGTAGCGGCCCGCCGCTTCACCGCCGGCCCCCTTGCGGAAACCGCCGCGGAGGCGCTCCTTCATGCCGTCGACGCCGCCGTTCTGCAGCGTTTCGATGCGGAGCCGCCGTTCTTCGGCTTCCTCCTTTTTAGGATCCCAGTAGCGGGGCTTGTAGGAGAACTGTTGATTGCGGGGGGTCTTGAAGAGGCGGAGAAAGGCCATTTCGCGGTAGTTTATTCGGTAAAATAACGGGTGGCGGGCGGAAAAGATGCAGGGCCGGTGGGGAGTGGCGGGTGGGTAGTTGGCCGGTGCGCTACTGGCCGGTCGACTAGTCGACCGGCCAGTAATCGTACGGACCAAACTTGCAACTCTACGTTACATAACGTATATTTACGTTAACCAACGCGCCATGAAGCCACTAACCAAAGCCCAGGAAGAACTGATGCACCACGTCTGGGACATCGGCGAATGCACCGTCGGTACCCTGCGCCACCACCTCGCGGGCAAGACCGGCAAGAAACCCGCCCACAGCACCATCAGTACCCTCATGCTGGCCCTCGACGAGCGCGGCTACCTCACCCACCGCGAATACGGCCGCACCTTCGTCTATACCCCACGCATCAGCCGGGAGCAGTACGGCCGCCAGCGGCTGCGCCGCCTGGTCCAGCGCTTTTTCGGAGGCTCCGGGTCGGCCGCGGTCAGCTACCTGGTCAAGGACGAAAACCTCAGCCTGGACGAGCTCAACGCCCTCGTCCGCCAACTCGAAGAAGAATGACCATCAACCTCATCCGCTACCTGCTGGAAACCACGCTCGTCTGGGCGGCCCTCCTTATCTTCTACCGCGCGGTGCTGCAAGGCAGCGATCGGTGGCGACTGCGGCGCGCCTATCTCCTGGTTTCGTTCTTGCTCGGCGTCACGATGCCGCTCCTGCCGTCCATCCACCTGCACGCCTCCGCCGCGGCCCGGCTGCCTGCCCGGCTCATCGATTATATGGTGCCCGCAGCATCCGCGGCTGCCCAACCATCTGCCGCTGCCGCCCCCGCACTGAGTTACGGCCAGTTGGCGCTGCTCGTCTGGCTGGGCGTTGCCGCGCTGATCCTGGGAATGTCCCTCTACCGGCTGGCCCGGCACCTGCGCCCCGCCGCCGGCCACGGGGAGACCTTCGCCGGATTCCGGGTCGTGCGCAGTCCAACCGTGAACAGCCCCTACGCCGCCCTGGGCCGGATCTACCTGCCCCTTTCGCTGCCGCCCGAACTTGAACGCACCGCCCTGCTCCACGAGGCCGCCCACCTCCGTCACGGGCACTTCCGTGAGCGGATGCTGCTGCTGGTCGGGACCGCGCTCTGCTGGTTTCATCCCCTTGCCTGGGTATACGCCCGCCTGCTGGCAGAAGTCCACGAATACGAGGCCGACGCGGCGGTCGTCCGGGAAGTACCCGCCAAAACCTACGGCCGGCAGTTGCTGCACGCCACCCTGGCCCCGCGCCCGGTGCTCGGCCTCTTTTCTTCACCCATCAAAAAGCGCATTACCATGCTGACCGATTCCCTGCCTACCCACCGCCTGCGCCCCCGCCACGGGACGCTGCTGCTGTTGCTCCTGACCGCCCTGCTGTTCGCCTGCACCGGCGAGGACCTCGGGGAAGAACTCGTACCCAACAGTGCAGCCCGCGATTTCTCCCTGCCGGCACTGCAAAACGACGACACGGCCCCCGTGCCGCTGAACGATGAGTTTCCCACCTTTCTGCACGGCTTCTACTCCCAGGTCCGCTACCCCAGCGTTGCTCGCGAGGCCCGGGCGACCGGCACCGTGAGCGTAGCGGCCCGGCTTACCCGCGACGGGGAGGTCGAAAGCGTGTCCGTCACCCCCGCCGGAGCGGAGGGAACGCCCGGTAACGAGGCGCTGGTGGTGATCGGATATTCCGATACCCCGGGCGACTACACGGTACCGGCCACCGCCGACCACGGGCTACGGGAGGAGGTAGAGCGGGCCTTCCGCGCCATCGGTCCGTTCCGTCCGGCCACGTCTGAGGGGCAGCCCGTGCCGGCCCTGCTGAAGTTTGACGTCCGCTTCGGCATCGAGTAGGGCGGCGGCGCGCGGGTGCGGGGTTGGTGGGGTGACGTTCCTCTCAACTGGCCCGCAACCCGACGCCCCCGCCATCCGTTTCCCAGCAGCCCCAACCCACCAACCGAACCAACCAAGCCGTGAACACGCTACTTTCTACCTTTTCCCTCCTGCTAGGCCTGACGTTTTTTCTCACTACCGCACCGCTCGCCGCCCAAAGTGGTGACGCCCTGCCGACCCTCCGCGAAATGCCCGAGGGCACCAACCCGCAGCGCCACCTGCTGCAGACCTTTTACGAGCAGGTGAAGTTCCCGAAGGTGGCCCAGGAGGCCCGCCGCGGCGGTGCCTACCTGCTGACGATCACCATCGACCCTTCCGGAGCCTCCACCTGGACCGCCGTCCCCCTCACCGCCTCCACCAAGCCGGCCAATCCCATCAACCTGGCCGTCGTGGCCGCCGACCGGACCGCCGGCGCGACCGTCTCCGGGCAAATGAAGGTGAACGCCGACCGGGCACTCATTGAGGAGACCGAGCGCATGGGGCGCTACCTGGTCGATATCGGATTCACCCCGGCCGTTCGGCAGGGTACGCCCGTAGCCGACAGCCTACAGCTGGCCGTCTACTACCGGATGGAGTAGGGGAAGCCGTACCTTTGCCCCGCCCAATCCCCGAACCATGCCTCTCCTGATTGCCTTCCTGCTCTGCTTCGCCCCACCCGTCCACGATTACCACGTGAGCAAGACCAACGTGCGCTACGTCGCCGACCGGACGCAGGTGCAGGTGGAAATGCAGGTCTTCGTTGAGGACCTGGAACTAGCGATCGCCGACGCCGGCGGACCCGCCCTGGAAATCGGCACCCCCGACGAGCACGCCGAGACCGAACGCTACCTGACGGCCTACCTCGACCGCCACTTCGGAATCAACTGGAACGGGAGCGCCCTGCCCGTACAGCTAGTAGGCTACGAGCTGGAGGACGATATGCACGGACTCTGGATCTATCTGTCCGCCGAAGAAGTCACCGGTCCCGAGGGCATCACGGTGGAAAACAGCGTCCTGACGGAGTACTACGCCGACCAGAAAAACATTGTCAAACTCTTCAACGGCAAGGAACGGCTGGCAACCCTGCTGATGGACCGCAACCGCCCCGCCGGCAAGTTCCGGGCCCGGACGGACCGTTAAGGCCCGGTCTGCGGCTTACCTTCGGCCATCTAGGACCCACCCACCGCATGAGCGAAGCAGACATTTTACGCCCCCACGCCGAGGATGCCTACGCCTCCGAGCTAACCGCACTGGCGGCCGCGGACACCGCCGTGCGCCCCGACGGCTGGCGGCTGAGTCCCCGCGCCGTGGTGCGCTACATCATGGGCGACACCCTGGAGGACGGCACCGAGATCACTACGAAGTATTTCGGCGACCGCCGCCTTATCGAAGTGGCCGTGGCCAGCCTGGTCACCGACCGGGCCCTGTTGCTCGTCGGCGTGCCCGGTACGGCCAAAACCTGGGTGAGCGAGCACCTCACCGCGGCGATCAGCGGCGATTCCACCCTGCTCGTACAGGGGACCGCCGGTATGAGCGAAGATGCCCTCCGGTACGGCTGGAACTACGCGCGGCTGCTCTCCGAAGGCCCCAGCGAGTCGGCTTTGGTGCCTTCCCCGGTGATGGTGGGCATGCGGGAGGGCAAGCTGGTCCGGATAGAGGAACTTACCCGCGTACCCAGCGACGTGCAGGACGCCCTCATAACCGTACTTTCCGAAAAGATCCTGCCCATTCCCGAACTTGGCCGCGAGACCCAGGCACGGCGCGGCTTTAACGTGATCGCCACCGCCAACGACCGCGACCGGGGCGTGAACGAACTCTCCAGCGCCCTCCGCCGCCGCTTCAACACCGTGGTCATGCCCCTGCCCGCTACCCTCGAGGAGGAGGTACGGATCGTCACCGATCGCAGTCGCGCCGCCGCCGAGCGAATGCAGCTTCCTCCCGTACAGCAGGACGCCGCCGCCGAAATTACCCGGCTGGTGACCATCTTCCGCGAGCTGCGCAGCGGCCGCACCGAAGACGGCCGTACCCAGCTGAAGTCGCCCAGCTCCACGCTCTCTACGGCGGAGGCCATCTCGGTCATCAACCAGAGCCGCGCCCTCAGTTACCACTTCGGTACGGGCGATATTGCCACCGAGTACCTGGCGGCCAGCCTGTCGGGGGCCGTCGTCAAGGATCCCGCGCAGGACGGTGCCGTCTGGCGGGAATATCTGGACGTGGTGGTGCGGAACCGGAAAGGGTGGGAGGATCTTTACGCTGCACTTTAGTAGACGCCGGGTCGCTGCACTTTTGGCTGGTAGAAGCTCGCGTTGCTCGCAATAGACGCCGGGTCGCGTTGCTCCCGTCGGTATAGGTGGGGTAGATTTCAATCCTTTGTAATAGCTGTGTAAGGGCTGACTATAAAACCGCAACTATTTACCTTCGCTTTCGTAATAGATTACTCACAAACCCCTATCGGCGAAGCCTCTACCGTCAGGAGCGAAGCGACTGACTCTACTGGCGGCAGCTTCTACCGTGACCGAAGGGAACGCTACCGCCAGGAGCGAAGCGACTGACTCTACCTATGCGCGTTACCGAACATTTTGAACGGGCCGAAGGCCAGACCCTTATCAGTTTTGAAGTACTGCCCCCCCTCAAGGGCGGAAGTATGCAGGCCATCTTCGATACCCTCGACCCCCTGATGGAGTTCGAGCCGCCGTTCATCGACGTGACCTACCACCGCGAGGAGTACGTTTACAAGAAGCGCCCCAGTGGCTACTACGAGAAGACCGCCATCCGCAAGCGCCCCGGTACCGTCGGTATCTGCGCGGCGATTATGCACCGCTACGGGGTGGATGCCGTACCCCACCTGCTCTGCGGCGGCTTCACCAAGCAGGATACCGAGAACGCCCTGATCGACCTGGCCTTCCTCGACGTACAGAACGTCCTGGCCCTCCGCGGCGACGCCCGCAAGTTCGAAGGCCGCTTCGTGCCGGAGAAGGAAGGACACCATTTCGCCTGTGAGCTGGTAGGACAAATCGTCGACATGAACCAGGGACACTACCTCGACGAGCTCGTCAAGGACGAGCACGCCAGCAAGACCAACTTCTGCGTCGGCGTGGCCGGCTACCCCGAAAAGCACTTTGAGGCCGCCAACCTCGAGCACGACCTGCGCTACGTAAAGCAGAAGGTAGAGGCCGGGGCCGACTATATCGTCACCCAGATGTTCTTCGACAACCAGAAGTACTTCGACTACGTCGACGCCTGCCGCAAGGTCGGCATCAACGTGCCCATCGTACCGGGCCTGAAGCCCGTCACCAAGCTGTACCAGCTCAACTCCCTGCCGCGCCTCTTCCACGTCGACCTGCCCGATGCGCTGGTATCCGAAATGACCAAGGCCAAAGACGCCGAGGCCCGTACCCAGGTAGGCATCGAGTGGTGCACCGCCCAGAGCAAGGAACTCAAGGAGCGGGGCGTGCCCTGCCTCCATTACTATACGATGGGGGACAGCTCCACCATCCGGGCCATTGCCGAACAGGTGGCCTAAACCGAAAAGCCCCCCCGATCACCGATCGGGGGGGCTTTTTCCTAGTAGCGCGAGGGTGACTCGAACACCCGACCTCAGGATTATGAATCCTGCGCTCTAACCGGCTGAGCTACCGCGCCATTTCACTCCATCGCGCGGCCCGGGCCCCGCGATTCGTGTAAGCGGCGGCAAAGATATACCGCCCGGTGTATTAAACCAAATCACCGGTGTAACCCCGGTATCTTTCTTTCCGGTACCGATCCGGACGGCATAGCGTTACGCAAGGTTGATGTACGCTTAACCCCCAGGTAAAGCGGGCCGGATACCTTGGGGCCCATGAAGCGTATGCTCCTTTTTCTGCCAGTGGCCGTACTGTTTATCCTCGCGCCGGCCGCCCGCACCCTCCCGTACGCGCAGGGGGAGCCCGCCGCCTACGCCGGGTTCGTGGACCGCGCGGCGGCCCTGGTAAATACGGCCGCCGCCTACCGCGCCGGTACCGCCACCGCAGCCGAACTGCGGGCAGCGGTAGGGGAGGCCCGCCGCGCCTACAAGCGGACCGCGTGGCTAACCGAGTTCTACTATCCCTCCTTCGCGACGAAGCACTTCAATGGCGCGCCCCTGCTTAAGGCCGAGAAGTACGGCACCCACTCCACCGTGGAGCCGCCGGAGGGCCTGCAGGTACTCGATGAGCTCGCCTACGCCGATGCGCCCAACGCGCAGCAGCTCCTCACGCTGGCCCGGCAACTGCACAACCAGGCCGTACTGCTCGCCGCAGAGGTGGCCGCCCGCCCGTACCCCCTGGACGAGGTCGTCGAAGCCCTGCGCACGGAGCTCGTCCGTATTCCCACCCTCTACCTGACCGGCTTCGACACGCCGGGTTCGTTGGCGGGAATTAGCGAATCTCGGGCATCGCTGCAGGCCCTGGCCGGGGTGCTGGCGGAGCAGCAACAACTCGACGTATGGCCCGCCCACGCCGCCGTGCTATCGCAACTCACCGCGGCGGCGGCCGCGCTCGAGCACGCCACCGACTTTGCCGCCTTCGACCGATTGGCTTTCCAGCGCGATCACCTCAACGGCATTTACCGGGGGCTGGGCGAGCTGCAACGGCAGGCCGGTCTGCCCGCCGCGGTACGCTTCCCGACCGGCCGCGACCCCCGCGGGCAGACCCTCCTCTACGCCGACGACTTTCTCGACCCCTACGCCTATACCGAGCTCACCGCCGGGGAAGACAACCCCGCCCTGCGCGCCCTGGGGCGGGAACTGTTCTACGACGCCGGCCTGAGCCGGTCGGGCACGCTGAGTTGTGCCAGCTGTCACCAACCGGAGCGGGGCTTCACCGACGGGGCCGACGGTACCCGGGCGCGCAACGCCCCAACGCTGATGAACGCCGTGTACGCCGACCGCTATTTCTATGACCTGCGCGCCTTTTCGCTCGAGCAGCAAGCGGAGCACGTGATCTACGACCACGGCGAATTTGATACCGACTACGCGGGTATCGTGGAAAAACTGCGCGCGGACGACGCGTACCGCCACCGTTTCCGCGTCGCCTTTCGCGATCGGCGTCCTATCGATCACGCAACCTTCAGTGCGGCCCTCGCCAGCTACGTCCTTTCGCTGCGCTCTTTCAACAGCCCCTTCGACCGCTACGCCCGTGGGGAAACCGACGATCTCGACCCCGCCGCCCAGGTGGGCTACAACCTGTTCATGGGGAAAGCCGCCTGCGGTACCTGCCACTTCGCACCCACCTTCGCCGGACTCGTACCGCCGGCCTTCGCCGAGAACGAGAGCGAGATCCTCGGGGTACCCGCCGATCCCCACGCCTGGACGAAAACCCTCGATCCCGACCGCGGGCGCGCCGCCGGCGGACTGGCCCACGAGGCCGTCTGGATCTACGAACGCTCCTTTAAGACGCCGACGGTGCGCAACGCCGCCGTGACGGCCCCCTACTTTCACAACGGGGCCTACCACAGCCTCGACCTCGTGGTCGACTTCTACGACCGGGGCGGGGGGGAAGGCCTGGGGCTTGCGGTAAGCAATCAGACGCTTCCCCCCGATCCATTGCAATTGTCAGGGGAGGAAAAGCAGGCCCTGGTAGCTTTCCTGGAAGCCCTGACCGATGTGCCCGACCCGGCAGGTCTTTCGGAAACCAGGGTGAACGGAAAGTAAACGACATTAATAAACTGTGAAATCAATTCACTTAATGTTGTCTTAATTCACAGGTCACTTGGGCCGGGGATATTTGAGCTTTCTCAAATCAACCCAGCTTTATGTTCCCAAGAACTACTTATCTCACCCTATTGCTGCTCGTACTCGCTTCGGCGGGGATGTCCGCCCAGCTACAGTATACCTCCGTGCGCATCGCGGCCACGAGCGACGACGCCGAAGAGGCCGGCGCCGACGCCTCCAACCCCGGAGCCATGGACCTGGGCAGCTCCGACGTCGAATTGACGCGCGACGGCAACAACCAGTACATCGGACTGCGCTTCCCCGGCCTGCAGGTGCCCGCCGGTGCCTTCATCACCAACGCCTACCTGCAGTTCACAGTGGACGAAACCGACAACCTGGACGGCACCGTATTCATCATGGTGGAAGACACGGACGATGCGGCAACCTTCGATGAGCAGCCCTTCTCCATTTCCAGCCGCGCCGTAGTGGCCGATACGGTCAGCTGGTCCGACATTCCCGAGTGGACCTCCGCCGGCGATGCCGGGGAGGACCAGCGCACTCCTGACCTGGCCAGCCTGGTGCAGGCGGTAGTCCGCCGCGACGGCTGGGCCGCCGGCAACGCTATCTCCTTCATCCTCACCGGTACCGGCGAGCGCACCGCGGAGTCCTACGACGGTACCGCAGCCGAAGCTCCCATGCTGGTGGTCGAGTACGTGGAGGCGGTAACCGCTACCTTCTCCCTTACCGCCAGTGCCGACGACGTAGAACGCAACCTCAGTAGCAACACCACCGACGTGACCAGTTCCGACCTGGAGATCACCACCGACGGTAGCCCGCAGGTAGTGAGCCTGCGCTTCCCGGAAGTGAACCTGCCGGCCGGATCGACGATCGGGGAGGCCTACGTTCAGTTCACCGTAGACGAAGTAACTACGGGCGGGAACGTAGATGCCATGATCCTCTTCGAGCAGTCGGGCAACCCGGCTCCGATGGGCAGCACCTTCGACCCCACCACGCGCGACTTCGGCCTGGAAGTCTTCTGGGACGATCTGCCCGACTGGCCCACGGTAGACGTGGCCGGACCTAACCAGCGTACCCCCGACCTGTCCGGGTCGTTGCAGGCCGTAATCAACCGCGAGGACTGGCGCAGCGGCAACCCCGTGCTGATCGGCCTGGTCGACCCTGTGTTCCTCAACGTACCCGGCTACGCCGGCAATACCGGAAAGCGCACGGCACAGAGCTACGACAAAAGCCCCGAGGCCAGCGCCAAGCTGGTGGTAACCTACTACCCCCCGCTGGCCTACCAGCCCGGTGACTTCCCCATCGCCGCCGGCTCGTCCTGGAAGTACCTGGACAGCGGCGTACCCCTCGACGGCGAGGCCTGGTTCGCCCCCGATTATGACGACGCCGACTGGGCCTACGGCGATGCCGTGCTCGGCTACGGCGACGACGTTTCCACCGAGATCAGCTTCGGCAACGATACCCTCAACCGGCACGTAACGACCTACTTCCGCCACACCTTCGAAGTGGAGAACGCCAGTCAGTACGACAGCCTGCTCTTCGACGTGCTGCGCGACGACGGCGTGATCGTATACGTCAACGGCACCGAAGCCTTCCGCCAGAACATGCGGGTGGGACCGGTAACCTTCGACGACTACGCCCAGAACAACGTGGCCGGGCCGGCCGAGCAAGCCTACTTTGAAACCAAGACCGGTAACCTGCTCACCGACGGTACCAACGTGATCGCCGTGGAGCTGCACCAGTCAGACCCGACCAGCGACGACCTGGCCTTCGACATTAAGGTGGACTTCACCCTGCCCCCCCTGGAGCCGGCAACTTACCCCCTGGCCAAGGGCTCGGCCTGGCACTATCTCGACAAGGGCCGTTCCCTCGACACCGTGGCCTGGAAGGATACGACCTACGCCCGCTTTGACGACGCCTGGGAGTGGGGTTACGGCCCGCTGGGCTACGGGGGCCCGGTCGCTACCCAACTCGATTTCGGACCCAACGAGGCCGACCGCTACGTCACCACCTACTTCCGCCGCGAGATCGATATCGACCCGGCCAGTCTGCCCGACAGCATCCAGCTGGGCCTGCGGCGTGACGACGGGGCCATCGTATACCTCAACGGAACCGAGGTACTGCGCAGCAACCTGCCGGCCGGCGACACCGTCGACTACCTCACCTACGCGACGGCGACCATCGGCGGTAGCCAGGAAGAGGACTACGTGACGACCACCCTGCTGCCGAACGCCTTCCGCCCGGGGGTGAACACCCTGGCCGTGGAAATCCACCAGGCTACCCCGAACAGCTCGGACCTGGTGTTTGACCTCTACCTCGATGACGCTCCCGTGGTCAATCCGCCGGCCCTCGGCTGCGCCGAAGGCGAGGACCACATCGGATGTTTCACGTCGATCGCCCCCACGGCCCAGACGACCAACCTGATCATTCCCGACGCCAGCCACCGCTTTCAGCAGCTGCACAAGCAGGGCACCGCATACACCATCGGCGGCGGGACCGTACCCGGCAACCACGACTTCACCGCCTACGTACCCATCGAGGGCAGCAGTGAGGTAGGCTACCTGAGCATCAACCACGAGAACACCCCCGGCGGGGTTTCTATGGTGGGGCTACACTACGAAGCCGGCGCCCGCCTCTGGCAGATCGACAGCTCCCAGGCCGTAGACTTCTACAACGATGACCTCGTCACCACCACCCGTAACTGCTCGGGCGGCATCACCCCCTGGGGGACGGTCATTACGGCCGAGGAAACCGGCAACGCCGGCGACGCCAACGGCGACGGCTACACCGACGTGGGCTGGCTCGTAGAGATCGACCCGGTCACCGCCCGCGTCCGCGAGTACGGCAACGGCAAGCAGGAAAAACTGTGGGCCATCGGCAATATCAGCCACGAGAACGCCCTGATCCTGGACGACGAGGTCACCCTCTTCACCGGGGAGGACGGCGGCTCCAGCGCGCTCTTCAAGTTCGTAGCCGATAGCCCCCGCGACCTCACCAGCGGTACCCTGTACACCCTCGTGCTGGACGCCGGCCTGGAGGGCTACGAACCCAACGGAACCACCGGTACCTGGGTCGAGGTCCCCAACACCACCAAGGAGGACCGCAACAATACGCGGGCCCTGGCGATCGCCCTCGGAGCCACCAACTTCAACGGCATCGAGGACGTGGAGGTCAACCCCCTCACCGGCCAGATCTACTTCGCTGCGAAGGGCGCCAGCCGTACCTACCGCTTCACCGACGGCCCCAACGGCGTCACCGACTTCCAGACCTTCGTGGGCGGCATGAGCTACGTGCTCAACACCGTCGACGGCGTGTTCGTCGAGCCCTGGGGCGGCGGCAACGACAACCTGACCTTCGACGACCGCGGCAACCTGTGGGTACTGCAGGACGGCGGTAACAACTACATCTGGATGATCCGCCCGGACCACACCCAGGCCGCCCCCAAGGTGGAACTGTTTGCCAGCATGCCCGTAGGCTCGGAACCCACCGGCCTCACCTTCAGCCCCGATTACCGCTTCGGCTTCTTCAGCGTACAGCACCCCAGCGGAGCCAACCAGCCCCAGGAGGACGCCACGGGTGAGGAGATCGCCTTCGACGCTTCGGCTTCGGTGGTCTTCTCGGTCGGGGCGGAGCTCGGCGAGCAGGCGCCGGTCGTGGATTTCGTATCCGACGTGCAGCAGGTCAAGCAGGGCGAACAGGTCACCTTCACCGACCTAAGCATCAACGGAGTGACCGAGCGGCAGTGGGTCTTCGACGGCGGCGTACCCGCCATCGCTACCGACTCCATCGTCAGCGTACGCTACGACGGGCTGGGTTTCTACCGGGTACAGCTCACGGCCACCAACGGCCAGGGCGGTGACACCCTGGTACGGGAGCAGTACATCGAGGTGGTCAACTCCACCGGCGTCGACGAACTCGCGGCGGCCACCGGCCTCTCGGTGTTCCCTAACCCGACGACCGGTCAGTTGTCCATCCGCATGGAGGACACCGACGGCCTCGACCTGACCTTCTCCCTCTACGACGTACAGGGCCGGATGCTCACCCGCCTCGACCGCGTCAGTGGCTCCACGGGCGCGCGCACCTGGACCTACGACATCGCCCGCCACGGCACGGCCAACCAGTTGGTCGTACTTAAGATTTCCACCGGCGACCGGGTCACCCACCGCCTGATCCACTTCAGCCGCTAAGCGCGCACAGTCTTTTTAGCTGCCCGACGGGCCGGTCCGCCGGCCCGCTCGGGCACTTTTCATTTCCGTATGAACCAATTCCTACTCCTGCTCGCCCTGTTCGCCGCACCCGCGCTCGCCGCCCAGTACGCGAACACCGATTTACCCGTATACGAGGAAGTGGCTACGGCCGCCCGCGCCCGCCCCGCCGCCCGCCAGCTCAACCTGCGCGACCACCACCTCTTCCGCCTGCCCGCAGGCACCGAAGACCTGCACGACCTCACCTACCTCAGCCTGATGCGCAATGGCCTGGAACACTGGGACGACCGCCTCAACGGCCTGCGCCGCCTCGAGATCCTGAACCTACAGGAGAACGCCCTGCGCGAGCTGCCCGCCGCCCTGGGCGACCTGCGCCGCCTCACCCGCCTCGACCTGACCCACAACCACCTGAAGGCGCTGCCCCCGGCGATTGGCCGCCTGCGCCGCCTGACCTACCTGCACCTCGGGCTCAACGAGCTCGACCGGCTGCCGCCCGAGCTGGCCCGCTGCCGCCGGCTCGCGCTGCTCGACCTGAGCGGCAACCAACTCAGCCGCCTGCCCGCCGACCTGCACCGCCTGCGCCGCCTCACCCACCTGAACCTGGGCTACAACCAGCTACGGGAGGCGGACGCCCGCTGGGAACAGCTGGAAGCCCTGACGGAACTCAACCTGGAGGCCAATCGCCTGCGTACCCTGCCCGCCGCACTGGGTCGCCTGACCGGTCTGCGCTCCCTGGTGCTCACCGACAACGAACTGACCGAACTACCCGCCGCCCTCACCGACCTGGGCGCGCTGGAGCTGCTGATCCTGGCAGATAACGACCTGACCGAGCTACCGGCCGACCTCACCGGTTGGCGCGCGCTGCGTACCCTGGTGCTGACCGGTAATCCGCTACGCGCAGGGGAAGTGGAGCGCATCCGCCGCGCCCTGCCCGAGTGCCGGGTTTACCCCTGAATTGAACTTTGGGTGGTGGGGTAGGGGTTGCACGGGGAAATACCTCCGATGATCCGCCACCTCCTCGTTCTGCTCCCTCTCCTGTGGGCCACCGGGCTGACCGCTCAGTCCGACTCCATCCGATCGCTCGATCCCCGGCTGAGCGACTATGACTACCCCTATCCGACCGAAATGTACACCTTCTCGAGCCAGTTTCAGGAACTGGAGATGGCGTACATGGACGAAGCACCGACCGGTGAAGCCAACGGGCGCACCATCGTCCTGCTGCACGGGAAAAACTTCAACGGGGCATACTGGGGCGAAACGATGACCTTCCTGCTTGAGGAGGGCTACCGCGTGATCGTGCCGGACCAGATCGGCTTCGGCAAGTCGAGCAAGCCCGCCCGCTACCAGTTTACCTTCCAGCAGCTGGCCCACAATACCCGCGCGCTGCTCACTTCCCTGGAGGTCGACCGGGCCATCATCCTCGGCCATTCCATGGGCGGCATGCTCGCCACCCGCTTCGCCCTGATGTACCCGGAGGCGACGGATCGCCTGATCCTGGTCAACCCCATCGGGCTGGAGGACTGGAAACTGAAGGTTCCCTACCAGACCGTCGAAGACTGGTACCGCGGTGAAATGCAGAAGGACTACACCTCTATCAAGGAATACATGCGCGAGAGCTACTACGCCGGCAACTGGTACCCCCGCTACGATCCCCCCGTGGAGCTGCTGGCCGGCTGGACCCGCCACCCCGACTACCAGCAGGTAGCCTGGAACGCGGCCGTGACCTACGACATGATCTTTACCCAGCCGGTGGTCTACGAGTTCGGGGAGCTGCGGGTACCTACCGTCCTGATCATCGGGACCCGCGACCGCACGGCCCTGGGCAAGAACCTGGTGAGTGAAGAGGTGGCGGCGACCATGGGCCGCTACGACGTGCTGGGCCAGGAGGTCGCGGACCGGATCCCCGACGCCGAACTCATCGAACTGGCCAACATTGGCCACCTGCCCCAGCTGGAAGCCTTCGGACTGTTCGATAAGGCCCTGCGGCAGGCGTTGCAGGAGTAGCCCCCCGGTCCTAGGCCGGCACCAGGAAGGTGCGCAGGATATTGGATACCGAGTTGGCGAACTCCGGCAGGTCCTTGATGCGGGTCCACTCGGGGTGGCTGCCGAACTTGCCCCAGTTGGCGTCGCGCTCTTCCATATCGTCGAACTGCAGCAGGTAGACCAGGCAGGGGCGGTAGGGACCGGCGATCATGTCGCCGTAGAAGACGGCATCGAGGTCGGTATCCTTGAAGATCTGGATCTCGTGGTCGTTGAACATGCGGATCTTGCGGCGGGTGGCGTCCTCGGAGTAGCCCTGGTAAACGCGGAGTTCGAAGAGGCCGGCGTCGGCGTCAGTAGCCACGGCTTGCGGCATACCGTCGAAGGCGTCCATGAGCCAGGAAGAGAAGCGGTCGTAGATCGGTCGGTCGGCGGGTACCGCGTCGTAGGCTTCGGCGGCCACGGCGTAGACCGAGTCGTCGCCCAGCGACTGGCAGGCCACGTAAGTGGCGGCGTCGGGGTAGGCGATCATGACGTGCAGCTTGGCCGGGTCCGTCTTGCCGTACTCCCGGAAGAGCTGGTACTGCGTGGCTCCCTTGCGGCGGAGCGCGGGTGCAAGGCTTTCGTTCAGGTAAGTCGTGAGCATCCCCTGGTTGCCGCCCCAGGCCATTTCGTACACGCGCCATTCGATGATTTCCTTACCGGCGGCCGGTGGGGTAGTGGATTGGGCGTGGAGGCTCTGCCCGGCGAGGGCGGCGGTGCCCGCGGCGGCGGCGGCCCGGACGAAGTTTCTGCGTTGCATGCTTGATCTTTTGCGAAAGATAGAACTTCCGGCCGGCTGCGTCACTATACAGACGGGACCGCCACCATTGGTCACCCGTTCACGCCCTTAAACCCCCGTTCCCTTGCAGCACCCCGATTGGTCCCGCGACGCCATCCTATACCAGATCAACACCCGTCAGTTTACCGAGGAAGGCACCTTCCGCGCCGCCGCCGCGGAACTGCCCCGCCTCCGAGAACTGGGAGTTGACATCCTGTGGGTCATGCCCATCCACCCCATCGGCGAGAAGAACCGCAAGGGTGAACTGGGCAGCCCGTACTCGATCCGCGACTACTACGGCGTCAACGAGGAGTTCGGGACGCTGGACGACTTCAAGTCCTTCGTCACCCAGGCCCACGAGCAGGGCCTGCGGGTCATCCTCGACTGGGTCGCCAACCACACGGCCTGGGACAACGTCCTGGTCGACGAGCACCCGGAATGGTACGCCCGCGACTACAAGGGTGACTTCCGGCCCACGCCCTGGTGGGACTGGTCGGACATCATCGACCTAGACTACAAGCAGGAAGGCGTACGCACCTACATGCGCGAAGCGATGGAGTACTGGGTCCGCGAGTGCGACATCGACGGCTACCGCTGCGACGTGGCGGGCTACGTGCCGGTTGATTTCTGGGAATCCGCGCGCGAAAGCCTGGATGCCATCAAGCCCGTCTTCATGCTGGCCGAGTGGGAAGCCCGCGACCTGCACCGCAGGGCCTTCGACGCCACCTACGCCTGGAGCTGGCACGAAACGCTGCATCGCATCACCCACGGCAAGGAGGGGGTCGGTGCCCTGTTCGTCTATTACTCCTGGAACGAGCGGGCCTGGCCGGAGGCCGCCATGCGGCTCACCTTTACCGACAATCACGATAAAAATGCCTGGGAGGGCACCATGTACGAAATGCTGGGCGATGGCCTGGAGTCCTGTATCGCACTGTCCTTCCTGGGCGAGGGGATACCGCTGATTCACAACGGACAGGAAGCCGGCCTGGACAACCGGCTGGCTTTCTTCCGCCGCGACCCGATCGAGTGGCAGGAGCACGCCTTCGGCGACCTTTTCCGTAAGCTCATCGCCATACGGAAGGCAAACACGGCCCTGGCCAACCCGCCCTGGGGCGCTACGATGATCCGCGTCCCCAATAACTACGAATCCGAGGTCCTCAGCTTCGTGCGGCAGGACGATAACGGCAAGGTCTTCGCCCTCTTCAATTTCTGCGGCGAAGCGCGGGTGGTACGTTTTTCCGAAAGCCTGTATCCCGGGGTATACACCGACGGCATGACGGGTACCGAGCAGGAAATCTCCGAGGGGGAAGAGGTGGCACTGGGGCCATGGGAGTGGAGGGTTTTTGTTAGCAAGTAGCTTTTAGCAAGTAGGGGGTAGCGCGCACGATGGCGGCTACCCCCTACTTACTATACGCTACAAGCTAAATGCTACGCATTGATCTTGTCCAGCGCTTGCACGTCCTCCGCATCAAGGTTGATGGCGGCGGCGCGGGTGTTCTCCTTCAGGTGTGCTACCGAGCTCGTGCCGGGGATTGGCAGGATGTTGTCGCTGTGGGCCAGCAGCCAGGCCAGGGCGATCTGGTAGACGCTGCTGTCGTACTTCTTGGCGATCTTCTGCAGGATTTCGTTCTCCAGGGCACCGGCGTCGAGCGGGTACCAGGGGATGAAGGCGATGTCGTTCTCGCGGGTCCAGGCGACCTCATCTTCCCACTGCCGGTCGGTGAGGCTGTACTTGTTCTGTACGCTGACGACCTGGAAATGCTGCTGGGCCTGCTTGATCTGCTCTACGCTGACCTCCGAAAGGCCGAGGTGGCGGACGAAGCCCTGCTGTTGCAGCTCGGCGAGCTTGCCCAGGAATTCGTCGGCGGGCACCTTCTCGTCGAAGCGGTGGAGCTGGTAGAGATCTATGCGCTCGATCTTCAGGCGCTTAAGGCTGCCCTTGAGGGCTTCCTCCAGGTGCTCGGGGCGGCCGTTGACGGGCCATTCGTTGGGTCCGGTACGTTCCAGACCGCCCTTCGTGCCGATCAGGAGTTCGTCGGGGTAGGGGTGCAGGGCCTCGGCGATCAGCTCTTCGGATACGTTGGGGCCGTAGCTGTCGGCGGTATCGATGAAGTTAATGCCGAGGTCGCGGGTCGCCTTCAGTACCCGCAGGGCCTCATCCCGGTCCTTTGGGGGACCCCAGATGCCCTCGCCGGTAATGCGCATGGCACCATACCCCAGCCGATGGATGGTGATATCCCCGCCCAGTGTGTAGGTGCCGGATTGTGCTGCGATGTCGGTTTGCGTGGTTGCCATAGTATAATGTTGAGAAGTAGAAATAGGGTTTGGTCGAAAAGGCGCCGGTAGGGCGCGGTAGTTATATAAATCATACACTATATCTAACGGCTTACGCTGGTGGTAGTTCTCCAGTTGCCCGCTCTATACGGCTACCGGGAGGGCTCCTCCCCGTGCAGACTGGCCAGGTAGGCGACTACGTCGCGGATCTCGCGGCGCGACAGCCGGTTTTCCATCGACGGCATACTGGACGGCAGGGTGGTCTGCTCCGCGATATTGTCGAGCGGGATGGTTTGGATCTCTTCCCTGCCGACCTGCAGTTTTATCGCCTCGTTGGTACGTTCCAAGACGGTTCCGGCAGTTTCCGTACCGTCGGTGCGGGTCACGTAGAGCGTCTCGTAGCCGGGGGCGAGGCGGGCGCTCGGCCGGATGAGGGCTTCCAGCAACTGCCGGCGGTCGAGGCGGTCGGCGATGCCCGCGAGCCCGGGGCCGACGTTGCCTCCGAACTCGAAGATGGTATGGCAACGCACGCAGTTGGCTGCCTCATTGTTTACGAAGAGCTGCTGCCCCCGCCGGGCGTTACCGCCCTCCAGCGCGAAGGTGTTGAGGCCCAGGTCACCGTCGATCTTGCCGGCGTAGCCGGTCAGGAGCGCGTTCAGGTTGGGGTCGCCGTGCTGCTCGACGGCCTCCGCCAGGTCGAGGCGTACCTCGGTGGGGAGGTTGTCGGACTCGAGCCGTTCGAGCAGGCGACCAAACAGCGCGGTGGAGGATTCCCCCGGTATTTCACTGAGCCCCTGCAGGGCGGCCTGCTGCTCGACCACCGAGCCCCGCTGCAGGATGCGGTCGTAAAGCACGACCGAGCGCTCCTCCGGGATCGAGGATCCGGGCAGGATCTCCAGGGCCCGGGCCCGTACCGCTCCGTCCCGGTCGGCCAGTGCGGTCTCCAGGTGCTGGTCCAGGTCCGGCGTGTTAAGCCGACTGAGCGCGTCCAGGGCTTCGATGCGTACCACCGGTGAGCGGTCGCGCGCCAGTAATTGGGCCAGTTGCGGAGCCGTCTCCTGCAAGTTCAGCCGTCCGGCCGCGGCGATCGCTGCCTGCCGTACCGTTTCATTTCTGTCACGGAGCAGCGGGGAGATTGCTCCGGCCAGTGCCTCGCCAGCGAGGGTGGAGTCCCGCACCAACTCACCCCGGTAACGTCCGTCGACCCGGTCAAAGATGGAGGGGTGGCCCCAGGAGGCCAACGTAGAAAGGGCTTCCGCCCGCAGCTTGGCCGGTACGCCGGTACGGGCGGCGAAGGCCACCAACCGGTCCACACTCTTTTCACCGCCGACCCGCAGGTTCGCGTTGATCGCCCGCCGCAGTAGCGGTTCGGAGGTAAAGCGGGTCTCGTCCAGGGTGGCCGCCAGGGCCGGCAGGGCATCCTCGATCGAGTAGTCGTCGTTGATCCCGCGGGCGGCCTCGGCTACGATGTATTCGTCCGGGTCCGATAGAAAGCGGGCGATCTCCGGAGACTCCATCCGCCGCAGCGCCACGACGGCCACGGTGCGGAGTTCCCGCGACGGGTGATCGATCAGGGCGGCCAGTGCGTCCGCGTCACCGATGCGGCCGAGGGCGATCATACCACCCATGCGCAGGTACATGTCCGCACCGTCGTTTTCTTCCAGTACGGCCAGGATCGGCTCCACCGCCGCGGCATCTTCCGTCCGGCCCAGTGCCTCGATCGCCATGAAGCGCACCCGGGGCTCCGCGTGGCCGAGCGCCGCGATCAGTTCGTCGCTCGCCCCGGCGTACCGTGCGTCACCGATCATCCGGACGGCCTGGGCGACGATCTCGGGGTCGCGATCCGTGAGTAAGGGTACCAGATCGGCGGCGACTTCCTGGTCCTTCCGGCCCAGCTGACCGAGCCCCCAGATCGCATGAATGCGGGCCAACTGACTTGTATTTTGAAGGGCGTTGGCCAGTAGGACCTCAGCCCCCGCGTCGCCGCGGCGTACTAGCTCGAACTGGGCGTTGCGCCGCACCCGCTGGTCCTGGTGGGCCAGTAACAGGGCCAGGGAGTCCGGGCCTACCTCCGTCAGGTCGCGCGTCAGCAGGCGGTGTGTCTCGGTACGGATCGGAGAGTTCACTTCCCCCGGCACGTCGAGCTTCCAGATGCGACCGGCGTCCTTAGGGTCCCAGCCGTTGAGCCAATCGCCGAAGTAAAGCGCGCCCTCGGGCCCGAAGTCGAGCCCGGTGGGTAGCAGTCCGGTAAGGATCTCCCGGGTGCTGTCCAGCACGAAGCCCGCCCCCGCCGGCTTCAGCGTGAAGGCGTGGATCGGGGAGTTAGACGGGTTGCCACGGAATTCCGCTACGAAAAAGTGCTTGTAATATTCCGGTCCCAGGGCCGTGCCGGGGTTATAGACGAAGCCGGTCGGGCCGTTCACATAGTTCTGAATGGGCGGCAGGAAGTAGGCCGCCTGACCCTCCTCCCGGGGCAGGTGCATGCGCTCGTCCATCCACACTTTGTAGTCGTTATTCAGGGGGTCGGTGTACTTGCCGAACTGCCAGTTGATGCGCCAGCCGGAGTCGGAGCCGTCGATGAGGTACACCAGCCGCTCCCGCTCCCCGCTGTGGTCGCCGTCGTTGTCGACGGTGATCAGGTTGCCGTAGTCGTCAAAGGTAAATTCGTGGGTGTTCCGGACGCCCATCGCGAATACCTCGAAGTTGCTCCCGTCCGGGTCGCAGCGCACCACGGTACCCCGGTTGGGATACTTATGCCGCTTGCCTTCCTTATCCACTACGTTCATGCCCACGTCGCCGGCCCCCCACCAGATGCGGCCCTGGGGACCTACGGTGACGCCCGACATACCGTGGCTGCCGAAGCCGATGTGGACGATCCAGCCGTGGTTGATCGACGTCGTCTCGTCGGCAATGCCGTCGCCGTCGGTGTCCTTCGTCCGCCACAGGTCCGGGCCCACGGAGATATACACCTCGCCGTTGTGGTACTCAACGCCGTTGGCCAGGTCGGTGATCTCCTCGTTAAAGTCCTCCAGGTAGCGCTGCGCCCGGTCGGCCACGCCGTCGCCGCTCCGGTCCTCCACGAACCATACTTCCTCCTTCTCCACGGTGAGGTCGCGCCAGTCGCGGACGCCATCGCCGTTGAGGTCCTGTAGGTAGCGTTCCGACTGCTCGCTGTCCGTCGTGAAGGTTTTGTGCAGAAAGGCGCGGCGGTCCTCCACTGTCTGAAAGGAGATCGAGGCCGTCATCCAGTCGCGGTGCCCCCGGATATCGAATTCGGAGTATTCCTGTCGCGTAGCGCTGGTAAAGTAAATCTTACCGTCGGGCGCCACGCTGATGGCCACGGGGTCGTTGACCAGCGAGTCACCGGCCCAGAGACTTAGCTCCAGGTCGTCCGCTACTTGCACGTTGGCCTCGGCCCGGAGCTTTTGGGCGATCGTGGCGGCGCTGTCCGCCCGCAGTTCCACCACCCGCGGTTCGTAGCGGGGCGGCTCCGGGGGGGCGGGGGCGCAGGTGCAGAGAAGAGTCAATAACAGCGGGATCAGGGTACGATGCATAATCGAAGTATGGTCTGATAAGGTACGTAAGTCGCCAGTGACGTTGGTCAGCACCTTGGGTTCGGCCACCGCTGGTATTCGTGCCGGCGTCGGCCCCCGGCGAGCTTTTGGTCGCCGATCCGTGTTTTCCCCGCTATGGACGGCCGGACAATCGACGAAGCCATTCTGGACCTGACGCGCCGCCGCGGGCCGGACAAGACCGTCTGCCCCTCGGAAGTGGCGCGGCACCTGTCGCCGGACGATTGGCGCCCGCTCATGGCATCCGTGCGGGAGCGGGCCCGGACGCTGGCTCGTGCCCGCCGCATCGAGATCACCCAGCGGTCCGAAGCGGTCGACCCGGACGCGCAGTGGCGGGGGCCGATACGCCTACGCTGGCGCAGGGAAGACGACTGACGATCAGCTTTCCTCCCCGTGCAGGCTGGCGAGGAAGGCCACGACGTCGCGGATCTCACGGCGCGACAGCCGGTCCTCCATCGAGGGCATGCTGGAGGGCAGGGTGGTCTGTTCGGCGATGTCGCTGACCGAAATGGTCTGGATATCTTCCTTGCCCACCTTCAGCTTGATCGTTTCGTCGGTCCGTTCCAGCACCGTGCCGGCGGTTTCCGTACCGTCGTTCAGGGTGACGTAGAGGGTCTCGTAGCCGGGAGCGAGGCGCGCGCTCGGCCGGATAAGCGCTTCCAGCAGCTGCCGGCGGTCTAGCCGCTCCCCGATGCCTCCCAGTCCCGGGCCTACATTGCCGCCGTACTCGAAGATGGCGTGGCAACGCACGCAGTTCGCCGCCTCGTTGTTGACGAAGATCCGCTGTCCCCGCCGCGCGTCCCCACCCTGTAGGGCGAAGGTGTAGAGGCCCAGGTCCCCGTCGATCTTGCCGGCATAGCCGGTGAGCAGGGCATTGAGGTTGGGGTCGCCGTGTTGCTCGACCGCTTCGGCCAGGTCGAGGCGTACTTCGGTGGGCAGGTTGTCGGCCTCCAGGCGCTCGAGCAGGCGGCCAAAGAGGGCGGTAGAGGACTCGCCCGGGATCTTACTGAGGCCCTGTAGGGCGGCCTGCTGCTCGATGGTCGAGCCGTTCTGCATCACCTTTTCGTACAGTAGCACGGAGCGCTCCGCGGGAATGCCCGAGCTCGGAAGAATCTCGAGCGCGCGGGCGCGCAGGTTGCCGTCGCGGGCGGCGAGGGCGATCTCCAGGTCGGCGTCCAGATCGGGTGCCTCCAGCTGGGCCAGGGCGTTCAGGGCCTCGATGCGCACGGTCGCGGAGCGGTCGCGCTTCAGCAATTCGGTGAGCTGGGGGATAGTTTCTTCCAGCTGCAGCCGGCCGGCGGCCTTGATAGCGGCCAGGCGTACGTCTTCGTTGCCGCGGCGCATCAGGTCAGCGATGACCGGTTGTAGCGCCGTGGCCGCAATGGTGGAGTCCTGCTGTATCTCGCCCCGGTAGCGTCCGTCGACGCGGTCAAATACCGACGGGTGGCCCCAGGCCGCCAGGGCACCCAGGGCCTCGGCGCGCAGTTCGGCGGGGGCGCCGCTGCGCTGGGCGTAGGCGGCCAGCCGTTCCACGCTTTCGCTCCCGCCGACGCGCACGTTGGCACTGATGGCCCGACGAATCAGCGGCTCGGAGGTGAACCGCGGATCGTCGAGGGTGGCGGCCAGGGCGGGCAGCGCCTCCTCGATAGAATAGTCGTCGTTGATGCCGCGGGCGGCCTCGGCAACGATGTATTCGTCCTCGTCGTCCAGGAACTGGGCGATCTCCGGCGATTCGATGCGGCGCAGGGCCACGACGGCGGCGGTACGCAGCGCCCGCGACGGACTGTCCTGCAGCGCCACCAAAGGCTCCACGGCGCCAATGCGGCCGAGGGCGATCATGCCGCCCATGCGCAGGTAGGTATCCGCATCGTCGTTCTCTTCCAGCATGGCAATGATGGGCTGTACGGCCGAGCGCTCCTCGGTCCGGCCGAGGGCCTCCGTAGCCATGAACCGGACGCGGGGCTCGGCGTGCTTTAGCAGACCGATCAGCTGCCGGGCGGCGCCGGGGTAACGGACGTCGCCGATGGCGCGGGCGGCCTGGGTGATGATCTCCGGGTCGTCGTCCGCGAGCAGGGGCACCAGGTCGGCGGCCGCTTCGTTGTCCGCCCTGGCGAGTTGGGAGAGTCCCCAGATGCCGTGGACCCGGGCCAGTTGATTAGCATTGCCCCGCGCGGCGGCGAGGAGGGCGGCGTGGCCGTCCTCTTCCTTTTTGACGAGGGCGAACTGAGCACCCTGCCGTACCCGCTGGTCCTGGTGGGCCAGCAGCAGCGCCAGGGTATCTACGGTAAGTTCGTTGAAGTTGGTGTTCAGGAGGCGCTTGACTTCCTGCCGGATGGGCTGCTCGGCTCCGCCCGGCACGTCCAGTTTCCAGATGCGGCCCTCGTTTTTGGTGTTCCAGCCGTTGATCCAGTCCGAGAAATAAAGCGCGCCGTCGGCCCCGAAGTCAACCCCCGTGGGCAGCAGGCCCGAGACCACTTCCTTGGTGGTGCCCAGCTTGAAGCCGGCCCCTTCCGGCTCCAGCGTGAAGGCGTGGAGCGGGGAGTTGGCCGGGTTACCGCGGAATTCGGCCACGAAAAAGTGGTCGTAGTACTCGGGGCCGAGGGCGGTGCCGGGATTGTGGACCATGCCGGTGGGGCCGTTCACGTAGTTCTGGATTGGGGGGAGGAAGTAGGCCGCCTGCCCCCCCCAGCGGGGCTCGTACATGCGCTCGTCCATCCACACCTTGTAGTCGTTGTTGTCGGGGTCGGTGTACTTGCCGAATTGCCAGTTGATGCGCCAGCCGGTATCGGAGCCGTCGATGAGGTACACCAGCCGCTCGCTTTCGCCGCTATGGTCGCCGTCGTTGTCGACGGAGATCAGGTTGCCGTATTCGTCAAAGACGAACTCGTGGGTGTTGCGCACGCCCATGGCGAAAACCTCGAAGTGGCTGCCGTCGGGGTCGCAGCGGACCACGGTGCCCCGGTTGGGGTACTTCCATTCCTTGCCTTCCTTGTCGACCACGTTCATGCCCACGTCGCCGGCCCCCCACCAGATGCGGCCCTGCGGCCCGACGGTGACGCCCGACATGCCGTGGCCGCTGAAGCCGATGTGCACGATCCAGCCGTGGCTGATCGAGGTGGTCTCGTCGGCGCGGCCATCGCCATCGGTGTCCTTGGTGCGCCAGAGGTCGGGCCCTACGGAGATGTATACCTCCCCGTCGTGGTACTCCACCCCGTTGGCCACGTCGGTCATTTCGTCGTTGAAGTCTTCCAGGTATAGCTTGGCCCGGTCGGCCACGCCGTCGCCGCTCTGGTCTTCGACAAACCAGACCTGCTCCTTTTCCACGGCGAGGTCGCGCCAGTCGCGGACGCCGTCCTCGTTGCGGTCCTGGAGGTAACGTTCCGACTGCTCGCTGCCCTCCTCGAAGGTGCGGCGCAGGAAGGCCTGCCGCTCCTCCACGCTTTGGAAGGAAATGGAGGCCGTCATCCAGTCGCGGTGGCCCCGGATATCAAACTCCGAGTTGGCCATCCGCTTGGCGCTGGTGTAGTAGATCTTCCCGTCGGGCGCCACGCTGATGGCGATGGGGTCGGTGACGAGTGAATCACTGGCCCAGAGACTCAGTTCCAGCCCATCTGCTACCTGTGCACTGCTTTCCGTCCGGATCTTTTGGGCCAGGTCGGCCGCCGCGGCGGGTTCCAGCTGGATGTTGCGGTCGGGGTAGCGCGGCTCGGCGACCTCGGGTTGCTGGGCGCAGTATGCCAGGGTTGCGAGGGCGATCAAAAGAACAAATATTCTGGGCATGGTCGATGGTTGTCAGCCGATAAAGATACGTTCACCAAATCGATTTAGCTGGGTTGAGGGCCTCTGGCCCGATTAGCTTGAAAAAGCGGAGAACGTCCCACCGTCCCGGCGTACACCGCACAAACAAAGGTTGAGGACCTCCGGTCCGATAGGGTACGGAGCGTGCATTGCGGGGCTTGGTATGGTTTTGCCGCTCGCCTTGCTCGCGAATGAATCGGCCGGAGGTCCTCAGCGCACAAACAAAGGTTGAGGACCTCCGGTCCGATAGGGTGCGGAGCGTGCATTGCGGGGCTTGGTATGGTTTTGCCGCTCGCCTTGCTTGTGAATGAATCGGGCCGGAGGCCCTCAGCGCACAAACAAGGGTTGAGGACCTCCGGTCCGATAGGGTACGAAGCGTGCATTGCGGGGCTTGATATGGTTTTGCCGCTCGCCTTGCTTGTGAATGAATCGGGCCGGAGGCCCTCAGACCGTGATGTGCTCCTTTCGGTATGCCATCTGCCGCTCGCTGCACTCGCGAATGAATCGGGCCGGAGGCCCTCAACCCGGAATGGTTTGCGGGGTGAACGCTTCGTCTCTGGGAAAACCCTGCACCAGCGGCCCCGCCGGAACGAACTTATTCCTTCTTGGCTTCTTCCGTGGCGTCCAGGAGGTCCTGGGTGGCCTGCTTCAATTCGTCCACGGTGCCTGTGGGCTCGTCGTCGTCATCCTCGGCCGACTTCTTTTTGCCCCGGCGGCGGGTCTTCTTGTGCTCGGTTTCTTCCTCGGCCGATTTTTCCCGGGCCACGGCGGCCGCCTCGGCGGCGTCCTCCGGGCTGCTCTCGGTGGCCGGCTCGGCGGGGAAAGGCTCCTTGCCGAAGGTCAGCTTCCCGCTGCCCAGATCGGTGTAAATGACATCGCCCGCGAGGAACTTGCCCGAGATGAGGTCCTTGGAAAGTTCGTCGGCCAGCTCCGACTGTAGCACCCGCTTCATGGGACGAGCGCCGTACTGCGGGTCGTAGCCGCGCTCGGCAAGCCAGCCGAGGGCGCGGTCGCTGATCTTGATGACCATGCCCTGGCGGGCGAGCATCTTCTCGGTCTTGCGCAGGAGGAGCTTGGCGATCTGCTTGATCTCGGCGCGGGAGAGGGGGGTGAACATGATGCGCTCGTCGATCCGGTTGAGGAATTCGGGGCGCAGATTGTCCTGCAGGGTTTCGAAGACCTCTTCTTTCGTGGTCTGGATGATGTCGGCGCGGTGCTTGTCGTCGAGATTGGCCAGGTCCTCGAAGTTTTCCAGGATCGTATCCGACCCCATATTGGAGGTCATGATGATGATGGTATTCTTGAAGTTGGCCACCCGCCCGCGGTTGTCGGTGAGCCGGCCGTCGTCGAGCACCTGCAGCAGGATGTTGAAGGTGTCGGGGTGGGCCTTCTCAATCTCGTCGAGCAGCACGATGGAGTAGGGGCGCTGCCGCACGGCCTCGGTGAGCTGGCCGCCCTCGTCGTAGCCCACGTAACCGGGGGGGGCGCCCACGAGGCGGCTCACGGTGTGGCGCTCCTGGTACTCGCTCATGTCGATGCGGGTGATGGCGCGCTCGTCGTTGAAGAGTACCTCGGCCAGGGCCTTGGCGAGCTCGGTCTTACCGACGCCGGTGGGGCCCAGGAAAATGAAGCTGCCGATGGGGCGGTTCTCGTCCTGCAGGCCGGCGCGGCTGCGGCGCACGGCGTCGGAAACGGCGTGGACGGCCTCTTCCTGTCCGATGAGGCGCTCGTGGAGCTCGTCTTCCATCTTGAGGAGCTTGTCGCGCTCGCTCTGCATCATCCGCTGTACGGGGATACCGGTCCAGCGGGCTACCACTTCGGCGATATCGTTGGCGGTGACTTCCTCGTTGGTGAAGCGGTTCTCGTCGGGCAGGTTTTCCAGGTCCTTGTCGGCCGCGGCGAGTTGTCGCTTGAGGTCCTGCAACTGTCCGTAACGGATCTTGGCCACGGTTTCGAAGTCGCTGTTGCGCTCGGCCCGTTCGGCGGCGTGCTCCAGCTCCTCGATGGTCTTTTTGATGTTCTGGCTGGTGTCGACGAGTTCTTTCTCGTTGTGCCAGCGGGCGCGGAGGCTGTCGCGCTTCTCGCGGGCGTTGGCGATCTGCTCCGCGATGATGTTGAGCTTGGGCGCGCTGCCCTCCCGCTTGATGGCCTCCCGCTCGATCTCGAGCTGGCGGACACGGCGGTCCCACTCGTCGATCTCCTCGGGTACGCTGTCGAGCTCCAGGCGGAGGCGGGCGGCGCTCTCGTCGATGAGGTCGATGGCCTTGTCGGGCAGGAAGCGGTCGCTGATGTAGCGGTTGCTCAGCTCGGCGGCGGCTACCAGGGCCTCGTCGAGGATCTCGATCTTGTGGTACACCTCGTAGCGCTCCTGGAGGCCGCGCAGGATGGAGACGGTGTCCTCCACGCTGGGCTCCTCGATGCGCACGGTCTGGAAGCGGCGCACGAGGGCCTTGTCCTTTTCGAAGTATTTCTGGTACTCATCAAGGGTGGTGGCCCCGATGGTGCGCAGGTCGCCGCGCGCGAGGGCGGGCTTGAGGATGTTGGCCGCGTCCATGGCACCGTTGCCGCCGCCGGCCCCGATGAGGGTGTGGATCTCGTCGACGAAGAGGATGAACTGCCCGTCGCTGTTGGTCACCTCCTTGATCACGCCCTTGAGGCGCTCCTCGAAGTCACCCTTATACTTGGCGCCGGCGAGCATACCGGCGATGTCAAGCACGAAGATCTTTTTCTCGCGCAGGCTTTCGGGCACGTCGCCCTTCACGATACGCCAGGCAATGCCCTCCACGATGGCTGTCTTGCCCACGCCGGGCTCGCCGATCAGCAGGGGATTGTTCTTCTTGCGGCGGCTCAGGATCTGCAGCAGGCGGCGGATCTCCTCGTCGCGGCCGACGATGGGGTCGAGCTTGCCGTTTTCGGCCCGCTCGTTGAGGTTGACAGTGTACTTGTCCAGCAGGTTGTAGGTATCGTCGGAGGAGGGGTCGGTGACGGTTTTTCCCTTGCGCAGCTCCTGGATGGCGGTGCGGATGCCGTCGTTGGTGGCACCGAGGTCTTTCAGGATGCGGGCACCCTTGTCGCTGGCGCCCTGGATGATGCCGAGCAGCATCAGCTCGATGCTGATGTACTGGTCGCCGAAATCGACGAGCATCTTCTTGGCGCGGCTAAGGGCGCGGTTGGCGTCGCCGGTGAGGTACTGCTTCGACTGCCCCTTCACACGGGGGTAGTCCTGCAGGACGGTCTTCAGCTCGCGGCGTACGTCGGGGAGGTTAACGCCGACTTTTTTGAAGATGAAGTCGGCCACGTCCTCGTCCACCGTCATGATGCCGGCCAGCAGGTGGGGGGTATCCACCTGTTGCTGGTCCATCTCCTTGGCAATTTTCTGTGCCTGGATGATGGCCTCCTGGGCCTTGGTGGTAAAATTCTCGTAGGTCATGCGGTCGGGATAAGCTATTCGAAACGTAAGGTAAAGTAAACGCGTACGGGGGCCTCTCCGGTTACGACCTCCCACGTGGAGCTTTCGACGAGCGTCTTCCCCACGTAATCCATGGTGGCCCCGTCGGGTTGCCCCCGGAAGCGAAAATCGCTCAGGTTGCCGTCGTCGTCGACCAGGAAGCTCACCCGCACCTTTCCGGCGGGCACATTGTCGGGTTTTTCTTCCTCTATCCGGCGACGCAGGGCGCGGTAGCCCTCGACGGGGCGGGCGACCGCGCGTTCGAGCGGGGTATCGTTCAGGTCCACGCGACTGATCGCCGCCGTTTCCGGGAAGTCTGCGGGCTGGCGGACCGGTTCGGCCTCCAGGCTGATCTGCAGGCTGGCCGTGGTATCAAAGACCTCCACGGTTTCATCCTCGAAGCCGGAGTGGCTCAAGCGCAACAGGTTGAGGGTAAGGTCGTAGGGCAGGGTGAAGATGCCGTTGCTGTCGGTGGTCACGCCCAGGGGCTGACCGGCACGACGTACCTCGATGTCGGGGAGGGGGGTGCCGTTGGCATCGGTTACGCGGCCGGTCACCTGGCGGGGGGAGACGGGCGGCGGGGCCATCCGGCGGCGGACGGCCGGCGGCGGAGCGCTTTGCAGCACCGGGGCGGGTGGGGGAGGGGGCACCGCGGACGAGCGGGCCATGGCATCGGCCTCCGTTTCTTCGACCGCGCTTTCCACTTCCGGCTGCTCGTCCTGTACCGGGACCCGCTTGCTGCGGGTTGCGGCCGGGGCGGCGGGTGCCGGGGCATTCTCCTGGGGTGGTGGGGCCACGTCCTGCTGTTCCCGGGGCGCGGACGCGGGTGCGGGGGAAGCGGGGGCGGGGGCCGGCGGCGTGGGCTCGATCTCCTGGGCTTCCGTCATGGCCAGGGTAGATTCCGATTCTCCGAAGTAGCGCGGCAGCAGCAGGACGGCCACGGCGAGGAGGACCAGGCCGGTAGCGGCCGCGGCATAGCGGGCGTAGGGGATGCGGCGGACGGCCGCGGTGGGGCGGACACGTTCCACCATGGCGGCGACCCGTGCGCCGTGGTCGGTTTCGGGGGCGGAGGAGAGTCCGTCGAGGGCTTCGCGCAGATCGGGATCGCGGGTGGCACGCCGTTCGAGTTCCGCCTCCTCGGGGGCGGTCAGCTCCCCGCTGATCCAGCGGCGGAGGAGTTCGTCGTCACGGTAGGCGTCAGTGGGCACGGGGATCGTTGCTTGCGTGGTGTCCTTCCAGACATAATTTAAGGTTGCGGCGGCCGTTCTGTAAGTGAGAACGCACCTGACCCACACTAAGATGTAGCCGTTTGGCGACACTGGCGTAGGTGCTGCCCTCCTCCAGGTAGAACAGACGGACGCACTGCCGTTGTTCCTCGCGCAGCTGCTTCAGGCACCGGTGCAGCGGCCGGGTATCGGGCGGTGCGTCCTCGGCTTCCCGGTAGTGATGCTGAAAAGCTTCCGATTGCATAAGGTCGCCGACGCCCAGTTCCGCCGGGTCGCGTTTTTCCCGTCGCAGTTGCATCAGGCAGTGGTTGCGTACGAGGGTCTGCAGCCAGGAGCGGAAGTTGGTCACCTCGTGCCGGGGAAGTTTTTTCAGTAGCACCGTAAAGATCTCCGCACCCGCGTCCTCCGCCCGCTGGGGGGTACCCAGGTAGCGCATGCATACGGCGTAGATGAGCTCGGCGTGGCGCTGGTAGAGGGGGAGGAGATCCCGCGACGTTCCGGTTTTCCGGAAGTCGGCCAACAACTGCTGATCATCGGGTGCGGGCGGCATCGCTGCAAAGTACAACGCTGCCTCCGGCAGCAGCAGTACAATGCTGCCTCCCGGCAGCGCTGGTAAGAAGCTGTCTCCCGACAGCGCCAGTACAACGCTGTCTCCCGACAGCGCCAGTACAACGCTGCCTCCCGGCAGCGCCAGTACAACGCTGTCTCCCGACAGCGCCAGTACAACGCTGCCTCCCGGCAGCGCCAGTACAACGCTGCCTCCCGACAGCGCCAGTACAACTCCGCCTCCCGGCAGCGCCAGTAGAATGCTGCCTCCCGGCAGCGCCCGATGACCGTCAATCGTGATTTAAATAATTAGTTTGAAATTTGAAAAACAAAAAACAAAATGTATTTTTATCCCGTCAAAAACCCGTAGCCATGCGCACCCTCTATATCCCGGACACCCCGCTGCACCTGACCTACCGCCTCTATGGAAGCATACCCAACCTCCCACTTCAAAAGCTCCACAGCAGCCACCGCCTGCGGAAATTGAGACTGGCAGAGACCTTTCCCGCCGACCAGCGCGCCGCTAACCAGGAAACCAAGGAACTGTACCGCGAGGCCTGCCTTGCCGCGGAAGTGGATCACTACCTGGGGTACGACGAGCTACTGGATCGCCCCACCACCGGCCCGCGCTACCTACGCGGTGCGGCCGCCAAGCGGATCGTCATCGATTCCTGGCACCACCTGGCCAAACAGGAAGGCTTAAAGATTTACGCGGTCAGCGTTATGGACAACCACGTCCACCTGCTGTTACAAAACTGTTCGGAAAACCGATTGGTCTCGATGGTCGATACCCTCGAAAACCACAAGAAGTGGACCGCCACCCAGTTGAATCGCCTGCACGGCATGAAGGGGCGCCGGGTGTGGGCGGAGAAGGAGTACAGCCGCACCGTGCGCCGGGGCGGATTCGAGCATGTGCTGTGGTACGTGCTGAATAACCCGGTAAAGGCGGGGCTGACGGAGGATCCGCTTAGCTGGGAGGGGAATTGGTGGTCTCCTGAATTGTACGATTCATTTATTGTTGCTCGGGTGGCTTAGCGCGGCCGGAGGCCGCCTTGTGCTTCCGCTGCCGGGAGGCAGCGTTGTACTTTAACCCGGGTGGCTTAGCGCGGCCGGAGGCCGCCTTGTGCTTTCGCTGCCGGGAGGCAGCGTTGTACGGGGCGCGTTGTACCTTGCGCACTCAGAGTATACCCATGGATAACCACACTTACGTAGCGATCATGGCCGGCGGCGTCGGCTCCCGTTTCTGGCCCGCCAGCCGGGAAGATAAGCCCAAGCAGTTCCTCGATATCGCCGGCGACGGCAAGAGCCTGCTGCGGATGACCTTCGAGCGCTTCCTTAAGCTCACCACGGCCGACAAGATCTTCATCGTCACCAACGCCCGCTACGAGGCACAGGTGCTCGAGCACATCCCCGAGATCACCGCCGATCAGGTGCTCTGCGAGCCCAGTCGTAACAATACCGCCCCCTGTGTGGCGTACACGGCCTTCAAGCTGCACAACCTCGATCCCGAGGCTAACTTCGTCATTGCCCCCAGCGATGCGCTGATCGTCAACGATACCCTCTTCGCCGCCAACATCAATAAGGCGCTGAAATTTACCGCGGGGAACGACGCCCTCGTCACCCTCGGCATCTCCCCCGATGCACCCCATACGGGCTACGGCTACATCCAGTTTCTCGACGACACCTCCACCACCGAAACCGAGGACGTCTACCGCGTGAAGCGCTTCACCGAGAAGCCCGACCTGGAGACCGCGAAGGGCTTCCTCAAGAGCGGTGACTACCTCTGGAACGCCGGCATCTTCATCTGGCGCGCCAAGACCGTCCTCGACGCCTACGAACGGTACGCACCCGAGATCTACGCGCTGCTGTCCCAGGGACTGAACTACTACAACACCGAGGAGGAGCAGTCCTTCATCGACGAGTTCTACCCGCAGACGCCCAGCATCTCCGTCGACTACGCCATCATGGAGAATGCCGACAATATCTACACCATCCCCGCCCAGTTCGGCTGGTCGGACCTCGGCGCCTGGGGCGCCCTCTACCACGAGACCCAGAAGGATAATGACGGCAACGTGCTGTCCGGTACCATCATCACCGAGGATACCCACAACAGCTACATCCGCGCCCCCAAGGACAAGCTGGTGGTCGTCGGCGGTATCGACGATCTCCTCGTCATCGACGAAGGCGACGTACTGCTCGTCTACCCCCGCAACCGTGAGCAGGAGATCAAGGCCCTGCGTGCTAAGGCGGAAAAGGAGCACGGGGAGCGGTTTGTGTAGGTGATCGGTTACTTGGTGTCGGTATACTGGCAAGCAGCTGAACGTAGATCTCGGCTTCTACGAATACGGGGCCCGGTGGTATTATCCTGCCATCAGACGGCTTACTAATGTTGATCCGCTTCCCAGCAAGATGCCAGCTTCCATTACATATAATGGTACCTTCAATAATGGAATTGAATTGGGTGACCGAGCTGATTAAAATCTTGTATCAGCAAGGTTTGCAGTAACGCAGTTAACCGTCAGGTATTAAAGCGGACATCTGCTTGCCGGACTCATTCGACATCATGTATTTCTTTCCGGAGGTATCCTTTTCAACACTATCGAGAGTGAAGTAGTGAAATGCTTCCGTTCTGGCAGCTATACTTATAAATTCGCTATTCCGGACGATATCGTCGATAGTTTGTCATTGGCACCACCCAGTTCTACGAGACCACTTCCCGTCGCCTAATAAATACTATCCCGCAGTGTTGCGGGATGAATGGGGCGCAGCTATTAGGCGCTTCCTCACAATGACATTACGGTCACGGTTTTTCTGAACGCAGCAGGGGGTTGCGGTTGATCCGCTTGGCTCTTCTGCGTTCTAGTCGAAGGCGGGTTCGTGGCGATTAGCAACCGAGCCGGTTTTGGTCGGTGGGAGGGAGGCTACTCCGCTGGGCCGGGGTTTGCCATTTGGTGCGATAGCTAGCTAACGCAATCATCGGAGTTGGTCAAATGAGCGCCCAAGTACTGCAAGGGGAAGCAAGGCTACTATTGTTCTCGTAACAACTGAACAGTATGGTCAAGAAATACAGCGGGCCAACCTACCACTACCACCGCCCCTACGCTTGTGTAGCTGGTGACCGGAAACCGGAGCACGTGCCGCCGCGGTACTTACCCTATCACCCGATTGATCAGGCTAGTACGTTTGCAACCTAGATCGCTACACTGAGATAATGAAGGCGAAAACATCAATCACTACTGATATATAGGCAGTGTTGCTGATGCTCGCCTTCTCAACACCAGTAGTTGCGATCTTTGGATCCCAGGTGGTGAAGTACTACAGAGGGAAAATTACACAGGGGCGGGTCATTGCCATCGATCACCACGATGTAGTGGTTTTCTACGTAGACAGAATCGACGGTCAGCGGGACGGACGCTTCGTGGGAAGTGACCGAACGGTTAACCGCCTCAGTATCGGTGACCGGGTCGAAATACGATACGTAGCAGGGAGTGCACTTTTTATGTGGGCGGAAGCTATCGAAGGGGCAAATAAAAACTTACTTTATACCGCAATAGTCTTACTGGCTCTCTATGCGAAGTGGAAGGTTTACCGGAGATACGTAAATGAAAAAGTACGGAGAAAATAATGTCCCGCATTCCCGACTCAGCAAGTGAAAGAGCGCGCACAGCCACCGGTTGTTCCTGCGTCTGATCCAGCCGCGTTACTGGGCAGAGTAACAGCTAAGCTGGTCCGTAGCCGGTTGTAGGACGGCGGTAAGGTTAAATAACCAGCAATCCAAGGTATGTACTGAAATGCACTGCTGGAGCAGCGCCGCATCCGATCCCGGAGTTGTGGCGCGGTTCAGTCATCCCGCAATGGGCGCAGCCTCACCGTATTCGGACTGACCCGACAACCCACACTTACCCCAAACGACAACACCGTATATTACACAATCGATTGTGCCATTTAACCTAGCTTCCGATGAAAACGCTATCCCTTCTCTTCCTGCTTTGCCCCCTGCTGTTGCTTGGCCAGGTTGAGGTCATGGACCGGTCGGTAGACCGCAAGCAAGAATTTATCCTGGTCGACGGTACCGCCGCCACGCCCATCCTTTACGACGCGGAGGACGAAAAACTGATGGAACTGACCGCCGGTTTCCTCGCCGATGATGTGGAGCGGGTAACCGGGAAGCGACCGGAGGTGGCCGTCGCGGCCGGTGACGTATCGAGTGACCGGGTGGTCATCATTGGCACCGTCGGTAAGAGCGAGTTCATCGATAAACTGGTCTCTTCCGGGAAGCTTGACGTCGATGAGATCCGCGGTGGCTGGGAGCGCTACGTCGTGCAGACGGTAAAGCGGCCGCTGCCCGGGATCCGGGAAGCCCTGGTTATCGCCGGCAGTGACAAGCGGGGCGCAGCCTACGGGGCACTTTCGCTCTCCGAGAAGATGGGCGTCTCCCCCTGGTACTACTGGGCCGACGCCCCGGTACAGCAACACGAGCAGCTGTACGTAAGCCGGGATCGCTACGTATCGGCGGCCCCCTCCGTCAAGTACCGGGGCATCTTCCTCAACGACGAGGCCCCCGCCCTGACCGGCTGGGTGGACGAAACCTTCGGCTCCTTCAACCACGAATTTTACGAGAAGGTGTTCGAGCTGCTGCTGCGCAGCAAGGCCAACTACCTGTGGCCGGCGATGTGGCGCCCGCGCGTATTCGCCACCGACGACCCGGAGAACCTGCAGGTAGCCGACGACTATGGCATCGTGATATCGACCACCCACCACGAGCCGATGATGCGCTACCACGAGGAGTGGAGCCGCTACGACGGCGGCGTCTGGAACTACGAAACCAACGCCCCCAAGCTGCGGGAATTCTGGCGGGGCGGCATTGAGCGGATGGGTGACTACGAGAGCGTCGTGGCGCTCGGTATGCGGGGTGACGGCGACGAGGCCATGGGCGAAGGCACGGCGGTCAAACTGCTCAAGGACATTATTGCCGACCAGCGCGAGATCATCGCCGACGTGACCGGCCGGCCCGCCGCGGAAACGCCGCAGGTGTGGGCCCTGTACAAAGAGGTGCAGGACTACTACGACAAGGGCATGCGGGTCGACGACGACATCCTGGTGCTCTTCTGCGACGACAACTGGGGCAACGTCCGCATCCTGCCGAAGAAGGAGGACCTCGATCACGCCGGCGGCTACGGCATGTACTACCACTTTGACTTCGTGGGCGGGCCCGTCTCCTACCGCTTCCTCAATGTCACCCAGATCGAGCGGGTGTGGGAGCAGATGAACCTCTCCTACGAATGGGGCGTCGAGGACCTCTGGATCGTCAACGTCGGTGACCTCAAGCCCATGGAGCTGCCCATCAGCTTCTTCCTCGACTTTGCCTACGACGCCACCCTGGAAGCCGCCGACCTGCCCAACTACTACACCCAATGGGCCGCCCGCCAGTTCGGTGACCGGCAGGCCGAAGAGATCGCCAATATCCTCGCCCTGACCACCAAGTACAGTGCGCGGCGCACCCCGGAAATGCTGAAGCCGGACACCTACAGTCTCGATAACTACCGCGAAGCCGACCGCGTGTTGGAAGAATACCAGTCGCTGGCCGACCGCAGCAGCGCGGTCTACGCCAAACTTCCCGAAGCGTCCCGCGATGCGTACTACCAACTGGTGCATTTCCCGATCCTGATCTCTCAGAACCTGAACGAGATGTATATCGCGGCGGCCAAAAACGCCCGCTATGCGCGGCAGGGCCGCGCATCCGCCAACCACTACGCGGACCTGGCCCGGGAGAAGTTTGCCAAAGACTCCGAACTGATCCGCTACTACCACGACACCCTCTCCGGTGGTAAATGGGATCACTTCATGGACCAGAAGCACATCGGGTATACCACCTGGAGCGAACCCATGGTGGAGCAAATGCCCGCCGTCACCTACATCAAGGTGCCACAGGGCGCGGCCCTCGGCTACGTGGTCGAGAACGGGCCGGGTTCCCGCTGGTCGCCGGGGGGACTGTTCAGCCGCACCTTCGCACCCTTCGACCCGCTCAACGACCAGCAGTACCGACTGGAGATATTCAACCGCGGGCAAACTCCTCTGGATTACCGCCTGCAAACCAGCGACGACTGGATCCAGCTCTCTGGTGAGGGCGGCAGCATAACCTACGAGGGAACCGTCACGGTAAGCATCGACTGGCCACGGGTACCGGAAGGCGTCACCTCCGGAGAAATCACGGTAACCGGTGCCGGGCAGGACTTCACTATCGCGGTACCCCTGCGACGGGATATGCCGGAAGCGGCCGGCTTTATCGAGAATAACGGAGTGGTAGCGATCGGAGCCGCCGACTTCAGTAGCCACCGCGACGCCGCGGAGGCCCACTGGACGGTAGTTCCCAACCTGGGACGCACGGCATCCTCCGTCACGGTGGAGCCCGCAGATGCCCCACGGCAGGAGCCAGGCCCCGGCGCGCCCCTGCTGGAGTACACCTTCACCCTGCTGGATACGGCGACGGTGCGGCTGGAAACATACCTCTCGCCGACCCTCAACTACAAGAAGAACGAGGGGCTGAAGTACGCCGTCGCCATTGACGACGCGTCTCCTCAGATCATCAACATCAACGCCGGCGACGAGAAGCCCGACTGGGAATATCCCGACTGGTGGAATAATTCGGTCACCGACCATATCCGCATCAAGGATTCCGACCACGGCCACCTCGCCGCCGGTCAGCATACGCTCAAGGTGTGGATGGTGGATCCGGGCCTGGTATTCCAGCAATTCGTGATCGACGCCGGCGGCCTGAAGCCCAGCTACCTGGGGCCACCGGAGAGCACCCGGGTGGGCACCGTCAAGAAGCGGTAGCACCGGTGAAGTCTAAGTTCGGAGGTTCGTCAGGGTGGCCGTAGGTCGACCTATGGGGCTGCCCGTATCCGTGGCAGCTTCGTGCCGACGAAGTTGCCGACATTGGAGAGAAAGTGGGCCCGGAACGGCACAGCCGGATGGTAGACCGGGTCAGTGCATATCTCGTACCAGTCTTGCCGCGCGTTCGCTACGTAGAAAGCAACCGCAAACAGGGTAGTGATCAAATTCAGAAGCCTGCCCCAACCGCCGCAAACCAACGCCCCCCGCACCAGCGCACCCGCAGAAAAAGCAGACAGCAAAGAGCGGTTGAAGCGATGAAAAACTGCTTTAATTCAGGGCCAAAGGCTTTACAGTAGTACCAGCGTACTAGGTATACCGTTCAGCAAACTCCTCAACAGTAGGCCTAAACCAGTAAAACACCCCCATCATCAGCACCACCAGGGCCAGCGGCTCGAAGTTGAAAGTGAGCAGGGCGATAGCGGTCAGCAGTAAGGTCGCGCTCTCGATGATCGCAAGGCGTACGTACACCGTGGCCCGGTAGCTGCTCGCGGCCCGCTCCCGGAAGTTGCGCTGCCGCCGCACCGTGCGCTTGCGGAAGTTGTCGATGAACCACGCCCCGCCCACCATGCAGACGGCGTAACCGGCCACCACCAGCAGGTCGGTCTCGCCGTCCATAAAGTAGCGCGGCGCCTGCCCCCGGATGAGGAACCACACCACGATGGCGAACAGCAGTTGCGCCATGAGCAAACCGTAGAAGATCGTCTGCAGGCGCTGGAACCAGCGGCCGTCATTCAATGCCATGCATCATCTTTTTCATCCACCCGGAGATGGCAATAAAGATCAGCGCGGCGGTGATCGGCACCGCGGCGAAGATGCCGAAGAAGCCGCTCAGGCCTACCGCCTCGGCGATCTCGTCGATGTAGGAGCCGGTGAGGCCGGCGGCGAAGTTGGCGATGAAGTTGGCCACGAAGAAGACCCCGAACATCAGTCCCACCAGGCGCACCGGCGCCAGCTTGGACACGTAGCTCAGGCCCACCGGCGAGATGCACAGCTCGCCCAGCGTATGGAAGAGGTAGGCGGCGATGAGCCAGAACATGCTCACGCTGGCCGTCTTGGCCCCGTCGGGAATGCTCAGCGAGCCGATGGCCAGGATCGCGAAGCCAAGCCCCAGCAGCGTGAGGCCGAGGGCAAACTTGATCGGGCCGCGCCGCAGGAAGGAGATCTTGCGCTCCCACAGCTTGGCGAAGGCCGGCGCGAAGCAGATGATGAACAGGCTGTTGAAGATCTGGAACCAGCCGGCGGGTACCTCCGGAGCGGCCTCAGTGAACTGCTCGTAGAGCATGTTGCCGATCAGGATCCAGATGATGACGAAGGCCAGGCCGAGCACGATATTCGACAGGCTGTAGTTCTTGAAGGTGATGCTGAAGAGCTTGAACAGTACCCAGGTCAGTACCACCACCGGAATGACCGTGATGGCCGTATTCGCGATGCGGAAGTAGGTGGCTCCCTCACCCGTCAGGTTGCGCTCGGTGTAGTCGAGGGCGAAGATGGTCATGGAACCGCCCGCCTGCTCGAAGGCCCACCAGAAGAAGATGATGAAGAAACTGAAAACGATGATCGACCACACCCGGTCGCGCTCTACCTTCTTCAGCGACTTGTCCGCCACGATCCAGCCCACGAAGCCGACCACGGCGCCCAGGATGATGGGTGGCATGAACTCCCGGCTGAAGGTCTGCAGGGCGTTGGCCTGCGGCTCGGCGAAGGTGGCGATGAGGAAGTAAAAGACGGCCGCCACGGCGAAGCCGATGCCGCCCCAGATCAGGGCGCGCTGCCCGTCGTCGTCGCCGCCCACGGAGGGGGTGAAGTCCTCTTCCGCATCGACCGGTGCCAGGGAGGCGTCGACGGTGAAGCCTTCCGGCTCCACGGCGCGGGACTCGGTGACGTCAGATTTGCTGGCCTCCAGTTCGCGCGTCTGCCGGGGCGAGAGCCCGATGTCGCCGAAGATGTCCTGGGCGAACCAGAACTGGATCAGCCCGATCAGCATGAAGATGCCCGCCAGGCCGAAACCGTAGCCGTAGCCGTAGTTGGGGTTTTCGCCGTAGTAGCTGCACAGCAGGATGCCCAGGAAGGCCCCCGCGTTGATGCCCATGTAGAAGATGGTGTAGGCCCCGTCCTTGCGTTCGGTGTCCTTATCGTACAGCTGCCCCACGATGGAGCTGATGTTGGGTTTGAATAGGCCGTTGCCGATGATCAGCAGGGCCAGGCCGGTATAGAACAGGCCGGAGGTCTCGAAGGCCATGGCCGCGTGGCCCAGCGTCATGATGAAGGCGCCCAGCACCACCGCCTTGCGGTAGCCGAGGAGCCGGTCGGCCAGGATGCCGCCGATCATGGGGGTGAAGTAGACCAGTCCGGTGTAGATGCCGTACAGCGCCAGGGCGTCGGCCCGCTCCCAGGGCGTATCGCCGAAGGCAACGTCGACCAGGAAGACGACCAGCAGCACCCGCATCCCGTAGTAACTGAAGCGCTCCCACATCTCGGTGAAGAAGAGCACGAAAAGTCCGGGCCGGTGGCCAAAGATGCTGCCCCCGTCTTCCGGGTGCCTTACGGTCGTAGTATCCATTCAGGTTTGGTTAAGGTTAGTGTCGCTACCGTCAGCCGCGGGCCGGAGGTACGGTTCCGTGAAAAATCCGCGAGTACAAGCTGCGTGATCCGCGGTGAATGCCACCAAAGAAACAAAATTACCGCTTACCCCCCTGCAATGCGATGCGTAGCGACGAGCCGAACAGCCCGCCCAGCCCCGCCGTGATGCCCCCGAAGAGTGCCGTGAGGACCACCAGTACCCAGCCCGTCGGAACCCCGAAGGTCACCGCCAGCCGGTCGCCGAGGCGCCCCTCCGACATCAGGTGCAGGTAGCCGGCGTAGCAGCCCCACACCATCACCGCCGCCAGGAAAGGAAAGTAGAAGCCCGCCCGCCGCCACACCGGTAGCAGCCCGGCACAGACCAGTGCGCCTACCGCCGGCACCCACCAGGGACCTCCCAGTGCGAGGGTTGCCAGGCAGATCAGCAGTACCAGAAGCAAGAGAAATAAGCGATACATAGGTTATTATTCAAAGATCCAGCTGCCAATGGGCTCCACCGGCCGGCTCCAGCGGGTGAGTTCGTGGTAGCGGCCCTCGGCCCACTCCTCGAAGCCGTCGTCGTAGAACTCGCTGCCGGGGTTGCCGGACGCACCGCCGGGCAGGGCACCCCAACCCCGGGGATTCTCGCCGAGCTCGATGACCATGCGCCAGCTGGCGCCGAATTCGTTGCTCACCACCCGCGGCACGCTGCGCGCACCACCGGTAGTGATCAGCGGCGAGCCGAATCCGGGGATCTTGGCGAGGTGCTCTATGCGGGCGTTGCGGCGCCCGGCCCAGGTTTCTGGCTGAGTGCCCTCCAGCTCGTCCAAGATCTCGTCGAAGGCACGCTGCGTCAGGATGGCCGCCGTCTCCCGCACGTCCGTCGTGGAGTCGATGTCGAATATGATGTTCTCGGGGTCGTCCCGCAGTAGAGCATTGAATTTCCACAGTTCGGGGCGGAGCAGCTGACTGTCCCGGGGCAATTCGTCAAAGGTCAGGTCGTACACCCGCCGACTCCAGTCGTCGAAGAGGGCAGGAGCGCGACTGTCGCCCTCGTAGCGGTAGTCCCACTCGGAAAGCACCCGCAATAGCTGCCGTCCCTCACCGGTAAGTGTCGACCGGTTGACGCGCGCCAGCAGGTAGGGTACCATTTCCTCGGCCAGCAGGGAGTAGCTGTCGAGCTGGAGTTCCTTCATCCGCCGCTGGTTCATCGTCGGCTGCTCTTCGAGCACCCGGTTGATGTAGCGGCCCCGGTACTCGTCGAAGAAGCCCAGGTAGTAATAGGGGTAGTCCGGCCCCGTGGTCACCTGATTGGCCGAGCTCACGAAACCGCGGCCGGGCCGGTACGCTACCGGCCGTTCCTCGAAGGGGATGGTACCGCTCCAGGCGTTCTTCAGGCTGTCGCCCTCCCGGATGAAGCGTCCCTCCTCGGGCTCCCGCAGCGGGAAGAATCCATTAGGCCGGATAGCGATAGCTCCGTCGCGCGCCGCGAAGATGAAGTTCTGTGCCGGGTCTACGTAGCCCCGCAGGGCCTCGACGTAGTCGCCGTAGTTGCGCGACTGCATCAGCTTCAGGAAGGTCATGACGGTAGTGTGCGGGCGCACTTCCTTGCCGGGCTCGTCCTGGGCCAGCCACCGCATGGCCATCTCGGCGTAGGGCCCCTCGGTTTCGGGTACGGGGCCGAAGACGGTCCAGGGGGTGCGTACGATCTCGTCCGGTTCTCCCTTCACCCGCAGGGTATCGTTCACCCAGCGGGTGGGGGTTTCTGCGCCGTCGAGGCGGTAGGCGTCGCGGCTTTCGTCCGTCCAGTCGATCCGGTACCAGTCGGTCACGTCGTGGCCGACGTTGGTCTCCCCCCAGGCTACGTAGTCATTGAAGCCCATCATGAGTCCGGGCGCGCCCACGAGGCCCACGCCGCGGGCGTTGCAGCCCGGAAAGGTGATCTGTGCCTCGTACCATACGCTGGGGTAGGTGAGGGAGAGGTGAGGGTCACTGGCCAGGATGGGTTTGCGGGTATTCGAGCGGCTGCCCGCCACGGCCCAGTTGTTGCTGCCGTTATCCGGGTCGGGCGGGAAATACCGGTACGCATCCTGCGGGGACGCGGGTGCCGCGTTCTCCGGCGGAGCGGAAGGGCGGGTCAGGTTTGGGAAGAAGGAGAAGGCACTGACCTGGTCGGCCGGTCGCGTCTCCGGTACGACCGGACTGGACTCGGGGAAGCGCTCGGGAAAGAGGTTGTTGAACTCCGCCGGCCCCAGCCAATCGCGGGTGCGGGTGGCTTCCGCGTCGGCGTAGCGTCCGCTCAGGCCGGCGGACATGCCCTTCAGGAGCAGGGCCGTCCGGTAGGGAGACCAGCGCAGGGGCCGGTGGCCGAGCAGTTTGTACTCCAGGGGATAGTCGTCGGGATCGAGCTGGTCAAGGTAGGCGTTGACGCCGTCGGAATAGGCCTGCACGGCGGCGTAATCGGCCGGAAAATCCTGCCGCATGGTATCCACCGTACGGCGGGCCATTTCCCGGAAGCCCCTGCGGATCTGGGCCCGGTCGCGCGCGGCCATGGATTCCCCTAGCACCTGCGCCAGCGCCCCCTCGGTGGAGCGGGTACTGATGTCCATCTGCCAGATGCGGTCGTAGGCGTTGACGTAGCCCTGCAGGAAGCAGGCGGCCTCCAGGCTGCCGGCGATGATGTGGGGTACGCCGCGGTCGTCGAAGTGGATCTCGCCGCGGGCCACGGGGTGGTCAAGGTGGAAGTTCAGCTGCTTTATGCGGGGGCCTTCGCCGGCATTCTGCCAGAAGCCGTGGCCGGGGTCGAAGAAGGGGCCGAGGGCCGGCAGGGGCAGTCCGAACGGATTGGCCAGACTGGCCAGGAGGAGCCATCCGGTGAGGGCGACGGCGGCGACGGCGGGGGCGATCCAGCGCATAGGGGAAATTGGGGGCGGACAGCGAAGGTAACGGCCGCCCGGCGAACCATATGTAGGAACCTACATTATAGCGGGACAACCCCCGGCTAATGCGGATTCTGTCACTTTGCTTCCTCTGTTGCCTCCTCCTCTCCGGCTGCGAGGGCGATGCCCGCAACCGCCGGGCGGCCCGGGGGGCGGACTACGTCAGCGATCCCGATCACCTCTACTTCAAGAACGTGCGCAGCCGCGACTACGCCACTACCTCCCCGGAAGAAGGGGTCGACGTATACACCCACGCCGACCTGGGCGATCCGTCCGACCTCTACATCATCGACCGCTGGCTGGAAGACCGGGCCGAGCTTTCCTGGGCCGGTCGGGTACTGGAGCCCGCCGAAGCGCTGAAACTCCGTCGGCAGCTACGAACCGGCGGCGGTCCCTTTCCGGACGAGCAGCGCCGCGCGGCGGCCGTGGAGACGGTGGAAGACTACCTGCGGATGGTGGGGGAGTGAGGGGTGTGGGCCTTGGTGCTTGCCTGGGTTTCGTACAGGTTTACGCGGATAGTCTGCAGATCTTTATTGGTTGGCTGGTGGGTCTTGATGGAGTATTGCGGGAAAAATCTGTGTACATCTGTGCCGGAGCGCAGCCAAATCTGTGACGCCGGAGGCGATCTGTGAGAAACCTTGGGTTTAGGCGTGGGCCTTCGGCCCTTACCTGGGTTTCACACAGATTTACACGGATAGTCCACGGATTTTCACTGATTGCCTGGTGGGGCTTGATGGAGTACTGCGGGAAAAATCTGTGTGCATCTGTGTTGGAGCGCAGCGGACTCCGTGTCGCCGGAGGCGATCTGTGGTAAACCTTGGGTTTAGGCACTTGCCTGGGTTTCACACAGATTCACACAGATAGTCCACAGATTTTCACGGAGTAGCGGCCCGGCCAATCCGTACCGCCGCAGGCGATCTGTGAGAAACCAAAACACTGAGGTAATGCGAACAACCAAACCCCGGACCCAACCGTACTCTTCCCGTGCGCAACAACACCAAGCAACAGCGGCAACGCGAGATCCTCGAGCACTACCACGATCGCTTCAATACCCCGGCCTTCATCCCCGACGATCCGCTGGGGCTGGTCCATGCCTTTGATGATCCCCGCGACCGCGAGATCGTCGGATTCTGGGTGGCTACCCTGGCCTGGGGGCGGCGGGCCACCATCATCGACAAGAGCCACCAGCTGGTCGAGGCCATGGGCGGGGAGCCCTACCGCTTCGTCGTGGAGCACGGCGACTCGCCCGAGCGGGTGGCGGCCGCCCTGGGCGACTGGAAACACCGCACCTTCACCTTCGCGGATACGACCTACTTCCTGCGCTGGCTCAAGTGGTACTACGCGCGCCACGACAGCCTCGAAGATGCTTTTGCCCGCCACCTGACCCCGGAGAGCACGACCATCGAGCCGGCGCTGCGGGGCTTCCACGAACTCTTCTTCAGTTTGCCGGACGCCCCCCACCGGACGCGGAAGCACGTCGCCACCCCCGCCCGCAAATCGCGGTGCAAGCGCCTGTGCATGTTCCTGCGGTGGATGGTGAGGCAAGACGATCGGGGCGTCGATCTGGGTATGTGGACCCGCATCCGGCCCCATCAGCTCTGCGTACCCCTCGACGTCCACGTGGAGCGGACCGCCCGTGCGCTCGGCCTGCTCACCCGTAAGCAGAACGACTGGCAGGCCGTAATGGAACTTACCGATAACCTGCGGCGCTTTGACCCCGAAGACCCGGCACGCTACGATTTTGCGCTGTTCGGTATCGGGGTGGAAGGCGTAGAGTTGTAACGGAAACCACGGCCGCCGCAGGGAGCGGGCACCCCCCGGGCGGGTGGAATATCTGTTTGCACCTAATATTTTCTGCCTCTTGCGGTGTTCTACCCCAAACCCGTCACCCCCGGCCTATGAATTCTTCTTTCTGGCTCACCGGAAGCCACCCCAAACAATTTTCCGACGCGCCGGACGACCGCCTGCACGTACGGCAGTTCGGTAACGGACCGCACGTACTCATCGCCCTGCACGGGTTTGGTCGTAGTGGTGCCCGGATGGCGGGCCTGGGCGAGCGGCTCGGCGGGGACTTTACCGTACTCGCGCCCGACCTGCCCTACCACGGCGAGTCGGAGTGGTACAGTGATCGCTATGACCTCGCGCAGTTCACCGCTATGCTCCAGCAACTCCTGGATCGCTACCCCGACCGCCGCGTCTACCTGCTGGGCCATAGCCTGGGTGGCCGCTACGTAAGTGCCTGCCTGCCGCACCTGGAGCACCCTCAGCTCCAGGACATCCTGCTCGTCGCCCCCGACGGTGCCGGCGGACGCTATACCAACTGGATCGATACCTTGCCATCGTCGCTGGTGCGCCCGCTGGCCAAGTTGTCGGAACGTCCGCGGACCATCCTCCGTCTTTCCCGCTGGCTGACCAAGCGCGGCATCATCAACACTTACTCCGCCGAGTACCTGAAGTACAACCTCAACGACCGCCCCTTCCGGCGGCGGCTGGCCGGTACCCTCCGCAGCGTTCTGGGATTTCCGCCCGCGCCCGAGGAATTCGAGCGGGCCCTGGACCAGCGCAACATTCGCTGTACCGTCTTCGTGGGCGACAGCGACCCCCTGCTGCACCACGACCGGTTGACGCGGATGTACGAGCCGCTGCCCTCGGTCGATATCCACCGGTACGCCGGCAGTCACTGGCTGCCCGAGCGATTACTTGCCGATTACTACCGGGATAGTTTGGTTACTGCCTTACCTTAGCCGGCGTGAAACCCCTGGCTTACCCCAACGTCGGCACTATGCTCGACCGGACCACCCGGTTGCTCAAGCAACACTACTTGCGCGCCTTCCGCGAGGAGGGGATCGACATCAGTACCGAACAGTGGGTGCTGCTCGACCGCCTGTTCTCGCAGGGTGATGCCAGCCAGACCGAGCTCGCCAACGGCACCTACAAGGATGCCCCCACGGTCAGCCGCATCATTGACAAGCTCGCCCGCAAGAAACTAGTCGAACGCCGTCGCTACCCTAACGACCGCCGCCGCTACCTCGTCTCCATTACCCCCACCGGCCGGCAGATACACAACCGGATATCGCCCTACGTCCGCGACTTGCGGCAACAGACCTGGGCGGGACTCAGCGAGGATGATTTTATGCGTCTGCAATCCATTCTGCAGCACATTCGCGGCAACTTTGAAGAGGAATAGTCGCGCTCGGCTGCGCCTTGCGGTAGTTCGGTAGTCTTGCTCCCTGCGGTCGCTGGTAGTTCGGTAGTCTCGCTCCCTGCGGTCGCTGGCAGTTCGGTAGTCCTGCTATCTTTGACCCGCTGCGAGCGAAGCGAGCAGCACGGAGACCTGCGCGCGACTACAGAACTACAGAACTACAGAACTAAGAAGAACTACAGAACTAAGAGACCACTTGACCTCCCTCCCCCAACACATCGAGGCCCTGATCTTCGCTTCCCCTCATCCCATTCCCCTGGAGGAGATTCAGTCGGTACTGCTGGAAAGCGTCGGAATGGAGTTTGCGGAGGAGAACTTGCTGGTCGCTATCCGGGAGCTCAAGCGGCGCTACGACCACGCCGAACACAGCTTCGAGGTGGTAGAGATCGCCGGGGGATACCAGTTCATGACCAAGGGAGCCTACCACCAGACGATCGGCACCCACCTGCGGCAGCAGAGCACCAAAAAACTGAGCCGTTCGGCCCTGGAAACCCTCAGTATCATAGCCTACAAGCAGCCGGTGACCAAGTCGGACCTGGAGAAGATCCGGGGCGTAAGCTGCGACTACGCGCTACAGAAACTATTGGAAAAGGAGCTTGTTACCATTACCGGTCGGGCCGACAGCGTGGGCAAACCCCTGTTGTACGGCGTGACCGACAAGTTTATGGATTACTTCGGCATTCGGTCGCTCAACGACCTTCCCCAGCCCCGGGAGTTCAAACTGCCCGACAGCACCATCGGAGAACCCGAGGAGCTGATGGTGGACGCCGACCAATAGTACCCCCCGCCCATGGTTAATAAAGTTGCCGCCTCCGGACTCATCACCCTCAAGCTCGAAGAATGGTGGCCCACCCGGCCCCTGGTTGAATTTGATCTGAAGGACTATCTCTTCAAGGAGCTTATCCTTAAGGAGAAGGACTTCCGGGAAGCCATCAAGGAGCACGATTTCGGTCAGTACCAGGACAAAGTCCTGCTCGTACACTGCTCTACCGACGCCATCATCCCGGCCTGGGCCTATATGCTGGTTGCCGCCGCCGCCGCTCCCTACGCCGCCGATATTTACCAGGGCTCGGAAGCGGAATACCTGCGTGACTACTACCGGGAGACCATCGCCGGCCTGGATACGGACGCCTACGCGGGGCAGCGTATCGTAGTGAAGGGGTGCGGCGACCGCCCGGTGCCCCCGGCAGCCTACCTCGAGGTCACCGCCCGCCTGCGGCCGGTAGCCCGTTCCATCATGTTCGGAGAGCCCTGCAGCACGGTGCCCGTGTACAAACAGCCCCTCGTCCGGAAGTAACCGCTGGTGCTTATCTTCGGCCGTAAACATGGCCCATGCGATCCAGCTTTTACCTGCTCGCGTTACTGTCCTTCTGTTGCTCGTTGGCAGTAGGGGCACAGGATACGCACTTTACCCTGCACGACTACAACCCCCTCTGGCTCAATCCGGCCCAGACCGGTGCGTATAGCGGTACGGTGCGGGTAGGGGGGATCTACCGCGGACAGTGGTACACGCTTAACGGACTCAGCACGCCCAGCGCCTACGTCGATGCGCCGATCATTCGGGGCCTGCGGAAGTTCGACTGGATCGGCGTCGGCGCCAACCTCATCAACGACCAGTCGGGGATGGGAGCGGATCTCGGGCTGCAGTCCAATTACTTCGGCTTTTCAGCGGCCTACCACCTGTCGCTCGACAACAATCGCCGCAACGTCATTACCCTCGGAGCCCAGTACGGTAGCACTACCTATAGCCTGGACGTGAACGGTACGAGCCTCGTCCAGCAGCTGACGATCGACCCCGCACTGGGCGGCGGCGGGCAGTCGCAGGGAGAGTTTCAACTCAACCAGGAGGGCAGTGACGGAGAGAGTTACAACAACATCAACGCCGGCATCATGCTGCGCTCCGTACTTGACCCCCGGAAACAGAATAAGCTGGAGGCCGGTATCTCGCTGCTTCATCTCAACAATCCGAAGCAAAATACCCTGGTCCCTACTTCCCGGGACACCACCGGCGGCGGCCCGCCCGTAGGCAGCAACAACGAAGACAACCGTCGCCGCAAACCCACGCTCCACGGCCATGCCCGCCTCGACCTCGAAATGGACGGAAACTGGCGTTTCCAGCCTTCCGTTTTTGCCCAGTCGTCGGCGTCGGTGACCTCCGTCTCCCTGCAGGCATGGGGCAGCCGGGCGCTGAAGCCCAACGTCAACCTGCGGCTCGGACTCGGCTACCGGACGGGCGACGCGGCGCAGGTGCTGGTGGGACTGGATTACGAACAGTTGCGGGCAGCCCTCAGCTACGATATCACGCTGAGCCAGGCGCGCACGATCGACAACTACCAGGGAGCTTTCGAGCTCTCGGCCCAGTACATCATCAATATTTACAAGAAGCCAACTGTCGTACCCACGATGCTGTGCCCGAAAATCTGACGCGGCCGCGTGGGAAATCCTTCCCGACCCGTTCTTATTACCTAACTACCTCCGACCCTTCATGATACGTACCCTTACGGACACCCCCCGGGATATCCACTGGCTGTTGGTCGCCCTGTTTGCCGTCGTCGGCCTGCCGCTGCTGGCGCAGCCGCTTTCCGGCTCTTCTAACCTGGAGCAGCTGCTGGCGGCCGCCGATTCCGCCCGGGTCAGCTACAACTGGTCGGTCGCGCTGGACAACTACGACCAGGCCTACGATATCGAGGAGGACGAAGACCTGCTGCCGCTCATCGCGCAGATGAATTACGAACTGCGCGACGTTGCCGCCGGTATCCGGGGGTACACACGGGCCTTCCGCAAGGTGCAGCCCACCGACAGCACGTACAACATCCATCGTTTCTACTTTGGCCGCCTGTTGAAGATGGACCAGCAGTACGATGAGGCCGTTACCTACCTGGAGAGTTTCCTGCAGTTTAATCAGGATACCGTACTGGAGCAACTGGCCCGTATGGAGATTGAGGGCGCCCGGCTCTACCGCGACGCTCCTACCGAAACGAGCGAGGTAGAGCTTGAATTCCTGGACCGTGCCATCAACACCGTATGGAGTGAATACTCACCGGTTCTTTCGGCGGACGGGAATACACTGTATTACGCTACGGTGAAGGCGAGTAGTCCCGTCGAACTCATCAACGCCAATGATGAGGGCCAATTTATTCGCATCTATAGCAGTGCCCGCGACGACGAGGGAGAATGGGAACGTCCCGAACCCCTCGGCCCCGAGGTCAACCGTCCGGGCGTCCACTCCGCGAACCCCAATATCAGCGCCGACGGCCGGCGCCTGTACTACAACCGCCTGCTGATGAACAGCAACCGCATCGACCAGGCCAAGATCTACGTCAGCGATGAGGACGAAGATGGCTGGCGGAGCGGCAATCCCGTTTCCGGTATCAACAGCGACGACTACCTGGCCCTGCAGCCGGCTACCGGAGAGCTGTTCGGCAACGAGGTACTCTTCTTCGTGAGCGATATGGACGGCGGTTTCGGCGGCTTCGATATCTACTACGCCACCTACAACGGCGACGGCAGCTACGCCGCCCCCGTCAACCTCGGTCCCACCATCAATACGGTCGGCGACGACATGACCCCCTTCTACTTCGACGGCACCCTATACTGGAGTACCAACGGACTACCTACGATGGGGGGTACTGACCTGTTCTTCTCCGCGTGGAACGGCAGTATATGGAGCGATCCGGAGAATATGGGGCCGGGCTTCAACAGCAGCGTCGACGACCAGAGCCTGAGTGTTTATAACGAAGGCCTGGTAGGATTCATGACCAGCAACCGCCCCGGTGAGGGACGCTCGGTAAAGAGTAAGACGTGCTGCGACGATATCTACGCCTTCGAAATTCCGTCGCTGTACGCCAACCTCGTGGTGGGACTCTTCAGCGAGGACCGGCAGCCCCTCAACAACGGCACCATTGAACTGCAGCCTATCCGCAACGGACGGCCCGTTGGCAGCGGCGAGCAAAAGACCCGCGACAACGGCAATCGCTTTGATTTCGGCCTCGAGCTCGAAACGGAATATAGCGTGGTGGCTTCCCACCCCGGCTACTTTCCCGATACGGTGGAGCTGAGCACCCTGGGCCTCGTCGAAAGCAAGAGCTTCGAGCAAGTATTCTTTCTGAGGCAGGATCCCTCTACCATTGCGGTATACGACACCATCGAGATCGAAGAGTCGATTGCCCTGGAGAATATCCTCTACGACCTCGATAAATCAAATATCCGGCCCGATGCCGAAGGCGACCTGCGTGCCCTGACGGAGATCATGAACGAATATCCGGACATGGTGATCGAGCTGAGCTCCCATACCGACTTCCGGGGCGACGACCGCTACAACCAGAGCCTGAGCCAGCGCCGCGCCGACTCCGCCCGCCGGTGGTTGATCAGCCAGGGGGGGATCGAGGCATCCCGGATTAAATTTAAAGGGTACGGCGAAACCCAGCCACAGGTAATCACGGAGCGCCTCGCCGAGCGTACCGGTGCGTTCGCGGTGGGTGATGTACTCACCGAAGACTACATCAATGCCCTTCAGGACAACGAGCTCAAGGAACTGGCCCACCAACTCAATCGGCGGACGGAATTCAAGGTGCTCGAGGGCCCGACGGAGATAATCATTCGGCGCGACGTGATCGAGCGTGCCCTGGAAGGTCCTGACCGCAACGGGATGCCGCAGTCATCCGTATATCCCATCGATTCCATCAGTACGATGAGCAGCCTTCACGGCAAGCCGGCCGCCGAAATTGCTGGTCTACCGATTCTGGTCTTTGATGCACGGACAATTGACCTCGGTCCCGTCCGCAAGGGAGACAAGAAAAGCTTCACCTACACCTTCACCAATCGGGGCACCGTACCCGCTCAGGTGATGCTCATCCAGGCGTGTGATTGTACCACGGTAGAGCACGACGACCGCACCGTGTACGCACCCGGCGAAAGCGGCACCCTGCAGGTGACCTTCGACAGCGCCGAAAAAACGGCCCCCGAAACCCTCGGCATCGACATCTTCCTCGAACAGAGCGACAGCAATGGGCGCCCCGTCACCGAGGTGATCGAGTATACTTTCGACATTACTGAGTGACCCTACCGCCTCCGGTCCGGAACATATGGGGCGCCTACCGCGGAGGTTGGCGTCGCTACGCGGATTTCCGGGGCCGCAGTCGACTATCGGAATACCTGGGATTTTTCGCCGTCAACCTGCTGATCGGACTGCTGCTGCGAATGGCCGAAGGCTGGAGCGGCAGCGGCTTCTTCTTCATGATGGGTCTATTCTACGGCCTGGCCGCCTTACTGCCGGGCCTTGCTATCACCGTCCGTTTGATACGGTACGGTCTCTCTAGCGGGCAATCGTGAAAAGGTGTATTTACATATCTCCATAGGAACGGCTGGGCCAGGTTTCACACAAGTAGCCCAGAACTACTTGGATTGGGTTCGTATCACTTCTGTCCAGCAAATACCAGGTCCGCTGTTGCCTCTACCGGTACCAAATGTTTCCCTGCAGGACAGTTGGGTTCTTCTGTGGCACCTCTGTGAACCCCTCCGTGAGCGAAGCCTCCGTGTTTAGCACGATGAGTCGCACAGCGACTAAAACTACGGACCGCAGGTCTTCAACCCTAGTTGACCCAATTCCTCCGCGCACCTTAGCGTCCCTCCCTTCCTCTGCGTTTAGCCTTTATCGCGCGAAGCGCACGCTACATACCTCAACGCCGAGAATAAGAGCAAAGACCCACAGCTTCCCACTTCACCTGGAAAAAAGCCTCTGTATTCAACGGTAGTCTACAAACCAGCAGCAGCACTAATCTCCAGCATCCGGTCAATGCTCTTCACGCCCTTCTCAATGACCCACTCCGGCAAGATGATCTCAGGCTGCTCGTACTTCATGCACAGGTAGAGCTTTTCCATGGTGTTCCGCTTCATGTGCGGACACTCGTTGCAGGCGCAGGTATTATTGGGCGGGGCGGGGTAGAAGGTCTTACCGGGGCTCTCCTTCTCCATTTGGTGGATGATGCCGGGCTCGGTGGCGACGATAAACTCATCGTATCCGCTCTCCCGGGTAAAGCGGAGCAGGCTGGAGGTGGACCCGACGTGATCGGCCATATCCAGAATGTGAGCCTCGCATTCGGGGTGAGCGATGAAGGCGGCCTTGGGGTGGGCGATTTTGAGTTTGGTCACCTTCTCATGGCTAAAGATCTCGTGGACCATGCAGCTACCGTTCCAGAGTACCATGTCGCGGCCGGTTTCCTTCACGAGCCAGCGTCCGAGATTCACGTCGGGCGCGAAGATGATGGGCTGGTCTTCCGGAATGGAGTCAATGATGTGCCGCGCATTGGTGCTGGTACAGCAGATGTCGGTGAGGGTCTTCAGCTCGGCGGTGCAGTTGATGTAGCTCACTACGACGTGGTCGGGGTACTTCTCCTTGAACTTGGCAAAGACCGGTGCCGGGCAGGAATCCGCCAGACTGCAACCTGCCTTGAGGTCGGGCAGGAGCACCTTCTTCTGGGGACTGAGCATCTTGGCCGTTTCCGCCATGAAGTGCACGCCCGCGAACACGATAATATTGGCATCTGTACTGGCGGCCTGCTGGCTGAGCCCGAGGCTGTCGCCGATGTAGTCGGCAATGTCCTGGATCTCGGACTCCTGATAATAGTGGGCCAAGATGACGGCGTTGCGTTCCTTCTTCAGCTTGTTGATCTCCTTCGCCAGGTCGAGCGTGGGATCTACGTCGAGGTCGAGGAAGCCGCGGCGTTTCAGGTTCTGCGTGGCGAGATCAAGTTCGGCGGACATACGGGGTGGTTTTTGGATAATCGGAAATACAACAGGCGCAGGCGGGATAAGTTGGTTAGTTTGAAAGTTAAACTAAGTCGGGTGATTGGCTAGCGGACCGGCGGCTAGCGGACCGGCCACTACTCGACCGGCCACTAGCCGTACGTACCAGTTTCCATTTCTTAACACACAGTTAACATTAGCGCCGCCCCAAAACCTCCGCACCCGCGCCCGCCGCCCGAATTACCTACTTTAGCCGGCCACCAAAGCATCAAGCCATCGCTACTTTCCACTGGGCCATTCTGGGACTGGGCAAGATCGCCCGCAAATTCGCCGAAGACCTGCAACGCACCGACGACGCCAAACTGGTAGCCGTAGGATCCCGCTCGCTGGAACGGGCACGCGCCTTCGCCGATGATTTCAGAGCGGAACACGCCGCGGGCTCTTACGCCGCCGCCTTCGACGGGCCGCGGGTGGATGCCGTCTACATCGCCACCCCCCACACCGGACATCGCGATCTGACGCTGATGTGCCTCCGCCGGGGTATCCCAGTACTCTGCGAGAAGCCCCTGGGACTGAATTACCAGGAAGTGGAGGAAATGGTGGCTGTAGCCCGCAAAACGGGTACCTACCTTATGGAAGCGCTCTGGAGCGTCTTCATCCCCTCGATCGTGGAGATGAAGTCCCTCGTCGATGCCGGCGGTATCGGCACCCTCGAGAGCCTGCGCGCCGATTTCGGATTCCGCGGGCAACCCCGCGAGGATTTCGACCGCGACCGGCTCTACAATCCGGCCCTGGGGGGCGGTGCCCTGCTCGATATCGGCATCTACCCCGTCTGGCTTGCCCAGTTCCTGTTCGGGGCGCCGGAATCCCTGCACGCCACCGCCCGGCGTACCGACCTCGGCGCCGACGTCGATACCCAGGTGACCCTGCGCTACCCCGGCGGCCGCCTCGCGCACTGCTATTCCACCCTGCTTGGGGAAACCAAGACCGACGCCCTGCTGCTGGGTTCCGAGGCGGAACTCCACATTCACGGCCGCTTCCACCACGCCCAGGGCTTTAGCGTCCTCCGCGACCGGGATACCCCCCCGGAGAACCATTACCAAAGCTTCGAGGGCCACGGCTACCAGTTCGAGGCCGCGGCCGTGATGGAGGACGTGCGCGCGGGACGTACCGAATCAGCGCGCTGGTCGCTCCACGACAGCCTGCTGCTGCACCGTACCCTCACCGACGTGCGCAAGCAGATTGGCGTGATGTACCCCGGAGAATAGCCCCGTACCTTCGAGGGATGGACGAGCGACCCACCCCGGTAGACTTTCTGACGCTGCTGGGGCTGAGCCTGATCTGGGGCAGCAGTTACGTACTCATCAAGTGGGGACTGGACGTATTCAGTGCCCGACAGGTAGCGCTTCTGCGGCTCGGGATCTCCGCGCTCGCGCTGGCCCCCTTCGCCGCTACCCACCTCCGACGGATCGAGCGCCGCCAACTGCCGCTGCTTTTTCTGGTAGGGCTGACGGGGACGGCCCTGCCCTCCTTCCTGTTTCCCGCGGCCCAGAACCACCTGAGCAGCAGCCTCACCGGGATGCTCAGCAGCCTGACGCCCCTCTGCACTTTTCTGGTGGCGTGGCTGGTCTTCCGCAACCGACCGGTGCGCGAGCAGGTGATCGGGATTTCGGTGGGCCTGATCGGCGCCGTAACCCTGGCGTACGTGTCGCCGGGCCGCGAGGAACCGGCGGGGCAGCTGCTGTATGCGGGCCTGGTGCTCGCGGCCTGTCTCTGCTACGGCACCTCCGCCAACCTGGTGGGGACCTACTTTCGGAAGCTGCCCTCGCTGACGATCACGGTGACGAGCTTCTTCCTGGTGGGCCTGCCGGCGCTGGTGTACGCCCTCGCGGCGGGTGGGGTAGTGGAGACCATACGGGAGAGCGGCGGCGCGGGGCTGCGGGCGCTGGGGTACGTTTCGATTCTGGCGGTGGGCAGTACGGTGCTGGCCAGTTTCGTCTTCTTCCGGCTCATTCAACGGACGGGCCCGGTATTCGCCAGCACCGTCAGCTACCTCATTCCGGTGGTCGCCCTGACGTGGGGATTGCTGGACGGCGAGGGCTTCGCGACCCTACAGGTGCCGGCGATCGCACTGGTGTTGCTGGGAGTGTTTCTGAGCAAGCGCAAGTGACGGGACAAACGATGCCGGGCTTATTTACGTTCTTACCGACTGATCCCCGCTATTCACGCCACCAACGCTTGCTATCGGATAATACACTACCCTTAATGAAGTTACTCACGGTTATGCTCCTGTTACTGGCGCCGCTGCTTGCCGCGGCGGATCCCGGAGATTCCGTGCGCATTGACGGCATCGTCCTGGACGGGCACAATAAGACGCGTTCCCGGGTCATCTACCGCGAAATGACCTTCTCCGGCGGCGATCTGATTCCGCTGGACGACCTCGACTTCGAAGTAGGGCGCAGCTACAACAATCTGATGAATACCGGCCTCTTCGCGAGTATCGAGATGGCCTACGATACGGCCGCGCTGGCGGAGGGCAGCACGACGATCTTCGTCAACATACGCGAAACCTGGTATATCTACCCCGTGCCGGTATTCGAACTGGCCGACCGCAATTTCAACGTCTGGTGGAACGAGCAGGGCCGCTCGCTCGACCGGGTGAACATCGGCGGAAAGCTCACCCACTATAACTTTACCGGGCGGCGTGACAAGCTGAAGGTCGGGTACACCACCGGCTACACCCGCGCGACGGAGGCCAGCTACATCTTTCCCTACCTGAACCCGGCGGGCACCGTAGGAATCTCGGCCGACGTGGACTTCAGCCGCCGGCGGGAACAGAATTACCTGACGCGGGATAACCAGCAACTGTTTTATTCCGACTCCACCCGCTTCGTCTACCGCCGCTCCGCCGCCGCGCTGACGCTGAACTACCGGCGCAAGATATACGTCTCCCACGCCGTGCAGCTGGGGTGGCGCTACAGCCGCATCGCCGATACCATCGCCCAAGACCTCAATCCCGAGTTCTACGGCGGCGGCCGCAGCAGCCAGGAATACTTTCGTATCGGCTACGACTTTCGCAACGACCGCCGCGACGTGCGCAACTACCCCTGGCGCGGGATGTACCTCAACGTGGGCATATCAAAAGACGGGCTTGGAATATTCGGCGAGCGGGACGGTCTCGAGGTACACGCCGATTACCGCCGGTTCGTACCCTTCGGCGAGCATTATTCCTTCAATTATGGTCTCGCGGGTAAATACAGCATTATCCGCACCCAGCAACCCTTCCTGGAAAACCGGGCCATAGGATTCGGCAGTAACGGCATCACGGGTTACCAATTTTACGTGGTAGATGGGCTGGACATGCTTATCTGGCGCGCCGGCGTGCGGCGGGAGTTGTTCCGCACCAAACTTGACCTCGGGCCCCTCGTTTTCATTGATGCCTTCCGGTATATCCCGTTGCGGGTACTCGTATCGCTTCAGTTTAATCAGGGAATCGCCAATGCGCCCTTTCGCGATACCTCCAACGCCCTCAATAATATCCTGCTGACGGGTATCGGGGCAAGCCTGGATGTCGTACTGTACTACGATATGGTCGGCGGTATCCAGTACAATCGCAATCACCTGGGGGAGGACGGTGTCTACCTAAATTTCAACTTCAGTTTCTGACCCCATGACCGAAACAGAACTTTTACAGCGCATCAGACAGGTATCTGGCCTGGCCGAGGGATCACGCCTGCGGCGGTGGCTGCACCGGCCGGTAGGTTATCCCGTTGCCCTGCTGCACCGTACCCTGCTATACCGCAGGACGGGTAGGGCGCTGCCGCGCAGGTGCCGTACCTGCTGGGGCGACCGCTTTGAAGTTCGGCTTCCGTCGGGAACGGATATTTACCTGACGGGCGGCAAGACCCACGATTCGGAGTTGCGCCTGGCGCGCTACCTGGTTAAAACCCTGAGAAGGGGCAACAGCTTCCTGGACGTCGGGGCGCACTACGGGTACTTTTCGCTCCTCGCGGCCCGGCGGTTCGGCGGGGGCGGACGGGTGGTCGCCCTGGAGGCTTCTCCGACCACCTTTGCTACCTTGGCGTCCAACGTCCGGCCGGCCGGCGTGGAGGCGTGGAACCTGGCCGCCGCCGAAACTTCGGGGGGGGGCGGGAGTTTCTCGAGTTTCCAAATTTATACGCCGAATACAATACGCTCGATACGGTGAGGTATAGCAATGAAGCATGGTACGCGCGCAATCCCCCGAAAACCGTCCGCGTGGATACCATCCGCCTGGATGACTTTCTGGAACAGGAAAGCTTGCGACCGGACGTGATCAAGATCGACGTGGAGGGCGCGGAAAACTTGGTCATCAGCGGCCTGTTGCCGTATCTGAAAGACAATTCCCCCCAGATCGCTATGGAATACGCCACCGCGGATAATGCCCCACACCGCCAAGCGGCCGCCAGCCTGGCCGCGGAAGGCTATCTCTCCTACGCCATTGATGCCGCGGGAGGACTGCAGGAACTGACAGATATCGAGTCCTACCTTACCGGTTTGGGACTCGAATCGGATAACATCGTATTCCGTCGTCCCCCAATCGGGGCCTTCCAGTGAGGGTAGCAGTAAATACCCGCTTCCTACGCCCGGGCGAGCTCGAGGGCATCGGGTACTTCACCCGGGAAATATGCCGCCGCCTACCCGAACTGCTTCCCGCTGCGGAATGGCTTTACTGCTTTGACCGCCCCTTCGATCCGGTCCTTACGGCCGATCCGCGGGTGACCGGCCGCGCCATCTTTCCCCCGGCCCGGGATCCCATACTCTGGAAGTTGTGGTTTGACTATGCCCTGCCCCGCGCGGTACGGGCATGGGAGGCGGACGTGGTGCTTCATCTTGACGGGTATTGTTCCTTACGTACGTCCGTGCCCCAGGTTATGGTGACCCACGATATCGCGCACGTACATTATCCGAATGAGATTCCCCGCCGGGCCCGTGCGTACTACCGACGTACCGTACCCCGCTTCCTCGACCGCGCCGCCCGGATACTGACGGTATCGGAATACGTGCGCGGCGATATCCAGCGGGTCTATGGCGTACCCGGGGAGAAGATCGCGCTGACCTGTAACGGGGTACGCCCGGAGTTTCGGCCCCTCAGCGCGGAGGAGCGCACCCGCGCACGCGATGACTTTGCCGACGGATCGGCATACTTCTTTTACCTCGGGGCAATCCATCCGCGGAAGAACGTAGCACGGCTCATCCGGGCCTACAACGGCTTCCGCGCGGGTGGCGGACCTCCCGTGCGCCTCGTCCTCGGCGGGCGGATGGCCTGGCAGACCGGAGCGATCGAGCGGGCGTACGCCGACAGCCCGTTCCGGTCCGATATCGTCTTCCTCGGATACCTGCCGGAAGACGCCCTGGTACGTGCCCTGGGCGGTGCCCTTGCCCTGGTCTATCCAAGCCTGAGTGAAGGATTTGGCGTACCGCTGCTGGAGGCCATGCACGCCGGGGTACCCATCGTGACGTCCAATACCAGCAGTCTCCCCGAAGTGGCCGGTAGCGCTGCCGTGTTTGTAGATCCCCGGCGGGAAAGCTCCATCACCGAGGGGTTGACCCGCATCGCGGAAGATCCCGCCCTGGCCGCTTCCCTGGTAGCGGCCGGGCACGCCCGCAAAGATGTGTACAGCTGGGACCGCGCCGCAGCGGCGGTCGCCGAACAGTTGGCCGCGGTAGCGGGCGGGGTAGGACCCGGCGCGTAAGATTTCGTACTCTTGTACCACGGAGGTCGTTAAAGCGAAGGAGAATATGCAGGTAGTAATCTACAGCCAGGTGTACAAGGAGTCGGACCGCGAGCACGTCCAGGAACTATTCGACCTGCTGGCGGCCGATAATTTCTCGACGTACGTATACGGCCCCTATCTGGAACAGATACGGCCGCACATTCATTTTTCCCGGGACGTAGGCATATTCGAGAGCCACCTTGATTTCAGAATCAAGAAATTCGATATGGTCATAACCCTTGGGGGGGATGGTACCATTCTTAGTGCGATCCTGATGATCAAGGATTATAAAATACCCGTGCTGGGAATCAATCTCGGGCGGTTGGGATTTCTGGCGCGGGTGGAAAAGACCAAAATGCGCGATGCCCTGCGGCTGCTGGCCCGGGGCCGCTTCGAAACCGAACACCGGGATATGCTATACCTCGAAAGCAACCTCCCCGTATTTGGCGAGAGCCCGTATGCGCTGAACGACTTTACGCTGCTGAAACGGGATACGTCGTCGATGATCACCATCCATACCTATATCAACGGGGCATACCTGAACAGTTACTGGGCCGATGGCATCATCGTTTCTACTCCGACCGGGAGCACGGGATATAGTCTCAGCTGCGGCGGGCCGATTATATTCCCGGGAAGCGGGAATTTCGTCGTAACTCCCGTGGCCCCCCATAATCTGAACGTGCGGCCGATCGTGATCAGCGACGATGCGGTAATATCCTTCCAGATTGAAGGACGCGCCGATAACTTCCTGTCTACACTCGACAGTCGTTTTGAAACCGTTACCGCGGTACACGAACTGGCAGTACGTAAAAACGATTTTGGTATTGATCTGGTAAAGCTTCCGGATATAACCTTTATGGATACCCTGCGCGGTAAATTAAACTGGGGAGAGGACCGGCGAAATCATTAATCGCACTATTACTGGTAAATACCCTACCTTTGTGATCAACGAAAGAACAATAACTAGAGTTAGGTATTGTATGTATTGATCGTCTGCTAAATCAAAATGGTGACGCGGGCAAATGCTGATCTACTACTATTCTATGCTCTGGTACGGGGGTAATAACCCCAGCACGTTTCTCAATTACCGGTGGGTATTCCCCCGGGTCAAGAATGTGTACCCCGTATTGCTCCTTAGTACATGCAAACCAACTATCCGGGTATTGCCCGGTGAACTATAAATCGATATTATTCACTCAAACGTTTCAAATGGCCAGTTTAAAGAAAGAATTAAAGGCGGTAATCTCCCGCTTTGACGCCGCGCAGGAAGTCTTCACCGAAGGCGCTACGCGACAGAAGAAGAACAAGAAAAAGCTGAAGGCCGCCAAGGCCAAGATCAAGAGCCTAGAACAGAAAGTCGCCAGCCTGGAGCAGCAACTGGATGTAGTAAAGGACGATCAGGCTGCTCTTGCGGAAATAAACTCGACCGCCTCTACCGCGACGACCCCCAAGAAGACTTCCTCCAAGAAGACGTCGCCCAAGCGTACGCGCCGTAAAGCAACCCAGGAAGACGCCACCACCGAGGCAAGCGCCAGTGAAATGGCCGAGGCCGTCAGCGAAGCTCCGGAATCCGTCAGTGAGGCGGCCGCCGAAACCCCCGCCCCCAAGCCCCGCCGCGGTCGCCCGCGCAAGACCACCGGTGCCGCGAAGTCGGCCCGCAAGTCCGGCACCCGCAGCAGCAAGTCGGCCACCAAAACCAAGTCCGCTACCAAGACCGGCACCGCCAGCAAGGGCAAGACCACTGCGCGTCGTGGCCGCCCCTCCACCAAGGGCCCGGAAAGCGAACTGACCAAGATCCACGGCGTGGGCGCCACCATGGCCAAGCGATTCGAGGAAGCCGGCGTCAATTCGGTCGAGCAGTTCGCCAACTTGTCCGACGACGAAATGAGCGCCGTACTGCAGCAGTGCGGTCCCCGCTACCGCAACGCCGACAGCGAGAAGATGGAAGGGTACCGCGATGCCGCCCGCACCGCGATGGCTTAACTCCCCCCGCTACTACCAATAAAAAACCGCCGCCCGAGCAATCGGACGGCGGTTTTCATCTTTGGGGAAGTAGTATCGACTACTTGGCCGCAGTGTACCGCTTGTTGACTTCATCCCAGTTGATCACGTCGAAAAAGGCATCCACGTAATCGGTGCGGCGGTTCTGGTAGTTGAGGTAGTAGGCGTGCTCCCAGACGTCGAGGCCGAGAATGGGCGTACCGCGCTCGCTGACCACGTCCATCAGGGGGTTATCCTGGTTGGGGGTCGACGTGACGGCGAGTTCACCGTTGTCCTTGACGATCAGCCAGGCCCAGCCGGATCCGAACTGTCCGGCAGCGGCGGTAGAAAACTTTTCCTTGAAGGCGTCGAAGCTGCCGAAGGCCTTATCGATGGCCGTAGCCAGTTCGCCACTCGGCTTGCCTCCGCCATTAGGGGTCATGACTTTCCAGAACAGGCTGTGGTTGTAGAATCCACCACCGTTGTTCCGTACGCCGGTGCCGGCGGAGCTCACGTTGGCGAGGATATCCTCGATACTCTTATCCGCCATGTCGCTTCCTTCCAGTGCGGAATTGAGCTTGCTGGTGTAGCCGGCGTGGTGCTTATCGTGGTGAATCTCCATCGTGCGGGCGTCGATGCTGGGCTCGAGCGCGTCGAAGGCGTAGGGGAGGTCGGGTAACTTAAACATAGTAATTGTGGTTTTGAAGTAAATAAAAAAGCCCCGTTTCCGGGGAGGTCACCGCAGGCGGCGACGTCCCGTGAGAACGTGGCGTGGCATCCGGGGTTGACTGTTCAACCGCCGGAAAAGGTATTAGATCGTGAAAATGAAGTACAGGAGGAGGTACGTCAGCGTAAGCCAAAATCCCATCCGTACGTAATCGCGTTTCATTAGTTAGCAGGTTTTCCTTGCAGCATAGCAGTGTTGCTACACCTTTTTAACCGAAGCCCCGGCGCTCAGGTTCGGCGTTTATGGGCGCTACGGATCGGCTTTTCGGGCATTTCCGTATGCCGCAGCCGGCGTATTCCGCGGTACCTTTGCGGTATGAGTTCGCGACCCCACAAGTATATCTGCATCCACGGCCACTTCTACCAGCCGCCGCGCGAGAATGCCTGGCTGGAAACCATTGAAATCCAGGACAGTGCGGCCCCCTACCACGACTGGAACGAGCGCATCAACGAGGAGTGTTACGCCCCCAACGCTACCGCCCGCGTCCTGAACGACGTACAGCACATCCGGGCCATCCGTAACAACTACGCCCGCATTAGCTGGAACATGGGACCGACGCTGCTTTCGTGGCTGGAGGCCCACGACCCCGCTACCTACCGCCGAATCCAGGAGGCCGATGTGGAGAGCCGCCGGATGTTCAGCGGGCACGGCTCCGCGGTGGCGCAGAGCTATAACCACATCATCATGCCCCTGGCCAATGCCCGTGACCGGCAGACGCAGATCCGGTGGGGCATCGCCGATTTCGAGCACCGCTTCGGCCGCCGGCCGGAAGGCATGTGGCTGGCCGAAACGGCTATCAGCACCGAATGCCTCGAAGACCTGGTGGATAACGGTATCGTATACACCATTCTCGCGCCACGGCAGTGCCGGGCGGTGCGGGCGGGCGCCGATGAACAGTGGCACGAGGTCAACGGCGGGGTGGACCCCCGGCGCCCGTACCGCTGCGTGCTGCCCAGCGGGCGGAGCATAGTCCTGTTTTTCTACGACGGAAACGTCGCTAAGGCCGTAGCCTTCGAGGGCCTGCTCAACGACGGGCGTTACCTCGCCAATAAGCTCATGAATAGCCTCGACGGCGACGGGGAGGTCCAGCTGGCCCACATCGCCACCGACGGCGAGAGCTACGGCCACCACCACGCGAAGGGAGAGATGGCCCTGGCGGCCTGCCTGGAGGAGATCGAGAAAAACCCGGATTTCCAACTCACCAACTACGGCGAGTTCCTCGAGCTTCACCCCCCGACCTGGGAGGCCCAGATTCACGAGAACAGCTCCTGGTCGTGCGTACACGGCGTGGAGCGCTGGCGCAGCGACTGCGGCTGCGAAACCGGGGGCGGGCCGGGCTGGCACCAGCGCTGGCGGGCACCCCTGCGAGCCGCGCTCGACGAGGTACGCGATCGATTGATTAAGGTCTTCGAAAAGGAGGGGCGGCAGCTCTTCACGGACTGCTGGAAAGCCCGTGACGCCTACATCGAACTGGTGCTCAACCGGTCCCCCCAGGCGGCGGACGCGTTTCTGGCCCACTGGGCCCGTGCGCGCGAAGTGAAACCCCGCCAGCGGGTGCGTATGCTGCGGTTGCTGGAAATGCAGCGACACGCTATGCTTATGTACACGAGTTGCGCCTGGTTCTTCAATGAGGTGACCGGTATCGAAACCCTGCAGGTACTCCAGTACGCCAACCGGGCCCTGCACCTGTGCGAGGTGCTCACGGGGAAAAACTACCACCCCGAATTCATCGCCCGCCTCGAGTCGATCGAGAGCAACGTGCTCCCCAACGCCGCTGTGGCCTACCGGGAATCCGTGGTTCCCGCCCGGGTCGGCCTGCTACGGGTGGGCATGCACTTTGCGGCCGCCAGCCTCTTCGAGGAGGAACTCGCCCAGCTCAAACTCTTCAACTACCGCAGCCAGCTGCATACCCTCAAGCAGCTGCGGGCGGGCACCTTCCGCCTGTCCATCGGCCGGATGAGCATCCTGTCCAACATCACCTCCAGCCACTCCGACTTCAGCTTCGCCGTGCTCTACCTGGGGCAGCAGGCCATGATCGGGGAAATCAGTCAGGACATGGACGTGCGCGACTTCGAGGCCCTGCTGCCCGAGCTCGAGCGACACTTCCGCATCGGCCACGTCAGTGAGGTCATCAACCTGATGAAGGACAACTTCAGCGGGCAGACCTTCTCTATCTGGCACCTCTTCCGCGACGAGAAGCGGAAGATCCTGCTCGAAATGACCGACCGGACCCTGGAAGTCGCGGCCTCCAGCTTCTCGGACGTGTACTACGACAACTACCAGTTGATGAGCACCATGCGCGCCAACGACCTGCCATTACCCGACAGCTACGTCGCGGCGGTCAACTTTACCATGCACCGGCGGCTCCTCGAACTCCTGACCGGCGACAGCCGTCCCGACCCCGCCCGCCTGCAACGTATCGTCACCGACCACCTGCACTGGGCCCACACCTGGAAGACGACCGCCAAACTCGAGAACGCGGCCGAGCAGCGCGTACTGTACCTCGTGCAGCAGGCCTTCCGGCAGCCCACGCTCTGGGCCTGGACGGAATCCCTGGTGCAGGCCCTGCAGACCGTTAACCTGACTCCGAACTACTATCGGGCACAGACCGCCTTCGTGGAGGGTTGGTCGGAAGAGTACGCCAGTGGCCTGAGTCCCGCCCAACTCCGCGCGGGCCTTTCGCTGGCCCGACAGCTGGAGCTGCAGCTCGGATTCGCGGAGCAGACGGCCCCCGTCCTCCAGTAATCTTCGGGAATGCCCCGCTGATCATCCCCGTACGCTGCCTACCTTGGCCTTTCCTACCGCGACAAATACCGCTCCACTCATGACCCTGCCCAACGACTTGATCTTCTTCGACCTGGAGGCCACCGGCCTTAACCTTACCCGCGATCGCATCGTACAGATCGCAATGATCAAGCTGTTCGCCGACGGTCGCCCCTCCGAGGAGCTCGAGCTGAAGATCAATCCCACCGTTCCCGTCAGCGCGGAGGCGGCGGCCATTCACGGGCTGACCAACGCCGACCTGCAGGATGCCCCCGTTTTCGCAGATGTCGCCCAGCGACTCTACGACTTCATCGGCGACGCCGACCTGGGCGGCTACAACAGCAACCGCTACGACGTGCCGCTGCTCCAGGAAGAGTTTTACCGCGCCGGCCTGTACCTCGATACCGCCTCCCGCCGCCTCATCGACGCCCAGCACATCTTTTACCAGATGGAGCCCCGTACCCTCGCCGCGGCCCTCAAGTTTTACGCCGGTAAGGAAATGGTGGACGCCCACGATGCCCTCGCCGACGTCCGCGCTACGGTCGACGTGTTCCAGGGCCAGCTGAAGCACTACGCCGGCGCCACCTTCACCAAGGAGGACGGGACGGTCATCGAGCCCTTCGCCGACATCGACTCCATCGCCGAATTTTGCCGCGACGACCGCTACCTAGATGCCACCCGCCGCATCAAGCGGGGCCCGGATGGCGTACCCGTCTTCAATTTCGGTAAGCACGCCGGCAAGGCCGTGGCCGACGTGTTCGCCCGCGAACCCAGCTACCTGAAGTGGATCCTCGACAAGGACTTTACCACCGAAGTCAAGGCTCTGGTGCAGGCCATAGACGAAGAACGGCGCAAGCGGTAATGTACCGTGCGCCGTTCCTCGATTCCCGCTGGGGGAAGTAGGGGATAGTTACTTGTCCTTGTCGAATCCGGAGCCGTGGCCGTAGCCGCCCTTGCTCTTGTCCACGTTCTTCAGGTCGTCATCGTCTTGGTCGGCAACGTCCTTCTTGGGCGTGGCCGACGGGGATTTCTTGTCTTTCTTGTCGTCTTCGGGCACGGGAAGCTCGGTCTTCGCGTCGAAGATCCGGTACCGTGTGGTCTGCTGGTTGAAGCGCATGGTCGTAGGGTTTGGTTACCTGGTCTAACCTTGCCCAGAAAGCCGGTGTTCGATGGTGTGCGTACGGTAGTCGGGTAGTGCGCGCGCACTACCCGAGTACAGAACTACCGTACTAAAAAAGTGGGCCCAGTAGGATTTGAACCTACGACCAACGGATTATGAGTCCGCTGCTCTAACCGCTGAGCTATGGGCCCGGATCAGCCGCGAAGGTAAGGGGGAAGTTAGGCAGGCAAAAAATTCGGCAGAGATTATTTCGTATCTGTCTGTAGACGCTCGCGCCATCGGCATCCATTTGCTCAGAATGCGTAGTTCACCGTCCCGACCACAAAGGCTGGAAAAACCATAAAGGTGCTTTCCTGGTAGAAAAGTTCCGTTTGCTCGAACGAACGTACCTGCCTGCCTCCGAGGGGTGCCGCAGCGGTAAGCCCCAGCCTCCACGGGGACTTCGGAAACTGGTAGTCGGCCGTCAGTCGGACTGCGGCGTAGCGCGTTGGCGAAGCGCTAAAGTCGAAAAGGGATAATTCCGCAGCGGGCCGCAGGGAAAAGTTGCCCCAGCGAGCGGTGTACTGCGCCTCTGTGGTTAGGGTGTATATCTCGTTGCGAATGGTACCGCCCCGCAGGAGTTGCCGTGTCAGTTGGCTACTTAACTTTACGCTACCGGTGTTCCCAGTTTGAACTTTGACCTCCGGTCGGACCAGCAAGATATTACGGGTAGTAGGGGCTCGTTCTCCACCGACCAGAAAGGTGTAGTCATCCGTAATAATCCACCGGGTATCGAGCTTCCAGGTGGTAGTGGCGAAGCCCCGCGTGAAGTAGAGGTGAACCTGCGTATTGCGTACCGAACTACGGCGTTGCGTGTAGCTGACTTCGCGATTGTTGCCCGTGACGCGTAGAATACTGTTTATCGGGGACGCAGCCGTTCGGGATCTATTAAGGTCGATCCCCCAGTAAAAGTCCTTGAGCGGATAGTCACGGTCGTACCCCAGTGAGAGGGTATGCACGGCGTAGGGCCGCAGGCTGAGGGATGCCGTTTGGACCGTAGTGAAGTTCAGAATTCGCCGGCCTGGGTAGAAAGCTTGTATCGGCAACGGCCTCAAGGAGGATTGGAACTCGAATTTTATGCGCCCGAAGCCCGAAAAGGTGCGTTCAGCCCTGGCCTGGGGAAGCAATTGGAACGTCTTAGCGTAAAGCTGGGTATCCCGTACTCCCCAGCCGTTTCGTACGATTGCGACACCGGTGTTTATCTTCCACCGGCCTGGCGTAGCGGTAAGCGTGAGTCGTAATGCCTGTTCGTCGCGAAGAAAGGTTCGCAACTCCGACCCGCTTTCGTCACCCCGCAAATGGAAAAGGTGGTTACTTCCTCCGATGCGTATCTGGCTATTGAGGTTCAGGCGCGGACCGAAGCGGTAGGTATACGTGTCCTTTAAGCGCCACGTGAAATTACGGTCTTGCAGGCCCTGTTGCAGTGAAAAAGTATCGGTCCCACCGGGCCAACCGAGCAAATTTTCGAGAAAGGGGCGATCGCTGAGTAGGCTCAGGGAATCATTGGTTATCCGGCGCTCGGCGCTGCCGCGTATGACGTGCACGTGACCAGCACTACTCCGTTTCACGTACTCCGCCGCGAACTCGAATCCCTGCTCTTGGTAATGCGTTTCACTCCGGGAATCCCGGTCGCCAAAGTTAGACCGGTAAATCTGCTGCGCGCCTTGCCGGGAAAAAACGCCGTGCAGGCGTGCACTGGCCAGTAGGGTTTGCTGCCCCTTCAGGTTTAGCTTCGCATCGGCCTGGAGCGCGTAGGCCGTCGCGCTCACCGCCCGGTCGATCCGTTCTTCCTCTACGATTCGTGTGTCCGGAGTCGGTTCGAAGCGGCTCAGGTTATTCGTAAGGGTCGCATATTTTTGATCGGAAACGATCCCGTGAAGGTGCAGGTCCAATCGCTTGGCTACCGTGAAGTCACTTCCGACGGCGGCAAAACTTCCCCGGCTCTGCCGGACATACGGGGGGCGTTCCAGTTGCCGGGCTAAATCGAAGATGGTAGTAAGATCGTCGTCGGTAATGCCCAGCGGGCCTCCCAGTAGCTGAGCCGTTTGTGCGAAACTCAGCAGCTCCTGATTGGTGTTATTCCCCCCGCCCAGCGCATACAGGTTGTACGCCCGGTTGTAGTTAAAGGCATCCAGGCGTAAGCTGTAGTAATCCGGTGGCCCTGCTCCTCCGGTGGCCTCACCAAAGTACACATTGCGCTTATCCTCCCGCAACAGGACATTCAACGCGATCTTGCGTTCTGCGTTAGGGTCCAGTTTGTATCCGAGGGGTTGGTAGTCTTCCAGGACTTCTATTCGTCCGACCGCGTCAGCGGGCAGCCCGGTCAACGCCAGGTTGGAATTTCCTCCGAAGAATGCCTTGTCCTCTACCAGCAACGTGGATACGGGCTCGCCCCGGTACGTGATGGAATTGTCATCGTTTACCTCCAGCCCGGGCATCCGGTCGATAAGCTCACCGAGTTTGCGCTCTCTGCCGGTGTAGAAGGCCCGGGCGTTGTAAACGACGGTATCCTCGCGGTACGAAATCGGAGGTAAAGTGTCCCGCACGACCACTTCGCTGAGCTGGTTATCCAGCGCTACTAAGGACACGGTCACGGTCGTATCGCCGGTCAATCCGGGAAGTGAGGTGCCGTAGTCCGCGTATCCAAGATAGAATACTTCAAGGCGAACGTCTCGCTTGGGGTCGAGTGACAGCGAAAACCGCCCGTGGGTATCGGTCTGCACGTGTGCGAAGCTTGCGGGGTTCCGTACATCAGTCACTACCACCATGGCGTATTCCAGGGGAATCTGGGAGCTTTCGTCGACGACCGTACCGCTCAGTCTGACGCTACCTTCGGCATCAATTTGACTGATAGCCCGGTTGGGCAGCAGGGTAACTAGCAGAACATACAGGTATAGTATACGCATGCAGCAGGACTCAATTATCCGACATCCGCCGCATTCTGGTTCCCGCCGCTTGATTAATTTCATCCTCCGTCATTACCTGCATCGGTTTTTGCAAAGCGGGGAGGGAAGGGTGCGCTACCTGCTCGATGTCAATCGACTCCGCTCGGTAGCCGGTGATGGCCCGCTCATCAAAATATAGCTCGAGAATCAGGCCGGGTAAGCCATCTATTCCTGCCGGACCGTAGGGGTAAGGTAGCTGCGGCGTAAACCAGGCTATGTACGATCGGGTAATTGGCTTACCGTTCGTGCCGGTGCCTTCCACATATTCCACCTTGGCCTCCCGGCAAGTGTATTTACCGACCTGTTTGCTTCTGCCGGTAAGTTGCCAGGTGAATTTATCGTACGGTGTGGTCACGTGTACGACGCCTCCTGACTGGCCGAACTTGATTTCGTACAGTCGCTCTTTTTCGGTCACGTTGACGTAATGAATTCTATTACCTCCGGCCCTCATCTTTACCATCATGTAAGGGCCGGCAGCATCCTCCGAGGCCGCCATCGCATCTTCCACGATCTGCCATACGGCCTCCGTAGGGGTAAAAAGGAGCTCGAAAGTCAACTGGCGAATAATCTGTTCGGAACGTTGAAGATTTGCGCCAACCATGGCGAAATCAGCGGGATTTTTGTCCTGCAGTTGCCTGAAAATACTATCCATCATGGCCGTATCGCTGTGCCAACGGTAGATGACGGTTCCCTCGATACCGTGGTTAGTCTGACCTGAAGAAGAACTGCTAAATAGACAAAGCTGAAGTAAGATTAAATAGTGGGGTAGGTGTTTCATGTGCATTTCTATTTAAAAATGCAGGTCGATCCTGAACCACAGAATCGACCTGCAGACGTTGTGACCTACTGTTGGGGCGTACCCCCCGGGCCTGCCTCGCAAAGTGCATACTGTGTCTGGAAGGCTTGGAAAAATTCAAGGTGAGTCATCGGAGGGTTTCCTGTCATCTGTTCTGGCTGCTCCGCTTTGGCAATGGCATAACCACCACAGTATTCAGAATCTTCCAAACTGTTGGGAGATGCATCTTCAATATACGTGAAATGGCGCGCTTTTTGGACCCAGTACAGCAAATCATACGATCTAACGGCTAGCCACTGCGTTATCTGGCTGGGCGGATGCGCGAGCCTATGGTTCATTAGTTGAAGGAACTAGGTCCGCTTGACGATAAGTCAGGCTTCGAACGTGGATCGCCGCAACACAGATTTTGGATCGGGGGATTACCGGTCACCTTCGTCCCCCGTTGCAGGGATGCACGGAGCTTACTGAGCCCACTTTGGCAAGCCTTTGTATGCCCTGTCACATATGGATTTAATTTCCAGGGGGTACCCATACCAGTATCGGTCGTGCTCAAGGGATAAGCTATAGCGTGAACCGCGGGACACGTTAAAAACCCGTACCCAGGATACCTGAACTAGCCGTACAATTCCAGCACGATGGCTTGTTCGGCGTATCCCAGCCGCAAAAGCCGCTCCTTAGCCTCGTCCACCATCTGGCTCCAGCCGCAGAGGTAGAAACGCAGGTCGGGCCGGGGGGTGGGGTAGTCGCGCTCGTAGATTTGGTGTACGTAGCCCTCCACCGTCTCAAAGGTCATCTGCTCCGCCGGAAGTTCCCGGCTCAGCGCGGCGGTATACGTGAAGTTGGGAAATTCCTCGGCCAGCGCGGCCAGTTCTTCGCGGTACAGCAGGTCTTCGGGCCGCCGGCAGCCGAAGATGAGGTGGAAACGGCGCGTCTCGTGACCGAGCCGTTGCTGCAGCATGGCGCGGAAGGGGGCGATGCCCGTGCCGGTACACACCATCACTACGTCGAAATCCAGCGGGCGGTCGGGCAGGGTAAAGACACCGCCGGGATCTTTGGTGAGCAACTCGGTACCCACCTGCGTCTCCTCGAAGAGGTAGGTGCTGCCCTTCCCCCCCGGTAGGTGCACCACGCAGAGCTCCGCCTCGTTCGTCCCATCCGGTGCGGCGGCAATGGAGTAGCTCCGCCACCGTTCGCGCCGCCGCTCGCTGATCGGCAGATCGAGGGTAAGGAATTGCCCGGGGCGGAAGTCTAGTACTTCCCGGTCGGGCAGCGCCAGCCAGAAACTGCGCACCGTCGGGCTGCGTTGCTCGATCCGCTTGACGATGGCCGCTTTCCACTTACTCATAGTACCAGTTCGTTGTAGGGGATAACCGTTGCGTAGCCGCGGTCGTTGAAGTAGGTGCGTGACTTTTCCAGCGGCTGCTCGCTTATGGCCCATACGAAGTCGCCGCCCCACGCCCCCAGGCTCTTGACCGCGCCGTCGAAGTCGCCGAAGTGCTCCTCCTGTACCGGCGTCAGCCCCAGGTGGTCGGCCACCAGCCGCTCGAACTCCGTAGCGATCCGGGCGGCGGCGCGCAGGTGCGGTGCCTGCAGGAACAGGCGGGGGAGCTGGCTGGCCTCCCAGAGGGTCTCTTCGTCGATGTCCGAGCTCTGGTAGCGTTCGATGGCCTCCCGGCTGTTCTGCTTGCGGTTGCGGTACACGAAGCAGGTGGTTTGCAGCCAGTCCGGGTACCAGTCGATTTCGTTGACGTAGGGTGCGTGGCCGTCCCGGCGGTAGAGCAGGGGACCCTCCGCGTCCGCGCATGCCAGGTCGTACCCGCTGCCGCCGAAGGTAGCTTCCAGCAGGGCGTAGCGGTTGACTTCTAAAAAGTCGGCCAAAAAGGTCACGAGGGTCGAACTGCTCCCCAGGCCCCACTCCGGTGGGAAATCGAGCCGCGAAGTGATCTCCTTTCCGCGGAGGGCGTCGGTGGCTTCCGGCCGCAGCTGCTCCGCGGCGTGGAACAGTTGCTGCAGCCGGCTGCGTACGTCGGTCGGCTCCTGCGGGGCGTCGGCCCAGTCGTTTCCAGTGAACGTGAAGGTTTGCGGAGCGGTATCTCCGGCGTAGGTCATGTGCCAGACGAGCGCGTCCGTCCCGGCCGGCCCGACGGTAAACTGCTGCCCCCGCCGGGTAGGCACGGCCAGGGCCGTAGCCCCGTCGAGGACGAAGTATTCGCCGAGCAGCAGTAGCTTTCCGTGGTAGTGCGTGGAGACGTTGTCGGACATGGGCGGAGGTTTTGGCCGGATGGTGGCCCAAGGTACTTCGCGCGGCCGATGCATCACCGGTACGACGCTGCCTCCGGCAGCGCCAGTACAACGCTGCCTCCGGCAGCGCCAGTACAACGCTGCCTCCGGCAGCGCCAGTACAATGCTGCCTCCGGCAGCGCCAGCAAAATGCTGCCTCCGGCAGCGCAACCCGAAAATTACGAGCGTACCGCAAAGCACCAGAAAAGTGAATTCGCGGCCAACGGAGATGAAGCACCACAAAAAAGGCCCCTTCACCGGTCAGGTGAAGGGGCCTCGCGCGCGCCGCCCGTAGGCAACGCCGTGTAGCTGAACGCCGACTACTTCTCGTCGTCGTCGTTCTCGTTGTTGAGCTGTTCGCGCAGTTGCTCGAAGGCGGACAGGTCACCCAGGGTAGAGCGTTCGTTGCTGGAGTTGGTCTGCTTGACCGCCTTGCGGGTGAACTTCTCTTCCTCGCGGCGCTCGCGGACGACGGTATCCTTGGCCTCGCGGCGGATATCGTTGACGTAGCGGCTGTGGCTGACCATGAGCTTCTTCTGGTCGCGGTCGAACTCGATCACCTTGACGGTGAGGGTCTCGTCCACTTCGGCGATGCTGCCGTCCTCCTTGCGCATGAGCTTGATCGGAGCGTAGGCTTCCAGGCCGTAGGGCATCTGTACGATGGCGCCGCGGTCGTCCTTGCGGAGTACGGTGGCCTCGTGGTAGCTGCCTTCGGGGAAGACCGACTCGAAGCTGTCCCAGGGGTTTTCCTCGAGCTGCTTGTGTCCGAGCGACATCTTGCGGTTGTGCTCGTCGACTTCCAGTACGGTGACGTCGATGTCCTCACCAACCTTGGTGAATTCGCTCGGGTGGCCGAAGCGCTTGGTCCAGGACAGGTCGCTGATGTGGATCATGCCGCCGATGCCGTCGTTGAGCTCGACGAATACACCGTAGGGCGTGAGGTTCTTGACCTTACCCGTGTGCTTGGTACCCACGGAGAAGTTCTCGTAGATGTTGTCCCAGGGATCCTGCTGCATCTGCTTGATGGAGAGCGACATCTTCCGGTCGTCCCGGTCGATGGTCACCACCTTGGCGTTGCGGGTTTCCCCGACGGTGAAGTACTCGCGGGCGTTGATGGGCTGGTTGCTCCAGCTTACTTCGCTTACGTGTACCAGACCTTCTACGCCCGGCATGATTTCGAGGAATGCACCGTAGTCTTCGATGTTGACTACGCGGCCTTCGACGGTGCTGCCTTCGGTGATGTTGTCGTCCAGCACCTCCCAGGGGTGGGGCTGCAGTTGCTTGAGGCCGAGGCTGATCCGCTTCTTGTTCTCGTCGAAGTCGAGTACGGCCACGTTAACCTTCTCGTTGAGCTCCAGCACGTCGCTGGGGTGGTTGATGCGTCCCCAGCTGATGTCGGTGATGTAGAGGAGGCCGTCGACGCCACCCAGGTCGAGGAAGGCCCCGAAGTCGGTGATGTTCTTGACGATACCTTCCAGTACCTGACCGCGCTCGAGGCTGGCGATGATGGCTTCGCGCTGCTCGGCCAGGTCGCTCTCGATGAGGGCCTTGTGGGAAACGACGGCGTTCTTGATCGTCTCGTTGATCTTGACGACCTTGAATTCCATGGTCTTGCCTACGTAGGCATCGTAGTCCACGATCGGCTTGATGTCGATCTGCGAACCGGGCAGGAAGGTCTCCAGGCCGCCGCAGTCGGCGATGAGGCCGCCCTTGGTCTTGCTGATTACCTTACCGTTGATGACGGTGCCGTTGGCGTAGGAGTCGCGGATACGGTCCCAGGCGCGCAACAGCTTGGCCTTGCGGCGGCTGAGCACGAGTTGTCCGCGCTCGTCTTCCTGCTGCTCTACGTACACTTCGACGGTGCTGCCTACTTCGACGTCCTGGTCACGGAACTCGGAGAGGGGGAGCAGGCCGTCGCTCTTGTAGTTGAGGTCGAGGATCACGTCGCCGTCGATGATGGCCGACACCTTGGCCGACATGATCTCGGCTTCCTGGATGTTGGTCATGGAGGCTTCGTACTCCTTTTCCATGGCCTCGCGCTCCTCCTGCGAGTAGCGGTTGTCGATCTTGGCGATGGCGTCCCAGGCGAAGGCATCGTGTGCGGCGCCGGTGGCACCGCTCTGGTCGGCTTCGTCGATCTCGACGGCCTCTTCCTTCACCTCTTCGGTGAGGGCCACGGATACGCGGCTGGATTCCTTGCGGATCACTTTGGCTCCGCTGCGGTCGTCATCGTCGTCTGAATCGTCGTCGTCAAGACTCTCCTCGGCATCTTCGTTGGCCTTGGCTACGTTGCCGTCGCTCGCGTCGGCACCGGGATTGATCTTGGACTGGGTGGCCGTGATCTCAGGGGTGGGATTCTCCTCGGTGGGAGCGGCCTGGTCTTCTACGGATTGTTGTGCCTCCGGCGTAATATTATCAGTGGAGGTCTCTTCGGTGGTCCCGTCTTGTTGCGGGTCCTTATCATCGTCTACTTGCATGACGTGAAAGGTTTAACTAGGTGAAAACGTATGGCCGCTTCGGGGGCAGCCTTACCCCTCCCCGCCCGGATCGGGCTAAGGGAGCGCAAAGATACGGAGTTTCCGGGACATGCTGAGGCAAATCCCGGGCAACTTCTACCGTCACCCTGCATAAAAAAAACCGCGCGGGCCGGGCCCGTCGCGGTTTAGTGAGGTTGGGAGCGGATTCGAACCGCCGTACAAGGTTTTGCAGACCTTTGCCTAGCCACTCGGCCACCCAACCATCGGGGGGCAAAAGTAGGTCGCTACGCGGGGTAGCACCAAACTTTGGCTTGCCTTTCTTTTAGTAAAGTACGTTGACAACGCCGCTATACTCCACTAAGTTTCCCTGGGTGGAGGTAAAGGTTATGACGTACACGTAGGCACCCGCGGGCGCCAGCCTTCCGTTTAGCCGCCCGTCCCAACCCGCCACGGGATCCTCGGTGGTGAACTGCAGTCCGCCCCACCGGTCAAAAACCTGCAGGCGGTAGTTCCTGATGCCCGCCGCGACGGTGAAGATGGGCCGGAAGACCCGGTTCTCGTCGCGGGTGGCACTGGGACTGAAGGCGTTTGGGATGTAGACGCCGGTCTCCTCGGCTACGCAGGCCACGTTGGAGAGAAAGGAATACGACTCGGCGGAGCCCTCGGGTTGAAAGATGGCCTCCACCCGGTAACAGCGCACGCTGCCGGCGTTGGGGTCGTCGTCGAGGTAGGTCAACGTATCCAGGTTGCCGGCCAGCAACTCCAGGGTGCTATCCGCCGTCACGCGGTAGAGATTGTAGGTAAGGGTGCCGGGAAGGCCATTCTCTAGCGGGGTCCATTGCACCTGCGCTCCGCCGCCCGATGCATCCGCGAAAAGAAAGACCGGACTGACGTAATTGCTGAAGGCGTTCCGTTCGCAGCCGTCGGTCAGTACGAAGCGAAAGGAATCTCCGGGCACGACGGGCGGGGCACCGAGGGAAGTTAGTTCGTTCAGCGATAGAAAACCAACGAGCTCGTCGACGTAAACCACCGTGTCCCCTCCGCTCACCTGCTCCAGATCGGCCGTATAAGCGACGGGGGGTGGGGAGGAATACGCGTACGCGAAGTAGAGTAGCCCGTCATCCTGTACCTCCACGCCGTACAGCGAGAAGTCGCGCACGGGCTGCTCGATGTCCACCGTTTGGCAATAGGTAAGGGTACGTTGCCGGATATCCAGCCCGGGATATTCCATTTCAAAGTAGAAGCAGATACTGTCGCCGTCATTTGCGGCGGAATAGGTGTAGCCATTTACGATGGAATCGACGGTTGACGCCTCCGTCCAGGTATCGGATAGAACGTAATCCCCCCCGTTGGTCGATGCGTACAGCGACAGGACCTCACCGGAATCGGGAACAAACAACGTGATGGTGGTGAGGATGCCTTCAAGGGGTATTAGGGTAATGTCGGATTCGCAACCGGACCCCCCGGAGCCGATTAAATCCACGGCCGAGAGGATATCACTCTGCGGGCTGTCGTTGTCGCAGGCGTCCAGGGCGGCCACCCGGTAGCTGCGCCGGGTCAGTTCCGCTTCCGGGACCCCGGTCACCGTATATACCGTGTCGAGCCCCACCGTATCCAGGGGGACCACGGCGGTATCCGTTACTTCAAGAATTACGTAGCGGTTAACCTCCGGGGAGGGTGAGGGGCGCCAGTGTACTTCGAGGTTGCCGTCGACGACACTCACGAACCTGAGGTCGGGGGATACTGGAATAAAGCTGTCGAGGGTATCGCTGGTCAGTACGGCCTCCCCCGGGCAATCGTAGGCGTACTGCAGGTAGTAAAACAACTGGCTTCCGTTGGGATTCGGGTCGCGGTATTCGGTGGCGGCGGGATCGGTCAGGGTGGTCAGCAGCGTGTATGGACCGGCAGCGGACTCCGCCCGATATACCTCGGTACCCTGGAAGGTGCCGCAATCGTTGGCGACGTTTGACCAGGTCAGCACCTCGTCGCCCGCCTCGGAGCGGGTGCAGAGGAAGTCGGGAGCGGCCACCTGGGCGGGCAGGGCCGCGGCCAGCAGCAATAGGGGAAGAAGGAAAAGGCGCAAGCGAAAGGATTCAGTTGTTCATAGACAGGCACATAACGCGGCGGGGAGGCCGGGTGTTATGACCTATTCCGTCAGGTCCCCGTCGTCCACCCGGGGCAACAACTCGATCGGGGTGCGGAAGCGCTCTTCCAGGGTCTGGCGGATGCGTTCGCTGCGGTAGGTGCTACGCCGGAAGTCGTTCTTCACGGCCTGTTTGTCGGTCTCTACCCGGTAGGTCTCCAGCGGGCCGACGATGGTATAGTACAGGTTGAACAATCCGTTGCGGGCGGGCAGCACCTCCAGGTTGTCGTCGTGGCGGCTGATCTTGTTGGCGATCACCTGCCCCGCATTTACCTTGATGTAGTACTCCAGGTACTGATCGAAGGTGTGGCTCCCGCTGAGGGTGAGGTTGATGGCGCTGCTCTGCACGAGCATGGCCGGCAGGTAGACCGTACCGTCCGTGATCTCGATGTAGTTGGCCAGGCGGGTAAAGCGGACGCGTTCCAGGTCGCCCGCCTTAAGGGCGAAAGCGAAGTTTTCCAGCAGGGCGAAGTCGTGCAGCTCTCCGTCCAGGATCTCCAGGCCGGCGAGGGCCTGCAGGCGGTCGTAATCCAGGTTACCTTCCTCGTCGTAGTAGAGGTACAGGATCATCCGGGCGTTGAGCCGGCCCGTGAGATTGTCCGCGGTAAGGAAATCCTGGGTAAAGTTGTCGTTCTGGTAGAAGAACTGGTAGGCATCCACGTCCGTAGCCGTGATGCGGGCCTCGGTGCGGGTGAGCCGCCCGAAATCGGTGATGGCGTCCACCCGGAACTCGCCCTCCATCGCGCGGCTGCTGCCCCGCACCGCCAGCCGGCCGGGGGTAAAAACGAGTTGCCCGCGGAAGGATTCCCCCTCCAGCTTGTCCCAGGTCCAGTTATCGATGTCGGCCTCAAAGGTGCCGTTGAGCAATTCGGTCACCCGGGCCCGCTGCTCCCGCGCCCGCCGCCCGAGGCTGTCGAGGGAGGTGGAGTCGCCGGCGGCGGTTTCGAGGTCTTTCTCACTGGGGTCGCTCAGTGCCAGCCACTCCGCGACGTCGAGGCGGTCGCCCGTGAGGGTTGCCGTGAAGTTCAGGGTGGCATCGCGGCTATTCAGGCTGTCGGCGAAGAGGACCGGCACGAGGTTAGTGGCTTCCCCGGTGAAGGCGAGGCTGCTTTCGCCGGTTTCCACCCGCAGTTCGGTTACCCTAAGGGCGTTGTCGTCCAGCAGCAGGTCACCGGCGGGCACGCGGATCTCGCGGCCGTTGACGGTGAGGCTACCGTCCTCGAAGGTGAGCCGGCCGGTCGACGCCACACGCCCCATGCGGCGGGGCTCCACCATGTCGGCGTAGCGGCCGCTGAGGGTCAGGCCGTCGAAGCGCAGGAGGCCGTCGCCGTCGGTAATGGTGGTCCCGTCCAGGAAGGCCGGCAGGGTAGTGAGGGGCAGGCTGCCGTCGGCGCTGAAGGTGATCACCGGATCGTTGAGGTCCTCGAGCCGCAGCTTGAGGTCGAAGGGCTCCCCGCGGAAGTTACCCGTGAGTTGGTCGATGGCAAAGGTTTGTACGCCGCCCCGCGGTCCGTCCACGTAGGCGAAGGTGGCGTCGAGGTTGAGGTCGCGGGCGCCGACGTTCATGCGGGGGCTGCCGAGGCGGCCGTCGGTGAAGGTCAGCCGGCCGTCGATGCGGGGGTAGGTCCTCGCGGTCCAGGCACCGGCCACGTCTGCGGTCAGGGCCAGGTCGCCGCGGGTCTCGAGTTCGCCCAGCGTGCGGGCGTAGGCGGGCGGCAGCAGGGCAAACACGTCCTCCAGGTTGCCGCTGGTGCTGCTGAGGTGGAGGGTGGTGGCCAGGCCGTCCTCGGTGGGCGTGAGTACGCCGGTGGCTTCCACGGTGAAGTCCCCGGCGTAGAGGCGCAGGGGCGTCAGGGTGTAGCTGCCCGCGGCGTGGTCGATGGTGGCCTGGCCGAGCAGGCGCAGGGTCTCGTCGCTCAAATAGCGGTAACCGTCCTGGTCAAGGTAATCAACGAAGAGGTCGGCGTCGGTGGCCAGGGTGTATGCGCGTGCGCCGAAATCGCCGCTGAAGGAGGCATCGGTCACCGTCAGGAACGCCTCGGTGCGCAGCTGCCGGTCCTCGTAGTGCAGGGCTACGTCGGCCAGGCGGGCTTCACTGATTTCGAATTCCACGGCACCTGCGTCCCCGTCCGCTTCCAGGGGGGCGGTGAAGAGATAGTTGGGGTTGCCGTCGACGTCGGTAAGGAGGTACAGCTCGCCGTGCTCTACGACGATACCGCGGATGCGCACCTTGCCGAAGAGGCTGCTGAGGTCGAGGCGGCAGGCCAGGCGGTCGCTGCGCAGGAGCTGGCTGCCGTCGCTGCCGGCCACGGTCACCCCGCGCAGGTCGGCGGAGAGGTAGGGGAAGGAACGGAGGAGGCTGAGGTCGGAGCGTTCGATGACGATCTCGGTACGCAACTGCTGGTTGAGGGCGGCCACCACGCGGCGGGCGATGGGGTCGCCGAAAAACTGGACGATCAGTACCAGCCCGGCAAGCAGGAGCAGCAAGAGGAGACCCGTGATCCGGAGGAAGCGCATACGGGAGAAGTTACGGCCCTTTCTACAGGTCCAGGCCGGGTACCCGGCTAAGGACCCGACGCAGTTCGGCCTGTTTGGGCGCGCTCAGGGGAACGAGCGGCACCCGGAGGTAATTTTCACAGAGGCCGAGTTCGGCCACCGCCGCCTTGATGCCGACGGGGTTGCCCTCGCAGTACAGGAGGGGGTGGATGTCGTGCAGCTCGAAGTTGAGGCGGCGTACTTCCGGCCAGTCGTCGGTGAGGGCGGCGCGGATCATCCGGCTGAAGTGTTCGGGCAGGGCATTGGCGATCACGCTGATGCCGCCGTGGCCGCCGAGAGCGATCATGGCGGGGGCCAGGGGGTCGTCGCCCGACAGCACACCGAAGTGCTCCGGGCGGTGGCGGAGGATCTCGGTGGCCTGGGCCAGGACGCCGCTTGCCTCCTTCACCGCCGCAAAGCGATCGCTGGCCTCGGCCAGGCGGAGGACGGTCTCGGGGAGTACGTTGCTGCTGGTGCGGCCGGGCACGTTGTAGATGATGAGGGGGCGCGGGGCGGCCTCGGCCACCCGCATGAAGTGCTGGTAGATGCCCTCCTGCGGGGGTTTGCTGTAGGCGGGGCTACTCGACATGATGCCGGCCACGCCGTCGAAGTTGTACTCGGAGATGAAGCGGACCAGTTTCTCCGTGTAGTTGCCGCCGAAGAAGCCCGCTACGATGGGTACCCGCCCATCGACGTGGCGGAGGGTGAAGTCCAGGATCTCCCGGCATTCCTGGGTGCTGAGGGTGATGGCCTCACCGGTGGTGCCGAGGCATACCAGGTAGTCCACGCCCCCCGTGATGACGTAGTCGATGAGGCGCTTCAGGGAAGGGTAGTCGATCGACTTGTCTGCCAGGAAGGGCGTGATGAGGGCGACGCCGGTGCCGCTGAAGGGGGGGAGGGGAGCTTGCATGGGATTCTCGGGGCGGTAAAGGGCCGCAAGGTACACCCGGCGGCCGGGAGCGGGCCGGGGCTAGTCGGCCTGGGTGACGCGGCCGATGGCGACGTACTTTTCGATCCGGTCATCGACCATCTGGTCGACGGATTTTTCCTGAATGGCGGCGATGGCCTTCTTGAGTTGCCGCTTAAGGGTCTTGGCCATCTCCTCGGGGGCCATATGGGCGCCGCCCTGGGGTTCCTTGACGATCTCGTCGACGATCCCGAAGCCCTTCATGTCCTCAGCAGTGAGCTTGAGGGCCTCGGCGGCCTGCTCCTTGAAGTCCCAGGACCGCCACAGGATGCTGCTGCAGCTCTCGGGCGAGATGACGGAGTACCACGTATTTTCGAGCATCATAACGTGGTCGCCCAGGCCGATGCCGATGGCGCCGCCGCTGGCCCCCTCGCCGATCACGGCGCAGACCACGGGCACGCGCAGCTGGGCCATCTCGAACAGGTTGCGGGCGATGGCCTCGGCCTGTCCGCGCTCCTCGGCCTCGATGCCGGGGAAGGCCCCGGGGGTATCGATGAGGGAGATCACCGGGAAGCCGAAGCGCTCGGCCAACTTCATGAGGCGCAAGGCCTTGCGGTAGCCTTCGGGGTTGGCCATGCCGAAGTTGCGGTACTGGCGCATCTTGGTGTTGACGCCCTTCTGGTGGCCGATGAAGACTACGGTCTGCCCGTCGAGGTTGCCGATGCCGCCCACGATGGCTTTGTCGTCGCCGTAGTGCCGGTCGCCGTGGAGCTCGACGAACTTGCGGCACATCTGCTCGATGTAGAAAAGCGTGTAGGGGCGCTCGGGGTGGCGGCTCAGCTGCACCCGCTGCCAACCGGTGAGGTTGCTGTAGATGTCGCGGCGCGTCTGCTTAATCTTACTCTCGAGCTCCTCGATGGTAGATTGCATATCGACCACGCCATCCTCGCCTACGTCCTTCACTTTTTCAAGTTGTTCGTAGAGCTTTTCTAGCGGTTTTTCAAATTCCAGAAACACCATGGTAGTCGTTTAGTCTTGTGGTAGGGCGTTGTGGTACGGTGGTCGGGAGTCCAACGGTACCGTAGTTAGGCAGTACGGTAGTACCGCTTGCTACCGTAACTGAACCTTGGCCGAGCCGAGCATACCGACGTCGGTGTAGATCTCGGCGCGGTAGAAGCCCTCCGCGAGCTTGTCGTCAAGCTCGTGCGTAAAGGTGAGGCGCTGGTTGCGCTCGAGGTTCACGTCGCGGCCCTCCAGGGCGATAATATCCTTCTCCGCGCCGTTGACGACGCTCTTGGCCCGTACGGGGTTGTCGCTGATGACGGGGGTGGCGCGCTCGTCGGTCAGGACGAGGTAGATCGGCCGCACGCCCAGGTACTCGCGGGGTACGTCCGTCAGGTCAAAGCTGACCGTGATGCGGCGGGCACGGCTGGCGTTCGCCGTGTTGGAACCGTTCTTGCGCAGCAGGTCGACCTGCATCGCGGAGGCGCGGAAAGCGCCGAGGGTCATGCGTTCCAGGTCAGCTTCCATACTCTCGTTCATCCGGCTGAGGTTATCGGCGACCTTGGTGGCCTCGTAGGCTTCGGTTTTTGCCGTGGAGAGGTCGCGGCGCAGGGCCACGTTGCTTTCCCGCAGGGTCTGGTTCTCGGTCTCGAGTTCGGTGATGCTCGTTTCCAGCATGGTCCGGACGTTGATGAGGTCCTCGATCTGCAGGCGCATTTGGTAGGCCACGTTGTTGTCGTTCTCGCGGCTGCGCTGGGCCTGCCGCATGTCGTAGAGCGCACGCTTGGCGGTTTCCTGGGCGTCGGTCAGTTCTCCCTGCAGCTGGGCGTTCTCCTCGCTTACCTGGGTGAAGGCCTGATCGAGGCTGTCGACCGACTGCATCAGGTTATCGCGCAGGACGGCCAGCTGATCGGCCTCGCCCGATTTTTCGGTGTAATCGGCCTCCAACTTGCTCTTGGTTGTGACGCCCCAAATGAGGGTACCGACGAAAAGCAGGGCCAGAATAACGGCGATAATGGTGAGAGTACGCTTGTTCATGGGCGCGAACGCTTTGTTGTTGAGGGCGCAAATTTACGAAGCCAAATCGGCTTTGCCGTCCCGACCCGCGGAATCGGTGCCCGCAGGTCCGCCGGCCGGCCTATATCCAGCGGCGGCTGCGGAACCATCCGAGCATGCCCAGAATCACGCAGATCATCACGCCCCACAGCACGAAATAGCCGTAGCGCGTGTGCAGCTCGGGCATGTTGTCCCAGTTCATGCCGTACACGCCGACCAGGAAGCTGAGCGGGATGAAGATGGTCGAGACGATGGTCAGCGTCTGCATTACGCTGTTCATGCGGAAGCTGATCTCGCTGACGTAGAGGTCGTACAGTCCGTTGGTCACGTCGCGGTAGGTTTCCACCAGGTCGGTGATCTGGATGACGTGGTCCCGGAGGTCGGCCACGTACAGCTGCGTATCCTCGGTAATGAGCTTGCTCTCGTTGTCGCCGAAGCGGGTCATGAGCTCTCGCAGCGGGCTGATGCTTTTACGCAGCGTCAGGAGAGCCAGCCGCAGGTCGTGGATCTTGGACTTGGTGGACATTTCCGGGGAGCGCATGATCGTGTCCTCGAGCTTGTCCAGCTCGCCCTCGATCTGGTCGATGACGGTGAAGTACTTGTCGACCACGTTGTCCACCAGGGCGTAGGCCAGGTAATCCGGTCCCCGGGTGCGGATGCGGCCGCTGGAGGTTTCCAGGCGCTTGCGTACGCTCTTGAACAGGTCGCCGGCGTCCTCCTGGAAGGTGAGTACGGTGTCCTGGGAGAGGTATATACCGACCTGCTCGATACTGAGGTCGCGTGTTTCCGGCGCGAAGGCGAAGGCCTTGATGATGATCAGTACGCCGTCGGAGAAGATCTCCATCTTGGGGCGCTGCTGCACGTCCACCACGTCCTCCAGCGCCAGCGGGTGCATGCCGTGCTGCTTGCCCAGGCGCTCCACCAGGGCGATGTCGTGGAGGCCCCGTACGTCGTACCAGCGGGTGGCGGTTTCGCCGTGGGCCTCGGGCAGGTCGTCGTCGGCCGTCTGCACGTCGAAGAACTCCCCCCGGTACTCCGTCAGGTGCACGAGCACCTCCTCCATGTGCCGCTCCCCGGTGTAGACCATGGTGCCGGGCGGGGCGCCGGCCTTTCTCCGGGGCAGGATGGCCCGCTCTTCGACGGACCGCAGGAGATTGGAGATGCGCATGGCGGGAGTGGTTGCTTATCCTTTGGGCAGTTCCTGCTGGCCGAGCCAGCCGGTATCGAAGTTGCCCTCGCGGAAATCCTCCTGCCGCAGCAGCCACTGGTGGAAGGGGACGGTGGTCTTGATGCCCTCCACGATGAACTCGTCGAGCGCCCGCTCCATCTTCGTGATGGCCTCCGCGCGCGTGGGGGCGCGGACGATCAGCTTGGCGATCATGCTATCGTAGTAGGGGCTCACGGTATAGCCTGCGTATACGTGGGTATCGACGCGTACGCCGTGCCCCTTGGAGCTGTGGAAGCTGGTGATCTTGCCCGGGCTGGGCCGGAAGTCGCGCCACGGGTCCTCGGCGTTGATGCGGCACTCCATGACGTGGCCCTTCGGCGTATAGTTCTTTCCGGAGAGCTTTTCGCCGTAGGCGACCTTGATCTGCTCCTTGATCAGGTCGTGGTCGATGGATTCCTCCGTGACCGGGTGCTCGACCTGGATGCGGGTGTTCATCTCCATGAAGTAGAAGTTGCGGTCGGCGTCGACCAGGAACTCCACGGTACCCACGCCTTCGTAGCCGATGGCCTCCCCCGCCTTGATGGCGGCTTCGCCCATGCGCTGCCGCAGCTCGTCGGTCATGAAGGGGCTGGGGCATTCCTCGAGCAGTTTCTGGTGGCGCCGCTGCACCGAGCAGTCGCGCTCGCTCAGGTGAATGACGGTACCGTACTGGTCGCCGATCACCTGAATCTCGATGTGGCGGGGCTGTACGATGTACTTCTCCATGTAGATGCCGTCGTTGCCGAAACTGGCCTTGGCCTCGGCGCGGGCGCTGTTCCAGGCGTTGACGAAGTCTTCCTTCCGTTTGACGATCCGCATGCCCTTGCCGCCGCCGCCGGCGGTGGCCTTGATCATGACGGGGTAACCCATCTTCTCGGCGCGTTCGATGCCGTCTTCGGCGCTCTTGAGGAGGGTGCCGTCGCCGGGGACCACGGGTACGCCGGCGCGGATCATGGTTTCCTTGGCGGTGATCTTGTCGCCCATGTTCCGGATGTGCTCCGGGGAGGGGCCGATGAACTTGATGCCGTAGTCCTGGCAGATCTCGGCGAAGTCGGCGTTCTCGCTCAGGAATCCGTAGCCGGGGTGCACCGCGTCGGCGTTGGTGATTTCCACCGCGGCCATGATCTTGGGGATGCTGAGGTAGCTGTCGGCCGAGGCGGGCGGGCCGATGCAGACGGCCTCGTCGGCGAAGCGCACGTGCAGGCTCTCGCGGTCGGCGGTGGAGTAGATGGCCACGGTTTTGATGCCCATTTCCCGGCAGGTACGGATGATCCGCAGGGCGATCTCGCCGCGGTTGGCGATAAGTATCTTGTTAAATTTCTTAGCCATACTGGGTTCAGGAGGGGTCTATCAGGAACAGGGGCTGGTCGTACTCGATCGGCTGGGCGTCTTCGACGAGCACCTTGACGATCTTGCCGGCTACTTCCGACTCGATCTCGTTGAACAGCTTCATCGCCTCGACGATGCAGACGGTATCGCCCTTGGCGATCCGGTCGCCGACCTTGACGTAGACCGGCTTGTCGGGCGAAGAGGAACGGTAGAACGTACCGATCATGGGAGACTTCACCTCGAGGAGGTTGGCGGTATTGGTGGATTCATCCGATGCCTCTGTTCCCCCCGCGGCGGCTGCGGCGGCGGGCGCAGGTGCGGCGGCAGGCGCGGGAGCGGCGGCCGGTGGCTGCTGCGCCGGAGCGTATCCCTGACCGAGGGTCGGGGTGGGTACGTTGATGATCGACGGCACGGCGGGTGCGGCGGCGCCCGGAGTGGAAACGGGGTTATAGGATTTTCCCCGGATGTGAAGCGTAACCTGCTCGTCCTTGTATTTGAACTCCGATACCTCGGTCTTGGCGATCAGTTTGATGAGTTCCTGAATGTCTTTAAGCGTCATGCGTTGGGCGTTGAGGGTTACACGCGGCTCTGGTACGAGCCACTGCGAGTATCTATCTTAATTTTGTCTCCGGTGTTCACGAACAGCGGCACGCGAACTTCCGCTCCCGTTTCGATGGTGGCGGGCTTGAGGGTATTGGTGGCGGTATCGCCCTTGACCCCCGGCTCGGTGTAGGTGACCTCCATTTCCACGTACTGCGGCAGGTCCACCGTAAGCGGGACGTTGTCTTCCGTATTGTAGAGGACCTCGATGGTATCACCCTCGCGCATGAAGCCGGCATTGTCGATCATGGCCTCCTGGATGGTGGCCTGCTCGTAGCTTTCGGCGTTCATGAAGTGGAAGCCCATCTCGTCCTTGTACAGGTACTGCATCTTGTGGCGCTCTACCCGCACCTCTTCGACCTTGTGGCCGGAGGGGAAGGTTTCGCTGAGAACGCGGCCGGTGGAGAGGCTCTTGATCTTGGTGCGCACGAAGGCGGCGCCCTTGCCCGGCTTCACGTGCTGAAATTCGACTACGCTGTAGATATCGTGGTTGTGACGGAAGGTGAATCCGTTTTTTATATCTGAGGTGGAGGCCATTTGGATTGGTTTAGCGCTTCGGCCAATGTAAGAAATTGGGCCGGATCGATTTAGGAAGCGCGAAGATATGCTTTCTGTTCTTATCCCGTTTCGCCGTCCAGCAATTGGTGGTCGGCGAAGCTGTAGTAGCGCGGGCCCGCCACGATGACGTGGTCCAGCAGGTGGAGGTCGAGGTCGCGCGCGGCGCGGCCCAGCTTGGCGGTGAGCCGCACGTCGGCCGCGCTGGGGTGCGCCTGCCCGCTCGGGTGGTTGTGGGCCAGCACCAGGGAGGTGACGCTGCCGTGCTGCAGCGCGGTGCGGAAGATCGTACGCGCGTCGGCCACCGTGCCCGTCGTACCGCCGCGGCTGATGACGTGGGCGCCGAGCAGGCGGTTGGCGCGGTTGAGGCATAGCAGGTGGAACTCCTCGTGGTGGAGGTCCGCCAGCAGCGGCCGCAGGTACCGGTAGCAGCTGCCGCTGTCGCAAAGCAGCGGAAGGTCGCGGTGGGGGGAGGCCTCGCGGCGGCGGCCCAGCTCGAGCGCCGCCACCACCTGCATGGCCTTGACGGGCCCCACGCCCGGCGTGCGGGTCAGGTCCTGCAGCTGCCGGCGCGACAGCTCGTGCAGGTCGTGGTCACAAGCCAGCAGCAGCCGGCGCGCCAGGTCGAGGGCGGAGGCGCCGCGCACGCCGTTGCGCAGCAGGATGGCCAGCAGTTCGGCATCGGTGAGGGAGCGGGGGCCGCGGCGGCGCAGCTTCTCGCGGGGCTGCTCCTCGGCGGCGAGGTCGCGGATGCGCAGGCAGGTATCGGGGGTAGGAGTCACGGTCACAGGTAGGCTACGGACCGGAGGCGGGGACAACAACGCACCCGCAAGATAGGGCGCCCGCGGGATTATTTCTCCATCTCCGAGTAGAGCCGGCCCCGGCTGTAGGCTTTGAGCACGTGCCGTACGGTGGTCGTCAGGTTGGGGGGCAGGGAGTCGTAGGGCTGCCATTCCACGTTTTCGAACTTCTTGCGCTCGCGGCTCTCGATCTCGCCCTCGTAGTGGTGGGCCCGGAAATAGAGCACGATACGGTGGCCCTTCTTCTTTTTCGGGTACCGCTTGTGCAGCACGTGGACGAGGGTCAGGTCGGCCGGCGTCAGCTCGATGCCCGCCTCCTCGTAGCTTTCCCGGATCAGGCTCTCCACGGCGTACTCCTTGCGTTCGATCGTGCCCCCCACGAGGCTGTAGTTGCCCCCGTTCGGTTTGGTCTGTTTGAGGAGGAGAATGCGACCGCGGTCCTCGAGAATGAGTCTGGCCTTCAGGGAGACTTTAAATTTAGCCATGTAAGGGGGTGACGTATGTTTCCAGAACCTAAGCGCCCACAATATACCCAACCACTGCCAGTGCTGCGACGTTAATGCCGTAGCTACTACCTTTGCCCCGCTTACTAACCCCCCCTTTATGCGCCACGACAGTGTACTACAAGCCATCGGCAATACTCCGCTGATTCGTCTCGACCGCATTTGTGGCACCCGCATTCCGGCTACCGTTTACGGCAAGATGGAGTCCATGAACCCGGGGCAGTCCGCCAAGGACCGCGCCGCGCTGTACATGATCGAACAGGCCGAACGCAAGGGGCGTATCCAGGCCGGTGCCACCCTCATCGAGGCGACCAGCGGCAACACCGGGTTCAGTATCGCCATGATCGCGGCCATCAAAGGCTACAAGTGTATCCTGACCCTGTCGGATAAGGCGGGGCCCGAGAAGCAGGCCCTGCTGAAGGCCCTCGGCGCCAAAATCGTCCTCTGCCCGAAGGACGCCGCGCCCGAGGACCCCGAGTCATACTATAGCCGTGCCGAGGAGCTGGCCGGTACCATCCCCAATAGCTTCTACCTGCGGCAAAACTGGAACCTCGACAACAGCGGTGCGCACTACCACAGCACCGGCCCCGAGATCTGGGAAGACACCGAGGGGAAGATCACCCACTACGTCTGCTGCGCCGGCACCGGAGGAACCCTGTCCGGCACGGCCCGGTACCTGAAGGAGCAAAACCCCGACGTGACCGTGGTCGGCGTCGACGCCTACGGATCGGTACTCAAGAAGTACTGGCAGACCGGTGTATTCGACCCCAATGAGATCTTCAGCTGGAAGGTGGAGGGCCTCGGCAAGACCATTATCCCGGACAACGTGGCCTTCGACCTCATCGACGAGTTCATCAAGGTAGGCGACCGCGCCGCCGCCCTCCGTGCCCGGGAACTGGCGCAGCGGGAAGGCCTGCTGCTGGGGTACAGCAGCGGGGCCGCCCTGGAGGCGGTGTTCTCGATGCGCAAGCAACTGACGCCGGACGATACGGTGGTGGTCCTTTTCCCCGACCACGGCAGTAAGTACCTCGGGAAGATATTCAACGACGCCTGGATGCAGGAGCAGGGATACCTCAAGCCCAACGGAGAGCCGGCTTCCTACAGCGTCAAGCATTTGCAGCGGATGTACCGCGTGTACAAGCGTATGTACGGACGCAAGATCAAGCAACGCCTGAACTTGGTCTGAATATCGGGTAGTATTCACTAACATAACCGATACCCATGAAAGCCCGCACTCAGAAGTTTAAGTCGAACACTGACACCTCTCCGCCGATGTTCGAGAACAAGTTGCTCGACCGGTTGACCCAGACCCACATCGCCACGCCGATCGTTATCTTTTTCCTGTACGCTATCGGACTGCTCTGGTACACGGAGACCCACACCGCTATCCCCGTACTGACCGTAATGGGCCTCTTCCTGGCGGGCATACTGGGCTTCACCTTTACCGAGTACGCCGTACACCGCTGGGTGTACCACCCCCCGCACGGGGCCTCCGACGCTTATAAGCAGGCTACGTACAAGATGCACGGGATGCACCACGACTACCCGAAGGACAAGCGCCGGCTGGCCATGCCGCCACTGGTCGCTATTTTCCTGGCTACCTCGCTGCTCTTCCTGTTCGAGTTGGTACTGGGTGAATACTCCTTTTCCTACCTGGCCGGCTTCGTGGTCGGCTACGCGCTGTACCTGGTTGTCCACTACACCGTACACATCTACGCCCCGCCGCGCAACTTCCTACGTGCGCTCTGGGTCAACCACTCCATCCACCACTACAGCGAAGACGACGTGCTCTTCGGCGTGTCCAATCCCCTGTGGGATTACGTTTTCGGTACCATGCCCCACTCCGAAAAGGACAAGCGGATGGCCCGGGAAATCCACCGATAACGGTGGGCGGCGCCTACATCGAAGACGTGCACGCCGTGGCGCGGCTCATCCCGCCCGGCCGGGTGACCACCTACGGGGCCATTGCCGATTTTCTTACCCTCGGAAGTGCACGCATGGTCGGCTGGGCCCTTTACCAGGGCCTGGCGACGGGGGAAGCGGTACCCGCCCACCGGGTCGTCAATCGCCGCGGGGAACTCACCGGGCGCAATCACTTTCCCACCCCTACCTGCATGCAGGAACGCCTGGAGGCGGAGGGCGTGGTGGTGGTGGACGACCGCATTCCCGCTTTTGACGAATGTTTTTGGTCACCCGCTAGTCTGCTTGATACATGATCCGCCTCCTCCTGGAAACGGCCACCGACGTCTGCTCCGTTGCCGTGGCGCGCGACGGTGTCCTGCTTGCGGAAGTAACCGCTCCGGAGGTGCAGCAGCACGCCAGCCGGCTGACGCTGTTCGTGCGCGAAGCCCTGGAGCAGGCCGGCCTTACGCTTTCCGACGTAGGGGAGGTTGTCCTCAGCGACGGCCCCGGCAGCTACACCAGCCTCCGGGTCGGGGCAGCCACGGCCAAGGGCTTGTGCCTGGCACTGCCGGACCTTCGCCTGGCCGTGGTACCTACCCTGCAGTCGCTCGCGACCGCGGCCCCCGCGGGTCCGGCCGACCGTATCCTGGCCACCATCAACTCCCGCCGCGACGAGGTCTACGGCCAGCTGTTCGCCATGGACACCCGCACCCCCGAAACCGAGGTGCTCAACATTCGCCTCAAGGATCCCCAGTGGCGCGGAAAACTTCGCGCCGGAGCCGGACTGGGGCGGGTGTGGGTCTGCGGCCCCGGGCAAGACCGGATCCAAACCGCACTGGAGCACGACAACGCCCTCAGTTACGGGGAACCCGGCACCGCCGCCGCCCGTCACCTCATCGCACCCGCGCCCCGCCGCCCCGATGTTGCGGCCTACGAGCCCTTTTACCTCAACCCGCCCTTCGTGACGCGGTCGAAAAAGAAGCCTTTGCTGTGACCGGTCAACGCTACCTGCTCGAGCTGGCCTACTGCGGCACGGCCTACGCCGGCTGGCAGCGGCAACCCAACGCCGTGTCGGTCGAGGAAACCATCGATACGGCCCTGTCGACCGTGCTCGGGGAACCCATCAAGCTGGTGGGCTGCGGGCGTACCGACGCGGGCGTACACGCCAGTGATTACGCGGCGCACTTCGACTACGCGGGTTCCTTCCCGCCCCGCCTGCTCGGACGCCTCAACCGGTTTTTGCCCGCCGACATCGCCCTGCGGGGCCTGTACCGGGTGCCGGAAGAGCTGCACGCCCGTTTCAGCGCCCGCAGCCGCTCATACGTCTACCACCTGAGCCTGCGGAAGGATCCCTTCCGCCCCGATACGGTGGCCTGGGTGCCGGCCCTCGGCGAACTGGACCACGACCTGATGCGGGAGGCCGCGGCGCTGATCACCGGATACGGTGACTTCGCGCCCTTCTGCAAGACCAACAGCGATGCCTTCACCATGAAGTGCACCCTGACGGAGAGCCGCTGGGAGTTTGGCGCGGAGGGCATGCAGTACCACGTCACGGCCAACCGGTTCCTGCGCGGTATGGTGCGCCTGATCGTGGGCATGTGCCTGCGGGTGGGGGAGGGGCGGCTGTCGCTGGAGGAGGTGCGCCGGGCCCTCGACCGGCAGGAGCGGCTCCCCAAACCATGGAGTGCGCCGGCCGGCGGACTGTTTTTGTGTAATGTAGAGTACACGTCACGAACCTCTTGGGTATCCGTCCTTTAGTACAGATGGTGCACGTATCTTTGTGCCGGCTAACCCCTTAGTGTATCTTTTGCCGTTGGGTTAGCTGGAATCGGAAACAGGCTCCGCCACTCTTCGCCTATGTTCGTATTTATACTCAGCTTTTTAATTTCCTTTGCCCTTGTGTTTGCGATCATGCCCGGCGTGATTCGTATTGCTATTGACAAGAAGCTGGTGGCGACCCCCGAGGCCCGCAGCAGCCACGCGGTCATCACTCCCTGCCTGGGCGGCATTCCCATCTTTCTCGGTATCCTGTTCAGTGCCCTGCTCCTGACGCCGATGGACCAGTGGGCCGGCCTGCAGTACATCCTCAGCGCGCTGGTGATCGTATTCATGATCGGTACCAAGGACGACATCAGCGAGTTGTCCGCCGGGAAAAAGACCGCCGGCTTGTTTATCGCGATCGCTATCCTGGTTACCCGCGGCGACATCCGCCTGAATAGCATGTACGAGCTGTTCTACCAGTCCGGTACCCTGCCCGTCTGGTTCTCCATCCTGGCTAGTGCCTTTACCCTGCTGGTGATCTCCAACGCCTTCAACCTGATCGACGGCATCGACGGGCTGGCCGGAACCGTGGGCGTGATCGCGATGGTCAGCTTCGGCACCTGGTTTTTCGTGGTGGGTATGGTCCACTTGGGCATCCTGGCGCTCTCGGCGGCCGGGGGTATGCTGGCCTTCCTGTACTACAACATCTCCAAGACGCAGAAGACCTTCATGGGCGATACCGGTGCCCTGGTGATCGGTATGTTGCTGGGCATCATGACCATTCAGTTCATCGATGTTTGTTCGACGGCGCCCATCCCGGCGAAGTACCGCTTCGAGCACCCCATCAGCGTTGCCGTAGGTATCCTGATCGTGCCTCTCTTCGACACGATTCGGGTCTTTATCACGCGGCTTCTGCGGCGGACGAACCCGATGCGCCCGGACCGCCGGCATATCCACCACCTGCTCATCGACTCCGACCTGAGCCACGTGCAGGCTACGTTCGTTCTCGCGCTGGTCAACCTGAGCTTCATTAGTCTGGCGTTCCTCCTCGACCCGCTGCTGGGCCTGCACTCCATTTTGCTGGTGGAGATCGGCCTGGCGGTCGGCCTGACCTACCTCCTCAACCGCAAGGCCCGCCGGATCAAGCAGCGCAAGCGCGCCGCGGCGGCCCGTCAGGCGGAACAGGCAGCTCCGGCCCCGGTACCCCAGACCCAGACGGTGTGAACTGGCTGCTCGTGTTCGCGGGCGGCGGGCTCGGTGCATGCTGCCGCTACGGGCTGGCCCTCATGCTGCCTCCGGCGGTACTGGCGGAGGGCCACTTCCCCTGGGCCACCTTCCTGGCCAACCTGCTGGCCTGCTCGGTGCTCGGCCTGGGCCTCGCGTTCGTGGCGCGCGACCAGCTTCCCCGCGCCGGCCAGTTGCTGCTGATCACCGGATTCTGCGGGGGCTTTTCCACCTTCTCCACCTTCGCCCTGGAGCTGACGGACCTGCTGCAGCAGGGCTACGGGGTAGTAGCGTTTACCTACCTGTTTGCCAGTTTGTTGGGCGGGACACTCAGTATCCTGGCGGTAGTGTACCTGACGGGGACCGTGGCGGGGTAGGGGAGCGGTAAAGGCCCATGGTAATGACGATGGCCGTGGAGGTGAAGAACAGCGAGCCCACCTTGTCGGTCTCCAGCAGGTCGTTGATCAGGCTGAAGGCCGTGACCACTACCACGGCCATCAGGCCCGCGGCGATGGCCGCGCGGGCGTCCGGGTCGGTTTGCCGCCGGTAAAGATCTTCCCCGAAGTAGAAAATCCCCCCGAAGAAGAGCAGCAGGAAGAAGAGCCCCGGGTATCCCTGCTCGACGAGCGTCATCAGGAAGTAGTTGTGGATGCCGCTCCGCTCGGGATTGTCGCTGACGTAGGTTTCGAAATTATTGTTGGTGTAGCTCGGGTAGAGTTCCACGAAGTTGCTCGGCCCGAAGCCCGTAAGGGGACGGTACGGCACCATATTGCCGCCGGCTACCCAGCGGTAGAAACGCTCCATGGTGGAGATGTCCTCGAGCTGGTAGGTCGCCGAGAGCAGGTCGTCGAACTCCCGGTGGGAGATCGTGGTGTCGTAGTTGGGGGCGTAGTCGAGGTAGTTGTGGTCGTAGACGAGGTACACCGCCACGCCCAGGGCCGCCACGAACCCGACGACGAGCGCCGGCCGCAGCAGGCGCCACCGCAGGAGCAGGAAGGCACCACCGGCCAGCGCCAGCGAGACGTAGGCGGCCCGGGTATAGGAAAAGAACAGGGCCGCCGTCCAGAGCGGCAGTACCAGGTAGGTAAGCCACTGCCAGCTTTGTCCCTGTCGCCGGCGGTGCCAGATCAGGTAGACCAGCCAGGGCGTGAAGGTGGCCAGGCAGCCCGCGTAGGCCACGTGGTTGCGCATGAAGGGGGAGAGCGTGCGGAACTGATCGGCGAAACTGAAGCCGTAGCCGGCGTGCCGGATCAGCGTCTGTACGGCCACGAACAGCAGGGGCCAGAAGAACAGGTAGGCGAAGCGGCGGACCGCCCGCGGGGTACGCAGCAACAGCAGCGGCACCAGGAAGAATGCCCCCACGTACCACAGCTTGGCCAGGGTAAACTTGAAGCTCAGCACTTTCAGTTCTCCGAAGCCGCTGGCCACCACGATCCAGGCCACGTGCAGGTAAAGCAACAGGGCCACGGGATGCAGGAAAGTGCGCGCGTCGTAGGCCGGCCAGTGCCGCGCGGCGTGCAGCACAAGCCAGGCGGTGAGCGCCACGGCGATGGGCTCGGTGGGCAGGTCGGTCCCCACGCCGCCGGGCAGGCTGATCTCGGTGCCCAGCGGGATGACCACCACCAGCAGCCAGAAAAACAGCCGGATGTCCAGTACGGCCTGCCCGACCGCTACGAGCAGCAGGGGCAGGCCGGCGATCCAGTAGTGACCCGTGGCGATGGCCCCGCCGAGGCACAGCAACACCGTGGCCGCGTAGCCGGTGTACAGGCGCAGCGGGGCGGCGGTCATCGCGTGATGCTTCCCCAGTCGTACCGCCGGCCGTTGTCCAGCAGCAGTACGCCAATGACGGAAAAGATGAAGGTGACGACCGTGGATAAGACGACGATGAGCCACCGGATCGGGGAGCTCTTCACGATGGGGACGGAGACTTCCTCGATCACCTCCATCGTAGCCCGGTCGCCCCCCAGGATACTCTGGTACTGTTTCAGGCGGGTACGGCTCTCGTTCAAAGTTTCGTTGGCCTGCAGCCGTTCCTCCTCCAGGTTATCGATCGTACCGATGCTGGCGTTGAGCTGCGCGAGCTGCTCCGTGAGGGCCACGCGCGTTTCCCGCAGGCCGGCCAGGTCCACGGTCACTTTGCGGATGCTGTCGCGGGCGTTCTGCTCCCGGAATGCGACCAGCCGGGCCTCCGAGGTGGCCAACTGCTGGTCGACCCGGCTGGCGGCCAGCGCCAGGGCCTCGCTCTGGGCTTCGGTGTTGTAGATGCCGCTCTTCTGCCGCAGTTCGGTCAGGCGGGTATTGAGTTCTTCGAGCCGCTGCTGGCTTTCCTGCGCTTCCTGCTCCAGGCCGGCGGCGTTGCGGCGGTGGGTGGACCGAATCAACGCCAGATTGAGAGCGTCGATGCGCCGGCGGGCGGCGCGGGCCATGGCCGCGGCGCGCTCGGGGTCCCGGTCCTCGACGGTCAGTTCGATGATGTCGCGGGGCGTACGCTCTACGCTGTAGTGGCTGCGGAACTCTTCGGCTACCTTCACGGGGCCCTTGCGGGTGGTACTGTCGATGTCGTAGATCGAGTAAAGGTGGAAGGAGTCAACGAGGTGGTCGATCACCTCCTTACTCTCGGAGATGCTCAGCAAGCGGTCGATGTCGTCGCCCGTGCCGTAAAAGGCGATCCGCCCGCCGTTGGTCCCAAAGGTGCTCTCGATCGAGATCTGCTCCGGGCTGATCGCGACGAAGGAGGTGTAGCCCGTGTAGTACTCGGGCAGCAGCAGGGAGATCACGATGGAAAGCAGGGCTCCGGCGGCCGTGGTGAAGAGGATGGGCCGCCGCCAGCGCCAGAGCGTGCGCAGTACACCCAGCAGGTGGGTCGGTGGGGCGGGGGTGTCGTACGGGGTAGTAGGGTTCATGCAGCTGAGATCGCGAAGCGGCAAAGGTAATACGCCCGGGGCGGCGGGCGCAGGTGCGGTGCCGTCGGGTAAACGGCAGGACGGCCGGTCAAGGGTATCGATACACCGGGGCGTCCGCGCGTGGCCCGTCAGCCGGGGAATACGCGTCCGGTACGCCAAATCGCTCCCAATCACTACATTTAAGCGGTTGCTCCCCGGTAGTGGCTGCGTGCCGGCGCCGGGAAGGGCTATTACACTAACTACCCTGATTTATGAAACGACATCACTATCCGGCGGCCTGGGCTCTTGTTCTGGCGCTATTCTTTCCATGCTTTCTCCTGGCCCAGTATCCGGTCACGGGTACCGTTACCGACGCCGACGGCGAGCCGCTCGTCGGCGTTTCCATCCTGGTAGTGGGAACGACCAGCGGCACCATCACCGACTTTGACGGCACCTTCGAGCTGGAGATCCCGGACAACCGCTCCGAGTTACGGCTGAGCTACACCGGCTTCGCCCCCCAGACGGTTGCCGTGGAGCGCGACATCGCTCCGCTGCAGATCGTCCTGCAGGAGGACGTGGCCAATCTGGAGCAGGTCGTGGTTACCGGTCTGGCTTCCACTATCAAACGCTCCAACCTGGCCAATGCCGTCTCCGTAGTAAGCGGTGAGGACCTTACCGGCGTGACCAGCCAGCAGACCGTCGACGGGGCCCTCTACGGCAAGCTGACGGGCGTCAACATCACCCAGACCTCCGGCGCACCGGGCGGCGGCTACGCGCTCCGGCTCCGTGGCGTGTCATCCCTCTCCGGCAACAACCAGCCGCTCTTTATCGTGGACGGGGTGTACATCTCGAACGTGGAGATCGCCAGCGGTTCCCGCGGGGCGTCCGGGGCCAACAGCGCCAACGAAGAGGGCGCTTCCAACCGGATCGCGGACATCAACCCCGACGATATCGAGAGCATCGAGGTACTGAAGGGCGCCTCCGCGGCGGCCATCTACGGTACCCGCGCCAACGCCGGCGTAGTCATCATCACCACCAAGAAGGGGGTGAGCGGCGAAACCCGGGTTTCCTTTAACCAGGACCTCGGCTTCAATACCATCATCCGCAAGGTGGGCCGCCGCTCCTACAACGCCGCCCAGATCGAGGAAGCCTTCGGCGCGGACGCGCGCGACCAGTTCGTAGCCGCCCAGGCCGCGGGCGAGATCTTCGACTACGAGGACATCATTTACGGACAGAAGGGATTCATCACCGACAGCCGCCTGCGGGTCAGCGGGGGTAACGAGAAGACCAACTTCTTTGTCAGCAGCAGCTGGCGCGACGAGGCGGGCATCATCAAGAATACCGGCTACGAGCGCTTTACCGCCCGCCTGAACCTGACCCACCAAGTCAACGACTGGCTCAAGGTCCAGTCCAACACCAACTACATCCGTTCGCAGGCCGCCCGCTCCTTCACCGGTAACGAGAACGAGGGCGGACTGTCCTACGGCTATACCCTGGCCTTCACGCGGGATTACATCAACCTGTTCCCCGACGAGTTCGGCAACTACCCGGACAACCCCAACGCCTCCGGTAACCCGCTACAGACCCGTGACCAGACCCGCAACGACGAAAACGTGGACCGCATCCTCGAGGGCATCAACATCAACCTGAACCTGCTGCGGACGGGCAACCAGTCGCTCAACGTGATTTTCAACGGTGGCCTGGACTTCATCCTCAGCAAGACGTTCGTATACGTTCCGGAAAGCTTTCAGTCGCAGCGCGGTCGCCAGCAGGGCTTCCTTGCAGAGGGCAAGAACGACCTGTTCAACTACAACTACAGCGCGATCGCCGTCCACGACTTCTACACCGAGAGCGGTATCAACTTTACCACCCAGGCCGGCATCACCTACCTGAACCAGTCGGCCGACCAGCTGCTGAGCCAGACCACCCAGCTCATTCCCCTGCAGACCAACCTCTCCCAGGGGGCGGCCCAGTCGACGAACCAGTTCTTGCTCAACGTGGAGGAATTTGGCTACGTCGTACAGGAAGAAGTGAACGTCAACGACCAGGTGATCCTGACGGGTGGATTACGCTTTGATAAATCGTCGCTGAACGGCGATCCCAACAAGCTATACACCTTCCCGCGGGCTTCGGTAGCCCTGAACCTCCACGAGTTCGACTTTTGGTCGGGCGATGGTCCGCTGGACCAGCTTAAGCTGCGGGCCGCCTACGGACAGACGGGTAACAGCGCCAGCTTCGGTAGCCTCTTCACCTCCCTGGCCTTCGTGAGTACCGGCGGGAACGCCGGGCTCACCGTCAACGGACGGCAGGGCAATAGCGGCCTGGAGCCGGAAACCAGCTCGGAGATCGAGGTGGGAACCGATCTCGGCCTGTTCGACAATAAGGTCAACGTGACGGCGACCTACTACGTCCGCGACGTCACCAACCTGCTCTACGACCGGTCGCTGCCGACCAGCTCCGGTTTCGGCAACGAGATCCGCAACGACCTCGACCTGCGCAACCGGGGCTTTGAGTTCCAACTGGGCCTGAATCCCTTCCGCTCGCCCGCCTTTGATTACCGTACCACCTTCAACTTCTGGCTGAACCGCAGCGAGATCACCCGCCTGGGTATCGAGGACGGTAGCGACGGGGAAGACATTCCCAGTTTCGTTCCCCCGGGCGCCGGCTTCGGTCTGGGACTTGGTACCTTCTACATCAACGAGGGATCGCCGATCACCGGTCTGTGGCAGAGCACGCCCGACGGCCCGATGCAGGTTGGCAACACGGAACCCGATTTCCAATTCGGCTGGAACAACAACCTGACCCTCTTCGAGAACCTGGACATCAACTTCCTTTTCCACTGGCGGCAGGGCAGCGAACTGCTGAACCTGACGCGCTTCCTGACCGATATCGGCGGGACCACGCCGCGGGAATACGATAACCTGGACAGCTTCATCGAGGACGGCTCCTATTTCCGACTACGCGAGGCGGGCATCGCCTACCGCTTCCCCCTGGAGGATACCTTCATTCGGGGCGTGCGGGTCGGTGTCTCGGGACGCAACATCTTCACCATCACCGACTACAGCAGCTACGACCCCGAGACTTCGGTCAACGGCGGCAGCGGACTCTCCACCAACCTGGAGGTTGCTCCTTTCCCCAGCAGCCGGCAGTTCTACCTGCAGATCGGCCTTGACTTTTAACCCAACCCTAACTGACCGGCTTCGGGGGGACACCGCACCCGCGCGCCCGCCCCGACGTCCGAAAAATATACTTAGTATGAAAACCTTATTTCTACCGCTGCTGGCCGGCGGTCTGCTCTTTCTGACGGGCTGCGAGATCGACGAGCAGTTTGACCCCAACGGACCCAGCATCAACAGCGTGCTGTCCGACGCTACCAAGGTGGAACTGGACCTGCTCGTTACCGCCATCGAAGCGGGAATCCGCAACGGCTACGCGGGCTACGTGACTGCCTCCGGGACCATTGCCCGGGAGCTGTATATCTTCGACGCCGACCCCCGCAACACGGAGGACCTGCTGGGCAAGGAGGATATTGTACTCGACAACAATACCTTTTACATCACCGGCCCCTTCAACAGCTCCTACCGGGTAGTGAAGAACGCCAATATCCTGCTCGAGGCGGTTGACAATACCAGCTCCGTCTCCGAGGCGGAGAAGGACGGCTACCGCGCCTTCGCCAATACCATGAAGGCCCTGGTGCTCAGTCGCGTGCTGGACCTGCTCGGCGACAACGGTATCCGCGTGGACGTCGCCGATCCCAATAACCTCGGCCCGTTCCTGTCGCGCGACGAAAGCTACTCCGCCCTGCTCGGCCTGCTGGACGAGGCGGACGCGCAGCTACAGGGTGCCGACTTCGGCTTTACCCTGTCGACCGGGTTCGAAGGGTTCGATACGCCGGAGACCTTCCAGGAATTCAACCGCGCGCTAGCGGCGCGGATCGCTACCCACGGGGAGCGCTACGACGAGGCGCTAACCTACGTGAACGAGAGCTTTCTGGACCTTGACGGCGATCTGTCGGTGGGCCCGGAGATGATCTTCAGTGCCGCCGCCGGTGACCTGCTCAATCCGCTGTTCAAAACGCCCGGACAGAGCGGCGACCAGATCATCGTGCACCCCCGCATTATCGCCGATACCACCGCCGGTGACCTGCGGGTTGACGAAAAGTTCCGCCTGCGGCAGCAATCCACCAGCCAGGATAACCTGAACGGTGACTACGAGACAGCCCTCTATCCATCGGCCACTTCGCCCATCGACATCATCCGCAACGAGGAGCTGGTGCTGATCTACGCGGAGGCCAACATCAACCGCAATGACCTGGGAACGGCCGTGGAGGCCCTCAACGTCGTGCGCAACGCTGCCGGCCTCGCTGACTACGACGGGGAGGTGACACAGGACGCCCTCATCGACGAACTGCTGTACCAGCGTACCTACAGCCTGTGGAGTGAAGGGCACTTGATGTTTGATCTGCGCCGCTACGGCCGGCTCAACGCACAGTTCCTGCCCATCGACCGGGAGGGAGACGACATATTCGTCCAGTTCCCCATTCCGCTGGCGGAGGGCGTCTGATCGCTGCCGAGGCCCACGCAAAAAGCCCCGTTACGCATCGCGTAACGGGGCTTGCTGTATGTAGTCAATTCGTAGGGCGTAGTAACCTGGGAGTTACTGCAGAACGATCTCTTTCTCTTCGACCATTTTACGCATGTTGATCAGTGCGTAGCGCATGCGGCCGAGGGCGGTATTGATGCTGACGCGGGTCAGCTTGGCGATCTCCTTGAAACTCATGTCGGCGTAGTGGCGCAGGATGACCACTTCGCGTTGCTCGGGCGGCAGGGCATCCACCAGCTTGCGCACCTTGTCGTGCGTCTGGCTGCGGATCATGCCGTCTTCGGCGTTGTCCTCGGGGGACTGGAGCACGTCGAAGATGTTGAAGGTTTCCGTCTGGCCGACCTGGGGGCGGCGCTTGTTGCGGCGGAAGGAATCGACGCACATGTTGTACGAGATCCGCATGGCCCACTGGAGGAACTTGCCTTCGTGGTTGTACTTGCCACGCCGGAGCGTGTCGATGATTTTGATGAACACCTCCTGGAAGATATCTTCCGCTTTGCTGTGATCCTTCGTGAAAAGGTAGATGGAGGTGTAGATTTTCTGCTGGTGACGGCCGAGCAATTCTTCGAATGCACGATCCTGGCCAGAGAGGTAGAGGTTGATCAGTTCCTGATCGTTAAGTGACTTGACGTCCATGACTAACACAGTTTCAGTTTGGGATTATTTCCCGAAGCGGGATTGGGCGCAAATGCCTAAGGACAGTTAGTGTAGACGTTTAGACGATAGATAGACTTTAGAACGGTAAAATGCGAAAGGCGTGCAAGCCTGTAAAAGCAAGGGGTGCAACCCTTATGCTGTCAAAGATAGGCAAACCGGGTGCACATTCACAACGGGCATTGCGACCTTAAGTCTTTTTAACAGGCAAGCCGGCGGACCAAACTCCGTAACCCATGGGGTGGGTACGCCCCGCGCAATCCTAAGCAGTCCGGGGCCTGCCGCTAAATGATGGGGTGTAACCGGGCGGCTCGTTGCAGGTTCGAAATTTTTTTAAAAAAAGTTAAAATTGAACCGAACACCCACCCAAAACCCGCGCCCGCACTGGTTCTCCCGGATCGTCTTTCCGCCACTTTTTGCCGGGTGTCGCCCTCAATTTGTGGTAGATAAGGGGGTAATTCGCTTCCAAGCCGGTAGAAAAATTGCCGCTGCCTCCACCGTGAGATTCCCGGGGGGGGTGTCGGTACGGCTTTCCCCTAATCTGCCGGCACCAGCAAGCAGGACGGGTCGTCACAGTCACATGAAATAATAAATATATGTTAAGGATAAATGAAATGCTGATAACATATATTTGTATATGCCTGTAAATTAGCTAGTTGACTCCTTAATTTATTCGTTCATATGATCATTTCATCCTGAATCGATATGAACGAAGGCCTTTCTGGCGGGTACCTTGGGGTATGAATACGACCGAAGCCCCCGCCCTTGACCACCTGGATCCCGCGAACCGCGCGGACATTGAGGAGCTGTCCGCCCGCATCTATGCCTACCAGCGTGGACGGGAGGACGAAGACCGCTTCAAGCACTACCGCCTTACCCGGGGCGTGTACGGACAGCGGCAGATGGGCGTCCATATGTTCCGCACCAAGATCCCCTTCGGGCACGTCACGCCCAAGCAGCTGGTAGCGCTGGCCGACATCTCCGAGAAGTACACCAACGGCCGGCTGCACATCACTACCCGGCAGAACGTGCAGATGCACTACGTAAAGCTTAACGACAGCCCCGCCATCTGGCGGGAGCTCGTGGAAGCCGGCATGACCGCCCGCGAAGCCTGCGGCAATACGGTCCGCAACCTCACCGCCAGTCCCCTGGCCGGTGTGGACCCCGAGGAGCTCTTCGACGTGAGCCCCTACGTCTACGCCAGTTTCGACTACTTCCTGCGCAACCCGATCTGCCAGGAGATGGGCCGCAAGATCAAGCCGGCCTTCTCCAGCAGCGACCGCGACAGCGCCTTCACCTACTTCCACGACTTCGGCTTCATTCCGCGGCTGCGGGACGGACAGAAAGGCTTCAAGGTCGTCATCGGCGGGGGGCTCGGGGCGGTCTCCATGGTGGCCCACACGGCGTTCGAGTTTTTGCCGGCCGATCAGATCATTCCCTTCATGGAGGCCTCGATCCGGGTTTTCGACCGCTACGGCGAGCGCGAAAAGCGCATGAAGGCCCGCATGAAATTCCTGATCAAGGACCTCGGCTTCGACCGCTTCATGGAGCTGGTACACGAGGAATGGCCGGCGATCGCCCACAAGGAGTACGCCATCGACGAATCGCTGGTCCCCCAACTCGGGGAGGTACCCCAGGACACCTTCCCGCCCGTAGAACCGGTGCAGCCCGCCGTCTACGCCGAGTGGCTGAAGACCAACGTGCTCGCCCAGAAGCAGGAGGGCTACCACGCCGTGGCCGTCCGGGTGCCCCTGGGCAACCTGGAAGCCGAGCAGGCGCGGCTGCTTGCGGACGTCATCCGGCGGTATGCCAGCGACGATATCCGCCTGAGCGTGCAGCAGGGCCTCGTGCTGCGCTACGTGCCGCCGACCGCGCTGCCCCACCTTTTTAACGGACTCTACGCCCTGGACCTCGGCCTGCCCGGTTACGATACCACGGCCGATATCACCGCCTGCCCCGGCACCGATACCTGCGCCCTCGGCGTCACCAACTCCACCGGCCTGGCCCAGGTACTCGAGCAGCTCGTGCGCGACGAGTTTCCCGAGATGGTCACCGAAGACGATATCCGCATTAAGATCAGCGGCTGCATGAACGCCTGCGGGCAGCACATGGCCGCCAACATCGGCTTTCACGGCTCCAGCATTCGCGTCGGCGACCGGATCGCCCCCGCCATGCAGGTAGTCGTCGGTGGCGGCATTGCCCCCGACGGGCGGGGCTTCATCGCCCAGAAGGTCATCAAGGTGCCGACCCGCCGCATTCCGGAAGTCGTCCGCGTCCTCTTCAACGACTACCGCGATAATGCCCACGAGGGCGAATACTACAACGACTACGCCGAACGGCAGGGCAAGCGCTACTTCTACGGACTGCTGAAGTCCCTGGGAGATACCGCTGACATCGCCGATGAAGAGTTCTACGACTGGGGACAGGACGAAGATTACAAGCAGGAGATCGGGGTAGGGGAGTGCGCCGGGGTCAGCCTCGACGTCATCGGTGCCATCCTGAACGACAGCAGCAACAAGCTGGTCGCCGCCGACCGCAGCCTACAGGGCGACGCCCCCGCCGACGCCGGATACCACGCCTACTCCGCCATGATCACCGCCGCAAAGGCCCTGCTCCTCAGCGAGGATGTAAAGTGTAACACCCACATTGGCATCCTGAATGATTTCCCAGAGCACTTCGGCGACCGCTTCCCGGAGATCGATGACTTCAAAGGCTACGTGCTCCGCATCAAGCACACGGAGCCTGACCCGGAATTCGTCTCGGGCTATATCGCCGACGCCCGGGCGTTCGTCACCAAGGCCATCACGACGCGCGAGCGGCAACTAGATAAGCAGGTCGTCAGCGAATACTACAAGGCATAATCGCCTAACCTCCGGAAATGAACACCACTACCCATATCCCCCGCATCACCCTCGTAGGCGCCGGCCCCGGCGACCCCGACCTGATCACCCGCAAGGGCCTGCGCGCACTGGCCACGGCCGACGTCGTGCTCTACGATGCCCTGAGCAGTGACGAGCTGCTGGACGAGACGCCGGCCCACTGCCAGCGGATCTTTGTCGGCAAGCGGGCCGGTTGCCACTACCGCAAACAGGAAGAGATCAACGAACTTCTGGTCACCACCGCCCGCGAGTATGGCCACGTCGTCCGCCTCAAGGGCGGGGACCCCTTCGTCTTCGGGCGCGGACAGGAAGAGAAGGTCCACGCCGAAGCCGCCGGGATCCCGGTAGCGGTAGTCCCCGGTATCAGCAGCTGTATCAGCCTGCCCGAGTTGCAGGGCGTGGCACCGACCAGCCGTGGCTACGCCGACAGCTTCTGGGTGCTCACCGCCCACACCCGCGACGGGGGGCTGAGCGACGACCTCTTCCGCGCCGCGCGGTCCAATGCCACCGTCATCATCCTGATGGGCCTGGGCCGGCTGGACCAGATCTGTGCCCTCTGGGACGCCGAGGGGCGTGGCGAATTGCCCGCCATGGTCATCCAGAACGGCAGCCGCCCCGACGAGCGCTGCTGGGTAGGGACCGTCAACGACATCGCCCCGCGCGTGCTTGCCGAGCGCGACAGGGGGCCCGGCATCATCGTACTGGGGGAGACGGTACGGCAGCATAAGGATTTTAAAGCAAGCGTGATAGCCTGTGCTACAGTAATTTAAGTCTCAGATCTCCGACGTAACATTTCAGATTTAAACGCTTATGACCAATCCCCTCTATCCCGCCTTTTTCCGCCTCGACCGCCTCGAGATGCTCGTCGTAGGTGCCGGGCAGGTAGGGGAGGAGAAGCTGAGCTTTATCCTGAAGAGCAGCCCCAACGCCCGGGTGTCGGTGGTGGCCCCCTGGATGGGGGAGGAGCTGACCGCCCTGCTGGACCGCTACGAATCTGAGGCGGGTACGCAGGTGCCGGGGGGGGGCGGAAGCACGGGAAATACTGGTTTCGGGAACGAAACTCCCGCCGGGACGTGGCATACGGCGGCCGGGGGGCGGGTAACCTGGTACCGGCGGCAGTTTCGGCCGGACGACGTACAGCCCGTCGACCTGGTGGTGGCCGCCACAAACTTCCCCGAAGTGAACCGGGCGGTGTGGGAAGCCGCCAAGGCCGCCCGCCGACTGGCCAATATCGCCGATACCCCCGCGTTGTGTGATTTTTACCTCGGCAGTATCGTCACCCGCGGTCCGCTCAAGGTGGCCATCAGCACCAACGGCCAGAGTCCGACCTTCGCCAAGCGATTCCGGCAGTGGCTTGAGGCGGAGTTGCCGGAGGGGGAAACGACCGAATTGATCGATAACCTGAAAGTATTCCGTGACCGGCTCACCGGCGACTTCCAGTCCAAGGTCCGCGAACTCAACAGCCTGACGGCCGGTTTACTTGCCTCGGCCCGGGCGGGTCGCCGATGTCCCGGGGGCAGCTGCCTGCTGGCGGCCGCCGCCACACCCGACGACACTGCACCCGCGCCCCCGCCCCACCCCGAAAACGGGGGGAACGAAAACCTGAATTAATAATGAGTTTACCCCACCCCAAAGCCGCCCTCTCCTTCGATATCGCGGCGCTGAATGAAGAATTTGCTCCCCTGGACTTCCAGGAGCGTATTCGGAGACTGTACGATTACGTACCGGTCGATCAGGTGCTCTTCACCTCTAGCTTCGGTACCAAGTCCGTCGTCATGCTCACCCTGGTAAGCCGCGCCAACGCCGCCCAGAAGGTGCACATGCTGAACACCGGCTACCATTTCCCCGAGACGCTGGCCTATAAGCAGACGCTGGCCGACCTCACCGGCCTGCAGGTCGTAGAGATCCATCCCGACCCCGAGCGCCACGCCCTCACCCGCACTACCGAGATGTGGAAATCGCAGCCCGGTCGGTGCTGCCACTACAACAAAGTGCTGCCCCTGCGGGCCGAAAAGGCGCGCCACCGCGTATGGATGTCTGGCGTGCACAGCTACCAGACCATGAACCGGGCGGCCATGGAAATCTTTGAGGAGGTGGACGGACTTATCCACTTTCACCCCCTCATCGACATCGAGGAAGGCGAGTTCCTGTACCTGCTCGAAAAGGACAAGCTCCCGCGCCACCCGCTCGAGGAACTGGGCTACGGCTCGATCGGCTGTACCCACTGCACGCGTCCCGGGCAGGGGCGTGCCGGACGCTGGGCGGGCAGCGACAAGGACGAGTGCGGCCTGCACCTGTAGTGAGCCTTTTTTGACCCCAACTGTTGATAGTAAAAGATAATTATATGATTTCCACGGACATACTCATCATCGGCGCCGGACCCGTCGGCCTCTTTACCGTCTTCGAAGCCGGCCTGCTGAAGATGCGCTGCCACCTGGTAGACAGCCTCGGCCAGGCGGGCGGTCAGCTTACCGAGATCTACCCCAAAAAGCCCATCTACGACATTCCCGGCTACCCCAGCGTACTGGCCGGGGAGCTGGTCGACAACCTGATGGAGCAAATCAAGCCCTTCAACCCCGGATTCACCCTGGGCGAGCGGGCCGAGAAACTGGAAAAGGTAGGTGAGAAGCTGTACCGTCTGACCACCAGCCGCGGCACCGTCATCGAAGCCCCCGTCATCTGCATTGCCGGCGGACTGGGCTGCTTCGAGCCCCGTAAGCCGCCGATTCCCAACATCGAGAAGTACGAAGACAACGGCGTGGCCTACGTGATCCGCGACCCGGAAGTGTACCGCGACCAGCGCGTACTCCTGGCCGGTGGTGGCGACTCCGCCCTGGACTGGACGATCTTCCTGGCCGACGTGGCCAAGGAAGTCACCCTGGTCCACCGGCGCGACAGCTTCCGCGGGGCCCTGGACAGCGTGGAGAAGGTACACGAACTGGCCCAGGCCGGGCGCGTGAACCTGGTGACCAACGCCCAGGCTGTGGGTATCGTCGGCGACGACCACGTGGAGGCGGTGACCGTCAAGCACAAGAACGGAGAGCAGGAGAACGTGGCCGTCGACCACTTCGTCCCCCTGTTCGGCCTATCGCCCAAGCTCGGTCCGATCGCCGACTGGAACCTGACCATTGACAAGAACGCGATCGAGGTGGACACCCGCGACTACAGCACCGGCGTGCCGGGTATCTACGCCATCGGCGACATCAATACTTACCCCGGCAAGCTCAAGCTCATCCTGTGTGGCTTCCATGAGGGCACGCTCGCGGTACAGTCGGCCTTCAGCTACATCTACCCCGACAAGAAGCTCAGCTTCAAGTACACGACCGTGAACGGCGTGGAGGGCCTACCGAAGGAGGAGGAGGCTTCCGTGACGGCCTAGCGGTTTCCCAGTCAGTGACCGGCAAGAAAAAACCGGCCGCCCCCGAGGGGACGGCCGGTTTTTTATTCGGTCCTAAGGGCGAAGTGCGCCTAGTGAACGGCCACCTTGCGGTCGACGCTGGCCTTCGTTTTTATGAAGGACAATAGGTCGCGGTTGAGCCGCTCGCGGTGGGGGTAGAAAAGTCCGTGGGGCGCATCGGCGTACTTGTGGTAGATGGCCTTGGGAAGTAGTTCCGCGGTGGCGTTACCACCGACCTCGATGGGAACGATCTTGTCGTCCTCACCGTGGATGATGAGGGAAGGAACGGTGATCTTTTTGAGGTCGTTGCGGAAGTCGGTCTTGGCAAAGGCCTCGATGTAGTCGATGGCCGCGCGGCTGGAACCCTGGATGGCCATATGCTGCGTCCAGTGCAGGAACTGGTCACTGACGGGGTGGCTCAACATACCAATGCCGTAGAAATTCTTGGCGAAGGAGGAGAAGAATGCGGGGCGGTCCTTGCGGATGCCGTCGATCATCTCCTGGAAAACGCTCCACTCCACGCCATCGTGGTCGTCGGTATCGAGCATATAGGGGGTAACGGCGCTGATGAAGACGGCCGCGGAGACGCGGTCCTCTCCGTACTTGCCGATGTAGCGGGCTACTTCGCCGCCACCCATCGAGAAACCAACCAACGTTACGTCGTGGAGGTCGAGCTCGGTCAGGAAGGCGTGGAGATCATCGGCCAGGGTATCGTAGTTATAGCTGTCACCTACCTTGGAGGAAAAGCCGAAACCGCGACGGTCGTACGCAATGCAGCGCAGGCCTTCGCGGCTCAGCGGTTCCATCTGGTACTCAAACATGTCGCCGCTTAGGGGCCAGCCGTGGATGAAGACTACGGGTTTGCCGCTGCCGTATTCCTGGTAGCGCAGTTTTACTTCTTTTCCGGATAGTTTGTCTTTGGTTTTTACAAAAAGCATGGGTGTGAATTTAATGGTTAAATAGCGAATGTGAATATTACACTCGCTATTATATGTCGATACACCCGTTATATGTTTACTAGTTTTTCCTGCATATGGACAGACCGTCCCGAATCGGTAGAATTAAGGCCGATAATTGGGGATGAGCAGCCGCCAATTGGTTGTACGTCTGCAAGTTAGCGGCTGTCGGGTCGGTGGTGTTGCGTCCCGCTTTTCCGTCCCAGAGGACGTTATCGGCGATCAGGAGCCCACCCGGACGGAGGCGTTCCACTAGTACGGGCAGGTACCGGGGGTATCCGCGTTTGTCGCCGTCGAGGAAGATCAGGTCGTAGAGGCCGGGCAGGGTGGGCAGCAGGTCGTACGCGTCGCCGCGGAGCAGGTCGATACGGTCGCCAAAGGGACTGCCCGCGAAGTTACGGGCGGCGCGGGCAGCGATCTCGGGGTCGCCTTCGATCGTCTCGATCCGGCCGTTGGGGGCCAGCCCCTCGGCCAGGCAGAGGGTGGCGTAGCCGGTAAACGTGCCGATTTCCAGCACGCGCGTGGGGCGGACGAGCCGGGAGAGCAGGGCCAGCAGCCGGCCCTGCACGGGGCCGCACATCATCTGGGGCGCGATGGTCTTGAGGTAGGTTTGCCGCTCGAGCCGCAGTAAGTAATCGGGAATGGGTCCGCTGAGGGCGGTGGCGTAGTCCGCCAGGGGATCGATGCGGTCGCGCATGGCTTACCAGGCGTTGGGATCGGAAAGGGGTGGGGCGGGGACGGACCGTTTCGTGGCCGCGCGGCGGCATTGCCGCTCGTAGAGCAGTCGCGCCAGCTCTTCGTGGGCCGGGCGCGGCGCGGCGGGGTGGAGGGCGGCCTGTACGCGCGCCTCCGAGAGGTCCAGCGTATAGCAGAGGCTCATGAGGAATCCCGGTCGCGTACGCAGCAGTTCGGCGACCCGATGGGCGAGCCAGTCGAGCAATTCGGCTTCGGTGAGGCGGCCGCGGGGCAGGTCAAAGTCCTGGCGCAGCCGTTCCTGGGCGGTGGAGTCGGCTTCGGTCACGGCGTAAAGATAACAGGGCCGCCCCCACTCCGGGAGACGGCCCTGATTACCTCCGCGTTGGCGGATAGGCTTACTTGAGCTCCAGCTGGGTGTTCCCCACCAGGTTACCCTTGTTGTACAGCTCGATGGTGTAGATACCTTCGGCGTACTCTTGTCCGGGCACGTTCCATTCGGCGCAGTGGTTGGCGGCATCGCCTTCGAAGCTGAAGGGTACGTTCTTGGTGTAGGGTACCTGCTCACCATCGCTGGTGGTCAGTACGCCGCTGCCCTCAGCCTCGATGCTCATGGTCGAGCCGGTAGGGTCGATGATGCGCATCTGGAAGGTTTCCTCGCCGGGTTCGGCGACGGCATTATCCAGGCTGTTGAAGCAGACGTAAATGCGCTCGACGTTCTTGGCGTTGTTACGGCCTACCCAGCGGCCGCTGTTGCGCTGCTTCTGGCCTTCGACGGTCACGTTGTTGGTCTTGATGACGCTGGCGACGTCCACTTTCCGGCTCAGGGCCGAATTCTGGTTGGCCAGTTTCTCACGCTCGCTTACCAGCACGGCACGCTCGCTGTTGAGCTGCTCGTTGGTTTGCTGGCTGACCTGCAGGTCGTTGTTGAGCAGGTCGCGCTCGTTGGCGAGGCGGTCGCGGTCTTCGGTGAGCTGGGCATTGCGCTCCCGGAGTTCCTCGAGCTCGGCCAGGTAGCCGCTGGCTTTGGTCCGGAGGTCGGCCAGTTCCTTGCGGGCGGCACCGAGGTTGCGGCTGTCGCGGGTCAGGCTGGTGATTTTCTCGTTCTGGAGGCGCAGTTCTTCTTTCTGCTGATCGATCAGCGCGTTCAGCTCATCGTTGCTGCCGCGCATCTCCTCCAGCTCGGCCAGGGACTCGTAGTATTGCTTTTCGGCCTGCGCCTTGAATTGCTCCATCTCCACAAGTTCCGTGGAGAGCTGGGCGTTCTCCGTGCCGCGGTTCATGAAGCTGACCCCGAGGACGGCGACGGCGATCAGGAGGACGGCGATGATACCGGCCAGGAGGGGCGTACGGTTCTTCTGGGGCCTGGGAGCGGGACTATTCTGATAGGTTGCCATGTGGCGTAAGTTTGGTTTAAAAGCAGGTCCTGCGGCGGCCGACGTGGCCGTACCGGGTACCTGAAAAGGCGACTGATTTGTTCGTCAGACGGGTTACTAAACGTCTGTCGGCCCGATAGTATTACGGTGAAGTGTTAAAGTTTACGGCGTAACCCCACAACCCCACCGCCATGGGGTGCCTTCCGCCCCCGCCAGGGAACCGGACAGTACCGTATGCCCTGCCACCCTCCCGGCCGTATCTTTCCCCTATGACCCACGCCAAACGCGCCGCCGACTTTTTACGGAACGAATCCCGGGCCAACTGGCACGACGAATCCCTCTGGCACGTCCGCTCCAAGCGCGACACCATCATCGCGGGCATCCCCGAGTGGGAAGCCCTGCGCCAGCTCGGATCCGACATTAAGGACAACGTACTCAGTAATCTCGATACCTACCTGGAAGCGTTCGAGCGGCAGGCTACGGCCAACGGCGTCACCGTACACTGGGCCGCCGACGCCGCGGAGCACAACCGCATCGTACACGGCATTCTCGAGCGGCACGCCGTGGACCGGATCGTCAAGTCGAAGTCCATGCTCACCGAGGAGTGCCACCTCAATACCTACCTGGAAGAGCAGGGCATCGAGGTGGTCGATACCGACCTGGGCGAGCGGATCATTCAATTGCGCAAGGAGCCGCCGAGCCACATCGTGATGCCCGCCATCCACCTGAAGAAGGAAGAGATCGGGCAGCTCTTCCACGAGCAGCTCGGCACCGACGCGGGCGCCAGCGATCCCCAGTACCTCACCGAAGCCGCGCGACAGCACCTGCGCGAAAAGTTCCTGGCCGCCAAGGCCGCCATCACGGGCGTCAACTTCGCGATCGCGGAGACCGGCGGCATCGTGGTGTGCACCAACGAGGGCAACGCCGACATGGGCGTCCACCTCGCCCCCGTCCAGATCCACTGCATGGGCATTGAGAAGGTCATTCCCCTGGCGGAGCACCTGGGTGTCTTCACGCGCCTGCTGGGGCGGAGCGCCACGGGGCAGCCCATCACTATTTATACCAGCCACCACCACCGGCCGAAGCCCGGGGGAGAGATGCACGTGGTGATCGTTGACAACGGACGCACCAAGCAGCTCGGGCGGGAGGATTTCCGCAACAGCCTCAAGTGTATCCGTTGTGGCGCCTGCATGAATACGTGCCCGATCTACCGCCGCAGCGGGGGGCACAGCTACGACCATACCATTCCCGGCCCTATCGGCAGTATCCTGTCTCCGGGGATCGACCTGAAGAAGCACGGTGATTTGGCTTTCGCCTCCACGCTGTGCGGAAGCTGTTCCGACGTCTGCCCGGTCAAGATTGACATCCACGACCAGCTGTACAAATGGCGGCAGATCGTCAGCGAGGAGGGGCACCTGGAAAACGGAAAGCGACTGCCCCTGCTGGGGGCCGGCGCGGTACTCAGCCGCGACGGGGCCTACAACTTCATGGGAAAGGCGGCCCGCGTGGCCCTGAAGCTGGCGCCCCGGGCCCTGGTGTACAACCGCTTCAATCCCTGGGGGGAAACCCGCGAGCTTCCCGAAGTCCCCGGGGAAAGTTTTAAGGAGTGGTACGCGAACCAACGAAAAGACCATGAGCAGTAAAGCAACCATCCTGGCCGGCATCCGCGCCGCCAAACCCGGCCCCCGCCCCCTGCCGACCCTTCCCCCCGACCCGCCGCCGGCTCCGGAAGAGTGGGAGGAGGCCTTTCGCACGGTCCTCGCCGCAAGCAAGACCACCTTCGTCGAGGCCGGGGAGCTGGCTGCTTACGTCGCAGCTACCGGAGCCGAGACGGTGGTCTCGACCCTGCCGGGCCTGGAAGGTAACCTCGACGTCACGGCGATCGACGACCCCCTGCAGCTGGCGGGCGTGGACCTGGCCATCCTGCCCGCCCGCATCGGAGTAGCCGAGAACGGTGCACTGTGGGTGAGCGAGGCGGAGTGTGTACACCGCGTCCTTCCCTTCATCACCCAGCACCTGATCCTGGTACTGGACCGCGAACTGCTCGTCGGTACGATGCACCAGGCCTACCGGCGGGTACAGATCGACGCCACCGGCTTCGGGGTGTGGATCGCCGGACCAAGCAAGACGGCCGATATCGAACAGAGTCTCGTCATCGGGGCGCACGGGGCCCGCAGCCTGGTGGTCTGCCTGCGGTAAACCGGCTCACGAACCAACGGAAAAAGCCCGCTTCCCCCATCGGAGGAAAGCGGGCTTTTCAGTGGCCGGAAGAACGAAAACGTGCTAGACGCGACGCTCCTTGATCCGGGCCTTCTTGCCTACGCGATCGCGGAGGTAGAACAGGCGGCTGCGGCGCACCTTGCCGTTCTTGACGACGGTGATCTTGTCGATGCTGGGGGAGGACATGGGGAAGATACGCTCAACACCTACGCCGTTGGACATCTTGCGCACGGTGAAGGTCTTCGTGAGGCCTTCACCCTTGATCTGGATGACGTCACCCCGGAACTGCTGGATCCGGGACTTTTCTCCCTCGGTGATGATGTAGTCGACCACGATTGTGTCACCGGCGCGGAAGGCGGGGTAGTCTTTCTTTTTGCTGACTTGTTCGTGTACGAAGGAGATGGCGTCCATGGCTGCTTTAGTTTTGACCGCTCGTTGCGGCCCGCAAAGGTAACAATCTTTTAGGGAAACCTCCAACCGGATCGGCCGACAATTTCTGCGCGGGCGGCGGCGGGGGGATAGAACGGCAACTTCACTCATATGTTAAACTACTAATGTGCCCGGTATGTCGCACGTTTCCCCCGTACGCGTTACTTTAACGTCATCTTATTAACCCAGCACACCGAACGGGCGTTTTACCGTTCACCATTCTTCAGCAGTATGAACGCTTTCCTCATCATCCTGGCCGTACTTTTTTCGCCCCTCGTGGCGGGAGACTCGGTCCACGCCCAATCGCTAGGCACTATCACGCAGGCGCTAGGCAAGGGCGATACGGAAGCCCTGGCCTCCCTGATGGACAACGAGGTGGAACTGAGTCTCCTGGAGGATGAGAACCTGTACTCCCGCGATCAGGCCAAGCAAAAGCTAGCGGCCTTTTTCGCCTCCAATGCGCCCTCCGGGTTCAGTCAGGTACACCAGGGTTCCTCAAAGTCCGACAACGCGGAGTACTGCATCGGTAATCTTTCCACCAGCAACGGTGCCTTCCGCGTCTACATTTACGTGGCCAAGCAGGGCGACCGGATGGTTCTCCAGGAACTACGCTTCGACCGCGAGTAGCGCCGCCCGCGCGATCGCCGGCAGGTCTTGTTCGCGCATGCACCGAAAATGGCCCTGCGGACAGCTCGCGTATCCGATCTTGGAGCAGGGCCGGCAAGCCAGTCCGTTCACTTCCGCAATACGGTAGTCGGGACCCTCCGGCAGGTAGGGGTACATGCCGAGTGCGGGTACCGTATTCCCCCAAACGCTAACGATGGGCCGCCGAAAGGCGGCGGCAACGTGCATTAGCCCCGTATCGTGGGTGATCACCGCGGCGGCCTGCCGCACCAGGTCCGCCGACCCGTTCAGGGAGTATGCTCCGCAGCCGTTGTGTACGTGGGGTCCCGCCGTGCGCAGGCGCTCCCCGAGTTCGGCTTCGGCGGGTCCCCCCAGCAGTACCACCGGCACGGTAAGGCGGGTACAGATCTCCCGCAGCTGGTCCTCTTCCAGGCACTTCGTGGCGTGGGCCGCCCCGATCACGAAGGCGACGAAGGGGTATGCCGGGGCTTCCACCGCCTCGCCGGGTCCGATGAAGTAATCCAGCCCCCCGCCGTCGTTGGTCACCCCGAGGGGGGCGGCCGCGGCGAGGTACCGGTCTACGATATGCCGCCGGGGCATCCGGTCGATGCCGAACCTCGTAAGCAGAAACTTCCGCAGGTTGAGCTTGTCGAAGGTCGAGGTGCGGGGCGGCCGCCGGCCGCGGAGCAGGGCGGAGGTGGTCAGCTGCCGCTTGAGCAACAGGGTGCGGAGGTTGCCGTGCAGGTCGATCAGGTGGGTGAAGCCTTCGGTCCGGAGGGCGCCGGCTACCTCGCCGAGGTCCCGGTCGATGGTCCAGAGCCGGTCGACGTACGGGTTGTGAAGCAGGGTGGGGGCGAAGGCGGACTTGGTCAGGAAATGTACTTCGGCCCCGGTCTGTTGCTTGACGCAGCGGATGACCGTGCTGGTGAGCACGATATCACCGATCGACGAAAAACGAACGATCAGCACCTTGGGAGGATGTTCCGGAGCGGCGATGGGAAGAAATTATACGATCAGACGAGCGGCAAGTTAAGCCGCGTACGCCCCACCAGCTCGATGAGCGAGGTGAAGTTGAGTTCGAAGAGTTCCGGCAGCGTAGCGATGACGGGCACCTGGCCGAACTTGCGGATGATGCGGGCCGACTCCGGATTGTTCCCGCCGCTAAAGACGATTCCTGCCACGCGCAGCCCGCGGTGCCGCAGTACATCGATGCTCAGCAAGGTATGATTGATGCTGCCCAGGTAGTGGCGCGAAACCAGGATCACCGGCAGTTTCAGGTGGGAGGCGAGGTCGGCCATGCATTCGTCCTCGTTGAGGGGCACGAGCAAGCCGCCAGCTCCCTCCACCAACAGGGGCCGTTCCGTAGCGGGCAGGGTGAAGTCCCGGACGCGGATCTCGAGCTGATCCAGCATAGCGGAGTAGTGGGGGCTCGCCGGCGTCCGCAGCCGGTAGCGTTCGGGAAAGTAGCGTTCGGGGGGTAGGCCGGTCAGCGCGCGCACGCGGTCCGAGTCGCTGTTGTCGAGGTCGCCGGCCTGCACCGGTTTCCAGTAATCGGCACCGAGGGCGAGTTGCAGGAAGGCGCTGACGACAGTCTTCCCGACGCCGGTGCCGATGCCGCTAACGAAGTAGGCCGGTGTGTTCATGCTACGGCTTCACGGGTTTCTGAGCGGATCATGGTAACCAGTGCGTCGATCCAGCGGGGATCGTCGTTGAGGCTGGGTACCAGGTCGATGCGTTCCCCGCCCCACTTGTGAAACTCCTCCTGGTACTCCACCCCGATCTCGATGGTGGTTTCCAGGCAGTCGGCTACAAAGGCCGGGCTGAAGCAGAGTATCTTTTTAGCACCACGTTCCTTGGCCCATTCCTCCAGCACGTCGATGGTGTAGGGCTTGGCCCAGTCGTCGAAACCGAGTCGACTCTGGAAGCTGGTGGTGTAGCGGTCCGCGGCCAGCCCGAGTTCGGCGGCAATGGCGCGGGTGGTGGCGTGGCACTGGGCGCTGTAGCAGAATTGGTTGACGCGCGAGATGCTGCCGCAGCAGTTGTCCTGTACGTAGCAGTGGTTGCAGTCGTCCGCCTTCTTCAGCTGCCGCTGCGGCAGACCGTGGTAGCTGAAGATGATGTGGTCGTAGCGGTCAAGATCGCCCAGGTCACGGGCGTTATCGGCAAAGACCCGGATCAGGTCGGGCTGCTCGTAATAGCTGTTGACCAGTTGTACGGGCGGGATGGTCTGCTGCCTGGAGAGGATACGCATCACCTCCTGGTGCACCGAACCCGTAGTGGCGCTGGCGTACTGCGGAAACAGCGGAAACACGAGGATACCGGACACCTGCTCGGCCAGTAGCTCGTCGAGGGCCGAGGCGATGCTCGGGGACTGGTAGCGCATGGCGAGCCGCACGGCGTAGTCCTCCCCCAGGGCCTCGGCGACCCGTTCGGCCACTACCTCTCCGTAGTACTTGAGGGGGCTGCCGTTCTCCGTCCAGAGCTCCTGGTACAGTTTCGTGGAGCCGCCGGCCTTGAAGGGGTTGACGATGCCGGAGCGCACCGGCGCGATGATGCCCCGCACCAGCAGTTGCTGGGCAACGCCGGGCAGGTTGTCGATCACGCGGGGATCGGTAAGGAACTCGCCCAGGTACCGGTTGACGGCCGCCGGGGTGGGGGCGTCCGGCGTGCCGAGGTTGACGAGCAGCACGCCCTGTTTACCGTAGTGCGACTGGAGGGGCATAGAAAATCGATTATTAGGGTGTGCACAACTAACCCCGGAGGCGGCGTACGGTTGTATCCGGAAACCTGCCGTTATGTCTGCCCCCGCTTCCCTCCGCTACTGGCGTATCGCCCTGCTTGTCGTCTTTCTGCTGGTGCCCATCGCAAATTACCTCCCGATCGTTCTCGACATTTCCCAGGACCGCTTCACCAACGGTACCGAAACCCGGATCGACGCGGCGGGCTATGCCTTCAGCATCTGGGGGGTGATTTTCCTCGGAATGATCCTCTTCGCGGCCTTTCAGTTCCGCACCCCGCGGCATACCGTGCACCTGGTGCGTGCCATACGCTTCCTGGTGGTGGCCGGGTTGGCGAGTATTGCGTTCGTGCCCATCAGCTTCGGAGCCAACTACCTGTGGGGGGCGGTGGACCTGCTCTGGCATCTCGTGGCCCTGCTCGGTGCCTATGTGGCCCTGCGGGCGCACGTCCGCGAGGTAGGGCCGCCCGCCTACGGCTGGACGTGGTTCGCGCCCTCCATGTACCTTGGCTGGATCAGTGCGGCTACCGTTATTTCCACCGCGTTGGCGCTGCAGCAGGTCGGCGTCACCTTCGCTCCGCCTACCGAGGTAGCCGTTGCCACCGGGCTGGTGGTGGTCCTCACCCTCCTCGGCATCTACCTAGGCCTGCGTCGCGACGGCATCTACGCCTTCACCGTAGCCTGGGCGCTGGTGGGCGTGGCCGTCGAGCAGCAGGATGCTGCCCTCATCTCCTGGGCGGCGAGCGCGGGTGCGATGTGTCTGGTCATACTGGGGGGCGCTGGCTTACTATCCCGGCGCGATTTCTTCTACGCTACCTGATTTCCGGCCGTGCCGTACCGCTTCACCGGTCGCGTTATAGTGGAGGGGGCTCGGTGATTGGGGGAAGCCCCCCCGCTTACCTGTACGTACAGTAACGCCCGCCTTCCGGGGTTGCGCTCGGGCCAGAGGCCCTCCCCGGGTAGAGGGCCTCCGGCCCGATGGCCGCTATGGTTCTTTTTGATCGGGCCGGAGGCCCCCAACCCGTACCTGCACGATCCAGGCGCAGAATCATCCGCCGGTACGCCGAGACAGATGAAGGGCCGTACCGTACTATTGTGTCTCCGCACCCCGAACCGTATGGTCCAGTCCACCTTAGCCAAACTGCTGCTCGCCCCCGTTTCCCTGCTCTACGGTGCCGGGGTGGGCTTTCGCAACTGGGCCTACCGCCGGGGCATCATGCGGGGCATCTCGTTTTCGGTGCCGGTCATCAGCGTGGGCAACCTGTCGGTGGGCGGCGCGGGTAAGACGCCCCACATCGAGTACCTCATCCGGCGGCTGGACCCCTACCTCAACCTGGCTACGCTGAGCCGGGGCTACCGCCGCAAGACCCGGGGCTTTATGGTCGTGCGGCCCGACATGACGGTCGAGGAGGTGGGCGACGAACCCCTGCAGTACGCCCGCAAGTTCCCCGACGTGCTGGTCACCGTCGCCGAGGAGCGCGCCTTCGCCATCCCGGAGATCGTGGGCCGGCGGCCGGACATCCAGCTGGTGCTGCTCGACGATGCCTTCCAGCACCGCGCCGTAAAACCCGGCCTCAACATCCTGCTCACCCAGTACGAGCTACCCTTCACCCGCGACTACCTCCTGCCCAGCGGCCGGCTGCGGGAATGGCGCAGCGGCTACGAGCGGGCCGACATCATCGTCGTAAGCAAGTGTCCGCCCGACCTCGACCGCGCCGCCGCCGACGCCCTGGTGGCCGAGATCGACCCCCTGCCGCACCAGCGGGTCTTCTTCAGCTATTACGCCTACGCGGCCCCCTACTACCTGCTGGATCACCGCTACCGGCTCCGCATGGAGGAGGGCATCGACGTGCTGCTCATATCCGCGATTGCCAATACCGACTACCTTCTCCGGCACCTGCGCGCCGCCGCCCGCACCGTCTACAGCCTCGAGTACGCCGACCACCACTACTTCTCGGGTACGGACATGGACAACCTGCAGCGCCGCTTCGCGGAACTGGGGGGCAAGCACCGGGCCATCATCACGACCGAGAAGGACGCTACGCGGCTGCTTGCCTTCCGCGACTTCATCGAGGCCGAGCGGCTGCCGGTCTTCGTCCTGCCGGTAGAGGTGCGCTTCCACTTCGGGGAGGGGGAGGCCTTCGACGGAATGGTACGCGACTACCTGCTCGATTTCCGGGCGTGAGCGGAGGGACTTAGATTATACCTACTTTGCAGCCCCCTTTTACGCCATCGCCATGTCCCAACCTTTTTTCTGGGTACTCCATTTTTTGAGCCGCTGGATGCTGCGGATCTTCTACCCATCCATGGAGACGGAGGGCGTAGCCAACGCCAACCACCCCGGCCCCACGCTGCTCTGCGGCAACCACCCCAATACCTTAGCCGACCCGCTGATGGCCGGCATTCACCTGGATCACCAGACCTACTTCCTGGCCAACGCCGGACTCTGGCTCAACCCCGCCATGGCCTTCGTGATCGACCCTTTCTGTATCCCCGTGGCCCGGCCCAAGGATAAGGAGGCCGGTGCCGACAAGGGCGGCAAGGACGAGGTATTCAACCGCACCTTCCAGGCGCTGGAGAACGGCAAGATCATGTACATCGCCCCGGAGGCCTACTCCGAGCTGGAACGCCGCTTGCGGAAGATCAAGGCCGGGGCCGCCAGCCTGGCCCTGGAAGGCGAGTCGCGCAACGACTGGAAGCTGGGCGTAACCCTGCAGCCCGTCGGCGTAAATTACGAGAGCCCCACCACGGCCTTCAGCCGCGCCTTCGTCCGCTACGGCGAGCCCATCGTGGCGGCCGAGTGGCGGGAGGCCTACGAGAAAAGCCCGATGCGGGCCGTGCGCGGCCTGACCAACCTGCTCAGCGAGCGCATGGAGGACCTGCTCATCCAGACGCGCAACAAGGAGGAGGAGCGCTGCCTGCGGCGCATCGAGCGCAGCGTACAGCACGACCACCCGCTCACGGTCTCGGCGCACCACTACCGCACGAAGGCCATCCTCGCCTGGCTCCGCAACCTCGACGACGCGCAGCGCGACCGGCTGTTCACCCTGGCCGCGAGCTACGACGGCCTGCTCCGCGAAGACGGCCGCCTCGACCTGGCCTTCAGCGACCACCCGCGCCGCCGCCCCACGGTGGCCCTGCTGCTCGGTCTGCCGCTTTTCCTCTACGGCTGGCTCAACCACCTGCCCTGGCTCCTGACCATTCGGGGCATCTGGAACGCGCTGGGCATAGACCGCGGCTACAAGGCCACCTTCCAGACCCTGGCCTCGTGGTTTCTTGTGCCGATCTTTTACCTGCTGCAGACGCTGCTGTTCAACTGGATCTACCCGGAAGGTATCGGCTGGCTCTACCTGCTGAGCCTGCCGCTGTCGGGACTGTTCGCCCTGCGCTACTGGGTGACCTACCGCCCCTTCTGGATCGCCCGGCTCCACGGGAAAGGACCCCACGGTGACCGCCTGATTGAACTAAGGGGGGAGCTAATGGGTACACTGGCCGCGTGGGAGGTCCCGCTCACCGCGGATACGCCCGCCGCCCCCCGCCCCGCCTAGCCTATGGAATTAGTGATCCAGATCGCCATCTTCGTCGTCGCCATCGCCGTCCTCCTGTGGTCGAGCGACCGCTTCGTGGAGTCGGCCGAGCGCATCGGGCTTTCCCTGGGCATCAGTCCCTTCATTATCGGGGTGACCATCGTGGCTTTTGGTACGTCGCTGCCGGAACTGGCCACCAGCATCGTGTCGGTACTGGAGGGGGCCAGCCAGATCGTAGTCGGCAACGTGGTCGGCTCCAACATCACCAATATTGCGCTGGTGCTGGGCCTCACGGCGGTAGTGGTGCGGAACATTGACCTGGAATACAACCTGTGGCACATCGACATCCCCTTCCTGTGGGGCAGTGCCTTTCTGCTGTACTTTGCGGTGATGGACGGCAGCCTGTCGTTCTTCGAGTGCTTCCTCTTCCTCTGCGGCATCGTGATCTTCCTGGCCTACAGCCTCAAGGACCAGGAGCGCCCCGACAAGGAAGACCGGCCCGCGTCGAGCTGGAAGGATTACCTCTACCTGCTGCTGGGCGGTGCGCTGGTCAGCGTGTCGGCGACCTACGTGATCTCCGCCATCACGGCCATCAGCACCCTGCTGGCGATCGCGCCCACGGTCATCGCCCTGTCGGCGGTGGCGGTCGGTACCAGCCTGCCGGAGGTAGCGGTGAGTCTGGCGGCGGCGCGCAGGGGCAAGGCCTCCATCGCGGTAGGCAACGCCCTGGGTTCCAATATCTTCAATACCTTTATTGTCATGGCGGTGCCCCGATTTTTCGGCCCGCTGGTCATCCCCGACAACATCATAGACGTTTACCTTCCACTGATGATCGTTATGACGATCCTGCTTGGTGTTATGAGCAACAACCGCAAAATAACCCGGTGGGAAGGCTACGTTTTACTCCTGTTCTACGCCTGGTACTTCTCGGCGATCATTCAGGAGGCAGGGTAGCGCAGAACTACGAGACCCAGACTAATTCTACCCCTGCGTGACAGAATCCTTTTTTCCGTAATTTATCTTTGTGGCCGTTTCGACCCCATCTATGCTGCAGCATTTCCACATTTTAACGCTGACCCACCGTAATGCCAAACTCAAGGAGATTGGTGAGCTGGTGGCTGCGTTCGAGGGCCAGGACGGTTTGCGTGACCGCCTTACCCGGTTGAAGGACCGCGGTATGGTGGACGAGGTATTTTATGCCTCCACCTGCAATCGCCTGCTGCTGCTGTTCACGACCGAGCGGACGATTGACGATTCCTTCAAGCGCGAGTTGCTGGCCGAGCCCGTCCCGGGCCTGGAGCACCTGCGCCACCTGGCCGGACTGCGTGCCATCAAGCATCTCTACGAGGTGGCGGGATCCATCGATTCCCTAGTGGTGGGAGAGCGGCAAATCCTGGGCCAGCTGCGTGAGTGCCAGGAACGCTGCCGGTCCTGGGGCCTGATCGGCGACGACCTCCGGATCATCACCAACCAGTCCGTCCTAGCCGCCAAGGACATTTACGCCAATACCCGCATCGGGGAAAAGTCGGTGTCGGTGGTGTCCCTAAGTATGCAGGAACTGAAGCGCCACGCCCCGAGCCGCAAGTCGCGCATCCTGCTCGTGGGGGCTGGACAGACCAACGTACTCGTGACCAAGTTCCTGCGCAAGCAGGAATACACCAACGTGACGGTCGCCAACCGTACCCTGGAACGGGCCGAGCAACTGGCCGCCGGTTTCCCCAACGGTCACGCCCTGCGCCTGGCCGACCTGGACACCTACCGCGGCGGCTTCGACGTGCTTTTTGTGTGTACCGCCGCCGCTCAGCCGCTGATCACCCCCGAACGGCTTGCCGCACTGCTGGGCGAGGAGTCCGCCACGGGCAAGATCATCGTGGACCTCGGCGTGCCCGCCGACGTGGCCGAAGCCACGGTGCAGGCCTACGACTTCACTTACATCTCCATTGAGCACCTGCGGGTGCTGGCCCAGGAGAATATGGACTTTCGCCGTCGGGAGATCGAGCTGGCGCAGGCCATCGTCGAGCGTCACCTCGAGGAAACCGAAACCCTCTACCAGACGCGCCTCATCGAGCGGGCCATGTCGCACGTGCCCCAGCGGATCAAGGAGGTGCGCCACACGGCCGTCAACAAGATCTTCCGCAAGGAGCTGGCCGACCTCGACCCCGACACGCGTGAGCTCATGGACCGCATGATGCTGTACATGGAAAAGCGCTGCATCGGCATTCCCATGCAGGCCGCCCGCGAGGCCGTCCTGCGCGTCTGATCCCGTACCTGAACTGGTTTTAACCTTCGGCTGACTCCTCGAGTGCGTGCTGCTCGGCGAACTGCCGCCGGATGACGTCCTGTACGGAAATGCCGTCGATCTTGGCTTCCAGCCAGCTGGGAATGTCCAGGTAGGTGAAGGGACGGGATTCGAAGGGCTTCTGCGCAACGCGGTCGAGCCGCTGCTTGAGCGAGATGAACTCCTCCCGGAGGTCCTCCTCGCGGATACGGGGGATGCGCCGCAGGAAGCGGAAGATGATCTGCTGGGTCTCCTGGAGGTGCTCCACCTTGGACAGGAAGCGGTAGACGCTCTTCACCTGGTATTCCACGAGTTGTACGTTGCCCATCTCGAAGTGGCAGATCAGGGAGAGGATCCGGGCGTAGGCCTGGATGTCCGAGCGGTAATTCGGACTGCGCTGGTTGATGATCAGGTTGAGGTAGTCGATGGCCGTATCGTTGTCGCCGCTGCCGAAGTAGAGGCAGGCGATACGGTAGTAGAAAACCATGTGGCGGTGGTCGTCCCAGTTGTAGCGGTTGTCCCCGATCACCTCCATGATCTGGGGCACGAGTCCGAGGCCCTCCGTGAAGGTGCCCTCCATATAGTGGCGGCGGATCTGGTGGTCGAACTGGTAGAGGTGGTAGAGGCCCGCGACGTTGACGTTGTTGGTGAGGTCGAACTGGTGGGGAAAGAGGTCGAGATTGTGGAGTTCCGCGATGAAGCGGTCGTACTGCCACATGTTGAAGAGGTTCGCCAGGTGGTTGTGGACGCCCTTGAGGTAGAGCGGGGCGTTGACCTCGATCATTTTGGGGTGCTCCCGGAACAGGTCGACCCAGCGCTGGGTATAGCGGTGGCAGAGGGGAAATTCCTGGCGGATCAGGTGCATCCAGAGGTAGCTCTGGCAGTAGTAGATCTTGCCCCAGAAATCGAGGTCCTCAAAATTGGTATCCGGGAGGTTGTCCTGAAAGAAGGTGCCGACGGCCGCGTATTCTTCTTCGCTGCTGACCAGTCCCTCGGTAAGGTAAAGGCCGTAGAGTCGCAGGGACAGGTTAGAGAAGGCGTTGGAGGCGTCGATCTTGGCGGTGAGCGACTCGCATTCGCGGCTGAGCTCCTCGGCCCGGCCCTCGATGCTGCGGGTGATGTACTGCCCTTCGATGAGTTTTTCGAACTGGGCGGTTTCGAGGGCGATGGTGTGCGACTCGATCTCGACGGCGCGTTTTTTCGTCTTGTCCAAGACATCCAGGGCCTGTCGGTACAGCCCCTTGTTGTAGAGGATCCGCGCGTAGTCCAGATTTTCGCGCAGGGTGATTTCGTCGTCCTTGTTGCGGTTGAGGAGGCGAAGACTGGTGAGCAATTGTTTGTAGAGGTGGGCCTTGAGGTTGCTTAGCTGCGACTTTTTGATACCTTCGATGCGCTTTAGCAGATAGGCCTCATCGTACTCTCCGGTGCGCTCGAGAATGTCGAACAGCTGAAGGAACAGAATCTCGGTATTAGCCTGTTGGTTACGCCGGACGAAAAGCCGGAAATGACGCTTCTCCGCGCGGTTGAGCGAGGCTACCAGCTTGAGTAAGTCGTCCGTCTTCTGCTTAGGCATTGTATAAACTGTTTCAGTAAGGTCTTGGGTGCCAAAGCATTACAGAACTTTTGCCGGGGCACCCTTGTACCATTACGGGGGATAATGTAAGGTCGTGGTCCCCGGTAATGTCCGGGGAAGCATTAATTTTATGTGATCGACGACGTTCTGTTTAGAATACGCCCTAAAGATATAATACGCCCAATCAACCGGCCCTGCACAGCATGAATACCAACCAAGTACACATCTTCGACACCACCCTCCGCGACGGAGAACAAGTACCCGGCTGTAAGCTCGATACCAAACAGAAGGTCGTCATCGCCAGGCAGTTGGAGCTACTGGGCGTCGACGTGATCGAGGCCGGCTTTCCGATTTCCAGTCCCGGCGATTTCAAGTCGGTGGAGGAGATCTGCAAAACCGTCAAGGACGTCACCGTTTGCGGCCTTACTCGGGCGGTCATGAAGGACATCGACGTCGCCGCCGAGGCCCTCAAGGCGGCCCGGCGCCCCCGCATTCACACCGGCATCGGCGTGAGTGAGAGTCATATGCAGTACAAGCTGCGCACCACCCCCGATAAGATCATCGAGCGGGCCGTAGCCGCCGTAAAGCACGCCAAGGGCTACGTCGAGGACGTCGAGTTTTACGCCGAGGATGCCGGCCGCGCCGACAACGAATTCCTCGCCCGCGTGATCCAGGCCGTCGTGGACGCCGGAGCGACCGTGCTCAACATTCCCGACACCACCGGCTACTGCTTGCCCCAGGAGTACGGCGAAAAAATCGCCTACCTGCGCGACAACGTCAACGGCATCCACAACTGCATCCTCAGCACCCACTGCCACAACGACCTCGGGCTGGCTACCGCGAACTCGATTGCCGGTGCCCAGAACGGCGCCCGGCAGATCGAATGCACCATTAACGGCATCGGCGAACGGGCCGGCAACACCTCCCTGGAAGAGGTGGTGATGATCATGCGGCAGCACCCCGCCCTGGACCTGTACACCAACGTGAACTCCAAGTTGCTCCTGGAAACCAGCCACATGGTCAGCGAGAGCATGGGCATGATGGTACAGCCCAACAAGGCGATCGTCGGCGATAATGCCTTCGCCCACAGCTCGGGCATCCACCAGGACGGTGTCATCAAGCGGCGCGACACCTACGAGATCATCGACCCCGCCGAGGTGGGCGTCGACCAGAGCAAGATCGTCCTTACCGCCCGCTCCGGCCGCGCCGCGCTGGCCTACCGCTTCAAGCTGCTCGGCTACAACCTGACCAAGGTGCAGCTCGACAGCGCCTACCAGGAGTTCCTCAGCGTCGCCGACGAGAAGAAGGAAGTGGAGGACAGCGACCTGGAACGCATGATGGAGGGCGTAGCGGCGTGAAGGAGGAAAGGGAAGATTCCTTACGGTGGATGAAAGCCGGAAACCTAATGGACATTTCCAACGCCGAACGGCGCTTTATTCTCACTATCGTCATCTTTTTCCTGGTCCTGTCTATTGGTGTCGGAGCCCTCGCCCTCTTTCTGAGCTGATACCTGTCAGGTCGCAGCAAGTGAAAAGCATGGGGGTTGGTCGTCGATGACCAGTCGGCGTAATCATTCACGAAAGACAGACCAGGTAGCTGCGGAAGAACAGCAGCAACCGACCCGGTATCTACTCCGATGATCCTGAAGTCAGGAACCGGACTTCCCCCCTATTCTAGACGAGCCCAGCACCTGCGCTCCGCCGCCCTTGTCCGTATATTTGGCGGTCCCGCTACGGGGGAAGAACCAAGAACTAAACTATACCGACATGCCCACCCTGTTCGATAAAGTATGGGACGCTCACGTCGTAACCGAAGTACCCGGTGGAAACCAGGTCCTCTACATCGACAAGCACCTGATCCACGAAGTCACCAGTCCGCAGGCCTTCAACGGGCTGCGCGAGCGGGGGCTGCCGCTCTTCCGGACCGACCGCATCGTGGCCACCGCCGACCACAACGTGCCGACCAAGGACCAGCACAAGCCCATCGCCGAGCCCCTGAGCCGCAAGCAGGTAAATATGCTCACCACCAACTGCGAGGAATTCGGCGTGGAGCTTTACGGCCTCGGCCACCCCTACCAGGGTATCGTACACGTGATCGGGCCCGAGCTCGGTATCACCCGGCCGGGCATCACCATGGTCTGCGGCGACAGCCACACCAGCACCCACGGCGCCTTCGGGGCGATCGCCTTCGGGATCGGCACCAGCCAGGTCGAGCAGGTGATGGCTACCCAGTGCGTACTGATGAGCAAGCCGAAGAAAATGCGCATCAACATCGAGGGGGAACCACAGCCCGGCGTGACGGCCAAGGACCTGATCCTGTACGTCATCGCCCAGCTGGGCACCGGCGGCGGCACCGGACACTTCGTGGAGTACGCCGGCAGTGCCGTGCGTAACCTGAGCATGGAGGGCCGCATGACGATCTGCAACATGAGCATCGAAATGGGTGCCCGCGGCGGGCTCATTGCCCCCGACGAGACGACGTTCGAGTACATCAAGGGCCGCGAATTCGCCCCGGAAGGGGAGGAGTGGGACGCCGCCGTCGACTACTGGCGCACGCTACCCACCGATGCGGACGCCGTCTTCGACCAGGAATACACCTACCGGGCCGAGGACATCCCCCCGATGATCACCTACGGCACCAATCCAGGCATGGGCATGGGCGTCACCGAAACCATACCTACCAAGAGCGAGATCCACGGCGACGCTACCCTCAAGAAGGCCATGGAATACATGGGCCTGGAGCTCGGCAACAAGATGGAGGGTATGCCGATCGACTACGTCTTCATCGGCTCCTGCACCAACAGCCGGGTCGAGGACCTGCGCCTGGCCGCCGCGCTCATCAAGGGCAAGCAGATCCACGAGAACGTTACGGGCATCGTCGTGCCCGGTTCCCAGCAGGTCGCCAAGCAAGCCATCGCCGAGGGACTGGACAAGGTGTACACCGACGCCGGCTTCGAGTTTCGTGGTGCCGGCTGCTCGGCCTGCCTGGGCATGAACGAGGACAAGATCCCCGCGGGCCGCTACTGCGTCTCCACCTCCAACCGCAACTTCGAGGGCCGGCAGGGACCGGGCGCCCGGACGATTTTGGCCAGTCCGCTTACTGCGGCTGCTGCTGCTGTGGCTGGGAAGATTGTTGATGTTAGGGGAATGGCTTAGTTAATTATGCGGGTTAGGTACAAAAAGTACGATTTACCATTTACCATCTACTAAGTACAATTTGTAGCGACAGTAATTTGTACTAACTATTTGTATCTTTTTGCTGGATTATCTACTTTGGGTGTCCACTTAAGAGAATAGCATGACCCCCGATGAATTGGAGCACCGCCTGATTAGATTCGGCGTGCGGTGTACGTTACTCTGCCGCGCAGTACCTGTTGGGCGTTACCGGGATGCCAAACTGGTAGCGGATCAATTATTGCGGGCAAGTACGCACGCAGGCTTTCACTATCCCGAGGCCCGTTCTGCCGAATCAACTAAAGATTTTCTTCACAAACTGAAAGTGTTGCTGAAAGAGCTACGCGAGGCGCGGGCGGAACTTCGCTACATATACCATATGGAGTATCTGCCCAAGTGGAAAGTGGAGCCGTTGCTGAAGGAATCGAGCGAACTGGTCGCCATATTTATAGCCAGCACACGCAAGTTGACGGAGCGGAATAGTGCAGCTGCGTAGGCACCGGAAATAAGCGCAAATTGCTCAGCCCGCCTATGGATTGGGCTAATTGGTAAATCGTACCTGGTACATTGTAAATTGTATATTTCCCCGATGAAACCGCTGAAGACACTAACCTCCACCGCCGTCCCCCTACCCATAGAGGATATCGACACCGACCAGATCATTCCCGCCCGCTTTCTCAAGTCGGTGACGCGGGACGGATTCGGGGATAACCTCTTCCGCGACTGGCGCTACGATAAACTGGAGCACCCGCGGCCCGACTTCGTGCTGAACAATCCCACCTACTCGGGAGAGATCCTGGTGGCGGGCGCCAACTTCGGTTGTGGGTCGAGTCGGGAACACGCCGCCTGGGCGCTGGCGGATTACGGTTTTCGGGTGGTGGTGTCAAGCTACTTTGCGGATATCTTCCGGGGCAATGCGCTGAACAACGGCCTGCTGCCGCTCATCGTGAGCCCCGAGGTGCTCGACGAGACCTTCCGCACCATTGAGGCGAAGCCCGCCGCTCGCTTCACGGTGGACCTGGAGGCCCAGACCTTTAAGAATGAGGAAACCGGCACCGTGACCGGTTTCGAAATCGACGAATACAAAAAGACCTGTCTGCTCAACGGCTACGACGACATCGACTTCCTGCTGAGCCAGCAGGACAAGATCGAGGCCTACGAGAGCAACCGGGTAGAACACTAAGCATACTACGTGAGTAATTATAATCTGGCCGTCCTGGACGGCGACGGCATCGGCCCGGAAGTGATCGCCGAGGCCATCAAGGTATTGGACGTGGTGGCCGAAAAATTCGGCCATGTGTTCCACTACACCTACGCTCCGGTCGGGGCCGTGGCCATCGACCAGACGGGCGATCCCCTCCCCGGGGAAACCCTCGATCTTTGCAAGCGGTCGGATGCCCTGCTGTTCGGCGCCATCGGCCACCCCCGCTTCGACAACGACCCCACCGCCAAGGTGCGCCCCGAGCAGGGCCTCCTGAGATTGCGCAAGGAACTTGGCCTCTACGCCAATCTGCGGCCCGTAGCCGGCTACGCCGAACTGGCCGACCTGAGCCCGCTCCGCCCGGAGCGGATGAAGGGCGTGGATATGCTCATTGTCCGTGAACTGACGGGCGGCATCTACTTCGGAGAGAAGGGCCGCAAGGACGACGGCAATACGGCCTACGACACCTGCACCTATACCCGCATGGAGATCGAGCGTATCGTCCGGATGGGCTTCCAGGAGGCCCGTGCCCGCCGTGGCAAACTTACCCTGGTAGACAAGGCCAACGTGATGGAAACCAGCCGCCTGTGGCGGGAAATTACGCGGGAACTGGCCAAAGAAAACGAGGACGTGGACCTCAACTTCATGTTCGTCGATAATGCCGCCATGCAGCTCATCCTCAACCCGGCCCAGTTTGACGTTATCGTCACCAGTAATATGTTCGGAGACATTCTTTCCGATGCCTCCAGCGTGCTGGCCGGTTCGCTCGGCCTGCTGCCCTCCAGCAGCGTGGGCGCCCGGGTAGGTATGTTCGAGCCTATCCATGGTTCCTGGCCCGAGGGCGCGGGGCAGGACCGGGCCAACCCCGTCGCCGCCATCCTCTCCGCCGCGATGCTCCTCGATCACCTCGAACTCCGCGAAGAGGCCACGGCCGTTCGCGCGGCGGTCAACCGGACGCTGGCCTCCGGGGCGGGTACCGAAGACCTGCGCCCCCGGGAAGCGCTGGGCACCCGCGCCTTCGGCGACCGCATTGCCGGCGCGCTCTAGCGGTTCGGTGCGTAGTAGAAGGGCACGGTAATTTCCGCACGCAGGGTATCCGTCGGGTTTTTCCGGCGCGGTGCTTCCAGCTGCCGCAGCCGCACCTGGTGCAGGCCGGGGGAAAGCGTATCGATGGGTAAAAACTTCACTACCTCGGCCCCGGGGCCGGACGGTGCCCGCCGCAGCAGTACGTCGTCCAGCCCGATGGGCCGGCCGTCCAGCGATACCTCCAGGGCGCTGGTCAGGCAGCCCAGTGCCTCGCGCGTCAGTTCCGTATGGAACTCTTCGTTCCACGCCCCGTCACGGTAGGTGCCGGATTCGCCCCGGTTGAAGACGACGAGGGTATTATCGTACTGCAGCGGCAGGTTGGGGCAACGGTAGGCGGTAAAAGATTCGTAATCCGACAACAGCGGCAGGCGGATCGTCAGGGGGGAGGTGCGGACGATATGGGCCGGCAGTACGATGCTGCCGGTGCCGCTGCGGTCGGAACCGCCATCCTGGTAGTATTCCTCGCGGAGGGTTCAGACCCGTAGGGCTGGCGTTTTTCAGGTACGCGGTCGCTACGTAGCCGTTGGGTACGATTTCCAGGGAAAGCAATCCCAGGCTCAGGGCTAGGTAGGGAATAAGCAGGGCAACAAGCCACCGCCCGCCCCGCCGGTTGAGGAGGTTGTAATAAAGGGGGCGGTACAGACGGGCCAGGGTGATCCAGCCCAGCAGGCGGTAGAAGGGGTAATACCCCCACGACAGCCACCGGAAGCGCTTGAGGTAGCCGCCGGTAAGAAAGTCCGCTACGTACACGAGGGCCGCCAGGCAATATACGGCCATGCCGATACTGACCGAAACCGCCCAGGCCGGATGGTTGATGAAGCGCAACAGGCCGGTGGCCGCGCCGACCAGTACGAGGGTGAAACTGAGAAAGCTGACGGCGACGATGATCAGCAGGAAGGTAAAGGCAAACACCAGGCTCGCCCCGTCGTCGAGCCGCCGGATATAGGCGTCGAAGTTGCCGCTGCGCCGCTGCAGGAAGCGGGCGAACTTCGGGGCGAGGCGACGGCGGACCATTACGGTATTGCCCATGACCGACCGGGAGCCGATCGCTCCGATCCACAGGCAGCGGATGACCACGTGCGCAAAGAAGTTGACCAGGGTGATGAGGTAAGCGAAATTCGCGAAGACGAGCAGTCCCCTGGCGATCTCGGACGCTACGTCGCCACCCTCCAGGCTTCGGAGGGTGTGCGACGACCAGCTGTTGTATTCCTCCAATCCGGACACCATTCCGGCGAGGGCGAATCCGGTGATGAGCAGCTCCAGCTGCCAGCTGTCCCGCTGCAGGGATTCGAGGTCATCAGTGGGTACCAGTCGGCCAAACATCCACGGAAGATACGACAAGCCCTTGCCGACACAAAAAACGCCCGCCCTCGGTACGAGGACGGGCGTCGCAGGGTCTGAACGTTATGTTCGGACACGTGTGGTTAGTCGCGGTAGAAGTAAAGCGAGCTGATGCCGTCTACCATACCCATCATGACGGGGGTAGCGTTACCGGTAGCATCCGCACCGAACGAAAGCAGCCGACCGCCTCCGTTAGCACGTTCCGCTACGTAGATCATATTGTTTTCGGCGTCGTATTCTACATCAACCGGGTTGCCAAGCATGGTCGCGTCACCGGTGATGCGGGCATAGCGGTTGGCGGGTACGGTGGTGGCGGTGCCCAGGGCACTGAAACTCTCGATGACGACGATGGCACCGTCGCTGTCCGAGTTGGCATCGCCGATGTCGGTCAGCAGCATGATGTCATCTTCGGCGTTGTACTGCAGACCGTGGGTACGGGTGACGTTTTCGATCTGAATGTAGCGGGTCGGTTCCAGGGTGTCGCCGGGGGTGTTCGAAAGGAAATTATCGAATACGGCTACCGAATCGCTGTTGTCAACCACGGCATAGAGCGAGCTACCGACGAACTGGATACCCCATACATTGAAGTTCACCATGTAGGTAGCGGTGCTGTCAATGGAGTCGTCCATCAGCCGGAAGGTGGCGAAGTAATTCATGTCGTCTCCGTCGTTGGCAACTACGAATTGGTCATTCAATTCGGCAAGTCCGCGGCCATTATCAAAGGTGGAGGGGCTCACGCGCTCTACGTCGAGGTCATTGGCGTCGTCCAGTGCTTCGAAGACGTTGTCGTACTCGACGATGCGGCTGTTGTCACCCGCGCGATCTACCTGGAAGATGTTGTTTAGCTCGCCGTCGTAGTAAATGCCATCGGCATCGGTACCTTCCGTCGGGAAGGACATGATGGTACCGTTCTCGTCGTCAACATCGAGGATGCTCAGGGCACCGGAGGTATTCGAGGACATGAAGAGCGTACCGTCGTCGTCGGTATCGATACCGAGGATGTCATCGTCGTCACCACAGGAGGTTAGGGAAAGGCCGGTAACGGCAAGAAGGAGCAAGCTCAGCTTGCTGAAGGGGAAATTGAACATAAAATGAAATGGTTTAAAGGGGGAAATTGGGGAAAATATTCTCAAGTAGGTGTTGCCCTTCCAACGCCTTTCCCATTTCGATGTTCGGGAGGGTTTCTACGCGCTTTGTAAGATTACTTGCAAATGCGCCAGGTGGTGATCGCCGTGCCAGGCGTAGGTAGCCGCCAGGGTTTCCAGGTGATACGTCGTATTGCTGCCGGGGTGATAGGCCGTCCGCAGCCACTGCTCGGGGGTACACTGGGTCAGCACCACGGCCCAGCGCAGGTGCAGGCCGCGCAGTATATCCAGGCTGGCCTGTGCGGGCACGGCGGTCACGTCGGGTAGCCGCGCCCAGGCTTCTTCGTCGTACGGTACCAGGGTGGGGTGGTCCTCCACCAGCGTCACCTTGTGGCGGCGGTAGGCGTGCAGGTGGCTGTCGGCCAGGTGGTGGATGACCTGCTGGGCCGTCCAGCCGCCGGGGCGGTAGGGGGTATCGAGCAGCTCCCGGTCGTGCAACTGCCGGGCGAGGAGTTGCAGCCGTTCCGGCAGACTACCGATCCGCTTGATGTACGCGAGGCGCGCGGACTCGTCGCCGGGCTCCGGCAGGGTAAACCGGCCGATGGGGTAGCGCAGGGATTCCTGGTCGGGCATGCCGTCTAGTTGATTTCGGCGGTCCGGATTACCTGCACCACTTCCTCCATCAGGTCCCGTTTCTTCCGGCCGGGGGCGTAAACGAAGCCGTCGACCAGCACGAGCTCGTTGTTGGTGGTGTCGTTCATCAGGTAGGAGACGAAGGGGCCGGCCAGGAAGTCGTTCTCGATCTCCCAGATCCCGCGGCCCTCGATGGCGAAGGCCCCGTTGAGCTGGGTGGTCTCGGCAAAGAGGGGAAGGTCCGTATCGTTGATCTTCATGTAGGTATTGTCGGTCGTCGAGCTCACGTATTCCCGGCCGATACGGTCGCGGATCTCCTTCAGTCCCTCCTTCGAGAGCTGCGCCTGGTTGTCGTAGGGCGCCTTGGTCAGCATGATGTTCAGGCTGGCACCCTGCACTTCCTTGCGGAGCCAGACCACGTCGTCCGATTCCAGGGGTACGCGTACGTAGCCGCCGGGCACGTCGATCGATGCGCCGACCAGTTGACGAATAGTATCGCCCAGGCGGCGGTTGGTACCCTGGAAATAAGTGGTGACACGCAGGCGCTCGTCCTCACCCTCCTGCAGGCGTTTTACGATACCGGGGTACACCTGGCTGAGGCCCGTCAGCAGTTCGTTCTGGTCCTTGCCTACGACGTAGATAAGTTGCTGGCCGGTGGCCCACTTGTTCTTGGCGACCGCGGTACCGAAACCCTCGGTACGGATCTGCTGGATCTTCGCGTCGGTCAGGTCGCCGAGTACCATCTGCGTGGTGGGGCTTTCGGTATCGGACAGGTTGGCGAGTACCACGTAGTTGCGCAGTTGCCCCCAGGCCGGCTCGGCCACGACGCGCTCGGGTTCGATAAAGCGTACGTCGAAGATGGGCTCGGGTTGCGGCAGCAGGATGTAGGGGGCTTCGAAGAAGTAGGCAACGGAATCACCGGCGCCGGCCTGCCAGGTACTGCTGTCGGCGATGACCACCAGGCTGTTGATCTGACCGAAGGCGGACGGCGTGGGTTGCAGCTTGTCCTGCATGTCCTGCGTGCAGCCGGACAGCCACAACAGCGCAGCGGCCAACAGGGATAAACTAAGGGAAAAGCGTTTGCTCATGGATCTGTACTTCTGCTCTAGGAACAGATGAGTACGCGCGGGGTTTTGACGGGTGGTCCCCCCGGTATTTGTCGGCTAAAGCTCCAAGTCGTTGATGGCCTGCCACACCAACCCCGACTCAAAGCCCCGCTTCACCAGGTATTCGGCCAGCTTCCGCCGCCGCAGGTAGGGATGCTGCCCCGGCTTTTCGGCGGCGTTGCGGCGCTCGAGCTCGCGCAGCAAAGTGTCGTAGTACTCGCCCTCGTCGATCTCGGTCATGGCTTTCTTGATACAGTAAGCGCTGATTTGCCGTTGCCGCAGCTCGGCACGGATCCGGTACCGCCCCCACCGCTTCATCTTGAACTTGCCCCGGGCGTAGGAGCGGGCGAAGCGCTCCTCGTCCAAGTACTTATCCCGGATCAGGTCGGCGATCACCTCCTCCGCCGGATCGCCGTAGTACCCCAGCTCGTGCAGTTTCTCGCGGGCCTCCTTGTGGCAGCGGTCCTGGTAGGCACAGTAGTGCTGCAGCGCCTCCAGCGCCTGCTCGGCGGTATACACTACTTTTTTTTCCGGGAAGGCCAAGCGCAAACTATTTGTGGTAAAAGTACGCAATTTCCTGCGGGTCCTCGGGTACAGGGGGCCGTGGCGCGCGCGGGGGGCGTTGGTTGGTCGGCCGGGTGCGCCTACGTTATCTTCGGCCCCTCAAGTAATCAACGTATGGATTTTAACGAACTCTGGACCAGCTATCAGCCCGTGCTGCTCGCCATCGGCGTACGTGTCGTGGCCGCCTTTTTTATTCTGGTCATCGGTATCTGGCTGATCAACTGGCTGGTGCGCCAGGCGGCCAAGCTGATGGCGAAGCGGAATATGGACGTCAGCGTCTCCGGCTTTCTGACCAGCTTCCTCAGCATCGGCCTCAAGGTCCTCCTGATACTATCCATCGTCGGCATGTTCGGGGTGGAAACCACGTCCTTCATCGCCATCCTGTCGGCCTTTTCCCTGGCGGTGGGTCTGGCTCTGCAGGGTAATCTCGGTCACTTCGCCAGCGGCATTCTCCTGCTGACCTTCCGCCCGTTCAAGGTCGGTGACCTGATCGGTACGGGCAAGTTCGTCGCCACGGTCAAGGAGATCACCGTTTACCACACTGTCCTGCAGGCCGTCGACAACCGCCTCATCATCATCCCGAACGGAAAGGTGATGGGCGAGGCCATCGAAAACTACACCGCCCAAGGGTTCCGCCAGCTCGACCTCACCTTCAGCATCGGCTACGGCGACGATATCGACCAGGCCCGCGCCGTAATGACCACGGTGGCCGAGAATACTCCCAACATTCTGCTCGACCGGGGCATCAATATTTTCGTCCGCACCCTCAACGACAGCAGCGTCGACCTGGCGCTCCGCGCCTGGACCGAGAACGCCAATTACTGGCCCGCACTCATCCACCTCAACGAGCACGTCAAAAAGGCGTTCGACCGTGAGGGGATCACCATCCCCTTCCCCCAGCGGGACGTACATATGTACCGGGAAGAAGTGGGGTAGTGGCGCGCTCTGCTCGTGGTAGAGGCTCGCGGTATTGGAAATTATACTTCATTGTTTCTACCGGCGAACCCTCTACCGGCGTAGCCCTCTTCTGGCGAAACCTCTACTGAAAATGCTTCAGCCGCCGGATCTCGTCCTCCAGCAGGTAGCGGTAAAAACCGCGCGGCAGGTTTTTCTTGGTCAGCCCGGCGAGGTAGGTCCGGTCGAGTTTATCGACCACGTAGCCCAGGTGCTCGAAGGCCCGGCGCACGATCCGGTTGCGGCCGCTGTGGATCTGCAGCGTCACGGTCAGAGGATCGCCCTCCTTCGCGTACCGGGCCCAGTCGGCCTTGAACGGGCCGTCCTCCAGCTCGAACCCCGCGGCGAGCCGGGCTATGTCCTCCTCGGAGACGGGCTTGTCGAGGGTGGCCGCGTAGATCTTGGCGGTTTCGAAGCGGGGGTGGGTGAGCCGCGTCGTGACGTCGCCGTCGTTGGTGATCAGCAGTAGGCCGGTCGTGTCGCGGTCCAGGCGCCCCACGGGGAAGAGGCGCAGCCCCTTCAGCGCCGGCTCGTCCAGGAGGTCCATCACGGTGGTGCGGTCGTGCTCGTCGCTGGTCGTAGTGATCACGTTCCGTGGCTTATTGAGCAGCAGGTAGAAGAAGCGCTCCGAAGGGGCAACGATCTCCCCGGCGTACTCCACGGTATCGCCCTCCTGGATCTGGTAGGCGGGGTTGTCCAGGACCATGCCGTTGACCTTCACCTTACCGGCCTTCACCATGTCGCCGGCCGTGCGTCGGCTGGCTACGCCGGCGTGGGCGATGTACTTATTGAGGCGCATGCCGATCACGTCCGCGGCGGGGCGGTCCAGTCCCGGGGGCTGGCCGGAGTTGCGGGCCTGGGAGCGTTGAAATCGGCGGGGGGTCTTCATGCGCGCAAAGGTAGTCAGCCCCGGACAAGGACGTCCACCGCACCTGCGCCCGCGCACCAAAGTCGGCGGCGCGCCCCGAACCCGGCACCACCCACTGCGTTTCCTTCGTATGTTTCATACCCTGAGTACCACCGAAGACCTCGACGCCGCCCTCGCCGCCAGCCGCGAGCAACCCATCGTCATCTTTAAGCACAGCAATAACTGCCCCTTCAGCGCCCGCGCCCAGGAGCAGATCGCCAACGCCAAGCACGACCTGGAGATTTACGGAATCGTCGTCCAGTACAAGAAAGAGCTCTCCGAAGCCATCGCCGAGCGGCTCGACGTCAAGCACGCCAGTCCCCAGGCGATCGTGGTGCAGAACGGCCAGGCCGTCTCCCACTACTGGCGCTCCGAAATTCAGGAAGACGCCCTGAAGGAAGAGATCGCTGGCCTGCGGCAGGACGCGTGATCGCCCCCTCCGAACTCATCCTCCGCCCCGACGGGTCCGTTTACCACCTCCACCTCCTGCCCCGGCAGGTGGCCGAAACCATCATTACCGTCGGTGATCCCGAGCGGGTAGGGGAGGTGAGCCGCCGGTTCGACCGGGTGGAACTGCGCGTGGAAGCCCGCGAATTCGTCACCCATACCGGAGAACTCAACGGACAACGGCTGTCCGTCGTCTCCACCGGCATCGGCACCGACAACGTGGATATCGTGGTCAACGAACTCGATGCCCTCTTCAATCTCGATTTTGCCCGGCGTGAGGTGCGTTCCGACCTGAGAGAACTGACCTTCCTCCGGCTCGGTACCAGCGGGGCGTTCCAGCCTGACGTGCCCCTCGACTCTTTCATCCTTTCCCGGGCGGCCCTCTCCCTCGACGGCCTGCTGCCCTTCTATCCGACCGTGCAGCATGATGCCGCGCTGGAACATGAACTGACCGACCACATGATGGGGGCCGGCTGGCCGCTGCCGGTCGCGCCCCGTATGGTGCGGCCCCGGCTGCCCGACGTACTCGCCCAGCCCGATCCGGACCTTCTTCCCGGGGGCATCACCCTCACCGCCGCCGGCTTTTACGCCCCCCAGGGCCGCCGCCTGCGACTGCCCACCGCGCTGACGTCGGAAGTGCTGGGGGCGCTGCGGGGTTTTCGGAGCGGCAATCTCTGTATCACCAATGTAGAGATGGAGACCGCCGGCCTGTACGCCCTGGCCGGCGCGCTCGGACACCGTTCCGCTTCGATTTCAGCCCTGCTCGCCAACCGCGCCCTCGGTACCTTTAGTACCACGCCCGCCGCTACCGTCGACCGGATGATCGACTACGGCCTTTCCCTCCTCACCGGCGGGTGAGGTGGCGCTGATGCGGTCTAGGAACAGCTCGGTGGTGGCCTCCTGCTCGAGGTACATCGGCAGGAAGCGGACGTTCCATTCGAGCTCCTCGGCGGTGTAGCTTTTATTGACGAAGATCTGCTGGGCGTACGTGCGGTCGTAGCCCTCGATGGTCACCAGCAGCTCGACGCTCTTTTCCCGCAGGTCGGAGGGCCCCCATTCCTTCAGCGGGCTTTCCGTAGAGAGCGGATGCACTACCGTCCAGTTGAGGGGGAACAGGGAAACGGAACTCCGCTCCAGGTCGAGGGTGGAGAAACGCCGCCGTAACTCGCCGTCCCGGTCGTCCAGCCAGGTCAGGTTCAGGTTGGCGCGCAGATTGATCAGGTTGCTGTCGCGCCGGTTGGCAATCCGGAATTGGAGACTCATGCCGTCCCGGTACGGGGCGATGATAGCCCGTTCCGAAAACAGGATCAGCTGGGCGGGGCGGGAGAAGCGGGCGAAGAACAGGCCCGTGACCAGCGCCAGCGCCATCCAGCCGAAGAGCGCCAGTACGGCCGCCAGGGCATTGGCCTGCATACTGGCAGGCGCCAGCGTGCCGTAGCCGACCGTGGTGAAGGTCTGCATGCTGAAGTACAGGCACTGAAGGTAGCGGTCCAGCGCCGTTACGGTCTCCGGTACCCCGGCTAGCGCCCGCGGTCCGAGCAGGTAGAAACCCAGCGCAAAGATCATGTTGCACGCGAGGTACAGGCCGACCGTCGTGGCAACGAACCGCAACCACGTCGTCTCCACCATATTTTGGTAGGGGGCAAACTGGGACAGTCCGCGGCGCAGGACGTTGAACGTTCCGTCGGTCCTGATCAGGCGGGTCCCCGGCTGTCGGGCCACCTTGTCGCCCAGGCCCATATCGTGGTTCAGGCCGGGGGCGGCGCCAAAAATCTTTTCGTTCGACTGCGAAATCTTCATCCGCCACAAGATACGGGCCCCCTTCTTTCTTCGGGCGGCGGGGCGCGGGGTGCAATGTCCTTTCAAGACCTCCCGTGAGCACCAAAATGGCAGCCGTTGACGAGCGAGTGAAACGGAAGAAACTTTAGCGGTAGTCAAAGTTTCCCCCGTTCTTTGCACCGTGAATACGACCCTCATCCATAATAATAAGGAGTTGATCCTGGCGGCCCGCGACCTGTTTATGCGGATCGGCCTGCGCAGCGTCAGTATGGACGACATCGCCCGGGAGCTGGGCATCTCCAAAAAGACGCTCTACCAGACGGTGCAGAACAAGGAGGAACTGATCGACCTGGTGCTGCAGTTGATCGTGGACGAGGACCGGCTGATTCTCCAGGAGCACCAGCGGCAGGCTTCGGACGCCATCGAGGAGATGCTGCTCAACAGCCGTCACTTCATCCACCAGATGCGGCAGGTATCGCCGACCACCCTGCACGACTTGCGCAAGTACTATCCCGAGCTGTTCCGTGGCCGGGTAGCGGCCCACCAGCAGGAATTCATGGCGAGTCTTCAGCGCAACCTCGAGCGCGGCATCCGGGAGGGGGTGTACCGGCCGGAGATCGACCCCGTCGTCGTGGCCAACCTATACGTGGGCATGACCATGCTGGTGGTGGACCGCGGCATCTTCCCCGCCCGGGAACGGCCCCTCTCGGAGATTCTCATGCAGCACAACACTTACCACTTCAACGGAATTGCCAACCAGGCCGGCCGGGACCGGCTCCGCGCCCACCTCGACAGATTCGAGCTATGCTAACCTCACGTTACCTATGAAACAGTTATTCGTCCTTATCACCCTGCTGCTGGCCGGCAGCCTGCACGCGCAGGAGGGCGCGGGCGGCTCCGCGTATTCGCTCAGCGACGCCGTCAACTACGCGCTGCTCAACAGCAACACGATCCGCAACGCCCGCGTCGATATCCTCGACGCCGAGCAGAACGTGCGCGAGCGCCTGAGCACCGGCCTGCCGCAGATCAACGCCACGGTAGACTACACCCGCTACCTCAAGGTGCCGGTGCTTCCCCTGCCCGAGGCCTTTGCCGCCCTGAACCCCGATCCCAACGCCCCCGCGCCCGACGGCATCGCGTTTCAGCGGAAGAATAACTTCGTCGGGGGTATCAGCCTGGGTAGCATGATCTTCGACGGCTCCTTCTTCGTGGGCCTGCGCGCTGCCCGCGCCAGCCGCGACTACTTCAACCTCCAGCTAGAGGACGCCGAGCGGCAGGTACGCAACCAGGTTACCCAGAGCTACTTTCCCGTGCTGCTGCTCTCCACCAACCTGGAGATCCTGGACAGCAACATCCTTAACGTCCAGAAGCTGCTGCGGGAAACCACCGCCCAGTACGAGGCCGGCTTCGTCGAGCAGCTCGATGTCGACCGCCTGCGCCTCAGCCTGAATAACCTGCAGAGCAACCGGGCCGACCTCGTGCAGCAGCGCGACAACGCCCTGCGTGCGCTCAAGTATACCCTCAACTTCCCCGACGACCAAGAACTGCTGGTGGCCCAGGACCTGGAGGAACTTGAGCTGGAAGTGGAAGCCGCGGCCCTCACCGGCGACATACCCTACCAGCAGCGGTCCGAAGTCCGGCTGCTCGACGAGTCGCTCGTCCTGCAGGACCTGAACATTGAACTGCAGAAGGCGGCTTACCTGCCCACCCTCGACGCCAGCGCCGCGGCCCAGTACCAGTACCAGGGCGACAACTTCTCGGATGGCTTCTGGGCCCCGACCGTACTGGTCGGCGTATCGGCCTTCATCCCCATCTACGACGGTGGTGGACGCAGCTCCCGCCTGCAGCGGGCCCGCCTGGATAAGGAAAAGGTAGTCAACCAGCGCGACGACCTCGTGCGCGGTATCGCCCTGGAAGTGCGTAACGCCCGGGGTACCTTCAACACCGCCCGCGAGCGCCTGCAGACCACCCGCGACAACCGCGAGCTGGCGCAGCGCATTTACGAAACCACCCAGATCAAGTACCGCGAAGGGGTAGGCAGCAGCATCGAGGTCGTCCAGGCCGAGCAACAGCTTTACGAAGCCCAGGCCAACTACCTCAATGCCCTGTACGACACCCTGGTCGCCAAAGAAGACCTTTATATAGCACTCGGCCGATGAAAACTCAACTCCCCACCCCCATGATGCGCGTAACCACGCTCCTTTGCCTAGCGGTAATTCTTTGCACCTGCGGCGGCGCCCAGGAAGACGACACCCCGCAGACCTCCCAGGAGATCCAGGACGTGCTCCGCGAACGCCGCGCCGAGCTGCGTGAGCTCACCCAGGATGTCGAGGAACTCGAGGCCCGCCTCGCCGAGGTTGATCCCGATTTCGCCCCCAACAGTACGCTGGTCTCCTACGAGACGATCGACACCACCAGCTTCACCAACTTCGCCGAGGTGCAGGCTACGGTGCGCGCCGCCGAAACCGCCATGGCCACCCCGGAGATCCCCGGCCGCATCCTGCGCATGAACTTCGAGGAGGGAGAGCCCATCCGCCGGGGGCAGCTGGTCGCCGTGCTCGACGTGGAGGGCACCGAAACCCAGCGCGCCGAGCTGGAGACCGCCGCCGGCCTCGCCGAAACCGTCTACCAGCGGCAGAAGAAACTCTGGGACCAGAACATCGGCTCCGAGATCCAGTACCTCGAGGCCAAGAACAACTACGAGCGCATCCAGCAGCAACTGAAGGCCATCGACATCCAGGCCAACAAGGCCAACGTGTACGCGCCGCTGACGGGCACCGTCGACCAGGTGATGCTGCGCACCGGCGAGAGCGCCTCCCCCGGCGCGCCCATCCTGTCGATCATCAGTACCAACGACCTGCAGGTAGTGGCCGACGCCCCCGAGGCCCTGCTGAGCAAGGTCAGCAACGGTCAGAACGTGCTGGTGCGCGTACCGGCCGCCAACGTGGAGTTCCGCGCCCCCGTTACCCGCATCGGCCGGACCGTCGACCCCGCCAACCGCACCTTCGAGGTGGAGGTCAAGGTGCCGCGGCAGTACATCAACGACCTCAAGGCCAACCTGCTGGCGCAGGTGGAGGTGCAGGACTTCCAGGCCGAGGACCTGATCGTGGTGAGCCAGGACTACATCCAGCAGGACGTCGACGGGCAGCGCTACGTCTTCGTTGCCACGGAAGAGGAGGGGGAGCTGATCGCCCGCAAGACCTACGTCCAGACCGGGAAGAGCTTTAACAACCGGGCCGTGATCACGGGGGGACTCAACATCGGTGCGCGGGTGATCACCAACGGCACCCGGGGCCTGACCGACGGACAGCCCATCGCGCTTACCCAGTCGCCCATCCAGCCCACCGACGCTAAACTGAGCACCAATGGCTAAGCAGCAGAAAAGAACCTTCGGCCTGACCAACCTGGCCGTCGACAACAGCACCAGCGTATTCCTGCTGGCCATTATGATCCTGATCTTCGGACTGTTCGCCTACGAGCAGGTGCCGAAGGAACAGTTCCCCGAGGTGGACCTGCCGCAGGTCTTCGTCAACACCCCCTACTTCGGTAACTCGGCGGCCGATATCGAATCGCTGATCACCCGCCCCCTGGAGAAGGAGCTGCAGGGCGTGGACGGGGTAAAGACCATCCTCTCGACCAGCATCCAGGATTTCTCGGTGATCACCGTGGAGTTCAACTCGGACGAAGACGTCGACGATGCCACCCGCCGCGTCAAGGACGCTATCGACATCGCCAAAACGGAACTGCCGACCGACCTGGACACCGACCCCGTGGTGCAGGAGATCAACCTCTCCAAGCTGCCGATCGTGACCATCAACGTCAGCGGTAATTTTCCCCCGGAGGAGCTGCGCCGCTACGCGGAGCTGATGCAGGACGAGATCGAGGAGGTCGACGGCGTAAGCGCCGTGAACCTAAAGGGCGTACAGGAGCGGGAGATCGAGATCGCCGTGAACGCCCGCCGGATGGAGAGCCTCCAGATCAGCTTCCAGGATATCGAGAACGCCATCTCCGCCGAGAACCTGACCCTGTCGGGCGGCGAGATCGTCAACAACGGCGTGCGCCGGGCCATCCGCGTCGTCGGGGAGTTCGAGGACGCCGAGGAGCTGTCCAACACCATCATCAAGCGCGACAACCAGCGGCTGGTGTACCTGCGCGACGTGGCCGACGTAAGCTTCGGCTACGAGGACCCCACCAGTATCGCCCGGGCCAATGGCCTGCCGGTTATCAGCCTAGACGTGATCAAGAAGTCCGGGGAAAACCTGCTTTCCACCTCCGAACTCGTCGATGAGCAGGTAGCGGACCTGAAGACGCGGCTGCCCGCCGACATCGACATCACCTACTTCAACAACACGTCGACCCGGACGCGCGCCGAGGTCGACAACCTGGAGAACAGCATCATCTCCGGGGTGATCCTGGTCGTCGTGGTGTTGCTCTTCTTCCTGGGGCTACGCAACGCCCTCTTCGTCGGCATCGCCATCCCGCTCTCGATGCTGATGGGTATCCTGTGGATCTGGCTGACCGGCGTGACCCTCAACATTGTGGTACTGTTCGCCCTCATTCTGGCCCTGGGCCTGCTGGTCGACAACGGTATCGTGATCGTCGAGAACATCTACCGGTACATGCAGCTCGGGGAGGTATCGGACCGCGCCGCCAAGTTCGGCGCCGGCGAGGTGGCCTGGCCCATTATCGCCTCCACGGCGACCACCCTGGCGGCCTTCCTGCCGCTGGCCGTGTGGCCGGGCATCGTGGGCGAGTTCATGAAGTTCTTTCCCATCACGCTGATCCTGGTCCTGACCAGTTCGCTCATCGTCGCCCTGGTCATCAACCCCGTACTCGCCAGCCGCCTGATGAAGGTGGACAAGCGGGCGGAGACGCAGCGGGGCCGCCGCCGTCGCACCCGGAATACGCTGTTCACCGCGGGCGGACTGATGGTCGTCGGAGTCATCGGCCTGCTGCTCGGAGCCACCTGGCTCTTCAACCTGATGGTGATCGCCACCATCGTTACCCTGGTGTACTTCTTCCTGCTGCGGCCGGCGTCCTTTGTCTTCCAGGACCGCTTCCTACCCTGGCTGGAGCATAAGTACAACCGCTTCATCGGGTATTCCCTGCGCCACAGCGTGGCGATGCTGGCCGGCACCTTCGGATTGCTGGTGCTCGCGCTGGTCCTCACCGCCATCAAGCCGCCGCAGCTCGAATTCTTTCCGACCGCCGAGCCGCTCTACGTAAACGCCTTCGTGGAACTGCCGATCGGCTCCGACATCGCCGCCACCGACGAGGTGGCCAAGACCCTGGAGCAGCGCATCCTTACCATGCTGGAGCCCTACGACGACGTAGTAGAGGCCGTACTGACGCAGGTCGGTGAAAACACCTCCGACCCCAACCGGCCGCCCGAGCCCGGCGTGACGCCCAACAAGGCGCGGATCACCGTGAGCTTCGTCCCCTTCCGCGAGCGGAACGGCGTGAGTACCACCGCCATCATGGAGGAGATCCGCAAGACCGTCCGGGGCCTGCCCGGGGTGAAGGTAAGCGTGGACCAGAACGCCAGCGGGCCGGCCACCGGCAAGCCCATCAACCTGGAGATCTCCGGCAACGACGTCAATAAGCTGGTTACCCTCGGCGACGACGTCATCAACTACATCAACCGCCAAGGCATCCCCGGCATCGAGGAGCTCACCGCCGACGTCAAGCTCGGCAAGCCCGAGCTGCTGGTGCAGATCAACCGCGAGGCCGCCCGCCGCTACGGCTTATCCACCGGACAGATCGCCTCCGCCCTACGCACCTCGGTGTACGGCAAGGAGATCAGCACCTACAAGCTGGGCGAGGACGAGTACCCCATCTTTCTGCGCCTCGACGAGACCGACCGCAACCGCGTGGAAAACCTGCTCGACCAGCGGATCACCTTCCGCGACCCGGCCAGCGGGCGCATCACCCAGGTGCCCATCAGCACGGTCGCCAGCGTGCAGTACAGCACCACCTACAGCGCCATCAAGCGCAAGGACCTGGATCGCGTGATCACCATCAGCTCCAACCTGCTGGACGGCTACGTGGCCAACGACATCATCCCCGAGATCGACGCCGCGCTGCAGAACTACGACCTGCCTCAGGGATTCAACTACGAGTTCACCGGCGAACAGCAACAGCAGCAGGAAGACGTGGGCTTCCTGCTGGGGGCATTCGTCTTTGCCCTGTTTCTGATCTTCATCATCATCGTGGCGCAGTTTAACAGCATCAGCTCGCCCTTTATCATCCTGACTTCGGTCATCCTGTCGACGATCGGCGTACTGCTGGGCTACTTCTTCTTCGGGGGTACTTTCTCGGTGGTCTTCACCGGGGTAGGTATCATCTCGCTCGCAGGGGTAGTCGTGAATAACGCCATCGTCCTCATCGACTACACGACCCTGCTGATGCGGGAGAAGGTGGAGGAGCAGGGGCTGGACAAGATCTCCGATCTGGAGATGACGGACATCCGCGACGCCATCGTGGAGGGCGGGGCCACCCGTCTGCGGCCGGTACTGCTTACCGCCATTACGACGGTACTCGGCCTGATTCCGCTGGCGATCGGATTCAACTTCGATTTCTTCAGCTTCATCGCTACCTGGGACGGGCAGTACTTCATCGGCGGCGACAACACCGCGATCTGGGGGCCGATGGCCTGGACCGTTATCTACGGCCTGGTCTTCGCTACCTTCCTTACGCTGGTGGTGGTGCCGGTGATGCTGTGGTTGCTGTACCGTTCGCGGCGCGGCTTCAAGCGGACGGTGGCCCGGTTCAGTCACGAAGACGAAACCGTCGCAAACGAACAGCTCGAAGTCGAAACTACTTGATCGTGGGGCGGATACTGGCCATCGATTACGGACGTAAGAAGTGCGGCCTTGCCGTCACTGACCCAATGCAGCTGATCGCGCAGGCCCTGGAAACCGTACCCACCCACCAACTATTCGACTGGCTGGCCAGCTACCTGGCGCGGGAGGAGGTGACCGACCTGGTGATGGGTGAATCCACCGACCACGAAGGCAGGGCCAACCCCATTCAGGCCGAGATCCTCGGCTTCGAGCGCAAGTTCGCGCGGCAGTACCCGGACATCCGGCTGCATCGCCAGGATGAATTCGACAGTAGTCACCGTGCCCGCCGCAGTTTGCTGGCGATGGGCACGAAGAAAAAGGACCGCCGCGACAAGACCCGCGTGGACCGGGTCGCGGCGGCACTTATCCTCCAGGATTTCCTGGAAGGCCGCTAGCGGCGCTTTATCTTTGATCCCCTTTGCCCTTTACGCCCCAGAAATTACGTCATGATATTACCGATTTACGCCTACGGACAACCGGTTCTGAAAAAGATTGCCCGGCCGATCGACAAGGATTATCCGGAACTGCAGCAGCTCATCAGCGACATGTGGGAAACGATGGAAGAAGCCAACGGAGTGGGGCTGGCCGCGCCACAGATCGGCAAGAGCATCCGCCTCTTTATCATCAACAGCGGGCCCATGTATCCCGAGGGAGAGGAAGGTAAGGGCATCAAGCAGGTATTCATCAACGCCGAGATCATCGAGGAAGCCGGTGCCGATTGCAGCTATTCGGAAGGCTGCCTCAGCATCCCCGATATCACCGGCGACGTGGACCGCCCCGAAGAGATCACCATCACCTACCAGGACGAGGAGTTCAACGAGTATACTACCACCTTCACGGGTATGAACGCCCGCGTGATCCAGCACGAGTACGACCACATCGAGGGCATCCTCTTCACCGAAATGCTCAGTCCCCTGAAGAAGCGGTTACTCAAGCGCAAGCTCACCAAGATCCGCAACGGGGACATCGAGCAGAAGTACCGGATGAAGTTTGTTCGGGTTTAGAGACTCGGCTTCGCCTCTACCGTGAGCAATGGCGAGCTCTAAGCGATCGCAGGGAGCCTCTACCGTTGAGCGACAGCGAAACTCTAACCCGCGACCGCAGGGAGCCCCTCTCTACTTCCTACCAAAGTCTGCCGGAATCTCCCCCCAGGCCTCCGTTTTCCACTTGTACACCGGATTGGTGATGGTATTCTCCTTCAGCCACGCTTCCGCCCGGTCGATGAAGTCGTACAGCTCTTCCGTTTTCTTGCTACGGGGCAGGGTGGTCTTGCACTTGCCCTTGCGGATCCAGCCCATGGCGATCTTGGAGTCGGTGTAGATGGGGAGGTCGGGTTGCTCCTGTTTTTGCAGGAAGGCGAGGGCGTGCACCAGAGCCAGAAATTCCCCGATGTTATTGGTGCCGAGGGGGAAGGCGCGGTGAAACAGGCGCTTCTTGCCCGCGGTGGTAACGCCCTGGTACTCCATCCGGCCGGGATTACCGGAGCAGGCGGCGTCAACGCTGATGCTCTGGCTCAGGATACTGGAGGTCGTGGGCACCGTGTTTTTCGTGCGGGAACGCGGGTGCGAAGCGGACCGGGAAGCGGAGGACAGGGCCTGGTTCAGGTAGCTGGCGGCTCCTTTGGTAAAGGCGGCCTCGGCCTGCGCGCGATCGGGGAATGATTTATACTTTGCACCTTTGTAGCCCTGGATCTGCTGTTTGGCCTTGTCCCACTCGGTATAGACCCCGGGCGCGTGCCCCATCCAGACCACGTAGAATTTTCGTTTCGCCATGGCGGCGAAGGTATGCACCAGAACCAAGCCCCCCGGCATCTACCCCACCAAATGTTGATCGATACCCACACCCACCTCTATAGCGACAAATTCTCCGCAGACCGGGAAGCCGTACTGCAGCGGGCCTGGGACAGTGGGGTAGGGCTGGCTCTCTTGCCCGCCATCGACCGGAGTACCCACGAGCAGATGGTAGCGCTGGAGGCCGCCCATCCCGAGCGCTGCCTGGCCATGATCGGCCTGCACCCCGTGAGCGTGGGGGGGGACTACGAAGCCGAGCTGGCCGAGGTGCGCCGACGGCTGGAGGAGCGGCGGTGGGTAGCCATCGGAGAGATCGGAATGGACCTCTATTGGGACAAAACCTACCGGGAGCAGCAGGCCGACGCCTTCCTGCGGCAGTGCCGGTGGGCGGTGGAGTTCGACCTGCCCATCAGTATCCACGCCCGTGAGGCCATCGACGAACTGCTGGACCTCATCGCGGGCTTCGACGATAAGCGGCTGCGCGGGGTCTTCCACTGCTTTACGGGCACCGTGGACCAGGCCCGGCGGGTGATTGATCTGGGGTTCTACCTTGGAATGGGAGGGGTATTAACCTTCAAAAACGGAGGATTGGAGCCGGTTGTAAAAAACGTACGACGCGACCGTGTGCTACTAGAGACGGATTCGCCCTATCTTGCCCCCACTCCGCACCGGGGCAAGCGGAACGAAACGGCCTACTTGCCGCGGGTGGCGGAGAAACTGGCCGCATGCTGGGAACTTCCGCTGGAGGAAGTGGCCCGGATAACGACGGCTAACGCCCGGCAACTGTTTGAACTAGACCGCTTTGCGGAAACGATGCCAGATTGACGAAGGGGTGAATACGATCAATTGGGCGGGCTTATTTTGCTGGCGGGCTATAAAAATTTTGTTTTGTTGAACGTTTTTACAATTTTTGCGTCTACGCCAACGGTTTCCGGGACCCTTCCCGGATATGCTTATCTCAACGGAGATTTGCTTCCTTGACGAAGAATTTTGAAGAATTGCTCCAGGAATGAAAGCGGCACCCCTGCCCCGTACCTTCAGCAATTATTCGCCCCGGTGACCATCAACGGATGGCCGCCAAACTTGACAAGAATTATTACGGAGAAGTGCTCGAGTGGTTGAAGAGGTACGCCTGGAAAGCGTATATACGGTAACCCCGTATCGAGGGTTCGAATCCCTTCTTCTCCGCAGCATACTGCGCCGGCTGGCGCAGTGTCATCATCTTACTATCACGCAATCCATTCGTTAAACCTTAAATACGGCTATGCGACATCTATTCAAATCACTGGCGGTTCTTTCGCTGGTAGCCTTTTCTGCAGCGGATCTGGCAGCCCAGGACTCCGCAGGATTCCAGGTTCTTAAGAAGCAATTCATCGACGGTGACTGGCGGTTCATGGCGATCGTACTGATCTGTCTGATCCTCGGCCTCGCGTTCTGTATCGAGCGCATCATCACCCTCAACCTCGCATCCACCAACACGGACAAGCTGCTTTCCCGTATCGGTGAGCGCCTGGAAGCCGGTGACGTCGAAGGAGCCAAGGAAGTCGCCAAGTCGACCCCCGGCCCCACCGCCAGCGTACTTTACGAAGGACTGCGCCACAGCGCCGAAGGCCCCGACGCCGTCGAGAAGGCCATCGTGAGCTACGGTTCGGTACAGATGGGCCTGCTGGAGCGCGGTCTCGTTTGGATCTCCCTGTTCATCGCCATTGCACCCATGCTCGGATTCATGGGTACGGTAATCGGTATGATCCAGGCCTTCAACCGTATCGAAACGGTAGGTGACCTTAGCCCCGCGGTTGTAGCCGGTGGTATTAAGGTAGCCCTCTTGACCACGGTATTCGGTCTGGTTGTTGCCATTATCCTCCAAATCCTCTACAACTATATCGTCAACAAGATCGACGGTATCGTAAACCGGATGGAAGACGCTTCCATCGCGCTGGTGGACATCATGGCCACCAACAACACCTTTACTACTACTCGTCCCCGCGTCTAATCAGTCGCCCGCAAAATCCAATCAATTATGTATTCATTTTTGAACAAGTACGGCCAAGCATTGGCCTTCGGGATTGGAGTGCTGATTACGATTATCTTCCTTGCTTCGATCTTCTCCGCCGACGACGCCACCCTGGAATTGCTCCAGGCCAACGATAAAACGGCAGAAACGTACGAAACCGACATTTTCAACTTTGGCATCTCCATTTCGGTAATCCTTACCGCCCTGGCGTTTGTTGTAGCTGTAATCTTCGGTGTCGTACAAATGGCCAGCAACCCGAAAGGCTCTCTCAAGGGCATCGCCGGGCTTGCGCTCCTCCTGATCATCCTCTTCGTTGGCTACTCGATGGCCAGCGGCGAAGTGAACGACCCGGAGATCGCCAACGCGATTGACAAGTTCGAAACTTCCCAGGAAGCGACGATTACGCCAGGTAATTTGAAATTCATCAGTGGCTCCATCATAACGGCCCTGGTGATGATCGGTCTGGCGATCCTGACCCTGATCGTTTTCGGCGTCCGCAGTATCTTCAAGTAACCCTCTAACACAGACCACGACCATGGCTAAGACCAAAACGAGAGACCGGATGAATAACGAGATCAACGCAGGCTCGATGGCGGACATCGCCTTCCTGCTGCTGATCTTCTTCCTGGTCACCACTACCATCGCCGAAGACAAGGGTATCCTCGTAAAGTTGCCGCCCTGGTCGGATGAAGAGCCCGATATCACGAAGCTGAAGGAACGGAACGTGTTCTCCGTACTGGTGAACGCGCAGAACCAGCTTCTCGTCCGCGACGAGCCGGCCCGCATCGGCGAACTTCGGGAGCGTGCCAAGGAGTTCATCATGAACCCCGCCAACCGCCCCGACCTCGCCGAAGGACCGCGTAACGCCATCATCTCGCTCAAGAACGACCGCGGTACCGACTATGATACCTACCTGGCCGTTTACAACGAGCTGAAAGGCGCTTACGACGAATTGTGGGACGAGCTGTCTCAGCGTCGCTACGGCGAACCCTACTCCGAGGAAATGCCCTTCGCGCAGCGTAAGGCCATCCGGGACGACATCCCGATGGTACTGTCCGAAGCCGAGCCCACCAATTTCGGTGAAGAAAATTAGGTTTAACCGGCGGGTCGGTCAGTCGCTGGCCGACCCGCTTTTTTACCTGACTACCCACCAAACCGGTGCGCCGCCGCATCTACCCCTCAGTACTCCGTTACCCCTCCGTTAAACCTCTATTATGGCTAAGTTCAGCAAAAAGCGCGGTAAGTCATCCCCCGCTATCTCGACGGCTTCCCTGCCCGATATCATCTTCATGCTCCTCTTCTTCTTCATGATGGTTACGGTACTCCGGGACTCCGACCTCAAACTGCAGGTCAACACCCCCGAAGCTACCCAGCTCACGAAGCTCGACGAGAAGTCACTCGTCAACTACATCTACGTGGGACGTCCCACTCAGCAGTACCAAGCCGTTTACGGTACCTCGCCCCGCATCCAGCTCGGCGACAAGATCTCCGGCGTTGACGACATCCCCCTGTTCCTCGAGCAGCACAAAGTAAAACTCCCCGAAGCCAAGCGCTCGCGCATCACCTCTTCCCTCCGGGTCGACGGCGAAGTCACCATGGGCATCGTTCAGGATGTCAAGACCAAGCTTCGCAAGAGCAACCAGCTCAAGATCAACTACAGCGCCGGCACCCGCGCCACGGAACTCGACTAAGCCCGGTTCTCAGCACCGTGCCACGCTGCTACCACGAAAGCCGCTCTTCTTACCGGAAGAGCGGCTTTCGTGTGTTTAGCCATCAGCAGATAGCCCCTGATTAGAAGACTCAATACAGCCTCGGCCTTTTGGAAAGCGCACCAGGATCCTATGCTACGCCGCGTGGTGTTATCGTCGGGGTAGGGTAGGTCGTAAAGGCCACGCCCGGTAGCGCCCTACGATGCCCTCCACGAGCACGCAGACGGAAAGAACAGCTAATAGCCATCCCATTCGCCCGCCGTCGTTACCCACCGCAGCCTCAGGGTATCCGCAAACCCGGCTCTCCACCCTAACTGCGTAGGGAGGCTGCGCGTTCCTCTCTGCGCCCCACTTACGCCGTAGTTAACCTGCGCACGAAGGGACTAACCGCTGTAGTAAAGCGAAGGGGGGGCAGCAACCGGCGCCGTCGGTTACGAAGCTGTCGCGGTACCGCCCGGCCTTACTGGCCCGGAAGACCGTACAGCGCGCGCAGGGGGACATTACCACGTCCGACTGACCTTCCCCGAAGGCCATCCGGTGTACAGCAACCAAAAACGCCCGCCCCGAACAGCGTTCGGAGCGGGCGTTTTTGATTCCGTAGGACGGTAGCGTGGATTTACCGCGCGGAACCCGGGGTCGACATGGCGTCCGGATTCAGGATCGCCTCGTCGGCGGGCACCTTGTTGGTCCGGTTCCGCATGTAGAAGTACAGTCCCGAAAAGAGTACGATCAGGATGATCGGGAACCACATCATGGTAGACAACGTAGCCTGTCCGGCGATGATGTCCGCCTCGGCACCCGTAGCCCCGGCGATCTCGGCCGAAGCCTTGGCTTCGTCGAGCCAGCCGCCGATGATGGGGTTCCACATGACCTGGGCCAGCATGCCGGCACCGCCGACCAGCGACATGCCCAGAGCGCCCGTCTGCGGAATATACTCGCCAACGAAGCCGATCATGGTGGGCCAGAAGTAGCAGATACCGAGGGCAAAGACGATCGCCGCGGCGTACACCATGCCGCCCTCGAGCGTACTCAGCAGGTAAATACCGAGGGTGGATACCACGGCGCTGATGAGCAGTACCCCGGTAGGGTTGAAGTTGTGGACGATCGGGCCGGCAAAGAAGCGTCCGACGGCCATCAGGCCCGTTACGAGCGCCAGTACGATCATCGGGCTGGCCCCACTGGCCCCGAGGATCTTCTCTACCCACTGCGTGGTACTGAATTCCGTGGTAGCCGTCAGGGTCATACACAGTACGATGAAGAGAAAGAGCGGATTGACCAGGCTGCGGATGTTCTCCCGGGTATCGTTGCTAATGGCGTTGGCCTTGGGAAACTCCTGACCGAAGATCAGGATCGCGTAGATGATCGTGGGGACGAACATCGTAGCGATCAGCCCCTGCCAGCCCAGCGTGTCACCGAAGAAACGGGCGATCAGGGAGCCGATCACGATACCGCCGGGGAACCACACGTGGAAGCGGTTGAGCATCTGGGTCTTCTTCTCGGGGTACATGTCCGCCACCATCGGGTTACAGGCCGCCTCGACCGAGCCGTTGGCAAAACCGATGAAGAAGGTAGAGATGATCAGCCCCCAAAAACCACCGGCTGTAATCGTCAGTACCAGGCCGAGCAGGTGACACACAAAGGCCGTCCAGAGCATATTGCGGGGGCCGATGTTATTGTACAGGAGGCCACCGATCACCATGGCGATCGGGAAGCCGAGAAAGGCCATGGAGTTTACCCAGCCCAGCTCGGGACCGGTGAGTTGGAAGGTGGTGCCAAGTTCGGTGAGAATACCGGCCCGGATGGCGAACGTCATCGACGTAACTACCAGGGATACACAGGCCGCCAGGAATAACCGGTCGCGGTTGGCCGGGATGCCGGCGGCGGCGCCCGCCTGGGTGTTTTCAACGTACATAATCGATCTGTTTTTACTTGTTAATGGTTATTTGCCGCTCAGTTCCCGGATGCGGACATTGCGGAACCAGACCGGGTCACCGTGATCCTGCAGCGCAATCTTGCCGGAGGTGTAGCTGCCGAAGCTGCCCCAGTCCTTGAATTTGGAATCGGCGATCATCGCGTCCCACTCGGGGCCGTTGTTCGCGTAGGAGACGACCCGTTCGCCGTTTTGCCACTGCTCGACGCGGCCGTCCGTGACGACCAGGCGCACGGAGTTCCATTCGCCCGCGGGCTTGACGTTCTCCGGTTCTCCGGTCTGCAGGTCGTACAGGTCACCCGCCCGGTGCTTCACGATCTTGGCGTCGGGGTGGCAGGCGTTATCCACGATCTGCATTTCCGGACCGGTCATGTAGGATGCGCCCTGCTCTCCTTCCTCGTTGACGTTGTAGATGATACCGCTGTTGCCGCAGTCTCCGATCTTCCACTCGAGTTCGAGTTCGTAGTTGCTGTAGGTTTCGTCGGTGGTCAGGTCACCGCCACCCACGACCCCGTGCTCGCCCTTGTTGCTGGTGTCGAGGTAGATGGCCCCGTCTTCGTCCACCTTCCAGGCATCGCCGACTTCGTCCTGTCCGTAGGAGTGCCAGGCGTCGAGATTGCCATCGGGCATGAGCTCGGTCCATTCGCCGTTCCTGGTGGACGCGGATTCCTCGGTGGCCATGTCCCCGGTTTGGGGCTGCGAATCGGCGTCGGCGGACACCGCGGCAGGGCCGCAGGCAGTCAGGAAGAGAGGAAAAAGGAACAGGGAGTATTTGCTGAGCATGGATAGACTTTGATGTGGTAAGGTAAGCAGCACACCGGAAATTAAAAAAATGCCCCCTTATCCCCTCGGCCTGGCCAGCACGCGCCGGTACGCGGCGTCCAGTTGCCGGGCCGTGTGGTCGCTACGGTAGTGCTCGCGTACGTAGCCGGCTCCCGCCCGCCCGATCCGGTCGCGCAGTTCGTCGTCCTCCACGAGACGCACGATGGCATCCTTCAGCGCCTGTTCGTCGCGCGGGGGGATGATGAGGGCCGTTTCCCCGTCCACGCCTAACCCGCGGTTGCCGCCGATGTCGGTCATGATGGTCGGCCGGCCGAGGAACATACTTTCCAGCAGGACCTTGCTCAGTCCCTCCCCCTTGACGCTGGGCAGCAGGCTGATGTCCGCCGCGGCCAGCAGTTCCAGTACGTCGCCCCGCCAGCCGGTAAAGGTGTAGTCCTCGTCGTCGTGGTAGGGGCTATCCGCCAGTCCGGCACGAAGGTCGTTGTCGTCCCCCAGGCCGCGGCCGACGAACAGGAAATGCAGGGGCAGCTCGGCGGGCAGCCAGCGTATGGCGGTGGCGAGGTATTCCATGCCCTTCATGCGGCGGGCGTTGGCCACGACGATTAGTACCAGGTGGCCGGCGGGGATGTCGAACTCCGCGTGCAGGTCGCGCGGGGCCACGTCGGCGTACCAGGCGGGATCGTGTCCCTTGCCCACGACGACGGTCTTGGCGGAATCGAGGAAGAGCTGCCGATCCAGGTCGTCCTTCACCGCCTGACTTACGCAGGTGATCAGGTCCACCCGCGGATGCAAGTGCTTGAAGTAGGCCGTAGGATCCCACCAGTGCATATTCCCGGTAAAGCCGCGGTAGGTAACCACCTTGCCCGGCCAGTTGCGCGCCGCGCGCAGGCCGGCCACGATGGCCTTGTTGTTGAACAGGTGGAGCAGGTCGTAGTCGCCGCGCTCCAACTCTTCGCGAATGCGATCGCGGTCGGAGCCGCCGAATTTGCTTTCCGGGTGCCAGTCGATGATGGTCACGCCGGCGCGCTCTACTTCCTCCAGGTAGTGGGCGCCCTGCCGGCGCGTCATCAGGGTGATGCGGTAGCCGAAATGCTCGCGCAGCTCGATCCACCACCGCCCCTCGGGGCGTACGGCGTTGAGGCTGTCGCGGTAGTCGGATACGACCAGCAGCGAGGGGGGACGGTCGCTCATGCGGGTGGTGGTTTACGGTTATTCACGGGGGCGGGGCTCCGTTCCGGGGCGTAAGTATAGGCCTTGTCGTCGTAGCAGTTGCTCAGAGCAGGCTTTCCCCGTTGGCGTCGGTGGTCAGTACCTCACTGAAGTAGTCGAAGAAGGGCCGCAACCCGAGCAGCGTCTCTTCCGCCCGATCGATGAAGGAGGGGTCCAGCACCTCCGCCTCCGTGAACTCGCGGGTGGCGTAGAACTGCTTGTACCGCAGCAGGTCGATGTCCGGGTGATCGCGGGGGTACCCCTGCGGGGCGGTTTTCAGCTGTTCCCCGCGGAGGTTGCCGTACAACCTGCCAAATTCCTTGGCGCCCAGGATCTCCCGCATGGCACCTGCGTCCGCGCCCAGTTCCTCGCGGATGCGTTTCAGGTCGTCGCGCTCGATGCCGTAGAAACCACCGCCGACGGAGTTGCGCTCCGGCGACAGCGTGAAGTAGTAGCCGCCGCGGCGCGCCAGCCCGTCGCGGGTAAAACTGCCGGCGATGTTGGTCTTGTATGGTAGCTTGTTTTTGCTGAAGCGAACGTCGCGGTAGATGCGAAACAGTGCCCTCTTCCCGTCCTCGGTGCTGATGACGTCGGTCCGGCGGAGCCTGGTAAGTAACTCATCGGCAAAGTCGGCCACGTTTGCGCGGGCGGCCGTGTACCGGTCTTTGTTATCATTAAACCAGTCGCGGTCGTTGTGGGCGGCCAGGTCGCGGAGGAAGGCGTAGGTGTGGGGCTCTATTCTTGCCATAAGCCAGGGAGTAGCGGGTAGTTTGTTGCCAGTAGGAGACCACAAGCTACTGCCTGCCCGCTACAAGCTACGTGCTGACCGCTACCTACCTTTACCCCATGTCCTCCTTCCGCCGCCTACTGGGCTATATGGGTAACTACCGCGGGCTCGTCGCCCTGGCCATCGTATGCAATGTCCTTACGGCGGTCTTTACGGTGGTGTCGATCCCGATCTTTACGCCCTTCTTCAACCTGTTGTTCGAGCAGACCGAACCGGTGACCGTAGCCCCCGAGCACCTGCGTTCGCTGGACGAGCTGGAGCAGTACGGCGGGTACGTCGTGACGCAGTGGATCACCGAGCAGGGGCGGGAGAACGCGCTGCTGTACGTCTGCGGACTGATCCTGCTGTCCTTCCTGCTGAAGAACCTGTTCCGCTACCTGGCGCTCTTCTTCATGTCGCCGGTACGCAACGGCATCATCCGCGATCTGCGCAACGAGCTCTATACTCACCTGCTGCACCTGCCGCTCGGCTACTTCACCGAGGAGCGCAAGGGCAACCTGCTGAGCCGCATCACCGGCGACGTGCAGGAGGTGGAAAGCAGCATCCTTAACGTGCTGGAGGCCATATTCCGCGAGCCCTTCATCATCATCGGGTCGCTGACCTTCATGATTTTTGTGAGCCCCTCCCTGACGCTGTTTGTCTTCGGGCTGATGATCTTCACCGGCGTGGTGATCGGCGGCATCGGCAAGCGGCTTAAGCGCAGCAGCGGCGAGGTACAGGAAACGCTGGGCGACATCGTCAGCCGCACCGAGGAGAGCCTGGGCGGACTGCGCATCATCAAGTCGTTCGGGGCGGAGGACTACCAGTCGCAGCGCTTCGCCAAGCTAAACAATACCTACCGCCACAAGCTGATCCGGCTGCTGTGGCGCCGTGACCTGTCGAGCCCGCTCACCGAGTTTCTGGGCATCGCTACCGTTGCCCTGCTGCTGCTCTACGGTTCCCGGGAGGTATTCGCGGGCACGATGGAGGCGGGCACCTTCATCGCCTTCATCTTTGCCTTCTACATGGTCATCGACCCCGCCAAGAACTTCAGCAAGGCGTGGTACAACGTCCAAAAGGGCCTCGGCGCGCTGGAGCGGGTGGAGTCGGTGCTGGACGTGCAGAACCCCCTCACGCTGGCGGGCGCCGCGGCGCAGGTGCCGGGGCCATCCCTAACGGACGACCGGTCGGGTATCCGCTTTCACGACGTCGGTTTCCGCTACCGGGCAGACGGGCCGGAGGTACTACACGGGATCGACCTCAGCATTCCCCGCGGGCAGGTCGTGGCCCTGGCCGGGGCAAGCGGCGGCGGCAAGAGTACCATCGCGGACCTCCTGCCGCGCTTTTACGACCCTACTACCGGACACATCACTTTGGACGGGCGCGACCTACGTACTTTTTCCCTGGAAGAGCTCCGCTCCCACTTCGGCATCGTGAGCCAGGAGGCGATCCTCTTCAACGATACGATCTACAACAACATCGTCTTCGGCATGCGCGACGTCACGCCGCAGCAGGTGGAGGAAGCGGCCCGCGTAGCCAACGCCCACGACTTTATTGCCGCCATGCCGGGCGGCTACCAGTCCAACATCGGCGACCGTGGTACCAAGCTCAGCGGCGGACAGCGACAGCGCATCACCATTGCCCGGGCCGTACTCCGTAATCCGGATATCCTCATCCTCGACGAGGCCACCTCCGCCCTCGACAGTGAGTCGGAACGCCTCGTGCAGGAGGCCCTGCAGCGGCTGATGCAGAACCGCACGGCTCTGGTGATCGCCCACCGCCTGAGTACCATCCAGAACGCCGACCAGATCGTCGTCCTCAACCGGGGCCGCATCGTCGAGCGCGGTACCCACCGGGAGTTGCTGGAGCGGGGTGGCGCGTACCGCAAGCTGGTGGAGTTGCAGGAGGTGTAACCGAAGCAGGGTGACCGGGAGAAACCAGGCATCTAATCTGCAAAATATGTGTAAGGCAAGTTGTTGTCTGCCGCCCGGTGGGTAATGAGATCGATCGCCGGACCACGGGCCGGGCTCGCCCAGTGCCGACAAAATTCCGTTCAGAACATAAAGGTTACGGTTCGTAACATACAGCCCACGCGTATCATGCCAAGCTTCAATTCTGGGTGTCTTCGGCACGTCAACTACTACGATTGAAAATACTGTATTCAGTTTTCCTCACTTCAAAATATTATTATATGAAGCTTTCGCAACTAAACTTTCTTTTCTTCCTGGCTGCGGTACTGACTTTCTCGGCGTGTGAGAAGGATGATGACGACGTGATGCCGGTCTGTAACCAGAGTAGCTTTGTAAGAGAATAATCGGGTACTATCAACTGCGATGGTGATGTGGAAGATGTCACGGTCACAATCACGGCTAGTGGGGATGAGGATATTCTGGTAGGATACGAAACCAGTTCCACAATCGTAAGTTTCACTAACCCCCAGACGCCCGTGGGATGCACCGTAAGCGTGGTACTGACGGAGCAAGATGAATACTATTCCCTGGGGATCGAATTGGATGGTGACGACCTGACGTTGGAGGAGATTGTTGAAAGCAACGGTCTCGGTACGAATTGTAAGATTACGGCGACGCGTGACTAGCAGACTGTCGAGTGGTATTCATGGGCAGACGCGCCTAGGTTTCACTCGGGTTCCGGTAAGCCGCAGCTACCAGGCCAAGCCGGGTTATTTACTTACTTCTGCAACCGGCCCGCTGAGCGACTTATGCGCTTACCGCGTTCCCGTCTACCTGACATTCACGAATCGATCAAAGTACTCAGCTCCCAAGCCGCGCTAGTACACCGATGGTCGTACTTTGGTGTGTAGCAGAGGGTAATCCGCTTCTCCTGATTTATGACCTTGGGTTCGGCCGTAGCTGACCGTTACCCGGCCAGAGGTTGGCACGGATCATCACGTGTCGGGGGTGCTTCATGGTAGCCTCGGTTACCGCACGTAGTTCAACGGTCGGTAGATACGGCCGCCAGGAAGCGACCAGTTAGGTTGGGTGTGCCATATGCGTATCGATAGGCACGACGTCTCTTGTACCCCCCAATAGCTTTTGACTCCGCTCCGGGAGATTCGCGTCGCCCGCTCCCCGTACTGGGTTAGTTCTCGACCAGGTCCCCCAGCGCCCGCGCACTACGGGCAAAATCAAACTGGCCGAGTACTTCCTCCCGCTTACGATCGATCCGCTCGTTCCCCAGATTCCCCAGGCTGCCCAGGTGAGTATGCTTGAGCTCCGTCGGCGGTACGAAGGTGCCCCCCTCGATGTCCTTGCCGACCCGCTGGTAGGCATCGCGGAAGGGCACGCCCTCCAGCACCAGGTTATTCACCGCCTCTACGCTATACAGGTAGGTGTAGCGTGGGTCGGTAGGCAGCTCCTGGGCGCGGACGCGGGTGCGGGGCAACGCGTACAAGGCGATGGCCAGTCCGGTTTCCAGCTGGTCGAGGGCGGGGAAGATGGCCTCCTTCAGCAACTGGAAGTCGCGGTGGTAGCCGCTCGGGAGGTTGGTGGTGAGCTGGGCCATCTGGGCCGGCAGCGACTGCAGCAGGTTGCAGCGGCCGCGCAACAGCTCGAAAACGTCGGGATTCTTCTTGTGGGGCATGATGCTCGACCCGGTGGTGAGGTCGTCCGGCAATTGCAGGAAGCCGAAGTTCTGGCTGCTGTACAGGCAAACATCCATGGCCATCTTGCCGATGGTCTGGGCCAGCCCGGCAATGGCGAAGGCTACCGTGAGCTCGGTCTTGCCGCGGCCCATCTGGGCGGCGACCACGTTCACTACCGGCGCGCTGAAGCCGAGGAGTTCGGTGGTGCGGTCGCGGTCCAGCGGGAAGCTGGAACCGTAGCCGGCCGCCGATCCGAGCGGATTCTGGTCCACGACTTCGTAGGCGGCCTTCCACAGCCGCAGGTCGTCGATGAGGGCCTCACCGTAGGCACCAAACCACAGGCCGAAGCTGCTCACCATAGCCACCTGCAGGTGGGTGTAGCCGGGGATGAGCTTGTTCTTGTGCTCCTCGCTCAGCTCGGTGAGCGTCCGGCTCAGCTCGGCCGTCTGCTCCACGATGCCCCGGATACGGTGGCGAAAGTAGAGGCGCAGGTCCACCAGCACCTGATCGTTGCGGCTGCGGCCGGAGTGGATCTTCTTGCCGTCGTCGCCCAGGGAGCGGGTGAGCAGCAGTTCGACCTGACTGTGGACATCCTCTACGCCGTCCTCGATGAGGAACTTCCCGTTGTTGGCCAGGCGGTACAGCTCGCGGAGCTTTTCCTTGCACCTGCGCGCCGCCGGCGCATCGATCAGCCCGACTTCCTCCAGCATGGTCACGTGGGCGAGGGAGCCGAGGATGTCGAAGGGGGCGAGTTCCAGGTCGAGTTCGCGGTCGCGGCCGACCGTGAAGTCGGCGATGCGCTGGTCGAGGGGGTAGTCTTTTTGCCAGAGTTTGTCAGCCATACCGCGAAGATGGGGCAAAGCCGGGGAATGCATCAGCGGTTCCCCCAGTCGTAGCCCTTGCGTAGGAGTGCGGTCATCTCCGGGGTCAGCTCCCCCGGGCCGGACAGGCGGATCGTGTTGCGGTACTTCTGCTTGCCCATGTGATCGAGGACCGACCGGTGGAGGAGCGGACTGTGGATGATCTTGTCGGTAAAGAAGGCCAGTTCCAGCACCTTGGTCATGGGGCGCACGACCATCCACGCCCGTTTGTTGGTGAACATGATGGCCTTGCGGGCAGGCGTGATGAGGTTGGGCTCCCACTCGGCGGTCGCGATGAGCACGTCGTCGAAGGCCATCACCACCTCGTCGGGCTTGCCGGCAAAGATCTCGTCGATGGTCTTCTCGCTGCAGTAGTGATGCTGTCCTTCGCGGCGGAAGGGACGGCCGCATTTGGGGCAGGTCCACATACCCGGAGAAACGGCGCGCCGGGGAGGCAGGTTTAGTACCACCGCATCACCTCCCCCAGTCCCTTCCGTTCGATGGCCGGCACCGTAGCTTCCTCCGCCGGCAGTCCTACCGGCAGCAAAAGGTACGGCCGCTCGTTCTCCGGGCGGTCGAGCACCCGCTGGAGGAAGTTCATCGGGCTGGGCGTATGGGTCACGGTCACCAGTCCGGCGTGGTGGATGGCCGCGATGAGAAAGCCGCAGGCGATACCGACGCTCTCGTTGACGTAGTAGTTTTTTTGTCGCTCGCCGTCGGGGCCGAGGTCGTACGCTTTTTTGAAGACCACGATGAGGTAGGGGGCAGTGGTGAGGAAGGGCTTGTGCCAGTCGGTACCAAATTTGGCCAGGTCGTCGAGCCAATCCTCCGACATGCGCCCGTGATAATTTTCGTACTCCTCCTGCTCGGCGGCCGCGCGAATTTGCTGCTTGATGACCGGATCGGCGACCACACAGAAGGTCCACGGCTGCTTGTGGGCGCCGGAGGGGGCGGTAGCGGCGGTGCGGACGATGTTCTCGATGACGCTGCGGGGCACCGGCGCGTCCGAGAAATCACGTACCGTGCGGCGGCGCGCGAGTTCGTGGTACAGCTGATCGGCGCGCTGGCGCATTTCCTCCGCCGTCCGCGAAACGTGGGCTAGGGGTAAGTACTCGGGCATCCCCCCAAGATAGCAGCTACACCCGATGCGTATCCTGGTTCTCGTAAAAGCTGTAACCAAGCGTAAGCAGGCCGATGAGGCAGAGCGCGCGCAGCAATGACCAGTCGACGGTGTGGGCCCCGCGGAGGATCTCGCCACCGTGGAGGGCGAAGTAAACGACGGAGGCGGAAAGGAGAATGCCGCCGGCGGTATCCAGCGCGGCGCGGGTGGGTGAGGATGGGCCCTTCATGATGAGAGAACTGAACGGTTGGTTGAGGCCGGGCGGGTAATGCGAAAAGCAACGACAGTACAACTGCAAAAGGGCCTGTAAAAGTACCCGGGGCTTCCGGATTACGTGGCTTGTCGGGCGCGCGTCCTTATCCGCGGGCGCCGGGAATCGTAGAGTAATTGACGTCGTTCGTCGATCACCGCCCCCCCGCCGACCCTCCGGCGCATCGAAGTAGTGGCTGGCGCGTTGAAGTCCGGTAATAACCCCAGCTATGAAAAACTATTATCTGCTCCTTTGCCTCCTTCCCCTGAGCCTGCTGGCCCAAACGTTTCCCGGCGGCGGTGGCGCTCCGGCCATCAAGGGCACCATCCGCGGCTCCGTGACCGACGCCGGAACGGGCGACCCCGTGGAGTTTGCGACCATCGTGCTGCTTTCCTCCGACGGGAGCCAGCAGGTCAACGGTACGCTGTCCGAGGCCGACGGGACCTATAAGATGGTAGGCGTGGTACCCGGCGACTACCGGGTCAAAGTCAGCTTTCTCGGCTACCTGGAACAGACGGTGGAAGGCGTGACCACGACGAAAAAGAGTCCCGACCTTACCCTGGACCCAATCTCCCTGGCCAACGACGCGGTGACCCTGGAGGGCGTGGAGGTAACCGCCAAGGCCGCCCTGGTGGAGAACCGCATCGACAAGATGGTCTACAACGCCGAGCAGGACGCGACCAACAGCGGCGGTGACGCCAGCGACGTCCTTCGGAAAGTGCCCCTGCTGAGCGTCGACCTTGAAGGCAACGTCAGCCTGCGCGGCTCCTCGAACCTCCGTATTCTGGTGAACGGCCGGCCGTCCACCATCTTCGCCAACAGCGTGGCCGACGCGCTCAAGAGCATCCCCAGCGACCAGATCAAAAGCGTGGAGGTGATCACCACCCCCAGCGCCCGCTACGACGGCGAGGGCAGCGGCGGTATCATCAACATCATCACCAAGAAAAAGGAGGCCCAGGGCTTCACCGGCACGGCCAACGCCTCGCTGGGTACCCGCCAGAATAACGCGGGACTCAACGTCAACGCCCTGGTGGGCCGCTTCGGCATCAACGGCGGGGCCAACGGCTTCTGGAGCTGGAACCGGGAGGCGCGCAACGAATTCGTACGTACGGACCTGGACAACGGCGCGCCCATCCGCCAACTGACGCAGGGCGGCGTGACGAAATCCGGCTTCTTCGGCGGGAACGCCAACGTGGGGGCCTTCTACGATTTCAACGCCTACAACAGCCTTAACCTGAGCGGACGGTACAACCGCTTCGGCCGCTCGCAGGAGGGTACTACGACCGGTCTGATCGACTACCTCGGCGGCGGCCAGGAGAACGTCGACTTCTCCCGCTATAACGATAGCGACAACACGAACTCCGGCTTCGACGCCACCCTGGACTACCGCAAAACCTTCGCCGAGCAGGAAGGCCGCGAGATGATCGTTGCCTTTCAGCTCAGCGGTCAGGACAGCCGCACCGACAACATCGTCGACCAGTCCGGCGACCTGCCCATCTACCAGCGCGACCTCATCAATACCAACAACGGCGTCAACCTGGAGTACACCGGACAGCTCGATTACGTGCATCCCCTCGGCGAACGCGTCAAGCTGGAAACCGGCCTGAAGGCCGTCCTGCGCCGTATCGACAGCGACTACCGCACCGAGATCAAGCCCAACGACGGCGGCACCTTTACCGCCGATCCGAAACTGACGGACCTGTTTCTCTACGACCAGGACGTCTACGCCGCCTACCTGAGCGCCAACTGGAATATCTCCGACAACTGGGGACTGGTAGCCGGCGCCCGCTACGAAACCACGGAGATCGGCGGCGATTTCCGCAGCGAAAACCCCAGCTTCGAGAACAGCTACCAGAACTTCCTGCCCAGCGTGATCGTCAGCCGGAAGCTGAGCGACTTCAGCAACCTGAAGGCCAGTTACAACCAGCGCATCCAGCGGCCCAGCTTGTTTTACATCAACCCCTTCGTAGCCATCTCCGACCCCAACTCCCTCCAGATCGGCAATCCGGACTTGGAGCCCGAGATCGTCGAGCAGTACGAACTGGCCTACAACACCTACATCAAGGGCGTGGTCCTCAACGTGTCGACCTACTACCGCAATACCGAAGGACTCATCGAGAGCTTCCTCAACGTGGACGAGGAAGGGATCGCCAGTACCACCACCTTCCTGAACATCGGCAGCAGCGACACCTACGGCGCCAACCTCTTTACCTCCTTCACGCTCTGGGAAAAGCTGGAACTGCGCGCCAGCGTCAACTACGGCCGCTACAACGGCATCGGCTTCGTCAACGGCGAGCAGCTCGAGCGCTCGGCCGACGTGATCAGCGGCAACGGCGGCGGCAGCTTCACCTTCAACAATAAACTACGGGCCGACTTCTTTGCCTTCGCCCGCGGCCAGCAGCAAACCCTGCAGGGCTCGAACCCCGGCTTCAGCATCTACGGGGTGGGCCTGAACTACGACATCAGCGAACGTACCGCCCTGGGCGTACGGATCGTCTCCCCCTTCAGCGAGAACCAGGTGTTCGCCACCAACCTCCGCGGCCAGGATTTCGTGCAGGAAAGCAGCTTCACTATTCCCTTCCGCAGCTTCGGCATCAGCTTCAACCACAAGTTCGGCCAGGTCGATTTCCGCGGCCAGAACCGCCGTACCCGCGTCACCAACGACGACCAGAAGGAAGGGGAGGGGAATCAGCAGTACTAGGACGCAGTACAACGCTGCCTCCGGCAGCGACAGTAAAATGCTGCCTCCGGCAGCGATAGTACAATGCTGCCTCCGGCAGCGCGGTCCGACGCGCTCTCCGAGCGCGCGGGCCCAAATGCCGAAGCGCAACGCCTCCCCGGCATCGCAGGCTTTTCAAACTTCCCTAAAACCGGGCACTTCCCCGCTTCTCAAACGCAGGCTGTTCCCGCTGCGGCACCGGATTCTCCTTCAGCAACCGCATCACCTCCTCGATAGCGCGCTCCAGCTGGGGGTCCTGACCGGCCATTACCTTGGCGGGGGCCTGCTCCACTTCGATATCGGGGGCGACGCCCTCGTTCTCGACGCGGTAGCCGTCCTCATCCCAGAAGGCCACGTTGGGCGCCGTGACGGATCCGCCGTCGATGAACTCCGGGTAGCCGAGTACGCCGACCAGGCCGCCCCAGGTCCGCCGGCCGATGATGGGGCCGAGATCGTTCTGCCGCCACAGGTAGGGGAAGAGGTCTCCGCCGGAGCCGGCGGTCTCGTCGATGAGGAGCACCTTCGGTCCCTGAATGGAAGCGACGGGGGCGTGCTGGATCTCGCCGTAGCGGTACGTCCAGCTGTTCTGGTAGGGGCGCATGAGCAGCTCGATGTAATAGTCGGCGATCTGCCCGCCGCCGTTGAAGCGCTCGTCTACGATGATCGCCTCCTTGTCTACCTGCGGGAAGAAGTAGCGCTTGAAGTAAGTGAAGCCGCCGCCGCCGGTATTGGGTACGTAGACGTAGGCCACGCGGCCGTTGGTCGCTTCGTTCACCTTCTGCAGGTTGCCCTCTACCCAGTCGCGGTTGCGGAGGGAGTACTCCTGCTGGATCGGGGTGACCGTCACGGTCCGCGAGTTGCTGCCGTCGGCGTTCGGGCCAACGGTGAGGTCGACGTTGCGGCCGGCCGTGCGCTCGAAGAGGCGGTAGAGGTTGTCCTCAGCGGTGAGCTCCTGCCCGTCGACGGCGAGCAGGTAGTCGCCTTCCTCGACGTTCACGCCCGGTTCCATGAGCGGGGCGGAGAGGTCCTGGTTCCAGTTGAGGCCGCCGTAGATCTTGGCGAAACGGTACCGACCGTTGGCCGTTTCGTAGTCGGCTCCGAGCAGGCCGCCGGGTATGGATTCCCGGTCGGTCAGGGGCGTGCCGGTACTGCCGAAGCGGTGGTGGCCCACGCCGAGCTCACTGCCCATCCAGGTCATGACGCGGTAGAGCTGATCGCTGGTCTTTACGTCGGCTAGAAAGGGTTCGTACTTGGCCTTCATGGCGGCCCAGTCTACTCCGTGCATATTCGGGTCGTAGAAGTAGTCGCGGTTCACGCGCCACATCTCGTCAAAGATATTCTTCCACTCCTCCTGCGGATCGATACGCACGCTCAGGTTGTAGCTACCCGCGGGTTTCAGGTCTTCCGCCTTGGGGTCCTGCAGGCTGGTGATGCCGTAGCGGTTGCCCTGCATGACCAGCAGCTTATCCCCCTTCGCGGTCACCTCGTAGCCGCTGGCGTCCATCAGTTTCTTGCTCTCGCGGTCTTCCAGGGAAAAGCGGTGCAGGCTCGTGCCCTGGTCGGTGGCGCTGAGGTAGAGCAGCACGCCCTCCGCCGGGCTGGCGAGGTAGCGATAGTTGCCGTTCGGGATGGGCAGGTGTACCACGCGGTCGGCCAGGCCCTCGAAGTCGATGGTGATGGCGGCGGCTTCTTCCGTGTCGTCATCTTCCTCGTCCTCATCGCTTTCTTCCTCCGCGGCCGCGATCTCTTCCTGGTCGTTGCGCCGCTTGAGGGGATCGACCACGTCGCGCTGCAGCGTCATCAGGTAGAGGTCGGTGGTGGCGCGCATGTCGTTGCTCGACTGCTGGAACCAGTTGACGACCGGGCCCGCATCGGTCGACACCACCAGGTAGAGGTACTTGCCCGACGGGTCGAAGGTGGGATCGGTGACGTTGGCCAGTCCGTCGGTGACGGGGCGGGATTCTCCGCTTTCCACGTCGTAGACGTAGGCGCGGTCGAAGTTGGTACCCGTGGTCTTGGTGTAGGCCAGGTAGCGGCCGGCGGGCGACCAGTCGCCGAAGAGGTCCCGGTAGGCCCCCGGCGCGTAGTTCGTGTCCTGGTCGACCCGGGTGACGGTACCCGAGGCCACGTTCAGCACGTATAGGTTGCGGCCATTGTCCACGAAGGCCAGCTTGTCGCTGTCCGGCGACCAGTGGGGGTAGGCGTAGAAACCGGTACCGTTTAGCTTTATCTCACGCACTTCGTTTTCGGCGACGGAGCGCAGGTGCAGGGCGTACTCCCCGGAGGCGTCGCTGAAGTAGGCTACCGTCCGACCGTCCGGCGACCAGGCCGGGTAGCTTTCGTGGACGCCGGGCGTTTGGGTCAGGTTGTCCACGTCGCCTTTCTCGTAGGGGGCCGTCAGGATGTCGCCCCGGTAGTCGAAGACCATGCGGGTGCCGGAGGGGGAGGGGGCCACCGACCGGATGTGCTCGGCCCCGGATACGTAGCGGGGGCGCACGTCCAGTACGTCGGCGTTGACCGTCACATTCAGGCGGCTTACTCCACCGCTACCGGGGTCGAACACGTGCAGGTAGCCGGCCTGCTCGAAAACGATGCCGCCGTCACCGGCCTGCAAGCCCAGTACCGGGAAGTCGGCGAATTCGGTGAGCGCCGTGACCGACTCGTCTGCCGGGTCATACACGTATAGGTTGTACTCCCCGTCGCGGTCGCTGCGGAAGTAGACCTTGCCGTCGTGCCACTGCGGGTGGCCGTCGTTGCTGCCGCCGGTGGGCTTGGGGATCTCCACGACCGAATTGTCGTCGGGGTTGAAGATCCAGATCCGGGTAGCGGTGCCCCCGCGGTAGCCCTTCCACATGGTGGAGGCGTCGTAAAGGGGGACGTAGGCGATGCGGCTGCCGTCGGCATTGTAGTCGGCTTCGAAAGCAGTAGGTATGCCGAGCGGATCTACCTGTCCGCCTTCCAGACCGATCGTGAACAGCTGGCTGTACCGGTTGGTGAAGGTGTTGCGGCGGGAGGTGAAGAGCACGCGATCACCGTCGGGCGTGAAGGCCTGTACTTCATCGTCGTAGGGGTGCCAGGTGAGCCGCTGGGGTACGCCGCCGGTTACCGGGACGGTATAGACATCCAGGTTACCGTCGTAGGTACCGTTGAAGGCGATGGTCCGTCCGTCCGGACTGAACACCGGGTGGTACTCGTCGCCTTCCCCGATGGTGAGACGGCGCACGTTGCTGCCGTCGCGGTCCGCTATCCACAGGTCGCCGGCGTAGGCGAAGGCCAGGTGATCGCGGCTGATCGCGGGGTCCGAAAGAAGCCGCGTCTGGGCGGTAAGGCAACAGGAGATGGCCAGGGCGAGCAGACCGAGAACATATTTCAAGAAGGACATAGTAGATATTTGCTGGAACAACAATGTAAGGACTTACCCACACACTTTCCCGGTTACGGGTTTACCCGGCACCCGCGCTTCGCCGCCGCGTTGAACTCTTGGATGGTTTGGTGTTTTGGTAGGAAAGCCTCACCAACCGCCGCCGTATGACCATTGACGACAACAGCATAGTAACCCTCACCTACGAGGTCCGCGACGGCGGTCCGTCGGGCACCCTGCTCGAGCGCATGGACGTCAACTACCCCTTCATCTTCATGTTCGGCACCGGCCGTATGCTGCCCGCCTGGGAACGGCGGCTGTTCGGGCTGAAGAGCGGGATGGGCTTCAGCTTTCAGCTCGGTCCTGACGATGCCTACGGCCACCGCGACGAGGCGCATATCCTGCAGGCCCCGATCCACATTTTTAAGAACGAGCGGGAGCAGATCGAGCCGGGATTGCTGGAAAAGGGGCAGTACATTACCCTGACCGACTCCAGCGGCAAGGACGTAAATGCCAAGGTCCTAGACTGGAACGACGAGTTAGTCTCGCTGGACGCGAATCATGCGCTGGCGGGCAAGACGCTCTTCTTCTCCGGCGCCGTGCTGAACGTGCGGGAGCCTACGGTGGATGAGCTGGTGCGTAAGCAGTATATCGATGAGGGTGGGGTGCGCCGGTAAGGTCTAATCCCTCCGGGTTGAGTGGTAGGGTGAGGAAGCTTCCGTTCCCTTGATTGGGCGTTTGCTTCGCAAACTGGATGGTTCTCACCGATTCGGAAGGATGTTTCTTGGGATTACCTGATGTGTGTGGAGCATAGGCGTTTGCTTCGCAAACTGAAAGTTTCTCACAGATTTACGCGGATAGTCCACAGATTTTCACAGACTATCCTTGGAATTACCTGATGTGTGTGGAGTATAGGCGTTTGCTTCGCAAACCGGATGTTTCTCACAGATTTGCGTGGATAGTCCACAGATTTTCACAGACTATCCTTGGGATTACCTGATGTGTGGGGAGTATAGGCGTTTGCTTCGCAAACCGGATGGTTCTCACCGATTTGGAAGGATGTTTCTTGGCCTTACCCGAGACACCTGGAGACATAGGAGTTTGCTTCGCAAACTGGAAGTTTCTCACAGATTTACGCGGATAGTCCACAGATTTTCACGGATTTATCTGCGGAAGCGCTTGATGCCCTCCCTTAGGTTAGTGGTGTTGAAGTTGATGAGCAGGCCCACCGGCAGCTGGGCCGTGCGTAGGTAGGTCAGTACCTGCGCCTGGTGCAGCGGCCGGAGTGACTCGACCGACTTTATTTCCACGACCACCTTCTCCTCTACCAGCAAATCCATCCGGTAAGCGACCGGCATGATCAGGCCGTTGTAGACGACCGGTACCTCCACCTGGGTTTTGGCCTTCAACCCTTCCTCACGGCATTCATGCAGTAAGCACGTCTCGTAAACACTTTCCAGAAGGCCGGGACCCAACGCGGCGTGTACCTTGTAGGAGGCTCCGATAATGGCGTAGGTGATGTCGTTCAATTCCATGCGGCAAAATTCCTTTGCCGCAGTCTACCATACGTGGACTGGCGTTAAATGATCGGTCTTTTAACCGGCACCCTCCCGGATCGCGCAGCGATCCGAATCCGGACAACCCAAAGAAAATCTGCGGTATTCTGTGGACTATCCGTGCGAATCTGTGTGAAACCCCGGAGCGCGCAGCGCGACAAAAGCCTTTCCCATCCGACACGCCGACACCTCCCATCCAATTACCGGATAAAGCATCTCTGCACTCCCGCGTCACGCACATATTCCCAATCTGCGGTAATCTGTGGACTATCCGTGCGAATCTGTGTGAAACCCCGGAGCGCGCAGCGCGACAAAAACCTTTCCCGTCCGACACGCCGACACCTCCTATCCAATTACCGGATAAAGCATCTCTGCACTCCCGCGTCACGCACATATTCCCAATCTGCGGTAATCTGTAGACTATCCGTGCGAATCTGTATGAAACCCCGGAGCGCGCAGCGCGACAAACCCTCCCTACTTCCGACCAGCATAGGCCTTAAAAAACTCCGGTACCGTCTCGATTCCCTTATAGAAATTCCACAGCCCGAAGTGCTCATTCGGTGAATGCAGCCCATCCGTATCAAAGCCGAAGCCCATCAGAATGGTATCCACGCCCAGCACGTCCTTGAACTGCCGCACGATGGGGATCGAGCCCCCCTCGTACATCGGCACCGGCTCCTTGCCGAAGGCCTCCTTCACGGCATCGGCCGCGGCACGGTATTCGGGCGTATCGGTGGGGGTGACGTAGGGCTGCCCGCCGTGGTGAGGCTTCACTTCTACCTTCACGCTGTCCGGCGCGATGGATGTGAAGTGGTCGGTGAAGAGCTTCGTGATCTTTTTATAATCCTGATTGGAGACCAGCCGCATGCTGATCTTGGCGTTGGCTACGGCCGGAATCACGGTCTTGGAGCCCTCGCCCGTAAAGCCGCCCCAGATGCCGTTCACGTCCAGAGTAGGCAGGATGCCGGTGCGCTCGTAGGTGGTATATCCCTTTTCTCCTTCCAATCCGAAGACGCCCGGGCTGTCCATGTACTCCTGCGCGTCGAAGGGAGCGTCGCGCATCAGCTGCCGGTCCCGCTCGCTCGGGAACTCCACGTCGTCGTAGAAGCCGGGGATGGTGATGTGCTTATCGTCGTCCTTCAGGCTCGCGATCATCTCGCAGAGCACGTTGATGGGGTTGGCCACCGCGCCACCGAAGAGGCCGGAGTGCATATCGGCCCGCGCGCTGCGCACCTTCACGTCGAGGTAAGTCAGTCCCCGCAGGCCCACCGTGATGCTGGGGGCATCCTTGCTCAGCATGCTGGTATCCGAGATGAGGATGACGTCCGAGGAAAGCATCTCCTTGTACTCCGAGATGAAGGGCACCAGGTTGGGGCTGCCGATCTCTTCCTCGCCCTCGATCATGAACTTGACGTTACACGGCAGGCTGTCGGTCTGGATCATCGTCTCCACGGCCTTGACGTGGATGAACATCTGCCCCTTGTCGTCGGTGGCGCCGCGGGCGAAGATGGCCCCCTCCGGGTGGTGGGCGGTCTTCTTGACGGTCGGCTCGAAGGGGGGCGTGTCCCACTCGTCGAGCGGGTCGGCGGGTTGCACGTCGTAGTGGCCGTAGATCAGTACGGTCGGAAGGCTTTCGTCCAGGATCTTCTCCGCGTACACGATGGGGTGGCCGTCGGTGGGGTAGAGTTCCGCCTTGTCGAGGCCGGCGCGTACCAGGTACTCCTGCACCTGCACGGCGCAGCGGTGGGTATCCTGGTCGTGTTCCGTGGCGGTGCTGATGCTAGGGATACGGATCAGGCGCTTGAGCTCTTCCAGGAAGCGGTCGCGGTTCTCGTCGATGTACTGTCGGGTCGTCATGGTTGATTCTTTAGTTCCCTAACGCGGCAGCGGCGGGGAGGTTAGGGCAGCGGGGCGCGGGTGCAATGATACGGTACGCCGGGGGGGGGGGCCGTGGGTTTCGGGGCGAACATCCTCAGCGTACCCGATGCTTTAGCTAGAAACCCGTTTCACTATGAATATCCGCAAGTTTCTGCCCCTCACCCTGCTCCTCGGCCTGTCCATCCTGCTCACCGCCTGTGGCGAAGACGTCAGCGGCGGCGAGGTGATCGCCGGCGGCATCGGCATCTACGTTATCGGTAGTATCCTGGCCTTCCTCCTGGTCGTGTGGGCGGTGGTCGACCTGCTGAAGAAACCCTATCCGATGGAGAAGAAGATCATCTGGGGCATCGTGATCCTCGTGATCCCCTTCCTGGGTGCCGTTCTCTACTTCGTCCTCGGGCGCAACAAGCAGTCGGTCGTCTAGCCCTTACAGGTACATGTCGAGGAGCTCGGTAAGCCGCTCCTCCGAGATACCCCGTTCCAGCACGCCCCCGTAAGCGAAGGAGATCTTCCCCGTCTCCTCGGAAATGATGAAGCAGGCCACGTCGATTTTTTCCGTCACGCCCACCGCCGCCCGGTGGCGCAGGCCGACGGCGGCCGGCAGCTCGCTGCTCTCCGACACCGGCAGGATGGCACTGGCCTTCACGATCCGCCGCTCAGAGACGAGTACCGCGCCGTCGTGCAGGGGGCTCTCCTTGTGGAAGATACTGACCAGCAGGCCGTAGCTGATGTCGGCGTGGAGTTCCGTACCGCCCGTGATCACGGTACTGGGGTCGGCCTCCTGGGTGCATACGATGAGCGCGCCGGTACGTTGCCGGGCCATGCGCAGGAAGGCGCGCCGTACGGCGGCCGTTTGGGGAGCGTGCTCCCGGTCGAACTCCTCCCGGCCGAGCAGACGGTTCCAGAAGCTGTCCCGCTGCTTGATCGTCCCGCTGCCGAGCAGCAGCAGGAAGCGGCGTACCTCGGGCTGGAAAATGATGATGAGGCTGATGAAGCCGACCTGGATAAACTGGTTGAGGATGTTGCTGAGCAGGTCCATGCCCAGCGCGGTGAAGGCCTGGTAGCTGAAGAACAGCGCTACGATGCCTACGAAGATATTGAGGGCGATGCTGCCCCGCAGCAGCCGGTACAGCCAATAGATCAGGTACCCGACGATCAATACGTCGAATACATCCCAGATGTCGACCTCCAGGAATCCGATATTAAAGGCCAGGGGCAGGAGCATGCCGTAAGTTACTGCAAGCTGTCGGGGGCCGTCTCGTTAAGCCGCTGCAGTACGAGCGGGGTGATGTCGTACGCGTCGTTGGTAATGAGCACGGCCGAGTTCTGCCCCTGGTTCAGGATGAAGTCGTATCCGTTTTCGGCCTGCAATTCTTCCAGGACCGACTTTACCCGCTCCGAGAAGCGTTGCTGGATCTCGAGCTGGTCCTGCTGGATGCTGTTCAGCGCCATATCGCGCTGCTGCATGATCTCCTGCTCCTTGCGGGCGATGCGTTGCTGCTCCGACTGTACCTTGTTCGGGGCCAAGAGTCCCTGCTGCATCTGGTTTTGCAATTTACCCACCTCGGTTTCTAGCGCTTTTACGCGGGCGGCGTGGTTGTCCTGGGCCTTCAGGAAGTTGTCCTCCAGCCGGCTGAGCTCGTCCGCGACCACCGTATAGCCGGCCTGCAGGCTGTCCACTTTGATGAAGACGATGCTCAATCCCGAACCTTCGCGCGCCGGGGCGGAAGTGGCCCCCGCGGGGGTGGCGGTGTTGGTTTCGGAGGCAGTTGCCGGCTGGTCGCAGCCGAAAAAGGTGAGGGCGCACGAAACTAAAGCAGCGTACAGAAGTATTTTAGCGGCGTCGATCATCGATCAAGGATTGGTTGGGGAGGTGGTGCACGGTAGCGCGCATTGCCTCAGGTTGTTTTGTCCCGCAAAAGTACGCTAATTGGAATGGGAAAAGATCGACTCCTAATTATCGTGGCGTTTTCCATCACCTACTTCGTGTGGGGCGCGACCTACCTGGCCAACTACTGGGCGATCGACTCCATCCCCGTTTTCGGGATGGGGGGCACCCGCTTTCTGTGCGCCGGCGGGCTCATGTACATCTATACCCTGCTCCGCGGCGACCGTACCGTACCCCGCCTCAAGTATGCGGCCAACTCGGCCCTGGTCGGACTGCTGCTGCTCGGCGTGGGGACCGGCGCCGTGGTGTGGTCCCAGCAGTTCGTGCCCACCAGCACCACCTCCCTCATCATCGCCTTCGAGCCCCTAGTGGTCATGCTGATGATGTGGGGCGCCCTGGACAGCCGGCCGTCCAACAAGGCCTTTTTCGGCGCCTTCGTCAGTATTTGCGGCATGGGACTGCTGATCACCCAGCCGCTCGCCATTGGCGGTCCGGACGCCTACAAGGGGCTCATCGGGATCACCTTCGGCATGGTGTGCTGGGGGGCGGGTATGCTGCTGCGGCAACGACTGGACCTCGGACCGAACCGTGTGCGGGCCACCGCCATGCAGATGCTGGCCGCCGGTACCGCCCTGCTGCTGTTCAGCTTCTCCCTCAACGAGTGGGCCGGCTGGACACTGGAGGAGGTGACCACCCGCTCGGCCTACGCCTGGGTATTCCTCGTGGTATTCGGGTCGATTATCGCCTTCTCTGCCTTCAATTACCTGCTCGGCGAGGTTACCGCCGACAAGGTGGCCACCACCAATTACGTCAATCCGGTGGTCGCCGTACTGCTGGGCGGACTGCTCAACGGCGAGACGATTACCGGGCAGTCGCTGCTCGCCGGTAGCGTCCTGCTGGCGGGCGTCTACTTCATCAATTCGGCGGAGGCACCGCCCGCCGTGACGGAGGAGACGCCGGTGCACTCGGTCGGAGACATCGGGGAGGCTGCTACCCCACCGGAGGGGATAAAACCGGCTGATGGGTAATCCACGGGTAAGTCAGTCACGGGTTCGCCGGTCGGCTAGTGGCCGGTCGACTAGTCGACCGGCCACTAGCCGACCGGCGAATAACCGTACGTACCAGTTGGCAGGATTTAACCTACAGTTAACATTGCGCCCTCGAGTTTTTACCCCGGATCACCTAGTTCCTCGGGCAGCGAGACGATTTCACTAGCGTACAATTCCCGGAAAAGCATTTTGCTCAGGACTGGCTGCGGTGAGCCGCCTTACCCCATCCGCGACGCGTAATCCGCGTACTCAAAGCTGCGTTGGCTGACGATCTCCCCGTCCCCGTCCACCACCACGATATCCGGATGGGGCACCCCGTTGAACATCGTTGATTTCACGGTGGTGTAGTGCGCCATGTCCTCGAACACCAGCGTGTCGCCCACCCGCGCCGGCTGGGTGAAGTAGTATTCGGCCAGGTAGTCGCCCGCCAGACAACTCATGCCCCCCAGGCGGTAGGCGTAGGGGTAGCCGTCTTGCTCCTCCGCGCTGGCCCCGCGGACCACGGGCCGGTACGGCATCTCCAGGGTGTCGGGCATGTGGCAGGTGAAGCTGACGTCGAGCATTAGCGTGGCCGAGCCGTAGTTGTTGACGATGTCGAGTACGGTGCAGGTGAGGTAGCCGGTCTGCCAGACGTGCGCGCTGCCGGGCTCCAGGATGACCTCGAGGTGGGGGTAGCGCTCCCGCAGCTTGCGCAGGCTTTCGATCAGCAGATCCGTATCGTAGCCTTCCCGGGTCATCAGGTGGCCGCCGCCCAGGTTAAGCCACTTCACCTGTTCCAGATAGTGCCCGAACTGGACCTTCGTGCGCTCGATCAGCGTGGAGGTGGCCGCCGCGTCGCTTTCGCAGAGCGTATGCACGTGCAGACCCGCAAGCCCCTTGGGTGGTCTGGTAGGGAGGTTAGGCAGCGTTTCTCCGAGGCGGCCGTGGGGATTGGAGGGGTTATAGAGGTCGGTTTCCACCGGACTGTATTCCGGGTTGACGCGCAGGCCCACGCTGGTCCCCAGCGCTTCCCACTCCTTGCGGTAGCGTTCCAGCTCGGTCAGGGTATTGAAGGTGAGGTGCTCGGCCATGTCGGCCAGCTCGGTGAACTCGCCGGGGCGGTAGACGGGAGCGTAGACGTAGGGCTTGCGGCCAAAGTGCTCCTGGATGAGCTTCGACTCGTTCATGCTGCTGGCGGTGGCGCCGGGCAGGTACTCCGCGATCAGCGGGAAGGCCGGCCAGTAGGCGAAAGCCTTCAGCGCCAGGATGATCTTTACGCCGGAAGCGGAGGCCACATCGGCGATCGTTTCCAGGTTGCGGCGGAGCTTGTCTTCTTCGATGACGAATGCGGGGGAGGGTGGTGCCATGTCGCGAAGGTACGGGCTGCCTAGAAAGCCTCCCGTCGCCGCGTCACGTTCCAGCGGATGCCCAGGTTGATCAGGGTTGTTTCCAGGTCGAGGTTGGCGGCGTCGCTGTCCTTGCTCCGGGTGAAGTATTCTCCTTCGATCCACAGGTTGGGGCGTACTTCGTAGCCTGCCCGCAGCTGTAGAATCGTATTGGAATAGCGGACTCCCTGGCCGATCTCGTTGCCGTAGTCGGCGTTCCGCAGGTCGCTCGACTCGGTGGGGTCTTCGCCGTTTGCTCGCCCGAGGGCGGGATTACCTTCTCCCTGCTCGATCAGGTACAGCCGTCCGTCGAGGTGCAGACGCGGGAGGGGGCGGTAGTCGAAGCCGAGCAGGTTCTCGGTAAAGTTGGCCCCGAGCGGGTGCGCCAGCGGCATGGCGAAGTGGGTGTAGCTGGCCGTGCCGTCGTGGGAATACATATAGGGGCGTGCGACGTTCCGCTCCGCGACCAGGTCAAGCTGATCCAGGCCGAAGGCGTCCACGTGGCGCAGACCGATCTGGTAGGCCCATTTGTTGGCCCACCAGCCCCGCCGTTCGATGAATAGCTCGTTGAAGACAAACTCGTCGAGGATAAACTGACCGTACACCTGCGTCCGGTAGGGCAGTTTGTAGGCCGCCGAAACGCCGATAAGCACGTTGTCGGGGCTCCCTACGCTGCCCTCTACGGTACGGTAGAGGATGACCGGGTTCAGGTAGCTGAGCTCGAAGCCCTGCTCGCGACTGAAGATCACCGTTTCAAACAGGCCCACCGAGAGCCGTTTGCCCAGGTTGATGGACAACTCGTGGGCCGCCATCCATTTCTTGGGAAAGAGTTGGTTGCCGCCGGGCGGGTTGCCGGGGCCGGCGGTCAGCTCGGCGAACAGGTTCCGGTAGTGGAATTTCCAGATGCGCCAGTTGAGTTCCAGGAAGGGGTAGTTATTGCTGAAGTCACTGAGGAACAACGAGCGCTCGCCATATCCCAGAAAGTGCTGGCCGTAGCCGAGCCGTACCCCCACGTGGGGCGTGATGTCGGCCGAGAGGTAGCCGGCTCCGTTCAGGAAGTCGAATCCCCGCTCGATGCCCAGGGTGCTGAAGGTGTATTCGTCCTTGATCAGTCCCGCCCCGGGCAGGGAGTTGACCCTCCTGGCGTAGTTGCTGAGGTAGTTGGGTAGTCCCAGCTGGGTGTCCATGATCTCCAGATACAGGAAGAAACGGTCGTCAATCCCGGCCCGAAGCTTCACGCCGCGCTTGTTGTAGAAGTAGTCTTGGGTATTGTCCTGCAGTTTCCCGTAGCGGATATCGAGCAGGGGATTCACCCGCAGGTAGAAGTCCTTGCGGTTCTCCTGCAACAGGAAGGCCGGCGTTTCGTAGAAGGTGTTGAAAACGGGGCGCTTCGATTCCTGGTACGCCGGCAACTGCTCGGCCTCTACGGCGAAGTCCTCACCGATGAAGTAGGGCGCCCGGTCGGCGTCCTCGGTTAGCTCGAAGGTGGGCAGCGACAACCACTCGTTGTTGTCGTTGTAGAACTGCTGTACGCGATACCGGTCGACCGCGGAGAACTCGTCCCCGTGCAGCGCCTCGTAGGTCTTGACAAGCCGCACGAGGTCGCCCCGGCTGGCGGGGCGCTGGCTGAATTCGGAGGCCGGGGCGGTGAAGCCCTCATAGCCATAGCGGGTGTACAACCGCTGGATCAGGTCGTACCCCGGCTCGTTGAGCGGAAGGGGAGCACCCTGGGCGCAGAGGTAGGCACCCACAAACAGGAGGGGAAAAAACAGGATGGATCTAAGCACGGAGGCTCAAGGTAGCAATCCGGGTTTAGGCGTGCAAGGTTTGCTGACGGGCGGAAAGGACCGCCTCGCTTTCCTCCCGCTCGGGGTCGGGTACGCAGCAGTCGACCGGACATACGGCCGCGCACTGGGGCTCCTCGTGGAAGCCGACGCACTCGGTGCATTTGTCGGGTACGATGTAGTAAAACTCGTCGCTCACGGGCTCCTGATCTTCGTCCGGCTCTACGGTGGCACCGGTTTCGATCGTGTAGGGCTCGCTGATGTTGGTCCCGTCGGAAATGGTCCATTCGACGCCACCTTCGTAGATAGCGTTGTTGGGGCATTCCGGCTCGCAGGCTCCGCAGTTGATGCAGTCGTCGGTAATCATTATGGCCATGGGAACAGGTTTTGGGGGGCAAAAATAGGAAGAAAGGTGGTGCGGTCTCCGCTTAGTTAACCGATCAGCGGGCCGGGGGTTGGCCCGCTCCCGAATTGTCCGGCGGGCGGGGCGGGTGCCGGGTCCGGACCGGCAAATTTGCATTACCCGGCAAAAATTATAACATTGAACGTCTCGCGTACGTATTATGCCAGCGGCTGCGCGGACCAAGACCGCCAGCCCGACTACCTATACCTTACATCCACCCTTAGAATGGAACGATACAGCGATCAGGAACTCGAGGAGTTCAAAGTGATCATAAAGGATACCTACCAGCAAGCAAAGAAGGAGCTGCAAATGCTCCGCGAACAGGTCAGCGAATTCTCGGAAAATATTTCCGAAGGCTTCGGTGCGGACTATACCCAAGACAGCAGCTCCGTCAGCCAGCTGGAAATGCTCAACGAACAGGTGTTGCGGAAGCGCGACCAGGTCCAGGACCTGCAAAACGCCATGCTCCGCATCAAGAACAAGGTCTACGGAGTTTGCTCCGTTACCGGCAAGCTCATCGACCGCAAGCGCCTGGAGGCCGTACCCACGACCACCAAGAGCCTGGAGGGCATGAAGCTCCAGGCCAGCGGCGCGATGGACGTCACCGCCCAGGACCTGGCACGCATGGCCAACGAGCGCAAGGAGGGACCCAACAAGATTATCTCCAAAATCAAAAAGCCGCCACCGCCCAAGGCCAAACCGGTCACCAAGAAACGAAGCCGCCGCCGCAAGGCACAGGAGGAGGACGAGGACGACTTGATCTGACATCATGGCGCTCATCCTTTCCGTCCGCGGCCATACGCCTTCCTTCGGCGACAACTGCTTTCTCGCCGAAAACGCCACCGTGGTGGGGGAGGTGACCACGGGCAGCGACTGCAGCATCTGGTTTACCGCCGTGGTGCGCGGCGACGTGAACCGGATCACCCTGGGCGACCGCGTCAACGTACAGGACGGGGCCTGCATTCACTGTACCTACCAGCGTGCCGCCACCACCATCGGTAACGACGTAAGCATCGGCCACCGGGCCATCGTACACGGCTGCACGGTCCACGACAGCGTGCTCATCGGTATGGGGGCTATCGTCATGGACGACGCGGTGGTAGAAAGCAACGTAATCATCGGCGCCGGGGCCGTCGTGCCGGCCGGCATGCGTTGCCTGGCCAACTCGGTCTACGCCGGTATTCCGGCCCGCAAGATCAAGGACCTGGACCCCGACCAGCGCCGGGATACCATAGAGCGCATAGCGTCCGCCTACCTCACCTACGCCGGCTGGTTCGAGTAGTCCCCGGCGCCGGTAGCCTTACGCATCGACGACCGCGCCGACCAGTACGAAAGTCTCATAGATCCGGTAGACCAGCGAAAAATCGAGGCGGCAGTCCGCCGTTTCGAGGGTCGCCCGTCCGGACGTGGAGGTAGGCGAGAAAGGTTCTCCCAGGTCTATGCGGAGGTGCTCCCGGAAGTCAAGCTGCCGCCGGCCGTAGGCCTTGTACAACGCTTCCTTGGCCGACCAGATGAGGTGCAGCTGCACGAGCTGGTGCTCGGGACTGAGCTGCCGACTTTCTTCCGTACCCAGAAATCGCGGTGCGATACGGGTAATGCGGGGCACTATGCGCTGCACGTCAATCCCGCAGCTCCGCGGATGGGCAAGGGCGGCGGAATAGCCGACCGTATGACTGATGGAAACAAAAAAATGGGAATCGGCCAGGTGGGGCTTGCCGTCGGCGTCCTTGATCAGCTCGCCCCGCTGGCGGCGCCCGCTCATTCGGTGGAGGAGCAGACGCGCGGCCAGGTATTCGCGCCGGCGCTCTTCGCCGCGGATGGCCGCCAACTGTTCTTGCTCGCTGGGGTAGAGGTGTAAGTGGGAGGACAGACCGGACTCTGTCTCGTCAATACGCCACAGGCCCCACTCACCGGGCGGGGCAAAGGATTCTTGGAAAAGTAGGGGCAAGCGGGATGGCTATAGACGAACCGCGTTGATTCGCGTGTCGATGTAATACATTACGCAAATTACGGTGGCCGCCGCAAAAGTGAATGCCACAATATATTGAAGTGTGGTCGCCAATTGGGGCAACACGAAGCCAATCGTCCAGCAAAGTATTATGAGGAATATATACTTCATACAATCCTAAAACCCTGACCCATAACAATTTGTTCGCGTCACCCATGTTAACCCGCAAAAGTCAGCGCTCCGGTCACCGGGCATCCATTTACGACCTGGCCGCCGCCCCGGACGGCTTCTTTTCCGCCGCCGCGGACGGATACCTGGTGCACTGGCACCGCGACGACGTCGACTTCGGGCGGGTGGTCGCCAGCGTCGACGGGGGTAAATTCCTTTCCCTGACGACCATACCCGCCGGGCTAGTCGCCGGTGCGCTCGACGGGGGCGTACACTGGCTGTACCCCGATGCGCCCGACCGCAACCGGCACGTCGCCCACCACGGGCGGGGTACCTTCTCGCTGCTTACCGTAGGCGACAGCGTCTTTAGCGCCGGGGGTGATGGCGTACTCACCCGCTGGGATATCCCGACGGCCCGGACCCGTGAGAGCCTTCCGCTATCCGCCCATTCGCTCCGGCGCGTGGCCCAAGATCCCACCTTCGATCGATTGGCGGTCGGGGACAGTGCCGGCTACGTTCACCTTCTGAACCGCTCCGGGCTTTCCCTGCTCGACACCGCACCCGCGCACCCGCCCTCGGCCTTTGCCGTTGCGTTTGGTCCCGACGGGCAACAACTGTACACCGGCGGCCGGGATGCGGGCATCAAACGCTGGAACGTAGCGGACGGTAAGTTACAGCTGGAGCAGGAAGTGACCGCCCATTTGATGACGGTCAACGACCTGGCCGTCCACCCCTCCGGAAAGTACCTCGCCTCCGCGAGCCGCGACAAAACTGTTAAGCTCTGGCGCGCCGATACCCTCGAATTACTTAAAGTGATAGAGGTAGTGCGCGACAAGGGCCACGTCAACTCCGTCAACACCCTTCTTTGGCTGGACGACACCACCCTGATAACGGCCGGAGACGATCGGCGGATCCTGGAGTGGAGCTGGAAAGGGTAGGGAGTTGGCGTATTGCTGCGTTGGTGCGTCACTGCGTTGGTGCGTTGCCGGCATGCACTTGCCCCTCGCTGCGCTCGGGTGGGTGCATATCAGGCCGCACAAACCCGAGCGCAGCGAGGGGCTGTGGTAAGCCAGTAACGCAGCAATTCACCAACGCAAAAACCCACCAAACCACCAACTTAAACGTACTCCTCAATCGGCGGGCAGGTACACACGAAATTCCGGTCGCCGTAGCCATCGTCCACGCGGGCTACGCTGGGCCAGAACTTGAAGCCCTTTTGCAGGTAGGGGAGGGGGTAGGCGGCCTGGGCGCGGGAGTAGGCGTGTACCCACTCGTCGGCGGTGAGCTCGGCCACGGTGTGGGGCGCGTTGGCGAGTACGTTGTCCTGGGGGTCCGCATCGCCGCGGGCGATGGCGTCGGCTTCCTCGCGGATGGCGAGCAGGGCGTCGCAGAAGCGGTCGAGCTCGTCCTGGCTCTCGCTTTCGGTGGGCTCGATCATAACGGTACCGGCCACGGGCCAGCTCAGAGTGGGAGCGTGGAAGCCGTAGTCGATCAGGCGCTTGGCCAGGTCACCGGCGCTCATCACCGACTTGAAGGGGCGCAGGTCGAGGATGAGCTCGTGGGCGGCGCGGCCGTTCTCACCGGTGTAGAGCACGTCATAGCTATCCTGCAGGCGTGCCTTGATGTAGTTGGCGTTGAGGATGGCAAACTCGCTCGCCTGCCGCAGCCCGTCCTTGCCGAGCATCTTGATGTAGGCGTAGCTGATCAGCAGGATGCTGGCGCTGCCCCAGGGCGCGGAAGCGACGGCCGAGGTAGCCTTCTGGCCGCCGGTCTTCTGCAGCGGGTGACCGGGCAGGAAGGGGGCCAGCTTCTCGTTGCAGCAGATCGGTCCCATGCCGGGTCCGCCGCCGCCGTGGGGGATCGCGAAGGTCTTGTGCAGGTTAAGGTGGCAGACGTCGGCCCCGATACGTCCGGGGCTGGTCAGGCCTACCTGGGCGTTCATGTTGGCACCGTCCATGTAGACCAGTCCGCCGTGCTCGTGTACGAGGTCGCACATATCGACCACGCCGGTTTCGAAAACGCCGTAGGTGCTGGGATAGGTGATCATGAGGGCGGCGAGGGCATCGCTGTGCTGCTCCGCCTTGGCGCGCAGGTCGTCCATGTCCACGTTACCCGCAGCGTCGCTCTTCACGACCACGACCCGCATGCCCGCCATCACGGCACTGGCCGGGTTGGTACCGTGGGCGCTCTCGGGGATGAGGGCTACGTCGCGCGTGGTGTCGCCCCGGTGCTGGTGGTAGGCACGGATGACCATCAGGCCGGCGTACTCTCCGCTCGCGCCGCTGTTGGGCTGTAAACTGCAGGCACTGAAGCCGGTAATTTCGGCCAGGTCGTGCTCCAGCTCCCGGAAGAGCTCGGTGTAGCCCTGGGCCTGCTCGATCGGCACGAAGGGGTGTAGTTCGGCGAATTCGGCCCAGCTGACGGGGATCAGCTCGGTGGCGGCGTTGAGCTTCATGGTGCAGGAGCCGAGGGGGATCATACTGTGCATGAGGCTCAGGTCCTTGTTTTCGAGGCGCTTCAGGTAGCGCATCATTTCCGTTTCCGTGCGGTAGGTACGAAAGTTGGGGTGGGTAAGAAACGCACTTTCGCGGCGGAGCGCGGGTGCAATGCGGGTCTCGATACCGCTGACCCCGCCGTCGGCTTCCAGGTCGGCGCCCCGGTAGGAGAGCGGTGCCTCGAAGATGCGGCAAACGGCCTGCAGGTCGGTGGTGGCTACCGTCTCGTCGAAGCTGATGCGGATGCCGCCCGTGGCGGGGTAGAAGAAGTTGTAGCCTTCCGTCTCGGCCCGCTGCCGGATCTGGGCGGCCTTCTCGGGGGCCACCTCGATCTGGAGGGTATCGAAGAAGTCCGGAGAGGAAAGCGAATAGCCGGCTTCCCGGAGCGTGTCGGCCAGGATAACGGCGAAGTGGTGGGTGCGCTTCGCGATGGCCGTCAGCCCTTCGGCACCGTGGTAGCAGGCGTACATAGCGGCCATATTGGCCAGCAGGGCCTGGGCGGTGCAGATGTTGGAGGTCGCCTTTTCGCGGCGGATGTGCTGCTCGCGGGTCTGTAGGGCCATGCGCAGGGCGAAGTTGCCGTGGCGGTCCTGGCTGACGCCGATGATGCGGCCCGGGATCTGCCGCTTGAAGGCGTCCTGGGTAGCGAAGTAGGCGGCGTGCGGCCCGCCGAAGCCCATGGGTACGCCGAAGCGCTGGGTGTTGCCCACGACGGCGTCGGCGCCCCACTCGCCGGGGGGGACGAGCAGCGTCAGGGCCAGGAGGTCGGCGGCTACGGTGACGGTGATGTCGTTCTCCCGGGCACGGGCGGTCAGGTCGCGGTAGTCCTCCACGCGGCCGTCGGCACCGGGGTACTGCAGCAGGATGCCGAATACGCGTTCCTTGTCGAGGTCGAAGCTATGGGCGTCGGCTACCCGCACTTCTATGTCGAGGGGGGCGGCGCGCGTCTCGAGCACGGCGATGGTCTGGGGGAGGACCTGATCGGAGACGAGGAACACATTGGCGGGGTCCTGCTTCGCGCGCTTGTTGCGGTGGCCGTAGAACATGGTCATGGCCTCCGCCGCGGCGGTACCCTCGTCCAGCAGGCTGGCGTTGGCGATGGGCAGACCGGCCAGGTCGCTGACCATCGTCTGGAAATTGAGGAGCGACTCCAGGCGGCCCTGGGCAATCTCGGCCTGGTAGGGGGTGTACTGGGTGTACCAGCCGGGGTTGCAGAAAACGTTGCGGAGAACGACGCTGGGCGTGATGGTCCCGTAGTAGCCCATGCCGATAAAGCTGCGGTACACCTTATTGCGGCTGGCGATACCCTTCAGGTGCTGCAGGTAGTAGTACTCGCTGACGGCGGAGTCCACGGCCAGCGGCTCACGGCTGCGGATTTTCTCGGGGACCGTCTGGTCGATGAGCTCCTCCAGGGAGTCCACGCCGATGGTGGCGAGCATGGATGCGGTCTCCTCGGACGAGGGGCCGATATGGCGGTCACGAAATTGGTCAAAGCGGGGGGTCAGGGCCTGCATGGGCGGGGGCTTGGTTGGGGGGTGGCAAAGGTAAGGATCGGCCGGCCGCTTTGGTTGCACACGGACCCCGACAATAATATTCTGCGGTACGCCAACGGCCGACCGTGTTTCGCACGTCTTACCGTCAGCCCCGAAGGATTTCCGGTGACTCCTTTGTTATCACAATACCCGAAAATCACTTCATCATGGTTAGGTTTTACACTTCCCTACTGCTGCTCCTCATCCTTGCCTCCTGCGCGCCGGACACCGATCCCGCGCTCGCCCCGTCGGGCATCGTTGGAGCGTGGCGGTGGACCGGCACCTACGGCGGAATCACCGGGAATCTGGCCGTCACCCCCGCCAGCACCGGAGCGAATATTTTCCTGGAGCTGCGCGACGACAGCCGCTACGAAATATTCCGGAACGATACCAGCGCGCAAACGGGTACCTACGCCCTTTCGCTTAAGCGATCGATCTACGATCACGAGGACCACACCTTCATCACCTTTTCCCCCGCGGACGACGAAGGGGAAAGCGGCGTCGGGCCGATCTACGGTGCCGGGAACGGAATCATCGGCGTCAATGCATCCGGTGAATTGACCATCGACGACAATAATTACGACGGGGTAGGCAGCGTATTCGTGCGCCGCTGAGTCCCGGGGGGAGCAATTTTTCACTTTAGCGTAGCGAAGGATCACCCGGCGTTTGCCGGGCGCAGACCCGCTCCTACCTTTAGGGACAGCGGCCGGTAGCCGGCCCCATAAGCCGTCGTCATCATGCTCCCTGATCTTTTCTCCTTCCGTACGTTGCCGGGGGTGCCGTACTTCCGCCGCGCTAGCTGCCTGCCGGCCTTGCTCTTGCTGCTCTCCGTTGCACCGGCCGCGCCGCCGCCGAAGGTGGTTACGCTGTACCTGATCGGCGACTCGATCATGGCCGACTACGCCGACAACTACGATCCGGGCGAGGATTATATGGAAACCCGGTATCCGGTCACCGGTTGGGGACAGGTATTTCAGGAGCAGTTCGCGGGTGCCGATCTTTCGGCCTTCGACGGCGTGTTTCAGGCGGACAGCGTCTACGTCGACGACCGCGCCCGGGGTGGGCGGAGCACGCGTACTTTCTTCCAGGAGGGCCGCTGGCGCGCAGTGTACGAGACCCTTCAGCCCGGTGACGTGGTGCTCATGTCGTTCGGGCACAACGATGCCGCGGAGAGCAAGCCCGAGCGCTACGTGGACATCGAGGGCTACCAGGAGTTTCTGCGGCTGTACGTCAGCCAGTCCCGGGAAAAGGGAGCTACGCCGGTTATCCTGACGCCGGTGGCCCGCAACTATCCCTGGAAGGCCGGCCGCCTGGAGAACGTCCACGGCGAATACCCCGCCGCCGCCATGGCCGTAGCGGAGGAAACCGGGACCGCCCTCATCGACCTGAATCAACTGACGATGGATGCCTTCAGCAAAAGGGGGCGGGAGTACGTCACCGCTAATTACTTCATGAACCTGCCGGCCGGCAAGTATCCGGCCTACCCGGACGGGCAGAGCGACAATACCCACTTCCAGCCGGAAGGAGCGCGCGTGGTGGCCAGGCTGGTGTTCGAAGCCCTGCAAAGGGTGGAGGTCCGGTAGTCCGCCTACGAACAAGCGCAGCGGTGCGCCACATCTAGGGGAAACCCTACCCATGAAGAGCGAAGTAACCACCGTAGACGAACTACTCGAAACCCTTACCCCGCCGGGCGCGCGGGACGTACCCGCCGGACGCATCCGCAACGTGATCATCACCGGCGGAGATACCGGTATCGGTCGCTATACGGCCCTGCTGCTGGCCAAGGACGGCTGCGATATCGCCCTGACCTACGCACACCATCGCGAGGATGCTGAACTTACCGCGGAGGCCATCCGCCGGCTCGGGCGACGCGCCTTTATCCAGCACATGGACCTCGAAAACCCCGCCACCGCCGCCCCGGCGGTCGATGCAATGGTACGGGAGCTAGGCAGCCTGGATATTTTCGTCAGCAATGCCGGCGAGATGGATATGAAGGTTTTTCCTGAGCTCGAGCTCGGTGACCTGGAAAAGCTGTTCCGCATCAACACCTTCGGCGCGGTGCTCGCCATGCAGCGGGGTGTCCGCTATATGCTGGGACTTGACGCCGAGAACGAGGAAAGCAAGTTCGAGGAGATCGCCGCGATGGCGCGCAAGGTGCTGACCGGAAAGGTAACCTCCCCCCGCAGCACGCCGGGCCGGCTGATCGTGGTCACGAGCGTACACGAGCACATCGCCAGTCCGGTCGATACGGTCTACACCATGACGAAGCATGCCCTGGGCGGATTCATCAAGTGCGCCGCCTTCGCGCTGGCCGGCACCAATGTAACGGTCAATGGTGTACGCCCGGGCGAGATCACTACGCCGATGAACGATGCGCACCCCGAGGATGCCCTGGACATGGACCGCCCCCACATTCCCTCCAAGCGTCCCGGGCACCCCGCCGAGATCGCCAGTATGATCCGGTATCTCGCCGGGGACGATACGGCCTTCATCAACGGCGTAAGCTACGACGTGGACGGTGGAATGAGTATCGGTGGCCCCATGGCTAGCGCCGGGTACCGTAAGGTGGTCTGAACGCTGTAGGCGCTAGTCCTTGCGCGGCGGCCGCCGCCGCCCGAACTTGCGCTTGGAGGTGCCGCCAGACTTGCTCTCGCCGCCGTCGGCGGAAGGGGTGTTGCCATCGCCCGTTCCCCCCTTGCGGTCGCGATTGCTGTTGCGGCGTCCGCCGCCGCCACCACTGCGTCCACGGCCCCGGCCGCCGCCGCCACCTTTTTTACCGCCACGTCCGCGTCCGCGTCCGCCGCGATCGTCGTCGCCCCCTCCCTGTCCGGGCAGGGCGTCAGCCAGTTCGTCGGGCAGCGGAATGCGACGGACCTTCATTTCCACCAGTTCCTCGATGCGCTTGAAGCGTTGCCGGTCTTCTTTGCTGACCAGGGTGATGGCTTCCCCCTCGGCGGAGGCACGGGCCGTACGTCCGATGCGGTGTACGTAGTCCTCGGCATCACCGGGTACGTCGAAATTGATAACCAAGTCGATACCGTCGATGTGAATGCCGCGGCTCAGGACGTCGGTGGCGATAACGATGGGCAATTTGCCGGAGCGGAAGTCCGACAGCCGGTCTTCCCGCTCCTGCTGCTCCAAGTCGGACGACACGCTCTCCGCCTTATGTCCCTTGCGCTGCAGGCGACGCGTCAGGTCACGGACCGTCTTTTTGCGACCGCAGAAGATGAGGATGCGCTCCAGGTCTTTCTTGTCCTTGAGGATGTGCTCGATCAGGCTGATCTTGGCCCAGTCGGCCACGTCGAAGGCTTTCTGATCGATCTTTTCGGCGGGTTTCGAAATGGCGATACTGATCTCGACCGGGTTCTTGAGGATCTCCTTGGAGAACTTGCGGATCTTGCCCGGCATGGTCGCCGAGTAGAACAGGATCTGCAGCTTGTCCTTGGGCAACAGGTCGATGATCTTGATCATGTCGTTCACGAAGCCCATGTCGAGCATCCGGTCGGCCTCGTCGAGCACGAGGTGGCGCACGCCGCTCAGGTCGGCGTATCCGAGGTCGAGGTGGGCGATAAGGCGACCGGGGGTGGCTACCACGAGGGGCGCACCGGTCTTCAGGGCGTTCTTCTCCCGCTCCATGCTGTGGCCATCGCGGCCGCCGTAGATAGCGATGGAGGAAGCGGGGGTGTAGAAGCTGAACCCTTCCAGCTGCCGATCCACCTGCTGGGCCAGTTCGCGGGTGGGCTCCAGGATGATGGTATTGACCTTGGTGACCGGTTCGCGGGTGAGCTTGTCGAGGATGGGGAGGAGGAAGGCAGCGGTCTTGCCGGTGCCGGTCTGGGCGACGGCGAGAACGTCCCGGCCCTCGAGGGAGGGGGGTATCGCCTTGGCCTGGATGGGAGTGCACTTATCGAAGCCCATGTCGTCCAGGGCGTCGAGCAATTCGTCGACGAGATCGAGCTCGTCAAAGTATACCACTTCTTCTTCAGAGGCGGGAACGGGGGTAGTATCCATTATGACTTGTCTGGGCGCAAGCCAACGGTCTCCGGCCTACGCGATTATTGAGGTCGCGAAGGTAATGATTAATAACGGTTTAGTCGCCGGCTCAGGTGATCTCCGGCTCCCGGTAGTAGATCCGGCTGCCGGGAGGTACGCTTTTGACGATCCAGGTGTTGCCGCCGATGATGCTGCCTTCGCCGATGACGGTGTCGCCGCCGAGAATGGTGGCACCGGCGTAGATCACCACCCGGTCCTCGATGGTGGGGTGGCGCTTGGTGCGGGCCATCTCCTTCTTCACGCTCAGGGCGCCGAGGGTAACGCTCTGGTACATCTTCACGTCGTCTCCGATGATCACCGTTTCGCCGATCACGATGCCGGTGCCGTGATCGATGCAGAAGCGGCGCCCGATGCGCGCGCCCGGGTGTATTTCGATGCCCGTGCGGCCATGGGCGATCTCGGAGAGCATGCGGCCGAGGAGAAAGGCACCCAGCTGGTGAACGGCGTGGGCCAGCCGGTACACCGCCAGGGTGAAGAAGCCCGGATAGGTGGTAATCACTTCCGTGACGCTGATCGCCGCCGGATCGCCCGCCAGGATCGCGTGGGCGTCTTCCATGAGCCGCTCGCGAATATCGGGCAGGGCCGCCTCGAAAGCCGCCCGGATGCGGTCGGGACTGTCCGGTAGCCCTTCGCTCAGGGCATCGAGGATGGTGTACAGTTTGAGGTCGTTGGTCTGGTAGTGCAGACGGAAGGTGCGTTCGGAGTCGAAGCGCAGGGGGCTCAGTTCGGGAAAGAGAAACTGGAGCAAGCCGTCCAGCCATTCCTCAATAAGGAGGGGGGAGGGGAGTCTCCTGACGCGGTTATGGGCCCGGTAGAGTTCCTGGAAAAAGGCTTCGTCCATACGGACAAAGATAAGACAGCGGGCCGCGGGCCAAAAAAAAGGGCCGGCACGTGGCCGGCCCCCTAGAGGTCAAAAACGGTGAAAGGTTATTTCACCGGGTTGGATAATGTAAAACTACTGTGTTAGAAGCGACCGGTCAATCTGGAAAGCGCGATTTGTCAAGTGTTACTTTCGCTCCGGCCGACTCTGTTTGTGTTGTCTAATGTTCGAATAATAATTCGTCCATAGTGAATAAAAATACCTGTGTGTTCAATGTGTTTAGGAAAAAATCTGGTTCACAGTGTTTGGTGCTTACTCTACTTACACAATAAATCGTCTCTCAAAACCTAATTTCAATGTGTTCGCTAAGCTTGGTTGTTCAGTCTTCTTGGTTGTTCAAAGTCAAATGGTACAATGTCTCTCTCGTAAAATGCTGTTCAAAGTGACGCTGCGTCGTGGGTATTGATCAGTTACGATTACCGATCATGCCCTTCATCTTCTGGCGGGCCAGGAAGATTCGGCTTTTGACGGTGCCGATGGGGATATTCAGGTGGGCGGCGATCTCCTTGTACTCATAGCCCCGGTAGAACATGAGGAAGGGTACGCTATAGATTTCACCGATGGTGCTCATCATGCGGTTCAGTTCCTTCAGTCGCATGTCGTGCTCACCCTGGTTAGGGATAGCGCTGGTGCTTTCGAGGGCGAAGGTGAAGGTCTCGATAGGTTGGTTCACGTGCTTGCGACTTTTTTCTTTGCGGTAACGGTTGATGTACGTATTGCGCATGATGGTGGATACCCAACTTTTGAAGTTGGTGCCCATTGTAAATTTATCCCGGTGGCGGTAGGCCCGCATGCTGGTTTCCTGCATCAGGTCCTGAGCGTCCTGGTGATTGCGGGTAAGCCGCAGAGCGAAAGAGAAAAGCAAGTTTTCAAGCTTGTTAATCTCCTGGGTGAATTCTTGATTAGTCATGTTGATAGCTACTGTTTGTTTGGGTGGTGGCGGGTGCCACAATTACTCGGTTAGGAGGTATCAAACGCCGTGCCAAAAACGTAGCTAACTGTAAATCAATAGCTTGTAAAAGGAGCGATTACTGCGGTACGTACTAAATGCGGGAGTATGACTAAATACAATCATCTTTCCGCCAAGTCCGTGTTCTCACTTATTTCACGCGTACTCCATCGGCCAGAAAGCGGAGCTCCCGGCGGGGTTCAGTGATCGCGGCGACGGCTTCCGCGGACTGGCCGCCGTCCTCCGCCAAATGGCGCAGTTCGTCGACCGGGACCACCTCATAGTAGGCGATGCCGTCCATTATTACCTCTTTGCCCCCGAGGTCCATGGGCACAAAGAATCCGTAATCCTTGAATTTTACCATCATGGACTCCCCCCCGCCGGTCGGCAGGGTCATCCAGCATCCTTTGGCCTGGCAGACCTCGGCCACGGTACCGCTTACCGCGGTGGCCACCGTGTCGGTGAGTTCTTCCGTGGAGTAGGTCGCCAGCAGGTCGGAGGCGGGGAGGGGGGTAATGTCCGTAGAAAGCACTGCGCCGTACTCCGTTTTCGCCTCCGGTTCCTTTTCCGCCGGCGGCTGTGGGTCTGCCGCACAGGCGGTAAGAGCGATGGAAAACAGACTGAGGGCGAGCAGGCGCATGGCAGGTGGTTTATTGGTAGGCTACCAGGTCGGTGATGTAGCTACCGGTGTATCCGGCATCCTCGAGTACCGACTGCAGGGCCACCGCGTCTTCGCGCTTGGAGAAGCTGTCGCGGCTTTCCACCACCCAGACCTGCTCACAGGGCCGGTAACGGGCTACGAGGGTAGGGTGGAAGGGATATTCGGAGGGGTCCGTATACCGCAAGATAGCCACTTGTACCTTGTACTCCCGGGTCGGGGTGGTGGCAAACTTGGGCAGGGCGGCGGCGGGCTCGCTGCCGTAGGTGGAGGGCGATTCGGCGCAGTAGCTCGGGGGCATGCTGGCGGCAATGTCCTGTGCAACGGAGGAGGTGTCCTGCAGGATCATCGTGGCGGTGGTATCCTGGGCGGAAAGTCCGACGGACAGGATCAGGGCAAGGGTCAAAAGGGTAGGGTAACGCATGGTAGTAAAGTGGTAGTGGATCAGTAACGTGAATGTGAATAAGGACGGCGTGCCCGTAAAGGTTCGGTCTGCGCAGCCCATACTCAACGAAGCCGTACGTGGATGCTCACTTTGCGGTTTTGCCGACGATCCGCGGCCGCTTTTGTTTCACCGCGGCCCTCCGTCGTAATGCGGTCGGCGGGTATCCCCGCTGCCCGCAACAGCTCCGCTACCGCGTCCGCACGCCGTTGACTCAGGTGCCGGTTGAAGGCATCTCCCCCCGTTTCGTCGGTGTAGCCTAGCACGATCACCGCGGCGATTCGGTCTAGGTCGATTCCCCCGAGAAAACGGTCCAGATCGTCCAGCTCGCCCCGCAGGGGCGTTGCCTGCTCGAAGCCGAAGAGCATGTCCAGCACCACTTCCTCCTCCCGCACGGTGGTTTCGGCGGGTGGTGGTGGCGGTGGAGCGGCGGGCCCGGCCGGGCGCCGGAGCCGCAGGTCGATGCGGTAGGGTGAGCGGTTGTCCCACCGGGGCACGTCGAAGGTCCGCCGGTAGGGGGCGTACCCCGCCCGGTCGACGGTCAGGGGCAGTCCCTGGCCGGGGGGCGCGCAGATAAAGAACCGGCCGGCGTAGTTGGTGCGGAATACGTCACCGCTCGCGAGCGGTACGGCCTGGTCGGCCACGGGGGCTCCGGTGAGGCTGTCGGTGACGTAGCCCGAAACGTACGTTACTTCCCGCCCCGTCAGGGACGCTCCGAGGCGGAAGCGATAAATATCCAGTCCGCCCGCCCCGCCGGCCCGGTCGCTGGCAAAGTAGCCGGTGCGTCCGTCGGGAGTAAGGTGGAAGCCGAGCTCCCGCGAAGGGCCGTTGATGGGCGGGCCGATGTTGACGGCCGGGGTCCAGCGACCGGAGGTGGGATCGCGGCGGCTGAAGTAGATATCCTGATCGCCCAGGCCCCCATGACCCGTGCTGGAAAAGTAGAGGGTCTCTCCGTCGTTGCTGAGGAAGGGGGCTTCCTCGTCGCCCGGGGAGTTAACGCCCGCGCCCAGGTTTACGGGTTCCGACCAGCCCCCGTCGGGTAGCCGGCGGCAGGCGTAGAGGTCGCTGCCGCCCACGCCACCGGGGCGCGTGCTAGCGAAGAGCAGCTGCCGGCCGTCGCAGCTGATGGCCGCCTGGCTGTCCCAGGTGGCCGAGTTCAGGTGGTCCGGCAGCTTGGCGATGCGCTCGATGCGTCCGTCGATGAGCACGCCGGCGTGCAGGTCGCAACTCCCGCCCGAGGCTACCTCGTGGCAGAGCGTAAAAAAGATCGTCTCCCCGTCACGGACCAGGGTGCACATGCCCTCCGGCTGCTGGGTATTGAAGGTGCCGAAGCGGGAGGTAGTGAACGTTGCACCCGCGCGCCGCCGCCGCCCGGTGATGAGGTCCTCGTCGCCGTCGGCCGACTGCCGCGTGAAGAGGACCCCCGTCCCGTCGTTGGTGAAGAAGGGGAAGTATTCGTTGAGCGGCCCGTTGATCTCGGGCCCCAGCCGCTCCAGTTCCGAGGCGTGTACGTAATTAAGGCTGTCGCTGGTGATCTGGGCGGACAGGATGCGCTGCCGCAGCTCGTGCTCCAGGACGAAGGCCTCGGTACCCGCTTCCTGCTCGCCGGGCAGGCCGAAATCGCCCCGGTCGCGCGCCTGCAGCGCCCGGAACCGCTCGAACCATTCGAGCGCCGTGCGGGGCTCTCCGTTGCGTAGGTAGACGTCGCCCACCTGATAGTAGAGCAGGCGGGAGTAATTGGAGTCGCGCCGCAGCACCTCGTGGTAGGCGGACAGGGCTCCGGCGGGATCTCCCGCCAGGTCGCGAGCCACCCCCAGCAGGCGGCGGGCGGGGAGAAAATCGTTGTCGTGGTCTACGGCGGCTTCAAAGAAGCGGACGGCGCGTCGGGGGCTGCCGTCGAGCAACTGCTGTACGCCCCGGTCAAAGGCGGATACGGCGCGGTCGCGCGCCGGAGCCTGGCCAAAAAGCGGTCGGGCCACGAACAAGAGGAGCGAAAGTAGTATTAGGTAGGTGCTCCGCATGCCATTCTGAGAAAGGACTGGGGGGCTTACTAAAAGCTTGGGCTCCGCCCCGGAGGACGGAGCCGCAAGTACAATGAGTGCATTAGTAAACTATCGACGCTAATGTAGGCACTTTTTAACACTTTGCCCCGCCCGTCGCCCCGATGACGGCCGGGGCATTACGTTTTGGAGCCCGGACCGCTACTTTTGCCCTATGCACCCGTACCGTTTACTCCCTTTCCTTTCCCTCCTGGCGGCCGCCTGCGCTCCTGCCACCCCCTCCTCCACTCCGGCCACCGCTACCCCCGCCGCCCCATCGGTATTCTCCGGGGAGCTCGGACCGTACTGGTACCGGGGGGAAGCGGAACTGAGCGTCTACGACCTCGAGCAGGCGCGTTACGGGGAGCTGCGGGAGGGGGAGGCCGTACTGATCCAGGTGACCGAGCCCTTTCTGGTGGGGCGGCAGGTAAAGGACGAGGGCGGTGGCACGGGCGAGGCGTCGACCACCGTACTGAAGACCAACCTGATCCGGCGCTTCGTGACCGGCATTTACGACTACTCCCTCATGACCTCCGTCTTTACCCCGACCGACGGACAGGCCTATCCCCGCACCCTGAAGGTGACCACCAGCAGCCAGGACTGGTGCGGGCAGAGCTATACCCAGCTCAACCAGGCGGGGGGCGCGGAATGGCGGATGCAGCTGCGCAGCTACTTCGAACGCGAGGGCGACCGCGACGAACGCCTGGAAGCCGACTTCCTGGAGGACGAGGTCTTCAACCGCATCCGGATCGGTGGAGAGCTGCCCACCGGCGAATTCGCCGTCGTCCCCGCCACCGGCTACCTGCTCATGACCCACCAGGAGTACCGGGCCTACCCCGCCCGGGCCACGGTGGAGCCCGGCGGCGACAGCCTGCGGGTGTATTCGCTTACCTACCCCGACCTCGACCGGGAGCTCACCGTCACCTACGACCTGGCGCCGCCCTACGTGATCCGCGAGTGGACGGAAACCTATCCCAGCCGCGATCAGCGCCTGACCACCACCGCCAAGCTGCGCGCCCAGAAAACCGAGCCCTATTGGTCGGAAAATGCCAACGCCGACCTGCCGTTGCGGGCGGAGTTGGGGTTGAGGTAGCACAAAATCAGGCTCATCCGGTTGACGTACTCACAAGGTCCTTACATGTATCGGTTACTGACCCAGTTATTTTTAGTTATTGCCCTGCTCGTCGGCCAGGTATTGCCGGGGCAGGGGTTGACCTACGACCCCAGCAACGCCACCAACGCCGTACTGCTGGGGCTCGGGGGCACCCTCACGACCACCTCGGTGATGCTGGATCGCCGGGTGATCCCGCTTACGGAGGACGATGTCGGTGTACTGGAGATCAACAAGATCCCCGGTATCGACATGTTTTCCACCCGCCACCTGTCGCTGGGGGCCGACGAGATCACGGACAAGTTGCTGCTGGCCAGTTTTGCCAGCCCCTTTTTCCTGCTCCTGGACCGTCCGGGCCGGCAGAACTTCGACGCGCTGGCGCTCATCGTTTTCGAGGGGGCCATGATCAACTCGGGGCTCATCAACCTGACCAAGGTGCTGGTCCGCCGCCCGCGCCCCTACAATTACAATCCGGACGCCCCCCTGGATACGAAGCTGAAAAAGTCGAGCCGCTACTCTTTCTTCAGCGGCCACAGCGCCACGACGGCCTACTTCGCCATCACGACCGCCAAACTTTACAACGACCTGTATCCGAACAGCGCCGCCACGCCCTACGTATGGTTGGGGGCCGCCCTGTTGCCCGCCGCCGTGAGTTACGGGCGCATGCGGGCGGGCCGTCACTTCCTCACCGACGTGCTGGTCGGCACCGCCGTCGGCACGATCATCGCAATTGCAGTACCCAGCCTCCACCGGGCCGGGGCGGAAAACTAGCCTCCTCCATGGCACAGTTCATCGACTACTACCAAACCCTGGGCGTCGACAAGGGCGCCGACGAAAAGCAACTCAAAAAGGCCTTCCGCAAACTCGCGCGGCAGTATCATCCCGACGTCGCCCCCGACGACCCGGAAGCCGAGCAGAAATTCAAGGCCGTCAACGAGGCCTACGCCGTGCTGTCCGACCCCGAAAAGCGCGCCAAGTACGATAAGTACGGCAAGGACTGGGAGCACGCCGAAGCCTTCGAGCAGGCCCAGCAACAGCGGGGCGGCGGATTCGGCGGCGGTAACCCCTTCGGCGGACAGTACACGTACACCGGCGGCGGCGGCGAGGGCGCCGATTACTCCGACTTCTTCCGCGACATGTTCGGGGGAGCGGGCGGGGCCGCGGGTGCAGGGTTTGGCGGGGGAAGGAGCCGGGCCTTCCGGGGTCGGGACATCGAGGCCGAGCTGCGCGTTCAGATGCGCGACATCCTCGAAGACAACAAACAGGTACTCACCGTCAACGGCAAGCAACTCCGCGTCACCATCCCGGCGGGCGTCGACGACGGGCAGACGCTGCGGCTACGTGGCCAGGGAAGTCCGGGTGCCGGCGGCGGGCCGGCGGGCGACCTGTACATCACCTTCCGGGTAGAAACGCCGGCCGAATACCGCCGCGACGGGGCCGACCTCTACCGCTCCGTCGACGTGGACCTCTACACCATGCTGCTCGGCGGTAAGCTCACCGTCGATACGCCCACCGGGGCCGTCAACCTGCCCGTCGCCGAAAACACGGCCAACGGTAAAACCGTACGACTGAAGGGCAAGGGCCTGCCGAAGTACAAATCGGGCGGCAACGGAGACCTGTACCTCGACCTCAACGTGCACCTGCCCGAACGGCTGAGCCCCGAAGAAAAGGAAACCTTCACCCGCCTGGCCGGCCGCTAGCCACCAAGAATCCCACCGATCATGAATACCGGAGTATCCTACATCACGATCCAGCAATTCTGCACCTTCCACCAGTGCGAGACCGTCATCATCGAGGAGTTCCTCGACCACGGCATCATTGAGGTGCACCGGCAAAAAGAGGTCGTACTCATCCCCCAAAATCAGGTACCCCGCATCGAACGGGCCCTGCGCCTGCGCAACGACCTCGGCGTCAACTCCGCGGGCATCGATATCATCCTGCGGCTGATGGAGCACATCGAGGGCCACCGGTGGCGGGAGGTGGACGACATCGAGGACTTCGAGTAGGCGTTCGACGCCTTAAAAGAATCCTACCCGCCACGGCTTCCACCGCGTGCGGATCAGGGTGAGGTGCGGCCCGTTAAGCTCCGGCCGCAGGAACAGCAGGCCAAAGTGGTATACATCGAGGGAGGCGGTAACGCGGGTCAAGGACTTGAGCTCGGCCCAGGCATCTTCCATTTCCGGCGACCAGTGGATATCGGCCACTACGATCACGCTTTCGTTGTCGGCCCGTTCCAGCAGGCGTTCGACGTAGGCTAGAGTAGGCAGGCGCCGGTGGTCGCCATCGAGGAACGCTAGCAGGCGGTCGGGCGCCGCCGGTCCTTTCTCGGCGGCGGTGAACCACTCCTCGAAGGTACCCGTATGCGGTTGCAGGGCCGCGGATACTCCCACCCGCTCGAAGCTGGTACGGGCCAGGGCCGCCACGTCAGGGTTGCCCTCTACGGTCTGCAGGGGGATGCGGGTATCCGCCAGGTGAAGGTACAGGGTAGACACGCCGGCGTTGGTGCCCAGTTCTAGGATCCGGTCGGGGCGGAGCCAGAGGACCAGCCGAAACAACAGACGGCCGCTGGGGTCGTCGATGGCGTTGCTGGCCACGAGGCTGGCCGCGGTACGGCGGTCCGCGGAGGTGGTGCGGCTGGGGGCACCCAGTTCCCGCAGGGGGATAAGCTGCCGCTGCGTGCGCCAGAAGGCGCGCAGTTCCTTGATGCGTACAAAGGCGTGGAAGTCGCGGTCGTCGTAGGGCACCCGGCGCACGAAGTCGCTCAGGAAGGGAGAGTGCACGTCGTAGCGGGTCCGTGCGCGGCCGTACCACCGCAGGGCGGAGGTGACACGAAACCACCAGTACCGCGGAGCAAGCCTCATGGGCGCAATGATAAGGGAACTCCCGTCCGCCCGCCACCGTTACCCCTAATAAAGTAACAGACATGTCAAGAGGCTTCGTAAAGGAATCAGACCAGGAAGAACTGCCCATCATTCCGCTTCGCTCCCCCCTCCCCGCGGGAGAGACCAACTACGTGACCCCGGCCGGCCTGCAGGCCCTGGAGGAGGAAAAGCGCTTGCTCGAAGCCGAAAAGAACGACCTGCCCGGCGACAACGAGGACGAGCGCCGCCGCGCGGGCACCGTCATCGACGGTAAGCTCAACCTGCTAAACCAGCGCATCGTCTCGGCCCGCGTTCTGCGGCCGGACGACCAGCCCCAGGACGAGGTACGCTTCGGCGCCCACGTCAAGCTGCGGCAGCAACCCGGCAACCGGACCCAGGAATTTCAGATCGTGGGCGTCGACGAGGCCAACGTAAAGCAGAAGAAGATCAGCTTCACCGCCCCCATCGCCCGTGCCATCACGGGCCTGCGGGTGGGCGAGCGGGCCGACTTCCGGCTGGGGGCGGAAACGCGTAAACTAGAAGTACTGGAGGTGCGGTACTAGGCGGTAAGTTCCGCCAGGGTAGTCCGCAGTTTGCCCAGCCGATGCTCCCATATCCGGTACTGGATGTAGATGGCGAGGGCGGTCCAGGCGATTAGGGTACCGATGGCCCACAGGCGCACGGATGCGAAAAGATCCGGTACGCTGGACATCAGGAATCCGAAGAGTACCAGAAGAGAGGCGGCGCGCAGGCCCATCGAATACCTGCTGTAGGCGGTCAGCCGGACGAGTTGGTCCCGAAGGGCCACGACTACCGGACGGTCACCGATGGGCCGGGCGGACAGCTGGTACCCCAGGGCGGCGTGCGCGATGAGCAAGATGAGTACTCCGGCCAGGGCGAAGCTCCAGAAGAGGGGACGTTGGTCGCCGTCCAGCCCCGTGTAAAAGAGAAACAGGAAAGCGGTCCAGCAGCATACTTCGAGCACCAGCTGCCGACGCAGATCCGTGAGCGTGGGGTGGGACCAGCTCCGCTTCAAATTTTGCCGGGTCCATTGGGGGGTGGGGTCGGCGGGGGTATCCTGCCAGTGTTGCTTTGCGGTATCGAGGTCCATAATCTAGGGATTGAGAAGGGTTTTCAGTTTGGTCTTGGTGCGGTGCAGCTTGACGCCGACGTGGTTGGCGGTGAGGCCGAGGATGCCGCCGATCTCTTCGTGACTGAGGTCTTCGAGGTAGAGAGCTACCAGGGCGCGGTCGGCGCGGTCGAGCTGGCGGATGGCCGCAAAGAGGCGGCGGCGCGCCTCGTTCTCCGGTGGACCGGACGGAGCCGCGGGTTCCGGGACGCTGTCCAGAAAAGCGATGCGCGGTTCCCGCCGCCGAAAGCGGCCCAGGGCCGTATTCAGGGCTACCCGGTACATCCAGCTGCTTATCCGGCTATCGCCCCGGAAGGTGGGGAAGGACTTCCAGAGCTGGTAGGTCATCTCTTGTACGAGGTCGTCGCGGTCGGCAGTGGTGTCTGCGTAAAGCCGGGCCACCTTCAGGAGGATGCCCCCGTGATGGTCGAGTAGTTCGAGAAATGCGTTTTCGTCGTTCATCAGTGGGTAAGTTGCCGTAAGCGTGGAAATCTTACAGGTGGGAGGCATTTTTTTCCCTGCCGATTTCGCCGGCGGGCCGGCAGTTGCGCCGCACCTGCGTCCCCGCGCTATATTTGAGCGCTCAACCTTACCCCACATGACCGTTCGTATCCTCCTCGCTTTTTGTCTGTTGTTTGTGCTGGCCTGTGGGCCGGACGCTCCGGAAAATTCGACCCAGGCCGGCTCTTCCGTCGTTACGGCCAACTTCGACAGCCTCCTGGCCGGCTACCAGGAGGGGCGGCTGCAACTCAACCCCATAGAGGCGACTATGCTGGGCGACGCGCGCTACAACGACCGCCTGCCGAACCTGTTCTCGGAGCAGTACCGGGAAGAAAGCCGGGGGTTTTACCAGGACTACCTCAGCCGCCTGATGAACATCGACCGCGGGGACCTCGATCCCACCGCGCAGGTCAGCTACGACGTACTGGAGTGGGAGCTGAGAATGGCCCTGGAGGGAGCGGATTTCCGTACCGACCTGCTGCCCCTCAACCAGTTCACGGGGCCCCACCTGATGATCGGGCAGCTGGCAAGCGGGCAGGGCGCCCAGCCCTTCCAGACCGTGGAGGACTACGAGAACTGGCTGGCCCGCGTGGAGGACTTCGCCGTGATGATGGACACCGCCCGCAACAATATGGAACGCGGCGCGGAGCAGGGCTACCTGCTGCCCCGCAGCCTGGCGGTAAAGTTGCTGCCCCAGCTGGAAACGCTCTCCGCCGAACCGCTGGAGGAGCACCTGTTCTACGGTCCGGTGACCACCATGCCCGATAGCTTCCCCGAGGCCGACCGCGAACGGTTGCGCACGGCCTACCGCGAGATGATCGGCCAACGCATCATTCCGGTCTTTGCCGACCTGGAAAGCTACGTGCGCAATACCTACCTCCAGCAGGCGCGGGAAAGCAGCGGCATCGACGCGATCCCCAGCGGCGAGGCGTACTACAACTACCTGATCAAGCTGTACACCACTACGGATATGACGGCCGACGAGATCCACGAGCTCGGACTGAGCGAGGTGGCCCGCCTGCGCAGCGAGATGGAGTCGGTAAAGCAGGAAGTAGGCTTCGACGGCGACCTGAACGCCTTCTTCGACTACGTGCGCACGAAGCCCGAACTGATGCCCTTCTCGGAGGCCGACCAGGTGATCGATAATTTTAACGCCATCTACGACCGGATGAAGCCGCAGCTGGCGCAGCTCTTCAACAACGTACCGAAAACCCCCTTCGAAGTCCGGCGTACCGAGGCCTTCCGCGAAGCCAGCGCCTCGGCCGAGTACAACCCCGGTAGCCAGGACGGCAGCCGCCCCGGTATCTTCTACGTACCGATCCCCGACGTGGCGGCCTACAACACATTCAGCGACGAGGATCTTTTCCTGCACGAGGCCATCCCCGGTCACCACTACCAGATCAGTCTCACGCAGGAGAACGAAGACCTGCCCGCCTTCCGCCGTAACCTGTGGTATAGCGCCTACGGCGAAGGCTGGGCCCTGTACTGCGAGAGCCTGGGCAAGGAACTGGGGCTGTACGAAGACCCGTACCAGTACTTCGGCATGCTCAGCGCGGAGATGCACCGGGCCATCCGCCTGGTCGTCGATACCGGCATCCACAGCAAGGGCTGGAGCCGCGAAAAAGCAATACAGTATAGCCTTGACAACGAAGCCGAAAGCGAGGCCAGCATCGTCGCCGAAATCGAGCGGTATATGGCCATCCCCGGTCAGGCCCTCAGCTACAAGGTCGGACAACTGAAGATCCGGGAGCTGCGCGCCCGCGCCGAGGAGGAGATGGGCGACGATTTCGACGTCAAGGCATTCCACGACCTGGTCCTCCAGGGCGGCTGTCTGCCGCTGGCGGTCCTGGAGGACCAGGTGGATGCGTGGATCGCGGGCTAAGGGCGCCTTACCGCCGGCTCTGCGGCTCGCTTCCCGGCACGATCAGCGCCGGCAGGTCCAGTTCGCGGTGAGTGGCGTTGAAGCCGGCTACGTCCTCGGCAATGATGCGGTCGAGGATGCCCTGGTAGTTCTCCCAGTCCTGCCGCAGTTCCGCCAGTCGTTCGCGGGCTCCCCGGGTGACAACGGGTACCGGTCCGTCTACGCGGCTCTTCAGGCTCATCAGTTCCGCGCTCAGGCGGTTCGGGAAGTTGACCACGTCCTGGAAGGTTTTCTGATCGGGCTGGATCAGGTTGTTCTCCCATTCGGTGATGCGGGCGACGATGTCTTTGCCCTTCGCGACCAGGTCGTCGGTGCCGGGCATATCGGTCAGATTGGTATTGAGGGCCTGCACTTGGTCGCGCACGTGGCGCATGCGGTTAACGGACTCGTGGATGTCGCGGGCGACGTTTTCGGCGCCCCGCATCAGATCGGCCTGGGCGGTGTACTCGGCTGATGTGGCATCAATGTTCGGATCGGCGAGAATATCGGCCTGGGTAGTCACCGTGTCCATTGGGGTAGCGAGCCGCAGGGTGTAGGTCCCGGGCGCGACGAGGCCCCCACGGTAGTCGCCGAGGACGAAGACGCCGTCGACGGCGGGCAGGGTAGCACGGCGCAGGTCCCAGTTGAAGCGGTTGAGGCCTTCCTCGGCCGGCAGGGCGGCGGGCGCGGGTGGGCCGCCCGGCCAGCTTTTCGCTTTCGCGGGCTGGCTGCTGTAGCTGCGGATCACTTCGCCGGTACCGTCGAGAATGTCGAGCGTAAGTGCCGCGCTGTCCAGGGCTTCCGGCAGGTAGTAGTCTACGATGAGACCGGCCGCTGCGTTCTCCCCATCTCCCTGCTCCATGCCACCTCCCGAGCTCAGGGTGTAGCGGTAGGTCGGTTTGGGTTCTACGATAGCGAGGGATTCCGGCATCTCGCTGCCCAGTTGCTGGAGTGCTCCGAGGTCGTCGAGCACCCAGAAGGCGCGGCCGGAAGTAGCTACGATCAGGTCGTTATCGTGTACCACGAGGTCGAGGATCGGCGCGTCGGGGAGGTTCATCTTCGGCTTTTCCCAGCTTTTGCCGCCGTCGAAGGATAGGTAGAGGCCGCGCTCGCTGCCGCCGTAGAGCAGCTCGGGCCGCTCGGGGTCCTCACGGATGACGCGCACGAACTCCTCGGGACCGAAGCCCGCATCGATGCGTGTCCAGCTGGAGCCGTAGTCGGTGGTCTTGTAGGCTTCCGGGGTGAAGTCGTCAAATTTGTAGTTGGTCACCGCCAGGTACGCGGTACCGGGACGGGTAGGCGACACCTCGATGGCGTTCACCTGGTGCTCGCCCATATTGGCGGGCGTGATCTCCTGCCAGTCGCCGCCTTCGTTGCGGGTCACCCACACGCGGCCGTCGTCGGTGCCTACCCAGAGTTCACCGGCCTGGTGGGGGCTGGCCGTCATGTAAGTGATCGTACCATAAATCTCCCCGCCGGCGCCCTCGTTGGTGAAGGGCATGCCGCCGTCGACCAGCTTGCTGGTGTCGTTGCGGGTCAGGTCGGGGCTGATCTCCGTCCAGCTGCGGCCCCTATCCGTCGTCTTCAGCACCTTATTGCCGCCGTGGTAGATCACGCTGGGGTCCTGCGGTTGCGCTACGATCGGCGCGTTCCAATTGAAGCGGTACTTCATTTCCGAAGGTGGGGTGGCGAGGCCCGCGACCGGCGTGGCCATCACGTCGACCTCGGTGCCCGTCTGGTTGTCGTAGACCGAGATATTACCCTGGTAGCTGCCGCCCATCACGTAGCGGGGGTCTTCCGGGTCGAAGGCCAGGAAGGCGCTCTCGCCGCCGGCCGTGGGGTGCCAGTCGGAGGTGGTGATGCCGCCGCCGCGGGTACGGGAGACGATGTCGACGGCGCTGTTGTCCTGCTGGCCGCCATAGATCCGGTAGGGGACCTGGTTGTCGGTGATCACGCGGTAGAACTGTGCCGTAGGCTGGTTGTCCTGGCTGCTCCAGCTTTGGCCACCGTCGAAGGTGATCGCCGCGCCGCCGTCGTTGCCGAGGATCATGTTGTCGGGGTTGTCCGGGTTGATCCAGAGGTCGTGCTGGTCGCCGTGGTTGACGGCGATGGTCGAGAAGCTGGCACCGCCGTCGATGGAGCGCAGCACGGGCGCGTTCAGCACGTATACTTCATTCGGGTTGACCGGATCGGCGAAGATCTCGATGTAGTACCAGGCGCGGGCTACGGTGATTCGGTCCTTGCTGGTCTGCTTCCAGGTCTTGCCGCCGTCGTCGCTACGGTAGACGCCGCCGGTGTCGCCGGCCGCTTCGATATTGGCGTAGACGCGCTCCGGTTGGGCCGGGCTGACCGAGACGGCCACCTTACCGAGGGTATCGGGCAGGCCTTCGGTAAGCGGCTTCCAGGTAGTGCCACCGTCGGTGGTCTTGAAGATGCCGCTGCCGGGGCCGCCGCTGCGGACGGTCCAGGGGTAGCGGAGGTGGTCCCACATACCGGCGTAGAGCACGCGCGGATTGCTGGGGTCCATGCTGAGGTCGGCCGCGCCGGTGGTGGCATCGACGTAGAATACTTTCTCCCAGTTTTGGCCACCATCCGTGCTGCGGTAGATGCCGCGGTCCTCGCTGTCGCCGTGGACGGCCCCCTGCACGGCTACGTAGACGTGGTCCGGATCGCTGGGGTGTACGATGATCTCAGAAATATGGCGGCTGCCTTCCAGGCCGAGGTGCTCCCAGGTGTCGCCCGCGTCGTTGCTGCGGTAGACGCCGTCGCCGGCCGAGGTCATTACGCCCCGTACGGCGTGCTCGCCCGTGCCGGCATAGATCACGTTGGGGTCGGAGGGGGCTACGGTGAGGGCACCGATGGATCCCGTATTCAGCTGTCCGTCGGAGATGTTTCGCCAGGTATTTCCGGCGTCGTCGCTACGGAAGATGCCGCCGCCCACGCCGCCGAAGTAGTAGCGCAGCGGGTGGCCGGGCACGCCGGTGACGGTGTTGCTGCGTCCGCCGCGGAAGGGACCGATGTTGCGAAACTCCAGGCTTTTGTAGCGCTCGCTGCGGGTAGTGTCCTGCACCCCCTGGGCAGGGGCCAGCAGCGGTAGGAACAGGAAGACAAGCAGGGTAGTGAGTGATTTCATAGTCTCGATTTGCAACCAAGATAAGCGGCCGTGGCGGGCGGGGCCGCAGGTGCCGGGAAATTTTCCGGCGGCGGGGCGGGTCCGGTTACCGGTTATCGGCCTTGATCCAGGCATTTAGCTCACGGTAGTCGAGCTTGCCGTTTACATGTTTGAGGTAGTCGTGGATCTGCACGCACTTCTTCGCGCGGGAGTCGGGCCGCTTGAGCTTGTCGATCTGGTACAGCAGGTTGCGCTGGTGTCCGGGTGTAAGCTGGTGGAAAACGGCGCGGGCTTCGGGGTCGAGGTCCCAGAGTTCCGTGACTTCGGCGGGAACCGCCATCCCGTAGTCGCTGTCGTCGGGCCGCAGTTCGAGCGTTACCTGGTCGCCGACGTCGAGTCCGAACTGCTTCCGTACTTCCTTGCTGACGGTGAGGAAAAAGTCGCCCCGGCCATCGTTCATCAGGCCGCCGTGTACCTCGCCCGCTCCGTTGATCCGGCAGATGATGCGGGTAGCGTTGTGTTCGCGTTCCAGTAGTTCCGCCACCGCCGTTCGGGGGATGAGGAATACCGTGTGGTACACTCCCGCGTAGGAGGTGCCTTGCTCGGCCTCGGTCAGGGGTACGGTGAGGGTGGTCATGCTTCTTACTGTTTTACCAAGATCGGGATTTTCTACTTCGCCTCTCGTCGCCTTCCCCTCGCCGGCGACTACTGGACCGGCGACTAGCCCACCGGCGGCTACTGGACCGGCCACTAGTGGCCGGTCCAGTAGCTTGTCGGACCAGTTCGCCAAATTTAACATTGGGGTAACATTGGAGCCCCCCCCACCAACGATTCCGCGGGCCGGCAGTACTTTGCGGCCCACCCATGAAGCGAGATTTCAACAAATTACTCTCCAGCCTCACCGAAGAGGAGCTCCGCGAGGAACTGCAACGCCTTTACGCCCGCTTCCCAGTGCTGCGGGAGTACTACCAGATGGAGCTCGGCGATGCCAAAAAGGTGGTCGACAAGTATAAGGCCGCCCTGCGCAAGTCCTTCTTCCCCGCCCGGGGACGGGGGAAGCGGGGTCGGTCGCAGTCGCGGAAGATCATTAAGAAATTCGCGGAGGTATCCATCCACCCGAAGGACCTGGTCGAGCTCCACTTCTACCGCGCCGAGCTGATGGCCGAGTACATCAACGCGATGCGCGTCGACAGCGATGCCTACCACGACAGCACCGTGAAGGCCTTCGAAGAAGCCTGCGCCATGGCGGAACGTGAGGTGCTCCTCGAAACCTTCGCCGACGGGGCCCGGCAGCTGACGGAGCTCTTCGAGGGGCAGCGGCGCGACCGGCGGTACAGCTTTTTCCCTACCTATCGCGCATACTGGGAACGCTGAGGACCACCTGCTCCTCCTGGTACGCGCCCGGACTGCTCCCATAGTACTCGCCGAAGGCGCGCGTGAAGTAGCTCACGCTGTTGAAGCCGCAGCGCAGGGCCACGTCCCGGATACTGCGGCCCCGGTCGAGCAGTAGGCTGGCGGCCAGCTTCAGCCGCTCCTGGTTGATGAACTCCACGGGGGTGCAGTCGAGCTCGTTGCGGAAGGCCCGGTAGAAGCCCGACTCGCTCATGCAGGCGATGCGGCTGAGCTGGGCCACCGTCAGCTTTTCGTCGAGGTGGTTGCGAACGTAGGTGATCACGGCGGCCATCGGGCGGCTCGTCGCGTGCTGGGCGGCGGAGCGCAGGTGCAATGAACGTGACTCGGACTGTACGATCCGGATCAGCAATTCGCGCAGGTGCATGTTGACGAAGAGGTTCTTGGAGGGGTGGTCCTCCGCGCAGAGGAACACGAGCCGCTGCAGCAACTGGGTGATGGCCGGCTGCTGGGTAAAGTGGAAGTTGTAGTCGGTGGTCGTCCATTCGGTGCCGTCGGCGCGGGGGCGCCGCTCGTTCATCAGCCGGACCACGTTAGCCATTTCCACCTCCTCCACGGCCAAGGCGAGGCACTTCGTGGGCTGCCGCTCGGTGGCATCGGGGAAATCGATCACCATGCGTTCGGCGGCGGGCAGCAGGATGGACTCCCCGGGCAGAAAGGCGAAGCCGGGGTCCTCACGCAGGTGCATGATCTTGCGTCCGCGGATCATGCTGGCCAGTACCGGCTGGTCGAATTTCAGCTCCACCGCCTCGGCCGCCGCGTGGGTCTCGAAGAGATTGAGCTCCAGCGATTCCAGGCTGTAGGTCGTGCGGTTCTCGACGAGTGTCTGCAGGTCGGTGCGGCGAAGGTTGTTAGTGTGCAGCATGGTGCGTAAAATACGGAACGATGGCGGGTTTATGGGGCCTGTGTCCTTATAATATAGGGTAGATATCCGGATATGGCGAGGATTGTAGCATTCTACAAGTGCAATGCAGGATTGTGCAACGAATTGGGATATAGGAAGGGTAGATTGGTAGAACCAAAGCAGCCCAACCTTCTAAAGGACCCTGCACCCGCGTCCGCGCCCCCCCGGCGACGGGCCGTTTTACCATCAAAAATCTAAACGACGATCATGAGCACTACCGCAACCAAAGACACCAACACGCTGACCAAGCCCAAATTCAAGGAGCAGTACGAGAACTTCATCGGCGGCGAGTGGGTGGCCCCGACCAACGGCGAATACTTCGACAACGTATCGCCCGTCGACGGCAACAGCTTCACCCGCATCCCGCGCTCTACCAAGGAGGACGTGGACAAGGCCGTCGCCGCCGCCTGGAAGGCCGCCGAGTCGTGGAACAACACCTCCGCCACCGAGCGCAGCAACCTGCTGCTGAAGATCGCCAACGTCATGGAGGAGAACCTTGAGGTGCTGGCCCGCGCCGAGACCTGGGACAACGGCAAGGCCATCCGCGAGACCCGCGCCGCCGACATGCCGCTGGCCATCGACCACTTCCGCTACTTCGCCGGCGTCATCCGCGCCGAGGAGGGGGGCGTGGCCGAACTGAACAGCGACACGGTGAGCATGAACATCTGGGAGCCCCTGGGCGTGGTCGGACAGATCATCCCCTGGAACTTCCCCATCCTGATGGCCGCCTGGAAACTGGCACCCGCCCTGGCCGCCGGCAACTGCGTGGTACTGAAGCCCGCCGAGCAGACGCCCGTCGGCATCCTGCTGCTGATGGAACTGATCGAGGACATCCTCCCCGCCGGCGTCCTGAATATCATCAACGGATTCGGCGTCGAAGCCGGTAAGCCGCTGGCCAGCCACCCCGACATCAACAAGATCGCCTTCACCGGCGAGACGACCACCGGCCAGCTGATCATGCAGTACGCCTCCAAGAACATCATTCCCGTAACCCTGGAGCTGGGCGGCAAGAGCCCCAACGTCTTCATGGAGAGCGTGATGGAGGCCGACGACGACTTCTTCGACAAGTGCCTCGAAGGTGCCGCCATGTTCGCCCTGAACCAGGGTGAGGTCTGCACCTGCCCCAGCCGCCTGCTGGTACAGGAGTCGATCTACGACAAGTTTATGGAGCGCTTCATCGACCGCGTGGAGGCCATCAAGATGGGCCACCCCCTCGACCCCGACACCATGATGGGCGCCCAGGCCAGCAACGACCAGTACGAGAAGATCCTGAAGTACATCAAGATCGGTAAGGAAGAGGGCTGCGAGGTCCTCACCGGGGGCGGTGCCGCCCACGTGGACAGCCTCTCCGGCGGCTTCTACGTCAAGCCCACCGTACTGAAGGGCAACAACAAGATGCGGGTGTTCCAGGAGGAGATCTTCGGTCCGGTGCTCTGCGTGACCACCTTCAAGGACGAGGCCGAGGCCATCGAGATCGCCAACGATACGCTCTACGGACTCGGTGCCGGCGTCTGGACCCGCGATATGCACGAGGCCTACCGCCTGCCCCGCGCCATCAAGGCCGGGCGCGTCTGGGTGAATTGCTACCACGACTATCCCGCCCACGCTCCCTTCGGCGGCTACAAGAAGTCGGGTATCGGCCGCGAGAATCACAAGATGATGCTCGACCACTACCGGCAGACGAAGAACATGCTGATCAACTACAGCAAGGCCAAACTTGGGTTCTTTTAGGATTTACGTCTGAATGTATCCATCTGATTGTGGCCGGCCGGTACCTACCGGTCGGCCCTTTTTAATTTATCCTTACCATGCCACAAGTAGCTATCACGGACCGCGCCCGCGCGGTCATCGACCAGTTGAGGGAAACACACGGTCCCCTCATGTTTCACCAGAGCGGCGGCTGCTGCGACGGATCCTCCCCCATGTGCTTCCCGGAGGGGGAGCTGATGATCGACGACAACGACATACTCCTCGGTGAGGTGCACGGCTGCAAGTTCTACATGTCCAAGTTTCAGTACGAATACTGGAAGCACACCCACCTGACGCTCGACGTAACGGAAGGCCGGGGGGCGAGCTTCTCGGCGGAGATCCCGCTGGGGCTGCGCTTCGTGATTGACTCGCGATTGATGACTGCGGCGGACGGGGATTAGTACAGTAGTCTAGTAGTATCGTATTCGGGTGGCTCGGCGCCTTGCGGTATCCGCGGCCTGTGTGATACTCCTTTACACTAGCTGAACTCCTGCAGGTCTACGCGGGAGCCCCGCACCCAGCCGTGATACTCCGGGCCGTACGACATACCGAGGTAGTCCGCGGAGAGACGGAAGGGTTCGTAAAACCCGGGATTGACCTTCTGCTCGGCCGAGCAGGAAAGTACGCCCATTTCCTTGCCCCGCAGGCGCCGACCCAGGTCCTTATGGAAAGTCAGCAGGTCGGTGAAGCGGTCCAGGAAGTCCTTCATGCCGCCGCTCATGCTGTACCAGTAGACGGGGCTGGCCAGGATGACCCGGTCGTAAATGACGATCCGGCGGGCGAGACTAAGGAAGTCGTCGTCGTCCGGATAGTCGTTACCGTAGTCGTAGGGAGCAATCCGGTGGTCCAGCAGATCGATCAGTTTGCCTTCGGTGCGTTCCTCCAGTTCGCGGGCCGCGGCGGCGGTATTGCCGTCGCCCCGGGCGCTGCCCACGATGATCAGTGTCTTGGCCATCAGGCTTGGGGCTGGGCTACGGTAGACAGGGACACCCGCGCCTCGGCCGCACCGGGGAGCTCAAAGGGCTCGGCCGCTACGTCGTCGGCGAATGCGAGGTGATCGGCCAGTGTTTCCTCCATAATGTAGTCGCGGTGGGCGTCCACGGCCTCCCGCACGTCCGCGGACGTCTGCAGGCGCAGGTCGATCCGATCGGTCACTTCTAATCCGGAATCCTTGCGCAGGTTCTGGATGCGGCTGACGAGCTCGCGGGCTACGCCCTCCCGGGCCAGTTCGGGCGTGACGTTGACGTCGAGGGCCACGGTCAGCTCACCGTCGGTGGCGACCTTCCAGCCGGGGATGTCCTCGGTCAGGATGTCAACCTCGGCGGCGGTGACGGTAACCGCTTCGCCGTTCACGTCGAGGGTATAGGCGCCCTGCCGTTCCAGGTCGTTGATGGCTTCGGTAGACATACCTCCGATGGCCGCCGCCGCGGCCTTCATCTGCTTGCCCAGTCGCTTGCCCAGGACCTTGAAGTTGGGTTTGATCGTCTTCTTGAGGAAGCCGTCGTCGGTGAGGAATTCCACTTCCTTGATGTTGGTTTCGGCGCGGATGATGTCCGCTACGTCGGCCACCCTCCGCCGGAACTCGGCGTCGAGGGCGGGTACCAGGATCTTCTGCAGCGGTTGCCGCACGCGCAGCTTTTCGCGCTTCCGCAGGCTCAGGACCAGCGAGGAAATGCGCTGGGCGTAGGCCATGCGGCGTTCGAGGTCGTCGTCGATGTGGGAGGTGTCGGGTGCGTCGAGCAGGGTCAGGTGAACGGAGGCGGCACGGTCTTCGTGTGTGTCCGGCAGCAGGTTGCGGTAGAGCCAGTCGGAGAAGAAGGGGGCCACGGGCGACATCAGCTGGGCGACCCGGGTGAGGCAGGTGTGCAGCGTCTGGTAGGCGGCGCGCTTGTCATTGGTCATTTCCCCGCGCCAGAAGCGGCGGCGGCTCTGCCGCACGTACCAGTTGCTCAGCTCGTCGTTCACGAAGCTCTCGATGGCCCGGCAGGCGGGCGTGGCGTCGTAGGCGGCCAGCTGGGTGGTGACTTCGCGGGTCAGGCTGTTCAGGCGGCTGAGCACCCACCGGTCGATTTCGGCCCGCTCATCGTGCGCCACGGGCGTATCGGCGGTCGGGTCATAGGTGTCGATGTTGGCGTAGAGCGCGAAGAAGCCGTAGGTATTGTACAGGGTACCGAAGAAGCGCCGCTGTACCTCCCGGACACCCTCGAGGTCGAACTTGAGGTTGTCCCAGGGCGCGCTGTTGGCGATCATGTACCAGCGGGTGGCGTCGGCGCCGTAGGTGTCGATGGTCAGGAAAGGATCGACGGCGTTGCCCAGGCGCTTGGACATTTTCTTGCCGTCCTTGTCCAGCACCAGGCCATTGGACACCACGTTCTTGAAAGCGACCGAGTCGAAGACCATCGTGGCGATGGCGTGCAGGGTGTAGAACCAACCGCGGGTCTGGTCGACGCCCTCGGCGATGAAGTCGGCCGGGAAAGACCGGTCGAACACCTCCTTGTTCGCGAAGGGGTAATGCCACTGGGCGTACGGCATGCTGCCGGAGTCGAACCAGACGTCGATCAGGTCGAGCTCGCGCGTCAGCCGCTGGCCATTCTTCCAGAGAATGACCTCGTCGATGTAGGGGCGGTGGATGTCCTGCGGCACTTCCTGGTTGAGGCCGAGTTCCCGGTTGGCCAGGCTGATTTGCTCCTCCAGCTCGGTGAGGGAGCCGATGAAGACCTCCTCCGCGCCGTCCTCGCTTCGCCAGATCGGCAGGGGGATACCCCAGTAGCGGCTGCGGCTGAGGTTCCAGTCCTGCAGGTTTTCGAGCCACTTACCAAAGCGGCCTTCCCCGGTGCTGGCCGGCTGCCAGTTGATGGTGCGGTTCAGCTCCTGCATCCGCTCCTTGACGGCGCTGGCCTTGATGAACCAGCTGTCGAGGGGGTAGTAGAGTACGGGCTTGTCCGTCCGCCAGCAGTGGGGGTAGCTGTGGTTGTATTTGGCGACGTTGAAGGCCAGGCCGCGCTTCTTCAGGTGGACGGCGATGTCCACGTTCACGTCGACGTAGTCTTCCTCGTCCTTGTAGTTCTTTACGTAGCGACCGGCGAAGGGGCCGGCGTCCTCCGTGAATTTGCCGGTCTTGTCGACCAGGGTCAGGGAACCGATGCCGTTGGCCTTGCCGACCTGCATATCGTCCGCACCGAAGCTGGGAGCGGTGTGTACGATGCCCGTACCGGCTTCGGTGGTCACGAAGTCACCGGGGATCACGCGGAAGGCGTCGCCGTCGGTCGGCATTGCGCCCGGCAGCAGCTGCTCGTAGCGGAGCCCCACGAGCTCGCTTCCCTTGAAGGGGGCGCTCTTCTCCGACACCATGGGCTGGTTGTGGCCGCCGAACCACTTGTCGACGAGGGCATCCGCCAGCACTACGGTGATGGGCTCACCGCTGTAGGGATTAGTGGTCTGTACGCGAACGTAGTCGATGTCCGGGCCTACTGTGAGGGCGGTATTGCTGGGCAGCGTCCAGGGGGTGGTGGTCCAGGCGATCAGGTAGGCATCGTTGAGGGCCTGGGTTGTTGCGCTGTTGGGTTCTGGCGGCACGGCTTCGCCGGCACGCCCGGACGTATCAACTCCCGGACGCAACAACCGGAACATCGCCACCACCGTAGTATCCGTCACGTCCTGGTAGGCCCCCGGCATATTCAATTCGTGGGAACTCAGGCCGGTGCCGGCGGCGGGGCTGTAGGGCTGGATGGTGTAGCCCTTGTAGATGAGGCCCTTGTCGTAGATCTGCTTGAGCAGCCACCAGACCGACTCCATGTACTCCCGCTCGTAGGTGATGTAGGGGTGGTCCAGGTCCACCCAGTAGCCCATCTTGCGGGTGATGTCGTCCCAGCGGTTCTTGAAGCGCATGACGGTTTCCCGGCACGCCTGATTGTAGTCGTCGACGCTGATCTTGGTGCCGATATCCTCCTTGGTGATGCCCAGCTCCGACTCGACCTTCAGCTCGATGGGCAGGCCGTGGGTGTCCCAGCCCCCCTTGCGTTCGACGCGCTGTCCCTGCAGGGTGTGGAAGCGGCAGAACAGGTCCTTGATGGTCCGCGCCATCACGTGGTGGATCCCCGGCTGTCCGTTGGCGCTGGGCGGGCCTTCGTAAAAAACGAAGGTGTTTTCGGTAGGCCGTTCCTCGATACTGCGCCGGAAGATGTCGTTGTCTTCCCAGAAGGCCAGGATCTCGCGGTCGATGGCGGGCAGGTCGAGGGTCTTGAATTCCTTATACATAGCGGGGGATTGGGGGGGCAAAAATAAAAAAGCTCCGATGGGGCGGTTCCGTCGGAGCTTTCAGTGCGTGGCGTACGATAGCGTTCCTACGGACAACGGGTGCCGTCGGTAATTATGCCGTCGATGATGCTGCGTACTGACATGATGCAAAGGTAACGAATCCCCGGCAGGCACGGTTGCGGGAGGGATCGGCGAAAAAAGTATCCGTCGGAAGAAAAAAATTTGTCGGATCGCTTGGCGGCAATTAAATTTATTTTACCTTAACGGTAGGAAATGGCGGTAGAATATCCTGCTGCCCTTTTCAAGATTTAGTTTTCATTTGGTTTTTTGGGGTTATTGGGAGGCAACTTGTTGCCTCTTTTTTTATGCCCCGACCTCACGGGTCAGGGATCGTGGTTCCGTCGGGAACAAGGTTTCTGCCCCCCCGGCGGTGGTGGCGTTCCCTAGGACGGATGCTGCGAACGGGACCGAAATCCCTCTTCGCCCCGACCAGGATCCGGAAAAATCTTTATTCCTCGGCTTTCACCCCGCTGTCCAGGGCCGCGCCCGCCATCCGGATCTCATCGTAGCTGTAGGTGCCGCCGAAGTGATCGAAGACCGGCTTCCACCCCTCTCCGCTGTAGGTACTCAGATACGTGGTGAGCGCGGTAAGCCGCTCCGGCGGAAGGACATCCTCGGCCCGTAACTCCCCTTCCCGGATCCAGTACAGGAGGTGTCCGTTGATGGTGCCCTCCGTAAACCCCCGGTCCGCAGCGATCTCGGCGACCGACTTTCCCCCGCGGAAGGCCGCCAGCGTCACTGCGCGCGTCGGACTGGCCGGCTTCGCCGGCGTAGGATCCGGCAACTCCAACTGTCCGGCGGACAGGTCCAGGTCGTGCTCGCCGGCGTACGCCTCCACCAGGGCAAGGAGGTCGGCACCGTAACGCTCGAAGGATCGCTTTCCCACGCCGGATATGGACAATAGGGCATCGCGGTCACCGGGCAGGGTATCCGCGATCCCCAGGAGCACGGAGTTGTGCAGGATGCGGTACGGGGGAATATCCGTGGCGGCGGCCTGGGCGGTGCGCCACTCCGTCAGCCGCTCGTACAGGAGCGGGTGGCGGGTGGTTTTGGGGACGGAGCGGCGGGGCGTGGCCGTACGGTCCTGTTTGGCAAATTCCAGCGTGGCATCGGCCCGGGCGCGGACGTAGCGGTCCGGGTCCAGGCCGCCCTCCAGCGATTCGAGTCCACGCAGTTTCAAGAGCAGGGAGAGCCCGGCCTGCTTGAGCCGCTCACTGACGGTCTCGTAGACCTTTTGGTTGTCCGACATGAACGACAGCTGTCCCAGCTCTCCGTACAGTTCCCGGAGCCGGGGCAGCAGGTAGGCCCGCGCCTTTTCCAGGCGGCCGGTCAGTTCGGCGTGCTCGGCGGGCAGTTCATCCGCCCGCGCGTATCCGTTCAGTTGGAGCGAAAAGCCGCGGCACACCTTCGCGATCTCCTCCAGGCGCGGACGTATCTCGCGCACCTCCTCCAGGGCCTCACCCTGGACGGCCTTCTCGTGCTCAAAGAGGCTCCGTTCGAGGCGGGCCAGGCTTCGGCCGACCGGCTCGAAGTCGAACAGGTCCTGCAGGCAGTTGAGTTGGTAGATACGCCTGTCTTCCCGCAGGTCTGCGTCAGTGGGCGCCTCCCGTTCCGCGCGGGTGGAATAGTCGCTGACGACCCGGTCCGTCCGAACGCTTTCGTCTCCGATGCGGCTCCGCAACACGATCCCTTCGAACGTCTTGCACCGGCTGAGGGCTACGTAGACCTGCCCGTGGGCGAATGCCTTGGCCGCGTCAATGATGACGCGCTCGAAGGTCAGGCCCTGACTCTTATGGATCGTGATGGCCCACGCCAGGCGCAGCGGATGCTGCTCGAAGGTGCCGATCACCTCGTCGGTCACCTCCTTGTTCTTCGTCAGTTCGTACTTGCGGTTTTCCCATTCGACCGGCGTTACCTGGATGGGCTCCTCGTCGTCGGGGCAGTCCACCGTAATCCGGTCCCCGGCGATGGCCGTGATGCGCCCGATCTTGCCGTTGTAGTAGCGGTGCTCGGCGGTGTCGTTCTTGTTGAACATGACCTGGGCGCCGACCCGAAAGGTCAGCTTCGGATCGTTGGGGTACATCGATTCCGGGAAGTTGCCGCCGACCCGCGCCTCAAAGGTGAACGCGGGCGTGGAAAGGGTCGCCAGCTGCTGCTCGTTGATGGCGTCCGCCGTCCGGTTGTGCGAGGTCAGGGTGATGTAGTCATCCCCGGCGGGGGGCGTGAAGTCCGGACCCAGGTACCGGGAATTCAACCGGGCCAGGCCTTCCGGGCCCAGCCGGTCGTGGCGCACCGCGTTGAGCAACTCAATGAAGTCCGCGTCCGATTGCCGGTAAATGTGCCGCAGCTGCACCGTCCGCACGCCCGCCTCCTTCAGTTCGCGGCTACCGAAAAAGTAGGGGGTAGCGTAGTGGAGGCGCAGCTGGTCCCAGTCGGCGTCCCGTACCACCGGCGGCAGCTGGTGCAGATCTCCGATCATGAGCACCTGCACCCCGCCGAAGGGGCGGTCGTTCCCCCGGTACTTGCGCAGCACGGCCCCCATGGCGTCCAGTACGTCGGCCCGCACCATGCTGATCTCGTCGATGATCAGGAGGTCGAGGCTCCGCAGCACTTCCACCTTCTTGTTGCTCAGGCGGTGCTTGCGCAACTCGGCGGTGAGCCGGTCGGGGGCCAGTACCCCGAACGGCAACTGAAACTGACTGTGGATGGTGACGCCCTTGGCGTTGATCGCGGCGACGCCCGTCGGGGCCACCACCACCTTGCGCTTGACGACCTCCTCGCGCACCCGGTGCAGGAAGGTGGTCTTGCCCGTCCCCGCCTTGCCCGTCAGGAAGATGTGGCGGTCGGTTTCGCGGATGAAGCGGTAGGCGAGGTCAAGTTCCGGATTGGTAGACATGATTCTTCGTTTTGCGTTCGGCCCGCAAGTACGGGCGGCGGAGCGCGGGTGCGGCGTCTTTAAACGTATATAATCGATTATAGACGTTTACGTACGTTTATTCGCCGGTCACCCGGATCGGGGTGCGGATTGTTGCAAGGTACGACTACCGGTACGGGAGGACCATCGCGGGGGACTGCACCTCCATCGCTTGGTTTGCTGCGGACCGAGGGGGTTTGCTCGCGTTTCGGAGGGACGGGGGCGTTTCGCGCGCTCGGAGAGCGCATCGTACTGTCGCTACCGGAGGCAGCGTTGTACTGTCGCTGCCGGAGGCAGCATCCTAGCCGGCGGTGGTCTGCGGGGCGTACTGGAGTTCGACCCGTACGGAGTTGGCGATGAAGCACTTTTTGCCCGCCTCGGCGTGGAGCGCGTCCGCCAGTTCGATCTGCCCGGCCCGGGAGATGCGCACCCGGGGCCGCAGCGTCACCCGGGTAAACCGGCCGGCACCGTCCTCGGCCTCCTCCATTTCGCCCTCGGCGTGGTCTTCGTAGGCCAGCACCACCACGCCGTTGACGGCCGCCAGGTGGAGGTACCAGAGCATGTGGCACGATGACAGACTGGCCAGGAAAAGCTCCTCGGGGTTGTACCGCTCCGCGTCGCCGCGGAAGAGCGGATCGCTCGACCCTTCGATGTGGGTGGCCTTATTCTCCCCACGGATCTCGTGATCGCGGGCGTAGGCGCGGTAGTCCAGGGTGCCGCTGCCGCGGTTGCCCGTCCAGGCAGTATGGGTGTGGTAGATGTGGGAGCGGCTCACCAGTCGAGGGTATACGTATAGATCTTACGGAATCCCATGGGTTTCTCGATCGCGGCGTGCAGTACGTTGCCGTCGGCGGAGAGCACCGATACGGGAGGTACTAATATACTCTTCTCCGCGTCAAAGGGCAGCAGGTCCCGCCGCCGCACCTCGTTCTCCGGGCTGAGCCGGAAAATCGCCGCAGCCATATCCGGCAGGAAGGTCAGGGTGCGCAAGCCGTCTCCCGTCACCGGGTCCCCGTGCCCGTCGTAGTTGAAGAGCACGACCAGGTCATTACCCACCAGGTGGGCGCCGAAGCGCTCGCGGATGGTGAGGCCCTGCGGCCAGTCGATCGCGCGGTACAGGTTGCGTACCCAGCCGCACTCGCCCCCGGGCGTGAACCGGAGCACGCTGATCGCCCCGTAGCGTTCGCGGCGGTACGACTGTTGGGGGGTGACCTTCCACTCGGAGTCGTAGGTGTTGCCGACCAGGTAGCCGCCGCCGTCGGGGGTCGGCAGGAAGCGGACGTGGTTGAAGTAGGGCAGGGTGGGGGCGGGTACGTCCACCGCACCCGCGCTCCGCCGCAGTCCCTGTTGCGTTGCGTCCTGACTGAGGGGCACGAGGGTGGTACGTACATCGGATAACTCCGCCGGGTCGTACTTCAGGAGGAAAAGGCCGGCGGGCACCCCGGCACCCTCGGTATAGTACTTGCCGAAGACGAAGAGGTCCGGAACGTTCCCCTGGGCGTATTCCAGCATGGGCAGTACCGCGGAGGCCCCGGGCACCTCAATGCGCCGCTCCGTAACCCCCCCGGGACCGATGAGCAACAGGTAGCGGTCGTTGCTGTCGCCGAACTCGACCAGGGCGGCTACCTGGTCGTCGTCGCGGACGGTAGCGTCCGTGATCCGGAGTTTCGGATTGCCCCCCACGGCAGCGATCCCGCGTTCCCAGACCACCTGGTGGAGGCTGTCGTACAGGGTGACGCGCACGGGGGCGTAGGCGTCGCTTCGCTCGGATTTGTCCTGCAGCAGGGTAGCGAGGCGGCCGGTGCGGTCGTTGGTCCGGAAGTTGGCCCCCGCCGCGCGGCCATGCTTGCTGACCAGAATGGAGCCTACTGGCTTTTCCCGTCCGGCCGCACGTAGGTCGGTGGCCGCGTAGCTGCGGGCGGCGTATTCCCGCCGGCCGGTCAGGGGATTGAGGTCGCGGAAGTACACGTTGATGCGCCCGCCCAGCTGATTGATGGTGAGGAAGGAAGAGGGATCACGCGCGCCAAGGTCGGGCGCCAGGCGGCGGCTCGCTCCGAGGTCGGGGGCCACCTGCACGAGCTGGTAGTGGTAGCAGTCGAGGTCGCCCCGGCACCCCGCGCGGTTGTGGTACTGCACGAGGAAGCCGGCGGAGTCGGTATGTACGACGGCCGTGGGGTAGAAGGGCTCGCGGTTGTCGCGCGGCAGCAGGTCCCCGCTGCGCGCCACGGGTTGCAGGTAGGCGGATTGGGCGCACAGGGCGGCGACCGGGAGGGAAAGCAGGAAGAAAAGTAAGGGGCGAAGTACCCCTCCGCGCGGCGGCATGATCGGAAACATGGCGTGAGTGAATGCAGGGGGACAACGACCAAAACCCCGCCTACTGTACCCCGGGGGCGGGAATACCCGCAACTTTGCGGCGAATTAGCGACCTTTACCGGGCATGATCGAAGGCACCGTAGTTAAATCCACCGGCAGCTGGTACAACGTTCTCCTGGACGCACCCACCCCCGGGGGCGACCGCGAATTGCGCTGCCGCGTGGCCGGTAAATTCCGGCTGGACGACCTCAACCTCACCAATCCCATCGCCGTCGGCGACCGGGTATCGGTCGAAGTAGAGACCGGCAGCGATGCCGAGACCGGCGCCATCCGCGCCATCGCCGACCGCCGCAACTACGTGGTGCGGCAGAGCCCCCGGCGCAAGCACGACCTTCACCTGCTGGCCAGCAACGTCGACCAGGCCATCCTCATCACCACCATCATCGACCCCGGGGTGAAGCTGGGCTTCATCGACCGCTTCCTGCTGATGACCGAGCCCTTCGGCATCCCCACCATCATCGTGGTCAACAAGGCCGACCGCTACGGGGAGGACGAGATGGAAACCTACCAGGTGATCCACGACCTGTACACCGACATCGGCTACACCGTGCTGCTCGTCAGCGCCGTATCCGGGCAGGGCATCGAGGAACTGCGCCACCTCATGGAGGGCAAACGCAACCTCCTCAGCGGGCAGAGCGGCGTAGGCAAGAGCACCCTGGTCAACGCCGTGGAGCCCCGCCTCGAGCTGCGCACCGGCGAGCTCTCCGACTATACCGGCAAGGGGCAGCACACGACCACCTTCGCCGAGCTCTTCCAGCTCAGCTTCGGCGGTGAGCTGATCGACACGCCGGGCATCAAGACCCTGGGCTTCAATTACCTGAAGCCGCAGGACGTGGCCCACAATTTCCGCGAGATCTTCGCCCTGAGCGAGGAATGCCGCTTCGGCGGCTCCTGCCTGCACCGCAACGAGCCCGGCTGCGCCGTCAAGGAATCGGTGGAAGAGGGCGACGACCGCGTCACCGACCTTCGCTACTACTCCTACCTCCAGATACTGGAAGAGGTGGAGGGGCAGAACTACTGGGAAAGGCGCAAGGTCTGATGGCGAAGTGGTGGCTCAAAGCGGTGGTACAGAAGGCAATCTCCTTCCTGCCGTACAAGGAACAGGTCAATTTCTTCTTTCAGAAGTACGTGACCCGCGGGGTCGACCTCGACGACCGGCACTTCCGCTACAAGCTGGAGGCCGCCCGCGACCACCTGAAGTACTACGCCCGCTACGGCACCGTGCCGCCCGCCGAAGCCATGGCCCTCGAACTCGGTACCGGCTGGTACCCCATCGTGCCGGCCCTGCTCTTCCTGGCCGGCTTCCGGGAGGTGGTCTCCGTCGACATCCGCAGCTGGATGAACCGCGAGCGGCAGCTGATCGCCCTGCGGCGCATCCTCGACTACCACGATTCGGGCCGCCTGCAACCCTACCTATCCGACCCCCGGCCCGACCGGCTCGCCACCCTCCGCGAACTGTGCGGGCCCGCGGGCGACACCCTCAATCAGGCCGAGATCAGCGCCCGCCTGCACCTGCGCGCCCTGGTGATGGATGCTACGCGGCTCGATTTTCCCGACGACCACTTCGACTTCATCTGCTCCAATAACACCTTCGAGCACGTCCACGCACCCGTCCTGCGCAGCATCCTGGCCGAATTCCGCCGGGTCTGGAAGCCGGACGGCGTCATGAGCCACTTCATCGATCTCTCGGACCACTTCGCCCATCTGGACGCGGGCATCGACATCTACCACTTCCTGCGCTACAGCGACCGGCAGTGGGCCCGTATCGACAACGACATCCAGCCGCAGAACCGCCTGCGCTGGCGCGACTACCGCGATCTGTACACCGACCTCGGCATCCCCGTGCGGGAGGAGGAAGTGGTGGCGGGGGACGCAGGTGCGGTGCGGGCCACGTCGGTGAGCGATGCCTTCTCGGGCTATACCGCCGAGGAACTGGCGATCAGCCATGGCTACCTCGTAAGCTGAACCCGGATAGGCCGTACGGCGAACGGTTATCACCCGCCGGCCGATCATCCCGCTTTACCTTTGGGCGGTGACCTTTCCCCCCCGTACCGCCGTCCCGCTCGCTTTCGGACTGAGCCTAGTGGTCAGCCTCCTGCTGCACTGGTCGATCTTCCCCCTCGAGATACAGGGCCACCACAACTGGCGGCAGTCACAGACGATGTGGAACGTCTACAATTTCACCTACCACGACAACGATATCCTGAACCCCCGCGACAGCGAGTGGAACGGGGAAAGCAACATCCTGCGGCTGGAGTTCCCGGTCATGCAGTGGGCCATCGCCCAGGTCGTGCGCCTGACGGGCCGCGAGGTGCTGGTGGCCCGCCTGGCGGTGTGGCTTATCGGTGTCTTCGGCCTGTTTGCCTTCTACCGGCTGCTGCGCGTGATGGGCTTCGCGGCCTGGTTGTCGTTGGCGGGCACGGTACTGCTGCAGTTCTCCCCGCTGTTCTACTTCTATACGGTCAACGTGCAGCCCGACCTGCTGGCCCTGGCGGCCGGGATCTGGTACCTCTACCTGATCTTTGCCTACTTCCGCTACCGGGCACTGACCTACCTGGCGGGAGCGGGACTGGCCCTGCTGCTGTGCACCCTGGCGAAGCTGCCCTTCCTGATGTTTTCCATTGTTTCCATCGTGTACTTCCTGGTGGAATTGCTCACCGGCCGGCGTCCGTTGGGCAAACTGTTCGCCTTCGCCGGTATCCAGTTGCTGCTCGTCAGCCCGGCCCTGGCCTGGTACGCCTGGGTGATGCCCACCTGGAAGAGCAGTCCGGCCCTGTACGGCATCTTCGGCAACACCAATACGTCGGCCCAGGACCTCGCGATCCTGCGCTACTTCTACCAGCAGTACCTGTCCTACGACCTGCTGTCGCCCGCCGTGTGGGCCTTCTTCCTGTTGGGGGTATTCGTGCCGGCGGCGCGGCGGGTGACCGTACCCTACGCCCGCTACGTGTGGGCCCTGGCCCTGATGACGGTGCTCTACGTGGTGCTGCAGTGGAACACCATCACCACCGTACACGACTACTACCTGCTGCCCCTCCTGCCGTGGATGTACATCGTGGTCTGCGCCGGGGCCGGTCGTGTGGTGCAGTGGACCGCCGCCCGCAGCCGCGCCGGGATCGGTCAGTTCCTGGTGGCCGCCGCCGTGGTCGCGGCCCCGCTCACGGCCTACAGCCTGCGGCAGGGCTACTGGGACGTGTCGATGAGCTACCGCTACGGGGAATTCCGGGACGTATTCGCCTACCAGGACGAGCTGCGCGCCGCCGTCGACGACGACGCCCGGGTCATCGTAGTTAACGACAATACCGCGACGATCTTCACCTGGCTAATCCGCAAGCAGGGCTACATTTTCGCCGGTAACAGCCTGCGGCCGGCCTGGATCGGGGATATGGTCGAAAACTACGGGGCCACTCACTTATACTCCAATACCCGCGCCATCGACGAGAATCCGGAGGTACGGGTGTACCTCGACAGCCTGCTGCTGAGCCGCGGCGAGGTACGGGTTTACCGGCTGGCCGCCCCGCGGTAGCCTAGTCGTCCATCTGCATGGTCTTGCCTACGGTCTTCACCACAAAGAAGAGCAGGATCAGTCCCCCGGCCATCAGGGACAGGCATACCAGCCAGCCACCGCCGAGAACGGTAGAGAGGAAGCCACACGCCATGGCGACGGAGCCGACCGTGAGGGCGTAAGGCAGCTGGGTACGGACGTGGTCGATGTGGTTGCAGTCGGAGGCCAGGCTGGACAGGATCGTGGTGTCCGAGATGGGCGAGCAGTGGTCGCCGAGCACGCTGGCGGCGAGTACGGTACTGATGATGTTGTAGAACAGCCCCGCCGCGTCCGGCTCGGCCCACCCGTTATTCATGGCGACCGTCCAGGTGAGCGGGATAGCGATGGGATAGAGGATCGCCATGGTGCTCCAGCTGGAGCCGGTCGAGAAACTGATCAGGGCGGCCAGCACGAAGATGACGGGCTGGATGAAGTAGGGGTTGAGGGCGTCGCCCAGCAGCTCTACCAGGAAGGTGGCGGTGTGTAATTCCTCGGTCGTCAGGGCCAGGGCCCAGGCCAGGGTGAGGATCATCACCGCCGAGAACATGGCCTTGAAGCCGGAAGTGAGCGAACCGATGGTCTGCTCGATGTTCATGATGCGCTGGGAGATCGTCAGGATCATGGCCGCCAGCACCCCGCTCATGCTGGCCCAGAGCAGCGCCACGTAGCTATCCGCGGCCCCGATGATGAGTCCGAGCTTGACGAAGAAGTTGCCCTCCAGCGATGCCCACACCGCACCCCAGTCGCTGGTGCCCGGCGGGTTCTCCAGCCCCTGGTGCAGGCTGATGAGGCCGGTATCGACCAGCCCGATGATCGTCATGACCACCACCACGAACACGGGTATGGCGGCGTTGCGCGCCCGCAGCGGAGCCCCGCGCACGGGCGTCAGGTCCTCCTGCTCGCTGGCCGCGTCCTGCTCGACGCCCGTGGCCTTTACGACGCCCGTGGTGCGGGCGCGCAGCTCGGCGGCCAGCATGGGCCCGAAGTCGCGGCGCTGGTAGATCAGGTACAGGATGAAGGCGAGGGTGAGGATGGGGTAGTAGCTGTACTTCAGCGACTCGATGAATACCGCATACGGGGTGGTAGTGGCGAAGTGATCGACCTGCTCGATGCCGTCGCCGATGTAGCCGAGCTCGGCGCCGATCCACGTCGTGATGAAGGCCACCGAGGCCACGGGCGCGGCCGTGGAGTCGACAATGTAGGCCAGCTTTTCCCGGCTGATGCGGAACTTGTCGGTCACCGACCGCATCGTGTTGCCGACGATCAGGGTATTGGCGTAGTCGTCGAAGAAGATCGCCACCCCGAGCAGCCAGGTGACGAACTGCCCGCGCCGCGGATTGGTGGCGTAGACAGACATGCGCTGGACCACGCCGGCCATGCCGCCGTTGCGGCTGATGATGGCGACCATGCCGCCGATCATGAGGCTGAACACCAGGACGGACAGGTGGCCGGCGTCGTTGAGGGAATTGATGATGTAGGTGTCGATGGTGGTCATCAGCGACCGGAAGATCCCCAGGAACCACTCGAAGCGCAGCCCCCCGGCGATGAAGGCCCCCACCCAGATCCCGGCAAAGAGCGAGACGATCACCTCCTTGAAGATCAGCGCCAGACCGATCGCGATGAGGGGCGGGAGGACAGACAGCCACAGCGGGATCCGCCGTAGCTGGTCGGGCCCCTCTTCCGCGCTGAGGTGGTAGAGTTCAGTGCGCTCCCCCGACCGGATGAGCTGAACGCCCGGCTCGACGGCCAGCAGCAATCCTTCCCCGACGGGCGTAGCCACGATCTCCTCCCCGTTCACGGTGAACGTGGCACCCGCGTCCGCGCCCTCCACGAAGAGGCCGCCCTCGCGCGGGCTCATCCGGTACTGTGCGCCAAGATCAGCGGCAAACCAACAAAGCAGAAACAGGAGGACTAGGCGGGCGGGAGCGGGCATACGGGGGGCTTGACGCGCCAATATACGCCAGGGCATCCCCACCCGAAAATACGGTCGCGGCCCGCCGGCGGACAACCCGGCGGCCCCGGTGGGCGTACCTTGTACTGCCGTCGCCCATGAACCGTACCTGTCTCCTCGCCTGTCTCCTCCCGTTGCCGTGCCTGCTGGCCGCCCAGTTCGCCCTCACCCCCGCCCAGCCGGCGGTGACCGACCGGGCCGGCGCGTCCCTGCCCCTGGCCTGGCTGGGCGGGCTCAACGCGCCGCAGTGGATGACCACCGACCTGGACGGCGACGGCATCGACGACCTCTACCTCTTCGACCGGGCCGGCGATGCCCAGGTAGCCCTGCAGGGCGACGGCGCCGGCGACTACGTTCCCGCCCCGGAGCTGACGGCCGGCTTTCCCGACGACCTCACCGGGTGGGTGATCCTGCGCGACTACGACGGCGACGGGACCGACGACCTCTTCACCTACTCGGCCGCCAACGACGGGCTGCGCATCTTCCGGGGGCTGCGCGACGGCGACAACCTGCTTACCTTCCCGCCAACGCCTACCTACGCCGGTATTCGCTACCCATTCAACAACGGCACCATCCCGCTCTTCATCACCAACATCGACTACCCGGCGGTCGACGACATCGACGGCGACGGCGACCTCGATATCCTCACCTTCAGCGTGGCCGGCGGCTACGTGGAGTACTTCCGCAACCAGAGCGTGGAGCGCGGTTTCGGACGTGATACCCTGATCTACACCCTCGAGGAAGAATGCTGGGGCGGGTTTTTCGAGAGCGGGCTCACCACCGCCCTGGACCTGGCCTCCGGCCCCGGGCAGTGCGCGCTCACCCTGCACCCCGGCACGCCGGTGGAATCGCGCCACTCTGGCTCCACCGTACTTACGCTGGACTACGACGGCGACGGCGTCAAGGACATCATGCTGGGCGACATTTCCTTCGAGTACCTCGTGCTCGGTTATAATGGCGGTACCCCCGAGCGGGCCTACATCGACGCCCAGGATCCGACCTGGAACTCCGACGGCGTGGTCGCCAATATTCCCTTCTTCCCCGGGGCCTACCACCTGGACATCGACGGCGACGGCGCCCGCGACCTCGTGGCCAGCCCCAGCCAGACTTTGAACGCCGAGGACGTGAACGTAGGCTGGTACTACCGCAACGTGGGTACGGATGCCGCCCCGGACTTCGTCTTCCGGGACAGCCAGCTGCTCGTGCGCCAGAGCCTTGACTTCGGGACCGGATCACGCCCCGCGGCCTTCGACTACGATGCCGACGGACGGCCCGACCTGGTCGTCGGCAACGCCGAGGACTACAGCCAGGACAACCGCATCAATAGCCGCCTGCGCCTGCTGCGCAACGTCACGCCGCCGGGTGGCGCCCCCGCCTTCGAGCTGGCCGACGATGATTTCCTCGGCCTGTCGCAGTACCAGTCCACGTTCTCGGGCTTCGCGCCCGCCTTTGGCGACCTGGACGGCGACGGCGACGTGGACGCCGTGATCGGAGAGCGGCGCGGCGGACTCATCTACCTCGAAAACACCGCCGGCCCCGGGCGGCCCGCCACCTTCGCCGCGCCGGTCTTCGACTTTCAGGGCCTCGACGCGGGGCAGCAGTCCACTCCCTACCTGGCCGACCTCAACCGCGACGGCCTGATGGACCTGGTGGTGGGCGGCTACGACGGCCGCATCCGCTTCTTTCGCAACACCGGCTCCCAGGGCTTCCCGGCCTTCGATGCCGACCCCAAGGCAGCCGTCAACATCGAGCAGCTGGGCGGGATCAATACTAACCGGCCGGGCTTCTCCACCGGGTACCCCAGCCCGGTCGTACTTCCCTACGAAGACGACTTTCTGCTGGTCACGGGCAACCGCGCGGGCACCCTGGAGGCGTACCGCTTCAGCGACTACACGGTCCCCTTCACGGCGCTGAGCGATACGGTGGCGGGCCTCGACGTCGGCGGGTATTCCGCGCCCGCGGTGGCGGACTTCGACGGCGACGCTCAGGTGGATTTCGTCCTGGGTAACCAGCGCGGGGGCGTCACCTACTACCGCTCGGACCTGCCCGCCCGGGCCACGACGGGGGTGTTCGGACCGCCACGCCCGGCAGATTTCCGCTTCTCGCTGGCCCCCAACCCCACGGCGGGATTGATTTACCTGGCCGATCTGCCGGGCACGCGGGTGCAGCGCATCCGCGTCATCGGCGCGGCGGGCCGGGTAGTGCGCGAATACCGGGCGGCGGGCCGGTCTTCCTTCACCGCCGACCTGACGGGCGTGCTCCCCGGCGTATATACCGTACAGGTTGAAGCGGCTACGGGGCTCGCGGCGCAGCGGCTGATCGTCACCCGCTAGCCGGTTGCGGCGAACCTCAGGGCCGCGGAAGCACTTGATGGAGCGGGGGCAGTCCCCCGAAACCAGTCACTATGCCAAAATCCGATCACCCCATTCTCACCGAGCAGCAACGGCAGGTCCCGCAACTACAGTGGGTCGACACCTTCAGCCGCCTCCTGGATACGAAGTTTCGCATACCGGGGACGGGCACCCGCTTCGGGCTGGACTTCATCCTGGGGCTCGTGCCGGGAGCCGGGGACATCGTATCGCTGGGTATGTCAGGAACGCTCGTCGCCACAATGGCGCGCCACGGGGCCAGTCCCCGGTTGGTGGCGCGCATGCTGGTGAACGTGATCCTGGATGCCTTCGTCGGTTCGGTGCCGATCCTGGGCAACATCTTCGATCTGTTCTACAAGGCGAACTACCGCAACGCGGAGCTGATGCGCGAATACTACGAGGAGGGCAAGCACCAAGGCAGCGTCTGGCCCGTGGTGCTGGCCGTGATTGCCGCGATCGTGGTGCTGATGATCCTGCTGGTGTGGGTGACCGTGCAGATCTTTGAATTTATTTTTTCGCTGTTCTGATGCCGGCCACGAGCTCGACGCCCCGCTCCACGAGCTCTTCCAGGCCCAGGTGGGTATTGTCGAGCAGCACGGCATCGTCGGCCTGCCGCAGGGGGCTGTCGGCCCGGTGGCTGTCGATGTAGTCCCGTTCCTGCAGGTTGGCCGCCACGTCGGCACGACTGACCTTGCGGCCGGCCGCGAGTAGCTCCTCGAGGCGGCGGCCGATGCGGGTTTCCAGTTCGGCGGTCACGAAGAGCTTGAGGTCGGCATCGGGGAACACTACTGTTCCGATATCCCGTCCGTCCAGAATGACGCCACCGTCGGCGCCCATGCGCCGTTGTTGCTCGACCATGGCGCGGCGCACCCGGGAGAGGGCCGCCACCTGCGAGACCTGCCGGCTGACGGCGAGCCCGCGGATCTCTCCCTCTACGTCTTCCCCGTTGAGGAGCACGTGGTTGTCCTGCGGCCGGAAGGCGATGCGGAGCCCGGCGAGGGCGGCGGCGACCTCCTCGGGGGCGGCGAGGTTCGTGCCGTTGCGCTGCAGGTGCAGGGTGACGGCGCGGTACATAGCACCGGTATCGATGTAGCTGTAGCCGAGGCGGCGGGCCAGGGCACGGGCCAGGGTAGACTTACCGCAGGCGCTGTAGCCGTCGATGGCAATGGTATAGGAAGCGGGGACCGGGTCGGACATGGGCGAGTGGGTGCGAAGATCGGTGGGATGATACGCAGAAAGCCGATAACCCGCGGGCTATCGGCTTTCTGAGGCCCTCCGGGGGCCGGGAACGCGCCGGATCAGTATTCGTCCTCGTTGAAGAGGAAGTCGTCCTTACGCGGGTAATCGGGCCAGATATCGTCGATGGCTTCGTAGCTCTCGCCTTCGTCTTCCATGGCCTGCAGGTTTTCAATGACTTCCAGGGGGCTGCCGGAGCGGATGGCGTAATCGATTAGCTCATCGCGGGTAGCGGGCCAGGGGGCATCCTCGAGGTGAGAGGCAAGTTCGAGCGTCCAATACATACTGACTGTTGTTTAAGTACCTAAAAAAGCCGTCAGGCCGCGATTTGTTTCCGCCGAATCGGGCGGCGAAGGTAATACTTGAAACGTACGGTCGGGCAGTTGCCGCCAATTTGTTTTCAACCGGTTAGCAGTCAGTTACTTAGCCTGGTTGTAGGTGCCGATTACGGAGAAGCTTTTATCCTCGTAGCCCGGAGGCACCACACCGATCCGGCTGCTGTTGCGGGGGCCGGTGGGGTCGCAGAAGATGTAGCGCTGTCCCTTGTAGTTGAAGGAATCGCCGGGGATGTCGGTACCCACCGCCACCGTGAGGTGATCGTCGTAGGCGATGACGGCCATGGGCAGGTCGAGGAGGTCGCGCACGAGGGCGAAGAAGAGGGCCGAGCGATCTTCGCAGTCGCTGTAGCTGTAGCCGAAGACCTCTTCGGGCACCATGGGCTTGGAGCGCCCGAAGTACTCGTTATCCTCCTTGTAGTTGAAGGCCGAGCGGGTGAAGCTGGCCAGGAGCTCCAGCTGCTGCTGGGTGTCCATGTTCTGCATGTACCGCTCGAGCTGCGGCAGCAGGCTCTTGGCGAGGGTGGGGGAGAGCGGCGTGTCGAGGTAGCAGTACTCGTGGATGAAGGGGTAGTCGGTCATGATGTCGACCATCGTCTTGTCAAAGGTGACGTTCAGTTCCTGCATCACGCCGTGGTAGTTGAAGCGCAGGGCCTTGTCGACGGGCTGCTCGGCGAGTTCGGGCCACTGGTTGAGCTGGAAGCCGAACGACTTGCCCCGGGGGTTGGGGTGCTCGTTGAAGATGTAGAGCCGCTGCCGCCCCTTGCAGTCGCCGGACAGGCAGCTGATGTTGGCGTAGGTGCGTCCGTCGGCTTCGATGATGGGTACCTCGAAGAGCTCTTCGGTGGTGTAGACGTTGATGAAGATCCGGTCGCCCCGGAAGGTCAGGCGGGCGTCGAAGCCCGAATCGATCAGCAGCTTGTAGAGCGTGATCTCGCGGGCGCGGGGCGATTCCCCCTGGTAGATGGAGTTGAGGGTGGTGCGCGCCAGCTTGAAGAAGAGGAAGTCGTTGAGCTTGTACGCGCCCTTGGCCGCCAGCAGGTGGTTCAGCAGCACCTGGGTGGGCCGCCGCTCGAGCTGGTTGTAGGTATTGCGGATGGAGGCGTTGGAAAGGGTGGCGGGTTCGCTGACCAGCATGCCCGGGTCGTAGGTGACGGCCACGAGCTGGGCGTAAAAGGGTAGCGAGAAGCGTTGGTAGTCGGAAGGGTTACCGAGGTTGGTGAGGTTCGTATTCGCGAAGGCCATCAGGCAGAAGATCAGTGCCGTAAGCCGAGCGAGAACAATTTTCATGGAGCGTATGTCTAAAGTTTCCGGGGAATATAATTACGAAGCGAACACGACTACAGCCGGTTACGTAATATACGCTTGGCGCCGCCGAAAAGTATAGGCGAAGCCCCACTATTAGGAATTTTTTAAGGGAAAGATTCCCTCCGACGGAATTTTCGGCTGCCGGGCTTCGCTCCCCGGCCGGCAGACCAACGATCCTTCGTCCCCGGCCGCTACTCGCCGAGCTGGTGGCTGGCGGCTTCCCAGCTTTCCATGGCGGCTTCCAGGTCGTCCTGTTTGCGCTTCAGTTCCCCGGTAGTCTTTTCCACGCGCGCCTCGTCGTCGTAGAAGGTAGGGTCGGCCATGCGCAGGTGAATCTTCTCGATCTCGGCTTCGAGGCGCTCGATGCGCCGCTCGGCGTTACTGACGTCCTTCTGCAGGCGGCGGCGCTCGTCGTTGGACAGCTCCACGCGGGGGGCGGCGGTGGCCGCGGGTGCGGTGGCGGCTCCGTTCTTCGGCTTTTCCAGCTCGACGCTCCGCATGTCGTTAAGCTGCCGCTTCTCGAGGAAGGTATTCACGTCGCCCAGATGCTCGTAGAGCTTGTGGTCGCGGAACTCCACCGTCCGCCCGGTAAGGTCGGCCAGGAATTCCCGGTCGTGGCTCACGACCAGCAGGGTGCCGTCGTACTCCATGAGGGCGGACTTGAGCATGTCCTTGCTGGCCATGTCGAGGTGGTTGGTCGGTTCGTCCAGCACCAGCAGGTTGAAGGGGCGCAGGAGCATACAGGCCAACGCCAGGCGCGCGCGCTCGCCGCCGGAGAGCACCATTACTTTCTTGTCCTGGTCCTCGCCCGAGAACAGAAAGGCACCGAGTACCGACCGCAGCCGGGTACGCATGTCCGGGGGACTGGCCTCCTCCATGGTTTCGAGCAGGGTCTTGTTGCCGTCCAGGGCGTCGCTCTGGTTCTGGGCGTAGTAGCCCACGCTCACGTTGTGGCCGAGTTCCACCTCGCCGGCGGTGGCCGGCAGCTTGCCGATCAGGATCTTCGCCAGGGTGGTCTTGCCCTGCCCGTTCTGCCCTACGAAGGCGACGCGGTCCCCGCGGTCCACCTTCAGGTCCACGCCCCTCAGGACGTTGAGCTTCCCGTAGGTCTTGGTCACGTCCTTTGCCTTCAGGGTGATGGCCCCGGAGCGCGGTGCCGGCGGGAAGCGCAGGTTCATCACGGCCGTGTTGGTCTCGTCGAGCTCGATGCGCTCGATCTTATCGAGCTGTTTCTGCATCGACTGGGCCATCTTGGTCTTGGTGGCCTTGGCCATGAAGCGGTTGATGGTGCGCTCCTTGTCGGCGATCACCTTCTGCTGGTTGAGGTAGGCCGCCTCGGCCTTTTCGCGGCGCTCGGCCTGCAGCTCCACGTACTTGCTGTAGCCGGCCTTGTAGTCGTATACCTTGCCCAGCTCGATCTCGAGGGTGCGGTTGGTGACGTTGTCGAGGAACTGCTTGTCGTGGCTGATGGTGATGACCGCCCCGGAGTAGCTGCTCAGCCAGTTCTCCAGCCAGATGATCGACTCGATGTCGAGGTGGTTGGTCGGTTCGTCCAGCATCAGGTAGTCGGGCCGCTGCAGGAGCATCTTGGCCAGTTCGATGCGCATTTGCCAGCCGCCGGAAAATTCGGTGGTCTGCCGGTTGAAGTCCTTCTGCGCGAATCCCAGCCCCTTCAGTACCCGCTCGGCCTCGGCCTCCATGGTGATGCCGCCCACCAGCGCAAAGCGCTCCGTTAGATGGGTAAACTCCTCCAGCATGCTGGCGTAGGAGTCGGAGGTGTAGTCGGTGCGCACCTCCATTTCCTGGTTCAGCTCCTCCAGCCGGTCCTCCATCTCCTGGATGTGAGCGAAGGCCGTGAGGGTTTCCTCCATGACGGTGTTGCCCGTGGGGAGGTCCATCTCCTGGTGCAGGAAGCCGAGCGTCGATCCGCTTTCCCGCTGCACCTTACCCTCGTCGGGACTGATGTCGCCAGCGATGATCTTGAGCATGGTCGACTTACCGGCCCCGTTACGGCCCACCAGACCCACCTTGTCGCGGGTGCCGATGGTAAAGGTGACGCGATCAAAGAGAATGCGGTCTCCGTATTGCTGGTAGATGCCGGTGGCGGTAAGCATGGCTAAGTGGGGCTTGAACGTGCGCTGCGCGAAATAAGGCGCAAAGGTACCCCTAAACGATGAAGTTATCGTTGCGCAGTATGGTACGCAACTGCAGATCGTCGCGGTGCGCACGATGCAGGAAGGTATCCGGCTGGCTGCGGTAGGGCTCCTTCAGCACGTAGATGCGCTGCGATTGTTTCCCGTAGCCCTCGGAGTAGTACAGCATATCCACCACTCCCTCGCCCATGAAATACTTCATCTCCCGTCGGATCAGCGACAGCGGCAGGCCGGTACTCACGATCAGGTCCTGGTCGCGGGGCCGCATTCCGTGCAACTCGAATATGGTGACCAGGTCCTCCACCGTCAGAAAGGGTTCGGGAGACAGGTCCGGCATCACCGGTTCTCCCAGGTGATGGCGCAGGGAATAGTGGCCCTGCAGGCGCGGGTTGTGGGCCTGGTCGAGGATACCGGCCATGGAGAGGGATTGCAGGCGGATCCGGGCTTCGTTTTTCGTCAACTCCGTAGTCCGGGAAATACTGTCGGCGGTGACGAAGCCGTCGGGTTCGCGGGAGATGCGGAGGAGCAGTTCCCGGTCGCTGATCCCGTGCTGGGTCACGGATAGCGTCCGATTCCGGGACCGGACAAACCACACCACAAACGCAACGAGGGCGATCAGTACCGCCACGGAGAGCAACAGGACGGTAAGCTGAGGGGTGGTCATGCCCCAAAGATTACTTTTTTTCCCGCAATAACCCCTCCTGTACCACGCTGGCCACCAACTTCCCTTCCTGGTCGAAGATGTTGCCGCGCGTAAAGCCCCTCGCTCCGCTCGTACTCGGGCTGTCCATGCTGTACAGCAGCCATTCGTCGGCGCGGAAGGGCCGGTGGAACCACATGGCGTGGTCGAGACTGGCCATCTGCAGATTACGGTAGTCGGCGGCGCGGCCGTGGGGCAGCAGCGCGGTGGTCAGCAGGTTGTAGTCGCTCGCGTAGGCCAGCACGAGGGCGTGGGTAGGGCGGTCGTCGGCCATCTTTCCTTTGGTGCGGAACCAGACGTTGCGCTGGGGGGCATACTTTTCACGGGAGAAAGGATTGTGAAACTCCACCGGCCGGAATTCCAGCGGCCGCTCGATACTCAGCATGCGGCGGATGTTCTCGGGCAGCTGATCGCCGAACTGCTTGGCCATTCCCTCGTAGCTTACCAGCTCGTCGGGGCCGAGCACGTCCGGGGCCTCGGTCTGGTGGTCGAACCCTTGCTGGCTGAGCTGGAAGCTGGCCGTCAGGTGGAAGATGGCCATTCCGTTCTGGATCGCCTTGACGGCCCGGGTCGTAAAGCTGCCGCCATCCCGGATCCGGTCGACCTCAAACACGATCGGGAGGTCCAGGTCCCCGGGCAGCACGAAGTAGCCGTGGAGGCTGTGTACGTGCCGGTCTTCGGGTACCGTCTGCACCGCGGCGGCCAGCGACTGCGCCAGCACCTGCCCGCCGAAGACGCGCGCACTGCCGACCGTCCGGCTTTCGCCCCGGAAGAGGTTCACCTCCAGCCGTTCAAGATCGAGCAGGGTCAGGAGTTCGGAGATCTGTTTCATGGTGCAAACCTAGGGATTTAGGGACTAAGGGGTGTGGGTTACGGGGCGGACGACGTGTGAGGAATATCCCTGGGTATGATAGGTGCCGCTTGCTTCACTCGGGTGTTTGTCGGGCTGGAAGCCCTCCACCCGGAATTATTCCCCCACCAGCTTCGCTTCCTCCAGTAACCGCCACAGCTTCACCACTTCCACGCCCTCCTTCACGTCGTGGACGCGCAGGATGGCTGCTCCCTGTTGGAGGGCGTACAGGTTCACCGCGGCGGTGGCGGCCAGGGCGCCTTCCGGGTTGGTCTTGAGGGGTTTGTAGAGCATACCCTTGCGGCTCATGCCCGCCAGTACCGGGGCCCCGAGGTGGCGGAAGGTGTGCAGGTTCTTCAGCAGCTCGTAGTTCTGTTTCTGGCTCTTGCCGAAGCCGAAGCCGGGGTCGACGATCACGTCGTGGATGCCCAGCTCGCGCAGCTGCCCGAGCCGGCGGGCGAGGAAGTCCCAGACGTGGGTGACCACCTTGTCGCCGTAACCCTTGGTGTAGTCCTGCATCGTGGCCGGGGTGGCGCCCTCGGGCAGGTGCATCAGTACGTAGGGTACCCGCAGCTCGGCCACCGCCGGCAGGAGGGCGTCGTCGTACTGTCCGGCGCTGATGTCGTTGATGAGGCCGGCGCCCGCGGCCACGGCGGCCCGGGCGGTGTCGGCCCAGACGGTATCGCAGCTGATCACCACCTTGGGGGCTTCGCGGGCCACGGCTTCAATCAGTGGCACTACCCGGTCCATCTCTTCCTGGGCCCCGATGAGTTCCGCGCCGGGGCGGCTGGACATCCCCCCTATATCAATGATGGCGGCGCCCGCCTCGGCCATGGCGCCTGCGTCCCCGCCCACCCGCTGGAGGTCGGTGCGGCTGTCGGCGTGGAAGCTGTCGGGGGTAGCGTTTAGAATGCCCATCACCAGGGGGCGTTCGGCGGTCACGAGGCGGCCGTTGCAGTTGAGGGAGAAGGGCTGGAAGCTCACGGAGAATGGGGAAGTTATCCGCGAATTACCGCATAATACACGACTTTTACCCCCAGATGCCCTATTCCGAACAGCAGATCCGCGGCCTGGCCATCAATTTTCTGCGGTTTCACTACAAGTTGCGGCCGCGCTTCGGCGGCAGCGGCACCCGCATCGTGGACAAGCCCCACTACTACCAGGGCGTCCTGATCGACGCCCGCCTGGCCTACCAGCGCCCGGACCGGACCTTCTTTACCGCTACCGTGGAGGCCACCAGCGTGGACCGGCAGGAAGAGATCCTCTACCAGGTCAATTACTACCGGCTCGGCGTGCACGCCTTCGTCCTGTCGGTGCTCCTGACGGCTGCCTTCGTATGGGTGGGCGGCGGGGCGCAGGTGCGGGGGTGGAACCTGTGGGCGCTGTTTGGCAGTCCGCAGGTGTACGCGGTGATCTTGCTGTGCTTCGCCTCCCTGTTTCTGGCGGTCAGCGCCCTGCTCCGGCGGTTGCGGACGTACCGCTACATCTACGCGGTCGACCAGTTTAAGCATTTCTACGCCGACGCCCAGTGGGTGGCCTACGACGTGGCGATCTTTTCCGCCGACAGCTGGCGCACCCGCCGTAAGTTCCGGGAGCTGGAGCGGCAGTGCGTGAAGTACGGCTTCGGCATGCTGGCCGTGGAGGACGACAAGGTGGTCCGCAACGTCATGAGCCCGAGCCGCATCGACCAGTTCAAGGGCCACCGCATCCGCCTGCCGCGCTGGCTGGCGCGCGCCGAAAAACCGGCCCCCGCCGCGCCGCCCGCCCTTCCCGCCGAAACCCTGGATCCGCTGGCCCCCGACCCCGCGCCTACCGCCCTGGTGCCCGCCGCCGCAGGCCGGCCGAAACTGTACCGGCAACCCGCGCGGCGCGCGCTGCTCCTGCGGGCCCGCGCCCGGCGGACCTACCGCGACTGGTTCCCCGGGGAGCTGCGCCGCCGCCCCGGCTACTATAAGCTGGGCTGGTGGGTGTTCATCCTGGGCATCCCGTCCCTGGTATGGCTGGGCTTCGGACTGCACCGGCAGGCAAACTACTCCGCCACGGCCGAGGCCGGCGGCAAGTACGCCGAGCCCGATCTCGACGTCCTGGAATCCGCCGAAGCCCCGGCCCCCGCCCTGGCCCCCGAGGACGGCGAGTACCAGCGCGACCGCGACTCCTTCGCCGATCCGGACCTGTCGGTGGGAATACCCGACGAGGCGCTCGTCACCACCGACCGGATCGAGGACCTCGGGAACCTGCGCCGCTACCGGGTGGATGCGGACGGGACGGCGATCGTCGACTACGACTGCGTACCGCTGTTCGAGCTGGACGGGCCCGTGTTCCTGCTCCTGTTCGGCCGCTACGACTCCTTCGAAAGCGCGCGGCAGTGGGCCCTGGAATTGAACCGCCTCTACCGCACCCCGGTCACGGTAGCCGCCGCCGACTGCGTGGAAGTCAGCGGCACCGGCTACCTCCTCTACCTCGACCAACCGACGACCGACGAGGGTACCGCCAACTATATTGCGCGTTCGTTCATCCGGGAGACGGGCCTGGACGTTGAGATTATCGAGATCGAGTAAGGCACCAGACGCCAAAGCCAGCTAACCATGGAAGTAAAAGACAATATCCTGCAGACCATCGGCAATACGCCCCTGGTCGAACTGCATAAAGTCGTGAAGGGCCTGCCCTGCCGCGTCCTCATGAAGGTGGAGACCTTCAACCCCGGCCACTCCATCAAGGACCGTATGGCCCTCAAGATGGTCGAGGACGCCGAAGCCGACGGCCGCCTCCGCCCCGGCGGTACCATCATCGAGTGTACCTCCGGCAACACCGGCATGGGTCTGGCCCTGGCCGGCTGCGTGAAGGGCTACCGCTGCATCTTCACCACCAGCGACAAGCAGAGCAAGGAGAAGCTGGACATCCTGCGCGCCATGGGCGCCGAGGTCATCGTCTGCCCCACCAACGTCTCCGCCGACGACCCGCGCAGCTACTACTCGGTGGCCGAGCGGCTCAGCGAGGAGATCCCCAACAGCTTCTGGTTCAACCAGTACGACAACCTCAGCAACCGCCTGGCGCACTACGAAAGCACCGGCCCCGAGATCTGGCGGCAGACCGACGGCCGGGTCACCCACCTGGTCGTGGGCGTAGGCACTGGCGGCACCATCAGCGGCACGGGCAAATTCCTGAAAGAGCAGAACCCCGACGTGCAGGTGTGGGGCGTGGATACCTACGGCTCGGTCTTCAAGAAGTACCACGAGACCGGGGAATTTGACGAGAAGGAGATCTATCCCTACATCACCGAAGGGATCGGCGAGGACATCCTGCCTAAGAACGTCGACTTCAAGATCATCGACCTCTTCGAGAAGGTGAGCGACAAGGACGGTGCCGTCATGGCCCGCCGCCTGGCCCGCGAGGAAGGCCTCCTGCTGGGTTACTCCGCCGGCAGCGCCGTCGCCGGACTCGTGCAACTCAAGGACAAACTCAAGCCCGACGACCTGGTGGTGGTCGTCATCCACGACCACGGCAGCCGCTACATCGGCAAGATCTACAACGACGACTGGATGCGCGACCGCGGCTTCCTCGAAACCGAACTGAAGGTCCGCGACCTGATCAACCACAAGAAGGAGGCCAGCTTCACCGGCGTATCCCGCGACGCCAGCGTGCGCGAGGCCCTGAAGGCCATGAAGGAGCATGAATACAGCCAGATGCCCGTCCTGAACGGGGAAGAGGTGGTCGGCTCGGTGACCGAGACGGACGTACTTAACTTCCTGCTCCAGAATCCGATGGAGCACGCCGAACAGCCCGTGCGGAATATTATGCGCGCGCCCTTCCCGGAGGTGGGTACGGATCTGACCCTGTCCGAGCTGGGGCGCCACATCACGAAGGAGAATCCCGCGGTGGTGGCTACTGACCGTAGCGGGCGGAAGCACCTGATCGCGCAGTACGATATTTTGCAGGCGATCTAGGGTGGGTTCATGGGCCGGATGACTCCGCGCGCTCGGAGAGCGCGTCGGACTGCGCTGCCGGAGGCAGCATCCTACTTTCGCTGCCGGAGGCAGCATTGTACTGTCGCTGCCGGAGGCAGCATTGTACTAGTCTTGGCGCTCGATGAAGGTGACTTCCCGGGTATCTAGGTTCAGGGCGGCGAGGTGGCCCATGCCCGGAGCCTGCATGGCACAGCCGGAGTCGAGACAGATCAGCGGCCGGCCGGGCAGGAGATCGGCCGCGCGGCGTACTTCACGGACCGGGCGGGGCGTATGGCCGTACACCAGGATGCGGTCGGCGAGCCACTCGTAGGTGACTTCGCGTTCCCAGTCGCGGATCCACAGCATGGCCTGGGTATCGCTCAGGGGATCGGCCAGGCCCAGGTTGAGTCCGGCGTGGACGAGTACGTAGCCGGGCGTCTCGTGGTAATAGGGGAGGTGCTCGATCCAGTGCAGGGTCTGCTGCAGTTCCAGGGCCTCGGGCTGGTAGTCCCAGGGCGTGTGTCCGCGGGCGTGGGCGTCGAGCAGCATCTGCTCGTGGTTGCCGCGCAGGCAGACGATCCGGTGGCCCTGTCCCTGCAGCCGCCAGATGCGCCGCAGGACGCCCGCGCTGTCGGGGCCCCGGTCTATGTAGTCCCCGAGCAGAAACAGTTCATCCTCCCGTCCGTAGCCGATCCGTTCCAGCAGGGCAGCGAAGGTGCGGGCGCAGCCGTGGATGTCGGTGATGGCGTATCTGGGCATACTGCTAGGGAATGAAGGACTGAAGGACTGAAGGACTGAAGGAGTAAGGGATTGGTGGGGTGATGGAATGAGGGATTGAAGGGGCTGGGGGTCCAGGGTGAAGCAACGGTCACGCCCGCTCTTTCTCCCACAGCCCCTTCGGTTACTCGTTCCCTAGAGTGCAACCCAGCCCTGCTTCTCGTGGCTTTCCAGGATGGCGTCGCACAGGACCAGTTCCCGGTGGCCGTCCTCGAAGCTGGCGTAGAGCGACTCGCCGGCGGGGGTATTGCCGAGGATATCGTTGTAAAAGGCGCGGAAGCACTGCTTGAAGGTGTCGGGGAAGCCTTCATTGTGGCCGCCGGGGTAGTTCACGTAGGGGGCGGCGGTGCCGGTCATGAGGCCGGGGTCCTTCATGAGGAGTTGGTTGGCTTCGCCGCGCTTGCCGATGAGGAGCTCGTTGGGGCGCTCGGAGTTCCACTCATAGGCGGCCTGCTGGGTGGCGATGTCGTACTTCAGCTGGTTCTTGTGGCCGGCGCTGATCTGGCTGACGAAGAGCTGGCCGCGGGCGCCGCCCCTGAACTTGAAGAGGATGCTGGCGCAGTCGTCGGTGGTCACGTCGATGGTCTCGGTGGCCTGCTCCTTTTCGGCGTCGTTGGTGAAGGAGGATACTTCGCCGATGGGCCGCTTGCGCTGCTTGTGGACGGTGGTGAGGTCGGCCAGCACGGCTTCGGCTTCGAGGCCGGTGAGGAAGTGGACCAGGTCGAGCCAGTGGGTGCCGATGTCGCTGACGGCCCGCAGCGCGCCGCCCTGTTCGGCCAGTACGCGCCAGTTGTAGTCGGTGTCGTAGAGGAGCCAGTCCTGCATGTAGCTGCCGGTGACGGCGAAGATGCGGGTATCGGCGGCGGCCAGGCGGTCCTTGACCTCCAGGTTGATGGGGTAGAAGCGGAGGTTGTAGTTCACCCCGCATTTCAGGTTACTGTTCTTGGCCAGCTCGAGCAGCTCGGCGCCCTCCTTGGAGGTCATCGCGAGGGGCTTCTCGCACATCACGTGCTTGCCGGCGGCGAGGGCTTTCTTGACCATGCTGTAGTGCAGCACGTTGGGTACGGCCAGGTGGACGGCGTCGATCTCATCGTCGGCCAGCAGCTCCTCGTAGGAGCCGTAGGGGTGGTCGAGGTTGAGTTGCTTGCAGGCCGACTGGGATTCGGCCAGGTCCTTACCGAGAAGCCCCTTGACGCGAATCCCCAGGCGGCGGATGCCTTCGACGTGAACGGGTCCGATGAATCCGGCGCCGGCAACGGCTACGGTGAGCGAGTTAAACATAGATGAAGTCGTTCGTATGGTGAGGCTGCCAATATAGCAAAGGGTCGGTAGTACGACCCCGGGCTACTGCGCCGCGCCGTTGAGGGGCGTGTGCTCCAGCAGGTAATCGGTGATGAGGGTGTAGAGATGGCGGCGGGTGTTCGTCCCCTCGCTGATGCCGTGCGAACGGTTGGGATAGATCATCAGGTCAAACTGCTTGTTCCGGCGGATCAGCTCGTTGATGAGCAGCTCGGCACTCTGGTAGTGGACGTTGTCGTCGGCCGTCCCGTGGATCAGCAGCAAGTTGCCCGCCAGCCCGCCGGCGTGGGTGACCGGGCTGCCCGCCACGAAGTCTTCGCGGTTTTCGCTCGGCAGGCCCATATAGCGCTCCTGGTAGATGTTGTCGTAAATCAACTGGTCGGAGACGGCCGCCACGGCCACGCCCGTACCGTAGATGTCGGGGTAGCGAAATAGCAGATTGAGCGTCATCGAGCCACCGCCGCTCCACCCCCAGACGGCCACCCGGCTGCTGTCCAAGTAGGGGAGCTTGAGCAACTCGCGCGCGGCCAGTGCCTGGTCGCGGGTGTTGATGACGCCGACCTTCCGGTAGATGCTCTTGCGCCATTCGCTGCCGCGTAGGCTGGGCGTGCCGCGATTGTCCATGTTCACGATTACGTAGCCCCGCTGGGCCATCATAATGTCCCAGAGCCCGATGGGCCCGTCGAGTGCTACCTGTCCCCAGGGCTCGCCGTAGACGTGGAACAGCACCGGGTACGTGCGGGTGGAATCAAAGTCTACGGGATAGGTGGTCCGAACGTCCGTGGTGATCCCATCGGACGTAGTCACTTCCGAAAAGCGTGTTACGGGTAGGGCCAGCCCCGCCAGCGCGGCCCGGTAGGCGGCGTTATCGACCAGCACGTCGATGGTTCGGTGGCCGGGCAGTTCAACGAGCCGCACCGTGGGGGCCTCGGTCACGCTCTGGTGGGTGTGCAGGGCGTAGCGGCCGTTGGGTGCTACGTCATATCCATTCAGGCCGCCGTAGCGCTGGGGCGTGACCCGCAGGGTGTCCCCCCGCCCGGCCAGGTCGGTGCGGTAGAGGTAGCGCCGGGTAGCATTTTTTGGAGAGGCGACGAAGTACAGGGAATCGCGGGTGGCGGTACGGAGGGAGGCCACGTCGTAGTCGCCCGGCGTCACCAGCCGTTGCTGCCCGGTGGTGATATCGACGTGGTAGACGTGCCGCCAGCCGTCGGACTCCGTCATGCGGAGAAAGGCCGAACCGTCGTCGACCAGCGGCAGGTCGTTGTTGCCCCAGCTGTTGGCGGAAATGTCGGGGTAACCGAGGTCTACCCAGGTGTCCTCGGTCTCAGTGTACACGCGGCGCAGGTCGCTATCGGAGGGGCGGTAGGCCCAGACCGTAAGCTCGTTCTGGTGGCGGTTGAGTTGCTGAATCAGGAGCAGGTCGTCGTTGACCCACTGCAGGCCGGGCAGGTAGTTGTCGCGCTCCCCGCCGGGTACGGGTATCCAGTGCGTCCGGTCGGTGGTCAGGTCGATAAGGCCGATCCGGGCCGCGGAGGGAGACTGACCCACCTTGGGATACCGCAGCGGGATGGGACGGGAGTAGATCGAATCGGTGTTGTTGATCATGTAAAAGGTGCCCGTCTCGGAGGCGTCGAGGTGCCAGTAGGCGAGGTAGCGATCGTCCGGACTCAGGCGGAAGCCGTCGCGCTTACCGAACTCTTCCTCGTACACCCAGTCGAACGTGCCGTTGATGAGGTCGCCCGTACCGTCGTGGGTCAGTGCGGTGGTTTCTCCGGTGCGGTAGTCTTCCCGGTATAGGTTGAAGTCGTGCACGTAGTAGGCGTAGCGGCTGTCGGAGGAAAACTTGGCAAACATCAGCGAGGAAGCTGGAAATGCCGTGCCCAGCTGGCGCAGCGTGCCGGTGGTGCGGTCGTAGACCCAGTAATCGCCCTTCGTATTTGAGCGCCAGACGCGACGGGAATTGGTGAACAGCAGCACCTGGCTGCCGTCGGGGGAGAGGGAAAAATCTTCGATCGCCATGGGACCGCTATCCAGCCTTAACTGTTCGGCACCCAGGTACACGGAGCGGTCCCGGTCCCGGCTGCGGTAGCGCACCAGCTCATCGGCCCCGTCGCGCTGCTCGATGGTCACGTAGGCTTCGCCGCCGTCGATCCAGGAGATGGGCCGCGCGTAATCTTGGCGAAACTCGCCGGAGTAGATGCGGTCCAGCGTGAGCAAGCTATCCGGGGTTGCGGTCTGGGCGGCCAGGCAGATCGGGCCGAGGGCAGCCAGCAGGAGTCCGAGGAGGGTGGGGTAGCGAAGCATAAGCGGGGTTCGGGGGGGTAGTAGCGAAGCCGAACATACGAAATTGCTGCCCGGTCCGGCGCCGCGCCTTTTTTGGCTACTCATCCGAATTGTCGGGGCTGCCGGCGCCGGTCGGCCCGCTACTGTCCGCGGCTTACTTCGTCGGTACCGGGCGGTTACTGGAGCAGTGACTACCGGACAACGTGCCCGACCGGGGTAGCTTTATTCCGGATAATTATCTTGGTTGGTCAAACTTCCCCGGCTATGCGCTACCTATTGCTTCTCCTATTCGCTTTGCCCGCCGTGGCCCCGGCTCAGTCCCCGTCCGACCCCTACGCCGTAGTGACGCCGGTTCAGACCCAGCTGGACGGCTACAATACCGGCAATCTGGAACTCTTTCTCAGTGCCTACGCTGACTCGGTGAAGATCTACGCCTACCCCGACGAGTTGCAGGGGCAGGGCAAGGAAGCCATGCGCGACACCTACGGCCGCATGTTCGAGCGACTGCCCGACCTGCAGTGCCGCCTCGTGAGCCGGATGGTGATGGGCAACCGCGTCCTGGACCACGAAAGCGTGCGGCGGACGCCGGGTGATGCTCCGTTGGAGGTCATCGCCATCTATACGGTCGAGGGGGGACTGATCACCGAGGTGCGTTTCATGAGGTAGGTGCCTACCTTCCCCGCGGTTCGCGAAGCGCCCCCGCACCCGCGGCCCCGCCCGCCGCTGCCGCCGCGCCCCACCGAAATACCTACCTTCGTAGCATGCACCGACTCATCCGCCTCCTGCCGGTTCTCTTCCTGTTTTTGCTGGCCTGCGAAGCGCAGGAGCAGGAGATCAGCTCCGTAGATCCTACCAACTGGGCCGCCCGCCGCGCGACCCTGCCCGTGGGGGACTCGCTTACGCGGGGGGAAACCTACCTGTCGAGCTACTCCCAGATCTATACCGAGTCGGAGCACCGCACCTTCGACCTGACGGGCACCATCAGCATCCGCAACATCAACCTGCGGGATACGATCTACCTCACCAGCGCCAACTACTACGGTACGGGTGGCGAGCTGGTACGCAACTACTTCGCCGATCCGATCTATCTGCGGCCGCAGGAGACGGTGGCCATCATCATCGACAACCACGACCGGGAAGGCGGCACGGGAGATAACTTCTACTTCGAGTGGGCGGTACCGGCGGGACTGCACGAGCCACTGCTGGAGGGGGTATTCATCTCCACTTACGGGCAGCAGGGGATTTCGTTCACGACGCGGGGGGTGCGGGTCAGGTAGGGTGGGGCCGCCGGAAAACCGGTACCCACGGTGGGGCGTTGTCCGGCAACAACCCCGCCCATGGAAGATAAACTCACCACCGAAGAGGTACAGCAGTACTTCCCCGACTTTACCGAACCCGGCCTGTTGCAGGTCATTGCCGACCAGGGCCGGGTCCGCTACTTCCGGGAGGGGGAGGTGATCCTGGATTACGGCAGTTACGTCCGTATGCTGCCGCTTATCCTCACGGGCACCATCAAGGTGAGCCGCCTGGGCGAGGACGGGGCCGAGCTCTTCCTCTACTACCTGACGCGGGGCGAAAGTTGCACGATGACTTTTTCGTGTTGTATTTCCGACAAGCGGAGCCAGATCCGCGCCGTAGCCGAGGAAAACACCACCCTGCTGGCCCTGCCCCAGCAGCGGCTTGACGAGTGGATGATGCGGTACAAGAGCTGGAAGAACTTCGTCATGCAGGCCTACGACCAGCGAATGCGGGAACTGATCCGGACCATCGACCAGGTCACGTTCAATCAGCTCGACGTGCGGCTCGGCGACTACGTGCGCCGACGGGCCAAGGTCCGGGGCGACCGCACCATCCAGACCACCCACCAAGAGATCGCGGACGACCTGCACGTCAGCCGTGAGGCGGTTTCCCGTCTTCTCAAGGCCCTCGAGCACCGAGGGGAGATCGAGCTAAGCCGTAACCAGATCCGGCTGCTGGCTACTGGTACAGGCGGGTGATTTTGCCCTTCATGCGCAGGTAATTGATGAGGCCGATGACGGCCGCCCCGATACCGAAACCGATGGCCACCCAACCGAGCCAGAAGAGGTCGGGATTCTTGATCAGGTTGAAGATGCCGATGCCGGTAAAGCAGAGGTACATGCCGGTGCGGGTGAAGGCGAGCAGCGTCCGCTGATTGGCCAGGTGGGTGCGGTCGAGGGCGAGGCGGTCGGTGAGGCCCAGGTCTTGTTCGGTCATACGGCAGAGGTTGTTCTGCAAAATTAAGGCCGGATAAATCCAGCTGTGTGATGCGGATCACGTACCGGGAAAATGGCATCCCGGACCTTTGCGGTACAGAACGAAATCACTTATGCCCCACTTATTTTTAGCCTCATTCTATACCCTGGTTTCCGGGCCCTGGCACTGGTCCGTCAGCGGAGCGGTGATCGCCGCCGTGATGTTCCTGCCGCTCTACGCCGGTAAGGAATTCGGCGTGTCCTCCAACCTGCGCACCGCCTGTACCCTCGCGGGGGCGGGGCGGAAGTACGCCTTCTTTGACATCGACTGGCGGGCCCAGCGCTGGAACCTGCTCTTCGTGGCCGGTTCCGTACTGGGCGGCTTTCTGGCCTTCTACGTTTTTCCCTCCCCGGAGCCGGTAGAGATCTCCGCCGCGACGGTGGATTACCTTCATTCGGTCGGTATCAGCGGCCCGGGGGAAACGGCGGGGTCCTCCTTCGTGCCGGCCGAGCTCTTTTCCCTCGGCACCCTGTTTACCCTGCGGACCCTCGTGGTCGTCGTCCTGGGTGGGTTTCTCGTCGGCTTCGGTGCCCGCTGGGCGGGGGGCTGCACCAGCGGACACGCCATCAGCGGCCTGTCCAACCTGCAGCTGCCCTCGCTGCTGGCGGTCGTCGGTTTCTTCATCGGCGGGCTAGCCATGAGCTGGTTCTTCCTTCCCCTAATTCTTCAACTCTGATCCCCATGCGCTACCTCTCTTATATCCTCATCGGCACTCTCTTCGGGTTCGTAATGACGAAGTCCGAGGCCATTTCCTGGTACCGCATCCAGGAGATGTTCCGCTTCGAAAGCTTCCACATGTACGGCATCATCGGCACGGCCGTGGTGCTGGGCATCCTCGGCGTAGCCCTGGCCAAGCGCTTCGGCTGGACCGCCATTCACGGACGGGAGCTCCGCCTTAACCCTAAAAACCTGAGCGTACCCCGCTACCTCTTCGGGGGCATCCTCTTCGGACTCGGCTGGGCCCTCACGGGTGCCTGCCCCGGGCCGATGTTCACCCTGCTGGGACAGGGCATCTGGCTCATCGGCCTGGTGCTGCTTAGCGCTACCCTGGGCACCTTTACCTACGGGGTGGTCCGGGAGCGGCTTCCCCACTAATTCGCCCGCTCGCCCGCTAACCTTATCTTACCAATCTACCCTATCAACATGAATATCAAGCAATTCTTCGACGACGGACTGGCCCATGCCTCCTATATAGTTACTGATAGCAAGCAGGCCGTGGTGATCGATCCGGCCCGCGACCCGCAACCCTACTACGACTACCTCAAGGAGCAGGGAGCGGAGCTGACCGCCATCATCGAGACCCACCCGCACGCGGACTTCGTGTCCGCCCATCTGGAAATGCACGAGACCACGCAGGCGCCCATCCTGGTCAGCCAAAGGGTGAAGGCAGGCTACCCCCACCGGGCCTTTGACGGAGGTGCCACCTTCGATCTGGGCGAATGCACCCTGACGGCCCTCGATACGCCGGGCCACTCTCCGGACGGCATCAGCATCCTGCTGACGGACGCGGAAGGGAAACAGCGCGCGGTCTTCACCGGGGACACCCTATTTGTCGGTGACGTCGGCCGCCCCGACCTCCGGGAATCCGGCGGGGAGGCCGACAGCAAGAAGGAGCGGCTGGCCCGGGATATGTACCACAGCCTGCGCGAAAAACTGATGCCCCTGGACCCGGATACGGAAGTGTACCCCGCCCACGGTGCCGGCAGTCTCTGCGGCAAGGGCATGAGTGACGAGCGTAGCAGCACCATCGGGAAGGAATTACGGACGAACCCCGCCCTGCAGGAGATGTCGGAAGACGACTTCGTCGACTGGCTCCTCGCCGACCAGCCGTTCGTGCCGAAGTACTTCCCCTACGACGTGGAGGTCAACAAGCGGGGCGCCCCCAACCTTACGAAGGCGCTGGACGGGGTCGTCCGGAAGGATTACGGCTTTTCCCCGGAGAAGGGAACCGTGGTCATCGATACCCGCGACGAGGCCACCTTCAAGCTCGATCACCTAGCGGGCGCCCTCAATATCCAGGACGGTGGCAAGTTCGAAACCTGGCTCGGTGCCCTGGTGGCGCCGCGCACCCCCTTCTACCTGGTGGCCAAGGACAGCAACGCCCTCGATACCGTCATTGCCAAGGCCGCCAAGATCGGCTATGAGCCCTTCATCAAGGCCGCCTTCCCCCAGCGGGAAGCCGCGCTGGATGCCGCCCTGTCGCCCATCGACCTGGCCGATTTCCGGGAGCATCCCGCTAGCTACACCATTGTCGACGTCCGCAATGCGAGTGAGGTGGAGAAGGGTAAGTTCTTTTCCTGGGCGATTGCCATTCCGCTGCCCGAATTGCTAGACCGGGTGGAGGAGATCCCTTCAGATAAGCCGGTGGTGGTGCACTGTGCGGGGGGGTACCGTTCGGCTATCGCGGCTAGTATTGTGGCGGCTAAGACGGGTGACGTGGAAGTGTATGACCTTAGTGAGGCGGTCAAGGAGTTTCAATAAGGGAGACGGGGTACGGAGCAGGAGCGTCGGTTGCTGGTGGTGGCAGCGGAATGGTTTGGTCCATCCGGTTGATGATGCTTTTCGGAGGGTCAGTTTAGGATGCGTGCACGGAATCTACGGGCATTAGGCTTGATCTTTTGGTTCTTTTCTTTTACGAGATTAGAACGGAGCTTGAACAGCGGGACAGGGTTTCACGCAGATCGCCTGCGGCGTCACGGAGGCGCTACGCTTACACACAGATTTTCGCCGGGCTGATATTGGCTTACACTTACAAGGCATAGGTCTGTACAAGTCTTGGTGGGTTACCGCAACAAAAGGTTTACCACAGATCGCCTGCGGCTAATCACAGATTCGCTTCGCTCGGGCACAGATAGCCACAGATTCCCGCAGGGCTGATGCGAGGCGCGCAATGCTGATGCGTGATTACACAGATTGGGCCGGACCTGCGGTTCGCCCGCGGTACTGACGCACATTGCCATAAGCGAACGGCATCCTCTGCATGACCAATTGGCACAAAACTTACTAAAGCCACACGTGGTTTGTACCACCCGCCCTTGCGAACGCCCGGGGGCCGGGCCCCGAACCGGCGTGAAAAAACCTGCACTGTTTGAGCCGGTACGGGCACCAAGGTGCCTGGTCAGCAGCAACGGGGAGCGTATCTGATCGAAGCCGGTAGCGCCCACGCGAGTTTGCAGGTTTTAGCCGGTTTGGGGTTTGGATCCCGAAGAGGCGGGCGCACAGGCTTGATCTTTTGGTTCTTTTCTATCAAGAGAAAAGAACGAAGGGCAGCCGGTGGGATAGGGTTTCACGCAGATCGCCTGCGGCGTCACGGAGGCGCTACGCTTACACACAGATTTTCGCCGGGCTGATATTGGCTTACACTTACAAGGCATAGGTCTGTACAAGTCTTGGTGGGTTACCGCAACAAAAGGTTTACCACAGATCGCCTGCGGCTAATCACAGATTCGCTTCGCTCGGGCACAGATAGCCACAGATTCCCGCAGGGCTGATGCGAGGCGCGCAATGCTGATGCGTGATTACACAGATTGGGCCGGACCTGAGGTTCGCCCGCGGTACTGACGCACATTGCCATAAGCGAACGGCATCCTCTACATGACCAATTGGCACAAAACTTACTAAAGCCACACGTGGTTTGTACCACCCGCCCTTGCGAACGCCCGGGGGCCGGACCCCCAAGAGGCGGGCGCACAGGCTTGATCTTTTGGTTCTTTTCTATCAAGAGAAAAGAACGAAGGGCAGCCGGTGGGATAGGGTTTCACGCAGATCGCCTGCGGCGTCACAGAGGCGCTGCGCTTCGGCACAGATTTTCGCAGATTCCCGCATAACTGAAGCAGTAGCCCGCAGTACTGAAAATGGATTACGCGGATAGGGCCCGACCTGCGGTCCGCCCGCGGTAGTAAGCTACTCTGCCAGAGGCACCATCGTACTGCAGCGCGCAGTTCCTAACTTTGAGCGATGCTTGCAAAACTGAGGTGGGTGCTGGACTCCTGGTGGTTTCCCATCGTACTCGTTGGAGGACTATACCTGACGGGGCTGCATACGCCGGTGATGGCTTTCCTGCAGCGGGGGATATTGGCTACCGGTCTTTTCCAGCCGGATACGGACGGGCCCGACCCAGGTGCGGAGGAGCGTGTGCCTACTGTAAAACTGGATTTCCACATGGTCGATGCTGACGGGCGCAGTGTGGACGCAGGTGACCTGACGGGTAAGGTAGTTTTCCTCAACCTCTGGGCCAGCTGGTGCCCGCCCTGCCTAGCGGAAATGCCCAACATCAATGCGCTCTACGCGGATTACGCGGGAGACGAACGGGTTGCTTTCGTGCTTCTGAACGTGGAGGCCGATTTTACCAAGGGAGTAGACTATGTACGCCGGCACGGTTACGACTTCCCCGTTTATCATTTGCGGGGTAATCTGCCGGAGGAACTCCGATCCGGGACCCTCCCTACGACCTACGTGATCTCGCCCGACGGGGAGGTGGTGGTGGCCCATGAGGGGATGGCCCGCTACGATACCCGGAAGTTCCGGGCACTGCTGAACGGATTGCGTTCACTACCGCGGGAGGCGGAATAGGATCGCGAATCGGGGTGGGAATCCTTGTCGTAGCGGCCGGTTTTGCGGGCGATAAACCCGGATTGAGGGGGATACAAACTATCCATTGCACCCGCGCTTCGACGCCTCTAAAAGTTGCCGAAAGGCCCAAATCTATACGCGGTATAAAGTAGCTGGCTCACCTCATTTCGGCTTTCGGTACGCCCTAAATTCGTCCTAAACCTCTAGATCATGGATGTCGAAGTACTCGCCCGCCTCCAGTTTGCCTTCACAATTGCTTTTCACTATATCTATCCGCCGCTGAGTATCGGGCTGGGATTACTGATGGTGATAATGGAGGGGCTGTACCTGCGCACCGGGAAGAAGGTCTACGAGACGATGTGCCGCTTCTGGACCCGGATCTTCGCCCTGACCTTCGGCATCGGCGTGGCGACGGGCATCGTGATGGAATTTGAATTCGGGACGAACTGGGCGACCTACTCCCGCTACGTGGGCGACATCTTCGGCAGTGCCCTGGCCGCGGAGGGCATCTTCGCCTTCGCCCTCGAATCCGGTTTTCTGGGCGTGCTACTCTTTGGTTGGAACCGGGTAAGTTCGCGGGTACACTTCATCGCTACGGTAGGTGTATTCTTGGGGTCCATGTTCTCGGCCATCTGGATCACGGTGGCCAATAGCTGGATGCAGACCCCGGCGGGTTACCACATCGTGGGGGAGGGGATGGAGGCCCGGGCCGAGATCGTCGACTTCTGGGCCATGGTATTTAATCCGAGCAGCATGGACCGGCTGAGCCACGTCTGGATCGGCGCCTTCCTGGCCGGGACTTTCCTGGTGCTGAGCGTCCATGCGTACTACCTGATCCGGGGACGGTACGTCGACCTGTCGCGCAAGGCCTTCAAGATCGCGCTCGTGGTCGCGACCGTCTTCAGCCTAAGCCAGCTCTTCACCGGGCACCGGAATGCCGACATGGTGGGCGAGCACCAGCCCGCGAAGCTGGCGGCCATGGAGGGCCACTGGGAGGCTTCGGCCCCCGCCGACCTCTACGTACTGGGTTGGGTGGACGAGGAAACGGAAACCACCGCGGGGCTCGGGGTACCCGGCGGGCTAGGGTTCATGCTCGAGCAGGACTTCGATGCACCCGTCACGGGGCTACAGGCCTTTCCGGAGGCGGACCGGCCGGAGCGCATCAACGCCATCTTTCAGTTTTATCACATCATGGTCGCCATCGGTATGGCGCTGATCGGGCTGACGCTGGCGGCCTGCTACTTCTGGTGGCGAGGCACGCTCTTCAAGCAGCGCTGGCTGCTGTGGGTATTCGTCTTGGCGGTCGTGCTGCCGCAGCTCGCCAATCAGTTTGGCTGGTACACCGCCGAAATGGGGCGGCAACCGTGGGTGGTTTACGGCCTGCTGCGCACCTCCGACGCGCTGTCCAATACCGTGACGGCCAACCAGGTGCTGTTCTCCCTCATCGGATTCACGCTGATCTATATTCTGCTGCTGACCCTCTTTATCTACCTGCTCAACAAAAAGATCAAGAAGGGCCCCTACGACGAAAGCGAGATCGACGACCGGCCGCTGCAGGAGGAGATGGCCCGGGTGGCCGGGGGGGAGATTTGATGACCTCCGCTTTTGTAATTAGTAACTGAATAGCATGAAAATTCTTTTCGCCCTAGTCCCTTTCCTATTCCTTACCGCCTGCGGTAATGACCCCGGGTCCGGCTATTCCACCATTGCCGGTATCGACTATCCGACGCTCTGGTTCCTGGTGGTGGGAGCCGTGTTTACGGGTTACGGTATCCTGGACGGCTTCGACTTGGGGGCGGGGGCGTGGCACTTATTCTTCCGCAAGGAGGAGAGCCGCCGGATCGCGCTGAACGCGGTCGGTCCGGTGTGGGACGGCAACGAGGTCTGGCTCGTAATTGGCGGCGGCACCCTCTTCGCGGGCTTCCCGGTGGTGTACGCCACGCTCTTTTCGGCCATGTACATACCGCTTATGCTGTTCCTCTTCGCGTTAATCTTCCGGGCCCTCAGTATCGAGTTTCGGAGCAAGGAGCCGATGCTGTGGTGGCGGAGCATGTGGGACGTGGCCTACAGCGTGTCGAGCGCCCTGCTGGCCTTTTCCCTGGGGGTCGTGCTGGGAAATGTCTTGTTGGGTATGCCCCTTAACGAGAATATGGAGTTTAGCGGCAACTGGCTGAGCTTCCTGAACCCCTTCGCGATCCTGGTGGGGCTCACGGCCTTGGCGCTGTTCATGATGCACGGGGCCATTTACCTGACGATGAAGACCGAGGGCCGGCTGTTTGCCCGGGTCAATACGCTGCTGCAGCGGTCCATCATCGCGTTCGTGTTGCTTTTCGTCCTGTTGACCGGTTACGTGTTGCTCTACATCCCGCACCTGTCGGACGGACTCAGGGCGAACCCGTTTCTGCTCATCGTGCCGGTACTTTCCATCCTCTCCATTGCCAATATCCCCCGGCTGGTCAGCAAGCAGCGGTACTTGCTGGCCTTCATCTTCAGTGCCCTTACGGTGGGCCTGCTGCTCATTACGGCGGCGATGGAACTGTACCCGGTCATCCTACTCGACAGTAGCGGCTCCGGCAACAACATCACGGTATACAACGGGGTGGCCTCCAACAAGTCGCTGGGCATCATGCTCACCTTCGTAGCTATCGGTGGCCCGCTGGCCATCGGGTACACGGCCTTCGTATACAAGACCTTCTGGGGCAAGGTGCGGCTGGACGAGCACAGTTATTAAGCGCCGGCGGTTTGGCGCCCGAAATGTTAAAGTGGCGTAGTTGCGAGCCGGAGGGGGGCAGGGGCGAACCCCGCCGGGCTACTGAGCTGGGGAAGGGGGCGGTCGCCGGGAGGGGTAGACGGGGTGGCAATCGGCGGCGGGTCAGCGCGTTATATAATCATACGCCTGATCATGACTACCCAACAACTTCCCCCGGACATCGGTGCCGGCTTTCCACAGTTTCGGGAACCCGGCCTGCGTGACCTGATTGCCGCCCACGGACGGGTCCATCACTTTTCGGCCGGAGCCACCCTTATCGACTTTGGCGACCCGCTCCGGATGATGCCGCTCGTGCTCGACGGCTCCATCAAGGTGAGCCGGCAGTCGGACGACGCCGCAGAGCTGTTCCTGTATTATCTCACTGCGGGTGAGAGCTGCGCCATGACCTTCGACTGCAGCCTGGCCGATAAACGCAGCGAGATCCGTGCCGTAGCGGAGGAAGATACCCGGATCCTCGGGTTGCCGCTTTCCCTGTTCGTCGACTGTATGCGCTTCGCCAGCTGGCAGCAGTTCGTTCTGCAGTCGTACTCGCGGCGGATGAACGAACTCATCTTCACCGTGGACCAGGTGGCCTTTTGTCAACTCGACGTACGCCTGCACGACTACCTCCGCAAGCGGGCGGCCCTGCGGGACGACCAGACCGTACACGCCACCCACCGCGACATTGCCAACGACTTGAACGTAAGCCGTGAGGCCGTTTCGCGGTTGCTCAAGATGCTCGAGCAGCGGGGCACGGTACAACTCGGGCGCAACCTGGTGCGACTCACGCCGGCGGCCTAAAGAAAATCCGGCTTCTGTGATCTGGATCACCACTTCCTGCGCACAACCCCCTTACCTTTGTGGGCCAAGGCGCAAACGACGCCGCAAAATATATCGCACCGGTTAGTTTAAGAGGCCAAGTTTATCCGAGATACCGTTGAACGTTCACTCGAAAAGCCGCAGGATTTCCTGCGGCTTTTTCGTTTTTCAGCCTTGGCGGAGCAAGAAAATCTAAAAGATTAGGTGTCGTGTGATCCAGATCACCGTTTCCCGGTATAGATGATCATACATTTGATGTATCAACGATTATGAGCGTATGTGTGTAGTCTTCTCTGCCTTATTATGTTAGCGTTTTCGAGATTTAATTTATGTGTGTAGGGTTAAAAAAGCCGCGGGTTGCTCCGCGGCTTTTTCCTTTTTCAGGCTTGTCGCCGTAGGTCCGACCGTTTTCTCCGTCCCGGGCCCGGGGAGGTGAAAAATTTTCACCCGGTATAGTTTGAAAGACTACTTTTAACCACCCGCGGCAACCAACCAACACCCGCGGTCCCGATGATCCATCCCAATACCCGCCTACAGTTTATCAACGACACCATCGGCTACGGCGTCTTCGCCACGGCCGACATTCCCGAAGGCACCATCGTTTACGTCAAGGACGGACTGGAGCTGGTCGTCACCCCCGAGGCCTACGCTAAGCACGAGGCCCCGATGCGGGAGGTGGTCGACAAGTACTCCTACATCGACGAGCACGGCGACCGCATCGTCAGCTGGGACTTCGCCAAGTACGTCAACCACTGCTGCAACTGCAACACCATCAGCACCGGCTACGGCTTCGAGATGGCCATCCGCCCCATCAAGGCCGGCGAGCAGATCACCGACGAGTACGGCATCTTCAACCTCGACGAGGAGATGGAGCTGACCTGCAACCAGCCGGGCTGCCGCAAGCGCATCGGTCCGGGCGACTTCGATAAGCACTACCCCGAGTGGGACAGCAAGATCAAGGACTCGATCGGTCACCTCTTCACCGTCGACCAGCCCCTGCTGAAGTACCTCACCGCCACCACCCAACGCGAACTCGGGGAGCTCAAGCGGGATCCCGGCGCCTACAAGTCCGTCTATGCCCTCAAGTACCACCGCAAACGGGTACCTACGGGCAGCGATAACCACGTGGGGGAACGGGTGGTGCGGTAATATTGCTCCCTTCGGAGGGGCTCACCGTGGATTAGGGCGCGGATTTTTGCGGATGAAACCGGCCCCTCCTCCACCAGCGGTCGAGTAGGTAAGCCGCCGCCACGCCGAGCGCATACATCAGCATGTCCAGCCAGCTGAAGCCCGTGCCGATCACGATCTCCGCCAGCCGGTTGCCGCTCAGTCCGAGCAGGTCCACGAGTTGAAAGGCCTGCCCGATCTCTACGGTGAAGGCAATAGCCAGGGTCACCCAGGCCACTACGGCCGGCGACCAGGTCAGGAACGATCGCAGGAAGTAGTAGATCAGGATGACGACCAGGAAGTCGCCGCCATAGGGGCGCAGGAAGGCGTCCCGCACGTAGAGGGCAATGAGCGTCTCTACCAGCAGGAGCACGCCGGTCAGGGCCAGGTAGACGGGGCGGAAGGTGAGCATGGTGGGGCAAAGGTAGGTTGCCGGGAGTGGTTGTTTTACCACAGGTCCGCCTGCGGCTTACGCGGATTTCGCGTCGCTCCGTCTTGGATTAGTACAGATCGGCTACGCCGCTACTCCGTGGTGATAGGCAAAATCTGGGTGAATCGGTGACATCAATCCGTGGCCATCCGTGGTAAAAAACCCCAAGCAATGCCGGAGGCCTAAACCTGGCTACTCAACCTGTCCGATGACGGCCATGGTTTCCCCCTTCCGGATGGGGGGCGTGCCGATCACCAGCAGGAGAACGCCGGCGGTGTCGGCAACTATTGTCTGGACGCGGGTACCGAAGTAGTCCGTGACGTAGCCGATCTCCATGCCCGCGGTGACGTATTCCCCCGCCCGCTTGGCGGGGTAGAAGATGCCATCCTGCGCGGCTTCCAGGTAGGAGCGGTCGGTGATGAAGGCCGGGGCGCCGACGGGGGTGGTATCCCGCGCGGCCGGCAGCATGTCCAGCGTTCGCAGCACCTGCGCGACGCCGCCGGCGATTCGGTCCACGAGCAGCGGTTCGGCGAGGCCCAGGCGACCGCACTCCACGTCGGCGGCTGGAATGCCCCGGCGGAAGGCCTCGGCGGAGCAGTAGAGGCTGGGGTGGTCGGGGCGCATATAGTCCTTACCGTCGGTATTGAAGCGGACGATGAAGTCGAAGCCCAGGGCGACGGCCATCGCGCGGCCCTGCTCGGAGGCTTCCGGCTGCCCGTCGTTGTCGTAGTAGGCGCCGTAGGGCATGAGGTCTTCCGGGGCATCGCCGCCGTGGAGGTCGAGGAAGTAGTCGGCCGAGGCGATGACGTGCGCGGTGATGAAGTGGGCGATGCGCTCGGTGAGGCTGCCATCCGGCCGGCCGGGAAAGCTGCGGTTGAGGTTGCGGCCGTCGAGGGGACTTACGAAGGGCGACCGCCCAAGGAAGCTCGGCAAGTTGGCGATGCGTACCAGGATGACGGTGCCGCGGAGGGTGTCGGGGTCGATAGTTTCCCCCAGCCGCTGCGCCGCCAGGATCGGCGGGTACTCGTAGCCGTGGACGCCGGCCGTGATGCTGAGGACCGGTCCGTCGGTAGCCCCGTGCAGGACCGTGATCGGGATCGTGGTGGCGGTATCGCCCGCGGCGACGGGGATGCTGAAGTCGCGGCGGCTACCGGCCGGGACGGACTCGCCGGCAAAGGAAAACGCAGACTGGGCCGGCAGGGCAGCGGCGAGGAACAGGACGAGGAGAGAGCAAACGAGGCGCACGGTAGGGGTATTGCGGGGTAGTAAATAGGGCCCAACGCCCCCCGGTACGGAAGGTTGCCCGCGCGCTAACCCCCCCTCCGCGTACCTTCGCGGACCTCAGTTCCTCTGCGTTACCCCTCTTTTCTCTCCGCCTACCTCTCCGTGGCACGTACGTGAAGCCCCCAGTATCGCCTCCGTGTTGACTCCGGAACCCGCGCAGCGGCCCAACCAAGTCTTTTTACTTTTGCAGCCGCCACCCTAATCCAGCCAACATGATCATCCGCAAGTTCCTGCCCATTGAGTACATCTTTGACAAGATCAAGATCCCCTTCTTTATCGTGCTCTTTGGGGCTACGGCCTTCGACCTGTTGCCGCTGATCCTGAAGGACCGGCTGCCGGAGTTTCCGATCAACATCGCTACGACCTTGGGTATCGCGATCTCGATCCTGCTGTCGTTCAAGATCTCGCAGTCGTACGATCGCTGGTGGGAGGCCCGCAAGATCTGGGGGGCCATCGTGAACGACTCCCGCTCGCTGGTGCTGCAGCTGCAGCTCTACCTGGAGGACGGCAACCCCGCCATCCAGCGCATGGCCTACCGGCAGATCGCCTGGTGCTACGCCCTGACCCGCTCCTTGCGCGAGCAGGACCCCTTCGCGGACCTGGACGGCCTGCTGCCCCCCGAAGAGCTGGAGGCCCTGCGCCGCCACAAGAACGTACCCCTCGGCATTCTGGGCCTGCAGACCTCCTCCGCCAAGCAGCTCAGCGGCTCCGAGCTCCTCGACAACTTCAGTCGGCTGCAGATCGACGAGACGCTCGTCCGCCTCACCGCCGACATGGGTAAATGCGAGCGGATCAAGAACACCGTCTTTCCCACGAACTACCGCAAGGGGCTGCACCTGGCGATCTACATGTTCGTGGTGTTCCTGATCCTGTCGGTGCCCCTACAATTTGGCATCGTGCTGGAGGTACTCATCGTACTCCTCATCGCCATGGTCTTCTTCTTCCTCGAGAAGGCCGCCTACCTCCTGCAGGACCCCTTCGAGAACCTGCCTACCGATACGGCGATGAGCGCCATCAGCCGCACCATCGACATCAACATCCGCCAACTCCTCGGCGAGACGGAGCTCCCCCCCAAAGTAGAGCCGGAGGATTTTTACCTGATGTAAGTACGATCCTGCCTCCGACCCCGGAAGTACAACGCTGCCTCCGGCAGCGGAAGCACAATGCGATCTCCGACCGCGCTAAGCGCAGGCGCGCACGCAGGTGCAAAGGTTCCCCCGATTCCGCTATCTTCCCTGGCACCGGCTCATCCTGCCACCCGTCCGATCATGCGCTACACCCCCATCCTGGCCTTCCTGGGCCTGTTCCTCACCGCCTGCAGCAGCCGTCCGCCCGCGGAATCATCCCCCGAACAACCCCGGCTGGGCTACCGCAGCGCAAGCCTGCTCAACGTGGACGGCCGCCAGTTCAAGGACCTGAACCGCAACGGGACCCTGGACCCCTACGAAGACTGGCGCCTCCCCGCCGAGGCCCGCAGCCGCGACCTGCTCGACCGGATGACCTTGGAGGAAAAGGCCGGCTTCATGCTCATCAGCACCACCCGGATGGAGAACGACGCGGGATTCGGGCCGGGCAACGGGCAGCCCATCGCCAGCGGCTTCAACGAGGAGGATGCCGTAACCGAGACGAACATCTTCACCCGCAAGCCGCTGGACGCCCCGATGATGAGCTCGGCGGGCACCACGCGGGCGGTGACCGAGTTTCACGGGCGCCACTTCATCCTGCGGGCCAATCCGGCCCCGGAGATCATCGCCGCCTGGGCCAATAAGCTGCAGGAACTTTGCGAGCGGACGGGCCACGGCATCCCGGCCCTCGTGGCGTCCAATCCGCGCAACCACATCGCGGTGGACGTGGCCGCGGGACTGAACGTCGGCGACACCCCCTTTTCCACCTGGCCCGGCGAGCTGGGGCTGGCGGCCACCCGCGATACGGCCCTGGTGCGGGAGTTTGCCGACATCGCGCGGCAGGAGTGGGCGGCCGTCGGCCTCCGCAAGGGCTACATGTACATGGCCGACCTCGCCACCGATCCGCGCTGGCAGCGCACCGAGGGCACCTTCGGCGAGGATCCGGAGCTGGCGGCGCAGATGATCCGGGCCATCGTGCTCGGCTTTCAGGGGGAGGCCCTGCACCCGCGCTCCGTCGCCCTGACCACGAAGCACTTTCCCGGCGGCGGCGCTACGGAGGGCGGGCAGGACCCACACTTCGACTGGGGCAAGCGGGAGGTCTTCCCCGGGGGGCGGCTGGAGGACAACCTGGTGCCCTTCCGGGCGGCGATCGAGGCGGGCACCTCGGCGATCATGCCGTACTACTCCTACCCCGTGGGCACCGACTACCCCGAGCTGGCCTACGCCTACAATAAGCGGATGCTGCAGGAGGTGCTGCGCGGGCAACTGGGCTTCGCGGGGATCATCAACTCGGATACCGGTCCGATCGAGATGATGCCCTGGGGCGTGGAGGAACTGAGCATCCCCGAGCGCTACAAGCTCGCACTGGAGGCGGGCGTCAACCTCTTCTCCGGCACCGCCGATCCGGCGCTGCTGCTGGAGGCCCTTCGCACCTATCCCGCGCTGGCGGAGCCGGTGGAGCGGTCCGTATACCTGCTGCTGCTGGAGAAATTCCGGCTGGGCCTCTTCGAGGACCCCTACGTGGACGTCGACGCCGCCGCCGCCACGGTGGGGCAGGAGCGCTTCCGGGAACGGGCCGCGGAGGCGATGCGCAAATCGATCGTGCTGCTGCGCAACGGCGCGGTGGACGGCGAGCAGGTACTGCCCCTGGCACCCCGCACCAAGGTCTACTTCGCGACCTATGTGCCCCGGCGCGGCGGCGACTCGCTGGTGGTGTACCGTCCGGAGCCCGGCAGCGACTGGCCGGTGGACTTCGTCGCTACCCCCGAAGCCGCCGACCGTACCGTGCTGTGGGTGCTACCGCAGGGCAAGTCGCTGTTCCAGTCGGACGGCAGCCCCCTACACGTCAACCTATCCGCCAACGGCAGCGACGTCGACCGCCTGCGTACGCTGGTGACTATAAAACCGACCATACTGGTGGTCAACTACAGCAACCCCTGGTCCATCGACGAGCTCTACACCGACGGCGACCCGCAGATCCCCGCCGTGCTGGCCACCTTCGGCACCACCCCCGCGGCCGTCCTCGACGTAGTGACCGGGCGCTTCGCGCCCTCCGGCAAGATGCCCTTCACCACCCCCGTCTCGGACGCCGCCGCGCAGCAGCAGCTATCGGACGTGCCCGGCTACGATGAGGGGGTGGGGTATGGGTTGTTTGGGTTTGGGGAGGGGATAAGTGGGTATTGAGGGTGGCAACTGCGCTATGCTGCGCATTTTTTGCCTCTTGAGGAGTCCGCCTTCAGCCATACCGATAATCATTAACAGGCCAGGGCTGGTATGCGTCAGCGGCAATACCTCCTTATGTTTGACCAGTATCGGTTGGGGTCGAGTAAGTTTGCGGTTCAGGGCTTGTACTTCATCCCCAAACACCTCACATTTTAGGATCATACTCCCAAAACGACCGGTGATTTTGGGATTAGGAGTCGGATTCAGCAGGCTTTGGGAGCCAGTGCTCGACGGCCAGCGCGATCTCTCGCATCCACTGGCTGGACGTCTTATCGCTGGTTACCGGCAGGAGGAGGATGTCACAGCTCGGTCCGGCGTGGAAGTTGCCGTTGGTGGCAATAGGCTGTTTATGCAGCAGGTAATATCTGATCTAGTAGGTATCAACTTTCGATAAGCTGCGAACTCAGCCCTATTGATCAATCACTTTCATCCAGTCCCGCCACATCCAGCGGCTTAATGAATTGTGCCCGGTCCAAATCTCGCATTGAGGCTTGACCGGACTGCAAAGCATCGTGAAACCAGCTAATCAGTGGGCCAACGTGATCCGGGATGCTCTTAACTTGCAGTTGGCTGTTTACATCCTTTCGCTTGACCCTACGGGTATTTATCAAAATTCTCCTGTCAATAATTGGTATTAGATCGGGGAAATGCGCGTGCAGCAATGCACTTAAGTACGACGGCCCGAACCCTCGAATACAGAATTGCTCATTACTTGAAAGTTCAAGTGTTTTTTTGACCATCTTGACGAGACTTGCCCTCTGCTGATTGGACAAATTCGCTAATCCCATTGTGCCAAACTCATTGCGGATAGCATCCATGCGCCGCTCATACTCCGGCAATTTTCGGGCAATTTCTGCTTCCGGTTCAGTGATTGACGCGTTACCTCCTTTAAAATTGGAAATATGCAGTAGATCGATAAGCGTGAGCACATCATCGCTTTTTCTACCAAGGTACAGTCGGTAGTTCTCCAGAGCCACATTCAGATTTTCCCACCGCCGCTCGCTTCCCTTATCCATATTGCGTCGTTTACTCACCAGTCAATTCCCCTGCCACACTCCGGAACCCCTCCAGCGCAGCTTCCAAACTCTCAATGATCTCTTCCGCCAGCACGTCCGGCTCGGGAAGATTTTCGAGGTCGGTGAGGCTTTCGTCGCGCAGCCAGAAGATGTCGAGGTTGGTCTTATCGCGGGCGACAATCTCGTCGTAGCTGAACTTGCGCCAGCGGCCCTCGGGCTCCTCCGTGCGCGCGGCGCGGTTGCCCGGGTGGTAGACATCGATGAAGGGCTGCAGGTCTTCCAAGCGTAGCGGACGCTTTTTAAGCGTGTGGTGTACGTTGGTACGGTAGTCGTAGATCCACACCTCCTTTGTCCACGGAGCGGGAGCGGCGGGGTTGTTGTCGAAGAACAGCACGTTAGCCTTCACGCCGTGGGCGTAGAATATGCCCGTAGGTAGCCGCAGGATCGTATGCAGGTCCGTACTCTTGAGGAGTTCCTTACGCACGGTTTCTCCGGCGCCGCCCTCGAAGAGCACGTTGTCCGGCAGCACCACGGCAGCCTTACCATTAGTTTTCAGCAGGGTACGGATATGCTGCAGGAAGTTTAGTTGTTTGTTGCTGGTAGTGGCCCAGAAGTCCTGTCGATTGTAGGTGAGGTCCTGCCGCTCCTGCTCGCCCGCTTCGTTGGTGATGGTCATGCTGCTCTTCTTGCCGAAGGGCGGATTGGCCAGCACGTAATCGTAGCGACTGCCGTCGTCGCTGATTAGCGCGTCGTTGGGGCTGATACTCGGCTCCCCGTCTATCTCTCCAATGTTGTGGAGGAACATGTTCATCAGGCACAGTCGACGGGTGTTGGCCACGATTTCGTTGCCGTGAAAGGTATCATTCTTGAGAAACTTCTTCTCTTCCCGGTCCAGCTGGTGCTCGCGGACGATATAATCGTAGGCCGACAGAAAAAAGCCGCCCGTACCGCAGGCCGGGTCGATGATCGTTTTCAGCGGTTCCGGCCGGAGGCAGGCCACCATGGCCCGGATGAGCGGCCGCGGCGTGAAGTACTGCCCAGCCCCGCTTTTGGTGTCTTCCGCGTTCTTCTCCAGTAAGCCTTCGTAGATGTCTCCCTTCACATCGGCGTCCAGCAGGCTCCATTCCTGCTCGTCGATCATGTTTATCACCTTGAGCAATTTAGCGGGATCCTGGATCTTGTTCTGGCTCTTCACGAATATCTGTCCGAGCATGCCCGGCTCCGTAGCCAGCGTCCGCAGCATCTGCCCGTAGAAGGCTTCTAGCTCAGCCCCGCGCTTGCTGCTCAGCGTTTCCCAGTTGCAGACGTCGCCGTCCGGAATCTCGTTCCCCTCGACGTCCTTTAGGCGGGGGAAGTTGATCATCTTGCCGTAGGGTGGCTTGGTCAGCTCGTCCGCCATTTTTAGGAAGAGCAGGTACGTGATCTGCTCCAGGTAGTCGCCGTAGCCTACCCCGTCGTCCCGCAGTACATTGGCAAAGGACCAGACCTTGGATACGATAGCGGATTGAGACATAGAGACTAATTAAGTGAGGTAGGCGCGGCAGGGCGCAGGTGCAAGGTAGTAAAAGGCGGTCTCCGACCGCGAAAGCAAAAAGCGGTTTCTAACCGCGCGGGAGATGAAGCTAACTTCATCTCAATCTTCACAACTGGACCTTTTTTGAAGACAAATCCGTATGTTACTTCAAAAAAGCAGCTATGATGAAGTTTGTGGCCGGAAAATGGGTGAATCAGGGCTATTACCGCGCATTCATACCAAACCCCGTCAATCGTAAATGGGAAATCAGTGATCCGGAAATCATCCATTTATTGAGCAAAGCCGACATTGAGTTGGGGCGACTTGATGCATTCTCGGGCTACGTTAACATTGACCTCTTCATCAGCATGCACCTGACCAAGGAAGCAGTAGAGTCCAACCGCATCGAGGGGACCAGAACGGAATTCGCCGAAGCCTTCATGCACCGGGAGGAATTGCCGCAGGATCGCCGGCAGGACTGGGAAGAGGTCACCAACTACATCGCGGCAATGAAGCACTCCATCAACCGACTTACGGAGCTACCCATCTCTTCGCGCCTGATTCGGGAAGCCCACGGCATGCTGTTAGCAGGGGTACGGGGGCAGCATAAGATGCCCGGGGAGTTCAGGAACAGCCAAAACTGGATCGGCGGCGCGAGCATCTCCGATGCGGTTTTCGTGCCCCCGCCCGCTGGTGAGGTAGGAAGATTGCTTTCCGACCTTGAATACTTCGCAAATGACCAGGAACACCCGCTACCCGACCTGCTGCGCGCCGCCATCCTGCACTATCAATTTGAAACCATTCATCCGTTTCTGGACGGTAACGGACGGGTGGGGAGATTGCTAATCACGCTGTATTTGATCAGCACCGGCACCCTACGAAGTCCCGTACTTTACCTATCTGACTTCTTTGAGCGCAACCGGCGACTTTACTACGATAACCTTTCCGGCGTACACGCGAAAAACGACCTCAAGCAATGGCTCCGCTTCTTCCTCGTCGGCGTGGCGGAAACCGCCCGCGACGGAATCCGGACATTCGACGGAATTCTAAAATTATCAAAGTCAGTTGACGCGACGCTGCTGACCCTGGGTAGGAAGGCTGAGGATGCCCGTATCGTCATGGATGCCCTGTACTTGCGTCCAGTCATCACGATCACGGAAGCGGCGGAACTGATAGGAAAGTCGGAAAATACTTCCAGTCGTCTTCTCCAGGCTCTGCAGGAAATTGATATTTTACAGGAGAGGCCCACTTCCGGCAGGGAGAAGCTTTTCGAATTCAAGGATTACCTCGAGCTTTTCTCCAGCAAGCGGTAGATCAATAGCCCATACCCGCGTTGGCGCATATACGCTGAATTCCATTTTTAATAAGTAGCTTGGCTACCACCGCATATCACTGCGCAAATAAGTAACGATCATCTATAAATGACCACCAATTCCACATTCGACAGGAGCAGCGTAAACCAGCTCCTCAGTCAGGTTGCAAGAATCAAGGCCAATAACGACCGCATCACTAAACTCAAGAAGGAGTCCTTTAACATCTTCTCGCTGCTGCGGAAGGAACACGATGAAGAGTATCTACACTCAGCCTTTATTATGGATCTCCTTAACCCACTTGGAACGCACGGAATGGGCAGAGTATTCGCCGAATTATTTTTTGAGGTGGCTCGTATAGAATTTCCCATAACTGACCAGACGTCGGTTGAAGCGGAGAAGCGACTTCCACGTGGTCGGGCAGACATCTTCCTGGAAACCGGTGAACGTCAAGCTATCATCGAAAATAAGATACACGCTGGGGATCAGGAAAACCAGTTGGAACGCTACAGTCAGTTCCTGCATGCCCGCGATGCGGAGGGGAGCGTACTCATCTATCTGACTCTTGATGGCCGTGACTCAAAAGATGGTGCCAAAAAAAGTAAAAGTTTGCACGGGGCAATAGAATACCATCGGGTGTCCTACGGTGATGACCTTTTGACCTGGCTGCAGCGTTGCCGGGAGAAAGCCGTGGATCACGCACCGCTTCGGGAAACCATTAAACAATATGTTGTTCTAGTGCGAAAACTCACTGGGCAGCTAACCAACGACGAAATGATTGAAGAACTCAAAACAGCAATCCAAAATAACTATATCGCAGCTGACTTGGTGAGTAAGCAGATAGAAGCGGTCCGGGTGGAAGCCGTCACTAATTTCATAGCGGAACTTACCGATAGATTAACCGCTGAACTCGACGAAGGCTGGTCCATCAACCCGGAGAATAAAAGCTTCAGCGATATGGCCACGAATAGCTGGACCTCACTGGTAATAACTCACAAGAAGTGGCCATCTGTAGCCCGTGTTGAAATTCAGGGCCAGGCTACTTGCGTGAATGATCGGACCGTCTATGGAATCGTCACCCACAAAGACGAACCTATCCGGTCAACAGTTGATATGCGTCTTGGTGAGATTAAGTTCTTTCATCAAAATATGAAGGGAATTAAATGGTGGCCCTGGCAAGACAATTTGTTCAATTTCGGTGATCCAGAGGAAATGGCAAAACTGTTTGATGAAACCCTTCGAACTAAATTAATTAAGAATGTAGTCGAAAAGGTAATCAGCTTATGTAAAGCTTCTCAACAACCGTTATCGACTATCGGTCCTTAAACGTCGCAAGCTATCCCTCCCCTTCAGAAACCAACGCCCAAATCCGCCGCAGCGGCACCCGCGCCCGCCATTTTTCACTCAGCTTATCGTAATGACGATATATCTCCTCTAACACCTCTCGCTGAGACCAAAGACGAATAAAAAAGTGATCGTCTCGCGCTTCCTTTAGCACGGATCGGTTGAAACCGCTCCACGAGACGAGCAACCCATGATCCGCCTTCGTACGGCGCATTACTCCCTGCAATTCTCGGAGCACTCGCACGTCTACCGTTGCCGAGGTAAATTTTACTTGTACGCATACCCGTGGTTCCTGAAAACCCAATGGACCAGACCCCGCCAGGATGTCGACGCCACCGTCTGCCCCCGGCGTACTTGTCTGACTGACGTAGCCCTGAACTTCAAGTAATTCCGTAACGAGATCAGCAAAATCGTGCCCGTCGATGCTGCGATTCAAATGGCGGACAATGTCATCTTCGGCTTGCTGTACCAGGTCAACTTCGGACTCTTCCGCTTCGCTGACTTCTTTGCTTTCTTTTGACTTAGGCCGATTGACCACCGGCGTGGGCTTACCCTCCACCGCATTCCAAATACGTTCCGCGCCGGCTTCCCGCTTAATTGAGGCCACTGTAAGTAGGGTGCCAAAGGAGTACAGCAGGTCTTTGTCAAATGAGGTACGGGGGACTTCCGCCTTCCAATCCACCGGCAAGCAGTGTAGCATGTTTGGATCGTCAGAGTAGTAATACGGTCCCGTTACCCGGCCTACGTGAATGGTAGACTGCATCTTACTCGGTAGTATGATCGTTGCACCAACCGGAATTTCGTGACTGAAGCGCCAAACTTGCCCCGCCCAGTTGCCGATGGCTACCGCGCTCTTATCCGGATACTGCTCGGCAAACTGGGCCTTAACCTCCTCCTTTGATTTATACTGAGTGAGATCACCAATGTTGTCGAAACCGATGGTCGCCACGTTCGCTTCCAGAGCAGCGGCTTCACGCTCGCCATGGCGGCCAGCGCGGACTACGTATACTTGACTATTTTGATCTGACATTTATTTGCCTTCAATTTGAAATGTAATCGCTGTCCGAGTGCGTTTCATCAATTCATCGCGCGTGAGCCGGTAAGCAACTTTCTGTTGATCGCCTCCTAGCCCCGTCACTCGGTATAGGTAATAGCAATTTGTAGTTCGCTTAGCGTATTCCAATTCGGAAACACTCACGTAGAATGGCGCACTCTCGTCTGTGCTCGTGGTAGTTTTTACTTCTACCTCAATATCTGGTTGTCCTTCTGTTTTGCCGCGTATATCATAGCGTGATCCGGCGGGCATCTTTTCGAAAGACCAATCCGGGTATTCTACTTCTAATATATCGCGCACGTAATCTTCCCCTTCCTCACCGATCACATGCCTACGCTGAGCGAGAGCGGCAAAATCTTGCCCACTCCCTGTTGGATCAATTGGAGCGTCAGTATTGTCTTCGGCAGATGCGGCCGCTGGTGCAACTGGAAAATTACCTGTTCGCAGTCTTGATTCTTGTGATGCAGTGGTAATTCCACGGACATATTCGATTGCGGACTGGTAGGCTTCCCACTTTCGATCAATAAACCTATTGGTTGCGACCACTAGTCGTTCCCAGTCCCATCCTTGAAGTTCCTGTGCCGGCACGGAAAAGAAATCGGTATTGGACGCTGTAATTTCCTCGAGTCTGTTTATCTGGTATGAAGAAAAATGATTTGTTCTTCCAAAATTATATCCTAGGCGGGCCTTTAAGCGATTCTCCGTACCCATAGCGTCAATCGTAAAAAAAACGTCCGCTTCTTCATCTTCTGGCCGGTTCAAGCGACCCCATATATACTTCTTGATGTTACCAGATTGTTGCCAATTTTCGCTAACGTTTGTATCAGTCATGTTGAAACGGCTGAGCAATTGCTCCTGCCAGAAGCGAACTTTTTTATTGATTGTTTCTTTGATTGCTTCCCCTATACTCTGTTCTAAATATTGTCTCCCAGCCAGTTCATGAAACAAACCCATTTCTTCGACAGTAAAGAAGGGAACTGTTGGTGCACTATATGCAATTGGTTCGGCCGGTTCTTGAGCTATGGGCGGCACGTAATCTTTAAATTGCTTGTAACGCGATAAATGACTCCAGAATTTAAAGGCAGCGGATTCTTCATCTCTACCGAAACTCAACGGATCAAAATTGGACTTCTTATCTAAACCCATCGCTAAAGCGCGATTGATGAGCCCATCTCCATATCGTGCATCATACTTTACACTCCTACTTGGGTTTTTATATATCACCGTTGCAGAGAGAAACGGGCGCTGTGGTGAGCTCTCATATTCATACTCGCTCACATCTCCAAGAAGATTTGCAAACTCCTGGGAATGTGCATATCCAAGCTCGTCCTTTATCCATTCGGCAGCCGTTGAATAGTATACTGGCTTTCCGTTGTTGAAAGCATTTTCAATCAAGAGCCTACGCAGTCTCTGACCGTTTTCGTCAAGATAAATCATAACGGTATCTTGAATTTTAGTGGACCAACTCCCCAGCAAAGGCCCGCTTCAACACCCCCTGCCGCAAGCCTCGCGCCCGCTCGAGGTTCTCCGTAATCTCCTGCTCGAGCTTGTCGGCTACGGAGAAGCGGGTTTCTATTTCGTCAACGATAGCCATTTGCTCATCGATCGCAGGCAGCGGAATCTCTATATTCCTAATAATGGTTAGATTCAAATTTGGCTGCACTCCTCCGGATGACTTAGTTCTAATTTCATGATACATTCTCTCGAATGAATACTTAACAAAAGGCAAAAACGCCATTTGTGTATCAAGTTCGACGCCTGCAATAGCTTGGTTGGTCGCAGCTTCCAATAGAAGTTCGGCACATTTACCCCGCGTTTTGCCTTCTCCATACATGGCAATCAACAGGGTGTGCTTTGGAAAAATGGAGGCATTAGTCTCTTTAATAGCTACCTCCGTAATAAAATCAGAAGCCTGGGTCACTTTTGCACTATTTAAGGCGCCACTAGTAATCCAAGGTATATTTCCATTCTTCCAGTACAGAGGATTTCCACGTTTCGGAGTTGCTCCTGTACCTACTTTACTTACAGTTCCAATTTTTACACTTGGATAATCGAAATCAACATCCTTTAATACCCGCCACCCCTCAGTCAACCGCCCACTAAACGCCTCCTTCAACACCCTCTGCCGGTACACCCCCAGCTTCTCCCGGGCCGCCTCCAGCTCCGCCACGCTGCGGTCCAGCTCCGCGAAGAGCCGCTCCAGCTTGGCTACGATGGCGCGTTGCTCGGGGAGGGGGGGGAGGTCTAGGCGTATCCCATAAATGGATCTTCCTGAGATTACGGGTTGAGCAGTCGATTTAGAATATCGAATGAGTCTCATCTCTTGGATGAGATACCATAAAAACTGCTTATCGTAGAGCTTTTCATCAAAGTCTGCTACAAAGGCGTTATCTGTGATCCATGAATTCGGAGATGTAATGTGAGTATTTCCGCACTGAGCCCCAACTCTTCCTATGATTAACTTAGAATCCGCATACATGTATTCGGAATGGTGCCCCATAACTCCGTTTCCGCCATATACGGGGCATGTTCCATGAGAATCTTGTTTTGACCTTGGTAGACCTTTGCCGGAACTGACCTTCAAAACTTCACCAAACTTAATCTCATTCCACCCTTCCTTCATCATGCCACCAATATTTCATTCATTTCCGCAATAACGGCATTCATCTCCGCACCAAAGGCGCGGAACATGCCGCCCCGCCCACCGCGCTGGTCGAAGGGGGCGTAGTCCAGGTCATCGGGCTCAAGGTGGAAGCTCTGCTTGACGTGGTCGCGAATCATGCGCAGCCAGTCCAGTTGCTCCTCCGTGAATTTGACCACGCCGCCGTCGTTGTTGCGGGCGAAGATCCACCGCTTGTAGTTGCGGTCCACCTGTCCGGGGTAGTCGGTCAACCGCTCGTCCGGACCGGCCACCCGCCGCAGCAGGCTCACCAGGGCCACCAGTTCGCTTTCGGGCTTGCCGCCCTTGACCTCCTCCAGCTTGGCGTAGGCCTCCCACACGTAGGGCGGGGCGAGGTTGGGCCGGTCGGCCTTCAGGGTAGCGAGCAGGCTCTTGACCATGGCGAAGGTGACTTCCCGCCGCCGGTGGGGGTGGCGGAAGTAGATGTCCAGGGCCGTGATCTCTTCGGCGTGCTCGCGCAGCCAGCCTTGAAAGTCCCTGACCACCTCCTTGCTTCGCTCCTGGCTGAAGCCGGCCGCTTCGCTGCGCAGTACCTCGTCCACGCTCACGTGGTCGATCACCTGGCTGTGCACCTTGCGCACGTTCTCCACGTACTCGCACAGCGCGCCGTTGAAGATGCGGGCCGCGTTGCGGGTCAGGTCTTCGAGGGCCTGCTCGGTGGCCCGGTCGATGTCGTCGGGCGCGGCTCCCCGGAGTTCGCTTTGCACCTGCGTCCGCGCCGCATCCTGTACGTCGGGGTCGTAGGCGTCCAGCAGTTGTTTGACGGCCTGCTTGATGCTGCGCCCGCCCGCGAGTTGTTCAAACTGCGCGCGCTCGTCGGGGGTCACCTGCTTTTCCAGCCGGATGAGGCGGTTGGCGAGGCTGCTGAAGAGTTCCTCGTCGCGCACGCCCATCTTGACGGCACCAAGCAGGTCTTTGAGGGGTACGCCGGGCTTGCGCTCGAGGGGGCGGCTGACGGTCTTCTTGCTCTCGGTGGCCCCCACGGCGTCGATAATCACGAAGTGGGTCTTGGCATGTTTGGCGGTACCGCTCACGTCCCGCAGCGCGTCGAAGTCGATGGTGCGGGTGCCGCGGCCCTTCATTTGCTCGAAGTAGTTGCTGCTCTTTACGTCGCGCAGGAAGAGCAGTACCTCCAGCGGCTTCACGTCGGTGCCGGTGGCGATCATGTCCACGGTCACGGCCACGCGCGGGTTCCAGGAGTTGCGGAACTGGTTGAGCACGCTTTTGGGGTCTTCGTCGGACTTATACGTCACCTTCTTGCAGAAGTCGTTGCCCTGCCCGAACTCCTCGCGTACGCACTGGATGATGTCGTCGGCGTGGCTGTCGCTCTTGGCGAACACCAGCGTCTTGGGCACCTCGAAGGTGCCGTCGGCGTGGTAGCGGTCGGGAAACAGCCCGGGCAATACCCGCCGGAACTCGCGGATGATGGTGCGGATCTGGTCGGGACTCACCACGTCGCGGTCGAGCTGCCGCGCCTCGTACTCCACGTCCTCGTCGATGGCCTCCCAGCGGCGGCGGCGGCTCAGCTTCTCGCGCTGCTCGATGCGCCGCTCCGACTTGGGGATGAGGCCGCCCGCCTTCGTGATACGGGTCTCGATGGTGTAGACGTCGTAGGGTACGTTGACTCCGTCGGCCACCGACTGCTCGTAGGTGTACTCGCTCACGACGTTCTTATTGAAGAAGCCGTAGGTGCGGCTGTCGGGGGTAGCCGTGAGGCCGATCAGAAAGGCGTCGTAGTAGTCGAGCACCTGCCGCCAGAGGTTGTAGATGCTGCGGTGGCACTCGTCGATCACCACGAAGTCAAACTCCTCGATGGGGTGGCGCTCGTTGTATACCACGGGCAGCGGTTCCTTCTTGCGCCAGCCACCGCTCTCGTTGGGGTCCTCCTCCTCGGCAGTAGGGTCCAGTTCCTCTCCCTTCAGCGTGGCGTAGAGCCGCTGGATGGTGGATATCACCACCTGGCTGTCGCCGGCCACGTGGCTGCTCGTGAGCCGCTGCACGTTGTAGAGTTCGCTGAACTTGCGGTTGTCGTCGCGCGGCTGGTAGCTCAGGAAGGCCTGCTCGGCCTGTTCGCCGAGGTTGCGGGTATCGACCAGGAAGAGTACGCGCCGGGCCTTGGCGTGCTTCAAGAGGCGGTACACGAAGGTGCAGGCCGTGAAGGTCTTGCCCGCCCCGGTGGCCATCTGGATGAGGGCCCGCGGCCGGTTGTCGGCGAACGACCGCTCCAGATTATTGATGGCCTCGATCTGCGCGGGCCGCAATCCTTGCTCGGGCAGGGGCGGCATGTGCTCCTTTAGGCGGCGGCGGAGCGCGGGTGCCGTGGTCGCCCAGGCGAGCAGGGTTTCCGGGCGGTGGAAACTGAAGACCTCGCGGCTGCGGGGCAGTGGATCGCGGTAGTCGGTGAAGCGGGTGATCTCGCCGGTACTCTCGTAGGCGAAGCAGAGCTTGTCGGTACTCACGAACTTCATGCCGGCGGTGAGGTAGCGCAGGCTCTGCTCCTCCACCACCGTAATGTTCATGCCGGCCTCTTCCCGCTTCGCCTCGATCACGCCTACCGGCTGCTGCTTGACGAACAGCACGTAGTCGGCCGGTCCCTCGTTGGTCTGGAACTCCCGCACGGCTACGCCGTCGTTGGCGTAAAGGTCGACGCCGTTTTTATCCTGTACTTCCCAGCCCGCCTGCCGCAGATGTCGGTCGATGCGGTCGCGGGCGAGTTGCTCGGGGGTCTGGTTCATGGGGTGGGCGCAAAAGCGCGGACTGAGATGAGTGTGCGCCTAAGATGGTGATTTTCCCGGATATGGGAAGAATCCTGGCGTTACCCTAACGGCACGGCAAAATAAAAAGGGCTAAAACCCTTTACTTTAAGTACCCGGCAATCCGGGTACCACGCTATGTCTACTTCTACTGATCGTCCGATCGACCACTGGTCCAGTAATGCCGTTGAGGCACTCAAACCCTACCTGCAGCGTGCCGAGCGATCTGTCGATGTCGCAACTGGTTACTTTACGGTACAGGGATACGACCTTATCCGGCCCCACTTGGGCGCGGTACGAGTACGGCTGCTGCTAGGTTTTGACGAGAACGACCGGGAAAAACTTCGCGAGGCGGTTATCGAAAACATACTGGCTCACCTGGCAAGCTGGGACGTAGCCGACCGGCGAGCGGCGGTCATCGAGCTAGTATGCTGTCTGAAAAACCGCCAACTGTTCATCGGCCATACCGAAGGTGCCGCGATAGAGGGCCGGGCACAATGGGGAAACCACGGAAAGGTGTACATTTTTGATGATACGTATGTGCTCGCCGGTTCAGCTAATCTTACGCACAGCGGCTTGAAAAACAACGTAGAAAACCTTACTCCGGTGGAGGAAAGCGATCGGGTACAGTACTACGTCGATACCTTCCAGTCCAAATGGGATTCGGACGCTACGGAGGATCTGACGCAGGAATTACTGGATGCGTTGCTCCGATGGCTAGCGCTGGATCGGCCGTTTGATATCTATCTGAAGACCCTGCATGTCCTGCTGCGGGAGGAACAGCCGCTTGATTTAAGACCGGAGTACAAGTATCCGGTCGACTACCAAAAGGCCGTTATCGAGCGGGTGCTGCGCCAACTGGATCAGTACCGGGGAGCCATGCTCGTTGCCTCTACGGGTTTGGGCAAGACGGTGATGGCTACGCACGTGGCCGTTCGGCTGGCCCACCAAAGGCGCATTACCAATGTGATAATTTTTTCTCCAAAGCAAGTTCACCCCGATTGGAAAGAGTCAATTCGTACTACCCCGCTGAATGCGGAAATCTTTACAAGAAACTTACTAGACGTTAGTCGTAGCGGTAAAGCTCTTAAAGAGGTAGAAAAGGCCCTCAAGTATGTGGACAACCGCTACCTAATCATCATCGACGAAAGTCAGCATTTTCGCAACAGAGTTAAAGCAGACGCTACCGCACTTCGGCGAAGTTTCAAACGACTCGAACCACTAGTTCGTGAACGTAAAGCACTGATTCTCCTGCTCACCGCGACACCTTATTCTAAGGGTGTGAGCGACATCAACAATCAACTCAAGCTATTACCTCACACTGCCCCGCCCGCAGAATTTGACGAAAAAGGGAGGGGAGTGTTTTGGCAACTGCTGGACGACAAACTGTCGGCTCATGCCTGGAGTGTACTTGAGCAGGAAGATTTTTTGATCGGTTCATACGCCTGCCCGTGGCCACTGTTATAAGCACTTCCCAGGTGGCCAAAGATTATGCTATAAAGGGCAATGGTGGAAGTTACATTCTGTTTCGTGAGAACAAACGCTGGATACCCTCTGTAGATATTCATTCGATCACGTCCTTTCTTCCTCTTGAAAAGGAAATTTCAAGCCTAATTAAATCGGGTGTTTTCAATCACGATACCTTGAAATACCGTGATAGGAAGGGGTTGTGGCACTATACAAATACTAGGGTACGAAATCTTATAGAATATGCCTGGAGTAGTTCTCCAGCTACGTTAATCAACAGTTTACGCTACGTCGTAGCTGATAAACCGTTATTGGAGGGGCAGGGAAAGAAGGAAGTTAAGTATGCCTGCACTTTGGAGAGACGGCGTGAACTCATTCGACCCATCATAGATCGATTGGAGGCGCTACCTCCTGATGCTGACCCCAAATATTTTGTTTTGAAAGAATTATTTCGGGGTAAACTTGCTAACACGAAAGTGTTGATTTTCTGCGAATACCTACGCACTGCGCTATACCTTGAAGAAAAACTGCAAGTTGACTTTCCAGAAATCACAATTTGCAGTACAGTAGAAAAAAGAAGGGATGTTGTTCAGCAGCGCAAATTTGAATCGGACACTTTAGAATTAATTAAAAGGTTTGCACCAGTCGCCAATGACGGCAAAATTGAAGGCAAATTCAGGAAAAAGGATATTGATATACTAATCACTACCAATGCATTATCCACTGGAGTGAATCTTCAGGATGCCAGTGTAGTAATCAACTACGATATGCCTTGGACCCCTGATGTCCTCATTCAGCGGGCGGGGCGTGTTTTACGTCTGTGGAAAGAGCCACGAACGGTTTCGTTTTACACTTTTATCTATGACTTTGGCCCGGTGGAGACACATTTGCACGAGGTAAGTAACCGGATAAGAAAGCGACTAAATCGACTTCTTGAAAGGACTGAAAAGGCCCAGCAGTTTAGTGAGCTTCCCTTACTTTCCAATGAAGAATCGGTACGATACGGAGATATTGGTGATCTATCCCGCATAAAAGTCGCGCGACTTAAAGAAGTTTCTCTTGAGGAACTGGAAGAGTTTACTGGAACCAGTCCCTTTCTTGATCACTCCCGTACCCTACTACAGCATCAATCGGAAGCATTAGCGCTCCTTAATGACCTTGCCTCCGCTCGCTATTATACTGGTAGTCGACCACAAGTATATTTGCTCTTACGGGATGAGGAAGGAAGACCCCATTTTATCCATTTTGACGAGCAGACTAGGCGCTTTCTTTCTACTACAGAAGATGATCTTTTTGACCTGTTAAAGTGCCCTCCGGACATGGAAGTAGCTGCCGTTGGAGCCGATGAGGTAGAACGGCGCATTCAAAACGTATTTTTACGCTGGTTAAGGTCGGAGCGCGGTCGCGCTGAACAGCGGTTCGAACGAGTGTGCGGCTGCCTACTCGTTCCGGAGGGTCAAGGTAGCACCAAAGATTTGCTTCGCTAATACATCTCGTAACGGGTGGTTTGATCGCATTTCTAATTGGTGCTCTACGATGCAATGTTAGCTAAGCGCTGGCAACCCGAGCTACAACCTATTTGCGCTATTCCGCAGCGGAAAGCAATGGTGTAGCAGCCACATACTTATCCTCGGCCAAAAAGTTTTGTATTTCTGTCCGGATGGCCGCTTCGGAGACTGCGGTTTCCACCATGTGGAACCGCTTAGCTCCTGACTTTTTGAAGAAGTCCGTCCAGAATAACTCCAGCACGTCGAAGTCAGTGGGATATACCGTCTTGCGACCGCTGGTTGTTTTAGAGCGATCGTAAACCTCCAGCATCAAAACTTCCACGCCTTCTAGATTCGCGGGATCCACGGGGGGGATACCGTAGCCGCTGGAGGCAAAGAATTCGGCTGCGGAGTCAGGGTTTTGGGAGCACTTGCAATCCCGCCTAAAGTCTTTCAGTACATGTTGCGTGAGGCGACGGCATTGCTTATCGGGGCAAGATTTTGGACCATCCGTGGCGAGGTCCATGTATCCATCCGTCAAAAGGATCAGTACCTTGCGCTGGTCATCGACGATAGCCTCATTGTTTCGCGCTTGCGTCAGTTGAAACAGCGGCTGGTTCTTCATTCGGTTTCTGAAGAAACCATACAGATCGGAGGCATACCCGTTTTCGGTTCCTTTGTAGAAGGTAGGAACAGTTCCCTTGAACTTTTTAATGTCCGCGCTTAGGTTATTGTCGGAGCGGTCAAATAAGTAGCTAGCGCGTTCACCTTGGTTTTCAAAAACTCCGAGGTCGAAAGTCAGCGCGTCCTCTAGCTCCGTATAGTTAGGTACGTCGTTGTAATTGATGGGTTGTAGCGTCAACTTATCTCTTTGACTTCTACGCCGGTGGTAGTATCGGGTCATGTCGGGAAACATGTCGACAACCATGCCTATTATCTCTTCATCCGTCACATTTCTCGGATAAAGCGTTTGATCCGTTCGGTTGGACAAATCGGGAAGAATCACAATGTTGTTGTGAACGCTAAATTTGGGCTCTTCTTCCTGGCTGGCAAGAAGACCTTCACCCGACTCATCCCTTCCACAGCCTGACAATAGCAGTGCACATAGCAACAGCAAGGCACCTTCACTAAGCAAATATTTCATCACGCTTATTTTGTAGCCATTCTTTGGCCCGGTTGTGTGCAGCATGGGAGCGCTCGGTGGCGAGTGTAGAGGCGTAGTAGTCGTACAGCCAATCGTCCCAACCCGAGAGGAAAGTACTCACACGATCCTTCAGCGAGGTCATTGATACGGGAATACGTTCCCGGTTCAGGTGGAGCAAGATGGTTTCCTTGAGATTCTGTAGCTTGTGTTTTCTGTCCTCATAGTCAGAGTCAATCAATAGCTTTTCCTTGGCCATTTCGTAGTCGGTGTGTGCCAAGTCATTCTGGAGGGCGGTAATTTTGCCCGAGGTATCTATATTTTGCCGTGACAGCAGCAACTTTTTTTCCTCCATGGTCTCAATTTCTGAGTTGTACTCAGCAACTTTTGCAAGCAACTGAGATTTCTTTTCCTCGTTGACCTCATAGCTCTCTGATTTGCTGACGGTGTCAAGTTGTTTGTAAATGTGATCAAGCAGCCCTCCCCAGATTAGGAAGGAAACAAACCCCATAGTTAAAACGAGGTAGAAATCACCAGATGACAGCACCATCAACTTATCCCATGGCTCTAAACCTGGTGTCTCTTCGTATCGGACCTCATAGATTGCCTTGGTAATGATGTAAGCTAACAGGAGGTCTAGAAGAAGTGCCCCAACTCCGTAAATCCATCGTGTCCATCCAGTGATACGATGAAGTAAATACCCAACAGCCAGTGGAATAGCAGTAAAAATCAGTATAAACGAAAGGACAAAAAGGCCTCGATCTAGCGCCATCCAAATTGCATTCGCGTTGAACACTTCCATAACCACCTCCCCTCCACGTTCACCTGCGAGTCTTGCATCAGCTTTGCCGTACAGGATATTGTACATCACTGAAGAGTAAAACAGTACAAGGTAAAAGGTTAGGCCGATCAGAAGTGCTACCTCCGGCCAGACTCTTTTCTTGCTAGGTCGTTTTACGGCCTCACGCGATAAGTCATCTATTTCTTCGCGACTGTGTAACCTCTTTTTCTCCAAAATCGGAATCTGGGTGTCCGAGATGCCGAGTATTTCTTGCTGGGTCTTATCACGCTCATTTTCCAGCGAGGTGATCTGATTTTCCAGTACCCGTTTACGCGCAATCAGTTTCATCTCTGCAACGTGTATGGCATTGCGATTGGCCGTACTGTTCTTTGCTTCGTGAAAAGAAATTTTCTGTTCTAGGCTGCGCTTTAGAACCTCAATGTCTTCATGGTTGATTTCGGTGTCTGACAGCAACTGCTGGTAGATTGAATCCAGTTGCTGGGGAATTACTTCCGCGTTACCCTGCGTACTCTCGGCGATCTCCGCACCGTAAGACTTCATCAGATTACGTTCAAACGGAACCACGCGACTGTTTAGGAAGTGATTCCATTCCTTCTCGAACTCGGCATAGTCACCGGTTGGTGCATCCATCTTGTGTTTGGGAATTGAATCTCCGACCGGACCTGCATCTCCGTAAATTTCAGCTTCCTCAATCGGTACGCCACTTTTCAATGCGAAGAACTGATCTCGGTACTGCTTGACAACTACTGGGTCGGCGGTCACGAGTATGTTTTCGCCATTGTTGCGCTTGGCATTTACTGTCCAATTGTAGGATCCGGTGATAGCAACCTGCTCATCAACAACGCAGAATTTGTTATGCATCAGCCCGTACCCCTTTGTGGTGATCCAAGTCACCGATCCTCCGGCGGCTTCTAGCGCCGAGAAATCAACCTCCTCATTATGGGAGTTCTTTGCTAAGACTAGGTCGACCTTAACGCCTGTTTGCGCCTTATCCGTAAGGAGGTTGACAAGTTCGACGTCGGTGAACCAAGCCAGAGCCGCTACAATTTCGGTTTCTGCTTTGGAGAGGTTATCCACGAGTTGTTCGTGGATATTAGTAAAGTAGGTCTGTGTCAAGTTAGCTGGGGCTTGAGAGAGTTCATAGTATCAAATCACCAAGCTTACTTCAGCACTCATTGAGTATACTCTCTCAAAAAAGGACATTTTTTTGAGCTAACCAAGCCTTTCAAGATGATACTTTTTTGATTTTAAGGAAAAAGTTATTATCACTATTAGTGTCAAAACATGTAATTTGTTTCTTGTGTGTTGCCTGCGAATCAATAAGGTTGATTGGTTGGATAATTCCAACCTTTGATTCCTTTTATCATGTACGCTGAAACGTGATTTTAACGCATAAGTAAGTGCCACGCATCTAGCTTAGCCACCATCCATTGATACACTGCACAATCGAGCGATGAAATCGATCGTCTACTTTGCAGCGGGAATACTATCGCCCATGCCACCTGCAGCCACCCCACCCGAAGGCATCTACCTCCGGGACCTCTACGACCCCCGCCGCCGCATCAGCCGGGAATACTTTCCCGCCTTCGCGCTGCTGCTGGGGGTCACGCCCATCATGATCTTTTTCGGGGTGCCGACGGTGCTGTCGGTATTGGCGAATAAGCGGCCGGGTGACGGGCTCCTCTTCGGGCACGAGCCCATGGCCATCGCGCCCTACTTTTTTACGCCCCTGTTCGTGGCGCATGGCTACGTGCTGGTGGTAGTGAGCATCAACCGGATGCGGGCCGCAGGGAAGTCGCCGGGGTGGCTGCTGGTGCCGGGCTACAATCTCTGGCTGCTGTTCACCGCGCCGGATAGTGCCTGAGCGCCTGGGCGATCGCAGCGGCGGGGGAAACGATCATCGGTCAACGCGGCAGTAGGGTAGTAGGCTACCCGATTCAACTTGATTCCTCCACAAAAGCCCCGCACCCGCGGCCGCGCCGCTCCAATAACGTCCACGTCACCCAACCCGCTTGCCGCTGCGGGCGTTCTCTCCCTTTATCCCCTTATCAACCCCAGTCCATGGCCAGTCCCGCAACCCCGGAAGTAAAGAACGCCCTCGCGCACCCCGAAATTGAAAAAGTAGAGCTCAAGTACCTCACCATCAAAGAGTACAAGCAGCTGCGCAGCATCATGGAGGAGGCCTACGCCGTACTGCCCGATGCCGCCTGGGCGCGGGAGGAGATCCAGGCGCTGATCAAGCGCTTCCCGGAAGGGCAGATTGCCATCCACATCAACGGACAGCTGGCCGGCTGCGCGCTGTCGATCATCGTGGACTACGCCAAGTTCAAGGATACCCACACCTACGAGCAAATTACCGGCAAGTACACCTTCGATACCCACGACCCCGAGGGGAATATCCTCTACGGCGTGGACGTCTTCGTGGATCCGCAGTTCCGCGGACTCCGGCTCGGCCGGCGTATGTACGACTACCGCAAGGAGCTCTGCGAGGAGATGAACCTGGAGGGCATCATGTTCGGCGGGCGACTGCCGAAGTACCACCAGTACTCCGACGAGCTGACCCCCAAGCAGTACATCGACCGCGTGAAGTCGAAGGACATCCACGACCCGGTGCTCAACTTTCAGTTTGCCAACGACTTCAACGTCAAGCGCATCATCAAGGGCTACCTGGAGGGCGACCACGAGAGCGAGGAGTACGCCGCCCTGCTGATGTGGAACAACGTCCTCTACGCCGCCCCGACCCGCAAGGTGGGCACGGAGAAGAGCGTCGTGCGCCTCGGCCTCGTGCAGTGGCAGATGCGCCCCTACAGCGGCATGGACGAGCTGCTGGAACAGGCCGAGTACTTCGTCGACGCCGTGGCCGCCTACCGCTCCGACTTCGCGCTCTTCCCCGAGTTCTTCAACGCGCCGCTGATGGCCGACTACAACGACCTGCCCGAGCCGGAGGCCATCCGTAAGCTGGCCGAGTTCACCGAGCCGCTGGTGAAGAAGTTCAGCGAGTTCAGCATCAGCTACAACATCAACATCATCACCGGCTCCATGCCCTCCGTGGAGAAGGGCAAGCTCTACAACGTCGGCTACCTCTGCAAGCGCGACGGTACGGTCGAGAAGTTCTACAAGCTGCACGTCACCCCCGACGAGGCCAAGGTGTGGGGCATGACCGGCGGCAACAAGCTGAAGTCGTTCGACACCGACTGCGGCAAGATCGGCATCCTGATCTGCTACGACGTCGAGTTCCCCGAGCTGCCCCGCCTGCTGGCCGAGCAGGGCGTGGACATCCTCTTCGTCCCCTTCCTCACCGATACTCAGAACGGCTACAGCCGCGTGCGCCACTGCGCCCAGGCCCGCGCCATCGAGAACGAGTGCTACGTCGCCATCGCCGGCTCCGTGGGCAACCTGCCCAAGGTGCATAACATGGACATCCAGTACGCCCAGTCGATGGTCTTCACCCCCTGCGACTTCGCCTTCCCCAGCAACGGCGTCAAGGCCGAGGCCACCCCGAACACCGAGATGATCCTCGTGGCCGACGTCGACCTCGACCTGCTGAAGGAACTGCACGTCCACGGCAGCGTGCATAACCTGCGCGACCGTAGGATTGATGTGTATAATCTTTCGCTGAAGTAGGGCGTACTCGCTGCGCTCGCACGATTTGTTTCACACAGATTGGAACGGATTGATGCACAGATGTACACGGATTTCTCCTGCGAGAACCCGTGTACGTCTGTGCCTAAGCGCGACCCCTCCGCGTAGCCAATGACAATCGGTGAGAAATGGAGCAGCGTGGGCGGGCCTGGTTGACTGGTGACTGGTTAGCGCCACCATCGCCGATCGGGGTAATCCGGAGTCCCGCGGGAAAATCCGTGCAAATCTGTGGAGAATCTGACGGCGCAGCCGAATCTGTGAGAACCCCTTTCCCCGCACGAGCGAAGCGAGTGCCCGCTAAACCAGTTTAGTCCCCCCAGACTGCGTAAGCCCCCGAAACAGATCCTGCACCGTATCCAGTACCGAAGCCCCGTACTTATTCACGATTTCCCGCCCGTCGATCGCCCGCACCGGCGTCAGCTCGCCCATGGTGCCGGTAGTGAATACCTCGTCGGCCACGTAGAACTCGCTGGGGCTGATGCGCGCCTCCTCGCAGGGGATGCCGTTGTCGCGGCAGAGCTGCAGCACGGTGGCGCGGGTGATGCCCGGCAGGCAGTAGTCGGCCCAGGGGGTACGCACCTTGCCGCGGCGGATCAGGAAGACGTTGACGCCGTTGGCCTCGGAAACGAAGCCATCCTTGTCGAGCATCAGGCCCGCGTCGGCGCCCGCCTGGTTGGCCTCGATCTTGGCCATGATGTTGTTGATCAGGTTGTTGTGGTGGATCTTGCTGTCCACGCTCATGGGGCTGTTGCGGCGGACGCTGCTGGTGGCCAGGGTGATCGAGTCCGGATAGACCGGCGGCTTGTGCTCGGCCAGTACGATGAGGGTGCAGCCGTGCTGATTGAGGCGGGGATCCATGCCGGAGGTGATCTTCTCGCCGCGGGTAAGGGTGAGGCGGATGTGGACGTCGTCGCGCATATCGTTGGCCTCCAGGGTCTGTTTGATGGCATCTACGACGGTCTCGCGGCTGGGCACGTTCTGGAACCAGAGGGCGTGGGCCGAGTCGAAGAGGCGGTCGAGGTGGGCGTCGAGGGAGAAGACGCGGCCGTCGTAGACGCGCAGGCCTTCCCAGACGGCATCGCCGCCCTGGACGCTGCTGTCGAAGACGCTGACCTTCGCTTCGGCGCGGGGCAGGAGGTGTCCGTCGATGTAGACCTTGATGTGTTCGTTGGCGGGGTTGAAAGCTTGGAGCATGGAAGGGGGGTAAGCAACTAGATGGCTTGCCGGAGCAGCCGTTCGTAAATGGGGTGGGTCGCCTCCGCCACGGCGGTGAGGTCGGGGGAGAGCTTGATGATCTTTTTCGGGCGCGGTTCGAAGCCGGTGCTGCGGTGCACCCCCGCGTACCAGTGGTCGGCCCACACGCCATCGTATGCCTTGGGGCCGGCGGGCCAGTGCAGCATGGCGGGGTCGTAGGCGATATCGATCCGTTCGCAGAGGGCCCGGAGAATCCCGGCGGGGTCGTCGAGGAGGCGGCGGGCGTCGACCACGGCGGAGAGGCTGCCGGTGACGGTCAGGCGGTCGAAGAGGTCGCCCTGCTGGGGCAGGCCCACGTCCTCGGCCGTGACCGTGTCGATCACCTGCCCGAAGGAGGCCAGGATCTCGTAGGGGTCGCGGATGAGCAGCACGTTGGTCATGCCGTAGAGGAAGTTCGGGTCGAGCTCTACGAGGTGGTGGGTCATCTGCTTGAAGACCACGTTCTCGGCCGGGTAATCGTCGTGGAGCAGCCGGTTGACCACCGTCTGGCCATCGGTGTCCTGGGCCGCCAGGATCGCCGTCCGGCCGGGGTGGTCGGCCTCGGTGGGCTGGCGCGTGAGGTAGTGGGCGTACAGCGGCTCGTCGACCACCACCGTATCCGGCCGCTGGGCGAAGGCGTACATCAGTGCGGTGCTAATATTACGCGGCGATGACCACAGGTTGATCCGTCGGGTGGTTCTCATGGTATGGGAAAGAAAGAAAAGGGCGGTAAGAAAGACAAGGGCAAGAAAAAGAAATGCTGCGAGAAATACCTGAAAAAGGGAAAATACTGCAAGCGCTGCCCCCTGGCCCCGGAAAAGTAGCCATCGCGTAAATGCATTGTTTGCAACTCACTGTTATGCCGCCTATCTTGGTGGCAGCCGGTGGGCCGCCCGCCGGCACGGTGTGAAATTTGGATTTTTTATCGTCGCCTCCGGCCTCCGCCGGGGGCGACCCACGTCGGAGCAGAACCAAAGGCGCCGCCCGCCTATTTACCCTGCATGCACGCTTCCCTCCGCGCCGCCGTCGCCGACCTCGAACGCACCGGCCAACTCCTCCGCATTACCGAAGAAGTCGATCCCGACCTGGAGATGGCCGAGATCCACCGCCGCGTCTTCGCCGCCCGCGGACCGGCCATCCTCTACGAACGGGTGAAGGGGAGCCCCTTCCAGGCGGTATCCAACCTATACGGCACCTACGCGCGGACCGACTTTCTCTTCCGCAAGACGCTGCCAAATGTGAAGAAGGTCGTGGAACTCAAGGCCGACCCCGCCAACTTCGCCAAGAACCCGCTGCGCTACGCCAAAAGCCCGTTTACGGCCCTCTCCGCCCTGCCCCGCCGGCACCTGCGCCCCGCCGTCAAGTACGCCCAGACGACCATCGACCAGCTGCCGCTGGTGAAGTCCTGGCCCATGGACGGCGGCGCCTTCGTCACCCTGCCGCAGGTCTGCACCCTGCCGCCCGGCAGCCGCAAGCCCATGGACACCAACCTCGGCATGTACCGCATACAGCTCACCGGCAACGACTACGTGACCAACGAGGAGATCGGCCTCCACTACCAGCTGCACCGCGGCATCGGCGTCCACCACACCGAGTACAACCGCACCGACGCGCCCTTTCGGGCCTCGGTCTTCATCGGCGGCCCGCCGAGCCACGCCTTCAGCGCCATCATGCCGCTGCCCGAGGGGCTGAGCGAGATGACCTTCGCCGGTATGCTGGCCGGGCGCCGCTTCGGCTACGCCTGGGACCGCGACTGGCTCCTCAGCGCCGACGCCGATTTCGTGATCACCGGCACGATCCGCAAGGGCGAGAAGAAGCCCGAAGGGCCCTTCGGCGACCACCTGGGCTACTACTCGCTGCAGCACGACTTCCCGGTCATGGACGTCGAGACCGTCTGGCACCGCAAGGACCCCCTCTGGCACTTCACCGTCGTGGGCCGGCCGCCGGCGGAGGACTCCAGTTTCGGCTACCTCATCCACCAGCTCGTCGAGGACCTCACCCCCGGCGAATTTCCCGGCATCCGGCAGATCAACGCCGTCGACGAGGCGGGCGTCCACCCCCTGCTGCTGGCCGTCGGCTCGGAGCGCTACATGCCGTTCCGCGAGAAGGTGCCCGAGGAGATCATCACCCAGGCCAACCGCATCCTGGGCAGCGGGCAGACGAGCCTCGCCAAGTACTGTCTCATCGTGGCCCAGGAAGACGATCCCGCACTCAACGCCAACGACCAGCCGGCCTTCTTCCGCCACCTCCTGGAGCGCTTCGACCCCACGCGCGATCTCCACTTCCAGACGCGCACCACCATCGATACCCTCGACTACTCCGGCTCCGGCTGGAACGCGGGCTCCAAGCTCATCTGGGCCTGCCGGGGGGAAGCGCGCCGTACGCTCTCCGCCACGGTACCCGATGCCCTGTCCCTGCCGGAGGGCTATGGCGCGCCGCAGCTGGTGGCCCCGGGCATCCTGGCGGTCCAGGGACCGACCTTCACTAAAGAAGACGGCTACGCCTCCCTCCAACCCTTCCTGGGCGCGAACGCAGGTGCGGGGCTACTGGAAAAGACGCCACTTATCGTGGTTTGCGACGACAGTGCCTTCCTCGCCGCTGACTTCAGCAACTTCGTGTGGGCCGCGTTCACCCGGTCCAATCCCAGTCACGACCTCCACGGCATCGACGCCTTCACCGAGCACAAGCACTGGGGCTGCCGCGGGCCGGTGGTGATCGACGCCCGCATCAAGCCGTGGCACGCGCCCGGCCTGGTCACCGACGACGCCGTCACCCGCCGGGTGGATGCGCTGATGGAGCGGATGGGGCTGACGTACTGACCCGCGACATCGGATGTGCTGCACATCGGATGTTGTTGCTTGACGCTTTGGGCACATCGGATGTGCAAATTGACAAGGATCTGATAATGAATGAACTATCGATTATTTTACGTTAGCAGCCCCCCACATCGGATGTGATCCACATCCGATGTCGGAAGCTAATGCTGCTTGTCGTCCTTCGGTCCGCCGAAGAGGGTGGGGGCCACCATGATGCTGAAGTAGTTGGACACCCGGTTGCTGAAGGTGTAATTGTACTCCGCGCTGACGCGGAAGTGGCCCAGCTCCAGGCCGAGGCGCGGGGTAAGTCCAAGACCCCGGCCGCCGCTGAAATCCTCGGGGTCCAGGTTGTCTAAATCGCGTACCGTGGCGCTCGCCCCGGTAAACATTCCAATACCGACACCCGCAAAGGGCCGAAACCCACCGATGCGCTTCAGGTAGTAATCGCCGGTAATGAGCGTGCTGCTGGCGGCACCGATGTCGATCACGTCGGCGTCGAGGTCGGAGGTATAGAAGGCCAGTTCGAGCCGGATACCCGCCGAGAGGTTATCCGTGGCGTTAAAGCGTACCTCCGTGCCCATGGCAGCGCCGCCGTTGTAGAACTCGCTGCTGGGGGCGGTGTAGCCGAGGCGCAGGAGGTCCCACTCCAAGTGGCGATAGTTATTGGACTGGGCGGTCAGGAGCGTGGAGGTCGCAAGCAGGATGGCGGCGAGGAATAGCTTGAAATTCATGGGCAGGTGGTGATTTGCACGTAGAAACGCTCCCGACATCGGATGTGGTGCACATCCGATGTGGGAGACTGACGCTGGAGGACATCGGATGTCTAAAATAGCAAGTAGCTGATAATCAAGTGATTGAATTGTCTGGCGATTTTTTAAGCCCCACATCGGATGTCGGGGACATCCGATGTCCAGGACCTACCGCCGCCCGTTGCCGAGGGTGGGCGCCACGGTCAGCGACCAGCAGCCGGGGACAGCGGCCGGTAGGGCGCGCAGGTAGCCCATCGTCAGTCGCAGGTAGCGAAACCGGTAGCCTACGTGCAACTCCCCGACGGCACCCATGCGGCCATCCGAGGCCAGACCGATACCCTTGCCACCGCCAGAGGTCAGTCTGAGGTGCGAACCCCGGGCCACGCCCAGTCCACCGCCGGCAAAGAGACCGTATCCGTTGGTTGCGCGGAGGTACCGGTCGCCCGTGAGCAGCAGGGACGTGGTCGCACCGGCCCGCGCGAGCTGGTACTCGGGAGTGTCGCCGTAGAGGGTAGAGGTAAGTCGCAGACCCACGGCGCCCCTTGGCGATACCAGCCGGCGGTATTCGGTACCCAGCAGGACTCCCAGCTCTCCGACATCGACGTGAGCGACGCCGACTTGCAGTACGTCGTATTCCCAGCGGACGGGTGCGGAGGACTGCGCCCAGAGTCCCGCAGTTCCTAGCACAAACAGCACAAGAAGTAAGGTCGACTTGCCCATGGAGGTATGATTTGCCTTAGCAAGTTAGCGGGTGCTGTAATTCGCAATCATTAATTAATCGGGCTACCACGGGCGCCCGGCCGTCCCGGTAACGCAGGAGCGTCGGAGTGGGAAGTGTGGCCTCGGGCCCTTCCACATACTGATTACCGGTAATTGGCGCTGCACCGCACCTGCGCGCTGCCGGCCGGAGTGTCTGCGGGGGGGGGACATCCGATGTCGGTGGCTAATCTTTTGCCGGCAGCTGACTGTTAGCCAGACAACTATCTTAGCCAAAAATCACGATCATGCCCAAGCACAACCACCCACCCGTCTACATCGTCGCCGCCGTACGTACGCCCATCGGCTCCTTCGGAGGCGCGCTCGCCTCGCTCTCGGCTACCCAGCTGGGCAGCGCCGCCATCAAGGGTGCGCTGGAGCGCGCCGGCGTTGACGCCGACCGGGTACAGGAAGTGTTCATGGGCAACGTGGTCAGTGCCAACCTCGGACAGGCCCCCGCCCGGCAAGCCGCGCTCGGGGCCGGTATCCCGAATACGGTGCCCTGTACCACGGTCAACAAGGTCTGCAGCAGCGGCATGAAGGCCGTGATGTTTGGCGCCCAGACGATCATGCTCGGTCACAGCGACGTGGTGGTGGCCGGAGGGATGGAGAGTATGTCCAACATCCCCTACTACGTAGCCGACGCCCGCTGGGGCGCCAAGTTCGGCGACCGCAAGCTCATCGACGGCCTCACTAAAGACGGCCTCACCGACGCCTACGACCAGAACGCCATGGGTACCTGCGCGGATGCCACCGCCACCAAGTACGGCTTCTCGCGCGAGGAGCAGGACGAATACGCCACCAATTCCTACAAGCGCAGCGCCGCCGCCACCGACGACGGCACCTTCAAGCGGGAGATCGTACCGGTCAGCGTGCCCCAACGCCGCGGCGACGACGTGGTCGTCAGCGAGGACGAAGAGTACAAGAAGGTCAAGTTTGACAAGATGGCCAGCCTGCGCCCCGCCTTCTCCAAGGACGGCACCGTCACGGCCGCCAACGCCAGCACCATCAACGACGGGGCCGCGGCCCTAGTGTTGGTGAGCCAGAAGGCCCTGGACGAGCTGGGGCTCACCCCCCTGGCCAAGATCGCCTCCTTCGCCGACGCCGCCCACGAGCCGCAGTGGTTCACGACGGCCCCCACCAAGGCCGCCCCCCTCGCCGCCGAACGTGCCGGCCTCACCGTCGCCGACATGGACTACTTGGAAGTCAACGAAGCCTTCTCCGTCGTACCCATGGCCTTCGCCAAAGAGCTCGGCCTCAAGGGCGATAACATGAACGTCACCGGCGGCGGCGTATCCCTCGGTCACCCGCTGGGTACCTCCGGCGCCCGTATCCTCGTCACGCTGATCAACGTGCTGCATTCCCGGGGGGGGAAGTATGGATTGGCTACGCTTTGTAATGGGGGCGGGGGGGCTTCTGCTGTGGTGTTGGAGGCGATTCGAGAGTAGAGGGTATAGAGTAGAAGGAGGGCGCAGAGTGAACCGCAAAGAAGCAGAGATCCGCAAAGGTTCGCAGAGGTGGATTAAAACAATTTGTTTTATATTATCTTCGGTGTTATTTTCGACGCTCACTTAGAGAAAACTTATGAAGAGCCTTAATGAAATTAGTTACGCCGTCATTGGCGCGGCTATACGTGTGCATAGTGCGCTAGGTCCCGGACTGCTGGAATCGACGTACGAAAAATGCCTTATGATCGAGCTAAATCAGGCGGGGCTTACGGTAGAGCGTCAGCGTTCCCTCCCGCTTCGCTACAAGGGTACGCTAATTGAAAACGCGTACCGGATAGATATTCTAGTGGAAGGCCAGTTGATCATTGAATTAAAAGCCATAGAGCGACTTACTCCCTTGGATACGGCGCAACTGTTGACCTACCTGAAGTTGTCCGGTCTCAACTTAGGGCTGCTCCTAAATTTTAATGCAACGAAGATGACGGCGGGCATAAAGCGAGTCATTAACAGCGCTACGGATTTCCGTATGACCGGCTGATCACTCCGCGAAACTCTGCGCTTCTCCGTCCCTCTGCGGTGAATCTCCGGGTCCTCTGCCACCCTCATTTCCCTCTTCTGGAAGCTCCTCCAGCACCCCAGCATCATAATCAAAACTATTCTCAGCCACCAACCCCTCCACCCCGTCAAAGTGGCGGTAGATGAAGTCGAAGTCGGCCCGTACGTCGCCGGTAGGGTAGAACGGCTTGGAGAACTCGATGACGCGGTTGCCGAAATCAAACTTGGCGAAGACCATCGGTACGTTGGCTTCCCGCGCGATCCAGTAGAAGCCGGTCTTGAAGCGGTCCACCTTTTTGCGGGTGCCCTCCATGGCGATACAGAGGTAGAAGGTTTCCCGCTCGCGGAAGATGTTGGCCACGGCCTGGGTGAAGTTGGTCCGTTTCTCGCGGACGACCGGTACCCCACCCATCGTCTGCATGGCCCAACCCAGGGGCCCCTTGAAAAGGCTCGACTTGGCGGCGAACTGAATGTATTTTTCCACCACCGCCCGGGCGTAGATCCCGTAGGGGAAGTCCCGGTTACTGGTGTGGGGGCCGGTGGGTACTACCGCCTTCGGCGGCCAGTTGCCCTGATTACGGTCGACGACGCGCATCCCGTTGAGGCGCAGCATAAAACGGGCCAGCCAGGCGGGCATCATAGGAGGAGAGGGTTAGACAGCTTCAAATAATCCGGTGGCGCGGTTCTTGCGGACGCCGTCCCAGGTGAAGTAGCGGCCGTTCATCACGACGTATACCCCAGCCGGGAGGGACTGCACGAACGCAAGCGCACTGCCCAAATTAAAAAATCCATCGGAAGAACTGCCGAAGGCGTAGGGAATCATGGCTCCCGTGATCACGATCGTCTTGCCGCGAATGTCCGCCTTGGCCAGGTACTCGGCCGTATCGGTCATGGTATCGGTGCCGTGGGTAATGAGGACCTGGTCGGTTTCCGCGGCGCGGCAGTTGTTGGCGATGTTCTCGCGGTCCTGCGGACCGATATCGAGGCTGTCCACCATCATGAGCGTGCGGATGTTGACGTCCAGGGTCGAGCGGCCCACCTCGAGCATCTTGGGCAGGCTACTGTCGCGGAAGAACAGCTTGCCGGTTACGAAGTCGTATTCTTTGTCGAAGGTGCCGCCGGTAACGAAGAGCTGAATCAAGGTATAGAGTTGTACGCGCAAAAGTATCAATTCCCCCTCCATGACCTCCATTCTTCGAGACTATATCTGGCCGGCGGCCTGTCCGCGCTGTCATCGAAAGATGAGCCTGCTGGACAAGCTTCACCGGCTCACCCTGTCCGCTGCCTTTGTCGCGGTGCTATTGCGGGGCCGCCACTTGAATACCGCGGCGCGGCCAATAAACAAGTGTGACTTCTGCCACCGGAGACGGTAAGGGGGGTTCCCGCGATCGGGTAGGCTGCGCTGCTACGTCTTCCGCTCCTTCTTTTTGGCCGCGGGGAAAAGAATATTGTTCAGGATCAGGCGGTAGCCCGGACTGTTGGGGTGCAGGCTGAGGTCGGTTTCCGGATCGTTGACGAGGTGGCGGTAATCGGCCGGGTCGTGGCCGCCGTAGAAGGTGAAAAAGCCTTCGCCCACCTGTCCGTGCAGGTAGCGGGCCTCGCTGGCGGGTTTGTTTTCGCCCAAGACGAGTACGCTGCTCTTAATGTGGCTGTTGGTAAAGGCCGTGGTCTGCCCCATGAAGCCCTTGACGGTGCGTACGTGATTCTGGGTCAGCATGGTGGGCACCGGGTCCCACTTGGCACTGAAGTCGAAGAGGGTGAAGTAGTCCTGCTCCTGCGTCACCGCCCGGGGGTTGTGGTCGATGTCGCTGAATTCGTACTCCAGGGGGTTACGCTCCAGCTGGAAGTTCTCGAAGGCGAAGGTCTTGCTGAAGTCCAGCTTCGACTGGGCCTGCGGGTCAATGGGGTCGCCGTCGTAGTAGGGGGCATTGATATCTAGGCCGTCCGCCGCCAGGGCGATATCGTAGCTGTCGGTCGCCGAGCACATGGCGAACATGAAGCCGCCGCCCGCGACGTACTCCCGTACCTTTTTCACGACGCCGAGCTTCAGCTGGCTCACCTTGGCGTAGCCGTTCTTGGCGGCCAGCTCCTCCTGGTAGGCCACCTGCCGGCGGTACCAGGGGGCCGTATGGTAGCTGCGGTAGAAGCGACCGAACTGTCCGGTGAAGTCCTCGTGGTGGAGGTGCAGCCAGTCGTACTCGACCAGCTTGTCCTCCAGGACCTCGGTATCGTAGACGGTCTCGTAGGGGATCTCGGCGTAGGTGAGTACCATCGTCACGGCGTCGTCCCAGGGCTGGACCTCCGTGCCCTCCCGGAAGTTGTAGTCGGGGGTGTAGACGGCGATCTTCGGGGCCTTTTCCAGTTTCATCGCGTCCATGTTGCGCTCCGGGTCGGCGATCTCCTCGAGGATCCCGTTGAAACGGCTGTCGGCGATTACCTCGTACTTCACGCCCCGCGTCAGGCACTCCCGCTCGAAGGCCCGGCTGTGGGGAAAGGCGAAGCTGCCCCCGCGGTAGTTCAGGAGCCACCAGGCCTCGATCTCGTTGCTGAGCACCCAGTAGGTGATGCCGTAGGCTTTTAGGTGATCCGTCTGGGTATCGTCCATCGGGATGAGGATCGTGGAGGCGCGGGCGGCGGTTGCGAACACCAGCAGCAGGAGGAGGAGGGTGAGTTTACGGCGCATACGGAAAGCTTTCACCCAAGTAACGAACGAGCCGCCAATTAGGTGTAGGGGATCGCCCGGATGTCCGGTGGCACACCTACCGCGCCGCGCCTTGCCGTAACCCCCGCCGCACCCGCGGCCCCGCACAAGCGATGCGACTGCCCGTTTGCATACCATGAACCTTACTTTCCACCTGACCTCCGTGACCTCCGAACCGCTGCTGCAACTGCCCGGCGACTGGACGACCGACGACTACCGCAAGCTGCTCGACCTCACCGAATACGGCGACACCACCGCCCTGTCCGATGCCGAACTCAAGGAGATGGCGTATATGTCGCTTGCCGACCTGCCGAAACCCGAAGCCGCCGAGTTGCTGATCCGCTACGTCTTCCCCGAAGACGCGCTCACCCCCGGACAGATCCAGAACTCCAGCCACGAGATGGATACCGAGCGCCTCTGGGAAGAGTACCCCGAGCCTAAGCACCACCGCAATTTCTTCCGCGTCGGCAGCCTTCTCTACGCGGCCTACAACGGCGGCCACCCCAAGCCCGACGGCCACCGCCTGATCGTCGACGTGGCCGGCCCCGGTAAAGCCGCCGAACTGCTGGCCGATCCGGACCCCGCCCTGGTCCTGCGTCTGCTCGCACCGGCCATGGACGGTCACGCCCTGCTGCACCGGCTGTACGAGGACGAGCTCGCGGGGACGGACTTTCCGGCGGCCCGGCACATCCTCTACCGGGTGGCTTCGGAGCCGACCGGCGAGGGCGCCCACCGGCTGACGATCGATAGTACCGACTACTGGCTGGATGATTTCAATCCCGCCGGACCCTACGAGGTAACCGCGGCACCCGACGGGGAAGCGGATTAGTACTTCACTATGCGGTAACGGGCCCCGCCGTCGACGAGCACGTAGTACACCCCGGCTTCCTCGTCCGGGAGCGTGAGCCGGTCGTTGGCGGGAATGCGCCCGGAAGCCACGGCACGGCCCGCCTCCGTAAGGATGGTGTAGCTACGTCCGCGGTACTCCCGTGGCAGGTTGACCCGGCCCGGCGTCGGGTTCGGGAAGACGCCGTGTGCGGGGCCCTCCCGCTCCAGGACGATCACTTCCGATAGCCTGCTGCTGCCGTCGCGCTCTACCATTCGCAGCCGGTAGTGGCAGGTGGCGGACGCGGGGTCGCGGTACGCGTAGGTCGGGCCTCCGTTCGGGGTGACCGTGGCGAGCAACGACCACTCGCGGCCGTCCGTGCTGCGCTCCACCTGGTAACCCGCCAAGTCCGCTTCGCCGGCGACCGTCCAGTGCAGGAGATTGTGGGTAGTAGTTACCGTCCCCCTAAACTCCAGCAGGGTGACCGGCAGCGCCGTGGTGGGGGCGAAGGTGGGCACGAAGCGGAGCACGGTGATCGACGTGGCCGGCAGGGTCAGGTTGGCGGTGGAGGCCCGGAAGGAAACGGGATCCTCCTCGGTGATGGCCACCTCCGTAGCCGTGGGGTCGGTGCCGGCAAGGACAAGGTGCTCGGCTTGGGGAGGCGCGAAGTAGTTGTCCAGGCTCAGGACGACCGGCCGGTCGTCGGTGTCCTTGTTGACCAGGAAGATCGTCAGGGCGCTGTTGTCCTCCCGGCGGGTGGCGAAGGTGCGGACCCGGGCGGAGGAGACGGTAGCTACGGTTTCGTCCAGTAGTTCCCGGGTCAGCAGGGAGAGGGCGGTGCCGCTGGCGTTCAGTTCGTTGAGGTCGGTAAAGAGGTCGGTGGGCAGGTGGCCGGCTACGTCCGGATCGATCCACCGCGAATTCCAGAACAGCGTCTGCGTCACGCGGTCGTCCTCCAGCATCTGCCCCATGATGTCGAAATTGGCGAGGGCCTGTCCCAGGTTGTTGCCGCTGTCCCAGGGGTTATTCTGGTCAAAGGCGTAGGCCGATACTTCCGTCATCATGATGAACAGCTTATCGCGCACGTCGGCGTCGGGCAGTTCGTCGATGGCATCCTGGGCGCGGTCCACGGCGCGGCGCGGGTCGAGGTTGCCGTCGCGGTAGTCGGCGTAGGTCCGGAAGCCGTAGGCGGGGTAGGTATGCACGTCGAGCCAGTCCACGTCGTCGGCGCACTCGGCCAGCGCCAGCCGGAAGTCGTTCGTGGTGTGTCCGTTGATGCCGACCAGGATGTCGGGGTCCACGGCCTTCATGGCCCGGGCGAATTCCGCGGCGTCCCTGCCGTAGGTCGTGAAGCCGGGGTTGTCGCCGGCGTAAGTGGTGCCGTTCCAGGTTTCGTTGCCGAGCGTCCAGTACCTGATCCCGTAGTCGTGGGTCACGTTGGCGTACTCCACCCACTTCACGGCCATATCGAGGGCCTGCTCGCGGCTCAGCGCGGTGCCCCCGGCGCCCGCCGGCTTGTACATGCCGTCGAAGGCCACCACGATGATTGGCTCGGCGCCGGTGGCCCGGCAATCGGCGATAAAGTCATCGAAATTATAGTTGTTCGCGGACCAGGTACCGGCGGCCCGGTCCCAGAAGCGGGAATCGTTGGCGGGCCAGTCGTCGGGGCCCGTGCGGAGCAGCCCGGAGGTGGCGGGGTCGTCGTAGGGCGGCGCGGCCCAGGCGTAGACGTCGGACTTCTCCCCGCCGGGAAAGCGCAGGGCCCGGAAGCCCCCCGCGCTTACCGCCTCGGCTAGGGTACCGGCGCGTTTCGGTCGGTTGGCGTCGTCGTCGGTGAAGGTGTTGAGGTTGAGGCCCAGGGGCACGGAGCGTACGTCGCGGAGGATGTGGGTGGGGTTGACGGAAAGGGAGTCCTGTCCGGTGAGCACGGCGGTGCACAGGACCAGCAATAGCGCGAAACGCATTACGGCAGTTATTTTTCAGATGAGAGACGGGCGGCGGGTCAAACAGGACGACCGCTGCCAAAACCTGAAGTGTTAACGCACAATACGCCCAGGTAGTACGGCGGCGGCGCGCGGGTGCGAGGTAAAGCCGAACCGGGCCACGCCGGTTGGCGCAGGGCAGGGCAGGGCCCGCGGGTCAGGAAGGGCGGCGCGCGCGGCCGTCTACCGGGCGGAAGATCAGGTACAGCAGCAGCCCCAAGGACGCAGCCAGGGCAGGCACCACCGTGACCCAGAGCACCCACGCCCGCGGGCCCGCCGCCGCCAGCCAGCCCGCGACCTCACCGAGGACCAGCTGGACGTTGAGGGCCACGATCACCGCGGTGATCAGCCAGGCCAGCACCCGCACAGGCAGGGAGATCGCGAAGTCGCCCATGGTCGCCCGGTCCGACACGAGGTGAATCAGCGGGACGATCGCGAAGCCCAGCTGCAGGCTCAGGAGTACCTGGCTGAAGATCAGCATGGGACCCGTTTCCTCCTCCCCGTAAATATAGATGACCAGAAAGGCCGGCACCACGGCAAGCAAGCGCGTGAGCAGGCGGCGTAGCCACGGCTGGAGGCGCAGGTGGAGGTACCCTTCCATTACGATCTGTCCGGCCAGGGTACCGGTGATGGTCGAGCTCTGGCCGGCGGCGATCAGGGCGATCGCGAAAAGGGTAGGGGCGAGCTCTGTGCCCAGCAGGTTGCTCAGCAGCCGGTGGGCGTCCTGGATCTCGGCCACGTCGTAGAGCCCGTTGCGGTGGAAGGCGCTGGCCGCCAGGATGAGGATGGCGGCGTTCACGAAGAAGGCCAGGTTCAGGGCGATGGCCGAGTCGTAGAAGTTGAAGCGGATCGCGCGGCGCAGCGCCTCCGGTTCGCCGCCGAACCGGCGGGTCTGGACGAGGGCGGAGTGGAGGTAGAGGTTGTGGGGCATCACCGTGGCCCCGATGATGCCGATGGCGAGGTAGAGCGCGGCAGCGTTGGGGATCCCCGGCACGAAGCCCCGGGCGATCTCTCCCACGTCGGGGCGGGCCAAAAACATCTCCACCACGAACGCGCCGCCGATGACGGAGATCAGCACGATGATGAAGACCTCCATCTTGCGCATCCCCGACCGCTGCAGTAGCAGGAAGAGCAGGGTATCGAAGACGGTGAGCCCGACCCCCCAGAGCAGCGGTAGCCCGGTCAGTAGCTGCAGGCCGATGGCCATGCCGAGGATCTCCGCCAGGTCGGTGGCCGCTATGGCGACCTCGGCCAGGGCATACAGTACGAGGTTGACGGGGCGGGGGTAGGTGGCCCGGGAGGCCTGCGCCAGGTCGAGCTTGCGGACCAGGCCGAGCCGGACGCTGAGGCTCTGCAGCAGCAGGGCCATCAGGTTGGACATCAGCAGCACCCAGATGAGCCGGTACCCGAAAGCGGAGCCGCCGGCGATGTCGGTGGCCCAGTTGCCGGGGTCCATGTAGCCGACGCTGACCAGGTAGGCCGGACCCATGAACGCAAGGAGGCGGCGGAAGGGCGACTTTTTACCGTCGGTGTCTACGGAAGCGTGGACCTCCTGAAGCGATTGCCGGGTATCGGGGTGCATGCGCGGAAAGCGGAATTTCTGCTCAGACGCGCCGGCGCGAATCGGTCACCGGTGGAACCAGATTCGCTTGTCTTACCTTTGCGCCATGATCTGGAGCGATAAAAAGATTCTGGCCGCCATGGAGCTGGGCGACATCGTGATCCGGCCCTTCGACCGGTCCAACCTGGGTACCAACAGCTACGACGTGCACCTGGGGCGCCACCTGGCGCGCTACAAGGATCACATCCTGGATGCCCGCCGCCACAACGAGATAGAGGAGATGGAGATCGGCCCCGAAGGATTCGTCCTGCACCCCAATACCCTCTACCTGGGCGTCACCCAGGAATACACGGAAACCCACAGCAGTGTTCCCTTCCTGGAAGGCAAGAGCAGCGTGGGCCGGCTGGGGATAGACATCCACGCCACCGCCGGCAAGGGCGACGTAGGCTTCTGCAACCACTGGACCCTGGAGATCTCCTGTACCCACCCCGTGCGGGTCTACGAAGGCATGCCCATCGGGCAACTGATCTACTTCGCCGTCGAGGGCGACATCGAAAACTACTACAACAAGAAGCCCAACGCCAAGTACAACCGCGTGAGCGACCGGCCGATGGAGTCGATGATGTGGAAGAACGAGTTTTGAATCACAAATTTTAAATGTAGAATTTAAAATTTACGTGCGCACCGACGATCTGACCAAACACATTGCCCGCGAACTCAAACCCCTGCTCGGCGGGGGCGAGGCCGCCTCCGTCACCCGCCTGGTCATGGAGGACGTCTTCGGGTACCGGCAGGGCAACCGCTCCCGCATCCTGAGCCAGGAGGAGGAAATCCTTTCGTACACCATCCTGAACCGCCTGCAGCGCGGGGAGCCCGTACAGTACGTGACGGGCATCGCCGACTTCTACGGCCTGCAACTAAAGGTGACGCCCGACGTGCTCATCCCGCGTCCCGAAACCGAAGAGCTGGTAGAGTGGATCCTGGAAGACTACCCCCCGGAATCCATCTGCACCGTAGCCGACCTCGGCACCGGGTCGGGGTGCATTCCCCTCGCGCTGAAGGCCCGGCGGCCGGAATGGGACTGCCTCGGTATCGATCTCAGTGAGGAAGCGATCGCCGTGGCCCGGGAGAACGCCGAGATGCTCGAGCTGCCCGTGACCTTCGCCCGCGGCAACGTGCTGGAGGAAACCCTCACCGGCGACCGCTACGACGTCATGGTGTCCAATCCGCCCTACATACCGCCCTCCGAACGTGCCCGCATGGATGCCTCCACCCTCGAGCACGAGCCTTCGCTGGCGCTCTTCGTGCCCGAGGAGGACCCCCTGCTGTTTTACCGCCGCCTGGCCGAGCTGGCCGCCACGGCCCTCCGCCCCGGCGGGCAACTGTACTGCGAGACCAACGAATACAACAGCGAGCAGGTCCTCCGGCTGTTCCAGGAGGCCGGTTTCGACGGCGTTATCCGCCGCCGCGACCTGCAGAAGAAGTGGCGTATGGTCCGCGCCGCGCGTGCCGCGGAGGCCTAGGCTTCCACGAGGCCCAGGTCCGTCAGGACGCTCAGCGGCCGGAGCCGGTAGCCGTCGAATTCGGCGAAGAGCGACAGCGGTGCCCCCCCGCTGACCGCCAGCAGGCGGTAGAATCCCGTGAAGTCCGGGGTCACCGGCAGGGCGTAGCCTTCCGCGTCCACCAAGGTAGCTCCCCCGGGGCGGTCGCGTACCGGGCGGACGGCCCCCAGGTACACCGGGTACTGCTGCAGCCACGGGTTTACGGCCAGCGCCCGGCGGTAGTTAGCGACCATTTCCGTGAAGTTGGGGTAGCCCGTGAGCCCGTCGTAGGGCCGCCCGCCGGGACGGGGATCGGGAAAGACTCCCCGCTGCGGGTAGCTGCCGGGGTAGTAGTGTACCCCCCCGGTGAAGCTGGCCGAGAGCGGCCACGACTGCTCGAAGGGGAACTCTCCGAAGGCGTAGTCGAGCAGCAGGGCGTACCGGCGGCTCCGCTCGCCCCGCAGCCACACCCGCCGGTAACGCAGGCGATCCTCCACGCCGGAGACCGTACCGAGCACCAGCCAGTGATCTTCCCGGGCCGGGCGGCCCAGTAGCTCGTCCTTCTTGGTCGTGATGCCCGCATACTGGTAGAGCTCGTCGCGCCGCTCGGGCGAAAACTCCTCCCGGATGCGCCAGGCCCGCACGAAGAGGTAGAGGTCGGCCAGGGTGCGCGCTATTTCCGCCTCGGTGCCTTCCGTGCCGATGCCGGCCAGGCGTCGGACGCGACCGGCCGGGCCGGGCAGTTTGGCATCCGTCAGGCGGGTGGCCATGTCCAGCCAGGCATCCTCGCCCTGTCCGACGGTATCGGCGATGCCCCGGCGGGCCACGTCGAGCAGGCGCAATTCCAGCTCGTCGACCCCTTCGGTCATCAGTTCCAGGCGGGCGGCCAGCCGGTCGTCGGCCTTGGGGGCATCCTTGACGACGCGCGGCGCCTTCTCGGCACGGAACTGCACCGTCCGTACCCAGTCCGGCGGCTGGCCGACGGTGAGGCGGTCGGAGTTGTTTTTGAGCAGCAGCACGAGGGCCAGCCCGTGGGCGCAGGGCCGCGCCCGGGCCCGGCAGCTGCATACGAATCGGCCGCGTACGACCTGCACCGCCGATTCCACGGGCCGCTTGCCGCCCACGTCGAACTCGCCCCAAATCCACTCGCCGTCGCCTCCCAGCAACCGCCACCGCCGGCTGTAGAACAGCCGGCGCCCGGCCTCTAGGGTCTTGGCGTCGGGGGAGAGCTGAAGCAGGTCGTCGATCATGGGGCGGGAAAGATAGCGGCTGCCCCACAAAAGGGGCGTCCCCGCCTGAAAGGAGGAAACGCCCGAGAACAAAGCATCATTGCTATCAAAGGAGTGGTGTGGCAAACGCGCTCCGGCTGGCGGCACATACCGGCCAGCCAGGGCACTCATTTGGCGGTTTATACCCGGAGATCGCGATTCGTTACACATCGCGGGCGGGGGCGGGGCCGTAGCCCGTTCCGGCTGCTATATTTGGCAAAAGATCGCCATGCATCAACCCCTCCAAATCCCGGCCCCGTGACGACACCCGCTCTCCACTACCCGTGGCTGTTACTGTTTCTGCTGCCCCTCTGCACCTGCGCCCCGCCGGCGGGAGAGCGCACCGACGGCCCCCTCACCCTCACCCGCGACTCCCTGTCGCTGACCGTCGATCCGGCCCGGGGGGGACGCATCGTCAGCCTCCGCTACGGTACTACCGAATTGCTGCAAACCGACGCCGACAGCGCGGGCTACACAACGGGCAGCGTGGCCTGGACCTCTCCCCAGCGGGACTGGAACTGGCCCCCACCCGCCACCTTCGACCGGGACCCGTATACGGTGCAGCAGGTGGAGGACTACTCCGTGCTACTCATCAGCGCCCGCGATTCCCTGACCGGCCTCCAGTTGCAGAAGCGCTACCGCCTGGGACCGGATTCCGACGTGGGGCTCACCTACTGGCTCACCAACCAGGGCGACAGTACCATCGCCGCAGCGCCCTGGGAGGTGACGCGACTGCCCTACGCCGGCACCCTCACCTTCTTCTCCGATTCGGTGCGCTTCGAGCCGCCGGCCGACTTGCTGGAAAGCCGCGATTCGCTCCATACCCTATACCTCGACGACCGCCACACCGCTAAGGGCAAACTTTTCGCCTCCCTCGACAGCATTCCGGCGGTGTACGTCCGCGACGGACTGGTCCTGGAGAAGCATACCGTGGTCACCGACTTCTACCGGGTGGCACCCGAGCACGCTCCCCTGGAGATATACATCGACCCCGCCCGCGGCTTCGCCGAATTCGAGCTGCAGGGAGACCTGCGTACGCTGGGCTACGGCGAGACGACTACGCTGCGTACGCGGTGGGTGGTGCGGAGGGAGTAGGGGGTCACTGCAAAAACCGCCAGTCCGTCCGGTACGGAAAGACGTCCATGATCTCTCCGGCCTGCAGGCGGCGCTTCACGTCGTTCCAGAAGTCGGCGTCGAAGATCTGTCCGTGCTGCTCGCGCAGGTAGGTCAGGTAGGGGCCGGCGCGCATCAGGAAGCCGGGAAACTCCTCGGGGAAGATGTCGCGCGGCCCGACGTAGTACCAGGGGTGGGAGGCCATCTCCTGCTCCGGGGTCTGGGGTTCGGGCAGGTGGCGGAAGTTGCAGTCGGTGACCAGCTCGATCTCGTCGTAGTCGTAGAAGACCACGCGGTGCACGCGGGTCACGCCGAAGTTCTTCAGCAGCAGGTCGCCCGGGAAGATGTTGGCGGCCGCCAACTGCTTGATGGCCCGGCCGTAGTCGCGCAGGGCCTTTTCCGCCATGGGCGGCTCCGCGGTCTGGAGGTAGAGGTTGAGGGGCGTCATCTTCTTCTCCACGTAGACGTGGGAGAGGAGGACGGTATCCCCGGCTACGGTCACCTTCTGCGGGGCGGTCCGCTGCAGTTCTTCCAGGCATTCCGCGCTGAAGCGTTCCCGGGGCAGGGCCAGTTTTTCGAAGAGGTAGCTGTCGGCCATGCGGCCCACCCGGTCGTGGTGCTTGACGAGCTCGTACTTCTGCCGTACGGTTTCGGCGGTGACCTGCTTGGGCGGCGCGAAGTGATCCCGGATGACCTTGAATACCATATTGAGCTGTGGCGTGGTGAATACGTACATCACCATCCCCGCGATGCCCGGTGCGCTCACGAAGCGCTCGCTCTCTTCCTTCCGCGTTCGTTTGAGGTGACGGAGCAGCTCGCGGTAGAAGACCGTTTTGCCGTGCTTCTCGAAGCCGATGGCGTTGTAGAGTTCGCTCACCTGCTTACTCGGCATGAAGGTGTTCAGAAAGTCGACCATGTCGCTCGGCACGCTTATATCGGCCAGGAAGTAGGAGCGGTGGTAGCTGAAGATCGACACCACCTGATCTGCCTCGAGCAGCAGGGCGTCGATGAGGATGCCGCGGCCGTCGGGGTGGCGGACGGGCAGGACGAAGGGGTGGACCTCCTCTCCATCGAGCAGCCGGCCCACGACATACGCCGACTTGTTGCGGTAGAACACCGAGGTGAGTATCTCCAGCCGGTCGGCGCCGCGGGTGGGGTGGGCGGCCCAACGCTTGGCGACCAGCCGGACGTCCCGGGCGCGGTCGTCCCAGGGCGCGTCGAAGGGGAAACGGTCCAGGACTTCCTCCACCACGTCGGCCAGGTCGCGCCCCGTGAGCGCGTAGTCGTAGCTGATGGCCGACAGGCCCTGGTGCTCGCGGTAGCTGCCCGTCCGCAACACGAACATCACGGCCGGGTCCGCCCCGATACCGGAGGCAAAGCGGTATACGGAGTTGAAGAAGGTTTCGGCGATGTTGCGCGTATTGAAGTGGGCGATCTCCTCGGCGAAGGCCTCGCGCACCCGGCCCCAGAAGGCATGGCCGGTCGCCGTGCCGGTGGTCAGATGATTGAGCTCTCCGGTGGTCCGGCTTACCTCCTCGCGGTACAGGGCAATGCGGCTGCGGGCGTCGGCCTGGGTACCGTGCCAGTCGCGGGCCTCGAAGCGCAGCCGCGCCCGCTTGGTGATCAGCTTGAAGCGGTAGTAGTAGTCCATGTAGCCCTTCAGGATGCGGTGGGCGACTTCGTAGTGCAGGAGGGCGGGGAACGCAGGTGCGGAGGGGTCCATGGGGGGCGTGACTTGGGTTCAGCGGGGGAAGGCGGCCACGTGCTGCCGCATCAGCTCCTCGTTGCCGGCGTGGAACGTGCGCATGACCCCGGGGAAGCGGTAGCGGGTAAACAGCCGGTCGAGGTCGAAGGGCGTGCCGCGGCGGATACTTTCTTCCAGCTCGTCGAGGTAGGCGCGGGATTCGGTGAGGCGACGGCGCATCTCCGCCGGGTCGTCGGTGCTGTCGCCGTGCCCGGGGACCAGCGTGCGCACGACGCCCGATTCGATGATCGTCTCCAGCCGGTCGAGGGTGGCCCGGTACTCCGCGACCGAGTGGTAGACGTAGGGGAACTCCACGTTGCTCAGGTAATCGCCCACGGCCAGGATGCCGCGCGTCCGGTTGAGGGTGATCACGCCGTCCGGGTTGTGGCCGGGGGCGGGGTAGAAGACATAGTCGTCGGAGCCGAGCCGGCGGTTGGTTTCCGCGGCCGGCAGCGGGATGTCGATCCGGGGGTACTCGGTCGGGTAGGGGCGGGTGACGTAGTACGCATCGTCGAACTCGCGGATCTGCCGCAGGGGGTCATCGGGTTCGGGGTTGGCCACGAAGGCGGCGGATGCCAGCGTACGGTAGCCCGGAAACCGCCCGTAGCCGATGATGTGGTCGTAGTCGGAGTGCGTGAAGAGCAGGTAGCGCTCGCGCCCGGCTGCAAGTTCACCGGCGGCCGCGGCGATCTCTTCCACCTCGCCGGGCAGCCAGGTGGGGTCGACCAGGAGCAGGTGGTCCGGCCCGGTGATCAGTAGGCTGACGGTCTGGAACAGGGCGCTCTCGAAGAGCAGGTAATCGGCGGTACGGCGCAGGAGGGGCATGGCGGTGGCGATCAGCCCGGATCGGGCGGGGCCGGTACGGGAGCGTTCGGCCAGTGACGGAATACGCGGTAGCCGTAGCCGGCCACGACCGCGAAGCAGAGCAGGGGCAGCACGAAACTGAAGTTCACTTCCGGGACGCCGAGCAGGCGGGCATCCGTGTAGCCATCGCCGCCCACGTCCAGGATCAGGCCCTGCAGGGTGGGCATCAGCGCGCCGCCCACGATACCCATGACGAGGAAGGCCGCGCCGAACTTGGCGTCCTCACCCTGCCCCTCGAGGGCGATGCCGTAAATGGTCGGGAACATGATGGACATGAAGAAACTGATCGCCACGAGACTGTAGAGCCCGGCCTGCCCTACCACGAAGATGGTCAGCAGGGTCATCGCCATGGCCCCCAGCGCAAAGTAGAACAGTAGGTGGCCGCCGCTCAGGAACTTTAGGGCGTAGGTGCCTACCCAGCGGCCGACCAGGAAGATCACCAGCGCCGAGATGCCGTAGGGCACGGCGTCGGCGTTGGAGATGCCGATCGATTCGGCGTACTGGTAGATGTAGGTCCACACCATGATCTGGGCGCCCACGTAAAAGGTCTGGGCCACCACGCCACCGGCGAAGCGGGGTTGCCGCCACAGGCGCCGGATGGCCGGCATGATCCCGAGCTCCCGCTGCGTGTGCGCCTTCTCCGGCATGTCGACCACCAGGAACAGCACGAGCATGGCGATGACGGTGACGCCGAGTAGAACGTACGGGTCGCGGATCACCTGCAGGTCGGCGTTGCGTACGATCGCCTGCGCGCCGGCGTCCAGGGCGGCGTAGGCTTCGCCGCCCAGCTCCTCCACCTGCAACCGCGACAGGATGAACTGCTTGGCCACGATGAGGCCCCCGAGGGCTCCGATGGGATTGAAGGCCTGCGCGAGGTTGAGGCGGCGGGTAGCCGTCTCCTCGGCCCCCAGCGACATGATGTAGGGACTGGCGGTGGTCTCTAGGAAGGCGAGACCGAAGGTCAGGATGTAGAGCGACAGCAGGAAGAAGGTGTAGCTGGCGTAGGCCGCGGCGGGGTAGAAGAGGAGCGCCCCGGTGGCGTACAGCGCCAGCCCCAGGATGATGCTCTTTTTGTAGGAGTACCGCTTGGCGAAGATGGCGGCCGGCAGCGCCATGGTAAAGTAGCCGAAGTAGAAGGCGAACTGCACCCAGGAGGCGCGGAAGTTATCGAGCTCCAGTACCTTCTTGAAGGCCGACACCATCGGATTGGTGATGTCGTTGGCGAACCCCCACAGGGCAAACAGGGAGGTGACGATGATGAAGGGAACAAGTACGGACCGGGCGACTACGGGGGCGGAAGTGGACATGTACGACTTAGGCTTGGGTGAGAAGGGCGCGGTCGAGGTGGACGTATCCCCCGTCGACGAAGACCAGTTGCCCGGTGGTGTGGGAAGACAGTTCCGAGAGCAGGAACACGGCCGTATTGGCGATCTCCTGCGGGGTCGTCATGCGGTTACCGAGGGGGATGCGGTCGGAGATGGCGCGCAGTTTTTCCGGGCCGTCGTCGAGGGTTTCGATCCACTCCTGGTAGGCGGGGGTGTAGCATTCGGCGATCACGATGGCGTTGCACCGCATCCCGTGGGGCACGAAATCTACGGCCCACTCCCGCGTCAGGGCCAGCACGCCCCCCTTGGCCGCGGCGTAGGCCGATGTGCCGCCCTGGCCGGTGAGGCCCACCTTCGATCCGATGTTAAGCACCACCCCCGCCCGCTCGCGCAGGTGGGGAAAACAGAGCTTGGTGAGCAGCCAGTAGCTGGCCAGGTTGAGGCGGAGGCTGTCCAGGAAGTCGTCCAGGGAGCCCGTCAGGCCGATCCCGTCGTTCACGCCTACGTTATTGACCAGCCCGTCCAGGCGGCCGTACCGCTCCACGATGGTGGCCACGGCGGCGGTCAGCTGGGCCTCGTCGGTGACGTCGGCGGCTACGAAGCAGGCGTCGGCGCCGGCGTCCTGCAATTCGTGGACGAGGGCGTGGCCGCGGTCGCTCCGGTCGATGATCGCCGGTCGGGCCCCCTCACGGGCGAGGGTGCGGACGATCACTTCGCCGATACTGCCGAGTTTGCCGGCACCCCCGGCGATCACGATTACTTTTCCGTCCAGTTTGGTATCCATCGGGTGAGCCTTACGCGCTGATTCCGCCATACGGCGGGTCCGTCAAGGTAGGGGAATTCCCCCGACTTCCGCCCCCGCTACCGGGTGGTCGCGGTCGTCCCAGTGGACCATAGCCTTTACCACGCCGGTTTCCGGCCGCAGCCAGGCGTCAAAGTGGCCGATGAGCTCTGAGTAATGCACCGAATGGGTAATGAAGCGGTCGGTGGGGAAACGGCCCTCCGCCAGCTGGTCGCGGACGTAGATGAAGTCGTCGCGGGTAGCGTTGCGGCTGCAGAGCAGGCTGGTTTCCTTGGCGTGGATCTCGGGGTGGTTGAAGGTGAGGTCGCCGCGGCTCAGCCCCACCAGCACGTAGCGGCCGCCGTGGGCGAGGTAACGGACACCGCTCTCCAGTGCCGCCGGGTGGCCGGTGGCATCGAATACCACGGGGGCAAGCTCACCGTCGGTCAGTTCCGTGACGCGGGCGACCGCGTCGGGTCCGCCTACGACGGTCTCCACGCCGTCGATGGCTTCCCGCGCGAAGGCCAGCCGGTCGGTATTGGTGTCGATGCCAATCACCCGGCAGCCGCGCAGCCGCGCCAGGGCCAGCAGGCCGATGCCGATGGGGCCGCAGCCTACGACCACTACGGTCTCCCCCGCCGTGGCCGCCGCGCGGCGCAGGGCGTGGGCGCCGATGGCCAGCGGCTCCACGATCGCCGTCTCGTCGTGACTAAGGGGGCCGGCGGCAAGTAGCAGGTCCACCGGGACCACGATGCGTTGCTGCATACCGCCGTCGGCGTGTACCCCGAGTACCCGCATGTGGCGGCAGCAGTTGGTTTTGCCGGCCCGGCAGGCGATACAGTTCCCGCAGTGGATGTAGGGCATGACGATCACGCGGTCCCCGACCGCTAAGCCGGTACCGTCGCCGATGGCCTCGATCTCGGCGGAGAGTTCGTGGCCCAGGATGCGGGGGTAGGTGAAATAGGCCTGGCGGCCGGCGTAGGCGTGCAGGTCGGTGCCGCAGATGCCGACGCGCCGGATACGGAGCAGGGCCTCGCCGGGGCCCGGAGTGGGTACCGGGCGCGACTGAAGTTCGAAATGGCCGGGTTCGCGGCAGACGATTACGTTCATACCGGCAAGGTACCGATCGCTTCCCGGAATGGGGAGGGAACACCGCACCTGCGCTCCGCGCCGCTAGCCCGTAAACTTGTTGCGGTCGATGCCGAGCTTGTTCATCTTCGACATCAGGGTACGGCCGTTGAGGTCGAGCAGCTCGGCCGCGCCACCCGGACCGGTCACCTTACCCTTGGTACGCTTCAGGGCCTCGATGATGTACTGCTTCTGCATGGTTTCGAAGGGGACGATGCGGTCGTTGCGGAAGGAAATGTTTTCCTCGCCCCGGTCCGTCCGGCGAAGGGCCCGTAGGCTGGCCGACAGGTTGAGGGTGCTCGAGGTAGAGGTGATGACCGCCCGTTCCACCAGGTTGATGAGCTCGCGGACGTTGCCCGGGAAGTCGTAGGCTTCGAGCACCTCGATGTCGCGGGGGTTGATGTGGGTGATGTTGCGGCCCATGCGGTCGGAATACACCTTGGCGAAGTGCTTGATCAGCACGGGGATGTCCTCCTTCCGTTCGCGCAGCGGGAGGTTGTGGATGGGAAAAACGTTGAGGCGGTAGAAGAGGTCCTCCCGGAAGGTTCCCTTGGTGATCATATCCTCCAGGTTCCGGTTGGTGGCGGCGACCACCCGCACGTCGACGTTGATCGAATCCGTGGAGCCGATCCGCTGGATTTCCCCTTCCTGGAGCACGCGCAGCAGCTTGGCCTGCATGTCGAGGGGCAGCTCGCCGATCTCGTCGAGGAAGATGGTGCCGCTGTCGGCCAGTTCGAACTTGCCCTTCTTCTGGGCGAAGGCGCCGGTGAAGGCCCCTCGCTCGTGCCCGAAGAGCTCACTCTCAATGAGGTTTTCGGGCAGGGCCGCGCAGTTTACGCTGACCATGGGCTTGCGGCTGCGCTTGCTGAACTTATGGATCGACTGGGCCAGCAGCTCCTTACCGGTACCGGTTTCGCCGGTCACGAGTACCGTGGCGTCCGTATCGGCCACCTGGGCGATCTGGGCGAGTATGCGCTGGTACTTGCGGGAGACGGTGATGATGGCCCCGCCGGTATTCACCTGCTCGATTTGCTCGCGGAGGGTTTCGTTCTCGCTCTTCAGCTGCTTGGTGAGCTCGTCGACGCGGCGCTTGGTCTTCTGCAGCTTGCGGCGGTTATTGTACTGCAGGGTCACGTCGCGACAGATGAGGCAGAGGAAGCGCTGGCTACCGGCCTCCACCTGCGCGAAACGTACCTGGAGGGTACGGTCGTCGCCGCTGGGCGTGGTGTAGATGTAGTCGGTGGCCGCGCGGGTGCGCCCGTCGATCTTTTCCTGGCGGATGTCGGCCAGGGCCGGGATCTGCAGGTCGGACATCAGCTCCTCGATGGGCATGCCCTCGATATCCAGGCTGGTCTTGCGGCTCAGCTTACGGCGGGCGGCCTCGTTGAGGAGGGCTACCCGGTTGTTGGAATCCAGCCAGATGACCCACTCGTCCAGGGCGTCGAGGGTGGTGGCGTGTAGCTGGAGGTTTTCCGAATACTCGTCCTGGTGGCTGCTATCGCGGTGAATAACGAGCATGTACTCCCCCTCCTCGTTGCGGAAGTAATGCATCCGGGCGGCTACCTGCCGGTACCCGCCATCTTTGACGCGGATGTCGGCAACCGTTTCGAAATAGCGCTGGTCCCGCAGTCTGGCGTAGACCGTTTCCAGTGATTCCCGCTGCTCGGGATTGACGAGCAGGGAGGTGGGGGCGTTGACGAGCTCCCTCCGGGAGAAGCCCGTCAGCTCCAGGGCCTTGTCGTTGGCGTAAATGATCTTCCGGTCGGCAAAGGATACGACGAAGGTGCTCTCAAGCTGCTGGTCGAGTGCCTGCCGGAAGAGTTCTTCGCCCGGGCTACGGACCACCGCGGGCTGTCCGTGGGGGCCGTCCGCGCTGGTCAGCGTACCGTAGATTTTATAGACCTCGAGTTCATTCTCGACCGAGCGGGCGCGGATCAGGTACTCCGCGGGCTCACTGTGGTGGTCGAAGGTGGCCAGGTCCAGGATCACCTTGATCTCTTCCTGGCCGGCGGCACGCTTGAGGCGCTTGTACTTGCTACGAACTTCTTCGTAGACGTCGCCCATCAGCTTGCCCTGCAACACCTTAAGGAATTCGGCGGCCCCGTAGAAGCTCCGGTCGGGCGGCAACTGCAGCCAGGCGCGGATCTGGGAAGAGAGGTAAACCTGGTTGGTGGTAAAGTTGACCTCCCAGCCACCGATGTTTGCGTCTTCCTGTACGGCCTCCAGCAGGTCGGCGTCGCGGCGACCGGCCTCCGTGGCGGTGAAGACGATGAGGCAGAGCTCCGGGTCGATGCTGTAGATATCGAAGCCGGCCCGGCCGCGGACGGTGAAGAGCTTTCCATCCTGGTTGACGAACTCGGTTTCGAGCACCTCGGAGTTATTCTCCTGCAGGCGCGTCCAGAAGCGCTTCCACCCCAGCATGCTGAAGTGGGGGTTGATCTCGAAGTAGCTGGTCCGCTGCAGCGCCTTGGTGGAGTAGCCCAACAGCTTGGCGGCGCTCTCGTTGCCGTACTGTACCCGACCCGTCTCGTCAACCCACAGCACGCCCTCACTGACCATGTTGAAGGCATCCTGGTGCAGCTGCAACAGGGCGTCGACGGAGGAAGCTTGTTCTGCTAGGTTCAAGTTAAAGACGACTACAAATGACTAGGCTTGGTGAAGATAACAAAAAGGAATACCACAATGGCCCCCGAAACCGAGTCCGGGAGCCATTGTGACAAATTCCTGTATGCCGCCGGTCTCTAGGGCATCACTTTCCCGTTGTTGTTGGGATCGTGTGAGTTGTCGACCACACCGGCCCACTCCTGGAAGCCTTCCTCGGCGTCGGCGGGGCGGGGGCCGATCATCTCCTCGAGGTCCTTGCGGCTGAGCACCTCCTTCTCCAGCAGGGCCTCGGCCAGCAGACCGACTTGTTCCCGTTTGGCCATGAGAAGCTGCTTGGCACGCTGGTACTGACTGTCGAGCAGGGCGCGTACCTGATCGTCGATCAGGGTAGCGGTATCGTCGGAGTAGGGCCGCTGGTAGGTGTCGCGGCTCATGCCGTAGAAGCTTACCTGGCCGACGTCCTTGTTCATGCCGTAAACGGTGACCATGTCGTAGGCCATTTTGGTGACCTTGTCGAGGTCGTTCTGGGCACCGGTACTGATCTTATTGAAGACCACTTCCTCGGCCGCGCGACCCCCGAAGGTCATGCACATCATATCGAGCATTTGCTCGGTACGGGTGATGTACTGCTCCTTGGGCAAATACTGGGCATAGCCGAGAGCCGCGACACCGCGGGGGACAATGGTCACCTTCACGAGGGGCATCGCATGCTCCAGGAACCAGCCGCAGATGGCATGGCCCGCTTCGTGGTAGGCGATGATCTTCTTCTCTTCGGGATTGATGAGCTTGTTTTTCTTCTCCAGTCCGCCGATGACCTTGTCGAGGGCGTAGTTGAAGTCGTCCAGGCCGATGGAGTCCTGGTTGCGGCGGGCGGCGATGAGGGCGGCCTCGTTGCAGATGTTGGCGATCTCGGCACCGGCAAAGCCGGGGGTCATTTCGGCGAGCACGGGTGCGGTGACCGTGTCGTTGACCTTGATGGTCTTGAGGTGGACCTTGAAGATGGCCTCCCGTCCCTGCAAGTCGGGGCGGTCGATGCCGATCTGCCGGTCGAAGCGGCCGGGACGCAGCAGGGCCGAGTCGAGTACGTCGGGACGGTTGGTCGCGGCCATAAGGATGACGCCCTTATCGGTGCTGAAGCCGTCCATCTCTACCAGCAACTGGTTGAGGGTATTCTCCCGCTCGTCGTTGCCGCCTTGCATGTTGGCGCGGCCACGGGCGCGGCCGATGGCGTCGATCTCGTCGATGAAGATGATACAGGGGGCCTTCTCGCGGGCCTGCTTGAAGAGGTCGCGGACGCGGCTTGCGCCGACCCCGACGAACATCTCCACGAAGTCGGAGCCCGACATAGTGAAGAAGGGTACGCCTGCCTCACCGGCTACGGCCTTGGCGAGCAGGGTTTTACCGGTACCCGGAGGGCCTACCAACAGTACGCCCTTGGGGATCTTGCCGCCGAGGGCGGTGTATTTCTTGGGGTTCTTCAGGAAGTCGACGACCTCCATCACTTCCTCCTTGGCCTCGTCGAGACCGGCCACGTCGGCGAAGGTGATGTTCACCTTGCTGTTCTGGTCGAAGAGGGTAGCCTTGGACTTGCCGATGTTGAAGATCTGACCGCCGGGGCCGCCGCCGCCACTACCGAGGCGCCGCATCAGGATGATCCAGATGAAAGCGATGACGGCCAGGGGGAGAAGCCACTGGAGGGCGGTGCCGATGTAGTCGGCTTGTTTCTCCGAGTTGACGCGGACGCGATCGCCGAAGGCCACGCCGGCCTCGTCGTAGGCCCGGTCCACGAAATTCGTAAAGGTGCTGGCGTCGGTGACTTCCAGGTAGTAGTCGTAGCGGCTGCCGCCCATGCTTTCGGGGGAGGCGTCCTGGTACTGCTCCAGGCTTTTCTTGTCGTCCTTGAGGTAGATCTCGGCGCGCTCGCCGTTGACCAGGGTGATCGAGGCTACGGCGTCATCCTTAATCATGCTGTTGAGGCGGTCCAGGTCGATCTTGCTCGAGGTCCCGGTGCCCCAGTTGGTGAGCACGAGGGCGAGCAGGACTACGGACATGATTGCGTAGATCCAGTAACTCTGGAACTTCGGTCCTCCGCTGTCGTCGGGCTTGTTATTCTGATTCTTTGCGCTCATATGTATTGGCTAACGTGCGGAAGGGGTTTTCGTTGGCTGTCCGCACACATTTAGGCTGGGGCGCCCTAGAGGGTTTCGTATTCTGTCGCAACCGCGTCGCTCCACAGATCCTCGATCTGGTAGAAGGCGCGGGTTTCGGGGTAGAACACGTGCACTACCGTATCGAAAAAGTCGAGGCAGACCCAGTTCGCAGGGCGGCTGCCAGTAGTGTTCTTGGTGTACTCGCCCAGCTCGTGCTTCATGCGCTTCTGGACGTTTTCGGCAATGGCCCGCACCTGGGTCGTGGATTCCCCCTCGCAAATGAAAAAGAACTCCGCGGGGCGGTCGTCCAGTTTCCTCAGGTCGAGGCGGATGATGTTTTTACCTTTGATGTCCCGGATGCTGTCCAGGATCACGTCGAGCCGCTGCCCCATCTCCGGGCCAATGGCGTTACGTGCTGATTTTGTGGATGTATTCAAATCAGGAATTTAGTATAATGAAGGTAGCAAAAAGCGTACCGAAAATCTTTCCCGCCCGGCTACCCAAGTGTAAATAAAACACGTTGCTCACTCCTAAAGTTGCCCGCCGCTTCGCCCGGGTCGACTCCACCAACGCCGCGCTCCTGCGCGACCTGGGCCTACAGCCCGACCTTCCTTCGGGTACCGTCTACCTCACCCGCGACCAGTCGGCCGGTCGCGGACAGGGCAGCAACGGATGGCACGCCACGCCGGGTGACAACCTGACGCTCAGCGCCCTCTTTCGGCCGGCCGATCTGTCAGCCGACCGGATCTTCGCGCTTACCCGGGCCACTGCACTGGCTGTGGCCGACGTCGTGCTGGAGCTGGCCCCGGCCGCCGCCGCGGACGTGCGCATCAAATGGCCGAACGACGTTTACGTGGGCGACCGCAAGGTCGCCGGGATCCTGATCCAGAACGGATTGCGGGGGAGCCGCGTATCCTGGAGCGTGATCGGCATCGGCCTCAACGTCAACGAGCAGCACTTTCCCCCCGAGCTCCGTTCCACCGCCACCGCCCTGCACGAGCTACACGGCGCTCCGCTGGACACTGACGGGGTACTGGAGCGGTTGCTGACCTACCTGGGCCGGCGGCTGGATACCCTCGATGCCGGGCGCTTCGCCGAGCTTCAGGCACCGTATCACGACCGCCTCTACCTGCGCGACCGCCCGCACACCTTCCTCCGCGTGGCGGACGACGTACGCTTCCGTGCGACGGTACGCGGCGTCGACGCTGACGGGCAGCTCGTGCTCGAGCACCCCGACGGACGCCGTGAGACGTTTACGCTCCAGAGCCTGCGCTTCCGCTAGTTATTCGCGGGCGGGCTCGAGGTTCTGCTCGATACCGCGCTCCAGGGGGCTAACGCCCTCCTTCATCCACTTGGGCATCGGGGCATCCAGCAGGTAGTAATCGAAGAATTGGCTCATCCGGGTCTGGAAATCGGCGCGGTTTGGGGCCTTGACCGGCCAGTGGGGCTCGCCGCGGTAGTTGAGGAACCAGGCGGGCTTGCCGAGGCGGCGCAGGGCGGTGAACCACTCGATGCCCTGGTACCAGGGTACGGCACCGTCTTCGTCGTTGTGCAGGATCAGTACCGGCGTATTCACCTTGTCGGTGAAGAACAGGGGGGAATTCTCCAGGTACCGGAGGGGGTAATCCCAAATGGTGCCGCCGATCCGGCTCTGCGTACGCTCGTACTGGAACTGCCGGCTGGCCCCGCTTCCCCAGCGGATACCGCCGTAAGCCGAAAACATGTTGACGACCGGGGCGCCCGCCTCGATGGCGGCGAACAGATCAGTCTTGGTGGCCAGGTAAGCGGCCTGGTACCCGCCCCAGCTGTGCCCCTGCAGGCCGATGCGGTCCTTGTCCACGAAACCCTCCATCAGCAAAGCGCTGATGCCGCTCATCACGCAGTTGTAGGCGCTTTCGCCGGGGTAGCCCTCGCGGTAGATCACGTCGGGGTTGAAGATCACGTAGCCATGGCTGGCGTAGTGGGGGTAGTTGATCGAGGAGCGTCCGGGAACCGGGGTACGGTGACGGAACACACCCTCACTGCTGCGCTCATAGAAGTTGACCATCATCGGGTACTGCTTCGTGGAGTCGAATCCGGCGGGCTTCACCAGGAGGCCACGCAGCTCCCGCCCTTCGTGGTCGATCCAGCGGTACTCTTCGATGGACCCCCATGCGAAGTCACCCTGCTGCGGGTTGGCGTCGGAGATCACCTCTCCCGGCTGCCCGAGGGCGTCGGTCACGCGCAGGTTGGGAAAGTCGGCGTAGCTCTCGCGGGTGAAGAGGTAGCGGTCGGCGGTGCGGGCTTTGCGGAAGTTGCCATAGGTGTAGGGGCCGGTGGCCAGGACCTCCAGCTCCCCGTCGGCGTCGAGGCGGGCGTAGCCGCCGTAGTAGTCGCTGTCGCGCTGCAGGCCCAGCAGCAGGGTTTCCTCGAGGGCCTCCCTTTCGGGGTTGAGGTCGTAGTAGCGGTAGCTGGTGCTGTCTTCCCGGCCCCGGGTCAGGCGCTCGGCCTGCCCGCCGTCGGGATCGAGGAGCCAGAGGTCGTAGCGGTCGTAGATGACCAGGGCGTCGTCGTTCTCGGTCCACCCGGCCACGCCGTAGGGGTAGGGATCCATAGGGCGGTCGTTGAGTTCGTCGTAGAAGGTGCCCAGTTCGTTCGAGGTCAGGTCATTGACTTCCCCCGATGCCACGCTGAACGCCCGGTAGAGGCTGTCCACGGGGTTGTACCAGCTCACGTACTTCCCCTCCGGCGACCACTGGAAGAAGCCCGGCTCGGCGGTGGCCACGGGGGTACGCCGGCCGTTCTCCAGGTCCACCACCACGGCGTCGCGGGCGGCGGGCCCGCCGGTCCACATGGTTTCCTTGCTGTAGGGGGTGTCGGTGTACAGCAGGACGTAGTGTCCGCGCCCCTCGGCGGGGCGGCTGGTCTCCGGATATTCGGGGGTGGCCAGCTGCTGGAACTTGTCGACCCCGGTTCGGTAGACGGCTAGGTAGGTGAACTTGCGGTCCTGGGCCAGCTGATTGTTCTGCTGGGTGTAGAGCAGGGGGTCTTCGGTGGTCCAGACCTCTACGTCGGCCAGTTCGCTGGCTATATCGTTGCTGTCGAGCTCGGGCCGCCGCGGTGTGGTGCCGAAGAAGAGGTACTTGCCGTCGGCGCTGAATTCGGGCCGCCGGTCGTCGCTGATGCGGTAGCCCCGGGGCAGCCAGGCCATGTCGCGTCCGGTAACCATGTAGGCGGAGTCGCTGCCGGCCGACCAGTAGTGGAGGTGGAAGGGGGGCTGCTTTTCCTCCTTCTTGCTTTTTTCACTGCTCAGGAAGGCCACGTGGTCGCCGTCGTAGCTGACGTTGAGGCCCGCGAAGTGGGCCGGCCCCTCGCTCAGGGTCTGCCACTCGAGCTGGTTGGGGTCGACCCGGAAGATGCCGTCCGACCAGGTGCTGTCCTTGGCCGTGCGCCGGGCCACCACGATGGGCGCGTCGCGGGCCACGCGGAATTCCATCACCCCCTCGAGGTAGAAGCTGTCCGGCTTGGTGAACCGCCGCACCACCAGCCGCCGCGCGTCCTTGTCGAGGTCCTTGCGCAGGCTGTCGGGCAGCAGGGAGGCGGTGGTGTACGCGAATACCTGGGAAGACCGCTCACTGAGTTTCACGTCGTACACCTCGGGGTAGTAGGTCGGCGCGGGGGAGTTGAGGTCCCAGACCAGCAGTGTATCCCGCTTTTTAAGCTCGTCGCCTTTCTCCGCCCGTTTGTAGTGCAGGACGGTGTCGCGGGAGGGCTTCAGCGTACCAACCAGGTAATTGCCGTCGTAGGTGAGGGTAGCGCCGTGCAGCCGCGGGAACCGGCGTTCGCTGCCGTCGGCTACCGAGCGCACGACGGCCACCGGGTCGCCCACGTCGGGGGTGAGGGTGTAGAGCACGTGGGAGCCATCGGCGCTCAACTGTTCGCGCTCGATTTCCATCCAGGCCTGCATATCGGCTACGCTGATGGCTTTCTGGGCGGTGACGCGGGTGCAGAGTAACAGGGCAAGGCAGAAAAGAATCGGGTAGCGCACGGCAGCGGGGTTGGTTGCCCGTAAATATACGCCGGCCCCGCAGGGAAGCCACGCCCGGCGGCGGGTGTCTGTCACTTCGCTACCTTTGGCCCATGCCCGCTGCCCCTTTATACCTCGGACTCGATCTGGGGACGACCTCTGCCAAAGTATGTGCCTTCGCCGAAGACGGCCGCCTCGTGGCGGAGCGCAGCGGCGGCTACGAGCTGTTGCAGCCGGAACCGGGGGCGGCCGTGCAGGACGCTGACGGCATTGTGGCCGTGGCCGAACGGATCCTTACCGACCTGCTCGCCGAACTACCCGACGCGCCTGCCGGCCTGGGTATTAGCTGCCCCATGCACGGCGTACTGCTGCTCGACGCCGACCGCCGCCCCACCGGGCCGGCCATCACCTGGGCCGATACCCGGGCCCAGGCCGTGATGCGGGAGTTCGATACGGACCAGCGGCAGGCCCTGCTGCGCCGCACGGGTACCCCCGTACATCCGATGTCGCCCCTGGTCAAGCTGCGCTGGCTCTCGCGCTTTCACCCCGACCGGATCGCGCAGGCTGCCTACCTCTCGGATATCAAGTCGTACCTGGTCGACCGCTGGACCACCGACGGCCCGCTGCTCGACGAACAACTGGCCAGTGCCACCGGCCTGCTCGATCTCCGGCGACGGGACTGGGACGAGGAAGCCCTCCGCCTGGCCGGCGACGGCCAGCGGCTCCCCCTCCGCCTCCCCGGACTGGTACCGGCCCGCCGCCGCCTGCACTGGCGTCCGGAGGTAGCGGAGCGCCTCGGTGCCCGCGACCTGCCTCTCTGTATCGGCGGCTCCGACGGCTGCCTGGCCAACCTCGGCAGCGGGCTGCTCGAACCGGGCAAGGTGTCACTAACCATCGGGACCAGCGGAGCGGTACGCGCTACCCACCGGGGCGACAGCAATACGGGCGGCGTGCAGCTGTTCAACTACCTCCTCTACGACGATTACTTCGTACTGGGTGGGGCCACCAACAACGGCGGCAAGGTACTGGAGTGGACCTACGAGCTGCTCCGCGGCCACTTCGACGACATCGGTACCATGATCGAGGCCGCCGCCGCGGCCCCCGATTCGAGCTTACGCTTCCGGCCCTTCCTGAACGGCGAGCGGGCCCCCATCTGGGACGCCCTGGCGACCGCCGCCTTCGAGGGACTTCGCGGCGACCATACCCCCACCGACCTGGCCCGCGCCGTACTGTTGGGCGTGACCGACAACATTATCGAGATCCTCAAGCAGGTAGAGCAGGCCACTTGCCGGTCGGAGGTCATCTACGCCAGTGGGGGGTTCACCCGCTCGCGCGGCTGGGTAGAGCTGCTGGCGGCCCGCGCCGATCGCCACGTGGAGATCGCGCATACCCCCCAGGCCAGCGCCTACGGCGCCGCCCTGATGGCGCGGATGGCGGATCGCGATTAGGTGAACAGCAACAGCCCCAACGGCGGGAGGAAGAGCATACCGTTGACGGCCACGGCAAAGAAATCTTCTCCCCGGTCCGCGGTCGTCGCCACCCCGATGCCCACGGCTGCGAGATAGGCGACCCCCAGGCCCGCGCCCGCGTCGGCGGGGTAGCGGGCAAAGGAAACCAGGGCACAGGCCACCAGAAGTCCCAGCGCCAGCCCGCGATTGAGGGCCGGATGCGCGCCGGCCAGGGTACGGACGCCCTGTCGCCGGTCGAGGCCGACATCACGCAGGTCGAAGAGCAGGGCCACGGCAAGCGTGAAGGCAAAGCGAAGGAAAGGTTCCACCGGTCGGGCGTGCACCGAAAAGGCGGGAAAAAGATCGGTCATGAAGGTCCACGCCAGTGCTACCCACACCACCTTGAGGAAGGGCAGGTCGCGCAGCCGCGGTCCGCCTGGATACAGCGGGATGAGGTAGAAGCAGGTGAAGGGCAGGGCGAATACCACCGGCCAGAAGGCCCGCAGCGGAAAGGTGAAGACCAGTGCGAGCGAGGCCAGCAGGGCGACCACGCCCACGCCCAGCGACAGGCCGGGGTGAAGGGCGACCACGCGGTAGCGGCGGCCGTCGGGCTGCCCGCCCGCCCGCCGGAAGCTGAGCAGCCGGTGCAGGGTATAGACGGCCAGGGTAGCGCAGCCCACGAAGAGGTGGGCGGCGTGCAACCCGGGGTCACCCGTAGCCAGGTAGGTGGACTGCCAGGCAAGGGCCGCCGCCGCCAGCGCAATCCAGCCGTGGCCGTAGAAGAGCCAGTTGAGTACGGGATTGCGCATGGGCGGGGGTTCTACACCTCGAAGTAGTTAAAGCTCATACCGTCGTCGATCTTCAGCAGGCTCTGCAGGATCAACTCGATGACACCCTCGACGTCGCTCTTGGCGGCCATCTCCACGGTGGTGTGCATGTACTTCAGCGGCAGGCTGATCAGGGCCGAGGCCACGCCGCCGTTGGAATAGGCAAAGGCGTCCGTATCGGTACCCGTGGCACGGCTGCTGGCCTCCCGCTGGAAGTCAATGCCGTTCTCCTTGGCCGCGTCGATGATGAGGTTCAGCAGCTTATTGTGTACGGCCGGGGCGGTGGTCACGCTGGGTCCCTTACCGGTCTTCACGTCGCCGACCTTCTTCTTGTCGAGCATCGGCGTGTTCGTGTCGTGCGTCACGTCGGTCACGATGGCTACCTGCGGCTTGATGCGGTCAGTGATCATCTGGGCGCCGCGTAGGCCGACCTCCTCCTGTACCGAGTTGACGATGTAGAGGGTATAGGGCAGCTCGATCTCGCGTTCGCGGAGCAGGCGGGCCACCTCGGCGATGCAGAAGCCACCCATGCGGTTGTCGAGGGCGCGCCCGCAGTAGTAGCGGTCGTTCATCACCTCCAGCTCGTCGGGGTAAGTGATGACGCTGCCGACGTGGATGCCCATCTCGAGGACCTCGTCCTTGTCCTTGGCGCCGACGTCGATGAAGATGTTCTCAATCTTGGGCTGCAGCTTGGCGTCGTCGCCGCGGCGGGTATGAATGGCCGGCCAACCGAAAACGCCGCGGATTACTCCCTTGTCGCCGTGTACGTTGACCCGCTTGGAGGGGGCGATCATGTGGTCGCTGCCACCGTTACGTACCACGTAGAGGTAACCGCTGTCGGTGATATAGTTGACGAACCAGCTGATCTCGTCGGCGTGCCCCTCGATGACCACGCGGTAGTCGCGGCCCGGGTTGATGACGCCGTAGGCGGTGCCGTAGGTGTCGAGGCCGATCTCGTCGACGAAGGGGCGGACGTATTCGATCCAGCGTTGCTGCCCGGCGCTTTCAAAGCCGGTCGGGGAAGCGTTATTTAGATATTGGTGAAGAAAGGATTCAGAAGATTTGGTTAGAATGGACATTTGTGTTGTTCGTGTGAAAGTGGGAGCGTTCAGCGCTCTGGATGTTCGTAGGCTTCACTCCAGGCGCGGGGGTCGGTGCGCCAGTCGGCCAGCGTAGCGGCCTCGGAGTCGGTAATGCGTCTCAGGGCCGTGGCCTCTTCGACCAGGGTAGCGTAGTCGGAAAGCGTATGCAGTGGTACCTCGGCATTGTGGAAGGCCCGCTCCGCGGAGGGAAACTGGTAAGTAAAAATGGCCAGGGCACCGGCGGCCTCGCCGCCGGCCGCGCGGAGGGCATCGATCGCCTTGAGGCTGCTGCCGCCGGTGGAGATCAGGTCCTCCACCACCAGGTACCGCAGGCCGGGCTCCAGCCGTCCCTCGATCTGGTTTCGGCGGCCGTGTTCCTTGGCCGAGCTGCGGATGTAAATGAAGGGCAGGTCGAGCCGGTCGGCCAGGAGCGCCCCGTGGGGGATACCGGCCGTAGCCACACCCGCTATCCCCTGGATGGTTTCCACCGCACCTGCGGCCGCGACGAGAGCCTCCACGACCTGGTCGCGGATGGCGGGAAAAGAGAGGAGTACGCGGTTGTCGCAGTAGATGGGGGAGCGCAGCCCGCTTGCCCAGGTAAAGGGGTCGCTGGGCTGGAGCTTGACGGCGCCCACTTCCAGGAGGCTACGCGCGATTTGCCGGGATGTGTCCATACGTCGTAAATTTCGCGCCAATGTACGTAATCTATATCAACGACCGGCCGCTGGTCCTGCGCGAAGCCGGTACCCCCGGGCCCTACGGAGACACCGCTCCCGACACCCACCTCGTCGCCCGCTACAGCGGTAAGCGCAAGAGCCTGCTCAACTACGCCGATACCCTGGAAAAGGGCAGCCAGAAGGTAAGCAGCGTGGAATTGCTCACCGATGACCTCGCCGGCCTCTGGGACGACTTCCAGTCCCACTACAAGTGGGTGGAGGCCGCCGGCGGCCTCGTCACCCATACCGGCCACGGCAAGCAGTTGTTCATCTTCCGGCGGGGATACTGGGACCTGCCCAAGGGCAAGCTCGACGCCGGCGAGGACCGCGCCGCCGCCGCCCTCCGCGAGGTCCGCGAGGAAACCGGCCTGGAGGATGTCACCCTCGGCGAACGCTTGCCCACCACCTTCCACACCTACCGCACCAAAAAACACCGCATCCTCAAGCCTACCTACTGGTTCCGGATGACGACGGCCCAGGACGACCTCGTCCCCGAGACCGGAGAGGGAATCGAACGGGCCGAGTGGCGCACCGTCGCCTCCGTCCTGGCGGCCGACGATCCGCTGTACGAGAACCTGCGCGCGCTGCTGCTGCGCGCGTAGGCGGCGGTTGGCCCCCGGGTCAATTTTTCTATATTTGCCGCCCACCCACCTCAACGTCACTATGTACAATCTGATTTTATTTGGCCCCCCGGGCTCTGGCAAGGGGACACAGGCCGGTATCTTGGTGGAGCAGCACGATTTTCTGCACATCAGTACGGGTGACATGTTCCGCGAGGAGCTTAGCCGCAATACGCCCCTCGGGAAGGAAGCCCGCGCCTACATGGACGCCGGCCACCTGGTCCCCGACGAAGTCACCATCGCCATGCTGCGCAAGCGCGTGGACGAGCACCCCGACGTCACGGGCATCATTTTCGACGGATTTCCCCGTACCGATCCCCAGGCCGCGGAACTGAACGACCTGATGCGGGAAAAGGACAGCCAGATCAACGCGCTCATCCTGCTCGACGTCGACGCTGATACGGTGGTGCAGCGTATCCTGGGCCGGGGCGCCACCAGCGGGCGCGCGGACGACCTGAAGGAGGACGTGATCCGTACCCGCTACGAGAACTTTCTCAACTACACCTCGCCCGTCTTCGATTTTTACGAAAACCTAGGCCTGGCGCACCGCGTCGACGGTACCCAGACCCCCGAACAGGTCGCCGCGGCCATCGACGCCATCATCGGCCGTCGGCTGCAGGAGGCCTAGCGCACACGCGGCCGTCCTGACCGTTGCAGTATCCGTATGGCAAAGGCAAATTTTGTAGACTACGTTAAGATCAACCTGACCTCCGGCAACGGCGGGGCGGGTTCGAAGCATTTCTACCGCGCGAAGGGCATCCCCAAGGGCGGACCCGACGGCGGCGACGGCGGCCGTGGCGGCCACATCATCCTGCGCGGCAACCGCAATCTGTGGACCCTGCTCCAGTTCAAGTACAAGAAGCATATCCGCGCCGAGCACGGTCAGCGGGGCAGCGAAAACAACCGCACCGGGGCTACCGGGGAAGACGTGATCCTCGACGTGCCCCTGGGAACCATCGCCCGCGACGCGGAGACCGGCGAGTTTCTCTTCGAGATCACCCGCCACGAGGAGGAGTATATCCTGCTCGAAGGCGGTCGCGGCGGACTGGGCAACAGCCACTTCAAATCGAGCACCAACCAGAGCCCCGACTACGCCCAGCCCGGCGAGGAGGGCATCGAGGGCTGGTACATCCTGGAACTGAAGGTGCTGGCCGACGTCGGCCTGGTAGGATTGCCCAACGTGGGCAAGAGTACCCTGCTGTCGGTGGTCACCGCCGCCAAGCCCGAGATCGCCAACTACGAGTTCACGACCATCGTGCCCAACATCGGCATGGTGCAGTACCGCGACGGCAAGTCCTTTGCCATGGCGGATATCCCCGGTATCATCCAGGGTGCCCACGAGGGCCGCGGGCTGGGACACCGCTTCCTGCGGCACATCGAGCGCAACGCCACTCTGCTGTTCTGCATCCCGGCCGACGCCGACAATATCCGCGGGCAGTACCGTACCCTACTCAACGAACTGCAGCAGTACAACCCCGAGCTGCTCGACAAGCCCCGGGTACTGGCCCTGACGCGCGCCGATATGGTAGACGAGGAACTGAAGCGGCTGCGGGCCCACGAGATCCCCACCGACCTGACGCATCTCTACGTATCGGCCGTCACCGGTGAAGGTATCACCGCCCTGAAGGACCTGCTGTACGGGCTTATCATCGAGGGCCGCGCCGCCCACGAGGGCCGGCAGCTGGCCATGGAGGAAGAGTAACTTACCGGAAACGTTCGAGGTCGGCGGCCAGGAGATTCTGCAGGGCGGCCGTGGCCAGGTCACGGGCCGCTATGGGGGCGAGCCCACGGTCCTGGTACATGGCCTCCAGGCGGACCTGGGACTGATAGTAAGCGACCCGGAAGGCGCTGAGGATGCGCGCGTGCAGGGGGTCTTCGGTGGCCCAGGCACCTAGGCTTTCCCAGACGGTGTTTTCCCAGTCGCGGGCCTGGGTAGCGGCCGCCGCGGGCAGGGGAGCGGTGGCGGCCAGCAGGGCGGGCCGCGCGTTGGCGAGCGTCCGCGCCCGGTCGGCATTGCCCGTGCCGGCGGCCAGGTCGTCGGAGATGGTAGTGGCGAGGCGGACGCCGGGCCAGGCGAGTACGGAGCCTCCCACGGGGCGGGCGTCGGCCAGGAGCTGGTATTTTTTCAATTCGGACATATCCCGCCAGGCGCGGTCGTAGGCGGCCTGGGTGCCGGGGCCGTAGTAGCCGTCGATGCTGCCGGTGTAGTACCCTTTTTCCTTAAGGACGCGCTGCAGCTCGGCGGCGGAGTGCCGTTTGGTACGCCCGTCGATCTCCGGCAGGTTGGGAGCGGCGGCCCGCAGCGGGGCGGGGCGTGATTCGGCGGCGGCCACGGCCTCCTCACCCAGGGGCTCTGCGGGGGGTGTCGGGGCGGGGCGCGTGGTCGGCGGAGGTGGTGGGGCGGGAGCGGTCGCAGAGTCCGCGCGAGCGGGCGCGGGGGAAGGGGCGGGCGGGGGCGCGGGTGCGGGGGGAGGTACCTTATCGAGAGAAATCGGGATCAGCGGCTTTTTGATCCCCGTTTCGAAGGTGCCGGCCGGGATCAGGGAGCCTTTGGGGATGGTCCGGACGAAGGCATCGGTGTACCCGAGACCGCGGACGGCGGGCAGGGCGGCGTTGGCGGCTTCGGTGGTGGCGTAGGGGCCGGTGACGACCTTGGTGACGCCGTCGGCCGCGTCGACGAACAGGCTGCCGGCGCGCTCGAGTGCCGTCCAGTCGAGGTTGCGGTTCCGGCCGCGCAGGGCGATCTGGATGAAGGCCGCCTCGCCGGTATCGCCAACCGGCACCGCGAAGGGCGCGGCGTTGCGGAAGCCTTTCTCCTTCAATTCATCGGTGACGGCGTCGGCCCGCTCGCGGCTGCTGTAGTTGCCGAGGTAGACGTCGGTGAGCTGGCCGTCGCGTGCCTGCCCGTACACGAAGCCGAGCTCACGCAGTTCGGTGAAATCGTCGGCCTTTACGTCCTGGAAGGTGCCCACGCGTACGTTGTAAAGGGCCTGGGCGGCGGCGGCGGCGGGCAGGAGGGGAAGCAACAGGAGGAAAAGGAGGCGTAGCATAGTGATTTGGCTTGAGCGGCGGGGTACCGGTTCCCGGAACGGCACGCCGAAAAGTTTGGTATCGTGCGGGGTGTTATCCTAAACGTAAAGTGCACAAGGTAAGGTTTGCCCGGGGCTCGCGCGCGGCCGCGCTACCGGCACGTTAAGCCGGGGAGCGGATGAAACTTTATGGCCCGAAAACCGTACTTTTACCACGATCCCCAGCCAATGGCCCAGGTGACTAAGCCGGGGGCGGATGCACGGTATGAATAGAAAGAGCAACGACCAGCGCGAGAAGGCGCTGATGGCCCTCGTGGCCAGGTACGAAAAAGGGGCTCAAAGCGGGGAAACCGTATTTTTGGCGGAAGAGGAGTTCGAGGAGTTGCTGTCGCACTATTTCGGTCACCACGATTACGAGCAGACGCTCGAGGTAGCCGATCTAGCCATCAGCCAGCACCACTACACCCCCGATTTCTACAAATGGAAGGCCCTGATCCACAAGATCAATCTGGAGGAGGAAGAGGCCCTTTCCACCCTTGAGCAACTGAATATTTACGCCCCCAACGACGAGGAGGTCATGATGCTGCGCCTCGAGGTATTCGTCCACTTCGAGCACCACGAAGCCGCCCGCGCGGCCCTGGATCAGCTGTACAATGTGGTCGACGAGGACGAAAAACTAAGCCTGCTAGCCTTCTTCGACGGGCTCCTCTGCATGCAGGAGAACCGCTTCCGGGAAAGCTTCGCGGCCCTCAGCGAGGCCATCCGTCTCGACCCCTACCAGGAACCCGCCTACGACGAGCTGCTCAATGCGCCCGAGCTTTCCGGCTTTCGCCGCGAGATCGGTGAGCTGCTGCGCCGGCAGACCGACGCGGACCCCTTCAATGACCTGACCTGGTTCTACCTCGGCCTGTGGTACGACGATGGTGGCGACGACCTGGAGGCACTCGATGCCTTCGCCAACGCCCGCTCCCTCAATGAGGTCCGCAGCAACTACGACCTCGAGTACGCCGATAAGCTCTTCGACCTCGAGATGTACGAGCCGGCCCTGCGGGCCTACAATGCCTACTTCGAGGCGGACGAGGCGGAGGAGAGTTACGAAACCTGTATGCGCATCGGGCGCAGCTACCAGATGCTGGACGAACTGGGCCCCGCCAAAAAGGCCTACTTCCGTGCCCTGGAGCTCGATCCCGAGATGTACGATATCTACCAGTACATCGCCGAATGCAGCGTAGCCGAAGAAAAATGGGGCCTGGCCGCCTACTACTACGGGCGCGCCGTCGAGCTACCCAACCACACCGCTGACTGCTGGCTGGGCCTTGCCCTCTGCAGCTCGGCGACCAACGCCCCCCTGGAGGCCGAGCAGGCTTTCCTGAAGGCCATCGAGCTCGACGAGCAGTTCAGTGACGCCTACGTTTCCTACGCGCTGTTTCTGGTCGAGACGGGCCGGGAAGCCGATGCCCTGACCATGCTCGACGACGTGGCCGAATCCTTCGAGGATTCCGCCCTGTCCTACGGTCGCGTGGCGATCCTGATGCTCTGCGGTCGCCGTAAGCAGGCCCTGGCCCTGCTGCACGATACCCTGCACGATTACTACGAGGACCACGACCTGCTCTTCAATTGGCACCCCGAACTGGAGCATGACAGCGACGTACGGTCCCTACTGGAGCTTCATAAGGAATAGGTACACCGCCGCCCCCGCGGCCACCGCTACGTTCATCGAGGTGTTCTTTCCGTACATCGGCAGGTGCACGGCCGCGTCGCAGCGGTCCAGCAGTTCCGGGGCTACGCCCGCCGCTTCGGCCCCCGTTACCAGTACGATCTCCCCGGCCGGAAGCGGATAATCAAATAGTGGGATACTGGTATCCGTGATTTCGAGCGCCAGGATGGTGGCTCCGCCGCGGCGGGCTTCCTCCAGGTAGGCCAGGGAATCCGTGACGTAGCGGTAGGGCACGGTGGATTCCGTGGCCCGGGCCGTTTTGCGGATCCGCGGGTGGGGCGGTCGCGGGGTGGTGCCGGCGAGGACGAGCTCACGCAGGCCGGCGGCGTCCGCCAACCGGAAGGCCGATCCGACGTTGCGGGGGTCGGTCCAGTCCGGGCACAGCAGGGTAAGTGGAAAGACCCGCGTACCGTTCTTGCTTTCGTGGTGTTTGAGTTGTCTGATGGCCTGACTAACGGACTTCCTGGAGGGTGACGTCAAAGATAAGGTCGGTGTCGGGGCAGACCTCGCCGGCCTGGCTGGAGGCGTAGCCCAGGCGGGAAGGAATGTACAGCATGATGCGACCGCCCTGGCCGATCAGGGGGAGACCGAATTGCCAACCGCGGATAAGCCCGGCGAGGGGCAGGGCCAGGGGGGAATCGCCCGTCTGTCCGAAAATGTCATCTCCCGTAGTACGCCCGGTGTAGGTGAACACTACCGTATCCGTGAGCTGGGGGCGCACCGTGTCTCCCGGCGTGACGATGCGGTAGTACAGGCCGGTGCTCGTGGTGTCGTCGGGCCCCGTGAGGTACTGGGTGAAGTTGCCGATACTATCCTGGACGTAGTTCTCGATGCTGATGTCGCTGGACAGGCAATCGTTCTTGTTGCATCCGGCGGCGGCCAGCAGGCCCAGCACGATTGCCAGGCAGAGGGGGAGGGGTTTCATCTGGATAGTGGAATTGAACGGCAAAAGTACAGCAGGCGGCCGGGAGTGGCAATTAACAAAATGCGTTAATTTTATTCACAATAGCCCTGGTGTCTTGGCATAGTGTGTCTGTATCGCGCTAAACTATGCTGGGACAGAAAAATATTCAATTATTATTCACAATCGTGAACACCCTTATATAAAGCTGGTTTCTAAGCTTGTATGAACTAAGCGTATAAGATAAGGTGAGTGTATGTAAGCGGTCCGTCGGTTATCCGGCGGGCCTTTTTTTATTTGCGGGTGTACCTGTTTTACTTGACCGCCGCCCGGCCCGTACTTCTGCTCCGCTTTGCATCGGTGCATAACGGCGGCGATACCTGGGGCGGGCGCCAGTTGCCGTGCCCCTGACCTCCGCGTACTTGCGGGGCGCTGGGTATTGACTTGGCCTCCCGGTCGCTCCGCCTCACCCTCGCGCAGGTACGACGCTGCCTTCGGCAGTGCCGGCCGCCGTGCCCTACGGACAAGCATCGTCAGGTCGTATCCCGCTGGTTCCCGGAAACCAACTTGGTCCGACTACCGCCGGCTGTAGTTAGGCGCCTCCTTGGTGATCGTGATATTGTGCGGGTGACTTTCCGACATGCCGGCCCCCGTGATCCGTACGAACTCCGCCCGTTGCAGGTCGCCGATGGTAGCGGCTCCGCAGTAGCCCATGCCGGCCCGGAGGCCGCCCAGGTACTGGTTCACCACTTCCGCCAGGCTGCCCTTGTAGGGGATACGGCCCTCGATGCCCTCCGGTACCAGCTTCTTGACGTCGTCTTCCACGTCCTGGAAGTAGCGGTCCTTGCTGCCCTTGTTCATGGCTCCGAGGGAGCCCATGCCGCGGTACACCTTGAACTTGCGGCCGTCGTAGAGGATCGTCTCGCCGGGACTCTCGTCGACACCGGCGAAGAGGCTACCCGCCATGATGGTGGAGGCGCCGGCCGCCAGCGCCTTGACGATATCGCCGGAGTACCGGATGCCGCCGTCGCCAATGACCGGTATGCCGGTACCCTTCAGGGCTTCGGCGGCGTTGGCGATGGCCGAAAGCTGGGGCACGCCCACGCCGGCCACGATGCGGGTGGTGCAGATGGAGCCCGGTCCCACGCCTACCTTCACGCCGTCGGCACCGGCCTCGGCCAGGGCCTTGGCCGCCGCGCCGGTAGCGACGTTGCCGCCGATGATTTGCAGGTCGGGGAAGGCGTCGCGGGTGCGCCGTACCGCCTCCAGTACGCCGCGGCTGTGCCCGTGGGCCGTATCGATGGTGATGACGTCGACGCCCACGTCGACGAGGGCCTGCACCCGTTCCAGCATATCGGCCGTTACGCCGATGGCCCCGCCGACGACGAGCCGCCCGTAGCTGTCTTTACAGGCGTTCGGGTAGTTCTGCACCTTGAGTATATCTTTATAGGTGATCAGGCCCACGAGCTTGTTGGTGTCGTCGACCACCGGCAGCTTCTCGATCTTATAGCCCTGGAGGATCTGCTTGGCCTGTTCCAGGTTCGTGCCGACGGGGGCGGTGATCAGGTTTTCGGTGGTCATTCGCTCGCTGATCGGACGGGCCGAGGCCGTCTCGAACCGCAGGTCGCGGTTGGTGAGGATACCCACCAGCTTGAAATCGTCGTCGACGATAGGGATGCCCCCGATACGGTGGCGGGCCATAAGGCTTTTGGCATCCTCGACGGTAGCGTTGTGCCGCAGCGTGACCGGGTCGACGATCATGCCCGATTCCGATCGCTTGACCATCCGGACCTGCTCGGCCTGCTGCTGGATGGTCATGTTCTTATGAACGATACCGATTCCGCCCTGGCGGGCAATGGCGATGGCCAGGCGGCCGTCGGTGACGGTATCCATGGCGGCGGAAACGATGGGAGCGTTGAGGCGAAGACCGCGGGTGAGCTGGCTGGAAAGGTCGACCTCGCGTGGCAGGACTTCGGAGTAGGCCGGCAGGAGCAGCACGTCATCGAAGGTGAGGCCCTGGACGGCGAATCGGTCGGGGATGCTTTTGTTGTCTTCCATGCGCAAAGGTATGTAAACCGCGCGGATTTTCACGGTATTCCCGCGCGATCTCGTCGCCGGGCCGCTTAGCGCTCCGCGAGCGCCAGCGTAGCCACGCTGACCCGCAGGTCGGGACGCGCTTCCAGCAGCACCTGTCCGCAAAAATCGAGGGTGGCCCCGGTGGTCAGCACGTCGTCGATCAGCAGGACGTGACCGCCGGCCACTGCCTCGCGACTACGCTTAAAGGAGTGGCGCACGTTGTCGAGGCGTTCGAGTTTGCCGCGGCGCGTCTGGGAGCCCCGGAAATCCACCCGCCGGAGTGCGTGCTGCCGTACCGGAACGCCGAGCGCTTCGGAAAGGCCGCGGGCGATCGCCTCGGCCTGGTTGTAGCCGCGCTCGTGTCGCCGCCGCCGGTGGATGGGTACGGGCACCAGCGCGGTCAGGTCCGCCAGGGCGGGAACGTCCGCCAGGCGGTGGCCGAACCGGTGGCCGAGGGCGTGGCCCACGTCGGGGCGGTGGTGGTACTTGAGGGCGTGGATCAGGCGCTGGCATACGGTACCGTCGCGAAAGGTATAGGCCGCCCCGCCGAACGTCAGCGGCAGGCGCCCCGCGAGGCGGTCGGTGACCTCATTCTCCGGCAGCGACAGGTCGGTGCGCGGGGGAAATTCCGCTTCACAGGCCACGCAAAGCAGCTGGTCGTGGCCGCCAACCGCGCGGCGGCAACTCAGGCACAGGGCCGGGAAGAACAGCTGGCCCAGGCCACGGAGATAAGTAGTCAGCGACATATCAGTCGATGTAGCGCCACTTGCGGAGAAAACGGAGGCCCACGGACAGCTCGACGGTAAAGTTCCGGATGGCCCGCTCCCCAATGCTGGTGTTGGTGCCGCCAAGCGGATCGATGACGTTGGCAATGGCACCCTGGTTGTACTGGAAGCTCAGGTCGGGGTGAGCCGTGAGTTCCACGAACCCGCCGATACTCTCCGAAAGGGGGATCACGGCACCGCCGCCCACCGTGGCGCCGTAGGTGAAGCGGTTAATGAATTCGTAGGAGTCGAAGGGGTAGGACCGGCGCACTCCCGCCCCGAAGGCCGACAGGGCATCGTATTCGCCGAGGTTGGTGCTGAGGTTGTACTCGGCCCGCACGCCGATGAGGTAGTAGAGGTCCGCGAGGCCGAGGTAGCTGACCACCTGCTTGCCGCCGATCGCGAGGGAAGCGTTGTTGAAGACGAAATTGTCGGCAGGCAGGGTGACGCGGTTGCCCTGGAAGGTAAATAGCCGCTGGCGGCTGATGCGGCTGCCCCGCTGGTGGTACCCCAGCTGGCCCCAGAAGCTGAAGCGCCCCTGACTCGGGATCGTCTCCAGAAACATATCCCCGTGAAAGCCGAGGTTCAGCTCCGTCTCGATGTTCGACCAATCCTGGCTGCCCAGGCTCAGTCCGCCGCGTGTACCAAAGAAGTAGCCGCCCCAGTCCTCGCCGTATTCGCCCTCCTCATCGAGAAGCTGGGCGAAGCCGAGGGTGGGCAGGCAGACGAAACACAGGAAGAGCAGAACGACCGGTCGTGACATACCGCCAAATTAGCGGATCCGCAGTTGCTGGCCAACCGAAATCGTATTGCCGTTCAGTGCATTGAGACGCTTGAGGTCGTCGACCGTGACCCCGTAGCGCCGGCTGATGCCGTAGAGGGTCTCGCCCGCGGTTACCGCGTGGTAGACCGCCGCGGGGCGGTTGGGGTCGGTCGCGGGCACCGCGGGCGGAGTCGGGACCACCGGCTGCTCGGGGCGGGTCACCGGGCGGGGATCGGGGCGCGGGGTCGGGGTATTCGGGGAGATGGGCTCACCCATGTCGAGGTAGCCGTCATCGGTCTCGCGGGCGGGGTCGCCCGTGGGCGAGGGCGTAGGAGACGGTGTGAAGGGGGCGGTGGGATCGCCGCCACCGTCGCGCTCGAGGCGGGGCGGGGTCTTCACCTTGAACCAGCCGCGCAGCTTGATCTGCTCACCGGTGGCCGGGTCGGCCTGCTCCCCGAGCCGGTTGCGGCGGGCGAGGGAACTGAGCCGTACGCCGTAGCGCTGGGCGATGTCGTAGAGGTCTTCCCCGGGCGCCACCGTATGGTACTTGTCGCCGCCGCGGTAGGCGCGGCGCTTCTTCTGGAGGTAGATGCGCTCGTTGGCGGGCACGGTCTGATTCTCGCTGACCAGGGCTTCGTTGTAGTTGAGCAGGCGGCGGACGCTGAGGTCCACTTCGCGGGCCACCTGCTGCAGGCTGACGGGCGCCTCGCTGACGAAGTAGTTGACGTCGTTGGTATTGAGGATGCCGGTGATCGCCTCCTCGACGGGTACTTCGATGTCGACGGGGTCGATTACGCCGGGCACGTCGTACTGGTGCAGGTTGTGGCGCTCGATGAGCGTCATGAGCAGTTCGGGGTAGCGGGGGTTGGTGGCGTAGCCGGCCTTGCGGAGGCCGCGGGCCCAGGACTTGTAGTCGGTGGGCTCGAGGCGGAAGAGGAACCCGTAACGGAAGGCCTTCTTGGGGTCGCGCAGAAACTCGGAGTGGGCCACGTAGCTGGCGTCGGCGTTGCGGTACTGGCGGAAGCAGCTCTTGGTGAGCCGGCCGCGCTCGTCGTAATCGTCGTCTTCGCGGTAGACCTTGTCGCCGTTCCAGTTGCTGCCGCACTTGATCCCGAAGTGGTTCTTGGCGGTGCGGGCCAGGTAGCTGCGGCCGGAGTCGCTCTCCAGAATGCCCTGCGCCAGCTTGATGCTGGCGGGCACGCCGGTGCGCTCCATTTCCTGCATGGCGATGGTCCGGTAGCGCTCGATGTAGACCTCCTGGTCTGTGATTTCCTCGGCGGTCCAGGTGAAGGGCAGGTCGGCGGGGGCCGCGGCCATCAGCGCGGAATGGTGCAACAGGCAGAGTAGGCCAAAAAGGATTGGTTTCATAATGCAGTCTATGTCGGGGGGTCAGGGGGCGTTACCTCGCTAACGGCTAAAATCAGGTGGTTGGTAGATAGAAGCCAAGAATTTTAGCTTTTTTTTGGATTTACCCCGCACCTGCGTCCCCGCCCTACCTTTGCCCCCATGCCCATCCAAGTCCATTCCGAAATTGCCCCCCTCCGCCGCGTGATCGTCCACCGCCCCGACGCCGGCACCGCGACCATCACGCCCCGCCGGGCGGAAGAACTGCTGTTCGACGATATCGTCTACCTGCCGCGGCTCCAGGAGGAGCACGATGTCTTCACCGCCGTACTGCGGGCCGTACTGGGCGACGGCGGCGTACTCGAGATCCGTACCCTACTGACCGAGGCCATCGGGGCCGCCCCCGACGTGACGCGGAAGATGCTCGAGCTGATCGTCAACTGGGAAGAGCTGCCCGCCGGCTACGCCGCCGAGCTGGCGGCACTGCCGCCCGATACCCTGAGCAGCGTACTGGTGACGGGCTTCGACCCCAACGATGGGCACGTGCTCTTCGACCCGATCCCCAATTTCATCTTCACGCGCGACATCGCCGTGACGATCAACGACCACGTGCTCGTCACCAAGGCCGCCAAACAGGCGCGGAGCCGCGAAAACTACCTCACCCGCCTGCTCATCGTGGCCCACCCCATGTTCGCCGACCTGTGGCAGAGCGACCGGGTAATCAACCTCAACGACGTGGACGCCTTCCCGCCCAGCCGCCTCGGGGAGAAGGTGTACATGGAGGGCGGCGACGTGATGCTGCTCAACCGCGACTACCTGCTCATCGGCGACAGCGAGCGCTCCAATACCTACAGCATCCGCAAACTGGCCGACCGGCTCTTCGCCGACCGGGTGGTGAAGAACGTGGTGCGGGTGAGCGTGCCGGCCGAGCGCAGTTTCATGCACCTGGATACCATCTTTACCCAGATCGACGTCCACGACTACGTGTGCTACCAGCCCATCATCGCCGAGGGCGGCCGGCAGGCCGGCGTGGAAGTGTGGCGCGCCGAGGGCGATACCACCACCTACGCCAGCCTGCAGGAATGCATCCTGGCCGAAATCGACCCGGAGGCCCAGTTTATCGCCGCCGGCAACGGCCGCAGCCCCTTCCAGGAGCGCGAGCAGTGGACCGACGGCTGCAACCTCGTCGCCCTGGCCCCCGGCGTAGCCCTCACCTACGACCGCAATCCGGTGACCGCCGAGGCCCTGGCCGCCCACGGCTACCGGATCGTGGCCGCCCAGCAGCTGCTCGACGAAACGGTCGCCGGCGACTGGAAGCCCGCAGACCTGCGCAAAACCATCATCACCCTGCCCAGCGCCGAGCTTAGCCGGGGGCGCGGCGGCAGCCACTGTATGACGTGCCCGGTGGAGCGGGGGTAGGAGTGATTGGGTTAAGGAGTGAAGGAGTGAAGGAGTGAAGGGGCCCGCAGGACACTCGCTTCGCTCGGGTGATTCTTCATGGAGTTAAGCGCAGCGTGCATCGATAATATATGAAATCCAAATGTCCTGCGGGCAAAATCCGTGTGAATCTGTGGCTAGCGCAGCGATCTGTGTACATCTGTGAGAAACCCTGAGCGCGGAGCGCGAGCTGCTGACTGTATGGGTAGTGGATGACTGAATGGGTGGATGAGTGGATGAGTGGATGAGTGGATGAGTGGATGACTGGGGAACAACTTCCCCCGTTAGATCATTTCCGTTGGGTAACCCTGCCGCATGTACCGTACCCTTCTTTTCTGTTTACTGACCGCCTCGCTGTCGGCCCAGACCGATACCCTCTACAACCTGCCGGGTGCCACCGTGACCGGCTTCCGCGACGAGGCACCGAGCTACCGGGTGGGCGCCAGCGTGAGCACCCTCGGTACCCGCGATTTGGAGCTGATCCCGACGGGCGACCTGCTGCCCGCCATGAACCGCCTGCCGGGAGTGCGTTTCGAGCAGCGGGCGCCGGGCAGCTACCGGATCAGCGTACGGGGCAGTACGCTGCGCAGCCCCTTCGGCGTACGCAACATCAAGATCTACTGGAACGGTATTCCCTTTACGGAGCCGGGCGGAGATACCAACCTCAATTTCCTCGATGTCACCAACGTCGACCGGGTGGAGCTGATCCGCGGTCCGGCGGGCAGCGTGTACGGGGCGGGCACGGCGGGCACCCTGCTGCTGTCGACCGATACACTGGCGGGGGTGGGGGAGGGCTACGCCGAGGGGGGCTCCTACGGCTTCTTCCGGGCGGGGACGCAGGTGCAGGGGCGGGCCGGCAACGGCAGCTACCAGGTCCGGCTGGCCCACCAGCAGACCGACGGCTACCGCGAGCACAGTGCCCTGCGCCGGCAGACGGCCCAGGTGTCTACCCGCTGGAAGGCCGGCCACGAGCGGACCCTGAGCCTGCACGCCCTCTATAGCCGCCTCGGCTACGACCTGCCCGGCGGCCTTAACGCCGAGCAGTACGCGACCGACCGGCGGCAGGCGCGGCCCGGTAGCGTGGCAACGAACGCGAGCATCAATTACGACAACCTGCTGCTGGGCATCACCCAGGACTGGGCGCGCGGCCGCTGGAGCAACCAGACAACGGTGTACGGTACCGGCTTCTACTTCGACCACCCCTTCAACTTCGACTACAAGCGGGAGGCCAACCTGGGAACGGGCGGCCGCACCGCCTTCGACTACACGGTGCCCCTGGCCGGATCCGTTCTGAAGGTGTCGGTGGGGGCCGAGGCCCAGCTGCAGTACCGCATGGCCAATAACTTCGGTAACGCAGACGGGGCGCCCGGCGAGCTGAATTTCAGCGACGAGATCACCAGCCGGCAACAATTGCTCTTCGGACAAGCCACGTGGGATCTGGGGGCGTGGCGGTTCGCGGCCGGCGCCAGCCTGAGCGGGCTGAGCTACTACGTGGACCGGACCTACGACGCGGCTGCCGCCCCGGCCACCACCCGCAGCAATATCGCCACGGTACTGGCTCCACGGGCCTCTATCCTGCGCGACTTCGGCGGCTACAGCGTGTACGCGAGCGTGAGCAGCGGCTTCAGTCCGCCTACGCTCGACGAATTCCGCACCAACGAGGGCAGCCTAAATACGGGCCTGGCCCCGGAGCGCGGCGTCAACTACGAGGTGGGCACGAAGGGCAGCCGCGGCGCGCTCAGCTACGAGCTGGCCCTGTTCTACCTGCGGCTCAACAACGCCATCAGCACCTACTCCGACGCCCGCGGTACCCAACTTTTCCGCAACGCCGGCAGTACCGACCAGCGGGGCGCGGAACTGGCGGTCACCTACCAGCCGGCCTCCTGGCTGGAAGTTTACGGTAGTTATACCTGGCACGACTTCGCGTACGACCGGTACGATCGCGACGGAGAGGACTACTCCGGCAACCGGCTGCCGGGTACCGCCCCCCACGTCGTGAACCTGGAGGCGACCCTGCGGTCGGGCGCGGGCTGGTACGCCACCGTCACCGAGAATTATACCGACGCCATCCCCCTCAACGACCCTAATACCGTCTACGGCGAGGCCTATCACCTAGTACGGGCCCGGGCCGGGTGGCGGGGTGCGTGGGGGCGTACGACCGTCGACCTCTTCGTTGGCGGCAGCAACCTGCTGGATGAGACGATGAGTTTCGGCAACGACCTCAATCCGCAGTTCGGCGGCCGCTACTACCAGCCGGCGCCGGGGCGGACGGGCTTCTTCGGCGTGCGGGTCGGCGGGTAAGGTACATCGGATGTAGAGCACATCCGATGTCCCCCACATCCGATGTACCTTTCCTGCATGCGCTACTACCTTGCTCTCCTGTCCATCCTGTTCCTTGCCTGCTCCACGCCAAGTACCACGGCCCAGCAGGGGGCCGATGAGACCACCTTTCTGCTGGGCACCTACAATGACGACGGCGTTCACGCGCCCGGTATCTATCGCTACGCCCTGCGGTCCGACGGCACCCTCGACAGCCGTGGCCGCGTGGCCGAGATCAACAGCCCCAGCTTTCTGGCCTACAATCCCGACCGCAGCGTACTGGTCGCCGTCGAGGAAACGGAGACCGGTAGTGTAGCGGCATTTAGCGTAGAGGGCGATTCCCTGGAGTACCTCAACAGTCAGCCCAGCGGTGGCGGCGGACCCTGCCACGTCAACGTCAGCCAGGACGGCTACGTGGGCGTCGCCAACTACGGCGGTGGCACCGCGGAACTCCTGCGCCTTACCGCCGACGGAAGTCTTTCCGCCCCTCTCGACGTCAGCAATCACCGTTCGCGCGGCGGCGAGACGCCCCATGCCCACAGTTCTTACTTCCTGAACGGGGGCACCGAGATGCTCTCAGTTGACCTCGGCACCGATGAGGTATGGCACTATAACCTGGATAAGGAAGACGGCAAACTGGTCCCCCACACCCCGCCCAGCCTGCGCATGGAACCCGGCGCCGGTCCCCGCCACCTCAGCATTCACCCCAACGGCAAGTGGCTCTACGTCATCAACGAGCTTAACAGCACGGTCACCCAGGTGAGCCGCTCCGGCAGCGAACTGTCCGTCGTCGATAGCTGGTCGACCCTGCCCGAAGACTTCACCGGGGAGAGTTTCTGCGCCGATATTCACGTGAGCCGCGACGGGAAGTTCCTCTACGGCTCCAACCGCGGCCACAACTCCATCGTGGTCTACGCCATCTCGGCCGCTTCCGGGGCCCTTACGCCTTTGGAGTACGAGCCAGTTGCCGGCGACTGGCCCCGCAATTTCGCACTCTCGCCCGACGAGCAGTTCCTGCTGGTGGCCAACCAGCGGTCGAAAAACATCACCACACTGCGTAGAAATACAAAGACCGGGATGTTGGACTTCGTAACGAGTACGACGGCCCCCATCCCGGTCTGCATCCTTTTCTAGGTCGGTACCCCTACTTCTTCTTGGCGGCTTTGGCCTTCGGCTTGGCGGCCGATGCCTTGGTCGCTTTCTTTTCCTGCTTTTTGCCCTCCTGGCGTAGGCGGAATACCATGGTGGCCAGGGGCGGCAGGGTAAGTTCGATGTGATTGGCCCGGCCGTTCCACTCCTGGGGAGCCGAGGCAACGGTCTCCTGGGTATAGTTGCCGGTGCCGCCGAATTTCTCGTCGTCGCTATTGATCACCGTTTCGTACGTGCCTTCGAAGGGTACGCCTACGCGGTATTTCGTGCGGACGGCAGGGGTGAAGTTGTGGACCACTACCATTACGTCCTGCTCGTCTTTGCCCCGGCGCAGGTAGCTGAGTACGCTGTTCTGGTGATCGCCGATGTCGATCCACTCGAATCCCTGCGAATCGTAGGCATACTCGTAGAGGGCGGTGGTGTTTCGGTAAATATCGTTCAGTTTCGCGACGTACTCCTGCAGCGTGGCGTGCGGCTTGTACTGGGTCAGGCTCCAGTCGATGCCCCGTTCGATGCTCCATTCGGTACTCTGTCCGAATTCGCCGCCCATGAAGTTGAGCTTGCTGCCCGGGTGGGTCATCATGTATCCGTAAAGCAGGCGCATATTGGCGAAGCGCTGCCACTCGTCGCCGGGCATCCGGTCGATGATGGGTCCCTTGCCGTGTACCACCTCATCGTGGCTCAGCGGCAGCATGAAGTTTTCGCTGAAGGCGTACACCAGCGAGAAGGTAAGCTCGCCGTGGTGGTAGCTCCGGTGCACGGGGTCGTTCTTGAAGTAGCCCAGGGTATCGTGCATCCAGCCCATCATCCACTTCTGGCCGAAACCGAGGCCCCCTACGTAGGTGGGGCGGCTCACGCCGCTGAAGGCGGTGCTTTCCTCGGCGATGGTCATGGTGTCGGGGTATTCCCGGTAGACCATCTCGTTGAATTCCCGGATGAAGTCGATGGCCTCGAGGTTCTCGTTGCCGCCGTACTGGTTGGGGATCCATTCGCCCTGTTTGCGGCTGTAGTCGAGGTACAGCATCGAGGCTACGGCGTCTACGCGCAGTCCGTCGATGTGGTAGCGGTCGAGCCAGAAGAGCGCGTTCGAGATCAGGAAGGAGCGTACCTCATTGCGTCCGTAGTTGAAGATGGCACTCTTCCAGTCGGGGTGGAAGCCCTTGCGTGGGTCGGCGTGGTCGTAGAGGTGGGTGCCGTCGAACTGTGCCAGGCCGTGGGCGTCGTTGGGGAAGTGGCTGGGAACCCAGTCGAGGATGATGCCGATGCCGGCCGCGTGCAGCTTATCCACGAGGTACATGAAGTCCTGCGGACCGCCGAAGCGGCTGGAGGGGGCGAAGTAGCCTGTGATCTGGTAGCCCCAGCTGGGGAAGTAGGGGTGCTCCATCACCGGCAGGAACTCCACGTGGGTGTAGTTCATCTTCTGCAGGTACTCCACGAGGTCGGTGGCCAGCTCGCGGTAGCTGAGGCTTTCGTTCTTTTCGTTCTTCTTCCAGCTGCCGAGGTGCACCTCGTAGACCGAGTAGGGGCGGTCGATGGCGTTATGCTGGTAGCGGTTTTTCATCCAGTCCTCATCCTCCCACTCGTAGAAGGTATCCCATACGATGCTGGCGGTCTTCGGGGGGGTCTCCCACAGGCGGGCGTAGGGGTCGCCCTTTTCCAGCCAGTCACCGCTCTGTGCTTCGATGGCGTACTTATAGATGGCACCGCTTTCGACGCCCTCGATGAAGCCCTCGTAGATACCGCTGCTGTCCCAGCGGGGATTAAGCGGGTGCTGGGTGCGGTCCCAGGAATTGAAATCACCGATCACGCTGACCGCCTTGGCGCTCGGGGCCCAGACGGCGAAGTAGGTCCCCTTCTTGCCGTCCACCTCGATGACGTGGCTTCCCAGCTTATCGTAGATGCGGAAGTTCTTGCCGGCGCGAAAAAGATTGATGTCGTAGTCGGTGAAACGGGAATAGGCAGTAACGGATGATGGCACGGACGGCATGGATTTTAAGGTTGGAATGAGTTGTGGTAACGGGAAAAGGCATGGGATGTTAATTCCATACCGTAGTTCTTGCTACCCGCCAACTTCCGACCCGGGCCCCACATCGGATGTCGGGGACATCCGATGTGGGGCCAATACAAAAATCCGGGCCACCCACAGGCGACCCGGATTCAGGGTTGATGTACGTCGGATGTGGAGGTCCGGGCTTACTTGCGGCCGCCCTTGAGCTGGTCCTGCAGTTTTTTGAGCTCGTCTACCTTGCCGTCGGCGGCCAGTTTGGCTTGCTCCTGCCAGGTGTCGTGCTTGGCGAGGCGGAAGCGGGCCCCGGCTTTCTGCAGCACGTCGGCGAGTTGCTTTTCCTTGGCCTTCGCGAGGTCGGAGTAGGTATTGATGCCGGCCTCGTTGAGCAGGCCGGCGATCTTCGGGCCGATGCCTTCGATCTTCTTCAGGTCGTCACCCTTGCTCTTGGCGGCGGCCTTGCGGGTGGCGGTTTTCTTGGCAGCCGGCTTTTTGGTGGCGGGCTTCTTGGCCGCGGCCTTTTTCTCCGGGGTCACGACCGGCTTGGTGGCGGGAGCGGAGGTAGCGGACTCGATGGTGTCCGCCGTTGCCTTGGCAACGGATTTTTTAGCGGCGGGCTTCTTGGCGGCGGCTTTCTTGGGCGCGGCCTTTTCCTCTACTTGCTCCAGGGAGAAGCAGCAGTTGGTGGTACCGTGACCGCTGTCGGTGTAGGCTTCGGCGTGATCGTCGTTGTGCCACTCCTGCTTGTCGACCAGGTAGCGGAACTGGTAGTGCCCGGCGGGCAGTTGGGTAGCGCCGGTGTAGCCCTGCTTGCCGGACTTGAGTTTAAGGCCGTCTTCCCAGCTCCAGTCGTTGAAGGAACCTAGTACGCGGACGTCGCGATCCTTGCCGACCCGCTCCGGGGACAGCTCGAAGGAGACCTTATACTGCTTTTTCGATTTGACGTAGTTGGAGGTAATCATAAGAAGGTGTCTTTGTGCTGCGAAATTATAGTCATACTGCCTGACCGTCAAAGCGTTGGGCGGGCACGCAGGTGCTATGGATGCAACGTACACACCGGGCTCAGGTTTACAATCCTAATATGTGCTGGCAGATTTAGTGTCTTGCGGCACTTCCCACGCGAAAGCCTGCGTAAACCCAATTATCTACGCATTTACCCGGGGCTAATCTTTTTCGGTTTTTTTACCGTCTTTTTATCACCTGACAGGTTAGACGCGAGCTGCACACCGCGCGACCGCGCCCGTCGGCAATGTCGATCTGCCAGGTTTGTACCGTACGCCCGATGCGCACCGGCCGCACGGTACCCCGCACGGTATCTCCTTCCCGGGCGCTGCGGAGGTGGGTGGCGTTGATGTCCACGCCTACGACGAGGTAGTCTTCGGGTTCAGCGAGTGCCAGGAAGCCGGCTACGCTGCCCAGGGTTTCGGCCAGGGCAACGGAGGCTCCGCCGTGGAGCAGGCGGAACGGCTGTACCGTCCGGTGGTCTACCGGCATCTCCGCTACCAGGTAGTCGTCGCCGAAGTCCACGAACCGCATGCCGAGGGCCTCGCCCAGGGTGCCTTCCCCCATCGCGTTCATGACTTCCAGGGTGGGGGTGGTGTGCCAGATCGCGCTCACGACAGCTCGGTGTTAAGCCGGCTGATGGCCACGATCACTTCGGCGGCCTTCTGCATCTCGTATACGCTGGCCCACTCGTAGCGGGAATGGAAGTTGTGCTCCCCGGCGAACAGGTTCGGGCAGGGCAGCCCCATGAAACTGAGGCGGGAGCCGTCGGTACCCCCGCGGATGTGGGCGCGGCGCAATTCCAACCCGACGGAACGGATGGCCTCCTCGGCCAGTCGGGTGACGCGAGGATGGTCGTCCAGCACCTCCTTCATGTTGCGGTACTGCTCGTTCGTTTCCAGGTGGATGAAGCTGTTGGGGTACCGCTGGCGGACCTCGTCCAGGATCGCGTCCAGTATTCCGACGTGGTCGGCGAGTTGGGCGGTATCGAAGTCTCGAACGATGAAGTCGATGCGGGCGCTCTCGGCCTTTCCGGTGATCTCAACGGGGTGGAGGAAGCCCTCGCGGTCCTCGGTCGTCTCCGGGCTGAGGCCCCCGCGGGGCAGGGCGGCCACGATCTCGGCGGCGATCTTCACGGCGTTCTCCAGCTTGCCCTTCGCGAAGCCCGGGTGGGCACTGACGCCCGCGATGGTCACGGTGGCGCCGTCGGCGCTAAAGGTCTCGTCTTCCAGGCTGCCGCGCGCCTCCCCGTCGATGGTGTAGCCGAAATCGGCGGCCAGCTTTTTCATATCGACGGCGTTGACGCCGCGGCCGATCTCCTCGTCGGGCGTAAAGAGGATACGCAGCCGCCCGTGGGGAATCTCGGGGTGGGCCAGCAGGTGCTCCACCGCGGCTACGATGGCGGCGAGGCCGCACTTGTTGTCGGCGCCGAGCAGGGTAGTGCCGCTGGCGGTCACGATGGCGTGACCGATGTTGCCGCGCAGTCCCGGCAGATCGGCGGCGCGCAGGACCACCTTGGGGTCGTCCGGCAGCACGAGGTCCTGGCCCTGGTAATTTTCGTGTACGATGGGCTTGACGCCGGTGCCGCTGGCGTCGGGGCTGGTATCCATGTGCGCGCAGAAGCAAATGACCGGAAGGTCCTCCTGGCCGGGGGTGGCGGGCACGGTGGCGTAGACGTAACCTTGCGCGTCGAGGGCGGCGTCCGGCAGGCCAAGCTCACGCAATTCTTCGGCGAGCATCCGGCCGAGGTCCAGTTGCTTGCTCGTGCTGGGTTGGGTAGGGGAGTGGGGGTCGGACTGGGTATCCACCCGTACGTAGCGAAGAAAACGGTCGAGTACCTTCATGCCGCAAAGTACGGTACGGGTTCCGTCCGGTGCGCGTCCGCGGAGTTTGCCGGGTCGAACATTTGCCGGAACACACAACATGTAGTCAGTTACATCGCACCCGCGTTCCCGCCCCAAAAGTCACCTGTATATATGGATCAATCCGCTGTCATCGTCGCCCTGCTCGTGTTAGCCCTAGCCGGCGGTCTGCTGTACTACATCTTCCGCGATGAGCCGTTGGGGGCCCTGCCCGAGTTCCGCAAGACGTGGCGGCGAATCCTGCGCAAGAAAGTGACCTACTACAAGACCCTCGACCGCAAGGAGAAGAAGCGGTTTCAGGACCGGATGCGCTACTTCTTCCAGCGGGTGGAGATCACCGGCATAGACACCGAGGTAACCGAGCTCGACCGCGTGCTGGTCGCGGCCAGCGGTATCATCCCCACCTTCGGGTTTGACGACTGGAACCAGTACCCCAAGCTCCGGGAGGTACTGCTTTACCCCAACACCTTCAATAAAGAAACCTTCGCTACCGAGGGCGGCGACCGCACGATCGCCGGGATGGTCGGCGGGGGCTACATGAACGGCAAGTTGCTGCTCTCGCAGCACGCCCTGCGCACCGGCTTCGAGAACCACGGCCGCAACAATACCGGCATCCACGAGTTCACCCACCTGCTGGACAAGGCCGACGGCAATACCGACGGCATTCCGGATTACTTCCTCGATAAGCAGTACCTCATTCCCTGGATGGAAATGATCCGCTCCGAGATGGCGGCCATCCAGCAGGGCAACTCGGACATCGACGACTACGCCCTCACGAATAAGGCCGAGTTCCTGGCCGTCACCGCCGAATACTTCTTCAACCGCCCCGGCGCTTTCGCCAGCAAGCACCCCGAGCTTTTCGCCCTGATGGAGCGGATCTTTCACCAGGACCTGGACCACGACGGTGGGGTAGGAACCGTCGACCACGCCGATCCGGTGGCGGTCGTCGCCCCGAAGGAATAGCGGACAAACATGTGCCGCGGCGTACGGTTACGCTTACCGATGATACCTGCCATACGCCGCCGCTACAACGACACCTTTACCAACGAGACCTACCAAGCCATGCTCGCGTGGCTCGGGGGGCAGTACGGACACGACCCCAAATTCCACGTCGGGGAGACCCCCGTCTTTTTCCCGCGCGCGTTCCGCGAGCACGTCTTCCGCGCGTGCAAGGACGTGCTGGACGTGGTGACCGACCCGGGCTACGCCGAACGTGCGGCGGCGGCCATCCCCCCGGGGGAGCGGGTCCCCGGGCAGGACGAGCGCCCGCTGTTCATGCAGCTCGACTTCGGCGTGTGCCGCGTGGAATCCGGGGAGATCGTACCCCAGCTGGTGGAGGTACAGGGCTTTCCCTCATTGTACTACTTCCAGGGGCTGCTGGACCGTAGCTTTCGCAAGTTCTTTACTATTCCGGAGGGCTTTTCGGCCCGCTTCGACGGGTCGACCTACGAGGAGTACATGCAGCTGCTGCGGGAGACGATCCTGGCGGGGCACGCACCGGAACACGTCATTCTGCTGGAGGTGGACCCCAAGGGGCAGACCACCCGCATCGACTTCGTGGTCGCCTGCGCCGAGCTGGGTATCCGGGAGGTATGCATCAGTGAAGTGGACCTGGAGGGGGACAAACTCTACTACGACCGCGACGGAGAGCGCACGCCGGTGAAGCGCATCTTCAATCGGGTCATCTTTGACGAACTGAAGGCGCGCACCGATCTTCAGCGCAAGTTCAACCTGATCGAGCAGGTGGACGTGGAGTGGGCCGGTCACCCCAACTGGTTCTTCCTCATTAGTAAGTACAGCCTGCCCTTCATCGACAGCCCCTACGTACCCAAGACCCACTTTCTGTCCGACCTGGAAGCGTACCCCGCCGACCTATCGGCCTACGTGCTGAAGCCGCTGTACAGCTTCGCGGGGCAGGGCGTGGACCTGCACCCCACCCCCGCGACGCTGGACGCGATCGAGCGGCCGGAGCACTTCATCCTGCAACGAAAGGTGGAATACGTGCCGATCGTGGAGACCCCCGACGAGCCCGCGCGGGTGGAACTGCGGATGATGTACCTCTGGCCCCCGGACCGGGAGCGGCCGGTACTGGTCAATAATCTTGTGCGGCTTTCCAAGGGGGAAATGATCGGCGTGCGCTACAACAAGGGAAAAACGTGGGTGGGCGGCACGCTGGGGTACTTTGAGCCCTAGGCTCGTTACTTTTGCACCTCCGAAGTTCCCCGGACTTAACTAAGCCCGCATGCGCCCGCTGCCCGTTTTTATCGTGATGCTGCTTTTCGCCTGTGCCCCCGACGGACCGGAAGCCGCCTCGCCGGCCGCCGCCTCCGCCACGGCCGATCCCTACCTGCTGCCCAGTACGGACGGCGACGCCCTGAACGTGGTCGTCGAAATACCCGCGGGCACCAACCACAAAATCGAGTACCACCCGGGAGCCGGCTACCTGAACGATACGCTGGCGGACGGTGCCACCCGGATCGTCAATTTTCTTCCCTATCCCGGCAACTACGGTTTCGTGCCCTCCACCCTGATGGACGAGGGTAGGGGCGGGGACGGGGACCCCCTGGACGTACTCGTTATCGGGGAAGCCCTGCCCACCGGTACCACGCTGCGGGCCCTGCCCATCGCCACCCTCATGCTGCGCGACCGCGGCGAGATCGACACCAAGATCATTGCCGTACCGGCGGATCCGGCGGCCCGGACACTGCAGGTAGAGAATTTCCTCGATTTCTCCCTGGGCAACGACGCCGCCAAACGGATCGTGGAGACGTGGTTCCTGAACTACAAGGGGGCGGGGGTTACCGAATTATTGCGGTGGGAAGATGAAGGCTACGCCTGGCGGGAGGTACGTAAATGGCAGACGCAAGGCGACTAAAGGAACCGTTAAAGTTGCCGGGAAACTGCGCCCGCGTGAGCATTTTAGCGGCTTATCCGTTATACTCGTGTGCCTGGAGGGGATAATTTTCACCAGGCCGTAATGAATCGCTAGCAGCGGACGTTACCCCGTCCCACAGCTTTTTAACAGGTTTGCGCGTTCTATATACACCAGTCCACAAACCGTAATCTTGCCGCTTATCATGAAACGCCTACTCTCCATCAGTTTTCTTTTGCCGTTCTCCGTCGCCGGTCTTCAGGCCCAAAGCTTCGAGTGGAACAAGGCTCCGCGGCCCACGGCCCACCCGAAAGAGGTCCAGCTCGATGCCCCCGCCGACCAGGACAAGCAGGACGGGCTGGCTGGCGTGTATGCTCCGGAGGCCGACGGTTCCACCACCGCCTACGGGGAAACCTACAGTGCCGACGCGATGACGAGCAGTCATTCCGGTCTTCCTCTGGGAACCCTACTGCGGGTAACCAACACCGAAAACGGCCGCAGCGTGGTGGTACGCGTCACCGATAAAGGCAAGGAATGCACGGACTGCCTGATTACGCTCAGCCAGGTAGCGGCCGAAAAGCTGGGTATTTCCGACCGGTCCTCCGTAAGCCTGGAACGCACCGGCTTCAGCAACTGGAATCCCCTTCCCCCTGAAGGAGATGCCGTACCCGCCCCCGCCACCTACGCCGGTAACTTTCCCGAGCCCGCTGAGCCAAAGGGGGTCATAGCCCCGCCCAAGCCGACTGCCGGTACTTCCACCGCCGCCTCGCCGCGTCCCGCGGTGATCACCCGCGAGGTAGTGCCCGCCGAAAAGACCAACGCGCCCGCTCCGGAAACCTACAACCGGTACGCCGTCACTCCTCCGGCCCCTACCGTTTCGGGTGCCCAGCAGGCACGGGGCGTTGAAGAAGTAACGACCGCCGCGGCCCCCGCCGAACAGGGTGCCTACGCCATTCAACTTGCTGCCTACACCAACGAGTCATATGCCCTGCGCCGCGTAGGAGAGCTCAAGGAGCAAGGCCTCACGGACGTCTATTACCGTAGCGTAACCCGGGAGGACGGGCAGGTCATCAATCGGGTGTACAGTGGAAATTACGGTACCGTCACCGAGGCCCAGCAGGCCGCCGAGGCGCTGCGCTCGAGCTACAATATTGCCGGAATCGTTGCCAAAAAGTGATCGGGAGAGCAAAAGTGGTTATAAAAACAGGCGTGAGCTAGGTAGCTCGCGCGTATTTTGTTAGTATTGGTCGACGATGTACCCGCCGGACCATGTGCGGGCCCGGGTGCGTACGGTCAGAACCTCACCTTCACAATTTCAGCCAGTTGCGGCACGTTAGCCCAGTAAGTCTTCCGTCTCATGCACAACCACACCACTAACTCATACCCCCCCGCTGCCATTCTGTTTATGCTCGGGGTCATCCTGTTCCTCGCCTACGGCTAGGATACCTGATGCGACGTGCGATTACGCCCCGCTGGGTAGGATTCCGGTACACGATAACCGTCCTGGAATTCACCGGACCTACCGTACGATCGCTGCAGCCGCCCGGGACAAGCAAAGTAATCGTATTTGCGTATTGACCGCTCCCGGTTGAAGCGTTGCGGGAGACATAGTTGCTTACGTCCCCCAATTTGTCTGCCATCTACGTTACCACATTAATTTATTGATTCTCTGGGCATCCGGTGGGGGTACGCCGTAAATTGGGTACCTTCGCATTAAATATATCGCCTCGCGACAGTCACCTTCTGTATGAGATTTAGTTACCTGATATGGACAGCCGTGCTAAGCGCTATGCTTGGTTGTACCAGGTCCGATTCTCAGGAAAACGACGGTGAGCGGCTTCCCTCCGAGAATGAGATTCGTATCGTGCTGAAGGCCGATCCGCCGGGGCTGAATCCTATCCTGTCGACGCACAGCCTGTCGCGGTACGTGTCGCAGCAGATTTTTCAGACACTGAACGCAAAGGATCCGGAAACTTTCGAGCTCCGCCCCTGCCTGGCCTCCCTGCCGGAAGTGGATACCTTACCGACCGGGGGCTTGTCCTACCGCTACCACCTGGACACCGCTGCCCGCTGGCCGAACAACGAACCGGTGCGCGTCTCGGACGTAATCTTCAGTCTGAAGGCGATGCTGAACCTGCGGGTGAATGCCGGGCCCTACCGTTCCTACTACAGTATGATCAGCGACATCGTGCCCGAGGAGGAAAGCGGGTGCTTTCGGGTACTCACCAAGGAGCCCTACCTGCTTGCCGCAGAGGCGATCGGTGACTTGTACATTTATCCGGAATACGCGTATGATCCTGCGGGAGACCTCCGGTCGGTGTCCCTGAGCGAACTGACCGATTCCGCTACGGCCAAGCGTCTGGAGAAAGAGAGCAAACCCCTGCTGCGCTTTGCCGATCGGTTCAACGATCGCCGCACGAGTACGGATCCCGACCGCATCGTAGGTAGCGGCCCCTACCGGCTTACGGGATGGGAGTCGGGCAGTAAGGTCCGCCTGGAACGCCGGCCCGATTACTGGGCTTCCGGCAGATCCGAGCCCTGGTTGATGGCAATCCCCGAGGTCCTGACTTTCCTCATCATAACCGACAATACGGCTACGGCAAATGCCCTGCGCAGCAACCTCGCGGACGTGGTGGTGGACATGCCCGTCGAGCAGTTTAAGGATCTTCGGAAGGAGGAATTCCTACAGCAACGGTATGACTTCATCACCGTACCCAGTTTCAAGTACTTCAATATTTTGCTCAACCAGGACGACCCGCTCCTGGCCGATAGCCTGACCCGTCGCGCGTTAGCCCACAGCGTAAACGTCGACAAAATTCTCTCGAACCTGCTTCCCAACCTAGCCGAACGCGTGATCGGCCCCGTCTTACCCACCAAGGAGTACTACAACCGGGAGTTGCCGCCAATTCCCTATGATCTTGCCAAGGCCCGCGAACTGCTGCGCAAGGCCGGATGGGAGGACACGGACGGCGACAACGTGCTGGAGAAGGTCATCGATGGTGAACGACGTGACCTGCGGTTTGACCTGCTCTCTTTTCCGACGCCCACGAGTGAAGCGGTCTCTATCGTAACCGCCCAGGGAGCTAAAAAGGTCGGTTTCGACATTCGTGTGGTCCTGCAGGACCCTCACAAGGTCATGAACCGGTTGAACGGGGGCGAATACGTGGCGTCGTTCTACGGGCAGGGTTTCGAGCCGACCCCGGACGATTTTTCCCAGCTCTGGTCGTCCACTTCCATTCCACCGGCCGGCAGCAACCGGGGCAACTTCCAGAATTTCGAAGCGGACAGCCTGATCGATCGTATCGCTCTGACCACCGATGGCGCCGAGCGCGTGCCGCTGTACCGGCGCTTCCAAGAAATCGTTTACGACAACCAGCCGATGATCTTCCTGTATTCACCCTACGACCGGCTGGTGGTTTCGAAGCGTTTGCAGTACCAGGTGAGCTCGCTGGCTCCCAACCTCAACTTCAACGCCCTGGCCGTCGTCCCGTCGGACGGCCCGCCTACGCTCTAACCTTTGCCATGAAGTCTTTATTCGCCCTGCTCTTTTTCCTCCCCCTGGTGGTCTGCGGACAGGACACGACCGCCGTTGCCCTCGGAGACACGACCATTTATACCTTCGCCGACGAGGCGGCGCGCTTTCCGAGTCCCTGCGAACGGTACGATACGACCGCGGCGGCCAAATCACAGTGCGCGCAACAGTACCTGCTGGAATACGTCTACCAACGGGCGCTGTACCCGGCCGAGGCGCGGGAGCAGGGAATCAGCGGTACGGCCGTTGTCGCCTTCATTGTGGAGCGAAACGGGATGATTAACCGGCCCGAGGTCCTGCGTGACCCCGGCGGGGGAATAGGCCTCTCCGCACTGCGTAGCGTGGTCGGCATGGCCCGGGAAGTGCTTTGGCGGCCGGCAATCAAGGACGGGAAGCCCGTCCGCTACCGTGTGGTACTGCCGCTGCGGTTCCGCCTGGAGGAGCCCAAGCCCTATGTCCTGATCGGTCGGGATACCGTTTATACGGAGCTCACCAAGGGAGTGTCCTTCGTGGGGGCGGACGGCGACGTTTCGACCTATTTCGATCAGCACCTCACCTATCCCAATATTCCGCAGGACAGCTGTGCTACCGGGCAGCTCGACATGCAGCTCATCATCAAGCCTAACGGACTGGTGGAGGTAAACGATATCACCGACTACAACGACCTCGGTCTGGACTTTACTTCGAAGGCGATTGACGTGGCCACCGGATCCTACGGCAAATGGGTGGCCGCGGAGTACCAGGGCCGCAAGGTAGCCAGCGCGTACGACGTGAGCGTCACCTTTGCTCCGACCGACCCGGGGTGCGCCTACCTCATCGAAGACTACAACCGGGCCCTGGCGCTGATGCAGGAGGCCCAACTACTTACGGCCGACAGTACGAGCCTGGAAGCGGGGTTGGGCAAGATGGACGAAGCCGTGGACCTTTTCCCCCGGGACGGGCGGTTCCGCATACTTCGGGGACAGACCCGCCTCGATAACAACCTGCTCGCCGGAGCCTGTGAGGACCTGAGCCTGGCCAAAGAAATCGCCCTCATCGACTGGTACGACGCGATCCTGCCCCTCATCTGCCGGGAACCCGAAACCGAAACCGACGAAGTGGGGGCGGAAGGAAACTGACCCCCGCCCGCGCTTCTATCAGGACTTAGTGCCGAAGGCTTCCTCGACCAGGCGCTTCTGCTCCCGCACGTGCACCGGTTTGTAACCGGTTGCCGGGGAAGCCGTGGCCGGCCGGCCCACGTAGCGCAGGCGGGTATCGAAGCCAAGCGCGGTGTTGTACAGGAACTGGTCGCAGATGTACGACCATCCACCGGCGTTGCGGCTTTCTTCCTGAACCCAGATCCATTCGGCCTCCGGATACTTCTGCGCGAGATCCTTCAACTGGCGAAGGGGAAGCGGGAACAGCTGCTCTAGCCGTACGACGGCGACATCCTCCCGCTCTTCCGTGCTCTTGTGCTTGGCGAGGTCGAAGTAGACCTTACCCGAACAGAGGAGCAGGCGCTTCACCTTCTTGGCATCTTCCACGGTGGGGTCGTCGATTACTTCCTGGAAGCGCGTTCCCGGTCCGAAATCGTTGATCGAGCTAACGGCCATCTCGTGACGCAGTCCCGATTTGGGCGACATCAGAATAAGGGGCTTGCGGAAGTTCCAAGTAAGCTGGCGACGCAGCAGGTGGAAGAGGTTGGCGGGCAGGGTGACGTTCGCGACGACCATGTTGAACTCGGCGCAGAGCTGCAGGAACCTTTCCAGTCGGGCACTGCTGTGCTCGGGTCCCTGGCCCTCGTAGCCGTGGGGCAGGAAGACCGTCAGGCCGGACATCCGGCCCCACTTGCTCTCTCCGCTGCTGATGAACTGGTCGAAAACGGTCATCGCACCATTGGCGAAGTCGCCGAACTGGGCTTCCCAGATCACCAGGTTCTCGGGGCTGGCCGTGCTGTAGCCGTATTCGAAGCCGAGCACCGCGTATTCCGAGAGGAGCGAGTTGTAGATCCGCATCTTGCCCTGGTCTTCACTGAGACCATCCAGGCGATTGTACACGCTTTCGCCGTCCTGGCTCTTGAGGACCGCGTGCCGGTGGCTGAAGGTGCCGCGGCGTACGTCCTGGCCGGACATACGTACGTCGTGGCCTTCCATAAGGAGGGTGGCGTAGGCGCTGAGTTCGCCAAGTGCCCAGTCCAGCTGGTCGCTGCTGACCGATTGTTCGTAGTTATTGTATAGCCGGTTGACCTTGTTGACGGGGTCGAAGCCTTCCGGCAGGGTGGTGACGTGGTTGAGGATCGCCTGCATCTGCTCGAGCGGTACGCCGGTTTCCGGTGACTCGGAGAAGAAATCGTACTTCCAGTGATCGCGATTAAGCGCGCTCCAGGCCTTTTCGGGGGGCTGGTGGGTGTAGGGCAGGTCGCTGTTCTTCACCTTGGCGTGGAGATCCTGCAACTGCGACTTAAACTTTTTGGCCAGCTCCTTCGCCATCTTGGCCTGCACGTCCTTGCGCTTGACCAGGCGGTCGGTGTATACCTGACGCACGTCCGGGTGGCGCTTTACCCGCTCATACATACCGGGCTGGGTGTAGCCGGGGTCGTCGCCTTCGTTGTGACCGTTCTTCCGGTAGCAGAGCATGTCGATGAAGACGTCCGAATTGAAGTGATTGCGGTACTCCATAGCCAGCTTGGCCACGTAATACACCGCCTCGGGGTCGTCGCCGTTGACGTGGAAGACGGGCGCCTCGATCACGGTGGCAACACCACTGGCGTAGATGCTCGTGCGGGCGTCCTCGTAATCGGTGGTAAAGCCGATCTGGTTGTTGATGATGAGGTGGATGGTGCCCCCGGTGGTGTAGGCGTCCAGGCCGCTCATCTGGGCGGTTTCGAAGACTACTCCCTGACCGGCGATAGCGGCGTCGCCGTGTACCAGAATGGGGACGATTTTGTCGTAGTCGTTGCCGTAAAGCACGTCGGCCTTGGCACGCGCAAACCCTTCCACGACGGGGCCTACGGCCTCGAGGTGGCTGGGGTTGGGGGCCAGCTTTACGTTCACGGGCTTGCCCGGGCGGGTGTCGATCAGGGAGCTATAGCCCATGTGGTACTTGACGTCGCCGTCGCCCTTGATGTCGTCGGGAATGACGCCCTCGAACTCCTGGAAGATGCTTTCGTAACTCTTACCCATGATGTTGGCCAGCACGTTCAGCCGCCCGCGGTGGGCCATACCGATGACGACCTCGTCAACGCCGTCGCGGGCCGCCTCGTCGATGATGGTATCGAGCGCAACGATGGCCGCCTCGCCGCCTTCGAGGCCAAACCGTTTCTGGGCGGGGTATTTGGTCTTCAGGAAGTCTTCGAAGCCAACCGCGTCGTTAAGCGTATCCAGGATGTGGCGCTTATCCTCCAGTTGCAGGCCGTAGGCCTCTTCGGGGTGGTGCTTTTCGATGCGCTCGCGCAGCCACCGCCGCTTTTCGCGATGGAAAATGTGGTCGGTTTCGAAGCCGATGCTGCCGAGGTAGATCCGGTTAAGGTTGGCGACGATCTGCCGTAGAGTGCTGCCTTCGGGCATGAAGAACTGGTGGGCGGCCTTGAACACCTTGTCCAGGTCCTCCTCGCCCAGTTCGAAATCCGCCAGGGCGAGCCCCGCGTCGGGATCCTCGAACTCCTGGATGGGGTCGATATTGGAGGCGACGTGCCCGCGCATGCGGTACGCCTTGATGAGCGCGAATACGCCGAGTTCCTTCCGCACGTGATCCCAGTCGATCTCACCGCCGGCGGTGGCGGGAAGGCCCCCTTCGGGGGACGTCTCGGTGGCATAGTCAAAGCCGGAAAAGAAATCCCGCCAGCTCTCGTCTACGGAGTCGGGCGATTCGGCGTACTGCCGGTACAGCTGTTCGATATAACCCGGATGGGCATTCGCTAGGTGGGAATAATTGCTCATAATAGTTTTTTTCAACGCCTGCGTAAAGGGGTTGTTCAACCCCGATCAGCCATAGTAACGGCTCAAAACCCACTCCCAGGCCCGGCCGGGAAGAAGCCGCTGCGCGAGGGTGCTGATCTTCTGCACCGGTGCACCAATAACGTAGTGAGGGCCAAGGTCGTCTTTGTCCAGGATCTTTACCATCTCTCCCGCTACAAATGCGGCCGACATGCCGTGTTCGACGTTACCGGCCATGGCGTCGTCGGCCCGGCGGTACCGTTCCCGGTACAGCTCATCGAGTTCCGCGGCGGGCTGCCGGTACTGGGTGGCGATGGAGTTGGTGGCAATGTCTCCCGGGCTGACGCAGGCCACCTGGGTCGTTGAGCCCCGCAGTTCCAGGCGGAGGCTGTCCGACAGGGCGATCACGGCGGCCTTGCTGGCGCAGTAGGCCGAGCGGAAGGGGATGCCCATGTGGCCTGCGATGCTGCTCACCAGCAGCAGGCGACCGCGCGGGCTGCGGCGCAGGGCGGGCAGGGTGGCCTGGCAGAGGTTCCAGCTGCCCCAGAAATTGGTATCCATGATTCGCCGCGCCCGCTCCGCGGGCATACTTTCCACCGCACCCGCGCCCCCGACGCCCGCACAGTGGAGTACGGCATCGAGTCGGCCGTCGGAAATCCCGAGTAATTCGGTCATGGCCCTGTCGAGCGCCGCGGCGTCGCCGATGTCGGCCTGCAGGGAGGTAACCCCCGGCAGGGAAACGGCGCGGCGACTGAGGCCGAAGACCATCCACCCGCGGGTGGCAAGCAGGGGGGCCAGGGCTTCGCCGACGCCGGAAGAAGCGCCGGTCACGAGTGCGACGTTGGGCATGAAACTGGATTTGGTGGGGCCAAATTACGGGACAAATGAAGCAAACGACCGACCCCATGCGTTAAGGAAACGTACCTTTGTCTAACAATACTGACCCGGAATTCCAATATAACCGTATGGCTACCCCCGAAAAAGACCTGGAAACTACCTTCAACGAAAAAGGCGAACTCATCAGCCCCGTGCTTCCCGCCGGCGTTAAGAATTTCCTCATCGACATCGATGGAACCGTCTGCGACGACATCCCGAATGAGGAGCCAGAGCGCATGTCCACCTGCCTGCCGTACCCCGATGCCCTCCGCATCGTCAACAAGTGGTACGAGGACGGGCACATCATCACGTTCTTCACGTCACGCACCGAAGAGCACCGCGAGATCACCGAAGAATGGCTCAACCGCCACAACTTCAAGTACCACGGCATGCTCATGGGCAAGCCCCGCGGCGGCAACTACCACTGGATCGATAACCACATCGTGAAGGCTACCCGCTTCAAGGGCAAGTTCACCGACCTCATTGTAAAGAACCGCGACGTAGAGGTCTTCAACGACTAGCCCACCGGCTGCCCCCCCCTCTTCCAGCTTTCGATTGAATTCGCTTTCGCGGCGATCACGGGACAGGTGTGCTTACGAATACCGGGAAGAGACACCCTCGGTGCACCGCATGCGGCAACTCAGTTTCTGCGGGTGTGGATTTTATCACCCGGCGGTTGCATGTTATCACCTAAAAGCCTAACTTAGGATAAGACCCCCTATCATTTCAATCTAAAGAGACTTACTACACAACCACAATTAGCTCGGATCGGCTTGCGATCCACGTTCGTAATTCGTTTTGACTCTATTTTAAGGTACCCCGCCGCCTATGCGGCGGGGTATTTTTTTATTCCGCTTCGCCCTGGTAGAAAGCATCCTTCTCGACCACCGTTACCTTCTCGCCGGAGGAGAGGGTGCGCGACAGGGCGCCGTAGGGTCCCGCTACTACCTGTTCCCCGGCCTTCACGCCCGAGATCACCTGGATGAAGCGTGCGTCCTGTAATCCCGTGCGGACGGAAACCTGGTGCACGCTGTCGCCGGTAACTACGAATACTACCTCCTGCAACTCGGCGGTACCGGTGGCGGTGCTGTCCGTTTCGGGCTCGCGGGTGGCTACCGATTCGATGGGAACGGTCACCGCGTTGCGGGCCAGCTCGGTGAGGATGTCGACGCTGGCCGACATGCCGGGACGGAAAGGGTAGGCGTTGCCGCTGGAGACCAGGTCGGCGTAGCTTTCGGGGTTGATGCTGATGCGCACCTCGAAGTTGGTCACCTGATCGCTGTTGAGGACGTTGTCGGCCAAGCCGGCCGTTGTACTGCTGTTGGCGATCTGGGTGACGGTGCCGATGAAGGTCCGGTTGAGGTAGGCGTCGACCTCGATCTCGGCCTTGTCGCCGAGGTTGACGGTCGGCACGTCGTTTTCGCTTACTTCCACCCGCACTTCCATCGCGTTGAGGTTGGCGATCCGCATCAGTTCGGTACCCGTCATCTGGATGGTACCTACCACCCGCTCGCCCTGCTCGACGTTCAGCAGCGATACGACCCCACCCATGGGCGCGTAGATGGTCGTGCGCCGCAGGCTGGTGCGCAGCTCGTTGAGGGTAGCTTCGCTGGATTCGATGCCGTACTGGGCGGCCCGGGCGCTTTCCTCGGCGGCCCGGATATTGCTTTCGGCGGCGGAGAGGTTGGCCTCCAGGGCCCGGACGTTGGACTGGCTGGTCTCCAGTTCGGCCTGGCTCACCACCTCGTCCTCGAAGAGCTGCTGGTTGCGCTTCAGGATGTCGCGGGCGTTCTCCAACTGGGCCACGATCTGCTCCTTCTGGGCCTGCTGGGTATTGACCTGAGCGCGGGCGTTGGCCAGCTGGGCGCGACTGCTGTTCACGCCGGCCACGCCCCGGGCCACCTGCGACTGGTAGGCGTCGGCGTCGATCCGGGCGAGGAGCTGGTTGGGTACCACGCTGTCGCCCTCTTCGACGAAGAGCTCCACGACCTCGCCCGAAACGTCGGAACTGATCTTAACCTCCGTTTGCGGGAAGATCTTGCCGCTGGCACTGACCATTTCCTGGATATCACGGGAGGTTACTTCTTGGACGAATACCCGGGTACCTTCCTCTTCTCTTCCGGAGAAGACGATGATAAGTACCACGACGAGGGCGACCAGGGCTACGAGTAAGAGTATCGCTTTGCGAGACATGGAAAAACGTTTTGCGGGGTTAAATTACTGGAGGGAGAGGCCTTCACCGAGGTAAAACTGAATCACCTCCCGGTTGAAGATGAGCTGGTACTTGGTCCGGGTGAATTCCACGCGGGCCTGTTCCAGCCGGTTGGTGGCCGTGATCAGGTCGAGGCTGTTGGCCGCGCCGGCGCCGTAGCGCCGCTGGGTCACGTCATAGGCGTTCTGCGCCGCTTCGAGGCTCACCTGGGCGGCGCGGTAGGTTTCGCGGGCGGCCCGCAGGTCGCCGAGCGCGCGCTCTACGTCGGAGCGCAGTTGGTTCTGGGCCTGGGCGATGTCGAGGCCCGCGTTGATCCGTTGCAGCTCGGCCCGCTGCACGTTGATGCGGTTGCGGCCCTGGCTGAAGATGGGCACCGAAAGGTTGAGGCCGATCGACTGGCCGAAGTTCTGGTCGAGCTGCTCGAAGTAGGACAGCTTCGGAAACACCAGCCCCGTCTGGGAAAAGGTCGACAGGGTTGACTCCTCGCCGTTGATGATCACCGGAACCGGAGGGGCCTGGACGATTTCGACCTGGGAAGCATCCGGATTGTTGAAGTCCCGCGCCAGGTTGGAGTAATTCGTACTGACGTTGGCGTACAGCTGGAGGGAAGGCCGCATTCCCGCCCGGGCGATGTCGATCCCCACTTCCGCGGCGGACCGGCGCAGCTCGGCGGCGCGGATGGTGGGTTGCGTCTGCCGGGCCGCGGCCAGTACTTCCTGCAGGTTGTAGTCGCTGAAGAGCACCTCCTCCTCGAGGTCCAGGCTGGGCGTAGCGACGGTAAAGGAAGAATCGGGCTCCAGCTCCAGCATGAGCTGAAGGTCCAGCAACGCCAGGCGCACCTGATTTTCCAGTTCAACTACGGTGCGGCGGTTAGCGGCTTCCTGGGCTACGATGTCGTAGCGCTGCCCGGCGGGTACGCTGCCGGCCTCAATCAGTGCCTCGGTGTTGTTGAGCTGGTCGGTGGTGAGCTGCAGCTGGGCCCGCGCATTGGCGAGCTGCTCGCGGGTGAGCAGGATGGTCAGGTAGCTGTTGGCGACCATCAGGCCGATGTCGTTGGCGGTCACTTCGGCGTCGGTCTCGGCGGCCTGAACGTCCAGTTCGGCCTGCCGCAGGTTGTTGCGGATGAGCCCGCCGTTGTACAGGGTCACGGCCCCCTGCAGCTGGTACCCCTGGCTCAGGATGTTCTGGGCCTCGAAGGTGTTCGTGGTGGGGTCGATGGTCCGGCCGAGCTGGAGGTTGAAGCCCGTACCGCCGCTAAGCGTCGGCAGGCGGCTCAGCCGGCTTTGCCGCAGGTTGAGCCGCGCCAGGGAAGTGGCATTGTCCAACCGGCGGACCTGAAGGTTATTCTCCCAGGCGTAGGTAACCGCCCGCTCCAGGGTCCAGGTATCCGTCGACTGGGCCGCCAGGCCAAGAGGGAAAAAGAGTACTATCCAGAGGTGAGCTTTGAACCGCATGCTACTGATTTTATCGGTCAGCAAAACTACGGTTTCGGGCAGGGGAGCCAAATTTAATCTATCAACGGCCGAAACTCCTAGACCGGCCGCCGCTACAGGTTGCTGTTGGTCACCGTGGAGCCGACCAACCGATCGTAGCGTCCGCCCAACGGACGGTAGTAAATCAGGCCCAGGTAATCGTTTTCGGTAACGTCGAAACTGTCCTCGGTTTCGTCGTAGCCTACCCGGTCGCCGGGGCGCGCGAATTGACGGCCGGCCGGAGCCTCCTTGGCTAGGTCGGTCACGTAGTAGTAGTTGTAGAAGCCCTGCTTTAGGAGCACCCGCCCGACGTAGGCGTTGATGCTCGGATTCCAGACCATGCGGTAATCGTATTTCGTCTGCCACTCGGAGAAGGAACCGAAGAGATAGAGATCGCGGTCAATGGGCAGTCCGTTGCGGGTTTTAAAGATGAAGGTCACCTCGATATACTCGCCCGTATAGTCCAGCCCGAAACGCTCGTAGTTCTCCTGGAGAAATTCGTCCGCCAGGTTGACCACCGGCCGGTCCGTACGGAAGTTGACGAAGTCCCCGTTCAGGTCGAAGTACTGCAGGTAGACGCTGTTGGCCCGCGATTCCTCCGGGGCGAGCAGCATGGCGTAGAAGGTTCCTTCGTTGGTGATGCTGCTCACCTGCGTGCGGGGCGCCTGGACGGAGCGCACGTCCAGGTTGCGGAATTCGTTTCCGCCGCGGAAGATGATGCGGTCCTGGTAAGTGAACTGCACGTTCTCACGGCCCAGCAGATTCGGGGGCACGTCGGTGACGGCGTTGTCCCAGCGGCCGTTCTGGAGGACCGTGGCCGACAGCTCCTGCAGCGGCGAGCGCGGCTGCAGCTGCTTGGTATTGGCGGTGAGCCTGACCTCCTGGTGGGTTTGGATCTTGTCGACCACCGAGGGGCGGGTCACCTGGGCAGTCACTCCTACCAGGTTTTCGGACACCAAAAAGCGCCGGGTAATGATGGGGCGGTCGTTGTCCTGGGTGTCGTACACCACGAGGAGGTAGTTCCCGCTCTTCTCCAGGCGCATGTTGCGGTTGGGGAAGGTGAGATTATAGTGGGTGTACTGCATCAGCGTCCGCAGGCTGAAGTCGTAGTCTTCCAGGTAGTCGTTGGCGTAGCCGCTGTTGTACTCCAGCTGGCCGAGGTTGGACGGCCGCCAGTCGCGGTTACAGTGAATGAACATATAGGCGTAGCGGTGCACTTCCGGGGCCAGGTCGTCGAAGGTAAGCTGGAGCCGGGCCCCGCCGTTGAGGTCGATGACGGGGTAGGAGTGGGGGAAGCCGGCAATGTGCAGCCGTACGGTCTTGATGTTGTCTACGTAGGTATTATCGTAGAAGAAGTACTCGCTCGGCTGGGCGGTCAGCCCGCCCGCCAGCGCCAGGAAGAGCAGCAGGGCGGCGGTGCGCAGGTGCAGGGGAAAGTTGGCAATCCGTTGGTTCATGAAAAAGCGTTAAGTCGACTCACGAAGCGGGTGCCCCGTCGGTAGAAGCGCCACGGGCGGGCGGCCCAGTCGGGTCCGGCTCCGTCGATCCCGATGCGGGGAGTGGCCGCGATTTCCGCCTCCGGCACGCGTTCGTTCGGTGGCAGCAGGCACACCTCCCCGGTCGGATCGAGCAGGTCAAGGGCATTGTGGGCCCGCGATATCCCCAGGGCTTTGGTCACAACGCCGGGTCCCGCGCTTAGTTTCGGCCTTAAGATTTCCATATGACGGCGGGCCAGCATGGCGGGGAGGCCCCGCGTGGGCTCGACCGCCCGGATCAGGACGGCGTGGGGCGTCTCCCGGGGTCCGGTGATCACGTTGAACAGTTCGTGGATCCCGTAGCACAGGTATACGTAGCTGGTACCGGCGTCGGCGTAGAAGGGCTCCGTTCGCGGCGTGCGGCGGTGCCCGTAGGCGTGGCTGGCACGGTCGTCGGGCGCCCAGTAGGCTTCGGTCTCGGTGATGCGGCCGCCGGTTTCCGTGCCGTCGATCTGGGTCACGATCTCCGCACCGAGCAGGCCACGGGCGATCGCCACCGGATCGGCTCCGCGCAGGAATTTTCTGAAGTTGGACGGGTCCATCGTGGGGGAGTGAGAAAATACGGGACGGTGGGCGGCGGCTCACCGCGAAAAGTAGGGTTGGGCGAAAAAGGTATCGGCGCGGGGGACGGCCGGAGATGCGTACAGCAAGATGGTATCTCCCCGCTTGACTAGTCGGTTTCCCACGGCGATCACGTCGTCTATGCAGCGGCTGTAGCATTCCCGGTGGTCGACGCAGACCCTACACAGCGGGAAGGCCAGGTATCCGTTGACCAGGCCCACGCCGTTCTGAAACCGGAGCGACTCAACTGTCGTGTTGAGCGAGTCGGCCGTCGTAATCCAGGTGTACGATTCCCACTCCCGCTCCAGGGAGCGCTCCGTTAGGGGCGCGATCAGGCTAACGGTTTCGACAAGCAGCGCGGCGGCGGCAAGGTAAAGCAGGGTACTTTTCCAATCCACTGCGGTGCTTTGTCTGGGTAGGACGTGGCGATCAGGCTTCCCGCAGTTCCCGCCGCAGGATCTTGCCCACGTTGCTTTTGGGCAGATCGTCGCGGAATTCTACCTCCTTGGGGATCTTGTAGCCGGTAAGGTGTTCGCGGCAGTAGGCGACCAGCTCGTCCTTGGTCAGCGATTTGTCCCGTTTGACGACGTACAGTTTTACTACCTCGCCGGAGCGTTCGCTGGGGATGCCCACGGCGGCGCACTCGAGTACCTTGGGGTGGGCGGCCGCTACGTCTTCTACCTCGTTGGGGTAGACGTTGAAACCGGAGACCAGGATCATGTCTTTCTTCCGGTCCACGATGCGGAAGAAGCCATCCTCCGACATCATGCCGATGTCGCCGGTACTCAGCCAGCCGTCGGCAAGGACCGCGGCGGTGTCGGCCGGCCGGTTGTAGTAGCCCTTCATCACCTGAGGCCCCTTGATCTGGATCTCTCCCCGCTCTTCGGAGGTAGCCACCCGGTTTTCCTCCTCGTGCCAGATGCGGACCGCCGTATTGGGTATGGGTAATCCGATCGTGCCGATCCGCATCTTGTCGTTAAAGGGATTCATGGTGGCGACGGGGCTCGTTTCCGTCAGTCCGTAGCCCTCGCTCAGGGGGGTGCCGGTGATCTTTTGCCACTTCTCGGCTACCACGCGCTGGACGGCCATACCGCCGCCGCCGGTGAGCTTCATGTGGCGGAAGTCAAGTTTTTGAAAGTCCGCGTCGTTGAGCAGGGCGTTGAAGAGGGTGTTGACCCCCGTCATGGCTTCGATGCGGTTGTCCTTGAATGCCTTAACTACGGTGCTCAGGTCGCGGGGGTTCGTGATGAGCACGTTGCACATACCGAGGCCGAAGCCCGCTACGGCATTAACCGTAAAGGCGAAGATGTGGTAGAGGGGCAGGGGGCACAGCATGCGGCCGTCGCTGCCGACTTCCAGTTTCTGGGTGAGCCAGGCGTACATCTGCTGGGCGTTGGCGACCAGGTTGGCATTGGTGAGCATGGCCCCCTTCGATACGCCGGTGGTGCCGCCGGTGTACTGCAGGGCGATGGTGTCGTCGGGCTGGCCGTTGAAGGTGGGGAGCTGGTGCTTTTTACCTTCGTCGAGGGCGGTCTGGAAAGTGACGGCGCCGGGCAGGTCGTACTTCGGCACCATGTTCTTGACGTTGCGTACTACGAAGTTGGTGAGCCCGCCCTTCATCCAGCCCAGCATTTCGCCGATACTGGTGGTGATCACGGTGGTAATCTGGGTTTCCTTGATGATCTGCTGCAGGTTGCTGGCGAAGTTCTCCGCGATCACGACGGCCTTGGCCCCACTGTCGTTGAACTGGTGCTTCATTTCCGGCGGGGTATAGAGCGGGTTGGTGTTTACGATGACGAGCCCCGCCTTGAGGATGCCGTGCAGGGCCACCGGGTACTGCAGCAGGTTGGGCATCATGACGGCCACCTTGTCTCCGGGTTGTAACCCGCGGTAGTGGAGATAGGCGCCGAAGGCGTCGCCGAGTTCGTCCAGTTCGCGGAAGCTCATATCACGGCCCATGGAGGAGAAGGCAGGTTTTTTCCCGAACTCCTTCATCTTGGCTCGCAGCATCGCTACGAGGGTGGGGTAGGCGTCGGTATCGACGTTCGCGGGGATGCCGGCGGGATAATGGGCGAGCCACGGGCGCTGGTCGGTAGTCATGGAAATTCGATTTTAAGCTAGGTGAGTGGTAAAGTAACGCGGATGGCTGAATTATGTGTAGGGACAACCCCGGGACCGCTCAAAGCGTTCTACATAAAGCATCCGAGAAACGGCGGTCGCCCCGAAACGGTGGTACGTAACCGTAGCTCTCGCGATTTTTGCGCATATTCGCTATCCACACAATCTAGTTAAACTTCCCTACCTACAATGGAAAATGGAATCCTCACCGACGCTCAGCAGAAAGACGCTGAGTTGATCCAGACCCTGCTCGATAAGATCGTCACCAAAAAGGGCTTTGACAACATCAAGGCCAACGCGGAAGGCTACGAAACCCCCGCCAAGATCCGACGCAGCAAAGACACCGAAGAATACTTCATTCCCGATGTCACCGGTGAGGTCAACGGCCGCAAAAGCTATTTCGAACTCGGCCTCAAGACCGACGACGAACGCGAACTCGTCACCAAGTGGCGCCTCCTCAGCAGCCTGGCCGCCTATAAGCACGGTAAGCTGTACCTGGCCGTCCCCCGGGGGCACATGGCTTTCACGAACCGCATTTTGGCCGATTACCCGATCCAGGCGGAAGTGGTTAAGATCTAGGATTAGAGGCACGGTCGCTACGTTCCTGTGCGGTAGACGGCCTTTGACCTGGAATAGAGCGCTTCGCGCGGTAGAGAGCTGCTCGCTTCGCTCGCGGCCAGTAGAGCCCAAACAAGGAGACCCGATTTGCAGAAGCAAATCGGGTCTCGTTGTTTGGGCGTGTCTCCCGCGAACGAAGCGCTCTACCAAAAAACGAGCGGAGCGAGTTTTTCACTAACACAGCGCGCAGCGCGTCTACCGCATAGCGAGCGCAGCAAGCTTGTGTCTCTAAAGATTGTAAGCGTCACCGTCGATCAGCAAGTCCGCCACCATCCGGCGCAGCTTCTTCACGTTCTGCGGGGGATACTTCGTAAAGCGCTTGATGCCCATGGTGAAGGTCCGCAGCAGGTCGCCCTCTACGAAGCTGGCCACGGCATCGGTCGCGTTTTTGGCCATGCGGGCCGTGACGTCGTGCAGGTAGGTGCGCAGGATGGCGTCGTAGATGTCCTGCGGGTGCTGGCCGGTGCCGGCTTCCCGCAGCTTGCGCACGCGCAGCAGCGTGCTTTCGGCCTGGAGCAACTCACCAAGCATGTCGGCGACGTTCATCACGATCTCCTGCTCGCTCTTCAGGTTGAGCTTGCCCTCCATCTGCTGCTTAGCGGCGGCACCGGCGACCATGAGGATGAGTTTCTTGAAGTCAGCTACGGCCTTGATCTCCTCGCCGTAGTCTCCCGTCGGCCGTTCCAGGCTGGGCATGCCGCTCAGTTCCTTCTGCACGTTCCAGGCGGGACCCACGATGTCCAGGGCACCCTTCATGGCGCGGCGCAGCAGCATGTCGACGCTCAGTAGCCGGTTGATTTCGTTGGTACCCTCGTAGATGCGGTTGATGCGGCTGTCGCGGTACATGCGCGGTGCCAGGGTTTCTTCACTGTACCCCATGCCGCCGTGGATCTGCACGACCTCGTCTACGGTATAGTCGAGCGTTTCGGAGCCAAGGAACTTGAGCAGGGCACACTCGATCGCGTACTCCTCCGCGCTCAGCAGCTTGGCCTGGCTGAAGGTCTTGCCCTCCGCCATGAGCTGCTTGTTCATGTCCTGGATCTGCTGACTGACCCGGTACAGGGCGCTCTCGCCGGCGAAGATGCGGATGGCCGCTTCGCCGATCTTGTACTTCATGGCCCCGAAGTTGGCAATGGGCTGTCCGAACTGTACGCGCTCGTTGGCGTACCGGATGCCCACTTCCAAGGCGCGCTTGGCGCCGCCCACGCTGAGGGCATGCAGTTTGAAGCGACCGACGTTCAGGACGTTGAAGGCGATCAGGTGGCCCTTGCCAATCTCTCCGAGGCTGTTGCCCTTCGGTACGCGTACGTTCTCGAAGAACACCTGTCGGGTAGAGCTGCCCTTTATGCCGAGCTTGTCCTCTTCCGCGCCGAGGGTAAGCCCCTCCAGGTTGCGGGGCACGATGAAGCCCGTAAACTTGTCGCCGTCTACCTGCGCGAATACGATGAATACGTCCGCAAAGCCGGCGTTGGAGATCCACATCTTCTGACCGTTCAGGACGTAGGCGTCACCGTCCAGCCTTGCGGTCGTTTTGGCACCCATGGCGTCCGACCCGGAGCCCGGTTCGGTCAGGCAGTAGGCGGCCTTGAGCTCGCCGTTGATCAGGCGGGGCAGGTATTTCTCTTTCTGCTCCTCCGTGCCGAAGTACAGGATCGGCAACATGCCGATGCCCGTGTGTGCCGCATAGGATACGGTGAAGGATCCCGAACTGCCCCCCATGACCTCACAGATCAGGGTGTTGGAGTTGGTATCCATTTCCATGCCGCCGAACTGCTCCGGCATGTGACTGCCGAGCAAGCCCAATTCGGCCATCTTCTCGAGCAGGCGGGGGGCGATGTTGTCTTCCTGCTTCTCGATCTTGTCCAGATTGGGCTTGATCTCCTGATCGATGAAGTCCTGCACCATCTGCCGTACCATCTGCTGCTCCTCGTTGAACTCCTCGGGAACGAAGGTGGTCTGGTAATCGGCGTCGGCAATGAGGAATTCTCCTCCTTTCAGGACGTTCTCACGGGTGAGCGTGGCGGACATAAGCGGTGGGATTGAATATGGTTAGCGAAAATTCGCTGTGAAGTTACTCCCTAATAACGAGGGAAGAAAGGCGGAGTTGCCTTTTTAGCGAATTTTCGCTTTCCAGCGCTACTCGGGAAGCACCGCGATACCGTCGGGAACCGTTACCGGCTGGACTGCCTCCGGTAGAGGTAGCCCGCAAATAGTACTTCCGTACCCCCACCCAGCAGCGCGGATACGTACAGCGGCACGCCGGTCACTAGGCACACGACTCCTAGGGCGATCAGTACACCGCCGAGCGCCCAATACGTGCGGTTTCCGTACATACTCCGGAAAAGGAGGTAGCGCGTTCCGATGACGAGCAGCATGGTGGGGTAGAACCACGGTTCCCGGAGCTGAAAGACGAGCCAGGCCAGAAAGAGTCCCACGAAGAGCAGGACCGTCGATTCTATCGCCAGGCCCGTCAGGGGATTTTCGGCATCCGCCTTCCCGCTGCGCCCACCGAGGCGGCAGAGAGCAACTCCGGCAGGATGGATCAGCATGCCCCCGAAAAAGAAAGCAAGCAGGCTGGTAGTGGGGATGGTCCAGTACGCCAGCAGGCCCGCCACCAGCCAAACGATCCCGGAAGCCAGCACACCGGGCGCGCCCCCGAGAAAGGCGTCATTTATGTCGCGCTGGGCCGCGTTGAATTCAATAGGCAGACGGTTAGGTGGGGCGGGTTACCCGAAATTATCGTTCGGGCAGAAACCAATATACCCTGGCGGATCGAAAAAGGGCCGCCACGCGCCTCTTCTTCCCCTCCCCGATCACGCTGGCCGCCGACGCCAGTGCATCGGCCACCATCGCGGTAGGGGCCACGACCGTTACTTCCCGCGGATCGGTGAGTCCGTAGCCCGTCCGTGGATCGATGAGGTGGCTGTACCGCTGGCCGTCGTGCTCCAGGTACCGGAACCGCGACCCGGAGGTAGCTACGGCTACCCGTGAAGTATCCACCGGGCCGGCGGGTACCCTGATCCGCCAGCCGGCCCGTTGCGGGGGCGGATCCCCGAGCAGGAGGTCACCGCCGCCGTCGATCAGGAAGCGGGGCAGTCCGGCTTCCACCAGGACGGCCGCGGCAGCATCCAGGGCGTACCCCTTGGCTACGCCTCCCAGGTCGAGTTGCATACTATCCCGGCCCAGCCAAACCCGGTCACCGCGGCCCAGCCGCAGGCACTGCCATTGCACCCGCGCCCGTGCCGCCCGAACGGTTTCCTTTCCGGGGAAGCGTTGCTGCCGGAAAGCGCGCCGCCAGACTTTGGTCAGTGGCCCTACCGTAGGGTCAAAGGCACCCCGGCTGCGACGCGCGAGGGTGCGGGAGAAGCGCAGCACCCGGTACAGGTCGGCACTCACCGGATAAAAGCGGCGGGGGGGCAGGCGCGCCAGGCGGTTGATCTCGCTGTCGGCCCGGTAGTCGCTCATCGACTGCTCGATCTGCTCCACGCGGGCGTAGGCCGAATCGATCGCACGCCGGGCGGCTGCCGTATCGAGGGCGTAGACGGTCATCGCCCACGGCGTACCCATGGCCGCCCGCTCGACCGTGACGCGGTGCTGGGCGACCAGGAACGGTGCGCACACCAGGAGCAGGGCCACCAGCGTAATTCTCACGATTGTGTAGTCGGTTTACTCGTCCCCGAAGTGCGGGGCCCTACATCACCTTGGTTTCACCGGGTACCGGTACGGGGTAGTAGCCGCTGGGCAGGGGCAGGATCGGCGGCGGCGCGTCGAAGGCGTAGGTGGCGGGGGAGAGGTCGAGGTCGGAATTCATCGCCTCCTCCCAGCTCACGACCTGGCCGGAGTAGGTAGCCATGCGGCCCATGAGGGCGGTGAGGGTGCTTTTGGCGCCGTTTTCCGCGTCGGCGAACTTGTACTCGCCGTCGGCAATAGCCTTGAAGAGCATGTCGTGCTCCGCCTGGTAGGGGTTGGGGTCGCGGCGGGCGTTGTGGTCGAGCAGTACGTAGCCCGACTTGGTCATCAGTTTGCCGGGGGCGGGGGCCGATCCGTTGGTACCCTGGAACTCCTCGGTCACCTTGTTGGCGCATCCGGGCCAGTGGCGGCACTGGCTGATCATGCGGCTACCGTCGGCGTAGACATACTCAACGGCGTGGTGGTCGAAGATCTCGCCGTGCTCCTTGCCGTTGCGCATGTGGCGGCCGCCGAAGCCGCTGGCCGTGGCGGGGTAGTCCTGCTTCACCCAGTTGCCTACGTCGAGGTTATGGATGTGCTGTTCGTTGATGTGGTCGCCGCAGAGCCAGTTGAAGTAGTACCAGTTGCGCATTTGGTACTCCATCTCGGTCTGTTGCTCTTCGCGCGGCCGTACCCACACGCCGCCGCTGTTCCAGTAGACGTAGCTGGTGGTGATGTCACCGATCGCGCCGTTCTGCAGCATGTCGATCCAGCCGTCGGTGTAGAGCTTCTCGTAGTGGCGCTGCAGGCCGACCACGACGTTGAGCTTTTTCTCCTTGGCTTTTTCGGCGGCCTTAAGTACGCGGCGCACGCCCGGGCCATCTACGGCCACGGGTTTTTCCATGAAGACCTGCTTATTGGCATCCACGGCCGCCTCGAAGTGGATCGGCCGGAAGCCCGGGGGCGTGGCGATAAGCACCACGTCGACCAGTGGGATCACCTGCTGGTAGGCATCGAAGCCCACGAACTTATGCTCTTCGGGTACGTCGAGACGGTCCGCGTCCAGTTCGTTATCGGCCAGCTGCCCCTTGATGCCGTTGTAGGCCTGGTCGAGGCGGTCGCGGAAGGCGTCGGCCATGGCGACGAGCTTTACGTTCTGTTCGGTGGAAAGCGCCTGGGTGGCGGCTCCCGTACCACGCCCGCCGCAGCCGATGAGGCCGATGCGGATTACGTCGGCTCCGTCGATGTGCGCGTTGGCGCGCAGCTGGGAGGAAATGGCCAAGCCGCCGGCGAGGGCAGTGGTCTTCTGCAGGAAGGATCTTCTATCTAATGGCATGATCGGGAGTTATTTTTTTTGGGTTTTGGTAAGTGGATGGAAGTACGATTTACAATTTACCATTTACCATTTGAAATTGGCGGCTTTGCTCGCTGTGCTCGTGGGGGGGGGGAAATGGTAGTCTTTTAGTTCTGTAGTTCTGTAGTTCTGTAGTTCTGTAGTTCTGTAGTCCTGCGGGGGATGCTCGCTTCGCTCGGTTGCGGGAATGCAGTGCGGGTTAGTCACTAATCAACGATAGCTTCTGCGAAGAAGGCCTCGACTTCCTCTTCCGAGGGTTGTTTTTCGGGCGAGACGAGCCGGAAGCCCAGGAAGGGGCTGTCCACGTTCCACCACTTGCTTTTGGGAATCTGCGGGTCGCGGGCCTGCCAGCGGGGGCTGGATTTTTCCCGGGTGGTACAGCCGGCCTCCTCGGTGTAGGTGTCGAAGGAGCCGCCCTTGACAGTGCGGGAATGTTTTCCGTCGGGGCGCATCCAGGGGTCCTGTCCGTCGCCGAGGCGGGCGGTGTAATCGTCGTAGTACTCGTCAAGCGTCCACTCGCTGACGTTGCCGATCATGTCGTAGAGGCCCCAGGCATTCGGGGCTTTTTCCCCCGTCTTATGGTAGGTCTCTTCGCCGTTTTCGTAGAGCCAGGCGAGGTCTTGGAGGTCGGCGGGGTCGGGTTCCTCACCAGCCAGGCAGGCGTATTCCCACTCGGCCTCGGTGGGCAGGCGGAAGAAGCGGCCGGTCTTTTCGTAGAGCCACTCGCAGTACCGCAGGGCGGCCTGCTGCGTGATGTTGACCTCGGGGTACCCCCCGCGGGTGCCCATGCCGTAGGTGAAGTCAAGATAGGGTGGGGACGGGCGGCTCACAGCGTCGGCGTCCCAGCCCTCGGCGGCGGCCAGGGGCGTGTCGTTTTCCCGTTCCTGAAAGATTCGGTAGGCGTCGTGGGTCACCTCGTGGGCCGAAATGGCAAAGGGGGAAAGGGTAACGGTCGCTTCCTCCCCACTGGGGGAGAAGGTACCCCCCGGCAGCGGCACCAGGGTAAAGGAGATCTCGGTACCCGGAATGTTCACCGTTTCCGGATCGGACTGGGCGGCAAGCGCGGGTGCAAGGAAAAGCAGGAACGTAAGGGACGTCAGGATATGCATGAATGGGGCGGGGTTTCAGCGCGGCCAGCCAAAATACCACTTCCGGGCAGAATGTCCCAATTCTAAATCGATTTACCTAATACCAAATGCCTGATACCTGCCCGACCTTCGGGGGTCGCCAGGCCACTGCGGCTGTTCAGTTACGACGCTTGTCCCGGACAAATCCGGGCCGCGGCCGTCTTCGCTATCCGACCACGCCACTTCGACGGCGGTAAACCCAACGTAGCCGTGGTAACCGGCGGCATAGGGCAGGCGTTCCCAGGTGCTGGGGGACGTCAACTCGCGCAGGTCAACCAGGCGATTCCTGAGCAAGCCCGGCATAAATTCCTTCCGGGGCGGTGGCGTGCCCGCGCGGACCATCCCGGCCAGCTGCGAGAGCAGCCCGTGCAGTTCGTCGGGCGACAGGCCGGCGGCGAAGAACTCGGGGTGTCGGGAATTATTCCAGAGACCAATCGTGTACGCCCGGGTTGGGTAGGAATGATTCGGTGGATGCACCGCGATGAACCAGCCGAAGCGCGCTACGTAATTCTGAATGTGCGCCTCCGCGGCGCGATGGTGTCGGTAAGGGGCTTCGTCCACGGGAGGTATAGGCTGAGCGATTATTGGTCAATGAACCCTACAAGGTAACTTGTTTAAACAACAAGGATCGGGCAGCGAAAAAAAATCAGGTAACCATGTAACGGGTTACGTAGTTGTGGGTTTACCTTTGTGTAACTGGTTACGTAGATCAGCGGAGGTTGCCTCCGGGTCTGCGGCAGTCCCCGTTCCTAAACTGCATCCGCTATGCACGAACTGACCGAGCTTCTGGGATACCTGGCCATCGCCGCCGGATTTTTTGCCATCACCCGTAAAGCCATGAACGGCTTTCGCCTCTGGCACCTCCTCTCCAATTTCCTCTACATCTTCTATGGCATCCTGCTTGCCTCGGGACCACTGATCATTTCCGGCGTGATCTTCGTACTTGTGCACGGGTACCACCTGCAGCGGGCCGGCTGCTTTACGGTTCGCCGGCCCCGACGCCCCCGCGGCGCCTAGCCGGCATCGGGATAGTCGCCGGTGGATAACTCCGCCACCATCCGCTCGTGGAAGTCGGCGTCGCGCATCTGTCCTTCCACGATACTGAGTTCTTCAAGCAATCGGGTCGAATAGCCCATCATTTCCGCGAGTACTCGTTCGCTGGCTTCCCAGTACGCATGCAGGCGGGGAAGTTCGGCCCGCGCCTTTTTGGACAGCGTCAACTGATACTTGCGGCCGTCGTCGGGATCCTCGACGGAGGTGAGGTAGCCTTTGCGCTTCATCTTCTTGGTGAGTTTCACCAGCGCGGGGTGGGAGAGGCCTAGGCTGGTGGCCATCTCGGTAACGGTGAGCTGTTCGTGCTTTTCCAGCAACAGGAAGACCATATGCCAGTTGGGTTCGATGCCGGCTTCCCGGACGTTGTAGAAGTCCTTGGTCTGGTACAGGAAGGCGTCGCTCAGCCGCTTCAGCCGGGCGGTCACCCCGTTGTAGCCCATCTCGGCCATAAAGTCCTCGTCCATAAAATTAAGTAATTGGTTACGGGAATGTACGCAGCCCCGGACAGACCGCAGACAACTCGCCCGGGCCCGTACCGTGTAACACGGTGCTGGCCGAGAAAAAGTTGGTTTTGGGGGCCGGAAGCAGACCTTTTTTGCGGGAAGCGTTGTTGGTCATTGTGATTATTCTTCCCACCTGACCCGATCCCACTAGTATGAAAAAAATTTACCAACTCCTTTTTCTGATTTCCGTTCTGCTCATCATTTCCGGCGCCTCCCTGCATGCGACGACCGGTCAGGAGTCGGTGTGGACCGATCTGCTTCTCGGGGGCGGCCTCCTGGGCACCTTTGCCGCTTTTTCCTTCTTTTTGCTCTTCGGCAAGGAGGAAGTAGCCGGGTAGCCCCCCCGGAAACCCTTGCACCCGCGTCCGCGCCCTGCCCGGTTGTGGCCATCGTTACGGGGTGTAGGGCTTCAGGTCCTGGCACTTGTCCACGCTGTTTTCCCGCAAGTAGCGTAGGTGCAACACCAGCAGCCGCCGGTTGTCGGTGTAGTTTCTCCGTTTGAAGGCGAGGTAGGTGTCCGGCAGATCCGCCTCCTCGAATGTGAACGTTCGATATAGATAAACATAGTACCCGCCGCCATTGCGGATGGCCAGGCTGTCGGCTACCCGTTCGTAGCGGTTCTTGAAGCGCTGATTGGTGACGTAGGCCAGGCCGTCTCCCGTCAGCTGGAGGTCCGAGCGGTCCGCATAATAGGAGATATGGCCCAGCTCGTGAATGAAGCACCCCACCTGGGCGGCGTAAGACGCGTTGCGGAAGTCGGACGGTTTGTCGCTCACATCGTCGGTGAAGATGGTGTACGTACGCCGCCGCCGGCCTCCGCTGAGGAGTTTGGGGCGGGCCGCCATGGAGGTGCGCAAGCTCTTCCGGACCAGGCGGATCTTTTGCGTGCGTAGTTTGGGGTAGAAGGAGAGCGCGGCCAGAATCTTGTCGCGGTACATGTCGGCTTCCAGATTACGCCCGAAGCGTTCCTCAAGCTCCGGCAGTACGGCGGCCACGATCGCGGAATCGATGGGGCGACAGCTGTAGCGGTATTCCGCGAGGGGGCTTTCGTAAGGTTCCTCGTAGAGGGCGGCGGGTGTGCCGCAGTGACTCAGCACCAAGAGGGAGACGGCGGCGGACAACGCGCGAAGAAAGGGGGTGAGCATTCGGCTAGGGTGAGACATGGAAGGGCACGCATGCTGACTAACAACGATTACGGGCCTGCTTGTTGTGTCAGGGACGGCGGTCGACCTGCAGCACCTTCTCGGCGTATGCTTTGTACGCCCTCAACTGCGTGGCCACCCACTCCGCCCAGTCTGCCTGCCGGTCGGGCGCGTCGTACACCTCGGCGTCGTACGCGTCCTGTTTGCGCTGGAGTTCGCGACTGACCTCCTGAAAGAGCGCATCGGCCTGGGCCACAAATTGCGGAAGGTTGGCCCCGCTGCTGTCTACGCGCGCCAGAAATTTGCGCACGTACAGTTCCGAGAGGTCGAAGTGAAGTTGCTCGTGGGCCAGGACGAAGCTGTCGAGTTCCGACGGTTTGAAGTAGGAGGAACGCGTATCGAAGTAAGTTTCCGCCACGACCGTATAGCGATTCGGAAAAACGGGGCTCCCCTCTGTCCGGTAGCGGAAGGTGCTGAAGGTAGCCGCCGTGGCCGGGCGCTTCTCGGTGCCCCCCTTGAAGTCCGTAATGGCGAGCCGCCGGGCGGGGTGCCAGAGGATCTCGTCCTCGTACCGTCCCGGGTCGGGAAGGGAGATGACGTCGGCGGTGATCCGGTGGCAGGTGCTCCAGGCGTTCGGTGGCTGGTGTCGGGTCACGATCAGGCCATTTCCCCCCATCCGCAGGGCCTCCGCCTTGGCCAGTTGCAGGGCGGTAGCGTAGTCGCAGTTGAGGGACAGGCTGCCGTCCTTGATCTCCACCCGCCCGAGCACCGTCACCCGCGAGCGGTCCAGGGTGTCCCGTTCGAAGAGGGCAAAGGGCGCGTAGTCGAGGTGCGCGCGGCTGCTGGCTTCCGGAGCTAGGGGGGTCGCGACGACCTTGGGGGAACAGGCCGATAGGCTGGCCAGCAGCAACAGGGAGAGCAGGTAGATCACCAGAGAGACAATTTTGTGAGCCCGCGTAAGTTACCGATGTCCCCCGAAGCCACCCTATACCCGTTGCGATTGGACCGGGGAAGGACATTCTCCGGATCGCGTCCGGAGCGACGCGGGGGGATTTTCGCAACCCAGTGCGTACGTAACACAGGACAGTTCCGCACCGCCGCCGATCAACCCCGCGGAAATCGCGCCCGTAACCGGGCGATCCGGAGGCGGTGATAGCGCTGCAGCAGTATGGGATAAAAATTACCCGCCACGTTGACGATGAGCGTCAGGATCGCCAGCCGGTACCTGCCGTGTAGAAGGAGATAGCCCGCGACCCCGGTAATGGCGATAAGGGGGAGCAGGTGCCCGAATTCGGACTTGCGCGACTGCACGTCTAGCCTGTTCATTCCCCCGCGCCGGCCGTCGAAGTAGCGCGCCCGCTGCGCCGCGCTGCTCCAGAGGGTAGCCAATAGCATGCGCCGGAAGAGGCCTACCCCCAGGAGACGGTACACGCGCATCAGCCGTGCGGGGCGGTGTATATGGTAGTAGGTCTCGGGCAGCAGGCGTTGCGTAGGCCAGGCGAAGCCCGCAAAGGCCACCACGCCCGTGATGAACATATTGATCACCCAGGCCAGGAACAGCAGGCCGAGAACACCGTCGGGCCGCAAATGCAGCAACGAACCGGTGAGCTTTAGCGATTGCCAGAGCAAAAAAACAGAAGCGACCGTAAGTAGGAGTTTCTTTACCATATTCGGGGCCGGTGGACCCACTGCCGAATCTACGGCTTATTGGCGCCCGATCCGCAGGAGCATTCCGTTGGCCTGCGTGAGATCGTTGCGCTCGACCAGCGCGAGGATGTCGCCGCCCGGCAGTTGCCGCAGGGTCCGCACCCGCCCTTCGATCTCCGTTCCGAAGGTTTCTCCCGTTTCGCGGTTGAACTTCATCAGCCGCCGGTAAGCCAGGGAACCAAAGAGGTAATTGCCGTTCCAGTCCGCCACTTTGCTGCCTTCCACCTTTAGCAGAGAGGCGGGGGCGACCGCCTGTCCGCCGTAGTCGGTAGGCACGGTCCAGTAGTGTTCCGGCAGGACGGTAAAGGTGGCCGCCGAATCCTCCGATATGGTAGATACGGGGCGTCCGTCGTAGTTGATCCCGTAGCTGAAGAGGGGCCATCCGTAGTTCTTTCCCGCTTCGATGACGTTGAATTCGTCGCCACCCTGCGGACCGTGCTCGATGCCGAGCAGCGTGTGGGTAACGGTATCGTACACCAGCCCCTGCACGTCGCGGTGGCCGTAGCTCCAGATGGTGGTAGGCGCGGCACTGTTGCCGATCAGGGGATTGTCGGGGGGGACGCTGCCGTCGGCCAGCAGCCGGTGGATCTTTCCGGCGTCGTTTTCGAAGTCCTGGGCGTACAGCAGGGGCTGATCGGCGGTGGAAAAGTCGGCGTTGCCCACCCCGAGGAAGAGGTGACTACTGTCCTGCCACACGATCCGCATACCGTTGCCCGTCCAGCTGAGGTTGCGCGTCGTGAAGATCGTGTCGAACCGCGTGGCCGTGTCGTTGCGGAACGTGAAGCGAACCACCCGGGCCAGCCCGTCCGGATCGAGGTAGGAGAGGTAGACCAGCTTATTACTGGCGTAATCGGGGTGCAGGCTCACCTCCATCAACCCGCCGTGGAGGATGGCCGGGATGCCGTCGATACCGAAGCTGCCGACCTGCGGCATTCCCTGAATCTCCTGGAGGGTTCCGTTGGTGTAGTGATACAGTTTACCTACCCGGTCGGTGATCAGGTACTCATCATCCCCGATGACGGCCGCGCCGTAGGGAATGACGAACCCCCCGGCAAGGGTATCTACCGTGAAGCGGTCCGCACTAAGGGGGTAGGGGGAGGGCGGGACTTCGACGCGGCTGTTTTGACAGGCAAGTGTACCCAGGATCATCGGCAGGGCTAGCAGGATAAGTAAGCGAATCACGATTGAGAAGTGTTACAGGTCAATATCGGTATCGGGGACGAAGGTCAGCGGCGAACCGCCCCGCCGCAAGTTCCTTCGACCGATGCCGCGCCGCAACTGACCAAAATCCGGTTGGCGCACGGAATCGCGCCGCCGGAGGTAGTCTCACCATGCTGATTATTCGATCTCGACGTAGAAGATCAGGTCGCTGTTCGGGGGAATGCCCTGCCCCCGGCCCTTCGGACCGTAGCCTAGGGTCGCGGGTATGAAGAGGGAGGCTTCGTCGCCCCGGCGAAGAAGTGCAATAGCCTCCTCCCAGCCCGCCATTACCTCACCTTTGCCCAGGAGGAAACGTACGCCCCGGGGGGTACTGAAGGATTCCTCGAAGACCACCGGCTTATCTGCCAGCAGTCCGACGTAGTGGACCTCCACCCGCTGTCCGCGCTTGGTTGCCGGACCCTCGCCCGATTCGTGCATAACGTAGCCGAGCCCGGAAGGGGTGCGGATAGGTTCCACTTCCCCGTCCAGGTACTGTTGGCGGACAGTTTGGGCGAAAGCGATACGGTCCGTAGCGCGGGCCCGGAGCTTGGCTTTGGTAGGCTTCTTCACGGGGTCGGCCGGTCGGGCCGGTACCTATTTACCGGTGGTGGCGGGCGTGAGGAACTTGTTGACGTCCAGCCAGTGGGTGAAGGCGGGGAACCACTGGTTGCTGGTCCGGTCGGGGTTGCCCAGGCCGAAGCCGTGGCCGCCGTTCTGGTAGAGATGGAATTCTACGGGGATCTTCGCGTTGTACCAGGACTCGATCACCCCGAACTGACCGCCGAAGAGGAAATCGTCGGAGGCGATCGCGCTGAACATCGGGGGGGCATCCGCGGGCACGTCGACCGGACCCATACCGCCGTAGATCGGGCCGATGAAGGCCAGCTTCATCGTCTCGGAATTCAGGGTGGCGTGCATGGTCAGGCCGGCACCCGCCGAGAAGCCGATCATGCCGATGCGGTTCACGTCCACGCCCCATTCGTCCGCGCGGTCCACGATCATGGCGTAAGCGGCCTCGGCATCCTCCAGCTGGTCGGAGAGGTCGCGCTGCGGCCGGCGTGCCGGCGGCGCGTCGGTGGACGAAGAATCGGAGGGGGCAGGAGTACGGGGGCGGTTCATCCAGGCCGAGAAATCATCCAGCGATTCCTGGGTGGGGTGGAGGCGGTACTTGAGTACGAAAGCGGCGATCCCCTGCTCGGCCAGTGCTTCGGCAACTTCCCAGCCCTCGTTGCCCATCGACAGCCACATAAAGCCGCCGCCGGGCGCTACGATGACCGCCGTGCCGTTGGCCTTATCCGGGTCCGGGAGGAAGGGAGTAAGCGTGGCGGTGGTAATGTTGCGCGCCATGGGATCGCCCCACTGCCGGAACCAGCTTTCGGATGCGGGCTGGTCGTCGACCCCGCCCGTATTGAGCGGAATGGCGTTGGGCTCGTCCGGCGCGTCGAGGGGGTAGATGGTGCCGTCCTGGGCAGCAGCCGGGGCGGCCGTGGCCAGTAGGAAGAAGAGGACCGCAGAGCGGATAAGGAGGGAAGATTTCATTTTGCGCAATCGATAGTGTTGCGCTAAATATAGCTGAAACCTGCGGGACTGTACGGTTTATCGCAGCTACTTTTTCTGCTAAGCGCGTTGTCGCAACCGGCACCTGGGCTACCGCCGCCGCAGCTTACCCCACCAGATCAGGGTACCGGTGACCGGCAGGCTGGTTGCGATCAGACAGGCTAGGAAATACAGCACCTTCGACCACCAGCCGAAGATCTCACCGGTGTGTAGCGGCTTGATGGCCCCGGCGATGCGCTCGCCCAGGGACTTGTCGGCGTAGTTCACCCGCGCTAGTTCGGTCCCGCTCGCCGAGAGGTAAAGCTGGTCGTAGACGACGGGCGACCAGGAGGCAGCATCGTATTTGCGGATGCGGTAGGGCTCATCGGCTGCCCCCGGAAAACTGACATTCAACTCGCCGGGGTAGGGGAAGGCCGCCTGCGCGAGGGCGATGGCGCCGGCGGGCCCCACAGCCGTTTCGCCGGTCAGCGTCGGTAATTCAGGGCCGCCGCGGTCGAACACCTTCGCACCGATGACGCGGCTCAGTCCCTCCCGGTACCCTTCGAACGACCAGCACAGGCCCGTGAGGCACATCACGATCAGCAGGCCACAGGCGTAGAAACCCAGGGTATTGTGGAGGTCGTGGTTGAGCCGCTTGCGGCTGCCGTCGGTCTTGACGCGCAGGCCCTGCCGCAGGTTCTTCCACCGCAGCCGGCGGGGGAACCACAGCACGAGGCCCGATAGGGCCAGGAAGAGAAAGATGACGGTCGCTACGCCCACGATCGGCCGGCCGACCTCCGTGTCCAGCAGCAGCCACCGGTGCAGGAAGAACATGCTGCGGAAGAGCCCGGCGTAGGCACTCTCCCCCGCTTCGTGGATGGCGCCGGTGTAGGGGTCGACCAGGACGGTGCGTCCGCGGCGCTCGCCGGGGTCCTGCTTGACCGTGAACGACCACGGCTCCGTGGGTTCCGCGGGCAGGGCCACGCCCGTGACCGTACCGTAGTCCGCGGTCTCCAGCAGCTCGATCAGGCTGGCCACGGCGCGCGGTTCCCCCTCAGGCGTGACGGTTACCGGTTCCGCGCCGGCGGCCTTGATCTCGTGCTCGAAGGTGAGTACCGTGCCGCTCAGGCAGACGAGAAACAGAATTATGCCGCTGGCCAGGCCGAGCCAGAGGTGGAGGTCGTTCATCAGCGACCGGAAGGTGTAGGATTTTTTCTTTGCCATGGCAGGGAGGGTAAAGACGCGTGCCCCGACCGACTCCGTAGGCCGGTAGGGGACACGCTGGTAACGGATACGTAGATCTAAAAGCGGTAGCTCACGACGGCTGCGAAGTTGCGCGGGTCCGTCTGGTTGATGTAGCGGGTACGGTAGGCGTTGTAGCCGATGGTGTTCGTCAGGTTGTTGAGCAGCACGCGGGCCTGCCAGTGGTCGTTGAGGCGGTAGCCAATTTGAGCGTTAACCGTGGTGTAGGCGGCTACGTTGAAGGGCTCTTGGTTGGGTACGATGCCCTCGTGGGTGACGGGCCCCGCGCTCCAGTCGTTGATGGGCCGCGCCCCGGTGTAGTAGATGCCACCGCCCACGGTCAGTCCCTCCACGAGGGGGGCGAGATCGTAGTTCGCGTACACGTTCAAGGTGTGCTTGGGCGTGTTCAGCGGAGCGGAGCCGTAAACGAAGGAGGTGTGCTCCAGGTACTGCGCGTCCAGGTAGGCGTAGCCGGCGATGACCTCCAGCTGCCGCGTCAGGCGGCCGGTAAGTTCGAGTTCAATCCCTTGCCGCTGGTCGTTGCCGCCCTTGGCGTAGAAGCCGGTAGCTACCCAGTTTTCGTCGTAGACCGGCAGGTTGATGTTCCGGTTGTTGATGCGGTACAGGGTGAGGTTGGCCCGGAAACGACCGTCGCGGAAGTGGGTCTTTACGCCGGCCTCCAGCTGGTCGAAGCGCTCGTTGCCGAGTTCGCGGCCGTCCGCGTCGAGCCGGGTGGCCGTACGCGGGTAGGAACTGTTCGTGTAGGAAGCGAAGAGGTTTACCTGCTCGATGGGTGTTACGATCACGCCCGCCAGAGGATTGAGGGCGCCGCGGTGGGTGGTTTCGTCTTCCGTGATCGATTCGGTCACGCTGTAGCGGGCCCCGAGGAAGGTCTTCAGCCAGCCGTTGATGGTGATGACGTCCTGCGCCACCACGCCGATGCTGCGCGACTCCGATCCGCCGGTGCGGGGCCCCCCCAGGGCCAGACCGTCCGGTAGCTGGTTGTTCACCGCACCGAATACGTCGATGGTATCCAGTCCCGACGCGCTGCGCGAAGCGGTACTGAAGTCGGCCGTCCGGTAGTCGGTACCAATCTGGAAGGTGTGCAGCAAGCGTCCGGTGCGCAATTCGGTGCCGATCAGGTCGAGTTGCAGGACGCTGTTGCGGTCGTCGCGGGTGGAGGTGGAGTACCCGCGTCCGCGCAGGTTGTACCGCACTTCACCGGCTACGTCAAGTGCGTCGCCCAGGCTGGCGCCCTTGTTGTCGGAGTTGTATTTGGACCGGTACCAGGCGGCCCGCAGGCTCAGTTGATCGCTCAGCTCCCGGCGGAAGCGGGCGGAATAGTTCAGCGTACGTAGCACGTTGCGGTCATTAGCGTAGCCGAGGAAGCGGTCGGTGGGCAGATCGTAGATCGCGTTGATGTCGTTTTCCGCGAGGTTGACGGTCCCCAGGTCCGGGGTGCGGCTGTCGTCGAAGTACTCCAGTTCGAGGGTCAGGGTGGAGCGGGCATCCAGCTTGTACTCCGCGGAGGGATTGACGTAAAAGCGCTGGGAAGAAAGACCCGTGCGGTAGCCATCGGCCCGTTCCACGGCACCGTTGACGCGGAAGGCGAGGGTCTTGTCCTCGTTCAGGGGGCCGTAGGTATCGAAGGTCAGCCGGGCCTGCCCGAAGGAGCCGGCGCGAAGGCTGACCTGCCCGCCGGGGACGTACTGCGGCGTTTTCGTCACGATGTTGATGACCCCGCCCGGACTGCCCAGGTCGGTAGCGACTCCCTGGGTGATCGCCGCGGCGCCCTTCAGTACCTGGATGTTGTCTACGCCCTGCATATCGGTCAGGAAGCCCTGCCCGCGAAAGTCGCTGTGGACCCGCACCCCGTTCTTCAGCATCGGAATACCGCGAAATCCGCGGGCCGACATGCTCTCGGTGCGGCCGCCGTAGGTCGCGAAGGTGTACACCCCGGGCACGTTGCGCGTCGCATCCGCGATGGTCAGGGCGCCCTGCTGCTCGATCACCTTTTCCGAGATCACACTGATGGTCTGGATCTGCTCGTAGGTCTCCAGCGGCAGTCGGGTGAGGGCCTCGATCTTATCGGGGTGGCCATAGCGCGAACCAAATACTTCCACTTCCTGCAGGTTGGCGCCGGAGCGCAGGTGCAGGGTAAGCGGGGCGGCGTTTGCGGCGACCGTCAACGAGTCCTGGGTCGGTGCGTAACCCACCGCCGAAACGCGCAGCAGGTACTTTCCCTCCGGGACGTCCGCCAGAGAGAAGCGGCCATCCACGTCGGCCGAGGTGCCGCGGCCCAGGGGCTCCAGCCAGACGTTGGCGTACGGAATGGTCTGTTGCCCGGAGGTAGTAATCGTTCCCCGAACCGTGTGGGTCTGTCCGGTGAGGAGCGCAGAGGTAAGAGAGAGGACGGCAAGAAGTAAACGACGGGTCACGCTGGATTTATTTAGACTAATTACAGATAGGTCAAAGGTAGAAGTGCCATCCTGACTATGCCAGCCTGAGGGAATATTTTATTTAGAAAATATCTAAAGAGGCTGTTCCGCAGGACGTGCCCGGAGTGGCCGGTGGAGTAGTGGCCGGTCGACTAGTCGACCGGCCACTTACCGTACGGACCAGTTGCCGATTCTTAACCTACAGTTAACATCACTATCCAGAGAGTAGACTCCTAAGGTGTCTTTACGATCCAAGGATTGGCCGCCGTGTATTCGCCCTGCCTCGTTGAGCGGATGCGAGTAACCAGGAGCCTAGCGAATTCCGGGTATACCTGCCCTCCGAAGCACTGGACACTGTTATGTCCATGCCGTTGGCCACCCCACAATGGCAAACCGATACTCCATGAACTACACCAAACAAATAGCTTTTAGCCACTGCTATAGGGAAAGCCCCGGCTCCTTCGTCGGGCGGATATACTTAGTATGCAGCACGTGTACGTGTTCGGTCTGCTTGCGCTGCCGGCGTTGTTGGCAGGACAGTACAGCGAAACAATCAACTCCGGCCGGCCGGGGCAGTCGATCGGGGCGGTTCCGGTCGGGCGAGATATCTACCAGCTCGAAACGGGCCTTAGCATCAATTGGATAGGGGAGGGGGGCAACCAGATCGCCGACTACGCGGAAACCACCACCATCCGCGTCGGCGTCCTCGAGCGGCTGGAAGTCAACGTCGACGTCTCCGGGGCCAGCGTACTCGCTCCGGCGGATGGGCCGAACCACCGCGACCGGGGCATCAATAACACCGAGATCGGCATCCGCTACCAGGTTTTCGAGCAACGGGGGTGGCGACCCGCCCTGGCGGTACAGGGCCACCTGCTGCTGACCGCCCAGGACGAGGACTTCCGTCGGCCCCGCACCGGCAGCAGCTTTACGCTGATCGCCGATTGGGAATTCTCCGAAGCCCTGCTCGTAACCGCCAATCTGCTGCGCAGCTACAATGGAGATGGCACTCAAAACACGGAGTACGTGACTACCCTCGGGATGGAACTATCCGACCGCTGGAGCACCTATATGGAAGTCTACGGGGCCCTCAGCGAAACCGTGACCGCCAACTACGACGGCGGCTTCGCCTTTCTGATCGCCGACGACGTGGCCGCGGACGTATCCGCGGGCTGGCAGGGTCAGGACGGCCTCAACGATTACTTCCTCGATTTCGGCATTTCCTTTCGGATCAACGGCAGGAGGTCGATGCTGCCGGAATAGACCTTACCCACTCCTGTCGTTCAGATACGATACAACGGTATCTCTCCGAGCTCCTCATCCCGCAACTGCCGGATCCACTCCGCGGCCGTGCAGTAGCGATCGCTTTTTCCCGGCACGCGTACTCCCGCCGCCTCCAGGTAGTCGGCCAGTGGGGAGTAGGCCGCGACCGGAATGACCCGGTCCTCCAGGTAAGCCTGTACAGCCGGCTTGTCAAGCGTCAGGAGATGCGGGATATCGAGGTTCGTTTCGGTGGCTACCTCGGCGTCGGCCGCGTCGACCGCCGCCCCGCCGCCCGCTTCGTCGGCGTGGCGCAAAAGCAGCGTCATCAGCTTACCCAGCACCTTGCCCAGCCGTTCGGCTTCTTCCTTGAGTAGGTCGCGTTGTTGCATGCATCCGTAACCCCCGGCCGCGGGTCCGGGTTGCCGCCGACCGCGGCCGACTTACCGGAGAGTGGCCAGATAACGCTCCGCTTCCCCGTCGTTTTGGAAGATACGGACCGATTGGCCAGGCCGGTGGCGGGCCAACTTGTCGAGCAGCGGGCCTCTGCGGCGGCGGTTAAAGGTAGCTACGTAGCGGTAGAAGTCCGGGTCGAAGCGTTCCCGGCAACCGGGGGGCACGTCGGGGCGGGCGCGGCCGAAGTAGCTGAGACTTCGTTTCGTAATTCGCCAGAGGCAGGTTGCGGTGGAATAATCCAGGTATACGACTGTATCCGCACGGGCGAGACGAAGGTCCAGAGTGCCGCCGTAGTTGCCGTCGAGGATCCAGCGCTCACGTGCGGCCAGCGCGGTGACGGTGCTCCGCCACCGGTCGGGGTCGGCGGCCGTCCATTCCGGGAGCCAGTAGTGCCGGTCGAGGTGTTCTACGGGAAGGCCCGTCGCGGTGCCGAGTCGGCGAGCGAAGGTGGACTTGCCCGCTCCGCAACAGCCGATGACCATCACTCGTTGCACGGTGGAAATTCTATGTGCTGCAGCGGCGGCTGACCGTTCACCGTGAGGGCGAATACGTCGTGGCGCGCGTAGTGGCCCACTACGTCGAAATCCAGTTTACTCTTGGCGAGCAGGCCGAAGTCGAGGTCGGCGGTCAGCAAACCTTCGGCGTTCCAGAGTGGACCGGCCAGGACCTCCCCCAGGGGGGAAAGGATCACGCTGCCGCCGGCGCTCATTATATCGGGCGCTTCCGCGAGTGCAGTGCGGTACCGTTCCGGGTAGTCGGATTGGCGTACGTACTGATTGGCGGCGAGTACGAAGCACCGGCCTTCGAGGGCGATGTGCCGCATCGTGGCCTGCCACGACTCCCGCGCGTCGGCGGTGGGCGCCAGGTAAATTTGAACCCCCCGCTGATACATGGCCATCCGGGCCAGGGGCATGTAGTTTTCCCAGCAGATCAGTCCGCCCACCCGGCCCAGCGGCGTAGCGAAGGTGGTCAACGTGCTGCCGTCGCCCTCCGCCCAGAGGTAGCGTTCCAGTCCGGTGGGTTTCAGTTTTCGGTGCTTTCCGATCAGTTGGCCGTCGGGGGCGAAGTACAGCAGCGTACAGTAGAGCGAACCGCCGGTGGGCTCGCGTTCGGTGACGCCGACCGCTACGAAGATGCCCGCCGCCCGAACCGCCCGTCCGATCGTGTCGGTGTGCGGGGAGGGTACTTCGATGCTGTTGGTCCAGTAGTCCAGCCACTGCTCCCGGCTGGAAGCGGTTCGCTGACCTACGGTGGCGTCGTAGGTGAGTCCGCGGGGGTAACAGGGTATAAAGGATTCGGGGAAAAGCAACAGTTCGCAGCCCGCGGCCGCCCCCGTGGCGATCCAGGTGCACACGCGCGCGACCGACCCCGCGAGGTCAAACAACTCGGGGGTGGCCTGTACGACGCCGACTTTGACCATCCTGGGTGGCATACCTGCTTTTGTTGACCAAGGTAAGACCGGGTCAGCAATCCTTGGGTCACGAACCCAGGGACCTTTCGGAACGGGACGGACCCCGCACCCGCGCGCCACCGGCCCCTTAACTAACCTTAACCACTGCTTTAACCAATCCTTTGCGCCAGTCCGTCATCGCTGTCCGTTTGAGGAAGCAAATTGACTACCATGAAAACCCAACTGCTTGCTCTCTTTGCTTTATTACTCACCGGAACCGTTGCGGCCCAGACCAGCTGGGGCATTCGCGTCGGTGCCGGTCAAACCGACATTCGCTCCGGAGAAACCTTTGACATGCTGACGGACCGGATGGACGCCATTGGAACCACTTCCTTCGGGGCCTTTGTGGAAGTACCCCTAACCCCCGACCTGACCCTGCGGCCCGGATTGGAGTACAGCAGCCGCGGAACGAGCGTGGGGCTTACCGACGACGTCGAGCTCCTCGGCGTGAAGCTACCGATCGGTGCCCGCGCCAAGACGCGTTTCAACTACATTGACGCACCCCTGCTGCTCCAGTATACCCTGCCCACGGAGCGTGGCGTACGTCCTTACCTGATTGCCGGGCCAACCGTCGGCTACGCCACGGGCGGTAAGCTGACCACGTCGGCCAAGGCCATCATCGAACTGAACCTGTATTCCACCCCAGTGGACCTGGATGCGATCCGCTACGACCGCTTCAACGTGGGACTGATCGGCGGGGCGGGCCTGAAGGCCCGGCTGGGCGAATTCAGCAGCCTCTTTCTGGAGGCCCGCTACGAGCACGGCCTCAGCCAGCCGTACGACGTGCCCGTGATCAAGGACAAGGTCGGATTTCAGGGCTGGAACGTAGGTGCCGGCGTAAGTTTCGCTCTGTAAACTCCACCCCGACACCGCACATCCGATGTCGGGGGTTAACCCAGCGGCCCGCCGGGTGTTGCATAGGGGTACCGGGCGGCGGGCGCGATTATGATGGGAATCTGACGTCCCACGGTTGAACCCCGCCGCCCGCTGCGCCTTACAGACCGGTGGCCCGACCCGTACGGGCCCGAAACCGCGCATATGCCCTACCGATTCCTTTGTTATATCCTCTTCCTCTGCGCCCTTACCCTTGCGAGCTGCGACCGCCCCCGGGGCGGGACGGCGGCCAAGCGCGGCACCTGGCTCTACATGGGGGCGGGTATGGGCGAGGGCAAGTTGGTCCACGGCGACCTGCTCCGCCTGCAGGGCAAGCTGCTGGTCCTGCATAATCTGGTGCAGCGGCGGGACTCCGTCATCAACCTGGATCATATCGAAGACAATCTGCTGCTGCTGCCCATCGAGACCCTGCTGCTCCGTACCGGCCAGCTGGGACAGTATCCCTCGCAGCTGCTCCACCTTGATCCCCCCAACCAGCCGCTCGATACCGCCTTACTGCTCTCGCGCCCGTTCACGTACACGGCGGAGGGGCGGACCTACTGGACCAGTTTCGAGCCATCCTACAGCGGCGACAATTTCCGCAAGCGAGACAAGGCGCTCGATTTCGTCAATCACATCAAGGATTATGCCGGTACCGAACCGGGACTTGAATTTTCGGAGTACTCCCTCTATACCGGATACGAACAGCCCATCCTGATGCTCAGCGAACGCAACGGCCTGACCTACGGCCGCACCGTAGCGGTGCTGATCGATACGGTCGGGACCGACTTTTTCGGTGGGCGGACGTTCCAGGGAGCGGACAGTAATTTTCCGGATACCCTGTTGTTCCGTGCCGCGCCGCTGCTGCCGGGCGACTATACGGCGGAGTCCTTTGTAGCTGCGGTCAACAGCGGATATTCCCAGAGCCGGCTGCTGCTGGAGCCGGAGCCCGAGCGGATCCTCGACGAACCCAAGCGCATCCCCAACCGCAGCTACATTGACCCGGGCGACCTGGGGCTGATCAGTGCCAGCTTCCTGGATGACGGTACGGTCATGTTCCTGTCCGACGACCACATCATCCTGGAAGGCAGCTACGTGCTGGACCTCGATAAGGGGTTGCTGACCGTCTCCGGAAAGGACTGGACTACCTACCACGTCTTTATCGACGTGGAGGACGGGATCACTTTCACGCTTCCCGTATCCGTGGTCGAGCTGAAGGGAGGGCGCCTGGCGGGGGCGGACAATTACCTCGAGGTAGACGTGATCGAGTAGACCACTACCTGGCGACAAAGGGGAAGACTGACGACTCCGAATGACTTACCCGGATGAGGGAATCCAGCCGCGCCACCACAGCGGGGTGCTGGCCGGCCAGATCGTGCTGTTCGCCGGGGTCGGTCTGCAGGTCATAAAGTTCCAGGGCGGCGGCAGGGTCTTCCAGCACCCCGTAGCGAACTCCCTTCCACCGTCCTTCCCGTACCGCGACACGACCGCCGCGTTCGTGGAACTCCCAGTATAAGTGGCCATGCTGCCGCTGTTCGGCCGGCCGGCCTTCCAGTACGGGCAAAAAGGAGATGCCGTCCAGGTTTTTGTCGACGGGTTGGCCCGTTAGCTCCGCCAGGGTGGGGTAGACGTCCCAGAACGCGGATATGTGATCGGAGGTCCGCCCCTGCGGAACGGTTCCCGGCCAGGAGGCAATCATCGGCACGCGGATGCCGCCCTCGTAGAGATCGCGTTTGTAGCCCCGGAAGGGACCGTTGCTAAGAAAGAAATCCGGATCGGCCCCGCCCTCCACGTGCGGCCCGTTGTCGCTGGTGAAGATGACCAGGGTGTTCTCCGTAAGCCCGAGATCGTCCAGTTTGTCGACAATCTCACCGACCTGTTGATCGATGAGGGAGACCATGGCGGCAAAGGTGGCGTGCGGCCGTGCTACCGAGCCGTAGGCTCCGTCCTTGTAGCCGGGCCCGCTGTCGCGACCCTGCCAGGCTTCTTCCGGGCCGAACTGTTCCGCGAAGTGGGTAACGAGCGAATCGGGGGCCGCCAGTTCCGCATGGGGCATCACGTTGGGGTAGAACAGGAAGAAGGGCCGGTCGCGGTGCCGCTCAATGAAGGCCAGCGCCCGCTCGTGAATGCGGGTAGGGGCGAACGTGGCGGTACCGGTGCCCGCGTTGCCGGGCAGCGAATCCCGCTGCTGATCCTCCCGGAGGTAGTAGGGGTAGTAATTGTGCGCCAGCCGCTGGCAATTGTAGCCGTAGAACTCCCCGAACCCCTGTCGGCCGGGCGCCCCCTCGGAGCCGGGATAGCCGAGGCCCCATTTCCCGAATGCGCCGGTGGCGTAGCCCGCCTCCGCCATCAGCTCGGCCAGGGTACGGATACTGTCGGGGATCGGCCACTGCCCCTCGGGCTGCACTTCCTTATTGCCGCGGATAGGGGTGTGGCCCGTGTGGAGGCCCGTCATCAGGGAAGCGCGGGAGGGCGCGCAGACCGTACTGCCCGCATAGTGCTGGGTGAAACGAATCCCGCGCTCCGCCAGCCGGTCGATATTGGGCGTGGTGAAGCGCCGCTGGCCGTAGCTGCTCAGGTCGCCGTAGCCAAGGTCGTCGACCAGAATGTAGACGACGTTGGGCGGTCTGGCGGGCGCGTCTTCCGTGGGCCCCGGGGTTTCCGGCGAGCCGCACGCCAAGTACAAAAGCAGCAAGCAGGCCAATAACGGGTCGGTAGGGGTGGGCATATCCTCCGTAATATATCGAATACGCCATTGCTGGGCCGGGAATCCCGCCCGACCGCTGTCTGGGGCAGGATAGCCGGGGTATACCCGTTTTAGATCCCGACCGGTATACCTTCACGGGGTGGCGGGCCCGTCTACCGCCCGGCCGGCAAAGCTGACGCAATCCATCTTGCCCGCTACCGGACAATGCGGTACTTTTCGCTTCATGCACCTCTCCCGTACCCTCGCCCAAAAAGTCCGCGAAGCCTTCGAAGGCGGCAACTGGACCTCCGTATCCTTCAAGGAAAAACTCGCCGACGTCACCTGGCGGGAGGCCACTACCCGCATTGGCGATCACCATTCCATTGCGGCTTTAGTGTACCACGTCGACTACTACTTCGCCGGCGTAATCCCCGTGCTGCGCGGCGGGAAGTTGGAGATTCGCGATAAATTTTCTTTCGATCATCCCATCATCTCCGACGAAGACGACTGGCAGAAATTGCTACGAGATACCTACTTGCACGCTACCACCTTTGCGGACCTGGTGGCGGCCTATCCCCCGGAGAAGCTGTCGGAAGTATTTACGGAGGAAAAGTATGGTGATTACCACCGCAACTTTCACGGTATCCTCGAGCACTGTTACTACCACCTGGGGCAGATATCCCTGCTTAAGAAACTGATACGCGCGCAGGCCTCCGGCTAGGGGTATCGACCGACAGCCGCCAGTCCCGGAACTCCACCTTCGTGGGCGGGCCTACGTGTACCTGTACCCCGATCAGCCCCCCCGGCGGCGGTGGACGGGGTCCCTGTCGGTGATGTCGCTCATCAGCACGCCGTTCACGTAGTGTTGGAGCCGGTTGCCGCGGGCTAGGATCCGGTACGTATTCCAGTCGTTGTCGCGGATGGCCGCCCGGAGTGCCCCATCGTCACCCAAGGAAGCTACCACCTGGCGGGCCGGCCACCGGTTATCTTCCGGCCCGTTGGCAGGTGCGGAGGTATCCACCGGCGGCAGCACTACGTGCTCGCCGCGACGTGCCACGGTGGTACGCCCCCGTTCCTCGTAGTTCATACCCGTATACTTGTTGGCGTAGTCGATATCCGCTTGGTAGCCGCGCAGAGCGTACGCCAATCCGGCTACCGCTTCGCTGCGGTAGTTGATCCCGCTGTTTCCGCCCGGGGAGATCCTGTAGGTTACCTGCAATGCAAAATCCTCCGGTCGGCCGCCGCGTCAAATCAGGAAGGTATTGCGGTCGACTACCGTTTCGGGGGTGATTTCCCCGATCAACACGCTGTCCTCAACCCGCCAGTAGGTGGGGTCGCCCTCCCAGCCCGTCAGGTCGGTACCGTTGAAGATCTCTGTGCCACCGCCGGGGATCGATGACCCGGAGGGCGAATCGGCGGAGCAGGCAGAGATGGAGAGCAGGAGCAGGAAGACAAGAGGACGGAGCATAGGAGAGCCGGAGGGTACGGTGCCCCCCCTAAGGTAGGAGATGGCCGCCGGTAGCCCGGTTGCGGTGATTCGGCCCGGCCGCCGGGGTTGATCGTTTCGCTGTACTGTCTCGTCGGCTACGCTGGTAGGGCAGGGGGGACGCGCAGGTACACGTGCCGCATACGGAGTATATCCGACCCACGAAGGAGCCGGGACATACTTTAAAGCACTGGCCGGGGGGATATTTGTTGGGTGTAGATCACGGAGTTCGGCTGTGCCGATAGTAGGTGTCCGGCGGCGAGGATTTACCATTGCCCGGTACTTCGGAGGGCAGGTAACACCCGCGATGGCTCAAACAACGCCATTGCTCGCTTCCCCGTGACGCGGGACGAACAATTCGCCGCGCCATTATCGGGGCAGGTTTACGCCCTACGGGTCCATTATCCGTAGAGTGATGTTAACTGCAGGTTAAGGATCCCAAACTGGTCCGTACGCTAAGTGGCCGGTCGACTAGTCGACCGGCCACTCCTGCACCGGCGACTCCTGCACCGGCGACTTCGCCCTTGGCCCGGCGGGAATTACCTTGGGTACTTGATCATTGCCCGTTGTTTATGTCGTCGTTATGTTTCCTGCTATCTCTGTTGCCGTTCTGTTCGCCCGCGATGGATTCCGTGCCCCCCTGCCCACCCACCAGCACGATCGTGGCCCAAGCCGACTGGGTCACCATTGACCGTACCCGCTACGCCGACCGCCTGTACGGGTTCTGGCTCGGACAATGTATTGCCAACTGGACCGGTCTGGTCACCGAGATGGACAAAATCGGTAACGTGGGGGAGGTGAAGACCGGCGCGTTCTACACCCGCGCCGACTGGGGACAACCGGACCAACCGAGTATCTGGGCGGAGGGAGTGCCGAGCGACCTTTCCCCGACCATAGACTTCGTCTTCCGCGGGGCGGATGAGGTATGGGGAGCCGACGATGACACCGATATCGAGTACATGTACCAGCACCTGCTGGCGCGGTACGATACTGCTTTTCTCACGCCGGAAATGATCCGCGAAGGATGGCTGACCCACATCCGCCCGGACGAGGAAAACTACCTCTGGGTAGCCAACCAGCGGGCCCTCGATCTGCTGGGGGAAGGCATGCTTCCCCCCGACACGGGGTCACCCGTAAACAACGAGCACTACGACATGATTGACGCCCAACTCACCACGGAGGTGTTCGGCTTCTTCGCCCCCGGCCGGCCGGACATCGCGCGCAGTATGGCGTACCTGCCTATCCGGACCGTAGCGTCGGGCGAGGCTGCCCACATTGCCGAGCTTTACGTAACGATGTATTCTCTGGCGGCCGTGGTGCCGGATAGCTTGTCTCCGCGCGACCAAGTCCTTGAACTGGCCGCCGCGGCCCGCCCCGTCCTGCCCGATACCGGCTACGCCGCGGCCATGTATGATTTCGTCCTGGATGAATACCTGGCGGGCACTCCGTGGGAAGCGACGCGTGACTCCCTGTACGAACGCTACCAGGTACGGCAGGCCGACGGATACGACGTTACCTCTCGCGGACTTTACTGCAACGGCTGCTTTGCGGCGGGTATCAACTTCGCGGCGGGAATGGTGAGCCTGTTCTATGGCGAGGGGGATATTGTGGAAACCATCAAAATCGGGACGCTGGCCGGTTGGGACTCCGATAATCCCACGGCCACCTGGGGAGGCCTGCTCGGATTCCTGTTGGGGCGGGGAGGCGTGGAGCAGGCCTTCGGTCGCACCTTTTCCGACCGCTTTAATATCCACCGGACCCGCCGGGGCTTTCCGCGCGGCGGCCTGGATACCTTCCCCCGCATGGCCGCGGAGGGCGTGGGGATCGTCGACCGGGTGGTCACCTCTGCGGCGGGCGGCAAGGTAGACTGCGACCGGGGAAGGTGGATCGTACCCGCGCCGCGCTAGCCTACTGGCTGCGGTCCTCCCGTGCCGACTTGGCGATCCTGCCGCCGGGGTCGAGATACAGGACGTTGATATCGCGCGCCGCCAGCTGTATTTCTACTTTGTGGATGAAGCGGTTGAACTTCTGTACGTGGTGAATAGGAACCTTGTACACCCGCTCCGGAGTGAAGAGCTTGAGGTACAAGCGGCGGTGTGCCCCCGAGGAATCATCAAATTCCTGCTGTACGATCACCCGGCGGATGGTCGACAGGTGGACTCTTCGGGTAGTGCCCGAAACTTCTTTCCACACAATGGACCGGGCTTCCAGGCGAATGGGGCCGGACGGTTGGCGTCCTACAAAGTACCACCATACGCCTACGAGAGTGAATACAATCAGGATGCGGCGCAGGTCCTGTACATCTAGGCCTCCGTCGATCCACAGGAGGGCCACAAAGAATAGTGCCCCGAGGATCCAACCTACGGACCGCTTCATACCCCGTGCGCGGTTGGCCCCGGCATATCAGATCCCCTCACGCAGACTGCGCGTGGATACGGTGTCGCCCTCGAGAAACCTGAGTTCCACCGGGTAGGCGCTCAGCCGCTCGCCGAGTACGTCGAGAAAATTCTCCGGGTCGACTAAATGAGAAATCCGCAGCCGCACCGGACCGTCGGGCGTATAGAGGGTGAGGATTGTCTTGCTATCGCTAAAGGCGGTGTATTCTTCTTGGACGGTTACCAGCCGCAGCCGGTCGAGCCGCAGGCACAGGCTACCCGGCAGGAAGGTGTGATGATAGACATGCTCGGTCGTAAGCCCGATACCCGTCGTGAGCAGGTGCTGCCAGTGATAGACGATCACCCCGGATACCCCGAACACGGTGGAGGCCCGGAGAAGGTCGTACAGGGTAAACGCACCGTCGACGAATAAACTGATAAAATATACGACGCAGCCCACCACCAAAAACCGGACGCAGGCGCGCGGGAAAGGCTGGTATGAATGGAGGGTCTGGCGGGTGGGCATAGCCGAATATACACGTTCCCCGAGATAAATGCGCTACAAAATTTCGATCCGGTCGACGAGTAAGCTAAACGCCTGATCGCGGCCGTTGGCGATCAGAAAGCCGATCTCGGCGATCCTCCCATCCGCGAAATTGGGGCGGTCCAGGCGGTCGCCCCGCCGCACGGGGTACATCTCTTCCAAGGGGATTTCGATGATTTGCCAGTCGCCGCTGGTCGTAAAGGGATAGGTATAGGAGAATTCGGCATTGACGTCCTCACGTATCCGGAACTGGTACTCGCTACCGTCGCCCTTGACGCGGAGGAACAGCTGCTTGCGCCCCGTGGCATCCACCGGCTCGCGCAGGGCGTGCCGCACGGAAGAGAAACCACCTCCGTCCGTAGATACGTCGCCGTAAAAGCGCCCGTGGTGCTCTTCGGTCACCGCGAAGTGACCCTCGGAGTGGCCGCCCATGACGATGTCGTCTACCACCTTCCAAAGGGCGGCAACGGAGTAGGCATTGAATACGTAGAGTTCGACGGGTGGCTGCATGATGTACTGTTTTTGGTACCGCATAAAAGGTCGTGTTACCGGCTAAAGTTCCCCTTGTCCGCGGTAACCTGCACGGAGTACCTTCGTGCGCCCATGGACCGTTTTTACCCCCCTATCGCTGTTATCTGCCTGTACCTGCCACTCTTGCTGTTCGGTTGTGTAGGGCATAAGAAGTATACCCGAATTCTAGAGGAAGAAGTGGCGGCCCTGTCCGTTCCCGTAGGCCGGGCGGAAGGAAGTTGGCTATCCCTATCCCTGCCCGATAGCCTCTCCTCAGAGCTAGACGTGAAAGTCATCCACGCGCGCTTCATCCCCGCCGTACTGTACTGGGGCTGGAACGCTACCCTCGACTGTACCCTGCCGGCCCCCCTGTTGGCGGACTGGTTCGCCGAGGGGGCGACCGCGGCGGCCGATAGCCTAGGCATTCGCGACCGGCCGGACGGTGGGGTGACCGTCCGTTTCGAGCAGCTGCCCGCAAGATTCGTCTTTACGGACCGCGGCGCGGTGCTGGTGTTGCTGGTTGCCTACACTACGAGCGAGGTGGAGGGAATCATACCCGGCGAGGCGCCGCTAGAGTTCTCCTACACAATGGCGGATAGCCATGGAGCAGGACGGGCCCTGTTCGCTACCGGCCTGGACCCGGTACTGAATCCGGGCCTGTCTACCCGTCGCTTTACCCGCGGCTACCTGGTGGACCTGCGACGGGCGGTGCGGCAGGCGGGGGCGGAATGGGTATCCGACCGCTACGGCGCGGAATAGGGGCGCGGGGGCCCACGGCGAAAACCGCGGGCTTTTCCGACCTTTCCAAAATGGACACCCGCCCCGGAGAAGAACTGCCCCTCGAATCACTCGAACCCTACCTGCGCCAAAACCTACCGGGGGCGGAAGGTGCGCTCTCCGTCACGCAATTCCGCGGTGGTCACGCCAACCTGACCTACGAACTTACTTTCGGTCACCGCGCCTTTGTACTGCGCCGCCCGCCCTTCGGTACGATCGCGCCCGGCGCCCACGACATGCGTCGGGAATACCAAGTTCTTTCGCGCCTGCCGGAAGCCTTCGCACCCGCGCCCCGCGCCCTCCTGCTGTGTACCGACCCGCAGGTGATCGGTGCCGACTTCGTGGTCATGGAACGACGGTACGGGACGGTGGTCCGCTACGCGCTGCCCGAGGTCTTCCAAGGAACATCCGATGTGCAATACCGCCTGACCGACGCCCTGATGCGGGCGACGGCCGACCTGCACCGAGTAGACGTAGACGCGGTGGGGTTGGCCGATCTGGGCAAACCCACGGGCTTCGCCGCACGCCAACTGCGTGGTTGGACCAAGCGCTGGGAATTGTCCAGGACCGAAGCGAACGCCGATATGGACATGCTCGTCCGGGAACTTCCGCGCGATATCCCGGAGCCGCAGGCCGTATCGATCGTACACGGCGACCTCAAGTTCGATAATTGCCAGTTCCAGCCGGAAAATCCGGACCGGGTCACCTCGGTATTTGACTGGGACATGGCCACCCTGGGTGACCCGCTGGTCGACCTGGCCGGGACCCTCAGCTTCTGGCCGGAACCCACCATCGACGCCGGGGCCATGCCGATCCCCCTGCTGCGCGGCTACTGGCCCGACAAGGCCTACCTCAAAGCGCGCTACGCGGAATACACCGGCTACGATCTGGGGCGCATGCCCTGGTACGAGGCCTTTGCCTGCCTCAAAACGGCCGTGATCGCGCAGCAGCTGTACCGGCGGTACGTTGACGGGGGCACCCAGGACGAGCGGATGGGCAAATTCGGCGACGCGGCGCGTGCCTTTGCCGCGCTGGGGGTGCAGAAACTGGGCCAAGGGCGATAGGGGAAGCGGTCGAGTATACCGGAAGTACTACCCGCATCACGCCGTACTACCGATCCGAAGGTGCGCCGCGTTCCTCTATACGAGCCAGGAAGTCCTGCAGCCACTGACGGGCGTACAGTTTCCGCGGTTGCTGCACGAGCCGGCGAATCTCCTCCAGGGGGCGCGGCCGGCGGGAATAGGGGTCGATGTGGGTAAGTAGGAGGCGTGAGATGCGCAGGAAGTGTTTGAGTGACGGGGAGGTTGCGCGTCGTTCTTTTCCGGCCTTTCGCTCCACGTGTTTCTCGAGGGTTCGGAGTGCGGCCCTGGCCTGTTTGCGGTGCTGGTTCTGCCGGTCTTGTCTAAATAATTCCAGTCCGATGCGGAGCCTGTACGACTTCAGCCGGAGATCATCCTGGGCGGTGAGCCGCAGGCCAAGCTGGGTGAAGGAGATGATTTCGTCCAGCGCCCGCTCCAGCTTACCGAGGTGGAAGTACTCCGCAATCACCGCCAGCCGGCGAGTCTGCTCCCGGTGATCGGGGTGCAGGTGCCGGATGAGGGCCTTACGGACGGGCACCGACTCCGCTGCTAATCCACCGGTGAGCATGAGGTGCAACTCGTCGGTAACGAAGCCCGGTGGCAGGGGGCGATATTCGGCGTAAGCGTCCCGCCGGAGTAACCTGACCGGCCAGGCCGCTACTTCCGCTGCCGGTAGCGGCGTACCGTCCCGGTAGCGGCGCAGCATATGATCCCGTAGAGACAGGTACAGCAGTGCGCGTTGGTCACGTTCCAGTCGGGGGGCGAGGCGTACGAACGAGCGCACGAGGCGACGGTAGGTAATGGGGTCGTGGGTCTTCGACTGCCGGAGCGACTGCATCATCTGGTGCAGTCGCAGCAGTCGGGCGTCGAGTTCCTCCGCCGTGTTTGGTGCCTGGGTCATCGGTTCAGCTTTTCTGCGGACCGGAGGCCGGGTGATGCCTTCGCAGCGGTAGGTCGCGGTCGCGATATTGCCGAGCATCGCTTTCCGACGGCTGGCGCTGGCCGAAAGCCGTACCAGCTCGGGCTGCGCCGGCAGCGCCAGGGTGTGGTGATATGCGGCATCGGCGGCGGCCCAGCGGTGAAAGGCGCCGTGTTTGCCTCCGGAAATGCGTGCCGCGGCCGACTCGTATTCCCCGATGGCCCGCGCCCGCAGCCGCCCCTGCACGGCGTGCCGTAGTGATTCCACGCGCTGCCGGCAGCGCTCGACGGGTTGGGTCCGCAACCATTCGTGGGCGTGAAAAGCGGCCAGGTGCTCCAGAAGGTCTTTGATACCGTTCAGCAGCTTCTGGCGGTCGCGTCTGAAATCTTCCCGGCCAAATGAGTGTCGCAGGAGCACGGCCACGTCAAGCACTGCCACATCCGACCGTCTCCGGTGCCCGACGATTGTCGCCAGCAGGTCGGCTTGGCCACTTGCCTGGTTGACGAGGTAGGGTGAAGCCAAGTAGCGCCGGAAGGCTTCCAGCCTATCGGGCAGGATAAGGTCCAGCCAGTCCCGGAGTAATAGCGCCTGCTTACTCCAAATGATTTTGTCCCGGTATCTGAATTCAATACACTGCATTTGACTGACATTGGGGTTATATACGGTGGGGCGGGCGGTATGCTATGGTCAATGGGTACTGGATATGCGGGGGTGATATATCGCAATAGAATTTATTGTATTCAAAATGCCGAACCGGAGCTTGAATAAATATGCTGTCGCAGCTAATCTTTGATAAATTTCGAAATGGATAGAAAATGGGCGCGCAATGCTTCACTTTCAGCTAGATATGAGTCGATTTTATGGGGTGTGTACCTTCTTTTAATGCGCTATAGGCTAATAAGTAACCTTATGAGCACGCTGTCAAAACAGAAATTCTGTCGCATTGAACTGCAATCGTGAATAGGTAAGTTTGTCAGGTACCGGTAAGGGCGAGATATCGTGCATACCGGGTTTGGGATTACTTCAAGTACTGAACACTATGAAACGCATCAACTGCTACGGAACCGCTATGCGGGGTCCGCACCTATTCCGTCATTTCTTCCTCCTTCTGATCATCGCCGCGGTTGTCCCGTTGTCCGCACAATACGACGCGGGCAACCCGTGCCAGCGGCCGGACACCGACAAAAAGAACGGCTACTACCAGCGCAACGCGGGGCGGGCCGCTAAGGCGGGTGATTACCAGGATGCAGCCGTGTATGCCCTGTACCGGCTCGCCACCGAAAAGCGAAAGAAGCAAATCAACAAGGCCACGGAAGAACTGGAGGCTCTCTTCCCCTACGCTATCCAGGAATCGGATCGCCTACAGCGGCTACTGGACATGGGCCGCGTGGTGGTCGGGGAATCGACGTTGGTCCACCGTGCGCACCTGGGCTGTGAATACCGGAAGTTCGAGGACATCCGTTTGGCCTTTGAGAACCTTCCCGCCGACCGCCATTCTCCGGTCGTGGATCGCCACCTGGCGGAACTGATTGACTACTCCCCCAGGATTGCTGAAGCCGCCGACTCGCTGCAGGCCGCTCACCGGCAGGTGGCCGAACTTTATTACCGGTACGCCCGCAGTCTTCCGGTGGACGGGAGCCGGCGCAGCCATCTGCAGGTTGTGCTGGCCTGTGACCGGGGGCTGTTCTTTGACCGGTCGCATCCGGGCCTGGCCGAGCTGCGTACTGCCTCCCTGCCTTCCGCGTCGGGTCGCGTATACCTTAAAGGAGTAACCAGCACCTCAGGAGGTGGCAAGGGAGTAGCGTCGCTGGTGCGTAGCGGGTACGATGCCACGATCGGCCCCGGCCTAGCCGAAACCCCCTATTTCACGCCGGTGACTACCGATGGCAACCTGGCCGTCCACATCATCGTGGATGATGTCAGTAGTGAACGGAAAGTAGATGAGCCGGACGTCAAGGAGCGGACTACCGAGGTCGACGATCAGGTGTTACGGGCCAAGTTCATCTCCCACAGCAAATCCATCCGCGCTACCAGTCAGGGTAAGACAGTAGTCGTGGACGGAACCACCGGTCAGGAAATACTCAGTACGACCACGAGCGGCAGCCATACCACCACCCAGTACTGGTATACCTACACCGGAAACAAGGATGCCCTGAAGAAGCGGGACCGTAAACGCCTGAGTCCGGAGCCCGCCTGGGAGTCTCCGGAGAAAAGCCGCCAGCAGGCGGTCGTCGATCTGGGAAAGAACGCCGGCTACCAGGCCGTCAACCTCTTTAAGGAACGCGGAACCTTCGAGCCCATTCAAACCTTCGCCCCGGCTATTGTCAGCGCCAAAAAATAGGCTTTCATGAAGTACCATCCTTTCTACCGATACCACCTGCTGTATTGCCTATTTCCCCTGCTGCTGCTGGCCTGTGGCGACGATAACGATGACCGCGGGGAAACCTTCCTGCGCGTCACCGTCGACGGGACACTCGATCTGGAGGCCGTCGCGCCTACCGCCGTGTACTACGAAAGCGACCGGTTCCTGCAGATCGAGGCGACATATGTAGACGACAATTCCGATTCCTACGCCATTCTGCTGGCCATCACCCCGGAGTCGGGAGGAGAGCTCACCACGCGTCAGTACGCCACCAGCGGCCGTTGCTCGAATACGGCCCTGTCCCCCTGCGTCAGTGCCTTTTACGCCAGCGGAGCCTTGGGTTCCGCATATGCCTACCGAAGCACGAATACCAGCTATCCCGGCAGTGTGGAAATAAATCTGGATGCTTACCAGGAGAGCGAGGACGGATACGTCTCCGGCACCTTTTCCGCCAATGTCTACGATACGAATGGTGAGCTGATCACCCTCACCGACGGGGTATTCAATAACCTGCCGCTTACGCTGGACTAAGGGCAAAGGCCCGACCCTGATTCCCTCCCCGTAAAACCCGATCGTCATGCGTGCCGCTTACGTATATAGCTTACTAATTATCCTCACGACCCTAACCCTCCCCCTAGCCGCGCAAACCGCGGACGCGGAGGAGGACACGAATGACGACGGATACGGCCTGATCTTCGCCGGACTGTCCTACCACTGGGAAAGCTACTACGCAACGGAAGCCGACCTGGGGTGGCGACTGGGGTACGAATACGTACTGGCCTCGGATTCCTGGTTACGGTGGAAAGGGGGAGTAACGGTGCAGCAGTTCGGCAGCAAGTACGAAACGGACCTCGATGGCGCCGCCGCGGTCGCTCACCGCAACCTGACCTACGTGCTTACCCACTACGGCGCCCGGCTCGCCCCGGTAAATTTTTTGGCGCTCGACGTTAACCTGTTGGCAGGCTGGGGTGGATCGGCCAACGTCAAATACACGGGCGACGGGGTCGATGAAACCCGGGACCTCGGTACCTTCAAAGGGTTAGAATTAGGTGCATCGCTGGGCGGGACGATTCGCGTCGGGCGCTTCGGCATCGAGGGGCTGTACTACCACGGGCTGACCAATAATTACGATGGCGGTTTCGACATAGTGAACAAGAACCGGGCGTTCTCCGTCAGCCTGCGCAGTAATTTCTGATCACCGGCCACTCCGGTTCAATGCTGCCTCCGGTAGCGAAACCTGCCCGGCCAGAATAAGAACCATACCCGAGCCCGGTGGCCCCACCGTCTTCAATCAGAAGCTCCCCCGGAGAGCGGGTCAAAAACGATCCCCCACCGGTCCAGATATTCCTGTAGCGGCCCCATTCCCATTTCCGCGCGGCGCTGATCCACCGCCTCGGGCGATGCGACGGGGTGCAGGAAGTTTTCGCCCGCCGGGCTGACGCCCAGTTGGGTGCCGTACAGTTGGGGTTCCCCCCGCTCCACGAGATTGCGGTCGCGCATCATCGCGATGGTGCCCCAGGGCAGGTCGCCGCGTTCCGCCGCCGTGACGAGTATCGGCAGGTATTGTTCGCGGGTAGCCAGGTTTCCGTGCTGAAGAACCGCCCAGATGCCGGCGAGTTGCTCCTCATTGATCTCCGTCCTGACGGGCACTCCGCATTTGTCGAGGAAACTGGTGATGCGCTCCAGGTTTTCGTGATCAGTCCGGAAATCCACTTTGCCCGCACGGCGGGAAGCCTGGTCGCGGTCGAACACCTCCTGCAGGAATGCCACCTTGTCGGCGCAGTCCACCTCCACCCGCTGCAGTGGGGGCCCATCATTGACGGCGCGTAGGTAGCGCTCCTGAAATTCCCGATCGGCCGGCGTGGAGGCACGAACGACGGCCTGAACGATGGAGCTGTCGTCACCGGCGTAGTAGTCCAGGAACAAGCCTTCGGCGTTGACGATCCGCTGGAGGGAATCGAACGAAATGGTATCGCCACGGTCATTCAGGAAAGTGATCCGGTCCGGATCGGGATAGTCGAACCGGAGCGCCCGGGCGATCATTTCTTCCTGGCTTACCAGGCTAACGTTCGGGGGAGGCGGAGACGGCTCGTCGCCACAGGCGCCGAACAGCAACAGAGAGAGGTATAAGCGTGCGCGCATGGAGGCGAAGGTAGTCCGTGGTGGATTTTCCGGATAAGGACGGGGCAACCCCGGCCCGGGACCACTGCTGCGCAGCTAGTACCTTGCACCTGCGTCCCCGCCCAACCTCCGACCATGCACTTCGAATACAGCGAAACGACCCGCGACAACATCCGCCACCTCTCGGCCTTCATGGCCGAGCACGTGTACCCGCTGGAGGACGACTACCGCCGCTGGACCGCCGAGCACGCGTGGGAAGTGTACCCCGCCATGGGGGGGCTTAAGGAAAAGGCGCGCGCCGCCGGCCTCTGGAACCTTTTCCTGCCCGAAGACTACGGCGACCTCAGTCCCGGCCTTACCAACCTCGAGTACGCGCCGCTTGCCGAGATCATGGGACGTGTGCTGTGGGCCAGCGAGATCTTCAACTGCAGCGCTCCGGACACGGGCAATATGGAAGTCCTGGCGAAGTACGGCACGCCCGCCCAGCAGCAGGAGTGGCTCTTCCCGCTTCTCGACGGGGGGATCCGCTCGTCCTTTCTCATGACGGAGCCCGCCGTGGCCAGTTCCGACGCTACCAACATCGAGACCCGCATCGTCCGCGAAGGCGACGACTACGTCATCAACGGCCACAAGTGGTGGAGCACCGGCGCCATGCACCCCGACTGCCGCCTCTATGTGGTGATGGGTAAGACCGACCCGGAAGCGCCCCGCCACCGGCAGCAGAGCATGATCCTGGTGCCCGCCGACGCCCCCGGGGTGGAGGTGGTGCGGCCGCTCACGGCCTTCGGTACCTACGACAGTCCCCACGGCCACGCCGAGATCCGGTTCACCGACGTTCGCGTGCCCGCCGCCAACCTGCTGCTTGGCGAGGGTAGGGGCTTCGAGATCGCGCAGGGCCGACTGGGCCCGGGCCGCGTCCACCACTGCATGCGGCTGATCGGTACTGCCCAGCGGTCTTTGGAGCTGATGGTGAAGCGGGTGGGGGAGCGCACCGTCTTCGGACGGGAGCTCGCCAAGTTCAGCAGCGTACGGCAGGAGGTCGCCCTGAGCCGCTGCGAGATCGAGCAGGCGCGGCTGCTGACCCTTTCCGCCGCCGACCACATCGACCGGCTCGGCATCAAGGGAGCCAAAGACCTGGTGTCCATGATCAAGATCGTGTGCCCGCGCATGGCCTGCGGGATCATCGACCGCGCCATCCAGCTGCACGGCGGCCTCGGAGTATCCAGCGATCTGCCGCTTGCGGACTTCTACGTCTACGCCCGCAGCATCCGTTTGGCCGATGGGCCGGATGAGGTGCATTTGTATCAGTTGGGGCGGGAAGTGATTAGGCAGTTGTAATTTACAATTTACCATGTACCATTTACCATTTGCCCGCGGGACTGCCCCGCAGGACTTGCCCGCATGTATGCTTGCTTCGCTCGTACGGCACGACCGTAGCTGTTACTGCATACCGGTGCGGGTTGAAGGACGCGGGCCATTGTAAATGGTAGCTCGTACTTGGTAAATTGTATATCTCCCTGGCTACCGCACGGCTCTGCTCGCTGGGCTCGGGCGGCCCGGCTGCCCCTGACAGTGCAGCTTAGTACGATGTACTGCGTGCTGAATATACGATTTACTATGTACCATTTACAATTGGCCCGCGGGACTGCCCGCATCCATACTCGCTTTTTTAAGCCTTGAGATGAGTCTTGCGTGAGAACCTCCCGGTGGCATACTTGCGTTGCAGGAGTATTGCGGGCTGCCGCGCACGCCACCTATCCATCAATCCATCAATGGCCCTTCCACGCATCCAACACGTCAACCTCATCGTAAGCGACCTGGCCGCCGCCCGGGACTTCTACGTCCGTGAATTCGGATTCAGCGAGCGGAAGGTGGAAGGGCTCGACTACCCGGGTGCGTTCCTGGTGATCAACGAGGGGCAGGAACTGCACCTGGCACAACTGCCGTCAGACGCGCCGGCTTTCCGGAGCCATTTTTGTTTGCGGGTAGCGGACTTCAGCGCCGTATTCCACCGGATGAAAGCCCTGGGCGTACTGGACTCCGAGCCCTGGGGCCGTATCCGCGAGTTACCGGACCGGTCGCTGCAGATGTACGTACGCGATCCTTCGGGTAATCTGGTGGAGATCACCTCGGAACCGGAGGACCGCGACGGGATCGATCCGGCGATCTTTACGGACAAAGCCTACGGAGGGGAGCCGTATCGCTACTACCCTGCGAACATTGCCAAAACGTAGGCCACTACTCGAAGATTACCCGCTCCGTGCCCATGATCCAACCCTCCATGCGGTCGCGGTAGAAGGTGTGTACCTGCGGGCGCTTCACCTTCAGGGTGGGAGTGAGGCGGTCGTTCTCGACGCTGAAGGGCTCCTCGGCTACGACGATGGTGGCGACCTTCTTGTAGCTCGGTAGTTTGTCGTTCACGGCGTCCAGTTGCTGCTGCAGGCGGGCGCGAACCGTCTCGCGGTCGTTTTCCAGGCCCGTCTCCGAGAGCGAGACCACCAGCAGCGGCTGCGGCATGCCGAGTCCGAGGATGCAGAGCTGGTCCACGTCGGGGTTGCCGGCGAATTTCTCCTCGATCTCGTTCGGGACGATGAACTTGGCCTTCGCCGTCTTGAAGGTGTCCTTCACCCGACCGGTAAGGTAGAGGAAGCCGTCGTCGATCCGCCCCTGGTCGCCGGTGTGCAGCCAGCCGTCGGCGTCGATGGTTTCGGCGGTTTTCTCCGGCTCTTTGTAGTAGCCGGGCATGGTGTTCGGGGAGCGGGTCAACACCTCCTGGCTTTCCGGATCGATGCGGCACTCGGTACCGGGCAGGGGCTGGCCCACGGAGCCGGGGCGGTCCTGGTCGGCGAAGATCATGTGGCTCACCGCTCCGTTTTCGGTCATGCCATAGGCCTCGGAGATCGGAATGCCCATGCGGGCAAACCAGGCCTTGGTCCCCTGGGCGATGGGGGCCGCCCCGCTAACGTTGCAGCGCGACTGATCCAGGCCCAGTCCCTTGCGAATCTTGCGCTTGATGAACCAGCTCACTACCGGGATCTTCAGTAGTGTGTCAAGCTTTTCCTGCGGCAATTTCTTCAGCACGCCCTGCTGCAGCTTCGTCCAGATGCGCGGCACGGCGAAGAAGAAGGTCGGCCGCGCGTGCTGCAGGTTGGCCGCGAAGCGCTCGATACTCTCCGTGAAGAAGATCTCACCGCCGTGGGTCAGGCACATCGTCTCGACGGTACCGCGCTCGGCCACGTGGTTGAGCGGCAGGAAGGAGAAGTAGCGGTTATTGCCCTGGTAGTCGTTCTCCAGCGGGTTGCGGTCGTAGAGCTCCCGCATCAGCGCGATCTGGTTTTCGATCGTGAGCATCACGCCCTTGGGGGTACCCGTGGTGCCGGAGGTGAAAATGAGTGTCCACAGGCCGTCACGGGGCATCACGGGCGTTCCGGACATCGGTTCGTACCGCTCCAGGATCTCCTCCCAGGCGGTGCCGCGTTCCACCCGTGAGTTGTCGGCGTAGTGAGGGAAGCGGATCACGGGCAGGTCGTCCGGCACACCGGATTTCATGCCGTCCCATACCTCGGTCTTGCCCGCAAAGAGCAGCTTTACGTCGCCCAGTTCGAGCACCTCGGCAATCTGCTCGCCGGTCAGGGTGGCGAAGAAGGGTACGCTCACGTGGCCCGCCATCATGATCGCCAGGTCGGCGATGATCCACTCCCGGCAGTTCTTGGACACCAGTCCGATGTGGCTGCCCGGTGCCAGATTTTGGTCCCGCAGGTAGGCCGCGATCCGGCGGGCCATCTGTCCGGTCTCCCCCCAGGAGTAGGTTTCCCAGCGTTCACCGAAGGGCTGGTGCAGAAAGGGCTTATCGGGCTGGGCGGCCTCCTTCGCGTAGAAGGATTCCAAGGTGGTGCGGTCGTACATGGTGCGCAAGGTAGCTACTGGGGCGGGGCCGCAGGTGCGGGGGTGGTCACCAGCGGTAGATCAGCTGGGTTCCCCCTTCCGTGCGGTGGCTCAGGCCCGTAGCCTCCTGGCCGCTCCCGAAGGTGCCCCCGTCGAAACGCTGACTCCGGGCGATCCGGGCTTCGACGGTCAGACCGCGCAGTCCCTTGTAGCGCAGGAGCAGGTATCCGCGCATACCCTCCCCGTAGTAGGGAAGCACGAAGGCGTTGTAGGTCAGCCCGTTTTCGTATTCGTAGAAGCGTACGTCGTAGCCGTCGGTACGGTAGCCGGCCAGACGTGCGGAAAAGCTGAACGGGCCGGTCGGGCGGTAGTGCAGGTCCTGAAAGAGCATGACGCCCGCTTGCACCCCGTCGTTGCGGTCCGCGGTGCGGCCCAGGTCCAGCCGGCTACGCCACTCCAGCGCCGGCGTAAGGTGGTAGCCGGCGTGCAGGCGCAGCTGGGTCCGGGTGCGGGGCACCACCGGATCGGTGCGCTCGCCCGCCAGCCCCCGCCCCTTGTTTTCGTGGCGTAGCTCTGCGTAGCTGTCCAGCTTGCGTTTGATGGTGTACCCCACCCGCAAGCGGGCTTCGCGACCGCTGCTGGGAGCGTCGACGAGATAGCGCAGCCAGTCGTGCCGCCACAGGTCGTAATAGGCGTTGATCCGCCAGCGGGCGGCGGGGCGCAGGTCCACTCCCACGTAGATGCCTTCCTCGTTGCGTCCCCCGCTGGTCTCACCGAAGGGGCGGGCGCTGAGGGCGCGGTAATCGCGGTCGTACTTCCGGTATACCAGGGCCACGTCGGCACGCGGATCGAGCCCAATATTCACCCCGTGCAGCATGGCCCTGCCGGATTGCTGGCCGGGACTGCCCGCGACCTCGCCGAAGAACGAAAAGTTGCGCAGCCGGTACCGGTAGTCGACGCTCGCGTTGAGCAGCTCCGCCCCGCGGAAGTAGTACCGGTTGTAGGGCCGGGGCGTGGGCTGCAACGGCCGGCTGAGGTGCTCCCCCAGCACGTTCACGGCCACTTCCAGGCGGCGTAGCGGGCGGTAGCGCAGGCTGCCGCCGTAGCTCGACTGGGTCAGGGCGTTCCGGTCGGCGCGCTCGCCCGCGGTGCGGTGGTAACCGCTGAGGCTGAGGCTGGTCACGCCCAGGGAGTCGCGGGTCGGGTTGGCCGTCCGGCGGCGGCGACTGGCGAATACGGTGGCCTCCAGCTTGTCTCCCAGGGCCAGGGTCACGCCGGCCCCCCGCATGAAGTTAAATTCGTTGACGCTGGCGTAGGGCTGCAGGGTAGAGGAGCGCCGCGCTACGCTGGTGCTGTAGCTGCTCTTGCCGAAGCCGAAGCCCGTATAGAGGATCAGTCCCTGTCCGAAACTCACCGTAAAGTCGCCCAGCGCTACGGCCCGTACTCTTCGGTTAAGGCGGCGCAGAAAGAGATGAGCGCTGTAGTAATCCACGGGCCGACCATCGGCGAAGAGGGCCTCCCCGGGATCCTTTTCCATTACTACGCCCAGGCTGAGCTGGTCGCCGTAGCGCTGGCGGTATTTGGCGTACAGGCGCAGGGGATCGCCCGCGTAGGCGGGGTCGGGGGCCCGGTAGCCGCGGGCCGTTTCCAGTCGGGTGGTGCCGCGCAGGTAGGCTTCCCGCGTACCTGCGGAAAACAGGGTGCGTAAGGGTACACTCACGTCGTCCAGCCCCTTTTCCATGGTCACGTAGGGAAGAAGCTGCCGGATCGTTTCCAGGTCCAGCCCCTCCACGGCCTGCAGTTCATAGATGCTGAGGAAGCCGCCGACCCGGTCGCGGTGGTCGATCAGGCGGTCGATCTGCGGGGGCGACAGCAGGTAGAGGGCACCCAGTTCTTCGGCCGTGGCCCGGTTGAGGTTCAGGGGCCGGTTGCGGTAGGCGTCCAGCAGGCTGAAGGCGGCGTTATAGGTGAAGGCCCCGCCCTCCTCGGCCTGCTGGGCCACCACGTCCTCGATCAGGCGGTCGGTGGCTTCCGTCTGGGCGAGCACCGCCGGCGTGCCGGACCAGAAGCCCAGCATCAGCCAGCAATACGCGAGGACAGCCTTCAAACTACTCCGTTTCACGCGCTATTCCGTCCCGTTTTTCCAACCCCGGTCAATGTTGTCGATGAGCCCGTCGATCAGGCGGGTGCGCGCCTCCACGCTGGCCCAGGCCACGTGGGGCGTGAGCAGCAGGTGCTCCCGCTTCTTCACCTTCAGGTAGGGATGGTCGGCGGGCAGCGGCTCGGTGGAAAAGGTGTCCACCGCGGCTCCGGCGATCGTACCGGCGTCGATGGCCTCGGCGAGGGCCGCTTCGTTGACGATACCACCACGGGCCATATTGATCAGGTAGGCGGAGTCCTTCATCCGCTCCAGCTCGGCCGCGCCGAGCAGGTCGCGGGTCTCGTCGGACAGGGCGCAGTGTAGGGTGATCACGTCGCAGGAGGTGAGTAGCTCCTCGAGCTCCAGCCGTTCGTACGAGACGTCGTGGTCACTCCCGCTGATGCTGTGATAGACCACTTCCGCTCCGTAGGCCGCGGCCAGGCTGGCGACCCGCGTACCGATGGCACCGAGGCCGATCACGCCGAAGCGCTTTTCGGCCAGCTCGTAGTAGGGGTGGCGCCACATCGTGAAGGCCTTCGCCTGGGTGTAGTCGCCGTTGTAGACGGCGTTATTCAGGTGCAGCAGGTCCATGGAGACCGTGAAGTAGGCCGTCAGGGTCAGCTGAGCCACCGAGTCGGTGCTGTAGCCTTCGACGTTACGGACCGGAATGCCGCGGGCATCGGCGGCGTCGGTAGCTACGTTATTGACGCCGGTGGCGGCTACGCAGATGAGTTTCAACTCCGGTAGCGCCCCGATCATTTCGCCGGTGATTTTGACCTTGTTGGTGATGATCACCTGGGCACCGGCGGCGCGTTCGACTACCTCGTCCGGCTCGGTGCCGTCGTAGGACGTAAAGTCGCCCAGGGAGCTAAACCGGTCGAAGGCGGTAAGGTCGTCGAGCGAGGTGGCGTCGAGAAAAACTATTTTTGTGGGGGCGGACATAGGTGGGGCTTGGGCTGCCAAATTATAAATCCGCTCGTAAACAAAAGAATCCTCCGGGTCGCTATACTGCATATGCGTCACTTCTCCCTGACCCTGGCCCTGGTTGCCATACTGTGCTCGACTTCCCTTTTCGCCCAGGAGGCGGAAGTATTCGGTACGGTAACCGGCACCGATGGCGACACCCTCATAGGCTGCTCGGTACAGGTCATCGGCTCCGTGATCGGGGCGGTCACCGACGGTAGCGGTCACTACCGGCTGTCGGTCCCCCCGGGCCGCATTCGCGTGCTCACTTCCTATATCGGCTACGAGAACTTCGATACCGTCCTACGGGTCTCCGTGACGGACCGGGAGATCGAGCTCGACATCCGGATGGAAGAGTCCTTCGTCGAGATGGGAGAGGTCATCGTCTACGGCCGCCGGGCGTCCGGGCAGGCCCAGGCACTGCGGTTGCAGCAGTCCGCCATTGCCCAGCAGACCGTCATCCACGCCGAGCTCTTCAATAAGTACCCGGACATTACCCTGGCCGAAACCGTGCAGCGCATGCCCGGGGTGACCATCACCCGCAACCGCGGGGAGGGCGAACTCGTACAGGTGCGCGGCCTGCCGGAACAGTATACCGCCATCTCCCTCAACGGACAACGGTTGCCCGCCGTACAGCCCGAGGCCGACCGGGCCGGCAGTCTCGATATCATCCAGAGTAACCTCGTGGAGCAGGTACGGGTGATCAAGTCCCGCAGCGCCGACATGGACGCTGATGCCATCGGCGGCACCGTCGATTTTCGCATCCGGCAGCCGGAGCGGCAGGCGGAAATACTGATCCAGGCCGGCGGGGGCTCCAACTTCGGATTCGACCGGTGGAACCCCCGGGGATCCGGCATTCAGCAGGCGGCGGCGGTCTTCAACTCCGAACTGAGCGACGAGCAGGTGTACGGACTGGCCGCCGGCAGTTTCTTCCGTCACGCGCGCGGCAACCGCATGCAGCGCTACGACTACGGCGCGGACGGCGTCACCGGGCGTACCATCAGCCGCGTCCGACCCATCGACACCGACCGCCTCACCACCAAGACCGGTATGGTCGGGGCGGTGGAGCTGCGACCCAGCATCTATAACCGGCTTCGCCTGAGTTACAACTACAGTGCCATAAATGAGGAGATCGCCACCCGCGAGGTAAACTTCTGGTCTGCCGGCAGCAGCCGCGAGAACCGCATCGCCAGCCAGTGGAGAGAGGAACGCCGCCTTAACATGGTGGCCCTGGAAGTAGAAAATAACTTCGATAAGACCCAACTCACGTACGCGTTGAGCTTTGCCAGCACGAGCGAAAAGCTGGTCGACCGGCAGCGCGCCTTCAACAGCGTGGTCTTCGGGACACCCGAACCGTTTACCGAGGACGAGTACCTCAACCTGACGCCCGACGACACCCGCTACCCCGACCGGGGGCTGCCGCGGCAGTCTACGCAGCAGCAGCTACTCGACCTCGACGAGGACATCGCGATCGGCGGATTCAACCTGACCCGCTACATCGACAACAGCCGCACGTCCTTCCTCCGCGCCGGCGGCCGCTACCGCATCAAGGAGCGTACTTACCGGGAGTTTTACGGCGAGCGCAGCGGCGACTACGGGGAACCCATCGATCCCGGCGGGTTTGCCGACCTGACCGAGGAGCCGCTGCTCGTGGAGCGCCCCGAGCTCGATGCGGGCCCCAACTACACCGCCGGGGAAAAGATCGCCGCGGCCTACCTGATGTATACCAACAACTGGAACTCCAAACTGAGCACCTCCGCCGGTCTCCGCTACGAGTATACCGACCTGGACTACACCCTGCAACGGTCGGGGGAAGCGGACTCCACCAGCTACAACGACCTGTTTCCCAGCCTCAACGTAACCTACCGCATACGCCGCGACCGGCAGCTGCGCTTTGCCTACTACGAGGCCATCGCCCGCGTACCCTACTCAACCGTGGTGCCTACCCGGGACCTCGCCGAACGCCGGCAGCCCCGGCTCGATGTCTTCTCCATCGGTAATCCCGACGTGGACCCTACCTATAGCCGCAACTTCGACCTCACCTTCGAGCGGTACGGCCGCAACGACGCCTTGCTCAGTATCGGGGTATACGCCAAGCTGCTCGAGAATCCCACCGTACGCACCGCCGAGTTTGCCCTTCTCGACGAGCAGCCCACCCTCGGGTACAGCCTCATGAATACCGCCGACGCCCGCCTGTTTGGCGTGGAACTCGGCTTCTATCAGAGCCTGGGCATCCTAAATCCCATACTTCGCTGGCTGGACCTGAACGGTAACCTAAATTTCAATTCCTATAAGCTCGTCGGGCAGGACACCGAGGACGCCACGCTGGCCCAGGCCCCCCGGCGTTCGGCCAACCTTAGCCTGGTTTACAGCAACCCCCGCCAACGCCTCAACCTGGTCATTGCCGGCAACTACCGCAGTTCTACCCTTGACCTGCTGCAGAACGGACAGCCCATCTGGATAAATTCGGTGATCAGCCTCGACCTCGCCGCCGATTACGAATTGTTTAAGAATATCAGTGCTTACCTCCGCCTCAACAACGCTACCGATCACGGGTCCGAACGGTACGTGGGTAAGCCCGACCAGGAGAATTCCCTCCTGCTCTCGGCCACCAGCTACGGCATCTGGGGCGTGGTCGGACTGCGGTGGCGACCGGGAGGTGCATGGGGGAGCTAACTATGGGAACAGATTACGTAAGTTTGCCAAAAGCTTACCACCGATGAAATTTTCCGTTTCCAGTTCTGATCTGCAGAAAAAACTTCAGTTGGCCGGAGGGGCCATTGCCTCCAATCCGGTACTGCCGATTCTGGAAGATTTCCTGTTCACCATCGAGGGCAGTACCCTCAGAATCGCGGCCACCGATCTGGAGACCAGCGTAGTCACCAGCCTCGAAGTCAACGCCGAAGGCGACGGCGAAGTGGCCGTACCCGCCAAGATCCTGATCGATACGCTGAAGGCCCTGCCCCAGCAGCCGATCACCTTCGACGTCAACGAGGACAACTACGGCATCTCGATCACTTCCGCCTACGGCAAGTATAAGCTGGCCGGGGAGCCCGGGGGCGACTATCCCAACATCCCCGAAGCCAGCGAGGCCGACGAGGTCAGCGTGACCGCCATGAGCCTGCTCGACGGTATCAACAAGACGCTCTTCGCTACCTCCACCGACGAACTGCGACCCGCCATGACGGGGGTGTTCTTTCAAGTCGACTTCTCCAAGCTTACCATGGTCGCCACCGACGCGCACAAGCTCGTCAAGTTCAGCCTCAATGACCTCAGCGGTGAAGTGACCAGCAGTTTCATTATCCCCAAAAAGGCCCTCAACCTGCTTAAGGGTGCCCTGCCGCAGTCCGACATCGCCGTAACGGTCACCTTCGACAAGTCCAACGCCTTCTTCGAGTACGGCGACACCAAGCTGGCCTGCCGCCTTATCGACGCCCGCTACCCCGACTACAATGCGGTCATCCCCGTCGATAACCCCAACGTCCTGCTGGTCAACCGCGCCGACTTCCAGAACAGCCTGAAGCGGATCGTCATCTACGCCAACAAGACCACCAACCAGGTCATCCTCAACATCGCCGACGGCAGCCTCACCGTCAGCGCCCAGGACCTCGATTTCAGCAACGAAGCCACCGAGCAGCTCAGCTGCTCCTACGACGGCTCTCCCCTCACCATCGGCTTCAACGCCAAATTTCTCGTCGAAATGCTCGGCGTCCTCGAGGGCGAAGAGGTCCGCCTGGAAATGTCCACCGCCACGCGCGCCGGTATCTTGCTGCCCACCGATCAGGAGAGCGGGCAAGATATTATGATGCTGGTGATGCCGGTTATGCTTAGTAACTAGGGGGTTGTTGGGTCAGTGAGTTGTTGCGTTTGCCCGCAGGGCTCTCGCTGCGCTCGGCGGCCGCGGCCTCCATCAGTGCGAGCCACGCAGGCACGCTCGGACCGCGCCTTCGGGTAGAGGGCGTCCCGCCCGACTGCTCTTTACGTAGCCACTTGCTGCGCTCGCATTGCCATCGGGCCGGGTTCGGGTTGAGGGCGTCTCGCCCGACTGCTCTTTACGTAGCCACTTGCTGCGCTCGCATTGCCATCGGGCCGGGTTCGGGTTGAGGGCGTCCCGCCCGATCGCTCCGCAGTGTGCCGCTTGCTGGGATCGCGTTTGTACCAAGCCGGCTTCGGGTTGAGGGCGTCCCGCCCGATCGCTCCGCGGTATGCGGCTTGCTGGGATCGCGTTTGTACCAAGCCGGGTTCGGGTTGAGGGCGTCCCGCCCGATCACTCCCCAGTGTGCGCTTGCTGGGATCGCGTTTGTACCAAGCCGGGTTCGGGTTGAGGGCGTCCCGCCCGATCGCTCCGCAGTGTGCCGCTTGCTGGGATCGCGTTTGTACCAAGCCGGCTTCGGGTAGAGAGCGTCCCGCCCGATCACTCCCCAGTGTGCGCTTGCTGGGATCGCGTTTGTATCAAGCCGGGTTCGGGTTGAGGGCGTCCCGCCCGATCGCTCACCAGTATGCCGCTTACTGGGCTCGCGTTTGTACCAAGCCGGGTTCGGGTTGAGGGCGTCCCGGCCGATCGCTCCGCAGTGTGCCGCTTGCTGGGATCATATTTGTATCGGGCTGGGTTTGGGCTGAGGGCGTCCCGCCCGACTGCTCTTTACGTAACCGCTCGCTGCGCTCGCAATTCCATCGGGTCGGAGACCCTCCACCCGGGCCTACCGGCGCCCACCCACAGCCGGAGTAGGATAAGCCGGATTCCTAATCTCTACCGGCTCCTCCTCGGCCAGCATCCGCAGGACCTCTTCCACGGCGCGCTCCAATTGGGGGTCGCGACCCGCGCGGAGGGACTTGGCATCCTGCCGCACCGCGATATCGGGGGCTACGCCGGCGTTCTCGGCGATGAAGACGTCGTTGGCCGGGTCGAAGACCGCGTTGTCCGGTGCGGTCATGGCACCGCCGTCCACGAAGGCGTAGTGTACCGACGACTTGACCAGTCCGCCCCAGGTAGTGGCACCGATCAGCGGGCCGGCATTCTGTTGCCGGAATACCCAGGGGAAGAAGTCACCGCCGGAGCCCGCCCGCTCGTTGATGAGCAGGGCCTTTGGGCCGAGGATGCCCGCCGGCAGCCGGAAGGGCACGGCGTCGGGAACCTCGTTGGTGAGGGCGGCGCGCAGGTCGCGGGTCATCAGGTCGACCATGTAGTCATCGAGCAGTCCGCCGCCGTTGAAGCGTTCGTCGATGACGGCGCCCGCCCGGTCCTGCTGGGCAAAGTAGTAGCGGTTGAAGTTGACGAAGCCGGAGCCGCCGGTATTGGGTACCCAGACGTAGGCCAGGCGGCCATCGGAGAGGCTGTCTACCGTGCGGCGGTTGTCCTCCACCCAGGCGCGCTGCCGCAGGGCGTTCTCGCTGCCGATGGGCTCTACGATGACTTCGCGATTTCCGGCAAAGTCGGGCCGGTCGTTGAGGTGCAGGACCGTTTGCTTGCCCCGGCTGCCGTCGAGCCAACGGTAGGGGTTGTCGGCGTCGGTGAGCTCGCGGCCGTTTATGCCCACCAGGTAGGTACCCGCCGAAACCTTGAGGCCCGGCCGGTCGAGGGGGCTGGAAAGGCCCGGGTTCCAGCTTTCGCTGGTGTAGATGCGGGCAATGCGCCAGCGTCCGTTACTGGGCACCAGGTCGGCACCCAGGAGACCCACGCGGGAGTCTTCCGTTTCGGGCATATCTCCACCAAAGACGAAGCTGTGGCCTACGGAAAGCTCCCCACCCAGCTGATCGAGCAGGTAGGTCAGGTCGGCGCGGTGGCGCACGTACGGTACCAGCGGTGCGTAGCGGGCCTTTACCTCGTCCCAGTTGCGACCGTGTAATTCCGGGTCGTAGAAGTAATCGCGCTCGTAGCGGTACGCCTCGTTGAAGATCTGCTGCCATTCGGCCAGCCGGTCGAGCTTCATCGTCAGTTCGGGTTTGATGGCGTCGCCGCCCTTTCCACTGTCGCCGCCGGTATCCGCCAGGGTCCACTGTCCGCCCGACTGGAAGAGGATCTTCTTTCCGTCGGCGGACACTGCGAAGTTGGTCACGTTCTCCGCGAAGTCCTTGGCCTCCCGTTTTTCCAGGCTAAACTTCTTCAGGGTGGGCCCCCCGGACGATCCGGGCTTCTCTTCGGCCAGGAACAGGGTCCCGGCGGGCCCGGCGGCGGTCGCGTAGTAGTTGGCGCCGTCCACCGGCAGGGCGATGGTGCGGCGGCTGATGTCCGTGAAGTCGATGGTCACCTGCGTGTCGGTATCTTCTTCCTCCTGGGTTTCCTCTTTCTCTTCGGCGTCCGCATCTTCCTCCTCGGCCACTTCTTCCTCATCGCTCTGCGGTAGGAAGGGGCTTTCCAGGTCGTCGGGCAGCACGATCACGTAGGCCTTGTAGTTTGGTTCGGCCTGCATGGAGCTCGTGTTGGCCCAACCCGCGCCGAGGGCCAGATCGGTGCTGGCCAGCAGGTAGAGGTGTTGGCCGTCGCGGTCCCAGGCCGGGGAAAAGGAATCCGCGAAGGGATCGGTCAGCGGTTGGGTGGCTCCCCCCTCGCGGTCCCAGGTCCAGATCCGGCGGAAGTTGTTGGTCCCGCTCTTCACGTAGGCCAGGTAGCGACTATCGGGCGACCAGACGGGCTCGGTGCGCTCGCGGTCGAGGTTGCTGCCGCCGGTGTCTACGGTGCGCACATTCTTCCCGTCGAGGTCGAGCACCCGGATGCGGACGTCGTCGTCCACGAAGGCGATGTAACGCCCGTCGGGCGACCAGGCCGGGTTCCAGGCCATTTTCGACTCGCCGATGGACACGACGGTGGTATCCCCCCGCCCCGACTGGTCGATAAGGTACAGCGCGTAACCACTCCCGCCGGCGTCGGAGAACCAGGCGATCCGGTCACCTTTTGGAGACCAGAGCGGGGCCCGGTCGGCGACACCCGAGCTGTGGGTGAGGTTGCGCGAGTCCCCCTTGTCGGTGGGCACGGTGAAGACGTCGCCCCGCGCGGCCATCAGGGCCCGCTTGCCGGTGGGGGAGAGGGAAACGGAGGTAGCCCGCTTACTGACGTCCTCCCACTCGGGCTCCGCCCAGGGGAAATCGCCGATCACTTCGATGGCGAGTTGCGTCACCGCGCCCGTGCGCGTGTCCAGCAGGTGGAGGTAGCCATCGCGTTCCAGGATCAGGGTGCCGTCGTGGCCGGCCAGCCACTTGACGTCGGAGCCGTCGAAGCGGGTCACCGGCTCTACGGCCTTCGTTGCCGGATCGTAGGCGTAGACGTCCATGGAGTAATCGCGGTCGGACAGGAAGTAGACGCGCTCGTCCAGCCAGACGGGGTGAACGTCTGTCGTCTTGTCGTTCGGCAGCAGCGTCTCTTCTCCCGTCGCGAGGTCGAGCAGGATGAGCGGCGTATTCTGGCCGCCGCGGTAGGCGCGCCATTCGCTGTCCCAGCGGGTCATCTTGTCCAGCGCGATCCGGCTGCCGTCGGGCGAGTAGCTGCCGTCGTAGCCCCACTGGGCGGTAAGTTGCTCGGCCGGGCCGCCGTCGGCCGCGATGGTCCACAGCCGGTTGAAGGGGACCGGGGCCGTTTTCCGGGTACTGGCGAACAGAACGCGGCTTCCGTCGGGCGTCCAGCCCCGTACCGCATCGTCCGCGGGGTGCCACGTCAACCGGGTGGGGATGCCGCCTGCCCGGTCTACCACGTAGACGTCTTCGCTGCCGTCACGGTCCGAGGTGAAGGCGATGTGCCGCCCGTCGGGACTGAAGCGCGGGTTAGTTTCCACGGCGGGCGTACTGGTGATGCGCCGCACGTTGCCGCCGTCGGTATCGGCGGTCCAGATGTCGGAGCCGTAGACGAATACGATGCCGTCGTCGGTCAGGTCGGGCTGCCGGAGCAGCCGGGTACCCTGAGCGGAAAGTATACAGGAGCAGCAGACGAAGAGTAGGGCGAGGGGGCGGGAACGCAGGTGCATAGTGCGGGGAATTGTCCGGTGAATATAGGTTCCGACGCCCGGGCCGGGCCGTGCTTTCAGTTACCGGCAGGCCCTATTCGACGGGCGCAGGTGCTGCGGCGTCGGGGGACGGCAGCCCGTAGACGTCGCGTACCGGAACTTTCACCGCACCTGCGACCGCGCCGGTAATGCTACCTTACCGCGGGGCCTAAACCGCGCCGGCCCTCGCCGGTTCTTTACTCACCCCACCAAACCGCCGCCGCCATCAAGAACCGTAACGCCCCCATCATCCACCCGCCCCGGGTACCGCCCCTGCCCCCGGCCCGCGAATGGACGCTGGGTAACGGCCTGCGCGTCGTGGCCATTCACGTGGAGCAGGCGCCGATCCTCAGCCTGGAAATGATCTGGCGCGCGGGGCGGCCCTACGAGGCGCAGCGCTTCCTGGCCGGCACCACCAATGCCCTGCTCGTGGAGGGCACCCGCCACCGTCCGGCCGCCGCGCTGGAGAGCCTCTTCGAACAGTACGGTACCAGCCTGGAGACCCCCGACGACTACGATACCGCCAACCTGTCGCTGGCGACCATCGTGCGCCACGCCGACCGCCTGCTGCCCGTGATGACGGAGGTGATCGCGGAGCCCGCCTTCAGCGAACGCGAGCTCAAGCGTTACCGCAAGCGCAGCCGGCAGCAGCTGCGGGAAGACCTGCAGGACCCCGATACCCTGGCCTACCGCTACCTGTCGGAGGCTACCTTCGGCGCGGACCATCCCTACGGCTACGGGGGTACGAAGGAAGATTACGACGCGCTCACCGTAGCCGCCGTACGCGACCACTACGCGCGCTACTACGGAGCGGGCAACGCCACGCTGCGGGTGGTCGGACAGCTCAGCGACCGGGTGGAATGCCTACTGGAAGCGACCTTCGGACAGCTGCCTGCGGGTGCACCGGTAGCCAGCCCTGACTACCCCGAGCCGATCACCTCGCCCGAGTTGATCCGCGTACACCGCCCCCGCGCGCAGCAGACCCTGATCCGCCGGGGCCGCCGGGGCATCCGCGTGACCGATGCGGACTATCCGGCCCTGTGCGTGCTGGAAACCATCCTGGGCGGCTACTACGGCAGCCGGCTGATGCGCAATATCCGCGAGGAAAAGGGCTTCACCTACGGCATCGATTCCGACCTGGACACCTACCGCTTCGACGGCACCTTCGGCATCGCCGCCGACGTGGCCAACGAAAACCTGGAGGCCGTCCGCGCCGAGATCAACACCGAAATGGAGAAACTCCGCCAGGAGCTCGTGCCCCCCTCCGAGCTCGACATGGTCCGCGCCTACCTGCTCGGCGGACTGATCATGGACCTCGACGGCCCGCTCGCCGTCAGCAGCCGCTACCGCTCGGCCATCATCAAGGAATACGATGCCGCAGCCCACCTGCACCGCCTGGACGAAACCATCCGCACCATCACCGCCACCGAAATTCAAGACCTGGCCCAGCGGTACCTGCTGCCGGAACTGGACTGGGAAGTGATTTTGTAGTACGGTAGTCTTGTAGTCTTGCTCCCTACGGTCGCTTTTAGTCGGGTAGTACTGTAGTCTTGTAGTCTTGCTCCCTGCGGTCGCTTCGAGTACAGTAGTCGACTAGTACTGTAGCAGGTAGCCTGTAGGCGGGCGCGTCAGCAACACGGGCCTATAGTACTACGGAACCACCGTACTACCCTACCACCCCTCACTAACCCCGCTCTCTCGGTAGCCGATCCGTTGAGCCACGGCCCGGAGGGTGTCGCCGCTGTCCAGGTCAAAATTGATGGGCTCGGTGTAGACGCGCCAGCCCGGCTTGTGGCTGTCTTGCGGCAGGATGCGGTAGGCGATCTGGGCGCCGGGGGTCTTACTTTCGAGGATGAAGCGGCCGATGCTGTCGCGGCGCAGCTGGGGGCGTCCGGTGACGGGCATTTCATTTTGGCCGTTCCAGAACTGCTGCACCATTTCCAGTTCCGGGATAGCCCCCAGGTCGCCCACGCGGGCCAGCCAGGCGTCGGTAGCGGTGCGGAAGGTAGCCAGTTGGTCGCTGTACTCCGGCCGGCCGGCCAGGTTTTCGAGTTCGTAGGGGTCGTTGCGGGTGTCGAAGAGCTCCTCGACCGGCTTGCGGTCCCGGAACCACTGGGCCTGCACGTCGGTGAGCTGCCCGGCGTCGCGCAGCCTCAGCAACTCCTGCATGGCGGCCATCTGCTCGCGGTAGGCGAGGGGCAGGTAGTAGGGCCGTTCGGGGTAGTAGTTGCGCAGGTATTTAAAGCGCCGGTCGCGGGCCGCGCGGATGCGGTCGTATTCCTCGTCCAGGCGGTCGGAGGCGGCGAAGACGTAGTCGCGCGGGGCCGCCGCGTAGTCCCCCAGGTTGGCCTGCCCTTGCAGCCAGTCGGGCGGGTCGATTCCGACCTGGCTCATCACCGTCGGGGCCAGATCGATGAAGCTAAAGAGCGTGCTGTCAATCTCGCCCGCGCGTCGGTCGTCGGGCCAGGCCACGATCATCGGCACCCGGATGCCCGAGTCGTAGAGCAGCCGTTTCTGCCGGGGCAGGGGCCCGCCGTGGTCGCTGTAAAAGTACACGATGGTGCTGTCGGTCAGCCCGTCGGCGTCCAGCTGGTCGAGCAGGAAGCCTACCTGCTCGTCCATGATGCGGATGTTGTCGTACACCCGCCGGACGTCCTGCCGCGTCGGTTCGGTATCGGCGAGGTAGGGGGGCAGGGGCACGTCCAGGTCTTCTGGCAGCTCGATCGCCGGCCGGTCGCCGTCCGGGAAGTTGCCGCGGTAATCGCCGATGGGGAAGGTATCCGTTTCGAAACCCTCCCGGAAGCGCAGCTTGTCCCGCCCCGTCGACCAGACCTGGCTTTCGTGGGTGATCTCCAGGTTGAAGATGCTGAAGAAGGGCTGCCCCGGGGGGCGGTGCCGCCAGTGCGCCTGCGGTCCCTGTTCGTCCCAGGCGGTCTTGGGCGCCTCGAACTGGTAGTCGGTCTTCGCATTGTTGGTGCAGTAGTAGCCCCGCTCGCGCAGCAGCTGCGACATCATCTTCACCTCCGGATCCGGTAGGGCACCGTACTCGCCGGGCAGGCCCAGGGCACGCAGTCGGTCCACGTTGTACTGCGTCCGCATGTGGTGGCCGCCGGCGCTGATCGGGTACACCCCGGTGGCGATGGCAAAGCGGCTTGGCGCGCACACCCCGGCCACCGCGAAGGTGTTCGGGAACCGCAATCCGCGGGCCGCCAGCCGGCTCAGGTTAGGGGACCGGATGGTAGAGTCGCCGAAGGCCGCCAGCAGGGGACTCAGGTCCTCACACACGATCCAGAGCACGTTCGGGCGAGCGGGGGTGCCTTGCGTGGCGGGTGGTTGCCCGGGTCCACAGCCCACCAGGGCGATGACCAACGGCAGGAGGAGGAGGGCGGAGACGCGGGTGCGGAGAGGGCGGGAATCGGGCACGGACCTAAGCTTTAGTACCGACAAGATAGTCTCCCGTTCCGGCCCGTGCCTCCGGGCCCTAGCGCGCGTGTATTGCCAACGGGGCACGGTGCAGGGTGCCGTCCGGCAACTCGAGCACGACCGTGTAGGCACCGGCGACGGGCTCGGGCAGCGTAAGCGTCGCCTGCGAGGTGCCGCGCCGGGCCAGTACCGTGCGGCTGACCCGCACCTCCTGGTCGGAGCCGTAGACGTGCAGCCGTACCGTCCCGCCCGTGTCTACCCGAAAGGTCACCCGTACGGCCCCGGCTTCCGGGGCGTAGGTCGCGGTCAGGGGGGATGCGGATTCGCGGCGGATGACCGTGGTGCTGGCCACCGGGTATTCGGCGCCCCCGCGGGCAACCCGGATCAGCCGGTAGCACGCGTGAGGGGCCGGCCGGCGATCGCGGACGCGGTACGTAATTTCTTCCCGGGGGTCGCTGCCCGCCGGGGCTTGAGACAGCGGAGACCAGGCGGCCGCTTCGGAGGTACTCCATTCCAGGCGGTAGTGGTCGGTGAGCGTATCGCCCGCCGCGGTCCAACTCAATAGGTTGGTGGAATCCAGTACCGTGGCGGTGAGGGTGAGCGAGTCCGGGGGGGATTGTGCCGCCAGCGGCGCGGGCGTTCCGATCAGTAGCAGCAGCGACAGGATCGCTTGCGGGATGGCATAGGGGTAGCGTACAAGTTGGTGCATAGCGTAAAATTTGGGGGACTGGAATCCGGGCGGGGCCGCCCCGAACCCGGTCATACTTAGTTTACCACGAGCTGACGGGTATGACGCTGGCCGGCTATGACCGCCGTGACGAGGTAGGTGCCGCTGCTCAACTGCTCCAGGGGCAGCTCGACGCGGTTCTCGCCCGCCGTGGTCGGATAGCTTTGGGTGGCTACGATTCTGCCGGACAGGCTGACGATCTCGAGGCGTACGTCCGCGTTACCCGGGTGCTCGAACTGCAACACGGCAAGTTCCGTGGCCGGGTTGGGGTACACCGACAGGTGCACGGATTCCGCTTGCCGACTGAGCGAGATTACCCCGCTGAGGGATTCGGAACCGTCCAAGTCGACGGTCTTCAGGCGGTAGTAGGCCATGGGTACGACACGGGCATCACGGGAAGCGTACTGCCGCAGATCGTCGCTGTCGCCGGCCGCGGGTACGTTACCGACGGTGGTCCAGTCGTGCACTCCATCGGGGCTGCGCTCCAGTACGTGCAGGTAGGTATTCTCTTCGCGGGCGGTCGTCCAGGTCAGTTCGTTGTACCCGGGACGGGCATCGCCGGTGAAGGTGATCAGCTCCACCGGGAGCTGGAGGGCACTGCCCGACGGCTGCTGGCTGATGACCACGTGGTCGAAGCGGCCGCCGCTTTCCTGCATGTTCATCGCGAAGGTGTGTCGCCCGGCGGAGGGGATATTGATCATCGGGGCATTACGGGCAAAGTTCCAGGTGCCGGGCTCCTCGACGGGCACCTCGTGCGTTCCGAGCTTCGTGCCATCGAGGTAGTAGGCGTAGGAATTGCGCAGGTCACTGGTCGCGTTATGCTGGGTGTAGATGTAGTGGGGGCCGCTCTCGATGAACTCGATCTCGTACTCCAGCGAGGGAGCCAGGGAGGTGAGGGCACCGGTAGCCTCGACCCAGCCGGTCAGCGGATCGTTGACGGTAGCAAACTGTCCGCCCTCGGCACCGGCGTCTTCCACGTTGGACCAGCCCATGCCGCTGAATACATAGAAACCGCCCAGGCGCTGGGAGGGGGCTTCCAGCGGCAGCTCCACCGGGAAGCCGGGGCTGTCTTCCTGGAAGTATACCAGTTCATCGTTGTTGAGGATGGTTTCCAGGGGGCCCTTATCGGTAGGTGTGTAGTCGGGGTCGGTGGTGACCAGGATCTTGTCTACCGGCGTACCGTCCTCGTGCATGAGCAGGCTGAGCAGGAAGGTGCCGTCGGTGCGGGGGCTGACGGTTCCCAGGGCGATCGATTCCCAGACGTAGTCGGTAGTGTTGGCCAGGTCGAAGTACTTGCGGGTACCGCCGTTCACGCTCACCTGTACCGAGCTGTTGCCGGTGGTTCCGCGGTGACGCAGGTGCAGGTAAAGGTCTTCGGTCCGGTCGGTAGCGATGGCGTACTCGATCCGCGGGCTGCCCCAGATGGTTGCCGGGGTAGCGATACGACCGGTGCTGTTCACCTGGGTAGTGCTGTCGTTGCTGGCGTCGGCGCGGATGGCTTCGGTCCAGTTGAGGCAGGCCAGGTTGCCGATGCCGTATACCTTGGACGAGGGGTGCTCGGCTTCCACGACGGCAAATCCGTGACCGGTATGGTGGTCGACGTGGTAGGTGATCGGGTCCGCAACCGCTGCGATAGGTGCGTAGGTGCGTACTGCCGTCGCGTCCGGCCCATAACCGGTCGGATTGTAGTTGGAGAAGGTGGAGAGGACGATCTTGTCCATGCGGAAGCCATCCTCGCGGTGGCGTATGGTGAGGCGGTGCGTGCCCGCGGATCCGATCGGTACGGTCGCGGCGATCTTCTCCCACCGCCAGGTGGTGAAGCCATCGCTGGTTTCCAGGTCGTCCATTACCACGGCACCGTCGAGCAGCAGATGGAAGGACCGGGCGTCGTTGTCGGGCGCGATGATCCGGATCCACATATGGTAGGTACCGGTCTGGGTGAACGCGATGTCGTAGGAGACATCGGCCCCGAGGTCGTCGGGATCCATGGCGTCCTGGTTAGTCGTGGGAATGTTGATGTAAGCGGCGTTGCTGGCGGCGGGGTCCGCGTAGGTCGTCCAGGTAACGTTGGCGGCGTGGCCGGATTTTCGCGATGCCTTGCGCGCGGTGTAGAGTTCTGCCTCCAGGCTGACGAGGGCGGCGCTACCGGATCCGTTTTGACGGTAGTACGTCGGGGCGTTCGGATCGCAGGTCTGTGCGGAAAGCGGATAGGAGAGGGGAAGCAGGGAGAAGAATAACCACCCTACCAGCCAGGTAGTGGCAATTCTCCCTCCCGCCAGTGCGGGGGTAATCGTTTGTGTCATGTGTCTTATAAAAAGCTGCCTGCCCGTAAATGCGGGTTCAGACGTATGAAAGAACTAGCTGTGTATAAAACGTGTGCGAACGCAAACATTGCGCCTTAACAGAAATAGTTGCTCCGGCGGGCAATAAACTTGGCGCGCACTAGGGGAGCGGCGCTTCCTGGGTTGCGCGTAGCCCGTAGCAGGCGGGCAAACAGGGGCCGCACCAGCGGTGTGAGGCGGTGCAGGGGCGACTACCCTACGTGGCGGAACCTATTTTTAGCACGGATCCACTCACGTACCCGCCACAGTCGGAGTTTTACCCAGTGACGAACCAATAGAACCCACCTTGCCCCCCGCCGCCCCCGATATCCACGCCTTGATCGCCGCCTGCCGGCGGGGGGAAGCGAGGGGGCAGGAAGCCTTCTACCGGCGGTACTTTCCCCTGCTGCTGCCGGTCTGCCTGCGGTACCTGGGCAACCGCGATCGCTCGGTCGAGGTGCTTAACCGCGCCATGCTGCGCATTTTCCAGTCGCTCGACGACTATACCGACGAGGGGAAACTCGAGGGCTGGCTGACCACCGTGACCCGCAATACGGTCCTCACTTACATCCGCGACGAATCCCGGGCGCAGCGGCGATTCCTGGACAGGTCCTTCGTTTGGCCGGCCAGCGTGCCCAACGGGGCCCTGGAGAAGCTGGCCGCGGAGGATATTCTGCGACTCCTGGAGCGGCTGCCCGACCACCTGCGGATCGTGTTCAGCCTGGTCGTATTCGACGGATACACCCACGCGGAGGTCGCCGCCGAGCTCGAGATCGCCGAAACCGCCAGCCGCTGGCGCCTGATGAAGTCGCGGGAACTGCTACAGGGCTACTACCGGGCGGTGCACCCGGGCAAAGAGAACGAACTATGAACTACGCCTACGAAGACCGCTGGCGGGAGCGGATGGCCGACTACGCCCCGCCGGCCGGAGATGCCGACTGGAACGCGATGCAGAAATTGCTGCCCCCGCAGCCTTCCGGTGGAAGCTGGTGGAAAGCGCGCGCGCTCCTGCTGGTCCTGGTGGCGGGGTGGCTGTTGTGGACCGCCCGGCCAGCCCCCACAGTTACGCTTTCGGCCTTTCCCGTCGCTTCGGTTTCCTCCGAAGTCCCCGCACCTGCGCCGCCGCCGCCGGCCGCCGCCTTACCCGCCTTGCACTTTTGGCCGTTGGCCGAACGGCAGCGTATCCCGGGCACGGTGCCGGTTCGCGAAACTTCCGGGCCACCGGCACCGGTACCGCTGCGGCCCGTGCCGATTGTCGTGCCGACGCTCGGCCTTCCGGCTCTTGGCCGGATCGGCAGTGCGGCCGCCGACACCCTCCTGCGCGCCCCGCTTGACCGGCTGCGGGCGACGCTACCCGCCGAAGCCAAGTCCGGGGCCAACGGCTATTATCCACCCACCAGAACTCGACAGTGATGCCTTACCCCCGATTTTTTCAACTGTGTTGCTGTGTGCTGGGGCTGGCGGGCAGTAGCGCGGCCCAGTCGCCGGATACCCTGCCCCGGGTGCAACTGAGCTACGGCTTTCACGTGTGGCACCCCAACGGCTACGGGCCGGCGGGCGCGAAGCCCGAGTTTGTCCGGGACGACCCGGCTCCCGGGGTATCGCTGGACCTGGAGGCACGCCTGGGCCGAACGTTCAGTATGCTGGCTACGCTGGGCACGGAAGTGGAACGGGGGCGGGTATCCTTCGGCGACCTGCCGATCGCGCCGGCAGGTGGCCAGCTTCCGGAAGTGGACCTAATCTTCCGCCGGGTCGCACCGGTCGAGCGGCAGTACCGCCGCTACTACGCCGGCCTCGGCCTCCAGGGCAACCTGCGGATCGGACGGGGCGACCTCAGCCTGGGGGCCGTCGGCACCTTCGGCGTGCTGCGGCTGCACGACGTCGTTTCCCTCGGCGACGTGGAGCCCGTGTACGTGCGGCCCGATAGCCAGTTCGTACGGCCGCCGCTCGGCCTTCCCTATTCCGCGACCCTGCAGTACACGGCCGTCTGGCAAACGGGGGGACGCGCCCACCTGGCCTATACCTTCTGGGTGGACCGGCGTCTCGCGCTGCGCGCCGGGGCCTACGTCGGGGTCAGGGGTGGGTTTACGGCCGGCAGCCGCGGCGTCAGCCCGGCCCGGTTCGTGGTGCGAGAAGTCACCTACAGCGCTGACTACCGGCCGGAGGAGCACAACTACTCCCTGCCGGACGAATCACGCTTCACTCACGGCGACCCGACCGCTGCCGTCTGGCAGCGCGGGTTCACCGTGGGCATGATTTACAAACCCCGCTGAACGCCAACGTCATGACGAAGTACTTACTCTCCTCTGCCCTGTGGTGGGCCCTCCTTGTCGTTCCCGCGCCGGCTACGGCCCAGCTGGGCGTGGAGGTAGAAATGCGCTACGGCGCCGCCATTCACCAGCCTGAGGTGGAAGGTGCGGACGACACGGGGCAATCTACCGGCCTGGGCCTGAATCTGGTGTACCGCACCGGGATCCCCTGGGTAAGCTCCGTGCGCCTGGAGGGGAAATACCACCAGGTGGGCGGCTTCGTGAATGTGCAAACCTTTAACAAGGTAGTGCCGCCCACCACTGCCGGCGATCCCTCCACCCTGGTTAGTGTCCGCGCCCACGTCCCCGGTTACCGGGCGGTGTCGGTCGGTCTGTCCCTCGAAGGTGAAGCCCTGAGGGGCTGGCTCACTCCGAACTACCGTGCGGGACTGGGGTTTGGCGTCCTGCGTCTGAGCCGGGAACTGCCGCGCCTGGAATGGTACGAGCAAAGCCGCGAGGGCGAGCGCATTCCTCCGGGGACGGACAGGTTCATCGTGCGGGACGGGGACGTCGTGCGCCTCGGGCAGGCCGACAGGGGCTACGGGGGCGAAAGTGCGTTGCGCAGCTACCAGGCCTACGTGCAGTTGCAGCAGGGCTACCAGCTTACGCCGTACCTCCAGCTCTTCGTGCGCGAAACCTACACCCTCGGTACCCTGGGCAAGCGGTACGGCGAATCAAGCGGAGCGACCCTGCTCGGTCGGGTAGACCTGCTCGAAATCGGTTTGGCGGGGCGACTTTAGAACGATCCAACGAAACCGCTACCCGCGGTTCCGCAGGTCGTCGATGAAGCGGGTGAGTTCCATCTCATCGTACACAAGCACTTCACGGGGCTTGCTCCCCTGGGAAGGGCCCACGATGCCGAGCTGTTCCATCTGGTCCATGATGCGGCCGGCGCGGTTGTAGCCGAGTTTGAGGCGGCGCTGTACCATACTGGTGGAGCCGTGCTGCTGGGAGATGATGAGGCGGGCGGCGTCCTCGAACATGTCGTCCAGGTCGGCGTAGCTGAGGGCGCCGGAGCCGGCCATTTCCTCGTCGGTATTGTATTCGGGCAGGAGGTAGGGCTCCACGTAGCCGCGCTGGTTGCCGATGAAGTTGATGACCTCCTCCACTTCGGGCGTGTCGACGAAGGCACCCTGCAGGCGGACCACGTCGCCCCCGTTGCTCAGGAGCATGTCGCCGCGACCGATCAGCTGGTCGGCACCGCCGGAGTCGAGGATGGTACGAGAGTCGACCTTCGCCGTCACCTTGTAGGCGATCCGCGCGGGGAAGTTGGCCTTGATGACGCCGGTAATGATGTTGACCGACGGGCGCTGGGTAGCGATGACCAAGTGGATGCCCACGGCCCGCGACAACTGCGCGAGGCGCGCGATCGGCATCTCTACTTCCTTGCCGGCCGTCATGATGAGGTCGGCAAATTCGTCGATCACCAGCACGATGAAGGGCAGGAACTTGTGGCCCTTCTCGGGGTTGAGCCGCCGCGCCACGAACTTCTCGTTGTACTCCTTGATGTTGCGCGCCGCAGCTTTCTTCAGCAGGTCGTAGCGCTGGTCCATCTCGATACAGAGCGAGTTGAGGATGTGGATCACCTTGGTGGTCTCCGTGGTGATCGGCTCCGTCTGTCCCGGCAGGAAGGCCAGGAAGTGGCTCTCCAGCTTGGCGTAGGGGAAGAGCTCGACTTTCTTCGGGTCGATCATCACGAGCTTCACCTGGCTGGGGTGCTTCTTGTAGAGGATCGACATGATGATCGAGTTGATACCCACCGATTTACCCTGTCCGGTAGCGCCCGCCACCAACAGGTGGGGCATCTTGGCCAGGTCGGCGATGAGCACCTCGTTCTTGATGGTCTTGCCCAGGGCCAGGGGGATGTCCATCTTGGCGGTCTGGAACTTCTCGCTCTCCAGCACCTCCCGCATACTCACCATCTGCGGATTCTTGTTGGGTACCTCGATACCGATGGTGCCGCGGCCGGGGATCGGCGCGATGATCCGGATGCCGAGGGCGGCCAGGGAGAGGGCGATGTCGTCCTCCAGGTTCTTGATCTTGGAGATGCGTACGCCGGGGGCGGGCACGATCTCGTAGAGCGTCACCGTGGGCCCGATCGTGGCGCGGATTTTGGTGATCTCGATCTTGTAGTTGAGGAGCGTCTCGATGATCTGGTCCTTGTTGGCCTCCAGTTCGGCGCGGTCGACCTCGTGCTTGCCGGTGTCGCCCTCCACCAGCAGCTGCAGGTGGGGCTTTTCGTAGCTCGGCAGGTCGAGGGTGGGGTCGTAGGGCTCGGTGTGGTCCTGGTTCTCCTCCGTGACGGCCAGGCTGGTGTCGATACCGCCGTCGCCGTCGGCCATGATCAGGTTGTCGCCGCCGACCGCCAGGGGGTCGTGGGCTTCCAGGGTCACGTCGCCCACTTCTTCCAGGGGCATCTCCATCTGGTTGCCGCGCAGCTGCTCCATCCCCTGCTCGGATAAGGTCCGGGGACTCTCGATTTCGAAGTCGCCGTGCTGGCCGGGCGCCAGCGAGGGTGGGGTAGCGGGGCGGTCGCGGATGGCGGGCGCGGCCGCGGGTGCGGGGGGCGCGGGCCGGCCGGCGGCCGGGCGGGGCTTGCCCCGGAAGCGGATCATCTCCGAGAAGTGATCCACCACGTCGTTGCGGATCTGCCCGGGCGAGCCGTTGAAGTCGATGCGCGCCTCGAAGATGAGGTACAGGCCGAACAGCAACAGCAGCAGCAGGATGACCCCGAAGCCGCCCAGTACGCCGGAGAGGTGGGAGACCAGGTAGTCGCCCACGCCGCCGCCGAGGGGGAAGTCGGTCAGTCCGCCGAAGGCGAAGCTCAGCAGTACGGCCAGGCCAATGGTGAAGAGCATCAGCTTGACGAAAAGGTTCGCCATCGGCTTCAGCGGGGCCCGGCGCAGGCGGTTCAGCCCGAGGCGCCCGAGGAAGTACACCAGGATGAAGCTCGGCAGGCCGAAGCAGAAATAGATGAAGAAATTGGACAGGAAAGCCCCGAGGCGGCCCAGCCAGTTGTCTACCGAGGCGGCATCCTCGCTCAGCAGTTTCCAGCTGAAGCGCAGGACGCGGTCCTGGTCGATCTTCCAGGTGAAGAGGTAGGATACGAAGGCGACCGTGAGGTAAACGGCAACAAAGAGCAACAACAGCCCGAATAATTTCGGGATGCGCTCGTCTCTGAGTCCCATCCGGAGACCCAGTTGTCCGCTCTTTTTCTTTGCTTTGGCCATACAGTAAGTGGCTTGTGGGCCGGGCGGCGAAATTACGATAAAAGCCGGGAACGCCGAACGCAGCCCGCTTCTTGTGCTTCCCCGGCGGGGATTATCCGGTGACCAACGGCGCGGCGCGCCAACGGCCGGTATTTTAGTTAAATCAATATGTTATCCCTTTTCGCCGCCCCCCTTGTGCACCTGCTAAGGCGCCATAACTTTACTTATGCGCAATCCCTTCCCCCTGCTCCTTTGCCTCCTGTTGGCGATCTCCGGCTTTGCCCAAACGTACGAATTGGACCTTTCGGACCAGCTTGTCGACCTCTCGGGCCTAAGCTTCCGCGTCGATAACGTAGTGGACGAAACCGGCGTCACGGACGGCTACTACGGCCGGGTGTACACCGGACTACTTAACAAGGGGCGGGACCTGGAATTCCTTTTCGGTCCGGAGCAGAACCTTACCGCCCTGCTGCTCCGTAACACCGTGGACCGTAGCCTTCCCCCCGCTACCCTGGTCCTCCGTTTTCTGCGTATCGACGAGGAGATCCTCAACGCCAGCGAACGCCGGCGCCTCCAACTGGAGGCCATCCTGGAGCAGCCGGATGCCGAAGGCAACGTCCTGCGGTACGGTCCCCGGCAAGTTGCCCAGTTTGACGGGGGGCTCGATGTCACCGGGGGCCACGCTACGGCCCTGGCAGCGGCCCTTGTCGACGTACTTCACCAACTGGACGCCGACCTGCGGAACGGCAATACGGCAACCGAAGCCACTGCCGCCAACGGCCCGCTCCCCGATGGCGCCTACTACTCCGTAGCCGATTACCGCGCCGGGCGGGTCGACACCACTTTCAACCTGATCCTGACCGAACGGATACCAACCCGGCAGGAGGAAAATCTTAGCTTCTACACCGCCGAATTTGACCGCCCCGATACCATCTCGCGCCGCGACGTGCGCGCCCTCTGGGGCTACCACCACGCGGGAACCGATTACCTGTTTCTGCAGCGCAACTTCTACTCCCTGCAGCGGGACGGGGACGGACAGGTGTTCGTGGCCGTCCCGGGCGGCATCCTGGACCCCGAAGAAATGACCAAACAGGGCGTCCGCAATGCCGCCGTGGTAAGTGCCTTCGGTCTGTTGGGGGCGGTTCTTATGCATCCCCGTGACGTTTACGGCAGCGCCGAGTATTTCCAGCTCAACGGCAACAGCGGGGCGCTGGAGCCGATACTGGGCGCGGGAACCGTCTCCGGCCCCGTCTCCGACAGCATCTACCTCCTCAATAACTCGACGTTCGACCATCAGATTCTGCAGGTCCGGCTGGGTGACCGGCAGTTCGTCATTCCCCCCGGACACTACGTTGCCGTAACCGACGGCGGGCTACTCGAATTATCCGCCGACGGGGCCAGCAAGCCGCTGGCCAAAAAAATATGGGGGACCCCGGGCCAACCCGCAGTTTACAGCTGCTCGGTCACCGACCGGGGAAAGATCGCGCTGATCCGCGGAAGCAACGAAAGCGCCCAGGCGGCCGCCCGCAGCGCGGCGAGCGGTACGCTACGGGCCGCGCGGTAAGCTTGGGCCGCTCACCCCGCACGAAGGGCGGCGGAACCCATCCGTCCAAGAGTGGGTACTGGGACGAATGAGCCGGGAATGGGTGGATGCGATCGGAGTTAAGGGGCAAGCTGACCGCAGGGACGGCGTTCTCAAATTAATCTTGAGAATGTACACCCACCCGATGAAGCTTTTACCTCTACTCAGCATAGCGCTCTTTCCGCTACTGCTTTACGGTCAGAAAACCAGGCACTTGCTGCTGGACCTCGATGACCATCCGATCCTCCAACACGACCGATCCTTCATTGCCGTTGAAGCGGTGGACGCTACCGGGGCCGGTACGGGGGGGTACGGTAACGTATACACCGGCTTGGTCAACACCCACCGCGAGCTACACTTTCGGGGAGGACTAACCAACACACTCAAAAAGGCCCTGCTGCTTGGTGTTGCGGATCCTGCGATGCCCCGCGCCCGGCTCATCGTACATGATTTGCGGATCGACGAGGAAATAACCATGACTTCCGAGCGGCGCAGGCTACAATTACTGGTCAGTCTGGAACTCACGCGCGATGAAGAACCCCTCCTGCTCGGGCCCCTCCAAGAGGCCGAGATCCAGGGAGGGATGGACGTTACCGGCGGTCACTCCCGCGCCCTGTCCGAAGCGATCGGTCGATTACTCGACCGCTTCGATACCCTGCTCTCCGAAGGAAAGTTGCCAACCAACCCAGCGGGCTTCGTCCGGGAAACCGACCCTTCCCGCCTACCGGACGGGGCTTACCACACGTACGCCGATTACCGCATAGGGCGGGTGGACACCTCTGTTCACCTGATTGCCGGGCCTCCCCGTTGGCAAGCAAACCGGGTGGGGCTGACGTTTTCGGAGGTATCACTCGAGGCCGGCGCAGACCAGCGGGTCCGCAACCGTAAGGCCGTGTGGGGATACCACGTAGACGGCCGCAGTTACCTGCAGCTGGCTAACAAATTTCATGAACTGAAGAAAGATCGGGAAGGTCGGACACTCGTATTTGTGAAGGGGGGACTAGTCGACCCGGAGCGAATCACCAAGCAGGTGGTGATCGGCAGTGCGGTCGGCGGTCTGCTGGGTGGCGCATTAGCTTCCGCCGTGAGTCGACCAGCGCAGGCCCACACGCTATTTGAAGTCGATCTCCGTACGGGGGGGCTGATTCCCTACGAGGTTGCCGTCGCGGTGCGGAAGTCAGAACCAGCCACGCTCGTTTCTGCGGAGCCAGAGGGCGGACAATCAATCATCGTACACAGGAACGGCGAACGACAATTTCTCCACCCCGGTGAGGTCCTGCTGGTCGATCCGGAAGAGAGCCTGAGCTTTACCATACCCGGAGGCCCGCGGAAGTCGGATGGTAAAGATTTTCGGGCGGGGATCACTGACCAGCCGGCACTGTATCAGCTTTCGGTCAGACCCTCCGGTGTCGTCAAGGTCGACAGACTGAAGGGGCAGGCCGCCCGTGAGGCGCGTACCCGGATCACGTCGGCCGGTGCCGGGGCGATGGACTAGGCTGTCTTCCGGCTGCGCCGCCCGCGCCCGCGCCGTCCGCCGGTCGGGGTGCTCGAGGGCTTGTTGCGGTACTGGCTGCTGCGGACGAGCGGATTGGGGTAGTTGGCGCCGATGCGCAGGCCGCAGGCTGACTGTTCGGCATCGCTCATCTCTTCCGGGTGGTGGACGTATTCATCCGGGGCTTCAGACAGCACGGGGCACCACAGCCGCACGTATTCGCCCTTGGGGTCGTAGCGTTCGGCCTGGCTCAGGATATTGAAGTAGCGGTCTTCGCGGGGGTCGGTGCCTACGCCGGCTACGTATTGCCAGTTGCACCAGTTGCTGGTGACGTCGTAGTCCACGAGCATATGCTCGAAGTACTCGGCGCCCATGCGCCAGTCGACCTTCAGGTCCTTGACCAGGTAGCTCGCCACGTTCTGGCGGCTGCGGTTGCTCATGAAGCCCGTGCGGGCGATCTCGCGCATGCTGGCATCGACGAAGGGCGTACCGGTTTGTCCCTCTATCCAGCGCTGGAGCAGGCCGCTGTCCTTTGACCAATCGGGTAGCTCCTCTGTGTCGCGGAAGCCGCGCTTGCGGAAGATCAGGTCGCCGTGCTTCTTGCCCATCAGGCGGAAGAAGTCGCGCCAGAGCAGTTCGAAAATGACCCAGTAGGTGCTTTCGTTGGCCCCGTTCTTGGCTTCGTAGGCCTTGACTTCGGCGTATATCTGCTTGGGGCTGAGGCAACCCTGGGCAAGCCAGGCGGAGAACTTGGTGCTGTAGTCGCTGCCGATGAGCCCGTTACGGGTTTCCTTGTAGGTAGAAACCGCCTGGCTGTCGAACAGGTAATAGACCAGCCGGTCGAGTCCGGCCGTTTCACCGCCGTGCCAGTCGATGGCCGAACGCTCCTCCGGCTCAGGGGCTACCATGCCGAAGTCGGCGAGGGTGGGCAAGTCGCTGGGCTCGATGCCGGTACCCGCGGGCGGGGGGATACGCGAGGGGGTAGGCAGGGGGTCGCGCACGGGCGTGAGCCGCTCGGTTTCCTTGCGGAACTGCGTAAAGGTGTCCGGGGTCTGGGTGATGGGGAAGGGCAGGTCGGAGGTGTAGTAGAGCAGCTTGCCGCGGGAGTAGTACACTTCGCGGCCGATGGCCCAGAGCGACTGCTCCACGGCGTTCTGTACCTCCAGTTCCTCCTTGGTGCGTTCGCGGTTGCAGAAGACCCAGCTGGCCTGGCACTGGCGGGAGAGCTCGGGCAGTATGTCCTCGGGGTGGCCGGTGCGGACGATCAGGTCAGCGCCCCGTTCCCGCAAGTTCCGGCGGAGGTCGGCGACACTTTCCAGGATGAACCTGGCCCGGTGGGGACCGATCTTCGACAGGCCGGTAAGCGGCAGGGTACCGCGCCACTCGCGGGGGTCGAAGATGTAGACGGGCAGGATCTCGTCGCCCTGCTTCATCGCGTCGTTCAGCGCCTCGTTGTCGTGCAGGCGAAGGTCCCGTCTGAACCATACTATTGCCGCGCGCTTGCTCATCTTTTCCGGGGGTATTATTTGTAAGCTAACCCCGGGGCGGATGCTTGGTTGCGTGGATTCGTCCATTGTTGTGTCATTGCTGGAGAGCTACGTTTCACCACGGAGAACGCGGAGGCGTTCACAACGGAAGCCAGGGCACGGCCTTCGGCAGCGTCACCCAAACAAGTAGGGCGGCCGGACCGCAGGTCTGACGCAACCCGAGCAACGCCTACGCACGATAGCCCCGTGTGAATCTATAGAATGCTGCGACGAAGCGGATCGCCTTGCTGCCGCGAGACCTATCGAAGCAGGCCGGGAGAACACGTGGTAATCCATCTACCCCCAGCGCACTGCCCTAACTTCCGCCGCCGGGAAGTATACAGCCGTCCTCCAACGACACGGACGTGCAGCCCATCCTGCCCTGTGTTTCCGGCCTGCTCGGCACCCGCGTCCGCGCCCGGAGGGACTATTATGTCCTTTACCACCTTACCTGCCGGCCCGCCAGCAGCGATTCGTTCCCTGTTTCGCCTGCGGAATAGACGATCGACCTACGCCGGCTAACCGGTTTATCGGGAAAACTAGACTACGGTCGATGCGGTAAAGTATAGTTCGTTTTCGTTGTGCCGCAGCGGAAGTGGTGATGGTGTTTCCAACCGTTGCGGGCTGGGGAAGGAGTAAGCGGGAGGCTTGCTGGATCTTAGGTGAGGAGAGATTAATCTTGAGGCATTCCTGATGTTGCGAAGTCAGCCGTGACGGATTTGGCAAACCGGTCAGGGGTAGTCGCTTGACTTCTGAGAAAGGGAATGCACAACCCTTGAAAAGTGCCAAACCCTCCAAACCAACGGCACTGCCAGATGATGTAGGGGCGCTTAATAAGCAGTGGAATTAACGTAAGGATTTTAGTTAAAGTAGATCGACTTTGATGGCGATAACTGTATTTTGATTTACCAAAGCGCTTCGACCGCAAGTCGTTTCTCCTACCAAAATATTTGATATGAACATGCATCCTTCCCGCTACGGGACTGTCCTTCTCATGGCCATACTCTTCTCAACGTGTAAAGATGAAATCTTCCTGGGCGACATCGACGTGGAAAGTAGTGAAATCAATACGGTCTACTTTGATATAAATAATTTAATGGATGGACCGATAAGCACGCTCGGGGCGACGCCCCATAAATTAGGTCCGGAACGTAAGAATCCATTTACCGTGGAAGTGATGGAGCAGGCCAGGATAGCCGTCTATGGTGGCAAGCCACCTGCTGTAACAAAAGCGACTTCCGCCCCGGCCCCGGCTCCGACCTCCGATAGATATATAAAGTTCACCCCCCGTACGGTAGAGCACCTCGCCATTCTGGAGGAGTCGGATCTCTTTTTACTGGATTTTCCCATGACGCGGGAGCTGTTTGAGTATGGTGACTATTACGAAGCCGTGACGGGTACCACTGATTATCCAGACTTGTATACCACGGTGGCCGTCGGAGTTACCCTTCCCGACGTTCCCTACACGGTGATTTCCAATCTCAACCTCGTGGAGTCCGATCCGCTCGTGATTCAGAAAGCATTTGAACTTACGGGTAACGAGGCGGAATTCAGGGAAGCCTATGGAGAGAATCCTACCATGGAAAATCTTGACTTTAGCAACGAATGTGATTACGATCCCAATACCGTTATCCTTCCCCCGGACTGCGGTGACGGCGGCGGTGGTGGTGGGGGGACCTCTACCCTGATACCCAACGAGTGTGGCTGCCAGATTTTTCGTAACCAGCGCAAACCGGGGGGCACCGTAAAGGTGGAGGACACCCAGTTTCGGGACTTTTTGCCGCTGCGTCGGGTCGAGGTGATTGCCAAGGACAGTTGGTTCACCCTGCGGCGCGTCAATACGGATGACCTGGGGTGCTGGCGTATCGACCGGGAGTTCTCCGGCAAGGGGTGGTTTTGGATACGCTTTAAGGATAAGGTATCCAACCGGGGTAAACTTCGTGTAGCGGGAGCCGATACCTGGCGTTTATGGCAAAAGGCCAGAACGGCCTCTACTTTTCTGGGCATAATGCGAGGTCCAACCTTTCACAATATTCTTACTCGCTTTGGCCGTTGGGACGGAAACAATGCCGGTACCATTACCCACTATGGATGGGCCGCGGCTACCGTGAATAATGCCCTGCACGAGTTTCACGATTTTGCTCAGCGGGAAGGGTTTGTGCGACCGCCTAGCCGACTGAATATCATGGTCGGTCTCAAGCGGAGAAATGGTTTCGCGACTATGTTACGCCAAATGGGGTCAACCAATTTTATAACGGCAGTCAACCAGGGGGTAGGATTTTGGGCCCCAAACGTAGCTGGTTTCTCGATCAACGACGATCTTGGGTATTACCTTCTTCTGGCTACCCGAACATCCACCTGGCCCGCTTCCAGCCCACTGCTCAACACCTTTATGGGTGACGTCAATACGGGTGGTGAATTCAAGGAGTCAGATGCTATGAAACGTGTGGCTTATCATGAATTGGGACATGCCTCTCACTACGCCGGTAGCTCGGTTGCCTTTTATAGTGGTGTGATTGCCGCGGAAGTCGGGGCGTTTGGACACGGTAATCCGAGCAGTAACTTAGCCGGACATATCCAAGTAGCGGAGAGCTGGGCGGAGCATATAGCGCTGACGATGATTAAGCAATCTTATCCCAGCACTTTAACGACAACCACGCATAATATAGGAACCAGCTGGGCTAACCGGCACGAGAGGGTACGAAACGAAAGTAATCGTCACGTCCCGGTCGGAGTATACTTCGATTTAGCGGACGGACTTTCCGCAAGGGAGTTAGTAATTGACGAAAATGGTGGCAACTCAGGTACCTTGATCGATAACGTCAGAGGCGGGTACACCAATGCTTTTTTTGCCCGAAACTTAAACAGCACCGTACGTTCGCCGAGTGATTTGCGAAACCTTTGTTTAGCGAATTTACCCAGTGGGGTGTCCCAAACAAACGTCAATGAGCTTTTCAACCAGTATTGATTTCACCAACCTGCCATGCACGAACGCCGGGGTCACCCGTTGACCGTAGGCTAATGAATCTCTCAACGCGAGCGCCATATACCTCATTTCACGATTAGCACCCCCCCGCACTTGATGAGTACTATCAGTAAACTGATCTCACTGCTTTTATTTGTATCGGCCTCCTGTGAGGACTCGGCCTGTAAAGCTATACGGTACGACCTCGAGGTATACGTAGAAATATCTCCGGCCGATACCTTGTACCGAACGACGGACACGGTAACGCTAACGTTCAACGCACCAGTCAACCTGACCAACCGATCCAATAACCAAGTAGAAACGGTGGAGCTGTTTGATGTCGGCTATGAGCTCTATTTCTTCAGACTAGACTCTGTTTCCGAAGAAGAATTCCGCATGGATAATACCTACGATAACATCAGGGTACTCCAACACGCAAGCAACGTCAGAACTGACTTTACTCCGGGCACGGTTTATTTTAATCCGGAGTTACAGGGTGATACCGCATACGTTTCCACGCTTTCATTTTCGTTCCGAAATCCAGGGGTGTATTTCATGCAGTTCAACGGCTTTACCGACGAGGACATCATCCTGTCGGGAGAAAACCTGAGGGACCGGGTTGTACTCAAAGACGGCTGCCCCAAGGCGATCTATGAAGACTTCATTCAGGTAAACGGGGGAGCCAACAATAACGTGGACATCTTATGCGAAACCAGGGAAGAAATGTGCACCATCAATAACTTGCTAAGTAACCGAACCGAGGCGTTTGACCGGGCCGGGGGGTACATATTCAAGGTCAGGAAATAAAGGCTGACTCGCGCTTCGTCTGCTCCGGGATACAATCCGGCCACTGGCGCCAGTAGCCGGGGCCGGCCCCGATGGCTGCAATCCGCTCGTCGGGTTGTATGCCCATGTTTCCCAAGGCGTGACTCCGGACATGGACCCTGTCGGGAGAAGCACTGCGGTAGTTTGCCGGGAGCAGGGTACCGTACTCTCGTTCAGGTAGCAGTTGCCGGCTCCCGCGACCCTACCCCCCGCGGGCCCGGCTTGCTTTCACGCGGCGAAAGAAGGGTACGTTATCTTCCGCCAAACTATCGACATGCGAACCACTTTACTCTGTATTCTTGGCCTGCTCTGCACCTGCGTCCGCGCCCAAGGGGGCTACGAAACCCTGACCGACCTGAACTACCGTCCCGACAGCGCCGACGCCTACATCCAGGAGCGCTGCGTGCTGGACCTGTACTACCCAACCGACAGCGACAGCTTCGCCACCGTAGTCTTCTTCCACGGGGGCGGACTGAGCGGGGGTGGGAAGTTCATCCCGGAAGCGTGGCGCGAGCAGGGTATCGCGGTGGCGACCGCCAACTACCGGCTGCACCCACGGGTGCAGAACCCGACCTACATCCGCGACGCGGCGGCGGCCGTGGCCTGGATAATGGAGCACATCGCTGAGTACGGCGGCGACCCCTCGCGGATCTACGTCAGCGGGCATTCGGCGGGCGGCTACCTCACGAGCATGGTGGGGCTGGACACCACCTACCTGGCCGAGTACGGACAACACCCCGACAGCCTGGCCGCGCTCATCCCCTTCAGCGGGCACACGATCACCCACTTCACGGTACGGCAGGAACGGGGGCTGAACTGGGACGACGTCATCGTGGACGAATACGCCCCTATCAGCTTTCTGCGGCCCGACGCCCCGCCGGTGCTCATCATCACCGGTGACCGGGAGCGGGAGCTTTACGGCCGCTACGAGGAGAACGCCTACTTCTGGCGCATGCTGAAGCTGGCCGGTCACCCGCAGACCTGGCTCTACGAGATGCAGGGCTTCGACCACGGGGGCATGGCGCGGCCGGCGAGTATCCTGGCGCTGGATTATATCCGGGGCGACCTCAACTGACAGGGACCGGCGCCATCCGTTCCGTGGCGTGCACGGGGAGGGCCTGCTAAGATTTCGGGAGCTATATTTAGCAACACGGCCAGGTGGCCGTCCAATTAAGCCCGCATGAAATTATCCCACGCCCTCTCCTTGGTAATCCTCACTTTTTTCCTGGCGGCCTGCCGGACCGGCCCCGCCGTATCGGACGCCGCCATCCGCATCGGGGAGCTCGGTCCGGACGGCCCGACCCTGGTGATCGACCAGAATAGTGCCAAGATTCTCTTCCAGGACCAGTTCGGTGCCGTCAACGTAGCGGACGTCGAGCTGACCAGCGAGGTTGCCGACGACAAACGCACCTACTTTCTGTTCGCGCGGGGCAACGTGCTGTCCGGCGAACGGAGCTACCGGCGCGCCATCATGCGCTTTCCGGCCTTCGTGACCCGCAACGGTATTTACCTGCGGGAACGGGACGAGCTCTTTGGTGAGAGCTGTACTCCGATCGGTGAATCGGCCTGCGCGTTCGAGCCCGGCGGGGGCTGTGAATGCATCGAACCGACCGGTGCGGTAGCCACCGACGACTCCTGTAATCACACCGTCGTGCGGGGCCGGATGAGCCGCTAGGACCGGTCCCGGTTGCCTTCCTGTGCGGGGAGTTCCTCGGCTGACGGGCTGGGCTCGCTGGAGGGGTCCGACGGGCTCATTTCCAGGCGCGTCTTCGGCAGGTGCTCGGGGTAGGTTTCCTGGATCCAGCCGATGAGGTGCTCGCGGATGGCGCACCGCAGGTTGAATACCTGTCCGGAATCGGCCCCGCTGGCGATGATGCGGATGGTTATCACGTCGGCGTTGTTATCGGTGACGGCCACGCCGAATACCTCCTTGTCCCACAGCTCCTGGGTTTCCACGAAGCGCTGGGCCTCGTCGCGGAGTTTCTGTACCGGGAAGGTGTAATCGACGTACATGAATACACTGCCGATGAGCTGGGTGCTGCTGCGCGTCCAGTTCTGAAAGGTATTGTCGATGAAGTTGTTAAGCGGCACGATCAGGCGTCGCTGGTCCCACACCTTCAGCGTCACGTAGGTTAGGGTGATCTCCTCCACGCGCCCGAACTCGCCGTCCACGATGAGGGCATCGTCGATCCGGATCGGTTGGGTAAAGGCGATCTGGAAGCCGGCCAGGAGGTTCGCGATCGACTTCTGGGCCGCGAAGCCGATGATGATACCGCCTACGCCCGCCGACGTCAGCAGGCCGGTGCCGATACTGCGCACCGCGTCGAACTGCAGCAGGATAAAGGCCACCGTAACGATAAAGATGACGATGCCCACGATCCGCTGGATGTACTGGAGTTGCGTCAGGATCTTGCGCTCCTGCAGGTTGTTGGTGGTGTCGATGCTGTAGCGGTGGCGGACCGTATCGGCGGCCACGTTGACGATCCGGATCAGCAGTAGGGCCCCGGCAATGTACAGGACGGTGCGGCAGGCACGGATGCCCCAGTGCAGGTACCAGGGAGAGGTAGTCTCGTCCGGAAAGACGGTGGACTCCAGCTGGTTCCACAGGATCAGCGTCAGGGCGAAGGTCAGAAACCAGTAGAAGGCGTTGCGGGTATTGGCTACGATCGCTTCCAGGGTGAAACTCTCGGTACGCCGGCTGGCCCGCCGCAGCACGGCGTAGAGGATCAGGGTGATCAGGGCGGCCACTAGGGCCGCTACGCCGAAGCGTACGGCCATGCGGATAATGGGTGGCGTGGCGTTGACGATTTCAATTATTTCGTTCATGGGCTTGGGGCTGGGTCAAATCCGGGTAACGGTACAGCGCAAGCCGGGTTCGCTCACTCTCCCTCCTTCGGGGGGAGTACGTGCAGGTGCACCACTTCGATGCGGGTGTTGCTCACCTCCAGCATCCGGAAGTTGAAGCCCTCCAGCTCCAGGCTTTCGTCCTGTTCGGGGACGCGCTCGGCCGTGGTGACGATAAAGCCGGAGAGCGTCTGATAATCCCCCTCCGGCAGGCCGATCCCGTACTTATCGTTCAGGGTGCTGATCTCCAGCCGGCCGCTGAAGCGGTAGTAGCCGTTGCCCTCGTCGACCTCGACGTAGTCGTCTTCGTCGTACTCGTCCTCGATCTCACCAAAGATTTCTTCCAGCAGGTCTTCCATGGTCACCACGCCTGCGATGCCGCCGAACTCGTCGACCACGCAGGCAATGCTCAACTGGTCCTTCACGGCGCGGTCGAGCAGGTCGGCCACGCGGGCCACCTCCGGCACGAAGGTGATCTCCAGGATGCACTGCCGCACGGTATCGGGGTACTCCAGCAGTTGCTGGTGGTGTACGTAGCCGAGGACGTTATCGGCGTCGCCGTCGATGACGATGAGCCGGCTGAGGTGGGTATCCATGAACTTCTGCTCCAACTCCAGTACGCTGGCGCTCACGTCGATGCTCTCCATCTCGGTGCGGGGCACCATACAGTCGCGGATGCGCACGTCGGCCAGGTTCAGGGCGTTGCCGAACAGTTTGGTATCGATCGCCGATTCCTGCTCCTCGCTCGTCTGGCTGCGGTTGACGAAGTTCTCGAGGTCGAGCCGGGTCAGCACCGTGTCCAGTTCTTCGCTCGGCCGCTTGAAGAAGAGGCGCAGCAGCCAGTCGCTGGTAGTGGTCATGACCACGCTCGGGATGTACAGGAGGGCCTGCAGTGCGCGCAGGGGGAGGGCCCAGAAGTAGAGGGCGTTGTCGGAATACAGGCGGAAGACGGTCTTGGGTACGTACTCTCCGAAGATGAGGACGGTAATCGTGATCACCAGCGTGTTGAGCAGAAGCACCACGATATCGGCTTCGATGCCGAGGTAGGTGCTCATGACGTAGGTGAGGGGCACGGTCACCAGGGAGGTGAAGGCGACGAGGGCGATGTTGTTGCCCACCAGCATGGTGCTGAGGAACTGCGCCGGCCGGTCGAACCACTGCGCGAGGATGCGGCTGCGCGTATTGTTGCGCTTCTTCTTCAGCTCTACGCGCAGCTTGTTGGCGGAGACGTAGGCGATCTCGGAGCCACTGAAGAGGGCGGAGAGGAGTAAACAGGCAAGGATGGCGAGCGCCAGACTCATGGGTTCAAGTTAAGCAAATCTACCCGCCGAAATCGATTTCGGTATTGTCACCGATGTTCAGGCTGTGGCGCATGCCGCCAATGGCCGCGTCGTTGCCGACGACCGATTTGCGGAGGACGATATCGTAGATGCGGGCGTAATCGCCGATGATGCTGTCGGCCACGATCGCGTTCTCCAGCTTGGAGTTCGCGCCGACGGTAACGTGCGGGCCCACGATGGAGTTGCTGATCTCGCAGTCCTTTCCGATGTGTACCGGGTGGATGATGATGCTGTTGTCGTACGGGGGTGGATCGTCGGTGGCAAACCCCGGCCGGTCGAGGAAGATGGCGTTGGTCTGTAGCAGCACCTCGCGGCGGCCGCAGTCGAACCAGTTGTCGACCCGGATGGTGCGCAGCTCCACGCCCCACTCCAGCATGCGCGCCAGGGCGTCGGTCAGCGGGTACTCCCCGATGCTGCGGATCTTGTTCTCCAGGTTGTAGGCGCAGGCCTCAATGAATTTTTGTACCTCCCGCACCTTGTAGCACCCCACCATGGCGAGGTTGGAGCGCGGGATGGTGGGCTTCTCGATGAGGCCGCGGATCTTGCCGTCCAGGGTCTCCTCCACCACGCCGAACTGCCGCGGGTCCTCCACGGTCTTTACGCCGATGCAGCTCACCTCCGATTCCACGAATTCGCTGAGGTCGGCGTCGATGATGGCGTCACCGAAGAAGATGATGATCTCGTCGGCGTCCGCGTAGTGGTCGCGCGCCAGCCAGATGGCGTGGGCCGAGCCCATCCGTTCCTCCTGATTGACGAACACGGTGTTGAGCTGCGGGTATACCCGCTCGATGTACTCCCGGATCTTTTCCCCGAGGTAGCCGATAATGAAGACGAAGTCCGATACCCCCAGCGCGATCAGCTGATCGACGATGAAACTGATGATGGGCTTCCCGGCCACCGGGATGAGCGGCTTGGGCTGGGTGTAGGTTAGGGGTCGCAGACGCATGCCCGCCCCGGCAACGGGGATGATGGCTTTCATGGGGGAAAGGTAAGTCAGTACCAGACTACTCTAGTACGGTAGCGACGGGAAAAGGTTCCGATGGTCACAGGGTAGTGCCGATCGTCAGCTGGTTGACCCCCCCGCCCAAGTGGTAGGTGCCGCGTCCGTAGGCCAGGTTGAAGCGCCGCGTACACCAGGCAAAACCGAAGCTATAGCCCGCCGCGGAGCGGAATTCCGAGAGCCGCAATTCCCGGCGCAGCCCGTGATTGTAGCCCACGCGAAGCCGCAGGTTGCGCCGGCTGCCGAGCAGCAGCTCGCCCCCCACCACGAAATGCCGCGCCAGATTGTCGAAAAAGAGTGCCCCCGGCCCGCGTCCGGCGGCGGCGTTGCCCTCGGGGTCAAGAAGGAAGAGGTCGTCCGGGGCCGCCGGGTCGTCGTAGAGGACGTTCCAGCGGTCGAGGTAGCGGTAGGTAAGCGAAAAGCGGAACGGCAGGTACCGCAATTGCCGGCTGATACCGACCTGCAGCTCGAAGGGCATCGGCTCGCGCGCGTCGGCGTAGTGGGTTAGCTGCCGGCCGAAATTGCGCGCCAGCAGCGTAATGTTGAAGCGCCCGGAGGTATCGCGGTAGTGGACCGCCGCGTCGAAGCCGAGTCCCAGGCTGTTGTAGCCGGCCAGCTGCGAGGCGATCACCTTTACGTTCAGTCCTATGGTCAGCCGCTCCTCGATCTGCCGCGCCGCGCCCACCGATACGGCGAAGTCGGAGGCCTGGAAGGTGCCCGTGGCCAGCCCGGTGGGGTCGCGCCGCACCAGATCGCCGTAGCCCACGTACTGCAACCCCCCGGCGAAGGTGGTCCGGAGGTCTTCCCGGTGGCGGGCGTACGACAGGTAGCTGTTGTTGATGCCCGCGGGCAGGAAGGCGTGACTGAGCGACAGGGCCCCGTCGAGGCCGGGGTTCAGCAGGCTCGGGTTGCGGGCGGCGAGCGTGAGGTCGTCGTCCACGACGGCGATGTGGTGGCCGCCGAGGGCCGCCACGCTGGCGGAGTTGGGCAGGTTAAGAAACTCGTAGGCCGCGATGCCGCCCACCTGCGCCGCCGCCGGCAGGGTCACGAAGGAGAGGAAGAGCAGGACGAGAGCGCGCATGGACACAAGGTACGCAAGGAGGATGCCGCGCGCGGCTAGTTCGTGGTCCCGGCGTCGGCCGGGCGCGTCATATTCGGCGGGGGGAAGGGGGGCGTGCCGCCCTCCTCGGCGCGCCAGAGGGCGGTGCAGATTCCGGCCTGGCAGTCGCGGACCGTCGTCAGCGTGCCCGTTTCGTCGTACTGCCACAGGGTCCCCTGCTCGCGGCCGTCGGCGTAGGCGCCGGCGGCGCGGGGCTGCCCGTTCGCGTACCACTCGCGGAAGGGGCCGTTCTCCTTGTTGTCCGCGAAGGTCACGACCTCACGCACGCTGCCGTTGGGCCAGTACCGCGTCCACGCCTTGGCCATGGCCCCGGCGACGTACTCGCCCCGCAGGCGCAGGTTGCCCGTAGAGTCGTAGGTGGTGTAGGGCCCTTCGAAGCGGCCGCTGTCGTAGGTCTCGATGAGCTCCACCTTGCCGTCGGGGTAGTAGGCGGTCCGCGCGCCGTCGAGCTGCCCGCCGGCGTAGGTCTCCTCGGCGATCAGGTTTCCGTCGGGGCCGTAGCGGCGGGCGCTGCCTTCCCGTTCCCCGGTTTCGGGCGATACCTGGTATTCGGTACGGAAGCCGAGCGCGTCGGTTTCCTCGCGGTCTTCCAGGGCGGGGCCGCAGGTGCAGAGCAGGGTGGCCAGCAGCAGAGCAGTCAGGGCACGGGTGAGCATGTCGGTTTGTTTAACTTCGTGAATACACCAGTCCTCGATCATGTTCGTCCGAACGATTTTCGCCGCCCTTCTTGTATGCGCCTGCTCCCTCAGCTTATCGGCCCAGGCGGCGGACGCGGTCGGGGAAGCGAGCCCGGCCGGGGAGGCCAGCCTCGCCGAGCTGGCCCGGCTGCGCCGCCTCAGCCGGGTGGTCTATACCGCGCGGTACGACGGGGTACGCGGCACCCCCTACCGCTACGAGGAGTTCCGGCCCGGCGTCGTCTTCGACAACGCCCTGAACCGCTACGCCCTCGACAGCCTGAATTTCAACGGCTTCACCAACCAGTTCGAGTACGTGATCTTCGGGCAGCTGCGGGAGCTGCCGCAGCAGAACTTCCTGCGGGCCGACCTCGACGACGGCAACGGCGGGCGGCACGTGTACGCCTTCGGCATCAACCCGCGCTTCCCCACGTATTACGCCGAGCTGGTCTACCAGGGCGATTTTGTCACGGCCACCATGATCTACGACGTCACCAACGACGTGAAGGTGATACAGGACGTAGGCCGTACCATGCGCCTGCGCCGCTTCGACGCCAAATCGCTCTACTTCGCCTACGTGGACGGTGAGTTCGTTTCCCTGCGTCTTCAGCCGCGCCGCCTGGCTGCGGACCTCGGGCACCGCGGCCCCCTGCGGAGGTTCATGGAAGACGGCGACCTCGACCCGTCGCGGCGGGACGACTTGCTGGAAATCCTTTCCTTCGCCGAGCGACTGTACCTCGAATGACCCGCCAACCCGCCCGTATGCGCCTGTTTTATTTGCTTTTACCGCTTTTCCTCTGCACCTGCGGCCCCGCCGATACCACCCCCGCCGAGCCCGCACGCGACGAGGCCGAGCGCTCCGCCATCGAGGAACGGCTGATCACCGAGCTGAGCCCCTCCGACGACCTGGCCGGCCGGCAGCGCAACGCCATCATCAACCGGGCGATCGACCGTAACTATGACGTGTACGCGGCCCCCGAGGGCTATTTCTACGAGGTCCTGCAAGAAGGGGAGTACAACCCGCTGGACACGGGCGATATCGTGACCGTCCATTACACCGGTACCTTCCTCGACGGCGCCGAATTTGACAGCAGCCGCCGCCGTGGCGATCCCCTGCGTTTCCGCGTGGGCGATCTCATTCCGGCCTGGAACTTGGCGCTGCAGCGCGTACGGCCCGGCGCCCGTCTGCGTGTCCTCACCCCCAGTAGCCTGGCCTACGGTCCCGACGGCCTGGCCGCACCGAACGGCGACACCCTGGTGCCGGCGGATACGCCGCTGGAATTCCTGATCGAGGATATCCGTATTTTGGAAGAGTAGGGGTGTATTGGTGCGTTGGTGAATGGCTGCGTTGGTGCGTTGAACGCAGTAATTCAGCAATCCAGTAACTCACCAACCCCGCAACCCGCTACCGCCGCACCTGCCGCTCGGGCAGCTCGTAGCTCACGTCGAAGTCGTCGAGCACGGCGTCGAGGATGCGGTCGTCGCCTTCCTCGTATTTCTGCTTGAGACGGTGACCGTAGAAGCCGGCCAGGGTGGCCCAGTAGCGGGCCGTGAGGCCGCCGCGGAGGTCCTTGATGTGGTCGTAAATGGGCTGGCCGGTTTCCCGTTCGATCATGGCGATGAGCACCTTACCCTGGGTCTTGGACATCTTCTTGAGGGGCTCCTCGAACTTGTCCTCGAGTTCCTTCTGGAGACGCTTGATGTAGCGGCGGCGGTCGCGGTTACTCATATTCTGCGTCATGTACTCGGTCTCGCGGAAAATGCGGATGGCGTCCACGGCGTAGGGGTAGGCGCGCTGGGCGTAGATGCGGTAGCGGCGGTAGAGCTTGTATTCTTCGTCGTTGGCGAAAAACTCGGGGGAGCTGACGGACATCTCGCCGAGCTGGGCGATGATGATGGTGTCGCCGCAGTCGTCCAGGGCGTAGGGGTAGTATTTCCCGTCGACCTTGGTGTAGCCGGTCTGGGCGAGGGCGCAGGCGGACAGCAGGACGAACAAGCAGGAGGTGAGTAAACGCATAGGGGAGTAGTTCCGGGGATAAGACGCGCGGCGGGGCCAACGGGGTGGGGCGGCACTAAAGATAAAAATTTCCGTTTGCCTTACCGGAAGACCTCCAGCGAGGCGTCAATCGACCGTGCGAAGCGATCGACGTCCACCCCGGTAGCCGGGCCTCCGAAGTAATCAACGAGGTGCTCGGTGGGCATATTGCCGGTGAGCTCGTCCCGCGCCATCGGGCAGCCGCCAAATCCGCGGATCGCGCCGTCGAAGCGCCGGCAGCCCGCCTCGGCGGCCGCCTCCACCTTTTCCCGCCAGGTGAGGGGGGTGGTGTGCAGGTGCGCGCCGATCTCGAGCCGGGGGTAGCGCGGGATGAGGTTGGCGAACAGGTAGGAGATGCTCGCGGGGGAACTGACGCCGATGGTGTCCGACAGCTGAAAGATGCCGATGCCGAGCTCCGCCAGGCGGTCGAGCCACTGCTCCACCACCTCGGCGTTCCAGGGGTCGCCGTAGGGGTTGCCGAAGCCCATGCTGAGGTAGACCACCAGCTTGCGCCCGGCGGCCACGGTCAGCTCCTGGATCTGCTTGACGCGCTCCAGGCTGTCGGCCAGGGTGGCGTTCGTATTGCGCAGCTGGAAGGTCTCGCTGACGCTGAAGGGGTAGCCCAGGTAGGCGATCTGCGGGTGCCGGAGGGCGGCCACGGCGCCGCGGCGGTTGGCGACGATGGCCAACAGCCGGGTGTCCGTAGCACTCAGGTCGAGGCGCTCGACCACCTCGGCCGTGTCGCGCATCTGGGGGATGGCCTTGGGCGAAACGAAACTGCCGAAGTCAAGCGTATCGAAACCACACGCCAGCAACCCCTGCAGGTAAGCCGCTTTCACCTCCGTGGGGATGAATTCGTGGCGGCCCTGCATGGCGTCGCGGGGGCATTCGATGAGCTTGATTTCGGGCAAGGCGGGGTACTTTACGGCGCGATATTGCTATTGTTGCGACAACACCCACGCCCCCCCTACGGTTTCCTTCCAAACGTGCCCCATGCTTAAACACGCTACTACCATCACCGCCATCGGCTTCGTCCTGCTCTTTCTGGGGCTGGTTTCGCTGCTGTTGAATTACGTGGGGGTGGACATCTTTTTCCTTACCTGGCTATACGGACTGGGGGCGGGTATCTCCTTCGCGGTACGCCTGCTGATGGTGATCCTCGGGTTCATCCTGATCTTCGTCGGCCGTACCGACTGGGAGCGGGAGGAGATCTAGCGGGCTACTTGAGTACGCCCACGCCCTCCCGCTGGAGCAGCGCTTCCTCGCCGGTGCAGTCGATGATGGTGCTGGCCTCGTTGCCGCCCGTACCGCCGTCGATGACGGCGTCCACCCGCTTGCCGTAGACCTCGTTGATCTCGTGGGGGTCGGTGTAGTACTCCATCAGGTCGTCCTCGTGCTTCACGCTGGCCGTCAGGATGGGACGGCCGAGACCGCGGACCAGGGCGTCGACGATGTTGTTGTCGATGATGCGTACGCCGATGGTTTCCTTGCGGTTCTTGAGCACCTTCGGGGTCCGGTTGTTGGACTTCAGGATGAAGGTGAAGGGGCCGGGCAGGTTGTGCTTCATCACCCGGAAGATGTCGTTGTTGATCGTGGCCGAGTACTCCGTGACCTGGCTGATATCCTGGCAGATGAAGCTGAACATGGCCTTGTTAGGATCGATCCCGCGGATCTGGGCTACCCGCTCCACCGCATTCTTGTTGGTGATGTCGCAGCCGATGCCGTACACGGTGTCGGTGGGGTAGATGATGACGCCGCCCTCCTCGAGGATGTCGACCATCTGCTTGATGAGGCGGGGCTGGGGATTGTCGGGATTGATGCTAACTATCATAAGTGCGGGTTTTGGGAGCAATATACACAGCGAGTGCATTCAGGAGATGAAACCCGGTGGTGGGCCATCCGTTCTCTCCGCCCGTAAAATCTTGCCGGTACCCGCCGCCGATCAGACACGCTGAATGGCCGCGACGGGGTCGAGGCCCGCGGCCCGCCGCGCCGGGTAGGTGCCGAACACGATGCCGGTGAGCAGGGCCACGATGAGTACCACGGCCAGGGTATTGAGGGAGAATACCGCAGTAAATTCCTGGTCCATGTAGAATGCGATGATCCGTGCGGTGGGTACCGAAAGCAGCACGCCCAGCAGCAGTCCCAGCAGACAGCCCACGGTAGATATGGCGACGCTCTCCGACAGGAACTGGGCGATGATGCGCTGCCGCGAGGCCCCGACGGCCTTGCGGATCCCGATCTCCGGGGTGCGCTCGTTGATCGACATCAGCATGACGTTCATGACGCCGAGGCCGCCCACTACTACGGCGATGCCGATGAGCAGGCCCATCACCACCCGAAAAAGCAGGAAACCCTCTTCCAGGTCCTCTACCTGACTGAGTTGGGCCTGGGTACTCACGGGCCGCTCGATGTCGGGGTACCGCTCGCCAAACCACTGGGCGATAAAATCCGCTCCGGGCCGCACATCTTCTACCCGCGTGAAGTGCACGATTGCCTGCGTACTGTACGAAGGCGCGGGATCAGCCTGCTGAAGTACGGTCAGCGGCAGGGTCGCCTCCATGTAGAATTCCTGGCCCTCCGCCGGCAGGATGCCGACCACCTCTACCTCCTGCCCGGCGATCAGCAGGCGTTGTCCCAGCGCGGCGGGGAGCAGGCCGACCTCCCCCACCAGCCGGGACGCCAGGAGGGTATTGACGATCGCGACCGGCCGGCTGCCGTCCTCGTCCTCCGCCCTCAGGTCACGCCCGTGGCTGACGGCGGGTATGTCTTCGATAATGGGCAGGGAGACGGCGGCATAGCGTAGTGCCAGCTGCTCGCCCGTCCTGGGATGCGGTACCGTAATATCGTCGGTGGCGTACAGCTGCCCCGTTGCGGGGAAGGGGAGCGCCGCGAGCATGCTGTCCATTGTGGGGCGGGAAATCTCGGCCACCGTGTCGAGGGGTACTTCCAGTCCGTCGAGGCGCTGCGTGGTCCGCTGCCGCACGACCACCGTCTCTACCGTAGTATTGGCGGAAATCTGCTTGCGGGCCAGCAGCTCCAGTCCATCAATCAGGCTGAGCATGGCCACGAGGGCCGCCACGCCGACGATCATGCCCAGCACCGACAGAATACTGTGGAAGAAATTGGAACGGAGGTTGCTCAGGGTCTCCTGGAAGGCCTGGCGGATGGCGGTAAGCATGGGATCGGGTTGTGGTTCAATCGTTCAGCCGGGGGGATTCTCAATTTAGGGCTTACCGGGACATCCCCCCGCCGGCCCGCCACCAAACTCCGTCACGCCCGAAGGTGTATACCCACTATGGCAAAGTATAGCATCGACCTGCAGGCAGGTAAAGTGAAGGAAGACGAGGCCGTTTCGTCCGTTGGCGAGACCATCGTGGGTATTGATCTCGGCACCACCAACAGCCTGGTGGCCCACGTCGTGGAAGGCAAGGCCGTCGCGGTGGCCGGCCCCGACGGCAAGAGCGTCCTCGTACCCAGTATCGTACACTTCAATAGCGACGGCACCACCGTGGTCGGCGACGCCGCCCGGGGGTACCTGGAAACCCAGCCTGAGCGGACGATCTATTCCGTAAAGCGGCTACTGGGCAAGAGTTTTCGCGACCTGACCGACGTTAAGGACCGCTTCGGCTACCGGATCATCGACGAAGATGAGGACCGGCTGGTGAAAGTGGCCGTGCACAGCGAGGATGGCCGCGAACGCTACTACAGCCCCATCGAACTCTCGGCCGAGATCCTGAAAACCCTGAAGGCCCGCATAGAGCAGGAGCTCGGCACCGCCGTGAGCCGGGCCGTGATCACCGTGCCCGCCTACTTCAACGACGCCCAGCGGCAGGCCACCCGTGACGCGGGTAAGCTGGCCGGCCTCGATGTCCTGCGCATCGTCAACGAGCCTACCGCCAGCAGCCTGGCTTACGGTATCGGACTTACCGACGAGGACGAGGGCCGCACCATCGCCGTCTACGACCTCGGCGGCGGCACCTTCGACGTGTCCTTGTTGCGCATCGAGCAGGGCATCTTCGAGGTGCTGTCCACCAACGGCGATACCTTCCTGGGCGGCGACGACTTCGACCAGGCCATCGTCGACCACTGGCGCACGGGCTACGACCTCGAACTCGATACCCCCGAGTTGCGCGGTGGCATCCGCCTGCTGGCCGAGCGCGCGAAGAAGGCCCTCTCGACCGACCAGCAGTTCACCGGGGACTTCGACGGCAAGGTCCTTAACCTGACCCGCGGCGAATTCGAAAACCGCGTACGCCCCCTCGTCAAGCGTACCCTCGCATCCTGCGACCGCGCCCTGAAAGACGCCGGGCTGGGCAAGGAAGACATCGACCACGTCATCATGGTCGGCGGCTCCACCCGCGTGCCCCTGATCAAGCAGCAAGTGAGCGATTTCTTTGGGAAGCAGGTCAACGACAGCCTCGACCCCGACCAGGTGGTGGCCCTTGGCGCCGCCATCCAGGCCGACGTGCTGGCCGGGAACCAGCAGGACGTGCTCCTGCTCGACATCACGCCCCTGAGCCTCGGCATCGAAACCGTCGGTGGCCTCATGGACCCCATCATCCCCCGCAACTCCAAAGTACCCACCAAAGTGGGCCGCAAGTACACCACCAGCGTCGACGGACAGGTCAAACTCAAGGTGGCGGTCTACCAGGGGGAGCGCGACATGGTAGCCGACAACCGCAAGCTCGGCGAATTCACCCTGGAGAACATTCCTCCTATGCCCGCCGGCATCCCCCAGATCGAGATCCACTTCTACCTCGACGCCGACGGCATCCTGCGCGTCAAGGCTACCGAGCACCGCAGCGGCACCGAACAGAGCGTGACCATCAAGTCACAGTACGGCATCAGCGACGAGGAAATGGCGCTGATGCTCATGGACAGCCTGCAGAACGCGGAAACCGACATGGCCGCCCGCGCGCTGGCCGAGGCCAGGACCGAAGCCAAAAACGTTTTGCTGAGCGCCCGCAAATTCATCCGCCAGAACGAAAGCTGGCTCACCAGCGGGCAGGTCCACGAGATCGAACGCTTCGTCGACGCCCTGGCCAAGAGCGTGGAGGGCGACGACAAGGACGAGATCAATCACCGGCTGGAAGAGCTGAATACCTTCACCACGCCGCTGGCCCACGAGGCGCTCGACCGCAACGTGGCCGCCGCGATGAAGGGCAAGGGGGTGGAGGAATAACCGCCGGGCCTACCACTGTTCGCGGGCCAACCGCCGCACGATCTGCCGTAGTTCCTCCACGATCACGGTGGGCATGCCCTCATCCAGGGGGCGACCGGCGCGCAGGTCGTCTACCGCCTGTTGCAGGTCCTTCTTGACGGAGTAGGCCTCCAGCAGCTGGAAGGAAGTTTTGAGTTTGTGTTTGAGGTCGCCGATGCGTTGCACGTCTTTCTGGACGAAGGCAACTTCCAGTTCGTCGGCCGCGGTCCGCAATTCGCGGCGGAGAATGGTCGAGAAAGACTCGAGTTCTTCCGTGTTGTGGTCCATCGCGTCCCTCAGTTCGGTAAAATTCATAGGTGGTGGGGAAAGGAACCTCCGTACCAAGGCGTGGAGCTTGCGGGGGTCGAAGGGTTTAAGGGTGAAATCGTCAATGTGAGCTTCGCGCATCCGGTCGGTCATCGTCATCCGGGCACTGGCCGAGAACGCAATGATAGGGACGTCTCCCTTGGGCGCGGGTAATTCGCGGATCTTGCGGGCGGCCGTGTACCCGTCCATGACGGGCATCTTGAGGTCCATCAGAATGAGGTCATAGGAGTTGGCGTCGACCATGTCCAGGGCTATCTGCCCGTTGCTCGCCAGGTCGAACCCCACTTTCCAGCGCCGGAAATACCGGCTGACCAGGAAGGCGTTGGTTTCGTTGTCCTCGACCACGAGTACCCGGCCGACGTCGATCTCGGGCAGCTCCCCGAGGACGGCCGCCCCGTCCGTGGCGGCCTCCCCCGGGGGCAGGGCCAGGTCGAACCAGAAGCGGGAACCTTTGCCGGGCACGCTCTCGAACTCAACGCGGCTGTTGAGGTGCTCTAGGATACGCTGGCACACGGTAAGCCCGAGGCCCGCCCCCCCGTACTGGCGGTGAATGTCCTTGCTGGCCTGGGTGAACGGCTGGAAGAGGCGCTTTTGCTCCTGCTTGCTGATCCCGATGCCCGTATCGGCCACCATAAACCGCGTGTGGCATTCCTCCCCCCGCTCCACGCAGTCGACACGGATAGTAACGTGGCCGCCCCGGCTGAACTTGGTAGCATTGCTCAGCAGGTTGGTCAGTACCTGGCTGATGAGCGTCGGGTCGCCGATCAGGGCGGGCGGCAGGTCATCGTCGATCGCCACCGTATAGGTAACGTTCTGATCGGCCGTCCCGTAGCGGAAACTATCGACGAGCGAGCCGACCAGCTGCCGCGGAGAGAAGGAGTGCGGACTCACCTCCAGGGTCCCCAGGCCGGATTTGGACACCGAAAGGATATTCTTGAACAGCGAGAGCAGGTGGTCACCCGACTGCACCAGGATGTTCTGCAGCCGCTGCTGCTCGGACGAGAGGGCGGTCATGCCCATCAGGTCCGCCGTCCCGAGGATCGCGTTCATGGGGGTCAGGATTTCGTGGCTGATCGTGGAGAGAAACTCCGATTTCGCGCGGTCCGAGGCCTCGGCTTTCCGGCGTGCCTTCTGTAGTTCCCGCTCGTACTGCCGGCGCTCGGTATAGTTGGTTACCACGAAGCTCTGGAGGCTGTCCGCATCGTGGGTATGGCGGTAGGCCGAAAGCAGGACGGGCAGTTCACTTCCGTCCTTGCAGCAGAGGTCGAGTGCGATCTCCCGGAGGGTATCGCGGAGCTTGAGCAGGGGGCTGAGGTGGTTTTCGTAATAGTACTTGCCCCCGCGGTTGAGCAGTTCGGGAAGGCGCATCACCGGCAGCGGTGCGTCGGGGGCGTACCCGAGCCAGCGCAGGAGGGTGTCGTTGGCCATCAGGAGGCGGCCGTGCGGGTCGGTGACCAAATATCCTACGGGCGCGATATCAACGAACTGCCGGGCATGCTCCTCAATTTTCTGCGAAGTGGATTCGCTCAGGGTAGCATCGAGCAGATTCATACGGACATACATTAAAATATCACCGCGCGGGTGACCGGGGGCGCCGGGGCGGGGCATCCGCCTGTGTGACTTAGAAGAAGAATCTCGCCGTGGGGCATTTGTTCGTCCGCGACCGTACGATTGACCGTGGCGTGCGGGTATGGTCGTGCACTGTCAGGTACAACGGCGGCGGTGCGCGGGTGCGGTGCGGCCGGGCCGGAGGTAAACAATACCGGTAGGCGGGTGTCTTAGCTGCTTACCAAACACCCACGGCGATGACCCTTAAAGTTGGCGATAAGGCCCCCCTCTTTCAATTATATTCCGATACCAAGGCGAAGATCAGCCTGGAAGACTACCGCGGCGAAGCCCTGGTGGTACTCTTTTTCCCCCTGGCCTTTTCCAGCGTGTGTACCGAGGAGTTGTGTACGGTGCGGGACGCGCTGGCCGACTACCAGACGCTTAACGCCCGGGTCGTCGGGATAAGCGTGGACAGCGTCTTTACGCTGGAACGCTTCCGGGCGGCGGAAGGCCTGAACTTCCCGCTGCTGAGCGACTTCAACAAGGAGGTCAGCCGGCAGTACGGAGCGCTGTACGACACCTTTGTCATGGACATGCAGGGCGTCAGCAAGCGGGCCGCCTTCGTGCTCGACGCGGAGGGGGTCATCCGGTACGCGGAGGTGCTCGATTCGGCCGGCGACCAACCCGATTATTCGGCCATCCGGGCAACTTTGGCCGACCTGGAGTAGTTTTTTCGGTGTATTTAGTGCCAGTAGTTATGAGTATATACGCATCCGGGCAGGAGGACGTCCTGTTAGAAGAAGACATTGACATCGGCACCGGAGAACCGGCCGACCTTATCGTCTTCAACGACGACCACAACACTTTCGATTGGGTAATGCAGAGCTTCGTTGAGATTCTCGGCCACAGTTCGGAGCAGTCGGAGCAGCTTGCCCTGATGATCCACCTGAAGGGCAAGGCTACCGTGAAGTCCGCCGCCTTCAATGAGTTGCGTCCGAAGAAGGAGGCACTCTGCGACCGCGGCCTGAGTGCCGTGATCGAGGGCAAAGGGTAGGGATGCCCTTTTACCGCCTCGACCCCCGCTTCCCGGAACTGTTTCCCGATCCCGCCCTGGTGAACGGCGAGGGGCCCGCCTGCTTCGGCGGCGACCTCGGCCCCGAGCGCCTCTTCAACGCCTACCGCCTCGGGTACTTTCCCTGGTTTGCCGAGGGGGAGCCGATCCTGTGGTGGCACCCCGACCCACGCTTCGTGCTCTACCCCGGCGAACTGAAGGTGAGCAAAAGCATGCGGCCCTACTTCAATCAGGAAAAATACCGCGTGACCTACGACCGCCGCTTCGCCGAGGTGATGCGCGCCTGCCGTAACGTCTACCGGCCCGAGCAGCGAGGCAGCTGGATCACGGACGAACTCATCCGCGGGTACACCGGTCTGCACGAGCTGGGCATTGCTCACAGTGTAGAGGTCTACGAGGGCGACGAGCTGGTGGGGGGGCTATACGGCCTGGCCCTGGGGCGGGTATTCTTCGGCGAGAGTATGTTTTTCCGGCGGCCAAACGCCAGCAAATTCGGCTTCATCAGCCTGGTACGGCGCCTGCGGGAGCAGGGGTACCGGCTGATCGACTGCCAGCAGGAAACCAACCACCTGAAGAGTCTGGGTGGCCGCCCGATCTCCCGCTCCGCGTTCATTGATCACCTGGCGGAGATCGACGGGGAAACCACGGAGCGGGGGACCTGGGACGTGCCGGACTAGCAACTAGAAGTCGCGAACGTTGGTCGGGCTGACGAAGCGGTTCATCTCATCGACGTTGGTCACCCGCATCTCGTCGCCGTCCCACAGCAGGCGGGTACGGCCCCGCAGTTCGTACTCACCCTCCTCACCGTCCACTTTCGGGAAGCGGTAGGCGTAGCCGCGAACGGCCAGGTTGCCCATCAGGATGGTCTCCGTGAGGGGGCCGGCCTTGCCGAGGTGGCTGCTCGGCTGGTAGCCTTCCTTGATGCCGTTGATCCAGTCCATTTCGTGGGAGGTTTCGACCCGCGGCAGGGTTTTGGCTACGTTGATCTGTTCCATGCGCGAGGTCGGCAGCAGGCGGGGGTTATTGCCGTAAGTATCGGCCATCAGCTTGCCTTTGGTACCGACCATCAGGAAGCCGCCGTCGCTGTTGCCCATGGGCTCGTCGACGCCGAGCTCCTCGGGCCGGCCGGGCAGGATACCCCCGTCGGTCCAGATCAGTTCTACCGGAGGCTTCTCGCCGCGCTGGGGGAACTTGACGTGGATCTTTGAGGCCGGCGGACAGGTTTCAGGGTGGTAGTCGGGGGTCCAGGGCTGGCTGAATACCTGCGCCACGCTGGCCTCGGCGCTTACCGGGTAGCCCAGCTCCAGGATGTAGAAGGGGGAATCCACGATGTGGCAGCCCATGTCGCCGAGCGCACCGGTACCGAAGTCCCAGTAGCCGCGCCACGAGAAGGGGTGGTAGGCGCTGTTGTGGGGGCGCATTTCCGCGATGCCGAGCCAGAGGTTCCAGTCGAAATCGGCCGGGATCGGGTCGCGGCCCTCGGGCACTTTGCCGCCCTGGGGCCAGACGGGGCGGTTGGTCCAGGCGTAAACGGTATGTACGTCGCCGATGAGGCCGGCCTCGTAGAGTTCCTGGGTCCGGCGAATGCCTTCGCCGCTCGCGCCCTGGTTGCCCATTTGGGTGACGAGTTGCGGCTTGTTCTTGGCCATCTTGGTGAGCATGCGCGCCTCGGCGATGGTCCGCGTGAGGGGCTTCTCGATATAGACGTGCTTGTCCAGGCTCATCGCAGCCAGGCCGGCGGTAGCGTGCATGTGGTCGGGAGTGGTGACCACGACGGCGTCGATATCCTTGCCGTACTTGTCGAGCATCACCCGGAAATCGCGATCGTAAGTAGCCTTCGGGAAGCGTTCGCGGCTGTCCTTGGCGCGGCTGTCGTCGACGTCGCAGAGCGCGATGATGTTCTCACTCTCGAGGTGTTGCAGCGTACCGGTTGCCTTGCCGCCGGCGCCGATGGCGGCGATGTTGACGGTATCGGACGGGGCCTGATAGCCCTTTCCGCCCAGCACGTGGCGGGGAACGATGGTAAAGGCGGCGGCGGCCGTAGCGGCGGTCCGCAGGAATTGACGACGGTTGGTCGGGATAGTCTGCTTGGGCATGGTCGGGAAATTGATACGCCAATATACACACTGACCGGAATAATCAGTCGCTGTAAATCGATTTAGCTGATGTCCCGCGACGTGCCCGGTCGGCGGTGCGAACCTTTGCGCGTCCGCCCGCTTACAGCCAGGTATGGATCCTACTACCAAGATCAACATCCCGGAAAGTACCCTCGAGCGCGTCGTCATTGTGGGCGGCGGATTCGGTGGCCTCCAGCTGGCCCGCAAACTGGTGAAGGCCGACTTCCAGGTCGTCCTTATCGACCGGAACAACTACCACCAGTTTCAGCCGCTCTTCTATCAGGTGGCCATGGCGGGGCTTGAGCCCAGCAGTATCGTATTTCCCTTCCGTAAGCTGTTTCAGGGGGAGAAAAATATCTTCATCCGTATGGCGGAGGTGACCCACGTCGACCCCGTCGCGCGGCAGATCCAGACGCCGCTGGGACACTGCAACTACGACCACCTGATCGTCGCGACCGGGGCCGATACCAATTACTACGGCAACGAGGAACTGGAGCGGCGCACCCTGCCGATGAAGTCGGTCTCCGAAGCCCTCTACCTGCGCAATTCGATTCTCGACGACTACGAAGACGCCCTCACCACCCCCGTCTACGACGACCGGCAGGAACTGGTGGACATCGTCATCGTCGGGGGCGGCGCCACCGGTGTGGAACTGGCCGGCTCGCTGGCCGAGATGAAGACCCACGTATTGCCCAAGGACTATCCGGAGCTGGAGGTCGAGGAGGAATTTGACATCTACCTCGTGCAGTCCGGCGACGTAGTACTCAAGGGGATGAGCGCCGACAGCAGCGCCAAGGCCCTCAAGTACCTCGAGGAGCTGGGCGTGAAGGTGCTTTTGAATACCCGCGTCAATGCCTTCGACGGCAAACTGGTCACCCTGGACGACGGGCGCACCATTGTCACTCAGAAGGTGATCTGGGCCGCCGGCATCAAGGGAGTGCCGGTCCCCGGTCTGCCCGAAAGCGCGATCACCTACGGCAACCGCCTGGCCGTGGACCGCTTCTGCCGCGTCAAGGACACCGAGAATATCTACGCCCTGGGCGACGTGGCCTACATGGAGGAGCCCGAATTTCCGAAGGGGCATCCGCAGGTGGCGCAGGTAGCGATCCAGATGGGGGAGCACCTCGCCAAGAATCTGCGGTACCGTCACCTGCGCGGCGAGGAATGGGAGCCTTTCCACTACCACGACAAGGGGAGTATGGCCACCATCGGACGGGCCCGCGCCGTGGTCGACATTCCGAAGCCGGAATTTCACTTCGGCGGGATCATGGCCTGGCTGGTGTGGTTGCTGGTGCACCTATTCGCCATTCTTGGTACCCGCAACAAGGTGGTCGTATTCCTGAACTGGCTTTACAACTACATCAACTATAACCAGAGCCTGCGGCTGATCATCCGGCCGCGGTCGGTGCCTGAGAGTAGGTAGCTTGTAGTAGGTAGCTTGTAGTCGCGCACGACATCTACAAGCTACCCGCTACATGCTACTTACTCCTACCCCAACCACCCGATGGCCCGGTTCCGCTCGGCGGTAGAGAAGGCCGCCATTTCCAGGCCGGGGGTGAGCAGGTCGCTGAGCTTGACGCTGGTCTTGAGCCAGGACTGGTCGCCGATGATGGCTACCCGCTCGAGGTGCTTATAGAACTTGAGGCTGGACTTGAGGTCTACCCACCAGTTGCTGGACTTCACGCCTTCTCCGTTGACGATCTCGAGGAGCAGGCGGATCTTGCCGTGGTGGCGCGCCTTCTCTTCCATGAGGAAGTTGATGCGGTCGAGATCGGCTTCCCGGATGCGGCCGACGATGGCAAGTCCGAGCAGGCGGTCGTCGCCCAGGTCGATCTCCCGCAGTGCGGCACTCTCGCCGGGGTCGGAGTGGGCGTGGGCGGTACGTTCCTCTCCACTTTCCTGCAGCCACTGGTGGGCGCGTTCGCCTTCGTTGAGGCGGAACGTCTTGACCTGGAGGCGGGGCGTGAGCCAGTCGAGTCCGCTGCTGACGGCGGAAAGCCAGGCGTGGTCGGTGAGGATGGCGTAGCGATCGATCTTTTCCAGCAGTTCCTTCTTGGTCTTGATGACGTTCCAGAAGGACTGGTAGCTGGCGATGCCGCTGAGGTTCTTGATGTTGCCCAGGAGGCGTAACTGCCCGTGGGTGACCACCTTGGCTTCCACGGCCATGAGCAGCTTACGCATTCCCTCCTCGTCTACCTCGCCGTCGAGGGTGAAACCGAGCATGTTGTCCTGGGAAAGCGGGAAGATGGTGACCATGATATTGTTTTCTAGCCATAACTACGCAGCTCCACCAAAGGATGTGCGGGACGGGCGAATATCGACCAGTCCGGTAATTTGACCGATGAGGGCGTTCCACCTTCATTGCACCCGCGCGCCGCCGCCGCCACAGGGGTGTCGACCGTGGGTTGCGTACCTTTACCGGTCGCGAAAAGCCCCAACCGACTGCCTGTGCCCCGACCAATAATCCCCCGACGAATGGACAAACGAGGAATTGAAGACGACCCCGAGATGCTCCCGTTCCTCGGCCTGGAGGACGGCGACGAGGAGCCCGTGGACGGCAACGTTCCGGGGCCCATCCCCATCCTCGCCCTCAAGAATGCCGTGCTCTTCCCCACCATCGTCACGCCGATCAATATCGGCCGGGACCGCTCCATCAATGCCGTCAACAAGGCCTCGGAGGACAACCGGCTCATCGCCGTATTCTCCCAGCGGGACGTCAACCTCGAAGAGCCGGAGGTCAACGACCTCTACGAAGTGGGAACGCTGGCCCGTATCCTTAAGATGCTGCGCATGCCCGACGGCAGCCTCACCGCCGTACTGCGGGGCGGGCAACGGATCCGCCGTACCTCCGTCACCCAGGAGACGCCCTACCTGGCCGGCACTATCGTACCGCTGGAATACGGGCAGCCGACCGAGGAACTGACCTTCCGGGCGACCGTCGACAGCATCCGCGACATGGCCGTGCGGGCCGTGGAACTCAGCCCCAATATCCCGACCGAGGCCCGCGTGATGCTCGACAACATCGAGCGACCGAGCCAGCTGCTGAACTTCATCGCCAGCAACCTCAACGGTGAGCCCGCGGCCAAGCAGCGCCTGCTGGAGATCGACGACCTGGCGGACAAGGGCGAAGCCGTGCTAAACGAGCTGCGTAGAGAATTGCATATCCTGGAGCTGCGCGACCAGATCGAGAACAAAACGCGCGGCGATATCGAGCAACAGCAGCGGCAGTACTTCCTCAACCAGCAGATCAAGGCGATCCAGGACGAGCTGGGGGAAAACCCCACCGACCGGCAGATCGGCGAACTGGAGGGGCGGGCGGAAAAGAAGCAGTGGCCCGAGGAGGTCGCCACGACCTTCCAGCGCGAGCTGACCCGCCTGAAGCGCATGAACCCGCAGGTCGCCGAGTTCAGCGTGCAGCTCTCCTATCTGGAGATGCTGCTCGACCTGCCCTGGCGGGAGTACACCGAGGACAATTTTGCCCTCAAGGACGTCGCCAAGACCCTGGACGACGACCACTACGGCCTGGAAAAAGTGAAGGACCGCATCCTCGGTCACTTGGCCGTGCTGAAGCTGAAGGGCGACATGAGCGCGCCCATCCTGCTGCTGCTGGGCCCGCCGGGCGTGGGCAAGACCAGCCTGGGTAAGAGTATCGCCAACGCCCTGGGCCGCAAATTCGTCCGCATCAGCCTCGGGGGGCTGCACGACGAGAGCGAGATCCGCGGCCACCGCAAGACCTACATCGGCGCCATGCCGGGCCGGATCGTACAGTCGCTCCGCAAGGTGGGCAGCGCCAATCCGGTCTTCATCCTCGACGAGGTGGACAAGATCGGCCAGAGCCACCGCGGTGACCCCTCCTCGGCCCTGCTGGAAGTGCTCGACCCGGAGCAGAACTCCACCTTCCACGACAACTACCTCGATCTCGACGTCGACCTCAGCAAGGTGCTCTTCATCGCTACGGCCAACAGCCTGCAGTCGATCCAGCCGGCCCTGCGCGACCGCATGGAGATCATCACCCTCAGCGGCTACTCCACCGAGGAGAAGCTGGAGATCGCCAAGCGTCACCTCGTGCCGAAGCAGCGGCAGGCCCACGGCCTGAAGGCGCGGCAGGTGAAGGTGCCCATGGCCGTGCTGCGGGAGACCATAGATGGTTACACCCGCGAGAGCGGCGTCCGGTCACTGGACCGGCAGATCGCCGGCCTGATGCGCTACGCGGCCAAGGAGATCGCCATGGAGGACGCCGAGCAGGTGGCCCTGCGGCCGGAGCAACTGGAGGAAGTACTGGGCCCCCGCAAGTTCGACCGCGAGCCCTACCGCGTAGGTAAGCAGCCCGGCATTGCCGTGGGGCTGGCCTGGACGCAGGTGGGCGGGGAGATCCTCTTCGTGGAGGCCAGCCTGAGCCCGGGAAAGGGCGGGCTGCAGCAGACCGGTAACCTGGGTACGGTGATGAAGGAAAGCGCCACCACGGCCCGCTCGTACCTGCGGGCGAAGGCCGCCGAGATCGGTATCGACCAGGAGGCCCTTAAGGGGCAGGACCTGCACATACACGTGCCCGAGGGCGCCACGCCCAAGGACGGGCCGAGCGCGGGTGTCACCATGCTGACGGCCATGGCCAGCGCCTACACCGGCCGGCCGGTGAAGCCCTACCTGGCGATGTCGGGCGAGATCACGCTGCGCGGGCGCGTCCTGCCCGTGGGCGGGATCAAGGAGAAACTACTGGCGGCCCGCCGGGCGGGCATGAAGGAGGTAATATTGAGCGCGTCCAACGAACGCCACGTCCGTGAAGTGGAGTCCCGTTACCTGAAGGGCATGACCGTCACCTACGTGGAAGACATGCTCGACGTGCTGGAGCGGGCACTGAGTTCGGTGGAGTAGGGGAGGACAACCCCTGCGACAAATAATTCGTTAACAAATCAGGACCATCCAACCCGGCACGCGATCGGCGCGTCCTTAAGGCGATCACGTTTTCCCCGCTTATGAAGTACCTCTTCCTTTTCCTACTCTGTTTCGGCGTCGGCTCCGCGGCGCACGCCCAGTTAGTGGACCAGTACGGCGAGCCGCTCGTACAGTTCTCGGGTATGGTACTAGACGGCACCACCAGCCAATTGCAGCCCATTCCCTACGCCACCGTGCTCATCAAGGACGACGGGCGGGGTACCTACGCCAACCTGGAGGGCTTCTTCAGCATCGTGGCTCACAAGGGAGATACCATCCTGTTCAGCGCCCTCGGGTACGACGACGTGGAGTTCGTGATCGACCCCGACCTGGAGGACGATAAGTACAGCCTCGTGCAACTGATGACCTACAATGCGATCGACCTGCCCGAGGCCGTCGTATTTCCGTGGCCGAGCCGTGAGCATTTCAAGCTGGAGTTTCTGGCCATGGACGTGACCCCCGAGCTGCAGTCGCGCGCCTCGGAGAATCTCTCCGCCGACAAGCTGGAACGCCTGCAGGAGACCGTACCGCGCTCCGGGGCCGAGAACGGCAGCTACTACCTGCGGCAGCAGGCCCGGCAGACCTACTACATCGGACAGCGCCCGCCCATGAACATTTTCAGTCCGGTAGCCTGGAAGCAATTCTTTGACGGCTGGAAACGGGGGGACTTCAAGCGGCAGGACGACTGATGCGCCGGACATCGGATGTCCAAGACATCCGATGTCCGGCAACCCGATTTGGTGGGCGGGTGTTAGTACCCCATGCCACCAGGAAGACGTACCGGCGCGGCCGCCGAAGAGCCGCGCACCTGGAGAGATCAGCTCTCCGCCCTCAGGAACCTCCCGCCCTTCTTCCGGCTGATCTGGAAAACCAGTCCGTCCCTTACCCTGACCAACATTGTCCTGCGCGTCCTGCAGGCGGCGCTGCCTACGGCCAAGCTTTACGTTGGCAAACTGATCATCGATGAGGTGATCCGCCTGCTCGACGTCTCCGGCAGCACTACCTACCTCTGGGAGCTCGTCGCGCTGGAGTTGTTGCTCTTCCTGGTATCCGACCTGCTAAGCCGCGGTATTAACCTCGTCGACAGCCTGCTGGCCGACCTGTACACCAACCAGACGAGCGTGGACCTGATGCGCCACGCGGCCATCCTGGACCTGTACCATTTCGAAGACTCGGAATTCTACGACAAGATGGAGCGCGCGCGCCGGCAGACCACCAGCCGGTCCACCCTCATCAGCCAGTTGCTCGCGCAGTTCCAGAGTACGGTGACCCTGATCTTCCTCGGCGTGAGCGTGGCGGCTTTCAATCCCTGGCTGATCCTCCTGCTGGTGGTGGCGGTGATCCCCAGCTTCATCCAGGAAAACTACTTCAACCAGCAGGTCTACAGCCTGACCCGCAGCTGGACGCCCGAACGGCGGGAGTTGGACTACCTCCGTTACATCGGGGCCAGCGACACCACGGCCAAGGAGGTGAAGATCTTCGGCCTGGCCGACTTCATCACTGAGCGCTTCCGCGTGCTTTCCCTCAAGTACTACCACGCCAACCGCAAGCTCTCGATCAAGCGGGCCAGCTGGGGGGCGTTCTTCAGCGCCATCAGCGCCCTGACCTATTATGGGGCCTACGTACTCATCATCTTTCAGACCATCAACGGCGTGATCACCGTCGGGTCCCTCACCTTCCTGTCGGGGGCGTTCCGGCAGATGCAGCAGGGGCTACAGTCCGTACTGTCGCGGTTCGCCACCATCGGGGAGAGCGCCCTGTACCTGCAGGACCTCTTCGACTTCTTCGCCATCCGCCCCAACATCGCGGACCGGGCAGGTTCCATCCCCTTCCCCGGGGAGGTGCGGATCGGGTGGGAGTTCGAGAACGTGAGCTTTCGCTACCCGAATACGGAGCAGTACGCCATCCGCAACCTCAGCTTCAAGCTTCCCGCCGGCGAGAAGGTGGCGCTGGTGGGCGAGAACGGTGCCGGCAAGACCACGCTGGTGAAGCTGCTGGCCCGCCTCTACGAACCCACCGAAGGCCGCATCCTGCTGGACGGCCGCGACCTGCGCGACTACGAGCTCACCACCCTGCGCGACAACGTGGGCGTGATCTTCCAGGACTTCTTCCGCTACCAGATGACCGCCCGCGAGAACATCGTGGTCGGCCGCGTGGAGGAAAGCGAGAACGAGGCGCGCATCCTCGACAGCGCGCGCAAGTCCCTCGCCGAGGACGTGGTGACCGCCCTGCCCGATGGCTACGACCAGCTGCTCGGCCGCCGCTTCGCCAACTCCGTGGACCTCAGCGGCGGACAGTGGCAGAAAATCGCCCTGGCCCGCGCCTACATGCGCGACGCCCAGCTGCTCATCCTCGACGAGCCCACCAGCGCCCTCGACGCCCGCGCGGAGTACGAGGTGTTCCAGCGCTTCACCGAGCTCATTGCCGGCAAGACCGCCGTGCTGATCAGCCACCGCTTCAGCACGGTGCGCATGGCCGATCACATCCTCTTCCTTGAGTACGGCGGGCTGGTGGAAGAAGGCAGCCACGAGGAACTTATTGCCCTGGGCGGCCGTTACGCGGAGTTGTTTGATTTGCAGGCTGCTGGGTATCGGTAGTGTCGCTCGCTGCGCTCGCTTTAGTTCTGTAGTTGCGCTCCCTTTGGTCGCTGGTAGTTCTGTAGTTCTGTAGTGTCGCTCGCTGCGCTCGCTTTAGTTCTGTAGTTGCGCTCCCTTTGGTCGCTGGTAGTTCTGTAGTCTCGCTCGCTTCGCTCGCTGGTAGTTCTGTAGTCTCGCTCGCTGGTGGTTCTGTAGTCTCGCTCGCTGCGCTCGCTGGTAGTTCTGTAGTCTCGCTCGCTGGTGGTTCTGTAGTCTCGCTCGCTGCGCTCGCTGGTAGATTATTAGTCAAGGGTGAACCTGCTACGGGCTTCAAAATTCCAACTACAGAACTACAGAACTACAGAACTACAGAACTACAGAACTACAGAACTACAGAACTACAGAACTACCTCCTCTTCTTATCAATCTGAAACGCAGCGGAAATCAGGCTCAGGTGCGAAAAGGCCTGCGGGAAGTTCCCCAGTTGCTCGCCGTGAATGCCGATCTCCTCGCTCATCAGTCCGAGGTGGTTGGCGTACCCGAGCATCTTTTCGAAGACGACGGTAGCCTTGTCGAGTTGTCCGATGCGGGCCAGGCACTCTACGTACCAGAAGGAGCAGATCGCGAAGGCGCCCTCATCGCCGTCCAGACCGTCTTCGGCGCCGTGCTCCAGCTTGTAGCGGAAGATGAGCACGTCGGCGGAGAGCTTCTCCTCGATGGCCGCAAAGGTGCTGAGCCAGCGGGGCTCCTGGCTGCTTACGAAGCGGAGCAGGGGCATCAGCAGCGCACTGGCGTCCAGCGTACTGCTGCCCTGGTACTGCACGTACGACTGCAGCTCCTCGTTCCAGAAGTTTTCGAAGATGTCCTCGTAGATCGTGTCGCGCACCTTCCGCCATTCGCCCATGGGGCAGGGGAGGCTGCGGTCCTCGGCGATCTTCATGGCGCGGTCGATGGCCACCCAGCAGCAGACGGCCGAGTGGAGGAAGCGCTGCTTGCCGCTGCGGACCTCCCAGATGCCGTGGTCTTTTTGCTGCCAGTTCTCGACGACGAAGTCCACCAGGGTGCGGATGGATTGCCAGAAGCGGTGAGTGATGCTGCCCCCGGCCTTATTGTACAGGTAGATGGTGTCGATCAGCTCGCCGTAGATGTCCATCTGCGTCTGATCGTGGGCACCGTTGCCGATGCGCACCGGCCGGCTGCCGCGGTAGCCTTCCAGGTGGTCCAGGTCGGTTTCCGTCAGTTCGGTTTCCCCGTCGACCGCGTACATGAGCTGCAGGTGGTCCATGCACTTGTCGCGGATCCAGTCCATAAACTGCTCGGCCTCCTTAGTGTAGCCCAGCCGCAGGAAGGCGTACATGGTGAAGGCCGCATCGCGGATCCAGGTGTAGCGGTAGTCCCAGTTGCGGCTGCCGCCCATCTTTTCGGGCAGTCCGAAGGTAGCCGCGGCGATCGTACTGCCGTAGCGGGCCGAGGTGAGGAGCTTGAGCGTGAGCACGGAGCGGAGCACGGCCTCCTTCCAGAAGCCGTCGTACTTGCACTTGGCCGACCAGTCGTTCCAGTAGGTACGGCAGGCGGTGAAGCACTCCATGAAGTCCTTGTCGAAGTCCTGTCCCTCGTTGAGCGTCAGCACGAAGTCAAGGTTATCGCCCTGGTGGAGGTCGATGGTGGCGCTGAGGCCCTCTTCGTCGATGTTCAGTTCCACGTCGCACATCAGCAGCATGGTAGGTTGGGTACCTTCCGGATCGCGGATGAGGTAGCCGCGGCCCTCGGGGTTCTTCTCTACGATACACCCCACCTTGCCGTAGTTGTAGCGGGGGGCCACCTTCACTTTTACGGTGTGGTTGCCGTGGACGCCCTTCAGGCGGCGGAAAATGGCGAAGTCCCGTTCTCCCCCGACGATGGGCATGAAGTCGGTCAGCTCGGCGATACCGTCCTCGCTCAGGTAGCGGGTGAGTAGGATGTTGGTGCCCGGCAGGTAGAGCTGCTTGTGCTGGGTGTTGTCGGTGACGCACTCGAAGGCGAAGTAACCACCCTTGTCGGCATCCAGCAACCGGCCGAAGACGGTAGGGGAGTCGAAACGCGGCAGGCACATGAAATCGATGCTGCCGGTCACGCTGACCAGCGCCGTGGTATGGAGGTTACCGATGATGCCGTGCTCGGCGATGGGCAGGTAGCGCTCGGGGTAGTCAAAGGTGGATTCGCTCATTGGGGGTTCCAACGGCTATTTGTCCGCCGGGTTTAAGGCTAACACAAAGTAGCCGTCGACAAATGGGCCGGCGGGGCGCGGGTGCGGTGTATATGGGCTATTGATATGTGTACCGGGTTTTATCCGGCCGGCAAATGGCGAATATTTATTCGGTGGGATCGGGGGGATCGGCAATATCGGTTTTGTTTGGGTCGCATCCATTTGCTTTTCCTGGTGAGGGAATAGGGGGCCGCTCACCGGCTAGAAAAACGGGTGCCGGGCCGTTCCCCCTTAATCCCTATAACCCGGGACCCGCAATCACTTCCCACTCCTAGCCACCACCGTAGCGCGGGTCACCCTGACTGGATAGGAAAGACCCGCTATCGGTCAGGCTCTCCTGCCAAGATTAGGCTACCGCCGCGGGAGCACGCCTCCCTGCACCTGCGCGCCGCCGGCTAAAACGATTAACCTCTACCGTATTTGCGTGCGCCAGCTACTATATTGGCGGTATGAAACAGTTTCTCTTCCTGCCGCTGCTGGCCCTGCTCGCATGCGGACGCACCACCTCCGATACCGTCACGACGGCCACTAGTGCGGGCGAAATGTCCGGCAATCCTATTTTCGAAGGATGGTACGCCGATCCCGAGGTCGTCCGCTTCGGGGAGGAATACTGGATCTACCCCACCTACTCGGCCGGCTACGAAGACCAATTATTTCTCGATGCCTTTTCCTCCACCGACCTGGTGCACTGGGAGAAACACCCCCACGTACTGGACACCTCGATCGTGACCTGGGTGCGGCAGGCCATGTGGGCGCCGGCGGCCATCGAAAAGGATGGCAAGTACTACCTCTTCTTCGGAGGGAATGACGTGCAACGCCCCTCGCGCACCTGCTGCTGGGACCCCGACAACGACATCAACCACTACGGCGGCATTGGGGTGGCCGTGGCCGATAGCCCCGGTGGGCCCTTCACCGACCACCTGGGCAAGCCGCTTATCGACAGCTTTTACCACGATGCCCAGCCGATCGACCAGTTTGTCTTCCGTGACGACGACGGTACCGACTACATGTTCTACGGCGGCTGGGGCAAGTGCAACGTGGGTAGGCTCAACGACGACTACACCGGCTTCCTGCCCTGGGAAGACGGACAGCTCTTTCACGACGTGACGCCGGAAGGCTACGTGGAAGGCCCCTTTATGTTCAAGCGCAACGGCACCTACTACTTCATGTGGTCAGAGGGCGGCTGGACCAACGATAGTTACCACGTCGCCTACGCCATGTCCGACAGCCCGCTCGGGCCCTTTAAGCGGGTAGGCACCATCCTTTCCTCCGATCCGGACATTGCTACCGGTGCCGGTCACCACTCCGTCACCCACGTGCCGGATACGGACGACTGGTACATCGTCTACCACCGCCGCCCCATCCCCAACGAGGGCCGCGACCACCGGGTCACCTGCATCGACCGCATGTACTTCAACGCGGACGGTACGATCAAGCCGGTGGTGATGACCAATGAGGGCGTGGCGGCGATAAAGTAACGGCAACGCTGACCCCCCGGGTTGAGGACCTGCGGCACGGGTTGAGGGCCTCCGGCCCGATTTAGAAGCGCGGGTTAGCCAGCGGCAGAATATTATTTAGCCCGCTCGGACCGGAGGTCCTCCACCCGGAATTGCTCGGCAACTCAACCCCCCCCGGGTTGAGGGCCTCCGGCCCGATATAGAAGCGCGGGTAGCCAGCGGTGGATATTATGCAGCCCGCTCGGACCGGAGGTCCTCCACCCGGATGTGCGCGATAATTCACACCAACGGGTTGAGGGCCTCCGGCCCGATTTAGAAGCGCGGGTTAGCCAGCGGCAGAATATTATTTAGCCCGCTCGGACCGGAGGTCCTCCACCCGGAATTGCGCGGCAACTCAACCCCCCCCGGGGTTGAGGGCCTCCGGCCCGATTTAGAAGCGCGGGTTAGCCAGCGGCAGAATATTATTTAGCCCGCTCGGACCGGAGGTCCTCCACCCGGATGTGCGCGATAATTCACACCAACGGGTTGAGGGCCTGCGGCCCGATTTAGAAGCGCGGGTAGCGAGCGGTGGATATTATGTAGCCCGCTCGGACCGGAGGTCCTCCACCCGGAATTGCTCGGCAACTCAACCCCCCGGGGTTGAGGGCCTCCGGCCCGATATAGAAGCGCGGGTAGCCAGCGGCAGGATATTATGTAGCCCGCTCGGACCGGAGGTCCTCCACCCGGATTTGCGCGATAATTCACACCAACGGGTTGAGGGCTTCCGGCCCGATATAGAAGCGCGGGTTAGCCAGCGGCAGAATATTATGTAGCCCGCTCGGACCGGAGGTCCTCCACCCGGATTTGCGCGATAATTCACACCAACGGGTTGAGGGCCTGCGGCCCGATTTAGAAGCGCGGGTTAGCCAGCGGCAGGATATTATGTAGCCCGCTCGGACCGGAGGTCCTCCACCCGGAATTGCGCGGCAACTCAACCCCCCCCGGCACCCGCGCCCCGCCGCCCGGCCCCCCTAAAATAACATTTTGTTAAGCCTGGCCGACAAACGTGGCTTAGGGGGAGGCCCGTCTGCCAGGTGTTAATAAAGTGAAAGTATTCCCCAAGATTAGTGCGTAAAATGAAAACGATAACCCTCCATCTGCTGGCCCTGTTGCTCTGCCTGCCGGTGCTCACCACCGCCCAGGGCTTCAACTCCTTCGGTCGTAATAAGCCCAACTACGAAAACTTTGACTACGACGTCTACCAGACGCCCCACTTCGAGCTGTACACCTACATCGACAACGAGGAGTGGCTGAAGAACTTCCTGAACGACAGCGAGGAATGGTACCGCGTGCACCAGCTCGTGCTGCGCGATACGATCGACTTCAAGAACCCGATGATCATCTACGCGAACCACGCGGACTTCCAGCAGACCAACGCCATCAGCGGGGCCATCGGCTCCGGCACCGGCGGGGTCACCGAGGCCCTCAAGAACCGGGTGGTACTGCCCGTGGCGCACACCAACGCCCAGACCCACCACGTCCTGGGCCACGAGCTAGTCCACGCCTTCCAGTACGACATGGTGATCCGGGGCGACTCTACCAGTCTCCGCGACCTGCAGAAGATCCCCCTCTGGATGGTCGAGGGCCTCGCCGAGTACCTGAGTATCGGCTCCGTGGACCCCTTCACCGCCATGTGGATGCGCGACGCCGTGCTCAACGACGACATCCCCAGCCTCAAGGACCTGAGCAGCGGCAAGTACTTCCCCTACCGCTACGGACAGGCCTTCTGGTCGTTCGTCACCGGCCTGCAGGGCGATGACGTCATCAATCCCTACTTCCGCGCCACGGCGAAGTTCGGGCTTGAGCGCGCCACGAAACTGGTACTCGGTTACGAGTTCGACGCCTTCAGCGACCTGTGGGAGGATGCCCTGCGCAAGACTTACGGTGAGCAGATCGGCGAAGCCAAGGCCGACCGCTACGTGGGCAAGGAGCTGGTGGGCCCCGGCAAGAACGGCGGACGCATCAACGTGTCGCCCGAGATCAGCCCCAACGGCAAGTACATGATCTACCTGTCGGAGCAGGACCTCTTCAGCATCGACCTCTTCCTGGCCGACGCCCGCACCGGTGAAAAGATCCGCAAGATCCGCACCTCCAAGCTGGGCAGCCACATCGATGAGATCAGCTACATCGAAAACAGCGGTACCTGGAGTCCCGACAGCAAGCAGTTCGCCTACGTAGCCGTAAGCAAGGGGCAGAACAGCCTCATCATCGCCGACGTCGAATCCGGCAAGGCCGAACGGGAGATCCGCCTCGACGAGGTACCCGCCTTCACCTTCCCGGCCTGGAGCCCGGACGGAAAATCCATTGTCGTGTCCGGCCTCGTGGATGGACAGACCGACCTCTTTAGCATCGACGTGCGCAGCGGACGCGTGACCCAGCTTACCAACGACGTATACAGCGAGATCCACCCGAGCTGGTCGGCCGACGGCACCACGATCTACTTCAGTACCGACGCCCGCGGTATCCAGCGCAAGGAGCGCCCCTACGGCAACCTGCGCTTCAACCTCGCCGCCCTGGACGTGGCCTCCCGCGAGAGCCGCGAGATCGACGTCTTCCCGGGTGCCGACAACCTGAACCCCATCGAGGGAGCCGACGGTAACCTCTACTTCCTGAGCAACCGCGACGGCTTCCGCAACGTGTACCGCTACCATGTGGCTGATGCGACCGTCGACCGCCTCACCGACCTCATCACCGGCGTATCGGGCATCACCCACTACGCCCCCGCCATGAGCATCGACCGGAGCAACAACCGCCTGCTCTATACCTACTTCAACCAGAACGGCTACAAGATCTACGGCACCATGGTGAAGAACATGGAAGCGGTACGCGTGGCCCGCGATTCCGTGGACCTCACGCCGGCCACCCTGCCGCGCCTTAACCGCCGCGCCAACCTCATCGTGGACGAACTGCTCACCCACATGGACAAGCAGGACGTGATCACCTCCGACCAGATCACCCGGCGGCCCTACGCGCCCAAATTCAAGCTCGACTACGCCACCGGCGGTGCCGGTGCCGGGGTGGGCAGTAACCAGGTCTTCGGTACCACCACCGGCCTGGCCGGTGGCGTGCAGCTGCTCTTCAGTGACATCTTGGGCAACAACCAGCTCTTCACGGCCCTGAGCCTGAATGGTGAGATCACCGATTTCGGCGGCAGCCTGGCCTGGGTGAACCGCAAGACCCGGATCAACTACGGCTTTAGCCTGAGCCGCATCCCTTACCGCAACTTCGGCGTGGAGGCCCCCTTCCGCGACAGCATTCAGGTGGGGGACGGCAACTACGTCGACCTGATCAACGCGCCTTACCTGATCAGCCGGCTGTACCAGAACCAGGTCAGCGGTTTCGCCTCCCTGCCGTTCAACACCAACGTACGCCTCGAGGGCAGCATCAGCGCCAGCATCTACAACAACCGGGTCGACCGCTACGCCCGCTACTACAACCCGGTGACGTACTATCCCATTCAGGTCAACGCCCAGCCCGAGCGGCAGCGTGAGCTGGAGCAGGAGACCTTCAACCTCTACAACGCCGGTGTGGCCCTGGTGGGCGACAACTCCGACATGGGAATGACGGCCCCGATCCGCGGCCACCGGTACCGCTTCGGGGTGGACCAGTACCTGGGCCGCTTCAACTTTACGGCGGTCAACACCGATTACCGCAAGTACCTGTGGTTCGGCAAGGGAGCCCTGGCCTTCCGCGCCCTGCACTACGGTCGCTACGGCGACGGGGGCAACACCCTCTTCCCGCTGTACGTCGGCAGCCCCTGGTACATGCGCGGCCTAAACGCCAACGATGCCGTGACCACCCTGCAGGGGGCGGGCCGCGACCTCAACGAGCTGGTCGGCAGCAAGCTGTTCGTCTCCAACCTGGAGCTGCGCGTACCCTTTACCGGTCCGGAGCAGATAGCCCTGATCAAGTCGAAGTTCCTCTTCAGCGACCTCAACTTCTTCATTGACGGCGGTATGGCGTTCACGGACGTCAGCCAGTTCGGTGGCGCGACCTACACGCTGGACAAGGACGGTGAAGTGCTAATCAACCCCCTGACCGGGCAGCCCACCGTGGTCACCCCGGGCGTACGGCCCATCTTCACCGCCGGCGTGAGCGCCCGCGTCAACGTCTTCGGACAGCTGGTGGTGGAGCCCTACCTGGCCCGTCCGCTGATCGACGGCGCGAGCTGGAGCTTCGGGCTGAACCTGCTGCCGGGCTGGTAGTAGAGTCGATCGTTCTCCTTTCGGGAAGCCGTCGGTTGCGCACTGCGCAACCGACGGCTTTTTTTATGTCACCAGGTCATCCGACTTGGCGTAGTCGCCGGGCGATACATCGAACTGTTTTTTGAAGTTCCGTCCGAAGCTGGTCGCTGAATTGTAGCCGACCATGTCCGCGACTTCGTACACCTTGTAGCGCCGCGTTTTGAGCAGTTCGGCGGCCTTCTTCAGGCGCACGAGGTTGATCAGCTCGTTGGGGTTAGCGCCGCTGATGTCCTTGATCTTGCGGTAGAGGGTAGAGCGGCTCATGTGCATCCGTTCGGCGAGCGCCTCCACGTTGAGGTCGGGATCCGTGATGTTCTCCTGGATGACGGCGTCCAGCCGCCGGGTAAAGTCTTCATCGACCGGCGACTGGGCGATGCTCTGCAGGTGGGCCAGCGGCGTGCGGCCGAAGTGCTCTACGATGCGCGCCCGGTTGTCGAGCAGGTTCCGGATACGGGCCTGCAGGTACTCGATCGCGAAGGGCTTGGTCACGTAGGCGTCCGCTCCGCGCTCCAGGCCGGTAAGCTCCGCGGTATACTGATTCTGGGAGGTGAGCAGGATGACGGGTACGTGGCTGTGCTTGACGTCGGACTTGAGGGTGGCACAGAGAGTGAACCCGTCCATGCGCGGCATCTTGACGTCGCTGACCACCAGCTGCACGGTGTGGTGCTCGAGAACCGCGATCGCTTCGACGCCGTCGGAGGCCCGCAGAATGGCGTACCGGTCGGAAAGTTCCTTCGCGATAAAGCCGAGAAGGTCCGGGTTGTCCTCCACCAGTAGTATGGTGGTCACCGGCTCTCCCGGCCGGGGAGCAACGAGCGGGGGCGTGACTTGCGGGAGGACGTCATCGGGTTCGACCCGGTCGGGCGTGAGCTCGAAGTCATCGCGGTGGTGGAGGGGAAGGGTAACCACGAAGCGCGTTCCGCGTTCCGGGTCCGGATCGAGCACCAATGTTCCCCCGTGCAGTTCGGCCAGCGCGTGCGCCAGGGGCAGGCCCAGCCCGGTCCCGGGTCGGGCGGCGTGCTCGGGCAGCCGGTAGAAGGGGCGCAGGATGTTCTTTCGTTCGGCGACCGGAATCGGGGCTCCGTCGTTGCTGACGGTAAACCGGAACAACTCGCCGTCGGCCTCCAGCCGCAAGTCGACCCGCCGCTCTCCGTACTTCAGGGCGTTCTCCAGCAGGTTGCCGGCGATCTTGCGGAAGGCCTCCGCATCGATATAGGCGTAGACGGGATCCACCTGGGGGAAGGTCATGGTCGTTTCCCGCTCCTCCGCCTCTAGGGCGTAACGCTCGAGCAGGTCGCCCACGAGGGCGGTGACGTCCGTCCGTACGAAGGACAGCGACAGGTCTTCCATCTCCATTTTGCGGAAGTCGAGCAGCTGCCGCACCAGGTTCACCAGCCGGGTGGTATTGCGGTGCACCATCGTCAGGGTGGGGTGCAGGCTGTCGCTGGTGTCCGTACCGCGGAGGGCCTTCTCCACCGGGTTCTGGATGAGGGTGAGGGGGGTGAGGATCTCGTGGGAAATATTGGTGAAGAACTCGATCTTGGCCCGGTACAGTTCTTTTTCCTTTTCGTGCTCGAAGAGCCGCTGCCGCTGGTCGGACCGCGCCCGGTTGTAGCGGTGGTAGAGCATCAGCAGTACCAGCAGTACCGTCGTGCCGAGCACGGCGTATGCCGCGTAGGCCCATCCGGTTTGCCACCAGGGGGGGGCTACCCGCAGGCTCAGGAAGGCGATCGGGGGACTCCACTCGCTGTTGTGCCGGCGCACCCGCAGTTGCAGATCGTAGGTGCCGTGCCGGAAGTCGGTGAAGTGAATCTGGTGGGCGTGCTCCAGGTCCACCCAGCCGTCCTGTCCGCCGGAAAGGGCGTACTGGTATTCCGTGAGCCCCGGCGAGGCGTAGTCGAGCGCGGAGAAGGACAAGCTGAAGGTGGAACGGGCGTAGGGCAACTCCACCCGCCCCGTCGCCTGCGCCGCGCGGTAGGCCGCCGCGGCTTCGTCGGCCGGCGCGCCGGGCAACTTCAGGTCGCTGAGGACCAGCTCCGCCGGTGGCTCCTGCTTATTGAACCGGATGTCGTAGGGGTCGAAGGAAACGAACCCCCGCACGGTACCGAAGTACATCCGGCCGGCAGCGTCCGTGAGGGCCGAGTTATAGTTAAATTGGTTACTCGGTAGGCCGTTTTCCGTGCCGTAGGTGTCCACCCGCCCCGATTCGGGGTGGTAGCAGGCCAGGCCGTTGGCCGTACTCATCCACAGCTTGCCGCGAGCGTCTTCCTGCAGGCTGTAGAAGACGTTGCTCGGGAAGCCGTCCGCCTTTCCGAAACGGAGGACGTTGCCGTTTTCGGCGCGGATCTGGTTCAGCCCGTTTTCGGTGGCTACCCAGAGGTTGCGGTGGCTGTCCTCGAAGATGCCGTTGATCGCATCGTTGCCCAGGCGGTTCTCCGTGCCGCCGGCGTGGTAGGTCGTGACGCGCTTCTCGCGCGGATCGTAGTGGTATAGCCCGTCCCAGTAGGTACCCGCCCACTGTCCGCCGCGGCTGTCTTCCAGGAAGGAGGTGTAAAAGAAATCCGGCGAAAAGCCCTCGAGGGGTACGAAGCGGTCGCTGCCCGCGTCGTAGCGTTGCAGGCCCGAGGCCGTAAGGGCCACGACCGTCTTGTCGCGCAGTTGGTACAGCGAATAGATGAAATTGCTGCGCAGGCCGCTTTCCGCCCCCGCCATCCGGTGCCGCTTGACCGCCCCCGTGGCCGCATCCAGGACGAACAGCCCGGTTTGAAAGGTCCCCACCCACACTTCGTCGTCGCGCACCAGGATGCCGTGGATATTGGAGACCGGCTGCGGGGCATCGGCCGCCTGTAGCGCGAAGTGGGTGAATTGCCCGGTGGCGGGGTCGTAGCGGTTCAGGCCGGCATCCTCGGTGCCCACCCAGATACGCCCGGCCTCGTCTTGCCGCAGCTCCCGCACCGCGCTGCCGCTGACCGAGTTTTCGCCGGGCACGGGGACGAACTTCCGGAACCCGGCGAGCGCCGGGCTGTAGTAGCTGATGCCGCGGAAGTAGGTGCCGATCCAGACCCCCTCGTCCCGGTCCGCGAAGAGACTGTAGATCGCATTGTCCGGTAAGCCGTACTGGTGCCCGGTCTGCTTCTGTAGATGCTGGACCGCGCCCGAAAGCAGGTTGTAGAGGTAGACGCCGTTTTCCGTGCCGATCCAGAGGGTGTTGCCGCGTTGGAGGAAATCACGGACGTAGCGGCCCTCGGCCTCCCCGGTAAGCGGCACCGCCGTCCGGGACACCAGGTCGACCAGGAAGGCGCCGTGACTCACCGTGCCCACCGCCAGGCTGCTTTCCGATAGGGGATAGAGCGCCGAGAACTGTAAGGGATAATCGGTGTCCACGGGGAAGGTCACGCCCAGCGGCTCGAATGCGTCCTCCGCCGGGCGGTAGCGGAAGAGCGCCCGGTCGGTAGCCAGGTAGACCGAGCCGGCCGCCGAGGCGGTCACGCGCAGGGCGGGCAGCAGGTCGGGGCGGTCGTACCGCCCCTTCCGCGCCCCGGTGACCGGGTCGATCCGCTGTAGCGCCTGGTCGGCCACTACCCACACCTCGCCACCCGGGGCCGGGGCAATATCCAGGATGGGCAGCCCGGCGGTGCTCGGTACCGGGCCGAAGGTGTCGCTGCGCGGGCTGCCGCGAAACAGTCCGTCGTCGGTGCCCACCCACAGCCGGCCGTCCGCGATCTCCAGGCACTCAATGAAGTTGCTACCCAGGCTCCCGGTGGCGGACGAGTCGGACTGAAACCACCGGAATTCGTACCCGTCAAAGCGGTTCAGACCGTTCTTCGTCCCGAACCACATGAACCCCAGCTCGTCCTGGGCGGCGCAGTGGATCGTGTTGTGGGACAGCCCCTCGGTCACCTCGTAGTGCTTGAAGTAGTAGGGTTGGGCCGTGAGCAGGTTGACCGCTCCCATCAAAAGCAGCCATGCCAGTGCCACGGTCCGCAAACGATGCGGTAGCCCGTAATCTGCCGGTTCGGGGTTCACCTTGCTCATTGTTGTATCGCCACCTTCCGTTGGTCCGGCGTGGATTCAGGCTAATGTATCGAATTACGGATAGACCGGGCGGCGGGGCGCGGGTGCCGTGAACGTGCCGGTCGCGCAGCCGCCACGATCCGTTGCATCACTGCCACGATTCGTTGCAATTCGGGGCGGAAGCGCGACGAAACGTTGTCCTGCAACGTATGGTCGATGGATTGGGACGGGTCGCAGGTAGGGAACAAAGGCTGCCCAATACCTTGCGTCGCAGAATAAAAGGCTGTTTTTCAGCCCGTCGATCACTAATAGTGTGGTTGGCTGTCTTTGTACTCGCTATAAGTCTACATCATGCAATCAAGATCTATTTCCCTGGCCCTGTTATGGGTGTGCCTGTTTTTGGGCGGAGGCAATCTTCTCGCTCAGGATTTGCTGACGGTATCCGGCACTGTTTCCGACGCCGAAGGCCCCCTTATCGGTGCCACCGTAGCGGTGAAGGGTACCACGCAGGGCACCGTCACCGACGTCGACGGGGTATTCACGCTGGAGGGCGTGGACCCAACCGATAGCCTGCAGGTGACCTACGTAGGCTACACGCCACGAACGCTCGCGGTGGCGGGGCAAACCAACTTCACGATCAATCTCAGTGAGAACATCAGCAACCTGGGCGAGGTGGTCGTCATCGGCTACCAGGAAGTCAAGCGCTCCGACCTGACGGGGGCCACCGCGGTAGTGCCCGCCGAACAGATCAACAAGACGGTGTCCAATTCGCTGGCGGAGTCCCTTCAGGGTCTGGCTTCGGGAATTACCGTCCGTAACGGCGGCGCTCCGGGAGCGGGGGCCGTGATCGAGATCCGGGGGGCGGCCAGCTTCGTGAATACGAATCCGCTGTACGTGATCGACGGCATGATCGCCGACGCCAACGTGACCTTCAACAACAACGACATCGAGAGCGTCCAGATCCTCAAGGATGCCTCCGCGGCGGCCATCTACGGCTCGCGCGCCGCCAACGGCGTGATCATCATCACCACCAAGTCGGGGCGGAAGGGGCCGATCCGCCCCGCCCTCAGCGTGACGACGGGTATCCAGCAAATTCCCCGCCGCTGGGACGTGATGGACGCGGCGGGCTTCGCCGCCCTGCAGCGGACGAGCTACGAAAACTCGGGCCTCGAACCGCCGGCTTCCGTAGCGGCGGACTTCGATCCCACCATCGATACCGACTGGCAGGATGAGGTGATCCGTACCGGCAGCACGCTGGACGCCAACCTGTCCGCCTCCGGGGGATCCGATAACCTTAAGTACTTTGTCTCGGGCAGCCACTTCCGCAACGAGGGCGTGATCATCGGCCGCGGATTCAACCGCACGGCCTTCCGCGTCAACAGTACGCTCGACCTGGGCCGCATCACGATCGGGGAGAACCTGGTCCTGACCAACAACAACATCCGCCAGCCGCTCGGTGGCTTCGACACCGGCAATCCCTTCTACGACATGGTGACCATGCTGCCCGTCATCCCGGTGCGGGGCGACCGCTACATCTCCGATACCAACCCCGGCGGATGGGGTATCGGCACGGTGGACGCCGTCAGCTACGCCAAGAACCAGGTGGCCGTGACCGACCTGCTTCGCGAAAAGATCAACTTCCTGAAGCTTATCGGCAACGCCTACGTACAGGTGGAGCTGGTGAAGGGGCTGCGGTACAAGTTCAATGTCGGCCTGGAGAACAGCGACGACTTCTCCAAAGGGCTGCGGCGCTACGGCGTGACCCAGTTCAACGCCGCGGTGCGGCCGAGTTCGATCCAGGACAACCGCTCCCAGTTCTCGAGTCTGCTCATGGAGCACACCCTGAACTTCGACCGCACCTTTGGCAATCATGCCCTGAGTGCGGTCATCGGTACTTCCGACCAGCAAACGAAGCGCAATTACACCTTCGCTTCCCGCAGCGACATCGTGGAAAGCGGTGGCGACCCCTTCGAGCAGATCAACTCCGCCACGGGCGAATCCCTGGCTGAGGGCGGCGTCACGACCGACTACCGCACGATCGGCTTCCTCGGCCGGGTCAACTACAACTACGCCCAGAAGTACTACCTCACCCTGACCGGACGCGTGGACCAGGACAGCCGCTTCAGCCGCGACAACCGCACCGGGGTGTTTCCCTCCATCGCGGGCAGCTGGCGCATCAGCAAGGAAGATTTTTTCCGGGTGCCGTGGATCGACGATCTGAAGTTCAACGCCTCCTACGGTACGCTGGGCATCGTCACCCTCGGGTCCTGGGACTGGCGCGGTACCATCAACAACAACCCTCGGGCGATCCTCGGTACCGTGCAGGTGGGCGCCTACCAGGCCGGCCTCGTGAATCCGGACCTCCGCTGGGAGAACCGCAAGTCGCAGAACTACGGCGTGGAGGCCGCCTTTCTGGACTACCGCCTCACGCTCTCCGCCAACTACTACGATATCCTCTCCGAGGACGCCCTCGTCACCAACCTGCCCATAGCCACCTACCTCGGCAACCTGGGGGGCAGCCCGCCGGTGAATGCCGGCTCCATCCGCAATACCGGCTTCGAATTCGAGGCCAATTACCGGCAGCAGCTCGACCGGCTGCAGTTCAACATTGGCTTCAACCTGACCACCATCAACAACACCGTGCAGGCCGTCGGCAACCGCGGTGACGGCATCGACTACATCCAGACGGGACTGACGCGCTCCCGCGTCGGTGAGCCGCTCGGCGAGTGGTACCTGCTGCAGACCGACGGCATCTTCCAGAACCAGAGCGAAATTGACGCCCACGCCGTGGAGGGCAACCTTATCCAGCCCTTCGCCCGCCCCGGCGACATCCGGTACGTCGACGTGAACGGCGACGGGCAGATCACGGATCAGGACCGCAGTTTCACCGGCGAATCGCCGTGGCCGAGCCTGCAACTGGGCAGCCAGTTGGGACTGTCGTACGCCAACTTCGACGTATCGGCCCAGATCATCGGCATCTTTGGAAACACCCTGTACAATTCAGTGCGCAGCCAGCTGGACGGCTACCAGAATACCAACTTCCGCTCCGACGTCAACCCCTGGACCCCCGACAACACGAATACCGACGATCCCCGCATCGGTATCGCCACTAACGACCAGGGCCTGGTCGACAACGCCCGCGGCAACACCGACCGGTGGCTGGAGGACGGCTCCTACCTGCGGCTGCGCAACCTGCAGATCGGCTACACGCTACCCGACGCCGCGCTGGACCGGCTCAGCATCAGCAACCTGCGGGTATACGTGACGGGGCAGAACCTCCTCACCCTTACGAAGTACACCGGCCTGGATCCCGACGTGCAGGGCAATGGTATTCTGGAGCGGGGCGTGGACAACGGCAACTGGCCGTCGAGCCGGATCGTCTCCCTGGGTCTCAACCTGAATTTCTAGGAGGGGCCCCGCCCCGGCTCCTTCACCGAAAATAACGAATCATGAATCGCTTCCCCCTATACCTGCTTCTCTTCGTTCTGACCTTCGCTTCCTGCGCGGACGAGCTGGAAATCATCAACCCCAACCAGATCACCAACGACAGTTTCTGGCAGGACGAAACCGACGCCGTGCAGGGCATCAACGCCGCCTACAGCACGCTGCACCGTACCGGGTTTTCGCGCTGGCAGCCCATGCTCTACGACGTGCGCGCCGACGTAGGCACCAGCAACAGCCCCTGGAGCGAACTGGCCAATGCCCTGAATAACTTCATCCAGCCCAACTCCAATTTCGGTCCCATGACCGACGTGTACGCCGACAACTACGTCGGCATCTTCCGGGCCAACCAGGTGATCGCCAACGTGCCCGGCATCGAGATGGACGAGAACCTCAAGGCCCGGGTACTGGGCGAGGCACACTTCTTCCGGGGTATGCACTACTATCACCTGGCCAGCCTGTGGGGCAACGTACCGCTGCAACTGACCCCCTCCAGCCCGAACGACTTGCCGCCGACCTCCTCCGAGGCCGAGGTGTGGGAACAGGTGATCGCCGACCTGGATTACGCCGCCGCGAATCTGCCGCTGCAGTACGGTCCTGACGATGTCGGCCGCATCACCCGGGGGGGCGCGCTGGCCCTCCTGGCCAAGGCGTACATGCAAAACGGGCGGTACGCCGAAGCGGTCGATGCCCTGGACTTCTTCTTTACGGGGGAGGGCGCTGACCTGTACGACCTGACGTCCAACTACGCCGATAATTTCAGCGCGCTCACCGAATTCAACGTGGAATCGGTGCTGGAGTGGGGCTACGCCGATAACCCTTTGGAGTTCACCGACCAGGATACCCAGACGCCCAACCATAACTACGGCACTTCCATTGCCCAGTTCTACGCACCTCCCGGCATCGGATTCGCGGACGCCGAAGCCCTGCGCTGGGTAGTCGGTGAATTCGAGGAAGAGACGACCACGGACGGTTCCCGCGATCCCCGCCTGGCCGCGACCTACCTCTACGACCATACCGACCCCGCCGGACCGGAAGCCTCCATCGTCTACGGTACCCCGTGGATCGATCGCTACGGCGACAGCGACCGCGTATTCTTCCGCAAGTTCCTGAACGACGATTACAAGAACGAGGAGGGATTCCGGTCGCCCAACAACTACCGCTTCATCCGCTTCGCGGACGTCCTGCTGATGTACGCCGAAAGCCTGAACGCTATCGGGCGCACCTCCGAGGCCTACGCCTACGTGGACCGCGTGCGCGAGCGGGCCGGACTGCCGCCCCTCTCGGAGGTGCGCCCCGGACTGGACGCCGACGCCTTCCTGGAGCAGATCAAGCACGAGCGGCTGACGGAGCTGACCGGTGAAGGACACCGCTTCAACGACCTCAAGCGCTGGGGAGACCTGGGGCCCGGCCTCGCGGACCGCGACCCCGGTTTCGCCAACTACCAGGTCGGCAAGCACGGTCTGCTGCCCATCCCGCAGCGCGACCTGGACATCAACCCCAACCTCGTACAGAACCCCAACTGGTAACCGCCCCGCGCCCCATATCCCAACCTATGCCTTATTCTTCTCTTCCTGCCTGCTTGTTGATCGTCTGCCTCGGACTACTAGCCTGCGATCCACCCGAGGACCCGGCAACGCCGACGCCCGATCCGCAACCCAACCCGGAAGCGACCTTCGTGAATCCGGTTTACCAGGTAGGCCCCGATCCCTGGGTATTCCAGGAGGGCGATACCTACTACGTGACCTACACCACCGGCCGAAACATCACCCTGATCGAGACGGATAAAATGTCCGGACTGCGGACCGCGGCCGCCCGCTCGCGCGTTGTCTGGAATCCGCCCGCCAGCGGCATGAACTCCGCCCAGATCTGGGCGCCGGAGATCCACCGCATCGATGGAACCTGGTACGTGTACTACGCCGCCAGCGACGGCAACAACGACAACCACCGGATGTGGGTGCTGGCCAATACGGACGCGGATCCCCTGTCCGACAACTGGGAGGACCGCGGTGAGCTGGAACTGCCGGACGACAAGTGGGCCATCGACGGCAGCCCCGTCGACATCGGGGGAGAGTGGTATTTCGCCTGGTCGGGCTGGGAGGGGGACGTCAACGTGCAGCAGGACATCTACCTGGCGAAGATGGACGGACCGACCGCGGTAAGCGGCGAGCGCGTCCGCCTGCTACAGCCGGAAGCCGCCTGGGAAGAGAACGGAACCGATCCGCGGGTAGTCGAAGGACCGCAGTTCATTCAGCACGAGGGCAAGCTGTTCATGTTCTACTCCGCCGGCGGCTGCTGGACAGACGGGTACAGCCTGGGAGCTATGGAGCTCACCATCGGTGACGATCCGATGCTGCCGGAGAGCTGGAGCCGCCTCGCCCAGAACCCCCTCTTCACCAGCGACGCCGCCGCCCGGGCCTACGGGCCGGGCCATAATTCCTTCTTTTCCTCTCCCGACGGCACCGAAAACTGGATCCTCTACCACGCCAACCCGGAAGCGGGGCAGGGCTGCGGCGACGAGCGGAGTATGCGCATGCAGCCCTTCACCTGGTCGGCCGACGGCCTGCCGGTGCTGGGGGACCCGGTCGCCCTCGGTCGGTCCCTGCCCGTACCCTCCGGTGAGTAATTAACCCTTGTGTCTACGCCTTATCTTTCCAAAATGGTCCTTTTCGTGAGAAGTTATCTCCTGCTGTCCCTCCCTGCTGCCGTCGCCCTCTTGCTCGTTACGGCGTGCAGCCCCCGGTCGTCCACCGCGGAAGTGGCAGCCACCGACTCGCCCGCCTTTGCTAATCCGCTGGACGTGGAATTCGGCGACCCCTTCATCCTGGACAACGGCGACGGTACCTACTACCTCTACGGCACCGGCGGCGGGGCGAAGGATGGCTTCGCGGTTTATTCGTCTACCGACCTGGTCAACTGGACCGACCGGGGGCAGGTCTACTACGGCAACACCGAGGACAGCTGGAACGAAAGTGCCTTCTGGGCCCCCGAATGCTACAAATTCGACGGTAAGTACTACCTCTTCTACAGCGCCAACTGGAAGCACAATCCGACCAACGAGGGGGAGAATTTCCACATCGGGGTAGCGGTGTCCGATGAACCGACCGGTCCCTTCACCGACCTGCAAAACCAGCCGCTATTCGAGCCCGGCTACCCCGTTATTGACGCCAACGTGTTCCGTGACGACGACGGCACCTTCTACCTGTACTACTCCCGCGCCTGCTACGAGCATCCGGTAGAGAGTGAAGTGGCCGACTGGGCGCGGGAGCAGGGCCTGTACGAGGAGATCGAGGAGAGTTGGGTGTACGGGGTAGAGCTGAGTCCGGACTTCCGGTCCGTGATCGGCGAGCCGAAACTACTGCTGCGCCCCCCCGTGGATATGGACAACGAGAACGCGGAGTGGGAGAGCCGTTCCGTCACCTCCGGCGAGATCAACCGCCGCTGGACGGAAGGTTCCTTTACCTTCAGGCACGGGGACACCTACTACATCATGTATTCGGCCAACCACTACGCCGGCCCCAACTACGCCGTGGGCTACGCTACCGGGGACCACCCGCTGGGCCCCTTCACGAAGGCTACGAACAACCCCGTACTGGAAAAAAACGTGGAGGCGGGCGGCGACGTCACCGGCACCGGACACAATATGGTCCTCTTTCTCGAGGGGAGTGATAAGATGTACGCGGTCTACCACGGCCGGACCCGGCAGACCGGCGACGAGCGGGTGGTCTTCATGGACGAGCTGGAGATCCTGCCCGACGGCAAGCTGATCGTCAAGGGACCCACCACCGACGAGCAGCCCCACCCCCTGACCAAATAACCGCCCAACGAAAATTTACTACGCATGAAGTCTATACTACTAACTGTACTCCTATTCTGCATGGCCGTGGCTGCTTACGGTCAGGCTACCGAGATCGTGGGTACGCCCTGGTCCGAGGAGCGGGCCGCCGAATGGTACGCCGAACAGGACTGGCTCACCGGCGCCAATTTCAATCCCAGCACCGCCATCAACCAGCTGGAAATGTGGCAGGAGGCCACCTTTGACCCGGAGACCATCGACCGGGAACTGGGCTACGCGGAGGGTGTTGGCTTTAACACCATGCGGGTCTACCTGCACAGTCTGGCGTACAAGGCCGACCCGGAGGGCTTCAAGCAGCGGATGGACACCTACCTGGGCCTGGCCGACAAGCACGGCATCAAGACCATGTTCGTCATCTTTGACGACGTGTGGGGTAAAGAGCCTAAAATCGGCACCCAGCCCGAGCCCATCACCGGGACCCATAACTCCGGTTGGATGCAGGACCCCGGCGACCCCGCCTCGAAGAACGAAGAGAACTTCCCCGCCCTGGAGACCTACGTGAAGGACATCATTACTACCTTCAAGGACGACGATCGGGTACTGATGTGGGACCTCTACAACGAGCCGGGAAACTCCGGGAAACTGACCACTTCCCTGCCGCTGCTGACCGGGGTATTTACCTGGGCGCGTGAGGTAAATCCGAGTCAGCCACTCACCGCCGGCCTTTGGCGGTGGGACTTCCAGGAGCTCAACACCTTCCAGGCCCTGAATTCGGATATTCTTACCTACCACGAGTACGAAGACGCCGATCACCACCTGAGAACGCTGCAGCTGCTCGCGACGCACGGCCGGCCCATGATCTGTACCGAGTATATGGCCCGGACGCGCAACAGCCGCTTTGCCAACATTCTTCCGATGTTGAAGGAGCACAACGTGGGCGCCATCAACTGGGGACTGGTGGCCGGTAAATCCAATACCATCTACGCCTGGAACACGCCCATTGAAGACGGAAGCGAACCCGACGAGTGGTTCCACGACGTCTTCCGCCCCGACGGAACGCCCTACCGGCAGGACGAGGCGGACCTGATCACCCGGCTCAACGCCGAAGACTAAGTAGGGTCGCGGTATTCTCCCGTCGCAGGTAGCCACAGTACCTTTGCGCTACCATGAAGCTCTGTACCCGCGTTCCCGCCCTTCTTCTGCTGTTAGTTACCCTGGTAGCGTGTGGCTCTCCCGAGCCCGACGGCTACCAGACTCCCACCCGCATCACCGGGGAGGCCATGGGCAGCTACTACCGTATTACCTACCTCGGCGGCTCAATCGCCGGGCTCCAGGAGAGCGTAGACAGCTTGCTCGCGGCCTACAACGAAGAGCTCTCGCCGTGGGTGGCCGAAAGCACGATCTCGCGCTTCAACCGCAGCGACTCCGGCGTGACCCTGGCGGGTACAGTCCACTTCGTCCCCAACCTGGAACTGGCCGCCGAAGTAGTAGCCGCTACCGCAGGTGCCTACGATCCTACGGTAGCTCCGCTGGTGAAGTACTGGGGCTTCGGGACGGGCACCAAACGGGAAACGAGCGTGGTGGATACGGCCGAGCTCGCGGCGGTCCGGGGCCGGGTGGGGTTCGGGCTGGTATCTTACGAAAACGGCTTTCTCGCCAAGGCGCGGCCGGGCGTGGAGCTGGACCTGAACGCGAGCGCGAAGGGCTACGGCGTGGATTTGATCTCGGCGCTGCTGGACAGCCTCGGCCGCCCGAATCACCTGATCGACATCGGCGGCGAAATGCGCGGCGGGGGCAGCAAGAACGGGCAACCCTGGCGGGTGGCCATCCGGGCGCCGGAGGAGAACGCGGAGACGATCGCGCCCGCCGGTACGCTGCCGTTGTCCGGCGGGCGGGCCCTCGCCACCAGCGGTAATTACCTGAACTTCTACGAGGTGGAGGGGGCCAAGTACAGCCACACCATCGACCCGCGCACGGGCTACGTGGAACGGAACGACCTGCTGAGCGCCACCATCCTGGCCGCCGACTGCGCCACCGCCGATGCCTACGCCACGGCCTGTATGGTGCTGGGACCGGAGGGCGCGCTGCGGCTGATCGAGGGGCACCCGGAGCTGGATGGCTACTTTCTCGTGCGGGGGACGGGAGATACGCTGGAGGTACGGATGAGCGCGGGACTTCGGCAGGCGGTGGACCGGTAGCCGGAATTTACCCTACAGCGGGTTCAGAACGAGCATCGGCATCCAGTTGGGGGGATTGAACTGCACGTTGAAGCCTTCCGGGGCATCATTTTGCTCGATTACGATAACGTCGCCGCCGTCGAACGCAATAACTACCGCGTGCTGGACTTCTTCCTCGGCGAAGGTGTGGAAAATTCCGAAAACGTCCAGTACGCGGTTGGCGTAGTCGCCCTGCCCCGGGGAACTAGCGAATCCGAGAACTACATTATTCCCGTAGGCGGACTGTGTTGTTAAGTCTGATTCTTCGTCTTCGGGGGCTGAAAACTCGGTATGCAAGCGAATGTAGCCGTACCCGCCGTGCCGTAAGTTGCTGCGGGTAATTTTCAGGTGCAGGGTATGCGTACGCAGGGTAAACACGAAGAGGAGGGAATCTCCGCCTAGAGAGAATTCCGCCCGATTGGCTTCCACTAAGTCGGTAGTTCCGCCTTGGTGGAAAAATGTGATTAAGTGTGCGTCCGCGGGGCCGGGAATGGTGCGTACGATGCGCATGTTTTCTTCCATCGGGGTAAAATTTGCGGCGGGGTAGGCGTGACGGTATTCGCTGCCGGAGGCAGCGTTGTACTGGCGCTGCCGGAGGCAGCGTTGTACGGCGGGGTTAGACGCGGACGAGCCAGCCGTGGGTATCCTCCACGGAGCCGACGCGCAGGCCGTCGATGTGCCGCTTGAGCATGGGGCCGATCTTGCGGTCCTCCACGGGGGGCAGGGTGATGAGCCGGTCGCGGTACTGCAGCTCGGCGACGTGGCTGACCACGGCGGCGGTACCGGCCCCGAACATCTCCTGGAGGTTGCCGGCATCGGAGGCGGCCACGATCTCGTCGATGGTGACGAGGCGCTCGCTGACCGGGATGCCCTTGTCCTTCAGGATCTGGATAAACATCTTACGGGTAATGCCCTTGAGGATGGCGCCGTCGGTGATGGGGGTGACCACCTCGCCGTCGATGACGAAGAAGACGTTCATCGTACCCACTTCCTGGATCTGCTGCTTGTTCTCGACGCCCATCCAGAGGACTTGGTCGAAGCCCCGCTGGTTGGCCTCGTGGACCGCCAGCAGGCTACCGCCGTAGTTGCCGCCCGACTTGGCCTCGCCCGTTCCGCCGGGGACGGCGCGGACGTACTTTTCCTCAACCACCAGACGCACGGGCTTAGCGTAGTAGGGGCCTACCGGGGCGGTAAAGATGCAGAAGCGGTAGGTTTCGCTGGGCCGTACGCCGATGAACTCATCGGTGGCGTACATGTAGGGGCGCAGGTAGAGGGCGCTGCCTTCCTGGGGCGGAATCCAGCCCTGGTCGAGCTTGACCAGCCGGCTGACGGCCTCCACGAACCGGTCCTCCGGGAACTCGGCCATCATCATGCGGCGGGCGCTGGCGTTGAGGCGCTGGGCGTGCTCCCGGGGCTGCATGAGCATGGGGGTGCCGTCCTGGTCGACGCTGGCCTTCATGCCCTCGAAGATGGACTGTCCGTAGTGCAGGACCATGCTGGCGGGGTGCATGGTGAAGTGACCGAAGGGGATGATGCGGTCGTCGGTCCACTCGCCGTCGCGGTAGTCGCTGACGTACATGTGGTCGCTGAAAATCTTGCCGAAGGGCAGGTTGCTGAAGTCTACGTCTTCGAGGCGCGACTGCTGGACGCGCTCCACGCGGATAGGGCTGGTGGTGGTCATCGGGGCTGAATTTGCGATAAAGGTAAGCAGGGGAAAAGTTACGGTGTCTACCAAGCGCCACGTACCTTTATTCCGTGCTTCCCTTCGACCTCATCGGCCAGCCCGGTCCCGACGCCGCCCTGGCGCTTCTGGGGCCGGCGCGCGATCTGCCCCTGCTGGTGGTATACCACGGCGAGCTGGCCCGCCGCGCCTTTCTGAAGCGGATCCTGGGCGCGGCCGGCTACCGCGAGCCGGGCCGGCAGCTTCACCTGCTTGAGTGGCCCGCCGACCGGTCGCTGGACCTCTCCGGGCTCATCCGGCGGCTCGGCGTTCACCGGGTGATCCTGTTCGGTTATACCCCCGATCTGCTGGGACTGCACCTGCACGTCGCAAACTATACGCCCGTTACCCTGGCCGGGGTGTCTTACCTCTTTGCCGACAGCCTGTCCTACATTGAAGAAACCAAGGCGGAGGGGGACAACCGCCCCGCTGCCGCGCTCTGGAACTCCATCCGCGAGCATTTTCTGGCTCCCGACCCCTTAACTTAACCCACCTATGACTAAAGGAAATATCGACGTAGCACTCCTGTTCCTGCGCGTCTGGTTCGGCCTGGAGATGGCCTTTGCCCACGGCTGGCCGAAAATGATGAAGGTGTTCGCCGGTAACTTTGAATTCGGCGACCCGATCGGGGTAGGTCCCACACTAAGCCTGATCCTGGCGGCCGTGGCCGAATTCGTGTGCGGCGTACTTATTGCTCTGGGACTCTTCACTCGGCTGGCTACGATTCCCTACATCATCACTATGCTGGTGGCGGCCCTGCTGGTTCACTACGCCGCCGGCGATCCCTGGGGTAGGATTGCCAACCCCCTGAATTACGCCGTAGTGGCCATCGCTATCCTGATCGCGGGCCCGGGACGGCTATCGCTGGATCACAAGCTGTTTGTGGACAGTATTAAGTAGAGGGCTTTGTCGGTAGAGCTCGCTTCGCTCACGGTAGAATCCAGGGTTGTCCTCTACCGCGAGCGCAGCGAGCCCCTACTTCCCAAACGCATAGCTACCGTCCACCGCCTTGCGGATGTACTCGCCCCACGTCAGGTTGTCGCGGCCGGGTTCCTGTTGCTGGGCCCGCTCGATGGCGTAGTTCGCGCTGGTCTCGATGACCCATTCGAAGTTCTCATCGCCCACGCTGAACTTGTCGGCGTCGGGGGCCGGGTTGCAGAAGTCGATGGCGTAGGGGATGCCGTCACGAATGGCAAATTCCACCGTGTTGAAGTCGTAGCCGAGCCAGTTATTGAGCTTGAGTACGTAGTCGTGGATGGTGTTCAGGAGTTCCTGGCTCACGTCGTGTTGCACCTTGTAGCGGTCCAAAAATTCGTTGCGGGGCTCGTAGTGCATGATCTTCACGTACTTGCGACCGATGCAGTAGCAACGGAAGTAGCTGGTGAAGTCAATGGCCTCCTGCAGCATCATGACGAGCTGACCGGTTTCCTTGTGGGCCTTCCAGAGCTGGTCGGGGCCGTCAAGCTTGTACACGCTTTTCCAGCCGCCGCCGGCGTGGGGCTTCATGAAGGCGGGCCAGCCGATGTAGTTAAAGATGCTCTGCCAGTCGAGCGGGTAGGCCATATTGGTGAAGCTCTCGTCGCTGGTGTCGTCGGGCAGCTGGGCGCTCGGCAGCAGTACGGTCTTCGGCACGGGTACGCCGGCGGGGCCCACGCTCAGTACGTTGTTGAAGAACTTCTCGTCGGCGCTCCACCAGAAGGGGTTGTTGATCACCGCGGTGCCGGTGGCGGCGGCATTCTTCAGCATCGCCCGGTAGAAGGGTACGTCCTGGCTGATGCGGTCGATGATCACCGCGTAACCGGGGTTGAGGCCCTGGCCCACCTTGTCGATCTTGACGGGCTCGGCCCGGATGCCGTCGACGTTCTTGTCGTTGATGCGCTGGATGACGGCGGGGGGGAAAGAACGTTCGCGCCCGTAGAGAATACCGATTTTCTTCATGTGGTGGGTAGTTTGTGGCACTAAGGTAAATTAAGGCCGCTTGTTCGCCCGGTTAGTCTCCGCGACTGCCGACGAGGAGCGACAACCCGGCGGGGTCAACCGCCACCGTACCCACAGGATAGGGCACTTTCGGGGCCCGGTAAACCGTATCGTGCACCACGAGGTAGGTGGGCGCGGGCGCGGGTGCAATGAAGGTATCGCGGAGCAGGCGGTCCCGGTAGACCACCCGCACCACGGTGTCGTGGCGAGTCACTTCCACCGTATCCCGCTCGATCACCGGCGGACTTACCCGGGCGACGTACTCCAGCCGGGGTTGATGGCCGAGAAGGAGGACGCCCGCGGCGATCGCCAGCAGCCAGCCGGCCGCCGCCACCCAGTAGAATCGGCGGCGGGCGCGCGGCCGGACCGCCACCGTCCGTCGGTAGGCTTGCCGGAGTACCGGGGGCAGATCGACGGCGCGCGCGCGCAGGCCGAGGGCAACGGATCTGCGGCTGCTATAGTCGCGCTCGGTGACCTCATTTCGTATGGTAGCGGGCAGCTGCTCGTAGGTATGGGTGAGCAGGTAATCGAGGTAGTTCATCGCGGAGACTCTTTATCGGGCTTTGCCAGCGGTTGTAATAGATGGGCGAGGCGCTTCAGGCCATAATGCAGGCGACTTTTAACGGTGCCCGGAGCGCAGTCCAGCAAGTCGGCGATGGCCTGCACCTGCATGCCGTGACGGAATCGCAACAGCAGCGGCTGACGTTGGTGACTCGGCAGGTTGGAAATGGCCTCCTCGAGACGTTTGGTATCCACCGATCGATCGGGCGGCGCCTCGTCCATTGGACCGTGGTAAGCCAGTTCCCGGTCGTTCCTGCGCCGGTCGTCGCGCAGTTGGTTGCGGAGCAGGTTCTTGGCGATGGTGAACAGGAGCTTGTCCAGTTTCGCCGGGCCCGCCTGCGGTTCCCGGAAGGCCCGGCTGCCGAGCAACTGGATGAATACCTGCTGTACGAGGTCGTCCGCCACAACGTTGCCGTCGAGGCTACGCACGAAATACGCGCGCAGCTCCCCCGCGTACCGGCCGTAGAGCTCGGCAAAGGCGCTTTCCCGCCCTCCGGCCGCATCGATAAGCAGTTCGCGATCCGTTGGTAGCGCCACTAGTCCACGTATTCCATGACGAGGCGAAAACCGGTGGTCGGACTGGGCAGCGTGCGCTCTGTGATCACGCCGATCCGGAGTGCCTCGGGCCCGTCGCGCCAGCTGCCGCCCATGGTCTGCCCGGGCACGTCGATCATTTCCGCTGCGTTGCCGCTCATGTTGTAAAGTCCGAAATCATTCGGATAATAACTGTCGGTTGGCGCCGTAAGCAACGCGCCGTCGTCCCGGCAACCTCGCTCCCGGTCTTTCGATGTCAGCTGTGGTTGAGTGGCCGGATTACCCCGTGTCCAGTCGTCATCAAGCAGGGTAGCGTTGAGGTTGGCGAGAATGCACCCCCGGGCGTTGCGGTAATCTGGCCCCCCCCACGGATAGGGCGCGTGTTGCTTGCCGCCCCGGGCCGCCCGTTCGAATTCCGCCGCGGTGGGCAGGCGGAAGCGTACGTTGCGGCCCCCCTCCCGCTTCGGGTCCTGATTGTACACCTGCGTGAGCCAATAGGCGTACAGCTCCGCGCCGCGGTGGGAAATGTTGACTACGGGGTGATCGGCCGCTTCCGGACGGCCACGGACATACAATTCCGCTTCCGGCAAGGTGGAAAGACTATCGGGCAGCAGGGCCAGCCAGTCTACCCTTTCGCTGCGGGCGCTGTCGAGGTAATCGTACTTTTTCTGCCGCAGCAGGTCCTCCAAAAACAACTGATATTCCCCGTTCGCTACTTCCTTTTCCTTCATGAAGTAGTCGGGCACAAAGTCCCTGCCCTCCCTACCGCGTGGCCGGCGGGGGACGGAGCCGTACGCATATGCGTCAAACAGTTCCGCCGCGGTGAGGGCTACCTCCCGGCTGGCCAATTGGGGTTCGGCTTCAGCGCCTTCACCGAGCAGGCCGGCCACGCGGGCGGTCAGGCCGTGCGCCCGCGCGATCGTGTCGATCAGGCTCCGGAGGGCTTCGTCGGGCTGGTCGTTGCCCTGCCGGTCCTGCCGCACCAACTCGATGAGGGAGACCAGGTAATTAGGTGCCAACTCCCGGCTTACGCGATCCGCCGGCGAGTCGCTCAGCGGCAACCGCAGCCGGTCGAGCCGCCACTCCTCGCGGTATAGCCGGCGCGTAACGGCCAGGTTCTCGACCGGCGCGTCGGATACCCGAAACACCAGCCCGGTGGGGTAGAGGTCCGACTGCGGCAATTCCAGGCGGTCCAGGCGGTCGCCCACCGTTGCCGCCACGTGGAGGGGATGGCGAGATTGCCGCAGTCGCTCCAGTTTGTCCCGCAGGTGGGCGGTGGGCGGCGGGGCCACGCCCGCCGCCCGGAACACCAGGGACGCGTAATCATCCAGCTGGTTGAACAGGTGGTAATTCACGACCAAAACATCATTGCGCACCCCGTGTACCCGTTGCAGCACCCAGGCCGGATAGGTATCGGCGTCGCCGAAGGTCAGCAGGATACCGTTCGGGGCCACACTGACGAGGGTGTTGTAGTTAAAATCCAGGAGGCCGGCCGGGTAGGGGAACAGGCGGTCGATCCGCTCGCTTACCGTACGGGCCAGGGCGGTATCTCCCTCCAGCATGGCGTACCCCAGCACCGAGGATAGTGCGTAGGGGTTTTCCGGTTCGGCCGCGTAGGCGCGCATCAGGGGCACCCGTCCCCGGCCGATGTCGGCCTGCATGTACCGAAGGTAGTTGGCCGCAAAGCCTTCCGGGGCGGTGTGGGCCAGGGCCATCCGCTCGATTTCCGCCAGGTCGTAGGTGCCGTGGTCAAAGCGGTTGGCGTAGCGGGCGTAGAGGAAATACTGCAACCAGTCGTTGTCGTCGGCACAGTCGTCCGTAGCGCGGCGCCTCCAGCTTTCAGTCTGCTCGCCGTAGTAAGGTCCCGGGTGCAACTCCCGGCTGAGATCCCGGAAGGGCTGGGGCGGGGTAGTGGCCAGGAGCAGCAGATGCGCGAAGAGGAAACTGAGCATGGAGGCTGTTTTCTGTTAGTAAACCGCCGATCGGAAAACGTTCAATCACGACCTGCCGAACCGGAGCCGGAACCTCCCGAAGAGTTCCCCGCCCTGGCCTTGGTTCCGCTTTTACGGTGCAGCGCCCCGGCTGAATAATCCTCCGAAAATTCCGGACCAGTCACAAATTTTCAGCTACCGGTCGCCGGCGCCGCTCGCCTTGGTCTTATCTTATCCCCGCCTGCTCCTTTCACGCCTACGCTACCCCCTATGTACCTACAAACCCTCCGCTTCCTCCTCCTGCTCTGCACCTGCGTCCCCGCCGGCCTCTTGGCCCAGTTCGACTACCAGCTCTTCCGACCGGGCGTACAGTACCTGTACGAGAACCCCGATTACGCAGACAACGACAGCGATCTGTTCACCACCCAATACTTCGGGGCGCGGGTCGACGCCATGGGCTGCGATACCCTCTACGGTTCGCTGGAGGTACGGGAGGAGGTCAGCTGCGTGGCCAAGGTGCCCTCGCCCTTCGGCTACTCCGTTTGTCAGACCGAGGAGAGTACCATGGTCCGCTTCGATAGTACCGACCAGTTGTTGCTGTACCCGGCCGCACCGGTCGGCGAACGCTGGCTGGCCCGCGACGACGACCTCACCACGCTGTACGCCGAAGTGATCTCCGACGCGCCCGGTACGGTACTCGGCGTCGAAGACAGGCTGAAGGTCATCGCCTTTTCTACCGCATCCGGTGAGCGGATAGGGGATTCTTTGGTGATTGGCCAGAGTACCGATCTGGTTTCTACGCCACGGCTGTACCGGATTGAGGATGGGAGCCCTCCCCTGACGCTGGCCGGCAGCAGCGCGATCGCCGGCAGCGTGCAGCTGCCCGCCCCGGAGACGTACGGACTGGCCGCGGTCGGTGATACCTTCCAAATCGACGTGTACAACAGCAGCACGGTGGGCGCCCCTTTTGCTGCGGACCGGCCCTTCGGTGGCCGGTTTTCTACCGTGGAGATTCTGGCGGTAGACGCTTCCAATGCCGAGGCCTATACCTACGACGTGCGGGCCGCTATCTACGAACGCGGCCAGGAAACGACCCCGGTGGCCGTCGATACGCTCCTCACCTTCTCCCGGCCCCGCCTGCCCGTGGCCTTCGACCGGCAGCCGGGCGCCCGCCTCGATACGCTGTACGGACAGGACGACGTTTCCGCCCTGATCGCCCTGCGCCGCGACAGTTGCGGACTGTACCACCTCCAGGTGTCCACCCCGGTCGACTACGGCGACGACCCGGACTGCGGCGTTGATCAGGCGGGCCTCGATGCCGACCCGGGACCCGCGTACACCGCCGGCAGCCCGTTCTCACCGGAAGACTACGGTAGCCTGGGAGGACCGCGCCGGGTGGCGCTGGTCTACGTCAGCACGGCGACGGTACGCTGCGGCGCTTTCCGCGACGAAGCGGTCATCCTATCGCCCGTCCGCCCGTCCCCGGCGGCCATCGATCTGCCGATACTGCTGTACCCCAACCCGGTTACCGCGGCCCTCACCGTGGAGCTACCCCAGGCCACGACGGCCTATACGCTGGCGGTGTATTCTTCGCTGGGGCAGCGGGTCCTGTTGCAGGCCGGGGTCTGGGAGCGCGCCACCCTCCCGGTGGACGGGCTGGCCCGGGGCAATTACCTGCTAGTCGTGCTACGGAACGGTCAGCCGGTCGGGCGGCAGCGGTTCGTGGTGCGTTGATATCCGCCACCGGGTATTTACTCGGAAGGCGAAGCGAAGCGTACCGGTACCCGCAGCCGGTGGGCATTGCCCTCCAGCCCCGAGGGGTTGTCGCGTTCTAGGATCAGGGTACCCGTCTCCGTGGCCGGCGCGGCAAATTCGAGGGTAGCCGAGTAGCCGACCCAGTCCTCGGTCATCCAGTCGCCGGCGGCGGTGGCCGGTGCCGTGGCCAGTTCTTTCCCGTTACCGTCTTCCAGGCGGACCGGGAAGCTGGCCTCGAAGAAGTAGTATCCGAGGGCAACCCCCTCCACCCGCAACGGGGAGCTGACGGTCGCGCCGGGCGCCGGCAGGGCCAGCTGTACGAGGCTGTCGCCTACCATGAGGCTGCCGGCCTGCGGCTCACCCGTGTCGGGGCCGCAGGCCGGCAGCAGCAGGAGCGCCAGCAGGGGGAATACCAGACAGCGCATGCTTACTAAAAGTCGTCGTTCATCCCACCGCCGTCGCCGCCGCGCCGCTCTTCGCGGTCGCCACGGCCGAGTTGGTTGAGGCTGTACTGGAAGCCGATGTAGGCGATCCGGCTCTCACGCTGGAACTCGCTGACGGTAGTGATGCCGCCGGTCTCGGTGGTGTAGCTGTACCGACGCGTATTGAAGAGGTCGGATACCCGCAGGGTGACGGCACCCTTACCGTCCAGAATATCCTTGCGGAAGCCGAGGTCAAGGCTCTGCATGGCCTGGATCCGCCCCTGGGGACGTACGCCGGGGCTGCGGTAGAAATAGGTGAACTGGGCCTGCACGTCCCACGGCAGTTTATAGCTGCCCTGCACGTTGCCGCTAAAGAGATAGCCATTCTGGTCGATGTTCTCGTCGTCGCTGTTGCCGATGATCTCGCTGCGGTAACCGTTGGCGCTCACGGTCAGGTCCAGCTTGTTGGTGGGCCGGTAGGTGCCGATCAGTTCCACGCCGTAGTTGCGGCCGCGGTCCAGGTTGGCGCGGGTGCTCAGGCTTACGCCGCCCTCCTGGATGCGGGTGATGCGGCTGATGATGTCGGTAAGCTGGCGGAAGTAGACGCCCCCGGTCAGGGTGCCCTTGCCGTACTGCTGCTGCAGGTTCAGTTCGAAGCTGTTGATCCGCTCGGGCAGGAGAAAGGGGTTACCGCTGCGAAGGTTGAAGGGATCGCCCCGGTCGACGAAGGGGTTCAGCGCCCAGGCGCGCGGGCGTTCCACCCGGCGGCTGTAGCTGGCCTGCAGCGTAGTGTTTTCCGTAAAGCTGTACCCGGCGAACACGCTGGGGTAGAGGCTGAAGTAGTCGTTGTTGAACACCTCGGGGTTCGGCTCCAGCAGGTTGCTGGTGGTGTAGGCCTGCTCGGCCCGCAGTCCGGCGTTGAAGGTCACCTTGCCCACCTTGCCGCCGATGGTAGCGTAGAGGGCGTGTACTTCCTCGTCGTAGCGGAAGAGGTTACTCAGGCTGTCCACCGTGGCGTAGTCACCACCGCCGAAGATCTGGAAGGCGGCGTCGGTTTCCAGCTGCTCGATTGTGGAGCGCCAGCCGGTGGTAAACTTGAAGTCGCCGAAGGTCTGCTCGTAGTTCAGTTCCCCCAGGAAGCGGGTACGGTCCTCCAGGGTAGGGGAGCGTTGCCGCCCGTCGGGGGCGTAGGGAGCGCCGAAGGCGTCGGTGATGACCTCGTAGTAGTTCTCGATTTCGCTCTCGTCGTTCTGGCTGTACTGCAGCTGGCCCGTCAGGCGCCGGCCTTCCTTACGGAAGGTCTGATTGTAGTTGAGCTGGATCTCGTAGTCGGTTTCGTCGCTGGGTTCGGTTTCGTTGCGGACGCTGGTGCGGTCGAGGGTGTTCTCGCTGTCGAAGAACTGGGTCGTCCGCAGGTTCGAGTTGCTGCCGGTCTCTAGCTGATAGTTACCCTGGATGCCGATCGAGGCGCGGTCGGAAAGGGCATACTCGGTACCCAGTTTGAACATCTGCGAGCGGTTCAGGCGGTCGCCCTCGAAGGTGAAGTAACGGCTAAATAGGCTGTCGCCGAGTGTGCCGGACTGGTCGCGGTAGCCGCGGAAGAAGCGCTCGTCGTAGCGCGCGCTCACGCCGGCGAAGGAGTTGAACTTCCCCTTGCGCCAGTTGAGGTCGAGGTTGCCGTCAAATTTGTTTCCGGTGCCCGCATTCAGGTTGATGGAGGCATTGAAGCCGTCGTCCTGCTTTTTCTTCAGTACGATGTTGATGATGCCCGCCGTACCCTCGGGGTCAAAGGCGGCGCCGGGGTTGGTGATCACCTCCACCCGTTCGATGGCGCTGGAGCTCAGTGACTTCAGGTAGGAAGTGGGATCGGTGCCCACCAGGCCGCTCGGGCGGCCGTTGATCAGGAAGCGGACCCCGCCGCTGCCCCGCAGGCTCACGTTACCCTCCAGGTCCACGTTGATGCTGGGGATCTGCCGCAGCAGGTCCTCGGCGGAGCCGCCGCTGGAGGCGACGCTCTTTTCCACGTTGAAGGATTTACGGTCCAGGCCCAGTTCCATAATCGCGCGCTCGGCGGTCACCACCACCTCGTCGAGGTCCGTGGCCCCGCCCTGGCTGAGGTCGATCTTGCCCATCTGGATGAAGCGCTCGCCGTTGTTGAGTTCCAGCAGCATCTCCTCATCTTCGTAGCCGATGAAGGAGACCTCCAGGCGATAGTCGCCGAAGGGGAGGTTCTTCAGGGTAAAATTGCCGTCGATATCGCTGGTGGTGCCCCCGACCATTTCGCCGTTTTCCACACTATAGACCGCGACGTTGGCAAAACCCACCGGAGCCTCGCTGCCGGCCTCGGTAAGCTTTCCGCCCACGCCGCCCGTATTGGGGGCGAGTTCCGGCGGCGAGGTGCCGTCAGTCTGGGCGCGGACGCAGGTGCAAAGCAATATTAGTAAGGCAGTGTAAATCAATCTCATAGGTACGGGGGTTACACTAGGTATAACCGAGCGTTGCCGAAGTCCGTTCAGAAAAAGGATAGAGGTAAGTACCCGAATCGTCGAATAAACGGGGGGAACCATAGAGTTCGGCCCCGCCGGCCCTGAGTGCGGGGAGCGATCGGCCGCCGGGACCGCCCGAACTCCGGCCGCCGAACGGCGTTCACGGAGCATGTCCGCCTTTCCCGCCAACCTGGTCGCCGCCGCCCTCGATAACCCCTCCGCCGCCCTGGCGGGTACGGATCTGCGCATCACCCTGCCGCTCACCCGGGCTCTCCTCAACGAGCTGCTGGCCGCGCGCCCGGCCAACACGCCGGTGCGGGAGCTGCTGATCGACCCCAACGCCCGCAATTGCTTCCGCGTCTTCGTCAAGGCACAGGCCCCGGTTCTCGGGACGGTCTCGCGGCAGATCCTTTTCGCTCCCGGCCTGCCCGTCAGCTTTCCTGACCAGCCGTGGCTCCGCTTCGATATTAAGGACGGGCTGGGCTTCCTCGACCGCTCGCTCATCAGCCTGCTGCAGGGGATGATCGAGAGCAAGCTGCCCAAGGGCGTGGAGCTGACCAGCAACTACCTGCGCCTGCACGTACCCGCGCTGATGACCGATCTGGGGTACCAGCAACTGGTACCGCTCGTACAATTGCTGTCCGTCAAAAGCGAAGCCAACCGACTCATTCTCGACCTACACCTTAAAGCCGAATAAGTATGCACCCCGTCCTGCAACACCTGATGAACACCGACTTTGCCGACCTCGAGGGCAGTCGCGTGGAGGGTACTTTCGCCGTCTCCGACGACCTGGTTAACCTGGGCTTGCACGAGCTCATCGCCCAGCTCGTCACCGCACCCGCGTCCGCGCCCGCCGCTGCCCCCGCCCCCTACGACAGCACCCCGACGGAAAAGACGGCCGCACCTGACCCCAAAGCCCTGCTGCGCCGGGTAGACGTGGAAAAACTGCAGTACCGCACCGAAGCCGGGCGGACCATCCTCGAAATGGCTTGCGCGATCAAGAAATAGTCCGTACCTTTGCGCTCCAATTCTAAAAACAGCAACGCTTAATGCTAATTATCAATGTACGTGAGGGCGAAAACATCGACCGCGCCCTGAAGCGCTACAAGCGCAAGTCTATCAATACCCGTGTGATCCGCGAGCTGCGCAACCGCCGTGAGTTCACCAAGCCCAGCGTCAAGCGCCGGAAAGAGAAGCTGAAGGCGGAATACCGCCTCGAGAAATACGGCGAGAAGTAAGTTCTCGTCACCGGGGGAAGCCTCGGCTTCCCGTCCCGCGAACGGCTTTCGGACACTAGGCTCCGGAAGCCGTTCTTGTGTTTTCCCCCAACCCATTCGGCGGCCCCGCCGTTACCCCCGCATGACCGCAACCCGCGCACAAGACCTCCGGCTCCGCACCGAGGCGCTCCTCCAGGCCCTCACGGCCGGCCTCTACGAGCGCGACCACGCCATGGGCCTCTCCCTGCTGACGGCCGTCGCCGGGGAGAGCATCTTCCTGCTCGGCCCCCCGGGCGTCGGGAAGAGCCTCATCGCCCGCCGCCTCAAGTACGCCTTCCGCGACGGGGTGAGCTTCGAGTACCTGATGTCTAAGTTCTCGACCCCCGACGAGGTCTTCGGCCCCATCTCCATCAAGAAATTGCGCGACGAGGACAAGTACGAGCGCCTCACCGATCGCTACCTGCCGGGCGCCAACATCGTATTTCTCGACGAGATCTGGAAAGCCGGCCCCGCCATCCAGAACGCCCTGCTGACCATCCTCAACGAGAAGATCTACCGCAACGGGGAGGAGGACCTGAAGGTGAACATCCGCGGCATCATCACCGCCAGCAACGAGCTGCCGCCCCGCAGCGCCAACCTGGCCCCGATCTGGGACCGCTTCCTGGTGCGGCTGGAGCTCGGCAAGATCAGCGAGTACCGCAACTTCGTGAAGATGGTGGTGGATACCCAGGACGTCTACGAGGATAACATCCCCGAAGCGACCAAACTCAGCGAGGAAGAGCTCGACCGCTGGTCCGGCGAGATCGACGCCGTGGAGGTGCCCGCCGAAGTGCTCAATACCCTGCAGCTGCTGCTCTACAAGATCGAGCAGTATAACGCCCAGCCCAACCACGCGGCCAGTCCGCTGCTGATCTACGACCGCCGCTGGAAGAAAGCCGTGCGCCTGCTGCGCACCAGCGCCTTCCTGCACGGCCGCGGGCGGGTAAACCTGATGGACTGCTTCCTGCTCGAGCACTGCCTGTGGAACGGGCCCGAACAGCGCGAGACCATCCGGGAGATGATCGTCGACGCGGTGCGCAAGCACGGCTACTCGGTGGCCGTCAACCTGGGCAACCTGAAGAAGGAGATCCGGGAGTTCGCCGCCGACGTCCACGAGGAGACCCGCATCAAGCTCACCCACGAGGAAGAGCAGCTGCTGCCGGTACAGGAGAGCTACTACGAACTGGAGAAGGACCTGAGCCAGTTCCGGGGCGTGCTGGTCACCATCGAGCAGTTTCGCGGGCTCAGCGACGCGGACTACAGCAGCGTGAATTTTTACGACGAGGACCGCAACCTCGTCAACCGCATCCGGGGCCGCAAGGGGCCGCGGGAGAACACCATCGAGGTGAACTTCAACGGTACGGATACGGTCTTTCGTCTCAAGACGCGGCTCACCGAGCGCCACGAGGTGATCCGCAAGGCACCGCACCGTATCCTCCGGGAATTTTGGGACGACCGGGCCACCAAACTCCGTACCTACCTGGAAGAGCAGCAAGCGGCCATCGCCGACCACGGCCCCGCGCAGCTGGCGGGCATCGCCGATCACCTCTTCGTGGATGCCGACTACGCCCGGGTCGTATCCGCCAACCTGGACGAGGTCCGCGAAGCGCTCGCCGGGCTCCTGCTGCAACTGGAAAAGCTGCAGTTCGAATACTCGGCGGAGGGGTGATAGCGGGGAAGCAGGACAATACCGGATGCCCTCCCGGCCGGCGACTGTTACCTTTCGTGGTCTAACCCCCCGATCATGACCGTAGGCCTCTTCATTCCCTGTTACATCGACCAGTTCTACCCTAAGGCGGGCATCGCCACCCTGCAGCTGCTGGAGCGATTGGGCTGTACGGTGGTGTACCCGCGGGAGCAGACCTGCTGCGGACAGCCCCTGGCCAACAGCGGGATGGAGCAGGAGGCCCGGCCGATCTACGCGCACTTCGTCGAGACCTTCGGCCACTTTGACTACGTGGTGTGCCCCTCGGGCAGCTGCGTGTACCACATCAACCACCACTACGACGTGCTGGAGGACAGTGAGGCGGTGCGCTCCGTGCGGGAACGCACCTTCGAGCTTGCCGATTTTCTGGTCAACGTAGTCGGGGTGAAGGAACTGCAAGGCGCCCGCTTCCCCGCCCGGGTAGGCATACACAACAGCTGCCACGGCCTGCGGGGACTACGGCTCGGCTCGGGATCGGAGCGCGTCGGGGCCGACTTCAGCTACTACCGCTACCTGCTCGACATGGTAGAGGGGGTGGAACTGGTGCCGCTGGACCGCGTGGACGAGTGCTGCGGCTTCGGGGGCACGTTCAGCGTCAACCAGCCGGAACTGTCCACCAAGATGGGCCGCGACCGGATCGCCGACCACCTGCGGCACGACGCTGAGGTGATCACGAGTGGCGACATGTCGTGCCTGATGCACATGGAGGGGCTGATTCGGCGGGAAAAGCTGCCGCTACGGGTGATGCACGTGGCGGAGATCCTCAACAGTCGGGTAAGCGGGTAGGGCGGGGGCACCGGATACGAGCCACATCCGATGTGGACCACATCGGATGTGCATCTCACTTCGGGACAAGTTTCACCACCATCCCCAGATTGTACCGGGTACTCCGGCCGATGTACTCCCCGCCCAGCACGTAGGCGCCCCCGCCGACCAGGCCCGCCCACGGAAGCAGGGGTACGTAGAGAGTACCGCCCACGCGCCGCCAGCTGCTGCCCGTGCCGGCGGTGGCGGAGCGAACGGCCGGTCCGGGCTCGAGGGTAGTAACGAATTCGAGCCACCCCTCGAAGTAGTAGTAGCGGGTGCCGTAGCCGCTACGGAGCAGGAGCGGCCAGTTGGCGCGGCTCTCCGGGGCGAACTGGAAATCGATGCCCGACTGGGCGTGCAGGAAGAATCCGCTATCGAATTGGTACTGGTACACCAGCCTCCCCTGAAAGACGGACGCCCGCTGCCCGATGGCCGTCGGGCCGCTGGTCGCATAATTTCCGACCGGAAAGCTGAGGCCTACGGCGGTGAATACCCGGTGGGCGCCCGCGGGGGTGCGCTGGTCGAGGTTGCGGTACTTGATCCAGAGACTGGCGTCCTGCAGGCTGCCGGGGTCGTCGTTGGTACGCAGGTAGGGTAGGGTAGCAACGAGGGCGGTCTGCTCGTTCATGCCGGCTTCCACGAAGAGGCTGTAGCTGAGCGTCCGTACGTCACGGTCCTCGACCGTACCGTCGGGGCCGAAGTATTCGGAATAGCGCTCGACGCTCCAGGCGGGGGCTACGGAAACCTCCCCCTCAGCCACGGGGAAGCCACTGATGGCCCCCTGGCCGAGGACCACCCCGGATAGCCACAGCAGCAGGGCGGCCAGTCCGGCGCGGCGTGACTTTCCTCCGGCCATATCCTGGCGGCTTACATCTATCATAAGGCTGTCCTATCTTTGGCCGCTCAATTCTAATCTTCTTGAGCGATAGCCTGGTCATCATTCCCACCTACAACGAACGCGAGAACATAACGCGGATGGTGGATACGGTATTTGGTCTGTCGCAGCCCTTCCACCTGCTCGTCGTCGACGACGGCTCGCCCGACGGCACGGCCGCCGTAGTCCGGGAGCTGCAACTGCGCTACCCCGACCGGCTGCACCTGCTCGAACGCGCCGGTAAGCTTGGTCTTGGCACGGCCTACCTGGATGGCTTCCGCTGGGGCCTGAAGCGCGCCGAGAATTACCGCTACTTCTTCGAGATGGACGCGGACTTCAGCCATACCCCCGCCGACCTGATCCGCCTGCGCGCGGCCTGCCACGACGGGCCGGCCGACGTAGCCGTAGGCAGCCGCTACACCAAGGGCGGAAGCGTCAAAAACTGGCCGCTGGACCGCATCATCCTCTCCTACGGGGCCAGCGTCTTCACCCGGGTCGTTACGGGTATGCCGGTCAAGGACCCCACCGCGGGCTTCATGTGCTACACCCGCCCGGTGCTGGAGCGGATGAACTTCGACGAGATCCGCTTTATCGGCTACGCCTTCCAGATCGAAATGAAGTACACGGCCCGGGAAATGGGCTTCACCATCGTGGAGGTACCCATCGTCTTTACCGACCGCATCGCCGGCAATAGCAAGATGCACAAGTCGATCATCAAGGAAGCGGTATTCGGGGTGCTCAGCCTGCGCTTCCGGTAGGGCCGCCTCAGCGGCGCTTCAGTACCGCCACCCAGTCGCCCGTGCCGGGCGGTACCAGTTCCACCTCGCCGTCCTCGGCGTGTACCAGTTCGCCCACGTCCTCCAGTTCGCCCGTCCGGGGGTTGAACCACTGCACCATGTATTCCCCGCCCGCCCCGCTCAGGTCGAGGGTAGCCGGCTGACCGAAGGGCAGGCCGACGGCGTATACCTCGCCGGGGTTGGTGAAGCAGAACTCGGCGCCGCCCGTGAGCTCGTTGTGGGCCTCCATGTCCCAGAAGGGCAGGTGGTCGTGAAAGAATTGCCGGGCGTGGGCCGACCAGCGGTAGGCGCGGTCGCGGCTGCGCCAGTCTTCTAAGTTGAGGTCGTTGTGCGGGCTACGGGCGCCGAAGTACCATTCCACCCCCGCTCCGCCCGCCAGCAGGTTGCCCCAGAGGGTCAGGGCACGGAGACTGTCCTGGTTATTCGGGGTGGCGGCGTCGGGATCCAGTCCACGCCACCAGGGGCCTACCTCGTCGAGGGTCATGATCCAGGGGGCGCCCGCCGCGGCCGACCGCTGCAGCCACCGCTCGGTCACCGCATTGGCCGTGTAGGGGTCGCCCAGTTGCAGGGCCAGTCCCCCGAGGTCGCGGTTGCCGAGCAGCGGTTCGTAGATCGCGGTGAAGGCCGCCTCCCCGGGGTGAGTATGCAGCACGGTATAGCTGCGGTAGGGGTCGTTGGCGGCGAACCAGGCCAGGACGTCGCGTTGCTGCGCGGTCGACTGGTAGGCGCCCGACCAGTCGTTGGGGCCGTTCTCCTCGCCGAGGTTCCAGGTTACGGCGCGGTGGTGTCCGAAGCGGGCGACGAGTTCCCGGAAGTAGAGCTTTCGTTGCGGACCGGTATCACCGCCGTCCAGCAGCGTTTCGTTCTCGGTCTCGTTGAGGACGAAGTGGAGCATCATGCCAAGGCTGTCGGCGTGGTCGAAGACGATCTCCCACTGGTCCAGTTTGCTCACGTCGAAGCGGAAGCGTTCGCGGTGATCGGTGTAGGGCCAGACGTCCTTGCCGTCGCCGTCGATGTTGAGGGTCAGGAAGTAGATGCTGTTCACCCCTACGGAGGCCAGGTAATTGATGCCGCCGATCAGGCCCCGCCCCTTACCTCCCTGCCAGCTGGGGTCACCCGGCCGGTGATCGGCCACGTGGGGCGCGAACCGGTGCAGGCCGGAGGTCGAGCTTTCCCCCGCCCGGAAGGTGCTGTCGTGGCGGTACGTATTGTTGAAGTCGGCGTACCCCAGCAAGTTTTCGGGACTGTCCACGCCGGTCTTGATGAAGTAGTCCCCCGTTTCAGCCCACCGCAAATACCGGGGGTGGTCGCGGATCAGGCGGCCTGTCTCCCCGGGCGCGGGGTCGCCGACGAAGAAGGCCCCCGTGTAGCGCTCCACCGTCCGCCCGCTTTCGGCGTTCTGCAGGTAAATGCTGTCGCCCCGCGCGAGGCGGGCCGTATAGGACCATTCCCCCGTACGGTCGGGGCGGAAGCGTACCCGCCATACGCTGCCGCCAATAGCGGACGTTTCCGCGGCCCGCCCGTCGGCGGCGTAGAAGCCCGGCACGGTGATGCTGTACTCCCCCTGGGTGAAGGTGACGTCGAGGCGGTAATTGACGAAGGGATTGTCCGCGGCGGTTTCCGAAGTGCTTGGGCCCGCAAAGTCCAGGGTAAGCTTTTCCCACTTCTGTAGGTCGGGGTCGGTAAAGACCAGGGCGCTGCGGCAACCCACCAGACAGAGCCACAGCAGGGGAAGGAAAACGAACGGTTGGAGGGGGCGCACGGAGAGGTGTTTGCCGTAAACTTACCGCTTGGCCTTCACATCAGGACCGGCTCTGCACCTGCGTCCCCGCCCCTTCCTGTCGCCGGCGCGGGCGGGGCTTGCGGTGGAGGTCCATCCAGCGGTGCATCTCCCAGAGCATGTGCAGGATGCTCTCCTCGGCCGCGTAGCCGTGATCTTCGTAGGGCAGCAGGCAGAGGCGGGCCGTCTTGCCGAGGTTGTCCAGGGCCGTGAACATGCGCTTGGATTGTACGGGGTAGGTGCCGCTGTTGCTGTCTTCCTCGCCGTGAATGAGCAGCAGCGGGGCGTCGATCTTGTCGGCGTGCACGAAGGGCGACAGGCGCACATAGGTATCCGGTACCTGCCAGAAGGTGCGCTCCTCAGCCTGGAAGCCGAAGGGCGTAAGCGTCCGGTTGAAGGCCCCGCTCCTGGCGATCCCGGCGGCGAAGAGGTCGGTATGCGCCAGCAGGTGGGCCGTCATGAAGGCCCCGTAGCTGTGGCCGCCCACGTAGATGCGCCGCGGATCCGCTACGCCGGCGTCGACCAGCTTGCGCACGGCCGCCTCGGCGTTCATACGGACCTGCTCGATGAAGGTTTCGTTGGGCTCCTCGTCGCCCTCGCCCACGATGGGCATGGCGAAGTCGTCGAAGACCGCGTAGCCGGCCGCCAGGAAGGGCAGGGGAGAGAGCGGACTGATGCGGCGAAACTGGTGGGCGCTGGTGAGCACCTGCCCCGCCTTGTCGGCGTCCTTGTATTCCTGGGGGTAGGCCCACATCAGGATGGGCAGGGGGGCGTCGCGGCCGGGCTCGAAGTCGGCGGGGGTATGCAGCTCCCCGCTGAGTTGTACGCCGTCGGCGCGGGTGTACGTGAGCAGTTCGTAGCCCGTATCCCGGAGCTGGGGGTAGGGGTGGGGGAAGTCGGTGACCTGCACCTCTTCCCCGGACAGCAGGTGGTGGAGGAAGAAGTTGGGTCGCTCGCCGGCCTGCTCGCGGGCGAGCAGGAAATAGTCGGGGTCCTCGTCGATAAAGAACAGCGGCCGCTCGAAGTAGGGCGGACGGCTCTCCCACAGCCTGACTTTATCATGGGTGTGCAGGTTGAAGGCATCGATGAAGGGCTGGGGGCCCTCCGGCCGGTGCCCGTTGCCGACCATCACCAGGGTCTCGCCGTTATCGCGGGTGAGCAATACGCTGTGGTCGCTGGGCAGGGAAACGGTGACCACGTTGCCGGGATCGTTATAGTTGTCCTCCCAGTTGTGGTCGAAGAGCACCTCCGGCTCGCGCTCGGGGGCGTCGGGGTACCAGCGGCGGGTAACCTGCCGGCGGGTGGCCCACTCCCAGTCGACGACGATCGCGAGGTCGCCGCGCGCCCACCGTAACGCGCCGAAGCGCATGGGCAGCCGAATGCTGGGCTGCGGCGGGCCGGTGAAGGGGGCTTCCAGGTAGTACAGCTGCTCGCGGTAGGCTACCTCGCGCCGCGGGTCGCCGCCGTCGATGGCCTCGGTCCAGTACAGCTGGGCGGGGTGGTCGCTCCGCCAGTTGAAGCGCCGCGGCTGGGTGATGACCGCCCCGAAGGCGGGCGGCAGGTGCTCCACGACGGGCCGCCGGGCGAGCTCGCGCAGGACGTTGCCCTCTCGGTCGAGGAGCAGGACCCGATCGGCAAACTTGTCGTAGGGTACGTTGAAGCTGAAGGGCTCGACCACGTAGGTAATCAGGAAGTAGTTACCGTTAGGGCTGTCGCCGAGGCCGGCGATGATGCCCGGTTCGGCCCAGGGGCTCTCGTGGCCGGTGTCGAGCCGGTGGAGGTACAGCTGACCGGTGGCGTAGTAGCGGAACAGGGCGACGTCGTGGTCGTTCTGCAGCAGGTTGGTGTAGGTGCGGTTGGCCCCCTCCTTGCCGGAGGAGTCCTGGACCACGGGCCCGGTGACGTTGTCCGGGCGGCGGGGCTCCACGGCGCCGGGGGGGCGTCGCTTGATCAGGAAGCGGTCGTTGCCGATGAAGTCGTAGGGCGAGCCGCCCAGGCTGTTATTTACGTCGTTGTCGCCCACCGGCTGGCACGCCAGGGTATCCCGCTCGCAGGTCCAGAGCTGGAGCCCGGTATCCGTCACCAGACAAAAGGCGATCCGGTTGCCGTCCGGCGACCAGGAGAAATAGCGGAACATGGCCCCCTCCGGCAGCCCCTCGAAAGGGCGGTCGGTACCGGCGGACACCTGTCGCAGGCGCGGAAGGTGAAAGCCCCGGGTACCGTGGGGGGTGAAGGAGGCCGGATTGATCTGCCGGCCGGCGAGCTTCACCTTCGGCTCCCGCAGTTCCTCGATCCCGGGGTACATCGGCCGGTCGGCGATGATGATGTAGTCACGGTCGGGGCCAAAGAGCATCAGCGGATCCGGCTTCAGGTTGACCAGATCGGCGATGGCCTCGGGGGGGCGTTGGTAATGCATACTAATCTTCGTCCTCCTGGTCGTAGCTGGCGTCCTGGGTGTCAATCACCATATTCGTGATCGTGTAGTCGCTGAATTTCTCGAAGTGATTAAAGGCCAGGTTATCCGGCCAGTTGCTGTCGTCCTCTACCCACTCGCCGAGCAGGTTTTCGAGGATGGGCATGAAGTTCTTGTAGAGCCATTCCTCGGCCTCCTCCATCTCGTCGAAGTCGGGCAGCAGGTACACGGTCGTCAGGTCGGAGGTGTCGTCGAAGTCGATCTCTTCCTCGACGGTCGGATCTTCACGGATGGCCCACCGCAGTAAGGCTTCGCTGGGCGTAACGATGAGGGCGTAGCGGTTGATGTCGTAAAGTTCCATAGGCAAGTCTTGTGTGTATGGGTAAACGCGGGCAACCCCGCCATAAGTTTACCCGCCGGTCGTGCCGCGGCGCGTATACTACCCCGCACCGCGCGCAAGCCCCTGACGGGCAGCCGCTAAGCCCTACTGCTTGCAGGCGGGATTCACGCCGAGCACGTAGTTTTTGACCACCTCGATGCGCGGAGCGGCCTCCGCCCCGGCAAACCCGCTGATGTCCGCGTCGTTCAGCCGGGTGGCGGCGTAGTCGGTCAGGCGGGTGGCCAGGGGCACGTAGCTCCAGTGCCACCGCTCCTCTTCGTAGCCGGAGGGGCGGTCGGGGCCCTTGGCCGTATAGGGTTGGCAGAAGCCGTAGTCGGCGGCGTGGGCGGTCAGCCAGTCGTATATTTTCTTGCCCTTCCCCTCCCGGAAGTAGCCGTTGTTCAGGGCATTGAGGTCCATGTCGGTGCCCCAGTGGTGGCGGCTCGTGCCGGGCATGCTGGAGTACCGCAGGATAGCGCGGGCCCGCTCGGCGGGGTCCGGGTAGACCTCGTTGGCACGCTCGGTACCCTCGAGCAGCCGCTGACCGTTCCATTTGGCTTCCCAGATCTGCTTCTGCCGGGCAAAATTGCGGGTGGCCGAGACGATGGTGAGCCGTACGTCGTCGGCCAGGGCGGCGGCGTGCATCCGCTCGAAGGCCGCGTAGGCGTCGCGGTGCAGCAGGTAGGGGTCGCCGTCGGTGTACGTATCGTCCACCCGCACGAAAGCTTCCTGTTCGGCGGGGTCGAACTGCCCGGTGATGTAAGTATAGATGGGGAGGCCGAACAGGCTGTCTGCGGGAGCGGAGGCGGGCGGGGCCGCGGGTGCGGGGTCTACGGCGGTGGGGGCTACGGGCGTGGGTTGTCCCGCCCGGGCCGGTGCGTCGGAACCGCAGCTCGTCAGGCCCAGGGTCAGGAGTGCCAAAAGAATGTACTGCATCGGCGCAAAGTACGGCTTTGGGGCCGCGACCCGGTGCGGGGCGGTGCCAAAGTGACCGGGCGGGGCACTACCGTCGGCGGGTTCGCGTTTTTGTGCTACACCAGACCCGGTGATCGATTGCCGCATTTGCCGCAACGATTCGTAATCATACCCACGCTGTTGCATGAGACTATTTTTTCTGCTGGTCAGCCTGCTCTGCGCGGGTGGGCTGTGCGCCCAGGACACCCTCTTTCTCACCGACGGGACCGTACACGTAGCGTCGCTGCGCGCGCCCGTTACCGGCTCCTACATTCGGGAAGTCGTCGCGGAGAACCGCGCGGGCCGGCGCAGCCGCCATTACCCGATCGGCGAGATCGACCGCCTGCGGCTTCACAACGGAGAGCGGTACCGAACGGTAGCGGTGAAGCTTTCGGCGGATGAAACCGGCACGAGGCCAGTCGTTCAGCGACTGGGACGCGTGCTCTTCGCCGGGCACCTTACTCTTCTGCGCGTCGATCTGCGGTCCAGCGAATACGATATGCGGGCGGACGGCGGTAAGCCCTACCTCTACCTGATCGAGAAGGGCGGGGAGCTTTACCAACTGGACTTGCTGGACGGTGAGCCAGTCGGGTAACGGGAGGTATCCCGTCGCTACCGCAATGTACTGGCCTACGTGGTCGCGGATTGCGCGGCGGCCGTCACGGCGGCAAAGGGCGCCGGCTTCCACGACCGGGGGATGCTGGAGGTGATCCGGCCGGCGGCGGACTGTCAACGGACCCCCGTGACAGACCGGTTTGCGGCCGGATCGAAGGCCTCCGTCGCGAGTTACCACGCGCTTGGCCTGGACCTAGTGTTAGCCACGGGGGATGATGTCAATGCAACCACCCCGTCGGCTGCATTGGGGTACCTGTGGGATTACGGATTGTGGGGGGCGGGTCACCTGCGCTTGCTGACGGGGCTCGGCGTGGTGCGCGCGCACTACAAGGAGCGCTTTCAGCGCGAATCCAACCGCCTGCTGCTGTACGGTCAGCTACTGGCGGGCTATACGGTACGCCCCAAGGTGTACTCCCTGCGGATAGGGCTGGGGTATACCGTTTACAGGAAGATCTGGAGTAACGTTTCGGGGGCCAACGTCAGCGGAAATATTACTGGGTACTACTCGGTGCAGTTGGCTTCGCAGGGTGAGCGGATCGGGGTCTCCGTAGCGGCCGACCTGCGACGACGGCGCGCCTGGGGATCTATTCCGTCGACCTTCCTGAAGCTAGGGGTAAATTACCGCCTATGATTCGGCGGGCTCAGGCCGCGCGACGATCGCGCTCACCTTCATAAGGAAGTAGACCTCGAAGCCGGTGTACACCAGGTACAGCCAGAAGAAGGGGACGATGAAGAGCTTGCTTTCCGGTTCGCCCAGGATCACGTAGCCCACCACCAGGATGCCGCACAGGAACATCTTCGCCATGGTGGCAGCCAGAAAGACATTGCTGAATAACATGCGATTCGCCGCACCCGCGCTCCGCCGGCCCAGGAAAAAGATCACGGTACACAGAAACAGGAACAGCAGCAGGGTAGCCACCGAAAACGGTAGCGCGTAGCCGATGGGCAACAACCAGTGGCTAAGGGCTACGCCAGCTACCGCCAGCAGCGTAACGCCGGCCAGCAGCAGGAAAAAGCGTGAGGTGTGCATACCGCAAAGGTACGGCGTCGGGCGACTAGCCGGTGATGGACACGTACGCCAGCATGTCCTGCAGGTCGCGGTACGACAGGTCGGAGATGGTGGTCAGGATTGCGGGCGTGACTGCTTCCCAGAGTTGGGTGCCCTCGGGTTTCCCCTGCCGGATCTGCTCACCGCTCTTGAGGAGGATGGCGAGTAGTTCTTCCCGCTCGTAGTAGGGCCAGTTCGATCGCACCTCCGCCACTGGGGGCGAGATGCTTTTGGTGGGTGACGCCATTTCCTGGCAGCTGCAGCAAACGTAGCGATTCCAGAGTTCGGCACCGCGCTCCGGATTGGGATGGGACGCAACCTCGGTCAGGTCCGCAACGCTCCAGGGTCTTAATCTGCTAAATTCATAGGAATTTTCCGCCCGGGACAGGAAGGCAATGCTGACCAGGGTCAGGGCGATGCAGGCGTAGAATATGTAGGGTAAGGTGTAAAAACGCATGTTGAACGATGTGTCAGACATTGACAACTAAAGTAACCCGCTGACGAATTTTCTGCAACCGCCCAAATCAGCCCGGTGCGGCAAACGGCCTGTTTTTAGGATATCTCGTGAAAGATAAGCACATACCGGTAATATGAGTCGTTTGGCCGACATTAAATTAATTCTAGCGAGGGTTCAAGTGAACACGTTTGTTGGGTGGTGTGCGGTCCAATGACGGGGACGAAGGTAAAAATGGGACGATAAAACACACCTGACGGACACCTGCGGCCCACTTCTCATCACCTGACGGGCGGGCTTAATTTAATGTAGGCTACCAGCGCCGCGATGTCCACGTTGGTCAGGTTGGTATAGGCGGGCATGGAAGCCGGTTTCCATGCCCGCCAGAGTGTTTCGGCGCGTGGAGGGCCCACGTCGACCCATCGCTCGCTACCGCGTATCCAGCCGTAAAGATCTGTAGCTGGATACGCGTCCCACCGTTACGTGGCGCCGGCGAGGGCCGGGCCGACCAGGGGGGACACGCATGGTACTGCTGTGATAGGAGCCGCAAAGATCGGCATTCCACAGGTCAGGGTATCCCCCTGACTCAGGAATGGCAACACCGTTGCGCACGTTCCGGCCTGCGGGAGCGGTCCGGCGGAGGTGTGTAATCCGTACCAGAGTATCTTCTCCAGGAGGAGGATGGCCGATACGGCTACCGGGAGGGTAGTGAGCAAAAAATCAATACGCATCGATTAGTTTGTTCATGAGCTCGGCTTCCGGCGGGCGGGCTTTCCGGCAGTGCCGGGGTAGGGCAGGTTCCGTACCCGAGAAGTATCCCTGCCCGTCGCACTACCTTCGCGCCATGCCCGAACCCCTGGTCTTGTCCGACGATTTTAATTACGCGCTGGAGCGCATGGAGTCCGGTGCCCACCTCTTCGTGACGGGGCGGGCCGGTACGGGCAAATCGACCCTGTTGCAGATCTTCAAGCGCAGTACCCGGCGCAACGTGGTGGTACTGGCCCCGACGGGGGTGGCGGCGCTCAACGTAGGCGGGCAAACCATCCACAGCTTCTTCAACTTCCCGCCGCGGCTGCTGCAGTCGAAGGACATCCGGCCCAACCGCCGTAATCACCGGGTCTTTCAGAACCTGGAGACGCTGGTGATCGACGAGATCAGCATGGTACGGGCCGACGTGATGGAGGCCATCGACTACGGGCTGCGGCTGAACCGCGGCAGCGGGGAGCCCTTTGGCGGCGTACAGCTGATTCTTTTCGGCGATCTGTTTCAGTTGCCTCCGGTCGTAAGCAGCGATACGGAGCGGGAGTTCTTCAGCCTGCGCTACGCCAGCGCCTATTTTTTCAGTGCCGACTGCCTGGATTACATCGACCTGGAGATGATCGAGCTGCGGCAGGTGTACCGGCAGGACAGCCGTTACTTCCTGCGGCTGCTCGAAAGTATCCGCAACGCGACCATCGACCACGACGAGTTGGCCGACCTCAACGCCCGCTGCCTGCCCGATTTCGAACCCGAGGAGGGTAGCAATTACCTCACCCTCGCCGCCCGCAACGCCACCGTCACCCGCATCAACGCCAACGCGCTGGAGGCGCTCGACAGTCCCGAACACCTCTATACCGCCGAGGTGAAGGGAAACTTCCCCGACAAGTTGTTTCCGGTACCCCAGCTGCTGCGCCTCAAGGTGGGGGCCCAGGTGATGACCCTGCGTAACGATAGCGACCGCCGCTTTGTGAACGGCACCATTGGCACGGTCCGTGAGTGTAAGTCGAAGTCGGTCGTACTGGAGATCGTGGAGCAGGGCCGCCCGGTAGAGGTAGAGGTGGAGTACGACGAGTGGGACATTATTCGCTACACCACCGACGGGGAAGACCTGCGCAAGATCGCCACCGAAACCCTCGGAACGTACCGGCAGCTACCCGTGCGGCTGGCGTGGGCGGTCACCATTCACAAGGCCCAGGGCAAGACCTTCGATCGCATCATCGTCGACCTGGGCCGCTCGGGGGCCTTCGAGCACGGGCAGACCTACGTGGCCCTCAGCCGCTGCCGTACGCTGGACGGTATCGTGCTCCGTCAGCCCCTGACGATACGCGACGTGATGGTGGACCCCGAGGTGGTGCAGTTTTACGAAGGGAAACGGTAGGGTAACGCTGGCTGCGCTTGCGGTGGTAACCCGGAAAGTACACTGCCAGTAGCACGAAAGTGACGGTGGGCCGCACCCGTTTACCGGACCCGGCGTTAGGAAGCAGTATCAGTGTTTTCCTTAATGCAACTGAATAGCGTTAAGTGGTGTTCCTACGGAAACTATCACGGTATGTCCAATTCCTACGAAGTAATCATCATCGGCGGCAGCTACGCCGGACTGTCCGCCGGTATGACCCTGGGCCGCGCGCTGCGGCGTACGCTCATCATTGACGGGGGGGAGCCCTGCAACCGCTACGCCCCGGCGTCGCACAACTTCATTACCCACGACGGGGAAGCGCCCGGTACGATCGCGGACGCCGCACGGCGCCAGGTGCTGGCCTACGCTACGGTTGCGTTGGTGCGGGACCGCGCGGTGGAGCTCTCCGGTGAAGACGGAAAATTTTCCGTTACCACCACCGCTGGCGAGCGATACGGGGCCAAGAAGCTGCTGTTTGCGACGGGGCTGCACGACGGGTTGCCGGACATTCCGGGGATGCAGGAATGCTGGGGGAAGTCGGTCGTCCACTGCCCGTACTGCCACGGGTACGAGATCCGGGAGCAACCCACCGGCATCCTGATGAATGGAGAGCATACCGTCAACATGGTGCAACTGATCCGGAACTGGACGAGTGACCTGACGCTGTTCACCAATGGGCCGGCCGCCTTCGATCCGGCCGATCTGGAGGCGTGCGAGGTGCGGATCGTGCAAGAACCCGTGCGCGAACTGCTCCACGAGGGTGGTCAGCTTACCGGCGTGGCCCTGGCCAGTGGGACGCAGGAGGCGATCACCGCCCTCTACCTTCATCCCGAGCTCCGGCAAAAGTGCCCGTTGCCGGAGGAGGCGGGCTGCGAGCTTACGGAACACGGCATGCTCCACGTCGATGAATTTGACATGACTTCCGTCACCGGCATATACGCCGCCGGTGACTGTACGACCAGGATGCGAACCGTAAGCTTTGCCACCGGTGCCGGTACGCGGGCCGGGGCCATGATCAACCATGCCCTAGTGATGGAACACTTCGGCGTCAAACACGTAGGTGGATGATGCGATCAATAGCCTTCCCCTCGCTGGCGGGCCTTGCCCTGTTTTGTGCCGCCTGCGGGACCGACACGGTAGCCAGCGCAACGCAGGAAACCGCCGCACCGGAGCGCCCGGTTGACAGCACGCTGTTGATCGTGCCGGGGCACCGCCTGGGGCCGCTCACGGTACTGCAACGAATGGATTCGGTCGCGAATACGATAGGTACGCCAACGTTCAGCGATTCGGGGGCGGGCACGACCGTTTCCACCTACCGCCTGGCGGACGGGGCGGACAGCGCCGAGCTGGTCCTGATTCTCACCTTCGAGCCTACGGATAACATGCGCAAGGACTTACAGGTCGCGCGCACCACTGCCCGGAAGTTTCACGATTCCTACGGTATCGGGGTGGGTAGCCAACGGGAGGAGTTGGAAAGCCGCTATAATCTGGAGGGACCCCTGTCCACCTTCGCCGTAGCCGGAGATTCGGTCCGTCTTTACGACACTGGCACGGGGCTGTCATTTGAGTTTGACGCCCGGGGAACGTGCCGGGGCCTGGCGGTACACGCGCAGAGCCGCTATCCGACCTCCAACTATCGGCCGGACTATCCGGAAATGGCTACCAACAACCTGCCCGCGGTTAGGGGGCAGTAGCCGTGACCCGTGCCCAGGCCTGCCGAAGTATGCCCCGCTCCCCGAGGGGGTCCTGCTCCGGGACCGGCAGGTTGTCGGGTTCCCGGTGCTCGGCGGCTCCGGTGATCAGGTCCCAACTGCGGCCGCCGGGGTAGGCCCCGAAGACGCGATAGTCGGATTGGGTATAGCACGCATGGCCGGTGCCGGCGGGCAGGACGATCACATCACCCGTGCCGGCCTCCAGGTCGTAGCCTTCCGGGCCCCCGAGCTGGACGGTACAGTGACCATTCAGGATCACCAGTACTTCGTGGGTATTGCTGTGGTAGTGTGGGTAGGGGTAGATGCCGGCCACCCAGGTGTTGCCCCAGCCGCTGGTCTGCAGGCGCTTGGCGACCCGGTCCTTGATGCCGGGTTTGGCGTCGGAAAAGGCACGGGGGTAGACGATGACGGGCAGTTCGCTGTTGGGGATCCATTCCCACGGTGTCAGGTAGATCAGGGTAGCGTTGCCCTGTTGTTCAATAGTGGTTTTCAAGTCGGTATCAGTTAGGGGGCTCAGTGTATTTCAAATGCCGGGCGGACGACTTGGGTTCGGCAATCCAGTCCGCTTTAACGTATCGGCTGGCGCCCCGGAACCGACGAATGGCCGTGGCAATTCTACCAAGCGTTCAACACAAGCCCTGGCCACCGGTGTTTCCCTGGTATGATTGTCCTTCTCATCATCTCCGTCCTCTTGGTGTCCCTGCTTGTCTACATGTTCAACCAGTGGAGCCGTAACCGCATGCCGTCGAAGAAAAAGCGCGGGCGCGTGTTATGGGAAATTCAGGAGGATATGAATACCTGGAGCAACGATCTGGTCAAGATGAACCGCGAGGAACTCGACCTCTTCAGTCTTACCCAGGACAAGCAGGTCGTCAAGCGCGGTACGGGAACCACCGCGAAGGGAACCTTTACTACGATCTTCCACGAACCGGTGGTCAGCTACAGCTACCGCCGCTACCTGGGCAAGCAGGTGAACGAATTGCTGTACGCCCGTACGGCAGAGCACGATTATGTCTACTGGACCGAAAAGGGCAAGACCAGCCTGGAGATTGACGGACAGCCGGTCGGTACCATCACCAACAATACCCTTCTGGGCGCCCGTAGCGGCAAGGAGCTGGCCCGCATCGAGAATACCGCCCGAGAGAACTACCTGCCCGTCAGCGTAGGCAACCGCGAGGTAGGGGCGCTGTCGACCCTGCCCACGACCACCGGCGACCCCTTAAGCCAGCGGGCCTTCGAATTCATCCCGGACGACCTCAACGACAAGGAGGAGCAACTGCTGATTTCGCTGACGGTGCGGGAGTTGGTGGGGCGTTCGGTGGGATAGGGTATGGGTTGCGGGTTGCGGGGCTAAGCTGGAGTTTTCCACTTTACCGCCACGTACGAACTAAAACTATGGATCTGTCGCCCAAGCGTATCGTAGCCGGCTTGCAACTCCTCTGCTTCCGCCCGGAGGCCGGGGTATAGCATCCCAATCTTCTTGAGGTGGTTTACCGTCTCGTCGTTACTGGCATGGGCGAAGACCAGAAATCGGAGGAAGTCGCGTTTGTACCGCCTCCGTCCGTATCCCTCCACGATATTGCTATTCACAGAATCAGCAGACCGCCGGACCTGACTCCCTAATTCGTAGGTTTCAAGCTTAGGCAATTTGCGGCTAAACTCATGTACGCGCAAGAACAGCCCGAGCGACTGCTTGTAGACCTCAAGGTCCTGGTAAGATTGACTCATTTTCTCTGGTAAGTGGTAGGCAATGGGGAGGGAAATATAAAACAAAAATATTAACTAATATTACAAATAAACATATTGTTGCAACCCGCAACCCGCAACCCGCAACCCGCAACCCGCAACCCGCAACCCGCAACCCGCAACCCGCAACCCGCAACCCAAAAAAGGGCCACCGCCCAAAGACGATGACCCTTACGATGAATCTAAAAATCAGCTCAGATTCACTTTTACATATTCGCGATGATCTCGTCGCCGAACTCGCTGCACTTCAGGAGGGTAGCCCCGTCCATCTGCCGCTCGAAGTCGTAGGTGACGCGCTTCTTGGAGATGGCGCCTTCGATGCCCTTGATGATCAGGTCGGCGGCTTCGGGCCAGCCCATGTAGCGGAACATCATCTCACCGGAGAGGATGACCGAGCTGGGGTTCACTTTGTCCTGGCCGGCGTACTTGGGGGCCGTACCGTGGGTCGCCTCGAAGATCGAGATACCGGTGGTGTAGTTGATGTTGGCGCCGGGGGCGATGCCGATACCACCCACCTGGGCCGCGAGGGCGTCGGAGATGTAGTCACCGTTCAGGTTCAGGGTAGCGATGATGCTGTACTCCTTGGGGCGTAGGATGATCTGCTGCAGCATGGCGTCGGCGATGACGTCCTTGATGATGATCTCCTTACCGTCGTCGGTCTTCAGTACGTGCCAGGGGCCGCCGTCGAGCGGGGTGGCACCGAAGTCCTTGGCGGCGGTCTCGTAGCCCCAGTCGCGGAAGCTGCCCTCGGTGTACTTCATGATGTTGCCCTTGTGGACGAGGGTCACGCTGTCCTTGCCGTTGTCGATGGCGTACTGGATGGCGGCCTTGACCAGGCGGCGGGTACCTTCCTGGCTGACGGGCTTGATGCCGATACCGGCCGTGTCGGGGAAGCGGACCTTGGCGTACTTGTCGGGGTAGGTATCTTTCAGCCAGGTGAGGAACTTCTTGTTCTCGTCGGTGCCTTCGGCGAATTCGATGCCGGCGTAGATGTCTTCGGTGTTCTCCCGGAAGATGATCATGTCTACGTCCTGGGGGTTCTTGACCGGGCTGGGAACGCCGGTAAAGTACTGCACGGGGCGTACGCAGGCGTAGAGGTCGAGTTTCTGCCGCAGGGCCACGTTGAGGGAGCGGATACCGCCGCCTACGGGCGTGGTGAGGGGGCCTTTGATCGATACGAGGTACTCCTCGATGGCGTCGAGGGTAGCCTGGGGGAGCCATTCTCCGGTCTGGTCCATGGCCTTCTGGCCGGCCAGTACTTCTTTCCAGACGATGGACTTCTCGCCGTTGTAGGCTTTCTCCACGGCGGCTTCGAGTACGCGGCTGGCGGCGGCCCAGATATCGGGACCGATGCCATCGCCCTCGATGAAGGGTAGGATGGGGTCGTTAGGTACGCTTAGTTTGCCGTTGGAGATGGTAATTTTGGATCCGCTCATGTATGTGTTTAGATTTTTGGTGGCAACCCGCGAAGGGGTCGGCCGGCGAAAATAGCGATAAATCGCTCAGTGTGTAAAGTAACTCCCCGGAAGGGGGCGAGGTTTAGCAACACAATCGGGGGTGTTTGATCGTTACCCCTGCACAAAACCCCCCGTTGTTGATGTCCGTTTTTCGCGTCGCCGCCTGGCTGCTCAGTATCGGCCTTGTCCTGACCCTCATCGTGGTGGGCAAAAGCTACCTGGTGCCCATCTTCATGGCGCTCGTGCTGTGGTACCTGGTCAACGCACTGAACAACCAGTTTCGCCACCTCCCCTTCGTGGGTACGCGCCTGCCCAACGGCATCACCCTGACCATGTCCCTCATCTTCATCGGCCTGGCGCTGTACGCCATATCGGACATGATCGTCAACACCGTCAATGGTTTCATCCTTGAGAGCGGCGTCTACTTGCCTAAGATCGAAGCCCAGATCGCCAACGCCTACGAAAGCCTCGGCATCAACCGGCCGCCGCCCTCAGTTGGTGACCTCGAGCTCGGACAGCAGATCCTCGGCAACTTCGCGCTCGTACTCGCCGGCGTGACCAGCGCCGCCAAGGGCATCGCGCTCGTGCTCCTCTACGTGATCTTTTTCCTCATCGAGCAGGGCACCTTTCCCAAGAAGATGGAAGCCCTGGGCCTCGACATGCGCCGCAGCACCCGCTTCACCCGCACACTGGCCGAGATCAACGCCGCCATGCGCACCTACCTCGGCGTAAAGACCCTCACCAGTATCGCCACGGGGGCGCTGAGCTTCGTTATCTTCTCTATCATCGGCCTCGACTACTCCCTGTTCTGGGCCTTTTTGATCTTCCTGTTCAATTTCGTACCCACGATCGGGTCCATCACCGCCACGGCCCTTCCCGCCCTGCTGGCCCTGGTCCAGTTCGATACGCTCACGCCCTTCCTGGTGGTAGTGATCGGCGTGACCGCGGTGCAGATCCTGGTCGGCAACATCGTCGAACCGCGGCTTATGGGCAGCTCGCTCAACATCAGTCCGCTGGTGGTGGTGCTCACCCTCATCCTGTGGTCCATGCTGTGGGGGATCGTGGGTATGCTGCTCAGCGTGCCGATCACCGTAGCCATCATTATCATCTGCGCGCAATTCCCCCAGACCCGTCCCATCGCCATCCTGCTGAGCCGCAACGGCGACGTAGATACCAAGCGACTTAAACGCGACAAGGTGCTCACCCGCGAGAGCGATGTGCTGGCCGACGCCGGCAGCGAGCTGGGCTAGTCGAGTTCCTCGGGCAGCGCGATGTCCGACATCGCCGAGCTCTTCATACCGCTCACCAGGCCCTTCCAGTAGGAGTTAAAAAAACTCTTCGTCGGGTCGTGGGGGGAGAAGATCTGACCTTCCCGGAAATCCTCCCCGCGGAGATTATCATTTTTGACAACCACCCCTGACAACAGATTCTTGATCCAGGCCCCGTTGCCCACTACCTTAAGGTCCAGGTTGCGGTATACCAGGTCCATGGTGCCGGTAACGGTATCGTTCTGCATCAGGCTGCGGTAGGTGAGCCGTTCGATCACGCCCTCGTCGATGATGGCGTCGGCCGCCACCCGCATGAGCGGATTGACCCGGCTGAGGTCGTACTTGCCCAGTTCGCCCGTGGCCGCGTAGTCGCGCCCCCCGGCCGAGCGGGCCAGGCGGAATTCCGCGTGCAGGGGCGTCGTCCCCTCGAAAGTGGCGTCAATGACGGCCGTGGCCGAGTCGGTCTGGCTGACCTCGGTATCTAGTCCGGCAATCCGGATCATCGCATCCCGAAAGTGAATGGTCTTGGGCTCGAGGATGGAGTCGACGACGCCGTAGGAGATATCCGTAGACTTGAAACGGGCGTTCTGAAGGACCACGCGCGGGCCGATCTTACGCAGGGCCTCGATCGGCATGGCCTTCTTGCGGTCGGGGAGGGTGAGCGACAGGTCCTCGATGACCGACAGCCGCATATCCTGCGCCTCCAGGGAGTCCAGGTAGATGAGCTCGCCGGTAACCAGGGCGTCGTGGCGGATACCGGTTGCCCGCAGCCCGTCGATGTCGAAGGTCAGGAAGGACTTCGCCAGTTCGCGGTCGAACAGCTCACCCGGCGTGATCCGGTTGACGCGCCGCAGGCTGTCGAGGGTAAGCCGCCCCGCGCGGCTGTCGTAGGCTACTGCGTTGAATACGTAATCCACCGGCAGGTCGTTCCCGCCGATCATCCGCAGCCGGGCCAGCCGCGCCTTGGCCGGGCCGAAGGTCTTCGGCTCGAACGGCTGGCGGACGGTGCGCTGGTCCACGTAGATCCCGGTGCCCTCCATATCCTTGCGCCCGTCGGAGCCGAAGCGCTCGAAGGAGGCGTTTTCCATCCGTATCCGCTCGGCTCCGGCCTGCCCCTCGAACCGAAGACCGTCCGCCACTAGCCGCGGGGTATGGACGGTATAGTGGCCGCCGTCCGGACGGTTGATCCTCGTCCGGGCGTCGACGGCTACCAGCTGACCGGCCCGGCTGGGTTGCGGTCCGAGCAGGGCGTCGCGCTGGATACCGGTGAGGAACAGGCTATCGACTTGTCCCTCTACCTTGCCGCCGGTGACGGTGACGCCCGCAATGCGCAGGTCGCCCGCGGTACTTCGGTACACGAGCTCCCGGCCGGTGATGTTCCGTGCGCCCTGGTCTACGCTGAAGTCCGGGATACGGATGTCGGTGGGGCCCAGGGACCCGCCGGCAAAGGGTAAGCGGAGGTCTTGCTGCTCCAGTTGAAGTTGGTGCAGCAGCACGGCCAGGTCCTTTCCGTTGTCGTACCGGATGCTGTCTCCCGCCACCTCCAACCGCTCGGCGGTAAGGCTATCCCGGTAGGTGACACCGGTCACCCTCAGGGAGCCGGCGTAGTCCGCCGTCCCGAATCCGCCACTCACGCGCAGGTCAATATCCGGGAGGTGCAGGCGGTTGACGCGAAGGGCCGGCATACCGGAACCGGAAGTGTCCTGCGCCTCTCCGGACCCGCCCGGCACCCGCGCTCCGCCGCCCAGGTACCCGATGGTCAGGCTGTCGAGGGTGATCTGGTCGTCTACGTCTTCCGCGTTGAGGCCGGTAAAGGCTACGTCGCGGGCCTCCACGCGGGTGTCGCCGCCGCGGGAAAGCACCAGCCGCTGCAGGCGGGTGGAGGCGTCGGCTTGGGCGTAGGTAAGTTCGGAGGCGATGACGGAGAGATCGTCCGCCGGTTTTCGGTAGGTGGCCGAGTCGGCCGTGATGCGCAGCGAGCGGATGCCGGTGGGCTGAAAGGGCAGGTGGAAGGATTCCAGCGAAAGGCCGAGGTCGGCCAGCCGCAGGGAGGTCCCGTTGGCGGCGTCCTCGATGCGCAGGAAGATGCTGTCGAGGTCGATCGCCGATACCTCCAGTTTTAAAGAACTACTGTCGTTGCTTTGCACCGGTTTGCGTGTTACGTCGGCGTCCATGCCCGACAGTTCGATGCGGTTCAGGGCGATCGGGTCGGAACCGATGAGGCTGAATACCTCGAGGCCACTCACCCGCAGGCGGCTGAGGGAACCGCGGGCGGCGAAGGCGGGGCGGTCCTGCTCGAAGCGGATGCCGCGGGCCGAAAGCGCGATGGGGAACAGGGAGTAGTCGTAATCAGCTACGGCAAGCACGTTACCCGAGTCGTTGGCCGAGGCGATGGCCCGATCGATCCGGTGACCGACGTACCACCGGGCCCCGACGTAGAGCACCACGGGCAGGAGGAAGAGCAAATACCACCAGCGAAAGCGGAAAGAATCAGTGGCCATACGTCGGACCGGTAGGGTGGGTGAGGAACATCACCGGTAAAAGCGGGCTTACGCCACAGATGTTTGTTGGGCGGCGGGGCGCGGGTGCGGGGCAAGGTTGATGCCCGATGCACTCGGGCAAACAAATTGTTTGATAATATTTCGGGGATTTCGTATGTTTGCCTGCCAAGAACAGCAGGAAGGAAATGGCAGAGACCACATACACGGAAGATAACATTCGCTCCCTAGACTGGAAGGAGCACATCCGTATGCGCCCGGGCATGTACATCGGCAAGCTGGGGGACGGCGCCAGCCCGGACGACGGCATCTACATCCTCCTCAAGGAAGTGATCGACAACTCCATCGACGAGTACGTCATGGGCCACGGCAAACAGATCGACGTGGTGATCGAGGACGGCACCGTACGTATCCGCGACTTTGGGCGGGGCATCCCCCTGGGCAAGGTGGTGGATGTGGTGTCCAAGATCAATACGGGGGGTAAGTACGACAGCAAAGCCTTCAAAAAGGCCGTGGGCCTCAACGGGGTCGGACTGAAGGCGACCAACGCCCTGTCCGATGATTTCCGCGTGTACGCCGTGCGCGAAGGTAAGCTCAAGCAGGCCGACTTTTCCCGGGGCAACCTGGTCAAGGAGCACAAGCCGGTGGGCACCAAGGAGGAGAACGGCACTTTCGTAAGTTTCGTCCCGGATGCCGGCATCTTTAAAAAGTACCACTTCCGCAACGATTTCGTTGAGAACCAGCTGTGGAACTACGCCTACCTCAACGCCGGCCTGAAGATCAACTTCAACGGCAAGACCCTGATGTCGAGGAACGGCCTCCGCGACCTGCTCGAGCGCAAGACCAACGTGGAGCAGCTGCGCTACGACATCATCCACCTCAAGGACCACGATATCGAGGTGGCCATCACCCACGGCAACGCCTACGGGGAAAACTACTTCAGTTTCGTCAACGGGCAGCATACCACCCAGGGCGGTACCCACCTGATCGCCTTCCGGCAGGCCCTGGTGGAGACGCTGCAGAAGCACTACAATAAGAACTACGACCGCAAGGATATCCTGGCCAGCGTCATTGCGGCCATCGCCATCAAGGTGGAAGAACCCGTCTTTGAGTCGCAGACCAAGACCAAGCTCGGCAGCACCGATATGGGACCGAAAGGGCCTACCGTCCAGACCTTCCTCAAGAACTTCCTGATGGAGAAGCTGGACAACTTTCTCCACAAGAATCCCACAATCGCCCAGGCGCTGGAGAAACGCATCAAACAGTCGGAGCGGGAGCGCAAGGAGATCGCCGGCATCAAGAAGCTGGCCAACCAGCGCGCCAAGAAGGCCAACCTGCACAACAAGAAGCTCCGCGACTGCCGCGTACACTTCAGTGACGGCACCAAGAGCAAGAGCGAGGAAGCCCGGCTGGCCACCACTATCTTTATCACCGAGGGCGATTCGGCCAGCGGGTCGATCACCGTGGCCCGTGACGTGCAGACCCAGGCCGTCTTTTCACTCCGCGGCAAGCCGCTGAATTGCTTCGGGCTCACCAAAAAGGTCGTCTACGAGAACGAGGAATTCAATCTCTTGCAGCACGCCCTCAACATCGAGGACGACGTCGACGAAATCCGCTACAACCGCGTGGTGATCGCCACCGACGCCGACGTGGACGGTATGCACATCCGCCTGCTGTTGCTGACCTTCTTCCTGCAGTTCTTTCCCGATATGGTCGAAAAGGGCCACCTCTACATCCTGGAAACGCCACTCTTTCGGGTTCGCGATAAGCAGAAGACTTACTACTGCTACAGCGAAGAGGAGAAGCAGGAGGCGGTGAAAAAACTGCGCGGCAAGGCCGAGATCACCCGCTTCAAGGGGCTCGGCGAGATCTCACCCAACGAATTCAAAGACTTCATCGGTGAGGGCATCCGCCTCGAACCGGTCGTTATGGCCGACAACACCAACATCGACGACCTGCTCAGCTACTATATGGGCAAGAACACCCCCTCCCGCCAGAACTTCATCATCGATAACCTGCGGGTAGAACGCGATGAGGAGGAGGAAGTGGCGGTGGTGGGGTAGGGGGCTCGCTGGTAATTCTGTAGTCTCGCTCGCTGCGCTCGCTGGTAGTTCTGTAGTCTCGCTCGCTGCGCTCGCTGGTAGTTCTGTAGTCTCGCTCGCTGCGCTCGCTGGTAGTTCTGTAGTCCCGCTCGCTGCGCTCGCTGGTAGTTCTGTAGTCCCGCTCGCTGCGCTCGCTGGTAGTTCTGT
>NZ_QMEM01000033.1 GCF_003390915.1 Lewinella sp. IMCC34183 | reverse complement strand
GAGAGCATAAATAAAATTAAAAAAAGCCATCGGCGAACACCACGCCAGCGTCCATGCGCCCTATCGGGACGCACGGCGCTGGCGTACCCGTTGGCGGCCATTGGCACTTTAGCCCGCGGCCTGATGCCAACTTAGTTGCGCATCTCCGTGCCCGGGCCAAGGTCTGACCGGTAATCGCCGGGACTGCGCCATTCTGCAGCGAATCGCCAAGTGGCCGGGCTAAAGCCCGGCCACCTGCGCTTCGCTCCGCAGAAGGCGCAATCCGCCAGAGGAAAGCGGGGTGCACCGGCCACGGCCGCCAACATGGCGCCTACGTCAATCCGGGGGCTCGGTGGTCGAAGACAAGCGTTGGGGTGACGGTAGTGGCCATTGCGCCGCCGTTCTCAATGGGCCAAAAGCCTCCGCTGCGCTGCGGGTTTTGTCCCATGTTCACTGGCGGCGCAAAGGCTAGCTTTGTGTTCCAGGTCTGGAGCCGGTGCTCGAATGATCCCGGATTGCGTAGGCGCCCTCGTTGGCGGCCATTGGCAGTTTAGCCCGCGGGCTGATGCCAAATCAGTTGCGCATCTCCGCGCCCGGGCTAAAGGTTGACCGGTAATCGCCGGGACTGCGCCATTCTGCAGCGAATCGACAAGTGGCG
>NZ_QMEM01000032.1 GCF_003390915.1 Lewinella sp. IMCC34183 | reverse complement strand
GCGCCGTGCGTCCCGATAGGGCGCATGGACGCTGGCGTGGTGTTCGCCGATGGCTTTTTTTAATTTTATTTATGCTCTCAATGATATTGGATTGGTGACCTTATTGCTTTCCTCCTGCATCTTTTCTTTATCTGTCTTTATCTGGTACTCTAACTGTTTAGCCAGAAGTTTCCACCAGTAAAAAGCTGGGATTGCACCGGAACTGTGTTCCTGTAGCCGATACATAAGCTCCGGATTAGGATTTTCCTTTCCGTTGATTATACGACTCAGCCTAGCTTTGTGAATACTCAGATTATTTGAAACTTCAGTCTGTGTCCTGCCAACAATATCAATGTATTTTTTGAGTTGACTCCCAAAATTGTATTGCTCCTGATAACTGTCTGCCTTAAAATAATCCTCCAATTGAATTTTGAAAGCGAAGAGCTCCGACCGAAGTTTTTGATCTCCGGTTGTGCCTTGTAGAGATTTCATCCGCTTCTCTAGAAACTCTTTGTGGACTTTTTCTTGGACCTCTGCCGTTAATTCTTCACTTGCGACAAACGACTCTGCCACCTCCTCTTCGCTGTAGCGTTCCAAAAGGTCCTTGTAAACTTGCTCCTTATTCTTTTTCATCCTCTAGGTACTTTTGAATTAGTTTGATGGCGCCATCCTGTTCAATCCCCAGTAGACGTCCGTACTGCTGAAAGCCGTAAGCGGACTGGTAGTAGTGAATCAGTTTCGTCTTTGGCTGAAGGGAAACGAATCCTAAATAACCGCTTGCGAACGCCAGTCGGCACGCAAAAGCAATCAAGCAGCC
>NZ_QMEM01000031.1 GCF_003390915.1 Lewinella sp. IMCC34183 | reverse complement strand
CGTTGGCTGACATCCACGCCCGCAAAACACATATAGACGAGGTAATTTACCGCGCAATGAACTAAATAATCTGCACGCAAGACGACCTCAAGTTTAGTCTCTGACACGCGTCAGTAGAGTTGAACCTAATATAAAACAGAATATGCAACTCGAGCACTTTATAGAGCATCTGGATAAAATTCGTCAATCTCAAAGGGGGTTTGACTATAAGCTAGGTGAAGGTGTGCAACTAGGTGATTTTGTTGACGTAGAAGAAAGTTTGAACATCAGGATTCCTGATCAAATCAAGAGCTTTTATTTGATTGCAAATGGCTTGAAAACTATACATCCTGACTTTAAATTGATTGAAATTGACTTATGGGAAGTTGATTTGGGGCTGATACATTTTGCAACTTTTGACAAATCGATTAAGGTGAATTTTAATACTAAAGAACTTAATGAAGCAGGAGAATGGACAGTTCTAACTGATGCAACTAACTATGAAGTCACATTGACAATTAGTAGCTTCTGGTCAAATAAAATCTGGCACTGGATTAAGCACAATAGACCTATTTGGGCAGATCGATGGTGGATTGACTGATTGAGCTTTAGGACAGTCATGTGCAATCATAACGTCCATCTACTCCTAAGCCAGAAACAACCATCAAAAGTTCAACCTAATCAAAGGAGAAAGATCGGGGAGAAACTGATGCAATTATTCGCTAGAGCAGCCTGCAGCAACTTATGCAAAAATTAGGACGTCAGCCAACATTGCGGCCACGTCCAGGCCTAAGCTGGAGGTTAGGGGCCTGTTGGTGGGTTTCGAAAGGGTATCTTACGGAAACTAGCAGATCTTATCCTGATCGATTCCGGCCCGGCGTGGCCGCACCCGTTGGC
>NZ_QMEM01000030.1 GCF_003390915.1 Lewinella sp. IMCC34183 | reverse complement strand
ATCAACAGTTGTTTGCACTTCCTCCTGGCTTTTCGCAGCTTACCACGTCCTTCATCGTCTCTGAGAGCCTAGGCATTCCCCGTACGCCCTTCGTTCACTTCCTATTCTTCACCGATCCCCGAGGGAAACGGCAGTTTCTTAGAAACCGAACGAGTAAAATCGTAACGTTAAATCTTGCCTAAAACTAATGAGTATTGTATCCAACAGACGCTTGAAGTCATCTCGCGCAGTACACCGAGGTGCACTCCGCTCAACATTACTTCGCAACGGACTTCAATGTGATCTATAATCCATTTCAATCCGTAAAAATTTCTGTTGCTCTCTTATCCAAACTTGTCAAAGATCGTCATCAACCCCGTGGTATCCGCCGGCGATAGTGCTTCAGGCTAATGATGCGCTATTGGCCCGCGGGGGGTCGGTGTGGTATAATTCCGGAGTCGAACCGAAAAGTCGTCCCCATTGGGAAGACCGCGCACCGCGCTTATTAAATGGCAGGCACAAACAATCGAAATCGTCTGTGGTTCTGGGTGGAGGATATCGGAGTCGAACCGATGACCTCCTGAATGCAAATCAGGTGCTCTAGCCAGCTGAGCTAATCCCCCAGGAAGTAGTCCCGGGCAGACTTGAACTGCCGACCTCTACATTATCAGTGTAGCGCTCTAACCAGCTGAGCTACGGGACTGTGAATTTCAAACAGTACCTAAGCCATTACTGACTTAGCCGGTCATTAGCTTTCACTAATAAAAAGGGCGATCCATCATTATGGAGCGCCAATTTTTAAATTAACACCAAGGCAGGCGAGTCGTGGCCGCAGTATAACTACTACTTCCAGAACCCGTGGGTCTCGAATGCGATTGCATCCACCGGACGAACCGTCCAGCTTCAACTGCAACACAAGTCTATTTTGCTACGAACACGCTGACTAGTTAGTACAGTCAACACGCTCCGTCAATTAGTCGTCTCGAAAAGGAGGTATTCC
>NZ_QMEM01000029.1 GCF_003390915.1 Lewinella sp. IMCC34183 | reverse complement strand
TGTAGACTTCCCTTCCCCCGCGTCCATGAATGAGTAGAAAATTACCCGTAATTTTCTCAAACCCGTTCAATTTGTACGCTATGCGTCAGAGCAAATTTTCCACCCAGCAGCGCCTCGGCATCATTGCCGAACACGACGCCGGTACGCCGGTCGCCGAGTTGTGCCGTAAACACCAAATCTCTCCGGCCACCTTCTACAAGTGGAAGAAGGAGAAGGTCACCGACGAGGACGACACCCAGCGCCGCCTCAAGGAACTTGAGGCCGAGAACAAGCGGCTCAAAAAGATGTACGCCAACCTGAGCCTGGACCACGACATCCTACAGCAGGGCTACTCGATGCTAAAAAAGTGGCAGGCCCAGGACGCCGCGAAGAAATGATCGACCGCACCACGGTCGATCCGGGCGGCAGTGTACGTCACTGCTGCCGCGTCCTGGGCCTGCGCCGGGCCAGCTACCACCACCGCAAGTCCGGTCACCGTCCGGAGCTGGCCGACAATGAGTTGGCCGACCTGCTGCGGCGAACCACCGAGTGCTTCGTCTCGTGGGGCTTCTGGAAAGTCTACCATTACCTGCGCCAGCAGCGCCTTACCGCCGCTAACCACAAGCGCGTGTACCGCATCTGGTGCCGGGAGCGCCTCAACCTCCGATTACCGCCCCGGCGACCGAGGATCTACCGGACCTACCAGGAACTGATCAGCCCGGACGGGATCAACGAAGGCTGGGCCATGGACTTTGTGAGCGACTACGTTGTGGGCCCCACGCACAAACGGGTGCGCATCGTTAACGTCATGGACGAGGGTTCACGGCGGGCGTTGTGGACCGAGGCGTTCGACAGCATCTCGGCCAGGACGCTGCTCACCGTGCTGGACCGGGTGGTGGACTACCGTGGCCGCCCGGCCTACATCCGCTGCGACAACGGTCCGGAGTTCATCTCGCGTAAGTTGCGGTCCTGGGCGGAGGGGAACGGCATCGAGCTGCGCTTTATCCAGCCGGGCAAACCAACCCAGAATGGCCTAATCGAGCGGCTCAACAAAACGTTACGCGCCGAGTGCCTTAACCTGACCTGGTTCCGGGGTGTCGAAGAGCTCAACGACGAACTCCAAGCCTGGAGTCAAACCTACAACCTCATCCGACCACACGAAAATCTTGGCCACATCAGCCCGGAAATCTACGAACTCGAAAACCAGAAATTCTACTATTCCGTGGTCGCGGCCTAGGGGAAGTCTACAA
>NZ_QMEM01000002.1 GCF_003390915.1 Lewinella sp. IMCC34183 | reverse complement strand
GGGGGGCAGCCCGCAGGGTGCGCCTAATCAGTGGAATCTTTGGTGCTGCGGGCAAACTGCCGGAGGCAGCAGCGAAGCTAATCTGTGAAAATCTGTGCGGAGCGAAGCGTAATCTGTGTAGCCGCGCAGCGGCATCTGTGTTAAACCTTTGCTGTGGGGAGAGGGCTGGGGGATATGCGATATGCGATATGCGATTCTTGATTTCTGATTTGCTGCCGCATGGGGATGCTCGCTTCGCTCGTGGTCGCCGCGGCGGGCATGGAGTTGGCGTAGGTTTTTTAAAGGGGGATATGCGATTCTTGATTTCTGATTTACTACCGCACTTGGATGCTCGCTTCGCTCGTGGTTCACCGCGGAGGGGGGGGCAGCCCGCAGGGTGCGCCTAATCAGTGGAATCTTTGGTGCTGCGGGCAAACTGCCGGAGGCAGCAGCGAAGCTAATCTGTGAAAATCTGTGCGGAGCGAAGCGTAATCTGTGTAGCCGCGCAGCGGCATCTGTGTTAAACCTTTGCTGTGGGGAGAGGACTGGGGGATATGCGATATGCGATATGCGATTCTTGATTCTTGATTTCTGATTTGCTACCGCACGGGGATGCTCGCTTCGCTCGTGGCTACCACAGATGGCCACAGATGTATTTCACGGATTACTCACAGATTTTTGCTAAACAGGAAGCGGAAAAAATCCGTGCAGCCGCACAGCGGCATCCGTGGTAAAAAAGCGTAAGGCCGAGCCGAAACTAATGCGCCGACTTATTAGGTACCGGGGCCGACGCGTGGAAATCGCTCGCGATGCGTCCGGCGTAGTCGTCCAACAGCTGCCGGATGCGGCCGGTCGATTCGGAGGCGACGATGAGGCCCACGTGCTGCTTCTTGTCCATGCGCCAGACGATCTCCGGGTCGGTGAAGGAGGAGGTGTCGGGGTACTCGAAGCGCGACAGGCTTACCACGATGCCCGCCTGGTCGTAGCGGCGCTCGGGGACGGCGTAGTCGCGGCCGCGGGCCTTGGCGGTTTCCAGCTTGGCCCACTCCGCCCAGAGGCTGATGCCGGTAGCGGCCTCGACCATTTCGGCGAGGTGAGCACCGCCGACGCGGCTGGCGGTTTCGAGGAAGACGAACCGGCCGTCCTGCGTCTTGATGAACTCGGTGTGGGAGGCACTGAACTGCATGCGGAAGGCGTGCATAACGCTGCCGGTCAGCCGGCGCAGGGTCACGGCGTCCTCGTCGTGGTAGGGGACGCTCACCGAGCGAAAAATGCCGCCGCCGTGGGCCACCTCGAAGGGGGTACTGAGGTAGCGCGATACCTGGCAGAAGGCGATCTCGCCGTCGACCGAGAGGGCATCCACGTGGTAGACGTCGCCGGGGCGGAACTGCTCCACCAGGTAATCCTTGCGGCGCTCCCCGAGAGCGTGTACCTGCTCCCAGAGTTCCTCGGCGGAGTGCACCTTGGTGATGCCGGTGGCGCTGGCCTCGCCGCGGGGTTTGATGAGGCAGGGATAGGTGATGGAGTTGGCGAATTCCGTGAGGGTCACGTCGTTGAACAGGGGGCTGAAGGCCGGCACGGGGATACCTTGCTCGCGGGCCCGCATGCGCATGGCCAGCTTGTCGCGGAAGTAGCGGGCGGTGGTCTGTCCCATACCCGGCAGGCGGAACTCCTCGCGGAGGTAGGCGGCCTTCTCTACGTCGAAGTCGTCCAGCGCCACGACGCGGTCGATGGGCCGGCTCTGGTACATCCACGCGAATCCCTTGGCGAGGTTGGCGAGGGCGGTAGCGGAGTTGCTGTCGCTTTCGAGGTAGAAGAATTCGTCGATGGACTCCCGGGGCCAGTCCGCGTGCTCCAGCTTCTTGACGGTGAGGAGGTAAACGGTGTTGCCGGCGGCCTTGCAGGCGCGCAGGAAGGGCGCGCCCTTGTAGTAACAGGTGATGCAGAGGAAGGTCATAGGGTGGGGGAGTGTAGAAAGTAGGGTAGGAAGGTAACCATCCCTCGGTAAAACGCTCCGACAACCGTAGCGACGGGCCCGGGATCGGGGGCTCCAGCGCCGGAACCAGCAGGCTTACGGCTAGAAAGGGGAAGCCGCCCACCCGTGGGTCGCGAACCTAATCCTGTTGAGCAGAGCGACTACAGCTCCGCTACGGGATCAATTCGCCTTCGTCCTCGCCGTCCCAGTAGTGGATGCGCTCGGCGCGTACCTTGATCAGTACCAACCCCGGGGTATCGATGCCCTGCTCGAACCAGCGCTCGAGGTCCTTGACCCAGTGCTCGGCGAAGCGGGCCTTATCCTGGATGAGCTCGGCCATACCCACGATGGCGATGAAGACCGGCGGCTTGCCCAGCAGTCCTTTCTTGCCGGTAAAGGTGAGGCCGACGTGCGGGTCGCCCTGGATGTCGCTCACCATGCGAGTGGATTCGTGGCAGAAAAAGTAGGAGTCGCCGTCGTAGTCGACCTCGCCGTTGTTGCTCATCGGGCGGCTGGCGACGGCGTCGCCGGTGGTCCGGGTCGATAGCATACCGAAGTCGATGTCCTTGATCTTTTCCGAAATGTCTTGTAACGTCATGTCAGCCATGGTACGAAGCTTGAATAGGATGATGAGGATAGTCTCGCTACGTACCAACGCTTGCAAATTCCCGGTGTTCCCCCGGCACCTGCGCCCAGGCGCAAAAGTCTTTTACGTCAGTCGGTGAAGAGCTCGGGCAGCCAGAGGGAAAGGCCCGGGATGAGGGTGACCAGCGCCAGCACGAGCAGGCTTACGAGCAGGAAGGGGAAGCCGGCGCGGGTGACGCTGCCGATGGACGTCTTGCCGATGCCCGCGGCCACGAAGAGGCAGACGCCCAGGGGTGGGGTGGTAAGGCCGATCATGAGGTTGAGGAGGGCCACGACGGCGAAGTGGATCGGGTCGATGTCCACCGCCACGGCCACGTTGAGCAGGATGGGGAAGAGGATGAGCAGGGCCGCGATGGTCTCCATGAAGGTGCCGACGAAGATCAGCAGCAGGTTGACGAGCAGCAGCACGACGTAGGGGTTGTCGGTGAAGCCCAGGATGCCCTCGGAGACGGTCTGCGGCAGCCGCTCGATGATGAGGATCCAGCCGAAGAGGTTGGCGAAGCCGATGAGCACCATGAGGGAGGCCGAGGTGCGCATGGAGTCGAGGAGCACCACCAGGGCCTTACGCAGCGTGAGGCGGCGGTAGACGAACTTGCCCACCAGCAGGGCGTACACCACCGCCACGATGGAGGCCTCCGTGGGCGTGAAGAAGCCCCCGATGATGCCGAAGAGGATGACCACCGTCATCAGCAGCGCCCAGAAGGTATTGAAGAAGCTGCGGCCCACCTGCCGCCAGCTGCTGCGTTCGTGGGTGGGGTACTGGCGCCGGCGGGAGATGTAGTAGGTGAGGCCCATGAGGCTGAGGCCGAGGAGCAGACCGGGCAGGGCACCGGCCAGGAAGAGCTTGCCGACGGAGAGTCCCGTCAGGGTGGCCGCGATGATCATCGACACACTGGGCGGGATGATGGGGCCCACGGTGGAGGAGGCCGCCGTGACCGCGCAGGCGAAGGGGGCGTCGTAGCCCTCCTTCTTCATGGCCGGGATCATGACGGAGCCGATGCTGGCCGTATCCGAGATGGCCGTGCCGGAGATACCCGCGAAGAGCATGGAGGCGGCGATGTTGGCGAGGGCGAGTCCGCCGCGGATGTGGCCCACGAGCCGGTTGCAGAAGTCGATGATCTTCTCGGTGAGGCCGCCCTGGTTCATGAGGTTGCCCGCCATGATGAAGCCGGGGATGCTGAGCAGCACGAAGACATCGATGCCCGAGTACATCTTCATGGGCACGATGATGAGGGGGATGCCCGCCGCGAGCAGGTAGATGAGGCACGACAGCCCCAGCGCGAAGGCGATCGGGAAGCGCAGGAGCAGGAAGACCGCGAAGCTGCCGAGGAGGATCCAGATCATGGGCGCGGGGACTTGTAGGTCCGCAGGCGGTCCACCGCGTACAGCAGCACGGACAGCGCCAGCACCACCATGGAACCGAAGGCGATCGCCATGGGAAACTGCAGGGTCGGCGACCGCTCCACCGTACCCATCGCCGTGAAGGCTACCGCGTGGTAGAGAAAGAGCAGGAAGAGCGCCACCGTAAGCAGGTCGATCGTGAGGGTGAGCCACCGCCGCGCGCCGGGCGGCAGGCGGTCGTAGAGGAAGTCGAAATAGACGTAGGCGTCGCGCTTCAGGGCCGGGCCGGCGGCGAAGGCGATGGCCAGCACGAAGCAGAGGCGGGCGGCCTCCTCGGTCCAGGAGGGGGCGGTGGCCAGGAAGAGCCGCGCGTAGATCTGCACGAGCACGCAGCCGATGAAGGCGCCGGTCATGGCGAGGGTGCCCCACTTGAGGGTGGTATCGGCGAGGCGGACGAAGGACCTCATTCCTTACCCGCTTTGAGTTCCCGGTACAGTTGCTGCATGTCGGGCGAGAGGGTGTTGTACACCGCGTCGCCGCAGCCCGCCACGAAGGCCGGCCGGTCGACCTCCAGGAATTCCATGCCGGCGTCCTCCAGGAAGCGGCGGGTTTCTTCGGCGTTGGCGTAGAAGAGTTCGCGTTCGCGGATCTGCATGTCACGGGCGCACTCCAGAAAGATGGCCTTCAGGTCGTCGGGGAAGCGCTGGAACTGCGCCTCACCGATCACGGGGTGGGTCCAGCCGAAGACGTGGTAGGTAAGGTTCACGTACTGCTGCACCTCGTAGAAGCCGGCCATCTTGGTGAGGGGCAGCGGGTTCTCCTGGGCGTTGATGACGCCCTGCTGCAGGGAGGTGAAGGCTTCGGAGAAGGCCATGGGGGTGGCTTTGGCGCCGAGGGCGTCCCAGGCCGTCACGAAGGCCGGGATGTTGGGGATGCGGATGACGAGCCCGGTCAGGTCCTCCGGCGTGCGGATCGGCCGGTTGGAGGTCAGGTGGCGCGGCCCCGCCTGGAAGTAGCCGACGGGCCGCAGCCCGGTATCGCGGATCATGGCCTCCTCGATGCGCTCGCCCAGGGTGCCGGCCATGAGGCTGTCCACCTCCTCCATGGATTCCATATAGAAGGGCATTTCGCAGAAGGCCATGATCTCGGTCCAGTTGCTCAGCAGGCTGCTGGTGCTGGTCATGTCGATCACCCCCGTCTGGATCATGCGGATGGCCTCGATCTCCTTGGCCAGCTGCTCGGAGGGGTAGGTCTGCAGCACGATGCGGCCGTCGCTGCGCTCCTCCAGGATCCGCCCGAAGTATTCGAAGGCGCGGTACCAGGTGTGGTCTTCGGCTACTAGCAGGCTGGCGCGGAGGAGGAATTCGGGCTCGCGCTCGGCCTTACGGCAGCCCCCGCTGAATAGCAGGACTAGTACACAGCAAAGGAGGGGGAGGGTGGGGCGCATGGCGCAGGTGCCGGGTTTTTTGGGAAGGTAAGGAAAGATGCAGGGGGGTGGTTCATGGTGGGGGCGGGGAAAGTATTTTGTTAAAGACTTAGGGACACAGGGATTTAGGGACGGGAGACAGGGGACTGTTTGTTCGGAGATTTCTTGCTTACCCGCAACCCGCACTGTCGCTTACCAGTCTGCCGCCAAAGGCTACGACGCCATCTGCACCCTCGCCTTCTGTCTCTTCGACGGCCAGGGCAAGCTGTACTACCGCGGGCGGTTGGATGCGAGTCGGCCGCGGTCGGGCGGGTCGTTCACCGGCGAGGACTTCCGCAGCGCCATCAAGGCGATGTTGAAGGGGGGGCAGTCCGGAGACGCAGTATCCTAGTGCTGGGTGTGGGATTAAGTGGCGATAGGGATATTGTCCGGATCCGCAAATACGCGCCGCAAGCGGTTGAAGGGTATTGCTCTCGGTTTAAGGGGGCCTGAGCTCGGCCGATAGGAGCACGTTTCCTCTTTCAGATACAGAAGAGTAAATCAACTAATACGGGAAGGACACTTTCGTAGCGAAACTGGCCAGAAATCAGATATAAAGGTTGAGCTGATTTCCGGATTTGTTGTACAGGAGCAGAAACGCGACCGTTAAAGCGGCAGCGGATCCCCGAATAAAAAGGACTGTTAGGGTAGCGCTACATTAAGACGGCAGTGTGAGATATCACGTATATAAAGCGTTGCAGAATCAACGAAGCCTGACCGGCTAACAAACGTAAATATTGGGAGACAGGGTTGGAGAGTTCAATTTCCAAAGCTAAAGGATCGGACATGAATTTTCCCGTGCGAGCAGTCGATAAATATAGTTGATCGCAGTAGGTTACTTTACCCCCAGTGCGTGGATATATGACATAGTCACTATCCTATTGACAGACCATTGTCTACAAGGCGCTGACCCAGTATGCTATGATCTCCTAGTACCGCAAGGGGAACCACTTTTATTTGCAATTTTTATCGGTACAGTATTGGATTTATCTCTCGAACGCTACAGAGGATGTGCTATGAGGAAATATCGATCATTTCGATGGGGACTATCCCTACTGGTCCTAATCAGCTATTTGTTCAGCACTTCCTTGGGTTACGCTCAGGTCGCCACGGGAGGGAAAACGAAAAAAAATGCCTACAAGCTTTGGCTGCTCATCGACAGCACCGGCAGGACCGCAAATACCGATTACACATTTGCCTTGGAACCGGGCCGCTGGTATAAACTTACCGGGCAAGTGGAGTATCCAGACAATCGCATCAAGCAGCTCTTTGCGGACATTGCGGCCAAGATGCGTCGGACGGTTGAGGCGATGGAAGGTGAAAAATTGAAGCAGGAGCTCGCAAACATTGGCCTTGCGGGTGAAGCAGAGGTCCTCAAACAAGAATTGCGTCGCGCGGAAAAGATACTGAAGGCCCCCGCTGCCGGAAATAGACTCGACTTCGGGAACAATTCCTATACCTACCTTAAGCCGGAAGTTTTCCACCAATTTTCTAGAGATAGCTACTATAACCTGCTCACGGCAGCCTTGTCAATAGGCTGCGAAAGGGCAGATGATTCGGTCACTTTTGGTACGCCAAATGCTTCCGGACGCTATGATTTTGAATCTCCCGCGTTCCAAACCGGTGATTGCCCGGACAACGAGGTCGTCTTTCGCCTGATTAGTCCAGTGGTGGAGAAGGAATTTACGGTAGCGTATTACGACAGCATCGTAGGCCTTGCCGGCTTTTTAAGTGCACAAACGCCAGACAAAATTACGGACGCTTACCGAGCGCTTAGGGAGGAAAAAAAATTATATGATGACTACCCAAATAACCCTAGGAATTCATTTGGAGCTATCTCACCCTGCAGTTCCTGGTTTACCGAGCTGGAGGAATTGTTGGCCGCTACGGACAGGCGATTAGCAGCAAACGTTCTATGTCAGACTAACGATAGTTTAAATCGGTGGATATTGACTGCCCTATGGCTCACCGAAGGCCGAATCGCGCTTAATCCCCTGGGGTTCACCGATAGCCTGAAACTTCCAGTGAAGCAAGGTTACGATAGAGGGCTTGCGGATAGGTACAATCGATACGTCGAGACCGTAATCCGGCAGATGATCGATTCGGTGGACATTAACGCGGGCCGGATCGATTACCGGACCATGGACTCCCTGCTGCGCGAATCCAGGCGGGGGAGCGAGCGCTTTTCTTTCAAGGGTTACAATGATTCGCTGCGCGCTGAAAATACAAAGCTGCGCTCGGCCAACCTGAAAGCAAGGGAGTGGCGGCAGCAGTTCGAGTTCTGCGTACCGCAGTACCGGACGCAGTTGGTGCACGTTGCCGCCTTCGACGGTAGCCGCGGAATGCAACGACTTTCGCTCGACAACATTCCAATCGCTATAGCTACGCAGGATAGCCTGTACACCATCGTGACGAACGTGGCGACTGATGAGAAGGTAAAGAACATCCCCGCCGCGACCACTATCGAGGATCAATCATCTGCCCAAACAACCATCGGTGAAGTCGCCGGCCTAGCGGCATCCGTATTCACTAACGGAGGATTTTTGGCTACAGGAATGGCACGATTGTTGACTTCTACGCAGGGGCCGGAACCTTCCGACCATTCTAGGATTGGTTATAATGGTGGCGAGGAAACTCGTGACGTCATTAATTTAGAAGTGAGGAGCCTGGATGATTTTGTGGGTAAGATTCTTGATGGAAATTTAGTGGAGAGGAACCTAAATAATTTAGTGGGTAAGACATTGGATTTAGATTTAGAGCCATCAAACCCAGTTTTTCTATCTGATGCTGACATCCAGGAGGCTATCTCGGAAGTGATTTACGCTACCATTGCCAAAAAGTATAGATTGGATTTGCAACAATGCGACATGATCACCGACTTGCCCTATCAGACTTTGCGGCCTTACTTTGATGTTTGTAAGGAACCACAGATCGATCACACTGTACTGTCCTGTCTACATGAAGTCCAGGAGAGCGAGGCGGTGCAGACGGTCATCACCCGTTATATTGATACCTCGAGTAATATTCAACTGAGGGAGACGGTAGCCCACGTCGACGGTGTCGTGGGCAAATTCGATACGAAAAGGCGGTCATTTGAAGCACTAATTTCCGTATTCTCTGAACTTCCCTCCCGGATACTTCCACCCGCAATGCTAGAGCCGACCGTTAACAAATTGGCCCGGTGGCGTACGGTGACCGACCAACTGGAGAACGACGGCAAAGCACAACGGCACAGCCACGCCATACAGCTCCTCAACAAGGAGGGCAAAGCCTCGGCTACCAAACGTATTACCTACCGCACCTCCCCGGGGCACCGTATCACGGTGAGTACCGGACTCGGCTACTCCTTTGGTAACATCAACCGCGTGGAATTAACCGAGGGCGACGGAGGGCTCTCCACAAAAGTAGATGATAGCGCCGTCCGGGTTGGGGCGGGAGTGCATATCCACTTGCGTCCGCTGGTGAATACTAACAGCGCCTGGCTTTTCTCCAGTAAGTTGGAAAAACGAGAATGGCTCAGTCGGACTTCTATCTACCTAGGAACTAGTTTTCCGAACTTAGCTTCCAATTACCACCTCGGTGTGGCTATGGATATATGGCCGGGTGTTAAAATGATTGCGGGTTACCACGCCTACCGACATACGGAGTATCGCATCCTCAACAACGGCCTCCAAGACAAGGAAAACCTCTTACGCGGGGCGGGCCCCTTCCTGAGTTTGCAAGTTGACCCGCTGCCGCTACTTCGATTTGCTAATCTTTTCAATTAGCCTGCGCCATGCTGAAATACGTGATCCTAACCGGCTGCTTATGCACCCTGTTTACCTGTGAAAAAGATCTCACTTACGATATTGGTGATAATACGATCCGGGGAAGGGCATTTCTGCAAACTGACTATTTCCGAGAGGCTCAGCCAGCACCCGCCGCCGGCAAGATGGTGACCATTACCTACCTGAACCCGCCAGCGGGTTGGCCCACCACTGACGCAGGTGACAACGAGGTCGAAGATTACCTATTCAGCACCAAGACAGACGGGGAGGGATACTTCAGTTTTGACCTGCTGCGAGAGGATCATGAGTACGTAATTACCTATGAGGAATTGATCAACGGCAGGCGCTACGTCGGACGGGATACCTCCAAACCCGAAATTTACGCGGCCGCCGTAACCGCTACCTTGGCTCTGACTGGTCAGACCGGTATCCAAATTTTGTCTTTCGACGAAGCGGGCGCACCACTGAAAGGAGTAAAACACTGCCTGTATCGCACTGAGGATAACTTGCCATCGGACCCCACGGACTGCTCCGGCAGCAACCTTGAAACCATCTCCGACGATCGCGGTTACGCCATGTTGCTGGGAAGCCCCGAAACTTACCTACTTCGCAGCAGTCTGAAGATAGGAAACAACGTACTGGCCGACTCCACGCAACTGACGTTTGAAGACCAGAAAGTAATTACACAGCCGGTGTACCTATCTCTCCAGACCGCCGCCGTCAAAAACTCCGTTCGCTTCCAGACATATGATGTGCGAGGCGACCGGTTACCTGGAGTTCAGCTGTGTCTCTTTACCAGTCAGTTGCTGTTCGAGCGCGACTCCTGCGCCGGTAGCAATTTTCAGTTCCTGACCGATGGCTCCGGAACAGCGGATACGACAGATTTGCCGGCTAACTTCTATTATTTACACGGGGAAAAGATAGTCGGTAATCAACGCTGGACGGTTAAGAGTGCAGTCAATTTTGCTGCTGGTGAGGATATTACTATTTCGCTTAAGTTGGAGTGAACCTTAACATTCTACCACCCACGGCAATGGTTGGTTGACCGTCGGCTAATCTTTCAATGTAATCAAGGACTTCAAATTGCTCCAATCGAAATCACTAGAGAACCAAAACCATTAACTCTGTCGTCAAGTGCCAAAAACCCGTTTCAAACTGAACGCACTTACTTGATGTAGTGAATCAAAAAACACTATGATAATACTATGCAAGTAACCTTTCTAACCGCTCCTTAACCACCTCCCACCCAGGCCACTCACGCTCCAGCAAGGCATAAAATTCCTTCCCGTGGTGAAAGTGCTTTAGGTGACAGAGCTCATGGACGATCACGTACTCAATGCAAACCGTGGGCGCCTTAATTAACTCCAGATTCAGCGTAATCACCCCACTCCTACTGCAGGTACCCCAGCGATTCTTCAGCCAACGCCAGCGGAGCTCTACCGGACCGGTATAGTAAGTGCGCGCCCGGGGCAATCGGGCGGCCAGTAGGGTAGGGAAGTGACGTTCTGCCTGCCGGAGGTACCAGGCATTGAGGAGCTCGCGGGAGTGATTCGCGTCCTGGGGAGAACCGGTAGTGAGGTGTAGGTACCCAGCCGAAAGTTTCACCCCTTCGGGTACGTCAGGTAAGTCACCGTGGACCTTCAACCGGTACTGTTTGCCCAAATAGTAGTGGGTTTCCCCGCTAACGTACCGCCGCTCCGACCGTCGCGGATAAAAGGCCAGGAAGTAATCCCGCTGCCGGCGGATCCAGGCGGCCTTGCTCAGGACCTTATCCCTCACCTTATCGGTTTGGGTGCCCAGCGGAGCCACGACAAATACCTCACCGTCCGGCTCTACGCGTACACCCATAGTCTTGCGCTCTGCGAAAGTTAGGTCAAAGTCGATCGTCGACGTACCGTAATGGATGCGATCACGCATACTTGACGAGGGCTACTTTAAGGCTTTCGTCCTCCAGCACCTTCAGGCTATCCCAGTCCACTTCTGCATCGTACTTGTTCAGCAGGTCGTATACCTCGTCGCCCAGCTGGAGTCGGATTTTGCTGGTGATGTCGCTGTTTTTGTGCCAATCCACCATCTTCTTGCCGTTGAGATAGATCGTATCGCTGACTACCCGATCTATAGCCTGGGCGACCTCGATGTGAAACAGGGTTTTAAGCAGATTAGTATCGTCAAAAACTTCCCGGCTAAAGTCATAGAAGGCAAGGGCTGCCTCGTTGCCGCGCAGTGCCTCGGGTGCATCGTCCGAACGACCGTTGAAGAATTTGTCTTCGAGGTCTCTGGCCCGCTTGAGAAATTCCGCTTCGTCGATCCGCTTTTGGTGGTAGGCGGCGATGGTTTCCTTGATAAGGTCGGAGAGCTTCTTGTAGTAGATCGGATCCTCGGCCATCTTGACGTTAATGGCCTTGGCCGTACGACTGGCGATGTGATCAGCTTTGGCCGCGTCGCTTCCAATTTCGGCAACGGCCGCTTCCCGCTCCTCCCGGTCGAAGACATTGACCAGCTCGGTCACCTTCAGGGTTTCCCCGACGGTAGTGATGTGCTTATCGATCAGTTTCTGGATCTGCGGCTCAAACTCCTGGTAGCTCAACTCGTCGTTGTAGCGCCGTTTTACGTCCACCCGCAGCTGTAAGAAAAAGCGGAGGTCGCGCTTGTAACGGTCTATCCGGTCGGACGGCGTATGCTCCGCAAAGTCGACCGAGGAAAGCGCCAGTTTCAGCAGTTTAGCGAAGGCACTAAGCTTCTCATAAAACTTGTCGCGGCGATCCTTCGGCTCCAGGAATTCCCCGTAGACGGTAGCATCCGCCCCCTTGGGCAGGGTCTTGAATAGGTCCCAGAGTTCGGCGTGGGCCTGCGGTAGTTTAGCGATCTCCTCCTGGATGTTGGTGAGGGCCCCGGCAATATCTTCGGCGTCGTATTCGCCGAGGGCAGAGTAGGTTTCCAGCGCGTTGTCCAGGTTCTCGAGGTTACCGTAATAGTCAATGATGTATCCGTAGTCCTTGCCCGGATACACCCGGTTGACCCGGGCCACCGCCTGCAGCAGCGTGTGCTCCTTGAGGGAGCGGCACAGGTACAGGATGGTATTCGCTGGTGCATCAAATCCGGTGAGCAGCTTGGCCACTACGATCAGGATCTCCGGATGGTCCCGCTTCTTGAACTGACTAATGATCGATTCCTCGTACTTCCGCTGGTCGCCATACTTGTCGTACATGGCGGCGAAGTACTTTTCCTCGTACTCTCGCTCCTCGTCTTCGTTGTAAAAGCTATCCTCCGTGCCCTCCCGGGTATCACTGGGACTGACAACTACCGCGCTGCTAACGAACCCGATTTCCTTCAGGTACTTATGATAAAGAAGTGCCGTCTTCACCCGCGGGGCCACCAGCTGTGCCTTGGGCTTATAGGTGTCGTTGTTAGTCTGAAAGAAGTCGCGGTAATGCTGGCTGATGTCCCACGCCCGGGCGTACACGACCTGGTCCGCCCGGTTCAGGTGCTCAACGGTACTGAATTTTCGCTTGAGCTCGGCCTTGCCATAATCGCTCAGCGGCTCGGAAACCCGGTCGAAGTAGCGGTTGATTGGGTCTTCGTTCAGCGTGATGTGGTTGTGCCGTCCCTCGTAGAGCAGCGGCACGACCGCCCCGTCCTCTACGGCATCGTTTACCGTATACGGAAGGCCGATGTAGCCGCCGAATTTAGTGGCGGTGTGCTTCTCGCTCTTCATGAGCGGGGTACCCGTAAAGGCAATGAAGCACGCCCGCGGAAAGACCCGCTCCATACTTACGTTAAAGCTGCCGTACTGGGTACGGTGACCCTCGTCGATGAGCACGAAGATGTTAGGGTTGTCGAAGGGCTCCTTGATTTGCCGGACCGCCGCCTCAAATTTGTTGATGATGGTGGTGATGATCTCGTCACCGGTGCCCTCCAGGAGTTCCGTCAGGTGGGAACCCGTCCTGGCCTGCACCACTTCTTGCTTGCACTTTTTGAAGGTGCCGGCGATCTGGTCGTCCAGATCAATCCGGTCGGTGACGAGGATGATTTTAGCTGCGCTGTTACCTCCGGTGGTGGGCGGGTACGCGGGTGCGGTGCCGTCACTCCAACGCGCATTCGCCAACAACTGGGCCAGCATCACCATCGTCAGCGATTTACCGCTGCCCTGGGTGTGCCAGATGACTCCGCCGCGCCGCTTCCCATCCGCGCCAATGGTGCGTACCCGTTCCATGGCGTCCGCCACGGCGAAGTACTGCTGGTAGCGGGCGATCTTCTTTGTGCCGTCGTCATACAGCGTGTAGTTACGGGTGATATCGAGGAGGCGATTGGGACGGCAGAGGGCGTGCAGAAGTTCGTCCTGCGCCGTGATGGGCCGGCTGGCAGTGACTAGGCTGCGCAGCTCCGCTCGGTAAGCCAGCTCCGCCTCTCGGGAGGAAAAGCGTTCCTTCCACACTGACCAGTACTCCTTACTGGTTCCCGTAGTACCGTACTTAGCGGCACTGGTAGCAACGGAAAGAAGTAGGGAGCTGTACACGTAGAGGTCACGGATGCCGTCCTTCTTGCAGTTACGCAGATGCTGTTCCACGCCCAGGTCGACCGGGGGTGTAGTACCCGAAAGCCCCGAACTCTTGCATTCGATTACCACCAGCGGAATACCGTTGACGAAGAGGACAATATCCGGCCGGTAGGTATCTGTACGGGCCGTCCGGGTGACAGGGTACTCCTCGGTGACGTGGAAGGCATTATTCTCAATGTTCTCCCAGTCGATGTAGTAGAGCGTATGGCTCTTCTTGTCCCCCTCGATACGCTGCTCAAAGCTCTTTCCCAAGGTGAGCAAGTCGTAGAGGTGAGCGTTTGCCGCGATGAAGCCATCCTGCAGCGGCGGATGCCGCAGCTCCAGTACCGCATTTTCGATGTTGGCTTCGGAAAAGTCGTACGTCTCCCCCCGCCGGGTAATGTCGTTGATGGCGCGCAGGCGCTCGCGCAGCACGCCCTCTAGTAGCACGGCGGACTTGCGGCCGCCGCGCATCTCCTCGGCCTGCTCCGGAGAGAGGTAGGTGTACCTCAGTCGGGTTAGGAGTTTGAGCGCGGGTTCTTGGGAGATGCGGTCCTCCCGGTAGCTGGGTGTGTTCATGCGAGCAGGCGTTTTTGGCCGGTTAGTAGTTGCTGCATTAGACCGCGTTTCTGGCGTTTCAAGTGGTTCAGTTTTGATTGCTGATTTGTGATTTCTCGATCAGCTACACATAGCACCTTGGCAATTGCCTCTTGCTCATTCTTTGGGGGAAGGTTAATCTTGATCCCTGCAAACAGGGGATACCATAAGTACACTCTCACCCCACCTTCTCCGTAGACTGACAAATCGTGCCTAGCTTTATTTGACTTTAAAAAATATCTGAGATATTCATCAAGCACTCTTTTGTTTGCTTTAAAGCAAACGTAAAGTGAACTGATTACACCTATTTCATCTGTAAAATAAGCTAGTGATCCGACGTTCACTCTAGCTGGGTTATATGCAAATTCACCTCTTTGAATGATTTTGTACCCCTTGAGGTCACTTCCCGCTACTTCATGACTGAACTGATCAGCTTGGTAGACAAATCCACGATCATTGGTCACAGAATAAATTCTGGCTTCAATTAAATTTTTATTTCTTTTAGAAAACGACTTGGTGACATCACCTAATCTGTATTCCTTCCATTCTCTCTCAAACCCAGGCAACCGCACCTCCCCCGTAAGCAGCCGCTGCATCAGTCCGCGCTTGCGGGCTTCCAGTTGCTTGATGAGGGCCTGGGTGGTGGTGATGGCGCGGTCCCAGGTGGTGAGGAGGGTGGCGATGCGCTGCTGCTCTTGGAGGGGAGGGAGGACTACAGGGAATTGAAAAATATCAGACTTGGTGATATTTGGGTCCTTTCTACTACTGGCTGCAAATCGCTTCCAAATGTGGACATTTCCATTTAGATAGAGCAACAAGTAATTTGGAATAAGATTTGGACCACACGTTATCGCAGTCAGAGCTTGATTGATGCATCCTTTAAATGCAAACATTCCCGTTCTGCCAATTTGCCGATACCCTCCATACATTGCTACCACAATGGTGCCTTTTGGAAGTAGTTTCAGAGACGTTTCTTTCAATGCAACGTCAGTCACTTTTTCTTCGGTATCATTAAGGATCCCGTTGTTGAGGTCGGTAGTCTTGACCCAATTGAACTTGCCTCCATCAAAATATTTTGCCTGCTCACTCCTTGAAGGGGTTGTTCCAGAGTAGAAATGTGCAAGAGTTTTCAACTGTAGCAGTTCCCATTCCTCGGGTATCCATCCCGATTTAGTATGCTTATAGCCGGGGCGAACCGTCTTCTTTCCTTTGCTTTCTTCGTAAGGGTGTGGTGATTCATCATTCTTGTCAGTTGATGAATCAATGGTCTGCTTGGTCAACATAAAGTGGGTAGGATTTAATGGGTACCGCTACTACGAATCATTTACTTGCTCGTCGGACTTGGGGCGGTGAGACTTTAGCTCCAGTTGTAGGATCCCCTACAATATGGCATGCTCTCTCGTAGAGCTCATCAAATGTTATGAACTCCACGTTTCGGGAATCACGGCGATAGAGTTCGAAGGTTTTCTGCTTTGCAGTCCTCACGGAAAGGTTGTCACCTTCAATTTGATCCCAGCAGCCGATAACAAGTATTATACGGGGATCAAAGGTTCTCTGAAGAATCAGATTTCCTTCTGAATCGAGAAGCTCTTTTTCAGTCTCGGCTTTTATCATTCCCGATGCCTTTTGCTCCAAAATTTGACTCTTTGCATCCTGAAGTTCTTTGGAAAGTGCCCATGTGCGCGCCCGATTAAGACCAGTTCCAAAAAGAGGTGTATCCGGTCTTTTTAGCTCTACGAACGACGTAAATCGGGTGTCTCCGGTCAGAAAGTCAGCATTTACCTGATCTTTACCGGCTGCAGTCGTTCCGGATGCAGCAAATTCCTTTTGAAGAATTGTGTTGAAACGATATGTTAAGCCGTAACCAAAGATCCACTCGTTATTTGAAAAGAAATGTTGCCAAGCAATTTCATCTTTTGTTTTAGGACGATTCATTTCCAGCGCCTTATATTCTTCAAGGCGGCCCTCATAAAGCATTTGGGAAAACCAACCCAACTGTTGTCTTCGGTACCCAGTGTTTATCAAGTCTTTTTCGAGTAGTGCTCCTCTGTCAAGCAACTCCGCAACAATTGATGTTCCGTCCTCGCCGGATAGTGTCTCAATTACTGACTCTCTTGTGGCCTTGCCGAGCGCTGCTTCATCCTGCGTAAGAATGGATCGTCGATGGCGGTGAGTGTCAATTCCCTCACCGCGCATTAATTCTAAAAAACCGCAAATCCTTTCCAAAGTAAACTTTGGCAACTTAATCCGCTGCCGGATTTCTCCATCAACCAGCTTAACAATTTCAATAGCCTCAAACTCTCCATCGGAAACCTTGCGAGTTAATTGAACTTGCGTTCTTGCACTTGCTTGATAAGTGGTTGTGTCGCCGTCCTTGAATACAACTCGATAAAACTTGACTTTTTCGTGCTGAGCAGTGTAAAGGCGATCAGGGAAAGAGTTCCCTATGATCTCCTCTTTTGAGGGTTTGGGATGGTTACCATACATATTGATGCATTTTGAGCAAGCTCGCTTGTATTCTATTTTTGATTAAAGTTAGAGCTACGAATATTGCGCATAGCCAAGCTTTGCTAGGTAGCCAGCCATTTCCGCTTCTACGTCTGCCAGCTCAGCTTTCAGTTTGTCAATCTGCACCTGCGTCCCCGCAATATCGATGCGCTCTTCTTCCTCGAAGGTGTCGACGTAGCGGGGGATGTTAAGGTTGTAGTCGTTCTCCTTGATCTCCGCGCGGGTGGCCAGGTAGCTGTACTTATCCTGCGTGATGCGCTCTCGGTAAGTGTCATAGATCACCTGGATGTGCGCCGCTCCAAGCTTATTCTGATTCTTACCGCTGTCGAACTCCGCACTGGCGTCGATAAAGATGACGCTGGTGTCATCCCCCTTTGCCTTGTCAAAGATCAGGATGGCGGCCGGGATGCCGGTACCGTAGAAGAGGTTGGCGGGTAGCCCGATCACGGCGCTCAGGAGGTTCTCCTCGATCAGCTGTTTGCGCAGTTTACCCTCCGATCCCCCGCGGAAGAGTACCCCGTGGGGCACCACGACCCCGGCCCGGCCGTGGGCGTTGAGGGTTTCGATCATGTGGGTGATGAAGGCGTAGTCGCCCTTACTCTTGGGGGGGATGCCCCGGTGGAAGCGGTTGTGGCGGTCACTGGGGGCTTCCTCCGCCCCCCACTTGTCCAGGCTGAAGGGTGGATTGGCCACCACTACGTCGAAGCGCATCAACGCATCGCTCTCCAGGAGCTTGGGGTTGTTGATGGTGTCGCCCCATTCAATGGTAGCATTGTCCATCTCGTGCAGGAACATGTTCATGCGGGCCAGTGCCCAGGTGCTGCCGTTGGCTTCCTGTCCGTAGAGACTCACGTTACGGCTGCCCACTTCCCGGGCCGTCTTGAGGAGTAGGGATCCGGAACCGCAGGTGGGGTCGCAGATACGGTTACCCTCTGCTGGTTCCACCAGTTTGGCCAGTAAAGTAGATACCTCACTCGGCGTATAGAACTCCCCCGCCTTCTTGCCGGCGTCGCTCGCGAAGTTGGCGATCAGGTATTCGTAGGCATCGCCGATCACGTCGTTGCCCGCGAGATTGCTGGGCCGCAGATCTAGTCCGGCGAAGTCACTCAGCAGGTTCTTCAAGCGGCGGTTACGCTCCTTGGTTTGGCCTAGATTCGCCTCGCTGGCGAAGTCGATGTTGCGAAATACTCCGGAGAGCTTGTCGCGGTTCGCCTCCTCGATTTCTTCCAGGGCAATATTGATCAGCTCTCCCAAGTTCGACTCGGTGCGCCGCGCATTGAGGTTGTCAAAGGTGGCCGTAGCCGGTATCTTGAAGCGCTCCAGGCTCATGGCCCGGGCGATGCGGGCGGCGTCGCCGTTGTACTTTTCATGGTAGGCGGCTTCCTTGTCCTTCAGTACGTCGCTGAGGTACTTGACGAACAGCATCGTGAGGATGTAGTCCTTATACTGGGTGGCATCAATGGTGCCGCGGAAGGTGTCGCACGCCTTCCAGACCTGCTGGTTGATGGTGGCTTGGGTCAGTTTCATAGGGGCTTGGAGTTACTGGGTGAGTTCTTGGAGCACGGCATCGTCGACGCTTTGCTGGAGATTGATGAGTTGGCGCAGGAGGTTCCGGCGCTGTTGCTGCAGTTCGTAGATTCGGACGAGTTGATGTTGCTCCGCCAACGGCGGTAGCTGTATGGAAAGGTTCATGAGTTCCTCTTTTGGAATGACTGGTACCGAAGCGCCTCTGCTGATGCCATGCATGGCGCGAACGCGGGGTGGAAGATTCATATATAGGGCAAAGTAATTAGGCACTACGAGCTGCTCATCTACCCGAATCACGTAGAAAAGACTGGAGGCCACGCACGGACCGGCATCGGGCCGATAGGCCCACACAAAGTGGCGGGTTCCCTTTGCTGCCAGAATGACGTCTCCCGTACGGAGTAATGACCTCTTGACCTTAGCGTCACTTTTGTCGACAAAGCTATCCTCCACCAAGCCCAGCAGGTAGTCGTTGGTGAAGTGCTGTCCTTTCAGGTAGTGGACGTCGCCTTTCTCCAACGTGGGGAAGTGCGGTCCGTACTTAATTTTCTCCGCGATGTCGCCTAATAAGTGTTCCAATTTTTCAGCTAGTAGTTCCTTTCTAAAGCAAACATAGAGTTGAGCCGGGACTTCAGCAAATTTATTTTTAAGTAGGACGTTTCTAATTTTGGGAATTCTACTTGTGAAATTGCTCCACTGAAGAAAAGAGGAGAAGCAACCAAGCCTCAATTCGTTAAGCGTGAACGCTATTTTCACGCTGGCCTTACAGCATTACTTTGTGAGTCTATTCACCTGACGAGGCGCGGAATAAAAAAATCGCAAAATTTTTTTATTGCCTGATTTTCAGGCCTATAAGCCTAGTGTTAGGCCGCCATGTTTAGCTTTTGTGAGCAAAAGGCGTGTGCTATCGCAAACGCATTTTTTGCCAATTTTCGGTCGCCTCTACCTTGCGGACATTGTTTAACCAACCCCCTTTGTTATGGCTAAGCCCAAGCAACCCAAGGTCAGCAACCCACCAAACTGGCCCAGTAAAAACGATGGAAAAAAATCCGGCGGTGGCCGGGACAACAAACCTCCTCAACCTAAAAAGTGAATCTTTGGTGTGTCGCTGCCTCCTGGTGGCGACACACCATTTCAAAATCAATGCCATGTTCTTACTCCTTGTCTTCGCCCTTCTTGTCCTCGCCGTGTGTTGCTGTCCGAATAAACTTGGCCAGTGCATAGATATCCTCTTCGCATCGACCAAAGAGCAAATTGCACGATGGTACGGTGTCAGGCGGCCTACGCTAAGCAAGTGGATTGACCTGTTCACCCCCGCGGAGAAATTTCCAGATTGGGCTCGGCGCAAAAAGCTTCGGGGCAGGGAGGTGCTTATGATCTTTCGCCACTTAGGTAGCCCCCTTGCCGGAAAAAGTCTCAAGCGAGGAGAAATAGCGGAGCGAACCTTCAGTAACACAGGAGTTCTGCGCAACGAAGTAGAAAGAAAAGCAGAGACGCTCGGATTTGATATAGACACCTATAATCAGGTTACTGTTTATCCACCTGCAATCTCTCAGAGAATTGTTGATATGATGCTGGTAGGAATGGTGTAGACCTTGAAGTGTGCCCGTAATGGTGAGCATTACTGGTAATAACTTCACCGTACCTGCGCCCCGCCGCCCCCTGATTAGTTTGCCATCCATTCTCTACCAAAATTCGTCTTACGCTCACACGGGATGTTGTCCCTGTTCTCGTATCGCCGCAAAACACCGGGACCATTGCCCGCACGGCCAGTTGTTCCGGTAGCCGCTTCAGATAGTGGATGGGTAACCTGCGCTACTCCAGCCGGCCGATAGGCATGCTTTCGTGTTGAAGAATCGGTGAATTTTCAACACGTTCTATCCAATGTGTGTGGATTATAGCTGGCTGCGCTCACGATGCCCGCATTAAACTGGCTATGCTGAAGGTTCATCGTCGCGATGGGCCGACTGACGGTTGCTTCCCGTTAGCGCTCAGGCCGCTTAAGCCAGTCGGTGGCGAGGTGGTCCATTCCTTGGCTGATCTGCCAGCGCAAATAGGACTTGTCGGTTGCATGAGATACGAACGAGCTAATCCCACGACGCAAAAACGTGTACCAAAAATTCAAAAAATGTCCCCTTGATTGGCGACAGGGGACAAGTTGCACCGTTTTGTCTTCCCCTGCTGCCACCGGGGGCAAGATTTGCTGTGCGTGTTTTCCCCGGCACCCGCGCCCCGCCTCCACCGCATCAGCACGCTACCTATTCCGACAAAACCATAGCGTGCCGCTCATGGAATAGGTTGTATCAATCAATTCGACTTAATAACCTTGGCCTTCGCAGAGACACCCTCACCGGTCAATTGCAGCATATACATCCCACTAGCCAGCTGCTGCACGTCCACCTCCACCTGGTTAAGGCCTTTATTCAGCACTACCGATCTAGCCAGCACAACCCGGCCCTGCAGGTCCACGAGCTGCAAGCGGGCGCTCTTGGCGCCCGGCGCCGTTACCGCCACGGCGATCGTCGTGGTGAACGGGTTAGGGTAGGTTTGTAGTTGCAGGGTAGTTGCGGCACCCGCTGCGGCGACGGCAACGACCTGGCTGAACGATTCCGTCCCGTCAAGGTCGATCTGGCGCAGGCGGTAGTAGGTGGTGCCCGTGATGGGCGACGCATCAACGAAGCTGTAGTCAACGGCTACCTGGCTGTTGCCCTGCCCCCTCACGGTGCCAATGGCCGTGAATGGGTGGCCGTCGGCGCTGCGCTCCACGATGAAGCGGTCGTTGTTGGCTTCGGAAGCCGTCCGCCACCGCAGGGTTACGCTGGTCCGTTCCGGTACTGCCGTGAAGTACAGCAGTTCTACCGGGAGCACTACCAGGGCTGCCGGCGTTTCGCCGTAGACGGTGAAGGACAGGGGCGAATCCGTAGTGATACTGAAGTTATCCGTTGTCCGCATCGTAAAGCTGTACGTACCCGGTACGGGCGTCATGCCCGACCTGACCGCAACGTTGCCGCCCGGAAGGATTTCGGCCCACGCAGGCAGGGTGCCGGACAGCAGGCTTGCCGATTGGATGCCGCCATCCACGTCCGATGCGGAAGCCAGGACGTCGCCGCCCTGGTACTGATTCGCGTACTTGGGAGCCGCCACGAGGTACTCCGCGGCGCAGTTGACCGTGATCTGCACATCGCTCGATGAGGTCGTATTGGCGCCGCCGCAGGAATTGGTGATGGTCCAGGTAAGCGTGTAGGTTCCCGATGGCAGACCGGTCAGCGTGGCTTTGGGGTCGTTGGTGTCCGAAAAGGAAGCGCCGCCCGGGGTGCCGCCCACGACGGACCAGGTGCCCACGCCCGGAGACGCGTAGTTGGCATCGAGCCTGACCGGCCCGCAAACCGATTGCGCGGCTCCGGCATTGGCGGCCGGTGCAGCCGTAGCGGCGGCGGCGGACACCGTATTTTCGAGCCGGGTCGGGCTGGCAAAGCACCCACCGCTTACTTCCACGTAGAAGGTGCGGTCGTTGGGGGCCGTCGCAGCGGTTATGCCGTAAGGGGTGGTCCTGGATACTATTCCTCCCGTTCCCGTAAAGCTCGATCCGATAGCCACGCCGTTTTCGTTGCGGATGGTGTAGGTGTAGCCGCCGTTGGCCTGGGTGGCCACGCTGATCGTCACCGTCTCGCCGGAGCAGGGAGCCGGTTTGTCAATGGTGACCGCCCGATTCAACGACGGGCCTTCGGTGACCGTAACGGTAGCGGAAACCGTACTCTCGGACGAGCAGCTGCCACCGCTCGTTTTGATCAGCACCCCGTAGGTAGTGGTAGCGGTCACTTTCAGTCCGGTAGCCAGGGTGAGCGCTGCGGTACTGTTGGCGGTCACCTCGGTTCCGATCAACACCTTGGTATTCTTATTGATCAGCTGGTAGGTGTAACCGACCGTGGGGCCGTTGAGGGTCAGGTTGGTGGTCACCTGGGAGCAGCCGGAGGCGGTACTGGCCACCAGGGACGTAGGTTGGTTAGGCGCCGCGGACACCGTGACGCTCTTGTTGCCGCCAATGCCCGGCGTAACACACCCGCTGCTGCCTACGTTGGTGGCCCGGACGGACAGGGTAGTGGTCGAAGCCGTCAACAAACCGCTGGTCAGGGTAATCGATGCGCCCGTTCCGATCACGGAAGCCCCCGTAGGAACGCCGTTGTCCGTAATGCGGTAGGATACCCCGCGTTCGGAGCCGGAAAGGGTGATGGTCACGCTGCTGTTGTAGCAAACGGAAGCGCTGCTCAGGGTAGTGGTGAACGCTCCGGAGGGCGTCCGGCACTGCACCACGGAAGTGATGGGGGCGCTCGGACAGCCGCTACCGGTACTGAAGGTGGCCGTTACCACGGCACCCGCATAGACCTCCAGCGGGCTGATGCCACTCAGCTCCCAGGTACCGGATGCCGTGGTGGTGACAGGCGGGAACACCGTTCCGTTTATGTCTACGGTCACCCGGTACGTCGTAGTGCCGTCACTGGCCGGGGCCGTACCGGTTAGGGTGACCAGCTGATCGTTGTTTTCCGGCTCCGTGACCGGATCGATGGTAAAGGTCGCTCCGCCGGGAACCGGAGCTGCAGCGGTCGCACTTACCGACGTGGACGTCAGGCTGGTCGCTTTATTGACGGATTTAGCCCGGGCAGTCACCGGGGTTCCGGGAGCGATACCGGTACCGCCGTTCAGCGAAGACACGTCTACCGTCCATACCCCCGCGGAGGAAGCGGTAGCGGAAAGGTTGGTGGTCACATTGTTGGTAAAGATCGTTACCACGCTTCCTGGCTCGGCCGTTCCGGACAGCGTTTTGATGTTGCCGCAGTAAGGACCTTCGTTGATGACCGGTGTGGCGGTGGTTTCCTTAACGGTGGCGATGTTTGACGGGGCAGACAGGAACAATCCACCCGTGTTACACGATGCAGCCTCCGCCCTTACGTTTAGGTTGTCGTTGGGTGACAGCGTCAAGCCGGAAATGTCTATTGTCCAGTTGTTTACGACGGGAGCCGTGCCGGTCTGAGTAAAGGTGCTCGATCTATAAGTGGTCTGATTACCGTTTACGAATAAAATAACGCTCACCCCCGTACCGGCCGACGGAATCGTACCGGAAACGGATGCCAATTGAGCCGGCAAATCGGAAAGCGTGGTATATACCAGGCCGCTGGTTCCGGTAGCTCTGGTGATCGTTGGGGTATTCGAATTGATGGGCGCGGAGTTTCCATTGCTGTAGCAGAGTTGATTCGACCGTACGGATTCGCAACCGCTGGGATTGTTAGCAGCATCCAGTGGAGTTACCGTTACTACGTAGTTGGTGGCCTTATTCAGGGTAACGGTTCCCGTTACATTGGTCATCCCTCCCGGAGTAGTCGGCAACCCAGTTGCCCCGGTAGTGGACGTGAAAATGTATGACCCTTCGAAAGTATACGTGTGCACACCACTTACGACGGTACCCGTATAGATGGTGATTTTTTGCTTGCCGATGTAGCCGGTCGTACCCGTCATATACCGGTTGCCCGAGGTAGTAGTACTGCCGGTCAGGGTAGCGGTAGGCGTCGCTCTACAGACGGCAGGCGCGGTAACCGTGACCTCGTTCGACAGGCCGGAGGCTGACTTGCTGGTAGCCGCAACGGTGGCGGTAAGTTTATCGGCGGCTTTAAGCAGGCTGGCGGCGATGCCCGTCAGCGACCAGGTTCCGTTGGCCTGTACGGTAGCCGTACCGATCTGTATCCCGTTTCTGAACACCGTGACCGCAGATCCGGCCGCCTCCACCGAGGTGCCGGAGACCGTGGTACTGCCGGCGTACACCGGGCCGCTGATGACCGGTGCGGTAGCCTGGATCGGCGCGAAGTTTCCGGCCTGAAGCTGGTTCAGGCTGGTGGGCGGAAAGGTGTTGATCACCGTGGTCCAGGCCTTCCAGGGATCAAAGCCGTAAGCGGCAAAATTTACGCCCCCCACATCGGAAACCGTGCCATCCAATCCGGACTGCCCACTGGTGACGGTCAGGCCGGATAAACGCAGGGGGGGGTAGCGGCGGTGATCGCCCCGCCGAAGCCGGACAGGGGCACGTAAAAGTCGTAGAAGTAGTCGGCATCCCCGCCGTCCGTGGAGGCGGCAATGGATCGCTGCGAGAACTGATCGACCGAGCCGGTAAAGATCTTGGTGGTGGGGGAATTCCGGTGATCGTAGATACTCACGTCGAAATTGGAGGCGAACGTCACTTCAAATTCGAAGCCGGGGTTGGTCGTCCCGTCGGGCTGTGCCGTGCTGGTAGAAGCAAACGCCCCGTCCGTATCGATGACCACGCTGTAGCCTTTGGAGGCCGTGGAGGCACCCCCCAGCCTTACGCGGAACAGGAGATGGGTACCGTTGAAGTAGGCGGCAATCGGTGAACCGGTGGAACCATCGTAGCTGACCGGGAAGGCCAGGTCCGTATGTCCGCCCGACCGACCGGTATTGAGGTCGCCGAGCACTTCGGTTTCCAGGGCGGGGAATTGGCGGTACGGAATCTCACTGAAGCCGGCACCTTCGTCGCGGGTGGTAGCAAAACCCGCCGGTACCCGCGGGGCGGACACGTAGCCGTCGCCATTCGGGTCGAGGACCAGGTTGCCGCCGCTGCTGGCGGGTCGGTAAATCAGACCGGGCGTCTGGGCAAAGCTGGTGGCGTGAATGGCGAGCAGACAGAGCAGCGCAAACGTAGCCCGGGCCAGTTGGGTGGGTACAGGTGTTTTCATGAGAGTCGAGAAGAGGAATATTCCAACTTAGTTAAGTCCACCATCCCGGGGCGTCAAGCCCCCTGCCCCTGTATGCGTTCCCGAAATCTCAGCGGACCAGGAGCCAGTAGGATAGCCCTCCATTAACGTTTCTGCCCATCGCGTAATTCTCTCGCGCACGCACTTTCTCCTCCGGATCTGCCGGCGGGGACAGCACGCCTACCTCCTGGTCAGCTGCGGGGACCCGATTGTCGGGTGAAGGAAGTGCTTCGGCTCGCGCAGGGAAATTGCTCAAATCATCAAGCAGCTACGGTAAACAGCTGAGCCGGATACGGGAAAGCCCGTTCGACCGCGGGTGGGGGAGCACCTGCATCGGGCACAATGCTGGTGGAAAGAATGTACCCGCTCCCCCGTGGTAGTCGAAAGGAGGGGATTAAGTCAACCCCGGCAGCGCAAAGTGCCTTATAATGTGCAACCCGCAACCCGCAACCCGCAACCCGCAACCCGCAACCCGCAACCCGCATGGCCCTCACAGAATCCACCATGGTCGTTATCGGCACCCCGGCCCCCGACTTCAAGCTCGTCGACACCATGTCCGGTGCCAAGCTCACCTACGACGACGTCAAGGGGGAGAAGGGAACCTTGGTGTACTTCATCTGCAACCACTGTCCTTACGTGCTCCACACCATCGAGGAGCTGGTGGACGTAGCCAACGACTACGAGCCCAGGGGCGTCGGTGCCGTGGCCATCAGCAGCAACGACGTAGAGAAGTACCCCGTCGACAGTCCCGACAACATGGAGGCTTTCGCCCTCAACAACTTCTTCACCTTCCCCTACCTCTACGACGAGGAGCAGTCCGCCGCCAAGGCCTACGACGCCGCCTGCACCCCCGACCTCTACCTCTTCGACGGGCAGGGCAAGCTGTACTACCGCGGCCGCCTGGACGAGAGCCGTCCGCGCTCCGGTAAGCCCGTCACCGGCGAAGACCTGCGCCACGCCATCGACGCCATGCTGAAGGGGGAGCCCAGTCCGGAGAAGCAGTACCCTAGTGCTGGGTGTGGGATTAAGTGGAGGTAGGGGGGGTGAGCCCACCCCCAAAACGCGTACCGGCCAGGTTGGCATTTCTGACCGCTGTGACCCTAAACCGAAAGGTGCTAGGGTGAACGGCGGCGGCTGTGTGGGATGGTTATCTCAATTTAGGCAAATCCAACTGTACATTGCAGGTATACGCGCTTTTAACTTGTTATATGTTTTTTTGTTCAATATTACATTTAAAGCGGAAGCATACCTATATATAGTGAAATTTTAACTTTCGCATTCTTTTACTTGACTTTAAATCCGCTATGCTGTAAATTAGGTAAGACAGTTTACGAATAGATAATCATTTACGCGCTTTAAGTATAATATGATTCTGTTCGTAGGAAAATTTAATTCATCACCTAGGTGGCCGTCAGGTGTGCAAGCACCAGAGCGTTCACTTCAACCCATTCAGCTATGAGCGAGTATTCAAAAAAGAGAGAACGCGAAATGCAATTCAATGCGGAGGCTGTTGCGTCGAGCAAATTTCATTCTAAGTACACTACTCCAGTAGTATTTCACTTTCAACCACAAATGTTTACCGTTCTGGAAGACCCGGAGGACCTAAGAAAGTGGGAGTCAATGCTCATTGAAAGAGTAGGAATGAAAGGCATTGTAGGCAAAGAGATCGCAAATGACATTCTTGCGAATTCTGGAACCTGCTGCGAATCCGGATCTCCTTCGAACGACTGCGATCAGGACTAATGTTAATCAGAAGTCCAGGCAGTTATACTGTCTGGACTTCTTTGTAATTAGGATCTCATCGATTAAGATTCAAGTTTTCACACGGTGTTATTTCTAGCTGTATACTCAAACAGTCGGGTACTGCACTGCATTCGCTTATGCCATGTTTACGATAGCGATTTTTTCGTTAGAGCTGGATATCCATGCTTATGCCATTATGGATAATCTCCGGAAGGTCCACGGAGTGAAGTGTCATTTTGTTGCTACTAATGCTACGGTGACTCACGGAGGTATTATTTGGAGGAATGATTGCGACAATAAGGCCTTATTAAGGTCATACGAAGGTGAATGGTTTAATGTCGAAGAGTTAGATTTGATATGGTGGAGAAGGGTTAATCAACCTCAGTTGGAAACTGATCGGGTGAACGACGATATAAGCAAGGAGATAGTTACAAATGAGTGGAAGTCATCTCTACTAGGTATAATATTAGACAAGTTTAAAGGCGTATGGGTCAATAAGCCGCATACTGATTTGTACGGCGGTAATAAACTTTATCACCTCAACGTTGCTAAGGATGTGGGATTTCGCGTACCGAAAACCCTTATCTCTCAGGATTTCAATGCTGTAATTGAATTTTGTGATAAGTTGGGCGGGGAGGTCATAGTTAAAAAGCTACTTGGGACAAGCCTACGCCCACTTGTTACACTAAAGCTATCGTCGACTGATCTAAGGGCGGCAGAAGAAGCAATTTTACTTTGTCCGGCTATGTATCAAGAGGTCATTGATGGCAATACCCACTTAAGAGTAAATTGCTTTGGTAGAAACATTCACCCGATACTTATAGAAGCGAATAGGTTGGATTGGCGTAGGGATTTGTCGGTTCCATTCAAGGAATATAGATTAGAAGATGAATGGGAGCGAAAGCTTTATCAAATATTGTGCAAATTAGACTTAAGAATGGGTATCATGGATTTAAAATACAATAGTGATGGCGACCTGGTATGGCTTGAAATCAATACTCAGGGTCAATTTCTTTTTGGAGAAGCACTGACTGGATATGATCTTACTAATTCTTTCTCTCAATTCCTCATTCAGTCAATAGAAGAACATAGGGTTACTCAAAAAGCGGGGTGTGGGGTTGTCTAGGGAGTATTGAAGAAAATGTGTCAAGATATTTTATAGCGGGAGCAGGTTTAGGTCAAGCCCTTGTAGAAGGCCGGGAGCCGTGGGCAAAAAAATACAGTTACGGCCGCCCTCGCGGATCCAGAGGGAGTATTGCATAAAGTATGCCACGGCATTCTCTATCGGAAGTAGTTTTGGTCAAGCCAACATGGGAGACCTGGGCGATTGGTCAAAAGTACCGTGACGGCCGTAGTCAGTAACAAAAAATGAATTCTCTAATCCACCTAGCCTCGATCATCTTCAGTTCCTGGGCGATAGGAGCTATAGTCACCCGCTATCTACATATAACGAACCTTTCCGCCGCTTCACTTTCCAACTTGCGACTGATCAAGAGTGATGAACTGAATACCTACTTGGGGGTGCATCTGTTCAAGGAAATTGTTACCAAGACGGTGTATGGAAAAATCAATACGTCGCTAGCAGTTAATGGGGGAAACTGTCGGGAAGTACGGGAACTAAGGAAAAAGATGACGGACGCGGAACTAGGCCATTTGATCGGGTTAGTAAGTGCGCAACTTATATTGACACTTGTGTATGTCAAGTACACAAACGGGGTATTCCTCCTCCTGGGAATAGTGCTGAACGTACTACTGAACGGTTATCCGGTCTTGTTGCAGCAGTATAACAAAGCACGGATCGATAAAATCTTAGGCAAATATTGTCCCTAACGCCACCAGGCATAACCGGGCGGAATTGGGGATATACGCTTATGCTGGGTGACTCTTTGAGATTGTACAGTTAAGGAAAGCACTTACGTGACTCGGTAGGGTGGCTGGCCTAATTAGTGACCGATACGTAGAACCAGGAAACTCATGCAATTTGACCCGGAAAACGAAGTCGTAAAGCGCTGCGCCCAGGGCATGGAGCTGGAAGGAGTGGGGGAGAAGCAACAGGCAGCGGCGCTGTTGCGGGAAGCATGGGCTATGGCCCGGACCGATCTCGAAAAATTCACGGCCGCCCATTACGTGGCCCGGAATCAGGCGACGATCGAAGATAAACTCCACTGGGACACCACGGCCCTGAACCATGCCCTAAGGATAAAAGGGGATGCTACGCGCAGCGTACTGCCCTCGCTGTACCTGAACGTGGGCAAAGGTTACGAAGACCTGGGCGATCGGGAACGGGCCCGTCTGAATTACACCCGGGCAATGGAGCATTTCGATTCGCTGCCGGATGACGAATACGGTACCTTGGTCCGGAACGGAGTAGTGAGTGGGCTTAAACGGGTAGAGAGGTAATTTCGGATCGTCCATAGCGGATACCACCCGTAGAGGTTGGACTCTCCCCTATACCATAGTTCAGTAAAAGGAGAGTTTTAGGCGCTATAGAAACGAGAATGGACCTTTCTTTCTCCTGAAAGTCTAAGGGGTAACTTGATCAGTCCTGTGATGGCTATAAAGACTGATGCTCTTGGAAACCGCAGGTTTCCAAGAGCATCAAAATGCATATTGATTATTTATCAAGATTCCTCATCCTTAGGCAGTTGCCCAGAAAGGTACTGCGTCTCACCAAAGCCAAAGCTCCAGTCCACATCGGTATTGGTCATTACCGACACCAGCAGATCCTTTCGGGCCAGACCACAGTTTGCCTCCAGTTTTTGGGACAGCATTTCGTAGAATTTCGTCTTGTTGATGGTCGCCCGGGGACTCGTGAATACCTGGATCACGATGGCTTTGTCGCTGCGCTCGAAGCCCAACCCCGTATCGAGGAGAATCATTCGTCCCGGTTTGTGCTCGGTGACGATTTGGTAGCGGTCCCGCTCGGGTACGCCTAAGGTTTCCACGGAACAGTCCTGGACGGTGTCCATGATGGCTTTGAGTTCTTCATCGGTTCTGCCTTCGTTGAGGTCAATTCTGATAAGGGGCATGATCGGCTCGGTTTTAGTTGGTAGAGTAGAGATTTCGGGTTGCTGGAAAAGCCTGTGCCCCGAATAATTATCGAATCAGTAAGGATGTTCTTTACCCTTCATTAAATAGTTGAGGAAACGTAATATCTAGTTGAAGCCTTGCCGATTGCCGGCCAGCCGTAAACGTGAGTGACAATCCGTTGCGCTGGCCGGGCAGGGTCAGGTTCGGGTTGGATATGCAGCTGACTCCCTGGAAGTTTCACTGGTCAACCCGTGGCTGTGCCAGGCAAGGTTGGTGAGGTACGATAGGTGACCTACCTACTCACATCTAGGCTTTGTGGGTGAAGTAGCGTTCCCGTGATCTAACTGGCTCTTGGACACCGATGCTGAAAAGGTGAAATCACGGCCCTGAGAGAAAAAGGCGATAGAAGAACGTCTGCAAGCCTTTTGGTAGGACTGACCCAGCTACTGCCCGTAACCTCTTTATCGGGCTGGGAGAGGAGTGGAATTAACTGCAAAGGGCGGCCGCTAAATAGAATCGGATACGTCATGCGTAGATACGGCTACCCCCGCCTTTGCTGGCGATCCTAATTTTGCTCCTGTGATTTTATGGCAGCGTCGATGTGGCAGCGACCAGCGCCTCAATCAGCCCAAGAACACCCCTGGCAAAGACTGCGATAAGAACGGGCGTGATCTAAGAAGGGCAAGACTGAAATATTACACGACGGACTCTGCCAAAGCTTGCCACAAACCCCAAAAACCTAAACCATGAACAATTTAATTTCAACCCTAGACTATCCCGAACGCGATGAAAGCAGCGTGTTCCAAGATGTCAAGGGGTGGCACGTGGCCATACGGACAACCCATTTTGAAGGCCTTATCGCCTGGTACCAGGATAAGCTGGACTTCAGGATGGTCAAAGCATTTACCGCCGGAGAAATGCAATTAGCATTGATTGCGCCCCCCGGTGATAATGACTTCCTCCTGGAAGTGCTGGGGGTCACAGGCAGTGAGGTATCATCTTCAAAAGTGAACGAGGGCTACGATCACGTCTGTTTCAGCGTGGCCAACCTGGAGGAAACCATGGCTGCCTTGAAGCTTCGGAACATCAAAATCGACAGAAGCTTTGAGGTGCCCGTCATCGGAAAGCGGGTAGCGTTCATCAGCGATCCCTTCGGTAATACGATTGAATTCGCGGAAGCACTCCGGCCGTAAAACCAAGAAAGTTATGCAGGAAAAGACTCCAAAGAAGTGGAAGATGATGGTGTTGAGCTGGACCTGTATTTATCCTTTGCTGAATATCATCTCCTTCCTGCTAGGTCCTTATCTCTCGGGGCTCGATCAGCTGCTTAGGACGCTGATCTCAACGATTATTTTGGTTCCTCTAATGGTACTTCTGTTAGGTGTGCTACAGGGGAAATTTCGCAACTGGCTCATAAGTTAAACCGGCGAATAATGGCAAAGCAAACTATCAATCATTACAGGAAGATCAGCGAATTCCACCGCTCCAGAAGTCTGCCGCCACCGGAACATCCTTTGATCAGTGTGGTCGACGTTCAGGATATCAAGCACTACAGCGAACCGATCAATATGGTGCTGGACTACTACTCTATATCCCTGAAACGGGACTTCAACGGCAAGTTCGGTTACGGGCAGAGCGAATACGACTTCGATGAAGGCCTGATGTACTTCATCGCGCCCAATCAGGTCTTCAGAATCGAGCATTCCAGGGACGAGCTTATCAAGCAGCAGGGCTGGTTGCTGCTCGTCCATCCGGATTTCTTCTGGAAGACTGCCTTATCCAAGGCGATACAGCGGTACGAATTTTTCAACTACGCCGTAAACGAAGCGCTATTCCTCTCGGATAAAGAGGAAAGGGTGATCAACGGCCTCATTGAAAACATTCGACAGGAATGCCATAATAATATTGACAGATTCAGCCAAAGCATCATCGTCTCCCAGATTGAGACCTTGCTGAACTACGCCGAACGGTTTTACCAGCGGCAATTCGTCACCCGTAAAATTGTCAACCATAGAATCTTGGAGGCGCTGGAGAATACGCTGAACAACTACTTTAAGGGCGAAGGGACGGTCAACAAAGGTCTTCCTTCCGTGCAAGTCATCTCCGAATCGCTGAATATCTCCCCGAATTACCTGAGTACCGTGCTGAAATCGCTAACGGGTAAAAGCACACAGCAACACATTCACGATAAGTTGATCAGCGAGGCCAAGCGGAAGCTATCGATCTCCAATCAATCCATCAGTGAGATTGCTTACGATTTGGGTTTCGAGCATCCGCAGTCCTTCAGTAAGTTATTCAAGAAAGTGACCAACACTACTCCTCTGGACTTTAGAAAGTCCTTTAACTGACAACGCTACCACTGGCACCGTGCAGGTATAGCGCCGGCTGAATATTAGCTATAGCCGGCAGATACTCGCAACAAACCACCAGCCCGGAAAGTGATGCTTCTGCCGCGCATAAATTGGTTGGGCCCAAACTACCAACGTAAACAGTGTGGGCTGGGTAGCCTCCCGCTCAAGCCGCAGCCGCTAGCTCCGATTGGACGTCCCGGGAGGAGCTACCTGCAGCGTACCCGCTTCGACGGCAGCAGCCACTTCGGGCTTGTACCGGCAAACCATATGAATCCAGATCGAACGGGCGAACCGGAACCACCAGACAAAGCAGATCGCAACAATCGCGAGGAGGGTGGCAAACGAGGCGACCATCGACCAACCCAGTACCCACCGCAGGAACATCACGATCCCCAGACAGGCAAATCCCGAGCCGATGTAGGAGATGAACATCGACCCGTAGTAGAAGCCCGGTTCGGGGAAGTAATTCTGGCCACAGGCCGGACAGTGCTTGTATTGCTCGAACGGACGATCAAAGGAGAGCGAGCCGGTGGGAAATAGCTCCCCGTGGTGGCAGGTAGGACACCGCAGGGCAAAGATGTTGGCGATGGTGGAAGCCATGCTTTAGGATTTTGTGGACGTATCCCGCCGCGGGGGCGGCAGGGTCCAGTAATGGGCGTTGAAAGACTTTCGTCGGAGGGCAGTAACTGTCCACCGCCATCGGCCCGGGCCAAGGGGCACGGACGTCCGGGAACTATTCTGTAATAACCTTTGTTACAGTAATTAGTTGATCCGGTTTGCGTATTACGCCGAGTTTAGCTGCCCCGGTCCACCGCCCCGTTCCCTCATGTCCTCTCCAACCAAGAATTCTCATCCAGCATGCCCAATGGACGCTTCGCCACAGCGCTACATCTGCTGACCCTACTGCACGTGAAGGAGGGGGAGTTGCTGTCGTCCGACTACATGGCTGGCAGCGTGAACGTCAACCCGGCGGTGGTACGTAAGGAACTCAAGAATCTGGGTGACCATGGTCTGGTAAGCAGCAAGGAGGGTAGGGGAGGAGGCTACGCCCTGGGGAAGCCCGCGGTGCAGATCTACTTGTCGGACGTATATCGGATCGTCAGTGAACGTCCGGTGCTCGGTCGGACTAACGATCCGAATCCGGACTGTCCCGTCGGCAAACAAATCAATGACCACCTCGGTGACCTCTACCACCGGGCGGACGAGGTCCTGCTGGCCGAACTCGGACAACTTACCCTCGAGGTTTTCGGCCGGAAGTTCGACTGATCTCTTGCCCGACCCGGGTGCCAAACCTATCTCTGTGAGTCGACGTCGGTAGCGCGTCCATTCCGTAACGGATTGCATTCCTGCTGTCATCCGATCTGCATGCCCGCGGGAGTGGGAGAGCTAACCTGGTAGTATTACAGATAAATTGCACGACATCCCGATGCGGGAACTGCCGTCGATCAACTACTACGATCAGGAGGAAGAAATCCTGCAGGATCAGACCGACCATGGAATACGGCGGAGGGAAGCTGCAAGGTCAGTGATGGGTGCCCCCTGAGGGAAACAGCCTTCGGACAGGGACCGGCGCGCCACCTGCATAGTCCGCCACCCGCAGGTTTTCCACAGCCTGTTAGGGGGTGTGGAAAACGGGGTACGCCCTTGATTTACAGCTCGGTGCCTTGTGTGTTCAGGAGGGAGTAGTGCTTCCTGGACTATCCTTTCCACACGCGCCTCTCTGCCTTACCTATATCGGGGAGGCGTCAACGGCGACAGGTAGGCAAGCTGATCTATGCGAATGCGAACCAGCGTGCAAGGCGTCCGCGCAAAATGTCGTTTTCTGATGGTGACCCCACTACCAGCTACCTTACCCCCAAAACTTCCCCGAGTACGATGACCCTCCGAGACTACATCCAACGAAAGAACGGCGTAGCCATGGGGCAAGCGGGATCGCTTCGAAACAACCTCCACCGCTCCCTGGGCGCCCCCAGTTTCGCGCACTTCTGGACCTACTGGAACCCCATCTTCGGCTACTCCCTCGGCCGCTTTGTCTTCAAGCCGCTCAAGCGATTCCTGCCGGTGGCCGTAGCCCTGGTACTGACCTTCGTGTGCTGCGGGCTGATCCACGACGCGGTCACGGTCCTCTTCCGCGGCTTCACCTCCTTCTTCTTCACGGGCTGGTTCCTGCTAATGGGACTCGCGACCCTGGCCAGCAAGCTATTCAGACAAAATCACGCCAACCAGCGCTGGCTCATCCGTGCACTCGCCAACCTCAGCGTGATCGGCATTTGCTTCCTGATCACCCTTTATATGACCCGCTGGCTGCTAGGGTAGATAAAACCTGCCCCGCGATCAGCAGAGCGCAGTTCTATGGTCAATGTCGTCGTTGCGCGACTTAGGGTTAATCACAGAGGCTTCGCTTCACAGAGGTGCCACAGAGGCGGGCGGTGCGATGCGCGGGTGGGCCAGCGGCCCGCCGATAATCAGAGGAATCCAGATGTCCTGCTGGGAAATCTGTGCTAATCTGTGCGGGAGCGCAGCGAGATCTGTGTCGCCGCAGGCGATCTGTGAGAAACCTGTCACGGGGGCGGTAATGGGTTGACCACAAAGGCTTCGCTACACGGAGAGCTTCACAGAGGTACCACAGAGCTGGGCGGTGCGATGCGGGGGTGGGCCGGCGGCCTGCCGATAATCAGAGGAATCTAAATGTCCTGCGGGAAATCTGTGCTAATCTGTGCGGGAGTGCAGCGAGATCTGTGTCGCCGCAGGCGATCTGTGAGAAACCTGTCACGGGGGCGGTAATGGGTTGACCACAAAGGCTTCGCTACACGGAGAGCTTCACAGAGGTACCACAGAGCTGGGCGGTGCGATGCGGGGGTGGGCCGGCGGCCTGCCGATAATCAGAGGAATCTAAATGTCCTGCTGGAAAATCTGTGCTAATCTGTGCGGGAGTGCAGCGAGATCTGTGTCGCCGCAGGCGATCTGTGAGAAACCTGTCAAGCGGGCAGTAAAGGGTTAACCACAGAGGCTTCGCTACACGGAGGGTTTCACAGAGGTGCCACAGAGGCGGGCAGTGGTGCGCGGGTGGGCCACCGGCCCGCCAATAATTAGAGGAATCCAAATATCCTGCGGGAGAACCGCCGAAGGCAGCAGCGAAGCTAATCTGCGTGGGAGCGCAGCGAGATCTGTGTCGCCGTAGGCGATCTGTGAGAAACCTATCATGCGGGTGCTAAAGGATGAACCCACCGCGCTGAGTCCTGGGAAAACCTACTCCACCACCGGCACCACCCGATACCGCTTCACCACGCCCCCATAATCAAAGCGCACCATCCCCACACCAGTAGTCCCATCCGGCTGCGTGACCTCCACCTGCACCGCAGGGTCGCCCGAGGACGCGTCCAAGGTGGCCTTACCGGATTCAGGGGTATAAGTAGCCTCATAAAGGTCCAGATTCACCAACCCATTCTCATCCGTAGAGCGGACGGGGTAGGGCGGCAGGTCGATCGCCTGCCCGTTCACGGTGATGCTGATCGTCGGCGGAACCGGACGCTCAATCTGTTTTTCGGCGGAACTAAAGCCCAGCCCTAGCAGGTCAAACAACTTAGTAGTATCGCTACCGCCACCGTCAGCGATCAGGAAGAGGGCGTGCTTGCCGTCGAGGGTATCCACGGCATCGGATACGTCGACCGAGAAGCGGGCCGCTTCTGAATCGACTCCGGCGGGGACGCTGATCGTGCCGATCTGCTGGCCATTCCAGGGGGCACCGGTGGTGGGGCCGTCCAGCCAGACCTGTACCTCGAAGGCCGCGTCAGTGGTGGGGGTAAGGAAAAGATCCAGGTAGGTTTCGTTGCCGGGGGCGGTTCCGGCGAAGGGGGTGAGGCCCTTCTTCGCCTCATCGAGCCCACCGAAACCAAAGTACTTATAGCCGATGACCGTGCTGTCCGTCACGCCCGTGATCGGCATGCTGTTGTCCCAAATGTCCCAGGAATCTTGCTGGATGCCGAGGTCGGAAAGGTAGCAGGCGTAGCCCGCCGAGTAGTAGCGGTAGGGGTCCAGGCCGTAGATCTGGAAGCCCTCCGAGGTCACCTCGGCACCGGTGTAGGTATTGCCCTGACTGTCGGCGGCCGTCCAGGTACTGTCGGCCGCGTAGGGATCGTAGGCGCGGATGATGACCTTGCCACCTTCGGAGACGGGAACCTCGTCCCAGCTCACGGTCACGGGAGCGACCATAGGTTGCCGGGCGTTGCCGAAGCCCCGTGGCGCGCGGTGGTAGAAGGCGTACCACTGGTCGTTGATCTTCTCGATGCTGCCGTGGGTGTTGTGGCCGGCATAGGTCGTCCGCAGACTGCTGCCGTCCGCGTCGGGTACCACCGCCCGCGAGTCGACGAGCACGCCGCCGCTTTTCCAGGGGCCGAGCGGCGAGTCGCCGTAGGCGTAGCGCAGGGCGGAGTTGGTGCTGCTCAGGCCGTAGTCCGGTCCCGAGTAGCCGCTGTACACCCACACGTATTTATTGCCGATCTTCCGGATGGAGGCCGCCTCGAAGAAGTTGAAGGCCCCCAGGTCCTCGCCGGGGTAGACGTGGGGGTAATCCGCGTCCGGGTCCCGTACCTCCCCGTAGCGACGGCTCGAGGGGATGAAGCGGTCGATGACCTCCGTCCCGGGCTTCAGCGAGTACATGGTCTCCGGGTCCAGCTCCCCCGCCTGCGATCGCTGGAAGCCCCAGTAGCCGAAGGCCCGGTAGCCCGCCGCGGTGCTTTCGCCGTCCGCATCGTAGTCGATGTAGACCGCCGGGTCGAAGCCCATCGTGCTGCCCGCCACGGCCCGGGTGCCGTCCTCGTTCAGGTTGAGGATCGTAAAGGGGCCGTCCGGACGGTCGCCCTTCGCCACCATCGCCTCCCGTCCGCGCCCGCGGCTGTGGGGGTAGAGGTAGTACGCCTTCTTGCCGTCGGCTTCCTCCACCGCCACCAGGTCGGGGGCGAACATCACGTCCCAGTCGCCCTCCACCAAGTAGGTGAAGATGGAGCCCTCGTCGCGCCAGTGGGACAGGTCCTCCACCGGTGCCGACCACGCCCGGATGTCCGGACCGCAGTATCCGTTCACCCGCACGTCGTGGGAGCCGATGATGTAGATGCGGTACTTCCCCGGATTGTCCGGATCCTCAAACACCCGCGGCTCACCGTCGGGGAGGTGCTCCCACAGCGGCAGGTAGGGATTGCCGTAGCCGGGGTTGTTGAAGTCGGTCGTTACCATGGCCGTTTCGTCGGCCACCTTTTGGGCAGCGAGCGACGGCAGAATGAGCAAACAAAGCAACAGGGCCGGCAACCGGCGGACGAGGAAGGTGGTCTGGTACATGATCGGAAACTAAGGGCCGGAGGAGGCCGGGAAATGATAGGAATGACGCAATCGATAGCGTAGCAAATTAAGTCATTTGCGGGAATATGGACCTTTAATTGGCGGGGACGCAGGTGCAGGGGGGCGTACCAAAGCGCTCCTGCCCACCGGGTTTACCCGGCACCTGCGCTCCGCCGCCCGGATATATGGTCCGGATCAAAGAGAGCAATAGAGCACTTGGTAGGTAACAACTACAGTGAAATACATCCGGATAATGACCTATATTCAAAGTATAAGCCAGCACAAAGCCATTACCATTCAATAGCAAAGTAGTTAGCTGGATATCGCAAATCCGCAAGTATGACGAAAACAACCTCCCAGACTATAGCCGTAATAGTAAAAATAAATATTATCGCCGCCTGCTTCGCTTCTGCACTCCTTAAAGGCCAGTGGGCGGGTGAATTTTATCTGTGGGCAGCGTTTCCTGAATTCACCCTGGGACTAATTGTGATCGCCTGCATCTCTATTGTAGCCTATGTGGGCTTCCAAAGGGTATATCGTCTAATTAGCTAGCGGTCATAGTACTGCTGAGGGTCACGCACGAATACCAGGTGTTAGAAGCCTCCAGGTCCTACGCGTGGCATTTCTACCCGGCAGGCGGCGGGGAGGGCAGGGTAGTTGCGGCAATTAAGGCTATAATCGGGATAGGGTATATTGACGAGTCAATTCACTGACCTGATGCACCCACTCCATTTCCCGCTTCCAAAGGCCGGCACATTAGTCCTGTTGCTTACCCTCCTGGTAGCCTGCGCTTCTCCGCCGCGCGACTCCGGCGCAACGGCCAGACGACCCAACGTCATCATGGTATTCATCGACGATATGGGGTGGGCCGATCTTTCCTCCTTCGGCAACGTAGATGCCGAGACGCCGAACATCGACCGGCTGGCGTCCGAGGGGCTGCTGTTCGAGCAGTTTTACGTCAACTCGCCGATCTGCTCGCCGTCGCGGGTAGCCCTCTCGACGGGTACCTACCCCCAACGGTGGAACATCACTTCCTTCCTCGAGCGCCGGGAATCGAACGCAAATCGGGGCATGGCCAACTGGCTGAACCTGGAAGCCCCCATGCTGGCGCGGGACCTGCAGACCGCGGGCTACGCGACCGGCCACTTCGGAAAGTGGCACATGGGTGGACAGCGCGACGTGAACGATGCTCCGCCCATCGCGGCGTACGGATTCGATGCCTCGCTGACCAACTTCGAAGGGATGGGCCCCAAGCTCCTGCCCCTGACGAAGGACGAAACGGGCGAAGTGGGCCGCATCTGGGAAGACGCCGAGATCCTCGGCGGGCCGGTCACCTGGATGCAGCGGTCCACCATCACCTCCGGATTTATCGATAGTGCATTGGCCTTCATCGAGACGGCCACAGAGGCGGAGCAGCCCTTCTACGTCAACGTCTGGCCCGACGACGTACACAGTCCCTTCTGGCCGCCCTACGAGGATTACGGACTGGCGAAGGAGGCCGGCAAGCGCGGGCTCTACCTGGCGGTACTGGAGGCCATGGACCAGCAATTCGGGCAACTGTTTGATTACGTACGGTCCAACGAGCAACTGCGCGATAACACCCTCATCGTTTTCTGCTCCGACAACGGCCCGGAACTCGGTGCCGGACAGGCGGGGCCGCTAAGGGGGTATAAAACCCACCTCTACGAAGGGGGCATCCGCTCACCGCTGATCGTCTGGGGCCCGGGCTTCCTTGACCCCGCTGCGGTCGGCACCCGCAACCGGGAGTCCGTCTTCTCGGCCATCGACCTGAAACCCTCCCTGCTCGACTTCACCGGCGTATCCGCTCGCGGGGACATAACCGACGGCGAGGACCTGCTCGCGACCCTGCTGGGGAAGCGGACCGCATCCCGGTCCGCCCCGATCTTCTGGAGCCGTCCGCCCGATCGCAAGAACTACTACGGCATCGATAACCTGCCCGACCTCGCCATGCGGCAGGACCAGTGGAAACTGCTCTGCGATTACGACGGCGGCCGCCCGGAACTGTACAATCTGGAAACCGATGTCGGAGAGGAACACGACCTGGCCTCCGAACGGCCGGAAGTAGTGGAGGATATGGTGCAGGAGGTCGTGGAGTGGTACGCTTCCATGCCGGTGCTGTCCGAGGATTGAGGGTCGGCCGCGAGCCGGGACGGACCGGATTTTGCTGATTGGCTTCGCACCTGCGTCCGCGCCTGAAATACGCACTACCGGTCTTCGGGAGCGGGCAATACAGGGTCTGTTTTTATCGCGTGACGAGCAGAAAAGCACGTGGAAAGTTGCAAATACTACACATGTAGTATATATTTAGCGTATGTCCACGCTTCCGCTTCCCTCTGACGCCGAACTACGCATCCTGCAGGCCCTGTGGGAGGAGCCCGGTGCCTCCGTCCACGACGTACGCCAGTGGATGTGCACCCACGAGCGGGAGGTCAGCTACACCACCGTACTGACGCAGCTGCAGCGCATGCACAAGAAGGGACTGGTAAAACGACAGCGCGAGGGCCTGCAGCACCACTACCGGGCCGTGGGTACGCGGGCCGAGGTCGAGGCCGAACTGATTCGGCGGCTGTCCGATAAGGTGTCCGACGGATCGGCCGTGCGGCTCGCCCTGAAGGCGTTGGGTACCGACCGGCCCTCCCCGGACGAACTGAACGAGCTCCAGCGCTGGCTGGACGCACAAAAAGAAGAAGATGAGTGACCTGATCGGGCACCCCCTGCTGACGGCCCTGGGGTACGCCTTACTGCACTCCGTCTGGATATTCGGATTGCTCGCCGCTATCGCCCAACTCACCGCCCGGGCCTTCACAGACCCCGCCCGGCGACATACGGTGCTGCTGGTCGTACTGGCTGCGCTGCCGCTGGTATTCTTGCTGCTCGTTTGGCTAGGTATGCCAGCTGCCTCCGCGGCCCTGCCGGATACCTCGGTCGGGATGGAGCCGTTTACCCTCTCGGCGGGGCCGAGCGCGGAAGGCAGATCCGTGAGGGAGGGGTGGACCCAGGGGTTACCCATGCTGGCCGTTGCCTACCTCTGCGGGCTGTTACTGGCCGGTGGCCGTACCGGATGGGCCTACCACCGCATGGCCGCCCTGCGGCGGGGCTCCCTACTGCCCGAACCCGGGCGGCGGACAGATTACTTTTCCCTGCGCCAGACCCTGGCTCCCGGTTCCTGGGCCGAGTGGCGGCTGTCGGCCCGGGTGGGGGAGGTCCTGACCGTGGGCATATGGCGTCCCATGATCCTCTTTCCGCTGGCGTTGGTCAACGAGCTGTCCCCGGCCGAGGTCGACGCCATTCTGCGGCACGAACTGGCCCACCTGCGCCGCCGGGACCCGCTCTGGCAGGCCCTGCAGCAGTACGTAGCTACGCTCTTCTTCTACCACCCCGGGGTCCACTGGCTCTGCCGGAGCCTGGACCGCGAACGGGAGTTTGCCTGCGATGACCTCGCCGCCGGTCCCTCCGGCCGCAAGACCTACGCCCGTGCGCTACTGCGCGTGGCGACCTATTCCCTTCACCCTAAAATTCCCTTTACCGTGTCCGCCACCGAACGTTCCTCTTTCTCGCACCGGGTGCATCGCCTCTTTGCCCCGGCCGCTGCGACTTCCCGCCGCGACGGCTACCTCTTTGCCCCCCTGCTTTCGCTGCCGCTATTTGCCCTGCTAGTCTTCGGTACGCTGGCCCCCCCGATTGACCTGGGCCCCGACGCCATCATTACGGGCAAGGTCGTCGACGCGGCCACCGGGGAGCCGCTCATCGGTACGGCCATCATGGTCAAGGGCACCAACACCGGCACCATCACCGACATCGACGGAGCGTTCCGGCTCGACTGGAGCGGGGAGGGGGAAATGACGCTGTCCGTCAACTACGTGGGCTACGTGTCCAAAGAGATCGTCTTCGACAACGTGAAGGACCGGGACTTCACCGTTGAGTTGACGAAGCAGCAGAAGGAGGCCCGCGGCGGCGGCTCCGGGGCAGGTAGCGAAGACCTGCTCTTTCCCAACCTATCCGGCGACGTGATCCTGGTCGTCGACGGCAAGGTCGTCGATCCGGAGGGCCTGACGCTGAAACCCAGTCAGATCGAGGCGGTGAACGTGGTAAAGGACAAGTCCAAAATAGCCGAACTGGGCTACGACACCGCAAAGGAGGGCGTGATCCTAATCACCACCAAGCAGCAGTAAACCGGATAAGGCGGCGCAGTCTCCCCGACCGAAAGGAAAACCCCCACACGGAGCAAGTCCGTGCGGGGGTTTTTCAGGTAGCAACGGCGGGGCCGTGAGGCCCCGTATCCGGTGCGTCGGTTACTTGGTCGTTACCGAACCGATGGGCAGCAGGGTGATCTCGCGGGCGGCGATATCGATTCCGGCGTTGCCGTTGGCTTCGTCGTCCATGCCGTCGTCGTCGCCGTCGATGTTGACGCCCATGGCGCCGTCGGGCAGGTCGTACTGTTCGCCAACCATGGCGGCGCCGTAGCCCAGGTCACGCATGGAACCGGCGGTAATGCGGCTCAGCGGGTTTTCGCCCAGGTTAAGGAAGCCGGTCATCAGCTCGTTGCGGAGGACGGATTCGCGCCAGTGGCTCAGGGCCGTACCGGGACCGCCCGAGTTTTCTACGGGTAGCTCGTAGGTGCCGCCTTCGGCGTTCCAGAATACGTTGGCCTGCTTGCCGGCGAAGTAGGGATTGGTGTCTTCGGCACGGCGCAGGTTGCGGCCGCCGAAGTCCCAAAGGGTACCGACGCCCAGGACGTGGCCCATTTCGTGTACGATGACTTCTTCGAAGAGACCGATCTCGTCGAGGAAGTCGAGGTCGGCTACGTCAAAGAACATCACGCCCGAGAGGGTCAGGTTGTCGCTGGTGCGCACGAAGCGGGGACCCGCCTGACCCAGGGTGCCGCCGGGGCCGTCGATGGGCGCCAGGGCTACCTCGATGACGATGTCGTCGATGGTGCCGTTAATGGCGGGGGGGAAGCCGGTGAAGGCCGAGGGAATGGTACCCGTGAAGGAAGGCACGTCCTTGATGATGATGCGCTCCCAGCGGGCCGCGGCACCCTCGAAGACGGCTTTTTGCTCATCCGTAGTGGGTACGATGTACTTGAGGGTGATGTTGAAGCGGCCCCGGTCGACACCCGGCGCGGTGGTGGCGCGCTTGGCCTTTTCGAGGTCGTCAAAGTCGGTCCCTTCCGTTCCCTGCAGGGTCACCCACTCGCTGGGGGCGGGAGCAAGCTGGATCATTTGGGGGAGGGCTGCCTCCTGGGGGAGAGCGATATCCTCGGTATCTTCCGTACAGGCCGTGAACAACAGGGGGAAGAGAAGGGCGGCGCCCAGTGCCCGGAAGGCACGTGCCCGGAGGCGGGGGGTGAAAAAGGGTAAGCTTTTGGTTGGCATGGTGTTGTGTTGAGTTTAGGTAGATGGGTTGGTTTTAGAAAGCTTGCCGCGATCGGGGCCCCGGGGGGCGACCGGACGGCAGACAATGTAACTACGGTTGTTGCGACAACCTAATGCCGGGTCGGCTCAATATAGCTAATGAGGGTTGTGTCTTTTGCGCGATGTTTACCCCAAATTCTTCCGTTAGTCTCTTTTCATGCCGTATTTACGTGCGCGCCTGCACTACACGCCCACCAGTCACCAAGGAGCCTCATGGCGGGCCGGTCGCGGCCAATGACCCGGCCGGAGATAGCGCGTATCGCCACGGGTTAAGTCCCGGTTAATAAGCACTTCGGAAATACAAACGGGCGTTGCTCCTTACGGTAATTTGACCTGCCAAACCAAAACCGAGTAAGGTGTCCAGCAAATTTATCCAGGGCGAAGAGTTGAATATGGAGGTGATCAGCCTGATCCGCGATGCCAGAAAGATCATTCTGCTGGTGTCTCCATTTATTAAGTTCCACCCCCGGGTCGTGGACGCCCTAAAGACCCACGCTACCCGCAACGACCTCAAGCTCCGCATCCTCTGCGGTAAGAACGACGATCAGATCAGCAAGAGCCTGTCCTACGAGACCGTCCGGTTCTTGCAGGGATTCCCGGACGTAGAAATTCGCCACGAGTCCCGGCTGCACGCCAAGTTTTACGCCAGCGAGAATGCTTCGATACTGACATCGATGAATCTCTATGAGTATTCCATGAACCATAACATCGAGGCCGGAGTACTCTTTAAGCCCAAGTTGTTGCTGGGCAACAGCACCACCGACCAGCATGCGTACGGGTACTTCGAGCAGGTGTATACCGACGCCGACCTGATTTACAAGCGGGAACCGCAGGTGGTCACCTCCTTCGGCGGACTCAGGAAGAAATATTCCGAGCCGCTGGTGACCCACGATGAGCTGGACAAGTACTACCAAAAGGACGACTGGCCCTACCAGGCGGCACCCGCTGCATCCAACTACAGTTCTTCCGGAGGAAGGAACCGGACCTACAGCAACCATACGCGGGGCGGGAACGGCGATGAAGGCTACTGTATCCGCACCGGAGCCGTCATCACCTTTAATCCCCGCCGGCCGCTGTCTTCCGATGCCTACTACACCTGGTTACAGTTTCAGAACGAGGACTACCCCGAACGGTACTGCCACCGGACCGGTCGGGAATCGCACGGCAGAACCTCCTACCGCCATCCGATACTCGACTGAGGGGCGGGACGTATATTGACCGGATTGCTCAAGGCTTCGCCCGGTAATATGAGCGAATCCCGGGGAACACCGTACGCTTCACTTAGTAAACCCTGCCACCGTGCGGACACTACTCATCTTGCTGGCGCTCAGCTACGTGTCGTTTGCCCGGGGGTGCTCATGTGTTACGGACCTGATAGTAGACCGGGTGGAGAGCAGTGGGTTCATCGCGGCGGTCACCATTCTGGATACCCGGCCGGTGGACACGCTCGACGGCTATCACCGTGTCAAGATCCGGATCGAGGAGCTGTACAAGGGGACACCCCGGACGGAGATACTGCTGCACAGCCAGCTGAACAGTTCCTGCGCCTTCCTGCCCCGCACGGGCAGCCAGTGGCTGCTGTTCGCCCAGACTTTCCAGGGGAAGCTGTCCTTTTCCTACTGCTCGGGCAATGAGGAAATCACCCGGACAAAGTGGGCGGGTGCCACCCGGGCCAACAGAAATCACTACGCGGGCGTCAGCCGCGTTATCGGCTTCCTTCGCTACCTCAGGGCCAACGACATCGAACCGACGAATACTTACGGCCTCGGCATCGGTTATACCGACGACGCGGACCAACTAAGGGGCTACGCCAATCCGGAGCAGGATTTTGCGCTTTTCAGGATCCGCGTGGACGAAGACCTCAACATCCGAAAGGTTACGGGACTGAAGCGCTTTGCCAACCGCAAACTCGACCGGGCCATCCGGCGTGGAATCCGGGCTTCAGGCAAGGCGTACCGGTGGAAGTGGGATTCCATACCTACCGCCACGGAGGTTTATCTCGCCGTATTCTACTACGGGAAGGAAGGCGATGCCCCTAGTTTCGTTAGCTGCTTCGATCTGTAATAGGTCCTTCCTCTTTTCTTTACCGGCGTCCTCGAAATCCATCCCCGCTTTCCCGGCACGAAGGAAAAGGGGACATATATAAAAACTTACGCAATCCATTGCGTAACTTACCGGCCCTTTCTGAACGCACAAGCTGCTTCTACCACATAAGTCGAATCCATGAAATCCTTTTCCCTACTACCCGTTGCCCTGCTGCTGCTCGCTTCTCCGATGCAACTCTTCGGGCAGGAACTTGAGCTGAACGAGCTGGAGTACTTCGAGACCCAAGGCGTCAACGTCCTCGTCTACAGCAATCTCTTCACCGGGGGCTTCAATGACGAGAAGAACGCCGGGATCGAGATCATCCACCACGGCGTACGCACCGCCCAGGGCGGGGCGGTACGGCTTTCCAATACGCCGGAGCAGTGGGACCTGGTCCCCGATATCCCGACCCGCACGGTAGATTCGGTGGCCGGCACTATTGAGGCTACCCTGCGCTACGCGGACTACGACTTCGATTCGCGCGTGGTGGTCACCCCGAAGGGTCGGGGAGTCGAGATTGCCGTCTACCTCGACGAGCCCCTTCCCGCCGAACTCGAGGGCGACGCCGGATTCAACCTGGAATTCCTACCCTCGAAGTACTGGAACAAGGTATACCTCATGGACGGTCGCCTGAACCGCTTCCCCCGCTACGTCGTCGGTAACACCCGCACGCGGCCCAACAGCGAGAAGCCCAAGCAATTCAAGGGGTACGTCACCTCGGATGACCGCGGCACCGATTCCTTCATCGACCCGCTGCCGCTCGAAACGGGCCGCAGCCTCCTGATGGCTCCCGACGACCCCGAACGCCTGGTGAAGATCACCTCCGAAGACGCCGACCTCATGCTCTTTGACGGCCGGATCCTGGCCCAGAACGGCTGGTTCGTCGTGCGCAGCCTCCTCCCGGCGGGCAAGACCGGCAAGGTACTGACCTGGACGGTCGAGCCCAACGCCATCGACGGCTGGGTGCGCGAACCCAACATCGGACTGTCGCAGGTGGGCTACCTCCCCGGCCAGCCCAAGGTGTCGGTCATCGAGCTGGATAAGGCCAGCGAACCGCTCGCCCAGGCCTCTCTCTACCGCATCGGCGAGGACGGTACCGAGACCGAAGCCTTCAGCGGTGACGTGGAAGCGTGGGGCGATTACTTCAAGTACAATTACGTGAAGTTCGACTTCAGCGCGGTTACCACTCCCGGCATTTACTACATCAAGTACGGCGACGTCGCTACGAATAACTTCCTCATCGGGGAAGACGTCTACGACCAGATCACCGATGCCACCAGCGACGTCTGGATACCCATCCACATGAACCACATGTTCGTGAACGAGGCCTACCGCGTCTGGCACGGCGAGCCGTTCAAGGAAGGGTACAAGCAAGCGCCCCCCAATACGGACCACTTCGATATCCACGCGCAGGGCCCCACCACGGATACGGATTACGAGCCGCTGGAAACCATTCCCGGTCTGAACGTCGGCGGCTTCTTCGACGCCGGCGACTTCGACATCGAGACCGGCTCCAACCTGGGCGTAGTGCAGAACTTCGTACAGGCCTGGGAATACTTCGAGCCCACCCGCGACCAGACCTTCGTAGACGAGGAGCAGCGCTACGTCGACCTGCACCGCCCGGACGGCAAGCCCGACGTACTGCAGTACCTCGAGCACGGTACCCTGAACCTGGTGGCCCAGGCCGAGATCCTCGGCCATATGGCGCTGACGCTCACCAACTCCGTTCTCGACAACTATCACCACCTCGGCGACGCGGCCTCGATCACCGACGGCCTGCCCTACAACCCGGAGCTGGGCCCCTACGAAGTCGCCGCGGACGGTAAATCCAGCGGCGTGAAGGATGATATGTGGGCCTTCACCAGCCGGAGCCCCGGACGCGACATGCGTGCGGCAACCACCCTGGCCGCGGCTAGCCGCGCACTGAAGGGCTACAACGACGACCTCTCGGCGCGCGCGCTGAAGCAGTCGAAACGGCTGCTTTCCGAAGCCACCGAGCTGCTTGCCGAGATGCCCGAGGACAGTAACGAACGGCGCTGGGGATCCGCGGACGTTTCCTCGAACCTGCAATTGTACATCACCACCGGCGAGCAGCAGTACGCCGACAAGTTCGCGGAACTGCTCTGGCCGGCGCTCGACCGCAACGTCAGCTGGAACCTCCTGACCGCTCTGGATGCTATCCCCCACATGGATGCGGCCTATAAGGAAAAACTGCGCCCCTACGTCGAGGAATACCGGGAGTACGTGATGGGCCTGGAGGAGGATAACCCCTACGGCGTACCTATCGGCCTGGGCAACTGGGCCGGAAGCGGACAAATCGTAAGCTTCGGTACTACGCTCTGCTTCGCCAACAAGTACTTCCCCGAGATCATCGCTAAGGATCACGCCTTCAAAGTCACCGACTGGCTTTTCGGTAACCACCCCTACCACAACTACTCGCTGGTAGCGACCCTGGGCGCCACGCGGCCCAAGAACGTCTTCTACGGTAACAACCGCGCCGACTTCAGCTTCATTCCCGGTAACGTGGCCCCCGGCCTGCTCTTCCGCCAGCCCGACCACTTCGAGAACTACGACGACTGGCCCTTCCTCTGGGGGCAGAACGAGGGCACCATCGGTGGCAATACCAACTACCTGATCTTCGGTACGGCCTTCAAGAATACGGTCAAGTAGTACCGATCGCCCGCCGGATGCGGCGGATCGCTCACCCCCGCCGCATCCGCTTGGGGCCGTACCAGAGCCAGAACCCGCTCACCGTAAACACGATCGTGGCCAGGCCCATGACCGTGGAGTAGACCAGCTTCGCCCCGTCGCTGACAATACTGCCGTCGTGGATCTGCTCGATGAAGTCCGAGCGGCGGATACCGACGCTGAGCACCTCTCCCGTAGCGCCGTCGAGTTGTACCTCGCCGTAGTGGTCCTTGAAGAGAAACTTGATGGCGCCCTTGTCGGGGCGGAAATCCAGGCGATCGATGGCTGGGTCGTATGCGGGCCCCAGGGAATCGACCAGGGCGGTCTGCGCGCGCGTGACCAGCTCGGGGGTGGGCAGCCACTCGGCCAGCTCGGTACTGCTGCCGCGGGCGGTGGAGGGCATGATCCACTCGCTGTCCTTTTTCCAGCCCAGCAGCACGCTGGTCACGCCGATCACGAAGAAGAAGAGGAACAGGGCCAGGCCCGTCCACCGGTGGATGCTCCGGGTCTGCCGTAGAACCTTAGCCTGCCGCTTGCGGCGGGACTTCGCTGCCATAGAGAATGTACTTGCTGGGTAACGGGGGCGGAAGATAGGGCAGCCCACCGGGCCATCGGTGTCGGTGTGGCGGCCTACCAGCTGCGCCGGTCGGAAAAGGTGGCGAAGAGCAGGAACAAATAGTAGAAGGAATACAGGGCATCGGCAACCAGCAGCGCCGGAATCCGTCCCACCTTCCCCGCACCCGCGGCCCCGCCCAGGAAGTCGGCGACGGGGGCCCGCACGTAGGTAGCCACCACCAGCACGGCCCGCAGGCCGTACAGCGCCAGGGCCCACGACCAGACCGGGGTGAGCAACAGTACTAGGCCCCCCAGGTAGAACAGGCCGTGGCTGAGAGCGATCGCACTCAGCAGCAGCTGGTGCCGCCGCCGGTAGTGGAAGCCTACCGACTGGTGACGCACCTTGCGATAGATGTAATTTTCCCAGCTCACGGACGGCTCTGAGACGGTCCAGCTGCCGGGTTGCGTCGCGCGGGCGGTGCGGGTAGGGGTGGCGTGGCGGTTGATCAGCAGGTCGTCGTCGCCGCCCGGCAGGCTGAGGTGCTCCGTGAAGCCGTCGGCGGCGGTGAAGAACTCCCTGGTGTACGCCAAGTTGCGGCCCACCCCCATGTACGGTAGGCCCAGCCGAGCCAGGCCCTGGTACTGCAGTACCGTCTGCGTGGCCTCGAAGCGCTGCCAGAAGTTGAGCACCCCCGGCGTGCGGCGGTAGGGGGAGCAGCCGAGGACCGTATCGGCCGTCTCCGCCGCCAGGGGGGCGGTCATGCGGGTGACCCAGTCGGTGCCCACGGGCCGGCAGTCGGCGTCGGTGAGTAGCAACAGGGGATGACGGGCCGCGGCGATGCCGGTGCTCAGGGCGTCCTTCTTACCCGGGCGGGAAAAGTCGGGGCGCACCATACGCAGCTGCGGGTGGTCCGCCGCCAGTTGCTGGATCAAGTCGGCCGTTTCGTCATCAGAGTGGTCGTCGACGGCGATGATCTCGAGTTCCGCGTGCTCCTGTGCTAGGAGGGCCGTGAGGCAGTCGACGATGCGCGCGGCCTCGTTGCGAAAGCAGACGACGATCGATACCGGCCGCTCATGGGGGGCGCCGGACACGGAGCCGCTGAGGGCGGGGAGAAAAATGAACCCCCAGACGAGGAGCTGGACGGCCGTGGCAACCAGCAGGAGTAGCAGCATGGGCTAGGGCTCGGTGACCACGTCGTTCCACTCCGGGTGACGCTCCACATAGCTGGCCACGAAGGGGCAGGAGGGGATGGCCTGGAGGTCATTGTCGCGGGCGTACTTGAGGGCCGCCACGACGAGCGAGCTGCCGAGGCCCTGTCCGGTAAGGTCTTCGGGGACTTCGGTGTGGACGAGGTCGATCCGGCCGTCGCCGGTCAGGCGGTACTGCAGTTTGGATTTCTGGCTGCCGGATTCGATCTCGAACTGGTTCTTGGCCTCATTATTGACTACGGTGTCGCTGGACATGGACATAGGCTTGCGTTTTGCGGAGTGCAATAGTACGTCGCGCACGCACAGATGTTCCCTCATAATTCCTTGCGCAGGCGGGCCACCGGCAGGCCGAGCTGCTCGCGGTACTTGGCTACGGTGCGGCGGGCGATCTCGTAGCCGGCATCTTTCAGGGCGCGTTGCAGTTTGCTGTCGTTGAGGGGCTTACGCTTGTTCTCTCCGGCGATGATCTCGCCGAGTACTTTCTTGACCTGGGTGGTGCTCACTTCCTCGCCCTCCTCGTTGGTCATGCCTTCGCTGAAGAAGTCGCGCAGGGAGTAGGTGCCGAAGTCGGTCTGTACGAATTTCGAGTTCACCACCCGGCTCACGGTACTGATATCGAGCTCGGTGGGACCGGCGATGTCCTTCAGGATCATCGGCCGCAGCATTTTCAGGTCTCCGGTGCGGAAGAAGGCTTCCTGGTAGCGCACGATGGCGTGCATCACGCTGTAGAGCGTCTGCTGCCGCTGCTGGATGGCCTCGATGAACCAGTGGGCGGAGTCGATATTCTGCCGGATAAAGCCGGCGGCCTGCTTCTGGGCGGTGGTGAGCTTTCCGGATTCCTTCTGCTTGCGGCGGTACTCGGCCAGCTGTTCCTGGTAATAGTCGTTGATCTTCAGGTCGGGGGCGTTGCGGGCGGTCAGGCTCAGCTTGAGCTCGCCGTCGTCGACGGTAACCAGGAAGTCGGGCACCACCACCCGGGCCGCGCGCCCGCCGGCCCGCCCGCTCAGGCCGCTGGCGGGCTTGGGGTTGAGCTTGAGGATCTCGCCGAGGGCATCGCGGAGCTCGTCCTCGTCGACCTCGAGCTTGTCGCGCAGCTTGTCGTAGTGCTTCTTGCTGAACAGCTCGAAGTGGTCGCGGATGATAGTCTGCGCCAGGATGAGGTCGGCGAACTGGTGGTCGTCGAGCTCGTCGCCGGTGTCGACCTTGTGGTTTAGTTGCAGCAGCAGGCACTCGCGGAGGTTGCGGGCGGCCAGGCCGGGGGGCTCGAGCGACTGTACCGTGCGCAGCACCTGCTTGATGCGGCGGGTGTCCACCTCCAGGTCGTAGTTGATCAGCAGGTCGTCGGCGATGGCGCTGGGCAGCCGCTGCAGGTAGCCGTCGTCGTCGAGGTTGCCGATGATCTGCAGGGCGATGGTGCGGTCCAGGGCGGTATCGAATTCGAGATTGGCGAGCTGGCCCTCCAGGTACTCGAAGAAGGAATTCTCGTCGGCGGTGTAGCTGCCCGGGGCGTCGTAGGTATCGTCGCTGTTGCCGTTCTGCTGGTAGTTGGTGGGGTCGTCGTCGACATACTGCTGGAAGAGTTCCTCCATTTCGAAGGGGTCGTCGCCGCCCTCGGCCTGGTCCAGCTCCTGGGCGTCGCGGTCGGGCAGCCCGTCGGGCTCGGGCACGGCCTCTTCCAGGGTGGGGTTGCGCTCCAGCTCCTCCTTGACCCGCTGCTCGAGCTCGTACAGCGGGAGCTGCATCAGCTGCATGAGCTGAATCTGCCGGGGGCTGAGCTTCTGGAGCTGCGACTGTTTGAGCGACTGGCCTAGCATAGTAGAAAAACGAAACGCGGGAAGGTAAGTGTTCAGTTCAGGGCGGACGGGATTTCCTTCCCCGGCGACGTTCGGGCGGCGGCGCGCGGGTGCGGTGCCGCTTCCGGAACCGTACGGACCCGGGGAAACGGGAGTGGCGGCCGGGCAATATAGGAACACCACCCAGGAATCAGAGCCGCTACGTCACCGATATGAATTAGCCTGCGCGGGACTGTCCCCGTCCGGACAGCAACCAGGGGCCGGTTTCGGTTCGGTCCGAACCCCGCACCTGCGTTTCCGCCCTTGCCATATGGCCGCCGGGCCAATACGTTGGATCCGTAGCCCCCTGCCCCGTTTATGCAGTAACCTACCCCCAAACCTACTAGCCCTACCAGTTGTCTACATGGCATGTCGCAACTAACCTTCCCCGAATTCGAATACCAGCGCCCCGATCTGGACCGCCTCGAAACCGCCTTTAACCAGGTCCTCGAGGAACTCAAGACCGCCGAGACCGTCAACGACGCCGTGGCTGCCGTAGAGCAGATTGACGCCATCCGCGCCAGTGTAGCTACCGCCTACAACATTGGCTATATCCGCTACAGCATCAATACCAAGGACGAATTCTACCGGGAGGAGAAGGACTGGTTCGACAACCACCTGCCGCGCACCGAGCAGTGGCGGGTAGACTACTACCGGGTCCTGCTGGACAATCCGCACCGCGCGGCGTTGGAGGCCCACTTCGGGCAGCAGCTGTTCGACTCGGCCACTCTCAGTATCAATACTTTCCGCCCGGAGATCCTGGCCGAACTGCAGGAAGTCAACAAGCTCAGCAGCGAATTCACCCAGCTGCGCGGCGGTGCCGAGATCGAGGTGGACGGCAAGACGTACAACCTCTCCAGCATCACGCCGCTGGAGCAGGTGGCCGACCGCGAGAAGCGCAAGGAGGCCAGCACCGCCAAGTGGAACTGGTTCGCCGACAACCGCCAGCGACTGGAGGACATCTACGCCGAAATGGTGAAACTGCGAACTACCATGGCGCACAAGCTCGACTACGATAACTACGTCGGCCTCGGCTATGCCAACATGAACCGGACCGACTACGGACCCGAGGAGGTGGCCAACTTCCGCCGGCAGGTCCGGGAGTACATCGTACCCGTGGCCCAGCGCCTGTACGAGCGGCAGCGCGAACGCATCGGTGTGGAGCGTCTCCACTACTACGACCTGTCCTTCCGCTTTCCCGACGGCAACCCCAAGCCCACGGGCAGTCCGGCGGAGATCGTGGCCCACGCCGACCGCATGTACCAGGAGCTCAGCCAGGAGACCGGCGATTTCTTCCGCGTCCTCCAGGACCGCAAGCTCATGGACCTCGAAGCCAAGGATGGCAAGGCACCCGGCGGCTACTGCACCTTCGTCAACGAGCACCAGGCACCATACATCTTCAGCAACTTCAACGGCACCAGCCACGACATCGACGTGCTCACCCACGAGTTTGGCCACGCCTTCCAGGTCTACAGCAGCCGTGACCAACGGCCGATGGAGTATAACTGGCCCACCTTCGACGCCGCCGAGATCCACTCGATGAGCATGGAGTTCTTCACCTACCCCTGGATGGAGGGCTTCTTCGGGGCCGATACCGAGAAGTACTACTACAGTCACCTGGCGGGGGCCTTCCGCTTCCTGCCGTACGGCTGCGCGGTCGACGAGTTCCAGCACCACGTCTACGAGAACCCCGACCTCGATAACGCCGGCCGCAACGCCATCTGGAAGCGGATGGAGGCCGCCTACCTGCCGCACCTCGACTACTCCGACAACGATCACCTGCAGGCGGGCACCTTCTGGCAGAGCCAGGGCCACATCTTCAGCGTCCCGTTCTACTACATCGACTACTGCCTGGCGCAGATCTGTGCCTTCCAGTTCCTGCTCAAGGACGAGAAGGACCACGCCTCCGCCTGGGCCGACTACGTCAAGCTGTGCAAAGCCGGCGGCTCGCAGTCCTTCCTGGAGCTCGTCAAGCTGGCCGGCCTGGAAAATCCCTTCGAGGACGGCGTCGTGAAGAAGATCGCCGATCGGGTAGGGGAGCGCCTTTTTGGCTGAGGACTGAGTTGTTTTGGTGAATTGTGAATTGGTGGATTGCTGAATTGGTGAATTGCTGCGTTGGCCCGCAGGTCCTGCACGCAACGCAGCAACGCAGCAATGCACCACCCAGATAAATCCCCTCCGACCATCACCCCCGCCGCCCCACCCACTTCGTTTCTGCGCACTCGCCTTTCCGGGCTGCTCTTCCTGCAGTTTGCGGTCTGGGCCAGCTGGTTGATCAACCTGGGTACCTACCTGCTCGAGAGCCTGCACTTTACGGGGCTGCAGGTAGGAATGATCTACGCCACCAACGCCATCGCGGCTACGGTGGCCCCGCCCCTGATGGGTTATCTCGCCGACCGCAGCTACCCCTCCGAGCGCCTCATGGGGGTACTCAATACGGTGGGGGGGAGCGCGCTCATTGCCTGCTACTTCACGGTCAGCTTTCCGTGGTTTTACGGGTGGATGCTGCTGTTTAACCTGTGCTTTATACCCACCTTCAGCCTGGCGGCGGCGATGTGCTTCTACCACCTGGAGCGACCGGCGCAGCAGTACCCGCTGATCCGGGTGTGGGGCACGGTGTCCTTCATGCTGGTGGGGGTCGCGCTGAGCGTCTTTAACGTGGAAAACTCCCCACTGCCGATCCTCGCCGGCGGCCTTACCGGCCTGCTGCTGGCCGCCTACTCCCTGCTGCTGCCGCATACACCGCCCGAGCCCGGTTTCAACTGGACTACGCTGCGGGGGGAGGAGGTGCGCGGCATCGTCCGGGAACGGGGCATGATCGTGCTGCTCATCGCCCTGCTGGCGAGTTGTATTCCTTCGTCCTTCTACTACAGCTTCCTGAACCCCTTCCTCAACGAGGTCGGCTGGCCGGCCGCGGCCGCCAAGATGGCCCTGGGACAGCTGTTCGAGATCGGGGTGGTGCTGGCCATGCCCTTCATCTTTCGCCGCTTCCGCTTCCGGAGCATCATTTTCTGGGGACTGATGGCCTGGGGACTGCGCTACTTCGCTTTCGGCCTCGGGCGTCCCGGGGACAACGAGTGGCTCCTCTACGCGGGTATCGTGGTGCAGGGAGTAGCCTTTGCCTGGATCATCATCGCCGCCCAGATATACGTCAACAACCGCGTACCCAAGTACCTCCGCAATACCGCTCAGGGCCTGATCTCCTTCGCCAATCTTGGCATCGGTGCCTTCCTCGGCAGCTGGATCGCCGGGGCGACCGTCAGCGCTCACCTGCTCCCCGACGGTACCCACGACTGGTGGTCCATCTGGCTGGTGCCGGGCTGCGTGGGGGTGGCGGCTGCGGTGTTTTTTCTGGTGGCTTTTCCGCGGGAGGGTCGGTTGTAGTGGGGGAGGGGGGGATTGCTGAATTGCTGCGTTACTCAATTACTGCGTTGCCCGCGCTTCGCCTACCCCTCGCTTCGCTCGGGTGGGCCGGGTAGAGGGCCTCCGGCCCGATGCACACCCGAGCGAAGCTAGGGGCAATGCAAGGATGTGTATGACGCAAGCTCGTATGGTTGTCGGGAAAAGAATCGGGCCGGAGGCCCTCAACCCGGGGAGGCAATACGGTAACGAGGAATACAGGTGGCGCGAAGAGGTACGAGTTTCCTGTGGCTACGCGGTTTCGTGCGGTTACCGGCGGGGAATCGGGCCGGAGGCCCTCAACCCGAATCGACAGATCAAGCCGGGGGCTCCACCCGAATTGACCGAGCAAAGCAAGGGGCTGAAGACCCGCGAGAAACGCAACAACTCACCAACCCAACAAAGCAACAACCTCCTAAATCTCCACCAACAACCGCAGATTTACCCGCCGCCCCGTCAGTCGGTTGGGCACGGCATATTGCTGCTGGAAGATGGTCTTGATCCAGGTGTTTCCGGCCTGATTGCTGACGTTCATCATATTGTAGACCTCCAGGCTGAGGTAGGTGGAGCGGGTGAAGCGCAGCGGTGAGGTCGCCCGGTTGCGGGAGGTAGCCTCGTCAAAGAGGCGCAGGCTGAAGCCGATGTCGATGCGGTGGTAGGTGTCGAAGCGCAGGGTATTGCGGTAGACCGTGTTGTTGCCCTGGATGCCGAAGGGGAGGCCGCCGCCGACCGTCAGGTTGACGTGGGTGCGGAAGTTGGGGTTATTGCGGAGGTAATCTTGGAAGAAGAGCGACAGCTGAAACAGCTGATCGGTGGGGCGTGGCACGTACTCCTTCACCTCGTCGATCACCTCGCCGTCCTCACCGCGGCCGATCACCTCGCGGTGCTCGACGCCGAGCAGCCGTTCGCGGGCCCGCAGCAGGCTCAGGTTCAGCCAGCTGTCGGCCCCCGGCACGAACTCGCCGTTGAGGCGGAAGTCGAGGCCCGCCACGTAGCCGCTGGCGTCGTTGAGGCCCGAGTACTGGATACGCACGTTCTCGATCTCGTAGCTCACCAGGTCCCACAGCGACTTGTAGTAGGCCTCGGTGATGAGGCGGAATTTCTTGGGGTTCCGCTTTCCGTAGTAAAAGTCGCTCGTGATGCCGCCCACGAAGTGCAGCGATTTCTGGCTGCGCAGGTCGGTGTTGACGGTGCCGTCGGGGGCACGCATCTCACGGTAGAACGGCTGCTGTACGTAGAGCCCGCCGGCCAGCTTGTAGGTGATGTCGGCCGAGCCGCCCAGGGGCTTGTAGAGCAGCTGGGCGCGCGGGCTCACGTCGACGTTGTTGTTCAGGTCCCAGGCCACCGCCCGCACCCCGGCGCTGAGTCGGATGTCGGCGCGGTCCTCCTCCCGCCAGGTGTAGGTATCTTGGAAGAAGGCGCTGAAGCGGTTGCTGATGAGCTCGTTCTCGGTATCCAGGGTGCTGAAGAGCCGCACGCCGTCCTCGTCGAAGGGTAGGCTGTAGCCGGCCGAGTCAAGCCGCTCCCACTCGTGAATGTAGTCGTTGACCCGCTCGTGCTGGGCCTTCACGCTCCACTGCAGGAAGTGGGCGCGGGTGGTGGTCGCGTCGCCGCCGTTGATCTCCAGGCCGCCGCGCAGTTCGGCGTTGTAGACCTGGATATCCAGGAAGTTGCGCACGTACTCCTGCTGGGTACCGGTGCCTACGGTGCGGGTGATCTCCCCGAAGTTGTCAGAGCCCAGGTCGGTGTCGAGCTCGCCCAGTACGTAGCGGCCGCCGATACTGATGCCCTCGTTCTCATCGCTGCGGAAGGCCGAGGTCAGGAACTTGAGGAAAAGCGGGTTCGCCGTCCGCTCGGGGATGTAGGTGAGCGACAGGCCGCCCATCTGGGTCAGGAAGTCGTCCTGCTCCGCCCCGTCGAATACGCTCACCAGCTGCAGGGTCTCGAAGAAGCCCCCGAAGGCGGTTTCCCGGCGTACCGGACTGAAGTTGTAGACGCTCTGGTTGTAGTTGCCCAGCAGGCCCAGTTGCAGGGTGCGGCTGAAGTCGTAGGTCACGTAGGCCTGGATATCGAAGAAGTTGGGCAGGTACTCGCCGGTCGTTTCCAGGGAGCCGAGCAGGTAGCGGGTCGTCTTGTAGCGGGCACCCACGAGGTAGCGCAGGCGCTGGTAGGAGCTGCGGCCCAGCCGCTTGCTGCCCTCCAGGTGGGCCCCGCCGCCGAGGAGGCTGGCCTCCAGCGAGGCGCGGGTGCTGTCGGGCCGCTTGTACTTAATGTCGAGTACCGAGGAGAGCTTGTCGCCGTAGCGTGCCTCGAAGCCCCCCGAGCTGAAGCTCAGGCTGCGCATCAGCTTGGGGTTGGCGAAGGTGAGGCCCTCCTGCTGTCCTTGCCGGATAAGCTGCGGGCGGTAGATCTCGAAGTCGTTGACGTACACCAGGTTTTCGTCGTAGTTGCCGCCGCGCACGTTGTACTGGCTGGTGAGCTCGCCGCCGGCGCCGCTACTGACGCCCAGGGCGATGCTGGGGAGTAGGTTCTCCAGGTTGCCGGTCACGGAGGGCAGCAGCCGCAGCTGGGCCGGGTCCTCGCGCACCATACCACCCTCCTCGATCTTGCTTTCGCGCACGATGACCTCCAGGTCGCTCTCCACGGGGGCCAGGGCCACGTCGATCTGCTTGCGGGTACCGGCCGGCAGCTCGGCGACGGGTACCTCGGTCTCCCGGTAGCCGATGCGGCTGAAGACCAGAATGAAGGCTTCCCCGGCGGGCACCGTGGCGACGTACCGCCCCGTCTCGCTGGTCTCGGCGGCGCTGGTGGCGCCACGGACGTAGACCGTAGTAAAGTCCACGGGCATATCGGTGACCAGGTCGGTCACTTTTCCCGTCACCGTGGCCGTTTCGACCTGGGCGCGAACGCAGGTGCAGAGCAATACCAGAAGAACAACGAGCGTGGGTGTCAGACGCATAGTAACCGGGGTAAAGAAAAGCGAACGCCAAAAGTACAGGCCTTGGTACCCACGGGCCCGGCACCCGCGTCCGCGCCGGTGCCGGCGGCTCGCTTACAGGAGCTCGCGGAGGAGCCGCGTAGCCTCGCGCATACCGGCGCTACCGCCCATCTCGAGGATATGGAGGTGCTTGCGGCTGCGTAACTCGTAGTTGCCGTCGGGGGCGGGGTCGATATAGATGACCGGCGCATCGGCGGGCGCCAGCTCGATCAGGCCTGCGGCCGGGTATACCTGCAGGGAGCTGCCCACTACGATCACGGCGTCGGCGGTGGCCGTCTCGCGGGCCGCGTGCTCGATCATGGGTACCTGTTCGCCGAACCACACGATGTGGGGCCGCAGCTGAACGCCCCGCTTGTCGAGGTCGCCGATTGCCAGGTCACCATTCCAGGCGCGCGGGCTGCCGCCGCTGACCGGCCGCACCTTGGTGAGTTCCCCGTGGAGGTGGATGACGTTGGTGGAGCCGCCCCGCTCGTGCAGGTCGTCGACGTTCTGGGTGATGACGGTGACGCGGTACGTTCGTTCCAGCTCGCCGATCAGCCGGTGGCCATCGTTGGGCGTGGCACTGAGCAACTGGGCACGGCGCAGGTTGTAGAAGCGCATGACCAGCTCGGGGTCACGGGCGAAGGCCTCGGGGGTGGCGACGTCCTCTACGCGGTGCTCCTCCCAGAGGCCGTTGGCGTCGCGGAAGGTTTTCAGGCCGGACTCGGCGCTGATGCCCGCGCCGGAGAGTACGACGACGTGCTTCACTTACTCTTGAATTTCGCCAGCGCCGCTTTGGCATCGGGTTGCAGCACGAGCCGTCCGGTTACGCTGGCCCGTTCGGCGAGCAGTTCGGGCCAGTGGTCGGTGCCGGCCCAGAGGCTCTGCTTCAGTTCGCGGGCGGCGGCGGGGCTGTAGGTCGCCAGCCGGCGCATGACGAGGCGCGCCTCCCGGAAGAGTTCTTCCGGTCCGGCAAATATCCGCTGGTACAGGCTTTTCTCGCGGGCCCACTTGGCGTCGTGCCACTCGGTGTCCAGGCAGAGCTCGCTGGCGGCGGCCACGCCCATCTTGCGGGTCAGGGCCGGCAGGATGACAAAGGGGCCGATGGCGATGGCCAGCTCGCTGAGCCTTACTTCCGCCGCGCGGCAGCCCAGGGTATAGTCGGCCGCCGCGGCCAGGCCCACGCCCCCGCCGATGGCCTTGCCCTGTACGGCAACCACGACGGGCTTGGGGCAGCGCCGCATGGCCAGGATCACGTTGGCAAAGCCCATAAAGAAATCGCGGGCGGCGTCCTCCTCCTGGAGGGCCAGCAGTTCGTCCAGGTTGGCCCCGGCGCAGAAGCTGCCCTCCCCCTCGCTGCGCAGCAGGATGGCGCGGATGGCGTCGTTCTCTCCCGCGGCGTCGATATGGCGGACGAGCTCGGCCAGCAGGTGTGACGGCAGGCTGTTGTGGGCGGGGTGGCTGAAGATGATGCGCGCGAAGCCCGCGCGCAGGTCGGTGGTGATGCTGCCGGTCTGGTTCATGGGGTGAAATTAATCTTTTTCGGGTGTCGTCAACTCCCCACATCGGATGTCCCGAACATCCGATGTAGGGGGCGGGGGCGGCTCATTCGCCGAGCGGCAGCCGCCAGATAGGGAAGGTCATGCCGCTCACGTCGTCGCCCGCCTGGGGCAGTTTGGAATTGGTGAAGTAGAGATAGCCGTCGTACTCCGTGAAAGTGTCGGCCCAGCCGACCTCCTCACCTTGGGCGAGGGTCGTAATCGCTCCATCGTCGGTAACGCTGACGACGGATTGCTCCTCCAGGTCGGCCATCAGGGTGCGGCCGCCGCTGCGCCACATGCCATCGCAGGCTGGGGTGGTGGCGACGGTCTCGACGGCATCGCCCGCGTTGGGGGACTCGCGGTCGGCCAGTACGTCGAGGGGGATCGCGTAGAGGGTGTAGCCGGAAAGTGCGTGGTAGAGCAGTCGTTCGTTGGCCGGGTCGATGGCGATACCGTCGGAGGGGATCTTGCGCTTCCAGGCTTCGCCGTCGATGACGAGGCTGTCGAGGGTGGCCTGTACCGAGGGGTGACCGTCGAGCATCCGCCAGCTCTCGCCGGTGTCGAGGTCGAGGACCAGGATGGCGCCCTCGCCGGAATCGGTGAAGTATACCAGGTCCCGGGTGCGGTCGACGCGCAGGTCATTCACGTAGGTGGCCGGTACCGTCGCCTCCGCCGCGATCTCGTAGGTGCGCATCAGTTGGTTGGTGTTCAGGTCGTACAGGTGCAGCCGGGGCGGGGTAACGAGGCCCTCCATCAGGGGGTTGCGGGTATCAGCTACGTAGAGGATGTTGCCGACGGCGACGGCGCTCTGGACGTTGACGAATTGCCCGCCGGGGTCCTGGCCTACGTCCCAGGCGTTGATCTCGGCACTGGGGTAGGGGCGAGGTTCCCCGTTCACGATCTCGGCGAGGGTGTAGGGTACGCCTTTCCGCCACCGGGGGAAGGTGGCAAAGATGCGCCCCTGGTCCGTCACAGTGACGCCGGTGACCTGTACTCCTTCGATTTCCGCCACGAGTTCCGGCCGGGCATCGGCCTGGGGAGCGTCGGGTTGCGTGACGTCGCCGGTATCGGTAGGGGCGGGTCCGCAGGAAGACAGGAGCAGAGTGAGCAGGGCGATCAGGCAGGCGTACGCAGGAGCTGGGCGGGTATTCAAGGAGGCAATTTATTTATCCAACGGATAAGGAGCCCTGCGGGTTCCGGCCCGTACCTGCCCGCACATCGGATGTGGTCGGCTGTCCGTTTGTCAGATTAGGGGGATACGATGGTCGCATAAACTGAGGGTCGGGCACGAATTTCGGGAGCTATGATTTGGGATTCAGCGAATTATGAATCTGCGAATGGGGTAGTGGTCCGGGTGAGGCCTGCTGACAGCCTGTCACCGGCGGGTCCCGCAGGCAGGTCGCGCTCCGCACATCGGATGTGCGACACATCCGATGTGCGGAGCGCGACGACCGCCGAGCAACCTTTAGCCTCCGCAAGTTGTAATTTTACCTGCCCCAACCGCAAGAACCACTTGGTCAAGATCGCCGACATCCAACTCGGGGAATTTCCCCTGTTACTCGCCCCCATGGAAGACGTGAGCGATCCACCCTTCCGCGCGCTCTGCAAGGCGCAGGGCTGTGACATGATGTATACGGAGTTCATCAGTGTGGAGGGCCTGATCCGCGACGCCACCAAGAGCGTGGAGAAGCTTGACATTTACGACTACGAGCGACCCGTCGGCATCCAGATATTCGGTGCTAACCTGGAGAGCATGGTGCAGGCCGCGGATATCGTACAGGAGGCCCGGCCCGAGGTGCTCGACATCAACTTCGGCTGCCCCGTGAAGAAGGTGGTTTGTAAGGGGGCCGGTGCCGGTATCCTGCAGGATATTCCCAAAATGGTGGAACTGACCAAGGCGATCGTCGACCGGACCGACCTGCCCGTGACCGTGAAGACCCGCCTCGGCTGGGACGACAACAGTAAGTACATCGAGGAAGTCGCCGAACGGCTGCAGGACGTGGGCATTAAGGCCCTCAGCATCCACGGCCGCACCCGCAAGCAGATGTACAAGGGCGAGGCCGACTGGTCGCTCATCGGCAAGATCAAGGATAACCCCCGCATCAACATTCCTATTTTCGGCAACGGCGACATCGACAGCCCGGAAAAGGCCGCCGCCTACCGCGACCGCTACGGCGTGGACGGTATCATGATCGGCCGCGCCGCCATCGGTTACCCTTGGATCTTCCGGGAGATCAAGCACTACTTCGCCACCGGCCAGCTACTGGCCCCGCCTACAGTGGAGGAGCGCGTAGCCGCGGCCCGGGAGCATCTGGAGCGGAGCCTGGACTGGAAGGGGGACACCCTGGGCGTATTGGAGATGCGCCGGCACTACACGAACTACTTCCGCGGGCTGCCGCACATCAAGCAGTACCGCAAAACGCTGGTCAGCGAGTTCGATCCCGCGGTACTCCATGCCACGCTGGACGAGATCCGTGAAGTGTACGGCGAGGTGAATGCCTGATGGCTACAGGCTACGCGCCGAGAAGTACTTATCCAGCGCTCCCTTGCTGGCGTCGCCCGTTTCGTATCCGTTCGTGAAGGCCCGTACCCGTTGCTCGGAGGTGCCGTGGGTGAAGCTTTCCGGTACTACGTACCCCTGACTTTCCCGCTGCAGCCGGTCGTCGCCGATGGCCGTCGCGGCCCCGATGGCCTCCTCGATATCGCCCGATTCGAGGATGCCGGCGTTGCGGTCGGCGTAGTGGGCCCAGACGCCGGCCAGGTAGTCAGCCTGCAGCTCGAGGCGCACCGACATGGCGTTGGCGTCCTCCTCACTCATGCGGTTACGGGCCTGACTCACCTGCTGGCTGTAGCCGAGTTGGTTCTGCACGTGGTGGCCTACTTCGTGGGCGATGACGTACGCGAGGGCGAAGTCGCCGGGCGCCCCGAAGCGCTGGCGCAGCTGATCGGCGAACGACAGGTCGATGTACACCTTCTGGTCGGCGGGACAGTAGAACGGACCGGTGGCCGAACCGGCGGAGCCGCAGGCGGAGCGCACCTGGTTGTCGAACAGCACCAGCACGGGCTCTCGGTACTGTGCATTATAGAGTTCGGGGAACAGGTTGTTCCAGGTGGTTTCGGTTTCGGCCAGGGTCACCTGCACGATATCGGCATTGGTTTCGCTCGTAGCGACGCCGCCTTCGGAGCGGGGCGTGTCGGTCTGCACCGGTGCACCGCCGCCCCCGCCGCCGATGCCGACGTACTCGAGGGGGTTGCCGCCGAGGAGGAATACGATGATCATGATGACGACGGTGCCGATGCCGAAGCCGCCGGCCTTGCCGACGCCGCCCATCATGCCGCCGCCACCCTGTCCGCGACGGTCCTCGACGTTGCTGCTTTTTCTTCTACCCTGAATTTTCATAGTTGTTGGCTTGTGTAGTGCTAGTTGAGATTGTCCTGTTGCGCGAATACCCGGCGCAGCAGATCGGTGGTCCGCGCCGAAACGTTCTCCCGGATGTCTTTTTCCTTCAGGGCCACCTTCAGGAATAGTCCCTCCAGGGCGCGTTCGGTGACGTAGGCGCCCAGGTCGGTGTTCACTTTCTGGCGGGTCAGGGGGAAGTTGTTGTAGGCCGTGGCCGCGTCGTTCCAGAGCTTGTTGGCATCGTACTTGTCGAGGCTGGCGTTGATTACCGGAGCGAACTCGGCGGTGAGCGCCTGGGAGGTATTGGTGACAAGGTACTGGGTCGCCGCGTCGTCCGATCCCCGGAGAATGCCGACGGCATCCTGGATGGTCATCTGCCGGATGGCATCGACAAAGATGGGGGCAGCCTTCGTGGCCGCATCCTCTGCGCCCTGGTTGATCTTTTTCAAAATTACCTCTTCGATGTTACTGAAGCCGGGCACGTTCTGCAGCCGGTCCGTCACCTTACGTACCTCCTCGGGCAGCAGGATGCGGTAGGTCAGGTCGTCGAAGTAACCGCCCGGCCGCGCCAGTTCCTCGGCCCCCTCGCGGGCACCGATGCGTAGGGCTTCCTTCAGGCCGTTGCCGATGTCGGCGCTGGTCAGGCCGCCGTTGAGGACGGTATTAAGGGTCTGGTTGATTTGCTGGCTGGTACACCCCGCAAAAAGCAGGGGAAAGAGTAAAAACAGGAGGCGCTGCATAAGTATACGTTGGTGAGGCCTCTCTATAAGCCGAATGAGTGACCATTGGTTTGCCGCCGCCGAGTTAAGGGTTCGCTCAGAAGTTAAAACCGCTGAGGTCGAAGTTGCCCGGCCCGAAATCCTCGTCGTCGAAATCCTCCTCCGGATCCTCGAAGGTTTGTTGGCCGCCCGCTCCGGGTAGCCCCGGAGCGCCGCCCGGCCCGCCGAGGCTCACCTCCACGTAGGCGGCTCCCACGCGCCCGCCGAGGGGCGGGCTCAGCTTGCGCAGCTTGAGGCGCACCGCCGTCACCGTATCGAACTGGTTGAGGATGCGGCTGCCCATGCGGTACGCCAGGGCCTCCAGCAACTGGGTAGGCTTTTTCATCTCGGCCTGCAGCAGGTAGTAGATGGTCGCGTAATTGACGGTGCCTCCGAGGTCGTCTTCGGTAGCGGCGTCGGCTACCTGGGCGTCGACTTCCACGTCGATGCTGAATTCGTTGCCCATGAGGTGCTCCTCTTCGAAGAACCCGTGCGGGGCGTGGAAGCGCACGTCTTCGAGGCCGATCCTGGCGGTCATGCGGTCAGCGGTTTTCGAGGAGGCGGGCCGCGTCGGCCTGCATCGCGTGGTCGGGCAGGTTGGCGATGCGGCGTAGCATGGCGGTCCCGTCGGCGGGGCGGCCGGCGTTCAGTTCGGACACGGCCTGGTAGTATTCGGCCTCGTCGGCCAGCTTGAAGCCGGCGATCATCGACAACTCGGCGAACCGTTCGGCGGCTTCCGCGTAGCGGCCCTGGCCGTAGAGGCTCTGGGCGAGGTAGAACCGATCCGTTTCCTGCTCCTCCGGCAGGGCCTCGAAGGCGCGGGCCGCGGCGGCGTAATCGCCGGACTCGTAGGCGGCGTAGGCGGCGGCGCGGGGGTCGCCGGTTCCGCTCTTCGTGACGCTGTACGCGATGTTGTCCATGGGGGCCACGTCGCTGAAGGCGTAGGCTGCCGGTACGTCGGGCACCGGCCGCAGGAAAAAGTAGCCGGCCAGGAAGAGCAGCAGCGCGGCGGCGGCGTAGGGAAGCCAGCGGCGCGACCGGCTGCGGGGATTAAGGGGCACGACCCGGGCGCTCGGTGCCTCCGGGGCCGCGGCCGGTTCCGGGGTGGCTTGCGGAGGGGCCAGGCCGGCCTCCAGCTTGCGCAGGCGGTCCTTCAGGTTAAAATGCTCGGTCACTTCGACGGCCTGCAGGGCCAGGCGGGTAGCTTCCATTTCGGATCGTAGTTGTGGATCGGCCTCCAGCTCGCGCTCAAAGGCGGAGGGATCGGCGAGCCGGCCGCTCAGGTAGGCGTCGATCCGGTCTTGCTGTTCTTCGTTGGGCATGGTTGGGGTTCAGGGTTTGACTAGCTGCTTCAGCGCGTTCAAACAACGCATTTTCTTGACCCGCGTGGCTCCGGCCGACGGCAGTCCGACGGCGTCGGCGATGCTTTCGATCGGATAGTGGTGGTAATAGTACAGCGTGAGGATCTCCCGGCAGGGTGAGCCCAGCTGTTCCATCGCGGTCTGCAGGCGGCGGTGGTCGTGCTCCCGGTCGAAGCGGTCGATCAGGCTCCAGTCCAGCTCGTCGGCGGGCTGCACGCCCTCCTCGTGGTCGGTGGGGCGCTCGCGCTGCCGCTTCTGGTTGCGGCGGTACACGAGGCGCTTGCCGATGCTGAACAGGTAGGTGCGTATGGAGCAGGTAAGCTCCGTAAGCCGGCCGCTCACGATGTTTTTGTAAAAGGCGATCACCGCGTCCTGAAAGCAATCGGCCGCATCTTCCCCGGTCGCGTACAGCTGGCGCTGCGCGTAGGTCACGAAGGCGTCGCGGTGGTGCAGGTACAGCTGGTCGATCAGCTCGTGCCTGCCCCCCTTAATCGCTTCGAAGAGCGCATTATCCTCCGTCTGGGTCTGCATTCGGTACCGTTGCGTGGTCAATAGGTCGTCGTTGTCAAATGTAGTGGTTTTGTTAGCGTTTTCCCACGGCGTGGGTCTTTACCCTCTATTCTCCGCGGGGGTGTTCTGTTACGGCAACGACCAGTTATTTGCGCGGTTGCCGGCCGGGAGGGCAAAATTGCTTACATTCATAGCCACAACTGTACATACATGCACTACATCGACACGCGATTCCGGCCCCTTTTGGTCGCCGGACTTTTTCTCTTTTTTGCGGCGGGGCTGTCCGCCCAGTCTTCCGAGGGACTGGCCAGCTACTACGCCGACCGCTTCCACGATAAGCCCACCAGTACCGGAGAAACCTACAACAAAAATGCCCTGACGGCCGCCAGTAAGGAATATCCCTACAATACCCTCCTGCAGGTCACCAACGTGGCTAGCGGGAAGACCGTACGGGTGCGGGTCAATGATTGCGGGCCCCACCATCCCGACCGCATCATCGACCTCAGCGGGGCCGCCGGCCGCAAGATCGGCCTGCTCCGCACCGGCACCGCAAAGGTGAAACTGCGCGTCATCGAGATCGGCGACGACGGACCCACCTGCAACCGCGGCGCCTGGTCCCGCGCCGAACGCAAGCGGAAAGCGGACGCCAAGAACGGCCCCGTGCCCCCCACCGTGACCACCGTGGCCGTGACCCCGCCGCCGGCCGCCCAACCCGCCGCCCCCGCTCCCCCCGCGACCGTGGCACCCGCGCCGGCCGCCCCCGCCCTGACCGCGAAAGGGGTCGCTCCGGGCCGCCGCATCTTTGCCGACGACGCGCTGCTGTACGGCGTGCAGGTAGGTGCCTTCGGTAAGGAAAACAATGCCGCCACCCTCGTGCAGGCACTCAAGGACAAGGGCTTCCCAGACGCCTGGTCCGAACCCGCGGGCAAGGTATTTCGCGTCTACACCGGTCACTATTACTTCCAGGACGAGGCCCGCAACCTCCGCGACCGCGTGCGCCGCGCCGGATACGCCGATGCCGCCGTGCGCCGCGTGCAGTAAACGATCAGCTGCGCATGGCTTCCACCGGATCCATCCGCGCCGCCAGCAGGGCCGGGATGAGCCCCGCCAGGATGCCAACGACGGCGGAGATCACTACGCCCGCTAGTGCGTACACCAGGCTTAGGGTGATCTGAAAGGCCGGCAAAAATTGGTTGAGGATGGTGGTGATACCCAGTACCATCACCAGTCCGATCAGCCCCCCGAAGACGCACAGGATGACGGATTCGGTCAGGAACTCGAGCAGGATGATGTACTGCCGGGCGCCCAGGGCCTTCTTTACGCCGATGAGGCTGGTGCGCTCCTTGACGCTGACGAACATGATATTGGCTACGCTGATGGCTCCCACGATAATGGAGAACCCGCCGATGACCAACCCGATGATGTTGAGCACCCCGAAGATGTTGCCGAGGGCCTCGGTGGTCATGCTGAGTTCGTTGAGGGCGAAGTTGTCCACCTCCCGCGGCCGCAGCCGGCGGGCGGAGCGCATGATGCCCCGGACGTCGTCCTGCAGCTGCGCGATCTCGATGCCCGGGCGGGCCTTCACGGCTACCGTGCCGCCGTACTCACTCCGGTTGCCCATATTCATGTAGCGGGCGGCGTTGGGGTAGCCGACGAAGATGGCGTCGTCAAAATTCATGAAGTTGATCAGGTCCTTGGCAGAAGGGGCCAGCGTACCGATCACCTCGTACTTCCGGCCCTGCATCTTCACGGTTTTGCCGACGGGGTTAACGCCGCCGAACAGCTCCTCTACGAGGGTATTGCCGATGATGATCTTGTCGGAACCGGTGCGGTACTCCGCGATGGACCAATAGCGCCCCGCGGCGATCTCCATGTTGAAGATCTGGTTGATCTCGAAGGTGGAGGCGATCTCGTAGCCGCCTTCAACGGCCTTGCCGTTCCACTTCAGGGTGCGCTGCCCGGGTACGGTCCAGTAGGCAATGGTGCGGGCGGTGGCGAGGTTTTCGGTCAGGGACTCGTAGTCATCGTGGTCGGGGTAGGGGCGCTGCACGTACTCCCACCAGTCGTCGCTGTTGTCGCGCCAGGGCCACTTATCGACGTACACCACGTCGTCGCCCAGCTTGGAGAGGCTGCCGGATACGTTGTCCTGCAGCGACTGCACGGCCGACAGTACCCCGATGATACAGAAGATGCCGATGGAGATACCGAGCAGGGAGAGGAAGGTGCGCAGCTTATTGCCGGTCAGTTGCTGCCATGCCTGCCGCAGGCTTTCCGCCAGAACCTTGGAGAGGACCATAGAGATTTGCGTTGAACCGCTAAAGTAGGGCGGGGCGGGGCCGCGGGTGCCGGGGGATAGACGAAAAGCGCAGAATATCGGATGGACGCACCCGTTCCGGTTGGGATTGCCGGCAGCCAGGAGTAACCGCCGCACCACTTGGCAGGAAACACTTACCTTCGCGCGCTGTTTGATACGCAGGTAGACAACCAAAAAATACACGATAAAGGGATGAGGACCAAGCTTTCGCAATTCAAATTTGAACTGAACGACAAACTTATCGCCCGTACCCCAAGCAAGCGGCGCGACGATAGCCGCCTGATGGTGGTAAACCGGGCCACCGGCGAAATCGAGCACAAGCAGTTCACCGACCTCCTCGATTACTACAACGAGGGCGACAGCCTGGTCTTTAACAATACCAAGGTCTTTCCGGCGCGGCTGTACGGCCTCAAGGAGAAGACCCAGGCACGCATCGAGGTTTTCCTGCTGCGCGAACTCAACACCCAGGCCCGCCTCTGGGACGTGCTGGTGGACCCCGCCCGCAAAATTCGCGTCGGCAATAAGCTGTACTTCAACGACAAGCGCGGCAATAACCGCCTCGTAGCCGAGGTGGTAGACAATACCACCAGCCGGGGCCGCACGATCCGTTTCCTCTACGACGGTCCCAACGATGAGTTCACCAAGGAGCTGCACGGACTGGGCAACACCCCACTACCCAAGCTGCTCGAGCGGGAAGCCGACAGCCGCGACGCCGAGCGGTACCAGACCGTCTTCGCCAAGGAAGTAGGTGCCGTAGCCGCCCCCACCGCCGGCCTGCACTTCAGCCGCGAGACGCTCATGCGCATGGAGCTGGCCGGCATCAAGAAGGCCGAAGTCACCCTGCACCTGGGCTTGGGTACCTTCCGCGACATCGAGGTCGAGGACCTCTCCAAGCACAAGATGGACGCCGAGTACTTCCGGATCGAGCAGCCCGCCGTGGATACCGTCAACGCCACCAAGAAGGACGGCGGCCTAGTCTGTGCCGTGGGGACCACCACCCTCCGGGCCGTGGAGAACAGCGTCAGCGCCGAGCGGCTGCTGGCCACCAATGAAGGCTGGACCAACAAGTTCATCTTCCCCCCCTACGACTTCCACATCCCCGACCACCTGCTCACCAACTTCCACCTGCCCAAGAGCAGTCTCTTCATCACCACCTGTGCCTTTGGCGGCATCGACCTCATCCTGGAGGCGTACGCGCAGGCGCAGAAGGAGAAGTACAAGTTCTTCGCTTACGGGGATGCCATGCTGATTATCTAGAAGATCGCTGCGTTCGTGGTAGAAGCTCGCTTTGCTCGCGATAGAGACTTGCTGCGCTTGCGGTAAAGACTCGCTTTATTCGCATTAGAGACTCGCTCTGCTCGCGGTAGCGGCTCGCTTTGCTCGCGGTAGAGAAATTTACCCACAATCGGCGAAACCCTCTACCGCGCGGAGCGCCTCTTCCGGCGAAGCCTCTACCGCGCGGAGCGCCTCTACCGGCGTAGCCCTCTAAAAATCCATTCCCAGCGAAACGTGCAGCTTACCCGACTGCCGATTTCCGGTTTCCACACCCCAGCCGTAATCGGCGCGGATGAAGTAGCCAAAGAGGGTAGTGCGCACCCCGCCGCCGTAGCCGTAGACGATAGGTTCGCGGAAGCGGCGAACGCGGACGCGGACGGGACTGTAGCCGGAGGCGTTGCGGTCGGGATATTCGGTGATGTTGACGGGGTTGTCCTCGTCGAAGGGGTCCTTGCCGGCCCAGGCCGTACCGGCGTCGAAGAAGCCGACCAACTGGAAATCGCGGAGGAAGGCCGAGCGCAGGTTGCCGAACAGGTAGTTGAATACGGGGACCCGTAACTCGGCATTGGCCAGGGTGTAGGTGCCACCGTTGCGGATGTTGATGTCGAAACCGCGGAGGGGATTGGCCAGGTCCTGGAACACGAACTCCCCGGTCTGCGGCGTGGGGATGCCATTGTTGAAGTTGTTGATCACACTATTGTCGGCCCCGCCGAGGTAATAGAGGATCTTCTGCTGCCCGAAGTTGGTGGCCGCGGCCAGCCGGAAGGCCAGGACGCTGCGCTTGAGTATACGCTCGTAGTGGCGGGCATCGACACCGATGATTCCCAGGAAACCGGGCTCGAACTGACCGTCGACGCCGTCGTCGAAGCTGATGTTGAAACTCTTGAACACGTCGCCGTAAACCTTGTAGCGGGTACCCATGCGCAGGTTAGTGCCCAGGTTGATGGTGTTGTCAAACACGTACTCCAGGCGGAGACCTACCCGTTCCGTGCTGAGCGGTTCGGTGCGCAGGGCCGCGAGTTCCGTGGATAGGGTTTGTACCCGGTCACGCCGGATCGTGGCGGTGGCGCGCAGGCTGCGGAAGATATCCAGGGGGTAGCGCACGCCGTACTGGGCCATAAGGGTATTCTCCTCCACGAGCCGTGCCCCGTTGATGAAGGCGGAGTTCGGGTAGTTGCCCTCTTGGGTGCGCCGGTTCCGGCGGTAGATGGTGTAGATGCGGTCGAGACGGTGCTTCAGGTCCGAGCCGGTCAGGAAGTACTCCGTCCCGTTGAAACTCGTGGGAACGCGGATACCCCCCGTGATGCTGTAATTTTCGAGCAGGTCGAGGACGTTGCCCTTCACCAGGATACCGACCGGCTGCTGGGTGTAGCCGTCCGGGTTGGCAGCAAAGACGTTCATTCCGTTGAACAGCGGCTCGTTATCGACCGTGGTCTTCACGTAGTTGACCCGGAAGGTGGTCCGGTACGAGGTCACCCGCCCCGGGCGGAAGCGGTAAATGCGGTTGAGTTGGGGCACCGGCCGCTCGCCACGGAAAATGCTGGGTCCTGCGGCGGTACGGTCCGGACGCCGCGGCGGGCGATCGCCTCCGACCACGGTCAGGGGGGGGCGGCTACCGGTGGAGTCGGACGCGGGCGGGGGAGCTATAGTGGTCACGTCGGAAGGTGGGTCGGAGAGGATGTCTCCGGCCGGGGCCTCCTCAACGGGCGGCGGCGGTATGGTATCCTGAAAACGCGTCTGGAAGAGTAGCCCCGAATCGTCGTTCTCGATGGAGGGGTTGATCCGGTTCGGCCGCATCACGCGGTCGGGCGAGAGCGTGGCGGTATTCGTGAACCGCGGTACTACCTGTCCGGCGGCCTGGTAGCTGCGCCGGCGGTAGGCCGTAGGCGTCAGGTTGACCGTGCGGGTGGTGTCGAAGGTAAAGCGGCGAACGAAGGTCTCTCCCTCCACCAGATAGCTTTCCACACCTACGGGCAACTTGCTGCTGCCGTCGAGCATCATAATGTTGGTGTTGAAGTTGGTAGTGGCTTCGGTCACTGCCCGCTCCTTAAACACCGGATAAAGCGAGATCGAATCGATCAACATGGTATCGAGCGATTCGAGGGTGGAGTCCCCGTGCAGGACGATCTCCGTACCGTCGTTCAGGTAGATCGTCTGCTCATAGTGGTCGAGGTACTCCTCCAGGTGGGCCTGGTACCGGTTGTAGATACCATTGGCGTCGCTAAGGAAGGCAAAGTGCTCATCGTCGATAGGGGCGGGAGAACGCTCGTCGGCAAGTGGGGTATCGGTGACGCGGACCAGCTCTCCCGGCTTATTTTCCAGGTCGTAATAGAAAAGGTCGTAGTGACCGATCGGCAACAGGGTATCGAGGGTCTGGGGCAGGAGGGAGGTGTCCGGCCGGTTGCTGGCGAAGACGACGCCGCGCCGCCCGCGGACGTTTACCGGTACGGCATCCAGGTCATCCCAGAAGTCGTTCGTGATCTTCACCGCCTGCCGGGAAGCGGGGTAGTAGGTGTAGATGTCGCTGAAGCCGTCGGCCATCGCCGAGATGAGGAAGTTGGCCGGATCGTAGTACTTCATGCTGAGTACCCGGTCGAGGCGGATGCCGAGAATATCGGTGGTCGACTTTCCGGTGTTGAGGTCGTACAGCAGCAACTTGGGCTGGTCGCGGAACTCATACAGGATGGCCACCTCCTGGTTGGTGGGCGAAAAGTCAATGATCGGATAGTTGTAGTCCGTGGCCTGCAGCAGATTGCGCTGTCCGCCCTTCAGGAGGAGCTCGCGGTCGCCGGTGGTCACGTCCTGTAGGTAGACCCGGTACTTGCCGATCTCATTGAGCACGTAGGCGATCTTCTGCCCGTCGGGGCTCACCTTCAGCTGGGTAATCGGCAAGTGTTTCTTGTTCTTGACCGGCAACAGGCCCTCCGTCGGCAGGCTGCGCCCCCGGCTGTCTTCGTTGTACCGGTTGCGGTAGAACTCCTCCCAGTTGAACAATACGGTCTCGTAGTTGCTGCCGAGAACGTAGAGGAATCCGTTCTCCACGGACCGGTTGATCCGGGTGAGGTAGAGCAGGTTGGAGACGGTGGGCTTGCCGAGGTTCTCGGCGATGTAGTACCAGAACGAGTGGCCGGCCAGCCGCGGGTAATCCGCCGCCAGGTCGTTGAAGTCCTCGTACTCGCCGGTGGCCAGCAGGTCGCGGAGCTGATCGTCGAGCTCGCTGCTCCAGTCCTGACCCAGGTAGGCGACTAGTCCCGGCTTGAACCAGGTCGGCAGGTTGAGCAGTACCGCATTCTGTACCACCTCCTGCACGGTGGATCCGTAGAGCAACTGCTCGATGTAGACGCTGGCCATAGCCTCGCGTACCTGGCGGCGCAGGTCGGCGTGGTCGCCGTTGAAGTAGACGAAGGCCTTGTTGCCGAGGAACTTGGCCTCGGTACCGGAGATGTAGCTGGTGTTGGCGTTGAGCGACTGGTTACCCGTCAGCTCAAAGACTTCCTCGCTGCCGATATTGCTTTGCTTGACGTCCGTGATGTCGCGGTAGGTGATCAGCTGCACCTTCTCATTCATCCGGCTTTCCAGCATCTTCTGGATGTAGGCGAAATCGTACTCCGCCAGCTGCACGACGGCCTGACCGACCCCCTGGTTGTTACCGTACCAGTAGGTGATGAAGTTGTCGGATTCGTATTTCTCCCACTCGTCGAAGTCCTTGTGGTATTGCACACGGTTCTTGCCGAACTCCACGCGGGAAGTCTGGGCCGACAGGCCGGCCAACAGTAGCGACGATAAAAGAAGGGTCAGACCTATACGCATGAACGGAAGTTACCTGATGTGATCCCAAAACTAACGGTCCGCCCTACCAATATGTTAAGAATTGTTTGTCGGTCAGGTATGTAATATCTGATTAAGGCGCATCCTCGGTAGAGTAACCTTCACCAAGCCCCCCAACGATGTCCAACCTTAATCCCTTGCCCCCGCTGCTTTGCCTGTTTCTGTTTGCTGCCGCCCGGTTGCCCGCCCAGTCTGGTGGAATAGAAACCCGGTACGCCTACGACAACCAACACACCCGGCTGGCGGATCACCTTCCCCGTCCGGACTGCGGCTACCGTGGGATACCTGTCCTCCGACCTGACCAAATCGGCTACGCCGCTGGTGCTTCCCCCCCCGGCCGGGGAGCGGCCGGGGAGCGGCCGCAATACGGGGCGCAGTGGTTTACCTTCCCTGCGTGACCGCCGTACGCGACAGCAGCCCCTCACGTCCGTCCGGTCGACCAGGTGTACATCGGGCGGCGCGCACTCGATGCGTTGGTTGCGGTGGCTGATCCGGAGGAAAGGTCTGCGGTACTGTATCCCAACCCTACCTCCGGGAAAGTTTCCTGGGGCGGACGTGCGACCGGGTAGCACGCTGCGACGCCGGTGGGAGGTTGCTGCGGGAACTACGAAGTGCCTCAGAAGTCGATCTGGACGGCTTGCCCGCGGGGGTGTACCACTTGCGGGTGGCGGAGGAGGATCACGCCTTCACCGGGCGTGTGATCAAACAATGATCTACTTCTCCAAGTACTGCGCGACCATTTCCTGTACGACATCTTTGAGGTACATCTTGCGCTCCTTGGCTTCTTCCTTGAGGGTAAGAAGGTGGTCCTTGTTGAAGATCAGGGTCACGCGCTTGGTATCCGGCTTAGGCGGCTCGGTAGCGGCCTGGCGGTCCTCGTCCTCGACGGTGCTGCGGATCAGGTAGTCAAGACCGGTACGGCGGCGGGGCTGGCCGGCGGGGGTGGAGCGGCCGGCGGCGGCGCGCTGATCGTCGCTCAGGAAGACGTCGAGGTTCTGCGTGAAGTTCTTGCTGGAGATCTTCTTCTTGGCCTTCTTGGTCCGCACGGGCACGCTGACCTCTACCGCTTCCTCGTGGTCGGCGGTGTCGGTATCCGCGAGGTAAGGGTCCTCGAAGAGTCCGGATAGGTCGTCGGTGAAGCGTTTCTTGGCCATTGCTGGTTACTTGACGGGGGTCGTGGCGGGTTGGTCTTGTTTGCGCGGGCGGTTCTGGATGGGGTTCTCCGTCCGTGCGAGGATTTCCTTACAAACTTTGAGGTAATCCTTGGCGCCGTGGCTCGACCGGCTGTAGGTAAAAATGTCCTGCCGGTTGGCCGGGGCCTCCGCAAGAGAAACGTTATCCCGAATGTAAGTTTCGAAGAGCAGCGGGCCGAAGTACTTTTTTATCGTTTCCACTACGTCGCGGTTCAGCACTTTGCGCTGGTCGTACATGGTGGCAAGTACGCCGCTGATGTGCAGTTCCTTGTTGAGGCGCAGCTTCACCTTCTGAATGACCTGCTTGATCTTGGCCAGTCCCTGCATGGCGAGGAACTCGGTCTGTAGCGGGATGATCACCTGCTGGCTGCTGGTCAGCGCGTTAAGCGTGAGCAGGCCAAGGCTCGGCGGGCAATCGATGATGATGAAGTCGTAGTCCTCGTCAACGTTGGCGAAGAGCTCGCGCAGGATGAACTCCCGGCCGGCCTCGTTCACGAGTTCCATCTCGGCGCTCGATAGGTCGAGGCTGGAGGTGATCACGTGGAAGTTCGGCTTGATCTCGAAGGGGACCAGGTCCGACTCGCCCATCATACTCTCGTAGATGGTGACCGGCTGGCGGGGGATACCAAGGCTCAGGCTCAGGTTAGCCTGCGGATCGAGGTCCACGAGCAGTACCCGTTTTCCTAATTCGACTAGTCCGGCTCCGATGTTGATGGCGCTGGTGGTTTTTCCGACGCCGCCTTTGTGGTTCAGTAAGCTTAATACAGTTGCCATGCAAGGTGCTTGGTGTGGGCCGCAAGGTACGGAAAGTTGTTGGGTTGATGGTCGGGTTACGGGTTGTCGGAGTTCGGGTTGGTGGGCGGCGGGGCGCGGGTGCCGGGTTTTGCGGGAACCCGGAGGTGGATACGCTCTGGGCATACTCGCTTCGCTTGCTCTGGACAGGCTGGTCCGTGGGTTCTAGCAGGCGGAGCGGTATCATCCTTTGACAGCATTGGGTGTCTGATATTTAACCCAAAACTTTTGGTGGGCTAGCACAGCTCTCGCTGCGCTCCGGCACAGATGTGCACAGAGTAGCTTCGCTGCTGCCTCCGGCAACTTCCCGCAGAACAATAGGATTGCGCAGATTATTGGCGGGCCAACGGCCCACCCGTACACCCCTTCTCTAGGCTGTGTCACCTCTGTGAAGCGAAGCCTCAGTGGTTAACCTTCCTAAATCGCGCAGCGACGAATACCTGGGCCGCTCCCCCAAGCTCACTCCTCTACGTAGAAGCCCATCTTTCCCATCCCGTAGTCCCGCATCGCCTGCATGATCTCCGTCTGGTTGTTCATGACGTAGGGGCCGTGGCTCACGACCGGGGCGCCGATGGGCTGGCCGCCCAGGACGAGCACGCGGGCGGCTTCGCCCCCGGTGTTTTCCAGGTGGATGGTATCGCCGTCGTGGCGGAACTCAAGCAGGGTACGGGCGTCCTGCGGCAGCCCCGATTGGGTGGCTACCCCGCCGTCCAGCAGGTAGGCGGCAGCGTTATAGGTTTTGGGGATAGCAAGGTCCGTGGCAACCCCGGCCGGCAGCTCCAGTTGCCAGGCAAGTACGGATTCGTGGGTCTGCGCCGCACCCGCGACCCCGCCGTACGCTCCCGCCACGAGGCGGAGTACGCCTCCCCCGGGCAGCTCGACCGTTGGGATGGAAGCCGCCTTCAGGTCCTGGTAGCGGGGCTGGACCATCTTGTTGGCGGGGCTCAGGTTCACCCACAACTGGATACCCTCCATCGTTCCCCCCGTCTCCATAAATTCTCTACTGGCCCGTTCGCTGTGGATGATGCCCATGCCGGCCGTCATCCACTGCACGTCGCCGGCCCGGAGGTGCCCCGTATTGCCCCGGCTGTCGCGGTGGCGCATTCCCCCCTGGTACAGGAAGGTCACCGGCTCGAAGCCGCGGTGCGGGTGGGGCCCAAGGTCCAGGGGGTCGCGCCCGCCGGCCTCCACCGGGAAGGGACCGAAGTGGTGCAACAGGAGAAAGGGATCGATCTGGTCCACCCGCTGGGTGGGGAGGGGCTGGTGGACCGCGAAGGCACCCATATTCAGGGCGTGTGCGGGAAGAACGCGGGCAACGGTGCGGTGGCGCATGACTGAATTATTGTATCTACATCAGTAACACCCGTACCCGCCCGCGGTTGCCTGGGGACAGCCCTTGACAAATCGGCGATAAAGCCGTAGTTTCCGGGAGCTTTCACGTCGAACACTACCAACACAACCAACGATGCGCTTTCCCCCCCTGTACCTTCCCGCCCTGCTGGGCGCCTGTCTCCTCCTGGCCTCCTGCGAAGACGACGACTTGCCCGTCACCGGCGTCGACGCGGAAACCCTGGTTGAGGAATACAACGAGGGGCTCCCCGCCGCGGCTACGGTAGCCGACCGGGGCTTTGCCGCCGTGGGTGAGGTACGGGATGTAGAGGTGCACGAGGAGGCGGATGGTACGGAGAGCCTGACCTTTACCTTCGACCACCGCAAGTACGAGCGTACGTTCAGCTTCGACGCGGTTGGCGACATCGAGTTTCCCCAGACCATCGATCGGGCCAAGGTCGTTTACTTGGGCCACCAGATGATCGTCGTGGATCTGAACAGTGACTTCTACGTACACCTCCACGTGCCCCAGGCCGACGCGATCAACCTGCTCCCCGGGGTGCCCTACGTCGAGGGGGCGGAACTCGCCGCGGCTCCGACCGGCGATGCGGTCCGCTAGGCGTACTCCTCCAACCCGTCGCGCCAGTTCCAGATCACGAGCACCCAGTTGCGGCCGTCCGGGCTGCTGAAGCGGTCCAGCTCCTCGAAACCGATGCGTCGGTGGACGTGCAGCGAGCGGGTATTTCGCTCGTCGATGGCCGTTACGCAGTAGGGGAAGCGGGGGTGGTAGCAGCCGCGCAGGTACTTGTACATCCGGTCGGCCAGCTTTTGTCCGCGGGCTTCCTTGGCCACGCAGAGTTGCCCCATGATCAGGTAGCCGCTCTCTCCGAGGGGCTTGCCGCGGTGCTTGAGGTTGTCCTGCCGGGCGATGAGGGCGGTGAGGACGGCCACGTCACGGGAGAAATCGCGCGTCATAGCCAGACAGTAGCCTAGCACCTTACGGTCCCGCTGGGCAACCACGGAGGAGGCTGCGGCCGTCATTTTCTTGAGCAGGGGCAGGTCGTGGGTTGCCGTTACGAAACCCTGGGAGCTTGCGGTGTCCGCGTCGACGTGCTCGAGTACGTTGGCCTGTTGCAGTTCGAGGATCTGCTTAAGTTGGTAATCTTTATTGGCCAGGGTGACCTTCAGTGGTTTGTCGGGCATGATTTCTGAGTTGGTGGTGTAAAATAAAAAAGGATTGAAGCGGCGCGAGGCCCCTCCAATCCTTTTCGTCGGTCACGACCGGGTAGGTCTACTTACCGAGCAGTCGCTTGGCGGCAGCGACCACGTCCTTGGTGCCGAGGCCGTACTTCTCGAGCAGCTCTTCGGCTTCGCCGGATTCACCGAAGGTGTCCTTCGTAGCCACGAACTCCTGCCGGGTCGGCTGGTGCTTGCTGAGGCATTCGGCGATGGCACTGCCAAGTCCGCCGTACATGTTGTGCTCCTCACAGGTCACTACCGCGCCGGTCTTCTTGGCACTGGCGATGACGGCCTCCTCGTCGAGGGGCTTGATCGTGTGAATGTTGATCAGTTCGACGCTGATGCCTTCCTCCTCCAGCTGGCGGGCGGCCTCGACGGCTTTCCAGACCAGGTGTCCGGTAGCGAAGATCGTCACGTCGGTTCCCTCGCTGAGTTGCAGGGCCTTGCCGATCTCGAATTTGGTATCCTCGGGGATGAAGATGGGCCAGCTCGGCCGGCCGAAGCGCAGGTAAACCGGGCCTTCGTACTCCGCGATGGCCTGTACGGCGGCCTTGGTCTGGTTGTAGTCGCAGGGGTTGATGACGGTCATGCCGGGGAGCATGCGCATCATGCCGATGTCTTCCAGGATCTGGTGGGTGGCACCGTCTTCTCCGAGGGTCAGGCCGGCGTGGCTGGCGCAGATCTTGACGTTCTTGTCGCTGTAGGCGATGGACTGGCGGATCTGGTCGTAGACGCGGCCGGTGCTGAAGTTGGCGAAGGTGGTCGTCATCGGGATCTTGCCCGCGGTGGCCAGGCCTGCGGCTACGCCCATCATGTTGGCTTCGGAGATGCCACACTGGATGAAGCGGTCGGGGTAGGTGGTGATGAAGTCTTCCGATTTCATGGAGCCGCGCAGGTCGGCGGTAAGCATGACCACCTTATCGTTGGCGTCGCCGGCGGCCTTTAGGCCGGCGCCGAAGCCGTCACGGGTGGCTTTCTTGCCGGTGGATTTCAGTTTATCGAGGGTTAGCATACGCTAGAATATTCTTGGTTGATTGATGAAAATGGGCCGCTGACGGGCCGGGGTGCCGGGGCGGGCTAGGGTACGAGTTCCTCTTCGGCGGGGAAGTCGCCTAGGGTTTCCTCCAGCTGGCCAAGGGCGTCGATGGCCTGCTCCTTACTGGGGGCTTTGCCGTGCCAGTGGTGGGAGCCCATCATGAAGTCTACGCCCATACCCATTTCGGTCTGCATCACGATGCAGGTAGGCTGTCCGTTGCGTTTGGTCTGGCACTTCTTGAGGGTGGTGACCACTTCCTCCATATCGTTGCCGTTCATCTTCATCACGTCCCAGCCGAAGGCCTTGTACTTGTCGGCGAAGGAGCCCATGTACATCACGTCCTTGGTGGATCCGTCGATCTGTTGTCCGTTATCGTCCACGATGAGCACGAGGTTGTCGAGCTTCTTGTCGGGGGCGAAGAGGGCGGCTTCCCAGATCTGTCCTTCCTGCTGCTCGCCGTCGCCGGTGAGTACGAAGACCGTGCGGTCGTCGCCGCTCATTTTCTTGGCCAGGGCCATGCCGCAGGCTACGCTGACGCCCTGTCCCAGGGAGCCGGAGGCCACGCGTACGCCGGGTAGTCCCTCGTGGGTGGTGGGGTGACCCTGCAGGCGGCTATCGATGGCGCGGAAGGTCTTGAGCTCCTCCACGGGGAAGTAGCCGGAGCGTGCGAGTACGCTGTAGAAGACGGGCGAGATGTGCCCGTTGGAGAGGAAGAAGGCGTCTTCCCCCTCGGCCTCCATGTTGAAGGAGGGGTCGTGCTTCATTACCTCGAAGTAGAGGGCGACGAGGAGGTCGGCGTTACCCAGGGCACCACCGGGGTGGCCGCTCTGACAACCGTATACTTCGCGGATGATGTCGCGGCGTACCTGCTGGGCGATTTTCTTCAGTTCTTTAATGTCTGCCATAAAGTGGGTGTGATTTTGTGCGGTGCCGGGGCCGGCGGGGAAGCCGCGAATTTAAGTAGTTGTAAGGCATCGACCCGGGTTTTGTTTCCCGGGGGTGGCGCGCATTGGTCCGGTTTTCCGATTTCCCGGTGGGGTGGGGCGGCGGAGCGCGGGTGCGGGGGGGATTGGAAAATGAAATAGGCGGACCGGTTAGGGTCCGCCTACGCAGCACGTCCGAAGGGCGGTTCGGACGGCTTTTCTTGATGGGCTGACTGGAGCCGGGGGCCTACAGGCTGTCGATCCAGCTCTTCACTTCATCCTTGGTCTTGCCCAGCTTCTTCTGAAGGTTGCCCACGAACTCGTCGTGCTTGCCTTCCTGGTATTTCAGGTCGTCGTCGGTGAGCTGGCCGTATTCTTGCTTGGCCTTGCCCTTAACTTGGTTCCAGTCGCCGCGAATTTTATCTCCCTGTGCACTCATGATACTTGGATTTGGTGTATCAGTGCAAACGGGAGCAGCCCCGGCGGTGTTCGAACCCGTGCAATCTCCTCCCTTATGCAAGACGGTCGACTGCTGGCTGAGCTGCGGCAACATTACGGCACCTACCTGTCCGATTACCTCGACTGGGCCGAAGAGCGGGGGTACCCCGAAGCCAATACCCTGCTCAATTACCGGCGGGCCCTGATCGGCTGGTACGAGGCGCGGCTCCGCGAGGAGCGGCCCTATGCGGGCGACGTCTACCCCTACCTTACCACGGTAGCGGAACGGTACTTCGGCGGGACCGCCGATGCGGTGGCCGAGGAATTTCCTCTCGGCGACGAGCCCCTGGCCTACCTGCCGGAGCCGGTACACCTCGACGCGCGCGGCCAGCAGCTTCTGGCGGCTCTGAAGGCGGACGCCGACTGCCGCGACCTGCTGCTGCTGGCCGACTACCACCAGATGGAGGCCGGCGCAATCGCCCGGGCCCTCGACCGGGAGGGGGAGATCGACGAGCTGAGCGACCAGATCGACGCCTGCCGCTACGACCTCGAGGCCAGCGTACCGGGCGGCGCGCTGCTTTACCGCCCGGCCCTGCGGGTGGCCGGCCGCCAGGATCTGATGGAAACACTAGGCCGGGAAGAGCCAGAGCAAGAAGAGGACCCCGCACCCGCGCCCGCGCCGGAAACGGCTGATGTGCGCCTATCCCCGCGCCGTCGCCGCCGGACGCTGGGCCTGCCGACGCCGGCGATCGTGGTGGCGGGCCTGCTCACGGGCGTCCTGCTGTACCTGTTGTACGATACCTTCTACGCCAACGCGGCGCCGGAGGGGCTGTACGCCGATTTCTTCGATCCGTACCCGAATGTTTTTGAGACCACACCACCCGCCACCAGCGAGGAGCGTGATCTGGAGCGCATCCTGTACTACTACGACCGCGGCGACTACCGCACCGCCTACGACGAGTTGCTGCCCACCGCCGATGCCTACCCCGCCGCGCCCCTCTACCTGGGCGTCACCGCCCTAGAGCTCGGGGATCCGACCCGGGCGCGGGAATGGCTGGCGCGGGTAGAGGATCCGGGCCCCTACGCCGCCCCGGCCGCCTGGTACCGGGCGCTGGCGCTCCTTGCCGCCGGCGACCGGGCGCGGGCCACGGGCCTGCTGCGCGGCATTGCCGGGGAGGCGGATCATCCCTACGCCGACCGGGCCCGGGAACTGCTCGGGGCCCTGTAGCCGGGTACCGGCGTGCTTCCGTTGCTCCCCGTAGACTGCGTACTTCCCTACCTTCGCGGTCATGAAACCGTCCATCCCCAAAGGCACCCGCGATTTTCTGCCCCACGAAGTGCGGCGGCGCGACTACATTTTTGACGTCATCCGCCGGCACTTTCGCCGCTACGGCTTCCAGCCCATCGAGACGCCGGTGATGGAGAACCTCAGTACCCTCACCGGCAAGTACGGGGAGGAAGGCGACCGGCTGCTCTTCAAGGTGCTCAACAACGGCGACTTCCTGCGCAAGGCCGACCCGCAACAACTCGCCGACCAGCAGAGCGACGCCGTGCTGCCGCAGATCTCGAAGCGGGGATTGCGCTACGACCTTACCGTACCCTTTGCCCGCTACGTGGTGATGCACCAGAACGACCTGGCCTTCCCCTTCAAGCGGTACGCCATCGCGCCGGTCTGGCGGGCCGACCGGCCGCAGAAGGGGCGCTACAACGAGTTCTACCAGTGCGACGCGGACGTGGTCGGCTCCGACTCCCTGTTGTACGAAGCCGAGCTTACGCAGCTGCTCGACGAGGTGTTCGCTACGCTGGGACTGAAGACCGTCATCCGCCTGAACAACCGCAAGATCCTGGCCGGTCTGGCCGAGATCGCCGGTCACGCCGACCGCATGATGGACATTACCATTGCCATCGACAAACTCGACAAGATCGGGGAAGCCGGTGTGGAAAAGGAGTTGCTGGACCGGGGGGTAGATCCCGCAGCCGTAGACACGATCAAGCAGTTCCTGGGCGTCACGAGCCTGGAAAAGGTGGCCCCCCTCCTCGCCGACAGCGAGGTAGGCCGCCGGGGCATTGCCGAACTGCAGGCGGTCTTCGACCGGGTAGGGGGCCTCACCAACCGGCTTGAGTTCGACGTCACCCTGGCCCGCGGGCTGGACTACTACACCGGCTGTATCTACGAAGTGGCGGTCGATACCGACGCGCACCCGGATATCCGCATGGGCAGCATCGCCGGTGGGGGACGCTACGCCGACCTCACGGGCATCTTCGGCGGGCGCGACCTGTCGGGCGTAGGGGTCAGCTTCGGGGCGGAACGTATTTACGACGTGCTGGAAGAACTGGAACTCTTCCCGGAGGATGCCAGCAAGGACCTGGACTACCTGCTGCTGTGCCTCGACGACGAAAGCCTCATCCACGGCTTTGAGCTCCTCGGCAAGCTCCGGCGGGCCGGCCGCAACGCCGATCTGTACCCCGAAGCCGCCAAGCTGGGCAAAATGATGAAGTACGCCGACCAGCGCAACGCGCCCCGGGTCGTGATCATCGGTTCGCGGGAAGCCGCCAGCATGCAGTACTCGGTGAAGGAGATGGCTACGGGGGAGCAGACGACTCGTTCGCTTCGTGAGCTTGAAGCGGGTAGCTTGTAGCTAGAAGGGGGTAGCCGCACTGATGGCGACTACCCCCTTCTAGCTAAATGCTATTTGCTACAAGCTAACCTACTCCTGGTATCCCACTTTCTCGGCGCCGGTTCCTTCGAGGCGGATCATGTCCTCCACGATGTTGACGGCTTCGCGAATATAGACGTCCTTGCTGACGCTCTGCTTGAAGTCGTCGTTGCGGGCGGACTTGCTTTCGTCGGCCAGGATGGGTTCGAGATCGACCTCCAGATTAAGGACGCCGGGGTTGACCACGTCGTCAAAGAGGTCCTCGTACATCTCGGCCTCGGTGCGGGCGGCCTGCTGCAGCGTCTCGAACTCGGTGAGGGCGAGCGGGTAGCTGTCACGGTCCCGTTGCCGCTTGACGCGCTGGGCGTTCTGCTCGATGCGGGTGAAGGTCGGACTGGCGGCTACGCGGCGGGCACTGCGCGCCTGCAGCGAGTCCATGTGGCGGATCCGGTATACGTCCTGGCTGTAGTCGGCGGGGTCAATTTCCGTCCAGGCGAGGGGTGAATGCTGTTCTTTCTCGCCGGTTTCGAGCAGCGAGCGGCTGTCGGGCAGGATCACGTCGGGCACTACGCCACGCAGCTGGGTGGAACCACCGTTGATGCGGTAGAACTTCTGCATGGTCAGCTTGACGGTTCCGAGCGGCTTCACGTCGTTGTGGCCGGCAATGGTGCGGTCCATGTCGATGAAGCGCTGTACCGTTCCCTTACCGAAGGTAGAGTTACTGCCCACGATCACGGCGCGGCCGTAATCCTGGAGGGCGGCGGCGAGAATTTCGCTGGCGGAGGCGGAGTACTGGTTGACAAGGACTACCAGCGGGCCGTCGTACTGGACGCGGCGGTCCTTGTCCTTCAGTACTTCCTTATTGGAGCCGCGGCCGGCAACCTGAACGACGGGGCCTTCGGGAATGAAGAAGCCGGTCATGTCGACTACGTCGCGGAGCGATCCACCACCGTTGTTGCGGAGGTCGAGGATGATACCGTCGACGTTTTGCTCCTTGAGTTTCTGAATTTCCTGCTCGACGTCCTTCGCGCTGAAGCGGCCATTGCCGTCGGCGTTCTCGAAGTCGGCGTAGAAACTGGGCAGGTTGATGTAGCCGATCTTTTCCTGGCCTTCCTCGTCGTCGATGATGAGTGACTTGGCGTAGGTCTCGTCGATGATGATCACGTCGCGTTCGATGGCGACGTTCTGGATGGTCCCGTCGGGCTTGCGCACCTTCAGGTTAACGACGGTGCCTTTTTTACCGCGGATCTTGTCTACTACGTCCTCGAGGGGCATTCCTTTGATGTCGACCATTTCTTCCTTAGTCTGCTTGACGCCCATGATTACGTCGCCTTCCTTGAGTTCCTTGCCCTTCCAGGCCGGTCCGCCGACCACGATGGAGGTAACCTTGGTGTACTCGTCATCGGTTTGCAGGGTGGCACCGATGCCTTCCAGACGACCGCTGAACTGGATGTCGAAGGATTCCTTGTCCTTCGGGCGGAAGTAGCTGGTGTGGGGATCGAAAACGGCGGTCATCGAATTGAGGTACTGCCCGCGCTTGATGCTGGGCTTCATGTCGCGCATGCGCTTGAACCAGTCCTGGTAGCGCTCGAGGATGTCGGCGCGGAATTCGGTTTCCAGGGAGTCGAGGCTGGGAAACTCCTCACCGGTCGTGTCCTGGGCGATCTCCTCGCGCTTGTCGGCCAGCTGGCGCACAACGTCGCGCTTCATGTAGTCGTGCCAGTACTGCTTCAGCTCGGCATCGTCGGCGGGCCAGGGGCTCGTTTCGTCGCGGTCGGTGAAGGTGCCGGGGGCTTCCAGGTCGAAGGGCTGGGCAAGGATCTCCTCGTACCATTTCTGGGTCTTATCGAGGGAGGCCATCCAGCGATCCTGAACGAGGTCGTAAAAGGTGAATTCACCGGCCTTGCTCTGGTCGTCGATGGCATGGCGGTACTGGGAGAACGCATCGATATCTTCCTGCGTGAAGAAGAGCCGGGCTCCGTCCACGTCATTCAGGTACTCGTCGTACACCCGCTCGGAGAAGTCATCGTCGATGTCCACCGGCTGGTAATGGTAGTTTTCCAGGTTGGCCAGCATGGTGCGGAGAATGACGGAGGGCGCATCGCCGGGCGGCACGTCGACGCGGTCGGTCGGCAGGGTAGCGGCAAGTAGCGCGAAGACCAGCAGCAGGGCGGAAAAAAGAAGTGGGCCTCTCGTTTTCATAGGTTTTCTTTTAAAAACCGCCGGATAAGCCTCTCAATTGTCGGAGGGACCCCACGGTAGTTATAGTAATGTTTGGCGGAAGCCGCTGGTTGAACGTCCGGCCCGGGGGGAGGTGGTTTAACACCACATTAATTCTCCGTTTATTGGGTAAAGTCTTACGACACCCCAACGTCCGATGGAAATGAAATATTCGCTGTATTTGTTCTCTTTGATCGCGTTTCTGGGGGGACCCCTGTCGGCACAAAGCCCCGACGCCGGCATTCGCCTGGAAAGCGGACCCCTCTCGCGGGCCGAGGCGTTCCGCCGGATCGAAACCGCCGCCGGGGTGCGCATCTTCTGGCAGGCGGAGCAGTTGCCGGAGGGCACCGTATCGCTTTCCCTCAGCGACGCGACGCCCCGCGAGGCGCTGGAAGCCGTGCTGGAGGGGACCGATCTGTCGTTCGTCCCCTACCGAGATGTATACGTTGTCGGGCCGAAGACGGTGATCGGTACGGAATTCGACGCCGCTTACTATGCAGCGGTGGCCGAGCAGATCGACGCCGAGCAGGCCGCGGAGGCCGACCGCGGGCCGGCGACGGTGGGCAGCTTTGAAACCCTCGGCGCCGACGGCGCGGCCCGCCTTACCGGGACGGTCACCGACGGCGCGGACCCCATCATCGGTGCGACCATCCAGGTAGAGGACAACCCCACCGCGACCACCACCGACGCCGAAGGGCACTACGCCCTCGACCTGCCCCCAGGCGCCTACCGCCTCCTGATCGGCTACGTAGGGTACGGCCGGCAGGAACGGGACATACGGCTCAACGGCAGCGGTACCTACGACATCAATCTTGACGCCGCCGCCACCGACCTGCAGCAGGTCGTGGTCACCGAGCAGGCGGCCGACGTCAACGTAGGGCGCGTACAGGCCGGCGTGCAGCGCCTCGACCTGGGGCAGCTGGAGAAGCTCCCCACCTTTATGGGAGAGACCGACGTGGTCAAGGCGCTCCTGCTCAATCCCGGTGTCAGTACCATCGGGGAGGGGGCGACCGGATTCAACGTCCGGGGCGGCGAGATCGACCAGAACTTGCTGCTGCAGGACTACGGCGTACTGCTCAATTCCAGCCACGCGCTCGGCTTCTTCTCCACCTATAATGCCGACCTGCTCAAGAGCGTCGACCTGTACAAGGCCAACATGCCGGCCCGCTTCGGGGGGCGGCTGGCCTCGGTCCTGGACGTGCAACAGCGGGACGGCAACTTCGACCACTTGCGCGTAAAGGCGGGTATCGGGCCCGTGACGGGGCGGGTGATGCTGGAGGGCCCGCTGGCCAAGAACAAGAGCAGCTTCATCGCCGGGGTGCGGAGCAGCTATACCGGCTGGGTACTCGGCCTGTCGAACCAGGACAACGTGAAGAACAGTTCCGCCTTCTTCGTGGACGGTAACCTCCGCCTGACGCAGCGCATCGGGGAGGCGGGGACCCTTTCCCTGTCCGGCTACGGCTCCGAGGACCGCTTCACCTACAACAATACCTTCGGCTTCCGCTACCGGACGCTGCTCGGGCAGGGGGAGTACAACCACATCTTCAGCGATCGCTTTTACGGGCGGATCGGGGTAGCGTACAGCCAGTACGACAGCGAACAGACCGACCTCGGTGCCCTGACGGGAGAAGTGCTGGCTACCGGCGTCAATTACCTGATCGTGAAGCCCCACCTGACCTACGCGGTATCGGATGACGTGCAGCTGTCCGGCGGCCTGGAGATCGACCGTTACGTGGTCAATCCCGGCGAGCGCACGCCGCAGGGGGAGGAGTCGGTGGTGCAGACCCGCTCCCTGTCCGACGAAACCGGCGTTGAGAGCAGCGCCTTCGCCGAGGCCGATGTGCGGGTGTCCGAGCGGTTCGGATTCCGGGCGGGGCTGCGCTACACCAACTACCGCTTCCTGGGTGCGCAGACGGTCACCGAATACACGGACGGCATCCCCCGCCTCGGCAACGAAACCGGCACGGTGGAGTACGGGGAGGGCGAAACGATTGCGGACTACAGCCACCTGCAGCCCCGCCTAAGCGCCCGCTACCGCGTCGGCCGTACGGGGTCGCTGCGGGCGGGTTACTCGCGGACGGTGCAGTACCTCAACCAGATCTACCTCAGCGCCTCGCCGACGCCGAACTCCCAGTTTCAGCTCAGCACGGGCTACATCCCGCCCTTCCTCTCGCACAACGTCTCGCTGGGCTACTTCCTCAACCTCGATAATAACAACGTGGAGCTGGGGGCGGAACTCTACGCCCGCGAGATCGATCAACTGTGGGACTACCGCGACTTCGCCGACGTGACCGTCAACCCTCAGCTGGAGACGGAGATCCGCGTCGGTGAGGGCCGGGCGTACGGACTCGAACTCAGCGGCAAGAAGAAAGTGGGGCAGATCAACGGCCTGGTGAGCTACACCCTCTCGCGCACCGAGCGCCGCGTGCCGGGCATCAACGCCGGGAATTACTATCCCTCCAACTTCGACAAGCCCCACAACCTGGTTTTGACCCTCAACTGGAACCCAAACCAGCGGAACACCCTGACGGCCAACTTCACCTACGGCACCGGCCGGCCCATCACCGCCCCCGTGGGCAACTACCGGGTGGACAACGGACTGCTCGTGCCGGTGTATTCGGACCGCAACAGCGTACGGATCCCGGACTACCACCGCCTGGACCTGGCCTATACCCTCGGCAAAAGCTACAACGAGAAGCAGACGCTGCAGACCAGCTGGACCGTGTCGATCTATAACGTCTACGCCCGCAAGAATGCCTTCTCCGTGTACTATACCCAGACGCCCGACCAAACCAACGTAGCCAACCGGCTGGCCGTACTCGGTACGGTCTTCCCCGCCATCACCCTCAATATTGAAACCCGATGAGCCCCGCCCTATTCGACTTACGCTGCACCCGCGTGCCCGCCCTGCTGCTGCTGGCGTTCCTGCTGTTCGGCTGCGTGGACGAGATCGACCTGAAACAGGCCGACGACCTGCCCGAGGGCATCGTGCTGCGCGGGCGGTTGCTCGTGACCGCGGACGATGCCAACGTGGAGATCAACCTGGAGCGGTTGTTCCAGTTCAGCTCCAACCTGCCCGAGCGGGTGGTCACCGCCCGCGTGACGCTGGAGAACTCGGAGGGGCAGAAGCTGGCGCTGCCCTACCGCGACGGCGCCTACCGGTCACCCATCGGGCTAAATAATCCCGACATGGCCATCCGGCCAGGGCTCGGTTACCGGGTACTGATCGAGGAGGGGGCGGACGAGGCTTACGCTTCCGAATTCGACGTGCTGCAGGAAGCGCTGACCCCTACCGAACTTACGTACTCCTTCGTGGACGTCGACGGGCTGACGCCGGCCGGTACGCCCGTCGTCATACCCTCGGTACAGTATGAACTGAGCACCCCAACTTCTAACGCCGACGGGAGCCCCGCACAACTGCGGTACGAGATCGAGGTGGATTTCGCACTGACCGACAGCCGCAGCGAAAGCGGACAGCCCTCCTTTATCTCCACGACCTGCTACGTCAATCAGCTGCGGGCCAACAACCAGGTACTGCTGCTGGACGGTCGCGACGTGGCGGGCGGGTCGGTCGCGGGCTATCCCCTGCTGACGGTCCCGAAGAACTTCGCCTACGCGGAGGGTAACTACACGACCGCCAATCAGCTGGCCATCAGCCGGGAGGCCTTCACCTACTTCGAGCAGATCGAGCAGATCGCCGACCAGGAAGAGAGCATTTTCGGTAGCCCGCCGGGTCCGGTGGTGGGGAACGTCATCGACGTGAACGGTAATACCTCCAACGTTTTCGGCTTCTTTTACACGGCGAACACCCGCCCGGCCCGGGTCGGGATTTCCCGGGCCGAGGCAGACAGTCCCAACTACTACTGCCCGCTACCCCAGTCCATGAACCCGCCGCCGCCGCCCACCGTTTGCGACGACTGCCTTCGGTACTTCGGTGCGAGCCTCGACCAACCGACCTTCTGGGCCTACTAATCCCGTTACCATGCGCTTCTTCCTGCCCCTGCTGGTGCTGCTTACCCTCTCGTCCCTGGCCGCCCAGACCGGCGCGTCGACCCTGCACCTCGACCGGCCCTACCACGCCAGCGGTGAAGTGGCCTGGTTCAGCCTGTACCTGCCCGCCCCGGCTCCGGCGACGGTGCGCGTAGGGGTATTCGGGCCCGACGGGCGGGAGCGGGACTACTTTTTCCTCCGCGCCGAAGCCGGTACGGTGAGCGGACACTACCGCTGGGGCTACGACCTGCCGACGGGCTATTACCGACTGGGCTTTACGACACTGACCGCCGACGGTGGGGTGGCCGATCTCGGCCAGTACCGCCACGCCGTATACAGCGTGGCCGATCGCTCCGCGGAGGCGGCGGCGGCGCGCAGGGGCGGGGCGGACGAGGCAACCGGGGACCTGGGCCTGGAACTGACCGGTGGACAAATCGTCGTAGCCGACGCACCGGCGGGAGCCTACAGCGTGGCGGTCTATAACGCCTCGGTGTGCGGAGATGATCCGACGCTGGCGAGCGAGGCGGTGACGGGCGCGCAGGGCTACGTCGATACGCTCTTTTACGGAGGGGTGCTGACGGAGGCGGAAGGCGGTGCTCCGGTCCGGGTAGGTCTGCTGCCGGTATTCGACAATACGACCTTCGCGACGTACTTCAGCAAGTCGGACGCCGAGGGCCGCTACCTGCTGGAATTACCAGATTTTCGGGGAGAGCGGGAGGTACAGGTGATCAGCATTACCGACCAGCAGCCACGGCCCCGGATGAACGCGGCGGAGCTGCCCGCGCTGGACGAGTCGCCCCCCCTCACGGAAGAAGTACTTGCCTATCTGGACCTCAGCAACCGCCGCCGCAAGATCTACCAGCTGTACCAGACCGTAGAGACGCCGCTGGAAGCGCTGCCGCCCCCCGTGGAACGGCGCGACCTGACGGCGAGCAAGGCCTACGACGTGCAGAACTACAAGGCGTTCCCGGACCTGTATACCTTCTTTCGGGAAGTAGCGGGCGAACTGCGGTACCGCGACCGCCGCGATGGCTACGAGGCTCGGCTGTACAACGCCCCCTCCCAGCGGTTCTTCACCGAGACGCCGTTGTTCATCGTGGACGGTCGCCTGACGCGCGATGCCAACTACGTGGCCAAGCTATCGCCCGCCACGGTGGAGCGCGTGGCCTTCTACTACGGTAACCGCAACCTGCGCGAGCTGTTCCCGGCCCTGGGTAGCCAGGGCGTGGTGCAGATCGACCGTATCCGGCCGGTGACCGACCTGCCGGCCGACGACGCGGCAAACCTGCTGACCCTGCAGGGCTTACAAACTGCCCAGCCCTTCCCGGCACCGGCGGACGGTCGGCCGCGCCTGTCTCCGCTGCTGCTCTGGCAGACCGGCACCACGGGCGGCGGGCGGATGGTCATCGACCTTCCGCCGACGGATGACGCGGGGAACTACCGCGTAGTCGTCACCCACCGGGACGCGGCCGGTCGCGTACGCCGCGGTTTGCTCGGCGTCACCCTGGCCACCAGCCGGTAACCCGCAGTGGGGTGGCTGCGCCGCCGGTATCGTACCTTGTGCGGCCAACGTCCCCGTCGTGCAGCTATCCGTCGTAGTTACCATCCTTAATGAACGCGAGAACATCGAGCCGCTCATCGGTCAGCTCCACGCTGCCCTGCGCGGGATGGAGTACGAGATCGTATACGTGGACGACGGGAGTACCGATGGATCCGTCCAGCTTCTGCAGTCCCTGCCGGACCCGCGCCTGGTAGTCGTGGAGCTGCGCCAGAACTATGGACAAAGCCTGGCCCTGATGGCGGGCATCGACGTGGCGCGCGGCCGGTACATCGCCACGATGGACGGCGACCTGCAGAACGACCCCTCCGACCTGCCGGCCATGCTCGAGCTGGTGCGCGACCGCGGCTGGGACGTAGTGGTGGGCGAGCGGGTGAACCGGCAGGACGGTCGCGTAAACCGCAAGCTGCCCAGCCGCATCGCCAACTGGATCATCCGGAACCTGAGCGGGGTACACCTGCGCGACTACGGATGCGCCCTCAAGGTATTCCGGGCGGATACCGCCAAGGAGTTAGGGATTTACGGTGAGCTGCACCGCTTCATCTCCGTACTGGCCAGCCTGGATGGGGCGCGGATCACGCAGGTACCGGTGAAGCACCACGCGCGGCGGTTCGGTGAGAGCAAGTACGGGATCGGGCGCACCTTCAAGGTGGTCAGCGACCTGCTGCTGATGGTCTTTCTCAAGAAATACCTGCGCAAACCCATGCACCTGTTTGCCCAGGCGGGACTCGCGCTATTCGCGGCGGGAGCACTCATCAACCTGTACTTGCTGCTGCTGAAGCTGCTGGGGCAGGACATCTGGGGCAAGCCCCTGCTGATCCTCGGCGCCATGCTTATCCTGGCGGGCGTGCAGCTGATCACGGTGGGCATCGTGGTGGAGGTGCTGATGCGTACCTATTACGAAAGCCAGGGCAAGCGTCCGTACCGGATCCGGGAGATAACGCGGTCAGGGGAGCCGGTAGCCGCCACGCCCCTGGAGGGGGCCGTCAGGGCCGAGCGGCAGGCCCGCTAGCGGTTGCCAAAGAGGTCGCGCTTGCCGGCCAGGCGCTTCGCCTTTTTGGTCTGGGTGGTCTTGTCGAGGACGCCACAGCCGGATTTTCGGCTGCAGGCGCTGGAAAAAAGCAGCGCAAACCCTAGTAAAATAAGGAAAACAGGATAAACACTGAGCTTTTTCATACGTTTGTACCGCTAACTAGGAACGAAGGTGCCACGCTCGATGCGTGCCCTAATTTACCTAACGAACCCAAATTCAGGCGGCGACTCCGGGTTGCCGTTTTTTAACATTCCAAATTCCCATTCCAATGAATAAAGGAGAACTCGTATCGGCCATCGCCGACAAATCCGGACTCACCAAAGATCAAGCCGAAAGCGCCCTGAGCGCCACCCTCGCCAGCATTGAAGACGCGCTCAAGAGCGAGGATAGCGTCAGCCTGGTAGGTTTCGGTACGTTTTCGGTCAACAACCGGCCGGCACGTGAGGGTCGCAACCCCCGCACCAACGAGACCATTCAGATCGCCGCTAAGAACGTCGTCAAGTTCAAGCCTGGCAAAAAACTCAGCGAGTCGGTCAACTAGGGTTTTTCCCGGAAGACACGGCTTTACTCGTCGACCCGACCGGCCCCGCCAGTCGGGTCGACGTATTTTAATCCCCCACCTATGGCAACCTACCTCATCATCGGCGGCTCCTCCGGCATCGGCCGCGCCCTCGTCACCCAACTCCTGACCGAAGACCACCAGGTACACGTTTGGGCGCGTTCCTCCCGTGATCTCCCGGCTTCCGTCACCTTCACCGCCCTGGACGTCACCGACGATGCCGCCGACCTCGGGGCTGCCGTGCCGGATACCCTGGACGGACTGGTCTACTGCCCCGGCAACATCGATCTGCGTTCCTTCCGCAGCCTCAAGCCGGAGGCCTTCCGCACCGCCTTCGAGCTCAACGTGGTGGGGGCGGTACGCTGTCTGCAGGCGGCCGAGCGGGCGCTGAAGCGCAGCGCGGCGACGGCCTCGGTGGTGCTCTTTTCGACGGTGGCCGTACAGCGCGGAATGCCCTTCCACGCCGCCGTAGCCGCGGCTAAGGGAGGGGTGGAAGGCCTGACGCGAAGCCTCGCGGCCGAGTACGCACCAGCCGTGCGGGTCAACGCTATTGCCCCCTCGCTCACGGATACGCCCCTCGCCGAGAAGCTGCTCAGCAGCGACGACAAGCGTGAGGCATCCGCAAAGCGGCACCCCCTGCAGCGGGTGGGCACCCCGGAGGAGGTAGCTGCCATGGCCACCTTCCTGCTGAGCGACCGCGCGGCCTTCGTGACCGGGCAGGTTATCGGGATGGACGGCGGCCTCGGGTCGATCTAGTCGCCCTGCCGGATATCGGCCACCAGCGCCTGCAGGTGGGGAATGTTGTCTTCCTCGAACCAGGGGTTACGCCGCAGGTAGATCCCGTTGCGGGGGCTCGGGTGGGGGATGGGGAAGTACTCCGGCAGGTAATCCTGGTACTGCCTCACGGTCTGTGTAAGGTTCTTTCCCCGCCGGGCCCCGAGGTAGTGGGCCTGGGAATAGGCGCCGATCAAAATCTTCAGTTCCAGATTGGGCATCAATTCCAGGAGGGGCTGCTGCCAGAGCGGAGCGCACTCGGGGCGTGGGGGCAGGTCGCCCCCCTTGCCCTTGCCCGGATAGCAGAGGCCGATCGGGAGTACGGCAAAGGTGGTGGAATCGTAGAACTCGGATTCGGTGACTCCCAGCCAGTCGCGCAGGCGCCGGCCGCTGGGATCGTCCCAGGCCACGCTGGACTGGTGAGCCAGCCTGCCCGGTGCCTGGCTGATGAGGGCGATCCGGCAGTCGGGATGAATGCGAAAGATCGGGTTGGGACCCAGGGGGAGGTGGGCGGCGCAGACGGTACAGGCCCGGGCCCGGTCGAGCAGGGGGTGGTCGTAGGCGGGAGTGAAGCGTTCGGCCATCCGCTCAGAAAGTCCGTGCGTAGGTAATCAGCAACTGCTCGGTGAAGCTCACGCGCTTGCCCAGTCCGGCGGTACCGTTCGGGGCGTTGTAGTCGGTTATTCTTACCAGGATATCGTCGTCGTAGAAAAGGTTGGCGAACAGGGTGAGCTGCAGGTTCTCGGTGATCGTGAAGGCGATGCTGTTCTGCCAGTCGACGTCTACATTCTGGGGGTTACGGAGGTAGTTGGAGTACAGCCCGAGCTTGGAGGTGAGGGTGATGCGGTCGTCGGTAAGGAAGGAGTTGGCGTACGCCGCCTGGAAGGAGGCACCGATCTGGGCGTCCACGTTCTTGAATTCCGGGTAGATCCCCAGGTCGTTGGGCTGGCCGCTTACCGGATTACCGTGTACGCCGCGACTGGCAATGCTGTCGCTCGCCACGATGATGAACTTCGAGCTCACCGGGGAAAGGAACAGGCTGACGTTATCGTTTGGCTGGTAGTCGAAACCTACGGCGAGAGTAGCGGTGGCGGGAGCGAGAAACTTGGACAGGGGGCTGCGGCCGGTATCGGGAAAGTCGGCGATGAAGTTGCCGGAATAGATGTCGGGGAACTGGTACGTCGGAAAGAACTGACTCAAAAAGGTGGCATTGACCGAATAGTAAAGCTCGCCGCCCTCGCGGATGCGGTAGCCGTATTTGCTACCCAGGCGCAGCTCGTCTACCGTTTTCTGGAAGGGGATCGGCCTGTCGAAGTTGTTCGCGATGACGCCCGCGCCGAGCCGCTGGAGGCCGAACTGCCAGAGCAGGGTATTATCCCAGTCGCGTCGCCCCCGCCGGTACTTGGCGAAGCTGTTTATGGCACTGCCGAAGCCCAGGCGGTTCTGTCCGGCCCCCTGCTTGGGGTTGATCTGCAGGAGCTGGGTGATGTCGAATCCGATGCCCGCGCCAAAGCGCCAGCCTTCGGGGATCTCCTTCTTTTCCTGCTGGGCGGACAGGGCGGTGGTCAGGAAAAAAAAGAATAACAGGTAGGGTACGGACTTCATACGCGTGCGATTGGGGGGCCGGCGGGCGCGGCGGGGCAATAATACGCACTCCCCTCCGGCTACCTACCCAGGTGGGGCGGGAGGGCGGGGCCGCTGGCGCGGCGACTGTGCATTTCAAAGCCTTCGCTGCTGAGCTTACTGAAGGGCACCGTGAATTCGGAGTCCTCGGACCGCAGGGTAATGCTGAGGTTGTTGAGCTGTACTACTTCTCCGCGCTTGCCGGCGATGCTGATCTCGTCGCCCACGCGGATCTGGTTGCGGTTGTAGAAACTGGCCAGGATGTTACTCATGATGTGCCGGGAGGCCAGCCCGTACCCGATGGCAAAGGCACCCGCGAGCCCCGCCAGCAAAATGCTCACGTTGTTCTCCATGAACTCGGTCTGCAACTCCGCCTGCCGCAGGGCGATGAGGATGATATTAAGCAGGATGAAGTAGAAGACGGCGTTGCCGATCAGGTTTTCCGCGGTGATGCCGAGCGAGCGGCAGGTAGCTACTACGATACGCCGAACGAAGTCCGCCAGGAAGAGCCCGCCGAGCAGGATGAGCAGGGCAGCGATCGCGTGGGGCAGGTAAGCGACGAGTTCCGCGATAAGGGCCGAGAGCATATCCATGCCGAGGGCATGTACGGCCGCCATGGTGAAGACGATCAGCACGAAGTAATACACGAAACCGGCGAGCAGCCGGCTGGGCACGATGCTCCACTGGGTACCGCGAAAGGGTTCTGTCCTCCGCAGGCGTTCGGAAAGGCGATCCAGGCCTGCGGCCGCGACTAATCGCCGGACTACCTGGTAGAGCACCTTCGCGGCGATGTACCCGATGAGGAGCAGTACGATGGCGACGATCAGGGAGGGGATGATCGTGAGCATCTGGTAAATCTGCAGGCGGAGCATTTCGAGGGCTGAATCCATACCGCTAATTAACGAACGATTTCACCGGGACCGGTCGGACCGGCGGGCGGACTGCCAAAGGGATCATCGTCGTCTACCTGCGTGAGGGTGCGCAGGACGGGCTCGCCGTCGTAGGCAGCCTGGCCGCCGCCGAGCACGGAGAGGGTGTTGCCCACCACCGGGCCGAAAAGTTCCACGAGGCTGCCGATGAATTCCGCCGTGCGCAGGTTGCGCTCCACGCGGCTACGCACGGCCCGCCGGCGCTCGCCGGTGAAGGCGTCCAGGTCCTGGTCCCGTAGCGCGAGGAAGCTGTTCATGGGGCTTAAGTTAGGGAAGCGAAGCGTTTATCGTGAATGCGTTTGGCCTTTTCCTTGATGCGTTTGAGCTGCATTTTAACGGCCGACTCGTTTTTGCCCAGCAGGTCGGCGATGGCTTTGACCTTCACGCCGTCCTTGTACTTCATCAGTAGCAGGGTACGCTCGCCCTCCGTCAGCTGGCTGAGGACGTACCGCAGTTCGTGGACCTGCATCGTGAGCAGCGCCTCGTCGGGCACTTCTTCCGCCTTGTCGGGCGGGTCGTCGAGTTCGGTGGCGAAGAGGTCGCGGTTGCGCTTGCTCTTGCGGATCTTGTCGATGCACAGGTTGTACGTTATGGAATAGACCCAGGTGGAAAACTTCGACTGCCCCTCAAACCGGCCGAGACTCAGGAATACCTTGGTGAAGATCTCCTGGGTAGCGTCTTCGGCCTCGCTTTGCTTGTGGAGCATCGTCAGGGCCTTGCTGTATACCTTTCCTGCGTACCGGTCGTACAGGATCTGGAAGCAGGTAGCGTGCTGGTGGGCGCGGTACGCTTGCACGATGTCCATATCCTCCATTGTCGAGTCGCATCCGTAAGGCGGGGCGGTCATGGCAAAAAGAGCTACAGGGCGGCCGGTTTGACGGTCGGTCCAGGGTGAGACGGTAAAGTACTGCCGCCGTCACAAACGGGGCGTCCGCGCTACTCCGTGACCGTGCGCGCCCGGCGGCTGACGGCGGCTACGTTGAAGACGCCGGGCACCGGCTTCTCCGTATCCAACCGAAGCACGTTGCCCGGAGAATTAGCCACCGGGATCTGGAAAATGCCGTTCGAGCCGTTCTGGATCTGGTCGCGGGCTACGCTGAGGAAGAAGAAGGCCTGGGGGCTCAGCGACCAGAGGTCAACCTGGATATCGTCGCCGGGCTGCAGGGCAACCACACCGCCGTCGTCGTCCGTCTTGTTGATGCTGAACCGGATGGGAAAAATGAATACGATGCCGTCGGCCGCACTGCCCACGTCGAAGGTGGCGTCGTAGACCAGCGACAGCTCGCCCGGCCGGTTGAGCAGGGTGTCGTTGATGGTGGTGCGGATGAGGTAGGCATCCCCGGTACCCACGAAATCGCGGGCGTACAACTGGGCGTACAGTCCCGCGTCGAGGCCGAGCTGCTCCTCCTCGAAGCGGACGGCGATGGAGTCGATCTCCGGTACCCGCCTGATGGCGGTCTGGCTGCCGTACTGCAGGCCGGCGTGCTCGATGCCGAGGACGAAGGCGTCACCGACCGTACCGAGCGAATCTCCGGGGGCGGGCGTCCAGACGTAGCGGCCGCTGTCCTGCCGCTCGAAGGTGAAGCACCGCTGGTCGGGGGAAATGCGGCAGACCGTCACTTCGGCATTGTCGACGGTCGTCGGCTGCCGGTTGGCGTAGTAGGACTGGGTTTCCGTGAGCCGGATGGTTTGCGGTTCGGAGCGGTTAGTGAGCCAGGCATCGACGACGAGTTCCGGCTCGTCGAAGTCGGTATCCAGGAGGACGGTGTCCTCACAGTTCCACAGGCAGACGGCCAGCAGCAGCAAACAGAGGGAGCGGATCATTTGAAGGTGAAGTTGTAGGAAACCGAGGGGATGATGCTGCCCACCACAGAGAGCTTGATGGCCTCCGTATTGATGGCCTGCCCGGGCAGGGTGCGCCCTTCCACCTGATCGGCGTAGATGGTGAACGGATTGCGGCGGGCGTACAGGTTGTACACCCCGAAGATCCACTGCCCCCGCCAGCGGCGGTCGGCCTTTTCCTTTTTAGGGTCGAGGGTCAGGCTGACGTCGAGCCGGTGGTAGTCCGGGATGCGGAAATTGTTACGTGCGTCACCGGCGTTGTAGGGCACGTAGTAGCCCAGCTGGTAGTAGCCGCTGTTGGGCAGAGTGGTGGGGGTGCCGGTATTGTAGACGAAGGTGCCGCTCAGGCTCACGCGGTCCGACAGTTCGTAGAAGGCCGTCAGGTTGAAGTTGTGCGTCTGGTCGAAGCGGGTGGGATACCACGCATCGTTGTTGATGCCGGGCACCAGCCGCTCCGAGCGCGCCAGGGTGTAGCTGAGCCAGCCGGAGGCGCGTCCCTTCGTTTTCTTGAGTTGCACCTCCAGTCCGTAGGCGCGGCCGTCGCCGGCCAGGATCTGCCCCTCCACGAACTCGTTGAGGATGAGGTCGGCGCCGTCGATGTAGTCGATGAGGTTCCGGAAGTCCTTGTAGTAAGTCTCCAGGCTGAGCTCGTAAGTGTTGTCGCGCAGGTTCTGGAAGTAGCCGAGCGCCACCTGGTCGGCCAGCTGGGGCTCGATGTTGTTGGTGCTGGGCGTCCAGATATCGAGGGGGATGGAGGCCGTCGTATTGCTGAGCAGGTGGATGTACTGCACCGTACGCTGGTAGCTGAGCTTGAGGGAGCGGCTGCCGCCCAGGCTGTACTGGGCCGCGGCACGGGGTTCAAGGTAGAGCCAGTCGTCGATCACCTCGTTGCGCTCGGTGGCCTCGATGCCGGTGAGCGGGCGGGCCAGGCCCGGGCGGGGTGCCGCGCCGAATTCGTAGAGGTTGCGCCCGCCCAGGTAGGCGAAGTGGCTGAGGCGCAGGCCGTAGTTGAGCTTCAGGCGGTCGAACAGCGTCACTTCGTTCTCGAGGAATACGCTGGACTCCAGCGCCCACTGCCGACTGAGGCTGATGTCGATCTCTTCCCCGCCGCTGACGGCGATGGCGTTGGCCGGCTCGAAGCGGTAGTAGATGGCCTGTCCGCCGAAGCGGAGTACGTTATCGGGGTTGATGAAGTAGGAGAATTCCGGCTTGATGCTGGTATTTACGATGCTGGCGTCCCAGTTGAAGGCGTCCTGATCCGGCTCGTCGCCGAAGTCGATCGCGTAGTCGTAGTCGCTGTAGTAGACGGTCAGGTTGGAGAAGAGCTTATCGGAGAAGAGGTGGTTCCAGCGCAGGGTGCCCGTAGCGTTACCCCAGCTGAAGCCGGCGGCGTCGCCGGGACTGAATACGTCGCGGCCGAGGTAGCCCGACAGAAAGACCTGATCCTTGTCGCTGAAGCGGTAGTTGGTCTTCAGCGTCAGGTCGTAGAAGTTGAGGCGGGTACCGGAGAGGTTGTCGTCGAGAAAGGGCGCGGCCAGCACATCGATGTAGCTGCGGCGGCCGGCCAGGAGAAAGGAGGATTTGTCCTTCACCAGCGGGGCCTCCACGCTCAGCCGGCTGAAGATGGTGCCGATGCCCCCCTGCATCTCGAACTGCTGGTTGTTGCCCTCCTTCATGCGCACGTCGAGGATCGAGGAGAGGCGGCCACCGTAGCGGGCGGGGATGCCCCCCTTGTAAAGTTTGACACCCTTCACGGCGTCCGGGTTGAAGACCGAAAAGAAGCCGAACAGGTGGCTGCTGTTGAAAACGGGCGCTTCGTCCAGGATCACCAGGTTTTGGTCAATGCTGCCGCCCCGTACGTTGAAGCCGGCCGCGCCCTCCCCCACGGTCGTGACGCCGGGCAACAGCTGGATGCTGCGGATGACGTCGACCTCCCCGAGCAGGCTGGGCAGCTTCTCGATGGTGCCCATGTCGAGCCGCTCCACGCTCATCTGTACGTCGCTCACGTTGTCGTCTTCCTGGATGGCCGTCACCACCACCTCCTCGAGTACGCTGCCCGCCTCGCCGAGGGCGAAGTCACGCGTCAGGTTGCCGTACAGTTCCACCTGCGTTCGCTGGTTCTTGTAGCCCAGGTAGCTGACGACCACGGTGTAGTCGCCCGGCGCGACAGTGAGGGAATAGAAGCCGTAATCGTTGGTGACGGTACCCTTGCCGGTCCCCTGCAGGGAGACGGTGGCCCCGATGAGGGTTTCTCCGTCGGAGGCGTCGCGGACGTAGCCGCTCAAAGTGACATTTTCCTGCGCCAGCAGCGGTAAGGAAAAAACGAATAACAGGCAGGCGAGTAGGGGGTGCTTCATAGCTCCTGCATTAACGAAGAATAGTGCGAAGGGTTAACCCACTTCGCACTATTCCGACCGGCGTCCGCCGTCTTTCGACGGAGGGCGGACCTATTTCTGCTTGCCCTTCGGCTGCTCACTGGTATCGGCCTCGCCGACCTGCTGGAAGTGGCCGGCCTCGGTGATGGTCTTTTCCTGGCCGGTGTCGGGGTCGGGGTAGCTGCGCTCGTGGACCTCCACGCTCAGCTGCTTGCCGACCAGCTTTTCGGTGTCGAGGGTCTCGCCCTCCATTTCCACGGCGCGCATCAGCTCGGCGAGGATGGGCTGGCTGGGCTCGCTGTCGTAGAAGCGCTGCTCGACGAAGCCCTCGTCGGTTTCCATGCGGGCGGCGAAGAAGGGAATGCCCTTGTATTCGCTCTTTCCCTCGGAAATTTCGGTGATGGTCACTACGTGGCGACCGTTCTGGAGGCGGGGTTTTTCCTGGACGTTGACTTTCATGGCGTTTGCTTTTCTATCAAAGTCTATTTTTAAACAATTTGTTCCTTTTTTGCGGGAATTTCTTTTTTTGGGCCTTCCCGGGGGCTCGGGTGAGGGGGTCGACGGGGCACCTGCGGCCCCGCCGACCGGTAGCGATACCGGGGCGCGGACGCGGGTGCGGGGGGAAGCGGTCAGGAAACGAATCGTCGGTTGCGGGTTTGCCCGTCCCGCCTTGCCGACGTATCATGCGGGAGTAGAATGCTTTCAGACACTACCGATCATGCCCACCAACTTGCCCCCCCGCCCGCGATCGCACGCCAGTTCGTTGCTGTTCATCCTCTTCCTGTTGCTGCTGTTCGGCTTCTGGTCGCGGCTGGTGGCCCAGGAGGTGACCGGGCTGGAAGTGGAGTACACCACCACTCCCCTTGGCATCGACGTGAATGCCCCCCGCTTCGCGTGGCAGCTGGTGCAGCCGGAGGGCGCGCGCGGACTGCAACAGGAGGCCTACCGCATCACCGTGACCGATCCCGGGGGCAAGACCGTCTGGAACTCCGGTCGCGTACCCGGCGGTACGGCGCTGGGCATTCCCTACGCCGGCACCCGTCTGGCCCCCAAGACCCGCTACCGCTGGGAAGTAACGGCCTATGGCAACGGGGGGGAGGAGCTGCGCGGCGCTTCCTGGTTCGAAACGGGCCTGCTCGACCCCTCGGAGCGTGCCTGGGGCGGGGCGGAATGGATTGGCGGGGGCGATGACGACCTACCGCTGCAGAGCAACTACCTGTCGGTCTTCCGGGTGGCGTACACCCTGCAACTGGACCGGGCCACGGGCAGCCAGCGCGCCTCCTTCCTGTGGGGCGGCAACGACGTGCGCCTGCTGGACCGATACATGAACCTGTATGGGCTGGAGAACGCCCCCGACAGCAGTTACCTGCGGCTGGAGTACGACGTTTCGGGCTCCCGGCCGGCGTTGCACGTGTACCGGGTAGGCTACGCCCCCGACGACCGGGCCGACCGGCCGCTGCTCACCCTGCCGATCCCCGATTCGGTGATCGCGGGCGGTGGCCTTTACGCCCCCCACCAGGTTGAAATCGCCAGCGTCTTCGGTAACACCCGCATACGGATCGACGGGGTCGAGATCGGTACCGACCACGAGCGGTACTACAACGGGGGCTGGGGCCGTGGCGGTCATGCGCTGAACCCAATCGGCACCAGTGACGTGATCGGCTATCCCATGCTGGCGGACATCGGTTTCCACGTGCCGGCGGGGCAGTCGGCCACCTTCTCCGGGTTGACCGTGAGCCACTTCCGCGCGCCCGCCAATGCCATCTGGTGGGCGGACGGTGCGCTCTTCGCCGGTACCGACGACGTGGACTGGATGGGGGAGGGCTACCGGGTCTCCGGGGGTAACGCCGGCACCTTTGTACTGGCCGATCCGAGCCGGAAGGCCATGCCGATGCTGCGTAAGGAATTCAGCGCCGGCACGGGAGGGATCGACCGCGCGCGGCTGTACGTGACCGCCCGGGGCGTCTACGAAGTGTACCTGAACGGCGAACGGGTGGGGGAGGACTACTTCAATCCCGGCCTGACGCAGTACGACCGGACCCAGCTCTACCAAACGTACGACGTGACCGACCGGATCCGGAGCGGCGAGAACGCCCTGGGGGCCTGGCTCGGCGAGGGGTGGTGGAGCGGCAACTCGTCGTTTTCGGGCCTCAACTGGAACTACTTCGGCGACCGGCAGTCGCTGCTGGCCCTCCTCGAAATCACTTACGCCGACGGAACGACGACCATCGTAACCACCGACGACAGCTGGAGCTACTACGACGAAGGCCCCGTCCGCTACGGCAGCTTTTTTCAGGGGGAGGTCTACGATGCGGAACGCGAAGCCACCGTGGCGGGCTGGTTGACCGCCGGTTATGCCGCCGCCGGCTGGACGCCCGCGGAGGTGGTTCCCCTGGAGGGGACGGCCTACCTCGGGGAGAACAGTGGCCGACCGGTCGACTATTCCCGGACGGAATTGATTGGGCAGATCGGCGACAACGCCCGCGTCGTGCAGGAACTGACCGCCCGGTCGGTGGAGGAGGTGCGTCCCGGCGTCTTCGTGTACGATATGGGCACCAATATGGTGGGCGTACCACGCATCGACTTCGGAGGACTGGAAGCAGGGCAAAATATCTGGCTGCGCTACGCCGAGGTCCTCTACCCCGACCTGCCGGAATACGGCGACAAGGTGGGCATGATCATGATCGAGAACCTGCGGGCGGCCCTGGCGCACGACCACTACATAGCCCGGGCGGGGGAGAACGTCTACCAGCCGCGCTTCACCTTCCACGGCTACCGCTACCTGGAGATCACGGGCATTGAAGCGGCCCTGCCTCCGGAGGCCGTGAAGGGGTTGGTGATCAGTTCGGTGCACGAAGTGGCGGCCGACTACACGACGTCTAACGATCACGTCAATCAGCTCTTCCACAACATCGTCCGCTCGCAGTACGGCAACTTTCTGAGTATCCCGACCGACTGCCCGCAGCGCAACGAGCGGATGGGCTGGTCGGGCGACCTGTCGGTCTTCGCGCGCACGGCCACGTACTTCAGCGACGCCGACCAGTTCTTCCGCCGCCACCTGCTGGCGATGCGCAACACCCAGTACGCCGACGGCCACTTCGCCGACGTGGCCCCGGCCGCCGACGGCTTCGGGGGCATCCTCTGGGGCAGCGCCGGACTCACCGTGGCCTGGGAAAGCTGGCAGCAGTACGGAGATACGAGCCTGCTGCGCGAGCACTACCCAGCCATGCGGGCGTATATGGATTTCCTGCGCGGGGGTATCGACGAGAAGACGGGTGTGATGACCGCCGGCGTACTGGGCGACTGGCTCAGCCCCGAGGGCAACCAGAACGACAACACCCTGCTGTGGGAATCCTACTACATTTTCGACCTGCAAATTATGGAGGCGGTGGCGCGGGTGCTGGGGCACACCGATGCGGCGGAAGCCTACGCGGCCCAGCTCGCCGACCGGCGCCGGCACTTCGCGGCCACCTACCTCGAACCCACTACCGGACGGACGATGCGGTCGGGATACGACCAGCTGGCCGACGCCGGACCCGACTACATCGGCACCCAGGTTTCCTACGCCCTGCCCGTGGCGCTGGGCGCGGTGACCGGCGCGACCGCCGATACGCTGGCGGCCCGGTTGGCGGAACTGGTGAAAAGTGGAAAGGAGGACGACGGTGGAGTGGTACGGCCCCCCTATTCCCTCATGACCGGCTTCATCGGTACGGCTTGGATCAGTAAGGCGCTGTCGGACCACGGCTACTCCGACGTGGCCTACCGCCTCCTGTTGCAGGAGAAGTACCCAAGCTGGCTTTACCCGGTGACCCAGGGAGCGACCAGCATCTGGGAACGGCTCAACTCCTACACCATCGAGGACGGCTTCGGCAATAATAACAGCATGAACAGCTTCAACCACTACAGCTTCGGCGCGGTGGGGCAGTGGATGATCGCCCACTCGCTGGGCATCCAGCGGGGCGCGCCGGGCTTTAAGTCCTTCGTACTGCGCCCGGAGCCGGACCCTTCCGGGCAGCTGACGGAGGCCTCGGGCTACTACGATTCGCCCTATGGCCGGATCAGGGCCGCCTGGAAAGTGGAAGGGAAAAACCTTACGTACACCGTCACCGTACCCGCCAATACTTCCGCCCGGCTGGAGCTGCCGGCGTCGTCCGCTAAGGCGGTCAGTGGGGATGCTCCGGTAACGGAATACAGGGATGGGAGGGCCATCGTGAATCTCTCCTCCGGCACGTACACCTTCCGGGCCGGCCAGTAAACGGACCTACGCGCTCGCCTGCCGGCCCAGCCACTCGACGAACAGCCGCACCCCGAAGCCGGTGGCCTGACGGTCCTTGGCGTAGGGACCCTGCTTCAGGGCCACCCCGGCAATATCGAAGTGGATGTAGCGCTTGTGGTCGTGGGTGAAGTTTTCCAGGAACTTGAAGGCATCGGTGGCGCCGTGGAGGGGTGTACCGCTGAAGTTCTTGACGTCGGCCACGTCGCTCTCGAGTCCCTTGGCAAAATCGTCCCAGGGCGGCAGCGGCCAGACGCGTTCGCCGCTGGCTTCCCCGGCGGCGCGGAAGGCCTCCACCAGTTCTTCATTCTTGCTAAGGGTGGCCGCGCACACGTAGCCGAAGGTGCGTACCGCGGAGCCGGTGAGGGTAGCCACGTCGATGAGGGTGGTGGGGGAGAAATACTTTACGGCATAGCTGAGTCCGTCGGCCATGATCAGGCGACCCTCGGCGTCGGTATCGATGATCTCGATCGTCTTGCCGGCGTGGCTCTCGATCACGTCGCTCGGCTTGATGCTCAGCGCGTCGACGCTGTTGTCGGTGGCGGGTACGATACCGACCAGGTTCACGGGCAGATTAAGCCGGGCCGCGGCCTCGACCGCGCCCATGGTAGCGGCGGCGCCACCCATGTCGCTCTTCATCAGGTGCAGGTTCTGGCTGCCCTTGATGCTTACGCCGCCGGTATCGAAGGTGACGCCCTTGCCGATGATGGCGGTGACGTCTTTGTTGTCGGGCGCGCCCCGGTACTCCATGACGATCAGTACGGCGGGGTCCTCGCTGCCGCGATTGACGGCCAGCAGGGCGTGCAGTCCCTCGTCCAGACAGGCCTGCTTGTCGAGCACCTTTACGTCGTAGCCGTAGGTTTCCCCACTCTGCCGGGCGAAGGTGGCCAGGTCCTGGGCGCGCTTCTTGTTGGCGGGGGCATCGACGAGTGCGCGGATGCGGTTCTGCACGTCGGAGAGGGTAAGTTCGGTGGCGGCGTCGCCGTCCCATTCGATCTGCCCGTCCGTCAGAGGGTGTACTTCGTAGTCCCCCTTCCGCTGTCCGGCCGAGTAAGCACCGAGCTTAAGTCCGCCGACGAAGGCGGCGGCTAACGGTTCGTCTACCCCCTCCGCCGTGATCTTCACATCGGCGGTGAGTTGCTTTCGTTCGGCGTGACTGAGTTTGTGTCCCAGGGTGCGTGCCGTTGCGGGCTTGCCGTCCTTGGGCAGGCGGACCAGGTAGCCGGCCGGTTCGAGGGTGCGTAGGTAGGTGCCGGGCTCGATAGTTTTTTCGTAGCGGTTGTCTTTGGGGGAGAGTAGGGTGATCTCGGTCATGCGGATTGGTTAACGGGACTGCTACCCAATACAAATCGCCCTAACCGATGTTTTAGCGGGATGAAACAAGTCATCATCTGCTGTGGCCTGCTCGGCCTGCTGGCCTGTGGCCCGCAGGAAGCTCTTGATACCGCGACCGGCAGCCCACCCGCCGACCCGGTACCCCCCGCTCCGGCCGACAGCATCGTAGCGGAGATAGCGGCCCGCCGAATATCCGGGACGGACTACCTCAGGGGCAACCTGGACTTCGCCCTGCAGGAGGACGGTACGGGAGAGCAGTTGTGGCGCTTTATCCGGTTGGAGCAGGTGGCGGTGCTCTACGACATGCGTACCGGCATACCCTACCTCCGGCTTACCGAAAATGGCCCCGCGACCTTCGGCGTCGTCTTTCCCGACAGCTTGCGGCGGGTGGCCGACGGGTGGACGGACGAGAATGGCTTCCCCTTCGCGAACGTCATCGAATTCGACGGGGAGCGGTACCTGTCCGCCTACGAACTGGCCGAGCGGAACGGGGGTATCGCTTTGCTTACTTCGGGGTACGGCGACGTCCGCTACTTTTCCGCCTTGCTTCTCCAATTCATGAAAGGCAACTGCTATCCGAAAGCCGAATATGCCGGACCGGCCTGGCGGGAGGTCTACCGCCGCCGCCGGGCGAAGGCCGACTAGCGTAGCCGGCCGCAGGTGCGCAAGCAAACTATTTATCCTCCGCGGGCATTTGACATAGACTTCCGTACCACCCTCCGTAAACGTACCCCTATGAAGATCGGCGTTGTCTGTTATCCCACCTACGGCGGCAGCGGCGTGCTGGCCACCGAGCTCGGCCTGGGACTGGCACGGCGGGGGCACGAGATTCACTTCATCACGTACCGGCGGCCGGCGCGGCTGGGGTTCTTCCACGAGAACGTCTTCTACCACGAGGTGGACAGCGGAGCTGACTACCCCCTCTTCGAGTTTGCCCCCTACGAAACCTCCCTGGCCTCCAAGCTCGTCGATGTGGTTGAGAATTACTCCCTCGACCTGCTGCACGTCCACTACGCCGTCCCCCACGCGGCCGTTGCCTACATGGCGCGTAAGATCCTGATGAGCCGCGGCCGCTACGTCCCCTTTGTGACCACCCTGCACGGTACGGACATTACGCTGGTGGGCTCCAATCCGGCCTTCGCTCCGACGATCACCTTCGCGATCAACAAGTCGGACGGCGTCACCGCCGTTTCCGATGCCCTCAAGCAGTCTACCCTCGACAACTTCGAGGTTAGCCGCCCCATCGAGGTGATCTACAATTTTATCGACTTTGCCCGCTTTAAGCGCGACAACAAGGAGCACTTCAAGCGGGCCATCGCGCCCCACGGGGAGCGCATTCTGATCCACGTATCCAATTTCCGGCCCGTCAAGCGGGTCGACGACGTGATTTACATCTTCAAGATCATCAACGACCAGACCCCGAGCAAGCTGCTGCTCATTGGCGACGGCCCGGAGCGCAACAAGTGCGAGGACCTGAGCCGCCGCCTCGGCCTCACTAAGGACATCCGCTTCCTGGGTAAGCAGGACGCGGTGGAGGAATTGCTCGCGGTTGCCGACGTCTTTCTGCTACCCTCCGCCAGCGAGAGCTTTGGCCTTGCCGCCCTCGAGGCGATGGCCTGCCAGGTACCCGTCGTATCGAGTGACGTGGGAGGAATCCCGGAGGTCAACATCGACGGCGTCACCGGCTACACCTCCGGCGTCGGCATGGTCGACAAGATGGCCGAGGACGTACTGAAGATCTTCGAAAGCGAGGAAACCCTCCAACGCTTCCGCGCCGCTGCGCTGGAACAGGCCGAGCGCTTCGACATCAATAACATCATCCCCCGGTACGAGGCCTTCTACCAGAAAGTGCTGGAACACAGCCAGGCGGTACCCGAGGAGCAGGTTCTCGACCGCTAGGCCACTGCCGTGGAGCACATCATCCGGCAATTCGATCTGCGCGGAACGATCGTCCGGGCCGAACCGTACGGGGCGGGCCACATCAACGATACCTACCGGCTGCGCAACAGCGACCCCGGCGCGCCCGATTACCTGCTGCAGTGCATCAACCACCACGTATTTCCCGACGTGGACGGGTTGATGGAGAATATCCGCCGGGTCACCGACCACCTGCGCCGGCGCATTGCCGCCGCCCCGCCGCCCGCCGGTACGCAGACAACCCTGACGGTCAACCTGACCCACGAAGGTCGTCCCTATTGCCATGTGGGCGGAGAGTACTTCCGGGTATTTGAATTCCTGGACGGCCTCCACGCCTACGAGCTGGTAGACAGTCCGGAACGGGCCTATGCGGGTGCCCGGGCCTACGGCTACTTTCTGCGGTTCCTGGACGACTTTCCGGCCGACCTCCTCACTCCGGTGATCCCGGGCTTCCACGATCTTGCCCTGCGTCTCCGGCAGTTGGCGGCAGCCCGCGCCGCGCCGGCGCGGGGACGGGTGGCCGCGGCGGCGGACGCTCTGCGCCGGGCGGAGGGGATGGCCGACCGCCTGCTGACGCTGGATACCGCCTACCGGGCGGGACGCATCCGCCGCCGGGTCACCCACAACGACGCCAAGTTCAGCAACGTCCTGCTCACGCCCGCGGGATGGGGGAAATGCGTGGTCGATCTGGACACCGTCATGCCCGGCGCGGTCCACTTCGACTTCGGCGACGGCGTCCGGTCCGGAGCGGCCACGGCCCGGGAGGACGAGCCTGACCTGGATCGAGTCACCGTCGATCTGGAAAAGTTCCGGGCGTTCGCCGCCGGCTACCTGGAGGTGACCCGCGACGTCCTTTCGCCTGCCGAGCTGGATTTCCTCGGCCTCTCGGGGGCGTATATGGCTTACATTATGGGGGTACGCTTCCTCACGGACTTTTTGGCGGGTGATGTCTACTACAAGGTGCGGTCGCCGGAGCACAACCTCCTGCGCGCCCGCAACCAGCTGCGGCTGGCGGAGGAATTCCTGACCCGCCTGCCCGAACTCGACGCTATCGTGCGGCAGTGATCACCCCGTGAGGCCCAGCACCGCGAGGTACAGCAACGAGGGGCACAGCAGGCAGCCCAGCCCGGTGTAGAAGGTGGCCGTCAGGGCGCCGTAGGGGACCAGTTCGGGATCCGTGGCGGCGAGGCCCGCCGCTACGCCGCTCGTGGTACCGATCAGCCCGCCGAATACGAGGGCGCTGTGCGGGTCGTTCAACCCAATGCGCCGCGCCAGCAAAGGGGTCAGAATGGTCGTAGCCAGGGTCTTGACTACTCCCGTGGCGATACTGATCGCCAGTACCTCGGAGGAAGCCCCCAGGGCCGTACCGGTGACGGGGCCCACGATGTAGGTGCACGCCCCGGCTCCGATCGTCGCCAGGCTGACCGGGTCGGAGTAGCCCATGCCCAGGGCCAGGGCGGCCCCCGCGAAGAAACTCAGCGTCACCCCCAGCAGCAGGGCCAGGGCGCCGGCCGGTCCCGCGTGCCGGATCTTGTCGAGGTCGGCCCCCATCGCCGTAGCCACGACGGCGAAGTCGCGCAGCATCGAGCCCCCCAGCAATGCCATGCCCGCGAAGAGGGGGTAGTCCGCGATCCCCTTCCGCCCCCCGGTGAAGGCCAGGCCGAGTCCCAGCAGGATAGCGAGTGCCACGCCGGGGATCAGGCCCCCCAGCAGGCGGCGGGCCACCCAGAAGGACACCAGCATCATAAGGCCCACAAAGAGGAAGGCGAAGAGCAGGCCGTTGCCGATCAGTACGTCCGTGATGCGCTCGATCATGGGGCGGGCGGTTGGTCCGGTTTGCCGATCCGCGCCAGGAGGGAGACCAGTGCCAGCCCGCCCACCGTTACGGCGATCCCGGCCACGAGGGCCAGCCAGCCACCGGAAAGGGCGGCCCGGGCGTTCTGTACGCTGGCCATGGCCACGATGATGGGGATGTACATACTGCTCCAGAAGAGGATGCCCCCGGTCGTACGTTCGTCCAGCCAGCCCCGCCGCTGGAGCCAGGCGTTGACCACGATGAGCAGGAGCATCGCAAAGCCCACCCCGCCCACGTCGCCGTCGATACCGATCGCCGCCCCCAGCAGCGTGCCGGAAACCTTGCCGATGAGGAAGCACAGGGCGAGGAGGGCTACGCCGTAGATCGTCATGCGAAGTGCTCCTTCAGCTCTTGCTTGGTCACCTTGCCCATCACGTTGCGGGGCAATTCGTCACGGAAGATGAACCGGCGCGGCAGCTTGTACCCCGGCAGACGCTCGCGCAGCCAGTCCGTCAGCGCGTCCGGGTCCGGCGGCGTACCCTCTACGATCATGCAGGCCCCGATCACCTCGCCCCACTCCGGATCGGGCAGGCCGACGACACCGCATTCGCGGATGGCGGGATGAGTGCGGAGGACCTCCTCGATCTCGAGGGCGGATATCTTGTAGCCGCCCGACTTGATGATGTCCACCGAATTGCGGCCCAGGATGCGGTAGTAGCCTTCTTCGAGGGCGGCGATATCGCCCGTGCGGAACCACCCGTCTTCGGTGAAGGCCGCGGCGGTAGCATCGGGCCGGTCCCAGTATTCCAGGAACACGTTATCGCCCCGTACCTGTATCTCTCCGGGCTGTCCGTCGGCTACGGTCTCCCCTTCCTCGTCGACGAGGCGCAGGTCCACGCCGGGAAGCGGCTGCCCGATGTGGCCGGGGCGCCGCTCGTCGGCGTAGGGGTTACTCACGGCCATTCCCATTTCCGTCATGCCGTAGCGCTCCAGGAGCGTGTGGCCGCTGATCTCGCGCCAGGTTTCCAAGGTCGATACCGGCAGGGCGGCGGACCCCGATACCATGAGCCGGAAATCCCGCAGTGCGGCTGAGGTCGCTTCCTGCTCGGCGGCCGGCAGCTCGCGGTAGTACCCGATCAGCTTGTAATAGATCGTGGGTACCGCCATGAATACTGTGAGCTCCCCCGACCGGAAACGTGCGAATACCCGTTGCGCATCGAACGGTGCCAGGAATTCGCAGCAGGCTCCGCTCCACAGCGCGCAGCAGAGAACGTTGACGATGCCGTGCACGTGGTGCAGCGGCAGAATGTTGAGGATGCGGTCGTCCGCGGACCATTGCCAGGCGGCCACCAGGGTCCGGATCTGGGCGGACAGGTTGGCGTGGGTGGTGACCACCCCCTTGGGGCGGCCCGTCGTGCCGCTGGTGTACAGGATCATGGCCCGCCGGCCCGCCTCCACCGTCGGCAGCGCGCCCTCCATGGTCCGCAGGGAACGCAGCGGCCGGAAACTGGTATCGGGCAGGTAAAACAGCGGTTCCAGGAGTTTGCGGAAGGTGCTGGCGTAGATCACCGCAACTGCGTCGGTATCTTCGATCACGTACTGCAGGGAGGGCGGCGGGTGTTTCTCGCACAGGGGTACGGCCACCCCGCCGGCCCGCCAGATGCCCCACTGCACGGCCACGTAGGCGAAGCCGGGCGGCAGCAGGAAGGCCACGCGTGCCTCACCGAGATCGGCCCGCCCGTCCAGCAGGTCGGTGGCTACCTGCCGGGAACGGCGGTCCAGCTCGGCGTAGGTGTAGGAGCGATCGTCGCTAACGATGGCGGTGCGGTCCGCGAACCGGGACGCGCGCGCAATGAGTTCGGACAAGGTAAATTGATTGAAGGCCTGTGGGGTGGGGGGGCGTAAAATAGGGTGTTCCGCCTAGAAACGCAGCAGTCCGTACCCCCGCATTTCGTACATCGCCACCGTCGTGAGCATCGAGGTGGCGATTTCCACCTCCGGGGTGATGCTTTCGATCGGTACGCCGCGGCCCAGCAGAGACTGGCCGCATACCGTCAGTTTTACCCCGGCGGACTTCAGCGATCGGATCAGCGGCAGGTTGGGATTGTCGACGCCGAATCGTTCGCGGTAGTGCGCATTGTCCATGATGCCCACCGTGGCTTCGCCGTGGATGGCCAGCACCACGTCGAGACGCTTGGCTGGTATCCCCCCTACGGAAAAGAGGTTGAGCATGCGGGCCACGTTATACAGGCCCATCCCCAGGGAATCGGGGGCGGAAGATCCGGTCATCACGTCTACGACCAGCCGGTACTCCAGGTCGGGATCGGGAGTCACCGTGGCTTCGGGGATCCGGTAGATGCCCCCATAGGGCACCACGGGGGTCTCCCGGACCTGGGCGGCGAGCGCGGGTGCCCACGAGGCGTGGAGTAGGGGCCCAGCGACGAAGTACAGCAGGAAAAAGAGTCGGCGCATGGCGGGATAGTCGTTTGCACACCGAGTACTGCTCCCGGCGTAAGATCCAAAGGTACGGCACCCACGCAACGGTAGAGATATGACGGTGCCGGGTGAGCCTTTCCGCGCCTGACGGGTATTACTACCTCACCCCAAGGATGGAGTATGGCCCGAGACTGGAACTGGATACCGACACGGCGGCGCTGGCTGGGCTTCGTGCAGGACTACGGTTTTACCCGGGGCCTGCTCATCGTGGTATCCATCATCTCCGTTCTGGTCGCCTGCGGCTACCTCGCCGACCTGCCCACGGGCGTCAGTTGCGCGGTAGGCATCTTCCTGGTATCTATCTGTGACCTGCCGGGCAACAAGGCGGATCACCTGAAGAATATGGTGATCGGCCTCCTGCTGGCGGTGTCTAACCTGATAATTATCCAGTACTCGCTGACGCTGGGGGCTGCCAATCTGGTGGTACTGCCGGTGCTCGTATTCCTTACCTCCTACGTGTCGGTACTGGGGAAACGCGCCAGCTTGGTATCCTTTAGCGGACTCCTCGCGCTGGTGCTCGCCTATGCTTTTCCCAAAACCGGCTGGGCCATCGTTCAGAGCGGAGGCTTCGTCTTTCTGGGTGGGGCCTGGTTCATTCTCCTCAACGTGGCGGTGCATCCCTACCGCTACCGCCGCTACCGGCTGGGCCTGCTCAACCGGGGCCTGCGCCTGACCGCCGACTACCTGCAGCTCAAGGCACGGCAGGTGACCGCGGATCGACCCGATGACCTCTGGCCCGAACTCATCCGTACGCACAACGAGATCAACGAGATCCGTAAGGTCCTTACCGACTATTTCCTGGGGCAGTACCCGGGGCGGGACAATATGGGCCGGCAGTCCCGGGAGGGAGTCCTCTACCTGGAGCTGGTCGACCTGGTCGAGCTCGGGGCCGCCGTCCCCGTCCGTCCGGAAGCCCGGGCCGCCGGGGTGGCGGATACCACGCATGCACTTGCCGCGATCCTGACCGATGCCGCCGGGGCGCTGCGCGACGTAGCCCGTAAGTCACGCCACTTCCGCTCCGCTACGCCGGAGGCCCTGCAGGAGCGCCTGGCCAACGTCCACCGGCACCTGCGCGCCGCCGCCCCCGAGCTGCGGGCCGGGGAAATCCACTGCGCGTATATCCTGTACGATAACGTAGAGAAGCAGCTGACCAAAATCAGGTCCATTGAGGCCCTGGCGGACAGCCGCGAGCCGGTCGGGCATCCCCTGTTTTCCCGGGAGGCGAAGCGGCGCCTGCGGCCGCCCGCGCCGCTCAACGTCGCGGCCCTGCGTGAGAACCTGAGCCCGGATTCGGCCGTCTTCCGGCACTGCGTCCGCCTGTCGGTGGTGGTCCTGCTGGGGTACTTCCTCGGGCAGGCCCTGGGGGTACATAATGCCTACTGGATCCTGCTGACGGCCGTCGTGATCCTAAGGCCCACCTACGTGCAGAGCAAGGAGCGGTCGGTACAGCGGACGGTCGGTACCGTAGCCGGTGCCCTGGTCGCTGCGGGCGTCGTAACGCTGACCGACAACCACGTGGTGTACGCCATCCTCGGGGCCTCGGCCATGCCCTTCGTGTTTATCTTCCTCGACCGCGACTACCGGCTCGCGGCCTTCTTCGTTACCCTCAACCTGGTATTCACCTATGCGCTGCTGCACCCCGATGCCTACACGGTGATCGGGTACCGCGTCATCGATACGGTGATCGGCGCCGGCCTGGCCTTTGCCGCCAGCCGCCTCCTGTGGCCGGCCTGGGAGGGGCGGTCGATCCGCGGGTTGGTAGCCAAGGCCCTGGAGGGAAGCAGCACCTACCTGCGCGAGGAGTCCAACTACGTCAACCAGCGGGAGGACGACCTGGCGTACCGGATCGCGCGGCGTGACGCCTTCGTGCGCCTGGGAGAACTCGACGCCAGCTACGGGCGTACCCTCAAGGAACCGGGAATGGCACCGCCCGTACGCGACCTCCTGAAGCGGGTGGTAGTCCAGAACCACCAGGTACTATCCGCGATCGCCTACCTCGGCACGTACCTGCAATACCACGCCGTGAGTCTGGCGCGGGAACCCTTTTCCATTCTTGTCCGTGACCTCGCGGACCGGTTGCTGGACGGTCACGACCGGCTGACCGGTACGGGTGAATCGCGCGCAGCCATCGATACGGCGGACGCGCTGGCCTACTTCCGCAGCGCCCCGGTGGTGGAGGTGCCGGTGGAGCAACTCCAGCAGAAGCGGCTCTTCCTCGAGGAATATACGTACCTCAGCGGTCTGGTCTCGGAACTATCCGGCACGGTAGACGCCTACGCGAAACACTAGCTCAGAGGCGGGCCATGACGGACTCCCGGTACGTGTCGCTGACGGGAATGCTGGCGCCGTCCACATAGACGGACCGGTTGTCGTAGCGGGTGACGTGCTGCAGGTTGACGGCGTGGCTGCGGTGCGTCTGTACGATGTTAGGGTTGTCTATTTCTTTGACCAGTTCGCCGAGGGACCTACGCAGTACCAGCGGCTTTTGATCGGTCAAGGTTACGCGGACGTATACGTGGTCGGCCTGTAGGTGCCGGATGGTCGCCACGGGGAGCAGGTGCGTAGCCTGGCCGGCGCGCAGGCTGACGGTTTCTTCCCGCCGTTGGCCCTGGTGATTGTGCAGGGCAACGGCAATGGTAGCCAGCAGGCTGGTGGTCTGGATCGGCTTGCTGAGGTAACCGGCGGGAAAGGTGTCCCGGGCCAGGCCGATATGCGCATCGTCAACCTGGGAAGTCAGAAACACGAAGGGAATGGGATCGGGCCGGGCGGCCAGGTAGCGGGCGACATCGATACCGGTTCGGGCGCCACTCAGCCGGATATCGAGCAGGGCCAGGTCGGGCGTTTCCTCCTCGTACAGTTTTACGGCCTCTTCGTAGGAGATAGCTTCTCCCGCGACCCGATACCCGTTGTCACGGAGCAGTTCGGCGATGGTGTCGGAAATGATAAATTCATCCTCAACGATCAGGATACGAGGGCCGGGGGCCGGGGCGGCATAATTCATGGAAAGGGTGGGGGGCAGTGGCCGGCGGCGGGGGCCGGCGGTCAGGACGATAAGGTAGTGGGCACGAAACGGGAAATCTCCATGTTGGGTTCGGCGGTCTTATGTTCGTTCTTGCGACGAAACCAGATCCGGGTGACGGCCCCGTTCGCGTTCGCTGTTTCTACGCGGCCCCGCAGCTGCCGGCTCATACCCTTAAGGAGGTAACTCCCGAGCCCGCTGCTCCGGCCGGCCAGCGCGTCCTCGGACCAGCCGGGACCGTTGTCCTGGTATTCGAGCAGCAGCATCCCCTCGTGCTCCCGGAGGCTGACGCTGATCCGTAGCGGTCGGTCGCCGGCAACTCCGTACTTGAAGCTGTTGGTCAGCAACTCGTTGAACATGGTGCCCAGGGGGATGGCCGTTTCCAGGTTGAACCAGTACCCGTCGAGCGAAAGGTCGAAGGAACAGGCCCGCGGCAGGTCCGAAAGCAGTTCGAAGTGGCGGCAGATCTTCTCGGCGTAGGCCCGAAAGTCGATCTCGCTACTGCGGCCCTGCTGGTAGAGGATCTCGTGTACGGCTGCCATGCTGTAGATCCGGTTGGCCATGTCTTCCAGGTTGGACCGCGCGAAGGGGTCGTCGATCTTGCGCAACTGCATCTGCAGGAGGCCGACGATGATCTGCAGGTTGTTCTTGACGCGGTGGTGAATTTCGCCCTGGAGCATTTTCTGCTGGTCCAGCGATTCGGAGAGCTGCTCGTTGTGCCGCTCCATGCGCCGGCGGTCTTCGCGGGCGTTGCGCGACCGCAGTACGCGGGAAGTATAGAAGTAGGTAAGGATAAGCACGGCGATGACGAGGGCGAAGATGACCGCCTGCCGCTGCTGTCGTCCGCGCTGGTAGGTAATGGTCTTGGCCTGCTCGGCGATGCGGAGGGCCTGCTTCTCGCTCTCGTAGGCGGTCTGGATGGCCAGGAGGTTCTGCCGGTCCATGCGAAGCAGGTGATCGAGCTCGGCCCGGTGCGCCAGGTTGAGGTAGTACCAGGCGGAGTCGGGCCGGTCGAGGTGATGCATGATCTGCGCCCGCAGCTCGTAGACACGGTGGAGGTAGGTGCTGTCCTCCTCGATCACGCGATCGACGTACAGCAGCGACGAGTCGCTGGCCGCCAGCGCCTCCGTCCACTCTCCGGCCTCCACCTTCTGTCCGGCGAGCACCAGCGTCATGGCGAAGTAGTCGCGCAGGCTTCCGGTGTTGCGGTAGTAGCGGGCGGCTTCGCTCACGTGGTACTCGCTCCGCCGGGGATCGGTTTCGCGGTAGCCGACGCTCAGGTTCACGTGGGCAAGCGCCTCCTGCTGGGAATCGTGAAGCTCCGCGGCGACGGTTTGGGCCCGGTGGGCCCAGGGGAGGATCTCTGCGGGGGAACCAAATTGCCGGTAGTAGCCCGCCAGGCGGTTGTAGAGCTCGGGACGGAGGGAACCGAGGTCGTACCGGCGGACGACCGAGTCGGCCCGGGTCAGCAATTCCATAGTACGCGGGGCGATGTTCTGCCGCTGGTAGAGGAAGGCGAGCTGGAGGGTGGCCTCGGCGAGTACCGCTCCGTCGTCGGCCGAGCGGGCGGCGTCGATCAGGTGGATGAGGATCTCGGTAGCCGCCGGATCGAGGCGGGCGCGAATGAGGGCCCGGGCCCGGGTGAGCCGCAGCCGCCGCTGAAAGGAAGCGACGGTAGCATCCCCGGTCGGAATGTCGGCGTCGAGGCTATCCAGCAGGTGCAGTGCCTGGTCGGTATCGTCCGAAGCAATGAGGGCCTGGGCCCGGTCAAGCTGCCGGGCGCGAAATTCAGGCTGACCGGTCAGCGGGCGCGCCAGAAAAGCCAGAAGCAACAATGGAATAACAGAGGGGCAGCGCACGACCGGAGGAGGTATGAAAGCGTAAAAATAGAAAGGGGCGCTGGATACCTGTGTATCCAGCAGCCCAGATGCTGCTGTACCGTTTGGGGATTACTGAGAGACGTTGCGGCTACAGCATAAAGTCCACGTACATCGGGCGATTGGGCCCGAAAGTATTCCGCCCGGACCGCGGAAGCAGCCTGGGCGGAGGGGAAATCCTTCTCCCCAACGGGGGGAGAAGGGCCGCCAGCGGCGGCAAGCACGTTAAAATAGCTCGGATAACTTAAAACCTACGGAATATCATGTGGTAAAAGAGCAATACTTGACTTTTGTAGTGTCCTTTCCTGTATGAAACAAACATACTGGAATCCCCGGGTGCCCGGGAGCGCCCAACCCCTAATGTTCTGAGTCTGGCCATAATTGTTCTGAATGCGGCCCGGCGGCTCCGCGGGGAGAAGTTAACCTAGCGTTCCCCATTCTTTACCTTCAATTTGCACGCGGCTAACCCCCACTTTATAGCTGTGGGAAACCTTTGCGGGAATCATTGACCCCGCACGTATGAAGCCAACGCTTACTCTCTTTTTCCTGTTGCTCTGCACCTGCGTCCGCGCCCAGACGCTGTCGGGCCGCGTACTTGACGATTCCAATTTGCCGCTGCCCGGCGCTACCCTTTACCTGGACGGCGACGGCATCGGCGTCACCGACCAGGACGGCTACTTCAGCCCGGTCAACCTGCCCGTTGGCGAGCACGAACTGAGCGTAACCTATATAGGTTTTACGCCCGCATTTCGTACCGTGACGCTGGAGCGCGGCCGGACCGCTACCCTGGATATCGTACTCCGCCCGGGGGTACAGCTGGCCGAGGTGGCCGTCATCAGCCAGCTGCGGGGGCAGGCCCGCGCAATCAACCAGCAACGCGCGGCGGTCAACATCACCAACGTGATCGCCGCCGACCAGATCGGTCGCTTTCCGGACCAGAACATTGGCGACGCCCTCAAGCGGGTCAGCGGCATCAACGTACAGTACGACCAGGGCGAGGCCCGCTTCGCCAACATCCGCGGTACCGCCCCGCAACTGAACGCCGTGACCATCAACGGGGAGCGGGTGCCCTCGGCCGAGGCGGAGGTCCGCTCTGTGCAGCTGGACCTGATCCCCTCCGACATGGTGCAGGCCGTGGAGGTGACCAAGGCCCTCACCCCGGACATGGACGCCGACGCGATCGGCGGCTCCGTCAACCTGGTAACCCGTGCCGCGCCCTACGAACGCCGCATCAGCGGTACCCTGGGCGGCGGCTACAACTTCCTGGCCGGCAAGCCCTCCGTCAACGGTAGCCTGATCTACGGGGAGCGCTTCGCCAACAACGCGCTGGGTGTGATCGTCTCCGGCTCCTACTTCAACAACCAGCTGGGCTCCGACGACGTAGAGGCCGAGTGGACCTACGCCGACGACCCCGCCGACGCCTACCCCGCCGAGGTGCAGATCCGGCAGTACTACCTGCAGCGGGTGCGCCGTAGCCTGTCGCTCGGCCTGGACTACAAGATCGCCCCCAACCACACGGTCTTCCTCCGCGGCATCTACAACCAGCGCAGTGACTTCGAAAACCGCTACGTGGCCGAATTTACGGATATCGAGCGCGTAGACGGCCAGTGGATGGCCGAGCTGAACCGGGAAACGAAGGCCGGCACCGCCGACGAGAAGTACGCCCGCCTAGAGGACCAGTCGATGGCCACCCTCAACCTGAACGGCGAGCACCTTTTCGGCGACCTCATCGCCAAATGGAGCGTGAATTACGCCCGCGCCGACGAGGAGCGGCCCCACGAGCGTTACCTCGAGTTCGGTACTGGCGAATTGGTGCCGGTCGACGTGGACTTCACCAATCCCCGCCGCCCCTACGTCAGCGCCACCGAAGCTGCCTTCCAGCGCCCCGGCAACGCCTGGGAGCTCGCCAAGCTTACCGAGGAATTCCAGTTCACCAAGGACGAGGATGTGAACGGGCGGCTCGACCTGGCCCTGCCGCTGGCGCCGGTTGGCGACTACCGTAATACCCTCAAATTTGGCGGCCGGGTCCGGACGAAGGACAAGGTGCGCGAGAACGACTTTTACGAATACGAGCCCACCGACGCCGCCTTCCTGACGGACGCCCTGGGCCACTTGGTCGACCAGAGCCGCGACAACTTTCTCGCCGGCGACTACGCCTCCGGCGCCTTCGCCGACCGGGAGTACGTAGGTAACCTGAACCTGACCGGAGCGGGCTTCGAAGGCGCACGCGACCTGAGCGAGCTGGCCGGCAACTTCAGCGCCTCCGAAAACATCGTTGCCGGCTACGCCATGCTGGAGCAGCAGCTCGGTCCCCAGTTGCTCGCCGTGGCGGGCCTGCGGGTAGAGCGGACGGACCTGAACTACGCCGGCTTCCGCTACGACGAGGCGGAAGAAAGCCTGACGCCCACCGGCGCCGCCACCTCCGCGTATACCAACCTCCTGCCCGGACTGCACCTGAAGTACCAGCCGGAGGAGCGCTCCGTCTTCCGCTTCGCCTACACCAACACCCTGGCGCGGCCTAACTACTACGACCTGGTCCCGTACCGATCCCTGGACGACCGCGACCGGATCAGCATCGGCAACCCCGACATAGACCCCACGCTAAGCATGAACCTCGACCTGATGGCCGAGCACTACTTCGGCGGGGTGGGCATGGCTTCCGCGGGGCTTTTCTACAAAGATATCCGCGACTTCATCGTCGACCGGCGGCTGACGGACTACTCCTTCGAGGGGCGGGTCTATGACCGCTTCACCCAACCCGTTAACGGCGGTAACGCCCGTCTGCTGGGGCTGGAACTGGGCCTGCAGCGGCAGCTCGACTTCATCGCGCCGGCCCTGGCGGGGGTGGCGGTCTACTTCAACTACACCTACATCGACTCCCGGGTGACGGACTTCAACTTCGACGGCCGCGAGAGCGACGGGATCAGCCTGCCCGGCTCCCCGCGCCACACCCTTAACGCCAGCCTCGGCTACGACACCGGCAAGCTGACCACGCGGCTCAGTTTTAACTACGCCTCGGACTTTATCGACGGGGTAGGGGAAGAGGCCTTCGAAGATGTCTACTACGACCGGGTGACCTACCTCGACTTCAACGCCAACTTCGCGGCCACGCCCCGCCTCACCCTGTACGCCAACGCCAACAACCTGCTCAACCAGCCGCTGCGCTACTTCCAGGGGGCCAGCCTCCGCACCTACCAGGGCGAGTACTACGGCGTACGGGTAGACGCCGGCGTCAAATTCGACCTGACCCGCTAAGCCCCGCCCGCCCCTCACCCCTACATCTTACCTTATGTATCGTATACTTTCCGCGGCCGGACTTTGCTGTCTGCTCGCCTGCAACACCCCCCACCCCTCCGACCGCGTCGATGCCTCAGTGACCGAAGCCCGCGAAGACAGCCTGGCCCTGGCAGTCGCCTACGCCGGGCAGGCCCTCGTGGGGCAGGCCGTCACCGCCAGCCGGGAAACGGACGTCGCCAAGGCCGCCGCGCTGGACGACGCGGCCGACGATCCGGCGATCTGGATACACCCCGCGGACCCGGCCCGCAGCCTCGTGTACGGCAGTAACAAACAGGGGGGACTGGCCGTCTACGACCTTGCCGGTACGGAGGTCGCCTACTATCCCATCGGCAAGGTCAATAACGTCGACATCCTCACCGGCGTGACCCTCGGCGGCGAAACCTTTGACCTGCTGGGGTGCAGCAACCGGACGGAGCAGTCCTTCAACCTCTTCCGAATCGATCCGGAAACGGGCGCGCTGACTGACGTGGCGGCCCGTACGCTGACGGTGGACAGCAGCCGGATCGACGACGTGTACGGATTCTGTCTCGGCCGCGCCGGCGCCGACGTCTACGCGGTAATTAACGGCAAGAACGGCTTCCTCCAGCAGTTTCTGCTGGTGCCGGCGGCGGACGGTTTCGACGTGGAACTGGTGCGGGAGCACGCCTTCCCCTCCCAGACGGAAGGCATGGTCACCGACGACGCCGGCGGCTGGCTTTACGTAGGGGAAGAAGCGGCCGGCATCTGGAAGCTGCCCTTGCGGACCACGGCGGGGGAGCGCGGAGGGGAGCCGGTGGCCACGCAGCTGCTGGCGCACCGGGTAGGAACGCCCGAGAGCCTAGTGGCCGACGTGGAGGGCCTGGCGCTGTACGACGGACCCGGGGGCACGGGCTACCTGGTCGCCAGTATGCAGGGCAATTTCTCCTACGCCCTGTTTGAGCGGGGGGGTGACAATGCATACGTCAGCAGCTTCAAGATCGTGGACGGGGCGGTCGACGGCGTCGAGGAAACCGACGGCCTCGAGATCGTCAGCACCCCGCTGCCGGGCTTCCCCCGGGGCCTGCTGGTGGTCCAGGACGGCTTTAACTACGACGGCGATACCCTGCGACCTCAGAATTTCAAGTACGTGGATTTCGGTAAGGTGCTTGACGGGATGCTGCTTTCCCGCTAGGGCAGCACGGTCAAGGGTGGCGCTCCGCCCAGGCCGGGTATTCCGCCAGCAGCTCCTTCGGCCAGTCGTTGAGCCAGCTGTAGCCATTGCGCCGCTCGTACTCGATCTCCGACAGGGCGTACTTCACCACGCCGTCGCGGCCCACGAACATCGGGTAGTTGGTACCGATCTCGTAGAAGCGGGCCCAGAGCATTTTGCCGTGCTCGGGATCAAACCCAACGATAAGGTCGTAGCCCTTCGGCAGCAACGGATCGTCTTCGCGAATGAGCCGCAGTCCGGTCAGCTTGACCCGCTCGAACCAGTCGACGGCGGCGGTGACCGCGCGGACCACTTCTGGGCTCGGATCCTCCATTTCCATCAGAAACCTTACGACTCCCACGCTCTCCGATCCGCTGAGCGAGACCAGCTCGTACGCCCGCGCCTTGGCGGGTTCCAGGGTGACGGGATCGTGCTGCGCACACCAGGCGGTGAGCTGCCCGTCAACCCTGACCTGCATCTTCAGGAGCACGTCCACCCCCCGGGTGACGGCCGCCCGGCTGTTGGCCATCCGTTCCGCGTCGACGAAGGGGTACGCGCCCCGGCCCACGTCCCGGAGGAACTCCATCGTCCCGATCATTGCCCCGTCGTTCAGGGTGATGTTTTCGTAGTATCCCTTCCGGATCGGGTAGAACTGTGGCCAGCCTCCATTGGCGTACTGGGCTTCAAGCAGGTAGTCCACGCCGCGCAGGAACGCTTCACGGTAGCGTTCGTCGCCGCGCGACCGGTATACCCGGGACAGGAACCGCAACTCCGGGTAGGTGGCTCCGTTGTCGATCGTGGGGCGGCCGAGATCGTCTTGCGGGTCGGTCTTGGCGGCCGTGATCGCGGTTATGTCTGCCGGCGTGAGGGGGGCGGCCATGTCTGTATTCTTTGGCCAGCCTCCGGTAGCATGCTGGTATACGAGCAGGTTGTCGGCCACGCGCGCGGCCTCCGGCGTACCGTACCAAGCGCTGTCCTGTCGCTGGGCGGCGCGCCAGGTAACCGGGCCGGTAGACTGGGCTCCGAGGGTCAGGGTCGTGAAGAGTAGCAGCAGTAGCGGGATAGGGCAATATCCCCGGGTTGGTGTTGGCATGATCGTAGTGGTTGTCTTTCCGGGTAATGCCAGGAACCCCGGCCGGTATTGCCTACAAGCCGAAATTGCTGGTAAAAGGTGAAAAAATGCAGATCGCGGGTGCGGTGGGCGATCCCGCCCGGCTCGTTATCTTACAACATTACAACCGATTGAAGATTATGCGCTACCTGTTCGTCCTCCTTTTTCTCTTCCTGTATACCGGTCACGCCGCAGCGCAATCCGCTCCCGAAGCGCTCGATCGCGGGCTCGTGGCCGTGCGCGCCGCGGAGGGGACGGCATTTGTGAGCTGGCGGGTACTGGATACCGATCCCGCCGACGTTGCCTTCCACCTGTACCGTGAAACCGACGGCACGCACACCCGACTGAACGATGCCCCGTTGACCGCCGGCACCAATTTTCAGGACCAAACCGCCGACTTTTCCCTGGAAAACCGGTATACCGTTGAGGTAATATCCCCCGCCAGCGAAACCGGCGCAACGGGTACCTATACCCTGGCTGCGGGTACCCCGGTCCGCAACTACCTCACTGTACCCCTGCAGACGCCGGAGGGCTTCCACCCGAACGACGCATCGGTCGGTGACCTCGACGGCGACGGGCAGTACGAGATCGTGGTACACCAGGTCGGGCTGGGCCACGATAACAGCCACTCCGGCATGACCACCGCCCCCGTGCTTGAGGCCTACGAACTGGACGGTACCCTGCTCTGGCGCATCGACCTGGGCCGTAACATCCGTGAGGGGGCCCACTACACCCAGTTCATCGTGTACGATCTCGACGGCGACGGCCGCGCCGAGGTGGCCTGTAAAACCGCCGACGGCACCACCGACGGAGCCGGGACGGTTATCGGCGACCCGGACGCGAACTACGTAAACGACGGCGGGTACATCCTGGCCGGTCCGGAATATCTCACCGTATTCGACGGGCGTACCGGTGCGGCCCTCAGTACGGTTGACTATACCCCGCCCCGCCACCCCGACACCGACCACCCCACCACCCAGCAGCTCAAGGAACTGTGGGGCGACGGCTACGGTAACCGCATGGACCGTTTCCTGGCCTCGGTCGCCTACCTGGACGGGGAGCGCCCCAGCCTGATCATGGCCCGCGGGTATTATACCCGTACGGTGGTAGCGGCGTATGATTTCCGCGACGGCGCGCTCACACCGCGCTGGACGTTCGACAGTAACGACGGTAACGAAGCCTACGCCGGACAGGGCAACCACAGCATGAGCGTGGCGGATGTCGACGAAGACGGCCGGCAGGAGATTATCTACGGCGCCATGGTTCTGGAGGACGACGGCACCGGCCTCCACACTACGGGCCTCGGCCACGGCGACGCGCTACACGTGTCCGATCTCGACCCTACGCGGCCCGGCCTGGAGATCTTCGATATCCAGGAACGCTTCGACGATGCCGGCGCCCACTTCCGCGACGCCCGCACCGGCGAGATTCTCTGGAAGAAGCCCTCCGTAAAGGCGGGCGACGACGGGGAAGGACCCGGCCGTGGCCTGTCTGCCGATATCGATCCCCGCTATGCCGGTAACGAGCAGTGGGTACGGGGCGCCAACATCCGGGGCCTGTTCAGCGCCACGGGCGAACTGATCACGGAAGCTACTCCTAACACCTGCAACTTCGCGGTGTGGTGGGACGGTGACCTGCTCCGCGAATTGCTGAGCGGCAACGCCATCACCAAGTGGGACTGGGAGAACGAACGCGTCGATACCCTGCTGCTCGCGGAGGGGGCAACCTCCAACAACGGAACCAAAGCCACCCCTGCGCTGAGTGCCGACCTCTTTGGCGACTGGCGCGAGGAGGTGATCCTTCGCAGCGAGGACAACCAGGAGCTACGGATCTACACGACCACCATCCCCACCGAGCACCGCTTCATCACGCTGATGCAGAACCTGGCGTACCGGGTGGCGATCGCCTGGCAGAACGTAGCGTATAATCAACCGCCGCATCCCGACTTCTTCATCGGGGCGGATATGGACCAACTCCCCAGGAAGTAGGGTCCCGTGGTGTAGGCACTATCCCAATGCGCGACGGACGGAGGCGCGTACCACTTCCACCGTAACGGCGTAGGCCAGGTGGCCGAGGAACTCGTTGCGGGGATAGGCTACGGGCTTGATCTCGTCGGGCGGTGGTTCGAGCTGGAAGGCGGGCAGTACCGAGGCGTGGGTGCCCAGCCAAAGTGCCACGCCGAAGGGCAGGCCCGCCGCCGCCCCCGTTGCGGGATAGGCCTCCACGAGGGTACCGTAGGACGCGCCTACGGTGGTGCCGAAGGTCCAGTGGATGACGGTTTCCGCCTCCTCCTTCTCGTCTTCGGAGAGGTGGTCGTCGGTAGCGCGCTGCGCCATCTTGGCGGGCGGGGAATCGGTCTGTTCGTCACGCACCGGGAACTGCTTTTCCCAGAGGGTTTTCACGTAGGTTCCGGCTATACCGGCGATGAGGCCGGCGGCAGCTCCCTTAATCAGGTCCATGGCGTTGGTTTTACTGATGGCGTAACCCCGGTACGAGGCTCCGCGTTCGGTGGCCGGGCTAGGGCTACCGCCGTTAGATTTATCTTAATGACTATGGATCCCCTTACTAAAATTCGCGCCTGCCTGGCAATGGTCATGCTCGGCCTCTTTCTGGCCGGCGTCACCGCTTTTCCTCTCCTCGCTGAACTCAATCTGCTTAGCCGCTGGCTCGTGGGGGCTGACGCGCCACTAGATCCGGAAGCGTACGACGGCGTGGTCTGTTGGATACTGACCGTGCGCGCCGGTCTGGAAACCACTTACGCGGCCTACCCGTGGATTGCCTACGGCACCGACTGGCTCGCCTTCGGCCACCTGATGATCCTACTGTTCTTTCTGCTGCCTTACCAGGAGCCCGTGCGGTACGTGGGGGTTCTATGGGTAGGCATCTGGGCTTCGCTGCTGGTCTTCCCGCTGGCCTTCATTTGTGGTCCGCTGCGGGAAATTCCGTGGTACTGGCAACTGATCGACTGCTCGTTCGGTGTCATCTGTATCCTTCCACTCTGGATCGCCATCCGGGAGACCCGCAAGCTCCCGCAACCGCCGTGGTGATGGTTATTCTCCGGCCAGCGGTGAGATCATGATGTGCGCCCGGTGGGTACCCGGGTCCATGATCCAGGGGTGATTGGGTGCGACTGGCGATTCCGGCAGGCCGGTGGAGGCGGCGGTGGCGTAGGGTACGTACACCACGTAGCGGTAGGTAGCCCCGGGTACTTCGCCGGTGGCCGGGTCGTAGCGGGCTTCCTTCCCCGAAAGTACGTGGAGGGTGGAACCGGTATCGCCCATTTTTAGGCTGCCGTCGCTCACTTCCCGTTCGCGCATCGCGTCGATTTCCGGGGGCGTCTTGCCCTCCGCCCTGAGTGCCCGCCCCCGGGCCATGAAGGGTTCCAGGCTCTGGTGGTAGCAGGCGGCACTGAAACCTTCCTTGTTGGGGTCATCGGCCAGGCATACGAATTCGTTGTCGCCCTCCGCGAGCGTCACCAGTTCTCCGGCGGCGTTGTAACCGATCACCCGGGTCCCGGCGCGACTGGCTTCGGGGGCGGCCATGCGTGCGGTGGCGATGCGGGCCTCGTCGGAGTCGATTGCGGCGAGGTCGGTGCGGCTATCCGCGGTGGCGGAAGTTTGCTCCGCGGGAGAGGCTTCAGGGGGCGGGGGCGGGGTTTCGGAGTCGCACGCGGTCAGCAGGAGTGCCGGTAGCAGGAGGTATGCGGTCAGTTTCATCGGGTGCGTTTACGATTGAAAGTAGGGAAAAAGAAGTTGTCCCCACTGTATGCGCACTGAAGCGCTTGCCGGCTACCAACACCCGGGGCCTGAAAACCGTGCAGGGACTACCTTATTTGATCGGGGACGGCCGTGGGGCGCGGCGGCCGAAAGTGCCGGCCGGTGGCGGCAAGCGTGCGTATCTTACCAAAAACCCTACCAAATCGTGCGTGCCTTCTCCTGCCTCATTTTTTGTCTTCTATGTTGCCTCACGCTGTCGGCTCAGGGCGCTTACAGTGTCAAAGAAAGCCTCTTCCTGCCCCTGGGGGCCGAGGGGGCCGGAGCCAAGGTCTACCTGAAGCTCCCCCTGGAGACCGGAAAGCAGGTGGTTACGGAGATCGACTTTTCGGCGGTGCCCGACGCCCGCCCCCTCGCCGGGGGTACCCGGGAGTACCGGTGGGACGTGACCGCCACCAGCCCGGATAGTCTGGCTTTTACCTACCGCGTACGTACGGTACCGGTACCGGTCTGGAATTCAGACAGCCTGCGGCAGGGGCGGCACTCCATCACCTGGCCCGCCGGCCCCGCCCCGGCCGATCCGTACGTGCTGCCCCCGCTGGTGCGGGCGGACGTGGAGCGGACCGAGTTCTCCTCCCTCGACCCTGCCGACACGACGGCCGCCGACGTCGACCGGATCATCCGCCGACTGGACCGCCGCGTCAAGACCGTCAACTCCCTGGAGGATTTTGACTACTCCCAGCCCCTGCTCAAGGATGTATTCGACCGGCGCACGACCCCGCGCCGCAAGCACCTTTTGCTCTCCCTGGCTCTGCAATACCTCACGATACCCCACCGGGTGGTATCCGGCAAGGTGCTCAGCTATGGTGAAGTACGGGAAAACGAACTCTGGGTGGAAGTGCCGGTAAACGGAAACTACCGGCGCGTCTACTACGGCGACGGGATCGACCGCAGCGCCTGGGGAGCGCCCGATGACCCGGACCAGTTCCTGGCCTGTAGCTACGACTGGCGCGACTTCACCCTGGAGGTGATACCCGCCGCCGGCGAGCCTCCGGTGGCCACCACGTTTGCGGGTACCGTCTCTAACGTGGTAGTGGACCTGTGGATAGCAAAGGACAAGGCCCTGGAGCGTTCCCGGTACGCCGAGGCGGTCCGGCTACTCGATTCTGCCCTGCTGTACCTCCCCGAAAGTGAGGTGATCATTGCCGAGATCGGGCTGGTATATACACGGGCCGGACGGCCGGAGGACGGTATCCGTTTCCTGCAGCAGGCCATGAAGCTGGCGGAATCCCCCGCGGAGCGGAGCGTTACCCTCCTGCAATTTGCCCGCTATTATTCCCTGCAAAAGGATGCGGAAAAGGCGTACCGCGCCATAGTAGGGGCTGAGAAGCTGGCTCCGATCGATGTTTATTCGCTCATCTACAACGATCCCAGTTTTGCCTATCTGGTCCGGCAGGGCCGTGTACGGGATATGATTTACCGGTACCGGCGGACGACCGGGTCGGGGCAGTGATCAGTCCAGCAGGTCTACCTTGCCGGTGTGCAGGTTGTAGTAGGCCGGGACGATCTTGACCTTGCCTGCCTCCACGGCGTTGCGGATGATGCTGCTCCGCTCCTTTAGTTGGGCGGCGGAAAGCCGGGCGTTCTCCTTGACCACCTCGTTGACGGATACGCCGTCCGGGCATTTGGCGATGGCGGGGACGATCTGGGCCACCAAGTGATTCAGGTTGTAGCCATTGTCGCCTCCCTGCAGGGCGGCCGTCACGGCACCGCAGCTTTCGTGGCCCATCACGACGATCACGGGGGTACCGATGTGCGCTACGGCGTACTCGATGCTGGCGATGGAGGAGGTATTGGCTACGTTACCGGCTACGCGGACCACGAACAGTTCACCCAGGCCCGTGTCGAAGGCCAGCTCCGGTACGACGCGGCTGTCCGCGCAGCTGAGGACGATGGCATAGGGCTCCTGGCCGGAAGTAAGCTCTCCGCGGCGGGCCGAGTTCTGGAGCTTTCCGTCGAGTTTATCGTCGACGAAGCGGGCGTTGCCGTTTTGGAGGCGGGAGAGTACCTGATCGATGGTCATAGTAGGGGAGATTTGCGGAGTTGGTTACGCTGAAGGTAATGGCTCGCTACCCTAAGATGTTTATTGGCTTCCGTAGGTTCATTGCCCCTGCGCCCCGCCGCCGAAGGAAGTGCCGCCTGCCTATTCCATGTCGGGTACCTCGGCACTGGCCCGGTCCGTGATCGGATCGGGGGAGCTGGCTTTCCGGTTGATCAGCGTACGCAGCTCCGGAAGCAGTTCGCGGGTGAATTTCTCTGCACCCGGCGTATTGAGGTGGTAGCGGTCGCGGAAGTTGGCACTGTCCGACCAGGCCGGATCGTCGAGATCGTAGGTGAGGATGGGTACGTCCGGTCCGGCCATCTCCCGCATACGCGCCAGGAAGCCATTGGACATTTCCTTATACGAGGGCGGTACGACGTAGATGAGCTGGATGTTGTTGTCGGAACAGATCTCCTGGAACGTGGCGAAGGCCTCCTTTTTCTCCGCCAGTTCCACCTGTCGGTCGTAGGGCGGACGGCCGTAGACGTACTCCCAGGTGCTGTTCCAGGGGGCTACGGCGGTTTCGGAGCCGTACTCGGCCACCATGGCGTTGGGGCGGGGCGGCGTGCGGAGGTCGAAGGCCGCCTTGGAGAGCTGGTGAACTACGAGGACCTTCGAAAGCCACCGGTTCTTTTTACCGCGGCGGTACAGCTCCTCCCGTACTTCCTCGTATTCGACGAGCGGATAGAGGGCGTCGTAGCGGAACTGGTTGGGCTCATTGAATCCGAGCTCGAAGTCGTCGTCGAGCAGGCGGATGATGACCTGTGGCGGCTCGCAGTGGCGTACCACCTCCTGGAGCAGGAAGGTCTGAAACTCGACTTCGGCCCCCCCGTAGGAGAGGTTAAAGGCGTCCAGGCCCAGGCTGTCTTCCAGCATGGGCAGGGAGACGTCGCGCTGACCACGCGAACTGCCGAAGATCAGCAGGTCCTTGTTGATCTCACCCTCCAAAATTTGACTCAGGCGCGGATCGCTGGCGTGCCGCGCGGCCTCGGCGCGTAGCAGAAGAAAGCCTTTGTCCACCACGAATACAATGAGCGCCAGAAGGCCCAGCTTCAGTAGAAAGTGTTTCATGGCTAGAATTGAAAATAGATGAACTGTTGCTCGCCACCGGAGAATATGATAACGACGAAAATGATGCCGACGTAGACCGACCAACGCAGCGCACGGACGGGTACCCGGGCACCGAAGCCATCCAGGGCGTGCTCACGCCGGCGCGCCACCCACTCCCACAGGAAGAGCAGCCCCATGAAGGGTACGAACAGCAGGTTGAGGGGCTTCAGGGTTTGGAATCCGAAGGGTTCGGAGAGGCCCCCGCCAAACATGTGACCGATGTAGCTCATCGCATGGGTGAGGTTCTCGGCCCGGAAGAAGATCCAGGCGAAAGTCACCAGCGCGAACGTGAGCGCGATCTTGAGGGCCTCGGAGAGGGAAGGGAACCAGCGATCCTCGGCTACGGTATCGGTGTGGTTGCGGTTAAGGTCGAACAGCAGCAGCGGCAGGTAGAAGCAGGCGTGAAGGAAGCCCCAGATCACGAAGGTCCAGTTGGCGCCGTGCCAGAATCCGCTTACGAGGAAGATGATAAAGATGTTGCGGACCGTCCTCCCCTTCGAGCCCCGGCTGCCCCCCAGCGGGAAGTACAGGTAATCCCGGAACCAGGTGGAAAGGGAGATGTGCCAGCGCCGCCAAAACTCCGCGATGTCGCGGGAGAAGTAGGGGAAGTCGAAGTTTTTCATCAGGTCAAAGCCGAACAGGCGCGCCGTGCCGATAGCGATGTCGGTATAGCCCGAGAAGTCGCCGTAGATCTGTACCGCGAAGAAGACCGCCCCCAGTGCCAGGGTGGCCGAGTTGTAGCTTTCGTAGTTGGTAAAGATGTCGTTGGCCAGTACCGCGCAGCTGTCGGCGATGACCACCTTCTTGAAAAGCCCGACAAGTATTTGCCGGCACCCGTCGGTGGCAAAACGCTCGTTGAAGGTGCGCGGGTGGTAGAACTGCGGGAGCAGGTTATTGGCCCGTTCGATCGGTCCGGCTACCAGTTGGGGGAAAAAGCTTACGAAGGCGGAGAAATCGATGAAATTCCGCGTCGCTTCCAGCTTGCGGCGGTATACGTCGATCGTGTAGCTCAGGGTCTGGAACGTGTAGAAGCTGATGCCTACCGGCAGTACGATGGCTAGCGGACGGGCGTCGACCGGGCTTCCGAAAAAAGTGAAGGCATTGACGAAGCTGTCGACGAAGAAGTTGTAATATTTGAAGAAACCAAGCATCCCCAGGTTAATGACCAGGCTGATGGTCAGTAGCACCCTGCGCGGTCCCGGGCCTTCCGTGTGCGCGAGCCGTCGGCCCACCAGGTAGTCTACACAGGTGCTGAAGAAGATCAGGCTCAGGAAGCGCCAGTCCCACCATCCGTAGAAGATGTAACTGGCAACGGCGATTAGCAGGTTTTGCGCCCGGTAGTGTCTGCCGAGGACAAACCAGTAGAGGACGAAGACGATAGGAAGGAAAATTCCAAAATCCAACGAGTTGAAAAGCACGGCCTGAAATTGAAGGCATTAACGGGGTGAGTGTCGTGGGTCAGGTGCTTGAAATGGCTGGTATATACGTACCGGGATCGACGGTCCGGCGGAGACTGGCACATACGGGAACGGTCGCCTCCCAAACGGCGGTCTCAAAGGAAATCGTGTGTAGAGGCCGGCAAGATGCTGCTTGCGGGCCCTGGGTCTCAGTTGATAAATTTCAAGAAGGCAGCGGTAAAAAAAGGTACCGCTAAACGCTTAGGTAGTAGGATTACATCTCATAGGAATACGTGACGAAGGTACGGAGAAGCCGAACGGGGAGTTGTCATCCGCACGAATAAAACGAAAAAACCCCGCCGACCGGTTGGTCGACGGGGCTTTTCCGGGGGTAGGACCGGATCTACTGCTTACGCAGTTTCACAAGCATCCGTCCCTCGGCGGTGGTGGCAATCGCCAGGTACATTCCGGTGCGCAGCTGGCCCATGGGCAGGGCAAACTGTTCGGTACCGGGCCGGTATTCGGCAACCTGGCGTCCGGCGGCGTCGTAGACGACCAGCGACTCCATCCGGGAGGGCGCGGTGATGCGTACCCGGTCGGCGACGGGGTTCGGGAAGGCCCCGAGGGTGCCGACGATCGGTTCGCGTACGGCCGTGGTGGCGGCCTGGTAGAAGTATACGTTGTCGATGTACACCGTACCGGTACCGGTAGGCAGGCCGGCGAAGATCAGCTGGCTGATGTCGTCCGTGTTGATCCCCTGGAAGTCGCTGATGGGAATGTCAAGACTATTCCAGGTATTCGGCTGGACGAAGTAGGTCAGTTCGAATTCGGTATCGTTGCCTTCCCCGGGACCGTCGTTGCCGAAGTCGACCAGTTTGACGCGGAGGCTATCCATGTTGGCACTCCAGAAATCGACGTGGAAGAAGTCGTAGTTGGTAATGTCAATGGCAGCCTCGCCCATCATCTCGATGCCTACATAGTCAAGCAGGGAGTACACCTTGACCGCGTTGCCGTCAACGGAGCTTTCCATGTACTGCGCCTTGCTCCACTCGGTGCGCCAGGTATCCACGTCAACGTCGTCGTATGCGTCGCTGAAGAGCGAAAGCACGCTGTCGGCCGACATAGTGGGGGTCGGGGCGGCCATCTCGGGAGCCATGGGCTCATTGCCGCCGCCGCCTCCGCCGGTGGTTCCGCCGGCGAAGATGACGTCGTCCCAGTAGTAGGTAGCATCCGCCGTGGGCCGGGTGCCGAAGTCGAAGAAGATACTCATCTTGTCGTACACCGCATCCAGGTTCAGCGCGGCCGTACCGTCGGCTTCGTTGGCAAAGTCGAAGGAGAGGGTTTCCCACTCCATCGCCACGGTGGTGTTGGTCTGGGTTTCCACGCTCACGGTGGGGTCACCACTGTTCTCCACCTTCAGGCGGACGGGCGTGCCGGCGGTGGGCGACCAGACGCGAACCGTCACGATGGTGTTCTCGTCCGTGAAGTTCAGCGGGGTGGCGAAGCCGGGGTCCCGCGGCGAGCCGCCCTTGTCCAGGGTCAGGGTGGTACCGGCAAAGGTTTCGGCGTTGGCGATCTTGGTGGTCTGGGCCACGGTATTGTCGGCGTCGGTCGGGTCGACCACGATCTGGGAAACGGCACCGCCGAAGTCGGACAGGCCGTAGGTGGTCGTTTCGTCCTCAAAGGTCACCGGCAGGTCGAGCGGGGTTGCGCCGATGGTTTCGCCGCCGCTGTAGAAGTAGATATTGTCGAGGTAGACAGTAGCTTCCGTGTTCGGCACGGTAGAAACGATCAGCTGACTGATGTTGGTGTAGTTCATGTCCGTGAACAGGCCGATGGGCAGGTCCACGCCGACCCACTCACCCTTGGGTAGGGCACGGCCGACTTCGGATTCGGTGTTGTCCGTTTGTGGTTCGTAGGTGCCGCCCGCACCGAAATCGACCAATTTGAAGAGGAACAGGTTGACGTTGGGTGAATAGTAATCGAAGTGGAGGGTCGTGATATTGGCGGCTTCCAGGTCGAGCGCGTTCTCACCGATCATTTCGATGCCGGCGTAGCCCAGTCCTTCGTAGACCAGGACGCTGTTGCCGTCGAAGGTCATCTCGGATTGCGTGCCCACGGTAAATTCCGCGTCGTAGGTATCGATACCGGTGTCCTCGTAGGTATCGCTGTAGATGGAAATGACCTCCCCGGCGGGCCGGGTAGGGGCCATGGGGGCGGTGGTGGGTGCCTGGGCTCCGGCCGCGGCCGCGCTGAGACAGAAGAAAAGCAGGTAAAGGTTGCGCATGTGTATCGAGTTTAAAGCGGTAAGGAAAGGACGTCGGGTAGACCGCACGGCGGCACCGACGAATACTTTGGAAGTATCTGGTTAGAAGTAACGTATAATGGCGGTACGTGTGCTAAGCCCCTACTATTCAGGAGCGTAAACCCGCACGTAATCGATAATATATTCCTGCGGGAAGATGCTGTCGTCCACCTCCGGGCCGCCGAAGTTGCCCCCGATGGCCAGGTTTAGAAGGATGTAGAAGGGCTGGTCAAAGGGCCATACGGCCTCGCTCCGGTCCTCCGGCGCGAAAGTGTACACGAGTTGGTCGTCCACGAAGAAGGTGATCTCCTCGGCGGTCCACTCCGCGGCGAAGCGGTGAAAGCCCTCCTCGATGTCGTTGAAGCGCGTCTTCTGCGAGCTGGCGTTGTCGCCGTGGTTGGCTGCGGTGTGCAGGGTGGTGTACACCATATCCGGCTCCCGCCCCACGTACTCCAGGATATCGATCTCGCCGCAGAGGGGCCAGCCGACCTCGGTGATGTTCTCGCCCAGCATCCAGAAGGCGGGCCAGATGCCCTGGCCTACCGGGACCTTCGCACGGGCCTCGATCCGTCCGTACTTGAACTGTTTCGTGCCCTGGGTGGTGATGCGGGTGGAGCTGTAGTCATCACCGTCCTTGCGGGCGGTGATGATCAGGTTGCCGTCCTCCAGCCGGTGGTTATCGCGGGTGTACACCTGCCGCTCGTTGTTGCCCCAGCCACAGATGTCCGGGCAGCCGTCGCCGAGCTCGTAGTTCCAAACCGTGGTGTCGAGCTGGTCGCCGTTGAATTCATCCGACCAGACGAGCGTCCGTCCGTTACCCCCCGGCTGTCCCGGCTGCCCCGGCTGTCCGTCCTGGCCCAGCTGAATGGTGCAGGCCGCGAGCAGGGGAAGAAAAAATAGGATGCGGAAATTAGACATGGTGGATCGGCTTATTGGTAGACGCGGACGTAGTCCACCTCCATCGTCGATGCGGAGAAGTTGGGGTCGATCGTTCCGCCCAGGGTGCCGCCCACGGCTACGTTGAAGATGAGGAAGAAGTCGTGGTTGAAGGGGATGCCGGCGTTATTGTTGAAGGTGTGGTAGAGTTCGTCGTCTACGTAGAACCGGATCGTATTCTCGCTCCAGATGGTCGTGAACAGGTGGAAGTCTTCCTCCACGCCCTCTACCGTCGTGCTCTCGGTCACGGCGTTGCCACCGTTGTTGCCCGGGAAGTGCAGGGCGGAGAGGATTCGGTCGGGGTCGTTACCTACGTGTTCCATCATATCGATCTCGCCGCAGGCGGGCCAGCCGACCTCGTCGAAGTTGGCACCCAGCATCCAGAGGGCCGGCCAGGTACCGCCGCCACTGGGCAGGTTGGCGCGGATCTCGATCCGTCCGTAGGTGAACTCGAACTTATCCATGGTGACGATCCGCCCCGAGGTGAAGTCCGAGCCACTAAAATTCTCGCGCTGGGCGGTGATCTTCAGCAGGCCGTCGGCCACGCTCACGTTCTCCGGGCGGTCGGTGTAGTTCTGCGCCTCGTTGTTACCCCAGCCGTCGGTACCGGTACCGGTGTCGTAGCTCCAGGAGGCGGCGTCCAGGGCGTCGCCGTCGAATTCGTCCGACCACACCAGGTTCTCGAATTCCGGCTCCTCGGTACCACCGCCGCCGCCGCCCTGCACGGGCTTCTCGGAGGTGAAGATGTGGTACCAGGCCAGGGCGTTGTTGCCACCCATTACGACCCGTACGACCAGGCGATTCTCGGTCAGCGACAGGATTTCGTAGGTTGAGTTACCGACGTAGTAGCTCATGAAACCGCCCTCCGTGAAGTTCAGCAGGGTACCCCGCGTCTGGCCGGGTATGTCATTAGCCATCACCACCGACTCGGAAGGGGACAGCGACACCAGCTGGGCGTCCTCCTGTACTTCGTACTCCAGGCAGGCATCCTCCCCGCCCGACCCGCCGGCGACGCCGAGGAAGTCGACGTTGAAGAAGGTGGAACCGAAGTTATTCAGTTCGTAGTACAGATCGTCGCCCTGGCGGCTGAAGATTAACTCGTCTTCGTACATGCAGGGGTTGCCTACTTTTTCGAAAGGCGCGGCCTGATAGTAGTTGGCGAAGTAGTTGGCCTCGGCGTTACCGTCGTTCTGTCCTACGCCCAGGTGGCCGGGCTCGTCGGCGGCCCAGTACCAGGTCTTGGTGCCATCGCCGGTGAGGAGGGTTAGAGCCTCGTTGTCGCTAAAGCTGCTTTCCACCCTTACCTCCGTACTGCCGGTGGTGGCGATACCGGCGGTTCCGGAGGCCACTACCGTTACCTGGTAGGTATTTATCCCCACCTGGGTGAACCGCTTGGTGAGCCGTCCGCTCGGCGCGACTTCCTCGGTGCCGTCGCTGAAGATGTACTTGTAGGTAATGGCGTTGTCGGCGGTAGCTACGAAGGTTACCATTCCGCTACCGTCGCCATCCGGGGTATCGGCGGTTTGCCCGGCTACGTTGGTTTCGATCTGTAGGTTACTTGGGGCCGTGAGGTCGCCGAAAGCGTATTCTTCCTGTCCGCAGGCGACCAGCGTCAGACCGAACAGCAGGAGTAAATAGTGAAATTTCATGATCGTAATTTTCTTAGTGAGATGGCTGCTCTTCGCGGCGGAGCGCAGGAGCAGCGGCCATCGGAATAGGCGGTGGGAGCTGGTTAGGGCACTTGAGTGATGTCGTCGAAGTAGTAGGTCGTACCGGTGCCGGCGTTACCGAAGTTGAAGAAGACACCGACCTTGCTGTAGTCGCGGGTCAGGTCCGGATCGGCTTCCGCCCCCGCATAATCGAAGGTCAGCGTTTCCCAGGCATTGGCGACGGTCGTATTCTCCGTCATTTCGATGAAGATGTCCCCGTCGGAACCGTTCTCCACTTTGAGCATCACGGGGATGCCGGCTGCCGGTGACCATACCTTCATGGATAGTTTCTGTCGGGTGGTAAAGTCGATGGGCGTGGGAAACTCGGTAACCGCGCCGGCCCAGGTTTGCGAGCCTTCCTCCTTAAAGAATTCCCCCACGCGGGCGCTCATATTTTCGCCGCTGACGTCCGGGTTGTCGATGATGGCTACCGCTGCGCCGCCGAAGGCGGAAAGGGCGTAGTCTACCTCCTCCGATTCAAAGCCGACGGGCAGCTCGTTCACGGCTTCCCCGCCAACGCCAACCTGGGCGATGTCATCGAAGTAGTACGTCGCGCCGGTACCGGGATTGCCGAAGTTGAAAAAGACGGCAATTTTGCTGTACGCACGCATCAGGTCCGGATCGGCCTCGGCGCCGCTGTATGTAAAGGTGAGGGTCTCCCAGGCATTCGCAACGGTCGTATTTTCCGTCACTTCGATAAAGATTTGCCCGTCGGTGCCATTTTCCACTTTAAGCATCACGGGGATACCGACGGCCGGCGACCATACCTTCATCGATAGCTGGGTAGAGGCTGCGAAGTCGATGTTTTCCGGCAGGCTGATGGCCACGCCGCCCCAGGTTTGGGCGCCCTCGGTCTTGATGACCTGGCCGACCTTCGCGCTGGTATTATTTCCGGTTGCGTCCGGATTATCGATAAGTTCGAAGGTGGCTCCGCCGAATTCTTCCCAGTTGTAGATCAGGTCGGAGGATTCCAGGGTTATCGGTAGGCTGATCTGCGGGCCGAGATCGGCCATCATGACGTCGTCAAAGTAGTAATCGGCACCCGTGCCGGCATTTCCGATATCGAAGAACACGACCACTTTGCTGTATTCCCGCGTCAGGTCGTCCTCACTAAAGTCGAAAATGACTTCCTCCCACTGGTTTGCTACCGAGGTATAGATGGTATCGTCGACGAAGATGGCACCGTCTCCGGCATTTTCCAGTTTCAGGGTTACGGGGGTACCGACCTGCGGAGCCCAAACCTTCATACTCATACGCTGCGCCTGGCTGAAGTCGATGGGGTCGCCGATTTCGACGAAGGCACCCGCCCACACTTCCGATCCGTCTTGCTTATTGAGCTTGACCACGCGGGCACTGGTGTTGTTGTCATTCGGAGCCGGATTGGCAACCACCCCGGCGGTCGCCCCGCCGAAGTTGGTGAAGGTGTATTCCCGGCTGGCATCCTCGAAGGTCAGGGGCAGGTACAGCGGATTGGTGATATTCACCTCAATCGTATCGCTCATCGTTGCGGCGCCACCGCTTCGGGCCTCCACGATCAGTTCGTAGGTCCCCGTGCTTCCGTATTCGTGGCTGACCGTCTCCCCTTCCTGGAAGGAGGTAGGCTCCGCGTCGGGGTCTTCCCCGAAGTAAGCCAGGAAGTTAGTTTCCAGGTCCGCCGTAGCGGTCACGTCGATGGAAAGCGGATTTCCAGCCGTAGGGGTCACGGTAACGTCCAGGTTCTCCGGGGCCAGGAAGCTGACCGTCAGTTCCTCGGTGTAGGTGGTGGTCTCCCCGTTGATGTTCATCGCTTCCAGGGTGACGGTATAGTTGCCCTCGTCGTACACGTGGGTGATGGTCTCTCCCGGAGCGAGATTGCCGGAAGCTGCGCCCCCGTCACCGAAGTCCACGGAGAAGGCCGTCACGGCCTGGCCGCCGGGGCGTACCGTCACGGTGCCGGTATTGTCGCCCGTGATCTGGAAATCCAGCGATAGGTCGCTGGGCAGCGCGGCCTTGTCGAGGGCGGGGAGCAGAAGCTCGTCCTCACAGCTGCCAAACAGCACCGCCAGGAGGATCAGGAAGGAAAAATGCGTCAGTTTCATAACTCGGTTTGAAGCTGCCCGCTTGCACATCGGAGGTCGGGGACATCCGATGTGCAAGCGGCGGATGGATCAATAATTAGGGTTCTGCTCCCAGTTGCCGTTGGAGAACTGGATTTCCTGGAAGGGGATGGGAAATACCTCGTTCTTTCCGGCCTGGAAGCCGTCGATGGCGGTGGCGGCGCGGCCGGTCCGCACGAGGTCGAAGAAGCGATGGCCTTCACCTACCAACTCGCGGCGGCGCTCGGCCAGGATGAAATCGCGCAGGGCGTCGCCCGAAGCGTTGATGTCGTGGTCTTCGTCGTTGAAGGCCCGGCGGCGCACCTGGTTGAGGTACTCGCGGGCCTGCTCGTCCTGTCCGAGGGCGTTCAGCGCCTCGGCGGCCATGAGCAGTACGTCTGCGTAGCGGATCGCGCGGTAGTTGTTGGGGTTGGTCAGGTTCTGGTCGCCGATATTGGAGTCTCCCTTACGGGCCAGGTACTTGCGGTTGTAGTAGCCGGTGTGCTCGTAGCCGATGCCGTAGGTGGCGCCGGTCTCGTCGGCCCAGGCCTCGATGTCGAGGATGGAGGCGTCGCGGCGGCTGTCGCCGGGCTCGAAGGCGTCGTAAGCTTCCTGCACCGGTACGTTGAAGCTGAAGCCGCCGTCAAATACGGGGCCGCTGTAGTTGCGGATGCCGTTGAAGCCTACGGCGATGTTGCCCTCGCTGCACTGTAGGCAGCCGAAACCGGCGCCCTCGGCGTCGCTGTACTGTACTTCAAAGACCGATCCGGGGCCGTTCTCGCCCGCGACTTCGAAGATGCCGGCGAAGTCGTCGGATAATTCGTAATTGCCCGAGTTAATGACGGCCTGCAGCGTTTGCGCGGCGGCGGCGTAGTCTTCGGCGTAGAGGTAAGCCTTGCCCAGAAGGGCCTGGGCCGCTCCCTTCGACACGCGGCCCACCTGGGGGGCGGTAACGGCCAGGTCGGGAATGGCGGCCTGCAGGTCGGCCTCGATGTAGGCGTACACGTCGGCTACCGGCGAGCGGGGGACGCTCGTCTCGTCGCCCAGTACGAAGCGGCCCTCGGGCTTGATGGGGATCGGGCCGAACCACTTCACCAGCTCGAAATTGTAGTAGGCGCGCAGGAAGCGGGCCTCGGCCAGAATCTGGGCCTTGCCTTCGAAGTCGAGCTTATCCTGGAACTCCAGGATGTAGGAGGCGCGGCTAACGCCGGCAAACATCCAGTCCCAGATATTATCCACCTGGTCGTTGACGGGCGTGTGGATCATATCGTCTACCTGCTGGAAGCCGATGACGTCGTTGGCGCTTTCTCCCCCGGCCAGGGTGTTGTCCGAGGCGATCTCGCCCAGCAGTACGTTGAGGTAGGTGGGCTGCAGCAGGTCGTAGGCTCCGATCAGGGCGTTCTCGTAATCGGCCGGTGCGTTGAAGTAGTTCTCCGAGTCGATGGAGTACACGGGGTCCCGGCCGATGAATTCGTCCTCACAGGCGGTGAAGGTGAGCAGCAGCGCGGCCCACAGGAAAAATTTGGCTTGCGTGGTGTGCATGATCATGATGATTAAAGGCTGAGGTTGGCGCCGATGAGGAAAGAGCGGGCGATGGGGTAGAAGCCGAAGTCGATGCCGCTCCCGATCGGGGCGCCCGAGGAGGCGGCGGGGTCGTAGCCGAGGTAGTCCGTGGCGGTCAGCAGGTTATTGCCGCTGAAGTAAAGCCGCAGGCTGCGGTCCGACCGGTCGCCGAAGGTGAGGGGCAGGGTGTAGCCGAGCGTAACGGTCTGCAGCCGCAGGAAGGAGCCGTCCTCGACGTAAAAGTCCGAGAATACCCGGTTCGTGGTGGCGGCGGTGGTCACGCGCGGTACTTCGTTGGTGCTCCCGGCGCCGGTCCAGCGCTGGAGGTAGTAGTCGAGACGGTTCACGTCGCTGAGGGCCCGCTCGTAGTTGCGGACGATCTCGTTGCCGAGGCTGGCGAAGGCGTAGGCGGTGAAGTCGAAGCGGCGGAAGGATACCTGGGCGTTGAACCCCATGGTCACGTCGGCGATGGGGTCACCGAGGTAGGTACGGTCGTCGGGGGTAATGACGCCGTCGCCGTTGGTGTCCACGTAGCGCAGGTCGCCGGGCTGGGCGGCGGCGCCGAGGGCCAGTTGCGAGGGCGCGCCCTCCAGGTCGGCGGCGCTCTGGAAGATACCGTCGGTCTTATAGCCGTAGAAGTAGCCAATGGGGCGGCCCACCTGCATGCGCGAGGGAGCCAGCTGGCCCACGCCAAAGCCGCCGCCCTCGATGAAGCCGGTGCCGTTATTGACCTCCAGCACCTCGTTGTCGAGGGTGGTAAAGTTGTAGCTCAGGTTCAGGCGCCAGTCGCTGTTGAAGCGCTGCCGGTAGTTCAGGGCCAGTTCGAGGCCGCGGTTGCGTACGGCACCGGCGTTGACGGTCGGGGCCGCGCTGCCGGGGGCGGCGGTACCGACGATCCCCGACACGGGGATGTTGCTGATCAGCAGGTTGTCACGGGTATTGATGAAGTAGTCGGCCGTGACGGACAGCTTGTAGTCCAGCAGGTTCAGGTCGAAGCCGGCGTTGAATTTTTTGGCCTCCTCCCACTGCAGGGCGGGGTTAGGCAGGGCACCGATGGCCACGCCGTTGACCAGCACGCCGTCGTAGACGTAGGTGGCCTCGCCGCTGAGCGTTCCGATGTAGCCGTTGTTCAGGATCTGGTCGTTACCGAGAATACCGTAGCTGATCCGCAGTTTCAGCAGGTCGATGGGGTTATTCTCGGGAAGTACGTTCTCGTCGAGGAGGATGACCCCGGCCGTGAAGGAGGGGAACAGCGCCGCCCGGTTCTGGGGGCCGAACTTCGTGGAGGCGTCCCGGCGCAGCATGGCCGTGGCAAAGTACCGCTCGGCGTAGTTGTACTGCACCCGGCCGAAGAAACTCAGCCGCCGCTCATCGTAGGAGTAGGAGCTCACGTCGCGGGCACCCGCGGGGCTGGTGCCGGTCGCCAGGCTGATGTCGGCAAAGGCAAAGTCGTTGTTCGGAACGTCGTAGCCGGTAGCGAAGAGGCCGTTACCCAGCTCGCGGAAGACCGTCGTGCCGGCCGTGGCCGTGAGGTTGTGGTTACCCCCGAATTGCTTGTCGTAGGTACCGTAGAAGTCGAAGGTGTAGTTGTTGTCGTTGATGCCGTTCTGGTTGACGCTGCTGCGCGTCACGTCGAATACCTTGCCTCCGTAGCTGATCTGCGGATTGAAGTTCCGGCTCTCGCTGTTGGAAGTGTTGAAGCCCACGCGGCCGGTCAGGGTGAAGGCGTCTACGACGTTCCAGTCCAGGGTGGCCTGGCCGTTGAGCTTGTTCAGGACGTAGTCGTTGTAGGTGTTCGCAATCTGGGCGGCGGGGTTGATCACCTCAATACCCAGGCCGGGGGTGTTGGGCACCAGGCTGAAGTCGCCGTCCGCGTTGCGGACCGGCAGGGTCGGGGGGGCGTTCAGGGCGTTGAAGAGCACCGAGCCCAGGCCGTTCTCGCTGAGGGAGCGCCGGTTGATGTTGGTGTAAATGACGTTGGTGCTGAGTTTCAGCCGCGAGGCGAGATCGATGCCAAGCGATATGCGGCCGGTGGCCCGCTGGAAATCGGAGCGGTCTCCGCCCACGATGCCTTCCTGGTCGAGGTAGGACCCGCCAAGGGAGTAGGTGATCCGGTCACTTCCCCCGGATGCGGTGATGTCATGGTTCATGATGGGCGCGTTGCCGAATACCTGATCCTGGTAACTGGTGCCGCCGCCCAGGTTCGTCGCATCAGGGTAGGGTAGGGGCTGTCCGCCGGCGGCGTAGGTCTCGTTCAGGAGCAGGGCATATTCGGTGGCGTTCAGCAGGTCGAGGGAGCGGGAGGTTTCCTGGGTGCCCACGTAGGTGTTGTAGCTGAGTCGGGTGGCCTGGTTCTTTTTGCCCGTTTTGGTCGTGATAAGTACAACGCCGTTGGCACCCACGGTACCGTATACGGCGGCCTGGGCATCCTTCAGTACGGTGATCGTCTCGATATCGGAGGGGTTCAGCGTACTCAGGTCGCCCTGGTAGCCGTCGATGATCACCAGCGGCGCATTCTGTCCGTTTGTGCTCACCCCGCGGATACGGATGTTGAGCCCCGCACCGGGGGCACCCGACTGGGTGGTGACGTTTACGCCCGCCACGGTGCCCTGCAGGGCCTGCTCGACCTTCTGGGGCTTGAGGTCGGTGATGGTCTCGGCGTCGACGGTCGATACGGCACCGGTCACGCTGCGCTTCTGCTGGGTACCGTAGCCGATCACCACTACCTCGTCGAGTGCCTGTACGTCACCGCCCAGGGCGATGGTCAGGGGCGTGGCGTCGTTGACGGTCACGGTAGTGGGCTGGTAACCGGTATAGGTGATGCGCAGGTCGGTACCGGCCGTAATGTCCGGCAGGGAGAAGGTGCCGTCGAGGTCGGTGACCGTTCCCCGCACACCGTCGCCGCCGGTGGGGTCTACCACGATCACGCTAGCCCCGATCAGGGGGTCGCCGTTGTCGGCGTCCGTGATGGTGCCGGTGGCGGTGAAGGTCTGGGCGGCGAGGCCCAGGCTTGCCGCGCAGAGTGCGCAGCAGAGAAAGAAAAATCTTTGCATGAGACGATAAGGTTAGGCCAGCTTCGGTATCGGCCAACCGGCCACCGATGCGGAATAATTGCTTGCTTCACAAAGCTACCGGTGTAGGGGGGCGGTAAGCGAATTTCCTACCCCTACAAAAACTACTCGCTGGCAAAACGCCAGCGATTACGGCTGGTTCAGCGATATACCGTCGGGCAGCCGACCCCGGCTGTAGGGTCGTGTAGGGCGGTTGTATGGGTGATGTTGTGGTGCCGTGAGCCCGCATGGTGGCCCGCTCCGGGCCGTTCACCGCACCCGCGCGCCGCCGGCTGCAGAAATCGGGCCGTTCAGATCTCCAGGATGTATTCCGTGAGCCCCTGCTCCCGGTCCAGGCCCATCTTTTTGCGCAGGCGATACCGCTTCACCTCCACGCTGCGGGGGGAGATATTCAGCATCGGAGCGATCTCCTTGGACGACAGGTTGAGCCGGAGATAGGCGCAGAGTTTCAGGTCGTTCGGGGTCAGCTCGGGATGACGGTCCTTGACCTTTTTGAAGAAGGCACTGTCCGCGTTTTCAAACGCGTCGCGGAACAACGACCAAGTTTCCGCTTCGTCGATGTTGCGGTCGATCGTCTTCACTACTTCCCGGATGTTCCGCTTGGGATCCTGACCGGCCAGCAGGTCGTCCTTTATCTGCTGCAGGAGCTCGTTCTTCTTCACCAGGTTCATGGTCGACAGGGCCGCCTCGCGGTTCTTGGCGTCGATCTCCTCCCGCAGCCGTTCGTTGTTCAGGCGCGTTACCTCCAGCTCGGTTTCTCGCTGGCGTACGGCGAGGGTACGCTGCGCCTCGGCCCGCAGCACCCGCTGTTTGCGGCGGTAGTAGTTTGTGTAGGCCCGGTGCAGGAGGTAGATCAACCCGCCGGTGGCCAGCAGGTAGAGGAACAGCGCGGTGTAGGTAGCGTACCACGGCCGGCCCACGGTCAGGGGATAGGATATCGTGTTTTCCGAGCCCCGCCGCCCGAGTTCCGAGCGTATTTCCAGCGTGTACTTGCCGTAGGGCAGGCCGGGAAAGGCGAAGGTGGTCTCGGTGGTCCAGTCGCTCCAGCTCTCCGACAACCCCAGCATACGGTACTGATACCGCGGCCGGAAGAACTGGCTGTAGTCGGGTACGGCGACCGTGAACGTCAGGTTGTGGTAGGCATAGGGGATGTCTCCGCCCGCGGTCAGCGGCAGGGTACGGACGGTATCCTGTCCTCCACGGGCCGTTGCCCCCGTCAGGTAGAGCTCGTGCAGCTGCAGGGGTATGGCCGTCCGGGCCAGGGTCAGGTAGCCGTCGGCCGTACCGATGAGCAGGGTGTCCTGGCCCACCACCGTGAGGTTCTCAAAACCGGAGGGGGCATTGATGTTGCCCGCCGCTACCGGCACCGCGGTTCGTGTCAGGCCCTCCCGCAACGCACCCTGGTGAAGGTATCCGATCCCGTCCCGGGTAAAGAACCAGAGCCGGTCCTCGGTAGCCGTGAGGCGGCCGGACCGGTAGTCGCCCGCGGGCAGGTCCGCACTCAGCGCGTCGTCGCGCACGAAGCCCGTCTGGAAGTCACGCAGGACGAACAGCCCCTCGCGGGAGTAGTAATAGACGCTGTCGCGAAAAGCCACCAGCCCGGCATTTTTCCCCTTTGCCGGGTTGTCGTAGGCTACCTGCTTGATCGTGCGGCGGTAGTCCGCATCCAGCCGCAGGCCGTACACGCCCCGGTACTCGTGGCTGACGTAGGCCTCGCGGCCCGCCCGCAGGACCAGGTACCGGGCCGACAGGTCGAAGCCCTCGACGATGTTTCGCAGCTGCCACCCGTCGGTGGTCCGCTCGAGTACCGAAAGGCCCCGGTAATTGCCCTGCAGCAACAGTTCGGGCCGACCCGGTACCTCCTGGAAGGTCCAGGTGCCCGGCACCGACGCGATCCGTTCGGCCCGCTCCCCCGCGACGCGGAAAGTGCCCGAGTCGTGCCCGCAAAAAAGCTCCCCGGCGTAGGTGAAGAGCGACCACACCTGCCCCCGCGTTTCCGGCAGGAGCGTAAGGGAGCCGTCGTCCCGGCGCACGAACAGGCCCTGGTTGCTGCCTAGGTACAGCCGGCCGTCGTGGCGGGCGGCGGCGTAGACGGTACCGAGCTGGCCGGTGCGGTCGGTGTACTTCCGGATGGGGGACGCCAGGTTGATGCAGTTGAGGCCGTTGTCGGATCCTGCCCAGATGTTGCTCTGCGCGTCCTGGAACAGCGAGAGCACGGTATTATTGGTCAGGCCGTTGACCTGGTCGAGGTGGTAGACCAGCCGGCCCCCGGCATCGGTCAGGTACACTCCGTTCGAAATGGTGCCGAAGGCGTGGCCCCCGCGCTGCAGCGTTACAGCGCTGTAAATGCGTTTGCCCGCCAGGAAGTCGGGCCCGGATACGGGTTCCGCCCGTCCGTCCACTGCGGCCAGGGTGCCGTTGGAGTCGGTTTGCAGCAGCAGGCGGTCCGCGGCGGCCCACAGGTGGACGATGGCGCCGGGTACGGCGCCGGGGGGCAGGAGGGTCCGGATGTTGCCGCCCTCGACGGTGTATAGCCCGTGGGCGGCATCGGTGAAGTAAAGGCCGCCATCCACCGCGAAGGTTTTCGTGATCCCTCCGGGAGGACGGAGCAGAGTCGTTTCGCCAGTCTCCGGCTGGTAAAGAAAAAATTGCTGCAGCGACTGAAACAGGACGGCCCCGGCGTAGGGGATGATGTCCCAAAATTGCTCGTCGGGCAGCACGCGGCCGCCCAGGTCGCCGGTCAGGGAGTGATAGGCCAGGCGTCCGTCCTTCTGGCGGTCCCAGTAGCCGAAGTCCATATAGCTGCCGGTGTAAATTCGTCCGTCGACGGCGCGTACCGAGCGGAGAATGGATTCGTTGGGGGAGCGGTAGCGGCTCCACTGGGCTCCGTTGTACTCGAGCAGTCCTTCGTTGTTGGCGACGTAGATGAAGCCCGCTTCATCCTGGCTTACCATCCAGTTCTGATTGCCGGCGTCGTACACTTCGGGGGGGAAGGGGGTCACGGGGGGCAACTCCTGGGCGGCGGCGCGCAGGTGCAGGGCAAACAGCAAAAGGAAAAACAATTGGTAACGCATGTCTCTAAAGCAAACGACGAAAGTTACGTCAGCGATACGCGGGGCACCTGGCGCCGGGGGTCACGGCAGGAGATCGGTCAGGTCGTGGGCAACGATCGTTTTTCCGGCCTGCCGGGCGTAGTAATCCAGGTGGTCGTGCTGATAGTCTTCCGGGGGTATGAGGTGGTACTGCTTCCCGTTCACCTCGAAGGTATGATCTCCCGTACCGGGACGGATGACGGCGGAAAATTCCGGATTGACGAGACGCCGGAAGACGAGCCCGTCCGTTTGCCGTTCCACGACGTGCGGCCACCGCGGGATGGCCCGTACTTCCTTGAGCATGGGCAGCGATCGGGAAACGCGGATGGCCAGGTTCCAAAGCTGGCTCTCGCTCAGGCAGGGGGCGCCCTGGTTGTCCACCTCCTGGATGATCACGGAGAGGAGCTTGTCTCTCTCCTGGTAGGCATGGGTGACCCGGATACCGTGACTTTCGAGCTCCTCAATTGCGTTCCGGAGAGCCCGGCGGTGTTGCCAGGGAATAGTATCGTCCATTGCGTGGGGGTCGGCAGGTTAGGAGATGTCCGTTGTGTGTCGCAGAGCCGAGACTCACTCCTGTCCAGCGGTACCGGTGGACAACGCAACTGGAAGATAGGTAATACCGAAGTATTCTGATATAGTAGAATAAATTATGTTCATCGTGTGAATCGTGCCCGGCAGGGGGTCGCATGCCCGGGCGGTCTCATCTGCCGACAGGTCCCGGCGTATTTCTCCCCGGTCAGCGCAGCACAACGGCGGGTGCAGGTGCACTACCCGCGCCGACTCCCTACCTTAGCAAGCGCTAATGACCATCGCGTACCACCACGACCGCACGCCGTCCGCCGGGGAGATCATCGACCTGTTCCGCAGCGCCGGGCTCAACCGTCCGGTAGACGACCCCGACCGCATCCGGGCGATGTACGCCGGGTCGGACCTGGTGGTGTCCGCCTGGGAAGCGGGGCGACTGGTAGGTATCAGCCGCTCGCTGACCGACTGGCATTGGAATTGTTACCTGGCGGACCTTGCGGTGCATCCCGACTACCAGCACCGGGGCATCGGCCGCGCCCTTATCGAGCGTACGGCCGAGCGGCTCGGGGGCCGCGTGATGATCCACCTGATCGCCGCGCCCAGCGCGGTCGACTACTACGAAAAGGTCGGCTTCCTTCCGCGGCCCGCCTGCTTCTTCCGGGAGCGGACGGCGTAGGCAACCCGTTGACGTCCGGTCAGCGGGCACGATCGCTTGGCAGATTTGCTACACTGATCGTTCGGCAGGCAGCAAATGCGCGATAAACTATATATTTGTCTTTATGACAATTATAAAACTTTACCTGTCGATCCTGCTGCTGGGCTTTTCCCTGGCCGCCACTGCACAAACCGATTGTACCTGGACCGCCGACAACGGCAACGGTACGTACACTAATCCGCTGTTCCACGACGAGTTCTCCGACCCGGACCTTATCCGGGTGGGCGACGACTACTACCTCACCGGGACCACCATGCACGCCATGCCCGGCCTGCCGGTGCTGCACTCCCGCGACCTGGTCAACTGGGAACTGCTGACCTACGCCGCCCCGCGCCTGGACAAGGGCCCCGCCTTCCGGCTGGAGGACGGACAGGACATCTACGGGCAGGGCTTCTGGGCCCCCTGCCTGCGTTACGACAACGGCACCTTTTACATCTTCAGCAACGTCAACGGGCAGGGTACCCAGGTCTTCACCGCCACCGACCCGGCAGGTCCGTGGAAGCAGCAGCAGATGCGCGCCGACCTGCACGACCTCACCGTACTCTTCGACGACGACGGCAAGAAGTACGCCGTCTGGGGCTATAACGAAGTGAAAATGGTACAACTCACCGATGACCTGCTCGATGTCGTGCCCGGCACCGAACGCGTCATCGTACCCGCGGGCAGCGGCGCCGGGGAGGGCAGCCACATCTACAAGATCGACGGCAAGTACATCATTACCAATACCAACTACGAGCCCATGTGCTACCAGGTGTGCCTGCGCGCCGACGCACCCTACGGCCCCTACGAGGTGAACGTGATCAGCGCCGAAAGCAATATGGGCGTAGGGCAGCGCGCCCGCGTATTCGATACCCGCAACGGACCGCCCTACAACGTGGTCCGCTACGACGAGAACTACGTCGGCTGCATCCCCATGCACCAGGGCGGCATCGTACAGACGCAGACCGGGGAATGGTGGGGCTGGTCGATGCTCGACTATAACAGCGTCGGCCGCGTCACCGGCCTTTCACCCGTCACCTGGCAGGACGGCTGGCCCTACTTCGGTCTCCCCGGTAACCTCACCCGCACCCCCCGCAGTTGGGTCAAGCCCAATACCGGCTTCACCTCCGAGCCTTCGGCCCCCTTCGTACGCGACGACGCCTTCAACGGCCCCGAGCTCGGGGAAGTATGGCAGTGGAACCACGCACCGGTAGAGGAGAAGTGGTCGCTGGACGAGCGCCCCGGCTACCTGCGGCTGCACAGCCTGCCCGCCGAAAGCTTCTGGCGCGCCCGCAACTCCCTCACCCAGCGCGGCATCGGACCCGAATCGGTAGCAAACGCCAAACTGGAGCTCGGCGGGCTGCATTCCGGCGACGTGGCGGGCCTCGCCCTCCTCAACCTGCCCTACGCCTGGATCGGGGTGCTGCAGGAGGCGGACGGCCGGAGGCTACGGTACTTCAACGAGCAGACGGGCGCTACCCACGACGCCTCCATCGCCGGCGACCGGATCTGGCTGCGCGCCCACGCCAATTTCGACACCGACACCGCCGTGCTGAGCTACAGCCTCGACGGAAAGATCTTTACCGACCTCGGCGCGCCGGTGCACATGCCCTACCAGCTGCGCACCTTTCAGGGGGTCCGCTACGCCCTGTTCAACTACAGCACGTCGGGCGGGGAGGGCGGCTACGCGGACTTCGACGACTTCACCGTCGACGAGCGCCGCTGCAAGGGACTGACCCGGCCCATCCCGCACGGAAAGAACATCCGTCTTACGAGCCTGGCCGACAGTTCGGTGCTCGCCAGCTGGCGCAACTTCCTGCGCCCCTTCGCGGCGGACAGCCGGCCGGCCTCCGACAGTTCTTCTCTCTTCCGCGTGCTGGAGCGGGGGCCGGGCCGTATCGCCCTGCAGTCGGTCACCACCGGCCGCTACGTGACGGTCCATAATAACGGCGGACTGGCCGAGGTCCGCCTGGAAACCGGGGAGTCCGGCGACGCTTCCACCTTCCAGTGGGAGGATATGTTGCAGGACGACCTCATGCTGATGTCGCTAACCAACCACCGCTACCTGTTCGCCGACCCGGGGCAGGGCAGCCTCTGCTCCGCCGACGCCCGGGATGCCTGGCCGGACCGTAAAGGCGGTGCCTGTTTCCGCTGGGCCCTGGTTGACTAGGGCGGCGGCGCGCGGGTGCGGCGCGCGTTCACAAACCGCCGCGCTACGGGTTATTAGGGTAAAGTCGAATGTGTATGTACCGATTGCTGTTGCTTACGTGCCTGCTGGCGGGTCTCGCCTGCGGGGAAGTTTCCGAAACCGTCCGCGATGCCGCCGCGGTCACCAACACCTCTTCCGGTACCACCGGGGAGTTGCAGGGCCGTTGGCGGAGTGAGGACGACAGCCTGGCTACCCTCCGTTTCGAGGGCAACCTGATGATCATGGGCTACGACGGGATGGATGAGAAAAGCAGTGACAACTACGTGGTCGGACAGACCTGTCCGGACGTATCCGACGCGGTAGCCCCGACCGGTAAGGGCCGCTACCTCACGGTCCCCGATCTCGGCAACTGCTACTTCATCACCAAACTAACGGAAAAGCGCCTGGAGATGAGCCTCGTCGGCCGTGGGAATACTCTCCGGTACGTCCGCGAGAAAGCTGGAGACGGGACCCCTTTGGACGGAGACCGTTAAATTTCCGGGAATACTATCCGGTGACCCTGCCAGTTCACGTTTTCCCTCCAATGACTTTCTTCCGCACGCGTCTGCTTCCGTTTCTTTTGCTGGCCTTTCTGGTTGCCTGTGACAAGGAAGACGTTAGCCCCGCCATGCCTCCTCCCGGGGCAGCGTCAACGGTGTGCCGGATCACCGAGATGCCGTACTCCATCTCCCCCTGGACTACGGACTCCGCCGACGTGGAGTACGATACGCTGCGCTATAGCTACGCCGACGACGGCCGACTCCTGACCGCCGATCTTTATGGCGGGCAACGGGTGACCTTCTCCTACGACGGGGACCGGATCACCGAAGCCGTTTACACCGTCCCCGAGTACGACCTGCGGTTCGTCGGAACCTATTCCTACGACGGGGCGGGGCAGCTGCGGGAGGTGCGCTATCCGGACTGGTACACCTCGCCCCGACGGGGCGAGCACCGACTGGAGGTGGACAGCTTTTTCTACGATACCGACGGCCGCCGGACGGGCATGTCCACCTGGGCGGAGGTCGACGATCACCTGTTCACGGGCTACGTACCCCTGGTGGAGCGAACCTACGAGTACGATGCCGACGGCAATATCCCCCGGGTGGTCGCTCTCGAATACTACAGCGATCAATACGTAGGCCGCGAAGCGAACCGGAGGGTGACCGAACGCACCGGCTTCACGCCCCACCGTAGCCTGCTCTACGGATCGCCCCTGCGGGACCACCATACGTATGCCATCTCACCCTTCCTCCACGAGCGGGAAACGTCGGTGGTGACCGATCCAGGAGGCAACCGAAAAAGCAGGAGTGAAACGAATTATGTCTTCACCCCGGAATACATAATCCCGGAGGGCTACTACACCTGGGGGAGGCCGTACACCTGTTTCTGACGGCCGCAGTAGCACCGCACCCGCGCCCCGCCGCAAAAAACCAGCGCGCAAAAATTCCGTTACGGGGGCATGGAAAGTCTGAACACCTACTCGATCGCCGAAGAACGCCTCAAACAACTCAACGACCGTGAGCTCCGCGAAGACGGCAAATACGTCGTCTACTGGATGCAGGAGAGCATGCGTGCCTACGAGAATCCCGCTCTGGAATACGCCATCCGCTGGGCCAACGACCTCGACAAATACTGCATCGTGGTCTTCACCCTGATCGACGACTTTCCGGAGGCCAACTTGCGCCACTACAAATTCCTGATCGAGGGACTGAAGGAGGCCGCCGACCGTATCACCGAGCGTGGCCTCAAGTTCCTGCTGCTGCATGGCCCGCGCGCCGAACGTATCGCCAAATTTGTGGACGGACATGACGTCTGCGCCGTGGTCACCGACCGGGCCTATACCCGTCACGAACGCAAGTGGCGCTCCGACGCCGCCGACAAGCTGGAGGTACCGCTGGTGCAGGTGGAGGGTAACGTGGTCGTACCCGTGGAGACAGCCAGTGAAAAACGGGAGTACGCCGCCCGCACCATCCGCAAGAAGATCATGGGCCAGGTGGAAAAATTCGCTACGGAAACCACCGAGACCGAGCCGGATAAGCCCAGCAAGCGGGTCCACCTGAGCGGCGACATGGAACTCGACAGCGTGGACGGCGTACTCGACCAGCTGAAGGTAGACCGCGACGTAAAGCCGGTCGACGAATTTGTGGGCGGCACCACCGCGGCCCGCGATCACCTGACCAACTTCCTGCGCTCCGACCTAAAGGGCTATTCCGACGGCCGGCTCGAACCCTCCGAGGACGCGACCAGCCACCTCAGCCCTTACCTGCACTTCGGCCACATCAGTCCCAGTGAGGTCTACCGCAAAGTGAAGGACTCCAGCGCCCCCAAGAGCGACCGCGAGGGCTACATCGAGGAGCTGGTCGTGCGCCGCGAGCTGGCCCACAACTTCGTTTGGTACGCCCCCGATACCTACGACAGCCTGGAGGCCGTGCCCGACTGGGCGCAGGAAACCATGGAAAAGCACGAGAGCGACAAGCGGCCCCACCACTACACCCGCGAGCAACTCGAGAACGGGGAAACCGACGACGACGCCTGGAACGCCGCCATGAAGGAGATGCGGGAACGCGCCTTCCTGCCCAACTACATGCGGATGTACTGGGGCAAGCAGATCATTACCTACACCAACACCTACCAGTACGCCTACGAGACCACGCTGTACCTCAACAACAAGTACTTCATGGACGGCCGTGACCCCAACAGCTACACCAACGTACTGTGGCTCTTCGGCCTGCACGACCGCGGCTGGACGGAGCGCGACGTCTTCGGCAAGCTCCGCACCATGACCCGCGGCGGCCTCGACCGCAAGTACGACGTGGAAGGATACATCGAGCGCGTCAACCAGTAAAACGCGAAGTACAACGCGGTCTCCGACCGCGCCAGGACAATGCTGCCTCCGGCAGCGCAACACCCCTGCGGAAAACCCGCGCCAAGCTCCCCCCACCCATACCCCGTATCTTCCCCGGATGGGCAAACAGCAAACCAAGCAGCAGATCAAAACCGGCATCGGCGCCCCCTTCCTCCGCAAGAAACCGTTCGGGAAAGCCTACGACGAGTTCCTGCTGAAGGGCTGCTTCCGCAACTACGCCTACGACCCGCAGTCCGAGGGGAATCGGGGCTGGTATTCCTTCCAGTTGTTGCGGCGGAGTAAGCACTACCCGGCCCTGGCCAGGGAGTTCCGCCGCCGGTTTCTTCGGATGAAAACAGGCGATCACCGGGTCAATCCCGACCAGGCCTTTGCTGTAGCCTATCACCTCTACCGGGCCGGCGACCTGAAGAAGGGGCCCATCATCGACAAGTACCGGGAACTCAACGCCGAACCCAATCCCTACGAATACGGCTGGGCCTACGTCATCCGACTGGGCCGCAAGGGGATGTACGCCTACATGGAGGTCACCGGGAAGCAGCTCAAGGGCGAGAAGGTCACGGCTCACAGCCCGGAGATATTCCGAAAGAAGGCCGTCCGCAAGGCGCTGAAGAAGTGGGGTGGCAAATTGCCGCCGACCAGCCGCGAGAATAAACACGTACGGCGGTACCGCCGCAAGGTCCTCGACCGGAAGGCACCCCCGGTGGAGGAGATTTCCATCGCCCGGCCCGAAAACTTCGACGAGCTTATCGACCACATCGAAGCCGGCCGCCCCGGCGGGCGGTTGAATAACCTGTACCAGCGCCTGACCCCGGATGAACTGCGGCAGCTGGCCGAGCGGGAACTCCGCGCCAAGGACCCCGCCAAAAAATGGCGCTACCTGCGCGTGTTCGAGCAGCGGGACTACCCGGGCGATCCGCTCCGGCTCATCGACCGCCTGGACCTGGACGACCGGCGTCTGCTGCGGACCGTCAGTATTATCCTCGGCCGGGTCGCTTCGGTGGCGATCCGGCGCTTCGCCCGCTCCCGGCTGAAACAGCACCGGACCGTGGCCGCTTCCGTGCGGATGCTGACCGCCTGCTATTCCGAGAGCGACGACGCCCTGATCTACCGCACCATCCGCGACGTTACGGACCAGGGCGAGCTGCATGCGATCGGTGATGCCGTGCAGGGCATCCTGAAACGGCACCCGGACCAGCGCATGCACCGGACGATCGGGTACCTGTACGCCAACGGCCGCTGCGGCGTATGCCGCCGGGAATTTCTCCTGCACCAGCGCGCCGCCGCCCACCTGACGAAACGCCGCCGCAGGGAACTGCGGTGGGACAGCTACGCGCCCACCCGAAGCCTGGTTTAGCTAAGCGCCCCTTGGGGGTTCAACTTTCCACCCCATTCCGGTAGCTGGGCTCGGCGACCTCCTCGAGCAGGCGGATCAGCCGTACCGTATTGGCAAGCTGGGCATCGCTGAGCTGCAGGTGATTCTGCAGGGCGGTCTGCTGCAATTGCACCTGGGTGCCCAAGTCCGGCGCGTGCCGCAACATAAGCTGATACGTACTAAGGACCGTCTGCTGCATGCTTGATTTGTCGATCATGTCGCTGAACCACGCGAGCACGCCGATGGTCAACTGCGAATAGTTCGACCGGCTGTCCTGCAGTTTGAGGGGTGGATCCGAGAGCAGCAGGCCCACGATGCTGGCCATGCCGAAGGTGCCGAAGGCCAGGGATAGGAATTCCCGCCCCCGGGTACCGAAGTAAATAGCCACGCACACCATGGCGAAGCCCAGCAGGTAGGTAGCCACGTACATGGATTTGGCGATGATCTGGGCATTCTGGCTTTCCGCCAGTGTGGTTTCCAGGGAATCCTTCAGCGACTGGATGACCCGGAAGGTGTGGTCGGCCGATGCTTCCATCCGCTGTTGCTGGCGCTTCGCCTCCTCCTGCTGAGCCGCTTCGTACTTCGCCAGTTGAAGCCGGATATGCTGTAGTTTTTCAATGGAAGTGGCGTCAAAGCCAAGGTTCTCCAGGCTGGCCCGGGAGTAGTCGGTAGACCGGTCGAGCAGGATATCCAGCGTATATGCCTTCACCTGCCCATTCTGGTGGGGATCGATCATGGTGAGCAAAATTTGGTGCCGGGCGGGAAAAAGCGACACCGTGTGGGCCATTAAGTTACGGGGGTATCGTTCGCCGCCACAAGCACCAGTTCTGGTGATGTTTTGGGCTCCGTTTGGTATAGTCCCAACCAGGAAGCAAGCTGCTGCCTCCGGTAACGTAAGCACGGTGCCGTCTCCGGCCGCGCCGCCCCGACCCCAATCGACGGGTATTACCCACCTATGTCACCCACCAGCGAACAAACCCCCGCCAACTTCCATAAACCCAACATGCCCACCCCCCTCTACGCCAGCCCCGAATACACCCTCCACCCCGACCGCATCGAACAGGGGAGCATGCGGGCCGAAGTCCTGTCCACCACCCACCTCCGCTCCAACTACGGCCAAAGCATCCACGGCGACCGCGACCCCCGCCTGGAGTGGAAGCTGGCCAGCGATCTGCCCGCGGGACCGGAGTACACCTCCGACCAGCCGATCGTGGACGCCCTCTTCAACCTGGCCAAGGAGGAAGCCCACCGCAACGTCGAGGAAGACGGCACCCTGCGCACCGGCGCTAAATGGTCGGGCGTGTGGACCCGCGACGTAAGCTACAGTGCGCTGCTTGCCTTCGCCATTCACAATCCCGAAGCGGTAAAGACCAGCCTGCGCGCTAAGGTGAAGCGCGGACGTATCGTCCAAGACACCGGTTCGGGCGGCGCGTGGCCCGTGAGCTCCGATCGTACCACCTGGGTGCTCGCCGCCTGGGAGATCTACCGGGTCACCGGCGAGCGGGCGTGGCTGGAGGAGATCTACCCGGTCATCAAAGCTACCCTCGACGACGACCGCAGGACGCTCGTGGATCCGCAGACCGGGCTGTACCGCGGTGAATCCTCCTTCCTGGACTGGCGCGAACAGACCTATCCCCGCTGGATGGACAACGCCGACATCTACGCCTCCCTCTGTCTGGGCACGAACGCCGTCCACTGCCGCGCCCACGAGATACTGGGGGAGATCGCCGGGCTACTGGACGAGCCCGCCGGCGACTACGCCACCACCGCCGCCACCCTTAAACAGGCCATCAACGACCGCCTCTGGCTATTCGACAAGGGATACTACGGACAGTACCTCTACGGCCGTGACCATATGCTGGTCTCCCCCCGCTTCGAGGCGCTGGGCGAGGCGCTGTGCGTTCTGTTCGGGATCGCGGATGCGGAGCAGTCCGCTTCCGTGGTGGAGCGGTCGCCGCTCACCCCCTTCGGCGTGTCCTGCATCTATCCGCAGATCCCGGACATGCCGCCCTACCACAACAACGGTATCTGGCCCTTCGTCCAGGGATTCTGGAACCTGGCGGCCGCCCGGGTAGGCAACGGCGCGGCGCTGGAGCATGGCCTGGCGGCGATCTACCGCTCGGCCGGACTCTACCTGAGCAACTACGAGAATATGGTCGCCGAAGACGGTGGCGTAATGGGCACCGAGATCAACTCCCACCACATGCTCTGGAGCATCGCCGCCAACCTGGCCATGGTGTACCGCGTGTTTATGGGCATGGAGTTTCGGGCCGACGGACTCTACCTGGCTCCCGTCGTGCCGCGCTCCTATGCGGGCCAGCGGCGGCTGTCGAACTTCCGCTACCGCAACGTGACCCTTGACATCACCGTCGCGGGCCACGGATCGCGCATCCGGTCGGTCACCATCGACGGCAAGGCGGCCCAGGTGGCCTTCGTGGACGCCGCCGCCACCGGGCACCGTACCATCGCCATCGAGCTCGATGGCCACGACCTGCCCTACCGCAGCGTCAACCGCGTCGACAACCTTTCTTCCCTGCCGACGCTCTGGGCAGGAAGGGTAGGGGACACCCTCCGGTGGAGCCGCGTGGTGGGCGCGCAACGCTACCATGTCTACCGCAACGATGAACTCCTCCAGGCGGTCACTACTAACCACTGTTCGGTCGATCCCCACGCCTACGCCTCCTACCAGGTAGCCGGGGTGGATGAGCACGGCAACGAGGCCTTCGCCAGCGAACCGGTGGAGGTGACGCCGCACGTCCAGCGCTACCAGGCCGAGGGGTACGCGCCGCCCTCCTCCTTCGACGCGGAGAACTATACGGGAAAGGGCTTCGTGCTGCTGAGCCTCACCGAGAACCGGGAGCTCGCTTTTGACGTCGAGGTGGAACGGGCCGGCCCCTACCTGCTGGACTTCCGCTTTGCCAACGGAAGCGGACCCATAAATACCGACAACAAGTGCGCCATTCGCAGCCTGACGGTCAACGGTGGGTACGCGGGTGCCGTGGTCTTCCCCCAGCGCGGGGCCGACGACTGGTCGAGCTGGGGGCACACCAACGCCCACCGCGTCACGCTCGCGGCCGGAGCCAACACGGTGCGGCTCCACTTCGAGGAGTGGAATCACAACATGGACGGGGAGGTGAACCGGGCCCTGCTGGACTATATGCGCCTGACCGCGATCTGAACCCGGCACCTGCGTTCCCGTCAAAAACCGATCTGTACGGCTTGCCCGGGAGCGCTGCCGGACCAGTTTGCGGTCCGTGATGCTCCGATTACTCCCCCTCGTCGACCTTGTTAATAAAGTTGATAACGCCCTCGAAGTACGTCTCCTGATCGTCGTACATCGCCATGTGGCTGCCGTTCGGGCAGTAGAGGTAGTGGCCATTGGGGAATTGCTCCGCCATCCACTCCATGTACTCGGGGTCCATGGTGTCGTGCTCCGCCCCGATGGTGAGGGTGGGTACGGTGATCTGTTCCAGGTCTTCGCTGCGGTCCCAGTCGGCGAGGCTGGCGCTCTCGAGTATACCGAACTCACTCGGACCCTGCATGGCCAGGTAGACGTCGTAGTTGATATTATTGAGCCCGCGCACGGCCGGTTCGGGCCAGTCGGCCGGGTCCATGTGGATGACGTGCTGATTGTAGTAGTTGTTGGTTAGCAGTTCCTCGTAGCGGGGATTCTGGTAGTCTTCGGCGGCTTCCAGTTCCTTGATCTCGCGCAGCACTTCGGGATCGAGTTGCGGGCCGAGCACTTCCTCGGCGTACTTGTTGTACTGGGGCACGGAGGAAACCATGTTGGAGATGATGAGGCCCTTCAGGTTCTCCTGGTGGGCGAAGGCGTACTCCAGCGCCAGGATGCCGCCCCAGCTGTGGCCGAGCAGGAAGAAGTTGTCCCGGTCCAGGCCCAGCGCGGTCCGTACCTGCTCCACCTCACTGACGAAGCGGTCGATGGTCCAGAGCGTGGAGTCCGCGGGATGATCGCTGCGACCGCTCTCCAGCTGGTCGTAATAGTAGTATTCGATGCCGGCGCCCGGAAAGTAGCTGTCGGCCGCCTCGAAGTATTCGTGCGTAGCCCCGGGGCCGCCGTGGAGCAGCAGTACCTTCTTGCGGGGACTGTTGCCGACCCGCTTGGTCCAGACACGGAACTCACCCGCCGGGGTACTGATGGGGATCATACGGACGCCGCCGGTCAGGACGTCCTCACGGCCGGAATTATCAAAGTAGGCCGCCGCGTCGGTCGGCGTCGCGGTTTCGGGCGACGGTGCGCAGGTGCAGAGCAGGAGGGGGAGGAGCAGCAGGAAGCGGTACATACCCGCAAGATACCCGCTGGCCGCCTAAAACAGCACGTTGTGAAAAAAGATGCCAAAAACCGGCAATAATGCCGTAGAGCCGTCGCAAGCGGCTAAAACAATACATATTATCAGGTTAATTTGACAATTAATTCTGAAAGTGGTTACCTTGCGCGTTCGCAGGGGTTTTTTTACCCCCGTTACGAAATCGATTGTGTAACTAAAATCAACGTATACTATGTCAACAATTTTACGCAGGACGATAGGGGCTCTACTGCTTCTGTTCCTATGTACCAGCGCCGCCTGGGCGCAACAAAGGGTTACCGGTACGGTAACAGATAGCGACGGCGTTCCGCTGATCGGCGTCAACGTGCTGGTCGTGGGATCCAGCACCGGTACGGTGACGGATCTCGACGGTGCCTACAGCATCACTACGCCGGACGGTTCCGTACTCCGCTTCTCCTACATCGGCTACGAGGCCCGCGAGATCGCGGTGGAGGGGCAAAGCCAGATCGACGTCACCCTCGGTGCCGATGCCAACGCCCTGGACGAGGTCGTGGTCGTCGGCTACGGCAGCCAGGCCCGCGAGGCCGTGACCGGTGCCGTGTCCTCGATCGGTTCCGATGAGGTCACCGCCCTGACCACCAGCAACCTCGGGGAAGCCATCCAGGGCCGCCTCGCCGGCGTACAGGTGACCAGCGGAGGCGCTCCCGGCGCCCCGCCGATCATTCAGGTACGCGGTATCGGCTCGATCAGCTTCGGCTCCGGCCCCCTGTACGTAGTGGACGGGGTGCCCGGTGCCGGCGGACTCAACCAGTTTGACTCCCGCGACATCGAAAGCATCAACGTACTGAAGGACGCCTCGGCCACCGCCGTCTACGGATCGCGGGCCTCGAACGGCGTCATCATCATCGAAACCAAGAAGGGCAACAATTCCGACGGCCTCCGCCTCAGTCTGGAATCCACGGTCGGCGTGCAGACGCAGTCCCGCCGCTACGACGTGCTCAATACCGAGCAGTACATCCGCTACGCCGAGATATTCAACGGCGGACCGATCCCCCGCGCCGTGGAGGGAGACGGACTGGACTCCGAGACCTACCCCGGTTCCGGACAGACCTTCCGCGAGACCAACACCGACTGGCAGGACGCCATCTTCCAGGACGGGTTCATCACCCAGAACTCCCTGCACCTCACCGGCGGCGGCGAACGCTCGACGTTCTTCAGCTCCTTCGGTTACCTAAAGCAAGAAGGAGTAGTGAAGGGTTCGCCCTACGAGCGGTTTAACTTCCGCATCAACAGCGAGCACGATATCAGCCAGGACGGCCGCTTCAAGTTCGGCCAGACCCTGCTCCTGGTAAACGACAAGCGGGGCATACAGCCCGAACTCGGGGGACGGCAACTGTTCCTCCAAGCCATCCAATCGCTTCCCTACCAGCCCATCGAGAACCCCAACAACATCGGTGGCTACTCCGGTGCGGCATCGGGCCTCGACATCGCCGACCCCGGCAACCCGGTCCTGGCGGTCAACCTCCTGGAGAACACCGACCAGGTGTTCAAAATGCTGGGTACGGCGTACCTGTCCTACGAGATCCTGGACGGACTGGAGGCCCAGGCCTTCGTCGGGGGCAACTACCAGAACTTCCGGAACTTCAACCGGACGCCGGTGTACCAGTCGACCTCCCCCAATACTAACAACACGATCGCCGAGAACCGCAACACCAGCTTCAGCCCGATCTACCGCGGTCTGTTGAACTTCGACCGGCTGCTCGGTGACCACAGCATCAACGCGGTCCTGGTCGGTGAGATCCAGAACAGCTACTTTAACCCGCTGGCCCTTACGGTCACCCAGCCCAACCCCGACCTCGAAGTACTGGAAGGCGGCGCGGATCTGCGGGTCAACCAGAATGCCCTGGCCAAAAACGAGTCCACGCTGCGCTCCTTCGTGACCCGGGTAACCTACGGCTACCAGGGCAAGTACTACGCGACCTTCAGCTTCCGGCGCGACGGATCGTCCATCTTTGCCCCCGGCTACCAGACCGAAAACTTCCCGGCGGGTGCTATCGGCTGGAACATCAGCGAGGAATCCTTTATGGACAACACCCCCTTCAGCCTGCTGAAGGCACGGGCCAGCTACGGCCGCACCGGCTCGATCGGCCTCGGCCCCTACGCGTTCCAGGATCCCATCATCTCGACCGTCGGCCCGGTCTTCGGAGGCAGCAACCAGCCGTCGATCAGCTTCATCAACTCGCTGGCTAACCCGGAACTGCGCTGGGAGCTCACCGACATGCTGAATATCGGCCTGGACATGGGCTTCTTCAACAACCGCCTGAACTTCAGCATGGAGTACTACGACCGGAAAGTGGATAACCTCATCCTGAACGTACCCCTGCCTCCGTCGGCGGGCGTGGCTACCACGTCCCAGAACATCGGAGCCCTGAAGAACAACGGTTTCGAATTCCAGGGACAGTACTACGGCAATCCCCGCAGTGACTTCCAGTGGAGCGTCTCCGCCAACCTGAGCACCAACTCCAACGAGGTGGTCCGCCTGGTGAACGAAGGCGACGTGATCGAAGGCAACAACGACATCGAGTTCACGGGTAGCTACAACTCCACCGTGACCCGCGTCGGCGACCCGGTCTACAGCTTCTTCGGTTTCCAGACCGACGGCATCTTCCAGACCCAGGCTGAAGTCGACGAGGCAGCCACCCAGGACGAACTGACCGCCCCGGGCGACATCCGCTTCGTGGACCAGAACAGTGACGGAGTGATTGACGCGGCCGACCGGGTGATCATCGGCAAATACCTGCCCGACTTTACCTACGGCTTCAGCTTCAACGGACGCTACTCTAACTTCGACCTCAACGTCTTTTTCCAGGGATCGCAGGGCAACGACGTATACAACGGCGTAGGCTCGCTGCTCTCGCAGACCCAGCGCCTGTTCAACGTAGGTACCAGCGTACTGGACGCCTGGACGCCACAGAATACCAATACCGACGTACCCCGGATTATTCGTGACGACCCCAACAACAACCGCCGGGTATCCGACCGTTTCGTAGAGGACGGTTCCTACATGCGCCTCAAGGCACTGACGGTCGGCTACACGCTCCCCCTCAGCGGAGATGGCGTACTGTCAAACCTCCGCCTCTACCTGACGGGCCAGAACCTGCTGACCCTGACGGGCTACAGCGGCCTGGATCCCGAAATCGGCGGCGCCCTGAGCGAGACCGGATTTGACAACGGCGACTACCCCAACGCCCGCGGCTTCATCTTCGGCGCACAGGTCGGATTCTAAACCCCCACTATCCGCCGCGGCTCCCTCCCCGTTTCACAACGGAACCGGGGAGGGGCCCCGCGGCCATCCTTCAACTAGTACAACTCTCCGCGATCATGAAATTGAAAGCTATTTTACTCATGGGTCTGCTCGCAATCGGCTTCGGCTGTAGCGAGGATGACCTTACCCGCCTCGACCCGAACCGGGTTACGCCGGAAAACTATTTCCAGAACACCCAGCAGATGGAAGCTGCCGTGCTGAGCGCCTACTCCACCCTGCGCTCGGGGCCCATCGTGAGCCGCTGGTACTTCTTCATCAACGACATGCGCGATGACCAGCACATGCCCACCTCGTCGCTCACCATCCTGCTGTCGATCCCCGGCGGCAACGCGTCGCCGACCGATAACGAGATGCGGGAGCACTGGACCGCCCTGTACCTGATGATCCACCGGGCCAACACCGCCCTGGACGGTATCGCCTCGAACACCTCCGTATCCGACGAGGACAAGGCCCCCCTCATCGCCGAAGCCCGCTTCCTCCGCGGCTGGGCCTACAACGAGATCGCCACCCTGTGGGGCGGCGCTCCCATTTACACCAGCCGCCTGGTATCGCTTGACGGCTTCCAGCCCCGCAGTAGCCGCGAGGAGGTATTCGCCCAGGCCCAGGCCGACTTCGCCTTTGCCGCCGAAAACCTGCCCGAATCGCGTAACGACAACACCCTCGGCCGCGCCACCCGCGGATCGGCCCTTGGCTACCTCGGACGCAGCTACATGGAAACCAACAACCTCGATGAGGCCAAGGAAGCCCTGGAAGCCGTGGTCGAATCCGGCAACTACTCTCTCGTAAGTAACTTCGGTGACCTCTTTACCGAGGAGAACGGCTTTACCTCCGAGAGCCTGTTCGAGGTCGTGTACGCACCCATCGGCGACTACAACTGGAACAACTTCGTCACCGGCGACGGTGCCGACTCCAAGTCGGTACGTGCCCAGGAATACGGCAAGGCGTGGCGCAACGTGGCGCCCACCTCCGACCTCATCAACCTCTACGAGAACGAGCTGGCCGGCTGCGACTACACCGACCCCCGTCTCCGCGAGACGGTCATCTTCGAAGGCGATACCTACGCCAACGGTACCGAGGTCTTCGACGACGCACGCCCCAACAGCCCCGAGCTCGACTACCACGGTACGGATGTAAACGTGAGCTGGTACAAGTACGGCGTCTACTATAAACTGAACCCCGGAGACTTCTACACCTCCACCACCAACTACCTGCTGATGCGCTACGCCGACGTGCTGCTGCTGCTGGCCGAGATCGAAGCCCGTCAGGGTAACCTCGATGCCGCCCGCGACTACGCTAACCAGGTGCGGGAGCGTGCCGGTGTGCCCGATCTGGAAGACAGCTGCGTACCCAACGCTACCCAGGACGAGCTGATCAAGGCCATCGTAGACGAGCGGGGTAAGGAACTCGCCTCGGAAGCCATCCGGGCCCGTGACCTTCGCCGGTGGGACCGCTACGGCGTCATCGACGCCTCCGACTACCTCGACTACTGGACCGATCGCGAACTGCTGCTGCCTATCCCGCTGCAGGAGATCACGACCAACACCGAGATCAGCCAGGCCGATCAGAACCCCGGTTATAACTAGCCGAAAACCATATGCTGCGCAGAGGGACTGCTTCCAACCGGAAGCGGTCCCTCTGACGTTTACCCCGAAACGATCCCCCCTTGCGCGCCCTCCCCCTCATCCTGCTGCTGACCGGCCTGCTGGCCTGTACCGACCGGCCCGTACCCCGCTTCGACCTCCAACCGGCGGAAGCAACCGGCGTCGATTTCGTCAACGAAGTACGCGAGAACGATACGGTCAATATCCTGCAGTACGAATACCTCTACAACGGCGGCGGCGTAGGGGTGGGCGACTTCAACCGGGACGGCCGCTACGACCTCTTCTTCACCGGCAACCTCGTGTCCAGCGAGCTCTACCTGCAACAGGCCGACGGCACCTTCCGCAAGGTCACCGGACCGGCCGGGCTGACCACCGAACAGTGGTGCGCCGGCGTACTGGTGGGCGATATCGACGGTAACGGATACGAAGACCTGTACGTCTCCATCCTGCACCCGGCCGATGAGCGGCCGAGCCCCAACCTGCTGTTCCTCAACGACGGGCCGCAGGGGCCAGACAGTATCCCCCGCTTCCGCGAGGTAGCCGCGGCCGCCGGGGTGGCCGACCCCGGCTACGGGACGCAGGCGGCCCTGTTTGACCTGGACCGCGACGGTCGCCTCGACCTCTACGTACTCAACAACTCCCTCGAAAACTACGCCCGCACCATCGCTAAGGGTACCGATACGCTCGGGCGGGGAAGCAGCGTGGACCGCGTTTACCGCAACGTCACCCCGCCGGGTGGGGATCTGCGGTTCGAGCTACTGGACGCCCGTAAGACCGAAGGTTGGGGACTGGGGCTGGCCGTACAAGACTTTGACGGCAACGGCTACTCCGACCTGTACGTGGGCAATGATTTCATGTCCAACGACTTCCTGCTGCTGAACGAAGGCGGCGACCTCCGCGACCGGATCACCGCCTCCATGCCACATCAGTCCAAGAATACGATGGGCGTGGACGTCGCCGACCTCGACAACGACGGCCGCCCCGAGATCCTCACGGTGGACATGCTGCCCGACGACAACCTGCGGCGCAAGACCATGTTCGCCGACATCCCCTTCAGCCCCTTCGCGCAGGAGGCCCGCGCCGGCTACAACCGGCAATACGTGCGCAACGCCCTGCAGTACAACAACGGCGACGGCACCTTCAGCGACGTCGCCTTCCTGGCCGGGGTGGCGGCCACCGACTGGAGCTGGGCGCCCCTGCTGGCCGACTTCGACAACGACGGCCTGCGCGACGTATTCATCTCAAATGGCTACCCCCGCGACATCACCGATCGCGACTTCATGGACTATACGCAGGAGATCAGCCGGTTCGGATCGGAAGAGGCCCGTTACCAGGCGGTCGCCGCGGCGTTGCTGGAGCTGGACGGCGTTTACCAGCAGGACTTTATCTTCCAGAACCGGGGCGGTATGCACTTCCGCCCGACCGACTGGCTGCCCGACGATCCCACCTACGCCAACGGGGCGGCCATCGTCGATCTTGACAACGACGGGGACCTGGACCTGGTCACCAACAACATCAACCAACCCGCCCGCATCTACTACAACCGGAGCCGGGAACAACGCCCCGACTCCACCCACTACCTCAGCCTGATCCTCGAAGGGCCCACCGGTAACCCCGATGCCCTGGGTGCCCGCGTCTACCTCGCGGCCGGTGACCTGCGCCTGTACGCGGAGCAGCAGCGGCAGCGCGGGTACCTCTCCACCGTCGATCCGCGGCTGCACTTCGGGCTCGGTGCGCGGACAACGATCGATTCCCTGCTGATCATCTGGCCCGACGGTCGCCGGACCGTACGAACGGAGATCGCCGCCGACCAACCGATCACGTGTACCTACGCGGCGGCCACTGCACCCGCGGCCGCGCCTCCTGCCTACTTTTCCGCGGCTGCACCCGGACTGGTAGTTGCGGCCACCGCCGGCCTGCCACACCACCGGGAATCGGTCTTTTCGGATTTCGACCGCTATGCCCTGGCCCTGCGCGACCGGAGCCACGACACGCCGGCACTGGCGACGGACAGGTCGGGCCGGCTGTACTTCGGCGGAGCGGCCGGACAGGAAGTCAGCGTGTGGGACGTCGCGGCGGGGACGCAGGTGCAGGGGCTGCCGGAAACCCGGGCCTCCGAGGCTACCGCGCTGTTGCTAGTGGACTACGACGGCGACGGCGACGACGACCTCTATGTGGGCAACGGCAGCAGTGAATTTGTCCGGCAGGATAGCCTGCTCACCGACTTCCTCTACCGCAACGACGCCGGAACCCTCGTGCCGGTCGCCGGTGCATTGCCGTCCCTGAGCGTAATAACCGGGGCGACGGCCGCCGCGGACATCGACGGCGACGGCGACCAGGACCTCTTTATCGGGGCCCGGGCCAAGTCAGGAAGCTACCCCTATCCCCCCCTGTCGTACGTACTGGACAATGTCGGGGGCCGCTACGTGGTCCGCGACGAAGTGGAGGCCGGTATGGTGACCGGGGCGGTATGGCAGGACCTGAACGGTGACGGCCGGGCCGACCTGGCAACGGTGGGGGAATACAGCGCCCTGCGTGTATTCCTGAATGAGGCGGGGCGCCTGGTACCACAACCCGTGGACGAAGCGCTGACGGGCTGGTGGTACTGCCTCGTCGCCAACGACCTCGACGGCGACGGCGACACCGACCTGCTGGCCGGAAATTACGGGGGGAACGGAATGTACCGGGCCACGGCCGACCATCCCCTGACGGTCACCGCCGACGATTACGACGGCAACGGGGCCGTAGACCCCATCATCACCGCCTGGGACGGCACGGCCTACTACCCCGTGCATCCGCGCAACACCCTCGGCCGCCAGTTGCCGGGCCTGAAGCAGCAAATCCCCGACTACGCGACCTACGGCAGCTGGACGGCGGACAATATGCCCCTGCCCGGCCCCGACGGAATCACGCTGGAAGCGCGGGAATTCCGGACGACCTGGTTCGAGAACGACGGGGCGGGCCACTTTACGCCTCACTTCCTGCCATGGACGGCCCAGACCGCCCCGGTACGTGCGGCGGTATCCTGGACGCTCCCCGACGGGCGACCCGCGCTGCTGGCCGTACAGAACGACTACGCTACCGAGATCCTCGGCGGCATGCTGGATGCGGGTAACGGCTTTGCGCTCACCGTCGATGCGGCGGGCCGGCCGGAGGTACTCCCTGAATTCTGGTCGGTACGCGGCGATGCCCGATCGGTCGTCCGGCTGGACTCCCTACTGCTGGTCGGGGTCAACGACGGCCCGGTGCGCGCCTACCGCCCCCGCTAGTACAACGCTGCCTCCGGCAGCGCAGAAACACCCTACCGCATTGCCGGCCAGATGCGCTGCAGCGGGTAGCCGGTGCCCCCGAGCACCCGGGTGCTCGTGCCGTGGTAGACACTGATCCGGTCGAAGGGCGTGGAGGGGAAAAAGATCTCCGTCATCACCGTAGCGCCCCCGTCGGCGAAGAGCTCGGCGGAGGCCACGTCCAGCAGTAGGTGCATACCTACGGTATCGGAAGTCGCCAGGCGCGGGGCCCGGGCCACCCGGTCGGTGAAGGTTTCGGAGAAGGCGTGGTCCCCGGCCTGCCGGCGGTCGCTCACGAACGCTTTGGTGGCGGGGTCGAAGCCAATCCGGTAGCTTTCCCCGGCTTCGTTTTCCAGCAGGAGGCCGAAGGGCTCGCTGCTGTCCGGAGAGGTGAGGAAGGAGATGTCTATTTCGTAGGTGCCGTCGGCGCCGGCCGTCACGGGAGACGGGGCGGACGAGATTTCGACGGCGGGGCCGCGTAGCGTTTCCAGTTCGCGTACCGGGGTGGAAAAGAGGCGGTATCCGGCGGGCGGGTGATGGAGCTCCAACGTGCGGGGCACGGTCATGGCGCTGCGCCATGCTTCGGTGGGTACTTCCTGGGCGTACAGCCAGTTGCTCATCCAGCCGATGAAGATGCGCCGGCCGTCCGCCTGCGGGATGTCGGAGAAGGTGACGCCGGCGTAGTTGTCGCGGCCGTAGTCGATCCACACGCCTTCGCCGTCGCGCACGTCCGGCAGGAAGGTTGGGTCGGGCGTAAACGTGGTTCCGTCGAAGTCCCCCACGAAATACTGGGTGGCCGAGCCGCCGTTTGGCCCGCCGGGGTTGATGCTGACGAGCAGCACCCATTTTTCCTCGGCTTCCCCGGCTACGGTGAGGGGGAAGAGGTCAGGGCATTCCCAGACGCCCCCGTGGCCGCCCAGGTCGCGACCGAAGTCGCTCAGGTAACGCCAGTCGATCAGGTTGTCGCTGCGCCAGAACATGATGCGGTCCTGGGCCGCAAAGACCATAAGCCACTGTTCGCGTTCGCCGTCCCACATCACTTTCGGGTCCCGGAAGTCGCGGATCGACTCCGTGTTGGGAATGACGGGGTTGCCGGCGTACTTCGTCCAGCTGCGGCCGTTGTCGTTACTGTAGGCGATGGCCTGCGACTGGTAGTCGTTCCGGCCGGCGCGCTCTCCCTCCGGGTCGTGGTAGGTGAAGATAGCAACCAGGGGCGGCCGCCCGTCCGTGCCGAGCCCGCTGCTGTTGGTGCGGTCCACCACGGCGCTGCCGGAAAATATGTAGCCGAGGGAGTCGGGGTACAGCGCAATGGGCAGGTTTTCCCAGTGCATCAGATCCTCGCTCACGGCGTGGCCCCAGTGCATCGGACCCCAGACCGTGCTGTCGGGGTAGTACTGGTAGAAGAGGTGGTACTCGCCGTCGTGGTACACCATGCCGTTGGGATCGTTCATCCAGTGGGCGGGCGGCGAGAAATGAAACTGGGGGCGGTGGGCCTCGGCATACCCGGTGGCGGTGGTATCGCCCGCTTGGGCAGGAGTGGAACCCGCGGTCGGGCGCTCGCTGCCGCAGGACAGTAAAAAGCAGAGGGTCAGGCTCAGGAAGGTACCGTAGCGATACAGCATCGGATCGTAGTTGTCCGCTAAAGGTAGGCCATCGGCGCCCGGGCTGCCCTATATTTAGCGGCATCCGCTAACTACCGATCATGCCCTTAGCAATACACAACTGGATGCGCGCCGAGCCGCTCGAAGCCACGCTCGCCCGCATCAAACCCCTCGGTTACGACTACCTGGAGATCCAGGGTACCCCCGCTGACTACGATACGAAGGAGGTCCGTCAGCTCCTCAAAAAGTACGACGTCAGGTGCTGGGGCTCCGTCACCCTCATGCTGGGCGAGCGTAACCTGCTGGCCGACGACCCCGGGGCCCGGGCCCGCTCCGTCCAATACGTGAAGGACATCATCACCATGGTAAAGGAACTGGACGGTACCATGGTCTCGGTGGTACCCGGTACCGTAGGTAAGATCATGCCCGGCGCCCGTCCGGAAGAGGAATGGGGCTGGGCCGTGGCCTCCCTGCAGGAGTGCTACGAATTCGCGCAGGCGAGCGGCATCAAGCTGGGTATCGAGCCCATCAACCGCTTCGAGACCTACTTCATCAACCGCGGCGAACAGGCCTACGCCCTGGCCGAGGCGACCGGCCCAGACTGCGGGGTATGCCTAGATATCTTTCACATGAACCTGGAGGAACCGGACTACTATACTACCATCCGGCACTGTGCCGACCGGCTGGTGGGATTCCACGTGGCCGACAACAACCGCATGGCACCCGGCATGGGGCACATCGACTGGCCCGCCGTGGTCCGTACGCTGCAGGAAGTAGGCTTCGACGGTCCGCTTTCGGTCGAATTTGCCGCGCCGGTAGATCGTACGCCCGCCAATCCCTACCCGGGGAACATCGATACCGATCCACAGGGGCTGAGCGAGGAGGCCCGTAAGTTTCTGGAAGACCACGGCAGCTCCGCCCTCACCGAGGAGTTCTATACCATGCTCACGCGGAAGTCCGCCGAAACCCTGCTTCCCCTCCTATGAAGATCAAGGCCATTCATGCCCACTGGCTCCGTTGCCCCATCCCCCCGGGCCGGCAGTGGCGCAGCGACTACGGACAACTCACCCACTTCGACATGACGCTGGTGGAAGTGGAAGACGCCGACGGTAACAAAGGCTACGGAGAGGCCAAGGCGGCGGTGGGCGCCACCGGGGCCTGCGCTTCCATCGTTACCTGTATCGAGCAAGAATTGGCCCCCCAGTTGGAAGGGATGGAGGCCGATCGCATCACCGCCGTATGGGAGTCCGTGTACAGCGGTGACCGCGATCACTACGCCCGCGACCGGGGTCGGGTATTCCCCATTCTGGCCAACCGCGGCACCACCATCGCCGCCCTGAGCGGCATCGACACCGCCCTGTGGGATTTGAAGGGCAAGCGGCTGGGCGTCCCCGTGGTTGAGCTGCTCGGCGGATCCTGCCGTGAAAGTATGCCCTGCTACGCCAGCGGGGGCTGGGCGGACAAGGATGCCCTTGGCGACCAGCTGAAGAGCTACGTCGACCACGGCTACGGCGGCGTCAAGATGCGCGTAGGGGCGATGGACGATACCCTCGCCCGTACCGTCGATCGGGTAGGGGAGGCCCGCCGCGCCCTTGGCCCCGATATCGATATCATGGCCGACGCCCACGGCACTTTCAGCGTGGCGGAGGCGCGCCGCTTCGCCCGGCAGACCGAGGACCTGAACCTGTACTGGTTCGAGGAGCCCATCACTTCAGATAACAAGTCCGGTACCGCGGAATTGCGGCGGGACACCACCACGCCCATCGCGGCGGGGGAGAGCGAGTTTACCCGCTTCGACTTCCGCGAGCTGGTGGAGCGGCGGGCGGTGGACGTGCTGCAGCCCGACTGCGCCATCGTCGGCGGCATCACCGAGGCCCGCCGGGTAGCTGCCCTCGCCGAAACTTGGCAACTCGAGCTGGCCCCCCACTGCTGGGGTTCGGCCTTCAGCTTCATGGCGGGAGTCCACCTGGCCTTCAGCAGTCCGTCAGCGGTATACATTGAGCACTCTTTGGGCGGCAATCCCCTGCTCTACGACCTGGTAAAGGAGGCTCCCACCGTAACGGATGGCCGCATCCGCGTTCCCGACCGGCCCGGTTTGGGGGTGGAGGTGGAGCCGGACTTTGTCAAACGTTACCGGGTTGGGTTTAAGGAATGAGGGATTGGTGAATTACCACGTTATTGCATTACTGCGTTACCACGCCCGGCCCCGAGCGCAACGCATCAATGCACCAACGCAGCAACCCACCAACCTATGGGAAAAATAGCAGAGATCAACCACGTAACCCTAATCGTCGACGACCTGGAAAAGGCCGCCACCTTCTACGAGGAGGAAATGGGACTGGAGCCCGTTCCCGCCTTCGTTTTCGACTACCCGACGGCCTTCTTCCGCATCACCGACACGACCCAACTGCACCTGAGCGAGTGGGAGGACAGCCGGTCTTTCCGCGGCCACCTGTGCGTGCGGGTCGACGACTTCAGTGAGCTGTTCCACCGGATGAAGCGGCAGGGGCGGATCGATACGGCTCCGTGGGGGAAGGTGCGCCGCCTGCCCGACGGGGCCATGCAGGCCTTTATCCGTGACCCGGCGGGCAACCTGGTGGAGCTCACCTCCTTTCCGGGGGAGGAGATCGATCCGGCTATCTTCGAGGATGAGCTTTACGAGGAAGGATTATACGTCAGCGGCCGCAACGACTTCCGCGGTTATAAGGCCGAAGATGCCACCCTTTACCACCCGCCAAAGGAGAAAGCATGAAGCCCGTCGTACTCATCCTGGAACCCGTCGACGAGCGGGCCTACGCACTGCTGCCCTCCGACCGCTTTGCGGTGGTCCGGCCGGGTACCGCGCCCGCTGACTATGCGGCGGTACGTGCCATCGTCACCCGTGGTAAGGAGGTCGTGGACCGCGGGCTGATCGACCGGTGTCCGGGCCTGCGGGTGATCGTCCGCAATGGCGTGGGCGTCAATAACATCGATGTAGAACACGCTACGGAGCGCGGCATCCAGGTGCTGAACGTCCCGGGGCTCAACGCCGCTACCGTGGCCGAGCATACCGTGGGCCTGATGTTGCTGCTCGTCCGCGATATGCACCGCCTGATCACCGAGGTGAAGGGCGGAAACTGGGACTACCGCCTGCAGTACAGCGGCCGCGAACTGCGCGGCCTGCAACTGGGCGTTGTGGGCCGGGGAGATATCGGTAAGCGGGTGGCGGAAATCGCGGGTGCCATGGGTATGAGAACCGTTTACAGCTCGCGGGTAGCGGGCGATCCGGCGCGTGGGTACCGGAGCCTGCCCGATCTCCTGGCCGAAAGCGAAGTGGTCAGCCTGCACATTCCCCTGACCCCCGAAACCCGGGGCTGTATGGACGCGGCCGCCCTGGGGAGGATGCGGACCGGCAGCTACCTGATCAATACGGCCCGGGGGGAGCTGGTGGATGGTCCGGCCCTCCTGGCTGCCCTGGAATCCGGCCACCTGGCCGGGTACGCCAGTGACCTGATGGTGGCCGGCGACGCTGCTACAACGGACCGACTGCTGGCCCGCCCCGACGTGCTGATCACCCCCCACGCGGCCAGTCTTACGGAACTGACATTCTTCGAGCTCTCGGAACGGGGGCTGCAGCACGTCGCCGACGTTCTTGGCGGGAAGATCGCGGCCGACCGCTACCGCGTGAACCGGGTGGCGGACCCCGCCTGACGGCGGGCATGGGGTGGATGGGGGTTTCCTTCCCCCGTGGCCCCGGCGTTATAACCTACTCCGATTACTCACCAAGTACTTTTCTTTGATGCTGCGCTCCCTGTCGTCCCTGTTCTTCTGGTTACTATTTGCCGCTCCGGCCTTGCGCGCCCAGGAACCCGCTCCCTCGGCACCGGCGCCGGCAGCGGTACCGGCGTACGACTGCACTACGGGAGCCTATGTGCTTTCGGAAGCTTTTCGGGAAGCCTACGTTTCCGGTGACCTGGATTCCGCACGGGTCGTCCTGCAGCGGTGGGGAGAGCTGTGCGGGTTGCGGGAAGTTACTAACCGGGCGTCGCTGCTGATGGGCCTGCGGAGTAACGACGTGTTCGACATCGATTATCTCGCGCAGCAGCTCACCTTTCTGTTCGAGTACCGGCAACGGTGGCAGCTGGCGGAGAACGGTACCACCTATGCCTACGACTACAACCGCCCCGGCTACGGATTCCTGCCCATCGGCGGGGCGTACGACCGTTTTACGCGGACGGCCTTCGACGGCCTTGGCCGGACGGGTAACGCCCAGTTCGATTTTCTGGCGCGTGCGTACGGTACGGAGGAAGCACCCGGCATAGCCGAGCTCGGCGGCGAGGAATTTGCCGGGACGGCGCTGCAGGAAACGTTTCTGAACTACCGCGACCGGGCGCTTTCGCTGCCGGAAGCGCACCTGGCTGGGATGGTCGGCCTGTGGATCCCTCTGGGAGACGCCGCCTTGCTGGGCAACCATCCGGAGATCGGCTTTGCCGTAGGCTGGAAAAAGGGGCGGCTCAACTACGACATGCAGATCCTGTTCCGGTTTCTCAAGTCGGCCGACACCTACCTGGCCCGGCGGGGTCGGGACGGAGCCACCGAGGAAACGGACAAATTCTTCGGCGGCCACCTTGGAGTGACGGTCGGGTACGACATATGGCGCCACCGCACCCACGAAGTGCAGGTGATTGGCGGGTTGGGCGGTGACGGCTTCGATGCCCTCAACGAAACCGACGACCTGGACGCCGCAAGTGTCATCTCCTACGCAGGAGTCACCGGTCTGGGCTACCGCAAATACCTCACCCCCACCAGTTACCTGGGCCTGAGCCTGAAGGCCCACTTTGTGGATTACCGCCTGAACGGGATCGTCGACTTCAACGGCGTGCCGCTGAGCCTTACGGTGGCCTACGGCTCCGTCAATAATCCGCAGCGGCAGCTGATTCTTGATCAGCTGGGCTATCCGGTGCGGCAGTAGTTCGGTCTTCCCCCGGCATCGGATGTCCCCCACATCGGATGTCCCCCACATCGGATGTGGGGGACAATCATCTTTTGTCTAAAGATCAGGCATTCAGCGGTTTACTCCATTGTCTGCTCGCGGTGACCGGCTGAGGGTGCGCAAAAGGGCCCCACATCGGATGTGGTCCACATCCGATGTGGGGAGGCGGCCGGTCCGCCGCGTCCTTTTTTCGGGTTAAAGCTTTTCCTATATTCAGAGCTTCAATCCGTACCTATGACCAAAGCGCTACTCTTTCCTTTTCTGCTGCTAAGCTCCCTGTGCCTGCTGGCGCAGGACAAGCCCGAGACCATAACCGGCCTGCCACTCCGCAACGTGGGCCCCGCCTTCGTGTCCGGCCGCATCGCCGATATCGCCCTCGACCCCACCGACGACCATACCTGGTACGTGGCGGTGGGCTCCGGCGGCCTGTGGAAAACCGAAAACTCCGGCGTAACGTGGGATCCCATCTTCGACGATTATTCCAGCTACTCTACCGGAGCAGTGACCATCGACCCCTCCAACCCGGCCCGCATTTGGCTGGGGACTGGTGAGAACGTCGGCGGCCGCCACGTCGGCTACGGCGACGGCGTGTACCGCAGCGACGACGCCGGGAAATCCTGGAAGAACGTCGGCCTGAAGGACTCGGAGCACATTTCCAAAATTGTCGTCCACCCCGACGACTCCAACACCGTATGGGTAGCCGCCCAGGGGCCCCTGTGGTCGAAGGGCGGCGAACGCGGCCTGTACATGACCACCGACGGCGGCGAAAGCTGGACCAAGACCCTCGGCGACGCGGAATGGACCGGCGTGACCGACATCCTCATCGACCCCCGCGACCCCGACGTACTCTACGCCGCCACCTGGCAGCGCCACCGCACCGTAGCCGCCTACCTCGGCAGCGGCCCCGGCTCGGGCATCCACCGCAGCCGTGATGGGGGGAAGACGTGGGAGAAACTCACCACCGGCCTCCCCGGTGAGAATATGGGCAAGATCGGCCTGGCCATCAGCCCGCAGCAGCCCGACGTAGTGTACGCGGCCATCACCCTGGCCCGGACCACCGGTGGCGTGTGGCGCTCCGATAATCAGGGAGCCAACTGGAAGAAGATGAGCAATACCGTCAGCGGCGGTACCGGCCCCCACTATTACCAGGAGCTCTACGCCAGCCCCCACGCCTTCGACCGGCTCTACCTGATGAACGTACGCACGCTGGTCAGCGACGACGGCGGTGCCAACTTCCGACAGCTGAAGGAAGAGCGCAAGCACTCCGACAACCACGCCCTCGCCTTCCGCGCCGACGACCCCGACTACCTGCTGATCGGCACCGACGCCGGCCTCTACGAGAGCTACGACCTGGCTGAAAACTGGCGCTTCATCGACAATATGCCCATCACCCAGTACTATAAGGTGGCGGTCGACGACCGCAAGCCGTTCTACCACATCTTCGGCGGTACCCAGGACAACGGCAGTACCGGTGGCCCGAGCCGCACCGACAGCGAAGCCGGCATCCTGAATGGCAACTGGTACAAGACCCTCGGCGCCGACGGCCACCAGTCGGCCACCGAACCCGGCAACCCCGACATCATCTACGCCGAAACCCAGCAGGGCGGCCTGCACCGCGTCGACCTGAAGACCGGCGAACGCGTAATGGTACAGCCCCAGCCGCGCGCCGGCGACCCTCATGAGCGGTTCAACTGGGACGCGCCCATCGTGGTGTCGCCCCACGACCCCTCCCGCCTCTACGTTGCCAGCTACCGCGTGTGGCGCAGCGATAGCCGCGGCGATGACTGGACGCCCATCAGCGGCGACCTGACCCGCAACGAGGAACGCCTCGCCCGGCCCATTATGGGCGGCACCCAAAGCTGGGATAACGCCTGGGACGTAGGCGCCATGTCCAACTACAATACCATCACCTCCCTCTCGGAGTCGCCCGTGCGCCCGGGACTGGTATGGGCCGGTACCGACGACGGCATCCTACAGGTCACCCAGGACGGTGGCGAACGCTGGAAGAAGATCATGGTGAGCGAGCTGCCCGGCGTACCGGAGCGTGCCTTCGTCAATGACATCAAGGCCGACCGCTACGATGCCAATACGGTATACGTCAGCCTCGACAACCACAAGGAAGGCGACTTCAGTCCCTACCTGTACAAAAGCACCGACCTCGGTGAAACCTGGACCGACCTGGGCAGCAGCCTCCCCGACCGCACCCTGGTCTGGCGGCTGGTGCAGGATTTTGAGCAACCGGAACTGCTGTTCATCGGTACCGAGAACGGTATCTACACCTCCCTCGACGGGGGCGGGGGATGGAAGAAGCTGGCCGGTACGCCCACTATCCCCTTCCGCGACTTGGCCATCCAGGAGCGGGAGAACGATCTGGTCGGTGCCAGCTTCGGCCGCGGCTTCTGGATACTGGACGACTACAGCCCTCTCCGCGAAATGACCGACGCAAACCTGGAGGCGGAAGCCCACCTGTTTACCCCCCGCGATGCCTGGTGGTACGTGCCCCGTGACAACGACCCCGGCGTGGGTGCCAACGTCTACGCGGCGGAGAACCCCGAATTCGGTGCCACCTTCACCTATCACCTCCGCGATGGGTACACCAGCAAGGAAAAGGCCCGGCAGAAGATGGAAAAGGAACTGACCGAGCAGGGAGAGAACATTCCCTTCCCCGGCTACGCGGCCCTCGACGAGGAGAAGAACGAACGGGCCCCAAAGGTGTGGCTGACCGTATACGACGCCGACGGGAACGTAGTGCGCAAGGTTGCTGGTGATACCGGGGCGGGGCTGCACCGCACTACCTGGGATCTCCGTTATCCTTCCTTTTTTCCCGTACGTCCGGGACAGAGCGGCGGTGGAGGCCGCTGGTCGTCCGGGCCGCTGGCGGCACCAGGTACCTATAGTGTTACCCTGTCGCGGGAAGAAAACGGAGAGGTGAGCGAGCTGGGTGGACCGGTAAGCTTCGAGGTAAAACCCCTCCATGAACCTACCCTAGAGCAGCCCGACCCCGCCGAATACCAGGCGTATCACGAAAAGATGCGCGAAGTACAGCAGCAGATCGCCCGCGTACAGGAGTTCATGTCGGAGGCCGGCGATCAGGTCGCCGCCATGGAAACGGCTCTCGAGCGGTCCGCGGTAGCCCCCGGTGCCCTGAACGGCAAGCTGTATGAGGTAAAGCAGGAACTTAACCGCCTGCAGGTCGAGCTGGAAGGCAGCCCGAGCCGTAACGAAATCGGCGAGCGCAATGCTCCCACCATCGGCGACTTCTTCTCTACGGGGTACCGGGGCTTAACGACCACCTACGGTCCCACCCCCAACCACCGGAGGAGCCTGGATATCGCCGCCGGTCAGTTAGCCGACCTTATGCCCGAAATCGAGCGGCTGCGTGACGAAACCCTGCCCGCACTGCGGCAGGAACTACGGGAAGCCGGAGCCCCGTACATCCTCGGCACGGGAACACGCTAACAAATACGACCGCTAAACTATGGCCATCCCGGGGGGTTAACCTTAGAGCCCCCCGGGATAACCCGGCGTGAGCTATATTTAGAAGGTAAACCTCCCGCAACAAGCGAAAATTCGCTAACTGAGTATGGATACAGCGCAAAAAAAGACTGCCGATACAACGGCCCCAACTACGACCGCTAAGAAGAATGGTGTAGCTAAAGAACAGAAGTACAGCAAGGAGCAGTACCTCGACTGGTACACCCTCATGCTGCGGATTCGCCGCTTCGAGGAGCGGGCCCTGATGGCCTACGGGCAGCAGGACGTCCGTGGGTTCTGCCACGTCTACATCGGCCAGGAGGCCGTAGCCGCCGGTATCGAAAGCGCTATCACCAAAGAGGATGGCATCGTGACCGCCTACCGGCAGCACGGTACGGCCATCGGTCGCGGCGTAGAGCCCAAGGCCGCTATGGCCGAACTCTACGGCAAAGCGACCGGCGTGGTGAAGGGGAAAGGTGGATCCATGCACTTCTTCAGCCGCGAGAACAAATACTTCGGGGGCAACGGCATCGTTGGTGCCCAGATCCCCATCGGTACCGGTATCGCCTTCGCGGAGAAGTACAAAAAGACCAATAACCTGTGCGTCGTTATGTTCGGCGACGGTGCCGCCCGCCAGGGTGCGCTCTGGGAAAGCTGGAACATGGCCATGACGTGGAAGGTGCCCGCGCTCTACATCTGCGAGAACAATGGCTACGCCATGGGTACCAGCGTCGCGCGGACAAGCAACGTCACCGACCTCAGCAAGCTGGGCGAGAGCTTCGACATGCCCAGTGAAAGCGTCGACGGCATGAGCCCGGAGGCCGTACACGAGGCCGTTTCCCGCGCCGCGGAGCATATCCGCTCCGGTAAAGGACCCTATTACCTCGAGATCAAGACCTACCGCTACAAGGGCCACTCCGTATCGGACCCCGCCCGCTACCGCGAGAAGGACGAGGTGAAGACCTACCAGGATCGCGACCCCGTCAAGGTGACCGAGAAGATGATCGTGGATAACGGCATCGCCACCGAAGCGGAGATCAAGGAGATCAAGGACAGCATCAAGAAGGAGATCGCCGAGGCCGCGCAGTTTGCCGCCGACAGCCCGTACCCCGACGGAGCGGATCTGTACGCCGATAACTACTCCCAGCCTTACCCCTTCCTCACCTAACCGCGGTCCGTTGCGATCGTACCCGTTGACGGCCCGACAACTTGTCGGCTGACTACCCCGTGGTATTCCTCCGGAGTACCGTATCTTTGCGCCACTTTTTCAGCGGCGTACGGCGTCGCGGGCAGTACTTAGACTATTATGGCAAGAAAGAATAACATTGGACGCCGCCCGACCGGCACGCCCCGTGGCGGTCGCCGCACCGGCGATGAAGAACAGATCCGGATCGAGGAGGATGACACCCTGGTAAACGTCGTCGAGGTCGGCGATCAGGGGCGTGACTTCTTCGAACGCAACCGCAAACCCCTGATTATCGGCGTTGTCGCCCTGATCGCAATCGTGGCAGGTGCCCTGCTCTACCAGACCTTCATCCAGCGGCCCGCCGAGCGCACCGCCGCCGAGCAGATGCAGCAGGCCCAGTACCAGTTCGAGCAGGACAGTTTCAGCCTCGCCCTCACCAATCCCGGACAGGGGTACCCCGGATTCCTCGACATCGCAGACGAGTACTCGAATACCGCTGCCGGTAACCTGGCCAACTACTACGCCGCCGTGAGCTACCTCAACCTCGGACAGTACGAGGCCGCCCTGGATTACTTGCAAGATTTCGATGCCGAAGGCGAACTGTTGCCCGCCATGAAAATGGGCGTAATGGGTGACCTGCAGAGCGAGCTCGGTAACCTCGACGATGCCGTCGATTCCTACCGCGAGGCAGTCGATGCTTCCGGAAAGAACTTCGTGACCGGCGGGTACTACCTGAATAAGCTCGGTCTGCTGCTGCGTCAGCAGGGCCGTGACCAGGAAGCCCTCGAGGCGTTCCGCCGGCTGAAGTCCGACTACGCCAATAGCACCGAAGCCGCCCAGGCCGATAAGTATATCGCCGCGCTGGAAAGCCAGGGATAATCGTTGATTATCGTTTGATGAGGGTCAGGCCCCGAACTCCCGGTGGAGCAATCGCAGGGTCTTAACCTTCTTACCGCTGTCGTCGTAGATCGAAATGAGGTAGAGTCCGTCGGGCAAGTTCTCGATGTCGTAACCCTCGGCTCCGGCCTCCCCTTTGAAGCTGCGCAATTGCCGGCCCAGGGTGTTGGTGACTTCCACCCGCCCGATACGCGTACCGCGCGGCGCTTCCACGAAAAATTTTTCGGCCGCCGGATTGGGGTAGAGCCGCACCGCCGTCGGGAAAGACCTGACCTCGGTTGCGGGCGGGGCGACCGAGGGATCCGTCTGCTGGGCCACCCGGGTTTCTATGGTGGCGCTACCGAGGACGGTACCCGGGAAGGTGACGTCGGTAAACCGTATATCGAGCACTCCCGTACCGGCCACGCCGTCCGGCCGCACCGCGACGTAAAAGGTGGCGGACTGTCCGGGGCCCAGCGTCACGCGCCGGCCGTTCTGTTGCTCGTCGGCGGTAAGCACGTAGGGAGTAGCGCGGCTGCTCTGGTCGAGGGAACGGTACGTCCACGCACGGGGCTGCCGGCGGGATACGGTCTCGCGGGCCAGCTGAACGGTACGTCCGGAATTATTAGTGACGACCAGGGAAGTGACGTCTTCGAATTCCTCTTCAAGATTGTCGACCAGAATTTCCTTGGTCACCTGCGCCGGTTCCACCCGCAACACGCCGCTGCCCTGCGCCGGAAGCGGCGAGAAACAGGCCAGGCAGGTGAGGACGAGTAAGAGTGCTTTCATTCGGGGGTGGGGTAGACCGGTCTAGAGGCATGAACGGAGTTACGTGCGCAAGGTTAGGTGTACTGACAATATTAATGAGGCACCGCAGCTTTTGTCACCCCGCCCCAACAGTTTAACATTTAATTACTTCGCTACCTTTGCAGCCTATGAAAGTATCGCTCAACTGGCTCAAGGAATACCTCGACATTGACCTGCCCCCGGCCCGCATCGGTGAGGTGCTGACGGGCACCGGCCTGGAAGTAGAGGGCATGGAAAAGGTAGAGTCCGTCCCGGGAGGCCTGGAAGGCGTAGTGGTGGGCCACGTACTCACCTGCGGCAAGCACCCGGGCGCCGACCGGCTCTCGCTCACCAGCGTCGACATCGGTCGTGACGCGCCGGTTTCCATTGTCTGCGGCGCCCCGAACGTGGCGGAGGGGCAGTACGTGCCGGTCGCTACGGTGGGCACGACCCTGTACCCCACCGGTGGCGAGCCGCTCACCATCAAGAAGGGCAAGATTCGCGGAGAAGTCAGCGAGGGCATGATCTGCGCCGAGGACGAGCTCGGACTCGGCGCCAGCCACGCCGGCATTCTCGTTCTTGACCAGGCCTATACCCCCGGCACCCCCGCCGCAGAGGTGTTCAACCTGGAATCGGACCACGTCTACGAGATCGGCCTGACGCCCAACCGCTCCGACGCGACCAACCACCTCGGGGTAGCTTTTGACCTGGCCGCCGCGCTTAGCGTAGGGGAAGGAAAGGAGGTAAGCGTACGCCAGCCCGACGTGACCGCCTTTTCCGCCGGCACCGCACCCGCGTTCTCCGCCCGCGTGCCCGATCCCACCCAGGCCCCGCGCTACGCCGGCCTGGTGATCGATAACCTGACGGTGGCCCCCAGCCCCGACTGGCTACGCGCCCGGCTCAATGCCGTGGGGGTACGGCCCATCAATAACGTCGTGGACGTCACCAACTACGTCCTGCACGAACTGGGGCAGCCCCTGCATGCCTTCGACTTGGACAAGATTGACGGCGGCGCGATCGTGGTCAAAAAACTGCCGGGGGGCAGCCCGTTCACCACCCTCGACGGGGTGGAGCGCAAGCTTTCGTCCGACGACCTGATGATCTGCGACGCCAACGACCGGCCCCTCTGCATTGCCGGAGTGTTCGGTGGCGCCGGCAGCGGCGTGACCGAGACGACCACCCGCGTCTTCCTGGAATCGGCCCACTTCGACCCCGGTACCGTGCGCCGCAGCAGCATGCGCTACAACCTGCGGACCGACGCGGCGCGCATCTTCGAGAAGGGCAGCGACCCCAACATCGTCGTCTACGCCCTGCAGCGGGCCGCCCTGCTGCTGCAGGAACTGGCCGGCGGCACCGTCACCAGCCAGTTGCTGGACCTCTACCCCGAACCCGTGCAGCCGCGGGAGGTGGAGGTACGCTACCAGCGGGTCGACGACCTCATCGGCGTGGCCCTGGGCCGCGACACCATCCACAATATCCTGCAGAGCATGGCCATGGAGGTCACCGGCGAAACCGACACGGCCTTCACCGTAGCCGTACCCACCAACAAGGTGGACGTAACCCGGGAAGTGGACGTCATCGAGGAGATCCTGCGGGTATACGGCTTCAACAACGTACCCGAGCCGGAGACCATCACGACGGCCATGGTCGTAGCGCCCGATCCGGACCCCAACGCCCTGCGCGAACGCATCGGCGACCTGCTGGCGGCCAACGGCTTTTACGAGATGATGGCGGTAAGCCTGACCGAGCGCCGCTACTACCCCGAACGGGAGGACCTGGTGGGCATCAACAATACGAGCAACGTACACCTGGACATCCTGCGGCCCGACCTGCTCTTCAGCGCGCTGGACGCCGTGCGCCACAACCTGAATTTCAGCCAGCGCGACCTGCGCCTCTTCGAGTTTGGCCGCAGTTACCACCTCGGCGGCGGCCGCTATCGGGAGGTCAACCACCTCACCCTGACCCTCACCGGCCGTCGGGAGCCCGAATCGTGGCACACCGAAGGCGAGGGGAGCCGGGCGGGATTCTACACGCTCAAGGCGGCGGTGGAGCTCGTGTTGCAACGCCTGGGAATCGATAACTACCGTACGGCGGAGGCCGCCCCGGCGGACGACTACGCCTACGGCCTGCGGTACCACAAGGGCCCGCTGGAGCTCGTGGACTTCGGCGCGGTCGCGGGTGCAAAGCTGGAGACGGCGGCGGTAAAGGCCGGGGTATTCTACGCCGACTTCAACTGGGACAATTTGCTGCGCGTGTTGCCCCGCAAGGCCACGGCGGTCGTTACCCCGGGGAAATACCCTACCGTCCGGCGCGACCTGGCACTGGTGGTGGACCGCACCGTGGCCTTCGCCGACATCGAGCGGTTGGCGGGCAAGGCGGGCAAGCAGCTCATCACGGAGATCAACCTGTTCGACGTGTACCAGAACGCCGAGCAGCTGGGGGCGGACAAGAAGAGCTACGCGGTAAGCTTCCTGCTGGAGAGCGGCGAACGCACCCTGAAGGATCAGGAGGTGGACAAGGCGATGCGCGCCGTGGAGGCCGTGCTCGCCAAGCAGTTGGGCGCGGAGGTTCGACGGTAATGGTTACCTTTACCCCAACTAATTCACTATGAACCCGGCAACCCAAATTGACGGACTAGAAATAAAACTTCGGCAACTTGCCGCCAAAGTGGAGCGCCAGCGGGCGCAGCACGAGGCGGTACTTGCCGAAAACGAAACCCTGAAGCGCGAACTCGACCACCAACTCGGGGTCGTGAGCACGCTGAAGGACAAGCTAGCGCAGACCCAGCGACCCGCACCGGCCGCCGGGAGCCCGCCGGCCGACAACGCCGAGCAACGGGAGGCCATCGAATTTTGCCTCCAGGAGATCGACCGTTGCCTGGACTGGCTTCACCGTAACTAAGTCATGGCAGATAACGCCCAGGATAATAAGCCGATCAGCGTGGTCATTGCGGGCCGCCCCTATCCCATCCGCGTCGGGGAGGCCGAGGAGGAGGGCCTGCGGGCGCTGGTCAAGGAGATCAACGACCGCTTCAACGACTTCCAGATCCGCTACCGCGACCGCGACAAGCAGGACTGTCTCGTAATGACCCTGCTTACCTACGCCAGCGAATTGCGTAGCGCGCGGGACCAGGCCGACAGCGGCAGCGATGCCGCCCTGAGCGAACGCCTGGCCAAACTGAATGACTTGGTTGAGGGGATGCTCTAGCGAGCTTCACAACTTCAACATATACAGATCATGGATATCATCATCGGGCTCGTTATCGGGCTCATCGTAGGCGGCACCATCGCCTACTTCATCTTTGGCGGCAAGGCCAAGGAGCAGGACCAGTCCCACCAGCAGGAGGCAGAAAAACTGCTGGCCGAAGCCCGCCTGAAGGCCGAAAAGGTCCAGGCCGACGCCGAACTCCGGGCCGAGAAAACCTTTGCCGAGTACAAGGAAAAGCAGGAAGCCTTCAAAAAGGAAAAGATCGCCGAGAGCCGCGAAAAATTCGCCCGCTACAAGGAGGAGTTCAAGCAAGAGAAAGCCGAGGAGCTCGTCGAACTGCGCGAAAAGCGCGAAGCACTCAAGGAGGAGCAGGCCAGCATGAAGGAGGAGCGCGCCGGCTTCAAGGCCGAGCTCGACGAGGTACTCACCGCCAAGGAAGGACTCAAAAAGCGGGAAGAAGAGATCGAAGCGCGCAAGCAGCTCCTGTCCGAGGAGATCGACCGCACCCGCGAGAAGCAGGAAGAACTCGACCACCAGCACGAACGCTTCTCCGCCGAGCTCGAACGTATCGCCGGCCTGAGCCAGGCCGACGCCAAGCAACGCCTGCTGGAGGACGTGCGGGCCAAGTCAGAGAACGACGCCCTCAGCCTGCGCCGCGAGCTGCTGGAGGAAGCCCGGGAGGACGCCGCCAAGGACGCCCGTAAGGTGGTCATCAACACCATCCAGCGCATGTGTGCTGAAATGACGATCGAAAACACCGTGTCGGTCTTCAGTCTCGACAACGATAACGTCAAGGGCCAGATCATTGGCCGCGAGGGTCGTAACATTCGTGCCATCGAGGCCGCCACCGGTGCTGAACTGGTCGTGGACGATACCCCGGAAACGATCGTGATCTCCAGTTTCGACCCCATCCGCCGCGAAGTCGCCCGCCTGTCGCTCAAGCGGCTCGTAAGCGACGGCCGCATCCACCCCGCCCGCATCGAGGAAGTCGTCAACAAGACCCGCAAGGAACTCGAGGCCGGGATCAAGGAGATCGGCCAGAAGACCGTCATTGAACTCGACATTCACGGCCTGCCCGCCGACCTGATCCGCATGGTTGGCCGCATGCGCTACCGCAGCAGCTACGGACAGAACCTGCTCAAGCACAGCGTCGAGACCGCCCACCTCTGCGCCGTCATGGCCGCCGAAATGGGACTCAATAAAAAGCAGGTGAAACTGGCCAAGCGCGCCGGCCTGCTCCACGATATCGGCAAGGTCGCCGACGAGGACAGCGAACTGAGCCACGCGCTCTACGGCATGCAAATGGCGGAGAAGCTGAACGAGAACCCCATTGTGGTCAACGCCATCGGCGCCCACCACGACGAGATCGAAATGAATAACATCATCTCGCCCATCGTGCAGGCCTGTGACGCCATCAGTGGCGCCCGGCCCGGTGCGCGGCGGGAGATCCTGGAAGGCTACATCAACCGTATCAAGGAACTGGAGGAGATCGCCAAGAAGAACGAGGGCGTAAGCTCGGCCTTTGCCATGCAGGCCGGCCGCGAGCTTCGGGTAATGGTGGAAGCCGAGAAGGTGAGCGACCAGCACGCCAACGAGCTGAGCTTCAAGATCAGTCAGGAAATTCAGGAAACGATGCAGTACCCCGGCCAGATCAAGGTGATGGTGATCCGGGAGACCCGCGCCGTGGCTTTCGCCCGCTAGGACGATCCGCCGGGACCACAAATCCTGAACAACCAGCCACGAAGCAAGAAGGCCACCCGATACGATCGGGTGGCCTTCTTGCTTCGTAGAGGGCCGCAATCGCCCGCCCGTTTGCTGTGTTTATCTGACGACAACACGGCCACTGAACGCCCGGTCACCGTCCGGGACGAAGAGCGTGTACAGCCCGGGGGGCAGTTTGTCCACCGATACCCGGGCCTCGCCGTACTGCCCGCTAATGTCCTGACGGAAGGCTTCGCGGCCATCCGGGCCGTAGAGGATGGCCACGGTGGGGGTATGCACTTCCGCCAGGGAGAGCCGGAAGCTGCCCGCCGCCGGGTTGGGGTAGATGCCCAGCTGTCCGGCGTAAACTTCGGAGGTAGAAGTGAGGTCAAAGCGCAGGGGCCACCCCAGATCGTAGAGGATACCCAGGGTCACGGGGCCGGGGTCGTGGATGGCCTCGCCCGCCGCCAGGGAGGGTGTCATGAGGGCGTTCTGCGTGCCGGTCCGGTATGCTTGCTCGTCGAGGTGACTAACGCTGCTGCCCACGTCGAAGGTTTCCGGCGCGAACAGGGGGACCAATTCCCCGCCGTTCTTGGCCATGGCACTTTCTCCGGCGAAGTCCAGCCGGTCGATGACGGCGGCCAGTAATTCGGGAGAGGGATTCTCGAACTCCGCGGCGTCGACCAGGGAGCGGCCGGGGGGAGTTTCCAGGAAGAGGTCGTAAATGACGAAGAGCCCGTCGAGTCCGATCGTGACGGTGGTGTCGGTGGTGCTGTCGATGCTGCTGAGGAAGCCCAGACCGTGGCCCAGTTCGTGCAGGAAGACAGTGGCCAGGTCGATGCGGTTACGCGGTACCCGCCCGTCGGTGCTGTAGTTCCAGTTGGCGGTGCTGTTGACGACGACGAAGATATCGGCATCGTCCGGGCTGTTCAGCGTATCGCCCTGTATGGCTTCCGCCAGCGCTACCGGGTACCAGGTGCTGCGGTTGACGCCGCCGACGAAGCCGCGGTAGAAGGTAGCGGGACCCGCGCTGGCCAGCAGGCGGTCATCGTCCTCGTCGCGCCAGTCGACTTCCACCCGGACGGGCACGTTCGACTGCAGGTAGCTGCCCCAGATGTCCGCCGCGAATTGCATGCTGTTACGGGCCTCTTCCGGCACGCTTTCCGCGAAGATGAGGTCGAACGTAGTGGTGATATCGGCGCTGCCGTCAACGATGCTGGCCCGGGGGGGCATGAAGGCACCGAAGGCGGTGTCGCGGGTTTCGCAGGTAATGATTCTTCCCGCGGTGTCGAGCGGTACCTGGGCCCGGGCTACGGCGCCGAGCAGTAACAGTAGGAGGGTGAAACGCATAGGGAGGGGTTGGCGGGCTATTGGAAAATCTTCTGGGTATCGCTGTAATCGAGGTCGTCGGCCTTGGCGTACTCGATGGCCCGGTGGGCGGCGGCTTCGGCTTTTTCCTGCTGGCCCGTCTTGTGGTAGAGCCAGGCCAGGGTATCCAGGTTGGGGTAGTAGGGGTGGAGTTCCACCGATCTTTCCGCCCACTCGACAGCCTTCGCCAGCTGGGCGGGGTCGTCGCTGTTCTCGAAGAAGGCCCAGGCTACGCCGTTGAGCTCGGTATAGTCCTCCGAAGGGTAGCGGGAGTAGTGGTCCATGGCCAGCGGCAGGTAGTGCTTCATGTCACCCTTGCGCTCGTAGTACATGAGAGCATAGGAGGAGTGCAGCTGCTGCCAGAGGGGACCGGCTTCGGTTTCGTAGTATTCGCGGATATTGTCGGGGGCCACCAGGCTACGCTTGCGGTGCTCGCGGTGGTAGGTATTTACCAGGGCGCGCTGGATGGTGGAGGTGGCGGAGCCGGCACCCAGGGCCGCTTCGATCTCCGCGGCGTGCTCGATCAGGTAGTCCATCCGTGGGTCTCCGATGCCGCCCGGACTGGCCAGGAGCAGCTGGAGGTTGGCGGGGGTGGACCAGTCTTCCTGCCCCGTGAGGTATTCGGAAACGACGCGGTCGGCGCGCGACTCGTCCATGGCGTTCGTGAGGGCCATGGCAAAGTTTTGCAGGAACTCCGGGTCGCGCTCGCCGGCGTCGAAGCGGGCTTCGAGAGCGCCCAGGCTGCGGTCGGAGACGGCCACGTCGGCGAGTTCGAGCAGGGCGGGCTTGGGGATATAACCGAGACCCTTGTGGACGAGGTTGCCGTCGCCGTTAACGAAGAGGTAGGTGGGATAGGCGGCTACGTCGTAGCGGGCGGCCAAGCCGGGGCCTTCCCCCTTCTCCATGTCGAACTTGGCGTTGATGAAGCGCTCGTTGTAGACCGCACCGACGGCGGAGTCGGGAAATACCTTCGCGGTCATCATCTTGCAGGGGCCGCACCAGGTGGTGTAGGCGTCGATGAAGATCAGTTTGTCCTCCGCCTTCGCCTGGGCAAGCAGGGCATCGAAGGGCTGTTCGGTGAAGGATATACCGCCGTCCTGAGCGGCCACGAAGGCGGGCAGGAGGAATAGGAAGAAGAGGTGCTTCATAATTCTGGTCCGCCGAGAAGGCGGAATTTGGTGGAGTCAATACGCTTACCGGCGCCGCCGCCGGGAAGAAAGGGCTTGGGAGGCCGGCCGGCGGCCCGGTAGCGGTCGCCGTAGAACTCCCGCTTGCTGGGATGGTCGGCCGCGCAAAGGTTAAAGATACCCGTTACGCGGCGGGTAATAACGAAACGCAGGGCCGCAACGGCCCGCTGCTGCCCAATTAGGTTAACGGGTGCATCGGCCTCCGGGATGGCTTCCCGCCGCCGAAAAAAGTCGATCGGGTCGCGGCCGGGACCGAACAAGCCCCCCAACCGCAGGATCGCCAGGGAGGGTGCGTGCTCCCGGAGCCACCGTTCCGCCGCCACCGTGGCCCGCGAGGATGCGGTATCCGGAGCGACGGGTGTAGTCTCGGTCACCGTACCCGTTACCGCGTTACCGTATACCCCCGTGCTGCTCGTGTACAGGACGTGCAGGCCGTTCCGAAGGAAAGGAGCCAGCGGGGCCAGCGCGGAAAGGTAGTACTCCGTTGTGCGTTCCCCATGCGTGCGCCCGCCCGGAGGGAGGGTGATCACGAGGGTATCGGCACCGTCCAGGAAGGCCGGCAGCTCACCTGCGGCCGCGGGGAGGTCGATGTCGTACGGTTGCCCGCCCGCCGCCCGGATGGCCTCTGCCCCGGACGGGGAGCGGCAGGACCCCCGGATGGCGTGGTCACCGGCCAGGTCCGTCAGGAGGGGGAGGCCCAGCCACCCCGTACCCAGGATTGCGACAGTGGGCGGAAGCCGGGAAGCACTCAAACCGTACAGAATTGTAGAAGAGGAGACAGATATAGATGATACGTAATCATATTGGTTACATTAAGGCAAATTGATGAATAATTTAATCTTTTTGCTTGTTAAAAAGCGCGAAAAGACGTATTTTTGTCGGGACGTAAAGCAGCAGTGATAGATGCCTTCCGACCGCTCGCTGCGGTACGGGAGGCCACGAACTAACATGTTTTGAGTGAGTATTTACGGGAGGAGGGCATTGGCGTCCTCCTTTCCTTTTTTGCAACCTGTTTCGGGAGTCCCGGTGTTTTCACCGGGGCTCTTTTTTTGGGGGGGTCGGTGGTGAAACAAGTTCGGCGTCGCGCCTTATCATTGCGGAATGGCGGATGATCTACAGCAACGGTGGAGGCGCGAGACGGCCGGTGCGCGGTACCTGACCGCCGAGGATCCCCGTCAGCTGCAGGAGTATCTCGCGGCAAGCAGCTTTTTGATTCCGGAGGAGCGGGTACTATCGACCGAAGTGGCGGGGGAGGGAAATATGAACGTGACCCTGCGCGTGACCACCAACCGGCGGCAGTTCATCGTAAAACAGAGCCGGCCCTGGGTGGCCCGTTTTCCCGTTCTGGACGCACCCATCGAGCGCATCATGGTAGAACGTGGCTTTTACCACGCGACCCGCGGCGACCATTTCCTGGCCGGCCACATGCCGGAACTGCTACGGGCCGACCCGGACCACTACGTACTGGTGCTGGAGGACCTCGGCCTGGCCAACGACCTGTCGACGGTCTACCAGGAGGGCGAGGGCTTCACCCGCCGGCAACTGGCCACCCTGCTGCGGTTCGCCGGCCGGCTGCACGCCTTGAAGGTCGACGACTTCGTGGACAACCGGCCGCTGAAGACGCTCAACCACGCGCATATCTTCGATCTGCCCTTCCGGCCGGATAATGGATTCCCGCTGGACGCCATCTATCCCGGATTGGCCGAAGTGGCCCGTCCCCTGCAGCACGACGCCCGCCTGCGGGAAGCCGCCGGGAAACTCGGTGAGATCTACCTGGCGGACGGGCCCACCCTGTTGCACGGCGACTTTTACCCCGGGAGCTTCCTGAACGCGGAGGAGCGTATCTACGTGATCGACACGGAGTTCGCTCACCTGGGGCGGGCCGAGTATGATATTGGCGTACTGATGGCGCACCTACTCCTCAGCCGGACACCGCCGAAGCGGATCCGGCAGCTGGAAACCGACTACGCCAAGCCGCCGGGCTACGATACGGAGCTCGCCCGCCGGTTCTCCTACGTGGAGATCATTCGCCGTCTGATCGGCATCGCGCAGTTGCAGGTGTCGCTGACCCTGGACGAACGGCGACAATTGCTGGAACGGGCGCGGTCGGCCCTGATCTGATTCAACCGGCTTCACTGTCAGGCCGTTAGTAAAGTCCGTGACAGAATGTCGCATGTGTCCCTTTGGCGCGGATTTCGCGGCATCACGGGGCGCTGCCGGGGTATCTTTGCGTGGCGTGACCCACCCTGCACCCGCGTACCCGCCCAACCAACCAGAAAAAAGCTACACTTATGTTCGAGGCCCTAAAAAAATTGTTCGGTTCCAAGCAGGACCGAGACGTGGCGGCCTACCAGCCCGTCGTCGATGAGATTAATGAGATTTACGGGGGCCTGGCGGCGCTATCGAACGACGAACTGCGGCAGCGTACCGATGCGTTCCGTACGCGCATCAGCGAGTACCTCTCCGATATCGATGCCGAGATCAAGCGCCTCCGCACGGAAGCCGAGGCCGAGGCCGACTTTCGCCGCAAGGACGATATTTACCAGGAGGTGGACCGCCTCAGCGACCAGCGGAACGAGGAGCTGGAAGTAGTCCTGAAGGAGATCCTTCCGGCCGCCTTCGCCACGGTCAAGGAAGCGGCCCGCCGCTTTACCGAGGGCCCGCTGACCGTTACGGCTACCGACGCCGACCGAGAACTCGCGGCCGTGAAGGACTACATCACGATCGACGAATCCGGGCAGGCAACCTACAGCAACACCTGGATGGCCGCCGGCGGCGAGATCGAGTGGAACATGATCCACTACGACGTGCAGCTGATCGGCGGGCAGGTGCTCCACGACGGCAAGATCGCGGAGATGCAGACCGGTGAGGGTAAAACGCTCGTCGCTACCCTGCCGGCCTACCTGAACGGCCTCAGCGGTCGCGGGGTACACGTGGTGACCGTAAACAACTACCTCGCCCAGCGGGACGCCGAGTGGATCGGACCCGTCATGCAGTTTCTCCAGCTGAGTATCGACTGCATCGACCTGTACCGTCCCCACAGCCCGGAGCGGGTGAAGGCCTACGCCGCCGACATCACCTACGGGACCAACAACGAATTCGGCTTCGACTACCTGCGCGACAACATGGTGCGGGCCACCGCCGACAAGGTGCAGAAGCACCACCACTTCGCCATGATCGACGAGGTGGACTCCGTGCTGATCGACGATGCGCGGACGCCCCTCATCATCTCCGGTCCGGTGACCAACAACGCCGATGACCAGGACTACCTCGAACTGAAGCCGGCCATCGAGCGCCTCATCGCCCAGCAGCACAAGACGGCCAACAAGTTTCTCACCGAAGCCAAGCGACTGTTCAAGGAAGGTTACGTGGGCCCCGAAGAGGGCGAAGCGGGACTGGCCCTCTACCGGGCCTACCGGGCCTTCCCCAAGAGCCGCCCGCTCATCAAGTTCCTCAGCCAGGAGGGCGTACGCGTCATGCTGCAGAAGGCCGAGAACACCTACATGTCCGAGAACAACAAACGGATGCCGGAGGTAGACCGGGAGTTGTACTTCACCATCGACGAGAAGAACCGGCAGGTGGACCTTACCGACTTCGGTACCGAGTACCTGAGCAAGTACAACGAGGATCCCAACTTCTTCATTCTCAACGACCTGGCCACCAGTATGGCCGAGGTGGACAACCGCTCCGACCTGGATAAGGAAGAGAAGGCGCTGGCCAAGAACAAGCTGGCCCAGGACTTCGGCGTGAAGTCCAAGCGCCTCCACGCCATCAGCCAGCTGCTGAAGGCCTACGCGCTCTTCGAGCGCGACAGCGAATACGTGGTCATGGACGGACAGGTCAAGATCGTGGACGAGCAGACCGGCCGTATGATGGAAGGCCGCCGCTACTCCGACGGACTGCACCAGGCGCTGGAAGCCAAGGAGAACGTAAAGGTGGGCGAGCTGACCCAGACCTACGCCACCGTGACCCTGCAGAACTACTTCCGGATGTACCACAAGCTGTGCGGCATGACGGGTACGGCCGAGACCGAGGCCGGCGAGTTCTGGGAGATCTACAAGCTGGACGTCGTGGTCATCCCGACCAACCGGCCGATCCAGCGCGACGACCGCAACGACAAGATATACAAGACAGACCGCGAGAAATTCAACGCCGTGATCGACGACATCGTCGAGCTGAGCAACGCCGGGCGCCCCGTGCTGGTGGGTACCACCGCCGTGGACATCAGCGAGAAACTGAGCCGGATGTTGCAACTGCGCGGCATCGACCACAACGTACTGAACGCCAAGCAGCACCAGCGGGAGGCCGACATCGTCGCCGAAGCCGGACGGCCCGGCAAGGTGACCATCGCCACCAACATGGCCGGCCGGGGTACGGACATCAAAATCAACGATCAGGTGAAGCAGGCGGGCGGCCTCGCCATCGTCGGTACCGAGCGCCACGACAGCCGCCGCGTAGACCGGCAGCTCCGCGGTCGTGCCGGACGCCAGGGCGACCCCGGTTCGAGCCTCTTCTACGTCAGCCTCGAAGACAAGCTGATGCGCTACTTCCAGAGCGAGCGGATCGCCAAGTGGATGGACCGCGCCGGCCACAAGGAAGGCGACGTCATCCAGGCGGGCATCGTGACCAAGTCGATCGAGAACGCCCAGAAGAAGGTAGAGGAGAACAACTTCGGTATCCGCAAGCGCCTGCTCGAGTACGATGACGTAATGAACATCCAGCGGGAGGCGATCTACCGCAAGCGCGACAACGCCCTGAGCGGACAGCGTTTGAGCCTGGACCTCAACAACTCCTTCGAGGGACTCATCGACGATATCGTTTACGCCCACAAGCAGGGCGGCACCTACGAAACCTTCCGCCTGGCTACCCAGCGGCTGCTGGGCTTCGAATCCGAGATCCAGGAGATGGAATGGAAGAAGGGCGACGTCAACGACCTGGCGGATCGCCTGCTGATCGAATTCCGCAATTTTTACGAGAGCAAGATGGACCTCCTCGTCGAGCGCGTGATGCCCCACATCCGCAAGGTGAACGAAGAGCAGCCGGGCCGCTACCGCCGTATCATCATTCCGTTCACGGACGGCAGTACCCATCCGCTGCAGATCACGGCCGACATCGTGCGGGCCCTCGATACCGACGGCAGGAGTATCAAGTCGGACATCGAGAAAGCCGTCACCCTGGCCATCATCGACGAGAACTGGAAGGAGCACCTGCGGACGATGGACGAGCTGAAGACCTCGACCAACATGGCGTCCTTCGAGCAAAAGGATCCGCTGGTGGTGTACAAGATGGAGTCCTACAAGCTTTTCGAGGAACTCATCAGCCGCATCAACGAAAAGACCACGAGCTACCTGGCCAAGGGCGACCTGGTGATCGCGCAGCCTACCGACATTCAGGAGGCCCGCGCCCCGCGTCGCGTAGTGACCGCGCCGACCCAGGTCAACCGGAGCTCCGAGCCGGAACCTGCCGCCGCTGCCGCGCGGCAGGCCGCCGAGGCAGCCAGTCAGCCCGAAAAAGTGGAAACGTTCCAACGCGATTCGGCCAAGATCGGACGCAACGATCCCTGCCCCTGTGGCAGCGGTAAGAAGTTCAAACACTGTCACGGACGGTAAGCTGTCGGCTCCCGGGCGCCTAGATGCGCACCGGGAGCCGTATATTCGTGGCCCGCTATCAGACGGCTTTCTACACCAGACCCCACCGGATTGAACACGATTATCGACCACACCTTCCTGAGCCCCCAGGCCACCACCAGCGACATCAAGCGGCTCTGCGCGGAAGCGGTCACCCACCAGTTTCGCGCGGTCTGCATTCCGCCCTACTTCGTATCGCGGGCCCGTACGGAGCTGCACGAGACGACGGTCCGACTCGCTACCGTAGTGGGCTTTCCCTACGGCTACTCCGAAACCGCCATCAAGGTAGCCGAAGCACGCCGCTGCATTGAGGAAGGGGCCGACGAGCTGGACATCGTCATTAACCTGGCAGCCGTCAAGTCCGGGGACTGGAACTACGTCAAGACCGAAATCGAGCAAATGGCCACTACCGTCCGGTTAAAGGGCAAAGTGTGCAAGATGATCCTCGAAGTGGGCGTTCTAACCGATGAGGAGGCCCGGCGCCTCGTCGAGATCTGCAATGGCGTGCGGCCGGACTTCGTGAAGACCAGCTCGGGCGTACAGGGCGGTGCGACGCCGGAGCAGGTTCGCTTCCTCCGCGCTAACTTACATCCGGAAATCAAGATCAAGGCCAGCGGGGGTATCCGTACTAACGCCGAGGCCGAGGCCCTGGTGGCCGCCGGTGCCGACCGGCTCGGTACCTCCTCCGGTCTCGCTATTATTGAATAAATACCCTCCGCCATGCGCATCCTGTTCAGCCTGCTCGCCCTGCTTACGGCCACTGCCGTATCGGCGCAGCGCAACTTCATCGTCACGGCCGATCCCGATGTGGACCGCGTGCTGAACATCTTCTCCGACGTCAACGAGACCCGGGACAAGATCGAAGGGTGGCGCGTGCAGTTGCTCGCCACTACCGACCGGCAGATGCTGGAAACTACCGAGCGGGAGTTCAAGGCGAAGTACCCCAGTATTTCCCTGGACTGGGTACACAACAAGCCCTACTACAAACTGCGGGCGGGTGCCTTCTTCACGCGGCAGGAGGCCGAGCGCCTGAAGCAGCGGCTGAGCCGCGAGTACGAGGGCGTATACCTGGTCAAGGCCGAAGTGGATGAGCGCGAATTGCTCGAGATGTACTAATTAGCTTATGGCCAGAATCGCGCTGAAGCGGGCCCGGACGGACGTCACCACCATTATCCTGTACATCTTTCTGGTGTTCACGGGGCTGCTGATGATCAATTCCGTGGGGGCCCCGCCGGATGGGTACGACATCAGCCTGCTGGGCCGTCTGGGTTCTCCGGTCGGCAAGCAGTTCATCTGGGTTTGTATTTCCGCCCTGGCGTGGATCGTCACCAACTACCTGATCGACCGCAAGGTGTGGGTGATGGGGGCCTATCCCATCTATATCGTCACTGTCCTGTCGCTACTGCTCGTGCTCGTGGCGGGCAAGGAGATCAACGGCGCGCGTTCGTGGTTCAGCATCGCGGGTCTCACCTTTCAGCCCAGCGAAACGGCCAAGTTCGGTACCTGTCTGGCCATGGCCGCGTTCATGAGTCAGTACAGTGGCAAGCTTGACAGCCTGCGGGCCGTCGCCTACGCCTGCATCATCTGGCTGGTCCCCGCCATCGTCATCCTTGGGCAGCCCGATATGGGGTCCACCCTCGTGTTCACCGGCTTTCTGTTGGTCATGTATCGGGAAGGGCTCAACCCCCTGATCTTCATCCTTGGCGGTTTCACGGCGCTGATGGTGGTACTGGGTATCATGTTCAGCTTCCAGGCCCTGCTCGTCACCCTGATCGCGCTGTGCCTCCTGCTGTTCGCGGTATCCCTGCCCCGGCGGACGGCCCTGTGGGGCGCGGGGGCGGTGGCCGCGGGTGCGGCGGCTTATTTCGGGATCCAAAACGGCTATGGTTCGCTGACCGTGGGGGCCCTGGCTGCCCTTCTGCTGGCGATGACCGTGTATCACCTCATGCAGCGGAACGTCCGGCTGGTGGGGGTAAGCCTGGCCTTCATGTTGTGGGGGCTGCTGCTCACCTTTGCGAGCAACTACATGTATACCAACCAGTTGCTTCCCGCCCACCAGCACGAGCGCGTGATGGTCTGGCTTCACCCGGAGGACGCCGATCCTCGTGGATCGTACTACAACCTGCTACAGTCCAAGCTGGCCATCGCGGCGGGCGGCGTCACCGGGCGGGGCCTGCAGCAGGGTACCATGACCCGCTTCGACTACGTCCCGGAGCAGATGACCGATTTCATCTTTTCCGCAGTGGGGGAGGAGCAGGGCTTCCTGGGTACGGGCACCCTCATCATTCTGTTTTTTGCCCTGCTCTGGCGCGTTACCGTGATCGCGGAGCGGCAGCGCCGCACCTTCACCCGCGCCTACGCCTACGGGGTCGTGGGTATCCTGCTGGTCCACTTTCTGGTAAACATCGGCATGACCATGGGGCTGATCCCCGTTATCGGAATTCCGCTGCCCTTTATCTCGAAGGGCGGATCTTCCCTGCTCAGTTTCACCATGATGCTGGCCGTGCTGCTTAAGCTCGATAAGCACCGGGGGGAGGTTTGATTGGTTGCTGGTTCTCTGGTTGCTGGTTGCTGGTTGCTGGTTGGACTGGTTATCAGGCCGGGCGGGCCAGGGCTTATGCAATGGGCAGTGTTAATGAACGGTGGCTGGGTTTTTAGTTAGTCGTTCTTTGTAAAATATGCCGAGGGTAACTACGTCGTACAGTGACCGGTGCAGCGGGCGCCGTAGGTCTCGGCCAGTTCCCGGCTAGCGGTCAGCTGGACCGGGCCCAAGTCGGTGCGGACTTGCTTACGCGTTCGCCCATTACGGTTGTTGGCAGTGCCTGCCGGTCGATCCGCGGCGAGGGGATCGTCCAGTTACTCCGGGCATCGGATGAGGCCTTGCTTTGCTCGGCTCGCCTTCGGTGACCTTTGCTAACCCGTAACCCGACAACCCGACAACCCTCACCCCCGCTCCGAGCATCGGATGAGGCCTTACTTCGCTCGGCTCGCATCCGATGACCTCCGCTAACCCGCAACCCGACAACCCTCACCCCCACTTCGGTCATCGGATGAGGCCTCGCTTTGCTCGGCTCGCATCCGATGACCTCCGCTAACTCCCAACCCGTAACGCCGCTTCGGGCATCGGATGAGGCCTTGCTTTGCTCGGCTCGCATCCGATGACCTCCGCTAACTCCCAACCCGTAACGCCGCTTCGGGCATCGGATGAGGCCTTGCTTTGCTCGGCTCGCATCCGATGACCTCCGCTAACCAGCACCCAGCACCCAAATCCAGTGCCCGCAACCATCCCCCACCAATCCCGTAACCCGCAACCCAAAACCCGCAACCACACCACCCCCCCAAAGAAAATCCCCCGCAAGCACCAGGCCTACGGGGGATCTCAAATTACGGTAGTTAGATAGTCGTACTAGAAGTTGAAGCGGTAACCGCCCGTAAGCTGGTTGACGCTGAAGAAATTTCGGGTCGAGAAGTCTACAAAGACCCGGCCGTTGCCGACGGGCAGGTAGGAACCGATCAGCAGGTTGATGGCGGGACGGAAGTTCAGCTGGTCGCTGTTTTCGCTGTCCTTGATCTGCAGGGCACCGATACCGATACCAGCGTAGGGAATCAGGCCGGTAGACTCGGAACGCTCGGTAATGATGGGATACACCAGGTTACCGAAGATACCGAAGGTAGTGGGGCTGCCGATGCCGAAGTAGGCTTCGGGCATGAACTCGGCGCGCTGGTCGGGGCCGAGTTTGTAGTGCCAGCGCAGGCCCAGTCCGAGACCTGTGGCGTCGCCGAAGTTGAAGCCGGCGGTACCCGACATACCGGTGTACGTGAAGTTGGAGAAGAAGCCTTCGGTGTTATCGTCGGCGAGGTAGACACCGCCGGTATTGACGCTGATGTCTTCCAGGCTCACGGTGCCGGGGCGGCTGATCACGTTACCCATCGAGTCCGTGTACGTTACCGTCTCGGCGTTGGCTTCCCGGCGGGCCTCCCGGCGCTCGGCGCGCAGCCGGTCGCGTTCGAGGTCCAGGCGGCTGTTGGCCTCGCTTTCGGCCAGGCGCAGGCGGGCCACTTCGCGGTTGGCATCGTCGAGTTCGCTCTGGAGATCACGGATTTCCCGCATCATCTCGCTCTGGTAGTCGGTCATGTCGCGGAGCATATCCTGGCGGTTCTCGCTGGTGTTGTTGTCACGAACGTTGTCGATTCGGTCGATCAGGCGCCGCTCCAGTTCGTTGATCCGCTCCTCGGAGGTACCCGAGGTGTTGTCGTACGATCCGTTCTGCTCGCGCTGCCGAAGCTGGCGTTCCAGTTCATTGATCCGCTGTTGCGCATCGTCGTTGGTATTGTTGCCGGTGCGCTGGTTAGCGGAGCCATTGTTCTGCAGGGATTCGATGCGCTGCTCGAGTTGGCGCAGGCGGTCTTCCTCCGACATGTTGCTCGCGTTGCTGCGCATGTTGGGGTTGGACTGTCCGTAGTAGAGGCGGTCTTCCATCCGTTCGATGCGGCGGTTGATCTCGGAGATCTGCTCGCTGCGCAGGTCGGGAGAGGATCCGGTGTTGCCACTGCGATTGCCGACGGCGTCGATCAGGCGGTCTATCTGCTCGGAGCGGAGTACGATCATGCTCTCGTCACCACTGGGCGATACACCCGACTGCATGGGGGTTACCTGCCGGGGCTGACGGCCGAGGGCGGCGTCGATCTCGGCACGTTCTACCTGCTTGCGGTTGAAATCTTCCTGGGTGCCGCGTACGGCCAGTTCATTCTGGCGGGAGGTCACTTCGTCAACGATCGCGCGGGCTTCTGCCTGCTCCTCCTTGATCTCGGCCGCGGTTTCCACGTCACCGGCGTCAAGCGCGTCGATGAGTTCCTGGTCGAGGCGGGCGATGGTGTCCTGGTAGCGGTTACGCAGTTCGGCTAGCTCGAGCTGGTTCTCGGTGCGGATGCTGTCGGCGCGGCGGTCGAACTCGTTCTGCTGATCCTTGAGGCGATCTTCCAGGGTCGACTGACGGACCACGTCGGGGTTGTTGCGGTTGTTGCCACCCAGGGTAAAGCCGAGGCCGGCGTTGTACATGGTACTGGTGGTAAGCTGCTCGGTGCTGTTCAGGTCTTCCAGATCGGAACCACTGGTGAGCATGAAGCGAACACCGCCGTTAAGCTTGACGCGCTCGCCGAACTTGAGGTTGATTCCACCTCCACCCGAGGCGAAACCCTGGCTGGAAGCGATGGGGTCGCCTTCCTCCCGGTCGTCGTTGTAGCCGGAAGCCAGGTCGATGTAGCCACCACCCACGCTGAGGTAGGGAACGATGCCGGAAGAGGCCTGGCTAAGGTTAAAGCGGAAATCACCTCCGTACAGGGCGATATCGTCGAAATCGAAGTTGATCTCGTCGTCGGTCATGCCCTGGTAGTAGAATCCACGGAGGCTGATAAGGGGCCCAAAGCTGAAGCCGGCAGTACCGCCCGCGAAGTAAGCGTCGCGGTAGGGAAGGGAGTTATCCCAGTCCACCTGGGCCAGCCCTACCTCGATGGGGAGGGACAGACCGGTAAGGCCACCCTGGAAGTTTTCCAGGTACTTCTGGTCGATGTCGCTCAGCTGGCCGGGACGCCGTCCGCCAAGGTAGAACTGGAGGTTAGCGGCTACGCTGTAGGTACCGATCTGGTCGGCGCTGAAGTTATCCAGGTCGAGGTTGTTGGCCTGCCGTTCCACCTCGTCGAAGAGGTTGCGGACGGTATTGCCGGAGTACGCGATGTACTTGCCTTCCACGCCGAAAGTGTAGCGGTCGGCGGCACTGAGGGTCAGGCCGAAACCGACCGTACCGAAGATGTTTTCCGCCCGCTCGAGACCTTCGCGCTGGGTATCCTGTATACCACCGCCCAGCAACAAATACGGGAGGAGGGTACCGCGACCGACGTTAAGTTTCAGTTCGGCACCGTACCGACGCAAGTCGACGCCCTGGTTGGCAAAGGTGGAATCAATGTCGATACCCAGGCCGGCAAAGTTGGTCTGCTGATCGATCGTCTGCAGGTACGTGGCGCGGAGCTCCACGAACTCCCCGAAGCCAAAGCCGAGACGTCCGCCGAACATAAAGGCGTCGTCCAGTCCGGAGTCGCTGCCGAACCAGTTGTAACTTGCTGACGGAGCTATCGTGTAGCTTACGCCCCTGACTTGCGCCTGAGCGGCACTTGCCATCAGGAGCAGGGTTAGGAAAAGTAGTGAGTTGCGCATATTCTTAATATTTAATTCGTTGTGGTTGCTTTCTTATGTCAATTTCGTTGACAATTGTTCACGTTTTCCGTGGCAGAGTAACCGATTGGGACGTAAACACCCGGTTATTGACGATGAACGAATTCTAGTGTACGTTCCCGCCCCCTGGACCGGGGTGTGTTCCTGACGGTGACCGGGTCGAAAGGTCACTTTGGGTGACCCCGTTTATTGTCGGGTACGGGTGCAACCCTTAGTAGGTTGACTCGTCCTTATCAGTAAATGAACACTAACCGTGGGAGCTCACCCAAGCCTGAAGACTATGACCACCGCTGCCGATTACCGCGATACTCACCGCGAGATCGTACTCGGATGCCAGCGTAAGGACCGTACGGCGCAACGCGCCCTGTACGGCCACTACGCCAAGCCGATGTATAACCTTTGCCTGAGAATGCTCAGGCACAGTCACGACGCCGAAGACGTCTTGCAAGTCGCGTTCGTCCACATCTTTTCCAAGATCGATACCTTCAATTTCGAAGCGTCCATCAGCGCCTGGATCAAGCGTGTGGTCGTCAACCGCTGTATCGATCACCTGAAGAAACGGCGGCTGCTGACCACCGACCTGGACCCCGCCCGCCACGACGCGGCGGCGGACGAGGATACTGCCGCCCCCGCCGACGAGCAGCCCTACACCGTGGCCCGCATCAAGCAGGCCGTCCACCAGCTCAGCGAAGGCTATCGCGTGGTGCTCACGCTCTACCTCTTTGAGGGATACGACCACGAGGAGATCGCGGAGATACTGGGCATCAGCAGCGGCACGAGCAAATCACAGTACAGCCGGGCACGCAAGCGCCTGGCCCAGATTTTAACCGAAAATAAACCGTCATGAACCCCGATAAGCTCGAACAGTACCTGCGCGATCACCGCGAGGAATTTGACGGGGACACCCCCCCCGACGCCCTCTGGGATCGCATCGAATCCACCCTGCCCGACACGGAGGCGGACGACGCCGACCCCCTGGCCGAATTCATTGTCAAGCACCGCGAGGCCTTCGACACTGCCACCCCGCCGCCGCGGCTGGCCCACGAGCTCCTAGGGCCCGCTCGCGGCACCGTGAAGCCCCTGCGGCGTTCCCGCCGGCGCATCCTCGGCTACCTCATGGGCGTGGCGGCCACCTTCCTGCTCCTGTTCGTCGCCTACACCTCCGGCAACCGCGCCGGATTCCGCGCCGGCCGGGAGGAGCAGGCCATCGCTCAGCTCGAACGAATGAACCCCGAACTCGCCGAGGCCGAACGGTTCTACCGGCAACGGATCGCCAGTGAGCTCACCAAGGTGACCCAGGTAAACGACGATCCCCAGCTGCGCAGGGATCTCGCAAAGATCGACGATGCCACCCGGGAAATCCGCAGCGAATTACTCAAGGTTCCGGCCTCCCAACGCCACGTGCTGGTCAACCAGCTCATCTCGACCTACCGGACCAAGCTCGACATCCTGCTCAGGATCCAGCAGCACTTCCCCAACCCCAACCCTACCGGGACCGGCCAGGTCCCAGCCAATTCCGACGACAATGAAATCTAACGCTATATATCTTTCTACTCTCCTTTTCCTGCTTTTCTCCGCTACCGTTACCGCCAACGCGGATCCGACCGGTATCTACGAGAAGAAACTGTCCGAGACCTTCGCCATTTCCGCAAACGGCAGTGTCCAGCTCGACAATCGCTACGGCGAGATCAAGGTCAACACCTGGAACCAGCCCCGGGTAAGGATCGACGTGCTTATTCGCGTTGAGGCCGGCAGCGAGTCCGAGTTCCAGGACGTGCTGAAGCGGGTGAACGTATCGCTGACCGGCGGCGGCGACCGGGTTTCGGGGGTAACCTCCATAGAATCGACCCGCAAGCGCGGCAGCTGGTGGACCTATATCCTCTCCAGCGACGACGTCAATGACTTCAAGGTTTACTACACCGTCAATATGCCCGCTACCGTGAAGCTGCAGGTCGATGCCCGCTACTGCGACGTAGAGCTCCCCAACCTGTCGGGAACCACCCGGCTTGACGTAGGCTACGGCGACCTGGTTGCCGGCCGCCTCGACGCCCGCAGCGAAGTAGACATCAGCTACGGCTCCGCCCGCATTGAGCGGTTGGGCAACGAGAGCACGGTGAAGTTCCGCTACAGCGAGGGTACGGTGCGCAACGCCGGCAACATGAGCTACGACGGCCGCTACAGCGACGTGCGGTTTGGCGCCGTCGGAGACCTGCGCCTCGACGTGGGCTACGAGGAGGTGGAGGTGGAAAAGGCCACCTCGGTCCGCCTGGAAGGAAACTACAACGACCTGAGCGTCGGCGAAGTCGGCGAGGCTTACCTCTCGGGCAGCTACACGGACTTTAACCTGGGAACCGTACTGCGCGTCCTCGAAGTCCGGGGCAATTACGGCGACCTGGAAGTGGACCGCCTGGCCGCCGGCTTCCAGCGGGTGAACGTGGAGGTATCCTACTCCGACGTCCAGATCGGCGTCGACGCGGACGCCGGCTATACCGTAGACCTGAGCGCCCGCTACGGCGACATCGACATCCCCACCGACCGCATGACCTCACGGAATACCGGCAAGGACGGCATGACGGAATTCGTGAAGGGCAAACGGGCGGGTAGTGGCAGCGGCACGATTACCATCGCTACCTCCTACGGCGATATCGAAATCTACTAGATACCCATCAGCAGCAGCGTCGGATTCTCCAGCAGCTCCTTGACCTTCACCAGGAAGGTTACGGAGCTGCTGCCGTCGATGACGCGGTGATCGTAGCTCAGGGCGATGTACATCATGGGCCGCACGACCACCTCACCGTTGACCGCCACGGGCCGTTCGATGATGTTGTGCATACCCAGGATGGCCGACTGCGGCTTGTTGATGATGGGCGTACTCATCATGCTGCCGAAGACGCCCCCGTTGGTGATCGTGAAGGTGCCGCCGGTCATCTCTTCGATGCTCAGCTTGTTGTCGCGGGCCTTGGCGGCCAGTTCCTTGAGCTTCTTCTCGATGTCGGCGAACGACAGCGACTCGATATTATGGATGGGGGGAACGACGAGCCCGGTGGGCGTCGATACGGCGAAGCTGATGTCTACGTAGTCGTGATAGGTAAGCTCCTTTTCGTCGTCGCTGATTTGGGCGTTCACGTCGGGCATCTCCATCAGCACCTGGGCGCAGGCCTTGGCGAAGAGGGACATGAAGCCGAGCTTGACACCGAATTTCTCGACGAACTTCTCCTGGACGCGCTTGCGCAGGTCCATTACGGCGCTCAGGTCGACCTCGTTGAAGGTCGTGAGCATCGCCGTTTCGTTCTTGGCGCTCACCAGCCGGCTGGCGATGGTGCGGCGCATGCGGCTCATCTTCTCGTTGCGGGTCGCGCGGGAGAAGCTGGCCTGTCCGGCCGAAGAGGCGGCCGTTTTGTCACTGGTGCCGGTCACCTTGGTCGCCGCGCTGGGCGGGGCCGCGGGTGCGGGGGAAGTTTCTTTAGCCGGGGCGGACTTGGTAGCGGACTGGGCATCCTCTTTCGTGATGCGTCCGTCGCGGCCGGAACCGTTCACGGTGGAGGGGTCGATGTCCTTTTCGCGGAGGATCTTGCCGGCGGCCGGGCTCGGGGTGCCGGTGGCGTAGGTCGCGTCGGCGGGGGCCGCGGACGCGGCGGGCTTTTCGGCCGGGGCTTCGGCTGCGGGGGCTTCCGTTTTGGGCTCGGCCGGGGCGTCGTCCGCTTCCTCGGAGACGCTGGTGTCGATCTTGGCGACCAGGGCGCCGATCTTCAGGTCATCGCCCTCGCTGGCCACGTAGATAAGCTTGCCGGAAGCCTCGGCGGGAAATTCCAGGGTGGCCTTGTCCGACTCGAACTCACAGATGGGTTCGTCGAGCTCGACGAAGTCACCGTCTCCCTTCAGCCATTCGGAGAGGGTGACTTCGGTGACGGATTCCCCGATGACCGGGACTTTCATTTCGACGATACTCATACGTAGGCGGACTTTCGTGGATTAACGCGGCGGATAGGCTGCGGTTGAGCGCCCAAAGGTAGTTCACGGCGGAAGTTTTGGTTGTCAACGGCGACGGTGTTGGTATTTTTGCCCCGATGTCGCGTCCTTCTACCATTCCCCGTTACCGGTACTGGCTCAGCTACCTGTGGGAGCAGTCGCTCGAGGTCACGGCCTCCGACTACAACGCTTACCTGGAGGTGTGCCTGGTGCACGGCCGCCTGCAACTGGTGGCGGAAGATGCGATCTACAGCTTCGGAGACTACTACCTCAATTTCCGGAAAATTTTCGAGGTCTTCGATTTCGACCGGCTGCCGGAGCGGGCCTCCGTGCTCGTGTTGGGGCTGGGCCTGGGCAGCATACCGGAGCTGCTGGAGAAGCACGTGGGCCTGAGCTATTCCTACGTGACCGTGGAGATCGACCCGGTCATCATCGAGCTGGCTAGCGACTACAGCCTGCCCGCCCTGGCCTCCCCGGTGGAAGTAGTGGAGGCCGACGCCGTGGCCTTCCTGGAAGTCGATGCGCGGCAGTACGACCTGATCTGCGTGGACGTGTTCCAGGATGCGGTCGTGCCGGGCCACCTGGACGTGCGGGGATTCGTGGAGCTGCTACAGGAACGCCTGCTCCCGGGCGGCGCCCTGATCTACAACCGCCTGGCGTCAAGCATTCCGGACCGAACCGCGGCCCGCCGCTACTACGAGGAGATCTTTGCACCCGCGTTCCCCGCCCCCCGACTGTACGACACGGGTGGCAACTACCTGCTGGTCAACGATGCGCAATTTCTTACTTTGCCGGAATGAAGCGTATCTGTCCAGAGTGCGGGGAAGAATTCACCGGGCGGTCCGATAAGAAATTCTGTTCCGCGCCGTGCCGGGCCGGCCACCACAACCGCGCCCGGGCCGAAGAGCAAGCCTTTCAGCGCTCCATCAACAACATCCTGCGCCACAACCGCAACGTCCTGGCCGAGCTCAACCCGGACGGAAAGGCCAACGTGCGCCGCGACCGCATGATCGACCGGGGCTTCAAGTTCCGCTATTTCACCAATGAGTACACCTCGCGGAGCGGCATCCTCTACCATTTTTGCTACGACTACGGCTACCGGGTCGAGGAAGGGGAGTGGGTGCTGCTGATCAAGCGGAAAGAATACGTGGAGTAGTCCCGCTCGCTGCGCTCGCTGATAGGAGTAGGTAGCCTACAAACTACATGCTACAAGCTATCTACCCGACTACAGTACTACAAGACTACACACCAAAAATCCGAGCAATAGCCTCCTCCCGAGCCAAGAAGATCCCCTCTACCTGCCGCTTCACAAAAAGGCGATGGGCGATGCTGCCGAGGGGGCCGAGGGGAGCCTGGTAGTGGAGAATGTCGTGCATTTCCGTACGCTGGTCGGAGAGGGCGCGGAAGTGGTGCTGGTGGTGCCAGAGCGCGAAGGGGCCAACGCGTTGGTCGTCAATGAAGTAGGTATGGGGGGAGATGTGAGTGATCTCGGTGACCCAGTCCGTGGTGAAGCCCGGGAAGGGGGTCACGCGGTACTGGACAATCATGCCCGCGTACATCTCCACGCCGGAGACGGGCGAGCGGATGTCGAAACGAACGTCGGGCGGGGTAAGCTTTTCCAAGTTTTCGGGGCGGCTGAAGAAGTCCCACACCTCCGGCAGGGGGCGGGGAACGACCGTGGTGTACTCGAGGCGGCGGGGGGTCACGGGAGGGAATTAGGGCGTAAGCGGGTGAAGAATCTATCCACTAAAGCGGGGCGGGAAAGAAAGGTTGCGCGGCCGAGCAGAAGGAAATATAAGCTCCCGAACGGTGCCCCCACATTATGTTCGTTACGGATAATTTAACAGCGAAGATTGAGGGGTATATCGATTTAGCGGTATATTTGTGGGCGTATTGCGTTTTGCCTTTGCTCGGATACATCATTCACACATCGCACTCTTACTCTCGGATACTCATGCAAGCACAAATCCAAACCCGTTACAGCGACCAAGAGCTCGCTGAATTCAAGCTCATCATCGATGCTAAACTGGCCGACGCCCGTAAGCAACTGCAGTTCTACCTGGACCAGCTCACCGAGCAGGCCAACAGCGATGACAGCAAGCTCCGCGGACTCGACGACGGCACCAGTACCAGCGCCAACGAAGAGCTTCACCGCCTCGCCAACCGGCAGCAGCAGCTCATCCAGCACCTGGAGAACGCCCTGCTGCGCATCCAGAACAAGGTTTACGGCATCTGCCGCATGACCGGTGAGCTGATCAGCGCCGACCGCCTGCGGATCGTACCCCACACCACGCTCAGCATCCACGCCAAGCAAAATAGGTAGCTTTACGGGGTCATGAACCGTAAGGCCCTCGTATTCCTCATCATCCTTGCGGTGCTACTGCTCGACCAGGCCCTTAAAGTCTGGGTCAAGACCAATATGTCCTACGGCGAGGAGTTCGGAATCCTCGGCAGCGACCGGGCCCTCATCCATTTCGTAGAGAACAACGGTATGGCCTTCGGCCTCAGCCTGGGCGGCCGCCTGGGAAAACTGGGGCTTACCGTGTTCCGCATCCTGGCCGTCCTGCTGCTGGGCTACTACCTCGCCAGCCTGATCCGGCAGCAGGCCCCCCGGCTGCTGTTGGCAGCCTTTGCCTGCATCGAGGCCGGTGCCCTGGGCAACATCATCGATAGCGTATTCTACGGCGTACTCTTTTCGGCCTCGAGCCCGCACGGTGGGGCCGCGACCTTTCTGCCGGCCGAGGGCGGCTACGAGTCGCTCTTTTACGGGCGGGTGGTAGATATGCTCTACTTTCCCCTGGTGTACGGGGTGTACCCGGACGGCTTCCCCCTGGTGGGCGGGCAGTCCTTTCTGTTTTTCCGGCCCATCTTCAACGTGGCGGACGTGGCCATCACGGCCGGCGTCGTACTGCTATTACTGTACTATTACGTACGTAAGTGAGTTGAGCGGCCCCCCGTACCGGTGCCTACCCGTACCTTTGCGGCCCGAAACCGTTACCCTTGCTCCGACTTTCCTCCAACCTCACGCTGTTTCTCAAGTTGTTCCTGCCGGTGTTCTGGACCACCATCATGGTCGGGGTCACCCTGGTAGCCTGGTTCGCGCCGGAGCACTACTTCGGCGGCATACCGCTGCAGTCGTTGCGGTACGGCGTAGTGTTTCTCCTGCTGATGGGGGTGGGTACCTTCTGGCTGGCCCTGTGGCCACTGAAGCGGGTGGAAACCAACGGAGAATACCTCTACGTCAGCAACTACTTCCGCACCGCCCGCTACCACCTCGTGGAGGACGTGGAGGAAATCACCGAGAATCGCTTTCTCTTCTTCAAGCTGGCTACGGTACGCCTGCGCGGACCCGGTACCTTCGGGCGCAACCTGCGCTTCCTCACGTCCCGCAAGCAGTTCGATACGTTCCGGCGGGAGTTCGCGGGTGCGGTGAACTTCTCGTAAACCGCGCTAGAGGCGGGTATTGATCACGTTGTTGTAGAGCGAGCCGAAGGTGTAACTGAACCCGAAGCTGACGTCGGCACTATAGTTGGTTGCCAGTTGGACTTGTCCTAGGAGCAGGTCAGTGTCGCTGATCTCACCGGCGGGCAGGCTGATCTGGTCGTTGATGATGTTGTAGCCGCCGCTGACGCGAAAGGACAGGCCCTTGATCAGGCGCACGTCGGCGCGGGCGTCGAGCGACAGGCGGTTCTTCGAAAGGTCGTTCAGGTAGTTGCCCGCCGAGATCCCCGCGAAGACCGACCCCCACCGTTGCCGGAGGCGCAGGTTCACGTCGAGGCTCTGCCGGGCCAGGCTTTCCTCCGTCTTCAAAAAGATCGTCTGTTCGGTGTATCGGTTGTATACCCAGCCCAGCCGGTAGGCGATGGTAAATTCCTTGAACGGGACCTGGTTGTAGTCGTAGATATTGTATTCGATGGCCGGCAGTATGGAGATGCCGAGATCGATGTTGCTGTAGGTGGAGGAATTGGCGCCGGGGAAGAAGCCCACCGACCAGTGGTTGCCGATACTCTTGACCACGCGGCCGTTGAACCACTGGTCGCGCCGTACGGAGGTTACTTCCTTGCCGTCCGACTGGGTGATATTTTCTACCCGGTAGAAGAAATTCGGGCTGAAGCTCAGTCGCCAGTCGGGGGTGGTGCGGTCGGCGTCGAAGCCTAGTCGAAACTCGCTCTTGCTACGCTGGCTTTCGGTATTGGCGCTGAAGCTGGCGCTGGTTTCGAAGATCCAGTTGTTCCAGTTGTCTCCGGAGTCTTCGTCTTCCGGGGTATCCGTCGGTTCCGGTTCGGGGGGTGCCTGGGCGGTAATGTCCACGAGGTTGGCGTAGTCGGTGCCGGCCAGGAAGCCGGCCAGTCCGAGTTCGATGCGCTTGTTGAGGTACTCGTCGCGCTCCAGGCCGGTCATGACGGCGGTGGTGGACACCTTGAAGTTCAGGCTGTTGCCGGCCAGTTCCTGCTGCCCCTTGAACTGCAGGTCGTAGACGCGGCCACCATTGCTGAGGTAATTGGTGACGATGAAGAGGTTGACCTGGGCGCTGACGGGGTCGATCGTGTGGTTGACGTAGTCGAGTTCCTGTTTGAGCAGCGTCCGGTTGCAGTCACACTCGGTAAAAAGATTCAGCCGTTTCTGACCGTAACTTGCTGTACTTAAAAGCATTGCAAGCGCCAACGTGGCGTAGGTCAGGAGAAATCTCATTAGCCGGGTAGTTAAAAACGCGAAAATATATACTAAGGTGGCAGTTGCCCAACCCCATGATAACCCCATTTAGAGGGCCACCGAGCCCGCTCTTGCCGCCACCAGGGCCGTTTTATAGGTAGCTAACGCCCGATCGCGGCCGAACTTGTGTTCGACGAGTGGCTTATCGGGGTATCCGGATGTGCCGTACTCGGGGACCCAGCGACGGACGTAGCGGTACTCGGGATCGAACTTCCGCTGCTGGCTCTCGAAATTAAATATACGGAAATAGGGCTGAGCATCCACCCCGCTACCGGCGGCCCACTGCCAGCCGCCGTTGTTGCTGGCCAATTCGTAGTCGAGCAACTTGTCGGCGAAGTAGCTTTCGCCCCAGCGCCAGTCGATGAGCAGATGCTTGGTCAGGTAGCTGGCTACGATCATGCGCACGCGGTTGTGCATGAACCCGGTGGCGTTGAGCTGCCGCATGCCGGCGTCGACTATGGGCACGCCCGTCTCACCCGCGCACCATCGTTCGAACTGCTGCTCGTCGTTGATCCAGGGGATCGTATCGTACGCCGGGCGGTAGCTGCGGTGCGCCACGTGGGGGAACGACTGCAGGATGTTGGAGTAGAAGTCGCGCCAGATCAGTTCGTTGAGCAGGGTAGCGTTGGTGGCCAGGGCCCGGCGGGCCTTTTCGCGCACGCTTACCGTCCCGTGGCGCAGGTGTACGCCCCAGCGGGTGGTGCCCTCCGTGGCCGGATAATCGCGCTGTCGGTCGTACTGCTCCAGGACGGGGAGCGGGGCGGCGGGCGGAGGAAGCGGTACGTCGGTGGCCTCAAACCCCATGTCTTCCAGCCGAACGACCGGGGGCGGATCGGCTACCTGCCGGAGCCGGCCGGCGTAGGACTCGGTAGGGTAGGGCTTGAGGTAAAAACTGACCGGCTTGCCGTCGTGGGTGGAGAGGCGGGCATCAAGGGTGCTGCGCCAGGTACGCATGTAGGGCGTATACACGGTATAGGGCCCCCCGGCCTTCTTTTGGATCTCATCGCTTTCGAAGATGACGTGGTCCTTATGGTCGTGGAGGGGAATATCCTGCTCTTCCAGGATCTCCCGGACGGCGTCGTCGCGCGTCCGGGCGTAGGGCTCGTAGTCGCGGTTGGTAAACACCGCGGTGGGGCGGAACTCGTCCCGCAGGCTCTTCCAGATAGCCACCGGATCACCATAGTAAGTGAGCAGACAACTGCCGTGCGTACGGTAGGCCGCGTCGAGTTCGGCCACGTTGCGCTGGATAAACTCCACCCGCGCGTCGGCCCGCGAGGGAAGCTTCCCCAGGATCGCGGCGTCGAAGATGAATACCGGCTGCACCGGACCTCCCTGCTTCAGGGCATAGTAGAGGCCCGCGTTGTCACTGATGCGTAGGTCTCTGCGGTGCCAAAATAAAGTCATAGGAGGGAGTGCGGTAGCAAATTATCACGGCAGCTTGCCGATCCGGTAAGCGAATAGTCCTGGGCAGGAAGTAAGCTCCGGCCACCAAGCGTCCGGTAGGAGGAGATACCCAATGCCTTGCCGGACAAAAGAACCATGGCACCCGCGCACCGCCGCGCTTAAGAATTGCGGAGTAAGGCAGCACCGCGAGGCAGGGTAGAATGCCGGTAACTACGGTACTACTCGATTACGGTACCACGGTACTATTAAACTTCGTCAGGGTCCTCGTACTCCACCCGGAATTTCTCGATCATGTCCTCGGAGAGGCTGTCGGCGTAGGCGCCGTAAGCGTCCACGAGCAGGCCCTTGGTGCCGTCGCCGGCTTCGATGCCGTAGAGGACGGAGTTGTCGCCCGCGCTGCTCATGCCTTCGAAGCGGTATGCGTGGGTGATGGTGAAGTCTTCGGGGGAATAGTGCTGCTGATTGTCTTTACACTCGAGGTATTCCTCCTTCTGGTTGAAATCGGCGGTGTAGCCCTTACCCTTGAGGTCTTCAATGGCGTAGCTGAGGCTTTCGTAGGGGTTGTCTTGGATGATGGGCACGTGTCGTGAGGTAGGTTATGCAGGTATAAGCGTACCCGCCCCCCGCCGGTTCGTTTTTCACAGGGCGTAAAACAGGGAGACGTGGCCCCCGTAGCCGCGGCGGATGCTCGTGGCGGCCTGGCTCTCCCCCGGCCGGATGAGGTTGCTGAAGCCCTGGCGGTAGCGCCCGTCGAGCTGAACGGTCAGGGGGCCGAGCTCTACGTTGAGGCCCAGGCCGGCGAGCAGTCCGTAATTGATACGAAAGGGGAGGGGGCGGCCGTAGTAGGTGTTAAAGGGCTGGAGCTCGGGGTCGTAGCCGGGGGGCAGGGTTTCCTGTTCGGAGAGGGGGACCGCTATATAGGGACCGGCCTGCAACATCGGCTGTACCGCACCGCGGCCTACGCTGAACTGGGTGAGGATGAGCACTTCGGCGTAGTCGGTCTGCCGCTCGTAGATACCGGCGTCGCCGAAATCTTCCCGCCAGCCGGTGTGGTTGTAGGTGACCTCGGCCTGGAAGCCGACCAGTTGCTTGTCGAAGTAGCGCAGGGCTACGCCGTAGTTGTAGCCCTCATACGTGACCTTGGTGACGCCGGGCGTGAAATCCACCTCGTGAAAGCTCGGTCCGCCGGTGACGCCCAGCTGCAGCCGGCGGTAATCGGTTGTGTCACCGAGTACCAGGGTGTCGGCCTGGGCGGACAGGAAGCACGGCAGCAGGACAAGCAGGAAGAGGCGGGCGGTGGCAAACATGGGGAAAGGGAGCGTCGGCGACGAAGGTAAGCCGGCGGAGCGGCACCGGAGGACGCCATAACCGACAGAAAGCGCGTTATTGACGTATGATCGTGCGCTGGATACTCCTTTTGCTGCTCGCGTGGCCCGGCTCCCGGCTGCCGGCCCAGGTGGTCGACTTCTTCCTGGACCCCGTCGGCAAACCCTATTACCTCCTTGCCGACGACCGCTTCGTCACCGCCAACCGGCTGGGCGATACGGACTACAGTTGGTACGACAGCAGCCTGGGCAGCCCCGACTACATCGACGTCACCAACCCCTTCCAGATCCTGGTGTACTACCGCGAGTACGGCACCGTGGTCGTGCTGGACCGTACGCTGAGCGAGCTGGACCGCATCGATCTGTTCGCCAACGAACTCCTGCAGCAGCCGGGGGCCATCGCCCGGAGCTACGACGACGGGATGTGGGTGTTCGATAGCTGGAACTACCGGCTCGTGCGTCTCGACGCGGAGGGCCGCATAAACCAACAAACCAACAATTTGCGGCTGGAGCTCGGGCTGGCGTCGGCGCCCGATGCCATTTTCGTAGACCGCAACGCCGTCATGCTCTACTTCGCCGGGGAGGGCCGGCTGGCCGTATTCACCAATTACGGTCAATTCCGGCATTGGGTGGCCGTGCCGCCAACCGCGCGACTCTCCTGGAACGCCCCACGGCTACTGGGGATCGGCCCCGATCGGGAAACGTGGCTGTGGAGCCCGGAACTGCGGCAGGTCGCACCGGTAGGGCCGCTGCCGGAGACGCTTTCGGCCGCGCAGCGTATACTGGCCGGGCCGAAGGGGTTCCTCAGTGTCGGGCCCACGGCCCGGGAATTACGCGCCACGGCGTTTGAAGAAAAAAACTAAACAAACAATTTGTTTTAAACGAGTGGACCAACTAACTTTGCAGCATACGTTTCGAATAAAGGTTGCAAAAAATGAAAGTTTTACTCACCCGCCTGACGGCCTTCGCCGGCCGGCACTGGCTCCGTATTGGCCTGATCGGCTGTGCCCTCCTGCTCTTCTCCCAGAAGCAGATCGATTTCAACGTCCGTCTGGGCCATCCGGGGCCGGACGCCTTGCCCGCTGCTAATCCCGACGGTCTGGCGCCCGCGCCAGTGGTCGACACCGAGGAGCCACTGCTGATGTCGGAATCGCGGCCGTCGGTGGCCGAGGCGGGCGGGTTTTTCTCCCGGTTCAATTTTTTCGGTTCGGCCACTCCCGATCGGTTCGAGGAACTTTCCCTTCGGTCGTCGGGGGAGGTCGACGCTTTCGTTACCCGGTTCCGGCACGTGGCCGAGGCCGAGCAGGAGAAGTTCGGTATCCCGGTGAGCATTACGCTGGCTACCGGTCTGCTGTACAGCCGGGCCGGGCAGGCGGCCGGCGCGCGGGAAGCCAACAATTACTTCGGCCTGGGCTGCGGTAGCGACTGGGCCGGACCCACGGGCCGCGCGGCCGGCGACTGTATACGGAGTTACGAGACGGCCTGGACCTCTTTCCGGGATTTCAGCCTATACCTCAGCAGCGGCCCCTACGCCCAGTTGGCGCAGTTCGGTCCGCGCGACTACCACCGGTGGGCCGCAGGGATGCAGGAACTGGGGTTCAACGCGAACGGGAACCTGGCCTCCGAGCTCCAGCGGACGATCGACCGCTTTCAGCTTTTCCGGTTTGACTAACGCTAAGGGGGCGGGGGTTATTCCTCCTCGTCCAGCCCTTCGAAGAGTTTGTTCTCCAGCAGGAAGTGGTACCACTTCAGCAGGCGCTTGATGTCGCTGGCGTGTACGCGGTCCTTGTCGTAGGTAGGCAGCACGTCTTCCAGGTAGTCGAAGAGTTGCTCGTTGGGGGCGCTGGCGGCGGGGGCGGGATTGTCCTCCTGCTGTTCCTGCATCCGGCCGAAGACCTTGCGCAGGGGTTCCGCATCACCGTCCTCGGTGTACACCGCCATACTCTCCAGCGGGGCGAATTGGTGCTTGCGGGCCGGAGCAAAGTGCCGCTTTTCCGTGGCCAGGTGCTCTACGATAATGCCGCCCTTGCGTTCGGTGACAACGTTGTAGAGGCCGGGAAGACCGGAGACGGCGATGATTTTAGCAAACTTCATAGGTAGCAGTCGTATTGTGGCGGCGAAGGTAGTGGGTAGGCGACAACTCCGCGCTGCGGATCGCCGGTCAGTACGCCAGCAGCGACCGAATGGCCTCCGCCAGCCGCTCCCGCGGCAGGTAGTTGGTCTCCAGCGCCCCCGCGAAGGGTACGGGCGTGTCGAGGCTGGCCACCCGGCGCACGGGGGCGTCGAGCAGCTCGAAGCAGTGCTCGCCGATCCAGGCGGCCAGTTCCCCCCCGAAGCCACCGGTTAGTGATGCTTCGTGCACGACCAGCACGCGGCTGGTGCGTGCGACGGTGGCGCGGATGGCGGCGTAGTCCAGCGGCGCCAGCGTACGCAGGTCGACGATCTCGGCGTCCGCTTCCAGGGCTTCGGCGGCCTCCAGGGCCCAGTGCACGCCGGCTCCGTAGGTGATGATGCTCAGGGCGTTGCCGGCGCGGGCGGTGCGCGCCCGCCCGATCTCTACCGGCGTGAAGCCCGCCTCCACCGGGCCCGTCAGCGAGCGGTACAGCCCCTTGTGCTCGAAGTAGAGCACGGGGTTGGGGTCGGCCAGGGCCGCGATCAGCAAGCCCTTGGCGTCGGCCGGCGTGCTGGGGTAAACGATCTTCAGCCCGCTTACCGAGGTGAACCAGCTCTCCATCGTCTGGCTGTGGAAGGGGCCGGCACCGACTCCCCCGCCTACGGGCAGGCGTACGACCACGTCGGCGTGCTGCCCCCACCGGTAGTGCAGCTTGGCCAGGTTGTTAACGATCTGGTTGAAGCCACAACTGACGAAGTCGCCGAACTGCATCTCCACCAGTGCCTTGCCGCCGGCCAGCGCGTAGCCCAGGGCGGCACCGATGACCCCGCTTTCGCAGAGGGGGGTGTTGCGCACGCGGTCGCTGCCGAATGCCTCGACGAAGCCCTCGGTGATCTTGAATACGCCCCCGTATCCGGCGATGTCCTGTCCCATCAGCACCAGGTCCGGGTAGGCCTGCATCGCTTCCCGCAGCCCGTCGCTGATGGCGTCTACGAAGCGCAGGTCGGTTACTTCTCCCGTTCCCTCGCCTACCGGCGGGGCCGCGGGTGCAAAGCGGTCGGCGAGTTCCAGGTCCGTCCGGGCTTCCACCGGTGGTAGGGCGCCCGCCGCGGCGAGGGCCGATTCGATCTCCTGGCGAATGTCGGTTTCCAGCGATTGCTGACGCGCGTCGTCGAGCAGGCCGAGCTCCCGGAGGTAGGAGGCGAAGGTCGAGACGGGGTCGCGCGCGGTCCAGGCCTCGATCAGTTCCGGGGGGACGTACTTCACGCCGCTGGCCTCCTCGTGGCCCCGGACCCGGAAGGTGCGGCACTCAATCAGGACGGGCTCGGGATGTTCCCGCAGCTCGGCGGCGAGGTCGCGCAGGGTAGTGTATACCTCCAGGATATTGTTGCCGTCGATGCTCAGCGACCGCATGCCGTAGCCCACGCCGCGGTCGGCCAGGCTGTCGCAGGCGTACTGCTCGCTGACGGGGGTCGAAAGGCCGTAGCCGTTATTCTCGATGACGAATAGGACCGGCAGCTTCCAGACGGCCGCGATGTTGAGGGCCTCGTGAAAGTCGCCCTCGCTGGTGCCGCCGTCGCCGGTGAAGGCCAGGCTGACCCGGGGTTCCCCGCGCATCCGGTGCCACAGCGCCGTACCGGTGGCGAGGGCAAGCTGGGGGCCGAGGTGACTGATCATCCCTACGATACGGTGGGCGGAACTGCCGAAGTGGAAGCTACGGTCGCGCCCCTTGCTGAAGCCGGCGGCCTTTCCCTGCCACTGGGCGAAGAGCCGCTCCAGATCGACCCCGCGGCTGGTGAAGACGCCCAGGTTGCGGTGCATCGTGAAGATGTACTCGTCGGGCTCCAGGGCCAGGGTACAGCCTACGCTGATCGCTTCCTGTCCGATGCCCGAGAACCACTTGGAGATGACGCCGCCGCGAAGCTGCCGGAGCATCTTCTCCTCGATGAGGCGGGGCCGCAGGAGGTGTTCGTACAACCTGAGGAGGGTAGCGTCGTCCAGGGCGTAGCCCGTATAGGACAGGGGTGCGGAGGGGGCGGTCATGCCCGCAAGGTATGGATCCTAGCGCTTGCTGATCGGCAGCTTATACCCGTTGAAGGTTGCCGCGGCGGACACCTGGGCCCGGTACACGATCACCGGAAGGGCCCCCGCCGCGTAGGCGATGAAGCCGAGTTGCCACAGGGCGGCGATGGCGGCCACCCCCGCCGCGCCCCCGGCGGCCGTGATTGCCGGATGCGGCGCGGCGTTCACGTCGTTGACGTGCGCCGTACGCGGCCGCAGGCAGTGGCGGCAGGCCACCGGAAAGTATTCCCCGCGGTCGCGCTCCAGGTCGACCCGATCGGTAGCGGAGGTCCGGAAAGCGGTGTTTTCGTGACAGTTGGGGCAGGTGATGTACTTCCTGGTCATGGGCGTAGGCTTCCCGGTGAAAACGATCGGGCTGCGAGCGTAGGGCGATTTACGGGGGCCTTAACAACCCGGTGCAGCGGACGGCCGCTCGAACAACGGCGGCCGGTAACGCTATCCATAGTATAAAACAGATTAGACCATGACTAATGTAGATGCCCAGAAGAAATTTGGCGAAGCCGTAAATACCGGTAAGCTTGAAATGATCCGCGACGTAGTAGCCGCCGATGTCACCGACCACGACCCCGCCCCCATGCAGGGCCCCGGCCCCCAGGGCTTCATCGACTTCTTCACCATGATGCGCAACGCCTTTCCCGACCTGAAACTGGACGTGGATCACATGGTGACGGACGCGGACAACGTATCCTTCGCCTATACCGTGTCCGGTACCCACCGCGGTGAGTTCATGGGAGTCGCCCCTACAAACAATTCCTTCAGCGTAACCGGCCTGCAGATCGGCCGCTTCGAAGAGGGTAAGCTCAAAGAACGCTGGGGCAGCTCGGACGAGCTCGGCATCCTCAAGCAGATCGGAGCCGAGAAGATTCCTTCCTAGGCGCGGAGCCCGGTGGGCGGCCGATGACGCGGGAAAATCCGTATTCTTGTCAGAACAACCGGATCCGCATGCTTCGACCGCTCATCTTCCTACTTCTCCTCTCCCCGGGCCTCGTCGCACAGTCCGGACCCGCCGAGACCCTCACCCGCCTGTTTGACGGCATGCGGCGGGGGGATACCACGGGCATGGGCGCCCTCTTTCACCCCGCCGCTACCCTGCACTCGGTGAGCGCAACGGCGGCCGGCGGGCAGGGGGTGCAGCAGGGCGACATCGGCGCCTGGCTCGCCGGCGTCGCGGCCGCGCAGGCCGGTGACCTCGACGAGCAACTTCACTATACCCAGTTGCGGACCGACGCCGGGCTGGCTACCGCCTGGACGCCCTACACCTTCGTGCTCAAGGGAGAGGTACACCACTGTGGAACCAATGCGTTCCAGCTGGTCCGCGACGGTACCGACCCATCCTGGCGTATTCTCAATATCGTCGATACGCGGCGCACGGAGGGCTGTACCGAGGTGGACACCCTCCCTGTGCCCCGCCGGATCGACGCGTTGGCCACCGCCTGGCACCGGGCGGCGGCGCGGGCGGACAGCGCAGCCTATTTCGACCTGATGACCGGCGACGCCATCTTCATCGGCACCGACCCGGGGGAACACTGGAACAAGGAGCAGTTCCTTGCCTTTGCCGGGCCCTATTTCGCCGCCGGAAAAGCCTGGGACTTCACCGCCACCGAGCGCCACGTATTTTACGACGCGCACGATGACGTAGCTTGGTGGGACGAGTTACTCGATACCTGGATGGGGGCGTGCCGGGGAACGGGAGTAGCCACCCGCGACGCGGCGGGGCAGTGGAAGATCGCGCACTACACCCTGAGCCTGACCATCCCCAACGACCAGATGGAGGCCGTCCGGCAAGCCGTTGCGGGAGAGTAGCCGGGGGGGGGTAACGAAGGTTCCCCGACTCAATACTTCCCTCCTAGCGGCATTATTCCGATATTCGGGGCGCCAGCGCCGGAATTCCCGCCATTGGTGGCTGTATTCTGAGGCTGTGCCTTGTCTTGCCTTTCGGCAGGAATATTGGCGCGTCTAATTGTCCTGGTGACAATTAAAACATACATTTGTAGTTATGAAGGCGTATGACAAGCAGGAGAAGGTTCTCGTGGCCGTCGATTGTATCATTTTCGGTTTTTACGAAGGCCAGCTTAACCTCCTGTTGATTCGCCGTGATTTCGAACCCCGGCGCGGCGAGTGGTCACTGATGGGTGGCTTTCTGCGGGAATCCGAATCGCTGGATGACGCCGCGGCCCGCGTACTCCGGGAGCTGACCGGGCTCGACCAGGTCTACCTGGAGCAGTTCAGGGCCTTTGGAGAGGTCAACCGCGACGAAGGGGAGCGGACCGTCTCCGTGGGGTACTACGCCCTGATCAACCAGGAGAACGTGCAGCCGCAGCTCTCCGCCGACTACGCCGCGCACTGGGTGCCCCTCAACGAAATACCGCCGCTCATCTTCGATCACTCCGATATGGTGAAGGCGGCGCTGCGGCGGCTGCGCCACCGCGCGACGCACGAGCCCGTAGGGTTTGAATTGCTGCCGGAGAAATTCACCCTTACCCAGCTGCAGTGGCTGTACGAAGCGATCTTCGGAACGCCCATCGACGCTGGCAATTTCCGGCGGAGGCTGCGTAAGATGGACTACCTCCAGCGACTCAACGAAAAAGACACCACCAATTCCCGGAAAGGGGCTTGGTACTACCAATTTGTTTCCGAAGGCTACGCCATGGCCAAGCGTAATGGCGCCGACTTTCTGCTTAAACCGTAATCATGCAATCTTCCGCTTCCTACACAATCGGGATCGACTTCGGGTCGGACTCCGTCCGCGCTTTACTGGTAGACACCCGCACCGGGGAAGAAGCCGCCACCGGGGTTGCCTACTATCCCCGCTGGAAGGAGGGTGCATACTGCGATGCTGCCAATAATCGCTTTCGGCAGCACCCGCTCGACTATACGGAAAGCATGACCAGGGCGGTCCGCGATGCGCTCGCCGAGGCCCCCGCCGGTGCCGGCGACCGGGTTGTCGCCCTGGCGGTGGATACCACTGGCTCTACGCCCGTCGCCGTGGATGCCTCGGGTACTCCCCTGGCCCTGTTGCCGGAATTTGCGGAGAACCCCAACGCGATGTTCATCCTCTGGAAGGATCACACCGCCCTGGAAGAGGCCGCCGAGATCAACCGCGCCTGCCGGGCCGCCGAAACCGATTACAGCATATACGAAGGCGGCATCTACTCCTCGGAATGGTTCTGGGCCAAGCTACTGCATGTACTCCGCGAGGACCAGGCGGTGGCCGACGCCGCTCACTCCTGGGTCGAGCACTGCGACTGGGTACCTTTCCTGCTGAGTGGTGGAGACGACGTCGCCAAGATGAAGCGCAGCCGCTGCGCCGCGGGTCACAAGGCCCTTTGGCACCCCGAATGGGGCGGGCTTCCGCCCGAGTCCTTCCTGACCGGTCTGGACTCCCGCCTGGCGGGCTTGCGCGACCGCCTCTTTACCGAAACCTATACCTCCGACGAAGTGGCCGGTGCCCTGGCAGCCGACTGGGCCGAACGCCTCGGACTCCCGGCCGGCATCCCCGTTTCCGTGGGGGCCTTCGACGCCCATATGGGTGCCGTCGGTGGCGAGATCCGGCCCTTCTACCTATCGAAGGTGATGGGAACGTCGACCTGTGATATCCTGGTGGCCCCGCAGGATGCCGTGTCCGCGGGACAGAGCGTGCGTGGTATCTGCGGACAGGTTGACGGCTCCGTTATTCCGGGTATGCTGGGACTCGAGGCCGGGCAGTCTGCCTTCGGTGACGTCTTCGCCTGGTTCGCCCGCCTGGTCGCCTGGCCGTTGGAGAATATATTGGCTACGTCCGATGCCATCGACGCCGCCACCCGCGACCGGCTGATCGCGGACACCCGCTCGGCCATCATCCCTAAATTGAGCGACGCCGCCGCGGCCCTGCCCATCAGTACCGACGTGCTGGCCCTCGACTGGTTCAACGGCCGGCGGACGCCCGATGCCGACCAGGCGCTGAAGGGCGCGATCACCGGACTCAACCTGGGTTCCGACGCGCCCCGGGTCTTCCGGGCCCTCGTAGAGGCTACCTGCTTCGGCGCGCGCCGGATTGTCGAGCGCTTCATCGAGGAGGGAATCCCGGTCGAAGGACTTATCGGACTCGGCGGCGTAGCCAAGAAGTCGCCCTTTGTCATGCAGACTATGGCTGATGTTATGAACCGTCCCATTCAGGTAGCCCGCTCGGAGCAGACCTGTGCCTTGGGGGCCGCTATGTTCGCGGCCGTAAGCGCCGGGGTCTACCCGGACGTGTCCGCCGCGATGGCGAAGATGGGCGGCGGCTTCGACGCCGAATACGCCCCCGACGCCGACCGCGCGGCCGTCTACGAGGGACTCTACCAGCGCTACCTCGAACTCGGCGAGCAGGTGGAGCGCATTACCCACGGCCGCCGCGAGGACGCCGCCCCGGCGCAACCCCACGAGCGGGCCATGCCGGAAGGAGCCATCAAGTAATCCCCCGCACGCGTCGGGAACAGTCACCGTGACCATGTACAACAAGATCAAACTGGACGCTTACCGCGCCAACATGCGCCTGCCCGAGCTGGGCCTGGTGCTCTTCACCTTCGGCAACGCCAGCGCCGTCGACCGCGAACGCGGTGTATTCGCCATCAAGCCCAGCGGCGTGCCCTACGAGGAGCTCCGACCGGAGGATATGGTGGTGCTGGATTTCGACAACAACGTGCTGGAAGGAGACAAGCGACCGAGCAGCGACACCAAGACCCACGCCCTGCTCTACAAGCAGTGGGAGGGCATCGGTGGCATCGTGCACACCCATTCCACCTACGCTACCGCCTGGGCGCAGGCCCAAACCGGCATACCCATCATGGGCACCACCCACGCCGACCACCTTACGGTCGACATCCCCTGTGCCCCCCCGATGGCCGACGACAAGATCGCCGGTAACTACGAGCACGAAACCGGCTGGCAGATCATCGATTACTTCCGCCAACTGGAACTCGACCCTACGGAGGTTGAGATGATCCTCGTAGGCAATCACGCCCCCTTTACCTGGGGGAAGACCGCCGACAAGGCTGTATACAATGCCGCCGTCTGCGAAGAAGTAGCCCGGATGGCCTACCTCGCGCGACAGATCAACCCCGCTGCCCCAAAGCTCAAGGACAGCCTGGTGCAGAAGCACTGGCAGCGCAAGCACGGCAAAGAAGCCTACTACGGACAGGAGAAGTAGCCTGTAGGGGGTAGCACCCGTACTAGCCGCTACCCCCTGCAAGCTACCCGCTACCCCCCCCCATCATTCCAAACGAACAATCCATTCCCCTTGAGTAACTCAATTACGGCAACCGAAAAAACCCTCTATTTCCTCACCGGTAGCCAGCACCTCTACGGCGAGGAAACCCTGCGGCAGGTAGCCGACGACAGCCGGCAGGTAGCCGAGGCGCTCAACGGCATCGCGGGACTGCCCGTGCGCATCGAGTGGAAGCCGGTCCTGACTACCCCCGACGAAATCTACCGGCAGCTGCGCGTGGTCGAAACCGACGACAACTGTATCGGAGTCATCTGCTGGATGCACACCTTCTCCCCGGCCAAAATGTGGATCCGCGGCCTCAGCGTCCTGCACAAGCCCCTGTGCCACCTGCACACCCAGTTCCTGCGCGACATCCCCTACGCGAACATCGACATGGACTACATGAACCTCCACCAGAGCGCCCACGGCGGCCGGGAGTTCGGGCACATCTGTACGCGCCTCGGTGTACGCCGCAAGGTAATCGTAGGCCACTGGGCGGCCGCGCCGGTGCAGCAGCAACTGGCCGACTGGAGCCGCGTGGCCCTGGCCCGCGATGCCGACCTCAACATGAAGGTGGCCCGCTTCGGAGACAATATGCGACAGGTAGCCGTCACCGAGGGGGATAAGGTGGCCGCCCAGATCACCCTAGGATACAGCGTCAACGGCTACGGTATGGGTGACCTCGTCGACCGGCTCGACGCCGTGGAGGACAAGTCGATCGACGATCTGATCGACGTCTACCGCGAGCACTACACCATTGCCGACAACCTGCTACCCAACGGCGACCGCTACCCCAATCTCCGCTACAGCGCCCGCATCGAACTGGGTATGAAGGCGTTCCTCGAAGAAGGCGGCTTTACGGCCTTCACCGATACCTTCGAGAACCTCACCGGCATGCGGCAGCTCCCGGGCCTCGCCGTGCAGCGGCTGATGGCCGAGGGCTACGGCTTCGGCGGCGAGGGCGACTGGAAGACGGCCGCCCTGGTGCGGACCATGAAGGTGATGGCCACCGGACTGGAGGGTGGAAACAGCTTCATGGAGGATTACACCTACCACTTCGAGCCCGGCAACGAGGCGGTCCTGGGCAGTCACATGCTCGAGATTTGCCCCAGTATCGCAGGCGACAAGCCCCGGATCGAGTGTCACCCCCTGGGAATCGGCGGGAAGGCCGACCCCTGCCGCCTCGTCTTCACGGCCGGTGCGGGCGAGGCCCTCAACGCTTCCCTCGTCGATATGGGTGACCGCTTCCGCCTGCTCATCAATCCGGTCACGGCCGTCGCTCCCGGCGGCGACCTGCCCAAGCTGCCCGTCGCCCGCGTACTCTGGCAGGTGCATCCCAACATGGCCGACGGCGTAGCCGCCTGGATCCACGCGGGAGGCGCCCACCATACCTGCTACAGCCAGAACCTCAGCGTCCAGCAGCTGAAGGACTACGCAGTAATGAACGGCGTGGAAAGCCTCGTGATCGCGTAAGCCCCCGCAGCGTAGGGCGCCGTATACCGGTAACATCCCGGCCGTAACCCGCCACCTTCGGTAGTGCCACTTTAAGGCCTGCGTCAGTCCTCATCGTCCGTGTCTGCGGGCGGGTAGTCCTCATCGTCCGGATCAACCTCATCGAGCTCTGCGGAATTGTCCTCCATATCCCAGTCGTCCGCGGGCTGGGGGAGGGGAGTGTCGTCGGAGGAAACGGCGCGGTTGGCAAGGGTGCGTAGGGAAAGCAGCATGTAGGTTGGATTTGGTCATAGTAAGCACGGAATGACCGATAGTCCCGGTAATCCCGTTCCCCGAAACGCCCGACCCGCCCCGTAGCGCCGGGCGACGGGAAATTTAACAGCGCCCGCTACGGCGGTTGGTCTTCGGGTGGCGCAGGTCTATCCAGCCGGTCGATTCGTGCTGCGGCGGGCACACCCCCTTACCGGCCGGCGCGGGTTACCTTGGGGTCATGCGCAACCTTACGCTCCTGTTCTTATTCTTCACCGCGGGGCTCTCGGCCCAGGTGTCGACCCGGTACCTGTCTCCTGAATTCGATACGGTCTCCGTGGAGTATCCGCCCCCGGGGAATGCTTATCTGCACCGGGCGACCATCGTGGATACCTCCCGGGAGGGCTACCACCCCGGCATGGTCGGCAACCTGCTGCTGTTTGTCGGCGCGGTGGAGGAGGCCCGGCGGGCGCTGGAGGCCGGAGAACCCGCCCCGTTGCGGGATACCGCCCGGTACGCGCACTTCCGCGACCACTACCGAAGCACCCCTGCGTTACCCCAACTGCTGCGGGCGGCGGAGGACCACGAAATCGTGATCGTCAACGAGGTACACCACGATCCGCGCCACCGCACCTTCACCCGCTCGCTGCTTGCGGGACTGTACGACCGCGGGTACCGCCACCTCGGGCTGGAGGCACTGACCAACTGGGCCGGTGCCGATTCATCCCTGGCGGCCCACGCTTACCCCACGGTCCGCGCCGGCTTCTACCTGCAGGAACCGGAATTCGCAGCCATGGTGCAGGAAGCACGCGACCTGGGCTTCCGCGTATTCGCCTACGAAGACCCCTACGTACCGGGGCGGGAACCGGCGCAGCGGGAAGCCGGGCAAACGGCGAATATCGTTGCCTACCGGAAGGAGCACCCGGAAGGCAAGCTCCTGCTCCACGCAGGCTACGACCACGCCGCCGAGGGCACCATCGGGGGCAACTGGGGGCGCGCCATGGCCCAGCGACTGGCCGACAGCACCGGCCTCGACCCCCTGACCATCGACCAGACGGCCTACCGCGAGCGGGCGGATACCAGCCAGGAGGAATCCGCCTACCGTTACGCCGATCCGGAGGAACCGGTGGTGTACATCGATGCCCGCGGCGAACCCTGGCAGTACGGCTACGACGCGCACTGGTTTGATTACCACGTTTTCCACCCCCGGACCACCTACCGCCACGGCCGGCCCGACTACCGGTTCGGCTCCGGCCGCCGCGCCGTGTACCTGGACTGTGCGGATATCGGGGGGGCAGGGCCCTACCTGCTGCAGGCGTACCGGCCGGGCGACGACCTCGGCAGGACGGTGCCCCGCGACATCGTGGAAACCTCCCCGGGCGACCCGCGGGCGCTCGTCCTGTCCGCGGGTACCTACCGGGTACTGGCGACCACCCCCGACCAAAGGCAGTGGGTAGCTACCGTTACCGTGGAGTGAGTGCACGGCAGCTCGCCCATCCGGACCAGCCGGTAGCGGACCGCCGCGCCGGGCGACCGGCGGCAGGAAAGGAGCCTGTCTTGTAAAAAACCGCATCCTAATGCGTACTGTCAAAAAGGCGGGGTGAGAAAATGCGGTGAGCACCATGGCGTTACCGACATCGGAATCCCGCCTATGAAGTACCCGTACCTGTTCTTCCTTCTCCTGCCCGGGGTGGCCTTTGCCCAGTCGACCTTCGTACTGCCCGTATCCGACGTCAGCTACCGCGCCGATATGGTCATGACCCCGGCCGGCGACCGGGTCCTTTTCGGGGAGGTATTCCTGGCGGACACTACCTCGGTAGACTTGGACCCCGGGCCCGGCGTAACGCGCCTGGCCTACCCAAAAAAGAAGGCGGGCTACGCCGCCTACCTGGCCTCCTATGCCCCCGACGGCAAGCGGAATTTCTCCTTCCTCATCGGTGACGCCGAGCGCAGCGACGCCTTCGTGCAGGCCTACTACGTGGATACCGATGCGGAGGGAAACATCTACGTGCAGGGTACTTTCCACGGGTCGGCCGACTTCGATCCCTCCGCGGCGGTGTACCGCCTGAGCAGTCCGGACCCGGATACGGACCGCACCTTCGTTGCCTCCTATACGGCGGCCGGGGAACTGCGCTTCGCCCTGGATCTGCCCTACTATGCGGCGCCGAAGTACGAACTGGTGGACTACCGCCTGTTTGCTACCGATGGGGCCGGCAACAGCTACCTGGTCGTCTACAATACCCCTGACCACGATTACGACCCCGGGCCCGGGGAGCTGCGGCCCGACGGCAACAGCGCCATCATCCTTTCCTACGACCGCGACGGAAACTACCGTTTCGGATTCCGCACGATCCGGTCGCCCTACGTACTGGGGGCGTCCAGTAGCGGTGACTTTTACGTACTGGGTACCTTCCAGCCGCAGGACGAGGGCCGGGACCTGGACCCCACCGAGGGGAAGGAATATTACGTGGACGGGACCGCCGACTCGACCCGCTGTCTGCTGATCGCCTATGCCAGTGACCAGACCGTCAATTTTGCCCATGCCTTTCCGGGGGTCCACCCCTATCCGGATTTCATCGACGGCGACGCGGCGGGCAACGTGTACCTGACCGGCAGCATCTTCGCGACGACGGAGGTTGCCCCCGGCCCGGAAACCCATTACCTGGAGGTGCCGGTGGACTATGGTGATCCGGACCTCTTCCTCGCCAAGTATTCCCGGAAGGGAACACTGCTGCGCGCGGTCCTGCTGGAGGATCGCGACCCCGCCGACGCCTTCGAATACTTCTACGATCACCGCCTCCTCGACGATGGCACGCTCTACCTGTCGGGCTTCCTGGGGGGCAAGAATGTGGACTTCGACCCCTCTCCGACCGCCGAGACCGTCCTGAGCGGGAACGACGACTACCGCTACCGCACCTTCGTGGCGGGTTACGACGCCGACCTCAACCTCAACTTCGCCCACGCCCTCGCCGGTACGGAGGGGGAGGAGAACAGCCGGTACCGCCCCGCGATGCACCTCGCCGCGGGCGGCCGGGGCGACTGCCGGGGCTACGGCCTGCTGGGTACCGTACGGCTGCCCCTGGCGGGTGGGTTCGGCCCGGTGCCGGGTGCGGAGCAACCGGTGGTACACAATCCCGGCAAGGACTCCCTCGGTTTACTGCTCACGCTGACGACCGACCCCGGCTGCGGCGCGGTGACCCGCGTCAGGGAAAACCTGCCCGTAACGGCCGCGCCGCGGATTGCCCCCAACCCGTCCGCTACCGGACACTTCAGGGTGTATCTGGAGACTGCAGCGCCGGTGCCCTACCGGGTCACCGACGTATCCGGCCGCGCCGTAGCCACGGGCACGCTGACACCCGCGGCGGATGGCGTTATGACGGTGGACCTGGGGCGGGTGCCACCGGGTATCTACGCTGCCGAGTTCCTGCTCGAGGGGGCACCGGCCACGGCCCGCCTCGTGGTCCGGTAAGGGTGAACGGCCCCGCAGATTAGGCCCCGCACTCGCGTCCGCGCCGTACCTTTTGCCTTCAACCGATTGCGATGCGTACCGTTCTGCTCTGCTTCCTTTTGCCCGTTGCCCTTGCGGCCCAGTCCGATACGGCCGCCCTGCGGCAGTTGCTGGCCGACTACCGCGATTACGACCCCTACGACAGTACCGACGTCTGGGGCATTGCCGGTGAGCAAGAACTTTCCGCCCGGGCCGATCGCCTGCGCGGCTTCCGCGACCGGCTGGACGGGCTGCGCGACCTGCCCAATGCGGAGCGGGCCGACGCCGACCTGCTGGCCTTTGTGCTCGACGACCAGGTGTACCGGCTGGATTTCGGCGATCACCGCTTCCCGCTCGACGCCGAGGGGGGCTTCCTGGCGGGCATCGTGTACCGCTTCGGCAACCGGCGCGTGCGTACGCCCGACCAGCTGGCGCGGTATATGCACGAACTGGAGACACTGCCCGACTACTTCCGCGCCCAGCAAGCCGCCATGGCTCGCGGCCTGGAGGACGGCAAGACCAACCCGCCACGGGTGGTGACGCTGGTGGCCGACCTCGTAGACCGCACGGTGGCCGAACCCGTGGAAGCCAGCATCTTTCATCAGCCGGTGGCCGACTATCCGGCGGGGATGGAGCGGGTGGATTCGCTGATCGAAGCCGCCGTGTACCCCGCCTACCGCGCACTGGGCGACTTTCTGCGCACGGACTACCTGCCCGCTCTGTCCCCGGACCTGGGCATCGGGTCCATCACCGACGGCAAGGATTACTACGCCCAGCGCGTACGCTACTTCACCACGGACGAGGTAACGCCGGAGGAGGTTTTTGCTACCGGCCAGCGGGAGGTGGCCCGAATCCGGGCCGAGATGGAGGAGGTAATGGCGGAGACCGGATTCACGGGTTCTTTCGCGGACTTTCTGGCCTTCCTCCGTACCGATCCTCAGTTTTATCCGCAATCACCCGAGGACCTGCTGGAGCGGGCGGCCTGGATCACCAAGCGGATGGAGGCCCTGCTGCCGCGGTACTTCGACCGGCTGCCGCGGATGCCGCTGACGGTAGCACCGGTGCCGGCCGCCTTGGCACCTAATTACACCGGCGGCCGGTACAGCCCGGGCAGCTACCGCCAACGGCGCGCCGGAGCGTTCTGGGTAAATACCTATGACCTGCCCAGTCGGCCTTACTATACCCTCACGGCCCTGGCGCTGCACGAGGGCGTACCGGGCCACCACACCCAGATGATGCTGTCGGCGGAGCTCGACGAGCTGTCGGACTTCCGGCGGGGCCTCTACCTCTCGGCCTTCGGCGAGGGCTGGGCGCTCTACGCCGAGTACCTCGGCGAGGAAGCGGGGATGTACGAAACGCCCTACGACCGCTTCGGCCGCCTCACCTACGAAATGTGGCGGGCTTGCCGCCTCGTGGTCGACCCGGGCATCCACTACTACGGTTGGTCGCGGGAGCGGGCCGTGCAGTTCATGACCGAGAATACGGCGCTGTCGCTCCACGAGGTCAACACCGAGGTCGACCGCTACATCGGATGGCCGGGGCAGGCCGTTTCGTACAAGATGGGGGAGCTGAAGATCCGGTCCCTGCGGCAGCGGGCCGAGGAAGCCCTCGGCGACGACTTCGACTTGGCCGCCTTCCATAGCCTGATCCTGAGCCGCGGTGCCGTGACGATGGGCCTGCTGGAGGAGATGGTGGAAAACTGGATCCAAAATGCACGCTGAACCGGCGGTCGTATCGTTCTGATTACGAGACATTCCTTTATGAATACCCCGGTTTCCGTCCTCGTCGTCGAGGATGAAATGATCATTGCCGCCAAAATCAGCCTACACCTCGAGCAGCTCGGTTACTCCGTGGCCGGTATCCTGCCCCGCGGCGAAGAGGCCGTGGCCTTCTGCCGTGCGACCCCGCCGGACGTCCTGCTGCTCGACATCAACCTGCGGGGCGCGCTCGACGGCGTGGAAACCGCCCGCGCCCTGCTCGCCGCCGGGCTGCAGGTGCCCACCGTTTTCCTGACCGCCAACTCCGATGCCGCCAGCTTCGAGCGGGCGCGTACTACCCATCCCCGCGCTTTCCTCAGCAAGCCCTACCAGAAAGAAGAACTGTACCGCGCCATCACGCTCGCCGTAGACGGCCTCCATACCGCACCACCCGCCCCGGCCCCCGAGCCGGCGGAGGGGGGCGTACTCGACGACCGCATCTTCATCCGCGACCGCGGACGGCTCACCAAGGTGTACCTCGCGGACGTGCGCTACGTCGAGGCCGAACGCGCCTACGCGCGTATCCACACCACCACGGGAGAGTACCTCCTTTCCGTACCGCTGGGGACCGTGGAGAAGCAACTTCAGGGGAAAGATTTCCTGCGGGTCCACCGCTCCTACATCCTCAACCTGAGAAGGGTGGAAGCCGTAGCCGACACCCACGTAGTGGTGGGGAAACGATCGCTCCCGGTCAGCAGGAACCGGCGGGAAGAACTGCTGCGGCGGATCAACCTCATCCGGTAATCCAGGGCGATATGCGGCACCTTCTCGCGTTAGGCTTACTACTGTTGCTGGCGGACCTGCCTGGGCAATCGCCCCCCTCCCTCGATACGCTGCTGAGTCGCGCGGAGCGGCAGGTAGCGGAAATGACAGAAGAACATACGGAAACGGACGCTCACGCCGCCGTCTGGGAGGTGCTGCGCCGGGCCCGCGCCGCGGGCGACCCGGCACGCCTGTCACGCGCCCATGCCCTGGCGGCCGACTGGCACTTCTACAGCTACACCTCCGAGTTGCCGGACAGCTTCCTGCACTACGATTCGCTGCGGGTGGCCTACATTCTGGAGACGACGGACACGGCCGCCATCGCCCAGTCATACCATATCTACGGCAACGACCTGGCGGCGGCCCGGCGGTACCGTCCGGCGGAGGTAGCCCTGCTCGCGGCGGTACGCTACTTCGATGCGACGCCGGATCCGGGGGCGAAAACGCGTACCCTCGTCAACCTGGCCAATCTCTACCGTACCCTGGATGACCCGGACCGGGCGGCGGGCTTTCTGGACCGGGCCGCACGGCTCGCCACCACTGCCGCACAGGTGCGGCAGCTGGAGGCCGAACGGGTCAGCTATTACCTTCAGATCGGTCGGCCGGACTCGGCCGTCGCCGCCGGTGAGCGACTCATGTCCATCGACGATGCGGTAAACCGCCGCGCCGCCGGCCTCGACTACGCCCGCCGCCTGGAAACCCTCGCCTCGGCCTACTCGGCCGCCGGGCAGACGGAGCGGGCCCTTGAACTCCTCTTTCGGGTGCTGGCCCTGGTGGAGGACGTCTACGAACGGCCCGGCGAGACGGACGACTGGAAACCCGAGATCGGACTGGCCTACCACCGACAGGGAGACCACGCCCGGGCCGTCATTTACCTCCGGGCGGGCGTCGAGCGGCTTCGCGAACTGCGGGTCGAATCCAACCTGCTGGAAGGCTACGCCCGTGCCCTTTCCGAAAGCTACGCCCAGCTCGGGCAACCCGACAGCGCCATGCATTACCTTAATCTGGCCACGGCCGTGTACCGGGCCCGTACGGAGGAGCGCCTCGCCTCCCTCCGCAGCGAGCTGCGCGTGCGCTACGCGATCGAAGAGAAGGATGCGCTCATCGGGCAGCAGGCGGACCGGCTAGCCGAGCAGCGCCATAACCAGCAGCTGACGCTGGGGATCGCGGGCTTGCTCCTGCTCGGAGCGGCGGGCCTGCTGTTCGGCCTGCGACACAACCGCCGCAAGAACGCTCTCCTGGAAAAGCGCAACGCGGAGAACGAACTGCTGGTCAAGGAGATCCACCACCGCGTGAAGAACAATCTGGAAGTGATCAGCAGCCTCCTCGAACTGCAGTCGGCGACCCTTGAGGACCCCGTCGCCCGTCGCGCCATGCTCTCCAGCCAGCGACGCGTAGCCACGATGGGCCTGCTGCACCAGCGCCTGTACCAGGGGCGGGAGCTCTCCTCCATCGAAATGCGCGCTTACCTTACCCACCTCACCCGCGGCCTCGTACAGACCTACGGGGTGGAGGACCGCATCGAGTTGCGGATCGACGTCCCGCCGCTGGAGATGGACGTGGACACGGCCGTGCCCCTGGGCCTCATCGTTAACGAGCTCGTCACCAATTCCATCAAGTATGCCTTCCCGGGCGCGGCGGAGGGCTTGATCACGGTAGCGCTCCACCGCACGGCGGGGCGCACCCGGTTGGTGGTCGAAGATACCGGGGCGGGCGGCGGCGCGCCGGGGGGCGGCACGGGTTTCGGCAGCCGCCTGGTCGGCATGCTCACCCAGCAGCTTGGCGGGCGATTGCTGGAGCAGCGGAAGCCGTCCTTCCGTACGGAGGTGACGTTCTGAAACCAGAACGGCGCGCCGGGTGAGGGCGCGCCGCTGGGCAATTCATTTGGGTAGGGTGGGACTAGTCCTCGTCGATCTCCAGCATCTCGCCGGTGGAGGAGAACTCGGCTTCCATTTCCTCGCCGTTCATGTCGAACTCCACCTCGTAGATGTCGTCGTCCATTTCCCACTCCACATTAGTGGCGCCGGGGTAGGCGGAGTTGAAGGCGTCGGTGACGGCGGCGGGTACGTCGGCGGCGGTCGTGTTGGCATCGTCACAGGCGAACAGGGCGATCGCAAAGACGGCAGTAAGTAGGAACTTCATCATGGTAAGTGGTTTGGGTGGATGAATGGCGCGCGGGCGGGGCCGCGGGTGCCTTGTAAAGCACTATAACAGTAAAGTTTCCGGGTTGTGGGCAGGGGACCAAAATTTAGTACCTGAAACCGGGCGTATCGCGGATAAAATGGTGGGGAAGCACCGGTCAATATTTAATGATCCGGTAACTAAAAGTCATATTCCGGGCAAGTACATTTATCCACCAGTTAGCCCCGTACGAACCACTTCCGGTTCATCGATCAGCCCTGAACCCTCTTCCATGAAACACATCTTTACCCTCCTCGTACTCTTGCTGTTTTCCGTTTCGGCCACGGCCCAGCTGCAGCGCGGCGATCGCCTGATCTTCAGCAGTCCGACCGGTAGTTATACCTTTCCCACCCCCTCCCCAGCCGCGGGCGCGAGCGCGGGGTACGACGCGGGTGACGACTTCTCTACCGTGCGGTTTGCCGCTTCCTACGGTCACGCCGTGCTGGATCGAGTCATGGTGGGTACCGCCCTTTACGGCGATTTCTACCTGATGGAGGGGGGGCAGAGCTTCCTCAGCCTGTCGCCCTTCCTCCGCTACTATTTCCTTAACCGGGAAAAACTACGGGTATTCGGCGAGGTCGGAAGTAGACTTGGAAAAGCTGGCGAGAATTTTACTGCCTTCGATCAGCTAAACCTCTCCGCCGGTTTGCAGATCCCGCTCCAATCGGACGTCTTCTTTACCCCCAACCTGAGTTATACGGCCATGGAAGGTGAGAATAACCTGGGCGCCGGAGCACGCCTGGAGATTCAGCTGCGGGAGCGGGACGGAGCGGAAAAGGCCATCGGCAGTCTGCGGAAGGGACAACTGATGCTCGGCGCGGAATCCATCGGTATCGGCCGGCGGAGCAATTTCACCTCGGCGGGTTTGAGCGTGGGTGGCCACTACTTCCTCAGCGACCGCCTCGCGGCCGGGGTAACCTTGGGGGGCAACCACTTTACAGTACAGAATACCATGACGGACCAATTTATCCATTCCTCCAACCTGACGCTGGGAGCCAGTGCCCGGTATTACCTGAACAATGAAGCACACACCCTGTGGTTCGTGGAAGGAGGCGTTGGCCGCGCCTGGCAGCGGCAGAAAACCCAGGGTGCGGACGCGTTTTCCTTCGGCACAACTTCGGCCTCCGTCGGGGGGGGTGCCCAGATTTTCGTGCGCGAGCGGATCTCGCTGGAGGTGGCTCCGCTGCTGAAGTACGACTTCAGAACCGAGAAGCTGGGAGCTGGACTTAATCTCGGACTTCGTTTCAACCTGTGAAAACCCTGCTATCCATGAAAAAGTCCTTACTCCTTATTCTATTTCTCTCCATGGGCTTCGTCGGGGTCGCCCAGATACAGCGGGGCGATCAGTTGATTATCCCCGGGGCGGGTGGGCTCGTACCTCCCAACTCGGCTTCCGTAGGCGGATTGAGCGCGTACAACTATTCCGCGAGCGATGAGACCCAGGTTGATCTGGACCTGGGATTCAGCTATGGCTACGCGCTGCTCGACCGCTTGGTAGTGGGGGCGGACATCAACGTCGGCGTAGGGCACGCCGGGGGTATCTTCAGCAATTATCGCTTAGATCCCTTCGCCCGCTACTACGTGGTAAACCGACCCGGCCTCGGCGTTTTCGGGCAGGTGGGCACCCGGTTCAGCGACTACGGCGGAAACGCCGGGGGATCAAGCGTCCTTGAGCAACTGACCTTGCAAACCGGTCTACAACTGCCCATCGCTGCCGGTCTGTTTCTCACCCCCACGATCGCCTACGCCGCACAAAAAGGAGATAACGAAGTAACCCTCGGTGCCGGCCTCCAACTGCTCCTGCACCCGGGCACGACCGACGAAGCGATCACCGGTAACTTCGGGAAAGGGACCATTACCCTGGGTGGACAGTCCGTTTCCCTCGCCGCCCGCGACGGGCGGATCCAGGGTGGTCTGAGCGTCGGGGGACAGTACTTTCTTACCGACCGGTTGGCGGCGGGGGTACAGCTTGGCGTCGGTGGGGTACGCTATGCGCTGCAAAACTCGGATCCGGAAGGTCTCCAGTCCCAGCACGGGGGCAACGTAGACATCGGCGGTAGCGCACGTTACTACCTGAGCGCCCCGCGGCGCCTGGTATGGTTCCTGGATGCCGGGGCCGGGTACGCGGTTAACTGGCAGAGCCGTCCCGTGTGGGAGAATTTCGGTACGGCCACTCAACGCCTCGTTGCGCAAAAGGACCGCTCGTCGATGGGGTACCTGGCCGCGGGCGGCGGGGCACAGTACTTCATCCGGAAGAACATAGCCCTGGAGGCCGCTCCCCAGTTCCGCTATGGCCTGAAGGAAGATGCGTTCTATGGACGGACCCGCTTCGCCGTCAATTTCGGATTCCGGGTGATGCTCTAGATCACGGCGTGGCGGCGGGCCTTTCCGGTACGCTGCGCCGGGTACTACTTCCAGAGTCGGTTATCCATACGTTAAGGAGGGCACCAACACCTGCGGAGAGCAGGGTAAGGATTATCTTGGTTGGGAACCCTATACAATTTAACCCCGCGATGAAGCACACCTACCTCTTTTTGTTTTTCCTCCTGATCGCGGCCACCCTGCCGGCCCAGCTCCAACGTGGGGACCGCCTGCTCACGATCGCTTCCCCGGGTGAAGTCTCCGGCGTTAACGGGGTAGATGTATACGATACCGGCGAATTCGGCACGATATTCTACGATACGCGCTGGGAGGGGGGGCTCGGATATGTTTCGGCTACCTACGGGTACGTCCTGCATCCCCGCTGGGTCGCTGGCGCGGGCGTGAGCGTGGGCGGGACATCGTCCGGTGGGTTCGATGCCGCCGTGGCGCTGAGCCCCTATCTGCGGTACTACCTGATCAACCGGCCCAACCTGTTACTGTTTGGTGAGGCGAGCACCGCCCTCGGGCTTGGCTCCGAAGGGTTCAATACTTCCGATTACGTGCCCCTTCGCGCAGGCGTACAGTTTCCGGTAGCGACGAACGTACTGCTGACGCCGGAGCTCACCTACACCGTAGGCCCCGGCGCAAACCGGCTGGCGGCCACCTTCGGCATCGACCTGCTACTCGGCCGCAACAACCGTCCGGACGAACGGGCCACCGGCAGTTTTGCGGCGGGCGATCTCCTGCTGGGGGGGCAGCTCGCGTCACTGTCCCTGCAGCGCAACTATTACGCCGGTGTCCTTTCCGGGGGGGGACATTACTTCCTTAGTCCCCGCTTTGCCGTGGGCGCGGGACTGACGCTGCAGCAGAGCCGGTTCACCTCCGACTTCAACGCTCCGTCGGGGGATAATGTCTACCGGCAAACCCAGATCGGCGGCGGCCTCAGCGCACGTTATTACCTCAACCAGGAGCGGCACCTGCTCTGGTTCCTGGAAGCCGGGGGAACCTACGGACGGCGTAGTGACAAGTCCCCGTTTACTCCCGATACCGACAGTTACAGTGAGCTAGGATTGCTCGGGCGGGTGGGTGCCCACCTTTTCGTGCGCGACAACATCGGCCTGGAAATCACCCCGGAACTCCGCTACAGGCATGAGCGCTACGCCATAGGGAACCGGTCGGGAGTGTCACTCGGTATGAGCTTCGGGGTAAGTTTCAAGCTGTAACTCTTCCCACGGTGTAACGGCGGGGGCGGGGAGAAGATAAAGGGATGCTAACCCTTTAATTCAAGGCATCCCATGCGCAAGCTTCTACTCCTCTTTTTTCTGCTGTCCGTAGGTACCGTCCACGCTCAACTGCAGCGCGGCGACCGGCTGATCCTCTTTGATCACGCCGCGGACTTCCGCTCGCCCCAGCCCGTCCCGGAGGCGGGGGCCGGCCTGTCGCTCTACCGGCGTACCGACGTCGAGCGGACCGTGCTGCAGGCGGGCGGCGGCTTCGGTGTGGCCCTGCTGGACGGTCTGTTGGTCGGCGGACAGGTGCGGGCCTCCATTCTCAGTGGCGAGTACGGGCTGCGGGCCTTTTCCCTGCACCCCTTCGTCCGGTACTACTTCCTTAATGCCGCCGCCCCGGGTGCCTTCGGACAACTGCAGTCGGGGGTAGACTACGACGGAACGGACCTCACCGCCTTTGGCAGCGCCACGGTATCGGCCGGTGTACAGCTTCCCGTGGGCGGCGGGGCCCGGCTCACGCCCTACGCCGGCTACACCGTGGCGGAGGGCGCCAATTCCCTGCAACTGGGCGCGCGGCTGGAACTCCGGCTGCGGTATGGGGCGGCCGACACGACTCCCGTCGTTCGTTTCCGGCGGGGTACGCTGCTGCTTGGCGGACAACTTGCCTCGGCCACCCTTACCGAGAATACCCGGCGCCTCACGGCGCGTACCGGTGCCCATTTCTTCCTAACCCGCCGGCTGGCCGTCGCCGCGGTGGCGGGTTACGGGGGGAGTTATGAGTCCTACCAGTTCCGTGACGGAGACGGGGAGCGCTACGTTCGCTTCCGGGAGCTCCACCTCGGCGCCGGGCTGCGCTACCTGCTCACCACCGGCCACCGCCTGGTGGCCTACGGAGAGGCGGGCGCCGGCCGGTTGTGGGAAAGCCTGGACAGCAACGCGGGCATCGATTACTTCCCCGGCAGCTTCACCTACGTGACGGCTGGTGCCGGCGCCATGTACCTGCTCAATGCCTGGCTGGCCGTGGAGGCGGGCCCGCAACTCCGCTATGACCTGACCAACGAGCGCTGGGTGCCGGGGGTTAATTTCGGGTTCCGGATCGTCCTTTAACGGCGTTTCTCCGCACCTGCGCACCGCCGCCCTTGCACCGTACGTGCTACCTTGCGATCCGAACGCCGGAGCAAGCAAACCTATGGGGAAGTACCGCGACTACACCGAATTACTGCAGCAACTGATCGCCACGCCCTCCCTGAGCCGGGAGGAGGAAGCTACGGCGGCCATCCTGAGCTCCTTCCTGTACGAGCGGGGGCTGCGGCCGGAGCGCCACCTGAACAACGTATGGACGCGCAGCCGCCACTGGGTGGAGGGCCGGTCCACCGTCCTGCTCAACAGCCACCATGATACCGTGAAGCCCGCCGCCGGCTACACCCGCGACCCCTACCTGGCCGAGGTGATCGACGGCAAACTGTACGGGCTGGGCAGCAACGACGCCGGCGGGGCGCTGGTGAGTCTGCTCGCCGCCTTCGTCGAGCTCGAGAACGACCCGGACCTGTCCGTTAACCTGGTATTCGCGGCGACGGCGGAGGAGGAGATCAGCGGCCCCAACGGCATTGCCGCCCTGCTGCCCCGGCTACCGCGGATCGACTGCGGCATCGTCGGGGAACCCACCCTGCTCGATCTGGCCGTGGCCGAACGGGGATTGGTGGTTATCGACGGAGAAACCCGGGGAAAGAGCGGCCACGCCGCCCGCAAGGAGGGCGTCAATGCCCTGTACCTGGCGGTCGACGACATCGCCGCCATCCGCGATCACGACTTTGCCCGGCCCAGCGAGCGGCTCGGTCCGACCAGCGCCGCGGTGACGGTCATTTCCGCCGGTACTCAGCACAACGTGGTACCGGATCGCTGCAGTTTTGTAGTCGACCTGCGCGTCAACGAAGCCTACACGAACGAGGAAGCGGTAGCGGAGCTGCGCGGCGTATGCCGACACGCTACGCTTACGCCCCGGAGCCTGCGGTTGCAGTCCAGCGGTATCGGCGAGGATCACTTCCTCGTCCGCGCCGCCCGCGCCGTCCGCCCGCAGGCGGCCACGTACGGATCGCCGACGCTGAGCGACCAGGCGCTGATGACCTTTCCTACCCTCAAGCTCGGACCCGGCGACAGCGCCCGCAGCCATACGGCCGATGAGTACATCTACATCCGGGAGATCGAAGCGGGCATCCGCACGTACCTCGACCTGCTCGCGGCGGCGGCGCCGGCCGGCTGATCGGAGGGGGGGGAGAACAGATATTAAAAAAGTGTTATTATTTTTTCTCCGCCGGGCAGCGCACCGTACCCCCCGGCCGTTACCCTTGTGGTTTTGATGATGAATACAACAGCCTCACTTTATACTCACTGAATCAACTCGGCTGTATAGCAAACAGGGGAAAACGGACACGTCCGTTTTCCCCTGTTGCTTTTCCATAGCGTTGCTACCGGCGGCTTAGTCGCGGCTCATGACCGACAGCAGGCGCAGGATCTCGAGGTACAGCCATACCAGCGTCACGATGAGGCCCATGGCACAGAACCACTCCATGTATTTGGGCGACTGCATGGCGGCACCGCGCTCGATGTTATCGAAGTCGAGCAGCAGGTTGAGGGTAGCTACGCCGATGATGACGAGGCTGATGCCGATACCGAGCATTCCGCCGGAGTGGAGGAAAGGGATGTTCATCCCGAAAAAGCTCAGTCCCATATTGATGAGGTACACCACGAAGATGGCCCCGGTAGCCATCATCACGCCGGAGCGGAACTTGTTGTTGACGGTGATGATGCCCGCTTTGTAGATGAAGAGCATCATGAACAGCAGGGCGATGGTGGCCAGGATGGCATTGAAGACCATGCCGACCCCGAAGCCGGCCGCGTAGATCGCCGTGACCGAGCCGACGAAAAGGCCCTCAAGCAAGGCATATATGGGCGCCAGGGTACCCGAGAGCTTGGGCTTGAAGGCCATGACGAAGACGAGGGCCAGGCCACCGAGAGCACCGCCCCAAACGAACAGCTGGCTGGGAAAGAAGAAGGAGTACACGGCGGTGGCCAAGAGCAGTACGCCCAGTAGGAAGGTCTTATTGACGGCGCCGTCGACGGTCATGATGTTGTCTTCGGCACGCTGGATGAACCCGCCGTCGAGCGGGCGCGCGGACGCTTTGGCCAGGCGCTCCTCGCTCAGGAGGGGGTTGCTGGATTTGCTAAAGCGATCGGATAGGGACATGTATCAAGGATTAGTTAGTAAATAAAACGTCTGACGACACAAGTCGTTGCACCCTAAACAAAATACTGCACCGCCAGCTCGTAGCCCCGCAGGCCGAAGCCTACGATCACCCCTTCACAGTGCGGCGACAGGTAACTGTGGTGCCGGAAGGCCTCCCGCTTGTGGACGTTGCTGATGTGCACTTCGATGACGGGCGTCTCGATGGCCGCTATCGCGTCCGCCAGGGCCACGCTCGTATGGGTATAGGCACCCGCGTTCAGCACGATGCCGTCGTAGTCGTAGCCGATCTCGTGCAGCTTGTCGAGCAGTTCCCCCTCGTGGTTGCTCTGGTAGTAGTTTAGCTCCACATCGGAATCCACGAATTTGCCCTTCAGGTGCAGCATGAAGTCGTCGAAGGTGTCTTCCCCGTAGATCTCCGGCTGCCGCTTGCCGAGCAGGTTGAGGTTCGGTCCGTTGATGATCATTACGCGCAACATGGGGTAGTACGGTGGTACCGGGGGCAGTACGGTAGTCGGGCCGCATTCCGGTGGGTGAGTGGGAAAGGTAGGGAGTTAGGGGTTAAGGGGGAAGGGGGCTAGGGGTTGATGGACTGATGGACGGAGGGATTGATGGACCAGGGATTGATGGGCTGACGGCGGCACTACCCGACTCCAGTAGTAAAAGACCACCAGACTAAACTACTATTGTACCACGAATGCTAGCCTCCTTCTTCCGCAATGCCGTCCTGGTGCTGGTCCTGAACCTGATCGTGAAGGGCGTGTACTTGTTTGGCATCGAGCGTACGGTGCAGAACGTGCTGCCGGAGGCGGACTACGGGCTGTATTTCTCGTTGCTGGGGCTGGGGATGATCCTGCAGGTGATCGCCGATGGGGGGTTGCAGCTGTACAACAGCCGTACCCTGAGCGGGCACCGGCACCTGCTGGCCAAGTACTTTCCGTATTTCCTAGCCCTGAAGACGGTACTCAGTGGCGTATATCTCCTTGTCCTGCTCGGGGCGGGAGTATGGATCGGGTACCGTAGTTACGAGCTCGGCCTGCTGCTGCTGATCGGCTGCGGGCAACTGCTCAACAGCCTGGTCCTCTACCTGCGGTCGGGGCTGGCGGGGCTGGGGCGCTACGCGCTGGACAGCACCTTCAGTATCCTGGACAAGCTGCTGATGATCGCCCTGGTCGGTGGGGTACTGCTGTTCGCGCCGGAACGGCTGAGTATCGGGCTGTTCGCCGGGGCGCAGGTGCTGTGCTGGGGAGTCACGGCGGCGGGGCTGGGCTACGCGCTCCGGGACGGACTGGAGCGATTGCGGCCCCGGTTCAGCCGGCGTACCCTGTTGCTGTTGCTGCGCGGGGGCGCCCCCTTCGCCATCGCTATCCTGCTGCAGGCGGCCTATACGCGTACGGACGCGGTGATGATCGAGCGGTTACTGCCGGACGGGGCCGCCGCCGCCGGCCACTACGCTGCCGGCTACCGCCTGCTCGACGCCGTAAATACCGTAGGCTGGCTGCTGGCGGGACTGCTGCTGCCCATGTACGCCCGGCTGCACGCCCGGGGAGAGTCCCTGACCGACCTGCTGCGGTTCAGCGTGCAGTTGCTGGTCGGGGGCGGACTGGTGGTCGGTATCGCCGTAGCGGCCTACGCCCGCCCGATCGTGTACCTCCTGTACGACTTCGCGGAGCCGCGTACGGCCACGATTCTGTTTTTTCTGTCCCTCACCTTCGTGGCCCAGTGCCTCAACTACGCCTACGGGGCACTGCTATCCGCCACGGGCTACATCGGGCGGATGAACTACGTATTCCTGGCGGGCATCGCGCTGAATCTCTGCGGTAACCTCTGGGCGCTGCCGCGCTACGGGGCGCCCGGCGCCGCGGCGGTGACGCTGGCGACACAGACCGTCATTGCCCTGTTGCAGGCCGGATTGGCGCATCGGTGGCTGGTGCTCCCGGTCGCTGCGGTGAACTGGCTGCGGCTGTTCGTGCTGGCGGGGCTACTGCTGATTCTGCCGGTACTGGCGTCCGGCTTCCTGTATGTCGACTGGGTCGTGCAGTTTCTGCTGGTCCTCGGTGCCGGGGCGGGGCTGCTGTTCCTCTTTCGGCTGGTGGACCTGGGGGAGCTGCGGCAACTGCTCCGTGAGCGCTAGGGTGGCGGTCGCGCCGCCGGGGAAAGACTACCTTGTATGTACATGGCAATGATGAGCAGAAACAAGGTCGTCTATTGGTTGCAGCTGATTGTCACCTGGTGGACGGCGATCTTTCTCTTCGGTATCATCCGCCACTACGGCTGGCCCGAGCGGCCGAATTTTGATCCGGAGGCGCTCATCGAGCCCTGGCTCGACTTTTCGCTGGGCGTCGTGGTCGGCACCGGCTACTTCCTGATCGAACTGCTACTGAATCGCAAGGAGTTCCGGCGCCTGCGGTTCATGCCGTGGCTGGCACTGAAGTCGGTGCTGAATCTCCTGCTCGTGGTGCTGCTCATCGCCGTAGCCACCTACCTCTACCCGCGCATCAACGGGGAGGTTCGGGACGGGGTCACCTTCCTGAGGATACTCACGAGTAAGTTGATGCTGCTGGTCCTGCTGTACTTCACCGTGGTAAGCATCATCATAACGCTCTTCGAGCGGATGGTCCAGAAGCTGGGGCCGGGTATCCTGTCCAACATGTTGCTCGGGAAATACCACCGGCCGCGGGAGGAGGAGCGCATCTTCCTGTTCATCGATATGCGCGACAGCACGCCCATTGCCGAACGGCTGGGCCACCTGGCCTTTTCGCAGCTGATCCAGGATTGCTTTGCCGACGTGACCGATGCCGTCCTCCACCACCGGGCGGAAATCTACCAGTACGTCGGCGACGAGGTCATCCTGTGCTGGAAACCGGATCCCGGGCTACGCGATAACAACTGTATAGCGGCCTTTTTCGAGTTCGGGCGTATCCTGGCGCGCCGGTCGGGGCACTACCAGCGGGCCTACGGGCTGCACCCCGTTTTCAAGGCCGCCGCCCATATCGGCCGCACCACCGTCGCGGAGGTCGGGCTGGTCAAGCGTGAGCTGGCCTACCACGGCGACGTGCTCAATACCACGGCCCGCATCCAGAGCAAGTGTAACGAGCTGGACGAGCAGCTGCTGATCTCCCCGGCCCTCGCGGAACGTCTCGATCTCGGGCCCGACTATATCCTTCACGCGTATCCCCCGGTTGAGCTGACCGGCAAACGGAAAAGCCTGCCGGTCATCGGCGTGCGCCCCCGCAGCTTGCCGGTGTGAGGCGCCACGGCCTCATTCCGCCTGCTGTGCCCGCTTGCGTTCGTCCCACTTTTCCTGAAGGATGGGCAACTCTTCCTTCAGAAAAAGGAAGTAGTCCTTGATCTCCTCCAGTTCCTGGTTGAATTCCGAGCTGCCGGTGCCCTGCCGCAGTTCGATCACCTTATTCATGGTGCGGATGAAGGGGCCCAGCTTGGCGAGCCCTTCCCGCATCTGTCCCAGCCACTTCTCGCCGCTGACGCGGAAGTACCGCTTGCGGTCGCCGGGTTTGGTGATGTAGTCGATACGCCCCTCGTCCATCAGCCGCCGGATAGCATTGCTGATGGTGCTCTTGCTGGCCTGCAGAAACTCCTGGATGGCGAAAAACTCCATCTCGGGCGGGTCGGCCAGCAGCAGCAGGGCGAAGACCCGGGCCTCCGTGGGCGTCAGCGAGGTCTGCTCGAAAAAAACACCGATCTCCTCCACCCGCCGTTTGATGTCGGGAATGGGGGTGTTAGCGGGGCTTTCGGGAGAGGAATTCTGCATGACGTGCGGATTGGGCGTAAAGATAGCGGCGGGGCCGCGGGTGCGGGGTGGATGGGGTCAGACGAAATCCGCTTCCGGTTCGGGCCGGCGGCGTTCGCGGATGCCGAACAGCAGCTTGTAGGTAACGGGGACGAAGATCAGCGTGATCACCGTACCGAACAGCAGGCCGACCATAATGGCGATGGCCATCGGCTCCCAGATCAGTCCGCCGCCCAGGTAGAGCGGGATGAGGCCCAGGGCCGTGGTGAAGGTCGTGAGCAGAATCGGGCGGAAGCGCTGCTGGCAGGCGTCGACGATGGCGCGGAACTCCGTCTTGCCGGCCCGCTCCTCGATCTCGATGCGGTCGATGAGCACGATCGCGTTGTTAATCAGGATGCCGGCCAGGGAGATGACGCCCAGGAAGCCCATGAAGCCGAAGTAGCTTTGGAAGAGCAGCAGCCCCAGGATAACGCCGATGATGCCGAGGGGGATGGTCGCCAGTACGATACCCGTTTTGCGGAAGCTGTTGAACTGCAGCATCAGCAGCAGTACGATGATGAATCCCGCGAGGGGCAGCTTGGCGGCCACGGCACCCATGGCCTCGCGGCTGCGTTCCGATTCGCCTCCGAGCTCGTAGGTGTAGCCGGCGGGCCACTGCGCCGATAGGGAGTCCAGGCGCGGCGTCAGCTGACGGGTCACGTCGGTGGCCGTATAACCCAGGACGGCGTCGGCCCGTACGGCCAGCGTGCGGACGAGGTCGTGGTGGTTGATCTTGGCGTACTGCCAGTCGACGTCGACGTCGGCGACCTGGGCCAGCGGGACGTTCTTACCGCTACCCTGGGCAAATACGTTCAGGCCCTCCAGGTCCTCGACCTGGTAGTTTTCGGCGCCGCGGCCGCGCATGACGATGGGGATGGACTCGTCGCCCTCGCGGTAGCTGCCGGCGGTGTAGCCGCTGACGTTGGTCCGCAGGGAGACGGCGATGTCCTGATTGGTCACGCCGGCGGCGCTGGCCTTATCGGGGTCGATGTTTACGACCACCTTTTTGCTTTTCGGGCCCCAGTCGTCGGTGATGTTCGTGGCGATCGGGATCTGGTAGAGTTCTGCCTTCACGTTGTCGCTGATGCGGAAGAGCTCGTCGGCGCTCGGGCCGCTGATGCGTACCTCCACGTCGGCGGCGGCTCCGCCGCCGCCGGAGAGCGGGCTGACGCTGATGTCGGCGTCGGGAAACTGCTCCCGGCCGTAGTTCTCCAGCCGCTCGATCATCAGGTTGTTGGCCTCGAAGCGGGTGGTATTCAGCAGTACGTGGGCGTAGCCGCTGTTGGCCTCCCCGGGCTGGTAGCCGAGGTCGTAGCTCTTGGGGCCCTCGCCCACGAAGCTGGTGTAGCTGGCGATACCGTTGGCCTCCGGGTCGTCCGTCAGCAGCTCGGCGTTGATGTAGGCTTCCATGCCCTCGACCACCTCGGTGGTCCGCTGAATGTCGGTGCCCTGCGGCAGCTCGATATTCATGGTGATGAGGTTGCGGTCGCTGTCGGGGAAGAAGATGAACGGCAGCCGGCCGAAGAGCGACAGGCTGAAGAAGAACAGCACGACCACGGAAACCAGTACGGTCCAGGGGTGCTTCAGCGACCAGTAGATCAGGCCGCCGTAGTGTGCGTTGAGGCGCTCGAAGATGTTGCGTTTCTCGGGGGCGGCTTCCGCTTCGGGAGCGGTTGCAGCCTCGGGATCGTCCACTGCACCTGCGTCCCCGCCCCGTTGCTTGACCCGGATGAGGGCCACGCCGAGCATGGTGACCACCGTCATGGCCAGGATCCAGCTGCTGATTAGCGCGAAGGAGATGACGATGAAGAGGTTGCCCATGATCTCGCCCATGGTATTCTCGGCCAGGAAGAAGGCCAGGAAGGCCGCCGAGGTCGTCAGCGAGGAGATCAGCAGGGGGATGGCGAGCTCGGAGGTCGCCTGGTAGGCGGCCTTCCTGGGGGAAAGCCCGTCTTCCATGCCCACCATCATCGACTCGGAGATCACGATGGCGTTGTCGACCAGCATACCGAGGGCCATGATGAGGGCGGCCAGGGTCACCTTGTTGAGGCCGACGTCGAAGACGTTCATCAGCATTAGCGTCATCACGATGGCCAGGGGGATGAGGCTGGCCACTACCAGGCCGGTACGCCAGCCCAGGAAGAGGAACATGACGGCCAGTACGATGGCTACGGACTGTACTACGTTGGAGACGAAGTTGGTGACGCTGGCCTGGACGAAGGTATCCTGGCTGGCGATCCGCCGGGCTTCCATGCCGACGGGCAGCGTCTGATTGAAGACCTCCAGGCGGCGGTTGATGTCCTCGCCCAGCTCCACCAGGTTGGCGCCCTCGCGGACGGCCACGGCCACCACCAGTCCCTGCTCGCCGCCCAGGCGCACGAGGCGCTCGGCCGGGGTGGCGTAGCCGCGGGAGATCGTGGCGATCTCACCCAGCTTGGCGGTCTGCTCGTTGCCGAGGTTGACGACGGTGTTGGCGAGGTCGTCGAGGCTTTCGAAGTTGCCGCTTGGCTCGAGCACGATCCGCTGGTCGCCGAGCATGACGTCGCCGCCGGCGAAGACGATGTTGGTGGCGGAGATGGTCTGCTGCAGCTGATTGGCAGACAGCCCGTAGCGGGCCAGGCGGGCGTTGTCGAACTCTACGAAGATTTGCTCCTGCCGCATACCGGTGATTTCCACCTCGGCGGCGTCGGGCAGGGTGACCAGGTTGTCGCGGATATCCTCGGCGGCGTCCTCGAGCTCGCTGAGGGAGTAGCCCGGGCCGGTGAGGCCGACTTGAATACCGTACTCCACCCCGATGTCCTCGTCCTTCACCTCGATGCTGCGCAGGCCCTCGGGCAATTCGGGCCGGATCACGTCGATCTTGCGGCGCAGGCGATCCCAGACGGGCTGCATGTTTTCCGCGCGGACGCTGGGGTCGAGCTCCACGTTGACGATGCTGAGGCCGGTGCGGCTTTCGCTGGTGATCTCCTTCACCTCGGGCAGCTCCTGGGCGACGCGTTCGATACGCTCGGTGATGAGTTCCTCGATGCGCTCGGGACTGGCGCCGGGGAAGGAAGACACGACCGAGGCCACGCGGATCGTGAAGCGTGGCATGGCGTTGCGGCTCAGGCTGTTGTAGCCCACCAGGCCGAGGACGGCCACCATGAGGACCACCAGGATCGTTACCCGGTTGTTTTCGATGGCTAGTTTGGAGATATTCATCTTGGGGGAGTTGGTCGGGTAAGGATTACTGGGTCAGGAGGCGGACCGGCATGCCGTCGATCAGCTGCTTGAGGCCGGCCGTGGCCACCAGGTCGCCGGGGCGCAGGCCGTTGCGGACGATGAAACCGGAAGTGGTGTAGTCGCCCACCGTGACGGGCACGCGGCGCGCCACGTACTGGTCGGCGCGGTCACCGGCTTCAAGCCGGAAGACGTAGCGGCCGTCGGGGCCTTCGGATACGGAGGCGGTGGGGGCCACGATGAGGCTGTCGCCGCCGGCCTGCTCGCCGAACGCGAAGCGGACCGTGGCGGCCATGCCCGGCCGGATGGCCTCGGTCTCGTCGTTCACGGTAATGGTGACGGGGTAGCTGGGGGAGCCGGCGGCGGCGTAGGCCACTTCGGAGATGGTACCGGTGAAGTCACGGCCGGGGATGGAGGAGAAGGAGATCTCCACCCGCTGGCCGGAGGCGAGGCGTCCTACGAAGTCTTCGGGGACGCTCACTTCCACTTCGGGATTTTCCTCGGTACTGAGGGTGACGATGGACTGGCCGGAGCCGGCGAATTCGTTTTCCTCGACGTGCTTTTCGGTGATCACGCCGGAGAAGGGGGCGGTCAGGCGGGTGTAGGCTACCTGGTTGCCGGCGGCCCGGGCCTGGGCACCGCTGGCTTCGAGCTGGCTGCGGGCGGCTTCCACCTGGGCCCGGGCGCTCTGGAATTCGCTGCGCACCTGCTCGAATTGGCTCAGCGAGACGCTGTTGTTCTCGTAGAGGCGGGAGGTACGCTCGTAGGCCGCGCGGGCGGCGATGAGCTGGGTTTCGGCGCTTTCCAGCTGGGCCTGGCTGGCCTGCCGCTGGGCGTTGGCCTGGGACTGCTGTACCTGCAGGTCGGCGGGGTCGAGGGTGGCGATCAGCTGGCCGCGTTGCACACGCTGGCCCAGGTCGACCGGCAGGGCGCGGACGGTACCGGCCACGCGGAACGACAGGGGCGTACGACCGGCCGCCTCGGCCACGCCGTTGAAGACCTGGCTGCTGGTGCCGTCGTCGAGGGTGACGCGGTCGGCCCGTACCGCCCGGACGGGCGTTTCCACGGGCGCTTTTTCTTCCGCTCCGCCACAGGCGGCGAGCAGCAACAGGAGGCTGAAGTAAAGGAGGTTTTTCATCGGAGTGCGATTCGGGGTGGAGTAGGGTAGAAGGGGCACGGCTATTGGTCGTTGCGGAAGGAGAGGAAGCGTTGGAGAAATTCGGTCTGCTCGCCGGGCTCGGCCAGGAACTGGTAGCTGCCGGTGGCCCGTTGGACGGTGAGGAAGTCGGCTACGAACTGGTAGCCGAGATTGGTGGCGTTGACGCGCGACTGCAGTACCACGTTCTGGGCGTCGATCAGTGAGGTCACGTTGGCCGCGCCGCTGCGGTAGAGATCTTCGATAATGGCAAAGTTGCGCTCCGAAGTAGTGGCCGCTTCCCGCGCCAGGCGCAGGTTGCGGTAACTGGCTACGAGGGTCTCGACACTGGAGTACAGCCGCTGTACGAGCTGGTTCTCCGTATTCTCCCGCTGGGCGGTGGTCTGCAGGGCCGTCAGTTTAGCCTGTTCGAGCTGGGCGCGTCGCAGCCCCCCCTGAAAGATGGGGATATTGGCACCCACTGCGACGGTGTAGGTACCCCGGGGCCGGTCGGCCGCCGCGAAGTCGAAGTTGAACTCGGGGGGCAGTGCCGTGGTGGCGTAGTTGCCGATGCGGTAGCCGAACTGCCCGTCGACGGCGATCTGGGGCATATAGTAGGCCCGCCGGCGGGCCTTAGTCTGCCGCTCCTGGGCGGCGATGGCCAGGTCGAGCTGCCGCAGGCTGGGCAGGTTGCGCCGGGCCTCGTCGGCCAGGAAGTCGGCGAGCCGCTCGATGTCGCGGGGTGTATTGAGCACCGGCAACAGGGTCTGGCCGATCACCCCGAGCAGGGAGTCCTGGCCGGTAAAGGGCGGCAGGCGGAAATCTGCGTTGATGTCGTGGTCGAGTAACTGGTTGAGCTGGTAGCGCGCCTGGGCCAGCTGGGCTTCGGCGTCGTTGACGTTGATGGAGCCCAGGGAAAGCTCGCTTTCCCAGCGGTAGACGTCGGTGGCGGCCGCCGCGCCCAGTTCCCGCTGGTTGACCGCCAGGTCGTAGTTGGCGCGCGTCATGTTGAGGTTCTCGTTCTGGAGGCGTAGAAATTCCTTGCTCTGCAGCACGTTGAGGTAGGCGGTGCTCACGTCAAGCACGACGTCGAGCTGGCTGGCCTCCAGGGCCGCTTCCTGCCCCTCGGCCAGCAGCCGCTGGATGGCCACGTTGGCGAAGACCGGCTCGGAAAGGATGACCTGGCTGAGGGTCGCCGCTCCCGTCCAGTTGTACCGGCCCTGCAGACCGAAACTCGAAGCCGTCGTTTGTGGGTCGAGCATGGTCAGTGACGTACCCAGGCCCACCTGCGGCAGGAGGTCGGCCTGCGCCACGTCCACGTCGGTACGGGCGAGCGCCACCTCGTACTCGTCGATGCGGTAGCCCAGGTTGCGGGCCAGTCCTTCGACGATAGCGCCCTCCAGGGTGAGGACGGGACCGGACTCGACGGCCACGGGGTTGAGCAGGACTGAGCGGCGCATCAGTTCGAAGGAGGGGTAAATGCCCGAGGCGCGCGCGGCGGCCATGTTAATGATGAGGCTCTGGTTGTAGTCTTCAATCCCGGTGGAGAAGGTGGCGGGATCGATCCCGTCGGTAATCCGCAGCACGTCGAGGGCCACGCGGCGTGGCAGGCGGCTGAGGTTCTCCTCGGAGGAGTAGGCTGCCAGTACCCCGAGCTCAAGCAGGGGATAGTCGAGCAGGCTCATCGTGGCCACCCCGCCGTCGTTGAGCGCCTGCAGCAGTTCGGCGGCCTGGTCGTGGGGCAGCACGTCGGTGACGGGGGTGAAGTAGACCGCTTCGGTGCCGGCGGGTATGAGCGCCTCCGTAGCCGCCGCGGTCGGCCGGGCGGCGATCACGGTCACCTCGGCGCCCCGGTAGCCGGCCAGCTGGCGGGACAGCGGCTCGCGAAAGTTTTCGGTGGTTACCACGGTCAGTTGTCCGTAGTCGCGGAGCCGGGCCAGGGTGTCGAGGTCGCGCTCAATGTTGAAGGGCGAACGCACGTACGTCAGGTTGGGTACCCCGCTGCCGACCGAGTCCCGGGGCGCAGTGGGGTCCACGACGATCGCGGCAATGGTGGGCTTGGGGTAATCGCCGCGATCGAGCAGTGCCTGGCTGCTGGCGATGCCGGTGCCGATCACGACGTCGGCTTCGCGGTACGCCCGGGTGATCGCGGAGTCGCCCGCCGTACCGAAGGAGCGGGACTCGATGGACAGGTCGAAGCGGGTACCCAACAGGGTCCGCAGCTCCTCGCTGATCAGGCTGTCGAGACTGGCCCCGGCGGGGGTGGAGGCGTCCGACAGAAGCGCAACGCGAAGGGGCGACTGAGCGCGGGCGATCGTGGACAGGAAAAGGACACCCAGCAGCAGCGCAAGACGGAGGAGCGATACTCCCGCCGGGCGTGGTGCGTACGTGGTAGAGGGGGAAAGGAAGGACATAATTCGTGCTGGATGAGGAATGAAAACGAACGCACTTCCCATTTAGTTCTGTAATTACCGAACTAAAACGTTTGTACAAAACTATCTGTATTCGCCGGATGCTCTTCGTGCGAAAGGTTCTTCGGGTCCCATGGATGAGGTGTGCTCTGAGCGGTGTACTTCCGCGGGGCGGCCGAATTTTTTTCGGATTTGGTCGGGTGAAATTTTTTTCCGGTCGGCGGATCACGCCCCGTCTCCGAGGCGGCCGATGTCGGCGCTTTCCAGCACCTTCCGGGGTCGGGGGTGCTGCACGCAATTGATCATGGCGCGCCCGAGCTGTCGGTCCGACACCGACCAGCTGAACCGGCGAAGCAGGGGAAAAACCGGGCGCAGCAGGCCGTACAGAGCCCCGACCCACTTTGTCTGCATGGGCAGTTTGCGCTCGGGGAGCATAAGCCCGAGGCGGAACATATAGGCGTCCCGAAATCCCATCCCGAGCAGGGCCTCCTCCGTCCGGCCCTTTACCCGGGCCCACATTTGCCGGCCGCCGGCATCGGTACCCATGCCCGAGACGTAGGTGAATACCAGCTCCGGGTTCACGGCCCGGAGGGTGCGCGCGAAGCCGGTGACCAGGTCGTAAGTCAGGCGGGTATATTCCGCCTCATCCTTACCGACGGAGGATACGCCCGCGCAGAAAAAGCAGGCGTCGTAGCCCGCGAGGCGGTCGCGGATGGGCTCCACGTCGGAGAAATCGGCGTGGAGAACCTCGGAGAGTTTCGGGTGCCGCAGGTCGACGGGGTGGCGGTTGACGAGCAGTACGCGGGTGACCGCGGGGTGGGCGAGGCACTCCAGCAGTACGGCCCGGCCGACCATACCACTGGATCCGGTGAGGATGAGGGAAAACGAGTCCATATAGGAAAGGTATCCGGACAAGGTACCTACGCCAGCACTATAACTACCTAACCGCTTACCTGCGTGGCAATTAGGCTGATCCCGGGGCCGTTCCTATCTTTATCGTTCTTTGCCAACGGCCCATAAGCTTTTCAACTACCTCTCGTGAAATACTTACCGACCCTCGGCTTGCTGAGCCTTGTCCTCTGTTATGCCCCCCGCCTCACGGCGCAGTCCGCCGAGCGACTGACCGACTTCGGTGAACAGTTGGTCGCCGACAGCTATGTCCAGCAGGTCTTCGTACACAATAACCTGGTTTATACCGCCAACCGATCCGACGGTGCGGAAGGGGTGGGCCGGTTTGCCCTGCTGGATACCGAGAGTGGTGCATTGGTACCCCTGGCCGACGACAGCGAGTTCACCGGCGGCTACATCCCGTCGCGCTACTCCGGCGCCTTTCAGACCCTCGACGGCCAGTTGTTTGCCACTTCCTACAGCTTCTCGACGGGCTACGAAATTTACCGTATTGACGGTACGCGTGTCGTCCAGCTAACGGAACTCGCGGGTACACCCCTGACCGAGCTTGTCGCGTTCGACGGGGCGTACTATTTCCTGGTCCGGGGACGGCCCTACGGCCTGGACGGCAGCGGGGAACTCACGTCCTACTACACCGAGCTGTGGACGACCGACGGGACGCCCGCCGGCACCGAGCGCGTGGAAGAACTAGCCGTACTGAACGACGGTACGCTGGGGGAAAATCCGGTCACCCTGACCGCCGGCGGCGGGGCGTTGCTCCTGGGCGCCCAGGCCCCGGACCAGCCGGTGGCCGCTTTCCGCACCTACTACCTGTACCGGCCGGACGGCAGCCTGACCGAGGTCGCCGTTGCGCCGGGGGAGGAGCTTGACCGGGCTACCCTCTACTCCCAGTTCGGAGGCGAGGGCCGCATCGCTTACTTCGCCGGTGGGTTCTACCTCGGCGGGCGCGGCCTGCGTGCGGACCGCGCCGAGGTGTACCGGATCGACGAGGAGCGGGGACGGATTGCCGAATTGCCGGGCGTGCTGGATATCTCGCTCGAAGATTACTTCGAGGAGGAAATCTCCTTCGCGGCGACGGCCGACCGCCTGTACATCCACGTGGCCGGTGGTCCGGACGGGTACCTGCTGCACGAGGTTCGTGCCCAATCCCCCACGGCCTTCACCACCCTCACGTCATCCAGGGAGCCCAGCGCACGTATCGACGTGCAGCTCATCGGCAATACCCTGCTCTTCGGTGGGAGCCTGTTTGGCGGACCGGGCCTGCTGGGCTACGACATCCGGGGGCGGTACCGGGATCCTTACTTCCGGTTGTCGCCGGGCTCCTCGGCCATGAAGCTACATGTAGGAGAGGACGTCATCTACCTCACGCCCCGCGACGGGGATAACCGCCTCTACCGCTACCAGCAGGCGACGGGCGTCGTCGATACCTTCACCAATCACCGGGCCAGTCTCTTCGGGCGTTACAACGTCAGTGCCGACCTACGTGGCGACGACCTCATTTACCTGGGGACTACGCCCGCCGGCTCTTCCGCCCAGCGCTACGCTACGCCCCTGCTCCTGGAAGACGATGCCGCTACCGCCCGGCCCGTCGGTCCCCTGGGGGGCGGGTTCCGGGAAACCGGTGCCTACGCCGTCCTCGGCGCCCAGCCCGATGGGAGCATCCTGTTTACCGCATTGCGCGCGGGCGCCGACTCCGACCTGTACCGCTACGAAGCGGGCAGCGGTACCGTGAGCCCCCTGGCGGGTACGCGTCCGGGTGATCTGGAGTCTCCCGAATACGCCGGCCACCTGTTCGGGGTGGACCTGTTCACGGCGTACGATTTCTCGGTGGGGCAGTATCGGGCTTATGTAGTGCGGGACGGGGCGCTCGTGCCCCTGCAGGATGCGGCAACCGGGGAGGGCTTGCTGATCGACGACCGCTTTGGCCTGGTGGAGTCCGGCGTACTGGTGGAGGCCGGAACGGATGCATCCACGGTCTACGATTACACCGTATCCGGCGAAACGGCTACCCGGCGCGAACTTGCCGTATCGGAAGGTATTCCGGAAGCCCGGCGGCTAGGCGACTACCTCGCCGTCACCGAAACCACCCTCAGCGGCACGGCCGTCACCTCCTTCGATCCCGGTGGCCAGTTGCGGTACGCCTTCGATCTGCCGCGCGGGCAACGCCTGCTGAGCCTGGACGGCAGCGGCTACTTCGCGCTGGATTTCCGGCGGGGCGGGGCGGCCAGCCTGTTGTACGGTACGGCCGCCGCCGGTGAACCGGTCGTTCTCCCGTTTCCCGCCGGCACGGCCCCCGACGAGCTGGACCGGGTGATCCAGTTGGGCGACAAGCTGTTGGTGTCGACCTACGACGGTGGCCGCGACCGCGGGTGGTACGTAGCGGACGCCGCGGCCGGCACGATCTCCCTCCTGGCGGACGTCCGTGTCGGAAATGAGGCCCTGCGGGTGGGCGAGCACGTCTACTTCGCGGCAAACGATGGTGTGCACGGCACGGAACTGTGGCGGACGGACGGTACCGCGGCCGGTACCGCGTTGGTCGCGGACCTGCGGCCCGGTGCCGAATTCAGCGATCCCGCCGAGCTATACGCCACCGCTGACTACCTCTACTTCCGGGCGCGGGGCGAGGCGGGAACGGAAGTCTACGCCCTGGCGCTGGACGGGTCCGACACGGTAACGCGGCGGACCGACATCAACCCCGGGGCGGGCGGATCGATGCCCTACGACTTCCTGGCGACCCCCGCCGGGCTGTACTTCCTGGCGCAGCCCGCCGCTGACGCGGCGTTTCAACTGTACTTCCTTTCCACGACCACGACGGGAATCGATGCTCCGCGGGCACCCGTGGCCACGGTGCAGGTATACCCCAACCCCGTCGCCGAGTGCCTGGTCGTGGAGAGCCGCGACGGCCTTGCGCTCCAGCGCATCGAGCTGTTCGACGCGGCGGGCCACCGGCTGCGAGACCAGCGCAGTGCCGCGCCCCGGTTCCGGCTGGACGTATCCGATCTGCCGCCCGGCACCTATTTTTTGCGGCTGCGCCTGACCGGCGGGAGTGCCGCACGCCAGAGTGTGATCATCGCCCGCTAAATCCCCCCTGCACCTGCGGTCCCGCAAAAAGTCCCGCACAAATTCCCGGCTGCGCCGTTCTTTTACCCTACGCCGTAAAAGCTACATTGCACCCTATGACTAAGACGTACCGCCGCGAGCCCCTATGGTATAAAGATGCCATCATTTACGAACTGAACATCAAAGGTTTCTTTGACGCTAATGGCGACGGAATCGGCGACTTTGCCGGCCTGGAGCAGAAGCTCGATTACCTGGAAGAGCTGGGCGTCACCGCCATCTGGACGCTGCCGTTCTACCCAAGTCCGTTGCGCGACGACGGATACGATATCTCCGATTATTACAACGTCAGTCCCACCTACGGGAACCTGGAAGACTTCAAGCGCTTTCTCGATGCCGCCCACGCCCGCGGCCTGCAGGTGATCACGGAGCTGGTCATCAACCACACCTCCGACCAGCACGAGTGGTTCCAGCGCGCCCGCCGCGCCCCGGCCGGCAGCCCCGAGCGGGACTACTACGTCTGGAGCGACACTGACGACAAGTGGCCGGACGTACGCATCATCTTCACCGATACGGAGACCAGCAACTGGACGTGGGACCCCGTCGCCAAGCAGTACTACTGGCACCGCTTCTTCCACCACCAGCCCGACCTCAACTACGACAGCCCGCTGGTGCAGGAGGAGATCTTCAAGATCCTGGACTACTGGATGAGCATGGGCATCGACGGCTTCCGCCTCGACGCCATCCCCTACCTCTTCGAACGCGAGGGTACCAACGGCGAGAACCTGCCTGAGACCCACGAATTCCTGAAGAAGCTGCGCACCCACGTCGATACCAACTACGACAACGTGCTCTTCCTGGCCGAGGCCAATATGTGGCCCGAGGAGAGTGCCAGCTACTTCGGCGACGGTGACGAGTGCCACATGAACTACCACTTCCCGCTCATGCCGCGCATGTACATGAGCATCAAGATGGAGGACCGCCACCCGATCACGGACATTTTCGACCAAACGCCGGAGATCCCCGAGAATTGCCAGTGGGCCACCTTCCTGCGCAACCACGACGAGCTGACGCTCGAGATGGTAACCGACGAGGAGCGCGATTTCATGTACAACGTCTACGCCAGCGACCGCACCGCCCGCATCAACCTGGGCATCCGCCGCCGCCTGGCGCCGCTGATGGATAACGACCGCAACAAGATCGAGCTGCTCAACGTGCTGCTGATGAGCCTGCCCGGTACTCCCGTGCTCTACTACGGCGACGAGATCGGCATGGGCGATAACTACTACCTGGGCGACCGCGACGGTGTACGCACCCCCATGCAGTGGAACAATAATGAGAACGCCGGCTTCAGCGAGGCCAACCCCCACAGCCTGTACCTTCCCGTAATCCGCGATACCGAGTACAGCTACCGCTGGGTGAACGTGCGGCGGCAGCAGCAGAACCCCAACAGCCTGCTCAACTGGACCAAGAAACTACTCTCCAAGCGCAAGTCCTTCAAGGTCTTCGGCCGCGGCAAGATCACATGGCTCAAGCCCGACAACGGCCGCATCCTGGCCTTCGTGCGCAGCTTCGGCGAGGAGCACGTGGTCGTGATCGTGAACCTGAGCCGCCACCCCCAGGCCGTGAAGCTCGACCTGAGCGACTACGCCGGCAGCAAGGTGCGCGAGGCCTTCGGCCGCACCTACTTCAACGACGTGAGCCGCGACCTCTACCAGGTGACGCTGTCCGGTCACGGCTACTACTGGCTGGAGGTGGAGAGCAGCTCCGCCACCAAGGTGGACAACCGCGAACTCAGCCGCCCGACCCTGGCGGTGGAGCAGCTGAAGGACTTCTTCACCAAGTCTAACCTGCGCACCCTGGAGCACAGCGTGCTGCCCAATTACCTCCAGGCCGCCCCCTGGATGGGCGCCCGGGCCAACCAGCTTGACCAGGTAAAGATCTACGATTACCGCATGCAGGCCACCCCCGAGCGGCACTTTGCCTGGCTGCTCCTCGAGGTGACCTTTCTGGAGGGCCTGCCCGAGTTGCTGCAGCTGCCGCTGGCCTTCCACAACTTCCGCGAGGAGGTCGACTACAAAACCCGGGAGGAGGTACTGGCGATCATCGATAACGGCGACCGCCGGGTAGTACTCATCGATGCCCTGTACGACCAGGACTACCGCCGCGGTCTCATCAGCGGCCTCCAGGAGTACGGCGAGATGAAGGACTTCCGCTTCCTCGCCAAGGAGAGCATGGCCTCCGCCAGTCACCAGGATGCCAACATGATCCACTCCGGCACCGAGTACATGACCCTCCAGAGCCGTGACTACAACATCAAATACTACCGCCGCGTCGACGGCAACGACGTGCCCGACCTGGAGGTGAAGCACATGCTGAACCGCCGCAGCTACAGCTCGGCACCCACCGTACTGGGTACCCTTCACTTCACGCCCACCCAGCGGCTCAACGCTACCCTGGCCATCTTCGAGGAGCGCCGCGACAGTGAGGGCAATGCCTGGGAGTACGTGCTCAACAACCTGCGCCGCTTCTCCGAGAAAATTACCAACCGGCTCACGCTCGGCAGTGGCGACGAGGAATCCAAGTTGCCGGAAGACGTGCACGTCACCGACAAGGTCGTGTACAAGGATATGCCGCAGACGATCCAGGACATCCTGGGCCCCAGCTTCGTGATCAAACTGGCCGAGCTCGGCCGCGCCACTGCCGCCTACCATACCGTGCTTGCCGACGTAGACGAGGCCGGGTTCCGCCGCGAGCCCCTCTCCCTCCACTACCAACGCAGCGTGTACGCCGGCCTGAAGGGCGACGTACGGGCCACCTTCGACCTCCTCCGGCAGGTCATTGACCAGCTCGATGAGGACACCGCCGCCCTGGCCCAAGAACTGATGAGTCAGGAACCCGCCCTGCACAAGAAGCTCAAGCAGATCTACGACCACAAGATCGAATCGGACAAGATTCGTATCCACGGCGACTTCACGCTCGAACAGCTGATCATCAGCGAAGACAAGTTCATGATCCAGAACTTCGACGGTGACCCCGACCGCAGCTACAGCCAGCGCCGCCTCCGCCGCAGTCCCGCCAAGGACCTGGCGAATATGATGCGGAGTATCGCCTACGCCGCCGGACTGGTGTACGAGGAAGACTACGCCGGCCTGCGCGCCGACAACCGCCAGGAACTGGCCGAGTGGCTCCGTACCGCCAACCATTACCTCTGCGCGGAATACCTCACCGCCTATCGCAAGGCCACCGAGGGTACCCGTCTGCTGCCCGCCGACGAGCGCGACCTGGAGGTGCTGCTGGATACCTTCCGCATCGAGAAAGCCCTGCAGGAGCTTCGCTACGACCTCAACTACCGTCACCAGCAGGCCGCCGTGCCGCTGCGCGGATTGCTGGAGCTACTGGAGTAACCGCCGGTACAGCCGCGCCAGTCGCGGCTGCCCCGCCCCGAGGCGGTAAAGGGTATACAGCAGGGTATACACAAGCTGGGTGTACACGAAACCGTGCCGCAGATACTTGCGCGGGCTGGTGGTCACGCTGGCCGCCACGATGCGGAAGCCGCCCCGGTGGCGCCGGAGTCGGCGTACGAGGTAGTTGTCTTCGAGCAGCTGCCAGTCATCGGGGTAACCCCCGACGGCCCGGAAATCCGCGCGGCGTACCCACAGCGACTGATCACCGAAGCGGAAGGCATCGATATCGAAGCGTGTAAAGTAGCTGTACACCCGCAGCCAGGGTAGCCGTTCCTGCCCCCCAAACCGCAGGCGGAAGCAGGCCGGTAGCCCGTGGGGATCGGCGGTAAGCCGCGCGTACCAGTCCGCGGGCGGCAGCGTGTCGGCGTGGAGGAAATACAGGAATTCGCCGCGGGCCGCGCGTGCGCCCGCGTTCATCTGGGGGGCGCGGCCGCGGGTGCAGGGGATTACCTTGGCGCCGCAGCGGCGCGCGATGTCGCGGGTTTCGTCGCTACTTCCCCCGTCGGCCACGATGAGTTCCAGGTCGGCGTCAGGAACGGCGGTTGCCGTCAGGTGCCGCAGGGTGGTGGCCAGGGTAGCCGCCTCGTTCCAGGTCGGGATAATCACGGAGCACGAGGGTCTCTGGCTCTTCCGCGTCGGGCTCGGGGGCTGCTTGGCGAGGATCATCCGCGGCGGGGGTCTGTTTTTCGGAAGTGGGTAGGTAATGCACGATCGCCGCGCCGAGCCCGACGAGCAGCAGCCACCAGTCCATGATGCCGGTGTCGGTACGGGTGAGCAGCACCTCAACGATCTTGGCGCCCAGCAGGAGACCGAAGGCTCCGTATACGACGACGTGTTTGAGCTCGCGGGTCATAGGTAGTAGCTATTGCCTATTCAAAGCGGTAGATCGTCGTTGAGTTGAAGGTTTCGCCGACTTTCAGCACCGGTGTCGTGAAGTTGTCCTGATTGGGCGCATCGGGGAAGTGCTGGGTTTCCAGACAGATGCCGCCGTAGGTGGGGGTGGGTGCGTCGCCGCGCATCCGGTACTTGCCGGTGGGGAAGGTGGTAGTGAACAGTTGTACGCCCGGCTCGGTCGTGAGTGTCCGCAGCCGGCGCCCGGAGTCGGGCTCGGTCACGAGGGCCACCTCGCGCAGGGTGCCGTCGTAATTTGTCACCGCGAAATTGTGGTCGAACCCATTGGCACCGCGCACCTGTGGATGCTTGGCATCGATGTCGCGCCCGATCCGCTTGGCGGTACGGAAGTCGAAGGGCGTGTCCGCCACCGGCAACAACTCGCCCGTGGGAATCCCCTGGGCATCAACCGGCGTGAAGCGATCGGCATCGATCCGGAGCAAATGTCCGAGTACGGTAGGCTCGTCGCCCAGGTTGAAGTAGGTATGGTTGGTCAGGTTAAGCACGGTATCCTTGTCGGAAGTGGCCCGGTAGTCGATGCGTAGCTCCGACGCATCGTTCCAGGTATAGGTTACCATCACGTCGAGGGTGCCGGGGTAGCCCATATCCCCGTCGGGGCTCCGGAGGTGGAGGTGTACTCCCGCGGCGGCGTCCTCGGTAAAGGGCTCGGGCGACCATAATTTGCCCGCGAAGCCCTCCGGCCCCCCGTGCAGCTGGTTGCCATTCTCGTTTGGTACCAGGGAGTAGGAAACCCCCTGCAGGGTAAAGCGGGCGTCCGCTATCCGGTTGGCGTACCGGCCGATGATGGCCCCGTAGCCGGGGTTGGGGGCGAGGTAGCCGGCCAGCTCGTCGCAACCCAGAACCATTTCTTTTCCCCCGACGACGATCGACTGTACGATGCCTCCGTAGTTGAGGATACTGACGGTATCCCCCGCCGTATTGGTGAGGGTAAAACGGGAGACGGGGCCTTCGGGGGCGTCGCCCCAGGGGGTCTTTTCTACGGATGGCATGGTGCGGGATACTGGAATTGGTGGCTGGCTAAGGTAGGGGGCGGCGCGAAAACCCGGTTGCCCTTCCTCCGTTGTGTAAATATGTCACAATCTATTACGTTGCGGGTAAACGGCCAATCTCACACGGCGCAGCTGGATCCCGAAATGCCCCTGCTCTATTTCCTGCGCAACGCGCTGGAGCTCAACGGACCGAAGTACGGTTGTGGCGTGCAGCAGTGCGGTGCGTGCATGGTACTACTCGACGGCGCGGCCCAGCCTTCCTGCGTCCTGACGGTCCGGCAGGCAGCGGAGCGGGAAATCGAAACGCTGGAGTCCCTCGGTACTCCCGATCGCCTCCACCCGCTGCAGCGCGCCTTCGTGGAAGTGCAGGCGGCGCAGTGCGGGTACTGCCTCAACGGCGCCATCCTTTGTGCCAAAGCCCTGCTGGACGAGAACCCTTCCCCCACGCGGGCCGAGATCAGCGCGGCGCTGGAGCGCGTGCTCTGCCGCTGCGGTACCCACTCCCGCATCGTCCGGGCCGTAGCACGCGCAGCCGAAACCACCCCCACCACCGAATAAGGCCCGCCCCATGGATCCACGCTCCCCGACCCCCCTAGCCACCTGCGACCGCCGCGACTTCTTGCGGCGGGCAGGCTACCTGTCCATCGGATTCAGCCTGCTGGGGCTGTCCGGCTGCGCGGGCGAAGCGCGGGCCTCCGGCACCGGGGCCGGGGCAGCACCCGGCGGTCCGCCACTGGACGACGAGCGGGTCGACGCCTGGCTCCGCATTCATCCGGACTCCTCCGTGACCGTATTCACCGGCAAGATCGCCATCGGGCAGGGGATCCTCGTCGCCCTGCGACAGATCGCCGCCGAGGAGCTCGACCTCGCCCTGGACGCCGTGAAGATCGTCATGGCCGATACCGGCCTCACCCCGAACGAGAGCTACACCGCCGGCAGCGCTTCGATCGAGGGCAGCGGGCGGGCCATCCGCCGGGCCGCTGCCACGGCGCGGATGCTGCTGCTCGAACGGGCGGCGGACCGCCTGGGCGTGGCCACCGGCTTGCTTTCGGTGGCCGGGGGCGTGATCACGGGGCCGGACCGTGACGCGTCCGTCACCTACGGCGACCTGGTGGCCGGTGAACAACTGACCGCCAGGGTGGCAGCGGATGCCCCCCAGAAAAAGCCCGCCGATTACCAGGTGGTAGGGCACCCGCGTCCCCGCCCCGAAATTGTCACCATGGTCACCGGAGCGAAGGGAGCGGACGACTACGTGCAAAACCTCCGGCTGCCGGGTATAGTGCACGCGCGGGTCGTGCGCCCGCCGGTATACGGGGCTGCCCTGCGGTCAGTCCCCGAAGCCGAGGTGCGGGCCATGCCCGGCGTGATCGGGTTGGTGCGCGACGGCAGCTTTCTGGCGGTGCTGGCGGAGGGCGAGTACCAGGCGATCCAGGCGTGGCAGCTGTTGCGGCAGCGTGCGGTCTGGGACCGCCCCGCGCCGCTGCCGGCCCAGGCCGAGCTGTTCAGCGCCATGCCCGGCCGGGCAACGGGTACCGAAGTCGTCGCCTCGGTAGCCGGGCTCGAACAAAAATTCCGGCAAGTGCTTGCGACCGTGGAGGCTACCTACACCCGCCCCTACCAGATGCACGGCTCCATCGGCCCCTCCTGCGCGGTCGCGGCCTACCGCGACGGGCAGCTGACGATCTGGACCCACTCCCAGGGCGTCTATCCCCTGCGCGCTTCGGTAGCCGCCATGCTGGAGCTCCCGCCGGCGGATATCCGGGTGATCGGGGTACGTGGTGCCGGCTGCTACGGACACAACGGGGCGGACGATGCCGCGGCCGACGCCGCCCGGCTGGCCGTGGCGCTGCCGGACCGGCCGGTGCGGGTACAGTGGATGCGCGAGGACGAGCACGCCTGGGAACCCTACGGCTCGGCGATGCGCCTGCAGTTGCGGGGGGCACTCGACGGCAACAACCGCATCTCGGTCTGGGAAACCCGGCTGTGGACCGACGTACACAGCCACCGGCCGGGCGGGGATGCGGCGGAGCTCCTCGCCGCACAGTACCTGGAGGGCGGCCCCGAGCCCCCCACAGAGGGCTACCTCGGCGGGGGGTACCGCAACAGCCAGCCGATCTACCGGATCCCCGACCTGCACATTGAGGCCCACCGCATCGAGGGGCCCCTGCGGGTCTCGGCCCTGCGTAGCCTGGGGGCCTACGGGAACATCTTTGCCATCGAATCCTTCATGGACGAGCTGGCGGAGCAGGCGGGCGAGGACCCGGTCGCCTTCCGGCTCAAGCACCTCTCCGACGAACGGGCGCGGGCCGTGCTCGAAGCGGTGGCGCGTCAAGTAGACTGGCCGGGATCCACCGGGGAGGGAGGTGCGTGGGGGATCGCCCTCGCCCGCTACAAAAACGAGGCCGCCTACTGCGCCGTTGCGGCCGAGATCGCCTACGACCCGGCGGGGGAGCGGCTGCGGGTCCTGCGGCTGGTGGGCGCCATCGACGCCGGTCAGGTCATCAACCCCGACGGCCTCAGGAACCAGACCGAAGGGGGCATGATCCAGTCGGCCAGCTGGACGCTGCTCGAGCGGGTCACCTGGGAGGGTGGGGGTGTCACCAGCCTCGACTGGGAATCGTACCCCATCCTGCGCTTCCCGGAGGTGCCGGAAGTGGAGGTGCTACTCATCGACCGACCCACCGAGGCGCCACTGGGCGCGGGGGAGGCCGCGCAGGGCCCCACCGCCGCGGCAATCGCTAACGCGGTATACCGGGCTACGGGCCAACGGCTGCGGGAGCTGCCGCTGACCGCAGAAAAGCTACGGAGCCAAGGGCGGTAGGCGAACGTTCAGTCGCTTGCGGGTAAAGTAGTCTACGAGCGTGCCCTCGTCGTTTTTGGTGACCAGCAGGTAGCCAAAGCTGTCGTCCCCAGCCAAGGCGAACCGCTCGCCGAAATCCTCGACGAATTCATCCATCGACTGCCCTACGGGCTCGAAGCCCTGGATGACCGTCAACAGTTCCAGACGCTGATCGACGATCGCGTAACTCACAATGGCAAGGGAGGAAGTAAACATGGAGCAGATTGTCGGCCTGGGCACACCGGCCGGGCAATTTTTCCCCACATCGGCACAGTCGGCAAGCCAGTTGACGGGCAGAACTGCAATGTATGAAGTTCAAACGGGCAATTTGGGGAGCAATGGGCTTTTACGATATGTCGTACAGCGTCCGTTACCCACCGTCGGGCCGCGTATTCAGCCCGGGGTGGCCGGGGAGCGCACGCACTGAACACTCACCCCCCCGACCTGCCCTGACGTTTATGCGGGAGCATAAGCACGACGTGGCATCAATAGCCTCAAGGAGCCGTCTTGAGGTGTAGCTGGCCATCCCGTCTGGATTGACGTGCCAGCGCTTCACGCGGTACCCCGTTTCGTTCCCGCCGGGCCCCTGACCCTGCGGAATTCACGGACCTGCTTACCCTACGTCCGTACGATGCGTACCTGCCCCTACTCTTCCAGTTCGATGAACTCCAGTATAGCTCCATCCGGATAGGGCGGCTCCGGCACCCGGTCGTTGTTCTCGCCCAGGGTTTCCCAGCGAAGAATGAATTTGTCGTCTTGGTTAATATTCACGACCACCGGCTTCGGAAACGTTCCCGCGGTAGTCACCGTTTCCAGTTCCGAAGGATAGGGGGGCGCGTAGGGCCTGACGGACAGGGGAGTGAGGGTTTCCGGATCGAGCACGATCTCCCCCTCCCCGTAGCGTACGTGATCGTAGGCTACAATTATCCGTCCGGTTTCCGGGTCGGTCCGCATTCCCTTCAGCTGAATCTCGAAGAGAATCGACCCCCAGCCCGAAAACTGGAAGCGGTAGTCCCAGTCGGTGACCTGCCGCTCCAGCCAGTGCCCCCCGGCTTCCGGCCGGTAGGCGTACAGCTGGGAGTTCCCGGCGGCGTCGTACTTCATGTTGCACAGCACGATCCGGTTGTTGGTGTCGAGGGTATGCGCCTGTACGCCGTTCAGCATCCCGGTGCCGTAGGTGGTGTCCGAGGGGTCGACGTAGAGGGCCTCCGCTCCGAAGGTAATGGGGAAGGCGACGGGGGTGCCGCCGGCGCTTTCCCAGTGCTTTAGGTCCGGGCTGCGTGCGTAGCTGAAGGTGTGATTGGTGGCGCAGTCCGGCGTTTCCCGCCATACCCAGTACAGGTGGTAGTTGCCGTCTTTTTCGTAAAACGGCCCCTGCATGTAGGCGTTGCGCAGCCCTTCCCCGTCAATGAGTGGTTGCTGCAGGAAGCGCGTCCAGGTCTTGGTTTCGGGCTGCCACTGATTGTATACTTCGTAGCCGTTGCCGCTCCCCCCGTACCGGTAATGGAAAAGCAGCCCGTTTTCTTCGGTCTGCAGGAAGTGCGGATAGGTGGTGCGTACCTCCTGCTCTCCGGTCATATAGTGGATCGCCGTAAAGGCGGAAGCGTCGTAGGGGCGTACGGAGCGCCAGTAGAACAGGGAGTCGATGTGCATATTGCCGCTCACGTGGATGTAGCCGGCACGGTCCACGATGAGTTCCGTGTAGTTGTGACTGTCCCAGCCGACCCGGGAATCCAGCACGGTCTTATGAAAAACCTTTTCGTCGAGGGTCCGGTAAGCGATGCTGAAGTTGTGGTCGACGTCGTAGTAAGCAATATAATGGTGGTTGCCGGCCACGTCCTGGCTGAAGTTAACGGGGAAGGCCGCTGGTACGGAGTCTACGGTGATGCGCTGTTTGATTCCGGGAGTAGCCGCCAGCGGGGCTTCTTTGCTCCGCCCGTCTTCCGCACCTCCGCGGCGTATGCCGCAACTGGCCAGGGTAAGCAGTACGAGCAACAGGAGGGGGCCGTCCCACCGCGGTAGGCAGGTACTCAAACGGAAGGCGGCGGGAAGGGTAGTCATGATAACGCGGTTATATAGGGGCTCTCGGGGCGGCGGTGCGCGGGTGCAAAGATACTGGCCCCGGCCGCTCCCCCTTAGGCACGCACCACTAGCTTCCCGGGCCGACGCAATCTTTCTGCGCCAACCCTTTCGCAACGGGGCTTCCCCGAGGTAAGGCAACAAGGTTCCGATACCGTAAGCCTGACCCCCCCCCCCGCGGGGCGGGGTCGTCGGGTACTTCTACGCTTCGGCTTTTTGACGCTTGCCGACATTTTTGGTCCCGGCGTAGGGGACTTATCATCGGGCTCCGTATATTTTGTCCGTGAAAGGCCGGCGGAGCCGCCAGGACCGGCACCGTCCGACTGACCTCACCACCAGATGGGTGCCCGACCCGCGCGGGTACATGTCAGCGTAATAACTCCGGCATTCCGGATCACGTACGGAAAACGTGAGTATATATTCGGTGGTGTCGACGGGCCTTTCGGCACGGCAGTGGGTCACCGCGACCTTAGCCGCCGCCTTTTTCCTTCATTACCGCTGGCAGGACAGCCGCGGATTTATTCGCCTATTTTAACACTCGATCATGCACTAACCCGCGTCAGCTGTAAAATTGCAATCGGTTGCTATTGCCGGATGGTTGTGCTCACATGCATCCAGTTTTTGGTCCGGGCCTCTCCAGAAGCGGGGGGGGAGACAGCGTAAACCGAGCTGCTGACGGTGGGTGCCATCACCATAAGCCTTATGAAAACTTCTACCAATACCCAACGCTCCCATCTTCTCCCTCCCCGTACGCCGCTCAGTCCTCTGCGACCGGCGGGAGGCGGGATAGTGCACCGGTCAGCAGGAGAGCCGCAACGGCGGATTCGGACGGGAAGCACGAAATGCCGGACGCAGGATCTTCGTGCGGAAACCTCCCCGTCGTGGTCCGGACCCTGGCCCGGAGGTCCCGGCGGGGTCCCTTCCGCCTCCACGATCCTGATCGTGGAAAATAACGGCGACCGCCAGCACTATCTGCGTGCGGGACTCGGCAGCGAGTACCGTATTCTTTCCGAGGACAACGGTAACGACGGGCTGAGCACCGCCCTGCGGGAAATTCCCGACCTGATCATTTCCGACGTGGTCATTCCGGGGATGGACGGAATCGAAATGTGTAAACGGATCCGGCAAGACAGCAGGACCTGCCATATTCCCGTGATTTTCTTCACCACCCGAAGCGATGATCAGGACCGGGTGGCCGGCCTTAGTTCGGGGGCCGATGCTTACTTTTCCAAACCCGTCAGCATCAGCGTCCTCAAAGCACAGATCGGCAGCATCATCGCCAATCGCCTGGCGCTGCAGGCCCGGATACGGGAGCAGAAAGCGCCCACCGGGGAGAAGCCGGCGCGGCGCGAGCTCGACCTCTGTTTCAGCAACAGCGTCACCCGGGTCATCGAGGCGCACTTGGGCAACACCAAATTCAACCCGGAACTGCTGGCCGAGCACCTCGGTATCAGTCCCCGTCAGCTCTACCGCAAGCTGAACGAAACCTCCGGCAGCACGGTCTCGGAATTCATTAACCGCGTCCGTATGGAAACGGCGGGGGAGCTGCTGGGCGACTGGCAACTCAATATTTCTGAGGTAGCCGGCCGCGTCGGCTTCACCGAAGCCTCCAACTTTTCGCGGGCCTTCCGCAAGTACTACGGCTGCAGCCCGTCCCGCTACCGCAGCAGACTTTAACCCACTTCCCGGCACGCCCGGTACGTAGCCCCCCCGGGGTAACCTTCCCTGGCTCCGTCAAACGTCCCGGTACGGCACGAAGCGTGTCCGTGATGCCGCATCCCCGGATGGTAGTCTCACCCCGCCCCCCGGCGCGGGCGCTTCTGTGAGCCTCTCCCCATCAGCGTATGATAATATATGATGTTACCGTACAGCCCTTATGGCCTACATTATATAGTTGAAAAATTGTAATGCAGTATAAGATAAGGATTGGCAGGCTCGGATAACTCACGGTGAGGTGACCACGGGTAATTTTCGGCCGGAAGCGAACCGGTCGGCGAAAGCAGTCAGGCCAGGCGCTCGGATTTTACGCTCAATGTTGAAAAGCTCGATTATGAAACTGCCCGTACGTGCCTGCCTGCTTTGGCTGCCCCTCTTATTGTTCTCCCTCACCGCCGCCGCCCAGTCCAAGACCGTTACGGGAACGGTAGCCGACAATACGGGCGTCACCCTGCCCGGCGCCAGTGTACTGGTCAAGGGTACGTCGCGCGGTACCCAGACGGACTTCGACGGTAACTTCTCACTTAACGTGGACACCGGCGCCGTGCTGGTCTTCAGCTACGCCGGATACGCCCCTTCCGAGGTGACCGTCGATTCCCGTTCGACCTACGACGTAGTCCTCGAAACCGATGCGGCGATCCTGGATGAGGTGGTTGTAGTTGGTTACCAGACTCAGAGAAAATCCGACGTTACGGGCTCCGTGACCAGTGTGCAGGCGGAGGAGCTGATGACGCAGCCCGTCAATAATGCCTTCGAAGCCCTGCAGGGAAAGGCCGCCGGTGTAGATATCACCAGCAATCAGCGCCCCGGCGAGGTCGGTTCTATCCGCATTCGGGGCAACCGTTCCCTTACGGCCAGCAACTCCCCGCTCTTCGTGGTCGACGGTATTCCGCTGTTGTCCGAATCGGCCATCGAAACGCTGAACCCCCGCGATATTGAGTCCATCAGCGTACTGAAGGACGCTTCCGCTACGGCCATCTACGGTTCCCGGGGAGCCAATGGCGTGGTGATCGTGACCACCAAGCAGGGCCAGAGCGGGCGGTTTCAGCTCAGCTACTACGGCACGCTGACCACTTCCGAAATTGTGGACCGGGCGCCCTCGATGAGCGCCGAAGAATTTATCCGGTTCCGCCGGTGGGCCGCCTATAACCTCGATCCGGATACCTACGCCCATCCCGATGATCCGACCCGCGAGAACGACGCGATCATTTTTGACAGCGCCCTGGACGGGCAAGCCACCCGCGATAACGTATTGCGGGGGTGGGAAAGCGGAACCTTCAACCCCAACCTCGTTCAGAACACCGACTGGACCGATCTCGTAACCCGGACGGGCGTGGCTACCGAACACACCCTGGCCGCCAGCGGGGGCACCGACAAAATGCGGGCCTACGGCTCGTTCGGCTACCTCAGCAATAAGGGAACGCAGCGGGGACAGTTTTACGAGCGCTATACCACCAAACTGAGTGCCGACATCACTCCCATCCCCTGGTTCAGCATGGACGGTACCCTCAACGTATCGTATAGCGAGCAGGATTATGGCTTCTCCACCCTTGGCGGGCGGAGCAACTCCGTGCCCAACGCCATTTACGGGGCGGCCAGTTCGATCTATAATATGGCCGTCCCCTACGACGAGGCCGGCAACCCCATCATCAACCCCGGCGGAGAAAGTACCATCTACACCATCGTAGACGAATGGAACCGGAGCACCCAGCTGTCCGAAACCCTGCGCGCCCTGGCCAGCCTGTCGGCTACCTTCGATTTCGGGGAGATGTTCGCGCCACTGGAAGGGCTGCGGTATCAGTTCCGGTTCGGACCCGATTTCCGGTACGGCCGGGAAGGGGTGTACATCGACGGAACTTCCGCTCACAAGATCAACTCGGACGGCTCAGAGGGTGCCAGTTTCGCCCGGCTTAACAACCGGCGGGACTTCTCCTGGACGCTGGACAACATGATCTTCTACAACAAGACCCTGGGGGGACTACACGATGTGGGCCTGACGCTGCTGCAGACCGCCTCTAAGTGGAATATCGAGAACATGTCGCTCAGCGGCAATAACATTCCCCTTGCATCCATGCGCTGGAATGCCTTTGGCGTCCTGGATATCACCGATCCCCAGAACAGCATCGGCCTAGGATCGGGCCTCAACGAGCGGCAATTGAACTCGTACATGGTGCGCATGAACTACGGCTTCGACAACCGCTACCTCCTCACCGTATCGGGCCGCTGGGACGGTGCCTCCCAGCTCGGCGAGGGGAACAAGTGGGACTTCTTCCCCTCCGTCGCCCTGGCCTGGAAGATCAAGAACGAGGACTTCCTGACGGACTCGGATCAGGTCACCGAGCTGAAGCTTCGGGTGGGGTTCGGCCAAACCGGTAACTCGGCGGTAAGCCCCTACGCAACCATCGGTGACATCCGCTCCATCTTCCTTCCCTTCAACGGTATCGGCAACCAGATCGGCTACACAACCAACGAACCCTACTACAGCCGCAACCAGCTGAGCCTGGCCAACCCCAACCTGGGCTGGGAGAAAACCTCCCAGTACAACGTCGGCCTGGACTTCGGCCTGATCCGCAACCGGATTTTCGGTAGCCTCGATGCTTACGTATCCAGCACCGAAGACCTGCTGCTTTCGGTCAACATTCCTACCCTGACCGGCTTCCCCTCCACCATTGCCAACATCGGCCGCACGTCGAACCGGGGGGTCGAGCTGAGCATCACGGGCGTTCCCATCCAGTCGGGTACCAGCTTTTTCTGGGAAACCAACTTCAACGGCGCCTGGCAAAAGGACCGGATCGAGGAGTTGGCCTACGGCCGCAACGACATGGTCGACAACGGCTGGTTCATCGGTGAGCCGATCGGCGTGATCTACGGCTTCGATAACCTGGGACTATGGCAGGACACGCCCGAGGACCTGGCCGAGATCGACCGGTGGAACGAGAATGGCTACGACTTTTCCCCCGGCAACGTCCGGCCCCGCGACCTCAACGGAGATTACGAAATGACCATCGCCGACCGGATTCTGCTCGGCAATACCGCCCCGCGCTGGACGCTGGGCTGGACGAACACCTTCGGATACAAGGGCATTGAACTCGGTATCTTCCTGTACTCCCGCCTCGGATACAACAGCAACCTGGGTGGACAGGCCCTGACCGCCCACAGCAACCAGCGCGAGTTGGATTATTGGACGCCGGACAACCCGGGGGCCGAATTCCAGAAGCCTATCCTCGGACAGGCGACCTCCGGTTCCCAGGATGACTTCTCCGGACTCCTTGGCATCAACCGGGCCGGCTTCGTCAAGATCCGCTACATCAACCTGGGGTACAACGTACCTACCGAACTCGGTGCCCGCTACGGTATCGACAACCTGAAGATCTACATCCAGGCCCTCAACCCCGGCAGCATTTACCAGGCCAACGACTGGTACGACTTTGACGTGAACAGTACCATCTTCAACCGCAGCTTCGTAGTCGGCCTGAACGTGGGCATCTAGTCCACCAATCGATCACCCGGTGCAAATAAAAAATATTATGAAAGCTACTTCCATCATGCAATTCGGGACGAAGGCCCTGGTCGCCGTCGCCCTGCTGTTACCCTCCTGTTCCGACGATTTTCTTGACGAGGAACTGACGACCGCCTATTCCACCCAGTACTTCGAGACGGCCCAGGGACTCGAGGACCTGGCCATCTCCCTCTACGGTAACCTCCGGTGGCATTTCGGCTACGAATGGGCCTACGGACTGACGCTGTACGGTACCGACGAGTTCACGAACGCCAATGATCTCACCAACGAGATGTGGAACACCTACGACAACCGACTGGGGCCGATCGGCGCCAGCCCGGCGACCGGCGCGGCCAACAACAACGCTACTTCTCCGGCCTCCCTCTGGGACCAGCTGTACTACGGTATCGCCTCGGCCAACATCATCATCGCCAACGCCGAATTGATCGACGACGAGGTGATCCGCAAGCGGTCGCTGGCCCATGCCTACTTCCTGCGCGGGTACAATTACTACCGACTCACCGCCCAGTACGGTGGCGTCGTTCTCCAGCTTGAGCCGGCTACCGGCGTAGTCCGGAACTTTACCCGCGCCACCGAGGAGGAGTGCTGGGCACAGGTGATTTCCGACCTGCGCAATGCCTACGATAACTTCGAAGGAGAGGACTTCACCTATGGTAAGGGCATCACCTGGACGAAAGCCACTGCCGCCCACTTCCTGGCCAAGGCCCTGCTGTTCCGGGCGTCGGAGCGGAACAGTGAGTGGAACGCTCCCTACATCGACCAGGATCTGGCGGAAGCCATCGAAGTCTGTACCTACGCCATCGGCGCCCGGGCGCTGACCGACGAATACCGCGACCTGTACGCCAACTGGACCGGTGTCGACAGCGAAGCCGAGCAGCTGGACGAAATCCTCATGGCCGCCGGGCACAATGCCGACGAATCCACCTCCGGTCGCTTCGGTAACCGGACCTACAACTACTTTACCCCGCAGTTTTCCAACTTCTCCGGCGGCTGGGTAAGAAGGGGTGTCTGGATCGGTGGCATGGACTTCCAGCGCTGCCGTCCCACCGAGTACACCTACGCCGTCTTCGACCACGTCAACGATTCCCGTATGTGGAAGACCTTCAAGACCGTCTACGGCATCAACAACATCGTCGACCCGGAGGCGAACCTGGAACTGGGCGATCCCGGCATCGTGATGATCCTCAACACCGAGGACGACAATACCTACGACAATTACACCTTCGGTGCTTCGGTGCAGGACCCGAACTGGCAAGACGACGCCGGCCGCCTGCCGGCGTGGGAGTATGGAATGCGGCAAACACCAACCTCCGGTTCCCTGACCAATACCGTCGGACAGTTCGTCCCCAACTCCCTGGTCCTGTACCAGAACGGCGAGTACGTATCCCCCGACTTCAAGTCTACCCCCATTTCCAACTTTTTCGCGGGTATCAACAAGACCGACGACGGATCGCGCTTCGCGGAGAAGGGCGACGCGCACCGCGATGTCACTATGGCTCGCCTGGCCGAAACCTACCTGTTGCGGGCCGAGTGCTACGCGCGGCAGGGCAATTACGGACCGGCCATGGACGACATCAACGTCATCCGCGAACGCGCTGAGTGGAAGGAAGGCGAAAACCGCTCCTACTACATCGACGGCTCCGTTGCTTTCGAGAACAATTCGCTGAATACCGGGTCGGCCATGGACAACTACGTCAACTCCAACCTGAACATGAATACGTATTACCTCTCGAACCCTGACCTCGAGGTAACTACGGCCGCCTCCGACCTGACGCTGACCTCCTTCCCGGATAACCTGCCGGCCGAAGACGAGGCCGTACTGCAGGCGCTCGGGGTATCCACCCCCTACGAACGCGCCCTGCACTTCATCCTCAACGAACGCACCCGCGAGTTGCTGGGCGAGTGGCAGCGCTGGGAAACCCTGTCTAGAACGGGTACCCTCATCCAACGCGCCCGGGCTTTCAATCCCGAAGCCTACGCCATTCAGGAGAACAAGCACGAACTGCGGCCCATCCCCCAGGCCTTCCTCGACGGACTCCTCAACGAGGATGGTACCAACCTGAGCGAGGAGCAGAAAGCCGACTGGCAGAACCCCGGGTACTAGCCCCGGGCCACGCCTACACTAATAGGTTGCGTAGCCCCTCCGGGTCCAGGAGTACGATGCGGCGCCCCTCGGTTTCCAGCAAACCGTCGCGCCGAAAATCGGCCAGGGCCCGGATGGCGCTCTCCTTGGTGGTGCCGACCATCTGGGCAAGTTCTTCACGGGCGAGCTCGAGGGGCTGCCCCGGCTGCCGCTCCTGTAGATCGCAGAGGACCAGAGCGGTCCGACGGCGTACACTGTCGTAGGCCTGGAGCACCAGCCGGTCGTTCTGCCGGGCTACCCGCCGCGCCATCAGGTGCATAAGCCCCTCGGTGACGGTCCGGTCGCTGGCGATCAGCTCCCGGAGCCGGTCCGCCGGCAGCAGGCGGCAGGTTGCTCCTCCGGTGGCGGGGCGGGCGGTGTACGGACTGACGCTTCGCTCCAGTACGGCGGGAATACCGAAGTATTCGCCGGTGTCGAGTACCGCTACGATGTAGTCGCGGCCGTACGGGTGGGTACGGCTGAGGTGTACCTGCCCGGATTCTACCCGGTACACAAAATGGGGATAGTCATCGGCTCCCACGATCGTGGCTCCGGCTCCGTATTCGCGGCTCTGCCCGTCCCGCTCGAAGACCGTCCGCAGGTGGGCCAGCCCCCGTTCGGGATCGCTGAGGTGTACCGTAGGGGCGGGGCCTGCCGCGGGCTTGCGCCGGGCTGCCTTGCGCAGCCGCGTGCGGATCACCTGTAGCAGCTCGTCCTTGTAGAAGGGCTTGGTGATGTAGTCATCGGCACCCAGGTTCATGCCCCGGCGCACGTCCTCCTTTTCGGAGCGGGCGGTAATGAAGATAAAGGGAATGCCGGCCGTGGTTTCGCGTTCGGCCAGCAGGTCCAGAACACCGTATCCGTCCAGTTCGGGCATCATTACGTCGCAGAGAATCAGATCGAACGATTCCTGCTGGGCCAGCTTTACCCCCGCGATGCCGTCAGCGGCGGTGGTGGTGCGGAAGCCGGACAGTGTCAGTATTTCCGCCAGGTTCTCGCGTACCTCCGCGTTGTCCTCGATGATCAGAATATGTTGCTCAGCCACGCTCGGGTAGGTGTTGGGGAAGGTCGACGGTGAAGGTGGAGCCCGCGCCCTCCGTGCTGGTGAATGAAATGGTTCCGCCGAGCAGGTCCACGTAGTGCTGCACGATGTTGAGGCCCAGGCCCGTCCCCTTGATGTTCTCCACGTTGCCGGCCCGGAAGAAGCGGTCGAACAGGTGCACCTGGTCCGCGGCCGGGATCCCGATCCCGTGGTCCGTTACGCGGATCGACAGGCGGTCGGTCGCCGCCGGCGCTACGTCGACACGTACCTCCGCCCCCTCCGCCGAGTACTTGGCGGCGTTGGAAAGCAGATTGAGCAGCACGTGGCGCAGCAGCTTCGGGTCCGTCGTCATGGTACTGACCTCGTCCGCTACCTCCATCTGTACGTACTGTCCGGGGCGCAGCTGTCCCTCGCTGCCCTCGATGGCGGTACTGATGAGCGCGCGCACGTCGGTCGGTTCCCGGTTTACGCTTACCGCTCCCTGTTCGAGCTGGCTGAGGTAGAGGAAGTCGTTGAGTACCTCGGTCAGTTGCCGGACCGACTCCTTGATCCGGTCGATGTGCCGCTCCCGGTTGGGTTGCTGGTCAGTCTCCGGGTATAGGCCGATGAGCTCGACGGAACTGAGGACCGTGCTCAGCGGGGTTTTGAACTCATGACTGGCCATGCTCAGGAACCGGCTTTTGAGCTCGTTCAGCTCCCGTTCCTTACCCAGTGCGCGCTCCAGTTCCCCTTCCCGGGCACTGAGCTCGGCGGTGCGGTCGGCAACCTTGCGCTCCAGGTCGCGGTTGAGCTCCTCTACCCGTTCACGGGCACGGTGGTAGTCGGTGAGGTCGTGCAGGATGCCCGTGTAGAGGGTTCCTTCTTTCAGCTGTGCCTCACTGACGGCCAGGCGGAGCGGGAATTCCGTCCCGTCGCGCCGCCGGCCCCATACCTCGCGGCCGATACCGATGATATGGGCTTCACCGGTGGTCTGGTAGCGGTGCAGGTAGCCATCGTGGTGCTCCCGGTCTTTGGTGGTCATGAGCACGTTGACCTTGCGGCCCCGCAGTTCGTCCGGGTGGTAGCCGAAGAGCCGTCCCGCCGCCGGGTTCACGTTCTCGATCCGCCCGCGGACGTCCATCGTTATGATGCCGTCCGTAGCCATTTCGAAGAGGGCGCGCAGCCGCCGTGCGGCGTCATCGGTCATAGAAGGATTTGGGTTAGTGAGGGGGGCAAGATACGCGGACAACGAACGGCCGCCCCGCGTTGGGCGGAAGCGGCCGGTCCAGATATATCAACGATTGGAAGCGGGTGTCTAGGCTACTTTGTCTTTGCGAGGCTGCGTGGCGGGCAGCGAAATCACCGGGGTAGCTTTCTTCTTGGCGGGCGCGGAGCCGAACTGAATACCCAGAATCGCGCTGAGGAAGAGCGGCAGGGCAAGCAGGGCGATGGCGTAGTAGCCGCTGAACATGCCGATGAGGACCACGGCCATCATGAGGTAAAAGCGGATGACGACTTTGTCGAAGGTTATTGCGTAGAAGCGCATGGCGGTGTGTTTTTGTTGCACTACAAAGGTGCGGCCGCCGCCGCCCCGCGCCGCTGATGCCCGTCATGCCCGTCGGTGATCCTGATCACCGGTACCTGCGTCCGCGCCCGTTACTGGCACATTGGTGGAAAGGCCAGGTCCCGAAAGCGGAGCAGGTCCACCGGTATCTCCGCCTGCCACCCTCGCCAGAGAAGCCAGAGTCCGCAGAGCCCCACCACCAGCGGCGTGTAACGCAGCAGGGCGGCGGACCAGCGGCCCAGTAGCCGGCGACCCGTCAGCAGCAACCCCACTAACAGGGGGAGGGTGCCCGCTCCGAAGGCCAGCATAAAGGCGGCACCCGCCGCGGCACCGGTTGTCTGGGCCGCGCCGATCACCGCCAGGTAGACCAGGCCGCAGGGCAGTAACCCGTTGCAGCACCCCAGGCCGAAGCGGGCACCGGGACCACCACCACGCACCCACCCGGCCCAGCGGTGGCGGAGCGCCAGCTGCCAGCGCACGTACAGGGGAACGTGGCGGCTCAGCCAGCCGGCGGGGTCCGACCGGCCGATCGCCAGCGCTACGAGTAATGCCCCGCAGAGCAGGGAGAAGGTAGCCTGAAGGTGGAGCAGCTGCAGGCCCACCCCGAGTCCCCCGAGTAGCCCCCCCAGCAGGGCGTAGGTGAGCAGCCGGCCCGCCTGGTAGGCCATCACCCCACGCCAGTCGCCCCCGGCGGCCCACATCAGCGGCCCGCACATGCCGGCGCAGTGCAGGCTGCCGAAGAGCCCCAGGCTAAAGGCGGTGAAGAGGGTGGACAGCATGGGTTACAGATCGAGGTTCAGTTCGTCGTAGTAGTCGGTGCCGTCCGCCGACCATTCCACGATGGCTACGTAGCGCCCGCGGGGCAGCCCGCCGGTGGGCAGCGCCATGCTCCCCCCGGGGTCCAGGTGGACGCGTACCCGGCGGTCGTGGCGGGCCGTGCTCGGCCGGTACAGCAGTACGGTGCCGCTGGCCGGGCCGGTGCCCGCGGGGAATCGCAGCCGTACGGCCTGGCCGTCCCGCTGTACCTCCAGGGGGGTGCCCCGCTGCCGGCTGTTGCTGCGCCGCTCGTACTCCTGCTGGTAATGGATGTCGCGCAGGTAATAGTCTTCCGTTACGAGGCTGTTGTCGAAGCGGGTGCTCTGTACGACGGCGAGGGCGAGTACGCCGACGAAGAAGAGGTAGAACAGCGCGATCCCGTGTCCCCAGTGCAGTTTCATGGTGGATCAGTTGGCAGGGTGAAGGAAGGAAGTGGTCACCACGTAGGTGTCGTCGCCGTAGGAGACCCGCAGTGGTATCTCGTCGGGGTACGGGCGATCCCCGGCGGCCACCACGAGGAAGAGGGCACCCTCGCTGACCTCACCGGGTGCCGCTACGGGCGCGCCCCCGATCAGGCGAACGTCGGCACCCACCTCCGCCGGCACCGTAAAGGTGACGGGCAGCGGGCGGCTGGTTTTGTTGACGATCTGGTAGGTGTACAGGTTGGTGACCGTACCGTCCGCCGGGGTGTGATAGAGTTGGCCGGGGGCGCGGAGCAGGATGACGTCGACGCCAGTACGCTGACTGAACAGGACCACGTTGAGGGCGATCAGGGCCAGCAGCACGCCGGAATAGGCCATCACCCGCGGGGTGGCCAGCTTCCGCCGCCGCTCGCGTACCCCCCGCTCGCTATCGTAGCGGATAAGGCCGCGTGGCCGGTCGATCTTGTCCATCACCGTGTCGCAGGCGTCGATGCACGCTGTGCAGTTGATGCACTCCATCTGAATTCCGTTGCGGATATCGATGCCCGTCGGGCACACCTGTACGCAGAGGCCGCAGTCGACACAGTCGCCCGGGGGCGGGGCGGGCAGGCTGGCCTCGATACGGTCCAGGATGCGGTCGCCGCAGGCTCCCCCGCCGGCCCGGCAGTCGGCACAGCTGGTGCAGGAGGTGCGCTTGGGCCGGCCGCGGTCGATCTTCCCGCGCGGCTCACCCCGTTCGTAGTCGTAGATCACGTTGGTGCTGTCGTCGTCGAGCAGCACCCCCTGCAGGCGGCCGTAGGGACAAATGGCTACGCACACCTGCTCCCGCAGGTAGGCGAATACGGCGTAAAAGACTCCGGTGAAGAGCACGATGGCAAGGAAGCCACCCGGCGCGTCGAGCGGCGACTGCCGTACGGTGGCTAGGACCGCGTCGGTCCCGATCACGTAAGCCAGAAAGGTGTGGCCGATGAGGGCTGAAACCAGCAGGAACAGGCTATGCTTCTGCACCTTCTTGCGCACCTTGGCCGCCGTCCACGGAGCCTTTGCCAGCCGCTTCTGGGCGTTGGCGTCGCCCTCTGTCCAGTACTCGATCTTGCGGAATACCATCTCCAGGAAGATGGTCTGCGGACATACCCAGCCGCAGAACAACCGGCCGAACACCACCGTGAACAGGACAATGAACACCATCGCGGTGATCATCAGGATGGCGAACAGGTGGAAGTCCTGCGGCGTGAACGGCAGTCCGAAGAGGATGAAGCGACGTTCCAAGACATTGAAAAGGAACAGCGGCTCGCCGCCAAGCCGTACCCACGGCAGCCCGAAAAGCAGCAGGAGCAGCAGGTAGCTGAGGCGGGTGCGCCACTGGTAAAAGCGGCCGGAGGGCTGGCGGGCGTAGACCCACCGCCGCTGGCCGCTTTCGTCGACGGTAGCGATCGCGTCGCGGAAGTTTTCGGAAGGGTGATGCGTGCTCATTTGAAGGTCTGGGCGGTGAAGAGATCTCCCTGCGGCTCCTTGCCGTTGGGCGGGTCGGTACCCTGCAGGCTGAGGATATAGGAAGCGACCTCCTGAATGTCGCGGGGGCGCAACTCGTTCTTCCAGGCGATCATGCCCTTATCCGGCACGCCATTCTTGATGGTGCGGAAAACGTCGGTAAGGGCACCCCCGTGGAGCCAGTAGCGGTCGGTAAGATTCGGGCCGATGCCCCCCTCCCCGGCCTTGCCGTGACAGGGCGCGCACTTGGCTTGAAAGACCCGCTGCCCGGCAGAGATGGCGTTGGCTTCCTCCAGTAGCATCACGTTGCTTTCGTCGATGGTATTTTCCTGGGTGGCCAGGTAGGCCTGTACCTGGGCCTCGGCCAGCGTCATCTCCGTGGCGTAGGCCTCCGCGTTGCTGACGGCGAAGTCCGAAAATTCCGCGTAGTAGAGGTACAGGGGCGCGAAGGCCACCGTCGCGTAGAACAATCCCTTCCACCAGGGGGGGAGGTTATTGTCCAGTTCGCGTACCCCGTCGTATTCGTGGTCGAGTACGATGGCCGCCTCCTCTTCGATGGGTACCGCGTCCGTCAGCCGCTCGTACAGTCGCTGCCACCAGGCGCGTGCCGGCTCCAGTTGCTCTAGTTCCACGTGCCGGAGCAAGGCCGGCCGGTGCTGCCGGATCAGGCGGGCCCGCTGCCGGGCCATGAGCTGGAAACACAGGTCGATCAGCGACCAGCAGCCAAGCAGGAAGACGATAAGCATCACGAAGGCCGCGACCTGCTGCAACTCCGTAAGCCCGCCGAGCGGGCCCGGGTACGCCGGGGTGGGGGCGGGGGCCAGGAGGAGCAGGTAGTAGCTGTCGCGCAGCGGCTGTCGCTCCACCTCACGGTAGCTGCCCTTGCGGCGGAACAGCACGAGTACGAGGGCGAGGGCGAACACCGCTGTGAAGGTGAGCAGCGCCAGGATGGCCAGCCAGTTGACGCCGGCGTCCTGCAGGAGGTACTTTGCCATGGGGAGGGCTAGTTTTGGGGGGTTCCTTGGGATTCGGGCTGGATATCCGTGCCGAGCCGCTGGAGATAGGCGATGATGGCCACGATCTCCTTTTCGGCCAGTTCCGGATCGTCGACGCCGCTTTCGCGCAGGCCGTCCGCGACGTCGCGCGCCTGCCGGCGCAGGTCTTCCAGGGCCCGCCGGTCGTAGCGGGCCGGGTAGGGCGTACCGAGGCGCTGCAGGGTCCGGATCTTGGCCGGCAGGTCGGTCACGTCCAGCTTCCGGTCCAGTAGCCAGGGGTAGGGGGGCATGATACTGCCCGGGCTCGTGCGTTGCGGGTCCATCAGGTGCTCGAAGTGCCAGCTGTCGAGGTATTTGCCGCCCACGCGGTGCAGGTCTGGGCCGGTGCGCTTGCTGCCCCACAGGTGAGGCCGGTCATAGATGAACTCGCCCGACATCGAGTAGGGGCCATAGCGGGCGGTCTCGGAGCGGAAGGGGCGTACCATCTGGCTGTGGCAGTTGTTGCAGCCCTCACGGATGTAGAGGTCGCGGCCCTCGAGTTCCAGTGGCGTATACGGTTGGACGGCCGCGATCCGGGGTACGTTGCTTTCAACCATGACCATGGGGAAGATCTCCGCCAGCCCGCCGATAAGGACCACGATGGTCGCACCCACCAACAGCTGTACGGGCCGGCGCTCGATCCAGCGGTGCCAGTATTCCCCGCGGTGGCCGGCAGGGCTGTCGCTCAGCGGCGGGGCGGCGGCGGCTTCGTTAGCGACCAGCTTCCCCCGCCGCACCGTGCGGACGAGGTTGTAGACCATCAGCACCACCCCGGCCAGGTAGATCGATCCGCCAAAGGCCCGCAGGGCGTACAGGGGCAGGATGGCGTCGACCGTCTCCAGGAAGTTCCCGTACTGGAGGATACCCTCCGGGAGGAACTGTTTCCACATGGCGCTCTGCGTCCAGCCGGCCCAGTACAGCGGCACGGCGTAGAAGATCACCCCGAGGGTGGCCATCCAGAAGTGGACGTTCGCCAGGCGACGACTGTACAGCGGGGTCCGGAAGATGCGCGGCAGAATGAAGTACAGGACACCGAAGGTGAGCATGCCGTTCCAGCCCAGCGTGCCGACGTGTACGTGGCCCACCGTCCAGTCGGTGTAGTGGCTGATGGCGTTCACGCTGCGCAGCGACAGCAGCGGTCCTTCCAGGGTCGCCATGCCGTAGGCCGTCACCGCCACGACCATCATCTTGAGTACCGGGTCTTCCCGGACCTTGTCCCAGGCTCCGCGCAGCGTCAGCAACCCGTTGAGCATGCCGCCCCAGCTCGGCGCGATCAGCATGATGCTGAAGACCGTGCCCAGGCTCTGTGCCCAGTCCGGCAGGCTGGTGTAGAGCAGGTGGTGCGGTCCCGCCCAGATGTAAATGAAGATCAGCGCCCAGAAGTGGATGATCGACAGCCGGTAGCTGAATACCGGCCGGTTGGCGGCTTTCGGCAGGAAATAGTACATCAGGCCCAGGTACGGCGTGGTCAGGAAGAAGGCGACCGCGTTGTGGCCGTACCACCACTGCACCAGCGCGTCCTGCACACCGGCGAAGAGGGGGTAGCTCTTCCAGAGGCTGACCGGCAGTTCCAGGCTGTTCCCTATGTGCAGCACGGTGACCGTTACCCAGGTGGCGATGTAAAACCAGATGGCCACGTACAGGTGCCGCTCCCGCCGCCGGGCGATGGTGCCGAAGAGGTTAATCCCGAACAGGATCCACACCAGTGCGATGCCGATGTCGATGGGCCACTCCAATTCGGCGTACTCCTTGCTCGTCGTAATACCCAGCGGCAGCGTGAGGGCCGCGGCCAGGATGATGGCCTGCCAGCCGTAGAAATGGAGGTAGCTCAGCGTGCCCGAGAACATCCGCGTTTTGAGCAGCCGCTGCAGGCTGTAGTATACCCCCATGAAGATGCCGTTGCCCACGAAAGCGAAGATGGCCGCGTTAGTGTGCAGCGGACGGATCCGGCCAAAGGTGGTTTCGGCTGTAATGTTCAGCGCGGGAAAGACCATCTGCAGGGCCGCCAGCAGCCCCACGCTCATACCCACCAATCCCCACAGGGAAGTGGCGTAGGCGAAGTACTTGACGATCCGGTTGTCGTACGTGAAGTGTTCCAGCCCGGCGGTGGGCGGCGATTTATGCAGCTGGGTCATCGTCGGATGATTCAGGGTCGAAAAGGATGCGCAGCGCAGGCGTGACGTCATCGTCGTACTGTCCCGTACCCACGGCCCAGAAGAAGGCCAGCAGGAAGCCCCCCGCGACGAGCAGGCTGAGCAGGATAATGAGGAGGATGATGGTCATGGCGAGTGATTGCGGCTGCAAGTTCCCCCCGCCCGGCCGCCCCGCGAATGACTACGGTCACGCCCCCCGGTGACATATATCACGGCGGTACGCCATCCAGCCTCCGGCGCATGCGATGCTCACCACCGTCAGCGAGCTCAGGGGCATGAGGATGGCCGCCACCACCGGGCTCAACGTACCGCTCACCGCAAACGATAGCCCCACTACGTTATACAGCGCGGCAAAACCGTAGGCAACGGCCGTTACGTACCTCATCCGGGCGGCGGCGCGCAGGATGCCGGGTAGACTACCGAGCCGCGTAGCGGCCAGGATTCCGTCGCTGGCCGGACTGAAGGCCGCCGTGTCCTCACTGACCGCCAGGCCCACGTCGGCGCGCCGCAGGGCTCCCGCGTCGTTCAGCCCGTCACCGATCATCACTACCAGGTGGCCCCCCTCCCGCAAGGCGTCCACGAAGCCGGCCTTTTCGAAGGGCGACAGCGCGAAGCGGGCGTCACCGTCCGGAAACCAGGTAGACCAGTAGTCGTCCGGCGGCGGCGCGTCGCCGGAAAGCAGGTACACCCGCCCCCGCGCCGCCAGCGCGCGCAGCGCCATTCCCGCCCCCGGCCGCAGTTCCGCCGGGGCCGCCCGCAGGCACAGAATAATCCGCTTGTCTACGGCGGCATAGGTGCCGGCGCCGCGGTCCGGTACTCTGCAAAAGGCCGCTCCGCCCACCCGGTACGTCCGGCCCCCGTACTCAAGTTCAAGGCCCCGACCCGCTCGCTCGGTAACGGCGGGGACGACCGTCGGCGCCACCCCGCGATCCGTGAGGGCGGCTACCAGGGCCTGACTTACCGGATGGGTCGACTGCCGGGCCATGGCCAGGATCACTCCCCCGCCGGGGGAGGTACTATCCAGCTCCAGTACGCTCGCCGCTCCCGGGGCCACCAGGGTGCCGGTTTTGTCAAACACAAAGGCGTCCGCCGTGGCCAGGCGGAGAATCACCGCAGGATCGCGCAGGTAACACCCCGCGCGCCCCAGGAGCCGCTGTAGGGTCCCGTACGCGAAGGGGGCGGCCAGGGCCAGCGCACAGGGGCAGGCAATGATCAGTACGGCGGTAGCGGACCGGTACGCCAAGCCGGGAGCCGTAGGGTACCAGTAGGCCAGGGTGCCCGCCGCCAGCGTAAGGATGGCCCACGTGAAGTACCGGACCAAGCGCTGCGGCGGGGTCACGGCCGGTGCGCTCCGTTCGTGCTGCCCCTGCCACAGCCGCAGGAGATAACTACTGCTCGCCGGGCGCGTCACCCGCAGCCGTAGCGCCCGCGTCGTGGCCCGCCCACCGGCAAATACTTCGGCCCCGGCCACCGCGGCCCGCGGGCGCGACTCCCCGGTCACGAAGCTATAGTCGATCCGTACCTCCGGCTGCCCGTCGCGCAGTACGCCGTCCACCGGTACGACCTGCCCCGGCCGCACCAGCAGGTGATCGTTGACGGCAAGTTCGCCGCAGTCAACCGGGGTAAGTGCACCGTCCGCCCCTTCCCGGTACGCCCCGATCGGGAAATAGTCCCGGTGGTCCCGGTCAAAGGACAGCCGCCCGAAGGTATAAGACTGGAACCAGCGTCCGACGAGCAGAAAGAATACCAGTCCGGCCAGGCTGTCCAGGTACCCGGCGCCGGTACCCGATAAAATCTCGTAGGCCGATCGGCCGAAGAGTGCAACCATTCCCAGGGCAATGGAAAAGTCCAGGGTATACCGCCGCTTCCGCAGCCCCCGCCAGGCATCGCGCAGGAAACCGGCGCCGGCGTAGCCCACCACGGGCAGGCTCAGCACGAGCATCAGCAGGCCCAGCGCCCGCCCGAACCCCGCCCCGTCGTGGTCGGCGTGGATACCGAGGTACTCCGGGAAGCTCAGCAGCATGATGTTGCCGAAGCAAAATCCGGCCACCCCGACGCGGTACAGCAGCGGGCGGTTGCTGGCCGTCCGTTGGTCGTCCGCCGAACCGGCCGGACGCAGTACCGGCGGGTAGCCCAGGCGTGCCAGTAGCTCCGCCAGCTCGTGCAGATTGGTTTGCCGCGGGTGGAAATCAAGGGTCGCCAGCTTTCGGGTCACGTCGACGCGGCATTCCCGTACCCCGGCCGCCAGGGTGGGCAGCTGCTCGAGCAGCCAGACGCAGGACATGCAGTGGATGGCGGGCAATTCCAGTTCAACCACCCAACGCTCGGCGTCGCGGTAGCGCGCCAGGCGGGCCGCCAGCCGTTCCTCGGTAAGCCAGCCGTAGTCTCCGGCGGGCGTTTCCCGCTGGCTGCGGCCCGGGTTCTCGGCGAGCTGGTAGAATTGCTGCAACCCGTGGTCGTGCAGCAGCCCGTACACGGTACGGCAGCCCGCGCAGCAGAACGGCAGGTCGCCGGGGCGCTCCGCAGGCCCGGGGCAGGGGTCGCCGCAGTGCGCGCAGCCGGGTGGGGGACAGGGGGGAGCGGACACGGATCAGATGGCCTGACTGAAGACCTGACCGTCCGGCTGCCGTTGCCAGTAGTAGTCGTCCAGGGGCAGGCATACGTTGCGCAGGAAGGGCGCACCCGCCTCCGTCACTTCCACCCGGTAGGGGGCCCGGCGTACGAGGCCATCCAGTGCCATGGCGTTCCAGTGCAGGATGGCCCGGTCGATGGCCGGGCAACGCTGCGCCCCGCCGCCCCACTCCGTGAAGCCGCGGCACATCAGGTTCAGGATGTGGCGGCGGACGAGCTGGTCGGCCTCCGTGAGCCGGTGGCCCCGGCTGATGGGCAGGCGGTCCTCCAGTAGCACAGCCCGCTGGTAAGCCTCCACTCCTTTCTCGTTCTGGACGTAGGTATCCCAACTGTCGCTGATGCCCGAGCAGCCCAGGGCCAGCGTCACCGGCGTGTTGGCCGTGGTGTAACCCATGAAGTTGCGGTGCAGGGTGCCGCCGGCGTGGGCGCGCGCGAGTTCATCGTCCGGGAGCGCGAAGTGGTCCAGCCCGATGTCGGTATAGCCCGCCGCTTCCAGCAGGCGACGCCCGGTAGCGTGGAGTGCCTGCTTCGCGGCCCCCACCGGCAGGTCGGCTTCCGAGTACGCGCGCTGGCCGGGACTGTGCCACGGTACGTGGGCGTAGCCGTAGAAGGCGATGCGGTCCGGACGCAGCCGCTTTACCCACTCGACGCTGCGCACGATGTCGTCCGTCCGCTGGCGTGGCAGCCCGTAGATCAGGTCGAAATTCAGAGAAGTAAAGCCCGCCGCCCGGGCTTCCCCGACGGTACGGAGCACGTCCGATTCCGTCTGCCGGCGGTTGATGAGCGACAGGATAGTAGGGTTGAAATCCTGCACGCCCACGCTGATGCGGTGAAACCCGCGGGCGGCCAGTACCGCCAACTGATTCTCCCCGGTACTGTTGGGATGGGCCTCAAAGCCGAAACTGTAGGTGTCCGCGATGTCTACCTGCTCCAGGATCCCGTCGACCAGCCGGCCCAGTTCCCCGGCCGAAAAGAAGGTTGGCGTCCCGCCGCCGAGGTGTAGCTCCCGCAACTGCGGCCGCGTGCCCAATCGGCGGACGTAGATCGCCAGTTCGGCCAGGACCGCATCGACGTAGGGCTGCTCCACGCCGTGGTTGCGGGTGATGCGCTTGTTGCAGCCGCAGTAAGTACAGAGCCGTTCGCAGAAGGGCAGGTGGACGTACAGGCTGATGGCGCGCGACGTAGCGAGCCGCCGGTCGACCGCCGCGAGCCACTCCGGCTCCGGGGGCGGGGCCGGTTGCCAGTAGGGAACCGTCGGGTAACTGGTATAGCGGGGCACGGGCCGGTTGTACTTCTCGATCAGGTGCATAGGGGCGGTGGTTTTGGCCAAAGGTGCGGCCCGTCGCCCGGCGGGGCAATGACGAACGACCGTCCGTCCGGTGATTAATGTCATAGGGGCCGGTCCCGTGCATACTTGCGGCAGCAGCCGTCGCGGGGGCCGGGGCGTCCCCGAGCGTATGCACGGTGTCTTCGGCCTGCCTGTCCGTAGATTATTAACGAGCTGTCCGTCGGCAATTCGTAGCTTTTTACGGAGTGCAGGGGTACTACCTTGAACCGGCCGAAGCAAACGGAGGGCTTCACCTCGTGGAGTGGTATTTCCCCTATATTGATAAAATCATATGACGAGCAATATGATATACCTTATTAAGGCAATTCTGATCGTATTGAGCGTATGTCAATTCGCATGCTCCCCGCCACGCGGGGCAAATGATCACTCCGTTGGTAATTCAACAGTTGCGGGAGGCGATACAGGTTATTACGTGATCACGGAAAACGACCAGGTAGTGGACCTGGTCGTAACCGACAGCGAGTTATACAAGCAGGCAACGGATACAGGAGACAGGCTTATAATAGGGAGACAGTTATTCTCCTACCTGTGTTCCGACTGTCACCCGCACAACAAGCTAGCTGACACCACGGGCTTCTACGACCGATCATTCGATCTGAAACAGACGCTTCTCCACGGGAGTTTAAATCATGGACGTTAGACGGACACCGTATTGGCCAGCGTGGATTCTTTTGATATCGCGGCTATTCAATATTTCATTGACAGGTACCAGCGGAATGAATCCAGGTATTAATCTGATAGAGATTTACGTATACCGACATAAATAGTATTTCCAGTCATCACGCGGGGCAACTAAAGCATAGCGTTACCTACTCTTTTATATTGCCGGAATACCCGCGGGAGGGTTGTAAAGACAATATCGGAGATATGCGCGACGGCATCGCAGCCTATCCGTGACGGCCGATTGTACCGGGGTAGGGGCGGTAGCTGCTTGGCTCCATAGCACCGCTGCATATGTACTGTTACACCTCACTCGCTACCCCGAACCCTCCCTGCTCCTCAATCGCCCGGAAGCGCTCCCAGGCGCTGTTCACGAGTTCCTCGGTGAGCTTTTCGAGGTAGTAGCTTCCGGCGGCGGGGTCGGCGTACTGGTCTAGTCCGGCTTCGAGCCGGAGCAAGTGCTGCACGTTGAGGGCCATCCGGTGACCGAAGGGGGTAGCCGGCTGATCGGCGCCCTCGGCCGGCGAAAGGAACAGCTGATCGGCACCGCCCGTCACGGCCGAGAGGGCCTGGGTGGTGAGCTTCAGCAGGTTGTGGTCGCGGTCGGCGGTCAGGGTGGCGAGGTCGGTATGGGCCGCGATGGTGGTGGGTGGTGCGTCCTCAATGCCGAAGCCGCGCAGCACGTTGGCCCACAGGATCCGCAGGGCGCGCAGCTTGGCGATGTCGACGTAGTAGCTGGTCCCCACCGTGAAGGCGAACTGCAGGTGGTCGTTGACGGTCTCGGCGGGATAGCCCAGGTCGCGCACCTGCTGCAGGTACTCGGCTCCCTTGGCGATGGCCAGCGCCAATTCGCTGTCGGCGGAGCCCGGACCGTTGTTGAAGCCCGCGGCGTTGACCTGCAGCACCTTGAAGTCGGGCATCCACTGGCTCACAAAGTCCAGCAACCGGATCAGCGGCGGGAAGGGCGGCTCACTCCAGTCGAGCAGGGGGTCGAAGTCAACGGAGCCGCGGATCTTCGTCAGGTCGTAGCCCTCCCGCCGCAGGTACTTGACCAGGTCGCGGAAGAGCTCCGCGGGGTCCTGGCCGGGATAGCGCAGCGAGCAGTGGAGCGAAACGAAGTCCAGGCGGATGTCCCGTAGCAGTTCCGTGATCTCCCCGGGCCCCGGTTGGTGGAAGAGCCGGAACAGCAGGGCCTCGGCCCCCTGCTCCAGCGCGTGCAGGGCGGAGGCGTGGATGACGTCACTGTCGCCCGTGTCCAGGTAGGCGCCGATTTCCCAGCCGGCGGCGCGCGACAGGGGCGGGCGGGCCGTTACCTCTTCGGCGGTATAGAGCGGGGAAAGACGGATACGTTCGTTTACCTCGGTGTCGAGCTGGCTCAGGTCGCCCTTCAGTTCGTCGGATACCCGGTCGAGCCAGTCGGCCTTATCGGAGGGGGGAAACGAGGGAGCGGACGCGTCAACGGGCATACAGCTTAGCTTGGTTGTGTGCTAAAAGTACAAAGGAAATGCAACGAACCGCCCCGGTGCCCCTGGTGATTCATCCACTGCACCCTGACGGACGCCGCCGCCCCGGTCAACAAGTGCCGTCTTCACCGAAGCGAGTAGCCGCGCCCCACGTAGGAGGCCGACGCTGGCATTACCGCTTTAGGTAATGACCTGAGTAAGTTTAGTCCAAGCGTGTGGCGGTTGACGGAGTCCAATAAAGACGCCTAGAAGGAGCGCCGCAGTCCCAGTTGCAGCCCGGCCGTCCAGTAGTGCTCGCCCAGCGGGGCATCCGGCCGGGTGAAGGAGCGGGGGTACGTCTTAAAGAAGGGTTCCAGGAGGAGGCGTGTCGTTCCGGCCGCGCCGAGTTTGTACGTGGTGGTCAGCGAGGCCGTCCAGCCCAGGCCCACGCTGCTGCGGTAGCCGCCGCCGTCCCGCAGGTCCAGGGGCAGGGCCCAGTCGGGGTGCAGGTAGCTGCCGCGCACGCTGCTGTAGGCGTTGATCACGGGTCCGGCATTGAGCGTCAGCCGCAGGCGCCCGCCCGACAGTCGCAGTCCGGCCAGTACCGGTACCTCCAGCAGCTGCAGGCGGTTGGTGCTGCGTACGAGGGTAGCTACCCCGCCCTGCTTGGTTTCGTACTCGAGCTGGTTACGGATCCTGGCGTAGGTCAGGCCGCTGAGGAGGCTCAGCCGCTCGGTCAGGCGGTAGTGTACGCGGGCGCTCACCTGGAAGCTCAGTTGGGGAAACTCGCTCACCTCGCGGGCGTCGCGCAGGCTGCGGTTCGCATCCTCACGCAGACTGAAACGCTGGTGGGCGTACATGGCTCCAAGCAGCACTTCTCCCTGCGGGCGACGGGAACCCCGGGCGGTAAAGGAATGATCGGCCATTACTGGTGGGGGAGCGGGCACGAAGGTGCCGGCCGCCACGCCGAAGGCTTTACCGGGTATGGCCGGGGTAACGAATGGGGCGGGAGCCGCGGTCCAGGTCGCGGGCGGCGGCACATCGGAGGGGGTACGGTCGTCGAAGAGCACCACGGATTCATTGCGGGACGCTGCTTCGGCGGCCGGCGCGGGTGCCGGGCCGGCCTGCGGGGGTAGGGCGCTTGGGTTCAGGACATCGGTCGGGGGCGTGCTGCGCATAGGGGTGACGAAGCCCGTATGCGCAATGATCGGGAAGGAACCCTGCACCTGCGGTACCGCCACGGTAGCATTACCCCTGCGGGGCGCCGGATCGATCGTGGACCAGGCAAGCGCCGCGAGCAGCAGCAACAGTAGGGCGGATGCGTAGCGACCCCGCACCGGGTGGCGGGCGGCCACGATCCGGTCCCACAGGTTAGCGGGTATGGCAGCCTGCCTGTGGGCGAGTTTGTCGGCGAAGAGGCGGTCGAGGGCATCGCCTTCGGGTACCTCTCCCTTCCGGGCGGCAATCTTGTTCCAGAGATCGGCGGGCACTTCGGGCTTGCGGTCGCCCAGCCCCCCGCGAAACAGTTCGTCGAGGTGATTCATATGGCGATGCGTTGGCGGCGTTCGATCTGCTGCTGCAGTACTTTCCGGGCCTTTAGGAGCTGGCTGCGGGAGCTCGCCTCCTGGATGCCCAGCTTCTCGCCAATCTCCTTGTGGCTGTACCCTTCGATGGCGTAGAGGTTGAATACGATGCGGTAGCCGTCGGGCAGTTGTTGGATGAGGGCCAGCAATTCCTTCTCCCCCAGGTCGGCGTAGGCCGTCGGTGCCCCGCCGTGTTCGGGTACGTTGTCGAGGCCGGTCTGTTCGAGGGCGAAGCGCTTGCGCTGGTAGGTCTTGAGGGCCACGTTTACGCACAGCCGCCGTGCCCAGCCCGCGAAGGAGCCCTGGAAGCCGTAGGTGTGCAGTTTGGCGTAGAGGCGCACGAAGGTGTCCTGCAGCACGTCCTCGGCCTCCGCCTGGGTACGGCAGTAGCGTTGGCATACCCCCATGAGGAGGGGAGCGTACCGCTCGAAGAGGGCGCGCTGGCACCGCTCGTCGTCCCGCAGGGACCCTTCGATCATTTCCTTTTCCTTCATGCTCAGCATTGGGAAGCCTCGTGGTTTAAAGATAAGACACCCCGCGCAGCCGAAACGTGGCCCCGGTAGGCGGCTTTGCCGACCGGGCGATGTTAAGACCCATCATCATGGGGCAGGGTACGCGGTCGACGGCGTTATCTTTAGTGTATCGCCCTATCGCTTACGAACCTCCCTAGATGCGCCTACTTCTACCGCTACTCTTACTGCTGCCCGTGGTCCTGTCCGCCCAGTTCGCCGAAGTCCTCGAACCGGTTGGGCTGCCGGTACTCCCGTACCACAGCGACGTGGTCGCGACCGGCGACCTGAACGGCGACGGGCGTTCGGATTACCTGCTGGGCAATACCGCCCACGTGGTCGGGGGCGTACTGAGCTGGGTACCCAATACCGCCGACGGCGTGATCCGTATGCCCCGCGTCATCCCCACCGCGGGCGGTGTCAACAGCCTGACGACGGAAGACGTGGACGACGACGGCGACCTCGATATCCTCTACCATATTTACGGCAATTTCCGCGAGGACCCGCAGCTGTTCTACGCGGAGAACGTGAGCGGCGACGGACTGGAGTGGCGCACCCGCGTGGTGTCATATGAAGGAATCCGATCGGGGAACAGCGACCCGGCCCGCTTCGGCGACATCAACGGCGACGGTCGGCAGGACATCGTGTATACCTCCGACGGAGCTATCCGCTACATTCTGGGTATCCCCGGGGGCTTCGGCCCTTCGGCACATATCACTACGTTCGGCCGCGACCACGACAATATGGACGGTTACCTGGCCGATGCCGATGGCGACGGGGTGAAGGATCTCGTCTATGCGGTCGAAGGTGCCGACTATGCCCCGGATACCCTGCGCTATTACTCGTTCGCGGGACGGACGGACGGCGGGGTCAACCCTCCGGTGAACCTGTTCAGTTTCCGGGGCTGGCTGCACCCGCCCTTCGACCTCGACGGGGACGGGCGCGTCGACCCGACCACGACGTTCCGCGACAGCGTGCTGGTCCGCCGGCAGTTGCCGGTCGGCTACGATTCCATCGTCATCCCCTACGATACCTACGGGATCAGGGTAACCGACGTGACCGGCGACGGGCAGGGAGACCTGCTGTTTGCGGACAATGGCAAGCTGGTCATCCTGCCGGTGGTGGACGGCGAACTGCAGGAAGCCCGAACGGTGTCGGGGGAAGTACACCTGCGCAACAATTTTATGATCGCAGAGAGCGCGTCCGGCATCCGGGAACTACTCGTCAGGACCACCTTTCCCGACCTGGGCCACCTGCCGGGGCGTGTCGATCTGGACGACTACGTGGCCGGAACCGCTGAGCTCGGCCCGGTATGGTACCCCGCGGACCTCAGCCAACTCGCCGTCGAGCCGGTCCGCCCCGGAGCCTATGCGACGTACCTAGCGCCACCGTACGAAACCTACCCCGCCGCCGTTTACCGCATCAGCCCCGAGGTGCCCGATGACCGGACGTGGTACACCGTGCGCCCCGTTTTCCGCGCGGACCCGGCATTGTTCCAGCACCCGAATTACGCCGATGTGGACCACACCGTGCGGGCGGATTTTAACCGGGACGGGTACCCGGACTTCGTGTTTCAGCTTGACATGCACGGACAAGAAAGGCCGCTGGTACTGGGGGCGTTCTCCGGCGGTCGACCCGGTGCGTACCGCGAAGAGCGGGTGCCGGAATACACGCTGAACGATTCCCACAGCGCCTACGACCGTACGCTGGACCTGCCCGATCGCTTTCCCGTAACGGTAGTCAACGATCGCTACGACGATGGATGCACGGTGCGGGTATTTTACCACGCGGACGGAGACGGCCACCCCGACCGGGAGCAGTGCCTCGATATCTTTCCCGCAGGTACTACCTGGCAAAATACCGGGGAGATCGCCGTGCCGGACCTGAACCACGACGGGCATGCGGACCTGGTGATCGTGCGACATGGCCTGCCGCCGGTCTACCTGCGCTTCGATCCCGTGGCGGGTGAATTCGTCGATCCCGTTGCCCTGCCCATGCAGGAGCGGACCTTCGGGAGCTCCATGTACTTTACCGTGGGGGACCTGAACGGTGACGGCTACACCGACCTGGCTACCCTTTCCGCCGGCACGGAATACACCATCGTTACGGGCTACCACGCCGGTGAGTTTGACACCCACCGACGCAATACAACTACCTACCTAGATGGCTACCGAGCCGCCTGGAGGGCCCTCGACCTGGACCACGACGGTCGCGACGAGTTGCTCTACACTGGTGAGACGGGGCGCATGGAGGTCGGGTTTGAGCCGGGGAAAGGGTGGGAACGGACCTTTACGCCCGGCACGCTTCCCACCAGCAGCGGAGACTCCGTCGTATCGCTGGAAATGCACACGCTGGCCGACGTGGACGGTGACGGAGATACGGACCTGCTCTTCCACGAGGACGGGCTGTACTACCTCACCAACCTGGAGCGCGACGCCAGCTACCGCATCGCCACCTACTACGACGCCAACGGGAACAACAGCCGGGAAGCGGACGAGCCCCTGCTGCCCGGCATAAACTATGCCTTCCGCGATTTCCCCATCAGCGTGCGGCGGGACGATGCGGACGGCTGGACCACCCTGTACACTACAGGAGCAGGGGAAACCAAACTGACCGCAGAGGCCGGCCCCCTCTGGAAGATCCGGCCCGACGCCATTGACGCGACACTGGGGATTCGGGCCAAGGCCCGCCGTAATATCTTCGCCGCCGTTCCTACCTCGGCCGTCCACCGGGCGGAGTTTGGCCTCACAGTAGGCCGCATGCGGTGCAACACCGACGTGCCGGTGTGGATCACCCTGGAGAACACGGGCAACCAGGTCGTGCCTCCGTCTTACATCTCGCTGGCCACCAACCCGGGGCTGGACGTGATCACCCCGCCCGACTCCGTGGCGGGAGGGCGCAGCTACTACCGAACCGACGCCCTGCTTCCCGGCGAGGACCTCGTGCTGCCCCTGATGGTCCGGGCGCCCGGCGTGGACGTACTGCCGCTGACCGTGGAGCTCACTGCCGCCTTCGATCACCGGGCCGGTAGTGAGGTGCGAACGCTCGAGGCACAGCAGTACGCCGAGGTCCGCTGCAGCTACGACCCCAACGACAAGCAAGTCAGCCCCCCCGGCGTCAAGCAGCAGGGCTTCCTCAAGGGCTCGCCCGACCTGACCTACACCATCCGCTTCCAGAACACCGGCAACGATACGGCCTACCTGGTCGTGCTGCGCGACACCCTGGATACGGAGCTGGACCTGTCCTCTTTCTTCCTGCTCTCGGCCAGCCACGGGGTCAGCGTGGAGCTGGAGGACAGCACCCGCGCCCTGGCCTTCCGCTTTGCCGAGATCATGCTCGTCGACAGCATGACCAACCCACCGGCCAGCCAGGGCTTCGTCACCTACAGCCTGCGCCCCCGCGAGGACGTGGTCAACAACGACGAGATCACCAACCGGGCGGCCATCTACTTCGACTACAACCCACCCATCATCACGAATACCGTACTGAATACCATGGTGCGGGCGGATACCTCCACCACGGCGCTTTTACCCCACCGCCGGGAGGTCCTCGACCTGGGCCTGGCCCCGAACCCGGCCACGGCGGCTACCGTCCTGACGCTGTCGGGCCCGGCCTGGGAGCCGTACCTGGCGCAGGCCCTTACCGCCCGGCTCAGCGCCGTGGACGGCCGGGCGGTGCGCGAGTGGACCCTGAACGGCCGGCGCACAACGCTCGACTCCGGGGGCCTTGCCCCGGGTATCTATCTGCTCACGGTCACCGCCGCGGGCGGCGGGGTGGCGACCGTCCGGGTGGCTGTTCAGCGGTAGTAGCACCGGATACCGGAGCGGGGGTGGTGGAGCGGTGGTAGCCAGTTGATCCGTCGGGCTTCCCGACAGTATCTTACCCCGAAAACGCCCACCCCGTGTCGCTACCCAATTTACTCGCAGGCTGCCTTATCGCGCTGCACCTGCTGGCCTGCCAAACCGAGGACGATCGCCCCGCATTCGCCGACCTGACGACCCCGCAGATCCAGCTCAATCAGGTAGGCTACTACCCCGATCAGCCCGTGCGCTTCACGTTTGCCGACACCAGCGCGCCCGCCCGCCCCGTAGACTTCCAGCCGCGGACGGTGTACTACGTGACCGACAGCACCGGTGATACGACCCTGGTGGAAGGGCGGCTGTCCGATACCCTCGACTGGACCACCCTGGCGGGCGTCATGGCCCAGACCGCCACGGCCGACCCCCTGCCGGTGGGTACCTACCGCATCTTTATTCCCGACGTGGGCTACTCGCCGGCCTTTCGCGTGGCGGAAGACGTCCTCCACCCCGCCTTCATCGGCTCGCTGCGGGGACTGTACTACCAGCGCGCCGGCCAATCGCTGCCGGAGCGCCACGCCGGTGCCTACGCCCGTGCCGCCGGCCACCCCGACACGCTGGCGCGCTACCACTCCTCCAGCGGCCATACCGGTGGCACCTTCAGCAGTCCGGGCGGCTGGTACGACGCCGGTGATTTCAATAAATACATCGTCAACGGAGCGTTCCCCGTAGGTCAGCTGCTGGCGCTGTACGAAGACGTGGGTGATCCCGCTCCCGACGGCAGCCTAAATATCCCGGAAAGCGGTAACGGCAAGAGCGATTACCTCGACGAGGTGAAGTACGAACTGGATTGGATGCTGACCATGCAGGACGACGACGGCGGGCTCTACCATAAGCTTACCACCCTGAACTTCGCCGGCATGGTAATGCCCGAGGAGGCGACCGAGCCCCGCTACGCGGTAGGTAAGAGCGTAACCGCGACCTTCGACTTCGCCGGCGCCACGGCCCAGGCGGCGCGCGTCTACCGCGCCTACGACGCGGCCTACGCCGACCGCCTGCTCGCCGCCGCCCGCCGGGCGTGGCAGTGGGGCCTGGCGCACCCCGATGCCTTTTTCCGTAATCCCGACGATGTTAGTACCGGGGAGTACGGCGATAGCAACGCGGACGACGAACGCGCCTGGGCGGCGGCCGAGCTCTTCGCGACCACGGGCGAACAGGAGTTCTACAACGACCTCCAGGCCCGGCCACCAAACGTTCGGGCGGGAACCGGCTGGAACGGCTATATGGCCAACCTGGCCGCTTTTACCTTACTGCGGCATCCGGAGCGCGTGCCGCGGGAGTACCTGTCGCGCCTCGACGGCCTCGTCGAAACCCTGGCCGACAGCCTCGTACAGGCGATCGACCGCACGGCCTATTACCAGCCACTACAACAATTCCGCTGGGGCAGTAACTCCGACGTGATGAACGACGCGATGCTCATTGCCGCGGCCCACCGGCAACACCCGCGGCCGGAATACGTGGCCGCGATGCGTGACTGTATGAATTACGTACTGGGGCACAATCCCAACGGCGTATGCTACCTCACCGGCTTCGGCACCCGCTCCCCGCAGTACATTCATCACCGGCAGAGTGCCGCCGACGGGATCGACGCCCCCGTGCCCGGCCTCCTGTCCGGTGGCCCCAACACCGGCCAGCAGGACCGCGAGGACACCCGGTACAAGCCCGGTGCCGCGCCCATGCAGAGTTGGGCGGACCAGACCCCCAGCTATGCCAGCAACGAGATCTGCCTGAACTGGAACGCCCCCTTCACCTACGTGGCCGGCTTTTTGGGGGCCTACCCACTCGCACGGTAGGACTTACTTCAATCGGGTGGTCACTTCCACCGTTTCGTGCAGCGTGCGGTGGACGGGGCAGCGGTCGGCGATCTCCAGCAGCCGTTCGCGCTGCTCGTCGGTAAGCTCACCCCGGATCGCGATGACCCGCTCAAACTGATCGATCTTGGAGTGCTTGTCGTCGGATTCGAGCAGGTCGGTGGTGTAATCTTTCTTGTGGTTAAGGTGGACCTCCACTTCCTCTACGGGCCACTTTTTGCGGCGGGCGTACATCTGGATGGTCATGGCGGTACAGGCACCCAGGCCCGCACTGACGAGCTCGTAGGGACCGGGGCCGAAGTCGTTGCCCCCCACCTTTACCGGTTCGTCGGCGGTCAGGTGGTGCTGGCGGACCATCACCTCGGTGGTGTATCCCTCACCGGCGAGGCGTACGGCCACGTTGTGCTCGCTGCGCAGGGGGGAGGCTTCGGGTACGGGCAGGTAGCGGCGCGACCAGCCGGCGATCACCTGGCCGGCGTAGTGGCTGTCGTCGGCGTCCGAGAGCAGGTGGTCGGCACCGTCGAGGCTTACGAAGCTCTTTGGGTGGCGGGCGGCGGTGTACAGCTTGGCAGCCTCGTCGATGGAGACGGTGCGGTCCTGCGGGGAGTGCAGGATCAGCAGGGCGGCCTCCATATCGCGGATGCGGCGGTCGAGTTGGTGGTTGCCGAGGTCTTCGACGAACTGCCGGGCGATCCGGAAGGGCCGGCCGCCGATGGAGACGGTAGCGTCGCCCTCCGCGGTGATCGTTTCCAGTTCCTCCTGAAAGTGTTGGGCCACGTGGTCGGGCGAGAAGGGCGCGCCGATGGTGGCCACCGCGCGGACGGAGGGGATCCGCGGCGCCGCGCAGAGTACCGCCGCTCCGCCGAGACTGTGCCCGACCAGCAGGGCGGGGGCGAGGTGGTGCTCGGCGAGATAGTCCGCGGCGGCCTCCAGGTCGGTGATGTTGGTGGTGAAGGTGGTGTCCACGAAGTCGCCCTCGCTTTCCCCGATGCCGGTAAAGTCAAAGCGCAGCACCCCGATACCCTGGAGGTTGAGCTCCCGGCAGATGTTGTGAATAGCGGTGAGCGTCTGTCCGCAGGTAAAGCAGTGGGCGAAGACCGCGAAGGCGTACGGATGGCGGTTGACGGGGAGCTCCAGGCGGGCGGAGAGTTCCTGGCCGGAAGCGTTGAGGAAGGAAACTTTACGGGCGTTCAAGGCTGTTTGTTTAAAACAAAATGTTTGTTAAGAGATAAAAAACAACTATTTTTGTCAGGCCGCTAGAGGGAATCATTCGTCTCAATTTCAAAGCATGTCAGCCCATAACACCAAGAACCCAACCGGCAGCGGCGTCCAGCGTCCCGACCGGCGAAATGTACCGAATCCCGACCGCAGGTCGGATACGCCGCCCGACGACGACCGGGACCGGCTGCGCGACATCATCGTGGTGATCGTCACGTATCCGCTTACTCCGACCGAGAAGACCGACAAGCTCGCCCGCAAGAAGCCCTGGTTGGAAGCGGTATCGCTGCTGCTCAAGCTGCTGTTGGCGCTCTACGCGATCTGGGAAGCCGTGACCAAGTAAGCGCCTAAAACTCGGAGAGGTATTCGTGGACGAACTTGATGGCCATGGCACCTTCGCCCACGGCGGAGGCCACGCGGTTCATGGCTCCGCTGCGCACGTCGCCGGCGGCGAAGATGCCCGGCTGGCAGGTTTCCAGCAGGAAGGGGTTGCGCTCCAGCGACCACCCCTTGCGGCGGCTGGGGGAGGCGAGCAGATCCCGGCCGGTGATCACGAAACCGCGCTTGTCGGTCATGATCTGTCCGGCCTCCAGCCACTCGGTACGGGGCCGCGCGCCGATGAAGATGAACAGGGCGTCTGCGTCTATTTCGTAGGTACTGTCGTCCTCCAGGTTCTGCAGTACCAGGCGTTGGAGGTGGTCGTCGTCGCCGCACACCTTGATCACCTCCCGGTACCCCTGCACCGTAATGTTCTCGATCTCGTCGATCTGGTCGATGAGGTAGCTCGACATGCTGCTGGTGAGGTCGGGTTTGCGGATGAGGATGGTTACGTGACGCGCGAATTTGGACAGGTACACGGCGCCCTGCCCGGCGCTGTTGCCGCCGCCCACGACGAATACGTTCTGGTTCTCGCAGGCTTTGGCTTCCGTGATGGCCGCTCCGTAGTATACGCCCGCCCCGTTGAAGCGGTCGGCCCCCTCGGCCTCGAGCATCCGGTACTGGACCCCCGTGGTGAGGATGACGGTCTTGGTCTTCACCTGGCTGTCATCGTCGAGCGTAAGGATCTTGTAGTTGTCGCGGATCTCGATGTTGGTCACCTCGCGCGGCGATACCACTTCCACGCCGAACCGGAGCGTCTGGGCCATGGCCCGCCGGGTCAGTTCGGAGCCGGAGAGGCCACTGGGGAAGCCGAGGTAGTTCTCGATCCGGCTGCTGCTCCCGGCCTGTCCGCCGGGGGCCCGCTTTTCGATGACCAGGGTCTTCAGTCCCTCCGATCCGCCGTAGACCGCCGCCGCCATACCGGACGGACCGGAACCGATGATGACCACGTCGTAGAGGTCCTCCTGTACCGTGGCGCTCATGCCGAGGGCTTCGGCCAGGTCGTCCAGGGCGGGGTCGCTAAGGGCGGTGCCGTCCTCCAGAAGGACGAGCGGTAGCTCCACGACCTTGCAGTGGTGAAGCTTTACCAGCTCTTCCCCCTTCTCGCTGCGGGCATCGACCCACTCGTAGGGGAGGAGGTTGGCCGCCAGCCAGTCCTTGACGTTGTGCGACTTGGGCGAGTACTGGTAGCCGATCACGCGGATACCCTGGAACGCCGGGCGGTGGGTGAGTTTCCAGTCCTCCAGCAGCTCGCCGATCACGGGGTATAGCTTTTCCTCCGGCGGGTCCCACGGCTTGAGCAGGTAGTAGTCCAGTTGTACGTCGTTGATGGCCTTGATGGCCGCGTCGGTATCGCTGTACGCGGTCAGCAGGACGCGCTTCGCGGCCGGGTAGTGCGGCCGGGCCCGCTCCAGGAACTCTACGCCGAGCATTTCCGGCATGCGCTGGTCGGACAGGAACATCGCGATGGTTTCTCCTTTCCGCTTCAGGTCTTCCACGGCTTCCAGGGCCTCGGCGGGCTTGGTCGTGCTGACGATGCGGTAGTCGGCCTGGTACTGGTTGCGCAGGTCGCGTTTAAGGGAGCGGAGTACCTGCTGGTCGTCGTCGACCGACAGGATAATGGGTTTACGGTCTCTGGCCATGGGGAGTAGGGATAAAAAACGAGGGAAGGGGGGGCATGCAACACGGCAGGCGCGAAAAAGACTATTCGACGGGGAAGCACACGCGGAACACCGTCCGGCCCGGTTCGCTCTCGACCTTCACCATGCCGTTGTGGTGGTCGATGACGCGTCGCACGATGTCCAGCCCCATGCCCGTTCCCTCACCGATGCCCTTGGTAGTGAAGAAGGGTTCGAAAATGCGGCTCTGGATATCTTCCGGTATACCGGGCCCGTTGTCCTCCACCTCCACGCAGACGCAGTCGCGCTCGGTGAAGGTGCGCAATGTGAGGCGGCCGTCCCGCTCGGGCATCGCATCCAGGGCGTTGCTCAGCAAATTGGTCCATACCTGATTGAGTTCACCGGCCAGGGCCTTTACTTTGGGAATGTCGCTCCCCAGTTCCTTGACGATGCGCACGTTTTTCTTCTTCAGTACGTGCTTCAGCATGGTGACCGTCGAGCGGAGGCCTTCGTGAATGTCCACCATTTCCAGGCTGGGATCCTGGTCCATGTGGCTGTAGGTTTTGATGGAGCGCACCAGGTCGGAGATGCGCCCGCTGGCGGCCTGAATCTCGGTAACCAGGGCCTCGGTGGTCAGGTTGGTTTCTACCCACTGCAGCACGGGAGATAGTGCCGCGTCGGGGATGACGGCCGCGATCTCGTCGAGGTATTCGGGGCGAAAGTGCCAGTCCACGAAGGTATCCACCAGGCAATCGCGGTCACTGACTTCCCGCTGGGTGAGCCAGTCGCATATGTCATCGTACAGGTCCTCGCTTTCCATCAGGCTCAGCTCGGGTTCCCCGGGTGCCTCCCGGACGCGGTCGAACAGGATGGTATTAAGCCGGTCGACCGCTTCTTCGGCGACCTGCATGGTGATCACCGCCTTGAAGCGTTCCGGGGTTTGTACGAGGTGGCGGTGCAGCTCCTGGCTGCTGCGGAGAATGGCCGAGGCTGGATTATTAAGCTCGTGGGCGAGGCCGGCGCTCATCTTGCCCAGGGCCAGTAACTTCTCGTCCATCAGGCGCATCTGCTGAAAGTCGCGAACCCGGTTGGTCATCACCGTCACCAAAGCCTGGGTTAGGGCGTAGCTGGTATTGACCATCTCCACGAAGCAGTCGCGGTGCAGCAGCAGCACGTAGGTATCACGGAGGCAGATCCCCTCGGCCTGCGTTTCCACCATGCGGCTGAAGGGTAGGACGCCCCCTACGGTGGGTGCCTTCCACATACCCAGGTCCTGACGGCGTCCGTTGCTTTCGCGACGGATGACGTATTCGCCGCGCAACAACACCTGCATGTGGTCGGCGCGTTCGCCGGCGCGGAAGATGTGGTCGTCCTTCGGGTAGAGTACGTAGTCCGATTTCTCGATCAGCCACTGCAGGGCGGAGTCCTCGACGTCCTGGAAGATGTCGAATTCCCGGAGTTGCGCGAGTAAGTCGGAGGTTTTCGTTAGGTCCTTCACGTGGGGTAAGATTTTAGTGGGCACGGGGGTGCCGTCGTGGGCGGAGATCAGTGGTCGAGGCCCAGCACCACGGTCAGCCCGTGTACGGCACGGTCCACCTGATCCGGAGTGGCCTCGCCGATCTTCTGGATCATCCGCTTTTCGCTGATGCTGCGGGTCTGGAAGCAGTCGGCGCTGCTGTCCTTGTCAAGGCCGGTCGTCGCATCGCTGGGCAGGCGGATCATCCAGGGCACCAGCCGGTAGTGATCCTTCCAGTTGGTTATCGGAGCCACCAGCCGGAGCGGGAGGCGGCCCACGTCGTCGGCGCTGACGATCAGTGCCGGTCGGCGCTTGGAAATCTCGGCACCGACGGTGGGGTCGAGATTGATCAGCCAGATTTCGCCGCGCTTCATTCGTGGGGGGATTCGTTGTCAAGGCACTGAAAGCAGAGCAGGTCGTCGTCGTTCCGGTAATCCAGTTCCATTACGTCGGTGGCAACGGTCATCAGGGTCGCGTTCGAGATCACGCCGTCGCGGGCCAGGCCATTGAGCAACTGCTCCAGCAGGTGCAGTTTTTCGTCCCGGGTCAGGTCCGGAAGGTCGGGTAACGAGGGGTTCATGCCTCCCTAACAGGAGCGGGGGCCGGGAAGTGCGGTGGCCCGGCGGCCGGTTTCGTCGACATTCCGCCCTGGCTCATCGGGAAAAGTTGGCAAAGGTGCAACGCCCCCCGCACCTTGTCGTCATTAACGGTAACGACCTCAGTTACAATCACTAACCCGCAATTCCTTCGCTATGAAACCCTTGCTCTTTTCCCTGCTTATCGCCCTGGTGGCTGCCCCTCTCTCCGCTTCCGTGCCCGCGCCAATGCCTGCGTTAGCCACCGCGGTCAACCCCCTGATCACCCGCAGCTCCCTCGGCGACAACGCCCTGATGCTTACACTCGCCAACCTGGAGCAGACCCGGACAAAAGTCAAACTCAGCAGCTTGTCCACCGGCGCGGTCTACTTTCGGGATATCGTCAACAAGCACAACGGATACTGCATTAACCTGATCCTGGACGACCTGCCCGAGGGCCGATTCGTACTGTCCGTGGAGAAGGAAGACGTCCTGCGCCGCCAGGTCATCCTGAAGACCGCCAACGGTGTCATGTGCAGCGACTGGAAGTAATCCCGCCGGTACGGCAATCCCTGGAGAGGTTACAGGCGTTAGGGTCGCATGCGATTCCTTCTGCTCTGTAGCCTCTTTTTCGTGGGCCTTACCGCCTGCGGCGACGACGTACCCCCCGTTCCGAAACCCCGCTCCTATCCCCGCGTGGACTATCCGCCCCGCGCCTACGCGCCCCTGGGGGCCAGCTACTGTCCGTTCACCTTCGAGCGGCCGGCGTCCGCCGAAGTCGTGCGGGAGACCAGCTTTTTCGACGAGGCCCCGGCCGATTCCTGCTGGTTCAATCTGGACCTGGCCCCCGCCCTCAACGGCAAGATCCACTTCAGCTACTATCCCGTTACCTCCTACGCCCAGTGGGAAGAGCTTCGCGACGAAGCTTTTCAGCTCGTCGGGGTACACAACCAGCGCGCGAGCGACATCGAGGAGATTGTCGTGCACCGCGCGGACGCCGACGTCCACGGCGTGGCGTTCGACATTGCCGGTCCCGCCGCCAGCCCCTTTCAGTTTTTCCTCACGGATACCACCCGCCACTTCCTGCGGGGGGCGCTGTACTTCGAGACACAGGTCAATCCCGATTCCCTGGCCCCGGTAACGGCCTACGTGAAGGAGGACATCTTCCGGATCATCGAAACCCTCGAATGGAAGTAGGGTAAGGCGGGTACGCCGGTGCGGCGAAATTTCGCGGCGTCCGACGTAAATTGGCCGCAATGAGTGTAAAGACCGCGAACGAGCGCATCATCTTCGGCCTGAAGGTCAAGCAACTTCGGCTACAGCGGGGCTTCAGTTTCGACCAGCTGTCCAAGCTGACGGGCATTTCGCTTTCGTACCTGAACGAGATCGAAAAGGGAAAGAAGTTTCCGAAGCACGACAAGGTCGGCCAGCTGGCCGCCGCCCTCGGTACCACCACCGCCGAACTGACCGACGGCGACCTGGGGCGCGAACTGGCACCCGTAAGTCGCCTGCTGCAGTCCAACTTCCTCAACGAGCTGCCGCTGGAACTCTTCGGTATCGAACTGAGTAAGGTAGCCGAGATCATCGCGGCCGCGCCCCTGCAGGTTGGGGCGTTCATCAGTACGTTGCTCGAGATCAGCCGCAGCTACGCCCTCCGGGAAGAAAATTTCTACTTCGCCGCGTTGCGGTCCTACCTGGAACTCAATGCCAACTATTTTCCGGAGCTGGAGCGGGCAGTGGAAAGCTTTGCCGAGCAATTCAACCTGCCCGGCGTACGGCCGCTGCCGCCCCGGATCCTCGCCGAACTTCTGCAGGATCGCTACCGCTACACTATCGTTCCGGGAGGGCTGGACGGCGAGCCCGCCCTGCAGAGCCTCCGGTCCGTGTACGTGCCGGACTCCGGGCAGCTTCTCCTCAACGGCAAGCTCACGCCGGTGCAGCGCAGCTTCCAGTTTGGCAAGGAGATCGCCTTCAACTACCTCAAGCTCAAGGAGCGCGCCAATACCAGCAGCATCCTTCGCGGGCGGGTCTTCGATGAGGTGCTGAACCACAGCAAGGCTACCTACTTCAGCGTGGCCCTGCACCTGCCCCTGGGGCCGTTTACCGATGCCTTACGCGAATTCTTCCGGCGGGAACGGTGGGGCGCCGCCGCCTTCCTCGACCTGATGCGGCGATTTAACGCCACGCCGGAGATGTTCTACCACCGCCTGACGAACGTCATCCCCCAATTCATCGGGTTGCGCGAACTGTTCTTCCTGCGGTTCGCTCACGACCGGGGCACCGACGACTTCGTGATCGATAAGGAGCTTCACCTGAGTCGCCGCCACCACCCCCACGAAAACGGCCTGCTCGAGCACTACTGCCGCCGCTGGGTCAGTATCAGCCTGCTGCAGGAGATGGGCGAGCCGGCCGGCGACGACCTGCGCATCGACGCCCAACGCAGCCACTATTACGGTACGGACGACGAGTACCTCTGCCTGACCCTGGCCCGCACCGATTATCCCGAACCGGGTAAGAACGTCAGCGTCACCCTGGGGCTGCTCATCAACGACGCCCTGCACCGCGAGATCGCCTTCGTCGACGACCCCGCCATCCCCCGGGTCACGGTGAATACCACCTGTGAGCGCTGTCCGATCGAGGACTGTCGCGTACGGGCGGCGGCCCCCACCGTGGTGGCCGCCCGCGACCGGCAGCGGGCGATGCGGGATGCCCTGGGCCGGCTGGGCTGACGTCAGTAATCGCGCAATAGCCGCTCGCCGGCCAGCCGCTCGAGGGATTCCTTGAGGTGCAGCTTGTCCTGGTCCATCACGGCTACGGCCCAGCCCTGCAGTTGGGCACGCTGTGCGAGGTAGGCCTGCTCCGTCTGTCCCGGCGTAGGTATCAGGATGGCCTTTTTATTGAGCGCGCGCAGGTCCATCAGCGTGGAATAGCCCGGCCGGGCCACCACGAAGCGGGCGGCGGTGAGCAGGGGTGACAGCGTAGCGGTATCGGCGAAGTTGCGGATCTCGTAGGCGTGGCCGGTCGCCGGTGGGACGGCGTCGCTGGGCAGGCCGCGGACGACCTTGACGGGGTAGGGCAGGGCGTCAAGCTGGGGCAGCAGAATCTCTTCCAGGCGGGTACGCATGGGTTCGGGGCCGGACAGCAGGGCCAGCAGGGCACTGGGGTCGCCCCCCGAAGCGGGCGCCAGGTGGGGCAGCGGGCCGATGAAGCGGACGTTATCGTAGCCGGCCGGGTCGGACAGCTTCCCGCTCAGGCGATCGTGCCCCGGATCGTCGGGCACCCAGTACTCGTCGAACCGCCCGAGCTGCAGGCGGTAAGCCGCGGACGCGGGTGCAAAGTGGGTGATGGGGTGAAGCTGGTGGGTAAGGAACACGGAGGGTACCGCCGGGTGATGGCAACCGAAGCGGCTATCGGAAACGATGCGGTCGATGCCCAGTTGCTCTACCAGGACGGCGGTGGCCTTTTTCTCGGCCCGCAGCGTCCGTTGCCAGCGCCACGCCTGCCGGGCCACGTTCCAGGCCATGCGTTTGCTGGCGTAGGTCACGCGGTAGGCGGGCAATTCGTGTACCGTGGTCCCGGGCAGTTCGCGGCGCAGCATCTCCGCGGCCGGGCCGCTGCTGGCCCAGCTGATTCGGTCGCCCTCCGCCTCCAGCCGGCGGGCCAGGGCCAGGCTACGACTGGCGTGGCCGAGGCCCCAGTCCAGCACGGCGAGCAAGGTATGACGGCGGTCGGCGGGGCGTTGGGGCACGGCTTGGATTAGTTTCCGAGCAAGATAGCCTTACTCCGTCGGTGCCGCTACCCGCGGCCGGTCGGGGACCGCAAAGGCCGCGTCGTTGACGGGTTCGGCGCGGATGATTCGCGCCGTCCCTTCGGTGTACAAGTGCTCCAGATCCGTGACGGTCTTCAGGGGCAGGGAGCCGGTGAGCTCGGTACAGAGCGACCACCAGCCGAAGCGGTGGCGGGCAAACAGCCGCGCGTCGGCCGGGTAGTCCGTACTGTAGTAGTATCGGGTGGTGCCGGCCCGGGACAGAATCGTGAGCAGGTCGCAAGGCACGCCGGCGATCTCGGCTACATCCTCCTCGATCGTGTAGCTGATGAGGGAGTCGTCCGCTACCGTCACCACGTTGTACAGCACCTGGGGAGCATTGAGGAAGTAGGTAAAGAGGCTGTCGCCGCCCTGGTACACCACGGTCATCCCTACGAGCCCGTCCAGCTGGCTGGCGTAGCTGCCCCCCCGGATGCGGTAGGTCTGCTCCGTTCCAAGAAAGGTGCGGGCCTGCTCGTCGGTCATTTGCCCGGTCCGGTCGCGGAAGGTAAAATCGTAGACGATGGTTCCCTCGAAGGGCGCCTGGGCGGAGACGGTGGCCCGCAGCGGCAGGAAAAGCGTGAACAACAGGATGAAGCGCATACGGTAAGGGATCAGAAGCGGTACCGCACCACGCCGCGTACGAAGCGGGGGGTACCGGGCGTAAAGTGGATTTCCTCCACGGGGTTCGCCTCGTTGCGCAGGCGCGACTCCGTGGCGAACTGGGTTTCGTTCCACTCCGCGTCGAGGAGGTTTTCGAGTACGAGGCCTACGGACAGCGGGCCGAAGGTGTAGTTCACGTTGGCGTCCAGGATGAAGTAGCCGTCGGCCACGATGGAGTTATCCTCGTTGGCGGGGCGGTCGTTGACGAAGCGGTAGCGAATGCCGCCGGAGAGCCGATCCTCCAGGACGTTGAGTCCGCCGGTGCTGGTCAGGTCGGGGGCCAGCGGGATGTAGTTGGCACCCTCCGGCTCCCCGATGCTGCGGGCCAGGGCGTAGTTCACGTCGGCGTCGGCGAAGAGCCAGTCGGTGATCTGGTACCGGGCCCCGAAGTCGATACCCAGGCGGCGGGTCTCGCCGCTGGGCTCCACGATGCCGGCGTCACCGACGTATACAAACTCCTGCTCCAGGTAGAGGTACCAGAGCGCGGCGTTCAGGAACAGGCGGCGGCTTGGCCGGAAGATGCCCCCCAGGTCGGCGCCGTAGGCGGCCGGCAGGATGGCGTCGGCACCCTGGTCGAGTACGACGCGCGTGTCGTTGGCGTGGAAACCGATGCCCGTCTTGAGAAAGAGCTGGGTCTGATCGTTGACGGTGTAGAGGAAGTTCAGCTTGGGGCTCACGGCCGATTTGCGCTGCTCCTGCCGGTCGTAGGTGGGCTGGAGTTTATCGACGTAGTTGAACACAAAGTGGTCTACCCGGACCGCCGGGTTGATGAGCAGGTTGCCGTATTCCAGGTCGGCCCCGACGTAGGCGAAGAGGTTGGTCTCGTCGATGTCCCCGAACTGCAGCCGCTCCAGCAGCTCCTGTCGGTTGCGGGTGCGGCTCAACTCCACGTCGTCGCTGTTGTCGTAGCGGAGGCCCAGGCCCGCCTTGAGGCTTCCCTCGCCGCCGCTGGTCCGGAAGCCGTGCTGCAACTCGGACTTGAAGCCGAACAGCTCGCGGTCCTCGTGCTGCCGGATCTGGTCGCCATTGACGGGGTCTTCCAGGAAGAAGGTGAAGTTGGAGAACAGCTCGAAATCGTAGCGGCTGTAGTAGGCATTGGTCTTTACGAAGGTATTGCGGTCCACTACGCGCAGGAATTCGCCGGCCAGGTTGCTGCGGCCGGTGTAGCCGCCCTCGGTATCGTCGATGGCGCCGAAGCGTCCGATGGTACCGTCCTCCACGGCCCGGACGGGGATCTGCCCGGAGGCGTCCCACTTGCTCTCGAAGTGGCTGGCGAGGAGGGAGAGCTTACTGCCGCTGGCCAGTTCGGTTGTGTAGCGGCCCATCAGGTTGAGGCGGTTGAAGTGCTGGCTGGAGACGAAGGGCCCGTCGGTGAGGATGTACTCCGTAGCCAGGTAAGCGCTGCTGCTCGGGGCGTCAAGCAGGTCGAAGAGCCCCACGGCGCGCAGGGTATTGAAGGAGCCGGCCTCGGCGGTGATGAGCGAGCCGTCGAGTTTCTCCTTCAGGTCGAAATCGACGTAGCCGGCGGTGGCGAAGTTGCCCTGATCGGCGTAGTAGGGCCCCTTGCCGTAGTCGATCTTCTCGATGGCCTCCGGAATGATGAAGTGGAGGTCGGCGTAGCCCTGCCCGTGGGCGTGACTGACCATGTTGACCGGCATGCCCTCCACGGAGATCGCCACGTCGGTGCCGTGGTCGATGTCGAAGCCCCGCAGGAAGATCTGCTCGGCCTTGCCGCCGCCGGCGTGCTGGCCGATCACCATGCCGGGCACGCGACGCAGTACGTCCTGGGCGGAGTTGACGGGCCGCAGGCGGGCGTCGATGTCGGTGGTCACGTTGAGGGACCGCAGGTTCGGCCGCACCGTGATGGCGTCCAGGTCGAAGAAGCTCTCCCGCAGCTGCACGGTCAGATCGTCGCCGGTACGCGGCACGGCCACGACCTGCGTCCGGTACCCCAGGTAGGTGATCTGCAGGCTGTCGCCGGTCTCCACCCCCTCGAGCGAGAAGTTGCCTAGCTCGTTGGTGTGGGTGTGGTGCTCGGAGTTGAGGTGGATGACGTAGGCGCCGATGACCGGGCTGCGGTCGGCGGTGAGTACCCGCCCCTTCACCTCCTGGGCCGATAGGGCAATTGAGCAAATGCAAAGAAGGAGGAAAAGGGTAAATCTATCAGACATATATGGAGAGTTCAGACTAGGAGATGTCGTTACGTTCTGCCTCGGACAGCAAACGCAGAAGCGTCTGTTCCAGGTATTCCCCCTGGAGGGCAATCGTGGCGTACTCAAATACGCGATGCAGCGGAAACTGGATGTCGAAGGCCTCGGAAATCCGGGCCGACAGCCGAATGGCGGTGAGGCTGTGTCCCCCGAGGTCCAGGAATTTCTCGTGGCGGCCGATCCGCTCCTGGCTCAGCACGCCGGACCAGATCTCGGCCAGCAGTTCCTCGATCTCCCCGACGGGGGCCTCGTAGGCGGTGTTCTCCGCTTCCGGCACGCCGCCCAGGCCCGCGAGGGCCGTGCGGTCCACCTTCCCGGCGGGGGTGAGCGGCAGTTCGTTGAGCGGGACGAACAGTTGCGGCAGGCTGTAGTCGGGCAGCAGCCGCGCCATCCCGGCCCGCAGTTCGGCGGGCGTGGTCCCTTCCGCGCCGACGTAGTAGGCCACCAGTTGTCGCCGGTCGTACTGCTCCGACGGGCTGCGGTAGCCGATCTCGGCCATGATGCGTTGTACGGCCGGTACGTCGACTTCCTCGTTGATTTCCTCCAGGGCGGCCTCCCGCTCCTTGTGGCCGATGCGTACGTCCCAGCTGTAGGGAAAGGCGTAGTTGTTGTAGCCCTTTTCCTTCTTGTGGACGAAGATCCCCACCTGGTTGATCAGGCAATTGGTGGACCGCCCGGTGTCCGTGGGGCGCACCCAGGGCAGCCGGTCGTCGAGGTAGGCGTACATCTCGTCCAGCGTGGCGTCGGTGTAGCGGTAAAAGTCCAGGAACTGTACCCGCTCGAAGACCTCGTCGGTGGCAAAGGCCGAGGTATCCAGCAGCTTCTTTACGGCGTCGTCGGCGCGGTGGTACACCTTGCGGGCCTCGAGGATCGCCCGGTCGATGTCCGCGGGGCCGTCCCCGCCGTCCCAGAACAGCTCCTCGGTGAGCCGCGTCTCGAAGAACTGCCCCCGCGACAGCCCGGTGACGATGTAGGGGATTTTCTTTTCCAGGGCCACCTGGGTGCTGAGGGTATAGATCGTCTTGAAGCAGCCGTTGCACACGTTGCAGTGCCGCTGGAGGCTGTCGACGAAGATCTCGTTCATCGCCGGCGTCCGGCCGAAGTGTACGTCGACGCCCAGGTCGTCGGCCACGCGGCGGATGTTGTCCAGGGCCTGCTCGGAAATGTAGCCGTTGTCGAGGGTGAAGGCCAGTACCTTGAGCCCCATTTCCACCAGCTGTCCGAGGGCATAGGTGCTGTCCTTGCCCCCGCTCAGCAGCATGATACAGTCGTACTCGGCGCCCCGTTGGCTCGGCCGGTCGGCGAAGATGGCCTGGAAGTCGTTCAGGGTGCGGAAGTAGGCCCGCGCCTTCTCCGCGTAGTCCTCAAAGCCGCGACAGAGCTGGCAGACACCGGCTTCGTCGAAGGACGCACTGGGGTAGTTGGCCGGCAACCCGCAGTTGGTACAGTAGTGGTCGACCGGCGTACGCCCCCAGGCGGAGGGGTCGATGAGGTCCACCGCCGCCGCCCGCACCCCCGGCTGACTGGCCAGCACCTGCTCGATGCCGTCGAGCTCGATGCGGTACCCCCGCCATTTGGTCTGCCGGTCGGCACGGCCCAGGAATTCCAGGTCTCCGGTAACATTGCGGCGGGCGCGGTCGCCGGTTCGGTACAGGCGTTCCCCGGCCCGGTAGGGGTGGTCGACAAACCGCTCGGCGGTGAGCTCGGCGCGGCCCCGGTAGCCGTCGGCCAGGTTGGGCCCGCCGAGGTACAGCTCACCGGTCATACCGTCGGGGACGAGCTGCCCCCGGTCGTCCAACAGCAGGGCCTCGCTGTTGTCGACGGGGCGGCCGATCGGGACGGCCCCGTGCACGTCACCCGCTCCGGTATAGCTCGTCTCGATGCACCCTACCGTGGCCTCGGTCGGTCCGTATTCGTTGATGATGTCCGTAGCTGCGGGGAAGTTCTCGCGCACCTCCCGCGCCAGGTCGGCGGTGAACTGTTCGCCCCCCACGATGAGGGTGCGGAGCCGCGCGCCGCGGTAGTCGCGTCCCCGCAACAGGGCCAGGTGGGAGGGCGTCAGCTTGACCACGTCGCAGCGGTCGTCGTCCATCACCTGCACCACGGCCAGGTCGGGCGTGCCGGGGGCGGGCTCGGGATACACGATCACCCGACCGCCGCAGGTCAGCGGCGTCAGTAGCGAGGTGACCGTCAGGTCGAAGCCGATGGTGGTGAAGAGCGGAAAGGCCGGTGCCGGGGACCGCACGTAGCGCCGCCGGGCGTAGTCCACGTAGCCGGCCAGGGCGCGGTGGCCGATCTCCACCCCCTTGGGGGCACCGGTACTGCCGGAGGTGTACATGACGTAGGCCGGGGCGGGGTAGTCCGCCGGGAGTCCCGCTACGGGTGGCGTGCGCTCGAGCAGCTGCGCGTCGCTGTCCAGCAGCACCGCCGATACCCGGTACGCCTCCACCCGCGGAAACCGGGCGGCGTCGGTGAGGACCAGGGCGCAGTCCGTCTCTTTCAGGATGTGCTCCAGGCGGCCGTCGGGCACGTCGGTGGGCAGGGGCACGTAGGTGTGTCCCGCCCGCCAGCAGGCGAGGAGGGCCACGAGAAGGTCAGCCGAACGCGGCAGGAAGAGGCCCACGATCCCGCCCGGTGTCCGGAGGCGGCCGCCGAGAAAGCCGGCCAGGCGGGCGGAGCGGGCGTCGAGCTCCGCGTAGGTCAGCGTGCCGCCGGGGCCTTCCACGGCGGGCTGGTCGGGGGTGCGGGCCACTTGTTCGGCGATCATCTCCAGCACGGATCGGTAAGCCAGGGGGGATGCCTTGCCCCGCCCCGCAGCCAGGAGCCGCGCCCGCCCGTCGTCGCCCAGTAGATCGGCGGTCGCGATACCCTGTTCGGGGTTGGACGTCATCGCGTCGAGCAGCCGTAGAAACTGAGCGGGTACGCGCTGGTGATCCGCGTCCGCGAACACCGCCGTATTCAGGTCGAATTCCAGCGTCAGCCGGCCGCTCCGATCAAGGTCGTGAACCTGCAGCCGCAGGTGGTGGCCCGGGTCGGCGTGGCCGGGCGAGCGCCAGCGGGTACGGCACGCTACGGCGGGGGAGAAATCGCCGAAGGTGGCCGTGATGAAGTTCAGCACGACGTTGAAGGAGGCGGAGAGTTCCGGGCGCACCACCCCGGGACGGGCCGCGGCCAGGAACGCATTGGCTGCGGTGCGCTGCCGGCCGAGCAGCGAAAGGAAGGTGTCGTCGGGAGCCACCGTCCCGTACAGGGGCAGCATCTCGATCACCTGGGCCGGCAGCCGCCGCTCGGCGGGGGTGGTCCGGTTGGCGGCGGGGGTGCCGAGGGTGACGTCCCCGGCGCCGGAGATACGGTGGACGAAGGCCGTTAATACGGTGGACAGCAGGGTGAACCGGGTCATGTCCCGCGTAAAGTGCCGCACGTCGGGGCGGGCGGCCAGGCGGTCCAGGGCCTCCATGCGCTCCGGTCCCAGGTCGATCCGGATCCGGGGCGACCGGGAATTGCCCGCCGCGTTGGTCCGGCCCACCAGGCGGGGCGGGGCGGCGGCGGGCCGGTCGGCCCAGTAGTCGGGAAGCAGCTGCTCCTTCGCAAGCTCGCGGCGGTAAGCCGAAAAGGAGGGCAGTTGATTGGTCTCCTCCGCACCCGCGTTCCCGCCCGTTGCGTACAGTTCCGCCAGGCGGGTATACTGCACGCTTACGCCCCAGGCGTCAACGATCAGGTGATGCTGGTTCAGGAAGAAGAGGTGGTGGTCGGTACCCAGGTGCAGCAGTACGGCATCTACACAACCGTCCTCCAGGTCGAAGACACGGGCGCTACGGGTTTCGAGCCACGCTTCGAGCTCGCGGACGGAGGCCGGCCCGTCCGTCACCCGCAGTTCGCCCGGCAGGTCGGGGAGCACGTGCTGCTGCGGCGCTCCGTTCCGGGACCGAAACACGGTACGCATGGTGTCGCACTCGGCCACCAGCGCACGGAAGCTCGCCCGGAAGCGGTCCACGTCGAGCGGGCCGCGCAGGTTGAAGGTGAACGCGCAGTTATACTGTGGCGAATCGGGGGCGAGCTGCTGCCCGGTCCAGAGCGCCAGCTGCGCGGGGGTCAGGGCGGTGGGACTCATACGCCCGCGGCTTGGCGATCCCGCACGAAGGCGGTCATGGCGTCGACCGTCATGAAGTGATCGATGGTCATCTCCTCGGGCGGGATGCGCACCTGGAAGGTTTCTTCGAGGAAGGCGATGAGCCGGAACACGGCCATGGAGCTGATGAGGCCGCTACCCAGCAGGTCGTCCTGGGCGGTCAGGTCGGCCGGCTCTCCGGCCAGCAGTTCGGTCTTGATGTAGGTGAGGATGCGTTCTTGCATGGTCAGGTAAGGCTTTTGGCCACCGCGGCCCGGATGGCCAGGCGGTCGATCTTTCCCGCATCGTTGCGGGGCAGCGCGTCGACGAGGTCGATGCGTGCGGGTACGGTATGGGGGGGCAGCTGGTCGGCCATGGCGGCGATCCACGCCGCTGGATCGGCCGCGTGTCCGGGTTCGGGGACCACCAGGGCCTCGATGGTCCGTTCGTTGTCGCCGACGTCGCGGGCGTACACGGCCGCCTCGCCCACGCCGGTGAGGGCGGCGAGCACGGCTTCCACTTCCTCCAGTTCCACGCGGTGCCCGCGGACCTTCACCTGCCGGTCCTTGCGGCCGACGAAGCGCAGCAGGCCGTCGTCGCCCGCGTAGACCATATCCCCGGTCCGGTAAAAGGTTTCCCGGTTGCCGGGGATGCGTTCGCGGTGGTAGAGGCCCCGCACGGTCAGGTCGGGCCGGGCCCAGTACCCGCGCATGCGGGTGGCGCTGCGGATGAGCAGCTCACCGACGGTACCGGGCCCGACCTCCCGGTCGTCGGCGTCGAGGATTAAGGATTCGGTGTCCGGCCAGACCTCGCCAAGGGGCAGGGGCTCGTCGTCCGCCGGGGGCGTATCCAGGTGGTAGTAGGTGCACTGGTTCACTTCCGCCGGTCCGTAGACGTTGCTGGCCCGGGCATTCGGGGCGTGCTCCATCAGGGTGCGGAGGTGGCGCGGGGCGAACACTTCCCCGCCGAAAAGTACCCACCGCAGGGCCGAGAGGTCCCGGTCGGCGAGGGTGGGGGAGCGGAGCAGCTGCAGCAGCGCCAGCGGCACGCTGTACCAGATCGTAATTCCGGCCTCCTCGATCAGCTTGAGCAGGCTCGTCGGGAATTTGGTGTGGGCGTCGGTCACGATCTCGGTGGTCGCGCCGGCCCGGGGGCCGGTAAAGTAGCCGAAGGTCGAGATGTCGTAGTGGAGGGCGCAGTGGTTGCCGATCACGTCGTCGGGCCGCACGCCGTAGAGGTCGGCCGACAGGCGGGCATACGCCAGTCCGGACGCGTGGGTATGCATGATGCCCTTCGGGGCCCCGGTCGAGCCGCTGGTGTACATCACGTAGGCGAGGTCGCCGCCGAGCAGCCGCAGGCCGGGGGCGGTGGCGGGTACGGTGTCCAGCGCCTCCCAGGACAGGCTCTCGGCGTGCTCGGTTTCGGCTCCCAGGGCCAGGGTGACGGGCGAGGGAGCGGCCAGCAGGGCGGGGAAGTTGCGGCGGAGCGCAGGTGCAAGGATCAGTACCCGGATGCCGCAATCCTGGATCAGCTGACGGGTCCGGGCTACGGGTGCCTCCGGGTCGAGGGGCACGTAGGCGGCGCCGGCCTTCAGGATACCGTGGACGGCGACCGCCGATTCCAGCGAACGCGGCAAGTAGATGCCGATGCGGTCGCCGCGGCGGACGCCCCGCTGCAGGAGCAGGTTGGCCAGTCGGTTGGTGCGCTCGGCGAAGGCGGCGTAGGTGAGCGACCGTCCGCCGCAGCGGAAGGCGGGGCGATCCGGGGAGGCGGAAGCGTGCCGGTCGACGGCGTGAAAGAGGAGATAATCCGTCATGCCAAGCCGCTGAATTGGGCGATGATGTTGCGGTGGATGTCGGAGGTGCCCGCGTACAGCACGCCGCCGACGGCGTCGCGGAGGTCGCGCTCGGTACCGAAGTCAGTGAGGTAGGCGTTGCCCCCGCCGATGCGGATGGCGTCCAGGCTGGATTCCACGAAGGCCTCGCTCAGGTAGAGCTTCAGCATGCTCGATTCGGCCATGGTGGGCTGTCCGTTCAGCTTCAGTGAGGCCAGGCGGTAGAGGAGCAGCCGCGAGATCTCGATGCGCATCCGCATGTCGGCGATCCGGTTGGAAACCGACTGGAATTCGCCGATGGATTTGCCGAACTGCTTACGCTGCCGGGCGAATGTTACGGCCTCCTCCAGCTGCCGCTGCATGGTGCCGAGCTTGCCGGACAGGATACAGCAGCGGTCGTACTCCAGCGAATGGTTGCAGATGCTGAAGCCGCTGCCTTCCTTGCCGATGCGGTTTTCTTCGGGCACGAAGCAGTCCTCGAAAGTAATTTCCCCGAAGGGCGCCGTGCGCAGGCCCATCTTCTTGCGGTTGGGGCTCGCGGTGTAGCCCGGGGTGTCGCGATCGACGAGGAAGGCCGTGATGCCCCACTTGCCGCGCTCCGGCGCGGTATTGGCAAAGACCACGGCGAGGTCCGCGACGGGGGCCAGGGTCACGAGCCGCTTGCCGCCGTTAAGGCGGTAGCCCCCCGCCACGCGCTCGGCGGTGGTCTGCAGCGTGAATACGTCGGAGCCGCTTTCGGCTTCGGTCAGGGCGTGGCAGCCGATGATCTCGCCCCGGACGAGCCGCGGCAGGTACTTCGCCTTCTGCGCCTCGGTACCGAATAGGCTGATGGTCACCTGCACCGCCCACATCTGGGCGTTGAGGCCGAGCACCAGGCCGGTGTCGTGGCAGGCGTAGCCCAGTCCCTCCATCGCGACCACGGAGCGGAAGACGTCGATCTCCTCCCGCTGTCCGCCGTAGGCGGCCGGGGCGGCCAGGGCCTGGATGCCGAAGTCGGCGCACGTTTTCCAGGCCTCCCGGTTGAAGGTGCCGGCGGCGTCGCGGGCGATCACGTCATCGTCGCCGAACGCGCGGCGGGCGAAGTCGATCACTTCCTGCTTGTAGTCGAGGTAGGCCTGGGGGAGCGTAAAGTTGATGGGGGCTTCGTGACGGTTCTTCATGCGGGCCGGGTGGTTTCGACGGTCAGGACGGGCACCGGGGCGATGTCCGCTCCCAGAAATTCGTAGGGGTTGTTGGCGGCGCCGCCCGTATTCTCGATCTCGAGGTACTCCCCGAGGCCCAGCTCACCGGCCAGCTCGGCGAAGAGGCGCAGGGCCACCTGGTCCTGCAACGACCAGCCGGTGGAGTCGTATACCGTAAGCCGATTGCGGAGGTGGGCGTAGGCCTTGGGGTCCTGACAGACGGCCACGATATCGTCGCCGATCTCTTCCGGTTGGAGCCGCTGGCACTCGCCCTCGATCACCGCCTGCGGCCGGAAGTCCGGGCAGACGTACGCCCGGCGCAGCAGGGAGAGCGGGAGCTCCGTCTTGCCGGGAAAGTCGGAGCCGATCGCATTCACGTGGAGGTGGGGCCGGTGCGGCAGGTCGCCGAAGAGCGGACCCCCGCCGACGTCCACGGAGGTGGCGGTCAGCAGGATGTCCGACTCCCGCAGGATCTCGGCCGGGTCGCACACTTCCGGTTGCGCGGCGCCGAAGGCGGCGCAGCGTTCGCGGAGGCTACGGGCCGCCGGCTCGGAGACGTCGTGGACCAGGATGCGGTCGAAATCGTAGTAGCGGGAAAGGGCGTGCACGTGGGCCACCGCCTGCGCGCCGCAGCCGATGAGCCCCAGGGTGCGACTGTCGGGGCGGGCGAAGCGACGGGTGGCGATCACCGTAGCGGCGGCGGTGCGCAGAGCCGTGGGCAGCACGCCATCCATGAGGCAGCTCAGGTGGCCGGTGGCCGTATCGTAGGCCGAGATCGTGGACACGATGGTCGGCAGTCCGAAGGTAGCGGGGTTTTTGGGGTGGTAACCGACTACCTTGATGGTGATGTCGCGGCCGAGCTCGTGGATGGGCATCCACTCCACGAGCCCCGGGTGGGGACGTTCGTAATTGAAGCCGCTGCGGGCGGGCGTAACGGTCCGCGCGGAGTCATGGCGGACCATAGCCTCCTCGAGGCGGTCGACCAGCAGCGCCAGCGTTTGATCCAGTCCATGATGGCGGACGGTGGCTTCGACAGCGTCGCTGGAGAGCACAAGTGTTGCGGAAGAGGTGAGCATCAAATCCTGATAGTGTATGTTTCCGGCTCGCCGGGGAGCGGGTGTGAGTGTCAGTTGGTCCGAACTAACATTCGTTAAATATGCGTCGGCGGTTTTTCCTGTCGCTCGATGATGGTTTTAACGGTGAATAAGGTAGTTGGTTTTGGGGGAACGAACGGGCGTCCGCTGCGGGGCCTGGAAGCTAACTTGTAAACCGATTGTGTTGGCCGCTATTTAGTCATTGCCCCCGCGGTTTTTCAGAACGGGAAAATCTGATTCCCTTCCCCGGTCGTATACTAGCGGGTACTGCGCTTACAAACTCACCGATGTACACATTGATTTTTGACTCACTACTAAGAAAATTTCGCCCCGCCCCGGGAACCTGTTTCACACTGGCGATCGCGGTGCTTTTCGGGGCCGCGCTGCTGGTGCCGCACACCGCCCGGGCCCACGTCGCCAACCAGAGCTACGTCTACTTCCGGGTACTGCAGGACTCCATCAACGGAACGATCCAGGTCACTACCGACGACCTGAATGAAGCGCTGGACCTTGACCTTGCCCGGGGCATCACCAAGGAAGAGCTGGCACCCTACCTGCCGCGCATCCGCGCGTACCTGGACGAGCGCTTCGCCGTGGATTCCCGCTACGGCAACCATCCGGTGAGCTGGACCGACCAGGTGAAAACTTTTGCCATCCGCGACGGGCACGTGATCGCCCAAGATTTCATCCTTGGCAATATGGGGGAGGTGCCCGTCAAACTGGACGTGCGGTTCAATCCCATTTTCGACGTGGACGAAACCCACCGCACCTTCGCCCTGGTGCAGTACAACTGGCTGGCCGGCGTGCACAACAACGAGGCGCAGATCAGCCTGCGGTTCGGTCCGGGGGACGCGGGACCCAAGGAACTGGACCTGAGCGATACCTCAGTCTGGAAGGGATTTCGCGCCATGACCGTCAGCGGCATGTACCACATCTACATCGGCCTGGACCACATCCTCTTCCTCATCGCCCTCCTCTTGCCGGCGGTGGTCACGCGGCGCGAGCCGCGGGCTGCGGTCGGGGCGGCCGGCTCGGTCGCGTTGGGCGGTAGCTCCGCCTGGGCGGGCAGTATCTGGCAGCCCGTAGACCGCTTCAAGCCGGCCCTTTTCTACGTACTCAAGATTGTCACCTTCTTCACCATTGCCCACACGATCACGCTTAGCCTGTCCGCGCTCGGGCTGGTGGAGCTGCCCGGCTACCTGGTGGAATCCCTGATCGCCCTTTCCATCGCGCTGGCCGCCGCGCACAACCTGCGGCCGCTGTTCCATAACGACGGGGTGATCATCGCGTTTGTGTTCGGCCTCTTTCACGGCTTCGGCTTCGCCAGCGTGCTGAGGGAGGTGGGGCTGCAGAATGAATTCATGACCCTGTCGCTGCTCGGCTTCAACCTCGGCGTCGAGCTGGCGCAAGTGCTCATCATCCTATTGCTCTTTCCGGTGCTTTACCTCCTGCGCCGAACGGCTTTTTACCGCTACCTGCTGATCGGTGGTTCGGTGCTGCTGATCGTGATCGCACTGTACTGGTTCATCGAGCGCTTCTTTGACGTCGACATACCCGTGGTGACCCTCATCCGGCAACTCCTCGGCTAACGTACGTTCAACCCATGAGTAAATTATCTCTGCTGCAGCGTTGGCGCAACCGAAAACCAACCCCGGCTACCGAGTCGCCGGAGGCTGCCGTCGGTGACTATCCCCTGAGTTACGGACAGGCCCGCCTCTGGTCGCTGGCCGAATTATATCCCGACAATCCCTTTTACAACTACGCCGAAGCCTACGACCTGCACGGCGACCTCGATGCGGAACGGCTGCGGCAGGCCCTCACGACGGTCGTCGAGCGTCACGAGATCCTACGCTCGGTATTCTTCACCGACGCGGCGGGAACGGTACGGCAGCGTTCCCGGCCTACCCCCGACTACGCCTACGAGGCGATCGACCTGGCCGGCCGTCCACTCACCGACGAAGCGTTACTCAGCCGGTCCCGGGCGCCCTTCGACCTGGAACGGGGCCCCCTAGTGCGGGTGGTCCTGTGGCGGCGCGATGCGCGCCACCACGTGCTGCTGATCGTGATGCACCACATCGTCACCGACAAGGCCTCCATGGCCCGGCTGCGGGAAGAAGTGGTCCGGCTCTACGACGGAGGATCCGCTGCGCACCTGCCTCCCCTTCCGCTACAGTACGGTCCCTTTGCGGTCCGTCAGCGTGGGGCCGACAACGCCGGAGCGCTCGCCTACTGGGCGGAGCAACTGGCGGACGCCCCCGCGCTGCTGGACCTGCCGACGGACCACGTGCGCCCCGCGCAGCAATCTTTTCGCGGACAGTTCCTGGAACATCGCCTGCCCGCCGCGCTCGCCAGCCGGATCCGCCGGCAGTGCCGCGAACGGGGCATCACGACCTTCACGTACTTCCTGGCCGCCTACTGGTTGTTGCTGACCCGCCAGACCGGGCAGGAGGACCTGCTCGTGGGAACCCCCATCACGACCCGCGACCGGCAGGACACCGAGCACCTGATCGGGTTCTTCAACGAGACGGTCGTGCTCCGGGGGCATACCGACCGGGCCGCCACCTTTACGGAATTGCTCCAGCAGGCCGGCGAGGTGTTGCTGGCCGCATTTCAGCACAAGCAGGCCCCCTTTGACCGCATCGTCCGGGCCGTTAACCCCGAACGGGTACGGGGAGCGAATCCACTTTTCCAGGCCATGCTCATTACCCACAAGGTGGAGCCACCGCCCCCCTTCGCCGGCGACCTCAGGTGGACGCACCGCATGCTGGACCTGGGCGTTACCAAGTTCGACCTTACCCTTTACGTGGCCGAAGCGGAAGACGACCTGACGGTGGTATTCGAATACGCCACCGACCTGTTTACCCGGGATCACGTGTACCGTATGGTAAACCAGCTGGAAGCGATCCTGTCAACGGTCAGCGAACAGCCGGACGCGGCCCTGGATCAGCTGACCCTGCTGGCTCCCGAGGCCATTGAACGGCTCGCCGCGCCGCCCGACCGCGTTGCACAGCAGCCCCCTACCGTGGCCGCCGGTATCGCGGCCGCCATCCGGGAACGGCCGCAGGCCACGGCGGTGCGGACCGGAGGCGATACCGTGACCTACGCATCCCTGGACGATCGAGCCCGCCGCCTGGCCGGAGAACTGAAGCGGCGGGGCGTACGGCCCGGCGAGGTCGTCGGCTTGCACCTCGGGCGCACGGGTGACTTTCCGATTGCCGTATACGCCTGCTGGCTACTGGGAGCCGCCTACCTGCCCCTGGACCCGGCGTACCCGGTACGCCGCCTCGCCTTTATGGTCGCGGATGCCGGAGCGCGGATCGTAATCACGGACGGCGAACCGGATGCACAACTGGGAGAGGTAGAATTCCTCTCGCCTGCCGACTCCGCCGGTGCGCCCCTTCCTGCGGGTCCGCTGCCGGACGATCCTGATCTGCCGGCTTATCTCATCTACACCTCCGGCAGCAGCGGAACGCCGAAGGGGGTGCGGGTCAGTCACCGCAACCTGTACCACAGCACCGCCGCCCGGGAGCAGGTGTACGGAGACCCGCCCACGACCTTTTTGTTGCTCTCCTCTTTCTCCTTCGATTCCTCGGTGGTCGGGTTGTTCTGGACGCTTACGGGCGGCGGTACCCTGCTGATCGCCCGGGAGCGGGCGGAGCAGGACATGGTCGAACTGGGGAGGACCATTCACCGCTACGGAGTCACCCACACGCTCATGTTGCCGACCCTCTACCGGGCCTTGCTCGACACGGCCCGCCGGGACGATCTGACCGACCTGCATACGGTGATCGTGGCCGGGGAGGCGTGTACGGCCGACCTCGTACGCCACCACCACGCTACCCTGCCCGGGGTACGGCTGTTCAACGAGTACGGGCCTACGGAAACCACGGTGTGGTGTACCGCCTGCGCGTTGCAGCCTGCCGATGCCGCGGATGGCCGCGTACCCGTCGGGCGGGCCGTACCCGGCTACCGGATCTATCTGACCGACGACCGCTACGGGCTGGTACCCGACGGTGCCGTGGGAGAGATATGCGTAGCGGGCGCCGGCCTGACCGAAGGATACCACGATGCGCCGCAACTCACGGCCACGAAATTCGGTACCCTGCAATTACCGGACGGCCGTACGGAGCGCATATACCGAACCGGTGATCTCGGGCAGTGGCGGGCGGACGGCGCCCTGCTGTTCCTCGGGCGGAAAGACCGGCAGGTGAAGGTACGGGGGTACCGGATCGAACTGGAGTCCATCCGCCAGCGTCTCCTGTCCTACCCAGGGGTGCGCGAGGCGGAGGTGATCCTCGACGGAGCGGGTCGCCGGCTGATCGCCTACGCCGTCGGTGACGAAGCACTGAATGCCCAGCGGATCCGCACCACCTTCGGGGAGGACTTGCCAGCCTATATGGTGCCGGCCCGGATCAGACTACTGGGCGAGATGCCCCGGTTGCCGAACGGAAAGGTGGATACTGGGCGCCTGCCGGCAGCGGGGCCTTCCCCGACGCTACGTGACGCTGCGGACGCCCATCCGGAAAACGAAACGGAGGAGCGGCTACTGTCCATTTTCCGTGAATTGCTGGGCGACGCATCGGCGGGCGTCAGGGACAGCTTCTTCGCCCTCGGCGGTGATTCCGTGACGAGTATACAGTTGCTGTCGCGGGCCCGGGCGGCGGGGATCGAGTTCGAAGCCACCGCCATCTTCGATCACCAGAGCGTGCGCGAACTGGCGCGGGTAGCCCGCAGTACGGGCGGGGAGGTCGCTCCGCGGGAAGCCTACTCCGGTCCGGTCGGTCTCACCCCGATACAGCGGTGGTTCTTCTCCGAGCATACGGTAGCCCCCTACTACTGGAATCACGCCTGGCGGATCACGCTGACACCGGAGGCCGCGGACGCCACGGCAGTCGCCCGTGCGGCGGCCCGACTGGAGGCCCGGCACGAAGGATTACGGCAGCAGTTTTCGCGGGGAGAGGAGGGGTGGACCGCCCTGATCCGACCCGCCGGTGAGGCCCCCAGGTACTACGCGCTGGACAAGCTGCCTGACCCATTGGCGGAGTGGCTGGAACGCGAGCAGCGGGGAGTAGACCTCGCGCGGGATCCCCTCTTTCGGGTGTACCACTTCCAAGCGGACGACACCGTGATCCTCTGGGCGCACCACCTGGTGGTGGACGTGGTGTCGTGGCACCAGTTGTTTGCCGAATTTGCCGCGGAATTGAACGGTTCACCGCATCCCGCGGGCCCGGCAACCTATCACCGGTGGACACAGCAGACCCGGGAGTGGGCCGAGCAGGACCGTTTTGGTGCCGAGCTCGAATACTGGGCCCGGCAGCAGGGGTCACCGCTCCCCACGGAGCTGCCGGGGAGCCTGCCGGTGCGTCAGGAGAGTATTCACACCCTGACGGGCAGCGTAGACGGATCCGTGACCAGCAGCTTGCTCACGGCGGCCAACGAAGCCTACGGTACCAAACCCGAGGAACTGATCCTGACGGCCCTGCTGCGCACGCTGGCCGGGGAACACCCCGGTGGCGACGGATACTGCCTCAACCTCGAACGATACGGCCGGATCCCGGGCGCTGCCGGGCTGGACTTTTCCGGGACGGTGGGCTGGCTGACCGCCTCCTTTCCGCTCCGCTTCGACCTGCGGGACCCGGAATCCCCGGAAACCTCGATTGTCGACGTCAAGGACCGGTTGCGGGCGCTGCCGCAGCAGGGTGTCGGCTACGGGGTACTGCGGTACCTGCAGGGGGCTAACGAGCTGACCGGCGACGCGGGCATCTACTTCAACTACCTGGGGGCCACGGCGGCCCCCAGGCAGGATCCGTATACATCGGTCGCTTTCCTGACCGACGGGCTCCGGGCCCCCGAGGGCGAAGTCAACCGGACGTGGGAGCTCAACGTGAGCGTAGCGGACGGAGCGCTGCGGATCGACTGGTCGTTCTCGACGGAACTGCACCGTCCCGCCACGGTGGCCCGCCTGCTGAAGAAAATGGAGGAGGAGATCCGCGCGATTGTCGCCCATTGCCTGGAGCGGGATGGACGCCGGCTGACCGCTTCCGATTTTCCGGACGCGGGAATCAGTGAAGACGACCTGGAAGGGCTCATGGACGAACTTGGGCTGTGACGCAGCGGCAAACAGATAGCAAATGAATACGGTAAGTCAACCCAAGATCGAAGCGGTACACCCCCTGCGGGAAATGCAGAAGGCCATGCTCTTCCATCACCTGACCGATCCAGCCCGGGACGAGGGCCTGGTGCAGACTACCCTGCGACTGACCGGACCGCTGGACGGGGCGGCCTTTCGCCGGGCGCTGACGCAGGTGCAGGGCCGGCACGCCGCGCTGCGGGCCACGGTACACTGGAAAAAGGTCTCGAAGCCGGTCTGGGTAGTCCACCCGCACGCAGACCTGCAGCTGGAAACGGTGGACTGGTCGGACGCACAGCGGGAGGATGTCACCCAACGGATGCGGGACCTGCGCGAGACGGACCGCCGGCAGGGTATCGACCTGACTGCCGCACCGAGCACGCGTTTCCGGCTGATCCGGTTGAGTGAAGACCATCACCTAGTCCTATGGACCGTTCACCACATCCTGCTGGATGGCTGGTCGAGCGGGGTCGTACTGCGTGACCTGATGGCGATCTACCGCGCCGAAGTGGAAGGGGGGACCGCGGACCTGCCGGCTCCGGCCCCGGAATCCCACTACCTGCGGTGGCTCGCCGGGCGCGACGGAAGCGCCGACGCGGCATACTGGACGGACAAGCTTAGCCACCTGCCCGGACCGACCACCGTGGGGGGGGACACTGGTACGCGGGAAGAATTATCGGGGGAGCTGGAGCCCGGCGTAGCGAATACCTTCGAGCGTGCCTGCCGCGAGCTGCGCGCCACCCCGACCGCCGCCCTGCAGTACCTGTACGGCCGGATACTCGGTCGGCTCGTGGAGCAGGACACCGTCTGTTTCGGCACCACCGTGAGCGGGCGGCCCGCGGAAGTGCCGGGGCTGATGGATGGCGTAGGCATGTACGCCGGTGTCCTTCCCAAACGTACGCCCGCGGAAGGATCCTGGCGGGAAGCCGTGGCGGAGATGCACCGGCAGAATGGCCGCGACTCCGCCCATCAGTACGTCAGCCCCGAGCAGATAGGCGCCTGGACCCCCTGGGCCGACGGACGGATGCCCTACGACAGCCTCCTGATCGTCCAGAACTACCCCTGGGAGGAACTGGCCGGCGGGGGCGTGGAGGCAGAAATCCTGGAAGGGGGGCTTACCTCCAACTTTCCGCTGACGGTGACGGTGCTGCCGCGGGGTAACTGGACGATCTTCGTTCGCTACGCAGCAGCCATTGGCGGGGAAACGGCGCGGTGGGTGTTGGAGGAGCTGCAACGGCTGATCGGGTCGGTAGCCCAGGGCCGTGACTTGCTGGAACAGAGCGATCCGCCGGTACGGCCGGAGCTTCCCAGGGGACAAGCATCCGGTACCGCGGCCTACGAGCCGCCAGGCAACCCGAGCCAGCTTACGTTGCGTGATATCTGGGAGAAACTACTCGGCCGGTCCCCCATCGGGGTCAACGCGGACTTCTTTGAACTGGGCGGTACGTCGCTGCAGGCGATCCGCATGTTCTCCCGGATCGAGGAAACGACCGGCAAGCGGCTTCCCCCCAGTTTATTGCTGACCCACCGCACCATCCGGCAACTCGCCGGGCAGGTGGACGGCGGGGGGGCGGGCCCCGACTGGCAGCACCTTGTCCCACTGCGGTCCGGGGGCAAAAAGGCCCCGGTCTTCTGCTTCCACGGGGGACTGGGGCACGTGCTGATGTACCAGCCCATGAGTGAGGTGCTCGACCGGGACCGGCCCATGTACGCCCTGCAGGCCGCGGTCGATAACGTAGGGGAAGAGGCGGCCTTGTCCATCCCGGAAATGGCCAGCCGGTACCTGGAAGAGATCGCCACGGTCTGGACCGAGGACCCCCTCATCCTGATCTCCTACTGCTACAGCGCGGCCGTTTGCCTGGAAATGGGCCGGCAACTGATCGCCGCGGGCCGCCAACCGCCCGTGATCGTAGCGATCGATACCGGACCCTCGGAGGGCAGGCACGTCGCGAGCCCGTACACCTTTCGCCGACCGGGGTCCGCGCTGTGGTACCTGGCGCTGCTGCGGCGGGGCAAGTACCGGCGGGCGACTAACCAGTTCATCCACGACTGGCTGCCCGCGGCCGACACCCCGACCCGGCGCAACGCCGTGCTGGCCGACCGGCTCAAGTACGACCTGCGGATGGCATTCTATGACTACACGTGGCCGCAGTACCCCCACGGGATCCTGCTCTTCCGCAGCCGGGATTTCCGGCTGCGCCCCGACGTGGACACCTTCATGGAGCGGTGGGAGAAGCACATCGGCGAGCGGCTGGAAGTGGTGGATACGGAGGCGGGGCACCGTACCGTGCTTGACCCGCCCTACGTATCCGAGGTGGTGGGGCGGATCGAAGCGTACCTTGACAAGCAGCGGGTGTGAGCACGGTCCTCATCGTCGCTTCCGGCCTGACGGGCCTGTTGCACGCAACCGATGAAGCCGCCCGTCGACTGAGCAAGGCGGGGCACACGGTGCATTACGCCTCACCCCTGCAGGTGAAAAATAAGCTGGGCCCCCACATCGAGGAATTTCACGCCTTGCCTGCCCGGCAACGCCGGCTCGTGCCGAAACTGGCCCGTCTGCACCCCGTCATTCGTCTCGTAGCGGGCACCGTTGGTTTTTCAGGCTACCGCCACCAGGCTATCCAGGCACTAGCGCAGGCACCCTACCGGGATCTGCTGGCCCGTATCCGCCCGGACATCGTCCTGGTCGACCTGGAGTTGCACGAGTATGTCTTGACCACCCACGCTGCCGGCGTGCCCTATCTTTTAGTAAGTCCCTGGTTTCAGAACGTTTTTATGGAACACATGCCGCCGCTAACCGTCGACCGGCCGCCCGGAGCGGCCGAAGCGAAGGCATCCGGGCACGGGCCGGGTCTACGACAGTGGAGCGGGTGGGCCGGCTGGCAGGATCGCAGGTCCATACTACTGGATCAGGCGCGGCGGGCGGGGTTCGACAGCGACAAGCTGACCGTGGCCGGTTGGCCTCCGCCTATCACCTTTCGGCAGGTACCTATCCTTCATTTCGTGCTGCGGGAGATGGATTTTCCCTACCCGGTGCCGGGGTACACCCACTACGTGGGACCGATGGTCCGGGCGATGGACTGGCAAATGGTGGACGGACGCCTCCGGACCATGGTGGATGGTGCCCGGTCAGCGGGAAAAAAAATTATTTACGCAAGCGCCACCACCATGCAGGCTGGGGGGCAGGACCGGGCGACGCTCTTTGCCGCGGCGGTACGTTCCCGGCCGGACTGGTTTCTGATTCTGACGGGGGGCGGCAAGAACGATTTTCCAACGGTGACGGAAAATGAAAACGTTGCCCATTTTGACTGGGTACCGCAAACCGCTTTGCTGACCCGGGTTGATTGCTGTATCAACCACGCGGGGATCGGCACCATCAACGAGTGCGTATTCCTTGGTGTGCCCATGGTGATCTATTCCGGAGGAAAGCACGACCAACCCGGCTGCACGGCCCGGCTGCGCTACCACGGCCTGGCGGTGGTGGGCGAGCGGGACGATTCTCCGGAAGCCGTAGCCGGCCGCATCGAGCAGGCGCTTACGTTGACGGAACTGCGGCGCAAGGTGGCGCGCTACCGCGACCTGGCCCGTGATGGGGCGGTACGTGATCGCTTGGTGTCCGTGGTTGAGGCCTGTCTCGCATCCCAGGCTCAGTCGGCCGGCTGATAGTAGCCTTCGGTTTCGTAGCGGCGTAGCCAGTGGCCGAGGTCGCGGTCCAACAGCTTTTCCAACCGGAGAACGTCCGCCCGCGCGAGCGGCTTCAGGAATGCTATCGCACGCGGGTCAATCCCCTCGGGCCGGGTGGTGAGCGCTTTGAGGCGGTCGATCAGGGGGCGGGGGAGAACTTGCTTAAGGGGGCGAAGCTGCCGGGTGGCCTGAGCCAGCAACGGATGGCGGCTCAGGCGGCGTGGGCTGGAGCGATTATAGGATTTGGTGGTTTCCAGGGCTATCGGGTCCACGCCCAGAAAGCCCTGGAGATCGTGGAGTACCGCATTGGGGTCGGCTTTGAAGTCATCGTAAAGATAGATCCTGACGTGCTCGAAAGCGGTCTGGTAGGCCTCTACGGCAACGGCGTAGAGGCTGTTCTGCAGATAGAAAACATCGGTGGGCATCGCAGGGTCGGCCCGCCTTTCCGGTTCCCGCTTCAGGGAATCATAGAGATTTAGTCCTTCCGGGTCCAGGTTTCTCCGGTGCACGTACTGGTAGTGGGACAGGAGCTTTTCGATCGGTTCGCGGAGAATCATCACGATCCTCAGGTCCTGCCATCGCGGATGGAAACGTTGAATATTGCGGATGGTACGCACGGGGAACTGCAGGTAAGACGGCGTGATCTCCCCACAGCGTTGCTGCGGGCTTGCGTCTTCGAAGAGGGCGAGGTACGCCGGCAGGTTCCTGGGGAGGAGGCCGGGATGAAGGGTATGGATCGACTGGTTGGGGTTGTCGTAGGAATGGTAAAACCAGGTTTCCTTCACGTCGGGCAGGTAGAGCTGCGGATGCTGGGTAAGGTAGCGGTGCAGACTGGTGGTACCACTCTTGGCGGCACCGACCACGAGAAAATCCGGATGGTTAAAGGTCTGCTCGCTGGTAATGCGCATGGTCGGTAAAGATACTGAGTGGCTACCTTGTTGATCATGATCGTAGCCCTCTGCGAAAACGGGTCCCGTTGGCCCGAAGTATTCTGGGAACGTACGCTCGGGATGCTCCCGCCGGAGTCGCGGACCGCCCTGAAGAGATACCGCCGCTGGCAGGACCGGCAGGCATCGGTGCTGGGCCGGCTGCTACTGGGAACGTGCAGCAGGCGGGTGCTGGGGGAGGTCCCGGACCTGGGTGAACTGGCCGTCGACGATTACCGGCGTCCCTATTTTCCCGGCTTGGCGCAGTTCGACTTCAACATCTCGCACACCGAAGGCCTGGTCGCCTGCGCGGCCGCCCGGGCGTGTGGCCGGGTGGGCGTTGACGTGGAGCGGGTAGGGGAGATCGACCTTCGCGAGTTTCGCAGGGTATTCACCCCGGAGGAGTATACCTACCTCACCGGACTGGAAAATCCCCGCGAGGAATTTTATCGCTTCTGGACACGTAAGGAGGCGGTCATGAAGGCGGACGGACGCGGCTTCTACCTGGACCCGAGCCTCATCGATTGCCGGGGAGAATCCATTAGTATCGACGGAAAAGAATTTCCGGTGCGGCAACTCACGCTGCCGGAGGGGTTCGCCGGCCACCTGTCCGGGGGGGAAGGCGAGCCGGAAGTGATACGGATAGGATGGGAAGAGGCGGCCGCTGTCTTCGAAGCCGGTTGACCCTGGCCCCGAGCCTTTTCCGGCACCCGCGGTCCCCGCCGGATGCCTTAAATTGCCGGAAAACCGCTCTACGTGCGCCCGATATACTTTTTGCTACTGATCTGCATCCTCCTGCTGGCCGGTTGCCGCGCCGGCAACTGCGGCTGCCCCATGTACTAGTCGGTGAATCCGCATACATTTGTTCACTTTTTCCCGGGGTAAGGTGTTAACCCAATGAATAAAGCGACGAAGTCCAATCTAAAAACCACAGCTGACTATGGCATTTGATATTGATCTGATCAAAAAAGTCTACGCGGACCTACCCGGCAAAGTAGCCGAGGCGCGTGAGAAACTGGGTAAACCACTGACCCTTACCGAAAAGATCCTCTACACCCACCTACACCCCGAGAGCCCCCTGCGGCAGTACGGCCGCGGCAAGGATTATGTATTCTTCCAGCCCGACCGCGTGGCTATGCAGGACGCTACCGCCCAGATGGCCCTGCTCCAGTTTATGATGGCCGGCCGCGACAACGTCGCCGTTCCCTCTACCGTACACTGTGACCACCTGATCCTGGCCGAGGACGGGGCCGACGAGGACCTGGCCCGCGCCAACGATCAGAACCGGGAGGTCTATGATTTTCTCTCCACCGTTTCCGACAAGTACGGCCTCGGCTTCTGGAAGCCCGGTGCCGGTATTATCCACCAGATCGTACTGGAGAACTACGCCTTCCCCGGCGGTATGATGATCGGCACCGATAGCCACACCCCCAATGCGGGCGGCCTCGGTATGGTTGCCATCGGCGTGGGTGGTGCCGACGCCGTCGACGTGATGGCCGGTATGCCCTGGGAGCTCAAGATGCCCAAGGTGATCGGCGTGAAGCTGACCGGCAAGCTCAGCGGCTGGACGAGCTCCAAGGACGTCATCCTGAAGGTAGCCGGTATCCTGACCGTCAAGGGCGGTACCGGAGCCATCGTCGAGTACTTCGGCGAGGGTGCCCGAAACCTCAGCTGTACCGGTAAGGGTACAATCTGTAACATGGGTGCCGAGATCGGGGCCACCACCTCCACTTTCGGCTACGACGAGGCCATGAGCCGCTACCTGAAGGCCACCGACCGCACCGAGGTCGCCGAGCTGGCCGACGGCATCGCCGAGCACCTCACCGGCGACGATGAGTGCTACGCCAACCCCGAAAAGTACTTCGATCGCGTGATCGAGATCGACCTGAGTACCCTGGAGCCGCACATCAACGGCCCCTATACCCCGGACCGCGCCTTCCCGATCAGCGAGTTCGCCGCCGCCGTAGACAAGTTCGAGTTCCCCCCCGTCCTCGAAGTAGGCCTCATCGGCAGCTGCACCAACTCCAGCTACGAGGACCTCGACCGCGCCGCCAGCCTCGCCCGGCAGGCCAAGCAGAAGGGACTGAAGGTGAAGAGTGAATTCACCGTCACCCCCGGCTCCGAGCAGATCCGCTTTACGGTACAGCGCGACGGTATCCTTGATACCTTCGAGGAGATCGGCGGCGTAGTGCTCGCCAACGCCTGCGGCCCCTGTATCGGCCAGTGGGCCCGCCATACAGACGATCCCGAGCGCGCCAACTCGATCCTCACCAGCTTCAACCGCAACTTTGCCAAGCGCAACGATGGCAACCCGCAGACGCGCGGTTTCGTGGCCAGCCCCGAGATCGTCACGGCCATGGCCATCAGCGGTAGCATGAAGTTCAACCCGCTGACCGACACGCTGACCAACGAGCGGGGCGAAGAAGTACGCCTTGACCCACCCACCGGCGTGGAGCTGCCCCCCAAAGGCTTCGATGTCGGAGATGCCGGCTACCAGGACCCCGCCGAAGACGGCAGTGGTATCGAGGTGAAGGTCGACCCCAGCAGCGATCGCCTGCAGCTCCTCGACCCCTTCAAGCCGATCCAGTCGGATCAGGTGCAGGACATGCGCGTCCTCATCAAGGCCAAGGGCAAGTGTACCACGGACCACATCTCGATGGCCGGCCCCTGGCTCACCTACCGCGGTCACCTGGAGAACATCTCGCAGAACTGCCTCATCGGCGCCATCAACGCCTACAACGAGAAGACCAACGAGGTGATCAACTACGTCACCGACGAGTACATGGCCGTCCCCGACAGTGCTACTACCTACCGCGATAACGGCATCGGTCAGATCGTAGTCGGTGAGGAGAACTACGGAGAAGGATCCAGCCGCGAGCACGCCGCCATGGAGCCCCGCTTCCTGGGCGTCCACGCCGTACTGGTGAAGAGCTTCGCCCGGATCCACGAAACCAACCTCAAGAAGCAGGGCATGCTGGCCCTGACCTTCGTGAACCCCGACGATTACGAGAAGGTCCGGCAGGACGACAAGGTGAGCCTCACCGACTTCGCCGCCATGGCCCCCGGCCGCAACCTTACGGTCAAGCTCGACCACGCGGACGGAACTTCCGATACCTTCGAGGTAGCCCATACCTACAACCAGGCCCAGATCGACTGGGTGAGCGCCGGTAGCGCCCTGAACAAGATCCGCCAGGAACTCACCGCCTAAGGTTACGTTGCGGACTGACCGACAGATTCCCCCGCCGCACCCGTGCGACGGGGGGATTTTTTTTGGTCGGTGCACACCACTTACCGGGAAAACCTTGTTATGCTGGTAGCTTTTAGCACGTCTAGCACGTCGTAACGAACACTGGAACAAGTATACCTCCTTCTACTATATGATCCCTGCCGGATCGTTCGCGCCTAATTCATAGCGTATGTACCAGTACTTTACCCGTTTGCTATTGTTTTGCCTTCTTCTCGGGCTTACGTCCTGTGTCGACGGCGGTGCCGAAGACCTCACCATCACCGAAGCGGATTTCGTAGGCAGTTGGACCATCGCGGAACTAAGCGGCGACTTCAACGTGACGGGTGACGCCTCCGGTACGCCCATCCGCGACCAGGGTAGTAGTTCCATTTCCAACAGCGATCTGCAGATCATTCTTTACGACGACGGGCAGTGGACCTCTACGGGCTCCTACACCGTAACGATCGTCACCGACGATGACCGTCAGGTACGTCAAGAATCCGGCATCGGCTCGGGAACCTGGTCCTACCGCAACGAAAAGCTGATACTATCCGGGATGGAAAACAAGAACGGAAACGGATACTTCGTCAATCCCCAGGAGTGTACGATCCTCGACTTCGTGCGGAGCGAGCAGGTGGGCCTGGTCACCCGGATGGATGTCACCGAATCAGACCCCGATTTCGGCATCACCCTGCGCACCCAGGGCGAGTACCTGATCCAGCTCCTACGCTAGTTTACTGTCGAATCGTTTCCGGCGTAAAGCCATTATGGAAGCGGAACTTGTCGCGCCGGCTGACGCGCCATTCCCCGTTGGCGGTAAGGGTGCCCGACCAGTCCCGTGCCGGGTGGCTGCGACTCTCCACGGGCAGCCGCACGCCCTCCGCGACCCGCTTGTAGTCCACCTCCATCAGGGTCGGGGTCATCCGGTTCATGGCCTCTACCGTATAGAGGAAGCGGTCGACCAGTTTGGTTTTGGAGTTGATGTACAGGCGGTACCGGTCCCTGGCTTCCCCTACGCCCTCCTCGAAGGTGACATCTACCAGGTGGTAAACCGTACCCTCCAGCGTGTCGGTGCCGGCGTAGCGGTGCACCGTACCGGGGTCCTTCAGTTTGTGCATCATGGCCAACCAGTAGAAGTTGGTCTTCCGGTGGAACCGGGCCTTCTCTTTCTCGGCGGGGTCGGTCACCAGCTGGCCGTCGACCAGCAGGGTAGTGGTGTGCCCGTTGTAGTATTCTTCCCGCACGTGACCGGCCTCGTCGCGGCTGCGGCCGTAGCTGATCTCCTGGTTGAAGCGGTAGCGCTCCAGGCTGCTGCTGCCATCGGAGCGGCGGTACTCGTACTGTACGTCCTCCAGGCGGTGCAGGCCCTCGGAGCCCCCCACGGCTTCGATGACCGCGTCGATGAGGCCCCCGGCATCCTGAGCGTACAGGTGGGCGGGCACGCAGGTGCCGGCGAAAAGCAGGAAAAGCAGGTGTTTCATGGTTTGCACGACTGGTCATTGCTCCCACCCGCGACCGGTTCCGGATGTGGGGTAGGGGTGACCTAAGTTACGTTTCCGGCAGCATATCTACTGCTCCACCAGGGCACGGCCCTCCAGTACCATGCCGTTGCCGGCACCGCGCACCTCGCCGGCCAGCTCCAGGTCGACCAGGTGGTTGATCCAGGCATCATCGGCGGGAAACTCGACTTTGATGTAGTTATCCGTAAAACCGTGCAGCAGGCCATCCTCCTTTCCCCGCTCCAGGAGAACGGGGCGGGTTTCCCCGCGGTGGCGGGCGTAGAAGGCGCGGCGCTTCTTCTCGCTGAGGGTGCCCAGCATCTTGTTGCGCCGCCGCCGCTCGGCGAGCGGCACGGCGCCCTCCATCTCGGCGGCGGGGGTATTGGCCCGCTCACTGTAGGTGAATACGTGGAAATAGGTGACGTCCAGCTCCTGCACGAAACGGTAGGTCTCCAAAAAGTCCGCTTCCGTCTCGCCGGGGAAGCCGACGATGAGGTCCACGCCGATGCAGGCGTGGGGCATCACCCGCCGGATGTGGTCAACCCGCTCGGCGTACAGCTCGCGGCGGTAGCGGCGTCGCATCTGGGCCAGTTGCTTGTTGTTGCCGCTCTGCAGGGGCATATGGAAGTGGGGCGCGAAGCGGCGGCTGCCAGCCACGAAGTCGATCACCTCATCGGTGCAGAGGTTGGGCTCGATGCTGGAAATGCGGAAGCGGTTGATCCCCTCAACGCCGTCGAGGGCGCGCGCCAGGTCCACGAAGAGGGCCTCCTTCCGCGGCCTCTTGTCCTCGATCACCTGGGTACCGTTGCCGAAGTCGCCGATGTTGACACCGGTCAGGACGATCTCCTTCACCCCCCGCGCCGCGATGGCCTCGGCGTCGCTGACGATCTGCTCCACCGTGCTGCTGCGGCTGGCCCCCCGCGCCAGGGGGATGGTGCAAAAGCTACAGTTGTAGCTGCAGCCGTCCTGTACCTTCAGGAAGGACCGCGTGCGATCCCCGAAGCTGAAGGAAGAAACGAAGGTGTCGGCCTCCTTTACCTCCCCGGCCCGGACCATGCCCTTGCCCGCCCCCCCGGTGATGCCGTCGATGTAATCCAGGATCCGGAACTTCTCGGCGGCGCCCAGCACCAGGTCCACGCCCTCGATGTCGGCGATCTCTTCCGGTTTGAGCTGGGCGTAGCAGCCGACGACCACCACCTTTGCACCTGCGTTCCCGCCCAGGGCCCGTCGGACGACGTTGCGGCACTTGCGGTCGGCAAACTCGGTGACCGAGCAGGTATTGATGACGACCACGTCGGCCCCCTCCGTGAAGGGTACCTCGCGGTAGCCCGCGGCCTCGAACTGGCGGCCGATGGCGGAGGTTTCGCTGTAGTTCAGCTTGCAACCGAGGGTATAGAAGGAAACGGTACCGATGGTGGACATGGCGCAAAATTACGGCGGGCGACGGATAAACACCGCCCCCGCCGGCGGGTTAGAGGGGTAGTCAAACGCGCCGAACCATGCCTAAGTTGCTGATGCTGGTCACGTTGCTCGCCCTGCTTGCCTGCGGGGAGAGCGGTACGGCGGGCGACCGGTCCGCCGGCGACCCCATTGTGGCGGCCGGTACGGAGCCCCATCGGGACGCCGACGCCTACACCATCCGCGGCAGCGGTTTCTTCGGCCTGTCCGCCGGTCATCCCCTCGCCGACCACCCCGACCGCCTGGAAGCCGGTATCCTACGTAACGGAGAGGGTGACTATGACGTCCACTACATCCGGGACGAAGACGGCGAACGGCTGGGCTACGTACTGCCTTCCGTAGCCGATTCCACGCTGATCGGCGATATCGTGATCACATCGGATGTGCCGGTTACGGCTTCCGGACTCCGGGTGGGCGACGGCTTTGGCAAATTGCTTATTGCCTATCCGGAACTTACCGTGCAGGTCTCCGAAATCGAGAGCCGGGCCTATGCCTATGCGGGACCGTACGCCTTCCTCCTGTCGGGGGTGGCAGGACCGGCCGGCGAGGTGAACCCCGCCTCCGTCAACGGGCAGGCAACCATTCGTGAAATTACCATTGTGGACTATAGCCGCGGCGATACGGTAGATATCTAGGCATACCAGGCCGGCCCGACCGTCATCGCGGGATCACAATCCGCGAATTCTCTCAACAAGGGGCCGTCCGGGCCAGTTGCACCAAGAAAACCATCATATGAATCTTTCAGGAAAAACCGCCATCATTACCGGCGCCAGCAGCGGCATCGGAGAAGCCACCGCCAAGAAACTGGCCGCAGACGGCGCCTATGTCGTTCTCGCCGCCCGCCGCACCGAGCGGTTGGAGGAATTGAAGAGCGACATTGAGAAGGCCGGAGGAAAGGCCCTCGTCGTCGAAACCGACGTCACCGACCGCGATGCCGTCAAGAATCTGGTCAAGCAGGCCAAGAGCAACTTCGGCCCCGTCGACATTCTCGTCAACAACGCCGGCCTCATGCCCCTCAGCTACATGAAGAACCTGCACGTAGACGAGTGGATGACCATGGTCGACGTCAACCTCAAGGGTGTCCTCCTCTGCCTGGCCGAGGTGCTGCCCGATATGACCGAGCGCAAAAGCGGCCACATCATCAATATCTCCAGCGTAGCCGGGCGGGAAGTAATGGCCGGCTCGGCGGTGTATTCCGCCACCAAGTTCGCCGTACGCGCCCTCAGCGATGGCCTCCGCCAGGAGCTGGCCCCCAAGCACAACATCCGCGTCACCTGTATCGAACCCGGAGCCGTGGAAACGGAACTGACCGAAACGATCACCGACAAGGAACTCATGGAGGACCTGAAGGGATTCTTCGACAACATCGAAATGCTCGACAGCGAAGATATCGCCAACGCCATCCACTACACCATCACCCAGCCGGATGGCGTACACATCAACGAGCTGCAGGTGCGCCCCACGACGCAGGGATAGTCACCCCCGGCCACACAGACCCCGAACCGAAGGGCTTCTCCACCACGGGGAAGCCCTTCGTCGTGCCGGGCGGTGGCGAATAGCTACTTTTGTGGACGATGTACAAGGACAAAAAGGTAGTCGTGGTCATGCCGGCCTACAACGCCGCCCTCACCCTGGAACGGACCTACCGCGAGGTACCCCGTGACCTCGTTGACGAGGTGATCCTCTGCGACGACGCGAGCCGGGATGAGACCAGTGCGCTGGCCCGGCAACTCGGCGTCGACCACGTCATCACCCACCCCCGCAACCGGGGCTACGGCGGCAACCAGAAGAGCCTCTACAACAAGGCGCTGGAGATCGGCGCGGACATCGTCATCATGGTCCACCCCGACTACCAGTACACGCCCAAGCTCATCCCCACCATGTGCAACATCATCGGGGAAGACCTCTACCCCGTGGTGCTGGCGTCGCGCATCCTCGGCATGGGGGCCCTGCGGGGGGGCATGCCGCTCTACAAGTACGTCGCCAACCGCTTCCTCACGGCCGCCCAGAACCTGCTGGTCAACTACAAGCTGAGCGAGTACCACACCGGTTACCGGGCCTTCAGCCGCGAGGTACTGGAGACGATCGACTTCAACGCCAACGACGACGACTTCGTCTTCGACAACGAGATGCTCTCCCAGATCATCTACCACCGCTTCGACATCGCCGAGGTCACCTGCCCCACCAAATATTTCGAGGAGGCCAGCAGCATCAATTTCCTCCGCTCCAGCAAGTATGGGCTGGGGGTGCTGCGCGTGTCGCTGGAACACCGGCTGGCGCGGTGGGGACTGGTGGATCCCGCTATTTTTCGGCGGAAGGGAGAGGGGTAGGATTTACCATTTACGAGTTACCATCTACTAAGTACAATTTGGCCCGCACGACTTCGGCCCGCACGGCTCTGGCCCACAAGCTTCCGGCTCGCGTGACTTTGCCCCGCATCCTTCTGGCTGACGGGGGAGGGAACGCTCTTGTTTTCCGTGGGAGTGGCAAACCATCAGCGGGATGAACTTAGTCCGTGTCAACTGGTACTAGGTTTTGCCGGCGCATGCCCGGCGAGCAATTGTAAGTGGTACTTTGTCGCTCGTAAATTGTAAATCCCCATGACCCCCATTCCCTTCAAAGGCATTCTCTTCGATCTCGACGGTACGTTGGTTGACAACATGATGGTCCACCACCGGGCCTGGCAGCGGAAGCTGGGCGACCTCGGGCTCGACTATACCCTCGATCGTGTCAAGGCCGAAATCCACGGGGTGAATACCGAAATCCTGGAGCGGCTGTTTGGGGATCGCTTCAGTCCGGACGAGCGCCTGCGCATCTCCCGGGAGAAGGAGGAGGCCTACCGCGAAATTTTCGCTCCTGACCTGGCGGCCAATACCGTATCCGGCGCGCTGGACTTCATCAAACAGGCTTACGCCCTTGACGTGCCCATGGCCATCGGCACGGCCGGACCGGAAGAAAATGCCTTTTTCGTGATCGACGCCCTCGACATCCGGTCGATGCTCGGCCACGTGGTGCATTCGGGCATGGTCACCAACGGGAAGCCCGATCCGGAGGTGTTCCGGCAGGCCGCGGACGGCATCAGCGTCCCGCTGGAGGACTGCCTCATTTTCGAGGACAGCGTCACCGGTGCCCGGGCCGCCAACAACGCGGGCTGTCCTGTAGTGGTGCTGACGACCACCCACGAGCGAGAAGAGTTTGCGGAACTGAACGTGGCCGCCTTCCGGGAAGATTTTAGGGGGCTCACCGTCGAGCGGCAACCCGAAGGCGGATTTCTCCTGGCGCAGTGAATCCGCGCCGCTTGCCGTATGCAGAATCCCTGGACCCCCCATTTCCGTGCCTTCGAGGCTTACCTGAAGCTGACCCGTGGCTATAGCGTACACACGCTTACCGCTTACCGCAGTGACCTGGAGAAGCTGCCCGCCTACCTGGAATTGCGCGGCTGGTCCCTGGGGCCCCGGGGGATCGAGCGATTGCACCTCGACGGATTCCTGCGGCACCTGGCCGAATTGGGACTGGCGGCGCGGTCGCAGGCAAGACTGGTATCCGCGCTCAAGTCCTTTTTCGCCTTTCTGGTGGACGAGCGGGTGCTGGACACCGACCCGACCGAACTGCTCCGCGCGCCCAAGCTCGGGCGCAAAATTCCCGAAGTGCTCACCTACGAAGAAGTGCGGGCCCTGCTGGGTGCGATTGACCTGAGTACCGATCACGGGCTGCGGGACCGCGCCCTGCTGGAGACCCTCTACGCCTGCGGGTTACGGGTGAGTGAAGCTACGGGACTACGGCTGTCGGACCTGTACCTCCAACAGCAGTTCGTGCGGGTAACGGGAAAGGGGAATAAGGAGCGGATCGTACCTATGGGACCGGATGCGGTCCGGCACTTGGAGATCTACCTCGCGCACGTGCGCCATGCGTTGCCGCTCATCAAAGACGAGAACGTGGTATTCCTCAACCGGCGGGGCAGCGGGCTGAGTCGGGTATCGGTATTTACGGCGGTCAAGAAGTACGCTGCGGAGGCGGGGATAGAGAAGCGGGTCAGTCCACATACCTTTCGGCATTCTTTTGCCACCCACTTAATAGAGGGGGGGGCGGACCTGCGGGCGGTGCAGGAGATGCTGGGTCACGAGTCAATATTGACTACTGAGATCTATACGCACCTCGATACCGACTTTCTGCGGGAGACGATACTGTCCTATCATCCCGCCAATCGGAACTAGAATAACTTGGCGATGCTTGGAATGAAGAACAGCGACAGGAAAACCAGAGTAAGAAAGGCGAGGAAGAGGATGCGGGCGAAGTCCCCGCGGAGTTCTGCTGAGTGTTTCATGACGTTCAATTGGGGTGATTAATGTACATACACTACTTACGGTAAAAACCGCTGAATCGGATCGAAAGTTCGGTACGAAAGCGGTCTTGAGGCAGCATCAGGGTGACCCGTAGTGTAACGTTGTGGGTCTGTGGAGAATAAAACGGTAGAACCAGTAGCTACCACAATGAATTACCCCACCTTAATACTTCTCGTGTTGACTTTTTGCCTGGTCGCGCCGCTCTCCGCCCAGGGTACCGTGAAGCGCGCCAAAAAACGCACCGAGCGCCGGGCCAACGAGCGAATCGACCGCAGGATCGATCAGGAGGTCGACAAGGTCTTCACCTCCCTCTTCAGTAAAAAGAAGGAGGATCCCCAGGATACCGCAGCTGCGGATACCGTAACAACCGGGCGAGAGCGCGAAGCGACCAACTCCGTCATCGGTATACTCGGCGGCGGCGGGGAGTTTGAACCCTTCGAGAATGAGCAGTCCTTCAGCTTCACCATGAACATGACGGAGAAGAAACGCAACCGCGAGGAGCACACGAGCATTCGCCTGGGTAATACCCGCGATAAGATCGCCATGATCACCGCCGGCGACGGGGGATCGGGTACCGCCCAAATGATCTTTGACACCCAGACCGGGAAGACGACAATGATCACCACCGACGAAAGAGGCCGCACTAAGGGCTACCGGATGCGGATGCCCCGGATGGGCCGGATGATCGACGCGGCTAAGGATGATCTTCTTGACCACCTCACGGTCGAGCGCACCGGGGAGCGGCGTACGATCGACGGCTACGCCTGCGAACTCGTGATCGTGGAAAATACCAAGGAGCATACCACCACCCGCTCGTGGATCACCCAGGATGTACCCCTGAACGGCCCGAAGGTATTCAGTTCCGTAGCCCGTATGATGGGCGGCACCGGCCAGAATGCTGCGGCGATGCCCCCCGGCCTGACAGACATTGCCAACGGCTTTCCTATCCAGTCCACCATCATAGACGGCAATACCACGTACGAAATGCACATCACCGACATCCGTACCGACGGCAATGTCGATCGCAGCCTCTTCGACACCGGAAATGTGGAAATTCAGGATATGGGGTTCTGACTCCCCGCTACGGACATCGGTTGAGGCTTCCTTACGTCAGCCGCATCCGATGTCCTGCGCTAGAGGACTACCGTACTACCGTACTACACTACCTTTGCCCGAAATCCCAGACATGCCCACCCCGCCCGCCCCCATCCAAATGGTCGAACTCAGGACCCAGTACGAAGCCATGCAGGAGGAGGTCGACGCGGCGGTCATGGAGGTGATCCGCAGCGGCGCCTTCATCAACGGGCCGGCTACGCGGGACTTCCAGGCCGGACTAGAGGCCTTTCTCCGGTGCAAACACGTGGTCCCCTGCGGCAACGGTACCGATGCCCTGCAAATCGCCATGATGGCCCTGGACCTGAAGCCGGGCGACGAGGTGATCGTACCCGCCTTCACCTACGTGGCCTCCGCGGAGGTAATCGCCCTGCTGGGCCTCAGCCCGGTGATGGTCGACGTGGACCCCTTCACCTTCAACCTCACCGCCGAACAGATCGAGCCGGCGATCACGGAACGTACGAAGGCCATCGTGCCCGTCCACCTGTTCGGGCAGAGCTGCGATATGGAACCGATCGTCCGACTGGCGAAGGCCCACGGGCTGCACATCGTCGAGGACAACGCCCAGGCCATCGGTGCGGAGTATACCTTTTCCGATGGCCGCGTGAGCCGGACCGGTACCCTGGGCGATGTCGGATGCACCAGCTTCTACCCCAGCAAGAACCTGGGAGCCTACGGCGACGGCGGCGCCATCAACACCGACGACGACCGGCTCGCCGAACGCCTGCGCTCCGTAGCCAACCACGGGCAAAGCCGTCGCTACTACCACGACGTGGTGGGCGTCAACAGCCGCCTGGACTCCGTACAGGCCGCGATCCTCAACTGTAAACTGGGCCGCCTGGACGCCTACAACGAGCGCCGCCGGCGAGCCGCGGGCTACTACGACGCGGCACTGTCGGGCCTCGACGGCCTGCTGACCCCCGCCCGCCTGCCGGCCAGTACCCACGTGTACCACCAGTATACCCTGCGCATCGACGGCGACCGCCGCGGCGCCCTCCAGCACCACCTGCAGGAAGGTGGCGTGCCCAGCATGATCTACTACCCCGTGCCCCTCTACGACCAGGGTGCCTTCCGGGGTACGGCGGCCAACGCGATCGACTTCCTGCCCATCACCGACCTACTCTGCAAAGAGGTCATTTCCCTGCCCATGCACAGTGAGCTGGACGAGGAGTCGCTCGGCTACATTTGCGAGCGGGTACGGAGCTTTTTTTAGGGGGCCTGACATCCTGCCGGATGCCCAGTTGATTCGTATTGGGGCCGGCCATTCCCCGCTGGTGCTCGACTACCCAAAACCAACCATCACCGCAACTATCCGATATGGTCCGAATAACCCTTTCCCTTCTGTTGTGCGCCGTGTTGCATTCCGGCGCCGGGGCGCAGGAGCAGAGCCTGTTCCCCCGGGGAGTCAAAGCCGAGAACGTACACCACACCGGTGACATTTGGCTTTACCTACCGACCGATACCACGCAACAGTACAATTATCACCTGGCGGTAGCCACCTCCGCGCCGGGCGCTAAGCTCGACTGGCACCTGCACCCCGCCGGCCAGCAACTCGTCATCACGGCCGGAGTGGGCTACTACCAGGAGCGGGACCAGCCCGTGCGCGTGGTGCGTAAGGGCGACATCGTGCAGTGCACCCCCGGCGTCGAGCACTGGCACGGAGCCACGCAAGGGGAGGGGGTGGTCTACCTGGCCATCACCGGTAATGCCCCCACCGAATGGAGGGAGCCCGTACCGCAGGTGGAGTACGCGGCCATCGATGTGCAAGCAAGCGTAGAAGACGAACTGCTGCGCCTGTCCCGCGACAAGTGGCAGTGGATGGCCGATCGGGACGCCGACCGACTCGCCGGGCTGTTCCACGAGCGGGCCAGATTCGTGCACATGGGCGGCAGCTGGGGAAAGGATCGCGAGGTGGAGGTGATCCGCAGCGGCGGGATCCACTACAAGCACGCGGAGATCCACGATGCCTCCGTCAGCGTGGTGGACGATACCGCCGTACTCCTCAACGACATCACCCTCACGGCGGTCGTGGGCGGCCACGAGGTGGTCAACCCCTTCGAGGTGCCCGAAGTCTACAAGCGGCAGGACGGCGAGTGGAAACTGTTGTCCCTTTCCTTCACGCGGCTTACGAGCCGGTAGCCCGGAACCCGGAAGCCTCACTGCCCGTCACTGACCCTAAGCGGCTTTCCGGGAGCGTAATGGTGGGATGGGATTTACCCACCCCGCAGTGCTGAAGGGGATGCACTTTCGCAGCCTTTCCGCCGAGGGCAGATTGGAGGAAATCCTGAATTTGCTGGATGTTAGCTTCCGTGAGCGCGTACGCCGACGACCTTGCCCCAACGTGAAGCTTTTCGCCCTCTTTCCATAGGAGGAAGATGGATATGTTCTGCGCCGTCAGCGCGGCCTGAGCTTCGGCAAACTGCCGGTGTTCCGGAGCCGAAAGCGCTATGGTTCTACCGCCAGGTTGGGTTGTCGAGGGGGCCAGTACTGCCTTAGGGGTGGATACCTTGATGCAGTACATTTCCCGTTGCCTGTCCACGGCTCCCTTTACGGTGAGCTGGGCGGTGAAGAGTAATCGCTCCTCCGGCGTTCCCCGGTCCAGATAGAAATTACGCTCACCGGACATTATATCGACCCGGTCGCTTACCCTGCCGAAATCCCGGAACCCACCCGGCAGGCCGAGATCTACCAGCGACTGCCGGACTTCCTCCAGGCAAAACCGGTTAAACAAGTAGTCGACGATGCTGCTATGCACGCCCAACAGGGCAACCGCGCTTTCGGCACTTGACCCACTCCCGTAATAATAGGGGAAGATGGGTACGGTTTGATACTTCATGAGGAAGACATATAAGAGGTGAGGTAAAGGTAACCACCCGCTTGGTCAACGCGCCAAAAAATTAAAAAAAGTGAAATTTGAGTGAACATAATCGCTTTCGCTCTGCGTGGGGGCGGGGCAGTGACCTTCCAGTCCGCCGCCGCCGGACGTCTCACGCCCCCGTTGGGCATTGCATAAGCCAGTTAAAAACAAACAAAAAGTTTTAAACTAACAACCATCCAAGCTCCCTGGGTGTTAGATATAGGCACTAAGAACTTGTAATTCACCCCCTTATGGCACTTCCGATCGTCATGCAAAAGGTCAAATCCCAGATGCTCTCCGAGATGGGCTACCTACGGGCGGCCAATACACTGTTCGTAAAGTTCCGGAACAACGGGGCGGTGTACGCCTACTTCGGGGTACCCTCGGAGCACTGGCAGCGGCTGCGTGCGGTGGCCAGCATTGGTCGCTATATGCAGCGCCACATCTTCAAGAAGTACGCCGCCGCCCGCATCTCCGAGGGCGAGAAGGCTACCAGCGCCCAGACGGCCGAGGCGGCCTAGTCGCGTACGGCTACGCCCACCATCGAATCCGCGGTCCCATAATAGAGGAACCACTTATCCCGGAAGTACACCAGACCTTCGATGAAGGTGGTTCCCGAGGCGTACTGCCCGCTCACCTCGTGGGGCAGGGAGGGGCAGATGAAGGGTTCTTCCATTCGCTGCAGCAGCACCGTCGGGTCCGCGGCGCTGAACAGCGCCTGGCCGCCGCAGTAGGCCCCCGGCCCCGCACCCCGGTACCGCTCGCTCTCGACCTCCGAGTTTTTGCCGTTGTAGAGCACCAGGATGCCCGCGTCGGTCAGCAGGGCGGGTGGGCCGGGCTCACTCAGTCCACTGTCAAAGTATCCGCGCCGGCGGGGCAGGGGATCGAGCAGTGTACTGTCGGCATTCAGGACCGGCGTCCAGTCCAGCAGATCGTCGCTGTGGGCCAGGCCCACCACGGCGTCGCCCCAGTACATCCAGTACTTGCCGTTGATGCGGGTGGCTTCCAGCTCTCCGGCATCGGTCAGCCGGCATACTACCGAACCCGACTTCGACCAAGTGTCATGAAATTTCCCTCCGTAGGCCTCCTGAAAGACGGGGCCGTGCTTGGTCCAGGTTTCCAGGTCGGTGGAAGTGGCCGAACAGAGCCGGGCCACCTCCTGGTTCCAGGCGGTGTACAGCATGAGGAAGCGACCGTCCGCCAGGGCCACCACGCGGGGGTCTTCGCAGCCGCCCGGATCCTCGAACGCCCGGTTATTGTCCGTACCGGGGTACAATACGGGCTCCGGGCGGCGGGTAAAGTGAATGCCGTCCGCGCTGGCGGCGAGGCCTATGCGACTGGTCCGGCCCCCCAGGATGGCACTCGGGTCGTCTTCCGCCCGGAAAAAGAGGTAAACGCTGTCGCCCCGCACTACCGCTCCGGGATTAAAAACGTCCGCCCGTTGCCACCGGACCACCCCGCCGCTGCGGGGATCGCGGAAGCGGTAGCTGCTGTCGGCTGTAAGAATCGGGTTAGTAGCGGGTTTCTCAAAGCCCGTGAGCCAGGGCCCCTCGGTAGGCAAAGCTGCTGTCGCCGTAGTCGCGGGTGTACCGGTGGGGCGACACCCGGTGCCGGCCAGCAAGCCGAGTAGCGCTAAAAAGGTAGGTAGGTAGATCGACATAACATGCACGGTTAGCAGGGGAATGTGAATAAGGCCAACAAAATGGGAAGATACAGGTCCGCCAGGCGGTAATTGCTAGCGGTATCTGTGAAACACGACCCTGTTAACACGAGGGGTGTGAACGTGTGACGCGGGCGCTCGTTCACCAAACTAACACTATGACCTACACCCATTCCCTCCGCTGGCCGGCGACGGCCTTACTTGTTTTTGCCTGCACATTACTTTTCGGGCAGCCCTCAGCGTGCATCGAGCGTGCCAGCCTGATCGGTCCGGATACTGGCCTGCTTACCGTGGACGTAAGTCAGGCTGCTGGCTCCCTCGATCTCGGTCTGTACTTTGTCAACGGCGAGCAATACGTCCGTCCCTTCAGCGACGTGCTGGACGCCACCGACGAAAGCAGCGCATTTTCCTACCGCGCCGACGATAGCCGGGGCAACGAAGCGGTGGAAACCTGCCTCGCCTTCTCCGCAGGCCGCAACAACCTCCCGTTTGACGTTCTCACGTTCGTTCCGCTGACCAGCGGGCCGGTCACCTTCACCTACCGGGAGGTCGCGCCTTTGGTGACGCTCTCCATCTTTCGGGATTCGTTTGATCCAGCGGTCAACAACTGCTTCAACTGGCTGGCGTCCACGGCTACCATTACCGGCAAGCTTCGTCCCTCCATCACGCTCGACGTAGTCGGCGGGCAGGTATACAAGCTGGTCATCCTGCCCAGCATTCCCGCCATCACCGATCCGAAACCCTACCGGGTGAGCTTTACCATTCAGGACAGTCCGCGGCTGTTCTCCGAAAGTGAACTGGCGCCGGGCCGGGCCTACACCTATCTCGCGCTGCCCGCCGGGGGCGACGTGATTTTACGGCAGTCGGCAGCGGGGGACTTTACCGGCCTTGTGGAGGGTGACTATACGGTACGGGGCATCGATTACGACGACGCTCTCGACCCCGCCACCTTCGTTTCCCAGACTACCTCCGGTATACGCACGGATGAGAACGGAAACGAACGCTGCATCACGGTGAGTACCAATGCCATTGCGTTACAGGTGGTTTCCGCCACGCTGCCGGTGGAGTGGGCGGGATTCACCGCCACCCCGGACGATGACGGCATCCGGCTCCGCTGGAGCGTGGCTGCCGAGCGCGACAACGATTACTTCCGGGTGGAACGGGCCGCGCCCGACGGACAGTGGACCGACCTCGGTGAAGTAGCTGGTAACGGGGATAGCGACCGTGCTGCCTCTTTTAGTTTTTACGATGCGCAGCCCCGCGCCGGAGACAACATCTACCGCATCGCTCAGGTAGATTTCGACGGCACCGAGTCTTTTTCCACCGTGGCTACCGCGCACTGGGATGCCGCCGCTCCCGAGGCACTGACGACCTTTCCCAACCCGGTAAGCGACGAGCTTACCCTCCGGGCCGCGGCCGAACCTGCCGATCAGCCCCGCATTTTCGATATGCAGGGGCGTGACATGAACCGCTCGGTCTCCCTGACCGTTACGGGCACTTTGGCCAAACTGGACGTTTCCCGGCTTCCCGCCGGGGTATATATTGCCCAGTGGGGCGGTAATCAGGCAAGAATCGTGAAAAAGTAGCCCAATGTTAATCTAATGTAAACTCGAAGTAAACTAAAATTTAAGGCAAAGCGTTTTCATTATTCAACAGACGCTCTCGCTATGCCCGTTACTGCCTATAAAGAAGAGCAGCGCTTTCGCAACCCCGGCTTTATCGCCCTCCTCTCGCTGCTTTCCCTCCTTGTCTTCTACCGCACCGTAGTCACCTTCTCCAATGGGGTGACCCTCTACGACTTTCTTATCACCGGCCTCATCGCCGGCCTGTTGGCGCTAGGCTGGTACAGCGTATACGCTACTCGGCTCCGTATCAAAGTGAGCAAAAAGTACCTGAAGCTGAAGACCAAAGGCCTCATCGGCAGAAAGGTGAAGCTGCGCAAGTCCGAGATGGAAGACTGCTCCTTCGTGGAGGTAGCCCCTTCGGCCCGCTGGTCGGGTGCCCTGGCCGATCCTACTTCCGATTTTCGCTGCATCGACTTTGGTGGCCGACGTGGCCTCTGCGTTCGGATGCGCGACGGGCGTACCTACTTTATCACGTCTGACGACCTGTTTGCACAGCGGCACGATATCGCTCTTCCAACACCCGCTCAGGCCAGTTGAACGGACCGAGATCGTCTAGACCAAGGACGGCTACGGCCGTTTCCATCTCCGCGGCGTAGTCCGGGTTCAGGCAGAATCCCCGGGCGGCGGCGCGCAGGTGCGGTGCGGGTACCAACCCGATAAGCTCGGAACCGGTAATGCTGAGTTCCATTTCCCGGGCCAGCCCCACCGCGGTGAGATACACCCGGGCCAGGGGCGTACGGGCCGGGTCCACCACGTTACAACTTATCTGGCAGCGGCCGTACTCTTCGATGAACCAGCCGATGGCCTTGAGGCCGGGAAACAACCCGGCCCGTCCGCCCGCCCCGCTACCGCGGAGGCGGGCGGCCAGTTTACGGGCCTGGGGTAAGGTGGCTTCCGCAGACAGGTTAATGTTCCAGGCAATCAGGAAGGGCCGTACGCCAATGACCGTAGCGCCGAGGGTGGGATGGGGAATAGCGGGACCGAAGTCCGGCCGCCAGCCCGGCTGCTCCATCCTGGCGGCGAGGCCCTCGAACTCGCCGCGGCGGACGTCGGCCAGGTTGGCCCGCGCCGGTCCGGCGGCACTCTCCGCGTACAGGTATACCGGCAGGCCGAAACGCTCGGCCACCCACTGACCTAGCACCTGCGCTTGCGCCTTTATTTCTTCCGTCGATACTCCGGAGATGGGTACGAAGGGGCATACGTCTACCGCGCCCAGCCGCGGATGCGTGCCCCGGTGGTGCCGCATGTCGATGCGGGCGTGGGCGACTTCGTATACGCGTCGGGCGGCGGCAAATACCGCATCGGGTGAACCCGCGAAGGTGAAGACCGTACGGTGCGCGCCCGCCCCCGTATCGGTGTGCAGGAGATAGCAACCCGGGACCGCCGCAATGGCGAGCGCCAGGGCGGCAAGGGTGTCTGGGTCGCGGCCTTCGCTGACGTTCACCACGCATTCGACCAAGGGCAGGGAGGCGGACATAGTAATGTTGAAAGCTGTGACGTTATGCGTCTACAAAGAAAACCAATGTTGCGTTACTGCTTCTCCCTGCTGGTGCTCGGCCTGTTCGCCTGTGGCCCCGCGACCCCCGCGGAGGACCCCGCCCCGGCCAGTTCGGGCGACCCCGCCATCGACAACCTGACCACGGCCATCGCCGGCGATCCGGGCAACCCGGATCTCTACCGCCAGCGCGCTACGATGTACTACGACCTGGAGAACTACGACGCGGCGATCGCCGACCTGACGAGTGCCCTGATGCTCGACAGCACCCGGGTGGAGTACTACTACGCCCTGTCCGACGTCTACCTGGATTACTACCGCAGCCGCCTGGCCCTCCGCACCCTGGAGCGGGCCGCCGCCCTGGACCCCGACCGCCTGGAGACGCAGCTGCGCCTGGCCGAAACCCGCCTCATCCTCAAGCAATACGACGACGCCATCGCCAGCCTCAACCAGGCCGTGCGGCTCGACCCCCGCAACCCGGAGGCCTACTACCTCCTGAGCCAGGTCTTCGTGGAGACGGGCGACACGGTACGCGCGCTGAACGCGGCGGAGGAGGCCACCCAGATCGATCCGGACATGACCGACGCCTACCTGCTCCAGGGCGAACTGCGTGCCGCCCAGGGCGATCCCCGGGCGCTTGAGTACTTCGACACGGCCGTGAGCATCGACCCCGACGACGTCATCGCCCGGCACGCCCGCGCCGACTACTACCGTGACCGGGGCGACCTGTCGCGCGCGATCGAGGAATACCGGCGGGCCAGCTTCATCGACCGGCAGTACGTGGCCGGCAACTACAACGCCGGCCTGCTGCTGATGGAGCTGGACAGCGTACAGCGGGCGTACGGGGAATTCAACATCGTGATCAAGAACGACCCGATCCACATCCGCGCCTACTTCTACCGGGGCCTCGCCAGCGAGCTGCTCGGCGACGAGGCGGCGGCACGGCGGGATTACGATACCGCCCTGCGGCTGGCCCCCGACTTTACCCTGCCGCAGGAAGCCCTGGCCCGGCTGAACGGACAAAGTCCGCAATAGCCTTCGCGTAGGGGTCCGCATCGTTGTACGTCCAGCGGCCGGCGTCCAGGTGCCCCCCGCCCGGGATGGTCAGCAGGCGGGCATCGGCGCCGGAATCCCGGAGCCGTTGCAAGAACTGCTCGGCGTGGGCGTAATCGACCAGGCCGTCACGGGTACCGTGCAGCAGTAGCCACCGGCAGTGATCGGCAACGTCGAAGCAGCGGGCCGGACACTGGGCTGCGTAGCGGCCGAAGAGCCAGCTCGGGGAGAGCAGGCGCAGGTCCGAAGGCGCAGCGCAGAGCAGCGCATGGTCGGGCGGGCCGGGCCAGCCGGCCTGCGCCCACCAGTCGGGGTGAAGGGCCAGCAGGGCCGCCAGGTGGCCGCCGGAGCTGATCCCGCCGATGTGGGGGCGGGAAAGTGGGCGGCCGGTAGCGCGGGCCAGCCGGGCGGTAGCCGCCAGCGCGTTGCGGCAGTCGTGAACGATATCCGGAAGTCCGTAAACCGGTGGCCGCCGGAAACTGGGCAGGACCACGCGGAAGCCGGCGGCCAGCCACGGGCGGCCCGCTACGGAAAAGGCCTCCGGCGTGCCGAAGGCCCAGCCGCCGCCGTGGAAGTAGAAGGCCCAGGGCAGTGCTTCACCCGGCTGCGTACCCGGCGGCTCCAGGAGCAGCAAGTACTGTCGCCGGTGGGGGCCGTACGCGTGGCGGGTAAGGACGCAGTTCATGGCCTGCCGGCGCGCGGCGCTGTGGCGCCAGTACGACGGAAGGCCACGTCCGTCGCTGAGCATTCTACATATGTGATCGAGCATCAACTACTTTTACCGGTACGCTGTCTTTATTGTTTTAGTACTTAACCCACCCCGCCGCGTGAGACTACTACTTGCCATTGCCGCCCTGCTGTTGCTGCACCCCCTTACCGCCCAGGCTCCCGACCGGCCCACCTCCGGCGAGTTGCACGCGGCTATCCAGAAGCTCGGTGTGCTGGGCTCGGCGCTATACATTGCCGCCCACCCCGACGACGAAAATACGCGCATGATCGCCTATCTGGCGAACGTGGAAAAGGTGGAGACCGCCTACCTGAGCCTTACCCGCGGCGACGGCGGCCAGAACCTGATCGCCCCCGACATCAGTGAGTTGCTCGGCCTTACCCGAACCCAGGAGCTGCTGGCCGCCCGCCGCATCGATGGCGGCAGCCAGTTCTTCAGCCGGGCCAATGATTTCGGCTACTCGAAGCACCCCGACGAGACTTTCACCATCTGGGACAAGGACGCCGTCCTCGCCGATGCCGTGTGGGTGATCCGCAAGTGGCGTCCCGACGTGATGATCCTCCGCTTCGATCCCCGCGACCCCGGATCCACCCACGGCCACCACACCGCCTCGGCCCTCATCGGCATGGAAGCCTTCGACCTGGCCGGCGACCCCGCCGCCTTTCCCGAACAGCTCGAATACGTGGATACCTGGCAGCCGAAGCGCCTCTACTGGAACGCCTACAGCTGGGGCGGCCGCGAACTGCCGGAGCACGCCGACAGCACCAAGCTGATCCGCGTAGACGTCAACGAATACCTTCCGGTACTGGGAGAAAGCATTGCGGAGATCGCCGCCCGCAGCCGCAGCCAGCACAAGAGCCAGGGCTTCGGCAGCGCCGGTAGCCGCGACCGCGCCACCGAACAGCTCGAGTTGCTGAAGGGCGACGACAACGATGCGGACGGCGACCCCTTTGCCAATATTAATCTGGGGTGGGGTAGGCTGGAAGGCGGCGCGGCCGTCGCGACTGCGCTGCGCGACGTGGAGCGCAACTTCGATTTTAGTGACCCGTCCGCTTCAGTACCCGCCTTGGTTGGTGTGCGCCAGCAGGTGGAGCGCCTGCCCGAATCCTACTGGAAAACCAGAAAACTGGCCGAAATCGACGACGTCATCGTCGGGGCCCTCGGCCTGTACGTGGAAGCCGCGGTGTCGGCCCCCTTCGCGACCCCGGGGGATACCCTGACCACCTACCTCGAGCTGGCCAACCGCAGCGAGGTACCCGTCTCCGTCAAGCAGATTTCGGTGCACGCGTCACGCGATCCCTGGGTAGCCTACCCCCCACAGGGCACTTCCCTCACCGCCGGCGTTCCCCTGCGGGATACGATCCGGTACGTGATCCCCTCCGATGCTCCCGACAGCGGCCCATACTGGCTGGCGGAGGACTGGAAACTGGGTATGTACACCGTAGCCGACCAGCAACTGCGCGGCCTTCCGGAGTCCGCCGATCCGGTTGTCGCCACCGTACCCCTCGAGGTGGCCGGCGTGGAGATGACCGTCGACGTTCCCGTCCGCTACCACTACACCGATCCCGTGGCCGGAGAGCAATTTCAGCCCTTCGAGGTCCTGCCCCCCGCCTTCGTCGAGGTGGGCGAGTCGAGCTATCTGTTCACCTCCGACGGCACCCGGCCGGTAACGGTGAAAGTGACGGCGGCCATCGACCGTGTGGAAGGCACCCTCAGGCTGGAGGTCCCCGACGGCTGGGAAGTGAGCCCCGCCGAACAGGAGGTATCCCTCGACCGTGCCGGCCAGGAACGCTTCTACAGCTTCGACCTGCAACCGTCGAGCGGACAGTCCCAGGCCCGCATCACGCCGAAACTGGAAATGGACGGCCGCACCTACGATCGTCGCCTCGTGACGATCAATCACGCCCACATTCCCACGCAGCTGGCTACCCTTGACGGGGGCGCTGCCGTCGCCCGGGTAAAGCTTTCCACCGCCGGGCGGAACATTGGTTACCTGCCGGGGGCGGGCGATGCTATTCCCGAAGCGCTGGCGGCCATCGGCCTCAACGTCACCCTGCTCGACGACGCCGCGGCCTCGATCGGTGATCTGAGCCAGTACGACGCCATCGTGGTAGGCGTCCGCGCCTACAATACCGTGGACCGGATGCCCGTCTACCAGCCGCGGCTGCTCGAGTACGTGCGCGGTGGCGGTACCCTGGTGGTACAGTACAATACGAGCCACCGCCTCAAGATCGGTGACGACGAACTCGGCCCCTATCCCTTGCAACTCAGCCGCGACCGCGTCACGGTGGAAGACGCTCCGGTGAAGATCCTCGCACCCGATCATCCCGCCCTCAACTTTCCCAACAAGATCACGGCCGCCGACTTCGACGGCTGGGTACAGGAGCGGGGATTGTACTTCCCCGACGAGTGGGCCCCGGAGTACACGGCCTTACTCAGCAGCCACGACCCCGGCGAGAAGGACCATGACGGTGGCCTGCTGATCGCAGCGTACGGAGACGGGCACTTCGTCTATACCGGCTACAGCTTCTTCCGCGAACTGCCGGCCGGTGTCCCCGGCGCTTACCGGCTGTTTGCTAACTTGGTTGCCCTCGGCCAAACCAAGTAAGTATGCAATTAGGCTTCGTCACCGCCATCCTGCCCGATCATTCCCTGGAGGAAGTGTTACGCACCGCCGCCGAGATCGGGTACGACTGCGTAGAGGTCATGTGCTGGCCACCCGGCAAGGCCGAGCGCCGCTACGCGGGCGTCACCCACGTGGACGTGTCCAAACTTGATGCCGCGGGGCTGCAGCAGATAAAAGACCTGCAAGAGCGTTACGGAGTATCCATCTCCTCGCTGGGCTATTACCCCAATCCACTCGGCGGTGACGCGGATTCCCGGGCGGCGGCCGTCGCCCACCTTCACGACCTGATCGACGCCAGCGCCGCTCTAGGGATATCTACCGTGACGACCTTTGTCGGGCGGGACCACAACCGGACCATCGAAGCCCAGTGGGGTGACTTTCTCGAAACCTGGCGGCCGCTGGTCGCGCACGCCGAACGCGAGGAGGTTCGGATCGGGATCGAGAACTGCCCCATGCGCTTTACCGCCGACGAGTGGCCCGGCGGCAATAACCTCGCCGTGAGCCCCGCCATCTGGGAACGGATGTGGGAGGACATTCCGAGCGACGCCTGGGGGCTGAACTACGATCCCAGCCACCCCATCCTCATGCAGATGGACTACACGAAGCCCCTGCGGGACTACTCCGACCGCCTGGTCCACGTACACGCCAAGGACCTGCGCATCGACCGTGACCGACTCGACCGCCACGGGGTTTTTGCCCACCCCGCGCTGTGGCACACGCCCAAACTTCCGGGCATGGGGGACGTAGACTGGGGGCGTTTTTTCGGATACCTCACCGATGCAGGGTACGACGGCCCCGTCTGCGTTGAGGTGGAGGACCGCGCCTACGAGGGGTCTCTGGACCTTCGCTTGCGGTCCCTGCAGCAGAGCCACGATTACCTGCGGCAATTCATCGTCTGATGCCCCACGGGCCAATGTCGTCGACCGGCTTACCTTCGCCGGCCCTAACCCTTCCCTATGGCCCGCCGCAGAAAGAACCGTTTTCCCGCACGTATCGATAACGTCACCATTACCGGGCTGGCCGACAAGGGCTTTTGCGTGGGTAAAACGGAAGAGGGGATGACCGTCTTCGTGGAGGACGTGGCGCCCGGCGACGTCGTGGACGTACGCCCCTTCCGGAAGAAAAAGAAGGTGCTGTTCGCTGCTCCGCTGACGTTTCACCAGCGCTCGGCCGAGCGGGTGGAGCCATTCTGCCAGCACTTCGGGGTGTGCGGGGGCTGTAAGTGGCAGCACTTCGCCTACGCCGGGCAGTTGCGGGAGAAGGAGCGCATCGTACGCGATGCCTTTCGGCGCATCGGCAAGGTGGAGGTGGAGGAGTGGCAGCCGATCCTCGGCAGCGAGGAAACCCGCTTCTACCGGAATAAGCTCGAATTCGGCTGCGCCAACCGCCGCTGGCTCACCACCGAAGAGATCGGCACCGACATCGACAACGAAGTACCCGTGATCGGCTTTCACCGGGCCGGTGCCTACGACAAGCTGATCCAGATCGAGAAGTGCCACCTGCAGCACGGCCCCAGCAACGAACTGCGCAATGGCCTCCGCGCCCTGGCGACCGAGCTGGATATACCTTTTTACGACATGCGGGAGCGCCACGGCCTCCTGCGGCAGTTGATGGTACGTACCACCACCACGGGAGAGTGCATGTTGGTCGTCGCCTTCTACGCCGACGAGCGGGAAATCATCACCCGCTTCCTCGACGCGGCGCTGGACCGCTTCGGCGCGGAAATTACCAGCCTGTACTACTGTATCAACCCCAAGGTCAACGAGTACCTGATGGACCTCGAGATGGTCCACTATGCCGGCACCCCGACCATCACGGAGCGGCTCGACCACGTAGCCTTCCGGATCGGACCGAAGTCCTTCTTTCAGACCAATACCCGGCAGGCGGAGCGGCTCTACGCCATCGCGCGTGAGTTTGCCGGACTGACCGGGCAGGAGAACGTCTATGATCTCTACACCGGCCTGGGGTCGATCGCGCTGTACGTGGCCGACCGCTGCCGGCAGGTGGTCGGTATCGAGGAGATCCCGGCGGCCATCGACGATGCCCGGGAAAATGCCAAGCTAAATGATGTTACCAACGCGACCTTTTACGCCGGGCAGGTGGAGGATATCCTGACCGCCGACTTTGCCGAAACACACGGTCGCCCCGATGTCCTGATCACCGACCCGCCCCGGGCGGGAATGCATCCGAAAGTGGTGCAGATGCTACTGAAAATGGAGGTTCCGCGCATCGTATACGTGAGCTGCAACCCGGCTACCCAGGCCCGTGACTTGGCCCTGCTGGACGAAAAGTACCGCGTCCGGCAGGCCCGTCCGGTGGACATGTTCCCGCACACCAGCCACGTGGAGAACGTGGTTTCCCTAACCCTCCGTAACTTGTAAGGGAAGTATATATGTCATTCCTCCTGCCCAGCATTCATCAGGAGTACTCCCTATGAATTTCGACAGACTCCGCTCGATCAAGCAGACACTCCTTGACAATGGCATATCCAGGGAAGGCGCCGAAAATTTTGCCGCCAACCTGCGGCCCCGTGCGTACCCCAACAAAGCCATTATTTTCGCTGAAGAGGACGCGCTGCCGCCGGTCGTCTTCGTGCTGTCCGGCTACCTACGCCTGTACGTCACCGACGAGGATGGAGAACTTTCCACCCGGTACATCACGGGTGCCGGCAACTTTGTGGGTTGCATTCAGGCGACGATCTTCAACGACCTGTCCAATTATACCTGTGAGGTCATCGGCGGGGCCCAGGTCCTCCTGATCGATCAGCAATTCATCCGCAGTGCCCGCCAAAAGGAGAGCACCCGGATCGTCATGCAGGAAATTATCATCCGCCGCCTGATCGACATGATGCAGGAGAAATCACTCATGTTACCCCTGAAAGCTACGGAGCGGTATCTTTTTTTTAGGGAGCGGTACCCGGATCTCGCCGACAGTATTCCGGCGGGGATCGTAGCAAATTATATAGGTGTACGGCCGCAATCGCTGAGTCGCATCAAAAATTCTTTAAAATAATTCGGTTAATCAGCAACAATTTAACCGATGTGAATGCGAAGACCGGGAATAAACCCGTTCTTGTGTTAGATTTTATAGGCTACATTTTGACACTTTGAACAAATCTCGGTTTTAGACTTGTACGCCCGCCCTCCATCTGCGAAGGCGGGCGTAATTTTTTTAGTCAAAATTTACGTAGCCCGTTTCTCCGATCCGTGTGTGTACCCGGTGAAAGGCACCGGTCGTTGCCAGGTCACGGATTTTCTCGCCTCCCTCCAGTTGCCGAAGTACCTCCCCGTCCCGCTGGGGCGTGCGTCGCAGGTAATGAACGCCCCGCTGCGGGACCTCCATGATTTGTCCCGGCCGTTCGCGTGGGCGGGCCGGCGTGGCGTCTCCGGGCCGTAGGTATGGATAGGGGTCGCGGGCGCCGTTAGCATAAATCCCGAAGTGGAGATGGGGTGGGGTAGTACGGGCGTTACCGGTATTGCCGACCCAGCCGATCGTATCGCCCCGGCTTACCCGCTGCCCCGACCGTACGAGCTGACTGTCGAGGTGAGCGTAGTAATAATTCAGTCGTCGTTCGTCATCGCGCAACCAGATTGTTTTGCCCCCCAGGCCACCGTTGCGCACGCGTCCGACCCGTCCGTCGGTAACGGCCACCAGCGGCGTGCCCCGCGGGGCGAAGATGTCGTTGCCCTCGTGCCGGCGGCGGCCACCGTCGCGGCGGTCGCCCCAGAAACTGCGGATACTGCCCGCGTCACCGCCGGCCACCGGAAACGCCAGTAGCGGTCGCGTGTATAGGGCCACCGAATACGGCAACGAGTCAAGCGGCCGCCGCTGGAGCAGGAAAAGCAAATCCTCTCCCCCGGCTTCGTGAGCTTCGTAGACCAGTACCCCCGTCAGCGTATCCCAGGCGCCCAGCCGATCGGGCGGCCCCTCGCCCAGGTGGTAGAGTTCGCCGAAGGGTCGCGGACCGGTAGTGTCGAGCGACTGCACGACCAGTTCCCTGCCGGGCGGGAGGCGCAGGTGCAGTGACTGGGCGGAAAACTGCACCGCCGTGTCGGTACCGAACTCCTCGCGGTGCGGAAGCGAGACGGTCAGGGTGTCCCGTAGCGCCCGTGCGTACGAGGTATCCCACCGTGCCATCACGTTCTCGCCGAAGGGGCTGTGCCAGCGGTAGGCCTGCCGCGGCGTCACTTCCCCGAAGGTCTGGTCCACCCAGGCACGCAGGCGATCGCGCAGTTCCGAGCAGCCACCGCCCACGTAAAGGCCGATGACGAGCAGGGGAATCAGCAGCCGCCAGAGGGAACGGGTTTGGTGTTTACGGGGTGACATAGGTGACAAAAAAACGCGTCGGGCCTGCCCCGGGATTACCTTGGCGTGTTAACAGCCCGACGGGGAGGCAATTTTCTTATCTTTAGTGAAATCAACGTGTTAAACATGGCAACTTATACCCTGACCGTTAATGGTCAGTCCCGCACCGTAGAGGCCGATCCCGACATGCCGCTGCTCTGGATCCTCCGGGACAAACTGGGACTGGTAGGTACCAAGTACGGCTGCGGCATCGGCGCCTGCGGTGCCTGTACCGTCCACCTCGACGGCGCCGCTGTCCGCTCCTGTTCCCTGCCGGTCGGCAAGCTGCGCGACGAGCCCATCACGACCATCGAAGGCCTCAGCGCCGATGGCGACCACCCCGTCCAGCTCGCCTGGCTCGAACACGACGTGCCGCAATGCGGCTACTGCCAAGCCGGTCAGATCATGAGCGCCGCCTCCCTCCTCAACGGTATCCCGAATCCGGGCGACGACGAGATCCGCTCCGGTATGAGCGGCAACATCTGCCGCTGCGGAACCTATACCCGTATCCACGCCGCCGTAAAGAGCGCCGCCGAAAAACTAAGCTAGCATGTCCCAGCAAACTACTTCCCGCCGTTCTTTCCTCAAGGTATCGGCCGCTACGGGCGGCGGCCTGCTGCTAGGCTTCAGCTGGCTGACCTCCTGCGAAAGCGATAAGGCCCGCAAGGCACGCCCCGAACTCGTCATGCCCGAAGAGTGGGTCGCCGTCAACGCCTTTCTGAAGATCGGCGAAAACGGCGTAGTGACCATCATGTCGCCCAACCCCGAGATCGGACAGAACGTCAAAACCGCCATGCCCATGATCGTGGCCGAGGAGCTCGACGTGGACTGGAACAACGTCATCGTGGAGCAGGCCGGCCTCGATACCGATAACTTCGAACGGCAGATCGCCGGCGGCAGCCAGTCCATCCGCCACGGCTGGGAACCCCTGCGCAAGACGGGGGCCACCGCCCGCTACCTGCTCCTGCAGGCCGCGGCGCAACAGCTCGAAGTGGATCCCGCGGAGCTCCGCACCGAACGTGGGATGATCTACCACGACGGCAGCGACCGCTCCCTCGGATACGGTGAGGTCGCCTCCCTGGCCGCTACGCTCCCCCTACCCGAAGAAGTGACGCTCAAGCAGAATGCCGACTTCAGCATTGTAGGCGTCGCTACGAAGAACGTGGACGCCACCAAGATCGTCACCGGCCGGCCACTGTACGGCCTCGACATCCAGCGTGAGGGGATGAAGTACGCCGCCATCGTGCACCCGCCCGCCTTCGGGCTCAAGCTTAAGTCGGTCGACGACAGCGCCGTTCGCGGGATGCCCGGTATCCAGGGCGTGTATACCATCAACGCCGCTCCCGAGGGCGTAGAGCTCCAGTGGTCCGACGTCAACGCTTTCCCCAACCTGGTTGCCGTAGTCGGCGACGACACCTGGCAGGTCTTCCAGGCCAAGACAAAACTCGCCCTCGAGTGGGAAGAGGACAGCGCCCCCGAATCATCGCCCATGCAGCGCGAGCGCCTGCAGGAACTCCTCCTGGAGGGCAAGGCCGAGGAGGCTCGCCGCGACGGTGACCCGGAGGCCGCCTTCGCCCGGGCCGCGACCGTGGTCGACCGGATCTACTCCGCGCCTTTCCTGCCCCACAACACCATGGAGCCCATGAACTTCTTCGCCGACGTGCGCGATGATCGGGCCGAACTGGTCGGGCCGATCCAGACGCCCGAGTTCCTGCGGAAGTCCGTCAGCGCCCTGCTCGACATGCCCGAGGACAAGGTCAGCATCATGATGAGCCGCATGGGCGGCGGATTCGGACGGCGACTCTACGGCAACTTCGGCGTGGAGGCCGCCCTGATCAGCCGGGCCGCCGGTGTACCCGTGAAACTGGTCTATACGCGCGAAGACGACATGACGCAGGGTACCTACCGCCCCGAATATCTGGTCCGCTACCGCGCCGCGCTGGACGAGGACGGCAAGCTCATCGGCTTCCACGTCCGTGGTACCGGTGCCGGGGAAAGCCCCGTGTTCGCCAATCGCTTCCCGGCCGGTACCGTCGACAACTACCTGGCCGAGAACCTTACCCAGGAATCGAATGTATCGACTGGCGCCTGGCGGGCCCCCCGCTCCAACTTCATTGCCGGCGCCGAGCAATCCTTTCTCGACGAAGTAGCGGAGGCCGCCGGCAAGGACCCGATCGATTTCCGCCTGGAACTCTTCGCGCGCGCCGCGTCGGATCCCGTCGGGGAGAACAACGACTACGATGCCGAGCGCTACGCCGGTGTACTCGAACTCGTGCGCGACAAATCGGGCTGGAGCACCGGCGACGACGCCCGGGGCGTGGCAGCCTACTACTGCCACAATTCCTACGTCGCCCAGGTAGTCGAGGCCAGCCTGGTCGATGGCGAGCCGCGCGTCACCGAGGTGCACTGCGCCGTCGACTGCGGCATCGTCGTGAACCCCGAAGGCGCCCACAACCAGGTGGAAGGGGGCATCATCGACGGGGTCGGACACGCTCTCTACGGAGCGGTGACCTTCACCGACGGTAAGCCCGACCAGCAAAACTTCGACAATTACCGCCTCATTCGACATATCGAGGCGCCGCGGGCTATTCACACGCATTTCGTAGAGAACGACATTGCCCCGACCGGCCTTGGCGAGCCCTCCCTGCCCCCCGTCATCGGCGGCTTGGCCAATGCGATCTACCGGCTAACCGGAGAGCGGGTCTACGATCAGCCTTTCGCCAAGCCACGGGAATTGCGCGGTTAGCCCGCTCATCCTTCCGGAAACAGAAAGCCCGGTGGTGCAGCTGCACCACCGGGCTTTTTAGTTGGGGCGCGTAACGCCGGCTCAGAGCTTCACGAACTTCGTGCTCACGGTATATCCATCCTGGTCGCTGACCTGAATGAGGTACACCCCGGCGCTGAGGTCGGATACGTCGAGGGGTGCCTGTCCGACATCCGCTACATTCAGCTGGCGCAGGACACGGCCCGTCAGGTCGCGCAGTTCCACGCGGATCTGCTGGGGTGCGGCGGCGGCAACTACCGGGCTCGTGGAGAGCGAAGCGGCGGGATCGAGGTCCCAGGTTACGGTCACGGTACCGCGGTCGGTGGGATTGGGGAATACCCCCAGCTCCTGGGCAGTCGTGTTAGCGACGCGGCGGGCGGTGACCGTAGTCTCGGCAAAGTCCGAAACGGCCCCGTTTGCACAGTTCGAGCGTACGCGCCAGGTGTAGGAGGCGCCTTTGCTCACGTTGACCGATGCACTGGTTCCGCTGATCGTACCGGAGGCGTATACGGACCCGCCGGTCAGAATCTCGACATAGTAGCTCAGCGCGTCGGGGGCGGCGCTCCACGACATCGTCAGTTCGCGGCCGCCCTTGCCGGTGCGGCTGGTCAGTCCGGTAGGCGCAACGCAGTCGCCGGCCGGGGGAGCACAGGCGGTGGTGCCGGAGCAATCGGGATCCTCGCAGTCGGTAAGGCCATCGCCGTCGTCGTCGATGCCGTTATCACAGATTTCCTGCGGCGTGGTCGGGGGAGTGCCGTCGCAGGCCGAGGATAGCAATTCCGGGCGTGCGGCATTGATCGCGGCCCACATGCGGTCCTTCTGGCCGATGGTGAAAAGGTTCATGCAGCCATCGTCCGAGTAGTCCATGTAATTTTGGAACATGTCGGGCAGGTCGTCACCGGAGCCTTTCTTGCCGCGGGGAGCACAGCTGTTGGGGCCTGGGTAGGTACAGGCACCTCCGGTATAGTTCGGGGCGCCGGCGAGGGGGGTGTCATTCACGAAATCATCGACGCTACAGCCCCCGTCGCCCCAAATGTGGCGGAGGTTCAGCCAGTGGCCAACCTCGTGGGTGGCCGTGCGGCCGAGGTTAAAGGGAGCGGTAGCGGTACCCGTGGTACCCACGTAGCGGTAGTCGAGAACGACACCGTCCGTGGCGGCACTGCCGCCCGGGAACTGGGCATAACCGAGGATACCACCGCCGATCTCGCAGATCCACACGTTAAGGGCTTGCCGGGGCGTCACGGCGTCCGAGCCGCCGGTGCTGGCGCTCTTCACCGCATCGTTGGTACCGAAGCTGGCGCGTGTCGTGCTCTTGCGGATGGTCTGTGTGAGGCAAAACTCGATTTCGGTATCGGCGGCTACGCCGGTAAAGTCCGCAGGGGTATTGCTCCGGTCCGCATTCAGGCGCCGGAAGTCCTCGTTCAGCACGGCGATCTGGCTGGCGATCTGTGCGTCGGAGATGTTTTCCGTACTGTTTCCGTACACGACGTGCACGATCACGGGGATGGTGAGTATGCCCCCCGACAGCGCTTTCTCCAGGCCCGGTTCGTAAGCCTGGGTGAAGCGCTCCAGTTGCTGCAGCTGGTACTCGCGGGCGGGATTCTGGAGGATCTGCGCTTCGAGGTACTCCATCGATCCGCAGTTGCGCTGGGCGGAAACGAGGCTGGAAAGGGCAATGAATAAAGAAAAGAGTAGAAGTCTGAATTGCATAGTCGGCAATTGAGTGGATGGGAAAAGGTGATTACAGTTCCGCAAGTTAGGAAGGATGTGTTTGTTAAATCCCTATGTTGCGCGTTTGTATTGCAAATTGCACAATACAAGCCCAATTATCGGGCTGCAAATTTCGAGCTGTCGAAACAAACGACGGCGGGCACCACTTCTCTTCTTTCACCTTTTCCCCTATGCTCACCAACCACCACGCCCATACCCGTTACAGCGACGGAATAGGCGAACCCGAAGATTACCTGCGCCAGGCGCTGCGGGAAGGGTTCGCTACCTACACCTTTAGCGACCACGCCCCCATTCCGCCGGAAGACATAGGCTCCATGCCGCTGGCCGACCTGGCCGCTTACGGTAACGAGATCGACAATCTGCGCGTCGCATACCACGACCGCATCCGCATCTTCAAAAGCCTGGAAGTGGATTTCCTGCCGGATGTCATGAACGTGAACAGCCCCCATATCCGATCGGCCGGACTCGATTTTACCGTTGGGGCGGTACACTACGTCGACCGATTGCCCGACGGTCGGCCCTGGAGTTTCCAGCAACCGGAACCGGTATTCTCCCGGGGAATCGATACCATCTTCGGGGGAGACAGCCGGCGGATGGTCGAGCGCTACTACGCGTTGCTCCGGGAGATGCTGGTCACCCACCCCCCGGATATCGTGGCCCACCTCGACCGCATCAAGCGGCGCAACGCCACCGGCGACTACTGGGACGAGAACGCTCCCTGGTACCGGGCGGCGGTCGAAGAAACGCTTGACGCCCTGCAGGGGGCCGGTGCCATCATGGAAGTCAACACGCGGGGCGTCTACCTCAACGACGGCAACGGCATGTATCCCAGTTCGTGGATCGTAGCCCGCGCCCACGCCCGCGGAATCCCGCTCCAGGTGAACTCCGACGCCCACCGCCCCGAGCACGTCAGTGGAGGGTTCGCCGAAGCGTACCGCCTGCTGCGGGAGCTTGGGGTGAATGCGGTAACCGTATATATGGATGGGGGCTTCGGGGAAACGGAGCTTCCCGTGCTTGACTGATACAAACAAGGAACGGCAGCCGCGCATCGCGCGGCTGCCGTTCCTGCAAACTCAAAAATGGTAGCCCGTAGGGGAATCGAACCCCTCTTACCAGGATGAAAACCTGGCGTCCTAACCGATAGACGAACGGGCCGGGAGTAGTATGGTAGTACAACACTACCGTACTAATTAGTAGCCCGTAGGGGAATCGAACCCCTCTTACCAGGATGAAAACCTGGCGTCCTAGCCGATAGACGAACGGGCCAAAATTTCAAGTGCAGGGGGTAAATCCTGCGGCGCACGGCCGGCGTTCCGGCGTTAGCGACTGCAAAGATAGGTAGCTGGAGGAAAAACGCAAGGGATTCGGCATAAATTTGCCTCAGGCCTGTTCCCCGGTGGGGCGATCCTGCTTTCCCAGGGTACTGCGCAGGCGCTCCAGGCGGTCGCGGAGCGCTTCGGCCTGCTCTGCCTTGCTGCTGTTGGCCGCGCTGTTGCTCAGTTCCACGATAGTATCCAACTGAATGGTGTCCTGCTCGATACTGAACCGGGTTTCTTCCACGATCGATTCGTCGTCGAAATTCGTCTGCCGCAGTTCCCGCAGCTCCCGCCGGCGGGCGGCCATGCTTTCCACCAGCCGGTGACGCTCGAGCAATTCCCGGAGGCGTGTGGCGCACTCACCGAAGAAACTGGCCTTGGCATGCCGGAGGCTGAATTCAGCCTCGAGCTCTTTGATGATGGCTTCGGCCTTGGCGACCGCTTCGGGTGCGGCGGTCGGGTTGCGGGACAGGTCGTCGCGCAGGGTAGCGATGCTCTTAAGGATACGCTCGCCTTCGTCGCGGAAACCTTCCTCGCGGTTGCGGCAATCTTCGAGACGGGCGGCTACGCGCTGTGCGAAATCGGACTCGTCCGTCTCCGTACGACCACCTTTACCGAATAAACCGGTAAGCCGTTCGCCGAGAAGAAAGAAACCTACGGTGGCCCCGATCGCGAAGCCCATGAACGCCGCCGGCGGATAGATCCGCAGCAGCAACAGCAGGGTCAGCAAAGCCACGCCGCCCAGTAGCAGCAGACGGGTAAGGTCCGTTCCGTGTTCCGGTTTCATGCCTACCAAACTGTTTTTCACGTCCGGTAGTTGCGTACTATTCGTATAATTGCCAGCAGGAGTACATCCTATCGAAAACCAATCACTATGATCGCAGCAGTAGTAGCCTGTTTTGTCATCGGTTACATCGTAATCGTTTTTGAGCATCCTCTTCGTCTTGACAAAACGGTTCCCGCCCTGCTGATGGGAGCGCTCTGCTGGGCACTCCTCAGCCTGGGCTTCAACGCCGGATCGCTCGAGATCATCAATACCGAAGGAGAGGTTTTCAATATGTTCAACAGCGTCAGCGGTGACGCTATGGAGTTTGGCCACGCCGGTGCCCACGAGGCAGCCGAGGAAGGCTTTACCGGAGCCCTGCTCCACCACTTGGGTAAGACCGCCGAGATCCTGATCTTCCTGATCGGTGCCATGACCATCGTAGAGATCGTCGACCTCCACCGGGGCTTCGACATCCTGAAAGGGTGGGTGAAGACCCGCAGCAAGCGCCGGCTCCTCTGGATCGTGGGCGCCCTCGGCTTCATCCTCTCCGCCATCATCGACAACCTCACCGCCACCATCGTGCTGGTCACCCTGCTCCGTAAGCTGGTCCCCGACCGCGAGGAGCGCATCTGGTATGTCTGCCTTATCGTCATCGCCGCCAACGCCGGCGGCGCCTGGTCGCCCATCGGTGACGTCACTACCACCATGCTCTGGATCGGCAAGCGCGTCAGTACCGCCGGCCTGATGGAGTTCCTCATCGCGCCCTCCCTCATCTGCTTCGTCCTGCCCTTCGCGGTGGCCAGTTTCATGAAGCCGTTCCAGGGCGAGATTACCACCCTGGCCATGATGCAGGACGACGACGAGGAACTCATCGAAAAGGGCCGCCTGTTGTCCAGTAAGACCATGCTCTTCCTGGGGCTGGGCATGATCGTCTTCGTTCCCGTCTTCAAGACCATCACCCACCTGCCCCCCTACCTCGGCATGATGCTGAGCCTCGGGGTCGTCTGGCTGGTATCCGAATACATCCACCCCGAGGAGGACTTCACCGAGGAGCGCAAGGAGGCCTACTCCGCTCACCGCGCCCTCAGCCGCATCGAGATGGCCTCCATTCTCTTCTTCCTCGGTATCCTGATGGCCGTGGCCGCCCTCGAGACCGTAGTGGTCGACGGAGTAGGTGCCCTGCGGGCCGTCGCCGAAGCCCTGCGGGCCGTCATTCCCAACGAGGATATCGTCATCGTCATCCTCGGCTTCCTCTCCGCCATCATCGATAACGTACCGCTCGTCGCCGCCTCCATGGGTATGTACGACCTGGCCAATTACCCGATCGACGCCCGCCTCTGGCACTTCATCGCGTACAGCGCGGGTACCGGCGGCAGTATGCTCATCATCGGCTCCGCCGCGGGGGTAGCCGCCATGGGTATGGAACGGATCGACTTCATCTGGTACCTCAAGAAAATTTCCGGCCTGGCCTTCCTGGGCTTCGCGGCCGGGGCCATCGCCTTTATCATCATCGAGTCGCTGTTTAATATCGGCGTGACCCACTAATCCCCGCCTTTGAAGCGCTACCTGCCCCTGCTGGCCCTTGCCCTCTGCCTGCTCCACTGTGGTGAGCCGGAGCCCGACCTGCTCGTCGGGGAGTGGCAGGGTAGTCTCGTGACCGAAGACGGCGACAGCCTCCGGCTCGATCCCCGCGAGATCACCTTCGACTTCCGCCCCGACAACCGCTACAAATTCACCTCGACCCTGCGCTACCAGGAGGCCGGGACGTGGCGCTACGACGACGGCTACCTCTTCGCCCAAGACACCACCCAGCCCGCCAACCCCGAGCGCGTCGTCGCCGTGGAAGCCCTCACGCTGGACAGCCTGGTGCTCCGGATGCGATCCGATACGGCCGAACGTCTCGTGACCCTACTCCGCACCAGCGCCCCGCCGCCACAGTAGACTGCTGTCGCCGTAGCTCAGAAAGCGGTAGCCGGTTTCCAGTGCGTGGCGGTAGATACGCCGCCAGTCCTCTCCGACCAGGGCCGCCACCAACAGTAACAGGGTGGAGCGCGGCTGGTGGAAATTGGTGATGAGGCCGTCAACCACCCGCGGCCGGGCCGCGGGAGTGAGCAGCAACTGGGTGTACCCCGTGAAGGCGTCGTGGCCCCCGGCATCCATCCACTCCAGGAGGGCGGCGAGCGCAGGTGCGGTGTCTGCTCTCGTCAGGCGGTCGTCGGTGGCTACCCACTGGTCAAGGATTTCCCCGGGCGGCAGGCCCGCCAGGATGCGTGCCCCGAAGTAGAACAGGCTCTCCAGGCAGCGCATGCTCGTAGTGCCCACGCTGACCACCGGCCGGCCGGCAACCAGTTGTTCGTGAAGCGCCGCGACCAGGTCACGCGTGACGCTGAAGTACTCGCGGTGCATGATGTGGCCGCCCAGGGTATCCGCGGTAACCGGTTTGAAGGTTCCCGCCCCGACGTGCAGGGTAAGCGTGCGGAAGGTGATGTCCCGACCGGTCAGCCGGTCCATCACGTCCGGCGTGAAGTGCAGGCCCGCGGTCGGTGCGGCCACCGAACCTTCCTGCTCCGCGAAGACCGTCTGGTAACGTTCGCGGTCCGTGGCTTCCGCCGCGCGGCCCAGGTAGGGGGGCAGGGGGATCGATCCGGCCGCCTCCAGGATCTCACCGAAACTATATCCGCCGGACCACGAAAAGCGGATGCTGAAGGCATTTTCGAGGCGCTCGCCGCGCTCCGCGGTCAGCGTGACGGTATCGTCGTTCAGCGGTACGGACCACTCGATCCGGCCGGATTTCCAGCGCCGGTTGCCGCCGACCAGGCACTTCCAGGTCACCGGCGCGCGGCTGCCCAGGGAGAGCGCGTAGTCGCCCGGCGCGAGGGGTTCGAGGCAGAAAAGTTCCAGGGAGCGTCCGTCGGGCAGCAAGGTGCGCAGCCGCGCGTGGATCACCCGCGTGCGGTTGCCGATGAGGAGGGTGCCGGACGGAAGTAATTCGGGCAGCTCGGTAAAGTGCCGGTCGCTAATGTCCCCGGCCTTGTACACCAGCAGGCGGGCCCGGGCCCGGTCGGGCAGGGGGTAGCGGGCGATGCGTTCGTCGGGCAGGGGATAATCGTAGGCTTCGATGCGGAGGTCGCGGGCGTCCGGGCTCATGCCGCAAAGGTAACCGGAGTGGAGGGCAATCTCCGTCGCGCGAATCCGACCGTTCATCGAAAAGAGGGAGGCGTTACCGACGAGGATGCGTTCTTTGCGTCATATTGCGGAAACTCTAATAGTACGGCATGCCCAATTTTCTTAAAATTTTGCTCGGCTCCTGCCTGGGCACCCTCCTGGCCCTGGTAGCCCTGGTGCTGATCGGATCGGCCGTTATCGGCGGAATGGCGGCTTCCTCCCAGGAAAAGCCCTCCGTCAGCCAGAACTCCATCCTCACCATCGACCTGAACGGACTGCCGGAACTGACGGGCAACGTAGAGCAGGGCGACCTGCTCGCCTCCTTCAAGGGAGAGGAGCAGCTGGGCCTGCACGACGTCATCCGGGCGCTCGAGGAAGCCGCCGAGGATGATGACATCAAGGGCATCTACCTGGGAAATGAACCGACTGGCGTACCCTTCACCACGCTGCGTAGCCTCCGGGAGGCTATCCTCGCTTTCAAGGCCAGCGGCAAGTTCATCGTCGCCTATTCGCCCTACTACACCCAGAGCGCCTACTACCTGGGCAGCGTGGCCGACGAGGTTTACATGGGCCCGCTCGGCGTGGTCGACTTCCGGGGACTCGGCGCGGACATCCCCTTCTTCAAGAAGGCCCTCGACCAGGCCGGGATTAAGTTCGAGATCTTCTACGCCGGCGATTACAAGAGCGCCACCGAGCCCCTGCGCCGCACCGAGATCAGCCCCGAGAACCGGGAGCAGACCAAGGAATTCCTAAATGACCTCTTCGGCGTAATGGTCGACGACATCGCCGCCGCCCGCAACGTGTCGCCCGCCGCCCTGCGTGCCGCCGCCGGCAACATGACCGGCTACAAGGAGCAGGAAGCGGTGACCGCCGGACTGATCGACGGTATCCGCCACCGTACCGAGATCGACGAACTGCTGCACGACAAAGTGGGCCTCGACTACGACGATAACCTTACCCTGATTGATCTGTCCACCTACTATTCCGCCCGCCTGGAACGCATGCGCGGCGGCGACAACGAGGTGGCCGTACTTATCGCCGAGGGCAGCATCGTCGACGGCGACGGCGGACTGGGCAGCATCGGCGACCGCAAGTACGTCAACGAACTGGAAAAACTCGCCGAGGACGACGATGTCAAGGCCGTGGTCCTGCGGGTCAACAGCGGCGGCGGCAGCGCCAGCAGCTCGGAGAACATCTGGTACGCCGTGGAGAAGGTGCGCGCCGCCGGCAAGCCGGTGGTGGTCAGCATGGGCGACTACGCCGCCAGCGGGGGCTACTACATTTCCGCCGCGGCCGACAGCGTCTTTGCCGAGCCCACGACCATCACCGGTTCGATCGGGGTATTTCTGACCTTCCCCGTGGTGCGGGAGCTCATGGAGGATAAGATCGGTATCAGCTTCGACACGGTAAATACCACCGCCGCCTCCAACGCCTTCAGCCCCTTCCGCGAGATGGGTGACCCCGAGCGGCAGGTACTCAACCAGCGGACGCAGTCCATCTACAATACCTTCCTCGGGCGGGTGGCCGACGGCCGCGACCTGCCGATCGAGCGGGTGCGCGAGATCGCCGGCGGCCGCGTGTATTCCGGTACCCGCGCGCTCGAGCTGGGCCTGGTGGACCGACTTGGCGGATTGGACGAGGCCATCGCCTCCGCGGCCGGACTTGCCGGTCTGAGCGACGACTACGAAGTAGCCCAGTACCCTTACCTCAAGCCGGCCTGGGAACAGATCCTGGAGGAACTCATCGGGGAAGGCGACGACGACAACCGCGTGGCCGCCCGCGTTCTCCGTGACCAGCTCGGCGAGGAGTCCTACCGGCACTTCGAGCTGCTACGGGACCTCACCCGCGCACGGAAGCCCCAGGCGGTGCTTCCCCTGGTGGTGACCTTCTGATAGGAATCTCATCTTCCTCCGGGCCACAACGCCCGGTTCCCGGCGGGCGGCGCGGCACCAGTGGTCGGCCGCCCGCCGTGCGTTAGCGAATATTCCGGGCGTACTGCCTATATTTCACCGCGAGCCTTCCTCCGGCTACCCGCACCGCAGCGGCGCGCCACTCCCAAACCTCTCCCGTATGACCGACAGAAGGAAATTTTTGCGAACCACCGCACTGGCGGGTACCGGCGTCCTGGTGGCCCCGGGCCTGTCGTTCGGAGCCACCGCCGCCGCCGATAAACTCAACGTAGGCCTGATCGGCGTGGGCCTCCGCGGCACCAACCACCTGGATAACCTGCTGCGTCGCGACGACGTGAACGTGGTAGCCGTCTGCGACGTGGATCCCGCGCGGATCGCGCTGGCACGGCAAACGATCGACGAAGCCGGACGGCCCGCGCCCCGCGTATTTGATGGCGGTGACTACGCTTACCGCGACCTCCTGGACCTGGCCGAGATCGACGCCGTCGTCATCGCCACCCCCTGGCTCTGGCACACGCGCATGGCCGTTGACGCCATGCGGGCGGGCAAGTTCACCGGACTGGAGGTATCCGCGGCCAATACCTTGGAAGAATGCTGGGACCTGGTCAACACCCACGAGGAAACCGGCAGCCACCTGATGATCCTCGAAAACGTGAACTACCGCCGGGACGTCCTGGCGGTCCTCAACATGGTGCGGCAGAACGTCTTCGGCGAGCTGCTGCACTTCCGCTGCGGGTACCAGCACGACCTGCGGGGCGTGCTGTTCAACGACGGGAAGACCGCCTACGGCAAGGGCGCCGAATTCGGGGAGGGCGGCATCTCGGAGGCCCGGTGGCGGACCCAGCATTCCGTGCACCGCAACGCCGACGTATACCCCACCCACGGGCTGGGTCCCATCGCCGTGATGGCCGACATCAACCGCGGCAACCGCTTCATGTCGCTGACCTCCCACGCCACCAAGGGCGTCGGTCTGCACCAGTACATCGTGGATACCGGCGGGGCCGACCACCCCAACGCCAAAGTGAAATTCCGGCAGGGCGACGTGATCACCTCCACGATCGACACGGCTAACGGGGAGACCATCCTGGTCACCCACAACGTGAATACCCCGCGGCCGTACTCCCTCGACTTCCGCGTGCAGGGGGCGGCGGGGGTCGCCGACTTCGACTACCACACCCAGCGGATCCACGTGGAAGGACAGACCGACGGTCACGGCTGGGAAGAGATGAAGCCCTGGCTCGAGAAGTACGACCACCCGCTCTGGAAGGAATACGGCGACTACGCCAGCGAGGCCGGGCACGGGGGCATCGACTTTTTTGTGCTGAATGCCTTCGTCGAGTCCGCCAAGCAGGACGTGGCGCCGCCCATGGATGCCTACGATGCCGCCGCCTGGAGTGCCGTGACGCCCCTTTCGGAGATGTCCATCGACAATAACGGGCAGCCGCAGGAGTTCCCCGACTTCACCCGCGGCCGCTGGATCAGCCGGCAACCCTACAACTGGATCACCGACGCCTACTGAGGGGGCGGCTAGAACACACTGATGTACCCCAGGTGTACCTTGGGGGCACCGGCATCGAAGCGTTCGCCGCTGCGCCGGCCGAGGGCCAGACTGAGCCCGAACAGCCCCGCCCGCGTCTCGAAGTTCACGCCCGCCCCGAAGCCGATGGGGTAGTCGATGGGCAGGTCCGGACGGGCGACGCTGCGCGGATTGACGCGGGCCCCGTCGGCAAAGGCGAACAAGTAAGCACGCTCTCCCAGCAGCAGCCGGAATTCGGCGGTCAGCAACTGGTAGTCGGTAGCGAAGATCTGCTGCTCATTGAAGCCCCGCAGCAGGCGTGCCCCGCCGATGCGGTACTGCTCGTTGGTCAGGACGGGCCGGTCGGTGAGCAACGCCTGCCCCCGAAACCCGAAGTAGACCACGGTGCCGGCCAGGGGGTCGAAGTAAAAGTCCAGGGCCGCCGTCAGCTGGTACTGGGTGCTCCGGGCCCTGAGACTGTCCGCTACCTCACCGGTGAAGGTCACGTCGCGGAGGCGCCGGTACCCGGCCGCGGCACTGATGTCGATGGCGTAGCCGTTCCGGGGACTGAACCGGCGGTCCGTGCGCGTCCGCCGCAGCTGCAACCCGAAAAAGGAGCGGCTCACCCCCAGAGTGTCCGGCAGTTGGCCGTTGACGACGCGGGCGCTGTCCAGCCCCGGTACGATGGTGCGGCGGTTCTCCCAGAAGGCCGAGAGCCGGTCGTTTCCTTCGCGCAGGTAGGTACCGGCTACGTGCCAGCCCAGGTTCAGAAAGGAGGAATCGCGGCGGTAGAGGTCCAGCTCACCTTCGAAACCGAAGGGTAAGCCGAACAGGAAGGGATAGTCGAGGGCCAGCTGGAGCTCCTGGGTCTGGGGCCGGAGCTGTTCGAAGCGGGCCGCGATCCGCTCTCCCTGGCCGAAGCCGTTGTACAGCTCGCCGTTCAGCTCCCCCGTGAGCAGCAGCTTGCCATCGGTACCGCCGTTCGGCAATACCCCGATCACGAAATCGAAGCGGCTCGCCGGGCGGGGCTGCAGGGGCAGGTCGATGTAGGCCAGGGTATCGCGGAAGCTGACCGTGGGCTCCCCCTCCACCGCCACGTAGGGGAGCTGGGAAAGGCGGCTGCGCATACGCCGCACCCGGCGCTGGCTGTAGAGCTCGCCCGGTACCAGGCCGAGGTAGCGCTCCAGGAAAACGCCCCGGACCCGCACGCCCTCCGGTACGCGGACCTCACCCACCCGGATGCGGGGGCCGGTACGAACGTCCACGCGGGCCGCCAGGGCGCCCGGCTCCCGCCACGCGATGTCCGTCAGCCCCACCGAAGTAAAGGGGTAGCCGTCGGCCGCCGCCCGGGCGATGAGGGTGTCGCGTACGCCGCTCCAGGCGGCGGGCGACAGGGCGCGGCCCCCGCCGAAGCGGCGGTCGCGGAAGCCGGCGCGGCGGGCCCAGCGCTGCACCTCAGGATCGTCGGGCAGGGTGAGAGACGACCAGGCGTAGGCCGGACCGCGGTGGACTACGGCCGTCAGCTGCCGCGCGCCGCTGGGGTAGATGCTGTCCACGCTGGCTTCCCAGCGGGCGCCCTCGAGCTGCTCCTGCCGCCAGTCGGCCAGCCAGTCCACCACCGTGAGGCTGTCGTCGAAGCGGGGAGGGATGCGTTCGCTGAAGGTGAAATCGGTACCCCGGACGCGCAGTTCCCACCGGCCCCGTACCTGCGTACCCGCCCAGAGGGGCAGCGAACAAAGGAGTAGGAGGAGGTAGGTGCGCATAGGCCGGAGCTAGGGTTCCAACGCGCCGCTCCGCCTCCGTAGCGTACGGGCCAGGTTGGAAAGCAGGGCCATGACGGCCAGCAGCCCCGCCACGCGGGAGACGATGTCGCCGAAGCGGACGTACGGGGTGACCGCGTCGTTGAGCCGCAGGGTGCCGTTGAGGAAGCCGCGCTCATCGTAGTAGGTGCGGCTGTCGATGTGCCCCCGCTGGTCGATGAAGGCGCAGGCCCCCAGGTTGGCGGAGCGCACCACCGCCCGCCGCGTCTCGATGGCCCGCAGGCTGGAAATATAGAGGTGCTGCCGGTGGCCGGCGGTATTGTCCCACCAGCCGTCGTTGGTCATCACGAAGGCCGCCTGGGCCCCCGTGCGTACGTAGCCGGTGAAGTACTCGCCGAAGACACTTTCGTAGCAGATGACGGGCGCCACGCGGGCTTCCCCGCTGGTGAAGGGCGTGCGCTCGGCTTGGGTACCCAGTCCGGCCACGCTGCCGCCGAGGCTGTTGACCAGGGGCTCCAGGAAGAACAGCACCCGCCGGAAGGGAAAGCTCTCGGCGCCGGGTACGAACACCCCCTTCCGGTAAGTCTGTACGTCCCCGTTCGCGGGATCGATCTGCACGGCGCCGTTCAGGGCTTCCAGGGCCACCTCGCTGCCGTCGGATGTCGGGTAGTAGCGCACGGCATCGGTCACCGCCTCGCCCGGCGCGAAGCGGTAAACGGCACCGATGCCCGTGACGACGTGGCGGACGCGGCCGGGCGGCAGGCCGCGCACGAAGGTGGCGAGGGCGGGGGAGGACAGCGGGTCGGTCTCCTCGACGCGGCTGAAGGTGGTCTCCGGCAGTAGCAGGTAGTCGACCGGCCCGTCGGCGGCGGTGAGGGCCTCGGTGCTGAGTTCATCCAGCACGCGCAGCTGCTGGCTCACCGTCTCGCTGAATTTCTCGTAGTGAGGCTCGAAATTGGGCTGGATCGCGCTGACCGTGATCACCGCGCCGGGCGGCGGCGTATAGGTGAAGTACCGTACCAGGGAGGCGGCCGGCGGCAGGGCGACGGCCAGGATCAGGTACACCGGGCGGCGGCGCGTCAGGTACCAGCGCAGCGCCAGCCAGTTGACCGCCAGTATCCACGCCGACCCGCCCAGCACCCCGGTAAATTCGTACCACTGGACCAGACTCGGGAACTGCGCGAAGCCGTTGCCCAGCGTAAGCCAGGGCCAGTTCAGCGACCAGTTGTAGTGCAGGTGTTCGAAGCTCACCCAAAAGGCGATCAGGGACAGGTAGCTCGCCTTCGGCGATACGCGGCTGGTCCAGTGGAACAGCAGCCAGGGCACGCACATCAGCAGGCTGTTGACCACTACGGCAAACAGTCCGGCAAAGAAGGCGGTATTCGTCACCCAGAAGGTGGCCAGGATATTGTAGAGCAGGAAGGCATTGAGACCGTGCCAGAAGACCGTGCGCGTCCGGAGTTCCTCACGCTGCAGGAGCAGCAGGGGCACCCAGGCCACGAGCAGCAGGAAAGGAACCGGCAGGTAACCCGGAAAGCCCAGGCCCAGCATCACACCGCTGGCGGAGGAGAGCAACAGGCGGCGGCGCGCGGGTGCGGTGGCCGTACGGCTGACGAATAGCACGGTACCGGCCCAGGTGGCGAGGTAGAGCAGCAGGGGCAGGTGGCCCCAGAGTTCCTGGTTGCCGGCCCGGACGTACATCCACGCCGCCGTACAGACGGCCACGAGCAGGCTGGCGATGGCGATGGGGGTGCGGAAGCGCATGGCGGCAAAGATAGGCTTACTTGCGGCTGGCCATCACGTCGCGCAGGATGCCGAGGGAGTTGATCTCGCGCATCCCCTCGATGTGGTGGCGGTAGTAGCGGAGGAGGTCGGTCAGCAGGCCCGAGCGCTCCTCGCGGGTGGTCTTGATGTCGGCCAGTGCCGCGCGGTCGGTATGCAGGATGCGGTACATGAGGCCGGCGCGGTTTTCGTCGAGGTACTCGGTGTGGCCGGGAAAGCCCGCGATGAACTGCCCCTCGCGCAGGTCGAAGAGGGGCGTCTCCAGACTGAAATCCCCGGAGGGGAGGAAGCCCAGGTAGGTCGTGAGCTCGAGCAGGAAGTGTAGGTGAACCAGGGCGATCGGACCAGAGGTGGTATCCAGGAACGCAAAGGCATCGAAGAGAAACTGGAACAGGGCGGTGTTTTCCTCCGCCTCCCGGATGCTGTTGCGGGCCACTTCCAGCATGAAGAGACCCACCGTGCCGCGCTCGACCTCGAAGGGGATACGGGTATAGATGTGGGCGGGCTGCACCTCTTTCAGTCTGGTCAGGTCCTTGCCCGGCCGCTCGTAGGCGATCAGGTTCACCAGGTTCATCAGTTGCAGCTTACTGGCCGGCGTGGAGCTGCGGGCCTTGCGGACTCCGCTTACGATATACTTGCGGATGCCCCGTTCCTCGGTGTAGACTTCGAGGATGAGCGAGGATTCGCCGTACTTGGTGGAGCGGAAGATGATGCCGCGGGTCTTCAGGAGCAAGGAGGGGGCGGTAAAGGGGTTACGCCCACCAAGGTACCACGGACTGGGTACAAGCGCGTTGCGAGCACCGCAGCCAGCGAGACGCGCAAGATGGGGAGCGGCAAAATCGCGAACCGGACCCCCGCACCGTGCCGTTACCCGAATGTCACCTTGTCCACGCCAACCCCAAGGCCTACCTTTGCGTTAACAATAGTTGTCAAAGCAAATAAATAGATCATGAACCAGACCGCCTCAGCCCCCGCCACCACTACCAATACCGATGCCTTCCCGATGAACGGAACGGACTATTTTGAAATGCTCGTTGGTAACGCCCGGCAGTCCGCCCATTTCTACCAGACCGCCATGGGCTTTCAGCCGCTGGCCTATTCCGGGCTCTCTACCGGCGTAAAGGACCGGGAGTCCTACGTACTGGTGCAGGACAAGATCCGCCTGGTACTCACCACCCCACTCAAGCCGAATACCGACATCGGTAAGCTCGTCGATCGCCACGGCGATACCGTGCGGACCGTCGCCCTCTGGGTCGACGACGCCCGCGCCGCCTTCGAAACCGCCACGGAGCGGGGCGCCGAGCCGCACTTCGAGCCCCGGGAAGAGAAGGACGACCACGGACACGTCGTACGGGCCGCGGTGAAGAGCTACGGCGACGTGGTCCACGTATTCGTGGAGCGGGAAGCCTACGACGGCGTTTTCCTTCCCGGCTTTGTGGCCTGGGAGCCCGAGTACCGGCCCGGTCCCGTAGGGCTTAAGTACGTGGACCATATGGTCGCCAACGTCGACGAGGGCCAGATGAATACCTGGGTCAACTGGTACGCCGAAGTACTGGGCTTCAAGCAGCTCATCAGCTTCGACGACAAGGACATCAGCACCAAGTACACCGCCCTGATGAGCAAGGTGATGTCCAACGGCAACGGCCGCATCAAATTCCCCATCAACGAGCCGGCCCCCGGCCTGAAGAAGTCGCAGATCGAGGAGTACCTCGAGTTTCACGGCGGTGCGGGGATCCAGCACATCGCGGTGGCCACCGACAATATCGTCGAGACCGTCACGGCCCTGCGCGACCGCGGCGTGGAATTCCTGCGCGTTCCGGACACCTACTACGACGACCTGCTCGACCGGGTAGGGGAGATCGACGAGTCCGTTGAGCCGCTCCGCAACCTGGGCATTTTGGTCGACCGCGACGATGAGGGCTACCTCCTGCAGATCTTCACCCGCCCCATCGGCAGCCGGCCCACGGTCTTCTACGAGATCATCCAGCGGAAGGGTGCCACCAGCTTCGGCAAGGGCAACTTCAAGGCGCTGTTCGAGGCCATCGAGCGGGAGCAGGAGCTGCGGGGTACTTTGTAGAGGCTGGCCTTTGGCTTGCGGTAGACACTCCCTGCGGTCGTTGGTAGAGCTCGGCTTTGCCTCGCGGTAGAGGCTCGCCTATGGCTCGCGGTAGACACTCCCTGCGGTCGTTGGTAGAAGGGGTATCGGTTTCCTAATCAGCAAGAATCTACTGCGCGAAGCGCTCTACCGACGCAGTCCTTTACCGCGAGCGCAGCGAGCTCTACTGACACAGTCCTCTACCGCCCGAAGCCCTCTACCTTACTCCGGTTCAAAGCCAAGCACGATATTAAAGGTGCTCAGGTTGCCGTTTTCAGCGCGGGCCTTATCCTTATCGAAGCCGTAGCCCCAGTCAAAGCCGAGGGTGCCGAACATGGGCAGGAAGACCCGGGCACCCAGGCCGACGCTACGCTTGAGGTCGAAGGGGTTGAAGTCGCGGGACGACCGCCAGGCGTTACCGCCCTGGGCGAAGGCCAGCACGAAGATCGTGCTCGAGGGGTTGAGCGACAGCGGGTACCGCAGTTCCACCGTGTACTTGCTGAAGATGGGCGTAGCGATCTTTCGGTCGTCACCGATGGGGGTGGTGACGAAGTTATTGGGCAGGTCTTCGATCTCGTAGCCGCGGAGGCTGACGATGTCGACGCCGGCGAAGGCGAACTGCTGGTTGTTGACGCCGTCGCCCCCCAACTGGAAGCGCTCGAAGGGGCTCACGCCCACCACGTCGTCGTAGCTACCGAGGAAGCCGATCTTAGCCTGGGTCTTGAGCACCAGCTTGCTGTTGGAGGTCAGCGGAGTGTACCACTCGGCGTTGAGGCGCCACTTGTGGTATTCGACGTAGCGGAAGCGCTCCTCTACGGTCTCCAGGTCGGAGGCGTCGTCGCGGAAGCCCAGGCTGCGGTAGGGCGGGGTGGCCTGTAGCGACAGCTCGATGTTGGAGCCCTGCTTGGGGTAGATCGGGTCGGTGGCGGTGTTGCGCGACAGCGAGAATTGGAGGCTGAAGTTGTTGTAGTTGCCGGTGGTGACGGCCTCGTTGTTGTCGGTAACGAAAAGTTCCGTCCAGTTGTCGAGGCTCAGGGTTTGCAGGTTGAGGCCGGTGCGGAAGACGAAGTTATCGTCGGGCCAGCGCAGGCGCGTGCCGAGGCTCACGGCGGCCTGCTGGATGATCAGCTTCTTGGGCAGGGTGCTGCTGCCGAAATCGTACTTGTTGTAGAAGGCCGAGACCGACAGCGAGGTGGGCCGCTTGCCGCCCAGCCAGGGCTCGGTGAGGCTGGCGTTGTAGCTCTGGTAGAACTTGCCGTTGGTCTGGGCCCGCAGGCTCAGGCGTTGGCCGTCGCCCTGGGGCAGCGGGTGCCAGGCTTCGCGGTTGAAGACGTTGCGGAGGCTGAAGTTATTGAAGGTTACCCCGAGGGTACCAATGACGCCCCGCCGGCCCCCCCAGCCCGCGCTGAGCTCGAGCTGGTCGCTGGGCTTCTCCTCGACGGTGTAGATGATGTCTACCGTGCCGCGGTCAGGATTAACGGGGGTTTCGATGCCGAGCGTCTCCTGGTTGAAGTAGCCCAGGCCGATGATCTGCCGCTGGGAACGGATGATGTCGGAGCGGCTGAATTTCTGTCCGGGCCGGGTGAATACTTCCCGCCGGATGACGTGCTCGTGGGTCCGGTCGTTGCCGTTGATGACCACCTTGTCGATGGTCGCCTGGGGGCCCTCGAAGATGCGCATCTCCAGGTCGATGGAGTCGCCCTCGATGGCTACCTCGATGGGGTCGACGTTGAAGAAGAGGTAGCCGTTGTCCATGTAGAGGGACGATACGTCGGCGTTGTCCTGACTGAAGCTCAGGCGCGTCTGCAGCTCCTCCTCGTTGTAGATATCGCCCTTGCCGAGGGCCAGCACGCGGGAGAGGGTTTCGTCGTCGTAGATGGAGTTGCCCTTCCAGGTGATGTTGCGGAAGTAGTACTGATTGCCCTCGTTGATGTCGATGTCGATGACCAAGTCGCCCTTGTCGTTGCGGTAGATGCTGTCGCCGATAACGCGGGCGTCGCGGTAGCCGAGGGTATTGTAGTACGCCACGACGGCGTCCTTGTCGTTCTCGTACTCGGTAGGCTGAAACTTGGAGCTTTTGAAAAGCTTGCTTTTCTGGTTGGTCTCCTTCATCTGCTTGCGCAGCTTCTTGTCCTTCACTTCCTCGTTGCCGGCGAAGTTGATCTCGGCGATCTTGACGCGGTCGTTGCGGTTAACGTCGAAGAGCAGGCGGACGGAGTTGGCGCGGCTCGTGTCGGCAATCTCCTCCACCGAAACGGTGGCGTCTAGGTAGCCTTTCTCGACGTAGTAATTGCGAATGGCTTCGGCGGCGTTGACCTTGGCGTCCTCGGTGACTATGCCGCCGCGGACGATAAATTTGTTGACCTCCTCATTGAGGTCGTCGTGCCGGCTCTGCTTCGCGCCGGTGAAGCTGTGGCGCAGAAAACGGGGCCGTTCCTCGACCCGTACCGTCAGGAAGATGACGTCGCCGATGGTTTTCTCCTCCTCGATGGATACGTTGGTGAAAAGCCGCAGCCGCCACAGGTTTTTGATCGCGCGGGGAATATCGGGGCCGGGAATGCGGACCTCCTGGCCCACGCTCAGGCCGGTCACCCCGATGATGGCATTTTCCTCGGCGTAGTAGGCTCCTTCGACCTTGATGCCCCCGATTTCGTATTCCTGGGGGTTGGAGTAATCGTAGACCGGCACGCCCAGCGAGTCCGTCGTGGTCTGGGCGACTGCCGCAGACCAACCACCGAAACAGGCCAGGCAAAGGAGGATAAAGCTTAATCTCATGCTGTAAAAGTTTGCCGGCGGAAGGCCGGCCGTCGGGGGTAAGGATAGATACTGACGCTCAGGGGTTGGTTGCCCGCTTCAATTGTTCGCTCGTTTTGCCGAATCGTCTTTCGCGCTGCTGGAAGTCGACAATGGCGGCGTAGAGGTCCGGTTTGCGGAACTCCGGCCAAAATACGGGGCTGAAGTAGAATTCCGCGTAGGCCGCCTGCCACAGGAAGAAGTTGCTCAGCCGGTGCTCGCCACTGGTGCGGATGATGAGCTCGGGATCGGGGTACGCATGGGTGCTGAGTCGGGCACCCAGGACGCCCTCGTCCACCTCGTCGGCACGCATGCGCCCACTGGCGGCCTCCAGGGCCAGCTGACGCGCCGCCCGGGCGATGTCCCACTTGCCGCTGTAGTTCAGGGCGAGGATGAGGGTCATTCCTTCGCCGGTGGCCGTTTGCTCGATTCCGAAGGCGAGGGCGTCCCGCGTGGCTTCGGGCAGCCCCTCGGTATCGCCGATGGTCGCCAGGCGAATGCCGTTGTCGAGCATCATGTGCATCTCGCTGCCGATGGTGTCCACCAGCAACTTCATGAGCGCACCTACTTCCATCTCCGGCCGGTCCCAGTTTTCCGTACTGAAGGCATACAGCGTCAGGTAGCCCACGCCCAGTTCGGCGCAGGCTTCGACGGTGGCGCGGACGGCCTCCACGGCGCTGTGGTGACCAAAGACACGGGGCTTACCCTGCCCCTGCGCCCAGCGGCCGTTGCCATCCATAATCACGCCCACGTGGTGGGGGAGACGGTCCTTATCGATCTGTTGCTTGAGCTCCTGCATAGTCAAAGACGCGCAAAGGTAAGGTTTTTAGTTAGGTATCCACGATTACCCGCCCCACCGGATTGGTTGGTCGGCAGACGTGCCGATCTTGTTAAATCGACCCGGGCTAGCGAATTTTCACTAAATTAGCGTCCGGGTTGGCTATGGCCGGCCCGAAATCTTCGATCATGCTGTGTCCCCCGGGATATCAGCCCTTTTGCTTTAGTTTCGTCTTGACCAATCAACAATGAGGGTATGCTATCTCTGCGTCGCCGCCTGGGTGGCGCTTTGCGGAACACTGTCCGCACAAACCACACTGCGCGGCAGCATCATCGGTGCCGCCGACGGTGATCCCCTGATCGGTGCCAGCGTGCTCGTCAAGGGCACCACCACGGGTACCGTCACCGACCTCGACGGTACCTGGAAACTCACCGTCACCGGACTGCCGGTCATTCTTCAATTCTCCTACATCGGTTTTGCCCCCACCGAACTCGAAGTCACCACCCCCGAGCAGGACCTCGTGGTGCGCCTCGGCGACAACGCCGTCACCACCGACGTGGTAGAGGTGCGCGGACGCAGGATCAGTGAAAAACAGCAACAGGCCGCCCTCACGGTGGAAACCCTCGACGCCATCGCCATCAAGGAGACGGCCGCGGCCAACTTCTACGACGGCCTCGGCAGCCTCAAGGACGTGGACCTCACCGCCGCCAGCCTAGGATTCAAGATCGTCAACACCCGCGGGTTCAACAGCACCAACCCCGTCCGCTCCCTCCAGATCATCGACGGCGTGGACAACCAGAGCCCCGGGCTCAACTTCTCCCTGGGCAACTTCCTCGGGGCCTCGGAACTCGACGTCAACCGGGTCAATCTCGTCGTCGGAGCCTCCTCCGCCTTCTACGGCCCCAATGCCTTCAATGGGGTGATCGCCATCGAAACCAAGGACCCCTTCCTGCAGCAGGGCCTCTCCGTACAGGTAAAGGCCGCCGAGCGAAACCTGCTGGAAGGCGGCATCCGCTGGGCCGATGCGCTGGTCAATAAGGACGGCCGAGAATGGATGGCCTACAAACTCAACCTCTTCGGCTTTCGCGCCGACGACTGGGTGGCCGACAATTACGACCCGGTATTCGGCACGGAGCTGACCCGCGACAATCCCGGCGGCTACGACGCGGTTAACCGCTACGGCGACGAGGCCAACCGCTCCTTCAGCTTCCCGACCGTCAATGGACTCGGCACCATCCGTCGTCCGGGGTACCGGGAACTGGACCTGGTCGACTACGATTCGGAAAACCTGAAGGCCGGCGTAGCCTTTCACTTCCGGCTCAACCCGGAGCGCAGCCTGGAGAGTACCGAATTGCTGATCGGCTCCAACTACAGCACCGGTACCACCGTCTACCAGGGCGACAACCGCTACAGCCTGAAGGGCATCCAGTTCTTTCAGCATAAATTAGAGCTGCGCAACCGCGATAATTTCTTCCTGCGGGCTTACATGACCCACGAGGACGCCGGTCAGACCTACGATCCCTACTTCACCGCCCTGCGCCTGCAGGATCTGCACAAGACCGACGGGCAGTGGCAGTCGGACTACCGTAACGCGTGGATCCGCTTCGCCCAGCCCCAGGTCGCGGCCCTGGAGGGTTTTCCGGATTGCACGGGCTGCTCGGTACCCGAGCGGCGGCAGGCGGAGCGGGATTTCTACCAGACCCCCGAGGTACAGGCCCTGCTGCCCGAACTCCACGACCAGACCCGCGACATCGTTGCGCAGGCCTCCGGTTTTGGTACCGAGGACTACTACGAGCCGGGTACGCCCCGCTTCCAGCAGGCGTTCGACAGCATCACCTCCAACTACCTCGGGCAGGGGGGGACGCGGTTCTTCGACAAGAGTGCGCTGTACCACCTGCACGGGGAAAAGCAGTTCCGGCAGGTATGGCAACCCGCCGAGCAGAGCTACCTCGACCTCACGGTCGGCGGCAATTTCCGGCAATACACGCCCAACAGCCGCGGGACGATCCTGCTGGACACCATGGGCCGTGACATCAACACCAGCGAATTCGGCCTCTACGGAGGCGGAACCATGAACCTGAATAACCGCTTCAAGCTAAGCGCCAGCCTCCGGGCGGATAAGAACCAGAACTTCGATCTGCTCTTCAGCCCGGCGGCCTCCATCGTTTATACGCCACGGGAGAGTACCACCCTGCGGGCCTCCTTCAGCTCCGCCATCCGCAACCCGACCCTGAACGACCAGTACCTGTTCTACAACGTGGGCCGGGCTATCCTCCTGGGCAATCTCAACGGGGTACAGGACCTGGTGACCGTCGAGAGCTTCGTGGACGTGATCAACCAGCAGCGACCGGACGTATCCCAGTTTGACTTCTTTGATATCGACCCGATCCGGCCCGAAAAGGTGCGGACCTTCGAAGTGGGCGCGCGTTCGACGATCGGCGACCACCTCTACGTGGACGCGACCTACTACTACAGCCGCTATACCGACTTCATCGGCTACAATCTCGGCCTTGACGTAGCGACCTTCCAGGGCGCCATCTCCAACGCCCAGGCGTATCGCGTATCGGCCAACGCGCGGGACATCGTGACTACCCAGGGCTTCAGTATCGGCTCCAACTTCTACTTCGCCGACTACTTCTCCCTGAACGGCAACTACAGCTGGAACGTACTGAATACGGAAACCGACGACCCCATCATTCCGGCCTTTAATACCCCCGAGCACAAGTACAATATTGGAATATCGGGGCGCAACATCCCCCTCACCGTCTTCGGCTACGCGCTGCAGGACCTGGGAGCTAACGTCAACTACAAGTGGGTGGACAGCTATCTATTCGAGGGTAGCCCCCAGTTCACCGGCCCGATCCAGAGCTACGGCATGCTCGACGCACAGGTGAACTTCACCCTCCCTAAGATCAAAACCACCATCAAGGTGGGAGCGAGCAACCTGCTCGACAACCAGGTTTTCCAGGTCTACGGTGGTCCGCGCATCGGCCGACTCGCCTATATCTCCGCGACCTACAACCTGGTCAACCCCTAACTAACGTAAACTCTGTTTCAACCCGATTCATATGCACAAGACAATTACCCTGTTTACCGCGGCTCTGCTGATCGCCGCTACCGCCGGCCTCCGGGCCCAGGACATGCCGTTCATCGATGCGATCTATTCAGTAGGAGATCCGACCATGGACACCTACAGCCAGAATATCGACGTTTTCGAACTTCTCCGCGCCGGGGCGAGCGACCCCAATGCCACGCCCAACCGCAGCCTGCAAATGGACGTCTACCAGCCCATGGATGATGACGAATCCATCCTCCGTCCCGTGGTGGTGGTCTTCCCTACCGGCAACTTTCTTCCCCGCTACGTAAACCGCGGACTCTACGGTACCCGTAAGGATTCGGCCGTCGTGGAGATCGTTAACCGCGTAGCCGAACGCGGCTACGTAGGTATCGCCGCCGACTACCGCGTGGGCTGGAACCCGGCCAGTCCCGTCCAGGACGTCCGTACCGGTAGCCTGCTACAGGCCGCCTACCGCGGTGGCCAGGACGCGCACGCGTTGGCCCGCTACCTCCGCAAGACCGTAGCCGAGGAAGGCAACCCCTACCGGATCGACACCAGCCGCATCGTGTTCTGGGGTCTCGGTACCGGCGGCTACGTTTCCATGACCCACGCCTTCCTCGACCGGATCGAGGAGGTGGAGGCCGACGGCCGCTTCTACGACGAAAATGACGTGCCTTACGTAAGCCTCGGCGTTAACTCTGACCCACAGGGACTGATGCCCGCCCAGTTCGATGCCGATACCCCCTCCAACATCCCCAACCACGTAGGCTACAACAGTACCGTGGCCATGTCCATCAACAGCAACGGAGCCCTGGGCGACATCGACTGGATGGAGGGCAAGGACGATGAACCGATGGTACTCGGCTTCCACAGTCCCGCCGATATTTTCGCACCCTTCTCCTACGGCGACGTGATCGTCCCCACTACCCGCGACCTGGTCGTAGGCTGCGTGGCCGGTACCGAGCAGATCATCGAAAAGGCCAATACACTGGGACTCAACGACGCGCTCGCGGCCGTCAACGGTACCTCGCTGGACGCGATGTACGGTCCGCTGGCCCAGGCCGTCAACGTGCGGAACGAGGCGTACAAATCCCAGACCCGCACCCTCGATCCCGCACCCGCCTGTCCCGAGCAGACGGCCTTCGAGCCGACCTACGAACTGTCGCACGACAATATGTACCCCTTCCTGTCGCAGGGCTTCGGTGCCCCCTACAACTGGGTGAACGAAGAAGCCGCGCGGGCCGAGATCGCCCAGTTCAACGCCGCCGGCGGTGACCTGAACGCCGACGTAGCGATTGGTGGAGAGAAGCAGGTCAACCCCAATGCCGTAGACCCCGCCGCTGCCCGTCGCGTCATCGATACCATGATGGCCGTCTTCATCCCCCGCGCTTACGTGGGCCTCGACCTGGGTAACCTCAGCACCGGTACGGAGGACGTGATCACCAATGCGGCCGTCGGCCTCGACGTCTTCCCCAACCCCAGCGCGGAAGGCTTCACGGTACGCGTCGCCGAAACCCAGCTGATCCGGCAGATCGACCTGTTCGACCTTCACGGCCGCCGCGTGGCCCAGTACACCGACATTGACCAGTCTACCTACCGGGTGAACCGGGGTAACCTGCCGCGGGGCGAGTACATCGTCCAGCTGCGCCTCGATGCCGGAACCACGGCACACGTAGTCTACCTGCGGTAATTGCACCTGCGATCCCGCCAAAGGAAAGAACCCCGTCGGCACCGCCGACGGGGTTCTTTTTATTTGATCAGTTCCTTCGGTGGGGCCAGGAAGATGCCGACGCGGAAGAAGGGCCGCGCGTCCACCTTGGTGTTCAGGTCCAGGTCCACGTCGTCGGCCGGGTTGAAACGCGTCTGCCAGGGGATGAAATAGCCCCCCTGCGCGAAGGCCCACACCCAGGGAAAGAAGTTGTGCTCGTACTGAAGCATCGCCCGGATCCCGTTGTTGCGCAGGAAGAACTGCCCCAGGGAGGAAAAGTCGCGGCCCTCCTGCGGCTCGGTATTGAGGGCATAATACTTGCTGTCGAAGGTGGCCCCGAGCAGGAAGGTATTCACGAGGCGGGGCCCTACGTTGCGGCGCAGGTAGGCCTGTCCGGGGAGCGCCGTCTGGATGCCCCAGTGCGCGTTGAAGGTACGGTTGTACACGAAGAAGGGCAGCGCGATCTGTCGGGCGGCGTTGTGGCTGTAGGTGATGCCGATGGCCCACTCTTCGTCGGGGCCCACCTTCTTGCCGTACACGAAGGCGGCGCTGTAGGTACGGTAGATGCTGCCGAAGTCGATAAGCCCCTGGTAGTCGCCGTTGAGCGACATGCGCACCCGGCCGGAGGAATAGAAGCGCTCGTCCCAGCTGTGGGTGAAGTAGGCCGACAGTTTGTTCGCCTTGAGGCGGCGCTCGTCGAGTAGTTGGAAGAGGGTCTGTTCCTGCTCGTGCCCTTCGTAGGGGTTGCGGAACCAGTACTTCTCGGTGTCCCACTCGTAGCCGAGCAGCAGCTTGGTCTGTGGCTTGTTCATCAGCGGCACCTTGAACTTGAAGGTGAACTGCTCGAGGTGGGTGACCGTCTGGGCGCCGCCGTCGATGGCCCCGTCCGCGTCCCAGGTGAACTGGGGCTGCGTTTCGTAGCGGATCGATACGCCCCGGCTCTGGCTGCGGTAGCGCACGCCGGGGCGGGAGTATACCGGATAGTCGTCGGTGAGCACTTCGAGGTTACCCTGCTCGATCTCTACCTGCGCGGACGCGGGTGCGGCGCAGAGCAGCAAGAACAGGGTGAGCAGGTAAAGGGAGGGGTGTGGCATATGGAAAGCTAACGGATTTGGTACTAACGATCATCCGGTGGTATAACCGCCGGCCGGGTGCAGCGTGTTCGGCGGTCGGCTGCACCCACCCGGCAATTCCCCCGCGTACGGTTACTTTGCGGGAAACCCGCGTACGTGGCTACCGCACCCCTCCCCCTGCTAACCCTCACCACCGACTTCGGTCGCCAGGACTTTCACCTTCCCCGGCTGAAGGCGGAACTCCTCAGCGCCCAGCCCGGCCTGCAGCTGGTGGATATCAGCCACGATATTCCTACCTATGATATCGTCCGCGCCGCCTTCATATTCAATAAGGTGTGGGCGCATTTTCCCGTGGGCACGGTGCACCTCCTCAGCGTCTACGACTATTATCAGCCGCGCGGCCGTTTCCTGGCGACGAACCACGAGGGGCACTACTTCATCGCCCCCGACAACGGCATTTTTTCCCTCATCTTCGGAACGATACCGGAGCAGACCTACGTCCTCGACGATTACGACCTCGACACGCCCCTGAGCACGGTATACGCGCGGGCGGTCAGTCACCTGACGCGCCGCAAGCCCTTCCACGAGATCGGCCTGCCCACGACCCGCTACACGGAGCGCCTGGCCTTCCAGCCGGTGATCGGCCCCACCTACATCCGGGGGGCGGTGGTGTTCGTCGACCGCTTTGACAACGTGACCACCAACATCACCCGCGAGCTCTTCGAAACGGTAGGGGAGGGCAGGGGCTTCCAGCTGCTCGTCAAGCGGATGACACCCCTCGACGGACTGAGCTTCCGCTATCACGACGTGCCCGAGGGCGAGCCGCTCTGCCGCTTTAATTCGGATGGCTACCTCGAGATCGCCGTCAACCTGGGCCGCGCCGCGACCCTGCTGGGCATCCACGTGGAGGACATGGTGCAGATCGAGTTCTTCAGTGTGACCTAGTCGGACGCGCCAACACCATGTCGCGGTCGGAGACCGCATGGTACGACGCGCATCCCTCCGTCCCCAGTCCCCAGGTCCTAGATCAAACTCACGTAGTGCGGAAACATCTCCCGCCATAGTGGCCAGTCGTGCTCGATGTCGCCGCGGACGTCCAGCCAGTGGTTGATGCCGCGGCGGCGGAGTTTTTCGGAGAACTTGAGGTTGGCATCGAGGCAGATGTCCCAGTTGCTGGTGCCCAGCACGATCTTCATATCCCAGAGGTGGGGGTCGTTGGCGCCCTCGATGAAGTCGCTGGGGTTGTTGAAGTAGGCGTTGTCGTCGTAGTAGCCGCGCAGGAAGGGCTTGATGTCGAAGGCGCCGCTCAGGTTGAAGAGGTGACTGACCACGTCGGGGTGGCGGAAGGCGAAGTTGGTGGCGCTGTAGCCCCCGAAACTGATGCCGGCGCAGGCGATGCGGCCGCTGCCGGTGTTCCAGCGAATCTGGGGGACGAACTCGTGGTAAAGAAACTTGTCGTACTGGATGTGGCGCTCGAGCCGGTGGCGGGGGTGAATATTGGCGTACCAACTGGCGTCGTTGATGCTGTCGGGGCAGAAGACCTGAATGAAGCCGCGCTCGACGAACCAGCGGACGGATTCGATCATGCCGCGGTCCTTGGCCTCGAAGTAGCTGCCGAGGGTGGTGGGGAAGATCACCACGGGGTAGCCCCGCGTACCGAAGGTGAGCATCTTGACGTGGTGGCCCAGGTGGTGGCTATAGAACTCGGTGTAGGTCTCGTGCATGTACGGAAGGGTGAGGGCCGTCAAGGTACTCACTCGCGGCAATACCGCTACCTTTGGACCGTGAAACCCATCAGTTATCTCCGGCAGTTGGCCGGCAGCGTCCTGTCGCGCCGCAAGCGGCTGCTGCAGCGCAGCTATACGCTGACCAGCAAGCACCTCATGCGACAGGTGCGCATCGAGTTGTACCGCCCCGCGGTGCCGCCGTGGCGCCTGCTCTCGCTGGCGGTGTTCAACGACGGGCAGGACCTGCCGCGGATGGATATGCAGCGCCGCCTCACGCGGGCCTACCGCGAAAAGCGCCTTCCGCCCACGCTGGTCGTCGGGGTGTACGCCAACGACCGCCTGCGCGAATACGGGACGGCCGGCCGGCGCGACCACGCCGGACACGGGGAGCTGGCGGCGGCCTACACCAGCTTCATCACCGAAGAGCTGCTGCCCTGGCTGGAAAGTCACAACAACCTGTACCACAGCGCCGATCGCCGCAGTATTGCCGGTTTCAGCCTGGGGGGACTGAGTGCCTTCGACATCGCCTGGCGGCATCCCAAGGCTTTCCGTACCGCGGGCGTCTTCAGCGGTTCGCTCTGGTACCGGGGGCGGGCTTACGATCCCAAGCTGCCCGACGCCAACCGGATCGTCCACGACTACGTGGCGCGGGCGCGCCGCAAATCGATCACCAACCGGTTCTGGTTCATGGCGGGGACCGACGACGAATCGGCCGACCGCAATAACAACGGCGTGATCGACGCCATCGACGATACTCTCCAACTGATGGCCCTGCTGCAGCAGAAGGGGCTTACCCCGGGAGACGATATGACCTACGTGGAAGTGGCCGGTGGCCGCCACGAGCCCGAAACGTGGGGAGAGGTGGTGATCGAATTCCTGGAGTGGGCGGTGAAGGGATAGGCAGGTTCCCCGGTCCGTAGCCGGTAAATCGCGGCGTAAACCTGTAGCTTTGTATCATGGAAATAGACTACCTCAAGCTGGCCCGCGAAGTGGGACAGGTAACCCGCCGCGCCGGGGCCGCCATTCTGAAGATCTACGACACCGACGACTTCGGGGTGGAAACGAAGGACGACGCTAGTCCGCTGACCAAGGCCGACAAAGCCGCCAACGACGTTATCGTGGCCGGCCTTCGTGAACTCACGCTGCAGGCACCGATCGTTTCTGAAGAGGGAAAAGACGTTCCCTACGCGGAGCGGCAGCAGTATACCCGCTTCTGGCTGGTAGATCCCCTCGACGGGACCAAGGAATTCATCAAGCGAAACGGTGAGTTCACCGTCAATATCGCCCTGATCGAGAACGGCCGCCCGGTACTCGGGGCCGTTTACGTCCCCGTCAAGGATGAGCTGTTCTTCGCCGCCCAGGGCAAGGGGGCCTGGCAGGAGGGTGCCGGGCAAATCCACGCCCAACGCTTTACCCTACAGGACACCAACCTGCGGGTCGTGGCCAGCCGGAGCCACCTCAACGACGCTACACAGGCCTTCATGGACAAGCTGAACGATCCGGAGATCGTTAGCCGCGGCAGTTCGCTCAAAATCATCGAACTGGCGCGGGGCGCGGCCCACCTCTATCCGCGCCTCGCCCCCACGATGGAGTGGGACACGGCCGCGGCCCACGCCATCCTCCTGGAGGCCGGTGGCCGTCTGGTCGACGACGGCACGGGCAAGGAGCTGGTCTACAACAAGGAGGTGCTCCGTAACCCCCACTTCGTAGCCTACGGCAACGTGAGCGAGGGGCAGCTGAGCTGCTGATGTCCCGGCCGCTGTCCATCATCTACACCACTTTTAACGAGATCGACATCATCGGTCGGTCGCTGGACGCCGTGGCGGGGTGGAGCGACGACCTGACGGTGGTGGACAGCTTCAGTACCGACGGTACCGCGGAGTACCTGGCCGGGCGCGACGGCGTCCACCTGGTGCAGCGGGCGTACCGGGGCCCCGCGGAGCAGAAGAACTGGGCCATCGCCCGGGCCGCTCATCCCTGGGTGCTGCTGTTGGACGCCGACGAGATCGTGACCCCCGCGCTGCGCGCGGAGATCGACGGCCTGCTGGAGGCCCCGGAAGCCGCGGACGCCTACTGGATCGGGCGCGACAACCACTTCATGGGCCGCCGCATCTACCACAGCGGCTGGGCCGGCGACAAGGTGGTGCGGTTCTTTCACCGCGACCGGGCCCGCTACGACGCCAAGCAGGTGCACGAGGAGATCGTCCGCGACGGCTTGCGGGTTGGCCGGCTGCGCGGGCGGCTGCTGCACTATACCTTTAAGGACCTGGACCATTTCCTGGACAAGACCCGCCGCTACGCCCGCTGGAGTGCGCAGGATCACGCCGACCGCACCCCCCGGGTGGGGCTGTACCACCTGCTGGTCAAGCCAGTCTATCGATTCTGCAAGCATTACCTCTTCCAGGGGGGCTTTCGGGACGGCCGTGAGGGACTGGTGATCAGCGGCGTACTGGCCTACGGCGTCTTCCTGCGCTACGCTTACCTGATGGCGGAGCGGCGCAAATCCGGGCAGTGACTGGTAAGGGTCCGCCTTGTTTAGCATCTTTGCACCACCAATCGCCCCGAATTGAACGCAGACAGATACGTCATCATCGGGGGGGGCGTAGCCGGACTGGCCGCCGCCCTCACCCTCGAAGCCGCCGGCCACAGCCCGCTCCTGCTCGAGCAAAGCGATGCCCCGGGGGGGCGGCTGCGCACCGACGAGGTGGATGGCTTCCGGCTCGACCGGGGCTTCCAGGTGCTACTGACCGAGTACCCGGAGGTGAAGCGCTACCTCGACCTTGACGCCCTGGGCGTGCAGGCCTTCCGCCCCGGCGGCCACGTGCATACCCGGCAACAGCACTTTCGCTTCGCCGACCCCCTACGCGAGCCGGCACAGCTGTTTCGCTCCGCCCTCTCCCCGGTGGGTACCCTCAAGGACAAGGTGCGGCTGGCGCAGCTCGGCCTGCGGCTGATGCGCAGCAGCCCCGAAGCGTGCTTCGAGGGCCACCACGAGCAGCCTACCATGGACTACCTGTGGGAGTACGGTTTCAGCGAGCAGATCGTGGAGCGGTTCTTCCGACCCTTCTTCGGCGGTATATTCCTGGAGCAGCAGCTCACTACCCCGGCGGCGATGTTCCGCTTCGTACTCAAGATGTTTGCCCAGGGCAAAGCGGTACTGCCGGCCGAAGGCATCGAGGCCATACCCCGGCAGCTGGTCGCGCGGCTCGAACGTACCGAGTTGCGGATGAACTGCGAGGTAGCCGCCGTGGAGGGGAGCTCCGTCCGTCTCGCCGACGGGAGTACGATCGACGCCCGCGCCGTGATCGTGGCCTGCGCCCCGAACGCCCTGATCCCCCAGCTGGCCGGCCGGCAGGCGTGGAAGTCGACCACCAACCTGTACTACTACAGTACACGCCGGCTCAAGGAAAACCGCCTCATCAATCTGGTTTCCGACCCCACCAGTACCATTAATACCTTCTGCGTACTCGACGAGGTGGCGCCTACCTACAAGCTGCACCAGCAGGGCGGGTCACTCATCAGTGTTTCTCTCAAGGAATGTCCCGGTACGGATTCGATGGCCCAGGCCGAGCAGGACCTCCTGCGGCACACCCGGCTGCCCAACGACGCGCTCAGCTTCATCCGCCGGTACGACGTGCCCCATGCGCTCCCTGAACTGGATTCGGTCGGCTACCGTTACGATGCTACCCACAGCCGCCTGATCGACCGGGTCTTCCTGGCGGGCGACCAACAGCTCAACGGCTCCCTCGACGCCGCCCTGCGTAGCGGACGCCTGGCCGCCGAAGGGGCACTACGTCTTTAGTCATGCTTCGCGACGAGTTTTTTCTTCCGGCCGGGGCCGACGGCACTCCCCACCTCTACTTCTGCGGCAACAGTCTCGGCCTGCAACCCCGCGCCGCCGAGGCCCGGCTGCGGCAGGAACTCGACAGTTGGCGCGACCGGGGGGTCGAAGGCTGGTGGGAAGGCGCCGAAGGCGGGTGGCTCGGCTACCACCGGCGGCTGCAGGACGGCCTCGCCGCCATCGTAGGTGCCCGCCCCGAGGAGGTAGTGGCCGCCAACGCCCTGACGGTCAACCTGCACCTGCTGATGGTGACTTTCTTCCGCCCGGAGGGGAAACGCCGCAAGATCATCATGGAGCGCGGCGCCTTCCCCAGCGACCAGCATGCGGTACAGTCGCAGCTCCGCTACCATGGCCTGGATCCGGCCAGCGACCTCATCGAGGTGGCCCCCCGCCCCGGTGCCGCCACCATCGAAACGGAGGATATCCTGTCCGCTATCGAGGCCGCCGGCGACGAACTGGCTCTCGTGCTGTGGTCCGGCGTACAGTACTATACCGGGCAATTCTTCGAGCTCGGCCGTATCGTAGCTGCCGGGCGTGCCGTCGGGGCCCGGGTGGGCATCGACCTGGCGCACGCCACCGGTAACGTGCCGCTTTCGCTGCACGACTGGGACTGCGACTTTGCCGCCTGGTGCAACTACAAGTATTTGAACGGCGGACCGGGAGCGCCCGGCGGACTGTTCGTGCACGAGCGGTACGCTGAGCGGCCCGACCTGCCGCGGTTTGCCGGCTGGTGGGGCCACCGCGAGAGCGACCGCTTCCTCATGAAGTCGGACTTTCACCCCGCCGCGGGGGCCGCGGGCTGGCAGTTGTCTACCGTCCCCGTGCTGGGCATGGCTCCCCTGCTCGCCAGCCTGCCGCTATTTGAGCGGGCGGGCGGAATGACCGCGCTACGGCAACGCAGCCGGGAACTCACCGCCGCCCTATACGCCGATCTCCGGCAACTAGAGGGTGTGCGCCTGCTTACCGGGGAGGATCCCGAACAGCGTGGCGCCCAGGTATCGGTCTACCTGCCGGGCCACCGGCCTACACTGGAAAAGGACTTGTCCGCCAGGGGACTCATCTGTGATTACCGGCAGGATAACCTGGACGGCAGTGGCGGCGGTGTCCTCCGGTTGGCCCCGGCTCCGCTCTACAATACACGCGAGGAAGTGGACCGCGTGGTGCCTCTGCTGGAGGAAGCCCTCAGCGCAAACTTGAACTAAATGAGAACCTATTGCAAAATTTCAGGGTTGTATAGACAACTATTCAAAGAGACACATGACCATTCTACTCCTGGCAATTCTGGCGCTTATTGGCGTCTACCTTTCGCAGGATACCCGCGTGCATCAGTAGCCCTCCTGTTGGGTTATTTGGTGTTTTCACTGGCAACCTGCGCTTCCATTCCCGATCTGCCTTCTGATGGCAGCTTCCCCGTTCCGCCCCCTCCCGACTACCGCTCCAGCCGTAGCTGGGCTGCCCTACCCAGCACCGACGATTACGCCGACCGTACGCCGGGCGACAGCCTGCAGGATATGCAGGCCACGGCCCAAGCTGACGTATTCTTCATCCATCCTACGATCTATACCGACACCCGCAAGGACGACCGGATGTGGAACGCCAGCCTGGACGACGAAAAGCTGAATGCCGACGTCGGCGAGTCGACCATCCTCAACCAGGCCAGCATCTTCAACGGCGCGGCCAAGGTCTACGCGCCGCGCTACCGTCAGGCGCACGTGGCCGTCTTCAACGACGACGGCGCCGCGGTGAAGCAGCGGGCCCTGGATACGGCCTACGCCGACGTACTGGCGGCCTTCGACCACTACCTACGCCACTACAACCGCGGACGCCCGGTGATCATCGCGGGCCACAGCCAGGGTACCCTCCACGCCGAACGCCTGCTGGAAGACCGCTTTACCGGTAAGGCCCTACGCGATCGGCTGGTCGCCGCCTACCTCGTGGGTATGCCAATCCGGCGTGATCGATACGCCGACATACCGGTCTGCGAGAGCGCCGGACAAACGGGTTGTTTCGTGACCTGGCGCACGTACCGTGAGGACTTCGACGTGCCGCCGGGTGCCGACGATCCGGAAGTAGCGGTGGTGAATCCGCTCACGTGGACCACCGATACCGGCCGCGCGCCCGCCAGCCTGAACGAGGGCGGAGTGCTGTACAAGTACAAGGCGGGTCCGATACCTGAACTGGTGTGGGCCGAGATCCGTGGCGCGGGGCTATTCACCAACAAGCCCAGCTTCTTCGGCGACATCTTTTTCAACACCAAGAACTACCATATCGCCGACTACAACCTCTTCTGGGTCAACGTGCGCAACAATGCGCGGGCGCGGGTGCAGGGGTTCGTGGAAGGTTGATCGGCGGCTTGGGTTACCGCACCGGGCGGACCGCCAGACCCGCGGTGGCCGGGCCAGTAGGTTGACATCCGGCCTTTCAATGTATCGCGCCACCCGAACCGGTGGTCGGGGGCCTACGTTCGACTAAAGAAAAAGACCCATGGGCAAGACCGAAAATTTATTCAGCCGCGAGGCCATTGACAAGATCAAGGAAATTGCCGACCATACCCGCACCTGCATGTTCTGCACCAAGCTTGACGCGCAGCCCTTCTCCACCGCTCCGATGGCTACCCAGAAGGTAGAGGACGACGGCTCCATCTGGTTCTTTAGCACCAAGGACAGTGACCGCAACGCGGACCTCCAGCGAAAACCCGAAGCCCAGATCATTTACAGCAGCCAGGACAAAGAGGAGTACCTCAGCCTTTACGGCGACGCAGTGGTCATGTACGACCGGCAGAAGGTGGAAGAGCTTTGGTCCCCCATGTCCAAGGTATGGTTCCAGGAAGGACCCACGGATCCCAACCTTAGCCTCATCCACTTCAAGCCCCGGCAGGGCTACTATTGGGATACCCAGCACGGAAAGGTCGTAGCCTTCGCCAAGATGGCCGCTTCCGTCGTAGTCGGCAAGACGATGGACGATGGTGTCCAGGGCAAGGTGAACCCGTAGCCGGACCCGATAAATGAAAAAGACTGAGGCCCTGCAGCCGGGAACTTCAGTTGAACGAAGGGGCCAGACCGTAGAGGTCTGGCCCCTTCGCAGTACAAAGCGGTCTCCGACCGCGAGAGTACAAAGCGGTCTCCGACCGCGCAGGTAAAAGGCGGTCTCCGACCGCGATGAAGTAAAGCAACGGTAAGCGGTAACCAGGGTACAAATCAACATCCGGGCAATCACCAAACCAGCCAATAACAGCCACCCCATTGATCCCCATACCCGTCCCTAAACGCATATAATCGTAAGTAAACGGATAATTGACGACTATTCAGTCTCATGCCGCGGAAGTTTGCCGGTGCAATTGAATCACCCGCAAACCACGTAACCGTGAACCGTACTGAACTCATCCATCTTCTTCATCGCCTTTACTCCGGCCAACTGCCCACCGGATCACCCACCACAGCGGCCAGCTGCCTGTCGGACGCACCCGTACATGACATCCTCTCACGGGCCCTGCGGGATCTGTGCCGGGATGAAGATGCGGACGCCCTACTCAGGGAGGAAACGGGCTCGCTGGTCCGTCATCTGCGCGACCTCGGGTATTCACCCACGCCGCAACAGGTCGCCAGGGTCCTGATCGGCAGTCGCAGCCTCGTGGATCCCCGCCTTCGTGGATTACCGGCGTACCGGAAGTACCGGGGCATCCTGCCGCGGCGGGTAATCCTGACGGCAGTTACCCGTGTGCTTGCGGAAACCGCCCCGGACCTCTCCGCGGAAAAGCCCTGGGAAACCGAAGACTTCTTCCGCACCGAGACCTTCGATCACCTCACGGAAACGAAGGCCGCAGAACTGGCGCGGGAGGTAGCCGGCCTGGGCCTCAAGAAAGAGACCGCGCGGCTCCCGGCCTACATGCAGCGGGCCCGGCAGCGAGTGCCGCGATCGTTCGAGCCGTGGACCCGGGAGGAGCGGGCGTTACTGATCGAGGCCATGTGCTACACCAACGATGCAGAGCGCCTGTCGCAGCTATTCGGGCGTACCGCGTCTGCCGTACGACACGAGGGTAAGAGATTGATCTGGCAAAGCCGTGAGCGGAGGGTAGCTTGATCATCCTTTCGGGGGTGAACGTGTTATAGTGGTGTGTCAGCGCAAGGGCGAATCGGTTTGGGCGGCGGTTGCCACTGGTGCACGGAGGGGGTATTCGTATCTCTTGCGGGCGTCACGCACGTCGATCAGGGGTGGATTTCCGCCCCGGCACCCGACGACGCGTTTTCCGAAGCCGTGATCGTACACTTCGATCCGGAGCGGGTATCGCTCGCCGAACTGCTGGCCGTGCACCTGCAAACCCACGCCGCCACGAGTGACCACTCCCTCAGGGGGCGGTACCGTTCGGCGGTGTACGCGTTCAACGACCGGCAGGCCGAACGGTGCCGTACGGCGTTGTCCGTGCTCGCCGCTGACTATGATCAACCCCTGGTGACGCGTGTACTACGGTACGCGGGTTTCCGTGCCTCCGCTCCCGCTTACCGGGACTACTTCCGTCGCGATCCCGACCGTCCCTTCTGCCGGCGGTACATTGCGCCGAAAGTGAAACGATTGCGGGCGGACCGGCCGGACCTTTTTTTTAGTAATAAGCAATAAGGGCTTGGTTCCCACGGTTAAAACCCCGTTAATTCCGCTGGCGTAGCGGGCCCTGTCGGCTCGCCACCCATTACTCCTCCGAATTCCTAATCCATACTCTTCCTATGGGCTTTTTCAAATCCCCCACGTTTAAGTACATCAAGAACTTCATCATTGGCGTCGGCGCGGCCGTCGTAATGCTTGGAGCTCTCTATAAGATCCAGTCCTGGGAAATGCCCACCATTGGTGGCGCGACCATCGACTTGCTCACGCTGGGCCTAGGCGTAGAGGCAGCTCTGTTCCTCCTGATCGGTATCCTCGGTCCCGAGCCCGATTACTACTGGGACAAACTGTACCCCGGCCTGTCCAGCTACCACGGCGACGTACAGCCCCTGACCCCCGGCGGTCCCGTAGCTGCTACCCCGCAGGTCGCGGCCCTCAATGGCGAAGTTGTCGAAGAGCAACTTGGCGGTATGCTGGTCGAACTGCAAACCATGTCCAAGAGCATGAGCAGCCTGAAGGCCCTGCAGGAGGCCGACTTCAGCGGTACCTCCGCCCAGATCAAGCAGATGGGTAACTTCTACGCCAAGCTCAACGAAGCCATGGCCGACCTCGCCGCTACGACCGACGAGACCAAGGTGTACAAGAAGAACATGCAGCAGCTGAACGGTAACCTGACCACGCTCAACAACGTGTACGGCAACATGATCAGCGCCATGCGTGCCCCCACGGCCTAGTAATAATCCCACTACTCTAAACCCTAGACCGCCCCACTGCGCGGCGGTCCAAACCAACCCATTTTATGTCAATTCCTAAGGAACCCCGGCAGTTGATGATCAATATCATGTACTTGGTATTGATGGCGCTGCTGGCCCTGAACGTCTCCGCCGAGGTGATGGACGCCTTCCAGACCCTCGACGAGGGCAATAAGAACAGTATCGCTACGGTAAACGAGCAGATCGACGATTCGGTCGCGAGCCTCAACGAGCTGCTGAAGGACGATTCCAAGGCTGAGTACCGTGTACTGCAGCCTACGATCGAAACCATCCGCCAGGAGGCCGCTAACTTCGATACCTACGTATCCCAGCTTTCGGACAACCTTATCGACGTGGCCGGTAACAACGACGGCGAAATGACGATCGAGGGCGACTACATCGAAAGCCACGGTGTCCTCGCCCCCAAGGGTAAGAAGAATAAGGACGTAACGACCCGTATTCTCGTACAGGGCCCCGACGGTCAGGTAGCCGAAGGTACCGGCGAAGGTGAAGAACTGAAGCGGCGCATCATCGAGACGCGGCAAAATCTTATCGACGCCTACACTAAGCTGCTCACCGAGCACGGTGACGTGCTGCAGATCGAGGAAACCGAGGCGCAGGCCCGCATTGCCAGCGTAGCCGAGAACATGCCCTTCGGAATCGACGACGAAACCTGGCGCGAGGCCAACAATAAGAAGGTCAGCTGGGCCGATTACAAATTCGGTCACATGCCCCTGGCCGCCGTACTGCCCCTGATGTCCCAGATCCGCTCGGACCTCAAGGTCTCCGAGGCTAACCTGGTCAACGACATCGTGCAGATGGCTGGCGGTAAGCAGATCGTCTTTGACAAGTTCTTCCCCGTCTTCCAGGCCGACAAGAGCTACGTCATCGGCGGTGAGCGCCTCAACGCCACCGTTTCCGTAGGTAGCTACTCGTCTTCCCTCCAGCCCGAGAACATCACGCTCCGCGTCAACGGTCAAAACCTGCCCATCAAGGCCGACGGTACCGCTGACTTCAGCCTGGTCGCCGGCGGTGCGCCGGGTCCCAAGACTATCAACACCTTCGTACGGGTGACCAACCCCCTCACCGGCGACGTTGTCGAGCAGGAAGGTTCTTTCCAGTACGAGGTAGGCACGCGCTCCGTCGCCGTCTCCGCTGACAAGATGAACGTCTTCTACATGGGCGTTGAAAACCCCATTACCGTTTCCGCCGCGGGCGTCAGCTCCAACGACGTACGCGTCAGCTTCGGCGACGCCGTTCGCGGCACCGGTTCGGGTACCAGCTACGTAGTGACGGGCGTCCGCCCCACCGGTAACAACACGACCAACGTGACGGTAACCGCCAACGGCCAAACCCTCGGCACCTTCCCCTTCCGGGTGAAGCCTATCCCTGACCCCACCCCCACCATGGGCGGTCAGCAGGGCGGCGATATTCCCAACTCGACCTTCCGCGCCCAGCGGGGCCTCTTCGCCGAGCTGAAGAACTTTGACTTCGACGCCCGCTGCGAGATCGCCGGTTTCCAGCTGGTCTACATCCCCGCCCGCGAGGATGTCCTGCAGGCTACCAATGCCGGAGGAGCTTTCTCGGGAGATGCCGCCTCGCTCATTGGCCGTGCCAAGCCGGGTGACAACTACACCTTCAAGAATATCCGGGCCAAGTGTCCCGGCGACGCCGCCGCCCGCGACCTGGGCACCATGGCCTTCTCGATCCGGTAACTCCTTTCGGCCGCCAACCGACCAACCTGCACGGGCCGCCGACGGTTCTACCTGTCAGCGGCCCGTTTTGGTGAATCGGTATACCACAGCGGTCGCGAACAACGTTGGTAGAACGTTCGTATGATAATTTTCAAATCCACCCTCTTCCCCATGAAGGCAGCGTATCAGATGGTTTTGTTGCTTGTGTTTGCGGTATCCGCCGTAGCCTCAGCCCAGACCCCCACCACCCCCGAGCAACAGCCGAGCACCTTCACGCTGCCCGGCGCCGGAGACGACAATCCCCTGATGCAGGACGGCGAGTTCGAGCCGCCCCTCAACGACATCGTGGACAACAGCACCCTGCGCGAGCGCCGGGTACTTCCCTACGAGAACCTGCGCGAAGCCGATATCATGTGGAAGCGGCGCATCTGGCGCGTCATCGACGTACAGGAGAAGATCAACCTGCCCTTCATCAACCCCCAACGGCCCCTCATCACCATCCTGCTCGAAGCCGCTCAATCGGGTGACCTGCGGGTCTTCAACCCGATCGGTGGCGACAATTTCAGCATGCTGATGGACGGCCCCTCCCTGGCCAACCTGGCCGGTGGCTTCGACACCGTCATGGTTACCGACCCCGTGACCTACGAGCAGGTGCCCGTCGTGGAGGAGCGTTTCTTCGATCCCACCACCGTCAAGCGGTACCGCATCCAGGAGATGTGGTTTTTCGACAAGGAAAGCAGCACCATGAAGGTGCGCATCCTGGGTATCGCCCCGATGCAGATCATTCCTACCGAGGATTCCCGCACGGTTGAAGCCCCGATGTTCTGGGTGTACTACCCCGAGGCCCGTCAGCTCCTCGCCAACGAGGAAGCGTTTGCTTTCGGGAACGATGCGGCCAACCGCAGCTGGCAGGACGTATTCGAATACCGCTACTTCAACAGCTACATCACCAAGGCCAGCAACGTACTCGACGAACGGATCGATCGTCCCGAGCGCAGCGGCCGTGAGCAGCTGCTCGAGTCGGAGCGCATCAAGCAGGAGATTTTCAACTACGAACAGGATCTCTGGAGCTACTAATCAGTACCGTAGTTCGTTAGTACGGTAGTCGGGTAGTATCCGCGAGACAGGCGTGGCAGATTGGAGCAATCCGGTCTGCCACGTTTGCGTAGGGACACCCGCTGGCGAAAACCGAAGTGCGGAACCAGATACCTACGAACCGGGTTACTCTAGTCCTACTTCCTTATCCCAAACCCCAGACCTCTTGAATCCTACCGAGCAATTGGTGCAGCACTACGCCGACAGTGAGCGCGTAGCTAAACTACTCTCCCTGACCCGTCGGGAAGGCCCCGCCGCCCGGGTACAACTCCGCGGACTCGCCGGAGCCCTGGAAAGCATCCTGGTCGCCGGGTGCTACCGTAAGTCCGGTGGCCACTACCTCGTGGTTGCTACCGATAAGGAGGAAGCCGCCTATATTCAGAATTCGATCGCGGCGCTGCTGCCCAAGAAGGAGGTGCGCCTGCTGCCCGACAGCTTCCGGCGGCCGCTGTACTTCGATGTGCTGGACACGACGAACGTGCTGATGCGGACCGAGACCATCAACTACCTTACCCACAGCCAGTCCAAGGGAGAAGTAGTCGTGACCTACCCGGAAGCCCTTTTTGAACAGGTGGTCGCGCCGCAGGTGCTCACCAGCAGCCGCATCGAGATCACGAAGGGCGAGGACATCGACGTGGATACCATCATCGAGGTGCTGGTCGAGTACGGCTTCAAGCGGGAGGAATTCGTCTACGAGCCGGGGCAGTTCAGTATCCGGGGGGGCATCATCGATATCTTCAGCTACGGCAACGAGTACCCGTACCGGATCGAGCTCTTCGACGATGAGGTGGAAAGTATCCGCACCTTCGACCCGCTTCACCAGCTCTCGAAGGAATCGGTCAGCTACGTCAGTATCGTACCGAACATCAACACCAAGTTCGAGCGTGACCAGAAGACGAGCATCTTCAATGTACTGCCGGAAGACACGACCATCTGGCTGAAGGATTTTCAGCTCCTGCTCGACCGCCTCGAGGAAGCTTTCCGAAAGGCCGAAGAATTCGGGAAGAACCTGACCCTCATCGACGATGCCGAACTCAAGCGGCTCTTCGACGACCGCGCCTTTATCCGGCCGGGGGAGGTGATGCAGGACGTGGAGGATAAGCCCATTGTCTTTTTCAGCGACTACAAGCAACCGGTCCGTATTGACGAGGCCATCGACTGCCGCGCCAAGCCGCAACCCAGCTTCAACAAGAACTTCGAGCTGCTCATCCGGAACTTGCTGGAGAACACCTCTTCCGGGCTGACGAACTACATATTTACCGATAACCCCAAACAGATCGAGCGTTTTTACTCGATCTTCAACGACCTGAACGCCGACGTCCGCTTCGAGCCGATCCCCGTGTCGATCCACGCCGGCTTCATCGACAGCGAACTGGAGTCCGCCTGCTATACCGACCACCAGATCTTCGAGCGCTTCCACCGCTACAAGCTCCGGCGGGGATTCACCCGCGACCAGGCCCTCAACCTCCGCCTGCTGCGCGACCTGACCGCCGGCGACCTGGTGGTACACATCGACCACGGCGTGGGGCGCTTCTCCGGTTTGGAAAAGCTGGAGATCAACGGTAAGGTGCAGGAATCGGTACGGCTGGTGTACAAGAACAACGACATCCTCTACGTGGGCATCAACTCCCTCCACAAGCTGTCGAAGTACAGCGGGAAGGACGGGCAACTGCCCCGCCTCGACAAGATCGGCGGCGACCACTGGAAGAACCTGAAGTCGCGCACCAAGAAGAAGATGAAGGATATGGCGGGCGAGCTGATAAAGCTTTACGCCAAGCGGCAGGCCACCCCCGGCCACGCATTCCCGCCGGACGGCTACCTGCAGAATGAACTGGAGGCGAGTTTCATTTACGAGGATACCCCCGACCAGCTGAAGGCGACCAACGACGTGAAGGGGGACATGATGAAGCCCCATCCGATGGACCGCCTGATCTGCGGCGACGTAGGCTTCGGCAAGACCGAGATCGCCCTGCGGGCCACCTTCAAGGCCGCCGCCGACGGCAAGCAGGTGGCCGTACTCGTACCTACCACTATCCTGGCCCTGCAGCACTACCGCACCTTCAAGGAGCGGCTCGAGGAGTTCGGCGTGGAGGTGGACTACGTCAACCGCTTCCGCTCCGCCAAGCAGAAGACCGAGATCTTCAAGAAAGTCAAGGAGGGCAAGCTTGACGTGCTGATCGGCACCCACGCCATCCTCAGCAAAAAGGTAGAGTTCAAGGACCTCGGCCTGCTCATCATTGACGAGGAGCAAAAGTTTGGCGTGAAGGCCAAGGAGAAACTCCGCGCCATGCAGGTGAACGTGGATACGCTGACCCTGACGGCGACGCCCATCCCGCGCACCATGCAATTCAGCCTCATGAACGCCCGCGACCTCTCGGTCATCCGGACCCCGCCGCCCAACCGGCAACCGATCCATACGGAGGTGCGGCAGTTCAACGAGGAGGTCATCAAGGAAGCCATCGAGAACGAGGTGTACCGGGGCGGTCAGGTGTTCTTCGTGCACAACCGCGTGAAGAACCTCACGGATATGGTCACCATGCTGCGGCGGCTGAGTCCGGACGTGCAGTTCGCCGTCGCCCACGGACAGATGGACCCGAAGGAACTCGAGCAGACCCTGATCGAATTCATCGACCGCAAGTACGACGTGCTGGTATGTACCAACATCATCGAAACGGGGCTGGACATCGCCAACGCGAACACCATCATCATCAACAACGCCCACCAGTTCGGCCTCAGCGACCTGCACCAGTTGCGGGGTAGGGTAGGGCGGTCCAACAAGAAGGCATACTGCTACCTGATCGCACCGGCACTGAGCGTACTCACCCCCGACGCCCGCAAGCGGCTGCGGACGCTGGAGGAATTCAGCGAACTGGGTAGCGGCTTCAATATCGCCATGAAGGACCTCGACATCCGCGGGGCGGGCAACCTGCTCGGGGGCGAGCAATCGGGATTCATCGCCGACATCGGCTACGAAACCTACCAGCGCATCCTGGAGGAAGCGGTGCGCGAGCTGAAGCAGGGCGAATTCCGCGACGTCTTTGCCGATACGATGACGGAGGGAAGTGACTTCGTCCGTGACGTGACCATCGAGACGGACACCGAGATGCACATCCCCACCAACTACGTGGAGAGTACCCAGGAGCGCCTGCGGCTCTACCAGGACCTCGACAACATCGAGGACGAGGAGCGGCTGGAGGCCTACGCGGCCGGCCTGAAGGACCGCTTCGGACCCATACCCGGAGAGGTAAGCGAGCTGTTCGACGGGCTCCGGCTTCGCTGGCTCTGCCGGCAACTCGGATTCGACCGGGTCGTCCTGAAGAACGACAAGCTGATGTGCTTCTTCGTGGAGGACGCCCAGTCGCTGTACTACGATTCAGACATCTTCAAGGCCCTGAGCGGCATCATCGCCGAGGAGGGCAAGCTGCGGGGGCTGCGCCTCAAGCAGACCCCCCGCCGGCTTTCCCTCATCAAAGAGCGGGTGTTTAACCTGACCCAGGCACAGGATACCCTGCGGGCCCTATCCGACCGCGTGGACGAGGTGAAGAACGAGAAGGAACTGGAGAAGGCGCAGTAGACTGGCTGCAGGGGGCAGCGGTTTACTTGATCACTACGTAGTCGGTGAATTCGGCGTCCTCCGGGGCGGCCAGGAACTTACCCAGGTGCTCATCGCCGTTGATCCAGGACCAGCCCTTCTCGAATTCGGTGTACATCTTCGACGGGACTTCGGACTTGGGGAAGTAGTAGTCGCGGGTTTCCTCCGAGTCGATCAGCCATACGTAGCTGAACTCACCCGCGCGTGGTCCGGTGAGGGCCTTGAGAAAGATCAACTTGGAGTCGGGCAGGGCGTCCGCGCGGGTAGGTGCCCAGTAGCGGTGAATGAAGCTTTCGAAGGCTCCGCGGTCCACGCTGTCGCGGAGCGCCAGGTGGTGGACGCCCCAGATGACGCCGGGTTCGAGCCAGTTGCGGCGGATCCGTTCGCCGGTGTCGATGACGAGGTAGTCGACCGCCTGGGAATCGTCGGTGGCCGGCTCGGCATCCGGCTCCTCGAAGGAGAGCGCCATGGAGCGGCCTTCTTCATCGCCACGTTCGCCGCGCAGTAACGTAGTGCTTGCGCCACCGTCCGTCTGTCCGTCCGGCAGGGAACGAAACCGAAGAACCGCACCCGACTCCAGCCGGGGCGAGGTACCGGTACCGGGCGGCAGGTCGGCCTGGGCGGAAAGGGGAGCGAAGGAGAACAGGAGTATACAGCACAGGAGGGGCACGAAGCGCAATTCCATAATTCAGGTATTGAGGATGAAAGGAATGGCGACCCTGGGGCTGGGTGTCTTATGGTAACCCTACTAAAGTAACGGAAAAGGAGGTCCCGCGCAAGCCCGTATTGCCGCCTTTCCGACCCATCGGCCCGGCACCCGCGCCCGCGCCCGACGGGCAGGCTGCGCGTGTATTCAGAACGTTACAACCGGTTGCAGGGAACAACTTCAATGATCCGGGGCAGCTGATTTCCGCAGAATGACCACGCAATTTGTCGGTACCTACGTCGTTTCAGTTGCTGAAAATGGGTGGTTTGTGCCCCCGGGCCCAACCGGCGCCGACACGGCGTAGGGGCGGGCACGGCGAAATTTTTCGCTACCGGGATCCGCGCTTTTGCCGCTGATTTTCGACTAACCATTTCACCGTGTCTCAATCGTTTTCAAGGAGGGTGCCACCGTATGTCCGTCGCCAGTGCGATGGAGCCGTGGGCTCGTCCGTGGGGCGACCAGTATTTCTTCTATGGCCAAACTTTACCGTTGTTTTCCGCTGGCCGTACTGCTTATTATAAGTATACAGCTATCGGGCCAGGACCCCTTCTTTTCCCAGTTCTATGCCAACCGCGTGTACCTCAACCCCGCCTACTCGGGGCTAGAGCCCGGCACGCAGCTTACGATAAACTACCGCGACCAGTGGTTCGGGCTTCCCGACGCTTCCAGCGGCCCCCTCAAGGGAGGCTACCGTACGTCCAACGTGACCCTCGAGCAGCGGATACCCTGTCTGCGTAAGCTGGAGCGGGTAACGCTAGGAACGGCGGCCTCCTTCTTTCAGGACGAAACCGGTACCGCCCCGATGCGCACCGCCGGCGGGGGGTTGGCCGGCTCCTTCGAGTACGCCCTGATCGATCCGCGCATGCGTATCAACAGCGGGCTGACGCGCCTCGACGTGCGGGCGGGGGTGCAGGGAAGCCTGCTGCAGAACTCCATCATCGGGAGCGACTTCATCTACTCTTACCAGCTGGACCCCGCCCTCGGGCAGATCGGGGGCTCGCACGTCCTGAGCATGCGGGCCGGCCGCTACTTCAACCTGAATGCCGGGGCCATGGTCCGCGGGAGCATCAAGCACGGCCTCCACGACTATACGCTCTTCACCATCGGCGGCAGCCTTTCCAACCTCAACCAACCGGCCATCTCATTCTACAGCGATAACGACGAGGTGACCCTGCCGCGCCGCACCACGCTGCACCTGGGCGTGACCCGCCGGCTGAGTTCGCTGAAGGGTACCAAGCACTACTCGCCCATTTATTTGGCCCCGCAGTTTCGCTGGGACCGGCAGCTGGACGGCACCCTCAACCTCTTCACCATAGGGGGCTACGTACTGGGTAAGGGGCACTACACGGGCGTCTTTTACCAATTCAATGGAACTGACCCGACCGCCACCAACACGGGGGCGTCGATCGGGGGGCGCAACTCCACCGCCCTGGTGCTGTCGTGGGGCATCGACGTACGCTCGGTACTCGACACCAAGCGGCGCTGGCGCGACCGGGAAACGGGCTGGATCCTCGGCTTCTCCTACGACGTCCCCCTCCGCGGCGTGAATACCGCCGCCTCCCTCGGTACCGTGGAAATGAACTGCCGCATCCTGCTGGCCGAGCTTGGCGGCTCCTGCAGCGGGGTACGCAAGAACGAACTCTACAAGGGCGCCCAGTGCCCGGTGAATTTCTGATACCTACCGCACCGCTTTCAACTACTACCTACCCGAAACCCCTGTTTATGCGGATCTATACCCTGCTCGTTGTGCTGCTTATGGGAACGTTGGTGTCCGGACAAACATCCGCACCGACGCCGTCCGTTTGGTCCGGGGGCGCCTACGCGATCGCCGACGCCGGACCGCGTCACGTTGCAGGCGGCGAACGGGCGGCAACCGCGGCCCTGCCCATCATCCCTGATATAGAGATCAACTCCAACTTACCCGTCTGCTACGGGGGGCAGATAATGGCGCGCTTCACCGAGGATGCACCCAGTGACCTCACCTATTCGTGGCGGGGACCGCGGGGCTGGTCCAGCCGCACCGCGGAATGGACGCGCTTCAACGCCGACCCGAGCATGGCCGGCACCTACACCCTCACCGTCACCGACCGCAGCGGCCGTTCGGCGTCCAAACGCTTCACCGTCACCGTAAAGGATCCGGTGGAGATCGCAATTACTCCCGAGCCCGCCATCGCCTGTCTCGGTCAGAACCTGGTACTCCGCGCCACGGGCGGGCGGGACTACGAATGGTCGGGTCCCCACCTGAGCCGGGCGGGGGAGGACTCCGTGATCTTCCGGCACATCGTTCCCGGTCAATACCCGGTGACCGTCGTCGGTAAGGAACTCAACGGAGAGTGTACGGGTACCGAAACCATCCTGGTGACCCTGCAACCGGCACCGAAGGTGAATGCCGGTGACGACTACGTAGCCTGTTCCAACCTGGAATTGCAGCTTACCGGCAGTCCCGACGCTTCGGACGGGGGCAGCGGGCAGTGGTCCGGTAGCAACGTCACCCCCGACGGCCGCTTCACCGCCACTGCGCCGGGCACCTACTCCGCTACCTACACCTATACGAACGAGTACGGCTGCCGGAGTTCGGACCGGGCCACGATGTGCGTGGATAATCCCCCCGTCGCCGACTTCGAATTCGAGCAGGGCTTCGTCTGTAAGCAGGAGGACGAGACCTTCCGCACGATCAATACGACAGCGGAAGGTGCCTGTGGTGCGGGCGTTTCTTACCTGTGGGAGTTCGTCGGCTACGACGGCGGCGACTGCAACAACGGGAAGGGACAGGCCTTCTTTACCGCGGGGACCGACCGCAACAGCCGCGAGCCCGTATTCCGTATCACCAAACCGGGCAGTTACATCATCTCCCTGATCGCCAGCAGCGATTGCGGCAGTACCGAGCACCGCGACACGATGCTGGTGTTCAGTAAACCCGCCGCCGAGATTGAGGTAGAAGACATGTACTGCGGTGCGCAGTTTCTGGACTTCGGGTTCAGCAAGCTGCCCTGCCATTCCTCCATGAGTACGACGCGCTGGGAATTCCCCACCGCCTCGCCACCGGTCACCTACGTAGGCGCGGACGCCCCGCCCGTCTATTTCGAGCCCGGCACCCACACGATGACCGTCGTAACCTCCAACAAGTGCGGTGGCGGTGATTTTACCCACACCTTCGAGGTGATGGAGCCCCCCGTGGCTGATTATATGCTGCCCTCCGACACGGTGTGCCGGGGCGATACGATCATCCCGATCGACAACAGCGAAGGCACCCACCTGACCTACCTCTGGGAGGCTTCCGACACCGCCATCCACTTCATCGACTCCTCGCTCGCCACCCCGCAAATCGCCTTTACCAATAGCCTGGCCCAAGGCTGGTACACCCTGACCGCAACACTCACCAACGAGGCCTGCGGAACCAGCCGGCAGACGATCGATGTGTACGTCGAGCTTCCCCCGCGTCCCTCCATCCGCAACCCGGGCCCCTTTTGCGAGACGGCCAGTTTCACGCCGGAGGGTACCTACGGGATCCCCTTTGAAAGCGTGGACTCCTTCCGGTGGGAACTGAGCGACGGTACCACGACCACCCTGCTGTCAACCACGGAGCATGCGCCGCCCGTCTCCATCGACCGGCCGGGTACTTACACCTTACTGTTTACGGCCGTCAATCGTTGCGAACGGAAAACCGCCCGTCGCTCGTTCCGCGTGCTGGAAACCCCGGATCCCGCCTTCGACCTGAGCCGGGATACGGTCTGTACCGACGGCGCCAACAGCATCACCCTGACCGACCGTTCGGGGGGTGATATCGACACCTATGCCTGGGAGGTCACCAATTCCGCCGGCCAGGTAGTGCTGACCTCCGGGGAAGCATCGCCCACCTTCACGTTCCCCCCTTCGACCCCGCCGGGTAACTACACCTTGGCGGTGACCGTAGCCAATCCCGTCTGCCCAGATACCCCCACGTGGGATACGACGGTCCTGGTAGTCACCACGCCGAAGGCTACCATCGCCGCCATTGACAATAACTGCGCCGATCACCGTTTCACGCCCCGCGCCGACTACGGGACCTTCGGCCCCTTTATCGATTCGGTACGCTGGACCTTCCCGGCCGGCAGTACGCCCGCGACTTCCACCGACCGGGAGCCAGGCGAAGTATTCGTCGACCGTACCGGCCGCGGCCTGCCGGTGACCCTGACCGTGTACGGAGGCTGCGGCAGCAGCAGCGATACCGTACGGTTTGACATTCTTGAGCCGCCGGTAGCCGAATTCAGTATCGATTCCCTCATCTGCCGCGGCGGCGACCTCGTTCCGGTGAATAGCAGTACCGGTGAGGACCTTACCTACCGGTGGACGGCTTCACCCGACGGCGTGACCATCAGCGACAGCACCGTGCGCGAACCGCGCTTCACCTTCGGGGGTACGGCAACTGCATATGTACTGATCCTGGAGGTCGGCAACGCTACCTGCGGGTTTGAGCAGGTGAGCCATACGGTGACGATCACCCGGGCCCCCCAGCCGCAGATCGCCACGATCCCCGACGCCTGCGAGGACCTGGACCTGCTGCCCTCTGTCACCTACGGCGTACCCGCGGCGGAGATCGATTCGGTCCGGTGGACGCTGGCGCGTATCGGCGGAGCTACACCGGCCGCGGAGCTTTACCGCGGACCGGAAACCGCCGCTCCCTTCCGCCTCGATGCACCGGGGCTGTACGAGTTTACGGCCACGGCCTACAATATCTGTGCACCCACGGGGCGGACGGCCCGCCGCACCTTCCGCATCTACACGCCCGCCCGGGCCGATTTTGACGTCAACGACCTGCAGCTCTGCCGGGGCGAGGAACTGATCATCCAGAACACCTCTGACGGTGACGTAACCTCCTTCACGGTAACGGTGCTGGATCCCGCGGGGACGCAGGTGCTCAGCAGCTCCGATGCCCGGGTGGTCGTCGGGTTCGACGACAGCTACGCTACGGGCTCCTATACCGTTCGCCTGGAAGCTACGAACCCGGCTTGCGGACCTACCGTAAAGGACACCGTGGTCTGGTTGAGCGCCCCGCCCACCGTCACCCTCGACCCGGTATCCGATGCCTGCGGTACCACTTCGGTAGCCCTGTCGGCAAGCTTTTCCGACCCATCGGATATTGACTCAGTCGGCTGGCAGATCACCCAAGCCGATGGTACGGTGGTCTTTCATGCCACTACCTTTTCGCCCGCTTCGGTCAGCCTCCCGCCCGGCCGGTATACCGCGGAAGTAACCGTCACGAACGACTGCGGAACGGACACCAAGCGCGACAACTTTCAACTCTTTGAACCACCGTTCGCGGACGTAGCGCTCAGCGTTACCGAGCTTTGCGCTGGGGAGCCACTTACGGTGACCAACACCTCCACGGGCGACGTGAGCAGCCTGATGATCGAAGTGATCGATCCGAGTGGAGCCGTAGCCTTCATTAGTACGTCTTCCCCGGCCAGCTTTGCCTTTACCGAGACGCAATTGCCGGGTACCTATACGGTGCGGCTGGCGGCGGGCAATATTGCCTGCGGGATGGACACTACGGAGCAGACCCTCCGCTTCAACCGGACACCAACCATCATACTTAACCAGGTGGTTGAAGGCTGTGGCCGGACCACGGTGACGCTTTCCGGGACGACCTCCGCTCCGGCCTTCATCGATTCGATCGGCTGGCAGATCACCGACGCCGCCGGTACGGTAGTGTACACCCACGACAGTTATTCCCCCGCTCCGGTCAGCCTGGCGCCGGGCCGCTACGCGGTGGAGGCTACCGTGACCAACGAATGCGGAGCAACCACCGCCCGCGACACCTTCCGGCTGTGGGAGACCCCGGAGCCCGCCTTCACGCTGGACACCGACCTGGTCTGCGAAAGCGGCTCGGTCACGGCGGTCAACACCTCCGGAGGTGACGTGTCCGACCTGAGTTTCGATGTACTGGACGCGTCGGGGGCTACGGTATTCACCCGCTCCGTCTCCCCGGCGACCTTTGTGTTTGACGGCAGCCAGCCGGAGGGGGACTATACGTTACGTATGACGGTGAGCAATCCCGAGTGTGGTACCCTTATCCGGGACACCACCGTCCGGATCACGGTTGCCCCGACGATCACGCTGGACCCGATCGCCGATGCCTGTGGGCGGACCACGGTGACCCTGTCGGGCAAGACCTCCGCCCCCGCCTTCATCGATTCGATCGGCTGGGAGATCCGCAACGCCGCCGGTGTACTGGTGTACGACCACGACAGTTTCCACCCGGCACCGGTCAGTCTGGAGCCGGGCACCTACCACGTGCGCGCCGGTGTCCGTAACGGCTGCGGTAGCGACGAAGCCTTCGACACCTTTCAGCTCTTTGCGGCACCCCAGCCCCTTATCGCGCTGAACGCCGACACGGTGTGCCGGGGAGGCTCGATCACGGCCACCGATGTCAGTGGCGGCGATGTTTCCGGCCGCGTGTTTCAGCTGGTCGACCCCAACGGCGTGATCGTTCGGCGGGAGCGGTCTTCCCCCGCCGTGCTGACCTTCGAAAACGACTGGATTCCCGGAGACTATACGCTGCAGCTTTTCGTCGGCAACCCCGAGTGTGGAACGGAGCGGACGGACACGATCGTGCACCTTTCCGCGCCGCCGACGATCGTTCTCGATTCGATCGCCGACGCCTGCGGCCGCACGACGGTACAGTTGGCGGCCCGCACATCGGATGTGGCCTTTATCGACGGCATTGACTGGCGCATTATGGATGCAGCGGGCACCGTGGTGTACCGCAATTCCACCTTCATGCCCGGTCCGGTTAATCTACCGGTCGGTACGTACCGGGCGGAGGCTGCGGTCCGTAACACCTGTGGCGTCGATACCAGCCGCACTGCTTTCCGGTTGTACGAAATGCCGGAGCCTGCCTTTACGGTCGATGCGGCTTTCGTATGTGTTGGTGGTGCCATCACGGCTGAGAACACCTCCGCGGGTGACATCACCGACTTCACCTTCGAGGTACTTGATGCGACCAACATCGTCGTCTTCACGAGCAACGCCTCGCCGGCCAGCTTCACCTTCACGGGTGCTCAGCCCATCGGTGACTACACGGTACGTCTGTCGGTCAGCAACCCGCAGTGTGGTACGCTGACCCGCGATACCACGATCCGTCTGAGTGCCGAGCCGACTATCGTGCTTGATCCGGCAGCCGACAATTGTGCGCCGGGTACGGTGCAGCTGTCTGCAACCACATCGGATGTGGCCTTCATCGACAGCATCGGCTGGCAGATCACGGATGCTTCCGGCACCATTGTCTACGCCAACTCGACCTTCACGCCCGGCCCCGTCAACCTGCCCGCCGGCATTTACGCCGTCGAAGCAACGGTCCTGAACAGCTGCGGTAGCGACACGAGCCGCGATACCTTCCAGCTCTTCGAGACGCCGGAGCCCAGCCTCGCGCTGGATACGGACCTGGTTTGCCAGGGTGGTACCATCACCGCTACGAATACTTCGGCTGGTGACGTCACCGACTTCACCTTCCAGGTAATCGATGCGACCAGCAACGTCGTTTTCACGAGCAACGCCTCGCCCGCAAGTCTCACCTTCACGGGTGCCCAGCCGATCGGCGATTACACGGTACGCCTCTCGGTCAGCAACCCGCAGTGTGGTACGCTGACCCGCGATACCACGATCCGTCTGAGTGCCGAGCCGACTATCGTGCTTGATCCGGTAGCCGACAATTGTGCGCCGGGTACGGTGCAGCTGTCCGCAACCACATCGGATGTGGCCTTTATCGACTCGATCGGTTGGAGCATTACCGACGCCAGTGGGGTAGTGGTCTACACCAACTCGACCTTCACGCCTGCTTCGGTCAACCTGCCCGCCGGCATTTACGCCGTCGAAGCAACGGTACTGAACAGCTGTGGTAGCGACACGAGCCGCGATACCTTCCAGCTCTTCGAGACGCCGGAGCCTAGTTTGGCGCTGGATACGGACCTGGTGTGCCAGGGTGGTACCATCACCGCTACCAATACTTCGGCTGGTGACGTGACGGACTTTACCTTCACCGTAGTAGACGGAAGTGGCGCTACCATTTTTACGAGCAACGCCTCGCCCGCCAGCTTCACCTTCACGGGTGCCCAGCCGATCGGCGATTACACGGTACGCCTCTCGGTCAGCAACCCGCAGTGTGGTACGCTGACCCGCGATACGACCATCCGCCTGAGTGCCGAGCCGACTATCGTACTCGATCCGGTAGCCGACGATTGTTCGCCGGGAACGGTACAACTGTCTGCGACCACATCGGATGTGGCCTTTATCGACTCAATCGGTTGGATCATCACCGACGCCAGTGGGGTAGTGGTCTACACCAACTCGACCTTCACGCCTGCTTCGGTCAACCTGCCCGCCGGCATTTACGCCGTCGAAGCAACGGTCCTGAACAGCTGCGGCAGCGACACGAGCCGCGATACCTTCCAGCTCTTCGAGACGCCGGAGCCCAGCCTCGCGCTGGATACGGACCTGGTTTGCCAGGGTGGTACCATCACCGCTACGAATACTTCGGCTGGTGACGTCACCGACTTCACCTTCCAGGTAATCGATGCGACCAGCAACGTCGTTTTCACGAGCAACACCTCGCCGGCCAGCTTCACCTTCTCCGGTGCCCAGCCCATCGGCGACTACACGGTACGTCTGTCGGTCAGCAATCCGCAGTGTGGTACGCTGACCCGCGACACCACCATCCGCCTGAGCGCCGAGCCTACCATCGTGCTCGATCCCGTAGCCGACGATTGTGCCCCGGGAACGGTACAGCTGTCCGCGACCACATCGGATGTGGCCTTTATCGACAGCATCGGCTGGCAAATCACGGATGCTTCCGGCACCATCGTCTACACGAACTCGACCTTCACGCCCGCTTCGGTTAGTCTGCCCGCCGGCATTTACGCCGTCGAAGCAACGGTCCTGAACAGCTGCGGTAGCGACACGAGCCGCGATACCTTCCAGCTCTTCGAGACGCCCGAACCCAGCCTCGCGCTGGATGCGGATCTGGTTTGTCAGGGTGGTACCATCACCGCTACGAATACTTCGGCTGGTGACGTCACCGACTTCACCTTCCAGGTAATCGATGCGACCAGCAACGTCGTTTTCACGAGCAACGCCTCGCCCGCAAGTCTCACCTTCACGGGTGCCCAGCCGATCGGCGATTACACGGTACGTCTGTCGGTCAGCAACCCGCAGTGTGGTACGCTGACCCGCGACACCACCATCCGCCTGAGCGCCGAGCCGACTATCGTGCTTGATCCGGCAGCCGACTATTGTGCGCCGGGTACGGTGCAGCTGTCTGCAACCACATCGGATGTGGCTTTTATCGACTCGATCGGTTGGAGCATTACCGACGCCAGTGGGGTAGTGGTCTACACCAACTCGACCTTCACGCCCGCTTCGGTCAACCTGCCCGCCGGCACCTACGCCGTCGAGGCCACCGTGCTGAACAGCTGCGGCAGCGACACGAGCCGCGATACCTTCCAGCTCTTCGAGACCCCGGAGCCCAGTTTGGCGCTGGATACGGACCTGGTGTGCCAGGGTGGTACGATCACCGCTACGAATATTTCGGCTGGTGACGTCACCGACTTCACGTTCCAGGTAATCGATGCGACCAGCAACGTCGTTTTCACCAGCAACGTCTCGCCCGCCAGCTTCACCTTCACGGGTGCTCAGCCCATCGGCGACTACACCGTACGCCTCTCGGTCAGCAACCCGCAGTGTGGTACGCTGACCCGCGATACCACGATCCGTCTGAGTGCCGAGCCGACTATCGTGCTTGATCCGGCAGCCGACAATTGTGCGCCGGGTACGGTGCAGCTGTCCGCAACCACATCGGATGTGGCCTTCATCGACAGCATCGGCTGGCAGATCACGGATGCTTCCGGCACCATCGTCTACGCCAACTCGACCTTCACGCCCGGCCCCGTCAACCTGCCCGCCGGCATTTACGCCGTCGAAGCAACGGTCCTGAACAGCTGCGGCAGCGACACGAGCCGCGATACCTTCCAGCTCTTCGAGACCCCGGAGCCCAGCCTCGCGCTGGATACGGACCTGGTTTGCCAGGGTGGTACCATCACCGCTACGAATACTTCGGCTGGTGACGTCACCGACTTCACCTTCCAGGTAATCGATGCGACCAGCAACGTCGTTTTCACCAGCAACGCCTCGCCCGCCAGCTTCACCTTCACCGGTGCTCAGCCCATCGGTGACTACACGGTACGTCTGTCGGTCAGCAACCCGCAGTGTGGCACGCTGACCCGCGACACCACCATCCGTCTCAGCGCCGAGCCGACCATTGTACTCGATCCGGTAGCCGACGATTGTGCCCCGGGAACGGTACAGCTGTCCGCGACCACATCGGATGTGGCCTTTATCGACAGCATCGGCTGGCAAATCACGGATGCTTCCGGCACCATCGTCTACACCAACTCCACCTTCACGCCCGCTTCGGTCAACCTGCCCGCCGGCGTCTACGCCGTAGAGGCGACCGTGCTGAACAGCTGCGGCAGCGACACGAGCCGCGATACCTTCCAGCTCTTCGAGACGCCGGAGCCCAGCCTCGCGCTGGATACGGATCTGGTATGCCAGGGTGGTACCATCACCGCCACGAATACCTCCGCGGGTGACGTAACGGACTTCACCTTCACCGTAGTAGACGGAAGTGGCGCTACCATTTTTACGAGCAACGCCTCGCCCGCCAGCTTCACCTTCACGGGTGCTCAGCCCATCGGTGACTACACGGTACGTCTGTCGGTCAGCAACCCGCAGTGTGGTACGCTGACCCGCGATACGACCATCCGTCTGAGTGCTGAGCCGACTATCGTACTCGATCCGGTAGCCGACGATTGTTCGCCGGGAACGGTTCAACTGTCTGCGACCACATCGGATGTGGCCTTTATCGACTCAATCGGTTGGATCATCACCGACGCCAGTGGGGTAGTGGTCTACACCAACTCGACCTTCACGCCTGCTTCGGTCAACCTGCCCGCCGGCATTTACGCCGTCGAAGCAACGGTACTGAACAGCTGCGGCAGCGACACGAGCCGCGATACCTTCCAGCTCTTCGAGACCCTGGAGCCCAGCCTCGCGCTGGATGCGGATCTGGTTTGTCAGGGTGGTACCATCACCGCTACGAATACTTCGGCGGGTGACGTCACCGACTTCACCTTCCAGGTACTCGATGCGGCCAACAACGTCGTCTTCACGAGCAACACCTCGCCCGCCAGTTTCACCTTCACCGGTGCTCAGCCCATCGGTGACTACACGGTACGCCTGTCGGTCAGCAACCCGCAGTGTGGCACGCTGACCCGCGATACCACGATCCGTCTGAGCGCCGAGCCGACCATCGTGCTCGATCCGGTAGCCGACGATTGTGCGCCGGGTACGGTGCAGCTGTCTGCGACCACATCGGATGTGGACTTCATCGACAGCATCGGCTGGCAGATCACGGATGCTTCCGGCACCATCGTCTACGCCAACTCGACCTTCACCCCGAATGCGGTCAACCTGCCCGCCGGTACCTACGCCGTAGAGGCCACGGTCCTGAACAGCTGCGGCAGCGACACGAGCCGCGATACCTTCCAGCTCTTCGAGACGCCCGCGCCCAGCTTCGTCATCGACGCAGCCCAGGTCTGTCAGGGCGGGTCGATCGTGCTCACGAATACCTCCCTGGGTGACGTTACCGACTTCACCTTTGAAGTGCTGGACGCCTCGGGTACCGTCCTCGACCGCACCGATGCCTCACCGGCCACCTTCAACTTCAGCGTAGGACAGGCCCCCGGCGATTATACCGTCCGGATGTCGGTCAGTAACCCGCAGTGTGGTACCCTGACGCGCGATACGATCGTGCGCCTGAGCGCCCCGCCGACCATCGTCCTGAATCCGGTAGCCGACGACTGCGCACCGGGAACGGTACAGCTCTCCGCGACCACATCCGATGTGGCCTTCATCGACAGCATCGGCTGGAGTATCACCGACGCCAGCGGTGCGGTAGTATTCACCAATGCTACCTTCACCCCCGGTCCCGTCAACCTGCCCGCCGGTACCTATGCTGTCGAAGCTACCGTTCTGAACAGTTGCGGCAGCGACACGAGCCGTGATACCTTCCGGCTCTTCGAGACACCCGAGCCCAGCTTCACGCTGGATACGGACCTGCTCTGCGGTACCGGTACCCTGACCGCTACGACTACCTCCGGGGGCGACGCCACGGCCTTCACCTTCACGGTGCGCGACGCGGCAGGTGCGACTGTCTTCAGCAGCGACGTATCGCCGGCGACCTTCACCTTCGACGGCAGCCAGGCATTCGGTGACTACACGGTCGAACTGGCCGTCACCAACCCCGCCTGCGGAACCGTGCGGACGGATACCACCGTGACCTACACCACGGCTCCGACCATTGCCCTGGAGCCCCAGCCGGACCACTGCGGCCCTACCGACGTGCAGCTTGCCGCCACGCTCACCCACGCCGCGGAAGCTGACTCCGTCACCTGGGTCATTACCGACGAAACCGGCACCGAACGCTTCGCCTTCACCGGCACCGCACCCGCGTCCGCCCGCCTGACCCCCGGCACCTATGCCGTAGCAGCCACCGTAGCTAATGCCTGCGGCGTGCACACCGACCGCGATACCTTCCGGATCTTCACCGCGCCCACCGCCGGTCTTGCCCTGAGCACCGACCTGCTGTGCAGCGACCGCTCCTTCACCGTCATCAATAGCTCGACGGGCGATGCCGACGAATTCCGGTTCACGGTCCACGCCGCCGACGGTACCGAAGTGCTGTCGAGCACTAACTCGCCGACGACCTTCACCTTCGCCGACAACCTCCCGTACGGCGACTATACCGTACGGCTGACGGCGGGCAACGCGGTCTGCGGCACCGTTACTCGCGACACCACCGTGCGCCTGAGCGCCGCTCCGGCTATTGCCCTGGACCCCGTAGTTGACGCCTGCGGTACCACGGAGATCCAGCTCTCCGCCACCACGACCGACACCGCGGCCATGGACCGCATCGACTGGTGGATCGTTGACGCTACTGGTACGGAGGTGTACGCGAGTACCACCTTCCGTCCCGACGCCGTCACCCTGCCCGCCGGCACCTACGCCGTAGCGGCTACGGTGACCAACGCCTGCGGTACTGCCGTCGACCGGGACACCTTCCGCATCTACGACGACGCTATCCCCGACTTCACGCTGGATGCCGATCTGGTCTGCGGCGACGGTACCCTCACGGCCAGCAGTAACACGGCTGACCCGCGCTTCGAAGTGCTCGACGCGAGCGGCACGCCGCTCTTCAGCAGCAACACCTCACCCGCTACCTTCACCTTCGGGCCGGAGCACGCGGCGGGGACCTACACCCTGCGCCTGACTACGGGCAATCCGGTCTGCGGCTTCCTGCAGCGTGACACGATCGTGCGGCGCACCGCCGCGCCCTCCATCGCCCTGGATCGGCAGCCGGACTACTGCGGTACGGCGGAGGTGCTGCTCGCGGCCACCCTGACCGACACGACCTTCACCGACTCGCTTATCTGGACCATCCGCACCGTCGACGGTGGGGTAGTGTACACCCACGCCGGGCCCGATCCGGTGCCGACCACGCTCGCTCCCGGCCACTACGCCGTGGACGCCCGCGTGGCCAACGCCTGCGGTACGGACGTCGACCGCGACACCTTCCGGGTATACGCCCCCCCGGTGCCCCGGATGGAGCTGACGGGTGAGCTCGTCTGTGCCGACCGCAGCCTGACCGTAACGGAGGCTTCGGCCGGTGACGTGACCGACTTCACGATCTCGGTCCTGGACGCCAGCGGAACGCCCGTGATGACCCGCACCAAATCGCCGGCCCGCTTCGCCTTCGCCGGCAGCCTGCCGGACGGTACCTACACGATCCGTCTGGAAGCCGGCAACCCCGCCTGCGGCTCCGTCGTGCGGGATACGATCATCACGCTCGTGACCCCGCCGACCATCGTACTGGACGCCCAGCCCGACTACTGCGGTACCGGTGACGTACAGTTGTCCGCCGTGACCTCGGACCCGGCGGCCATCGACTCCATCGGCTGGTCGATCCGCGATGCCGCGGGCACCGCAGTATTCACCCACGAAGGGTTCCGGCCCGATCCGGTGACCCTGGGCCCCGGCACCTACGCCGTGGAAGCCACGGTAGCCAACGCCTGCGCGACCGACCGGAGCCGCGATACCTTCCGGATTCTGGAGTCCGTGGTCCTCGACGTGACCCTGGACAGCAGTCTCAACTGTGCCCTGCCCTTCGCGGTACCGGTGACCAACCGGACCACCGGCGACGACCTGACCTTCGACTGGACCGTGGCCGGACCGGGCGTCACCGCCTTCGACCGTACGGCGCGGGAGCCGAACTTCGAGTTTACGACCGCGGGCACCTACGTGGTGACTCTGACGGCCTCTAGCCCGGCCTGCGGCATCTCCGTGTGGCGCGACACCCTCACGGCCCGTCCGACTCCGCAGCCCACGCTGGCGGACCTTACGGAGTACTGCGGCGACCAGCTGATCACGCCCGGTATCGACTACGACGGTACGGTGGCCGACAGCGTCCGGTGGGACTTCCCCGGCAGCGACCGGCCGACCTCCACGGAACTGTTCCCCGCCGATGTGGGCTACCGGGGTGCGGGCACCTTCCGGTACGGCGTGAACATTTACACCGCCTGCGGGGAGACCCGCTTGGAGGACAGCTTCGTGATCGATACCATGCCGGTCATCGACCTGGGGCCGCGCGACACCGTTTGTACGGAAGACGGTCCCTTCACGCTGACCACGCCGACCCCCGCCGGGGGCCAGTGGCGTGATGCCCTCGGCCGCGCCGGGGTGATTACCGCCGACGGCACCTTTGACCCCGCCGCAGCCGGAGCCGGCACTACGACCGTGGAGTACGTATACACTTCGGGCGCCTGTGAAACGGTGGCGCGCCGGGAGATTCACGTCATTGACCTCTCCTACGTGACCCTCACCGCCACCGAACTGGAGATGTGTGAGAGCGAGACCGCCTTCCCCCTTACCGTGGGCTCGCCCGCGGGAGGCTGGTATACCGGAACCGGAGTGACCGACACCTCCGGTGTCTTCAGCGCCGAGTTAGCCGGCCCGGGCGATCACGAACTCACCTACCACTACCGCGAAGCGGGGGGCAGCTGCACCACCGAGCGGACGTTCACCGTCCACGTGTGGCCCCGGCCGCGCCCCGCCATCGAGCTGCCCGCGACCATCTGCCAGGGTCAACCGACCCAGCTTACGCACCGGGGTGCCCACGCGGTAAGCTTCCTGTGGGAGCTTTCCGACGGGCGCACCTCGGAGGAGGAAAACCCGACCTTCACCTTTACCGGTACGCGAACGGTGACGCTGACCACTACTTCGGACCAGGGCTGCACCACGACCGTGATCCGCGAGGTCAACGTGACACCGGCGCCCTTCACCCGTTTCATGGCGGACATGGATAAGGCTTGTCCGGGTGAGGAAATCACCTTCACCAACATGACCGACGCCCGCGATGCGACCACCTACCGGTGGGACTTCGGCGACGGCACCACCTCCCTGGAGGACTCCCCGCGCCACGCCTTCGCGAATCCCGACGCCACCGTCCGGAAGTACTTCGTTGTCCTGACCGCCACCAACGCCTGTGGCAGCAGTACCTCCCGCATGCCGGTGTTCGTATATCCGGAGCCGGAGCTCTCCTTCACCACCGACGGGGGGGAATGCGTCAGCGAAACCGTGACCTTCACGGCACAGGCCAACCGCATGACGGACCTACGGTGGGATTTCGGCGATGGTACTACCGCGGCCGGTGAGGAGAATCCTTCGCATACCTTCCCCGCCCCGGGTACCTATACGGTCACCCTGACGGGCACGTCGGTAGCCGGTGACTGTCCCGCCACCTATACCACCGAACTTACGGTGGGTGGTGGTCCTACCGCCTCCTTCACCGCCGACACCTACGAGGGTTGTGCCCCGCTGCCGGTTGAACTTACCAACACCTCCACGGGTGACGGTCCCTACTTCTGGGACTTCGGCGACGGCACCACCTCGACGGAGGTCCAGCCCGGTACCCACGTGTACGACACGCCGGGTGACTACACGGTGACCCTGCGCACCGAGGGCCGTGCCGGCTGCGGTACGGGCGTCGTCACGGTGCCCATCCGGGTCCACGGCGTACCCGAAGCCGCCTTCGTGGCCGAGCCCTTTGATGCCTGTGCCATACCCCAGGAAGTATATTTCAACAATGACTCCCGCGGGGCCGTGGACTACAGCTGGGACTTCGGTAACGGGCAGACCTCCGACCTGGAAGAAGTAGCCGTACTGTACGACGAGCGCGGCACCTACTCCGTAAACCTGACGGCGACCAGCGACTACGGCTGCTCGACCACCGAGGCCCTGGAATTCACGGTCTACGAGCCGCCGGTCGCGGCCCTGGACGTCCTGGATACGGTGGTCTGCGGCCCCCTGACGCTGCCCTTCGTCAACGGGAGCTCATGGTCGGACTACTTCGACTGGGAATTCTCGGACGGCTATACTGCCGACGTCGCCGAGCTGGAGCGTTCCTTCTCCCGCAGCGGCAACTACAGCGTACAACTCGTGGCCGGTAACGCCATCGGCTGTACGGATACCCTGACGGTGGAGAACATCGTGACGGTTCTGCCCACCCCGACGGCGGACTTCGACTACGTCGAGGACCAGGTCGGCGGCACGTCGCGGCTGACCTTCGAGAGCCTGGCCAGCGAGGATGCGGTCGTGTTCGGATGGGACTTCGGCGACGGCCAGTTCAGCGACCTGCGCAACCCCACCCACGACTTCGAGTCGCCGGAGGGCACCACGGTCAAGCACTGGGTCGAAAACGAGTTCGGCTGTGTTGATTCCCTGGCGCTTCCGCTCGACCTGGACGAGTACGGCGGCCTGTACATCCCGAACATCCTGACCCCCGTGGACAACACCATCGCGGAGCAGGACATCTTCAAGCCGAAGGGACTGAACCTTACCGACTACTACATCGCGATCTACACCCGTACCGGGCAGCTGGTCTGGGAGTCGATGGAACTCGACGAGCGCGGCAGTCCCACCGAGCACTGGGACGGAACCTACCAGGGCAAGCCGATGATGGCCGGCACCTACGTCTGGCGCGTCCACCGGGCGGAGTTCCGGGGCGGCAAGCCCTGGATCGGGATGCGCAACGCGAACGGACGGATGTCGCACACCGGCTACCTCACGCTCGTACGGTAGGGCGGTACACGCAGGTGCGGCGGCAGGCCGTAACGCAGAGGCTTCGGGATGACCGCCACAGGGCGCTCCCGGAGCCTCCGTGTTTGGGTACTCCCCGGCGACCTCCGGGTGTAACCGGGTAATTGCACAGCGGGGGAACTTAGTTATCTTGGTCCGCCGTAGCCGGTCACAATTTACCGGATACGACTAACCTCGATCAAGCAAGCATGACCCCCACACCCCTCCTTCGTCTAACTTCCCTCCGGCTACTCCTGTGTATCGGTACGTTGGGGATCATCACATCCTGTCAGTCGGACCCACAGGCAGGCGTCGATGACGGTACCCTGCCCGAGGAGAACCGCTTCACTACGACGGTCCTGAGCGAGCCCGGTAGCCTGGACGAGCCGATGGCCTTCACCTTCCTCACCCCAGATGAGATGATGATCGTGGAGCGCAAGGGCGGGGTAAAGACCTTTAACGCGGCGCAGCGGGAAATGCGGACCGTGGGAACGATCCCCGTAAATACCATATACACCAACAAGGAGGGGGCTACCCGGCCCGCTGAGGAAGGCCTGATGGGCGTCGCGGCCGACCCCGACTACGCGGAGAACCACTGGGTATACATGCTATACGCCGACCCCGACGAGCCGAAGCACGTGCTGTCGCGCTTCACCTTCGACGGCGACGCGCTGCAGCTGGACAGCGAGAAGGTCGTACTGGAGTACGCGGCCCAGCGCGAGGTCTGCTGCCATACGGGCGGCGGGATCACCTTCGATGCTAGCGGTAACCTGTACCTGACCGTGGGCAACAACACCGCCAACCCGCCGATCGGTACGTCCAACCTGGACGAGCGGCCCGGTCACGAAAACTCCGACGACCAGCGCACCGCCGGCAACACCAACGACCTGCGCGGCAAGATCCTGCGCATCCACCCCGAAGACGATGGCAGCTACACCATACCGGAAGGCAATCTCTTCCCGGAGGGCACCGAGGGCACCCGCCCAGAGATCTATACCATGGGGCACCGGAACCCCTGGCGCGTGAGCGTCGACAGTGAAACCGGCTACATCTACTGGGGCGAGGTAGGCCCCGACGCCAGCGAGGACAGCCGCTACGGTCCGCGGGGCTACGACGAGTTCAACCAGGCCAAGGAAGCGAGCTTCCACGGGTGGCCCTACTTTATCGGCGACAATATTCCGTACACGGACTACGACTACGCTACCGACTCGGTCAGCGGACCCTTCGACGTCAACAATGTCGTCAATACCTCCCCCAACAACGACGGCCTGACCGAGCTCCCCAAGCCCGTACCCGCCTTCATCTGGTATCCGTACTCCTACTCCGAGGACTTCCCCCTGATGGGTAGTTCGGGCCGCAGCGCTACGGGAGGACCGGTGTACCGGCAGGCCGACTTCGCCGATTCCGAATACCGCTTTCCCAGCTACTACGAAGGCAAGTGGCTGGCCGTGGAATTCATGCGCGGCTGGATCATGGCAGTGGAGATGGATGAGAACGGAGACTACGTCGGTATGGAGCCCTTCCTGCCCGGCGAAAACTTCTCCAGCGCTATCGATATGCAGTTCAGCCCCGACGGACGCCTCTACGTACTCGAGTACGGCTCGGCCTGGTTCCGGGGCAACGAGAACGCCCAGATAAAGCGTATCGAATACAACGGCGGCAACCGGGCCCCCGTGGTGGCGGCGAGTGCCGACCGGACCGCCGGTGCCCTACCGCTGACCGTACAGCTGTCCTCCGAGGGCACCGAGGACTACGATAAGGACGATCTGGAGTACCGCTGGACGGTCACCTCCGACAACGGCTACTCCGAAACCTTTGACGACGCCAACCCGAGCGTAACCCTTGACGAGGAGGGTACCTATACCGCCGACCTGACCGTCACCGATGCCGCCGGCAATACCAATCAACAGTCCTTTACGATCCTGGCCGGCAATGCGCCCCCGGAAGTGGACATCGCCATCGCGGAGGGCAACCGGTCCTTCTTCTTTCCCGGCAGCGAGCTCCGGTACGACATCCAGGTGGCCGACCCCGAGGACGGCTCGGTAGCCGACGGATCCATTCCCGCCGAGGCGGTGGCCGTAAACTTCGACTACGCTCCCGAGGGCTACGATCCCATCGCGATCGCACAGAACCACGTGAGCAGCGACGAGTGGGCCATTTTCGCCCAGGGCAAGAGCCTGATCAATGAGAGCGACTGCCTTTCCTGCCACCGTGTGGATGTGTCCTCCGTGGGGCCCAGCTACCAGGCCGTAGCCGAAAAGTACGCCGGTGACCCCGGCCAGAAGCCGGTGATCGTAAAGCGCATTATCGAAGGCAGCGTCGGCCTGTGGGGCGATCACGCTATGAGCGCCCACCCGGACCTGTCCGAGCGCGATGCTGGCAAGATGGTCGACTACATCCTGAGCCTGACCGGCCCGGGCCCCGATCAGCAGCGCGTTCCCCTTTCGGGCACTTACGTCACCCGGGTACCGGAGCGGGAGAACGGCAAGGGAAGCTACCTGCTGCGCGCCGCCTATACCGACCGCGGTACGGGTAGCCTGTCGCCGCTGACGGCCGAGAAGATCATCCCCCTCCGCAATCCGAAACTTAACGTGGAAGCCCCCGACGAGCAACAGGGCACCCAGTTGCTGACCACGCCCGGCCGCTCCTTCAACGTGGTCGAGGATGGCGGCTACGTCGCCTACCAGAATCTGGACCTGACGGGCATCAGCGCGATCGTGATCGGCGCGGAGGCGAATAACCGCAGCGGTGCGGCCGGCGGTACGATCGAGGTGCGCCTGGATTCCCCCGACGGCGACCTGCTCGGCACCACCGAGCGGGTGGCCCACCAGGAGGTGGATCTGCGGGCCGAACTGACGAAGATTCTCGCGGCCTGGGAGGCGGGTGGCAAGAAAGGCCCCGAACCCAACATCTGGAGCATCCGCGACCAGTTCCGTCCTACGTTCACCGTGCCGGTGGACGGGGCCACGGGAATGCACGACGTATACTTCGTGGTGCGGAACCCCGAGGCCAAGCAGGGGCAGATCCTCGTAGAACTGCAGGGGATCGAATTTATGAATACCAACCAACTGTCGCGGTAGGCTACCGCCCGGCACGTACCAATACACGATCATGCAAACGAAAGCAACCACCCGCCGCCAGTTTCTCCGCACTACCTCGGCCGTCGCCGGCGGACTCCTCATCGCCACGCCGGCCGTACACGCCGCGCCGGCCATCCTGCGCTACTACAACAAGCCGAACTCGGTGATCAACGGCGTACAGATCGGCACGATCACCTACTCCTTCCGCAGTATGCCTGACCAGAGCGCCGAGGCTACCCTGGGGTACGTCACCGACGCCGGCATCAGTGCCATCGAGCTAATGGGCGAACCGGCCGAATCCTTCGCCGGGGCCCCCGAGAGTTCCGTGGACCGCGGCAAGATGTACGGAATGATGCGCAAGCAGCGCGACGGCGAGCTCTCCGATACGGAAAAGGCCGAGCTGGAAGAAATGCGCGCCGCGCTGGAAGACCACCAGCGGGCGGTGGCCGTGTGGCGGGCCGGCGCGGACATGAAGAAATTCCGCCAGCTGCGGCGGATGTACGCCGACGCCGGCGTAAGCATCTATGGGTTCAAGCCCAGTGCATTCGGGAAGAATAACTCCGACGCCGAGATCGACTACGGCCTGCGCGCCGCCAAAACGCTCGGCGCCAGCCACGTGACCCTGGAGCACCCGGGCGACGACGCCTGGACCGCCAAGCTGGGTGAGATGGCCCGCAAGCACGGCGTGCGCGTTGCCTACCACGGCCACACCCAGCAGACGCCTGACTTCTGGGACACGGCACTGCGGCAGAGTGCCGCCAATGCCCTGAACTTCGATGCCGGCCACTACGTGGCCGCCGGCTACGATCCGCTCGAACTCATGCGCAGTAAACACGCCAGTATCGCCAGCATGCACACCAAGGACCGGACCACCCCCGCCCACGGGCAGCAGAACCTGCCGTGGGGTGAGGGCGATACCCCCATCGCGGAAATGCTCGACCTGATGCGGCGCGGCAAGTACAACTTCCCAGCCACCGTGGAGCTGGAGTACGAGGTACCCGAGGGGTCCGATGCCGTACAGGAGGTTGCCCGCTGCCTGGAGTTCTGTCGCGAGGCGCTGGCGCAGGCCAGGTAAGCTGCTCCCAGTCCCCGGGTGCCGGTAGCTGGCTCCCTGCCAATCGAGCGTTACCCGCTGAAGTTGATACGGCAGCTCTCCGTAGCCTGCCGGAAGGAACCGGTGGCAGCCGCCCCCGGTAGCCACACCGCACCCGCGCGCCGCCGCTCGGATAAACGCGTATGACTTCCGCCGTAGGTTTGCTTAATCGATTTAGTATATTTATACCCGATGCAACCTTACCCAACACCTTCCGCGGGCGTTTCGCTGGCCTGTTTTCTGTCCCTGCTGCTACTGGCCGGTTGTGGCCGCTCGCCCGGAACCGGTGTGACGGCCGACGGGACACCGGCCCCGGACGACCGCCCCAACATCGTGGTCATCATGGCCGACGACCTCGGCTACTCGGATATCGGCTGTTACGGCGGCGAGATCAATACGCCGAACATCGACGCCCTGGCCGCCGACGGTATCCGGATGACGCAGTTCTACAACAACGCGCGCTGCTGCCCGACCCGCGCGTCCCTCCTCACGGGACTCTACGCCCACCAGGTGGGACTGCAGACCAACGGACCCAGCATGAACTTCAACTGCGTCACGGCCGCGGAGGCCCTGGAAGCCGATGGCTACCAGACCGGCATGTCCGGAAAGTGGCACCTGACCCACGCCGAGCCGCTGCCCGATCCCCAGGAACACCTGCAGTGGCTGGCCAACCAGAACGGACCGGAAGTCTATGGCGACCTGGAAACCTACCCCAATCACCGGGGCTTCGACGAATTCTACGGCATCGTCTGGGGAGTGGTGAACTACTTCAACCCCTTCAGTCTGGTACACAACGACGCCCCGCTGCGCGACTCGATCGGGGAGGACTTCTACATGACCGACTTCATCACGGACAAGGCGGAATTGCTTATCGACCAGTTTTCCGAAAAGGAGGAGCCCTTCTTCCTTTACGTGGCCCACACCGCACCGCACTGGCCGCTGCACGCCCTGCCCGAGGATATCGCCAAGTATAAAGGCCGCTACGACGCCGGCTGGGGCGCCCTGCGCGAGGAGCGCTACGCCCGCATGGTGGAGATGGGGCTGATAGACTCCTCCGTAAGTCCGGACGGCGGCAACGAATCCGACCGGCAGTGGCCCGATGTGGAAGACCAGAACTGGGAGAGCGAACACATGGAGGTCCACGCAGCCATGGTGGACCACCTGGACGCCGGGGTGGGCCGCCTCATCGATAAGCTGAAGGCGACCGGGGAGTACGAGAATACCGTCATCATCTTCCTAGCCGACAACGGTGCCAGTCCCGAGCGGATGTACGACCCGGGCTACGACCGGCCGGCCTTCACCCACGACGGAACGCCGATCGAATACACCGATGACCACTACGAACACCCCGGACCGGAGACCACCATGGCCGGTATCGGACAGGCGTGGGCCGGCGCGGCCAATACCCCCTTCCGGTTCTGGAAGGCCTGGTCGTACCACGGCGGCAACGCCACCCCGATGATCGTCCACTGGTCGGCCGGCCTGGAAGCCGAAGCGGGATCGCTGGTCAGGGCTCCCGGTCACGTCATCGACCTGATGCCGACCTTTCTCGACCTCGCCGGCACGGAGTACCCCATGGACTACGCCGACCGCGACATTCCCGCCCTGGAGGGCAAGAGCCTGCTGCCCCTCATCAAGGGGCAACGCCGCGAGCCGCACGAAGTGCTGTTCTGGCAACACGACAGGGGGAAGGCCGTCCGCGTAGGCGACTGGAAGCTGGTACGCTGGGCCGACCAGCCCTGGGAGCTTTACGATCTCTCGAAGGACCTCACCGAAACCAACGACCTAGCCGCCGAATATCCGGAGAAAGTGGAAGAGCTGAGGGCCCGGTGGCAGGAGAAGGCCGAGGCGGTGGGCTACGTGGACCTGGGCGGGAGATCCATGTCGGAGTGAGGCGGCAACCGTCCCCCCGGCTTGGGAGGGTCCGGCTGGCCACGAATGCACGCTGGCATTCCTGAAAATTGTAAAAATGACTATTATTGAGCCGCGGTCGCGGCCGCCGTCAAAACATCATGCCATGAAATTCAGTCTTTTCCTTTTGGTCCTCTGTCTCCTGTTTGCCTGCGGCCCGGCCGACACCGCCGATACCGGTTCTACCGGAGATAGCGAGGGGCCCGGCCTCAGCGTCTCCGAGACGGCCTTCGGCAGCACCGACGAAGGGGAGGTGACCCAGTATACCCTGGAGAACGAGAATGGCATGCGCGTCAGCGTCATCAACTACGGCGGAATCATCACCCACATCTACGCGCCCGACCGCGACGGCCAACTGGCGGACGTACTGGTGGGCTTCGACAGCCTGAGCGGCTACACCGGCGACAACCCCTACTTCGGTGCCCTCATCGGCCGCTACGGCAACCGCATCGCCAAGGGGCAATTCACCCTCAACGGGGAAACCTACCAATTGCCTACCAACGACGGCCCCAACAGCCTACACGGCGGCAATATGGGCTTCAACCGCAAGCTCTGGCAGATGCGGGCCCTCGAGGAAAGTGACCGTGTGGGCGTAGAGCTGACCGGCACCAGCCCCGATGGCGAGATGGGCTACCCCGGCAAGCTGGACGTGACGGTACGCTACTGGCTCGACAACGACAACGCCCTGACGCTGGAGTACGAGGCTACCACCGACCAGGCGACCCCCGTCAACCTGACTAACCACGCCTACTTCAACCTGGCCGGCAGCGGAGACATCCTCGGCCACGAGCTGACGATCAACGCCGCCGAGTTTACCCCCGTCGACGAGACGCTCATCCCCATCGGGGAACTGCGCGACGTGGAGGGTACGCCCTTCGACTTCCAGTCGGCCACCCCCATCGGGGACCGCATCGACCAGGACAACGAGCAGCTGACCCTGGGCAAGGGCTACGACCACAACTACGTACTCGACGCCAGCGGCTCCGGCCTGCACGAGGCGGCCTTCGTCTACGAGCCCGGCAGCGGACGGACCCTAGACGTGAAGACCACCGAGCCCGGAATCCAGTTTTACAGCGGCAACTTCCTCGACGGTACCCTGACCGGCAAGGGCGATCAGCCGATCGCCTACCGGACCGGCTTCTGCCTGGAAACCCAGCACTTCCCCGATTCGCCGAACCAGGACAGCGAGGACTTCCCCTCTACCATCCTGGAGCCGGGCGATATCTACGAGAGCACGACGGTCTACACCTTCGGTACCCGCTAGCGCCGCCTGCCCCCCCGGTTACCGATGGGGGCACTTAAGTAGGTCAAAACACGTTGTCGGTGTAAAATTCCGTATCCGCCTTCCGTGGCGGAAGGATGTTGTGTGCGTACGTGACGCCGACGTAGCATTCTCGTAAGCCCGCGGCTGGGGCAAAACGATTCGTTAAGGTGGCAATCTGGGCGGAAAATCCGACGTTCTAACCGCTGTACACGGGGGACAACCCGGTATAACAGAGCGTCGGATTAGGCAGTGAACCGGTATGTGCCGGGCTGCCGCAGTCGCTTTGAGGCTGGGTTATCACCCGTAAACAAACACCTAGAATCTGAACGTACGTACCTCCGCCTGACGTGGAGGTGCCCCGGTGCCCGCGTGCCATTGCGATGGTTGGGCCGGCGGGGAGTGGGTTCGGAGCAATTGTTTGCTTATGAATCTACCGCTACGCAATCTGTTTTTTGGCGCTCTACTGTTCTTCGGCCTGCCCGCGTTGGCCCAGGATCCATTCTTCTCCCAGTTCTACGCCAACCGCGTCTACCTGAACCCGGCCTACGCCGGTCTGGAGGCTGGCACCCAGCTGATCCTTAACTACCGCGACCAGTGGTTCGGCCTGCCCGACGCCAGCAGCATGCCCTTTCAGGGCGGATTCCGGACCTACAACGTGACCCTCAACCAACGTTTGCCGTGTATCGGCGATATGGAGCGGGCCACTTTCGGCGTGGCCGGATCACTGTTTCAGGACGAGACGGGCGTTGCCCCGCTCAAGACGACCGGTGGCGGCCTGGCCGTGGCCTTCGAGTACTCGGTACTCGATCCCGACCGGCGCACCTCGCATGGCCTCAGCCGGCTCGACGTGCGCCTCGGCTCCCAGCTCAGTCTGATGCAGAGCACGCTGGTGAGCGGGCACTACTTCTTCGCCTACCAGGTGGATCCAGTGGCGGGCGTGATCAGCCCCCCGCAGATCGTCAATGTCGGTACCGGCCCCTATACCAATGTGAACATCGGCACCATGGTGCGCGGCGCCTGGAAGCACGGCGTCCACGACTACACCATCTTCACCCTCGGCGCCAGCCTCTCGAACGTCAACGAGCCGGACATCGCCTTCGACCCCGAGTCGACCGAGTCGTTTCTGCCCCGCCGGACCACCCTGCATATGGGCTTTACGCGGAGCATCAGCTCCATGCGCGGGACGAAACACTATACGCCTACTTCCGTGGCACCCCAGTTTCGCTGGGACACACAGCACGACGGCAAGATGAACCTCTTTACGGTGGGTTCCTACCTATTTGGGAAGGGTTTCTACACCGGAGCCTTCTATCAGTTCAACACGCCCCGCCGCCCGGCCACCAACGACGGTAGCGTCATCGGCGGCCGGAATTCCAACGCCCTCATCCTGTCCTGGGGCCTGGACGCCCGCACCCTCCTCGACGTCGGCCGGCGCTGGAAGGACCGCGAAACCGGGTGGATCGTAGGCCTGTCCTACGACGTACCCCTCAGCGGAGTGAACGCCACGGCCTCCCTGGGAACGGTCGAGGTCAACTGCCGCATCATGCTCGCCGACCTGAAGTCGCGGTGCCGCATGATCAATAAGAACGAACTCTATCCGGGGGCAAAATGCCCCGTCAGCTTCTGACCTGACCGCCACCCCATTTCTGGACCAGCCAACGACTGACTATGCGGACCCTGCTCTTTATCCTCTCTACCCTGATCGCCGCCGGCCTCGCCGGCCAGCGCTGTCCGGCCGATTTTACTTACGTGACCACCTCGTGTAACGAAATCCGGTTCGTACCCACCTTCCCTACGGCGGGAAGCTACCAGTGGACTTTCGGCGACGGGCAGACCTCAACGGAGCGCAATCCTACCCACATCTTCGATGCGGAAGCCCCCGGTTCCTACACCTTCCCGGTGACCCTGATCACGGGAGGAAGCTGTGTGCCGGACACCACGACCCAGCTGATCACCGTCAGCCCCGACGTGCTGCCGGACCCCTCCATCGAGAGCATCGGCATCTTCAATTTCGTGAACTGCGCGCCGACCGACGATCCCAGTTACGATATCGTCATCGACAATACCTCCTCCACCCAATCCGACAACACCTTCTACACGATCGACTGGGGCGACGGCAGCGCCCTCTACGCCGATGCCGATTTGCCCGACGGCACCACCCATACCTACACCCAGGTAGGGCTTTACGACATCGTCCTGTCGGTGCGCGGCGCCAGCGGCTGCTGGGCGCAGGATACCTTCCCCTTCTTCTACGGCAGTAACCCGGGCGGTAACATCGTACCGGTGAGTAACCAGATCGCCTGCGTACCGGAGGATGTCCGCTTCACCATTTCCGGTACCGAATCCAATCCCCCGGGGACCACCTACAAGATATGGGTCAACGACGGGATAGGGGATACTACCTACTTCAACCACCCGCCGCCGAGCGAATTCGTCTACCACCTCACGAAGAGCCCCTGCGAGAGCGCGGAGACGAGCAACAACTATTTCGACATTCACTTTGAGGCCACCAACCCGTGCTTTACCCAGTCGGGGGGCACGATCATCCGCGCCAATAAGGTACCCAAGATGGACTTTACGGCCGAAGAAACCACCTGCGTGAACGGCGTAGTGAGCGTGCGCAATGAGTCTGAGCCCGCGCTGTACGCCGTGGGGGACGGCTGTAGCTTCGACATGATGACTCGGTGGGTGATCTCCGCCGACGAATCGAAGTACGAGATCGTTTCCGGTTCGGTCACCGACGAGGAGGGGCTGGACATTCGCTTCCTGGAACCCGGCGAGTACACCGTCACCCTTTACTACAATCCACGGTCCTCCAACGCCTGTAGTTCCCCACCCCTGAGCAAGGACATCTGCGTCCTCGGTCCTCCGGAGAGCAGCTTTACCGCCGTCAACGAGGATCCGGAGATCTGTACCCCGATGACCGTCCGGACCACCAACACCTCCGGTACCGCGGTGGACTGCAGTGGAGATATGAAATACACCTGGTTAGTCGATTACCTGCCCGCGGACTGCGGTTCGCAGGAGGCGGGCTATACGCTCCTGGGCGGGGGCAGCTCGGCAACCCCCTCCCTGACCGACCGCGACATCCGCATCCGGTTCGACTCCAGCGGACAGTACCGGCTGGGACTCGTAGCGACCAATGAGTGCGGCAGTGACACGAGTTACCAGAGCTTCACCGTGGCCGAAGGCCCCATACTGGCGATCCGGGAAATTCCCGACACCTGTATGCCCGGTCCCATCACCGTGGAGCCGTTCCTGACCATGAATGACGACTGTTCCGACCCGCCCACTTACGCCTGGGATTTCGGCGGCGGTACCGGCGGTGACCCCCACGCCCGCGTGCCGGGCCCGGTCACCTTCGACCGCCCCGGCACCTACACGGTTTCGGTCGCGGTGACCAACAGCTGCGGTACGGCTACGACCACGGAAACCTTCGAGATCTTCGGCGCGGCCATCCTGCCCACCATCGCCGTTACCCGCGAAACCTGTGCCTCCACCAGTATCGCCGCCAGCCTCGAGGGCGGGGGCAACGGTATGACCTTCCTGTGGACGGGTCCGGATGGATTCGTAGCCACCACCGCCTCCTGGGTACGCCCCCATGCCACTCCGGCCATGAGTGGCGATTATACCGTTACGGCTACCAACGCCCTGGGCTGTTCCGTTTCCGCTACCTACCCGGTCGTGGTGGAGGAGCAGGCGCCCGTGGAGGTGGTAGCCGGCGACGCGATAGTGTGTGCCGGTGAATCGGTGACGCTTACGGCCACGGGGGGTGCCACCTATACCTGGACCGGCGACCACCTGTCCGGGACTACCGGGCCGGAAGTGACCTTCAGTCACCACCGCCCCGGTCGCTATACCGTAATAGTACAGGGAACCGATCCCGCCGGACGCTGCGATGCGGCCGACACCATCAGTGTAAAGGTCAAGGCACAACCCATAGCCGACGCCGGGCGGTCGCGGGAGGCCTGCGTCGATCAGGAGATCCAGCTCAGTGGCCAGCCCTTCGACCGGTATGACCGCGGCCGGTGGTCGGGCGACTTCGTTGCCCCCGACGGCACCTTCCGGGCCGATACCCCGGGCACCTATACCGTAACCTACACCTACACCACCGACTCGGGTTGCTCCGATAGCGACCAGACCACCGTATGCGTCCGCGAAGCACCAGTAGCCGACTTCACCGTAGACCCCACGGATGCCTGTGCGTCCACGGGCCTGATCCTGCGTCCCGACAACCTGAGTACCGGCCTGGATGGCTGCTCGCCCGCCGAGGTACGCTGGATTGTTACCCCGGACGCCCCGGACTGCGGGCCCGGCGGATACGCCTTCATCGAGGGGACCTCTGCCAGCAGCCGTGAGCCGGTCATCGAGCTCACCCGGGCCGACGCCTACACCGTGACCCTCGAAATCATCAGCAGCTGCGGTACCAGTAGCAGCAGCATGCACAGCGAACGCGTCATGGTACTCGGCACCCCCGAGCTGACTATTACTCCGGTCGACACCCTCTGCGGGGCGCAGGCCATCAACTTCACCGCCAGCCGGGCTGATTGTAGTTCCCCGGTGACCACCTACGTCTGGAGCTTTGCCACGGCTACGCCACCGTCCACCTTTACGGGGGCCACGCCCCCCCCGGTACGCTACGAAGGCGGCAGCCACACGGTCAGCCTGACAGCCTTCACCGCCTGTGGCGCTACGACCGTCACCGAGACGTTCGTCGTGTCCCGCCCGCCGGCCATCGCCGTTAACCTGCCAAGGGATACCGTCTGTTCGGGTGATGTCCTCTCCGTAACCGGCGGGGTCACGGGTGACAACCTGGACCTGCGCTGGACCGCTTCCCACCCCGGCATCACCTTCAGCGATGCCGGCGCCCAGCGCCCGGAGATTTCCTTCGCCGGAGTGCCGGCGGGTACCTACCGCCTGGCGTTGCGGGCCACCAGCCCCGTCTGCGCGCCGGACGAAACGGAGTTCTCCGTGGTCGTGCAGGACCGTCCGGAAGTACGCCTGGACCGCATCGCGGATGCCTGTGACCGGATCGACGTCATGCCGGATTACGACCTCGGCACCGCCCCCCTCAGCGACGTACGCTGGGAACTAAGCGACGGGAGCACCACTACCGTGGTGGCTACCACTTCCGATCCGGGCACCCTGTCCGTGGATCGTCCCGGCACGTATACGCTCTCCCTGATTGCCACCAACAACTGTGGCACCACTACCGCGACCCGCACCTTTACGGTACACGATAGCCACGCTATCGACCTTTCGGTGGCCACGACGGACTACTGCCACGACGGAGATACGGAAATCGCCATCATCAACCGCAGTAGTGGAGCGGCGGGCAGCTACCAGTGGAAGGTGACCGACGCCACGGGAGCCGTGCTTACCCGCACCCGCAAGACCAGCCCGGTATTCACCCTGGGACAGTCTATCGCCCCGGGCACTTATACGATTACCGCCCAGGTACAGACCCCCGCCTGTGGAGTGATTACCTGGGACACCCTCGTCACGCTCACGGCTCCGCCGAGGGTGGAGATCGCGCCGATCGCGGTAGCCTGTGACGAAGACGGCTTCGACCCTACAGCCGACTATATGTCCGGTAGCGAGGGCATCGATTCCGTACGCTGGGCCTTCCCTGCGGGCAGCTCCCCGGCCTTCTCCACGGACCGCGACCCCGGTCGCGTGACCCTTTCCGGCTACGGCGACGACCTCACCGTACTCCTGAGCGTCTACGGGATTTGCGGCGAGGTGACGGATACCGTCACCTTCGACCGGCCCGCTCCTCCCCGGATCGACCTGTCGCTGAGCGATTCGGTAGCGTGTACCGGCGCGACCGTCAGCGTAACCAACGGTTCGACCGGCCCGGGTCTCACCTACGCCTGGAGCGTTGCCCCCATGGACGGGGTGACCATCAGCGATGCGACGGCCGCGGCCCCGGAAATCAGTCTGGCCGGACCCGCAGGAGCCTATACCATTACGGCAACCGTGTCGGATGGCGCTTGTACCAACGAAACCCGGGAGTGGACCGTCATGGTAGATGCCGCGCCGGTGGTCACCATCGCCAGTCTTCCCGACGGCTGTGACATCACCGAAGTACTTCCCGACATCAGCTACGGGGCCGATACCTCTCGGCTGGACTCCATCCGCTGGACGCTCACCGTTCTTTCGGGCGCGGACGCAGGTGCAATCATTTACTCGGGCGGCCACCGTGCGGAGCCGATTGACCTGACCGGCCCCGCTGCCTACCTGTTTATGGCCACGGCCTACAGTCACTGTGCCCCGCAGGGCATCAGCGTGCGGGACACCTTTACCGTAAACGAGCCCCCGCGTCCGGACCTGAGTCTGGACGGTGCGGACCTTTGTCCCGGGGAAACTATCACGGCACGGGATGCCGGCGGCAATGCCCCCGGTAGCGTCACCTTCCACCTGTTTCGTCCCGACGGCAGCCACCTGGCTACCCGGCGCGGCAGTCCCGTGACCTTCGAGCTGGTCGATAACCAGGCTCCCGGAGCGTACACCCTTCGCCTCGAGGTCGACAACGGAGCCTGCGGCATCGGTACCCGCGACACCATCATCACGGTCGGACGGGCACCCACCGTACGCCTGCAGCCGGTACCCGATGCCTGCGCACCGGCGGCCGTACGGTTTACCGCCGACTACTCCCGCACATCCGATGTGCGCTGGGTAGTGACCGACGAACTCGGTCAAGCAGTCTTCACCAGTACAGAGCTAACCCCCGATCCCGCCACCTTCGGGCCGGGCCGGTACCACGTGACGGTTACGGCAACCGGACCCTGTGGTACGGCCGTAGCTCGCGACACCTTCATGCTTACCGCCCCCCCGGTGGCGGACATCGAGCTAGTACAGCATGAGCTCTGCCTGACGGGCCCCGCCACCGTGACCGTACGCAATGGCACCCCCGGCGACGTGGCCTTCCGCTGGTCGGTGCAGCCCGCTACGACCGCCACGATCGACGACGACCGGTCTGCCACGCCGACCTTTTCGTTCGCTGCCGCGGGTACCTACGTTCTGCGGGCGGAGCTGGACAAGGGCTACTGTGCATCGGTCGCCTGGACCGACACGGTGCGGGTACGTCCCCAACCTGCTCTGCAGCTCGATCCGCTGGCCGACCAGTGTGCCGAGGCCACCCTTACGCCCCGCGCCGTCTTTACCCATGCCGCCGAGTACGATTCCCTGCGCTGGTACTTTCCCGGCGCGGACACCCAAACGTCCACGGACCGCCGCCCGAGCGGTATCCGCTACCGTACACCGGGTACCTATACCGTTACGCTGATCGGCTTCGGACGGTGTGCCCGCGATACGGTATCCGAAACCTTCGTCATCGACCCCATGCCGGAGTTGACGATGGGCGGCCGCGATACGGTCTGCATTCTGGATGGCGCCTTCGCGCTATCCGCTCCCCAACCGGCCGGTGGTACCTGGTCGGACGCCCGCGGGCGCCCGGGCATTGTTACCGAAGACGGACTTTTGGACCCCGTAGCGGCGGGGCCGGGCACCACGGTACTCGCCTATACTTACGCTTCCGGAGCCTGTTCGGTGACCGGCTACCGTGAAGTGGTAGTGATCGAACGGCCCGAAATACGGCTGACCAGCCAGGTTCTCGAGGTCTGTGAGACCGAAACGCACTTCGTCCTGGACAACGGCCGCCCGACCGGTGGCTGGTACGGAGGACCGGGGGTTACCGATCCGGCGGGCGTGATGGACCCCAGCAGCCTGGGCGCTGGCACCTATACCCTGACCTATTACTACCGACCGTCCGGAATGACCTGCTCGAACTCGGCCGACTTTACCGTCCAGGTCCGGCCCCGTCCGGTGGTGGGGATCGTAGGCCCCGATGCGGCCTGCCTCGGCGAGCCGGTTTTCTTCTCCGCCAGTGGCGCGTCGGGTGCCGATCTGCTCTGGCGTACCGACGACAGTCCCCCCGTCCGCCAACGCAACGTGGAACTCACCTTCTCCACTCCCGGTATTCATGCCATCCGACTGACGGCGACCGACCAGGCCGGCTGTTCCTTCACGGTAATCAAGCAAATCCGCATTTCCACCGCTCCGGAGGCCTCCTTCGTCGCCGAAGGCAGTCCGGCCTGCGCCGATGAACCCTATGGCTTTGCTAACCGAAGTGCCGCAAACAGTCCGGAGGCTACCTACTTCTGGGACTTCGGAAACGGAACTACCAGCAACTTGGAGCATCCGGAACCGGTCCGCTTCCCCGCGCTGGAAACCGACACCACCTACCAGGTGACCCTGCGGGTCAGCAACGCCTGCGGTACCGACACGTACTCCCTGCCGGTGTTCGTTCCGAGCGCCCCCGTGGCCGCCTTTACTCTTTCCGCCGCGGATGGCTGTTCCGACCTGGAGGTGGCATTCGACAATCAATCAGGGGGTTCCGGTCTGCGGTATGCCTGGTACATTGACGGCCAGCGCTTCTCCACCGCAGTACGTCCGCCCGTCCGCACCTTCGTCGCACGCGGGTCGGAAATCACCGAGTACGAGGTCAAGCTCGTCGTCACCAACAGCTGTGGTGCGGATAGCCTCTCGCGTACCGTACGGGTACAGCCCAGCGACCTTTCCGTCCGATTTACCGCCGATGCGGAAGACGGTTGCGCGCCGCTCACGGTAAATTTCCGCAACCTGACGCGCCCGGGTAGCGGGACCTCCTACACCTGGGACTTCGGCGACGGCTCGGTTTCCGAGGCGGAGCACCCCCTCCACACCTTTACGAATACTACCGGGCAGGTACGTACCTACACCGTTACCCTGACGGCCGATAACGGCTGCGCCCGGGAGCAGTACACCCTGCTGGTGACCGTCCACCCTGCGCCGCAGGTATCCTTTACGGCCGCCGAAACGGTATGTGCCGGGGAGGCGGTAGCCTTCCGCAGTACCTCGGGGAACGTCACCGGCCTGCGCTGGGACTTCGGCGACGGTCACACCGAGAAGGGGCCGGCCGCGCCGCGCCACGTCTATCCCGGCCCCGGCACGTACACCGTTACCCTGACCGCAACGGCCCCCGGGGTGGATTGTCCCGGTACGTTCACCCGCACCGTCACCGTGCGTGACCTTCCCGCGGCCTCCTTCGTCTTGGACCGCGCGAGCGGTTGCGCGCCGCTGGAGGTACGGCCCAGCAGCCAGTCTACCGGAGCCGGTACCCACCTGTGGGACTTCGGCGACGGGAACACCGCCGTGGGTGAACAACCGGCCACCCACACCTACACCGTACCCGGCGAATACCGGATCCGCCTGACGGTGCGTGACGAATTTGGCTGTGCGCAGGATACCGTCTTCGCTCCGGTGACGGTCCACGCCCTGCCCAGCGTAGCCTTTACGGCGGAGGCTGACAAGGCCTGCGGGTTGCCGCAGCAGGTGTGCTTCACCAACCGCAGCAGCGGGGCGGTGGGCTACGCCTGGAACTTCGGTAACGGAGAGACGACGGGCATCAACACCCCCTGCGTGACCTACACCGAAGCGGGCACCTACAACGTCAACCTGACGGCTACCAGTGCCTTCGGCTGTACCGCCGAAACCTCGGCCCCGCTGGCGATCTACGGCGAGCCGGTAGCGGAGTTCAGCATTCCGGACACGGCGGGCTGTACCGCCGGGGAGATGCCCTTTACCAGCGTCAGCTCCCACACGGAATACATTCACTGGAGCTTCTCCGACGGTTACTCCAGCGAGGAGGCCAATTTCTCGCGCCGCTTCGACGACCCGGGCAGCTACGACGTGACCGTCATCGTGGGCAACGGCAGCGGTTGCGCGGATACCCTGGTGGCGCGCAACTTCGTCGAGATCTACCCACGGCCCTTTGCCGACTTTTACTTCGACAATGCCCCGAACGAGCCGATGAACACCCTCCAGTTTACCGACCGGTCGACCAGTGACGCCGTGCGCTTCGGGTGGGACTTCGGCGACGGACACGGCAGCGAGGCACGCGATCCGGTCCACCGGTACATGTCAAGTTTTGACAAGACCGTCTGGCACTGGGTAGAGAATGCCTACGGTTGCCAGGATACCGTCACCAAACCGGTGGAGCTCGACCAGCTTGTGGGCCTGTTTATCCACAACATCTTTACCCCGGACGACAACACCGTAGCCGAGCAGTCCATCTTCAAGCCCAAGGGCATCGGCCTGGATGACTTCTACATTGGCGTTTACTCCCGTACGGGCCAGCTCGTCTGGGAATCCGACGCCCTCGACGCGGAAGGCTCACCTACCGAGGCCTGGGACGGCACCTACCAGGGGCGGCCCGCCAAGCCCGGTACCTACGTCTGGCGCGTACACCGCGCTCACTTCCGTAACGGCCGTAACTGGACCGGCATGCCGAACGAGCGGGGCGTGATCGCCAAATCGGGCTACATCACCCTCCTGCGGTAGGTACCTTGTCCGGGTAAACCGGACAACCTATCCATGGAGCTGCTACTCGCCAACATCGGGCGTCACGTGACGCTGGACCGCAGGGAAACGACCACATTGGCCGGTTTCCTGCGGTCCGGTAGCGTACGGCGCCGGGAAGTACTCCTGCGCGCGGGCGATCGCTGTGCTACGCTATGGTTCATTCAACGCGGCTCCCTGGGCTGCTACTACACTACCGACAGCGGGAAGCGGCTGACGGTGATGTTCGCCTTTGCCGACTGGTGGCTGACCGACATGAACTGCTTCATCAACAACTTGCCGTCCCAAACGACCATCGAGGCGCTGGAGGATACGGAGTATTGGATGATCAGCCGGACGGACTACGACCGCTTGTTTGAGGTTATGCCAAAGTTCGAACGGTACTTCCGGCTCCTTATGCAAGGGGGCTATATCCGGGAGCAGGTACGGGTGCAGGAGGCGATTTCCCTGCCGGCCGCCGAGCGGTACCGCCGCCTGACGGAGCGGTATCCCGACCTGGACCAGAAGGTCTCCCAGAAGCACATCGCTTCTTATCTGGGCATCAGCCCGAAAGTTCTGAGCACGCTGCGGCGGGAAGCCGCGGGGCAGAATCCTTAAGGTAGATTAAGGGTTTTCCAATCGGCGGGACTGACCTTTGGTCCAAACGATACGACCATGATGATCATGATATCCGGACCCTACCGCGGCGGGACCAGCGACGATCCCGGCCTGATCCGGCAGAACCTCGACCGCCTGCAGTCCTACGCCCTTCCCGTATACCGGCGGGGTCACGTGCCCATCATCGGCGAGTGGGTAGCCCTGCCGCTGATGAAGCTCGCGGGGTTGGAACGAGTGGGCGACGCCGTCTACGACGAATCCTACCCGGTAGCCCACCGCCTGCTGCGGAGTTGCGGAGCGGTCCTGCGCATACCCGGAGATTCGCGGGGAGCGGACCAGGACGTGGAGGTCGCCCGTAGCCTGGGCCTGCCGGTCTACTTTTCGCTCGACGAAATCCCCCCGGCCGATGCATGACCGCATTCGCAACGTCAGTTGGAAACTGCTATCCGACAACTGGTACACCCTGAAGAAGTACACCTTTGACTACCTGCGTCGCGACGGCAAGTGGGAACGCCAGGAACGGGAAGCCTACGACCGAGGCAACGGTGCCGCCATCCTTCTGTACGATCCGGAGCGCAGGACGGTGATCCTGACCCGGCAGTTCCGCCTGCCGACCTTCGTGAACGGTAATCCAGATGGGTTCGTGGTCGAGGCCTGCGCGGGTATCCTGGATGAGCTGGACCCGGAAACCTGCATCCGCAAGGAGGTACTGGAAGAAACCGGCTACCGGGTAGGCGAGATGGAGAAGATATACGAAGCCTACACCTCCCCCGGCTCCGTCGCCGAGGTACTGCACTTCTTTCTCGCCCGGTACCGGCCGGAGGACCGGGTGGCCCGGGGCGGCGGTCTCGCCGAGGAGCAGGAAGAGATCGAGGTCCTTGAGGTCACGTACGACCGGGCCCGCAATATGCTGGAGCGGGGCGAGGTACGTGATGCCAAGACGATCGTATTGCTGCAGCAGCTCTTCCTGCGGTGATGCTCCCGACGACATCGGATGTCCCGGACATCCGATGTGGTCTGGACAAAAAACCTCAAACCGGCGGTTACCAAACCGGGGTAAGTGATAAATGGGTAACGCCGCTCCCGCAGCGGTCGCAGTAAACAACTCCCACTATGACTACACGCTATTTCCCCTCACTCCTCTTCGTTTGCATCGGACTGCTGGCCCTGCCCGGCTGCAAAAAGGACAAGTTCGGCCCCACGACCAACGAGGACGGACTCACCCGCGACATCACCGACCTCGTACCCCAGAGCATCCTGGATGAGATGGAGACGCTCGGGATGCCGATCAACGGCGGCACCAACCCGCCGGACATCGAGGAAACCTACCTCGCCAGCGCATTCATACTGCTGGAAAGCAACCGCCCGGGCGATACACCCGGTATGAACTTCAGTGACTATTACGTCACTTTCTCCGACCAGGACAGCGAGGAACTGACCCTCAAGGTCGACTACCGCAACGGCGGTGAAACGGGTAGCGGCCTCGGCAGTTTCATCGTCGGCGACGACTGCTCCTTCTCGGTGTTTGTCGAAGTGGACAGTGAATACTTCGGGACAGAGGCGACCCTCGTGCACGTGATCTCCGGAGAGCTGACCGAAGGAGGCATCAACAACCTGCACTTTGCCAACTTCATGCTGGACAACAACGGCAACCCCAACGGCACCTGGATCGAAGAGGGCGAAGGCCGGGTGATCTACGACCAGGACGGATTCAGCCCCCAGCAGGGTACCCGCTCCCTGGGCTGCGACTAGGGAGGCATCCCCGACGGGCGGGTACCTATATTGGTGGTACACCAAGTCGACCCACTAATCATGCGTACCTCCCTTAGCCTGTTCCTTGTCCTGTTCTCCCTCGCGCTGTGTGCCCAGGAGCCGGACGTACTGGATTTCGAACTCTCCACCCCCTGGACCGACCGCGTCGACCGCGACCAGCCCTGGGACGTGTACCCCCGCCCCCAGATGACCCGCGGCGAGTGGACCAACCTGAACGGGGAATGGGAATACGCCATCACCCCCCTCTCCCAATCTACTCCCCCCCGGCGTTACGACGGTACGATACTGGTCCCGTTCGCCGTGGAGTCTAGTCTGAGCGGCGTCAAAAAGCTGGTCGGCGAAGAGCAGTACCTCTGGTATCGCCGGGAGTTTCCCGCGCCACGCCTCGGTAACGGCGATCGGCTGCTGCTGCACTTCGGCGCGGTGGATTTCCGCGCCACGGTCTACCTCAACGGCGAAGTGGTGGGGGGGCACGAGGGCGGCTATGTACCCTTTAGTTTCGATGTCACTCCCTTTCTAACGGGGCGGGGGACGCAGGTGCTGAGCCTGCGCGTCTGGGACCCAACGGACGCTGGCCTGCAACCCCGCGGCAAACAGGTCAACGCGCCGGGGGGCATCTTCTACACGCCCGTCACCGGCATCTGGCAGACGGTTTGGACGGAGGTAGTTCCCCGGGAACACCTCACCGATCTGAAAATCACCCCGAATGTCGATGCTTCCGCCGTGGACGTAGTGGTCCACACTTCCGGGCTCACCGCGGACCGCAGCGCAAGGGTGACCATCACGGACGCCACGGGTCGCGAAGTGGCAACTACGGATATCGACCTCCCCGCCGGGAGTCGGCTGGGTGCCGGCCGGGTAACCTTGCCAGACGTACACCTGTGGTCGCCGGAAGACCCCTACCGCTACGGGGTCTCGGTGCGGCTGCTGGACGGGGCTACTGCCCTAGATGCGGTAGGCAGCTACACGGGGATGCGGAAGATTTCGCTGGGCAAGGACGCCAACGGCCACACCGTCATGCTGCTCAACGATCAGCCCTATTTCCAGTTCGGTCCCCTCGATCAGGGGTGGTGGCCGGACGGCCTGTACACCGCCCCGACGCCGGAAGCGATGGTCTTTGACATCAAGATGACCAAAAAGTGGGGCTTCAACATGCTGCGCAAGCACGTAAAGACCGAGCCCGCTACCTTCTACCACGCCTGCGATACCCTGGGCGTGCTGGTGTGGCAGGATATGCCCAGCGGCTACATCAACGACCGGACGGGTGTATCGCCCGAAGCCGCCACCGACGCCCAACAGCCCTTCGCCGACCGCATACACTTCGAGCGGGAGTACCGCGAGATGATCGATGCCTACTATAATTTCCCCAGCATCGTCGTGTGGGTCCCCTTCAACGAGGGGTGGGGGCAGTACGATACGGAGCGGATCGCCGACTGGACCAGGAGCTACGACCCCACGCGCCTGGTCGATGCCCCGAGCGGCTGGACCGACCGCGGCGCCGGCGATATGTACGATGCCCACCTGTATCCGGGACCCGGCATGGAAGCTCCGGAAGAAGACCGCGCCTCGGTACTGGGCGAGTTCGGCGGATTGGGACTGGTTGTCGAGGATCACCTCTGGTGGAACAAGCGCAACTGGGGCTACCAGAGCTTCACCAACCAGGAGGAGCTCAATGGGGGGTTCAAAACCCTGATTGAGGGCCTGGCCGGGCTGCGTGCCGAAGGGCTTTCCGCGGCCGTCTATACCCAGACTACCGACGTGGAAGGGGAAGTGAACGGCCTGATGACCTACGACCGCGAGGTGCTGAAGCTGGATACCGTCACCGCTCCCAGGCTGTTCGAGGAACTCTACGCACCCGCGCCCCGCCGCCTGTCGCTACTGGACAAGTCGGAACACGCGCCGCAACGCTGGCAAATGACCACCTCGGAAGATGGGCAGTTACTGACCGGCGGTACGCTGCCGCAGACCGCCAACCTGCGCACCGTAAACGGTCCCTTTGCTACCTACGCCGACTTCTTCCAGCCCCGGGGCAACGGCTGGAATCCCGAACGGACGCTTTACCTCACCCGGACCTTTCGCGCGGACCGGACCCCCACCCACCTCTACGCCGAATACGTCAACGGCAGCGTGGACTTCACCGTATTCCTCAACGGAAAGGAAGTGCTGGACGTGCCCGTGGGCGGCGGTGGTTTCGGACACTATACCGTCCGGCGCATCGACGACGCGCTGGGGCAGCTGGAAAAGGGCGAGAACACCATCACGGTACGGGTGAAGGGGGTAGAGGATCGTAGAAATCTATCCTTCGACCTGGGGTTATTCGGCACGGAATAGGGCGGAGCGGAGCGGCCGGGAATCCGTATTGTCTCTTTTCGAGACAATGTTATACCTTACTGCAAACTGATGTTATGATCCCCCGTATCCCGAGTTTGCTATTCTGTCTTTTGCTGTTTGGGGCTACCGCTACCGCCGCGACGGTCGACACCATTCAGGTTCCCAGCACCGTCATGGGCAAGGACTACAAAGCCGTCGTTATCCTGCCCGACTCCTACAAAACGGAGGGGGGAGCGCATCCGGTCCTTTACCTGTTGCACGGAGGGCTCGGGCACTTCGACGACTGGATCCTCAAGTTGCCGGAGCCGGCTATGCTGACCCGGCTCGCTGACGAAAATCACCTCATCATCGTGATGCCGGAAGGGGAGTGGTTCAGCTACTACCTGGACAGCCCGGTGCTGGAAGACAGCCAGTTCGAGACCTACATCACCCAGGAAGTGATCGGCACCATCGACCGGCGGTACAAGACGATCGCGAGGCGGGAGGGCCGGGTGGTTACGGGGCTCTCCATGGGCGGTTACGGCTCCCTCTACCTCTCGGCCCGGCACCCCGACCTGTTCTGCGCGGCCGGCAGCATGAGTGGTGCCCTGAATCCGGATATGGCGGGCTGGAACTTGCCCCCGCAGGCTACCGAGGATGTGGGCCGCTCCTTCGCACGCATACTGGGTCCGAAGGAGGGCGGCCGGGAGGTCTACCGGGAAGCGAACGTGCTCTCCTACGCCGATAGCATGCAGGCCAACGACGTGGCCCTGATCTTCGACTGCGGAGTGGATGATTTTCTGATCGAGCCCAACCGCGAGCTCCACCGGCGGCTGGTATTCAACGGCACGCCACACGACTACTCGGAGCGCCCGGGCGGACATTCCTGGCCCTACTGGAGCAACTCCCTGCCCTATCACGTACTGTTCTTCCGCAAGGTGCTGGAGACGAACGGCTCGTTGCGTCCGCGCAACTGACATTACCGGGCAGCCGTGACGATCTACCCCACTTATGCGCCGGTTGCCGGTGTCTCGTGGGTTTCGTCTTCCAGTTTCTTCACCAAGCCCTGCAGGGTCAGTCCCTGCACCACGATCGAGAAGAGCACCACGATGTAGGTGATGCCGAGGATCAGGTCCTTGCTGATCTCCGGTGCCAGGCTCAGCGCCAGCGCGATGGAGATACCGCCGCGCAGGCCGCCCCAGGTCATGATGGTGGCCGCGTGGCGCTCGAAGGGGAAGCGCCGCTTGACGGACTCGATCAGCAGTTTGAGGGATACGAAGCGGGAAAGCACCACGATCGGGATCGCGATGATACCGGCTACGAAAATGAACCAGTGGAATTCTACCTGCAGGATGAATAGCCCGATCAGGAGGAACAGCACCGCGTTCAGCAGCTCGTCAACGAGTTCCCAGAACTTGACGAGGTAATCCTGCGTCGTATCGGAAACGGCCTGCCGGTCGTCGACCCCCCGGACGAGGGCAATGCCGCCGATCACGACGGTCAGCGGGCCGGAGATGTGCAACGAATTAGCCAGCGTGTAGCCCCCGAGTACCATCGCGAGGGTGATGAGCACCTCCGTCTGGTAATTGTCGATGGTGGAAAGGGCGAAGGACACCATTTTCCCCAGCAGGTACCCGAGCACCACCGCCCCGAACACTTCCTGCACGAAGATTAAACCGACAGACCAGGCAGTAATTTCCTCCGCCCCGGGGACCGGCACGGCAATCCGGGTCAGGATCAGGAAGGCCACGTAGCCCAGTCCGTCGTTGAAGAGGCTCTCGCCGGCGATCTTGGTCTTGAGCGACTCGGATATAGAGGTGTGCTCCAGTATGCCGAGGGTAGCCACCGGGTCCGTCGGAGAGATAAGCGCTCCGAAGATCAGGGCGTGCAGGAAGGGTATCGGCGTACCCAACAGCTGCAGCACGTAGTAGGTGAGCCCGCCCACCAGCGTGGCCGACAGCAGCGTGGCGCCGAAGGCGGAAAGGAGAATGGGGCCGCGTTGGGCCTTTAGCTCCTCGGGATCCAGGTTGATGGCGCCGGCAAACAACAGAAAGCTCAGGATGCCCTCGAGCAGGAATTCCGAAAAGTCGATCTGTTCCAAGACCTGGCGGTCGTACGCAATTACCTCCGGGTAAAAATGCCCGACGATCAGGACGACCACGGAAAAAAGGGTCCCGGCCACGAACAGCCCGATGGTAGCCGGGATCTGAAGAAAGCGGGTATTCAGGTAGCTAAATACGGCCGTGAAGACGACGAGGATGGCGAACAGGTGAAAAATATCCATACGGGGCGTTTTGGGAACACGCACATCGGATGTCCAGGACATCCGATGTGCAAAGGCTACTGCGGCAAGTCGTTGAAGGTACGCGCGGAATCGGGCATCGCGAAGAAGTCACCGCCGAGCTCCGGCCGGAAGGCGTAGTCGGTGACTTGAATATCGGTCACGCGCTCACCGGGGTCGCCGTCGTTCCAGTAGTTAGTGGCGTAGCCGGTGGGCAGGGTGACGCCGTCGACCTTGGTCTTGCCGGTGAGTTGCATCAGTTTTTCCGGCGTATGGCCGCCGTTTGGGAAGTAGCCGGGGTAGGATACTACGTACCGTAGGGCATCCAGCTGTCCGGTATCCGGGTTGAGGTAGAGCACGTAGTAATCGCCGTCGGCGTCGCCGGTACCGCTTTCGTAGGTCACGCGGACCATGTCGTACGTCGTGCCATCGAGGGAGGCGGGGGACAGGGTATCCAGGATGATGCCGGCGTCCGCCAGTACGAAGGGCAGGCCTACGAAGTAGTAGGGCGTAAGCGACCAGAACCGGGGGCTCATGCCGTCGATCCGCTCGCCCGTGGTGGACCAAGCTTCCGTACCGTCAAAACCGAACCGCTGCGTCGTATCGGTAGCCAGCAGGTGCACGGCACGGCTGTTCACGTAGTCGTTGTAGGCCAGGGTATTGCGGGGGGAGCCGTCGTCGAGGGGCTGATAATTGAAGTGGTAGTAGAGTGGGCCGTTTCCGTACCACGCTTCCAATCCACCGTGGGCCTCGATGGCGAGCAGCACCCGCCGGCCGGCGGTGTCGGCTTCCAGGCGTTCGTAGGCCGCTTCGATCCGGTCGGCGTAGGGGGAACCGGCTTCCTGGGCGGTGCCGTCGTCAGATGGGGCGCTCGATTTCGGTTCCGACGTACAGGCAAGGCAAAACAGCAGCGCGAGCAGGGGCAGGTAACGCATGGGCGGGGGTTTTCAGGGAGACAGCGGGGTAGGGGAGTAGGTTCGCGGCTGCGCGGAGTCGACATCGGATGTGCTGCACATCCGATGTGCATCCCCCGCTCAACCAATCCCCCCGCCCGGGCGTATTCCCTGCGTATGCGCCTGCCCGCCCTTTTTATGGCCCTGTTGCTTGTCGTTCTGTCGCTGTTCCCGTGCCAGGACCTGGCCGCCAACGACGTGGTGACGGGCAGTGACGCCCACCACGAGAACGACGCCCCCGCGGACCACGACGACTGCACCCCCCTCTGTAGTTGCGCCTGCTGCGGTACCGTCGTGACTGTTTTCGGTTCCGCCCCGGTCGCCCCCGTCGTGCTCCCGCTGCCCCCCGCCGGGCAAACCCGCCCCGACTGTACGCCAATCTGGACCCCCCTCCTGGCCGCGGCGTCCGACATCCAACCCCCCCGAAGCTAGTCTGCGAAACCACGGGATACCCCTGTCCACTTTACTCGGTTTTAGACTTAGCTTTTCCCTATGTTTGATGCAATTATTCGCTATTCCATTCGGAATAAGCTCCTCGTCGGCCTGTGCGTCCTCGGCCTCATCGTCTGGGGCATTTACTCGCTCCGGCAGATCCCCATCGATGCCGTCCCCGACATCACCAACAACCAGGTGCAGGTCATCACGACCTCGCCGACCCTCGCCACCCAGGAGGTCGAGCAGTTCATCACCACCCCCGTGGAGCTGGCCCTACAGAACCTGCAGGACCTGGTCGAGATCCGCTCCATCTCCCGCTTCGGCCTGTCGGTCGTGACGGTCGTATTCGAGGAGGACACCGACATATACCTCGCCCGCCAGCTCGTGAGCGAGCACCTGCGCGAGGCCGAGGCGAACATCCCCCCCGGCCTCGGCACCCCCGAGATGGCCCCCATCTCCACCGGCCTCGGCGAGATTTACCAGTACGTACTGCAGGTCGAAGAAGGCTACGAGGACGAATACAGCGATACGGAACTCCGTACCCTCCAGGACTGGATCGTGAGCCGCCAGCTCTCCGGCATCGAGGGCGTGGTAGAGGTCAATACCCTGGGCGGCCTCCTCAAGCAGTACGAGGTAGCCGTTGACCCGGTTCAGCTCAAGGCCATGAACGTGACCATCCCCGAGGTCTTCGCGGCCCTCGAGAACAGCAACGAAAATACCGGCGGGGCCTACATCGAGAAGAACCCCCGCACCTATTACATCCGCACCAACGGCATCGCCGGCACCCTCGAAGACGTCCGCAGCATCGTCGTGGCCGTGCGCGGCAGCCGCCCCATCCTGGTGCGCGACGTCGCTACCGTGGGCTTCGGGGCCGCCCCCCGCTACGGGGCCCTGGTGCGCAACGGTCACGAGGCCGTCGGTGGTCGCGTGATGATGCTGCGCGGCGCCAACTCCGCCGCCGTCACCGAGCGGGTGCGCGAGCGCGTCGCCCAGGTGCAAAAGTCGCTGCCCGAAGGCGTCACCGTCGAGCCCTACCTGGTGCGCGACAAGCTGGTCTCCACCGCCGTACGCACGGTGGCGACCAACCTCATCGAAGGCGGCCTGATCGTGATCTTCATCCTCGTCCTGCTGCTGGGCAACTGGCGGGCGGGACTGATCGTCGCCTCCGTCATCCCGCTGGCGATGCTCTTCGCCATTTCCATGATGAACGTGCTCGGCATCTCCGCCAACCTGATGAGCCTGGGCGCGATCGACTTCGGCCTGATCGTCGACGGGGCCGTGATCATCGTCGAGGCCATCGTCCACCGCCTCGGCGTGCGCCGGGCCGGGCAGACCCTCACGACGGCGGAGATGGACGCCGAGGTCGAGACCGCCTCCATCCAGATCCGCAGTTCGGCGGCCTTCGGGGAGATCATCATCCTGCTGGTCTACCTGCCCATCCTGGCGCTGGTCGGTATCGAAGGAAAGATGTTCCGGCCCATGGCGCAGACCGTCATGCTGGCCATCACCGGGGCGCTCATCCTCTCCCTGACCTACGTGCCGGCCGTTTCCGCCCTCTTCCTCAGTAAGCGGGTGGTCAGCAAGCGGACCGTCGCCGACCGCATCATCGGCTTCTTCCAGCGGGGCTACGCGCCGCTGCTGCGGACAGCCCTGCGCTTCAAGGCCGTTTTCGTGGTGGCCACCGCCGCGCTCTTTCTGCTCAGCTGGTGGCAATTCACTCGCCTGGGCGGCGAGTTCATCCCCACCCTCGAGGAGGGCGACCTGGCCATGCAGCAGATCATGCCGCCGGGCACGTCCCTGGCCGAGAGCGTCGACATGACCGAGAAGGTGCAGCGTCGTATCCTGGAAAAGATTCCCGAAGTGATGGACGTGGTCACCTCCATCGGCTCGGCTGAGATCCCTACCGACCCGATGCCCGTGGAGACCGGCGATTACACCTTCGTGATGCAGCCGCGCGACGAATGGGAGACCGCCAGCGACCGTCAGGGGATGTTCGAGGCGATCGAGGAGGCGCTGCGGATCTTCCCCGGCCTGGGACTGGAGTTTTCCCAGCCCATCCAGCTGCGCTTCAACGAGCTGATGACCGGCACCAAGGCCGACATCGCCGTCAAGCTCTACGGCCCCGACCTCGACCTCGCCTACCGCAAGGCACGCGACGCCCAGGCCCTCATTTCCGCCCTGCCCGGCGCCAGCACCGTCACGGTGGAGCAGACGACCGGCATGCCGCAGATCGTGGTCGACTTCGACTACGGTAAGCTCGCCCAGTACGGCCTGCAGGTCCGCGACGTCAACCGCGTCGTGGGGGCGGCCTTTGCCGGGGCGTCGGCGGGCACCATCTACGAGAACGAGCGGCGCTTCGACCTCACCGTGCGCCTGGGCACCGACGAGCGTACCGGCATCGACGACGTTGCCAACCTCTACATCCCGCTGCCCGGCGGTGGGCAGGTACCCCTGCGCGAAGTAGCCTCCGTACAGCTGAAGGACGCCCCCATGCAGATCAGCCGCGAGAACACCAACCGGCGCACCGTCATCGGCGTCAACGTCGGCGATACCGACGTGGAAACCCTGGTCGAAGACATCCAGCGTACCCTCGACGCCAACCTGGACCTTCCGGCCGGCTACTACCTCACCTACGGCGGGCAGTTCGAGAACCTGCAGGCCGCCTCCGCCCGCCTGGCGGTGGCGGTGCCCGTGGCGCTGGCGCTGATCTTCATTCTGCTCTACTTCACCTTCGGCAGCTTCCCGCAGGCGCTGCTGATCTTCGTGGCCATTCCGCTGTCGGCCATCGGCGGCGTATGGGCGCTGGTGCTGCGCGATATGCCCTTCAGCATCTCGGCGGGTATCGGCTTCATCGCCCTCTTCGGCGTGGCGGTACTCAACGGCATCGTGCTGGTGGGCTACTTCAACCAGCTCAAGGCCGAGGGCTGGGACGACGTGCGCGCCCGCATCGTCGAGGGCACGCGCGTGCGGCTGCGGCCCGTCATCATGACGGCGGCGGTGGCCTCCCTCGGCCTCCTGCCGATGGCCCTGTCCAATTCGGGCGGCGCAGAGGTACAGCGTCCCCTGGCCACGGTGGTGATCGGCGGCCTCATCACCGCTACCTTCCTCACGCTGGTCATCCTGCCCATCGGCTACAGCTGGCTGGAGGGCTGGCAGCGCCGGCGGGGCACCGCCCGTGGACTGGTGGTCCTGCTGCCCCTGCTCTTCTGTGCCGCGGGCGCCACGGCGCAGGTGCAACGGCTTTCCCTGGAAGAGGCGGTGCAGGCAGGCTCGGCCGCCAATCCCGGTCTGCGGGCCGCCGACCGCCTCACCGCGAGCGGACGTACGCTACAGGACCTGCCCTACGCCCCCGGAACCACCGACCTCAGCTACAACGGCGACGGGCTCTTCCGCGCCAACAACCAGCGGGTCAACCAGCTCAGCCTGGTGCAGCGCTTCGACCACCCCGAGGCGCTCCGCGCCGCCAACGCCGTGCAGGATGCCGTAGTCGCCGGCAGCCTCGCCGAGCGGGAGTTGACCGCGGCCGAGCTGCGGCTGTCGCTGCGTACCCTGTACGCGCGCCTGCAGTACCGCGAGGCCCTCCACCGTCATTATCTCCGGTTGCTCGACACGTACCAGGAGTACTACCGCATCGCCGCCTCCCGGGCCGAAGCGGGTGCCGGCAGCCGCCTGGAGCCCCTGCGCATCGCGGCCGAACGCGAGGTGGTACGCCAGCAAGACGATGCTAACCAGATCTTGCGCGACGGCCTGCAGGAGCAACTGGGCCTCCTCACGGGCAGCGTAATCCTGCCCGCCGACACCCTTATCCCGGTGACCGCGTTCCCGCTGCCCGATACGGACGCGGAGCGAAACCCCGCCGTTGCCCTAGCCCGCCAGCGGGTGGCCGAGAGCCAGGCTGCCGTTGACGTGACCGCCGCCCAGACCCTGCCCGCCTTCCGCCTCGGGTACTCCGCCCAGCGGTTTGACCAGGGCGGCTACCTGAGCGGGCTCGAGGCTGGCATGAGCCTGCAGCTCTTCACCGGCCCGAACCGCCGGCGCGTGGAGGCGCGCCGCATCGAGGTGGAAGCAGCCGAAGCCCGACTTGAAAATACCCGGCTGGCCTACTCTCGTGACCGGGCGGGCCTAGCCGCCGAGATCCGGGCGGCGGCGGACAACATCGCCTTCTACCGCGACCGGGGTGACGGCACCGTAGCCGAAGTGGCCCGCGTCGCGCGGCTGAGCTACCGCGCCGGCGAACTGAGCTACCTCGAGGTGCTTGATGCCCTCCGTACACTGGCCGAAAACCGGCAGTCGCTTCTCTCCGAAACCCTGACCCACAACCTGGCCGTCTTCCGGCTCCAATACTTGCGCAATGAATAACCCCACGCCTAACCATTTCCCCGCGGGGCCCGGAAGCCGGAACCTGCTGTTGCTCCTGTTCCTGGCTTTCCTTGGCACCTGCGCCGCGCCGCCCGAACCCGACGCCTCCGCGGCGGCCCCGGCCGACGGGCACGTCGACGAGGACCACCACGACGGGGGCGGCATCCACCTGTCGACCGAGCAGATCGCCGCCATGGACATCGCCTTCGGCGACACCCAGCAGCTCAAACTCAACGATTACCTCACCGCCACCGGCAGCCTGGGCCTGCCCCCCAATGCCTACGCCGCCGTGAGCGCCCGTGCCTCCGGCTTCGTGCGCGACGTGGCCAACTACGTGGAGGGCGACTACGTTAAGCGGGGTGCCGTACTGGGCTACCTGGAGAATCCCGACTTCATCGACCTGCAGCAACGGTACCTGGAGGCGCAGGCCGAACTCACCTACCTGCGGCAGGACCTGGCACGGCAGCAACAGCTGTACGCTGACTCCGCCGGCGTGCTCAACACCGTCCAGCGCCTGGAATCAAGCGTAGCCGCCCGCACCGCCACCCTGGCCGGACTGCGGGAACGCCTGGAGTACCTCGGCATCCGCACGGCCGACCTGACGCCGGAAAGCATCACCCAACGGATCACGCTCTTTGCGCCGCGGACGGGCTACATCACCACCATCGCCCTGCACGCGGGGATGTACGTGGAGCCGAGCACGCAGCTGATGGAGCTCATCGATGAAGAGCACCTGCACCTGGAATTGGACGTCTTCGAGCGCGACATCGGCCGGGTAGAGGAAGGGCAGCGGGTCACCTACCGCATTCCCTCGCTGAACAATAAGGTCTACGAAGCCGAGGTCCACGTGATCGGCAAGGAATTCAATCCCGAGAACAAGACCGTCCGCGTACACGCCCACCTGGTGGGGGAGGAGCCGCCCTTCATCCGGGACCGCTTCGCCAACGCCCGCATCTGGCTCGACAACGCTACGGCTACCGCCCTGCCCGAGGGGGCCGTGGTGCGGGAGGGGGAATTCAGCTACGTCTACGCCGCCGACCCGTCCGCGGGGGGAGATGAAGTCGCCTTCACGCCCCTGCGCGTCACGCCCGGGGCGACCGAGGACGGCTACACCGCCGTACGCTTCGTGGATCCCCTGCCGGCCGGCCTGCGGCTGGTGACCGAGAACGCCTACTACGTACAGGCGCAGGGCATGGCGGGCGAGCTCGGGCACGAACACTGAGGCACCGCACATCGGATGTCCCGCACATCCGATGTGGGGGACATCCGATGTGCGTACCTTTGCTGCCCACCCACAGTGCCAGCCTTGAACGACAATCCCTCCACCCGGCCGATCACCCGCGCGGACTTCGGCGACGAGCTCAACGACCGCGAGCCGGAATTACAGGAAATGGCCGTCGAAATCGCCAATCGCCTACGCGAAGAGCAGCCCGGGGAGGACCGGGAAAGCCTCCTCCGCAAGGCCCTGTGGCAGGCCAAGATGTGGTGGATGGACCGGGCCGGTTAGTCAAGCTCTTTCGATGGATAGTTCAACTCTCTCTTTCGTGCCGGTCCGGCCGGATCAGCAGCCCACGCTCTACGCGCTCATGCGCCGCATCTACCCCCCGGTGTACGCTTACCTCTGGCCCGACGGTGGCGCGTGGTACGTCGACGCCCAGTACAGCCCGGAAAACGTGCACCGCGAACTGGCCGAACCCGATGCCGACTACCGCTTCATTCAGTTAAACGACGAGCCCGTAGGGATCGTCCGCAGCGTCGCCGGCCGACCCGCACCCGACCGACTTACCCTGAACGCGACAAAATTGCACCGCCTTTACCTCGACCCGGCGGTAGCGGGGCGGGGCATCGGCTCCCGCGCCCTGGAATTCGTGGAGGCGCAGTGCCGGAAGCGGGGCGACAAGCTCCTGTGGCTCGAAGCCATGGACTCCGCCGCCGACGCACTTGCCTTTTACGAGCGGCTGGGCTTTGCCCGCCTGGCACCTTTTACCCTCGAGATGCCGCGTATGCTCCCCGCGTACCGGGGTATGTGGCGGATGGGTAAGGAGCTGTAGCGGACGGCTGGGTGGGATCGCCTGCCGGACGGTTATCCCCGGCCCCTGAGGTGGGAAACGACTTTGCCGCAGGCGGGTGCGGCGGTGCCCAGGTAAGGGTTTTGAACCTGGGTGACGGCGGAGTACCAGTCGGCGCCGACCCCGTTATTGGCCGCCGGGCAGTGCATACGGTAGATGGTGCCCTGAGTCATGCGGCTGCTGAATACGGGTTCGAGCTGATCGGTCATCGGGAAGAAGTACCGGCGCTGGACCTCCAGGTCGTTGCTGGCCGCGATGTGGCGGGCCAGGTACCGCAGTTCCGCCTGGCTGGCGCTGAATCCGGCATTCAGCTGGGCGGCGGCTGCGGCGGCCTGTTCGGGGTCGGAGTTGGCCAGTGCCTGCTGGAGATCGAGGTAATTGTGGTAGATGCTATCCACCTGTGCGTCGCCGAACTGTACCGGAGTCTCCTGGCCCGGGGCGGTGGGAGAGGCTTCCTGACAGGTCGTCAATGCGAACAGGGACAGCAGAATGAGCGAGCGAAGGAACGTAGTGGTCATGATGTAGGCAGTTGGTAGATTGATATTCTGACGGAGGGCGGCGGGGCGGTCACCGCTTTGCCGGACGGATATTTTGCGTCCCCGCCGCACATCGGATGTCCCGCACATCCGATGTGCGGAAACGTTGTTTGCGCATGCGCGAAAAGATCATCACCCGGACGGTCGTCCTGCTCGGCGCGGTGAGCCTGCTCACCGACGTGGCCAGCGAGATGCTGTACCCCGTGATGCCGCTGTACCTGGAAAGCATCGGCTTCTCCATCGCCGGCATCGGTGTACTGGAGGGGGTGGCCTCGGCTACCGCCGGACTGAGCAAGGGCTACTTCGGGCAGTGGTCGGACCGCACCGGGCGCCGGCTCCCTTTCGTACAGATCGGCTACGGTATCAGCGCCATCGCCAAGCCCCTCATGGCCGTCTTTACCGCTCCTTGGTGGGTATTCCTTGCGCGGACCGGCGAGCGCCTGGGCAAGGGCGTGCGTACGGGCGGGCGCGACGCCCTGTTGGCCGGAGCCGCCCGCCCGGAGACGAAGGCGCGGGTATTCGGCTTCCACCGCGCCATGGACACCACCGGTGCGGCGCTGGGTCCCCTGATCGCGCTGGCCTTCCTCTATGCATATCCGGGCGAGTACCGCTGGCTGTTCATTGTCTCGGCGGTGCCGGGCTTACTCGCGGTGGCGGCTACGATGCTGCTGAAGGAACAGGCTACCACGCCACAGTCGGGCGGGCGCCCCGGATTGCTGGAGTTCGTGCGCTACATCCGCACCGCCGGTGCCGCCTACCGCCGCCTCTTCTGGGGGCTCATCGCCTTAGCCCTTATCAATAGTTCCGACCTGTTTTTGCTGCTCATGCTCAAGGAGGCGGGCCTGAGCGATACGGCGCTGATCGGCTGGTACGTATTCTACAACCTGGTCTACGCCGTGCTGGCCTATCCGTTCGGCGGACTGGCGGACCGCTTCGGTCCCCGCAAGGTCTACGTCGGTGGGCTGCTCGTCTTTGCCGCGGTGTACTTCGGTCTGGCCTACGCGGCGACGTGGTGGCACTTCGGGGTGCTGTTTGCCGCCTACGGACTCTACGCGGCGGCCACCGAGGGGGTGGCCAAGGCCTGGATCAGCCATCTGGTACCCCAGCGCGAGACGGGCACGGCCATCGGTACGGTGAGTGCCGGCGAGAGCGTTGCCAGTCTGGTCGCCAGTTCGGCCGCGGGGCTGGCCTGGGTCTTTCTGGGTCCGGTAGCGGTGTTCACCGGGACGGCGGTACTGGCGCTGGCGGTAGCCCTGTACGTCAACCGGATTCGCGACGCCGGCAAAACGTACTTTCCGGGATGATCGATTACCTACGCCGGCTGTATACCTACCTCAATCGCGACAAGCGTCTGGCGTTTTACGTCATCGCCGGACTGCTGGTCGGATTCCTGTTGCTGACCATTTTCGTACAGCTGATGGGGGTGACGTACGTTGACGTCCACTTCTCCGAGGAATTGCAGGAGCACCGTAACCCGATCCTCAACGCCCTGATGAAGGCCACCAGCTGGTTCGGAGACGGCTATATGCCGGGGATCGCGGTCGGTGGAGCGGCTTTTATCCTGTACCTGATCCACGCGCGGCGGGAGGCGGGCTTCACCTTGCTGACGTTACTGTCCGGAATAGTGGTCTACGGCCTGAAGATCGCCGTCAACCGGCCCCGCCCCACCGCGGACCTGGTCGAGGTAGTGACGAATGCCAAGTTTCAGAGCTTTCCGAGCGGCCACGTTACCTTTTACGTGACCTTCTTTGGCTTCCTGGTCTTTTTGATGGCCCGCATGAACTGGAAGGCCGACGCCCTGCGGTGGACGATAGGGCTGTTCAGTCTTGCCCTTTTGCTGGCGGTACCGTTTTCGCGGGTATACCTCGGGGCGCACTGGTTTACGGACGTGCTGGCGGGCTTCTTCGTGGGGCTGGTCTGCCTGATGGTGCTGATCCGGGTGTACCTGAGCGATACGTGGCGGTCGGGTCCGGTAGATAACACGATTAGGGTGTAGGCTGCCGCCGATTGCGTGTGTACATCGGATGTGCTGCACATCCGATGTGGCAAGGACGCTGGCCTAAAAACCGCCTGATCCGCCGGCGCACATCCGATGTGGTAGCCGGAAAACGACCGAATTGCTGGGAAATCCCGGCACCCGCGCGCCGTCGCCCCCGACATCGGATGTGGTGCACATCGGATGTGCGGGGGGCTGGCGTAGGCCAGGGCTACCCGAAAAACTTGATCGCCAGCCCCCCCAGCAACCAGGCGTAGCTGACCATGGCCAGCCAGAAGAGCACCGTTTCTACCCAACCCTTGTCGGGCATTTCGTGCATGCCTTTCAGGCTGTCGTCGCTGATCTTTTTCGTGCTGAGCCAGTAAAGGACGCCGGAACCGACCACGAAGGCCACGTTGAGCCAGAAGGAGTAGTCGAGCTTGAAGAACTGCTGGTCGGTGATGCCGCCGCCCTGGCCGGCCCCTTGCGGCAGCAGACCCGCCAGCGAAAAGCCGTAGTGGAGGGCCAGGGTAGTGGCCACCAGCGAAACGAAGAGCGTCAGCAGGATATACAGGGCCATTTTCCACCCGTAGTACTTCGCATTAATGCGCAGCACGGGAAAAACGACCAGGTCGCTGAAGATGAAGGCCATCACGCCGGCAAAGCTCACGCCGTTGTCGAACAGGACCGCCGCCAGCGGAATGTTGCCCATACTGCCGATGAAGGTGATGAAGGCCATCACCGGCCCGACGAGGGTGTGCTCCAGGATCTGTAGGAAGGTGTAGCCGCCGTCCCCGCCGGTGCCGATGAACAGCGTTTCGTAAAAGCCGGTGGGGATGAACACCGCCACGATACCGGCGATCGTGAAGCCTACGGTGACGTCCTTCCACACCATCCCCCACTCCATGCGGTAGCGCTTGCCGATCTTTTTCCAGGCGTCGTACTCGACCAGCCGCTCCTTCCAGTTGGGGAGGTCCTTGTCGGTATCTTCGTCCTGGCCGCCGAGGCGGTCGCGGGCTTCCTCAATCAGTGCTTTAGGCCGGGTAAGTCGGATGAACAACCACGCCGAGCCGATCAGCAACAGGCCACCGACGTACTCACCCACCACGAATTGCCAGGTGAGGAAGACCGCGATCACCACCCCCAGCTCGATCACCAGGTTGGTGCTCGCCAGGAGGAAGGCAATGGAGGGTACGAAGCCGGCGCCTTTCTTGAACAGGGACTTGGTCGTGGCCAGCGCCGCGAAGCTGCAGGAGGAACTGATGAAGCCGAATAAGGCGGCCAGCCCGACCTGCCGGGCACCCTCTCCACCCATGGCCCGCTGCATACGCTCCTGCGTCACCAGCACCTGGATCATACTACTGACGAGGTAACCGAAGGCAAAGGCCCACAGGGCCATCCAAAAAAAACCGACGGAGGTGTAGGCGGCTTCGCCCCACTGGGAAAGAAACGTATTCATGCGTTAGGGTTTGCAGACGCACATCGGATGTGCCACACATCGGATGTGCGTCAGGTTCAGGCCCGCTCGATCTCCCGGGCGTCAAATCCAGCTTCGTCCACGCTTACCGTCACGTCGTGGGCCGTCAGTTTGTCGTCGCCCTCTACGCTTAGGATACGGTCGTCGCTATCCAGGTCGACCTGCCAGCTCTTGATGTGCTCGTTCTCGTTCAGGAAGGGGGTCACGCTGCGCAGGCAGTTGCCGCAGTTGATGTTGGTCTTGAAGAGGTAGGTTTTCATAATAGGTTGGTTAGAACAGGACCGCCAGCAGCGCCGCTATCGCCAGCGCGGCAAGGATGATCGTGGTGAGCTTGTTGAGTACCCGCTTAACGGGGCCGGGCTTTTGGTCGGGTCGGCAGCAGTCTTTCATAGTGGTCATTTTTGGTGTTCGGCTTCGACGTAATTCCCCTGCACGCCCACCCCGTGGATGTAGACCAGGGTGCCGCCGTAGTGGCCGGTGATCGACACGGCCACGGCCGAGAAGGCGAGGACCAGCGTGGTCACGATCTCCAGCCAGCGCTTACCCGCAAGGACGAAAAGGCTGAGCCCCTTCAGCACCAACGCGACGACGCTGCTCCAGATGGTATAGTCGGCCCAGGTATCGTGGAGCTTCATGGTTTGCTGGGCTGCATCGGTGAGGCCCTTGGTGTGGGGGTGGAAGACCTCGCCCGCAAGGAAGGCCCCTACGACCCCGCCCGCCAGCATGAGGAAGGTCACCCAGTCGAGTTGCTTCTTCCACACGAAGAAGGAGGCTAGCTGCGTGACCACAGCCAGTACCAGCATCATGATCGGTACGTGCACCACCAGGGGGTGCAGGTTAGGAAGTTCCGAAAGCGAGGGGCTCACCACCGAGGATTCCTGCAACTGCTGGCCGACGGCCACCAGGGGAAACAAGCTGGCGAGTATACCGGAGAAGAGGAGGCGTCTCATAGCGTCGTCTTTGAGGGGTTGAACAAGTTACCAAACGATCTGCAGGCCGGCCCCCAGCCCGTAGTCGCTGTCGTATCGCGCCGCCACGCCCCAGTACTGCCCCAGGATGTAGCTGGTGCCGAAGGTGTACTCCAGCTGCTGATTCATGAAGTTGTACCGGCCGCCGGCCGAAGCGCGCCACCGGCTGGTCAGGGGTATATCTTCCCGCTCGAGCTGCAGCTCGATACGGCCACGGTGATCCACCCGCAGGTCCGACCACACCATCATTGGTAGGAAGTACCGTACGCCGGCCAGGGCCACCGCTTCGGTTTGCAGTTGTTCCCGGCCGGTCTCGGCATCCATCTCCCGTTCGCCGTCCAGTTCGGCGCCTACGTAGGCCGACCAGTACTGCCGCGGATCCAGGTAGCGCATCGCCTTGCCCTCTACCTCAAAGTTGCCGGAGTAGTCCGCCCCCCCCTCCAGGCTGAACTCCTTGTTCAGGTTGAACCAGGCGAAGTCGGCCCAGGATGCGTTGCTCATGGCCGAGAGGGTCGCAGTACCGAAGTACTGCCGGTCGTCCATGGCGAACTTGTCGTAGTCCGCCCGGTCGGCGATGAGCAGGTCCGAGCTGCCTCCGTAACCGATGATCCGGGCCATGCCCGACATCATGTGGTACAGCAGGTGGCAGTGGAAGAACCAGTCCTTGTCCTCCGTGGCGGCGAACTCGATGATGGTGGTCTCCATGGGCGCCACGTTCACCGTGTGCTTGAGCGGGGCGTAGGCGCCCGCCGCGTTGATCACGCGAAAGAAGTGGCCGTGCAGGTGCATCGGGTGGCTCATCATCGTCGTGTTGTGAAAGACGAAGCGCACGTTCTCTCCGCGCTCCACCATGATCTTGTCCGCCGCCGAGAGCGGCTTGTTGTTGATCATCCACACGTAGCGCAGCATATTACCACCCAGGTAGAGGTGCACCACGCGCACCGGCCGGTCGTCGGGCAGCTCGGTGGCTACTGGCGACCGCAGCATATTGTAGTCGAAGATGGTCTCCTGCGGGTACTCCTGCTGCAGCTCGTAGTAGCCGGTCATCATCACGCCCATCGGCTGCTCCGTACCCATGCCGGGCATCGCTGCCGTATCCATCTGCTTGCCGTCCTCCTCGGCGGCCCGGTAGGTCTTACCGTCCGTGGCGGTGTCCGACTGCATACCCGGCATATCGTGCCCCATGGCTTCGTGGTCCATACCGGAATGGTCCATGCCCTCGTGGTCCATCCCCTCGTGGTCCATCCCCTCGTGGTCCATATTTCCCTGCTTCATGGCTTCGTGGTCCATAGTTTCCTGCTTCATTGCCCCGTGGTCCATCCCGTCGTGGTTCATGCCTTCCATGGACATGCCCATGTCCATCATAGACTGCATCTGAATGGCCGCGTTGGTGGGCGCCTGCCCGGCGGGGTACAGCTCGGCCTCCGGCACGTTCGACGGGGCCTTGCCCATCTGCATGCCCGGCATGCCGTCCATCATGTCCTGCATTTCCTGGGTGAGGGCGTAGTAGTCTACCGGCGGCAGTTCGGGAGCCGGGTGCTCGGTACCGCTGCCCAGCCACACCGAGGTGTGCTTGTAGCGGTCCCACGAGGTGGCGCGGAATTCGTAGCGGCCGTCGGCGGGCAGGGTGACCTCGATGTCGTAGGTTTCCGCGGTGGCGATGAGCAGCTTATCCACTTCGGTGGGTACTACTTCGAGTCCGTCCGCGCCCACGATCTTCATCTTCCCACCGGCGAACTGCAGCCAGAAGTGCGAGCTGGCCGAGCCGTTTACGACCCGCAGCCGCAGGGTTTCCCCGGCGGCCAAGTCGGCATAGTCGTCGGCCAGCCGACCGTTGGCCAGGAAGGCATCGTAGTAGACGTCGGCGAGGTCCATGCCCGGCATCCGGTTCCACTCGAGCCAGAGTTGCTTACCCAGGTTGCCCGACGCCAACGCCCTTGCGTAGCTCTGCAGGGCATCCCGCTTGATGGCGAACCAGTCGGTGTGCCGCTTGATCTGCCGCAGCACCTCGTGGGGCCGTTGCTCGGTAAAGTCCGAGAGCACCACCACCTTCTCCTTATCCGCCACCGCCCCGCTACGGGGTTGGATCACGATGGGGCCGTACAGCCCCTTCTGCTCCTGCAGCTCCGTGTGCGAGTGGTACCAGTACGTTCCGTGCTGCACGATGGGGAAGGAAGCCACGTAGGTGTCCCCCGGCTCGATCAGCGTGGTATTCAGTAGCGGTACCCCGTCGTACTTGTTAGGCAAAAGCAGGCCGTGCCAGTGGAAGGATACGGTTCCTTCGGTGCGGTTGGTCACGTAAAGCCGCGCGGAATCGCCCTCCGTGAAGCGTAGTACCGGGGCGGGAATCTGCCCGTTGGTAGCCAGTGCGCGCGTGGGTTTGCCCGTGAAGTTGACCACCGTATCGGCCACCGACAGGTAGTAGCTCACGACCTGCCCGTCGAAGCCCGGGATCGTTTGTCCGGGTATCAGGTCCAGGGTACCCTTGCGGGACTGTGCCACGAGGGTGAGCGACAGCAGCGACAGGGCCAATCCGAGAAGTTGGCGGGGGAAGATTCCCACGGGGCGATTGGGTTAGGTTAACGGGGTGGGGATCAGGCGGCCATCTTGCGGCACTCCTCGGCGCACTCACGGCAGCTCTCGGCGCAGCGCTGGCAGTGGTCGTGGTCGTGCTCGGCGCACTGTTCAGCACAGTAGTCGCACACCTTGGCGCACAGCGCGCAGTGCTCGGCGGCGAATTTGCTGTCGGCGGCCATCAGTCCGATGCTGGCTTCCAGCACCTCGATGCACTGGATGCAGCACCAGGGGCAGTCGTTCATGCTTTCCATGCCGGCCATCTTGGTCAGGCACACTTTGCAGTCGAGGAGGCACTTCTGGCAGGCCTGGATGCAGTCTAGGTAGTTTACGTTAAGGGGGGCACTCATGGTTGTTGTCTTTTTAGGTTGCGGGTTGCGGGTTGCGGGTTGCGGGTTGCGAGTCACTCTTGGTTTTCCAGGCGGTAGATCATGCGCTTCATTTCGGCGATCTCCTTTTCCTGGGCTTCGATGATTTCTTCGGCCAGCTTGATGGCTTCGGGATCTTTCAGGTGCGCCTTCTGGCTGACCATGATCGCGGAGGAGTGGTGCGGGATCATGGCCTTCATCCACTGCACGTCGCTCACCAGGATCTGCTGCCGCAATCCGACGTAGCAAAGCACGAAGGTTACTACCGCCACGCCCAGGATCGCGTAGTTATAAGCTTTGTTCTTGTACATATGCCACATGAAGCCCATCATGACGATGGCCATCGGCGCGATCATCAGGAAGGTCATGTAGGTGCGGGTGGGGCTCAGCATCACGTGGTCGAACACGTCGACGTTGAGGAACATGACGGCGTACATGATGACGAAGGAGCTGGCCATCATCAGGCCGAATTTCAGGTAGGGGTTCATAGTGCGATTCAGTTTGGCGCGGCCGCGGGTGCCGGGCAGATCCGTAAACGAAGGCGGACCTGGCTCAGCCGCCGATCTCCTCCTCCACCTTGCCGCAGGTCAGCATTTTATCTCCGAAGTAGGGGTTGCGGATTTCGCTCACCTCGGAGTACCAGTCGGCCCCTTCCCCGTCAAAGGCCATCGGGCAGTGCATACGGTAGATGGTACCAGCACTCAACTGCTCCCTGATCAGGTCTCCCAGTTGTCCGGTCAGCGCACTGAAGTGCTCCCGCTGCCGGGCCAGGTCGTCGGTGTCGGCGATTTGCCGGGCCAGTTGCTTCAGTTCCCGGCGGTCGCTCCCGAAGGTTTCGGCCAGGTTGCCGGCAGCGGTAGCCGCCTCGCCGCTGTCGGAGTTGACGAGGGCGCTGCGCAGGTTGAGGTAGTTCTGAAACACCTTGTCCACCAGCGGATCGGTGAATTCGGCGTCGGCGATGTCAATGGCAGCGGCCTCGGACTCCCGGTGCTGTGCCGGGGTTTCTATCCCGACCTCGGTCGCATTTTCGGTGGCGTCGCCGCTCCCACAGGAGAGGGTTGCGAGGGACAGCGTCAGTAGCGTAGCAAAGGTTAGCGGCTTCATATGCGGTAGTTGTACCGTAATAACCGGTAAACCCGGCATCTGGCTTACTCACTTTTTGCTATGCCTGTTCACATTTTGCGGTCACAGGCTGTCCAGGGGGCGCGGCGTATACGTGCCGTGTTGCCGGTATTCGGTCGGCGAGCAGCCCATGATCTCGCGGAACACGGCGGCAAACCGCCCGGCGGTTCCGTAGTGCAGGCGATAGGCGATGGTCGACACCCGCTCGTCGGTCGTGGCCAGCAGCTTGCGGGCGCGCTCCATACGCTGGGCCAGGTAGTAGTCGGCGATGGTCCGCCCCTCCTCGCGCCGGAACAAGCGACTGAGGTGGGGGTAGCTCTGCCCGATATCGGCGATGATGAGCTGCGACAGGGTAGTCTCCGACTTGGCCAGGTCGTCATACACATAATCGACGATCAGCCCCTTGATCCGCGCTACCACGCCCCCCGCGTCCGTCCGCACGCGAAAGCCCAGGCCTTCGAGTTGCCCCCTGAGGCGTGGGTGGTCCCGCTCCCCGTTGGGCGGCCATGCGGTCATTTCCCCCAACTCGAGGCGCTTGATCCGCCATCCGAGGTGAGCCGCGGTTTGGCGGACCGCGTGCTTGCAGCGGTCGCAGACCATATTATCAATGTAGAACGTAGTTAAATTAGGCATAATTTCTTGTTTACCGGGGCGCAAGAGTGTCCGTAGTCGACCCGCACGTCAGCATGGCATCTCCGAAGAAGGGGTTGCGGATCTCGGCCGTTTGGCTAATCCAGTCTCCCCCCTGGTTGTCGTAGGCCATCGGGCAGTGCTGTAGGTACAGCTGCTCCCCCGAGCCGAAGGCGGTCAGCGCGTTGATCAGTGCCCGCGAGAAATAGCCAAATTGTCGGCGTTGTCCGTCGACGTCGACGGCGGCGGCCAGCTGTTCGAGGTGCTCGTTCATCGCACTCAGTTGGTCCATCCAGTAGCCGTGGGCGTCGCCCCGCAGCAGCGCCATATCCACGGCCCCGATCGCCTCGCGCAGGGGGTTTAGTACCGCGGCACCGGCGGTCTCGGAAGCGACCATGCGATCCTTGAGCGACAGGTAGGCATCGGCCACGGCGGTCAGCTGATCGCGGAAGGCTTCCGGAGTACCTTCCCGGTAGGCGGGGGTCGGACCTCCGGCTCCCGGTGCGGCGGCTCTGGCTGCCCCCTGCACCACCACGTCGCGGTTCATCATGCTTAGCTGGTTGCGGAGCTGGGCCGCGGCATCCACGCTGAAGGCACCGTTGGTGACGACCCGTTCCCCGGGACTGAGGCCGGAGACGACCCGGTACCCGTCGCCCACCGCATCGCCGAGCTCCACCTCGCGGAATTCGTAGGTCGGCACCTCCGTGTCGGCCACCTCCACGTACACCACCGAGCGCTCGCCCGTCCAGAGCACGGCGGTGCGGGGCACGGTGAGCTCCGCGTCCGCGGTCGGCGATCCGCCCCGGGCGGAGGTCTCCAGTTGCCCGGTGACGAACATCTCCGGCTTGAGGCGCCCCCGCCGGTTCACTACCTCCGCCCGCACCGCTGCGGTCCGGGTAGCCGGATCGATCACCGGATCGATAAACGCCACCCGCGCCTGGAAGGTCTGTCCCGGCAGCGATGCTACCGTAAAGGCAACGGGGTCACCGACGTCGATGGCGCCAAGGTCCCGCTCGTAGGCGTCGAAGAGGGCCCACAGCCGGTTGAGGTCGGTCAGGGTGTATAATGCGGCCCCGGCGCTCACGTAGTCGCCCACCCGGGCGCGTACCTCGCGTACCGTGCCGCCTCGGTCGGCGAATACCGGAAAGTTGGTGATCACCTCCCCCGACGCTTCTAATTCAGCGATCCGCTCGTCGCTGATTTCCAGGTTCCGCAGTTTGTTGCGGGCGGCGGTGAGCAAGTCGGGCGAGAGGGTTTGCAGGCGAAGGGCTTCCAGGAGCTCCTCCTGCGCGACGACCAGTTCGGGGGAGTAGATGGTGGCGATGCGTTGCCCGGCCCGGACTTCCTCCCCCGCAAAGGTGATGAACAGCTGCTCCAGGCGACCGCCGAAGTCGACGGATTCCACCGCCGCCGTGCGCTCGTCGGCGGCCAGGCGACCCGTGAGGGTCAGGGCGCCTCCGGACGCCGTCCCACCAGCGGAGGATGCCGTCACACCCACCGTGGTGGTGCGTACCCGGGCCATGGCTACGGCCGCCTCGGTCATGGTCAGCAGGGCCGGATCGGCGGCGGCGGCCGCGCCCACCGGTATGAGGTCCATGCCGCAGATCGGACAGTCACCGGGTTCGTCGCGCTGAATTTGCGGGTGCATCGAGCAGGTGTATACTTCGGCGCCCTGCGTCGTATTCGCGTCCGTGGCAGCGTGGTCGTGCTCCTCGGCGGCGTCCCCCCGCCCGAAGAGCAGGTATCCGCCGAAGAGGCCGATCAGCAGCGCGAAAAGCAGGTAGAGAATTGTTTGCGTCTTCATGGTTGGTTTAGGTTAGCGGCGGGGCAGGTAGCGGTCCGCCGTAGCGACCTGGATGAACAGGGTGGTTTGTGCGGCGAGGGCCTCGATCCGGTACCCGACCAATTCGTCCTGCAGGCGTAGGACCTCGTCAAAGGGGCGGCGGGAATTGGCGTACTCACTGCGGGCAATGTCGAGGGCGGCCCCGGTCAGCTCGACCTGCCGATCGAGGAACGCTATGCGGGCGTCCGCGTCCGCGGCCGCGATCACCGCCCGCTCGAGGGCCGCCCGGAGCTGGTTGACCACCCCCCGGCGGCGGGCGGCGATCGCTTCCAGACGCACGGCTTCCTCCTGCCGGCGGGCGTCGTACTTACCTTTGGAAAGGGGTACGCGCACCATTACCCTCGGTAGAATGGCATCGCGACCGTTGCCCTCCGGCTCCATATCGGTCCGCGGGCCGGTGACGATGTAGTCCACCCCCACGCCGAAGTCCGGACGGGCCTCGAGGTCGTTCATCTCCAGCGACTGCCGCGAAATTTCCTCCCGCAGCCGGAAGATCCGGACGAGCGGATGGTCGGTAAACAGCGAATCTGCGGGCAACGGGGGAAGGGCACGGAGCTCCGGCACGACCAGCACCCGGGGCAGGGCGGTGGCCACTAGCTCCTCGATCTCCGTCCACGCCAGTGCCTGCTCGGCGCGCAGGGCCTCGATGCGCCGGAGGGTTGCGTTGGTTTCCATTTCGCTTCGTAGGACCTCCACCGAACTGCCGCGCGCATTTTCCACACGGGCCAGGGCGATCTCCCGCAGGCTCTCGTACAATCGGAGACTGGTCTGCAGCGTGGCCACGGTGGCCTCGGCCTCCACGATCCGGTAGTAGGTGGTCTCCAGCTGGAAGATCAGCTCCAGCTGCAGGGCGGCGGCCTCTTCCAGCAGGGGACGGGCCCGGGCGTCGGCCAGCCGCGACATGGCCGCCAGCGTGCCGGGCCAGGGCAGCATCTGGGTTACCCCGGCCCGGGCGATCTGCGGCCCCAGTCGGGTTTCGACGGGCAGGATGGAGGCCCCGCCCATGATCTCCAGGTCGGGAAGCTGGGCCAACTGGGCACCGGTGGTCAGCTCGGCGCGGTAGTCGAAGGCCAGCGCCAGCAGCTGGGGGTTGTTTTCCCGCAGCAGGTTGCGTAGGCTGTCCAGGGATTGCGCGCTTGCCACCGGGCTTGCCAGCAGGATCAAGACCAGGATAAGCAGTGCGCCCGTACGCGATTCTTGATGAGATCCCGACCGGTGACATACGGTAGCATCTCCGCGAAGCCCTCCGCGGTGAAATCCTCCAAGCGACTCAGGCCCGCAGCACTGGTTTCTCACAGATGGCCTCCGGCCCACAGATTCGCTTCGCTCGGCCACAGATTTACGCAGATTTGCCCGCAGCACAGTCCCCACTCCGCGAAACGCTACGCGGTGAAATCCTCCAAGCGACTCAGGCCCGCAGCACTGGTTTCTCACAGATGGCCTTCGGCCCACAGATTCGCTTCGCTCGGCCACAGATTTGCGCGGATTTGCCCGCAGCACAGTCCCCACTCCACGAAACCCTCCGCACCCTCCGCGGTGAAACCCTCCAACGGCCTCGGACCCGCAGCACTGGTTTCTCACAGATGGCCTCCGGCCCACAGATGCGCTGCGCGCAGGTACGGATTTACACGGATTTTCTCCGTACGGGACCCGACTACCCGTTCTGTGCAAATCTGTGCCTACAATCTGTGCGAATCTGTGGGAAACGGAATAAGGCCGCAGGCCCACCGGCGGCGGCACTGATTGCTCATACTTGGCCCTCGGCCGCGCAGATGTGCTTCGCTCGGCCACGGATTCACACAGATTTTGCCGCAGTTCAGCCCGCTCTCCGCAGTTAGAAACTTCAACGGCAGCAGCCCGCCCAACATCCCGCCCGGCACCGTTACTATTTCCCGTTATCACCTTCATACTTCGCATTTCTTACTTCGCATTTCGTAATTCCGCCCTCTTCCTTCGCTTCAGCCGCCACTCCGCCCGCAGGCTCCACAGTACCGGCACGGTAAACATGGTCACCACCTGCAGCAGCATGCCGCCGAAGCTCGGGATGGCCATGGGAAGCATGATATCGGCTCCACGCCCGGTGGCGGTCAGGACGGGCAACAGCGCCAGAATGGTGGTCGCCGTGGTCATCATCGCCGGGCGGACACGCCGTACGCCGCCTTCCACGACCGCGTCGCGGATCTCCGGTACCGAAGTGGGCTCGTTGCGCTCAAAGCTGTCGCGGAGGAAGGTGGCCACCAGCACCCCGTCGTCGGTGGCAATGCCAAAGAGGGCCAGAAAGCCGACCCACACCGCCACGCTCAGGTTGATGGTGCGCATCTGGAAGAGGTCCCGGAGGTTGGCGCCGAAGAAACTGAAGTCCAGAAAGCCCGGCTCGGCGTAGGCGCCCAGCAGCAGGAAGCCGCCCGAGAAGGCCACGAATACCCCGCTGAAGACCATCAACGCCGTGGTCACCGAACGGAACTGGAAGTACAGGATCAGGAAGATCAGTCCCAGGGCGATCGGTAGCACTAATTTCAGTCGCGCGTCGGCCCGCACCTGCTGCTCGTAGTTGCCGGCGAAGTAGTAGCTGATGCCCCCGGGGATGTCGAGCTCGCCGGTGCGGGTGAGGCTGGCGAGGTAGTTCTGGGCGTTGTTGACCACCTCCACCTCGGCGTAGCCCTCCAGGCGGTCGAAGAGCACGTAGCCCACCAGGAAGCCGTCCTCGCTCTTGATCATCTGCGGCCCCTGCTCGTAGCCGACGTCGACCAGCTCGCCCAGCGGGATTTGCCGCCCGTCGCCCGCCGGCACCAGGATGCGGCGGATGCTCTCAGGGTCGTCGCGCAGTTCACGGGGGTAGCGTAGCCGCACCGCGTACCGCTCCCGCCCCTCAACGGTGGTGGTCATCAGCATACCGCCCACGGTGGCCATGATCTGCTGCTGTACGGCGCCTACCGAGAGACCGTAGCGGGCGATGGCGTCGCGCTTCACCTCCAGCAAGAGGTAGGGCTTGCCGACAATGCGGTCGGCGTACACGGCGGCGTCCTTTACGCCCTCCACGTTCTTCAGCTCCCGCTCGAGCTCCAGCCCGAAGGCCTCGATCTGCCGCAGGTCGGTACCGCGCACCTTGATGCCCATGGGCGCGCGCATACCCGTCTGCAGCATCACCAGGCGCGTCTCGATGGGTTGCAGCTTGGGGGCGGAGGTCACGCCCGGCAGGTTGACGGCGGCGATGATCTCGTCCCAGATGTCGTCGGGGCTGTGAATGTGGTCGCGCCACTGCCGGTAGTATTGCCCGTCGGGGTCGGGGATGAGGTCCCCGTCCTCGGACCGCCGCACGAAGTTGCCCTCCCCGTCGACCCGGAAGCGCAGCCGGTGCCCGTCGGCGTCGGTCTGGTACTCGCTTTTGTACTGCACGATGTTCTCGTACATCGACAGCGGTGCGGGATCCAGGGCGCTGTTGGCCCGACCGGCCTTGCCCACCACCGACGCTACCTCGGGGATACTCGTCACGGCCATGTCCATCAGCCGCAGGTTCTCCCGGTTCTCGGCGACGCCCGCGTGCGGCATGGCGGTCGGCATCAGCAGGAAGGCCCCCTCCCCGAGGGCCGGCATGAATTCCTGACCGATGTTGCGGTACACGCCCACGCCGGCGATGACGATCAGCGTGACGAACAGCAGGAAAAGCAACTTTACCCGCAGCAGGAACCGGAGGATGTTTTCGTACCAGTAGATCACCGCCCAGAATAGTCCCAGGAAGCCCCCGGCCACCACGACGATGAACAGGAAGTTTAGCAACTGGCTCGCCTCGACGCCCAGGGGCCGCCAGAGCCCGGCGAGTAACCAGGCCAGCACCAGGGCCAGAACCACGTTGAACCCGTGCTTGAGGAGGGGCCTGGCACCCGCGCCCCGCCGCAACCCGAACAGCTGGTGCGCCAGCGCCGGGATGAAGGCGATGCTCACGAAGATGGCCGCCACCAGGGCGAAGGTCTTGGTGAAGGCCAGCGGCCGGAACAGCTTGCCCTCCGCCGCCTCCATGGTGAAGACCGGCAGGAAGCTGATGATCGTCGTCGCCACCGCCGTAATGACCGCCGAGGCCACCTCCACCGTCGCTTCGTAGATGCTCTCGCGTTTACTCTCGCCGGGCGGCGCGTTGTCGAGGCGATAGACCATGCTCTCGGTGAGCACGATGCCCATATCGACCATGGTACCGATGGCGATCGCGATACCCGACAGGGCCACGATGTTGGCGTCCACCCCGAAGTAGCGCATGGCGATAAAGCACATCAGGACTCCCACGGGCAGCAGGCCCGCCACTAACAGGGAGGACCGCAGGTTGAACAGCAGCAGGATGACCACGATGGCCGTGATGACGATCTCCAGCGTTAGGGCCTCCTCCAGCGTGCCGAGAGTCTCGCGGATGAGCCCGCTGCGGTCGTAGAAGGGTACGATGGTCACCTGGCTGATGGTCCCGTCCTCCAGCTCCCGGCGCGGTAGCCCGGGCTGCAGCTCGGCGATCTTGGCCTTGACGTTGTCGATCACCTCGAGGGGATTGGCGCCGTAGCGGGCCACGACGATGCCGCCCACCGCCTCCGCGCCAGACTTGTCCAGCAGGCCGCGGCGCTCGGCGGGGCCTACGTTGACGCGGGCGATGTCCGAAAGGCGCACCGGCACGTTGTCGACCTCGGATACGACCGCGGAACCCAGATCCTCCAGGTTCTCGATGTAGCCGACGCCGCGCACGAAGTACTCGGCGCGGTTGATTTCCAGGGTAGCGGCACCGACCGACTGGTTGCTGCTCCGTACGGCCTGCATCACCTGGTCGAGGGTGATGCCGTAGACGCGCATCCGCTCCGGGTCCACGTCCACCTGGTATTCCTTCACGAAGCCTCCGATGCTGGCTACCTCGCTTACGCCGGCCGCGCCGCTGAGGCCGTAGCGCACGTAGTAATCCTGGATAGAGCGCAACTCGTCTGGATCCCAGCCACCCACGGGCTCGCCCTCGGGGGTGCGACCCTCGAGGGTATACTGGTAGACCTGTCCGAGCGCGGTGGCGTCGGGACCCAGTGCGGGTACCGCAGCCTCCGGGAGAATGCCCGCCGGCAGGCTGTTGAGCTTCTCAAGGATGCGGCTGCGCGACCAGTAGAACTCCACGTCTTCCTCGAAGATCAGGTAGATGCTCGAGTAGCCGAACATGGACGTCGAGCGTACGCTGCGCACGCCGGGAATGCCGAGCAGGGCCGAAGTGAGGGGGTAGGTGACCTGGTCTTCCACGTCCTGCGGCGACTGTCCCGGCCAGGGCGTAAAGACGATCTGCTGGTTCTCGCCGATGTCGGGTATCGCGTCCACGGCCACCGGGTCGCGCGGCAGGCCGGGCAGGTCGAAGTCAAAGGGCGCGGTCGCCAGTCCCCAGCCGATAAAACCGAGGAGCAGCAGCCAGACGACCAGCTTGTTCTCCAGGAAAAAACGAATACTTGCAGCTAACATTCAGTTGGGCTTATCACAACGAATACAGCCCCTGCCGCGGCGCGGCAGAGGTAAATGAAGTGATAAGCAGAGCTACAAGCGGAAGACCTGCCAGTGGATCGGTACATCGATCAACAGCGGAGGCGGTCGGTAATTTTCGAAGCGCTTATTCCGGCGCGCCCGCAGGTGCAGGGGTACGTCGGGGAAATTCGCTGCCGGTGGGTTCGGCAACGTCCAGGCCAATGGCGGCAGGGGAGCATACTCGGCGGCCTGGCGGTCGTCGTCCCACTTGACGAACTCGTGCTCGTCGTCGCAGCAACCCTTTTTCTTGGTTGCGGTGGCGTGCATGGGACAGGCCGCGGGGGCGGGCCGGTCCATCTCGCAGGTTTCCGTCTTCCCGAAGAGCGTCAGCGACTTCAGTTCCCCCATGCAGAAATGCCGGTTGACCGTCACGCCGACGGAGCCGACGAGCATGATCAGGGCAAGAAAGAGGGGAAGAATGCGATTCACGGTCCTAAGCTAACGAATTGGATACAATTTAATTGGGTGTTTCGTTTTGCGGAGAGGTAAGTAGAGGCTGGCGCGGAGGGGTGCGGAGGTTGCCCCCCCTGTGCGTCTATTTGCAGGCCGACAGTTCACCAAAGAAGCTGCTCATCTCTTTCCGGGCGATTTCCCACCGCTCCCGGCCGATGCAGTAGCTGCGGCTGTTGCCCTTGACCGTTCCGCAGATGAGTCCGGCCTCCCGCAATACCAGCAGGTGACGGGAAAGGGTGGGCTGAGAAAGGTCGATAACCCCTGTCAGGTCCTGGCAGATGCAACAATCGGCCGCCAGCAGGTGCTCGAGGATCGCGATGCGGGCCGGGTGGCCGAGGGCCTTGCAGAGGTTGGCCCGGCGGAGTTGACGCTCGGTGTAAGCCTCGGTTTTGGTGACGCCCATGGTCTAGCAGCAGCCGCTTCCCGGGGTGCAGGAGCTGGCGGTTTTGGCGGTAAAGGTACCGAGGGAGATGGTCTTCTTGGCGGGGGGGACGCCGCACTTGTCCTTGGCGAGGCAGTCCGTGAGCTTGGTGGTGAGCTGTAGTGTGTCGCCGGATACTTCCAGGCCAAACTTCTCAATGGTGGACGCTCCCTGGTACTCGACTTCGATCTCCAGGTTGCCCATCCCGAGTTCCCGCTCACCGGTTTCAATGATGCCGATGAGCTTGCCGGGCGCCAGGCGGTGGCCGTAGTCGCCGGCGCTCCAGAGTTGCAGGCTGGCTACGCGCTCCATTCGGCGGGTGCCGCCGCAGTCGATGAAGTTTTTGGTTACCTCACCCACTTCGGTGACGTGGAAGTGGCTGGGGACCAGGGTGCCGTCGGGTAGGGTGATGGTAAAGTTTTCCCGTTGGCCGAGGAAGGATTTCAGGTCAGATAATTTCATGGGTAGAGGGATAAAGGAGTCGGTAATGATTCGCAATATAGCAATATTACTATATTGAAGGTTGCTTAGCGTGAATTGTTTGCTAGCGGCTCTGGTTTCACACAGATGGCCTGCGTCCCACGGATCGCTTCGCTAGCACACAGATTAGCACGGATTGTCCCGCAGTGCTTCGGGATTTCACGGATTCTTGACGGGCCGGTGGCCTGTCCATGCGGCACCGCCGCAAATCTGTGAGAATCTGTGCATCCAATCTGTGAGAATCTGTGTAAAACAAAAGAAAAGGCCGCAGGCCAGGCACCATCACTACCTCCGCGAAAACTTTGCGCCCATCTGCGTCCTTTGTGGTAAACCCTTGACCGCGCCGCAGGCCAGCAACCCTACTTATACGCCAGCAACCGCAGCGCATTCAGCACCACCACCATAGTAGATCCCTCATGGGCGATCACCGCCGGCCCCAGGTTAGCAATACCGAGTAGCGTAAGGGGAACCAGGATAGCCACTACCCCCAGGCTGATCCACAGGTTCTGGCGGATGATGCGGCGGGCGGCGCGACTAAGGCCGATAGCGAAAGGCAGGTTGTCGAGGCGGTCGGCCATGAGGGCCACGTCGGCCGTTTCCAGGGCTACGTCGGAGCCGGCGGCCCCCATGGCCACGCCCACCGTACTGCTGGCCATGGCGGGCGCATCGTTGACGCCGTCGCCGATCATCGCCACGCGGCCCTCCTCCTGCTTGAGGCGCTTTATGGCGGCGACCTTGTCCTCGGGCAGAAGGCTGCCTAGGGGGTCGGTGATGCCAATATCCTGGGCTACGGCATCCGCTACTCGCTGGTTGTCGCCGGTGAGCATGATCATGCGTTTGATGCCCAGTTCACGCAGGGCCGACAGGGTTGGTTTGGCGGTATCGCGGGCCACGTCCATCACTGAAATCACGCCCAGGTAGTGGTCGCCGGCGTAGACGATCATGGCGGTATGACCGGTGGTTTCCAGTTCGGTCATTTGGCTGTTAATAGCTTCGGGCACGTCCTGGCCGGTCACCTCGCGCAGCAGGCGCCGGTTGCCGATATGGACGGTTTGGCCGTTGTACTCCGCCCGGATGCCCCGGGCCGTGAGGGCTTCCAAGCCGGTCGCTTTCCTCTCTATGGTGTCGAGCTCTTTCATTCCCCCTTCGACAATAGCCGTGGCCAGTGGGTGGTCGCTGAGCTCCTCCACGGCCACGGCGGTGGCGAGCAGCTCGCGCCGGGAAACGCCTTCGGCCGGCAGCACGGTGGTCAGGCGGGGCTTGCCCTCGGTGAGGGTACCGGTTTTGTCGAACGCGATGGCGCTGAGCCCTCCGAGGTCTTCGAGGGGGCGGCCGCCCTTGACGAGCACGCCCTTCTGGGCCGCCCGGGCGACCCCGGCGAGGACGGCACTCGGGGTGGAGATGGCCAGGGCGCAGGGCGATGCGGCCACCAGTACCGCCATGGCCCGGTAGAAACTTTGTCCGAAGGTCTCGTCCAGTACCAGGAAGGCCAGCAGCAGTATTCCCACGAGGATGAGTACGGCCGGCACGTAGTAGCGCTCAAACTTGTTCGTCAGCTGCTGGGTGGGCGACTTTTGTCCCTCGGCCTCCTGCACCAGGGTGACCAGGCGCGCCAGGGTGCTGTCCTTTGCGGGTTTGAGGACGCGGACCTCCAGCACGGAGCTGCCGTTGACCGTCCCGGCGAAGGTGCGGTGCTCGGCGGCCAGGGACGCCAGGTCGTATTTCTGGGAGACATCCGGTACGGCCAGCTTTTCTACCGGCACGCTCTCCCCGGTAATGGCCGATTGGTCCACGGCGCTGCTTCCGCTGATGACGACTCCGTCCGCGGGAATTTTCGAATTAGGCTTGACCACGACGGTATCGCCAACCACCAGTTCCTCGACGTCCACCTCCCGCGTGCCGCCGGAGGTGTCGCGCAACAGTGCCGTAGCGGGAGCGAGCTCCGCCAGCGCGGAGATAGACTTCCGCGCCCGCGCCATGGCGTAGTGCTCCAGGGCATGGCCCAGGCTAAAGAGGAACAGCAGCAGTGCGGCTTCCCCCCACTTGCCGAGGGCCGCCGCGCCCGCCGCGGCCACGATCATGAGAAAATCGATTTCGAAGCGTCCCGACGTAACCCCCTCGTAAGCCTCCAGGGTCGCGTAGTAGCCACCAAAGAGAATGGCCGCCACGAACAAGCCTATGCCGATCGGTTCGGGAAGGTCGGTCAGCCAGCTAAGGAGCATACCCACCGTCCAGAAGACTCCACTGGCTATGGCGAAGTACAGTTCGGTGCGTTCCCCTAAAATGCCGTGGCTGTGATCATGACCGTGACCGGTTGCTTCGTCGGGAGCTGCAGTGGCGGGGGGTGGGGGAGTAGTAGCCATAAAGTAGGTAAGCGGTCCGACGTATAACGGGGCAGGTGTCGGGATGATCGCTTGCGGTCAGATACTCTTGCGGCACTCCAGTACCGCCTTCCCGTATTCGGTGAAGTATTCGTGGCTGCTGAGGAAGGCCGCGTTCTGCTTGTTCCAGTCGTCGTCGTTGACCTCGATACCCAGTTCGCGCCGCCATTCTTCCCGCAGCATTTCCTGGTAGTGGTCGTAGGTATTGAACGAGAGGTGGTAGAGGTCGGCGTCGCACATCACGTTCTCGATCGTCGCTTCCGGCCGCTGGGGCATAGTAGTAACCTCGATACAACGGAGGACCCGCTGGATACGGTCCGGTGGGTACCCCTCCTCCTCCAGCCAGTCACGGGCGATCTCCATGCTTACCTGCTCGTGGCCGGTGTAGGTACGGATGTGCCCGGTATCGTGAAACCAAGCCGCCAGCATCACGATCTCTAGGTCTTCCTCGCTCAGACCCTCCTCCTTTCCGATCTTGAGGGCACCCTGCATCACGTTGATGGTGTGATGAAGGTTGTGGAAAACCCGGTCCTTGGGCAACTGGTGAATTAATAGCTGGGTGACGTACCGGCCGGCGCGGTAAAGGATGGTCCTGTGGTGGGGATTCATAGTGGGCGGTAGGAGATTTGCATGCGAGCCACGGAGCACCGGTTGCGGCGACTAAATGTACCAAAGATTACTTATATGTCGTATTTTCTGCCCGATAGCGCGGAACATCCGCCGCGGTCGGTCCCCATTTTCCCGCTGCGCTGGTGAGTTTGAATTTCATTGCTTACTTTTGCGCCTCAATTGTAACCCCCTTCCCTTACTAAGAAGCTCAGACACATGGCCAATATCGGTAAAGTCAAGCAGGTAATCGGACCCGTCGTAGACGTATCCTTCGCCACCGAAGGCGCCACGCTGCCCGCCATCCTCAACGCCCTCGAAATCACCCGCGCCAACGGCGAAATCCTGGTGCTCGAGGTGCAGCAGCACCTGGGCGAGGACGGCGTACGCACGATCGCCATGGATGCCACCGACGGCCTCACCCGCGGCGTCGACGTAGTCGACACCGGTATCCCGATCGCGATGCCGGTCGGTACCGCCATCAAAGGTCGCCTCTTCAATGTGGTAGGGGAGCCCATCGACGGCATGGCCCCGGTGCCCAAGGGCGCAAACGCCCGGCCGATCCACGCCGAGGCACCCATGTTCGAAAACCTGGCCACCGACCGTGAGCCGCTCTTCACTGGTATTAAGGTCATCGACCTGATCGAGCCCTATACGAAGGGCGGAAAGATCGGACTGTTCGGCGGTGCCGGTGTAGGCAAGACTGTACTCATCCAGGAGCTGATCAACAACATCGCCAAAGGCTACGACGGTATTTCGGTATTCGCCGGGGTAGGAGAGCGTACCCGTGAGGGAAATGACCTCCTCCGTGAAATGATCGAGGCCGGCATCATCCGCTACGGCGATGCCTTCAAGGAAGATATGGAGCACGGCGGCTGGGACCTGAGCAAGGTAGACATGAAGGAGCTGGAGCAATCCAAGGCCACCTTCGTCTTCGGACAGATGAACGAGCCCCCCGGCGCCCGCGCCCGCGTGGCCCTCTCCGGCCTCACCATCGCCGAGTACTACCGCGACGGCGACCTGAGCGACCCCACCGGCGGCCGCGACATCCTGTTCTTCGTCGACAACATCTTCCGCTTCACCCAGGCGGGTTCGGAAGTGTCGGCCCTCCTCGGCCGGATGCCCTCCGCCGTAGGCTACCAGCCGACCCTCGCCACCGAGATGGGCCTGATGCAGGAGCGGATTACCTCCACCAAGCGGGGCTCCATCACCTCCGTACAGGCCGTTTACGTGCCCGCGGATGACCTTACCGACCCCGCGCCCGCTACGACCTTTGCTCACCTCGACGCGACAACGGTACTCAACCGGAAGATCGCTTCCCAGGGTATCTATCCCGCCGTGGACCCCCTCGACAGCACCAGCCGGATCCTCGATCCTGCCATTATCGGCGACGAGCACTACGATACGGCCCAGCGCGTGATCAACATCCTGGCCCGCTACAACGAGCTGCAGGACATCATCGCCATTCTCGGCCTTGACGAACTGAGCGAGGAGGATAAACTGGTTGTAAGCCGCGCCCGCCGCGTACAGCGCTTCCTCAGCCAGCCCTTCCACGTAGCCGAGCAGTTCACCGGCCTCAAGGGCGTATTCGTTGACATCAAGGATACCATCAAAGGCTTCAACATGATCATCGACGGCGAGGTAGACAAGTACCCCGAAGATGCTTTCAACCTGGTCGGCACCATCGAGGATGCCATCGCCAAGGGCGAAAAGCAACTGGCCGCCAACGCGTAAATCACGTTAGCCGGGGGGAAGCCGATCAGTGGTAGCCCCCCGGCGACAAACCCCCGGTACCATGAAGATCTCCGTCCTGACTCCCGACCGCACCATCTTTACCGGCAACGTCTCCAAGGTGGGCCTGCCCGGTGCCGACGGAAGCTTCCAGCTGCTCGACAACCACGCGCCGCTCGTCTCTAGCCTCACGGCCGGTCGGGTCACGATGGTCACCGGCAGCGGTGAATACAACTACTACGACGAAGACAAGAGTGGCATGTCCAAGGACTCCACGCCAAACCGTCACCTTACGTTCAGTATCGACCGCGGTTTCGTGGAGGTGCTTAATAACGAAGTGAACCTGCTCGTGCAGGGTGCGCGCAACATGCGCTAGCACCGTCTCGCCGGACCGTTTCCGGCCCCTATCTATACTATCGCTTAACCCCCTACGGCGCTGCCCCGCGGCCGCGTGCTATCTACCGGCTTGCCAAGAAAGGACAGCACGGCCTCGTTGAAGCGTTGTACCTCCTCCAGATTGCATAGGTGACCGCAGCCCTCCAGTACCACCAGTTGGGCATGGTGGGCCTGTTTGGTAGCGAACCGCTGAGCGGCCTCGAGAAAGACGTGGTCCTGCCCACCCATCACGATGAGGCTGGAGGTGCGCAGCTTGCGGCGGTAGAACCGCTTGACGATCGAGAAGAAGTCCCGGTACAGCCCCAGCCACTTCAGGAATTCCGTGGGGGTCAGTTTCTTGGATTGCAGGCGGTAGAGCCGGCGACTGGGGGCGTGATTATCGCGCGGCAGTACGATAAGGATAAAGGTGTCGTAGATCCAGCGGAAGGGCACGAAGTAGCTCAGGAATTTTCCGCTGTGGGCGAACAGCCGGATCTTCCAGTCGGCCTTGAATACCCCGCCGGCCATGATCATCGATTCGATGAGCTCTGGCCGCCGGTCGTAAAGGCGCTGCAGCACGATACTGCCGAGGGACAGCGAAAGAAAGTGAGCCCGCGTCACCCCCACGTGGTCGATGGTGCGGAGCACGTCGTCGGTCACGATGTCAAAGTCGTAGCTACTGTATTCGGGCTCGAGGTCCTTGCTGTACCCGTGATCGCGCATGTCGATCAGCAACAGGTTGAAGAAGGGGCGGAAAGCCTTGACCTGGTGCTTCCAGGTAATGGAGCTGCCCCCGGCCCCGTGGATAAATACCATCCACTCCGCGGGCCCTTCCTGCCGGTAGATCGTGTGGTGCAGGATACCTGCCGCGCGGACGTTTTGCTCCATGGGTGATTAACGTGTGACTCGAGTTAAGGGTTTGTAAGGTATTGGCCTGCTAGCTTACCTCAGTATTAAGCTATCATTAAATGATCGGTTTTCTGGCGCGCCGTTGCACCTAGTAGCCTAATTTAACGGTTGTAATTACCTGCTATCCATTGCATTAGTCGCTATTAACAGTTTACTCGTGACCTATCTGCCCCGGCGTATGAACGACCGCCACCTGCAACTTGCCGTTTTTCATCTGAACGATCTGTGCGTCAGCGTGCAGAAAGGCATGCAGAACTACCTGTCCACGGCCGCGCTGGAAAAAATGCCCGGTGTGGAAGCTACCTTCAGTTGGCTGCGCCGCCGCGGGGTACGGATCTGCCTCTTGAGTGACTACAACCGCAGCCGCACCCTCCTCCTGCTCGAACGACTGGGGTGGAGCGTAGATGAGGACGGTACCGTACAGGAGATCATCACTCACCAGCACCGTAAGGATAATCCCGTGCGGCTGGCGCAGGAGAACGCCGGCCTGTCTACGCCGGGCCTGTGCTTCGCCGCCGTCGATACGCCCGAGCTGCTGCGCCACGCCTGCGCCGCACGCGTCCACTTCAACCTGGCCATCTGCAACGGCCGCTGTGCCTACCACGAACTGGCCGTAGCGCCCCACCATGCCATGCTCGATACCCTCCTGCAGTTGCCCAATTTTCTGCTCGAGCACCTGCCCGGGGTGGGGGAGACCGGAGATGCTACGTCCGGCCAACCGTTGGCGCGCCCGCCGCGGCTGCGGTTGCCCCGACCCCTAAGCCGGGGTTAAGCGTTACCTTTGCGGCTGCAAACCGCCGACGCATGAGTAGTTTCTTCAAGAAGTTTTTTACCCCCGAAAAGAAGGAGGACCTGGACAAGGGCCTGGAGAAGACCAAGCAGGGCTTCTTCAGCAAGATCGGCCGGGCCGTTGCCGGCAAGGATCAGGTGGACGAAGAAGTACTCGACGAGCTGGAGAGTGTCCTGATTTCCAGCGACGTGGGGCTCGATACTACCATCAAGATCATCAACCGCATCGAGGCGCGCGTAGCCGAGGACCGCTACCTGAATACCAGCGAGCTCAACGAGATCCTGCGTGACGAGATCGTCCGCCTGCTCGGCGAACAGCACGCCGAGGACTACGATTCCTACGAACTGCCGACCACCGAGCGGCCGGCCATCATCCTGATCGTTGGCGTCAACGGGGTAGGCAAGACCACCACCATCGGTAAACTGGCCCACCAGTACAAGCAGCAGGGACTGAAGGTGGTCCTGGGCGCCGCCGATACCTTCCGTGCCGCGGCCGTGGACCAGCTCGGCATCTGGGCCGAGCGCGTGGGCTGCGACTTCTACAGCAAGGGGATGAATACCGATCCGGCGGCCGTAGCCTACGAAACCGTGCAGTTCGCCAAGAAGAACAACTGCGACGTCGCCATCATCGACACCGCCGGCCGCCTGCATACCAAGTTCAACCTGATGAAGGAGCTCAGCAAGATCAAGCGCTCCGTCACCAAGGCCATGCCCGGCGCCCCGCACCAGGTCATGCTCGTCCTCGATGCCACCACCGGCCAGAACGCCATCGAGCAGGCCAAGGCCTTCACCGAAGCCACCGAGGTCAACGCCCTGGCCCTGACCAAGCTCGACGGCACCGCCAAGGGCGGGGTAGCTATCGGTATCACCGACCAGTTCCAGGTACCCATCCGCTACATCGGGGTGGGGGAGGGCATCGAGCACCTGCAGGTCTTCAACAAGCGGGCGTTCGTGGACAGCCTCTTTGGAGATACGTTCTAGGGATTGAGGGGTTGATGGAATGATGGGTGAGCAACCCACAACTAGTAGGCCGATCCGGCGCAAGCGCGGGTGCTATGCCTGCCCGTCAGGCTGCGCAAGCGGGTTTCCGTGGCCTGAAATCGTGAATCCGTCCGGCATTTTCGGTGGCCGAAAGACGCCGCACCCGCGTCCCCGCCAGAAAAATGTATTCCCGTACGAAATCTCCTAGGTTTTCCGAAAAGAAAATCTTACCTTTGTGCTCGCTTTTTCAGGAGGTAGGCCTCTGGTATTTAAAAAGCGTTCGTAAAGCAAAGAAAACGTATGCCTACAATTAATCAATTAGTGCGGAAGGGCCGCAAGCAGATCAAGGAATCGAGCAAGTCGCGTGCCCTTGACGCCTGTCCGCAAAAGCGTGGTGTCTGTACCCGCGTATACACTACCACCCCCAAGAAGCCTAACTCCGCCCTGCGGAAGGTGGCTAAGGTGCGTCTCACCAACGGTATCGAGGTGATCGCCTACATCCCGGGTGAGGGACACAACCTGCAGGAGCACAGCATCGTGCTGATCCGCGGTGGTCGTGTAAAGGACCTTCCGGGTGTTCGTTACACCATCGTACGGGGTGCCCTTGATACGGCTGGCGTTGCCAACCGCAAGCAGGCCCGCTCGAAGTACGGTGCCAAGCGTCCCAAGAAGTAATCAAACAGTAAGAGGGGCTGTCTCTTTATAGGCACCCATCGGCCGGCTCCGGCCATCTGAAGTAAAGCAACTATGCGTAAAAGAAAACCAAAACTCCGGATCGTAACTCCGGACCCCCGCTTCGGCGACACGCTGGTCACCCAGTTCGTTAACAACCTGATGTACTCCGGCAAGAAGAGCACCGCGTTCGCGGTCTTCTACGGTGCCATGGACATCATCAAGGAGCGGGTAGCCAACGAAGAGATCGACGAATACGAAGTCTGGAAGCGTGCCGTGAACAACGCCATGCCCCAGGTCGAGGTACGCAGCCGTCGGATCGGCGGTGCGACCTTCCAGATCCCCACCGAGATTCGCGGCAAGCGGAAGATGTCGATCGGCATGAAGTGGCTCATCCGTTTCGCGCGCCAGCGCAGCGGCAAGGGCTTTGCCGAGAAACTCGCCGCCGAGCTGCTCGCCGCCAGCCGCAACGAAGGACTGGCCGTTAAGCGGAAGGAAGAGACCCACAAGATGGCCGAATCCAACCGCGCTTTCGCCCACTACGGGCGGTAAAATTGACACTGTTCAATTTTAAATTTCAAATCTAAAATTCCTCCCTGCCATGGCAACGGACCTGAAATACACCCGTAACATCGGGATTGCCGCGCACATCGACGCGGGCAAGACCACCACTACCGAACGTATCCTGTACTACACCGGTATCTCCCACAAGATCGGTGAGGTGCACGACGGTGCCGCTACCATGGACTGGATGGAGCAGGAGCAGGAGCGCGGTATCACGATCACTTCGGCCGCTACCCACACCAAGTGGATCTGGAAAGACCAGAGCTACGTCTTCAACATCATCGACACCCCCGGTCACGTGGACTTCACCGTAGAGGTGAACCGCTCGCTGCGCGTGCTCGACGGTCTGGTGTTCCTGTTCTGCGCCGTTTCGGGCGTAGAGCCGCAGTCGGAAACCAACTGGCGCCTCGCCAACAACTATAAGGTCCCCCGGATCGGATTCGTCAACAAGATGGACCGCTCGGGTGCTGACTTCTTCGCCGTCGTCAAGGACGTGGAGGAGAAGCTCGGCTCGAAGGCCATCCCCCTGCAGGTACCCATCGGGGCCGAGGAGCGCTTTAAGGGCGTCGTCGACCTGGTGACCATGCAGGCCATCGTATGGAACGAGGACGATATGGGTATGACCTTCGAGGTCATCGATACCCCCGCAGACCTGGAGGAAAGCGTACAGGAATGGCGCGAGAAGCTGCTCGAAGCCGTTGCTGAATACGACGAAAGCCTGCTGGAGAAGTACTTCGAGGATCCCGAAAGCATCAGCATCGAGGAAGTACGCAACGCCGTACGCGACGCCGTTACCGACGCCGCCTTCGTACCCATGATGTGTGGTTCCGCCTTCAAAAACAAGGGTGTACAGGCCGTTCTCGACGCCGTTTGTGCTTACCTGCCCAGCCCGCTGGACGTACCCGCTATCAAGGGTACCGACCCTGACGACGAGGAGAAGGTACTGACCCGCAAGGCCGACGTAAACGAGCCCTTCGCCGCCCTGGCGTTCAAGATCGCTACCGACCCCTTCGTAGGTCGCCTGGCCTTCATGCGCGTCTACTCGGGTAAGCTCGATGCCGGTTCCTACGTAAAGAATACCCGCAGCGACTCCAAGGAGCGTATTTCGCGCCTCTACCAGATGCACGCCAACAAGCAGGAGAGCATCGACAAGGTAGAAGCCGGAGACATCGCCGCCGCCGTAGGCTTCAAGGACATCCGCACCGGCGACACCCTGTGTGACGCCGACCACCCCATCGTGCTGGAATCCATGGTCTTCCCCGATCCCGTTATCGGTGTAGCCGTGGAGCCTAAGACGCAGAAGGACATCGACAAGCTCGGTATGGCCCTGGCCAAATTGGCCGAGGAGGATCCGACCTTCCAGGTCAAGTACGACGACGAGACCAACCAGACCGTCATCAGCGGTATGGGTGAGCTGCACCTCGAGATCATCGTGGACCGCCTCAAGCGCGAGTTCAAGGTAGAGGCCAACGTAGGCGCCCCGCAGGTGAACTACAAGGAAGCACTCTTTAACACCGTCACGCACCGTGAGCGCCTCAAGAAGCAGTCCGGTGGTTCGGGTCTGTTCGCCGATATGAGCTTCGACCTCGGCCCCGCCGACGAGGAGTTCCTGGAAAGCGAAGACTTCAAGAGCGGCAAGGAGACCCTGCAGTTCGTTTGGGACATCGTTGGTGGCTCGATCGACAAGAACTACCAGAAGCCGATTCGCGACGGATTCAAGTCCATGATGAAGAACGGCGTTCTGGCCGGCTACACCATCGATAGCATGAAGGTCCGCGTATTTGACGGTGCCATGCACACGGTTGACTCCAAGCCCATCGCCTTCGAGCTTTGTGCCAAGGAGGGCTTCAAGGCCGCTGCCAACCAGGCACAGCCCAAGCTGCTCGAACCGATCATGGACGTAGTGATCATTTCTCCCGAGGAGTACACCGGTAACGTTATCGGCGACCTCAACCGCCGCCGTGGCCTGCCGAAAGGACAGAACCCCGTCACCGGTGGAGCCGTCAAGATCACCGCCGACGTACCCCTGAGTGAGATGTTCGGTTACGTAACCGACCTGCGTACCATTACCTCCGGACGCGCCAACAGCACCATGACCTTCAGCCACTACGCCGAAGCACCGCAGGGCGTAGCGAAGGAGATCATCGCCAAGGCTCGCGGAGAGGCTTAAATCACGTAAAATCCCCATTGCCGGAACGCCGGCAATTATATGGATTGGAGAACTGATGGAATGAGGGGTTAATCGGCACGGCCCGGCCTTCATTCCATCCATCCTTCTCTCCTTCAATTTTTGAAATACAAAACTGGCATGAATCAGAAAATTCGCATTAAGCTGCGGTCCTACGATCATAACCTGGTGGACAAGTCCACGGAGAAGATCGTCAAGACCGTAAAGAACAGTGGGGCCATCGTGACCGGCCCGATTCCGCTGCCCACCGAGAAAGATATTTACACCGTTCTGCGCTCGCCGCACGTAAATAAGAAATCCCGGGAGCAGTTTCAATTGCGCACGCACAAGCGCCTCATCGAGATCTATACGCCCAACCAGAAGACGGTGGACGCCCTGGCCAAGCTGGAGCTTCCCAGTGGCGTAGACATTCAGGTGAAGCTGACCTAACCGTAGCTCGCTCGCCCGCCGCTACGGCGGCGGTTGGACAATCTTTTACTTAACTGCTCCCTCCCTAGATCGGACGGGAGCATACCGCCCGCTCCCCACGAAGGGGAAGGCGGACAAATAATCACCGATGAACGGTATAATTGGTAAGAAAGTCGGGATGACCTCCATCTTCGACGACGCGGGCCGCAACGTAGCCTGTACGGTTATCGAAGCCGGGCCCTGTGTGGTCACCCAGGTAAAGACTGACGATACGGATCAGTACAACGCCCTGCAGCTGGCCTACGGCGAACGCAAGGAAAAGAAGACCAGCAAGCAGCTGGCCGGCCACTTCAAAGCGGCCGACACCTCCCCCAAAACCGACGTGATCGAGTTTCGCGACATGAGCCTGACCAAGGCCCTAGGCGACACCGTTACCGTCGACGAGGTATTCGTGGAAGGCGACATGTGCGCCGCCGTCGGAACCAGCAAGGGTAAGGGTTTTCAGGGCGTAGTAAAGCGCCACAACTTCAAGGGTGTCAACGACGCCACCCACGGTCAGCACAACCGCCAGCGCGCTCCCGGTTCGATCGGTGCCGCCAGCTACCCCGCCCGTGTATTCAAGGGTATGCGGATGGCCGGCCGCGACGGTGGTGGTCGCGTGACCATCAAGAACCTCCGGGTACTTAAGGTATTCCCCGACCGTAACCTCATCCTGGTGAAGGGCGCCGTGCCCGGACCAAAGGGCGGAACCGTAATTCTTCACAAGTAAGGCACCCGCCACAAACTATCTAAGACATGAAACTCCAAGTTCATAGCGCAATGGGTGCCGAAACCGGCCGTGAGGTCGAACTGCCCGACAACATCTTCGGCGTCGAGCCCAACGAGCACGCCGTTTACCTGGCCGTAAAGGCTTACCTCGCCGCCCAGCGGCAGGGTACCCACAAGGCTAAGGAACGCGGTGAGATCGCCGGGTCCACCAAGAAACTGCACAAGCAGAAGGGTACCGGTGGCTCCCGTAAGGGCGACATCAAGAACCCGCTGTTCCGCAGCGGTGGACGCATCTTCGGCCCCCGCCCCCGTACCTACGGCATCAAGCTCAACAAGCGCGTCAAGCTGACCGCCCGGGCTTCCGCCTTCTCCGCCAAAGCGGCCGACGGTAAGATCAAGCTGGTCGAGGACCTCAAGTTCGACGCTCCCAAGACCAAGGAATTTGTCAAGTTTCTCGGTGCGGTGAACGCTACCGAGGGCAAAGTACTCCTGATCACCGCCGAGAATGACGCCAACGTCTTCCGCAGCGGCCGTAACCTGCCCGACAGCACCATCGTGAGTGCCGGAGCCGTAAACACCTACGAGGTGATGCGGGCCGGAACCATACTCATCGCCGAGGGCGCAATTGATAAACTGAAGGAGCAGTTCGCCGCCTTCGAAACCACAACGACCAATGGCTAAGAATATCCTCATCAAGTCGGTAGTTTCGGAAAAAGCCGAACTACTCAGCGAAAGCAAGGAGCAGTACACCTTCGTGGTGGACAAATCCGCCAACAAGATCCAGGTCCGTAACGCCGTGGAGGCCCGCTACGGGGTAACCGTAGACTCGGTCAACACCATGAACATGCCGGGCAAGACCAAAAACAGATCGACCAAGTCGGGCGTCATCCGCGGTCGGGTTTCGGGCTTCAAGAAAGCCATCGTGACCCTGATTGAGGGAGAAACGATCGACTTGTATAACGAATTATAAAACCCCGGTGGGTGGGGAGCAGCGGACCAGGGTCGATCTGGGTAACCGTCTTTTTGCTCCGAGATTCACCGGACAACCAGTGCAATAATGCCAATCAAGAAGTTTAAGCCGGTATCTGCCGGATCCCGCTTCCACGTAGGTAACAAGTTTACCGAACTGACGGGAGATAAGCCGGAAAAGAGCCTGCTGGCCCCCGTGAAGCGGACCGGCGGTCGTAACCGTACCGGTAAGATGACCGTACGCCAGCGTGGCGGCGGACACAAGCGCCGCTACCGTATTGTCGATTTCCGCCGCGAAAAAGACGGTATCCGTGCCGAGGTCAAGACCATAGAGTACGATCCCAACCGCACCGCCTTCATCGCCTTGGTCGAGTACACCGACGGGGAGAAGCGCTACATCATTGCCCCCCAGGGACTGACCGTAGGAGATACCATCGTAAGTGGTCCCGACGCTACCCCCGATACCGGCAACTGTATGCTGCTGGGAGATGTACCCCTGGGTGCCCAGATCCACAACATCGAACTCCAGCCCGGTAAGGGTGCCGCCCTCGCCCGTTCCGCGGGTACCAACGGTACGCTGATGGGTAAGGAAGGACGCTTCGTTTCGGTCAAGTTGCCCAGCGGAGAGGTTCGTCGTATCCTCAAGACGTGCAAGGCCGTTATTGGCGCCACGTCCAACCCCGACCACGCCCTGACCGTTGCCGGTAAGGCGGGCCGGAACCGTTGGCTGGGTCGTCGCCCCCGCGTTCGCGGTGTCGCTATGAACCCCGTCGATCACCCCATGGGTGGTGGTGAGGGTCGCGCCTCGGGAGGTCACCCCCGTTCGCGTACCGGCATCATGGCCAAGGGCCAGAAGACGCGCAACGTCAACAAGGCAAGCAACAAAATGATCATCAGCCGTCGCAAGACCAAGAACAAGAAGTAAATTATGGCACGTTCCCTCAAGAAAGGCCCCTACGTTTTCCACAAGCTTTACGACAAGATCGTCAAGTCGCAGGAGGGCGGTCGCAAGGGCATGATCAAGACCTGGTCGCGCGCTTCCATGATCGTTCCCGACATGGTCGGCCTGACGATCGCGGTCCACAACGGCAAAACCCACGTCCCCGTCTACGTTACGGAGAACATGGTCGGTCACAAGCTCGGTGAGTTTGCGCCTACCCGTTCGTTCCGCGGACACGGCGGTAAGAAGAAATAGTACGGTAGTCGGTAGTACAGTAGTACGGTAGCAGCGCGCTCCGGCTACCGTACTACCAGACTACAGTACTACCGTACTTTAAAACTGAGTGAAGGAAGAGTAAGTCCTCGCCCGCAAGAGCCCGGCTTACTAACCCGTTCCCTCGTAATTTTTATCCAAGTAATGGAAGCAACAGCAAGTTTAAATAGCATTCCGATGTCGGTCCGCAAGATGCGGCTCGTCGTCGACCTGATCCGCGGCAAGCGGGTAGGTGAGGCTCTGGGTATTCTGGAGTACAGCAAGCAGGAAGCCGCCATCTGGCTGCGCAAGAACCTGCTTTCGGCCATCGCCAACTGGGAGTACAAGACCGACGGCCTGCAGAGCGCCGACGAGTTCGAACTGGTGATCAGCGAGATCTATGCCGACGCCGGCGCCCAGATCAAGCGTTTCCGTCCGGCCCCCCACGGTCGTGCGCACCGCATCCGGAAGCACAGCTGCCACATCACGATTAAAGTATCCAACAGTGTTGCCCTGCCCAGCGAGGGAGTGGAAGCGACTGAACCAGAAACCGTCCAAGAATAACAACCCATGGGTCAAAAGACAAATCCAATTGGTAACCGCCTCGGTTACATTCGCGGCTGGGACAGTAACTGGTTCGCTGATAAAGATTACGCCGCCAACGTCATTGAAGACGAGAAGCTGCGTACCTACCTCGAAACCCGGATCAACAAGGGCGGCATCGCCCGGATCATCATTGAGCGTACGCTCAAGCGGGTCACGCTCACCATCCACACCTCGCGCCCCGGTATCATCATCGGTAAGGGCGGTAAGGAAATCGACCAGATCCGTGAGGAGCTGCGCCGATTAACGGACAAGGACATCCAGATCAACATCATCGAGATCCGCAAGCCGGAGATGGATGCCAACATCGTTGCGGAGTCCATCGCCAACCAGATCGAGGCCCGTATCAACTACCGCCGCGCCATCAAGACGAGCATCGCCTCGACCATGCGCGCCGGAGCCGAAGGAATCAAGATCCGTATTTCGGGTCGCCTTAACGGTTCCGATATGAGCCGTACCGAGGAGTACAAGGAGGGACGCACCCCGCTGCACACCTTCCGTGCCGATATCGACTACGCCCACAAAGAAGCACATACCGTCTACGGCCGTATCGGCATCAAGGTATGGCTCTGTAAGGGTGAGGTCCTCGGCAAGCGCGATCTCAACCCCAACGCCGGCCTGGCTACCAAAGGCGACCGCGACGACCGTCGTGGCGGCGGCGGCGGCAGCCGTGGCGGACGCCGCGGTGGTGGTGGTGGCGGCGGACGCCGGTAGGCTTCCCCGCTACAATCCCTTACTACAATACCCACGCCGGAAACGTGCTCCGCACTGTAATTCGGCCGACTTAACCGCCTCCGGCGAGAACAACCGAACCGAAGACCATCAAAACAGCGTTTTGCGCTGGTCTTCCTCCCCACCGACTAGCAGGGCAGCATCCGGAATCCTCCGGCCGCTGCCTTGCTTTCCGCGTTAGGAAGAAAACTGGCTGGAAGTTTCCCATTCCACCAGGAAAACCGTACCTTTGCCCCGCTCTAAGAGGGCCCTCTTAAAAAAAGTAACATGTTACAGCCGAAAAGAACGAAATACCGCAAGCAGCAGAAAGGTCGCAACACCGGTCTGGCTGGCCGCGGTAACTTGGTTTCCTTTGGAAGTTTTGGGCTCAAGAGCCTGGATTCCGGTCGGATCACCAACCGGCAGATCGAAGCTGCCCGTATTGCCATGACCCGCCACATGAAGCGTGAGGGTAAGGTGTGGATCCGCATTTTCCCCGACAAGCCCATTACCAGCAAGCCGCTTGAGGTACGTATGGGTAAGGGTAAGGGTGCACTCGACCACTGGGTCGCTCAGGTGCAGCCGGGCCGCGTCTTGTTCGAACTCGACGGGGTGACGCGCGAGGTAGCCGAAGAGGCGCTTCGCCTGGCCGCTCAGAAGCTTCCGGTACTCACCAAGACGATCACCCGCGTCGATTACCAGGGCTAACCTCCCGTTCAACCATAACTACTAAGCTAAATCCGCCGGCGTGCCGCGCGGTACAATCAATTTCCGATGGCGAGTAATAAGACATTAGAGCTGCGGGATGCTTCCGACGCTGACCTCCGGGATCAGTTGAACGAGAGCACCACCAGCCTTGAAAAAATGACCTTCGACCATACCGTGAACGGTATCGAAAATCCCCTCCAGCTGCGCACCGTTCGCCGCGACGTGGCCCGGATCAAAACCGAGCTCCGCCGCCGTGAACTGGAAGCCCTTCCCCAGGAAGCGCTTGCCAAGCGTGATGACATTCGCCGCCGCCGCCGTAAAAAGTAACTGACAAGATGAGTAACGAGGAAAAAAACACTCCGGAGAACGAGCAGCCCCAGGCCGAAGAGCAGCAGGGCGGCGTCGTCGAAACCGTCACCAACGCAGCTGACGCAGTTGTGGATGCCGCTACGGATGCCGTTGAGCAGGTCGTAGACGCCGTTACCGGCGACGACGCTTCCGCAACCAGCAGTACCGCAACACCCGATGAGGCCCACCAGGCCCACAAACTGGGTAAGGGCGGTCGCAACCTGCGTAAGACCCGGGAGGGCTACGTGGTGAGCAATAAGATGGACAAGACCATTGCCGTCGCCATCGAGCGCCGCCTGCAGCACCCCATTTACGGCAAGTACGTAAAGAAAACGAAGAAGCTGATCGCCCACGATGAGACCAACGAATGCCAGATCGGCGACCTGGTCCGCATCACGGAGTGCCGCCCGCTGAGCCGGCGTAAGCGCTGGCGCCTCATCTCCGTACTGGAGAAGGCCAAGTAACCAATCGTAAACGGCAGTAAAAGAAAGTTGAAATGATCCAACAGGAATCACGTTTGCGCGTAGCCGACAACAGCGGTGCCAAGGAAGTGCTCTGTATTCGCGTACTGGGCGGCTCGAAGCGCCGTTACGCCACCATCGGTGACCAGATAGTAGTCAGCGTTAAGGAAGCCTCTCCGGGCGGTAACGTCAAGAAAGGCTCCGTCTCCAAGGCCGTTGTGGTGCGCACCAAGAAAGAAATCCGCCGCAAGGACGGATCGTACATCCGCTTCGACGACAACGCGGTAGTTCTCCTTAATGCCGCCGAGGAACCCCGCGGCACCCGCATTTTCGGCCCCGTGGCCCGCGAGCTTCGCGACCGCGATTATATGAAGATCGTATCCCTCGCTCCCGAGGTACTCTAAACACAACCACCAATGGCTAACAAGACCTATAAAGACAAGCAGAAGCGCCACACGCCCAAGCTTAAGATCAAGAAGGGCGATCGGGTGGTCGTGATCAGCGGCGCCTACAAGGACCGTACCACCGCCCGCGAGGTACTCGAGATCTTCCCCGAGGACAACCGCGCCCTGGTCGACGGCGTAAACCTGCGCAAGAAGCACCAAAAGCCCACCGAGGACTCTGCCGGAGGAATCGTTGAGAAGGCTACCCCCATCCACATCAGCAACCTGATGCTGGTAGATCCTTCCGTTGACGAAGTGACGCCGACCCGCGTCGGTCGCAAGCGCGATGACAACGGAAAGCTCCAGCGCTACGGTAAGCGTAACGATAACATCATCGCATAATGAGCTACACGCCAAGACTAAAGAAGAAGTACGACGACGAAGTCCGCAGCAAGCTGCAGGAACAGTTCGGTTACCGGTCACCCATGGAGGTCCCCCGTCTGCTGAAGATCGCCATCAACCAGGGCGTAGGTAAGGGCACCCAGGATCGTAAGCTCGTGGAGAACGCGGTGAAGGAAATGACCCTCGTCGCCGGCCAGCAGGCCGTCACCACGAAGGCCAAGAAATCCGTCTCCAACTTCAAGTTGCGCGACGGTATGGCCATCGGTGCTAAGGTTACCCTACGCCGGGAGAAGATGTACGACTTCCTCGATCGCCTCATCTCTACCGCCCTGCCCCGTGTCCGGGACTTCCGCGGTATCAACGACAAGAGCTTCGACGGCCGTGGTAATTACACCATGGGCGTATCCGAGCAGATCATCTTCCCCGAGATCAGCCTGGATGACGTAGCCAACATTACCGGTTTCGATATCACCTTCGTCACCAGTGCCAAGACCGATGCCGAAGCACTCGCCCTGCTCCGCGAACTCGGTCTTCCTTTCAAGAACCAGAACAACAACCAATAATGGCCCGTAAATCACTGATCGCCCGCGAACGTAAGCGGGAGCGCATGGTCGCCAAGTACGCCGAGAAGCGTGCCGCGCTGAAGGCCGCCGGAGAGTGGGAAGAGCTGGATAAGCTCCCCCGCAACTCCAACCCCATCCGCCTCCATAACCGTTGTGGACTCACCGGTCGCCCCAAGGGCTACATGCGTAAGTTCGGCCTCTGCCGCGTAAAGTTCCGTGAAATGGCACTTGACGGCAAGATCCCCGGCGTTCGCAAGGCTTCCTGGTAACGCTCCCCTTCGCGGAAGCATCCCGAGCAATTCTTAAGTCCTCACGGACTATTCCCTTACAGTTCCAGCAGTTCCCCTGACGGGAAAACCTAGGAGCGCAATACTTTTTCCATGGCAGTTACTGATCCTATTGCCGACTACCTTACCCGCATCCGCAACGCACAGGTTGCCGGTCACCGGGTAGTTACCGTCCCCGCTTCCCGCACCAAAAAGCGCCTCACCGAGATTCTGTACGACCAGGGGTTCATCCTGAAGTACAAGTTTGACGACGAGGCCGGCAAAGGCAAGCAGGGCACCATTTCCATCGCCCTCAAGTACGAGCGTGAAACCAAGCGTCCCGTGATCCGCAAGCTCGTCCGCGTGTCGAAGCCCGGTCTGCGGCAGTACGCCAAGGCGGACGCTATGCCCCGTGTCATCAACGGGCTTGGTATCGCCATCGTATCCACCAGCAAGGGTCTCATGACCGGCCGCCAGGCTACCGATCAGAACGTCGGTGGAGAGGTACTCGCCTACGTATACTAAATAGTCCACCTCTGCAGGCGGAATACTCCGCCGTAAGATCAACTCCAATATTATGTCTAGAATTGGCAAAAACCCGGTTGAACTGCCCTCGGGCGTTACCGTCTCCGTCTCCAAGGGTAACCTGGTCACGGTGAAGGGCCCCAAGGGCGAGCTGACCCAGCAGGTCGATCCCGACATGGGCATCGAAATCAATGATTCGGATGTCCAGGTCACCCGCCCCACCGACAGCAAGCGCCACCGCAGCTTCCACGGTCTCTACCGTTCGCTGCTGGCCAACATGGTCGAAGGCGTAACCAACGGCTACAACCTCTCGCTCGAAGTGATCGGCGTGGGTTACCGTGCTGAAAACAAGGGCAACCTGCTCATCCTTACCCTCGGTTACTCCCACCCGGTATACTTCATCGTACCCAAGGAAGTGGTGGTCGAAACCGTGAACGCCAAGGGTAAGAACCCCATCATCAAACTGTCCAGCACCGACAAGCAACTCGTCGGACAGGTGGCCGCCAAGATCCGTTCGCTGCGGAAGCCCGAGCCCTACAAGGGTAAAGGTATTCGCTTCGAAGGTGAGGAGATCCGCCGCAAAGCTGGTAAGACCGCCGCTAAGAAGTAAAAAGATAACAGCAATGCAACTAACGAAACTCAAGCGGCGTAAGCGGATCCACAGCCGCGTAAGGAAGAAGATCACCGGTACGGCCGAAAAGCCCCGCCTGAACGTGTTCCGTTCCAACCGCTATATCTACGCCCAATTGATCGACGACGTCTCCGGCAACACGCTGGCCAGCGCTTCGAGCTACGAGGCAGCCGTCGCCAACGAAGGCAACAAGTCCGACCAGGCCAAGGAAGTCGGCAAGCTGATCGCCGAGCGTGCCAAGGCCGCCGGCATCGAACGCGCCCTTTTTGACCGGGGTGGCTATTTGTATCACGGTCGGGTGAAGTCACTCGCTGACGGTGCCCGCGAGGGTGGCCTCAACCTTTAAATCAAGCTCCAATGGCTGACAACAGAAACAACAGCAGCGGCGGCGGCAACAACCGTAACCGCCGTGATGGCCGCGACAACCGCGGTCGTAACAATCGTGGTGACCAGCACGAATCCGACCTGAAGGAAAAGATGGTAGCCCTTAACCGGGTATCCAAAGTAACCAAGGGCGGTCGTACGTTCACCTTCGCCGCCATCGTCGTCGTAGGCGACGGTAAAGGCAAGGTCGGACACGGTACCGGTAAATCGAAGGATATCTCCGAAGCCATTCAGAAGGCCACGGACGTAGCCCGCAAGAGCATGATTAAGGTGCCCCTCTACAAAGGGACCATCCCCCACGAGCAGCTCGGTAAGTACGGAGCCGGTAAGGTTCTCCTGAAGCCCGCCAGCGAGGGTACCGGTGTAATCGCCGGTGGTGCCATGCGCTCCGTCCTCGATATCTGTGGTGTGCACAACGTGCTTGCCAAGTCGCAGGGCTCTTCCAACCCCCACAACGTGATCAAAGCCACCATTGACGCGCTCCAGAAGCTGCGCAGCCCGCAGACCATCGCGAAGCAGCGGGGTATCTCGATGGAGAAGCTCTTCGAAGGCTAGGTCTCTTCCCCAGTCGTCCCGACTCCGTCGGAACTCAAACCACCGAATAATGGCAACGATTAAAATCACCCAGGTCAAGAGCGTCATCGACCGTCCCAAGGGACAGAAGGATACCATCAAGGCCCTGGGCATCAAAAAAATGCACCAGACCGTAGAGCGCGAGGATACGCCCGTCATCCGCGGAATGGTTAACAAGGTCGCCCACCTCGTAGTCGTAGAGTAGCTCAGGCTCCCACTTTCCCGACATTGGCTGGCCTCTCGCTGAAATGATTACGGATCCTTTTCCGTTATTCTTTCTCCGACGGTACATTGCCCCCGGAAAGTTGCGCGCCGGTGCCGCCCGCCCCGACCAAGCGATATAAAAAACTCATCCATGCAACTCAATAATCTCAAGCCCGCCGCCGGTTCCACGAAGTCCGGAAAGCGGATTGCCCGCGGACAGGGCTCCGGACGCGGTGGTACCTCCACCCGTGGCCACAAGGGAGCCAAGTCCCGCAGCGGTTACAAGAGCAAGCGTAACTTCGAGGGCGGTCAGATGCCCCTGCAAATGCGCCTGCCCAAGCGCGGATTCAATAGCCCGAACCGGGTAGAATACGTAGCTTTGAATCTGGAAAACCTCCAGGCCATCAGCGAAAAGCACGGCCTCTCCGAGATCACTCCCACGTCGCTCTACGACGCCGGAATCATCAAGAAGAATGACCGGTACAAGGTGCTTGGCAATGGGGAGGTGACCAGCGCACTGACGATCACGGCCCACGCCGTCAGCGCCAGCGCAAAGGAAGCCATCGAGAAAGCCGGTGGTAGCATTACCACCGCCTAAAAGTATTTGCCATGAGGTTATTCGAGAATATTAAAAATATCTGGTCGATCGATGAGTTGCGCAACCGCATCCTCTTCACCCTCGCCCTTATGGCCGTATACCGTCTTGGTTCTTTCGTCGTACTCCCCGGAGCCGACATTGAAGCCTTGCAGGCCAGCCTCAACAGCCGTGGCGACGCCAACGACCTGCTGGGATTGATCAATCTGTTCACCGGCGGTGCGTTCAATAACGCCTCGATCATGGCCCTGGGTATCATGCCCTACATCACGGCCAGCATTATCGTGCAGCTGCTCGGTTTTGCCGTCCCCTACTTCCAGAAGCTTCAGAAGACGGAAGGGGAGTCGGGCCGCAAGAAACTGACCCAGATCACGCGGGCCCTGACGGTGGCCATTACCCTCGTGCAGGGTGCCGGTTACCTCACCTACATCCGCTCCCAGGGCGGTGTAAGCCCCGCTGTTTCCGAGTCGGTCTTCTGGATCTCCGGTATTATCATCCTTTCTACCGGCACCATCTTCGCGATGTGGCTGGGAGAGCGGATCACGGACCGCGGTATCGGTAACGGTGTTTCGCTGCTGATCACCGTGGGCATCATCGTCGGACTACCGGCGGCCCTCGGATTCGAGCTTCAGTCGCGCCTCCAGGCCGGCGCCCTGCTCATCTTCGTGCTGGAGATGCTCGGTTTCTTCCTCGTGACCATGGCTACCGTCATGATCGTTACCGGGGTACGCAAGATTCCGATCCAGTTCGCTAAGCGCATGGTTGGTCGTGGCCAGGGTGCCGCACCCTCCACCACCGCTCGCGATTACATTCCCCTGAAAGTAAACGCTTCCGGCGTAATGCCGATCATCTTCGCCCAGGCGCTGATGTTCGTACCCGCCAGCCTCGCCGGTTTCGCCGGTGGCGATGCGGAGACCAGCTGGCTCGCACTGCAGTTCAACGACTTCACCTCACCGGTCTACAACATCGTATACTTCGTGCTTGTCGTTGCCTTCACTTACGTCTATACCGCCCTGGTGGTTAACCCCAGCCAGTACACCGAGTACTTGAAGCGGCAGAACGCCTTTATTCCCGGTGTTCGTGGCGGTACCGAAACGGAGGAATACATCGATTCTATCACCAGCCGTATCACGTTGCCCGGATCTATTCTGCTGGGCCTGATCGCCATCCTTCCCGCCTTCGTGGCTGGACTTGGCGTCAACCAGCAGTTCGCCATCTTCTTTGGCGGTACTTCGCTCATCATCATGGTAGGCGTAGTACTCGATACCCTGCAGCAAATCGATACGTACCTGCTCATGCGGAAGTACGACGGTCTCTCCAAAGAGGGGCGTCTGCAGGGCCGGGGAACCGGTAGCCGGATGCAGCAGATCGGTGCCGATTTCTAGCCTTTAAAATCTAATAGCTTACCGAGCGGGTGTCCTGAATTGGGCACCCGCTTTTTGTTTTCCCGACCCTCTTCCGTGCGCTCCAACCGTCTCCTTCAGCTCTTGGCCTCTGCCGTCCGCGGCGATGCCTACGATTATACCTCCGGCGGTATCCGGAAGTCGATCATCCTGCTGGCCATCCCCATGATGCTGGAGATGGCCATGGAGAGTGTCTTCGCCCTCGTCGATACCTTTTTTGTCGGGCGGCTGGGCACCGAGGCGCTCACTACGGTAGGGCTGACCGAGGTGATGATGACCCTCATCTACAGCATCGGCGTCGGTCTGAGCCTGGCGCCGATGGCGCTCATCGCCCGCTTCGTGGGGGAGAAGAATACCGCACTGGCGAGCCGCGCCGCGGGGCAGTCGATCGTTCTCGCCCTCCTGGTCAGTCTGGTCATTGCCGTGCCAGGCACGTATTACGCCCCGGACCTGCTCCGGCTCATGGGGGCCGGAGAGCGGGTAGTGGCCACCGGCGCGGGCTATACCCGTATCCTCTTCGCCGGCAACGGGATCATCATGCTGCTCTTCTTGCTGAACGGGGTATTCCGGGGCGCCGGAGAAGCCGCCACGGCCATGCGGGTCTTGTGGATCTCCAACGGGATCAACATCGTCCTCGATCCCTTGCTGATCTTCGGCTGGGGACCGATTCCGGCCTACGGAGTAGAGGGGGCAGCACTCGCCACCACGCTCGGCCGGGGCATAGGCGTGGTGTACCAACTGTATATTCTCTTTGGCGGCCGTTCCGTGGTCCGCATCGCCCCGCGCGGGTGGCGACTCGACCTTGCCATGCAGCGGCGCATCCTTCGTATCGCGGCGAGCGGAGCCTTCCAGTACCTGATCGGATCCGCCAGCTGGATCTTTTTGGCGCGCATAGTAGCCAGTTTCGGTGCCGCGGCCGTCGCGGGCTACACGGTTTCGATCCGGTTGATCCTGTTCACGCTGCTGCCCGCCTGGGGCTTGTCCAACGCCGCGGCTACCTTCGTCGGGCAAAACCTCGGGGCCGGACGTCCCCTGCGGGCCGAACGGGGCGTGTGGTGGACACTGGGCTTCACTACCGTCTACCTGGCCGTGCTTTCTATCGGCTATTATACGCTGGCGGGGCCGCTGGTGCGGGCGTTTACCCAGGATCCGGAAGCCGTTGGGTACGGCATCGCAGCCCTTCAGGTGTTCGCCGCGGGCTATGTGTTATTCGGTCTTGGGCTCATCCCGATCCAGGCCTTCAACGGGGCGGGGGACACCCTCACGCCCTCGTTGCTCAATTTTGTCTGCTTCTGGCTACTCGAAATCCCCCTAAGCTACTACCTGGCCGTCTCCCTGGGCTACGCGGTCACCGGAGTCGTTTGGGCGGTGGTAATTGCCGAATTCGTGTTGGCGGTCGTGGCGATCGTTCTGTTCCGCCGCGGGCGCTGGAAGCTCAGGCAGATTTAGCGGCCAGCACGAGCCCGGTCGCTACGTCCAGTTCCGTGAGGTATAGATCCGGGTGCCGGCGCAGGGTAGCCAGCAGCTGCTGCGCGCGTTCGTGGTGCCCCTCGGGCCAGTTGGGCTGCGGATGCATATCGTCGATGAGGTACAAGCCGCCGGGCCGCAGTCGTGCCAGCGCCTCTTCCAGATGCGTGTATTTGCCGGGCCAGGTATCGGCGAAAATGAAGTCGAAGGCGGGGCCATCGTAGGTTTCGAGCCAGCTGCCGCCGTCGGCTGTTACGATGCGTACGCGCTCGTCGTCGGCAAACAGTTCGGACGCTACGTTCGTCAGTCGCGGATCGTTGTCCAGGGAGACAATAGTCGTATCCGCGGTCATCCCCTGTACCAGCCACGCCAGGGACAGCCCCAGCCCGGTCCCGAGTTCCAGCAGACGTCCACCGGGCCGGCTGGCGGCCAGGGTTGTGAGCAACGGTCCGAGGCGATCGTCCGATGACATGGTAAATCGAAGATCTTTTGCCGCCCGTTCGATGGCGGCTAAGCGTTCGGGGGGTGGGGTAGCCATTACAGCGTTGGGTTGAGTGGACCGGAAAGGTATCGTCCCGGCCGGTCCGCTCCAACCGCATACCTTTGGGTTTTACGCTATCCAGATGCACGCAGACACGCTTATCCTGGGCGGGGGAGCCGCCGGTTTTTTTGCCGCTATCCGTATTGCGGAGCGCCGGCCCGGCGGGCGGGTCACCATCCTGGAACGGGGCCGTTCCGTGCTGGAGAAGGTGCGCATCAGCGGGGGTGGCCGGTGCAACGTCACCCACGCTTGCTGGGAGCCGAAAGAGCTCGTCAAATTCTATCCCCGCGGAGGGCGGGAGTTGCTGGGCCCCTTTCATAAGTTCGCCTGCGGTGATACCATGGGATGGTTCGCCGACCGGGGCGTCGAACTCAAGATCGAAGAGGACGGTCGGATCTTCCCGGTGTCGGACGATTCGCGTACCATCGTCGACTGCCTGTGGGGAGAAGCGCGCCGGCTGGGCATTGGCGTAGTGACCGGCACCCGCGTAACCCGAATCCTTGCACCTGCGCCCCGCCGCCCCGATGCTGCCCCTTCCTGGACGGTAGAGGCGGGTGACCAGCGGTTTTCCGCCGATACCTTGGTAGTAACGACGGGTAGTAATCCGGCGGTCTGGAAACTACTGGCGGAACTGGGGCATACGATCGTCCCCCCGGTACCTTCTCTCTTCGCGCTCAACATAAAGGATGCCCGCCTGGCCGGCTTGGCCGGTATCAGCCTGCCCTGGGCTGCCGTGCGGGCTACCGGGGACGGACTGAGTGCGGAAGGACCGCTCCTCGTTACCCACCGCGGACTGAGCGGCCCGGCCATTCTGCGGCTAAGTGCCTGGGGGGCACGTCACCTGCATCCCCGGGGCTATGCGTTCGAGGTAGCGGTGAACTGGCTGGCCCGGCGGACCACCGATGTATTCGAGGAGCTTGCGCGGGCACGGGACGATCGCAGCCGGCAACAGATGAGTACGCGGAGCCCCGTGGAGCTGCCGGCCCGTCTCTGGCAGTCGCTGGTACGCGCCGCGGAGATCCCGGAGGACCAGCAGTGGGCGCAACTGTCCAACGCACAGCTCCGCCGGCTCGCCGAAGAGCTGACCGACGGCCGCTACCGCGTAACCGGCAAGGCCACCAACAAGGATGAGTTCACCACGGCGGGCGGGGTGGACCTGCGCGAAGTCGATTTCCGGCATTTCCGGTCAAAGCACTATCCGACCCTATACCTGGCGGGTGAGGTACTGGATATTGATGCCATCACGGGCGGGTTCAACTTTCAGGCGGCCTGGACGGGGGGCTGGCTGATCGGCGAAGCTATGGACGCGCGGGAGGCGGACTAGAGGCCGGTCAGGCCGTACTCCGAAGGGCTTGTGGAAAGCACCTCGACCGGCGAGAGTGAATCCGTGGCCGCGGCCGTTGGACAATCGTTCCCTCCGTAGACCGGTGCCGGGTGGGCTACCGGTCGCATGGCATGGACCAGCGACACCGTAGTGGCCCCGAAGGTGCTGCGATCGGGAGCACTGGCGTCCCGCAGGCGCAGTACGTCGCTGGGTATGGGGATGATCTTGTGGGCGGAGGAACGGCGAACGATGGCCGGCGGGGCATCGTCGGCGAAGTAAGACTGCTGTACTGCATCACCTATCATATATATGATAGACACCGCCGCCAGCATGAACGGGGAGGAAAACAATTTCATGTGTGTTGTTCGTGTGGGCCAAAAGGCCAATAATCAAAGCTAACTAGGAAAGACAATTGATGGACTAAGTCCAATTGCTACAAGTAAGATACGAACATTTTTGTTCCCACAACGATTTTTTTCTTGGTCTGTTACCGTCTTTTCCCCCTATACCCGGGCATTTTCTTCCTCCGGGGCGAGGCGCGAGGCGATCGCGCTACTGAGCAGCCCGGCCAGCATGGCGGTGGTACGGAAGGGGAAGTCGGCGGGGTAGGGGAGGAAGGCCGGCAGCCCGAGGGTCGCATCGCCGCCGCCGAACCGCAGCAGGGCGGCCACCCCGAAGCCCGCCAGCGCCCCGTAGCGATTCGCCCGAGGATCGAAGAGCGCGCAAACGAGTGCCGGAAAGAGGAGACAGTACACGAAGTCGGAACACAGGAACCACAGGGCGTAAACACTCTGCACCTGGAAGGCAATCAGCGTGGCCGCTACGCCCACGATCCAGATGCACCGCTGGATGAGCGTGGCGAGACGGTCGTCGGGCAGGTCGGGTTTGATGAGCGGTTTGTACACGTTCCAGACGCCCATGCTGCTTGCACTGAGCACGCTGCTGTCCACGCTCGACATCACGGCCGCGGCTACCGCGCCGAGCCCTACCACGGCAACGACCGGGTTGGTCAGGTACCGGACCACCCAGGGCAGGGTGGCGCTGGCATCGGGCGGCGGTCCGGCGGGCAGGGCCGACCAGTCGACCGTGGCCGACACCATACCGATCAGTACCGGCGCCACGGCGGCCAGCAGGCATACGACGCCCGCGATCAGGCTGAGCCGCACGGCGGTATCCTCGTCGCGGGCCGCCAGCACCCGCTGGAAGTAGACCTGCCACGGAATGCCGCCGAAGACCAGGAGGAGGGCGTAGTCCCACCACGTCCAGTACGCGGCCCCGAGGGCCTCCCGCGAGGGCAGCAGGCTGGCGGCGGCACCGAATTTGTCGGAGTAGGCAGTATACGTAGCCGCCAGGCCCCCGGTGTAGGAAAGGGCGAAGGGTACGATCAGTGCCAGCCCCAGGAATAGAATGAGCAGCTGCACGACGTCGGTCAGGGCCACGGCCCACAGTCCGCCGAGGGCGGTGTAGGCCACCGCGATCGCCGCCGACAGGAGGATGGCGGTGGTCAGGTCAACGCCCAGTACGGTGCCGAAGGTGGCCCCGAGTGCGGTCAGGATAGCGGCGGTCCAGAACAGCTCCCCGGTCAGGGCCGGCAGGAACAGCAGGGCAGTAACCCGCTCGCCGTACCGTTCGGTAAGGGGGTCGAGCATGGTCCGGTACCGCCGCCGGCGCATGGTCCGGGCAAAGAACAGTCCGCCCACCACCAGCGAAAGGGCGTAGCCCCACGGGGCCTGCACCCACACCAGTCCCTGGGTGGCGGTGTACTCGGCGGTACCGTTGATGAAGCCGCCGCCCACCCAGGTGGCACTCATGGTGAAGATGGCCACGTAAAGCGGCAGGCTGCGGCCGGCCAGCATCATACCGTCGGCGTCGTTGTCCTCCCCCCGCCGCCGGTCGGCCGCGCGGGCACCGATGTAGTAGATCACCGCGTAGAAGACGGCCATGCTTACGAAGGCAGGCCAGTGGACCGCGTCTTCGGTGAAGAAGTACAGCCAGGCGGCCGCCCCACCCAGGAGCAGGCCGAGAAAAAGAAGGGGCAGGCTGTTGCGGGGAAGGGGCATAGGGACGGGTGAAGCAGGCTCCAAAGTACACCGGTCACCGGGATGCCCGGCCAAAATCCCATATTTTACGCGCCCATGGCCCATCCGTTCCGCGCCTTATTGCTGTTGTCATTACTCTGCGCCTGCGGACCCGCGGCCGATCCGCCCGCCCCGCCGGTTGCCTTTCCCGTGGCCGTAGAACCTCCGCCGCCCCCACTTCCCCCGGCCCCCCTGCCGCCGGACTACGACAGCACCGCCTGGACGGAGCTCGTCCGGCTCGATTCGTCCTTCGCGCTCGACCTGCGCTACGCCACCGACAGCAATTTTATGAAGCAGCAGATCTACGACTGCGGCCGCTGCTTCTACCGGCCGAAGGTGGCCCGGGCCCTGCTCGCGGTACAGCAGGACCTGCGCAGCCGGGGCCTGGGGCTCAAGATGTTTGACTGCTACCGGCCGGGTCCCTACCAGCAGCGCCTCTGGGACGTGCTGCCCGACGCCCGATACGTCGCTCGCCCCACCAAGGGGAGCGTGCACAGCCGGGGCGCCGCGGCCGACCTGACCATCGTGGACCTGGCGACCGGTGAGGAGCTGGATATGGGCACGCCCTACGACTTCTTCGGCGAGGCCGCCTACACTACCACGACCGACCTGCCCGCCCCGGTGCCGGAGAACCGGCGCATCCTACAGGAGGCCATGCTCCGGCACGGCTTCTCCACCATCCGCACGGAGTGGTGGCACTTCAATTATGGTGGGCCGAGGTTCCCGTTGAGTGACTGGGTCTGGGCGTGCCCCTAGCTGACTACCGCCCGTGCGCCCGACCCTCCCTCATATCCGCTATTCCGTACTGCTGCCGCCGCTGCTCCCGCTGCTGATCTGCGCGCTGCTGGCACTGTACGACCCGGTGGGCCTGATCGCGTACGCCCAGGCGGCCAGCGACTGGATACTCGAGCGGTTCGACTGGCTCTTCGCGTGGTCGTGCTCGGGCTTCCTGTTGCTGCTGGCGGTCGTGTACATCTCTCCCCTCGGCCGTTCCGTCATCGGTGGCGCAGGAGCTACGCGGTTGCTTTCCCCCTGGCGGTGGTTTGCGATCACGGCGTGCACGACCATCGCTACCGGTATCCTGTTTTGGGGTATCGCGGAGCCTATTTACCACGTGAGTGCGCCGCCGCCGGCGGGAGAGGGTGAACCCGCGGTATTCGCCCTCTCCACACTCTTTCTCCACTGGACGCTGACCCCCTACGCCATCTATACCGTTGGCGGACTGCTCTTTGCCCTGGGCTTCTACAGCCACGGACAGCCCTTTTCCCTGAGTACGCTGCTGCGGCCCGTGCTGGGCGATCGCGTCCATACCCACGGGGGGGCGGCGGTTGATGCCGTGTGCCTGTTCGCGCTCGTGGCGGGGATGTCGGCGGCCCTCGGCGCGGGGAGCCTGGCCCTCAGTGGCGGGCTGGCGGGCTACTTCGGCGGGGACGCGGGTGCAACGCCCCTCCGGCTGGCGGTCATCATCGGCTGTATCGTCGTGGCATTCTGCGTATCCGCGGCAACCGGCCTGCAGCGGGGCATCCGGGTATTATCGAATTACAACATCATCGGGTTCATGCTGCTGGCCGCCTTCGTCTTCGTGACGGGCCCGCTGGCGGAAACCCTGGCGCTGGCCGGAGCGGCGGCGGCCGACTTCGTGGTCACCTTCGTACCGCGGAACCTCGGGACCGACCCGGGGATCCCCGCCGACTGGAGTCACGCGTGGACCGGTTTCTACTGGGCCAACTGGTACGCCTGGGCGCCGATCACGGCCCTCTTCCTGGGGCGGCTCGCCCGCGGGTACACCGTGCGCCGGTTCATCGAGGTCAACCTGCTCTTCACCTCGCTCTTCGGGGCCGGCTGGATGATCGCCTTCGGCGGCACCTCCCTGGTCCTGGACGGGCAGACCAATGGCGCGCTGTCCGCCGCCCTGGCCGCGGGCGGGCCGGAAGCGGTGGCCTACGCCTTGCTCGAGCAACTGCCGGGGCTGGCGGTGACGGCACTGGTATTCCTCGTGTTGGTGTTCCTTTCGTACGTGACGGCGGCGGACTCCAATGTATCCGCGATGAGTGCCCTGTGCATGCGCGATACCGGTCCGGATTCGGCCGAGGCGCCGGTGGGGGTCAAACTGGTGTGGGGACTCACCATCGGCGTGACCGCCTGGGTACTGGTCAGTTTCGCGGGGCTGGACGGTATCCGCCTCATCTCTACCCTCGGGGGCTTCCCGGCCATGCTACTTTTTCTGCTGGGAGCCGTCGGATTGGGGCAACTTACCTGGAAAAGCTTCACCCGAGGCAACAATTAGATTGATCCGGCAGTCTTCTATTTTTGAAGCCCGGTGCTTCGGGCCCGTATTACCGCCGCCGCCGGAAACCCTACTTTACTAAACGATCACTATGCCAGCCCCCAAATATTCCTCCGACGTAGAAGCCGTTGACGCCCTCGCCCAATCGTATCAGGACCTGCGCGCGGAGATCGGCAAGGTGATCGTGGGGCAGCAGGAAGTGGTGAAGACGGTGCTGATCTCCCTGTTCTCCAACGGCCACTCGCTCCTCGTCGGCGTACCCGGGCTTGCCAAGACGCTATTGGTCTCCACGATCTCCGAGGTGCTGGAACTCGACTTCAAGCGCATCCAGTTCACGCCCGACCTGATGCCTACCGACATTACCGGCTCGGAAATCCTGAACGACGAGCGCCACTTCGAATTCAATCCCGGGCCGCTGTTCGCCAACATCGTCCTGGCCGACGAGATCAACCGGACACCGCCCAAGACGCAGGCCGCCCTGCTGGAGGCCATGCAGGAGCGTTCCGTCACCGTGGCCGGCGACCGCCACGCCCTGCCCGCCCCCTTTTTCGTACTGGCTACCCAGAACCCGATCGAGCAGGAGGGGACCTACCCCTTGCCGGAGGCCCAGCTGGACCGCTTTATGTTCAATATTCCGCTGGATTACCCTTCCTACGAGGAAGAGCTTGCCGTTGTGAAGGGTACCACCGGCGTCGGACGCAATAGCGTCAGCCACGTACTGAGCGGTGAGGACATCCTCTACTTCCAGCAGCTCGTGCGCAAGATTCCCATCAGCGACAACGTACTGGAGTACGCCGTCAAACTTACCGGGAAGACCCGGCCCAATACCTCCCGTGCCGGGACCAACGTAAACGAGTACATCAGCTGGGGCGCGGGCCCCCGGGCCAGCCAGTACCTGGTGCTGGGTGCCAAGTGTCACGCCGCCATCAACGGCAAGTACAGTCCCGACATCGAGGACGTACAGGCCATTGCAAACTACGTCCTGCGCCACCGCATCGTCCGCAACTATAAGGCCGAGGCGGAAGGTATCACCGAAGAGCACGTCATTCGGGGCCTGTTCTAGACCAGCGGATCCCGACGCGCCAGCCCATGCTTCACCTTCCCTTTATCTACGTACGCCCCAGCCCCCTCGGCGGCCGCGGCGTCTATACCGCCGAGCCGATACCGGCGGGTACCGTGGTGGAGCGCGCACCGGTGGTGGTGCTCAGCCCCGAAGACCGGGCAATCATTCACGGAACGGGACTTCACGACTACTACTTCCTGTGGGACGGAGACGGCGCGGCAATCGCCCTGGGCTACGGCTCGCTGTACAACCACGCATCCGAACCCAATCTGGCCTTCGAGATGGACTACGAATTCGAGCAGATCCGCTTTTCGGCCGAGCGCGACATTGCCGGTGGCGAGGAACTCCTCATCGATTACGTGGTCGGCGGCGGGGAAGCGCTCTGGTTCTGAGTCCGGACGGCTCAACGGCGGGATGTGAGATCCGCAAATTCCCGCCGTCGCGCTACTTCATTTTTGAAGAAATGGCAATGAAAAGGACTTTGCGTTAATAATTATATATAAACATTCTAATAACGTTACGAATACTTGCGTAATACCTTCTGTTAGTTGCATCTTTGCTAATGCAAGGACGAAGCAACGGCTACGTTCGATACTTTGTAAGGTGATGAAATTGGCAGCCATGCCCGCTTGTCTCGCGGGTGGGGAGGTCGGGATAAACCCTCTTCAGTGCTCCGCGCTGAGCGTCGCTCCTCGGAGCGTTGAAACGGGCTAACCGCCCCGTGCAGGTTCGACTCCTGCCCTTACAGCAACGACGTTTAGAATTTCAAATTTAAAATTTGACATTTTAAATTCATTGTAGGGTGATGAAATTGGCAGCCATGCCCGCTTGTCTCGCGGGTGGGGAAGCCGGAATAAATCACCGATCAGTGCTCCGCGCGAGCGTGGCTCTCCGGAGCCTTGACCGGTGACTAACCGCCCCGTGCAGGTTCGACTCCTGCCCCTACAGCCACTTTTCCATCCGGCGCCGACCTTCGGCCTCCGGACCGCCTTCCGGTACCGGCAGTACTTTAGCCGGGTGCCAACCTCCCAATTCCCCATCTTCTTTTTCAGGATTTTTCCCCTCCGCTGCAGCAGGCTCTTCGGTCCGCTGCCCCCCTCGCGGGTCGGTACCGGGCTGTCCGATCGTTGCGTTCAGCTACTGGACCTGTTGGGGATAAGCGACCTGTACGAATTCGTCTCCAATGCCCTGACGCCCAGGCTTCGATTACTTACCCCGCGGGAGGTAAATCTCCTGCGTACCGTCTACGGCGAGAGCGTACCCTACGCCCGCATCCGCGTCGACGAACGCGCCCGTGTCGGGACCCGTCGCTACGGCATCTGTTACGTCAGCTTTCATACGGTGAATGCCTGGGGGGCCATGTCCGATCCCCTGCTGGTACACGAGGTCATGCACGTCTGGCAGTACGTGCACCTGGGCGCACTTTACATTCCCCGGGCCCTGGCCGCACAGCGTACCGCCGCGGGCTACGATTACGGAGGACCGGAGGGACTGAGGGGCGGCCGTGACCTGTACGACTTCAATCTTGAACAAGCCGCGGCCCTGGTGGAAGATGCCTTCCGGGCGGCAAACGGGTACCCGCTTCGCTACGGAGCGGGCGACCGCTCCTTGCATTTAGCCGACTACGACCGATATTTACGTCAGGTTCGCCAGACTGAATTGCCGAAGGCCTATCGTCAAAGCGCACCGCCACGGACACAATAGGCCAGGAGGCCTGTTTTTAGAGTAAGTACACCCCGCTAAGCCAACACGATGCTGTCCATCTGCATACCCGTCTACAAGTACGACGCCCGTCCTCTGCTGCGCGAACTGGTGCGGCAGGCCGCGGACCTGAAGGATCCGATCGAGATTCTGCTCTACGACGACGGCAGTTCCGAGGCCATTCGCAAGCTCAACCGCGAAACGCAGGGACTGCCCGGCGTGCGTTACACCGAGCTGCCGCGCAACGTGGGGCGTGCCGAGATCCGCAACCGTATGGTCCGGGCGGCGGTCGGCAACCGGATTCTGATGCTGGACGTGGACAGCTGGCCGGGGCCCGAGTTTCTCCGGACGTACCTGGAAGCCCCCCCCGCGGCCGTGCTCGTGGGCGGTACCACCTATACCTCCGAACGACCCGACGACCCGGAATACTTACTGCACTGGCAGTACGGGCGGATGCGGGAGACCAGGAAGCCCGCCCAGCGGCGGCGCATGAGCTACCTGCAGTTTCAGTCGAATAACTTTATGGCCCAACGGGATATACTCCTCACCCACCCCTTCCCGCACGTGCGGGGATACGGACACGAGGATACCCTCTGGGGGCAACTGCTGGCACCTGACGGGATCCAGATCCTGTACATTGACAATCCCGTAGTCCACCTCGGGCTCGAACCCACCAAGGTCTTCCTGACCAAGCAGCGACAGGCGATCAAGAACCTGCGTGAGTTGCGCAAAGCTTACCCCACCCTGAGTACCCGGCTGACCCGTTTTGCGGACCGCTACCCGGTCTTTACCCAGTTTTTGGAGTATATCCCGGAGCGGTTGCTGATCCGCTTTCTCCTCTGGAGCCGGAACCTGAAGTTTCTCGATCTCCTGAAACTGAAGTGGTGGGTTAGTGGCTGGACGCCGACTTTCTCCTACCGCTAGGGTCGTACCTGATTGTATCGCCCCGACCGGCGACGCGCTGAACTTCCCCCACGTCCTGCCTTGTCGCTGTCACCGTCCTATCCACCGACCCGGTACAGGCTGTCGGTAAACAGTCCGTCGCGGTCCTGGAAGTGCCGGACGAAGTTGAAGCCGGCCGCGTCGGCCATGCCCTCGATCTCGCGGAGGCTGTACTTCTGGCTGACCTCCACGCGAATGGCCTGCCAGGCCCGGAAGTTGAAGGACCGGTTAATGGTATTGATGGTGACCTTCTGGTCCTCGGTGGGGACCAAGAAACTGCGCGCGGCCCCCGTGTCGGGGCTGTACGTTTCCCAGTGCCGCCAGCAGGACAGGTCGAAATTACCACCCAGTTCCCGGTTGATCCGTCGCAGGATATTGAGGTTGAAGTTGGCCGTGTGGCCGGCCGCGTCGTTGTAAGCCGCGAGGATGCGCGCCGGGTCTTTCTTCAGGTCAAAGCCCGTAAGTAACATGTCACCGGGCTTCAGGAAGGACCGGATCCGGCCCAGCAGGGCCACCGCGTCGCCGGGGGTGAAGTTGCCGATGTTGGCCCCGGGGAAGAGCAGCAGGCGGCGGCGGCCGGCGTTTGATTTGCCGAGGCGGTCGAGCGCCTCGAAGTAATCAGCCTCCAGGGGCTCGAAATCCAGGGTAGGCCAGCGGAGCTCGATGAGCTCCCGCACCTCGGCCAGGGCCGTGGCGCTCAGGTCGATGGGACGGTAGGAAAAGGTGGCGCCGTCGGCCAGGAAGCGTTCGATGAGCAGCTGGGTCTTGCTGCCGTCACCGGCCCCGAGCTCGATGAGGTCGAAGGTGCCTTTCCCGATCGCCTGCAGCAACTCCGCGGCGCAGTTGCGGTAGATGTCCGCCTCGGCCTCGGTGAGGTAGTACTCGGGCATCTGCATGATCTGCTTGAACAGGGCGTTGCCCCGCGCGTCGTAGAACCATTTGCTGTTGAGCTCGGGCGTGTCGGCGGAAAGGCCCTGCAGAACGTCGCGGGCGAAGGCGCCCAACGTAGAGGAGGTAACGGGGGAGGTCATGGGTTATAGATCTTTGGCGAGACGGATACCGGTGAATTGCCACCGTTTATCCGGTTGGAAAAAGTTTCGGTAGGTGGGGCGGATATGGCTGAACGGAGTCGCGCAACTGCCCCCGCGCAGCACCATTTGGTTGATCATGAACTTGCCGTTGTACTCGCCCAGGGCTCCTTCGGGCCGGGGGTACCGCGGGTAGGGAAGATACGCGCTGTTTGTCCATTCCCAGGTATGTCCGAGCAGTTGGGGATCGGTGGGCGACCGCGCCGCGGCCGGATGCAGGTCGCCCCGCTCGCTCCAGTTGCCGTCGTGGTCCGGCTGCACGTCGCGCTCCCGCGTCGCGGCCTCCCATTCGAACTCGGTGGGCAGCCGGGCCCCGGCCCAGCGGGCGTAGGCATCGGCTTCGTACCAGCTGATGTGGGTGACCGGCAGGTGGGGATCGACGGTGGTGAGGCCGTCCGTCAGGGTGTAGTGTTTCCAGTCGCCGTCGACGGGGTACCAGTACAGGGGTGCCTTAACCTCGAGCTCCCGGGCCCAGGCGATCCCCTCCATCTGCCAGAGCTCGAAGCGTGCGTAGCCGTCGTCCTCCATGAACTGCCGGTATTCCCCGTTGGTCACCAGCCGCGACCCGATGCCGAAAGGTTGCAACAGGACGTCGTGCCGGCTGAGTTCGTTGTCCCAGCAAAAACCCGCTCCGCGGTGTCCGATGGAGTAGCGGCCTCCGGCTACCCCGTGGTAGGTGTGGGGAACGGCGGCGGCGGCGGGCGCCTCCCGCTTCCGCTCCCGGTAGCGGGGATAGAGGGGGTTGGTACCGAGGATATACTTGATATCGGTTACCAGGAGTTCCTGGTGCTGCTGTTCGTGGTGCAGGCCCAGCTCGGTGAGGGAGGCTACCGCTTCGTCCTCTCCGGCCAGCAGCTCGCGCATGGCGGTATCGACGTGGGTGCGGTACTCCAGGATCTGCGCCAGCGCCGGGCGCGTCATATTGCCCCGCTGGCTGCGCAGGATCCGCGGTCCCTGGCTCTCGTAGTAGCTGTTGAAGAACCAGTTCAGTCGTTCGTCGAAGGGCCGGTAGCCGGGGGAGTGGGGCACCAGCACGAAGTTTTCGAAGAACCAGGTGGAGTGGCCCAGGTGCCACTTGGGCGGGCTTACGTCGGGGTGGGGCTGCACGGTGGCGTCCTCGGGCTGCAGCGGCGCGCACAGGCGTACCGACTGCTGCCGTACGCGGTCGTAGCGGGTGGATATATCGGAAAGGATGGGTACGGAAAGGGTCACAGGTTGAGTTTAGCGCGCAGAATTTTCACCCCCCATCAGAACACGGAACGGGCTTTGAAATGTTCGCCTGGCCCCCAAGGAGCGGTGGCGGGCGGGGCGGTTTCGCGGCCGTGCCGGGCCTAAACTTTTGTTGAACCTTATCTTGGCCGCCATGCAACAGCCCGCCCTCATCCTGATGGTCAAAAACCCCATAGCGGGTCATACCAAGACACGTCTCGCCGCCGAGGTGGGCGACGAAAAAGCATTGCGTATGTACGGGATGCTGATCCGCCACACACGGGATCAGGCCGTTGCCCTGGACGGCGTCACCCGCTACCTCCATTACTCGGACCACGTCGACGATAACGACGAATGGCCCAACGATTCCTTCATCAAACTCGTGCAGGTTGGCAACGATCTGGGCGAGCGCATGGCGGCGGCCGTCGATCACGCCTTTGTGCGGAATCAAGGAAAGGTAATTATCATCGGCAGCGACTGCCCGGGGGTGACCACGGAGCTGCTGCGGCGGGCGCTGGACGAGCTAGATACCCACGAGCTGGTCATCGGACCCGCGGTGGACGGAGGCTATTACCTGATGGGCATGCGGCATCCGCACCCTTCCCTGTTCCAGTATATGACCTGGAGTACACAGTACGTGCTCGACGAGACCCTGGCGCGGGCGCAGGTGCTGGGGCTTTCCGTGGCCCGCCTGCCCGAATTGTCCGACGTGGACCACCTCGAGGACTGGCAGAGTTACGGCTGGCCCATGCCCTAGCGGGGCTAGAGCCGATTGGCGCGGGCCCGCAGGCAGTGGTCGGCCAGTACCAGGGCGGCCATGGCGTCGACGATGGGAACGGCACGGGGCAGAACGCAGGGATCGTGGCGACCCTTGCCGGCTACGGTGACCGACTCACCGGCCTCGTTTACGCTTTCCTGGTCGGTAATGATGGTGGCCACCGGCTTGAAGGCGGCGCGGAAGTAGATGTCCTCCCCGTTGGAGATTCCGCCCTGGATGCCGCCGCTGCGGTTGGTGCGGGTACGCGTACGCCCCTCCGCGTCGGTATAGAAAGCATCGTTGTGGGCACTGCCGCGCATGGTGACGCCGGCGAAGCCGCTGCCATACTCGAACCCCTTGCAGGCGTTGATGCTGAGCACCGCCCGGCCGAGGTCGGCGTGGAGCTTGTCGAATACCGGTTCGCCCCAGCCGGCGGGTACGCCGCTGACGACGCACTTCACTACGCCCCCGATGGTATCGCCGGCCTTGCGGACGGTGAGGATCTCTTCCTCCATCCGTGCCGCGGCGGCGGGGTCGGGACAGCGTACGTCGTTGCTGTCGATCAGGGAGAGGTCCAGCTCGTTGTGGTCCTTGCCGGTAGCGATATCGCCCACCTGGTCCACGTAGCTGCGGATGGTGATGCCGTAGTGATCGAGCAGCTGCCGTGCCACGGCGCCGGCGGCAACGCGGGCGGCCGTTTCGCGGGCCGAGGAGCGGCCCCCGCCGCGGTAATCGCGGTGCCCGTACTTGGCCGTGAAGGTGTAGTCCGCGTGGCTGGGCCGGTACTTGTCGTGGATGTGGCTGTAGTCCTTGCTCCGCTGGTCCTGGTTGTAGATCACCATGCCGATGGGCGTGCCCGTGGTCTTGCCCTCGAAGGTGCCGGACAGCAGCTCCACGGTATCCCCCTCCTTGCGCTGGGTCACGATGCGGCTCTGCCCGGGGCGGCGGCGGGCCATTTCGTGCTGAATGGCCTCCACGTCGAGGGGGAGCCCGGCGGGGCAACCGTCGATGGTGACGCCCAGCCCGACGCCGTGGCTTTCTCCGAAGGTGGTGACGCGGAAGAGGGTGCCGAAGGTGTTGCCTGCCAAGGGAAGTGCGATTTAGGAACTAGGGGGTTGGGAAACTGCCGGCAAGGTACTACGCTTTGAGCCTTCGTTTCCAGCGGTCGGGCAGGATGCGCGCCAGCTTCCGCCGGGTCCACTCCAGGTTGCGGAACCCCAGGTATGGGTACAGGCGGGTGTAGCGGCCTACCAGCTCGTAGGGGCGGTCGATGGCCCACTCGTTTGGGCGACCGAAGTAGGCATCGTACGCCTCGCTGGCCGACTGCAGGTCGTAGGTGGCCAGCATCCGTACCGCGCGGAGCAGGGCCCCGAGAAAAAAAGGGGCGTGGCGGTGCCAGTATTGCGGACGATTGTCGATGAGCCAAGCGTTAGCCGCCGCCAGCATCTGGATGCGGTGCTGGGTGCTCCCCGCCGGGTCGGCACCGGTGATGCGTGCGCCGTAGTGATGGTGGTAGTAGCTGCCGATGACGGGATCGATCACGGTGCGGACGTCTGCCTGCAGGAGGCGGAACCACAGGAACGTATCCTGATTTGACGGGAGCCGCTCGTCCCAGCCGCCGACCTCCTGCACTGCCCGCTTCCGGATTAGGTTGGAGTGGGTGCAGCCCGTCCGGAAGTCGTGAAACAGGCCGTGCCAAAGGTCAGGGTGCGGTATCGAGTCTTCGGTAGTGCCATCCGGGTACAGGTGGCGGTAGGCGCCCACCACCCAGTCCGCCTCCCCCGCCAGCGCGAGCTGCCGGGCGATCTTGTCGGCATCGATGGTGTCGTCACTGTCCAGGAACTGCAACCAGGCACCGCTGCTCGCGGCTACGCCGGCGTTGCGGGCTGCGGGGGCACCGCGACGCCGGCAGGTAACGACCCGTAGGACCTCCGGGTGCTGCCGTGCGGCCTCCCGCAGCAGAGCGGGCGTTCGGTCGGTAGAGCCATTATCCACCGCAATGATTTCCCACCGGCCCGGCACCTGCGCCCCCGCCGCCAGGGCGGATTGCAGCGAGCGTTCGATAAACGGTTCGGCGTTGTAGGCGGGAATGATGATGGATACCAGCACGGGGGGAGTTGGGGCGGTGGGTGGTCGCCGTGTACCTTTGGACGGTGCAATTTACCGTGATAATCTGTACGTACGAGCGGCCGGCACTGCTGGAGGGCAGCCTGCGCTCACTCGCGGAACCGGAACCGCCGCCCGACGATTGCCGCCTGCTGATCGTGGACAATGCCGGTACCCCGGAGGTACGCGCCATAGCGGCCACCTACGGAGCGGACTACGTCCACGAGCCCTCCGTAGGCCTGAGCCACGCCCGCAACCGGGGTGCCGCCGAGTCGGAAACCGAATGGCTGGTGTACCTGGACGACGACATCCAGGCACCGCCGGGGCTGCTCCGCCGCTTCGGGGAGAGAATCCGTGCTACGGATTGCGCGGCTTTCGGGGGGCAGTACACCCACTGGTTCGCCACGCCCCCGCCGGCCTGGCTGCGGCGGTACTACGCCGGGCCGCGCCGGCCCGGCACGGCCACGGTCTATGGGGTACTGCCCGCGGGGCAGTACCTGATCGGATGCATCATGGCCATCCGGCGGGGCGCGCTGGCCCGGGTGGGTGGGTTCGATCCCGCCCTCGGCATGTCCGGCGACCGGATCGTACGGGGGGAGGACGATCACGTGCAGGACAAGCTCCGCCATGCCGGCTTCCCGGTGTATTATGATCCCGGCCTCACGCTCCGTCACCTCGTGCAGCCCTACAAGTACCTGCTGGGTAACCGGCTGGCGCTATCCTACGCGGAAGGCCGGGCGAGCGCGACCATCACGCCGCTGCCCCACGGTAGCCGCTGGGCGTTTTTGCTGCGGGCGGCGGCCCGCGTCACCTTCGTCAAGCTGCCCAAAAACCTGGCTCGCCTGCTGCTTCTGCGGGGGTACTACTGGCAGAACGCTTACCTGGATACGGTGCAGAAGTACGCCTGGATCCTGGGACGATTTACGGCCTCCCGCTGAATGCCTAACTTTGGTCGCTATGAAAACCGCCGTCTTCCCCGGGTCCTTCGATCCCATCACCGTAGGTCACGTCGAGCTCGTCAAGCGGGCGGTCCCGCTCTTCGACCAGGTCGTGGTAGCCGTGGGCGTGAATAGCCAGAAGAGCTACCTCTTCGACCTGGAGCAGCGCATGCAGTGGCTCCGCGAGGTATTTGCCGACGAGCCGAAGATCAGCGTGGACAGTTTCGAGGGACTGACCGCGCATTACTGCCGGAAGATCGGCGCGCGCTACCTGCTCCGCGGACTGCGCAACGCCAGCGACTTCGACTATGAGAAAACCATCTCTCAGCTCAACGAGATCGTGGGAGAGGGGCTGGAAACCATCTTTTTGATCAGCCAGCCGGCCTACAGCCACATCAGTTCGACCATCGTGCGGGAAATAATAAAGGGTGGGGGAGACGCCGGGCCCTTTTTGCCGGCGGGCATCACCTTTCACCGTACCATGTGAGGTCTTCCGCGTAGCGTGCCTGAAACCCGCCGTGATCGCGCAGGTATTCGTGCAGCCTCGGGGGAAGGGCGGACCCCGACGCGTTAAGCACGGTAGGTCGGGCGGAGCCGGCAAGGTTCCCGAATTCCGTAATGTCCGTGGTCTGCCAGTCGCGGCTGGCCTCCTTCACGCCGGCGGGCAGGTAAAAGGACTGGGGGCGAAAATGCCGGTCGGCGTACCGGGCCGGGAGGCGGCAGCAGTATTGCACAAATTCCTCGAAGGTGAGTTCCCGGTCGAAACCAAACCATTGGCGTAACCGGGCGTAGTGGCGGTAGTAGCGGTTGATGCCCCGGCGGTAGCCTTCGTAGGCCGAAAAGATCCGGGCGTAGGGGTCGCGGGTCACCAGCACGATACGCCGGCCCCGACAGAAGTCGCGGTAGGCATCCCGGGTAAGGAAAAAGTGGCGCTCCACCTTGCCACCGGTCAGCTCGGCGGGGTCCTGCACGTGAATCTCCGGGAACCGCAACTGAGTCTCGGGCGCGTAGCGCCGGACCAGGGCCAGTTTGACGGAAGAACAGCCGGCCTTGGAGTTGATGGGGTAGAGCGTGTCCGTTTCCGGCAGGAAGTACGCTTCCACCGGATCGATGAGTCTTCGGCCGGCCAGCACGCGACCGGCGAAAAGGACCCTGGACATCACTTTCCTAAACACGGTACGTGCTAAATTTTGCGCCGCGCCACGATGCTTCGGCCGAGCGTGACCTCGTCCGCGTACTCGAGCTCGCCCCCGAAGCTTACGCCCCGGGCGATGCTGCTGACCTGCACGTTGGCGTCGCCCAGCTGCTTGTTGAGGTAGAAGATGGTGGTGTCCCCCTCGATGGTCGGGCTGATGGCCATAATGATCTCGCTGACCTCGGGAGCCGCGGCCCGCTGGATCAGGGTATCGATGTTGAGGTCCGCCGGTCCGACGCCCTCGATGGGCGAGATGACGCCGCCGAGCACGTGATAGACTCCGCGGTACTGCTGGGTTTCCTCGATGGCCATGACGTCGCGGATATTTTCGACGACGCAGATGATGGAACTATCGCGGCGCTTGTCGCGGCAGATGCTGCAGGTAGTCTGGTCGCTCAGGTTACCGCAGGTAATGCAGTGCTGGATCTCTTCGCGCATACGGGCCACGGTACGGGCCAGGTGGACGCTGTCTTCGGTGGGCCGTTGGACCAGATCGAGGACGAAGCGCAGGGCGGTCTTTTTGCCCACGCCCGGCAGGGAGCTAAAGGCGTTGACGGCGTCTTCGATGAGGCGGGAAGAAAATTGCATGCGCGGAAGCTAAGGCGATAGATATGTGAAGAAGGGAATGCCAAAAAAACAATCGGCAGCCCAATCAGTTTGTTTATCCCGGGAATAGGCCGCAAATTTGCCGGTCACCGACAACGACCTAAAAAGACAAAGAGATATGGCTGAGGTAATACGCATGCCCCGCATGAGCGACACGATGGAAGAAGGTAACATCGTTGCCTGGCTCGTAGAGGAAGGTGAAGCCGTAGAGCCCGGCCAGACGCTGGCGGAGGTCGAGACCGACAAGGCCACCATGGAGCTGGACTCCTTCTTCGAAGGTACCCTCCTCCACATCGCCATCAAGGAAGGTGCCGTACCCATCGACGGCGTCATCGCCGTGATCGGCGAGGAAGGCGAGGACTGGAAAGCCGCTATTGAGGGCGCCGGCGGCAACGGTAGCGCCGGCGACGCCTCCGACAAGGGCGACTCCGACGAAAAAGAATCCGATTCGAGCGACAATACCGCTCCGGCCAATGCCGCCCCGGCCACCCCGGGCCGTACGACCACCGACGCGGACACCTCTGGCGGCGACGATCGCCTCAAGGCCAGCCCCCTGGCCCGCGCCATGGCCAAGGAAGCCGGCATCGACCTGAAGAACGTAACGGGCAGCGGCGGTAACGGCCGCATCGTCAAGCGCGACATCGAGGAGGCGCAGTCGGCCCCGGCCGCAAAGACCGCCACCCCCCAGCCGCAGACGCCCCAGCCGGTACCCAACGAGCAGAAGAGCCCCAACGTCGACGTCGAGAAGCCGCAGCAGAAGGTACCCGCCTTCGCCTTCGGTGGCGGAGAAGCCAACTACGAGGAGTCGGCCGTCAGCCAGATGCGCAAGGTGATCGCCCGCCGCCTCGGCGAGTCGAAGTTCACTGCCCCCCACTTCTACGTGACCGTGGAGATCGAGATGAGCAAGGTCTGGGAGATGCGCAAGCGCATCAACGAGGTCGCTCCGGTCAAGATCAGCTTCAACGACCTCGTGGTCAAGGCCTGCGCCGTCAACCTGCCCAAGCACCCCGCCATCAACTCCAGCTGGCAGGGCGACAAGATCCGCGTGAACAAGGACGTCAACATCGGCGTGGCCGTAGCCATCCCCGACGGCCTGCTGGTCCCCGTGATCCGCTACGCCAACATGAAGTCCCTGAGCCAGATCAACACCGAGGTCAAGGAACTCGCCGGCCGCGCCAAGAACAAGAAGCTCTCCCAGGACGAGATGACCGGTAACACCTTCACCATCTCCAACCTCGGCATGTTCGGCATCGAGGAGTTCACCGCCATCATCAACCCGCCCGACGCCAGCATCCTGGCCGTTGGGGGCATCAATGACAAGCCCATCGTCCGCAACGGTGAGGTGGTACCCGGCAAGATCATGAAGGTGACCCTGAGCAGCGACCACCGCGTGGTGGATGGCGCTTCGGCCGCCCAGTTTCTCAACGACGTCAAGGCGACGCTCGAGGATCCGATCCGCCTGATGGTCTGAGGCTTAAGGCCCTCCGTCAGAATACCTGAATTTTTACCGCTCCGGCCTTCCCGCGTACCCGCAGGAGGTACATCCCGGCGTGCCAGTCTCCGGTCGGCAGGTCGGTCCGGTCGCCCGTGATCGCTATGCTGGTTACCCGCTGCCCGATGCCGTTGAAGACGTCGAGTTGGGTGCCGGGGGGCGGGGGCACCTGCCAGTTCAGCCGCAGCGTCGAGCCGCGCGATACCGGATTGGGGTAGGCCGCCAGGGCCGGCCCCGCGGATGACTCCGGCAGGGCCGGTGCGTCGGTAAGTTCACCGCGGAACAGGGCGGCGGCCAGCTGGTAGGCATCGTGGCCCACGACGCGGCCGATGCGGCGGCCCGGAATATCGTCGGCGGGGGGGTGGATGCCGCCCCAGATGCGGCTGAGGCTGGTCTCGGCGGAGGCGTCCTGGTAGGTAGCCCACTGCAGCACCACGTCCACGCTCGGGCCTTCCTCGAAGACCAGGAACTCATTCTTTTTCGCCACGAACTCGCCTACGCCCCCGGGGAAGTAGGGGGTGCCGGTCAGGGCGGTAAGCACCTCGGCCGCGGCGGCGCTGAAGGTAGAGTGGCCGGACACGTAGCCCGCAAAGTTGGGGGTCACGAAATTGGGGCGCTGGTAGGGTTCCCAGACCGAGGGGTTGACCCAGTCCACGCCGGCCTGCTCCACGTCCGGGTTATCGATGAAGGTATTGCCGACCCAGGCGCGGGCGCGCACGTTAAGCAGAGCGGTACTGTTGACCACGTCCACGGCCCGGTCGGCGATCTCGATGTAGCCGGGGTCCAGGCGGATCCCCCCGAGATTGTAGCTGCGGTGATCGGGGTCGGTCGCCTGCCCCTGACTGGCCAGGAAGCGGATGGCGGTGATGGGGCGCACGTAGTCGTACTTCCCCTTGATGCTCCAGGCCGTGATGGCCGCGTCGTGCATGGCCCCGCCAAGGGCGAGGTAGGCTTTGACGTCGTACTCCAGCGGCGCGAGTTCCTGTCCCTCGCCCCAGAGGGAGCGGCGGAACAGGGGATGGTCCATTACCTGGTTGAAGATCGCGAACCAGTGGCCGGGCGGCGTTTCTGAGCTGAGTCCGTCGGCCCAGAACTCGGCCAGCACGCGGGTATAGTCACCGCGCGGGACGAAATTGTCGGGGTAGGGCTCGCCGGTCACCGGGTTCACGGCGCGCCCGCTGCCGGGTTGTCCGCCCTCGTGCTGATTGAACCAGGCCCGGTATTCGGCGGGCGTTTCCGGAAGGTCGTAGGGTACGTTGCCGCGCGCGCCGGGAGAGATGTTCCACATCACGCCGTCTGTGGGGTCCAGGTGACCCGACCACTTGAGCACGGTTTCGAAGTTCCAGCGGTACAGGTTCAAGGCTGCCGTGTCCGACAGGTCGTACTGCGGCGGCGGGCCCGGATCGTGGTACACCGGACTATTGCCGTATACCGGGTTATCGTCGGACGGCATGGTGCGGGCGGAAGCGGGGATCGCGAAGGGCGTTACCCGCCCCCAGCTGGCGCCCAGGAAGCCGGGAATATTGCCGATCGGATTGCCCGACTGGTCGACCACCGTTCCGGGAAAGGCCAGCGGCTGCCAGCGGTTGGGATCCTCCAGCAGGAGGATGCTGAAGGGGCGGTCCAGAACGAGGGGCTCGTTGACCGGGTCGGGATAGGCATCGTTGGCGTAGTCCAGGGCTTCGTTGGCCCCGTCGGCCCGGCCGTATGCGATGACGCGTTCGGCGATGTAGTTACCGAGGTCCGCGGGCCGTCCCGTGGCGTAGTCGGTAGAGACGTAGGTGGCATCGTAGCCGAGACGCTCCATAAGGGCGGTGGCCTCGCGCCGGATATTGACCACCGAGGGGGCGTTGGCGTAACGGTGAAGCAGCACGCGGTAGGCGGCGTAGCTGATGGCTTCCTCGGCCGCGGCCTGCCGGTCCGCGTACGCCGGCAGGGCCAGCGTGTCCCGGACCAGCGCCCGGGCTCCGCTGCCGTTCACCAGCGACCAGGCGTCGTACATCGCCGCGGAACTGTGGTAGAGGTTACGCGCGTGTACGACGGGGCGGGCAAAGTCGTGCCGGATGGCGAACAGGTAGAGCCGGTTCCACTCGCGGGCGACCGAAGGATCCGATTGCGCGGGGAGGGTAAGGCCGGTAAAGAAGAGGAGGAGCAGGCTGAAAAAACGCATAAGTTGGGGCGGCATAGACACTTCCCAAGGTACGGAGTGAAGGGGGGCTGCCGGATTGCGGGAAGAAGTAATATGGTCGGGTCTATACCATGTGGTACCTTCGGAACATCGTAAGCCGCCCCCCGTTATAAGCCTCACAATTTCCCAACATGTCCTTTATCTGGATTGGCTTTGCTGTTTTCGTGCTTCTGCTGCTGTTCCTCGACCTATTCGTGCTGAACGCCAAGGACCACGTACCCCGCACCCGCGAAGCGCTGGGGCAGACGGCGCTGTGGATGGCTATCGGGCTGGGGTTCAGCGGGTTTATTTACCTGGCGTACAACAATGGCTGGGTCGATTCCGACCTGCCGGCGCACACCGCCATGATCAACTACCTCACGGGCTACCTGGTGGAGCTTTCGCTGAGCATGGACAACGTGTTCGTGATCGCCGTCATCTTCGGCTACTTCCGCGTACCGGCCAAGTATCAGCACCGCGTACTCTTCTGGGGCATCCTCGGCGCCGTATTCTTTCGCCTGGCCATGATCCTGGCGGGGGTTTACCTGCTGGAGAAGTTCGACTGGATGTTCTACGTCTTCGGTCTCTTGCTGCTCTACAGCGCCTACAAGATGGTGGGCAAGGGGGAGGACATTCACCCCTCCGAGAACCCGATCATTCAGCTGGTCAAGCGCGTGGTTCCCGTCACCAACGATTACCACGGACACGATTTCTGGGTACGCGTGGCCGGCAAGCTCCACGCTACGCCGCTGTTCGTGGCCCTGATCATGGTGGAAACCACCGACGTGATCTTCGCCGTCGATTCCATTCCCGCGATCCTGGGCATCACGACCGACTCCTTCCTAGTGTTCTCCTCGAATATCCTGGCCGTACTCGGCCTGCGGGCGCTCTACTTCGTACTGTCCTCGATGATCGACAAGTTCGGCCTGCTCAAGTACAGCCTCGCCCTGATCCTGACCTTCGTCGGCATCAAGCTGATGCTGCACGAAGTGTGGCACCCGGCCGAGTGGGTAAGCCTAGTCGTGATCTTCGTGACCCTCACGGCCGGCGTGGTGCTGTCGCTCCTGCGTAAGGCCCCCGACGAGCACCCCGGGGATCCGACGGAGATATCCACCCCCAGCCAGGTGCCGGAGGACCACAAACTGTAGCTATATCAAGAGAGCCCCTCGTAGTACCACTGCTCCGTGATCTCGCTCCACGGTTTAGCGAGCCGCTGAAATTCCCGGATGGAGGCGTACACCCGGGCGGTGGTGGGGTCGGAGTCGGCGTACTCCTGCATGACCTCGGTCGCGGCGCGGCGGGCCACCTCCAGTACCTCGGGCGGGTAGGGCCGGATCGACAGGCCGGGTACCTGCTTCAGTTTTTCCAGGTACTCCGCGTTCTTCGCCTCGAAGGCCGACAGGGTGTACATATTTATGTGCTGGGTACACACGGCGAAGATCTGCCGGAGGTCCGGCGGCAGCGCGTTGTATTTTTCCAGGTTGACGAAGAACTCGAAGTTGGTCCCGGGTTCGTGCCAGCCCGGGTAGTAGTAGTACTTCGCGATCTCCTGGAAGCCCATGATGTAGTCGTGATAGGGGCCCACCCACTCCGTCGCGTCCAGGATTCCCCGCTCCAGGCCCGTATAGATTTCTCCTCCGGGCAACAGCACGGGCGTACCGCCCAGCCGCTCAAGGACGCGCCCGCCGAGGCCCGGCATGCGCATCTTCAGTCCCCGGAAGTCGTCCACGCTGTTGATCTCGCGATTGAACCAGCCCCCCATCTGCACCCCGGTGTTGCCGCCCGCGAAGGGCAAGAGGCCCACGGTCGCGTACAGTTCGCGCCAGAGCTCCATGCCGCCGCCGGCCAGCAGCCAGGCGTTCATTTGCTGGGCGTTGAGGCCGAAGGGGAAGCCGGCGAAGAACTGCGCCGCTGGCAGCTTGCCGGACCAGTAGTAGGCCGCCCCGCTGCCCACCTCCGCCGCGCCCTGCCGCACCGCGTCGAAGGCTTCCAGTGCCGGTACCAGTTCGCCCCCTCCGTAGACGGTGATGTTGAGCCGGCCGCCGGACATGTCGCGGCAGAGGTCGGCCAGCTTTTGCGCGCCTTCTCCCAGGATGGGAAATCCGGGCGGCCAGGTGGTGACCATCTTCCAGTCGAACCGCTCCCCGCTGACGGTGGCGGCGCGAGTTTGAGCGTGGCCCTCGCCCCCGAGGAGGCGGAGCCCCACGGGAAGCGCGATGGTGCCGGCGGCTATCCCCTTCAGAATCTTTCTTCGGTCCATACCGCCAATTTACGGTATTCCGGTGCGGCGGAGCGCAGGTGCCGTGCGGCGCTAAGCCGTTGAATATTCCCGGCACCTGCGGACCCGCCGACCGCGAACATCGGGGGGAGCAGATCCGCTCCAGTATTTGGCACAAACCCTCTACTATGCACATACTGGTTATCGGAGCGACGGGCGGTACCGGTCGGACGTACGTCGAGCAGGCCCTGGCGGCCGGGCACCGGGTCAGCGTGCTGGTCCGCAGCCCGCAGAAGCTGCAAGGGGCAGCGGAACTTACGGTAACGACCGGCGACGGCCAGGATCCCGCGGCGGTCCGCCGGGCCTTTGGAGCGGACCCCTTCGACGCCGTAGCCATCCTGGTGGGGGGCGGGCTCTCGGCGGATACGACCAACGAGGACATCACCCGCAACGTGATCGACGCGGCCAGGGAAAGCGGTCAGCGGCCCCACCTGTGGATCCTGAGCGCCTGCGGTACCGGCGACAGCTACTCCCAGACGAGTTGGATCGCCCGGCTGCTGATGCGCACGCTACTGCGCCATCCCTTCGCCGACCACCAGCGCCAGGAGACGCTCGTTCGCAGCTGCGGGCTACCCTACACGATCGTGCGGCCGGTGGGGCTGACGAACGGTCCGCTCACGCCCGACGGCTACGTGGCCCGGTCCAGCGGCAAGCTGCCCAGTAACCGCATCTCGCGGGCAAACGTGGCGCACTATATGGTGAGTAAGCTCGGCAACCCCAAGGTAGAAAGCCTGGGCGTGGCGCTGTCCGGGAAGTAGGCCGCCCGCTCAGTCGGTGCTGATCGTCAGTCCGGCTACGGTAAAGTCCGCGTCGACCTCCTCCAGGTATACCCCGGCGATGGCGGCCTGCAGTTCGCGCACGGTGGGTGCGACCGTCGACCGGGGCAGTTCCAGCGTTACGTGGGCGGTCTCGGCGAAGTCCTGGTTGGCCATCTCCAGTCCGAGCTGGCTCAGTGCGCCCATGACGGGCGACATGAGCGCGTAGCCGAAGCTGAGGTATACCCGGGCCGTGAGCACCCGGTCGGCGGTGGCGACCGAGTCCAGGGCCTGGCGTGCGGCTTCCCGGTAGGCGTTGATCAGTCCGGAGGTGCCGAGCTTGGTCCCGCCGTAGTAGCGGGAGACGACGATGACGACATCGCTGAGTCCGGCCTTGTCGATCTGTCCGAGGATGGGCTTGCCGGCCGTTCCACTGGGTTCCCCGTCGTCGTTGGCGCGCCAGCGGTCGTCGCCGATGCCCAGGCGGTAAGCGTAGCAGTGGTGGTTGCACTTGGGGTGGGCGAGGCGCTCGGCGTCCACGGCGGCCAGGGCTTCCTCCTCGCTCAGGACGGGGTAGAGGGCCGCCACGAACTTACTGCCGCGTTCGCGGAACTCACCGGCGGCGGGGCCGGCGGGGACGCGGTAGGTATCCTGTGGGGGGGTGTGCATGGTCGGGCGCGGGAAGATACGGCGAGTGGAGGCGGGCTATGCGACGGGCATATGTCTGCAGGCGGTATAGGCTCCCCGCCAAGTTAGGGCCGCTTGTCGGAAAGGGGGGTAGAGCTGGTGGCCGCTGATCCCCGAGGTGGGTTGATGTTGGTTAAGCTCGATTCTGCTTTTGTTGTGGAAAAGCGGAAATGGGCGCGCAACTTCGGTCTTAAACGCCACGCCGCAAAGTCGGTTCCGCCAGTGAACACTACGTCGGTAATGTTTCAAAATTTGCGGAAAAGCGATGGTGCTGGCGACGGCTTTACTACGTTTCGGGTGGGGAGGGGCCGAATTTTGCAACACTTATGGTAATAGTGTTGCAACGATTTGGAAAGGGTGGGGCAAACTCCCTAAAGTGCAGTCGTCATGCGTATTATGACGTATCGTACGCGAAGCTATCGACGTGTAATCAATTCCCTAGATCTTTATGTGATGGCAATCCGACTTCCTTTTCAGTGCTACGTACTGCTTGTTATGCTACTGTGCGGGTGCAGTGCTGGTCAGCCAAATTACCTTGCTCCCTCTGCGACAAGCCAGTTGAGACTTGTGCCGCTGTATCAGAAACAGCTAGCCGTTTTTACTATGATGGATGAAGAGAGCGACAGTAGCAAAATCAATAGGATGATCGTTGATAGTCTCTATCTTCCTTACCGCACGCTGTATGATTCCTGCTTCATTACGGACAGTACGACCTATATAAGTAACCAGCGCATTATCTATTCGAGTCGCAGATCGGAGGTACGAAGTGCGATGACCTTCTTCGATCAACTGCAATTCGATACAATCCTGAGTTATTATCAGCGCGCCTTTCCTTCCTTTATCGGTCACCCGGTAAGGGGGACCTTTTACTTTGCCTTTTTCCACCGAAATCAATGCTCTTTCTGCGGTTGTGACAAGATGACGATGCAGATGGATATGCTTTTTCCCATGAACTTATCGGCCGATCATCTCCGGATCTTGCTACCACACGAACTGAGCCACAACGCCTTTGAGGATACTCAGTCAGATACTATACTTAGTGAAACGGTACTTTACAAGGCCATTGATGAGGGGCTGGCTAACTACGCTTCTCAACGCATGAACGAGGTCTCCACCCCGGAGGCTTTCTTCATGACTTCGGATGAGTACGGTTGGTTTACTAGGCATGAGGAGGAGATAAGGGATGCAGTGCGCCCAATACTTCTGTCTACGAAGGAAGAAGACTGGGATCCGCTAAGCATGCAAGTCCCCGATAGCTTCATGGAAGGATCCCCAGGCAATATCGGCTACTATGTAGGTTATCGTATAATTGAGGACTACTTGGCCAGTACGGATGAATCAGACTGGCGGGTCGTGTATACTACTCCAGTTGACAAACTGCTGGAAGGTAGCGGCTGGCTTGGCGACTGAGTAGCAGAGCTGTAACATCAATAAACTTCCTGAAATTTCAGGCAGTACAGAATAGGGTAACCAGGATGGGCTAGGTTGCATTTAGGGTGAGAATACAACCACAAGACTTGACTTACCAAGATGCTACGACTTCGCTCTCTAGCCAGAGAGCGAAATTATTGGCTCCAAATTGACTGCTTCGGGCTGCAAACCCAATAAGAAAGTCTTGCTATTTCATAGTCATTCTTCCATTGTGAAGCTGACGAGATCCTATTCCGCTACCTTGATTTATCAAGGGGAGGCTCAGGTGCTGTTCCGCAACCTGCAGGAGAAAGCCTATCCGGATCGCCGCGTCCAGCAGTTAGTCCGCCGGGTGGCCACCGCGGCGGGAATCGAAAAACGGGAGACACCCCACACGCTCCGCCACACCTGGGCGACGTTGTTGACGGAGGCGGTATGACGCTGGAGGAGTTAGGCCCATTACTTGGCCACCAACAGTCGAACACGACGAATATCTACGTGAGGACGGCCCAGGTGCTGACGGTGGAGGCGTTTGACCGGGCGCATCGTCTACTGCTACCAATGCAAGGTATGTCTCTCTTATCTGCTTCTGCAGTTCCAACTGCCTAACTTGTGGCTGCATTTAAAAGACTCACGATACTAGATTCTTCTTGTAAATCAGTAAACATACAATGAGTTATGAAATTGATATTCAGCCTTTTGTGCTTTGTGCTCGTTTCTTCATGCGGTGGTGTATCAGACAATATCGAGTCTCTGGGAGACGGCCTATTTTTCATCTTTGAGGGAGGAAATTTTAACCAACTTGTAGTAGGGAGAGAAGATGACGTAGGCGTAGTTCTTGACTCAGTCCTATTGTCCGGCGTCAAAGAAATAGATAGAATAGATGATTTCATATACGCGAAAGCAAATGGAATGATAGATACAAACTCGGTCAAATCATTCGTGTCTCAGTACGACAAGCCTGTTGAGCTGTTTGAATACGAACTAGGGAGCCAAGGTACATGGTGCGGCGATTGCTGGTTCATAATTGATGTGAAATCCCATATAACATACGGCCCCTTATCTCAAGCTACCACAAATACGTTAAATAATTAACATCGTCTACGATAGGTTGATAATTTCAGTAGGTTACATTTTGTGTATAAGTGTAACCTATAAAAATCGCTTACTTAACTGATTTTCAGGAATTTGAGCCAAAATAAGTTCGGTCGTCTTGTTTTTAGGTTGCATTTACCTGCGTCACGGGCGGTTTTTGTAACCTCCCCGCCATACCTTAAGAACATGGCAAAACCACGACGCAAGAGCGCCACCGCCCCCCTCCGGTGGACGCACGCCAATACCCTCATCAAGGGCCTGATGGCCGACCGCCGCTACAACACCGCCCTGCTAATCGGTGCCGGCATCTACTTCGGCCTCCGGATTTCGGACATCCTCCAACTCCGGTGGGATCAGATCCAGTCGGATCAGTTCATCATCAAGGAAGGTAAGACCGGGAAAGAAAGAATGGTCAACGTCCACGGCAACTTCCTGAAGCTGGCCAGGAGGGTAGGGGGGCAGTTGAAAATCTCCGCCGATCACGCCGGCCTGGTCTTCGTTCACCAGCGGAGTGATGGCGATCGCGAGAAGGCGATTTCGGTGACGGCCGCCAACAAGCGGATCCGGAAGGCCTTCGCCGCCTACGGGATCGATTCGCAGAACGCTAGCTCCCACACCCTACGTAAGACTTTCGGGCGGCGCATCTACGAGAACAACGGGCGGAGCGAGCACGCACTGATTCTGCTGTCCCACATCTTTGGGCACCGGGATATTGGGGTGACGCGGCGGTACATTGGGCTGACGCAGGAGACGATTTCGAGTGCTTACTTATCCTTGTAGATCGCCAAGAGACAGAAATAGTAATAGTGTTCCACTATGTGGATTAAGAATAAAGGAAGCTCAGCGTGCCCTGCTAAAATGACTACCTTCTTTGATCAAGTAACTCGGCTTCATGGTCCAAATCTGTCGAGGTATTATATAATGAGGGGGGCACGGAGTCCTTATTATAGGGACCGTCTTCAATAGATTGGATTGTAGTTGTGATATTGCCAGCATGAATAATTCCGGCCCGATTCCAGCCCTTCGTGGCTATCGTCTTCAATTTCTGTACACTTTACTTCGGGTTCTCCAGGCGGAAGATGATGAAGCAATACATCCTGAAATGTTTGAGGATTATAGTGTTTCGGTAGAGGAAAAGGTTACTGAAGTAGTTCAAGTAAAGAATTACGGAAAGCCTTTGCGATTATCTGATTTATCCCCAGGGAAAAGGAAGGGGTTTGTTCGCCGGTCAATCGATCAGCTACTGGAAGATCCAAAAATTTCCTTGAAGCTTGTGGTTCTGGGAGAGCTAGGGCAAGAGTTACTTGGCCTGAAAGTGGGTAAAGAGTCAAAGATCATACGAGGTAAACTCATTAATGATTATGCTTTCGCCGCTTCCGAAGCGGACTTGTTCATAGGTAAGTTGGAGATCATTGAGGTTCAAGCCATAGAATTACGCAAGCAGGTTGAAATTTTTATCGCGGAAAGCATAGCAGGAGCGGATGTTGTTATAACAACAGATATGCTCTTGTACTGGATGTACCAATTGGCGGAACGCCAGAAATCGGCGACAAAAGGTGATTTGATACGTAAAGTTGAGAGTATTGGGCAGTTTGTCAACGAGCGAGTTAGCTTTTTGGAGGAGTTTGGGGCATCCATCCTTCCCCTGGGGAATTCATCAGTAACGATTGGTGAGAAAGAGAAAGATGAGTTTCAGTCTGGTATAGCTGCGAAGTATAGTCATATTGAGTCTGGCTTAGATGTAGTTCGACCAGAGAAAGTGGCAGAGTTAGATGAAGCTTTTCATCAGGACAAGATCGTTATCGTTCACGGAGCATCGGGGCAGGGCAAGAGCACTCTGGCTTATCGGTATGCATATGAAAGGTATCCTAAGGGCTATGCCTTTGAAATTTCTAGTGCTGCGGGAGCTAATCGTGTCCTAGATATTGCTCGGGCGGCGAAGGCATTAAGTCGACCGTTTGCAACTCCTTTTCTGATGCTAGTTGATGTAGCACCGGGAACTACACACTGGGTTAATTTATGTCGGCAACTGAATGAAACGGAATATTGCCATGTGTTGGTGACGATCAGAGAGGAAGACTTGAACCGAGCAGGTGGGGTAGGAGAGTATTTTTCTGCAGCGGACGTTAGTCTATCGTTTACCCAAACCGAAGCGATTCAATTGTTTGCGGCCCTAGAGTCACGAACTCCAATTCTTCACTTTCTAAATTTTACAGATGCGTGGTCGCAGTTTGGGGGAGCGGGGCCACTGCTGGAGTTTATGTTTTTGTTGCGAAAGGGTGAGAAGCTACGGGAGCGATTGAGCAATCAGTTGCAACGTATTCAGGAGCGGGTCGTTACCGAGGGAGATGATAATGAGGTAAAGTTATTACGGTTGGTCGCTGTTGCGGGGGCGTATGATTGTCGGCTGGACTTGCGACAACTACTTGAAGCTGTCCCTTTACGCAATCCGCAGCGTGCGCTTCGTTACTTTCAAGAGGAGTATCTTTTACGAGAGGGGGAGGGTGGTGCTTATTTAGAGGCGCTTCACCCCGTACGGGCCAGGATTATGGCGGAGTTGTTGTGTGATCCGGTTGTTGCACCGGCGCAAGAAGCATTTGCTTTTTGTCAGCTGCTGGTTGTGGAAGAGGACTGGGGAAATTACATTTTACAGTATGGCTATCATTTTGGGTGGGACGAGACTGTTATGCCTTCTACTTTGCACCTGCGTCCGCGCCGCTGGAAAACTTGTAGGGAGATGCATCGAGCGTTGGTATGGTGCGGGGTCCGGGCATACTTGACGGAGAATGATGAGCACCTTGTCCGTCTTCGGCAAGAGTTTCCGATGGGGACGGATTTCGCTCTTATGAAACTGATGGCGCCAAACGTTGATTTGTCGGTAGTGGTGAAGGTATGGAAACCGGAGCGGTTCGCACGCTTGGAGAAAATTTTGGAGAGGTTTACTCCGATAGACAGTTTTTACCGCTTCGCAGATGAATGGCTTTGTAATTGTTCATTTCCAGAAACTATCGATCATCAGGTGGCGGCAGAGACTGCTGGATTTGGATACGTACTCTTTTGGAATAGTAAGCAAAGTATAGAGCGGTCGTTTTCCGACAAACTCTTCGCAGTACTTAAGGAAATGCGGCCAGAGAAAAGCGATAGAGAGGCGACCGCTGATTTGCTCCTGGGTTTGCAGTACGGTTCCACTGAGGCGCAAGGGGCTGCTCAGGTACTACTCCCAGGATTTATGCGAGAGTTTCAGGCATACGGGAAAGTTGTCAATATCGAAGATGATGGAGAGCAGATTAAGCTACACTTCATCTTTGATCTCAAAGGCGAGAGTGAAGTCTTTGGGGCGGGCTTTCACGGCAAGACTATACAATTGCTGCGGTTAATTCGAAAAGCCGTACCCTTCCGAGAGCTCTATAGTACTCAGGGATACGGACATAGATTCAGCGCGATTCCACTGCCGCACGACGAAAGCTTGAAGAACATCAAAGCGGAAAACCTGCCCTTGCCATGGTTGACGGACGCTAAGCAAATATTTTTCAACTTGGTAAAGTATGAGAAGCGACACGCTGATTGGCCTAGCTTATTACAACACTTGCTTGAAGATCAGAAGTCAATGGCCGGTTCTCTACGGAGTTTGTCGAATGGCTTACAAAAGAAAATGAAGAAGGGAGATCTGACTAATGGGTTTCGAATGGTTCCTGCCTTCCGCCCGGACACTCATTTTATTCTTCCTAGACCGGCGGTTGATTCTTGGGGCTTTTACGCTGAGATCACGGAGGAAAAGATAAAGGATATCTTTCACGGAATTCCTCTTTTACAGTTGCTGGATCCTACGCTGTCTCCTAGAGTCAAGGCGATCAAGGATTTTCATCAAGAAATGTGGTGGTTCTTCGAGCGGGCCTGTATCAGCTTATGGTTGAAAGAGGTAAGTAAGGAATGGACAGAAGATAATTGGCGAGAGAAAGAGGAGCAGTTGAAGGACGCGGGTTACGCACGGGGTAATCTGCGATCATCTAAGATGAGCCTCGCGGAAGCATACGGAAAATTCCCGGCGTACAAAGAGGCGCTGCTGGAGTTAGCCGGTGACCAATTGTCTGAGTCTGCAATGAAGGGTTTAGATCACTTTTCTGCTCTCCTAGAGAAAATGTTGTTTTCCTGGGCATATATTATTGATCATTCAGTTCAGAAGTTAGCGGATTTGGACAGAATTACAGAAAAAAGGGGCGATAAGATCGTACGGACTTTTGAAAAGAAACTGAACGATAAGCTCAATGGCTTCCTAGCCGATGAGGGGTGTACAGACTTCGAGGTTTTTCCGTCGGAAGATGTTGGCGGTGACTGGTATCTGCTATTCTATGTTGATGGTATCCAGCAGATGCTGAACTGTTGGAAGAAGGCTCATGCTCTGCTGAAGGTGAGTCTAGGTTCTGCACCATTTTATAGTTTTAGACGGATCATACTGGATGAGCGAGTCAAAAACGTGTGGATACTACCACTGTACGATGATTATCTAATTCGTCGGCAGGCGATTAAGCTCTCACTATTTGATATTATAGACCGGGATGAAGGTATACCATCCATTGTTAATTTCGTACCCGTAACTACGGAGATTACGGATGAGCTTTCCCTCGACTTTGCGGCTGATGACCACCCGGAATTTGATCAGGTAGAGCGATATAATGAACTGTTCCAGGTTATCCGGATGATGTTGGAGTATCTTGGGCAGTTCTCAGAACTAGTAACGGAGGACGCTACCGGCAGGATGGTTTCGGAGCTTGAACTGAAAAAAACTTATCTCGACATTCGAGAGCACTACAACGAGTTTCTTGAACTTCATGGGCCGATGATGGCTGGGGTGGAGGAAGCGATGCAGCCCCCTTATTCCTATCTCCCCGCAGAAGACTTTATGGAAAATGCAGGAGCCATTCTTCAAGTTTTTCAACGGTTGGAAGGGCTCGTTAACATAAATAGTGATCGGTTTGATCCGTCGGTTTTTGAAATCATCCTGGACGTAAGTCGTGAGGCTAACCAGCTTACTGGCCCTCAAACTGAGGTTTACTTTGGGTGGCTGGATTTAATAGTGCACACTAGACTGAAAGCATAAATTCAAAGATTGCCTATTTCCGCTTTTAACAAACTGGGCTTTTGCTCTAACGCACAAGCAGAAGGATTTACCCCCCCCCCTACTTAACATAATCAACTCTATGGTTCGCCGCCAACTGAGCCTGGAAAAGGAAAGAGCCGTTGTCAAATCAAGCCTTCTTCTACCCGTGCCTTCCACCGGGGGAACCCGTCCACGAATTCCGATCCAACGGAGTCGTGGCGTACCGTCCAGAAGGGGTAGGGGAAGTTGTGGGTGCGGCGGTAACTGCTGGGGTGCACGGCACTGAGTTGTTGGTAGCATGCCAATTCCTTTCTTTTCTCTGTTTTTTCCTAACCAGCATTCGAGCACCTTGTCGTGGAGGTGCTCCTGCGAGGTCTTTCCGGTGGGTTCCCGCAGGACCTTATGCTGCTTCACCACGCTCACCCAACCAGCCATCCTATTCCCTCCGGTAGCCGGTTTCGTCCATTTTCAGTCGCGACCGCTCATAGCCACCGTTGTCAATTACGATCTTGTAGAGGACGACACCGGGGTCCAGCGGACGCAGGGTTAGCGCGTAAGTTCCATCGCTAGAAGCGGGAAGGGCCAGGGTGGTCGGTGTCTCGATGATACGCGCGGCACCGGCCGGGTACATCTTCGCGTAGTTGTTGGCCCAGTTGAGGTCCTGATTGATGTTCCACGTTTTTTCCGCAACGCCGGCGAAGGATGCGGCCACGCGGTGCCCGCCGTCCTTGAAGGGTAGGGTGCTATCGAAGAAGAACCAGACCTTGATGCTATCAGAAGGGGCGTCCAGTTCCATCCGGTAGGTAATAGCGGCACCCTCCGTCGCTTCGGTGTAGGGCATCAGCGCCACGGCCGAGCCGGTACGGCCCAGGTCGGGAATCAAGGTCCAGGTCGTCGCATCGCTGGAAACGGCCGCATAGTAGTGATCGGCTTCCATGACCACCACGCCTTCGTCCTCCTGGAACACATAGCTGCCGCTCTGGCGTACTTCCGCCGAGTCGACGCGGGTGGTTACCGGCATAATGTTACCCTCCTTGGGTTCGTCCCACGAGGTATAGCCGATGTGGGTCTGGTCCATCATGTGGTTCCACTTGCCGCCGGAAACGTTTTCATGGTAGTCGCGGGTGAAGGTGGCATCCCGGTTGAAGCAAGCTTCCACGCGGTCGGCCCAGTAGTTCGCTTCCGGATCCAGCTCGGCGGCCAGTTTTTTATTCATGGCCTGGGCGTAGTACATATCGTACAGGTTGGCCATGGCGCGTACCGGATGCAGGATGAGCTGCATATAGGTGTCGCGGTAGCGATCCGGAAGTTCGTAGTACTGCCGCATGGCGCGGGTTTCCAGCGCGAGATAGGCATCTTTCACTTGCAGCCATTCGCCGCTTGCGAGATTATAGGTGCGGTAGTCGAGCATCTCCGCAGTGACCCGGCTGGCGTATTTTCCCTGCAGGCTGAGGATTTCCGCGGCCTCATCCGCCCCGGCTTCCCCAAACTTCTCGGCGCAGAAGGCAACGGCGTATTCATCCAGATTATCGGCATTGAAGGCCGTAGGATCCCAGGCCATCTCCAGGAAGAAGTCCATGGGGTATTCGTTGGGCTTTAGATCGCCGACGTTGAGGATCCAGACTTCCTCCACCCCGTAGTCGTAGGTCAGTTGCAATTGCTCCCACATGTGGGGGATCTGAGTCATATTGAGCCATTGGTAGGCGCGTGGCGCCCCGTGGAGATCGACGTGATAGTAGATGCCGTAACCTCCGGGGTGGTCTGCCGCGCCGAGTTCGGGCAGCCGGCGGATGTCGCCCCAGTTGTCGTCGCAGAAGAGGATCGTGATATCGTCCGGCAACTCGATCCCCTGGTCGTAGAAGTCCAGCACCTCGCTGTACAGGGCCCAGATCTGCGGGGTTTTCTCGGCTGGCTGGCCACTCACCTCTTCGATGATGGCGCGCTGATCGTCGAAGATCCGTTCGAGCAGACGGAAATTCTCCTCCACGCTGCCTTCGTCGGTCATGGGCAGGTCGCCGTCGCCTCGCATGGCCATGGTGACCACTTGCTCGTAGTTCTTATTCCGCTCCATGCCGTCTTTCCAGAAGGCCTTGAGGCCCTCCTCGTTGGTGCGGTAGTTCCATTCGCCGTTCCCGTATTCGTTGCGGTGATTGCCCCATTCACGTTGGGCACGCATCATGGGCTCGTGGTGGGAGGTCCCCATCACGATACCGTACTCGTCGGCCAGGCGGGGGTTTTCCGGGTCGTCCTCGTTGAAGGCCTTGCCCCACATGGCCGGCCAGAGGTAGTTGGCCCGCAGCCGGAGTAGCAACTCGAAGACGTGGGCGTACATCTCGCTGTTCAGACCCCCGAATTTCTCCTGCGCCCACCCCGTAAAGCAAGGTGCCTCGTCGTTAATGAAGATGCCGCGATACTTCACTTTTGGTTCCTCAGAAACGTAGGTGCCCGCCCGTACATAAGCCGCAGTTCTGGCCTTGAAGGGCACGTCCGCCCACCAGTACCAAGGCGATACCCCAAGTTGCCTCGATAGTTCGTAGATGCCATAAATGGTGCCCCGGCGGTCGCTCCCAGCTACGACGAGACACAGCTGTGAAGTATCCAGTGGGTCAGACAGGGTAGCTATGAGGTAGCTCTCCCATTTCCCCGCAATAGTGCTAGTATCGAGTATCCCGGCGGTGGTCAGCATATCGATCACGCGGCTATCGCCCAGGGTGCCGATAATTATTTTAACCCCGGGCAAAGCCCTATTCTCCGCGAGTGCCGGGCGTTTACCGGTAACCCGGTCGATATCTACCTGCAGATCGTGGATCGCCCGGACGACTCCTGCATGATCGGCCGTATCGTAGGCAATCGCCGCGACCTCTCCGCTACTAGATACAATCGGAAAGTCGGCCGCGCCTGCCGGAGCATCCAGTACGATATCGTTCGGAACCGGATATTCCGTCTGGGACCGTACCGCCCCGCTGCAGCATAGCCATAGCAGTATGACGAGCCGGACGGTATAAGGAATGGAAAACATAGGGGTGCGTTGATCGCTTTGTATAATTATGAGTTAAGGTATGGGACCGGTCTTATGATTTCCGTAGCGGGGAGGGCGCTGACGGGCCGGTAGGTCGCGTAATGTTACAAATTTACGAAGTCTTCCACTGCAATAATTCCTGCGCTACTATCTCCTTACAACCGGCCGTAGTGAACAGTATACGGGTTGGCTTTAAGCAGATGGCCGTAGCTCCAGCCCTTCCTATTAAAGAGCTTCCGGATCGATTGGTGTCTTCCGTGGCCAGGGGTGGGCGGTGCGAAACGCAGGAGTAGCTACCCAGACCCGCTGTTTACCAGAATCCGATTTTACGCGAAAAACCTTTGCACCCGCTCGTGCCCAGGCTTCACGCAGGCCTGGTTCCGCCCGGTTCGTTACCTTATGGCCTTTCCTAGCTACCGCCCTCCCACGCTTACCGAACGAACGTATGACTCTCCAAAAGATGCTTCTAATTCTAGTTTTCTGCACCCTCTCCGCTACCGGATACGCCCAGATCAATCCGTGGCAGGACACAAGGGAGCAGGAGAAGCTGGAACACGAGTTCCGCTATACCAATCCCATCACCCGCGATTCCGCCATTTCTATGCGGGATCACTTCATCATCAAGGCGGGCGACAAGTGGTACTGCACGGGCACGTCGAACCCGATCTGGACCGGCCCGAATCCCGGGGTGCGGCTGCTGGTGTCCGACGACCTGGTGAACTGGGAACACCACTCCTGGCTGATCGACGCCAGTACCTTGCCGGCGGACAGTCCGTACAACGGGCGGTTCTGGGCACCCGAAATCCACCTCATCCAGAGCACCTACTACCTGACGGTCAACAGCGGCAAAGTGACGGAGGAAGACCCCAAGGGAATGAGCACCCACAGCATCTGGCTGTTCTCCTCCGCCGACGTCGCCGGACCCTACGAACTGGTGAACGGCCCCCTCACCCCACAGTACAACAACGATGCGACCCTGTTTGAGGACGAGGACGGACAGACCTACCTCTACTGCAGCGGTGGAGGCCTCTTCCAGGCTAAGATCGATCTCGCTACCGGTCAGCTCACCACGCCCATCGAGAAGTTCCTGGACAAGGACGAGCCCGGCTGGCCCGACTGGATGGTCGGCGGCATCGAAGGTCCCTTCGTGATCAGGCGGGACGGTACCTACTTCATGTTCTTTTCCACCTGGACGCGCGGCTACGAAGTCGGCCTGCTGAAGTCGGCCACGCCGCTGGGCCCCTGGGAGCTGGTCTCCCCCGAACCGATCTTCGGCACCCGGAAGAAGGGCTACCGCGCCGACATGGCCGCCGGCGGCGGCTACGCCGACCTGGAGTTTCAGGACACCGAAGACCCCTACCAGGAAACCGGGCACAACGCCCTCTTCGAAGGCCCCGACGGGCAGCTCTGGAATTCCTGTCACTACTTCATGTACGATAAACGTCCCTACCCTTACAGCCAAACCCTCGAATCGTGGGAGCTTTTTCCCCAGCTGGGCATCGAGCCGGTCCGCTACGAAAACGGGATGTTTTACATCAGCGGGCCTACGTGGACGGAGCAGGTTTTTCGTTACTGATCGGATCCTATAAGGTTCCCACCAGCGCTCCCGATCCCACTTCGTAGTGTTGGCACTCCCAATCACAGGAATGACAACTATTCGCACTAGCGCAATTTCTTTCTCGCAAAACTACCGAGCTTTTTAGCAGTTGTATGCCTGCATTCCCATGCCACAGGTGATGGCAGAGGATTCCCAAAACTCCCTACTTAACATAAGTATAATTATAGGCCGCCCCTGACCTGCCTGGGAAAAAAAGAAGCCAATAGGCGACTTAGCAGTCGTCAAATCAGCCCCTCTTCCACCCGCGCTTTTTACCGGGGGAATCCATCCACGAATTCCGATCCGACAGCGTCGTGGTGGACCGTCCAGAAGGGGTAGGGGAAGGTGTGGGTACGACGGTAGCTGCTGCGGCCCACGGCGTTGCGGTGCTGTACCTCCGCGGTAAGCCAGCTACAACAACCGTAACCTACCTACCTCGAGTGGAGGCGGGGCCTCAATACGGGTGGTGAACAAAGTGCGTATGCCGTAGCTTATCCCGGCAGTCAATGATCGCGTGCGGATGCTCCTGCGCGTGTCCCAATGGTAGCCCATGCGCCCCGAAGAATATAAGCCCCCAACCCTGCCAACCCACCGCCTCTCGGCGGATCACCCGCTGCACGACTGCGCACGTGAGCTTGAGGACCTTTACCGAGTTATTCATTGCCGCTACCAACACGACCGCGAGTTGTCCGACCGTCAGATCGTGTTAAGCCACCTTCAGCGCCTGATGGTATCCATGTGCGCCCCCACGCTACGCGAGCGTTTCGACGAAAACAACGTCTGGCGCAATCCCGCCACCGAAAGGTACATGGCCGAGATCCGCGAGCTGTTCACCGCCGAAGACACGGGGGGAGCGACTGAGCAGTAGGGGAGCACGCAAGTCCAGTCCCGCTGTAGCGCTCTGGGGTTGCTCTGCTGCCCGCCGGGGGGTCGACCGGGGGTTACGACCATTGGGTTGCCAGCCCGACCACGGTCCGTGGTCCCGCAGCCAAGCGGTTGCCGGCCAAACGCGGCTTTACTTCTTTTAGGAGCCGGACACCGGGGCTGCCATTTATACGCCAATCCTGGATCGACGTACGCCGAAGCGGGGGGCGCTGGCGGCCCTCGTCAGTTGTACGGTGCACAGGTTTTCGACCCTGGCGCGGGATGGCGCTTCGGCAGCGAAGCTGCACGCTATCGCCGACCACGTGCTTGGTGGGTGGCCGGCAAAATAGGGGTGTCCGGTTCCCCGCGAATTGGATCCGAAAGACCGCCCTGCTTACAGCCATCGGTAGGCATGTATGGTATGCTCCCCGGGCAACGCATCTACTCCTTCACAAACACCATACAGTGCTGCCAGGGAAGGTTACCAATATTCTCCCGCAGCCGTAGGCCGACGGACTCCATCTCCCGCACGGCCTGCTCCTCCGACATTTTGTGCAATTGTTTGATGGGCACCGTGGGGTCTTCCATGCGGTATTCCAGCAAGACGAAGCGGCCACCGGGCCGCAGGGCACTCACTATGTTCTGCATGGTCTCCCGGGGGTGGGACAGCTCGTGGTACACGTCGACCATCGTGACGAGGTCGACGGAGTTGGCCTCCAGCTTGGGACTGGTTTCGCTGCCCCGGATCAGTTCCACGTTTTTGATGCCTTCCCCTTCGATTCGCTGCTGCATGAGGTCCAGCATCTCGGGTTGGATGTCCACGGCAAAGACCTTTCCGCGCGGGACCTTACGCGCCATCCTGAAGGTATAGTAACCGGAGCCGGCCCCGATGTCGGCGATCCGCTCGTCGGCTTGGATGTCCATGTTTTCGATGGCCTGACTGACGTTTTCCTCCTCTTCCCGCTCCGGCCGCTCCAGCCAGTCGGCGGCGAGGTGCCCCATCACGTAGCTGATCTCCCGGCCCAGGTAGTACTTGCCGGTACCGTTCGGGGAAGGGGCCTTGAAGGTATAGGTGGCGCTTCCTGCTTCGGGCGATTGGTCCGGTTGGGCGGCGCAGCTGGTACATATGGTCAGATAGACCAGCAGGGGAAGTAGTCGGAGGGACACGGGCGTAGGTTTCTCAGGAAAAGCGAAAGGAGCGGTAATGGTTTTCGCCTTTTCCGTTGCCAAGGGGCATTCGGCGTACCGGCCGGTGCGCCCGCCAGCGGAGTGCGATCTACGCATACGAAGGGATATTCCTCCCGGTGCTACGTAAGCGGTGGTTTCCCGCCGGCCTTTCAACCCCCCACGCGCCCCGCTTGTCTACTCCCCATGCCACGGAGCTATAAGATCAAGGAGTGTTTCTATACCCTGCAGGGCGAGGGCGCGCAGGCGGGCCGTGCGGCGGTATTCCTGCGCTTCACCGGCTGCAACCTGTGGAGCGGCCGCGAGGAGGACCGCCACGCCGCCGTCTGCAAATTCTGCGATACCGACTTCATCGGCACCGACGGCACGAACGGGGGGCGCTATACGCAGGTGCAATGCGTCGAACTCGTCCGGTCGCTCTGGCCGGGGGGTGGCCGGCCCTACGTGGTCTGCACCGGTGGGGAGCCGCTGCTCCAGCTCGACGGGCCCCTGATCGAAGGCCTGCAGGCCGCCGGATTCGAGGTAGCGGTGGAGACCAACGGTACCGTGCCCGTCCCGGAGCAAATCGACTGGGTCTGCGTGAGCCCCAAGGCCAATGCTCCCCTCGTGGTTGCGGGCGGCGATGAGCTGAAGCTGGTCTTCCCGCAGGCCGAGCCGGAAGCCCAGCCCGATAACTTCACCCACCTGGCCTTCGAGCATTTCTTCCTGCAGCCGAAGGACGAAGCGGGACAGGACCACACGCCGGCCACCGTGGCCTACTGCATGCGCAACCCCCGCTGGCGGATCAGCCTGCAGACCCACAAGATCATGAATATTGAGTAGGGCAGGGGGACCGGGCGCGCTTATTTAGTCTGTTTACAAACAACGGTGTATCAGTGGTTTAGCCGAACAATTGTTGGCTGGATTAGCTTTTATCAGTGTAATTTGCTCATAACCAAAAAGACAACTGATATGGAAGCCACCTGCAAGAACTGTAACCACTGGGAACATGAAGCCCCCGCCGTTCAGAACCGCGAGAACTTCGGCGAGTGTGAAGTGCTCAGCGAAAGCGGCATGAAGTACGTCCTGCCCGTGCTGCAGAACCAGAGCGCACCGACCGGTGCTGAATTCCTGACCGAAGCCAGCTTCGGCTGTAACCACTTCGCGCCCGGACGTTCCTAGAAACCCACGCCCTTTTTTATCTGCCGCGCCACGTTCTCTCCTGAGGACGTGGCGCGGCTCGTTTACGGCGGGTCAGGGCGCGCCGATACCGTCCCAGCACAGGTACTTGATGGTCAGGAAGTCCTCGATCCCGTAGCGGGAGCCCTCCCGGCCGAAGCCGCTCTCCTTCACCCCGCCGAAGGGGGCCACGGCCGTGGAGATCATCCCGGTATTGATGCCGACCATGCCGTACTCCAGGGCCTCGGCCACGCGCCAGATGCGGGCGTGGTCGCGCCCGTAAAAGTAGGCGGCCAGTCCGTAGGGGGTGTCGTTGGCCTGGGCGATCACTTCCTCCTCCGTCGTGAAGCGGAAGACCGGGGCCACCGGACCGAATACCTCTTCATGGGCGATGTCCATGGAGGCGTCCGCGCCGAGCAGCAGGGTCGGTTCGTAGATCAGCTCCCCCGCCGGCGACCGCCGGCCGCCCAGGGCCAGTTCGGCTCCCTTGTCCACGGCGTCCTGCACCATGCGCTCCACCTTTTCGAGCGCTGCCGTATTGATCAGGGGGCCGATATCGGTACCCGACGCCGCGCCGTCGCCCACCCGCAGCTCCGCGATGGCCCGCGAGAAGGCCGCGACGAATTTATCGTAGATACCCGCCTGCACGAAGATGCGGTTGGCACACACGCAGGTCTGCCCCCCGTTGCGGTACTTGCTGGCCATTGCACCCGCGACCGCGCCCTCCACCTCCGCGTCGTCGAAGACGATGAAGGGGGCGTTGCCGCCCAGCTCGAGCGACAGGCGCTTGAGCGTTCCGGACGCCTGCTTCATCAGTTCCTTCCCCGTGGGCGTGCTGCCGGTGAAGCTCAGTTTGCGGATCCGCGGGTCGTGCGTAAGCACCCCGCCTACTTCCGCGGGGCGGTTGGTCGTGACGACGTTGAGGACGCCCGGCGGTATGCCGGCCTCCTGGGCCAGGTAAGCGAGTGCCAGTGCACAGAGCGGGGTGTCCTCCGCCGGTTTGACCACCACCGTGCACCCGACGGCCAGCGCCGGGGCGACCTTGCGGGTGATCATGGCGATGGGGAAGTTCCAGGGCGTGATGGCGGCCACCACCCCCACCGGTTGCCGGATGGCCAGGATGCGGGTACCGCTGCGGTGGGTGGGGATCACGTCGCCGTAGGCGCGCCGCCCCTCCTCCGCGAACCACTCGATGAAGGAGGCTCCGTAGGCAACCTCACCGCGGGATTCCGTCAGCGGCTTACCCTGTTCGGCGGTCATCAGGGCCGCCAGGTCGTCCTGGTGGGCGAGCAGCAGGTCGAACCACTTCCGCATAATGGTGGCGCGCTCGCCGGCCGTCCGGTCCCGCCACGCGGGAAAGGCCGCCGCCGCGGCGGCGACGGCACGTTCGGCGGCCGCGGCGCCCAGGTCGGGCACCGAGGCGATCACCGCGCCCGTGTAGGGGTTGCGGACGGGAAAGGTGGCGTCGTCGTCGGCCGCGATCCACTCGCCGTTGACATAGGCACGGTCTTGCAAAATACGGGGTTCCCGGAGGGTCATGGCAGGGTAATTTCAGCGGGGTGACCTTCGGTGAATTCCGAACATCCGGCCCCCGCGTTTCGTAATATGAGTATCAGATTAACAAACAAAACACATTAATTATGCAACTCGACAATATAAAAGTAGCCGCACTAGCCACCACCGGATTCGAAGAGGTGGAATACACCAAACCCCGTAAGGCCCTGGAAGATGCCGGTGCCACCGTGCATCTCGTAAGCCCGCAGTCGGGCTCCATCAAGGCATGGGATATGACCGACTGGGGTGATGAGCACAAGGTGGACATCACGCTCGACAGCGCGAAGGCCTCCGACTACGATGCCCTGCTCCTGCCGGGTGGTGTACTGAGCCCCGACGACCTGCGCATCAATGAAAAGGCCCTGGCCTTCGTAAAGGAATTCTTTAAGGCCGACAAGCCGGTAGCGGTCATCTGCCACGGTGGACAGACCCTCATCAACGCCGACCTCGTGAAGGGCCGTACCATGACGGGCTACGTCTCGGTCCGTCCCGACCTGGCCAACGCCGGAGCTAACGTGAAGGATGAGGAAGTAGTCGTCGACGGTAAGCTCGTTTCGAGCCGGAACCCCGACGATATCCCCGCCTTCAACAAGAAGATGATCGAGATCTTTGCCAAGAATGCCGTAGCCATGAGCTAGGGATTTTTTGATCACCGACCACCGAAAGGGGTTGGAGCGTGCATCTGTCGGCTATCCTGCGTAGCCGGCGCACGCTCCAACCCCTTTCAATTTTTACCCATGTTATCCTTTACCTTCAGCGGCACCACGGTGGTGCTGGCCATCGGTGGGTTGTGCCTGCTCACGGCCTGCGCGGTGTTCCTCCTACGGCGGCACCTGCACGCCCGTCCGGCTACCGCCGGTGCGGCACGGGACGTCCTTCGTGATTCCCCAGCCATCCACCGGTATTCCCTCTGCGCGGCGCTCCTCCTGGCCTTTCTGACCATCAACTGGACCGAGTACGGCGCCGCCACGGTCTACGCGCCGGGGCCTGTCTTACTCGACGAGATCATGCAGGAAATCCCGATCACCCGCCGGGACCCACCGCCCCCACCGCCGCCGCCACCCCCGCCGGTCATTGAGCCCGTCCCCGACGACCAGGCCCCCGCCGTGCAGCAGCAGGACCGGTCGGTCACCGAAGAGGAGCCGGTCCACTTCGAGGAGCCCCGGATTCTACAGCGCTCCGAGCGGCCGGCGCCCCCGCCGCCACCGCCCGCGCCCCCGCCCCCCGTCATCGACGATGCCCTGCCGTTCGTAGAGCGCATGCCGGTCTTCGGGGAAGACTGTCCCCAGCTCTCCGGTGCCGAGCGCAAGGCGTGCTCCGACCGGGCGCTGCTGAGCTTCGTGCAGCAGCGGGTGAAGTACCCGGCCCTGGCCCGCGAGAACCGGGTCGAGGGCACGGTGGTCATCCGCTTCATCGTCGAAAAGGACGGTTCCGTTTCCGGTATCGAGGCCGTGCGGGAGGTACCCGCCGGCTGTACCGAGGCGTCACTGCGGGCGATCCGGGAAATCAACGCCTCCGGGCGGAAGTTCACGCCCGGTCTCCAGGCCGGGCGTCCGGTGCGGGTCATCTTCAACTTACCCGTAAAGTTTAAGCTGGACTAAGCTTCTGACTCCCAACTGCCTAGCCGTTGCACGGGGGAAGAAAAGCAAATTTTTGTCCCGATAGCTTGCAGCTTCGCGGCGGATGACTGTATATTTGCCGTCGCAATCGAGCAGGAAGCTGCTTAGCTGCACCAAGGTTTGGTAGTTCAGTTGGTTAGAATGCCGCCCTGTCACGGCGGAGGTCGCGGGTTCGAGTCCCGTCCAGACCGCAAAGGGTCTCCCAGTTTGGGAGGCCCTTTTGCGTTTGGGGTAGGCTGGTTGACCGGCCTGGTCGCTGATTGGCGAGGTTGGGGTGGGAGCCTTCTCTCTATATGGCGCGCGCTCGGAGAGCGCATCGAACCGCGCTGCCGGAGGCAGCATCGTACTTACGGTGGTGGAGGTAGCAGATCATCATCCCGCTCGGAGGCAGGTTGCCGATCTGAATGAACGCTTGGGGGGTTGCTGCTGCGCTATGCGCCGGTAGGGCTGCCCTACCTACTTGAACAAGTCGCCGAGGCTGCCGCCGCCCTTCTTGCCTTCTCCGCCGCCGAACATGCCCTTGGTCAGTCCGCCGAGCAGTTCGCTGGGGTGGAGGCCGAGGGTGGAAATCAGGCTGCCCTGGTCGATCTCGTCCGTGTCGCCCGCCTCGCGGGTCTTTCCGGCCAGTTTGCCGAGGATGATCGGGAGGGCTACGGAGGCCACCTTGTCGGCTACACTGGCCGGAAGGTTGAGCCGTTCGGTCAGTTTGCCGATCAGCTTGCCGGCGATGCTCCGGTATACGGTATTCTCTACGAGGCTACCCGACGAGGTACCGCCCGTGGCTCCACGGAGCATGTCCAGAATACCGCCGAGATTACCGCCGGCTGCGGCTTCGGTGACGCCCTCGGTCACGGATTCCCGCGCCAGGGGTACGGTTTGTTCGGCCTGCCCGGCGTCCAGGCCGGTGCGCTGGGAAAGTGAGGAGACGAGTTCTCCCTTTACGGCGTCGATAATGGAGGCTAGCATATCAGGATATTTTAAAAATTGGCATAAAAAAAGAAGCACCACCCGGGGGGTAGTGCTTCTCGTTGGTGTCTGGTTTAGTAGCAGAGCTGCGGTGCGGGCTCGGTCCGGGCGTAGTTGAGGATCTTTTCGATGATCCGACGACGCGGGCTGAACCGCACCTTGGGCAGGTTGGCCTGGGCTTCGACCAGGCGGGTGAGTTCGGTGACGAGTGCGGGATCCGCAGCCAGGGCGGCTTCGGTGGCGCGCACCTGCTCACCGGTCGCTTCACCATAAACGTAAGCGACTAAGTCTTCTTGTGTAAAAGATTGCTTCATGGAAAGAGTGTTTGTGTTATTCAAAAGTGTAAAAGCGAGACGCCGGCCGGCCACAGAACGTGGTACCGGGGACGTCTAAAAGTAGGGATTTATTCCCTAATCCATTCCTGTGTCCTATACAATCCTGTCCAGTGTTTCCCCCGAACGTAGAGTACGTCGGGGTTGCCGTCCTCGTACCATACTTCAAGTCGGTAAGAGGAACCCTTGCGCGGATCGAGGATTGTTCCCCCCTCCCACGCGTGGTCGTCACTGTCGTTGGCCCGGAGCCCTTCGATAATCTCGAGCCCCAGAATAGGTTTATTTTTCTTGTTGCCTTCGCATAACTCGCAAACGGCCGTAACGTTGCCGGAAAGAATCTGCGCGATTTTACCGTAATAGCCGCCTCGTTTGGCGTATATCTCTACTACGCTCTGGGTCTCCCCGCTCTCGTCGTCGATGGTCTTCCAGCGTCCGACGGGGCTGTCAAGCTGCGCGAAAAGCGGGCTAAGCAGCAGAAAACTCAGGGTGAAGAATAGGTACTTCATCGCTTGTTGGGGATATAACGGTCCATGGGGTCCCCATGGTGTTGCGTTAAGGTATTTTCTTAATTATACCTGAAAAAAGCGTCCCGGACCGCCGTACCACACTCACCTGTCGGGGGGAAACCGCTTACCTCCCGGTAACGATCTTTCCCTCACGGTTACCTACCGTAATCTTGCGGCTGTCCTCCAGCCAACTTTGCACCTGCGGGCACGCCGTATAGCGTTCGTCGATCTTGATGAAGGTAGTGCCCACCTTGCTCTCTATCCAGTCGCTCAAAGATTCCTGCTGTTTCGCATTGCGGGTGGCGTCCTGGATCTTGGCGTAATCCTGGCTCAGCGTAGCCCGGTGGGGGGAGGTGCGCGACTGTAGCTGTACCACCCGAAGCAGGGGCTCGCGGGTAGGGCTGCGGAACTCCATGACCTCGCTGATGGAGTCGACGGGCAGCTCGTCGATGGCGAAATATACATCGGGATCGAGGTCGCCGATCTCGAAAAAGGTGTTGCCGCTGGCGGGGTTCGACATGCGGCCGTCGTTGTTGTAACTCTGCACTTTGTCGTAACCGAAGCGCTTGACGGCGTAGCTGAAGTCGAAGGTGTCCACCCGGATCAGGTGCGCGATGCTATCGAGGAAGCTGCGCGACTTTTCCATGTCGGCCTCGGTAATTTCGGGCTGCAGCAGGATGTGGCTGACGCGGATCGAGTTACCGCGCCGGCCTACCAGCTTGATCAGGTGGTAGCCGAACTCGGTCTCCACCACGCCGCTGATCTCCTCGGGGTCGAGGTTATAGGCGGCCGCTTCGAACTCGGCCACGAATTTGCCGCGCTTGGTCCAGCCGAGGTCGCCACCGCCGCGGGCGCTGCCGTCGGTACTGTTCTGCCGGGCGGCCTCCTCGAAGGTGATGGTGCCGTCAATGATCTGCTGCCGCAGGGCCTCCAGCCGGGCTACGACGGCGGATTTCGTGCTGTCGTTTGCCGTGGGGTGTACCACCAGCTCCCCGACCTCCACCTCGGAGTTGAAATACGGCAGGCTGTCGCGCGGGATGGCGGCGAAGAAGTTTTTCACCTCGGCGGGCGTCACCTTGACCTCGCTGACTACCGAGGCGCGCATGCGGTCCACGGCGAGTTGCTCGCGCAGGTCCTCGCGGAATTGCTCCTTGGTCGCCGTGATGCTCTGTCCGTAGTAGTCTTCGAACTGGTTGATGTCGCCGCCCATGTAGCTGAGGATGCGGTCGATCCGGGCGTTGAGCTGCTGCTCTACCTCCGCGTCACCCACTTCTATACTGTCCAGTTTGGACTGGTTGTACAGCAACTTACCGACGAGCGCCTGGTCGAGCATGGCGCAGCGGGCTTCGGGGGGGAGGGCGGCGTTATTCTGGGATACGGCGAGGGCGTACTGCTCTTCGAGGTCGGAGAGCAGGATGTACTCGCTGCCCACGCGGGCGATCACCTCGTCGATCACGGCGCCCTGCTGGGCGAAAGCGCTGGCGCTGAAGAGGCACAGCAGTAGGGCGAGGATGTTGTTCATGGTTGCCGTTTAACGGTTGGTAAAAAATTGAATGTTGTCGCGGCGGAGTTCCTTCTCGAAGATCTCCTCCCGCGTTCGCTCCAGCACGTCCCGCTTGCGGCCGTGCAAAATGGCCCGGCGCGCCTGGTTTTCGACGTAGCTAAGCGGAGCGATTTCCATGCGGGGCTTCAGTTCGAAAAGGCGAAAGTAATACCGGTGCGTCCCGTCGAGCTGACTGAACTCCCGCTTGGAGTTCACATTGTCGGCCGTCAGGGTGCCTTCGGGCAGCTGCTGGGCGATCTCGTCGAGGCTGTACCAGGCCGAATCGTTGAGCAGGGCCACCTCGGCGTACTTACCCGCGTACACCCGCAGGGCGGAGGTGTCCTGGGGTTTGCCGTTGTTCCAGAGCGCCTGCAGCGCTTCCTCCGCCGGGGTGGGGTAGGGCACCCGCACGAAAAGACAACGTACGATCGGCTTCTCTAGTTGGTACTGGTTTTTGTTGGCATCGTAAAAGGTCTGTAATTCCGCCTGGCTGATCGTGCTGTCGAGTTTGGTACTCACCAGCTGTTCCTCGTAGCTGCTGCGGACCAGGCTGGCGCGGTAGTCGCGTACGAGGCGGTCGAGGTTGAGGTCGCTGGGCGTGTTCTGCTCGCTTTCCCACAGCAGGATGGCGTCGCGGGCCCACCGGTTGGCGAAGGCCTCGATGATGACGGCGCTATCCGCGGGCGACGCGTTCTCCGGGAACATACCCTCCATTTCCGACAGGCGCAGCTCGCGCTGGTGCACCCGGGCCAGTACTGGGTCGTCCGGGTTTTCCGGCTCCGGTTGTCCGCAGGCCAAGGCGCCGGTCAGGGCGGTGGCGGCTATACACCAGAATAGCTTCAAGATTCGATGAGTTTGGCCAGTACTTTCTGATTGCGCTTCACCGCGAACTTGCGCCGCAGTGCCTCTACCCACTCGCGTTCGAGCTGGTCCTGGTAGTCGGCGATCACGTAGCCGCGGGCTTCGGCGAGCTCCTTGCGGCGGGCCGGTTCCACGTCGGCGACCAACTGGAAGGTGGTACTGCCGGCGGTCACTGTCGGCGCGGTGGCGCTGCCGGCCTCCATGGTGAGGCCGTCGGGGAGCCGGTCTTCCTCGTAGCGCTCTTCGCCCACGGCTACCCCGGTGCCCGCGAAGTGGTCGGCGGTCGCTTCGGGATCGTGGGTCCGGGCGTAGCTGAGCACCTCGGCGGGGGCGGGCCCGTCGCCGGTTACGGTGAAGGTCAGTACGTGGGCCTGGGGCCCGAATCGGTAGTCGTCGCGGTGGGCGTCGAAGAAGGCCTGCAGGCCCGTGGAGTCCTCGCCGGCCTTGTCCCACACCTCGAGTTTGGTTGCCTCGAACAGCAGAATGCCTTCGCGGTACTCGCGCATCAGGGCCCGGAATTCCGGGAACTGCTTCTCCAGCTGGGCCTCGGCGTAGGCTTGTACCTGTTCGTCGGTCCAGCTCTCGAAGAGGAGGTCCGCGGCACCGTCGGCCTCGTAGCGGCGCTCCAGGCTGGCGCGCAGGCGGGCGTTGCGGGTGAGGTAGTTCGCGAAGTCGGATGCCCGGAGCTCCCGGTCACCGACCTGCAACAGCACCTTGTCGTCCCCCGCCGGCGCCAGGTCGGTGTCGAGGAGGAAGAAGGTGGAGTCGAGTCCGGCCACGAAGTCGGCGTAGTTCGCTTGCATCTTTTTGGTTCCGTATTCCTTAGCCAGGCGTTGCAGCAGCGCCCGCTGCGCGTCGGCGTAGCGGACGTCGTTGCGCACGGCCGCCTCCAAGAGAGGACGCTGCTGTTCCAGGGGTTGCATGCCGCGCCGGGAAATGCGCTTGAGAACGTGAAAGCCGACGGGGCTTTCGATCACGTCGCTGATGGCGCCGTCGCGCTCCAGGGCGAAGGCCGCCCGCTCGAAGTCCTTGTTGTAGCGGTTGATCCCGAAGAACCCGATGTAGCCTCCCTGCTGCCGCGTCTCGTCGTCCTCGCTGTATTCCGCGGCCACGTCCTCGAAGGAGGCTCCGTCGGTCAGGGCCTGCCGGGCGGCCTCGGCCCGGGCGCGGGCCGCGGCGGTTTCCACGTTGTCGCCCTTACGGATCAGTATGTGGGCGATCTCTACCTCCCCGTAGGCGGGCCGGCTGCCGTGCCGGAGAGCAATGTGGTAGCCGGCGGGCGTGCGCACCGGGCCGACCACGGCACCGTCTTCGGCGCCGTAGAGGGCCTCCTCCAGGCGGTACATGCCGCGCGGCAGGGGGGCGCTCACGTAGCCGATACGCCCGCCGCGGTCCTTGCTGTAGGCATCCTCGCTGTACGTGCGGGCCTGCTCGGCGAAGTTCTCCGCGGTCACCTCGTCCCGAAGTTCCCGGGCGCGGCGGTATACGGCCAGCGTATCGGCCGGGTCGCCGGACGGCAGCGTAAGCAGGATGTGGCTGAACTCCACATCGCGTTGCTGCCGCGCGTAGAGGTCCTCGACCAGCTTGTCGGTCACTTCCCGGTCGACGAGGTAGTTGTTGGCCAGCTGGCGGCGGTAGCCCTCCAGCTCGTTCTGTAGGGCGGTCACGGTGTCCAGCCCCATCTCGTTCGCCCGCGCCACCTTGAGTTTGAAGCGCTCGTAGAGGTCCAGGTACTCCATGACGCTGGCGCGGCTGAAATCCGCCTCCCCGCTGTTGGTCTTGGAATAGATGTACCGAAATTCGCCCACCGTTACGGGGGCCCCGTCGACCGTAAACAGCACGTCGTCGTCCTGCTGGGCAACCAACGGGAAAGAAAGGGACAGCGCGCAGGCGAGTCCGAGAATAAGCTTAGTCATGCTTGGCATTTGTGTCTTCCAGCGTTTAACTCCTGGCCCGGTCGGGCCGCAAAAGTAACCCCTTTATACCCATCCTTATTGTGATAGCCCCCCGACCTCACCGGCCGGTCGGGTGCCGTACATTCGTCCCATGCCCGCCCCAACCCCCCCGCCCTGGTCCGAACTCGCCGCCCGACTTACCGGCGAGCTGGAAACCGACGACCTGCACCGCATCCTCTACGCCACCGACGCCAGCGTATACCGCGAGCTTCCGCGCGCCGTCGCCTGCCCGCGCACCGAGGAGGACATCGTAGCCTGCGTCGACTTCTGCCGGACCCACGGTATCCCGCTGACCCCACGCGCCGGGGGCACGAGCCTGGCCGGACAGGCCGTGGGCAACGGGCTGGTGCTCGACGTGAGCCGCCACCTGCGCCGCATCCTCGAGATCGACCCCCGGGCGGGCTACGCCATCGTGGAACCGGGAGTCGTGCGCGACCAGCTCAATGCCCTGCTGCGCCCCTTCGGCCGCTGGTTCGGGCCCAATACCAGCACGGCCAACCGGTGTACGCTGGGCGGCATGTTCGGCAACAACAGCTGCGGCAGCACCAGCATTACGGTGGGCAGTACCCGCGATCACGTACTCGAGGCCCGTGTAGTCCTGGCCGACGGCAGCGTGCACGACATCGGCGGCGGCGCGCAGGTGCCGGGGGATTCCCGTCTCGGCGAAGTCCAGCGGTTTCTGGACCGAACGCTTCGGGATCCCGACACCCGTGCCCGCATCGCGGCGGCCTATCCCGCCGAGGCCGTCACCCGCCGCAACAACGGTTACGCCCTGGACCTGCTGGCGCGACAGGCTCCCTACACCCCCGACGGCCCCCCCGCCAACCTGTGTACCCTGCTGGCCGGATCGGAAGGCACCCTGGCCGTGACCACCCGCCTCAAGGTCCGCATCCTGCCCCTGCCGCCCGCCGGCTCGGCGGTGGTGGCCCTGCACTTCCGCACCATCGACGCCGCCCTGCGGGCTACCCAGCTGGCCATGGAGACCGAGCCCTTCATGTGCGAGCTGATGGACGATACCATCCTCAACCTCGCCCTGCGCAACCACGACCAGCGCAAGAACGCCGCCTTCGTATCTGGTAACCCCCGCGGGCTCCTCCTGGTCGAGTACCGCGCCGCCACCGACGGGGAGGCCCTGAAGTTGGCCAATGCCCTCGGCGACCGCCTTACCCGGCCCGGATCGCTGCCCGAGCCCGCCTACGCCGCACCCGCGCTCGCCGCCCAGGAGAATACGGAGAAGGTGTGGGCCCTGCGCTCGGCCGGCCTCGGGATCCTTGGCAACATGGTCGGCGACGCCAAGGCCGTCGCCTGCATCGAGGATACCGCCGTGGCGCTGCCCGATCTGGCCGACTACATCGCCGAGTTCAGCCAGCTGATGGAGACCTACCACCAGAACCCGGTCTACTACGCCCACGCCGGCGCAGGGGAGCTGCACCTGCGGCCGATCCTCGACCTCAAGCAGTCGGACGACCGCCGGCGCTTCCACGACATCACCCGCGACGTGGCCCGCCTCGTCAAGAAATACCGCGGCAGCCTCAGCGGCGAGCACGGCGACGGGCGGGTCCGGGGGCAGTTCCTGTCCGACATGCTCGGTCCGGAAGTCTATCAGCTGCTCGTGGACCTCAAGCGCGCCTGGGATCCCGAATTCCTGCTCAATCCCGGCAAGATCGTAGAGGCGCCCCCCATGAATGAGGAGCTGCGCTACGCCGCCGACCAAACGACGGCACAGTACGTTACCACCCTCGACTTCGGGGCGGAGGGCGGCATCCTCCGGGCCGCCGAAAAGTGCAACGGCTCGGGCGACTGCCGCAAGCTCACGGGCGGGGCGATGTGCCCGAGCTTCCGGGCTACCCTGAAAGAGAAGGACAGTACCCGCGGCCGCGCCAACGTGCTGCGCGAAGTCCTGACCCGCAACCAGAACGAGGACCCCTTCGCCCACCCGGCCCTGGCCGAGGCCATGGAGCTGTGCATCAGTTGCAAGGCCTGCCACAGCGAGTGTCCGAGCACCGTCAACATGAGCCACCTGCGGGCGGAGTACCTCCACCAGAAACGACAGGCCGAGAAGCCCGACCTCCGCACCCGCCTGGTGGCTGCCAACGAAACCCTCTACCGCCTCGGCGGCAAGGTGCCCGGCGTGGCCAACGCCCTGCTGGACCTGGCCGGCCCCCTCGTAAAACGGGTAGCGGGGATTGCCGAGGAGCGGTCGCTGCCGCGCTTCCCCGGGCGGTCGCTGCGGGCGTTCTACCGCCGCGAGCGGCCCCGCACGGCGGGCCGGCGGGGCAAGTTGTACTTCTTCGGCGACGAATTCATCAACTACCAGGACGTCGCGGTGGGCGAGGCGGCCCTCCGGCTCTGGTGGAAGCTGGGCTACGATGTCGAGTGGCCCGAGCACGGTAGCAGTGGCCGCGCCCACTTGAGTAAGGGGTTGCTGAACGAGGCCCGCGCCTTCGCCCGGCAAAACGTCGCCGCCTTCCGCGACCGGGTAGGGGAGGAGGCGCCCCTGGTGGGACTGGAGCCGTCGGCGATCCTCGGCTTCCGCGACGAATACCCGCTGCTGCTGCGCGACGAGGAGGAGGAAGCGGCCGTCGCGCTGGGCACTCATTGCTTTACCTTCGACGAGTGGCTCTACCGCGAGCACGCCCTGGGCCGGATCGGTGCCGCCGATTTCGGCGATGCCCGCCGCGAACTGGTGGTGCACGTCCACTGCCACGAGAAAGCCCTGGGGGAAGCCCACAAGTGCGCCGCCGTCCTGAGTCTGCCGCAGCACTTTACGGTCACCCTGCTCGACAGCGGCTGCTGCGGCATGGCCGGCAGCTTCGGCTACGAGGCGGAGCACTACGAGCTGAGCCGAACGATCGCCGAGCAGTCGCTCTTCTCCAAGGTGCGCGACCGCCGGCCGGGCGTTGACATCGTGGCCGCCGGCACGAGTTGCCGGCACACGGTGAAGGACGGACTAGACGAGCGGGCCTGGCATCCGGCCGAGGTGCTGTGGTCCAGCTACGAAGCAGGAGCGTAGGCCTTGGCGGTTACTTGACCGGTCCGCCGTGCTCCCGTAGTTGTTTCGCCGCTTCCCGGGCGGTGGTTACCCAAAGATCATCCTGGTTGCGGTAGAGGTATTCCAGGAACTTCCGGTGCTCCTCGTTCGCGACGTTGAGCCCATTGCCGCCCCCCACGCCGTGGAAGAGGAAAGTGATCAGGGCGTTCTCCCGGCGGGCGTTCTCTACCCACGCGATAAGCTCTTCCGCGCGTTGTCCGCTGACCACGTATGACTTCAGGTTGTAAAGGTCCGCCGTGGCGGGGTGCTCCAGGCCGGCCGTGGTACCGCGGGCGGCGGTAAAGCGGTCGTAAAGGTCCTCCTTGAAGCTGCCGTCGGCCGTGGCGGTGTCGCCGCAGGTGTACGCGAAGGTGCGTTCCGTTTGTCCGTCAATGGCCTCCAGGAAGGCGTTGGTCAGGTCGATCTCGCTAAGTAACTGTTCGGTAGTGTACTGGCTGAGGTCCTGGTCGGCAGCTACCCACTCCCGCCCCGGCGGGGTGGCGTCGCAGGGGTGATAGACGGTATGGTTACCCAGCTCGTGGCCATTGCGGGCCGCGCGGCGCCACGCATCGATGTGTTCCCGGGCCCCGGGGAATCCGGCGGTCAGGTAGAAGGTGCCCTTGAGGTTAAGGCTGTCGAGTACCGGCAGGGCATTGTCGAGGTGCTGTACGATGGCGTCGTCGTAGGTCAATACCACGGCGGCCGCCTTCCCCCGCCAGAGATCATTGCGGTGGAGGGCGGTCGAGTCGGTCTGGAAGGGAGAGGCAGGTATGCCCGTCTCGTTGGTCAGGTTGGCCCCGACGGGGTTGTCGGCCCAGGCGTAGCGGACGAAGCGGGGATCGGAAACTTCCTCACTCCAGACCACTACTTCGTCTCCCTCGATCCTGGCCTTTGCCCAGGTGTAGCGGCGGTCGTAGCCGGCGATGGCGAAGTACTGCGGCGCGAGGCCGTCGGTCGTGGTCAGCCCCGCACCGGTCTGGTCGAACCGGATCCGCACGGAGTCGCCCGCTACGATAGCGGACCGGTAGCGCGGCCCGGAGTAGGTGAGCGTGTCTTCCCCGTAGGCCACGTGCCGGGCCTCCAGGGCCAGCCGCTCCGCCACGTCCAGCTTGTTGAGGGGGTGGATGTCGTTCCACTCCCCGATATCGGTGGTGACCGCTACGCCGGTATTCGGCAGGGCCAGCGACTGCAACTGGGCATCGCGGAGGACGGCCCACTGGCTCTCGACGGGGAGGTAGGTAGCGTCCTGGAAATTGGCGAGTTGCACGGTCAGGAACGGGAGCTCGCCCTGCCCGAACTGCGCCCGCCAGTCGGTGATCAGGGCGGGGAGGTAGTCGTAGTAGTCCTGGGCGCGGCCGACGTTCGATTCGCCCTGGTACCAGGTGAATCCCCGGACGCCGAAGGAGGTGATCGGGGCCATCATGGCATTATAGAGTGCCGCAGGCTGGTTCTGGGCCGAGAAGGCAAAGCCGCCACCGCCACCGCCCCACGAGCGGGGAGCGAAGACCTCCCCGACCTTATACTCCCAGGTGCCTTTGAGGTCCAGGCTGTCCCGCCCGTCGGTGAGCACATACGGTTTGTCCGGCACGAAGCCGCCCTTGCCGCCGTAGTTCATGACGCGGACGACGAACAGGTTCTTGCCCGCCTTGAGCAGCCCCGCCGGTACGGTGTAGCGGCGCGGCGGGTACTGGTAGGTGATGTTACCAATTTCCTGGCCGTTGACGTACATCACGTCGGCATCGACGATGCGGCCCATGAAGAGTTTGAGTTCCTGCCCGGCCCAGGCGGCGGGGATGTCCACTTCCCGCCGGTACCAGACCGATCCGTTGAGGTCGCTTATGCCCTGATCTTCCCAGTACCCGGGGATGTTGATGGTTTGCCACCCCTGGGGGCTGTAATCGGGGGAATACCACTCATTACGCAAGCCCTCGTCGGTGACCGGCGGGGGACCGGAAGGGCGCTGGGCGCGGCCACCCCCGGTTACCGAGCGAATGAAGGCCGTATCGCGGTTCCGTTCGATGGTCCGTTCCAGCTCCGGGAATTCCCGCAGCCCCTCGGCGCTCGTCCAGGCCTCGATCGGCGTGCCGCCCACCGCGGTATTGATGATGCCGATGGGTACGCCGTACGTTTCGTAGAGCCGGCGCGCGAAGAAGAAGCCGATAGCGCTCATCGGCATGACGGTTTCCGGAGTGACGCTTTGCCAGCTACCTTCCGGAAAATCCTCGCGGGGACCGCTCAGCTCGGTCATGGTGGGGACGAAAAACTCACGTATGGCCGGGTAATCGGCCGCCGCGATATCCTCCGGGTACACTTCCTTTACCCGCTCCAGCGGAACGGTCATATTCGACTGCCCGGAGCAGACCCAGACGTCACCGAACATGATGTTGCTGACCGTCAATTCATTAGAGGCGGATAACCGCATCTCGAAGGGTCCGCCGGCCGGCTGGGCGGGTAAGGCGGCTGACCAGCGGCCGTTCTCGTCCGCCCGCGTCCGAATCCGCTGTTCCGCGACCTCTATCTGGATCCGTTCTCCGGGGGAGGCCCATCCCCAGAGCGTCAAATCCTGGTCCCGTTGCAGCACCATTCCGTCACTGATCAGGCGGGGTAACCGGACCTGGGCGGGAAGCGGCGAACAGAGTAGCAACATGGCACTTGCCGCGATGAGGCGGCGGAGGGAGAAGAGATGCATGATCGGTTAATTGTAGCGGTTGGCGTAGCTCAGGCTATCGACAAGGTACAACACAATCGATTTCGGGAGCGGCGTACCGTCCCTCTGGCGGGCACAAAAAAAGCGGGCCAACCCCGGAGGGTTGGCCCGCTGGCGCACGGTACTGCCGGAGCAGTTTACCGCACTACGGAGAGTCGGTGCGTCAGTTGCTGATCGCCGGCGGTGACCGAGAGCAGGTATACGCCGGGGGCGATGCTGCGATCGGACAGGTCGAGGCGGATGAGCTGCTCACCGGCCGGCAGTTGCCGGGTGAGGATCACCCGACCGGCCTGGTCGTGGAGCCGTACGGTAGCGTCGGAGGCGAGTCCGGTCACCTGTAGGCTGGTCGAGAGACGGGCCGGGTTGGGGTACACGGTCAGCGTAGCCGCATCCGCAGCGCCCAGGTCGGCCGGAGCTACCACGGGGTCGGTCGCAGTCTTGAACCAGCCGGTGCTGGGCGAATGGATGGTGACGTGGCCGAAGCTGATGTTGTTGCAGAGGAAGCCGAAGAGGTATCCACCTTTGATGTTGTCGTACACCAGCTTGTGGTCCTGATCCTCGTCCCAGAGCTGGACGCGCATCTTATCGAAGCCGAGACCCAGCAGGCTGAAGTTGTCCTCGAAGGTGATCACGAAGGTAAAGTTACCTGCGCCGTTCACCTTGCCGGAACCCTTCATCTTGCCGTAGTCGCCGCTGATGGTCATCCAGTCGACCTTGGTGCTGCGGAAGTGGTAGTCGCTCCAGTTCAGGTCCAGGTTGAAGTGGCCCGCAATGGACCCGTCGGCTGCGTATTTGCCGGCGAAGTCGTAGTGCGCATCGCCGAACAGGTTCAGTAGCGAGAACAACGAACCGGAGGGTGACTTGAAGGTACCTTTTCCGTCCGCGTATTTGTCGGTGGGGTCGGTACACATCACCTGGTGGTCGCCGGTGTCGATGACTACGGTGCCACAGACGTCAACGATCTTGGTCACGATCCGGTAGAGACCGGCCTTGGCGTACTTGTGCGAGCGGAAGGCGTAGTTCTTCAGCTGGTCGATGTCGCAGTACTCCTTGGTACCGTCGCCCCAGTCGACTTCCACCTTGTGGCCGTCCTGGTCGTTGTAGTCGGTGTAGAATACGTCGAGCAGTACCGAGACGCCCACCTTGATGAAGGAGGTCGAGAGCTTAACCTTGGTAAAGATGGGTGCATCGTTCTCGTCTATCTGTCCGTCGCAGTCGTTGTCGATGCCGTCGCAGATCTCCTTGGCGTGGGGATACACGTGGGGGTTCAGCGGGGCACAGTCCTCGGTGTCGGGGCTGCCGTCGTTGTCGTCGTCGGTGTCGCAGGCGTCGCCCTTACCGTCACCGTCCGTGTCCTTCTGGTCGGCGTTGGGAGTGTCGGGACAGTTGTCCTTGTCGTCGGGTACGCCGTCGCCGTCGCGGTCGGTGACCGGGGCCTTGACCGTAACGGTTACCTGGTCGGTGTCGGTAGCGCCGTCGTCGTCGGTCACCGTGAGGGTGAAGACGTAGGTGCCGGGCGTGGTCAGGGTGACCGTCGGTTGGGCGCCGCTGGCGGTTCCGCCGCCGGTGTAGGTCCAGCGGTAGGTCACGATGCTGCCGTCGGCGTCGGTAGAGGCGATGCCGTTGAGCTGTACGCTCAGGGGGGCGTCACCGCTCCGGGGAGTGGCGTCGGCTACGGCTACCGGAGGAAGGTTGGCGGTATCGTTGTCGCAGGCATCACCGATGCCGTCGCCGTCGCTGTCCTTCTGGTCGGCGTTGGGGGTATCGGGGCAATTGTCCATGTTGTTGCGGACACCGTCGCCGTCGCGGTCGGTATCGCAGGTGTCGCCGATACCGTCACCGTCCAGGTCGGCCTGGTCGGCGTTGGGGCGGTGGGGACAGTTGTCCTTGTCGTCGGGTACACCGTCGTTGTCGTTGTCGTTGTCGCAGGCGTCGCCGATGCCGTCACCGTCCAGGTCGCGCTGGCCAGGATTGTAGACGTCGAGGCAGTTGTCCTTATCGTCGGGGATGCCGTCTTTATCACGGTCCTGCGGAGCCACGACGTCACAGGCGTCGCCCTTACCGTCACCGTCCGTGTCTTTCTGGTCGGCGTTGGGGGTATCGGGGCAGTTGTCCTTATCGTCGGGGATGCCGTCGCCGTCGCGGTCACCGACCGGAGCCTTGACCGTTACGGTCACCTGGTCGGTGTCGGTAGCGCCGTCGTCGTCGGTCACCGTGAGGGTGAAGACGTAGGTACCGGGCGTGGTCAGGGTGACCGTCGGCTGGGCGCCGCTGGCGGTTCCGCCGCCGGTGTAGGTCCAGCGGTAGGTCACGATGCTGCCGTCGGCATCGAAGGAAGCGCTGCCGTTGAGCTGCACGCTCAAGGGAGCGTCACCGCTGCGGGGCGAGGCATCGGCCACGGCCGTGGGGGCCTGATTGGTAGGCGTCTGGCCGCAGGTAATATCGGATCCGCCCAGTCCGGAAGGCAGCACGCTGCTCAGGCTCAGGTAGATCTTATCCAGGCGGGTGTGGTCCTCGCGGTACGCGAAGTCGATGATGTTGGTGCCGTCCTTGAGGGTGACGGGGCTACCGGTGACCTCGAACCAGGTGAACTGTCCGTAGGTGCGCCAGTTGTTCCAGGCCGTCCAGCTGCCGCCGTTGACGCGCACCCAGTACGAGTCGGTACCGGGGTCGTTGGCGTTAGCGCGGGCGAAGAGGTGGTAGCTGCCGGCTGCGGCGTTGCTGACCGTGAAGCGGATGCGGTTCTCGGGCAGGTCGGCGGGCGGGGTCTTGGTGGACTGTGGTCCGCGATACAGGACGTACTTGCCGTTGCTCACGGCGGCGTCCTCGACGATCAGGAAGTTGGTGCCGAGCTGGGCGCATTCGGCTTCGAGGGTGTAGCCGTCGCCGGTGGGCGCGTCATTGTCGCAGGCATCGCCCTTACCGTCGCCGTCGCTGTCCTTCTGGTCGGCGTTGGGGGTATCGGGGCAGTTGTCCTTGTCGTCGGCTACGCCGTCGCCATCGCGGTCGGCTACCGGAGCCTTGACCGTAACGGTTACCTGGTCGGTATCGGTAGCGCCGTCGTCGTCGGTCACCGTGAGGGTGAAGACGTAGGTGCCGGGCGTGCTCAGGGTGACTGTCGGCTGGGCGCCGCTGGCGGTTCCGCCGCCGGTGTAGGTCCAGCGGTAGGTCACGATGCTGCCGTCGGCGTCGGAGGAAGCGCTGCCGTCGAGCTGTACGCTCAGGGGAGCGTCACCGCTGCGGGGAGTGGCATCGGCCACGGCCGTGGGGGCCTGATTGGTAGGCGTCTGGCCGCAGGTAATATCGGATCCGCCCAGTCCGGAAGGCAGCACGCTGCTCAGGCTCAGGTAGATCTTATCCAGGCGGGTGTGGTCCTCGCGGTAGGCGAAGTCGATGATGTTGGTGCCGTCCTTGAGGGTGACGGGGCTACCGGTGACCTCGAACCAGGTGAACTGTCCGTAGGTGCGCCAGTTGTTCCAGGCCGTCCAGCTGCCGCCGTTGACGCGCACCCAGTACGAGTCGGTACCGGGGTCGTTGGCGTTAGCGCGGGCGAAGAGGTGGTAGCTGCCGGCTGCGGCGTTGCTGACCGTGAAGCGGATGCGGTTCTCGGGCAGGTCGGCGGGCGGGGTCTTGGTGGACTGTGGTCCGCGGTACAGGACGTACTTGCCGTTGCTCACGGCACCGTCCTCGACGACCAGGAAGTTGGTGCCGAGCTGGGCGCATTCGGCTTCGAGGGTGTAGCCGTCGCCGGTGGGTGCGTCGTAGTCGCAGGCGTCGCCCTTGCCGTCGCCGTCGCTGTCCTTCTGGTCGGCGTTCTTGGTGTCGGGGCAGTTGTCCTGGGCGTCGGGGATGCCGTCACCGTCGCGGTCCTGGGGAGCCGGGTCGTCGCAGGCGTCGCCCTTACCGTCACCGTCGGTGTCTTTCTGGTCGGCATTGGGGGTATCGGGGCAGTTGTCCTGGGCGTCGGGGATGCCGTCGCCGTCGCGGTCCTGGGGAGCCGGGTCGTCACAGGCATCGCCCTTACCGTCACCGTCGCTGTCCTTCTGGTCGGCGTTCTTGGTGTCGGGGCAGTTGTCCACGTTGTTGCGGACGCCATCGCCGTCGCGGTCGGTATCGCAGGTGTCGCCGATACCGTCACCGTCCAGGTCGGCCTGATCGGGGTTGGGGCGGTGGGGACAGTTGTCCTTATCGTCGGGTACGCCGTCGTTGTCGTTGTCGTTGTCGCAGGCGTCGCCGATGCCGTCACCGTCCAGGTCGCGCTGACCGGGGTTGTAGGTATCGGGGCAGTTGTCCTGGTCGTCGGGGGTGCCGTCTTCATCGCGGTCCTGGGGAGCGGCGGTGTCGCAGGCGTCGCCGATGTGATCGCCGTCGCTGTCCTTCTGGTCCGGGTTAAAGGTGTCGGGGCAGTTATCGCGGTCGTCGGCTACGCCGTCGTTATCGCGGTCGTCGTCGCAGGCGTCGCCGATGCCGTCGTGGTCGCTGTCCTTCTGGTCCGCGTTCTTGGTGTCGGGGCAGTTGTCGCTGCCGTTATGCACGCCGTCGCCGTCGCGGTCGTCGTCGCAGGCGTCGCCCTTGCCGTCGTAGTCGCTGTCCTTCTGATTGGGGTTGGGGTGGTGGGGGCAGTTGTCCTTGCTGTCGGGCACACCGTCCTTGTCGCTGTCGAGCACCTTGTAGGGGTGCAGGTCGAGCAGGTCATTCCCGTCGATGATGCCGCCGTAGATGCGGGCTTCCTCGATGTGGGCCTTCACCCAGGGGGAGTTGGGCAGACCGCCCGCGACCAGGGTATGACGTAGTCCGAAGAGGATTTCGAGGTCGCTGCCGGAGAAGGTAGGAAAGCCGGAAACCGAGTAGCGGTCGACTTTATCGCCGTTGCGCCAGATCTCTACCTTCGGGAAACCCAGCACCAGCTGGTAGCAGATCGCGATCTGCACCATTTTACCGGTTTCGTGCTCGCGCGGCTCGTCGTAGGAGGTGCCGCCGTAGCGGTGGAAGCCTTCGCTGCCGGCCATCCACTCGTACAGGTTCTTCTCACCGTATACGATACCGTCGAATACGTCGCTGTGCAACTTGTCGATGGTGAGTACCGATCCCCCGCGTACGTTGAGGTCGTCGAGTTTGACCCAGGCCACGAGCGTCTTTTCGTGCATCGAGGGGCCACTGTAGCCCGTAGAGTGCGCGTATTTGTTCTCACCCACGCTGAGGAAGCCATCCACGATGGTGGCACCCTTCAGCTGGAGGTCCGGAAAATTGCCTTTGAGGTCTTTTGTTTCGACGCCGGGTTCGAAGGTCCACTGGCCGAGGAGGGGAGGATCCCCCGTAGCGCCCGCCGCCGAGCCGATGCCAAACAGCAATACCACGGTCAGCACGGACGCGCGGTAGAGGCTGGCTAAATGGTGTAAACTAACATGCATAGTTACTAAAGTTGAAACAGTTAATAGATGCATACGTGTCTGCCTGCACGAGACGGGGAAAGCGACGATTGCGGAGTGTCAGTTTATCCGGATATGGCACGACGAATTCGCATTGCTGCAGGACCAATATCCTGGCAACCTATAGGCGAAACGCAGTGTGAATGATGAGAGACGAACGATAAGACGACATCCGGGCCGCGCCACCACCGCGAGGGGCAGAACAGTATGCGAGTCAGAACACCAAGTACGAAAATGTCATGGACAAAATCCACCCCGACCTCCCGGTTTGTGCTGAAGTGTCGATATGCTGGGACGAAAAGTGGAAAAATAATCAGTTGATCGGACAATAATCCAATTTTGAAGGGCTGCAGGGCCCGGAAACACTCGGCCGGAGCATCTTCAGCCGCCAGCGAATAATAATATGTTCTATATATATACTTTTGTATGTATTGGGGAAATGTGACGCTCAGTATCAATTTTCTTCGGTAATTGGGGTGAATTTTCCCTCTACCCGGCCGCCATTCCTACCATGCCCGCGGCCCCCAATAGGCTAGCGAACGGGATGAACGGGAGCCCAGGTAGTATGGAACGACGATAACCGTATGTGAAGAATTCACAGCCGTGGCCGGCACAGAGGGACCACTTTGCGGAAAATTCCCAATCAATCGAAAGGATGGCGATATTGATCCCCAGGAGCGACCGGCAGCCAGCCTGGTACGTCAGCAATTTATCCGCGCGTGCCTTTCTGCTACGCGGGAGGTGCGAGGGGTTTACAACGGGAAGTCCTACACCACCACGATCCGTTTTCCCTGGGTACCTCCGGCCTCCAGATCGGTCAGCGCATGGGGCAACTGGTCGAAGGGGTAGGTTTGGGAAACGTGCGCTTTGAGGCGTCCGTCGGACAGCCGCGCGGCCAGGCTGATCATTTCCTCTCCGTTGGACTGGACGAGGTGGTGGGTTACCAATACGTTTCGCTCATTGGCCTGCGCCTTCAGGCTGTCGCTGATACCCGCGGCGATCGTGAACAGGTGACCGCCCGATTTGACTACCCGGAGCGACCGCAGCAGGTGGTCGGGACCCAGGGAGTCGAGCACTACGTCGACGGGCTCAATGGCCTCCTCAAATTTGTGCTCGTTGTAGTCGATGTGCTCATCGGCGCCCAGGCCCAGCACGAAATCCCGTTTGCTGCCCGAGGATGTCGCGATGACGTAGGCGCCCCGCTCCTTGGCAAGCTGTACGGCGAAGTGGCCCACGCCCCCGCCGGCGGCGTGAATCAGTACCCGTTGGCCCTCCTTGATCTTAGCCAGGTGGATGAGGTTCTGCCAGGCCGTGAGGGCGGCCAGGGTGGTGGCTGCCGCCGCTTCGTACCCGATGTTCTCCGGAATGTGGGCCAGGTGGTGACCGTCCGCCCGTACATATTCGGCGTAAGCCTGCCCGTGACCCGGAAAATCAATCATACCGAACACCCGGTCCCCGACCGCGAAGCCTTCCACGTTGCTGCCCGTTTCCACGACCTCACCGGCCACGTCCCAGCCCAGGATCAGCGGATCGTCGTGGCGCAGCTTGTCGTACATGGCCTTGCCGTGGGAGGTCTTTACGTCAACGGGGTTGAGGCTGATCGCATGTACCCGGATGATGAGGCTGCCGGGAGTGACGGTCGGACGGGCGATATCGCGCAGGAGGAGTCCTTCGGGACCGGAGGGAGTGGGGAGGGTATAGGCTTTCATAGTGGTTTTGATAACTGTGTATGCTGAACAGCTTTATTGAACGGGAGTTCCTTGCACCTGCGGCCGCGCCGCAATCAGACTTCGATGGACTGGACGGAGCCGCCGTCGACCCGGTAGTTGACGCCCACGACGAAAGAGGCGAGCTCGGAGCAGAGGAAGGCGATCACGGCGGCCACCTCCTCGGCCTTACCGCGGCGGTGGAGGACCAGGTGGGGCCGTTTCTCGTTGAGGAAGGTGCTGATGGCCTCCTCCTTGCTGGCGTCCAGTTTTTTAGCGCGCTTGTCCATCATCCCGTCGGTCATGCCGGTCTCGATGAAGGCGGGCGCCACGGAATTGACGAGCACGCCGTCGATGGCGTACTCCTGGGCCATGCCCTTGACGAAGGTCAGAACGGCGGCTTTTGCGGCGTTGTAGACGGCTTCCTCGGTGTAGGGCTGGGCTACGTTCTCGGAGGTGACGTATACGGCCCGGCCCCAGCCGCGCTTGCGCATGCCGGGCACGAAGGCCTTTGCCATGCGGACCCCGGAGAGGAAGTCGGTTTCGTAGGCGTCGCGGTAGTCGTCGAGGCTGACGTCGTCGAGGGGGTCGCCCTTCGCGCCGGTGACGCCACAAGTGTGTACGAGGATATCGATATCCCCGGCCGCGTCGGCTACGGCCTGAGCACCCGCATCGGTGGTCAGGTCGGCCGTGACGGTCTTGACGCCCTTCCCGAGGCGATCGACGGTGGCTTGCAGGCCGTCGCCGTCGATATCGGTAAGGATGACGGTAACGCCTTCGTCGAGAAGGATGCGGGCGGTAGCTTCGCCCATACCACCGGCGGCGCCGGTGATGAGGGCTTTGCGGTCTTTGATCTTCAGGTCCATGCCCCTGTAACCTGAGCGGAAAAGCTAGGTTCAGGAAACGGGACGGAGCTTACTTGTTAGAGTACACCCGGTACTCCCACGGGCCCAGGTCCAGTTCCATATTGGGCATCACCTCGACGCGGTCCTTCGAGAAGACCTCGGTGTAGGTACCGTCGTAGCCGTCTCCGGCGAGCATGATCTCCTGCTCGGAGGAAGACAGGTTGATGACCACGACCACCCGGTCGCCGTCGCGCTCGCGGGTGAAGGCGTAGACTTCCTCATCCTTGCCCGTCGGAATCTTAACCAGCTCGCCGCCGAACTCCCCGTTCCAGAGGGCGCGGTTGCGTTCCTTGAGGTCGAACAGGGTCTTGTAAAAGTCGGTGTACTGGTAGTCGCCCCAGTTGACCTCGTCCTTGGTAAAGAACTCGTACTGCTGGTCATCGGCGGATTCCTGCCCGGTATAGATCAGGGGCATACCGGCGAAGGTGGCCGTGAGTACGGCGAAGGCCTTGTGGCCGTCACCCATCCGCTGGAATTCGGTACCCGACCAGGAATTCTCGTCGTGGTTGGAGGTGAACATCATCTTGTAGCCGCGGTCGTACTCGTCGGCGTAGCGGTTGAGTACGCGGTCGATGTCGCGGGCGGTGACGCGCTCTTCTTCTGCGTCCGCTTCCCGGGCGATGTTGCTCTGGTCGGTTTCGGCTTCGCGGTTGGCGCCCTGGGTGCGGGCGATGCCGTTCAGCACGTGGTGCATTTCCCAGCCGTAGTCCATGACGAAGGCGCCGTCGTTGACGATTTCCGGCACTTCGGCCTCGGCCAGCATGAAGAGGGGCTTGATGGCGTAGAGGGAGTCAGCCGCCTGCTCGATGAAGTCGACGGGGATGCCGTGGGCCACGTCGACGCGGAAGCCGTCGATGTCTGCCTTCCGCACCCAGAATTCCATGGCCGCGATCATGCTGTCACGGAGTTCGGGGTTGTCGTAGTCGAGGTCGGCCACATCGGTCCAGCCCCAGCTTTCGCCGGTGGCGGGGTTGATGGGGTCGGTGATCTCGCCGTCCTTTTTGGTGTAGAAGTCGGGGTGCTCGGTGATCCAGTGATTGTCCCAGCCGGAGTGGTTGGGTACCCAGTCGATGATGGCGTGCATGCCGGCGGCGTGTACCGCGTCGATCATGGACTTGAAGTCGGCGAGGGTGCCGAAATCGGGGTTGACGTCGGTATAGTCGGCGACGGCGTAGGGACTGCCGAGTTCGCCTTTCCGGTTCTTTTCGCTGACGGGGTGTACCGGCATGAACCAGAGCAGGTCGACGCCCATATCCGCGAGGCGCGGAATGTGTTCTGCGAAGGCGTTAAAGGTGCCTTCGGGGGTGTAGTGCCGCAGGTTCACCTCGTAGATGACGGCGTCTTTCTGCCAGTCGGGTATGCGGGGCTCGACGGCCAGGTCGGATACTTCGGCGGAGTCACTGGCGACCGTGTCCGTATCCTCCTCCGTGCGCGGCTGGCAGGCCGTAGCGGTGAGTAGGAACATCAGGAGTAACGTCAGGTGAGTTGAAAAGGGAGTGTATTGCATTTCGATCGATTAGTGAGCAGCAAACGACCGGTCGCAGGGCTAGGTTCATTTAGTGAAATTTGCTGCCTGTGTGAACTGTGGGTTAAATCTTGGAAGTTGGTACGTACGATAACTGGCCGGTCGACTAGTCGACCGGCCACTAGCCGCCGGTCCACGAGTCGCCGGTCCACCAGTGCACCGGCCACTAGCCCACCGGCGACGCACGCGGCCACGCACACAACCTTTTCCCGCCCCGGCAGGGTTATACCCTGTACATGGGAGAGCTAGCGGATTTCTTTTTTCATATCGACGACAGTCTGCGGCAGGCCACCCTGCTCTACCCGGTAGCTACCTACGGACTGCTCTTCGCGGTCATCTACACCGAGACCGCCTTCTTTCCGCTGGCCCCCTTTTTTCCGGGTGACGGACTGCTGTTTGCCGTCGGAGTGCTGTGCGCCGGTGCCCTGCTCAATCCCTTCGTCATCTGCCTGCTGCTCAGCATTGCCGCCGCCCTCGGCGCCTGGACGGGCTACCGGCTCGGCCACACCATCGGCCCCCGCCTCTTCGAGCGCTTCACCTGGATCGACCGCAAACACTACTTCCGCGCCCACGCCTTCTACCGGAAGTTCGGCGCCACCGCGCTGTTCACTTCCCGTTTTCTGCCCATCGTCAAGGCGCTGGTACCCTTCATCGCCGGCGTGGCCCACATGGAACCGGCCCGCTTCGTACGCTACAACATCCTGAGCGCTCTGCTCTGGGTGATCTCCCTGGTGACGCTCGGCTATTTCCTCGGCAATATTCCCTTTATCCGCGATCATACCAGCTGGCTGGTCATCGGGCTGGCCGCCATTTTCGTTACCGGCCTGCTGATCACTACGGTGGTGAAGCTTGTACGGGGGGCTGGGGTGAAAGGGTAGGGGGGGCGACTCGTTTTGCTGGGTAGGGCCGGGTTACTGTGTTCCCGTTGCAGTCATTCGGGGTTTCCTACTAAGACTATGCCATATCGGATGCTGCCCTCCGCGTCCTCGGTGAAGGCCGCAAGCCGCTCTGGGGTTAATTAACTCCATCGCTGCCGGAGGCAGCATCGTGCTTCCGCTGCCGGAGGCAGCATTGTACTGTCGCTGCCGGAGGCAGCATTGTACTGGCTACACCAAGCCCAGGTGCAAAATCCGCCCCCCGCTCCGGTTCACGGGCATGGTGCTTTTGCCGATGACCACCCCGTCCTCGGGCGCCAGGTATTGTTCCTTCAGGCTGCCGAATACATCGCGCTGCGTGGCGATGAGGTCGCCGGCCTTTACCTCCTGGAGCAGGTCGACCTCGAGCGTGAGCAGTCCACCGGTGTGGGTATAGATCCAGTAGCTGCGCTTGCACAGGATCGGCGGGGCCGAGGGGGCCACGATATCGTCGTCCGTCATTTGGAGGTACGACATCACATTATGGACACCCTCGGTACCGCTGCGGATCAGGCGGCGCTGATAGACGCCCGGGTTGCCCACCTCCAGCGTTACGGCCGGGATGTCCAGGGCGTCGGCGGCCCCGCGGAGGGTGCCGTCACTCGGCGGATTGTGGACGATCAGCTGCGGGTTCTGCAGAATGGCCAGTTGCCGGGTGGTTTCCTGCGACATGTCCGCGCGAACGTAGTAGCTGTTCACCCGGCCGCGGCTCGCGGTATGCAGGTCCAGCAGAAAATCGAAGTGGCGCACCACCCGGTCCACGAGGCGGAAGGCGTATACCTCGCTGGCGCGGCCGTCCTCCCGACCGGGCATGACGTGGTTGAGGTCGAAGCCGTCGGTGTACACCCGCGTCTGCCGCAGGAAGGCCGGTACGTTGACCACCAGGACACCGATGATGGTGCCGCGCAGGGTACTCACGTCCAGGTCAGCAAACAGCCGTTGAATTACCCGGATACCGTTGAGCTCGTCGCCGTGAACGGCCGCCGTCACCCCCAGTGTGGGCCCATCCTCACTCCCGCGGGCGCTGATGATGGGCAACCGTACGGGCTCGCCCAGGCCGTCGCTGATGATGCGCAGCCAGTACTTGCGGATCGTACCCGCCGGCTGGTCGATCTCCTCGAGGTTGAGGATAGTAGGGATGGTAGTCTCAGCAGCGCTCATAGCAGTAGGAAAATAGTTCGTCAATGGCCTGTTGCAAGATCGGCCGGCCGCTCTGCACCTGCGCCTGGGGAAAACCGCCGATGCTCAGGGTATTTATCTCCGACAGTACCCGCCGGCCGTCGTCGTTGACCAGGGTATCCACACCGGCGAAGCATATCCCGTGGTGCAGCAGAACGGGGGCCAGTTCGGCGATCATCGCCTCCTCCTCCGGCTCCACGTCGGCGGCCACCGAGCGGCCGCCCTGGGCTACGTTGCACAACCATTCCCCCGGCGGCGGAATACGCAGCGAAGCCGCCAGAATGCGGCCGTTCACGATCAGGATGCGTTTGTCGCCCTGGCTCACGTTGCGCAGGAACTTCATGGCCAGGTAGGGGGCCGACCAATCGGCCTGCACCGACGCGTCAGGGTGGTCCATCCGTACGATCCCGTGGCCGCCGTAGGCCCGCAGGGGCTTCAGGACGATCGGAAATTCACCGGCAAATTCGCGGGCCTCGGCTTCGTCCGTCACCAGGCGTACCGGCGGGGTAAGGTCGGGAAAATTGAGGAGGAAGGACTTATCGCCCGTGGTCAGGGTGCCCCGGGGCCGGTTCACCACCAGCGGGCCGCTGCCGCCGGCCGCCGGCGCGGCCACCTGCTCCAGCCAGGTAAAGAAGGCGGGAGCGATGGGGTGGGGTAGGCGAAGCCAGACCACGTCGTAGTCCTTCGGGTCCAGTTGCCGGTCCGCCGTCCGGAAGGCGCCCCCGTCGGAGCGGTAACTCAGCGGCCCGGTGACGCGGAAGCCCCGCACCTGCGCGCCGCCGCCCGCGAAGAACTCCGCGTTCTGCGCGTCGCCCCGACTGGCCACGTCCACGTGGGCACAACGCGGATCGAGCCGCAGTGTATTCACCAGGGAATACAGCGAGTTCTGATCGGAGTGGCCGCTGTGGTCGGTAAGTACCAGGAAAGAGAGGTGTTTCATACCAGGATTTCGGACAGGAGGACGGGGTCGTCGTTCAGGCTGGAGAACATCCGCAGGCTAAACTTTCCCTTACTGTTGAACAGGTTCTTGGCCATCCGGTCGATGGCGATGGTGCTCAGCACGGTCTGTATGTACGCCTCGATCAGGTCGTCGAGGCCGATGCCCAGCTTGTTGAAGTCGCGGCGGTCCATGAGCAGCAGGCGGTCGGTATCGCTGGTCCACTGGTTGTCGCCCACCTTGGCGGAGAGGTTGGTGCCGAGCATCGACCAGGAGGGGGGCGCCCCGGCCAGCTGGTCGGCCAGGGGGTGCTCGGCGCGGCGGCTGTAGCAGGCCAGGGGGCGCAGTCCGTCGGGGGTGCTGCTGACCATGAGCCGGATGTCGCTGACGTAGGTACGTCCTTTTTTGTCGGGAATGGTGCCGACGTGGAAGAACTTGCCATCGCCCCCCGTGGAGCTCCACTTGTAATTGCCGATCAGGCTCTGCACGATGAAGCGCTCGTAGTCGATGGGCTCCTCCATGAAGGCGGCCAGCTCTTCCGGGTTGGTGATGGTGTAGACGCCCTGTCCGGCGTTGCTGTAGGGCACCTTGACCACCGCCTGTCCGCCGAGTTTGGCGACCCACAGGGGCACTTCATTCCGGCTCACGTCCCAGATGGTTTCCGGGGTGTGGATGCGCAGACCGTACTTGCGGATCTCACCGTTGTAGAGGTCGTAGGCCTTGGCGGCGACCATCTTGTTGCGGCCCCCCGCCAGGCAGGTGACAATGGGGTTGAGGATACGGGTCTTCGCATTGAGGGGCAGACGGGTCCAGGGCCGCTGGGTCAGGTAACGGAAGGCGGCCCGCAGGCGTACCCACTCGCCCTCGTGGCGGGCGTAGAGCCAGTCGTTCTCGATCTTCAGGTGGCGCTCCGGCGCATTGTAGTAGTCGCAGATGTAGAGCACGTCCTCCTGAAAGGCATCGGCGATGGCGGCGGCGTAGCCGCTGGCCTCCATGGGGTTCTTGTCGTAGATCACGGCCAGGCGGCCCTCCGACTTCGCCTGCCGCTTCTCGGCCAGGGGGCGGAAGGTGCGTTCCACGAGCAGGCGGTAGCCGCCCTCCTCCTGGTGGTCGTCGAGCAGGGGCATCGACTTCTGGCCGGAGGGGCAGGAGTTGTTCTCGATGATGACCATGCGTCGCCGCCCGTGGGCGGTGGTGGCGTTGATCAGGTCCGCCCCGCCCCACAGAAAATACTTGCAGGAGTAGCTGAGGATGCTGCGCAATCCGTCGGGGTCGACGAGCGGGTTGAGGTGGCAGTACCGGGTGACGATGCGCTCGGGGTCCAAATTCAGGAAGAAGCTCACCATCGGGTGGATGGTGGCGTTCAGCGCCTTCGGGTACCAGTGGGCTTCGGCCCGGAAGCTGCCGGGAGGGACGATTTGTGGGGTAGGATTGGTCAAGGGCGGGGTAAAAGGTTCTTGTTGCGGGAACGCAGGTGCGGGGCAAAAGTCGATAAGACCGCGAAAGTAGGTAGCAGGCGGGAGCCGACCGCGCAGAATCTTAGCATATTGCGGTTGTATCCAAGCCCCGGGAATTATGAAATCGCTTCTGCTCAGCTGTTGTTTCTTCCTTTCCGGCTGGGCCGCCGGCCAGGGTATCGGCCTGCACCCCCCGGAGGTCAACTGGCAGCAGTTGCGGGCCGACCACGTGCGGGTCATCTTTCCCGAGGGTTACGCGGCGAGCGCCCAACGGGTAGCCAGCCTCGTGGACCGCCTGGCCGCAGAGCATACCCGCAGCGTGGGCGAGCGGCTGTACGACTTCGACCTGATCCTGCAGACCCCCAACATGACCGTGAACGGCTACGTGGGGTTGGGCCCTTTCCGCTCCGAGTTCTACGTGACCCCGCCGCAGACCTTCAGCCGCCTCAGCAATACCGACTGGGTAGACCTACTGACGATTCACGAATTCCGCCACGTCCAACAGACCAGCAACGAGCGCCGCGGCCTGACCCGGCTGGCCAGTCTCGTGCAAGGGCAGCTGGGGTGGGCGGTCCTGTCGGGGATTGCCACGCCCAACTGGTTTTCGGAGGGCGACGCCGTGGTCGCCGAGACCGCCCTTACCGCCGCCGGCCGCGGCCGCACGCCGGCCTTCAGCAAGGACCTGCGCGCCCTGCTCGGCCGCGACATCGTCTATCGCTACGCGAAGGCGCGCAACGGGAGCTTCCGGGATTTGGTTCCTGACCACTATCGCTACGGCTACGCCATGATCACCTACGGGCGCGAGCGGTTCGGCAACGACGTCTGGAAGCCCGTACTCCAGGAGGGAGCCGCCTTCCGCGGACTCTTCTATCCCTTCAGCCGGGCGCTCAAGCGGCAGACCGGCCTCACCACCCGCGACATCTATTACCGCACCATGGCCGACCTGGAGCAGCAGCAGGACAGCACCCTGGCCCGCCGCCGGCCCCTCGTGGAGGGCGAGCCGCTGGGCGGTACCGACCGCGACGTGCGCGACTACCGCTTTGCCTTCACCGACGGGCAGGGGCACCTGCTGGCCCTGCGCAGCAGCTACGAACAACTGCCGGCCCTGGTGGAGGTCGGATCGCCCGATCGCGTGATCACCCGCACCGGCATCCAGCGGGAACCGTGGCTCGCCGGCTCCCGCCGGTTCGTCCTCTGGACCCAGTACGCCCAGGACCCCCGCTACACCAACCAGAGCTACTCCGACCTGGTCGTGTACGAGCTGAGCAGTGGCCGCCGCCGCACCCTGACGGCGGGGGGGCACTACCTGTCGGCCCGCTTCAGTCCCGACGAGCGCCGCATCGCGGCCGTGTGGTTCGACCCCCTGGAGGACGGTCCCCAGCTACACCTGCTCGATGCGGCGACGGGAGAGGTGATCGCCCGCCGGACGGTGGCGGCGAACAACGTGGCTTGGCCCTGCTTCTCCGCCGACGGGGAGCAGGTCTTCTTTCTGGAGCAAACCCCGGAGGGGATAGCCATACAGGCCTGGCGGCCGGCTACGGACGCGGTGACCACCCTACACCCGCGCTCGGCCGCCCCGATCGATATGCTTACCGTGACGGACGCGGGGGACCTGCTCTTCACCGGCGGCGCCAGCGGCGTGGACAACGTATACCGGCTACCGCCCGACGGCGGCTCGCCGCAACCCCTCACGGACGTAGCGATCGGCGCCTATTACCCGTCCGTCACCGACGGCCGGCTTTACTACGCGAGTCCCACCCCCCGGGGGGAGCGGCTGCGGATCCTCGACCTGCCCACGACCGGAGAGGGCCGGGAAATCACCCTGCCTACGGGGCCGAGCTTTTTCGAGCGCCCCGCCGCCTTCGCCGCGGAAGCCACGGACCTGCCTACCGAGCTGACCGTGCGTGACTATCCGGTCCGCAACTTTTCGAATACCCTCGGCGGCGTCAAGCTGCACAGCTGGTCCTTCAACGGAAGCTACGTGACGCCCGGCCTGGCCATCGAGGCGGCCAACGCGCTGAACACCGCCGCGGTCACCCTCGACGGCCGCTATAATATCAACGAAGCCCGGTACTCGGGCGGCCTGTCGGTGGCCTACGGCGGGCTCTACCCCGTACTGGAGTTAGAGGGGCGCTACCGCGCCCGCAATATCATCTCCCAAGTAGCCGGGGTAGACAGCTTTGCCTTTCGGGCGCAGGAATTCGATCAGTTGTCGCTGGGCCCCGTCGTCAACGTTCCCCTCCAGTGGGTGTCCGGCAACACCTACACCAACCTGCAGCCATCGGTGGGGCTGCAGTACTATCACCTGCGCGACGCCGAGGAAGGCGTGTTGCCCGGCAACTTCACCAATCTTTCGCTGGGGATGACCTTCGGCGTGCAGCAACAACAGGCCTACCGGCAGGTACAGCCGCGGTGGGGAGCACTGGCGACGGTGGCGTACGACCGGGCGTTGAGCAGCGACCGGGCGGGTGAGCGCTTGCTGCTGCGCAGTTCGATCTACCTGCCGGGCTTACTCCGTACCCACGGGATCCGGCTGGATCTGGACGCACAGACCGAGCAGGCCGAAAACCTGTACCAGTATCCCGATCTGTTCCGCTACGCCCGCGGCTACGCCGCTTCCCTCAACGACCGGGTCTTCCGGTTCGGGGTCAACTATCACCTGCCGGTTGTCTATCCGGACCTGGGAATCCTCGGGATCACCTACTTCAAGCGGATCCGCTTCATCGGCTTCTTCGACTACAGCCGGTTTACTCTCGACCAGCCGCGGGAACTAAGCTTTAATCAACGCAGCGTGGGGGGGCAGCTCTTCTTCGATAATGTGTGGCTCAACGCCCAACTATTGCCAGTAGGCATAGAGGTTGCCTACCGGCTGGACCAAGACGTATTCTCTTCCGACCCGCAGGACGTGCAGGTACGGCTGTTGCTGACGGGCAGCTTCTAGCTGTCGGACGCTTACGCTAAACGTTGAGGTAGTTGATCAGACTGTCGTAGCGCTCGCGCAGGGTATCCTGGAGCTGCTTCTCGTTGAAGCTGGCCTTGACCACGTAGTTGAACCGTTCGAAGGTAGCGATGGTGCCGGCGATGCTCTGGCTATTAAGTTTGAGCGTCACCTCCACCTGATTGGAGTCGATGACGCTGCGGACGAAGGAGCTGAGCACAATGGCGTTGTCGCTTTCCACGATGCGGGCGATCTCGGCGAGGCTGTAATCGTGGCGGCCCATTTCCAGCACCACGATGGATCCGGGATCGCTGAAGGTGCTCGACTGGGCAAAGAAGCGGAGCAGGTCTTCGCCCGTGACCATGCCCACGTAGTCGCCTTCCCGGTTGATGACGGGTACCACGGTGAGGTTGTTGTCGACCAGTTGGCGCATAACGTCGTACAGGTGATCATCGGGATACACCGAGGGCGGCAGCTGGGCTACGCGGTAGTTGGACACGGCTTCCTCGGGATCGGCGTCGAGGACGTCGCTTTCGGAGATGACCGAGACGAGCTTCGTGCCGTCGACGACGGGCAGGTGCCGGATGTAGAACTCGTTCATGATCTCCAGGGCTTCCTCTCCGGTATCGGAGGGGCGCAGGGGAACGAGAACGTCGGTGAGGAGAAAGTCAGCTGTCATCGGGTCGGGGCAAAGTAGGGAATTAAAATCAGCCGAGCAGGCGGCGCTTCTGGGTAGCGAATTCAAGCTCGGTGAGCAGACCCTTTTCGCGCAGGGCCGCCAGCCGTTGGAGCTGTTCGAGTAACTCGTCGCGGACGACGGGCTCGGCGGGCCGGGGTTCGGACTCGGCTACGAGGGGGTCGGCGGTATTCTCGGCGGGCCGGGCGGCGGCGGTGGCCAGGCGGAACTGGTTGGCGGCGAAGGGGGGGAAGGCCGCCTGAATGCGCAGAAAGGCCAGGTTGTCGTGGGTGCGGATGCGCTCGAAGTCGTCGAAGCCCAGGGCCACCGCCCGGTCGAGGTGGTAGAAGGCGCGGTCGGCCTCCTCCTCTACGGAATAGGCGCAGGCGATATTGAAGTGGCTGGCTACGTCGCGGCTGTTCTTGGCGAGGGCCTCCTGGAAGGCCTCGATGGCGCGGCGGTACTCGAATTCGCGGAAGTAGTGTACGCCGCGTTCGCGGTCGGCGCGTCCGGGATCACGGCGTCCGCCCGACGCCCGGGGGGCGGGCTCGGTGCGCTGGTGGTTGCGCTCCTTGGCGCGGCGCTCGCGCTCGCGCTCGAGTTCGGCCCGCTGCCGCTGCCGTTCCTGGAAGCGGCGCTCTCTGTCGGTCATGGTTCCGGTATTGTACGACCGCGCGGACGACCCCACGGATGCGGATGCCTGAGCGACCGGTTGGTTAAACTTGAGATCGAATTCACGCTGGTCCATGGACAGCAGCGTGATGGCGTCAATAACGCCGAAGATAGCGGCCAGCGAAATGAGAAGAACGGTGAAGGGGTTAGGGCCGGCAAACAGGGCAAGGATGAAAAAAAAGAGGTGAGCCATGCCCAGTCCCTTCTGTCCGAGGTAAAAACGCTGCAGGCCGACGATACCGCCGAAAAACGCCAGTACCGCCGCGATCGTCTTCTCCTTCATCTCACTTATGGGAACGGTCGAGCGGTGGTTTTCGTTCTCGGCTACTCCCCAAAAATGCGGCAGGTCAGGATGGTCAGGTCGTCGGGATAGGCGTTGTCCTGCCGGAAATCCTCAAGCTTCGCTTGCAGGTTGTCGTTAAATGACTTGGCTGAGCGCGAGAACTGTCGGCGGGCGAACTCATAGAGGATTTCCTCCTCGAACGTCTCCCCGGCGGCACTCTGCAGGTCGGTTAGCCCGTCGGTGTAGGTGATGATCAGAGCCTGGGGCGGCAGGTCCACGACCCCCATTTCCAGCGCGGGCAAGACGTCGATGGAGCCCAGCACGGTCGTGCCCTTGTCGAGCAGCTGGAACCGGTTATCGCTCACGAGGACGGCCGGCGGGTGGCCGGCGTTGATGTAGCGCAGCTGGTGCTCGGCGCGGTCGTACTCGGCGACGAAAAAGGTGACGAAGCGCTCCCCGTCCGTGATGCGGTAGACGCTCTCGTTGATCTCCGCGACGAAGTCGCGCAGGTCGGTCCGCTTGCGGATAAGGGTATGGAAATTGGCCTGGAAGTTGGCCATAAGCAGGGCGGCGCTGACGCCCTTGCCGGTGAAGTCGCCGATGCAGAAGACGAGCTTGCCGTCGACGAACTCGCGGAAGTCGAAGTAGTCGCCCCCGACGCCCAGCTTCGGGCGGTAGATGGCGCTGAGCTCGTAGAAGTCGTTGGCCGGCAGGTCCTTCGGGATGAGCATGCCCTGCACCTTGGCCCCCAGGTCGAGGTCGGCCTCCAACCGTTCCTGCTCGAGCTGCCGACGGAAGAGCCGCTTGTTCTCGATGGCTACGGCGATCACATTGCTGATCGTGGTGATGATCTGTACGCGCTCGTACATGTCCTCCTCGTCGGTGAACCCCCCGATGAGCACGTAGGCGATGGGCCGCTCCTTGTGCAGCACCGGTACCACGTGCTCGAAGTGACTGAAGAGCGGGTGATCGGGCTCGTGCAGGGTGACCATCCGCTTGAGGTGCTGCAGTTCCGTCCCGTAGTCGCGCCCCGCGGGCAGTTCCACGTCTTCGAGCCCCAGGGAGGCGGCCAGCCGCCAGGCCTCGTCGTCCTCGCTGTGCCGTACGAACAGGGCCATTTCGTTCACCCCGAGTTCCTGCCGGAGAAAGGCCTGGTACATCTGGAAGAGGTCCTCGGCGGACACGTTGTTGTTGATCGCCTGCGTCATCTGCAGCAACCTCCGCACCTGCAGCTGGCGGAGGTGGAGCTCGCGCTCGAGGCGGTTAACGCGGGTGATGGGCTGCGACATAGGGTAAAGATACGCGCGCCGCGCGCCTGGAAAAGCTAGTAGGACAGAAGTTGCAGCAACTCGTCGATCTGCCGCTGGTGGTACGGCTCGTCGATGGCACGGAGCACCTGCGTCTTTTCGAAATCGGTGAGATGCAGCGACACCGAAGTACGCAGGGGGTCACCGGCTTTGGGCTGGTAGTTAAAGCGGAAGAGGTGGAAGCGGTCTGGGCCCAGGGTCCGGTACAGCTCGGCCAGCAGCTCTTCCTGGTCGAGGATCTGCAACCCCAGGATGTTGCCGGCCACGCCCAGGGGGCTGAACAGGCCGGTGATCACGCCCCGGCGACCGTCGTCGGCGATCGTCTGCTCCCGGAAGGCACTGATCTGGACCAGCACCACGCCGGAGGTATTCTCCGCGATCCAGTCCTCGAACACGTGCACGAAGCGGGTGGCGGAGGTGATGCCGTAGTTGTCGCGGTAGCCGGCATCCATCAGGCGGACCTGCGGCCGGGTCGGCAGGTTCACCTGCGGCAGTACGTAGGGGTAGCTGGCGTTGGCCCGCAGGGCGGTACTTAACCGGAGGCTGTCGGCATCCTCTGCGCGGAGGAAGCGGCCGAAGTCCACCATGTCGGGAAGCAGCGGCACCCCCCGGCGCTGGGGCACCGGCGGGGCCATCATATAGCTCACGCCCTGCGGCGAGATGACCATGCGCCGGCCGTCCTCCACCACGCTGGGCGTCACGAACAGCAGGGGCACCCGGGCCGTACGCTCCTGCTCCCGGTAGGCGGCCAGCGGCCGGTCGAGGAGGTAGTCGGTCGCGCGGTTGTAAGCCCGCTCGAAGGCGTAGCCGCGGTCGCGGCGGTAACTGCGCCCGCCCACCTCCACGCGGCGGAAGGGGAGGAAGATGTCGTTACTGACGATGGAGAAGGCCGTCGGATTGAGCAGGTCGGTAGCCACCCGTTCCAGCCGCACCAGGTCCTTGCCGGAGAAGCCCGGATCGTGGAGGTAGCTTTCCCGCAGGTAGGCCAGGCCCAGCAGGCCGCCGCTGGCGCCGGTGATGAGGGCCGTCTGGTTGAGCAGGCGCCCCTCGCTGCAGGCCTCGATGCTCTGCGTAAGGTGGGTGGCCCAGAGGGCCGCGGTAAGCCCGCCCCCGCTGGCGCAGAGGATGACCAGCTTGGGCTTGGGGCTGGCCTGCTTCGCCCGCCAGCGATCCAGGATGCCGGTGGTGGCGGCGATATCGGCCCGCAGGGTATCCGGGGCGTAGAGCGCGCGCAGGGTGTCTAGGGAGTAAGTGGCACGCCGCGTGTAGTTCAGCCCGTAGGCTTCGTTGCCGTGATCGAACAGCGACGTACTCGTGAGCCAGTTCACCAGTAACAGCAGCAGGGTCAGCAGCGGCAAGCGCCAGGCACTGAACCAGTAACTGATCGCCCCGATGGTGGAGACGAACAGACTGAACAGGATGAAGAAGCTGGCCCCCGCCGGCAGCTGAAAGGCCGGCCGGTCGACCAACAGGCCCAGCACGACCAGGATAGCGATACTCGCCGCCTGCAGGATCAGCGCGTTGAAGTGGTTCTGCCGGAAGATGTTGCGGAGCAGGGCCGTATCGTAGTGGGAGACCGAGCGCACCCGCTGCACCCGTACGTCGGCGTTGAGGTAGAAGCGTACCCGGAAGGGGTTGTCGTAGCGGTCGACCAGCTCCGGGCCCAGCGGCGTACCGCGGTAGGGTCGGTAGCTGCGGTCTTCGGGACTGCTCGGGCCCTGGTTCGGGGGCAGGTCGCGGTAGCCGGTGTAGTAGAGTATGTCTCGGTTGGTGAGGTTGAAGTAGATCGCGTACATAAAGAGGCTCGCCGCCAGTCCCGTGACGAGTCCAGTGATGGCCTCCAGCACCTGCGTTCCCGCCCCCTCCGCCAGGCGGTAGAAGTGGATGAGCAGGCCACAGTACACCAGCAGGAAGGCCAGCGGCAGCAACGCGTTGTTGAGGCAGAACTTGAAGAACGGCCGCGCCAGGCTGGCCAGGAAGTTGAAGTAGCCCCCGAGCAGGAGGTAGGTGCTGAGGTTCCACGTCATGACGAAGAAACCGTACGCGAGCCCCACGATCAGGAAGGGCAGGTAGCCCGTCCTTCCCAGGTACTCGGGGTCGAGAAAGAGGTACTGCATCCCCAGCCGGGGGCCCAGGACGCCGGTCATCATGAGCAGCAGCAGCGTCCACAACGCCAGCAACAGGTAGTGGGAGCGCAGGTGCAGGAGCAGGAGTTGCACCGGGAACGAGCGGTAAACATTGTGCAGGACCTTACGCATACCGCAGCAAATTACCGCTATATTTGCCGCCCGCCAATCGGCGCCCCGACATCACCTTCCAAGCCCCGCCCATCGATCCCTTCCCGCCGCCCGCCCGCCTGGCCACCCGCCTCACCCCCCAGGGCGAACGCATCCTGCGTGCGGGCCACCCGTGGCTCTTCGACGGGGCCGTGGAATCCGTCAAGGGGGAGGGCCGCCCCGGCGACCTGGCGATCGTCTTCGACCGCAAGAAGGACCGCTTCCTGGGCGTCGGCCTCTACGACCCCGCCTCCCCGATCCGCGTCCGCGTCCTGCACCAGGGCAGCCCCGCCCGCATCGACGGCGCCTGGTTCAACGAGAAACTGCAGGCCGCCCGCAAGCTGCGCCTGCCCCTGCTGAAGAAGAATACCAACGGTTACCGGCTCGTCCACGGCGAGAACGACGGCCTGCCGGGCCTCGTGGTCGACGTATACGCGGGGGTGGCCGTGGTGAAGCTGTACAGCCCCGTCTGGTTCCCCTGGCTCGCCGAGCTGCTGCCGCTCATTCAGCGGGCGGCGAAGGCCGATACCGTCGTGCTGCGCCTCGCCCGCGTGGTGACGCCGGTGGGGGACTGGACCGACGGTGCCGTCCTCGCCGGGGAGCTTACCGACCCGGAGGTCGTCTTTCGCGAGCACAACCTGCAGTTCGTGGCCCACGTGGCCGACGGCCACAAGACGGGCTTCTTCCTCGACCATCGCCACAACCGCAAGCGGGTAGGGGAGCTGTCCCAGGGGCAGGACGTACTCGATGTGTTCAGCTACGCCGGCGGCTTTACCGTCCACGCCCTGGCGGGCGGGGCCTACCGCGTACTGAGCCTCGACATCAGCGAACCCGCCCTGGAGCTGGCACGGCGCAACGTCGCCCTCAATTTCGGTCCCGACCCGCGCCACGAGGTGGTGATCGGCGATGCCTTTCAGGAGCTGGAGCGCATCGCGAAGCGCAAGGAGGAGTTCGGGATCGTGGTGGTGGATCCGCCCAGCTTCGCCAAGCGGGAGAAGGAAGTGCGCGGGGCCCTGGACGCCTACCGCCGCATCAACACCCTTGCCGTGCCGCTGGTAAAGCCCGGCGGCATTCTCCTGGCGGCCTCGTGCTCCGCCCGGGTCAGCGCCGAGGATTTCTTCGCCACCGTGGAGAAGGTGCTGAAGCGCAGCGGCCGGCCGTACGCGCTGCTGGAACGCACCTACCACGACGTGGACCACCCCGTCGGTTTTCCGGAGGGCGCGTACCTGAAGGCCGGATATTATCGTTTAGAGTAAATCCGTCCCGGTACGCGGCACCGTAGGTCCCTGCCGGAAGTCGAGTTTATTTTCCCATGCGTTTGCACCTCATCATCCCCGTCGTCAACGAGCTGGACAACCTGCGCCAGCTGTTGCCCTACCTGGCCGGCGAGCTCAACGGCCGGGGTACCATCACGGTCGCCGATGGCGGCAGCACCGACGGTACCGCGGAGGTCGTTCGGCGGCTGGCGCGGGTGCGGTACCTGCCCTGTGCCGGGCGCGGGCGGGCCCGGCAAATGAACGAGGCGGCCGCCTGCCATGTCGAGCACTACGACGTAGTGTACTTCCTCCACGCCGATACCCGGCCGCCTCGGGGCTTTTACGACGATATCCTGCGCAGTACGGAAGCGGGTTACCCCGTGGGCTGCTACCGCTTCCGGTTCGACTCGGACCACCCCCTGCTGGCCATCAATGCGTTCTGTACCCGCTTCCGCGGTCTGGCGTGCCGGGGCGGCGACCAGTCCCTGTACCTGACGCGCGCCGCCTGGGAGGCGCTCGGTGGTTTCGACGGGAACATGCAGATCATGGAAGACTACGACATCATCCAGCGGGCGTGGGCGCGCTTTCCCTTTCGGGTCATCCCGCGGGCGGTAACGGTATCCGCCCGCAAGTACCGCGCCAACGGCTGGTTGCGCGTGCAGCTGGCCAACCTGCGGGTCTTCCGGATGTACAAGCGGGGCGCCCCGCAACCGGAGATGGTGGAAGAATACCGGCGGCGCCTCAACCCCTGGTAATTCAGACCCGCACGTCAACGCGGTTGAGCTGGCCGGTCCGCCGCAATACGACGCCGAGCCGCCCGTCGGGAGCGTGAAAAAGTACTACGGCGTGCGCGCTTTTTTGCCCGCTTCGTCCGGTACCCGCGGACCCGCCGGAATGCCCGTTCTCCGACCCGGAAACACTAGGAAAAGTGGCATAATTTTTGTACTTTTGCTGGTATGACAAAGAACAATGAGCCGGTAAACCGGGGCGATTACGGAGCGGACAATATTACCGCCCTGGAAGGCCTCGAAGCCGTCCGCAAGCGCCCCGGAATGTACATCGGGGGCACCGATACGCGCGGTCTGCACCACCTCGTCTGGGAAGTAGTCGACAACAGCATCGATGAGCACCTGGCGGGCTACTGTAGCCGCATCGATATGATCATTCACCCGGACAACTCCATCTCCGTACAGGACGATGGGCGGGGCATCCCCGTGGGCAACCACGCCAAGCTCGGCAAGTCGGCCCTGGAGGTCGTCATGACCGTACTCCATGCCGGTGGTAAGTTCGACAAGGATACTTACAAGGTCTCCGGCGGTCTCCACGGTGTCGGCGTTTCCTGTGTGAACGCCCTCTCGGAGCACCTGCGCGCCACCGTCCACCGCGACGGCAAGATCTACCAACAGGACTACAGCAAGGGTATCCCACAGAACGCGGTACATGTCGTGGGTGAGGCCGAGAAAAGCGGTACTACTATTCACTTCACGCCGGACCCCACGATCTTCGAATCGCTGGTGTACAAGTACGAGACGCTGGCCAATCGCATGCAGGAACTCGCCTTCCTCAACAGCGGCCTGCAGCTCAGTATCACCGACGAGCGGCAGACCGACGACGAGGGCAAGCCCCTACGGAAGGAATTCTACAGCGAAGGCGGCCTCGCCGAAATGGTCAAGTACCTCGACGAGGGCAAGCAAGACCTGATCGAGGAAGCCATCTACGTGAAGTCCAAGGAGGACAACGTGGAGGTCGAGGTGGCCATGCAGTACAACACCACCTACCAGGAGAACATCTACTCCTTCGTCAACAACATCAAGACCCGCGAGGGCGGTACCCACGTCAACGGCTTCCGCCGCGCCGTGAACCGCCTGTTCACCAAGTACGGCGACGAGAACGGCCTGTTCAAGAAGCTCAAGTTCAAGGTGAGCGGCGAGGACTTTCGCGAGGGACTCACCGCGGTGGTGTCCGTCAAGGTACCCGAACCGCAGTTCAAGGGGCAGACGAAGGGGGAACTCGGCAACAGCGAGGTCACCGGTATCGTCAGCCGCGCGGTAGGGGAGAGCGTGGGCCACTGGCTCGAGGAGAACCCCGACCAGGCCAAGCGTATCATCGACAAGGTGATCATCGCCGCGACCGCCCGCCACGCCGCCCGCAAGGCCCGCGAGATGGTGCAGCGCAAGAACGTGCTCACCGGTACGGGACTGCCCGGCAAACTGGCCGACTGCTCCAATAAAGACCCCGAGGGCTCCGAGATCTACCTCGTCGAGGGCGACTCGGCCGGTGGTACAGCCAAGGCGGGCCGCAACCGGGCCTTCCAGGCCATCCTGCCGCTGCGCGGCAAGATACTCAACGTAGAGAAGGCTATGGAGCACAAGATCTACGAGAATGAGGAGATCAAGAACATGTTTACCGCCCTGGGCGTGAGCATCGTAGAGGGCAACCACGGGGAGCGGATCCTCAATCTAGACAAGCTGCGGTACCACAAGATCATCATCATGTGTGACGCCGACATCGACGGTAGCCACATCGTGACCCTAATCCTCACCTTCTTCTTCCGGTACATGCACGCGCTCGTCGAGGGCGGTTACGTGTACATCGCCCAGCCGCCACTCTACCAAGTGCGCCGCGGCAAGCAGTTCCGCTACTGCTGGAGTGAGGAGGAGCGCCGCGAGGCCATCGCCAACTACAGTAAGCACGAGAACGACGGCGCCGTAAAGGTGCAGCGCTACAAAGGTCTCGGTGAAATGAACGCTACCCAGCTCTGGGAAACGACCATGGACCCCGATACCCGTGTGCTGCAGCAGGTAGCCATCGAGGAGAGCTCGGAGGCCGACCGCGTCTTCAGCATGCTGATGGGCGACGAGGTTCCGCCGCGCCGCGCCTTCATCGAGGCGAATGCCAAGTACGCCAAGGTGGATGTCTAAGCTGACAACTGAATAAACCAAGAAAGCCCGTCCCGATCAAATCAGGACGGGCTTTCTTTTGATGCATTACCGAATACGTTTGAGGGGAGCCTGCGCCACTGGCACGATGACCTAAACTTTCCGGATTTGACCGCCTGAACAATATTCTTCTTGACCCAAACATTAGTTAAATAAATCATGTGGCCGCTGGGAGGGGGCGGCTGCACCTCCGAGGTTCGGTGACCTTACGATTCCAAATTTTATAGAAGTTGTAGCTGGTGAATTTCACGATGCTTTGAATTTCCTAATAGGATTGTTTTTGCCCTACTCTTTCATCCTATTGGGTATCGAGGAATAATATTTAGATAATCTTTATGTCTCTCAGGAAATGAAAAACCTTTTACCCCTGCTTCTATTCCTACCGTGTATGTGCATGGCTCAATTTGGGCCTGGAGGTATCGGCAATACAAGTGGAAGCTCCTCGCTAAGAATTTGGCTATCGGCGGATGACCTAGACGGAGATGGCAATACCAACGATAATCCCGCAAACGGTACTCGGGTATCCAACTGGGTAAACAAGGTCAGTACCGGCTTCAACTTCAGCCAGTCCAGTTTTGACTCCCGGCCGGAATACCGTACGGTGGGCGCTCCCTCCGTGCTCTTCAATTTCAATAATGCCGTGTCTCAGCATATGAATGGAACATCCACGGGTTCGTACGGGGGCGGCAGCGTTTTTCTCGTGGCCCAGGCTATCGATCACGGAGCCTCCACGAGTCCGTTCCTGAATGGTTCCGATTATTCCCTGCGAAGCGAGCAGTGGGAAAATAGTAACCGGGTGGGATACACCGTGGTCGGTACTACGGACTATACCACTACTTGATCCTCCAACTACGGTAGTCACTCGCTTTTTACCTGGCATAAACGCTCGAATTCCCAAAGTATGACCATTGGGGTCAATAACCAAGAGCAAACCTTGAACTTGGGGTCCACTACCCCCGGCATTCCCTACTCGATGATCGGCAGGACCGGGACCAGCTCGAATAGAGCCAGCGGACACTATTATGAGATACTGGTCTACAATGAGAGACTCAGCGACGTAGAAATCACAATTGTTAATAATTACCTGCAGGCCAAGTACGGGAATTTTTCGATCGCTAACGATGTCTATATTCACGACAACCCGGCGAACGGAAATTATGATGCTGACGTAGCGTGTATAGGACGGAGCAGCTCCGGCAGCACTCACACCGATGCACAGGGCGACATCGTTAGGATATTGGGGGCCAGTAACCTGAATAGCAACGAGTACCTGTTCTGGGGCCATGACGGAGCCTCGCTTACTTCCACTACTTCCGCCGATATGCCTGCCGGGATGATTTCCCGGCTCAACCGTGAGTGGCGGGTTAGTGAAGTGAATATTTCCGGTTCCCCGGTTGATGTCGGAAGCATTGACATGCGCTTCACGCCCGGTAGCCTGGCACCGGCTGACGTTGCCGACCTACGCCTGCTGGTCGACGCCAATAACAATGGCAGCTTTTCCGACGACGCTATCGTGGCCACACCGGCTACCTCCCTTGGAGGTGGCATTTTTCAATTTTCGGATGTGACGGCAATCACCAATAACGCGAGGTTCACCGTCGGTACCGCCGAGGAAGCCCTACCGATAGACTTGCTGTCCTTCTCCGCCTCGGTAGAACGTGACGGAATCGTGCGCCTAAACTGGGTAACCGCCGCAGAACAGAATAACGAATCATTCGCCGTAGAGCGTTCCGCCACCGGGCGGGAGTGGATGACCCTCACGACCGTTGCCGGTGGTAACAACTCCGCCAGTAAGCTCGAGTACGTAGCCGAAGACACCGAACCACTGACCGGGTTTTCCCTGTACCGGCTTCGCCAGACTGACTATGATGGTGTATCCAGCCTGTCACCCAGTAAGGGGGTCTACGTAGCTGAGGGTAGGAAAGACCGACTTCACGTCTATCCCAATCCCGCCACCAATCGCCTCAACGTGGAGACGGGGCTCGACGCCCTAACGGAGCTACGTATCCATAACGCCCTGGGGCAGGAGGTGCAACATTTAGTCGGGCTAAGCGAGGTTAGGGAGGGGGGCGTGATTCTGGATCTTGATAACCTGCCTAGGGGAACGTACACCTTATCGGTACCCACGCGTTCGGTGATCTTTTATAAGAAGTAAGGCAATGGGGTGAAGGTCCCCACCGGAATACTAAAAAATGGCCCGTCCCAATTCGGTTGGGACGGGCCATTAATCTGGGTAGGGTGCCTTACTCTGCTTCGCGGGTAGCCTCAAAGAGGAACCCAGGTACTGTTAAGCGTCGGACGGTTTCAAACCGTCCGACGCTTGCTGCAAAACGGCTCTAAACCGTCCGAGGCTGGTTACAAAGGTGCTCATTTACCGGACTTGCCGTTACTCTTGGGCGCGTTGCCGGTTTCAACCTCGCGGGTAGCCTCGAAGAGGAACCAAGTACGACGCTCGGTGGCGTTGATGTAGTCCTCCAGCAGGCTGGCGCCGCCGGTATCGTCGTGCTTCTCACATACCTCGTGCGCCTTGCGCAGGTTGGCGGCCATCTTCTTGTTCTCCTGCATCAGGTCGAGCAGCATGTCGCGGGGGGCGATTTGTGCCTGATCGTTGTCGGCTATGCTGGTCAATTTGCCGATCTGGGCAAGGCTGGTGATGGTCTTGCCGCCCAGCTTGCGGACGCGCTCGGCGAGGGGGTCGACGGTGGAAATCAGTTCTTCACTCTGATCATCGAGCATCAGGTGGTAATCACGGAAGTGACGGCCCGACATATGCCAGTGGTAATTCTTTACTTTAACCCACAGGGCGATCAGATCGGCTACGAGCGGGTTGAGGGCCTCGGTAATGTCCTTGACGGCCTCCTGGGGAAGGTCGGTTGGGGTATCGAGAAACTTTTCTTTGATGTTATTGCTTGGTGACTTGGTCATGTCTTGTTGTTTTTAGTTACACTTTTACAACGGGAACCCCCCGGCCCAAGTTCGGTAGAAACCCTACTCATCCGCCCCGCACCTGCGCAAACCATGTCAAAACGCCTTTATACCGCCGAGCGCCTGAAATCAAGCCGGGAGATAGGCCGGCTGTTCGCGCGCGGCTCCGCTTCCGTATCCTCCTATCCGGTACGGCTCATCTACCGGGAGGCGGAGCAGGTACGGGGACCTCATCCTTACCGGGTCACCTTCGTAGTGCCGAAACGCAAATTCAAGCGGGCGGTAGACCGCAACCTGCTGAAGCGGCGGATGCGGGAGGCCTACCGCCTCAACAAGGAATTGCTGCCGCGGCCGCAGGTGCCGGGGGAAGTCGGGGTGCAGCTGGTGCTGCTCTTTCTGTACACTGGCCGGGAGGAAATGCCGTTTTCCGTGATCGAGAAGAAGATGGGACGCCTACTCAGCCGGTTGGGGAGCCCGGAGCAAGAGTAAGGGCCATCTGGACGTCGGCGCGCTGGTACGCTCCGTGCTTGTCGGTTACATCTTTAAAACCAAGCTTACGGTAGAGGTGGACGGCGGCCTTCAGGCGCTGATTGCTGGCCAGGTGTATCCGTAGGTCGCCGCGCTGTCGGGCCAGTTCCAGGGTAGCCTGTGCGATCCGGTAGCCGACGCCGAGCCCCTGCACTTCCGGGTCCACCGCCATTTTGGCGAGTTCCACGTCGTAGTAGGGATGCTGCATAGGGATCAGAGCGCAGGTACCCACGGGGCGGCCGCGCAGTTCGGCGATGAGGATGGCCCCGCCGGGGTTGAGAATGTGCTCGCGGGGATGCAGCAGGGCTTCATAATCAGCGGGCTCCATCGTAAAGAATTTACTGATCCACGCCTCGTTGAGGTCGTGCCATGCCTGGGCGTGCCGGCCTTCGAAGGGCACGATACGGAGCTCGCCGTCGAGACGCCGCCGCCGCACGTCACGGGTGCGTTCCGGTAGGCTCTTACGCTCCAGGGCCGCTTCCCACTCGGCCAGGGCTACCCAGAGGTCATGTTGGCACTCCCCGGCTATTTCGTGCAGGGCGGCCGCCACATCGGGTACCGTACGCTCGGCCAGGGTAGTAGCGGCCGCCGCTCCGGCGGGGGTCAGTGCTACCATAGTCTTGCGCCCGTCGGTCGCGTCGCGGGTGCGGGTGACCAGATCGTGCTTTTGCAGGTCGTTGATCATCCGCACCACCCCCGGATGGTTCTGGCGAATGCTGGCTGCCAGATCGGATACCGGCGTCGGGCCATTCAGCCGGAGCAGGTACAACAGCGGAAGCCACTGCGACTTCAATTCCGTGCCGTAGGTGAAATTCAATTGCCGGGAATCCGCAAACAGCCGCTCACTCAACAGGCGGGTGCGGGAAGCCACGGCGGTGATGCCGAGGTGGTCGAAGAAATCGGGAAGTGCCATACTAGTACCTTGTTACGCAACTATAGGTAACAAGGTACATATTTCCTAGAGGTGTAGAAAAACCGGTTACGAATCGCAACCGGTTTTTCTTCTATCCGCGGGAGGAGGAGGCCGCTTCCACGGCTCGCCATACGCGCAGGACGTTGCCGGACAGTATTTTCTTGATGTCCTCGTCGGTGTAGCCCCGCTTGAGCAGGGTGTAAACGAGGTTGGGGTAGTCCGCAACGTCCTTCAGGCCGGTAGGGAGGCTGTCGCCTACGCCGTCGAAGTCGGAACCCAGGCCTACGTGGTCGATCCCCGCCAGTTCCACTACACGGTCGATGTGATCGGCTACCATTTCTACGTCAGAGTACAGGGTAGGATTTTCGAGCTGGAAGCTGTCGGCCAGTGCCTCGGCCTCGTCGGAGCGGTTCTCAATTCCCCGCTCGCTGAGGCGGGCCATAAAGGCTTCGCGGAGACTGTCCTGCCGGGTGCGTAAGGCGCCGTCGAGGAAGGTAGAGCCGAAGTTAATCTGGATCACGCCCCCGTTCTCTCCGAGCCGCTTGATCATGTCGTCATCCATATTACGCTCGAAGTCAGGCGTGAAGTAGCGCACGGAAGAGTGGCTGGCGATCACCGGTACTTCGGTGAGTTCCATCACGTCCCAGAAGGCCGAATCGCTGATGTGGCTCACGTCGACCATGATGCCTACGCGGTTCATCTCGCGTACGACTTCCTCGCCAAAGGGGCTTAGTCCACCGTTGGTGCCTACGGTATCGTAGCTGGAGTCCGAGATCAGGTTATCCTTGGCGTGGGTGAGGGTGATGTAGCGGATACCCTGGTTGTAGTATTCTTCCACGCGCTCCAGTTTGTCCTCAATGGGGGAGCCGTTCTCCATGCCCATGGGCAGGCTCATGATGCCGTTGGCGAAGTTGCGCTCTACGTCATCGGGGCTAAGGGCGAGGGCGAACTTGTCGGGGTGCGCCTCGACGATTCCCTTTACCATCTGTACGAGGCTGTCGGCCAGCGCGGGAGATTCGCCGGTGGTTTCCTGGAGGTTGCTCGGGATATAAATGGACATGAAGGGGGCATCGAGTCCACCCTCTACGGCGCGGACGTAGTCGAAATCGCCTTCGTCGGTCTCGACGGGAATGCCCAGCATCTCGCGCTCCAGGCGGAAGTTCTTGATCTTGAGCCGGTACGGAAGATCCACGTGCCCGTCGATAATGATGGTCGAGTGGGCAAGGCTGTCGGCGTGAGCGCGGAGTTCTACGTCTGACATGCCCTCGGGGGCATTAGCCCCGGAATCGCCGCAGGCGACAAGGAGCGAGAAAACAGAAAGGGCGAGCAGAATGCGGAGCATGGGTTGATTACGTTGGATTGGGTTAGTGAGATCGATCGACTCCGGCAGGGCGGTGGGTAAATTTAGTGCAAAACAGCCGTAAGCTATAGGGCGGTCCGGCCGGTACCTGTCGGGTAGGTTGAGCGCACTGGAAAGCATTAGGGGATTGGAGCGTCTAGGCGGGGTTGGCAAATTGGGTGGTACCGGTAGTGCGAGGTTATGGTCATCATTCCTTATCGGTTCCTGGAGCGGCTACACCGCGACGAGTGTAAACTGAATGTTAATTTTTCGAAACTGGTCCGATGGCTAAGTGGCCGGTCGACTAGTCGACCGGCCACTAGCGGACCGGCCACTAGTCGACCGGCCGCTCCCCACGCAGCACTAGATTTCATACATTTCCATTCCCAAACCGCCCGATCCGCTATGAACCGTCTATACTTCCTGCTCGCCTGCCTGCTTCCCGGTATTTCCCTTTCTGCCCAATCCCAACAACTAATGGGCTTCACCGAATCCTCCGCTGAGCAGCAACGGCAGCTGGAGCGCGCGTACGACGACCAGATCACCCCGGCCAACCTGGACGAGTGGATGAAGTACATGACCGCCCGCCCCCACCACGTCGGGTCACCGTACGACAAGAAGGTAGTCGACTATATGGCCGAGAAATTTCGCTCCTGGGGGTACGACGTAGACGTCGAGCGCTTCGACGTGCTCTTCCCGACGCCGAAGGTGCGTAAACTGGAACTGCTGGGTCCCACTACCTACACGGCCATGCTGGAGGAGCCGCCCGTGACCGGCGATGCCGCTACCGACCAGACCGAAGAAGCCCTGCCTCCCTACAATGCCTTTTCCATCGACGGCGACGTAACGGCGGAACTGGTATTCGTGAATTACGGGGTCCCCGCGGACTACGAGGAACTGGAGAAGCGTGGCATCAGCGTCGAAGGGAAGATCGTTATCGCCAAGTACCAGGGCTCCTGGCGCGGCATCAAGCCCAAGGTAGCCGCCGAGAAGGGCGCCATCGGCTGCATTCTCTACTCGGATCCCGAAGACGACGGCTACTACCAAGGAGAAACCTACCCCGACGGGGCCTACAAGAACGAGTACGGGGTACAGCGCGGTGCCGTGATGGACCTGCCCCGGGCCCCCGGAGATCCCCTCACCCCCGGCTACGGCGCCACCGCCGACGCGGAACGCCTCAGCCTCGATGAAGCGGAGGGGCTGACCGAGATTCCCGTGCTGCCCATTTCCTACCACGATGCCCTTCCCCTGCTCCGGGCGCTGGGCGGCCCCGTGGCCCCCGCTTCCTGGCGCGGAGCCCTGCCCATCACCTACCACATCGGTCCCGGTCCGGCGGAAGTCCATCTCCAGCTGGAGTTCAACTGGGAGCAAGCCCCCGCCTACGACGTGATCGCCACCCTGGAAGGCAGCGCGTATCCCGACGAATGGGTCATCCGCGGCAACCATCACGATGCCTGGGTGCACGGCGCCAACGATCCGATCAGCGGCATGGTCGCCGTCATGGAGGAGGCCCGCGCCGTAGCGGAACTGGCAAAGACCGGCTGGCGGCCTAAGCGGACCATCAAGTACGCCGCCTGGGGTGCCGAGGAACCCGGACTGCTGGGCTCCACCGAGTGGGTGGAAACCCACGCCGACGAGCTGGTCGAAAAGGCCGTGGCCTACATCAACACCGACGCCAGCGGCCGGGGCTTCCTCGGGGCCGGCGGCTCGCACACCCTTGAAAAATTCTTCGGCCAGATCGCCGACGACGTGGAGGACCCCCAGACCGGCGTCACCGTATTCGAGCGCCGGAAGGCCGCCGCGGCGGTGAATCAGGGGCAGGACCTACACTCCTTCGAGCTGTCGGCACTGGGCTCCGGCTCGGACTACTCCCCCTTCTTTCAGCACCTCGGTATCGCCGCCTTCAACCTCGGATTCGGGGGAGAGAGCAGCGGCGGGGAGTACCACACCATGTACGACAGCTACGACCACTACAAGCGGTTCAAGGATCCCGACTTTGCCTACGGGGGCGCCCTGGCAAAGGTAGCCGGCCGAATCACCCTGCGACTCGCCAACGCCGACGTGCTCCCCTTCGAGTTTACGCGTATGGCCCGGACCCTGCAGGAGTACGGCAAGGAAGTGATGGACCTCGCCGAGAGCACCCGCAAGGAAACCGCCCGCCGTAACCGCCTGATCGGGGAGGGTGCCTACGAGTTGGCCGCCGATCCCACCGAGCCGTACACCGCGCCCAAGGAAAAGGCCGAAGTACCCTACCTCAACTTCGCCCCTCTGCAAAACGCGCTTGGTCGCATCAGTGAACTGGCCGATACCTACAAGCCGGGGCAGGCCAGCCAACTGCCCGCCGCCGATCGCGAACGGCTCAACCAACTGTTCATGGGGCTGGAGCGCAAGCTCACTCGGCCCGAAGGATTACCCCGCCGGCCCTGGTTCGTCCACCACGTCTACGCACCCGGCTTCTATACCGGCTACGGCGTGAAGACCCTGCCGGGGGTCCGCGAAGCGATCGAGCAACGCAACTTCACGGAGGCACAGGAGCAGATCGATAAGCTTGGTGAGGTACTTACCGCCTACGCCGACCAGATGCAGCAAATAATTGGACTGGCGGCGACCAAGTAACCAACCCGCCCCATCATCCCCGACTCTTTACCGCAACCCGGTATGCGCCTGACATTACTCCTCTTCGCGGTACTTTTTTGCACCTGCGTGCGCGCCCAACGCGTGCTGCTTTTCGAAAAGCTGACCAGTTCCCACAGCGAACGGGTGTACGAGGGAGAGTCGCTCCGCTTCCGGATGAAGGGCGACGACTTCTGGCAGGAAGGCTATATCCGCGAGATGCGGCCCGACATCCAGGCCCTGGTCATCAACGACCGCTACATTCTGCTGGAGGAGATTGACGCCGTCTACCGGGGGCATACCGCCGCCTCCCGCATCGGCTACGCACTGATGACCTTCGGTGCCGGCTGGTCCTTCTTCGCCGCCCTGGGCTACGCCACCGACGGCTACGACGACACGAGCTATAGTACAGACGATGCCCTGATCACCGCCGCCTCGGTGGGCACCGGTTTTCTGCTCGTTAAGCTTCTCGGGAAGCGAAAATTCCGACCGGGGAAGTACAAGCGATTACGGATCGTGGACCTGGATTTTTGAGGTTATCGGGTCGCATTAATTAGGGAGAGAAGAAGGTAGGCAGAGGAGGGGAGGCTCAACGCAGAGGAAAGGAGGTACGCCAAGGTACGCAGAGGCGCGCAGCGCATCCCTAATCCGAGTAATCCGGAGTGCTGCGGGAAAATCTGCGAGAATCTGTGGCTAATCCGTGCGAATCTGTGTGAAACAAAGAAGGCCGCGAAGCGGCCGCCAGCTCCATCACGGAGGCCTCGCTCCACGGAGGATTTCACAGCGGTGCCACAGAGAGAGGTAAGCCGAGGAGAGGGAGGCCAAACGCAGAGAAAAGAAGGTACGCCAAGGTACGCGGAGGCGCGCAGCGCATCCCCAATCTGAGAAATCCGGAGTGCTGCGGGAAAATCTGCGAGAATCTGTGGCTAATCCGTGCGAATCTGTGTGAAACAAAGAAGGCCGCGAAGCGGCCGCCAGCTCCATCACGGAGGCCTCGCTCCACGGAGGATTTCA
>NZ_QMEM01000028.1 GCF_003390915.1 Lewinella sp. IMCC34183 | reverse complement strand
ATCAACAAGTTCGATAAGAGAGCTTCAGGCCTTTTTACCAGACCGATCCGGACTTCAGGATCAACCAAAGACCGTATGCTAATTAATTTCCACAACAAGCGTGCTGCCGTCTTTTTCACTACTCATAAGTCTCAGCCAACCGATCTAACGGTTAACCTCTACCCATTCAAAGAAAAAAAAAGGAAGCTGTCGGGCGATTAGTACTGCTCGGCTCCATGCGTTACCACACTTCCACCTACAGCCTATCAACGCAGTCATCTTCTGCGACCCTCAAGGGAATATTCATCTTGGAGTTGGCTTCGCGCTTAGATGCTTTCAGCGCTTATCCGTGCCGTATATAGCTACCCGGCAGTGCAGCTGGCGCCACAACCGGTACACTAGAGATACGTCCATTCCGGTCCTCTCGTACTGGAAACAGATCTCCTCAATATTCCTACGCCCGCAACAGATAGAGACCGAACTGTCTTGCGACGTTCTGAACCCAGCTCGCGTGCCACTTTAATGGGCGAACAGCCCAACCCTTGGGACCTTCTTCAGCCCCAGGATGTGACGAGCCGACATCGAGGTGCCAAACCTCCCCGTCGATGTGAGCTCTTGGGGGAGATCAGCCTGTTATCCCCGGAGTACCTTTTATCCTTTGAGCGATGGCCCTTCCATGCGGAACCACCGGATCACTTAAGCCTGCTTTCGCACCTGTTCGAACTGTCGTTCTCTCAGTCAAGCACCCTTATACTTATACGCTCTTCGCATGATTACCAACCATGCTGAGGGTACCTTTGCGAGCCTCCGTTACACTTTAGGAGGCGACCACCCCAGTCAAACTACCCACCACACACGGTCCTCCTATTTCGTAGGAGTTAGCATCAAAGTATAAGAAGGGTGGTATTTCAAGGACGACTCCACAACCACTGGCGTGGCCGCTTCAAAGTCTCCCACCTATCCTACACATCTTATACCCTAATGCAATGTGAAGCTGTAGTAAAGGTTCACGGGGTCTTTTCGTCCCGTTGCGGGTAATCGGCATCTTCACCGATACTTCAATTTCACCGAGCTCATGGCCGAGACAGTGCCCAGATCGTTACACCATTCGTGCAGGTCGGAACTTACCCGACAAGGAATTTCGCTACCTTAGGACCGTTATAGTTACGGCCGCCGTTTACTGGGGCTTCAGTTAAGACCTTCGGGATTACTCCCTAAGCCCCTTCCTTAACCTTCCAGCACCGGGCAGGTGTCAGACCCTATACTTCATCTTGCGATTTAGCAGAGTCCTGTGTTTTTGCTAAACAGTCGCCTGGGCCTCTTCACTGCGGCCCGTACATCACTGTACGGGCGACGCTTCTCCCGAAGTTACGCGTCTAATTTGCCTAGTTCCTTAGCCATGAATCACTCGAGCGCCTTAGGATACTCTCCTCGACTACCTGTGTCGGTTTACGGTACGGGCCGCTTCACTCGCTATTTCTTGGAAGTCGCTTCGGTACACTATCAAGTCCTTCCGAAGAAGAACCTGTACTATCGGCTAATTTTACTCAGCCTTCAACGTACTATTCCGTCAGTACGCGATACCTACACTACTCCGTCGCTTTCGTCGTGAGCGGGTACGGGAATATTAACCCGTTTGCCATCGGCTTCGCCTGGCGGCTACACCTTAGGACCCGACTAACCCGATTCTGATTAACATCGAATACGGAAACCTTAGTCTTACGGCGAAGGGGTTTCTCACCCCTTTTATCGTTACTCATGCCTACATTTGCTTTTGTGGCCGCTCCAGCCGGGGTCACCCCCAACCTTCAGTGCCGTACCACAATGCTCCCCTACCAAATACTGCCCTA
>NZ_QMEM01000027.1 GCF_003390915.1 Lewinella sp. IMCC34183 | reverse complement strand
ACCGTAGGCGCTGGCCCCGTCGGCGTGCACCGGCGTAAAGCCGAGCGCGGGAAGGTCCAACTGGTCGACGAACGCCGCTACGACGCGGACTTCAGCGTCCGCCGGGATCATCGCCTCAAGTGGAGTGGCAAACAGACCGAACTGCGCGGGGTCCAAACCTACTTTTCTGGGCATTTTTCTCGGGTATCAGTGGGATACCTTCAAGATACGGCCAGAAAATCGAAAACCATACTTTTTGCACAGTCTGACGGGTGCGCCCACGCAGGCCGGCTACATCAGCCAACAACCGGATTGGTACCAGCTTTTGATAGCTTTCAATGTTTCATCGACACCGGAAAGCCTCGCCGCCGGCTTGACGATGGCGCAATGTTGTGTGCATTTATTTATTTCTATAATTTTTTATAACAAGTTCACACAAATTTACGAATTCGTCAATTTTCAAATCGTTCTTTGCGTCATTTGTTCTCCATCCGCAAATAACTATATCTATAGGTTCATTTTCTTCATAAGTATGGTCAATTGTAGGTAGCAGAGCAAACTTGCTTTTATAATTTCTTCTTCCTTTTTGTGATTTTCTATTATCATATGTCCCTACTAATGACCAGTCAAGCTTTTCATTTGTATAGAAATCTAATCCTTTCGATTTTAAAAAAGCTTTATTGATTGCTAGCCTATAATCTTTGTGTGTAAACCTAAACTCGCCTTTACTTCTCTTTTTATCTCTTTTATAATGAGATTTAGCTTTAGAATACAACCATTCTTGATATGGTTTAGAAGAGTCATAGAATGATGGAGTTGGATAAAACTCACTTTCATAATGGTCTTGATATTTCATTTCAAGAAATATTTAAGTTGTATAAAACCTAACCAAAGAGCTATAAAAAGATTTATTTTGGGAGGAAAAGCATAAGCATCACCTCGTAAGCAAAACTATCGTTTTTCATGATTTGAGATGAGGCCGTTAATGCAAAATCTTTTTTAGAATACTCTTTTAAAAAAGTCCCGTCATCATATTCGTCAATGTAGGGTTCGGAATAACCATCATTTATTGCAGAATCCATAACTCTATCATAAACCATTTTATGCCTTGAACTTCCTGAGAATGTCACCCATACCATATTTTCATTACAACAGTCACAAATCTCAATGTATGGCGTATCAAACATTACATTGTTTCCTCTAACGACATTATATACTTCAGACTCGCAATTAGAATCAAAATTCCGACCTGACCTGCGCATATAAAATTCATATTTTTTCAACAATCCCTTCCTCTCTCGATAATTACTCAGTAGGTACTTAATTTCTTCGTATCCAATTTCTGAATAATCGTTTTCTCTTGCTCCATACCCCGCATTGGATTCCTCAAATATGATAGTTTGGTCTTTTTGATCTGGGTCATTGCATGCCGTCACTATACTTAAAATCAAAAGCGATAACCATATCTTTTTCATGGTCGATTCTTATTTAGATTACAATAGAAACTGGCAAGTGTAGAAGCTCTAACATCTATGTGAAGGCTAGGTTCAGAATGCCACATAAAATATAAAACTAATATTACAGCATCCCGATAATTTGCTATCTCCAACCTATAGCATATAATATGTAGACAAATATAGACACCCCTACTCCTTTCAGTATAAATAAGGTCCAATGCATAGTCATACTAGAATCATCAAAGTATGCATAACCTTTCGTATTGCCTGGTCTTTCATTTCTACTCATTCTGTATGACCATAACCCATATATTGCACCTAAACAGATGAATATTGCAAAATTCATAATTTATAGTTTTTGATTAAGATACAATAATTGAGCACAAATATAGGTGGATCAATTTTCTGAAGCTGCCTGGTTGCACACAACGGGTACGCCAGCGCCGTGCGTCCCGATAGGGCGCATGGACGCTGGCGTGGTGTTCGCCGATGGCTTTTTTTAATTTTATTTATGCTCTCAATGATATTGGATTGGTGACCTTATTGCTTTCCT
>NZ_QMEM01000026.1 GCF_003390915.1 Lewinella sp. IMCC34183 | reverse complement strand
AACGAGTGCGCCACCGCAGGCCGGCTGTCACCAGACAGCATCCCGGACCTAGACCAGCTTCAGTTCAACTTTTAAAGGCCTCATCGACACCCAAAAGCCTCACCGCCGGCTTGACGATGGCGCGGTGTTCTGCGCTTTATTATTTTAAACTTGGCATTTCATCATAAGTCCGACCATTTAGTTCTCTACCTGTCTTTTTCTTTCTAGTACCTCCCCATTGTTTAAAGAAAAACGGCACATCCTTCTTTGAACACTGCTCTTGAATATTTAATACCCATTCGGCATCCATTGGTCGTGCTTTGGGTCCACTTTCGCCCCCAACTATTACCCAATCTATATTTTTCAACCTTAATTTACCTAAATCAGCAAGTAGTGGCTCACAAGACAGAAATTTCACCTTAGCTTTTGTTTTTGCCAAGTGTGTAATTCTGTCTAAAACTTTTTGATTTTCTATTGAAACTCCCATCCATATATTATGTGACCATCTAAGTTCTTTATGAACGGCAAGCAATCTATCTGATCTCTTTGTTAGTATCTGGAATACATGTTGTGGATTGTCATTCATTACGTCAAAAACCCGTCGTATAAACTGAATTGGAACATCCTCATGAAATAAATCGCTCATAGAATTTACGAAGACGATCTTTGGCTTTTTCCACGTATAAGGCTCAGATAATGTTTCTTCATGTGTGCTAACTGTTTTAAAGCCTTCGGCGTACTTACTGACTCCCATCGCCTTTAACCTGCGGGTCATGATTTCAGCGTAGCAGTTTTTGCACCCTGATGATACTTTTGAACACCCTGTGGTCGGATTCCACGTGTGCTCAGTCCATTCAATTGTTGATTGTGCCATCGTCAATTTTGATTTTTTGTTGCTATTTATTAGACATCTACTAAAATAAGCCTAATTGATTGTCTGTGTACTTTTGCATCTCTTTCCAAAATTTATTTCCCAGCGGATGCTTAGAGTAAAAAGCTAGATAATAAAGCGCTAGATTTCTTGAATGACTTTTAATTAACTGTTTCTTCTCTGGCTCCTTATAGTTCAACCGTACCATGCTTGAATCATACTTTTCAGCCAGATAACGGATGAATTCCTTTGAATTATTACAGGACTTAGCCTCCTCCGCCCACGAATTCTCTCCAAGAAAATCGGAAATCTTTTGGCTGTTGTTTGCCATATAGTTATGGAAATTTCTGTTAGCATCCATTCCCAAGGCAAGCAGAATTAGAAAGTCGACTTTAAAGGACCTTCCTAATGTAGCTATAGTACTAAACTTAAGATTTAATGAAAAGGGGTCCACAAAAGCAAATGACAACACACCTTCTTTTCGGCTAAATCGGGGAATGTGGCTTTTCAGTTCCTCAATTTTATCATTAACATCGCCGTGGATCAATATTACATTCTTATCACTGTAATCTCTAGTGACTCTGGCTTGTAAAGCTTTAAATCGATTTTCATCGGCCTCACAGAAAATATACGTGTTAAAATTTATAGGTAACGACATAGCTATTAAAGCTGAAGACTTTAAGATCTTTCCAGTCGATTTAATTTTGGCATATCCAGCACCTGCGAACATATCGATATAGACAAGATTGCTCCACTTTTTGCTCATGGTCCTAGTGAATATTTCCATATATGCTCCAAGCAAGTTGTATTTCTCTTCTGACCATCTACGCACCTCAGGTATGTAAAGATCGTCATCCAAAACTTCAATTAGTGGCTCAAATCTCTTCATATAGTCATTTTATTTTAAACTTCAAGTTATAGTATGTACTCCTGACCAATACTGCTTAGAGCTTCCTAAAACAAAACCTGACTAAGAATTTCTTTATCGTAATCCGTAATGCCGTATTCCCCTCTAATTATCTCTTCACCGTATCGTTCCCATACTTCATCAAAACTTACGCCTATAGAGTCCTTGCTCCATTCTCCACTTTTAAGAGAGAAGACTGGACCCTTGTGAATACCACATTGATTAGATACCACTATTAGCCCTTCACCTTTGTAGGCCTTCATCTCATCGAAAAGTGCTCTTGAAGCAGATTTTGCTTCTATTTCATTTTTGAATTTCGTACCCATGGGTTCCTGGCTGACACCAATAAGCATTCTTGGTGTTAATCCGTAAAAGTACCTATCAAATTTACCTTGTCGGTAAGCTTTAAGAATTTTCAGCCAGTTTCTCATGATTAGGTTGCTTTGATGGTTCTGTTAGTTAGTTGCGCAGAACG
>NZ_QMEM01000025.1 GCF_003390915.1 Lewinella sp. IMCC34183 | reverse complement strand
TGGTGCAAAAGCCTCCGCTGGCGCTGCGGGTTTTGCACCATGTTCACTGCCGGCGCGAAGGCTAGCTTTGTGTTCCAAGCCTGGGGCCGGTGCCCAAATGATCCCGGATTGCGTAGGCGCCCTCGTTAGCGGAAATTAAAAATAACTATCTTGCGAAAAAATCGATTATGAGCGTATCATTAGTTGAGACACTTAAGCCAATAAATCTGTCCATTGACAAAATTTATCTGGATCCCAATAATCCGCGATTCCTTGATAGAGATTGGGAGTATATAAGTGATGACAATATAACTGATGAGTCTATACAAGATGCGGTAAAGCATAAAATGCGAACTAATTTTGGAATCGATAAACTTGCTGCAAATATTAAACTTAATGGATTTCTTAAAATTGATAGAATTATAGTCCAAAGAATTTTAGATTCTAAAGAGTACGTAGTTTTAGAGGGTAACATGCGCATGTGCGCAGTTAAGTTGCTGCATGAACAACTTGAAACAGATAGCAGAATTGATGAAAATGTTCTTTCATCAATTACTGATATTGAATGCTTAGAGTATATCGGCACCGACCCTCAAGCGGCTTGGATATTTCAAGGATTGAGACATATATCGGGAATAACTGACTGGCCTCCTTTTAATAAAGCAAAACTCTTGGTCAATCAAATGGAATCTGAAGACCTGACACTGACTCAAGTTGGAGAAAGATTTGGTATCTCACCATATGCGGCGGGCCAGTGGATGCGGGGCTATAAGGCTTATGATCAAGCCAATAAGGAGTCTGATTATATACAAGAACTTGATATGAGAAGCTATGCTTACTTCCAAGAGATTTTTGGAAGAAGCTCAGTCGGGATCCGAGAATGGCTTGAATGGGATGAAGGAACTGGGGAGTTTCAAAATCGATTAAACCTCAATGAATTTATTGGTTGGTTATATCCAAAAGAAGATGATGAATCAGACGCATTTGGGGATTGGGAAAAAAGGCACCTCAATACCAGAGATGATTTGAGGCAACTTTCATATTTATATCAGCAAGCACCTAGGCAGTTCAATGAATTTAGAAGAGATTTAGACTTAGAAAAAGCTTATGCAAAAGCTCTATCATTAAAGCAAGAGGCAAAAAATAAAGACGCAACAAGCAAAACATTTGAAGCACTATCTAACTGTAAAAATGCACTAGATAATGTGCCAGCAAAAGCACTTCGAAATTTTGAGACGAAAAGTCAGCTAATAACTGAGATTAAAAAGTTAGTTAGTGTGATAGAAGAGATAATCCCAGAAGCGCTTGAAAAAGATGAGTCTGTCTAACAAACAGGTAATAATTGATGGAGCATACAAATTCGCTGATTTTTCGCGTGAGTACTCAATTGAAGAATATGCTTCAAAGCTATTACAGAAATACGGCTCAATACCACCCATTGACGCCGATAGATATTCTAATAAATTTAAGCGGTCGATTGCAAATTACCTTAAAGAATTAAATGATAACCTTAACAGAAGTGGTAAGGCAAAGATTGGAACGATTCTACCGGGAAACAGGATTAGTTGGAGTATTAGCACCGATTATGAAAAGCTTATTTGGAGGAACCGGCCAATTATACTCGAAATTATAGAGAAACTTAGTGATGATGAATTTGAAAGCCTATGTTGTACTGTTATAAGTTCAATGGGAGGAAAAGCTTGGAAGACAAAAAGCAAAGGGGATGGTAATGTAGATTTATATGGTATTTTATCTACAAATGAACAAAATCATGTGTTTGGTAAGTCGACTAAACTAAGAATAGTTGGTCAATGTAAAAATTACGCACACAAAGAAGTTATCACTCAGTATGAATCTTTTTATCAAGCTCTCAGTAATGTTAGATTTAGAGCTGGAAGAGTTATTAGTGAAATTCCCGCAGACTTTCTTACATCAAAGGGTCCAATAGTTGGGTGGTACGTATGTAAAGATGGGTTTCAAAGTGGTATCTATGACGATGCTCAACAACATGGAATCATATTATCCGACAAATATGACCTGGCGGAAATTTTGTGTGGAATTAATTTAGAAGGCATATCTAGCCACCGGTTAAAAGTCAAGTTATGCTTGATGAAACTAGTAAGAAAACACAACGAATAATTCCGCTAACATTGCGCCATCGTCAAGCCGGCGGTGATGCTTTTGGGTGTCGAGAAAGCCTTTTAAAACTAGCCTAAAGTTGGTCGGAATCCGGATCCTTATTGGTGGTAGCCGGCCTGCGTTGGCGCACCCGTTCTGCGCAACTAACTAACAGAACCATCAAAGCAACCTAATCATGAGAAACTGGCTGAAAATTCTTAAAGCTTACCGACAAGGTAAATTTGATAGGTACTTTTACGGATTAACACCAAGAATGCT
>NZ_QMEM01000024.1 GCF_003390915.1 Lewinella sp. IMCC34183 | reverse complement strand
ACTTACCTGACTGGCGGTTTTTGAGTGGCATCTGGCTTGATTGCCCTTAAAGATACGACTTGTTGATGACTTTGATCAACTTTGATAGGTTTTTCTGAGGGGATGCGGGTATTGCTTTCGGCGAACGTTTGCGCCGGCGCAGGCCGGCTTCCACCAGCTAGCTTTCGGATCTCAACCAACTCTAAGAAAGCTTATAAAGTCATCATCGAAGCCCACAAGCATCACTGCCGGCTTGACGATGGCGCGGTGTTGGCTGACGTTTTATAATAATTTTTTCTGATAGCTTTATCTATGCCAATTTTTGATGTTTTTCACATCACAGCTATTAGATTAAACAGCGCATATTCCAAATATAGCAGCCAACAATATAGCTACGAAAAAAGTGATAATTTGGAGCGAAGACATAAAGCGGATATTACGCTTGTATATCGATATCGATTTTTCATGCTCACGCAGTTCATCATCCTCCATATCACCTGGATTCAAAGTTGCGGCAATTGTCTGGAAGGTGAATAGGCCAAATAATATTGAAGCAATGAACATTGACCAAGACCAGATTAACGTGCCCGTTTTGATTTCTGCGCTTTCCGTCAAGAAGTCACTTTTAAATGTAATGGTCAGAGCTATAAATCCTGTAGACAAAGTTATTAAGTGCCGAGTTACTTCAGCAGCAAATTCAAATGATTGCTTTTTACTCTCATTCATGATTTGTTATTTACAGATTGGCCACATAGGACATATATAACTCCTAGCCTCAGCAAAAGTAATTTCGCCAATCACTTTAAAATTTAGATCGTCTACTTCTTGTAGATTTGAGGTATAATACGAGGAAATCATATAGTCTATTAGAATAGAGAAATTATGCTGTGCTATCCTAACTAATATGCTCTGCTGAATCTTGTTCTTGCCGGGCGGTGGCGATAGTATTTCTTCGGAAGCACTTCGCGCCATTTCAGAGATGCTAAATTTTGCTCAGTCTCCAACTGCGAATCCGTGGCTATTAGCATAGGCATTTGTAAAATCGATCAATCTAGTCTGAAGCTCTTTAATTTTACCAATCATTTTAAACATGTTTTTTTATAAGTGATGAATAGTTTGCTTTTATCGCTTCTGATGCTCGCTGCATAGCGATTCCTCCAAGTTATCGTATCTATTTATGCAACTCAACTTGGATTGTTACCCAAAATGCCAATTTTAGCTACCGAGAGCATCATAATGTCAGCCAACGAGGGCGCCTACGCAATCCGGGATCATTTGGGCACCGGCCCCAGGCTTGGAACACAAAGCTAGCCTTCGCGCCGGCAGTGAACATGGTGCAAAACCCGCAGCGCCAGCGGAGGCTTTTGCACCATTGAGAACGCCGGCGCAATGGCCATTACCGTCACCCCGACGCTTCTCTTCGACCACGGAGCCCCCGGATTGACGTAGGCGCCGTGTTGGCGGACGTGGCCGGTGCACCCTGCTTTCCTCTGGCGGATTGCGCCTTCTGCGGAGCGAAGCGCAGGTGGCCGGGCTTCAGCCCGCCACTTGTCGATTCGCTGCAGAATGGCGCAGTCCCGGCGATTACCGGTCAGACCTTAGCCCGGGTACGGAGATGCGCAACTAAGTTGGCATCAGGCCGCGGGCTAAAGTGCCAATGGCCGCCAACGATTGCCTACCCGACGGCCGCCAGCACCGGCACACTTTTCGGGTGTCGAAATTCATTGAGACCGTTGTTAAAGCATTGATAGCACCCACAAGCTCAACCGGCGGCTGTACGTGGTAGGCGGTGTTGGGCACAGTGACTTTTAATTAATAGTAATTTTGCATAAGTCATTCCTTTCATAAGAGCTTAGAGATAAGCTTGATCTAAATATTTCATTTCAAAACACATTATCATTAAGATTCCTAGAGATTTTCTTGCAAGGATGAAATTCCATTTAAATCACAGATATTTATGTATGCTGCAAATATTGAAATATATGTATTGTTAAAAGTTTTTAATTTGTTCGCTTAGATGCAGCACAATGTACCGAATTGATCATTGGGGCTAGGTTGGCTAAAATTAAATATTAGAGTGTATGATTGAGATGTAAGCCAAAAATAATAGTGGCCTAAGTAAAAATTCGCAGTGATTTAGTGTTACGGCTCGAATTGTTGATTGAACTCAATGTTGTCTAACTTAATATTCTTGTTTTGAATTTCTACATAATTGTTAGACATCGAATCCTTTCCCACAGTGACGCACCTCTTTATATTTTCTGCCTCCAGGTAACAGAGCTCAAAGACATCTTGATTTCCTCGAATTGAATAAACGTTTCTATACAGTATCTCCTGAACATAATATGAATCAACTTCTTGCAAAAGAGTGGGACATGAACAATCAACGGATTTCACAACAGATAAATTCGAGCTTATCTCCAATAATTCTTTCCCTGCATAATCACATGATGCCATCAATGTCAATATCGCAGCGCAATGTAATAAGTGTTTAAACATTATGTTTTGTTGATTTAATATAAAATGCGTCTAAGCATAACCACATTGCCTCCTGCACATAATTAATGTGCGATGGACGAATGATGATTGTGTGTGCAGTGTGTGCCGTGCATTGTGCCCAACGAGTGCGCCACCGCAGGCCGGCTGTCACCAGACAGCATCCCGGACCTAGACCAGCTTCAGTTCAACTTTTAAAGGCCTCATCGACACCCAAAAGCCTCACCGCCGGCTTGACGATGGCGCGGTG
>NZ_QMEM01000023.1:2500-3562 GCF_003390915.1 Lewinella sp. IMCC34183 | reverse complement strand
AGCAGTCTTTCCATAGCTTCGGTACCGGGCTTATGCCCGAGTATTTTCCGCGCAGGAACGCTCGACTAGTGAGCTGTTACGCACTCTTTAAATGAATGGCTGCTTCCAAGCCAACATCCTAGCTGTCTTAGCATCCCCACATCGTTCCATTCAACTCAGCCCGAATTTGGGGACCTTAGCTGATGGTCTGGGTTGTTCCCCTCTTGGCCACGGACCTTAGCACCCGCAGCCTCACTGCCGCTACTGTTATGCCGGCATTCGGAGTTCATCAGGGGTTGGTAGGCGGTGAAGCCCCCTAGCCCTATTGGTAGCTCTACCTCCGGCACACATTCCACGACGCTGCACCTAAATGCATTTCGGGGAGTACGAGCTATCTCCTGGTTTGATTGGCCTTTCACCCCTACCCACAGGTCATCCGAAAACTTTTCAACGTTTACCGGTTCGGTCCTCCATTCCGAGACTATCGGAACTTCAACCTGCCCATGGGTAGATCACCAGGTTTCGCGTCTACCCCCACTACCTTTGTCGCCCTGTTAAGACTCGCTTTCGCTGCGCCTCCGGTGCCGAACACCTTAAACTCGGTAGTGAGGAGTAACTCGTAGGCTCATTATGCAAAAGGCACGCCGTCACACATCGCTGTGCTTCGACCGCTTGTAGGCGCACGGTTTCAGGGTCTTTTCACTCCGCTTCTCGCGGTTCTTTTCACCTTTCCCTCACGGTACTGGTCCACTATCGGTCTCTCAGGAGTATTTAGCCTTACGGGATGGTGCCCGCAAATTCAGACAGGGTTTCTCCGGCCCCGCCCTACTCAGGATACTCGTCATGCAGCACACACTTCCTGTACGGGACTTTCACCCCCTATGGTCAGCTTTTCCAAAACTGTTCCAGTTACATGTACGGCAATTACACAAGTCCTACAACCCCACTACGACGTATCGTAATGGTTTGGGCTGTTCCGCGTTCGCTCGCCACTACTTGCGGAATCATTAAATTATTTTCTCCTCCTCCGGGTACTTAGATGTTTCAGTTCCCCGGGTTACCTCGCCTTGCGGCGTACTTGGT
>NZ_QMEM01000022.1 GCF_003390915.1 Lewinella sp. IMCC34183 | reverse complement strand
GCGGTTTTTGAGTGGCATCTGGCTTGATTGCCCTTAAAGATACGACTTGTTGATGACTTTGATCAACTTTGATAGGTTTTTCTGAGGGGATGCGGGTATTGCTTTCGGCGAACGAGGGCGCCTACGCAATCCGGGATCATTCGAGCACCGGCTCCATGTGTGAAACACAAAGCTAGCCTTTGCGCCGCCAGTGAACATGGGACAAAACCCGGAGCGCAGCGCAGGCTTTTGGCCCATTGAGAACGGCGGCGCAATGGCCGCTACCGTCACCCCAACGCTTGTCTTTGACCACGAAGCCCCCGGATTGACGTAGGCGCCGTGTTGGCGGACGTGGCCGGTGCACCCTGCTTTCCTCTGGCGGATTGCGCCTTCTGCGGAGCGAAGCGCAGGTGGCCGGGCTTTAGCCCGCCACTTGGCGATTCGCTGCAGAATGGCGCAGTCCCGGCGATTACCGGTCAGACCTTAGCCCGGGCGCGGAGATGCGCAACTAAGTTGGCATCAGGCCGCGGGCTAAAGTGCCAATGGCCGCCAACGGATGCGGCCACGCCGTGCCGGGAAGGATCCCGATAATCTTTGGTTCAACTCAAGGTACACGATCGACGCCAACCGACACTACCCTACCCGCCAGCCCCGGCATGGACGTGGCCGCAATGTTGGCTGACGTCCTTTTATTTATGGAGCGATAGCGACTGTTTCTACGCGGCAGCGGCGTCCGTAATGCGGGGGACTGTTTCTACACGGTAGCGTCTTTGGAGTAGTGCAGGACGTTTCTACACGGCAGCGGCGTTCGTACTCCGGGGGGACTGTTTCTACACGGTAGCGTCTTTGGAGTAGTGCAGGACGTTTCTACACGGCAGCGGCGTTCGTACTGCGGGGGGACTGTTTCTACGCGGCAGCGGTAACCGTACTGCAGAGAGTTTATATCTACGTGCCGAACTTTAGGTTATAGACACAACTTTATGGAAGCTAAAATTTTTGCATCTATCACTGTTCGGCCTTTGTGTTAATTTCATTGGTGGCTTTATTTTTATTTCCTGTAAGGTCATGTATTATTAATAAGCAAAACGTCAAGCACACAATCAGAGGCCATTTTCCAATCATACTTTCAATGTTGGATTTTACTAACCAGTCAATAAAATTTCGTGGGCTGAATTCTAGCATAAATACTAAAAACCCAATCAATCCGCACAACAGCAAGGTAAGTTTTTTAATGTGGTTCGTCTTATATAGTCCTTTAAGCAATAATAATAGGCCAATATATCCAAATATTACCAGAAGCATACAGGTTACAAAAAGAATGTAGTTAAATGAGAATTCAGCGTTCGGTATAGCATAATAAATTCCTAGAAAAGCCAATCCTAGCATCCAGGTTGCTGGAATCAAACCACTAATCAAAATTATGTATAGAATTTGTTTCACTCGATGTTTGTCAAGAAGTGGGTCAACGCCGTGCCGGGAAGTATCCGCATGTTTTTGATTTCACAAGGTAGACTATGGATCTAGTTCCAAGTTGAGCCTCGCGTTGTTGTCATCTACTTAATAACCATGCTTCTAATTTATTTAACAGATTTAATGCTAAATATAATTGATGCTTTGTCAATTCATATTTTCTGTACTGTATGATTTTATTATAGACTTCCTTAAAGTTGTACCATCCATCGGTTAACCCATTGACATAAAATTGGACTTCTTTTAACTCACTCGCAATGTGCTGCTTATTCTCTTCTTTCAGTAAATTGATCAGTTCGCCGAACTTAATCCAAAAGTCGTTCATAATTCACTTCTATTCTCTGACATAATTGGCTCCTGTTCTGCGGGCTTGGATGTCAGCCAACGGATGCGCCACCGCAGGCCGGCTACTACCACCCAACTTACGGATAAAGACGATGCTTTCCTAGCCGATAAAGCATCCTCGACACCCGCCAATTCTACCGCCGGCTTGACGATGGCGCAATGTTGGCTGATGTCCTTTATGTTAAAATAAATATTGCTTTCTTTCACCCTGTCTACTCTATAGACGCCTTTTTGAGATAATACACGGTATTACTGGGTGGAATTACTACATACCCCAAAGAAAAATTTATCTTCATTAATCATTATCTGGATTAGGTTATATATAACTTTACGATCTTTTGTTCAAAAAAGATAAACTCTTAAACTATAAAATTCAAATATCGTTTTGCTTTTAGGCAAAACTAATTTTCGGTTTGTGGTGATTCTAACTCTTTGTAAACTATATTTATTTTTAAACTACTATCGCCAAAATCATGGAAACCTTTGGTTGAAATCCTTCTAATGCTCGAATATTCTACGACAAGGGAATCAAATCCGTTCCAAACTGCTTTAACTTGTCCGGATCCAATAGGTTCGCCGGTAAAAATATCCTGAGAACTTTGCCAATCGAAATTTTGATCACAATGATCAATGGCTACATGTATTGATTCATTAGTTACAGCGTTTCCAGATAGCGAATATACCGTAGCTCTTCTGATTCCTTCATAGTCACACGAATTATCTATAATCGTACTAGCCGGTTCGTCAAAAATACTGAATGTACTTATGAAGTAAATAACCGTAATTAACGCTCCAGCAATTATGACCCATATTGTTCGTCCGACAACATTCATAAATTGTTAATTGACATTACTTCTATATATTGCCTTTTCGTCGTAGTCTTTCTTGGCAGTAGGGTTACCGGGGTAGTACGGCCTAAATCTAAGCGGTAGCGGCGTCAGTAGTCGCTCGCCTCAGTTGCGCGGTAGTTTTACCGAAGTAGCGCGGATTATATCTAAGCGACAGCGGCTTCCATAACTGCGGGGCACTGCTTTTGCGCGGCAGCAGCATCAGTAGTCGCTTGCCGTAGCTGCCTAGTGGCGCTGTCGAAATTGTGCCGGGGGGACTGTTTCTACGCTGCAGCGTTTTCGGAGTGTTGGGTACTTGGATGTCAGCCAACGTGGGCGCCTACGCAATCCGGGATCATTCGAGCACCGGCCCCAGGCTTGGAACACAAAGCTAGCCTTTGCGCCGCCAGTGAACATGGGACAAAACCCGGAGCGCAGCGCAGGCTTTTGGCCCATTGAGAACGGCGGCGCAATGGCCGCTACCGTCACCCCAGCGCTTGTCTTTGACCACGAAGCCCCCGGATTGACGTAGGCGCCGTGTTGGCGGACGTGGCCGATGTACCTCGCTTTCCTCTGGCGGATTGCGCCTTCTGCGGAGCGAAGCGCAGGTGGCCGGGCTTCAGCCCGGCCACTTGTCGATTCGCTGCAGAATGGCGCAGTCCCGGCGGTTACCGGTCAGACCTTAGCCCGGGTACGGAGATGCGCAACTAAATTCGCATCAGGCCGCGGGCTAAAGTGCCAATGGCCGCCAACGGATGCGCCGGCGCAGACCGGCTACCACCGACCAGCTCACCGGATCCTGACCAACTTCAAGGTAGCTATAAATCCCTCATCGACACCAACCCCCACCCTCGCCGGTTTGTCGCTGGCGCTGTGTTCGGTGCTTTCTAATGGCCTCTTTTTCTTTTGATTTCTTCAATTTTTCTCATCTCCCTCATGAACTCATCCAAATTCAGTACTTCGCGGTATTCCTCTGATAAATGGAGTATCTGATCTATATCATTTTCAGAAGGATCATTCATATCTATTTGGGACAATACGCGACGCACCATGGATCTATCCCTAGCCAGTTTAAATCCAGGAACCTGTGTTTCCAGCAGCTTTAATCTTGTTTCCTCTAAATTCCTGATATCTGATCTCAAAATCTGAAGCTCATATTCATTTTGATGCATTTCGTGGAACTGCCACATCTTCATCATGTGCTCCAATTGTTTATTTATATCGTCTAAAGCTATTTCATTGCCTACCGCTTTAGTGCCACCTTTAAAGATAAACAATACAATACATACTGATACAAAGCTTATAACTATGGGTAATGAAATTAATAAAAAGCCGTTTATCGCTATGTAATGAGACAACACAGTAAGCAAAATATGTCCAAATAGTAAGCCGACAAGACCTGTAATTATACTAATAAGGGCCAAGACCGAAGTTTTGGCAAGTAGCTTGTATGATGCAATCAATTTGTTTACCATTTTATGCTTACCATTGTTATTCTCACATTTCTTGCGCTAAACTTTTTTACTTAATCATTTTACGATTAATTTCATTAATTAGGTCATCTGTTTGAGTACCGTCTGTCGCATGGTTACTCGCAATAATTATGGATATAAAAATTGAAAAAGATACAACAAAGAACAATTGCAAATACAATACATACGGAGCAATAACACCCTCTTCCCAGTAACTTATAAGGTATGAAGGAGCTGGCTTCATTATGATGTACATAAGTGTAACTATAACTAAAGTACCAACCGTGAGTAATGCCACATAGATAAAAGGTTTACGCTGCCTTTTAATCCTAAGACTTCCTTTTTGAAGTAGTCTTTGAGTACGAAGGGCTTCCACTTCGTCGGTTATATCATTTTTATATTGTTCGTCCATTTCACACAGATTTAACAGCAATTATTAGTTGCGAATCTACAAATATTCAACAGTCTTTTAATGTTTAAGCGAGTTGTAGTCTGATTGATTGCACCGAACGAGTGCGCCACCGCAGGCCGGCTGTCACCAGACAGCATCCCGGACCTAGACCAGCTTCAGTTCAACTTTTAAAGGCCTCATCGACACCCAAAAGCCTCACCGCCGGCTTGACGATGGCGCGGTG
>NZ_QMEM01000021.1 GCF_003390915.1 Lewinella sp. IMCC34183 | reverse complement strand
CGCCGGCTTTCCCCGTCAAGCTCTAAATCGGGGGCTCCCTTTAGGGTTCCGATTTAGTGCTTTACGGCACCTCGACCCCAAAAAACTTGATTAGGGTGATGGTTCACGTAGTGGGCCATCGCCCTGATAGACGGTTTTTCGCCCTTTGACGTTGGAGTCCACGTTCTTTAATAGTGGACTCTTGTTCCAAACTGGAACAACACTCAACCCTATCTCGGTCTATTCTTTTGATTTATAAGGGATTTTGCCGATTTCGGCCTATTGGTTAAAAAATGAGCTGATTTAACAAAAATTTAACGCGAATTAATTCTGTGGAATGTGTGTCAGTTAGGGTGTGGAAAGTCCCCAGGCTCCCCAGCAGGCAGAAGTATGCAAAGCATGCATCTCAATTAGTCAGCAACCAGGTGTGGAAAGTCCCCAGGCTCCCCAGCAGGCAGAAGTATGCAAAGCATGCATCTCAATTAGTCAGCAACCATAGTCCCGCCCCTAACTCCGCCCATCCCGCCCCTAACTCCGCCCAGTTCCGCCCATTCTCCGCCCCATGGCTGACTAATTTTTTTTATTTATGCAGAGGCCGAGGCCGCCTCTGCCTCTGAGCTATTCCAGAAGTAGTGAGGAGGCTTTTTTGGAGGCCTAGGCTTTTGCAAAAAGCTCCCGGGAGCTTGTATATCCATTTTCGGATCTGATCAAGAGACAGGATGAGGATCGTTTCGCATGATTGAACAAGATGGATTGCACGCAGGTTCTCCGGCCGCTTGGGTGGAGAGGCTATTCGGCTATGACTGGGCACAACAGACAATCGGCTGCTCTGATGCCGCCGTGTTCCGGCTGTCAGCGCAGGGGCGCCCGGTTCTTTTTGTCAAGACCGACCTGTCCGGTGCCCTGAATGAACTGCAGGACGAGGCAGCGCGGCTATCGTGGCTGGCCACGACGGGCGTTCCTTGCGCAGCTGTGCTCGACGTTGTCACTGAAGCGGGAAGGGACTGGCTGCTATTGGGCGAAGTGCCGGGGCAGGATCTCCTGTCATCTCACCTTGCTCCTGCCGAGAAAGTATCCATCATGGCTGATGCAATGCGGCGGCTGCATACGCTTGATCCGGCTACCTGCCCATTCGACCACCAAGCGAAACATCGCATCGAGCGAGCACGTACTCGGATGGAAGCCGGTCTTGTCGATCAGGATGATCTGGACGAAGAGCATCAGGGGCTCGCGCCAGCCGAACTGTTCGCCAGGCTCAAGGCGCGCATGCCCGACGGCGAGGATCTCGTCGTGACCCATGGCGATGCCTGCTTGCCGAATATCATGGTGGAAAATGGCCGCTTTTCTGGATTCATCGACTGTGGCCGGCTGGGTGTGGCGGACCGCTATCAGGACATAGCGTTGGCTACCCGTGATATTGCTGAAGAGCTTGGCGGCGAATGGGCTGACCGCTTCCTCGTGCTTTACGGTATCGCCGCTCCCGATTCGCAGCGCATCGCCTTCTATCGCCTTCTTGACGAGTTCTTCTGAGCGGGACTCTGGGGTTCGAAATGACCGACCAAGCGACGCCCAACCTGCCATCACGAGATTTCGATTCCACCGCCGCCTTCTATGAAAGGTTGGGCTTCGGAATCGTTTTCCGGGACGCCGGCTGGATGATCCTCCAGCGCGGGGATCTCATGCTGGAGTTCTTCGCCCACCCCAACTTGTTTATTGCAGCTTATAATGGTTACAAATAAAGCAATAGCATCACAAATTTCACAAATAAAGCATTTTTTTCACTGCATTCTAGTTGTGGTTTGTCCAAACTCATCAATGTATCTTATCATGTCTGTATACCGTCGACCTCTAGCTAGAGCTTGGCGTAATCATGGTCATAGCTGTTTCCTGTGTGAAATTGTTATCCGCTCACAATTCCACACAACATACGAGCCGGAAGCATAAAGTGTAAAGCCTGGGGTGCCTAATGAGTGAGCTAACTCACATTAATTGCGTTGCGCTCACTGCCCGCTTTCCAGTCGGGAAACCTGTCGTGCCAGCTGCATTAATGAATCGGCCAACGCGCGGGGAGAGGCGGTTTGCGTATTGGGCGCTCTTCCGCTTCCTCGCTCACTGACTCGCTGCGCTCGGTCGTTCGGCTGCGGCGAGCGGTATCAGCTCACTCAAAGGCGGTAATACGGTTATCCACAGAATCAGGGGATAACGCAGGAAAGAACATGTGAGCAAAAGGCCAGCAAAAGGCCAGGAACCGTAAAAAGGCCGCGTTGCTGGCGTTTTTCCATAGGCTCCGCCCCCCTGACGAGCATCACAAAAATCGACGCTCAAGTCAGAGGTGGCGAAACCCGACAGGACTATAAAGATACCAGGCGTTTCCCCCTGGAAGCTCCCTCGTGCGCTCTCCTGTTCCGACCCTGCCGCTTACCGGATACCTGTCCGCCTTTCTCCCTTCGGGAAGCGTGGCGCTTTCTCATAGCTCACGCTGTAGGTATCTCAGTTCGGTGTAGGTCGTTCGCTCCAAGCTGGGCTGTGTGCACGAACCCCCCGTTCAGCCCGACCGCTGCGCCTTATCCGGTAACTATCGTCTTGAGTCCAACCCGGTAAGACACGACTTATCGCCACTGGCAGCAGCCACTGGTAACAGGATTAGCAGAGCGAGGTATGTAGGCGGTGCTACAGAGTTCTTGAAGTGGTGGCCTAACTACGGCTACACTAGAAGAACAGTATTTGGTATCTGCGCTCTGCTGAAGCCAGTTACCTTCGGAAAAAGAGTTGGTAGCTCTTGATCCGGCAAACAAACCACCGCTGGTAGCGGTGGTTTTTTTGTTTGCAAGCAGCAGATTACGCGCAGAAAAAAAGGATCTCAAGAAGATCCTTTGATCTTTTCTACGGGGTCTGACGCTCAGTGGAACGAAAACTCACGTTAAGGGATTTTGGTCATGAGATTATCAAAAAGGATCTTCACCTAGATCCTTTTAAATTAAAAATGAAGTTTTAAATCAATCTAAAGTATATATGAGTAAACTTGGTCTGACAGTTACCAATGCTTAATCAGTGAGGCACCTATCTCAGCGATCTGTCTATTTCGTTCATCCATAGTTGCCTGACTCCCCGTCGTGTAGATAACTACGATACGGGAGGGCTTACCATCTGGCCCCAGTGCTGCAATGATACCGCGAGACCCACGCTCACCGGCTCCAGATTTATCAGCAATAAACCAGCCAGCCGGAAGGGCCGAGCGCAGAAGTGGTCCTGCAACTTTATCCGCCTCCATCCAGTCTATTAATTGTTGCCGGGAAGCTAGAGTAAGTAGTTCGCCAGTTAATAGTTTGCGCAACGTTGTTGCCATTGCTACAGGCATCGTGGTGTCACGCTCGTCGTTTGGTATGGCTTCATTCAGCTCCGGTTCCCAACGATCAAGGCGAGTTACATGATCCCCCATGTTGTGCAAAAAAGCGGTTAGCTCCTTCGGTCCTCCGATCGTTGTCAGAAGTAAGTTGGCCGCAGTGTTATCACTCATGGTTATGGCAGCACTGCATAATTCTCTTACTGTCATGCCATCCGTAAGATGCTTTTCTGTGACTGGTGAGTACTCAACCAAGTCATTCTGAGAATAGTGTATGCGGCGACCGAGTTGCTCTTGCCCGGCGTCAATACGGGATAATACCGCGCCACATAGCAGAACTTTAAAAGTGCTCATCATTGGAAAACGTTCTTCGGGGCGAAAACTCTCAAGGATCTTACCGCTGTTGAGATCCAGTTCGATGTAACCCACTCGTGCACCCAACTGATCTTCAGCATCTTTTACTTTCACCAGCGTTTCTGGGTGAGCAAAAACAGGAAGGCAAAATGCCGCAAAAAAGGGAATAAGGGCGACACGGAAATGTTGAATACTCATACTCTTCCTTTTTCAATATTATTGAAGCATTTATCAGGGTTATTGTCTCATGAGCGGATACATATTTGAATGTATTTAGAAAAATAAACAAATAGGGGTTCCGCGCACATTTCCCCGAAAAGTGCCACCTGACGTCGACGGATCGGGAGATCTCCCGATCCCCTATGGTGCACTCTCAGTACAATCTGCTCTGATGCCGCATAGTTAAGCCAGTATCTGCTCCCTGCTTGTGTGTTGGAGGTCGCTGAGTAGTGCGCGAGCAAAATTTAAGCTACAACAAGGCAAGGCTTGACCGACAATTGCATGAAGAATCTGCTTAGGGTTAGGCGTTTTGCGCTGCTTCGCGATGTACGGGCCAGATATACGCGTTGACATTGATTATTGACTAGTTATTAATAGTAATCAATTACGGGGTCATTAGTTCATAGCCCATATATGGAGTTCCGCGTTACATAACTTACGGTAAATGGCCCGCCTGGCTGACCGCCCAACGACCCCCGCCCATTGACGTCAATAATGACGTATGTTCCCATAGTAACGCCAATAGGGACTTTCCATTGACGTCAATGGGTGGAGTATTTACGGTAAACTGCCCACTTGGCAGTACATCAAGTGTATCATATGCCAAGTACGCCCCCTATTGACGTCAATGACGGTAAATGGCCCGCCTGGCATTATGCCCAGTACATGACCTTATGGGACTTTCCTACTTGGCAGTACATCTACGTATTAGTCATCGCTATTACCATGGTGATGCGGTTTTGGCAGTACATCAATGGGCGTGGATAGCGGTTTGACTCACGGGGATTTCCAAGTCTCCACCCCATTGACGTCAATGGGAGTTTGTTTTGGCACCAAAATCAACGGGACTTTCCAAAATGTCGTAACAACTCCGCCCCATTGACGCAAATGGGCGGTAGGCGTGTACGGTGGGAGGTCTATATAAGCAGAGCTCTCTGGCTAACTAGAGAACCCACTGCTTACTGGCTTATCGAAATTAATACGACTCACTATAGGGAGACCCAAGCTTGGTACCGAGCTCGGATCCACCATGTACCCATACGATGTTCCAGATTACGCTAATCCTCCAGGGTACCTCGAGGACAGCTTTGTAAAATCCGGAGTCTTCAATGTATCAGAGCTTGTGAGAGTATCCAGAACACCCATAACCCAGGGAACTGGAGTCAACTTCCCAATCGGAGAAATTCCCAGCCAACCATACTATCATGACATGAACTCTGGTGTGAACCTGCAGAGGTCGCTGTCTTCTCCACCGAGCAGCAAAAGACCCAAAACTATATCTATAGATGAAAATATGGAGCCAAGTCCTACAGGAGACTTTTACCCCTCTCCAAATTCACCAGCTGCTGGAAGTCGAACATGGCATGAACGAGATCAAGATATGTCTTCTCCAACTACAATGAAGAAGCCTGAGAAGCCACTGTTTAGCTCTACATCTCCACAGGATTCTTCCCCAAGATTGAGCACTTTCCCCCAGCACCATCATCCCGGAATACCTGGAGTCGCGCACAGTGTCATCTCAACTCGAACTCCACCTCCGCCCTCACCGTTGCCATTTCCGACGCAAGCTATCCTTCCTCCGGCACCTTCCAGCTACTTCTCTCATCCAACAATCAGATATCCTCCTCACCTGAATCCTCAGGATACTCTGAAGAACTACGTACCTTCTTATGACCCATCCAGTCCTCAAACGAGCCAGTCCTGGTACCTGGGCTAGGAATTCTGCAGATATCCATCACACTGGCGGCCGCTCGAGCATGCATCTAGAGGGCCCTATTCTATAGTGTCACCTAAATGCTAGAGCTCGCTGATCAGCCTCGACTGTGCCTTCTAGTTGCCAGCCATCTGTTGTTTGCCCCTCCCCCGTGCCTTCCTTGACCCTGGAAGGTGCCACTCCCACTGTCCTTTCCTAATAAAATGAGGAAATTGCATCGCATTGTCTGAGTAGGTGTCATTCTATTCTGGGGGGTGGGGTGGGGCAGGACAGCAAGGGGGAGGATTGGGAAGACAATAGCAGGCATGCTGGGGATGCGGTGGGCTCTATGGCTTCTGAGGCGGAAAGAACCAGCTGGGGCTCTAGGGGGTATCCCCACGCGCCCTGTAGCGGCGCATTAAGCGCGGCGGGTGTGGTGGTTACGCGCAGCGTGACCGCTACACTTGCCAGCGCCCTAGCGCCCGCTCCTTTCGCTTTCTTCCCTTCCTTTCTCGCCACGTTCGCCGGCTTTCCCCGTCAAGCTCTAAATCGGGGGCTCCCTTTAGGGTTCCGATTTAGTGCTTTACGGCACCTCGACCCCAAAAAACTTGATTAGGGTGATGGTTCACGTAGTGGGCCATCGCCCTGA
>NZ_QMEM01000020.1 GCF_003390915.1 Lewinella sp. IMCC34183 | reverse complement strand
CGGTAATCCTCTTCGCGTAGTTTTTCAATGGTGGAAGCGAGGGATTTACCTGACTGGCGGTTCTTGAGGGGCATCTGGCTTGATTGCCCTTAAAGATACGGCTTGTTGATGACTTTGATCAACTTTGATAGGTTTTTCTGAGGGGATGCGGGTATTGCTTTCGGCGAACGGGTGCGCCGGCGCAGGCCGGCTCCCACCAGCCAACTAACGGATCAGTAGGTTTCTTTCCTAGCCGATAAAGTATCCTAGAAACCAGAAACCCTCACCGCCGGCTTGACGATGGCGCGGTGTTCGCCGCATATTTTCAACATAAATATTCGACGATTTCATTTACTAGTGTTTCAAAATTTGACAGGTAATCTGTGGCTGTTGTATCATCCCCTCTATTAATGGTTTTAACAGCGTTTGTCTTACCGGTATCTGTAAAAGAACCTAAAAGATTATACTCTGTGTTGCTCAAATTTAAACTATCGATATATTGTTCTAATGACTGTGACCTTTTGTTCCAATCCCTTGGATCTTTTAGAAATTGGTCAAGTTTTGCTTTATTTTCCGTCCAATTTTGCTCGCTCGCATATTGCCACAACTTATCGGAATACAATTCTTCTAAAGTGACTGGTATGCATAGCCCCTTTTGATACAGTGTTCTACAGGTTATTGAATACTGCGGAGATAAATTTATTACTTTGAATGTTGTGCTGCTAGCACTGTTGGGTTGTATCACTCGATTAATTTCCGCTCTAGCATCATTGCCTGCTGAATCACCATCAAGAAGTGCTATTGCCTTCGTATATTTTCCGACTTCATCCCGTCTCAAGCTATAGGCCCAGGCAATTATTTGCTTTGCTACCCAAGATGCACCCGCTGATTTTTGAGACCGAATAGATATTTTTGATTTTGCATCAGGCCGAAAAAGTTCTATTGCACGGGTAAGTACTTGCTGGTCGGTTATTCCTTCTACAAAAACAGTAGGCAAATGAACGGGTATACTAGGCCTGATATCCTTTTGAACACGGTGTATATGGCTGACTAACGTTGACAACTCATCAATCCAGTTAGAAGATTGATAAACAATCACTTTCCATATTGCTGAAAAAGTATATTTTAGTCCTGTATACTGCGTAACCGCTACGATGTATCTTGGTAAGTGGTATATCTCTTTTCTATATATTTCCTTCACAATTAAAGCACCACCCTCATCTTCCGGATCAAGACCGCTTATTTTAGGCAACTGAAGATCTAAAATTAACAAATCGAAACCCTGTTCAATTAGTAGCTTCAAACAAGAAACTCTGTCTTGACAAGTCTCAATTGTGAATTCTTGATTGATGTTGCGAATGATTTTGGCGATATTTGCAATCTTCTCACCACTATCATCAACTATTAGTATTCTCATTCTTTTTTTTCAGTAAATTGATGAAAAAATTTATCCAAATTCAATTTCCAATTTTCATCTCTTGAGCTATAATAAATCACTCCTTGATAGTAATCTGGATAGGATTCTTTTAAGGAAGTATCAATTGCTGCTAAATTAATAGAACTATCCCCATCTCCAAAATCACTAAACATAGTAATTAGCAAAGTATTAACTAAGCAAGATCTTCTTGCACATTCTTTTAAAATTTTTATTCCCCCAAACTTCTCGAAATTGCCTCCTGGTTCATTTATTGATTTGTCCCATGTCGGTATACTCATATCAAGTAATAATAGGTCGTAATTATGTGCAATCAGTTCCCTTATGCCGCTCTGATAAGATTCTTTGACAACTACATCAATTTCGGCAATAGTTAAACAGAGGTACTCTACAATGTCGTGACTTTTTTTCTGATCGTCTTCGATTAGTAATATTTTCATGACATATTGTTTGATACAGTTAAACGAACTTTCATGAGGAGAATTATATTCAATATTCCGTCTTCAATTGTATAGTCTAGCAAGTATTCACTCATTTTTAGATCTACGGCTAACATTTTCCGGATTTTATTGAAACCACTACCTCCTTCTATATTTATCTTTTCAAAATTTGACTTGTTCTCCAACCATTCAGATCTGATATTATCAAGATTATTATCAACTTTTTCAATTAAGGAGAGGTCTAAATTGTTCGCAACAGTAATTTTTAGGTACTTTCCTTCGATGAATTCAGTAGTTACGGAAACTATTCGATCTTCCGCTGACAGACCGGAGTGCTTAATGACGTTTTCCAGCAAAATATTAAAAATGTATATCATACTTGTTGACCCAAATTTGAATGGAACTTCTGTATGATCTACAATATCTACCTCCATCCTTTCTCGAGGATAAATATTGTTGACAATTTCCACTGATGTCTCGATTACCGTCCGAAGATCAAGGGACATATCCCCTTCTGGGTTTGACAAATTAAACCATTCGGAAATATTGTTGATTTCATTGATTATATTTGTCTGGCTTCGAGCAATAGCTGTGTTTAACAAGGCTGGTGGCTTACCACTGAAAATTTCGTTAATTTCCTTAGAAAGGTCATCAATATAACCCAAATATTTTTCTTTAAGTTTTGTGTTGATATCTTGTCTTATACGAAACAGAATCCTTTCCAGATGATTTTCAAGAACTTCAAATATGGATGCCAGCAGTACAAACGGATCTTTTATATATTTTATTTGGTTATAAATAGTTTCGATCAAATAGTTCGTATACGTGAAGTCAAACCAACCTTCTTTTTTTATAGAGTCCATATCGGTTTTAATTTGCACATAGTCATCTACTAATTTTCTACTTAAGTGATCCACGGCTTCAGAGAATCTTACAAAGGATTCTAGAAATTTTGATTTATTTGAATCGTTAATATAGGGTGTTTGGGTTAGCCAATAAGTATTATCAATATAATCATCTCCTCTTTTCTGGCAGATTATGTTTGACGATTCAAACACACTCCGAATATGGTTCTCTAAGGTTCCATGACGGATTCGAGTGCTCAAGTACCCGTCAAGTCCATAGTCTTTGCTAAATAAGTATTTGTCTCTGAGTTGCATGAAAATAAACCGAAAATATAGGAAAGACGGATTTTTTCTATTACCCAAGTCAATAGCAATAACCTCGTCTTCCATTTTCGCAACATAGTTCACAAGCATAGAAACAATGTGGTCCATGCTTTGAATATCGTACTTCTCTGAAAAAGCTAGCAAGCTTGCTAAACGATTAAATTTATCTTTAAAGGTGACTTTCTCTTCGCTCTTTAGCTGTTCAACGTTAACTGTAATTCTACCTTTATTAACTTCTTGAATAGTCTTACGAACTTTATTTTTTCGCGTTATTTCTGATATTTCTTTAACATATCCATCTGAATTTGTTTCGTCTACTTCTAAGAGAAACTTCAAAATATTGATCCTTTCAATTTCAATATCGTCAGTTCCTGAAAAGTTAATTGAATTTTGCATCACATCAATCGTGCAAACCTTTCTAAGAAAATAAATAAGTAACTGACTAACAGTATCAATTAATGCAAATAGCTCGCTAGGTCTGTTGACCCCTTGTGCCATTAAATAATCGTCGTATTTTGTATAAACATCGTAATTGTTATAAGAGGCGATACTGTATAAAATAGGTTGAATTATTGTATTGGATTCATCTTGTTCCAGCCCTTTGAGATTTGCAAGGTCTGTGGCATTAATCCTATACACTATTTTAGAATTCTCAATATAATATTTGACATAATCGAATTGTGCTTGAAAAGCATTATTATCAGCTATACTACTCATAATAAGTAGTTCGGTCAGGTCACGTGTCGTTATTATAGAATTCCCTTCATTTTCTAGGTGTATTTTTGCCAATTTAAACGATGATTGGTAATCACCTATTCTATACTTTGCTTGCGCTAAATAGACGCATTTCCTCCCTGCAGAAATTCCGTCGTCCGCCTGTATTTTATCAACCATCCCATTCGCAATTGAATGATTCAAAGTATATGTAGGCGAATTGGCTTTAGATAATGTTTCTACTAAACCCCTAGGTGCTAAATCATTTATATTATACAACACGTTGATCGACTTAGGATTAAAATACTTTGAGTTCACAAAGTACGCTAGCTTGTGAGGACCCTTTGAAGAGGATATGACTGTCGCGTCGCTGGCTACGGACAACAACTGTCGGCCAAAATTCGATGATATATATTGCAAAGACAATTTTAAGGCATCCTCAATGGCAGCATAATATTGATCATTTAAAGAAAATAGGTTAAAATAGGTTTCTAAAATCGTGTCAACAGTCACCGAGATTTTGGGGGAGACAAATGTGCGGCCATCCTCGATAAGTGCTTTTATGTATAGAACATACACCTCAAAAACATCTGGCTGTGATCTCAAGAATTTCACACATAGCTGACAGCAACTATCGTAATGACCTTGAGTGTAAGCATCATAGCACTTGTCCAAGCGCTCATCAATAAAGCTAGCAACCTCCTCTTCTAAGCTGTTTTCATAATGACTTTGAAGTTTCTTTAACCGATAGTCCTCGACATTTTCCGCAATCGCTGATATGGACAATTTTACAGCCTCTTCTCCGCTATAAAACAACTCCGTAAGTATGTCAACATGAAGATTATATCTATCAATAATTGAAGACGAGCTTTCTACATTTAAATAATAAGCAAAGCTTTTAAACCCAATATAACCAGTATATAATAATTTGAAACATAAATATTCTTTAAATTGCTCATGCAGTTCGTTTATCGTACTTTCAAAAGTGTTGCGATAACCCGAATACGAAAAATTGCTCTCCGCCTTTTTACTGGAGTTTTCTGCCAAAAATATGCTTAGACCATCTGTAAGCTCTGTGGTTATACGATTTAATTGAATCCAATTTTCATCTGTACCTTTGGCATACTCTGAAAGCAGTAGTCTTTGCTCAATACTCCAATTTGAATAACAAATAGTTTCATCTATTTCAGACAAAATTGAATAAGCTGAAGTGTAGTCACATAATAATATTGCTCTTTGAAAATCTTCTCTTAAGTGTAGGTATAGATTTATTTTTTCTTTATTTCTTAAGATTGCCGCTTCACTCCAAGCAATTTCACTTCCTAAATTATTTACATACGGTAAAATCTTGCTTTTTCTAACTTCAGAATATTCTTTCGGCAAGGAACCTCGATTGAGATAACTTCTCATCTGAGAATGCGACATTAGCTGAGGGATCAATCTTTTAAAATGGGAGTAACTATTCTCTTGCTTCAGATATAGCAGCAGTCGCTTCCTGTTGGTTTTCCCATGAAACAGTGTTTTCTTAATGTTCATATTCTCTTGTTTTTTTGTTGCGGCGAACGGGGGTAGCAGCGCAGCCCGGCCCCTACCCTTCCATTATTCGAAGCGGAATAGCAGTTGACCCAAGATAAAACCCAACGGAGAACTCACCAGTATCCTGGCCGGGTTGACGCTGCTACAGTGTTGGCTGCAGCCTTGTTTTAAATCAGCTATACAATCAACTATTCGTAAGATTGAGGGACTAGCAATATTACTACCCGTCTATTGTGCTCTGGGTTTTGTAAATCTTTAGGATGAAAAGGACCGAGAGCAACAGGTTCAATGAGCTTGGGGTCTAATCTGATTGAGTCTTTCAAAAAATAAGCGACGGACAATGCACGGAACGAACTCAATTCCCAATTTGAATATACCTTATCGTAATTTGACAAACGTATAGGATACTCTCCTACTATAGGACTGCTGTCCGTATGACCCTCAATTCGCACAATGTATTCTGAGGAAAATCGGGCTTGCATAATGTCAAAGACTCTCATTGAAGTTTTTAAATAATTTTGACCTTCAGTACTTAATCTTGAACTATTAACCATAAAGCTGATTTCAGCTGTGTCGGCTATGAAAAATTTATTCCCTTTTCTTGTGACTGAAATTCCTTCATATTGCTTTAATGAGTCCTTCAACAATTGCTCAACATCTTTTAATCTCTGTATCTCCAAAGCAGAACCTTCTTTAAGGGAATCAATTATGCTTTGTTTTGAACTGGAACTAATTTTGAATTTATCTACTTCCGCCATTAGATAACTTTCTTTTGCTTCAAAATCTGATATAATTGAATCAAGAAAGTAATTTCTCTCTTCTATTGAGTCAATATAATCTATTGCTCGAGAAGCTGAAGTCAAAAACGTGTAACTAGAATTTACCTTCTCCGCCAACATTTCAACCTGGTGTTTATTTGGATCGAAATACTTTGAGGAAAGTAATAATGCAGTAAGTGAAATTACTAGCAAAATAATTGCACTATTAGTGGTTAATTTCAAGGATTTGTACAGCAAATAAAGCAGGAAACTAATTCCGATAACGATACCAGCAAGAATATTCAAAGTTTCCATAATATTTGAATTGTAATCATTAATGAAGTTAAATTGAAACAATATATAATAGACGCAACTAAAATAGAATTCAATGCCAAATATCATTGACTCAGTTCGAAAGTTTATCCGGAATTGATTTAGCTGTGTTTTGATTATTACCCAATAAAAACTGTAATATTGTTGTCCACGTGATTCCACCAGTAAGTGAAGTCGCTTGATTATACGGTTCTAGAATTACTACTACTAAAATAAATCCAATACACGTCACTAATATTAGATCAAAAAAACTTACTATCGGACTATCTCTCCAACTGACTGGGAAAAATTTTTCTAGTGTATTTCGAGAACTATATTTTATTTTCCCTAGAAAATACACAGCCCAAATCCCTGCTATTATCAAAAGCACCTGTGCATTATCATTTAGAGGCACATCAAAGTGCTTCATCAGAAATTCGTGTGTCCATAGGTTAATATAATTAACCGTGTCCGTAGCTTCCATGGAATAAAATTTATTAAGTCGACAACAGAAGAACGAGGTATTAGGCTTATGAAAATATGTGAAGCGGCATCAGTAACGGAAATCCTAACCAACTTCACTGATGATTAAATATACAGGAAGATTAGGTAGTATTCAAAATTCGTAATACACCATCTATCCAATCAGAAAAGTTCCACAAAATGTTGATATACATTTAAATGCAAATTACATATTGACATATGTATAGACTCTATAAAGTTTTTTATATATATTGTTGAGATTCAAATAGTAACCCTTAATGCTAGTTTTACTAGTTGCAGCCAACGAGTGCGGCCACGCCGTGCCGGGAAGGATGCCGATAATCTTTGGTTCAACCCAAGTTACGTGATCGACGGCAACCGACACTACCCTACCCGCAAGCCCCGGCATGGACGTGGCCGCAAGGTTGGCTGACGTCCTTTTATTTATGGAGCGATAGCGACTGTTTCTACGCGGCAGCGGCGTCTGTCCTGCGAAGACCGTTTCTACGCGGTAGCGGCGTCCGTCCTGCGGGGATTGTTCCTACGCGGTAGCATTTTCGAGTAGTACGGGCAGTTTCTACGCGGTAGTGGCGTCCGTCCTGCGGGGGGACTGTTTCTACGCGGCAGCGGCGTCCGTCCTGCGCGGGGACTGTTTCTACGCGGCAGCGACATCCGTACTGCGGGGGGACTGTTCCTGCGCGGTAGCGTTCTTGGAGTAGTACGCACTGTTTCTACGCGGTAGCGGCATTCGTCCTGCGCGGGGACTGTTTCTACGCGGTAGCGTTATTCGGAGTAGTACGGGCTGCTTGTACGCGGCAGCTGCATCCGTAATGCTGGGGGACTGTTTCAACGCAGCAGCGTTTTGGAGCAGCGCTAGCTGTTTCTACGCGGCAGCGTTTTTAAAGTAGTGCGGGCTGTTTTTACGCGGTAGCGGCGTCCGCACTGCGGGGGGACTGTTTCTACGCGGTAGCGGCTTGCGTCCTGCGGGGATTTGTTTCTACACTAGTGTTCGTGGAGTGGTGCGGGCTTGGATGTCAGCCAACGATTACGCCGGCGCCGTGCGTCCCGATAGGGCGCATGGACGCTGGCGTGGTGTTCGCCGATGGCTTTTTTTAATTTTATTTATGCTCTCAATGATATTGGATTGGTGACCTTATTGCTTTCCTCCTGCATCTTTTCT
>NZ_QMEM01000001.1 GCF_003390915.1 Lewinella sp. IMCC34183 | reverse complement strand
GCCTGGAGTCAAACCTACAACCTCATCCGACCACACGAAAATCTTGGCCACATCAGCCCGGAAATCTACGAACTCGAAAACCAGAAATTCTACTATTCCGTGGTCGCGGCCTAGGGGAAGTCTACAACTGCACCCCACTGATCCGCAAAGTGATCCACACGACGAACGCCATTGAGGCCTTCCATCGCCAGCTGCGGCGGGTAACCAAGACCAAGGGGTCGTTTACTTCCGACACGGCGCTGATGACCGCCGCAGGCAGTAGCGAAGCTAACTAAGCTGCTCTACCTGTTACAGCGCGACGTCACCGCGAAGTGGCAAAAGCCAATGCGCAACTGGAACGGCATCCCGGCTCAGCTGGCCATCCTCTACGGTGACCGATTGCGTCTGGACCTGTGAGCGCGGCCGTCAGCGTATTTTTTGCCCAAGCCCCCCCCCCCGGACTTTCTACGGGGGCTTGACCAAAAACTACTCCCGCTAGAACATGCCGTGACACACTTTATGCAATACTCCCCGATTGTACTTACTATTTCAGTATAAAGCGAATCATTCTAACCTCCATCCAATTGCATAAATAGGTATAGTCGAGTCTCCATCTATCATCTCAAAATACGGCACAGGGAGTTCGGGAGCGATTGTCATAAGCTTCCGTGAATATTCAGAAGGAGACTTCGGAATATCGAAATTTAAGCCTAAACTTAAATCTACATTTCGCTCTGTCGAGTTTACTGATACTACCATCCCCACAACGCGATAGGCTAAGTCACTCGTGGGGCTTTCGGTAATCTGTATATTGTCGTAGTTAATGACAAAATCATAATTCTCAACTTGATTAATGGGAGGATAATAAAATTTCCCATCAATAATTCCAAATATGACATGACCAGCATTGTATTTTTCTGATAGCCTTTTAGATATCTCAAGCCCTTCTTTACGATACTTATTATCAAACATTTCCTTCAATCTCTGAAGTTCGTTTTGCACTTCTAAATTTTGCTTGATTATGACCTCCTGACTTTTTTGAATTGAGCTAAGAGCTTCTTGTTTATCATCCAAAGCCATGAACCAAATCCTTGACTGCTCTTGGTAAAACTCTTTAGTTTGCTCTGGTGAAAAACCTCTATTGGTAGTAATTTCACAAAAACGGTATAAGAGAAGGTCTATGTCCAAACCTTTTGAGGAGTAATCAGATAATGCTATAACGTTTTTCTTAGTTTCCGTTTCAAATTCAATATCTGGTAGATTAGGCATACTAGTAAGTTGAGTTTTGACGGCCCTCGTTACATCTTTTGAATATCTTTTATCAGGAGGATTGCATGGAATGATTCTCTCGTTGGTTTTTACCGTCGTCACACCATCTATAGATGAAGTCTTCCTACTACCGACTTTTGTTGTGCAACTTGCAGCTACAAATACACTTAGTAATAATAATCGAAAGATAAAGGCAATCATATTTGTTAATTTTATCTACCATCAAAAATACAAAACAGTTTTTTTATCCAAGCAAATCATGCAAATAATTTGTTGAAATATGAAGATTGTTTCTCTGCAATCAAGTGAAATTTGTTGTAATTCACCCCTACCCAAAATTTACTGCTTGTCACCTCTAACCATTTAGTTTGAAACCAATTTGAGCGTATGTCCCGGACCGCCCTCACAGGCGGTCTGTCGCCTATCAACCACAATAACACATTGCACATAGCAACACCACAACGCCATTAAGTTAAGCGATGAGCGTCTGCGCCAGAAGCTAGAGGTCGCCAGTCAGGCTTGCACAAAGCCAGTTCAGCTCGTTCGACTATAACCTCAGCGTCCTAAAGTCCAATTCTTAACTTAATGGCCTTGAGCAACACTACACCAGCGCAGCTACTAACGTGAACGGTCACTAAGATAGCCAGTAAGGCCTAACTCCCCCCACCAGGCTCCACCTGTGGTGACGTGATTGCACCGGTTGACGTGATTGCGCGCCCGGAAAGTTGCAATCACGCAATCAACAACGGCTTAACACGTCAGCTACGAGTTTCTGCACCCAGGCTCACTGGACTTAGGGCCCCGCCCTGCACGCGGGTCCCCGCCGCCTATTTACAGCCCCCGTGCCGGTATAAACAAACTCAAATCCCACTCCGCTTATACTGTTTAACGGGGTCGGGGGCGGGGGCTAAACCGACGGGCGTATTTAACATCAAACATTTAGGGTGGTGATTATTATCGGTTTCTATTCTGAAGCAACGTCACGACCAAAATTATTCACGAGTGGCTGTGCTTTGCCGCTGGTCCTACCAGGGACAGTTTGCTCATATTCCTATTGATTTGGTTGAGTCTGTTGACGATACTTTCCACTCCTGCAATCAGCTCATTGCTGCTACATGATTGCAACCGATACAAATATACTTCGATATAAATCATTTCTATCACAAGTCGCTTAAGAATTATAGTGTTTGGTTTGTTATGCTCATTTTGAAATATAATTACGCAGTCCTCCATCTGTTTTTCAATATCCATTATTACTGAATTACTATTTGATAAGGTCAGCTTTTTGTCGTTTAATATTTCTATATATGATTCAATGCTTCTTATTTTAGAATCACTGTCATTGTAATTTTTATTAGAGATTGTTTTGCATCGCTGATCAATTAATCCTTTCTTGACTTTAATTATCTGGAACAATAAAGTGTCAATTCGACCTACTAGTTCTTTGAGGAGTCGAGCTAAATTACCGTTTACGTTAAGTATAAAATTCAAGCACCTAGAGATGCTACCTTGCTTACTCTTCAAAGCTTTGACAAACAATACAACAAATATTGTTATAGAACTTAAAAATTGTAAAACGAATGATGAAAATCCGATAACGTCTAGTAGAGTAGAGTATCCCAACTGCACGTAGACAACGTAAACCCACACAATTGTAAGTGCTGTGAGCAGAATGAAGTTGTAAGTTCGCACGCTGAATAAACGGAAAAGGATGATGCGTTTTCTAATACTGCTGAATACCCCTAATTGGACGTCAATGAGTGATGTGTCGCTCCATTCAAAATTATTAATTCTTTCATTGTTTTTCTTTTGGTTAAAGACTGTATCTTTAGTAAAATAAATATTTCGGGCAATGTATAATTGTCCCTTTTCATACTGACTGCTATAAACTGGAGTCTGGACCACATTCAGTTTTGATTGCCTCATATTAATGTATATGTATTGATACACGCTTCTAAGATCGATGAACTTCGAAGAATTCTTCACTACTCCCTCTTCCTGAAAAGCACGAAGAAAATAATACGTAAATACACCATGTTTTAACTTGTCGGTTTCAATCGCATCCTCATATCCTTCTGAAGCGGATATAATAATCTTTCCCGATGCTTTTTCATCAAATTCAAGGTGATGCTTCTCCCGTATATTTCTGTTCCTTATTCCTCCTACCTCCATGGCCAGCCCAGATCTACAACTATCCAAAATAAAGACATATTTATCGATGCCTACTTCGTCCAAATATGGAATTATACCTTCTATATTGATGGCTGTCGTTGTTATTAAGTTTTCACCATGCAAAGTGTCAACCATAGCAATGTAGTACCTGTTGCCTTTGACTACTAGGCCATGGCCGGCAAAATAGAACAAAACAAAATCATTGAATGACCTTTTCCTAATAAAGGATTGAATTTTATTTTCAAACTCTACTTTATTTATATTTATTAACATCTCTGAATGCGTGTCGTCAAACAAGCCATTGCCGGTACAGAGTGCTTTATATACGGCTCTCGCATCATTCTCGGCATATCGAATGAGTGGAAGCTTGGTGCTATTTTTGTAGGATGAATTCCCAACAATAAAAGCTACTCTATTGCCCATCTTTTTCGACATGTTTTTTCATAATTTTATATGCTTCTCTTTTACTAAGATTTTGCATATTCATTTCGCTTCCGTCTGGGAATTTTAGAGTGATTGAAATTCCACGGTATATATTGATGCAATCTTTTATGGCAGTGTACACGGCACTCAAAACTCCAAATTCAAGCAGCCTTACCACTACCTGATATGTGTTGGTATCTAAAAATCCACCTCTCTTGCCCTCTTCAATTTGACCCTTTTGCTCGATTTGAGTTCCGTTGAGAGAAGATATAGAATCAAGCAAATATGCGAGGGCCTTGGCGGCTTCTTCACTATCAGCCTCTGTTAATCGATCTACCTTGATTACCATTCTTTGAGTGTTTGACTCTAATATAGTGTTTACGTGCAACACAAATCCATACGAATTACACCTACGCCGAGAACAGCATCCCGTAAAAACCGGGTATGCACAGCCATACCTCCTAAATTACGAACTCAAGCCCGAAAAGTGTGGGGTGCGGCCAGAGCGCCGGGAGTATTGCATAAAGTGTGTCAATAGTTATTTCTAAGATTAAAGATTAGGAGATGAAGAGAGTAGGCAAGCTTTCCCGGCCCTGGCTTTAAAGCCAGGGCCGGGAAAGCTTGCGCCGCCGGCTCAGAGGTCCAGGCGCAATCGGTCATCGTAGAGAATGGCCAGTTGGGACAGGATCCGGTTCCAGTTGTGCATCGGCTTCTGCCACTTGGCGGTGACGTCGCGCTGGACGAGGTAGAGCAGCTTCATCAGCGCCGTATCGGAGGTGAAGGAGCCCTTGGTCTTGGTCACCCGCCTTAGCTGCCGGTGGAAGGCCTCTATGGCGTTCGTGGTGTAGATGACCTTGCGGATCAGCGGACTATAGTTGAACATCAGGGTCAGATTGTCCCAGTTGCGACGCCAGGAGGCGATGATTTTGGGATACTGCTTACCCCACTTCTGTTCGAGACGATTGAGCGCGTGCTCGGCCTTGTCGCGGGTGGTGGCCGTGTAGATCGTCTTGAGGTCCGACATGAACTCTTTCGTATCCGTGTAGGCCAGATACTTCTTCGAGTTGCGGATTTGATGCACCACGCAGAGCTGGACGTCGGTCTGGGGATAGATGGCTTGGATGGCATCTACAAAGCCCGTCAAGTTGTCCACCGAAGCGATCAGGATGTCCTCCAAGCCTCTGCTTTGCAAGTCCGTAAGCACCTGCATCCAGAACTTAGCGGACTCGTTCTGCCCGATGTAGAGCCCCAGCACGTCCCGGTAGCCTTCCTGATTGACCGCAATGATCCCGTAAACTGCTTTGGTGATTACGCGGCCTTCCTCGCGGACTTTGTAGTGAATGGCATCCATGAAAACGAAGGGATAAACACTTTCCAGAGGCCTTACGCCACTCCTCCAGCAGCGGAATGATCTTGTCCGTCACCCGCGAGATCGTTGCCGGGGATACTTCGACTCCGTACATCTCTTCGAGCCAGTCGCGGATGTCCCCCAGCGAACTGCCGCGAGCGTAGAGCGTCATGATTTGTCTTTCCAGGTCCTTGGGCAGGTGCTTCTGGCGCTTGCCAATGACTTTGGGCTGGAAGCTGCCATTCCGGTCCCGGGGTGTAGAGATCTCTACCTCGCCCAGCGAAGTACGTACCCGCTTCTTACCGCGCCCGTTTTTCCGATTTGGTCCGTCTTCTTCGGCAATGTGGGCGTCGAGTTCCCCTTCCAGTGCCTGCTCCAGAAAGGACTTTAGTAAGGGCGTGAACGCTCCGTTCTCACCCAGCAGCCCTTCACCAGCCTGCAGTTTCTTAATCGCTTCCTCGCGGAAGGCTTCCACGTCAAACTCTTGGTTTTCCATTTGCTTGTAGTTGTGTTACGAAAAGTATTGGTTCTTATCGTGACACACTTTTTGCAACGGTCTCCAACACCCCCTCACCTGGCTCCACGTATGGTGATATGATAGCGCCGGTTGACGTGATTGTGCGCCCGGAAATTTGCAATCACGCAATCGACAACAACGTAACACGCCAGCTACGAGCCCCCGCACCCAGACTCACGGGACTCACGGCCCCCCCTGCACCCGCGTCCCCGCCGCCTAGCTATCGCCCCCGCGCCGGCGTAAACAAACTCAAATCCCACTCCGCAAGCCAGTGCAGCTCCATCTCGCCGTCCTCGGTGATCGTGATGGGCAGCCAGACGTACTCCGACTCCGTGCGGCCGCGGCCGTTCCAGCGGTCGCCCATGTAAAGGTAGGCATTGCGGTAGCCGGGGATCTTGAAGATGAAGCAGGGCTGGGAGTTGAAGCTGTTGTTGCCGGCGTCGCCGACGAAGGGGTGGCCACGCTCGGTGTAGGGGCCCATGACGCTGTCGGTGGCGGTGTAGTAGGTGGCGGGGTTGGGCGTCCAGCCGGAGCACTGGCTGGTGAGGAGGTAGAAGGTGCCGTTCCGCTTCAGGATGCCGGGGCCCTCGCAGTGGGCCTCGATGTCGACGTCGTTCTCGGTGACGCTGAGGTAGTCCTCCGAGAGCTCCACCATGCGGACGGTGCGGTTGACGTGGTCGGCCGCGTAGCCGATGTAGGCCCGCCTGGTATCGGGCTCGAAGTAGAGACCGATGTCGCGGGATTCGTGGCCGTTGGGGCGGTAGTGGTCCACCAGCTCGAAGGGGCCGGTGGGGGAGTCGCTCACCGCCACGCCCAGCTCGGCGATGGAGTAGCGGTCGCCGTCGTAGTGGAACCACATCACGTAGCGGTCGTTGGCCTGGTCGTAGATCACCTTGGGCCGCTCGAAGACCTCGATGTCGCCCTTCTCGATCACCACGCCCTCGAAGGTCCAGTTGTAGAGGTCCTGGCTGGAGTAGCAGGCCGCGCCGCGGGGTTGGGCGTAGTGCTCCCCGTACCAGTAGTAGGTCTCCAGGCTGTCGACGTAGATGATGTTGCCGCCGTGGGCGTCGATGTGGTTGCCGTCGGTATCGAGCCACTGGCCGCCGGGGGTGAAGGAGGTGCGCTGGGCGGTGAGGGGGAGGGAAAGGAGGAGTAGGAGGAGGTAGCGCATAGCAAGGAGAATAGGAGGAAAGTTGAGGTAAAGGAGGTTTACCGCGGAGGAACGGAGGGACGCGAAGGTTCGCGGAGGAAATGATGCACCTGCTTTGCGCACCTCAGCGGTACTCGGTGCCTCTGCGGTTAACCTTTGCGACCTCCCCTCCCTCACTTCTGGGCCTCCAGGAAGGTAACCAGGGAGGCCAGTTCTTCCATACTCAGCGCGTTGACCAGCCCCTCCGGCATCATGGAGGTGGGCAGTTCCTCGCGGTTGGTGATGGATTGCTTCTGGAGGGTCGTGCTCTTTCCGCCGATGTCGCGGAGGGTCAGGGCCTCGGCCGACTCGGCGGTGACGAAGCCGACGTAGGCGTTGTCGCCCGTTTCGATGAGGTAGGAGGAGAAGCCCTGGGAGATGGAGGCGTTCGGCTTGAGGATGGATTCGGTGATCTGGTCGCGGGTCATGATGGAGCCGATCTGGCCCATGAAGGGGCCCTTCATGGCGTCGCCCTTGTCCACGGCGTGGCAGGCGATGCAGCCCTGCTCGGTGAAGAGTTCCTTGCCCCGGGCGGGGTCGCCCGCGTGCTCGGCCATGGCCAGGATGACGTCCTCGATGGAGGCCTTGCCCACCTCGCCCGTCCCCTGGGTGATGGCGGCGAGGTCCACGTCGCTGTTTTCGGCGAGCTGCTGCTCCTCCACCGTGCCGAGTTGGGGCAGGTCCAGGCGGTTCCGTTCGTTCAGCCGGGCAAACAGGGCGCCGCGCCGCCCATCGTCGCTTCCGGCTGCCTCCAGCAGGAAGTCGCGGATCCGCCCGCTACCCCGCCAGTCGACGGCCTTGTAGTAGGGGCCGTGGGTATCGGGGCGGGTGCTCCACCACCAGTCGCCGGCGTAGGGCGCTTCGGTGTGGTAGAGGCGGGCCAGGGTGGCCAGGATCCCGTCCTGCACGGCGCGGTCGTCGGTGGTTTCGTAGGCGGCGATGAGGCCCTCCACGGCCTCGACGTCGTGCAGGTAGCGCAGCGTCCAGAGGGCCAGGTCGGGGTTGGTGGCGATGGCGTCCACGGCCGGACCGACCGCCTCCAGCGCCACCAGGGCGCGCACGGCCAGGTGGGGCAGCACGATCTCCGCATTGGGGGTGGCGTGGGGACCTTCTTCGTCACCCTCCGGGGCTTCGGCCGAGGCGGGTACCTCTACGGTGAGGAGCGTCTCCGCGGCGGCGGGGTCGCCGATCCGGCCCAGGGCCACGACGGCGGCCGCCCGTACCCGCGGATTGGGGTCGTTCACGGCCTGCAGGAAGGGCGCGAGCGGCACCGCCTCCAGGCATTCCTTCCGGTCGGCCAGAGCCCGGAGGGCGAACTCGCGCATGCGGGCCTCGCGGCTCAGTTCGGTCAGTTTCTCCACGCCGTCCGCGCAGCTGAGCTGGGCGTAGGTGTACACCCCGGCCACGCGGGCTTCCAGGGGCCGGGCCGGGTCGTTCGCTACGGTCCAGGCCGCCGCGGCGGCCTCCGCGGCGGGGCGCGTCAGCAGTTCCTGGGAGGCGTGGAAGCGGGCCACCGCGTTGGGGGCCGCGAGCAGCTCGCCGAGCTCCGCCACGGTGGCTTCGGTCAGGTCGGGGAACGGTGCGTACGACCAGCCCTCGGGCACCACCCGCACGACGAAGCCCCGGTCCGGACTGCCCCGGTAGCCGGCGCCGTCCCAGGCGGCGAGGAACATGCGGCCGGAGCCGTCGAGGTCCACGTCGGTGATCTGGGGCAGGGCGATGAATTCCTCCTCCGCCTGCGTGAAGGTGGGCCCGTCGCGCTCGACGCGGTGGATGTAGAGCTGGTTGCGGCCCCAGTCGGCCATCATCGGCACGTGATTGTAGCGGGCGGGCCAGCGGTCGTCGTCCATGAAGTAGCTGCCGACGCCGGAGCCGCCGCCCACGTCGACCAGGGCGGGAATGATCTCGTCGGTGAAGTGCTTGAACAGGGTGGGGTAGCCCAGCTCGCCGCTCTGCAGGTGGTGGATGAAGCGGACGTTCCAGCCGCCGCCGTCGTTGGTGTTGCCGCGGGTATAGACGTTCATGAAGGGGTCGATAGCCACGTCGTAGATGTTGCGGGTACCGTGTGTGTACACCTCCATTCCGGTGCCGTCGGGCCGCACCCGCACGATGCCGCCGCCCAGCATCGTCAGTTGCGTGCCGTCGCGGTCGGTGGCGTTGTGGAAGCCGAAGTCGCCGACGGCCACGTAGATCCAGCCGTCGATGCCCATGCGGATGCCGTTGGTGGCGTGGTCGGTGCCGCGGTCCTGCAGCGGGGCGGGGGAGCTGATGTTCTCGATGAGGGGCTCGGAGGGTCCGTCGGCCACGCCGTCGCCGTCGGCGTCCTCGAATACGACCAGGTCCATGGTGCTGGCCACCTCGGCCCCCTCCTCGAAGCGGGTGTGCAGCACGTACACCTTATCGCCCACCGGCATGATGCCCCGGGGGTTGTCCACGGCGGCGAATTCCGTGTGCGACTCGTAGGTGCCGTCTTGGTCGGCGTCCACCAGCCGCACGATGCTGCCCGCCCCCGGCTCCTTGCCGAGGGAGCCCATCTTGTCTACGCCCACGAATACCTCGCCCGTCGGCAGCGCGGCCAGGCAGGCGGGACTGGGCACGAGCTCCGGACCGGCGATCGTATCCATCACCAGCCCGGTACCCTCGGTGCCCGTGCTGTCCGCGGGCGTGAAGTAGGCATCCAGGGCCTCCAGGTCCGCGCCTGCCGGGTCGGCCCCACCGCCGCAGGCGGAAAGGAGGGCCAGGAGCAACAAAAGGGTAGGGTGGAAGCGGAAAAAACGGGTGCGGGTCATCGGGAAATGTCAGGTTGACAAGAATGACCAAGGTAATAAATTACCCGCGTGCCGCACGGCTACCGCAGCAGGGCGTTCGTATACACTTCGTCCGCCCGCAGCCGGCGGGGTTCCAGGCCGCGCGCGGTGATCCAGTCCAGGAAGGCGTTGACCCGGTCGGCGTCCATCCGGCCCCAGGTATCGGGGTCGCCCAGGTAGGGGCGGGTGCGGTTGAGGGCCTGCTTGAGGTTGATGTTGCGGTCCGCGGCCGGGATCGCCGGTTCCAGCAGCGACAGCGCCTCGCCGGGGTTTTCCTCCGTGAAGAGGTACCCCCGTTTGGTGGCCTCCAGGAAGGCTACGTAGGTGTCCCGGTCGCGCTCCACTGCGGGCTGCCCGGCCGCGATCACGGGCGAGTAGCCGTAGGGGATGGCGGAGTCCCGGAGCGCGAAGGTGCGCAGCTCCACCCCCTGCCCTTCGGCGGCCACGCCCTCCCAGTTCTGGAAGATCCAGGTGGCGTCGTGGGTGCCGTTGACCAGCGTCTCCCAGATGCCGAGCTTCTCCGGGTAGGCCGGTTGCAGGTCGCCGTCGCCGCCATCGGCGCGGATCATCTCCTGCACGATCGCGTCTTCGTAGCGCGCCCGGTAGGAGGCGTAGGAGCGCCCCGCCAGGTCGCGCGGCGACCGGATGTCGCTGTCCGCGCGTACGGCGATGGCGCTCAGGTCCTCCTGCAGCAGGGCAGCGATCGCCAGCAGGGGGAAGGGCTCGGCCTTGGTGCGGTAGCTGATGACGCTCTCCATCGGGCACAGCGCCAGGTCGGCCCGGCCGAGTTCCACGCGCTTGGCCGGGGTGGTGGCGTAGCCGTCGGCGGCGGGGTCGGCCAGCGTCACCTCGAGATCGTGGTCGCGGTAGTAGCCCTGCGCCATGGCTACGTAGAAGCCGATGTGGTTAATGTTCGGGGTCCAGTCGAGGGCAAGGGTCAGGGGCGTCATCGTGTCGGTTTGGGTTCGTCGGAAGAACGGCGGGCGGCGGGCGATGTTTGGGGCGGCGGCGCGCGGGTGCCGGGCTGTCCGGAAGAGTAAGGCACCCCTGGCTTTAGAACAAAATACATATGTTTCAGAACAAAGCGGTACGCTTTAGTACGCTTTTGGTAGTCCGGTGCGCTTTATTGCTGTCACAACGCGGTTACCCGGTTCGTCGCAACCGCGGGCACAGTTTCTTAAGGTTTAGAGAGATGAGAGAGATTTGACCTATCGTGCGTTATTCCAGTATTCACCGGACCGTAGCTGCGCCGGTGACCAAGAATTGAACTTAAGAATAATCATCTTCGATAGGTTTTTGGCCCGGGTTACCCACCCGGGCCTTTTTTGTGCCATGCTCCCGAAGCACCTGCGGCCCCGCCGACGGCTCGTAAAGCGCCCCGATCCACGCCCGGGAGCGGTCGATGGCTTCCAGGTCGACGTCCGCCCGCAGCAAATCCTCTTCCTCTTCCGACCCCCGCGGCAGGATACTCCCGTCCGGATCGACGCGTTTTACTTCCAGGTCCTCGTTCGGTAGAAGCCGTGGTGCTGGGCGACAAAGAATCCGACGTGATGAATGATCGGGGTCCAGTCTGGGGCCAAGGTCAGGGGCGTCATATAACGTGCCGGGTAACCTCCAAGAAATGGGTCGACTGCGGATGTTTATGGCGGGGCATCCCCATACCCATCGTAACCGGGTCAATGCGGACGTGTAGAATCCTAGCATGTTTGGGTTGATACGCCACGCTCTCACCCGGTGGCGGATAGTACCGGGCGACCAATAAAATTGACCAAAGATCAGTCCTCCGCCCTAAATCATTCTTCGGATACCGAATCGCATACCGCCGGCGTACAGCCGTTCTTTCAGCGTTTCATGCTGCATCGGAACGATCTGGTATCGAAAGGTAGGTTGGCCAAACAACTGCCATTCTTCTCCGAGGCGGTAGTTAATGCCCACGGACAGCTGTCCGGAAAGACTGTAAGCATTGAATCGCTCGGGGCAGTTGTCTTCGCGGCGGATGACAATTTCCTCGTCCCCCGTAGTCCGGTAACGGGTGATAAGATACAAACCTGGTAGCAGGTCCGCCGCGACGAAGGGTTGCCATCGGCCGGTACCGAACTCTCTTCGTAGGCCGATAGGAATTTCCAAGAAATGGTGGTTTACCCGCGGCGTGTATTCGTGGGGTAGGCCGGGATTAGGGATCAACACCCCAGTAGCAAATTCGGAGTTCCAATACACGTCGGTCCGCGTCTTTTGGCGATAACCCAAACTGGCCAACTGAATGCCGGCCCGTACTACGTAAGACTTTCCCAGCCGCTGATTGTAGGCTAAACTAAGGTTCCAGTTCAAATCGGGAATGTCCTGATCCTCCCGGTAAAGGAAGAAGTTGTACTCGTCAAGTTCGCCTCCATTACAATCGAGGGTGGGAAAACTGGACAGTAATTCACCGGATAGTTCTACCGATGAACCCGATTGAGCTCCAATCCCCGACACTGCGAGTATGAGAGCAAACGGGACCGCTCCACGCATGAGGATTGTTTATTGAGACAACAGATCTCGTTACTAAGGTGCACCTCAAGCTAGAGTTCTACCGGGCCTTTGCGGTCCGAGCTGTACAGCTCGGGCCGCCGCTCGCCGAGTGCCCCGATGTGGGCGCGGGCGCGATCGATGTCGGCCAGGTCGATGTCGGCCTGCAGCAGGTCTTCCCCGGTGGCGGAACCTTCGGCCAGAACCCGCCCGGTGGGGTCGATGATGAGGCTGTGCCCCGAGAATTGCGTGCCCGCGTCCGTACCGACCCGGCAGGAAGAGACCACGAAAATCTGGTTCTCGATGGCGCGGGCCCGGAGCAGGGTGGTCAGGTGATCCACGCGGCTCAGGGGCCAGGCGGCGGGTACGAAAAGCACCTGTATGCCCCGCAGCGTGAGGGTCCGTGCCACCTCCGGGAAGCGCAGCTCGTAACAGGTCATTACCCCGGCCCGCAGGCCCGACAGCCCGAAGTAGCCCAACGCATCGCCCGGCGTAAGGTGGAGGTGCTCTTCCATGGGCCGGATGGACACGAGGTGGGTCTTGCGGTAGGCATAGCGTAGTGAGCCGTCCGTACCGATGATTGCGGTGGTGTTGTAGATTACCTCACCCACGCGTTCGCTCACTCCGATCACTACGGCCGTACGCAGCTCGCGGGCCAGGGTCCGTATACGGTCGAGGTGGTTGGCTTCCCAGGCGACGGCGTGCTCCACGATGGCGGCCATCCCGTAACCGGTATCGCACATTTCGGGAAAGACCAGAACGTCTGTTTCCCCGGGACGCAGGGCGGCCAGGCGGTCGGCTACCCGGCGCAGGTTGGCCGGGACCTGCCCCAGGTCAGCATCAAACTGGCAGGTGGCGATCCGCATCGGCTACTGGGGCTTCAGCAGGCGGCGCACCTGTGCCTTCAGTTTCCAGTAGTGGATGCGGTTCCGTACCAGGGGGCCGAGGCCATCGGGCAACTTGTACTTCTGGGCCGTCTTTTCGAGCTGGGGAGTAGAGTGGCGGTAGCCTCCGAGTTCTTCGGCAAAGGCGAGGATGTCCGGGTGCTTCTCGTAGTTCCGCCATTCCTCGCCTACGGGGAAGGTTTCCCGCATGAACTGGGCCAGCGGGTTCTGCTCCACCTCGGTGGTCTTGAGCTTGGCGGGGTCGAGTTGCATGAAGGCGAGCACCTCGTCGAGGCGTTCCAGGGAAAAGATTTCTTTGGACTTGACGATCTTGTGGGGCACCTCGGGGTGCTTCTCCAGGAACTCCAGGCCCTCCTGGTAGATGACCCACCACCAGTACATGCAGCGCTCGAAGTGATTCATCTCGGCCCACTGGCCGCGTTTCTGGGGGGCGATGCTGAAGGCATCGAAGGGCGATACCTCGTGGGCGCTATCGTAAAAGGTATGGGGGTGGTAGTTGCCCATGTTGGCGCGGGAGAACGCGAAACTTACCGGGTCGCGGTGCATCACGATGATCTGTAACTGTTCGCCGAAAATCTCCAGCAGTACCGGGCAGAGGTGGTAGGACGTCCAGCCGGTTTCAATTACGGGGTGCTTCTTGAGTTCCGCCTCCCAGCGGGACAGCACGGCACGCAGGGACTTGTCGGCCAGAACCTCTTCCCGCCGTTCCGCCGTATAGGCCCGGTTGTACAGCTTGGGCTTGGAAACCTGTACGGGGATGTCCTCGTGGGCGATGTAGCAGTCCCGGGCAAAGCTGGTGCGCAACAGGTGTTCCAGATAGGTGCTACCGCTCCTCCCGGCGTTGAGGACCAGGGTTATCTTGTTCATAAAGGCCGAATTAGTGTGTGTAAAGCAGTGTGTGAGGATGTCTAAGGGTGTAAACGCTGTGCCGTATGCCAATGGAAGCCCACCGGGTGGCCAGGCGGGGGCAGCTAAACAATCACCTGCGACCCGCAAAACTTTCCAAAGCACAAAAATACAGAAGTTTCTTGTTTCCCCGGGCTCCCGGCCCGATGTAGCGGGGGCCGACGCGAGTCTTCGCGCCGGCCCCCGTACGGTAAACCTGCTCCCGGAAATGGGGGCTAGTTGTCTTTGACGTCGTAGCGGTCGAGCATCATGACCTTGTCCCACACCTTCACGAAGTCGCGCACCAGGCGCTCGTGGCCGTCGTTGGCGGCGTACACCTCGGCGATGTTGCGCAGTTGCACGTTCGAGCCGAAGATGAGGTCGCAGCGGGTGGCGGTGTACTTCGTCTCGCCGCTCTTGCGGTCGACGATATTGAAGATCATCTCCTTCTCGTCGGTGGGTTCCCACTTGTAGTCCATACTGGTGAGTACGCGGAAGAAGTCGTTGGTCAATTGTCCGGGCCGGTCGGTAAACAGCCCGTGCTTGGAGTGGTCGAAGTTCTGGTCGAGCACCCGCAGTCCACCGGTGATGGCCACCCATTCGGGGGCGGTCAGGGTAAGCAGTTGGGCGCGGTCGAGGAAGATCCGCTCGGGCTGCACGCGGTAGCCCACCTTGTCGTTGTGGTAGTTCTTGAAGCCGTCGGAAACGGGCTTCAGCCACTCGAAGCTCTCCACGTCGGTAAGTTCGGCGGTGGTGTCCATGCGACCGGGAGTGAAGGGCACTTCAATGTCGACGCCGGCGTCGCGGGCGGCCTGCTCCACGGCGGCGCAGCCGCCGAGGACGACCAGGTCGGCCAGGCTGGTGCGTACGTTACCGGACTGTGCGTTATTGAAGTTGTTGCAGATGTTGCGCAGGCTGCTGAGCACGCGATTCAGTTCCTCGGGGCGGTTGAGCTCCCAGTTATTCTGGGGCTCCAGGGCGATCCGGGCGCCGTTGGCACCGCCGCGCTTGTCGGTGTCGCGGTAGATGGCGGCGGCCGACCAGGCGGCGTTCACCAGCGCGGAGACGCTGAGGCCGCTGTCGAGGATACGCTTTTTGAGGTCGGCGATTTGCGCGTCGTTGATCACTTCGTGGTCGCGCTTCGGTACGGGGTCTTGCCACATGAGGTCCTCTTCCGCTACTTCGGGGCCGAGGTAGCGGTCCTTAGGTCCCATATCGCGGTGCACGAGCTTGTACCAGGCGCGGGAGAAGGCGTCGGTGAAGTAGTCGAAGTCGTTGAGGAACTTTTCACAGATCTCTCGGTAGGCGGGGTCCTTCTTGAGGGCGATGTCCGAGGTCATCATCATCAGGTCATTCATCTGACCGTCGATGTGGGCGTCGGGCGTCTTGGGGGCGTCGGGGTCGACGGGCGTCCACTGTCCGGCACCGGAGGGGCTCTTCACCTGCTTCCACTCGAAGCGCAGCAGATTCTGGAGGTAGGTGTTGTCCCACTGCGTCGGGTTGGGCGTCCAGGAGCCTTCGATGCCGTTGGTCATGGTATCCTTACCGTTGCCGTTGCCGACGGGGTTATGCCAGCCAAAGCCCTGGGCCTGGATGGGCGCACCCTCGGGGGCGGCACCGATCTTATCGGAGTCGACCATACCGTGGCTCTTGCCGAAGGCGTGGCCACCGGCGACCAGCGCGACGGTTTCCTCGTCGTTCATGGCCATGCGCTTGAAGGATTCGCGGATATCGCGGGCCGAATCCAACGGGTCCATATTTCCTCCCGGTCCTTCGGGGTTCACGTAGATCAGCGACTGGTGGGTGGCCGCAAGCGGGGCCTCGAGGTCGTGGACCTCTTCCTTCACGGTGCCCATCCAGCGCAGCCCGCGGTTGACCATTTCTTCGGGGTGGCCGGGGCGGGTCTGTCCGGCCATGTTCTCATCGTAGGGTTTACCCATCCAGAATTCCGGACCCCAGTAGGTGCTCATGTCGGGTTCCCAGGCGTCGCGGCGACCGCCGCCGTAGCCGAAGGTGGGGAAGCCCATGATCTCCAGCGAGCAGTTGCCCGCCAGGATGATGAGGTCCGCCCAGCTGAGGGAGGCGCCGTACTTCTGCTTGATGGGCCACAGCAGGCGGCGCGTCTTGTCGGTGTTGCCGTTGTCCCACCAGCTGTTGATGGGCGCGAAGCGCTGCATGGCCTGGGCGGCGCCCCCGCGGCCATCGGCGATGCGGTAGGTACCGGCCGAGTGCCAGGCGGTACGGATCACCTGCGGGCCGTAGTTGCCGTAGTCGGCGGGCCACCACTCCTGGGAGGTGGTCAGCATCTCCTTGATGTCGGCCTTGAGCTGCTGAAAGTCCAGGCTCAGAAAGGCCTTTTTATAATCTTCGTCGCTGAGGGGGTTGGCCTGGGGGAGGTCCTGGTGGAGCAGCTCGACCTGGAGGCGGTTCGGCCACCAGTCGTTAGTTTGTGGAGCGGTACCCATGGCTCCGCCTACGCGGTTGCCGCGGAAGGGGCACTGGGTGAGGTTGTCTGGATTTGCTAAGGTCTGCATATAGCGTCTTTTTGGAGTGGGTTAGTGAAAGCCAAAAGGCCGGTGGTGGGTTGTCACTATTCGGTATTTTCTCGCGCCTACCGAATCCTAGAATAGTGAACGACAGCGGCCGGCGGCTACGATGGCTCCGGCTGGGGTGCAAAGCGGGGCGGGAAGTTTCTTTACCATGATGGCCTTCGCGTTACATAGCCAGTTAATAATATGTATGGATGTGCCCTAAATCGGGTACACTCCCGGTGGGTTTGGGCAATACCCTGTTAGGTCTAAAGTTTTTGCAAAAATCCGACATGTGTAATAGTATTGCCCTCAATCATTTACAGCTCGTGATAGGACATCTTCGATTGCTAACGTATGCCCGGTGAATACTACTTTCATACGGGCCGGCCGGGCACCCGCTCACCGGCCGGTAGACGGCGAGGACTGCCACACACGTGGCCCCAACATCGGCCGGCGGGTCGTGTTGTAGTCCCAAACACAATCACCATGCTACGCTACGCCATCATCTTTCTCGTCCTTACGCTGGTTATGGCTTTCCTCGGGTTCGCCGGCATCGCCGTGGCCTTCGCTGAGATTGCCAAGATCCTTTTCTACATCTTCCTGGTCCTGCTGGTGATCAGCCTGGTGAGCCACTTCTTCCGCAAGACTACCTAGTAGGATACTATTCTTTCCCCGGCCGCACCGGGTTAGCTACTGGTTCCGGGCAAGTAAAAATTAACAACCCGGATACCCCCCCCGCCAACGACTGGTTTGGTGCGATGGTACGGTACTATCAGGTTTGGCTCGCGCACCTGAAAACAAGGCCCAGACCTCGAATTACGCTGTTAAAGGCAGCGTTGCACACCTGTAGGGAGTGGGGGCACGGTACTTGGATGGACTACACTCCTTTGATCAATCCAATGCAGGGCGGGGGGCAACAGCTTCCATAGTCTTTCGTAGGGGATGATTTCCGTATCCGGAAAGCGGAAGGTATTCACGGGCAGTAACCGCAACTCCCGAAAGTATTTGTCGCCTGACGATCCGCTTTCCGGTCCCTGACGATACAAATTAAGCAGCGCCTTGAGAAATAATTTGGTTCGCTGGCTATCGTCTTCCCTGAGGTACCGATAGACGTACCGCTCAATGGCTTCCGGGCTTAATGCATGCCCTCCGCTTGAACCCAGGTAGGCGTCCACTAGGGAGATGATGATGAGGTGTACGTTCAGGTGTGCCTTGTCCTTGTTTGCCTCGGTAAAGGTATTCAGGAACTTAGCCATCCGAAAGGCCGGAGCGCCGGTGTCCGGTGCCGGCGCCGGGCTTACCAACCGGCTCAGCAGCTGCAGGTAGCCACGAAAAATATCGTGGCGTTCCCGTGCCCGGGGGGGGAGGGCCAGGAGTTCCGATTCGGGGATTTCCGCAAGAAGTTTACCGGCCTCCGTATAGCGTTGGGCGTGAAATTCGTTGAAGATGCGCAGTTGCCGGACCTGGTCACGAGTAGTGGGGTTGCCCAGCATCAGCGCCTCCATTGCGTTCGCCACTTTTTCTACTTCCCGGAAGTGATGTAGGTGAAGGTGCGCCACGGCGGCTTGCCCGAGGAAGTCCGTGTAGGCATCGGTTGCGCTCTGGGTTACTGGTGGCGGTAATTTTGCCAGGCGCTCGGCCAACTGCAGAGTCTTGGCGTATGCCCCCTGGGTGTTGCAGCGTACGGCGCGTAAGTAGGCGGCGGTGTACGTCAGGTGCCCCTCGAGTCCGGGTCCGCCGCAGTCGGCACATTTTCGAGTGCATCGTCGATATAGGCAAGTAAGCATTGTTTGTCTGGTTCGTCGATGCGCATTCTTTTTACCTCCCAAAGCTTGTCTTGCATATTGGTTATAGCCAGGTAAAGGGATTTGGCTTGCCGGTAGACCTTGGTATAATACGCGTAGTCGCTACCCGATGCTGCCGGTTCCGTACTGCGCCGCCGAAGGATTCGGGCCGCAAGCATGACGACTTGCGGTAGGTGAGCCTGCTCAGCCTGCTTGATGGCCTCGCGGAGGTATTGATCCACTAGCCCGGAATAATGCTGCAATCGGGGCGAGATGGCCAGGTAGTAATACTTCTAAGCTTCCGCCCGTTGCTGTTCCGCTGGCCGACCCTCTCCACGCGGTTGTGCAGTGGCCACCATCAGCCCATTGATGAGGCCGTTCTTTAGCCGTTGTCGGATCTTTCGGTAGTGGGTCCCCGTGCGGTCGACGCCCAGGGTTTGGGCAGCGCCTTCGTCGGTGGGATCCTTAGCGGTGCGGAGGTACTCCGCCAGCTGGAGTGCACGCTGATTCAGTTTGTTGCGCGTATCCAGGGGAAGGTTATCTCGGTAAAGGGCCCGCTGTAGTATTACTAATTCTTTCATGGGCGCTTGACTATCCAATGGGTTGAAGGCGGTGAATCCGGGCCCTAAAGGGGCGGCGGAATAAGGGAAAGCACTACAAATACGTAGGGAAGATACGTACAACACCGGCTTTTACCAGCCTAATGATTTGATGTTCAATCGATAACAGACGTACGAGGAACAAACCCGGTAGTTTGGCGCGGGTCAAAACGGGAAAAACTGTCATTGACCCGCTGCACGTTTGACGGCATCTTTAACGGTAGAAGCACACCACCAACGTTTACCCATTGAATCTTCCGGTTTGAAACACCTGCTTTTTCTGCTTGCGTTCCCCCTCCTGGCCTTTGGGCAGGATACGGGCAAAGACAGCACCAACGTCATCGCTGGTAAAATTACCGATACGGCAACTGGCGAGGGCATCGCCTACGCTACGGTGTACTGCGGCCGCTGCACCTACGGCGGTACGGTGACCAGCGCAGAGGGCGATTACGTCCTGACCTCACCGGTGGTATCGCCCGCGATCCGGGTTGATCACATCATGTATCGCACCCTGGAAACCACGGTCGGCGAAGGCAGGTCCGATCTCCGCCTCGCCGCCGAAGTACACGAACTTCCGGAGGTGGTCGTCGACGGCACCGAGGCGCTCAAACTCGTTGAAGCCGCTTACGCCAGGCTCGCCGGCCGGGCGGACCGCTTCTACCGGGGCGAGGGCTTTTATCGCCAGACTACACGGATGAACGAGGAGTATTCCGAACTCTTCGAATACTTCGTCGACCTCAAGTACTCTAATCAGGGCATCGCCGACTGGAAAGTGAAGACCGGCCGCTACGCCGTAAACCCGATTCCAGACCGCTTGCTCTTCGAAAACCAGTCGTACTTCACCCGCGGGTGGAAGGTGCATAACGACGCCTACGATCCGGCGAAATTTACCATTCCGCTCAACCCGGCCACCTACCGGCTCTACGACTATCGCATCGCCGGTCGCATTCAGAAGGAAAGCGGAGAGGTGATCCTGATCGATGCCTTCCCCACCGACGAAAGCGCCGACGGAGTGATTGGTGCCCGACTCTACATCTTCAAGAAAACGGCTACGCTGTTGCAGGCCGACTACACCCTGACCCACCTGAACATCAGCCAACCCCAACGGGGGGTGTTCGGCCCTGCGGGCCTGACGGCGTCCATCCGCTTCCGTACGGCCAACGCGGGCGACGCGCTCATCCAGTCCATGACCACGCAGACCACCTTCCCTTACCATGCCGACGGAGCCACTTACGCGGTGGAGGTCAAATCACTCTTCCTGAATTTTTCGCCCAAAACCATGAGCGGCACTGTGGATGCCGTGGCGGGCCTGAATTTTGCGGACCTCAAGGAAGTCTCCCGCAAAAAATACCGAGCCAAGTGGTGGGACCGCCACCCCGTCGTGGCCGCTACCCCGGTAGAGCAGGCGGTGATCGACAATTTCAACCGGGCCGACTACTTCGGTAACTACTTCGACGAAACCAAGTAGGTCCCTTCCCAAACGCTGACCGATGAGCTACTTCGACGCCTACTTCACGTGTGCGAACCGGACGGGTATGCAGCGGACGGACTTCCCCGCCGAAACCCTGAACCGCCAACAGTTTTACGTTCGCCTGGTCGACTTCTTCGCCCCCGCTTACTCGCGGCTCTCCAGAGAATCGCTGGCCACCATCGCCGGAGTGGGTTACCTCTACTTCCAGTTCTACTTGAGCGTGGATACGGTGATGGACGAAAAAGAACTGCACGAGGAAGAGAAGCGGATGCTCCTCAAGCGGCTCACCTACTTCGAACAGGCAGTCAGTAACCTGGGCAGGAGCTTTCCGCCCAATTCCCCCTTCTGGACCCGGTTCGGCGACTGCAAGCAACAATTTTATCGCGCCGGAGCGCAGGAGAAAAGAATCTCCCAGATCCGGCCGGGCTTCACCGATGCCTTGTTCCTGGAGCTGGCGGAAGGTAAGTCCGCGCTCTGTTACGCCACCATCCACGCCCTCGACTGCCTGGACGATCGGCGGGAGCCCTCGCTTCCCCTCCTGGAATGCATCCGCGACATCCACCTGGCTTTTCAGTACCGGGACGACCTCGGGGACTTCGGTAAGGATCTGGCCGCCGGCCAGTGGACCCAGGCGCAGGATTGGGTACGTATCTACCTCCAGCAGGAAGGATTACTCCAGGAGGTGACGCCCGCCGAATGGCACAGCGTCTTGTATACCAGTGGCATCGCCCACCGTATGATCGATGCTGCCATCCACCGGTACGAGGATGCCCTCTCCCGGACGGTGACCCTGGGCCTGCACGAGCTGGCCGACTTTATTCGCCGGGAGATAAAGGACTGTACCGGCCAGGCGTTCGAAATCGACCTCTTACTCCGGAAGACCGAAGCGCTATGCCGCCGGGCGGACCTTCCGAGAATCAAGGGGCTAGTACTGGACAGCCAGTACGAAGCGGAGTGTGCCGAAACGGTCGCTACCCGTTTCCTGCTGGAAGGGTTGAACGACCACCCCGGCGGCTGGACAGACTTTATGACCACGGCCGGGGAGGGCACCGGTTGGGTAACGGGATACGTGGCTCTGCAACTGGTAGAAAGTGGGGTGACATCCGCAGCGCTGGACCGCCTGCTCCATGAACTACAAGGGGCTCCCGAACGTGGTACCTACAACCAGAGCATTCAGCGCGACGGAGATTCCTGCACGTTTCTCTATGGTGCACTCACCACCGCGCGGCGGGCGGTAGACCCTTCTTTCGTATCCAGGTGGACGGAATTTCAGGACGGCGACGGGGGGTGGGCCACCTACCGAGACGGGGACAGCCTGGCCGAGCGCCTAGAAATTCCGGTCGCCGCAGGCGTAGCGGGCTGGTTGAGCCCCAAGGCCTGCGTGACCGCCGCGGCGGCCTACGTACTGGCTGGCGGGCGTGCGGGCGGAAATCAGGAACATGGTACCGGAGATCCCCTTGTCTACCCGGTCGGCCACCTCCTTGCGGGGGTAGCGAAGGGTAAGGGCGCGGTTACCTGCCAGTACCAGGTAGACCGTGAATACGCCGATTAGGAACAGGAAGAGATTCTCGTGACCCGGCATCCGGGCGATAACCAGCGACAGCAACGCACTGCCAATCATGCTCCGGGAGAACACGCGGCCCGCCCGGGTATGCCACCTCCCGCCCTTGCGGGCTACGATGCTGACGGCGCCGGTCAGCAGGCCCAGCCCCCCCAGGAAGGCGTGCAGGTAGATCAGAACTTGAATGACTGCTTCCATAGGTGTGGTCGTAAATCGTGGCGGCCGGCGTCGCCGGTTACTCCAGTTCATCGGCTCCGGCATCCAGTTGCTGGCCGTCCCGCGGGTCACCTTCGAAATCTACCGTTGGGAAATCCTCGATGCCCGTAGCCGCTCCGGTGGCCGCGGAGGATGCCGTGATGCGCAAATCCCGGCCGGCAAAGTCCACGAAGCCGATGTCCCCCCCGCCGATCACGTTGCCGGCGGCGGCGTAGGGCAGGGTGGTGTAGACGTAGTTGGTCCCCCCGTCGGTCCGTATCGCCACGTTGCCAAGCCACGCGGCCGCAAGCCCCCGCAGCCGGTCGTCGACGGCGACGGGCGATCGATCGTGGCTTACGATGGTATTGAAGCGGATCCGCGCCGCACCGATGTGGTTGGCCGGCGTACCGTCGCTCGTCAGGTTGATACCCCGCTTGCCGTTGTCGAAGATCATATTGTTCTCGATCAGCAGGCTCTCCCCGTGCCCGGGGTGATCGGAATAGTAGCTTATGCGTGGTCCGCGGCGCGGGAGAGGCGATTCCGGGCGATGGTGCCGTAGGTGCGGATACTGATGTCATTACCACCGTTATTCCGGACGTGGTAGATCACGTTCTCCGCTATCGTCACGTTGGGGCCCTGCCAATAGATGCCGTGGTGGGGCTTCCCGAACCGGCTTGCGGTGGGGTCGGTGGCTACGTCGTAGATCCGGTTTTTCCGAATCACCGCATTGGTGTGGTGCTCCGGTGCCAGGATGCCGTTCTCCCCGATATCGTGAATCACGTTGTAAGTGATCCGCGTCCCGTCGGAGGATCCGCTGTTCCTGAAGCGGATAGCATCGCCCGTAATCGTGGTAAATTCGCAGTCCTCAATGCGGAGATTATCAACGTCGCGAATCTGCAGTCCGTCACCGCTAATGTTTTCAAAGCGGCAGTTGCGCAGGATGGTCCCGTCGTAGTCGTGGCCGTCAATGAGCAGGGTAGTGCGAAAGGTTTGCCCCTCGATTATACCCGGTTGTACGGACTGGCCGATTAGCTCCCGGCTACACCGGGAGAGGATCAGCAGCAGCGGTAAAGTGAGCAAGCAAAGTCGCACGAAGACGGTTTAGTAGCGGAACGAAAACAGTAAGGGCCAAATTACTCCACCTTGCATGGCCGAAGTATTTGGGTGGAGATCCGCGCCATCCACGGTCGAATCCCCCCGGCCTACCGTACGATCACTGGTCCAGTTTCAGCAGCGAGATCCCATGTCGCGGGAGTACCAGCTCCACCGTGGCCCGGCCGTCAACGACCTCCACCCACTGCGGGGATCCGTACAGGTCCAGTTGCCCGGCCGCCTCCAGTTCCGCGGTCTGTGCTTCGCTGGGCGGCTGTGGTTTGCCCATCTCCTTGAACAGGGTATAGGAGTTGCTGTGTTCCTGATCCACCCGGTAGTGGGTGAGCAACGTGGGACCGTCCTCCCCGAAGCCGCCGACCTCCACCCGCACCGGCGTAGCCGGGACGGCCAGGTTGTCGTCGTCGTGGTAGTTCCACACCAGCACGGTAGTCGTGCCGTTGCCCGTACTGGCCAGGGCGTTGACGTCGTCCCGGGCGCCCCGTACGCTGCCCTCCACGATTGCGCGGGCGTCGTAGGCCAGGGCATCCTGCTCCACCGCCACGCGGGTATGGGCCATCATCCCGAACATGCGGAAGGTGTTCAGTACCGGCTTATCCACGCCGTTGGTGGCCATGTCGCGGAAGCCGGCGTACCAGGCCTGCTCCTCGAACTCGAAGCCCCAGGTCACCGCCCCCAGCAGATTGACGCCGTGGTGGGCCGCCAGGTCGTGCTTACGGGCGAAGGAGGCGGCGGTGTAGGCCGCGTACATGGTCCCGTTGCGGTAGGCGTTGTGGGGGTAGTCGGCCTCGGAGCAGGCGGCGCAGCCCTCCGGGTCCGACTCGCCGATGATGATCGGCAGTTCCTTCAGGGTGGGGTAGGAGGCCACGATTTCGAAGCCCTTGTCGATGTCGTTGAGCTGGGCGCCCATATTCATCTGTACCATGTCGCCGTTCGGTCCCTCCACCACCTTGGGGCTGCCCTTCGCGTGGAACGAGATGAAGTCGAGCGGAGAGCCCGTTTCCCCGGTGGCGTAGTTGGTGCCCGAGATGGTGTGGTCCAAAAAGGTACGTAGAAACTCGGCGGCCTTGTCCCAGCCCGGCCCCGTGGTCTCCGGCCCGCCGACGCGGGCGGTAGGCAGGGCGCGTTTCACGGCGTCGGCGCTGTAGTCGTACAGCTTGATGTACTCCTCGGTGGTGCCGCGCCAGTAGCCGATGTTGGGTTCGTTCCAGACCTCCCAGTACCAGCTTTCTACCTCTTCTTTTCCGTAGCGCTCCACGCAGTGGGTCACCCACTGGTACACGAGTTCCGCCCACTTTTCGTAGTCGTTCGGCGGGTAGGCCCAGCCGGTGAAGATCTCGTCGTATTCTGCGCCGGGCTTCCAGTAGTGGCGGTAGGGATCGGGCTTGCTCGAGAGCGCCTCCGGCATGAAACCGATCTGGGCGAAGGGCTTCATGCCGCGGTCCACGTAGGTATCGAAGATGCTGTCTACCAGAGTCCAGTCGTAGACGGGGTTGCCGTCCGCGTCCTCGGTGTAGGCGTTGGTGCTGCCCCACTTCAGGCCGTAGGTGCCCTCGCCGGTCACGAGCAGGCTGTGGGCGCGCACGTACACCGGCACCGGACTGAGCTGCGCGATCTCGGTGAGCAATTTGCGGCCATCCTTCATGTAGGAGTAGTTTGGCTCGTCGTAGCCCCACCACGCCCAGATGGGATCAAGGGGCCCGAGTTCCTGGTCCAGGTCCACGTTGATGGCCACAGTATCGGTGAGCGGCGATTGGGCCGGCAGGGCGGCGGGGCGCAGGTGCAGGGCCAGCAGGAAGAGACAAAAGTGGAGGGGTTTCACGATCGACGTAGTTTTGGGAGGAGCGATTGTCGGGTAAGTTAGGGGTAGTCGAGCTTTGGGTTGCCCCCGGGTTGAGGGCCTCCGGCCCGACGCCCACGCCAGGGCAGCTGTCATTTTCTTCGTTACACCATCATCTCAATCGGACCAGAGGTCATCAAACCGTGGTTTGCGGTGCTACTGCACCGGTTCGATCCCGCCCCCGGGTTGAGGGCCTCCGGCCCGATGCTAGTGGGCGGGCGGCGAGCGGCAACCCATCATTGTTCCACTGCCCCATTTCCTCGGTCGGACCAGAGGTCCTCAACCCGTGGTTTACGGTGTTACTGCACCGGTTCGATCCCGCCCCCGGGTTGAGGGCCTCCGGCCCGACACCTACGCGAGCGTAGCAAGCGGCATAGCATTTCGCACTTCCGAGGCAGAAGCTCCTTTACATTAATCGCTACCTATAGCGCACCTGATTGACGGGGGAAGACCGTAGCCCAAACCTGCACCACCGTCAGCCCAAGTTGCCCTCCTCTGCAGCTGGCGTCAACACGCCGGTGAACATACTGGCGAGTTCAGGGTGGACCCAGGTATTGGGCCAATCGGACCATTGCGGTACCAGCTTAACTTTTACCGGGTTGTTTAGCACGTACCACATCACCCGCAGAAACTTTCCCTGCCTGATTCGTCGGTCGAAATACCCTTCGGCCCAAAACGGATGACCAGTAGTGCCCAGCAAGTTGTTGGCGGTCCGGCTGGTGAAATTTTTGTGACGCCGGACGATCCTACCCATTGGAACAGGGGCCAAGCCTTCCCCCAGGGAAAGCACTACGTGGACATGGTTACTCATGACGCACACCGCCCACAAAGAGATTTCTTTCCGCTTGTGCAGGTAAAGCCAAGCGTTGATTACCTGCTCAGCCAGCAACGGTCGTTGCAGGAGAAAGGGCCCGTTACTGGTGCCATGCAGGGCCTTTTCCATCGCGTATTCATAATCGGCTTGGATAGCCCACCCGCCGGCCTTAAGGTGTTCTTCGCGTAGTCGCGGCGGAAGGTCCAGTGCCTCGGCTTCCAGCCGAGCCAACTGCCGCTTGCGGCGATCGGAGAGTATCGTAAGGTGGTGACGGGGTACGCTGCCGAAGAGGCGATAGGTGAGGTGAAAGGCGGCGTGCGTAAGGTGATCGTGCGGAATTTTGGAAGCCATACCACAATTATAAAACAAATTGTTTTTTTTGTTAAATTCCGTTCTGCATCAATCTGATCGGACCGGAGGTCCTCAGCCCATGGTCGCCGCCGGGATGAGGGCCTCCGGCCCGATGGTCACGTGATCGGCGGGCTGTCACATTCCCTTTCTCGGTGGACCATTCAAATCGGACCGGAGGTCCTCAGCCCGTGGTTGGCACCGGGATGAGGGCCTCCGGCCCGATTGTTACGCGAGCGGCAGCCTGTCGACTTTCTTTCTCAACGCATTATTCTGATCGGACCGGGGGGGCTCAGCCCGTGGTTGTTAGTGGGATGAGGGCCTCCGGCCCGATTGTTACACGAGCGGCAGCCTGTCGACTTTTGACCTCAGTGCATCAATCCGATCGGACCGGAGGTCCTCAGCCCGTGATTGGCGCCGGGATGAGGGCCTCCGTCCCGATTGTTACGTGATCGGCAGCCTGTCGTACTTTCTATTTCGGCGCATCATTTTGATCGGACCGGAGGTCCTCAACCCGGGGTCAGCCCACCCGCCCGTTACCAAGTTACGCACCCATGCACCTGCGGCCCCGCCTCGCGCGTTGTACCTTTGCGCCGTCCCCAAAAACGGGTGCCCTGATATGAGTGAAGCCATCCACCACGAGTGCGGACTAGCGATGATCCGGCTCAAGAAGCCACTGGATTACTACAATAAAAAGTACGGTACCCCCCTGCACGGCCTCAAATGCCTGCAACTGCTCATGCGCAAGATGCGCAACCGCGGGCAGGACGGCGCGGGCATGGCCACCATCAAGCTCGACCACCCGCCGGGCAAGAAGTTTATCAGCCGCAAACGCAGTAACGCCTCCAATTACCTCGACGACCTCTGGGCGGGCGTTTACCGCCGCTTCGATACCCTAACCCCCAAGCAACTCGCCGACGGGCAGTGGCTTAAGGAAAACCTACCCTACACTGGCGAGGTGATGATGGGCCACCTCCGCTACGGTACCCACTCCACCAACGCCATCGAGACCTGCCACCCCTTCCTGCGGCAGAGCAACTGGAAGACGCGCTGCCTCATCGTGGCCGGCAACTTCAACCTGACCAACGTCAATGAGCTCTTCCAGGAACTGGTGGAGCTGGGGCAGTATCCGAAGGAGAAGTCGGATACCGTGACCGTGCTCGAGAAGATCGGCCACTTCCTCGACGACGAGGTGCAGCGGATCCACACCTGGCACAAACCCGACGGCCACACCAACATCGAGATCAACGACATCATCGCCGAGGAACTGGACGTACAGCGGCTGCTGAAGCGCGCCAGTAAGAAATTCGACGGCGGATACGTCATGGGCGGCATGATCGGGCACGGCGACGCCTTCGTGATGCGCGACCCCGCGGGCATCCGCCCCGCGTTCTGGTTCGAGGACGATGAATTCGTGGCCGTAGCCTCCGAGCGGCCCGCCCTGCAGACGGTGTTCAACATCCCCATCGGTGCGATCAAGGAGGTGGAGCCGGGCCACGCCCTCATCATCAAGAAGAGCGGCAAAACCAGCATGGAGCGCTTCACGAAGGAGATGCCCCGCGCCGCCTGCTCCTTCGAGCGCATCTACTTCAGCCGCGGCAACGACCGCGACATCTACCTCGAGCGCAAGGAGCTCGGCCGCCGCCTGGCCGGCCCCGTGGCCGAAGCGGTCAAGTACGACTTTGATAACACCGTCTTCAGCTACGTCCCCAATACCGCCGAGACCGCCTTCCAGGGCATGATCGAAGGACTGGAAGACGAGCTTCGCCACTGGCGCAAGAAGGAGATGAAGAAGCGGAGCAAGGAGGGGAAGAACGGCTTCGGCAAGGTCCTCAAAACCCAGGTCCGCAACGAGAAGATCGTCGTCAAGGATGGGAAAACCCGCACCTTCATCGCCGATACCAGCAGCCGCGACGATATGGTCAGCCACGTCTACGACGTCACCTACGGTATCGTACGCGACAACGTGGACACCCTAGTGCTGCTCGACGACAGCATCGTGCGCGGTACCACCATGCGCGATTCCATTATCAAGATCGTGAGCCGCCTGAAGCCCAAGCGCATCATCATCGTCAGCAGCGCGCCGCAGATCCGCTACCCCGACTGCTACGGCATTGACATGTCGAAGATGGGCGAGTTCGTCGCCTTCAAAGCCATGGAGGCCCTGCTGGAGGAGAAGGGCAAGAAGAAGCTCCTGAAGCAGGTCTACAAAAAGGCCGTCGCCGAGCTGAAGAAGCCGGACAACAAGCAGAAGAACGTCGTCAAGGAACTCTACGACCAGTTTAAGTACGCAGACGTCAGTCGCAAGATCGCCCAGATCATGACCCCCAAAGGTACCAAGCCCCGCGTCGACGTGATCTACCAGACGATCGCCGACCTGCGCGAGTCCTGCCCGAACAACAATGGCGACTGGTACTTCAGTGGCAACTACCCTACACCGGGCGGTTTCCGGGTGGTGAACAAGGCCTTCGTCAATTACATGGAAGGGAGCCTCGACCGGGCCTACTGACCTGCCCCAGTGGGCAATAAGCGGACGTGTTATCGCGGCAATACGTTACATTAGGTGACGTTCAATCCGTGTGTCCCGCTTATGCGGGAGATGCCACTCACCCGTATACACCCCACGCATGTCCAATCATACCCTGGATGGCGGTTTCGTTCGGCCCGCCCGGGAGATTACCGATCCTAAGGAAATCGTCCGCATCAACGACCTCAAACTGGAGGCGAACGAACAGAGCAAGAAAGTCCGCTACGGACGCTACGTACTGTACTTTCTGATGGGAATGAGTCTGCTCTACGGGCTCGGCCTCGGCTATTTTGGTTCGGGAGACGTCGATAGTAGCGATGAAGCCCTCTGGGGCGGCATTATTATGGCCGTGCTATATGGGGGCTTTGCCGGCCTCACATTCCGGTGGCCCGCGGTGGGCATGGGGCTGGGGCTCGCGCTTTACCTCTTCGATCATACGCTGGCGGCACTGGAGGATCCTACCACCGTCCTGAATGGCATCTTTGTCAAGGCGGCCGTCCTGTTCGGACTGGGCATCGCGATCGTGTCGGTGTTCCGTTTGCGCAACCTGCTGGCCTCCCTCGCCGCCCACCGCATCCCGGAGGAGGAGCTCGCCCTGGGTCGCCGGTGGAAGGATATTCCCCGTACGCCCCAGGTGAAGAAGACCGCCGCCCCGCCGGATGCGCCTTTTTCTACCGCTGGGTAACGGAAAGTCGGGCGCAAGTAGGGGAGGGTAGTGGCACCGCGGCGCGACCGCAGGTCTGACCTAATCCGTGTAATCCCGCATCAATCCTGCGGGAATCTGCGGCCATCTGTGCTGAAGCGCAGCGCCTCCGTGTCGTCGCAGGCGATCTGTGGTAAAACTGGTTCTACTGCCAGCCCCCCGTTCTTTTCCCTTGATGGAAAAGAACCAAAAGATCAAGCCTGTGCGCCCGCCTGCTCGGTGTCCAAACCCCTAACCGGCTAAAACCTACAAACTCGCACCAGCCACACCCACTTCGATCAACTGCGTACCCAAATAATGCCATCTCGATAACTCGGCACCTTCACCGGCTCATACAGTGTAGGTTTTTTCACGCCGGTTAGGGGCCCGGCCCCCGGGCGTTCGCAAGGGCGGTCTCCCTAACCCGTCTGACTCTTTGGTCAACTTGGCGTGTTTTGGTAGCTAGGTGGGTGTTGATTCCTCCGGAGCAATGCGCGCCGGTGCCGCGGACAGACCGCAGGTCAGGCCTATCCGTGTAATCCCGCATCAGTAGTACGCGCTATTGCATCAGTCCTGCGCGCCTCCGCATCAGCCCTGCGGGAATCTGTGAAAGTCTGTGCTGAAGCGCAGCGCCTCCGTGTCGCCGCAGGCGATCTGTGGTAAAACAGGTTCTACTGCCACCCTCCGTTCTTTTCCCTTGATGGAAAAGAACCAAAAGATCAAGCCTGTGCACCCGCCTGCTCGGTGTCCAAACCCCGAACCGGCTAAAACCTACAAACTCGCACCAGCCACACCCACTTCGATCAACTGCGTACCCAAATAATGCCATCTCGATAACTCGGCACCTTCACCCGCTCATACAGTGTAGGTTTCTTTACGCCGGTTCGGGGTCCGGCCCCCGGGCGTTCGCAAGGGCGGTCTTCCTAACCCGTCTGACTCTTTGGACAACTTAGCGTGTTTTGGTAGCTAGGTGGGTGTTGATTCCTCCAGAGCAATGCGCGCCGGTGCCGCGGACAGACCGCAGGTTGGGCCTAATCCGTGTAATCTCGCGTCAGTAGTACGCGCTATTGCATCAGTCCTGCGCGCCTCCGCATCAGCCCTGCGGGAATCTGTGAAAGTCTGTGCTGAAGCGCAGCGCCTCCGTGTCGTCGCAGGCGATCTGTGGTAAAACTGGTTCTACTGCCAGCCCCCCGTTCTTTTCCCTTGATGGAAAAGAACCAAAAGATCAAGCCTGTGCGCCCGCCTGCTCGGTGTCCAAACCCCGAACCGGCTAAAACCTACAAACTCGCACCAGCCACACCCACTTCGATCAACTGCGTACCCAAATAATGCCATCTCGATAACTCGGCACCTTCACCGGCTCATACAGTGTAGGTTTTTTCACGCCGGTTAGGGGCCCGGCCCCCGGGCGTTCGCAAGGGCGGTCTTCCTAACCCGTCTGACTCTTTGGACAACTTAGCGTGTTTTGGTAGCTAGGTGGGTGTTGATTCCTCCGGAGCAATGCGCGCCGGTGCCGCGGACAGACCGCAGGTCAGGCCTATCCGTGTAATCTCGCGTCAGTCTTGCGGGCCTCCGCATCATTCCTGCGGGAATCTGCGAAAATCTGTGCTGAAGCGTAGCGCCTCCGTGTTAGCCGCAGGCGATCTGTGTGAAACCTGTCCTACGGATGCCGCGGACAGTCCGCAGGCCATGCTCATCTCTACAGTCCCACTTTCAGTCGTGCGCGCCTCCGCATCAGTACTGCAGGGATCTGTGGCCATCTGTACTGAAACGTAGCGCCTCTGTGTAAGCCGCAGGCGATCTGTGTGAAACTTTCCCCCCCTAAAGCCAACGATCCATCCCGTACCCAATAGGTGCCGGGCAGACGGACGCCGCCGAAATCCCCACCCCACGGTCATACATTGTCCACTACTTCGTTTCTTACAGTCGTCGTATCATGCTGAACCGTAATCACGTGCTGGTGAGCGCCCCCCGTCTGCTGGGGCTGCTGCTGCTTTTAGTGCTCTCCGCTTCGGCGGCGGGGCAGAACTTCCCGTACCACTTCGAGTACCTCACCACCGACGACGGCCTGCCCCAGAATACCGTAGACGCCATCTACCGCGACAGCCGTGGCTTTATGTGGTTCGCTACCTGGAACGGGCTGTGTCGCTACGACGGCTATGAGCTGCGCACCTTCACCGCCCAGCCGTCCGAGGGACCGGGGCTGCCGCACAACTTCGTTCGCACACTCGCCGAAGACCCGCAGGGGACCCTGTGGATCGGTACGGTCGCCGGCATCGCGCTCTACGACCTCGGGCGCGAGCGCTTCGTAAGTACCGCCGACCTGCCCGCGGCCCTCCAGGTGGGCGACATCTCCGTCGTGGTGGGTGATGCCACCGGCGCCATGCGCATCGGAACGCGGGACGGTCAGCTCTTCGTGGTGCCGCCCGGGGGCGGCGCGCCCACTGTATACGCCCTGGGCAGCGGCTCGGTGAATGCTATTGAGCCGGTATCGGACGGGCGCGCCTGGATCGGGACCGACGACGGGCTGTGGACGATCGGTCGCACCGGCAACGAACCCCGCCGCGCGGAGGTCAGTGAGCTCGACCGCCTGCCTACGTCCGAAGTGCTTTCCCTCCACGCCACGACAGACACCCTCTGGATAGGTACCATGCACGGGCTGCTGCGCAAGGTGACCGCCGACGGAGCCGAACGCCTATTTGTGCATGACCCCGCGGATCCCGGTAGTCTGGTACACAACTCGGTGACCGCCATGACCCGCGACGGAAACGGCCGCCTTTTACTGGGTACGTTGGGAGGATTGGCAACCTACCAACCCGGCAGCGAAAGCTTCGGACGAGTGACCCACCGCACCGGCGCTACGCCGCAGCTGAATAACACCTTCGTCAATTCCCTGCTGGCCGACGACGTCGGCAACGTCTGGGTGGGCACCGAGAAGGGTGGGGTAAACCGCTACAACCTGCACCAGCACCGCTTCGGTACGGTAGGCGTCACCGCCCCGCCGGCCGCGGCCGGACTGAACGCGCCTACGGTAAACTCCATCCTGGCGGAAGGCAATACCCTATGGCTGGGTACCGCAGGGGGCGGGCTCAACCGCTATCACCCGGACAGCAGGGTGGTTAGCTATTACCGCCACGATCCCGCCGATCCCAACAGCCTGAGTGGCGACTTCGTGACCTCCCTGTTGCGCGACCGGTCCGAAACGCTGTGGATCGGCACCTGGGGCAACGGGCTGAACCGCATGGTGGACGCCGCTGACGGCAGTCGGTTTGTTTCCGAGCCCAGTGCCCCGGGATTCATTTCTTCCCTTTGGGAAGACCCGCGGGGTTTCCTGCTGGTCGGCGCCCTCAGCGGTCTCTACCTGTTCGACCCAACGAGCGGTACCACCACACCTATCACCGACCCCGACGGCGAGCAAATCCTGTCGGAAGTGGGCTGCCTCCTCCGCGACCGCGGCGGCCGGTACTGGGTAGGCACGCGCAGGGGACTGTATCGCTTTCCCGCCACCGCCATCGGTCCCGGCGACGCCCGGATCGAGGCCGCGGAACTGGAGCACTACCGGGCCGATCCCTCCGATTCATTGAGCCTGCCCGGCGACTACGTCCTGGCCCTGCGGCAGGCCCGCGACGGCCGTATCTGGCTGGGGACGTACGGCCACGGCATCGCCTACACCCAGGAGAACGGTGAAACGGACAGACAATTCCACCGCTTCGACAAGGGCGACGGGCTCTGCAACAACGTGGTCTACAGCATCGAGGAAGACAGCAACGGCCGCCTCTGGCTGGGGACCGATCATGGGCTGGCAGCCTTTGATCCCCGCCACAAAAGCTTTAGGAACTACTTCGTGGGCGATGGCCTGCTGAGCAATCAGTTCTACTGGTCGGCGAGCCACCGGGACGATGATGGCCGCCTGTATTTCGGTACGGTGGCGGGCCTCAACTATTTCCATCCCGAGCAGCTGCGCCCCTATCCCTACCAGCCGCGCGCGATCCTCACCCGGCTCGAAGTACTCAACGAGGGCGTTGTGCCGGGAGAGGTGCGGCACGGGCGGGTGACGCTCGACCGGGCGATCTCCGAAGCTACGGAAGTACACCTTTCCTACCTGGATAACGCCTTCTCGATCGGCTTTTCCTCCCTCGATTATTTCCTCCCGGAACAGGCCCGTTTTGCCTACCGGCTGGAGGGCGTTGACCAGGAGTGGGTGACGGTTTCCTCGGATCGCCGCTTTGCCAGCTATACCAACCTGTCGGGCGGAACGTACACCTTCCGGGTGCGGGCCGCCCACGGCGACGGACAGTGGCAGGATACGCCCACCGCTCTACGGGTGATCGTATACCCGCCCTTCTGGAAGACCCTGCCGTTTCGCCTGCTCGCCGTGGCCCTGCTGGTGCTGCTCGTCATCGGGTACGTGCGGTGGCGGATCCGTTACCTGCGCCGGCAAACGCAGCGGCTGGAACTACAGGTCCGGCAGCGGACCCTCGAGATCGAACGACAGAAAGAGCACCTGCGGTCTACCAACCAGGAACTTGGCGAGCGGCAGAGCCGGATCGAGCAGCAGGCGCGCGAGCTGGCCGTACAGCGCGACCAGCTCATCGACCTCAACGAGCGGGTACGGGCGGTTAACGAACTGCGGCTACGGTTCTTCACCAATATTTCCCACGAGTTCCGTACGCCGCTCACCCTGATCATCGATCCGGTGGCCAGCCTCCTCCGCGACTTTACCGGCTCGGCCGACGACCGCCACACGCTCACCGTCATCAACCGAAATGCCCAGCGGCTGCTGCACCTGATCAATCAGCTGATGACCTTCCGGCAGCTGGAGGAGGGGAAGACCCGCGTCCGGGCGGCCCGAACGGACGTCAACGCCTACCTGCGCGACCTGTTCGCCTCCTTCACGGACCTGGCCGAACACCGGGGGATCGACTTCCGTCTTCGCCTGCCGGACCGGGAAACCCACCCATGGCTGGATACCGGCAAGGTGGAACACATCCTGTACAATCTGCTGGCCAACGCTTTCAAGTATACCGGGGAGGGGGGATCCATTCGCCTGTCGTACCGGCAGGAAACGGTGGATCGGTCCTGCCTCGCGGTTTTCCGGGTGGTGGATACCGGCGCGGGAATGGAACCCGACCACCTGGGTAAGATATTCGAGCACTTTTACCAGTCGCCCACCACCGAGAATGCCACCCTGCCGGGGTCCGGTATCGGCCTGTCCCTGACGCGCGAGCTCGCCGAGCTGCTAGGCGGCACGGTCTCCGCAACGAGCGCGCCGGGGCGTGGCTCGGCCTTTACCGTCAGCCTCCCCTGTTCCCGGTCCGCCTTTCCTCCGGATGCGGTGGTGGAGACGGATACCGTCCGCCCGGGCCGCCTGACCGTGCCGGTAGCCGCCCTGCGCGAGGAATTGCTAGCTGCCCAGGGACCCACCGATAGCCCCGCCCCCGCGCCGGAGCGGGGCGACCAGCCGCTCGTGCTGGTCGTGGAGGACAACCGCGAACTGCGCGAACTGCTGGTACGCAGTCTCCGCCCCCGCTACCGCGTGTTGCAGGCCAGCGACGGCCGCGAAGGCTATGCCCTGGCCCGCGAGCATGCGCCGGACCTGCTGGTGAGCGACATCATGATGCCCCACATGGACGGTCTGGAACTGTGCCGTCGCCTTCGCAGTGATCTGGAAACCTCCCACGTGCCGATCGTGCTCCTCACCGCCCGCGCGCTCGTGGAGAATCAGCTGCAGGGACTGGCCGTGGGGGCGGACGACTACCTGCCCAAGCCCTTCGACCTGCGTATCCTACTGGCGCGTATCGAGTCGCTGATCGCTTCCCGCGAGCGGCTGCGCCGCCGCTTCCTTGCCGATCCGGCCCCCGCACCCGCAGCGGATGACCTCGGGCCGGTCGACGAGGAATTTTTGGAGAAGGTGTACACCATTCTCGGGAGCGAGTACACCGACGCCACCTTCAGCCACGACCAGCTGGCCGCCGGGCTCTGCGTGAGCCGGAGCCTGCTGTACAAGAAGATCAAGTCGCTGACGGGGCTGTCGGTCAGCGATTTCGTCAACGTGTACAAGCTTAAGCGGGCCGCCCAGCAATTGCGGGAGGCCGGCGTGCCGGTGTCCGAGGCCGCCTACGCCTGTGGGTTCAGCGATCCGAAGTACTTCAGCCGGCTGTTCAAAAAGTTCTTCGGGGTATCGCCCAGCGCTTATGCGCGTGGCGAGGCCGCCCGCAATCCCCTGCCGCAGGCCTAGGGCGGCGGATTGCGTCCCGTATCCGACGTCTTCGTAGAGTAATCCCCGCCACTGGTCTAGTAGCGTGCATCCTTCCGTACATTATGTAGTCCTTTGGACTAACCCTTAATCAACCCTTCATATGCGCTATAACCGGACCTTTTCTCTTGCGGCCTGCATTTGTTGCCTCTTCCCCGTCAGCGGGGTAGTGCAGGCACAGGACGCCGCCCCCCCCGAAAAAATTACCACCGTGGAAGGTGTCACCGAGTACCGCCTAGACAACGGCCTGAGCGTGCTGCTGTTCCCCGACCAGTCGGTACCGACCGCCACCGTAAACATCACCTACAAGGTGGGCAGCCGCCACGAGGCCTACGGCGAAACCGGCATGGCTCACTTGCTGGAGCACCTCGTCTTCAAGGGCACGCCCGACCACCCCGATATCCCGCAGGAACTCACCGAGCACGGTGCGCGCCCCAACGGTACCACCTGGTACGACCGCACGAACTACTTCGAGACCTTTTCCGCCACGGACGAAAACCTGGAGTGGGCCCTCGACCTGGAGGCGGATCGTATGGTCAATTCCTTTATCGCCAAGGAGGATTTGGAGAGCGAGATGACCGTCGTCCGCAACGAATTCGAAAGCGGCGAGAACGACCCCGGCGGCGTGCTGATGGAGCGCGTCCTGAGCAGCGCCTACCTCTGGCACAATTACGGTAAGTCGACCATCGGCTCCAAGGCCGACCTGGAGAACGTGCCCATCGAGCGGCTCCAGGGTTTCTACCGCAAGTACTACCAGCCCGACAACGCCGTACTGGTGGTGGCCGGTAAATTCGATCCCGACCGCGTACTCGACCTGGTGCAGGAGAAGTTCGGCAGCATCCCACGGCCCGAGCGTACCCTGTATCCCACCTACACCCGCGAGCCCGTCCAGGACGGTGAGCGGTTCGTGGAACTGAAGCGGGTAGGCGACGTACAGGTGGTACAGGCCGCCTATCACATCCCGGCCGGTCCGCACCCCGATTACGCGGCCATAGCCGTATTGATGAATACGCTGACCGACGAGCCGAACGGAATTCTGTACAAGGCTCTCGTGGAGAACGGCAACGCCAGCATGCTGTGGGGCTTTGCCCCCGCGCTCGCCGAGCCGGGATTCGCCTTCTTTAACGCTAACGTGCTCAAGGAAAACGACCTGGGCGAGGTGGAAACCAAACTGAAGAATACCCTCGATAGCCTCGCCATGAACCCTCCGACCGAGGAGCAGGTCAAGCGGGCCAAGGACGGCATCCTCAAGAACTTCGAACTGGGACAGCGCGATGCCAACCGCGTAGGCCTGCAGATGAGCGGCTATATCGCGCAGGGCGACTGGCGCCTCGGCTACATCTACCGCGACCGCGTGGAGCAGGTGACGCTCGACGACGTCGTTCGGGTCGCCACCCAGTACTTCAAGCCCCAGAACCGGACGGTAGGCCGCTTCTACCCCGTACAGGCCCCCGACCGGGCGACCATCCCGGAGGTGAACGACCTGACCGCCTTCACCGAGGGCTATGAGGGCCGCGAAGCCATTGCCGAGGGGGAGGAATTCGACCCCTCCTACGATAACATCGACAGCCGCACAGTCACCGGCACCCTCGGCGAGGCAGGCAATATCGAGTACATGCTCCTCCCCAAGGAGACCCGGGGCAACAGCGTGAACGCCCAACTGCGCTTCAACCTGGGCAACCTGGAAGCCGCTACCGGCCGCTCCTTTGCCGCCGGCTACATCGGCCGGATGCTCATGATGGGTACCGAAAAATATTCCCGCCAGGAGATCCAGGACAAGCTGGACGAGCTGAAGGCCCGCGTCAACCTGTCCGGTGACGAATCTATGTCCATCGCCTACATCGAGGCGGAGAACGAAAAGCTCCCCGCCGTGATCGATCTCCTGGGTGAGATCATGCGCCACCCCACCTTCCCGGAGGAGGAGTTTGCAAAGATGAAGAAGGAAGGACTGGCCGCTATCGAAGAGAGCCGCAGCGACCCCCAGGCCATCGTCTTTACCGAAATGCAGCGCCGGACGAATGACTACCCGAAGGATCACCCCTTTTACGTACGCACCTTCGACGAGCAGGTAGAGGCCCTCAAGGCCCTGACCGTAGCCGACGTGAAGGCCTACTACGACGACGTATATGGCGGGGCGAATATCATCTTTTCCGCCAGTGGGGATATGGACGCGGACGCCGTTACGGAAGCCCTTGAACGCAACTTCGGCGACTGGACCAGCCCCGTTCCCTTCGAGCGTATCGCCCGGACCTACGAGCCCGTAAAGGCCGAGGCCGTCAAGATCGAAACGCCCGACAAGGCGAACGCCTGGTTCGTGGCCGTACAGACGCTGCCCGTCAGCCAGGACCACCCCGACTATCCCGCCCTCGTACTGGGTAACTACATGCTGGGGGGCGGCTTCCTTAACAGCCGCCTGGCCACCCGCATCCGGCAACAGGACGGCCTCAGCTACGGGGTCGGCAGCCAGTTCGGGGCCAGCGCCCTGGACGAGCGCGCAAGCTTCATGTCCTACGCCATCTACAATCCCGAGAACCGCGAGGCCCTGGAGAAAGCGTTCCGCGAGGAGATCGACAAGGCCCGTACCGAGGGCTTCACCGCCGAGGAGCTGGCGGCCGCCAAGAGCGGTTGGGTACAGGGGCAGGCCGTGAGCCGCTCCCAGGACCGCAGCATGGCCGGCGACCTGGGTAACAATGCTTACCTGGACCGCACCATGCAGTGGGACAAGAAGCTCGAGAAGCAGATGATGTCACTTACCCCCGAGCAGGTCAACGCCGCGCTCAAAAAGTACATCGACGTAGACAAGATGGTCATCCTCCGCGCCGGCGATTTCGCCAAGACGGAATCGGTAAAACGGCCGTAGACCCATCAACTGCCGCACTCTCCATAACCCAATTGGGGGAGGTGACGTTACTTTAGGCGGGATCGCGGGTGCAGTGCGCACCTGCGATCCCGTTTTCTAGTTAACTCCCATCCATGCGCAACCTCCTTTACCTGTTCCTGCCTGTCGTCCTCATTGCTTGCGAGCCCGCCGCCGCCAGTACCGAAGAAAACACTACTACCGCACCCGATCGCGGTGCCGCCGCCGAATCCGCCATGATGCTCACCGCTGCCGGGGTCGAGCCAGAAACGGCTTTCAGCTTCGAGGATATCATCTGGGGATTTACCTGGCTGCCCGACGGCCGGATGCTGGCCACCGTGAAAGATGGGCGGCTGCTGCTTATTGACGGCGACGCCTCCACGGAGGTGTCCGGAGTGCCGGAAGTCCGCGATGCCGGACAGGGTGGCCTGCTCGACGTACTGCTGGATCAGGACTTTGACGATAACCGCTACGTGTACCTCAGCTGGAGCCGGCCCGAAGACGGCGGCGAGAAGGGCTACACCTCCGTCGGCCGCGGTACCCTCAGTGAGGACGGCAGCCGGCTGGAGAACTTTACTTCCCTCTACGATGGCGGTCCGGCCACCGAGAAGGGGCAGCACTACGGCAGCCGGATGGTCTGGGGCCCGGACGACGGTATGCTGTACTTCACCATCGGGGAGCGGGGCAACCGGGAGGAAAACCCCCAGGACACTACGCGCGACGGGGGTAAGGTGTACCGTATCGCCGCCGACGGTACCATCCCCGCCGATAATCCCTTCGTGGGCAATCCGGAAGCCCGGACGGCCATCTGGTCCTACGGTCACCGCAATCCGCAGGGTATGGCCGTCAACCCGAACACCAACGAGATCTGGGAGAACGAGCACGGCCCCCGCGGTGGCGACGAGGTAAACGTGATCGAGCGCGGTAAAAACTACGGGTGGCCCGTGATCACCTACGGCATCAACTACAGCGGCAGCCAGATCACCGAGGAGGTGGCCCGCCCGGGCATGGAGCAACCGCTGCACTACTGGGTGCCCAGCATCGCGCCGAGCGGTATGGCCTTCGTGACCGGCGACCGGTACCCCGGCTGGAACGGGGATATGCTGGTCGGAAGCCTCAAGTTCAGCTACCTGAAGCTGGTCAACCTCGACGGAAAGAAGGTGGTCGGTGAAATGGAGCTGATCCCTAACCTCGGCCGCGTCCGCGACGTACGCATGGGCCCCGACGGGTACATCTACGCAAGCGTGGAGGGTACCGGTATCGTACGGGTAGTGCCCGTGTAGCACCTGATGGCGCCGGGGCCGCTAAAAGGCTCCGCCGAGTAGGAAAAAGAATACGAGCAGCACTACGCAGCCGGCGACGACCATACGGGTCTTCTCCAGCCGGGTCTGACTTTCGCGGTGCGATTGTCGCAGCTTGTTGAGGGGGGTCTGTGCCTCGTGGTTGATGCGGCAGCTGTAATCGTAGTGGTTGCCGCCCGTATGGTCGATGCTGACTTCGCAGAGCTCGTGATCGAGAAAGACGGAGTAGGTCTTGGATTCGCGTACCCCGAAGTCGATCTGTACTACCTTATCGTTACAGTGCAGCACCACGTGCTGGGTCTTGTCGCCGTGAAATAGCCCGAGCGTGTAGCTGGTGCCTTGGTGGCCGGTGATGTTCCAGGAGTATTGTGGCATGGGCGGGGGACCCTCGGGGCGTTTACTTCGTCAATAAGGTACCGAATAAATTTTACGGCGTTACATCTTTAACGTTTGTGAATGCGTCTGCGCGGCCCGCCGTAGCCACCTCCGGAGCGGCAAAATCGGGCCAGCTGCCCTCGCTACGCAGGAGACGAAAGCGGGCGAAAAGCTCCTCCTTGTACCAGTTGCGCTCGCGCGTAAGCCTGACCACTTCCCGGTGGTGATCTCCCCGGTAGGCGAAGTCGGTCATGGCCCGTCCGCTGGACCACACGCTGAACGTAGCCTGCATGAAGACGGGATACTCCCCGATGCCGATGCTCAACAAGCGTTCTTCCCGCTCCTGTACCGAGCGGCTGGTGGCGGGCACGTAGCGCCAGAAATCGGGCAACTTCCGGGGCCTTATCGTAGCGCGGGTAATGACGGCCACAGGGGCTCCGGGGTCGTAGGCTTCGGGGCGGGGGGAGAAGGGGTTGCCGCCGCCCCAGGCACCGTGAGCCATCGTGGCTTCCAGGCGGAAGGTGATGCGCCGGTCGGTACGTGCGATCGCCTCCGCGTACCAGGGGTCGGCGGCGAAGAACCGGTCGGCGTCGGCCGCCCCCCGCCAGTGGGCTACGAGGGCATAAACGCCTAAATTGGGCAGGAGACTGAAGCCGGTACCCCCGCCGCTGCCCATGAGCCGGCTGAAGGTCAGGCCCGGTACCTCCGCCAGGCGCCCCTGGGCAAGTTGCATCTGCGAAAGGGCCCAGAAACGGGAGGCCAGGCCTGGATAATGAAGCAGGGTGACGGTAGTGATGGCAGGTTTATTTACTTGAACAAACTATGCCCGGCGGCCAACCGTTCAGAATTTGTCTCTTTTGAGTGAGGTCAAAATTGTAATTTCCCCTCCATGGATTTGAAGATGAAGAATGAGGGCAAGTTCGACTACCTGGAAACGGGTGGTTCCGGCGAACCCCTTCTGTTGTTGCACGGCCTGTTCGGGGGGCTGAGCAACTTCGGGGCCCAGATCGAGGAGTTTCGTTCCCGCTTCAACGTAGTAGTACCCACCCTTCCCATCTTCGGCCTGCCCCTGCGCAAGGTTTCGCTGGCCGGCCTGGTGGACCACCTCGCCGACTTCATCGTGCATAAGGGGTACCCCGCCGTACATCTGATGGGCAACAGCCTCGGGGGGCACGTCGGCATCCTCTACGCGATCGACCACCCGGACCGTATCGCCTCCGTTATTCTGACGGGCAGCAGCGGGCTCTTCGAGAGCGCCATGGGCAACAGCTTCCCGCCGCGTAATAACTACGAGTTCATCAAGAAGAAGGTGGAAAGCACCTTTTACGACCCGGCCACCTCGAGCCAGGAACTCGTCGACGAGGTATACAATACCGTCAACGACCGCAACAAGGGCATCCGCATCGTGATGACGGCCAAGTCGGCCGTACGCCACAACCTGGCGCACAAGCTCGACAAGGTCACCGCGCCCACCCTCCTCGTGTGGGGCAAGCAGGATACCATTACGCCCCCCTTCGTCGGCGAACAGTTCCACGAACTCATCGCCGATTCCGAACTTCACTTCATCGACGAGTGCGCCCACGCCCCGATGATGGAGCAGCCCGAGGAGTTCAACCACATCATGGGGAACTTTCTGGAGCGGGTTACGGTAGGACAGCCTTCCCCGGCGTAGGTATTATTCGCCGCGGAGTACGCGGAGGGCTTCTCGGATTGATTGGCGGATTGGCGGCTGCATCGTCTACCGTGCGTACAAGGTCCGCGGGTGTCCGCGTCCCACGCTGTTCCGGTGCAGCCGCCCTCCGGTTCATTACAGTGCGTTTCGTGTTGCCAGATCGGCATTCACGATACCCCAACCAAAATTGCCGTCCCGGGAAGGATAGAGGCTGGCCGACCGCTTCAGCCGCTCGTATACCTGGCTGCTGCTCTGCGTGGGGTCCGTAGCCCAGACCAGCGCCGCGATACCGGCCATGGTTGCCGTGGCCGCACTGGAGCCGCCGACGTAACCGGGGGTAGCACCGCTGCGGCTGAGGGTAATGGTGGACCGGCCGTTGTCTTCGCGGCGCTGCATGACGGCCACCAGGTCTACTTCGCTGCCGTCGTGACAGGTGTTGCAGCGGAGGTAGGGCGTACCGGTCTGGATGCCCGTTACGGCGACCGTTTCGGGGAGGTTGGCGGGGAAGATGACACCATACCAACTGGTCCAGGTGAGGCTGGTGCCCGCGGCACAGAAGATGAGCTTGCCACGGTTGCGGGCGTAGTGGATCCCGTCCTCGACGGTACCGCTGCTGAACACGTCGCCGATCGACATACTGACGACGTGAGTACCCGCGTCGTTGCCGGCGAGTACGAGTGCATACTTCACGCCGCGCTTCTCCTTGCTGGCGTTGATGATCACGTCCGAGGTGGCGCGGATGGCCAGCAGGTCGCTGCGGTAGGCTACCCCTACGGAGCTGCCCGTACCTGTCCGGGGAGCGGTGGCCAGGCCGGCCATCTGGGTGCCGTGGCCGCACTGGTCGTCGGGGCCGTCGGTGCGGCTGCTCCACCAGCTGGGCTGGTAAGTGCCGGCACGCGTCAGCTCCCGACCGCTGCCAAACCCGCCGTTGAGCCGGTCCTGCTCGGGATAGGTACCCGAATCGATGATGCAGATGCCGATGTCTTCACCACGGCTGCGGGCCCAGGCGGCGGGGATGCCCATGGGGTCGTAGTTCCAGGCCACCTTGGCACCGGGGCTTACCGTCCGGTAGTCCTCGGCGTCGACGTCGGCGGCGGGCGCCTCGCTGCAGCCGGAGTCGGAGCGGAATTGTACTTCCCCGGCGGTGTAGTTGCTGGGTTCGAGGTAGCGGACATCGGGCCGGTTGCGGAAGGCCGCCAGTACCTCGGGATGCAGGATGCGTACTTCGAGCACCGGCAGGACGCCGTCTTCCGGGGCGACGAAGAGCTCCTCCTCGGTGGGGGCGGTACCCGTAGCCCGCTCGGTGGCCGCGATGAGGTCGCTGACCAACCGGTCGCGCGTCACCCGCCAGGCCGGTTCGGCCACATCGATTTCGTGGATGCGGGCGCGTACGTCGGTGACGCCGGCGGGCCGGTAGCCAAGTACGGCCTGGTGGTCGCTGAGGGAGAGAGCCGACCAGACGACCGCGTCGGGCGCGGCATTCCAGTCGAATACCCGGTCGGTGGTACGCAGGTGATTCGCCACCAGCTCGTCCAGCGCGGCGTGCGTCAGGGGCGGGGCGGAGGTATCGTCCGGGCTGAGGCGCTCGGGGGCACAGGCGGTGACCGCCAGTAACAGGAAAAGGCAGGGTAAGATTCGTAGCATGATCGATGGATTAGGGCTGCAAGACGGTTGATTGCCAACGGGTCTCCAGCGTAACGTAAACCCCGGAAATTACCGCTTCACGCCCAGAATTTCTGACCTGAACCGATAAAAGCTTCCCTTTCACCGGGCTTAATGAAAGATTAAACCGCCCTACGGACTTCAATCATCCGGCCAAAGGGACGTTCTTTGCGTATGGCGCGTACCCAACTTACCCTGCTCCTTACCGTATTGCTCTGCACCTGCGCCACGGCGCAAACGACCTCCGGCCTGCCCGGAACGGACGTACCCGACTACTTCGGCAACCGGGTATTTTCCCACGCCGACAGCCTGCGGGGCAGCCTGCGCCCCGCCCGCTCCAACTACGACGTCACCTACTACGAGCTGCACCTCGACGTGGACGTGGTGGAGCACACCATCGAGGGGCACGTGGACATGGAGTATACCGTGCTGGGACCACTACCCGTGCTGCAGGTAGACCTCTACGATAACCTGCAGATCGACGGGATCGAGCAGGAGGGCCGGGCCCTCAACTTCACGCGGGAGGCCAACGCCGTCTTTGTGACCCTGCCCGAATCCCCGTCGCTCGGCAGCCGCCACCGCATGACGATCCGCTACGGCGGCACGCCCACCGAGGCGAAGAACGCCCCCTGGGACGGCGGCTTCGTCTGGGAACTCGACCAGAAAAACCGCTACTGGGCGGCCGTGGCCTGCGAAGGCGACGGTGCCAGCCTCTGGTGGCCTAACAAGGATCACCTCGGAGACGAGCCCGACAGTATGCTCATCAGCGTCACGGTACCCCAGCGGCTCTTCGCGGCCAGCAACGGCAACCTGCGCGCGGAAACGGAACTGGAGGACGAGCGAAAGATGCGCTACGACTGGTTTGTGAGCTACCCGATCAACAACTACGACGTCTCGATCGCCATCGGCCACTACGAGCACTTCTCGGATACCTACCGGGCCTTCGACGGGGAGGAGCTGGCCCTCGATTACTACGTGCTGGACTACAACGTGCCTAAGGCGCGCAAGCAGTTCAAGCAGGTGCACCCCATGCTGCAGGCCTACGAGCACTACTTCGGCAAGTACCCCTTCTGGGAAGACGGCTTCGCCCTCATCGAGGTGCCCTACCTGGGCATGGAGCACCAGAGTGGGATCGCCTACGGCAATCGCTACATGCGCGGCTACCTGGGCGGACTGATCCCCAGCGACATGGACTGGGACTACATCATCGTCCACGAGGCGGGCCACGAGTACTTCGGCAACTCGATCAGCGTAGCCGACCACGCGGAGATGTGGATCCACGAATCCTTCACCACCTATATGGAGGCCCTGTACGTGGAATACCACTACGGCATCGAGTCGGCCCTGCGCTACCTCACCAGCCAGCTGCGCTACATCACCAACGAGGAGCCGATGCTCGGCCCGCTGGACGTGAACTTCACCGACTTCGCCTCCTCCGACCACTACTACAAGGGGGCCTGGATGCTGCACACCCTGCGGAACGTGCTCTACGACGATCCGCTGTTCTTCGGTATGCTGCGCAGCTTTTACCAGGACCACGCCCGCAGCACGGTCAGTACCCAGCAGGTGATCGACTACTTCAGCCACTACGCCGGCCGCGACCTGCAGCCCTTCTTCGACCAGTACCTGAAGCACCCCGAGCCACCGGTGCTGGAGCTGCGCCGCAACGGCGATCAGCTGCAGTACCGCCTGCAGGCTGACGTGGCCGGGCTGGCCATGCCCGTGGGCATTTACCTCCAGGATGAATACGTGCGCCTGCTGACCACCGCCGACTGGCAACCGCTGGGGACCGGCCTCGAACCTGAGGACGTGCGCATCGACAACCAGCGCTTCCTGGTGGGGCTGCGGGTGGTCACCGAGCAGAAGTAGGTTACTCGCCGCGGGTGACGGCGGCCGCGAGCTCGTCGTACCAGTCCTCGCCGTACTTCCGGACAAGCGCCGGCTTCGCAAATTCGTAGATGCGGATCTTTTCCCGCTCGCCCCGCGTGCAGGCGGCGGAGCAGATGTCCCATACGTCGTAGTTGAGGGCTTCGAAGCCGGTCTGGGGATTCTTCTTGACGCGGATGGGGTAGAGGTGGCAGCTGATCGGCTTCTTCCAGCCGATGGCGCCGTCGTTGTAGGCCTGCTCGATGCCGCACTGGGCGGTACCGGTGCCGTCGAGGGTCATGTACGCGCAGGCGCCGCCGTCGACCAGGGTGGTATCGTGGCCGTTGCCGTTGCGGACGTAACGCCCCTGCTCCGCGATCGCGGCGCGGCCGGCCTCGGTCAGGTAGGGGCTCACGGAGGGGTAGATCTCGTCCATGATCGCGAGCTCGTCCTCCTCCAGGGGGGCACCGTAGTCGCCTTCCCAGCAGCAGGCCCCCTTGCAGGCGTTGAGGTTGCAGGCGAAGGATTCGTCGGTGACGTCGTCGCTGACCAGGATGGATCCGATGATGTACATACGCGGGATAGGGTAGGGGGCGCAAAGGTCGGTAAAAGTAGGGGCTCAGCCACGTCGGCTGCCTACCTTGCGGCGTGTCCCTGAAGAAACTATCCGGCGAAACCCTGGTCTACGGCCTCAGCAGCGTCATGGGGCGCATGCTCAATTTCGTGCTGGTCACCCCCTTCATCACCCGCGTGCTCGACGAGGGAGAGAACGGGGAGGTCGGTAACCTGATGTTCTGGGTGGCCTTCCTGATCGCGCTGCTCGTGTTTCGGATGGATACGGCCGTCTTCCGCTTTGCCAGCCGCGGAGACTACGACCCCGCCGCCGTGGTCCGCCGCTGCCAGCGCCTGGTCTTGGGCTTCACCCTTGTCGTGATCGTGCCGCTGTTGCTGTTCAGTGACCGGATCGCAGGTCTGCTCAACGCGGTTTACGCGACCACCTACGTTCGGCTCGTGCTGATCACCGTCGCCTTCGATGTTCTGAGCGCGGTGCCTCTGGCGCGGCTCCGGCTGCAGCAGCGGGCGTGGTTCTTCCTGACGGTGAACCTCAGCAACGTCGTCCTGAATATCCTGCTGATCTACGGACTGCTGTTCTACCTGCCGGAGTACCTGCCGGACTACTTCAATCCGGGATTCGGGGTGGGGTATTACCTCCTGGCGCTGGCCGTCGCGGCCGGACTGCGGTACGTCATGCTGGTCGTGGACGGCCTGCTGCGGCCCGTCCCCGGCGAGGAAAGCAAAACCGAGCTGGGCGGTCCGGCCCTCGGTAAGCTCTTTTCCTACACCCTGCCGCTGACGGTGGTGTCCGTGGCCGGCATCGCCAACGGGCTGGTGGGGCCTACGGTACTGATCGGCTACGACGCCGACCAGGCGGGCTACTTTAGGGCCGCGCTCAGCATGGCGGTCTTCCTGAATCTCTTCGTGACCGCCTACCAGTACGCGGCCGAGCCCTTCTTCTTCCGGCAGTCGGGCAGCGACCTGGCCACGGCCGACCGCACCATCTACGCCGATGCGATGCGGGCCTACGGGCTGGTGGGGACGCTGGCCAGTGCGGGCATCCTCCTCGGGTTGCCGTGGCTGCAGTACTTCATCGGGGCCGACGTGCGACCCGGACTGGTGGTGCTGCCGCTGCTCCTGGCCGCCAATTTCCTCTTCGGCCTGTACAGCAACCTCAGTATCGCGTACAAGCTCACGGACCAGACCTTCCTCGGCGGTGTCATCGCCCTGGTGGGGTCCATCTTCGCGGTGGGCGGGCCGCTGCTCTTCACGGCGACCTACGGCATCTGGGCTCCGGCCGTGGGCATGGTGGCCTGTTTCCTGGTCATGTGCGGCCTGGCGTACCTGGTGTCGCGGCGGCACTTTCCCGTCGACTATCCCCTCGGGCGCATCCTGCTCTACGTCGGGCTGGCATCGGGCGCCTGCCTGCTCGGCAACGTCTCCGACCACCTCCTCTGGCGGGCGACGCTGCTCATTTTGCTCACGGCCGCCTTCGCCCTGCTCGAGCGGAAGTGGCTGATTCGTACCTTTGGCGGCGGGGCCGCGGGTGCGGCGTAAACCCGGCAACGCATGAAAAATACTGGTTTCCTCCTCTGTTTGCTGATGGCTATGCTGCTGCTTGCGGGCTGCTCCGTGCCCTTCAAGAAGCGCAACGTATTGGTGATCGGCGACAGCAACGGCGCGGCGGGTCGCGGCTGGGTGTACCAGCTGCAGCAGCTGCGGGGCAACGGACCCCTGGTAAATACCGCCCTCAGCGGCAACACCATCGGCTTTACCGACGACGGCAACGTAGAGCGCAATACCCTGGAAAACCTCACCTCCTACCTGCGCCGCGGCTACGCCGAGATGGGGGGCATCGACGATATCCTCATCGGGCTGGGCACCAACGACTGCAAGCAGAAATTCAGCGACCGCCACGGGGAGATCCCCGCCAACTTGGATACCCTGCTGAACCGGACGCAGCGCTTCTTCGCCGAGCGTGGGCAGGACATGCCCCGCATCGTCTTGCTTACCCCGCCCCCGGTGGCGGAAGACGCGGTAGTTAGCGCGGAGTTCCGCGGCGCGCGGGCGTGTACCGAAGAGCTCAGCGCAGCCCTGCGGCGTACGGCTACGCTGCGGGGCTACTGCCTGGTCGACTGGCAGGAACGGCCCGGCGACGAAATCCTGGAGCAGAGCGACGACGGTATCCACTTCAACGAGCGTGGCTACGAGATCCTCGCGCGGCAGGTGGTGCGGAGCTGTTACTAGGCTACCCGCCAGGCGACCCCCCCAACCGCATCTGAGGGGTAAGCAAAAACCACACCTATGTTTACCGCCAAGACGCGCCGGGAATCCCCCGCCGTGAACGCCGGCTCCATGGCCGACATCGCCTTCCTCCTGCTCATCTTCTTTCTCGTTACGACCACCATTCAGGAGGACCGGGGCGTGCTGGTCAAGCTTCCCCGCTGGGATCCGGAGGCGCCCGTCACCCCCACCTCGGAGGTCCTGACGGTCATCCTCGATGCCGACGGCCGGCTGATGGTCGAGGGAGAGCGGGCGACGCCCGGTGCCCTACCTGACTTGCTGCGGGAGTATATCCTATCGCCCGAGCGGACACCCCGGCAGGCTACCGTTAGCCTGATTCACGACCGCAGTACCGGGTACGGGGCCTACGTGGGCGTCTACGATGCCCTGCTGGCCGGCTACCGCGACCTGTGGGATGGGGAGGCGGAGCGTCGGTTCGGCCAGGCCTACGCCGAACTTAGCGACGGCGAGCGGGCGGAGGTGCGGGAGCGCATACCGCTGACGATCAGCGAAGCCGAGCCGAACGATGTTCGTGGGGTAGGGGGCCGCTAGGGGTTGAGCCGCCCGCCGCAGTACTTGCAGTAGACCGCGTCGGCGGCGTGCCCCTCGCGCGAGCAGTAGCGGCAAACCTGCGTGCTCAGTTCCGATTCCTTGTTTTTGGAGTTCATCATCTCGTTGGTCACGATGCCCGTCGGCACGGCGATGATGGCGTAGCCCAGGATCATCACGATTGCCGAGATGAATTGCCCGAAGCGGGTCTGCGGCGTGATGTCGCCGTAGCCCACCGTGGTGATGGTGACGATGGCCCAGTAGACAGCACGCGGGATGGAGGAGAAACCGTCGTTGGAGCCGCCCTCCAGCAGGTACATGAAGGAGCCGATGATGATGACCAGGATGGTCACGGCGAAGAGGAATACGGCGATCTTGTTGCGGCTGGCGACGAGGGCCCGCCCAAGCTGATCGCCTTCGCTGAGGTACTGCCCCAGCTTGAAGATCCGGAAGACCCGCATCAGGCGCAGGATCCGGATGATGAGGAAGTACTGGGCGTTGGCCAGCAGCAACCCTAGGTAGGAGGGGAGGATGGCCAGAATGTCGACGACGCCGTAGAAGCTCAGGGCGTACTTGAGGGGATTGAGCGTCACCCACAGCCGCAGCACGTACTCCACCGTGAAAACGATGGTAAGGACCCACTCGATATAGAAGAATAGCCAGCCGTACTGTTGGTTGAAATCGGAAGAACTCTCCAGCATCACCACCACGATAGAGATACAGATGAGGACCAACAGGGCTATGTCGAAGAACTTTCCCGCCGGGGTGTCGGCCTCGAATATGATCTCGTGTATACGGTGTCGCAGGCTGTTTTCGCGCATATTCGCGGGGCGATTATACCGGTAAGGTAAGCAGCGGTCCCCACACCCGGCCTATACGCCGCCGTCGGCGCGGCGGGGGAGCATCTCGGAAACCGGTATCCGTACCCGTACCCGCGTTCCGGCGGCCGTCCCGTCCGCCGCGTACAGGTCTTCGATCCGTACCCACTCGCGGTCCGCGTCGGAGAGCAGTTGGAGCCTGGATTCGGTAATTTGGGTACCCCGCGATTTGTGGTGCGCCCGGCCCGGATCACGGGCCTGCATTTCGGCCACGCGCACCCGACCGATTCCGTTGTCGGTGACGGTGGCAAGCAGGTGGTCGTCGTCATCCGGCATGAACACAACCTCGATGTGCCCCTCCGCCTGTCCGCGCAGCCCGTGCTCGATGGCATTTTCCACGTAGGGTTGCAGGATCATGGTGGGTACGCCGGTGATGTCCTCTTCCAGGTCGGGGTGCAGGCTTATCCCGTAGGTAAGGGTGCCCTCGTACCGGAGGTGGCGATTGATCTCCAGGTAATCGGTAAGGAATTGCCGTTCCTCCTCCAGGGTGATGTACTCCCGGTTGGCGTATTCCAGGCTCTGGCGCATCAGCATGGCAAACTTGGCCAGGTGCTTGCTGGCGGTAGCGGCGTCGTTCGTGGAGATGAACGACTGGATGCTGTTCAGGGCGTTGTACAGAAAGTGGGGGTTCATCTGCGCCCGCAGCGCCTTGAGCTTAAGCTGGCTGGCGCGCAGCTTGAGTTGGCGGTTTTCCTGTTCGCGCGCTTCCGCGCGGAACTGGGCGGCGAACTGCTCCTGCCGCAGGATATCCACCTGCTGGTGGAAGCGCCGGTTGTAGCGGTCGTAGGTACAGTGGTAGTGGTAGGCGTCCGCGAATTCCTCGAGGCGCGCATGGGCGACGGACAGGTACAGGTAGGCGTCGGCCACCATGCTCAGCAGGCGCGGATCGCTGGTGCTATCGTCGACTTCCGCTACCGGCAGGGCCCGGTTGAGCTCGGTGATGGCCGCTTGCCAGTCGCCGGCGTCCATCAGCTGGGTAGCCCGCATGAATCCTATGCTGGCCAGCTCCACGTGGTCGGGCTCGGCCTCCCCGCGGTACAGCTCCTCCGCCCGGTCGAGGTAGGTAGCCGTGCGGTCGTACTCCCCGAGATGGTACAGGCAGAAGCCCATATTGGCGTAGGCGGCCGCCAGGGCCCGGGAGGAACCGTTGGCCTCACCGTCGATAACGGCCTCGAAGTAGGTGGCGGCACCCGTATAGTCACCTCCGGAGATGAGCTCCTTACCGAGGTTCAGCTGGTGCCAGGGCAGGCGGGCCCGCAGGCCGATCGTCTCGCATCTCCGGATGGCACGTTCGAAGGCCGCTACCGCCCGCTCGCTCTCCCCGCTGTTCTGGTAGATCGTACCCATGCCGGACTGCGCCAGGGAGTACATGTAGTGGTCCTGGGGCGTGAGGGCAAAGGTGCCGCCGCCGAGAAGATTTTCAGCTTCGAGAAATTTGGTGGTGGCCTTGGGATAACTGAAGAAGAGCAGGTACAGGTAGCCGTGCCGGCAGGCGGCGTGGGCCCGCATTCGGTCGCTGGGGTACGAATCGAGCAGGCGCAGCGCGCGATCCAGGTAATCGCTCGCGGACTCGATTTTACCCAGATTGCTGAGGTGACCCGTGTAGGCCAGGTATACTTCCAGGCGGTCGGCAATGTCGCCCCGCTGCTCGGCACTCTCGAGCGCTACGGCGAAGGGACCGGCAGCGGCCTCGTGGCGGTACTCCTGGCTTTCCAGGTTAGCCAGGTGGAGGTGGTAGCTGAGGCGGTAATCCTCCCCCGTCCGGTGTTCGAGAGTAGGTAGCTCGGCGGAAAATCGGTCAAGCAGGCGGCGCTGTCGCTGCAACAACTGCCGCGCCTCCCGGGGATTGGTGTAGACGTACTCATCGAGCAGGTGGCGCAGACGCTCGATCTCCCCGGGGTCGTCTTCGGGGTGGGCACGTTCCGGGCCGTCCGGTCCGGGGGCGATTCCCTGCGGGTGTGACATCTAAGGGGGGTAACCTACGCTACTGGGGCATGATGCCCCCGCACACGCGGCGGAACCAGTGGCCGCGGCGCTTGCCGCCGGTGATCTGGTCCATCGCATCGCGGTCCAGGGCTTTTACCTGCTGGTCGTTGCGGAGTTCCTCAATGGTTTTTTTCCCGTTCTGCGCCATGGGAAGTGTGTCTTTTGTGTGGTTATGTTGCGAACGAACGGCATAGCACCCGTTCGCGAAGGGAGGCCTACTGAGCCAACGCTTCCAAGGTAAGGATTATGCAACAGTTAACTATAATTCTTGCAGCAGGCGCAATTGCATCATAAATGCCGACCGCCGGCGCCGGCTTACCTCGATGTGCTTGTCGTCGTCCATGATCAGGTAGCCCCCTTCCCCCTTCACGAATTTTTTCATGTAGTTCATATTAATGACGTGCCGCTTGTGTACCCGGTAAAAATTAAAGGGGGTGAGTAGGTCCTCGTAGTACTTGATGGTCTTGGCCACGGTTATGCGCTGTCCGCCCCGCAGGTGCACGTGGGTGTAGTTGTCTTCCGCCTCGAAGCGGATGATGTCGCGCATCTCGGCGAATTCCACGCCGTCCACCCCGCCGAAGCCCATCTTAGTGAAGGTATTGGGGTGCTCCTGGTATTGTTGGAGGACCTCCAGCCGCTCGTCGGTGCGGGCCTCCTTGCGCGGACGGATGCGGGATACCGCCTCGACGAGGAGGTCGGGGTCAATGGGTTTCAGGATATAGCCGATACTGGAATAGGCGCAGGCCTTCATCGCGAAGCGATCGTAGGCCGTAACGAAGATGATGTCGAAGTCGACGGGTTGGATACGCTCCAGGAGCTGGAAGACCTTCCCGTCGCCGAGGTTGATGTCGAGGAAGGCGACGTCGGGCTTGAGGTCGTCGCGTTGCAGGAGCTCAACCCCGGAGGCAACGCTGTCGGCATCACCGACTACCTGTACGTCGGGGCAGTGCAGGCTAAGCATCTGGGTGAGGTTGACGAGGCCCTTTCGCTCGTCTTCAATGATTACGGCACTGAGTAGCATGCATGAGAGATGTGGTCTTCAAAGCTACGGCTTTCTCAGTTCCCGGGCCGGCTCACGGGGATGCGCCCATCGACCTGCAGGACCCGGGCGTTGGTAAAGCCAGGGTCGCTTTCCAGGCCATAGCCGGTGATGATGTAGTCCGGCTGCGTGAGTACGACAAACTTGTTGGTGTAGATAAGCTGCCGGCTGTCGTCCCAGTTGAGTTCTTCGGTCTCGAGGCGCTGCAGGTCGCGCGACTCCCATACGACGCTGTCGCGGACCGTGATCAGCTGGTTACGCTGGCGGTAGACGCCGTCGTTCGCGACCAGCGTGCTGGTTGTATCCTGCAGCTCGTCCAGAAAGTAAGCGATGAGGCCCTCCGGAAATTCCTGCCGCGGATCGGCCGGGGTCAGGTAGTTGTACATCACCGGCGCCTCCAGGATGAGGCGCACGCGGGCGGAGTCGCTCCACAGGATTTGGACACCCGTGGCTACCTCCAGCTCGTCATCGAAGGCATCCTGCAACCGCGCCACTTCGGCGGGGTCGTTGATGCAGCCGACAAGCAACAGCACAAACGGTATGGCGTACCGGATCAGGCCCATCGGGCGCTGAGGCCGGCGCGCAGCTGCCCGTACAGGTCGGGGTCCTGGGGCACGAATGCCTGGTTGGCCTTGTAGAGGTAGACGACGAGGATCACGAAGAGGAGGAAGGCGATTACTCCGCCCATGATCAAGTATCCTTTCGTACCCGCATGCTTGATTTCAGACATCTCTTATCAGTTTTCGCCGGCAAAAGTACACATCCTTACCGGTCAGGGGAGAAGTGGGGTTTAGCGGACGCCGCTGCATTCGGTGCTCACGCGCTGGTCTTCGATATCGACCTGGGCCCGCAGTCCCGTCAGGAGCTGCTGCGGTACGCGGTTGCGGCTGGTGGAGTTGATGGCCTGCCGCGCCATGGGGAGGCTGCCGCTGGAGCCCGTAGGCAGGTCGGAGAGGGGCACGACGAGGTACACCCCGTTCTCTCCCACGATGGGGCGGCTCACCTGGTTGGTCGCGGTCGACATGGCCGCGGCGATCACCTTGGGTTCGGTACCGATACCCTGACCGAGGGAGGTCTGGGTGAAGTTTACCGCGTTCAGCGTATCGACGGGCACGTCGTACTGGCTGGCCACGGCGGCCAGATCCATGCCCTGGATGGTCTCGGCGAGCTGTTCGCCCTTACGCTGGTTGCGTACGGTGGGAAGGATGGTTTCGCGAACCGCGGCCACGGGGGCGACGCCCTCGGGGAGGACGTTGTCGACGGCTGCCACCACGTACTTGTTTTCGTAGAAGAAGTTAGGGTCGGTGAAGGTGTACACGAAGCCGCTGACGTCACCTACGTCGGCACCGAAGGCCCAGCAGATCATGTCGCGCACGTCCTGTCCGGATCCCAGTGCGGGAATGTTGAAGGTTCCGATACCGAGGGGGGCGGTGGTACCCACCGTTAGGCCTTCCGACTGAGCGGCGTCCCGTACTTCCTGCAGGCTGCGCTTGCCGGTGAGGAATTCCTCGGCGCGGGCGCGGGCGGCGTCCTCCGTCTCCTTGCTCGGGACCATGGGCTCGGTGGCGTACGCTACTTTGACCCGCTCGGTGGTGGAGGCGCTGCGGCGGACGATCTCTACGAGTTGTACCCCGGAGGCGGTACGCACCTTGTAGAAGCGGCCGGGCTCACCCGTGATGAAGGCAAGGCGGTTGACAGCCGGCTCCAGCTGGCCGGGCGTAATGTTGGTCAGGATGCCATCGGTGGCGATGCTGCGGGGGTCGCGGTTGAACTCCGTGGCCAGCTCCCCGAATTTGCCCGGCTCGGCGTTCAGGACGGTCTGCAGGCTATCGATCAACTGGTTCGCGGTGGTGAACTGGCTGGGAATGGTTGCATTGCGGACGATGCGGCGAAGCGTAACGCTGTCGGCCATCTCGCGGCGGTCGATCAGCTTGACGAGGGCCATAATGGCTCCCTCCGTGAAGGGGCCGTAGACCTCGCCGACTTCCACCTCATTCATCACCACGTCGGCGATGGAGGGGGCCAGCTGATCCTCGGTGAGGAAGGTTCCCGTGTAGGAGCCGTTAGCCGTCAGGGCGAACAGGCTGTCGTCACGGACCGGGGTGTTGCGCCATTCGGAGGCCAGGTCGTTCATAAGGTTGCGCACGGAAGCCGAGTCGGCGTCGGTGGCGTCGACGGGAAAGGATACGTAAGCCAGTTGGCGGGTTTCCTCCAGGTTATTGAAGGCGCTGCGGTTGGCGTCGATGTAGTTCTGCAGGTCGGCGTCCGATACCTCGACGGCATCGTTGTCGAGCTCGTCAAAGGGGACGCGGACGATGGCGACCCGGCGATTGCCGGTCATGCCGTCGGCGTAGTCCTGGGCCATCCAGCTGGGGGCGTACATGGCCTTGGTGACCAGGGCGCTCAGCTTTTCCTGTAGGCGCTGGGTGCTCACGCGCCGGTTCTGGTACTTCCACAGATCCACGAAGTTGGGGGGCAGCTCGCCCGCCTCGATGGCGTCGTTGATGCTGTTCTCCTGGATGCGGGTTCGGACGCTGTTGAGCAGCTGCGCGTTCACCTGGCCGGTCTGGGGGTCGCCGTAGGTCTGGCGGATGACGGGGCTGTACCGGGGGCCGTAGGTCAGCTCCTCGAGCTCCGGCCGGGATACCTCGAGGCCGAGACGGTCAGTCTCGTTGGCTACCAGGCTTTCCGTGAGGTAGTAGCGCCAGAGGTTGTCGCGGCTCTGGTAGGCATCGTTGCTGGTGCCGGCCACGGAGAGGGTACGCTCGAAGTCGTTGCGCTCGATCTCCACCTCGCCCACGCGGGCCATCATGGCTTCGGCCGGGCCGATAGGACCGCTGTTGCCGCTGTTCATGATGTCGGAGAGCACGAACAGGAGGATGCCGCCGCCGATGAAGAGAAGGACCAGGATGGGGTTATTTCTAATCTTGCCAATCAGTGCCATAAATCGGATGTACGTTTAGCCCACCTAGTACGGATGGGGCCGCGAAGATACTATAATTTGTCTGGTCAAAAGTGGTCGGCCGCCTTACGCCATACGTCACCACCCGTCAAAAGGTGAGTAACTGGTGGTACACCTGGTCCACCGGCAGGCCCATCACGGTCGGGTAGGTGCCTACGATCCGGCGGATCTTGGCCAGGCCGATCCATTCCTGGATGGCGTACGAACCGGCTTTGTCGTAGGGCGCGCAGGTATCCACGTAGGTGCCGGTTTCCTCGGCGGTCAGGGTATGCATCTGCACCTGCGCCGCGCCGCTGAAGACCACTTCTTTTTCCCGGCTGCGCAGGCAGCACCCCGTGACCACGGTGTGCTCGCGGCCCGAGAGCCGCCCCAGCATTTCCAGGGCGTGGTCCCGGTCGCGGGGTTTGCCGAAGATTTCCCCGTCGAGGATCACCACGCTGTCGGCGGTAAGCAGCACTTCGTGGGCTGCGGCGAGCAGGTGCAGCGATCCTTCCGCCTTCAGCCGAGCCAGGTAGGGGGCTACGTCGCTGGCCGGGGTTTCGGGCGGATACACTTCCTCCACTTCGGCGGTCCGCAGGGTGAAGGGGATACCGGCCTGCGTGAGCAGCTGACTGCGGCGCGGCGATTTGCTGGCCAGGATCAGGGAGAGGTCGGGACGAAAATTCATGAGGGCAGTGGGGTTCCGAAGAGTTCGCGCTCCACGTCCTCGCAGAGGATATGGCCGAGCAGGAGGTGGCCCTCCTGGATGCGGGGCGTGTCGTGGCTTGGGATGTTGATGAGCACGTCGACCAGCGGGCCCAGTTCGCCCCCGCCGGCCCCGGTGAAGGCGACCAGGGTGCAACCGGCGCGTTTGCCGGCCACGGCGGCGGCGAGTACGTTGCGGCTGTTGCCGCTGGTGCTGAGGAGGAATACTACGTCTCCTGGGCGGGCCATGGCCGTGGTCAGCCGTGAAAAGGCGTGATCGTAGCCGTAGTCGTTGGCGACGGCGGTGAGGAAGCTGGTGTTGACGTGCATGGCTTCGGCGAAGAGGGGCGGGCGGTCCAGGTAGAAGCGTCCGCTCAGTTCGGCCGCCAGGTGCTGGGCGTCGGCCGCCGAGCCGCCGTTGCCGCAGAAGAGAACCTTGCCCCCCGCACGGAAGGTGGCGATGCAGGCTGCGGTCGCCCGGTCGAGCCGGTCCAGCAGGTCCGCGTCGCGGAGGATGGCTTGCTTGACGGCAATCGCCGCTTCGATACGTGCGCGGGGCATAGGCAGGGATTAAAATGCCGTAGGGCCAGGTGACTACCTGGCCCTACGGACTACAAAGCTACGACACGGTGGGCGTAGCCCTACTGCTTGACAAAGGTTTGCACCTTATGCTCGTCGCCCTCGATGATGCGGAGGCGGTAGAGGCCACTGGGCAGGTCACCGACGTTGAAGTCGGCACTCAGCTGCTCGCCGGCCTTGTCGAAGGTCAGTCGCTGCAGTTCGCGGCCGGCCACGTCGAGGATGGTGATATCCACCTGCCCGCTGTATGCGTCGTTCAGCGACAGGTTCAGGGTCGTGACGACCGGGTTGGGAAAGAGGGTCACGCCCTCGGCCATGTCCACCTCCGACGGGGTCTCCTCCTCCGTCGTGGAAGATTTCAGCGTGGAGGCACCGTTCATGGTGAACGTCGAGGACTGGGGGGAACAGCTGCCGACCGAGGGGCCCTTGCCGGTGGGGGCAATGGGGGACTGGGAGAGCAGGACCTTGTCGAGCAGCGTCCCGGTTTCCCGGTTGCCGATGTAGATATCGTGCCGGCCGGCCTTCAGGGATACCAGAACGACTTCTCCATCGTCGTTGACCTTTTCCCATTCGAACCCGCTGGTAATGATGTTCCTGCCGTTTTCGTCGGACCAGAATTCGATCCACTTGCCGTTGTCGATCTTCACCCAGAAGGAGTTACTGCCGGCATCGGGAGCATACATGCGCAGGTACAGGTAGTAGTCGCCGGCGGTCCCGGCGGTGTATTGGAAATGAATGATTTCGCTGCCCGAGCTCGGTGGCGTCATGGACGCCGTGCCGGTGGGCTCGAGGTAGGCACCGTTGGACGCTGAGGACGAGCGGCCCTCGTGCCAGGAGGCGCCGGCCGTGGCGCACTCCGCCTCCAGGTAATCGCTCTGGGGCACGTTGCTGGCGCCGCAGTTGATGGCGGTGCCGCCCTTGCCTTTAGGGGTGACTTTGGTGGTGGTCAGGTACAGCTTGTCGAGCATAGTACCGTCTTCACGGTAGGCGAATTCCAGCAGGTTATTGCCCTTTTTCAGGCTGAGGGATTTCTTGAACTTGTTCCACGTAAAGCCGGAGCCCGTAGAGATTCCCTCGCTCCACTTCTGCCAGGAGCCGCCGTTGATCCGGAACCAGTAGGAGTCGTCGGAGGCCGTCGGGGCATCCACCCGCGCGAAGAGGTTGTAATTGCCGTTTTCGGTCACGTTGAACGTCCAGCCGATCCGGTTCGCCGGTACGTCAGCGGGGGCCTTGTTGTGCGCGTTGCGGCCGAGCGCGACCACGTACGAACCCCCGGAGGCGGCGCTGGAACGTTTGGTCACCCAGTTGCTGCCGACGGTGGCGCATTCGGCCTCGAGCCAGAGCGCGTCGCCGCTTGCGGCAGCCCGGTCCTCCACTTCAATGGTGACTTCGCTGGAGTGGCTGGCGCCGTCGTCGTCCATGACGGTCAGGGTAACGTTGTAGGTCCCTGCGGACAGGGTGGTGCGCCCTTTCGATCCCGTGGCACCGCCGCCGTCCCATTTCCACTGGAAATTGGTGATGTCACCGTCGGGGTCGGAGGACTGGCTTCCGTCGAAGGTCACGTCCAGGGGAGCGAAACCCGACATCGGGGAGGCCAGGGCCAGGGCTACGGGGGGCAGGTTGGCGGGAGCGTAGCAGTTAGTAGCCGGCTCTCCATTTCCGGACGGGACGGTTTTGCCCTGGGTCAGGTAGATCTTGTCGAGCCGCGTGCCCGATTCCCGCAGGGCGATATCAATGGTATTGGTTCCCTCGCGGAGGTAGGGGGGCGCCTGCGTGAACTCGCTCCAGTTGAAGCCGCTGTTGCGGTTGATGTTACCCGTCCAGGCCACCCACTTCTGGTTGTTTACGCGGACCCAGTAGGAATCCGTCTGTCCGTCGCGTGCGTCGATGCGTCCGAAGAGGTTGTACTCTCCCTGGGTAACGTTATTAAGCGTGAATCGGATATAGCCATCTCCACCCTCGCCCGGGGCCGAACCGATCGAGCTGTGCCGGGAAACCACGTAGCCGTCGCCGCTGGCCGTGACCGAAGGGTTCGTTTGCCACATGCTGCCGACTTCGGCGCATTCGGCTTCCAGCCAGTACTCGTCGTAGCGAACGTAGTCGGAGGCGTTGACCTCGATGGTCACGAAGTCGGAGGATTTGGCTCCGGTATTGTCGGTTACCGTAAGCATTATCTTGTGGCTGCCTTCCGAAAACGTGACCGAAGGCGTCGGGCCGGTCGCGGTCACGTCATCCCAGGTCCAGACGTAGTCGATGATCTTACCATCGGGATCCTCGGAAAACAGGGCGTCAAAGTCAACGGCAAAGGGGGCCGTGCCGGTGAAGCTTTCGGCGTCGATGCGGGCAATGGGCAGCTTGTTGTTGTCTACTGTTTTGCATCCGCCGTCGTTCGCAAGTACCTCGATGATCCGCTGCCGAGCGCAATCCTTGGTGGACAGAATGTACACGCCCGGTACGGTGACCGAGGGTTCTTTCTTGTCTGAGGTGAATCCGTAGGGTCCGCTCCACCGGTAGTTCTTAGTGGAAACGTAGCCACGGAGCTTGGTTTTCTTCTTGCCGCAGTCCAGGACCCGGGCCAGGCCGTCGTTGTTGGCATCGACGGTACATCCCAGGCTAACGTCATCGACCGCCAGCGAAAACTCGGCGGAATCTTCCTTTCCTTTCGGATCTTTTCCCGTCACCTTGATCTGCAGAAAGCTGCCCCGGGCGTTTGAAGGGGCGTTGATGGTGAAGGCGCCGGTCTTGGCGTCGACGGTGATCCATTTGGGAAGCGCTTTGCCGTTGGTCAGGGTCGCGGAGAAGGTGAGGTCGGCCCGGTCGAAGGAGCCGTTGATCACGTACACGTGTTGGCGTTCCGCGGAAACCGTCAGCGCGGCGATTCCGTACTTGGTCTTTCCGAAAGCGGTGAGCGTAGAAGAACTCGTGAGTATTACGGCAAGAAGAATGAGCAGGGTAAGAAGGTTTCCGCCAAAGCGGGTAGGGCGAACCCGGGGGGTCCGCAGTGAATCAACTAATGCCATCCTTATAATCCTTTTTGTTATTCCAGTAGTGAAAGCGCCCCAAAGATAGTAGCTAGGTAGGTACAAAACCCGATGCCAAGGGCACGAATCCTCCGCGCACCGGATCACCCGGCCACATCCGCCGCGGCAGATATTGCGACTCCGCATCCCCCGATCACCGCGCATTGCTGTATATACAGGGGTTTCAGCTACACCAAACGTGTTTTAGATTCACTGCGGTGAATTTTAACTTGACAGTTCCATGACATTCTCAGATGTGTTAATGGTTTGGCACCGGCCGGTAGCTCCCCAACAAAGAACGGGGCCGCGTCGTAGACGCGGCCCCGTTCGGTGGCGAAAGGATAGTCCGGAAGCTACCTGAGCTTGACAAACGGGCGCACGATGCGACTGTCGCCTTCGATCACTTCCAGGCGGTAGGTGCCGGGAGCCAACTCGCGGACGTCTACCTGGGTGTTCCAGCTTCCAACGCTCTTCTCGAGCAACAGCTGCCGAACCGCACGGCCGGCCAAGTCGAAGACCCGGACGCGTACCGTACCGCTGTATTCACTATTGAGGAGGAACGAGAGGTCCCCCTGCGTCGGGTTGGGATACAGCGAGAGCGTGGTCGCCGTTACCGGGGTGACCGCCGAGGATGCCGGCCGCGCGGCTGCCGTCAGGGCCCGCGCCGTGCTGCCGCTGCAGTTGGTGGCCGCGGCACCTTCCCCGCCGGGGAGGGTACGGTTCAGCGACAGGTACAGCTTGTCGATGGCCGTACCGGGTTCGCGGTTCGCGATCCGGATGAGGTGGCTGCCGGCCGAGAGCGCGAAGGAGAGATCTACACCGTCGTTGTTGACCTTGAACCACTCAAAAGCATTCGTGAGGAACTGCCGGCCGTTCAGGTCGACCCACATCCGGGCCCAGTTGCCGTCGTCGATGCGTACCCACACCGAGTTGCTGGCGGGATCGGGAGCATCGAGGCGCAGGAAAAGGTGGTAGTTACCACGCTCGCTGATCTCCACCTGGTAGGTGACTTGCTGGACGGGGTCGTTCACCAGGGGTTCCTTCGTTTGCCGGTCGCCGGTGAACGTCACGTACTGGTCGTTCGAGGCGTCGGAAGCTCCGAACGTTTCCCATTGGCCGCCCGCGCTGCCGCATTCGGCTTCGAGCCAGAAATCGGTAGTTCCGCTGCCGACCGCTTCGCAGTTGGTGGCGGCTACCCCGGTTCCGGTGGGTACGGTGTTCTGACCGGTGACGAGGATCTTGTCGAGTTCCGCTCCGTCTTCGCGAAAGGCGAAGTCGACCGTATTGGTGCCGTCCTTCAGGGGCAGCAGGGTACCCGGCAGCTCATTCCAGAAAAAGCTGGTACCCCGCTCGATACCGGTGTACCACCGGTACCAGGCACCGTTGTTGACGCGCACCCAGAAGGAGTCGTCGCCGGCGTCGGCCGCGCGGATACGGGCAAAGAGGCGGTACTCCCCGGCCTTGCTGTTACTCAGGACGAAGCGTACCAGGTTCTCGGCATCGGCGGCAGGGGGATTGCGCAGTGCGTTAATTCCCTCCACGACGACGTAGCTACCGCCGGAAGCGGCGGCATCCGTTTCCTCGAGCCAGTTCGTGCCTACGCGGGCGCATTCGGCCTCCAGCCAGAAGTCCTGTCCGGTGGGAGAAGGAGGATCGGTGGGTTCCGGCTCGGGCTCGGGCTCGGGCTCGGGCTCCGGCTCCGGGTCCGTCGGATCGGTTGCGTCGGAACTTTCGACGGTCAGCGTAAAGCTTGAGGTGGTCTTCAGGTTGTTGTAGTCGGTAGCCGTCACCGCGATGGTGTACGAACGCCCGGCGGCGGCGTCGGGGGCAACGATGCGGAGGCTTCCGGTAGCGGCGTCGATAGAAATCCAGGACGGCAGGTTAGCGCCACCGGCCAGACGGGCCGAGTAGGTAAGCTTATTACCTGCATACCCCCGGTCAAAAAAAGCATCGACCGGGTAGACCTTGGTGACATTATCCGCGACCGAAATATCGCCAATCGGCTTGGAAGTAGGAACGGCCAGGGGCCGTACGTTGGTGATATAGAGCACGTTGTCGTTCCAGTCGCAGTTGCTGGATCCGGCTCCGCAGCCCGTGTTGATGTAGTCCATCAGTATGATGTACTCATTCGGAATATTTCGCCCCCGATTGTCGATGGCGCGGTAGGTCCGTACTCCGAGCAGGTCGGGGCTGACGCCCCCGAGGTAGCCACCGCCCTTGGTCGAATATCCGCCAACGATGATCTGAACGGGTTCGCCGAGCTTCGGGGCGCTTACTCCCGCGAGTTTACTGACGTTGCCGTCCAGGCGCGGCAGGATAGTCTGGTGCCATAGCCTGTCGTGGCTGAACGTTGCCCCGGCCGGGATCCGGGCCAGGTCGTCGCTGCGTAGTGCAACTCTAACGCCGCCGGGGGAGTGGAACGCCGCCAGCTGGAAAATTTGCATGTCCTTGGTAGGGTCTGCCTGTACGAACAGTTTGGAGAGCACAAGGTCACCTTCGCGGCCCGAATTGACCCGGCTGTCGGAGGGGTAGTCGGAGCTGGGGCGCGTCTGCACGTTGCCGTTGGCATCGAGGCCCATCATCGTCCCGAACCCGAACGTTTCGAGTATCTGCTGGGCGTTGATTTCGCTACCTCCTTCCAGGCCGCGCATGAAGCCCCCACGGAACGTGACGTTGACCGAGTTTGCATTGTCCGCGTTGCTGGTCAATACCAGCTTCTCCGTGTGGAGGGTGCGGGCCGTAACACCGGTGGTCACGAAATTCACGGTAACGTCAACGTAAGACTTGGCCGCCACCGACAGGCCGCCGGAACCGATACTGACGCCGGTAATGGTGAAGTTTTCGGTGCCGGTGGTGGTCAGCTTCGTAATCACCAGGGTACCCGTCCCGTCGTTGTGAATCCGCATTCGCTGGGATTCGGTGAATTTAACAATCTGCCCCTTGGAGTTGAGGCTGCGGTCGCTGCGGTGGAAAGCAAACCAGTCGTCGGCGGGAAAGCCGCGATTGGTGCCAGGCACCTTTGTCATGTTCTCAATTCGGACGATCGCTCCGCTGGCGGCACGGGGCGCGGCGGTGACGGGCGCCGCGAACCCGCAAAACAGTAAGACGAACATGAGGGGCACGGACAGCCAGGCCCGCCCCGGGGAACTAGACGTAATAGTCCAAAACATATGACTTTCAGGTTGGGGGGTCTAGTCGCTTACCCCGCAAAGCTACATTGTTCGATTGGTTTGGCAAGATTATTGCCAAACGTTAAAATTTAACGGTTCCCCCCGGCGGGGCCGTCGCTTGGACGAAGATCATCGCTATGAAAAATATATTGCATAATAAATCAGGTTATAGCGATTATAATTATAATGGTCCCTGTTTATTCGGCATAAAGTATTGTTCGCCAACGGTGAAATAGCGCCGGCGTATCCATCGCGACGTAGTAAATTCTCCCGCGAAGTTTTCTCAAGAAAAGCGGGGAAGCGGTCCCCCGCCCCGCGTTTCCCGCCGCGCTGCAGCCCGTGGGTGGGTACCTAGGCGGGTTGCGTCACCGAGAACAGGTACCGCTTCTTCTTGCCGTTTTCTACCAGGATATAGCGGCCGTGCAACAGGTCGGCGGCGGTGATGGTGGCGTCGGGGTCGGCGACCTTTTCCTTGTTGACCGCGATGGCGTTACCCTGTACGGCGCGGCGGGCCTCGCTTTTGCTGCTGGTCACCTCACTGTGGTCGGCCAGCAGGTCGAGCAGGGGCAGGGGCAGTAATCCTGCCGGTAGTTCAAAGGTCGGGATGTTGCCGCTCAGGGCGGTGAAGGCCTTCGTGTCGAGCCCGCGCAGGTCCTCCGGCGTGGCGCCGCGCCCCCACAGCAGGTGGGTCACCCGCAGGGCCGTGTTCAGGCCTTCGGCCCCGTGAATGCGCTCCGTCAGCTCGGCGGCGAGGGCGGTACGGATATCCGTCACTTCCCGGTAGCGGTCCTCGCCTCCGAGGTGTGCCTCGACGACGGCGCAGTCGGCCAGGATGTCTTCCTTATCGCGCAGGGAGAAATACTTGAGGTACTTGGCCAGGTCGGCATCGTCGGCGCGGAGCCAGAACTGGTAGAAATCGTAGGGGCTGGTAAGGTCGGGGTCGAGCCAGATATTGCCCTCGGCGCTCTTGCCAAACTTGCTGCCGTCGGCCTTGGTCAGCAGGGGAGTGGTGACGGCGTACGCCTTTCCCTCGAGGTTGCGGCGCACGAATTCGGTGCCGCTGGTAATGTTGCCCCACTGGTCGGAGCCGCCCATCTGCACGGTGACGTCGCGCTCGGCGTAGAGCTTCTGAAAATCGTAGCCCTGCAGCAGCTGGTAGCTGAATTCGGTGAAGGACATGCCGGTTTCCAGGCGGTTCTTTACGCTGTCCTTGCTCATCATGTAGCTGACCGTAAGGGTCTTGCCCACGTCGCGTAAAAAGTCCAGGACGTTCATTTCCCTGTAGAAGTCGAGGTTGTTAACCACGGTAACTCCGCCCCGCAAACCATCCGCCGCACCCGCGTCCGCGCCGCGCTGCAGCAGTCCCTCCATTTGCCGCTTCTGGTGGGCCAGGTTGCCGTCGAGTTCTTCGTAGGTCTTCAGGTCGCGTTCCTGCTCCTTGAAACTGGGGTCGCCGATGCGGCCGGTGGCCCCGCCGAAGAGCACGACCGCTTCGTGGCCGGCGCGCATCCAGTGCAGCAGCAGCATCACCTGCACGTAGTTGCCGATCGTCAGCGAGGGAGCCGTAGGGTCGAAGCCGATATAGGCCCGCCGGGGACCTTCGCTGAGGTGTTCCTGGATGCCGGGGGTCAGTTGGTGTAGCATGCCCCGCCATTCGAGTTCGGCGATGAAGTCCATATATAGTTGATTTTACCTGGTGAGTGGCCGCAAATATAGGGTGGCGTCGGTGCGCGGGTGCCGTGCATGCACCGGCCGGTTCGCCCCACCGGTTCCGGGGCCTGCGCAAAGCGCATTATCTTTAGCGCCGCAATGAATCTCCCCCTTTTTCTCGCCCGGGGCGTCGCCAAGGGCGGCAGCCGATCGATCAGCCGGACCATCATCGGTATCGCCGTAGCCGCCGTGGCTATTTCCATGGCGGTCATGGTACTGGCCAGCGCCCTGATCTCGGGGTTCAAGTCGGAAATATCGGTGAAGATCTTCGGCTTCTGGGGCCATATTCACATCACGGAGGAGCAAGCGGCCACCGACATCATGCTCACCTCGGAATTTCCCGTGAGCACCGACCAGGAGTTTTATCCCGGCCTGGAGGACCTCGGCCCCATCGAGTACCGCAATTTCGGCGATCCGCTGTCCTCCGACGGGGAACTGCTCCACACTACGGGCGGCGTGCGTCACATCCAGCAATTTATTCTTCTGCCGGGCATCATCTCCTCCTTTCAGGAAGGGGAGCGGCTGGCCGATACCGAGCCGTTGATCCTGAAGGGGATCGCCGAGGACTTCGCTTGGGAAGATTTCGGTCAGTACGTGATCGAGGGGGAGGAATTGCAGATCGTACCGGATACGACCTCGCGCGGTATCCTCATCTCCAACAGTACCGCCAAGCGGCTCCGTATCGGGGTGGGGGACCGCGTCGACTTCGTGTACTTCAGCGGCCTGCGGGAGGAAAAGACCCGTGCCTTCTCCGTACGCGGGATCTATAAAACGGGGCTTGAGGAGTACGACAGCAAGTTTGCCATTGTCGATATAAAGCAACTGCGCCGGCTCCTCAACTGGCAGGACGACCAGGTGGGCGGCTTCGAGGTGGTACTCGACGACATCGATGACCTCGATGCCTTTTCCGACTACATCCACTACGACGTGCTGCCGCAGAACCTCTACGCCGACAGCATCCGCAACAAGCTCCGCGAGCTCTTCAACTGGCTGGACATTCAGGACTACAACGGGATCATCATCCTGATCCTGGTGGTCCTGGTAGCGATCATCAACATGATGACGGCCCTGCTTATCCTGATCCTCGAGCGCACCAACATGATCGGTACGCTGAAGGCCCTCGGACAGGACAACTGGAGTATTCGGCAAATCTTTCTGTATTACGCCGGCTTCATCGTGGTGGTCGGCCTGCTTCTTGGCAACGTGCTCGGGCTCGGCCTCGCCTGGCTCCAGAAAACCTACGGCATCGTGCAGCTCGACGAGGAAAGCTACTACCTGGCCGTTGCCCCCATCAAACTGGAATGGCTGACTATCCTGGGCCTCAACGTGGGTACCTTCCTGGTGACCCTGCTGTTCCTCGTGCTGCCTTCTTACCTGGTGACCAAGATCGATCCGGTCAAGGCTATTCGGTTTAAGTAGGGTTGGTGGGTTGGTGCATTACTGAATTGGTGCGTTATTGCCCCTGCGATATGTCCCTCGCTACGCTCGGGTGTGTGGGGTTCCTGGTCGCTGATTACGCGACTTTGCATGTATGCATTGCGTACACAAGCCAACGGTGTACCGGATACTGCTCTCCCGCGACGGGCGGCAGGTACAAAGACCGGGCGTGCGTGATCCAGCTATACACACCCGAGCGCAGCGAGGAGCAACGCACCAACGTACCAATCAAGGGATCCAAACCAGCAATCCACTAGGCACCCGCGGCTCGAAGCGCGTGCTCTTCGGGGGCAGGGTACGTCCTTCCGCGACCTCCGAAAAGAAACGATCGCGGGCCAGGGGGAAGCCTAGCAGTTTGATTTTGTCGTCATCGGTGGGGTCAAAGAATACCTCGCTATCGGCCAGGGGGGGCGGGTCGACGGAGGTGATGCGGGAGTCGGTGCGTGTGTCGGTGATGCCGAAGACGGCGGGTAGTATGTGCTGGTTGATCCAGCCGGAGTCGGTATCCATACTACGGGTTTCGGGTCGGTGGAGGGCGAAGTACTGGTCGCGGTAGCTCAGCAGCCAGTGGTGGGGGCCGGTGGGGGGCAGCGCTCGGGGAAGGGGGCGGACCGTAAAATGATCGGCGAGACTCGCCAGCAGGTCGGCAAAGGGGCGGTCGCCGGGGTCGATCAGCCGCAGGAAGGTCCCGATGGTCAGTTCGTCGGCACCGACGACGACTACGGGGATGAACGCGCATTCGGCGTTGCCGCCGGCGGCGAGGAGGGCGTGCGTCTCCGCCCGGTGGTGACCGTCGGCGATCACGAGCGGACCGGGCAAATCCAGCGGGTCGGTACCATGACCCGGGCTGCTGCGTAGGCGGTAGAGGTGATTGTCGCCGTAAAAGATGACCTGCTCCGCATCCGGTTCATCCGCCGGGGCGGCCTGCGGCAGCGTAGGGACCGTAAGGAGGACCGGCTTGCCCAGGGCACCGCGGTCACTGGCTACCAACCGCTGTTGCCGCTCCAGGCGGGAAGTGAGAGTACGTTCGTGGGGCAGGACACTTCCGTTGGTGAAACAGCGGGCGGGCAGGAGGCCGCAGAGTCCGCGCGCGGTGCGACCGGTATCTCCGTTCCGGATGGTCAGCGAGGCGAAGACGGGGCCATCGGTGCCCGTAAAGGGGAAGGGGGACAGGTTCCGGATGCCGTGGCGGGTGACGGGCAATGCTTCCGTGATGCCGGGGGCAGGGTGAAAAAAGCGGGGGAAGGGCAGCAGGTAGGGCATGAGGTAGGCCGGAAAATTAAGTGCTGGCCGCCGAAAAAGAGAAAGGCGCGGCACAAGTGCCACACCTTTCCTGAACTAAACCCCAGTTATAAAAATTCTTCGGAAGCGGCGGGAAGCCGCTGTGAGTCTGCTGCAATATACGTGCAGTGGTTCAAATATATTGCGAAATAGCAGAAATTTCGCTTTTACAACCCCATGATTCTGTTTTTATCCCCCATGGGTGGGAATTATACCGAATCGTTAGGGCTGCACGTCGGCACCAAAATCGAACAGCAGGCTGAAGCGCAGGGTGTTGTCGAGGGGGTTGCGCTGGTTGCTGGTGGGCACCAGGTAGCTAAGGTTGATGCCGAAGATATTGTACTTCAGGCCAAGTCCGGTGGTGAGGTAGCGTCGACCGCCCTTGGTCTGGTCTTCGTGGAAGTACCCGGCCCGCACGGCGAACTGCTGGGCGTACCAGTACTCCGCCCCCACGCTGAAGGTAAACTCGCGCAGTTCCTCGTCGAAGCCGTCCGGTGCGTCGCTGAAGCTGGTCAGGATACCCGAAATCGGGGAAAGATCGTCGATCTGGGACTGGGTGCGGGGGCAGTTGGCGGTACCGTTGCAGGGGGTAGGGACGAGGAGCTTGTTGGTCTCCGCGGTAATGGTGATCTGGTTGTACTGGTCGAGGTTGAAGGTGTAGGCGGCACCCACGGCCAGGTTGGCGGGCAGGAAGTCGCGGATGGTATCCAGGGTGTAGGCGATCTTATTACCGACGTTGGTGATGGCGCCGCCGATCGACAGGATGTTGCCACTGGGGCCGATGGGCTCGCTGCGGTAGTTGACCCCGATGTCGGCGGCAACGGCCTGGCCGGCCTCGATGATCTGGCCCTGTACCTGCTGGCCGGAGGCCAGGTTGGAGTTGATGTACTTGCCGGTGATGGACAGGCCCAGGTTCGGGGTAAGGCGGCGGGCGTAGGAGGCGGCGATCTCGAATTCGTTGGGCTTGCCGGTACCCAGCGAGGTGTTATTCTCGTCGGTATACTGGATGTCGCCCAGGCTGAAGTACCGAAGGCTTACGCCCAGGGCCTGGTTCTCGTCCAGCTTCTTAAAACCGCTGACGTAGGCCAGGTAAACGTCGTTGAGGCCCAGGGCCTGCAGCCAGGGGGTGTAGGTAGCGCTGAGGGCCAGGTCCTCCTCGGAGAAGGCCAGGCGGCTGGCGTTGTAGTGCATGGCGTTGGCGTCGGGGCTGAGGGCGACGCCGGCGTCGCCCATAGCGGCACCGCGGGCGTCGGGGGCAATACGCAGAAAAGGCACTGCGGAAACAACCGTATTGACGCAGGGGCCGCCGGTGCCGGGTTGCATGGCGCCGTTGGGGCCCTGGACACAGGCCCCGATCTGGGCGTACGCGGACGGGCCGGTAGCGCAAACGAAGGCCAGGCAGAGAAGGGTAGACAGTAGTTGTTTCATAAATTGATTGAAGTTCCGACGTAAGTAGCGGGCAGACCGGGGGCCGGCCGCCGCGCGGAGGTAAGACCACCCAAACGCGGCCGGACGTGGCCTTATTTTGGACGGGCGGCTTAGATTTCCCCGGGCCGGGGTGAAACCGCAGGGCAAATTACGGTTACTCCAGCGAGTATCGCTCACCGTAACCCCCCACGTATGTCCCCCTTCCGCCTAATTCTATACGTCGTAACCGTCCTCAGCGGTTCCGCCCTCCCGGCTCAGATTGAGTATAACCCCTACGGCGGCCTGCTCACCGGCACGGAACGGCTCACTTTCGTATCGCCGGTCGATGCGGTAGAGGTGTACGAAAGTTCCGACTGGGTGGGGGGTGTCGATCTCCTGTTCGGCTCCGGGCAGTGGGCCCCGCTTGCCGGGGTGCTGTACCGGGCGGGCAGCTACGACGGCCCTGCGGGTGACGGGCTGGCCTACCACCGGCTTTACGTGCCGCTAGGCGTGGCGTATCGCCTGCTTACGCCGGACTTCGACATCAACCTGGTACCGCACGTGGCCATTGCCCCGGGGCTGGTGCTGGGCGACGATACCAACCTGAGTACCGACCCCGACCTGCACTGGAACGGGCGGGCGGGCGTACGGCTATACCTGGATTTCGTATCCCTGGGCGTCGATTACCTGCGGGCCTTCACCACGCACTTTCCGGACGGCAGCGGGGAGAAACCGGGGCGGCTCGTACTTTCCCTGGGGCTGCGCTGGTAAGGGGAGTGGTGGTAAATCCTTGCGGTTGCGCCGTGAAGTGTTACCTTGCCGGCCGGCCGGGCGAGAATGTCGCAGAACTTGCGTAAGTAAACCTTTCGGGCTTTCTTTGCGGCCGCATTAAATCACAAAAGCCACCTCCCACTATGGCAAGTATTGAAGAAAAAGTAAAGCAGATCATCGTTGACAAGCTCGGCGTTGACGAATCTGAAGTCACGAAGGATGCCAGCTTCCAGAACGATCTGGGCGCCGACTCCCTCGACACCGTCGAACTCATCATGGAGTTCGAAAAAGAATTTGACATCAGCATCCCGGACGAGCAGGCGGAAAACATCCAGACCGTCGGCCAGGCCGTGACCTACCTAGAAAGCAGCGTGGAGAAGTAACGCTCCGCCGCCGTTTTCCCGCCGCCGCCCGATTACCCCTCCAGGTAGCGGGCGGCGGTTTTTATTTTAGCCCTATCAGCCACAGCTATACCATGAAGCGAGTAGTCATCACCGGCATTGGCGCCCTGACCGCCATTGGCAATTCCGTCCCCGAGTACCTCGAAGGTCTCCGTACCGGCGCCAGCGGCGCCGGCCCCATCACCCAGTTCGACGCCGAACCCTTTAAAACGCAGTTTGCCTGCGAGGTCAAGGACTGGGACCCCTCCACCCGCGTGGACAAACGCGAGGCCCGCCGGCAGGACCGCTATACCCTCATGGCGCTCTACACCGCCAGCGAAGCCCTGGAGATGGCCGGCCTCCTCGATGCGGAAGGCAACACCACCGCTGCCGTCGATGCCGACCGGGCCGGCTGCATCTGGGCCAGCGGCATCGGTGGCCTGCGCTCCCTCGAGGAACAGATCGAGATCCACGACGCCGGCAACGGTACCCCCCGCTATAACCCCTTCATGATCCCCCGGATGATCGCCAACATGGGCGCCGGTCACATTAGTATGCGCTACAACCTGCGCGGCCCCAGCTACGCTACCGTAAGCGCCTGCGCCTCCGGGGGGCACGCCCTGGCCGCCGCGGCCGACGACATCCGCCTCGGCCGCGCCGACGTGATGGTCACCGGCGGTTCCGAAGCCGTGATCACCAAGGTTGCCATTGGTGGCTTCAACTCCATGAAGGCCCTCAGCACCCGCAACGACGACCCGGCGACCGCCTCCCGTCCCTACGACGCGGACCGCGACGGATTCGTTCTCGGGGAAGGCGCGGGCGCGCTCGTCCTCGAGAGCCTCGAGCACGCTCAGGCCCGCGGGGCTACCATCCTCGCCGAAGTAGCCGGCTACGCCGCCAGCTCCGACGCCTACCACATCTCGGCACCCCACCCCGAGGGTATCGGCGCCAAACTGGCCATGGAGAACGCCCTCAAGGACGCCGGCCTGCGCGCCGAGGACGTAGACTACATCAACACCCACGGTACCTCCACCCCGCTGGGTGATACCGCCGAGCTGAACGCCATCAAGCTGGCCTTCGGCGATGCCGTCTACGACCTCAACATCAGCTCGACCAAGTCCATGACCGGACACCTGCTCGGGGCCGCCTCGGCCATCGAGTCGATCGCCTGCGTACTGGCTATCCAGCACAGCTTCGTGCCGCCGACCATCAACCACGTTACCGACGATCCCAACATTGATCCCGAGCTCGACCTCACCTTCAACCACGCCGTGGAACGGCCCGTCGAGGTGGCCCTGAGCAACACCTTCGGGTTTGGCGGTCACAACTCTGCTACTATCTTTAAGCGATTTTCCGAATAGCTGCGTTATACAGGCAGCACTTCGCGCTTTAAGCTAGTATATCTCTTGCCTCATCTTGTGATAAAGACCGTACGAAGGATTTACAACCGGTATTTCTCCGAAGAGAAAGAACTGACGCGCCGACTGCGCCGTTTGCTGGGCTTTACCCCGGCCTATCTCAACGTGTTCAAGCTTGCCTTCGCCCACAAGAGCAGCAACGATGGCAACCGCAAGCAACCCTACGGCGGGCAGAACAACGAGCGGCTGGAGTTTCTGGGCGACGCGGTGCTCGGCACCATCGTCGCCGAGTACCTCTACAAGAAGTATCCTACGGCCGACGAAGGCTTCCTTACCAAGATGCGGTCCAAGATCGTCAAGCGCAAGAGCCTGAACGCCATCGGGTACGATATGGGACTCGACGAGATCCTCAGTACCTACAACAACACCCGCATCGCCCGGTCCATGCTCGGCAACGCCGTGGAAGCGCTGGTAGGGGCCGTCTATGTCGAGCGGGGGTACGTGGGCACTACCCACTTCGTGGTGCAGCGGATGCTGCGCGACTACGTCGACATCGAAACCCTCGAAACCTACGACGACAACTACAAGAGCCAGCTGCTCGAACATTGTCAGAAAAACGGACAGAAGGTGGACTACGAAATCCTCAAGCGGTTCAAGCAGGACAAGCGCGACCGCTTCCGCGTGGCCGTGACCATCAACGGTCGCCGCATGGCCGTCGGCGAGGACTTCAACAAGAAGAGCGCCGAGCAACAGGCGAGCCGGCGGGCCCTCAAGGACCTGGGCATCAGTTCGGGGGTGTAGCCAGGACCCGCCCGCACAATATGCCGGGGCCGGATTCCGTCTTTGGCGCGTACCGGCGTACCTCTGGTGATTGACCCGTTCACCCTGCCTCCACGACCCGACTATGAACCTCCCTACCTCCCGCTGGCCCGTCTACCTCGCCCTCGTCGGGGGAGTGATCGTGGTGGCTTCCGTGTGGTACACCAACCGCCTGGCCAACCAATTGTCGGTTATCGAGGAAAACTACGTTCGCTTTTACGAGGCTTCCATGCGCGACATCAACAACTTCGACGGCAGCGACGTCGCCGAGGACGTGTCGACCCAGCAGGCCATTATCGAGAACAACACCACTATCCCCGCCATCTGGGCCCTGCAAAGCGGGGGATACGTGGAGGCCATCAACTGGGGCGGCCGGGAAAGTGACACCACCTACATCCTCGAGCAACTGGATAACCTAAAGGCCAACGGTAAGCCTCCCGTGGAGATGCCCTACGGCGGCCTTATGTACTTCGGTACCAGTACCCTGATTCAAAAGCTGCGGCTCTTCCCCTACATTCAGCTGGCCCTCATCGGCACCTTCGTCGTGATCGGTGTCTTCGGCATCAACCAGGCCCGCCGCGCCGAGCAGAACCGCGTGTGGGTCGGCATGGCCAAGGAAACCGCCCACCAACTCGGTACCCCCATCAGTGCCATCATGGGCTGGGTGGAGCACCTCAACCTGATGTACAGCGACGACAGCGACCTGATGGAGGTATCCGGCGAACTGCAGAAGGACGTACTCCGCCTGGAAATGGTAGCCAACCGCTTCAGTAAGATCGGCGCCACGCCCGAGCTGACACCCGTCAACATCTACGCCGAGCTCGACTATTGCCGCGCCTATATGGAAAAGCGGGCCCCCCGCCGCGTCACCTTTGACTTCCCGTCGGCCGCCGACGGTAACCTGCCGGTAGCCATCAATTCTCTACTATTCGACTGGGTGATCGAGAACCTCCTGCGGAACGCCCTCGATGCCATGGACGGACAGGGGAGTATCAGCAGCCGCGTGCGGGAAAAGGACGGGAAGGTGATCATCGACATTACCGATACCGGCAAGGGTATCTCCGCCCGCAACGTGCGCCGCGTCTTCAATCCCGGATTTACGACTAAGAAACGCGGGTGGGGACTCGGGCTCAGCCTCGTCAAGCGCATTATCGAGGAATACCACCAGGGCCGGATTTCCGTCCTGTCGTCCGAGCCGGGCCGGGGCACCACCTTCCGCATCGTACTGCCGCGCGCCCCCCAACCTACGTCATGAAGCAGGATACCATCATCGCCGTCGCCACGCCGCCCGGGGAGGGAGCCATTGGCATCGTCCGACTCAGCGGGCCGGACAGCCTGACCCTGGTCGACCCCTTTTTCCCGTCCCGCAACTTGCTCACGGCGAAGCCCCGGCGGGCCTACTTCGGGGAACTGCTCGACCCCGAGGGGGCACCGATCGACGAGGTGGTTGTGACCTGCTACCGGGCGCCGGCCTCCTATACGGGGGAAGACGCCGTCGAGATCAGCTGCCACGGCAGCCCCTATATCCTGCAGCGCATCCTCCAATTGTGCGGGGACGCGGGTGCAAGGCCCGCCGGGCCCGGAGAATTCAGCCAGCGGGCTTTTCTCAACGGCAAGCTCGATCTGAGCCAGGCCGAGGCCGTGGCCGACCTGATCGCCTCCCGCTCGGCCGCCGCACACCGCGTAGCGCTGGGGCAGTTGCGGGGCGGCGTCAGCCACGAAATCGACGACCTGCGCAAACGCCTGATCGACTTCGCCAGCCTGATCGAGCTGGAACTTGACTTCGGCGAGGAGGACGTGGAGTTTGCCGACCGCACCGAACTGGCCGAACTGGTCGCCGCCATCCGGACTCGCATTGACGCGCTCACCACTTCCTTCCGCCTCGGCAACGCCATCAAGGAGGGGGTGTCTACGGTGATCGCCGGCCGCCCCAACGCCGGTAAATCCACCCTGCTGAATGCGCTGCTCAACGAGGACCGCGCCATCGTCTCCAACATCCCGGGCACGACCCGCGATACCATCGAGGCCGCCGTCAACATCGGGGGTATCCAGTTTCGGCTCGTCGATACCGCCGGTATTCGCGACGCGACGGACACCATCGAGGCGATGGGGGTGGAGCGAACCCTCCAACAGGTCGCGGTGGGGCACCTGCTCGTCTACGTTTTTGACGTAGTGGAGACCGGCCCGGCAACGCTCGCCGCCGACCTCGACCGCCTCTACCGCGAGGACCTCGAACTCGTGGTAGTGGCTAACAAGATGGACCTGAACCCCTACACCAAGTACAGCCACTACTTCGGCGAGGACTACGCCGGCCAGTGGTCGGTACCCCAGGAGCGCTTCATTCCCATGATCGCCAGCGAGCGCAGTAACCTGCAGTACCTGCGTGACACCCTTCTCGGTGTAGTCACCGACGGTAAGGGAGGCATAGACGCGCAGGAGGTCATCCTCAGCAATGCCCGCCACTACGACGCCCTGCGCCGCGCCGATGCCGCCCTGCAGCGGGTAGGGGAGGGGCTGGCCACCGGCCTGAGCCAGGACTTCGTGGCCATGGACATCCGCCAATCCCTCCGCGACCTCGGTGAGATCACCGGCGAGATCACTACCGACGACCTGCTGGGGAATATTTTTTCCAATTTCTGCATCGGCAAATAAGTACCCGCCCCCACCCGGGACCCAATCCGATTTCTCGGGTGGTGATGCGATCGAATAATTTTTCTACCTTAGTAGCGTTTCGAAACCACGGTCAACTACTTCAGCGTCCGTCGGTTAACTTCTTGAATAAAGGTTGCAAATTGAATACAGGTAATTTTGAAAGACTGAGCGCTGGCGCTCCCGATCCCGCGCAGGGCGAAGAGCAGCCCGCCGAGGGGCATCGGGCCCCCGTAGCGAAATCCCACACCGCCGCGCAGCGACAGCAGGAGGAATTCCGGCGCAACCGGGACGAAAGCCTGCAACTTTGTGATGCATTCCAGGCGTTCTACGCCGCACATGCCGCCTACCAGCTTGACCTTTGACCGTTTCCACGTTTACGCCCTGCGCGCCGACTTTACCCTTCCCTTCCACTACGTGGTCTGCCTGTCCAGTACGGCGCTGAACCACCGGCACGAGGTCAAGAACCTATCTTTTCTTCCCGTTATCGACGCCGGCCCCCACGCCGACCGCGACCCCTTTCGGGTACCGCTGGTTCCAACGCCGGGGGGAGTGACCCGTCTTCCCCACCGCATGTATGCGGCCGTCGACGCCATTCAGTCCATCAACAAAGCCGCCCTGCAACCCGCCGCGCTGGGGCGCCTGCAGCCGGTAGAGGAGCGTGAAGTCCGGGAAAAGCTCGCAAATTGGCTGGGGCTCGACTGAGGGCTGCCAAAAAAAAGCCCACCTGAGCGGGTGGGCCTGATATACACTCAAAACGTCAAACCTAAATTTCTTACGCATCCAGCCGGTGGAGGCCAAGGGTCTCGATCATGCGGATGAGCTTATCGGCGTAGCGCGGGTCGGTGGCGTAGCCGGCTTCACTGAGGCCCCGGGCCCAGCCGCGGTAGTCGGTGGGGTCGAGGCGGAAGAGTTTTCGGTAGCGGTCCTTCTTCAGCAGATCGCTGTGTGCCCGGTAGCTTTCTTCCGGCGAACGGAAAATGCGGAAGAAGTCCTTGTGGTGATCGTCGCTGTGGTTGCTGCAGTGGCCCGCCTTACAGCTCTTGCTGAAGCACTTCAACCCGAAGTGGTTGTTGTTTTTCGTCGCCAGGGTGCTCCGTCCGATGCCGCTCTCCAGCAAACCCTGGGCCAGGGTGATACTGGCGGGGATGCCGGATTTGCGCATTTCCCGCAGGGCGATGTCCTGGTAAGCTTCTACGTAGGCCAGCTGCTCAAGTTCGCGGGCTGACCAGCTGCGATTGCCCCCTGTAAAGGAAGCAAAACTGGCGGTCGCGGCGTCCGTCGCTGGCCGGTCGAAGACGGAAGCGGAACGCAGGCCGAACAGGTCACCGCCGTTGAGGCTGAGGGAGAAGCTCAGTTCGTTGCGGGTGACCAGGATACCCAAAACCAACAAGACGGACAGCTTGGTCCAGGGGCTGGTCACCTGCCGGTGGATCCGGCGGTACAGGTCCTCGAGGTAGACGCGCCACGTGCGGGGGATGGGAAGATTCATGCGGTAGTATTATCTCGGGCCACAAGGTACGGCATCCCGTTTTACAATTCCAATAAAACCAACAAATAGTTTTAAATAGAGCAGGTCCCGAACAATGACGCTTTAACGTCGCCTTACGACCCCGCCCCGGTACCTACCCGTATCTTCGCCGCCTAACATAACTGAACCGACCTATGCGCCACTTCCTTCTTACCGCCGCCCTGGCCTTTGCCTGCTTCTCGCTCCAAGCCCAGCAGTATGGTCACCTCAATTTCGGTAACCTCATCGCCCAGATGCCTGGTACGGAGGCGGCCGACAAGGAACTGGAGACCTACGGCAAGCAGTTGACAAAGCAGGGAGAGGAGATGGTCAACAAACTGCGGCAGCGCGTCACCGACATCGAAACCCAGGTAGACGACCTGCCGCCGGTCGAGCTCGAGAAACTGCGGGCCGAACTTGACGGTGAGCGCCAAAAGATCATGCAGTTCGAGCGGCAGATGCAGTCCGACGTCGCACGCAAGCGCCAGGAACTTTTGGGGCCCATCCTCGAAACGGCCCGCGCCGCCGTGACCCAGGTAGCGGAAGAGAAAGGGTACCTGTTGGTCTTCGATACTTCCCAGTTCAATACGGTATTGTACGCGGAGGATGCCGTCGACCTGATGCCCTTGGTCAAGGCGAAGCTGGGGCTTTAAACCGCTTGTAGAACCTACGTCGCGACCGGTCCAGCAGCCGGATCACGTCTTCCGTAAAGACGAATCCCACCACCTCGCCGGCTTCGTATATCGCCGCGCCGTATACGTTGGCCGCTACGATGCGCTCGGTAAGTTCCAGCAGGTTGTCGTCGCGCCTTCCGGTGATAAACTCCGCTTCGTAATAGAAGGACACCGGGTGCTCCCGCACCGCCTCCCGCTGCAGTACTTCCCGTTCCACGAAACCACTCAGTTGGTTGTAGTTGTCGTACACCGGCAGGACCTTCGCGTCGGTGCCGGAGAAGAGGGCCCGCGCCCGGAACACGGGGTCTGCCGCGTACAGTCGCGGGGTACCGACCGGCCGCAGTACGTCGTCGAGTTCGCTGCGCGATAGCCTCCGCCTTTGCCACCCCCGGTTGAGCTCGATGGTCGAAAAGGAGACGATGAATAGCGCACTGAGCCCGAGGAGCGGATCGCCCAGGTAGAAGGACAAGCCGATCAGTCCGCCCCCCACCACGATGCCCAGGAGCGTCGTGACCACCGTTGCCCTACGCTCCCCGAGCGCACCACGGAGGACAGCGCGCAGAATACGACCACCGTCCAGGGGGTAGGCGGGCAACAGGTTGCCAATCGCCAGGACGGCATTGACGGCCAGCGTGATACCGAGCAGTTGCTCCGTCAGGCTGGGCAGTACCACCAGATTTCCGAAGGGGTTGAGGTAAAAACGCAGCAGGTAGGCACCGTTCGGTTGCCACAGCAGCAGGGGCAGGGCCACCACCGCCAGCAGGATATTGGCCAGGGGGCCGGCGGCGTAGATCAGTACCTGGTCGAAGGTTCGTGCGGGCTCCTCCGGGATCAGGGCCCCGCCACCGAGCGGAAACAGTACGATCTTTTCGGCGTGTACCCCCCGCGCCCGGGCCGTCAGCGCGTGCCCGAGCTCGTGGATCAACACGAAGAGGAACAGCAGCGCGCTGATTCCCGACCACCACTGCACCTGCGTCCAGCGCAGCCCCGTTTGCGGGTGATAGGCGTAGAAGAAGATCGCCGCCGGAACGAGTAGGAAGGACCAGTGCAACTCGGTAGGTACCCCGAAAATGCGGCCGATGCGCCAGGTGCGAAACAAGATGCGTGCTTTACGAAGGGTCGTAGTTCCGGTTGATCCGGGGGAGGAACAATAGGGCTACCAAGCCGATCAACACGTTACAGCCGATATTGATGGAAAAGAAAGAGATATTCGCCCAAGCGAAGCCATCCTCACCCGGCACGCCGTACAGCGAAAGCGCACTCTGCGCCAGGTAGTGGTAGCTACCCATGCCGCCGGGGCTCGGGATCACGATGCCCCAGCCGCCGGATACGAAGGTGGTAAGCGCGGCCAGCGGGCCGAGCTGCGAGGTGGGCCCGTAGGCCAAAAAGACGAAGAGCGTCATCAGGTAGTACATCACCCAGATATTCAGGCTGTGCAACACGAACAGCCAGGGGCGGTCGACCGTGGCGATGGTGCGTATCCCGTCGACGAAGCCCCGTACGATCGCCGTGAATTTGCCCCCCAGGCGCGTGGCGGCGATCCGCCGCCGCTGGAACCAGGCCAGGGCCAGGCCGCCGATGAGCAGCACGGCAATGCTGGTCAGGAGCCACTCCAGGCCCGCCAGCCGGCCGCCGATCGATGCGTTCTCTACCAGCCACGCCCAGATCCGGTCGCCGGCCAGCAGCAGCGTCAGGCCCGACAGCGAAAGCAGGCAGATCACGTCGACCATGCGGCCCACCACCACGGTACCGACCACCCGCTCCACCTTGATCTTCTCGTAGCGGGCCATGGCCGCCGGCCGCACGATCTCCCCCAGCCGCGGGAAACCGAGGTTGGCCAGGTACCCCAGGTTGATGGTTAGGAAGGCGTTGATCAGCCGCGGCCGCTTGCCGAAGGTGCGCAGCAGCATGTTCCAGCGCAGCGAGCGGCTAAGGTTACTCACGCAGAACGCCAGCAGCGTCATAAATAACCAGAAGAAGTTCACCCCGGTGAAATCGCGCCATACCTTATCGAGCAGGCTGCACTCACCGTCGGCTACGCCCCGCAGGGCGCAATCGGCCGCGTAGGCGGTCTGCTGGTTACGGTACACGAGGTAGAGGATACCGAAACCGAGGCCTACGAAGACCACGAATTTCAGCACGTTCGTCAGGGATTGCGACATGGCCGCGAAGATAGTCCGCCTAGGGCCGTTGGTACGGTCCCCGGTACGGCCGGGCCAGCAGGGTAGGGTCGCCACCGCGGAGGGACCGCGCCTCGGGGGCATAGCTGAGCGGTCCTCCCGTGAGCATCGACACGTTGCCCAGGATGCAGGCGGCGGAGGAAATCACCCCCTCCTCGATGTCGGCTATCGGCCGCCGGCCGGTGGCTATAGCGTCCAGGAAATCCTTCATATGCGCGCGGGTAGCGGGCGCCGCGTGGATCTCGATGCCCTCCTCCGTTACGTCCTCGGGGAACGCCTCCCGCTCGTAGACGGCCTCTACCCGCACGGGTTCGCCCCCGTGGGGCGTGAATACATACTTGTAGGGGTCGGCCTGCAGGGTGCCCCGGTCTCCGTACAGCGTCATGGCCCAGGGGAATTCCGGGTCGGGGGCCTTGCCCCAGCTGCGGTGCTGCCATACGCAGCTCAGGCCGTCGTACTCGAATACTACATGCTGGGTATCGGTGATGGTGGCGTCGGCTTCCGTCTGCACGTAGATACCGCCCGTGCTGCTGACCTCCAGCGGCCAGCCGAGATCGAGCATCCACCGGGCCATATCGAACATGTGCACGCACATATCCCCCACGATCCCGTTGCCGTACGCCCAGAAAGAACGCCAGCGTCGGTGGGGGAGCCCCCGGTAGGGGAGCAGTGGCGCGGGGCCCGTCCAGCGGTCGTAGTCGAAGAAGGTCGGCACCTCCTCCATTTCCCGTACGGCGGTATCCCGCATCGGGTAGTAGCAGCAGAGCTCCACGTGGGCTACGGTACCCAGCTTGCCGGCATCGACGATGTCGCGCTTGGCCTGTACCAGGTGGGGGGTGCTGCGGCGCTGCAGTCCCACCTGCACCACGCGGCCGTGGTAGCGGGCGGCGTCGAGCACGGCCTCGCACTCCCGTACGTCCACGCCCACCGGCTTTTGCAGGTAGACGTGGGCCCCCGCCTCGATGGCGGCGATAGCCGTGAGGGCGTGCCAGTGGTCGGGCGTACCGATAAGGACGATCTCCGGCTGTACGTCGCGCAGCAGCTCCCGGTAGTCGCCGAACAACCGGGGCGCGGCACCGGGCTTGCGCTTCCGGAGCAGGGCATCGGCACCCTCCAGCATGTGGCGGTCGACGTCGCACAATCCTACTACCTCCACGTCGGCAACCTGCAGGAGGCGCATCAGGTCACTCTTGCCGTACCAGCCGCAGCCGATAAGGGCCACACGACGGGGAGCGGCCGCCACCGGCCGGGCGGCTAGTGGTAGCGTGAAGAGGGCGGGGGCGGTTTGGAGGAAGGCGCGGCGCTTCATGGAGGTAGATTGGAGGACTAACTTACGATTTTAGCGGATCTAGGGTCCGGTGCCCCCGCCCCTACCGGAAGCGGGCATCCAGCCAGGCACCGATCCGGTCCAGCGCCTCGGGGGCAAAGGTCACCTCGATGTCGCCGTACTCCTGCGGCAATCCGCTGTCGGCGGGCTGAAAAAGGTGGTTGAGGCCCGGAAGGGATTCAATCGTCACGTCGGCGTTGCCTGTACGGTCGAGCGCGGCCTCGACGCCGGCTAGGTTGGCGTCGGCGTCCACCTGGGTATCCAGGGCGCCGTTCAGCGCCAGTACCGGTACGGTGACTTGCTCCAGGTACTCGCCGGGGCGGAAGGCCAGGAAGTACCGCATCCAAGGTGCGGTCAGGGACTGCACGTAGGCGGCCGCGTAGGCGGTAGAGTCCGTGACGGATTCCCGGAAGCTGGCGGGCATTCCGGCCAGGGCCGTGTATATAGTGTCCCGCAGTCCGCTAGCCAGGCTCGCCGAGTCCGCCGCTGCGTGGTACTTGAGGTAGGCATAGGCGGCGCGGACCACCGGTTCGTCGGAGCCGCCGGTGCCGTTGATCCGTCGCCGCTGCTCCAGCATCACGCTGTCGATGTCGATTCCCGGACCGGCCAGCAGTACGAGGAAGTCGACCTCCGGCGTAGCGCCGGCCACCATCGGCGCTATCATGCCGCCTTCGCTGTGCCCGATGAGGCCCAGCGGCAACCCGGCGAATTCGGGCCGGCCCCGCAGGTAGCCGACGGCCGCGGCCGCGTCCTCGGCGAAGTCGGCGGAAGTGGCTGCCGCGAAGTCTCCCGTGCTCTCGCCCACCCCCCGGTCGTCGTAGCGCAGGACGGCGTAGCCCCGGCGGGTCAGGTAGTCACTCAGGATCAGAAAAGGCCGGTGATTGATGGGGGATCCCAGCGTTTCGTTGCGGTCCTGCGGGCCGGAACCGGAGATGAGCACCACCACGGCGTGCGGCGCTTCCTCCGGCTGCGTAAGCTCACCGGCAAGCGTTACCTCGGCGCTGCCACCGGGAAACGAAACGGTATCGCGGCGGTAGGGGAAGTCGGTGGGCTCCTGCGGCCGCACGCGGGGCGCCGGATCGGTGGCGGCGTAGCCGGGCGGCGGCGTCCGGTAAAAGGTCAGGTCGGTATGGAAGGTTCCCTGACTGAAGGTGCCAAAGAGACTGTCTCCGCCGACGACGCCCGCATAATTGAGTTGCAGAGCGGCTATCATAAAGGTTATGGAGTCTCCGCGGACGCTCAGGTCTGTAAACGGAACTGCGGCCGGGGATTGCCGCGGGCTGACCAGGCTGCCCGACCCGTCGCGCATGTCCAGCCGGATTGGTAGTTCGTTGGGGCCCGCTACAAGGATGCCGTACCAGGTTTCGGTGGGCTGGGCGGTCAGGGATAGGGAAGCTAGCCACAGGATAAGAAGCGTAATCGGTTTCATGCACCCAAAGTAGGGCGTGGCGCACGGATATTCGCCGGCTTTCGACTGGGAGGCGCGGGGCCCGGACGGACAACCGCTACTCGGTCGGGAAGGCGTCCGAAGCCGTGGTGTCGGACGGCGTAACGCGGAGCCGGGGGCTATCGTAAGAGCCGATGCCCTGGGCCCGCAGCCACTCCTGGTGGGCGGCGGCGCGGCGGCGGAATTGCTCCCAGTCGCGCCGGGCCTGCGGGGTCCAGCCCACCTCGGCCAGGGCCAGCAGGCGGGGGAAGGTGAGGTAGTCGATATCCTCCAGATTGGTGACCGTCTCGCTCCACAGCGGGGCCTCGATGCCGAGAATATCGTCGTCGGTGATGCCCTCGGCCTGGGCGGCGGGGTCCCAGTTGTAGGCGGAATCGAGCGGGATATAGGCCGCCCAGTGTAGGCCGATGCGGGAGGTGCTGTCGTACTGCATGTCGAGGTAGGCGCGCGTAGCCGGGCTCATCAGCACGGCGTTGCCGGCGCGCTTGGCGTCGAGGGCGTAGTCGGGGTGGGCCCACAGCTGGACTACGGTGGAGTCGGCCAGCTGGGTGGTAGCTACCTCGTCCCAGCCGATGGGCCGCTTGCCGTTGCGCTGGATGATCTGCTGTACCTCGTTGACGAACTTCACGTAGTCCTCGTGGTCGGTCGCCGCGCTTTCGTCGCCGCCGAGGTGAAAATACGGGCCGGGGCTCAGGGCGCCGATCTCGCGGACCACGTCGTCCACGAAAGTGTACACCGAGTCCTGGTCGGTATCGAGGGTGCTGAAGCCCACCCGGGTGCCGGTGTACGGCTCGGTGGCCTTTCCGTCCGCGTTGAGGATGGGGTAGGCGGAGAGTGCGGCGTTGGTGTGGCCCGGCATGTCGATCTCGGGCACGATGGTGATGCCCCGGGTGCCGGCGTAGTCCACGATCTCCCGGTAATCCTCCTGGGTGTAGAAGCCGCCGGACGTGCCGCCCACTTCGCTCTGGCCGCCGATCTCGGTGAGTTTGGGCCACGACTTGATTTCGATGCGCCAGCCCTGGTCGTCGCTGAGGTGGAGGTGCAGGTGGTTGATCTTATAGGCGGCGATGCGGTCGATGACCGACTTGACCTCCTCCACGGAAAAGAAGTGGCGGGCCACGTCCAGCATAAAGCCGCGGTAGGGGTAGCGGGGCTCGTCCCGGATCGTCCCCTCGGAGATATACACCGCACCCGCGTCCGCGCCGGAGAAGTGGAGCACCTGGACGAGGGTCTTGGCCGCGTTGAGCATCCCTTCCCGGGTGCCGGAATTCACCTCGATCTCCCCGTCGCCGAAGTGGATCGTATAGGCGCCGCCCACCAGGTCGTCCGTGATGTCGAACTGCAGGGGCAGCACCAGATCGGGCAGCTGGCCGAGCAGGTAACGCTGCGCGTCGCCGATGGTGGGGTCGGGGCTGGGCATGACGCTACCCTGGTACGTTTCGTAGTAGCTGCTTTCGTTACCGTCCTCTATTTCCGCCGGCAGCGGTACGAGCGGCAGCTCGGAGAGGCTGGGGACTTCGGCGGGCGGCTCGGGGGCGGGCGCGCAGGTGCAGAGAATCCCGGAAAGGGCAAGGAGGATCGGTAGGTGACGCATAAGTTATTCGAATCGGTATTGACAAAGCTAAACATCCGAAACAAACCCGAACTCATCATTCGGGATCGGATGTTCGGGGTAGGTTGTCGGGCCCGGGATCTTTTAGCTGTGGATCGGGCTGGAGGCCCTCAGCCCACTCCTCGGGCCGGAGGCCCTCCACCCGGGCGGGGCGCCCGATCGGCGGAGCTACGGGTTGAGGGCCTCCGGCCCGATCTTATCGCGCCGTGTGACTCCTCGGACCGGAGGTCCTCAACCCGGGGGGGCGGCTACGGCACATGATTGCCCGGACGTACGAGGAGATTACAGAAAAATCCGCGCGTTCCACGATAAAACCACCTGCGGAAAATTACCTTTGTGGCGACAACCAGGGGTGCTGTTCCCTTCCGGGACGGCTGAGATCATACCCTTTGATTTTTTCAAGGAACCTGCCCGGGTAATGCCGGGAAGGGAAACAAGTCCGCATGAAGCGTCTGCTACTGAGTGCTCTCGCACTCCTCCCTCTTTACTTCATTACCGCCCAGGAAGCCGTCGATACCATCTCGAGCGTCTACCAGTTCGACTACCCGATCACGGTCACCGCCACGGCCGCCCGGGCCGAAACGCCGGTTACCTTCGTCAACCTCGACCGCGAGGACATTGCCGTGCGCAACCTCGGCCAGGATGCGCCCTACCTGCTCAAGTGGACGCCCTCGGTGGTCGTCAACTCCGACGCGGGCACCGGCATCGGCTACACCGGTATCTGGATCCGGGGCAGCGACCCCACCCGTACCAACGTCACCATCAACGGTATCCCCTACAACGACTCCGAGAGCCAGGGCGTCTTCTGGGTGAACCTGCCCGACTTTAGCTCCTCGGCCGACATGATTCAGATCCAGCGCGGCGTGGGTACGAGCACCAACGGGGCCGGCGCCTTCGGCGCCACCATCAACTTTACCACCAGCCGCGGCGACGAGGACCCCGGGCTGCACCTCAACGGCAGCATCGGCAGCTTCGGCACCCGACGGGGCGTAGCGCGGTACAACGGCACTACGGAAAAGGGCCTAAGCGTGAGCGCCCGCTACAGCAAGGTGCACTCCGACGGCTACGTGGACCGTGCCTCGGCCGATCTCGACGGCTATTACGCATCCGTCAGCCAGCAACTGGGAAAGTCTTCCCTGAGCCTGCTGGCTTTCGGCGGCCACGAGGTCACCTACCAGAGCTGGAACGGCGTCACCCAGGCGGAGATCGATGAATTCGGCCGTACCTACAACTCCGTGGGCACCGACAAGGAGGGCGAGCCCTACGACAACGAGGTCGATAACTACCGGCAAAATCACTACCAACTTCACTTCAACCGGGAGGTCGGCGAGGACCTCGACCTCGTCATCAGCGGCCACTACACGCGCGGCCTGGGCTACTACGAACAGTACCGGGCCGACGAGGAGCTGGCCGACTACGGCATCGAGCTGCCGCTGGACGGCGTCGACGGGCAGAGCGACCTGATCCGCCGCCGGTGGCTGGACAACCACTTCTACGGCACGGTCTACAGCCTGCGCTACCACCGCGACCGCTGGGACGTGACCTTCGGCGGCTCGGCCAACGAGTACCTCGGCGGCCACTACGGGGAGGTGATCTGGGCCCGCTACGCCGGAGATTCCGAGATCCGCGACCGCTACTACGACAACGACGCCAGCAAGCGCGACTTCAACAACTACCTGCGGGCCAACTACCGGGTGGGCGACGCCGTGAGCATCTATCTGGACGGACAGGTGCGCCACGTCAATTATTCCTTCCTAGGGCTGGCCGAATCCGCGGACCGCGGACCGGGGGAAGGCCTCGAGTACCTCGAGCAGACCGCCGGCCACACCTTCTTCAATCCCAAGGCCGGGGTGGTGTACCTGCCCAGTGCCGGGATGCGGGCGTACGCCAGCTTCGGCGTCGCGCAGCGGGAACCCAACCGCGACGATTTCGTAGACAACCCCGTCGACAGCCGGCCCGTCCCCGAAAAACTATTCAATACCGAGATCGGCTTCACCCGCCAGCTGGACCGCGCCAACTTCGGCGCGAACGTATACCATATGTACTACCGGGACCAGCTGGTGCTGACAGGTGCCCTCAACGACGTCGGTGGCTACGTCCGTACCAACGTACCCGAGAGCTACCGCCTCGGTCTGGAGCTGCAGGGCGGCCTTCAGCTGGCCCGCTACCTGACCCTGGGCGGCAACCTGACCCTCAGCCGTAACCGGGTTGCGGAGTACACGGAAATACTGGACGACTACGACGCCGACTTCGATTACATAGGACAGGTGGAGGTCCGGCGCGAGGATACTCCACTCAGCTTCAGCCCCGACGTCACCGGCGCCCTGGAGCTGGGCTACGACCGGACGATCAAGCGGCACGGCCTGTCGGCCGCGCTGCAGGGCAAGTACGTCGGCGACCGCTACGTCGACAACAGCGGAGCCGCGGAGAGCCGGCTCGACGGCTACTACTACGCCGACCTGCGCCTGGGCTACACCCTGGACCGGCGTTACCGCCTGACCTTCCTGCTCCGTAACCTCACCGATCAACTGTACAGCAGCAACGGCTGGGGCTACCGCTACCGCTTCGACGGGGTGGCGACCACCGACCGCGGCATGTACCCGCAGGCGGGTACCAACTTGCTGCTCAGCCTGGGTATCGACCTGTAACCTGCGGCCCCGGCCCGGGGGTGCCATAACCAGGTGCCCCCCGCCGCCCGCGGAAAATTCCCGGCCGGTAACGTTTCCGAAACATCCGGCAAACTGGGTTTTGCGTTATAGGAGTCCTCCAAAACGCAACCCGTGAAGAACTTCCTCCTCTCGTTCCTGATCATACTGGCCGCCTTTGCGGCGGGCCGGTACTTCTTTCCCGCCCCGGCATCGGTCTCCTCGCCCTACATCAATGCCGTGGCCACGACGGCCTCCGCCAACCGCGGTGCGCCCGCTCCGCGCGTGGACCCGATGGACGTGGATGTGGTTACCACGCCCGAGGAGGAGCGTACCATTCGCCTGTTTCAGGAGGCTTCCCCGTCGGTATGCTTCATCACCACGAAAGCCATCCGCCGTTCCTTTTTCAGCTATGGAGAGGTCGAGAGCGGGTCCGGTTCGGGATTTATATGGGATCGGGAGGGGCACGTGATCACCAACTTTCACGTCGTGAACGGGGCCAATACCAGTTCCATCGCCGTCACCCTGGCCAACGGACAGACCTACGACGCCAGCGTGGTCGGTTACGAGAAGGAAAAGGATATCGCCGTGCTGAAAATCGACGCGCCCGCGGGCGACCTCCAGCCCATCAACGTAGGCAGCAGCCAGAACATCCGCGTGGGGCAGTCGGTGTATGCCATCGGTAATCCCTTCGGTCTGGATCAGACCCTTACGACGGGGATCGTTTCCGCCCTCGACCGGGAGATCCGGAGCCAGGCGGGCGTACCCATCAAGGGGGCCATCCAGACCGACGCGGCCATCAATCCCGGCAACTCCGGTGGCCCCCTGCTCGACAGCCAGGGGGAGCTCATCGGCGTCAATACCAGCATCTACAGCCCCTCGGGCGCTTCCGCCGGTATTGGATTCTCCATTCCCGTGGACGTAGTCCGCTACGTAGTAAACGACGTCATCCGCTACGGCGAAGTACGGCGGCCCGTCATCGGCGCCGACTTCCGACAGATCGGTCAGGTTGAAGGTCTGATCGTCTACGGCGTGAACCCCAACGGGTCGGCCGCCCGCGCCGGCCTGCGGGGGGTCACCCAGGATAACCGCGGCCGGTATCTCTTCGGTGACGTGCTCGTCGGTATCAACGGCAACCGGATCCGCACCACTTCCGACCTCTACTTGGAACTCGAAAAGTACGAGCCGGGTCAGGTGGTACAATTGGACATCATCCGCAACAACCGCCAGGATAAGGTGGAGCTGCGGCTGGAAAGCTCCGTTGGCGGGTAGGAGATTTAGCAAGTAGTAGATAGCTAATAGGGCCGACGGGAAATTTACCGCCGGCCCTACTAGCTAATGGTTACATGCTCCTGCCTTTCTACCGTACCATCACCTTCACGGCTTCCGCGGAACCGTCCTCCCGCAGTACCTGCAACACGTAGATGCCGGTGGGAAGTCCCCGGGTAGTGACCTGCCCGGCGGTGGGATTGAGGGCACCGCGCCGGACCACCTGTCCGCTCATGGAGACCAGGGAATAGGTGGCATTGCCGTACTGATTTACCCGGTAGGACTGTTCGCTCACCCGGCTAATGCTGGTCGGCGTCTCCACCCCCATGGCCGTGACCTCGTTGGAATAGCGGGCCGTTCCGTCGGATTCCACCACGCGGAGGCGGTAGACGTTGCGGCCGGGCAGGGGAGAGGTGTCGTTGAAAACGTAAGTGCGGTTGCCGTTGCTGTTGCCGCCGGACACCTGTACCGTACCGATCGTCACGAAGGTTCCGTCGGCCGTCTGCCGCTCCACGGCGATGTAGTCGGCCGTGATCGACGGGATCGTCTTCCACTTCAGCTGAATTTTATTGCCGGACTCCTGCGCGAATAGGGCTTCCACGCTTTCGGATACGCCGGGACCGAGATCGAGCCCCACGATGAGGGGGTCGTGATCACTGAAGCGGTAAAAATCGGGTGCATAGAGCGAGTCGCTCAGTCCTTCCGTGTTGTAGTCCAGGATGGCGGGCTCGGCGGAGTTCACGCCCCAGGTGGCAGCGCCGGTGAGGGCGTCGGAGAGGCTGTTGGTGGCCAGCACGTAATCGAGGCTGCCCCACTGTCCCTGGAAGCCGTACGAGGCCGCGCCGCCGCCGCAAGGGAAGCTGCCGGGGTCGCTCACGGCTACCTTGGTGTTGAAGTAGCCGGCGTCGAGGATGGTCATGATGGGGTCCTCCATCCGGTAGCTGTTAAGGTCGCCGATGATGAGCACGTCCTCCTCGGCCACGCCGGTGGGGTTGGTGGCCAGCCACTCGGTGAGGGCCCGGGCAGCCGCGTCGCGGACCGTGTTGCAGTTGCCGGAACCGTCGCCGGCGTCGTCGCCGCAGCCGCTGCCCTTGCTCTTGAAGTGATTGACGGATACGGTGAGCTCCTGACCGTAGTTGCTGCTGCCGGGGTCGATCACGCGGAAGGTCTGCGCCAGCGGTACCCGGTTGGTACCGGGGCCGACGAAGAGCTCGGCCGGAGTGGCCAGGGCAGCCGCGGTGCCGCTCTCGGCTACGCGGGCGGGCTGGTAGATCAGGGCGACCATGATCTGGTCGTCGCCGGTGTTGGGCGATTCCACGTAGGCGTACTCGGTGCCGCAGGTGGCGGCAATGGCCGCGATCAGGTTCTCCAGGGCTGCGTAGTCGTTGTTCTCGATCTCGATCAGCCCCACGATGTCGCCGTCCAGGGCGCAGAGGGCGTTGACGATCTTTGCCTGCTGCCGCTCGAACTCTTCCTGGGTATCGGCCCCGCGGGAACCCAGCGTCGTGAAGTAGTTAAGCACATTGGCGCTCACGACGGTGATTTCTCCACCGACCTCCGGGGCCGAGGTGGGCCGTACGTTGCCGCCGAGGATCACGTCTTCCGTTTCGGTGGGCTGGATGCGGTAGGTATTGAAGCCCTCACCGAGGATGCCGACCAGGTTGCTGACGGTCTGTCCGGCGCGCAGGGTGTTGTCCGCGGAGAGCGTTGTGCCGTCGGGCAGCAGGATGGGCGTCCCGTTGGTGCCGTTACGGCCGTCGTCGACCAGGATGACGTCCCGCTGCTGCATGGCGGTGTACTCCGCCAGGGCCGCGGCGTCCGGTTCGTTGCACTCGGTGAACTGGATGAGCCGCTCACCGGAAGTGACGCTGATCTCACCGAAGCGTGCGAGGTTAAAGTTGTCGGTGACGACGAGTTCCGTGGGCGCCACACGCATCCCCTCCAGGGATTCGCGCAGGGTGTCGCCCGCCGGCAGGCTGAAGGTGACGGCCTCCGGCAGGGGCAGGCCGGTGGCCAGCAGGGTGATGGTGACATTGCTCAGCTGCGTCTGTCCGCCGAACTCTCCGGCCTGGCCCGTTACCTTGACGAGGTCACCCGTACTCAGGTCGGCGTCGTCGGAAAAGACGAACACGCCCTCCGAGGTGGCGGGGTCGGCGTCGTAGTCGCTCTCTTCTTCCTGTACGTAAAAGCCGCGTAGGCCCACTCCGTTACCTCCAGGAAAAGTGCCGGTGACGACGGCCTCCACGGTTACAGTTTCTCCGGACAGGGGCGTAGTGAAGCCGTCCCCCTGGAGCGTGCTGATCAGGATGGTTCCGAACAGGTCGTTGTCGGTGATGACGATCGAGGCCCCGCTGCCGATGGCGTAGGTAGCGTCCGAAACGCCGGTGATGGTCAGTTCGATGGTTTCTTCCCCCTCCACATCCTCGTCGTCGATGACGGTGATGGGCAGGGTAGCCGAGGTCTGCCCGGCGGGTAGGGTAATGCTGCCCGCGCCGGGGTCGGTGTAGTCCACGCCCTCCGAGGCGGTTCCGCTCAGCGTGTAGGTGATGGTCACGGGGGCCGGGGCCGGGCGGGACAGGGAAACGGAGAAGGCGCCGTCGGTGGCGGGCTCCGCAAGATCGGTCACGGCGGCCGCGGATACGCTCGGTCCGACCGGGCCACTCACGTAGGTACCGAAGGGCGTAGCCGCCCCCTGCTCTTCCAGGGTCAGTCCGTCCAGCAGGCCATTACCGCCCGTCCACTCGCTGCGGTCGAAGACGGGGGTGGGGCCGGTGTTGTCGATGCGGTACAGGTAGCCGTCCTGGTAGACGTTGCTGTCGTCCCCGAAGGAGCCCCCCGTCTGGTCGATCACCTGATCGCCGAGGCGCAGTTCGAAGAGGTCGTTGCCATTACCGGAGACCGACCCGCTGGTGATCGGGTCGGCGAAGTCGCCCGACGAGCCGAAGGCCGCCGCAAAGGCCGCCCGGTTGTCGTCGGAGCTGTTGATCAGGTAGACGAAGCGGTCGGTGTGGGTGCCGCTCAGCGCTATGGGGGTACCGGAGCTGCCCCCGTTGGAGTAGCGCAGCACGGTATAGGCACCCAGGTCGGCGGTACCTTCGACGTACAGCTCGATGGCCTTCGGCAGACCGCCCGGAGCGTCGCCGTCCATGATGCCGGTCAGAATGACCCGCTGGGAAAGGAGGGGGAGGGTACCGCCGATGAGCAGCACCAGGAGTAAAAGTCGATTCATGCTAGGTAGTTAGATATGGTTAGGTAGGTTCAGGCCGGCGGAGCAGGCCTCCGCTAGGGTGAAGGTAACTTTAGCCAACCACGCATACGTTAACTCCTCGTCAATTTTGCCGTGCCCGGCCGGGAGGAAGTGGGTGAGGGCAATTCAATGACCGGCGATCGTCGCTAACGGGCGTAGGCCGCTGCGCTACCGCTTTTCCGCACGGCGCAGTGCCGCGCTGTCGATCCGGTAGAGTAGTGGCCCCCCCTGGACCCCGGCGCGCTTTTCGTCGGTTTCAATGAGGAAATCGTAGGAAAGCATTTTCCTGCGGAAATTGCGCCGGTCGAGCCGTTCGCGGAGGATACCTTCGTAGAGCTGCTGCGCCTCGGTAAGCGTGAAGCGCTCCGGGAGCAGGTCAAAAACCATCGGTCGCTCCCGCAGGTGCTGTATAAGCTGGTGGTGCGCGGCCCGGAGCAACTCGTCGTGGTCGAAGCCCAGTGGCGGTACGTCATCCAGCCGGTACCAGGCGGCATCGCTCAGGTGGCCGCGCGGGGTAGGCGTGTGGTTTTCGGGCCGGACAAGGGCGTAGTAACACGTCGTCACCACGCGGCGCACGGGGTGGCGCCCCGGATCGCTGAAGGTACCTACTTGCGTCAGGGAGATGTCCTGCACCCCGACCAGCTCGAGCAGTACCCGCCGGGCGGTTTCTTCCAGGGTATCCTCCTGGCTCATCGCGCCGCCGGGTAGCAGCCAGGAACCGGCGAAGGGTTCCACGGAGCGGCGCACGAGCAGCACGCGCAGCTCACCCTCGGAAAATGCGAAGATGGCGCAGTCGGCGGTGTGGGCTGCCGCGCTGCTCGCCGTGGAGACGCGCATGTTTACCGGCCCATCCATCCGCCGTCTACCGTTAGAATGGTGCCGTTCACGTAGTCCGAAGCCGAGCTGGCCAGGAAGACGATCGGTCCCTTGAAGTCGTCGGGGGTTCCCCAGCGCCCGGCGGGTATGCGACCGAGGATCGCCTCCGAACGCTCTTCGTTGTCCTGCAGCGCCTGGGTATTGTCGGTGCGGATGTAACCGGGTGCGATGGCGTTGACCTGCACGCCCTTTGCCGCCCACTCGTTGGATAGGGCCATGGTGAGCTGGCCGATGGCCCCCTTGGAGGCGGCGTAGCCGGGCACCGTGATGCCCCCCTGGAAGGTGAGCAGGGACGCGGTAAAAATGATCTTGCCGCTGCCCCGCTCGATCATGCCCGCCCCGAATTCCCTGGAGAGGATAAACTGGGCGGACTGGTTCACCTCGATCACGCGGTCCCAGTATTCGTCGCTGTGCTCCGCCGCCGGCGCCCGCAAAATGGTGCCGGCATTGTTGACCAGGATATCGGGGGTGCCGTGGTCCGCCTTCACCGTGCGGATGAAGGTGTAGAGGTCATCGCGGCGGCTCAGGTCACAACGGTAGGTAGAGAAGCGGCGGCCGGTGGCCTCCACGGCACGCTGGATGTCGGAACCGGGGGCCAGGCTGGCGGATACGCCGATGATGTCGGCGCCGGCTTCCGCCAGGCCGAGGGCCATAGCGTAACCGATGCCGCGCTTGCAGCCGCTTACCAGGGCGGTTTTACCGCTGAGATCGAATGAAGTCATAGCTCGGTGGTTTACGGGGGAGATCGGGAAAAATTAGCGAATGGCGTCGAGGGGGGCGGCGTCCATGTCGGAAAACGACTGGTTCTCACCGGCCATGCCCCAGACGAAACGGTAGTTGGAAGTGCCGGCCCCGCTGTGGATCGACCAGGGCGGCGAAATAGCCGCCTCGAAATTGCGGATGGCCAGGTGACGGGTCTGGTCGGGTTGGCCCATAAAGTGCATGACCAGCTCGTCCCCGGGAACGTCGAAGTACAGGTACACCTCCATGCGCCGCTCGTGGGTGTGCGGGGGGAAGGTGTTCCAGATGTTGCCGGGCAGCAACTCGGTGAAGCCCATAACGAGTTGGCTGCTCTTGATGCCGTTCTCGTGGATGTACTGGTACAGTACCCGCTTGTTGGCGTGCTCCTGATCACCCAACTCGACGCGGTTGGCTTGCGACTGGGTGTATTTGGTGGTCGGATACTCCTTGTGGGAGGGAGCACTATTGAGGTAAAAATGCGCCGGTGTGTCGGCGGCGTCGCTGTGGAAGGTCACGGCACGGGAACCACGGCCCACGTACAGGCAGTCGAAGCGGTCGAGGGAGTAATCGGTGCCGTCCACGGTCACCTTTCCGGAGCCACCGAGGTTCAGGATCCCGAGCTCGCGGCGCTCGAGAAAGTATTCGGCGCGCAGGCTGTCGTCGTTTTCCAGTTTGAGCGGGCCTCCGGCGGGCACGGCACCACCGAATATGAAGCGGTCGTAGTGGGTGTGCACGAGCTTGAGCTGACCGGACTCCATCAGGCCGGTTGCGAGAAACTCGTCGCGGATCTCCTGACTGTCCAGGCGGCGGAAGTGAGTGGGGTGCGTTTCGTAGCGGGTCTCCATAGCGGTATAATTTTGTGTGTCAAATATACACGGAATACCCCTCGCGGGTTAAGTTTACCCGGCACTTTCACGAAATTGACCCGCTTTGCACCTGATTTTTTCACTTCGCCCTCTCGTCAGCCCCCAGATGGCACCTGCGGTCGGCGGAAGGTGCACTGCACCTGCGTCTTCCGCCTGCTGCTGCACCGGATCAACCAACTAGACTACGGATGCGCCCAGTACCGGATCGGGTCCACGGCCCTGCGTTTCTTGCCGAGCAGCACCTCGAAGTGCAGGTGGGGCGTCGTGCCGCGGGCGTTGCCGGTATCACCGACCGTACCCAGGGTATCTCCCGCCGAAACGGCCTGGTACTCCTCCACCAGCCAGTCGTCGAGGTGGGCGTAGTAAAACAGGCGGCCGCGGCCGTCGCGCAGGTACAGCTGCCGGCCCCCGCTGCCGCCCTCGCGGATCCGCTCCACGAAGCCGTCGGCGACCGCCACCACCGGTGTGCCCCGCGTGGTGCCAATATCGATCCCGGCGTGAGACCGTGTCTTACCACGGGCATCGCCAAAGATGCTGATCACCTCCTTCAGCCCCGCTCCGCGTACCGGGAAGACCAGTTCGTCCGGTTCGGGGTCGGCCGGTTGTATACGTTCGGGGGGCGTCGTGGGCAGGGGAATCACCGTGGTGGGTTCCGCCCGTACTTTAGGTGCCGGCTCCAGGCGGGCGGCGGCAGCGTCTTCACGAATGACGAAGGTGGCGTCGCCGACGGAAAGCTCCGTGGCGGGCAGCTGCTGGTGAGCAAAGGTCCCGACCATCACCAGGATGACGGCCGCCTCGAGCAAGAGAAACTTTCTAAGCAAGATGCTGCGTGTTGGTTGTCTGGAAAACGACGGCTGACGTACAAAGGTTATGTTACGATCCGTGCTCCGTTGTGCCTGACCGTACGCGGGCGATCTGACTTTTTCTATTCATTCTAACTCAATACATTATGACAGTTATGCCTTTTCTGCCCCGCCTGATACCCCTGTTGGGCCTATCCGCCCTGGTGGCCTGTAGCGGACCGGATACCGCCCCGGAACGTCCCGCCAACAGCGATACCCCCACCGGCACCACCAATATCCGCATGGCCCGGGCCACGGCCTCCGGCGACTGGGAGGAAGTGGAGGAAGTGACCCGCGACCCCGACCACCTCGGTCAGGAGATCCCCTTCAAGTACCAGATGGAGGGGCCGGCCTGGGAAAACGAGAACGTGGGGTTTCGGCTCTACTTCGACGAGCGCAACGGCATCGACATCTTCGGCAAGCTCACCCATGACATGGTCCTCGACGGCGTGGGCGTCAATCGCGACGACGGCAAGGACCAGAACTACCACAACCTGAACGACTGGGGCATGGACGTCCTGAAGGTGGGCAACTCCCTCGGTGCCGGCAGCATCGGCCTGATGATCGGGGACAGCGTGTACCGGCTCGGTGACGCCCGTGAGGAGCACTTCCGCCGCCTGGAGGAAGGGCCCAAGGGATCCCGTTTTTTGCTCGATTACCGGGGGTGGGAAGTTGCCGGTCGCAGCCTGGACCTCCAGTGGGAGATCAGCATCGAGCCCGGTACCTGGGGATACGAATCGTCCGTCACGCTGACCGGCCTGCGGGGCGATGAGGAACTACTCACCGGCATCGTCAACCTGCACAGCGATACGGTATATACCGAAACGACCAGCGGCCGGTACGTAATGTATACGTACGGGCCGCAGGCGGAATTGGATAAAACCTTGGGAATGGCCGTCACGGCCGACGAGGCGGAGGTACTGGGGCAGGGCGAATTCGGCCCCGATGCCACGCCGATCGGCTCGACCTACTACCTGCGCCTGCGGTTGGTGAACGGAGAACCGACCACCTACCGCTTTACAGCCGGCTGGGAACCGGGAAACCCGGACTTTGCCGATCGCAAGGCCTTCGCCGGGGCGATCTACTAGCGCGCACGCTTTAGGATCACCTACCAGGTAGGAGGTGAGGTAAAAGTAAGGGCGGGCGGCACGAATTGTTCGTGCCGCCCGCCCCTGCGTTCACGGTACCGTATAGAGACCTACTGACGCACCAGCAGCCGCGTCGTTGACTGACCGGCCCGCAGCATGTACATGCCGGCGGGCAGGTCGGTCGGCAGCGTGAGGCCGCCGACGGCCGGGTAGCGGCCAACTTCGCGTCCGGTGATGCTGTGCAGGGTCACCTCGGTGACCTGGGCGGATACCTGGTAGTTAACGTACTGACCGGCGCGGGCGGGGTTGGGGAAGGCTACCGAGCGGGCATCCGTGCCGAAGGAGACGCCGCGGACGTCGTAGACGGTGCGGGTACCGTCGAAGTCTACCTGGCTGAGCCGGTACAGGTTCTGTCCGGTGGCGGGGGCCGCGTCGATGTAGCTGTACGTGGTGATTCCCTCGTAGGAACCTTTACCCTTTACGGTCGCCAGCTCGGTGAAGGTGCGGCCGTCGGTGCTGTGCTCGATGACGAAGTGATCGTTGTCGGTCTCGGCGGTGGTGGCCCAGGTAAGGGAGGCGGTACCCTGCTCGGGCTGGGCGTTCCAGTAGTACAGGTCGACGGGTAGGGCGGAAGCCGCCTGGCGAATGGCTTCCTGGGCGTCAGCGAAGTTGTTGCGGGCAGCGCCGCGTACGTACTCGATGCCCCGGAATTCGAGGCGCGAGACGTTGCTTCCTATGCCATTGGCGTTGCCGAGCCCGATGAGTGTGAAGTTAACCGCATCGGCGTTGGGCTGGATGCCGACGATGTTGTCTCCCACCACCCGGGAAATGACGACCTTCTCTCCCGCGCCCACGATCAGGGTAAGCGCGCCAACGGAGAGTTCGAACTCACCGCAGGCGATGGGGAAGGCAAAGACATTGCCGTTGCCGGAGATATCAACCGTAATGGTACCGGTGAGCGAACCCTCGGTATCCTCGAAGGTGGTTGAGCAGGAGCTCCGACAGAAGGCGTCGGAGTTGGTGATGGTGTAGGTACAGCTTTGTCCGTAAGAGTAAATCGTACATCCCAAAAGGAATGCAATAGCAAGTAATAGTTGCTTCATGGTAGTTGCTTGTGTGGTTGTAGTGTGAAAAAGGCTAGTCAATAGACACCATACGGGAGAGTGGCCATTATCGACATAAGGTCGACGGCACAAAGATACTGTGTTTACGGTAATTAATTGTTAAACCAATACTAAAGTGGCTACCACTACGTTACCGCTCGGCGTTAGTCCCCCGGATCGGGTGTGCCGTCCACGTCGGGTGGTCATTCGTGTACGCGCCGGGCAATGAATATTAATTGTGTGCCGGCAGGCCTTTAATTCCTAGTGTCGTGCGGGCGACGGCTGTCCCCCGGGAAGGGCCACAAACTAAGCGGCCGGTATGCGAAACATTCGCATACCGGACGCTGGCGGGTTGGTCGATCACGATGGCCGTTACCGCACCACGATGCGGCTGGTGGTGGAGCCGACTCGCAGGGCGTAGATGCCCGCGGGTAAGTTGGCGGGCAGGTCCAGCGACTGGCTCTTCCCGTTCTCGCCGATCGCCAGGGTGGCAGCGATGCGGCCGTCGATGTGTACCAGAGTGGCCTCGCGGGCACCGTTGTTGGCATCGAAGGTCAACCGCTGACCGGCGCTGGCGGGGTTGGGATACAGGCCGGACACCCGCTCCTCACCGAAGGCTACGCTACGGACGGCGAAACTCTCTTTCGTCCCGTCGTAGTCGTACTGCGTCAGGCGGTAAAAATGGGTGCCGCCACCGTCGGGGACGTGGGTGAAGGAGTAGTGCGAAAGGCCGGTAAAGCTACCCTTGCCCTCCACGCGGCCGACTTCGGTGAAGCTGCGACCGTCACGGCTGTACTCCACGGCATAGAAGTCGTTGTCGGTTTCCTCGATCGAGGCCCAGGTCAGGCTCACGGCTTCCGCGGTGGGTGCGGCACCCCAGTAGTACAGGGTGACCGGCAGGGCAGAGGCGGCGTTGCGGATCTGGGCCTGTCCGTCGGTGAAGTTGTTGGTGAGGTTGCCCGGTTCGTTCTGGTACCGGAAACTATAGATGTTGAACTTGGAGTTGGCGTCGAGTCCGCGCAGGGTGAATTGCTGGGCGTCGGCGTTGATCTCAATCTCCCGGGGAACGGTTACCTGGTCGCCGGCACCGATGGTGAGGTCCATCGCGCCCAGAGTAAGGGTGGATTCGCCGCAGGTGGTCGGGAAGGTATAGGTGAAGTTGCCGTTGGCCTCGACGAGAATGGGGCCGGTGATGGAGCTGCCATCGAACTGGTCTGCGCAACCACAGAGTCCCTGGCTGCGGTTAATCACGCAGGGGGATTGGGTGGATTGGGCACGGAGGGAGGGGGCGCATGCCAATAGGCACGCGAAAGCGAGTACAAAAGATTTCATGGAACATGTGTTGCATAGTGAAAAACGCAATAACCATCGGCCAATAGGCAATGAATTATTGTATGGCAAATGTAAGTCCGGGAGCGGGAGCCGCCAAGGGTTTGAAGTAGTTTAATAGTTTCGTGAACAATATGCTCATAAAACGGCGGCAGATTATCTACCGGAGCTACATCTACTATACGCAAGGCGGCGGCGCTGGGTTCGGTGACGCTGGCGATTTTTTTATGCCTCATACCGCGGAGCAAAAAAAACGGGGCCCGCAACTAGCAGCGGGCCCCGTAAACCTGAATGTGGTGCTAACCGGTGTAGCTATTTCTTTTACCGCACGAGGATACGCTCGATGTGTTGACCGACCCGTAGTAGGTAGGTGCCCGGGGCTAGGGTGGCGGGGAGTTCGAGGACACCCGCTTCGCCCCCGGTAGCCGGTGCGGAGAGTATGCGTTGGCCGTCCATACGGTAGAGTTCGGCGGTATTGGCGGTAGCCGGTACCGTAAACCGGAGTGCGTAGCCCCCCCGGGCGGGATTGGGGTAGGCTGGAGCGAGGGTGGCCTCCACGGACAGCTGCACCGTCAGAACGGGAAACGCCGTCCGGGTACCGTCAAGGTCAAACTGTATCAGGCGGTAGTGGGGGGTGCCTCCGCCCGGCGCGTCGTGGTACGTATAGGTAGTTGCGTTCGTGCCGGCTCCCCGACTATTCAGGCGGGTGAGGCCGGTAAACACCACTCCGTCGCTGCTACGCTCGATACCGTAGTAGGCACTGCCGAACTCACCGGCAGTGCTCCAGGAGAGATCAATACCGCCGGCCGCTGCCGTGGCGCTCCAGGCCGTCAGGGTCACCGGCAGGGCCGTAGCGGCGGCGGGACTACCGACGATACGCTGGCCGGCCGTACTTCCGGCCATCATCCGGTTGGCAAAGTCCGGATAGGCCGTGCCGTTGTTGCCGTAGGGCTGGTACGTCGTGCCGTAGGCCTTGATGGTCATCTGGTTGTTTTTCAGGTGTTCCGCGGTCACGACCGTTCCCTCGGCAACCTGTGGGTCGGCCAGAAACTCGACGTGTGATTTCTGCACCGTCCGAAGCGTGAACTCGTCCGCGAAGACTACGGATGAGAGACAGCTGGATGTAATTCGGTACGTCACGTCACGCCCGATCACCAGGGTGCCGGTGAACACGCCGTCGACCAGCGCCGCTCCCTGTCCGTCGGTATCGGTGGCGCAGATTTCGCAGAGGTCCCGGTTGACGTTGGCAGTGGTGATGGTACAGACGCCACGGGCGAAGGACAGAGTAGAAAGAATTCCAAACAGGAAAAGGAGGAAGGCTTTCATGAGATTGTGTTAGTGTCTAATCAAAATAAAAAGCTTAGTGTAAAATCGTCACTAAGTAAACATGGAAAGAAAACGGAGGGGGGACAAGGGTAATGTCAATCAGACAAGTCTGCACCCCCGCCGGCCGTCGTGTGGCAAAGGGAGGTGCCGGCAACCATATACATGTGTGTACAATAGATTGAGCTGTCGATTATTCGTCTGAATGGAGATCGACCTAATTAATCCTGTTAAGACTTTTTCCCGCCGGGGCTAATCGGAAGAATAAATCGCGGAATTTGGGCCTTACTACTCAATCCCGGGCCCCGATTGGCCGCCGTCCGTTTACTTTGCGCCCATGCCCCACCTGCTTACTTCCGCCCTGCCCTACGCCAACGGTCCCCTCCACCTCGGTCACCTCGCCGGCGCCTACCTGCCCGCCGACATCTACGCCCGCTACCTGCGGCTGATGGGTAAGGACGTGCTCTGGGTCTGCGGTAGCGACGAGCACGGAGCGGCTATCACGCTGCGCGCGAAAAAAGAGGGCATCACTCCGCGCGACATCATTGATAAGTACCACGCCCTTAACAAGCACAGTTTCGCCGCCCTCGGCATCAGTTTCGATTACTACCACCGCACCAGCGAGCCACTGCACCACGAAACCAGCCAGGAGTTCTTCCGCGCGCTCGACCGCAAGGGCGACGAGTTCATCACCCGCACCACCCAGCAGCTGTTCGACCCGGAATTTAACCAGTTTCTGGCCGACCGCTACGTCAAGGGCACCTGCCCGAACTGCGGCTACGAGGCGGCCTACGGCGACCAGTGCGAAAACTGCGGCAAGGACCTGAGCCCCACCGAGCTCATCGACCCCGTCTCCACGCTCAGTGGTGCCAAGCCCGTCCTGCGGGAAACCACCCACTGGTATTTCGACCTCGCCAAGCACGAGCAGTTCCTGCGCACCTGGATCCAGGAGGGCACCGTCGACGGTGAGCAGGTACACGATCCCGCGAAGTGGAAAAAGCACGTGATCGGACAATGCATGAGCTGGCTCAACGAGGGCTTGCAGCCCCGTGCCATCACGCGCGACCTCGACTGGGGCATCAGCGTACCGCGGGAGGATGCGGAAGGGAAGGTGCTCTACGTCTGGTTCGACGCGCCCATCGGATATATCTCGAGCACCCGCCAGTGGTGCCTGGAGCACGGCCGCGACTGGAAAGACTACTGGCAAAATCCCGACACCGAGCTGGTCCACTTCATTGGCAAGGACAACATCGTTTTCCACTGCCTCATTTTCCCCGCCATGCTGCGGGCCCACGGCGACTACGTGCTGCCGAAGAACGTGCCCGCCAACCAGTTCCTCAATTTTGAGGGCGACAAGTTCTCCAAGTCCCGCGGCTGGGGCATCGAGCTGCACGAATACATCGAGGAGTTTGCCGATTTTCCCAACGGCGAGGACGCCCTCCGCTGGGCCCTCATCCGCAACCTGCCCGAGCAATCGGACGCCGACTTCACCTGGGACGGATTTACCGAGTACTATGATAAGGACCTGGCCGACAAGCTGGGCAACTTCTTCAACCGCGTCACGGTGCTTACCCACAAGTACTTCGACGGAGCGGTTCCGACTTCCGCCGGGGCGCGGACGCAGGTGCGGGGCCAACTCACCGAAGCCCTGGAGCGCATCGGCTCCCACATCGAAGCCTTTCGCTTCAAGGACGCCGCCACGGCCTTTGTCGACCTGGCTACCTTCGGCAACACGTATCTGCAGGACGCGGCTCCCTGGTCCCTGGCGAAGGCCGATCCGGAAGACCCCCGAATTGCCGAGGTGCTGTACGACTGCGTGCAGATCGCCGCGGCCCTGGCACTGACCGCCCACCCCTTCGTACCCCTGGTCAGTGCCAAACTGCGCACGGTATTAAAGCAGGAGGTAGTGGACAACGGCGACTGGGCACAGGCCCGCGACCGCCTAGCTGCCGGTAAACCACTTCTGGATGCCGGGCACGCGATCGGCACGGCCGGCGTCCTGTTCCCGAAGATCGTCGACCGCAAGGACAATCGCCTGCAGGCCATCATCGAGAAGCAACGTGACAAAATGCGCATGGCCCTTACCCGCCGCGAGGAGGAGCGGGCGGAAGCGTCACCTGCCGCCGCCGGGGACACGGCCACCGGAGAGCCACAGAAGCCGGAGATCACCTTCGACGACTTTACCAAACTGGACCTGCGCACCGCCACTGTCCTTACGGCCGAGCCGGTAGCCAAGTCCAACAAACTCCTCCACCTGACGATCGACCTCGGTGGCGGGCAGACCCGCAGCGTGGTCAGCGGAATCGCCAAACACTTCAGTCCGGAGGTCTTGCCCGGACAGGCGGTCGTAGTGGTGACGAACCTGGCCCCCCGCAAAATGGCGGGCGTCCTCAGCGAAGCCATGATCCTCATGGCGCAGGACGGTGAAGGCAATCTGCAGTTCGTCTCGGCCCCCGCCGGCTTCGGCAACGGCTGGACCGTCCGCTAGCGAGACGACTCGTCCGGCAGAAGCAAATCGGCCAAAAAAAAGACTGGCATCGTAAAACCTCTGGCCAAAAGTCATGTTACCAGATATTTTTTTGTTGGAGATTTGCGGGACAACGCCTATATTTGCATTACACACCGCGCTTTTACACACCGCTTACTTACACACACAGCCGACCTTTCGGCCAGAGAACAACGCATTGAGAAATCACAAGATTGACCTGATGCGCTATGTCGGTCTAGTAATGATCGTCATAGCCCATCTGTCACCCTCCGACCTGTTGCACCAGCTCAGGAACTTCGACGTACCCCTTATGGTCCTGATCTCCGGGGCATCCTTTCAACTGTCACATCGCCCGGGCGAGCCGTACGGACACTATCTGTTCAAACGGTTCCGACGATTGGTGCTGCCCGTCTGGGTCTTCTGTACGCTATATTTCCTGACGTTCCTGCTGTACAATCCCAATCACGCCATCCTCCAGCCCAACACCGTCCTGGAGAGCTACTTGCTTATGCAGGGCTTCGGGTACGTTTGGGTCGTACGGGTATTTCTGCTCGTCGCGATGGTTGCTCCCCTCCTGCGCCGAATCAACCTGCGCTTACCGTCCAACGCCGGCCTGTTCGGCTTTCTGGCCGTGGGGCTGGCGCTCTATCAGGGGCTCCGCTGGCTGGCTCCCGAGCAGTACCTGGGGAGCGTGGGTACCGCATTCCTGGATTCTTACCTGTATTACGTCATTCCCTACGGCCTGGTCTTTCTGCTGGGTATGCGGCTGATCCAGCTTTCTCCGGCCATGGTCCGGCGCATGGGCCGGTTCTTCCTGCTCACTTTCCTGGTGCTGGCCGTCTGGTACAGTGTCCCCCGCGGCGAATTCCTGCCGACGCAGGTTTCCAAGTACCCGGCCGGCTTCTACTACCTGTCCTACGCCCTGCTGGTGAGCATGTTCCTCTGGCTACGCAGTGATCAGCTCTGGAACGCACTGCCGGGCTTCATCCGTCAGTACGTGCTTTTCACGTCCAAGAATTCCATCTGGATCTACCTCTGGCACATCCCGCTGATCCGTTGGGCTAGCCAATCGAGCGCCCCGCTCGCCTATGAGCTGGTCATCACCCTGGCGGCCTCCACGGTCATCGTGCTGCTGCAGGTACGGTTGGTGGACTGGTTTTCCCGCACGAATTTCTTCCACGCCCGCCTGCGCCGCAACCTGCGCATCATTCTTACGGGGTGATGCCCCCGGCGCGGGATCCGTCAGACCCAGCGCAGGTCCAGGGTCCGCCCGAATTCCCGCTTCTCCGGTGCCCGGCGCACCTCCAGCTTGGCCGGTGGCGTGTAGCGACTGTCTACGTATCGCTTGGTTTCGCCGGTGTCCGATAGCTGGTCTACCAGCTGTTCGGACTTCCGGGGGCTGTGGTTGTGCTCCCAGAACCGATTGACCCGGCGGCTCTCCGCCTCCAGGGCATTGACGGGGAAGGTATCGTAGCTCCGCCCGCCGGGGTGGGCTACGTGGTAAGTACACCCGCCGATGCTCCGCTCGTTCCAGGTATCGTAGAGGTCGAAGACCAGGGGCACGTCGGGCTCCACGGTGGGGTGAAGCGCGGAGGGTGGATTCCAGGCTTTGTACCGGACGCCGGCGATGTACTCGCCCTCCCGCCCGGTGGGGGAGAGGGGCACCTCGGTCCGATTGCAGAGTACGCGGTAACGGTCGGCGTTGAAGTTCGTCACCCGTACCTGCAGGCGCTCCACGCTGGAGTCGACGTAGCGGGCCGTGCCCATACTTCCGAGTTCCTCACCCAGTACGTGCCAGGGTTCGATGGCGCTGCGCAGCTCCAGGTCGGTGGCACCCTGCCGGACGCTACCCAGGACCGAAAACCGAAACTCAAAGAAGGGTTCCAGCCATTCCAGTTGGAAGTCGTACCCGGCCTCGCGCAGGTAGGCGCATACTTCGCGGAGGTCCTCACGGACATAGTGGTGAAGCAGGAACCGGTCGTGCAGGGCCGTACCCCACCGAACGAGGGGCCGGCGGTAGGGGGTTTTCCAGAAGGCGGCTGCCAGGGCGCGGATCAGCAGCAGTTGAGCCAGGCACATCTCCCGGTGTGGCGGCATGTCGAAGCCCCGCATTTCCAGGATTCCGAGCCGGCCGGTAGCGCTGTCGGGGCTGTACAGTTTGTCGATGCAAAATTCCGCGCGGTGGGTATTACCCGTCACGTCGATGAGCAGGTTGCGAAAGAGCCGGTCGACCAGCCAGGGCGTCGGTTGCGCGTGGCGGTCGAGCTGGGCGAAGGCGATCTCCAGTTCGTACAGCTGGTCGGGGCGCCCCTCGTCAACCCGCGGGGCCTGACTGGTGGGCCCGATGAAAGCGGAACTGAACAGGTAGCTGAGTCCCGGATGGTTCTGCCAGAAATTGACGAAACTCCGCAGCAGGTCGGGCCGGCGGAGCAGGGGACTGTCGGCCGGCGTCGTGCCGCCGAGGGTGATGTGGTTGCCCCCGCCGGTACCGGTGTGCCGCCCGTCGAGCATGAATTTGTTGGTGCCGAGCCGGCTTTCCTTGGCCCGGTCGAAGAGGGTCGTGTAGTTGGCTACGATGTCGCGCCACCGGGTGGCGGGATGAACGTTCACTTCCACGACGCCGGGGTCGGGGGCTACAACGAGCTTCGTCAGGCGGGGATCCGGCGGGGGCTGGTACCCCTCGATGACCACGGGCAGGTCGGTAGCCCGGGCGGTACGCTCCACGGCGGCCAGCAGGGCTACAAAAGTCTCTGTGCTTTCCAGGGGGGGCAAGAAGACGAATAGTTTGCCATCGCGTGGCTCGATACAGAGTGCGGTACGGACGGTTGCGACACGGAATTCCGGTTCGAAGCCGGTTGTCTTTTCAGCACCGGCGGCGGTGGGGGATTCCGGGGCGTCGGGGGCGATACCCGCCGGCGTCTCGCCGTAGGCCAGCAACTCGGGCAGGTCTTCCTGCGGACTGGCGGGCAGGCGGGCCGGGCGCTGCTCGGGTACTTCGTGGGGCAGCCGGTCGAGGGGCAGCCGGAGGCCCATGCCCGAATTACCCGGAAGGAGGAAGATGTGCTCACGCTTCATTTGCCACTGGCTGCTGCGCCAGCGGCCGTGGTTGTGATCGAAGGCGAGGGGGAGCACGTAGCCCTTCGGCCGGTCGAGGCCCACGTCGAGCAGCTCGTTCAGGGTCTTCCGCTCGAGCTTGTCGGCGGGGTCGATCCGGCGCGGGTCGATGTTAACGGGCAGGTTGCCGGTCTCCCAGAGAAAATAGAAGGTGTCCTCGTAGGCGGGTTGGCAGTGTTCGGCGGACAAGCCCAGCTCGCCGGCCAGGTGGCGACCGAAGGCCGCGGCCCGGTCCGCGTCCGCGCCGTACGCTTTGGTGGGGTCGGCAAGCAGGTTGGCGTCCTTCCACAGGGGCTGCTGGTCGGTGCGCCAGTAGATGGCGTACTGCCACCGGGGAATGGGTTCTCCCGGGTACCACTTGCCCTGCCCCTGGTGCACGAAGCCCTGGGGGGCGAAGTCCGCCATGAGTTTACGCGTGAGGTCGTAGGCCAGGGCGCGCTTCTCGGTACCGTCCGCGGCCTCGTTCCACTGCTCAGATTCCATATCCTGCTCGCTTACGAAGGTGGGCTCGCCCCCCATGGTAAGGCGGACGTCGCCGGCTTCCAGGTCCTGGTCTATCCGGTCCCCCAGGCGAAGAAGTTCCTCAAATTGCGTTTCGGTGTAGGGGCGCGTGGTGCGCGGCGTCTCGTGGATCCGCTCCACGGTATTGGAAAAATCGAAGCTTACCTCGGCCGGCTCGCTGAAACCGCTCAGGGGAGCGGCACTGGCGGGGTCGGGCGTAGCGGCGAGCGGGATGTGGCCCTCGCCGGCAAACAGGCCGCTGGTGGCGTCGAGCCCTACCCAGCCGGCACCGGGCAGGTATACTTCCGCCCAGGCGTGCAGGTCGGTAAAGTCGGCCTCGGGGCCATTGGGGCCGTCGAGCACCTTCTCGTCGGGCGTCAGCTGCACCAGGTACCCCGAAACGAAGCGGGCCGCCAGCCCGAAGCGGCGCAGGATCTGCACCAGCAGCCAGGCCGAGTCGCGGCAGGAGCCGTTGCGCTGTCCGAGGGTAGTTTCGCAGGTCTGCACCCCCGGCTCCATGCGGACGTTGTAGTGGATATCTTCCGCCAGGCGCTGGTTGAGTTTTACGAGCCAGGGAACCGTCGGTTCACCCGCTCCCGCCGGCACCCGCGCTCCGCCGCCGAAGTCGGTCACCCACCGGTCCAGCAGGGGCCCCGATTCCGTCACTTCCAGGTAGGGAGCCAGCTCCCGGGACAGTTGCTCGTCGTAGGAAAAGGGAAAGGTCTCTGCGTAGTCCTCCAAAAAGAAATCGAAGGGATTGAAGGTGACCATGTCTACGATCACCTCCACGTTGATGCTCAGCTCCCGCGTTTTTTCCGGGATGACCACCCGCGCCAGGTAGTTTCCGAAGGGGTCCTGCTGCCAGTTGATGAAGTGCTCCGCGGGCTTGATGTCCAGGCTGTAGCTCTGAATGTTCATGCGGGCATGGGGGGCCGGGCGCAGCCGGATGACCTGCGGCGAAAGCTTTACCAGACGGTCGTAGGAGTAGCGGGTGTAGTGACGAAGGGCGACGCGAATGGGCATGGACGTGGGTAATGGGGGGGTAGAAAAAGCTGGGGCCAGCGGGGCGGGTGGAATATACTAATCGTGACTCCGCCAGCCGAAGGTAGTGGATATACCGGCTCAGGTCGTACTTTACATCAGAATTCACTCCCCCGATCAACCAACCACACACCACATGAGCGAAGCCAGCGGTCTGTTCACGGGCTACACCGTCCCGGAGGGCACCCTCGATGAGGTGTTTTCCACCTTCTCCCACGCTTACCCGAATTACCCCGCGATCCGCCAGGTTTTCGACGAGCTGCACGCGGGCGACTTTCAGCGCCTCAACGAAAGCGCCAAGCTGTCCTTCCTCAATCAGGGGATCACCTATGCGGTCTACTCCGAGGAGGGCGGCGGCAAGGAGAAGATCTTTCCCTTCGACCTCTTCCCCCGCATCATCGACGCCGCGGAGTGGACGGAGCTCGAGCGGGGCCTGCAGCAGCGCAACGAGGCACTCAATATGTTCATCGGCGACGTGTACGGGGAGCGGCGCGCACTTAAGGAAGGTATCGTGCCCGAAGAGCTGGTGATGAGCAGCAGCCACTACGTGCCGGGGATGGAGAAGTTCCGGCCGCGCGGCGATATCTACACCCACGTCTGCGGGACCGACCTGGTCCGCCACACCGATGGGAAGTTCTACGTCCTGGAAGACAACCTGCGCAGCCCCTCCGGCGTCAGCTACGTGCTCAGCAACCGCGAAGCCATGCGGCGGACACTCTACGGCATGTTTCGCCACGTACCCGTGGAGGCGGTGAACGAGTACCCGGCCATGCTGCTCCAGACGCTGCAGTCGGTGGCCCCGCAACGGGAGGGCGGTCCGCGCTGCGTGGTCCTGACGCCGGGCCCCTTCAACTCGGCGTATTACGAACACAGCCTGCTGGCACGGCTCATGGACTGCGACCTGGTGGAGGGGCCGGACCTTTACGTCGACGACGATACCGTATACCTCAAGACCATCAGCGGGCGTCAGCGCGTGGACGTGATCTACCGGCGCATCGACGATGCCTTCCTCGATCCCGAGGTTTTCCGGCCCGACAGTATGCTGGGCGTGGCCGGTCTCATGCGCGCCTACGCGAAGGGCCGCGTGACCATCGTCAATGCTCCCGGCACCGGCATCGCCGACGACAAGGCCATCTGTGCCTACGTTCCCGACATGATTCGCTTTTACCTGAAGGAGGAGCCGATCATCCAGAACGTACCTACGTACATCTGCGGCCGCCCCGACGACCTGCAGTATACCCTGGAGCACCTCGCGGAACTGGTCGTCAAGCCCGTGGATATGTCCGGTGGCTACGGCGTCATGATCTGCGACCGGCTGGATGAGGAGGAGCTTGCCGAGCTCGCCGACAAGATCAAGGCCGACCCCCGCAACTTCATTGCCCAGCCCAAGATCATGCTGAGTACGCACTCCACCTACATCGAAGACCAAAACCGCTTCGCACCCCGCCACATCGACCTGCGCACCTTCACCCTGCTGGGGGCTGACAAGACGCGCATCCTAAAAGGCGGGCTCACGCGGGTGGCGCTGCGGGAGGGCAGCCTGATCGTAAATTCGAGCCAGGGGGGTGGAAGTAAGGATACCTGGGTTATTTGCTAGGTAATTTTAAATCTTACATTTAAAATTTTCAATTTTCATGCTAGCCCGAATTGCCTCCACCCTCTACTGGACCGGCCGCTATATCGAGCGTTCCGAGCACCTGGCCCGCTACTTGCGGGTACAGTATTTCTCGATGCTCGACGCGCCGATGAGCCAGAGCAAGGACTTTATCCTGAAGTCCATCCTGAATATGTACGGCAGCGATTTTGACGAAGCGGGTACCCTCGTCGAAACCGACGTGCTGCGGCGGGTGGGCATGGACTACAGCGTACCGACCAGCATCCGGTCGACGGTCAAGTCGGCCCGGGAGAACGCGGGTAGCGTGCGCCACGTCATCTCTACGGAACTGTGGGAAGCCGTCAACTCCTTCTACCTGTACAGCGACCGCACCGATCCGGCGGACTTCGCCATGCGCGGCCTCTACGACTATACCTTCGAGGTGGGGCGGCAGTGTGCCATCATCCGCTCGCGGATCCACGATACGCTGCTCCACGACCAGGCCTGGGTCTTCGTTAAGCTCGGCATCCACCTGGAACGGGTGGCGCAGGTGATCCGCATTATCAACAGCAAGCTCCACGACGCGGACGTGATCAGCGACAGCGGGGGACCCAACGAAAACAAGGTGCTGAAACTTTACCAGCAGACCATCCTGCTCAAGGTGGTAGAGGGTTTCGACATGCACCGGCGCGCCTACCAGCGGCGGCAGACGCGGCGTACCACCCTGGAATTTCTCATCGGTCACCCCACCTTCTCGCGCTCCATCATTTATAACCTGGAGCGGGTGGTGGGCCTGCTCGTATCGCTGCACGGCCGGGAAGACGTGAACGACCCGGCGCAGTTCCGGGCCGGGAAACTGCACGCCTATTTCCGCTACCTCGATTACGACGCCATCTGCGAACGGCCCATCGCTACCCTCACCGAAGCCCTCGGGGAAGTGTACGCCCTCCACGACGACATCGAACGGATATACTTTAATCTGGTTACTACGGACACTCCCGCGCAAACGCAATCACAGCACCAGCGGTAAACCTTCCCTTACTATGACCTACTGTCTGGGTATTCGCGTGCAAAAGGGCCTGGTGGCCATCGCCGACACCCGTATCACTTCCGGTAGCGAGACCACCTCCGCCAAGAAGATATCTATCCACAAGCAGGGGAACAACAACATCTTCCTCATGACCAGCGGGCTGCGCTCCGTACGGGACAAGGCCGTCACCTACTTCGAGGAGGTACTGGAAAAGGAATCGGGCCACTTCGACAAGATGTACAAGGTGGTCAACGCCTTCGGAGAGCAGCTGCGGCGGGTGGCCGGCGAGGACAAGGCCAGCCTGGCCGCCTCGGGGCTGTCCTTCAACCTGTTCACCATTGTGGGCGGGCAGCTCGAGAACGACAAGGATCACAAGCTCTACCTCCTTTACCCGGAGGGCAACTGGATCGAGATTGGAGAGGCCACGCCCTTCACCATCATCGGAAATTCCGGCTACGGCAAGCCGATCCTCAACCGCGCGCTTACCTACGAGTCGCCGCTCAACTTCGCCATCAAGTGCGGCTTTCTGAGCTTCGACAGCACCCGCGTGAGCGCCAACGACGTGGGGTACCCCATCGATATGGTGATCTACCACAAGGATACCGGCTTCATGCACGAAACCCGCTTCGACGAAAAAGATACCGGCCACCTGGCCAGCCTGTGGGGCAGCAAGATCCGCGAGGTGATCCACGAGATCCCCGACGACTGGATCGATGACCTGGTTTCCAAGGTCGAAAAGCAGGGAAAGGACAACCGCGTCCGCCAGATCCAGGTACAACAGCAGCAGTAGGCACCCAACCTTTGCCTACCGGGGCGGTATCTATCGCTAGATGCCCCTACAACTGCACCCCCCGCGGGAATACGCCCTTCTGCTTACCGGCCTGACCCTGCTTGCCGCCGCCGCCTGGTTCGACCGCCGGCTGGACCCCGTCTACTCGCCCTGGACGGGTAATTACCAGGGCGACGAAATCAATCCGGTCGACCGACTCGGCTATACCACCCGCGACGAGCGGGCCGGTAACCTGGCCGACTTCGGGCTGTACGGCGGGCCGACACTGCCGCTGTTGCTGTCCTTCGACCCCGTCGGACGGAGCCACTATCCGACCGTCCTGTTAATCTGGCTACAGACGATGCTGCTGAATTTTTCATTGAGCAGCCTCATCAAGAACACCGCCAACCGGCCCCGACCCTACGTGTACACGGCGGACTGGCACCCCGAGCAGCTACTCACCCGCAAGGACCGGGCGGCTTTTCTTTCGGGCCACGCCGCGAATGCCGCGGCGGGTTCGGTCCTGTTTGCGAGCCTGCTTGAGGTGTACGACAGGCCCCTGGCACCCTACGGGCGGATACTGGCTGTGGGCGTCGCCGGGCTCACCGCCTTTCTGCGCGTGAAGGCGGGCAAGCACTGGATCACCGACGCCGCGGCGGGCGTACTGCTGGGGGGCGCGGTCGCGGGTGCGGTGGTGCGTATGCACGGGCGGGGTGGGTCTGGGTTGGAAGGGTAGGGGGCTTCGGAATCCGATAGGTCGCGGTCGGAGACCGCATCTTACTTCGCTGCCGGAGGCAGCATTGTCCTGGCGCTGCCGGAGGCAGCATTGTACTGCGCGGTCGGAGACCGCGTTGTACGGGTCAACCAATCGCGTCCGCTGCCGTTAGATTAGCGAAAATTCGCTGATCGCACTTTCGGGCGGCGGGGAACTTTATATTTGCGCTTAAACGATCCTAATGAAATTACTTGTTTGCGTCAGTAAGACGCCGGAAACCACCACGAAAATCCAGCTTACGTCCGACGGTACCGAAATCGATACTACCGGGGTACAGTACATTATGAATCCCTACGACGAGTGGTACGCCCTCGTCCGCGCCCTGGAACTGAAGGAGGCCGCCGGTGGCACCGTCACCATTCTCAACGTAGGCCCGGCCGACAACGATCCGGTCATTCGGAAGGGACTGGCCATTGGTGCCGACGATGCGGTGCGCATTGACGTCACCGAGGAGAAGGACAGCCTATTCACTGCCCGGCAGATCGCCGAGTTTGCTAGGGGCAAGGACTTCGACCTTATTCTATTCGGTAAGGAGACTATTTCCTACAACGGCTCCGAAGTAGGGGCTATGGTCGCCGAATTTCTCGACCTGCCCTACGTGGGCGACGCCATCGGCCTCGAGGTCGAAGGTACTCAGGCCACGGTAACCCGTGATATTGAGGGCGGAGATGAAGTCATCGAAGTTCAAACCCCCATCGCCCTGAGTGCCGCCAAGGGGATGGCCGAACAACGCATTCCCAATATGCGGGGCATTATGATGGCCAAGCGCAAGCCCCTCGAGGTGGTGCAGGCGGTCGATTTTCCGGATACCACCCGTGTTGCTTCCTACCAGAAGCCCGCCGAGAAGGGTAGCGTAAAGCTCATCGAGCCCGACAATATGGACGAGTTGGTCCGCCTGCTGCACGAGGAAGCCAAGGTAATCTAGTACCCGCTGTAACCCCGGACCATCAGTTAACGAATAAAAAGATATATAAATGGTACTCGTATACGCGGAAGCGACCAACGGAGAATTCAAGAAAGTAGCCCACGAAGTGATCGTGTACGGCAAGCAAACCGCCGACGTGCTGGGCACCGAATGCCACGCGCTGGTGCTCGGAGACGCCCCCGGCGCCGAAGGGCTCGGTAAATACGGGGCGGCCAAGGTACACCGCATCAGCAGCCCCCACCTGGAGGGCTTTGACGCGGCGGTATACACCGTCGCCATTACCGAGGCCGCCAAGCAACTGGGGGCTACGGTGATCGTGGTTCCCCACAACAGCACCGGAAAAAACATTACCGGCCGCCTGGCCGCCCGCCTTGAAGCGGGATCCGTGGCCGGCGCCAATGCCGTGCCCATGATGAAGGACGGCTACTTTACCGTCACCAAGCCGGTCTTTTCCGGGAAGGCATTTGCTGATGTGCAGGTCCTTACCGATGTCAAGGTCATCAGCCTGGCCGGTAACTCCATTCCCGTGACCGAGGCCGGCGGCGACGCGCCCGTAGTCGAACTCTCCGTCGAACCGCCGGCCCCCAAGACCAAAGTTATCAACCACCAGGTAGCCACCGGCCGTACCCCCCTGCCGGAAGCGGAGCTCGTGGTCAGCGGTGGTCGGGGCCTCAAGGGGCCGGAAAACTGGGCGGTGATCGAAGACCTCGCCGACGCGCTCGGTGCCACCACGGCCTGTAGCCGGCCCGTTGCCGACAGCGACTGGCGGCCCCACCACGAACACGTCGGCCAGACCGGCGTCGCTATCCGGCCCAACCTCTACATCGCCGCCGGAATCAGCGGAGCCATCCAGCACCTGGCCGGAGTGAATAACTCCAAGACGATCGTAGTCATCAATAAGGATCCGGACGCCCCCTTCTTCAAGGCCGCGGACTACGGCGTGGTTGGCGACCTCTTTGACGTGCTGCCCCGGCTCACCGAGGCGGTTAAGAAGTATAAGGGGCAGTAGGGTTTCCGCGGTTCCGCCGTCAGTTACCAAGCATTTTCCAGACCGCTTCGTGCCCTTTCAGCCGAACCGGAAGCGCATCGTGATGTACGTTAACCGGCGGCAGCGTGGGGTGGGAATGCTCTGCCGTCCGGGTTACCGGGGATTCGTCGTCTGCCGTCGTGCGTTGCAGCGGTATAAATATGGAAGCTTCGCCGTTACTCGCGTATGGCTGCTGGGGGGGTAGCTGTAGTACTTTTTCTTCGAAATAGTATGGAAAGCTATCCTGTGAAACAAGTTGAATACGCTGAAGCGAGTGGGAAGGAAGTACCGTATCAGTGGTCGGCATTTTCCACGTGGGGTTGAGACCGGTCAATAGACCGGCTACAGCGATGAGCTGAAGCATGATAACTGTATTCTTGAGGTGAAACCGAGTGTTCGGGTAAGCCAAATGGCTGGTGTCTGCTCCTTAAACGCCGGTCAGGGGTACGATTGTATGTACACCATTCTCTTAGGGTATAATATCTTAAAATCGGTTGCTCGATCGCGGTTCAGAGGTGGCGAAGGGTCGTTTTGGGTGTTGTGATCACCGACGACGTTTGATGCCTAGTGCACCGAGCAGGCCGCGCGTCAGCTCGCGCGCTACCGTACGTCCAATCTGCCGGGTGGTGGTACTGGAGAGTATCGTTTCGAACATGCTCTTGTCCCGGCCGCGCCGCCCCACCGGGACCGTACGCTCGGCCTTGTGGCGCTGTTCCCGGATCTCCTGCTGCCGCTCTGCCGCCTCGGCGGCTTCCAGTTTCTTATTCAGGATTTCGTAGGCGCTTTCCCGGTCTATGGTCTCGTTGTACTTGCGGGCGAGGGGCGACTTTCGGACGAGACCGGCGATCTCCTGCTCGGTGAGCACGTCCATCCGGCTTTCCGGGGCACGCAGCAGCGTACGGACGAGTGGGGTAGGGCGCCCCTTCCGGTCGAGGGCGGTCACGAAAGCCTCGCCGGTTCCGAGTTCGGTGAGGGTCTGGTCGATGTCGTAAAAGTCGCTCAGGGGATAATTCTCGCTGGCCAGTTTGATGGCCTTGCGGTCGCGGGCGGTAAAGGCACGCAGGGCATGCTGCACCTTCAGACCGAGTTGACCGAGCACGTCGGCGGGGATATCGGCGGGGTTCTGGGTAACGAAAAAGAGGCCTACGCCCTTTGACCGGATCAGTTTGATGATGGCCTCCAGCTGGTCGAGCAGCGCGTCGGTGGCCTCCTCGAAGACCAGGTGGGCCTCGTCGATGAAGACCGCGAGCTTGGGCCGGTCCAGGTCGCCTTCCTCCGGGAAGGTGGCGTAGATCTCGGCCAGCAGCTGTAGCATAAAGGTGGAAAACAGTTTTGGCCGGTCCTGCATGTCGGTCAGCCGGACGATGGATACCACCCCGCGGCCGTTCCCGTCCAGCCGGGTCAGGTCGTTGACGTCGAAGCTGAGCTCCCCGAAGAAGCGCTCCGCCCCCTGCGACTCCAGCTCCACCACCCGACGCATGATCGCCCCGACCGAGGATCCGGAGATGCGGCCGTATTCCTTCTCCACTTCTTCCTTTCCTTCGTTGGTGAGGTACTGCAGGATTTTGCGCAGATCCTTAAGGTCGAGCAGGGGCAGGTGGTTATCCGCGGCGTACTTGAAGGCGACCGCCATGATGCCCGACTGGGTCTCGTTGAGGTTGAGCATCTTGGAAAAGAGCACCGGGCCAAACTCGAGTACGGTGGCGCGGAGGCGGGCCCCGGGCTCGTCACTCAGGCTGAGCAATTCCACCGGGCTGCCGGAGGCTTCGAAGGGGATGCCGATGGCGGCGTGCCGCTCGTCGATCTTGGGGTGGCCCGCCGCGGCAACGGCGATTCCGCTCAGGTCGCCCTTGATGTCCATAAGCAGGCTGGGTACTCCCTCGCGGCTCAGTTGCTCGGCAATGATCTGCAGGGTCTTTGTCTTGCCCGTCCCCGTTGCTCCGGCGATGAGGCCATGGCGGTTAAGTGTACCCAGGGGCAGACGTACCAGGGTGCCGGTCAGGGTTTTGTCGCCCAGCATGGCGCCGCCCAGGACGAAGGAGGGGCCTTCGAACGTGTACCCGTTATCGATGCTTTCGCGAAAGGCTGCGGCCTGTTCCATGCTGCTCATTTTACATTATTCCATTGGTTGACGCGGCGGTCGTACTTCTGCTTGCTGAAGCGCCAGAAGTCGGGGTTGGCACTGCTTTCGATCGCTGCTTCCAGGTCGGGGGGCAGTAAATCCCCGAAGAAGTCGAGGCCGGTTACCGCCTCTACCGAATCGATGGAGACGACATACTCCGGCAGCGGCCGGAAACTCACTTCGTTGGGGATGAGGAAGGCGATCCCCTTCTGCCGGGGTTCCTCGAGGTCCAACAGCACCTTGAAGTAGGCCGTGGGAATCGCAACGCGGTTGTCGCGCCCGATGTAGCCCTTCGGCGGCTGAGTGATGACGGGTCCGGTAACGACGTAGAGGCGGTCGTCGGTCTTCGCCCAGTCGCGCACCAGCTCCTCCAGCTCCCGCCAGACGCCCTGGTTGAACTGCCGGGCCTGGGGACTTACGTTCGACAGGTAGAAGGTGGCATCGGCCAGGGTATCGTTCCAGGCGAAGTCGGCGAAGGGGGCCAGGTGCCCGCGGTCGTAGCCGCTGCCGCGGTAATCGGCCAGGTCGGCCGAGCCGGTCGTGACCAGTGGATCGGCGCGGAAGTTGTCGTCGCGCTCGCCCCATTCGCGCTCCAGGTGGTCGCGGGTGAGGATGTAGGCGACCCAGTCGGCCTGCTCCCAGTCTTCGTTGTAGGAAAGGACGAAGCCGTGGTGATCGATGATTGCTCCGTCGCTTCCCGCGGGAAGAAACCAAGCTTCGCCAGCGTATTCCGAGGATCCAGGCACCTGCGTCCGCGCGCCGTTCCAGCTTTCAAAGGCCCACACGAGGGCAAACAGGATAAGCGCGAAGAGCCCCACCTTGAGGATGGTACCGGCCGAGGCCGCTCCGCCCCGTTGCGGTGTATGGTTCCTGCGCAGTTTGGCCATGGGGGGCAAAATACGGCTTTGGGCTACATCAGCCAGTGGAAGGTGAAGTCGCCGCGACTGTACTCGAGGGCCGGGGCGGGCACTTTTACAAAGTCAAGAATGCCGAGTACCAGGCGTACCCACCGCTTGCGGGTAGGAATGCGGCTGAGGTAGACGTCGGGGCTCAGAAAGAGCTGCCGGTGGCGGTCGCCGTCGCGGTAGACGTAGCCGGTGCCGTCCTGTCGCCAGGTGTTATTGTAGGCACCGTAGACGTCCTCGACGCCGTAACCCACCGCCACGTTGAGCCACTGCGGCAGCCGGCTGCCGGGGAAGAAGGCGGCCGGATTGGCGGAGAGCCAGATCGTCTGGGCGTTGTAGTCCTTGAGGTAGCGCTCGAAGATGTTCTCCCCGAAGCGCGTGCGCACTACGTAGCCGAGGTTGCCCGTGCCGCCCTGGCCAACCGGCACGTCGGGGATCGGCCGGAAGTCGTTGGACACCTTCATGAGGATGCGCTGCTCTTGCCAAGCGATGTCCTGCACCGTGAAGAGGAGACTACCGGCCAGGTTGGAGCCCATGTCGCCCACGCTGAACCCCCACTTGGACGAGAAGCCGTCCATGGTCTCTATGGTCGCCTGCAGGAGGTTGGCTACGCCAAGCGCGGTATAGCGGGCGGCGGGGCGCTTGAGTCCGGCCCAGCGCAGGCCGGCGAAGGCGGTGCGGCTGAAGAAGTAGGCGGTGAAGGCGTGTCCGGCCTTGTCCATCTGCTCCCATTCCGGCCAGTCGTTGAAGAAGTGGAAGGGTTCCAGCTCGTAGTTCCTGTACCAGATCGCGTACAGCCCGACGCCCGCGGCCGCGTAGGCACCGATACCTGCGCCCGCCGCCGTCCGGAAGCGCGCGGGGTGGAGTTCATCGGCCGGTTTGAGCCAGCCGTCACCGGCCACTTCCGCCAGGGGATCGCGCTGGGTATAATCGTAGCGCAGCCCCTGCGCCAGGAGGGGCGCGCGCGCGGGTGCGACGGTCAACAGGAAGATCAGTAGAGAGAGGGCGCGGTGGACGGGTAGCATGCGGGGGGATAACGCTGGGTCGGGAAATTTAGCGCGGCCGGACATCGGATGTGGTCGACATCGGATGTGGACCACATCCGATGTCGACCAATTTTTTCTGAAAATCGGCGCAATAGTATGACATTCAACTGGTTAATGGGGAAAATCGCAGGTGCGGTGCTTCTCGGAAGGGGCAAGCCGACCTGGTTCCTGCCCGTGGCGCCCCGACATCGGATGTCCCGCACATCCGATGTCGGGGCGCCAACTCAACCCGGGGGTAATATCTTGCGTCTACTGATTTCAACCTTTGCGCATGCCCCACTTAGTTGCTCCCTCCCTGCTTGCTGCCGACTTCCTCCACCTCGACCGCGCGGTCGCGCTGGTGAACGAGAGCGAGGCCGACTGGTTTCACCTCGACGTGATGGATGGAAGTTTTGTACCCAATATTTCCTTCGGGCAGTTCATCATCGAGCAGATTGCCGCCCAGGCCGAGAAGTACGTCGACGTACACCTGATGATCGATGATCCGGGGCGCTACGTGGAAAGCTTCGCCCGCGCCGGGGCGACCGGCATAACGGTACACGCCGAAGCCTGTACCCACCTGCACCGGGTCATTCAGCAGATCCACGAGAGCGGGGCGAAGGCCGGCGTGGCCCTCAACCCCCATACCCCGGTAAGCGTACTGGAAAACGTGATCGAGGACGTCGATACGGTACTGATCATGACGGTCAATCCGGGCTTCGGGGGGCAGAAATTCATTTACCAGAGCATCCCCAAGATCCGGCAGATGGCCGAGCTGATCGCCGTGCGCAACAGCCGCGCCATCATCGAGGTCGACGGCGGTATCGGGCTGCAGAACGCGCAGAAGGTGCTCGAGGCGGGCGCGCGGGTGCTGGTGGCCGGCAGCGCGGTGTTCGGATCCGACGATCCGGCGGATACGATCCGTAAACTGAAGGCGATCGACCCCAACCCGGTAGCCTACGTATAGCGCCCGCCCCTTCGTATGAAGGAAGCATCCTGGTTAAACTCCGGGGTAGAGGGGGCAAAAACGTAGTATCAGTATTATCTTTGCAGCTTCAACGCGATTATGGCCGAGAACATTCACCCCATTTACCACCGACTTGTACAGCGCTCCGAGCGCGAAACCGCCAACGGTCACCGCGGCGCGGTAGTGTGGATGACCGGCCTGTCCGGCAGCGGAAAAAGCACTATTGCCGCCGCCGCCGAACGAAAACTTTTCGAGCGTGGCGTCTTTGCTCAGGTACTCGACGGCGATAACGTCCGGACGGGCCTCAACGGAAACCTGGGCTTCAGCCTGGAAGACCGGCAGGAGAACACCCGCCGCGTGGCCGAGGTCGCTAAACTGTTCGTGCAGGCTGGTGCCGTGGTTCTCTGTTCCTTCGTCAGCCCCACCCGGGCGATGCGGCAGAGCGTGGCCGATATCGTGGGCGACGATGACTTCCTGGAAGTCTTCGTCAATACGCCGCTCGAAATCTGCGAACAGCGCGACGTAAAGGGCCTGTATGCCAAGGCCCGCGCCGGCGATCTAAAGAACTTTACCGGCATCGACAGCCCCTACGAGGCCCCCCTCGACCCCTTTCTGGACCTGCGGACCGCCGACCTGACGGTTGACGAGGCTGCCGACCGACTCATTGAAGCACTTCCTCTATGAATACCTACCAGCTCAATCACCTTCGCGAGCTTGAATCCGAGAGCATCTTCGTCCTGCGGGAGGTAGCCGCCCAATTCGAGAATCCCGTTCTGCTGTTCAGCGGCGGCAAGGACTCCATCCTGATGGTGCACCTGGCCGTCAAGGCCTTCCACCCGGCCAAGATCCCCTTCACTCTCCTCCACGTCGATACCGGTCACAATTTCCAGGAAACGATCGACTACCGCGACGCGCTCGTCGAGCGTATCGGTGCCAACCTCATCGTCGGCTCCGTACAGGAGGCCATCGACAACGGAATGGTCCGGGAAGAAACTGGCTACAACGCTACCCGCAACTACCTGCAGACCGCCGTACTGCTCGACTCGCTCGAGAAGGGTAAGTACGACGCCGCCCTCGGCGGTGGCCGCCGCGACGAGGAAAAGGCCCGCGCCAAGGAACGCTTCTTCAGCCACCGCGATGAGTTCGGACAGTGGGACCCCAAGAACCAGCGGCCCGAGCTCTGGAACCTCTTCAATGGCCGCAAGCTGTACGGCGAGCACTTCCGCGTCTTCCCGATCTCCAACTGGACGGAGCTCGACGTGTGGCAGTACCTCGCCGTCGAAAACGTGGAACTGCCCAGCCTCTATTTCGCCCACGAGCGCGAAGTCTTCAAACGCGACGGCATGCTGCTGGCCGATTCCGAGGTACTACCCCGGCGGCCCGAGGAAAAGCTGGAAAAGAAAATGGTCCGCTGCCGCACGATCGGCGACATCACCTGTACCGGCGTGTGGGAATCCGAGGCCTCGACCCTAGAGGACATCATCGCCGAGGTCAGCATCGCCCGGCAGACGGAGCGCGGCGGCCGCGCCGATGACAAGCGCTCGGAAACGGCTATGGAAGACCGGAAGAAGCAGGGGTATTTCTAGTACCGTAGTAGGATAGTACGGTAGGCGTGCAACTTTTACATGTGACATTTTAAATTTTCAATTTTCTGATGGTAAATTCCTTAGAGCACACCGAGCTGCTTCGCTTCACGACCGCCGGTTCCGTCGACGACGGAAAGTCGACCCTGATCGGACGCCTGCTGTACGATTCCAAGTCGATCTTCGAGGATCAGTACGAAGCCATTTCGCAGACCAGCTCCAAGCGCGGAGAAGTAGGCGTCAACCTGGCGTTGCTGACCGACGGACTGAAGGCCGAGCGCGAACAAGGAATCACCATTGACGTGGCGTACCGCTACTTCGCGACTCCGAAGCGGAAATTTATCATTGCCGATACCCCGGGCCATACCCAGTACACCCGCAATATGGTGACGGGGGCCTCCACGGCCAACGTGGCCCTTATCCTCGTGGATGCCCGCCACGGCGTGGTCGAGCAGACCCGCCGCCACTCCTTCATCGCTTCGCTGCTGCAGATTCCCCACCTGATCGTGTGCATCAACAAGATGGACCTGGTCGATTTCAGCGAGGAAACCTACGAGCAGATCAAGGAAGACTTCAGCACCTTCAGCCACCGGCTGGACGTAAAGGACGTGGAGTTCATTCCCATGTCGGCCCTGCTCGGCGACAACGTGGTCGAGAAGAGCACCAACATGGACTGGTACGGTGGCAGCACCCTGCTGTACGCACTCGAGAACGTGCACATCGGCAGCGACAACAACTTCATCGACTGCCGTTTTCCCGTGCAGACGGTCATCCGCCCCTACAGCGATGACTACCACGACTACCGCGGCTACGCGGGCCGGGTCGCCGGCGGCGTCTTCAAGAAGGGCGACGATGTCATGGTGCTGCCCAGCGGCTTTACCTCCAAGATTGCCAAGATCGACACCTACGACGGCGAGATCGAAGAGGCCTACCCCCCGATGTCCGTCACCCTGCTGCTCGAGGACGATATCGACATCAGCCGGGGCGATATGATCGTACGGCCCAATAACCAGCCGGACGTAACCCAGGACGTGGAAGCCATGCTCTGCTGGTTCAACGAGCGCCCGCTCCAGCCCCGCGGCAAGTACGCCATCATGCACACCACCCAGGAAGCCCGGTGCATCATCAAGGATGTCCGCTACCGCCTCGACATCAATACCCTTCACCGCGACGAGGACAACAAGGAGGTCAAGATGAACGACATCTGCCGCGTCCAGCTCCGGACTACCGCCCCGCTGCTGACCGATCCCTACCGCAAGAACCGCATTACCGGCTCCATCATCCTCATCGACGAGCAAACCAACGAGACGGTTGCCGCGGGAATGATCATCTGATATCCCGAGCCATGCGTCTGCTCTGCGTAGCTTTTCTGGCTCTGTTACTAACCGCCTGCTACGAGGAGCGTATCGGCTGCACCGATCCCGATTCCGCTAACTATGACCTGCAGGCCGACGCGGCCTGTCCGGACTGCTGCACCTATCCCGCACTCTCGGTTCGCCTCACGCCGGTCTGGGGGGCGGATAACGTCGTGGTCGGTCAGTCGTACGCGGATGGTGCGGGCAACACCTTTCAGCTGGTCCGTTTCCGGTACTACCTGGGGGACCTGGGCCTGCTTTCCCCTACCGCACAACTTCCGCTGCCGAACCGACCGGTCAACTTAGGGCTACTGGAGGGAGTTGATACGGTGACGGTCACGCTGAACGGTAACTACCTGCTGGCATCCCTTGCTCCTACGACTACCAACGTCGGTACGCTGCGTACGGGGACCGAAGCGCTGGACGGCCTATACGGTACCTACGGCCTGCCCGGGCAGTACCGCACCGTAGTGCCGGCTACCGCCCCCACCGGCGATGCCCTGCGCACCCAACCCGGACGGCTCAACTTCCGTGATGGGCAGGGCTACGTGCAGACCCGCCTGGAATATACCCTGGTGCCCGGGGGCGATACCCTTTCGGTGAGCTCGTACGGGAGCCGGCCGTTCATTCTTGACTTCGGTCAGGCCGTGACGCCGGCGCAGGGATTCAATTTGCGCCTCGACGTAGAGGCGCGCCTCGACCTGCTCCTCGGGAACATCAACCTGGCGGCCGATTCGGCCGCCGTGGCGGAGGCCCTCGACCAGGAGGTCGATTTCCTGTTTGCTACCGGACTGGTTCAGCAATAGGCGTCTACGGTAATTCGGTGGCCCGGCACGCCTCGGTTTCCTCTGCCGGTCGTTAATTAGCGCCTCATTAACCGTTGCACCCGCGACCCCGCCCATGCATGTTTCCGTAGAGATCTCCCTGTACCCCCTGACCGCCGACTACGAACCGCCCATCGTCGCCTTCATCCAGCGATTGCCGCGGGAGGGCATCACGGTGGCCACCAACCCCCTGAGCACCCAGCTTTCGGGGGAGTACGATACCGTGATGGCGGCGCTGACCGAGGCGATGCGTCCTACCCTGGACATGAAAGGAAGCTGCTCCTTCGTGCTCAAGATTCTGAACGTGGCGATCGAGCCGGGGAAAAATCTTGAATTTTAAAATTTAGATGTAAGACCTAGTATTTGGCCGTGATCCACTTGCCCATGTCCTTGAGGGTGGACTTCTTGCCGTAGTTCAGGATGCCGACGCGGTAAATTCTCGACGCCATCCACACCATGAGGGCGGCGAAGGCGAAGACCACCACCAGGCTGAGGCCCACCTGCCACAGCGGAGGGTCGAACGCGAGGCGAGCCGGCATAACGATGGGCGCGAAGAGCGGGAAGATGGACGACCAGACCGCCAGACTGGAGTTGGGGTTCTGAATGGCCGACATCATGATGTAGAAGGCCAGGATGACCGGGATGGTGATGGGGATGGTGAGCGTCTGGCTTTCGCCCATATCGTCGCCCATGGCGCTACCTACCGCGGCAAAGAGGGCCGAATACATGAAATAGCCGCCGAGGAAGTACAGGATGAAGCACGGCAGGATGAGCCACCAGTTGAGGTCGGCCAGGCCGCCGGTCATCCGTTCGATCACGCTCTGCATTTCTGCGGGATCCATCTCGGGGGAGTTGGGCATCTGGCTGGGCTGGGCGTCCAGTCCGAAGAACAGACTAACCAGGAAGAGCAATCCCGGAATCATGATCATCCAGGCAACGACCTGGGTAAGGCCGAGGGCCCCCACGCCGATGATCTTGCCGAGCAGGAGGGTGAAGGGGCGCACGGAGGAGATGACGACCTCCACGATGCGGTTGGTCTTCTCCTCCATGACCGACCGCATGACCATCATGCCGTATACGAAGACCGAGATGTACATCAGGAAGCCCATCACGGTACCGATGGCCGCACCGATCACGGCGGCCATGCTGCGGTCTTCGTCTTCACCTTCGGCGGTGGCCGTGAGGCTTCGGACGCTCACGTCCACGTCGGTATCCAGGCTGGCCAGGGTGGTCTGGTCGATGTCCAGGGCCTCGATCTTGTACTCCCGCAGGGCGTCCTCGACGCGGCGGCGGATGCGCGACTGGGCGTCGATGCTGAGCGTCTCATCGGTGAAGAGTTGCACGCGGAAGTTGCGGCTGCGGGCATTGGTGACCTCCGGCACGACCAAGATCCCGGCGAAGTCGCGGTCGTCGCCGCCCTCGCCACGTAACTCCTCCAGGGGCTGGTCGACGAAGCGGAAGTATAGTCCGTTCTCGTCGGGCAGGGCTCCGTCGAAGAGGTTACCGTCGTCGATGACGGCGATGCGTTTCACGTCGTCGTTCTCGTAGCTGAATACCGCGTTGGCCACCACGGCGAAGAGCGCCAGGCCGATGGGGGTCAGCAGGGTAGCCAGGATGAAGGAGCGCCGGCGTACCCGGGTCAGGTATTCGCGGCGGATGACTAGCCAAAGGTTATTCATGGGAGAGGGGTTGCGGCTGTTCGACGCGGCTGACGCGCTTGATAAAGATCTCGTTGAGGCTGGGCAGCAGCTCGTGAAAGCCCTGTATCTCTACGCCGAGCCGGAGCAGCGAACGCAGCAGGTCGTTGCCGGACTCCCCGGGGCTGAGCTGGATGTCTACCGTGGAAACGGTGGGGTTCAGGAGCTGGTGGTGCTCGGCGACCGCGGCGGGTAGCGTCCCCTGGTAGGTGAGCCGGTAGCGGTGCTCCAGGAACTGCCGGCGGATGTCCTGCACCTTGCCCTGCAGGATATTGCGGCCGTGGTTGATAAGTACGATGAATTCGCAGAGCTCCTCCACCTGTTCCATCCGGTGGGTGCTGAAGATCACAGCCGTGCCGTTGGCGTGCAGCCGCAGGATCTCGGCGCGCATGCGGTTGGCATTCACCGGGTCCAGGCCGCTGAAGGGCTCGTCGAGAATCAGCAGTTTCGGGTCGTGGAGTACGGTAGCGATGAACTGTACCTGCTGCTGCATGCCCTTGCTGAGTTCCTCCACTTTTTTCTTCCACTGCCCCTCCAGCTCGAATTTGGCGAGCCACTCGCGGGCGCTCTGCTCGGCTACCCGCACATTCATTCCCTTGAGCTGGCCGAGGTAGAGGAGTTGCTCCCCGACGTACATACTCTTGTAGAGCCCGCGCTCCTCGGGCAGGTAGCCGATCTGTGTGGGGTGGTACCCGCTGAGCGGCTGACCGGAAAAGTAGATCTCACCGCTGTCGGGAGCGGTGATGGTGGTGATCATGCGGATAAGGCTGGTCTTGCCGGCCCCGTTGGGGCCCAGCAGGCCGAGGATCGCGTCGGGCGGCATGCTGAAGGTAACGTCGTCGACGGCAACCTTTTCTCCGTAGGTTTTCCGGACGTTACGCACCTCGATGACCGGGGCGCTATGGGAAATTGACATAAGGTGGTGGGGTGGTGTGTGCGTCAATATGGCCCATTTTACGGACAATTTCCGCGGAATCGGACAAACGGACCCTCTCACCGGATAAACGGCGCTCCCCCGCGCTGCGCTTCGTACCATTGCTGTATGTCCACCGTTCCGCACTTTATCGTCAACCCCGCCGCCGCCGCCGGACGTGCGGCCCGCTGGTGGCGGTACGCCTGGCCCGTGCTGCGGCGGCGGTATCCGGGCGCCTCGTTCGGGCTGGCGGATGCACGCCATTCCCTGGCCGACCGCCTCGCGGAAGCCGGAGACGCCGGCCACCGGGAGGTCGTCGGCGTGGGGGGCGACGGGACCCACCACCTTCTCGTCAACGCCGCCGTAGCCCAGGGAAGGTGCGGGGACCTCACCTACGCCCCGCTTCCCCTCGGGAGCGGCAACGATTGGTGCCGGACGCTGGCGGTGCCCCGCAACATCCTGCGCTGGATGGATACCTACGACCGGAACCATACGGTGGCGCACCGCATCGGCCGCCTCACCTACGGCGACGGCCGGGTGCGCCACTTCATAAACATGGCCGGCATGGCCTACGACGCCGAGGTGGTGCGCCGGAGCGCGGCCGCCGGCTACAGGCACCGCCTGCTGTATCCGCTCCTCACCGCCGCGTACCTGCGCGGGTACACGCCGCCGGAGCTTGAGCTGGAATACGACGGTCACCGGATCACCGGGCGCTTCCATACGATCAATCTTGGCCTCGGGCGCTTCTGCGGCGGCGGTATGCAGCTCCTTCCGCAGGCCGACCCCACCGGCGATACCCTCGCGCTCACCTTTGCGGTAGAGCTACCTACAACACGTATCCTAGCCAACAGCTGGCGCTTTTACACCTCCTCCATTGGAAAGGTGGAAGGGGTCACTACGACACGGGCGACCAGCGTGAAGGTGGGTGGCACTACCGGCTTGGAGGCGGACGGGGAGTACCTGGGCGGCGGTCCGGTACGCGCGGAGCTGACCCCGGAACGGCTGCGGGTACAGTGCGGGGAGCAGCCTGTCTCGTCTCGGTAACGAAGCGTGGGGCGGGGACGCGGGTGCGGCGCGTACCGGGGACCCGGACCTATACAGGCCCACGACGAGGACCTCCCGCCGCCAGCACCGGGCGCAGGGGTACGCTGTACATCCGATGTGCGGTTACGTATCCCTAGGCCGAAGTTCCGTCTGGCCGGGACGTTCCGTCTTCCCCCGCCAGCGTGCCACCCGCGCAAATGTCAACGGCACGGTGGGACGGGTTTCGTCCGCCACACCGGAAAAGGTGAGGGTGAAGTTGGTGGTTAATTGCGTACCGGCTTGGGATTCCTGCATGGCCAAAAGGGCGCAGTCGCTCTGGGCGTAGAGCAGGCCGTCGTCGATCGCGGAGCGGTAGAGGGTCGGGAAGCTGGCTACGACGATGTCGTTGATCAGCAGGTCGACGCCGTAGGACGGCGTGATATCGATGCCGAATAGATAGGTGCTGTCGGGAGAGAAGGAATCGAACGGTCCCGGCCCCGGCTCCTGTCCCGCGATGCGGCGGTAGCCCCACTTAGGAATTATCCTCCGGTAGCGCACGTCGGACAGTTCGGCATGCCGTACTTCGAACGCTGCACGCCAGGACCCCCGCAGGTCGGTTCCTACGGCAGCGTAGTAGTCGTCCGTCCACGAGTAGGTGCCCGCCCACACTTTTCCCTGCCGGTCCACGTGCCGGTAGATGCCGTCGTCCGCTTCCCCGCCGAGGAGGGAGTACAGTCCCGAGCCGTCGACCTGCAGGAGGCGGTAGGGACCGACTGCGGGCCCGTAGACGCCGGTCAGGTCGACGTACTGTACGGTGTCCCGCAAACCGCTTTCGACAACCCCCCGGGAAGCGCCCGGTACGTCGGCGCAGGGGCGCGGAGGATGGACGAAGGTGCGCATACCCGGCGGCAGCAATTCCAGCGGGGTAGTAGCGAGCCGCGCGGCCGGCGTACCCCCGCGGGGGGTATCTGCCAGGACGCGGAGGGTGTAGGTACGCCCACCGGCCGATCGCAGGACGGGTGCGTCGGCGGAGCCGCGAACGGCAAAGCGCCGGTGGCCCTCGCTCATCACGAGCGTGTCGCCCCGCCGGATGAGGGGGTGTACCGTAAGCAGCCCCTGGTCGGGATAGTAAAAGTAGGCCGAATCGCGGTTGGCGAGGAATACCGAGCCCAAGTCGCAGTTGCTGTGGTGGGTCGCGCCGGAGGGGCAGGCGGTATCCTCGACCACGGCGTAGAGCACGTTGTCGCGGAGGGGGGAGTCGGCGGCGGCCCCGCCGTCCCGGCAGCCGGCGACCGGGAGGAGGAAGAGAAGGGGCAGAAGAGCGAATACGGGGCGCACGGTGCCTAAGATACTCCCCGCGGGGTGCCGGACGTAGCGCCGGGCTGTCTTATCTTCCCGGCCTAGCCAAAAACTACCGGATACCTTGAAGCTTACCTACCCACTTTCCCTGCTCCTTATCCTGTCACTCTGCACCCGCGTCACCGCCCAGGTTTACAATACGCCCGGCGACCCCGACCGGCCCACCGCCAACAGCATGGCCGACCGGCCGATCACCTACTACCTGCCGGATCTCGAATACGACCCAAGCATCCCCACCCCGGAGGAATTCCTGGGCTGGCAAATCGGCGACTGGCACATCAGCCACGACCTGCAGCAGGCCTACATGCGGGCCCTGGCCGCCAGCAGCGACCGGATCGAGCTGGTGGAGATCGGCCGTACCTATGAGGACCGCCCGCTGCTCAACCTGATCTTCACCAGCCCCGAGAACCACGCCCGCCTCGAGGAACTGCGGGAAATGCACGTCAACTGGAGCCGGCCCGACGGCGGTATGCAGGACGGCGACCTGAGCAACGTGCCGGCCGTACTCTACCAGGGCTACAGCATCCACGGGAACGAACCCAGCGGCGGCAACGCCGCGCCGCTCAGCGCCTACTACCTGGCCGCGGCGCCCATGAGCGAAGTGGGTGAGCTGCTGAACAACAATATCGTGGTCTTCGACCCCTGCTATAATCCGGACGGCTTCAACCGCTTCGCCAGCTGGGCCAACAGCCACAAGAACAAGAACATGACGCCCGACGGGCAGGACCGCGAGTACAACGAGGCCTACCCCCGCGGCCGCAGCAACCACTATTGGTTCGACCTGAACCGCGACTGGCTGCCCGTGCAGCACCCCGAAAGCCAGGCGCGTATTGCCCAGTTCCACCGGTGGAAGCCCAACGTGCTCACCGACCACCACGAGATGGGCACCAATGCTACCTTCTTCTTCATGCCCGGGGAGCCTACCCGCGTGCACCCCTCCACCTCGCCGCTCAACCAGGAGCTGACGGCACGTATCGGTACCTACCACGCGGCGGCCCTCGACGAGATCGGCTCGCTGTACTACAGCGGAGAGGGCTACGACGACTTCTACTACGGTAAGGGATCGACCTATCCCGACATCTTCGGCACGGTGGGTATCCTGTTCGAACAGGCCAGCTCCCGCGGTCACCTGCAAGAGAGCGAAAACGGACTGCTGACCTTCCCCTTCACCATCCGCAACCAGGTCACGACGGCCCTGAGCACCTATAAGGCGCTGGCCGGACTGCGCGACGACCTGCTGACCTACCAGCGCGACTTCAACCTGGAGGGCGTGACCGGCGACGGCTACGTCATCGACGCCGACGGCGACCCGGGGCGCGCCCGGGAACTGGCCGACATCCTGGCCCAGCACGCCCTGCCGGTGCAGCACGGCACCGACAACGCGGGCGGCGAGGCGTACTACGTACCTAAGACCCCCTTCAGCGAGGCGGCCTTCGAGCCGATCCTGGAATTCGAGGACAGCCTCTTCTACGACGTCTCCACCTTCTCGCTGCCCATGGCCTTTAACCTGCCCTACCGGCAGGTGAGCGGCGGTACGCCGGACGGGATGAACTGGACCGACTACGAGCGGGGCGGCGAAAGCAAAAACATCGACCGCAGTACCGCCGACTACGCCTACTTCATTCCTTCCAACGACTACTACTCGCCCCGCGCCATCTACTACCTGATGGACCACGGGGTAAGGGTGAAGGTGAGCGACAAATCCTTCACCACCGGTACCGGAACGGATAAGTTCGGACGCGGTACGGCCATGGTGCCGGTGGCCGGACAGGACATGACGCCGGAGGAACTGCACCAGCTGATCACCGAGGCCGAGGACGCCACCGGTATCGACATCCGTACGACCGGCAGCGGGGTAGTGGACCCGGGCGGCCTCAACCTGGGTTCCCGCTCGGCCTACCAGACCCTGCGCAAGCCCGAGATCGCCCTGCTGATCGAGGGCAGCACGAGCAGTCTCGATGCCGGGGAAGCCTGGCATTTGCTCGACCAGCGCTTCGGTATCCCGATCACCAAGCTGCCGATCGACGAGGTCGGCCGCAGCGATCTCAGCCGCTACAACACCATCATCATGCCCGACGGCTGGTACAACGGCCTCGACGAGTCCGTGGCCACCGCGCTGAAGGACTGGATGGGGCGCGATAAGGTGTTCATTACCCTCGAGCGGGCGGGCACCTGGGCGGCCAATAACGGACTGGCCAGCATCAAAACCCGCCGGATCGCTTCCCCCGACAGTAACATCACGCAGCGCCCCTACGCCATGGCCGAGCGCGACGGCGGCGGGCGGGTGCTGGGCGGCTCCATCTACCAGACCACGGCCGACCTGACGCACCCCCTGCTCTTCGGCATGAACCGGGAGGAGATACCCGTCTTCCGTAGCGGCACCCTCCTCTTCGAGCCGGCCAAGAACGTATACGCTACCCCCCTGCGGTACACCGACGCGCCCCTCGTGAGCGGCTACAGCCCCCGCGGGTTCGCCGAATCGGCGGCCGGATCGGCGGCCATAATCGTGAGCGGTGCCCGGGGTGGGCGGACCATCTCCTTCGCCAGTAATCCAAACTTCCGGGCGTTCTGGTACGGTACCAACCGGCTGTTTATGAACGCCATCCTGTTCGGCAGTACGATCGACGGGTCCACGGTGGAGTAGACGTATGTTCCCTCCGGTAGGGTAGGGTGACGGCCGGCGGGGCGGGAAGCCGGGCATTTTGCTATCTTATCAGAACGTGAACACCGAACGACGACCCTTTACCCCGCGCGAGCTGGCCATCCTCGGCATGCAACTGCGGGAATACCGCAACCGGGAAACACTGCGCCCCGAGGGGAAGTACGTAGTGCTGAGCCTGCTCATTCTGGCCGCCTGCCTGGGGGGCATCGCCTGGTCCGGCGGACAGGCGCTGCTGAGTATCGTGGCGCTGCTCGACGTCTTCTTTCTCGTCGCTTACCTGTACGGGCGGCCGAAAGAGCGCCGGGAGGCCGCCCGGCAGGCGGAGGAGGTGGAAGGGCTGATCGCTGCCGGCAGCCTGGAGGTGTGCTGCTTCCATTGCTCGGAGGCGCTGCTTTTCGAGCTCGACGACGATGATTGGTATATCTGGGCGCTGGAGGTCGGCCGGGGCCGGGTGCTCATGCTCAACGACTACCGCTTCGGCTACCGCCACCTTCTCCCCGCCCGCACCTTCCAGTGGGTAAAGGATCCCGTGGCTTACCGACATTTCTCGCTGGAGGTTACCGGCATCGGCGAACGCTTTCTACCTACGGTCGTTCCCAGGGAAGCCATTACCAAAACATCGATGCACTGGCTCATCACGCGCTGCGGGACCCTCCAGGATACTACCCTGGACGATATCCTCAAAAGCATGGATTCCTGATTACTGCGTCATACGTTCCCCTTCTCCAAATCTTAATTTCTCCCTTGCCCATTTACGCCGCCCACCTCCACGCCATTGCCGAAGCGCTCCAGAACATCTTCCGCGAAGGTGCCTACGCCGACCGCGAGATCGCCCGCATCCTGAAAGCGGATAAGCGGCGCGGCAGCCGCGACCGTGCCTTCATCGCCGAGCATACCTACGCCATCGTGCGGTACTACCGCCTTTACACCCACCTGGCCGGCGGGGAACCGGCCGCCAAGGCCGACTGGCTGCGCCTTATCGGCATTCACCTGCTGCTCAGCGGGGAAGACCTGCCCGACTGGCGGGAATTCGCCGGGCTCGACCGCAACGAACTCAACGCGGCCCTGCTCGAGGCGCGGGAAACGCGGGTCCTGCGGGAAAGTATCCCCGACTGGCTGGACGCCGTCGGCCAGGAGCAACTCGGCGACGACTGGACGGCCACTCTCTCCGCCCTCAACGAGCAGGCCCCCGTCGTGCTGCGCGTCAACCGCCTGAAGGGGGAAGCGGGTGACGTGATCGAGAGCCTCGGTCGCGAAGGGATAGTGGTCGAACCCCTGGAAGCGGATGCCCTGCTGGTGACCGAGCGTAAGAATCTCTTCCGCACCCGCGCTTTCCGCGCGGGACTATTCGAGGTGCAGGATTTCAGCAGCCAGCAGGCGGCCCCCGCCCTGGAGGTGGAGCCCGGACAAACGGTGATCGACGCCTGTGCCGGGGCGGGCGGCAAAAGCCTCCACCTCGCCGCCCTCATGGAGAACAAGGGGCGGTTGCTCAGCCTGGATATTCACGGCTGGAAGCTCGACGAACTCAAGCGGCGGGCGCGCCGTAATGGGGTGGCTAACCTGGAAACCCGGCCCATCACCTCCACCAAGATCACCAAGCGACTCACCGGTAAGGCCGATCGCGTACTCCTCGACGTACCCTGCTCCGGCTTGGGCGTCCTGCGCCGTAACCCGGATGCGAAGTGGAAGCTGAGCCCGGAGGTCATTGACCGGGTGGTGGAGGAGCAACAACAGATCCTGACCGATTACAGCCGCATGGTACGGCCGGGGGGGAAGCTGGTATATGCCACCTGCAGCATACTGCCGCGGGAAAACGGCCAACAGGTCGCCGCTTTCCTGGCCTCACCCGCCGGCGACGGCTGGGAACTGGAGTACGAAAAAAGCCTGCTGCCGCAGCGCGACGGCTACGACGGCTTCTTCATCAGCCGGCTTTCGCGTACGCGGTAGCGGTCCAGGGTGCCGATGTTCTTGGCCTCGAAGGTGCCGATCTGCTCGCATTCGAAGCGGTCGTCGAGCAGCGCGCAGGTGGCCCGGCTGATCGTCACCTCCCCCGGCGCGCCCGCCTGTTCCAACCGTGCGGCCTGGTTTACGGTGTCGCCCCAGATGTCGAAGGCAAACTTTTTCCGCCCCACCACGCCGGCCACGACGGGCCCGGTATGGATACCCGCCCGGGCCCGAAAATCACCGCTCTCCGCCAGGTACCGCTGGATCTCCAGGGCCGCCTGTACGGTACGGGCGGCGTGGTCGGGATCCTCCACGGGTACGCCGCCCACGCACATGTAGGCATCGCCGATCGTCTTGATCTTTTCCAGTCCGTGCCGCTCGGTAATGTCGTCGAAGGCCCGGAACGTACGGTCCAGCATCCGGACCAATTCCTCGGGGTCGCGGTTCCCGGCGACCCGGCTGAAGCCGACAAAGTCCGTGAAGAGGACCGACACCGACTCGTAGCGCCGCGCCGTGGCCTTGCCGTTTTCCTTCAGCTCGCTGGCCACGGCGCGCGGCAGGATGTTAAGTAGGAGATCGTCGCTGCGTTCCTGGGCATTCTTGATCCGTAGCTGGTACTGCTGCACCGACCGGTACCGGAAGTACAGTACCCCCAGGACCACCATCACGCCGAGGGCCAAAACGATGAAGAAATTCCGGCGTTGCCGCTCCTCGTTGGTCAGGGACCGCTGCTGCCGTAACTCAAACTGTTGCTGCAGCAGCTCCAGGCTGTCGTTGAGGGAGTGATACCGAAAACTGTCGAGCGCCAGTTCCTGCTGCTGGATGTGCAACAGCTGCCGCAGCTGACTGTCGGTGAGGGCTTCGATCTCCTGGTTCTGCAGCGCTACAATGGCGGAAAGTGCCGTTTCTTCCAGTACCTCTGCGGTGTCCGCACGCCGGCCTCCGGCCTGGCGCATCGTGCTCATTAGTGGCAGCTGGGCCACCGGGCCGTCAGCTTCGGCGACCACTCCCCGCAGTTGCGCGGCGATTGAATCCACGGCCTGGGTGAGGCCGGCGTCGGAGAAGCCGGCCGAGGCCAGCAGCAGTTCGTTGATCCCCTCCACCCGTTGCTGGGCACGCACACCGGGGTCCTCCAGCAGGGTGCGCCCGTACAGGTAGTGGCCGTAGGCTTCTACGTCGGCGAGCTGTTGTTGCCGTCCCGCGTCGATCAGGGCCTGGCTCTGCACGCGGGCCGTGGCGTACTGCGCCCGTTCGATCATGCTTTCGATCGCCGTGACCTGGGCGGCGTACACGGATTGCGCGTACAGCGGGCGCGCGAACGCGGGTGCCAGGGTAAGTACGAAAACCAGCAATACGATCCGGCAGGGATGCCGTGGGGTACGTCGGGTGCCGGGAGCTGCGCGGGGGAAGACGGGCATCATTTGGAAGGATCGTGACCCCAGTTCTTGAGGCTGTAGGCCCAGTCGGTACCGGACACGTCGCCGTCCGGTCGCTGGGCGAGGTGACGGCTGATATAGCCGTTTACCTTGCTCATGTGTTCGTAGTCTGCGTCGGTCAGCTCATCCTTGTTCTTGCGCTTGATCTTTACGATACGGCGGCCGCTGCGGTGGCCCGTGCTTTCTCCGGAGCTGGAGTCGCCCACCGATTTGCTCTCCTCGGTATCGAGCCATTCTTCCAGTTCCTTCGGTGCCATATTGACGGCGTCCTTGAATTCCTGGTAGATGTCTTCGTGTGATTTGTCGGGCATGCCGTCTTTTTTTGGTATAAGCCGGGAGTAACGATATTGGTTCGGAGGGCATCAACCGCATACCATGCCAGCAAACCGACTCTACCTTGAAAGAACGGCCGGCAAACTGTCCATCGCATACCGTTGGCGAAGCCGGGTCGCGTATTTCCTCATTCCCTTCTGCCTGTTCTGGGACGGCATTGCGCTGCTGTTTCTCTTCTCCGGCGCGGGCCTCATGATCTCGCTGCACCTCCTCACCGGTGCCCTGCTCACTTATTATACGATCTGCCTGCTCCTCAACCGGACGCGGATCACGGTTGATGCCCGTGCCGTTTCCGTTGAGCACGGACCCGTGCCGTGGTTCACCCGGGGGCGTCACCTTGATTCCGGCAGCGTCGAACAACTCTTTGTCGAACAGTTCGGCCAGTACAAGAGCGGCAACCGGGTCACGCTACTTTACCGGGTGGTCGCCCGCCTGCAGGGGGAAAAAGATATCGTGTTGCTGAGTGGGCTGGACGATCCGCAGCTGGCGGATGAGGTGGAGCGCGGCATCGAGGAGTTCCTCCAAATCGATGACCGTCCGGTGGCAAACGCCCTCCCGCAACTTGAACTTCCCGAACCCCTGCGACGATGGCTCGGGAAGCGGTTGCCCCCCGAGGTCAGGCAACGAATGGCCGCCGAGCCGGACCGCGGACTACCTTCCGAGGATCGCGAAATCGCGGGAAGCGCTCACGCGCCGGAACACGTGCACGCGCCCCATCCAACGTATTCCTTCGCCCTCTGCCACGCGCGGGTGGGGGAGCGCTTTCTGGTCGCGGACAAGTCCGCCGAGCTCCGCGCGGCGCGGGTCATCGACTGGACCGACGGTCAGGAGGATACGGCCCGCACCCTGCGGGTCGTGGGCCGGGACGGAAGTGAAGAATGGCACTTTTACGCTTGTCAGGTGCGTGGCCGCTGGCAGTACTTCGAGGAGCGGGAGCTGGACGGCGAAGAGCGCGAGGTACTCGGGTTTACGGGCAGTGAGCCCGCTGGCTCCTTCCGCAACGGGGACGACCGCTATTACGCCCACCCGCCCCAGCGGGGGCAACGCGACGGCGTGCCGGTCAACCAGTGGATCTACACCTCCTCGGGAGCGACCACCCGCTTCCGCTGCCTACGCGGGCCCGGCGACCGCTGGGAGGTTTACGTACAGGAGCCCTTCGATAGCGGGTACTTCGAGGGTGGGGGCTAGTGTTAGTCGGTAGGCCGGTCGGCGGCGTCGTCGAGGCGTGTTTCGAAAGCCTCCTTGTCGCCGCTGCGGACGGCTTCCACCTCGGCGTCGATCTCGCGCTCTAGGAAGTAGTTGAGTACCGTACGGATGGTGGCGATGGCCGCGAGTTTGCCGATCTGGTCCCAGTCCGGAGCGATGGCCGTGCTGATGATGTCGGCGGCCAGTTGAAATTCGAGGGCCACGATGAGGTAGCGCGCCAGCGACAGGCGCAGGGCCGCGAAGTCCTGCTGCCGCTTGGTAAAGATGCGGCTGGCGTACAGCCACAGCGATACCAGCACCCCCCAGGCAATGACCAGTACGCCGCAGAGCTCGACGGTGAGCTTGACCCACTCGGCGAAGTGGTAGATCGTCTGTTCTGTAACCGCGTACAGGCCTGCGTCTTCCATACTCAGTGCAGGTAGCTTGCGCCGTTGAGGTCCAGGATGCCACCGGTGGTGAAGGCCGCCTCGGGACTGGCGAGATAGAGAACGGCGCGGGCTACCTCGTCGACGGTAGCTACCCGGTTGAGCGGGCTCTGGGCGCGCACGGCGTCACCAGCTTCTCCCTGCAGGTGGGGCCGCGCCATGGCGGTCTCGATGAAGCCGGGTGCAATGGCGTGGACCGTGATATTGTCCGCGCCAACCTCCCGGGCCAGGCTCTGGCTGAGGCTGTGCAGCCCCGCCTTCGCGGCTCCGTAGCCGACCTGGCCGGCCTCGCCGCGGTAGGCACCACGACTGCCGATGTTGATGATGGTACCGCTGCCGCGGCTCCGCATGTGCTGGATCGCCTGATAGGCGGCGGCGGCGGGGCCCGTCAGGTTGGTGTCCAGCGTCCGCTGAAAGGTAGCCAGCCAGTCTCCAAAGGACAGGCTGCCGTCGACGGGGTGGGGGGTGAAGATGCCGGCGTTGTTCACCAGGATGTCGAGGTGCCCGAGGCGATCTACCGCACCGTCGACGAGGTCCCGGGCGGCGTGGGGGTCGGCGAGGTCGGCTTGCAGGATCGCGTGGCCGCTGCCGGGCAGTTCCGCGAGGAGGGCCGTGGCGGCCTCGGCGCTTTCCCGGTAGTGGATGCACACCCGGGCGCCCGCGCGGGCGAGCAGCAGGGCCGTGGCGCGGCCTACGCCCCGGCTGCTGCCGGTCACCAGGGCCGTGCGCTGGCTGAAGTCGACTGTTATCATTATGCAAATGTAGGGGCCACCGCCATACTTTACGGGGGGCGGGGGCGTCTTATCGAGGACACGTAACGAACCGATGCACTACCGAATCCTCCTTTTCCTGCTGGCGCTCACCGCCACCGACCTGTCCGCCCAGCGGGCCACCGCGCCCGCGGCCGCCGACCGTGCCGCCCTGACGGCCGCCGTTCCCCGGCTCGCTGCGCTGGCCGAAACCATCTACACCGATTCGACGGCCGAGGCCCGCTTCGCCGCCTGCCGCGACCTCATCCGGGAACTTGTCACTACGCTGGACCGGCCGAATTCCTTTTCCGTCGATTTTGGCGAAGTGCCCGGACTGAGCATCCAGTATCCGCCGGACAGTACCTTCCGCATCTTCACCTGGGAGCTCTACGTGGACCGCGACGAGTACCGGCACTACGGGGCTATCCAGCGCAATACCCCGGAACTGGAGCTGGTGCCCCTGGTCGACCGCGGTGAAACCTGGCTCGAGAACCCGGAGAACGCTATCGTGGGTCCTGACAACTGGTTGGGCTACGCCGTCTACGACATCACCCCGGGCGGGACCTACGAGGGGCGACCGTACTACTTCCTGTTCGGTTATGACAGCTACGACGGGTACCGCCGCCGCAAGATCCTGGATGTCCTGTCCTTCACGCCGGACGGGCAGCCCCGCTTCGGCCTGCCCGTCTTCGTCACCTACACCGACAGCGGCCTGCTGCTGGCCGACCGCGCGCGCCTCATCCTCATGTACGGAGCGGAAGCCACGGTAGCCCTGCGCTACGATACCGACCTGGAGGGGGTGGTGTACGAGAACCTGATCATGATGCCGGGCAGCTACGGGGAGGGTCCGGTAAATATGCCCGACGGCAGCTACCACTTTCTGCGCTACGACCCCACCGGGCGGATGTGGCACGAAGAAGAGCAGCTCTTCAACCACAAATACGAAGAAGCCCCCCGCGAGGTACCTAGACCAGACGGGGGGCGGGATATTCTCGGGCGCAGTACACCTAAAAAAGGCGGAGGCGGGGGCCGCTAGCGCGCGGCCGGAGCCACCGGAAAGCGGACGGCCAGGTCGGACCACATGAGTTCGATGGAGTCGCCGTCGAGGGCGAAATCCATGTGCTCGGCGGGGCTGCTGAGCTCCTCGGAGGAACCCTTGACGCGGACCACGTCGTCGGCCTCGGAGTAATCGTAAGCTCCCCACTGCTCGGCGGTCTTGTTGAAGATCACCGTCCAGTCGTTCTTGTCGGCGGGCAGGGTGAAGAGCGAATAGGTACCGGCCGGAAGGGTAGTGCCTTCCATACCGACTTTTACGTCCTCCTTGAAGGTGATGCGGGTCGCCTCGTTGGCTCCGGTACGCCAAACCTTGCCGTAGGGGACGAGGTCACCGTAGATGGTACGGTCGTTGACGGAGGGGCTGCCGTAGTTGATCATGACCTCTACGCCGTTGACGGTGCCGGTGAGTTCCTTGCGGGGGCTCTTGACGGTAGTATCCAGGGTGGTGATGGTGTAGGGCTTGCCGTTGTCCATTCCGGTCGTGGAGCTGTTTCCCGTAGTGGTTTGGGGATTGGCCATGTCGCCGGAAGTTTCCGAGGAACCGTTGGTGGGGGTGTTACATGCGAAGGCTACCAGGCCGATGAACAGCAGACAGCAAAGGGTGATGCGTTGCATAGTTGGTTTGAGTTAGTAAGGTATGGATGTTGAAATAACGTGTACCGCGCGCAAAGGTGAAGTTATTCTTCCGGTTTTTTGGCTTCCCGGCGAATACGATCGAGGAACTGTGGCGAGGGGGCGTAGGCGGACCAGCCTCCGTCCACCAGGAGTTGCTGTCCGCTAATGTGGCCGGCGGCCTCGCTCACCAGGAACCCCACGGTAGCGGCTACGTCGTTCGGCATACCCACGCGTTCGGTAGGGTTAAGTACGGCCCAGACCCCGGCGTAATCGGGCTCCTCCTGCTCCGTGCGTTCGGTCAGTACGGCGCCGGGGGCTACGCAGTTGATGGTAATACCGAGGGGGGAGAGATCGAGCGTGAGCTGCTGCGCCAGCATGGCGATACCGGCCTTGGACATGCCGTAGGCCACCAGGTCGGGGTAGGCGCGGTTGCCGACGTTGGAGCCGATCAGGATCACCCGCCCGCCCCGGCCTGCCGCCCGCAGGTGGCGGGCGAAGGCCTGGGTAAGGAAGAACGTTCCCTTGAGGTTAAGGGTAGTCACCCGGTCGAAACTCTGCTCGGTGAAGGCAAAGAAATCGCCGAACTCCGTCAGGCCCGCGTTCGCCACGAGAATGTCGAGCTCGGCGTCGGGCAGGGCGGCGGCCCGGTCCACGAGGCCCCGGAGGTAGGGCACCGAACCGGCATCGCCGGGGTCCGCTATGGCACGCCCGGGACCTTCGGCGTTGATTCGTTCTACGGCTTCCGCGGTTCGCGCGGGGTCAATATCGTTGAGGACAACGGTCGCGCCCTGCGCAACGAGATGGCGGGCGATACCGTAGCCGATCCCGGTAGCCGCGCCGGTAACGATGGCCGCACGGCCGGAGAGGGAAAAAGCTTGCATGGGTAATTTGGGGTTGGGAGCCGGAGGTGCTCGCGGACCCCCGTATAATAGCCGGTACGCGGCGATAGTTTTACCTTTCGGCCGGTTTTGCGGCGGGCAAGGCCGAAACGGCATCATATGACTGTCTACCAAGACCTCCTCCGGCACATTCTTCAGCAGGGTACCCCCAAGGGCGACCGCACCGGTACCGGTACGTTGTCCGTGTTCGGCCACCAGGCCCGCTACGACCTGCGCGCCGGCTTCCCCCTGCTCACCACCAAGCGCGTACACTGGAAAAGCGTGGTGCACGAACTGCTGTGGTTCATCCGGGGCGATACCAACATCCGCTACCTGGTCCGCAACGGCGTACGCATCTGGAACGAGTGGCCCTTCCAACACTACCTGCGGGCTACGGAGCGCGACGAGGTGCTCACCAAGCACGGCCCCGAATGGAAAGCGGCACTGAAGGAGTTCACGGCCCGCATCGCCGAGGATGAGGACTTCGCACGGCAGTGGGGGGAGCTGGGCCCCGTTTATGGTCGGCAGTGGCGCAACTTCAACGGCGTCGACCAGCTGAAGGACGTCGTCGCGGCCATCCAACGCAACCCCGATAGCCGCCGCCACATCGTCACCGCCTGGAACCCCGAGGAGATCCCCGAGATGGCCAAGGCCGGCCTGCCGCCCTGCCATACCCTGTTCCAGTTCTACGTGGCCCACGGCCGGCTCAGCTGCCAGCTGTACCAGCGCTCGGCGGACGTGTTCCTCGGTGTCCCCTTCAACATCGCCTCCTACGCCCTGCTTACCCACCTCGTGGCCCGCGAGTGCGGACTCGGCGTAGGCGACTTCGTCCACACCCTGGGCGACGCCCACCTCTACCAGAACCACCTGGCGCAGGCGGAATTGCAATGCACCCGCGCCCCGCGCCCCCTGCCGACGCTGTACATCGCGCCCGAAGCGCCCGGTCTCTTCGAGATCGGCTTCGACGACATCGAGCTGCACGATTACGATCCCTGGCCGTCCATTAAGGCACCCATCGCCGTCTAATATGGACGTAGAAAAAGAACTGGAGCACGCACGCAACGAGTACAAGAGCAACCGAAAACTGGTCTCCCGCCTACGTAACCGTACGCCGCGCGACCTCGACGAACGTGTACATGAGCAGCACGACGCGGCTTTTGCCCGGATCGACTGCCTCGACTGCGCCAATTGCTGCAAGACCACCAGTCCGATATTCCGAGACATCGATATCGACCGGCTGGCCCGCCACCTGAGTATCCGACCCGCGGAGCTCGTGGAGCGTTACCTCCATCTGGACGACGAACAGGATTACGTCCTCAACGTCGCTCCCTGCCCCTTCCTCGGGGCCGACAACTACTGCTCCGTATATGAGGCGCGCCCGCGCGCCTGCCGGGAATACCCGCACACCGACCGGAAAAACATGTTGCCCCTCCTACCGTTGACACTCAGAAATAGCCTCGTCTGCCCCGCCGTCGCGGAGGTGCTGCGCGGGCTGCGCGACTAGCATGGGACACATCTACCGTACGCTGCAAACCTTGATGAAGCAGGCCGTGAGAAGCGTGGCCTTTCTGCCGGTGCCGATGATTGTAGTCGCGCTGGGCCTCGCGTTCTTGTTTTACTATCTGGAGAATAATACGGACATCAGCGGCCTGACCACCGATTACTTTCCCGCCCTCGCCATCACCAGCCAGGACACCGCCCGTACTATTCTGGGTATGTTCATCGGGGGCCTGATCACGCTGACGGTCTTCACCTTCACCCAGATCATGACGCTCCTCAACCAGGTAGCGAGCTCCTATTCGCCCCGCCTGCTGCCGAAGCTCACCGGCGACCGGGCCCTGCAGTTCGTCATGGGCCTCAACCTGGCGAGTATCGTGCTGAGCATCGCGGTGCTGCTGTCGATCCGCAGCAGCGATGACTACAACATCCCCAACTTTTCCATCCTGGTCTGTACGATCCTGGGTATTTCCTGCCTTGTGCTGTTCGTGTACTTCGTCACGTCGATCACGGCCAAGATCCAGGTGGGTAACATCATCGACCGGGTGGCCCAGGACGCGATGAACGACCTGGCCGAGGAGCGCGAGTACAGCGAAGCGGGCTACGCCGAGGCGGTCATTCCCCCTGAACTGGCCTACTGGAGCGCGATCCCCAGTCCCATCAGCGGCTACGTGGGCACGGTGGACCACGACACCCTGGCCAGCCTCGGTCTTGAGTTCGACACCCGCTTCTACATCGGGGTCACCAAGGGGCAATACGTACCGCGCGGCCTGCCGCTGCTCCAGTCCGAAAGCACCCTCGATAAGGAGCAGGTGGAGCGGGTCCTGGCCGCGGTAGCCCCTATCCCGGACCAGTTCGACGACTGGTACCTGCCCAACCTTAAGCAACTTACCGAGATCGCCCTGAAGGCCCTGTCGCCTGGCATCAACGACCCCGGTACCGCCCTCACCGTCATCGACCGGCAGACGGAGATCCTGGCCGCCATGATGGAGACGCCCCTGCACAACGTGTACCGCTCGAAGGACGGGGGTGAGGTCTGGTTTGCCCGCCACGGCTACCAGGAAGTACTTTCCGCCCTGATGCAGGAGATGCGCTGCTACGGTAAGGGTGACCCCCTGCTGGTCCGGCGCCTGTTCCAGATGCTGTACCACCTGTTGCAGCTAACGGGCGACTCCCTCTCGTACCACCGCTACCTCCAGGAGGAGATTGCCAGCCTCCTGCGGGACGCCACGGATAACCTCCCCAATCCAGCGGACCGCGCCATCCTGGCGCGGGATATCCGCCATCACCGGAAAGTCTTACGGCAATACCGCCGGGTGACGGTGCTCGACCAGGTCACTCAACCGGAGATCTCCCAGGTCTGAGGAAGGGAATTACAGCTTATAGTTGGGTTCCAGGCGTCCGCCCTTCTCGTCGTAGAATTCCTGAATGATGGCGAGCACTTCTTCCGGGGTATCCACGATCGGGAGCAAGTCGATATCGCCGGCACTGATCGTTTTCTCGCGGGTTTCCATGGTCTCGAAGATCCAGTCGCGGAGGCCCGACCAGTAGTCGGTCCCAACCAGGATGACCGGTACGGGGGTGATCTTCTTGGTCTGGATGAGGGTCAGTACCTCGAAGAGTTCGTCCATGGTCCCGAAGCCACCTGGGCAGCAGACGAAAGCCTGGGCGTACTTGACGAACATCACCTTGCGAACGAAAAAGTACCGGAAATCGATGTCCTTGTCGTGGTCGACGTAGGCATTGCTGCTCTGCTCGAAGGGCAGGTCGATGTTGAGGCCGATACTGGCGCCCTTGCTGTCGTGGGCGCCCTTGTTGCCCGCCTCCATGATGCCGGGGCCGCCGCCGGTGATGATGCCGTAGCCTTCCCGGACGAGGAGGCGGCCGATCTCGGTGGCGGTCTGGTAATACTTATGGTCAGGCTTGGTGCGCGCCGAGCCGAAAATGCTGACGCAGGGGCCGATGCGGTTCATTACTTCGAAACCTTCGACGAATTCGCTGATCACCTTAAACATCGTCCAGCTGTTCTCACCGAAGGGCTCGGTGTTCCAGCGGCGGGGGGCATGACGGTTCAGCCCGTTAAAATCACTCATACTATGCGGTTATCGGCAGCGGAGACAACTCGGCCGCCCGAAGGGAATGCCCGAGGCCATCCCAGGGTTGTGTTTGTAAATATTTTTACCACGTAGGCAACGCTTGGGGGGCAATTCTCGTTCTCTCCAGCGAATATTCGCTTTTCTTCCCCGCCACGCCGTTGGCCGCCAAATGAACTCTATGACACAAGTATCCACTTCGGCGCTAGCCCAGCGCAACGCCGACCTCCTGCAAACGCTCAGTAGCGAATTCCGGCTGCCCGGCCACCGCATTCATCCGTTCACCCGCCTGCGGGAAGATCTTTTCCTGGATACCATGGATATCGAGCTCCTGGTCGCCGGCCTCGAAAGCCGCCTGGAGTACTACCTCACCGAGGAGGAAGCCAGCCAGATCGAAACCGTAGGGGACCTCCAGCACTTTTTTCTGCGGTAGCCTCAGCTTTCTTCTGCGTCGGCCTTGCGCATCCGCAGCACGAAGTAGAAGCCCTGCAGCTCCGACCGCAGGACGAGCTCTCCCGCTTCCAGTGACTCGATCTCGTAGGTCATGGCGGGCGCGACGCCCTCGGTGACCAACTCGGTGTCGTTGCGGGTATAGGTGCCCTGCTGTTCCTCGCCCATGAGGTTGGTCAGCAACTCGCCGTTGGGTCGGAAGTCGAAGTAGAGTCCGTCCAGGTTGGTCGTTTTTACGTTGTTCCGGCGGGCGTCGGTGAGCTCCCACCGGCCCTCGAGTTCGGCCGCCGCCTCGGGGGGCAGTTCCGGATCGGAGCCACAGGAGAACAGCAGGGAAAACAGTAAGACAAGGAAGGTCAGGCGCATGGTGGGGGCGGTTGCAATTCCCGAAACACGGCAGGCGCTCGATTGTTAAGCGGTCACCCCCTTTCGGCGGCCCGCCGCAGCCGGTCGTTGATCGCACGGCCCAGTCCGCGTTCGGGTACCAGTGCTACCTGGGCCGCCCCGTAGCCCGCCTCGGCCAGTTGCCGAAGGATACCGAACAGGTTGCGGGCCGCCTCTTCCAGATCGCCCGTGGCCGAGAGCGTATACTCGTGGGCGTTGCCGGCCGGCTCCCCGAACCGTACCGCCGCCCGCTCCGCCGTACCGGGCTCCGGCGCGTTTTCCGTCAGCCACAGCGGCAGTCCGGGAGAGTAGTGGTGCGTCAGCATGCCGGGGGCCTCCGGGCGGCTGCTGCCGTGGGTGCGCACCGCCACTTCCGTACCCAGTAGTTCCTCGATCCGCTCTACCGGGGTGCCCCCCTTGCGAAGCACCGTGGGCCGCCCACCGGGAAAGCCGACGATGGTGCTTTCCACGCCCACGCGGCAGGGGCCCCCGTCGAGGATGTAGTCGACCCGCTCCCCGAGCTGGGCGGCGACGTGGGCCGCCGTGACGGGACTTACGTAGCCGAAGGGATTGGCGCTCGGGGCGGCCACCGGAAATTCCACGGCCTCCAGTACGGTGCGGGTGAGGGGGTGGGCCGGTACGCGCAGGGCCACCGTGTTCAGCCCCGCCGTGACCAGGTCGGGTACGCCAGCGGCCCGCTCGAGAACCAGCGTAAGCGGACCGGGCCAGCAGGCGGCCAGGCGTTCGGCATCGGCAGGTACGCGACGTGCCCAGGCCAAAGCCCGTTCGGCACTCGACTGGTGGAGGATCAGCGGATCGAAGCGGGGGCGGTTCTTGGCCGCGAAGATGCCGGCCACCGCCGCCGGGTCGAGGGCGTTGGCCCCCAGGCCGTAGACGGTTTCTGTGGGCAGGGCCACTAGCTCTCCGGCCCGCAGGCGGCGGGCCGCTTCCTCCGGGTCGGTACCGATCGTCGCGCGCATCGCGCAAAGCTAAAAGTAAACCCAATAGCTGAGGTAGGGGAAGGGGTAAAGGTCGCCCTCGCTCAACGCCGCCGCCGCCACGCCGAAACTCCACCGGTGGCGGCGCCCCGCCAGGCCGACGTTGAGCGACGGCAGTAGCGTCAGCTGCCCCGCGTCGGCGTCCGAAACCGCCACCAGCTCCCCGAAGGCCGCCACCCGGGGGCCGAGCCGCGTACCCAGGCCCACCCGGTAGGCCGGCAGGGTGGCGTAGCCCACGGTGTACACCACGCCCACCCCCAGGTTGTAGAATTGCTCCGGGGTTCCGAGGGTGAGCAGGACGGCCGCGTCGCCGGCCACCGCTACGCCTACCGCGCCGTAGTCGATCTGCGGGAGCAGTACGCTCCGGTTGCCGATTCCCAGGTGGACCCCCGGGGACAGGGTAGTCCGGTAGCGCTGCGTGGTCAGCAGGCCCAGCAACAGGGCATTGCCGACGCCGACCTGGAAGTTTTCGTTGGGGCTCCACTCCACGACGTTGTACAGCAGGAGCGTAGACTGGGCGCGCCGCCGGGCGGGGTAGGGCAGGGCGGTGCGCAGCAGGGCCAGGTCGTCGGGTGGCGGCCCATCGGGCCAGGTGTCGGCGGTGGGGCGTTCGGCCGGCTGCGCGGCGAGGGCGGCGGTAAGTACCAGCAGGACAGCCAGGTAGCGGAAGCGAAGATGCATGGGAAGAAGGTACACTTGAAATAGGGTCAATCCCTACCTTCCGCCTTTGTCACCGTCTCGCCCTAAGATTATTTCCCTTGCGCTTCACCGACTCCGTCGTGCGGCACCGCCCGAGCCGCCTTTTCGTTTTCCTTGCGGGTTTCTTCGTGGCCAACGCCCTGGTCGCCGAGCTCATCGGCGTCAAGATCTTCGCGTTGGAGGATACGCTGGGCCTCGAACCGTGGAACTTCAATCTCTTCGGGGAGACGGGGGCCCTGCAGTTCAGTGCCGGCGTGCTGCTCTGGCCGGTAGTGTTCGTGGTCACCGACCTGCTCAACGAATACTACGGGGAGCGCGGCGTTCGCCTACTCAGCTACTTTACGGTAGTGTTGATCGGCTACGCCTTCCTGGTGATCTTCTTTGCCATACAGCTGGAGCCGGCCACGTGGTGGCGGGCGGGGGCGCAGGTGCAGGGGGTGCCCGACAACCAGGCGGCCTTCCGGGTTACGTTCGGACAGGGGCTATTCATCATAGTGGGATCCCTCGCGGCCTTCCTCATCGCGCAGCTGACCGACGTTTTCGTCTTTCACCGCATTCGCGCGCGGACCGGCGACCGCTGGCTCTGGTTGCGGGCCACCGGGTCTACCGTGGTGAGCCAGCTGGTGGATAGTTTCGTGGTCCTGTACGTGGCCTTCCGGCTTGGGCCGGAGCTGTTCGGCGGGGTCACCGAACCCTGGCCGTGGTCGCGATTGCTGGCGGTGGGTACCGTGCAGTACGTCTTCAAGTTTCTGATGGCCGTCGGCCTTACGCCCGTCATCTACCTGGGCCACGCCCTCATCGACCGCTACCTGGGCATTAAACGGCCCGGAGTTACCTAATGGGCTGTGCGTCGCCATCCCAGAGCCCTACCAGTACGGCCTGCCCGGCGGCGTCGATGCGCAGTCCTCCGTAGCGGGCGCGTCCGTAGCGTTCGCCCTGCCCCTCCTCGAAGAAGTAGCTTTCGGGCCCGAGGCGCAGGGTCCCGTTGCGCACCGCACCCGCGCGCCGCCGCACGAAACGGATGAGCCCTTCTCCCGGACCCAGTGGGTCGCGACCGGTCTGAATGCGTTGAAATTCCGCCACGCCCTGTAGATCCCGGGTGAATACGAGGTAACCGCGGGGGGGCAGCTCCTCCCGGCTCAGGTCGCGGCCGATGGTGTAGCGCAGCGCCATATAGTCCCCCTGCAGCAGCGAACGCGGATCTACCGGCGCCAGCTCGAAGAGGGTAAGCTCCCCCTCCCGCAGGATACGTTCCTTGTCGTAGGCAAACCACACGGCGTAGGCCAGTACCGCCAGGGTGGCGAGGAGCAGGATGAGTCGGTTACGCGTCTTCACGGGCGGAGCGGTTACGGCGCAGCAGGGCCCAGGCCACGAGCAGCAGGGCGCCGGCGGCCATGAGGATTAGCGACTTGTCGAGCAGCGTCCAGCGCAGGTCGTAGTAGTACTGTACCGTGAAGTAGGCCAGGCCGGCCACGCCGAGGCCCGCCCCCAGGGCGTGCTGATTGCGGAAGCTAAGCAACAGTAGGTAGAGGCTGCCCGCGAAGGGCACTACCGCGACGTTGAGGTGCCCGCCACCCGGCACCATCCATTCCCCCCAGCGAAACCAGACGAGCGTGAGCAGCAGGCCGCAGACGAGCCCGGACCGCAGCGGCGGCATCCGCCGGTCGGCGATCAGGAAGTGCTCAAAGTAGGTCACCCCGGCCACGCCCAGCGCTGCCAGGAGCACGGCCGCCCACACCCAGGCGGGCTCCCGCTGCACCAGGTGCAGGTAAAGCAGGCAGGCGGGAACCGACACCACGGCCAGGAAGACGAGGTAGTAGTTGCGCGTGCCGGCCACCGTAGCGGCCGCGATGAGCAGTACGGGCCATACGAGCTGACTGTCGCTGACCTGGGGCGGCAGGCCCACCATGATCAGTCCCACGCCGACGAGGTAGCCACAGACCGTGGTGGTAGCCAGGAACGCCTGCCGCCGCGTGCGGCCCAGGGCCAGGGTGGTCACGATGAGGGCGACGCCCAGCGGGACGGCCACGACGGGCCGCGTGAACAGGTCGGTGATCCAGAGGAATAGTAGAAAGATGAGACTCGACAGGACCCCCCCGAGGCCCGAAAGGACCCGCACCGCCTGGTCCGTATCGTCGTCGTCGCGCTGGCCCGCGTCGGCGGCGAGGGCGGCCTCGTCGACCGTGAAGGGAACGGACGCGCGGGCCCGCCAGCGTGCGATACCTTCACTCAGCACGCCAGCGCCGGTTGAGTCGATTCAGTTGCTGGGTCAGCAGGGTCACGCCCACAAGCAGGACGCCGCCGGCCAGCAGGTAGGCGTTGGCGAAGGTGGCCCAGCGAAGCAGCAGAAAGGTGAGCGTGATCAGGCTGCCGCCCCCGGTAAGCGCCAGGTAGTATACGGAGCGCTCGCGGAGCCCGAGCAGGACCCACCCGGCGTAGACCGCCGCGGCAAAGAGAGTCGTGAGCAGGAGCTGTACCGGCCGCTCGTCGAAGGCGCCCGCGCTCACGTTGACCGTCGCCACGAGGACCGCCCAGCCGGCGACGGCGCGCAGCAGCCAGTCGAATCCGGTGCGTTGCCGGTAGCGGGCCCAGAGGAACAGCCAGATCAGCAGGTTGAAGGCAAACAGCAGCATGCCGGAAACGAGGTAGGACAGCTCGATGCCAAGCTGCTGGGTATACATGATGAAGGTCACATTGACCAGGCCCGTAAAGAGCAGCCAGAGCGGCGCGTAGCCGAGCACCGCTATCCAGGGCAGGGACAGCAGCGCCCACCCCAGAAAGAAGTCGTAGGCGTTGGCGCCGGTCTGGTACACCTGCCCCAGAACGCCCAGCACGGCCCCGATCAGCGCGACGGCCGCGGTAAGGACCACCCGGCGTGCCGGAGCGGGCAGCGGGGCAAAAAGCCCCCCGAAGGCCGCCACGGCAAAGCTGCCGACCGCGCAGCCGATCTTCACGGCCGGGGCGAGCGCCACCCAGTTGTAGGCGAAGAAGAAGAATATACCGCTGAGTAAAAAGGCGGCCCCGGCTCCCAGCAGGAGGTAGTGCAGCAGGCTGCGCCAGTCCTCGGCGTCCGCGTATACTTCCCCGGCCAGGGTACGGGCGATGTCGGTCCGCTGCCAGTTGCTGTGGCGGGCGGCCAGGTGGATGAGGTAGCGCGTGGGGGCTTGCACCTGGTCAAGGTACGCTCTTTGCGGAAAGGCCTGCCCGGCGGCTCAGGCGGTGGCCTCGGTGGCCGCCAGCAGGAAGGAGCGCAGCCGCCGGTAATAGGTGTCGCCGCCTACTTCCGTCAGGTTGTCGTGCCCCGCTCCGGGTACCACGTAGAGTTCCTTGACGGCACTGCCGAGGGCGGCGTAGAGGCGGCGGCCGTTGTCCACGTCGATGCTACTGTCGGCTTCGCCGTGGATCACCAGCACCGGCTGGGTAACGTCGGCCGCGGCCCGCACCGGCTCGACTTCCCGGTGGTGAAACCCGGCGAGGCGCTCGGCGCGGTCGAGCATGAGGTCGGTCAGGGCGCGGGGGAGGGGCAGGCCCGACTGGCGGCAGGCGTAGGCGTGGGTGATCTCGCCGAGGTGGGTGAAGGCGCTCTCCACGATGCCGAAATCCAGGTCGGCGCCCCGGGCCAGCGCCTGCAGGGCTACCACACCGCCCATGCTGTGCCCGAAAACGCCGGTGGGCAGGCCCGGGGCCAGGTGGCGGAGGTGGCGGGCGGCCAGGGCCACGTCGCGCCACTCGTGGTAGCCGAAGGTGGTATACCCGCCCTGACTGCGGCCGTGACCGCGGGCGTCGTAGAGCAGCACGTTGTAGCCGAAGGGAACCAGCTGGGGCAGGTACTCCAGGTAGAGCTCGCGGGCGCTGTCCTTGCCGTGGAGGAGGATCAGGTTGCCGCGGGCGGGGACGGTGGCCGGCACGTAAAAGGAGGCCAGGCGCAGGCCCTCGTCGGTAACGAGCGTACCGGCCTCGAACGGGTAGCCGAGGTCGCCCGGATCGAGCGTGATGAGGCGGCGGCGGGGTACCACGATGCGGCGCGGCAGCGCGTAGCGGGCGGCCAGCCCGAGCAGGAGCACGATCAGGAGCAGCCAGGCGATCATGGGGACAAGATACGCATACGCAGCAGGCTCCTTCGTCGAAGAAACTTGCCCGCACGTCGGCTGGCGGCTAGATTGCTCCCAAACTCCCCACCGTGCGCATATTCCTTACGTTGTTATTTTGCTGCTTCACGTTACTGGCCACCGCCCAGGAGCGCTTCGTGGAGTGGCACGCCGACATTACGCCGCGCCCCGACCGGTCGCTGGACGTCACCGAAACCCTTACCGTAATCGCCGAGGGCGACGTCATCAAGCGCGGGATAACGCGCAGCCTGCCCACCCGTCCCCACCCCCTGGAGGTACTGTCGGTCACCCGCGACGGGGCCGAAAGCCCCTTCCATACCCGGGAGCGCGGCGGCGAGCTCACGATCTACGCCGGTGAGAAGGACGTCACCCTGTCGCCCGGGACCTATACCTACCGCATCCGCTACCGCCTCGGTCGGGTAGTGGTGCAGAAAGATAGCCTCGACGAACTGCAGTTTGAGGTGATTGGCCCCGACGTAGCACTGCCCGTCGACTCCGTTTCCGCTACCGTGGAATTGCCCGACGGCCTGTCGGTGGCGCAGTACGCCTGCTACACCGGGGCATCCGGGGATTCCGAGCGCAACTGTACCATTGCCGCTCCCGCCGATGGCCGCCTCACCTTCACCGGACGGGGCCAGTTCGGGGACGGGGAGCAACTTTCGGTGGCCGCCGGCTTCACCCCCGGTTATTTCAATCCGCCGAACGACGAGAATACGGTGCAGCCGCCGCCACCGCCCACCTGGTGGCAGCGCGAGGGGAGCTTGCTGCTCTGGTTGTTGTTGTCCCTGGGCGGTGTTTACTACGCCTATACCACCTGGCGGAACCACGGGGTAGACCCGCCCGCGCCGCGCGTGGGAAGGGTCACCGCGCCGCCGGATGGCCTGTCGCCGGCTTCCATCGGTCACCTCTCCAGCCGGTTCGGGATGGGTGCGGTACAGGAGTTTACCGCTTCCCTGCTAACCCTGGCCATCCGGGGCTACCTGAAGATCGAGGAGGAAGAGGACAAGGGCCTCCTGACTACCAGTTACCACTACGTGATCCGCCGGACCGACTCCGCACCCGATCCCGCCGGGCTTCCCGCCGAGCAACGGCAGCTGTACCGCGATCTCTTTGCCGAGGACGATACCTGGCGCCTCAAGCAATCGTACGATTCCCGCCTCAGTGAGGTACAAATGGCTCACCACAAGGCCGTAAGCGAACAGCATAAGGAACTGCGTAGCCGGGGAAACAACCTGCGTTTTTTCTGGCCACTCGTCGCCGTATACGCGGTGAGTATCTGGCCCGCCATAGTGTGGGGCAAGCATGCAGACTATGAATTCTCCATGCCGGTAGCGCTCATCTGCCTGATCGCCGGTTTGGTGGGCGTAGCCCTGTACGCCTGGCTTATCGCGCGCCCGGATCCGAAACTGGTGCGGTTGCGCGCCGAAATCGAGGCCCTGCGCGACTACCTCAACCTCTCGAAAAGCGAACGCAAGCGCACCCCCAACCTCCCGGCGATGACCGAGGAGCACTACGAGGCCCTGCTCCCCTACGCCATCGCCCTGGGCATTAACGATGAGTGGACGGGCTACTTTACCCGGCAGACCAGCGGTACATACGTATACCAGCCCCTTTGGATGGTCGGCGGCTACCACCCGGCGCGGTTTGAGAAGAGCTTCTACGGCGCCGTCAATTCCGGCACCACGGCCCCGTCGGCTTCCGGCGGCGGCGGTTCGGTAGGCGGCGGCGCGGGCGGCGGCGGCGCGGGCGGTTGGTAGGGCGCGGGAGCATTGGCACTGCGGGGCCGGCTCGCTACCTTCGTCCCAAACCCCCCACCATGACCTCCGACGCCTACATCGACCTGGAAGACCGCCACGGTGCCCACAACTACCACCCCCTGCCCGTCGTGCTCAGCGAAGGCCGCGGCGTGTACCTCTACGACGTGGAGGGCCGGCAGTACTTCGATTTCCTGTCGGCCTACTCGGCCGTCAACCAGGGGCACTGCCACCCCCGGATCGTAGACCGGCTACAGGAGCAGGCGGCGCGCCTCACCCTCACCAGCCGGGCGTTCTATAACGACCAGTTGGGGCCCTACGAGCACTACCTCACGGAGTACTTCGCCTTCGACAAGGTGCTGCCCATGAATACCGGGGCCGAAGCCGTGGAGACCGCCATCAAGATCTGCCGCAAGTGGGGCTACGAGGTGAAGGGGATCCCCACCGACGGCGCGCGCATCATCGTCTGCGGACAAAACTTTCACGGCCGCACCACCACCATCATCAGCTTCAGCTCCGATCCCAACGCCAAGGGCAACTTCGGACCCTACACCCCCGGCTTCGAGTCGGTACCCTACGGCGACGTGGAGGCCCTGCGGGCGAAGCTGGCCGGGGACCCCGCCACCATCGCCGGCGTGCTCGTCGAGCCCATCCAGGGGGAGGCCGGCGTATTCGTGCCGGACGACGGCTACCTGCCCGCGGTGGCTGCCGCCTGCCGGGAGCACAACGTGCTTTTCATCGCCGACGAAATCCAGACCGGCATCGGCCGCACCGGCGCCCTGCTGCGGGTGTGCGGAGACTGCGACTGCGCGGGACACTGCGAACGGCAGGCGACCTATACGCGGCCGGACGTCCTCATTCTGGGCAAGGCCCTCAGCGGGGGTACCTATCCCGTATCGGCGGTACTGGCCGACGACGCGGTCATGAACGTCATCGGACCGGGGCAACACGGCAGCACCTTCGGGGGTAACCCGGTAGCCTGCGCCGTGGCGACCGAGGCCCTGGAGATCGTCCGCGACGAAAAACTTACCCAGAACGCGCGGCGGCTGGGCGTTATTTTTAGGGAACGGATGCAGGAGCTGGTGGACCACTACCCCGACACGCTGACGCTTGTCCGCGGCAAGGGCTTGCTGAACGCCCTCGTCATCAACGACAGCGAGGAAGGGAAAACCGCCTGGAACCTCTGCCTGGCCCTGGCCGACCGCGGCCTGCTCGCCAAGCCCACCCACGGGAACATCATCCGCTTCGCGCCCCCGCTGGTCATTACCGAGCCCGAACTCCGCGAGGCCTGTGACATCATCGGCGCAGTGGTAGGGGAGCTGGCGGCCGCCTGATCATTTACCCGCCGCGGGCCGGAAGGTGCTCAGGCGGTCGGTCCCGATCCGCTCCTCCGAAAGCGAGCGGGCCGTGGCCGGCAGCTCCGGGGCGGGCAGGCCGTGGCCGAAGCGCTGCGGCCCGGTGAAGATGCGGGCCTCGTCCCAGAAGCCGTGGTGCAAGAACGCGTTGAGGACCACGGCCCCGCCCTCGATGGTCACGTGGCTGAACTTCAGTTCGTGCAGCTTGCGGAGGATCTTTTTGATCGCCTTTTTATTGAGGTCCTTTTCTTTCACCTCCACGGTGTCGGCCCGCAGCCGGGCGGGTTTGCGCCCGGTGAAGACCAGCGGGCGCTGCTCCCCGCCGGAGAAGATCTTCTCGCGGCCCGACAGGCGGTCGTGGAGGTCAATGATGACCGGGCGGGGGTCGGGGCCGGGGAAGAACCGGGCGTTGAGCTTGGGCTCGTCCTCGATGATCGTCCGGGCCCCTACAATTACGGCATTGGTGCAGGTGCGCCAGCGGTGTACCAGGCGGCGGCTGATGTCGTTGGTGATCCAGTATTTCTTGCTGCGGTCGCGGGGGCGCAGGAAGCCGTCGGCCGACTGGGCGTACTTCAGCAAGATAAAGGGGCGCTGCTCGGTAGTGTAGATCAGGCGGTTGCGGTTGGTGTCCTCGGTAGGGGCGAAGTCGGGGTACTCCTTGACCCGTACGCTGGCTTCCCGGAGGATGGCGGCGCTGCGGCCCGATACCTCATCGGTGGTGTCGCGCTGGGCGAAGACCACCTTACGCACGTGCTCCTTCAGGATCAGTCCCGTACACGCCGGCGTACGCCCCTTGATGCAGCAGGGCTCGAGGCTCACGAACAGGGTGGCGGCGGGGATAAGCGGCCGGTCCTCCTCGCGCACGGATGCCAGGCAGTTGACCTCGGCGTGCGCTTTCCCGGCTTGCTGGTGGTATCCCTCCCCGATGATGCAACCGTCGTGCAGCAGCACCGCCCCTACGCGGGGGTTATCGAGGACGCGGGCGTCGGCCAGGCGGGCGAGTTGGGCCGTACGGGCTAAAATGTCTGTATTTTTCACAATTTGCGGGTAATAATTGTCATACATGTGTTTTTATAGTCCCAAAAGAGGAGTTGACGCCGGATAATTTTGCCAAATGGTAGAAAAAATGCCTAAATTTGAATCACCCTTGGTGAATAACACGAACAACACGTGTCGGCTATAGTCGTTTCACCAGAAAAACACTACAACATAACCACACTATGTCACACCGTATTCCCCTGAAAAACGCCTCCGAAGCAGCCCTCCTCGACGAGCAGGTTTTTTATGACCTCGCCAAGGATCCTCATCTCAAAGAACTCCAATTTTTCGAAAACCTCCGGCTGCACTCGTCGGGGTGCGTCGTCTTCCAGAAAACCTTCAAGTGCGACGAGGCAAAGAAAGGCTACCGGACGGAAACCATCTACCTCCACAAGCTGATCGCCGAGCGCTACCTCGGCCACAAGCGGGTAGGGGAGCGTAAACTCGTGGGGTCGCTCAACGGCGATAAGCTGGACTGTCGCCTCGAAAACCTGGAGTACCGCAGCCGCTCTGTGGCCAGCCGCAAGCGGCGCTCTAGCAGCAAGATCGGCTACACCGGCGTGTACAAGGAGAACAACCGCTACCGGGCCGTCATCAGCGTTAACCGCCGCAGTGTACACATTGGTATGTTCGGAACGGCCGAGGAAGCCGCGCTGGCCTACAATAAGAAGTCGCTGGAGCTGTACGGAAAGCTAGGAAAGATCAACGTGATACGCTCGCGTAATCTCCCGCTTGCCGACCGGGCCCGGTAGGGCCTCCACCCGAAAGCCCGCCGCGCGCAGGTTGCGTTTGAACTGTCCCTTGGCGCAGTAGGTGACCAGGGCTCCGCCGGGGCGCAGGGCGCGGGTGCAGTGTTGCATCGCGTCCTGTGTCCACAATTCCGGTTGGTCCTCCGGTGCGAAGGCATCGTAAAAGAGTACATCCGCCCAGCCGGGCTCGAAGTCCGCGGTCAGGAAATCTTCCCGTTTCTTTTGAAAGGTAAAATTGGGATCGAGGCGGGCCTCGGTATCCCAGTCTGCGGTGTGCAGTTCCGCCAGTCGGTCCGACGGTACGGCGAGCAGCTCGCAGTAATTGAGCTCGGCCGCCAGGTGGGGAGTGATCGGAAAGGCCTCGTAGGTAAGGTACCGAAAGTGGATGCCCGGATGACGTGCTGCGAGCTCGCGGACGAGCAGGGCATTCAGGCCGGTACCGAATCCGAGCTCCAGCACGTGCACCGCGGTGGTGTCAGCCGCTGTAAGCAGAGGGTGCAGGCCGGCCTCCAGAAAGATATGACGGCTCTCCTGCAGGGCACCGTGCGTACTGTGGTAGGCCACGGCAAAGCGGTCGCTCCGGAGGCTGTGGCTACCGTCGGCGGTAAGGAAAGGGTGGGGCTCCACGGATCAGGCCGCCGGGCGCAGCTCGTCGACGCGGATGTCGAGGTGGCTGGCGTCGTATACACAGGCGGCGTCGCGGATCAGCAGCACCTGCGGCGACTGGTGGCGTACCCCGAATTCGGCGGCGATGAAGTTGCTGACCTCACGGTAACGCAGCAGGTCGAGGTAGTAGGTCTCGATGGCCTGCCCGTCAATGTCCCACTGCTTTTCCAGCCGGTTCTTGGCCAGGCTGCTGATGGGGCAGGTGGTGCTGTGCTTGAGGATGAGGCAGGGTACGGTGCGGCTGCGCTCGATGATGGCCTCGATGTCGTGTACGGAGGTAATGTGGTTCCAGTCCATGGCGAATGCTACTGGCTCGGCCGCCGGCGGGCTGGCTCCCGGGGAGTTACACCGCACCTGCGTCCGCGCCTGGAGATTTTTAGATAATCGGCGCTACGCGATCAGCGCCAACACGGCGGAAACAAGGTCGCTCACCGAAAGGTTGGTCGGACAACCAAAGCCCCGGTTACAGGAGGTGAGCAGTAGCAGGGGAACGGCGAGGTAGAGCGGGGACGGAGAGGGCTTGCGCAATTTCATAAGGGGTGGGGTGGGGCATATACGTATCCGTAGGAGGCTACCGCCGTGGCATTTGTTCGGCGTGGCGTACTTTTGCCGGCCGTCGGTGAACGGCGGGAGCTTCGTAAAACTAAACCATACATGGCCAGAAAAATTGCCCTACGTGACGCCCTCCGGGAGGCGATGATTGAAGAAATGCGCCGCGACGACAAGGTCTTCCTGATGGGAGAGGAAGTCGCCCAGTACAACGGCGCGTACAAGGTTAGTAAGGGTATGCTGGACGAGTTCGGCCCCGAGCGCGTGATCGACACGCCGATCGCGGAGCTGGGCTTTGCGGGCATCGGTGTCGGTGCCGCCATGAACGGCCTGAAGCCCATCGTGGAATTCATGACCTGGAACTTCGCCGTCCTGGCCTTCGACCAGATCATCAACAACGCCGCCAAGACCCTGAGCCAGTCCGCCGGGCAGTTCAGCTGTCCGATCGTTTTCCGCGGCCCGAGCGGCAGTGCCGGCCAGCTGGCCCAGCAGCACAGCCAGAGCTTCGAAAGCTGGATGGCCAATACCCCCGGCCTGAAGGTGATCTCCTGCACCGACCCCGCCGACGCTAAGGGCCTGCTCAAGAGCGCCATCCGTGACCCCGATCCCGTCTGCGTCATGGAATCGGAGCTGCTGTACGGCTACGAGGGCGAAGTGCCCGAGGGCGAGTACCTGGTAGAGATCGGCAAGGCCGCCGTGCGCCGTGAGGGCACCGACGTCACCTTGGTGAGCTACAACAAGATGATGCTGCCTACCATGGAAGCCGCCAAGATCCTGGAAGGGGAAGGCATTAGCGCCGAGGTGATCGACCTGCGTACGATCCGCCCCCTCGACCGTAAGACCATCATCGAATCCGTCAAGAAGACCAACCGCTGCGTCGTCATCGACGAGAGCTGGCCGTTTGCCGGCGTGAGCTCCGAGATCGCCTACGAGATCCAGAAGTCGGCCTTCGACTACCTAGACGCTCCCGTCATCCGCGTCAACAGCGCCGACGTGAACCTGGGCTACGCCGCGAGTTTCGTGGAGGAATTCCTGCCGAACGCCGAGAAGATCGTGCGGGCGGTTAAGGAGGTGGCTTACGTTAAGTAGCGTTTAGGCTTACTGGTTACTGGTTGCTGGTTACGAGTTACGGAATGAACACGGCCTTACCCACCGGTCCGTCGCCCGCTTCCAGCTCGCTGAATGTCTTCTTGTAATCCATTAGGGCGTATTCGCGACCGATGTGTACCCGAAGTCCGTCGTGCTCTACCAGGTCGTAGAGGCGGTGGAGTGTCGTGTGGGTGATGTCTGCCATCAGCGGTTGCCGCTTCTTGTCACTCAGCTTGTTGTTGATGTAGCTGCCCAGGTAGGAGGTCAGGCCGGGCTGCAGGTCGAGGTAGGTACCGTGGGGCGTCAGGAGATGCTTGGCCTCGGACCAGGGCAGGGTGCCCGCGGTGTCGAGGATCACGTCCCAGTTCTCGCCCAGTTGGGTGACGTCGGTGGTGGTGTAATCGTAGGTGGTGGTGGCGCCCATCTCGCGGAGAATATCCTGGTGGTGGGGGCCGGCGACCGCGGTGACGTGGGCACCGTCCATACGGGCCAGTTGAATGGCGGTGTTGCCGACGCCGCCGCTGCCGCCGTTGATGAGCACTTTGCGGCCCCGTACGTCTATCGTTTCACGCATGGCCAGGTGGGCGGTGGCGCCGATGAGGGGAAGCCCGGCGGCCTCGCTCATGCTCAGGCTGGGGGGCTTGGGGTGGATCTGGTCGGCGGTCACGACGACGGCGTCGGCCATGGCCCCGAGTTCCTTTAGGCTGATGGCTCCGAACACTTCGTCGCCGGACTTGAAGTTGGTCACCGCCGACCCGACGCGGTTGACCACGCCGGCAAACTCCAGGCCCATGCGGCGGGGCCACTGGTGGCCGTCGGCCAGTTTCATCTGGGCGTTGCGGACTTTCCAGTCGACCGGGTTGATGCCGGCGGCCCGGATATCTACGAGGATCTGATCGGCTGCGGGTTCGGGAGTAGCGACTTCGGCCAGGTACATCTTGTCGATGCCCCCGTAGTCGTCGTAACGGAGCTGTTTCATGGGTGGGTTCTTTCCCACTAGTATGTGAACCGGGCTGCCGGAGTTCGCTGCCACCACATATTCGGTCCCGGCGCGTTAGGTAGCGCATGACGCATACCCTCAGCTTCGTGACGCGCTTTCTCTCCGGCTTACTGTTCGCCCTAGTCTTTTCCGCCTGTTCATCGGGCGGTGTCGGTGACGACCATCCGCTGATCGGTACCTGGCAGCTTGATGAACAGCTTGTTGACATCGGCGACGGGTCAGGAACTTACCAGCCGGTCGATTCGGACCGCACGCTGACCTTCCGGTCCGACGGTACCGTGACCGCCAACTTCAACTTTTGCAACCCCATCGACGGGGGAACCCAATTGCGCAGCGGCAGCTGGTCGCTGGAAGAGGGCACCCTGCAACCTGATTGCCGGCCCGACCGACCGCTGCCCCTTAGCCTGGACGATAGCGTGCTTACCCTTACCCCCTTCTGTATCGAGGCCTGCGGGGAGCGGTACCGCAAGGTCGAATAGGGGGCGGGCCGTAGCCTACTTGCTCGCCACCGGCCGGAAGGGTCCGTACACCGCCCGGCGGAAGTCGTGGTGGAGTCCGATCTGGTCGTAGGGGAAGAGCTGCACGAAAAGCACGGCCGTCAGCTCATTGGCCGGATCGACCCAAAAGAGCGTGCTGGACGCGCCGTCCCAGAAGAATTCACCTACCGTGCCCGGGTTCTCCTCCGCGTTGGCGGGCGGGCGCATCCGTACCGCGAAGTCGATACCGAAGCCCACCTGTCCCTTGCTGGGCAGCCAGAGGCGCTCGGTCACCTCGTCGGCGAGGTGATTGGTCCGCATGAGCCGGACGGTTTCCGGCTGCAGGATGGTCGTACCGTTCAGGGTGCCCCCGTTGACGAGCATCCGGGCGAAGGTCATGTAGTCGTCCAGGGTGGAGGTGAGGCCGAAGCCCCCGGGGGTGAGCGGCTGGCGGTTGATGTTGAAGTCGTGCGCTTCCGCGTCGGGCAGCTGGGTGAGGACGCCGTCCGCGGCACGGTTGTAGGCGGAAGACATTCGGCTCCGGTCCGCTTCCGGTACGAAATAGCGGGTGTCGTCCATGCCGAGCGGGTCCAGGATGTGCTCTCGGACGTAGGCATCGAAGGGTTGGCCGGACAGCCGCTCCACCAGCAGGGCCTGTACGTCGACCGAGAGGCCATAGTGCCACTGGGTACCCGGCTGGAAGAGCAGGGGCAGGTCGCTAAGCTTTTCTCCCAGGTCGGAAAGGGTGTTTTTGTATCCACGCAGGTCGGCGGCCTCGTACGCTTGTTGCAGTCCGGGGGAGTCGCCGCCGTTGTAGAAGCCGGCGGTATGGCGGGTGATGTCGCGGACGGTGATGGGGCGATCCGGGGCCTCCGTCTGCATCGATCCGTCGGAGGTGCCCGAAACGTAAACCTGTACGTCACCGAATTCGGGCAGGTAGTCCGCCAGGGGATCGTCGAGTTTGAATTTGCCCGCTTCCCACAGTTGCATGAGGGCCACGCCGGTGATGGGTTTGGTCATGGAGTATACCTGGACGATGGTGTTACGGGCCATGGGCGTGCCTTTCTCCCGGTCGGCATCGCCGAAGGCGCCGGAGTAGACTTCTTCCCCCTTTTCGTAAACCAGCGCGGAGGCACCGGCTATGTCTCCCGCGTCCACGAACCCCCTGAGCGTGCTGTCGATGCGCTCCCTGGCCGTGGCGGTAACGACCTGCTTCCGCGGCCAGCTCCGTTCGGCGAGGGCGCGCGTTTTTTCCACCCCCTCCCGCGGGTCCAGGCTGTCGCCCTCGTACTCGATGCCGAGGAAGCCGTCGAAGCCGGAACCGCGGATGATGTCGAAGAGCACGTCAAAATTCATGTCCGGTTCGTCACCGTCCGCATCGAAGTTGAAGGCCTTGACGCTGACCCCGCCGGCGTAGGGCATCAGCTCCATCATGCCCGCGTAACGGTCGTAGCGGGCGGAGCATTCACCGCCGTACATACTGCCGTCGCTCCGTTGGTAGCACCAGTTGTCGAAGTCGGCCACGGTACCCACGTTCACGTCCCGCAACCGCGCGACCAAGTCGGCGAGCCATTCGCCGTTGCTGCTGATGCCGCCGTGGTTTTCGATGAGGACCTGGATACCCCGTTCGTTGGCGGCCCGGGCGAGGCGACGGATGGCGGATTCCGCCGCGTCCATTATTTCGGCGGGGGAGCCGTCGCCGTGTGCGTTGATCCGCATGGCGGGGATGCCCAGGCGGGCGGTGGCCTCCACCCACTGCAGGTGCTGGGCCACGGCCCGGTCGCGCTCGTCCGGGTCGGAAGCGCCGAGGTTGCCGGCGCCGTCGATGAGTAGCATGGTCAGTTCCACGTCGGCGGTTTCGGCGGCACGACGGAGACTGTCGAGAAAGTCCGGATTATCGGCTTCGTCACGGAAAAACTGATTGACCAGCTCGACGCCGGCGAAGCCCATCTCTCCTGCCGTGGTCACGAACTCAAAGTTGTCCATCTCCCCCGCGAAGAGGGGCCGGTGAAAGGACCACTGCCCGAGGGAGTAGCGGGGTCCGGCCGGTTCGGCCCGGGGGGCTTCGGCGACGGGCTCGGTGCGGGCGCAGGCCAGCAGCAGGAGGACAGACAGCAGGGGGAAGTAACGCATGGGGGAGTGGCAGTTGGTGAGGAGCCGGCCCGACAAGATAACGTGGAGGGGATTACCCGCGACGGCGCCGTTACGGGTTTCGTAAGTTTGGCATCCCGGTCAGCTTACCGGCCCAACCTATGCTTTTTTACTTCACGCTGCAGTACCGGCGCGCGCTGCGCCGCCTCCGCCACCTGGGCGTCCCGCCGGTGCTGGTACTGCCGCTCGGTGCCATCGGCTTTCCGTTCTTCACCGCCTATCTCTACGGACGCTTTGCGGCGGCGGGATGGATACTGGCCGTTCTGACGAGCACGGTATTATGGACCCTGGCGGCCCGCGACCGTACACGTCGGCTGCGGCAGCTGTACATTCCTGTTCGCGTTTGGATGATACGCGGCGGCGAGAATCTGGCGGTCGCGGCCCCGGCATTGGCGGCGCTCGCGTGGTACGGAGACGGCTACCCCGCCGGCGCGCTATTGTTGGCGGCGGTATTGCTGGCGCGCATCACTACCGGCGGCGCTCCACCTATGGTGTTACCTACACCGTTCCGGCGACAACCCTTCGAGTGCGTCGCGGGCTTCCGCCGTCGGTGGTGGCTGATCGCCCTGCTGTACTTGGTCGCCATAAACGCGCTGCGGGTGGAAAACCTGACCTTGGCGCTGTTCACGGTACTGCTGCTCGGTGGGGTAGTGATGAGCTGGTACGCTACGGCGGAGCCTCCCGCGCTGGTCTGGATATTCGCGCTGCCGCCGGCCGCCTTTCTGGAAAAAAAGTTGCGGACCGCCAGCGGAGCCGGGCTGCTGCTGACGCTTCCGGTACTGGCCGGCACGATTTGGGTTTTCCCGCAGCGGGTGCTGCTGATCCTTGCGGTAGGCGGACTGGCCGTAGCCTACGCTTTGATTATGGTACTAGCGAAGTACGCTACGTACCCACGCGAGATGAGCATCCCGCGCGCCCTGGCGCTGACGGTCGTCCTGCTACTGCCGCCCCTGCTACCGGCGGCAGCCTGGAAATTTTACGGAGAGTCAAAACGGCGCCTGGCGCCCCTGCTGGAATGATCGAAGTGAAATCCCTGCAGAAGTCTTACGGTCCCCTGGAAGTGCTCCGGGGCGTATCCTTTGTACTGCGGCCCGGAAGGGTGTATGGGATCGTCGGGGCCAACGGGGCGGGAAAGACCACCCTCTTTACCTGCCTGGCGGGGCTGGCCGCGTACAACGGTACGATCAATCCTCCGCCCGGTCAGCTGCGCACCCGTACCGGCTACCTGCCCACCGAGCCCGTCTTTCCCTCCTACGTCACGGGCTGGGAATACCTCAAGCTGTTGTGTGCCGCCCGCGATCTTCCCACGGAAGACTTCGCGGAACAAAACCTCTTCGATCTTCCGCTCGATCGGTACGCGGAACACTATTCCACCGGGATGAAGAAAAAACTGGCCCTCTTCGGCCTGTTGTTGCAGGGCAACGGGGTGTACCTCCTGGACGAGCCCTTCAACGGGGTAGACATTCAGAGCAATATGCTGATCCGGGAAGTTATCGGACGGCTGCGGTCGGCCGGAAAGACGGTGCTTCTTTCCTCCCACGTATTCTCTTCGCTGGAGGAGAATTGCGACGAGCTGTTCGTGCTGCGCGACGGGCGGCTGGGTCCACCGGTGGGCCGCGACGACTACGAACGCCTGAGCCGCGAACTGCGTACCGACAGCCTCGCCGGACGGGTGGACCGGTTACGGATTACCTGAGCCGGTTCTCCAGCAACAGCCCGTCGGTGGTACCCTCACGCCAGCGTCGGTTCAGGCTATCCGGCACGGACGCCGGATTGAGCGTAAAGGACCCCAGGGCGAGGTCCTCGTCGCCGTCCCCGTCGTAGTCGCCGGCCTCCAGGATCAGCCACCGCCCGTCGAGCGCCAGTGCGGTGGTGCGAAGGTGAAAGTTAAATTGCTTGGGGGTCCCCGTTCGCTCCAGGTACACGAAACTGGCTTCCGGCTGCCCGACAAAATCGGCGAAATTGCAGGCCACGGCCAGGTCCAGGTCACCGTCTGCGTCGAAGTCGCGGGCCGCTACTCGCGTGGCGCCGGGCAGGGGCAGAAAGAAAGCCTCCGTGAAGTGATTCTCCCCGTCGTTGGTATAAATACGAAGGCCGTGGTAGGGCTTGATCACGGGGGAGTAATCGGCGTTGTCGCCGTGTACGGTCAGGAGATCGCGGTCACCGTCGCCGTCCACGTCGACGAATTCGAACCAGCTCGTGCCCCATACGGGCGGAAACTGGAGCAGCGGTTCTCGCCGGAAGCTACCGTTCGCTTCCTGATACAGGGCATCGATACCCTCGTCGCCCTGGGCGTGCAGCACCAGCAGGTCCTTGCGCCCGTCGCCGTCGAGATCCGTGGCTTCTACGCGCAGCGTGCCGGCCGCGCCGAGCAGCCGACTGCGGACGTACCCGCCGCCGGGGCGAGGGCGCAGCAGCGTCAGCGCCCCGGTGTAGTTACCGTACTCGCAGACGACGATCTCCTGCCGCCCGTCGCCGTCGAGGTCCTCGGCCAGGAAATGCACCGGCCGGTGCAGGCTGTCGGCTACTACGGTACGGACCCCGTCGATGTAGCGGTACAGCGTACCGTTGCTAGCCTCGGTGGGATAGATGTTTCCGATCTCGAGCAGCAGATCGCCCGCGGAGTCAGCCTGGTAGTGCACCACCGGCAGGCGGACGTTATGCACCGGCCGCGCTGGGCCGTCCGGATCCACGGCCGCCAGTTCACCGTAGCCACTACCGGAAAGCAGGCCTGCCGGGCCTGCTCCCAGGAAGGAAACCAGGGATCCGCCGCGGTCCTCGACCGAAAAGGGCTTGACGGTGAATCCCCGCAGGCTGTCCAGCCGTAACCGGGGCGGGGCGGCCAGGGTATCGGGCGCCCGGTCGAGGATATAGGCGCGCACGTCGTGCCAGGCATCGTAGGAAAGGGTAGGGACTTCGGGATAAAAGCCGTGGGCGACGGCCAGGGCGTGCTCCCCGGGCGGCAGGGCGGCTGCCGGGTCGTAGCCCAGGGAGGGAAAGCCGAGGCGGGCGCCCATTTCCGGGAGCACCCGTCGCTCCCAGATGGCGCGCGGCAGATCGGTCGGTGCGGGCGGCAGGTGGCAGCCGCCGCAGGCCTGCGCCAGGAGGTCCGGGGGCGGCACGTCCTCCGTTGCGGGGGCACATCCCCCCGCCGGTGCAAGGGCGATAGCAACAAGGAGCAACAGAAAAAGGGTGTAGCGCATGCGTAAGATCCGGGGGGCAGCCAAGTTACGCCATGCGTGAGCCCCGGCCGGTCGGAAACCCGGTACTTTCGCACTTTACCAATGCCCCGACACATGACCCTGATTTCCCTTACCGGCGCCCTCGCGGCCTTCCTGACCACCGCGGCCTTCGTGCCCCAGGCCTACAAGACCATCCGCTACCGGGCCACCGACGACCTCTCGCTGGCCACCTTTTCCATGCTGCTCATTGGTACGATCTTGTGGTTGGTGTATGGCTACTACATCGGCGATCTTCCCCTCATGGTCGCCAATGGGATCACGGCCAGCCTGGCGGGCCTCATCTTTCTCCTCAAGGTGCGGTCGATGCGGACCGCCCGCCTGCGGCGGTAGCGTCCGCGGCCGTTGCTTACCTTCACGGGTATGCAACACATTCGCGCGATCGCCTTCGAAGCCGACGATACCCTGTGGGTGAACGAACCTTTCTTTCGCGAAGCGGAGGAGGCCTTTTGCCAATTGCTCGAGGAATACCTGCCCCATCACAGCGTGAACCGCGCCCTGTATAAGACAGAGGTGGGGAACCTGCCGCTGTACGGCTACGGAATCAAGGCCTTTACCCTATCGATGGTGGAAACGATCGTGGAAGTATCCGATGGCAAAGCCCCGCTCTCGGTCGTCGAGCGCGCCCTGCAAATCGGCAAGGACATGCTGAACAAGCCGGTAGACCTTCTCGACGGCGTCGCGGACACCCTCGCCCGCCTGTCGCCCCGCTACCGCCTGGTACTGGCTACCAAGGGGGACCTGCTCGACCAGGAGCGCAAGCTGGAAAAGTCGGGCCTCGGCCGCCACTTTCACCACATCGAGGTGATGAGCGACAAGCAGCCGGCCAATTACCGGCGCCTCATCGACCACCTAGACTGCCGCCCCGAAGAGTTCCTGATGGTCGGCAACAGCGTAAAGTCTGATATTCTGCCCGTGCTGGAACTCGGGGGCTACGCTCTCCACGTGCCCTTCCACACCACCTGGGAGCACGAGGTGGCCACGTACGACACCGACCACCCCCGCTGCCGTAGCGTAGCGGACGTAACCGAAATCTTCTCGTTGTTGCCGTGAGAACGATCGACCTGAACACCTGGCCCCGGCGCGACCACTTCCACTTCTTCCGGAATTTCGACGAACCGTTCTGGGGAATAACGAGTAGGGTGGATGCTTCTGTCGCCTACCGCCGCTGCCGGGCTGCGGACCAGTCTTTCTTCCTCTGTTACCTGCACAAGTGCCTGCTTGCGGTAAACGCCGTGGAGCCCTTCCGTTACCGGATCCGGGGAGAGGAGGTGGTGGTCCTCGACGCCGTACACGCCTCCGCCACTATCGGGCGGGCGGACGGGAGTTTCGACTTTTCCCTCATCCCCTTCGATCCCGACTTTGACGCCTTCGCGGCCGGTGCCCGGTCGGAGATCGACCGCATTCGTGCCGGTAGCGGCCTCAATCCCGGCGTCGCCGGCGATGACGTAATCCACTTCAGCGCGGTACCGTGGCTCGACTTCACCGGACTCTCCCACGCGCGCCACTACGCCCGGCCCGACAGCTGCCCCAAGATCAGCGTGGGCAAACTGACCGACGACGGTACCATGGCGGTATCCGTACACGGTCACCATGCCCTGCTCGACGGCCGCGATGTAGGAGCGCTGCTCGATGCCTTCCGGCGGGAGTTGGCGTGAGCTTACTTGCGCCCCTGCCGCAGCAAAAACTTTACCAGGAAGTAGGCCAGCACACCGAAGGTGGCGACTGGGATGAGAACGAGGAGGGCGTCGGAGAAAGTCAGGTCCATGGCGGCGGCGTTGAGCGGCCGGACCGGCCGCTGTAATGGAAAGGTGAGGCCCGTTAAATTGTTGGCTGCTGGGGCAGCCGTCGGGCGGCCGTCACGGAGCCTGTCCGGGTGGGACTACCTTTGCGGCTATGCTGCGTTTCCTTGTTTTTTTGGTCCTGCTGCTGGCGTTCCCCGGGTGGGGCGGGGCCCAGTCCGGGAAACCTGCGCGCCTCACGATCGACGACATTCAGGCGCTGCCCGACACCACCTTTGGTGTCGTCTTCCACTTTGTGGCGTTGCCGGACGGCCGCAACTACGTGGCCGACGCGCGGGACAGCCTGCTGGCCACCCACGGTAATAACGAAGTACTGCGGGCCGACGTACTGATGTGGTACCTGATCCGGGAGGTCAATAAGCGCTTTCGCACGGGGGTGATCGATTATCCGCCCAGCAAGGACACCAAGCTGCGGTTCGTCTACGCCAACGGCCCGGACCCGCTGGCCAGCGCCTACTTCTACGCACACGGCGAACGGCTGCGGCCGGTAGCGGGCGCCTTTAACGTCATCCTGGTCGATCACCCCGGGACCACCAATGCTTCCACGCGGGGGAAAGGAAGTCGCACCATTTACCTCTACAACACCCTGCCGGACTACCTGCGGGGGAGCAACAACACCTGGGACCCGGCGCGTACCCTGGCGCACGAGATCGGGCACGCCCTTTCCCTCGATCACACGTTCAAATGCGATAACCCCTGCGCGGGGCGAGGCTTCGACCCCTACGAGGAATGCTTTGGCGAGTGCGTCAACCACAATTCCGGGAGCGGCGAGGTAAGCTGCTTCGGCGGGAGTGACCGTGAACTGCTGATGGGTTACGGCTCCCAGCTCTTCCTGACGCCCTGCGAAGTGGAGCAGATATGGGACCATTTGCGAACCGCCAAATAGGTCCTGGCCACCGATTCACCAGTGTTGGTGAGTTGGAAAAAACGGTTCTCATTTTACCTTTGTAGTACACCCGGGGCGCCAGGTTGGTAGCTCCGTCCCATGACACATTACTGCATCATTACGTAAACCCGGGCGGCAAATCCCGCCACGGGGACGTGTGGTACGTCCGATTATCGGGTTCACCGCCGGCCCCGGTCTACAGTCCATCACTATGAGTATCCCCACCCGCTTTCTGTTCCTGTTTATGCTTTCCGGCCTTGCCGCCGGACTTTCCTCCCAGTCGTTTCCGGGCCTGTCCACCGACAACTTCGGCGGGGTCAACACCCTGCTCCTCAATCCCGCCAACGCGGCCGCCAACCGCGTAGGTTTCGAAATCCACCTGGCCTCCGCCAGCCTGGGCGTGGCCAACGACTACGTGGGGCTGGAGGGGTACGAGGACATCGACAACCTGGACTGGGGCAACGGGCTTTCGCGCCACCCCAGTGACGACAACCGGCTGTACACCGACGTCGATGTGCTGGGCCCCTCCCTGCTGATCGGCCTCGGGAAGAAGGCCGGCCTCGGCCTGGTGAGCCGCGTCCGCACGGTCTACGACATCGAGGGATTCGACGGCCGCCTCCTGGAGGGGCTGGAGGATTCCTTCGACGAGCTGGGCGACTACACCGCTACCCTGCGCGACCACCGCAGTGGCCTGCACAGCTGGGGCGAGCTGGCGGCGGTGCTGGGGGTCGTGTTGTTCGACAACGGCACCTCTACCCTGAAGGCGGGGGGCGCCGTCAAGTCGCTGCGCGGCGTCGGATCGGTCTATACCCGCAGTACCTCGCTAGACGTGGAGTACGACGGCAGCCGCGAGCGCCTGACCACCCGGGGAGATTTTACCTACGGCACCACCGGCGATTTTGATTTCGAGGACGCGGAACTGGATGACCAGCTCAGTTACCTCACCGAGCCGGCCGGTACCGGCCTGGGCTTCGACGTGGGCCTCGCCTTTGAATGGCGCTCCGAAGCACCCAAGCCTGGCCGTGCCTACCAGCCGTACCGGCTGCGGCTTGGGCTCTCGCTCACCGACGTGGGCAGCATCAGCTACGACGGGGGAGAAGAGGCGGCGTACGTGGCCGACGCGGTTATCCCGACCGATGACATCGAGGGAGAAGACTTGGTCGATGTCCTGGACCGCTACTACGACGGCACCTATTCGGACGGCCCCGGCAACTTCCAGCTTCCCACCGCCCTGAACCTGCAGGCCGACGTGCGGCTGGCCGGCAAGCTCTACGTGGCCGCGCTGGCGCGCACGCCCATGGGCGGCAGCGACGGTGACCCCGGCAGCACGGTGCAGACCACGCTTACGGTCGTGCCTCGCCTAGAAACCAAGTGGCTGAGCCTCTACGCGCCGGCGCGCTTTGGCGGTGTGGAGGGCACTACGGTGGGCGCCGGGCTGCGTTTGGGATTCTTCACGTTGGGCTCCACGTCCGTGCTTTCCCACCTGCTTACTGATACCAACTATTCCGTGGACGTCTACGCGGGGGTCAAGGTGCCCTTCTACCGGCGTAGTCGCCTAAAGGAGCCCCTACCCGAGGCCGAAGGCATAGAATCGCCGGTCACGAAAAATTTTTAACGGCGTACGGGGGTAACACCGGTTCGGTTTCGGGCATAAACAGTACATACGCATGACACTCGCTATGAACACGCCCTACAACGAACAGCTTATGCGGGCGGCCTTCCGCCCCGGTACCCCCCCGGCTGCCGACCCGCAACCGCTTCCCCCCATTGTTCCCGACGCCCGCTTCGAGGCCCTGCTGGCCCGTTCCGGTACCTGGTGCTACTCGGTCGATTACCGTACCGGTCGCTACCGCTACGTCAGCCCAGGTATCGAACGGATGCTGGGCTACGACCGCAACGCCTGGAAATTTGGGGGACTCACTTCCGTATTCCGCCACTTGCACCCCGACGACCGCGAGTGCCTCCGGCAGATCCACGAGGCTATCCTGGAAGAGCTGGACGGGGCCCCGCGGGCACGGCGGTCCGACCTTACCTTCACCTTCACCTGTCGCATGCTCACCGCGGACGGCCGAACCGTCCACCTGAGTCACCACCTTATCTTCTCCGACTTCGACGCCGGCGGGCAGCCGCTGTCCAACTTCACCCTGGTATCCGATATCTCCGCCCTGCGGGCCAATACCGCCTGCCTGCTCCACGTCAAGGAACGTACCGCCAGCGGGGAACGGCCGCTGCGTACTACGGCCTTCCGCTGCAAGGCCCCGGTCAAGTTCAGCCGCCGCGAACTTGAGGTACTCGACCTGGTCAACGACGGACTCAGCAGCCAGGAGATTGCCGGTAAGCTCTACATCAGCTACAATACGGTGTGTACCCACCGCAAGAACCTCCTCCGCAAGGCCGGGGTGAAGGGAACCGTGGAGCTGCTGGGGTACGCGCGGGAATTGGGGTTGGTGGGGTAGGTATTCATATTCCTTTGATCTAAGCCTCCTGATTTATTGTCCGAATACTCTAACCATGAGCCTACGCCCTTTTTGCCTGCTCCTCGGCCTCCTTTTTTGTCTGGCCGCGAGCGCCGTTGCGCAGAGCGAGTACCGTTTACCGCAGAACAATACGCGCGTTTCTTTGACGGAAGAAGACCTCAGAGATGTACTCACCGTGCAGTTCTCAAAATTTATCACCGCGAATAACTACGCGGTACTAGGCAGTTTCGCGGAAGTATCGACAACTAATGGCCTACTCGATCTAGGGGCTACATTCATCCCAAACAAGAATGTGCTGTTTACAACCAATGTGTCCGCGGGTGCTATCGACGGCGTAGCGGGCTTATTTAATAACGGCAAACTCAACAGTAAGGTGGTGGTCAATGCTGCTGCCCACCGGTTGCTCAACCTATCCAAGACCAAACTATCCATCGACCGCTTGGTGGAATACGACTTGGAGACGGAACGGGCCAAGGTACTTTCGACCTACACAGCAGATACCCTCAAATTTCATTATCAGTACCCCCTGGTTCAGGCGCGGTTGGACCGGGCAAAAGAGAGAAGGAAACTAACCGAGGTCACCGTCACCCGCGATTCACTACTCAGAATTATTAGAAGTCCTTGGCCCTCCCATCTCGCGCAAGATTCCGCCGCTTATGCCAAGGTCGAGTACAACAGGCGAATGTCGGAGGATCGGCTTGCCCTACTAGACGCAAACATTGCGGTGATGGAGGTACCGGGATACTTTGGAGTACAGAAAAGTTTCGCCGAGGACAGAAAGGAAAAGGCCCTGGCGGCAATTGACAACAAGGTCTCTCAGCAATCGGTCACCAGCCTCAATCTGTGGTGGGTCACCTTCGGGGCGGGGGTCCAGCGGGATCGATTTACTCACCTCACCCCCGGCGACACGGCCGGGATAACGCTAGTTCCTATCACCCATACCGATAGACAGATGCAATTGGCGCTCTCCTACTACAGCTACGATGACTACCTCAGTAAAGACCGCTTCCTCACAGTGGGACTTCGGTACCGCCGGGGCAACAACGTCAATTCCCTGACCTCCGCCACGGTGCGCACTACCAAAGCCGTAACCGGAGATACGACCCAGATTTACTATACCGAGCAGAAGGTGCTGCAGGGCGACTACAGAACGCGACTGGATGAGCTAACGGCTTACATTGATTATTATCAGTACCTCGAAATCTTTTCCAGTACCAGAATAGCGTGCCACCTCAATCCGGCCTACCTGGTCCGGGACGGGTACAAGCCCGAGCTTTCGCTTACGCTGGGATTGCTGTATCCCTTTCGTAAAGCGAAGAGTCCGGAGTCCATCGCGAATGTTGAGGTATTCATCCGCTTCCGGGACCTTATGAATGACCGACCGTCTGGAGACGGTACCCCGGCGGGGGCCACCCTGGGTCTGTCCGCCTCTTTTCCCATCAATTTCTTAACTAACTAGTAAGTAACATGCCAAAATTCTATGAAGTCGTCTGCAGAAGGGACGGTCGTCTCGACCGGTACACCACTCGCGAACAGGCGGATGCAGCCGCGAGAGCCCACGAAGCTAGCAACGGTAGCGGCCACGAAACCACATGGCGCCCCGCCATGGATGTATTTTCGGTGCGCTCAGCGGATTTGACTGGCTTACTAAAGGACCTTCGGTACCCCAACTTTCCCAAGCTGGATGCCCTCAAGGCAGATTATCCGTGGGAAACCGAGGATAGCGCGGACGACGGCAATTTCTACTATATCTTTTGCAAGACGCACGGTTACCGCGACATCTTTCTGACGCTGGCGGAAGCCGAATCGGCAAAGGCTCAGCACGACCGGCAGTGCATGGCGACCTGCGATTGGGGGGTGCAGTTCGGAAGTAAAACGGCTGCCTCGGAAGGAGACTCCGACAGCTAGGTTTTCCCGGACGTAGGGGCATTGCAACTCGGGGCGACATCACTCCCCGGAGCTTGTCCGGCTCATACCCCAACAGGCCCTACTAATCCTACGCAAGACAAGTCTTTCACTATCGTTGATCTGGTAGACTATTGAGGCAGTAACGGTGGCACTAAACCATTTGGCATAGGATGTTAAAAAGCTGCAAAGCGGCCGAGGTGGGCACGAAGACCTGCGGATAGCGCTTCGCCAGGTAGGCACTAATAGATCACATATGCCCTTTGTTGCCGACCTTTAGCAAGAAACCCCGGCACCCGCGCCCCCCGCCCCATGCCATACCGTACGACCGACCTCCTGATCATTGGCGCCGGCCTCACCGGCCTGACCCTCGCCTACCTGCTGCGGGATCAAGGCCTCCACGTTACGGTGCTCGAGGCTCGCAACCGCCTCGGCGGCCGTATCCACACCCGGTACATCCCCGGCAGGGCGCCAGTGGAGCTCGGCGCCACCTGGCTGGGACGTAAGCATACCGCCCTGTGGACCCTCCTACAGGAGCTGGATATCGACGTCTACCCCCAGTACAGTGGCGATTTTGCCCGCTACGAAGCGACCGTTCAGCGGCCACCGGAACTGGTACAGCTGCCACCAAACCCCGACCCCAGTTACCGCATCGCGGGGGGCAGCAGCGCGCTCATCCGGGCCCTGGCCGACCGTCTGCCTCCGGAACGTCTGATGCTGGGGCAGGCGGTGCTGAGTCTTTCGCGCACCGCATCGGGTGTCTCGGTGCGTACGCCGCTGCTGGAATGCCGGGCCGGCCGGGTCGTGTTTACGCTCCCCCCCGACCTGCTCGTGCGTGGCCTACGCTTCGATCCCGTGCTCCAAGACGACCTGATCCGGCTTAGCCGCAGTACCGATACGTGGATGGGCCACGCCATCAAGGTGGCACTGACTTACGAGCAGGGTTTCTGGCGGGACCGCGGGTGCCGGGGTACCGCGTTCAGTCAGGAGGGTCCGGTTTCCGAGCTTTACGATCACTCCGACCCCAGTGGCCAGTACTTCGCGCTACAGGGGTTCGTGGATCCCGAGCTGCGCTACCTGCCGCTGAAGCAGCGCCGCGACCTCGTACTGCAGCAGCTCGAGCGACTGTACGGACCGGCCGCCGCCAATTGCCCGGAATACGAAGAGTGCGTTTGGCACGACCAGCTCCATACCACGGCGGCGGGCACCACGGCGCTGGCGCCCCACCAGGGACTGGGACACCCGGAATTTCGCAAGCCCCTGTGGGGCGGTCGCCTGTTCCTTGCCGGCACGGAGACGGCAGATGCCTTCCCGGGATACATGGAGGGGGCGGTACGCAGCGCGCAGTTCGTGGCCCGGTCGTTGGTGGGGGAGTAATGCTTCGCCCGATCGATCCGGCAGCATTAGACAGGTCGCGCTACCGACAGCGTCGGTGATTGCTAATCCGCCGTGGCCTTCCCAGGGAACCGGCCCTCGTAAACCACGAACAGGTACAGCGCCACCGCCAGGATAGCCGGGTAGCTAATGGTTTCGGCTGTGGCCGCGGCATCCTTGCCGGAGTGTCCGAAACCGTACTCGAAGAGGGTAGCGATGAAGGTAAACACCACCGGGCCGGAGAGCAGGCAAACTACCAAGTACAATAGGTAACGAACGAAGCCGGGCAGGCGGCCGAACCAGCCGGCGGGCGCAGGTGCGGTAGTCCATCCGTTCTCGCTGCGCCGGTGGGCGTACGCGCCAAACAGGACGACAAGTAGCAGTGGTAGTTCGTCGGACCAGCCGGTGCGTAGCTCCGCCCATTCGTAGGTGCCCCGCAGCAGGTCGGGCGAGTGGGAGAAGAGGTGACCGAAAAGGATAACGGCGATGGCAACTAGCAAGACTTTGAGGTAGAACATGACAAACGAGGCCGCTCCAGGGGCGGCGGTTGGGTGATTTAATTTCTTGCTGCTGGGTAGGAGGGGGTAATGCTAGCTAGGCCGGTGATCGGCGCCATTCTGGTAGAGGAAGTGCCCGAAGGCGTGGCCGAGTTCGCCGGCGGCTTCGTAGATGAAGTTACCGAAGACGGCAACCAACAAAATAGCGATAAGTAGACGCAGTGTATCTCGTTTTATAGCGCGCACGACGGGATAGTTTCGGGGTGAGTAGATGCTAATTTACACTGATAGGAAAAAATGTCAAATTCTGGCGCGGTAAACGGGTTCCCGATTAGGCTTCTTGCTGCGCAAGGCGGAGGTGAACTTTTCTGGCGGTGTTTTTGATGATGAAGAAAGCGATTGTAGCGAATACGGTAGAGATGAGGAGGCCGACTGCCGACTCGATCAGGTGTTGATCGGTAGGTTCGCGGACCTGACTGCCGGTGCCAAGGTTAAACACCGTCCATCCCACTAAATTGATTAGTGCATGAATTACGATTACCGTTGAAAGCGATCGGGTTACGTGATATATGTACGTAAGGCCCAGCGACATACCAAATGTTGCCAGTGCGTATTTTGGCGTCGCGTGCATGGCCGAAAATAGCACGGCGGTCATCAGAAAGGCCACGGGAGTTGGAACGATCTTTTCCAACGTGGGAAATAAAAACCCTCTGAAGATACTTTCTTCCAGTATGGGGGCAATTACTACTACAGAAATAAACGCCAATACCCCCACCGGTCGAAATGGAAGATCCAACTGGATCGGAGCATTCGAAAAAACTTCCTGGGCAAGATTTAGCGTAGCGCCCTGCGCCAGGCATACCCCCAACATGAGCAGCAGGATTTTCTTGCTCAACCCTTTCGTTTCTGCCAGAGAAATCTTATCGAGCTCTCCGTACCGGTAGGCAAATACTACAAGCGGCCCGAATACCAGTAATTGGTACAGGATGACTCGGATCGGTGACGAAGGTAGCTGCAACCAGGTAATGGCGCCGTCAAAGATCCAGTACGCCAGGGCAAAAATAGCTAGTGCTGAAAGTATCAGTGTTCCTGCTTTCATGTCAGGTTTTGACTCTTTTGTGGTGATAGGTATGGGGGCTACAGGTATATCACAGGCTGACTACGCTCTCCGGTCCGGTAAGCGGCGGCGGGCGGTAGCAGTGCGACAGCGTGGCCGTCCGCTTAGCTAGCATACTTAGCGTCAGGCAGATGGTCCATGCTGGTAACCAAGGTTCAGGAGCGAGCGGGGTAGCGGACTTCGTGCACCACGAACAGGTACAGCGTCACTGCCAGCAAGACCGGACGGCTGACGGTGTCGGCTATTGCCGCGGCACCCTCCCCGGAATAGCCCAATCCGTACTCTAAGAGGGTAGCGGTGAGGGAGAACACCACCGGCGTAGCAAGCAAACCGATCACGAAGTACAGCAGGTAGCGTACGAAGCGGGGCAGATGGTGGATCCAGGCGATGGGCGCGGGTGTGGGGTCCGTCCGCTCCTCGCGGCGCTCTTGGGCGTATGCCGCAAATAGGACCGCCAGCAGTAGCGGTAGGTCCTCGTGCCATTCACTAAGCACCACGGCCGGATCGTAGGTGCCCCGCAGCAAGTCGGGCGAGTGGGAGAACAAATGGAGGGCCACGATAACGATCGCGGCGGCCACAACAGCTTTTAGGTACAACATTGCAGGCAAGGCCGCCCCGCGGGCGGCGGTTGGGTGATTTAATTTCTTGCTGCTGGGTGGGTTGGATTAAAATCAGCCGGGCTGGTGGGCGGCGGCGTTTTGGTAAAGATAGTGATTGAAGGCATGACCTGTGTTGCCGGCATTGCTTGGTGAAGCCAGTCAGCGTGATAATCACAGACTATGAGAAATGGGAACTGAAATGAGTGCATATCAGACATTTCTCCCCTAGTTTGTTGCAAAATGATACTGTATGGTGGATGTGCAAGGACTTAGTAATTAATTGCGCAGCGTTAAATTTTCGGTACTCCATCGACGGGTTGTTGGTACTTAATTTGTCGATTACAAAGATGCTTTAACCATTTAACAGTAAATATTCCCACCAAAAATGCTAAAAAAGCCAAAAATATCTGTTCTGGAAATTGAATAGAGTCCGAAGAACTGCCTCCATTTTGTTTGATAAATAGCCACGCAATCAAATTTAAGCCCATATGAAGAGAAATACTTAGGGACAATGATCGAGTCTTATAGTAAATGTAAGTTAATCCAAAACTTGAACCAAGTATCGCAACTGAATATTGAAGGTCACCATGAGCGATAGCAAAAATTACAGTAGTAGCAATTAATGCAGCTTTTGAAGAAGCTACTTCATCGATAGCTTGGTAAAATAGCCCTCGAAACATAACTTCTTCAGTAATTGGCCCGATGACAACGATGGAAAGAAACATAGTCCAAGACTTATATGAGTAAGATTGCTCTGGAAGGCCGGCTACGTTTCCATATAGACTTTTGACACTGGCAGAAGCGCTCAATGTTAGGAGCAAGACACAGCATAGCAATTTTATCCACGTACTGTAGTCTACGTTTGCAAACGTAAATAGCTTATTATCCAATAAATTAGATTTACGACCAATGACATATAGGGGGGTAAAAACTAGTCCTTGATATAATATAGTCTTAACAGGAGGTGAGGATATTTGAATTAATTGGAAAATACACGATGTAGTCCACGTAATAAATATATATGTGGATATTATGGCCAAAAGTAAAATCTCTCTTTTATTCATAGTATAAGGCAGCATTTATAAAAAATCCGACTGCGTTTTTAGCGCAGCCGGAGTAAAATTAGTTACCTGAAAACATCTTTCCTAGCCAGTTTCCAACGGCTATGAGTTCTACAATCTTTTCGCCAACCCAGTGACCGGCGGCGTTGCCGATTTCGTAGCCTGATTTAAGATCTTCAACTGCGCCGCCTCCATAGGTGGTTAGTTGAGTACTAATAGTGAGGTCAGTCATGATTCTATATTTATTAGGTTACCAGATTATTTTGTGTACTCTACAGCTTTTTCCCAAAAGCCTCTAACTAGGCCGGTAATAAAACCAGCAGTCCCCCCAACTAATAGATTGCCAGCCCGAATGTGCGCCTCCCGGTCGTAACCGGGATAGTAGCCGAAACCGCCGCAAATTTTTTGGATGTTGTTGCTAGATAATGAAGTCATGTGATAATGAATTTAGTGATGAGGTAATGAAAATAGTTTTAGATTTATTAAGGCCTAAGTATAGCCTCACTCCGCTCCCGCATCCGCTCCAGATACTCCTCCAGCGATAGGTTTTCGTTCCAGTCCAGGATGATGTGCGGTATGGAGAGGCAAGAGTCATCAGCGTCTTCGTAAAATTCAGAGGTTTTCATAGTGATGGTATTAGTGTTCACTCGCCCCGGCGAATGCAGCGCATTCGGCCGTGGCGGTGAACGGGTGGGGAATAGGTGATGGGTATAGGTGCTCCGGAAACGTTCCCGGATGATACTGCAAGATTAGGGTGGGTCAGTCCACTATTTGTGGACTGGTGTTAAATCTTGCGGTATACGTGAAAATGTCAGTCTTAAGGCGGGCAGCGTTCTGTCCGCTGATTCATACTGCAAGATTAGGGTGGGTCAGTCCACTATTTGTGGACTGGTGTTAAATCTTGCGGTATACGTGAAAAATGTCAGTCGTAGGGCGGGCAGCGTTCTGTCCGCCGATTCATACTGCAAGATTAGGGTGGGTCAGTCCACTATTCGTGGACTGGTGTTAAATCTTGCGGTATACGTGAAAAATGTCAGTCGTAGGGCGGACAGCGTTCTGTCCGCTGATTCATACTGCAAGATTAGGGTGGGTCAGTCCACTATTTGTGGACTGGTGTTAATTCTTGCGGTATACGTGAAAAATGTCAGTCGTAGGGCGGACAGCGTTCTGTCCGCTGATTCATACTGCAAGATTAGGGTGGGTCAGTCTACTATTTGTGGACTGGTGTTAAATCTTGCGGTATACGTGAAAATGTCAGTCGTAGGGCGGACAGCGTTCTGTCCGCTGATTCATACTGCAAGTTTAGGGTGGGTCAGTCCACTATTTGTGGACTGGTGTTAATCTTGAAGGTTAATAGTGGTTTGTTTCGTCCCCGGTACCTATCGTTGCGTAAATCACGGCAGGAGTCGGAAATTATGACTCCAGGAACCGATAGATATAGTCGCGAAACAGGTGGCCCAGTTGCCGGAACACCCAGCTGGTGGGGAGGGACAGCGCGCAGAAGGCAATCAGAGATAGGATATCTCGCTTATATTTTTTCATGAAGGAAGTATTTGACCTGGCATGGCAGAAGCACATCGGATGTGCAGGTGAGTAACGCGGCCCGCATAATTGGCTCCCGCGGGTATCCCGACGGCGAACCGTACAGCAGGCTGACCGAGCGGCTCGGTGATCCAGTGACCACAGTGAAGTGTGAATCTTGCATGGTACGTGGAGTAGATGATTGATCAGGAAAACGCCGAGGACCGGGCGGCCCGGGGCAGGGGGAGGGTGACGACCGTTGCCTCGTGCAGGGGCGTGGCTGATGATTTCCTTTCCGGTTGCTCCACCGCTACGAAACCTAGCTTAAGCTCGACGCTCTCGTAGTACGCGTATGTCTGTCGTTGATGACAGAAGTGCAGGGGTGCCCCCAGGTCCCGCAGTTCCGCCAGTAGCTTGAAGAGTTGGCTACGGGACACGTTAAGGCGAGCTGCGAACTGCTCCGGGGTGCCGGTCCGCCGGAATTTGATGAGGGAATGCATACGGCGTAGTTGTTCGAGGTGCTTTGAAATAGGCATATGGGAGGTGTGTTTAGGTATAGTGTCTGGCCCGGTGGTGGGCCGGTAAATTTTGGTCGTAGACAGCCGGCGGGCCGTAGGAAACGGGTGCAGCCCCCGCACCTGCGGCCGCGCCTTTAGGCTGCTAGTCGCTTGACGACCCGGCTCGGGAATTGCTTGTTCCAGAGCTCGCGGTAGGGGCCAAGGGTAGCAAGCAGTTCGTTGTGGGTGCCCTGCTCGGCGACTTTTCCGTCCTGCAGGACGACGATCCGGTCGGCGTCCATGATGGTACTGAGGCGGTGGGCGATGACGATGATGGTCTTGCCGGCGGCCCGCAGGCGGTGCATGGTCTGTTGGACGAACTCCTCGCTTGCGCTATCCAGCGCCGAGGTGGCCTCGTCCAGGATTAGGATATCCGGATCGCGGTACAGCGCCCGGGCGATAGCGATACGCTGCCGTTGCCCCCCGCTGAGGTTGGTGCCGTGCTCGCCTACGGGAGTAGCAAAGCCGGCGGGCAGCGACTCGATGAAGGGCAACAGGCCAAGTTCACGGCAGCTCGCAAGGATGCGCTGCATATCCGGCTCGGAGTCTCCAATGGCGATATTTTCCAGCAGGGTTCCGCTAAAGAGCATCAGTTCTTGGGGAACCACACCAATACGGGCGCGCAGGCTTTCGGTACTGACGTACGCCAGGTCCGTATCCCCGATGAAGATCTTTCCGCCGTTCAGGGGATAAAGCCGTTGCAGCAGGGCGGCGAGGGTGGATTTGCCGGACCCGCTGCCCCCTACCAGTCCGGTGATCTGTCCGGCCGGTAGCGTCAGGCTCAGGTTTTCGAATACCTGTTGCCGCGAACCGTAGCGGTAGGTCACGTCGCGAAACCGGATGTCGCCGATCAATTCGGGCGTGAGCGCCAGCGTCTGCGTGGCCTCCTCTTCGCCGTCCAGGTCGACGATCTCGAAAAGCCGGTCGGCCGCGATCAGGGCGTTCTGGATGGTCTTGTTCATCCCGATCAGCCCCTTGGCCGGCCCCGTGAAGTAGCCCACCAGTGCGTAGAAGCCCAGTAACTCCCCGGCGGTGATGGCACCCGCGATCACGTAGTAGCTCCCCACCCACAGCAGCAGGATGGTGAACAGCCGACTCACCAGTTCGGAGGCGTTGCCGCTGTAGATGGTAGTCAGACCGGACTGGTAGGTAGTACGCAGCAGGCGTACGAAGCGCGTTTCGGTGCGCTGGTTGGCGTAGTCCTCTAGGCCCAATTGCTTAAGGGTACGAATGCCGTTGACCGTTTCCACCAGTTGGCTTTCCAAGTCGGCGGAGCGTTCCATCAGTTCGCGCTCGCGGTTGCGATTGAGGCGGTTTGTGGCCCAGTATATCAGCACGTAGCAGGGAACGACCGTCAGCAGGACCAGCGCGAGCTTCCAGTAGTAGGTGAACATGAGCGCGAAGGAGAACACCACGATGAATACGTTCACCAGCAGGTTCACCGCCACGTCGTTGATGAAGGCGCGAATCTTCACGGCGTCGCCGATGCGCGAGATGATCTCCCCCGTCCGCATCGTATCGAAGAAGCGCTGCGGCAACCGTAGTAAGTGCTGATAGTAGCCCAGAATCAGGCGGGCGTCGATCAGCTGCCCGGAGCGGAGTACCAGCTTGGATTTCATGGCACCGATGAAGATCGCCAGGCCGAGCAGCACGATCATTGTCACGCTTAGCAGGTTCAGCAGCCGCAGATTCCGGTTGATGAGGACGAAGTCGGTGATCTTCTGCAGGTAGATGGACGTACTGAGCCCCAGCACCGTGTACACCACCGCCCCGAAGAGGGCCTGCAGCAGGGTCGAGCGGTGGGGCTGCAGCAGCGCCCGGAAGCGGGCCGCCGTGGAGGTCCGCCGGTCGCCGGTCCGGAAATCAGTGGTCGGGGCCAGCAGCAGGAGTACGCCGGTCCATTCCTCTCGCCACCGGGCCCAGTCCCGCTTCTCCAGGCGACCGCTGGCGGGGTCCATGACCTGCACGTGCTTGTCGGTCACCTTGTACACCACCACGAAGTGGTGCAACCGGCCCCGTACCACCACGTGTGCCACGGCGGGGAAGTCGGCCTCGGTTTTCAGGTGCTCCTCCTCGGCCCGCACGCCCCGGCCGCTGAAGCCGAGCTTCTCGGCGGCCTGCAGCAGGCCCAGCAGGTTGGTTCCCTTCTGGTCGGTGCTGGCCAGCTGGCGGATGCGGGCGATCGGCAGGCCCAGCCGGTAGTGGGCGGCGATGGAGGCCAGGCAGGCCGCGCCGCAGTCCGTGATGTCGTGTTGCTTGATCGTCGTTTTCATGGGCTAGTAGTAGGTGGGGTTGAGCCAGTCGTCCACGCGGTCGCGCAGCAGCTGGTAGAGGGTGCGTCGGGTGAGGGTGAAGTGGGCGGTGAGGGTCATGCCCTTGCGCAGGGTACCGCGGTAGCCGTTGGACAGGTAGAGGGCGCGGTCGTGCAGGGTGCAGAGTACGCGGAAGGCGGCCGCTCCGTCGAGCTCGGTCACGTCGGTACCGATTTCCGTCAGCGTGGCCGCGGCCAGGCCCCACTGCTGGTGGTCGAAGGCGTCGAGCTGCAACTGTACGTCCATGCCCTCCCGCAGCAGACCCACGTCGGCGGGGCTCACGAAGGCCTCCACCCGCAGCGGTCCGGCCGGCGATACCTGGGCCAGCAGCTGGCCGGGGGTAGCAAAGGCACCCGCCTGCAGGCCGCCGGTCTGGGTCAGTTCGCCGTCCACGGGGGCGGTGACGACGTATTCCTTCGCGCGTGCCCGGAGCTGCTCAAGCTGCCGGTCCAGGTCGGCCCGCTCGCGGCGCAGCCGCTGCCGGTCCTGGGTCCAGGCCCGCTGCTGTTGGTCGGTCAACTGCGCCAGTTGGCCGCGCAGCAGGTCGGCCTCGTAGGTGGCCTGTTCGGCGTCCATGCGTGCGACGGAGCCGGTGGTCAGCAACTCCTCCTGCCGCTCCCGGTGGCGGTCGGCGTGGGCCAGCCGCAGGCGAGCCTCGTCGCGGCGGCGGCGGTACTCGCGGTAGTCGCGCTGGTACACGGCGGTCCGCAGGCTGGGGTAGGTAGCGTTCGCGGTGGGGTCCAGAAGGGTTCGCAGGTCGGCCAGGAGCCGGTCTCGGTCGGCCCGCTCGCGGCGCAGGTGGGCGGCCTCGCTGCCGAGGGCGTCGGCGGCTACGATGAGCAGCGTATCCCCGGCGCATACCGCGGCGTTCTCGGCCAGGCGGGCCTCCAGGATACGGCCGCCGACCGGCACGGCTACGGGCGTGAGCTTGCGGTCGGGGCGCAGTACGCCGCGGCTGCGGGTCGTCACGTCGACGTGGATCAGCGGCAGGGCGGCGGCACCCAGCAGCAGGGCCAGCAGTACGGTGCGGTACACCGTGTAGCCGGTACGGCCGTGGCGGGCGTGGAGGCCCTCCACGCCGTCGTACAGGGCAAAGGGAAACAGACGGGGAGCGTCGATAGACACGGGGTGGGTAGTTTAGGTGTGAGAAGAAAGGATCAGGCGGCGGCACGCAGGTGCGGCGGATCGCCGGCGGCGCGGCGCGCGAGGCCCAGGGAGAAGGTGAGGAAGTGGTCGTCTTCTAGGCCGGGGTAGCGGCCCGGTGCCAGGTCGTAAGGAGCGTCGAGATCGAGGGCCTCGCGCACCCCGCCGGAGAGCGGTCCCGGTTCGGGAAGGAAAAGACATCCGTCGGACAGGTAGCGGCGGCGCAGAAAGGGCGTGAGTCCGGCCCGGTTGAAGTGGACCAGCAGCCGCCCGGTGGGGGCGTCGCGGCGGAGGTAGGCGGAGATGCGTTGCGGACAGGCGTCCGTCCGGAAGCGGCGGTCGTCGTACAGCCGTACCGCGCACACGCCGACGCCGCCGCAGTCGGGTTGCCGCGGTGATCCCAGGCGGACCTCGGCGCGGACGCCCGTGCGGCAGGCGGCCAGGTAGGCAGTGTAGGGGGAAGAAGCGTACATGGGGGATTGATAGGTGAGAAGGTGGGGGAGCGGTGCTCCCTAAGTGCTTGACAAAGTTCCCGGTACCGCCGCGGTCTTCCAAGGACGCTTTTCACCTCAGCGTTCCGCGCCTGCAGCCCGAATTATGGAAGTGTAATACGCGTACTTTTATGATTATCAATAAGTTGTGCAAAACGGGTTTTGGGCGCCCGGGGACCAGGTGCCGGGGGCAGCGGGGCCGGGCGACGAGCGGGGGCCTACGCCAATCCTTCCAAGTTCTCCTTGGGCGGTTCCGTAAATCGAGTGTTGCGGGGTGTTTTATTCGGAGATCGCAGGGGGCGTTTCCCTTACCTGCCGGTCGGGTGAGAATTGAAGCAATTTTTTTCGGTTCTGCTGAATCCGCTGCTGTCTCGGCCAACGTATCTGTCCGCGCAGCGGTGCCCCGGGCACCGCGCGATCGCTTCACCGTCGGGGGACCGGCGGTGAATACACCATGACCCATTACTCAGTACACGTGACCGATATTCTACCCTCCGCTTGGCGTGCGCTATTGCTGCTGCTCGTCGGCCACCGCCGTTCTATACCGCTCAGTGCCGGCAGGTCATTTCCCCATCTATCAGTTATCACGGGCCCCGGGCGCCCCACCGCCAAACTTACCGGTACACCGCTTTAGCCATCCTTGGTCCATGAATAGCGCCACGCCCGATCGCTAACCCGCCCGGCCCGCGGGAGCCTGTCGGGTCCGCGTACCACCGGCCGACGGCGTGCCACTACGAATACGACTGGTGAAGCAGTAACCTTCCGGTTACCCAGACTTTTACAGCGTTTCTCGCCCACTCCCGCTCCGTGCGGGGGTGGGTTTGCTATTCTTCCTCCGCCGACTGCAGGGTGAGGGCCACGAACTCTTCCACGCTCACCTGCTCGGGGCGGCGGCGGAATATCTCGCCCTCCGCGAGCGTGTCGGGGCGGAAGACGGATTTGAGGCTGTTGCGCAGCATCTTGCGGCGCTGCCCGAAGGCCGACTTGACCACGTGCTTGAAGCGGCCGTAGAGGTGGTCCGGTACCAGCGGCTCCTCCCGCCGCAGCAGCCGGATGACGGCGCTTTCCACCTTGGGCGGCGGGGCGAAGTTGCCCCGGCTTACGTTAAACAGCAATGACGGTTCGTACCGCACCTGCACGAGCACTCCGATGACCCCGTACACCTTGCTGCCGTGGCCGATGATCACCCGGTCGGCGACTTCCTTCTGGAACATACCCACCATCTCCGGGATCTGCCGGTAGTTGTCGAGCAGCTTGATCAGGATCTGGCTGGAGATATTGTATGGGAAGTTGCCCACCAGGCCGAAGGCTTCCCCGCCGAAGAGCCGGTCCAGGCGCAGCCGCAGGAAGTCGCCCTCCTGGATGCGGTCCGCCAGCTGCGGGTAGTGCACATTCAAGTAGGCCACCATGTCGCGGTCGGCCTCCGATACGGTCAGCGTGAAGTCTTCTTCCCGTTCCAGCAGGTACTTGGTGAGCATGCCCTGGCCAGGCCCGACCTCCAGGACGTGGTCGTACTTTCCGGTCCGCTGCAGGGCTTCGGCGATCTGCCGGGCGTAGTGCTCGTTGGTGAGGAAGTGTTGCCCGTAGGATTTCTTGGCGCGCATGGCGGCGAAGGTACGCACATCGGATGTCCCCCACATCCGATGTGCGGACTAGGCGCCAAGCCGCTCCAGCGCCAGCCAGGCCAGCAGGGCGCTGCCGGTGGTGAGACACCGCTCGTCGACGTCGAAGGTGTCGGTGTGTACCGGCGAGGGACTACCCACCCCCAGGCGGTAAAAACAGGCCGGCACGTGGTGGGTGTAGAAGGCGAAGTCCTCGCCCGTCATCCGGATCGGCAGGTCCACCACTTTGTCCTCGCCCAGCAGCTTGCGGGCGGCCGCCTGCGCCCAGTGGGTCAGCGGCTCGTCGTTCTTCAGGAAAGGGTAGCCGTGACCGATCTCCAGTTCGGCCCGTCCGCCCAGGGCTGCGGCGATGCCCTCGGCGGTACGGCGCAGGCGCTGGTGCAGTTCCTTACGCCAGGCCTCGTCCAGGGTGCGCAGCGTGCCCTCCAGCCGCACGGCGTTGGGGATCACGTTGGTGGCGCCGCCCTCGCTACCGATCTTTCCGAAGGTCAGGACCACCGGCAGGGTAGGGTCGCTTTCGCGGCTCACCAGCTGCTGCAGGGCGGTGATGACCTGGGCCGTGATCACGATCGGGTCCACGGCCTGGTGCGGCATGGCCCCGTGGCCGCCGCGTCCGTAGATGGTGAGGAAGAGCTCGTCCGTACTCGCCATGTAGATGCCCGGCCGGAAGCCCACGGTACCCGCCGGCAGCGGCGGATGCACATGTTGTCCGAACAGGGCCCCGGGCGCCGGGTCCTGCAGGGCCCCGTCGCGGATCATCAGGGTAGCCCCGCCGGGCAACTTTTCCTCGCCGGGCTGAAACAGCATCCGGATCGTTCCATTCAGCTTACCCTCCAGCTGCTTCAGCACCCGGGCCGCCCCGAGCAAAGAGGCCGTATGCACGTCGTGGCCGCAGGCGTGCATGACGCCCTCTCGGGTTGAGCGGTACGGAACCTCGTTGGCTTCCTGGATGGGCAGGGCGTCCATGTCGGCCCGCAGGGCCACGGTCGGGCCGGCCCCGCCGCGTACTTCCGCGATCAGTCCGGTGCCGGCCACCCGGCGGTGGGGCACTCCCATTTCGTCGAGCCGGCCGGCCACGTAGGCCACGGTTTCGTGTTCCTCGAAGCTCAGTTCGGGGTGGGCGTGCAGGTGGCGGCGGTCGGCGACCGACTGGGGGGTTGCCGCTTCGGCCAGGGCGCAGACGCGGGTGCAAAGGTCGTTCATCGGGGTAAAGATAACGGGCCCCTAGCCCGTCACCGGTCCGGACCGGCTTCCCCCCGCCGGAAGGCGTTGACGGCGAGGTGCGCTTGCCGCGTCGGCTCCGGCAGCTTGTGCCGCAGCAGGCAGTGCCGGGCGATGGCCAGGGCGCCCTCCAGGTCCAGCAGGTGCCCCGGAGACACGAAGATCGGGTTGGTCCGTGCCTTGGCCCGTACCGCGTAGCCGATCGTTTCCCCGTGATCGGTGATCGGGGTGGTCGCGCCGGGTTCCGCCCCGGGTTCCGCGTACTTGCCCGATAGGATCTTCTTGGCGCAACCCAGGGTAGGGGAATCGGTCGCCAGGCCGAAGTGGGTGGCGATGCCCATGCGGCGCGGATGCGCGATGCCGTGGCCGTCGACCATGGTCACGTCGGGCTTCGTCGACAACTTCTCCCACGCCTTAAGCAGGGTGGGGATCTCCCGGAAGGAGAGCAGGCCGGGCACGTAGGGAAAGGTTACCGTCTCGGTGTGGTAGGCCGATTCCACCACCTCCAGCGTAGCGTAGTCCAGCACCACGATGGCGGCGTAGAACACGTCCGAGTAGAGATTGAAGGAGATGTCCGCGCCCCCGATCCGGTGGACCGGTCCCGGCAGCGGCTGTAGCACGATACGCTCGCGCAGCTCGCGCTGCAGCTGTACGGCCTCCGTTGGCGAAAGGTCCCACAAGTGGTTTTGGGTAGCGGCCATGGGCTTGCTCATTCCGTGGTAATCTGCAGGATCCGACTACCCGGCACCAGCCGGTCGACGACATCCTGCCCCTCCATAACCTCGCCGAAGATGGTGTAGTTTCCGTCCAGGTGCGGGGTCGGACGGTGAGTGATGAAGAACTGCACGCCCTCCGTATCCTTCCCGGCACTGGCCATTCCTACCAGGCCGGCGCGGTCCCAGTGTAGCGGCGGGGTCTCGGTGCGTACGATGAAGTTTTCCGATCCGAAACCGTCGCCCCGCGGTCCGCCCCCCTGAGCCACGAAATTGGGCACCACCCGGTGAAACACCTTACCGTCGTAGTAGCCGCGTTTCGCAAGCTTCAGAAAACTGGACACCGTGGCTGGAGCAACGTCGGGCCACAGCCGGATGCGGATCACCCCCTCCCCGGTACGGATGCGGGCGGCGGGGGCGGGCCCGTCCGCCAAGCGATCCCAGTCGATCTCCCGCGCCCCCGCCGCGGTGGCCGGCGGTTCCGGTACCTGCGTTTCCGCCAGGGTGTTCCGGGCCGCCAGTACTTCCCGGTACGTCTCGATCTGCCGGGGCAGCTCGAGGCGCGCCAGCGCGCTATCTAGCCAGGCCACCTCCGGGAACGCGGCCCGGTAGGCCCCGGGGGAGGTCGCCAGGGCCAGACCGGCGTGGTAGGCCGGACCGGCCTCGCCGGATTCGATCAGCTCGCGCAGTAGTTCTGCCAGATCCGTCCGTACCCGGCCCGCGCTGCCCCGGAAGAAGTCCTCGAAGTCCTCCCGCTCGCTGATGGACTGCAGGGTTTCCGCTACCGCCGTGCGTACCACCGGGGAATCGGTATCCCGGTAGTGCTCCGCGAGGATGCGGTACATCCAGGGAAATTCTCCCATGGCCCGCAGGGCCGCCGCGCGGTGGTACGGGTCGGTGTCTTCGGCGTAGGTGGTCTGCAGGTTCGCGATGATGCGGTCCCGGTAATCGGTCAGGAAGGGAGACAGGTGGCGGTTGGCCGCCCGGTAAAGTTCGATCCTTAGTTCCGGGGGCAGGTCGTCCTCCGCCAGCTGGAGATAAAGTGGCGCGTCAGCGGCAGTCCCGTGCTCGATCAGGTAGTCGGTGGCGGTGCGCGCCACCAGCGGGTGGGGATCGCGCAGGGCCTCGACGACCGACTCCCGTACGGCCGCGTATTCGAAACCGGCAAAGGCGCGCAGGACCTCCACCCGCGTGCGCCAGTCCTCGCTGCTCTCGTAGTAGGCCAGCAGGGCGACCCGCGCCGGCGGCAAACCTGTCCGGCCGAGGCTACGTATCAGGCCCATCGCCACCACCGGATCCTCTTCGGCCCGGAGCTGCTGCCGCAACCTGCGCTCCGCCGCCGTATCAACCGGGAAGTCGATGCGGTAGAGGTAGTGGGCCGCGGGGTGACGCACCTCCGCCGGTAGCCCGGGATCGAGCACCGTGGCCAGCATCAGGTCGTCACCGCGTTTTGTGCGGACCCCGCGCAGGGCGCCGTAGTACAGCCCCCACCGCTGCCCCGCCTGCAGGACGGTGTCGGTGGCCGTATAGGTAGCGGCACCCGCCAGCTGCTCTAGGCGGGTAAGGTCGCCGGTGCGCCCCGTCGCCTGCAGTACCGCGGCGTCAAAGTCGGGATAGGCCCCCGTGCGGTCGAAGGCCGCCGTGAGCGCACCGGCGAGTTCGGGGCGGCCGGTCTGACCGAGGGCGTATGCGACCTGCGTCCGCACCGCCACGGCGGGATCGTCGAGGCGCGACAGCAGGGTATCCACGGTCCGGTCGGAAAGGGTAGGGAAGCTGCCCAGTCCCCTCGCGGCCAGAAAGCGCAGGTCGGTCCGGTCGTGCGCCAGGTAGGCTGCCAGACTGTCTTCGGCCCGGTGGTTCTGCAGGTCATATACCCGCTGCACCAGGGAATCGGCCAGGTCCGTCGTAACGGCGGTATCCTCGGCGGGGCCGGACGGCGGGATGCAGGCGTGGCAGACGGCGCAGAGTAGCAGGACGGTGGCAAGACGGTAGGGCATACCGTAAAGGTACAATAGCCCCTGCGGGGCCCGATCCTCGTTGCGGCTTCCTACCTTTGCGCGCCCCAACCCCTGTGCCCCATGATCCAACGCATCCAGTCCGTCTTCCTCGCCCTCGGCGCGCTCTGCTCCTTCGGCCAGTTCGGAACCGACGCCGCCGAAACGCCCACCCCCGTTCCGGGTAGCGAGGTCTTCAGCGATGCCCAGTTCAATATTTTCGACAGCCCGATCCTGATCGGCGGCGTGGTGGCCGCCGGACTGCTGCTGCTGGCAGGGATCTTTCTGTTCCGTAACCGCCGGCTCCAGACCATCCTGGCGCGCGTGGCGCTCATCATAACCATCGCTTACGTAACCTTCGGGGGCGTCCTTTATTCCGGTGCGGTCGGTACGGCCCAGGCTTCCGCCGATTTCGGCATCGTCCTGCCGGTGCTGGCCATGATCTTTGCCGTCCTCGCGGCGCGCTACATCCAGAAGGATGAAAAGTTGGTACGCAGCGCGGACCGGCTTCGGTAACGTAATTATATTGTGGGAACATTCACCACCGTCCGGCTACTTTCGCTGGAGCGGGCAACTCTCGCAATTATGTTAAAGGAATTTCGGGCCTTCATCATGAAGGGCAATGTTCTCGAATTGGCGACCGCCGTCATCATCGCCGGGGCCTTCGGGGCGATCGTGACCTCCCTCACTAACGACATCCTGATGCCGCCCATAGGCCAGTTGCTGGGCGGAGTGGATTTCTCCGAGCTCACTATCCCCCTCTCCGACACGGTGGTGGACGCCGACGGCAACGTGGTAGAGGAAGGTGCGGCCATTCGCTACGGCATCTTCATCCAGCGGATCATTAATTTCCTGATCATCGCCTGGGTAATATTTCTCATCCTGCGGTACTACAACCGGTTGACGGTGAAGCCCAAGCCCGAGGCCCCCAAGCCCGATCCCGGCCCCTCGGAAAAGGACATCCTTCTGCAGATCCGGGACGAGCTGGCCAAGCGTAACTTGTAGACAGTTAATATCCTGTAGCAAGTAGGGGGTAGGCCCGCTTTCCGGCCTACCCCCTACATGCTTTTGCTACACGCCAATGCTAGTTCTGCAGCTTGATCTCGTCGTCCTTGCTGTCGAAGAACTTGAAGGTCGTGATGGGGAAGTCGTTGTCGGACTGAATGTCCAGCCAGCGGTAGTGCTTCATGTACCACTTCATCTGGGCGCTGGGCAGGCCCCGCTTCAGGTAGGCGGAAATGTAGGGGTGTACCTTCAGTTTCAGCTTGGCCTTGGGCCGGGCTTCCATGATAAAGTTCAGGTCGCGCTCGATCTCGTCGGTGAGCAGGATGGTCGCGTTCACCTTGCCGGTACCGTTGCAGGTGGGGCACTTTTCGGCGGTGGTGATCTTCACCTCGGGGCGGACGCGTTGCCGCGTGATCTGCATCAGGCCGAACTTGCTCAAGGGGAGGATGGTGTGCTGCGCGCGGTCGTTCTTCATCGCGTTGCGCATCGTCTGGGCCAGCTTCTTGCGGTGCTCGGCGTCGCGCATATCGATGAAGTCGATCACGATGATACCGCCGATGTCGCGCAGCCGGAGCTGGCGGGCGATCTCTTCGGCGGCTTCCAGGTTGATCTTCAGGACGGCCTCCGCCTGGTTCTGGCTCGGCATCTTGTTGCCGCTGTTGACGTCGATGGTATGCATCGCCTCGGTATGCTCGATGACGACGTAGGCCCCGCTGGCCATGGTCGCCGTTTTGCCGAAGCTGCTCTTGATCTGCTTGGTGACGCCGTGGGCATCGAAGATGGGGCGGCTGGCCTTGTGGAACTGCACCAGGTTGGGGCGGTCCTTGGCGATATCCTTCACGTATTCCTTGATGGTATCGTAAAGTTCCTTGTCGTCGACGACGATCTTGGTGAAATCGGGCGTCAGAAGGTCGCGCAGCAGACCGGTGGTCTTGTCGACCTCGCTCAGCAACTTGGCCGGGGGCGTGGCTCCTTTGGCGCTGTCTACGATCGTCTGCCATTTTTCCACCAGGGCGTTGACCTCTTCGAGGAGTTCGCCTACGCCCTTGCCTTCGGCGGCGGTACGGACGATGACGCCGAAATTGGTCGGCCGGATGCTCTCGACGAGTAGTTGCAGGCGTTTACGTTCCTCGCTGGTGCTGATCTTTTTGGATACGGCCACCGTCTCGCTGAAGGGGGTGATGACCAGGTAGCGGCCCGGGATGGTGATCTCGCAGCTCAGCCGGGGTCCCTTGGTGCTGATGGGCTCCTTGAGGACCTGGGTGAGTACGACCTGCTTCTTGGTGAATACGTCGTCGATCTTGCCGGTCTTGACGATCTCCGGCTCGAATTTTACCTGATCGAGCTTGGCCGTGGGAAGCTTTCCCTTGACGGCGTTGTCGGCGTATTTCTGCAGGGTGCGCACCTTGGGTCCCAGGTCGGTGTAGTGCAGGAAAGCGTCTTTTTTGTGGCCGATATCTACGAAGGCGGCGTTGAGGGGGGCGGTCACACGCTTCACGCGGCCGAGGAATACATCCCCGACGGTGAATTGATCAGTGGACCGCTGGCGGTGGATCTCCACCAGTTTTCCGTCTTCCAGCAGGGCAACTTCTACTTCTTTGCCCGTACTCGAGACGATCATTGCTTTTTCCACTATACAGTAGGGTTGGGTGGATACACAAATACCCTCCGCCGGGTTCCGGGTCGGAGGGATGCGCGTGCATCGATTAAACTAAGGCATACCTAGGGTGGCTAGTGGGGCCGGCCGCAGGCTTGGATTCGGACCGTTTCAGGCGAGTAAAACGTACGTCAAACGGGAAAGGGTCCGGGGCAGGTCCGCCGTACGCATATCGCGACAGGTGGCGGAAAATTTCTTGGCGGTGGCAGCGGGGCGGTAAGGGCGGCCGATGCTACAACTAAAGGGGACCGTTAGGCAAGGAGGACGTAACGGGGGCGGTAGTGCCCGTAAAAAACGCGTGAGCGGGGCGAACGCATGCCGGGGCGGGCGTATACACCGGTCACGGCCGGCACACGGGAAAGACCCGTGCACCGGCCGTCAGGTATGGTGCTAGCGAATACTAGCGGTTCTTCTTCTTGTGACGGTTCTTGCGCAGGCGCTTCTTCCGTTTGTGGGTAGCAATCTTATGACGCTTCCGCTTCTTTCCACACGGCATATCGGGTAGGTTTTTTGTTAGAAATTGTGGTTATAAAACTCCCTATTACTACAAACGGGGAGCCTGATTAGTTGTGTGCAATCCGCCGGCGGCGAAAAGCGAACCGCGAAGGTAAGGATATTCCCCTTAGCAAACCCTACCGGCCGGCACTCTCGAGCAGTTCCGAGCACTTTCGTGCGTAAATATCGGCCTCTCCGGCCCGTCCCAGGTTCTCGAAGACCCGGGCCAGGGGGCATACCACGTCGGGGTTGCCGGGGTCCAGCCGGTCGGCCGTGAGCAGGCGCTCCGCGGCGCGGTCGAGCTGGTTGGTACGGATGGCGAGCTGGGCCAGGGTGATGTACACCCGGGGTTCGTCGGGGTACTGCTGTTCGAGCTCCCGCAGCATCAGGATGCCCTTCATGGGGTTGTCGGGCGGGGGATTATCGGTATAGGTGACGGCCAGGTTGATCCGGTTCTCCGCGTTGGCCGGGTTCAGGCTGATGGCGGCCTGGTAGGCGCTCTCGGCCCCCAGCGCGCAGAATTGGCGGGTCTTGTCGGGCAGTTCCTCCCGGCGGAGGCACAGGCTAAAGGTGGTGGCGGCGATCGACCAGGCCTCCTCCGTATTGCGGATCTCGGCGATCTGCTGGGCGTAGGCACCGGAGATGCCGGGCTGGCCGGCGGTGTACCACTGGCTGGCCAGTTGCTCTAGCAGCTCGACGCGGGCGCTGTCGTCCTGCTGTGATTGCAGGCGTTCCTCGAGGGTCGACACGGTGGCCGCCTGGGCGGGCGTTAGGGCGCCGTGCGCCTCCCGGACCAGGGACTGCAGGCCGGTGGCCTGCAGGGGCCGTTCGGCAAAGCCTTCGTCCAGCTCCGGGGGGCGTACGGGGCATCCCCAGTACGTCAGCAGCACGAGCACGAAGGCCAGGCCGGCGGCGATCCACTGTGTCTTTCTCACCTAGTCGAGGTCGTTGTCGTCTTCGTCGGGCAGGCTGGAGACCTTGTCCTTTACCTGCTCCACGAAGATCTTCGCGGGCTTGAAGGCGGGGATGTAGTGTTCGGGGATCTCGATGGCCTTGTTCTTCTGGATGTGACGGCCGATCTTCTTGGCCCGCTTCTTGACTACAAAAGAGCCGAAGCCACGGATGTAAACGTTCTCGCCCTCGGCCAGGCTGCCCTTCACTTCCTTAAAGAAGCTCTCCAGGGATACCAGTACATCGACCTTCGCGATGCCCGTCTTGTCGGCAATATTTGCCACTAAGTCAGCTTTTCTCATTCTGTATTTTTTGTCCCGTAGCGTGGGTTCTAAAAAGCGGTGCAAATATCTGCTTTTTACCCGCTTTAACCCAACGAACAACACTATTTCTTTTGTTATCAAGTACTTAGGAATTAATTCCTTCCCTTTAAGGTGCCCGCCCCGGCCCCGGGAGGCCCCCTAAGCAATTCCCGTTATCTTCGCCGCGCACCAACACCCCTACCATGCTCCTTTCCATGACCGGTTACGGTCGCGCCGTCCGTACCGACGGTGGTAAAACCTATACCGCCGAGCTGCGCGGGCTCAACAGCAAGCAGTCCGACCTGCGCCTGCGCTCCAACCTCAACCTGCAGGCCCGCGAACTCGAATTGCGCAAGCACGTACTCGCCGAAACCAAGCGCGGCAAACTGGAGATGTCCCTCGAGATGACCGACGAGGCCGGCACCGGCAAGGTGCGCGTCGACCTGCCCCTGCTCTCCGCCATCAGCCACGACGTCTACTTTCGCCTCAACGACCACGGCAAGCGGCCCCTGCCCGAGCACACCATGGACGGCCTCGTCCCGGCCCTGCTGCGGACCCCCGGCATCATCGAATCCGGATTGGCCGAACTCGGGCCCGGCGACTGGGAGAACATTCAGGCGGTAGTGAACGATGCCCTGTCCCGCCTGCACGCCTACCGCAACCAGGAAGGTGCCGCCCTGGCCGAAGACCTCCGCACCGGCGTCGGCGCCATCCTGGAGCTGCTCGAACGGGTAGACGATTACTCCGAGCAGCGTATCGAGGGCGTCCGCAACCGCATGGAGCGCCACCTGGCCGAGTACCTCGGCCGGCAGAACGTCGACAAGAACCGCTACGAGCAGGAAGTCCTCTTCTACCTCGAGAAAATGGACATCAACGAGGAAAAGGTGCGCCTCTCCCAGAACTGCGAGTACTTCCTGGAGATTCTCTCCAACGACGACGAAGTGAAAGGGCGCAAGCTCGTCTTCATCAGCCAGGAGATCGGCCGCGAGATCAATACGCTGGGGGCCAAGTCGTATTCCGCCGACCTGCAGAAGCTTGTCGTCAATATGAAGGAACAGCTGGAAATGATCAAAGAACAGCTTGCCAATGTCGCCTGAACCCGCCCACGGAAAACTCCTCATCCTCACGGCCCCCTCGGGCGCCGGCAAGACGACCATCGTGCGCCACCTGCTGCGCACCTTCGGTGAGCTGGCGTTCTCCGTATCGGCCACGACCCGCCCCCCGCGACCCGGCGAGGTCGACGGGGTCGACTACCATTTCCTGAGCAACCGGGAATTCCTGGACCGGGTGGCCGCCGGCGCCTTCGTCGAATACGAGGAGGTGTACCCCGGCCGCTTCTACGGCACCCTCCACGAGGAGGTACAGCGTATCCGGAAGCAGGGGCGCACCGTCGTCTTCGATATCGAGGTGAAGGGCGCCACGAACATCAAGGAATACTACCCCGAGGACAGCCTGGCCATCTTTGTCGCGCCGCCCTCCGAGGACGTGCTGTTTCAGCGCCTGCGCGACCGCTCCACCGAGGACGACGAGAGTTTGCGCGTACGCATCGCCCGGGCGGGGGAGGAGCTGGCCTACGCCAATCGCTTCGACCGGGTACTCGTCAACGACGACCTGGATACGGCACTGGCCGAGGCCGAGCTGATCGCCCGCGATTTTCTCCGCGACTAAAGGCGGCGGCCCCGTACCACACGGCCGCGGGTGTCCTCGTCGCGAATCCGTTTCAGGCTGATCATCAGGTTGGCGAAGGCATCGGCGCTCGATACGCGCCACTCCCGCCCGGCGTAGTTGACGGTGCCGCTGTTGCGGTCCCAGTCGCTGGCCAGCAGCGTGTAGCGGTCGCCGTTTTTCGGGTTGGGGCCGAAAACCAGGAAGTTCTGGTCGTCGTCCTCGAAGGAAACGGCCACCCGCTGGCTCTTGGGGCTGAATGTGAATACCCCCGGCGTATTGCGGCGGAAGACGACCTGCTCCACCTCGCGGCCGTTGATGACCTTGACCGTACCGTTGCGGATCTGGGAGCTCCCGCTGCGCAGTTCGCGCTGCAGCACCACGTCTTCGGACAGGTAGAACTGAATGCGCCGCAGGTCGGCCTCCTCCCACTGCTGCTCCTCGACCAGCTGCTGGGTGAACGGGCGCAGCCGGGGGCCGCAGCCGGTAAGCATAAAGACAGTAACTAGCAGGGGGAGGAAACGTAACATGGATGCCGGGGTATGTAAGGCCTAAGAACGGGGTCGGCGCGGCCGCGGGTGCGGTGAAAATCCGGTTTAAGCCAAGTTTAACGGCGCTGCTGAAAGAAGCTTGTCATGAGCTCGGCGCACTCGTCGTGGAGGATGCCGAATTCCAGGCGCGTCTTGGGGTGGAGCAGCTCGCGCCCGAATCGCATGAAGCCCCGCTTGTCGTCGCTGGCGCCGTACACGATGCGGGCGGTCTGCGCCCACGCCAACGCCCCGGCGCACATGGGGCAGGGCTCCAGGGTCACGTAGAGGGTGCAGTCCAGCAGGTACTTGTCGCCCAGGTGGTTGGCGGCGGCGGTCAGGGCGATGATCTCGGCGTGGGCGGTGACGTCGCTCAGCCGCTCGGTCTCGTTGTGGCCGCGGGCGATGATGCGCCCGTGGGAGACGACAACGGCCCCGACGGGGATTTCCCCCATGGCGGCGGCCAGCCGGGCCTGTCCCAGGGCCTGCCGCATGAAGTAGGCGTCGTCGTATACCTCAAGCATCCAGGATCTCTTTTACCAGGTAGTGGTTGCGGTCGGGGTTGGAGCGGGCCACCAGCTCGGCCAGAAAGCCGGTCACGAAGAGGATGGTTCCCAGTACCATGGTCGTGAGGCTGATGTAGAACCACGGGTTGTCGGTGACCAGTATGCCCGGCATATTGTTGGCCAGGGCGTAGATCTTCTTGGTACCGATCACGATGGACGCCACGAAGCCGATCAGGAACATCAGCGTGCCCAGGGTACCGAAGAGGTGCATGGGCCGCTTGCCAAACTTGCCCACGAACATGAGCGTCAGCAGGTCGAGAAAACCCGTGACCAGCCGCGAGAGCCCGAACTTGGAGCTGCCGTACTTGCGCGGCCGGTGCTCCACTACCTTCTCCCCGATCTTTCGGAAGCCGGCCCACTTGGCCAACAGAGGCATGTGGCGGTGCATGTCGCCGTATACCTCGATCGACTTGATTACCTGGTGGCGGTAGCTCTTGAGCCCGCAGTTGAAGTCGTGCAGCTGAATGCCGCTGACCAGCCGCGTGACCTGGTTGAAGAAGCGGGAGGGGATGGTTTTTCCGAGCGGGTCCTGCCGTTCCTTCTTCCAGCCGGATACCACGTCGTAGCCCTCGTCCATGATCATGCGGTAGAGGGCGGGGATCTCGTCGGGGCTATCCTGGAGGTCGGCATCCATCGTGATGATCACGTCTCCGGTAGCGTGCTGGAATCCGACGTTCAGGGCCGGGCTTTTGCCGTAATTGCGCTGAAAGCGGATACCCTTCAGGCAGGCATTGGCGGCGGCGAGTTGCTGCACGATCCGCCAGCTGTCGTCGGTGCTGCCGTCGTCGACCAGCCACACTTCGTAGGAGAAGCCGTTTTCGCGCATCACGCGGCCGATCCAGTCGGTGAGTTCCCCCAGGGATTCTTCTTCGTTATAGAGGGGGACGACTACGCTGATGTCCATAGCCGGTCGTGGTTTACCGTACCCAGGACGCGCCCGGGCAGGGAGTGCCCGAGCAGGGGGCTGTTGGTGGTCTTGCCACGCAGGTCGGCGACGGTGATCTCCGACTCCCCGGCAGTGGTAAAGAGGGTCAGCCGGGCCGGGGCTCCTTCCCGAACGACGACCGGCTCCATGCCGAGGAGCTGCCGGGGGCCCGCGGTCAGCGCCCGAATGACGGCGTCGAGCTGTTCGGGGCGGGTCGCCCAGGTGAGCTGCTGCCGCAGGGCGGTTTCCAGCCCCCGGGCACCGAAGGCGGCGTAGCTAAATTCCAGGTCTTTTTCTTCCCCGTGGCGCGCGCGGTGGTGGCTCACGATGGCCGTGATGGTCCCCTCTTCCAGGCCCATGCGGAGGGCGTCGCGGTCGGCGGTACCCCGCAGCGGCGGGAGTATCTTGAAGTTGGGATCAAACCCCGCCAGCTCCCCGTCGGTGAAGCAGAGGTGATGCGCGCCCACCGTACAGCCCGCCAGGCCGGGGCAGCTTTCGGCGTACTCGCGGACGAGGGACAGCCCCTCGGCGGAGGACAAGAGGTGTACCGCCATGCGCCCGCCGGTATATTCCAGCAGCGAGAGGTTGCGGCGCAGCGGGATCGTTTCGCAGAGGGTAGGGATCCCCCGCAGGCCCAGCTGCACGCTGATGCTGCCCTCGTGGATCTGCCCATCCTCGGCGAGCTCGGAGTCGTAGGGGGTTTCCAGCACGAGCCCCCCGAAGGAGCGGGCGTACTCGAGTCCCCGCCGCAGCAGGCTGCCGGAGGCCGGGTGTCCCGGTCCGTCGGTGAAGCCCACGGCGCCGGCGGAGTCCAGTTCCATCATCTCCGTGAGGTCGCGTCCGGCGGCGTCGCGGCTGAGTGCGGCCAGGGGCAACAGGTCCACCGCGCCGCCGCGGTTATGGGTATCGAGGTAGGCCATGTCCGCTACGGACTGGCGCACGGGGTCGGTATTGGGCAGGACGGCCACGGCCACGTAACCGCCGGCCTGGGCGGCGGCGGTCAGGCTGCGGATGTCTTCGCGTTCTTCATGCCCCGGGTCACCCAGGTAGGCGCCGATGTCTACGAAACCGGGCGAGAGGCGGACGTTTTTCCCCTCGAATACCCGCTCGCCCTCTTCGGGCGGCAGGCCTTCCGAGATGGCCGCGATGGTGCCGGCGGTCACGCGCACGTCACGGGTCTGCCCGTGGTGGGGACTGGTAGGGTCGGTGATCGTCACGGAGCGAAGCAGCATAGGCGGGCAAAGGTATCAAAGCGGGCGGAATTAGGGACCGGCGTATCCGGCCGTCCCTTATACGGACCAGAGCCGCAGGACCAGGGCTTCGCCCAGTAAGCAGAGCAGGGCCATCCAGATGAAGTAGCGCCAGAGGGGCCGGCCCTCGTTGCGGGCGCGCACGTCCTCCACCAGGGCCGCCGGGTTGTCGGTTTCCAGTACGGTGTAGTCCGGCAGGTCGGCCAGCTCGGTGGCGGAGGTATAGGTGAGGTCGGATTCCGCCCGGTCGTAGTTGAAGGCGAAAGCGTCGACCCGCTCCTCGTCGATGATAAGGTCATAGACGCCCGCCTCCGGTACCTGGGCACCGAGGCCGAGGGCCACGCGGTTCCCGAGCGCACGTTGTTCGGGGATAAACTCCCCGCCGGGTCCGCGCAGCTTGTACACGATGTCGGCACCCGCCTGCCGGCGGCTGGTCTCGATCACCTCGTCGCGTCCGATGGTGTAGGCGGCGGGCCGGCGGCGACCGCTGCTGATCCCCATTTTGTAGAGCATCGGGATGAATACCTCGGCGTTACGTGACAGGTCGCTGACCGCAGGATCGAGGGGGGCGGCGCTCAGGTACAGGTTACCGCCGCCGGCCGCGAATTTTGCCAGGGCGGTACTGCCGTCGCGGTAGGTTAGCAGGCTTTCCTGGCCGCGACCGCCGTAGCGGGTCAGGGGATAGTTGCCGGCGGTAGTGGGGAGGTTCAGGGCGGCTCGGCGGTTCTCGAACACGCCGCTGAATACAAACTCCTCATCGTTGAGTCCGCTTACCTCGCGCTGTTGCTCCTGGTAGGCCCCCAGCTCGTCGGCCGGCAGCGGACGCAGGAAGGCATTGTAGCTGCTGAGGTCGGCTCCGGCGGGCGGAAAGACCAGCAGGTTACCGCCGCCCCGCACGTACTGCCTTAGTTGTTCGGCCAGGCCCGTGCCGATGCTGGCCAGGTCGGTAAGAATGACCAGCTCGTAACTGCCGAGGCTGCCGTAGTCGATGGCCTGGGCCGTGACCCGGGTGGGATCGAAAACGTTCAGGTCCAGGGCGGCGGTCAGGTTGCGGTCGAAACGCCCGTCCCCGTCGATCTGCAGGGCGCGCACCCGGTCGGTGGTCTGGAAGGAGAGGTAGTAGGTATCGTCGAACTCCACGGGGTAGTCCGTGATGGTGAGTTGGGCCGTACCGGCGCCGCCCTGGTTGATGTTCAGGAACACGCTGTCGACGACCGCGCCGCGCGCCGGCACGGCCAGGGTGCCAACCGGCTTGGTCTGTCCGTCGTACACCAGGCTCAGCCGGACATTATCCGCGGCCTGGTCTCCGAAGTTCCGCACGCGTACGAGCAGCAGGTTATTCTGGTTGAGCTGGGGTACGGGTGCGTCGAACCAGGCCGAATCGATGGCCACGTTTCGCTCCTGCACGGCGGCCAGCGGCACCAGGTTTACCTGCACGTTGGTGTCCGGCGCTGTGAAGTCGGTCACGTTGCGCTGAAAATCGGAGATCAGGTACGCGATGCGGTTGTCGATCGTCTCCGTAGTCAGGGCCGAGGTTTGCCGGGCCAGCACGCGGGACAGGCGGCGGCTCTCCGGGCCTACGCGCACTTCCTCGATGGCGTCCAGGGCCTCGTCCCGGCCGATTAGGCGCTGGGCGCCGCCGCGGAAGGCGTTGGTAAGCACCTGGAACCGGTCGTCGGGCGCGTACGCCTCCACGATGGCCCGGGCGCGGTCGCGGGCTACCTGCAGGAGCGGGGCCCGGTCGCTCTCTGCGGCCATGCTAAAGCTGTTGTCGATGTAGATACTTACCGCCTTGCGACCCTGCAGGGCATCGTCCTCCACCGGCAGGAAAGGCTGAGCGAAGGCCAGCACTAGTGCCGCAACGGCCAGGCAGCGCAGCAGCAGCACCAGCAGGTTCCGTAGCCGGCTGCGCATGCTCGTTTCCTCCTTCACCTCCCGCAGAAAGCGGACGTTGCTGAAGTACACCTTTTTGAACCGCCGGAAATAGAACAGGTGGATGATCACCGGTATGGCGATCAGCCCCAGGGCCCAGAGGAAGGAAGGAAAAAGGAAGGACATTTAGCGGGTTGGCTGGTTGCGGGTTGCGGGTTGCGGGTTGCGGGTTGCTGGTTGCTGGTTGCTGGTTAGCTGGTTGCGGGTTGCTGGTTATCATCGGTACTACAGAACTACAGAACTACAGAACTAAATCATTTCCTCCGGACGAACCCACTCGTCAAATTCCTCCGCGGTGAGGTAGCCCAGGTCCAACGCGGCTGCTTTCAGGGTGGTTTCCTCGGCGTAGGCTTTCTTGGCAATACTTGCGGCTTTGTCGTAGCCGATCTTGGTATTGAGGGCGGTGACGAGCATCAGGCTGTTGTTCAGGTGCTCGCGGATCCGTCCGCGGTTGGGTTCGATGCCGGCGGCGCAGTTCTGCTCGAAGCTGCGGCTGGCGTCACCGATCAGCCGGGCGCTCATCAGAAAGTTGTAGATCATTAACGGCTTGAAGACGTTCAGCTCAAACTGTCCCGTCATGCCCCCGATATTGATGGCGACGTCGTTACCCATTACCTGCGCCATGGCCATGGTGAGGGCTTCGCTTTGGGTGGGATTTACCTTGCCGGGCATAATGCTGCTGCCGGGCTCGTTGGCGGGGATGATGATCTCCCCGATGCCGGAGCGGGGGCCGCTCGACAGCATACGCACGTCGTTGCCGACCTTGGTAAGGCTGGCGGCCAGTGTTTTCAAGGCACCGTGGGCCTCGACGATGGCATCGTGGGCGGCCAGGGCTTCGAACTTGTTTTCCGCGGTGCGGAAGGGCAGTCCGGTCAGGTCGGCGATTTCCTGCGCCACCTGCTCCGCATAGCCGTCGGGGGCGTTGAGGCCCGTACCGACGGCGGTCCCACCCAGGGCCAGTTCGGCCAGGTGATCGAGGGTGTTCCGGAGGGCGCGGAGGCCGTGGTCCAGCTGGCTGACGTAGCCGCTGAATTCCTGGCCCAGCGTGAGCGGGGTCGCGTCCATGAAGTGGGTGCGGCCGATCTTGACCACGTCCATCATTTCCTCCGACTTGGCGCGCAGGGTGTCGCGCAGTTGCTCCACGCCCGGGATCGTGTTCTCTACCAGGATGCGGTAGGCGGCAATGTGCATGGCCGTGGGGAAGGTGTCGTTGCTCGACTGGCTCTTGTTGACGTCGTCGTTGGGGTGGAGCGCCTTGTCCGCGTCGTCGAGCTTTCCGCCCTGCAGCACGTGGCCGCGGTTGGCGATGACTTCATTGACGTTCATGTTGGACTGGGTGCCGGAGCCGGTCTGCCAGACCACGAGCGGAAACTCATCGTCTAGCTTGCCGTCCAGGATCTCGTCGGCGACCCGGCCGATGAGGTCCGATTTCTTTTCGTCCAGCACGCCCAGGGCCACGTTGGTCCGGGCGGCGGCCTTCTTCAGTACGGCGAAGGCGCGGATGACTTCCACGGGCATTTGCTGGCCTCCGATCTCGAAATTGGTGAAGCTGCGCTGGGTCTGGGCGCCCCAGTAGCGCTCGGCGGGTACGTCTACGTATCCGATACTGTCTTTTTCCTGGCGGGTACTCATGGTGTAATGGTTATGGCGGACGAAGGTAATTGATATTCCGGGCGCAGCCGGGCGCCCAGCCCCGGGCTATCCGGAACGGTCACCAACCCACCCGGCCCGTAGGTGATCCCTCCCTCCACGGGGTCCTCGGTCTGCATCAGTGGAGTGTCGAAATCGCAAAACGCCACCCGCGCACTGCTGAGGGCCAGGTGGGCGGCGGCGGTGAAGCCGAGGCGCGATTCCAGAAAGCCGCCCACCTGGAGCGGTACGTCCGTGGTGTCGATGATCTTGCGGGCTACGTGGAGACCGCCAGACTTGCTCAGCTTGATGTTGATCCGGTCGACGGCGCCGATGGCCAGCAGGCGGCGCGCATCCTGCTCGTTCCAGCAGCTTTCGTCGGCCATCAGCGGGATCGGGCTATGGCGGCGCAGCTCGGGCAGCCGCGTCCATTCGTAGCGGTCGATGGGGGCTTCGCAGTGCTGCACGTTGAAGCGGGCCAGCCCCCGCAGGGCCGTCACGGCTTCCTCAAAACTCCAGCCCTGGTTGGCATCGAGCCGCAGTGGCACATCGTCACCCACGGCCCCGACGATAGCGCTCACCCGGTCGATGTCGCGCGCGGCCCCGTCGCCGAGCTTCACCTTGATGACCGGAAATCCCCGCTCGACGATGGTCAGGGCATCGGCCGCCATCTCGGAGGCGGTGCCGAGGCTTACCGTATAGTCCGTATGCAGGGGGCGGGGTTCCTTTCCCCCGAGATAGCGGTACAGGGGCAGCTCCGCCGCCTGGGCGGTCAGGTCGTGGAGCGCTATATCGAAGGCCGACTTGATCGCGAAATTTCCGTGCAGTGCCCGGTTCATGCGGGCGGTGTACGCGGGTGCGTCGTCGGCTGGCGTACCTAGAAGCAGGCTGCCCAGGTACCGACCGGTGGCGATGGCACCGTCCAGGGTTTCGCCGTGGATAGTTGGGAAGGGGCTGGCCTCTCCCCAGCCGGTACGTCCGTCGTCCGTACGCACCCGGACGAACAGGTTTTCGGCGTGGGTCAGCGGTCCCAGGGAGATAACAAATGGCTTCACCAGCCGGACCCGCACGGGGAAAAGCACGATTTCGGCAACGGTCATACAGGTAGTTTGGGGCACGTAGGGAGGAAACAAGACGAAGGTAACGGGGCTATGCCCCCCGAACGTTGCTATTTGTTTGTATTTTGGGACTTTCGTGTCTAGTTGCCTAACTCACCCATATGTCCTCCTTGTCACCAGATTATCGCAACGTAATCGTTGTGGGCGCCTCAGCCGGGGGCGTCGAAGCCCTGGTCGAGTTCGTCCGGGGGGTGCCCGAGGATCTACCCGCCGCCATTTGCATCGTTCAGCACATTCCCGCCTACGCCCGCAGCCGCCTCGATACGATCCTTCAGGGCCACACCAAATTCGAGGTGCGGAGAGGTGAGGACGGGGAGGCACTCCGGCCCGGACGCATGTACATTGCACCGCCGGACCATCATCTGCTGGTGGAGGGCGATCGGGTGCTGATTACGCGCGGCCCACGGGAAAACCGCTTCCGGCCCGCCGTGGATACGTTGTTTCGCTCGGCCGCGCATGCCTACCGTCAGCGTACGATAGGCATCGTGCTGAGTGGCGCGCTGAACGACGGAACCTCGGGGATGTGGACCATCAAACGGTTCGGAGGGCTGGCGATCGTGCAGGATCCCGAGGAAGCTATGTTTTCCGATATGCCGGAGGGAGTGATGAAGTATACGGAAGTAGATTACATTCGCCGGGCGGGTGATATGGGCCCCCTGCTGGACCAGCTCTGTCACCAACGGCTGAACACGGCCCTTAACGGTCGTGGCGTAAAGAATCGGGAGCTCCTGGAAATAGAACTTTCCATCGCAAAGGGTAAAAATGGACTGGAAATGGGAATTTTAGAACAGGGAACCCCCTCGCCACTGACTTGTCCGGAGTGCCACGGAGCACTCACGGAATTTGAGGAAGGCAAGCTTGTTCGGTACCGCTGCCATACCGGTCACGCCCATACGGCGGAGTCCCTGCTGGCCAGCGTAACGGTCAACGTGGAAAAGAGCATGTGGGAAGTGATGCGCGGACTGGAGGAAAGCCGCCTGGTACTTGAGCACCTGGCCGATCAGATGGACGATGGCGATGGCCTGGTGGCCAGCCAATACCGGGCGCGGGCCCGGGAGATCCAGGAGCAGGCCAAACGTGTGCAGCGATTAATTCAGTCGACCGACCTCAGCGAAACCCAACCGCGGCGGACAATCTAGTCTTTATCAAACATAATAATTTATCGAGTTTGATAAACGAGCCGTAGATTTGCCGCTACATATAATAAATTCTTGTTGAGGTTAACATTGTTCTCGCGTAAATAACTGAAATTCAATTTCTTATAAAGATGGCACGCAAGTTGTAGGGATATAGGGCCGAAATACACCTCCCTATGTCCAGTATTCGTGAAACGACTTCAGATTTTCAGCACAACACAGTAGCCTATCTTCATCGCCTTGAGTTGCAAAGTGCGCAGTCCATGGCACTAGTTGAGAAATTACCCATCCCCCTTGAGTATCGCGTTACCATGCGGAAAACCTGGTGGGGTACGCGGCAGAAGCTCGTGTACTTCCGTCAGGAACTCCAACGCGCTGACGGCGACTTTAAGTGCGCCCTCGAGCGCCTCCACCGCGAGCTGTTATCCGACGTGATTTCCTGCCTGGTCCGGCAGGGCGAGCGTATTCTTTCCGCCCACGGAGCCGGGAACCACCATATCCAGCGCTGGAATGCCATCTGGTTAAAGGAGATAGCTGCACGGTAGGTTCTCTTGCTCCTGCCCGACGCGCTATTCCTTTTACTTTAGCCCGAGCAGTTACCATTGCGGTTGCCGCAAACCCAGCAATACCTTGACGTTATTCGTTTTACGATCCGCCTTCTATCTTTTCTCCGCCGCCGGCTGCGGTCGGGTAAATCCGTTTTGAGTTTTATATTGGCCTTCAGTTTACATATGTTAGCCTGATTTCCAGAAACTCCAGACTTCAACATCTTAACCATGGCGGTCAGAATCGTCGGCATCGGTGCATCCGCCGGCGGAATTCCAGCGCTTGAAGCGTTCTTCTCCGCGGTTCCGTCGGACCTGGGTCTGGCTTATGTCGTAGTCCAGCATCTCTCGTTAGACCATATCAGCTCCATGGCGTCCATTTTGCAGCGCACTACCAATCTGAAGGTGGTTTCGCTCAACACGGTCGTGGTGCCGGAACCGGATACGGTCTACGTAAAGATGCCCGAGGTAGATGTGCGCGTAGAAGATCACGCCCTCACGGTCACCCAGCGAACGCAGGACCGCGATGCGGCTTACCTTCCCATCGACGATTTTTTATTCTCCCTCGCTCAGTCACGGACTGAGGATGCCATAGCCATTATACTTTCCGGAATGGGCACAGATGGAAGCCGTGGATTGCAGGAGATCAAGAGCCACGGCGGTATCGTGATGGTGCAGCACCCTGACTCCGCCCAGTTTGATGGCATGCCCCGCGCTGCACTGCGGCAACACCTCGCCGACATCGTACTCCCCCCGGCGGAGCTTGCCCGCCGCCTGGCACTCTTGGTGCGTTCCCGGACCGAACCGGAGGAAACCGGCAGTCTCGACGAACTAACCCAGAGCGAAATCATTCGCACCTTACTCAATCGGGTAAAGAAAATCTCCTTCATCGATTTCAATCGCTACCGTCCCGCTACCATCATGCGGCGCATCGAGAAGCGAATGCTGGTGAGCTCCTACGACGACCTGAGGGACTACATCGACTACGCGCTCGAAAATGAGGAAGAATTACTGACGCTCCGGCAGAGCTTCCTCATCGGGGTGACCCGTTTCTACCGCGATCCCGAAGCTTTTGCCCTGCTGCGTACCCAGGTCATACCCCAGATTTTCGCGAAGGATGAGGCCGAGGACATCCGCATCTGGGTGCCCGCTTGCTCCACGGGCGAAGAGGTGTACTCCATTGCCATACTCATCAAGGAGTATCTGCGGGAAAATGAACTCGATCGAAGCTTCAAGATATTCGGTTCCGACGTGGACCGGAATGCCATCATTAAGGCAGCCTCCGGGCTCTACGACGACAACATCGTGGCCGACGTGCCCATGGATCTCTTGCAGCGCTATTTTATCCACACTAATGCTGGCTTCCGGGTGCGGGACGATGTCAAGGAAAGCATCCTCTTCGCCGTGCAAAACCTGCTGCAGGATCCGCCCTTCATCCGCATTGATTTTGTCTCTTGTCGTAACTTCCTTATTTACGTAAACGGCGAAGCCCAACAGCGTATTCTGGGCGACTTTTACTTCAGTCTTAATGCTAACGGTACGATGATGCTCGGGCCCAGTGAGAGTCTGGGAGGGTTGCAGTCGGCTTTCTCGACCGTGAATCGCCGGTGGAAGGTGTACCGCAAGCGAACCGGGAACAAAGACATCCCGACCAAGGTTATCCCGCACTCTCTCGATACCGGGGTCGCCCGAAACCTGGGACTCACGATCGTTCCCCCGGAAAGCACCGACTTTCAGGACGAGCTTCCTTCGGCCAGGCCACTGCCGGTATCTACTAAATCGACCATGGATTACTACGCGCGTTTCCTCTCCGAGCGGTTCGCCCCCGCGACGCTTTTCGTGAACAAACAGTACGAGATTCTTTACCTCAGCGGTGACTTTTCCGGTATTCTGCGGTTGCCCCGCTTCAACGCGCACCTTTCCCTGCATACCGTAGTCTCCGAGCAGGCGCAGAGCTTGCTCATCACCGGCGTCGACCGCGTGTTGCGTACGGGCAAATCGGGGCAGTTCGAGCGGATAAACGTTTCCGAAACTCCCGATAATCCGCAATGGGTTCGGGTCCGGTTCAGCCTCCAGGAATTCGTGGAACTGGACCAGGCCGTCGCCATGCTGGAGTTCTTCAGCAACGAGGAAACGGAATCGGGGTCAGGCTACTCCCCGGGGGTGGACGACGAAGTATTTTCCGTTGACCGGCAACTGAAAGATAAAATTCGCGACCTGGAGTCCGAGTTGCTACGCAGCCAGCAGCGGGCCCAGAAGCTGTATACCGAGCTAGAGGCAACGAACGAGGAACTCCAGGCCAGTAACCGGGAGCTACTGGCCTCTAACGAGGAAATGCAGAGTACCAACGAAGAATTACAGTCGGTAAACGAGGAACTCTATACCGTCAACAACGAGTTCCAGCGCAAGAACGAGGAACTGAACGAGATTAATAACGACGTCAATAACCTGCTGAAGAGCACGCAGATCAGCACCATATTCGTCGATAGCAAGCTCCGAATCCGGCGCTTCACGCCCGGAGTAGGCAAGCAGTTTGACCTCCACGCGTCCGATCTGGGGCGCCCCATAACGTCCTTTTCCAATCCATTCTCGAACGTGGATATCGAGAAAATCTGCCACCAGGTACTCGAGGAAAACGCCCGGCACGATCAGGAAGTACAGGATCGTCACGGCAACTATTTCCTCTTGCGCATGCTCCCTTACCTGGCCAATCAGGATAAGCTGGAGGGCGTGGTGATCACCTTTGTCGATATCAATGATCTGGTACAGACCCGTCGCCGGCTCACGGATATGGCCCGTAAATACGAGTCCATTTTCCAGAATACCGAGGAACTCATCGTGATGGTACGGGAAAACAGCCGCATCGAAGAGATCAACCACGCGCTGGGCGGCCGGTCACGCGAGGAACTCATCGGCTCCTATTTTACGGACCTGATCGCTTCGAATCAGGACAAGGTTAAGTTCAGTGAAGGGCTGCGCACCACGTTCCAGGAAATGGAGGTGACCACCATTAAAACGATGGTCATCGGTAAGGGGGAAGAGAAATTTTACCTTAAGGTCGAAATCATCCCGATTCTCATTGAGTCTGACCAGGCCGGCATAATGCGGGACGTGGAACAGGCGACGATTATTATTCACGACGTCACCCGCTTCGAAGTGGAACGACAGGCTTCTACCCGCGTAATCGACCAGTACAAGCGGGCCCTCGGCTACCTTCCCCAGGACGCCGGAATGCTCGACATGGAGGAGCGTATGGTGCTGGTCAACCATATGCCTACCCACACCCGGCAGCCGGATGCCTACTCGAATCGGAAGCTACAGGACTTTGTTTCCGAGGAAGGCCTCAAGCGCTACCGGGAAGCGGTCGAGCGCCTGCGGCAGGGCAGTGTGGTAGAGGAAGTGGACTTTCGGGAAGAGGACCTGATCGACGATGCTCACCCCCGCAAGGTGCTATACCGGCCCATCTACATCAACGGTACCATGCACTACGTGACTTTCGAGGTCGTTACCCCGCCGGCTGGCGGCTGATCCCGAGCTTCCGCATTTTACTGAAGAGCGTCTGCGCGTTCAGTCCGAGGAGCTCGGCGGCGCCGCCCTTTCCGCTGACCTTCCCCTCGGTGAGGCGGAGTACGTGACGAATGTGGTGGCGCTGCATCTCCTCAAAATTCAGCGGCAGCAGGTCCGTCGGAGCGGCCGGATTCCCCTCGTTGGCGGGGTTCCGGTGCGTGGACCGGTCCAGCGTAATTTCCAAGGTGTCGCCGTTGCTGACGATGAGCGCCCGTTGGATCAGGTTTTCCAGCTCGCGTACATTTCCCTCGAAGTCATACTGCGTAAGCTTTTCTATGTCTTCCGGCCGTATACGAGGGGGCGGCGGTCCCGCGGGGGTATACTTCCGAATGAAGTGATTGACGAGCTCGGGGATATCTTCCCGGCGCTCCCGCAGCGGCAGGCTGTGAATAGGGAACACGTTGAGGCGGAAAAACAGGTCGGACCGGAAAGTTCCCTCCGCTACCCGTTCCCGCAGGTTGCGGTTCGTGGCGGCAATGATGCGAACGTCGGACTGCACGCTTTCAGTAGCCCCGAGTGGGGTGAACTCACCGTCCTGTAGCACGCGGAGCAAGCGGGTTTGCAGTAGCATCGGCATTTCCCCGATTTCGTCCAGGAAGAGGGTTCCCTCGTCGGCGAGCTCGAAGCGACCCAGGTGATCGTTGCGGGCCCCGGTGAACGCTCCGCGACGGTAGCCGAATAATTCGCTCTCGATGAGTTCGGCGGGCAGGGCACCGCAGTTCAGGATCAGCAGGGGGCGCCCGGCGCGGAGGCTTTTGGCGTGAATGGCACGGGCAATGAGTTCCTTACCGGTGCCGGTCTCACCCGTAATCAGTACCGTACTGTCGGTGCTGGCGACCTGGTCGATCTGCTGGAGCACACGGGTGTAGGCCGGACTGCGGCTGATGATGCGGGAGTCCTCGCCGGTCCCGTACTTGTGTTTGATCAGGGCGCTACGACGCTCCAGCTGCTTGGTCAGGCGTTCGACCTCAAGCTCCAGTTCCTGCCGGGTGCGCTGGTCCGCACGATGCTCGGTAAGGTCGTAGGCGGTGACGAGGAACTGGTCTTGGTATTCTACTTTCCGGATCGGCTTGATTACGACCCGCACCGGGGTGAGGGTACCGTTCTTTCGCTGGAAGAGCGTGTCGTAGGTGGCTGTGCCCCGCGAAAGCGCCCGGACCATATGCTGCTTGAGGGTATGCGCGTCGTTTTCGACGTCGACCTGGTCGAGAACGGGGAAGGTTTCCGAGCGCTCATAGCCCAGCTCGATGAGCAGCGGCGTGTTGACGAAGATGGCCCGTCCGTTACTTTCGGCACGGATCACGTAGGTGTCCACCTTGTCCAGCAGGGTATCGTTGTCGTCGTCGTAGCTGTTACGGATGATCTCTTCCCCCACCTTCGTCCGGCTGATGATGCCGCAGAGGCATTCGCGACCCTCGTAGGTGATGCGACTGGCAAAGAGTACCAGCGGCCGGTTGGAGCTGCTCAGGCGTCCCAAGGGCAATACGAGTCTCCGGGTGGACCCGCCGTGCTTGAAGCTCTGCAGAAACCCCCGGTACTCCGCCGGATTGTGAAATATTCCGAGTCCGAAGACGGAGCGGTCCATTTCCACCAGGTCCGGCTGCCCGGATACCTTCAGCAGCGCCTTGTTTGCGTTGACGATACTCCCGTCCTGCAGGGCAATGAAGCCCGGGAAGGGTACGGTTTCCAGGATTTGGGCTATTTCGTGCGTAGGTGACGCCACATGAGAAGGGTTCAGACAACTGCCGGCACGTCCCGGGGGGCGGGTCGGTCAGCCGATAAAATTCTTAAATATAACAACAACTCGAATAGGGCGTACGCTGAATTTTACGGGGTAAGCGCGTCCGGTTCGAGGCGCTGGAGGTACCGGGGTACGGTGAAGCGCTGGCCGTAACGTTCTTTCAGTTCGCCGCACCGCTCCAGGAAATGCTGTTTCCCGTAGCTGTGAATGTACCGCATCACGCCCCCCGTGTAGCCCGGGAATCCCCAGCCGTATACGCTGGCCAGGTTGGCGGCTTCGATGTGGCTGATGACCCCTTCCTGCAGGCACCACCCCGCTTCGATGACCTGCGCGAAGAGAAAGCGGTCCTTCATCCGGGTGCGGTCGTAGTCATCCTTGGTGACGGGAAAGTGCTCCTCGAGTCCCGCCCAGAGGCGGTAGTTGCCGTCGCTGTCGTAGTCGTAGAAACCGGCGCGTTTCGCGCGGCCGCTGCGCTCGAGCTCGTCGCGCATTTTGGTGAGGGCGGGGGCGGCGGGATGCTGCTTGTAGCGTTTGCCGTAGTGTTCGGCGGCCTGCTGCTCGTAGCGCAGTACCAGCTTAAAGCCCAGGTCGTCGGCCATGGCGAGGGGGCCCGTTTTCATACCCGCCTGCCGGCCCATGTTTTCGATGAGGGCGGCGGGGTAGCCCTCATTTAGCATGGTCACGCCCTCGAGGATATAGGTATTGAGTACCCGGGCCGCGAAGAAGCCCCAGGAGTCCTTGACGACGATCGGCAGCTTGCGGATGGCAATGGCGAAGTCGAAGGCCCGTGCCACGGTTTCGTCGCTGGTGCGTTCGCCGACAACTACTTCCACCACCGACGTCTGCTCGGCGGGAGAGAAGAAATGTAGCCCCACGTAATTTTCGGGGCGGAGACTTTCCCGGCCCAGCTCGGTAATGGGGATCGAGACGGTGTTGGTAGCGAAGACGGAGTACTCGTCAAGGTGCTCCTCCGCCTCGCGGGTGACCTTGGTCTTGACCGACTTGTTTTCGAAGACCGCCTCCACTACGATGTCGCATTCCTTGAAGCGATCGCTGGCGTTGGTCGGGGTGATGCGGTTGAGCAGCCGGTCGCGGTCCTCCGGCTGGAACGTGCCGCGCTCGATGTACTCGTCGATCTTTTCGGCGACGTAGGCCTTGCCCCGTTCGGCGATGGGCTGGCTCACGTCCTTTAGGATGACCTCCAGGCCGTTGCGCAGGCACAGGAAGGCGATGCCCGAGCCCATCATGCCGGCCCCGATCACCCCGACCCTTCGAGCTCGGAATTTTCCGAATCCCTTGGGGCGCCCCACGCCGCCCCGGACGGCCTGCTTGTCGAACCAGAAGGTTGAGATCATATTTTTCGTCACGGGGTTGGTGGCTACCCGGGCGTAGTAGCGGCTGTCGAGGCGGTAGGCGGTGGTGAAGTCGAGCTTACTGCCCTCGGCCAGCAGGTCGATGATGGCCCGTTTGGCGGGGTAAAGGTCATTGGTCTTGGCCGACAGGCGCGCGGTGAGCAGGCGGATGCGGTGACCCAGGTTTGGGTCGGCCGCCGTACCGCCGGGTATCTCGCCGTCGGGGTCGTCCCAGGTGCGGTGTACGTCGTGGTGCGACAGCAGCCACTTCTTGGCCTTGATGAGCATATCGTCCCGGTCGGTGGCGAGGGCATCGACGAGTCCGACCTTCAGGGCTTCCTGGGGGCTGTACCTCCGGCCTTCCAGCAGCAAGGGATAGGCCCGTTCGATACCGAGCAGCCACATCAACCGGATGATGGCACCCCCGCTGGGGATCAGTCCGATCTTCACCTCGGGGTGGCCGAGCCGCAGGTCGTTGTCGGCCACCACAATGCGGTAGTGACAGGCCAGCGTCAGCTCGAATCCGGTGCCCAGGGCATCGCCGTTGATGGCCGCGGCGACGGGAACGCCGGGCACTTCCAGGTCGCGCAGGAATTGCTTGAGCGACTGCGAGGCCTCGAAGGCGCGGGCCGGGTCGTCCAGCTTATAGAGGTAGTCGAGGTCGCCGCTCTCGAGGAAGTCCTTTTTGGCTGAAGTGATAATTACTCCGTTGAGCTTGCCACTGGCTTTTTCCTGCTTGAGGTGTTCGATGACGGGCGCGAAGGCCGCCACGATCTCGTGGTTGAGCAAGTTGCCCGATCGCCCGGACATGTCCAGGATCAGCGTGGCTATGTTGTCGGTGTCCTTGCGGTAGTGGATCATAGTCGTTCAATAATGGTGGAGACGGCCAGCCCCGCGCCGGCGTCGATGGTCAGGCTGCCGAAGGTCAGGTCGCGACGCTCCAGCTCATCCAGGATCTGACAGAGCATCATGCCGCCCACCGCCCCGAGCGGCTCGCCGAGGGCGATGCTGCCGCCAAGTACGTTGATGCGGTCCGGGTCGATGTCCAGGCGCTGCTGGAAACGGATGGAGGGGGCGGCAAAGCTCTCGTTGAATTCCCAGAGGTCGATATCGTCCCGCGTCAGGCCCGCTTGCTTGAGGACCAGGTCGCTCGCGTTGACGCCACCGGTGAGGAGGGTGGCGTCAACGGCCGACATGGCCACGGCCCGGATCCGCGCCCGCGCCTTGAAGCCCAACCGGTCGCCCGCCGCCCGGTTGCCCAGCAGGCAGAGGGCGCAGCCGTCGGCCGGCGGGCTCGTATTACCCATGGTGTGGTTGTGACTGACGTGATCGACCAGCGGGAAACGGTGGAGGGCCATCTCGTCGAAGCCGGCCAGGCCCATCTCCGCGAACCGGGGCGGCAGGTCGGCCAGGGCCTCCAGGTCGAGGGAGGCATCGGGCAGCACGTCGCGGTCGAGAATCGGCAGCCCGTTCTGGTCGGTGATCTTCTCCAGGCTGGGAGCGAAGTAACCGGCTTCCTGGGCCGCCGCCGCGCGGGCGTGGCTTTTGAGGGCGTAATTGTCCAGGGTGGTGCGGTCCAGGCCGTGGGTACTGGCCACGAGGTCGGCCGCGACGCCCTGCGGGATGTAGTGACTATTGATCACCGTAGCCGGATCGTTCATCATAGGCCCGCTGTTGAGGTAGGTGGGTACCCGCGACATCACCTCTATGCCCCCGGCGATGATCGTTTCGCCGTAGCCGGCGGTGATGCGGGCCGCGGCCAGGTTGATGGCCTCCAGTCCGCTGGTGTTGAAGCGGTTGACCTGTAAGCCCCCGCGCGCCTGTCCCCAACCGGCGTAGAGCAAGGCCGCCCGCGCAATGTTGTAGCCCTGGTCGCCGGCCGGCGTATTGCAGCCGATGACGAGGTCGTCGATCTCGGTGGGCAGGTCGTCCCGGCCGCTGCGCCGCTGGAATGCCCGCAGGCACTGGGCCAGTAGCTCGATGGGCTTTATCTCGTACAGGGCGGCGGGGTGGACGGCGCGGCCGCGGGGACTGCGCAGGGCATCGTAGATGAAAGCTTCGGTGGGCAACGGTAGCGGGCTTGAGTGAATGGACGGCAATATACAAGGGTTGAACGCGCTAGGGTGCGGCACGTTCTCGCCCGACCCCATCCTTTCCCCCCGTCCGGCTACCTTTAGGGCCTGGCAACCCCTACCGCCCGTGCACCATCCCCCCGGTCCCTACCGCTACCTGCTTTATCTGCTCGCCTATTTCGGATGCTTCGTGCTGACGTACTACGGCCTGTACAGCCTGGGCTATCTGGACCGTCTGCCCACGGAGGAAGGGCTCGTCAAGTGGGACGCAGGTTTCTACCGGTCCATCGCCGATAAGGGCTACGAGTACGCCGGCGGACAGCCCGCCAGCGCCGGATTCTATCCCCTGTTCGCGTACATCTGGCGCCTCACCGGGCTCTCCGGCGTGGGCATCAGCCTCCTCAACGCGGGCGTATTCCTGGCCGCGCTCTGGGGGCTGTGCGTGACCCTGCGTCCGCATCCGCTCACCCTGGGACTATATTTCTCCCTGCCCTTCGTGTTCTTTTTTTACACGCCGCTGTCCGAAGCCTGGTTTTTCGCCTTCGCCACGCTGGCCATCGTCGGGCTGTTGCGGCAGCAGCGGTGGGTGGTGTTTGCCGGCCTTCTGCTGTCCGGCCTCACGCGCCCCACCTTCCTTTTTCTCATTCCCGCCCTGGTCGGGATGGAGTTGATGCTCCGCCCGCCGCGGGAAGCCCTGGGGTGGGCCGTCTGGCGGAAGATCCTGTCCTGGTACCTGCTTCCGGTGGGCCTGGCCGCCGCCACGGTGGCGGTGATCCAGTACCTGCAGGTGGGTGATGCCTTCGCCTACTACCGCACCCAGTCGGAAGGGTGGGGGCGGCAGTTCGGTCTCCCGGTGTTTCCCCTGGCGGGCGGCGGGGAAAACTTCCTTTCGCGCCTGCGTACGGCCAACGTCTGGATCGGCGTGCTGGCGGCGGCTTTCGGACTAACCTGGCTGGTGCGCTGGCTCGTCCGCGGCCGGATCGGTACCGACCTGCGGCCGGTGGAACTGGTGGCCGTCATCTACCTGTGCATGTGCCTGGTCAGCATCCTCTTTTTTAATCCCGAATGGAAGTGGATGATGGAGGGGGAGTACGGGGCCACGGTGCTCACGGGCATCAACCGCTACCTGCAACCCAATCCCTTCCTCTTCATTTTCATGATTTTCCTTTTCGATCGCCCGCGCGGTCCGCTGCTGTACCTCGTTCCCCTGCTCCTGCTTACCCACCTGCTGTGGTTCGCCTTCGATTTCGATTATTACGAGCACATCCGCAAGTACCTGGTCATCTCCTACGTGACCTTTATGATCCTGCCCTACTGGGCCTACTACTACCTGCGTTGGAAACCCCTGGGGTACGCCATCATCCCGGCCGGTCTTTACTTTCAGTGCCTGATGTTCGTGATGTTCATGGGGGGGGTACACGTGGACTGACGCCCGCTCGTCGCCCGGGACCTTGCGTTGGTAGACTTACCTTTGCACCTGCGTCCCCGCCCCCTACCTTAGGAAAAAATTAGCCCGCCATGCCCCGTACCCGCCTGACCGCCTTCAGTCGCTTTTTGCTGTTTCTGCTCATCGCCCTGCCCATCGTCTACTTCGGGGCGGCCTGGTACAACGGGGAGGATCCCGTGGCCAACGTCCGCGGCTGGCTGGGCATGACCGACGAGGGCCTCGTAAACGAGCAAACCTACGAGGAACCCGCCGCCCGCGACCGGCCTGCCACCTTCGAGAACGTACAGGAACTGCGGGCCGAAAACGCCCGCCTGCGGGCCGACCTGGAACGCTGTCGTAGCGGAAAAGAGATCTGATGAAACGCGATCGCCTAACGAAATTCCGCTACGGCGTCCACGAGTTTTTCTATACCCTGCTCACCTTCCCGCGTGCCTGGCGCTTCATGCTCAATCACCGGCTGTGGAACGGGCTGCGGCAGTACGGCTGGGTAGCCCGCGGCCTGGTGGTCACCGGAGTGCTGATGGGGCTGTTCATGATCGGGGAGGTCGTGGACTGGTGGCAGAAGCATACCGACGACCCGATCTACAGCCTCGCGATCGGGGGCGACAGCCTGCTCCTCCGACTGGTGTACGATGCCTACGACAGCCTTTCCGACGGGGCGCTCAACTACGTCGTGCTGGTACTGCTGGAGGTGGTCACCTACCATTTCATGCGCCGGACGCTGCAGATCATCATCCAGAAGGACGTCGAGGAAGCCCACCTGTTCCGGCCGTTCCTGCAGGCCCAGATTCGCATGTTCAAGGTGCTGACCATGGGACTGATTCTGCAGACCATCATCGTGGACGTATTCGGTGAAATGCTGCCGGGTTCCCTGCAGGGCCTTTTCGCCGTGTTGGTGGAGGCCACCATCCTCGGTTACGCCATCGCCGACAACTACAACGAGCAGTTTGACCTGGGCATCCGGCAGAGCCTGCGGCACCTGTGGCGCCACCACGTCGCCATCTGTATGGGCCTGGGTATTCCCCTGTTCATCATGCTGAAGGTGCCGTTGTTCGGTACGGTTCTTGGTCCCCTGGTCACTTCGGTCGCGGCCGGTATCGTGCTGCGGGAGAAGAGCGACCTGCATCTGGTGGGCTACCGGATGAGCGCGAAGGAGCAGGAAAAGGCAGATCGCCGGGCCGCCAAGCGGGCGCGTAAGGAGGAGAAGGCCGCCCGCTCCCTATCTTGAGCCGTCTAAGCCACCTCCATGAGTAAAATTGCCGCCTGGTCCGTACACGTATTCACCGCTACCGGCCTGCTCGCCGCCTTCATGGGGCTGCTGGCCGTAAGTGCGGGGGAGTACCGGCTGGCGATGCTCTGGATCCTCATTTCCCTCGTCATCGACGGGGTCGACGGTACGTTCGCCCGCCTCGCCCGGGTGGAGGAGGTACTGCCCCGGGTCAGCGGCAAACAGATCGACTACGTCATCGATTTCTTTTCCTACGCCATTCTGCCGGCCTATTTCTTCTACGCGGCCATCGATCTGGCGTACTGGCCCCGCCTGCTGTGCACCTTTGCCATGCTGCTCTCGGGGGCCCTGTACTACGGCCTGGAAGGGATGGTGAGCGCCGACGGGAAGCACTTCGTGGGCTTCCCTGTGATGTGGAACATGGTGGTCTACCTGCTGGTCTTCGTGACGCCCGGCCTGCCGGGCTGGGCCCTGGTGGGCATCGTGCTGGCCTTTGCCCTGATGCACTTCCTGCCCATCCTTTTCGCCTACCCAAGCCGGGGCGGGCGCTGGTGGGTAGCGACCCTGCTGGCCACGGTGGCCTTTATCTCCTCGGCCGTCTTCAACGTGTGGTACTACCCCGAGCCGAGCCCGCTGTGGCGGGCGGTGTGCGGGGTGAGCGTCGCCTATTACGCCCTCCTGGCGGCGGTGGATACTTTCGGCGGCGGCGGCGGCGCGCGGGTGCAGTGAAGGTTAGGCAAAAGCGAGTACCTTGGGGTGCATGGCGCTGATCCGCTTCACGGTGGTATTTCTCTTTCTCCACGGGCTGTTGGCCGCGCAGGATGAGCCTTTTTTCATCAATGGCGCGGCGCGGCAGGTGAACGACAGCTGCTTCCAGCTCACCACCGCGGAAGAGATGGCCTCCGTCGGCAGTATCTGGCATCCGGAGAAGGTCAATCTCCGCAACAGCTTCGATCTGGTCATGGAGATGAACTTCGGCTGCGTGGACCTGCTCGGCGCCGACGGGATCGTCTTCGGACTGCAACCCGTGAGCGCCAGTATCGGCCAGCCGGGGGAGGGGTTGGGGATCGGGGGAATACGGCCCGCGCTGGGCGTTGAGTTCGACACCTACGAAAACGTTAACCGCCTCGACCCCGCCTACGATCACGTCGCCGTCATGGCCAACGGGGCGGTGACGCACTCCGGCGCCGATAACCTGGCCGGTCCGGTACGCGCACGCGCCGGCGCGGACAACATCGAAACCTGCACCTCCTTCCCCCTGCGCGTCACCTGGGACGCACCCGCCACGACCCTCCGCGTATACTTCGACTGCGAACTGCGCCTGGAGTATACCGGTGACATCGTCACCACCATCTTCGGGGGCGATCCCCTGGTCTATTACGGCTTCGCCGCGGCGACCGGCGGGTTCACGAACGACCAGCAGGTATGTTTCACCTTCAACTCCTTCGCGGACCGGCTGGCCGACGTGACCGTATGCCCGGGGGGACGCGCGCTGCTCGAAGTGTCCGGGGGGGAATCCTACGCCTGGTCGCCCGCTGCGGGCTTGTCCGACCCCACCGCCGCCAGCGTGGAGGCCAGTCCCGACACCACTACCCTGTACAGCGTTAAGATCTTCGACGCCTGCGGACTGCCGCTCCTCGATACGGTACGGGTGACCGTGGCCGGGGACAGCGCCTTCATCGACCTGGGATCGGATACCACCCTCTGCCCCGGCGAGAGCCTGGCCATCGATGTGACCGTTCCTACGGCAACCTACGCCTGGAGCGACGGCAGCACCCGCGGCGCGGTGGCCACGCTGACCGAGCCGGGCACCTACACCGTGACCGCCACCCGCACCGACACCGCCTGCACGACGGTGGACCGCCTTACCCTTGACCGGTATACGGTGCCCGAGTTACGCGTGCCGGCCGATACGAGCCTGTGCGACGGCCAGCACCTGCGGATAGCGGCGGACTTTCCCGACGCCAGGGCCTACACCGATGACGGTGTATTTTTCGATACCCTGGACCTGCAGCGCACCGGCCGCTGGCGGATCACCCTGGAGCATCCCTGCGTGGTCCAGTATGCGGACGTGGCGGTGACCGTCGCCTCCTGCCGCGCCTACTACGTGCCCACGGCCTTCTCCCCCGACGGTAACGGGACGAACGACCGCGTCTATCCGCAATCCAACGGTGACCTGTTGCGCATTCACCGCTTTGCGGTCTACGACCGCTGGGGCGGACTGGCCTTCGACGGCGGCGGCGGGGTGGCCGACGACCCCGGACTGGGCTGGGACGGCAGGGTAGGGGACCGCCCCGCGGCGGCCGGGGCCTACGTGTGGGTACTCGATGCCGACTTCCGCGACGGCAGCCGACGGACCGAACGGGGTTCCTTCGTGCTCATTCGCTGACGGGGCCAACCATGCACCGCTTCCGCGCGTCATTGTAGCTAGCCCTCAAGCTCCGCCCCCTTGGACCGTACCGTACTCTTTCCCCTGCTCTTCGTGCTCGCGTTTGTCGCCCAGTTTTTCGGCCTGCAGCGGTGCGCTACTCCTTCACCGCCCAACGGGGGCCCCCGGGACTCCCTCGGCCCGGTGCTGGTCCTGGAGGAGTCGACACCGAACTTTCAGACCAACTTCCGGCCCGAGCGGATCGAGCTCACCTTCGACGAGTGGGTGGAGCTGGACCCGCAGCAGCAGATCATCATCAGCCCGCCGCTGGACTACGCCGAAGGCCAGCGGCCCGAGCTGCGCCGCCGTACCCTGGTCATCCCCCTGGAGGGGGTGCCGCTGCGGGACAGCGTCACTTACGTGGTCAACATCGGTGCGGCGGTGAAGGACCTTAACGAGGGAAATCCTACCGAAAACCTGCGCTTCGTATTCGCTACCGGGCCCGAGCTGGATACCGCCTCGGTAAGCGGGCAGGTGGTGGACGCCTATACCGGCGACCCCCTGGAAAACATCGCCGTTACCCTGTACGATAACCTGGCCGATTCAGCGGTCTTTATCGAAAATCCGACCTACTTCGCACAGACCACTTCGTCGGGGGCCTTCACCGTGAGTAACGTCCGCCCCGGTGCGTACCGGGTGGTCGCCCTGGAGCGCAACCCGGCGGCGCGTGGGTACTACGCGGACTTCGGCGGACTCTTCCCGCCGCTGGCGGTAGGCTTCCTAGACAGCATAGTCACGGTGGCCGGCGGTGATACTCCCGTGGGCACTATCCGGGTCTCACCTATTGCCCGGGCCGTACAGGTGCAGCAGGCAAGCATCCAGAATTACGGCCTCATCAAGCTTGCCCTTAATCAGCCGGCCGCAAACGTCGATCTCCGGATCGGACGCACCTATCTCCGGGACAACTTCAACGATACCCTTCGGCTCTTCTACCGCGAACCCGCGGCCGATACCCTGTTGCTGGGTCGCAACGGCGAATGGACCGATACGGTGATCGTGGATGGACTGGAAGCCGGGGACGCCCCCCGGGAGCCGTTTACCGTCGTGGATCGTACGAGCGGGCGGGTGAACCCGGGAGAGGGCATCCGCCTTGTCTTCAATCGGCCGGTGGAGACGGCGGATACCGGTCTGATCCGGCTGTACCGCGATACGTTTCCGGATCCGGTGCCCTACACCATTGAGGTGGACACGGTGTACCCGGCGGAGATCCGCCTCCGCGCCGGTTGGGGGGATGCCGCCCCCTACCGGCTCGAGATGCTACCGGGGGCCGTAACCGACTGGTACGGACAGACCAACCAGGATTCCATCGTTCGCACTCCGACCGTAGACGCCCGGGAGAAGTTCGGTGACCTGACGATCACCCTGGAAAACCTGAACCCCACCATCGACTATCTGCTCCGCCTGGTGAACGAGAGCGGGGAGGTCATCCTGGGAACGCGACGGTACATCCACGAGCGTTTCGATTACGTCGCCGAGTACCTGAGCCTGCAACCCGGCACGTACCGCATGGAGCTCATTTACGACAGCAACGGCAACGAGCGCTACGATTCGGGCGATCTGCGGTTCGGGTTGCAGCCCGAGGCCGTGGAACGGTTCGAGATCGAGCCGCTACGGGCCAACTGGACGGTGGAAAAAACGATCGACCTCGAGAACAACTAGGTAGGTCCTCCGTTGGCAAGCCATACCAACGCACGTACTATGACGCTTCAGGAAAAGTATCGCTCCGTTCTCAATATGGGTGAGGACCTCAACGCCCGCAACGGCTACGTCGAGGAAGCCGACGGGAAGCTCCGGATGGGCGGTACCGTGGAAACCCAGCGGCAGAAGGACCTTATGTGGGATGAGATAAAGCGTATCGGTGGAGAAAATCCCCGCGATATTGAAGCTGATATCAAGGTGAGCAACACGAGCTATTACGCGAAGCACACCGTGAAAAAGGGCGACAGCCTCTCCAAGATCGCCAAGGTGTACCTCGGTGACGTGATGGCCTACAAGCAAATCTATCAGGCAAATACCGATGTCCTGGACGATCCGAACAAGATCTATCCCGGTCAGGAACTGAAGATACCCTTCCCCGAAGGCCGTACCCCTTCCTAGTTCGATTCAATACGACTATCCATAAAGCCCCTTCGGAAGCATTTCGGAGGGGCTTTTATCATCAGGCATTAGCCGAAGGTGTCAATATGGCACTCGAACCTGTTTTAGGGCGACAAAATGGCCGATAGCTGTAATTCTCATCTGCTGGTCCACCGTTTGCTTATGGCTTGGCGCGATATGCACCAATCTAAACTAGCTTACCATGCAACTGATGAATTATAACCGTCCCTTCCCGGCTTCCTTCCGCTTCTTCGACGACGCGGCCACTCAGGCCGCCCAGCGTACGCGCCCCGCGGTGAATATCAAGGAAACGGACGAAAACTTTCTCCTGGAACTGGTAGCTCCCGGTCGTGTCAAAGAGCACTTTTCCGTTGACTTCTTCGATGGCGTACTGGAAATCAGCTACACCACCGAAAAGACCGGTGAGGAAACCAAGGACGCCTACGTTCGGCACGAATTCTCCCTCCAGGACTTCAGCCGCAAGTTCAAGGTCAACAACGACGTGATCGACGACGAGGCTATCAACGCCACCTATGCCGATGGTATCCTGCGTTTGACGCTTCCGAAGCGCGAGCAGGCCGTCAAGACCGTCCGGCAGATTGCCGTAGCCTAAGCGGACGGTTCTTTCTTTTCGCCAGCCGCTCCCGACAGGTCGGGAGCGGCTTTCTTTTTCCTGCGCTCCCCGGGGGGTAGATTTTCGGCTTCCGAGTTGGGCGTATCGTCGAATTCCACCCGGATGGGAATGTCCCGTTCGCTACCGTACAACTTGATCTCGGTGATGTCGGCGGGCAGGTTGTAGTGATTGCTGTCGATGGTATTCTTGATGTCGCGGATGATCTCACCGCGGACCTGCAGGGCGCCGGCGCGGAAGTCCTTGGTGTCCAGCCAGAAATACACCTTGAGGTTGACCGTACTCGCCGCGAGCTCTTCTTCGGCCACAAAGCTTATGTGGTCGGGATCGCGGATGATCAGCGGGTGGGTGTCGAGGAGGGTCTGGATGACGTCCTTGGCACCCTGGATATCGTCTTCGTAGGCGATACCTACAATGAAGTCGTAGCGGATGAAGCCGTCGGCCGTATAGTTCTGGACGGGTTGGGTAAGGACGTCGGAGTTCGGGATGTAGACGTCCTTTCCGTCGAAGGTCTTAATGTGGGTGTAGCGGAACTGCAGACTCTTCACCTTGCCGAAGTGCTCCACTACCTGGATGGTATCGTTAACGTTGAAGGGGCGGTTGAAGGCCAGGATAATACCCGAAATGAAGTTTTCGCCGATGTCGCGGAACGCAAACCCCAGAATAACGGCGCTGGCACCCAGTGCGCTGAAGAGGGCGGTAGCGATACCGCTGAGGCCGGCGGCGCGCAGGGCCAGCAGGATAGCTCCGATAAGGATGAGGATGCGCAGGGTGGTGACCAGGAAGCGGCCCATCAGCGGATCGTCCATGCGGCTGAGGATCCGGCTGCCGAAGAAGCGGGCAATGGCCCGGGCGGCAAAGAGGCCTATGATGACGATAATCAGGCCAAGGAGCAAACCGGGGATGGCTTCGAGAAAATGATTCCACGCGTCGATAAAGACGCTGCTGAGGTCGCGTACCTGGTCTTCCATGGTCCCACAACTCCGTCCCGGCGTTCGGTGTTTGCGGAAACCCTAGCGGGACTCCCGGAGAATGACCAGGGTGTCGAGGCTGAGCTGAAGGCGGATGAAGGTATCCAGCCGCCGAATGGCTTCCGCTTCCAGGCGGGTCGTACCCTCCGAGAGGGCTACGAGGGGCAGGCGGTCGGCGTAGGCCGGGGAGCCGTCGGGCTCCTCCCGCTGTACACTCTGCGTGCGCCCGAGCCGGATACCCCTGAGTTCGGGATACAGCACCATTAGCTGGCGAGAGAAGCGGACGAAGTCGACGCTGTCGATGCGGTAGCCGCTCAGGTCGCTGAGGGCGCGTTCGCCGCGGACGTTGGATTCCTCCAGCGAACGGAGCCGCGTATCGATGTCGTTCAGGGACGCCAGGTCGCCCTTGATCGAGGCGATATCCGAGGGGCTGAAGCTGGTGTCCACCACGACACGCGCGCCCTCCACATTGTAGGGTGGGGCCTGGAGTATCTCGCTGTAGATGGAAAGGCTATCCAGCGGCACCTGCCGGTCGGTCACGGGAAAGATAAGCAAAGGCTTGCGGGGATTGCGACGATCGAAGACCGAGGAGCTCGCGCTGGCCGCGAAGTAGCGGTCGGTAAACTTTTCGACCGCGCGATCCGCCCGCTGCCGGTCGAGTACGTCGCGTAGGATGAAGTACCCGGGCAGGATCATCAGCACGCTGATGACCCCGATCACGATCTGGCTGCGGCGGCTGTCCTGCTTGTTCATGTACTTGCGCGAGGGAAACCGCAGCAGGCGGATGATCAGGTAGGCAGTAGCCGCAATGAAGAAGGAGTTGAGAAAGAACAGGTAGAACGCCCGCCAGAACACCGAGAAGGTGCCCCCCGGCTGCAGGCCGAGCGTGAGGCCATAGCCGGCCACGCACAACGGGGGCATGAGGGCGGTCGCGATCGCTACGCCCGGAATGGCATTGGTCTTTTCGGCGCGGGTCACGGAGATGATGCCTGCCAATCCTCCGAATACGGCGATGAGCCCGTCAAGTACGGTGGGCTCGGTGCGCGAACGCATCTCGGAGGTGAAAATGTCGAGTGGGGTGAACAGGAAGTAGACCGAGCTGGTCACGAGGGCGATGAGAATCGCGATGCCGAAGTTCTTCACCGCGATCCAGAGCAGGTGGCGGTCGTTGGTACCTACCCCCAGCCCAATTCCGAGAATGGGGTTCATGAGGGGCGAGATCAACATGGCACCGATGATCACCGCACCGGAATTGAGGTTGAGTCCGAGACTGGCGATCATGATCGAGCAGACCAGCATCCAGGCGTTGCTGCCGCGCATGAGTCGCCCGCTCTGAATGGATTCCACGGCCCCCTCGCGGTCGGAACCCTCACGCAGGTCCATGAAATCGCGGAACCAGCGGGCGATGCCGCCCTCGCCTGGTGTGGATTCTTCCTTGGAGGGGGATGTCTTGCCTTTTTCCATCCGGTTACATCAGGATGCCGTCACTCATCTCCAGGCGGCGGTCGCTCATCTGGGCGAGTTCCTCATTGTGGGTGACGATGATGAAGCTCTGATTGAAATCGTCGCGTAACCGGAAGAGCAGCTCGTGCAGGTCCCGTGAACTGACGGAATCGAGGTTCCCGCTGGGCTCGTCGGCGAAGACGATGGCCGGCTCGTTCATCAACGCGCGCGCCACGGCCACGCGTTGTTGCTCCCCGCCGCTCATCTGATTGGGTTTGTGGGTAAACCGGTCGGCTAAGCCAAGGTAATCCAGCAATTCCTTGCCCCTGCGCTCCGCCGCCTGGGGATCGCGGCGGCCGATGTAGGCGGGAATGCATACGTTCTCGAGGGCGGTGAACTCCGGGAGCAGGTGGTGGAACTGGAAGACGAAACCGATACGCTCGTTGCGGAAGGCTGCCAGGCGCTTGTCGCGCATGGCAAAAACATTCTCTCCCCCGATAAGCAGCTCACCGGTATCGGGCCGGTCGAGCGTGCCCAGGATATGCAATAGGGTGCTCTTGCCGGCGCCGCTTTTGCCCACGATACTGACGACCTCGGCGCTGCTGATGCTCAGGTCTACACCGCGCAAGACTTCCAGGTCGCCGTAGCTTTTTCGAATGTGGCTGGCCTCTAGCATATCAGTTAAAGATAATGGTACGGTTTCCGAAGGGGAGAATCAGGTGGCGGAGGTGAAGGTACACGGCCTGGCTGAGCACGCGCTTCTCCACGTCCTTGCCGATCCGCTTGAGGTCCTCGACCGTATGGTGGTGGGACACCGGTTCTACTGACTGGGCGATGATGGGCCCCTCGTCGAGGTCGGCGGTCACGTAGTGGCCGGTGGCGCCGATGAGCTTCACGCCCCGCTCGAACGCCCGTTGGTAGGGGCGGGCACCCTTAAAGGCCGGCAGAAAGCTGTGGTGGATGTTGATCACCCGATGAGACCAGGCGCGGCAAAAATCGTCGGACAGCACCTGCATATAGCGGGCGAGCACAATAAAGTCGGTCTCCAACCCGCGCAACAGTTCAGTGGTGCGGGCTTCCTGCTCCGCCTTGGTCTCGCGGGTGATGGGAATGTGGTGAAAGGGAATGGCAAAGCGTTCGGCGATGTACCCCAGCTGTTGGTGGTTGCTGACGATCGCCGTGATCTCGCAGTCGAACTCACCGGTACCGTGGCGCTGCAGGAGGTCGTACAGGCAGTGACTGGCCTTGCTCACGAAGATGGCCATCCGCGGTCGCTGGGCGGTGAAGTGCAACTGCCACTCCATGGCGTAAGCTTTGCCGATGAGGGTTTCGAAGTAGTCGTTGATCTTATCGGGCGGGATAAGAAACTCCGCCAGCTCCCACTCGATGCGCATGAAGAACTGTCCGGCATCACGATCAACGTGCTGATCGAGGTTGATGATGTTGCCCCGGTTGCGGTGTACGAATTCCGTAACCTGGGCCACCAGGCCGGGTTGGTCGGGACAGTGAATAAGTAAAATGGCGCTGTTCATCGGAGAGTCCGCTTCATTGGGGCCGCAAGATACAGCGTGGGCGGGGGCCTAAACTACAGAAGCCCCTTCACCGATCGGTGAGGGGGCTTCTGTAATCAGTAGCGTCTGGTGAGACTATACGTTCTTGTAGGTCATCTTGAGCTGCTTCAGTTCGGCGACGGTGCGCTCGAACGTTTCCAGCTGACGGGTGATCACCTGACGGGCATCGCTGGAGTAGCTGGTGTCCTTCAGTACGTCACGGTAAGTTTCGGCGGCGCTTTCGTCACCCCGGATGCACTCCTGGAGTACGGATGCTTCGTCCTGGGTGGCGAGGGCCGACTTGATGTCGATCCAGGCGCGGTGCAGGGCGGCACCGGTACTGCCTCCTTTGTCGACCTTACCACCGAGCTGGGTGATAAAGGGCTTGATCTCGTGGCCGAAGTTGTAGCGCTGCTGGCTCAACTCGCGAAACTTGGTAGCGAGCGATACGCTATCGACTTCTTCAGCGGCTTCCTTGTAGCCTTTTTCGCCGTCGTAAAGCGTGGTGATAAGTTTGTTGAGGCCTTTGGTCTGTTCGTTGCTGACGGTATCCATGGTGATAGTTTGTAAGGAGAATGCACTCCAGTTATATAGAAAATTAAAATATGTAAAACCCTGTATTCACAAGGTTTGTACTTCTATAACAGGGAATTACCGTCAGACGTTCGGTGAGAAGACAAAAAATTGCGGCGGCTATTTCACGCGGATGGTACTCTCGCCACGCTGGGTCATGTCTTTTTCGAGCATACGCTGCTCCACCCATTGCCGCTTATCGCTGATCTCGCCGTGGAGGTATTTCTCGATCATCAGGCTAGCGATGGGGGCGGCCACGGTACCGCCGAAGCCTCCGTTCTCGACGTAAACCATGATGGCGATCTTGGGATCGTCGGCCGGAGCAAAGGCTACGAAGCTGGAGTGGTCGCCGTGGGAATTCTGGATGGTACCGGTCTTGCCGCAGACCTCGATGCCGGGTACGTCGGCGATGCGTGCGGTGCCTTCGGTGACGGTTTTGCGCATGCCACGGACCACTGTTTCAAAGTGCTCCCTCGAAATATCGATGTCGTGCCGCTCCGGATCGAGGCGCCGCGCAAGGCCCTGATTGCCCTCCTGTACTTCCTTGACGAGGTGGGGGGTGTACCAGTGGCCGCGGTTGGCTATGGCGGCGGCCATGTTGGCGGTCTGGAGGGCGGTAAGTTCGTATTCTCCCTGGCCGATGGCGAGGGAGCGGATCCAGATTGCGCGCCAGAACTGGTCGCGGGCAAAGCGCTTGGTGTAGTATTCGGAGGTGGGCACGTTACCGGCGACCTCGCCGGGAAAATCGATGCCGAGCTTGTTGCCCAGTCCAAATTGGTACAGGTAGTCGTTGAACTCGTCGAGCCCGCGTTCGGGCGTCAGGCCGCCGTAGCGGTTGATGTTTTCCAGCCAGGCGGTCACGAAGTAGCCATTGCAGCTCTGGGCGATTGCGTCCTCCACGGTCCGGCACATCGGGTGGTTGTGACAGCCCAGCAGTACGCGCCCACCGCTGGTGAAGCCCCCATAGCAGGCGATCCCGCGGTCGGGAGTAAGGGTGCCCGTCTCCATGGCGATGAGCGCTACCAGCGTTTTGAAGGGAGAGCCCGGCGGGTATTTGCCGTTAATGGCCCGGTTGAGCAGGGGCTGAAGGGTATCGTGCTGAAGTTCCACGAAGGAACGCCCCCGGTCGCGACCGATGCGCAGGGAGCGCGGGTCGTAGGTAGGGGCCGAGATCATACTGAGTATCTCTCCCGTAGCGGGCTCGATGGCCACGATGCTTCCGATCTTGTTGACCATCAGCTTTTCGCCGTACTCCTGCAGGTCCAGGTCTATGGTGGTCACGAGATTGGTACCGACCGTGGCGTCCTCGTCCAGGGCACCGTCAAGCACTTCTCCCGCCTCCCGGCCTAGTCGGTCACGGTACACCAGGCGGCGGCCCTTGTCTCCGCGTAGTACGGATTCGTACTGGTATTCCAGTCCGGATATACCGTGGTAATCGCCGGATACGTACCGGCCGGCCCCCGCATCGATGGTGCGCTGGCTCACTTCGCCCATGTAGCCAAGGAGGTGGGCGGCCACGGAGTGGGGGTAGTTGCGGGAGGAGCGGAGGGTGGCCGAGAAACCAGGGAACTGAAAAAGGTTCTCCTGAAAGGTAGCATACACCGAGGGGGAAACGTTCGCCAGGAACGTGAAGGGTTTGGAGGGACTATACTTGCCGCCCCAGGTGTCGGGAATCGCCTCCTCGAAGTAGCGGCGGGTGATGCCCAGCAATTCACAGAAGCGGGTGGTATCGAAGGTCGCCGCACGCGGAGAGAACTGGTTGTAGGTCAACTCGATCTGGTAGATCGGTTCGTTGATGGTCAGCAACTTCCCGTTGCGGTCCAGCATCAGCCCGCGGGCGGGATACTGGTCGATCTGGCTGTTCCCCACGCTTTCGGCCCGGGTGCGCCAGGCGTCACTGACCACCTGCAGGTGGAAAGCCTTGCCTAGCAAGAGCAGCATCGCCGCAACCAGGATGGTTCGAATACTGACTGTGCGAACGTCTAGCGGGGAAGCAGGCATGAAGAAACGCTAAGCTTTAGGATTGAAGATGAGTACCAGTACCGCCATCACGACCAGGCTGGCCGGTAGGGAAAATACGGTTTTGAGCAGGATATCCGCGGCAAACACCAACGAGAACGCCTGCAACAGGAAAAAAGCTGAAAGGTGGGCCAGCAGCAGGAGACCAAGATAACGAAACATCCGGCCGGTTCCCAATCCCGCTACGCTCGGCGTGGTCTTTATATTGTAGCCGTCGCGGGGCTCCAGGATCCGCAGCACCAGCGGCCGGCAGTAAGCGGTGAAGGTGAGTGCCCCGGCGTGGAGGCCGAGCGTTTCGCTGAAGAAGTCGATCGACAGTCCCAGCAGAAAGCCCAGCAGGATAACGAGGGGGCGCGGCGTCCGCAGGGGCAGCATAGCCACGAAGAGGGGGTAAACGAAAACGAAAAGGTAGTCACGTCCGCCCCAGCCCCAGGCTACCTGGTTGAAAATGAATACCTGCAACAACAACAGTCCGACGAACCGCAGGGCGCTATTTACCAGGGCCGTAGAGGTCATTTTACCGTATTCAGCTGATCTAGTTCGTCCTTGAACAGGTCCCGCACGATGTATCCGTTACCGGCCATGAGGGGATCGTTGAGCAGCACGACGGTCAGGTCCTGACTCCCCGTTCCGGGCAGCGGCTCGCTCGACTCGACCGTACCGATGGGCAGTCCGGTGGGAAAGACGTTGGAGTAACCGGTGGTAAAAATGGTGTCGTTCGGGGCCACCGGTACGTAATCCGGTACGTCGGTGAGGGTGACCCGGCGGGGGTCGCGACCGTCCCAGCGGAGGGTGCCGAAAGCCTGGTTGTCGAGGCCGGCGCTGATGCGCGTATCGAGGTGGAGGATGCTGAGCACGCGGGCGTGGCGGGGGGTCACCTCGCTCACGATGCCGAGCAGTCCGCCGTCGGCCACCACCCCCTGCCCCCGTTCGACGCCCAGGTTGGCGCCGCGGTCGATGACCAGCGTGTTGTAGGGACCGTAGGGCGACTTGTTGACCACCCGGCTGGCCAGGTAGGTGAAGCGTTGCTGCAGCATCGAATCCTGGAAGGAGGCCGTATCGACCGAGGTATTGTAGCCGGAGCCGGGAATGCGGGCCAGCAGGGCCGCGTTCTCGCGGCGCAGGATCTCGTTCTCGCGGGCCACGTCGAGGAAGGCCAGCTTGTCTGCAATGAATTCGGAGGCGGAGGAGCCATAGACCGATTTCGTTTCGGCCCAGATGCGGCGCTGGGAATCGTTGTGATTAACGATCAGGTAAAGACAAAGGAGTTGTAGGACGGCGAAGGTGAATAAGCCGCTGCTGTTGATCAGTATTCTCAGCAGTCTCCCCATCTAGCTGACACTGCTGGCGGGTACGAGAATGGCCTTGTAGCGTACGGTGTCCTGCAGGGCCTTGCTGGTGCCCCGGACGACCGCCAGGAGGGGGTCCTCGGCGACGTGGACGGGCAGCTGGGTCTTTTTGCTGAGGCGCCGGTCGAGGCCGCGCAGCATGGCGCCGCCGCCGGTGAGGTAGAGACCGGTGCTGTAAATATCGCTGGCCAGCTCGGGCGGGATGGTTTCGAGGGCCCGGATGACCGCGTCCTCTATCTGTACGATGGCCTCGTCGAGGGCACCGGCGATCTCCTGGTAGGTGACGGTGATCTGCCGGGGAATGCCGTTGAGCAGGTCGCGGCCGTTGACGGAGAAGTCGGCCGGGGGGTCGTCGAGCTCGGGCAGGGCACTGCCGACGTGGATCTTGATCTGCTCGGCGGTGCGCTCGCCGATCAGGATGTTGTGCGTCTTGCGCATGTAGTTGACGATGTTCTCCGTCAGCTCGTCGCCGGCGATGCGGATCGACTGATCGCTCACGATGCCGGAAAGGGCGATGACCGCGATCTCGGTGGTACCGCCCCCGATGTCGATGATCATATTACCGACGGGCTCCTCCACGTCGAGGCCGATGCCGAGGGCGGCGGCCATGGGTTCGTAGATGAGGTAGGTCTCCTTGGCGTCCACCCGGGCGGCGCTCTCGAAGACGGCGCGTTTTTCCACCTCGGTGATACCGGAGGGGATGCAGATCACCATCTTGAGGTGGGAAAAGAAGGCGCGGCGGCGGCCGATCATGTCGATGAGGCCCTTGATCATCTGCTCGGCGGCCCGGAAGTCGGCAATGACGCCGTCCTTCAGCGGGCGGACCGTCTGGATGTTTTCGTGGGTCTTCTCGTGCATCTGCATGGCCCGACGGCCCACGGCGATGGTTTCTTCCGATTTCCGGTCGATGGCAACAATGGAGGGCTCGTCGATGACGACCTGCCCGTTCTGCATGATGAGTGTATTCGCTGTGCCGAGATCGACGGCCAGCTCCTGCTTGAAAAAGTTTAAGAATGCCATTCCCCTAAGTTGCAGACCCGTGAGGGTCAGAGTTTCAATCGCAAAGGTCGTAAAATAGTCCGGGAGATAGGTAGTGAACTAAGCCTAATTACCCAGGCTTATTTCTTTGGGTTTCCCACCGGCTTCGGTGGTTTCCGGTTTACAAACGGGGCCGGCCCCCGTTTAGTACGGCAAGCCCGCAGAGACTGACGCCCCCCCGTACGGCACGGGGCCATGAATCATCCGGACGGGCGACCAGGCTGCACCATCCCGGCCTACCACCATTCAGCCCGGCAACGATACCTTTGCGCCATGACCGCAACCGAGATCCGCAGCGCCTTTCTAGATTTCTTCCGGGAGAAAGCACACAAGATCGTGCCCTCCGCGCCCATCGTCAATAAGGACGACCCCAGCCTGATGTTTACCAACGCGGGCATGAACCAATTCAAGGACTACTTCCTTGGCGACCGGGTGCCCCAGCAGCGGCGGGTAGCCGATACCCAGAAGTGCATGCGGGTGAGCGGCAAGCACAACGACCTCGACGACGTGGGCCGCGACGGTACCCACCACACCATGTTCGAGATGCTGGGCAACTGGAGCTTCGGCGACTACTTCAAGGATGAGGCCATCGCCTGGAGCTGGGAGCTGCTCACCGACCGCTTCGGCATCGACCCCGAGCGCCTCTACGCTACCGTTTTCGAGGGGGCTCCCGAGGAGGGCATCCCGACCGACGACGAAGCGAAGAACTTCTGGCTCCGCTACCTACCCGAGGACCGCATCCTCTACGGCAATAAGAAGGACAACTTCTGGGAAATGGGCGAGACCGGCCCCTGCGGCCCCTGCACCGAGATCCACGTCGATACCCGCTCGGCGGAAGAACGCGCCCAATCCCCCGGCCGCGACGGCGTGAACGTCGACGGCAGCGGCGTGGTGGAGATATGGAACAACGTCTTCATCCAGTTCAACCGCAAGGCCGACGGCAGCCTGGTCAACCTGCCCGAGCGCCACGTCGATACCGGCATGGGCTTCGAGCGCCTCACCATGGTGCTGCAGGACAAGTCCGCCACCTACGATACCGACATCTTCACCCCCATTCTGGCCGAGATCGAGCGGCTCACCGGCAAGTCCTACGGTGGCAGCTACGCCCCCGCCGCCAAGTCCGACATGGCCATGCGGGTGGTGGCCGACCACCTGCGCGCGGTGGCCTTCACCATTGCCGACGGGCAGCTGCCCGGCAGCGGCGGGGCGGGCTACGTCGTGCGCCGCATCCTGCGGCGGGCGGTGCGCTACGGCTATTCCTTCCTCGACCAGCAGCAGCCCTTTATCCACAAGCTGATGCCCGTGCTCGTCCGGGAGATGGGGCAGGCCTTTCCGGAGCTCGCGCGGCAGGAAGAACAGATCACCCGTATCATTCAGAGCGAGGAGCGCTCGTTCCTGCAGACGCTCGAGAACGGACTGCAGCGCTTCGCCGCCCTCGATACCGACGGTAATACAATTGCCGGCCAGGATGCCTTCGAACTCTACGATACCTTCGGCTTCCCCATCGACCTCACGCGCCTGCTGGCCGAGGAGCGGGGCCTGACCGTGGACGAGGCCGGCTTCACCGCCGCCCTGCAGGAGCAAAAGGCCCGCAGCCGTAAGGACGCCGCCAAGGAAGTCGGCGACTGGCACGTGCTCACCGACGAGCCGTCCGTCTTCATCGGTTACGATGTACTCTCCGACTCCGGCGCCCGGATCACCAAGTACCGTACCGTAAAGGTGAAGGACAAGCCGCAATACCAACTGGTCCTCGACCGCACGCCCTTCTACGGGGAAAGCGGCGGTCAGGCCGGCGACCGTGGACTGATCCGGGTAGGGGAGGAGCGCCTGGAAGTCATCGACACCCAGAAGGAGAACGACCTCACGGTACATGTGGTAGACAAGCTGCCGGCCGACCCCCAGGCCGACGTCTACACCGCCGTCACCCCCGAGGAGCGGCAGGCCGTGAGCAACAACCATACTGCCGCCCACCTGCTGCACGCCGCCCTCCACGAGGTGCTCGGCGAGCACGCCGTCCAAAAGGGGCAGGACGTGCGGGCCGGCAAGCTGCGCTTCGACTTCAGTCATTTCGAGCGGCCCACCGACCAGGAACTCGAACGGATCGAGCTGCTGGTCAACGCCAAGATCCGCGAAAACATCCCCCTGCTGGAGCGCCGCGACGTGCCCATCGAGGAGGCACGCAAGTCCGGGGCCATGATGCTCTTCGGCGAGAAGTACGGCGATACGGTGCGCATCATCACCTTCGACGAGGACTTTAGTTCCGAACTCTGCGGGGGCACCCACGTCAAGCATACCGGCGAGGTAGGACTGTTCAAGATCACCAGCGAAAGCGCCCTGGCCGCCGGCGTGCGACGCCTGGAAGCCGTGACCGCCCTGAAAGCCGAATGGTACGTCCGTGGCCGGCTGGCTGCCCTCCGTGAGGTACAGGAACTGGTCAAGGGCGCCAACCCCTCCGAGGCCGTCCGCAGCCTGCAGGACGACAATCGCGCGCTCAAGAAGGAACTCGACAAGCTGCAGGCCGAGCGGGCCGGCGACCTGAAGAGTGACCTGCAGCAGTCCTTCGAGGACATCGGCGGCGTCAACTTCCTGGCCACCCAGGTCCCGCTGAACGATGCGGCCGCCATTAAGAACCTGGCCTTCCAGCTCACCGGCGAAATCGAGAATGCCTTCGTCCTGCTGGCCAGCGAGTCCGACGGCAAGGCCCTGCTGACCCTGGCGATCAGTAAGGGGCTGACGGACGGCGACGGGGCGCTGAACGCAGGTGCCATGATCCGGGGCCTGGCGAAGCACATCCGTGGCGGCGGCGGCGGGCAACCCTTCTTCGCTACCGCGGGGGGTAAGGAGCCGGGGGGCATCCCCGCGGTGCTGAGCCACGCCCGTGAACTGGTGGCTGGTAGGGAGTAGGGACTGAGGGACTGAGGGATTGGGGAATTGAGGGACTAGGGATTGAGGGATTGAGGGATTGAGGGATTGAGGGATTGAGGGATTGAGGGATTGAGGGATTGAGGGACTAGGGATAGCCCGTACTCTATTTCTCACCGTCCCTAGTCCCATCTCCCCGTGCCCCTAGTCCTCAAGTCCCCATGTCCCCTTTCCCAAGTCCCCACGTCCCACGTCCCGCACCCCACAACCCGCAACCCAAAAACAGCTACCTTGCCGCAAATTCACGATCATGACCTTCCAGGAACTCAATGACGGCGTAACCAAAGCCGCCCAGAACGCACCCAACCTCGGCAAGAGCCTGAAGCTTCAGCTGGACGAGGGCGTCATCTTCATCGATATGACTACGGACCAGGCTCAGGTGAGCAACGAGGACAAGGAGGCCGATACCGTGGTGACGACCAGCGTCGATACCCTGGACCAGCTGCGCAGTGGCAAGCTCAACCCGATGATGGCCATGATGAGCGGCAAAGTGAAGATCAAGGGCGACATGGGCCTCGCCATGAAACTTCAGTCTCTGCTGAGTTAGCGCAAGGGGGAGACAATTCGGCCCGCTGGTGGGTACCGGCGTCAAGCAATTTCCCGATTTATGCGTTACTTCCGGTAAGCGGCCTGAGGGGTCGTGCCCAGATCAACTGACCGCCCATGCGCCCGCGCCTGTTACTTGCTTTGCTTGCCTTTTTACCCGCCGTAGCCATGGCTACGCACAACCGCGCAGGCGAGATCATCGTCCGCGCCGCAGGAGACTGCGGCAATCCGGCGGACCAGTTGCGGGCCTGTGCCACCATCATAACCTATACCGAGACGGCGCAAACGCAGGTGGACCGCGACAGTCTGCTCCTGGATTGGGGCGACGGCACCGTGGAAATGATCGGGCGTACCGCCATCATTCCGACCACTACCCCCGGCATTCAGCGGAACGAGTACACTTTCTGTCACGTCTATCCGGCCTTCGGACGCTACGTGCTGAGTTTTCAGGACGTGAACCGCGTGCGGAACGTGCGGAATATCGGTGCGCAGTCCGTCAACATTCCCTTCAGCGTCTTTACCTCCTTCGCCCTGATCAACCCGATCCTCAACGGCTGCAACAGCAGTCCGGAACTGGCCCAGGAACCGATCGACAACGCCTGCATCGGATCGGTATGGACCCACAACCCCGGGGCCTTCGACGTGGACGGCGACAGCCTCGCCTTCGAGTTTACCACCCCCACCTTCGCCCTGCGCGCGCCCATCCCCAGTTACGTGCTGCCCAATATGGTGAGCGGCGGCGGCGGCAGCCTGGAGATCGACCCGCAAACCGGGCAGATTACCTGGGACTCTCCCGTCATACCGGGGGAATATAACCTGGCGCTGATGGTCAAGTCGTTCCGCAACGGCATCGCGCTGGATACCGTGATCCGCGACATGCAGATCTTCGTCGACGACTGTGCCAACCAGCCTCCGGTCATCGATATCGCCCGGGAACAGATCTGTGTAGTTGCCGGCGAACTGATCGAGCTCGACGTGGTGGCTACCGCTCCACTCGACGAGGATCAGCGCGTGACCCTCACGGCCAGCGGCCGCCCCTTTAACCTCACGGACAACCCGGCCACTTTCCTGCCGCAGACGAATACGCCGCAGGACGATCCCGTGCGGAAGACGTTCCGCTGGCAGACGAGTTGCGCCGACATCAGTAACCAGGAGTACTTCGTCGTGCTGCGGGCCGTGGATACCGGCGACCCCCGGCCGTCGGGCTTGGCCACGCTGCGCACCATTTCCATCAAAATCGTGGCCCCGCCGCCCACCGATCTCCAGGCCGGGGTAGGGGAGGATGAGATCACCATAAGCTGGGAGAACCCCTACGCCTGCCAGGACAGTAACGACCCGGATTTTCTCGGGTTTACCGTCTGGCGCCGCGAGGGAAGCAACGCATTCGTACCCGACACCTGTGAAACGGGGCTGGCGGGCCGGGGCTACACCGAACTGACTACCACCGAGATCTCCGACGTGGACGCCGACGGCCGCTATACCTTCACCGACCCCGACGTAATGCGCGGACGGACCTATTGCTACCGCGTACTCGCCGTGATGGCCCGACGGGTGCAGACCACCGGCCTGATCTTCGAGGAAATCGAGTCCATCCCCTCCGAGGAGATCTGCGTGCAGCTCGCCCGGGACATTCCCCTCCTGACGCGGGTCGATGTCCTGAGTACCGACGCGACCAACGGACAAATCGACGTCTGCTGGATCCTGCCGGACGCCACCAGCCTAGATACCTTGCAAAATCCCGGACCCTACCGCTACGTACTGAGCCGCGCGACGGGACAGACCACCGACCCCGCCGCCTTCGAGCCGATCGAGACCTTTACCGGCACCAACTTTGCCGACCCCGTCGATACCTGCTACACCGATGCCAACCTGAATACGACCGGACAAGCCTACAGCTACCGCATAGAGCTGTTCGTAGCCGGAGAGAACGAACCCATCGGGGAGGCACAACCCGCCAGCAGCGTCCGCCTCGGAGCGGCACCCACCGACCGCGCGGTCGACCTGGACTGGACCGAGCTCGTACCCTGGACCAACCAGGCGTACGATATATTCCGCAGGCTGCCCGGCGCGACCACCTACGACAGCCTTACCACCGTCACGGACATGAGCTACCGCGATGAGGGGCTGGAGAACGGGCTGGAATACTGCTACTACATTCGGTCCGTCGGAAGCTATAACCTGGACGATATCCCGTCGCCCCTGCTCAACCGCAGCCAGGAGGTCTGCGTAGTAGCCGTCGACAACGTGGCCCCCTGCCCGCCCATCGTGGACGTGGAGTCGGTCTGTGACCGGGGCGTCGACTGCACCAACGACGACAACCTGTACAATACCGTGCGGTGGACGAGTTCGCTGGACGTCTGCGGGGACGAGGACGTCGTGACCTACCGGATTTTCTTCAGCTCCGACAGCAGCACCGCACCTGCGCTCGTCGCCCAGATCGAGAGCACTGATGTGCTCTCCTTCGACCATTACCCACCCACCGGCATCGTGGGGTGCTACACCATGACGGCCGTGGACGCGAACGGCAACGAGAGCGAACTCAGCAACCAGGTGTGCGTGACTAACTGTCCGATCTACGACCTGCCCAACGCATTCACTCCGAACGGCGATAATCAGAACGACCTATTCGTGCCACGCGGCCTGTGCTTCGTGGAGCAGGTAGAGTTCAAGATATTCAACCGCTGGGGCCAGTTGGTCTTCGAAACCGAGAACCCGGCGATCGAGTGGGACGGCACCAACCTGAACGGAGATGCCCTGCCGTCGGGCACCTACTACTACGTAGGTAAGGTATTCGAGCGGCAGCTGGATGGGATCGTGCCCAGTGATACTCCCGTAAGCGGCTACATCGAGCTCATCACCAATCAGTAAACTCCCGTCGCAGGTGCGACCAGCCCTCCGGTTTGACGAGGAGACCGTACAGCAGCGCCGTCCAAAACGTAAACATGGCGTAAACCAGCGCCGGTTTCAGGGCCTGCTCGTTGTCGAGGAAAACGCCGGCGATCAGGAAGGCCAGGGAGGTGTTCTGGATGCCTATCTCCACCCCGAGGGTGAGCTGGTTGTCGCGGCTTACGCCGAAGAGCCCGCCGACGATCCGGCCCAGGGAAAGCGCCAGTACGTTGATGAGGAGGGCGGCGGGCAGTAACCCCACTACTTCCTGGAGGGTGATAGCACTGCCGCCGTGCTCGGTGGGTGCCCCGACCTTTAATACGAATACGACACCCAGCAGGACCAGCGCTCCGCGGCGGAAGTACGGCTGCAGTCGCGCCGCGTACCTGGGAAGCCAGCCCCGGAATAGCATGCCCGCTACCACCGGCAGCAACACGATGAGAAAAATTCGGAAGGCCGTGGGAACCAGGGGAAGATGAGCCGCCGCGCTTCCGGGGAAAAAGCGATCGAGGGCGAGATTGACAATGAAGGGGACGGTAAACAGCGCCAGGGTGGAATTGCAGATGGTCAGACTGATTGCCAAGGCGGTATTTGCCCGAAGCAGGTACGAGATGAAATTGCTGGATAATCCGCCCGGACAGGCCGCCAGAATCATAAAGCCAAGGGCAAAGGAAGGGGGGAGGGGAAGGACGGTCGTTACGGCCAGTACGAGGGTAGGAAGCGCCACTAACTGGAGACAAAGGCCCAGGCTCAGAACGCGGGAAGTCCGAAACAGCCGGCGGAAATCGGCGGACCGCAGGCTCAGCCCGATCGAAAACATGATCAGGGCCAATACCGCGGTAATTAATGTATCGACCATTTTTTTTCCAGGGATTTTTCGGATTCAAAATTTCCAACTAACTTTGTTCCAACTTCGATGAGTAAGTTGTGTCGGCCAGCCAACATGACTTGCTTGCGGAGGGCACCCGAATCCGGGTGCCCAAATTAGAATAATAGGGTTTTAGGTGTTTATTTCCGGACCGGCTGCGCTTGCGCGACCGGTCTTTTTTTGCCCGAAAGACTAATCCGCGACGGGGCGGCGTTACATTGCGAAAGCGGGGTCGGGCCCGGAATTCTTTCGTTTTTTGTGTTGCCCTTCGGCCCCTGTCTTTCAAAAAAGCTCAATCCGCCTGCCAATATGAAGTTAATCCGTACGCTGCTGCTGCTTTTCTGCTGCGCGACCGCGCTCCAGGCGCAGGATATACATTTTTCTCAGTTCTATATGTCACCCCTCAACCTGAACCCGGCGATGACGGGCGTGATGAACTGTAACAGCCGGATCGCGGTCAACTACCGCAGCCAGTGGGCTTCGGTACTTGGCAATAATGCCTTCCAGACCTACAGCGTGAGCTACGATCAGCGGATCGCCGTGGGGCGCAACGATTTCTTCGGTATCGGGGGCACCTTCTGGGGCGACCGGGCCGGGGAGGCCAACTTCGCTACCACCACGGGTAAGGTGAGCGCCAGCTACTCCAAGAAGATGGGCGGCAGCCGCAAGTTCGGCAACTACCTCGTGGCCGGTGCCGAAGTGGGTGCCGCGCAGCGCAGCCTCGACTTCCTGGCCCTGCGCTGGGGATCACAGCACGACGGTGACGGTGGCTTCGACCCCACCGCGCCGAGCGGGGAGAACGGTCTGGACCGCGATCAGTTTCTCTTTGCCGACATGGCCGTAGGACTGCTCTGGTTCATGGTCTTCGACGAAAACAACAGCCTCTACGCCGGGGGATCCTTCCACCACCTCAACCGGGCCAACCAAAGCTTCGACAACGAGGGGGAAGATCTCCTCTACAGCCGCTTTACTACTCACGCCGGCGGTGAGTTCATGCTCAACCGGCGCTTCGGCCTCGTACCCGGCGTCATTATCATGAACCAGGGGCCGAGCTTCACCGTCAACGCCGGTACCAACCTAAAGTTCCTCCTCGACGGGGGCCGCGGCGATGCCGACCAGTCGTTCCAGGTAGGTCTGTGGACCCGCGTCAGCAACCGGCTCGACAGCAGCGTCCTCACGGATGCTCTTATTCTCAGCACTCGGTTTGACTACGAGAATTTCGCGTTGGGCTTCAGCTACGATATCAATACCAGCGACCTGAAAGTAGCCACGGATGGTAACGGCGGGTTCGAGCTTTCGCTCCAGTACAAGATCTGCGGATCACAGCGCCGCGGTGTCTACTGTCCCACTTTTTAGCCTTTCACCCTACGACTATCTCTCATGTTTGGAAACGGAAAAGAACATAGTAAGCCTGCCAATCGCTCCACCGGTGCCGCCCCCGCGTCCGGCGGCGTGAATACCATCGATGCCCACACGACCATCAAGGGCGACGTCGAGGCCGGCGGGGATATCCGCATCGACGGCAAACTGATCGGTAACCTGAGTTGCCGCGCCAAGGTGATCATCGGCGAAACCGGCCACGTAGACGGCGACATTGACTGCGATCAGGCCCTCGTGGAAGGCACCTATACCGGCAATATCGTAGTGCGTGAATTGCTCACCATCAAGGATACCGCCCGCCTGAGCGGCAGTATCCGCGCCAGCAAGATGGCCGTGGGCTCCGGTTCCCTGATCGACGGCCGCTGCACCATCACCGGCAGCGCCGAAATCACTTCTGCCCCTCCCAAACCGCTACCGAAGCCGGAAAAGGAGACTAAATCCACCAACGGTGTCTCCGTCGGGGCCTAAGGGCAACGACGCCCGCGCCTGGACCAAGTACATGGGCATCGGCGCGCAACTGATCGGTACGATCGGGGTGTGCGTATTTATCGGCCTCTGGCTCGATGGCCAACTCGGCACCAACCCCTGGATAACCATCGTCCTCAGCCTGGTCGGCGTCGTCGGCGGGCTGTGGATCAGCGTCAGGGATTTACTGTAAGCCCCGCGAAGTGCACCCTGCCCCCCGGCAGCAGCTGAAACACCCCGTCGGGTAGCGGCGCGGCCAGCAACAGACGGGGGTACCCCCCTACCGTTTGCGCGTCCGGCCCGAGGAGGACCGGCCCCGTCGGTGTCCACTGTACCGTACCCGGCAGCACCGGCGAGCTGATCAGCTCGGGCAAATTCAGTTCCGGTAGGTGGTTACATTCCAGCCGGACGCCCTGCCGGTCCGAAGCCGTACCGACCCGGTATTCACTTTCCAATACCTGTTCACCTTGCCTGGCGGTTAGTAGGCGCCACTCCGGACCCGGTACTACCGGAATGGCTACCCGTTGCGGAAATTCCCCGGCCTCCGTCCAGAAAAGCCGGTAGGGCGATTCCGATTCCGACCGGACCGTGAAGCGGGTCCCGCGGGCCGGCTCCACCGCGCCGGGCAGCCCGGGCGCTACGCTTCCCAGGACCCGGGGCAGGTCCCACATTCCCCGGATCGCTACGTAGGCGCGGCAACCGCCGCGGGTCGTACCGCCGCGCAATTCGTGCTGCCCGTCGAGGAAGATGGTTTGGTAGCGCGCTACGGGCCGGCCGTCCAGCTGCCAGTTCACGTCGGCACCCGTGAGCGCAAGCTGGCCGCGACCGCTCAGGAGCCAGTGCCCGCCGGTAAGCGTCCCTTCGATACAGCAGGTGAATGCTTCCTGCCCCAGGATGCGGTTTGCCGCGGCCGCGCTCCCGCGGTCGGCCGCCTCGCCGCCCCCGATCCCTAGGTGACGGTAACCGGGCCGACCCCCGTCGACGAAGCGGATACCCCGCCCGTGGCCGGCGCACTCTACCGTCAGCGTGCGGGCCACGGCGCGGAAGTTTGGTGGTGGTGGAAAGCCTCCTCCTCGATGGGGAAGAAGCGTACCCGGTCGCCCGCCCGGAAGCGGGGTTGCCCCTGCGGGTCCAGCAGGGGCCACGGGCAACGACCGATCAGTTGCCATCCGCCGGCGCAGCCGGCGGGGTACACGCCCGTCTGCCGTCCCGCCATTCCCACCGATCCGGGTGGTACCCTGACCCGCGGGGTCGTACGGCGGGGGACCTCGAGCCGTGGCGGCGTAGGGCCGAGGAAGGCAAAGCCGGGCCGGTAACCGAGCAGGTATACGAGATAGTCCGTCGCTCCGTGGTGGCGAACGACCTCCTCCGGTGAGCAGCCGGTAACCTCCGCCACCGTGTCCAGGTCCGGCCCCGCCCCGCCCCCGTACACTACCGGTACCCGGTGCAGGTACCCATCGGCGGTGGGAGCGGCCGACGGGCGGAGCGCGTACACGTATTCCCGCAGGGAAGCGGCGGTGGTGCGGCCGGTATCGAAGGTGAGCAGCAGGGAGGCATAGCCGGGAACGCACTCCCGGACGCCCGCCTGCTGCCGCAGGGCTGCCGCGAAGGCGTGTACGCCGCGACTGATGGCCGGGTCGATCCGGGCCTCCCATTCCAGCAGGAGCCCGTCGGGACCAAAGGGGCGGATATGACGGGGGAGGCGCACCCCGGCAAGGTACGGATTACCCAAAAGGTCGTACTTTTCGCCCTGACCAGCCCGCCGACCGCCATGCCCAACGATCCCGATGAAGACGACCTGAAACGCTATTACTCGATCGGTGAGGTGGCCAAGAAACTGGGCGTGAACACCTCCCTCATCCGCTTCTGGGAGAACGAGTTCAGCCATATCAAACCGAACAAGAACAGCCGCGGCGATCGCCGTTTTACAAAAGAGAATATTCAGCAGCTCCGCGAGGTGTACCACCTGGTCCGCGAGCGCGGCTTCACCCTTGACGGTGCCCGGCGCGAGATCGCCTCCGCCGGCAAGCCGCAGGCCGGCAAACAGGAAGTGATCGACCGGCTGCTGGCCGTGCGGGGACGGCTGAAGGCCCTGCGGGATGCGTGATGGGGTACCTGCTGTACTACCTGGTCCTACTGCCCCTGAGTTACCTGCCCCTGCGTGCCCTCTACGGACTCGGCTCGGCCCTTCGTCTGCTTAACCGCCACGTCATAAAGTACCGCCTCGGGGTCGTCCGTGAGAACCTGCGTGGGGCCTTCCCCGATTGGAGCGAGGCGGAAGTAGAACGGCAGTCGCGGCGGTATTTCTCCTACTTCTTCGACAGCATTGCCGAATCCATCAAGCAGTTCAGTATGACCGAGGCGACGGCGGTGCGCAGGTGCCGGGTCGTCAATCCGGAAGCCGTGGCCCACTTGCGCGCGCAGGGAAAGAGCTACATCGCCTACGGGGGCCACTACGCCAACTGGGAAATGGCCGGCCTGTCCTTCCCCTCCCAACTGGCGGGCTTCGGACTCATGGCCATTTACGCCCCGCTCAAGGACGCCGTCATGGACCGCCTGATCACCGCCAACCGCGGCCGCTTCGGGGTGCACCTGCTGCCTCGCCGCAAAGTGGACGATTACTATGCCGCACCCCCGGAACAACCCATGGTGGAGTTCTTCGTCGCCGACCAGTCGCCCAGCAACGCCGTCTGGCAAAAACTGCACCATACCACCTTTCTGGGCCGTCCGACCGCCTTTCTCGCCGGCCCGGAACGCTACGCCGTACGCTACGACCGGCCGGTGTACTATATGACCCTGCGCCGGCAGGCCCGGGGCTACTACACGGCCAAGCTGGTTCGTATCACGGACGATCCCCGCTCCACGCCACCCGGTTTCATTACCGAGGCCTTCGCCCGCCGGCTAGAGCACGAGATCCGCCGGGACCCGGCCCCCTGGCTGTGGAGTCACCGGCGGTGGAAGCGGCCGGTACCCGAGGAGGTAGAACACCGTCTCCGGGGAGCGGGCTTCGTACCCCCGGTATACGACCGGGATTTGCGCAACGACGACTCCGACGAATAAAGGGCACCGTAACTAGCTGGGTGACACCTCTAAACAGCGGAGCGGCCGGGCCACAGGCCCGACCGCTCCGATAAATCGTACGTCAACTTTTACTGTACCTGCGGTGAGGCTAGACCTCCTGGGGTCCGGCCTCGACGATGGCCTCGTCGGCTTCGCTGGCGTACTTGGCGAAGTTCTTGTGGAACAGTTCCGCGAGGCGGGTGGCGGCCACGTCGTACTGGTCCTCGTTGCGCCAGGTATCGCGCGGGTTGAGGATAGCGTTCGGTACGTCCGGGCAGTGGGTGGGCCGGCTGAGTCCGAAGACGGGATCGGTCACGTAGGTCGCATCGTCCAGGGCCCCGGTGAGGGCGGCCTTGATCATGGACCGGGTGAACGCCAGCTCGATCCGGGAACCGTCCCCGTAGGCACCCCCGGTCCAGCCGGTATTGATGAGCCAGACGTTGATGGGCTCGCCGTCCTGCTCCGATTGCTTGAGCTTGTTGCCCAGCATACCCGCGTAGTGGGTAGGGTGCAGGGGGATGAAGGGGGCGCCGAAACAGGCGGAAAAGGTAGCTTGCGGTTCGGTAATGCCCGCCTCCGTACCGGCGATCTTGGCGGTGTACCCGCTGATGAAGTGGTACATGGCCTGCTCGGGCGTGAGCTTGCTGAGGGGCGGCAGGACACCGAAGGCGTCGCAGGTGAGGAAGAAGATATTCCGGGGCAGATCCCCCCGGCTGTTGTACATGATGTTGTCGATGTGGTAGATCGGGTAGCTCACGCGGGTGTTCTGGGTGATACTATCGTCTTCGTAGTCGGGGGTGTGCCCGTCCTCCTTCAATCCGATATTCTCCAGCAGGGCGCCGAACTTGATGGCGCGGTAGATCTGCGGCTCCTTGGTTTCGCTGAGGTCGATGACCTTGGCGTAGCAGCCACCCTCGAGGTTGAACACGTTGGCCTGGCTCCAGCCGTGCTCGTCGTCGCCGATCAGGCGCCGGTCGGGGTCGTTGCTCAGGGTCGTCTTACCGGTACCGGAAAGCCCGAAGAAGAGGGCGGTGTCGCCCTTGGTACCCACGTTCGCGGAGCAGTGCATGCTGAGCACCTCCCGGCGGGTGGGGAGTACGTAGTTGAGGACCGAGAAGATGCCCTTTTTGATCTCACCGGTGTAGGCCGTGCCGCCGATGAGGATGGTCTTCTCGGTGAAGTTGATGATGCTGTAGTTCTCCTGCCGGGTGCCGTGAACGGCCGGGTCGGCGGTCACGCCGGGAAAGGCGTAGATCGTCCACTCGTCGGTCAGCAGGTTGGTGATCCGCTCGCCGTCGGGGCGGAGAAACATGTTGTAGGCAAACATATTCTGCCAGGGGTACTCGGTGAATACCCGGATGTTGATCCGGTACTTGCGGCTGGCGCAGGCGTAGGCATCACGTACGTACACCTCGTCCAGCGACTTGGCGTACTCCAGGGTCTTGGCCTGGAGCTTTTCGAAGGTGTCGGAGGTGATCGGAATGTTGATATTCCCCCAGTCGACGGTGTCGCGGGTGATGTCGTCCTCGACGATGTAGCGGTCCTTGGGCGAGCGGCCCGTGAAGGATCCGGTATTGATGATAAGTGCTCCGGTGTCGCTCAGGTGGCCCTGTCCCTTGGTGATGGTATCTTCCACCAGGGCGGCTACCTTGAGGTTCTCGCGCAGATTATGGTGTTGCATGAACGCAATGCTTTTGTGGTTAGGGGACCACAAGGTACGTATTGCCGTTCGAGAACTCCCAGGCCCGGGCTGCGATCATACGCCCGAGAAGGCGCTGAAGCCACCGTCGACGGGTACGACGATGCCGGTCACGAAGCTGCTGGCGTCGGCGCAGAGGTACACGAGGGTGGTCATCAGTTCGTCCGCTTCGCCAAACCGGTTCATGGGCGTAGCGGCGATGATGGTCTTGCCGCGGGTGGTGAGCGAGCCGTCCTCCTCGAGCAGCAGGCGGCGGTTCTGCTCGCCGATGAAGAAGCCCGGGGCGATAGCGTTTACCCGAACCTTTCCATCGTACTTGCGGGCCATTTCCACGGCCAGCCACTTGGTGAAGTTGTCGATTCCGGCCTTGGCGGCGCTGTAACCCACTACGCGGGTGATGGCGCGGTCGGCGGCCATACTGGAGATGTTGACGATGGTGCCGCCGTTTTCGGTGAGTAGCTCGCCGAAGATCAGGCAGGGGATCACCGTACCGTCGAGGTTGAGCTTACTGACGCCGGCGAAGTCCTCGAGGCTGAGGTCGAAGAAGCTTTGGTCCGGACCGATGGTCGCGCCCGGCCGGTTTCCGCCGGCGGCGTTGACCAGAATGTCCAGCTTGCCCCACTTTTCCCGGATCTCGTCGCGGGCCGCCTCGAGCGAGGCCCGGTCCGTGACATCGCCGCGGAGTAGGATCACCGCACCTGCGTCCCCGTCCAATTCTTCCGCCGCGCTTTTGAGGTTGTCGGGGTTGCGGCTCAGCAGGGCGACGCGCGCACCGGCTTTGAGTAGCCCCTGGGCCATAGCGGTACCGAGGGCGCCGGTACCTCCGGTGAGCAAAGCGTTTTTGCCGGTCAGGTCGAATAAGTCGGGCATACGGGTATCAGTGCTGAAGGGTTCGAATAACTAGTTCCCCGGATAGGGGTCGAGGGTGGCGATGCTGCCGTCCGCGCGGTGGGTGATTTCGGCCATCTTGACCGAGCGCAAATGGGTTACGCCGCGGGAAAGTACGGAATCGTGGTAAAAAAGGAACCACCGGTCCTCGTAGGCGCAAATGGAGTGGTGGGTGGTCCAACCGATCACGGGGTCCAGTATGCGTCCGCGGTAGGTGAAGGGGCCGTACGGTGAATCGCCCGTGGCGTAGCAGATGTAGTGGGTGTCGCCGGTAGAGTAGGAGAAGTAGTAGGTGCCGTCGTGCTTGTGCATCCAGGCGGCCTCGAAGAAGCGCCGGTCGTTGTCGCCGGCCCGCATCGGAACGCCGTTCTCGTCTACGATATTGATCTCGCGTACCTCTTCGGCAAATTCCAGTAGGTCGTCGGTGAGCTTTGCCACGAGGGGACCCAGGGCACGGGCGTCGCCTTCCGGTTCCTTGTGGTCGGGATGGAAGGTATTGTCGCGGTATTCCTGCAACTGCCCGCCCCAGAGACCGCCGAAGTACATGTAAAACGCGCCGTCGTCATCGGCAAAGACGGCCGGGTCGATGGAGTAGCTGCCGCGGATGGCCTCCGGCTGGGCGGTAAAGGGGCCCTCGGGGCGGTCGCCGGTGGCTACGCCGATGCGGAAGCGACCCTCCTGGTCGCGGGCGGGAAAGTAGAAGTAGTAGGTGCCATCCTTCTCGGTGGCGTCCGGGGCCCACATCTGCCGGGAGGCCCAGGGCACGTCGTCCACGTGCAGTGCCACGCCGTGGTCGGTGGTTTCGCCGAAGGGGGCGTCCATCGACAGCACGTGGTAATCCTCCATGCCGAAGTGGTCGCCATTGTCGTTGAAGGGGATGCCGGCATCGATGTCGTGGGATGGGTAGATGTAGATCTTGCCTTCAAAGACGTGGGCCGAGGGGTCGGCCGTGTAGATGTGCCGGACCAGCGGGGCGGAAAGCGCCCGGGTCTCGAGTTGGTTGTAATCGGGTTCCTGTTCCATAGGAGAAATAATTTTAGGCCACGTTCTTTGCGCGGCTGACGAGCAGGTCCTGTTCGATCTGGTCTTCCATTTTCTTGTCTATTTCGTAGAAGTACAGCAGGCCACAGCCGATCAGGAAGGGTAGGGAGGCGAAGAGACTCACCAGCAGCCGGATGCCGGCCACGGTGTCGGGCGTCTGCTCCGCCGCTCCGGCCTGGTAGCCGTAGGCCGACAACAGTATGGCCACCAGTGCGCCGCCGATCGCCAGGCCGACCTTCAGGCCGAAGATCATCGCGGAGAAGATAATTGCGGTAGCCCGGCGGTTGTTTTTCCATTCCGAGTAGTCGGCTACGTCGGCAATCATCGCCCAGAGCAGCGGTACCGTGACGCCGTAGGCCAGTCCGTGGCCGATCTGTGCCAGGAACACCAGTCCTACCGCGTCGGGGGGCAGCACGATGTAGACCAGCAAAAAGAGCGTGGAAATGAAGAGTCCGATGCCGAACACATTGCGCTTGCCGAAGCGGTCGGCCAGTCCCTTGCTGAAGAAGATGCCGATGATCTGGCAGATGATGCTCGTGGCATTGTAGAGGCTGAAGGCCGAGGTGGCGGGATCTTCCGGCCAGCGGAATTCAGTGAGTCCCATCCCCGTCAGCATGCCGTTGAGGCCGTCGATGAAGCCGTTGAAGCCGATCTGTTGCAGGAATGCGACGAGGGCGGGCTCGTTCATGTACTCCGAAAAGTAGTAGACGTAGGAGCCGCCCTTCAGGGCCAGGGCCACGAACACCAGGGTCGTCAGGGCCAGCATGATGAGCCAGGGGCGATTGTGCACCAGGTCCTTGAGGTCCGCCTTGACGCTGGATTCCTGTTCGGGGCGGGGGATCACCCGTTCCTTGGTGGTCAGGAAGGTGATGAAGAACATGACGACACCGGCAACGGCCAGGATGGTCATGGTGCGCTCGAAGCCGACGGCCTTGTCCCCGTCGCCCAGGATCAGCACAATGGGCAGTACAAGCACCTGGATGATGAACTGGGCGATCATCACCGCCACGAAGCGGTAGCTGGAAAGGCTGTTACGCTCGGACATACTGCCGGTGAGGACACCACTGAGGGCGCTGTACGGGAGGTTGTTGGCCGAGTAGATCATCACCAGCAGGAGGTAGGTGATGCCGGCGTAGATGAGTTTGCCGGTAGGAGCGAAGTCGGGCGTGGCGAAGGTGAGCATCACGATCACGCCGAAGGGAATGGCCGTCCACAGCACCCACGGCCGGAATTTGCCCCAGCGGGTGCGGGTACGGTCGGCGATCGCCCCCATGATGGGGGTGAAGACCGCGCCGCCCAGAATGCCGGCCCAGAAGATGATGAAGGCCGCCCAGCCGGCCGGAATACCGTACACGTCGGTATAGAAGAAGGCTATGAAGGTCACCAGCGTCTGAAAGATCAGGTTGGCGGCCAGGTCACCGAGGGCATAGCCCACCTTTTCGGTGACGGAAAGCTTGTGGTTTTCGATCGACATTGGGGGGATCAGTTATCCTTGAGGGTAAGAAGACGGTCGTAGGCTTCTTTGGGACGCGATTCCCGGTCGAAGAGCAACGGATAGTTGGTGCGTCCGCGAATGGGCCAGTTGTTCAGCCAGGTCTGGGCGTCGTTGATGCCCCAGAGCGTCACCCGGGTCACCGCCTCGTCCTTGCGCAGGAAAAGGTCGAACAGATCGGCGTAGCGATCGGCAATCTTAGTAGAGACCGAATCGGGGAGCCCGTCGGGGTAGGGGTTCATTTCCGGACTGTTCTCGAAGTCCTGATTCACGTCGGCCCCGTCGAGGTCCCAGGGATTGGGGAGGGTGGTGAGGTCCAGCTCGGTAATCATGACATTTACGCCGGTGCCTGCGTAGGCATCGATGCTGGCCTCCACTTCCGCGATCGGCGGTCCGTTGAGGTTGTAATGGCCCTGCATGCCGACACCGTCGATGCGCACGCCGTTGTCCTGCAGCAGCTTGACGAGGCGCAGGACGCCCTGCCGCTTTTGGGGATTATTAAGGTTGTAGTCGTTGTAGTAGAGCTGGGTATTCGGTGCCGCCTCGGCCGCCAACCGGAAGGCGTCTACGATATACTGCTCGCCGAGGACTTTGTAGAATACCGACTCGCGGTAGCTGCCGTCTTCGTTGAGCGCCTCGTTGAGCACGTCCCAGCCGTCGATCCGGCCCGCATAGCGGCCGGCCACCGTGCGGATGTGGTCCTCCATGTAGGCACGCAGCTGGTCCGGGTCCGTGGTTTCCCGGACGTACGCCGGTAACTGGCTGTGCCAGACCAACGTGTGGCCGATGATCCACATATCCAGGCGCTCGCCGAGCTCCACGTAGCCGTCGGCCAGTTCCCAGGTGTAGGTGTCGGGCCCGGGCTGGATCTCCTCCCACTTCATCACGTTCTCGGGGGTAATGGAGCTGAAGTCGGAGGCGAGAAGGCGCAGCCCGGCAGTATCCCGACCGGAGATCTGACGCGCATTGACCGCCGCACCGATGTAGAAATTATCGGCGTACACCTCGGCGAGCGAAGGCGCGCCCGGGGTGGCGGGTGCGTTTGACGCGACGTTGGTGCCCGCACAGGCGGCCAGCACGGCAACCAGTAAGGCGGACAACAGGGAAAGGAGGGGGAATTTTGGCATGTCGAGCGTTTTAAGGAAACCGGATGCGACCCGGGCGGGCCGAAGGAATCGACAATGTAAGCGTTTATCTTTATTCACGAAATCGATTGTGTAGGAGACCACCGGATCAGGGCGATCAAATCCCGCCGAGCTGTTTAGTGGCCGGTCCGCAGGGAAGAGGCGCGTATCACCAGTCCGGTAGCTAAATTGACCTCGCTGGCGGGGGGCGGCTTCTTGGGATTGGCGAGACGGAGTGCCTGTTGGAGGGCCTTGCGCCCCATCTCGGTTGCGGGATGGGACATGGATGAAAGCCCCGGTTCGATGATCTCGCACACGGGGTCGTCGTTAAAACCGATTACGGCCAGCTGCTCGGGGATGCAGATACCGGCCGAACGGGCGTATTTCATGGCCCCCACCGCGGCAATGTCCATGGTACTGAAGAGGCCGTCCGGGGCAAGGTTTTCGTCAAACAGGTGGCGGGTAAATCGGTAGCCTTCCTCCTGCCCCAGCTGCCCGGAGGCCAGGATGAGCCGCTCATCGATCTCGATCCCGTTTTCCTGCAGGGCGGTTCGGTAACCGGATTCCCGCTCGTGGTAGATTACCTGATTCCGGGCACCCCCGAGGAGAGCTATCCTGCGGCATCCCTGGTCGATTAGGTGCTGGGTGGCAACCCGGGCGGTACTGAAGTTATCGATCATGACCCGGTACCCTTCGATTTCCCAGGGTATCCGGTCTACGAAGATCACCGGGGTCCCACTCTGGATGATCTCGGTGATGTGGTCGTAGTGGGTGGTTTCCATGGCCAGCGACACGATAAGTGCGTGGATTCGGCTGCTGAACAGGGCCCTGGCATTAGCCACCTCGTTCTCGTAGGAATCCTGGGACTGGGAGATGATGACCTCGTATCCGGCAGCCCGGGCCTCGGCTTCGATACCGGCGATCAGGTTGGAGATGAAGGGGTGGTTGATCCAGGGTACCAGCACCCCGATGGTGGTCGTCTGCTGCTTCCGCAGGTTGCTGGCCATGGTGTTCGTGCGGTATCCACGTTTTCTGGCCAACTCTTTCACGGCCGCGATCGTTTCCTTACCGATACTACTGTGGTCCTTCAGCGCCCGGGATACCGTCGACGGAGCCACCTTCAGTTCGGTGGCCAGGTCGTAAATGGTTACTTGCTTTTTTCGCTTATTCATATTCAAGGGGCGCGATCGATATACTACACCGGGTGGTCCGGGAGCAGGATAAAAGTAGACCATTTGTCACAACTTGCATTCGGCGCGGTGCCGCCTGCCGGAGTCGCTTTCTCCGGGCCGGCGCGTGCTTCGGGGCAAGTCCAGCAAATGATAATTGTGTAAATATAAAGTCGTTTTGCCGGACTGAGTAGGCAGCCGCCTCGTTCAAATGTCCCCGACCAGAAGATTGCATCCGCGCACGTCGGAAGCATCCAGCCGGCCAAGCACCTCAAACGTACCGTCTGCAAAGACCCGCCCCAGGTCGTCACTGGCAATGAAGCTCACGGTGTCGAGGTTCGCCAGGTCGGTCAGGTTCAGGGCCGCGGTACGGCCGCGGGGAGCGGGGGTAAAGGGGTCCGTCACCTCGCGGGGCGTCACCGATAACGTGGCAGCGGGATGAAAGCGGCCGGCGCGGGGAGCGTAGGCCTGCGACAGGAGCTCGGTCATGCCGTACTCGCTGTGGATCACGGGAACCTCGAAGGCCGTCGCCAGAACGGCGTGCAGCTCGGGGCGCGTCAGTTCCCGCCGCCTTCCCTTCATACCGCCGGTTTCCATAACGATTGTCTTGCCCAGGGGCTGCGGAAACCGCTCGGCCAGGTCGAGCAGCGCGAAGCTGACCCCCAGCAACAGGGTAGGCGTACCGGCGGCGTGGAGCTCCGCCAGCCGGGTGGCGAGGCCGGGCAGGTCATCGAGGAAGAATCCGGAGCGCTCATCACCGCTGCGCGCGATGAATTCCCGGGCCATATATACGAGGCTGGATCCTTCGCGCTCCAAATAGGCTGGCAGGAGCGCCAGCACGACCCGCCCGGGCAGGGGGCCGTACCGGGCCTCGAAGGTGCGGATGGTGCCGGTGCGGTACCAGTCGTCCTGCCGCAGGTCGTGGCGGCTCGTGGCCGTACCGGTGGTACCGCTGCTGCGGAAGGTGCGCGCCGGTTCCCAATCGCCGCTGCGCAGGCGGTGGGTCTTGAACAGACTGATGGGCAAGTGGGGAATGTCGGTCCGGCGGGTTACGGCTAGCGGATCCACACGCAACAATTCGAGGTATTGGGCGTAGATTAGGTTATTGGCCGCCTGGTACCGGAACACCTCCAGGGCCAGGGCCGCGAAGCCGGCGGGGGTCACTCCCTCGATGCGCTGCGCGAGCCGGTCGCGCGTTTTTTTCAAACCGTTCATCTGCCATGCTATACACCCGTTTCGCCCTTTGGTTGCTTGCCGTCGCCTTTGTGCTGGGCTCCTGCGTATCTCCGCCGGACTATCCCGACGAACCCGTCATCCAGTACGAGAGCATCAGCAAGAATACCCTGTACCAGTTTACGAACGGGCCGGCCGACAGCGTGGTAATTCAGTTTTCCTTCACCGACGGCGACGGCGACATTTCGGTGCAGGACAGTAGCGATATCTTTTACGTCGACAGCCGGTTTCCGGAAGTACCGCCGACGCCGCTTTCCCTGCCCACCGTACCCTCCGAGGGTACCGGCAACGGCATCAGCGGCGACGTCTTCTTTACGCTGATCAATACCAACCAGATATGCTGCAAATTCAACGATCGCTTCTGCATCGCCGATCCCGCCTATCCGGTGGATACCTTTTCCCTGTTTATCTATATGGTCGACCAGGCGGGGCACATCAGCAATACTATCCAGACGGAGCAGATCCAGGTTCCCTGCCTGGGGCAGTAGGTTGCGCATGGTTTCTGTCCTGCACGATCTCCGCACCTGCTTGCAGCGTCGGCGGACCATTCGCCACCAAGCCCGCCAACTTGCGCACCACGGCTTCGCCTGCTACAACTGGTGGCGCCGTGAAGACCCGGCAACTTTCTGGTTCTACCGTTTCCTTCAGCGCCCCCGCCTGCAGATGGCCCGGTTGCCCGCACGCATTGGATTCTACTCCGTATTCGGTGACCGGGACGCGGTGAACCGCACTCCCCGCGACGTGCGGATTTTCTTTACCGGCGAAAACCTCGACCGCTTTCCGCAGTACACCGATCACCTGCTGCCCGAAGTCGATCTCGCGCTGGGCTTTGATGCCCTGGCCGACCCGAAGTACCTGCGGTTTCCCCTGTGGCTGCTTATCTGTTTTCCACCGGACGCCACCGTAGCGGACCTAAGCCGAATCCTGTCCGCCTGGCAGGATGCCAACCGGGATACGGTGCGGCGCCCCCCCGCTACGGCCAGCCTCGTTGCCCGCCACGACGATTTCGGTATCCGGGCCCGCCTTGCCGCGGTGTTCGCCCGTCACGGCACGGTTCATTACGGGGGGCACTTTGGCAACACCGGCCCTCCCGTTATCGGCGCTCAGTGGTCGGACAAACTGGATTTCCTGCGGCAGTATCCCTTTACTATATGTCCCGAGAACAGTGACCGCGCCGGTTACGTGACGGAGAAGCTCTTTCACGCCGTCGCTGCCGGCTGCGTCCCTATATACTGGGGTGCCGCCGGTGCGCCCGAGCCGGAAATACTGAATCCCGCGGCCATCCTTCACTACGATGCCGCAAATTTTAAGGACCAACTGCTGCCGCTGCTGAGCAGCCGGTCCGCGCTGGACGAGTTCGCGCGGCAGCCACGTTTTCGCCCCGGGGCAGCCGAGGCGATTCACGGCTACTACCGCCGCCTTGAGGATCGGTTACTGGCGCTGGCCGACGCGGCGGGGCCGCAGGTGCGGCGCAGGCCGGGTAGCCGGAGCTAATTTGGTGCTGTATGACCCGGATCACCCTGCTTAATTACGCCGACGACAATTTCCGATCTGCCCAGCGCAAGAACTCCCGTTCAGGAAGCGAGGTAGGGGGCTTTGACCGTGTCGTTTCGTACGGGCCCGGCGATATCGAGCCCACCTTTCGCGCGCGCTGCCATTCTATTTTACGGCACCCGCGGGGCGGCGGCTACTGGCTTTGGAAACCCTACTTCATCGCGCGTACGCTGGATGCCATGCCGGATGGGGAATGGTTATTCTACTGCGATTCCGGGAGCTACTTCCTGCGAACGGTTCGCCCCTTTATCCGAGATGCGGAACGACGGGGGCTCGAGGTAGTCTGCTTCGAAACCCAGCATCCGGAGGAAGAATATACGCGGCGCGCGCTGCTGGACGCCCTGGATGCCAATCGACCGGAAATAACGCACACCAGGCAACGCCTCGGCGGATTCAGTATCTGGCGCGCCGGGCCGGATGCCCGCCGCCTGGCCCGCCGCTGGCTGGAGATCTGTTGCGATCCGGCCCTGCTGCTGGATGGAGCGGCAAGCGACCCTTCGGAGGCGACCGGCTTCCGGGAGCACCGCCACGATCAGTCGGCCTTCAGTGTAATCACCAAACTGGCCGGTATCGAGGCGCACCGCGATCCGAGCCAGTTTGGCAACCGGGCAAAGGGCGCGTACGGCAATTCCCCTTACGCCCAGCTTATCCAGTTGACGCGCCAGCGGGATATTCCGCTGGTGAAACGGGTAAGGCGCAGGCTACGGCGCTTCCTACAGTACCTGGGAATCAAGGAGTAGGGACGGCTCGCCGCCATCTTCTTACCTTTGGAGGGATGCAAACGGAGGAATTTCTTTCGCACCTGACCCACCAGCGCCGGCTAAGCGCGCATACGGTAGACGCGTACCGCAGCGATTTACGGCAATTCGCTGCGTACTGCGCCGCGGTCTACGAAACGACACGGGCCGGTGACGTATCCCGCGAGATGGTTAAGAGCTGGCTGGCAATGTTGGTAGAGGAGGGTAGGGCGGCCACTTCGATCCGCCGGAAGCTCTCCGCGCTGAAGGCCTTTTACCACTACCGGCAGCGACGCGGGCAACAGCAAGACAACCCCACCGTACGGATACCCACGCCGCGGGTGGGACGCCGGCTACCCGCCACCGTCCCCGCGGAGGATCTGCGGGCACTCTTCGCCGACTTTCCGGATCCGGAGACGAACGACAATTATCAGTTGCTGCAGGACCATCTGCTCCTGGCGCTGCTTTACCAGGCCGGTTTGCGGCGGGCCGAGCTGATCGGGCTGGACTGGAACGACGTCGACCTGGACAAGCGTCAGCTACGCGTACGCGGGAAGGGGGACAAGGAGCGGTTGTTGCCCTTCGGGAGCCGACTGGCCGAATTACTGGAGCGGGCCCTGCACCTGCGCCCCGCGCCGGCCGTTTCCGTATTCATCACGCCTTCCGGTAAACGATTGTATCCCAAATACGTATACAATACCGTGCGCAAGTACCTGACGGTAGCTACGCGGGAAGAGAAAAAGAGTCCGCACGTGCTCCGGCACAGTTTTGCCACTCACCTGACCGAGTCCGGTGCCGACCTGAATGCGGTAAAAGAGCTGCTCGGGCACGCCAGTCTTGCCGCCACGCAGCTGTATACCCACAACAACCTGGAGCGGCTGCGGGAGGTCTACCGGAAATCCCACCCGGGCGGCGGTGAATAACCTTAGTTAAAATTTCGTGGGTAGTCGCTTTGTCAATTGTATCAAACGACTTACCTTTGCAATCGCTTTGGGAAAACGTCCTGAGGCAGACTTGAAAAATTGCCAAAAGATCCCTGCAAAGCGGCCGTTGCGGTTCCTCTTTCCGGCCTAGGTCGGGAAGCCGGAGTTGCGACAGGAGCCGCACAAGCTACCGAACAGCAAGCCGGTGTAGCTCAGTTGGTAGAGCAGCTGATTTGTAATCAGCTGGTCGGCGGTTCGAGTCCGTCCATCGGCTCTAGCAGGCCAGGAGATCTTTGACAACCAGAATAGGGGGGTGCGCCACAGTTGGAGAGGTGGGCTGGACTGTAAATCCAGTGTTTCGGCTGAGTAGGTTCGAATCCTACCACCCCCACACCTTTGAAATTTTATTTTTTTGCGGAAGTAGCTCAGTTGGTAGAGCATCAGCCTTCCAAGCTGAGGGTCGCGGGTTCGAATCTCGTCTTCCGCTCCACGGAATCCACAACGGTGGATTTTCGCAATGAATAACGGAGTAGCTCAGTTGGTAGAGCGGTTTATTTGTGGGCTAGTTTTTGGGGCCCCCGCCCCTAAAACCGCATAACCTACAAAACGCATTAAACTGAGGGTCGCGGGTTCGCCCCGACCGAAGGGAGAGCAGCGAAGCTCATCTCGTCTTCCGCTCCACGGAGTACCACAACGGTGGTGGTCCGCAACTTTATTACACATCAACCGTGTTGCCGACGTAGCTCAGGGGTAGAGCACTTCCATGGTAAGGAAGGGGTCGTGAGTTCAAATCTCACCGTTGGCTCAAGGGTAATACTTCTCCGTGTTCTTCGGAAGCGGAGATAGGGGCGGCCGGGGTTGCGGTCGGCACCCTGAATAAGCACCATTTTTTAATTTTTAAATAGGTTATCCTAAGATGGCTAAGGAAAAATTTGAAAGAAATAAACCCCACGTCAACGTGGGTACCATCGGTCACGTCGACCACGGTAAGACCACCCTCACCGCAGCTATCACCACCGTACTATCGGAGGCCGGTGGCGCCAAGAAGATGGACTACGACACCATTGACTCCGCTCCCGAGGAGAAGGAACGTGGTATCACGATCAACACCGCTCACGTAGAATACGAAACGGCTAACCGCCACTACGCGCACGTTGACTGCCCGGGCCACGCCGACTACGTAAAGAACATGGTAACCGGAGCCGCCCAGATGGACGGCGCTATTCTGGTTGTTGCCGCTACGGACGGTCCCATGCCCCAGACCCGCGAGCACATCCTCCTGGCCCGCCAGGTAGGTGTACCCAACATCGTGGTCTTCATGAATAAGGCTGACCTCGTCGACGACGAAGAGATGCTCGAACTAGTGGAGATGGAAGTACGCGAACTGCTCAGCCAGTACGAGTACGACGGCGACAACGCCAGCATCATCATCGGTTCCGCCCTGAAGGCCCTCGAAGGAGACGCCGACGGTAAGCAGCAGATCCTGGACCTCATGGCCGCCGTCGACGCCGACATCCCCGAGCCCGAGCGTCTGGTAGACCAGCCCTTCCTGATGCCCGTTGAGGACGTCTTCTCCATCACCGGTCGTGGTACCGTTGCTACCGGTCGTATCGAGCGGGGTGTCATCAACGTAGGTGACTCCGTAGAGATCCTCGGTATGCAGGCTGCTGAAGCCAAGCCGCTGACCTCCACCATCACGGGTGTAGAGATGTTCCGCAAGCTGCTCGACCGCGGTGAAGCCGGTGACAACGCCGGTCTGCTCCTCCGCGGTATCGACAAGGAAGCCATCAAGCGCGGTATGGTAATCTGTAAGCCCGGCAGCGTAAAGCCCCACAGCCACTTCAAGTGTGAGGTATACGTACTGTCGAAAGAGGAAGGCGGCCGTCACAAGCCCTTCTTTAACGGCTACCGTCCCCAGTTCTACTTCCGTACCACGGATGTAACCGGCGATATCAGCCTCCCCGAGAACGTGGAGATGGTAATGCCCGGTGACAACGTTACCCTCGAGGTAAAGCTCCTGAACACCATCGCCATGGAGAAAGGCCTCCGCTTCGCTATCCGCGAAGGTGGTCGTACCGTAGGCGCCGGTCAGGTAACTGAAATCCTCGAGTAGATACTAACCTTCAGGGACTGAAGGTTTGAAGGATGGAAGGATTGAAGGTGGCTCTGTTCCCTTCAATCCTTCGTCCATTTTCGATCCTTCGATCCCTGACCCACGGGTGTAGCTCAATTGGCAGAGCACTGGTCTCCAAAACCAGGGGCTGGGAGTTCGAGTCTCTCCACCCGTGCATTACTTTACCGGACCGGCGGTAGTTCGGACTTTGTCCTTGCGTTCATCGGTCCTTCTTCTCCCTCAATCCCTATTACAGAGATGGACAGATTCTCAATCTACCTCCGGGAAAGCTACAACGAACTGGTACACAACGTTACCTGGCCGTCGTATTCGACCCTGCAGACCAATACGATCATGGTGCTGACCGGTTCGGCAATCTTCGCGCTGCTGATCCTCCTGATGGATTTTGTCTGGAAGAACGTAGTGGACTTTATCTACTCGGCAGCGTAGGCAACACCTCAAGTATAGCATGGCAGATAATAAATGGTATTCGCTGCGGGTCATCAGCGGCAAAGAAAAGAAGATCAAGGAGCGCATCGAGAAAGAGATCGAGCGTAACGACTGGGGCAGCCACGTCACCAAGATCGTCGTGCCCACGGAGAAGGTCTACAAGATCCGTAGCGGGAAGAAGGTAATCTCGGACCGTAATATTCTGCCCGGATACATCCTTGTGGAAGCCGATCCCTACGCGCTCAACGCCGAAGTGGTCGATGCCATCACCAGCCTGCCAAATGTGATCCACTTTCTAGGCAAGAGCGAGCCCGTCCCCATGCGGGAGTCCGAAGCCAACCGGTTGCTCGGGAAGGTTGACGAAAGTCTCGAAGCGGGCGATACCATGATCGAGCCGTTCATCGAGGGAGAAACCGTAAAGATCATCGACGGACCGTTCAACGAGTTCGTAGGCGATATTCAGGAAGTGAACGAAGAAAAGAAGAAGCTGAAAGTGATCGTAAAGATCTTCGGCCGTGGCACGGAAGTCGAACTGAACTTCATGCAGGTCGAGAAGCAGTCTTAAACGTATATAATCATACCACACGTCGGAGGGTGGGGGAGCGAAAGCGCCACATCCGCAAGTACGACACAAATAAGTCAGTATGTCTAAGGAAGTAGAAACCTTCATCAAACTACAGGTCCGCGGTGGAGCGGCCAACCCGGCGCCCCCCGTCGGTCCCGCACTGGGTGCCAAGGGCGTCAACATCATGGAGTTCTGTAAGCGCTTCAACGCCGCTACCCAGGACAACCAGGGCAAGATCCTCCCCGTGGTCATCACCGTCTACAAGGACAAGTCCTTCGACTTCGTCATCAAGACGCCCCCGGCCGCCGTACAGCTGCTCGAAGCCGCCAAACTGAAGAGCGGATCCAAGGAGCCTAACCGCAACAAGGTGGCCAAGGTGAGCTGGGACCAGGTACGCACCATTGCCGAAAACAAAATGCCCGACCTCAACGCCTTCACGGTCGAGAGCGGCATGAAGATGGTAGCCGGCACCGCCCGCTCCATGGGAATCACCATCGAGGGCACCCCGCCCTGGGAGGCCTAACCGTCGCCCCCGCCATCCAAATTTTCATAATCAAGTAGGGAGCAGGCCGTAACGCCTGCGCTATAAACCTCAAAATCATTACTCATGGCTAAACTTAGTAAGGCGCGCAAAGCCGCCACTGAGAAAGTCGATGCTACCAAGCAGTACAGCCTCGAGGAGGCGCTGGCCCTCGTCAAGGAGGTCAATACCGCGAAGTTCAATGCATCGGTCGACGTACACGTACGTCTGGGGATCGATCCCCGCAAAGCTGACCAGGCCCTCCGCGGTACGGTCACCCTTCCCCACGGTACCGGTAAGACCAAGCGCGTACTCGCCTTCGTCACCCCCGACAAAGAGCAGGAAGCACTGGACGCCGGTGCCGACTTTGCCGGTCTGGACGATCTGGTAGCCAAGGTGAACGACGGCTGGACGGACTTCGACGTTGTGGTCGCTATGCCGCAGACGATGGCCAAAGTAGGTCGCCTCGGTCGCGTTCTGGGCCCCCGCGGCCTGATGCCCAACCCCAAGACGGGAACGGTTACGATGGATGTCGGCAAGGCCGTATCCGACGTCAAGGGCGGTAAGATCGCCTTCCGCGTAGACAAGTTCGGCATCATCCACAGCAGCATCGGTCGCGTAGAGTTTACGCCCGATCAGTTGAAGGAAAACGCCAACGAACTCCTCGGTACGCTGGTGCGCATGAAGCCCAGCAGCGCCAAGGGCATCTACATGAAATCGGTGACTGTTGCCTCTACCATGAGCCCCGGTATTAAGATCGATCCGAAGACCATCGCCTAACCGTCCAAACTAAGAATCATGAATAAGCAAGAAAAAGCGACGGCCATCGAATCTCTGAAAGAGCGCTTTCAGAACAACGAGTACTTCTACATCGCCGACGCCTCGACCCTTTCGGTCGAACAGGTAAACAAGCTGCGCGGCATCTGCTTCAAGCGGGGTGTCAGCATGCAGGTCGTCAAAAACACCCTGGCTAAGAAAGCCCTCGAGCAACTGCCCGAGGAGAACAACTATGCCCCCCTGTTTGACGCCCTGAAAGGCCCCACGGCCCTCATGTTCAGCGAAGTAGGTAACGCTCCGGCCAAGGCCATCAAGGAGTTCCGCGATGAGAAGGGCGAGCGCCCCATCCTCAAGGCGGCCTACATCGCGACTTCCATCTACAGCGGAGACGACCAACTGGACGTACTCGCTAAGCTGAAGTCGCGCGACGAAGTGCTGGCCGACATCCTGACCCTCCTCCAGAGCCCCATGCAGAACCTGCTCAGCGGCCTCAAGGGACAGGGCAGCAAGCTTGCCGGTGCCCTCAAGACGCTCGAGGAGCGGGAGCAGGCCTAGCCCGCAACCGCAACCGGTACCTACCGTACCACACTACTAAACCAAGGCTTCCAAGCTGATACGCGATACTCTATCGTACATCACTATTAAATACTTTTTATTATGGCAGACGTAAAAGCAATTGCCGACCAGCTCGTAGAACTTACCATTAAGGACGTTACCGAGCTCCTGCAGATCCTCAAAGAAGAACACGGCATCGAGCCCGCAGCCGCCGCAGTAGCGGTAGCTGGTGGCGGAGGTGGCGAAGCCGCCGGCGCAGCCGCGGCCGAGCAGACCGAGTTCGACGTTATTCTGGAATCTGCCGGCGGCAGCAAGCTCAAAGTCGTGAAGGAGGTCAAGACCCTGCTGGGTCTCGGTCTGAAAGACGCAAAGGAAATGGTCGATGGCGCTCCCGCCACGCTCAAGTCCGGTGTCGATAAGGCAGAAGGCGAAAGCATCAAAGCCGCCCTTGAGGAGGCAGGTGCTACCGTTGTCCTGAAGTAATTCAGGGCCTTTGCCCCTTCTTAGGATATAAGCGCGGGGGCGGTGCTCCGGTATCGCCCCCCGCTTCTTCCTTTTGTTTTAGGCTTAGCGGACAACGGTCCGGCTGGGCCATTCGCGTATAAGAAATCGCCTGCGGGCTGCAACTTTGACGGGCTCGTCCTGTTAACATACTTCGCAGTACCCCATACCTCCGGGAATTTTATTGCCGGAATCCATAATTATATCGTCCGGGCTCACGCCACCGCGGAAGGCCGCCGCCCGGAGTAAACCAAGGAATGCTAATGACGTCAAACGGCCAAATTCTTAATGCCGAAGAGCAACGGGTGAGCTTCGGCAAGATCAAGCTAACCGATCATTCTCCCGATCTACTTGAAATACAACTAAAATCTTTCCAGGAGTTCTTCCAGCTGGAAACCACCCCCGAGAACCGGGCCCACGAAGGGCTCTACCGGGTGTTCCAGGAGAACTTCCCCATTTCCGATACCAGGAGCATCTTCAATCTGGAGTTTCTGGATTATTTCGTTGACCCCCCCCGGTACACCATCGAAGAGTGTATGCAGCGCGGCCTGACCTACAGCGTACCGCTGAAGGCCAAACTCCGCCTGTCCTGTAACGACGAGGAGCACGTGGACTTCAAAACCATCGTGCAGGACGTCTTTCTGGGCAACATTCCCTACATGACAGGTAAGGGCACCTTCGTCATCAACGGCGCGGAGCGGGTCATCGTCTCCCAGCTGCACCGTAGTCCCGGTGTATTTTTCGGACAGAACTTCCACCCCAACGGTACGGCTATCTACTCCGCCCGCGTGATTCCCTTCAAGGGAGCCTGGATGGAATTTGCCACCGACATCAACACGGTGATGTACACCTACATCGACCGGAAGAAGAAGTTCCCCGTGACCACCCTGCTGCGGGCTATTGGTTACGACTCCGATAAATCCATTCTCGATCTGTTCGACCTGGCCGACGAGGTGGCCAACACCCGGGAGGCACTGACCGCCGCCATCGGCCGCAAGCTGGCCGCGCGGGTACTGCGCGCCTGGACGGAAGACTTCGTTGACGAAGACACCGGCGAGCTGGTGATCCTGGAGCGTAACGAGATCATCCTCGAGCGCGACACCGTGCTTACCGAGGACAATATTGAAGACATCCTCGCCGCCGACGGCATCGAAAACATCATCCTCCAGAAGGAGGACGTGGCGATGGACTACTCCATCATCTACAATACGCTGCAGAAGGACCCCTCCAGCAGTGAGATCGAAGCCGTACAGTACATCTATCGCCAGCTGCGTGGCAGTGATCCGCCCGACGAAGAAACCGCCCGCGGCATTATCGACAAGCTGTTCTTCAGCGACAAGCGCTACAACCTTGGTGAGGTAGGCCGCTACAAGATCAACCGCAAGCTCAACGCCGGCGCCGATGACGAAACCCTTGTACTGACCAAGGAGGACATCATCGCCATCGTCAAGTACCTCGTGGGCCTGATGAACCAGCGCGCCGAGATCGATGATATCGATCACCTGAGCAACCGCCGTGTACGTACGGTAGGCGAGCAGCTGTACGCCCAGTTCGGTGTCGGTCTGGCCCGTATGGCCCGGACGATCCGCGAGCGGATGAACGTGCGCGACAACGAGGTCTTTACGCCGATCGACCTGATCAACGCGCGGACTCTGTCGAGCGTCATCAACAGCTTCTTCGGTACCAGCCAGCTGAGCCAGTTCCTCGACCAGACGAACCCGCTCTCCGAGATCACCCACAAGCGGCGGATTTCCGCCCTCGGACCTGGAGGCCTGAGCCGCGAGCGCGCGGGCTTCGAGGTACGTGACGTGCACTACAGCCACTACGGCCGCCTGTGTACGATCGAGACGCCGGAAGGACCGAATATCGGCCTCATCTCCACGCTCTGCGTACACGCCAAGGTGAACAAGATGGGCTTCCTTGAAACTCCCTACCGGGCCGTTGCCGAGAGCCAGGTCGTCATGGACGGCGACCCGATCTACCTGAGCGCCGAGGGTGAAGACTTCAAGAAGATCGCCCAGGCGAACGCCACCATCGACGAGAAGGGAGCCTTCACCGGCGACCGCGTCAAGGCGCGCGACCACGGTGACTTCCCCGTACTCGAGCCCTCCGAGATCGAGTTCATGGACGTAGCTCCGAACCAGATCGTCGGTGTCTCCGCCTCCATGATCCCCTTCCTGGAGAACGATGACGCCAACCGCGCCCTGATGGGCTCGAACATGCAGCGCCAGGCCGTTCCCCTGCTGAAGCCGACCAGCCCCATCGTGGGTACCGGCCTCGAGGGTAAGGTGGCCCGCGACAGCCGCATGCTCATCAACGCGGAAGGCGCCGGTACCGTCGAATACGTGGATGCCAACGAGATCATCGTACGGTACGAGCGCAGCGAGGAAGACCGTCAGGTCAGCTTCGACGACGATACCAAGACCTACCGCCTCACTAAGTTCCTCCGGACCAACCAGGGAACCTGCGTCAACCTAAAGCCGATCGTCCGCCGCGGACAGCAGGTGAAGAAGGGAGACATCCTCTGTGACGGCTACGCTACTGAAAAGGGCGAGCTGGCCCTCGGACAGAACCTCAAAGTGGCATTCATGCCGTGGAAGGGGTACAACTTCGAGGATGCCATCGTGCTCAGCCAGCGGGTCGTTCGGGAAGACATCTTCACCAGCCTCCACATCGAGCACTTCGAACTGGACGTGCGCGATACCAAGCTCGGCGAGGAAGAACTGACCAACGACATTCCGAACGTAAGCGAAGAAGCCACCAAGGACCTTGACGAGAACGGTATCATCCGCGTCGGTGCCTGGGTCAAGGAAGGTGACATCCTCATCGGTAAGATCACGCCTAAGGGCGAAAGCGATCCTACTCCCGAGGAGAAACTGCTGCGCGCCATCTTCGGTGACAAGGCCGGTGACGTAAAGGATGCCTCGCTGAAGGCCAGCCCCTCCCTGAAGGGCGTGGTGATCGGCAAGGATCTCTTCAGCCGCACCAAGAAGGAGCAGTCGCAGAAGGACGCCGAGAAGCTGGAACTCCAGAAGCTGGAGGACGAGCACAAGGTGAACCTGAACAACCTGAAGACCGTGCTCGTCGACAAGCTCGACAAGCTGGTCCGCGGCCGCGCCAGCCAGGGCGTCAACACCATCTACGGCGAGGTCGTCGTGCCGAAGGGCGAAAAGTTCACGCAGAGCCTGCTCCGCGAGATAGACTACACGACCATCGATTACAGCGGCTGGACCACCAGCGACGAGCTGAACGGCCTCATTGCCCGCCTGCTGCACAACTTCAGCATCAAGGTGAACGAGGAAGTCGGTCGCTACAAGCGCGAAACCTTCAACATCAGCGTGGGTGACGAACTCCCCGCCGGCGTACTGAAGCTCGCCAAGGTGTACCTGGCCAAGAAGCGCAAGCTGAAGGTGGGTGACAAACTCGCCGGTCGTCACGGTAACAAGGGTATCGTAAGCCGCATCGTCCGCGATGAGGATATGCCCTTCCTCGAGGACGGAACCCCGGTCGACATCATCCTGAACCCCCTCGGCGTACCCAGCCGGATGAACCTCGGACAGATATTCGAAACGGTTCTCGGATGGGCCGGTGAGAAGCTTGGCATGAAGTTCGCTACGCCGATCTTCGACGGTGCCAGCCAGGACGAGATCGAGGAGTACATCCAGAAGGCCAAGTTGCCCAGCCTGGGTCAGGCCTTCCTCTACGACGGTGAAACGGGCGACCGCTTCCACCAGCAGGCTACGGTAGGCGTGATCTACATGCTGAAGCTGAGCCACATGGTGGACGACAAGATGCACGCCCGCTCGATCGGACCCTACTCCCTCATTACGCAGCAACCGCTGGGTGGTAAGGCGCAGTTCGGTGGTCAGCGCTTCGGTGAGATGGAGGTGTGGGCCCTCGAGGCCTTCGGCGCTTCCAATATCCTGCAGGAGCTGCTAACGATCAAGTCGGACGACATCCAGGGACGGGCCAAGGCATACGAGGCCATCGTCAAGGGCGATAATCTCCCCGAGCCGAATATCCCCGAGTCGTTCAACGTACTGGTGCACGAGCTCCGCGGCCTGGCACTGGACGTGAAGTTCGACTAGCCTACCTGAACCCCCGTCTTCCAAATGCGGATGACGCTTTGTTGAAAATCAAGTTGCCCAAAGCTCAGTACGCGGATTGCTGAGTTGGTGCATTACCGAATTGGTGCGTTGGCCCGCCGGGTCTAACGCACCAATTCAATCATTCAGTAATTCACCAATCGACCTTGCACCCGCGCGCCGCCGGCAACTTCTCTATAAAATAAACTATGGCATTTAAGAAGAGTACCAACCTCCAGAAGCAGGACTTCGATGCGATCACCATTAGCCTGTCGAGCCCGGACGATATCCTGGAGCGCAGCTACGGTGAAGTACTGAAGCCCGAGACGATCAACTACCGGAGCTACAAGCCGGAACGTGATGGTCTGTTCTGTGAGCGCATCTTCGGCCCGGTGAAGGATTACGAGTGCTACTGCGGTAAGTACAAGCGTATCCGTTACAAGGGCATCGTCTGTGATCGTTGTGGAGTAGAAGTGACCGAGAAGAAGGTCCGCCGGGAGCGCATGGGACACATCCGTCTCGTGGTGCCCGTCGTGCACATCTGGTTCTTCAAGAGCCTCCCCAACAAGATCGCCTACCTCCTCGGCTTCAGCTCGAAGCACCTGGAAAGCATCATCTACTACGAGCGTTACGTGGTCATTAACCCCGGTATCCGGGAGAGTGAGGAGATCATGCACAAGACGCTCCTCACGGAGGAGCAGTACCTCGATATCCTCGAGACGCTGCCCCCCGAGAACCAGCAACTGGAAGACGGTCACCCCGACAAGTTCGTCGCCAAAATGGGCGCTGAGGCTATACGTGACCTCCTGGAAGGCCTCAAACTGGACGAGCTCAGCTTCCAGCTGCGCCACCAAGCCAACACCGAAACCAGCCAGCAGCGGAAGAGCGAGGCCCTGAAGCGGCTCCGCGTAGTGGAAGCCTTCCGCGACGCCCAGGATAACGTGACCAACAAGCCGGAATGGACCATCATCCAGTACCTGCCCGTCGTTCCGCCGGAACTGCGCCCGCTGGTACCCCTGGACGGTGGCCGCTTCGCGTCTTCCGACCTGAACGACCTGTACCGCCGGGTCATCATCCGTAACAACCGCCTCAAGCGTCTGCTGGAGATCAAGGCCCCCGAGGTCATTCTCCGCAACGAGAAGCGGATGCTGCAGGAGGCCGTCGACAGCCTCTTCGACAACAGCCGGAAGTCCAACGCCGTCAAGGCCGAGGGCGGACGCGCGCTGAAGTCGCTTTCCGACATCCTCAAGGGTAAGCAAGGCCGTTTCCGTCAGAACCTGCTCGGTAAGCGTGTCGACTACTCCGGTCGTTCCGTAATCGTGGTAGGTCCTACCCTGAAGCTTCATGAGTGTGGTCTGCCCAAGGGCATGGCCGCCGAGCTCTTCAAGCCGTTCATCATCCGCAAGCTCATCGAGCGCGGTATCGTGAAGACGGTGAAGTCCGCCAAGAAACTGGTCGACCGTAAAGAGCCCGTCATCTGGGAGATCCTGGAGAACATTCTGCGCGGACACCCCGTGCTGCTTAACCGGGCCCCCACGCTGCACCGCCTCTCGATCCAGGCGTTCCAGCCGAAACTGATCGAGGGCAAAGCTATCCAGCTGCACCCGCTCGTCTGTTCGGCCTTCAACGCCGACTTCGACGGTGACCAGATGGCCGTGCACGTGCCGCTGAGCCAGGCCGCTATCCTGGAAGCCCAGGTGCTGATGCTCTCGGCCCACAACATGCTCAACCCCCAGAACGGTACGCCCGTGACCCTGCCCAGCCAGGACATGGTACTCGGTCTGTACTACATCACCAAACAGCGCCGTACCGAAGGCGAGAAGAAGGTGCAGGGTGAGGGCCGCAAGTTCTACAGCTCCGAAGAGGTCATGATCGCCTACAACGAAGGCAAGGTCGACCTCCACGCCGTCATTCACTGCCGCGTACCCGTGGAGCAGGAGGACGGATCGCTGAAGATGAAACTGATCGAGACCACCACCGGCCGCGTGATGTTCAACCTGTCCGTTCCCGAAGGCATGCCCTTCCAGAACGTGCTGCTGACCAAGAAGAACCTGAAGCTGGTCATCGCCGATATCCTCGAGCGGTCCAATTTCGCCATCACGGCCACCTTCCTGGACAAGATCAAGGATATGGGCTTCACCTGGGCCTTCAAGGGAGGTCTCTCCTTTAACCTCGGTGACCTCATTTCGCCCTCGGTCAAGCAGAACGTGCTTGACCAGGCCCGTACCGAGGTGGACGAGGTGATGGACAACTTCAACATGGGTCTGATTACCAACAACGAGCGGTACAACCAGATCATCGACAAGTGGACATACGCCGATAACCAGATCACCAACACGCTCATGCAGGAGCTGGCCACGCACAAGCAGGGCTTCAACTCCGTGTACATGATGCTTGACTCCGGTGCCCGGGGTTCGACCCAGCAGATCAAGCAGCTCTGTGGACTGCGGGGACTGATGGCCAAGCCGAAGAAGTCCAACGACAGCGGCCCCGCCGTCATCGAGAACCCGATTCTCTCCAACTTCGTCGACGGTCTATCGGTACTCGAATACTTCATCTCTACCCACGGTGCCCGTAAGGGTCTGGCGGATACGGCCCTGAAGACGGCCGACGCCGGTTACCTGACGCGTCGCCTCGTCGACGTGGCGCAGGACGTGGTAGTCATGGAGAACGATTGTGAAACCCTCCGCGGTATCGATACCTCGGCCCTAAAGGAGAACGACAAGGTCGTGGAGAGCCTGACCAGCCGGATCGCCGGCCGGTTTGCCCTGCACGATATCCTGCACCCCGTCACCGACGAGCTGATCGTGAAGGCCGACGAGTACATCGACGACCGCACCGCGAAGTACATCGACGACGAGGGCATCGAAGAGGTGACCATCCGCTCAGTCCTCACCTGTGAGGTCAAGCGCGGGGTCTGTGCCAAGTGCTACGGCAAGAACCTCGCCACCGGCCGCCAGGCCGAGATCGGCGACGCCGTCGGTATCATCGCCGCCCAGTCGATCGGTGAGCCGGGTACCCAGCTGACGCTGCGGACGTTCCACGTAGGTGGTATCGCCTCCGTTACCCGCCAGGAAAGCGAGCTCGTATCCAAGTTCAACGGCAAGCTCGTCTTTGACGGCGTGCGCGTCGTGACCGCCGAAAACGAGATGGGCGACAAGCAAGACGTCGTCCTGTCCCGCTCCGGCGAGATCAAGATTGTCGATCCCGAAACCGGCAAGGTCTACGCCAACCATCACCTGCCCTACGGTGGTACCATCCACGTAAAGGATGGTCAGGATATCAAGAAGGGCGACGTGATCGTGGAGTGGGACCCCTACAACGCCGTAATCATCTCCGAATTCAAGGGTATAGCCCGCTTCTCGGATATCGAGGAAGGCGTGACCTTCCGCACCGAGCGCGACGACCAGACCGGTTTCGAAGAGAAGGTGGTCATCGAGACCCGCGACCGGAAGAAGATCCCGACCATCTCCATCCTGAGCAAGGACGGTGAGGAACTGCGGAGCTATAACCTGCCCGTAGGTGCCTACATCAGCATTGAGGATGGCACCGAGGTAGTCGTTGGCGAGAAGATCGTCAAGATCCCCCGGAAGCTGGGTAAGATCGCGGATATCACCGGTGGTCTGCCGCGGGTAACGGAACTCTTTGAGGCCCGTAACCCCAGCAACCCCGCCGTTGTCTCCGAGATTGACGGTGTCGTCACCTTCTCCAAGAAGATCAAGCGCGGTAACCGCGAGCTGATCGTCGAAGCGAAGGACGGACAGAAGCGCAAGTACCTCATCAACCTGAGCAAGCACATCCTGGTCCAGGACCAGGATTTCGTCCGGGCCGGTATGCCGCTCTCCGACGGTGCCATCGCCCCCCGCGACATCCTCGACATCAAAGGCCCCTTCGCCGTACAGACCCACCTGGTCAACGGCGTACAGGAAGTCTACCGTTCGCAGGGTATCACGATCAACAACAAGCACATCGAAGCCATCGTCCGCCAGATGATGCGCCGGGTGCAGATCGTGGACAGCGGCGACACCAGCTTCCTCGAAGGGGAGGCCGTCGAGCGATACGAATTCTTTGAGCAGAACGACTGGATCTTCGACAAGAAGGTCATCACCGACGCCGGTGAAAGCGAGAAGCTCAAGGAGGGACAAATCGTCACCATGCGCCAGGTGCGCGAGGAGAACAGCTACCTGAAGCGTAACGACCTGAAAGGCGTAGCCTTCCGCGACGCCCAGGCCGCTACCAGCTTCCCGCTGCTGCAGGGTATCACCAAGTCGAGCCTCGGTACGCCGAGCTGGATCAGTGCCGCCTCCTTCCAGGAGACGACCAAGGTGCTCTCCACCGCCGCCATCGCCGCCAAGCGTGACTACCTCGAAGGCCTGAAGGAGAACGTCATCGTCGGTAAGCGGATCCCCGCCGGTACCGGTATGCGTCGCTACGACCGCCTCTTCGTCACCACGAAGGAGCAGCAGGAAGCATGGGAGGCCCGCCAGGCCGCCTTCGCCGAGGAGGAAGCCGCCGCCCGCGCCGCCGAGGAAGCCGAACTGGCCTCCGAGGAGCCGGCCGAATAGGTCACTCCCGACTGAATAATCAACGCCCCGCCGGAAGCTTCCGGCGGGGCGTTTTTGTTTGACCGAATGGAGTGCTCTAGTTTATCCGCGTAAGGATGTACGTCCCGGTTTGTTCTTGCCGTTGCGGAGCGCCGTTCGCTTCGATTTCATGGGTGTAGACGAAGTCGAGCACCAAGTCAGTTTCGTCGAGGGCGACGATCTGTAGCAAGCTTGTGCCCCCCTGGTTATTCCTGATTTCGATCCGTGAACCGACCCGTTCGTACGGGCCGGTCATACTCGCCCCGGACACGCTGACTTCCTCGGTAGACGTTTGACCATTGAAGGTGGTGGTGACGCTCTGGGTCATGCTGCCCTCGGCACGGAGCTCAGTCGCTGAGAGGAAGACGAAAGAATACTCGGTCGGTTGTATAGTCTGCAGGGTGTAATCGGCCCGGTATTCCATCCCCTGATAGGAAGATACCGTCGAACCGGTCGCCGTGTAGGACTCCAGGTGCCAGGTCCCCAGCAGCAGGTCGTCACCAACGGTGGTTTCCTGGCCGGGATCGCAGGAAGTCAGCCCCAGTAGCAGAGGGGCGAAAAATAGAAGAAAGAAAAATCGCATTAGGAAGTTTGTTAAATGAGGTGAGTGGCGGAAAATGACCTCCGGACCGGCGGGAACGGGGGCGTGGCAGTAAAAGGTGATGGGAGAAGGCGGGGAAGGCAACGGCTGACCAGGCGCTAAACAGCGTGACTATGCCGGCAACGCATACGCGTCGGTGAATGGGTGTTAGCTAGTGAGTCTTCGTAAATCTACGTATCCCAGGAGATTTTTTAAAGCGGTGCGGTTGGCCTGCTTTGTCCGAGGGGTATCCCTGGCGATAGCGGCTTCCGACTGGCGGCCAAATTGTGTCAACCCGAATCCATCCGTTACTTTACAACTTCCGGTAGGGTAGCCGACACCGCCCCCCGGCAAGCAGCCTATATACGCACCCTATGGCAACCCCGACCGACTGGAAGATCGTACTGGATGACTACTCCAAGACCCCCAAGTACCTCCAGCTCGTCAATTCGATCCGCCATGCGATCGAGGACGACCTGCTGCAGGTCGGTGACCGCCTGCCCTCGGTCAACCGCCTCCTCGTCGAGCTCGACATTTCCCGGGTTACGATCGTGCGGGCCTACGACCTGTTGAAGAAGAAGCAGATCATCGAGAGCGTACCGGGAAAGGGCTACTACGTCAAAGCCAAGGAGAACGGCAAGCGACCCCGTATCCTGCTGCTCTTCAATAAGCTGAGCGCGCACAAGAAGATCATCTACGACGCCTTTTCGGAAACCCTCGGGGAGACGGCCAGCATCAACTTTCACATTTACAACAACGACTTCAAACTCTTCAAGCGCATCATTCAACAGTGCCTGCAGGAGGACTACACCCACTACGTGCTCATCAGCCATTTCCTAGAGGGCGGGGAGCACGCGCTGGACGTGATCCGGCAAATTCCGCCCGACCGGCTGGTGATTCTCGACAAGAAGGTCGAAGGCTTGGGCGGAGCGTACGCCAGCATCTACCAGGATTTTGAGCGCGATATCTTCCAGGCCCTTACCGAACTCCGGGATGAGCTGGTCCGGTACGACCGCCTGACCCTTATTTTTCCAAAACATACCTATCACCCGCGTTCGATCCGTGACGGATTCCTGCGGTTCTGTGCCGAATACGCCTTCACGGGTACTATCGTGCCGGACATCACCAAAAGCGCCCTGCAGCCCGGTACGGCCTTTGTATGCCTGATGGAGGATGACCTCGTCACCCTGATCAAGCGCGCCAAGGAGCAGGAGGTACGCGTCGGGCATGACATCGGCATCATCTCCTACAACGAGACGGTGATGAAGGAGATCCTCCTGGACGGTATCACGACGGTGTCCACTGACTTTTACCTGCTGGGCAAGACCGCCGCCAGCTTTATCCGCGACGGTCGCAAGGAGCACATCGCCAATCCCTTCCACGTCAAGTTGCGCAATTCCCTGTGACCACCGCACCCGCGGACGCGCCCCCGATGGTGGATGCCCCGGCGGGACCGCAGTTGCGGTAATGCGGGGTAGGGCGGTGCATACCGGTACCCCGGGAGCCGGCTTTCGTACCCGCTGGCAGGGACCGGAAAGCCGGGCGAGGACAAAATTCGCAAGAACAGTGCGGAACAGTTGTTAATGGGTGTCAAAGTAACTTGTATTCAAATTATATTTTGATTCCGGGAAAATAGGCACCGTTTGTGCAACCGGATTAAATTCGACATGCAATGAAAACACGCTTTACCCAACTCTCGAGGTCCCTCGCGTGGGCGGCCCTCTTGCTCGGCCTGCTCACCGCCGCCGGGGGGCTTTCCGCCCAGCGAACGGTGACCGGCACCGTCTACGATGAAGAAACCGACGACCCGCTCATCGGAGCCAGCGTGGTAGTTCCCGGACAAGCCAGCCTCGGAACGGTAACGGATCTGGACGGTACCTTCTCGATCGAGGTGCCGGACGGCGCCGAGGAACTAGAAATCTCCTATACCGGGTACAGCGCCCAGCGGGTCTCCATCGCCGGGCAGTCCGCGATCACGGTCAGCCTGAGTAACGGGGCGCTGCTGGACGAAGTGGTCGTGATCGGCTACGGTACCCAGAAGAAGGCGGACGTGACCGGCGCCATCGCCAGTTACGACGCGGAGAACCTCATCGAGCGGCCGGTGACGCGGGTAGACCAGGCCCTCGTGGGGCAAATGGCCGGCGTGCGCGTCCAGCAAACGAGCGGGGTGCCCGGTGCCGGCTTCAGCATCCAGATCCGGGGTACCGGCTCGATCGGGGCCAACAACGAGCCGCTCTACGTAATCGACGGCTTTCCCCTCGATGTGGCCGGGCAGAACAGCGGCGGCGGCTTCGGGCAGGGCAACCCGCTCGACAACATCAGCCCCAACGACATCCAGTCGATCGAGGTCCTGAAGGACGCGGCGGCCGCGGCGATCTATGGCTCCCGGGCGTCCAACGGGGTAGTGCTCATTACTACCAAGCAGGGCCGGCAGGGTAAGGCCCAGATCTCGCTGAATTCCAGCTACGGCTTCAACAACACGGCTAAGAAGCTCGACGTCCTCTCCGCCGAAGAGTGGGTGGACCGGGCCTCCGAGGTGATCGACCACAACTGGGTCACTTCCGGCGAGGGGCGTACCGCCGACCAGACCTCCGCCGAGCGGCTGGCCATCCTGGGCGCTTTCAACAACAACCTGATTAAGGACGAGCGGTGGGCCATTCCGGGGCACCCGGGGCTCACCTACGTGGACTGGCAGGACGAGATGTTCCGCACCGGCGCCATTCAGAACCACAGCCTCTCCGCCCGCGGGGGCAACGACGCCGTACGCTACTACGTGAGCGGCGACTACCTCGACTCCGAGGGCATCGCCATCGGCGTCGGCTACAAGCAGTACTCGGCGCGGGCCAACCTGGAAGTTTCCGCCAGTGACCGCCTGACCCTCGGCGTGAACGTGGCGCCCTCGTACTCCATCGCCAGCGATCCGGGCGTGGAGGGCAAGGACCAGCAGATGCACATTGCGGCCGGTATGGCTCCGGTGGTGGAAGACACCGTCGGACTGAACGCCAACGTAGGCCCCTACGACGTGTACCGTTGGGGAGCCTCCCGCCCGAGCCCGGTCCGCGTGATCGAGAACTCCATCGGCGACACCAAGATCTTCCGCACCATCGGTACCCTATTCGCCGAGTACCGCCTGGCGGACGGCATCCAGTTTCGTACCTCCTTCAACCTGGACAACTCCGACGAGACCCGCAAAAGCTACACGCCGGCCTTTGTGACGCGCAACCGCACCGCCGGGGGCAGCTACTCCGGGTACCGCCGGCAGACCTTCGTCAACGAGAATACGGTATCGCTCGACCGCACCTTCAGCGGCATCCACAACGTGTCGGCCGTGCTGGGTACCTCCTACAACACCTCGAAGTTTGACGACTTCGCCATCCGTACTTCCGGCGGCTTCAACTCGGAGGTGATCACCACCCTCAACGCGGCCAACATCAACCCCTCGAGCACGTACACCGCCGAGACCCGCAATACGCTGGTAAGCTTCTTCGGCCGGGTACAGTACAACCTGATGGACCGCTACCTGCTTACCGGATCGCTGCGCCGCGACGGCTCTTCCCGATTCGGTCCCGAGACCAAATGGGGCGTTTTCCCCTCGGTATCCGCCGGCTGGCGCGTCTCCGAGGAAGCGTTCATGCAGAACGTACCCCTCATCAATACCCTCAAGCTCCGGGCGAGCTGGGGCATCTCAGGCAACAACGGCATCGGCAACTACTCCCACGTTGCCATTCTGGGTTTTGACAACTACAGCTTCGGCGGGGCCCTGGCCCCCGGGCAGGTGCCCGGCAACTTTGCCAACTCGGCGCTCAGCTGGGAAAAATCGGAGACCGTCAACGTGGGACTGGACCTGGGCTTCTTCGAAAACCGGATCTACACCTCCTTTGACTACTACACGAAGCGCAACTCCGACCTGTTGCTCAGCATTCCGATCCCTACCGCGGTAGGCTTCTCTTCGGCACTGACCAACATCGGCGAAGTGCTCAACAAGGGCTGGGAGGTAGAGCTCACCACCCGCAACCTGACGGGCGACTTCCGCTGGACCACCAACCTGAACTTCAGCCACAACCGCAACGAGGTCGTGCAACTCGGTCCCGAGAATACGCCCATCCTGGGCGGTGCCTTTGACATCGCGCACAACATCCTGAAGGTAGGCGAGCCGATGTACAGCCTGTACGTGGTGCAGCAGGACGGCATCCTGAGCCGCTCCGACATCGAAGCCGGCGTGGCCCTCTACGGCAACCAAGAAGAGGGGGATCCCCGCTACGTGGATGCCAACGGCGACGGCGTCATCGATCCCGACGACCGCGTGCTTTCCGGCCACCCCAATCCGGACTACGTATGGGGGATCACGAACAGCTTCTCCTTCAAGGGATTCGACCTGAGCGTGCTCATTCAGGGACAGTGGGGCGGCAAGATCTACTCCACCTTCGGCCGCGGCCTGGACCGCACCGGCATGGGATTCGTGGAAAATACCCTGGGGCTGCACCGCGATCGCTGGCGTAGCGCCGAGGATCCGGGAGCCGGACTGCGCGGCAAGGCGTACTCCTCCTTCGGCCGCATCAAAAATACCGACTGGCTCTATCCCAGCGACTACTGGCGCGTACGCAACATCACTCTGGGGTACGACCTGGGGCGGGTGGTCAGCGTCCGCGGCGTCAGCGGAGCGCGCATCTTCACCAACATCGAAAACTACTTCGGGGGAGACAAGTACGACGGTGGGTACAACCCGGAGGCGATCAACAGCAGTGGCGACGACTACGGTGCCTTCCCGCTGTCGAAGACCATCACCTTCGGCCTGAACCTCACCTTTTAACCCTTACCCCGATCGACATGCAACATACTAAGCTAATTCTGCTACTCCTTACCCTCAGCCTGGCGACCGGCTGCGAGGATGAACTCAACCTGGCCCCGATCTCCGAAGTGGGCAGCAACGGCTTCTTCGCCAGCGCCGGCGACTTCGAGCAGGCCATCAACGGCGTATACGCCAGCCTCGGGGTATCCGGTGGGGGCGACTACCCGGCCATGTACGTGATCCTTGACGAATCCCGCTCCGACAACATCTACGCCCCCGGGGAATCCGGGGTGCGCGACTGGAACGCCATCAACAACTTCCTGCCGACCCTGGCTACCCTGGGATCGGTGGAACGGGCCTGGAACCTCAACTTCAACGCCATCATGCGGGCCAATACGGTGCTCGACCAGCTGGCCGAAAACAGCGGCGTGGTCGGCGACGCGGACCTAGCCACCCGCTTCGAGGCGGAAGCCCGCTTCCTGCGCGCGTTCTACTACTTCGACCTCGTCAAGTGGTACGGCCGGGTGCCCCTCTTCGAATCCTTCGTGACCCCCGACGAGGCGCTCACTATTGCCCGCGCGCCGGTGGCCGATGTCTACCAGCTGATCCTGTCCGATCTGCAATTCGCCGTGGACAACCTGCCGGTAAGCTACTCGGGGACGGACCGCGGCCGCGCCACCTCCCTGGCCGCCCGGGGCATTCTTGCCCGGGTGTACCTGACCCGGTCGGGCCCCGTGCTGCACCCGGAGGGACCCTGCCTCGCCACCGGGGAGTACGACGAGGCCGCCACCCAACTCGACGCGATCATCAACAGCGGGCAATTCGCCCCCCTGGACGACTACGGGGCCATCTTCGCCTACGACAACGAAGGGAACTCCGAGATCGTTTGGGACGTACAGTTCATCTCCGGCGGCGTCGGGGCCGGTGGTTACTACCCGACCGAGTATTACGACGAAGGCTGGGCCCGCGTCAACCTGCCCTTCCCGGGCGGTAATCCCGGCGACGGGACCAAGCGAGTTTCCGACGACCTGCTGGACAGCTACGAGGAGGGTGACCTCCGCGTCGCGGAGACCTTCCTGCTCAACTACGTCAACGGCAACGGAGAGGAAGTCGACGCCCAGTTTTTCGACAAGTTTACCGACGTCTCCATGGCGGGCGGCGACCGCTTCGACTGGTCGCTCAATTACCCGATCATGCGCTATACCGATGTCCTGCTGCTGCGCGCCGAGTGCACCCTGCAGGGCGCCTCCGGTTCGCAGGAGGACGTGGATGCCGCGGTCAATGCCGTGCGGGAACGTGCCGGTCTCGACCCCGTTTCCGGAGTCACCCTCGATATGCTGCTCGAAGAGCGTCGGCGGGAGTTCGCCGGCGAGAACCTCCGGTGGGACGATCTGGTCCGTACCGGCCGGGTGGTCTCGGTGATGAACGACTTCATTGCCCGCGAGGACGACAGCAACAAGATGCAGACCGTCACCGCGGACGACATCGTCTACCCCGTGCCCCAGAGCCAGCTTGACGTCAAGCAGGGCCTCTACGAGCAGAATTCCGGCTACTGATCGCCCGTACCACCGCCGGATTTCCTAATTTTTGTCGACCTATGCCCACCACCACCCGCTTCCTACTGCTTACCCTTCCGCAACTGCTGATGAGTTGGGCGCTCGCCGCCGCCGTCAGCCTGCCCGATATCTTTACCGACCACCTGGTGCTCCAGCGTGAGCAGGTAGTACCGGTGTGGGGAATGGCCGCACCCGGGGAAGCGGTGCGGGTAAGTTTCGGCGGACAGGAGCAACGGACTATCGCGGACGAGGAAGGAAAGTGGCGGGTACACCTGTCGCCGATGGAGGCGTCCGCCACCCCCCGCGACCTCACCGTGTCGGGCAAGAATACCATCGTGCTGACCGACATCCTCGTCGGGGAGGTCTGGCTGCTCACCGGGCAGTCGAACATGCAGTGGCGAGTCCTGGAATCGGACGGCGGGCAGGAAGCGATCGAGGCCGCGGACTACCCGGAGATCCGGCTGTTCAACGTAAGCCGCGAGGTCAGTTTCGGCCGGCGACCGGGGAAGCTAGCGACCTGGGAGCGCTGCTCCCCGGAGACGGTCCCCGAATTCTCCGGGGTGGGGTACTTCTTCGGACTGGAACTCTACCGCAAGCTGGGCATTCCCGTAGGACTCATCAACTCCTCCTACGGCGGCTCCCAGGCCGAAGCCTGGACGCCCCGCTCCTACCTGGCCGCCGACGAGGACCTGGCCCCCACCATCGCCCGCGAGGAGATGTGGGCGGCGGAACGCCCGCAGGTGCAGCGGGACTACGACGCGGCGGTGCGGGCGTGGCAGGCCGAACGGGACGCAGCGGAAGCCGCCGGGACGCGCGTGCCGCGGGTCCCGCGGACGCCGGATGCCCTGCGCGACTACCGTATCGCGGGCTCCATCTACGGAAACATGATCGAGCCCCTCATTCCCTACGCCATCCGCGGGGTTGCCTGGTACCAGGGGGAATCCAACGAGGACCGCGCCGAACAGTACGAGGAACTGCTCACTACCATGATCCGCGCGTGGCGGGACCGCTGGGAGCAGGGGGCGTTCCCCTTCGCTATCGTGCAACTGCCCAATTTCCGCGCCACCGATCCGGAACCGCAGGACCTGGCCTGGAGTCACCTGCGCGACCGGCAACGCCGGGTAGCGAACGACGTGGAAAATGCCGGGCTCATCGTGACCATCGACGTCGGGGAGGCCAACGACATCCACCCTACCAATAAGCTCGACGTGGGCCAGCGACTGGCCCGGTGGGCCCTCACCGACGTCTACGGCGAAGCGGTCCCGGCCGGCGGCCCCGTTTACCGCGACGTGACCTTCGCTGACGGCGCGGCTACGGTCGTCTTCGACCGGGTAGGGGAGGGGCTACGCCTTACGGAAGGCGATGCACCCCGCGAATTCGCCGTCTCGGGGGCGGATGGCCGCTGGTACTGGGCGGAGGCCCGCATCGCGGGGCGCGACCGCATCGTCGTTCGTTCCCCCAAGGTGCCGAAACCGGTGGCCGTACGCTACGCCTTCAACAACAACCCCGAGCACCCCAACCTGACCAATGAAACCGGCATACCGGCCGGCCCCTTCCGCACCGACGACCGTCCCGGACCCACCCACGGCCGGCGCTGATCCGTCCGGCCTTTGTCGCGGGCAGCGTCCGGGTGTCCCGCCGCTCTCGCTAACCAAGAACCTATGATGCGTTACCTACGTCTTTTTATTCTGACCCAGCTCCCGCTGCTTTTACTCCCCCTCCTTGCACCCGCGCAGGGCGCCTCCCCCGCTCCGTTCGACTGGCCAGAGGCCGATAGCGACGCCCGTATCTGGACCCGCTGGTGGTGGCACGGCAGCGCCGTGGACGAAGCCGGCATCACTAGTGAGCTGGAAGCCCTGCGGGACGCGGGTTTCGGTGGGGTGGAACTGACGCCCATCTTCGGCGTGATCGGGGAAGAGGAAGACTTCGTGGAGTACCTTTCCCCGCGGTGGGTAGTTCTGCTTGAGCATACGCTGTCCGAGGTAGCCCGTCTGGGTATGCAGGCCGATATGGCCACCGGCACCGGCTGGCCCTTCGGTGGCCCCTGGGTCACCTCCGAGGATGCGAGCAAGTACCTTGCCCACACCGTATACGAACTCAGCGGCGGGGAGCGCCTCACCGAGCCGATCACCTATACCCAGGAACCAATCTTGCGCCGGATTACCAACGGCGCGCTGGCCCTCTACCGCGCCGCGGAGGCGAGCGGTCGGGAGATGGCCGAACTTGATACGGCGGCGGTACTGCGGGATGCCCGAAGCGTGACCCTCGACGATCTGAACCGCGATATCGGGGCCAATCAGGACCTGCAGGGCCTGGCGCTCGACCAGGTGCGCTTTTCGGAAGCGCTGCCGCTGGTGTCGCTGATGGCGTATCCCGAAAAGGGGGAACCCAAGGAATTGACGGACCGCGTCGGCCCGGACGGGCGGCTAGACTGGACCGCCCCGGCGGGCAAATGGACGCTGTACGCGCTCTTCGAGGGGCTCCACGGCAAGATGGTGGAACGGGCGGCCCCGGGCGGAGAGGGCAACGTGATCGATCACTTCTCGACCCCCGCCATCCGCCATTACCTGGCCCGCTTCGATACCGCCTTCGCGGGTCACGTGACGGGTGGGCTGCGGGCCTATTTCAACGACAGCTACGAGGTAGACGACGCGTCGGGACAGGCCAACTGGACACCGGAATTCTTTCAGGGATTCCGCGACAAGCGCGGCTACGACTTACGGCAGCACCTGCCGGAACTCTTCGATACCACGGCGAGCGAGCAGCACGTACGGGTACTCTCCGACGTACGCGAAACCTTCTCCGAGCTCCTGCTGGAAACCTTCACCCGCGAGTGGGGCAGCTGGGCCACGGAGCGCGGAGCGCGCATCCGCAACCAGGCCCACGGCTCCCCGGCCAGTATCCTGGACCTGTACGCCGCCTCCGACATCCCCGAAACGGAGGGGACCGAGCCCCTGCGCATCAAATTTGCCACCTCGGCCGCCCACGTCACCGGCAAGCCGCTGGTGAGCGCCGAGGCCGCGACCTGGCTGGGGGAGCACTTCGTGTCCGACTGGTCCGACCTGAAACGTAACCTGGACGGCTACCTGGTCAACGGCGTGAACCACCTCGTGTACCACGGCAACGCCTACTCGCCGGCGGGAGACGATTACCCCGGGCGCCTGTTCTACGCCGCCTTCCACGCCAACCGGCGGCACTCCATGTGGGAAGACCTGGGCGCGGTGAATACCTACGTTGGACGCGTGCAGTCGCTGCTGCAGGAGAGCGAAACCGACAACGATATTCTGCTCTACTTCCCGATTTACGACCGCTTCGCGATGCCGGGAAGGGAACTGCTACAGCACTTCGACGGCCACGGGGCGGCACTGGATACGACCGCCGTCGCCCAAATCGGGGAAGAGCTGCTGGCCGACGGCTATACCTTTGACTTCATCTCCGACCGGCAGCTGGCCGCTACGGAGTACGCGGACGGGATCCGCACCGAGGGCGGCGCTACTTACCGTACCGTCGTGGTGCCCGCCACGCGATATATGCCGGAGGCTACGCTGAAGGCGCTGCTGGACCTCGCCCGGGGCGGCGCTACGGTGATCATGGAGGGCGGCCTGCCCGCTTCCGTGCCCGGCCTGCACGACCGCGCGGCGCGGGAAGCGCGGCTGAAGAAATTACTGGGCGAGCTGTCCGGAGCGACCGAAACGTCCGCCGTTGGCAAGGGCCGGGTGATCGTGACCGATGACCTGCACGCCACCCTCGCCGAAATGGATATTCAGTCGGAGAAAATGGTCACCCACGGGCTGACGTTCGCCCGGCAGCGGTACCGCGACGGACGGCTGTACGTGGTTACGAACTGGTCGGATGACGACGTGGACGGCTGGGTTCCCCTTACCGCCGCCGGCGAAGCGGCGGTCCTCTACGATCCCATGACCGGCCGGCGCGGGCTGGCGCGTACCCGCACCACCGCCGACGGCGGACTGGAGCTACGGATGGAACTGGACCGGGGAGCTACGGCCCTGGTATGGGTCACCCCCACCGCGCTGACCGATGCCCCCTGGCCCTATATGGACGGCTCCGGGCCCGAAACCGCGCTCGCGGGTCCCTGGTCGCTGACCTTCGTGACCGGCGGCGCCGAGCTGCCGGGCGACGTGGCCCTCCCGCAGCCGGAACCGTGGACCAGCCAGGAGGGGGACGCCTACCGCTTTTTTTCCGGTACCGGCAGCTACCAGACCACCTTCGCACGTCCCGTTGGGGACGCCCCGGGCTACACGCTTGACCTAGGAGAGGTGTACAGCTCCGCGCGCGTCTACCTTAACGATGAACTGGTGGCCACCCTGATCGGGCCGACGTACAGGGTGTACCTCCCCACCGACCGCCTGCGGGAATCGAATCAGCTTCGGGTCGAGGTGTCCAACCGGATGATCAACCGCATCATCAAGCTGGACCGGGACCGGGTATTCTGGAAGAAATTCTACAACACCAACTTCCCCCCGCGCCTCCGCGAAAACACCGGGCCCCTGGGTATTTTCGATGCGGCCCACTGGGAGCCCGTGCCCGCCGGCCTGGCCGGACCAGTCACCCTGATCGCCAGTCGGGCGGAAAGCGAGGAATAGTTCCTCCGGCCGCTCCTCCACCCCCAACTCCCAATTCGTATCCCTTGCGTCCGTTGCCCGTTTACCTGCTACTCCTTCTGTCGTTTCCGCTCTGGCCGGGCGGGGCGGCGGCGGTGAGCGCCCAGGAAACGGCGGAGGACTACTGGCACGGGATCGAGCGCAGCCTGCGGTACCGGCCGGACGGACGCGCGATCGTGATCCGCAACGGGGATCGCCGCTTCAACCGCGCCCTCTACGGCGGCCCCAGCGGCTTCCGGGTCGAGGCCGGTGACCTGCCCGAGGTGGCCCTGTACCGCCCGCGGCTGGCCGGTACGCTGCGCTTCGGTCTGCTGGGCAGGGATAGCCGCTGGCTGATCGAGACCGACGACATTCGGACTACCTACGACCCGGGCATAATGCGCTACGCGATCGCCGATCCCCTGCTGGGCGGCGCGCGCCTGGAACTGGAAGTGCTGGCCCTCCGGGAAACGGACGGCCTGATCTACCGCTTCCGCAGCCAGGGCGGGCAGCCGGCGGCGGACCTGCTCCTGGCCTTCGGCGGGGCGTCCAATGAGCGCTTCAGCCGGGAGGGGGACATCGGTGCGGACCCCGAATCGGTCTTTTACCTGGACCCGGAACACTGCAGCAACAACGACTTCACGCTACGGGAATCCACCTTCACCCTGCACTATCCGGCCCGGGGCGACGGCGCGCAGGTGCCGCGTAACGCGCTGACGGGGGCGGTGCCTCCGGGCAGCATCCTCCGCCTGGTGGATGCCACGCAGCAGGAAAGCCCGGCCGCCCTGTGGTCATCATCGTCCGACAGCCTGCCGGTCCTGGCCGCCCGCGTCCGGCCGGGGGCGGAGTGGCAGTACGGCGTGATCCGTATGGGGACGGAGGACGCGGTGACACCGGCTTCCCTGCTGCCCGGCCTCTTTGCGCAGGCGGATACGGCACGTAAGCTGGTCGCGGATCGGGTAACCATTACTACCCCGGACTCCTTCCTCAATACGCTGGGCGGGGCCCTGGGCATCGCGGCCGACGGCATCTGGGAGGACCCCGCCTACCACCACGGTGCCATTGCCTGGCGGCAGCAGCTGGTCGGCTGGCGGGGTGCCTACGTGGCCGATCCCCTGGGCTGGCACGATCGCGGGCGTACCCACTTCGAGGCCTACGCCAAATCCCAGCTGACCGCCCCGCCGGACGGGCCCGTGGTGCCGGATACCTCCCGCAATCTCGCGCGGCAGGTCGAGGAGCTCGGCACGGCCGTGTTTACCGAGGGCTACATCTCCCGCTACCCGGGCGGGGAGCGGCTGCGGGCCCACCACTACGATATGAACCAGGTGTACATCGATGCGCTGCTGCGCCACCTGGACTGGACCGGTGACCTGGAGATGGCCCGGGAAATGTGGCCGGTCATCCGGCGGCACCTGAGCTGGGAGAAGCGCAACTTCGACGCCGACAACGATGCCCTCTACGATGCCTACTGCAGCATCTGGGCCAGCGACGCGGTGCAGTACAGCGGGGGCGGCGTCACCCACGCTTCCGCCTACCACTACTATGCGAACCGCCGCGCCGCCGAACTGGCCACCCTGCTGGGGGAAGACCCCGCCCCCTACCGCACCGAGGCCGACCGGATTCATGTTGCCCTCAACAAGCAACTCTGGATGGACGACGCCGGCATGTACGCCGAGTACCGTGACCTGCTGGGCCTGCGGATGCTGCACCGGTCGCCGGCCGTCTGGACCATGTACCACGCCCTGGACAGTGAGGTGCCGGACCCCTTCCAAGCCTACCGGATGACGCGGTACGTGGACCGGGAAATCCCCCGGATCCCGATCCGCGCACGCGGGTTGCCGGACACCTCGCTCTATACGATATCGACTTCCAACTGGCTGCCGTACACCTGGTCGGTGAATAACGTCGCGCTGGCCGAGGTAATGCACACCGCCCTGGCCTACTGGCGGGTCGGGCGGGCGGACGCGGCCCACCGGCTGTGGAAGAGCGCGCTGATGGAGAGCATGTACCTGGGTGCTTCCCCCGGGTCGTTTCAGCAGCTGTCCTTCTACGATGCCATTCGCGGGGAACTCTACCGCGACTTCGCCGACCCCATTGCAATGGTGACGCGAGCCACCATCGAGGGACTCTACGGCATACGCCCCGATCTCCTGCACGGCCGGCTGGTGATCGCGCCCGGATTCCCGGCGGCGTGGGACCACGCCGCCCTGACGACGCCGGACCTCACCTTCGCTTTTGAACGGACCGGCAGGACCGACCGCTACGAACTCTCCGCCGAACTGCCCGGACTGGACAGTTGTGAGTTGCATATTGCCCCCCGGGGCCCCGTAGCCGCGGTGATCATGAATGGCCTGCCCGTGGAATGGGAGCAGGAAACAGAGGCGGTGGGCCGCCCCCTGCTATCCGTACGTTTTGCCGCTGGCGGAGCGGCGCGTATTGAGGTCCGCTACCGGTCCGTGGGGTGGGGGGGACTTAACCTCGGGGATAAGCTACTTACGCGTACCGGGTACAGCTGGCCGCAACGTGACCTGAATATTCGTGACGTATACGACCCGGCGGGGGTCTGGCAACGGATCAGCGTTACGGGAGACACGCTGGCGGGCACCGTGGGTACTACCGTAGGAGAGCAAACCTTCTTCGTGGCCGTCGGGCAGGACGGGGCGCGCTGGTGGGAAGCCGTGACCGTGACGGTCGTACCCCCGGTCGACCTGCAAGCGACCGCTACCGGCTGGACGATCACCAACCACAGCCCGGAACCCCGCGACGTGAGCCTGTTTGCCGGACCGGGAAGCGAGCGGCCGCTGCGGGACCTTCGGTTGCCGCCGGGCGGGGAAGAGCACCTGGCCGCCGAAAGTACGGGACCCACGTACGGGACCACGATTCTGCAGGTACGTGGCGCGGAGGGGGGGGCGGTATCGGTGGCACGTACGGACTGGTCGGGCTCCCTGCCGCCCGGGTCCAGGATGGACCTGCTTGATCCCACCCGCTACGTCAATGCCCGGGTGACGGACATATTCCAGCCGGTGTACTACGCGCCGCGACCAAGCTCACCGACGGTGCAGCTGCCGGTCACCGGTATTGGCAACTGGTGTTACCCCAACGTGGTGGTGAACATTGACGATTCCGGATTACTGGCGGCGGCGGGGGACGATAACGTCTTTAAGCTGCCCTCCGGCCTGCCCTTCCGCCTGGCCGACGACCCGGACACGCGCAACATCGCCTTCACTTCGCAGTGGGACTATTACCCCGATTCTCTTACGGTGCCGCTGGAAGGTCGGGCGGAGCATGCTTACTTCCTGCTGGCCGGCTCTACTAATCCGATGCAGAGCCAGCTCGATAACGGGGAGGTGACGATCCGCTACACCGACGGCACGGTAAGCCGGCTGCCGCTGCGTAACCCCGATACCTGGGTGCCGATCGAGCAGGACTACTACCTCGACGGCTACGCCTTCCGCGCCGCACGGCCGCGGCCGCCGCGCGTCCACCTGAAAACGGGGGAGGTGCCCACCGACTTCGATGCATACGTGTCAATCAAGGGCTTTTCCGAAACCGGCATCGACGGGGGGGCGGCCACCGTACTCGACCTACCCCTGAACCCCGGAAAAACCTTGCAATCACTTACCCTGCGCACCCTCGCCAATGACGTGGTGATCGGGCTGCTGGCGGCCACGCTCCTGCGCCCCGACTAGTCTCCCTCACCGTTCGCCAAAGACACCAAAAATTGTACCATGAAATACCTCCTCGTTCTTCTGCCCCTTTTGTTCTGTACCTGTCACCGCCCGGCCGAACTACCTCCGCCCGATACTACCCTGGAGCAGATGCGCCGCGCCAACGCCTACTTCATGGAGAAGTGGCCGGATACGGGCAAGCGAATCGTGACTAACCGTTCGCGGGCCAGTAATATCTGGACCCGGGCCGTCTACTACGAAGGACTGATGGCACTCTACGCGATCGACCCGCAGCCCGAATACTACAGCTACGCGACCGACTGGGCCGATTTCCACAAGTGGGACCTGCGCGACGGAGAAACCTACACCCGTAACGCCGACAACCAGGCTGCCGGGCAGACCTACCTCGAGCTCTACGAGATCGACCCCCAGCCGGTCCGCGCCCGGGCCATCCGTGCCTCCGTCGACAGCATGATGCGCACCGACCGGGTGGATGACTGGACGTGGATCGACGCCATCCAGATGGGCATGCCGGTCTTCGCCCAGCTCGGCGTCCTGTACGATGAGCCGGCCTACTTCGAGCGCATGTACGAAATGTACCACCACACCAAAATGGTAGAGGGCGGCAACGGCCTCTACAATCCGGAAGACAAGCTCTGGTGGCGCGACGCGGACTTCGACCCACCCTACACCGAGCCGAACGGCGAGGACAGCTACTGGTCGCGCGGCAACGGCTGGGTAGTGATGGCCCTGGCACGCGTACTCGAAATCCTCCCCGAAGACAATCCCCACCGGGCGGAGTACATTCAGGACTTCCGGGACATGATGGGCGCGCTTAAGGAGGTGCAGCGGGAAGACGGCTTCTGGAACGTCAGCCTGCACGATCCTACCCACTTCGGCGGCCCGGAAGCCTCGGGTACCGCCATGTTCGTCTACGGCATGGCCTGGGGCATCAACCATAAGCTACTGGACCGCGACAGCTACCTCCCCGCCCTCCGCCGCGGCTGGAACGCCCTGGTAAACGAGAGCCTGCACGACAACGGATTCCTCGGCTACGTACAGAGTACCGGTAAGGAACCCAAGGACGGGCAGCCGCTCAGCTACGAGAAGATCCCCGACTTCGAGGACTACGGCCTCGGCGCCTTCCTGCTGGCGGGATCGGAGATCTACCGCCTGCAGGCCCGCTAACCACGCATCAATCGGTGGCAAGCCCACCTCACACGAAAACCGAAAAATTATGTACCGAACACTTCTTACCTGCCCCGCCCTGCTCACCGGGCTATTATTACTCGTTTTTTCTTGTTCTTCGGTCCGGACGGCCGGCGCCGACCAGTTGGGGGCCTCGGTGACGGTCGCCGAGAACGGATTTCCACGCATCGCCCTGGCAAATCCGGGAGGTGACTCCGTCGTTATCGCTCCCGTCTCCGCCTCGGTGGGCAGCATCGGATTCGAGCGGGGGGGCACTACCACTTGGGTCACGGGCGCGCCGCTCACCGAAGTGAACGGCGACGAAAGCATCACCTACCGGTGGCGGACCGATGCTGGCACCGTCACCCTCGACCTGTCTTCCACCGAAGGGGAGGATATGATGCTCCACCTGTCTACCGACAGCGACCTTGAGGGACACAACCAGTGGCACGTCAACCTGGCCGCGGCACCCGACGAGTACTACACCGGCATCTTTGAGCGGGTCGTGGATGGCGGACAGGATCAGAGCTGGGCCGACGGCATCACCACCGGCCTGAATTTGCGGGGCGAACGCGTGGAAATGCACCTCAAACCCACCGTTTCGGCCTACGCGCCCTTCTACCTCTCCTCCGCCCGCTACGGCTTCTTCGCCCACGGTACCTGGCCCGGGGTGTTCGACTTCGCCAGCGACGCCCCCGACGCGGTACAGGTTTCCTTCGAGGGCCCCGAGCTGGAGGTGCAGCTGTACCTCGGCAAGGGCGTAATGGACATCGTGCGGGCGCATGCCCTGGAAACCGGTCCCTCGCTGGTACCCCCGGCCTGGGCCCTCGGTCCCTGGCGCTGGCGCGACGAGCACTTCAACGAGGACACGTACTACGACGGAACGCCGCGGGAAGCGCCCTACAATACGGACATTGTGGAGGACGTCCTGCTGATGGAAGCCTACGACATCCCGGTCACTGCGTTCTGGATCGACCGGCCGTGGGGACCCGGCGTTCGCGGCTTCGACGATTACGAATTCGACGAGGAGCGGCTGCCGGAACCGGAGAAGATGATCGACTGGCTCAACCGCCACGGGATCGAGCTGATGCTCTGGATCGGCCCCTTCGTGATGGGCGACATGGCGGATTACGCCGAGGATAACGACTACGACCTGCAGAGCCACCGCTGGAAGGACAGCCGGCAGGTACTCATGGACTTCACCAATCCCGAGGCCGTCGCCTGGTGGGGAGAGCACGGACCCGGCAAGCTGGCGCGCATGGGCGTCAAGGGCTTTAAGCTCGACCGGGCCGACGGAGAGAAACTGCAGGATTCCCTGCACTTGAGCACTCATGCCGGTACCACCTACCGCGAGAACTTCAACGACTACCCCCGGCAGTACGTGGAGGCCACCCACGCCGCCGTGGCGCCGGTCCTCGGTGATGACTTCGTGCTCTTCCCCCGCGCCCAGTACACCGGCAGTGCCAAGTACGGCAGCATGTGGGCGGGCGATACCAACGGCAAGCCCGAAGGACTCCGGTCGGCGGTTATCGCCATGCAGCGCTGTGCGGTGATGGGCTATCCCGTCTGGGGGTCCGACATCGGCGGCTACTGGGGCGACTACTCCCAGGAAACGACGAAGCGGTGGCTCGGACTGGGCTGCTTCTCGCCCATCATGGAAACGGGTCCGACCAACAACGAGGGCTTCTGGAACAACCCCGACGCCCCCGTCTACGACGAAGACCTGATCGCCACCTGGCGACTGTACTCCAAATTGCGGATGCAGCTCGTTCCCTACGTACGCAAGTACGCCCAGCACGCCCGCGATACCGGTACGCCCATTTCCCGCCCGCTCTTCCTCCAGTACCCCGAACAGGAGGAAGCCTGGAACGACTGGTCGAGCTACCTCTTCGGTCCCGACTTGCTGGTGTCGGTCGTGTGGGAAAGTGGCGAGACCAGCCAGCGCGTCTACCTGCCCGCGGGCGAGCGGTGGATCGACGCCTGGGATACCGACCGCGTCTACGACGGCGGGCAGTACGTGACTGTCGATGCACCGGCCCACCAGACACCCGTTTTCATTCGTGAAGGTTCCGGGATGGAGCTCGGTGACCTTGATGCCCTGTACCGGGAGTCGCTCGAGATAGCCGCCCAAAAGCCCGACCTCTCCGCCCTCGAGGCCGCCGAAAGCTGGTAACCATGCTGCGCTCTACCCTTTTCCTCTGTTTGTGGTGCGTTACCCTGCACCTGCGCGCCGCCGCCCCGCCGAATATTCTCTTCATCCTGGCCGACGATCTCGGCTACGGGGACCTTGGCAGCTACGGGCAGCGGACTATCCGCACGCCCCACCTCGACCGGTTGGCCGCAGAAGGAACGCGCTACACCCGCTGCTACGCGGGGTCGACCGTCTGCGCCCCCTCGCGCTCCGTGCTCATGACCGGTCAGCACACCGGCCGCACGACCGTGCGGGGCAACAACGGGGTAGGGGGCGTCGTCGGGCTGGGCGGGGCCGCAGGTCGCGTGCCGCTGCGGGAAACCGACATCACCGTGGCCGAGCGCCTGCAGTCCGCAGGTTACCGCACCGGCATGGTCGGCAAGTGGGGGCTCGGCGAACCCGGGACCAGTGGTACGCCCGACCGGCAGGGCTTCGACTACTTCTTTGGCTTCCTGAACCAGCGGCGGGCCCATACCTACTTCCCGGACTACGTCTGGCGGGATACCCTCCGCATCGACCTGCCGGGCAACGCCGACGGGGGGCGGGAGCGCTATATCCAGGACGACTTTCTGAACGAATCCCTGGCGTTCCTGTCGCGGGACCGGGAGCAGCCCTTTTTTCTCTACCTGCCCTTTACGCTGCCCCACGACGACTACGAAATCGATACGGTAGGTCGCTTTGCCGATTCCACCCACTGGACGGCGGACGAGCGGACGTACGCGGCCATGGTGGAGCGGCTCGACCGGGACGTGGGACTGATCCTCGACCGACTCGCGGCGGAGGGACTGGCCGAAAATACCGTGGTCTTTTTCACCTCCGACAACGGAGCTGCGCGCCGGTGGGAGAGGCGGTTCGACAGTTCGGGCGCCCTGCGGGGGCATAAGCGGGATATGTACGAGGGCGGGATCCGCGCGCCCATGATCGTACGCTACCCCGGGCACGTCGCTGCGGGGGAGGTAAGTGACCTGCCGTGGTCCTTCGCCGACGTGCTGCCCACGTTGTGCGCCGCGGCCGGTATCCCACCGGTGGCAGATACCGACGGGATCAACCTGTGGCCCGTGCTGCTGGGTGAACCTGTGACGGACCACGTGGCGGGCGACCGAATGCTCTACTGGGAGTTCCACGAGGGCGGCTACCAGCAGGCTATCCTACATGGCGACTTCAAGGCCGTACGCACCGCAGTGGACGCGGTCTGGGAACTGTACGACCTGGCGAACGACCCCGGCGAAACGACCGATCTGGCGGCGGAACGCCCCGCCCTTACCGACCAACTGGCCCGGCAAGCGCAGACAGCCCACCAGCCGTCGCCGTACTTCCCGGTCGTGGGGAAGGGGCGCCGGAAGCTGCTCCTCATCGGAGACTCGACGGTCAAGTACGGAAGCTCCGACTCTACCCTCTGCGGTTGGGGGGAGGTGCTGGACGAATACGTGGACGACGGCCGTCTGGCGGTGGTCAACGCTGCGCGGGGCGGGCGGAGCAGCAAGACCTACTACCAGGAGGGCCTGTGGGAAGCGGCACGGGCCGGCCTGCGGGAGGGTGACCTGGTACTCATGCAGTTCGGACACAACGACGGCGGGCCCGCCTTTACCGGAAAAGAACGCGGCTCGCTACGGGGCGTGGGCGATACGGTAGCCGTGGAAATCCTCGGCTCTACCGGCCGGCCCGACACGGTGCGCACCTACGGGTGGTACCTCCGGCAATACATCCACGACGCCCAGGCCGTCGGGGCCATTCCCGTGGTCTGCTCCCCGGTACCCCGCAACCGCTGGGTAGACGGGCGTACCGAGCGCGCCGCCGGTAACTATGGGGGCTGGGCGGAAACGGTGGCCCGCGAGGAGGGTGCCCTTTTTCTGGACCTAAACGAGCGTGTTGCGAAGGTCTACGACATCCTGGGCGAGGAAACCCTGTGGGCTTCCTACTTCGGAGAGGACCATACCCACACTACCTGCTACGGCGCGCGCCTGAACGCCCGCACCGTGGTCGAGGGCTTGCGCGACCTCGACCTGGGGTTGGGCACGGCCCTGCGATTGCCGGAGTAGCCGGTTGGGATGGTAGGTAGGCGTTGACAAAGTGCGGCCCGGCGGCGTTAGGCTACCCACCGACAAATCTGTTATGAAGCTCTACATCGATCTTTCCCTATCCGCGGCCGATGCCGCTTACCTGCGGCAGCGCGTCACAGCCGACGAGCTGATCTTCGGCCAGGAGTTACCGGAAGACGAACGCGAGGCGGCGGCCCGCCGGGCGGAAGTGATCATGGGCGGTCCGCCGGTAGCCTGGCTAAGAAACAATACCGTTCTGCGGTGGCTGCACCTGAGTTCCGCGGGCTTCAATGCCTACGTCGGACTGGCCGACGCGGAGCCGGCTTTCACGGTCACCAACAGCGCCGGATTGTTCGGTACGCCGGTAGCCGAGACGGCCGTGGCGGGGGTACTGGCGCTGCTGCGGGGAATTCCGAAATTCGTGGAGCTGAAGGACCGCCGGAAATGGAGGGGCGCGGAGGTCCGTCCGGAACTGGGTAAGCTTTCCGGACGCTACGCGATCCTGCTGGGACACGGCTCCATCGGCGGTACGCTGGCCACCATGCTGGCCGGATTCGGCTGTCGGGTGGAAACGATGGGCCGGACCGGCGATGCCACCTTCCACACGAACGAAGAACTGGATGTCCGCTTACCGAAGGCCGATCTGGTGGTGGCTACGCTTCCGGAAACCGACGAAACCATCAACCTCTTCGACGCCCGCCGGCTGGAGCTGCTGTCGCCCGACTGCATTTTTGTCAACGTCGGGCGGGGAAGCCTGGTCGACGAGGCCGCCCTGCTGCAATTGCTCCACGCCGGCCGGATCGGCGGTGCGGTACTCGACGTCACCCGCGCGGAGCCACTGGCAGACGATGATCCCTTGTGGTCCGCGCCCCGGACCCTGCTCACGCAGCACAGCGCGGGCGGCGCGGCCGACGAGAAACGTGTCCTGGTAGACGGCTTCCTGGACAACCTAGCGCGCTACCGCGACGGTAAGCCGTTGGCGCACGTCGTCGACCTGGACCGCGGGTACTGACCACCGACACAAACGCCCCACCGGAGCAATCCGGCGGGGCGTACTGGCTCCTGTTGAGAGATGCTCTAGTTGCGGTGGAGGATATAGATCACCCGTTGTTCTTCGTCGATGCGGTGTCCGTTACGGCTTTCGGTCGTGAAAACGTTTTGGTATTCCATGACGAGTTCGGACTCGCTGAGGGTCACGATTCGCAGTTGGATTTCTTCCGGGTGGTCGGTGCCCATGGACAGCTGCCGGCCCTGCAACTTCCACACGCCGGCGCCCACGAGCTTTTTCTCCTCGCGGATCCGGGTGGATGTTTCGCCCTGGAAGGTCCCCGTCACTTCTTCCGTGAACGTACCGGTACTGAATACCCGGCCCTGGGGGGTAAAGGTGAGGGCGTAATCGGTCGGGGATACGGTGCGGGTGGAAAAGGTGGCGGGCACTTCCTCCCCCTTGTAATGGGTGACGTTGTGGCCGGTGCCGGTGGCCGACTCCAGTTCCCAGGTACCTTCAAGGCTGACGAGCGCGTCGGGGTTGAGGGGCTCGGGTGAGCAGGAAGAAAGTACGCACAGGGCAAACCCCAGAAGGGTAGGGTAAAAGAATTTCATGTTGTTCAAGTGTTAGTGTTTCAAAAAAAACTGGCGGCCGGCCCCATCAAGGAGCAACAAACAAGGCCGCAAAGGCAAACGTAAACTTCCGGAAACAGGCCTCAGGCCGGACAACCGGGGGCACCGCACGTGCGGGCAGGGAAAGCAGAAAGAGGGATTGGGCTAGGGATGATCCACGCTAAAAAGAGTGGTCACCGCCGGACGCAATAGCGTATTTAAAGGTGATTGTTCAATAGTGTCAACGGGTCAAATATACGATAGGTTCGTTTATTGTGCAAAACAGAAAATTTTATGCCCCGCCAGTACTTTCTCTGCGACCTGCGCGACGACGCTGCCGCCCAATCGGCCTACCGCCGGTACCACGCCGCCGGTGCCGTCTGGCCCGAAGTGCTACGCAGTATTCGCGGGGCGGGGATCACCGGCCTGGAAATTCACCTGGCCGGTAACCGGCTGCTTATGGTCATGGAGACCGATGCGTCCTACGATGCCGCTGCCCGGGCCGAACGGGACGCTGCCGACCCGGTGGTGCAACGCTGGGAGAACCTGATGGACACCTTTCAGCAGCGATTGCCGTTCGCGACCGATGGCGAGAAGTGGGTGCCGATGGAGCGCATTTTCGACCTGCACGAGCAGCCTTAGTAAACCGCGACCCGCGAAAGAAGGGGCGGGGCCAGCGACTCGGTCACTTCGACGGTAATGCGGTCGGTAGAGACGCGGTCTACCAGCAGGATACGCTTGTAGCCGATGGTCTCCCCGCTGCCGATCTCGCGCATTTCCCCGTCGACCAGCGCGCTGATGCGAAAGCCGGCCACGCGCTGCCCGAGCCGGATGGGCTCCTGGAGCAGGACATATCCCAGTTCACGGGCCTCAGGCAGTTGAATGGTGAAGGAGCCGGTGGTAGCTCCGTCGTCGGTGGCCCAGTACGTCTCAGGGTCGTCGTCGAGTACCTGCGCGGGGCCGTAGTCTTCGTGCATACCCCGGTAGGCCTCCCCATCGGCGGAGGCATCGGTGGCCAGGTTGTCGGCGAAGGTCGAGTCGATCATCTGCCGCCAGCCACGCAGCGATGCGACGTCCGTCTCGTGGATGCGGCCGCGGCGGTCGGGTGGGATATTGAGCAGGAGTTGCGAGCCGCGCCCGACAGAGGTGAGGTAGATCTCGAAGAGTTGCTGCGGCGTCTTTACCAGACTGTCTTCTTCGGCGTGGTAGAACCAACCGGGGCGGATGGACACGTCCACCTCGGCCGGCATCCAGGTGTCGGCGCCGGGGGTGCCGTGGTTGAGTAGGTCGGTGATTCCGGCCTTTCCCGCATAGAGGGTGTCCGGGTTGATGGTGTTCCAGTTAGGGTCGCCCACGACGCCACGTTCGTTGCCTACCCAGCGGATGTCGGGACCGGCGTCGCTGAAGATGATGGTCGAGCTGTCCGGCTGCAGTTCGCGCACCATGTCCAGGGTGGTGGGCCAGTCGTAGTAGTGCTGTCCGTCGATGCTGCGCCGCTCGTCGGCCCCGCCGTAGTAGCCGTCGCCGCCGTTGGCCCCGTCGAACCACATCTCGAAGATGGGTCCGTAGTTTTCAAAGAGTTCCGTAAGCTGGTTGCGGTAGTAGGTGATGTAGGTGGAGTCGCCGTAGTCGGACCGGTTGCGGTCCCAGGGGGAGAGATACACTCCGAATTTCATGCCGTGGCTGCGGGCCGATTCCTCGACCATTCCGACGATATCTCCCTCGCCGTTTTTCCACGGGCTGGCTTCCACCGAATGGTCGGTGTACTCGCTCGGCCACAGCGTAAAACCGTCGTGGTGCTTGGAGGTAAGCACCACGCCCTTGAAGCCGGCGTCGCTGAGTACCTCCATCCACTGGTCCACGTCCAGGTCGGTGGGATTGAAGATCTCCGGGCTCTCGTCGCCGTAGCCCCATTCCTTGTTCGTGAAGGTATTTGTCGTGAAGTGAATGAAGGCGTTGGTCTCCATCTGCTGCCACTCCAGCTGCGCCTCCGTGGGCAGGGCGCCGTAGGGGGCGGGTGCTTCGGGGGGCGGCGGGGCGCAGGTGCCGAGGCTGATCAGGCAAGCCAGGCCGGCGGGTAACAGCGGAAAGCGTTTCATGGGGCGGGGAGTGGTTCTGCCGCCAAGCTAGCAAAATCGGGTCAATCGCCCTCGTCCAGGCCATAAAAGCGCGCGGCATTTCCTCCGAAGATCAGCACGCGATCGGCTTCGGATAACGACGCGAGTGCCCTGCGGTATACCTCCAGCTGTGCTTCGTAGGTGGCGGCCACCCGGCACACCGGCCAGTCGGAGCCGTAGAGTAGCCGGCGGGGTCCGAAGGCATCCAGGACGGTGGTGACGTAGGGCAGCAGTTGCTCGTAGTCCCAGCAGTACCCGGGTGCCTCTGTGACGAGGCCGGAGAGCTTGCAGCTTACGTTTCCGCATTCGGCCAGGGCGCGGATGCCGTCTTCCCAGGCCGGGTCTAGCTGGCCGTCGGCTACCGGCTTGGCGAGGTGGTCGAGCACGAAGGGCTGCTCCGGGAAGGCGCGGGCCAGCAGTAGGGCCTCAGGCAGTTGTCCACGGTGAATGAGGATATCGTAGGTGAGGCCGTGGTCCCGCAGCAGGGAAACGCCCGCCTGGAAATCACGGTCCAGCATGAAGCCGGCGCTTTCCGCCTGCACGACGTGGCGGACGCCCACGAAGGCGGGATTCGCGGCGTAGCGGTTAAGCTGGGCGGCGGCTTCCTTGCTCCGCAGATCGACCCAGCCTACTACGCCGCGCACGAAATCGTGGCCGCGGGCCAGGCCCAGCAGGAAGTCGTTCTGGGCCAGCGACTGGTCGGCCTGTACGGCCACGCAGCCATCGATGCCGCGGGCTTCCAGCTCGGGCCGGAGGTCTTGCGGCAGGAAGTCGCGTTGGATGGCGGCCATGGATTCATCGATCCAGGCGTCGCGTACGGGGTCGAAGTGCCAGAAGTGTTGGTGGGCGTCGATGATCATGGGGCCAAGGTAGCGGGTAGGGGCTGCACATCGGATGTCATCGACATCCGATGTGCAGCGAGCTAGGAAAATATTGGGCTATCGTAATTGTTGATGTCGAGTGCGATTGTATAATGATTTTCAGTGTAAAATAAAGCCGTTATAGCCAAGCTGCTTGAGACTTGGACATCGGATGTGCACTCATGAAACTGGCGAAAAGGCACTTCCTGCGCGGCGACCATTCGACCCGCTCACCCGCACATCGGATGTGGAGCACATCCGATGTGCGGGGCCGCAGTTCCTATCTTGAGCCCTACCTAAACGTATTTCTTGTATGCGCTGCCTGCTCTACCTGCTTGCCCTTACCTGTACCGCTTCCTTGCTGGCGCAGGCCCCGGCCGACTCCTCCGAAGTCACTGAGTTCTTTGCTCCCGTCAAGTTTCGCAACATCGGCCCCTTCCGCGGCGGCCGTTCGGTAACGGCCACCGGCGTGGCGGGTAACCCGCTGGTCTACTACATGGGTACGACCGGCGGCGGATTGTGGAAGACCACTGACGCCGGCCAGCGTTGGACAAACGTGACCGACGGGTATGTAGGTACGGGCTCCGTCGGGGCCGTAGCGGTCTCCCGTAGTAATCCCCAGGTCGTTTATCTCGGTATGGGCGAGCACGCCCCCCGCGGGGTCATGACGTCCCACGGCGACGGGGTCTACCGGTCTAACGACGCCGGCAAGACCTGGAAGCACCTCGGCCTGACCGAGACGCAGCACATCTCCCGCATCATCATTCACCCCGAGGATCCGGACATAGTGTACGTAGCCGCCCAGGGGCAGCTTTACGGCCCTAACGAAGAGCGCGGGGTTTACCGGTCCACCGACGGGGGGCATAACTGGGAAAAACTGCTCTACGTCAATGACCTCACCGGTGCCGCCGAGTTGAGCATGGATCTTTCCAATCCCGACGTGCTCTACGCCGCCATGTGGGAACACCAGCGGCTGCCCTGGCAGGTAGTTAGCGGCGGCGCGGGCAGCGGCCTCTACAAATCCACAAACGGCGGCGATAGCTGGACCGAGCTCAAAGATGGACTGCCCGAGGAAAAGGGTAAGATGGCCATCACCGTAGCCCAGTCGGAACCCGATCGTGTCTACGCCCTCATTGAGAGCGACTCCGAGTTGGAGAAGGGCGGGCTCTTCCTCAGCACTGACGGTGGCAAAAGCTGGTCGCGGGTCAGCAAGGATCACCGCCTCGTGCAGCGGGCCTGGTACTATCTGGAGGTGTTCGTGGACCCGACCGACTCCGACGTGGTTTACGTGCTGACCGCCGATGCCCTGCGCTCGACCGACGGGGGAGACAGCTGGGAAGAGTTGTCCGGCACCCACGGCGACTACCACGACCTCTGGATCAACCCCGACAATCCACGCAACCTCTGTATCGCCAACGATGGCGGCGCGGCCATTAGCTTTAACTATGGGGAGGATTGGTCCACCCAGGATAACATGCCGACCGGGCAATTCTATCGCATCAACACCGACAACCAATTTCCCTACCACATCTACGGCGGGCAGCAGGATAACACCTCCGTCAAGATCAGCAGCCGGGTCATGAACGGTTCCGGTATTACGGGGTCCGACTGGGAACCTTCCGCCGGCGGGGAGAGTGCCTTCCTGGCCTTCGACCCCGACGATCCGCGTTACGTGCTCGGCGGCAGCTATCTAGGGACGATCGAGGTGCTCGACACCAGAGCCGGTGCGAGCACCAATGTGATGGCCGCCCCGATCCAGTACCTCGGACTGGCCGCCAGAGACATGAAGTACCGCTTCAACTGGAACGCGCCGATCATCTGGTCGCGACACGAGGAGCCGAACACGTTCTACCACGCCTCCCAACACCTGCTGCGCACGCGTGACCTCGGACAGACCTGGGAAAAAGCCAGCCCCGACCTCACGCGCAATCAGGATGACAAGCAGGGTAAGGGCGGGGGCCCGTACACCAACGAAGCGGTAGGCGCCGAGAACTATGGAACGATAAGCTACGTGACCGATTCCCCCCAGGAGGCTGGCATCCTGTGGGTGGGTACCGACGATGGAAAAGTGCAGCTGACGCGTGATTACGGCGACACCTGGACCGACGTCACACCCGCCGGACAAGGGGAGACCCTGGTCAATGCAATCGACGTATCCCCCCACGACGCCGGTACGGCCTTCATCGCGACCACCCGCTACAAGTGGAACGACCATACCCCACGGCTCATGAAGACCACCGACTACGGACAAAGCTGGACCGAAATCACCGGCGATCTGCCCCCCACTGCCTACACCCGGGTGGTGCGGCAGGATACCGAACGCGAAAACCTGCTGTTCGCCGGTACCGAGCTGGGACTGTTCGTCTCTTTCGATGGTGGGAATCACTGGCGGCGTTTCAACCAGAATCTGCCGATCACGCCGATCACCGACCTAAAGGTGGCCCACGATGACCTTATTGTCGCTACCTCCGGCCGCGCGTTCTGGGTGCTCGACGACCTTGAAATGGTGCGGCAATTCGATGGTGTCCCCGAGACGGTGCAACTGTACGTTCCGGCCGAGTCGATCATCGGGGGCGGGCGCAGCCCGCTGGACGGCAACGGTTCGGTATTCGAGGGCGTGGAGCCGCTCAACGGAACCAATCCCGCCGGCGGCGTCGTGGTCTACTACTACTTGCCGGAAGCGACCGACTCCACGGAAGTGACCCTCACGGTCACCAACGATGAGGGGAAGGAGGTTCGCTCGATCACGAACCAGCGGAATGAAGACCAGAAGACGTACGCCGGGGGCCCGCCCGCACAGACGCTACTGCCGGCCAAAGCAGGTATGAACCGCTTCGTATGGGACATGCGGTATCCGGAACTGACGGGGGCACCGTCGGCCTACATCGAGGGCAGCTTTCGGGGACACAAAGTGGCTCCGGGGACCTACCAGCTTACGTTGAGCGACGGGAACACCACGCGGAGCGAATCGGTAACCATCGCAGAGAACCCGCTATACGATCTCACCGCCGAAGACTACGCCGAATACGACGCCTTTATGCGGGCGGGAGAGGCCTCCGTCAACGAGATGCACCAACTGGTGAATGACCTCATGTCCGTACAGGAACAACTACAAAAACTAGTCGGCAAGCTCGATCGCGAGGCGCACCCCGAGGCCTACCGGATGGCGGATAGCCTCCTAAGTGATTTGAAACAGTGGGATGGAAAAATGATCCAGCGCAAGTCACAGGCTTACGACGACGTCGAGAATTTCGAGAACAAGTTTACCGCGAATTACCTCTTCGTACTCAATCACGCCGAGAGTGGTCTGCCACGCGTCAACGAACCGACGCGCGAGCAACTGGAGGAAATGAAGGTCCGCTGGCAGACACTCAAGCGGCAGGGGGAACTGCTGCGCGACGAGCGGGTAGGGGCATTGAACGAGAAACTTTGGGAGGCGGGTGTCGGCGCCCTCTGGAAGTTCGAATAGTGGAGCCGATACCGGTTTCCGAGGTGCGACCAAACCAACTAAGTGGGCAGGGCGTGTAAACCGGCATCGGCGATCAGAGACACTATGAACAGCAATCGGCCCGACGAAAAGAAGCTACATGGGTGCCGGGTAAGTAAAATGGGGCAAGAACAATTTGCCGGGGGGAGAGACACTTACAGAATCAAAGGTTCGCATACACACTTCTCGAAATTGCTTTTACCTACGCGTGTCGCGACGCGATCGGTTTCACGCATATCGAATAATTTATAATGCGGGGAAATTGTCCGGGTTGGCGTACAGCGTCGTATCGCTTCGCTTGAAGTGGAACAGGGACAATCAGAGGAGGAGATAGCGGAGTCGGTGCCCTATTCAGGACAAAAATCCTATACGGAAGGGCACCGACACTAGAGAGACACTATGAACAAACACAAAACATACGTTGCCGATGAACGAGATGTTAGGCACTCGTCAGCCATCGGATATTTTCTTGGGATAGGTGGTATGCGGATCGTGACCAAGGTAGTCGTGATCTGCTAATACCTCGGCACCTGCGGGCCCGGCAAAGCGAATTACGCATGGCTCGCACGAAACGAAATCAGCTGGTTGAGAAGCGGTTGATCCCCACCGTAGGGAGCAGCCACATTCGACCGTCCGACGGATCAGCGGGGTAATTGAGGTGATAGTGGAGCCGGTGCTCTTCCCCAGGATAATAGGCCTATAGGGAGAGCACCGACACTAGAGAGACACTATGAACAAACACGTGGCTATCGTTGCAAAAGCGTTGATAACCGGACTCCACATTTGCAGAAATCTGACCTTAAAACGGGACCTCCGAACCGATTATTTTCCAATTGCTAAGGGAATTTCCAGATTTGGGAAAAACAGAAACAAAGTAAAAAAAGTAGCCCCCGTAACAGTATGATAATCATACTCCTACGAGGGCTAAAGAATCTTCTGTAAAGTTGGTACAATAAACGTTCCTGCACCCGATCGCGGTGGGTCTACCGCTTAGCCTTGAAGTTGCCGGCCATCTGGGCCATCATGGGGTTGTTGGACAGCTTGTGCATCATCTTGCGCATCTGGTCGAACTGCTTGATGAAGCGGTTGACGTCGTCCATGCCCTGTCCGCAACCGAGGGCGATCCGCTTCTTGCGGCTGAGGTTGAGCAGCTCTGGGCTGGCGCGTTCCTCGGGGGTCATGCTGTAGATGATGGCTTCCACGCGGGAGAAGGCGCTGTCGTCGATGTCGATGTTCTTCATCGCTTTCGACATACCGGGAATCATGTTGAGCAGGCTCTTCATGTCGCCCATCCGCTTGAGTTGCGCCAGCTGACTCAGGAAGTCGTTGAAGTCGAAGCGATTCTTCTTCATCTTCTTCTCGAGGCGCTTGGCCTCCTCCTCGTCGAACTGATCCTGGGCCCGCTCAACGAAGGAGATGATGTCGCCCATGCCCAGGATGCGCTGGGCCATGCGGTCGGGGTGGAACACATCCAGGGCGTCCATCTTCTCGCCGGTGCTCACGAACTTGATGGGCTTGCCTACGGTGTACTTCACCGAAAGGGCCGCGCCGCCGCGGGTGTCGCCGTCGAGCTTCGTCAGGACCACACCGTCGTAATCGATACGCTCGTTGAATACCTTGGCGGTATTGACGGCGTCCTGTCCCGTCATGGAATCGACGACGAACAGGGTCTCGTTGGGGTTGATAGCCTGGCGAACGTCGCTGATCTCCTGCATCATCTTTTCGTCGACCGAGAGGCGGCCGGCGGTGTCGACGATGACCACGTCAAACTTGTTCTGCTTACCGTAGTCAATCGCCTTCAGGGCGATTTCGACGGGGTTCTTGTTTTCCGGTTCCTTGTAGATCTCGGCACCAACCTGACCGGCCAGTACGGTGAGCTGGTCGATGGCCGCCGGGCGGTACACGTCACAGGCCGTGAGGAGTACCTTGGCCTTGCGCTTCTCCTGCAGAAACTTGGCGAGCTTGCCACTGAAGGTGGTCTTACCCGAGCCCTGCAGGCCGGCGATCAGGATCACGGCCGGATTGCCTTTGGCATTGATCCCGACGGACTGTCCGCCCATCAGTTCGGTCAGCTCGTCCTGGACAATCTTGACCATAAGTTGTCCGGGCTTGACGGCCTTGAGCACGTTCTCGGTCCCGAGGGCCTTCTCCTTTACCTTATCGGTAAATTCCTTGGCTATCTTATAATTAACGTCGGCGGCCACGAGCGCGCGGCGGATTTCCTTGAGGCTGGTGGCGACGTTGATTTCGGTAATCTTGTTGTCGCCGGTCAGGGATTTGAATGCGCCTTCCAGGCGGTCGCTGAGGTTGTCGAACATGGCTTATCGGTTTACCGCGCAAAGGTACGAAATCCCCGCGGCGCTGTACGATTACTGCTTTTCGCGGAGCAGCCCCTCGTCTTCCCACCACCGCTGGCGGCAGGTAGAGAAGTCGCTGACATCCACCCGCTGGCCGATCAGGGGGGTGATGACGCACTGGCTGCTGTCTGCGGCCAGGATCCGCTGGACCGGATCGTACCAGGGGTGGTCCGAGAGGCTGAAACCACCCCAGTGGATGGGTAGGAGCCGCCGCCCCCCGAGTTCGCGGTTCGCACGCAACGCCTCCTCCGGCTGCATATGTACGTTCTTCCACCGGTCGTGGTACTGCCCTGAGTCGAGCAGCGTAAGGTCGAAGGGCCCAAAGCGTTCGCCGATCTGGGCGAAGTGGCGGCCGTAGCCGCTATCGCCTCCGAAGAAGATGCGGTGGTGGGCCGTCTGAAGCACGAATCCGCACCAGAGGGTCTTGTTGCGGGTAGAGGGACTGCGGCCGCTGAAGTGGCGAGCGGGCGTGGCGGTGACCGTGAGGCCGCCGTGCTCGACGGTTTTCCACCAGTCGATCTCCGTGATCTTGTCCGGGTCGACACCCCACGCCCGCAAGTGCGCCCCGATACCCAGGGGGACCAGGTAAGCGTGCGTCCTGTCCTTAAGTGCCATCAGGGTGTCGTAGTCCAGGTGGTCGTAGTGGTCGTGGGAGAACAGTATCAGGTCGATGTCGCCCAGCTGTTCCAGGGGGTGATATTCCTTGTACGGGAAGCGGTGCCCGAGGAAGGGTACGGGGGCCACCCATTCGCCGAGCATGGGATCGATGAGGATGGTCTTTCCCCCCGTTTCCAGGCGGACGGCCGAATGCCCGTACCAGGTAATGTAATCGTGTTGGGGGTCGGGCCGGTCCAGCCCGTTGGCCACCGCCACCGGCAGCGGGGCGCTTGGCTGGGTATTCTTGGCCTTCAGATAGCCCATCAGATCTCCGAGCAGGCTGCGAAGATCCTCCTGCAGTCTGGTCTTGTCGAGGTTGCGGAACCGGCCCATTTTCCAGGCTACCGTGCCTTCGTAGTCGTCCTCCTTCATTTCCGTCAGGCCGGCTCCGAATTGCGGGTCGTTGCGCAGCTTGCGGGCAACGTAACCGACGGGAAGAAGGGCGAGACCGACGAGCCAGTGGGGTTTCATAGCGGTTAGCTTGCTTGCTAGTTACAGCAGGTCGTTTTCGGGAATGGTCACGTCAGTCGCGTCGTCAGACCCCTCCAGGGCGAGGGCGAACAGTACGGTGAGTACGCAACCGATCAGGTTGAGCCACAGGAAGGCGAGATTAATGTACTCCATCCAGCTGGCGACGAAGGTCGCGGTCACGAAGGCCTGCCCGATCAGGGCCGCCTTGAAGACCGCGCGACCGCCAACCCGCTTGAAAAAGAAGGCTACGACGAATATACCCAGTATTACCCCGTAAAAGAGCGAACCGATGATGTTTACGGCCTGGATAAGGTTGTCAAAGAGATTGGCTACCGCGGCAAAGCAGAGCGCGATCACGCCCCAGCCTACGGTGAGCCACTTACTGGCCGCCAGGTAGTGGCGGTCGTCCCGGTCGGTAACCAGCGAGCGCCGGTAGATGTCGACGACACTGGTGGTTGCCAGTGCGTTGAGTTCCGAACTGGTACTCGACATGGCCGCCGAGAAGATCACCGCAAGCAGCAAGCCCACCAGCCCCACCGGCAGGTAGTTGATGATAAAGGTGATAAAGACGTAGTCGCGGTCTTCCGTGATCAACTCGGGATCGTAAGTAGCGATGAGATCGTCCACCGACTGCGCTACCTCGTCGCGCTTGGCAAGCGTGGCCTCGATCTGACTGCGGGCCGCGGAGATCCGGGCTTCATTGTCGCTACGGAGGGCCTCAACCATTTCCAGGGTGGCCGTGGTATTGCGGCCGTTGATCTCCTTGTTGCGCGCTTCCAGCTCGGCCAGCTCGGTGCCGTACGGCGAGGCCCGCAGCTTGTCGAGGTTCGCGGAATTGAAGTGTACGGGCGGGGCGGTGAACAGGAAAAAGACGAATACCAGCACGCCCACCAGCAGCACCAGGAACTGCATGGGAACCTTGAATATGCCGTTGAACAACAAGCCCAGCCGGCTCTCGGTGAGGCTCTTGCCCGATAGATAGCGCTGTACCTGCGACTGGTCCGTCCCGAAGTACGAGAGGAACAGGAAGGTGCCCCCCAGCAGGGCCGACCAGATGTTGTAGCGATCGTTGAGGTCGAATTCCAGGTCGACCACCTGCAGTTTGCCCAGGTGCCCCGCCACGTCCATGGCATCGCCGAACGACAGGTTCTGCGGCAGTTTCAGCACCACGACAACCCCCGCGGCAAACATGCCCAGCAGGATGACAATCATCTGCTGTTTCTGGGTCACCGAAACAGCCTTCGTTCCCCCCAGTACGGTATAGAAGATGACCACCACCCCGATGATGGCGATGGTGAGGCTAAGCGACCAGCCCAGGATCGTCGACAGTACGATGGCCGGTGCGTAGATGGTGATGCCCGCCGCCAGGCCCCGTTGTACCAGGAAGAGCAGGGCGGTCAGGGTCCGCACCCGCAAATCAAACCGCCCCTCCAGGTATTCGTAGGCGGTGTACACCTTCAGCCGGTAATAAATGGGCAGGACGAAGATGCACAGGATCACCATGGCGATCGGCAGGCCGAAGTAGAACTGGGCGAAGCCGAGGCCGTCGTTGTAGGCCTGTCCGGGCGTACTGAGGAAGGTGACGGCACTGGCCTGGGTGGCCATGACCGAAAGCCCGATCGTCCACCACTTGAGGTCGCGGTCGCCCAGCAGGTAGCTCTTGACGTTGTCAACCTTCCGTGTCATGTACACGCCGTAGAGTACGATGCCGGCAAGGGTGCCGGTCATGACCAGCCAGTCGAGGGTACTCATAAGTCAGCGTTGTGCGCAGGTGAGGCGGCGAAAACTAGTACGTGTAGGCACGTGAAATAAGGTAAAAGCAAATGATCAGCACGGAATGTAGAACCAGTACGACGAGATACATATTTTTCCAATTGCCAAGAATCGGCGGATCGTCGATCTCCAGGGGCTCTTCCACGATGTGGTTCTCGGGCTTCATTCCCGCAAGGTAGGTAATTGGGACGTCGCGCGCGGCGGGGTCAGGTGAGCAGGTAATCGATCTCGCCCGGCTCCAGGTCCAGCCCCTCGCCGCCGCCGATGATTTCCGTCGCCAGGCGCTTTTTACGCTGCTGCAGCAGGTGGATCTTCTCCTCCAGCGTGCCCTTGGTCAGGAATTTGCGGGCGAACACCTTGCCCCGCCGGCCGATCCGGTGGGCGCGGGCGATCGCCTGGTCCTCCACCGTCGGATTCCACCAGGGGTCGAGCAGAAACACGTAATCCGCCGCGGTCAGGTTCAGGCCCGTCCCCCCGGCGCGGATGCTGATGAAGAAGGTACCCACCGTGGGGTCCTCCTGGAACCGCTCCACCTCCCGCGCCCGCACATCGGCCGGCACGTCGCCGGTGATCCAGGCGTAGGGGTGTCCCCCGGCCGCCAGCCGGTCGCGGTACAGCGCCAGGTGCTTCACCATGGAGCTGAATACCAGTACCTTATGCCCCGCCCGACGCAGGGTGTCCAGTTCTTCGTACACGACGGCAAACTTGCCGCTGTCGTGGACGTAGTCGGCGTCGGCGATCACGGGGTGGTTGGCCAACTGGCGGAGCCGCGTCAGCGCCTGGATCACCCGCAGCTTGTAGTCGCCCCCCGCGCCCTCGGTGGGCAGTCCGAGCAGGGCGTTGCGGGCCGCCGCCCGCTCGCGGTCGTAGCGCCGCGCCTGCTGCGGGGTCATCTCGCAGTAAAACACCTGGGTGTCCAGGTCCGGCAGGTCGGGGGCCACCTCGGCTTTCGTGCGGCGCAGCAGGTAGGGCGCCACCAGCTCCCGGAGCTGCTGCTTGCGTACCGGGTCGTCGTGCTGCTCGATGGGCTGGATGAAGTGCTTGCGAAAGAAAGGGAAGCTGCGCAGCAGCCCGGGATTGAGGAACTGCATCTGCGCCCACAGGTCGGACAGTGAGTTCTCGATCGGCGTCCCGGACAGGCTGATCCGGTGGCGGGCCGAAAGACTGTTCAGCGCGCGGAATACCTTGCTTTGGCGGTTCTTTATTTGCTGGCTTTCGTCGAGGACGATGTATTCCAGGTCGGTGGCTTCCAGGATGTCGCGATCGCGCAGCGCCGTCTGGTAGGTGGTCAGGATCACGTCGTACCGCCGCAGCACGCGGGCTTCCCGGTTGCGCCGGCTGCCCACGTTGGCCACCACCGTCAGGCGGGGGGCAAACTTGCCCAGCTCGGTCAGCCAGTTGTACACCAGCGACGCGGGCAGGACCACGAGCGCCCGCAGCGGGCGAATGAAACTTTCGTCCTCCGCGGCTGCGCTGAACAGGTCAGGCGGGGGTCCCGCCGCGGGAGCCGCGGCGTCCAGTTGCTCCTTGGCGTACAGCAGGGCCGCGATGGTCTGCAGGGTCTTGCCAAGGCCCATGTCATCTGCCAGGCACGCCCCGAGCCGGTCGTGGTAGTGCTGCACCAGCCACCGGGCCCCCTCCAGCTGGTAGGGCCGCAGGGTAGCGCGCAGTCCGGGGCCGGGCGTGTAGGGGATGGTAGAGGCGGGTACTTCCGCGGCCGCCTCCGCGGCGGCGATCTTGACGCCCATGGCCGGCAACAGCGGGGCGTGGCTCCGGGTAAGGCATACGGCGTTCCCCTCCACCTGCGCGAAGGAAAGCCCCGGTCCGTAGCGCGCGAACCACGCTTCGGGGATGAGAAACCAGCGGCCGTCGGGCAGGAGAAATTTTCGTTCGCCCTTGCGCAGGTACGTTACCAGTCGCGCGAAGGGTAGCGGCTGATCGCCGACGACCACGGTGCCCCGCAGGTCCAGCCAATCGCCCCGCTCCTCGGCGGCGATCTCGATCCGACCACTCTCGGCCGTGAAGGAACGGCTCTCCGCCTCCGGGGTCTCCACCCGGCAACCGATTTGCTCCACGGCCTCGCGGTGCTCCAGGATCCAGGCCAGGTTTACGTATTCCGCCGGGTCTTCGTCGATACTCAGTGCCCGCCGCTCACCGGTTTCCCGCAACCCCAGCGCGTACAGGGGAGCCAGCAGTTCCGACTCCGCTCCCCGGTCCCGTACGGTGCGGGTGACGGCGTAGGGCTCCCGGTCACGGAAATCCACCGCTACTTCCTCCGGATCGCCGAGCTCGAAGGCGCGCGCGCCGTAATGCACGGTGGCCCGCAGAAGGTAGGTCCCGGCAAAGGGGTGGGGCTCGGCCCGCAGGGACAGTCCCGTAGGCCGCAACTGCTCGGCGTAGGTAAAGCCGTGGGCCTCGATGGGCAGCCGGCGGGCGGCGCGGGCCACGAATTCCCGCACGTACTTACCGACGTCCTCCGGGGGGATGCGTACCACGTCGCGGCTCAGGAAGGGCCGGAGCGCGTCGCCGCGGAGCCCGGTGAGGCGGCCGAGGCGGCTGCCGATCTGTACCCAGCCCGGTGCCGGGCGGTTGGTGAGGATGCGGGGGTCGAGGTGACGTACTTCCCGCTCCTCGCCTCCGGGGCCGGTCAGCCGCAGCCGGTACTCCATGCCTTCCCCGGACAGTGTGAAGATCAGCCGGGCCCGCCAGTCCTCGTCCGCGAACGCCAGCAGGTGGCCGTAGGGGGAGGCGCGGGGGTCGAGGTTGGCGGTAACGAAGAATCCGTGCGTCCGGCAGAGCGTAAGCAGCTCGTCCGTACGGGCGTGTACGTAGCGCAGGACGTCCGCTCGGTCGCGGCTGTCGGAGGCGATCAGTCCCGCCAGGGTCGGCCGGGAACGGGTGCGTTTACGGAAGTGCTCGGCGACGGAGCGATCGCGCAGGTCGGCGGCGAGCTGCAGGCTGCGGGCCAGCGCGGGTGCGGGGTCGATACCGTAGACGGCCAGCACTTCGGGCGTTGCCGTCTGGTGGACTTCCCGGGGCCGCCCGCCCGCATCTAGGCCCACGACGTAGGCCTTGGGCAGCCACACGCCCGTGCGGTATTCGTAAAGGTTGAAGAGGAGGGCGGCGGGCAAGGGGGGATTCGTTGGGTCAGCGGGCAAAAGCCGCCAAAGGTAACGCGGAGCCGTATTTTGCGCCGTGCCCCTTGCCCTCCATATCCTCTTCCTGCTGCTCGGCGTGGTTTTGCCGGTGCTGCTCTTCGTCAACGCCCGCCGCCGGCCCGCCCCGCGGCGGATGCAGTGGCCCGCCGCCCTCAAGATCCGCTTATACTACGGAAATGGTCTGTTGTTGCTCGGCCTGGCGGCGCTGGTCCTGATCGTCTGGTACGTTACGGGGCGGCCGTTCGCCGAGCTCGGCCTGGGGTGGGGCAGTCCGCCCTACGACGGCGTGGCCGTCGGCATCCTCTGCGCCTTTCTGCTGCTCTACGGCGTGGACCTCTACGCCGAGGCCGGGAACGCCGAACGGCAGCGCGAAACGCGCAACCGCTTCCGCGAGCTGGGTTTTCTGCCGGTGACCGGCAGTCAGTACCTGAGCTTTCTCTTTTTGTGCGTGTGCGCCGGGGTGGGGGAGGAGATTGTCTACCGCGGCTTCCTCATCACCTATTTGCAGGATCTGCTCGGTACCGCCCCGTGGGCCGCCGCGGTTACCCTGCTGGTGCCGGCCATCTCCTTTGGTCTGGCCCACCTGTACCAGGGCGGGCAGGCCGTGGTCAAGATCGTGGCCATGGCTCTGCTCTTCGGTTTCTTCTTTTATCGCACCGGAAGCCTCTGGCCCCTCATGCTGCTCCACACGGGGATCGATGCCGTCGGAGGGCTGCTCAGTTGGCACTTGGAAGAACGTCAAGTATAAATTCTTGTCCGTGGGTTTGGTGTAATTAAAAACTGTACGTACCTTTGCGACCGCTTCGCAAGAGGCGCATGGCTGCGTAGCTCAACTGGATAGAGCACTTGACTACGAATCAAGAGGTTTCAGGTTCGAATCCTGACGCGGTCACCATCACATTTCGAGCAGGCTGCGGTCTGCTTTTTTTTTCCCCACCCCCGAGGTGCGGGTATTTCTGACAGCAACGCCATCTCGCTATGTCCAAAGTTTGCAAACTCACGGGAAAGAAGCCGATCAGCGGCAATAACGTATCCCACTCCAACCGGAAGACCAAGCGTCGTTTCGTGCCGAACATCCAGAAGAAGCGCTTCTTCGTTCCCGAACTGGATAAGTTCGTTACCCTGCGGGTATCCACCAGTGCCATGCGCACCATCAACAAGCTCGGCGTGTACACCTACATCAAGAAGCTGGAGAACAAGGGCATCGAAACCGGCGTCAAGCTCTAATTTATATCCCCCATGGCTAAGAAAAGCAAAGGCAACCGCAACCAGATCATTCTGGAGTGCACCGAGCAGAAGGAAACCAACGTGGCCGGCACCAGCCGCTACGTGACCGAGAAGAACCGGAAGAACACGCCCGGTCGCCTCGAGCTCAAGAAGTACAACCCCAACCTGCGCCGCATGACGGTGCACCGGGAAATCAAGTAACTCTTTCAACCCTGCCCGCCCCCGGGCCGTTAGTTGAAAAAATGCACCAATCATGGCAAAGGTATCAAAGAACTCACGCGTAGGTAAGCGCGCTGCCAACGCCGGCAGCGGCCGCGACTTCGTAAAGGTCGTTCAGTCCATCAAGAATCCCGAAACGGGCAGCTACTCCTACAAGGAAGTAATGATCCACAAGGACAAACTGGACGACTTCATGAAGGACAAGTAATTTTCCCGTCCTTCCCGCCGGAAGCCCGGTCTGCCTAGCGCGGGCCGGGCTTCCGTGCGCCAGCTCCCCGCTGCCCGCTCCATTTCCTACCGTCCTTTTCCTCCGCCATGACAAACGATCAACTCAAAGAACTGCAGGCCCGCCTATCGCTCCTGCGCGGGTACCTCGACGTAGAGGCGCGCTCCTTCAAAATAGAGGACCTGACCCAGCGCAGCCTCGATCCGAATTTCTGGAACGATTCCACCCAGGCCGAGGCGATTATGAAGGAGCTGCAGACCCACAAGCGATGGGTGCAGCAGTACCAGCAGGTAGCCGACCGGGTCGATGACCTCGAGGTACTTCAGGAGTTCCTCCGGGAGGGCGAAGGCACCGAGGAGGAGGTCGACCGGCGGTACGACGAGACGCTCGCCGTACTGGACGACGCGGAATTCCGCGCCACCCTCAACCGACCCGAGGATGAGCTCGGCTGCATCCTGGAAATCAACGCCGGGGCGGGGGGCACGGAGAGCAACGACTGGGCCGAGATGCTCATGCGCATGTACACCATGTACGCCGAAAAGTATGCCGACTACCGCGTGAGCCTCGCCAGCGAGACGGCCGGCGACGTGGCCGGTATCAAATCCGCCACCCTGGAGATCATCGGCGAATTCGCTTACGGCATGATGAAGGGGGAGAACGGGGTGCACCGCCTCGTACGGATCAGTCCCTTCAACGCCCAGGGAAAACGGCAAACGAGCTTCGCCTCCGTCTTCGTCCATCCGCGGGTCGACGACAGCATCGAGGTGGAGATCAACCCCGCCGATATTCGCTGGGATACCTTCCGCGCCTCCGGGGCGGGCGGTCAGCACGTCAACAAGACCGAATCGGCCGTCCGCGTAACCCACGAGCCCACCGGTATCGTCGTGGAGTGCCAAGAAGAACGCAGCCAGCACCAGAACCGCGAACGCGCCCTGAATATGCTCCGCAGCCGCCTGTACGAGCGCGAGTTGGAGGCTCAGCGGGCCGCAAAGGACGAAATAGAGGCCGGCAAGACCTCCAACGAATGGGGAAGCCAGATCCGCAGCTACGTACTGGACGACCGGCGCGTAAAGGATCACCGTACCAACTGGCAGACCAGCCAGACCGATGCCGTCTTAAACGGAGACATCGAAGAATTTCTTAAAGCGTATCTTCGTTGGAGCGGGGAAGCCCGATAAAATAAAAGCACCCAGCCGGAGGCTAGGTGCTTTGGATAATAGGGTTAGGCTAATGCCTATGTGTGTCGTTCAATGTGTCGTAATGTAGCCATCAACGTAAAACGTGTCTCTTTAACAAATTCGACAGAAATTAATAGGGGTCTCAAGCGTGTACTGTTAGTTTACAAATTACGTGCCAAAATTGCAAAGATCTGATAATCAGACGAATGTGATTAATCGCTATAAGTAGGAAATGAAATACAGCGGGCTATTTATTAATATTGATAAGCCAATTAAATATAATAACACTTAAATGGCTTGCCACAGTAACTGGTTGATCAAGAAGAAGATAACCAGATATATCCAAAGCCCGTCGAGGAAGTGCCAATAGATGGTGAGCAGCCGCAGGTTGAGTCGCTTGTCCGGATCACTGAAGTATACCAGTACGCTCACCGGTTCGCGCATGTATTTGCGGGCGCGGTATAGAAAAAGTCCAAGGAATGGAAGTCCTCCGATCACGTGGGCGAAGTGCAGTGCGGATATCACGTATAGGTAGCCCGCCGAATTATCGCTGTTGACGTAGATCTGTTGGCTGAAGAGTTGGTACCAGGCCACCAACTGCATGGCCATAAAGAAGAGCGAGAGGTACAGGGTGTACCACAGCATGCGTTGGTACTGCCTGGTATTGTCCGCGAGGTAGGCCCGCTTGGCGGAAACCATCGTATAGCTGCTGGCGAGCAGGATGATCGTATTGAGGTAGAACAGCACCGGCAACTGTATGGGCGGCAGGTCGCTCTGTACCCGCGTGTACACGAAGGCTGCGGTCATGGCCAGAAACAGCATGCTGAGGCTGAACAGCAGCAGCGACAGGTAGATGTTCTTGGGGTGAAACGCGAAGTTGTCCTGGGTGTCGTCGATCGGACGCTCGATCTCGTGGGGGCGTTCGTACATGCTTATTCCTGTTTGTCCTGCGGAGCTTGCCCGCGCTGCCGGCGGCACCGCTCGGAGCAGTATTTAACCTCGTCCCACACCCGTTCCCATTTTTTACGCCAGGTGAACGGGCGGCTGCAGACCGGGCACACTTTCTCCGGCAGGTTAGGCTTACGGTGGGCCATCGCGGGCTTACTTTTTGTTCTTGCGCAACTCTTCGATTCGGTCCATGACGGCTTCGGCTTCGGCAGATTTGGCGGCGTAGCCGCGAATGTCGCCCCCGCGTTGGAGGGCCATTGCTTCCTCCAGCAGGCGACTGTAATCCTTTTCTAATTGCTTTACGGGGTCCTTCTTGAATAGTCCGAACATGGTGGGGGCTTTGTGATGTAACGGGCCGTACCGACTTAGGTTGCGGTCCGACCGCCCGGGTATGCTCCGCATTCGTTATGTTCGTTGCGCCGCGCGGCTCCGGGTCGCCGGGTAAGCTTTCTCCACCTCAATCCTTTGCCATGCGCAACCTGTACTGCCTGCTGCTCGCCCTCCTCCTCTGCACCTGCGCTACGGCGCAATCCTCCTCCGGGCTGAAGGCCCTGGTGGGCGGTACGCTGATCGATGGCTTCGGCGGGACACCGATCTACAACAGCGTGATCCTGGTGGAGAACGACCGCATCACGGCCGTGGGCACCCAGGACGAGGTCGCGATCCCGGAGGGAGCCGAGGTGATTTCGACGGAGGGGATGAGTGTCCTCCCCGGCCTCTGGGACATGCACGTCCATCTGATGATCAACGGCCACAGCGACTACGCCCACTGGGACTCCATGTACCCCCCACAACTGGCCGAGATCATCATGCCCGCCGGCGCCAAGCAGCTGCTGATGGCCGGCGTGACCAGTGCCCGCGACCTCGGTGGCCCGCTGGAGGAGAGCATCAGCGTACGCGACCGCATCAATGCCGGTGAGCTGCCGGGGCCGACCCTCTACATGAGCGGCCCCTTCCTGCAGGCCGCGCCCTACCCGGGGACGGAAGACTTCCGCTGGGGGATACAGAGCGTGGAGGAGGCCCGCAGCAAGGTGCGGGAACTGGCCGCGGCGGGCGTGGACTGTATCAAGGTGGTCGACCAGGACGATATCCCCCGCGAGGCCTTCTTTGCCCTGGTGGATGAGGCCCACCGGCACGACCTGCCCGTCGTGGCCCACGCCCACCGGCCCGAGGAGATCCGCCTCGGGCTAGAGGCCGGCGTAGACTGCTTCGAGCATACCGGCCTGAGCTCCGCACCGGCCTATCCGGAAGACGTGATGGAGATGATCCGCGAGCGCACCGCCCAGATGAGCCTGGGGCCGCTGTACTGGACCCCGACCGTGGAGGGACTGTACAATTACGAGTATACCCGCGACAATCCGGAAGCCCTCGACAACGACTGCTGGAAGGAGGGACTCACCCCCGAGATCGTCGCCGATATCGAGGCCAGCCTGCAGACCCCGGGGCAGCTGCCCTATTTCCAGCTCACCCCCATCCGCCGGCCCACCCTCGAGCGCAAGGTGAACCAGCTGCGGGAAGCCGGCGTGGTGCTGATGGTGGGTACGGATTCGGGTATCCCGATGAAGTTTCACTGCCAGAGCACGTGGAACGAGCTCGACGTCTGGACGAACGAATTCGACTTTCCGGCCATGTATACCATCAAGGCCGCTACGTACTGGCCCGCCAAAATGATGGGGGTCGACGCTGACTACGGCACCGTATCCGTCGGGAAGTACGCCGACATCATCGCCGTTAAAGGCGATGTACTCCGGCACATCAGCCTGCTCCAGGGGGTAGACCTGGTGATGAAGCACGGCAAGCGGGTGAAATAAAAAAAGCCCGCTGCAGCGGGGCTGCAGTGGGCTTTGTAGGGTCTGGTGTTAGGGGCTTTAGGTCAACCGGCGTAGTTAGGCGGGTTGATTACTGTTCACGAAGGAACGGCGCTTCACGCCATAGTGACTGTACAGGTCATTCCAGTAGGAATGATTGCTGGTATCAGGCCAGTTGTTCTTATCGAAACCAGGTGCGTTCTCGAGTCGGTCCTTGGTTACGTTCAGGACCCACTTTTCGGTAGTGGTGTTAACACTGAAGGCCTCGAAGGGCACGGCAAAGTACTTGTCGCCGAGTCCGAGAAATCCACCGAAGGACAGTACGGCATAATTTACGGTACCGTTGTCGGTGTCGATCATCAGATCGTGAATCTCGCCGAGGTTTTCACCTTTTGCGTTGGTTACGTTGGTTCCGGTAATGGAGGTCGAGGAAAGAATGAGGTTGTTCATTATGTTATTGTTTAGGGGCGGTACTACTATACTTGCTACTTACTATTTCCCGCGATTATCAAATCAAAATACACTAATATAACAACGCGAATACGCAAAAAGTTTACTTTGTAACCAATTAATTTAAATTTATCCCCAATATCCGACACAATCCATAGGTCAATGCCACCGGGTAGGGTAACGGGCCCTAACCCGGTGGCACTGATTGCGCTTACTGAATGCGTACCGGATACCCCCGGCTCTGCCGCCCGTCGGCGCCGAGCAGGTGCAGATAATAGAGTCCCGGGGACAGATCGCGAAGCGGGACGCTCAATCGTTCGTGGCTCCCCGCGCGGTTGCTGACCCGACGGTCTACCGCGGTGCGGCCCGTGGCGTCGTACAATCGTACGCGTACGTCTCCACTGCTGACGGCCCGGTAGGCGAGGTTGAGCTCAACGGTGGCCGGATTGGGGTATACCCGCAGGTCCGGAAAGGCAAAGTCCTCCCGCACGCTAGTAAACACGTCGGTACCAAACTGGATCCGGTCGATCTCCAGCGTACCGTCGAAGCCTCCCGTCTCGGGGTCCACGTAGAAGACGAGGCGGGCGATGCGGCGACCGTCCACCGGGCAGGGCTGGGTTTCCTCGGTGCAGGCCGTTCCTCCGTACCCGCCGTCGGCGTAGCCGCCCGCGTAATCCAAACGGTACGTCTGGAAGGCTTCTCCGCTGACCTGTACCGTGCGGCCCGCGAGGGTGGTGTGGAAGTTGTTCTGGTCGACGAGGTCGATGCGTAGGTCGACCGGCCCGTCACCCGCCGCGCGGGCGCGTATGTAGAGCAGGTCGCCGGAGCCGATTGCGTCCGCCAGCGCGGCATCGCCGTTTTCGTCGCGCAGGTCGTAAGCAAAGTTAGGGTAGGGGCCGGAGGTGCCGTCGCCCACGACGGTCAGCACGCCATCGGTAAGCGTATAGGTGAGGCCGGCCGGGCTGCCGGTAAAGCGGTCGCCGGCGCCGTCCAGGTTGTCGCTGTAATTGACGATCCCGGTTGGGCCTTCCCCGCCGCCGTCAAGCGCCTCGCCAAAGCTCAGGTAATCGATCTCCACCGTGCCGGAGAACCCTCCGGTGGGGGCTTCGAGGTAGAAGGTAAGCGCGACGATACGGTTGCCGTCGACGGCGCAGGGAGCGTCGTCGCAGCCGGTTCCGCCGTAGCCACCGTCCTGGTAACCGCCGGTGTAATCGATCTCATAGGTCATAAATTCGGTTCCCTCCACGGTGATGGTGCGGCCCGCCACGGTAGTGGCCAGTTCTTTTTCGTCGACGAGGTCGACGCGCAGGTCCACCGGTGCGCCGCTCAGGGTACGCGCCCGCAGGAAGAGCAGGTTGCCGGAGTTGCCCACATCGGCAAGCAGGGAATCGGGAAGCGTATAGCGAAACGTCTGGTAGCTGGGGGAGGTACCGTCGCCGCTGATGGTCAATATCCCATCGGCAACCCCGTAGGTGATCCCCACCGGCGAGCCGGTAAAGCGCTGCGCCGCGGTATCCAGCAGGTCGTAGTAGTTCACGATGGCGTTCGTGTCCGCGGCTACGCGGGTAAAGGTCAGGGAGTCAAGATTGAAGGCTTCCTCACTCGTAAAGTCGATCCGGATCACCTGCTCGCCGGCCTCGAGGTTCAGCCGCCCGGGGGTGGTCACTTCTTCGAAGGTCTCGTAACCTCCGGTGCCGTCACCGGACACGCGGAGCGATACGCTGGAGGCGTTCAGGGAATTGCTGACCAGCATGCTGCCCCCTCCGACGGCAGACGCTACGGCCGCGGTGACGGCGTAGCTGCCCGCGCTGTCGACGATGACACTAAACTCCAGCCACTCCCCGCGGGCCACGTAACCCACGGCAAAGCCGCCATCACCGGCGGCTCCGATATCCACCCCTTCTTCGGGCCGGTAGCCGCCGGGGATGTTTTCGGATTCGGAGTCGTGGTAGGCCACACTCTCGCCGCCCCGGTCGTAGTCCTCCGCCTGCAGGGTCCCGGGCAATACCGCCGGGGCGGAACCAAAGGGTTCTTGGGGACCGGCGGATACCAGCACGCGGGCGGGGTACGATTGCAGTTCGGTGCCGTCGTTACGGGACGTTACGATGCGGTAGGTGTAAAAGGTACCTTTGGTAACGGCAGTATCCGTGTACGTCTCGGCCGTTCCCGCCAGATCGACCAGGGGGGCAAACGCTTCCTCTCCCCTGCGCCGCTCTACGGTGATTCCGTTGCCGTCGGCCCGGTTGGTCCAGCTAAGGGCCACGCTCAGGTTCAGGGTATCGGCCGGGTCGGAGGCCGTGGCGGTAAGCGTGGTCGGCGAATCGGTGTAGGTGTACAGGAGCACGTCCTTCACTTCCGGCCAGCTGTTGTCCGCGCGGTCGAGAATGCCGAACATTCCTCCATCGTCCCAGACGGAGAACGCGAAGCCGTGGCGCAGGGCGGCTTCCACGTAGGCCGCGTACCAGCGCATGCGCGAGTTGTAATCGGCCTGCAATACGGCGCCGAACTCGCTGAGGTGGACGGGCACGTCGTTGGCCTGAGACCAGCTGTCGACCCGCTGAAGCTTATTCTCCAGGGCCTGGTAGTCGGCGGCGGTGCCCCAGGTACCCGTACCCTCTCCCGCGAACGACCAGGGGTCATAGGAGTGAAAATAGCCGATCACGTAGTCGTCTTCCGGCACCGCGGCCACCACCAGTTCCTCGGCGTTGGCGTACTGGTTGCCGCCGAAGATGACGAGGCGGGTGGGGTTATCCGCGCGGATGATGCCGAGAATACGGGCGTTGAGCTCGTCCACCTCCGCCACGGTCATCCCGAAGGGCTCGTTGATGATCTCGAAGAGCAGCTTTTCGGACTTATCGCCGAAGCGGTTTACGATCTGCTCCCAGATCGCGTCGAAGCGCGCGCGGAGGTCGGGGTCGGCGTAGCCATTCTTCAGCCAGTCCTCGTGGTGGGTGTTAAGGGTGATGTACAGGCCCCGGTCGAGGCCCCAGTCGACCACTTCTTCCACCCGGTCCATCCAGGCGGCGTCGACGGTGTAGGGGGCGCTGTCGAGGGTATGCTCATCCCAGCGGACCGGTATCCGGACGTTGGTAAAGCCCGCGTCGACGTAGGCGTCGAAGTAGCTTTCCTCGGCCGGGCCGTTGTTCCAGTCGCCCTCCATCGGGGGCTCAAGGGTGTTGCCCAGGTTGATGCCACGCGCCATTTCGGCGACGGCCGTGGCGGGTGTGAGCTGGGCGGCCAGCGGAGAACAGAGCAGGGTGAGGAGGAGGTAAATGGGTAGGCGTGTTGTCATAGCTTGATCGATGTTTGTAAGGGGACGGTCCCCCATAATCAGGTGCGGGAACGCGGGTGCCGGGGATATCCGGTCTCGTAAGATAACCGGCTTTTGCCCGCTTTCCCGCGCATATTTACCTAACAGCCTGCCGCCGGTGTGCCGGGCGGGGAAGCTTCTGATTTTTGTCGCATATGGTACCCCCCTCCCAATGGGGGTGAAAGTTCGCCGTGCGTTTTGCAAATTTGTAGCCACTGTCATCCCGCGGAAGCCCCGCCGCGCAACGCCACCGCATGAAAAGACCGTTACTCCTACCTTTCTTTCTGCTTCTTGCGTGGTGTGCGACCGCCCAGACCGCCCTTTCCGGTAAGGTTACCGACGTGGACGGCGGTGGGGAGCCACTTTCTTTTGCCGCGGTTTCCCTGTTTAAAGAGGGGAGTTTTTTTCAGGGAACGACTACGGACCTCAGCGGCAACTTCTTCTTCTCCAACATCGACCCCGGCACCTACGACATCGAGGTGAACTATACGGGCTATCCACCCACCCGGCTTACCGACATTCCGGTGCTGCCGGGGCGGACCAACGTGGCCGACGTGGAGGTAAGCAACGAAGGCGGCGTGAACCTGGAGACGGTGGTCGTCACCGGCTACGACGTGCCCCTGATCGAGGTCGATAACACTACGTCCGGCCAGACGATCACGGCCAGCGAGATCCAGCGCCTGCCCACCCGAAACATCAACCAGCTGGCTTCCATCACGGCCGGCGCCGCGTCGGCCGACGAAGGGTCGGCTATCACCATCCGCGGATCACGCGCCAACGCCACCGATTACTACGTCGACGGCGTCCGGGTGCGCGGCAGCCTCCTGCCCGAGTCGGAGATCGAGCAGCTGCAGGTCATCACCGGTGGTCTCGAGGCACGCTACGGCGACGTGACCGGCGGCATCATTTCCATCACGACCAAGGGGCCCAGTTCGGAATTCTTCGTCAACGCCGAAGCCGAGACCAGCGAGGGACTCGACGACTACGGCAACAGTCTCGTAGGGGTGGCCGTCTCGGGGCCGCTCATCAAGCGGGGCGCCGACCGGGCCATCCTGGGCTTCCGCCTCAGCGGTCGCTACACCTACCGACGCGACGACGACCCCAGCGCCGTACCCATCTACCGGGCCCGGGAGGACGTGATCGCCGACCTCGAGGCCAACCCGGTCATCCTGCGCGGCGGCCAGCCCTTCGTGGCGGCCGATTTCCTCACCAACGACGACGTGGAAGCCCTGCGTACGCGTCCGTTCGAAGCCTCCAACTCCCTGAACCTGAACGGCAAGATTGACGCGCGCATCAGCGACGCGATCGACGTATCGCTCTCGGGCTTTTACGGACGCGACAACAACCAGTTTACCCCGGGCGAGGGTGGGGGGATCACCTGGCGCACCTACAACGCCGCCCGCAACCCCACCGTGGCCGGTGAGGACTACCGGGCCAACTTCCGCTTCCGTCACCGGCTGTCGGGGGCCGGCGCGGCCGGGGAGCAGGGCAACAACCGGAGCCTCATCCAGAACTCCAGCTACATCCTGCAGCTCGGGATCGAAAACAACCGGGGCGAGATCGCCGATCCGGTTCACGGCGACAACTTTTTCAATTACGGCTACGTGGGCCGCTTCGACATCGATTATATCCCCGTCTTCGGGGTGGAGTACGACGCTGACGGGGTACCGCTGCGGGCCGTCCAGGCCGACTACCGCGAAGTGCTCCGCAGCTTCGACCCCAGTACCTCCGTCAATCCGGTACTGTCCAACTACAACAATTTCCTGGGCTACGGGGAGGATCTCATTTTTACCGACGACCGCTACGGCGAACTCGGGGTGCAGCAGCAAACCGCCGACGGGGAGCCCATTCCCACCCTGGACCAGTTCGCCGCCGTCAACGGCCGCACGCAGACGCTCTACCGTGACAGCTGGGGATTCCACGCCAACGTGGGCTCCGTTTATAACAGCTACGCGTTTTCCGACAACGATACCTACACCTTCAACGGCAACGCCACCTTCGAGCTGGTGCCAGGAAACTCCGACAAAAGCCGCCACAGCGTGCAGCTCGGGGTGGTCTTCGAGCAGCGCGTCAACCGAAGCTATAGCATGGCCCCCGGTGGACTGTGGACGGCCGGGCGGCAGCTCATCAACCGCCACCTCAATACCGTGGACACCCTCAACCGGGTAGTTTCTACCGTAGACGTCGACCTCGGCACCGGCGACCAGCGGTACGTAGGGCCCGCGACCGTGGTGGCACCCACGGTACAGTCCGACGCCGGCACCTTCTACCGCCGGGTCCGCGAGGACCTGGACATCCCCATTGACCAGTACGTAAATATAGACGGCCTGTCGCCCGACCAGCTTTCGCTCGATCAGTTCAGCGCCCAGGAGCTCACCTTTGCCCAGCTGGTGGGCTACGTGGGCTACGACTACCTCGGCAACGAGGTGAATGGCACCTTTGACGACTTCTTCGCCATCGACCCCGTGACCGGCGAGCAGCGGTTCACGGTAGCGCCCAACCGGCCGGTGTACGCGGCGGCCTACCTCCAGGACAAGTTCACGATCAACAACATGATCTTCCGCGTGGGGGTCCGCGCCGACCGGTACGACGCCAACACCAAGGTGCTGCGCGACCCCTACAGCCTCTACGAGATCGCCGGAGCGGCGGACTTCCACGCCAACTTCGGCGGGGAGCGGCCCGGCAACATCGGGGAAGACTTCAAGGTGTACACCGTCGCGGAGAACAGCGACCAGGTACGCGCCTACCGCTTCAACGACAACTGGTACCAGGCGGATGGTACGCCCACCAACGGACCGCAGGAGATCGAGGGCGTCCGTACCGGGCTGGTGTTCCCGAGCTACGCCAGCGAGCAGGTGCGGGAATCCAATAACTTCATCAAGTCACCGGATTTTACGGTGGAAACCTCCTTCGAAGATTACCAGGTGCAGTACAACATCATGCCGCGCCTGGCCTTCTCTTTCCCGATCTCCGGGGAGGCCAACTTCTTCGCCCACTACGACGTGCTGGTGCAGCGACCCGCCAGCAACACGCTGGCCACGGCCCTCGACTACTACTACTTCGTGGAGCGGCCCGGTTCGCCCGGCAGTCCCTTCAACAACCCGGCCCTTCGGCCCGAACGGACGATCGATTACGAGGTGGGCTTCAAGACCAAGGTGAGCAATTCCTCGGCCATTACCCTGGCCGCTTACTATAAGGAACTGCGCGACATGATCCAGTTGCGCACTTACTTCCCCGTGCCGATCGTCAACCAGTATACCACCTACGACAATCAGGATTTCGGTACCGTCAAGGGCTTCAGCTTCACCTACGACCTGCGGCGCACCAGCAACGTCACGGTCAACGCGAACTATACGCTGCAATTCGCCGACGGCACCGGCTCCAATTCGACCAGCCAGCGCGGCCTCACCAACCGGGGCAACCTGCGTACGCTCTTTCCCCTGAGTTTCGACGAGCGGCACCGCATCAACCTGGTCCTCGACTACCGCTTCGACAGCCGCAGCGGGACGCCCCGGTGGCTCGACAATTCCGGTTTCAACCTGCAGACGGTTGCCGTTTCCGGCCGGCCCTACACCGCCACCTTCATCCCCCTGGAGCTGGGCGGTTCGGGCACGCGCGGCGCCATCAACGGCAGCCGCAACCCGTGGAACTTCACCCTGAACGGACAGATCGAAAAGAACTTCCAGATCGCCGGGCGGGCGGGCCTCAACGTGTACTTCCGCGTCAGCAACATCCTCGACCGCCGCAACATCATCGGGGTGTACTCCGCCACGGGGTCCCCGGAAGACCCGGGTTTCCTGCAGAGCAGCTTCGGGCGCGACCAGCTGGAGAGCATCGAGGGGGGCACCCGCCCGGTCGCCTCCTACCTCGACAGCTACCAGTGGCGCGTACTCAACTCCGATTTTTTCAGTTTACCGCGCCGGATGTACATCGGTGTCCGCTTTGGCCTATGATGCTCCCTCTCGTCCGCACCCCCCAGAACCGCTTTCCCATGCGCCTCCCTTCCTGCACCCTAGCCCTTCTCGTGAGCCTGGTGGCCGTATTGCCCCTCTCCCCGGCCGCCGCCAAGGGGCCGGGGCCGAAGCGACCCGCCCGGCCGACGCCCTCCGCGCAGCAGCAGATCGACTTCCGGGAAGCCTGCGACAACGCGACCCGGCAGACCGACATGGAGATCAACAACGTGCGTGCCCGCCTGACCACCGGCGGTGACGTTTGGTGGGACGGCGAGAACGGCCGCTACATCGTACCGAAGGTGCCCCCCGGCGTGCCGGAGGTAAGCTCCATCTACGCCGGCGCCGTGTGGCTCGGCGGCCGTGACCCGGGGGGCGGGCTCAAGGTGGCGGCCCAGGATTACGGGCGCGGTACCGGCAATTTCGACTACTACCCGGGGCCCCTCACCTCCCAGGGAACCGTGCAACGGGATACGTGCCAGCGGTGGGACCGCTTCTTTACCGTCCGGGGAGAGAGCATCCGGGCGCTGCGGCTGGCCTACCAGACCGCGCTGGACAACGACGAGCTGCCCCTCGACCCGGACGACGTACCGCGCGACGTGCTTGGCTGGCCGTCGGTGGGTAACCCCTACTTCTCGGAGGTGAACGGTTTCGACCTCCCCAACCCCAGCGAGGGCGGCGGACTGGCCGGCTTCTGGGACGAAAACCTCGACGGGCTCTACAATCCCACCGAGGGGGATTATCCGATCATCGAGATCCGCGGCTGCGGCGAGACTCCGCAGTTTCCCGAGGAGATGACCTTCTGGATCTACAACGACGCCGGCAACACCCACCGGCAGTCCAACACCCCCCTGCAGATACAGATGGAGGTGCAGGTACAGGCCTTCGCCTATACCACTTCGGACGATATCAACAGCATGACCTTCCAGCGCTATAAGCTCATCAACCGGGCGCAGGAGGACATTTTGGATACTTACTTTGCCATGTGGGTCGATCCCGACCTGGGGTGCGCAACCGACGACTACATCGGCAGCGATACCACCCGGTCGCTGGCTTACGTATACAACGAGGACGAACTCGACGGCGCCCAGGGTGCCGGCTGTACCTGCGACGGCGGCGTGGCGACCTACTGCGACGAAATCCCCATCCTCGGGATCGACTACTTCCGCGGGCCCCGCGCCCCCGTGTACGACCTCGACGGGGTACAGATCGGCGAGCGGGAACTGGGCATGAGTTCCTTCGTCTACTACAACAACGCCAACGTCGGTGGCCCGCCCCAGCCGACCACCGACCCCAGTACGGCGGCCGAATACTACAATTACCTCCAGGGCCGCTGGCGCGACGGAACCCCGCTGCAGAACAGCGGTGACGGCTACGACGAGGGGGCCGCGCCGACGACCCGCTACGCCTTCCCCGACGCTCCAAACGTCAACGGCTGGAACATGACCACCGAGGAGCTGCCCTACGGCGACCGCCGTACCATCCAGGCTTCCGGTCCTTTTACGCTGCAGCCCGGTGCCGTGAACGAGCTCATCATCGGCGTGGTATGGGTCCCGGACCAGACCTATCCCGCTCCCTCCATTCAGCGCCTGCAGCAGGCCGACGACCTGGCCCAGTCGCTCTTTGACAACTGTTTCGACCTGCTGGACGGCCCCGACGCTCCCGATGTTGACCTGCTGGAGCTGGAGCGTGAGGTCGTACTGCTGTTCTCCAACAGTCCCATCAGCAACAACTACCTCGAAGGATACCAGGAGGAGGGCCTCGGCATCCCGCGGGGAGAGGACAGCCTCTACCGCTTCGAGGGCTACCGGGTCTTTCAGTTCGCCGGACCGGACGTTACCCTGGCCGACATCGGCGATCCGGAGCGCGTCCGGGAGGTTGCCACCTACGACCTGGACAACGGCGTCACCCGCCTGTTCAACTGGACCGGTATCTCCGCCGACGAGCCCGACCGTAACCCCCTCAACCAGACCTACTACGTGCCGGAGCTTCGGGTAGCCGGCGACGACAGCGGCATCCGCCACAGCATCAGCATCACCCAGGATGCCTTTGCCAACGGCAACGACACCCGCCTGATCAACCACCGGCGCTACTACTTTACCGTGGTTGCCTACGCCTATAATAATTACGAGACCTACGACCCCTTCGACCCCGACAGCCCCGGGCAGCCGGTACAGTACATCGCCTCCAGCCGCAATATCGGCGACCCGCTGACCGGCAACGCCTACTATACCGCTATCCCGCGGCCCATCCTGGACCGCGACCTGATGGCCGACTACGGCGACGGGGCCACCATTACCCGCCTAAGTGGCCGGGGAAACAATGGCAATTTCCTGGACCTTGACGCCGAAACGGTGGCCGGACTGGAGGCAGCAATCGCGGGAGGACAATCCACCACGGGCGAACTGACCTACGCGCAGGGTGCCGGTCCGATCGACATCTTCGTGGCCAATCCGCTGAACGTGCAGGACGGGGAATACGAGATCACCTTCGTCGACGGCGACATGTCCGACGACGAACTCACCGCCCCCGTGCGGTGGACGCTGCGGTGCCTCAACGACTGCAACGTCCCCACCGTGGTAAGTGAACGCCCCATCAGTTCCAACAACGAACAGATCGTCAATGAATTCGGCTTTTCGGTACGGATCGGCGACGTGCCCGAGCCGGGTACTTCGGGTACCGGCAGCAACGGGGCCATCGGCGCGGCCGTGCAGTACGACAGTACCGATCAGGAGCCGTGGCTGCTGTTCGTACCGGACAATTATCAGCTGGGCTTCCGCGACGCCGTGGAGTTCGACCAGTCCATCTTCGACTACTTAGCGACCGACGACTTTCAGGACCGCTTCTACGACCTCGACCAGGACCGCGGCCTGTCCGATCTGTACCCGGGCATTGCACCCTACCGGCTGCTCGACCACCGCGAGATCGTAGGGGGGATTCCATTTATTTCCCCCGTTTACCTCTCGGAGTTCCGGCTGAACGACGTCGTTATCCGCTCCCAGACCCTGCAGGAGCTCAACAACGTCAATATCGTTTTCACCGCGGATAAGTCCCTGTGGAGCCGGTGCCCCGTGGTCGAGACCAGCAACTACTTCTACGACGACCTCTTCTACCGTGGGCAGCCGATCAAGCCGGAGGGCGCACGGAATATGTTCGATACCCGCGATGCACCCAGCGTCACCCGGGAAGCAGGTCCGGACGGCCTGCCGGCAGTGGACAATGACATCGATCCGCAATACGCTACCGGTATGGGCTGGTTCCCCGGGTACGCCATCGACGTCGAGACGGGGGAGCGGCTCGAGATATTCTGGGGCGAGAACAGTCTCTACGACGGCCGCCGCCTGGGCGATCAGTACGTAGCACCCGCGAACGGCAGCGACATGATCTTCAACCCGTCGAGCACGATCTTCCAGAAATCTCCCCTGCTGGGGCTCAACGTGTACGACTTCCCCGCGGGTGGTCAGCATTTCTTCTACGTGACCGATCAGCCCTACGACGGGGGCGTCCGGCTTTACAATCGCCTGTTCCCCCGCAGCGTGGCAAACTCCACGGCCAAGATCCGGGGGCTGCAGGAGATCACCTGGGCGGGCTTTCCGCTCCTGGCCCCGGGGACGAACCTGTTGTCGTACGCCGATGGCATCATTCCTGCCGACGTGACGATCAAGCTGCGCGTTAACAGCGCCTTCGACTACGCCGAAGGGGTGCCGGAAGCCAACGGATACCCGACCTACCGCTTCCGCCTGGAAGGCCGGCAGGCGACCACGGAATTGGACGAGTCGCTCACCAACCGCGCACTCGACATGATTAACGTGGTGCCGAACCCCTACTACGGGTTCAGTACCTACGAGGACAGCCAGTTCGAAACCAACGTGAAGATCACCAACTTGCCGGCACGGGCGACGGTAACCATCTACTCCCTCGACGGTAAGTTTATCCGACAGTACGAGCGTGACGAGACGATTACCGTCCTGCGCGGTGCCAACCGACCCGTTGGCTACCGCCAGATCTCTCCGGCCCTGGAATGGGACCTGCGCAACCAAAAGGGTATTCCCGTAGCCAGCGGGGTTTACCTCATCCACGTCGACGCTCCCGGCCTCGGGGAACGCACGCTCAAGTTTTTCGGGGTCCAACGGCAGTTTGATCCTTCCGGACTTTAACCCCGCACCTGCGTCCCCGCAAAATTCTCCCGCATGAAGAAGTTCTACCTGTTGCTCGCCTGTGCCGGATTTTCCCTGGCCGCGTTTGCCGGTAATCCCGACCGGCAGGGCGAGGCGGGCGCCACCCAGTTGCTGATGAACCCCTGGGCTCCCTCCGCAGGCCTGCATTCGCTGGGCACGAGCTACGTGACCGGCGTGGAGGCCATGCGCCTGAACCCCGCCGGGGTAAGCCGCTTTGCCGGCACCCAGGTCATGCTGGGCTACGCCAACTACCTGCAGGGCACCGACATCTCCATGCAGGCCATCGGGGTGACCGCCCAGGCGGGCAAGAACGGGGCCTTCGGGTTCAGCGTGATGAGCCTCGACTTCGGCGACATTCCCATCACCACCACCGAACAGCCGGAGGGTACGGGCGCGCTGCTCAACCTGAGTTTCATCAACGTAGGGCTGACCTACAGCCACCAGTTCGAGAACCGGGTATCGGTGGGCATCACCCTGCGGGGGGTGAGCGAATCCACCAGCGACGTCAGCTCCTTCGGGTTTGCCATCGATGCGGGGGTACAGTACGTGACCGGCCCGGAGGATGCCTTCAAGTTCGGCCTCAGCCTGCGCAACGTAGGCTCCCGTATGGCCTACGGCGGGCAGGGCCTGGCAACCACCGCCGACAACCCCGACAACTCCGCGGACTACAAGCTGACCTATGCCCAGCGTGCGGCGGGCTTTGAAATGCCTTCCATGCTGAATATCGGGGCGAGCTACGATTTTTTGACCCACCTGGAGGACCAGCGGGTGACCCTGGTGGGCAACTTTACGGCCAATAGCTTTAGCCGCGACCAGGTGGGAGCGGGCGTGGAATACGCCTTCCGAGAGCAGTTTCTGGCGCGGGTTGGGTACCGCACGGACCTGGATGCGGCGGACGAAAGCGAGGGTGCCTCGGCCGACGAGTCGCCCCTCTACGACGGCATAAGTGCCGGGGCCAGCGTTCGCGTCCCCTTCCAGCGCGGAGATACCGACCGTCGATTCAGCGTGGACTACGCCTACCGGAGCACCCGCATTTACGGCGGAACCCATAACGTGGGACTAAGCCTCTCATTCTGACGCCGTAACCCCCGACGGGCAACCAGAAATTCCCTATATTTGCGGTATAACCTTAACGCCGCAGACGTTCCTACAACCGTAGGGGCGTCGCTTTTTTTTATTGCCTTCCCGCCGCCCGACTACTGCGGGGGCCATCATCCACCTCAGGCAGTCCACCACCGCTCCCACGCCGGGAAGGGTACCGTCGACTGCGCTGACGAAAACATAAACACCATGGCAGGAACACACTATCTGTCGCAAGAGGGCTACGACCGCTTACGGTCCGAGCTCGAGGAACTGAAAACTACCGGCCGCTCCGAAGTAGCCCAGGCCATTGCCGAGGCCCGCGAGAAGGGAGACCTGTCGGAGAACGCCGAATACGATGCCGCCAAGGACGCCCAGGGGCTACTGGAAATGAAGATCAACGAGCTGGAGAAGGTAATGGCCAACGCACGCGTGCTGGATTCCAGCCAGCTGGATACCAGTAAGGTGACGGTCATGAGCAAGGTCACCATCCGGAACGTGAAGAACAAAGCCACCATGGTGTACCACCTGGTAGCCGAAAGCGAGGCCAACCTGAAGGACAAGAAGATATCGGTCAACAGTCCGATGGGGCAGGGCCTGCTCGGTAAAAAGGTGGGCGACGTAGCGGAGGTGAAGACTCCCAACGGAGCCATCCAGTTCGAGATCGTAGACATATCCCTCTGATGGCCTCCATTTTCTCACGCATCATCAGCCGCGAACTGCCCGGCTACATCGTAGCGGAAACCGACGAGTTTATTGCGTTTCTGGACGTGCGGCCCATGGTGGAGGGGCATACCCTCTGCGTACCCAAACGGGAAGTGGACTACTACTACGACCTCACCGACGCGGAAATCAGCGGTCTGACCCTGTTCTCCAAACGCGTGGCCCGCGGACTCAAGCAGGCCATTTCCTGCCGGCGTATCGCCAACGGGGTGCTGGGGCTGGAGGTGCCGCACGCCCACCTGCACCTGGTACCGGTGCAGCAGGAAGGTGACTTTCGCTTCGGTAAGGTCACGGACGTCAGCGAAGCGCGGATGGCCGAGCTGCGCGACCGGATCGCCGCGGCGATCGCGGAGCACTAAAAATTAGGCGGCTTCAGGTTCTGAAAATGCCCGTTCATTTCCGCGCGCGCCTGCAGCCGGCGGCCCTCCCCGAGGCGTGGATCGACCTGCTCGAGGTGCTCCAGCAGGAATCGCTGCCGCTCCGTGGCGTCCAGTAAGGTGAGGAAGGTGTATTCCTGCTCCAGGGTGAAGCCCACGTAGTGGGCCACGTCGTAGGTACGGAAGCCGGCGGCTACCGACGGTACTTCGCGTTTAATATTCAGCTTGCGATAGATGTCGCGGGTGAGGACCACGATCCGTGCATTGATGGCGACGTCCTCGGTTTCCTCGCGGGGCAGGAAGGTTACGTCCGCTCCCGGGTAGGGCTTGTCGGGCAGTTCCCGGTAGAAGCGATCGATCCGGAAAACCCGTTCTCCTACCGCGCGGATATCGCTTTCGCCGTCGGGGTAGCGGCGGGCCACCTCCGTCAGCCGGACCTCGGTGGCCAGCGGCCGCAGGTCACCCTCCATAACGGTGGGTACGCCGAAGGTAATACCCTCACCCTCAGCGTCCTGTATCAATTTTCGGTAGCGGGGTTCAAAAATGTGTAGATTAAGCGTCTCGCCCGGAAATACAACGAGCTGAAGCGGAAAAAGAGCTAAGGATTGCATACTGTGGGAAAACACCGAACGCCGACAATGTGCTTACTTTGCTGATAATTAACTATTCCCCACCTTACCCTGTCGCGTCAACACCATTTTTTACTCACTTACTTCCTGCGCAAGCTTCTGTACCTGCCGTTGGGGTTATTCCTGTTGAGTCTGGTAACCTTCGGGCTGAGCCGGCTGACGCCGGGGGATCCCGTACGCCAGCGGATGGTCGTGGAGGGGGAGCGCACGACCGGTGACGATCTGCTCGCCTACGAGCAAAGCTATGGGCGCCTTGCGAAAAGACTGAACCGCGACCTGCCGGCCTTCTACTTCACACTGAACAACGCCGCCCTCCCCGATACCCTGTACCGCATCGTGATGGAGGACCGCCGCCGTGCAGTCCGTGAGTTGGCCCTGACCTACGGTAACTGGCCCCGGGTACAGGCGTACTACCGGGAGTTGCTCACGGCGCGCACGGCGACGAACGCGCAGCTGCAGACCGCCGCGCGACGTCTGCTGGTGCGCGGCGACGCCGACTACCTACGCCGTCAGCTGCTGACGCTCGACGGCCTGCCCGCAGCACGGCCCCTGCGCGAGGCCTACGCCGCCATGGTGGCCAATCCGTGGCCCTACCGCGTGCTGCTGCCCCGGTTGCACTGGCACGGATTGCGTAACCAGTACCACTACTATCTGCGCGGGGTACTGCACGGTGACCTGGGGGTATCCAACATCAATGGCCAGTCCGTGGCCAGGAAGATTGCCGTGGCCCTGCCCCGAACGGCCCTGGTGAACGGGGTGGCCCTGCTGTTGGTCTACCTGCTCGCCGTACCGCTGGGGCTATACATGGCCCGGTACCGGGGCAGTCGCTTCGACCGCTGGGCCACGTTCATCACCTTTCTTGGATTTGGTGTTCCTGCCTTCTGGATCGCCACCCTGCTGTCTACCTTTTTTACCAATTCCGCGTACGGAATGAACTGGTTCCCCAGTATGGGTTTTGCCCAAATCCCCCGGGGCATGGGTTGGTGGAGGGCTCTCGGTGAGCATATCCACCACCTGGCACTTCCGGTACTGTGCCTGGCCTACCCGAGTTTTGCCTATGTGGCACGGCACCTGCGCGCCGCCGCCCTGGAAGAACTGGGCAAGCCCTACGTCAAGACCGGCCTCATGAAGGGATTGTCGGGCTCGCAGGTGCTGTGGCGACACGTGTTCCGCAACGCGGCCTTCCCGCTGGTGACCCTGCTCGGGGGGCTGTTGCCGGCGCTCCTGGCCGGGAGTGTACTGATTGAAAGCATATTCAATTTGCCGGGGATGGGGCGGTTGCTGTTTACGGCCGCCACCGCCGAGGACTGGCCGGTAGTGACGGCCCTGGTCCTTATCAACGGTGCCCTGACCATCCTGGGGCTGGTGCTGGCCGACATAGCCTACGCGCTCATCGACCCCCGGATCCGTCTGGGCAAAACCCCGCCGCGATGAAGGTACCACGCTGGGCATACCTGTTTCTCGGGGGCTTGCTGCTGGTCACGCTCTTCTCCGGAGCCATCGCCAACGACCGGCCGCTGCTGGCGTACGACGGCGAACGCCTGCACGTTCCCGTGTTGAGCAAGCAGCCGTACCGGCCCCAGGAGGATGAATGGGCGGTGTGGCCCCCCATTCCCTTTGCCGCTACGACGGCCGACCTGAACGATGCTACTTACTTGCCCCCACTGACCATGACCCCCGACGGCCGGCACTGGTTGGGGACGGACTACCTGGGCCGCGATATCGCCGCCGGGCTGGTGAGTGGTACGCGCGTGGCGGTGTACGTGGGATTGGGGAGCGTGGTCGTTTCGCTCCTGCTCGGGTTGCCACTGGGAGCCGTGGCCGGATTTTTCGGCGATCACGGCCTGCGGGTGCCCAGGCGAAGCGTCCTGGCTTGGGTAGTGGGTACGGTTTGCGGCACGGCGTACGCGCTGGCCTGTCTGTCGGCCGTGACGAACGGCCTGCCCGAATTTTTGCTGCTGCTTATGCTGAGCGTGGGGGTGGGAATTTGCCTGTGGGACATTCTGCTGCGGCTGCCGGCACGTTATAGCGCCTGGCTGCGGCGGCCGGTTGGGGTGCCGCTGGATCGGGGGGTCGTCCTACTGCTGGAACTTACGGTGGGCATACCCACGCTGGTGTTGCTGATCGCCCTGCTGGCCTACCTGCAGGAACCCTCGCTGCCGGCGATCGTCCTCATCATTGGACTGGTGGGGTGGACGCCGGTGGCCCGCTTTCTGCGGGCAGAGCTGATCCGGGTCCGTGACCTGCCGTACATCGCCGCCGCGCGGGTGGGGGGAGTGGGGGAGTGGCGGCTGCTGTTCCGCCACGCGCTGCCCAACGCTATCGGTCCGGTCGTGGTAGTAGCTGCGTTCATGGTGGGTACGAGCATCCTGGCGGAGGCTACCCTGAGTTTTCTGGGGGTGGGGGTGCCGTCCGACCAGGTTACGTGGGGCAGCATCCTGCAGGAGTCGCGTAATCAGACGAGTGCATGGTGGCTGGCCGTCTTCCCCGGCCTGTTGCTCACTACGACCGTGTTGGCCTGCAACAGTATCCGGGTACGCAACTAACGGTAGGTATCTTTGGGCATGCGCAACGAGGACGTAGCCATCCGAACGATCTACTTCAGTATTGGCGGCAATTTTATGCTTGCCATCATCAAGGGAGTGGCGGGCGTGCTCGGGAATTCCTTTGCGCTGGTGGCCGATGCCATCGAGTCTACGGCCGATATCTTTTCCTCCATCATGGTCTGGATGGGGTTGCGCTACGCCCGCCGGCCGGCCGACGAGAATCACCCTTACGGGCACGGCAAGATCGAGCCGCTCATCACCTTCGGCGTGGTGGCCTTTCTGGTGTTTTCGGCAACGGCCATCGCCTACGAAAGCCTTAGCAACATCCGCACCCCGCACGCGGTCCCGGCCTCCTGGACGCTGTACGTGCTGGGGGGCATCATCCTGTGGAAAGAGCTCTCCTTCCGGTTCGTAATGCGGCGCAGCCGCGCTACCGACAGCAGTTCGCTGGCCGCCGATGCGTGGCACCACCGCAGCGACGCGATCACTTCGGTAACGGCCTTCGCGGGGATCACCGTGGCGCTGATCGGTGGTCCGGACTACGCCAGTGCCGATGACTGGTCGGCCCTGGCGGCGTCAGGCATCATTCTGTACAACGCCTGGCTGATCTTCCGGCCCGCCCTGGGGGAGATCATGGACGAGCACGTTTACGACGAGCTGATCGAAGAAATTCGTGCGCTGGCCCAGAACGTACCCGGCATCCTGGGAACCGAGAAGTGCTACGTGCGCAAGTCCGGCATGCGCTACCACATCGACCTGCACGCGCTGGTCCGGGGCGACCTGACCGTCACCGAGGGCCACGATCTGGCGCACCGGCTCAAGGACTACCTCAAGGAACGGCTGCCCAACCTGGGGCAGGTGCTTATTCACGTGGAGCCGTTCGGTCACCATTAGGGGTTCTCACCCTCCCGCTCCCGGACGCTCCCCGACATCGGATGTCGCCGACATCCGATGTCGGGGGTGAAAGTGGACCGATAGGCGCTAACCGGTTCATAGCCAGCTCCCTAGGCGGGGCGAGCGCAGGTGCCGGGAGAAAAGCCCGCAGGACCACATCGGATGTGGGCCACATCCGATGTGGTCCTGCGGGCTAGGTGCTACCTTTGCCGCATGGCAAGCAAATACGAGCAGCGCGGGGTGAGCGCCACCAAATCCGAGGTACACGAAGCCATTGCAGGGCTGGAGAAGGGACTTTTCCCGAATGCCTTCTGCAAGATCCTGCCCGACGTGGTCGGCGGCGACACCGCCTGGTGCAACGTGATGCACGCCGATACGGCCGGTACCAAGACCAGCCTGGCCTACCTGTACTGGCGGGAAACAGGCGACTTGAGCGTCTGGGAAGGCATCGTCCAGGACAGCCTGGTGATGAACCTCGACGACATGGGCTGCGTAGGCGCGGTCGACAACATCCTGATCTCCAGCACCATCGGCCGGAATAAGAACCGCATCTCCGGCGACGTGCTCAAGACCATCATCCGGGGCGCCGAGAAGTTCAAGGACCGCATGGCCGAGCACGGCGTAGGCCTCCACCTCACCGGTGGCGAGACCGCCGACGTCGGCGACATCGTGCGAACCATCGACGTCGGCTACACCACCTTCGCCCGGCTGCGGCGCGATCAGGTGATCGTCAACGATATCCGGCCCGGCAACGTGATCGTAGGACTGGCCAGTTACGGGCAGGCTACTTACGAGGACGCCTACAACGGCGGCATGGGCAGCAATGGACTGACCAGTGCCCGCCACGATGTCTTCAAGAAGGAGTACGCCGACAAGTACCCGGAAAGCTTTGACCCGGAAGTGCCGCGGAAGGTTATCTACTCCGGCAGCCGTTCGCTCACCGAAAAGATCACCGTGGACGGACAGGAGACCACCGTCGGCAAACTGGTCCTGAGCCCCACCCGCACGTACCTGCCCGTGCTGAAGCAGCTGCTCGATCGGGTAGGGCCCGGCCTCAGCGGCTTGATCCACTGCACCGGCGGTGCCCAGACCAAGGTGGTCAAGTTTATTGATCCGGACGTGCGGGTGGTCAAGGACAAGCTGTTCCCGGTGCCCCCGCTCTTCGAGCTCATCCGCAAGGAAAGCGGTACCGACTGGCGGGAGATGTATCAGGTCTTCAACATGGGCCATCGCCTCGAAGCCTACGTTGGCGAGCGGGATGCGCAGACGGTCATCGATGTCGCCAAGTCATTCGGAATTGACGCGCAGGTGATTGGACACGTTGAAGCCGGTGAGCGGGCCGAGGTTCGGGTCACCACGCCGCAGGGGGTAGAAGCTTACTTCGAGTAGCTTTCAAACGTGAAATTTCACATGTAATATTTATCCGTTCAACTGCTTCGCGAATAGGCGCGAGATGTCCTTGAAGGCCTTGAATTCCAGGGCGTTGCCGGCCGGATCGTAAAAGAACATGGTATTTTGCTCGCCGGGCAGTCCCACGAAGCGGACGTAGGGCTCGATCTCGAATTTGACGTCCTGCCCGCGCAGTCGCTCGGCGAACTGCTCAAATTGCTCCCATTTCAGTACTACCCCGAAATGGGGGACGGGGACGTGCTTACCGTCGACTTCGTTGCGGTGGTCGGCCGCCTCCTTCTTGGGGGCTAGGTGGGCGACGAGCTGGTGTCCGAAGAGATCAAAGTCGATCCATTCCGAGTCCGTGCGGCCCTCGGGGCAGCCCAGGACGGTACCGTAAAAGTGGCGGGCGGCTTCGAGGTCGTCAACGGGGACGGCGAGGTGGAAAGGCTGCATAGGAAATGTGGGTTAGAGGGTGGTTGATTGGGAGGGGAAGATAGCCTGCCGCGCGGCAATCGCCAGACCTCACGGGCGCAGCTGACGGCTGAGTGCCCACAGGGCGATTCCGGCGCTTACCGCCACGTTAAGGCTGTGCTTGGTACCAAATTGCTCGATCTCGATGGTGCCGTGGGAGCGGTCGATTACGGATTGGTCAACCCCGTTCACTTCGTTACCTACCACCAGCGCGAGCGGCTGTGCCGTATCTACCCGGAAGGCGGAGAGCGCGGTGCTTCCGTGCGTTTGCTCCAGGCACTGCACCTGCGTACCCGCCGCCACGAGCCCCTCGACCAGCGTGCCGCAGTTTTCGTGGTGCGACCAGCTAACGGTCGACGTGGCCCCCAAAGCCGTCTTGAGGATATCCCGGTGGGGTGGGGTAGCGGTGATGCCGCAGAGGTAGACATGGCGGAGCGCAAACCCATCGGCCGTACGGAAAAGGCTACCGACGTTGTTCGCCGAGCGTATATCGTCCAGGATCAGCGAGAGCGAGATCTTCTCGGTGGCGGCAAACTCAACCGGCGACGGGCGGTCGAGCTCGGTCAGGCGCTTTTTGGTGCGTGGTGCGTCCATAGGTGCGCAAAAATAGAAACCCTCCGACGCGCGAAGACGGCGGAGGGTGTCTACAGTAGTACAGTACTAAAATTCTACGGTACCAAATCAGTTCCCCAGGTAATTCTTAAGCAGCTTGCTGCGGTTCGCACCGCGCAGTTTGTTGATGGCCTTATCCTTGATCTGACGGACGCGCTCGCGGGTGAGGCCGAACTTCTCGCCGATATCCTCGAGGCTCATGGGGTGCTCGACGCCGATGCCGTAGTATAGCTTGATGACGTCACACTGCCGCTCGGTAAGGGTGCCGAGGCTGCGGTCGATCTCGCGGCGCAGCGACTCCTTGTATTCCAGGGCGGAGTCGGTGCCGGGGGTAGCGGTGTTGGCCAGGACGTCGAGGAGGCTGTTGTCTTCGCCTTCGACGAAGGGGGCATCCATACTGACGTGGCGAGCGGCCACGCCGAGGGTGGTTTCCACCTCGTCGGCGTTGATCTCGAGCTGTTCGGCGAGTTCTTCGCTGCTGGGCTCACGCTCGAAGGTTTGCTCGAGCTGGCTGAAGGCCTTGTTGATCTTGTTCAGGCTACCCACTTTATTGAGGGGCAGGCGGACGATCCGGCTCTGTTCGGCGAGGGCCTGCAGGATAGACTGCCGGATCCACCAGACGGCGTAGGAAATAAATTTAAAACCGCGGGTCTCGTCGAAGCGCTGCGCGGCCTTAATGAGGCCGAGGTTTCCTTCGTTAATGAGGTCGGAGAGGCTGAGGCCCTGGTTCTGGTATTGCTTGGCTACGGAGACTACGAAGCGAAGGTTGGCCTTGGTCAGCTTCTCGAGTGCGATCTGATCACCCTGCTTGATCCGCTTGGCGAGATCGACTTCCTCTTCGGGGGTCAGCAGATCGACTTTACCGATTTCTTGCAGGTATTTTTCGAGCGACTGACTCTCGCGATTGGTAATCGACTTCGTTATCTTAAGCTGTCTCATTTAGGGGACGTTTTCTGAAATTGGCCGCAAAATTACGGGCTACACGGTTGTAAATCAAGCCCCGGGAGGCTCACTGGGGCATAACGAGTAATTAACACGTGAGAAAACAATAGGTTGGAAGGCGATAAACTTTTGGTAATCTCGCTTTATTTACCTTATTTGCCCGCTACCACTTTTGCCAACCGCCTGATATGGAACGAGTTAAGTTTACCTCGGAGTTTATCTTTCGTGCCTCCCCGAACATTGTCTACCAGTTTCTGACCGATCCGGCGTGCCTGACGCGGTGGTTCTGCGATGAAGTTGATATTAACGACAGCACCTACACCTTTGTTTGGAGCGGCGCCCCCGAGGCGGCGGAACTCATCGAGGACAGCGAGGGCGACATGGTGCGCTTCGCCTGGGAGGATGCCGACGACGAGGATGAGTACCTCGAGTTCAACATCACCAAGAGCCCCGTCACCGGCGAAACCATCGTCTACGTCACCGACTTTGCCGACGACGACGAGGTGGACGACCAGAAGGCGCTCTGGGAAACCCAGCTCACCCGCATGCGCGCCGAGATGGGCGGCTAGCCACACCACCGCTATATGATCAAGATCTACCTGGGTCTCAGTTTCGCGGGCCCCCTACTGCCCGAACCCGCCCCCGTGTCCGTGGACGAGTGTTACCTGGACTATCCCGGTCTTCTTCGTTACCTCGAGCAGTTCTACGCCCTGTCGCGCAACCCCGCCAACCGGGAGGCCCTGCGCACCGAGCAGTACCGGCAGGTGATCGATCGCCACCGGGAACTGGCCACCACGACCACGCCCTTCTACGCCGCGGCCTTCGCCGCCGACCATACCGCGACCGCCGAGGACCTCCTGGGCCGCCGCGACGAGTTGTTCGAAGCCGGCTACCGGCTTGCCGACGATGCCCCCGCCGGCACGCCCGAGCGCCTGGCCGTACTCCACGACCTCGAAGCGCTGCTGCTGGATGAAGGCCAGCAACTGGAGCTGTTGCCCGGCCCAGCGGACCGCCTCACGGCGCTGCTGGCCGCGCTTCCGGACCGACGGCACCCCCGGCTCGCCGTAATGGTGCACGAACCGGCGGACCTGCTGCCCCCCAGCCTGCTGCGGTTGCTGGACCGCCTGCGGGCGGGCGGCGACCGGGTGACCCACGTACCCCCGCCCGCCGCTCCCGATACCCGCACCGATCTGGGCCGGTGGCAGGAGAAACTGCAGGCCCTCCTGGCCCCCGATTCCGGGCAGCCCGCCGCCCGCCCGCTGCCCCTGCCGCTCTCCGGCGACGGCAGCCTCGTGGTACTACGCGCCGAGCGCGAGACACACATTGCCGCCTACCTGGCGCGGATGGTCCGCGACAATCCCGAATGGCGGCCGGGCGTACTGATGACCGTACGCAATCAGACCCTGGACACCGCCTTTACCACGGAGGGACTTCCCAGCATGGGTATATCCTCCACGAGCCTGGCCCGTCCCAGTCTGCAGGTCCTGAAGCTGGTCACCGCCTTCCTCTGGGAGCCGGTGGAGGTGCAGCGCATCATGGAGTTCGTCAGCCTCGTCACCAAGCCCCTGGAACGGCGGCTGGGGCAGCGGCTGGCCGTACATCTGGCGGATACGCCGGGGCTGTTCGGCAACCGGTGGGTGTACGCCGTAGAGCAGACCTTCCGGGAAATGGACGCCAATCCGAAAATCTCCCCGAACCGCGTCCGCAAGGCACGCGAGCAGTACGACTTTTGGTTCCGCCGCCGGCGCTACCAGCGCGAAGAGCGGGTACCGAAGGCGGAGGTGCGCGGGCTGTTCGTATTCCTGCGGAATTGGGCCCTGGAGGCCTACGAGGAAGATAAGGAGCAGACCGGCCTGCTGGTGCTCTCCGCCCAGGCCGAGCGCGCCACCGAGCTGCTGGACGCGCAACCCGAGGCCGACCTGAGTTACCTGGATATCGAACGCCTGGTCCGGACCGTTTACCAGCCGGCACCGACGCAATTCCTGCCCGCCGAGCGGGGGTCCTTGCCGGTGACCTTTGCACCCGCGTCCACCGCCCGCCTCCCCGGCAGCGGGCAGCCGGAACTCGGACGGCTGATCTGGTGGGATTTCGTAGAGAACGATCCTACCTACTTCTTCAGCCGCTACTACCCGGACGAGCTTGCCTTCTTGCGCGAACGCGGGTGCGGGGTGTACTCCCCGGAGCAACGAAACCGGCTGCAGCTCTGGCAAAACCTCCGCCCCCTATTGACTACGCGGGACCAACTGATCCTGTGCATCCCGCAACGGGTCGACGGTACGGAGATGGAGCCCCACGCCCTCATGGGGGACCTGGAGGCAGCCTTCCGCGAGGCGGACCTGCCCGCCATCACCGTAGACATCGACGCCGCCGGATCGCCCGCCGGGCTACTCGCCGACCTGCGGCTGCCGAAGTTTCGGCCGGTGCCCCTTCAGCTGCTGTCCACGCCCCGGCCGCACGTACGTATGGAGCGCCCCGCCGCCCTCGTGCCACGGGAACGGGAAACCCCCTCGTCGATGGACGACCTGCTGTACTACCCCCACAAGTGGGTATTCCGGCACCAGTTGAAGCTGCGCAAGGCTCCCCTGTTGTCGATCGCCAGCGAAAACCGCCTGCGGGGCAACCTCGGCCACCTCTTCGTCGAGCGGCTACTGGAGGAGATTTCCGCCGCGGATGCCCCCTTCACCCGGGACCAGGTATACCAGTGGATCGACCTCAATTCCCGCCGCCTGCTCCAGCAGGAAGGCGCCGTACTGCTCGAGTACGGACAGGAGCCGGAGCAGGTACAGTTTCTGCTTACCATCAAAAAATCCGCCTGGACGCTCGTCAACTTCATCCAGCAAAACGGCTGGTCCATCCGGGGATCGGAGGAAGAGCTGGAGGGCGGGCTCGGAAGCGAGGAGGGCCAGCTGATCCGGGGCCGGGCCGACCTGGTCCTGGAGCGTACGGCCGCGGACGGGGAATTGGAAACCGCCGTGGTCGACCTCAAATGGCGCGGCAAAAGCGTGTTCAGGACCCTGCTGATGAACGCCAGGGACATTCAGCTGGCGCTCTACGCCGACCTGCTCCAGCGGGCCGGTAGCGGGCGGGTGTTTACGGCGTACTACATCCTGCGCGATGCCGTGCTGATCACCCGCAACGAGCTGGCCTTCGCGGGCGCCCAGACCGTCACCTCCGCCGACGACCACACGGTAGTGCAGCGGGATACCCTTCGGAAGATCCTCAATACCCACGACTGGCGCTGGGAGCAATTGGGAGAAGGTCTGGTGGAAATTCGCTGCGCGGATACGAGTCCCGAACTTGACGATCTGTACGTGCACCTGCCGCACGACTCGCTGCTGGAAATGAAGACCGACGATGCCAGCTTCGACGATTACCGCAGCCTCATCGGGCTGGTGCGCTAGCCGACCGGTATTTCCATAAAGCTGCCGGTGGTCAGGTAGCGCATTACGTACACCAGGGCGATGCTGACGGCGAGACCGAACGACACCTTGCCCAGGTCACTGAAGATGTTGCGGAAGGCGGCCATCAGGTTTTTGCGGCCCGGGACCGTTTCAAGGTAGGCGACCGCGGCCCGGGCCACCATGACGACGGCCATCACAACGATCACCAGGTTGTTGATGTCGTCACGCAGGTAGACCACGTAGCCGATCAGTACCAGGATGAGGACGTTTAGCGCCATCCCGAGGTAGTAAGGGACAACGGCCCGGTCCCGGTCGCTCGGCTCTTCGTCCAGTTCCAGGCGGTACCGGATCGCGATCTCCCGGCCGGCCAGCAGGCCGAGGAAAACCCAGGTGGTGGACATCGGTACGTTGCTGAATTCCTTGAAGAACAGCAGGATGATGCCGTAAATAAAGTCGATGATGGTAGCCGAACGGATGTCGGTGGTATTCGTCTTGGCCTTCACGATCTTCTGGATGTTGCCACCCTTGCTGTAAAAGATCACCGCCAGCATCGTGAGCAGCACCACGAGGGAAGCCGAAATTTCCAGGATATGGAGCGAGCGGGGCAGGTACACGAAGATGTTGGCAAAATCCTGGATCAGCCACTGTCCCCAGAGGAAGCCAGTGGAGCCCCACTGTAGGATCGTCCAGAGGCGGGTCTCCTGCTCCTTGATGGGCTGGTTGATGAAGCGCTTGTCGAGCCAGCGCGTCACGAGTTGCCAGACGATGATCGCCGCGCAGAAGGCCAGGGCGTAGCCGAGGATGGACTTCATCGTCATGTCGATCAATCCCTTCGGCTTAAAGAACGTAAGGATCAGAAAGGAGGTGGACACCGGTATGCCGGTCCGCGTCAGGAGCATCAGGACCAGCGGGGGCAGTAGGTAGGGCCAGCCCATGTCCGCGACGTAGTTGTAGCTCTCCAGGCGTCCGTAGCTGACGTCGCCGTCGTAGGCCGACCAGCCGTAGAGTAGGGTGATGGCCAGGATGGTCCCGGCGAAGGCCCACAGCACGTACCAGGGTTTGTCTTCGTTCGATGAGAGGAAGGTACCCAGCGTCTGGATCGAGTCGTTACCGACAACGGCGTAGCCGGCCAGGATAAAGCCGGTCCACATGATAATCAGGGATGCATCCATACGGGAGGTCTGGGTGGGGTATAAGCGGAATTAACGATGCAAGTTCATAACAGGGTGTGAACTGTACGTTAACTCGCGCCCCGCGCCCGGCGGGTGCAGCGGCGGCGGCGCCTAAATGGCGAGGATGCTGGCCATGCGGATCAGTTCGTCGCGGGGGATCTTGTGAAGATTGATCGCATCGTCGAAGGGGTGGGCGGTAACCTCGCCGTTGACGATGCCCACGGCGATATTCTCCTCTCCGCCCAGCAGCAGTTCGACGGCGGCGAAGCCCAGGCGGCTGGCGAGCAGGCGGTCGGCGGCGGTCGGGGCACCGCCGCGTTGTAGGTGACCGATGACGGTGACCTTGGGCTCCATGCTGGCAAGTTCGTGCTGGATCTTTTCGGCGATTCCGGTGGCGCCGCCCATGGGGTGGCCTTCCGCGACGATGACGACGCTGAAGAGCTTGCCGCGGGCCTTGTTCTTCCGGAGGACGGACTTAAGGTCCTCCAGGTCGGTCTCCGCCTCGGGGATGAGCACGCTGCTGGCCCCCGAGCCGATGGCCGTGTAGAGGGCGATATAGCCGGAGTTGCGGCCCATCACTTCCACGAAGAAGAGGCGGTTGTGGCTGTCGGCCGTATCGCGGATCTTGTCCACGGCGTCGATGGCGGTATTGACCGCGGTATCGAAGCCGATGGTGTAATCCGTACCGTAGAGGTCGTTGTCGATGGTACCGGGAATGCCGATGAAGGGGATGTTGTACTCCTCGCTGAAGACCTTGGCGCCCGTGAAGGTGCCGTTGCCGCCGATGGCGATACAGGCGTCGATATCGTAGGCCCGCAGGTGCTCGTAGGCGGCGGCCCGTCCCTCGGGGGTCATGAAACGCTTGGAGCGGGCGGTGCGCAGCATGGTACCCCCCCGCTGGATGATATTGGCCACGTCGCGGCGCTCAAGCCGCTGGAAGTGCCCGTCGATCATACCTTCGTAGCCGCGTTCGATACCGTACACGTGCAACTTGTTCCAGGCGGCCGTGCGTACTACGGCCCGTAGGGCGGCATTCATGCCGGGGGCGTCTCCGCCCGAAGTGAAAACGGCGATGCGGCGAATGTCCTTTCTTTCCATAAGGGGGCTACTTGCCTGCGTGGTAATCGGCGAGGGCCTCGATCGGCTTGTGCACGAAGTGCCCGGCGACCATGTCCCGCTCGTGGAGCGCGGCCAGCAGGATGGATTTGAAGTGGAAGGCGATGCTGCCGATGAAGTGAATAGGAACGTCCAGGTGGCCCTTGTACTTACGTACGTGGCGGTCCAGGAATTCGGCGAAGCTATCGAATACGATTTTCTGGATCAGGGGATGCTGCTGGTGCTCCCCCATGAAGCGGGTAAAGCCGGCCAGGTAGGTATTGGGCATCTCCGATTCGTAGATGTTGTTGATGACCGTCATGCGGTCGATGCTGGTGAACCGCTCAAAGGCCGCATTGAGATCGGCGTCGAGCTCCCGGTAGAAGTAGGCGCGGAGGAAGGCCTTGCCCAGGTGGGAGCCGCTGCCCTCGTCGCCCAGCATGAATCCGAGGTTGGTCACGTTGTCGATCACCTCGGTGCCGTCGTAGAGGCAGGTGTTGCTGCCCGTTCCCAGGATGCACGAAATACCGGGATCGTTGCCGCAGGTAGCGCGGGCGGCACCGAGCAGGTCGTGCATGACGTCCACGGTGGCGTTGGGCCAGGCGTCGTTAATGCAGTCGAAGATCACCTGTTTGCGGCGCGAGTCCCAGCAGCCGGCACCGTAGTAGTGGACGGCCTCGACGCGGGCGTTCGGCAACAGGTCCTGCGAGAGCTTATTGACCTCTTTGTGCAGCAGCTCCGCCGGGTGCACGACCGGATTAAAGCCGCGGGTATTGACGTAGACGTGCTCGCCTTCCTCGCCGATCAGTACCCAGTCGGCCTTGGTAGATCCGGAATCAGCAACTAAAATCATGACGGAAATTTTGACCCCGCGAAGGTAGTGTAAAGTTAACACTAAGCGCTTGCGGCCTGCTCGGCAACCGGGAAGCCGAGAAGTAGTGTGATTTACAAACAAATTGTTGGTTATTAACCGAGGGTGTGTATCTTTGTGTCACGGCTACGGCCCCCTTACAGCAGGTTCCAACATATTGATGCCTTCACGTTAGAAATTCCTCCCGGATGCCTGCTTCCCCTGAATCCCCCCAACTCTCCGCCGTCGCCCAGCGCGCCGGCCAACTTATCGACGGTGCCCTGCGCTACAGCGTGGAGATCGTGCTGTTGCTCCTCATCGTTTACCTCTGCGTCACCCGCGGACTATTGGTAAGTGTCGACGTGCACGAGCCGGCGGAGGTACCGCTCCCCGCCGCCGCCGTGTCGGAAGCCGGTCTCGGTGGCTGGCTGTCGGCGGTAGGGCAACAGGTCGTTGCTACGGTCTTCTCGACGCGTGAAGCTCAGGTCATCCATGACCTCGCTCCGGCCCAGCCGGTCCACGAGTCCTTTACCGACGTGGCACGCACCGACGATCCCGCCCCCCACATCAGCAACCTGACCCTGGTGCTCAGCCCCGATTATGGAGAGCGCAAGGGATTGTCACCCGCCGTGATCGCCGCCAAGCGACGGCGCGTGCGCGACTACGTCAACCGCCACGCCGAAGCCGCGCGGCGCGAGATGCGTACCCACGGCGTACCCGCCAGTATCACCCTGGCCCAGGCGCTGTTGGAGAGCAATGCGGGCGACAGTAAGCTCGCAGTGAATTCCAACAATCACTTCGGCATCAAGTGCCGGAGCAAGTGCCTCGGCTGCACCTGCCGCAACTACGGCGACGATACCCGCTACGATATGTTTCGGGTATTTGATTCCGTTGGCGATTCGTTCCGGGAGCACAGCATCCTGCTCAACACGCCCCGCTACGCCCGCCTGCACACCTACGGAACCGATTACCGGAAATGGGCGCACGGCCTGCGGGCCTGTGGCTACGCTACCGACAAGCGGTACGCCCAGAAGCTGATCACGATCATCGAGAACCTCGAGCTCGACCGCTTCGACCGCGCCGGCGTCTGACTCCGCGGGTTTATAGGGGGTTTGATACATTTGGAGCTCATCGCCCCCCTTATGATTATTCTCCGTCGCGGCTGCCGCTGCCTGTTTTTCCTGCTATTCGTGCTGCCGGCCACTGCCTTCGCCCAACCGGCGGACCTTGGAAACTGGATGATCTATTTCGGTAATAAGGATCTCGGGGAGCGCTGGAACCTCCACCACGAAGTGCAGTACCGTAACTACAATGTTGTCGGTGACCTCGAGCAATTACTGCTCCGCACCGGTATCGGCTACGACCTCACCGACAACCTCAACGTGTTGCAGGGCTACGGCTATATCCTGTCCAAAAATTACGTGGGAGGGGCCACCGACAAGATCAGCGTGGAGGAACACCGGCTGTACCAGCAAGTGATCACGCGGCAGCGCGTGGGCCGCGTCGGCCTGCAGCACCGCTACCGGTTCGAGGAACGCTTCGTGGAGGGCAACTTCAACTTTCGCTTCCGCTATTTCCTGTCGCTCAACGTACCGCTGGGGACCGATCGGGAGACGAGCCGATTCTACTTGTCCGCCTACAATGAGGTGTTCGTTACCGCCACGGAGTCCCCCTTCGACCGCAACCGGCTCTACGGTGGCTTAGGCTACCAGGTTCGGCCTGGGCTGCGCTTCGAGGCGGGATACATGAACCAGTTCTTCGCCTTCGGCGGGCGCGACCAGCTCAACCTCATCACTTCGGTCAGTTTCTGACGCCGGCTCAGATGATCTCGATCTCCGACCGGGTCACATACCCCTGGCGGCCGTCGGGGAGCTGCACCTTCAGGTAGCGGTTCACGCGGTCCGTGATGCGCAGCTTGTGGCCCTGTAGCAACTCCGCTTCCACCGAGCCCTCTTCCGCGGGCGCTACCCGCAGGGAGGCATCCTCCACAAGCACCGCTTCGTCGGTCGATTGCAGGAAGGCGGACCGCGACCCTGCCAGTAAAAAGAGCGTCAGGCAAAGGACCGCGCAGACCCCCGCCCCGGGCAGCAGGGCAAACCGCCGCTTCTCTTCCATCTGCTGCCGGCGCAGAAACCACCATACGACGCCGCCCACCGCCAGCCACCAGCAGAGCAGGCTCAGGGCGTAGGCGACGTCGGTGCCGAGCCACGCCCCAACCCGCCGCCAGAGCTGTAGCAGGAAAAAGTCAGGCAACTCGGGCGTGGTGATCCCGGCGGACTCCCGTACGTACCGCAGGTTGTTTTTCAGGTCCCGATCTCCGGGGCGTAGCCGCAGTCCCCGTTCGTACGCCAGGATGGCGCGTCCGGGTTCGCCGGTTTCGAAGCGGGCGTTGCCCAGTGCGAGGAAAAATTCCGGGCTCACGGCGCCGCCTTCTAGGCTATCGAGAATCGCGGCTGCGCGTACGTAATCGCCCGCCCGCATCCGTTCTTCGGCACCGGCGAGCGAGAGGTCGTCCTGTGCTTGAAGCGACAGGCTCGAAAGAAAAAGGAGTACGGATAGCTTCCACATACTGCAAAAGTAATCACCCCTCCCCGGGTGCCACGAGCAGAATGTCCGCCGGCGGGCGGCTAACCCGCTCGCCGAAAAGATCTTCCAGCGTCTTTGGCTTGCGTTCGGGTTCCCACCGGAAGCCGTCCAACCGGAAGGTGCTGTGGTCCACGGCATTCATGGGGTCCAGGCGACCGGAGGGAGCACTGAGAAATTTGATACGGTGGACCCCGCCGTTCTCGAAGTACAGCACCATCGAGCTGCAGGCCGATTTATTTACCCCTATGTAGGCGTCGACCTCGTCCTGGGCGTAGTATATCGCTTCGGCATTACCGGTCACTTCGGTGCGTTCGAGCTGACTGCTGTCGAAGAAGGCCACGATCTGCCGGCCCCGTACCTGGTTGAAGAAGATCAGGTCCGGCGATGTAACCACCAGTGCATTCCTTCGCAGCACCACCCGGTCCGGCGAATCGTTGCGGATATAGAGGTCGATGGTGTCGGCCGTCAGCTGGCTGGTGTCCTGCCAGAGGATCGGGTTCTGGTAGAGCGTGAGTACGCTGTCGACGGTGTTAAAGCCCAGGGAATCGGCCACCGCCTGTATGTCGGACTTCAGGATGCGCACGTCGTGGTACGCGGCTAGGTAGCGGATGGTGTCGCCCGAGGCGTCCACGGAGTCGGACCGTACGGAAAGCAGGGTGTCGGCGGCCATGTAAAGCGTATCCTGTTCGAGCAGGGTGGTGAGCAGGGCGCGACCGCGCTCTCCGCCGTACGCTTTCAGGTAACCGGTCGTCTGGCTGTAGTCGGCCTCGCCCGCCTCGATCCGCAAATCGGCGGAGGTGTCCTGCCAAACGATATTTCCGATGGCGCGGCCCAGGCCGGTGGCCTCGTCGGAGTACATCCGGTCGGCTACCATAAGCATCGGAGGATTAGAAACCTGCGGTCGACCGCCGCTCACGGCGTACGATTCAGTTGCGGCATTGTAATCGATGGTGTCGCCCCTGACCGTCTGGGCGGAGTCTATCACCGTCGCGTTGCCCTCCAGCCGGTACCGGTCGAGGGCGCGAAAGTAATCGATGCGGTCGGCCGTCGCGCGCTGAAATTCTCCCTCGGCCACGTAGGCGTCCCCCCGCAGCACGTAGCGCTCGTCCTGTCCGAAGTACTGGATCGAGTCGGCCGCGGCCAGCCGTTCGCCGCTGCGGTACTGGGCGTTTTGCCGGAAGACGGCCCGGTCCAGTGCCACGTCGTAGTAGCCGGCCTCGCAGTATATGGTGTGGGTATCGCTGCGGATGACGGTGGGTCCCAGGAAGTGTACAATCTCGTTGCCCAGGTCGTAGCGCAGCGTATCCGCGCGCATCTCGAAGCGGTCGTCCACCACCACCACGCTGTCACGAAAGTAGACGTTGCGGTCCTCGGCGTAGTAGTAGCCGTGGGTACTGCTCAGCTCGGTCGTCCCGTTGGTGACCCGCCCGCCGGTGTGGTAGGTGGCCAGCTTGGTACTCAGGTCGTAGTCCAGCGCGTCGGTGAATAGCTCCGTTTGTCCGCGTTTCAGGACCACGTCCGTCCGCAACTTGGCCAGCAGGGTTTCGGCGTTGTAGTCGAGGTACTCCGAGAAGGCGGCAATGCTGTCGCCCTGTTGGATGGTCACGTTCTCGTAGGCGTACACTTGTACTTCCCTGACCAGTTCGGCGCTGTCGCAGTACATGAAGATACTGTCCTGGCTCAGCTCTACCTCCCCGATCAGCCGCTGCGCCGTGCCCTGCTGCAGGAAGCGCAGTTCGTTGGCGTGGTCGATGCTCACCGTCTCCCGCTCCACCGGGTCGGGGCGGACCTGGCCGTAGCCGGAGGCCGTGGCCATCAGCAAAAGAAGCAGGAAAGAGAAGCGCAGGATCATAGGGGACGCAAAGGTAACACGCGGGGTCGGCTGGGAAACGACGCGCCACGCCCGGACGCGGACCCATCCTGTCCCTTTAACGGGCCGTTAACGCACCCGCGCCGGACGGTTTGCCTATACCTCCAGGCGGAGCCCGTCGTAGCCTACTTCGACCCCGTCGGGCAGGCTCTCGTTAAACTCGGCGTGCGGCCCCAGCCGGTGACTCAGGTGAAAGAGTACCGCCCGCCGCGGCTGCAACCGCGCGACGTAGGCCAGCGTCTCTTCCACTGAGAGGTGGCTGTGCGTCCCGTGGTAATTGAGGCAGGAAATGATCAGCGTATCCAGGCCGGTCAGGGCGTCCAGGGTAGCGTCGGGCAGGGTCTTTACGTCCGTCAGGTAGGCCAGGCCGCCCACGCGGAACCCCAGGATCGGCAGTTTTCCGTGGTTGACCCGCAGCAGGTGCAGCTGCTTGCCCCCGAAGGGCAGGGTGGTACCGAAGTCGACGGGGCGCACGTCCAGTTTCGGCACCCCCGGGTAGTTGGTGAAGGCGTAGGCGAACCGCTCGCGCAGCTCGGTGGCCACGCGGTCCAGGCAGTACACCGGCATATCCATCTGCTGCATAAAACAGAAGGGGCGCACGTCGTCGATGCCGGCGGTGTGGTCGTTGTGCTCGTGGGTGAGCAAGATGCCGTCCAGCCGTTCCACCCGTGCACCCAGCATCTGGGTACGGAAATCGGGGCCGGCGTCGATACTTAGCCGCTCCTCTCCGGCGCACAGCACGGCGCTCGTCCGGAGGCGTTGGTCGCGTGGATCCGTAGAGGTGCAGGCCGCGCAGTGGCAGCCGATAACCGGTACCCCCTGGGAGGTGGCCGTTCCGAGCAGCTGCAAGTACATGGCTACCGCTTCTCCTCCCACGCCCAGGCGGTGCGCATGATGTCGTCGACGTCGTACTGCGGCTCCCAGCCGAGTTCCTGGCTGGCCTTGGTCCGGTCTGCGTACACGGCTACTACGTCTCCCGCCCGGCGCGGGCCGACCTCGTAGTTAAGCGACTTGCCGCTCACCCGCTCGAAGGCATGGATCACTTCGAGTACGGTGAGCCCCTCGCCGATGCCGAGGTTGAAGAGGCTGGGGTTTTCGGTGCTGCGCCCCTCCATCAGGAACTGGAGCGCCAGCGTGTGGGCGTGGGCCAGGTCGGAAACGTGGATGTAGTCGCGTACGGCGCTCCCGTCGCGGGTATCGTAATCGCTACCGAATACGGTAAGTTTTTCCCGCTTTCCGGCCCCTACCTCGGTGATGACGGGCACCAGGTTGCTGGCGGGGTTGGCGGCGTCCTCGCCGATCCGGCCGCTGGGGTGTGCCCCGGCCGGGTTGAAGTAGCGGAGCAGTACAGCCTGGAAGTCGGTATGCTTGGCGCAGAAATCGTACAGGATGTCCTCGCCCATCTGCTTGGTGCGGGCGTAGGGGCTCTCGGCCGGCTTCCGGGGGGTCGATTCGCGCACGGGCAACTCGTCGGCGTTGCCGTACACCGAGCAGCTCGAGGAGAAGACCAGGTTGCTGCTTCCCTGCCGCCGCAGTCCGTCGATCACGTTGAGCAGGCTGTTCAGGTTGTTCCGGAAGTATTCCAGGGGCTTGTCGACGCTTTCGCCCACGGCTTTGTAGGCGGCGAAGTGGATGGCCCCGTCGAACTGGTGCTTTTCGAAGAGCTTGGCGGTCGCTTCGGCGTCCGCGAGGTCTACCGTATGGTTGACCACCCGTACGCCCGTGATCGCCTCGATGCCGTCAAGTACGCCGGCCTTGCTGTTGTGGTAATTATCGGCGCTCACTACGTCGAAGCCGTTCTCGATCAGGTCGACGACCGTGTGACTGCCGATATAGCCGGTTCCGCCGGCCACCAGAATTTTTCCTTTGCTCATGGGTGATGGTTAGTCGTGGGTAAGTTTGATGTCTTCGGGGTCGATCCGGATGCCCATGCGGGCCATCAGGGCGGTAGCGTTGAAGCTACGGCTTACCCCGCGGTGTAGTTTATAGTCGAAGACCAGCTCCCCGTCCCGGGTCTGTACTTCCATCGCGTAGTTCTCCACGCGGCCGGCTTCCGGACCGCCCTCGTGTTCCAGTACGGCCAGGTCAAGGTCGTGGGTGGCGATGATGCCGGCGCCCCGCTCGTGGATGAGCTGCCGGATCAGCGCCCGCGAGCCCGTGTGCCGGTCACGGCTGTTGGTCCCCTTCAGGATCTCGTCGAGCAGGAAGAATACGCGCTGTTCCGGGTCGGCGACGGCCTCGATGATGGCCTTGAGGCGCTTGAGCTCCGCGTAAAAGCTGGACGTGCTTTCGCTCAGGTCGTCGTGGGTGCGCATGGATGTCCACACCTGCAGGGCGGCGGTGCGCAGGTGCCGGGCACACACGGGGCCGCCGGCCCGGGCCAGGACCAGGTTGGTGCCCACGGTACGTAGCCAGGTCGATTTGCCGGCCATGTTGCTGCCGGTCACCAGGTGGATGTGGCCGTCGGTGCGCATATGGATATCGTTCGTCACCCGTACGCCGGGTGCCAGCAGGGGGTGGCCCAGGGCCTCTCCTTCCAGGACGGGCTCTTCGGTCAGTTCCGCCTCCGTCCACTCCGGCCGGTTGAAGCGGAGGGTCGCCCACGATATCCGGGCGTCGGCCGCGGCGAGCTCGTCGAACCAACAGCGCAGGTCGCCCCGGTGAGTTTCCCGCCACCGATCCAGGAGGTAGAGCCACTGCACACTCCACAGTCCCGTTATTTCCAGCAGGAATACGAACGGGTTATACCGAACGTCGAGCTGGCTGGCGTAGTAGGCCAGCCGGTCGATGGCCGGGGCCGCCGCGCCGTCATTGGCCGGATAGCGGCTTTCCAGGTGGCGGAACAGGGCCGCGTAGCCGGTGAGTAAGCGGCCGGCGTTGGCGGTGTAGGTATGTTCCGCGGTGGCGGTTTCGGCATAGCGGCGCAGCACCACGAAGGCCGGTACGAGGAACAGCAGCCCCACCTGCCACGGTTGCTGGGTGAAACACCACCACCCCGCGATCAGCGCCAGGGGTACGGCGGCCCAACGCATAAGCCGCGGCAGGCTTCCGGTGATCACCGGGGGCCGGTCCACCCAGTCGAGCAGCCGCCGCGCGTAGTCGGGGTCGTCGGCCAGCCCGTGGCCGAGTTGCCGGAAGGTGAGGCACCAGTCCGGGTCGCCGACGAGTTCCCGGGCGGCCGTACGGCGGGTGGCCGCGGCCCCGGGCGCGGCGGGGAAGAGCAGGTGATCGGCCAGCCGCCGTCCGCCGATGGCGGTCACCGTGCGGTTGAGGAACTGGTACAGGGAAAAGGAGCCGAACAGGTCGAGATCGGTAGCGTAGGGGTGCATGGGGTCCGCGTACTGCCGGCCGTCGGGCCAGTGGGCGAAGTCGTGCTGCAAGCCACGGATCTCAGCTTCCGCGAGTTCGTACCGCACCTGCGCGCCGTCCGCCCGCTGTCCGATGCGGTGGTGGGCGCGTACGCCCCAGGCCACCGCGGGCACGATCAGCAGGGTAGCGAGCAACCCGGGCCACGCCCCCAGCGACCAGGCTACGATGAGTGCCGCTACCGCTCCGAAGAAAACAACGAGGCGCACGATCGCCAGGCGGTCGTAGCGCTGTCGCAGCGCCCAGGCGAGGGCGGCCTGATCGGCCGATACGCGCCGGTAGTAGGGTAGGGGAGCTTCCACGGTGCAAAGATGGGAATTCCAGCGGCGACGGGCCCGTTTTCCGTACCTTGGCAACGCAAAAACTGCCGTCCATGCACGTCATTCAGGTCGCTACGCCCTTCAGCACCGGTACCGGTACCTACCTGCCCGGCCCCGGACTGGTGGTGACCAACGAACACGTGGTGCGGGACAATGCCCTGGTAGTAATCGGCCGGGAAGGGGTGGAGGAGCAGCTGGTACCCGTGGTTTACCTGGATCCCGTTTACGATCTCGCGTTTCTCCAGTTACCGGAAGCGATCGACTTTGCCGACCTCAATCTGGTAGACCACCTTCCGGCCCCGGAGACTGAAGTGATCTCGGTCGGACAGCACTTCGGAGAGCATCGGCGTACGGCCCGCGGACGAATTCTCGAGACCGACCGCGAACGCCACGGCGTCCGCTACCTGGTCCACGATGCCCGCGATGGCAATACCCTCTGCGGCAGCGGCCTCTACGATACCGCCGGCGGGCTGCTGGGGATCAACATGCAGGACGCGCCGGAAGGGGACGACCGGAGCCTGGCGCTGCCTTCCGTTACCCTCCTCACCGTGCTGGCGGAGTTCAGTGCCGGCGGCGGCACCCCGGCAGCGCGCTGCCTCGACTGCCGAAGCATCACCTTCGAAACCCCCGGGCAACGCCCGCAGGGCCGGTGCCCGCACTGCGGCGCCGACCTGACGCTTCCCTCGATGGTAGAGGATCCGGCCCCGGTGGGCGTAAGCGCCACCATCGAGGAGATCATCCGGGTGGGCGGTCACGATCCCCGGCTGGCGCGTCGCGGGCCGAATCTCTGGAACATTACCCGGGGCAGTGCCACCATCCAACTGGCCTACCACGAGGAGAGCGGGCTGGTGACCGGCGATGCCTACCTCTGCCAAGTACCGGAGGCGCCTTCCGCAGACCTTTTTGCCTATTTACTGCGGGAGAATGCCACGCTGCGGCAGCTGAGTTTTTCCACGTACGGGCGCGACATCATCCTGAGCCTCCTGATCTACGACCGCTACCTGACGGTCGACACCGCCCTGCCGCGCTTCGAGTACCTGTTCGCCCAGGCCGATGCCTACGATAACGTATTGGTGGAGCAGTACGGCGCGGGCTGGTAGGCTAGCTGAAGAACTGGTCGTATCCGGATTCCGAATTGCCGCGGGCCTGGGGGTCGGGCCGGCGCTTCAGCTCGTCGAGGTCGAGCTCGGCATCGGGGGCGGCGGTGGTGGTGGTGCCGGGCCGGTCTTCGAGATCGAACTCCAGGTGGCCTTCACTCAGGAGCAGCTCACTCTTCTTTTCCCATTCTTCGAGCATGCGGAGCCCCTCGTCGGCGAAGACACCGTTTTGCAGGTCGACGCTGTCCATGAAGCTGCTGCTCAGTTCCATCATGCGCTCCATCTCACCTACCTTGGTGGCCACGTCCTCGGCGATCGACTCCATGGCCTGGTCGAACATGGCGCGCTGGTCGGGATTGCCGTTGATGACGCTCATCGCGGACTCCATGGCCCCGTGGCTGGCGCGGATGGCCTTGCGTTCCTGGATGCGGAGATCGACCTGGTCGCGGGTATCTTCCAGGAGCACCTCGCTGTTCTGGTGCATCCGGTTCAGCACGCGGTTGAGGACCTCCATTTTGGTCAGTAGTACCTGGTACTTCTGGTTGCTTTCGCGGAGGCGGGCGGCGCGGCGGCTGCTGAGGACCATCTGCTGGTTCTTCCCCTTTTCCTTGGCCAGGGCCGCCAGTTTGAGTTGTTTCTTGACCTCGGCTTCGTTGGTCTCCATCAGGGTCGTAAGGTGGCGCATCTGACCGCGGATCTTCCCGATCTGTTTACGCATCTCCTGCAGGTTACGCTCCAGTTCTTCGACGTAGGTCTTGAGGATGCCGATCGGGTCGATGTTGACAAACAGCCCGGTGACCTTCCGCATGGCACTCTTGTACATATAGCTCAGGAGGGTACGGGTTCTCGGATCGACAATAGCGAAAACAACGGCGAGCAGCGTGAGGGCGGCGACGACCAGTCCGATGGTGGTCGACAGGAAGGGGACGATCACCCCGGCGAAGGTGGTGAACAGGAAGCCGAGCCCCGCGAGCAGGGCCACCAGGAAAATGAGGCCCGTGACGCCTTCGGGGCGTTGCCAGAACGATTTGTCTTTTTTGGGGGCCGGTAACATGGGTGTGGGTTAGGAGAGGACCCGGCGAATATCGTCCACGTCCTGCTTGATGGTATTGGTGATCACTTCGAGGGCCTCGTCGAAGCCCTGCTGGTTTTCCTCGGCCTTGGTGCGCGCGGCGTTGATCTGGCTATCGGCCGACTCGATCTGGGTGCGGGCCGCGTCTATCTGCTGCTGCAGTTCGGCGATCTTGGCCTCCCAGGTGGCGATCTTCTTTTTCAGCTCGCCGGTCTGCTTGGCCTTGCCTTCCACGTTTTCGGCCAGGTGCTTGTCCAGGCTGCGCATGAACTGCGCCTTTTCGTCCTGGAGTACCTCGGCGTAATAGTTGGCCGTCTTGATGAGTTTGTCCTTGGTGAGGCCCACCGACGAACCGGTAATGAACGCGGAATTGATGGCCGTGTCCAGGTCCATGCCGATCTCGGTCAGCCGGCCCACCGATTGCTTGAACTCAAGGTAGTCGAAGCCTTCCAGGTTCTTCTTCTCGAGGGCCTTCATCAGGGCATTGGCGAATCGGTTATTGGAGCCGGACATTCAGATGGATTTAGTGGGGCAAAGGTAAGGTTTGACAAGTTGCGCGATGGTCCGCATCGACCGGCGGCCGGAATTGCGCGATCGACGGGGACCGTCAGAGGTCGTCTTCGATCGCCTGCACGTCGGCTTCGGCAGCGTCGGGCAGCCACTGGCCGAGCTTGGCCCGTGCCCGGTCGCGGACGTCGCGGTTGATGTACACGGCCACGGTAGCGAGCCCCACAGCCAGCACGCCCAGGTCGTCGGTGTACCCCAGGATGGGGGTCAAATCGGGCACGGCGTCGAGCGGCATGAGCAGATACCCCAGCACGCCGAGAATCGTCCGTTTGGCCCACGCCGGCGTGTCCTTGCGTTCGTAGGCGTAGTAGAGGAGCAGGGCGGAATAGACGGTCTTCGTGCCGGCGGCACGGGCGATGCTCCCGAGGCGAGCCCAGAACCGTTTGGGAGTGAAGTAAGACGGGAAAGAGGGCATATTCATGACGGAGGTCGGTGAAGGGGTGCTGCCAATACAAACGCGCAAACCCGGCCCGGGGTTATCTTTACCCCGATGTACCCAACCACGAATTCGGCCGATCTGCTGACCCAAACGGAGAGCTACGTGGAGACCTACCTGCGAAAGAACATCGATCCTCGCTATGTCTACCACAACTTTCAGCACACGGTGGCCGTAGTCGAAGCGGCCGAAGAGCTGGCTCAGGACTACGACCTGAGTGAAAGCGATCTCCTGGCCCTGCGCCTGGCCGGCTGGTTTCACGATACCGGTTACGCCGGAGGATACGCCGGGCATGAAGAGCGAAGCGCGGAACTGGCGCGGGACTTCCTGCACTCCAACGGCATTGACGACCCCGGCCTCTTCGCCGCCATTCGCGGAGCCATCATGGCCACCGGCATGCCCCAGCGCCCGCAGTCGCTGCTGGAAGAGTTGCTTGCCGACGCCGACCTCAGCCACCTGGGCGACGTCAGTTACTGGGACCGCTGCGGTCGGGTGCGCCAGGAATTCGCCCTTACCCGCGACATGGTCATGTCGGACCAGCAATGGATCGATTTCGAGTTGGCCTTTATGCTCGACCACGAGTACCACACCGAGGCCGCGCGTGAACGCTACGGGCCGCTCAAGGGCAAGCACGTCAAGCAGCTCTACAAACGCAAGAAGGCGCTGTTGCCCGACGCGACCCCGAGTACGCTGGCGGAATTCAAGCAGGACAAGAAGAACAAGAAAAAACGGAGCCGGAGCAAAAAGGACCCAGGCAACCGCGATCCCGACCTCAAGCCCGGCCGCGGCGTGGAAACCATGTACCGCACCACCTACCGCACCCACATCAACCTGAGCAGCATCGCCGACAATAAGGCCAACATCATGCTTTCGGTCAATGCCATCATCCTAAGTATATCGGCGGCCAACCTCTTTCCCAAGCTCGACAGCAATCCCCACCTGACCCTGCCGTCCATCATCCTGGTCGGCGTCTGCCTCGGCTCGCTGTATTACGCCATCCAGGCCACCCGCCCGAAGGTGACCGAAGGAAATACCGGCCTGGAGGATATCCAGAACCGCCAGAGCAACCTGCTCTTCTTCGGCAATTTTTACAATATGAAGCTGGATGACTTCCACTTCGGCATGATGGAGATGATCCGCGACGAGGAGTTTCTCTATTCCTCCATGACCCGCGACCTTTACTTCCTCGGCGTGGTACTGGCTAAAAAGTACATGTACCTGCGCATCTGTTACAACGTGTTTCTCTACGGCATCATCCTGGCGGTAGCGGCCTTTATCGCGGCCTCGCTCTACGACAACCACCAGCACGGCGCGGCCCAGGTATTCGATCTGTTTAACTGAGCCGCCCCGGCCGGAACTACTTTACGTCTACCTCGATGCGCTTGTCCTGGTTGGCCAGCTGCCAGGCGTTGTAGAAGATCAGTTGCCCGATGCGGGCCATCTTCTCGAAGTTGATCTTTTCGATCGTATCGGTATCCCGGTGATAATCCGCGTGGGTACCGTTGAAAAAGAAGATACTGGGGATGCCCTTCTCAGCGAAGTTGTAGTGGTCCGAACGCTCGTAAAAGTTGTTGGGATCGTCCTTCGCGTTGTACTTGTAGTCCAGGTCGAGCTGGGTGAAATCGCGGTTCACCGCTTCGTTGATGTCGTGGAGCTCGGTACTCAGGCGGTTGCTGCCGATCACGTAGATGTAGTTGGGGTTGCCGGCGTGGGCGTCGTCGATACGGCCCACCATGTCGACGTTGATGTCCGCTACGGTGTTCTCCAGCGGGAAGACGGGATGGGTGGAGTAGTATTCGGAACCCAGCAGCCCTTTTTCTTCGCCACTAACCCACAGGAATAGCACACTGCGCCGCGGTCCCCGGCCCTCCTGCTTGGCCAGGGCGAAGGCCTCCGCCAGTTCCAGCACCGTACTGCTGCCCGAACCGTTGTCGTCGGCCCCGTTGAAGATGGCGTCGCCGCGCTTACCGATGTGATCGTAGTGGGCGCTGACGACCACCACTTCGTCCGACAGGTCAGGGTCGCTGCCTTCGAGAAAGCCAAGCACGTTCTCCCCGATCAGTTCCCGGCTTTCCTTATCCTGGTAAATGCGCAGGTCGGTCGGCACCTCGACCGCCCGGAATCGCCCGGTACGCTCCAGCCGCTTGCGGGCCTTGACGACCTTGCGGTAGTCCTTGCCCAGGATCTCGCGGGCCAGGTCGGAGGTTATGAATACACTATTGGCTTCCTGCCGCTCCGCCTCCGTAAAGTCGGTCATCCGCAGGCGTCCGTCCAGGGTCTCCCGGCGGACGTCCTGTACGTTTTTCCGGAAGGAGGGGTCGATCACGAGTACCGTTTCCACGCCGTGGTCGCGGGCGATCCGGAGCTTGCTGCCCGTGTCGAGGCTGTATTCGCTGGGGTCCTTCGATCCGGAAACCAGAAAATTGCCGTCCCGGCCTTTGGGCTCCCCCGAAAAGATCATAATCGTCTTTCCGCGCAGGTCGCGGCCGGCGTAGTCGCTGTATGCCGGATCGTCAATCCCGTAGCCGAGGAAAGTAATGGCGTCGATGGCAACGCTGTCGCGGTCGGTGTTCCGGCTGGGAGCACTGTAGAACTCCCAGAGGTGGCGCAGGTCGCGGCCGTTAAGTTTCATGCCAATCGTGTTCCACTTCTGCCGACTGAATTTGATGGTCTGGAAGTATCCGCCGTTCTCGCCGATAGCGGGGTATCCCAGTTCGGCCAGTTGCCCGGCGAGGTACGCCGCGGCCCGTTTCTGGCCGGGCTCACCCGTTTCGCGCCCTTCCATGTCGTCGGCCGAGAGAACGGTGAGGTGGCGGCGCAGGTCGTCGGTCACGATGGTGGCGGCGATCTCCCGCGCTTCTTCGTCGGTGGTGGGTAGCGGCGAGCGATCCTGGGCCGATACGGCGAGGGTCAGGAACAGGGCTCCCGTGAATAGCAGTCTGGTCATGGTCGGAAAACGTTGGCCCGGCGGAGCGGGGTTGGCGCACTAAGATAAGTTTAACGCCCGGGCCCTACTTATTCGATAGCCGCAGCCGGGTACCGAACCGCAGCATGGTGTTGTGGATACGGTCCTCGAGGGGCCCCTTCCCGCCGTCGGTTGCTCGCACGGTAACGAGCCGGCTGACCGTCGGAGCGAAGTAGAGGCTCCAGCGATCGGTCAGCAACCGCTCCACCCGAAGGTTGCCGGCGAGGTAAAGGCTGCTGTTCTGAAAGATCGAGCCGCCCTGCAGGTACCCCACGGAGGGATACAGAATGTTGCGGCGGCTGTTGGAGGCGCGTCCGTCGGTACTCACCTTATTGACGGCGACGAAACGGTCGATCACGCGCTCCAGGTCGTCCTTCGTGTAGTTGTCGGCCAGCTGGAATTCGGAGGCCAGGATGATATTCATCGACATGCCAACACCACCGGTCAGGCGCCACTTGTCGTTGGCGAACAGCTCGCGCTCGTAGTTGAGGGGCAGCGACAGGGTGCGGTAAGTAAGGCGGCCGTAGCGCACGTTCTCGTCCTGAGGGGTGAAGGCGGAGTCCTGCTCGATCCGGAGTATTTCAGCGGGGACGTAGGAACGGTTGCCGTAGATCAGTCCGATCTGAATGCCGTTCTTGCCCTGCGTCACGTCCAGCAGCGAGCCGACGCTGTAGCCTAAAGACAGTTTGCGCTGGGCCTCAATGCCGAGGCGGGCGTTTTCCTGGGTGATCACCTGGTTGAGGTCCACCGGCGAAACGAACAGGTTGAGGTAGTAGCGTGCCGGTTCACTGCCGAACAGGCCTGCAAGCTTAAGGGGGACAAAGGGGCCCTGATCTTCCCGGGTCACCTCGTAGTCCAGTCCGTTCACGCCCGCGACCGCCATTCCCGCCAGCGACGGAGCAAGCAAGGGGGCGTCTCCGAGCGTGAGTGCCGCGATGGGTGAAGCAGGCAGCGGCGAAACGGCGCGCGTGCCGGAATTTTGGGTCGGCGGAACAGCAATAGCATCGGTCCCGGTGGCCGCGGATTCGGGCAATTCGTTGGACAGGGGCAGGGCTGGCAATACTGCGGGTACCGCGGGTGCGGTGGGGGTTTCGGATATGGGGAAAGCCTGGCCCGTGGCGGCGGCAGCGTTTGCCAGCGGCGGACTGGCTTCCGCCCAGGAGATGAAGCGGAGGCCGATAAGCAGCAGGCTCATCAACAGGGCAGCCTCGGAAATTTTGAGGCAGACTACCATCTCACGGCGTTGGCCGATGAGTTCGAGTCGGGCGGCCAGGCGCGCCCAACCGGTAGGGGCTACCGGTCCTGCCTGTTGCAGGCCGCTGGCCAGGGCACTGTCTACCGCGGCGGCCGTTTCGGTTTCCGCGGCGGTCAGTTTGCTCGCCATGGTAGACCAGCTGCCGGCCGGAGCCGCTGTGGGGGACAGCGAATTGAGCTTATCGGCAATAGCCGCATCAGCCATTTCGCTCCCGTCGAGCCGGCGTTCCAATCCCTCCCATCCCCGGGCGGAGCCCGGCGGGAGGTCGGCGATCCGTTGCCGGATCAGGTCGTCAAAGGGGTTCGTTTCTTGTTTCATTATACTAGCGTCCTGGAGCGGTCAGCGCTTTCTGCAGCTTACTTCTCGCCTTGACCAGGTTCGACCGTGAAGTGGAATCCGTAATATTTAACTGTTCGGCAATCTCTTTATGGCTGTACCCTTCAATTACGTAAAGGTTGAAGATGGTACGGTAGGTCGGCGGCAACTGCTGCACGGCAGCCAGTATCTCCCGGGCGGAGCACTGGCTGATGACGTCGGGGAGATCGGAACTGACCTGGTAGGCCCGTTCGATGTCCTCGGTGCGCCGCCGTACCGTGCGCCGGTAGTGGTCGATGGCGGTATTGACCGTGATGCGGCGCATCCAGGCCAGTAACGCCGTGCCGCTTTCGTAGCGCCCGATCTTGCCGAAGATCTTGATAAAACTTTCGTGCAGCAAGTCCATGGCTTCGTCTTCGGTGCCGGTGTACCGCTGACAGATGGCCATAAGGGGGCTGTAATAGGTTTCGTAGAGTACACGCTGCGCCTCGCGGTCGCCCCGCAAGAGAGCGGCTACGAAACGTTCTTCATCGTTCTCCAGGCAAATTGCGTAATCCATAAAAAGCTGACGGGTAAAATACCCCGGTCCGTTGGTCGGCGGGCCGCGGTGGAATTACCGTAAGGTAAACGGTTTCTTCCGCTCCGCCGCTGCCAGGCCACCGCTATTTTTGTCCGGTACCCGCCCCGTCGGTGCTGCAATCCCTACTTTTCGGTTATGTCCACCCTCACCGTACCGACCACCCACGGCCCCCTCCCCCTCCGCAAGAGCCAAGAATTCGTTGGCCTCCGTCAACAGGCCGCCTCCCCCCCGGACGGCGCGGAAAACCCCCGCCCGGAGCTGGGCGGCTTCGAGCTGGTTAAGCTGCCCGACGGCGACGTGGAACGCGGCCTCGATGCGGCGCGGCGGCGGCCCGATGTAGCAACCGGAACCCACGTGTACTTCGCCACGGGTGATGACCGGCCCGTGGTCCCGACCGGCATTGTGTACTGCCGGCTCGCGGAGGGGGTAGGGGAGGAGGAAAGCCAGCGGGTCTTTGATCTGTACCACCTGCGGGTCGTCGAGCGGCGGGATGACAATACGGTCGTTCTCTCCGTTACCGAACGGAGTCGCAACCCGCTGCACGTCGCCCGCCAACTCGATCAGCTGGCGATGGTCGACTCGGCCGTCCCCGATCTGGACATACCCCTCGAACAGTACTTCAGCGAGCCCCGCGACGGGCTGTACGACCAGCAGTGGTCGTTCCACAATCCGGGATACGTACCCGGCGTGCCCGGCTTCGCCACGCGGGAGGGCGCCGATGCGCGGGTACCCGGGGCCTGGCGCGCGCTGGACAACCTCGGCTCGGCGGAGGTGACCGTCGCCGTTATCGATAACGGATTCGACCTCGAACACCCCGACCTGCGGGGTAAGTCCGTGGCCCCCCTCACCGTATCGAGCGGTGCCGCCGGCGTACCGCGCGGGGCCGTTTACGGCAGCCACGGCACGCCCTGCGCCAGCGTAGCCGTGGCCGCGGCCAACGGGACGGGTATCGTCGGGGCGGCCCCCGGCTGCCGGCTCATGCCCCTGCACGGTCTGACCTACTCTGCCTTCCTGACCGAGCGGATGTTCGATCACTGCCTGCAGCACGGGGCCGACGTCATCTCCTGCAGCTGGGGTACCGTAGACGACCGCTTTCGGCCCGGGCCCTTCCACGAACGGGCCATCCGCAAGGCGATCACCCAGGGCCGGGGCGGCCTGGGTTGTGTGGTACTCTTCGCCGGCGGCAACGAGGGCCGGGCGGTACTCAACTATTACTGCCGAATGCCGGGAGTTATCGCCGTCGGTGCGTCCACCAGCAACGATACCCATCCGGCCTATTCCAATACCGGCGACGGCCTGTCCGTAGTCGCTCCGAGCGACGGCGGCTGGCCCCTGCTAGCCGCCCGGGCCAGCTGGGACCCCGGCAACACCCAGGCGCCGGCCGCAAAGCGATACTACGTCGACGGACGCGACCGCGGCCCGTACCATAAGCACTTTGGCGGAACCTCCGGAGCAACACCGCTTGTCGCCGGCATCTGCGCCCTCCTGCTGACGGCCCATCCCGGCCTTACGGCGACCCAGGTAAAGGACATCCTCGAGCGTACAGCCGACCGGATCGGCAGTCCGGGCGAATACGGCGCATCGGGCTACAGCCCCCGATTCGGCTACGGGCGGGTCAACGCGGAACGGGCGGTAACGGAAGCCCTGCGGCTCAGAAACGTCGGGGCCACACCCACCCTTGCACAGGATCCTTCCCCACCCGCGGATCCCGTGCTTCGTGTGCGGGCGGAACCGCAGCCACGAATGGGCTTCGGCCTGCAAATCAGTGCTTTCCGGGAAACCAGCAACGCCCTGCAGCTGGTGACCCGGCTCGAGCGGGAGTTCGATCTGCCGGTCGTGGTGGCCGACGATGGTGGCGTGCATAAGGTCATTCTGGGTACTTTTACCGATCCCCAGGCGGCCCGCGACCTGCTCCCCCGGGCGCAGCAGCTTGGGTACCGCCCCTTCGTACGGGATTTGTCCACCCTCAGCTGACCTACTCATGCGCCTGCTCCCCCTGCTTCTTCTCTGCTCCCTTTCGCTCACCGCCCAGCTCGACTGGGTAGCCGACCACCCCGGCACCATCGTGTACACCCTCGATCTCGCCAACGTGCAGGAGCACGAACTGGGCGTTACCGTCGATTTCCCGGCCGTGCCGGAGGGAGTCTTCTACGTCAAGATGCCCCAGGCAAGCCCCGGGCGCTATGCCCAGCACAATTTCGCCCGCAACGTATATGACGTGCAGGCCACCGGCGCGGATGGTACCGCCGCTACGGTCAGCCGCGTGGACCCGACAACCTGGGCCGTTACCGGCCACGGGGGCGCCGTGCACCTTACCTACACCCTCTTCGCCAACGGCGGCGACGGAACCTACTCCGGAGTCGACGACCGCAAGCTGCACCTCAACATGCCCGCCAGTTTCGTCTACGGGGAGGAGCTCAACGACCGTCCCGTCATGCTGCGTATTCCGCCCGGACAACGGCCCGACTGGGATGTCGCCACCCAACTCGTAGCGCTCGGGGAGCGCCGCTTTGCCGCCCCTGACTACTACTACTTTTACGATTCGCCCACGATGGTGGGTACCCTGCAGCGCGAGGAATTCACCGTCGCAAGCGGGGAGCGGGTCGACACCATCGAGGTGGCCCTTATGAGTGAGGACAGCGATTCCACCTTCCACGAGTACGTCGGGTTAGTCGAGCGGACCGTCCGGGCCCAGCAGGCCATTTTCGGGGAGCTGCCGGCATACGACTACGGCCGCTACGTTTTCCTCTGCTCCTACAATCCCTGGATCGGGGGCGACGGCATGGAGCACCGCAATTCCACCATCTGCTCCGCACCCATCGGATTGGAGGGCAACCAGCAACGGCTGATCGGGACCGTAAGCCACGAATTTTTCCACTGCTGGAACGTCGAGCGTATCCGCCCCGCCGACCTGGAGCCCTTTGCCTTCGACCACGTCAATATGAGCGACAACCTCTGGTTCGCCGAGGGATTCACGAGCTACTTTGACGACCTGGCGCTGGCCCGCGCCGGCATCCTTGCACCGGAGGACTACGCCAGAGGAATCGCCGGTCAGCTCAACTACGTCGTCAATTCGCCGGGGCGCGGCTACCGGGGTCCCATCGGGATGAGCCAGCAGGCTCCCTTCGTTGACGCTGCAACGGCCAACGACCCGGACAACTACGCAAATACCTTCGTCAGCTACTACACCTACGGTGCGGTGCTCGGCCTGGCCCTCGATCTGGAACTGCGGGAGCGCGGGCATACGCTCGACGAACTGATGCAGCAGCTGTGGCGGCAGTACGGGAAACCGGAGATCCCCTACCACGTCCGCGACCTACAGCTGGGACTGGCCACGGTAGTAGGTGACTCCGCCTGGGCGGCCGACTGGTTCGACCGGTACATCCGGGGCAGCGAACTACCGGACTTTGCCCCGCTGCTACAACCGTACGGAATCGAGGTGACACAGGCACGTCCGGACAGCGCCGGTTTCAACGGATTGCGCCTCCAGACACGCGATAACCAGCTGGTCGTGGCCGGTCCCGTATTGGAAAACAACCCGCTGTACGCGGCCGGCGTCGACGCCGGAGCGGTGATCACTTCCGTGAACGGTACGCCCGTAACCAGCCCCGCCGAGTGGGAGACGGCCGTGGCGGGCCTGACCCTCGGACAACGCTACCCGGTAAGCTTCATTCAGCTCGGGCGCGAGCGGTCGGTTACCTTCGCCGCGACCGCCGCGCCGGCCTTCCGCTCCGGACTCATGGAGGAGGCCGGAGCGGAGGCGGTAGCACGGCGGAAAGCCTGGCTGGGGTACTAGTCCGGATTACTTGCGGGACGCGTCCTTGTTCATCACATGCTGCTGCAGCCACTGGTCCTGTTCCCACAGCAGGTGCAGGATGCTCTCCTTGGCGCGGTAGCCGTGGCTTTCGCGGGGCAACATCACTAACCGGACCGTGGCGCCCAGCCCCTTCAGGGCGTTGAAGTAGCGCTCGCTCTGCAGGGGGTAGGTTCCTGAGTTGTTGTCGGCCTCCCCGTGGATAAGCAGCAGGGGCGTCTTCATCTTATCGGCGTGCATGAAGGGCGACATGCCGTTATAAATTTCGGGCGCTTCCCAGTAGTTACGCTGTTCGCTCTGGAAGCCGAAGGGGGTTAGCGTCCGGTTATAGGCACCGCTGCGGGCGATACCGGCCGCAAAGAGATCGCTGTGGCTCAGCAGGTTGGCGACCATGAAGGCACCGTAGCTGTGTCCGCCCACGGCAACCCGCTCGCGGTCCACGTAGCCCATCGCGTCTACCGCGTCGATCGCGGCCTTGGCGTTAGCGACCAGTTGTTTCCGGAACGAGTCATTGGGCTCCTCGTCTCCCTCGCCTACGATCGGGAAAGCCGCGTCGTCGAGCACGGCATAGCCGCGGGTCACCCAGTACACGGGGGAACCGTAGTAGGGGTAAGTGAACTGGTTGGGGTTGGACGTCGACTGGGCCGCGCTGGCCTTATCCTTGTACTCCCGTGGGTAGGCCCACAGGATCAGGGGTACTTTCTCCTTGGCGGTGGTATCGTACCCGACCGGCAGGTACAGCGTGCCCGACAGTTCGAGTCCGTCGTCGCGGCGGTAGGTGATCACTTCTTTGTGTACGTCCTGCAGGCTCTGGAAGGGATTCGGGAAGGCCGTCAGCTGGGTCAGCTCCCCGCCGTCCAGGTCCCGGAAATAATAGTTGGGGTATTCGATGGGCGATTCCTCGCGTACCAGCAGCCGGTCGCTTTCGGGGTCGAAGTCGATGAGCTCCTCCAGGCGGTCGGTGTAGGCCGAGGTGTAGAGGTCCTCGGTGGTGCCGGTCTCCAGGTCGATCGCGTGCAGGAAGGGAAACTGCCCCTCGGCCGTATAGCCGTCGCCGATGAGGTAGGCCTCGTTGCCTTCCAGGGCAAGGACGGAGCTTCCGTACGCATTGCGGGTCGTTACGAAGTTCCCCGGGTCGCTGTACCGGTCCTGGTAGTTGAGATCAAACAGTACTTCGGGGGTTTCGCCCGGCTCTGAGGGGTTGAAGACGTACACTTTCGAATTGCGGGTGTCAAACCACCGGTCGTAAGCCACGGCGGTTTCGTCGTCGCCCCACTGGACGCCGGCGTAGCGGTTGGTCACCTTTAGCAGTTCGGTGCCCTCACCACTGAAGGGGGCCTCCAGCTGGTACAGGGCATCGCGGTACTCGGCTTCCTGCTCCGGATCGCCGCCGTCCAGGGCCTGCACGTAAACGAGGGTGGCGGGCTTGTCGGCGCGCCAGGAGATGCTGCGGCGGTCCTTGGTCGTGGCCATGAAGCCCTGCGGCATCACCTCGGTGAGGGGCAGCTCCGCCACCGTTTGTACGGGCTGGCCGCCGCGGGTGTATACCGTGATCGTGGTCGGGAAGCGGTAGTAGGGTACGATGTAGGAGAACGGCCGCTCGATGGATTCCACCATTACGTATTCGCCGTCCGGGCTGAACGTGATGCCGTCGTACATGGCCGCCGGTAGGAATTCGGCGCTCTGGCCGTCGAGGGTTACCCGGTGGATAACCGAGCGGGCCAGCTGCTCGAAGTTGTATTCGTCGTTGGGGTTGCTGAGGAGATCCTGGTAGGTACGGTTCTGCGCCTTTTCGCCGTCGGCGGTGGAGATCGTGGGTCCGGTCGGTACGGCGCTGGCCACGTCGACCAGGGGCTTACGGTCGTCGGGCAGCATTTTCACCAGCAGCGACTTTCCGTCCTTGGCCCAGTTGATCACGTCGCGCAGGTTGGCATTGACGGTCGGGCCGGTAAGGCGGCGGGCTGCTGCGGTGCGCAGGTCGGCAACCCACACTTCCACGCCTTCGTCGGAGGTGTGCGTCATGGCGACCATTTGCTGGTCGGGCGACCAGGTCACGTTGGCCAGCCGGGGGGTGGCGGGCAGTCCGGTCAGGGAAGCTTCGGTACCGGGGGTAGCGTCGACGGCCCGCACCTTCACGTCATTGTAGTAGGTGGTCCGGCTGCCGATGTTCTTTTTCGGGTCGATCCGCAGCCCGCCGAGGCGCAGCTCGGCTTCGGAAAGTTCCGCGATGGTCGCGTAGGCATCACGGTACAGCAGTACCATGTGCTCGCGTTCGTGGTCCATCAGCACGGAGGGGGCCAACGGCACGTCTACCAGATCGAGGATGGCCTGTGGCGGCTTTTGGTAGTCGAGGTTAAGTTGGGCGCTGCCGCGGGTGCAAAGGGACGCCAGCGGGAGCAGGCCGAGCACGGTAAGCCAGAGAAAAGTGCGTAGCAAGGTGGTCATAGTTAGGAGCTTTGTCCCAAGATAGCGCGTGGAGTCCGGTCGGTGGCGCGACCCTTGCCCTAACAATCATCCGCCGCTCTGCCGCCACCGCATGATGCCCCATTCGGAGGGGGCCCACACTGCGGTTCGCACGCCCATTTTTTTCAGGCCTTCATTGATCCAGCTGTTGCAGGTATAGATCGCATTGTAGGAGCCGACGGCCTCGTAAAACGTATCGTCCGGCCCGTAGCCCGGCGCGTCGATCGGCTGCAGGCGGCCATCGGTGCCCCGCCGGAAACCTTCCCGCAGGTAAGTGTTGAGGGTGACAAGCTGCTCGCGGCTGAGGTCGAGGGTGGCCCAGTCACGTCCGACGCCGCGGTAGCCGGTTACGTGCATGGCCGTGGGACTGGGCAGCAGCATGGCCCGTACGGCGGTACTCGCCTTCAGTTGTGCCCACGTGGGCGTATCGAGGTAGAACCCTTTATCGCCCCAGCCGAAGGCAAGGTGGGGGTAGTCGGCCAGGGGGCCGAGTTGCTCGCGGAGGGCGGGATCGACAAATTCCCGCGGCAGGATGAAGTCGGTATGCACCCCGTTGGAGGAGAGGTGGATGCGGCGGTCGCGCGGCCCCTCCGGGGCGGACGCGCGGGTGGGAATGAGGGAGAGCACCAGGGCACACACCAGGTACAGGGCTACCGGGGCCAGCAGCCACAGAAGGATTTTGCCGAAGAGTTTGAGGTAGGCCAGGGGACGGAGATTAGGTGAGGGGGGGCTGGGCCGCGGGGGCCTCCCGCAGCCGCTCGTAGTGCGCGCGGTGCTTGGCGGCGTCGGCCAAGATACTCAGGCCACTGTTGAAGACCGTGAGGGCGAGCGTACCGTAGGGGATCCAGGTGCTGGCGGGAGCGCCTCCGTGGCGGCGGGCGGTGACGTCGCCGATGAGGCTGGCGCCTAGCCCCGTAAGCACGAGACCGAGCGGTGCCTTGATGAGCCAGTTGCGGTACTGCAGTTCGGAATTATTGGCGGACATGGGCGGGAAGGACTGGTTACGGTAGCGAAACCGCGTAGTTACTCCTTTTGTGAACGCCGCATGGCACCTGCGGCCGCGCCGGCCTAAATTTCGACGATGTCGGGCATCTCGCCCCGTTCCTCGTAGGCATTGATGAGCGCCTCCAGCTCGTCGGCCGAGAGGTAGTACTTCTTCAGGCGCTTCTTGTAGTGGCGGGGCAGGGTAGCGTGCCCCAGCAGGTACTTCTTGGTGGCCAGCACCTCGCTACCGAAGCCGTGATCTACGGCGATGGAGTCGGCCCGCTGCTCGGCCCGCCGCATATACCGCGACCAGAGGGCGTAGCCGAGGCCAAAGGCGATCATCCCGCGCCAGGGCCGGTCTAGGTAATCGACAATGTGGCCCAGCTCGTGGGCAAACCAGCCGACGACGACTTCGCGCGGAAGTTCGCGCACGCGGACGTGCTCGGTCACGTCGAGGTGGCTACTGAAATCTACGCGGTAGTGGCGGCGTGCCCGCCGGAAAAAGGCCCAGTTGATCACCGGCTGGGCGCGCATGGTGCTGTAGCGCATCGGTAGCCGGCGCAGGTATACCGGCCGGTCGCGCAACTCAGGGTAGGCGGCCAGGGTATCGGCAAACCAGGCTTTGAGGTGCTCGCTCTGTACGTTCTGAAAGATGAGCTGTGAAGGGTGGGGCATGGGGTACAAACGGGTAGACGAAGCGGGATGTTGGTGGGGCATAAATTAATGCAACAACGAACACGCACAACGCAGGACCGGTTATAAAGACAGAAAGACCGCAGTACAACTCGCTGGTTGCCAGACGGCTTTTAATCATCAAACCAAACATCCACATCATGTTACGTTATGCCCTGATCTTCTTCGTGATCGCAATTGTTGCGGCACTACTAGGTTTTGGTGGATTTGCTGGCGCCGCAGCCGGTATTGCCAAGATCCTGTTCTACATCTTCCTCGTTCTGCTGGTCATCAGCCTGATCTCGGGTCTGTTCAGAAGAGCCTAGAAACAACACTAACTGACAACAAGGCCGCGTCCGGGATTGCCCGTTCGCGGCCTTTTCTTTCCATCCAACCTGCACTATGCGAACCATCTATTCAAAATTTCTCCTTCTTCTGGCCACCCTGCTCGTAAGCGGCTCCGCCCTGCTGGCCCAAGCTTCCGGCGGCAGCGGTGCCGAGGGGGAAAGCCCGTACAGTTCCTCCACGACGGAGGCGCCCCCCAATGAGGACTTCTTCTCTTCCTACGGACTCGTCATTGTCTGTCTCGTGATTTTTGTCGGGCTGATTCTGTTTGTATCGCTGCGCGGACGGACCCGTACCTGATTTCCGGTCGGTCCACCCATTTTACTTTAAAACCTATACGTTATGATTACCCTCGAAAATTTTAATGCCCTGGCTGCGGCCACCAACGAATACTCCGTCAGCATCTACACGCCCACCTACCGCGTCGGCAACGAAAAAGAAGACCACATCCGGTTCAAGAACGCCCTGAAAAAGGCCGCCGACAAGCTGGGCAAGCGCTACGGCCTTTCCGAAAAGGAAGCCGAAACCTTCCTCAAGCCGGCGCATGAGCTGGCCGACAACTCGGAGTTCTGGCAGCAGCAGAGCGATGGACTGGCCGTCTTCGTCGGCCCCGATCGCTTTGAATACTACACCTGTCCGCTCGATTTTAATCCCCTGGTCTACGTCTCCGAAGAGTACTACCTGCGTCCCCTCGTGGCCCTGGTAGGTGATCAGCACCGCTTTCACTTCCTGGCCCTCAGTAAGGGTGCCGTGCGCCTTTATACCGCCACGGAATATTCGATCAGTTCCGTCGACCTCAAGGGCCTCGTACCCGAGAACATGGAGGCGGCACTCATGCAGGACGGCGCCGACAACCACCTCTCGCGCGCCGGAGGTGCCGAAGGAGGCCGGGGTAGCAACAACCAGGTCTTCTTTGGCCGGGGCGGCGATCCCAGCAACGACGTGGAGGACGTAAAAGCCTACCTAGACCGCGTGGACGCTGGCATCAGCGACTATCTCTGTGATGACAAGGCACCCCTGGTCCTTGGTGGTGTGGAGGAGCTTATCCCCATTTACCAGGAGGCCAATACCTACGCACACCTCTACACCGAGAACTTCGCGCACGGTAACCTCGAGGAGGACGGACCGGCCCTGATCCACGAAAAAGCCTGGACCGCTATCGCCGACCATTTTGACCGGCAGTACGACCGCGACCGCAAGCTATACGGCGACAACGTGGCCGCCGGTGAGGCCGGAAACGACCTGCAGGAAATCGTTCCCGCAGCCGTTAACGGCCGCATCGCGGCCCTCTGGCTGGATCGCAAGGCCTACGTCTATGGAGAGTACACGCCGGACAACAACGGCATCACGGTGCTCCACGACGAGGACAAAAACGCTACCGAACTGCTTAACCTCGCCGCGGTACGCGCTTTTCAGGCCGGTGCCCGTGTCTACAACGTAGACCGCGAGATGCTTCCCAACGACGGCTCGGACGCCAATGCGATCTACCGGTACGCCGTCGATGCCGACACCACCAACCGATAACCCTGACCTAAAATCTGCCAATAATGACCATCCTATACCGCAGCTTGCTGCTGCTTTCTTTCTGTTCCGTCTTTACCGCCTGCGGTGATGCCGATATGCGGGAAGGCGAGGTGGACCCCGCCGAGGTGATCGATAGCTCACCCGATTACGAGGACGACGATGCCAACAACAACGGCAAGATCGACTACGTAGAGCAGTCTACCAGCGACAGCATCACCACGTTGACGACCAATTATTCGAAGCGGGCCGACTCCATCCGGGCCACGCGTGATACCCTGATCACTCCCCGCTATACCGACGACGAGTACGAGGCGGCCTACAGCACTTCCAGCACCAACCCCAAGAACCAGGGGGCCGTGGGCATCACCCCCGGCAATAACCAGAAGAAGCAGTAAGGCGAAGTTGCCAAAACGAAAAAGTCCCGGCACCGGAAGGTGGCGGGACTTTTTACGTTCGGGCGGAGAGCCATCCATCGGACTCGAACCGACGACCTATTCATTACGAATGAATTGCTCTACCAACTGAGCTAGGATGGCGATTGGGCGGCAAAGATATATCTTTGCGGCCGATTATGACCAAGCAAAATTCAGAAATTGCGCGCCGACGCACCTTTGGTATCGTTGCCCACCCCGATGCGGGCAAGACTACCCTTACCGAAAAGCTGCTGCTCTTCGGTGGCGCCATCCAGGAAGCGGGGGCGGTAAAAAGCAACAAGATCAAGAAAAGCACGACCTCCGACTTCATGGAGATCGAGCGACAGCGGGGAATCTCGGTGGCCACCTCCGTAATGGCCTTCGACTACGCGGACAAAAAAATAAATATTCTCGATACCCCGGGCCACAAGGACTTTGCCGAGGATACTTACCGTACCCTGACAGCCGTGGACAGCGTAATCGTGGTCATCGACGTGGCTAAAGGCGTGGAGGAGCAGACCGAAAAGCTGGTCGAGGTATGCCGGATGCGGAAAACGCCGGTGATCGTCTTCGTCAACAAGATGGACCGCCCCGGTAAGGAAGCTTTTGATCTGCTCGACGAGATCGAGCAGAAGCTGCTCCTAAAGGCGGTTCCGCTCAGCTGGCCTATCGGGATGGGTGACCGCTTCCAGGGGGTGTACAACCTCTTCGAGGAACGGATCGTGCTCTTTCGCCCCGACAACAAACAGGGCCGCCCGGAGGAGACCATCGAGTTTACCGACCTGGACGATCCCGAGCTGGTGAAGCTTATCGGGGAGGACGCCGCCGAGGAACTGCGCGAGGAGGTAGAGATGATCCGGGGCGTGTACCCGGCCTTCGACCGCAGCGTATACCTGAACGGCAACGTCAGCCCCGTCTTTTTTGGCTCCGCGGTCAACAACTTCGGCGTGAAGGAGCTGCTTGACTGCTTCGTGCGTATCGCTCCACCGCCTCTGCCGCGGCCGACGGAGGAGCGGCAGGTGGAGCCCGGCGAGGAGCAGTTTGCCGGCTTCGTCTTCAAGATCCACGCTAACATGGATCCGCGGCACCGGGACCGGATCGCGTTCCTGCGCATCTGCTCGGGTACCTTCGAGCGCAACACGAATTACCTGCACGTACGGCAGGGGCGGAAGCTCAAATTTGCCAACCCCACCAGCTTTATGGCCGACCGTAAGGAGGTCATCGACTCGGCCTACGCCGGCGACGTGGTCGGTCTATACGATTCCGGCAATTTCAAGATCGGAGATACGCTCACGGAAGGGGAGGAGCTGCACTTCAAGGGCATCCCGAGCTTTAGTCCGGAGCAGTTCCGCCGGGTGATCAACGGGGACCCCATGAAATCAAAGCAGCTGGCCAAGGGCATCGATCAGTTGATGGACGAGGGCGTCGCCCAGCTGTTTACCCGCGGCGTCGACAACGCCCAGATCATCGGTACCGTAGGCGCGCTGCAATTCGACGTGATCCAGTACCGGCTGGAGCACGAATACGGTGCCACCGTACTCTACGAGCCCATCAACCTGCACAAGGCCCTGTGGATAAGTGCCGACGATGCAGCCGCCCTGGACGCCTTCGCCGAGCGGCGGCGGCAACAGATCGCTACCGACAAGGAAGGGCGGCTCGTGTACCTGGCCGAGAGCGCGTGGATCTTACAGACCATCCGGGACGCCCATCCGGAGATCCGGTTTCACCAGACGTCCGAATTTTAACGGCCGGCCGCCAATTTGTTCAGGGCCGGTGCGTACTACGGTCGCGGGGCATCCGTTAAGATTCTGTTAAACGAATCAATCGCCGCATTTCAGTTGGAATGCTGCGCAACCCTGCCTACCTTTGTATTGTATTTAATCCACAGCTCACAGAGCAACCCCATGCGGACCCCATCTTACGGCCGCATTTTAGACTTTCCAGCCCAAGCAACACGAGACTTTAGCTTCTTTTCGGCGCCTCCGGGTTGACCGAAGCCCTATTAACAGCAAGTTATTTTTATGCTAAAGCGCACCTTATTCTTCCTTCTTTCGGTCGCCGCCGCTTTCCTGATGAGCAGCACCGAGTTCGATATCTCCCGCTACGTAGACGGAGAATTCTCTACTGCCTCCGCCTTTTTCGTGCCGGTTAACCTTGAGACGAAGGCCCCGAAAAAAGTAACGGCCCCCGAGCCCGTCGTCCCCGAAATTTCTGAGTCCGCGCCTGCCCCGGCCGCACGGCTCCGCGACTTTGCCGATCAGAGCTTCGAATCCCAGCTTAAAGCTGCCATTCTGGCCAATCCTACCTGGGCCAAGCTCTACCGCAACAAGAAACTTTCCGTCGGTCTGGTAGACCTCAAGGACGAGGAGCACCCCCGCTTCGCCACCCTGAACGGCAAGCACATGATGTACGCCGCCAGCCTTCCCAAGATCGCCGTCCTCGCCGCTGCCCACGACGCTATCGAGCGCGGCGAACTGCGCGAGACGCCCGAGATCAAGCGCGACATGCGCCTCATGATCGCCAAGTCGAATAACGCCGCTACCACGCGGATGATCGACCGCATCAGCTTCGAACACATCGAGCGTACCATGCGCGATCCCCGCCACAAACTCTACGACCCCACCTACGGCGGTGGTCTCTGGGTAGGCAAGCGCTACGCTGCCGGCGGCCGCCGCTACCCCGATCCGATGAAGGGCATCAGCCACGCCGCCACTACCGAGCAGATTTGCCGGTACTTTTACCTGCTGGCCAACGGCCGTCTCGTAAGTCCCAAGAGCAGCGAAAAGATGATGAGCTACCTGGTCGACCCCGAGCTGCACCATAAGTTCGTCAACACCCTCGATCGCGTAGCTCCCCAGGCCAAGGTGTACCGCAAGTCGGGCAGCTGGAGCGTCTACCACGCCGACTGTGCGCTGGTGCAGGGACCGCAGCGCAACTACATCATGACCGCCCTGGTAGAGGACCCCAACGGCGAACAGATCATCCGCGAGCTGGGTGAGGTGATGGACCGCCTGGCCAAGAACTAAAGAACCGTTTTATATGCTAGGCCGCCCCCGGGCAGTCTCCGCAATATACATGACCCGTATTGCCCCCGTGCCGCCGTGCACGGGGGCTTTTTTGTTACGTCCGAGTTCTCCGAACAGTTCCGGAAAAAGCCCGCCACGGTACTGTTGAAGTCCTGCACCCGGTACCCTTCCGGCAGGCTGGGGCGCGCTTCCTGCGGTAGGCCGCCGGAGCGCTCCAGCCCGGCGACTACGGCACTTCGGGCAGAAGTATTCCCACCTTGCACGATCATTTATTAACGCTACGGTGTTGCAGTAAGGAATGCGTGGCTATCTTTGCCGTACGCTTTTTAACTAACCCAGAAAACCAGCCCATGGCCCGCTTACTCTCTCTACTGCCTCTCTTACTTCTTCTGTTCACCTCCTGCGGAGACAAAGACGATCCCGTGATCGAAAACGAGGAGGAGGTCATCACCGACCTGGTCTACGTGCTCACCCCGGTGGACAATGGGGAGACGGTCACCTTCCGCTTCTCCGACCCCGACGGTGACGGACCGGAGATGGCTACTACCGATATTACCGGTGACCTGATGGCCAATACCAGCTACCTCGGTACCCTCAGCCTCACGAACGCTTCGGACCCGAGTGATCCGGAAGACATCACCGCCGAGATCTCGGCCGAAGATGAAGACCATCAATTCTTCTTTGTACCGTCGGGAGGACTAGACGTCACGGTGGCCTACGCGGACAGCGACAACGACGGAAATCCGGTCGGTCTACTGACCGAGATGGAGACCGGCGCCGTTTCCAGTGGCGGGCTGCAGATCATTCTGCGCCACGAGCCCAACAAGGCGGCCGGTGCAACGATCTCCGATCCGACCGGTGCGGGGGGAGAAACGGATATTGCCGTTACCTTCCCGGTCTCTGTCGGAAACTAGGTCTATGGTCCGTATCATCCTGCTCGCTTTCTTTCTCGTCGCTGTGCACGGCACCTGCGTCCGCGCCCAGTCCTGCAGCCTGCAGGTTGCGGGAACCATGCTCGACGAACACGACCGCACGGAGCTGTCCTTCGCGAGTGTATACGTAATCGAGGCGGAACGCGGCGCGCAGGCTGATGAGAACGGGAATTTCGTGATCGGGGACCTCTGCGCCGGTACCTATGACCTTCGGTTCAGCCACATCGGCTGTGATCCGAAGGTCGTGACGGTAGATCTGCGGAGGGATACCAGCCTGACGGTTTACCTCCACCACCACGATAACTACACGGAGACCGTCACTGTATCCGCCAGCGGGGCGGCCGTTTCTTACGAGGAGCGGCTGGACCGGGAAGCGGACCGGCAGCTGGGGCTGGTACTGGAGCGGATCACGGGCGTAAGCAGCCTGCGCACCGGTACCTCCGCCAACAAACCGGTCTTCGACGGTCTCTACGGGAACCGCCTGAGTATTCAGAACAACGGCATCGCCCAGGCCGGACAGCAGTGGGGGAACGACCACGCTCCCGAGATCGACCCCTGGGTAGCGGCCTATGTGCGGGTGGTTGAGGGGGTGGACGCACTGCGGTACGGCGGCAGCACCCTGGGCCCTACTGTCCTGGTGGAGCCCTCCCCGCTCACGCCGCGTAGCCAACCCGGCGGTAAGCTGGCGTACGGCCTGCGTACCAACGGGTGGGGTCATACCCTGAATGCGCGGCTGACCGATACGGCCTTTGTTGCCTACCGGCTCAGCGGCAGTCTGAAGGCCATCGGAGACCGCCGGGCACCCGACTATTACCTGACGAATACCGGACAGCGGGAGGGTGACGTGGCCGTTCAGCTGGCCAAGTTCCTTTCGCCGGCGTTGACGACCCGTCTCTACTACAGCCTCTTTAACGCCGAGGTAGGTGTACTGCGCGGGTCACACATCGGCAACCTCAGCGACCTGGAGGAGGCTATTGGACGCGAGCGTCCCTTCTTCACCGAATCCAGTTTCAGCTACGGCATCAACTCGCCGCGCCAACGCGTGACCCACCACCTGCTCAAGGCTGAGCTGAGCTACGCACCTTCTGACCGTACTACTTACACCCTGCAGTACGGAGGGCAGGTGGACGACCGCAAGGAGTTCGACGTGCGCCGGGGCGACGACGACCAGGCCGCCCTGCAGCTGCTACAGGTGAGCCATACGCTCGAGGGGCGCTACCAGCGGCGCCTGGGTGGACAACGAAGCGTGGAGGCAGGTGTACAGCTCGAGAACGTCGACAATACCAACCAGCCGGGGACCGGTGTGCTGCCGCTGATTCCGGATTACCTGGGCAACCGGGCCGGGGGATACGTCACCTACCACGTGAAGCCCGAGCGGGTGCGCTACCACGTGGGCCTCCGGGCCGACCACCAGTACTACGAAGCCGTTACGATCAGCCGCGACCTGCCGCGACGAATCCTGCGATACACCCATCACTACACGACCGTCGGAGGCAGCGCGGGCGGCAGTATCAAATTCGGGCAGCGCTGGAGTGCGGACGCGGATTTTACCTACCGGCAGCGGGCTCCCCAGATCAACGAGCTGTACAGTCAGGGACTGCACCAGGGCGTGAGTGGTATAGAGGAGGGCGACCGTAGCCTGCTACCCGAGCACTCCGCGAAAAGCTCCGTGGACCTGACCTACGGCAGCCGTGACGGTAGCCTTACGGTTACCGGCGGACTTTTCTACCAGCGGGTCAACAACTTCATTAACCTGGAGCCCGAGCAGGAATTCCGACAGACGATCCGCGGGGCCTTCCCGGTCTTTACGTATCGGGGTGTCGATGCGGACCTCTCCGGCGGTAAACTCAGCGTCCTGGCCCAGCTTGGCGCGCTCGACCTGGAAACCGCCGCCGCCGTGGTGCGGGGCAACAATCTTACGGACGGTACGCCGCTGGTCTTCATGCCGCCCCCCAACTGGCGGACCTCCCTGGCGTACAATCTTTCGGGGGCGTGGGTAGCGCGGGCCTCGGTACTCGCCGTAGCGCGGCAGCAGCGCACGGTACCCGAGCAGGATTTCCTTCCGCCACCGCCGGGCTACGCGATTGTCGGGGTAGGTGCCAGTCGGACCGTGGCCCTGGGCGATCGGGAACTCCACCTGGAACTTGAGGTAGAAAACCTGCTGAACCAAGCTTACCGCGATTACCTCGACCGACAGCGGTACTTTGCCGACGCTCCGGGGCGGAGCCTGAATTTTCGGGTGAGCTACAGTTGGTAAATCTCGGGATAAGTCGTACTTTTGCGGACTAATTGAGCTCTATCCTCGCGGCGGAGCCGAACCACGATAAAAATATAATAACATGGCACACCACAAATCAGCAAAGAAGCGGATCCGGCAGGACGAACGCAAGCGCCTCCACAACCGCTACTACAAGAAATCCGCGCGTACGGCCATCCGTAAGCTCCGTGACCTCGAGGACCGTTCCGAGGCCGAGAAGCAGCTCCCCAAGCTGTTCAGCATGATCGATCGTCTCGCCAAGCGCAACCTCTGGCACCAGAACAAGGCCGACAACCTGAAGTCCGGACTGGCCATGCACGTTAACCGCCTCGGCTAGTACCGTTCGCGCGTTCTGCTTCGCCGCCGCTCCGGCCGTTTTTGCGGCCCAACAAAAAAGCCCCGCTACGATCACGTAGCGGGGCTTTTTGCGTTGCGGCGCGGAGTAGTCGGGACGCTAGCTAGCGCCGTCGGCGACCGCGACTGCGGCCGGAGTTCCGGCTGCGGTTACCACCGCCGCCGCCACCGCCGCCGCCTTTCTTTTTCTTCTTCTTGCGCCGGGTACCTGTATCCTGGGAGGGCTGGTTGCCGGACGGTTCGCCGATCTTGGCGTCCTTGGGTAGGACCAACGTCTTATCGCTAAGTTCGTAGAGGTCCTTACGGATCATGTCCTCGTTGTAGAATTTGCCGTCCCGCCAGTCGGTCAGCGCCACCTTCATGTAGTAGGCGGCGGTGTAGGTGACCAGGTCACGCTCCGGGCCGTCTTCCATGGCTTTGCCCTGTTCGATCAGCGCCAGGACGTTCTTGCCGTAGTGCAGCATGCGCTTGTGGCTGTCGGGGTAGGGCAGGGGCTCCGGGCTGACGCCTTCGGGATCGGGGGTGGCGTTGATGCCTTCGGGCACCGTGACGTTGAGGTGGCCACCCGCAATGCGGAACGCATGCTTCCAGAGGCGCTCCTCGTAGTTCTCCTGCTGCTTTACGCTGGGCTGCATCTGGAGCATCAGCTTAATGACGCGCTCGACGTAGGCCTGGCGGTCGGCCTCGTCCTCGATCTCGTTTGCTTTCTGAAGCAATTCCTGTACGGTCCGGCCGTATTCGCTGTAGATCAGCTCGGCGTTGCTGGTGTTGTATTCAATGTCCCATTCCATGGAGGGTAAGTTTTCTTGTGTTGGGTGAGTGGTCTACTCTACGGTTACGGATTTAGCCAGGTTGCGGGGCTGGTCGACGTTACGGCCCAGTTCGACGGCGATATGGTAGCTGAGCAACTGCAGGGGGATGACCGACAGAAGGGGAGAGAGCTGTTCTTCGGTATTGGGGATCTCGATGACGTGGTGGGCCATGGAACTGATCGCCGTTTCGCCTTCCGGTACGACCGCGATCACTACTCCCTTGCGGGCGAGAACTTCCTGCACGTTGCTGATAATCTTCTCGTACGCCGAGCGATTCGTCGCGGTGACGATCACGGGCATGGTTTCGTCGATCAGAGCGATGGGGCCGTGCTTCATTTCCGCGGCCGGGTAGCCTTCGGCGTGAATGTAGCTGATTTCCTTGAGCTTCAGGGCACCTTCCAGGGCTACGGGGAAATTATAGCCGCGTCCCAGGTAAAGGGCGTTGTGGTGGTGCTTGATCTCTTTGGCGATGTAGCGGATATGCTCGTCCGCCTTGAGGCACTGGCGGATCTTGTCGGGGATACGTTCCAGTTCCGCGGTGAGCGTATGCAGCGTCGTGGTGCTGATCGTACTCAGTTTTTCGGCCAGGCTGAGGGCCAGCAGCGTGAGCACCGTCACCTGTCCGGTGAAGGCCTTGGTACTGGCCACCCCGATCTCGGGACCGGCGTGGATGTAGCTGCCCGCGTCGGTAAGGCGGGCGATACTGCTGCCGACGGCGTTTACGATGCCATAGATCATGGCACCCTTGCTCTTGGCGAGTTCGAGGGCAGCCAGGGTATCTGCCGTTTCCCCGCTCTGGCTCAGGGCGATCACGATGTCGCGCTCGTTGAGAATGGGGTTGCGGTAACGGAACTCACTGGCGTACTCTACCTCTACCGGGATACGCGCGAGATCCTCGATGAGGTATTCCCCGATGAGGCCCGAGTGGTAGCTCGTTCCGCAGGCTACGATGATGATGCGGTTAGCCCGAACGAATCGGTTTGCGTACTCCTCCATTCCACGGAGGGTGACCCGGTTGTCCTTGCTGCTGATCCGTCCGCGCATCGCGTCGAACACCGTGATCGGCTGCTCGTGGATCTCTTTGAGCATGAAGTGATCGAAGCCGTTCTTTTCGAGCGCTTCGATCTGCATGTCCAGTTCCTGAATGAAGGGAGGTTGGTTTTCGTTCTTCGTGTTCTTGATCACCAGTCCCTCTTCCAGGGTAATGCTGGCGATCTGGTTGTCGTCCAGGTACACTACGCGGCGGGTGCTGTCGAGGAAAGGAGAAGCGTCGGAGCCGATGAAAAACTCTCCCTCGCCAATACCAACCACCAGCGGGCTCGCCTTGCGCGCGCCCACCAGTACGTTGGGGTTCTGGCTATCGACTACGGCGATGGCGTAGGCGCCCTCGACCCGGGTAAGGGCAAGGCGGACCGCTTCTTCCAGGGCAAGCTGACCCTCGTCCTGGATCTCCTCGATCAGGTGGACGAGTACCTCGGTATCCGTTTCACTCGAGAAGACGTGGCCTTCGGCCTCCAGGGCATTCTTGAGTACGGCGTAGTTTTCGATGATTCCGTTGTGGACCAGGGCTAGCCGGCCGTTACCGCCGGTGTGGGGGTGAGCGTTGACGTCGTTGGGTTCTCCGTGGGTGGCCCATCGGGTATGGCCGATCCCCACGGTGCCCGTGGTATCGTTCCGCGCAATTTCCTTGCGCAGCGCAGATACTTTCCCCTTTTTCTTCCAAACGGACAGGTGGTCGTTGAGTATGGCGATACCGGCGCTATCGTAGCCCCGGTATTCCAGGCGCTCAAGCCCCTTGATAATAAGGGCATCGGCCTGGCGGTGTCCAATATATCCAACGATTCCGCACATAGCGTATATAAATTTAATAGGTTAGTGTTAGGTAACAGGGTCGCGCCATAAAGGCACACGGATAGGTAAAACGGGACACGACGGTAGCGTTTCCACAAGGTTTAACGGGAGTAACACGCAGAAGTTGCCTTCCCCTAATCCAGATCAGTGTAGGTGACGCGGATGCGCGCGGGGTTGGTCGCCGCAGCCGGGCCGTTAAGAAATGCCCGTGCGGCACGTACCTCGGTATTGTCCAGTGGCGAGACCCGGAGGTAAAGCTGCGGCGGTGCTTCACCGTCGAGAATGCGTTGCAGGTGGATGGAGAAGGCCGGCGAGTACAAACGGATGTTGTCCTCGGTCCGTAGCTGACCGCCCATGAAGAACAAAATGTTGGCTGGGATAGCCCGTGTGCGGGCGAGCTCGAGGCGGTCGGCAATACTCAGCAGGGGGCCGTCCGGGGTAGCCCGGTAGAAGAGTTCCAGCCGGGTGGGCAGGGGGTAATCGGTATAGGAAACGCCCTCCACGTCGGCAACGGGAATTTCCAGTTCGGCCCGGTTGATGACGCGGCCGCGCAGCTCGCTGATGTCACCAAGATTGATCTCGGTCATCAGGCCACTCTGTCCGGCTACCGCCACCAGGGTATTGCTGGTCGTGGAATCGAGTAGGGTCCCGGCGAGTGAGCCGTCAAAGTCGTACGAGTTGGCGGGCAGGGCCTGCAGAAAACCGATCCGGTAAACGGCCGCCCGCCCGGTGGAGTCCCGGTAATAGAAATTAAAGCCGCTGTAGGGGGTCTCGTTTTGCCCCTCCGTGGGGGCGAAGGTCACCAGCGAGTTGCTGGGGCCGTCCGGTGCCAGGTAGAGTCCGGCGAAGGCGTCGCGGAAGGTGGAGTCGAACGCATAGTTCTCCGGACCGAGAGCCCCGATTTGCCGGGCAAAGTCGTCGCTCAGGCGGATGCGCGCGTGGGGGCGCAACAGCTCTGGCTTGGTGATGGCGGTGTCGCGTACCAGGGTAGGGGTCGCCGTGGCGCTGAAGGTGGCATTCGCTGCTACGTTGGTTTGCCCGGTGGGCAAGAAGATCGTGTTGTAAAAGCGTTCGGTGAAGCTCACCGCTTCGCTGATCTGCGTGGCCCGGACCGGAAATTCGCGTCCGGGGCCGTAGAAGCCGCGGACCGTGTCGATGGGCAGGATTACGACGGCCGAATCGATCGTCACGTTAACCAGTCTGGCGTAAGGGGGGACGACCGGCAGCTGGCTGGCGTTGCGCGGGAGCCGCGGCGTCAGGTAAACACCGTGTCGGGTGGTTCCGAACTCCGGATCCTGCAGGCTTCCAAAGGTGAAGGGGGAAGGCGGGACGTACGACACGGTGCCGTCGTAGGCCAGCAGGCTATCTTCCGTAACGACCCGGGTAGTGAACGGGATATCGGTGATTTCGCCCACCGTGGCGCGGTCGGTGACAAGCAATTCGGATCCCACGGTAATGGGGTCGGTACAGGCCAGCAACAGGAGGGGCAGCGCTAGGGCGCAAAGTACTTTCATCTGGTAGCGTCTAAGACTGATATAACGTAGGGGACGGTCAGTGGATGAGCGGGGGAAAAGTAAACGAGTCCTTCCCCGGACAAAGGGGAAGGACTCGTGGTTCTGCTGTAGGGAGGGGGCGGGCGGTAGGTAAGGTTGGTTGCTACTTCTCTACCTCCGCGGCCAAGAGCTCGCGGTAGAACTCCACACTCGCCTGGGGGGCTTCGCTTCCCTGTACATTCAGTACGGGGATATCGGCCTGCGCCAGGGCGGTAGCCAGGGTATCGTCGAGTTCCTCGCTGCCCCGGATAACGGCATCGCTGTACTTGATGGCCCCGCGGTGCAGGGCGGGCTTGCCGTCTTCCAGGTAGGGGGCGAGATCTTCTTCACTCAGGGCATTGATGCTGGCCTTCATGGCGAAGTCGTCCGTGATGTGCTTCTCGGGCCCGCTCTGGTAGAGGCTGTAAACGATCTTGCTGTTCTTGAACAGCGGCTCGTTTTTGTAGGCGGTACGCAGGTAGAAGGGAATGAGGCTCGTCATCCAACCGTGTACGTGGATGATGTCGGGCGGCCAGCCGAACTTACGGACCGTCTCGATCACGCCCTTGCTGAAGAAGACCGCGCGGTCGGCGTTGTCGTCGAAGGGATTGCCCTGCTTGTCGACGTGGACGAACTTGCGCTTGAAGAAGTCTTCGTTGTCAAGGAAGTAAACCTGCATACGTACGCCCTTGTCGGGCAGGGAGGCTACTTTAATGATGAGGGGGTAGTCGTCGTCGTCGACGATGATATTCATGCCCGAGAGGCGGACGACCTCGTGCAGCCGGTGGCGGCGCTCGTTGATGGTTCCGTAACGTGGCATCAGCACACGGATTTCCATCTGGTTTTTCTGGAGGTAGGGGGCCAGGGCCCGGACGGTAGTGGCAATTTCTGTCAGCTCCGTGTAGGGATCCATTTCCTGGGTAACAATCAGCACCTTAGTTTTGCTCATATCTATGATCGCGTTACAGGTTATTGACGAGCCCGACTGCCATTGCAGCGCGGCACGGGAGCCCTCGCGCGGCCCCAAGAGTGGCAAAGTTACAAAATATTGCCGATACCCCCTATCTTCGGCCGCCCTTAGCGGCCCGTCCGCCCGCCCAATCCCATCGGTATTTGCTGATCTTTACCACCGCATCCGAGCTTTCCACCGCCCTCGCCGCCGAGCGATCCGCCGGCCACCGCGTAGGTTTCGTGCCCACCATGGGCGCCCTGCACGCGGGGCACGCAAGCTTGGTAGCGTCCAGCGTGGCGAGTTGTGACCGCACCGTGGTCAGCGTCTTCGTCAACCCTACCCAGTTTAACGACGGTTCCGATCTCGACGCTTATCCCCGCACACCGGAGGCCGATGCCGAGTTGCTCCGCGACGCGGGCTGTACCCACCTGTACCGGCCTACAATAGAAGACGTCTATCCCGCAGGCACCGCCGCCCCTTCCGCCGCCGCGGACCTGGAGTACGGCGCCCTGACCACTCGTCTGGAAGGCGCCCACCGCCCCGGGCACTTCGAAGGCGTCGTACAGGTGGTCAGTCGCCTGCTCGATATCGTGCGTCCCCATGTGCTTTTCCTAGGCCAGAAAGACTACCAGCAGGTGGCCGTGATACGGCACATGATCGGGCAACTCGGCCTGGAGGTGGCCGTGGAGACGGTGGAGACCGTCCGCGAAGCCGACGGGCTGGCCCTCAGCTCCCGCAACCGCCGACTGGGGGAGGCCGAACGCCGCGCCGCCACCGTCATCAACCGGCAGCTGGCGGGCATCGTAACGGGCCTGAACTGCGGCTGGCCCGCCCGGGAGCTGGAACGCCTGGCCCTCGCCGCCCTGCGTGCCCACCCCCTCCTGGAACCCGAATACGTGGAGGTGGTCGACGGCGACACCCTGCTGCCGTACCAGGACGGCGCGCCCGCCCGCGAAGTGGTCGCCGCCACCGCCGTCCACGCCGGATCGGTGCGCCTCATCGACAACCGTACCCTGCGCCCGCCCAACCCTTGACCACCCCGGCGCGTTTGATTGCCGGACGTATTTCCCGCCCCACCACTTTATTCCGATTATGCTCATCCAACGTTTCAAAGGAAAGATTCACCGTGCTACCGTAACCGAGGCCAACCTCAACTACGTCGGCAGCATCACCATCGACGGCCAGCTGCTCGACGCGGCCGGCATCATTGAGGGCGAGAAGGTGCAGATCGTCAACAACAACAACGGCGAGCGCATAGAAACCTACACCATCCGCGGTGAGGAGGGGTCCGGCATCATCTGCCTCAACGGAGCCGCCGCGCGGCGTTGCCAGGTGGGCGATACCGTCATCATCATCGCCTACGGATACATGACCACCGAGGAGGCACTGGCCTTCGAGCCCAAGGTCGCGTTCCCCGGAGAGGGCAACCGGCTCTGACCAACCCCGGGATAGACCGGCCCGCCGCCGCCCCACGCTTGTACCCGCTTCGGCGAGGAACTGACCTACATCCACCGCTTTCAGAATACCGGTAGCCATTTTTCGGGAGTACGGGCGATCACCTCGACCGGACGACGGTCGGCGCATACATCCGAACTATGGTACGCGTGCGTATACAGGTAGGCCTGCGGTGCGCGGGTGCGGTGTAGTTCCCCAAGGAGGGAGCCAACCGGCGGGAAACCCTATCTTCGTTGTCCCCAAAAATCATACTACGATGAAAGTTGCCGTTGTCGGCGCTACCGGCCTGGTCGGAGGCGTCATGTTCGAAGTACTTAAGGAACACGATTTCCCCATTACCGAGCTGCTTCCCGTCGCTTCCGAGCGCTCGGTCGGCAAGCAGATCGAGTACCGGGGAAAGAACTATACCGTGGTCTCCCTGCAGGACGCAGTGGATGCCCGATGCGACATCGCCATCTTCTCGGCCGGCGGCAGCACCAGCCTCGAGTGGGCACCGCGCTTCGCGGAAGTGGGCACCACCGTCATCGACAACAGCAGCGCTTGGCGCATGGACCCCGATAAAAAGCTCGTGGTTCCCGAAGTGAACGCCGACGAGCTTACCCCCGCGGACCGCATCATCGCGAACCCTAATTGCTCCACGATCCAGATGGTCGTGGCCCTGGCCCCCCTCCATAAGGCCTTCGGCATCAAGCGCCTCGTCATCTCCACGTACCAGTCCTTCACCGGTACCGGTGTCAAGGCCGTCAAGCAGTACGAAACGGAGCGCGACGGCGGCAAGAGCGAGGAACCGGCGTACCACTACCCGATCTTCGAGAACTGCATTCCGCACTGCGACGTCTTTCTCGACAACGACTACACCAAGGAGGAGATGAAGCTCGTCCACGAGACCCGCAAAATCCTCGGTGCGCCCAACCTCGCTGTAACCGCTACTGCGGTGCGGGTACCCGTGCACGGCGGCCACAGCGAAAGCGTGAACGTCGAATTCGAGCGTCCCTTCACGGTAGAGAAGGTGCGGGAGCTGCTCGGTAGCGTCCCCGGCGTGGTGCTGCAGGACGATCCCAAAACTAACAGCTACCCCATGCCGTTACTGGCCAAGCACCGCGACGAAGTATTCGTGGGCCGCATCCGCCGCGACGAGAGCATCGAAAACGGCCTCAACCTCTGGATCGTGGCCGACAACCTGCGCAAGGGAGCCGCCACGAATGCCGTCCAGATTGCCGAATACCTTCTTGAGCACAAGCTCGTTGGCCAGCGGGTGACCGCCTGATTCAACGCGCCATTATAATTAGTAAGTTAGCGCATTGCTGACTTGAACCAATGCATACCACCCGACGCGTGACCCGCCGCACCCGCGGCCGCGCCGGCTACGATAGACCACCGCCATGCGAAACCGAATTGCCGTCTGGGGGCGTGACGCCCAGGAAAAACGCGTACTGATCACGATCGAGCTCCAGGTAGCCGATAACATCGTGCGCATCGAGACTTTCCCCGAGAAGGTCGTGACCGACGAGGTCTATACCGCCTTCATGGAAAAATGGCGCAAGGAAGCGGAGGCCGAATTGCCCGAGCCCGACCGCGTCATCGCCCGCGAACTCAGCGTCACCGAATCGCTGCTGCCCGACGACCTGCGCGCCGAACAGACCGACATGATCGTCCGCGCCCAGACCGAGTGGCACTTCCACGTGCTGAGCGAGAAGCTGGCCGAGAATTACCGTAGCGAGATCGCCGAGATCGAGGATCGGATCGAGCGGGCCGGTGCCTACAGCAGCGACCTCTGGAACCAGGCCAAGGCCTTCTGGCAGAAGGTGCAATCGCAGCTGCAAGACAAGACCCTGTTGCGCGAACAGGGCAACGAGCTGCGCAAGCGGTCCGACGCCGTGTTCGCCCGCCTGAAGGAGCTGCGGCAGGAGGTCAACAAGCAGTACGAGGCCGAGTCCGCCAAGCAGATGGAGAAGTTCGGCAAGCTGTTGGCCGACCTCGAGGCCCGTATTGTGGAGGGCACCCACCTGAATAAGGTATTCCAGGAGCTCCGTGAAGTGCAGCGCAAGTTTCACGGCGTGAAGTTCACCAAGGAAGACCGCGAAAAGATCTACGGCCGTATCGATGCCGCGTTCAAATCCGTGAAGGAAAAGCGCGGACAGGGTGGGGGAGATAAGTCGGGCGCCGCCGGCGGAGCACTCGGTCGAAACGAGGCCCGCTACCAGGGGCTGATGAAGGCCATGGAGCGTATGCGCAAGAGTATCGGTCGCGACCAGGAGGACCTGAAATTCGAAAAGCGCCGCATCGAGCGGACCGATGGTCAACTCGAAGCCCAGATCCGCCAAGCCAAGATCATCATGATCGAGAGCCGGATCAACAGCAAGAACGAGAAGCTGTCCGACATGGTGAAGACCCAGACCATGCTGGAGGCCCGCATCGAGAAGGACAAGAAGCGCGCCGAGAAGCAGGCGCGTAAGGCCGCCGAGCGGCAGGCAAAGGAAGCCGCCCGCGCCAAGATCGCCGCCGAGATGTCCGGCCGCAACCTGAGCCCCGAGGAAGAGGCGAAGCTGAAGGCCGCCGCCGAGGCGATCCGGTCGGGCAAGAAGCAGGCGAAGGCGGACCGCAAGTCGCTTAAGTCCGCCGCGCCCGGCGACATCGTAGCCAACTTTACCGCCTTTAGCCAGGTCCTGGCCAATGAGGTGCACGTACCCAAGAAGCAGCGGACGGCCGCTCCCTCCCTGCTTAACCAAGCCACCGAGCGTATCGACCAGGCCGTGGACGAAGCTACTCACCGGGTGCAGCAAGCCGTTGATACGGTGAAGGCCGCTGCTCAGGTGGTATCCGAAGAGGAATAGTGGCGCTCCGCAAGATGGGGAGCACCGATAAGGCTACGCTGAGGCGATTGGCCTGCTGGAGTAATTACGGCCCCACTTACCTGTACCTGGAAACCCAGCTGGGATAGCCCGGGGCACCTGGCGGTCTGCATGTGAATTGAATCCATCGCGGTGTTTGGCCGGCCTACCGGAGCATGATCCGGGACGGTTGGTGAGGCGCGGGGTCAGTAGCCCTACGCGTCCTGGAATAGACGGCTTATTTCTGAATCGACCGAAGGTCTATATCGCGACATACGAGTTCGAACCGTGTTAACTGTGCGTTAATTTTTCGAAACTGGTACGTACGGTAAGTGGCCGGTCGACTAGTCGACCGGCCGCGAGTAGGCCACGATTAGCGCACAGTAGGGTTTACCCCCCATAAAAGGGCGGCAACCAGAATCCGCAATGTTGGGGGAAGCGACCTAAAACTCAAACAGCGTACCCGCGCTACCCGGAGGAGTAGCCCCGATGTGGTAGTACGCCTTCTCCGTAGCCTGCCGGCCCCGGGGGGTACGCATGAGGTAGCCCTCCATGATGAGGAAGGGTTCGTGGACTTCTTCGATGGTACCCGTTTCCTCGCCTACGGCCGTAGCGATTGTCGAGAGACCCACCGGGCCACCCTTGAACTTGTGGATGATGGCGTCGAGAATCTTGTTGTCCATTTCGTCGAGGCCGCCCTCGTCGACGTTGAGGGCGGCCAGACCGTAGTCGGCGATCTCCTTGTCGATGGTGCCGTTGCCCTTCACCTGGGCGAAGTCACGGATGCGACGCAGCAAGGCATTGGCGATACGCGGAGTACCCCGGCTGCGGCGGGCGATCTCCTCGGCGCCGGCATCGGTAATCGGCACATGCATGATCTCGCAGGAGCGGTGGATGATCTTGACGAGGGTCTGGGTGTCGTAGTAGTCGAGCAGGCAATTGATGCCGAACCGCGCACGCATGGGGGCGGTAAGCAAGCCCATTCGGGTCGTAGCCCCCACCAGGGTAAAGGGGTTCAGCGAGATCTGTACGGACCGCGCATTCGGTCCGCTGTCGATCATGATGTCGATGCGGTAGTCTTCCATGGCCGAGTAGAGGTACTCCTCGACCACGTTATTCAGGCGGTGGATCTCGTCGATGAAGAGCACGTCGCCTTCATTGAGGTTCGTGAGCAGGCCGGCCAGGTCGCCGGGCTTCTCCAGTACGGGGCCGCTGGTGAGGCGGAGCTCAGCGCCCAGCTCGTTAGCGATGATGTGGCTCAGCGTGGTCTTGCCCAGGCCCGGGGGGCCGTGTAGGAGTACGTGATCCAGCGAGTCGCCCCGCTGGACGGCCGCCTGAATGAACACCTTAAGGTTGTCCACGATCTTGGGCTGGCCACTAAATTCACTGAGGCTGTCGGGGCGCAGGGCGCGCTCCATCGCTCCATCCTCGGGGGACAGGTGGGCGGCGGTCGGATCTAGGTGCTCGTTCATACGCGCCCAAGATAGGGAACATTTTGTGGCAAAATGCAACCGATACGTATGCCAAAGGCGCGTAACGCGGTAAGCGGGGTAGGGTAGTGTGGGTTCAGATGAGTTCGTCCTCGACCATGGGTTCAGCGTGTTTAACGGTTACGAAAGCGGTTCCGGGGGTCAGCCGGCTGGGTAATGCTTAAGAACGGTCGTGTCGTAATGCTGGTAAGTAGGATGCTCGGGACGACAAAGATAGGCGGGTGGAAAGTGGATAGCAAGGACACTTTTCGTCGCTGCGTTCCGCAAGAATTCCGGAATTTCGGATCCTAAATCGGCCTAACTAGCTGATAATAAGCAAGATGGAGGTTTCCGTAAATGAGGAAGGCCAACCTGACCAGCAGGTTGACCTTCTCACGTAGTGTCGGGATGACTGGATTCGAACCAGCGGCCCCACGCCCCCCAGGCGTGTGCGCTACCGGGCTGCGCCACATCCCGAACTCTTCTTTGCAGCTATCCGGTGATCAGCTGCGGGTGGTCGATACTGGATTCGAACCAGTGACCTCTGCAATGTCAATGCAACGCTCTAAACCAACTGAGCTAATCGACCCTGTAAAGCTAAGCGGCTGCAAATATACAATTACCCGCGGGAGCACAAAAGTTCTGGCTAAGAAATTCTCCCCTTTCGTGCATCAGGCCTGGGCCGTCGGCGTGAAAGAAGTGGGCGGGAACTGCGGACCGTTGTTTCCGCCGCTATTATTGATGGCGCCGAATTGCCGCTCGTACTTCTGCACGTTATCGGCCAGGGCCGCCAACAGCCGCTTGGCGTGCTCGGGCGTGAGGATCACGCGGCTCTTCACCTTTGCCTTGGGGGCATTGGGTACGATGCGCACGAAATCCACCACGAATTCAGAACTGGAGTGGGTGATAATCGCCAGGTTGGAGTACACCCCCTCGGCAATGTCCTCGGGGAGGTCAATACTCAATTGGTTACCCTGTTGCTTTTTATTGTCGTCTGCCATGGCCACAATATACCCCGCCGGACCGAGGCCGACCGGCGGGGGGTAATCATCACTTCTTCCGCGCGGCAGTCTTCTTCTTCGCGGGGGCCTTTTTCTTGGCGGCCGGCTTCTTCTTCGCCGGAGCCTTCTTGGCCTTTGTCTTAAACGCGTTGGGCACCTGGTCTTCAATGATCGCCTTTACTTCTTCCAGGGAAAGCTCGGCAGCCTGCTCGCGGGACATCTTCTTGCCGTCCACGGTGGGCAGCTTCAGCGACTTCTTCTTGAAGCGGATGAAGGGGCCCCAGCGGCCCTGCTCGACGTCGATCTTGTCCGCTTCGAAGCGCTGGATGTAACGGTTGGCCTCCTTTTCCTCCTTGGCCTGGATGAGCTCGGTCATCTCGTCCTTCTTGAGGTTATCGGGGTCGTAGCGCTTCGGGATGTTGACGAACATGCCGTTCCACTTCAGGAAGGGCCCGAAACGTCCCGCCCCCTGGGTGACGGGCTGTCCTTTGTAGGTCATCACCGGCTCGTCCGCCTTCTTCTTGGCGGCTACCAGCACCTTAGCGTCGGCCAGGGTGGCGGAGTGGGGATCGTCTCCTTTGGGCAGGCTGATGAAGTCGTCCCCCCAGCGGATGTACGGCCCGAAGCGGCCTATACCGACGACGGTTTCCCGGCCGTCGATCTCACCGAGCACCTTCGGTAGGTCGAAGAGGGGCAGGGCCTGCTCCAGCTCGATCTCTTCCATACTTACCCCGGCGGGCAGGTTGGCGTAGCGGGGCTTTTCGTCGGGGACCAACTCGTCGGGGGCGCCCAGCTGGATCACCGGGCCGTTGCGGCTCAGCCGTACAAGGATGGTCTTGCCGGTAGCGGGGTCATTGCCCAGAATGCGTTCGCCCGTTACGCGCTCGGCGCTTTCGGTAGTTTCGTCCACAATTTCGTGGAAGGGGAGATAAAAGTCCTCCAGCATCTGGGTCCAGGTGACGTGGCCGTCGGCCACCTCGTCAAACTTGTCCTCGATCTCGGCGGTGAACTGGTAGTTCATGACGTCCTCGAAGTGCTCGTCCAGGAAGTCGCTCACCGCCATGCCGATGTCGCTGGCGAAGAGGCGGTTCTTCACGGTACCGGTGACCTCCGTCTTGCTCTCCTCGGTAATGGAGTCGTCCTTCAGGGTCAGTACGGCGTAGGCGCGCTCCTCTCCGTCGCGGTTCTCGCGGGTCACGTAACCGCGCTTGGGGTCCATGATCTTGGAAACGGTGGGCGCGTAGGTGGACGGGCGGCCGATACCGAGCTCCTCGAGTTTCTTCACCAGGCTGGCCTCGGTGTAGCGGGTCGGCGGACGGGTGAACCGCTGGGTGGCCGTCATCTCGCTGAGGGGCAGGATCTGTCCCTGGGAGAGGGGCGGAAGGATGCCGTCGGTGGTCTCGTCTTCCTCGTCGTCGTCGTTGCTCTCAATGTACAGCTTGAGGAAGCCGTCGAATTTAAGTACCTCGCCCTGGGCCCGGAGCCGGGCGTCGGGGGCCTTGTCCACCGCGATATTGACGGTCGTCTTCTCGAGCTCGGCGTCGGCCATCTGGCTCGCCATGGTGCGCTTCCAGATCAGTTCGTAGAGGCGCTGCTCGTCGCGGTCACCCTGGTTGATGCTGTGGCGGTCGACGTAGCTGGGGCGGATGGCCTCGTGGGCCTCCTGGGCGTCCTTCTTTTTGCTCTTGTAGCGGCGCACCTTGCTGTAGTTGGCGCCGTACTCCTTGGTCACCTCCTGCTCGATGGCCTGCAGGGCGGTCTCGGACAGGCTGATGCTGTCGGTCCGCATGTAGGTGATCAGGCCGGCCTCGTAGAGGCGCTGGGCGGTACGCATGGTCCGCTCCACGTTCATGTACAGCTTGCGGCTGGCCTCCTGCTGGAGGGTGGAAGTGGTGAAGGGCGGGGCGGGCTTGCGCTTGGTGGGCTTTACCTCGATGTCGCTGATGCTGAATTCGGCGCCCATGCACTTCTTTAAGAAGGCTTCGGCGCCGGCCTGGTCGTCGAAGCGGTCAGGGCATTCGGCCTTCAGTTCTACTTCCCGGCCCTGCTCGTTGCGCACCGTGAAGATGGCGTTGACCCGGAAGAAGGGAGAGGGGGTAAAGCCCATGATCTCCCGTTCGCGCTCCACCACCAGCTTGACGGTGACCGACTGCACGCGGCCGGCACTCAGGCCGAACTTCACTTTCTTCCAGAGTACGCCCGACAGTTCGTAGCCGACCAGGCGGTCCAGTACGCGGCGGGCCTGCTGGGCATTGACCAGGTTCACGTCGACCGTGCGCGGATTGTTGATCGCGGCGCGAATCGCAGGTGGGGTGATCTCCCGGAAAACGATCCGTTTGGTGGAATCGACCGGAAGCTTGAGCACTTCGCAGAGGTGCCAGCTGATGGCCTCTCCTTCCCGGTCTTCGTCCGTTGCGAGCCACACGGTATCCACCTTGCTGACCGCGGCCTTGAGGTCCTTCACCACCTTACGCTTCTCGGGGGAGACGACGTACTTCGTGGCGAAGTTGCGGTCGACGTCGACGGCCCCGTCTCCCTTGTCCAGGTCGCGTACGTGGCCGAAGGACGATTTGACGGTATAGTCTTTACCGAGTATTTTTTCAATGGTCTTCGCTTTCGCGGGAGACTCGACAATCAATAGATTCTTAGACATAGGTGATTAGCTTCCTCTAGGGTTACGATTCTAGGACGCAATTAGTTGTTCCGCCTGTTGGAGAAGTGCGTTTTTCGTATCGGCATCGGTGAGTTCGTCGGATGAAATGAGGCCTTCCACGCCCGAAATCGGAAGCCGGTTGGGCAGGACCCAGGCCCCCATGTGCGCGAATACGTCCGCCAGGTGGTCCATCCCCCGCAGGTTACCGGCGCGGCCCGAGGCCAGGCCGACCAGGGCCACGTGCTTGCCCTTGAAGTTGCCGGCGTAGTCGAGCACGGAGATACCGTCGAGGAAAAGCTTCAGCACCCCCGGATAGCTCCCGTTGTACTCCGGCACGAAGACGGCAAATTTCCGGACCGGCTGAATATACTGCCGGTGAATATCCACGAGCCGCGGGTCGCCGGGCTTGCCCGCGTACATCTCCGTGTGGAAGTAGCCGTGGTGGAGGTCGGCCATGTCCAGTAACTGCGTCGGCTGACCGAGCTCTTCCAGTGCCGCACTGAAGTAATCGGCAAACAGGCGGGTGCGGCTTTCGGGCCGGTTGGTACCGGAGATGACGGTAATCATAGGGTGGGGGTTAGGCGGGGGCAAACGTAGTACAAAATTTATAGCCAAAGGGTTATGCGGTATTCCGCACGCCCCGGCACCCGCGGCCCCGCCCGCTGACTAGGCGCGCCGGCGGAAGACGACGATAAGTCCCACCGCTCCCACAATCCACAGCAGCAAAATCCAGGGCGTAACGGTGATGCTAGTGTGCCTGATGCCAAATCCGTCCCCGGCGGTTTGCTGAAAGGAATAGGCCTGATAGACCCCCAGCGCCAACAGCGCAAGGCAGGCAACGAGCACGATAAGGTGGCGGGAGGAGCGAAAACGGTTGGGCATAACGGGATGAAAGATAGACAATCAAAAACGCCCCGCTTCCGGGACCGGAAGCGGGGCGTTTTTATCGGGTGAACAGCCGGACTAGTAGCCGCTATTCTGTACCAACTGGTCGTTGGCGTCGAGCTCCCGCTGGGGGATCGGGAAAACCAAGTTGTCCGAATCGTAGGGCAGGCCGCGTACGCTGCGCATCAGTCGCTTCAGGTCGTTCAGGCGGTTGGGCTCGAAGGCGAGCTCTACCCACCGTTCGAGGACAATGGCGTCGATGAGTTCCTCGGGGCTGTCGAAGTCGTCCTCCGAGTAGCTGAACAGCTCGGCATCCTTCATTGGGGTGCCATCGGCACTGACCCGACGGAGCGAACGGTTACGGATGGTGTTGAGCAGTTCGATGCTTTCCTCGTTCACTCCCTCGAGGCGGACCAGTGCTTCGGCACGCATGAGGTAGTAGGTGGCGAGGCGCAGCACGATCAGGTCGTCGGAGTTATTCGCGAAGTCGTCGTACTTCTCCACGTTGTAGAAGCCGGCGGCGTTCGGAGCAGCTAGGCGGGCGAGGCGCAGATCGACCAGCGAGTCGCCACCCGCGGCGGCGATCTCCTCGTCGGTGATGATCTGGAAGTAGCCCTGGTTCTGGAGGGCCTGATTAACTACGATGTCACCGCCCCGGCCGTTGATGTTGTGGAAGGTGGCGAGTGAGCCGTTGACGCCGGGGTTGTCCTGCACGGTGGAAACTACCGCGAAGATCTCCTCGCTGGTCCCCTCGTTGAAAAAGGGCTGCTCGGGAGAGTCGGTCAGGGAATAGCCCGGGGTATTGATTACTTCCTCGGCAAGCGCGGCGGCCTGCTCGTAGTTACGCTGCTGGAAGTACACGTCGGCGAGCAGTGCGGTAGCGGCGGTACCACTGGCGAAACCGTATTCGTAGTCGGGTCCCAGCAAGTCCTGGGCCGTCATCAGATCGCTGATTACCGCGTTGTACACCTCAGCCACGGTATTGCGGGCGGGGAAGGTGATGTCACCGCTGGTAGCGGTAGGAGTGGTGATTACCGGCACGCCAAGGTCGGAACCGGAGTCGGCACCGTAGGGCTGTGCAAAGGCCTTCACGAGTTCGAAGTGGGAGAACGCCCGGATAAACAGGGCTTCGCCCCGCAGCTGCGCCGCCACGTCCTCGGTGAGGTTGGGATCATCGATGGTCTCAACGCCGCGAATTACGAGGTTAGCCTGGTTGATGGCCAGGTAAGCCTGGTACCACAAGCCGTTGACCTCCGCGTTGGAGGGCGTAAGCTGACGCTCGTACATTTCCGCGTAGCTGGGAAAGGAACCGCGCCAGTCGGCGTTGTCCGACAGGATGCTGGAGTTCATCGCAATGCCTGCGGCGCCAAAGTCGGCGTTTTGAACGGCATCGTAGGCACCTACCAGGGCAGTTTGCAATCCGGGAACGTCGGAGAAAGCCGCGTCAGAGGGCAGCGACTGCGCCGGGGTCGGCCGTTCGATAAAGTCGTTACAGCCCGAGGCCATACTTACGACCAGGCCGGTGAGTAGGAATATTTTGGGGATTTGCATATAGCAAGAATCTTTCTAGTTAGAGGTTGAGGTTGAGGCCGAAGGTGAACAGCTTGCTCTGCGGGCGGCTGAAGAACAGCGAACCGCTGGCAACACCGTTGACGTCCTGGCCGCTGGCTTCGGGGTCGAGGCCGGCGAAGTCGGTAAACGTCAGCAGGTTTTGTCCGCTCACGTAGAGCCGCAGAGAAGCACCGTTCGAGTTGAGGCCGTCGAAGGTGTAGCCAAGCTGCACGTTACGCAGGCGCAGGAAGTCGGCATCCGACAGGTAACGGGTCGAGTGCTGGTTGCCGTTACCCACCTGGCGGGCCTCCGGGATGTCGGTGATCCGGTTGTCGGGGCGCCAACTGTTGAGCTGACCGCGCTCCTGGTTGTAGACCGAAGACATGTTGGTAGCGTAGAAGCGGCCTTCGCTTAGGTACAGCTGGTGACCGAGGGCGGCCTGGAAGAAGAAGCTCAGGTCGACACCCTTGAAGTACAGGTTACCGCCGAAGCCGCCACTGAAGTCAGGCAGCGGATTACCAACGATCTGACGGGCGTTGCCCTGCTGGTAGGTCTTCGAAATCTCTCCGTCCGCGTTGACGAAGAGCGCGTCTCCGTTGTCGGGGTTGACCCCGGCGTACTCGGTGAGGTACCAGGAACCGATGGCCTCGCCTTCGCGGATCAGCTGGTTGCCGAGATTGATGTCGTCGGGCTCACCGTCTCCGTTGTTGTCGACGAGCTGGGTAACTTTGTTATCTACGGTGGCGCCGTTCACGTTGAAGGACAGCTGGAAGTCAGGACGATAGATCGCGTTGTAGCGGAGGCTGAATTCCACACCCTGGTTGACGATCTCACCGGCGTTGGCCGTAAGGGCCGCCGTGCTGATACCGGCCGTGTAGGGCTGGGGGATATCGAGGAGCAGGTCGGAGCTTACCTTGTTGTAGTAGCCCAGCGAGCCCTTGATCTTATCGTTGAAGAAACCGAAGTCAACAGCAACGTCGAAGGTGGTTGCGGTTTCCCAGGTCAGTTCGGTGTTGGCGAGCTGGCTCAGCAGGAAGCCGGGAACGGCGTTGTAGTCGTTACCAAAAGAAACGAGACCCCGGCTGGCGAAGTTACCGATGCCGGCGTTACCGGTCTTACCGTAGCTGGAACGAAGTTTCAGCTGGCTGACACTCGGGGTGTTGAGGTCATTGGAGAAGTCGTAGGCGGCCGATACGGCGGGGAAGAAGCCGTAGTAGTTGTCCGAACCGAAGCGCGAGGAACCGTCGAGGCGGGCCACCACGTTCACGAACAGGCGGTTGTCAAATACGTAACCGAGGCGGGAGAAGTAGCCCACGAAATTCGACTCGGTACGCGAGCCACCACCGCCGGTGATTTCGGCGGCGGAGTTGAGGGTCGCCAGGCGATCGTCGGCGAAGGTGTTACCATCGACGAAGAAGCCGTTCTCGGTCTGGCGATTCAACTCGATACCGGCAAGCACCTCAAACTCGGAGGTGTTGATGGAGAAGTTGTACAGCGCCGTGTTGTTCCAAGTGTAGTTGAGTACCGACTGCTGCTGGGCACCGCCCGTACCGCCCGAGCCGTAGCCGTCGGTCGTGAGGACGCCGGAGCGCTGGAAATCTTCCAGGGAGAGGAACTGGGTACCGAAGCGGGTAGCGAAGGTCAGGTTGTCCAGGGGCTTGAACGAAGCGTTTATGTTGGCGATCACCTGGTTGGTGGTCAGGCTGATCTCCTGGTCCTGCCAGTTGATGAGGGGGCTACCGGCAAACTGGGTGCGGCCGGTGCTGGTACTCAGTACGCCACCTTTTGCTTCGCCGTTCTCGTCGTAGGGGTCGAGGTTGGGGAAGAACAGGGAGGCAAAGGTCTGGGGCGAGGCTACGTTATTGTCCTCGTTCTGCCGGTTGTTGACCGTGCGGGTAGGGTTGAGGTTGAGGCCTACCGTCCACTTGTCACCGAAGCGCTGCTCGAGGTTGAGGCGGAAGGAGTAGCGCTGCAGGCTGGTACCTTCCGTCCAGCCCTTCTCGTCGCGGTAACCGCCACCGAGGAAGTAGCTGAGGTCCGACGTACCGCCGCTGACGCTGGCGTTGGTCTCCGCTACGGAACCGGTGCGGGTCACGAGGTCGATCCAGTTGGCATCGGGCTCCTCGTCGGGGTTGTCGTAAAGCTGCGTAGCAATCTTGGTGGAGTCACCACCGGCGAGGACGGCCTGGTTCCAGTAACGGGCGTATTCCGGGCCACTTAGCAAGTCGTACTGGGCGGTAGGATTGGAGAATCCGACGTACTGGTTTACGCTCACGTTGGCCGGGGCGTTGTAGTTGCCGGACTTGGTGGTGATGAGGACAACACCGTTGGAGCCCCGCGATCCGTAGATGGCGGCACTGGCGGCGTCCTTCAGGACGTCGATCGACTCGATGTCGTTGGGGTTGATGTTGGAGAGGGGGCTGGTACCCGGGCCACCGAGCTGGTAACCTTCGGCGTTGGTCTCCAGAATAACGCCGTCGACCACGTAGAGGGGCTGTACGTCACTGTTGATGGAGCCGATACCACGCACGCGGATACTCGTCTGGGAACCCAGCGATCCAGAGTTGGAGGAGATGGTCACACCGGGAAGGCGGCCCTGCAGGGCGTTCTGGAAATCGGTCACCGGTACGCCCTTCAGTTCCTCGGAGTTGACCGAGGCAATGGAGGTCGTCAGGCGGCGGCGCGTCTGCGTTCCGTAGCCCGTGACGACTACCTCATTAAGGGTAGCAGCATTTTCGTACAGGGTAATCGTGTAGTTGCTGGCACCCGTCACCGGTACGGTACCGGTGGTGTATCCCGTATAGGATACGACGAGCTCCTGCGCGCTTTCGGGAAGGCTGAGGGTAAAGTTGCCGTCAATGTCCGTTACGGTACCGGTCGTCGTGCCCGCGGCGAGGATCGAAGCACCGATCAGCGGAACGCCGCTGTCGTCCGTCACCACGCCGGTGATGGACTGCTGGGCGTGCAGAGCACTTACGCCCCCTAGGAGGAGCACCCACACAATAAGTTTAAATGACTTCATACTGTGGTTTATTGGTTGGAAATTTGGATGATGGGGTGCCCTGCCTTACGCCAAGTGACGGGCCAGCGGGCACGGAAACGTGGGGATATTATGAACGAAGGAACCGCACGGGTTAAGGAACTCTTAACATCTGGCGAACGCTGCCTCCGAAATTCATAAGAACAGTAATTGTCGGGACAACTACCGGGCCGCAAATATATAAAAAGGGATTTGCCGTAGTCCGCATTGTTAGGATTTGGTCTTATGGTCTCGCAGAAAATCGAGGAATTGGTCAGCCGGAAGCGCATTTAGGCACTCGGCCACCGTCAGCCCCCCTTTTCGCGCGGCTATTACCCCCCAGCGGATATCGTCGATGCCCCCCGTGCTGTGGGCGTCGGGATTGACGGAAATGAGCACCCCGCGTTCCCGGGCGTAGGGGAGCCACTGCCAGTCGAGATCCAACCGGTAGGGATTGGCATTGAGCTCAATGGCGACGCCGTGCTCGGCGCAGGCGTCGATAATGCGCCGGTGATCGATGGGGTAGCCCTCCCGGCTCAGCAACAGCCGCCCCGTGGGGTGCCCCAGGATGTTGGTGGCGGGGTGGCGGATGGCACCCAGCAGCCGCTCGGTGGCCCGCTCCTCATCCATATTGAGGTTGCTGTGAACGGAAGCGATAACTACCTCAAAGCCAGCGAGTAAGTCATCGTCATAGTCCAGGCTGCCGTCGGAGAGGATGTCGCACTCCGTACCCTTCAGGATGCGGAAGGGGGCCAGCTCCCGGTTCAGGGTGTCGATCTCGGCCCACTGCTCCCGTACACGGTCGGGCTTCAGTCCGTTGGCGTAGAAGGCCGCCTGGGAGTGGTCCGTGACCAGCAGGTATTCGTAGCCGCGTGCGCGCGCCGCTTCGGCCATCTCCCGCAGGGTATGGATGCCGTCGCTGTAGGTAGTGTGGCTGTGCACCACTCCGCGAATGTCGGCCGCGGTGATCAGGTCGGGCAGGGGGGTGGGGGTCGCCGCCGCGTCGAGGATCCAGTCCTGTTCGCGTTGTTCGGGGGCGATCCACTGCACCTGCGCCCGCGCAAAGACCTCCCGCTCGTCGGCCAGCCCGGAAAAATCGAGGTCCGGAAACCGGGCGACAAAGGCGGCCAGAAACTCGGGGCTGCCGGTCCGCCGAAACTGCTTGCTGCCGAAGGTTTCCGGCGTACAGTGGTACAGCGTCACGGAGAGTTCGTCGACTTCCCCGTGGGTGGCGGTTTCGTCATTATTTTTAACAACCAACCCAGGAATTTCGGCGACGAGCGCGGGTGCAAGGGTGGTGAGCAACTCAATGCGGGCCAGGGTGGGGCAGCCGCGGCGGAGGGCTCCGGTAGGCGCAAATTGCTCGTCGGGGTACCGGTTGCGGAGCTGCTCGAGCAGGGCGTCCGCCGCGATGGCGAGGGTGCGGTACAGGAAGCGGCCGCGGCTGCGCTGCAGGAATTCAAGCTTTTGCTTAAGGGATTCTTGGGTCTTCAGGCCGAACCCCTTCAGTTCCACCAGGCGATTCTCGTTTATGGCATAGAGTAGCTGTCCGACGGTGGTGACCCCGAGCCCGTCCCAGACCGCCTTCACCTTCTTCGGGCCGAAGCCGCTGATGTTCAGCATCTCCCGTATGCCTTCCGGGGTCTGGGTCCGCCACTTTTCCAGGGTCTCCATTTTCCCCGTCGTCGCCAGTTCGTGGATCTTGCCCGCGATGGCCTTGCCGACGCCTTCGAGTTTTTGAAGGTCCTCCTCGGACATGCCGGCCAGGTCGCGCTCGTCCTTGCGCAGCTTGTTGTACGCATTGGTGTACGAGCGGATCTTGAAGGGATTGTCGCCGTGCAGCTCCATGAGCTTGCCCAGTTCGCGGAAGTGCCGGGCGATCTCGGGGTTCGTCATTTTGCAAAGGTAGCTTTAGTAGCAGGTAGCAGGTAGCATGTACGCTGCAGTGCGCTACCCGCTACTAGGTACCCGCTCTACCCGCTCTACCCGCTCTACCCGCTAAACTACGCACTCAGCATCGCCGAGATATTCGAGGCGGCGGTGGGGTAGGCGAAGATGAGGTCCTTGAGGTCGCGCACGGAAATACGGCGGCGGATGGCCACGTAGAGCAGGTTGATCAGCTCGGTGGCATCGGGACCGAGAAGGTGGGCGCCGACGAGGACCTGATCCGCTTCGTCCACGAGCAGTTTAAAGCCGAATACGCCCTCATTGAGGTGGTGGGGATGGAACCAGGAGCTGGCCGCCTGGTAGTGCACGGTGATCTCCCGATCAGAGTCCTCGGCCTCCTGGGCGGTCATACCAACGCTGGCCATGCCCGGGAGGCAAAAGGCTACCGTTGGGATAGGGTAATAGTCGAGAGCGAGATCATTGCCGTGAAACAGGTTCTGCGCCAGCACCCCGGCCGCGTGGGTCCCCACCGGCGTTAAGGGCAGACCGGTGTCGGCACAATCGCCCAGCGCGTAAACGTGGTCGAGGTTGGTGCGCAGGCGCTCGTCGACGCAGATGCGGCCTTTCTTGTCGGTCTTGATACCGGCGCGATCGAGCGTCAGCTTTTCGGTATTGGGGATGCGGCCGGCGGCGTGGATGACGCGGTCGGTAAGGAGGGTAGTGGTGTTGCCGCCGGTATCTTCCAGGTCGACCTCGAAGCGATCGCCCTTGCGGCGTACGGCGGTGGCCTTACTGTTGAGTTGGTATTTCATGCCGCGCGCCTCGTCGGACTGCCGGAGCAGGGCGCTCAGGTCATGATCAAACTTGTCGAGGGGGACGTTCTCGGTGACGACCAGCGTGATGCGGCAACCCAGGGCGTGGCAAATGTGGGCCGCCTCGGTGCCGATGTAGCCGCCGCCTACGACGATCATTTCTTCGGGCAGGTCCTCCATCTCGAGGAACTCGTCGCTGGTGAGCATCAGCTCATGACCGGGAATGTCGAGCGGGGCCGGCCGCATGCCGGTGGCGAGAATGATGGTCTCCCCACGGACTTCGCGGTCGCCGATGAGGAGGGTGTGGGTATCCTTGAAGCTTGCGTAATCGGAGTACACGTCGATCCCGTTGGACTTCATTTTCTTCCGGCTCCCCCCGGGCACGGGTTCGGTAAAGGTGCGCTTCCAGGCGATCAGGTCGGACCAGGAGAAGGGAGGGGTAGAAGTGAAACCCTTACCCGCCAGACAACTCACGCGGTGCATGGCCTCGGCCGCGGCGTGGAGAACCAGCTTGGGGTCGCAGCCGCGCAAGGGACAGGTGCCGCCGTACTCCCGGCCCTCGGTGATGGCAACCGTCTTGCCGGCTTTGGCGGCGGATACGGCTACGGATTGTCCGGCGGATCCGGCTCCGACGACGATGACGTCGTAGTTAATGTCAGGCATGTATATTGTTTAGGGTGGCGTCCTGTTGTACTAATTCGCCAGACTGCGTGAGTGTTGCAGGATACCGTCGACGATGATCTGCCCGTGGTCGCGGGTATTCTCGATAAACAACTTACTGGTTTGCAGGCCCGCGCAGGCTACGCCGGCCATGTAGACGCCGGGGAGACTGGTTTCCAGGGTGTCGGGGTCGAAGACCGGCTTGCAGTAGGCGTCGTGGTGGACGGGGAGTCCCAGCCGCTCGAAAAGTTCGTAGTTGGGTCGGTAGCCCGTCATGGCCAGCACGAAGTCATTGGGCAGGGTGACCTGTCCGTCCGGCGTACCGAGCACCACCTCGCGGGGCCGGATCTCGTCGGTCGTGGTGTTGAAGTAGGCTTTGATGCTGCCCTCCTTGATGCGGTTCTCGATGTCGGGCTTGATCCAGTATTTCACCCGGTCGTAGATGCTGTCGCCGCGGATGGCCATAGTGACCTCCGCGCCCTTGCGCCAGCACTCCAGGGCGGCGTCGCAGGCGGAGTTGGCGGCGCCGACCACCAGGACCCGCTGGCCGATGTAGACGTGGGGGTCGTCGTAGTAGTGGCGCACCTTGGGCAGGTCCTCGCCGGGGATGTTCATGAAGTTGGGCGTATCGTAAAAGCCGGTGGACACCACCACGTTGCGGGTGCGGTAGCTATCTTTTTCGGTCACTACCTCGTAGCCTTCGTCAATGGGTGTCATACGCTCCACCGGCTCGTAGAGGTGAATGTTGAGATCGAAGCTGTCGACCAGCCGGCGGTAGTACTCGAGGGCTTCCTTGCGGGTGGGTTTGTCCTGGTGGCTGATGAAGGGGGTGTCCTGGATCTCCAGCTTCAGCGAGGTGCTGAAGAAGGTCATGTTGACCGGGAAGTGGTACAGGCTGTTGGCGATCACGCCCTTCTCGATGATGAGGTAGTCGAGCCCGGCGCGCTTGGCGCTGATGGCTACGTTGATGCCGGAGGGGCCGCCGCCGATGATGACAAGGTCGAGCATACGCGAGGTAAATAGTGGGTACTGCCATAGGACACGTAAACGCGAAGCATGGTTCAGGAGGGCGGCTTGCCGTTCGCCGCGTCGGCGATCTTTGTATGTTTGTGGCCTCAACGCCCCGATACATGCCGTTCCGCGACCTGAGCCAGATCCAGGACCTCAACCTAAGATTTCTCGAGCGGCTGGACAACAGCCTGCCCCGCTCGGAGCCCCGCGGACTCTACGAGCCCATCGCCTACATTCTCGAGGTGGGGGGCAAGCGGGTGCGGCCGCTGCTGGCGCTGATCGCCGCCCGCATGTTCGGCGACGACCCCGACCTGCCGCAGGGAATGCCGGTGGCCCTGGCGGTCGAGGTGTTCCACAACTTTACGCTCCTGCACGACGACGTCATGGACCAGAGCCCGCTGCGGCGCGGCCGGCCTACCGTCCATGAGCGGTGGGACGTGAACACCGCCATCCTGAGCGGCGACCTCATGCTGATCCGGGCCTACGAACTGCTCAACACCCTGCCCGACCGGCGCCGGCTGCCGGAGCTGCTGACCACCTTCAACCGGGTGGCCACCGGGGTCTGCGAGGGGCAGCAGTACGACGTGGACTTCGAGCGGCGCGCCGACGTCAGCATCGAGGAATACCTCCGCATGATCGAGCTCAAGACGGCTATCCTCCTGGGTGGGGCCCTAGAATTGGGTGCCCTGGCCGCCGGCGGCAGCCGCGAGGATGCCGATCATTTATACGCCTTCGGACGCCTTACCGGGCTGGCCTTTCAGCTCCACGATGACCTTCTCGACGCCTTTGGGGAAACGGCTACTACCGGCAAGTTGACTGGCAACGACATCATCCGGAACAAAAAAACTTTCCTGTACATCAAGGCGGTGGAGGGCTTGCAGGACACGGAGCGCGAGGAGCTGATCCACTGGTTCAGCCACACCCCGGCGGACCCCGGCCCCAAGGTGGCGCGGGTCACGGAGCTGATGCGGTTGCAGGATGTGCCGCGGCTCGTGGCCGAGTTGCGCGACGAGTTGCAGGAGGAGGCCTACGCCCACCTCGACGCCGTGGCCGGCGATCCGCAGTGGAAGCGGGTACTGCGGGCTGTGGCCGAAGATTTGCTGCAGCGTACCTATTAGTCTACAGCTCGATCTTGCCGGTGAACCACTGTTCTTCGAAAGTTGCCTCCTGCCGGCTGTAGAACCGCAGGGCGCTGTCGTCGGACTCCACTACCTGCCACTTCAGCAGTTGACATTCCTTCTCGCGCCCGCGCTGCTTGAGTTCGTCCCACAGCTGCTGCCCGATGCCCTTTCCGCGGTAGGCCGGGTCGGTTACGAGGTCTTCCAGGTAGATCATGCGCCCTTTCCAGGTGCTGTACACGAAATTGTAGAGGGCCAGGCCTACCACTTTACCGGCTTCCAGGTCTTCCGCGACGATAAAGTGGAAGAACCCGGCGCTGAAATCGGCCCGGAAATTGTCGATGGTCGCCGTGAAGTCGTGGGCGGCGTCGAGGTGGTGGGCGAGTTCGCCCACCAGGCGGTAGGCGGCGGGTAGGTCGTGGGCGGTGCCCTGGCGGATAGTTACGTTCATGGCCGCAAAGGTACAGGTACGGTGGACTAAAGGGTCAGCTTACCGTTGTACCATTCCTTTTCAATTTCGGCATCCTGGTTCTCGTAGAAGCGGATGGCGTCCTCGTTCCAGTCTAGTACCTGCCACTTCATCAGCTTGCACCTGCGTTCCCGCCCGCGTTCCTTCAGGACATCCCAGAGGCGCTGTCCGATGCCGTGGCGCCGGTATTCCGGGTCGACGACGAAGTCCTCCAGGTAGAGCATGCGGCCCTTCCAGGTGCTGTAGACGAAGTTGTAAAGGGCCATACCCACGACTTTCCCGCTACCGGTTTCCTCGGCTACGATGACGTGAAAGAAGCGGTCGGTAAAGTCCTCGTGGTACTCTTCCAGCGTAGCGGTAAAGGCATCGGCCGCGCGCTCGAAGCGGGCCAGCTCGCCCACCAGTCCGTGTACGGCGGGGAGGTCGGCGGCGGAGCCCTGACGTATTTGTATACTCATGCCCGCAAAGTAACGGCGTGCCTACCGAAGCATGACCTTCCTGACCGCAAAGTTGCCGTCGGGGAGGTTGATCCGCAGCAGGTGCAGGCCGGCTACGGCCCTGGCGGACACCGACAGGCTACCGTCGGCGGGCAGTGTGCCGCGCTGCACGTTGCGGCCGGCGGCATCGTACAAGGTATAGGTATAGGCCCCCGTCGTGAGTCCGGAGACCCGTACGACGCCACCGACGGAAACGGGGTTGGGGCTCACGGAGAGGCTGACCTGACGGACCGGCCGGCCGGTGGCCGTAGCTACCTCGCTGCGGGAAGCGAGGCCTTCGAACAGGCCGAGGGTGCGCAGCAGGGCGGGCTGTACGCATTCGGTGTGACTGCGTTCACCGCCCGACTCGATCATGACCGTTGTGGACCCGTTGATGCGCATCACGCTGTCGGCGAGGATGGCGTTCTCGAAGGGGACCTGCTCGTCGTCCGTACAGTAGTAGAGCAGGGTCGGGGCTTCGGGAGCCCAGTCATAGGTATCGTTGTCGCGCAGGGCCTGAATGATCCGGCTGTCGGGGTCGTTTTCCTCAAGCTGCTGGCGGATGGAGTCCTGGAACATGTCGGCCAGCCGTTCGTCGCGGTCCTCCAGCAACTGGTAGAGTTGGTTGTTGAAGCTGGTGCCGTCGATGACGTCCATATTGAAATCCTCGATGACATCCAGATAGGGCTCCTTGAATACCTCGCCCAGGTTGTCGTAGATGCCGTAGACGTTGTCGTAGCTTACGTAGGTATAGATGATGTAGCCGGGCAGGGTAGCAGGCTCCTCTTCGAAGGCCGCCCGCCGCATGACGTCGCTGATGCTGTAGGGGCCGGACAGGTGGGTGGCCGCCGTGACGGTCAGGTCGTCGTCACCCGGATTTTCCTGAATGTCGCGGTGGAGCGCCTGCACGGCGTGGCCTCCCTGGCTGTATCCGGTAAGGAACAGCTGATCGTTGTAGGGGATTTTCTGCTCCGCGAGCCACTGGCGGGCGGCGAGTAGCAGGTCGCGTCCCGCGCTGGCTTCGCTGGCGGCGTGCACGTAGGGGTGAAAGCCTTCGTTGTCGCCCAGGCCGAGGTAGTCCGGCGCTACCATCACGTATCCGTAGGAGGCCATCAGGTCCACCAGGGTGCGTTCGGTAACGCCCATACGGCTGGGCACCGCCTCCCGGTTCGTTACGGTACCGTGCATGTACGCGCCCAGCGGGAACTCCAGGCCACGGTCGTACGGAATCGTCAGCAGGCCGCTGGCGGTATCGGGTTGGCCCTGGGTATCGATGGTGCGGTAGCGTACTTTGTAATTGACCACGTTGTAGGGGCCGGCCAGAAAGGTGAGCTGGCTTCGCGGAACGCTGTCTTGTTTCTCGACGCTGACGTAGGTCTGGGCGCGGACGCAGGTGCTGAGCGCGCAGAAAAGGAGCAGGGTAGACAGGTACTTCATCTGGGGAGCATTGTAGTCGGAAGGTAAGTAAAGCGGGGGGCGATTATCGCAAAAACTTATCTTTCGACCGGTCGGGTAGCATGGTACAAATAAAATCCCTACCTTTGCGGCCCGAAATTTTTCGCTTTAACTGATTAGTCGGCCGTACGCGGCGGGCTATTTACTAAAGGCTTTATACTATGCCCGTTTACCTGACTCAGGAGAAGATGGACGACATCTTCACCGAATACGGCGGATCCGCCCAGAATACTGGATCCACCGAAGGACAGATCGCTCTGTTCACCTTCCGCATCAAGGCCCTCTCGGACCACCTGCGCGAGCACCCGAAAGATCACAGCAGCCGCAAGGCGCTGCTTTCGCTCGTCGGCAGCCGGGGCAAGATGCTCAACTACCTCAAGCGTAAAGATCTTGAAGGTTACCGTTCGCTGATCGCCAAGCTCGGTATCCGGAAGTAGGAATTCGCGAAGAAAGTGGCGTACGGCTTGGTTAAATAAGTTGGACGTGCTTACCTTTGCGACGCTTTAGAAATAAAGCATCCTCCAGAGCCCCTAGCTCAGCTGGCTAGAGCACCTCACTTTTAATGAGGGGGTCCAGGGTTCGAGCCCCTGGGGGCTCACATACGCTAAGCCCCGTCCGCGTTCCGTGGATGGGGCTTTTCTTTGTGCCGTACTACCGATACGGATTCATATACCATACCTGAAATAGAAATGCCGCAACTCACCAAGATAGGTGTCTTTTACGACGGAAATTACTTCCTCCACGTTAGCAACTACTACAACTACGATCATCCGCAGCGCCGCCGGCTGTCCATCACGGGCCTCCACCAGTTTATCGAAGCCCGCGTAGCCCAGGAGGAAGGGGTCCCGCTGCGGCGCAGTAAAATCGTGGACAGTCATTACTTCCGCGCCCGCCTCAATGCCACGGAGGCCCAGCAGCGGGGCAGCGCCCTGTATTACGACCGGGTTTTCGACGACATCCTGATGTCGAGCGGCGTCACCACCCACTACGCCCCCCTGCGGTCGACCCACGGACGGCGGCAGGAAAAGGGGATCGACGTGTGGTTCGCCTTGGAAACCTTCGAGCAGACCCTGCTACACCGGTTCGACGTGGTGGTGCTCATCGCGAGCGACGGTGATTACGTTCCGCTCGTCCGTAAGCTCAACGCCCTGGGCTGCAGGGTCATGATCGTTGGTTGGGACTTTGAATTCACCACTGACAACGGCAGCGGCATGGTTACCCGTACCAGCCAGGACCTGCTGCGGGAGGCGAGCTATCCGCTGGCGATGTCGGAGATCATCGACCACCCCAGTTCGGAGGCGGAGGCGCGGCTGGTGCATCACTTGTTCGTCAGCGACAAGAAGAAGGATGCACCTACACCCGCGGCCGAAAACAAGAAATCGGACAAGGTCGTCTTGGAGGAACCCGTGGAGGGCGAGATCGGGGAAGTCATGGAGAGCCAGATCTTCAGCCTGAAGGGTGGGTATGGTTTCATCACCTACCCCCCGAACAATCTGTTCTTTCACCATACCAACGTCAAGAACGTCCGCTTCGAGGACCTGCTGGAGGGCGACCCCGTCGAGTTCGTGCTCAGCCACAGTGACAAGGGTAAGCTGGTGGCCCAGGAAGTATACTTCCTCGGAGAGCTGGAGGGCGACGAGGGCGAACAGGAGTAGGGGTGATCTTCATCAGTCGTAAACTCAAGGGCGACAGCCCCCTGCGGCAGTGGACCGACAGCGTGGGCGAACGGCTGGAGGCGCGGTCCCTGCTCGCATTCGCGGCGGTCCCGTTTACAGCACCTGCGGACGCCGACTGGTGGTTCTTTTACAGTTCCCGGGCGGTCACATTCGCCGGTGAGGTACCCGATGGTACCAAATTGGCCGCTATCGGCGGCGGTACGGCAGCCACGCTGCTGACCGCCGGCCGGCGGGTGGACTTCTGCGGCGACGGTCACCCGGAGCGGGTAGCCGAGGATTTTTTGGCCGTTGCTGAGGGTCGTCGGGTTTTCTTTCCCCGCGCCCGGCAGTCGCGTCTTAGTGTGCAGTCCGCGCTGACCGACCGACTTACGGTGCTAGATGCGGTCTGCTACGATAATCGCCCGGCCCCGCCGCGGGAGCCGATCGAGGCGCGTACCTACATCTTCACTAGCCCGCTCAACGTCGCTGCCTACCTTGATCACTTCGCACTGTCACCTGGTGCGCGCGTCCTGGCCATCGGTCCGAGTACGGGCGGCGAACTGGAGCGGCGGGGTATCCCGTGTACGTGGCCGGCGGAGAGCAGCGAGGCGGGGCTGGTGGAGTTGCTTGAGCGTCCTGCACCCTAAATCGCCCTGCGTTTACAACCTATCAGATTTTTTTGCCACCACCATATTGCTTAGAAACTGGGCGGGTGGGGTAGGGCCGTTGCATTGTGGTGCAGCGGCCCATCGCTATACGACGTGGCACGTGGAGCAGAGAGATCAGCCGCCCGCCGGATGCCTAACAGGTGTTCCGTCGCCTGGAAGTTGCATACTCCCGTGTCGCGCCAGCCCGCGTAGTCTAGTGCGGAAGACCAGCCCCACTCGAGCGGGTCATGGACAAGTCCGGCCTTGACGGGGTTATCGTGGATGTACAAAAAGCAAATCTGGAGGTACGGCACGAAGCGGGTGAAGGGCTCATCATCGGCCAAGTCTGCGGCATCCGGGTAAAAATTGGCGTAGCCCGGCTTCTTTTTGGTCCTGATCCGGAACAGGGAGCCCCGTCGTCGGTACTGCCCGTTGATCGCTCGGGTGTAGCTGCTGAGCATGATTTTAAGCGCGTGGCTCAGGTTCTGCTGGTACTTCACTTCGGTACCGTCTTCATCCGCCGCGAGGAACCGCCCGCACGGACTGGGTTGGCACCCCCGCGGGGTGGGTTTGAGCAGGAAGTGAAAATGATCGGGCATCAGACAGAACGCTAATACGTCGGCGACCGGCACGAGGTGCTTTTTCACTTTCTCCAGGAAGTAGTGGTAGTTACTCTCTTCCTTGAAGATGGTCTCGTAATTGATGCTCTGATTATAGACGTGGTAGATAACGTGTTCGTGGTACATGCGGCAAATCACGGTACCCGCAGTCTACGCTGGGTGGACTCGTGTTAACTGTGGGTTAAGAATGCCGAACTGGTACGTAGGGCTAGTGGCCGGTCGACTAGTCGACCGGCCACTAGCCGACCGGCGGCTCCTCCACCGGCCACTAGTCGACCGGCCGCTACCGCACCGGCCACTCCGCCAAAACCATCCCCAGCCCCCACCCGTTCCCCCTATATGATAGGCTGGAAATTCTCAAACTACATCGCCGGGCAAGACGACGAAACCCCCTTCGAAAAGCTCCTCAAGCTCTTCCAGGAACTCCTTACCCACACCTCCGGCAACGTCGGCGAAGCCCTGCAGTGGCTCACCAACCTCGACCGGCAGTACGAACTGACCAACGAAGACTACAGCATCGGAGACTTCATCCAGGAGCTCATCGACAAAAACTACATCGAACCCGGCGACGGACCCGGTAAGCCCGGCTACGTACCCACCGCCAAGATGGAGGGCGAGCTGCGCCAGAAAGCCCTCAAGGATATTTTCGGCGACATCAAGAAGACGAAGCGCGGTAACCACTCCACCCGCTACAGCGGCCGCGGCGACGAGACCACCTCCGAGCGCCGCCCCTTCGAGTTCGGCGACGCGCTCGACAAAATGGCCGTCAGCGAGAGTCTCCGCAATGCCCAGATCAACAACGGCATCGACGACTTCAAACTGACCACCAGCGACCTCGAAGTCTACGAAACCCACTACCAGGCCCAGATGTCAACGGTGCTGATGATCGACATCAGCCATTCCATGATCCTCTACGGCGAGGACCGCATTACCCCCGCCAAGAAGGTGGCCATGGCGCTCAGTGAGTACATCACCACCCGCTTCCCCAAGGATACCCTCGACATCATCGTTTTCGGCAACGACGCCTGGCCGGTGGAGATCAAGGACCTGCCCTATCTCCAGGTGGGCCCCTACCACACCAACACCGTAGCCGGGCTCGAGCTGGCCATGGACATCCTGCGCCGCCGCCGCAACCCCAACAAGCAGATCTTCATGATCACCGACGGCAAGCCCACCTGCATCAAGCGCGGCAAACGCTACATCAAGAACAGCATGGGCCTAGACCGCACCATCGTCAATCGTACGCTCAACCTCGCCGCCCGCCTGCGCAAGATCAGCATCCCAGTCACCACCTTCATGATCGCCCGCGACCCCTACCTCGTACAGTTCGTGCAGAGCTTCACCGAGACCAACGGCGGCAAGGCCTACTACAGTGGGCTACAGGGCCTCGGCGACTTCGTTTTCCGCGACTACAAACGCAATAAGAAGAAGTGATGCGCGCTGCCCTGGCTGTACTGTTGCTACTTTCCTGCGGAGCGCTGCAGGCCCAACTTACCGTGGGCGCGGACGCAGGTGCAGGTTCCCTGACCGAACGGCGGGCCACCCTGGTTCCGGAGCCGCTCGCGGTATGTAAGCCGGCGGCCTTGCGGTTGGCAACTGACCCCGGCACCCGCGTTCCCGCCCCCTTTGCCGAGACAGTCGGATCCTTCGAGTCATCTGACTTTGATTTCGCTTCGACCAAGCCTTATCTGGCGTTTTTCTGCCGACTGGAATTGAATATCGAGGCCGCTACTCACTTTCCCGTAAGGTTCCGCCTGGGCGAGGTGCGGGGTTGGCAACAGGAACTGACCAAGCGCGACTAGCAAAACCCTTCCCGGAGCACCTACTGCTGCCCGTATTGGGGCATTGTACGGGTAGTGCTAGGATAGGATGAAAGCAATCATCAAATTGCGAACAAAACCGGTGTACCTACGTTGGTATAGGTAAACAACACCTATGTCTACCAATCCCAACCCCCTGTTCGTTGAAGAAAAGAAAGGCCAGCACATTTATCACAATGTTTGGGGCGGGGACGATCTGCACATTGGTATCTACCGTCCGAAGAGTCTGAGTCTGCACGAAGCTAACCGCAAGACGACGGAGCGCATGATCAAGTTGCTGCCGCGTATCAAGCGGGCATCGAAAATTCTAGTGGTTCAGTCAGGCTTCGGAGGCGCCGCACGCTTTATCGCCGAGAAATACAAGTGTAAGGTCTGGTGCCTCAACGACGACGAAAAGCAAAATGAATACAACGAGCGGAAGATCGAAGAGCTCGAACTAAGCAAAAAAGTGAAAGTTGCGAAGGGATTCGTTGAATACATGCCTTACGACCCCGATTACTTCGATTTCGTCATCGCCCAGGATGCATTCAGCCTGACCGGCAAAAAGCGCGAAACCTTCCGGGCGATCCACCGCGTCCTGAAGCCCGAAGGCCGGCTCATCATCAGCGCTCTCATGCGCAGCGATACCTGCGACGACCCCGATTCCGAGAAACTTATCAAGAAACTGCCGCTCGAAGAACTCATCACAGAGGAGCAGTACGGTACCGACGCCGCCCGCGGATTTTTGCAGCAGATCTACAGCATCGAGCTCTCGGAGCAGCTCGTACACCACTACACCAAGGTGCTGTATACCCTGCAGGCCAACAAGGAGAAGCTCATCGAACAGAGCAGCGAGCGCTTCGTGAATGAACGCATCAAAACCTACAAGAACTTCATCCGCCTCGCCGAGGACGGTTGCCTGGATTGGGGGATCATGATGTTTCAGAAGATGAATAGTTAGTGCGCTCCCTGTGGTCGCTTTTAGTTCGGTAGTTCTGTAGTCTTGCTCCCGGCGGTCGCTGGTAGTTCTGTAGTCTTGCTCCCGGCGGTCGCTGGTATTTTGGAGGCTAGCTGGGCTGAGGTGAACCTGCCTCGAGTCGCGGAATTTGAACTACAGAACTACAGAACTACAGAACTACAGAACTACAGAACTACAGAACTACTCACTCCTCCTCAAAAGGTAACAACAGCTGCACCCCCTCGCCCCCTTCCCGCTCCAGGTTGCTCACGCTGAGGCCCAGTAGTCGGACGGTGGGTACCTCCTCTACGTTTTCGTCCAGTAGTTGGTGGGCAATCTCCCTGAGGTCTTGGAGTTTGCGGATTTCGCCGCTGAAGCTGCGGCTACGGGTATGGATGACGAACTCCGGACTCTTCATTTTCAGGGTCACGGTGCGTCCGTAGTTGTCCCGCTCGACGAGGTAGGCAAAGACCTTTTCCGCCAGCCAGTCGAGCTTTTCCTTCATGACGGTAGGCGAGCTCACATCATCGGAGTAGGTGCGTTCGGCCCCCACGCTCTTACGGTTGCGGTTCGGGTTGACGGGGCGGTCGTCCAGTGCCCGGACGATGCGGTAGTAGTGGCGCCCCACTTTGCCGAAGCGTTGGGCCATTTCCATTTCTGAAAGCCTGCGTAGGTCCCCGCCCGTCCGGTAGCCCATTTTGTGCATCCGGGCCGCGGTGACCTTGCCGATGCCGTGAAAGTCCTCGACCGGCAACTGGGCGAGAAAGTCCGCTGCCTCCTCCAGCATGATCACCTTCATGCCGTTCGGCTTGTTGATGTCGCTGGCCACTTTGGCGAGAAACTTGTTAAAACTCACCCCCGCGGAGGCGGTCAGGTCGGTGGTCTTGAAGATCTCGTCGCGGATCGCCTGTGCGATGAGGGTGGCGGAGGCCGGACCCCGCTTGGTTTCCGTAACGTCCAAATAGGCCTCATCCAGGCTGAGGGGCTCCACCAGATCGGTATAGGAGTAGAATATCTCCCGGATCTGATCGGATACCTCCCGGTATTTCTCAAAGTTCGATTTGACGAAGATGAGATCGGGACAGAGGCGCTTGGCCGTCACGCTGGGCATGGCCGACCGCACGCCGAATACCCGGGCTTCGTAACTCGCGGCCGCCACTACGCCCCGCAACTTGCTGCCGCCCACCGCAATGGGTTTGCCGCGGAGCTCGGGATTGTCCCGCTGCTCCACGCTGGCGAAAAAAGCATCCATGTCGATATGGATGATCTTTCGCGCTTTAGTAAGGGGCGCGCGGTTGGCTTTTCGCTTCCATTTCATGCATCAGGGCCTCGGTGTCCGCTGTGAGATCGTCCAGTTTACGTTGTGCCCGGTCGGATAGTTCATCCCCCCGCCCAAGCGCATTTTCCAGTTCCCTGCGCCGTTTCCCTAGGTCCGTGAGGCGGTCCAGGGCACCATCGTCGCTCAGGTCCCGGGCCTGTTCGCGTAGGTCGGTATAGAGTGACTCCAACCGGTCAAGGGCGTCGTCGTATTTCCCGTCGCGCAGTTTTTCACGTTCGCCCCGCAGGAGGTTCCAGGCGTCGGCCCCTAGGTCGCCCGCTTTACGGACGATCGCTTCGCTTTGCCGGCGTTCGGCGGGGGAACCGTAAAAGTAGTTGTAGGCCACGACGGCCACCACCAGAATGATGGCAAATGTGAGAAGGGAACGAACCATGGCAAGACTTTACGGTAAAGATAACGGCTTTGCGTAGTCACTATTGTTGGTCGGAAAAATGCAGCCGGCACGATTCTGACGTATCAGGTGTCACTATTTAGTTTATTTTACAGTCCGTTCTGCTGTAACCCGCTGATAATAGCGGAAATTTACCCAAAAAACTTACAAATAATTTGTTTTAAACTTGTTTGGTATTCCAACAAGGGCTAAATTTGTTTTATCAACAGCAGGTTTCAAACATGGACCTAACGATCAGAGTAAGCAAGAAGGGAACCCGGGTAGTCAAGGCGAGCGAGCTGCATCGCGCGCTCGGACTTTCCGATCACCACTACCAGGCCAACGTCCGGACCTGGATCAGGGATATCTACCAGTTTTCCGACGGCATCCGCAAGCCGGTGGGCATGCAGGACTACGCCCGCTCCGCCCACACCAAGACCGATGTCGTTCACGAGTACTATTTCAACCTGGAGCTGGCCCGGCTCGTCGCCCTGGCCACCAAATCGAAGGTGAAGCAGGCCATCGCCACCAAGCTGAGCAAGGAAGCCGATGTTTACCCCGACCGCGTACAGCTAACCGCGGAGGAGACCCTGCAACTCCTGGAGCAGACCAAGGCAATGACCCGAATGAGCTGCCAAATCGCCGCTGAGGAGCGTCACCTCAACGCCTACATCCGGCGTACGGGATCGGCAGACTACTGGAACCGCTTCCGGGTAGACAACGTGGTGAAGACGACCATGGAAGAATTGCGCAACGCGCTCACCGATCGCAAGATCCCCTTCAATCGCAACCACCGGGTGCGGGAACTCATGGTACGCCACGATCCGCTGGAATGTATCCGTATTGGCATCGTAGACCACTACGCGGCACAGGGATTCAGTATTCCCTACGCCCTCCAGCTGGGTAAGCTGGCCCGCGAACTGGCGGATACCATGCACCTGGAAGTGAGTGACGACCGCCAGGGTGAGGGACTCTTCACCGCACCCGCCGATGGCGAGGTGATCCGCAACCTTCAGCGCGTAGCTGCCTGATTAAGGGCGCAGGACTGCCCTCCGGTTTTGCGGAGCTGGCATCATCAGGGGCCCGGTGTGCACTATCGATCCTTAATCTCACCAATCCACGGGAATAGGGTAGGGATGAGGTGCCGTCGTTGGAACTCACAACGACGATACACCGGCGGCCGCAGCGTGACGCGGCGGCGCTGACGTCAGAAATCATTGTTCCTTGCCCGCTCCGGCGGCCGCATTCTGGTGGTCGACCACGAACCGGAAGAACCAATAGACCAGCAGCGCGCTCTTGCCCGCATAGTCTACCGGCCGCAGGGCGTCCTGGTACTGCTGCATAATTGTCTCGTCCTGCTCGAGGAAGGGCCGGAGGGTGGTGAGCAGCTTCGTGTACCGAGGGAAATCTGCGGCCGGCGGGACGTCTTTTGCGCCCAGCTTCTGGCACAACTGCTGAAGCAGGGGTGTGCTGTACGGCGCGTACGATTCCGGGTACTGGCCCATCAGGTAGATCGAGGCCATATTGTAATCGTCGTCGTGGTAGTGCGTGGGCTCCCGCGCCTTGGGCTTCGCGTCGCGGTACCGGTTGAACAGTTCGTTGACGTAGAAAACGAAGCGCTGCACCCGACCTTCCAGGTCTCGGTCCTCACTGAAGAGGTCGCGGAAGGCGTCGCGGACGAAGTCGGGCTCCCATTCCATGATCGCGAGCATGCTCCGTTTGGGGTCGTAGCCGCCCCGCCGGTAGTGGCGGCGGTTGGTTTTACTGTCCAGGGCGGTATCGTAGCTGGCTGCCAGGTCTTTAGCTTCCACGTTAAAGTGTTCCTGCCAGTTTTGCTGCGTTTCCCAGAGGGGTAAATAGGCCAAAGCTTCGTCGGTCAGCATCCAATTTTTGAATTCTGCCACCGATTGGCGGATTTTAGGAACCTGCATAGCCACAAAATTACGATCTTTCCTTAGTCATGCACCACCAGCCGGATTCCCTTGTATTCATACGGCGACTCTACGACAATTACGCTTCCTACGATCTGGTTATCGACAGCCGCCTTGTAGGACAACCATTGCGCGCGCTGTTCTTTGCCCTCCGCGGGGAACGTCGCGACGGACACGCTTACGTTGCCCCCCTGATTCGCCTCGGCGTCCGGGACTTCGTTGTATCGCGTGAAGGGTTCACGGCCCACCGCGAAGCCATCGGTGCGGCCATGGAGGCAGTAGGCGGCGTACCTCCCCGGATCCATCAGGTCGACCGTCCGTTGTGGGTGCTCCAGCAGCTGGCCCGCCATCACCGCCGGCAGTTTGATATACCGATCGTGGCCATCACGGGAAGTAATGGCAAGACCATAGTAAAGGACTGGCTTACGGAGGTGCTGTCGCACGACCGAAACGTATGCGCCAGTCCCCGTTCGTACAACTCCCAGGTCGGTGTTCCGCTATCGCTCTGGAACCTGAATCAGCACCACGATATCGGCATCTTCGAGGTAGGGATCAGCGAACCGGGGGATATGGGCATTCTAGCGGACATCGTTCAGCCCAGCCACGGAATCCTGACCAACGTGCTGACGGCCCACCAGCGCAACTTCGAGGACCGCAACCACCTGCTGCGGGAAAAAATGTCCTTGTTCCGCGGCGTAGACCTGTTGGTACTCCCCAACCAGGAAGAACTTGTAGAGGCCGCGCGCGGCGTTCTGGACCGCGGGCAGCTATACCGATGGTCGGGCTCGGGGCGCCGGGGCATACGTATCAACGGAAATGACCGGCTGGTCATCTTGCCCGAACTGCCACCGGTGTATCTCGACAACGCCAGGTCGGTAGCAGCCTTCTCCTGTGCGTTCGGCTTACCGCTTCACACCTTTATTTCGGTAGCCGGCGGCTTTGTCCCCCTCAGCAATCGCCTGGAGCAGCGCCGCGGCCGGGAGGGTGGCCCCGTGATCAACGACAGCTACAGCAACGACTTCAGCGCCCTCGCCGCGGCGGTAACCTTCGCCGAGGCACAGGACCCCTACGACAACCTGGCGCTGATCCTCGGTACCGTACAGCCACTGGACGACCTGGCCGACCGCCTGCGCGCCCTTCTGTCCGGCCGGGTCGACCGCCTGCTGCTGGTGGGGGAAGCCAATGCGGCCTTCCGTCCTGTCTTTCCGGAGGCCACCTATTTCGCCGATGTACCCGAACTGATACGCGCGCTCCCAGAGCTCAGGTTTAAGGAGCAAACGGTGCTGGTAAAGGGAGCCAGCCGGGAGGGCATGGACCAGGTGGCCGACATGCTGAGCCGGCAGCTCCACCGTACCACGCTGGAGGTCGACCTCACCCGGATGAGCCAGAACTTTCGATCGTATAAAAACGGCCTCCCGCCGGAGTGCAAGGTTATTGTGATGGCCAAGGCCTCGGCCTACGGCAGTGGTGCCCTGCCCGTTGCGCGTAGGCTGGAGGATGTCGGCGCGGACTACCTGGCCGTTGCTTATCCCGAGGAGGGCCGTGAGCTGCGCCAGGGGGGCATCCGGCTTCCGATTATGGTATTGAACGCTGAGGCCTACAGTTACCCCCTGCTGGCCGAGTACGACCTGGAGCCGGTGGTACACCGCACCGAACAGCTCCGGTGGGCGGCTACCCTGAAGCTGCCCGTCCATATCGAAGTGGATACCGGTATGGGGCGCCTCGGTTTCCCGGAAGCGGAATTTCGTCAGCTCCATAGCGGGCAGCCGGGGCTCTCCGGAGTACAGGTTGCCAGCATCTTTACCCACCTGGCGGCCAGTGACGACCCCGTACACGACGCTTACACGGTGAAGCAGCTTAGCGACTTCGACCGGCTCTACGAGGAGTACCTGAAGGGCGGCGGCGCGCGGGTGCAACGTCATGCCCTGAACAGCAACGGCATTTCCCGCTTCCCCCAGAATGCTTACGATATGGTCCGCCTGGGGATCGGTCTCTACGGCATCGGCGACGAAAGCATGCGCATGCACCTGCAGCCGGTACTCACCCTGACCACTACGGTCACCGCCCTGCAGAACCGCAGCGCCGGGGAAACGGTCGGTTACGGGCGCCGGGGCGTCATCGACAGCGACAAGCGCCTGGCCGTACTCAGCATAGGCTACGCCGACGGGTTGCCCCGCCTGGCGGGGGGGGGGCGCTTCGCCGTGCGGATCCACAACCGCTACGCCCCCACGATCGGAAGTGTCTGTATGGATATGTGTACGGTGGACGTCACCGGGATACCCGATATCAAAGTAGGCGATGAGGCCGTCATCTTTTCTCCCGACCACCCAATCGAGTTACTGGCCGGGGCGGCGCGCACCATCCCGTACGAGATACTTACCGGGATCGGCAGTCGGGTCCACCGGATCTACGTAGGGGAGTGATCCGCTCGCCCGCCTGCGTACCTTGGGGCCATGAAAGTGATATTCCTAGACCCCGACGCCCACCCCTTCCTGCGCGAGCAATTACGGGCGGACGGGCACACGGTCGACGTTCACAGCACCTGCGATCGCGCCACGGCCCTGCGGTTGTTGCCCGACTACGACGGCCTTATGATCCGCTCCCGCTTCGATATTGACCGCGAGATGCTGGACGCCGGCGGCGACCGGCTGAAGTTCGTGGCCCGTTGGGGAGTGGGTACCGACCACATCGACCTCGCATACGCCCGCGAACGGGGAATAATCGTTTTCAATAGCCCGGAGGGCAGCAAGCATACGGTCGCCGAGCACGCCGTCGGGATGTTGCTCATGTTGCTTAATCACCTCGGACGGGCCGACCGGCAGGTCCGGGCGGGGGAGTGGGTCCGCCGGGGTAACGTGGGGACCGAGCTCCAGTACCTGACGGTAGGCCTCGTCGGTTACGGCAATATGGGGCAAATGACGGCGCGACGCCTGCAGGGCTTCGGCTGCCGGGTGATCACGCACGACAAGTTCCGTACCGCGTACGGGGACGCGTACGCCGAGGCGGTTTCCCTCGAGCAGTTGCAGCGAGAGGCGGACGTGGTGAGCCTGCACATGTTTCTGGAGGGCAACCGGTACTACGCGAATGCCGACTGGTTCGCCGCCTTCGCCAAACCGGTATACCTGATCAATACGGCCCGCGGCCTGCTGGTAAATACCGCCGATCTGGTCGACGCCATGGAAGCCGGCCGCGTACTGGGAGCCGGACTGGACGTGAACGAATACGAGGAGCAGAGTTTCGTGAAACTGGAGCCCGACGCCCTGCCCGAGCCCTACCAGTATCTGCGCCGTAGCGACCGGACCGTGCTCACCCCCCACATCGCTGGCTGGAGCCACGAGGCCGAAGAGGGCCACGCCCGCACCTTATACAAAAAGATCACTGAGGCGTTTACGGGGGTATAATCCCCTCCGTCATGCGTCATATGCTCGTCTTACTGCTTTCCTGTCTTTCCCTGACTGCCCTGCGCGCGGGTGGCGGTATGTGGCTTCCCCTTCTGCTGGAGAACCTTAACGAGCAGGAGATGCGCGATATGGGCATGGAGATCACGGCCGAGGACATCTACAGCATCAACCGCGGAAGCCTGAAGGATGCTATCGTCCACTTTGGCGGCTTCTGCACGGGCGAGGTGATCAGTAACCGGGGACTGGTGCTGACCAATCACCACTGCGGTTACGGGGCCATTCAGGACCACTCCACCCTGGAGAATAACTACCTGCAAGACGGTTTCTGGGCTATGCGGGAGGCAGAAGAACTGCCCAACGAGGGACTCTTCGTTACCTTCATTGAGCGCATCGAGGAAGTGACCGACCGCATCCTGGACGGCGTCACGGATGCGACGAGCGAAGCGGACCGGGCACGGATCGTGCAGCGAAACACCGAAGCCCTCCGCGGCCAGTTTCCGCTCGGCACCTTCGAGGAAGTGCTCGTCAAGCCCTTTTACGCGGGCAACCGCTACTACGCCTTCGTGACCCGGACCTACCGGGACGTCCGGCTGGTCGGAGCGCCGCCCTCCTCGATCGGTAAGTTCGGAGCCGACACCGACAACTGGGAATGGCCACGCCATACCGGCGATTTCAGCCTGTTCCGCATCTACACCGCACCGAACGGAGATCCGGCCGAGTACGCCGCGGAAAATGTCCCCCTGCACCCCAAGCAGCACCTGGAGATCAACATCGGCGGAACGAAGCCCGGAGACTTTTCCATGATCTTCGGATTCCCCGGTACGACCGACAGCTACCTGCCGGCGGGGGCGATGGAGCAGCGCACCGAAGTGATCAACCCCATCCGGATCGGCCTGCGGGACCTGAGCCTGGCCGTGATCGACAGTGCCATGCGGGCCGACCCCCAGATTCGTATCGACTACGCCAGCAAGCAGGCGCGCATCGCCAATGCCTGGAAAAAGTGGCGCGGGGAAAGCCAGGGCGTGGAAGCGGTCGGGGCCGTGGAAGAACGCCAGGCGCTTGAGCGGGAATTTCTGCAGCGCGTTGCCGCTAAACCCTCCGCAGTAGAGAAGTACGCTCATCTGCTCCCCGGACTGGATTCGCTGTACCAGGCCCGCGAGCCCCTGGAAATTGCCCGCGCTTACGTTGGGGAGATCAATTACAACGTCGACCTGTTTCGGCTGGCCAACGTGCTGGCTGCCCAGCTCAAGCGCGTCGACAACAACGGCCTGGAAGATTTTCGGCAGCGGGCGCCGGCGCTGATCGCCTACCTGGAGAACTATTTTCAGGGGTACAGTGCGGAGGTGGACCGCGAGGTCGCACGGGCCCTGCTGCCCAGCTACTTCGAAGAGGTAGAGACGGAATACCAATCCCCGTACGCCGTTGATCAACTGGCCTTCGCCGGTTCCTACGACGCCCTGGTGGAGGACCTGTTCCAGGGCAGCTACCTCACCCATCCCGACCGCATGATCGACCTGTTGCGAATGGATCCGGCAGCCTTCGTGGAACACCTCAGCGCCGACCGTTCCCTCCAATTCGTTCGCCAACTCAACGGCTATAATGAGGTGCGTGTGGTGGACCCCTACAACGCCTACGCCGAGCGCATCAACGCCCTGCAACGGGAGTACATGGACGGCCTCCTCCGCTTCTTTCCCGAGCGAAACCTCTATCCCGATGCAAACTCCACCCTGCGCGTCAGCTACGGGAAGTACGAAGGCTTTACGGGTCTGGACGGCGAGCGCTACGCGGACCAGACCTACCTCGAGGGGGTGGTGAAAAAATACGTGCCGGGCGACTACGAGTTTGACGTGCCCGAACGGCTGCTTGAGCTGTACCGCGCCGGGGATTACGGTCGCTACGCCACGCCGGAGGGCAAGATGCCGGTCTGTTTGCTGGGCTCCAACCACACTACCGGTGGCAACAGCGGGAGCCCGGCGCTCAACGGCCGGGGCGAGCTGGTGGGGCTGAACTTCGACCGTACCTGGCAGAGTACGATGTCGGACGTCTACTACGACCCGTCCATCTGCCGCAACATCATGGTAGACATCCGCTACGTCCTCTTCCTGATCGACAAATTCGCGGGGGCCACCCACCTGGTAGACGAAATGACGATCGTCGGGGATAATTAGGGGGTGACGATCACCCGGCGGGTGAGCTGGCGGCTGTCGAGTGTTACTCGGACCAGGTAGATGCCGGCCGGCAGGTCAGCCGTGGCAAACTCCAGCTCGAACGAGCCGCTGACCCGTTGCCGGGGCTGCTCGGCCCGCACCCGGCCGGACAGGTCGATCAGCTGGGCGCTCAGCTCCCCGGATCCGATGCCTGCCGCGCTGAGGCGCAGGGGGTGCCGCGCGGAAACCGGGTTGGGGGAAAGCCGCACGGCCGCCGCGAGTAGGGCATCCTGCCGGGTGGCAGTGGAAAGCTCCCGTCCGTTGACGAACTCCCGCACGCCGGAGAAGTCGCCGGTGACGTCGTAGCGGTTGACCGCGCGTACCCGCCAGTAGTATTTGGTGCGGGGAAGAAGAATGTCGGTAATCGCCACGGAGGTGTCGGAGGTGAAGAAGGAAGTGAGGGGGTTGCCGGAAAAGTTAGCGCCGCGGTTGAGCTGGACGAGGTAGAAATCGGCGTTGGGCACCTTGTTCCAGATCAGTTGTACGCTGTCCGAGAACCGGACTCGCTCGTTGTTGGCCGGGCTGAGGAGGGAGAGATCTTCCACGCGGGCGGCGGTGAATACGGGCGCGTCCGCGTCGGCCAGGCCGGAGCGGCCGGCCAGGTTGGCGTTCATGGCCGCTACCTGTTCGGGGGAGAAGGCTTCCACGCAGCCGTCCTGTGCGTAGCTCATGATGTTCGCGCCGTAGACGGCAAAGCGGGTCGAGTCCGGGTCCAGCAGGCTATCCTTGTAGATGCCCCCCGTTTCGCAGTTCCACCGCTCGGGAAGGTAGTCGGGCGGCGTGTCGCAGAACCCGTCGGCGGCATCCGCGCAGTTGCTGCGGTCGACCCGTTCCACGGCGACGGTCCGCCCCGCGTACCGCAGGCTGGTGGGGGCGGGTTTGTTAAAGGCTTCCACCTTGGCGATGTCCCCGACGCTCTCCCATCCGAAGAAGGTGTGCGGCAGACTGAGGTAGTGGCCCACTTCGTGGCTCCAGGTGTGGTTGCCGGCGTTGATGCAGTTGATGCCCAGGGCGATAGCGTCGCCCCGCGGGCTGTAGTACCCGCAGGCCTCGCTGGGGTTGCCCACCACGTAGCTGTTGAGGGTGTTGCGCCGGTTGAAGTTGCGCATCAGGTCGTAGCCCCCGTCGAAGTCGTGGTCATAGTAGAAGGTACTGCTGAGGTAGTCAATGTCACTGTCGATGTAGAAGCGGACGTTCACCTCGGCGAAATCGTCGTTCAGCAGTTCGAAGCTGTTGAGGAGGGTCAGCGGATCTGCGTAGCCCGCCCCGTTGTCGTCGCCCACCAGGGTGAGGTGAATGGGCACGAAGCGCGTCTCCAGCGACTTGGGCACCGGAGCGATCTTCCCGGCCTGGTAAGCGTCGAGCCAGGCCGAACGCCCTACCGTGGCGCAGCCGCGATAGTCTTGGGCGGTAAGGAAACAGAGGGGAGCGAGAAGAAAAACTAAAGTGGTGAGTAGTCGTGCCGGCATCGGAAGGCGTTGAGGTGGACCGTAAAAGTACCCAACGTTTGCAGGGCTGCGGGTCATTACCGCGGCATTTCGGCGGGTACCGCGAAATTTGGCTACTTTCGCCTCCCCGATATTTTACCAACACCCAACTTCCCCCGACCGCGTGCGGCTCCGGCCGGAAGTCACTTAAACGAACCGTATACATGAGTAAAGTAACCGTAGTCGGCGCCGGAAACGTAGGCGCCACCGTAGCCAACGTGCTGGCCCATAACGACCTGGTCCGCGAAGTGGTCGTGCTCGATATCAAAGGCGACATGGCCCGGGGCAAAGCCCTCGATTCCTGGCAGCAGGCCAGCATTGACGGGTACAGCACCCGCCTGACGGGAACCGAGAACTACGCCGACACCGCCGGCAGCGACATCGTCGTCATCACCGCCGGTATCCCCCGCAAGCCGGGTATGAGCCGCGATGACCTCATCTCCACGAACGCCAAGATCGTGACCATGGTGACCAAGTCCATCATGGAGCACTCCGACAACCCCATCATCATCGTCGTCTCGAACCCGCTCGACGTGATGACCCACGCGGCCTTCAAGGCCAGCGGCCTGCCCAGCAACCGCGTCTTCGGCATGGCCGGTATCCTCGATACCGCCCGCTACCGCGCCTTCCTCGCCACGGCCCTCGACGTGAGCCCCAAGGACATCCAGGCTATGCTCCTGGGCGGTCACGGCGACACCATGGTGCCGCTTCCGCGCTACACGACCGTAAGCGGCATCCCCGTCACGGAGATGATCTCCGACGAGGACCTCGACGCCATTGTCGACCGCACCAAGTCGGGTGGGGGAGAGCTCGTCAAACTGATGGGTACCTCTGCCTGGTACGCCCCCGGTGCCGCCGCCGCGCAGATGGTGGCCAGCATCATCCGCGACGAGAACCGCATCTTCCCCTGCTGCGCCCACCTGAGTGGCGAGTACGGACTGTCGGACCTCTTCCTGGGCGTTCCCGTCAAGCTCGGCAAGGAAGGCATCGTCGACATCATCGAGCTCAAGCTCAACGACGCCGAAATGGACCTCCTCAACACCAGCGCCGATCACGTACGTGAGGTGATGGAAGTGTTTGAGGGCATGGACATCAACTAGTTCGTCCGTACCCTATAAGGTGCCGCGCTGCCCGTCGGGCAGCGCGGCATTTTTGTGTCCCGGCAACCCAATCCGCCCCGATGTTGTATACTAGGCTCCACCCACCGCCCCAGTATGGAACCTATCAAGCCTACCGTAATCAATCCCCAGGAAGCCGAAAAGCTGGAGCGGATCGCCTTTATCCTGAAGACCGTCGCCCACCCCCTGCGCCTCGGTATCGTGCACCTTCTGGAGCAACACCCGCGCCTCAGCGTCACCAATATCACCGATGCGCTGGAGTCCGAACAGTCCCTGGTCAGTCACCATCTGCAGACGATGAAGCTGAAGGGGATCCTGAGTGCCAAGCGCGACGGACGCTCGGTCATGTACTCGCTCAAGGAGCGGGACGTGAGCCTCATCATCGAGTGTCTGGAGAATTGCCAGTGTAATATGTAAGCCCGAATGGGTGAGGGTATTATCTATATTTCGTCAATATTAAAGGTTATCCCGTATAACAATATATTGCCCCGAACACCTCCTTTTTCCGGTACATTTTACCGGAAAAAAGAGCCATGGAAACTTCAACCGTTTTTATTCCCAATGCCGCTACCAGCGGGCTGATTGCAACGGTCACCTGGTACTTTATGGTCGTCGCGATGTTCGCCTTGCTGGCGTCGCTGATTTTCTCCATGCAGACACGAACCCACGTCGCGCCGGAACACAATACCAGCCGGGTACTGACCGCCTGCATCGGGCTGGTGGCGGGCATCTCGTACTTCTTCATCCAGAACTATTACCGCTCCTTCCTCGCGACCATCAATGGGGTGCCGAGCTACGCGGAAAGCAAGCAGGCCTTCCTCACGATCGGCCAGTTGCGGTACATGGACTGGACCATCACCACGCCCTTGCTGCTCGTCAAGATGTTCATGATGGCGGGCGTACGCGGGCGCCGCGCTTACAGCCTCCTTGCCATTGCACTGATTGGGGACTTCTGGATGATCGTAACCGGCTACATCGGTGACCAGCAGCTGTCGGCCGCCGGCGAAATTCTGGTAGGCCCGCGCCTTATCTGGGGAGCCATCTCCACCATCGGTTACCTGGCTGTCGTGTACGCGCTCTACCGGGCCTGGAAAGAACTGGCCTCGGCCTCCCTGGCCATCGAGCAGCGGGGCTTCCGCTGGATGGCGGGTACGGTAGTGACCCTCTGGGGCGTCTACCCGATCGGCTACATCCTCATTGCCGTAACGGGCATCGACGGCAACATCCTGCAGATCGCCTACTCGGTAGCCGACGTGATCAACAAGGCCGGAGTCGGCATCATCGTATACCTCGTAGGTTCCCACGTGCTGATGCACCGCATCGACACCAAGTCGAAGGAATACGCCATGAACGTCGGGTAATCCGTCCCGGCGTACCCGTCCTGCAGGCGCCCCGCGGGCGAAACTTTGCACCCGCGTCCGCGCCCAAGGGCGGGTACGCTATATTTGCGGCATGACGGAAAAGGTGCTCATTCTCGACTTCGGCAGCCAGTACACCCAGCTTATCGCCCGCCGCATCCGGGAGCTCAACGTGTACAGCGAGATCGTTCCCTACAACAAGATTCCCGAGCTTGACGACACCTACCGGGCCGTCATTCTGAGCGGCAGTCCCTTCAGCGTGCGCGAGGAGCGCGCCCTTCACCCCGACCTCGAGCGGGTCGTCGGCAAGGTGCCGGTCCTCGGTATCTGCTACGGTGCACAGTACATTGCCCAGCACTACGGCGGCACCGTCAGCCGGAGTTTGAAGCGAGAGTACGGCAAGGCCAATCTGGGGCGGGTACGCAGGTCCGATGGTCTCTTCGAAGGGATTGAAACGGGCTCACAGGTATGGATGTCCCACGGGGATACCATTCAGGACCTCCCCGAAGGCTTCGAACTGCTGGCCTCTACCGCCGACGTAGAAGTGGCGGCCTTCGGGGCCATCGGCGACCGCTTCGCGCAACCCGTATTCTGTATCCAGTTCCACCCCGAGGTCTACCATAGCCTCGACGGCAAGCAACTGCTGGAGAACTTCGTCATCAACATCGCCGGCTGCACCGGCGACTGGACGCCCGCCCACTTCATTGAGGAAACGGTGGACGCCCTCCGCGAGCAGATCGGGGAGGACCGCGTACTACTGGGCCTCAGCGGTGGGGTGGACAGTTCCGTAGCGGCCATGCTGCTGCACCGCGCCATTGGCGACCGGCTGTTCTGCTTCTTCATCGATAACGGACTGCTGCGCAAGGGGGAGTTTGAAGAGGTGGAACAGAGCTACGAAGGCATGGGGCTGAACGTGACGGCCATCGACGCCAAACAGGATTTCTACTCAGCCCTGGCCGGGGAGTCCGACCCTGAAAAAAAGCGCAAGGCCATCGGCCGCGTCTTTATCGAGGTATTCGAGCGGGAGGCCAAGAAGCTGACCAACATTACCTGGCTGGCCCAGGGTACGATCTACCCCGACGTCATTGAGAGCGTAAGCGTGCACGGCCCTTCGGTCACCATCAAGAGCCACCACAACGTAGGGGGGCTTCCCGAGAAGATGGGCCTTAAGATCGTGGAGCCTCTGCGTAACCTGTTCAAGGACGAGGTACGTCGCGTCGGGGGCGAGCTGGGCATGCCTGCCCACCTGATCGGCCGCCACCCCTTCCCCGGTCCCGGCCTGGCCATTCGGATCCTGGGCGACATCACGCCGGCGAAGGTCCACCTGCTCCAGGAGGCCGACGCCATCTACATCGACAAGATGCGGGAGTACGGCCTCTACGACCAGGTCTGGCAGGCTGGAACCATCCTGCTGCCGGTACAGTCGGTCGGTGTGATGGGCGACGAGCGCACTTACGAACAGGCGGTCGCGTTACGGGCGGTAACGTCCACCGACGGCATGACGGCCGAATGGAGCCACCTACCCTACGATTTTCTGGCCGCCGTCTCCAGCTCCATTATCAATAACGTAAAAGGAATTAACCGCGTCGTTTATGACATCAGTACCAAGCCGCCGGCTACCATCGAGTGGGAATAGCCCCCTGTTATACTGTCTGCTGGCGCTACTGCTAACGACGGTCACCACCTCCTGCGAGCTCTTCAAGCCGGTGGACACCACCGGGCCCACCACCACGACCCGCCCGGGCCGCGGCGACGACGACCTCGATCCCGTACAGAGCCGCCGCGTCTTCGACGAGGAGACCGGTACCTACATCGTCATCAACGCCCCGACGCAAACGATGGATACCATCGTCTGGCAGGACGGGCAGGGTGCCGCCCCGATCACCGAAGACGGGCAGTACGCCTACGTACCCCCGGCACCGACCGCTCCCACGGCTCCGGGCCTGCCGCCCGTCACCCAGACGGGCACCGGCCGCAACGGATCGCGGCTACTCAGCGGTTACGGCGTAGACTTCGTCCTTCCCTTCCTTTCGGATCGCTACGCCGAGGGTGCCACCGCCATCGACCCCAATTCCCTCTGGGCGCTGCACTTCTACAGCGGGGCGGAGCTGGCCCTGGACGAAGTTCGGGAGGGCCGGGTAGCCTTCGATGTACGGGTACAGGACAGCCGGGCGAACGCCACCAAGGTGAAGGCCATCCTCAATTCTCCCGAGTACCAGCGGTCGCAACTCGTGATCGGCCCCTACCTCAAGGATAACGTTACCCTGGTAGCAGATGCCGTGCGCGGGCAGGAGAAGGTGCTCATCTCCCCCTACAGTGCCTCTACCGGCGTCAGCGAACGCAATACCAACTACGTACAGGTGAACCCTACCCTGGAGACCCACCTGCGGCAGTTGCTTGCCCACGCCTACAACACCCAGGGGGCCGACCGCATCGTGCTGGTGGCTCCCGCCGGCGAGCGCGAGCGGCTGGCTTACTTCCAGGACGAGTACCGTCTGCTGAGTGGCGACCCCGACGTCGAGCCCCTGGAAGAAATGATCATCAGCGGGGAGGTGCCCGACCTGTCGCTGTACCTGCAGGGTCGGCGCACGGTATTTATGGTCCCGGTGTACCAGGACCAAGTGTTCGTATCCAACTTCCTACGGCAGGCCTACATGGCCACCCAGGCGGAGAACGGCGACAACGTGGCGATCTACGGTCTGCCGCAGTGGGCCGACTTCGACCGGCTAAACGCCGAGTTCGTGCAGGCGACCAACGTGCACATCAGCAGCAGCGTATTCATCGATCCGCTGGATCCCCAGGTGCGGGAGTTCCGCCGCAAGTTCTACGACCGCTTCGCGACCCTGCCCCGCGACGAAGCCTACATCGGTTACGACGTCACCCGCTACTTCCTGCGCATGATCGCGCGTTACGGGACCCGCTTCCAGTTTGAGCTCGAGGATCACCCGGAAACGTTGATGCACACCAGTTTTCGTTTCGCGCCGGTGGCCGTCATCCCCGCCGACGCCACGAACCTGGAGGAGGCCGTGATCGATCGCTTCGAGAACACCTTCGTCAATATCCTGCGGTACACCGACTACGCGTACCAGCGGGTGAACTAGCGCCGGTGCGCGTCGCCTACAGTCCCGTATACCGCTACCAGCTGCCGCCGAAGCACCGCTTCCCGATGGACAAGTACACACTGCTGCCCGAGCAGCTGCTGTACGAAGGCACCCTCACGGCGGCGCAGTTCTTTACCGCGCAACCCCTGACGGAGGAAGCCATTCTGCGGACGCATACGCAAGCGTACTGGGAAAAGCTCCGCGACGGCGGCCTGAGCCGGAAGGAGGCCCGGGCCATTGGATTCCCCATGCGACCCGAGCTGGTGGCCCGCGGGCGGGTGATCGCCCAGGGTACGCTGGACTGCGCGCGCTTCGCCTTCCGCGACGGGGTGGCGCTGAACGTGGCCGGCGGCACCCACCATTCATTCGCCGACCACGGGGAGGGTTTCTGCGTATTCAACGACATCGCGATCGCCGCCAATGAGCTGCTCAGCACCGGAGAAGTAAAGAACGTGCTGATCGTGGACCTGGACGTGCACCAGGGTAACGGTACCGCGCGGATCTTCCGGGAGGAGCCGCGCGTCTTTACTTTCTCCATGCACGGCGCCCGCAACTATCCGGCCCGCAAGGAAAAATCGGACCTGGACATTGGCTTGCCCGACCAGACCGGCGACGAGCTGTACCTCACCACCCTCCACAATCACCTGCCCGGGCTGCTTGACGGTCTTCGCCCCGATCTGGTATTCTACCTGAGCGGGGTCGACGTGCTGGCTACCGATAAACTGGGGCGATTGGCGATGAGTCTGCAGGGCTGCCGGGAGCGCGACCGCTACGTACTGGAAAACTGCCGCAGCCGCAACGTGCCCGTGGCGGTGGCGATGGGCGGGGGATACAGCGACCGGTTGGCCACGATCATCGAGGCCCACGCCAACACCTACCGCGTGGCGGCGGGGCTGTACGATTAGCGGAAATAGAGCATCAGCGCGATGATGGCCGCGACGACAAGCCCGACGGCCAGCAGGGGGAACTGGCTGTTGCGGTACTTGTCCACCAGGCGCTCGAGCGCTTCGTTCCAGTTGAGTCGCGTGCCAATGGCTTCGCGGCAGAAGAAGAGGTACCGCTCGGAAATATTGGCGGCGTTGCCGTGGCGGCGCAGGATCAGAAAGTCGCTGTCGATGAAGGAGAGCTCGTAAAGGAAGCTGTCGCGCATGACGCTCATGCCGACGATGATGCGTGTCCCACTTTCCTCCACCTCGTAGGCCTTGGCGTCCACCTTGCCGTCGACCACGACGCGGATCTCCCCCTGCATATATCCCTGAAAGGTGTAAAGCTCGACCTCGGTGGCGCCGGGGCGGTCGGTCATTTTGACCCAATTGACGGTGTAGAGCGGGCCGTCTTCCTCCAGCAGGTTGGGCTCTCCGAACTGGGCGACGGCCGGCAGGATACCGTCGATCATCGCCTCCAGCGTGGCGTACTCGGGAAGTTGCAGGTTAAAGGGCTCGGCGATTTTATCCAGTAGGCGGTCCTCCATACGCCGCTAAATTACGCCTTACTATCCTGGCGGGCCCACTCCGTGCGCTTGCCGAAGTACTTGCGCGCGACAACGAGAAGGCCGAAGCTTTCGGCTCCGTCCTTTTCCGTGATGGCGTGGTGGTGACCGTGCGCGCGGAGGATGGCCCGGCTGTACTTGTTATCCAGTTGCCGGAACCAGGAGAACCGCCGGTGAATATATACGTCGTGGATGAGGAAGTAGATCGCTCCGTATATGCTGATGCCGACCCCGACGAAGGTGAGCCAGAACCAGCCGTCCGCGTTCAGGCCGATAATGTAGGAAGCGGCGCTGGGCACGGCGAAGACGAGGAAGAAGAGGTCGTTCTTTTCGAAGAATCCCTCCTTATCGTGGTGGGGGCGGTGGTGATCCTCGTGCCAGTTCCACAGCAGTCCGTGCATCAGGTACTTGTGGGCCGCCCAGGCTACGAATTCCATGCCGGCGACGGTAGCAATAGTAATGGCGGTGTATAAAAGGATCTCCATATCGACGAAAACAGCGGGTAGGGGGGATGGTTTACCCACAATTTACCACCATACAGCCCTGGTGAAAAGGTAAGATAATTCAAAACAATTTGCGTTCTTTGGTAAAGGGTAACCAACCCGCATACGCCAAACATGAATATTTGAGGGAGTAACAGCAGATTAATGCTATTGTCACGCGATTGTCAGGCCGGGAGGAGCAAATCGCATCCGTGGGGGGAAATTATGTGGGTAAAAGTGGTAAGATGTGTCACAAGGTGTTACCTTAGCGCATACGGTAGGCAAGCGTGCCCGCCGTCGATCGTTTTATGACACAGCAGTATGACTTACTGGGCGAATATTACGTAGCACTTGATTCCAAGGGCCGTTTTCGTCTTCCGAGTGCACTGTTGAAGGACCTGGGCGACCGCGATACGTTGAAGTTCGTTGTTAACCGCGGCTTTGATAATAGTCTCACCCTCTACCCCAAGCCGGTGTGGGACCGCATCAAGACCGAAGTTGACGGCCTCAACAAGTTTAACCGCAAGAACCTGACGTTCACCCGGTTATTCTACCGCGGCGCCAGTGAGCTCGTCCCGGATTCCGCCGACCGCCTGCTGCTGCCCAAGCAGTTGCTGGCCTGGGCGAAGGCCGAGAAGAACCTGGTCCTTAACGCCATGAACGACCGCATTGAAATTTGGGCGGAAGCCGAATACGAAGCGCTGTTCAGCGAGGAGATGGAAGACTACTCCCAGCTGGCGGAAGAAGTACTCGGCGGTTCGAGTTACACGGGACAGGAGCCGGAATAATGGCCTACCACGTCCCCGTACTGGCCGACGAAAGCGTCGGTTTACTGAACCTCCGCCCGGGAGGAGTTTATGTTGATGCTACCTTCGGCGGCGGCGGCCACAGCCGCTTCATCCTCGAACAGGCCGGGTCGAAAGACCTGCGGCTGTTCGGCTTTGACCAGGATGAAGAAGCAGCGGCCAATGCCCTGGACGATAGCCGGTTTACCTTCGTAGCCGCCAACTTTCGCAGCCTCACCAATTTCCTGCGCCTGTACGGCGTCGAACGAATCGACGGCCTGCTCGCCGACCTGGGGGTCTCCAGCCACCAGTTCGACCAGGCCGAACGCGGATTCAGTTTCCGCTTCGACGCCGAGCTTGACATGCGCATGGGAACGACGGCCGACCGCACGGCCGCCGACGTGGTGAATAACTACAGTCCCGAGGACCTGCAGAAAGTTTTTGGCGAATACGGCGAAGTCCGCAACGCCCGTTCCCTGGCCCAGGCCATCGCCGAAGCCCGGGAACAAGCACCCATCGCCACCATCCAGGACTTCCTGCAGGTGGTCAATCCGTGGGTGCGGGGGCAGCGCCCGCGCTACCTGGCGCAGGTGTTTCAGGCACTACGCATCGAGGTTAACGACGAGATCGGCGCCCTTACTGATTTATTGGCCCAGGCCACCAACTTACTGATACCAACACACGGCCGACTCAGCGTGATCAGCTATCATTCACTGGAGGACCGCATCACCAAGAACTTCCTCAAAACCGGCAACGCGGAAGGAACCGTCGCCAAGGACTTTTACGGGAAAATTGACCGACCCTATAAGATCCTGACGAAGAAACCCGTATTGCCGTCCGCCGAAGAACTTCGGCAAAACTCCCGGGCCCGCAGCGCCAAGTTGCGTGCCGGAGAGCGGAGCAAGTAGCTCCACCCCCGTCCTCCCCGGTTCATTGGAGGCGCCCCACCGGGTGCCTCCAATGAACCGAAGGGGCCGGTTGTTTTGGCCCGTCAGGGTCGCTAAAAGGTGTGAATTAATCATGGCAGCAAAACGCAAGCGCGCCGCGGTCCCCTCCGTGCCCGCCCTCATTCTGGACAACCTCGGCTACCTCTCTTTTTTGGGAGTCTTGGCGCTGCTCTATATCGGCAACGCCCATTACGCCGAATACAACGTCCGCCGTATCCAGGAACTCGAATCCGATATCAAGGAAAAGCGCTGGCTGTATATGTCGCTCGAAAGCGAAAACATGTACAACGGCCTGCGCTCCGAAGTGGTGGACCAGGTCAGACCGGCTGGCCTCCGAATGCACCGCGGTAAACCCAAGAAGATCTACGCTCCCGTAGCGAAGTAACCGCCCCCCGCCCACCACTTTTTCCCACCCTATTCATCCCTTTCCGTGGCCGTCAATTTCAAAGACGAGGTTCTTATCCGCATCTTCGCCATCCTGGCGGTAGCGATCGTGCCCGTGGCGGCGCTGCTGATGTACCGTACCGTGGACATCGCTGTGCTGCGGCAGGCGGAGTTTCAGGAACTCGGGCGGGAGCGTTTCCGGATCGTGACGGTACAGGCCGAACGCGGCAATATCTACAGCCACAACGACAACTTGCTGGCAACGTCGGTCCCTTACTTCAGTTTGCACTTCGACCCCTACGTGGCCAGTCCCCGCGACTACTACGACAACATCGACAGCCTGGCGCTGCTGCTGTCCCGCCACGTCGACCGCGACCATACGCCCGGCGCGTGGCGCGACAGCCTGCTCATGATGCGCGACAGCGTAAGCGGCTCCGCCAACCACTACTTCAAACTCGCTGAAAGTGTCAGTTACAGCGAGCTCTCCCGTATCCGCCGTTTCCCCATCTTCAACCAGGGACGCATGGGCGGCGGCCTCATCGTGGAAAAACGCGCAGCCCGCAAGCGGCCCTTCGGCTGGCTGGCCCGCCGCACCATCGGCTACAGCCGGGAAGAGGGCGCCAAGGTTGGCCTGGAAGGCGCCTTCGACGAGCAGCTCGCCGGCGAGAGCGGCAAGCAGGAGATGTTCAACATGGGCGGCGGTATATGGCTGCCCACCGAAAACCTGGCCATCGTGGAACCCACTTCCGGGGCCAACGTATACACCACCCTCGACGTCAACATCCAGGACATTACCGAAAACGCGCTGGAAACCGGCGTTCTCCGTAACCGCGCCGAGTGGGGCGCGGCCATCGTTATGGACGTCAAGACCGGCGCCATCCGGGCCATGGCCAACCTGGGCGCGGTCAATGCCAAGCGAAACCGTTACGCCGAACAGTACAACTACGCCATTTCCCGCTCCAACGAGCCGGGCTCCACCTTCAAGCTGGCCACCATGATGGCCCTGCTGGAGGACGGCTACGTGGACCTCGACAGCGAAGTGGACATCGAGAACGGCGTAAAGAAGTTCTATGACCTGACCATGGAGGACGCCAGCGCCGCCAGCCGCAACTGGCGCATCGTCTCCGTCCGCGACGCCTTCGAGCAGTCGTCGAACGTGGGGATGGCAAAGCTGGTCGACAGTCTGTACCACGATAACGAGTTCAGCGAACGGCTGCGCGACTTCCACCTCGACGCCGAGAGCGGCATCGAACTGGAAGGCGAGCGGGCCCCCTTCATCAACGATACCAGCCGCAGCGAATTCTCCGGCATTTCCCGCGCCTGGATGGCGATCGGCTACGAAAGCCGCCTGACCCCGCTGCAGATGCTGACCTTCTACAACGCGGTGGCCAACGGCGGCCGCATGATGAAGCCCTACCTCGTCACCCAGGTGGAGCGCGGCGGCCGCGTGATGGAGGAGTACAAACCGACCGTCATCGACCGGCAGATCGCCAGCGCCCGCACCATCGAGCAGCTGCAGTCGCTGCTGGAGGGCGTGGTGGAGCGCGGTACCGCCAAGCGCCTGAAGTCGGACCAGTACCGCTTCGCCGCCAAAACGGGCACCAGCCAGCAGAACTACGGACAGCGGAACCGGAAAAAGGAATACCAGGCCAGCTTCGCCGGCTACTTTCCGGCCGAGAATCCTACCTACAGCATCATCGTGGTGGTCAAGGACCCGACGAACGGGGCGTACTACGGGGGCGACGTGGCCGGCCCCATTTTCAAGGAGATCGCCGACAACATCTACAACAGCATGATCGAGGTGCACGAGCCCCTCAACCGCGGTCCCCGCCCCGTGCTCTACGCCAACGAATTGCCGAGCCGCGACGCCGGCTACCTGCCCGAATTGCTGACGGTGCTCGACTATGTCAACGTTACGGTCGATACCCTCCCCGAATCCGAACTGGCCGTGGTCAGTGCCGGCGAGGCCGCCGTGGAACTCGCCGCCATCAACCCCGCGGGCCAGAAGTTCCCCAACGTGCGCGGCATGCGCCTCCGCGATGCCCTCTACGTGCTCGAAAACGATGGCTACGTGGTGCACCCCCGGGGGGTCGGCCGCGTAGTAAATATGCGCTGGCAAAGCGACGGCAACGGCAACCGGGGCCGCGACGTAGAACTCATCCTCAAGTAATCATGCAGCTCGACCGCCTCATACAGCCCCTGACCCTCCGCTTCCGCTCCGGCGAGACGGCGGGCCGCGACGTGGCAGGACTGGCCTTCGACAGCCGGAAGGTAGCAGCGAGCTTCCTGTTCGTAGCGGTACCCGGTACCCGGGTGGACGGGCACGATTACGTACGGACGGCGGTTGACGCAGGTGCGGTGGCCGTAGTGGCCGAACGGGGCCGCCTGGCTCCGGACGCCCTCGACGGTACCGGTGCCGCGCTTTTCCTGGTGGACGACAGCGCCGCCGCCCTGGCCACCCTGGCCGATACGTGGTATGAATCGCCGAGCCGCGACCTTACGCTGGTGGGCGTCACCGGGACCAACGGCAAGACCACGGTGACCACGCTGCTCCACGAACTGTTCACCGGGCTCGGCTACCGCGCCGGGCTCCTGTCTACGGTGGAGGTACGCATCGGCGAGGAGCGCCGTACGGCCACCCATACCACCCCGGATGCCCTGGCCATTCACGCCAACCTGGCCGAGATGCGCGATGCTGGGGTCGATTACGTATTTATGGAAGTCAGCAGCCACGCGGTGCACCAGCGGCGGACGCTGGGACTGGACTTCGACGGGGGCGTCTTCACTAACCTGACCCACGACCACCTCGACTACCACGGCTCCTTTGCCGAGTACATTAATGCCAAGAAGGCGTTCTTCGATCAACTCGACGCCCGGGCCTTCGCGCTGACCAATGCCGACGACCGCCGCGGCGCGGTCATGGTACAAAATACCCCCGCCCGGATTTACCGGTACAGCCTGCGGACGAACGTCAACTTCCACGCCCGGCTGGTGGCCAACACGCCCCAGGGGCTACAGCTCGACCTGGAGGGGACCGACGTCTTCTTCAAACTGATGGGCCGCTTCAACGCCTACAACCTGCTGGCTGCCTACGCCACCGCCACCCTGTTGGGGGTTGACGGTCAGGAAGCCCTGGTGATCCTGAGCGGACTGCGTGGAGCCGACGGACGAATGGAGCACGTGGCCGATCCGGCCGGGCGCATCACCGCCCTGGTCGACTACGCCCATACCCCGGACGCGCTGCGCAACGTTTTGGAAACGCTGCGCGCCCTGCTGCCCGAAGGACACCGGCTGACCTGCGTGGTCGGGGCCGGCGGCGATCGCGACCGCAGCAAGCGACCCGAGATGGCCCGTATTGCCGCCGAGCTGGCCGACCAGGTGGTCCTGACCAGCGACAACCCCCGCTCCGAGTCGCCGGAGGCCATCCTGGACGAAATGGAGACCGGCCTGACGCCGACAACCGCCGGCCGCGTGCTGCGCATCACCGATCGCCGGCAGGCCATCCGGACCGCGGTTCGCATGGGTCACGAAGTGGTACTGGTGGCCGGAAAAGGACACGAAACCTACCAGGAGGTCCGGGGCGAACGGCAGCCCTTCGATGACCGCCTCGAATTAGCGAACGCCCTTAAAGAATCCGCCCGTGCTAATTGAACTCATTGACTGGCTGAAGGCCAGCTTTGGCGATTTTCCGGGCGCTAACCTGCTCGACTTCCTCAGCGTGCGCGCCGGGGTAGCCATCATTACGTCCCTGCTGCTGAGTATGGTGACGGGGGGGCGGATCATCCGCTACCTGCGGCGCAAGCAGATCGGAGAATCCGTGCGCGACCTCGGCCTGCAGGGGCAACTCGAGAAAAAGGGCACGCCAACCATGGGCGGACTGATCATCCTGCTGGCCATCCTGCTGCCGTGCCTGCTGTTCGCGCGGCTTGACAACGTCTACCTCATCACCATGCTGGTGGCGACGGTCTGGATGGGGGCCATCGGCTTCATCGACGACTACCTGAAGATCAAGCACAAGAACAAGGACGGGCTGGCCGGCAAGTTCAAGGTCGCCGGACAGATCGGCCTGGGCCTCCTCATTGCTCTGATTATGCTCTTCAGCGAGCAGATCGTGGTGCGCATGACGCCCGCCGAGGCGGAATCCGTAGGGATCGTCGATGCGCAGCGGGTAGGGGAGTTCACGGCCGTTACGCTGGAGAACGGTACCACCGTCGAGCGGGCCAACTACCAGACTACCCTCACCAACGTACCCTTCCTGAAGAACGGCGTCATGACCTACGCCGACGTATTTGATATCGGGCGGCAGCTGGTATGGATCATCTTCGTACCGTTGATCATCTTTATCGTTACGGCGGTTTCCAACGCGGCCAACCTGACAGACGGGCTCGACGGACTGGCCACGGGCACCTCGGCCATCATCGCCGGCACGCTGGCGGTATTCGCCTACGTGGGGAGCAACGCCATCGCCGCCAACTACCTGGGTATCCTGCACCTGCCCGGCAGCCAGGAACTCATCGTCTTCAGCGGGTGCCTGCTGGGCGCTTGTCTGGGCTTTCTGTGGCACAACAGCTTCCCGGCCGCGGTATTCATGGGGGATACCGGTTCGCTGGCCCTCGGGGGCATCATTGCCGCCCTGGCTATCCTGCTGCGCAAGGAGCTGCTGATCCCGATCCTGTGCGGAATTTTCGTAATCGAAAACCTATCGGTCATGGCACAGGTAGGATACTTCAAGTACACCCGAAAGAAATACGGTGAGGGCCGCCGCATCCTGCGCATGTCGCCGCTCCACCACCACTACCAGAAGGGAGGGATGTCGGAAGTCAAGATCGTCATCCGCTTCTGGATCATCGGTATCCTTTTGGCCGTTGCCACCATCCTGACCCTCAAAATTCGCTAACCCGATGCCCAAGCAACTCGTCGTCCTCGGAGCCGGAGAATCCGGAGCAAGCGCCGCCCGCCTCGGGCAGCGCGAAGGGTACGCCGTGTTCGTAAGCGACGCGGGTGCCGGCAGCAACCGCTATTTGGCCGAGCTGGATACGGCGGGTATTGCCTACGAGACCGGCGGCCACACCATGAGCCGCCTGCTACAGGCTGACGTAGTAGTGAAGAGCCCCGGGATACCCGATACGGCACCCCCCGTGCGGGAACTCGCCGGGGCGGGGATCCTCGTAGTTTCCGAGATCGAGTTCGCCTACCACCACGCCGACCGGGGCGCCACCATTGTCGGCATCACCGGCAGCAACGGCAAGACCACCACCACGCTGCTCACCCACCACCTGCTGCAACAGGCCGGGGAGAAGGTGCTGGCCGGCGGCAACCTGGGCGACAGCTTCGCCCGCCTGCTGCTGGACGAGGAGCCGCAGGATATCTACGTGCTCGAGCTGAGCAGCTTTCAGCTCGACGGCATAGTCGACTTCCGGCCCGATATCGCCACGGTGCTCAACATCACCCCGGACCACCTCGACCGCTACGGCTACGAACTCGACCGCTACGCCGACAGCAAGCTTCGCATCGGCCGGAACATGCAGGCCGGCGATCACCTGCTGGTACTGCGTGATCCCCAGACCCTGGCACCCGCGCTCCGCCGCAACCCCTCCCGCGCCGCGGTCACCGAGGTGGTTCCCGAAACGGACATCGAGGGCAGCCTGCTGCACGTGGGCCCCTCGACCTTCGACCTGGGCGGCGGCCGCCTCACCGGGCGGCACAACGCCATGAACGCCCTGTTCGCCGTACGCATCGCGAAGCTGCTGGGCGTGAGCGACGAAGAAATACAACTGGCCCTAGACAGCTTCCAGCCGGCGCCCCACCGCATGGAGGTCATCCCGACCACCGACGGACGCACCTGGATAAACGACAGCAAGGCTACCAACGTAGACAGCACCTTCTTCGCCCTGGAGGCCATGGACGGCCCCACCGTCTGGATCGCCGGGGGTACCGACAAGGGCAACGACTACGCCGCCCTCCGCGCGGCGATGGGGGAGAAGGTGCACACCCTGATCTGCCTCGGGGCGGACAACAGCAAGCTGCTTGCGACCTTCGCCGACCTGGAGCGGGTGGTAGAGTGCCGCAGTGCGGAAGACGCCGTGCGGCTGGCCGACGAATACGCGGCCCCGGGCGACCGGGTGCTGCTGAGCCCGGCCTGCGCCAGCTTCGACCTATTCAAGAACTACATGGACCGCGGGGATCAGTTCCGCGACCATGTCCAACGCCTCGCCGCATGAATATCTCTACGCGCATAGCGACCGAACTGCGGGGCGACCGCGTACTATGGGCCATCATCGTGATCCTGTCGCTGGTGTCCATGGTGGCGGTGTACAGTGCCGTGGCGAACCTGGCCTACCGCAACTCCGGCGGGGCCGTAAGCGGGTACCTCTTCAAGCACGCGATCATCCTCGGGTTCGGGCTGGTGGTGATCTACATCGGCCACTTGCTGGCGTATACCAAGTATTCCCGTTGGGCGCCCAGTTTACTGGTGGTGGCCATCACCCTGTTGGTACTGACCCAGGCCTTCGGTACGGAGATTAACGGCGCGCGCCGGTGGCTCACCGTACCCGGCATCAACCTGACGTTTCAGAGTTCCGATTTCGCCAAGCTGGCGCTGATCCTGTTCGTGGCGCGGGCCATCGGGTCGAAGCAGGACGTGATCAAGGATTTCAAGGAAGCCTTCATGCCGATCATCCTGCCGGTGCTGGCGGTGTGTCTGCTCATCGCTCTGAGCGATTTGTCTTCCGCCATCATGCTGTTCGTGATCTGCATCCTGATGATGGTAGTAGGCCGCGTGGCGATGCAGTACATCGTGATGCTCATTCTCTTGGGCATCAGCGTCTTCAGCATCCTGGTCATGGTCGGCGGCAAGTATCCGCAGCTGGTGCCGCGGGCGGCCACCTGGGAGAAGCGCATCGAGACCTACTTCAATCCCGCCGCCGCCAAGGTCGACGACCGCCGGCAGATCACCGGGGCCATGATCGCCATCGCCAACGGGGGCGTGGTCGGCGTGGGACCGGGCAACTCCACCCAGCGGCATACGCTCTACAGTGCGCAGAGTGACTTCATCTACAGCATCATCGTGGAGGAGTACGGGGCCGTGGGGGGCATCCTGCTGATCAGTATCTACCTGCTGTTGTTCTTCCGGGTCATCCGACTGGTGACGCGCAGCAGCAAGGCCTTCGGGGCCATGGTAGCCTTTGGGATCGGCTTGTCGCTGCTCCTGCAGGCCTTCCTCAACATCGCCGTCAACCTGGACCTGCTGCCCGTGACGGGCCTCACGCTGCCGCTCGTCAGCATGGGGGGTACCAGTACCTTGTTCACCTGTATTTCGCTCGGCATCCTGATGTCGGTATCGAAGTACATAGAAGCCGTGACCGCCGATGCAACCTGACCGTGCCCCCAAGTTCGTGATTAGCGGAGGTGGCACCGGAGGCCACATCTTTCCCGCCATCGCCATTGCCGACGAGCTGCGCCGCCTGCGGCCGGACGCCGAGTTCCTGTTCGTAGGAGCGAAGGGCCGTATGGAGATGGAGAAGGTGCCCGCCGCCGGTTACCCGATTGAGGGCCTGTGGATCAGCGGGCTGCAGCGGCGCCTGGCCGTGGACAACCTCAGCTTCCCCGTCAAGGTGCTTAGCAGCCTGTTCCGCTCGCGGACCATCCTGCAGGAATTCCGTCCCGACGCGGTGGTGGGCACGGGCGGCTACGCCGGGGGCCCCGTGCTGTACGCGGCCGCCCGCATGGGTATTCCGACGCTGATCCAGGAGCCCAACGCCTTCGCCGGACTGGCCAACAAGTGGCTGGGCGGCAAGGTGGACAAGGTGTGCGTGGCCTTCGGGGGCATGGCTGAGTTCTTTCCCGCCGATAAGCTCGTCATTACCGGCAATCCGGTGCGCGAGCAGCTGCTTGACCGCGCCCGCGAGCTGCCGGGTGACGCGCGGCCCACCGTACTGCTGATGGGCGGCTCGGGCGGGGCCCGCTCCCTCAACGAGGCTATGGCCGCAAGCACCGACCAACTGGCGGCGCGCCCGCAGGTGCAGTGGGTGTGGCAGTGCGGCAAGCACTACCTGGACCAGTTCCGCGACTGCGCCAGCGCCCGATTGCCGAACGTCACCATCTCGGCCTTTCTGGACAAGATGGACGAAGCCTACGCCAACGCGGACGTGGTCATCGGGCGGGCCGGGTCCACCACCATCGCCGAAATTGAATACCTGGGCAAGCCCGCCATTCTGGTGCCTTCCCCCTGGGTAGCCGAGGATCACCAAACCAAGAACGCCGAAGCGCTGACCCGGGCCGACGCGGCCCTGCTGGTCGCGGACGATCGCGTGAGCCAGGACCTGGTGCGGACCGCCCTGGAACTACTCGACGACGACAATCGCCGGCGAAAGCTCGGCGACAACGCCCGTGCGCTGGCGAAGCCCGGGGCCGTACACCGCATCGCCACGGAAGTCCTGAACCTAATTTCCTCGCCCACAAAAAATTCCCTACATGCGGCTGTCTGACGTCAAGCGGGTATACTTCATCGGGATCGGCGGCATCGGCATGTCGGCACTCGCCCGCTATTTCCGCTACCGGGGCGTGCCGGTGACGGGCTACGACCGTACGCAGACCGACCTGACCCGGCGCCTCGAGGCGGAGGATATGGATATTCACTACCACGCCGCCCCCGAGCTGCTGCCCCCGCCGGCGGACGATCTGCTGGTCGTCTACACGCCGGCCATCGCGACGGACTTTCCCGAATTGATGAAGGCGCGCGAAGGTGGCTATACCCTGCTGAAGCGCTCGGAGGTGCTGGGGCTCATCAGCCGGGACATGCGCTGCGTCGGCGTGGCCGGCACCCACGGCAAGACCACCACCACTACCATCACGACCTACCTGATGGTGACCGCCGGCCTGGATCCATCGGCTTTTCTGGGCGGAATTGCCCGGGACTTTGACGGCAACTACGTGCACGGCGACAGCGACTGGGTAGTGGTGGAGGCCGATGAGTACGACCGTAGCTTCCTGCGGCTCACCCCCGAGATCGCCGTGGTGCTGTCCACCGATCCGGACCACCTGGATATCTACGGAGACCACGGGCAGATGTTGGAAACCGGCTTCCGGGCCTACGCCCGCAAGATCCGGCCGGGCGGGCAGCTCGTGGTCCGCTACGACATCGAAGAGCACTTCAGCGGGCTGGAAAACGTGATGGTATCGACCTTCGGCATTGGCCGCGGAGACTTCTGCGCCCAGAACATTCACGTACGCGACGGCGCTTTTCACTTCGACCTGCGCGAGCCCGACGGCCACCTTATTACCGACCTGCGGACCTCCCTGCCGGGGCGGCACAACGTAGAGAATGCCATAGCGGCCTGCGCCGTGACCCGGTTGGCGGGCGGCGACGAGGATCACCTCCGGGCGGGGCTGGCCAACTTCCAGGGTATTGCCCGCCGCTTCGAGACCGTGTTGAAGAACGGGTCGCTCGTAATCATCGACGACTACGCCCACCACCCGACGGAGCTGACCGCGGCCATCACGGCGGCCCGGGAACTGTACCCCAACCGTACGATCCGCGGCGTCTTTCAGCCCCACTTGTTCAGCCGGACGCAGGACTTCGCGGCGGGCTTCGCCCGCGCGCTCGACCTGCTGGACGAGGCCATCATCATCCCCATCTACCCGGCCCGGGAAAAGCCGATCGAGGGAGTCACGAGCCAGCTGGTCTACGGATTGATGAAGAACGAAAAGCGGCGCCTCCTCAGCGAAGTACAGATGCTGGAGGCGACCGCGGAACTTAAAGATGGCGTCCTGCTGTTGCTCGGAGCGGGCGACATCGACGCCCTGGTGCCGCGCGTAGTCGCCCAGCACCGCAAACCGCAGAAGCATGACCACTAAACGACCGGCCGGCGCGATCAGCCGGTTTTTCGCGGGCATTTTCATTGCGATCCGGGTCTACGGGTGGATCTTCGTAGCCCTGGCCGTCGCGGTACTTGCCGTATCGGCCATCACCGAACGGGAGGCCACGCACATCCAGGCCATCCGGCCCGAGGTACGCCCGCTGGCCGACAACGCCAACCTCGTGGAGGCCGACGAGCTGCTGGCCCTGCTGGCTACCAGCTTTACCAAACCGCTCGACGAACTGCGGCTTTCGGACATCGACGTCGAGCGCGTGGAGGAGGTACTGGAGGAACAGGCCTTCGTCGGCGACGCCGAAGCCTACGTCGATAACGATCTGGTACTGAACATCACCGTCGATCAGCGGGTACCCCTGCTGCGCATCATCGCCGACAACGGGCAGAACTACTACCTGGATCGCGAGGGCGTACGGCTCCCCCTCAGCGCGAACCACACCGTACGGGTGCCGGTGGTGACGGGCAACGTGGTGCCGTGGTCCGACGACTATGCCGAGCAGCCGAACCACCAGCTCGCACAACTTATGGAATTGGGCGGTTTCCTGCGGGCCGACGACTTCCTGGCGGCGCTGATCGAACAGATCAACGTCACCGATTCCGGAGAGCTTGTGCTGGCCCCGAAAGTGGGCGACCAGGTCATTTACCTGGGGCGCTACGACCCGAAAATTACCCTCGAGCGCCTGCAGCGGCTCAAGACATTTTACCGCGAAGGACTTCCCTACGAGGGCTGGCGGAAGTACCGAAGCTTTGACCTGCGCTACGCCGATCAGGTAGTAGCCAAAAAGATCTAACCACCATATTTTAGGAGTGGAATGACCCTACCCACTCCTTCACGTTTCGCTAAATAATTGGATATAATGACTGATACCACTCAAATACAAACCATTGCCGCACTCGACATCGGCACCACCAAGGTATGTGCCCTGGTCGGCAGGCGCGACCAGCACGGTCGCGTAGAAATTCTCGGTACCGGGAAGGTCGAATCGGAGGGCGTCATGCGCGGCGTCGTCTCCAATATTGAGAAAACGGTTCGCGCCATCTCGGAAGCCCGTCGGCTGGCCGAGCAGGCTAGTGGCGCGACCATTGACACCGTCCACGTAGGCATCGCCGGACAGCACATCAAGTCGCTGCAGCACCGCGGCATGCTGATGCGCGACAACACCCACTCGGAGATCGGCCAGCGGGATATCGACCGCCTGATCGCCGACATGCACAAACTCGTGTTGCCCCCGGGCGACAAGATTCTACACGTGATCCCCCAGGAATATACCGTCGACAACGAGCAGGGCATCGTTGATCCGATCGGCATGTCGGGATCGAAACTGGAGGCTAACTTTCACATCATTACCGGCCAGATCACCGCCAGTAACAACATCAACCGCTGCGTGGAGCGGGCCGGGCTGCACATGGCTAACGTGACGCTCGAACCGATCGCCAGCGCGGCATCCGTACTGTACGAAGATGAGAAGCACGCGGGCGTAGCCCTCGTTGATATCGGAGGTGGTACCACCGACATCACCATCTTCCAGGAAGGCATCATCCGCCACACCGCCGTCATCCCCTTCGGCGGACACGTGATCACCAAGGACATCAAAGCCGGCTGTACCGTCATGGAGCAGCACGCCGAAAAGCTGAAGGTCAACTACGGCAGCGCCCTGGCCAGCGAGATGTACGAGAACCGGGTCATCGTCATTCCGGGGCTCCGGGGCCGCGAGCCCAAGGAAATCGGGGAGAAGAACCTCGCCCTCATCATCCAGGCGCGGGCCGAGGAAATCCTCGACCACGTTATGTGGGAGATCCGCCGCGCCGGCTTCGACGGCAGCCAGCTCATCGGCGGCATCGTACTTACCGGCGGCGGCGCGCTGTTGCGGGACTTCGACAAGCTCACCGAGTTACACACCGGTATGAGCGCCCGGATCGGATCGCCCGTCGAGCACCTGGCGCACGGCTACACCGAAAAACTCACCAGCCCCATCTACGCTACCGGCGTAGGCCTGCTGCTGCAGGGTTTCGCTGATATCGACGCCGGACGCGTCACCCCCCGCCCGGTCAAAAAGGAAGAGCCCGTAACGGAGCAGGAACTCGAAGAACAGATCAAGGAAGAGGCCAACAGCCCCAGCTGGTTCGACAACGTATTCAAGCGAACCAAGGAATGGTTCGAAGCTGAGCCGGACCGCGACTTCTAGACCTACCTGCGAGACCATCTATCAACAACCATCCCGGAGTACGCTCCGGACTCAAGAATATAACCATGACTATTGACTTTCCACAGGGGGAATCCCCCATCATCAAAGTAATCGGCGTCGGCGGCGGCGGCAGCAACGCCGTGAATCACATGTACAACCAGGGCATCGTCGGGGTCGACTTTGCCATCTGTAACACCGACCACCAAGCCATGGAGTTGAGCAACGTACCGACCAAGGTGCAGCTCGGCCCCAACCTCACCGAAGGCCGCGGAGCGGGCAGCAAACCGAACGTGGGCAAGCTCGCCTGCGAGGAGAGTATCGAGGAGGTAAAAAAATACCTCGACAACAACTGCCGCATGCTTTTCGTCACCGCCGGCATGGGCGGTGGTACGGGTACCGGAGCCGCTCCCATCATCGCCCGTACCGCACGGGAGATGAATATCCTAACGGTGGGTATCGTGACCCTGCCCTTCACCTTCGAAGGACGCCGGCGTGCCAACAACGGCATGGACGGACTCCAGGAACTGAAGGACAACGTGGACACCCTCATTGTGATCTCCAACGACAAGCTCCGGCAGATCCACGGCAACCTGAACCTCAGCGAGGCCTTTTCCAAGGCCGATAATATCCTGACCACCGCGGCCAAGGGCATCGCGGAGATCATCACCGTAGCCGGCTACGTCAACGTCGACTTCGAGGACGTCAACACCGTCATGCGCGACAGCGGCGTGGCGATCATGGGTACCGCCAGCGCCGACGGCGACGACCGCGCCCGCGTGGCCGTCGACCAGGCACTCCATAGCCCCCTGCTCGAGGACAACGACATCCGCGGAGCCAACCACATCCTGCTCAACATCACCAGCGGTACCCGTGAAGTGACGATGGACGAGATCTTCGAGATCACGGAGTTCGTACAGGAAGAGGCGGGCTACGGCACCGACCTGATCTGGGGTAACTGCTTCGACGAGGCGCTGGGCGACAAGATCAGCGTCACGGTAATCGCTACCGGCTTCGGTGACAAGAAGGCCGCCAACCGTAACGTGGCGCCCGAACGGCAGATCGTACACCTCGACGAGGAAAAGGACGCCCCCAAGGCACCCCGCCGCAGCTCCCTGGAGGAGATTACCGGTGAGACCGATCCCGCGGGCTACGGCAAGCCGGCCCAGTCGAACACCTTCGAATTCGAGGATATGGAAGAAGCCAAGGCCCGGCTGCGGGCCCGCCGCCGCGACGGGGGCAGCTTCACCCAGAACTTCATGCAGGAAGAGGAGGACGCCCGCCGCGAGGCCCAGCGCCGCGAGATGGAAATCCGCGACCAGGAGCGCCGCGAGGCCCTGCGCCAGCGTACCGAGCTGCCCAAGCTGAGCAACCCCAAAGTGGTCAACGAGCTGGAAAACCAGCCCGCCTACCTGCGCCGCAACATTCAGCTCGACAATACCAAGCCCAGCAGCGACCAGCACGACCTGAGCCGCTGGAATATTACCGACGACGAGGACGTCCCGCTGCGCCGCAACAACTCCTTTCTGCACGACAACGTCGACTAATTAGTACTAAAGAGTTTTCGTCTATTATATCCTGTTAACGCTGGTGCCACCTGTGCATCAGCCTTAGCAATTCACACCGTTTTAGCTTTGGAAGCGGGTAGCGAGGGGTCAATCTCGCTGCCCGCATTTTTTTGCCGGTTGGTGCATAAAGACGTCTCTGGCCAGACTTCACGAGCCAACTGCCCTTGACTGAAAAGCCGGTTGCCGGCAATCTACCGGGAGTACTTAGTGACCCAAGGCGGCGGCGCGCAGGTGCAGGGCCTACGAACGCTCCCAAGCTCGGGTGACATCCATACGTACACAAAATTGAAATCAACGAATGTCTGGTTGACTCTTATTCATAGTATTGATGGGTTTTGGCTTCTTTACCTGCTCCGGTGACGACGACCTTTCCGAGCTGCAATCGATTCGCGACGCCCTTACGGCACTGGCCGAAACTGCACTCCCGCGCTAGACAGCGATCCACGGTACCCGCTCCGGCCTTACGGGGATCGGCAGGAATGCTTCGTTTTCCCGGCTAAGGCTTACCTTAGGCCACTCCCCATGAAGAAGAAAGCAGTAACGATATACGACATCGCGCAGCGATTGAACATCAGCCCGTCCACGGTATCCCGCGGACTTCGCAACGACGAACGTATCAATAAGGAAACCCGCCGCCTCATTAGCAAGACCGCCAGGGAACTGAATTACCACCCCAACCGCGTGGCGGCCGGGCTGCGTGGGGGGGCTACCGGCACCATCGGGGTGATCGTTCCCCGCATCAGCCGCAGCTTCTTCGCAACCGCCATCAGTGCCATTCAGCGGGTAGCGCGCAGCCGTGGCTTACAGGTCATCATTACCCAAAGCGACGAGCGGCTGGAGCGGGAAATGGAAAGCGTAGCGGCACTCACCTCCGCCCGGGTAGACGGTATCATTGCGAGTATCTCGGAGGAAACCGCGCAGACCACCCATTTCCAGGAGTTGCTTCGGCGGCAGTTTCCGCTCGTATTCTTCGACCGGGTGGTGCAGGACGTACCGGTCCACCGGGTCGTGCTGGATGACTTCCAGTCGGCGCGCCGGGCCGTGGCCCACCTCGTGGAGGGCGGAGCCAGCCGGATCGCCTATTTCGGGGGGTCCCAGAACCTCAACGTGTACCGCGATCGCTACGCGGGGTACCGTTCGGCCCTGGCGGAGGCCGGTCTCTCGCAGGTAGATGCCTTCGTAAATCACAACTGCCTGACCGAGGAACGGGGCGCCGAGGAGCTGGCGAAGATGTTCACCCACGCCAACCCCCCCGATGCGGTGCTGGCTACGTCTGATTTTGTGGCTCTCGGTGTCCTCACCTACTGCCGTGAGCGGGGAATTTCCATTCCCGAGCAGATGCGGGTGGTGGGGTTCGCGAACGAACCGTTCACCCGCCTTACGGAGCCGGCCCTCAGCAGTGTCGAGCAGTTCAGCGACCGCATGGGTACCCTTGCCGCGGAATTACTGCTGCGGCTGATTGACGACGGGGAAAAGCTTCCGGGATTTCAGGAGATCGTGGTATCCGGTGAGTTGAAGATTCGCACGTCTTCCCTCGTTCATGCCGCGGCAACTACGAACAAAACATAGGCGGGCCGACCTTTAGTTGTAACACCTACTGAGGGATTCATTCCTAAACCCCGCTACTTACCGGGTCAACGACCTACTGTTTTCAACCCGGATTTACTCACCGGATATGTAAAAGCCCCCCGTCAACACGTTGGCGGGGGGCTTTCTGTTTTAGCTGAAGGAAGGATCGCTAGTTCAGCGTGTATTCCAGGGTAATGTTGGTGTCGAGCACTTTGGAGATCGGGCAATTGACCTTCGCGTCGTTGATGATCTTGTCGAATTCGTCTTTTTCGATACCATCTACGCGGGCCTTTACCTTAAGGTGGCTCTCCTTGATGGTCTGATCCTGAAAGTCTACCGAACAGTCCGTTTGCAGTTCGGTAGCGGTGTACCCGGCTTCTCCGAGCTTGGCACTGAGGGCCATCGTGAAGCAGCCGGAGTGGGCAGCGGCGATCAGTTCTTCCGGGTTGGTACCCTTGCCGTTCTCGAAGCGACTGTTGTAGGAGTAGGAGGTGTGCTCCAGTACGGTACTCTTAGTGGTTAGGTGGCCCGAGCCTTCCTTTACGGAGCCCTGCCAGACGGCGGTTGCGGTGCGTTTCATGGTAGTTGTTTTGTACCAGCCTTACGAGTGGATCGGTCCTTTTGTTCATAGCCTTACCTTCGCCGCATGAAGAATGCAGTAGTCACCGGCGGAAACCGCGGACTGGGCCGGGAAGTGGTCCGGCAGTTGGCAGAGGAAGGGTACCGCGTCGTGCTGACCAGCCGGTCGGCGGCGGGTCGCGACGTCGCCGAAGCGTTCCGGGCGGGGGGGCTCTCGGTCGACTTTCACCCCTGCGACGTCGCCGACCCGCGGAGCATCGACGAACTGGCTGCCTACCTGCGGGAGACCTGGGGCACCGTCCACGTGCTCGTCAACAATGCCGGCATTCACTACGATACCTACCAGACCACGCTCGATGCGGACCTGGCGATCGTAGAGGAGGCCCTGCAGGTAAATACGCTCGGCCCCTGGCGGATGGTCAAGGCCCTGCACGCCCTGTTCTCGCGAGCCGGAGACGGGCGTATCGTTAACGTATCCAGTTCCAGCGGCTCCTTCGTCAATTCCTGGCCCGGAACGCCCGCGTACGCGGTGTCCAAGACGGCCCTGAACATGCTGACCGTTAAGCTCGCTGCCGACCTGAGCGACGACAACATCCTCGTCAACGCCGTGTGCCCCGGGTGGGTACGGACACGCATGGGCGGACCGGAAGCGGAGCGGGACGTATCGGAAGGCGCGCGCAGTATTTGCTGGGCGGTCAATCTGCCGGACGGCGGTCCGACGGGTGGCTTTTTTAAGGACGGTGAGCCGGTGGAGTGGTAGCCTCTTCCCCCGGGGGTGTCCGGTACACAACGCTGACCAGCAAGGCGTGGGGAAGGGTGATCAGCGAAACAAGGATGAACAGGTGACTCAGGGGCAGCGCCGTGCCGTCGGCTTGACGCAGTACGAACCAGTACACCAGCGCGAGCGTCACGAAGGCCCCCAATGTCAGTGGCAGCAGCTGCAGCAGATAGGTTGAGAGGCGCCCGGAGAGGGAATGCTGTCGGAGGTACAGCCACTGATCCCGTGCGGCCGGCAAGGAATGCCAGAGTAAAAAGTATATGGCGAAGCCGAGCAGCAGGTCCACGGAGAGGAAAACGGCCGCGAGGAGGGCGAGATCCAGCAATCGCTCGTAGTCGTCGCACCGGATAGCCACCGCTCCCACCGAAAGAACGAACAGGGAAGGCAAATACGCCGTCACCCACCCCGGTAGGTCCGGGGAGAAGCCGATCATCCCCGCGATGACCGGTTGGGCCTGCGCGAAATGCCCCAGCACCGGGAAGCCCAGCACGAAAAGCCCCCACAGCAATTGCTCGACTGGATCACCCGCCCGTGACTGACCGAAGTGGTACACCGAAACCGCCAGGAACAGTATCAGCGCCAGCAGGGGAACCAACAGCCAGAGCAAGGCATAGGCGGCAATCAGTAACAGGTAGTAAGCAGAAAAGCGAAGGCTCCACGAAGTACCGGTGCCGGCGTGCTGGCTGCGGTAAATGAGGTGGTCGGCCGCTCCGTGCGGAATACCCAGGGCCACCAGAATCAGCGCCACGACCGCGCCACCTCCGGAGGGAGCGAGCAGGAGCACGGTCAGGGTCAGGCCGCGGATGATCCACGGCAGGGGACGCAATCGGGTGGTGGAAGTATTCAGGGGACGGGGGGTACCTCAGGTGTTTGGATGGGTCCGCCGGGGTTAAGACGGGCAAGAACGGACAAATTGAGTACAATTACAACGAATTGTGCGTTATTATCGCATCAGCCTGCTGAATTGTTCAGGCTTGACCTATGGCCGGCAGACCGTCTGCTGACCGGCCACTCCCTTACCGGTGGAGGGTTGCGTAGTCGTAGCCTTCCTCACGGCTCATGATCTGCGCCAACTGGGTAAGCAGAATCCCGTAGATCACTTTCGAAACGATATCGGCTACCGTGTAGGTCATCTGCCGGGCAACAATGCCGGTTTCGTTGAAGAAGCCGCCCTCGATGCCCAGCAGGTGCGGCATCAGGTAGGCTCCCGGATAGAGAAACCAGGACACGAGGAAGACGATCCAGATGCGGTTCAGGACCGCGCGGGCCGGCTCGGAGAGGCCTTCCTTTCCCTCCTTGATGACCCGGTTCATAACCCAGAGTACGTGCAGGAAAAACACGGTAGAGATCGCGCCCCACACGAAAAAGGCGGTAAGGTTGGTCACCTCGTAGTACTGCCCGACGTAGCCGGTCAGGATCATCAAGACGCCCGAAAACCAGAACTGATTGCGGATACTGCTGAAACTGCTCTTGGTCAGGGATACCACGAACAGGATCTGGAACAGCAGCATGGGTACATCGATCAGCCAGTTCAGGTACCGGTATCCGTTGTTGAACAGATCGTCGCCCGTGGCGAGGACGTACTTGCCGCTCTCCAGGTCGAAGTTGAAGGTGTTGTTCCAGTTCTGTGACTGCACGTAGAGCAGGAGAAATGCGGACACCATCACCACCCCGGACAACACCGAGGAGATGCGAAAGCGGGGGGCGGAATACCGGGTAGTGACCACGAAGTAGAACAGGGCGGCCAGCATTACTGCATAACCGAGCGTGAGGCAGTGGGCCACCATCTGGTAGGCCATCTCGGAGATTCCGTCCCGCAGGGCGACGTAATTTTCAAAGTTTGCATTTCCTAGCTGGTCCATATCACGTGTGTTGCTTGTATCGGTTAAATTCAGTTAGGCAAAATTTGTTGCGGAGACGCGTTGTTACCTGAATTAGCCGGAATCCACTAGATCGGCGCAACTAAATTCGGTTCTCTTCCCTTTCAGCGGGTGTGAACCTGTACCGCACCAAGGCGACGCCCCTGCAGAAGCTGCTGATCGGCTACTTCGTGCTGCTCGCGGTGGGGTGTGGGGCGCTCAGCCTGAATATCTGCACTTCACAATCGCTCTCCTGGCTGGACTCCTGCTTCACGGCAACCTCGGCGCTGACGACGACCGGCCTCACGACCCTCAACGTGGCCGATACCTATTCCTTCACGGGGCAGGTCGTAATCCTGCTGCTGATCCAGGTAGGGGGGCTGGGGTATATGTCGCTGGCCGGCTGGCTCCTCATGGATAGCCCTTACGGGGTAAAGTCGCCCGATCGGGAAGAGGCGGAGATGGTAGAGAATGATTACACCGTACCCGAGGGCTCCGACCACCGCACGTTCCTGATCAAGCTCCTCTGGTTCACGGTCGCGTGCGAGCTCATCGGCGGTATCGTGCTGTCGTTCGCCTTTTCCGCCCACGGAGAGAGTATGCCGGTCTGGAAGGGCATCTTCATCGCGGTCAGCGCTTTCTGCACCGCGGGATTCCACCTCTTTACCGACAGCCTGCAGGGCTTCACGGACAGTGTTGCGGTCAACGTGACCGTCTCCCTGCTCAGCCTGGCCGGTTCGTTCGGCTTCCTCTTCTTCGTGGACGTCTACGACCGGCTGCGGGGTACGACCGAGCGGCTGGGCATCACGACCCGGGTGATACTGCTGGTCATGTCCGTCAGCCTGGTGGGCGTGACGGCGACGCTGCTCCTCTACGATCCCTACTTCCGGGGCGGCGGTCGCTGGCAGCAGGACCTCATGGCGGGAGCATTTCAGGCCGTAAGCACCATCTCCACCACGGGCTTCAGCACCGTGCCCATCGACCGCCTGAGTGCCGCCAGCTACCTGTTGCTGACGGTCTTCATGTTCATCGGGGCGTCCCCCTCGGGTACGGGTGGCGGCATCAAGAACACCACGGCCGCCACGGGGGTGGCCTACGTCGTATCGGTCGTGCGCCGCCGGCGCGACGTGGTGCTGCTCGGGGCCCGGCTCACCCAACAGCGGGTCCACCTGGCGGTGGCCCTGTTGATTGCCAACCTGATCGCAGTGGTCACGGCGGGTTTCGTGCTGCTCGTTCGCACGCCCGACGATAGCCTGGCCCCCATCTTTGAGGTGGTCTCCGCCCTCGGAACGGTAGGGCTCTCGCTGGGTACGACGGGGGAAGTGGGCCCGTCCGGGAAGGTGCTCCTGATGGTGCTGATGATTCTCGGGCGATTAGGTACACTGTCCGTGATCATGGCCGTCTTCGGCCATTCGCCGCAATCCGGTGAGGTGGCCGACCCCGGTGACGGGCAGGACGGGGATATTGCGATTGAGGGGTAGGCCCCGCACCCGCGCCGCGCCGCCTAGAATCCGAACTGAGCCGGGAGCCAGGTGCTGAGGCCCGGCACGAGCGTCACGATCAGCAGGGCGACGAGCATAGCTACGAAAAAGGGCAGCATCGGGCGGACGACCTTCTGGATCGTCGTACCGGCCACGCCAACTCCTACGAAGAGTACCGCACCCACCGGGGGGGTACAGAGACCGATGCAGAGGTTGAGGATCATGATGATGCCGAAGTGAACCGGATCGATGCCGATCTGCTGCGCGACCGGCAGGAAGATCGGGGTGAAGATCAGTACGGCCGGCGTCATGTCCATGAACACGCCCACGAAGAGCAGGATTAGGTTGATGATGATCATGATCACGATCGGGTTATCGCTGGTCGCCAGCAGGAAGCTGGTGATGTCCTGGGGAATGTTCTCGAAGGCCATGATCCAGGACATCGAGATGGACGTGGCGATCAGGATCATGACGATCGAGGTGGTCCCGACTGCGTTGAGGAAGACCTGCGGTAAGTCCTTCAGCTTGACTTCCCGATAAATAAAACTCAGTCCCAGGCAGTACAGCACCGCGGCGGCCGAGGCCTCCGTGGCGGTGAAAACGCCGGCAACGATGCCGCCAATGACGATAACGAGCAGCAGCAGGCTCGGAAGCGCCCCGACGAAGGTGCGGCCGATCTCACCGAGGGAGAAGGTGCCCCGCGTGGTGTACCCCTTTCGCTTGGAGATGATGGCGGCCACGATCATAAGCAGCAGGCCCACCAGCAGGCCCGGGATGTAGCCCGCCAGAAAGAGCGCCGCGATGCTGACGCCGCCGCTGGCGAGGCTGTAGACGATGAGGATATTGCTCGGCGGAATAATCAGCCCCGTGGTAGAAGAGGTGATATTGACGGCCGCGGAGAACTCCTTACTGTAGCCTTCTTTTTCCATGGCCTTGCCCACGGTTTCCCCGATGGCCGACGCCGCGGCCGCCGCCGAGCCGGCGATGGCCCCGAAGAGCATCGCTGCGATGACGTTGACGTGCGCCAAGCCGCCCGGAAGGCCGCCCACTAATGAGCGGGCAAAGGCAATGAGCCGGCGGGCGATGCCACCCTGGTTCATGATCTGCCCGGCCAGAATGAAGAAGGGGATAGCCAGCAGACTGAAACTGTCGAGGCCGGTAGCGGTCTGCTGGGCCACGGTGGTCAGCGCCGGAAGGGTAGGGATGCTCACCAGCATCGTCACGGTGGCGCTGATGCCGATACACCAGGCAATGGGCATGCCCAGACCGATCAGAACGACGAAGGTGAGTACGAGGATGGCGACTTCCATCAGGTGGCTTTAAAGTCCGACAGGCGGTAGTAGATAATGAGAAGTCCGCTGATCGGCACGACGGAGTAGATGAGCGACATCGGGATGCCCAGGGCCGGGGACCGCTGACCCAGTTCGGCGGTCAGCAGTACGAGGCGGGAACCGCCGAGGACCAGCACCCCGAAGGCGAACAGGATGATCAGCACCGCGATCAACCGCACGGGCTTATTATTCAGCAGGTCGATGGAGAGGTGCAACCGTTGTCCGCTGGCGTAGGCGGCCCCGAGGATACCGATCCAGATGAGGAGGAAGCGGGCCAGTTCTTCGGACCAGCTCGCCTGATTGCTCATGACGTACCGGGTGAAGACCCCCCACAGCACGTCGAGCGTCATAACGGCGAGCATGATCACCAGGGCGTAGCCCAGTACTTTGTCAACCTTATCCTTCATCTTCGGGGGCCATTGCAATGATCTGTTGAATCAGCGAGTACAGCCGCGGCTGACTGCGGTAGCTTTCCAGGATGGGCGCCGTCTGCTCGATGAAGGGGCCCTTGTCCGGGCGGATGATCTGTACGCCTTCGGCTTCTACCTTGGCCAGGGCATCCGCCTCGGCTTCCTGCCAGAGCTCCCGCTGGTAGACCACGGCCTCGTCCGCCGCGGCCTGTAGCCACGACCGTTCCTGCTCGCTGAGCCGCGCCCAGGCTTCGGTGCCGATCATCAGCACGTCGGGGACGGCGGTGTGCTCGTCGAGGGTATAGTACTTGCAGACCTCGTAATGCCGGGAGGTGTAAAAACTGGGCGGGTTGTTTTCCGCACCATCCACGACGCCCTGCTGGAGGGCAGTGTAGAGTTCTCCGTAGGAGATGGGGGTGGGGGAGCCGCCCAGCGCCTGTACCATCGCGATCGCGGTGGCGCTGAGCTGCACGCGGATCTTTTCGCCCTGCAGGTCGGCGGGTACGTTGATGGGGTGGTCCTTGGTGTAGAAGGAGCGCTGTCCGGCGTCGAAGTAGACTAGCCCCCGCAGCCGGAACTCCTCGCTGGCGCTGAGCATTTCCCGGCCCAGGGGGCTGTCCTGAAACTTGTAAATGTGTTCCCGGCCGCGAAATACGTACGGCAGGGAAAGCACGGCGATCTCGGGCGAAAAGTTCTCGAGCACGGCGGCCGAGACCTTAGTCATGTCGAGGCTGCCGATCTGGAGGAGTTCGAGGCACTGCCGCTCGCTGCCCAGCTGGTTGTTGGGGTAGATGCTGATGGTAAGCTCTCCGTTGGACAGCTCGGCCAGCCGCTCGGCCATATAGACCATGCCGAGGTGAACGGGGTGGCCCGTATCCAGTCCGTGGGCCAGCCGCAGGACGCGGTTTCCCTCCAGGTCCTCGGCGCAGCCGCTCAGCAGCAGGGTCAGTAGGCAGCAAATAGACAGTAGCGTTCTCATGCGCGCAGCTCTTTGGCTACTCTGAGGGCCTCCCGCACGCTGTCGGTGAGTTCGGAGAACTTGCCCTCCTTGAGCACCGAGTTGCCGATGAGTTGGGAACCCAGCCCTACGCACACGGCGCCGGCCGAGAACCAGCCTTTCAGGTTGTGGAGTTCGGTGGTCACGCCGCCGGTGGGCATGATGCTAGTCCAGGGTTGGGGACCGCGGATGGCCTTGATGAATTCGGGGCCGTAGACGCTGCCCGGAAAGAGCTTCACGATCTCGCAGCCCAGTTCCTCGGCGCGGCCGATCTCCGTGAGGGTAGCGCAGCCCGGCAGGTAGGGCACCTTACGGCGGTTGCAGACCAGCGCTACGTCTTCCCGCAGCGAGGCGGAGACAATGAAGCTGGCCCCCAGCTGCATGTAGAGGGCAGCGGTGGCCGCATCGTTGACGGAGCCTACGCCCAGGACCATTTCGGGCAGTTCCTGGCGGGCGTAGAGGTTAAGCTCGCGGAAGGTCTCGTGGGCGAAGTCGCCCCGGTTAGTGAATTCCAGCAGGCGGCCACCGGCGTCGTAGCAGGCCTTCAGGACTTGCTTGCCGAGCCCGGCGTCGTGGTGGTAGAAAAGTGGCATGATGCCCTGGTCGTGGATAACAGACAGGGTTTGCAGGCGGGTATGTACGGACATAGGGGTATTGCATGACGAATCCGGAGGCCGGCGCGCCGGCCTCCGGAGTTCAATATACGCTTAGCGGGCGACGCGGCCGGAGCCGTCGCCTTCGATGAGTTTATTTACTTCGTCTACGGTGACCAGGTTGGCGTCGCCGTAAATGGTGTGCTTGAGGCAGGAGGCTCCTACCGCGAAATCCAGGGCTTTTTGCTTGTCGTCCTTGAAGGTGAGGAGGCCGTAGATGAGGGCGGACATGAAGCTGTCGCCGCCGCCGACGCGGTCCACGATGTCGGTGATCTGGTAGGTCTCGGTCTCGTACAGCTTATCGCCGTCGTAGAGGACGCCCGACCAGCTGTTGTGGCTGGCGCTGACGGACCCCCGCAGGGTGGTGATGGTCATCTTGCAGCGGGGAAAGCGGTTCATGAGTTCCTTCAGCACGGGCAGGTACTTCTTGCCGTCCATTTCACCTCCGGCGGTGACGTCCACCTCTTCGGGGTGAAGGCCGAAGTGCTTCTCGGCGTCCTCCTCGTTGCCCAGGATGACGTCGCAGCCCTCGACGAGGTCGGGCATCACCTCCTTGGGGTCCTTGCCGTACTTCCACAGCTTGGCGCGGTAGTTGAGGTCGGTGGATACGGGCACGCCCAGGCGGTTGGCGGCCTGGATGGCCTCGAGGCAGGCGTCGGCGGCTCCCTGCGAAAGGGCCGGCGTGATGCCGGTCCAGTGGAACCAGTCGGCGTCCTTCAGGACGGCATCCCAGTCGACCATGCCCTTTTCGATGGTAGCCATGCCCGAGTAGGCCCGGTCGTAAACCACCTTCGAGCCCCGCTGAACGGCGCCCATTTCCAGGAAGTAGATGCCCAGGCGCTCGCCGCCGCGGATGACGTGGTCGGTCTTGACGTTGCGCTTGCGCAGTTCCATCAGCGCGCACTCACCGATGTCGTTATCGGGCAGACGGGTCACGAAGTGGGCGTCGAGGCCATAATTAGCGAGGGCCACGGCTACGTTGCTTTCTCCGCCACCGTAGACGACGTCGAAGCTGGAGGCCTGGCTGAAACGCAGGTGTCCCGGGGGGGTAAGGCGGAGCATGATCTCTCCGAAGGTGACAACTTTCATGCGGGGAAATTGAAATAGTTTTTAGCGTTGGTGTAACAGATGTTCTCGATCAGGCCGCCGATGAACTTGCGGTCGTCCGGCAGCAGTCCGCGCTCGATGTCCTGTCCGAACATATTGCAGAGCAACCGGCGGAAGTATTCGTGGCGGGGGAAGGAAAGGAAGGAGCGGCTGTCCGTGAGCATACCGACGAAGCGGCTGAGCAGGCCCATGTTGGACAGGGCGTTGATTTGTTTTTCCATGCCGTCGAGCTGGTCCAGGAACCACCAGGCGGAGCCGTACTGCATTTTGCCGGCGACGCTGCCGTCCTGGAAGTTGCCCATCATGGTGGCGATGACCTCGTTGTCGGCCGGGTTCAGGTTGTAAACGATGGTCTTGGTGAGCTGGTCGCTGCTGTCGAGGGTATTGAGCAGGCGGGCCAGGCCGCGGGCCTGCAGGAAGTCGCCGATGCTGTCCACGCCGGCGTCCGCGCCGAGCTTGCGCAGGATGCGGTCGTTGTTGTTGCGCAGGGCACCGAGGTGGAACTGCTGCGTCCAACCCAGGCGGTGGTACTCCTTGCAGAGCTCGACCAGCAGGGCCGTCTGGAACTGCTCGGCCTCGATACTGCCGACGGCCATGCCGGAGCGGATCTGGGAGAAGATGCTGCGGATCTCCTTATCGGTATACTCCGTGTCGCACAGCTCGTTGAGGCCGTGGTCGGAGATCCGGCACCCCAGTTCGTGGAAGTACTCCATGCGGCTGCGGAGCGCGTCGACCAGGTCGTCGTAGGTCCGGATATCGATATCGGCCACCTCGCCCAGCCGGTCGAGGTAGTCGGTATAGCCCGGCGCAGCGATGAGGATGGCCTTGTCCGGCCGGAAACCCGGCAGTACCTGACAGCCGAAGGGGTCCTCGCGGATGGCCCGGTGGTGGGCCAGGTCATCGGTGGGGTCGTCGGTGGTGCAGATCACCTTCACGTTCATACGCTTCACGAGGGAGCGGACGCTGAAGTCCGGCTGCTGCAGCTGCTCCGTACAGCGGTCGTAGACGGCATCGGCATTGTCCGGCCCCAGGAGGTCACTGACGCCGAAGTACCGGTCGAGTTCGAGGTGCGACCAGTGGTAGAGCGGATTGCGCATGGTATAGGGCAGGGTGGCGGCCCAGTTGCGGTGCTTCTCCCGGTCGGAGGCCGAGCCGGTGATGCCGTCCTCGGGGATGCCGTTGGCCCGCATGGCCCGCCACTTGTAGTGGTCGCCGCGCAGCCAGACGTCGGTCAGGTTCTTGAAGGAATGGTCGTTGGCCAGCTGAGCCGGAGGCAGATGGCAGTGGTAATCGATGATGGGCGCACCCGCGGCGTAAGTATGGTAGAGGTCGCGGGCCACGTCTGATTCCAGAAGGAAGTCGTCGGCGACAATAGGATTTTGCATGCGGTTAGGTGACGTTATCCGGCCAATATAGGAATCGAATACTGATCGATTGGCCGCCGCCGCCTTCTTCTGCGTCAAAAACACACAAATGTGGAAAATTGGGGTCTATATGTGTGATTCGGCTACCCCGTCCGCGGTCCGGTCCCTCAGATTTCTTCCCACATCACCTCCAGATTGACGTCGCGCAGCCGCTCGCCGAACCGCCATTCCGGGGCTCCGGGGATGGTTACCGTCTTTGCCTTCAGCGCCTCCAGGGAGGTGCCCTGCCGCTTTTCCTTTTTTACGTAGCGGCGCAGGCTCTTCAGGTAATTTTCGAAGGATTTCAGGTCGGCGCGGTCCCCGGTCACCGGGTAGGACTCCGCGGCGTGGCCGAAGATGAAGACCGTATCGCGGTCGTAGTGGCGGCGTATTTTCCGCATGACGGCGATCCAGTTGGTCAGGCTGCCGCCCGCGGCCGGATCGACGTAGGGGAACCGGCGGTTGAACAGCAGATCGCCCACGTGGGCCACGTTGGCATTTTCAAAGTGGATGACCGCGTCGCCTCCCGTGTGGGCGGGACCGAAATGCCGCGCGGTGACGGTCTCGTTGCCCTCCGGCAACACCAACTCCCAGTCCTTCGCGAAGGTGGTTTTCGGCAGCGGTACGGCCTCCCCCTCGGTCCGCGCGGCCTCCGCCGTTTCCAGGTTCTGCCGCGCCCGCTCGTGCATCACGTATTCCCGGGCCAGCGGGGCCACCACGCCATTGCCCCCGGTGTGGTCCCCGTGGTGGTGGGTGTTGATGAGCAGGTCGAGCCGTTTCGTGACGCCGTATACTTCCTCCAGCAGGGCCGCGGCCGGTTCCGGAAACTGCGAATCGACCACCACGCCCCCCACGCCGCCGTCCGGGCGGAAGTAACCGATCGTACCGCCACGGTTAGTGTAAAAGCCCACGTTGTTCCGGATGGGCGTCGAGGTCAGCGGTCGCGGCCCGGACCGCCCCAGCAACGATGTCAGCGGTGCCCCAAGGGCCAGGGCGGTAGACGTGGTAAGGAAGCGGCGGCGTTGCATGCAATCGGTATTTGCCGAAAAGGTAAGCATTGCAGACGCGAAGCCGGGCCGGGGCCGCAGGTGCGGTGCGGACCCGTCGGAAGATCACCAACTGGCTGGCGAACCGAAAAAGGAGGCGAAGCGACACCTGGGAAAACTAAACATTTTGTTGTTTTTTAGAATAATTGTATCTTTGTGCGTATATGACTATCAAGCTGCTCCACTGCGACGCCATCCGTCCCGACCGTCGCGCCATCGCCCGTACCCTCGAAGACATTGCCGACGACCTCGACGGCAATCTCGCCGCCGAATACACCGATATTCTTCTCGCCGGCTCCCCCGTTGAGGTGGAGGTGAGCTTCAACCAGAGCTCGGCCTACCGCGCCCTGCGGAAGCTGGACATCGAGTACGAGATCCTGGAATAGGGAGAAGTGGCCGCTGCGTTCCGGGGACCACGTGGATGCGCGTCCCGGAGTTTGCACGATCAAGTTCACCGTTCGGCCGGGGGGACCGGGTAGGGGACCGTACCCGCCATTTTGTGCACCTTGGCACCGAGCGCGGCCGTGTAGGCGGCCGCCGCCATCCACCAAACCCACTCAACACACCCTATGGATAAAGTACGTATCGACAAGTGGCTGTGGGCCGTCCGCATCTTCAAGAGCCGGACGCTGTCCGCCGACGTGATCAAGAAAGGTAAGGTCCGCCTGAACGGCGACCCCGTGAAGCCCAGCAGCAACGTGACCGTCGGCGACCGGCTGCTGGTGCAGAAGGAGGGCTTCAACCTCGACCTGGAAGTCGTCAAGTTACTGAACAAGCGCGTGGGCGCCCCCCTGGCGGTAGCCTGCTACGTCAATCATACCTCGGAGGACGAAATGAACAAATACAAGGACTGGTTCGTCGGCAAGTCGCAGGGCGAATTCCGCGAGAAGGGGCAGGGCCGGCCCACGAAGCGCGAACGCCGTGAGATCGAGACCTTCAAGGAGCAGCCGCTGTGGGACGACGGGGACGATAGCGAATAGACCGTACCTTCGCCCCCTTATTCCCCAATTATGGCAAAAGCCGAACCCGTAGGCGTCATCGGGGCGGGTACCTTCGGGACCGCCATGGCCAATCTGCTGGCCCGCAACACCGACGTACTCGTCTACAGCCGGAATCCGGAACTGACACAGCGCCTGAACCGCGAGCGCTTTCGCTTCGGCGTGCCGCTCCACGACCGCGTGCGACTGGTCAACGATTTCGGTGAGGTGGCCGACCGCTGTCAGCTCATCCTTCCCATCGTGCCCTCGGACAACTTCCGGGCCATGATGCGGGGCGTCACCGATCACCTGCGTCCGAGCCACGTGCTGATCCACGGTACCAAGGGACTGGACGTGACGGGGATCGACGAGCGGGACATCCCCACGACCGGCATCGAGCGCAAGAACGTTCACACCATGACCGACGTAATTCGCCAGGAAAGCGTGGTCGTGCGCGTCGGCGCGCTTACCGGTCCCAACCTGGCGCGGGAGCTGCTGGACGGGCAACCCTCCGCCTCCGTGATCGCCAGCAAGTTCGACGAGGTCATCAACCGCGCCAAGGTCGTGCTGAAGTCACGGCAGCTGCACGTTTTCGGCACCCATGACCTGCTCGGCGCCGAGCTGGCCGGCGTACTCAAGAACGTGATCGCGCTGGGCTCCGGCATCCTTAAGGGCGTCGGTCTGGGAAAAAATATCCAGGCCATGCTGATCACCCGCGGCCTGGTGGAGATGGTGCACTTCGGGCAGGCCCTGGGCAGCGACAAGCGGGCCTTCTTCGGTACCGCCGGCGTAGGTGACCTGATCGCCACGGCCACCTCGAAGAAGAGCCGCAACTATATGTTCGGCTACCGCATCGGATGCGGGGAGAGCCTGGAGGAGGTGACCGCCACCAGTCCGGAGCTCGCCGAGGGCGTGCGTACCCTGATGATTACCCGCCACCTGGCCCGCAGCCTGCGCCTGCGCGTGCCGATCACCGAAATGCTCTACCAGATCGTCTTCGAGCAGTACCCGGTGGCCGAGGCCATGAATTACCTGATAACCTACCCCTACGACGTCGACGTAGACTTCCTTTAAGCCGACCGCATGAAACTCAAGCCGCTCCTCCCGCACCTGATCGCCCTGCTCGTATTCTTCGTGACGGTCGTCGTAATGTTCTTGCCCCAGTTCCAGGGAAAAGGGTTGCAGCAGGGCGACATCGTACAGTACCGGGGCGCCTCCCGCGAATTCAACGAGTTCCGTGACCAGACGGGGGAGCGTACCAACTGGACCAACGCCATGTTCGGGGGGATGCCGACCTACCAGATCGCCCGCGTAAGCGCCGGCAACCAGCTGCGGCTGGCCGACCGCGCCTTCTTCGGCTTTATGGGCGGACCGGCCGGCTACGTCTTCTGCGGCATGCTCACCTTCTACCTCATGATGGTACTGCTGGGCGTCAACCCCTGGCTGAGTCTCGCCGGGGCGGTCACCGTCGGGATAGCCACCAACAACATCGTGCTGTACGGCGCGGGGCACGTCAGTAAGCTCGGCGTCATTATGTACTTGCCCCTGGTGGCTGCGGGTGTTCTCCTGGCGTTTCGCGAACGCTACCTGCTCGGCGGGGCCATCTTCGCCCTGGGAATGGGACTGGCCATTCTGGCCAACCACCCGCAGATGCTGTATTACTTTGGCCTGACGTTGCCCTTCCTGGGCGTTGCCGAGTTCATCCGTCACCTGCAGGCGGGCACGCTACCGGTATTCGGTAAGGCCATGGGCGTGCTGCTGGTGGGCCTCGGCCTGGCTATGGGGGCCGGTGCCAGTAACCTGCTTACCACCAGCGAATACCTGCCGCAGTCCATGCGCGGGGGGGCGGTACTGACGAGCGGGGCCGACGTCCCCGGGCAGGGCGAAACCGCCGACCCGGAGGGCGGCCTCGACTACGCCTACGCCATGCAGTGGAGCAACGGATTCAAGGACATGCTCGCCACCTACGCCCCCCTGGCCGCCGGTGGGGGTAGCGGACAGGAGATCGACCGCGATACCGACTTCGGGCAGGCCATGCGCCGGGCGGGCTTCCAGGTGCCGGCGACCTTCCCCGCCCCCCTGTACCACGGCAGCCTGCCGTTTACGGAGGGGCCGATTTACCTGGGCGCTGTGGCCTGGGCCCTGTTCATTTTCGGCCTGTTCGCGGCGGGGACCGGCGCGCGGGTCTGGCTGGGCGGCGGTACGCTGCTGATCTTCCTGCTGAGCCTAGGCAGCAACGCGGGGGCCATCAACCGCCTGCTCTTCGATCACCTGCCGCTGCTCAATAACTTCCGTACCCCCAACTCGGCCCTCAGCGTGGTAGCCTTTCTCATGCTGGCCCTGGGCATTCTGGGCGTCCAGCGGTGGTACACGCTCTACGAGGAGGATTCCGCAGCCGCCGGCCGGCAGCTGCGGTGGGCCGGCCTGACCGCGGGCGGCCTGGGGCTGCTGGTGATCGTGCTGGGCTTTACCCTGGACTTCTCCGCCGCCCAGGACGCGGCCCAGATCGCCCGCTTCACCGGGGGGCAGGGCGATGTCGGCCAGCTCGTCCCGGCGCTGGAGGCTACCCGCGCCGACGCCTACTTCTCCGATGCCATGCGCAGCTTCCTCTTCGTCGGGCTCACCTACGGCGCGCTCTACCTCCTCTGGAAAGGGACTCTGGGCCTCACCGTGGCCGCCGTGGCGGTCGGTGTGTTCGGGGTGGCGGACTTCGCGGGCATCGACGGCCGCTACCTGAGCCACGACGATTTCAAACCGGCGCGTGCCGTCGTCAACGCCGTGCAGCCGTCGCCCGCCGACCAGCAGATCCTGCAGGATCCCGACCCGAACTACCGCGTCCTTAACCTGTCGCGTCCCCTGGATCAGGACGCCTTCACGAGCTACTTCCATAAGAGCCTCGGCGGCTACTCGGCCGTCAAGATGCGCCGCTACCAGGACCTCATCGACGGCTACCTGGCCCCCCGGGATATGGACGTGATTAATATGCTGAACACCAAGTATATCCTGGTGCCGGGAGAAAACGGAGCGCTTACCGCCCAGCGCAACCCGGACGCCTACGGCAACGCCTGGCTGGTCGACGAGATCGACTACGTAGACGGACCGGACGCCGAATTCGCCGCGCTGGGTACGGTGCCGAACCTGCGTAGTACCGCGATCGTGGATGAATCCTTTGCACCCGCGCTCGCCGCCCTGGAACCCTCCGGCGAGGGAAGCGTGGAGCTGACCAGCTACGCGCCCAACAACCTCGAGTACCGCTTCTCCTCAAAGAGCGACCAGCTGGTGGTCTTTTCCGAAATATGGTACGGGCCCGACCTCGGCTGGGAGGCCACCATCGACGGGCAGCCCGCCGACCTGCTCCGGGCCAACTACGCCCTGCGCGCCCTGCGGGTGCCGGCCGGGGACCACATCATCACCATGACCTTCGCGCCGCGGAGTTATTCCCTGGGCCGTACCATCTCGCTGATTTGTAGCGTTCTAATTCTCGTGGGCGTGATCGGTGCCATCGTTTACCAGTACCGCACGCCCGTGAGAAGCTAGTACGCATGAAAAATTACCCCGAGCCCCTGTTCTTTTGTCTCATCCTTCTCCTGCTCGGCTGCGCGGAAGAGACCCTCGCTCCGCCCGCGTCGGATACCCTGGCGGAGTATTACCCGCTGGAGCTTAACCGCCCCGCCTACTACGCCGTCGATAGCGTGGTCCTGGTACCCGTACTCAACGGCACGCGCTACGATACTGCCCATCTGGAGGCCCGCGAGACCCTGGTGGAGACCTTCGTCGGCCCCGACGGGCGCACCGTATACCGCGGCGAGCGGTGGGAACGCGCCGACGATACCGCCCCCTGGACCTTCAAGCAGACCTTCACCGTCAGGCGGGCGGGCAATACGGTACAGCGCAGTGAGGACAACCTGACCTTTACCAAGCTCGTGCTCCCACTGCGGACCGGAGTGACCTGGGACGGCAACCGGGCCTTCGACGACACCCGCGACCTGGCGGTGGGCCCCGAATTCCTCGACGTGTACAACGGCTGGCAGTACGGCTACGCCGCTACCGATCTCTCGCTCACCCTGGATACCGGCCTGGCCCTCGACAGCGTGGCCACCGTCGCCCAGGCCAATACCGACAATCTGATCGACCTGCGGCAGGCCTACGAGCGATACGCCCCCGGCCTGGGCCGCGTGGAGCGCTACATCGACGCCCGCCATACCCAGTGCCGCACCTGCTGCGGAGGCAACACGGGAGAATGTGTCGACCTGGCGTGGGACCAAAAAGCCGAAAAAGGGATCGTCCTGCACGAAGTGCTTATCCGCAGAGACTGATGGGGGAAGGGGGCGCGGCGGCACGGATGGCCTACCGGGTGGCGCTGGCCGTGCTGCTTCTGCTGCTGACCGGCGCGGCCCTTACCTACCGGCAGCGGATGTTGTTCCTGGACCCGGCCTTTCTTACCTACGAGATCCTCGACGGCGGGTGGCCCGTCATATCGGAGCACCGCTACGGCGCCTACGTCACCCAGGCCTTTCCGTGGCTGACGGGCAGGATGGGGCTGCCGCTCCCTGCAGTGCTGTTGGCGTACTCCCTTAGCTTTTATCTTTTCTACACCGCGGTGGTGTTGGTCGTCGGGGGACGCTGGAAGCAGTACGGTCTGGCGACGCTACTGGTATGCTACCTCACCCTCATCGTGTCCGATGGCTACTACTGGCCCAACAACGAGATCCACCAGGCCGTAGCTTACCTCATCCTCTTTCTGGGCGCATACACCTACGTGGATACCCGCAAGCAGGGCGTTACCTGGTGGCAGTACCTGCTGCTTTCCCTACTAGTGGTCTTGGCCACCAATACCCACCTGCTGGTGGCGCCGTCCCTGGCCTACCTCTGGATATACCTCGGTCTGGAAGGCGTCCACCAACCGTGGCGGCGCGCGCAGGTGCGGCGCTGGCTGTGTTTTTCGCTGGTCATCGGCTGCGGCGGTGTGGCGCGCTACGCCTGGAGCCGCGACAGCTGGTACGACGGGCATAAACTGAAGGGGGTCGCTAATCTAAGCTGGGACACCCTTACCGCAAGTCTGACCAACGGGCAGAGCACCACCATGCAGCAGTACCTGCTCCACGACTACTGGCTGTTGCTGCCCGTGGCCCTGCTCGGCGCAGCTGCCCTCTTGCGGGAGCGGCGCTGGTGCCAGCTGGCCGCCACGGTCGGCGCGGCGGCGGGCTACTACCTGCTGGTATGCCTGACCTACCCGGGAGCCTTCGACCGGGATATGCTTTTCTACGTCGAGAGTGAGTGGATGGGCTTCGGGCTTATCTTGGCTACCCCCTTCGTGCTGCACTTTATTCCGCTGCTGCGCAATCGCGCGAAAGTGGCCGCGCTAGGGATGCTACTGGTATTCGGTATTCGTCTGGCGGCGATCGCCGGGAGCTATGGGTACTTCGACCGGCGGCTGACCAACCTTACGACCCTGGTCGGAGAATTGCGGGAGCTGCCTGGTACCAAGTTCGTCCTGGAGCCGGCGGATGCTTACGCACCCTACTTCGGCATGCACTGGGGACTACCGAACGAAACGCTGTTGCAGGCGACGCTCGGGGGGCAGGAGCCCGCGGTGACCCTCAAGCCACTGAGCCCCGGCCAGTACGATACCCTCTCCCCGCGGGTGTACCTCGGCAGCTTCCGCATTGAACCGATCCGCGCGATGAACGGTACCTACTTTAGCCTCGATAGCCTGCAACCGTACCGGAACCTCACGGCCCGGGAGCGGGACGCCATCGCGGCAAAATTGCAGAAGCTGCCCGATCGCTGACCGGAAAGCCGGTCAACTTTTGGGGTCCCAATGCCTTTTACCTACTTTAGCCAGCGAATTTTCGCTAAACGATCATGATATGACCTCCACTCCCTCCCGTCACATTCGCCGCGTCGCGGTCTTAGGTTCCGGCGTCATGGGTTCCGGCATCGCCTGTCACTTCGCCAACGTCGGCCTGGAAGTGCTGATGCTCGACATCTTGCCCCGCGATATGGATGCGACCGAGACCCGCTCCGCCGTACGCAACTCGGTAGCCGCCCAGGCCCTGCAGGCGGCCATTAAGTCCAAGCCCGCCCCGCTGTACGATAAGGACTTCGTCAAGCGCATCACGGTGGGCAACTTCACCGACGACATGGAGCAACTCGGCGACTACGACTGGATCATCGAGGTGGTAGTCGAGCGGCTGGACATCAAGCAGAAGGTGCTCAAGCAGGTGGATGAGGTGCGCCGCAGGGGCAGCCTGGTCACCACCAACACCTCGGGTATCCCCATCCGGATGATCCAGGAGGGGATGAGCGAGGATTTCCGGCAGCACTTCTGCGGGACCCACTTTTTCAACCCCGCGCGCTACCTGCGGCTGTTCGAGATCATTCCCGGTCCCGATACCAAGGAGGAGGTGCTCGACTTTTTCATGCGGTACGGGCAGCTTTACCTGGGCAAGACGACCGTCATGGCGAAGGATACCCCCGCCTTCATCGGTAACCGCATCGGGGTCTTCAGCCTCTCGAAAAGCTACCAACTCACCGACGACCTCGGCCTGCGGATCGAAACGGTGGACAAGCTCACCGGTCCCGCCCTCGGGCGGCCGAAGACCGGCACCTTCCGGCTGGGCGACCTGGTGGGCCACGACACCGGCGCCCACGTGATGACCGGTATTCGCGAGAACGCCCCCGACGACGAGGCCAGCGCGGTGATGGAGATCCCCCAGTATTACCAGTTCCTGCTTGACAACGATTTCCTGGGCAACAAATCCGGGCAGGGCTTTTACAAAAAGACCACCGACGACGAGGGTAACCGCGTCATCCTCGGCCTGAACCTGAAAACCCTGGAGTACGAGGCACCGCAGCGGGAAGACCTGCCCAGCCTGAAGACCGCCAAGCAGATCGACGACCTGCCCCGCCGGGTACAGGCCTTGTTCAAGGCCGAAGACAAGGGTGGGGAATTCGTCCGCCGCATGCTGGCCGGGCTGTTCGCCTATTCCGCCAACCGCATCCCCGAGATCAGCGACAACATCTACAGCATCGACGACGCCATGCGCGCCGGTTACGCCTGGAAGATGGGGCCCTTCGAGTACTGGGACGCGGTAGGCCTCCAGGCCGGTATCGACGCCGCGGAAGCCGACGGAGCTACCCTGCCGCAGTGGGTGAAGGACATGCAGTCCGCCGGCCACGACACCTTCTACAAGCGGGAGGACGGCAAGCTCAAGTACTACGACCTGGAGAGCCAATCCTACAAAGTAAAGCCGGGTACGGAGGCCTTCATCATCCTGGATAACTACCGCGAGCAGACGCCGGTCTACCAGAACAGCGAGGTGACCCTCCACGACATCGGCGACGGCGTAGCCTGCCTGGAATTCACCAGTGCCCACAACAGCATCGGCGAGGGCGTACTGCGCGGCTACCAGGAGGCCATCACGAAACTGGAGGAAGAGGGCTGGCGCGGCATGGTCCTCGGTAACAACGCCGACAACTTCAGCGTGGGCGCCAACCTGATGCTCATCGCGCAGCTGGCGTACCAACAGGAATTCGACGAGCTCAACCAGGCCGTCAACCTCTTCCAGCAGAGCGTGATGCGGCTGCGCTACTCGGCCATCCCGGTGGTCGCGGCGACGCAGGGCTACGTCTTCGGCGGCGGCTGCGAAAGCCTGATGCACTGCGACGCGGGCGCCGTGGCCGCGGAAAGCTACATCGGACTGGTGGAAGCCGGCATCGGCGTGATCCCGGGCGGGGGCGGCACCAAGGAATTCGCCCTGCGCGCCAGCGACAGCTTCTTCGAGGGCGACGTGATGATCCCGACGCTGATCGACCGCTTCAAGACGGTCGCGATGGCTTCCGTCTCCACCAGCGGCTACGAAGCCTACAACTACGGGTACCTGATCGAGGGCCGCGACAAGATCGTGGTCAACAAGGACCGCAACATCACCGAAGCCAAGAGCATGGTCCTGGACCTGGCCAACGACGGCTACACGATGCCCCGGCAGCGCGACGACATCACCGTGCTCGGTCGCGGTGGACTGGCCGCCCTCTACGCCGCCGCCAACGAGCTGCAGAAGGGGCATTTCGCCAGCGCCCACGACATCAAGATCGCCAAGAAGATCGCCTGGGTACTCTGTGGCGGTGACCTCACCGGCACCCAGCAGGTAAGCGAGCAGTACCTCCTGGACATCGAGCGGGAAGCCTTCCTGAGCCTCTGCGGCGAACAGAAGACGCTCGAGCGGATCCAGCATATGTTGCAGACGAATAAGCCGCTTCGGAACTAGGGGACCTAGAGACTCAGGGACTTAGGGACTTAGGGATTAGGGACCTGGGGATTGTCTGACGATGGATTTCAGTCGCTCATCGAAATTTTTAAATGCGTGATTTGGGGGGTACCAAGATTAGCAGCTTTTCACCTCCAAATTTTGAGTCATGCATCAGTTTCAAAAATTAAATGTCTGGGAAAAAGCTATGGAATTGACCACCGCAGTTTATGAATCGACTAAATGCTTTCCGCGGGAAGAGACCTACGGACTCACCCAGCAGCTGCGGCGTGCGGCAGTATCTATTCCCTCCAATATCGCCGAAGGGGCGTACCGAAATTCCGATAAGGAATTTAATCACTTTCTGGGAATCTCTGCAGGCTCAGCGGGGGAAGTCTATACACAGTTGGAATTGGCCAAACGGTTGGGCTACCTGCCCGGCGAGCGCGCCGAATACCTCATGGCGGAATCGGATAGCATCAAACGCATGCTCTACAATTTTCAGCGACACCTGAAAGCAAAACAGTAAGCAAGTCCCAATTCCACAAATCCCTTGGTCTCAGATCCCAAATCTTGTAGTCCCTTAATCTCAAGTCACAGAATCTCTTAGTCCCACCTATTCAATCCAAACCAAAACTTAAAGATCAACCATCATGCGAGAAGCATATATCATAGACGGACTGAGAAGCGCCGTAGGCAAAGCCGGTCGTGGCGGGTTTAAGAACTTTCGCTCCGACGACCTCGCCGTGCGGGTTATTAAGGCGCTGTTTGAGAAGAACGACAAGATCGACCCGCAACTGGTCGACGACGTCTTCGTTGGCTGTGCCAACCCGGAAGGGGAACAGGGCCTGCAGGTGGGCCGGCAGATCAGTCTGCGCGCCCTCGGTAAATCCGTGCCCGGCGTGACCGTCAACCGCTACTGCGCCAGCGGCCTGGAGACCATCGCCATGGCAGTGGCCAAGGTAAAGGCGGGCATGGGTGACGTCTTCGTCGCCGGCGGGGCCGAGAGCATGAGCCATATTCCCATGACGGGCTACAAGCTCGCCCCCAGCTACGAGGTCGCCAGCACCACGCCGGACTACGTCGTCAGTATGGGCATCACCGCCGAGGCCGTAGCCAAGAAGTATAACGTGACCCGCGAGGAGGCCGACCGGTTCAGCGTTCGCAGCCACGAACGCGCCGCCGCGGCCATCGACGGGGGCCGCTTTGCGGACCAGATCGTGCCCATCGAGGTGGAGGAGGTATTCGTCAAGGACGGTAAGCGACAGACCAGTTCCCACACCGTGGAGGTGGACGAGGGCGTACGCCGGTCCACCAGCATGGAAGGCCTGGCCAAACTGCGGCCCGTTTTCCAGCAGGACGGCGTCGTGACCGCCGGTAACAGCAGCCAGACCAGCGACGGCGTCGCCTTCGTCATCGTGATGAGCGGGGAGATGGTCCGTCAGCTCGGCCTAGAGCCCATCGCCCGCCTGGTCAGCTGCTCCGTGGGGGGCGTCGACCCGCTGTACATGGGCATCGGTCCCTGCGTGGCCATCCCCAAGGCACTCAAGCAGGCCGGCCTCGACCTGAGCGACATCCAGCTGGTCGAGCTCAACGAGGCCTTCGCTACCCAATCCCTGGCCGTCATCAAGGAAACCGGGCTGGACCCCGAGATCGTCAACGTCAACGGCGGCGCCATCGCGCTCGGCCATCCCCTGGGCTGTACGGGAGCGAAGCTTTCCATCCAGCTGCTCGACGAAATGAAGCGCCGTGACCTGAAGTACGGCATGGTCACCGCCTGCGTCGGCGGCGGCCAGGGCATCGCGGGTATCTACGAACGGCTCTAGTGTACCAGGAACCGGCGGCGGTACAGCCCGTCCTCCAGCCGGAGGGTGAGGTAATACATCCCCGACGGCCAGGACCGCACGTCGAGTCTCAGTAGGGTAGTGGGTCCGGTACCGGCGTCGCCGGTGACGACTAGCCGGCCCCGCCCGTCGAACACCTCGAGCCCCATCACCCGCTGTTCGGGGAAGGTGGCCTGCACCCACTCCGTGGCGGGGTTGGGGTAGAGCGCGAGGTCGGCGTCGATTCCATCGTGGCAGGGGGCAATGTGCGCCAGTAGGCGGTTGACGGGGACGGGCTTCCCGTCGAATTCCACCGGATGGACGACGTCCTGCCCGTTTTGGTGAATGATCCGGTAGACTAGGCCGCCGAAGCCCCAGAGGGTATAGAGGTCTTCCGGAGTATTCGGGGGGAGCTGCGTCACCGAAGTACGGTTGGTAGGTACCGCAGGGAAGCCGACCAGGTATTCCACGCCCGGCTCGAGGTAATCGATGGGGCCATTGCAGTCCCAGCCGTCACCCGACCAGAGGTAGATCACTTCGCCCGCACGGAACGGCCCCGCTTCAGATTCCAGAATGCGTACCTGGAAGACCGGGGCGTAGGAGCTGCCGTCGGCTTGCTCCTCCCACCGTACGGCTTCGCCCCGCAGCCGGACCACGGCCTGCTGCGCGGCACCGGCTTCGGCGAGTTCCTCCGCCCTTCCGCAGAAGGTGTCCACGGTCACCCAGCTGCAGCTCCGGCCGGAAGTGGAAGCGAGGAGGAAGGTGAGTAAGAGGAGCCTGAGCATACTGGACTTTATTGGGTAGACGGTACAGCGTCTGGCCGGCGTTGGTACGTTAGGGAAAAGTATCCCGATCATTCAACCGACCATGGAACGCGATCGCACCGACCACCTGCGGCGGGAACTGCTCGAGCTCGCCAACGACCACTTCCCGGCCGCCGCCCGCCGGGGCGGGTACCCCATCGTCCACAACCACTGCTTCCTGCGGGTGGTCTACGATAATTTATTTTCCGAAAAGTGGCAGCGGGTGCTCGATCCTAAAAAAGCCGCCATCCGGCAACTGGACGAAACGCAATTGCGACGGGCCATCGACCTGGGCAAGCAAGTACTGGCCGACCCCGCAACCTGCAAAATCCTCAACGAGCGATCGCTCCGCTGGCGGCGCGGCGGGTAGGCAACCTGCCCACCCGGCGGGGCGTTTTCAGCTCCATGATTAGCTTCTTCTTCGCCACGCTGGGTTCCCTCTTTTCCGTCGTCAACCCCTTCGGCGCGGTACCCATGTACCTTACGCTGACCAACGATTACAGCGCCCGGGAACGGTCGAACACCGCCCAGCGCACGGCCCTGTACTTCATGATGATTCTGATCGTGTTCTTCTTCGCCGGTACGGTGATCCTGAGCTTCTTCGGTATCTCCCTCAACGCGCTCCGCATCGCGGGCGGCCTTATCATCGTCAACAGTGGGTATGGCCTGCTCAACAGCAAGGCCGAGCGCCGGCGCATCTCCCACGAGATCGAGGAGGAAGCCCAGGCCAAGGAGGATATTAGCTTCACGCCCATGGCCATGCCCATGCTGTCCGGACCCGGCAGTATATCCCTACTGATCGGCCTTTCCGCCGCTGACCTCGGGTGGGAAAACAGCCTCCTCATCGTGGGGGTCGTGGCGGTGATGGCCCTGCTCGTCTTCGTCACCCTCCACTATGCGCCCGTGCTCTTCCGTCTGCTGGGGCGCGCAGGCCTTTCCGCCCTCAGCCGCATCATGGGCTTTCTGGTGATGGCGATCGGTATCCAGTTGCTCGTCGGGGGCATCGTCAGCCTGGTGGGCGATATCTGGCCGCAGGTGGAACTATCCCGGAAGTAAACTTTATTTGACCGCTCCCGGAAGCTTCTATCGCGCGAAATTATCGTGTAGGTACAGGCATTTGCGGGGGTGGGCGACGACCGCTTCCGCCGACCGCCCCCCAGCCTGGTGCGGCGCGGCCGCAGGAGCAGTGAACTATGCGGGACAGCCTGACGTATTGGTAGGGCGTTCGGCATCCTGCGTGGTGCCCATTCCGAACCGAATTTGACCCCTTGAAGACTACCCTTATTCTAGGCGCTACGCCCAACCCCACCCGGTATGCTTACCTGGCCGCCGAACGGCTGACCGCCCGTGGTCACCCGATCGTCCCGGTAGGCATCAAGACGGGAAAGGTCTTCGGTCAGGAAATTCTGAACGGAAAGCCGGACGTTCCCGCAATCGATACCGTAACGCTTTACCTTAGTGCCCGCCACCAGCCGGAGTACTACGACTGGCTACTGCGCGTCGCCCCCAGGCGGATCATTTTTAACCCCGGCACCGAGAATCCCGAATTGAGCCGACTGGCCCGGGAGGCCGGGATCGAAGCCGTGGCTGGCTGTACGCTCGTCATGCTGGCGGGGGGCAACTACTGATCCCCGGAGCCGCCCGGTTTTCGTGAACGTAGTCTCTGCTTCACCGTTGTGAAGTGAATCGATTTCACTAAGTATACTTTCCAGCCGCTTATGCCGGCTGCGTAATCACACCCCATGATAAAAGAAGAATCCATTGCGCTGCTCCAGCGTAAGAAGCCCTATGGCAAGTTTGGTGACATTGAGATCTGGCCCGGCCGCCCGTATCCACTCGGCGCGACCTGGTCGGAGGAAGGGGTGAACTTCGCCGTATTCAGCGAACGCGCCGACCGGGTAGATTTATCCCTCTTTCGTCGGGAAAGCCCGGACGTGGAGGAATACCGTATCCAGCTAATGGAGCAGACCGACCAGATCTGGCACTGCTTCATTCCGAACCTGGAAACGGGCTGGCGCTACGGCTACCGCGCCCACGGTGCCTGGAACCCCAAGGAGGGTTGTCTCTACAACCCCAATAAGTTGCTCATCGATCCCTACACCAAGGCGATCGATGGGACCATCGACTGGCACCCGGCCGTATTCCCGTACCCCATTGAGGACAAGGACCCCCTGCGCTACCTCGAGATGGACGAGCGCGACAGTGCGCCCTACATCACCAAGGGCGTGGTCATCGATACCGCCTACGACTGGGAAGGCGACGTGCAACTGGAAACCCCCATGCACGAAACCGTGATCTACGAGATGCACGTGAAGGGCCTTACCGAGCAACATCCCGACCTTCCGGAAGATATCCGCGGTACGTATTCCGGGCTGGCCCACCCCGCGGTGATCGCTTACCTGAAGGATCTGGGTATCACGGCGGTGGAGCTGATGCCGGTGCACCATTTCGTGCAGGACAGCCACCTCATCGACAAGGGCCTTCGCAATTACTGGGGCTACAACTCCCAGTCCTTTTTCGCTCCCCATGCCGACTACGCGGCCTCCGGGCGCGCGGGCGAGCAGGTGAAGGAATTCAAGGACATGGTCAAGGCCCTGCACAAGGCCGGGCTGGAGGTTATCCTCGACGTCGTCTACAACCATACCGCCGAGGGCAACCACTACGGCCCCATGCTGGGCATGAAGGGGCTCGATAACCAGGTATACTATCGCCTGGTCGAAAACGACAAGGAATTCTACATGGACTACACAGGCACGGGCAACACCGTGAACATGGTCCATAACCGTTCCCTGCAGCTCGTAATGGACAGCCTGCGGTACTGGGTCACGGAGATGCACGTCGACGGCTTCCGCTTCGACCTGGCCAGTGCGCTGGCCCGTGGCCTCTACGAAGTAGGCAAACTGAGTACCTTCCTGGATACGATCCACCAGGACCCGATCATCAGCCAGGTCAAACTGATCGCCGAGCCCTGGGACGTAGGCCCCGGCGGATACCAGGTAGGTGCCTTCCCCGTCCTCTGGTCGGAATGGAACGGCAAGTACCGCGACAGCGTACGGGAGTTCTGGAAAGGGGACGCCGACGGCGTAGCCGACCTTGCCTTCCGTCTGACCGGCAGCAGTGACCTCTACGAACTCAGCGGCCGCCGCCCCGCGGCGAGTATCAATTTCGTGACCGCCCACGACGGCTTCACGCTGCGCGACCTCTACAGCTATAATGAAAAGCACAACGAGGCCAACGGGGAGGATAACCGCGACGGCGAAAGCCACAACAGCAGTTGGAACTGCGGCGTCGAAGGGCCCACCGATGACCCCGAGATCAATGCCCTGCGGCTGCGCATGCAACGCAATCAGCTGGCGACCCTGATGCTGAGTCAGGGCGTACCGATGATCAGCATGGGCGACGAGTACGGCCGCAGCCAGCAGGGTAACAACAACGCTTACTGCCAGGACAACGAAATCAGCTGGTTTAACTGGGACTGGACCGACGAACAGAAGGCCCTGCACGCGTTCACCCGTTACCTGATTACCCTGCGGCGCGAAAATCCCGTTTTCCACCGCCGGCGCTTCTTCAGTGGTCTTAAGATCAAGGAAACCGAGATTGGTGATATCCTCTGGCTCAACCCCGCCGGCCACGAGATGACCGCCGCCGACTGGAACGACGGCAACCAGCTCAGCGTAGGCATGATCCTCAACGGCGAGGGCATGGACGAGTACGATGAGCGCGGCCGGCGCATCAAGGACGACATCTTCCTCCTGATCCTCAACGGCTACTGGGAAGGTGTGGAGTTTACCCTCCCCGGCGTGCGCGAATTCACCCGCTGGGAACTGATGGTGGATACCCACACCAGTGATATCCCCAAGCCGAAAGAATACACGGCCGACGAGCCCTTCCTCCTCGGCCCCCGCAGCCTCTACCTGTTCCGCCTCAAGCTGCAGAAGGCCAACCGCACGGCGACCGGCAACCGCAAGGTGTCGATTGTGGAGCAGGTGCGTAAATTGCTGCAGATGATTCAGGAGTAAGCCTATGCAGTTACTGACCCACGACCAGATCAACGCCAAGGTCACCCGGCTGGCGATGGAGATCCTGGAGCGGAATACCGAAGAGAGCGAACTCTATATCCTCGGCATAAACAACCGGGGTATGGAGCTCGCCCGCCGCTTGCAGCACGAGCTGCAGCGCATTTCGGATGCCCCCCTCCACCTCTGGAACCTGCGGATTTCCCCTTCCGACCCCCTCGCCGCCGGCCCCGAACTGGACCACGACGTGCGGGAACTCAACGGCAAGCCCGTGCTCGTCGTCGACGACGTCGCCAATACCGGCCGCACCCTCTTCTACGCCCTGGGCGCCCTGCAGGCAGTGCTGCCCAGCAAGATCGAGGTCGGCGTGCTGGTGGACCGGCGGCACAAGAACTGGCCGATCTACGTGACCTACAGCGGGATGGTCTTGTCCACCACCCTCGGCGACAATATCCTCGTAGAGTTCGGGGAGAAGGACGTCGCCCTCCTCGAGTAAGCCCTATTCGGGCGTTCCGGCCAGGTCGACGCCGACCGTCAGGTAAAAGGTGCGCGGCGCGCTGGGCAGGATGCCCGGTCCCGGGTAGCCGGTCGCCCGGCGGGTGAAGTAGATCTCGTCGGTCAGGTTATTGACCCCGGTTTCCACGCGAAGCCACTGCCACCGGTACGCCAGGCTGAGGTCGGCCACGCCGTAGGCCGGGATAGCGCCCACGATGCCGCTCTGGTTGTCGCGGCGGTCCTGGGGCGCATTGCTGGCGTCGGTGAATTGCCGGGAGAGGTAGGTGTACTGCAGCGTACCGAGGAGGTTGGCGTACCCGAACCGCAGTCCCGCCTTCACGTTGGCCCGCGGGATGAATTCCACCTCGCGGCCCTCCACGCCCGGTATCTCCGAGCGGACGTACCGCGACCGCGTGAGGCTCAGGTTGGAGAAGGCAGTCGCGGTATAGGGCCGCTTTTCCCCGCCGGCCACCCGGTCGAGGATGCGCCATTCCACCAGGCTTTCCAGTCCGTAAAGTAGCGCCGTACCGATGTTGCCCCGGCGGCGCACCACGCGGCCCGTTTCCACCGTACGGCCGTCGGCGTCGGTGCGCACCTCCGGGGTGAGCACCTCGCCGAGCCGGTTGCCGTAGCGAATGAGGAAGCCGTTACCGGCGTAGTTGAACCGCCCCTTGCGTCCGCGAAGGCCGGCATCCGCCGTGTAGCCGCGCTCGTCGCGGATGTCCGGATCCACCTGAAAGCTGGGGTTGACGGTGCGGATGTCGTTGAAGGTGACCGAGCGGTAGTTCTGACTGACGTTGGCGAAAAGCTCCAGCGCCTCGCTCCGGCGGTAGCTGGTCCCCACGCCCAGGAGCAGCAGGTTGCGCTCGAAGGTGCGGTCGTCGGCGAATTCCTCGTCGCGGATGGGATTGCCCGCGAGGTCAAAATCGAAGCGGCGGTAGGTGCCGCGGCTCTCCGTACGGATGTACTCGAAGCGGGCCCCCGGCGTGATGCTGAGGCGGTCGCTGAGGTAGAAGATATGCTCCCCGAAGACGGCTACGTTGCGGTTTGGAAAGGTGAACTGGCTCTGGTTCGGGTAGCTGGGAAAGCGGTCCGTGGCCAACCGGAAATCAGCGTCGTCGCCCGCGCTGCCGGGCCCCTGTACCGCGGCGTTGTTGGCCCGGTAGACCTTGGCGCCGACTAGGGCCACTGCCTCCTGTCCACCGAGGGTATAGCGGTGCAGCAGGCGGGCCTCGGCTCCGTAGTTGCGGAATCGGCCGACGAGCAGGTCGCGCGGGGCGTCGGGGTCGTCGGTCTGGCTCACCCGGTTGGTGCGGAAACCTACGGCCCGGCGCCCCGCGTCCAGGCCGAACACGCTGAGGCTGGCGTTCGTGCGCGGACTGAAGCGGTGGTCCACCCGTAGGTTGTACAGCTTCCAGTCCACCGCGAACCAGTTGCGCGTCCGGTTGCTGCCGTAGGGATCCCGGTAGAACTGGGCATCCGTCAGTCCGCCGGGTTGCTGCGCGAGGTAGTCCAGGTAGGTGAATTCGGCCGCCACCCTGGTGTTGGGCGCGGACGCAGGTGCCAGGTCCACGTGGACGAAGGCGTTGTGCGCCCGGTAGCCGCTGTTGGGGCGGAATCCGTCGCCGCGTTTGAAATTGTGGAAGGCGTAGTACCCCACGGGGCCGAGCTGACCACTGAGCCGGTTGAAGGAAGTGAACAGCCCGTTGGAGCCCACCGTCTGCCGGCTCAGCAGGCTGATCGGTCGCCGCCGGTCCGGCTCGTGGAAGACGAAGTTGACCAGGCCCCCAAACTGGGTACCGTACTGCAGGCTGGCCGCCCCCCGCACCACTTCGATGCGCGCGAGCGCCTCCGCCGGCGGGGTGTAGTAGCTCTCTGGGTAGCCCAGCACGTCGGCGCTGATGTCGTAGCCGTTCTGGCGGGTGTTGAAGCTGGCCGAGCGGTTGGGATCGAGGCCGCGCCCGCCGATGTTGAGCTGCAGGCCGGCGTCGTCGTTCTCGTAGATGTTGAGGCCGGATACCTCGGCGTAGATCTGCCGGGCCTGGTTGGTCGCCAGGTTGACGGTCAGTGCCTCGAGGCTCACCACCTCCGTCTTCCGGCCCGCGTAGATGGCCGTGCCCTCCACGGCCCGCAGGCGGGTGAGGGCCTCCCGCCGGCGGGCCTCCGCCACGACCGTGACGGAGCTGAGGTCCTGGCTCAGCCGCTGAAGGGTGACCGTGAGCGCCGGCTGCGCCCCCGTCAGCTCCAGTTGGCGCGTGGCGTAGCCGACGGCGAACACGGTAAGGGTGGCCCGGCCCGCCGCGGGCAGGGCCACCACCGCCTCCCCCCGCACATCGGATGTGGTGAGGCGACCGGTCTCCGCGACGTAAAGTTCCGTGCCGGGCAGGGCGCCGCCGCTGCTGTCCACCACCGTTACGCGCACCGACTGCTGGGCGGCGGTCCACAGGGAGAGCAGAAGGAATAGTAGAAGCAGCGAACCGCGGTCAAAAGCCATAGATGGTGTCTTCGAAGGGCAGTAGCCAGGTACACGGCGGTGCGTCGGGTGAAATTTCGGTGAGGTCGAGCTCCGGGTCGACGTAGCGGGTACTGAGTCGTCCGTTGAGGGCCACGTAACTGTCTACGTACACCCGTGGGTCAGCCATTCCGCGCGACCGGTAGTGGTCGGCCAGAAAGTGACCGAACTCCAACAGGAAATCCGGCTGGGTGGCCATCTGCTTTTCCTGGAAGGCGGTAAGGAACTCGCGGTTGTTGACCACCACGCGGTCACCCGTGGCGGCGTCTTCCACCCGGAAAGTGGCCATGCCGGCCTTTTCCATCAGCATGACGCGCCACGAGAAACGGTAGCCGTTTTCGGTCCAGAACACCTCGCCGGGGTGCAGCAGGTACCGCCAGGGGAACAGCAGGTGAAAGGCCAGGACTACGGCAACCGCCACGCGACGGGCCGGCGACACCGGCGCGCAGGCGGTGGCTACGGTATCGCGGCCAGCCCGGAGGAGGGCCGCGATCCGGTCCAGGATCTTGGCGTGGGTGGCCGGCTCAAGAAAGATGAGGGCGCTGACGATCATGATCCAGGGGAACATGCCGATGGGGAAGAGCACCCACGTCAGGAAGTGGAATACGACCACGAGTACGAAACCCAGGTGGCGGGTACGCGGCGCCAGCAGCAGAAAGGGGATGACCAGATCGTACAGCGCGCCGCCCCAGGCGAAAGCGTAGTGTACCCAGCGTTCCTGCATCCACGCACCCAGCAGCGGCAGGTGGGCGCGGGCCGGTAGCCAGGTGGCGAGGGGCTGGGCGTCGAGCAGCCAGTCGCTGTTCAGCTTGGCCACACCGGCGTAGAAGTAGACCACCGCCACGAAAAGCCGGAGGGCGTTGATGTATACCGAGTTGACCCGGCACCCGCGCGCCGCCGCAATCCCCGCCGGGATGGGGATCCAGAAGAGGAGGAGGGCCATGAGGCTGACGAAGTAGTAGTGGTTGAGGTAGGTGGTCTTGTCCATCAGCTCGATGTAGGTGAAGCCGAGGAAGAAAACGGCCGTGGCCAGGCGGTAGCGGTAGCCGACGGTAATGCAGGCCGCCGCCACGCCGACGACGGCGAAGAGCAAATAGGTCCAGTCGCCCAGCGGCTTGACCCAGTCGAAGTAGCGGTAGGAAAAGAAGAACTGGGGCCAGATGTACAACTTTTCGATCCAGCCGTACACCCAGAAGCGGACGATGCCCAGGAGCATCATCAGCCCGAAGCCGATGCGGAACACCACCAGGGGGGCCGCGCTAGTCTCCGTCTGCGTCCACATAGTCGACGTTGATGCTGAGGGCCTGCAGGAGGTCGACCTTGAGCAAGATCACGTTGGCCTGCAGGGCATCGTAGAGGCGCAGCATGGGGGTATTGACGAGGCGTACCTGGGTGGCGAAGTCGGCGTTGAGGTCGGTGGCGATCGCGTCGGCGGATACGAAGCCCGCATCGATGCGCTCGCTGAGCAGTTGCCCGTCGCGCTCGACGCGCAGGGCGTCGAGGTAGTCCGCCAATCCGGGCTCCGAGCGGTAGAACGCCCGGCCGGCGGCCAGGGCTTCCAGGAAAAGCCGCTTGCTGAGCGCGCCGTGGTAAATGGCCTCGGCCAGTTCGGGCCGGGGTTCGCTGGAGAAGACGCCGGCGGGGATGCCGACCTTTCCGGCGCGCAGGTTGCGCTCGTACCAGTAGAGGAAGTCATTGACGGTGCGGTCCACGGAGGCGGTGGCGCTGCTGCCGGCGCTGGCGACGTAATCGTCGCGGTAGCCGTCTTGCCACCCAGAGAGCGCCTGCCCGCTAAGGGTAGAGATCCGGCCGGCGATTTCCGCGATTCGGGCGCGGTGCAGCGCGGGGTCCTCGACGCCGAAGAGGAGGAAGTCGAGGGCGGGCATGCCCTGTACGTCGGTGTTGGCGGGCAGCTCGTAGACGATCTCCTGCCGGGCCGTGAGCCGCTGGGTATCGGTGGGGTAAGTATTTACCTGCTCCCGCAGCCGGACCGATTCTCCGGGGCCGGTCATGTAGGGCGACACGCGCTGCCACGCGAGGTAGGCTTCCTCGAACTGCTCTTGCAGGCGGCCGAGGGAGGCCTCGGTAGGCTCGGTGGCGTAGTCGGTGGCCGCGGCGGATTGTGCGGCGGCGGCGGCCGAGAAGTCTTCGAAGGCGGGGACGATGAGGTCGTCGGCCCAGTGCCGGAGCAGGGTGGCTCGGTCGAAGGTAGTAGTGGCCTCGTCCGGCTCGGTTTCGGACTGACAGCCGAGCAGGAGCAGCAGGGCGATGGGCAGCAAGCGGAGCATAGTAGTTATTCAGCGGCCTGGGCCAGGGTGAGGGTAAAGCTATCGGCGATGGTAGCGGCCTGCGCGCGGATGGTGGCGGGGGTAAGGTCCCAGAGGCCGTGGGCGCCGTCGCCCAGCAGTCGGGCCTGGATCTGCAGGGCCTCCTCCCGGTCGAGGTAGGGTGCCCCGGTGGCCGGGTCGTGGGTAAATTGCAGGGCGTATACGAAACCGTAAGCCTCGCTGAGGGCGTGGAAGGCGGCGGTGGGGGAGGAGCCGGTCTCGATGGCGTCGGCACCGCGCATGAGGTAGAAGATGGCGCGCACGGCGGGTACGCGGCTGAGGCGTTCTTTGATCCGGTCGGCCTGGGCATCGCGGGTGGCATAGTCGCCGGCGACGATGGCGGCCCGTCCGGTGCGGAAGGCTTCGTAGACCTCCGCCGCGATGCCGGCGTAGTCGGGATCGTCGTTGACGCGGTCGAGGTATTCGTTGAGGAAGCTGTCGTCGTCGCCCAGGGTGGCGAGGGGGTCGGCCGGGTCGGCGGCGGCACCGAAGACGTAGCCGTAGGCCTCGTCCCACTTATGTTCCATGGTCGTGTAGACTGCGCCGTCGGCGGGGGTACCGGCGTCGTTGGTCTGCCGGTTATCGGCTTCGTCGAGGACCGCGGGGCTCAGGTAGTTGTTCAGCGTCTGGTCGAGCATGAGACCGCCGATCAGGGATTTGGCGAAGGCCTGGTTGTATTCGAGCCCTTGGGCGTTGACGTAGCGGGCGCGGGATCCGTCGGCCACCTGGCCGGGAACACCGGCGGCGGCGAGCGCTTCCCAGCGGGGGAAGACCTCGTTCACTTGTGCTTCGATCCAGCCGTCGAAGTCGGCGCGCACGGCGGCGGAGGTGGTGGCGTCGGCGAAGAAGTAATCGCGGCTGGCGGCGACCTTACCCCGTACCGATTTGGTGGAGGCGTTCAGGGCGGGGTCGGCGTAGGGGCTGACGTCTTCGCCATTGGGGCCCTCGTTGCGGAACATGTCGTCGAGTTGGGCCTCCGAATTTTGGGGGTCGAGGAAGGCACCGACGAGTTCCTCGGACATCAGGATGCGTTCGGTCTGCCCGGGGAAGGAGACGGTGGAAGCACCGTTGCGGCTGAAGGTGTACGTTTCCGGCACGTTGTATGCCGTGATCGGCTCGTCTTCCTCACAGGCGGTAAAGAAGAGGACGCAAAGGGCGAATAGGGGCAGTAGTCGGGTCATGGTCACGCTTATCTGTACTAAGTCTTAATAAACGCAAAAATAGAACAGCGGTGCCGGTACCTGCAATCCCGGCGGGTATTATTTCAAATTTGTCTAAATAAGTGGGGTCGCCGACGGTATTTAGGCCGGGTTGCCGTCGGCGGGGTGACAGTATGCGGGCCGTTCTTATCTTTCCCCACCCCAAGAGATGAACGACATGGCCACCCAACAACGAAAGCGTTTCAAGAAAATCCTCGTAGCCAACCGCGGCGAAATCGCGATCCGCATTCTGCGGGCCGCCAGTGAGCTCAAGTTGCGGACCGTTGCGATCTACACCTACGAGGACCGCTACAGCCTCCACCGCTACAAGGCCGACGAGAGTTACCAGATCGGGCCGGATGACGAGCCGCTGCGTCCGTACATCGATATCAAGGCCATCATTCAGCTCGCGAAGCAGAAGGGGGTGGACGCCATTCACCCCGGCTACGGCTTCCTGTCGGAGAATGTTGACTTTGCCCGCGCCTGTCTGGAGGCGGGCATCGAATTCGTGGGCCCCTCGCCCGACAGCATGGACCAGCTCGGCGACAAGGTCGCCGCCAAGAACCTGGCGCGCCGGGTGGGCGTACCCCTGATCCAGGACAGCGACAAGGACATCTCCGATCCGGAGACCGCCGTCTCCGAGGCCGCCCGCATCGGCTATCCCGTCATCATCAAGGCGGCCTCCGGCGGGGGCGGGCGCGGCATGCGCGTGGTGCGGGATGAGAAGCAGTTGCGTACGGAAGTCGTGGATGCGAGCAGCGAGGCCGAAAAAGCCTTTGGCGACGGTACCATCTTCCTGGAGAAGTTCATCGAAAATCCCCGCCACATCGAGGTGCAGCTGCTGGGCGACCGCCACGGTAACCTGGTGCACCTCTTCGAGCGCGACTGCTCGGTGCAGCGGCGGTTTCAGAAAGTGGTAGAGGTGGCCCCGGCGGCCAACCTGTCGCAGGAAGCCAAGGACAAGCTCTACGCATACGCCCTCAAGCTCGGTGAGGCAGTGGGCTACTACTGTGCCGGTACGGTCGAATTCCTGGTCGACCAGGACGACAGCATCTACTTCATCGAGGTCAACCCGCGGATCCAGGTCGAGCACACCATCACGGAGGAGATTACCGGTATCGATCTGGTGCGCACGCAGTTTCTCGTTACGATGGGGTACCGGCTGGACCACCCGACCATCTTCATCCGCAGCCAGGACGACATCCGCGCCAACGGCTTCGCGGTGCAGTGCCGCGTTACGACGGAGGATCCGGCCAACGACTTCAAACCCGACTACGGTACCCTGATCGCCTACCGTTCGGCTAGTGGCATGGGCATCCGCCTCGACGCCGGCTCGGCCTTTCCGGGGGCCATTATCAGTCCCTACTTCGACAGCCTGCTGGTGAAGGTCACCGCTTCCGGGCGGACGCTCAAGGGCGCCGCCGAGCGGCTGCACCGGGCCCTGCGGGAATTCCGCGTGCGGGGCGTAAAGACCAATATCGGCTTCCTGCTCAACCTGCTGCAGAACCAGGATTTTCAGGAGGGCAAGGCCACCGTGCGGTTTATCCCCGACCACCCGGGTCTGATGGAACTGCCGCAGTTCCGCGACCGGGGTACCCGCCTGCTGCGCTACCTGGCCGACGTGATCGTCAACGATAACCCGGACGTGGGCGACAAGAAGGACCCCAACCGGGAGTTTCTCCGTCCCGTCGTGCCCGCCTTCGACCCCTACGCCGAATTTCCCAAGGGAAGCCGCGACCGGCTACGGGAGCTGGGCCGCGACGGCTTCGTGGAGTGGTTGCGCAACGAAAACCGGATCCAGTATACGGACACGACCTTCCGCGACGCTCACCAGAGCCTGCTGGCCACGCGGATGCGCATGATCGACCTGCTCAACGTATCGCGCAGCTACGCTATGAATCAGCCCGGTGATCTCTTCAGTATGGAAGTGTGGGGCGGTGCCACCTTCGACGTGGCCCTCCGCTTCCTAAAGGAAGACCCCTGGCGCCGGCTGCGCAAGCTGCGTACCGCGATCCCCAACACGATCTTTCAGATGCTGCTGCGCGGCAGCAACGCGGTAGGGTACAAGGCTTACCCCGACAACCTGATCGTGAAGTTCATCGAGGAGGCCGCCCGCGGCTCCCTGCTGTACGATGCCCAGGGGCGGGAAAAAGGATACGCCGGTGGCATCGACCTCTTCCGAATATTCGATTCGCTGAACTGGATCAAGAACATGGAGGTGTCCATCAAGACGGTCCGGGAAAACACCGACAGCCTCGCCGAAGCCTGTATCTGTTACTCCGGTGACCTGACGGACCCCAAGGAAACCAAGTTCACCATCGGCTACTACGTCGACCTGGCCAAGCGCCTCGAAAGTGCCGGGGCCCACATGCTGGCCATCAAGGACATGGCCGGCCTGCTCAAGCCCCTGGCCGCCCGCGAACTGATCACCGCCCTGCGCGAGGAGATCGACCTGCCGATCCACCTGCACACCCACGATACCAGCGGCATTCAGAGCGCTACCTACCTGGAGGCCATCAACGCCGGCGTCGATATTGTCGACGTGGCCATTAACAGCCTCTCCGGCCTTACCTCCCAGCCGGGCTACAACAGCATCGTGGCCATGATGGAGGGCCACCCCCGGGAAAATCCCGTTGACCTGCCCCTTCTCAACAAGTACGCCGACTACTTCGAGGCGGTGCGTAACTACTACTATCCCTTCGAGACCGAGTTACGCGCCGGCACGGCCACGATCTACGACACCGAAATCCCGGGCGGACAGTACTCCAACCTGCGGCCGCAGGCCCGGGGGCTGGGCCTGGAAGAGGAATTCAGTACGATCCGCGAAAACTACTCCGCGGCCAACCGGCTCTTCGGTAACCTGGTCAAGGTGACCCCCTCCTCGAAGGTCGTTGGCGACATGGCCATGTTCATGACCAGCAACGGCCTGACGGAAACCGACGTCCGCGAGCGTGGCGATAAGCTCGACTTTCCGGATAGCGTGAAAAGCCTTATGCGGGGCGACCTCGGGCAGATCGAGGGCGGGTTCGATAAGCAGGTGCAGGCTATGGTCTTGAAGGGCGAGGAGCCCTATACCGACCGGCCTAACGCCCACCTCGAGCCGGTCGACTTTACTGCGGTGGCCCGGGAGTACACCGAAACCTACCACGAGGAACCCAGCACCATGGACCTGCTCAGCCAGCAGCTGTATCCCAAGGTCTTTGTCGAATACAAGGATTTTCAGGCCGCGTACGGCCAGGTGGCCAACCTGCCGACCCCGGCCTTCTTCTACGGGCTCAAACCGAACGAGGAGATCCTGGTCCGGCTGAGCGCCGGAAAGCGGATCGCGGTCAAGTACCTCAACATGACCAACGCCGACGAGCTGGGCAACCGATTGGTCTTTTTTAGCCTCAACGGGCAGACGCGCAGCATCACCGTCCGCGACCGCAGCCTGAAAAGTAAGGTAGCGGTACACACCAAGGCCGGCGGCAAGAATGAGGTGGGGTCACCCCTGCAGGGCAACCTGAGCCGTATCCTCGTGAAGGTGGGCGACACCGTTCGTGCCGGGGATCCCCTGTTCGTCATCGAGGCGATGAAGATGGAGTCAACGATCACCAGCCCGCTTGACGGCGAGGTTACCCTGATACCTCTGAAGGAAAAAACCCTGGTGGAAGCCAACGATCTGGTCGTGCGGGTGGAATAGTTGGTTAAACTTATTCGGCGTTTTGCGGTCTACCTCCCAAAGTCACCGGTAAACATGCTGAAGGGAATCAGCTCTTTCGTATTTCTTCTTTTGGTATCCGCCTGTATGGAAAGCGGCGATCCTCCGACCAGCCAGTCCGCCTACGGCCCGCTCCCGGCCGGGGCGGTTGAGGTGCCACGGGAGAGCGACCGCAGCTTCGTCGCCGGTGAGCGAATCGGCGGTATCACGGCGGGAATGCCGATGTCGCTAGTGGAGAACCTGTACGGTTCCGATCAGCTGACTCCGCGCGACTTGCCGGCCGGGGAGGGTACCACGGTCCCGGGCTACGTCCTATTTCCCGGCACCCGCGACGAGCTGTTCATCGAGCTCGGACACGATAAGCAGCCGGCGCGCGTACGGTTCAGCCATCCCCGGTCGGAGTGGCACGACGCGGCCACGGGACTGAGCATCGGCACCACCCTCGAGGAACTCCGGGAAATGAACGGCCGGCCCTTTACCTTTTTCGGCTTCGGGTGGGACTACGGCGGTACGGTAGGCGACTGGTCCGGCGGAAAGCTGGAGCAACTGCTGGTGCGACTAACGTACTCCCCGGAGCGGGTACCCCCCACGGGGCTGCCCGACACGCTGATCGGGGATCACCCGGTTTCGAGTACGGCCGATAGCCTGGACGGACTGGGCTTGCGGGTGCGGGAGATCATCGTGCCGATTCGCCGGCCCGCGGAGGAATAAAAGGAACGGGGGCCGCCGAAGATTCGGCGGCCCCCGTTTTCCGGCGGTAGCAAGGGAAGCCTAGCCTACGACGCGCTGGACCTCGCGGGCCGCGTCTTCCAGCGAAACGGCGGAGCGAACGTTCAGTCCGGAGTTGTCGATCAGCTCCTTGGCGATGTCGGCGTTGGTCCCCTGAAGACGGACGATGATCGGCACCTTGATGTCGCCGATGTTCTTGTAGGCATCGACCACGCCCTGGGCGACCCGGTCGCAGCGGACGATACCGCCGAAGATGTTGATCAGGATGGCTTCGACCCGTTGGTCGCGGAGGATGATGCGGAAGGCCTGCTCAACGCGAGCGGCGTCGGCGGTACCGCCGACGTCGAGGAAGTTGGCGGGTTCGCCACCGGACAGCTTGATAATGTCCATCGTGGCCATGGCGAGCCCGGCGCCGTTAACCATGCAGCCTACGTTGCCGTCGAGGTTGACGAAGTTGAGGCCGTAGCTCTGGGCTTCGACCTCCGTGGCGTCCTCCTCGGTGGTGTCGCGCATCTCGCCGATGTCCTTGTGGCGGTAGAGGGCATTGTCGTCTACGCTAAACTTGCAGTCGACGGCTACGATGCGGTCGTCTCCGGTGTGCAGGCAGGGGTTGATCTCGATCAGGCTGGCGTCGGCGCCGAGGTAGGCCTGGTAGAGCTTGGCGATGAACTTGGTCATGTTCTTGAAGGCGGTGCCCTCCAGGCCAAGGTTGAAGGCTACTTCCCGGGCATTGAAGCCCTGCATACCCAGCTCGGGGTCGATGTAGGTCTTGTGGACGAGGTGGGGGGTCTCCTCGGCTACGGCTTCGATGTCCATACCACCCTGGGTGGAGTGGATGATCACGTTTTGCTTACGCTCGCGGTCCATCAGGATGGAAACGTAGTATTCCTTGTTGGCGTCAAAGTCGGGCGCGTAGGCGTCCTCGGCGACGAGGATCTTGTTTACCTGCTTTCCTTCTCCCTCCATGCCGCCGGGCGTTTGGGGGGTCTTGAGTTGCATGCCCAGGATGTTGGAGATATGGGTTTTTGCTTCGTCGCGGTTCTTCGCGAGCTTGACGCCGCCGCCCTTACCCCGTCCACCGGCGTGAATCTGCGCCTTCACGACCGCGTAGGGACTGCCGGTTTCCTTGGCCAGCTGGTCATATTTGGTCATCGCCTCGTCGACGGTGTCGGCCGCGTAGCCGTTCTGGATCGGTACGCCGTACTTGCTGAGGATGGATTTGCCCTGGTATTCGTGGAGGTTCATTAGCTAGATTTTGGTGGGTGGTGAAGGTAGGAAAAATGTCGCGTAGACCGCAGGTACTCCCGGACGGGGGCTTTTGCCCCAGCTAGCGTCTGTGCGATGGTGCGGCACGCATCCCCCATAGGTGATCAGGGCGAATGTCACCCCACCCTGGTGCTACAGCTCTTCCGCATGTTCCTTCACCCAAGCCGCCCGCTCCAGGATGGCCGCCTGTTTCTCCGAGCCCTTCTTGTCCCAGGTGCTGTACATGAAGCCCATGCGGTAGTTGCTCTCGAAGCGGTCGCGGTGGCGGTCGAGGAAGTCCCAGTACAGGCTGTTGAAGGGGCAGCTCTTCTCGCCGGTGCGTTTGGTGTGCTGGTAGTGGCAATTCTTGCAGTAGTCGCTCATCTTGTTGATGTAGTTGGCGCTGCTGCAGTAGGGTTTGGTAGCGATGCGGCCGCCGTCGGCGCGCTGGCTCATGCCCCGGGTGTTGGTGATCTCAACCCACTGGATCGCGTCGATGTACACACCCAGGTACCAGGCATCGACCTCGTCGGGGTGGGCCCCGAGGATCAGCGCGAAGTTGCCCGTGATCATCAGCCGCTGGATGTGGTGGGCGTAGGCGCGGTCGAGGCTCTGGTTGATGGCGTGGCTGAGGCAATTCATCTTGGTATCGCCGGTCCAGTACCAGGAGGGTAGATTACCCTTGTGCTCAAGGTGGTTAACCGTCTCGAACTCCGGCATCTGCGCCCAGTAGACGCCGCGCATGTATTCCCGCCAGCCGATGATCTGCCGGACGAATCCTTCCAGCTGGTTGAAACTTATCTCGTCCTGCCGGTCCTTCCAGGCCGCGATGGCCGCGTCGATAACCTCCTTCGGGGAGATGAGCTTCGTATTCATGGCGAAGCTCAGGTTGGCGTGGTAGAGTAGGGGATCCTTCTCCGTCATTGCGTCCTGGTAAGTCCCGAAGTAGGGCAGGCGATTCTTGCAGAAATCGTCCAGCGCCCGCAGGCATTCTTCCCGCGTGACGGGGTAGGTGAAGCGGTTGTCCTTCATCCGGCCCATGGTGGGAATCCGGTGGCGCTCAATCAGTTCCACGATTTCGGTAGCGTCGCGCTCGAAGATCATGGCCTCGGGAAAGTCAATGTCATTTGGCAAGGTGCCGCGGTTATCGGCGTCGTAGTTCCACTGTCCGGTAGTCGGCTCGTCGTTGGCGTCCATCAGCACGTCGTGGCGTCGGCGCATCTCCCGGTAGAAGGTTTCCATCAGGTAGGTCTTCTTGCCTTCGAAGAGCTTTTCCACGTCGTCCCGTGTTGAGAGAAAATGCTCCGTATCGCAGCTTACTCCGCCAACCTTTTCTGAAAACGATTTCAACTCCTGGTCCAACCGCCACTCGTCGGGTAGCTGATATTCGAACGATTCGGCTTCCACCTCGCCGGCGAGTTGTTTTACGCATTGCGTGATGGTGAGCAGTCCGGCACCGTGGGTTTCGTCGAGGGTGCGGTAGAGCACTTTGTGACCGAGTTCCCGCAGGCGGTCGGCGAAGGCCCGCATGGCCAGGAAGAAGCCCGTGATCTTCTGCACGTGGTGCTCACAGTAGGTAGCCTCCGAATGGGTCTCGAAGATGCAGTACAAGGTGTCGTCGTCGGTCTCGGAGAACCAGGAGTGCTTTTCGTTGAGCTGATCGCCGAGGATCAGGCGCAGGCGGGAGTAGGGCAAGGGTGGTCTTTTCTGGTCTAACTGGAGCTACGTGGAAAGGGTTTAGGGGCGGGGGCGCGGGTGCCGTGCTCCCGGGTTGAGGACCTCCGGTCCGATTCATTGCGGGCGCGGCTAAGGATCAACCACAGAGGCTGCGCTCACGGAGGATTGCACAGAGTTACCACAGAGAAGTTGAGCAGAGGGCGCTGCGCGCGGGGGAGGCTAAACGCAGAGGAAAGGAGGGACGCTGAGGTGCGCAAAGATTCCCGGGTTGAGGACCTCCGGTCCGATTCATTGCGGGCGCGGCTAAGGATCAACCACAGAGGCTGCGCTCACGGAGGGTTACACAGAGTTACCACAGAGAAGTTGAGCAGAGGGCGCTGCGCGCGGGGGAGGCTAAACGCAGAGGAAAGGAGGGACGCTGAGGTGCGCAAAGATTCCCGGGTTGAGGACCTCCGGTCCGATTCAATGTAGGCGCGCCTAAAGGTTAACCACAGAGGCTGCGCTCACGGAGGGCTGCACAGAGTTGCCACAGAAAAGCTGAGCAGAGCGCGCTACGCGCGGGAGAGGCTAAACGCAGAGGAAGGGAGGGGCGCTGGGGTGCGCAAAGATTCCAGGGTTGAGGACCGCCGGTCCGATTCATCGTGGGCGAAAGATTCCGTGCAAATCTGGGTGAAACCAAAAGCGCCACAGGCGCGCAAAATTAAACCAGCCGGTAACAGCGGCACCCCCCCGAGCCCAGCATCCCCAGCGAAAGCGACCTCGCCCGTACCGGAAGCAGGTGGTGAGCGGCCGGCAGCGAGGTAAAGAGCAAATCGGCCTGGGTAGCGGAAGTGACTACGTCGAGTGTCAATTCCCGTTCCTGGGCGGCGAAATTGACGACAAAGAGTAAATCGGCGTCCCCGTAGGTGTCGGGCCGGAGCCAGTATGCGCAGCCGTCTTCGCGGACCGACACCGCACCCGCGGCCGCGCCCAGATGCGGAAGCGTACCCGCCGCGAAGCGATGCACCTGCTGCAGGGCCGTGAGGAGTTCCAGGTTGCCGCCCCAGCGCCAGGGCCCCGAAACGGCCTTCGGACTATTGCGCTCGCGGAAAACGTACAGCTTGGTGTAGTACTCGTTGGGGGCAGGGGAGTAGTGGCGGTCGCGCTGCTCGAAGCCGAGGGAATAGTAGAGCGGCAGCCGCCCTAGAAAGAGTCCGGTGAACAGCCGCGCCACCTCCCCGTGGTGGTGGAAGTGGTCGAAGCGGGGATCGTCCTTGTCGCCCGTAATGACGGTAAAGGCCGGTGTAACCGAGGTGACCTCGGCGATCTCCAGATAGGATTCGAGCGCGTTAAGGAACTCGGTGGTACCGGGCACGATGCTCTGCAGATTGCCTAACGTGACTTCCGCTTCGGAAGCCATAAGGTGCTGTACTTCATCGCCGTAAGCCATGGTACCGGAAGGTGCAAGGAAGCTCTCGGCGAAATAGGCGAAATGGGGAACCTTCGCTGCGATGTGCTGCTTCACCGCCCGCAGGGGATCATAAAACCCGTCGATGGTATCGGGTACGCCATCCGGGCGCATCTGCACGTGGGACATGTCCCCGCGCATAAAGTCGAAATTGTAGCGGGCCTGTTGCTCCGCGTATCTCTGCGTGAAGTAGTCCCAAACCTCCCGGCGGGGATAGTCGAAGTCGATGGCCCAGTCGCGGTTATCGTTCTTACGGCCGTACAACTTGAAGCGCGTGAGGGGGCCGAAGACCCGGCTCATGGGCTCCGGGCGCGTGATCCGGTAATCGCGCCAGCGGTGGCCGGCGTCGTCTACGGTGAGGGCTTCCGGTGAGGGGTCCACTTCGAGTCCGCGGTAGGGCGGACCCATGGTGGCGGGTACCGGCTCGAGATGAGCGTGGTAGAGGAAGTCGACCAGGTCCACGCGGCGCTCCACGCGACCGTCGTAATCGTCAGGGGACCCGAAGAGCCAGGTCAGCCGCTCCGTCTCGGGCATCTCGTAAAAGAACCCGCGTCGGGTGAAGGTCTGGTCCGGATGGTACTCGCTCAGCCATTCGAGGATTGCGGCCTCGGCATCCTCGTGGAGGTTCTCTCGGTGGTTGACGATGCTCAGGTCGTCCCGCTCGAGCCACTCGAAGTAGGAAGGGTTAGCCAGCACGATCTCGCTGTAGCGGTCGGTGTGGGGGATCACGTCCATTCCAACCACCTTGCCCATCGCGTGGAGGAGGTTGACGGTGACCTTGAGCTGATTTTCCAGGGAGCGCAGTTGGGGGAACATGTGCAGGGCCTCGTGGTCGAGGAACTCCCCGTTGAGGTTCCAGCTGGCCATCCCGTATAGACTGCCGACAACACCGGGCTCCCAGATCGGTAGGAGGTGAATGCCTCGGATGTGGTCGGGCAGCGTGAGGGCGTACTTCAGCACGTTCCAGAAGCTGCCCACCGTACGTACGTTGACACCGACGGTATGGCAGCGCTTGAGCCACTCACCGTCGGGGCGGTCGGCGAGATGGGAAGAGACCTTGTTTTCCGGATCCACTGCCCCCTCGAAGGCCTCGGCACCGAGGCGATCGCGCAGGATGCCCGCCAGTTGGATTCCGGTGTACTCCATTGCCCGCTGCGGGGCCAGGCCTACGACATAGGAAGTCTTTCCCTCGGTGTAGTCGGCAATCGCGGATGGACCGTTCGTTCGCCACCAGGCGCGGTATGCGTCGTAGTCCCCGGCCATTTTACTCGGTTTCTGCCAGCATCTCCCGGAGCAGCGACTGGGTTTCTTTCGGCTCCGCGCTGCCCTTGCTCTTTTTCATCACTTCGCCCATAAAGAAACCGATCAGTCCCTTTTTGCCCTTGCGGTAGGCGGCCACTTTGTCCGGATTGGCGGTCACCACCTCGCGGGCGATGCTTTCCAGGAAGCCGGAGTCGGTGTTCTGGATCAGACCCAATTGCTCCGCGCGGCCGGCCGGGTCGCCGGGGCGTTCCAGTAGGTCGGGGAGCAGGCGGGAGGCGGCATTGGCGGCGCTGACCTTTCCATCGCGGATAAGCCCTTGTAGAGCACTAAATTGATCGGGGGCGAGGGCGGGCTCGGCGTCGCGCGTGTTTGGCAGGACGCGGTTTACCCACAATTTCGCGAGCTCGGCCGGGGCGGGTGACACAGCGGCGTAGCGGCGGAAAGTCTCGAAGCGCTGGCGGTCCTCACCAATAAGGGCGGCCTCGTCGGCTTCCACGCCCAGCGCTACCAGTTCCTTGTAGGCCTCCCAGGGGAGGATGCCGAGAGATTCCCGCAGCTGAGTGATGTAATCTTCCGTCAGCACTACCGGTGGCAAGTCGGGGTCCGGGAAGTAGCGGTAATCGTGGGCGTTTTCCTTGTCGCGCAGGGCGGAGGTGGTGCCTGACTCCGGGTCGAACTGCCGCGTTTGTTGGGTGACTTCCTGGCCGTCCTCCACGAGTGCGATCTGCCGGTCGACCTCGTAGGCGATGGCTCGACGCGCGAAGCGCATGGAGTTCATGTTCTTAATCTCGCAGCGGGTACCGTATTCGGCACTTCCTTCCGGTCGTACGCTGATGTTGACGTCGCAGCGCAGGCTGCCCTCTTCCATGTTGCCGTCACTGATGCCAAGCCAGCGGACGAGCTGCCGCATGCCGCTCATGAAGGCGTCAACCTCCTCGGCGGACCGCAGGTCGGGCTCGGTAACGATCTCAAGCAGGGGCGTACCCGCCCGGTTGAGGTCGACCTGGCTGTGGGGATCGCCGGCGGCGTGGATCGACTTTCCGGCGTCTTCCTCCATGTGGATATGGTGAAGCTTTATGCTGCGACCTGTGGCCCCGTCGAGGCGGATCGGCAGATGCCCCCCGATGCAGATGGGGTGCTCGTCCTGGGTGATCTGGTAGCCCTTGGGCAGGTCGGCGTAGAAGTAGTTCTTCCGGTCGAAGGTGCTGCGGCGGCTGATCTGGCAGCCCAGGGCCAGTCCCAGTTTGACGGCAAATTCCACTTGCCGCTCGTTGAGGAAGGGCAGGGTGCCGGGGTAGCCCAGGCTCAACTCGCTGACCTGGTGGTTGGGGTCGGCTCCGAAGGCGTTGCGGTCGGCGCAGAAGGCTTTGCTCTCGGTGGCTAGCTGTACGTGGGTCTCGAGCCCGATGACGGTTTCGTAGTTGGCCATGGGGGCGAAGATAGCAGTCGCGGGTGTAGCAATTGGTGGTGGGCTGGCGATGGGCGCCGCAAAAATCGATTTGCATTTTTGCGGAAGACTTACTAGTACTCGCGCGGCGAGTTGCCGCCGCGCCACTAGCGACGCCAACGATATAGCTAAGGTGCACCCACCCGGACGGTGGCAAACTCGGTCCGCATATCCAGCTTTTCAAAGCCGTCGATACGGGTGAAAACATCGGGACGAAAGCTGATCATGATTTCGTGGAAGCCACCATCGGTTACTTGCAGCGGCCGGTCCATGGGTAACACGTCGGCGCTCTTCACCAAATAATCGAGGACTTCTCAGTCGTCCAAATTGCGCAGTTCTGCGGTGAAGATCTCGGTACGGATATAATCCACCCGCTGCGGAGGGAGGGAGGTAGTGAGGTAAGCCGGTCCGTCGGCAAGGTCCAATTTTTCGTCAAGGAAGCCGGACTGATTTCTTTGGTCGGGCAGGGACTGGAACGCATCACCGTTGCGTACCCCCGCGTCGCCGGCTTGCCCTTTGTGGATGGATCTGACGTCCATCGAGATTACTTCGAAAGCGTCGCTTTCGGTGGGCTGAAAGTAGATCCTCACCTCTCCCCAGGCGGGGTCTTCCCGGCAGCCCGTAAGGGCCAGGAGGCAGAGGAAGATTATCGGGAAGCTGCGTTGAATCATAGCATCCCCCCCAGACGCTCCACCACGTAGTCCACCTGCTCCCGCGTATTGTGGTGACCAAAGCTGAAGCGGATGGTGTGCCGTTTTGAGTCGGGGTGCAGGTGACCGACCACGTGGCTGCCCACATCGATTCCGCTCGAGCAGGCCGAACCACCGCTGGCGGAGATGCCGGCGAGGTCGAGGTTCATCAGGAGCAGGTCGCCCTTCGGCGATTCGGGGAAGCTCACCGAAAGCACCTTATAGTGGCTCCGCTCGGGGTCGCCGTTGAAGTTCACTTCGGGGTAGGTAGCCCGCAGCCGTTCCATCATGTACCGTTTGATGTCGGTGAGGTGGCTGGCCCACGCTTCCCGCTCCGCGACGGCCTTCTCCAGGGCTTTGGCCAATCCCACGATACCGTAGATATTTTCGGTGCCGCCGCGCATGTTGCGCTCCTGGGCACCGCCGTCGAGGTAGGGCTTGACGATATTTTCGCTGTTTATGTATACGAAGCCCACGCCCTTGGGTCCGTAGAATTTGTGGGCGGATCCCGAAAGGAAGCCCACCCGGGTGCGGTCGAGGTCAATGGGGAAATAGCCCATCGTCTGTACGGTATCGCAGTGGAAGAGCACGTCGTATTCGGCGCAGAGGTCGGCCACCTCCTGGAGGGGCAGCAAATTGCCGATCTCGTTGTTGGAGTGCATGAGGCTCACCAGCGTCTTTTCGTCGGTTTCCTCCACTCGGCGGCGCAGGTCATTGAGGTCTACGTGCCCCTTTTCGTCGATAGCCACCATCTCGATCCGGGCCGCCCCGGTAGCCGCGATCGCATCGAGACTGTGGAGGACGCAGTGGTGTTCGAGCGGGGAAGAGACGATGCGCGTAACGCCGAGGTCGCGCACCGCGTTCTTCAGCGCCATGTTGTTGGCCTCGGTACCGCCCGACGTAAAGAAGATCTCGCCAATGCTGCAGTTGAGGGCATTGGCCACGGTCTTGCGTGCCGCTTCGATGAGGCTGCGGGCCTTGCGTCCTTCAGCGTGGATGCTGGAGGGGTTGCCGTAGGTGGCGGCCATCACCTCGGTCATCGCGGTGAGTACCTCAGGATCGAGGGGAGTGGTGGCGGCGTTGTCGAGAAAAATGCGGTCCACGGGTCAGTCGGTTAGTTCAATCAGGATGGGGCAGTGGTCGGAATGGAGCGCGTCGTCGAGGTGCTCCACGCGAGCGATGCGGTCGGCCAGCTGGGCCGGGTAGCTGTGGTAGTCGATCCGCCACCCCTTGTTGTTGTTGCGGGCGTTGGCGCGGTAGCTCCACCAGCTGTAGGCGACCCGCTCGGGGTGGAGGTGGCGGAAGGCGTCGACCAGCTCGGTCTCGGCGAACCACTTGGTCATCCAGGCCCGCTCCTCGGGGAGGAAGCCGGTGGTCTTTTCGTTGCGCTTCGGGGCGTGCAGGTCGATCTCGTGGTGGGCGATGTTGTAGTCGCCGACGACCAGCAGGTTCGGGCGGGTCTTCCGTAACTCCTTGACAAAGTCCAGAAAATCATCCAGGAAGCGGTACTTATACGCCTGACGGTGTTCGCCTTGTCCGCCGTTGGGGAAGTAACAGTTCAGGATGGTCAGGTCACCGTGGTCGGTACGCAGTACCCGCCCTTCGCAGTCGTAAACGTCCAGTTGACAACCTTCGATCACCTGGGTGGGGGCTTCCTTGCTTAGCGTCAGTACGCCGGAGTACCCCTTCTTGCTCGTGGCGCTGTGCCAGGCGGCGTGGGGGTAGCCCGCGGCGGCCAGTTCGTCCAGTTCCACTTGGTGGGGGTGCGCCTTGGTTTCCTGCAGGCAGAGCACGGCCACGTCCACCTCGGCGGCCCATTCGGCCAGGCCCTTGCGGAGGGCGGCGCGGATTCCGTTTACGTTGTAGGTGGCTATGGTCACGGCTAAGGAATTAGGGGTGAGGGGGGGCGGATCAGTTCTTGAACAGTTCTTTCAGGCGCGGGGCGTTCTCGGGCTTCATCCGGCCGGCGAGCACCAGTCGGAGCTCGCGGCGGTTCATGGCGGCCTCGTAGCGCTGCTGCTCGATCTCGGTGAGGGGGAGCAGCTGGGGGACCTCCACCGGTGAGCCGTTGTCTTTGTTCAGGGCCACGAAGGTGAAGTAGGCGTGGTGGGTACGCCGGGGGTCGGTACCCTGCATGCTGGCCGCGAAGACCTCCACGTATACCTCGATGCTGGTGTTGAAGGCCCGGGTGACGCTGGCCTCGAGGGTGATCACTTCGCCGTTGCGGATGGCGCTGTTGAAGGCCACGTTGTCGACGCTGGCGGTGACCACCGGGCGCGCGCAGTGCTTGCCGGCGCAGATGGCGCAGCAGATGTCCATCCAGCGCAGCATATTGCCGCCCATCAGGTTGTCCTGGGGATTGGTGTCGTTGGGCATCACGAGCTCCGACATGGTCGTGAAGCTCTCGGCTACCCGCTTGGCTGGGGGGCGGCTCATTGCATGACTACTCCGGGGCGGCCCACGACGGGCAATTCGGTGAGGGCGTCCGGGCCGATGGTGCCGGCCGGGAAGGTGTAGCGCTTGTCGAGCATGTGCTCTCCGCGGTTGAAGCTGACCCAGTACTCGTTGGTAATGCCGAACAGGGCCGGCTGGATGGGCTCGATCTTTGCTGCCTCGCGGGCACCGAGCGACTGGTGGAAGTGGCGCAGCACGGTGGTCGTCTTATCGACGCCGTCGATGCTGCCGTAGCCCTGGCTGGTGATCAGTACGTTCTGCAGGGGGGTATCTCCGAGGTTGATCAGGTAGATGTCCCACAGTTCTTCGCCGGCCTCCCGGCGCGGTACTACGGCTACGGCTACGTCGGTTACTTCGGGCGTTGCTATATCTTTCTTCATGGGGAGGCAAGCAATTGGGCCGCAAAGGTAACAAGAAAGGCCCAGCCACGAGGCACCTACCCCCGGAGGTGTCGGCGGGCACAAACAACGCCGCCCGCCGCACCCGTCAGAATCCGTACAAAAGGCCCAGCTCCAGGCGCGACCCCTCCACCCGCAGGTCTCCGTCGCGGTACAGCGGCGTGAGGTGGCGGGTGTAGCCGAGGGTAAGGTTCAGGTGTCCGGACAGGCGGTAGTCGGCCCGGAGCCAGGCGGATAACAGGGAACGGTTTACGGTATGCACGGAGTAGTCTCCGGCGCGGGGCACCCCGCTGGCGACGGCGTTCAGGTCGGCCTGACGGACGCCGTTGAGGTCGAAAAAATCGGCGGTGGCGGGTGCGGCGACCACTGCCCCGTCCCGCTCATTCAGATTCACGGCCGGTCCGGTGCCCGCGAGCAGGTAGGTGTATTCGCCGCCCGCGGACAGGGACAGGCGCGGTATGACGTACCGACCCGCTCCGGCCCGGAGCGACGCGGAGTGGGTGGTGACGGTCAGCGATTCGTCGAGCGCTACCTGGTAGGCCATGACGCTCCCGTTGGCGGTCGTCGGATTATAGCTTACATATTCCAGCGCCAGTTCGTCCCCGGGGGAACTCTTTACACCCCGGCGCGCGTAATCGTACCGCAGGGCTACGGGAAAGAACCAATCGCCCCGTCCGAAGCGGCGTTCTACCATCCCGTAGCTACCGGGTAGAAAACTGCCGGGATACACCTGGGTGCCCGCCGCCAGGAAGTAGCGGCTGTGGGCGCTGGCGGGCACCAGGGGATCGGCCGGCGTGGACAAGCGGACCTCAGGCAATTCAGGGTTTACCGACAAGGCAGCCAGTGGAGCGAGGGGCAACGGCTCGACTATCAGGGCAAGTTTCGTGACCGGCTCCGGTGCGGAACCGGATGGGGCGGGCGGGGTAGGGGAGGTCGCTTCCCCCGAAACCGGGGCGGGGGCCGCAGGTGCCATGCCGCTTCGGAACAAGCCAGGGGATGTGGTTCGCCGGGCCGTTGCTGATCCGCTGGCCGCGGGGTTCAGCGGTTGAGGCGACCGGTCGGTGCCCGGAGTGGCGGCCCGGGCGGGACCGGGAGCTGCCGCGGGGGCGGGACCATTGGTTGCCGGAGCATCGGCGTAGGGTCGGGCGACGGGTGCCGGACCGTCAGCCGGGGAAGCCTCCGGCGGGAGGTTATACAGCACCAGCGCGCCCGCCCCGGCAAGGAGCAGGCACAGCAGGAGGGGAAGCAGGAACCGGCGCCGCCGCTGGCGGTCCAGACGGTGCTCCATATCGTTCCAGCCTTCGTCCCAGAAGGATTTGTCCGCGGTCCAGTCGGTATTCTTATCCGGCATAGCGATTGTGTTTGTGGGTTTCCTGACCCAGGCGTTCGCGCAGCAGCTGCCGGGCCTTATTCAGGTGCCAGCGGCTGTTGCCCTCGCTGAAGTCAAGCTTGTTGGCGATCTCGGCGTGGCTATAGCCCTCTACGGCAAAGAGCCAGAAGACCTCCTTGCTCGTTTCGGGCAGCAGGTCGATCAGTTTGCAGAGGTCGTCGGCGTAGAGCTGGTGGGTGGCGTCGTCGTCGGTGGGCCGGTCCCAGTTGGCGATCTGCAGAGTGGGGCGGCGGCGGTCGCGCCGAAACTGATCCACCGCGCTGTGGAAGACCACCCGTTTGACCCAGCCCTCCAGACTGCCCTCCCAGCGGAACTGGTCGAGCTTTTCAAAGACCTTCATCATCCCCCCGTTCAGCAAAGCCAGGGCCTCCTCCCGCGACGTGGCGTACCGCCTACAGGCCTGCAGGGCCGCGGGACCGTACCGGCGGTAGAAGGTCTCCTGGGCCCGGCGGTCCCCCGCCAGGCAGCCCTTCACAAGCGTTCGTTCTTCGGGGGTGGCGGACAAGGTCAGAATCGGGTGGCGAGGGAAAGGGTGAGGCGGCGGTAGTTGAGGTCGCGGTCGATGCGCCGGTTGCCCTCATCGACGAGGGTGTAGCCGGTATTGACCAGCCGGTAGCCGATATCCGCCGTCACGGCCCCCCAGTTGCCCGCGGGCGGCCGCAGTTCGAGCCCGAGTGAGGGGTGCAGCAGCAAGCCCGTCCGGCGGTCCTGGACGCTGACCCGGTCCTGCGTCACCACGGGAAGCCCGACCCCGGCCCGGAGCCGCAGTGCCGGGCGGAGCCGCCCGTGGCCGAACTGCCGCTCGAGCAGGGCGGTAGCACTGAGGAGGCGCTCGCGGCGCGTGGCGTGCAGGAGCTCGTAGCCCCCGCCGAGGCCCGCTCCCCAGCCGCCGAACTGGCGGATCAGGTGGTAGGCCCCACCGAAGCCGATGGTCCGGGCGGCGGCGCTGCTGCCGTCCAGGTCCTCGCGCACGAAGCCCAGCATCACGCTGATCTCGTGCCGCCACGCCAGCTCAGTCGGTTCAACGGGCAGCCCGTCGGGCAGCTCGTCCGCCGGACCGCGCGGGCGGCGCAAGGTGACGCGCTTGATCTGCTCGTAGGGTACGGTCACCGTCCGCCCGTCCTTCGTTTTTATGGTGGCTTCCCCCCCGTATACGTATCCGATCAGCAGGCCCTGCAGCTGGCCCCCGCCGCGCCGCAGCGTGACCTGGTCGAAGGTGTGTACCGTGACCGCTTCCTGCGCCGGCAGGGCAGCGGCGGCCAGGAGGGAGAGCAGCAGCGTAAGCAGGATGAAGTAGGGCTTATTCACCGTCGCATACGTTGATGGCGCCGGCGTAGGTTGGCTTTCCGTTGCTGGCGTAGTCGTACTGCCGGATACCTCCCTGCTGCCAACCCAGGACGATCAGTTCCCGCTTGGCGGGCAGCACGATCACGTCCTTGGCACTGAATTCGTCGGCTACGAAGCGCTCGTCGCCGAGCAGGCCCTCGTCGGTCAGGTCGAAGACCTTCAGCCCCTCCTCCCCGGAGCAGAGGAACAGCTTGTCGCCGTCGACGCCGAGGCCGTGGCTGTTGGACATCGGCACGCTCTGCAATTCCCGCGGGGAGCGCGGATTCGCTACGTCGATGACCGTCAGCTGGTCGCCGCGGGCGCCGCATTCCGAGCCGCCCCACATGGTCACGTAGGCGATGTCGTCCTGCACGACCACGGGGTCGCACGACAGGACGTGCTGGAAGGTAGACAGGTGCTCCGGGGCGGCGGGGTTATCGATCCCGTAGATCAGCATGCCGGTCTGGGAGCCGAGGAACAGCATATCCTTGTAGGGGAAGATCGTCTCGATGCCCCACCCCAGATCGGTGGTGGCCACCAGGGCGGGCGCGGTGGCGTCGGCCAGGGAGAAGGTCCGCAGGTCGCTCTCGCTGACTACGTACAGGTTGCCCCCGCTGATGGTGAAGCGGGCCAGGCTTCCCCCGATGCCTACGGTACCCGGGGCGCCGCTGGCCAGCGGAGCGACGGAGAAATCGCGCCCCGCATTGCTACTCACCTGGTTGAAGGCAAAGAAAATCAGGTCGTCCTCGAGGAAGAGATCCCGCCCCTGGTAGAGGGAGCCGCAGGAGACTTCGCGCGTCTCGGTGGTTTCGGCGTAGCCGAGGAGGATGTCGCCGCCGGCTGCGTTCAGGTAGCCGTAGCTGTAGTCGCTCTCGTTGCGCAGCACGTCCTCGGTCCGGCTCAGGAATTCGGGGCTGGCCGGATCGCTCAGGTCGAACGCCAGCATATCCACGAACTGGTTGACGTACAGGATCCCGTTGCGCACCGCCAGTCCGGTGCCGCCCTTGACGGGGATGAACTTGAGCGGCCGGGGGTTGGCGTTGTCGGCGTTGTCGAAGATGTGGAGCCCCTCGCCCTGGTCGAGGATGAACAGCAGATCGCCGTATACGTAGAAGGCGCCGGGATTGCATACGCTTTCGGATTCCAGTTCCGGGAAATCATCGTTCCGCCACTCGGCGGCGCTAAGCAGGATGGGTTCGTAACCGACGTAGGTGATCGTTTCGTCGCACGTCTCTTCCAGACAGCCGGTGAGCAGCAACACGAACGGCAGTAAGGCCAGCAGGGGGTGTTTCATTGTGAGGGTATTTACCGGGCAGACGCAAATCAGCCGTAGCGGCGTTGGTGCAGGAGAGGAAAAATGCCCGGTCCGCAAAAAAACGAACGATCAACCTTTTTCGCCGCCCCGCTTTTAGTACCAAAGCAGTTACCGCCGATGACTACCCTTCGCCGGGTCAACGATTACCTGTCCCTCGTCAAGTTCGCGCACACCGTCTTTGCGCTCCCCTTCGCCCTGCTGGGTTTTTTCCTGGCTACGTTCGACCACGGGACGCTCAGCCTGTACAAGTTAAGCCTGGTCCTGCTCTGCATGGTCTTCGCCCGCTCGGCGGCCATGGGGTTCAATCGTTACCTCGACCGCGACATCGACGAGCGCAACGCCCGCACCGCCGTGCGGGAAATCCCGGCCGGGACCATCTCCGCCCGCGCGGCCCTGGTCTTCGTGATCGTCAATTGCCTGCTCTTCGTGGGCACGGCCGGTCTGCTCAACCCGCTCTGCCTCGCGCTCTCTCCGGTAGCCCTGGCCGTCATTCTCGGGTACAGTTATACCAAGCGCTTCACTTACCTCTGCCACTTTGTCCTGGGACTGGGGCTGGCCCTGGCGCCCGTGGGGGCGTACCTGGCCGTTACGGCGCAGTGGGCGCTGCTGCCGGTGCTTTACGGGACCACGGTGCTGCTGTGGGTGACCGGCTTCGATATTCTCTATGCGCTGCAGGACGAGCACTTCGACCGGCGGGAACAACTCTACTCCATCCCCGTGCGCCTGGGAACCAGGAGCGCCCTGCGCCTGGGCCGCGCCCTGCATCTGCTCTGCGCGGTCACGCTCATCACGGCCATCACCATCCAGCAGCGAACCTACCCCGAAGTGGGCGCCCTCACATGGCTGGCCGGGGGCATCTTTCTCTCGCTGCTCGTCTACCAGCATATCATCGTCCGGCCCGACGACCTCTCGCGGATCAACCTGGCCTTCTTCACTACCAACGGGGTGGCGAGCCTGATCTTTGGGGCGCTGGCGGTCCTGGATATGTATGTTTAGGGATTGAGGGATTGAGGGATTGGGTTGAGGGATTCTTCCGCGTGTATGGAATACGGCGGTAATTCATCAATTCACTAACTCACCAATCTCGCCTCAAAGCACGCTGGCAAACTGCCGCAGGAACCGCACGTCGTTCTCAAACATCAGTCGGATGTCGGTGATGTTGTAGAGTAGCATGGCTTGCCGCTCGATGCCCATGCCGAAGGCGTAGCCGGTGTACTTCTCCGGGTCGATGCCGCAGTTTTCGAGTACGGCCGGGTCGACCATGCCGCAGCCGAGGATCTCGAGCCAGCCGGTGCCTTTAGTGATGCGGTGATCGTGCTCGGTTTCGAGGCCCCACCAGATGTCCATCTCGGCGCTGGGTTCGGTGAAGGGGAAGTAGCTGGGCCGCAGGCGGATCCGGGTATCAGCACCGTACATCTCCCGGGCGAAGTGCAGCAGGGTGGCCTTCATGTCGGCAAAGCTCACCTTTTCCGCGATGTAGAGTCCTTCCACCTGGTGGAACTGGGCGTGGCTGCGGGCGCTGATCGTTTCGTTGCGGTACACGCGGCCGGGAGCGATGATACGTATCGGCGGCTTTTGGGTTTCCATCGTCCGCGCCTGTACCGAACTGGTGTGGGTGCGCAGCAGCATGGCCGAGTTATTGGGGCCCGCGGGCAGTCCCTCGGCGACGTAGAAGGTATCCTGCATATCCCGGGCGGGGTGGTCTTCCGGCGTATTCATGGCCGTGAAGTTGTGCCAGTCGTCCTCGACTTCGGGACCTTCCGCCACGGCAAAGCCGATCCGCTCGAAAATCGATACGATGCGTCGCATGGTCAGCGCCACGGGATGGCGGCTGCCCAGTGGGAGGGGCTCGGCGGGGGCGGTGAGATCCAGCCCCTGACCTGCGACGCTGTCCTCCGTGGTCGCGGCGGCGCTGCGCAGGGCATCGTACTTTTCCTGGGCGGCCGTCTTGGCGCGGTTGACCAGCTGGCCGAAGTCGCGCTTACGGTCGTTGGGCAGGCTGCGCATGGCGCCCATGAGGGGCTTGAGCACGTTCTTGCTGCCCAGGTACTTAATGCGGAAGGCCTCCACGTCCTCTGGGGTGGGGGCGGTAGCGGCCCCGATCTCGGCGATGAGTTCTTCTACGCGGTCGAATACGTCCATGGCGGTGGGTTTGGCGGCGAAGATAGGCACGAAGGGGCGACCCGGGGTATCTTGCCCCCGATGAACTGGATCACCCGCCTGAGCTGGGCCGACCGACTGGTAGCCCTTGGCATTGCCGGACTGGTGTTCGGCCTGGTGCTTTCGCCGGCCGTACTGTCGATATCGGTGATCGTCACGGTGGCCGCGGCGCTGTTATTCCATCCCGGCAGTTTGCCGGGCTTCTGGCGCCACTCCCTGCCGCCGGCCCTGCGCAGCAGCCTGTTTTGGGGGCTTACCGGACTTTATTTGCTGCTGCTCCTTGGTGCCCCGCAGACCTGCGACTGGACCTATTACCTGGAACGGTTGCGGGTCAAGCTGCCGCTGCTGATGCTGCCGCTGGCGTGGGCCGCGCGCCCCTTCGCCTCGCTGGATGCGGCCGATCGCGCCGCGGCCGGGCGGACGGCCCGCACGGCCCTACTGGTTTTTCTGGCGCTGGTACTTGCCGGCGTGCTTATCAACTATGCTCTGCACTTCACGGAGATCAACGTACGGATCGGCCGCGGACAGCCGGTGCCGGTGCCCCGCGACAATCATATCCGGTTCAGCCTGCTGCTCGCCATCGGCGCGGTGCTGGGGCTCGACGGCGCGTTCCGCTACCGCAGCGCCTGGCAGCTGGGCCTGTGCGCCTTCCTGTTTTTGGGCCTGCACCTGCTCGCGGTCCGCTCCGGCTTACTCGCCGCCTACGCGGGGTGGGCCGTGGTACTGGCCGGGCGGGCGCTGCGGGCGGGACGCTACGGGTACCTCGCGGCGGGGCTGCTGGGAATGGCCGCCCTTCCGGTGCTCGCCTATCTGTTTGTTCCGTCTTTTCGGACCAAGGCCGACTACACGCGCTTCGAGGTAATGCACCGCGGCCTGGGCCGGAATGCATCGCAGTACAGCGACGAGGGGCGCTTCACCAGCGTCCGGTTGGGCCTGCAGCTCTGGCGTGAGCATCCCGTGATCGGGGTGGGACCCGGCAACCTCCGGGCGGCGATGGACACCCTGTACGCCACCGAGTTGCCCGGGGCGGAGGGCAAGCGACCCCACAACCAGTTCGTGACCGCGCTGGCCGGCGGCGGGCTCGTCGGTGGCGTACTTACCCTGTGCTGCTTTGCGGCCATCGGCTACGGCGACGGACGGTGGCGGCAACCCGTCTACGCGGCGGTCTTCGTCCTGCTCACGCTGAGTTGCCTGGTTGAAAATACCCTGGAATCAAGCGTAGGGGTAAGCCTGTTTACCTTCTTTCTGCTGGCCGTGGCCTATCCGCCGTGGCGGAAACCGGGGTAGAGGGTCATGCCACCGTCGATGTAGGTGGTGGTGCCGGTCATGTAGTCGCTCAGGTCGCTGGCCAGAAATACGCACAGGTTGGCGATATCCTCCGCTTCCCCGATGCGTCCGTAGGGGATGAGGGTAAGGAGCTTGTTCAGCGCATCGGGGGTGCCCCAGGCTTTCTTATTGATGTCGGTCTTGATCGCCCCGGGCGATATGGAGTTGACCCGGATCTTGTCGGCGGCCAGCTCCTGGGCCATGCTCTCCATCATCATCTTCACGCCCCCCTTGGCGGCGGCGTAGTTGACGTGGCCGGCCCAGGGGATACGGTCGTGCACGCTGCTCATACAGATGATCTTGCCGGCGGCCCGTCCGTGCTGGTGCACGCCTTGCTTGCGGAAGATGCGCGCCGCGTGGCGGGCGCAGAGGAACTGTCCGGTCAGGTCCACCTCCATGGCCTTGTTCCACTGTTCCAGCGTCATCTCGGTGAAGGCGGCATCCGCCTGCAGGCCGGCGTTGGCGACGAGTACATCGAGGTGGCCGAAGGCTTTTTCGCATTCGCTGAAGAGCTTCTCTACGTCCTCCTCCTTCGATACGTCCGCCTGTACTACGATGGCGCGGCCGCCGAGCGACTCGATCTGTTCGGCGGTGGCGTGGGCTTCCTCATCGCTGCTGTGGTAGTTGACCACCACATTCATACCCTCTTTGGCCAGACCGATGGCGCAGGCCTGTCCGAGGCCGGTGCTTGATCCGGTAACGATAGCGGTTTGTCCTTTCAGCTTGGTATCCATAACGTTTCTTTTGGCGGTGGAACGTCAGGGTGGTGGAGGGGTTCGGTAGCCCTATTTCCCGGTCGGCCCGCCCGTGCCCTTACTGCCGAGGTAACGGAAGCTGCGGAAGAAGGTATCGGAACTTTCGCCGAGCCCCCGCCCGGTAAGGGTAAAGGTCTTGAGCTCGTAGTACCGCCGCCCGGCTACGAACGCCAGCGTGCGCGCGCTGGCCTCCCCGTCCTTATAGTCGATCCGCCACAACCGGCCGGGAAAGCCCTCCACGGCCCGGTCGGTGGCGTAGATCACCTCCCCGCGGAGCGCCTCGGCGGCCGATTCCTGGGTGTTTACCAGGAACTCTTCCACCAGGTCGGTACTATCCTGGTGCAGGGCCCCTTCGGGGTAGTCGACGTAGCTGAGGACGTAGATCAGGTTCTCCGCCCGCTGCACGTCGGGCACCTTGAAGAAGAAGGTGTGGAAGACCTGCTCGCCCATGGCCGTGGCCAGGGTATCTTCTTTATGCTCCAGGGGGCCGGGGGTGAGGATGCGGAAGCGGCCTTCCAGGTCGTCGACCTCCGTCCAGCCGTGGTCGGCCTCGTAGCTGCGCACGGGTTCGGCGTCGGGGGCGGCCATGGGGGTCTGGGCCACGGCAAGACCGGGCAGGATCAGCAAAAGCAGGTAGAGGTAAACGCGCATACCGGAAAGACACCGGGCGACCCGGCGGGGTTGTGTGGCCGTTGCCGGCATTCGGAGTTCCGGCCGACGGACGTTGCGGTTACGCGATCCGCCGCACCTGCGTGCCCGCCCCGATGCGGAAGTCCTCGGGGGTCGTACCCGTCAGGTCCGTCAGGTTGAGCAGCCCCGGGGTCTTGCCCCGCTCCAGGCTGCCCAGGTCGGCGTCGAACTGCAGCGCCTCGGCACCGTTGAGGGTGGCCCAGCGCAGCAGGGAGGCCAGGGGCACGTAGCTCTGGTAGCGACTGATGGTCCTGAGCTCTTCCAGGATACTAAGCTGCCAATTCGAGGTGAGGCTGTCGGTACCGATGCACACCTTCGCCCCGGCGTCGAGGAAGTGGTCGTAGCGCGGCAGCCGGTTCTCGATGTAGAGGTTGGCGTTGGGGCAGGTAACCCAGTACACGCCGTTCTCGCCCCAGGCTTCGGCGGCCAGGATCGCCTCCGGAGCGGTGAGGGTGTTGTGGACGAACAGCGTGCGCTTGCGCGGGTCCATGTGCTGCAGGGCGTGGTAGATGGAGGGGGTGCCGGGGGCCTTGAAGTCGTCGAGCGAGGCTCCAAAGCCCGCGAAAAACTCCCGGAAGGCGCCCTGACCGGTCTGGAAGAGTTCGTCCTCGGCCGGCGTTTCCTGGTTGTGGATGCTGACGGATTCCGTACCGGTATTGAGGGCGTTGATGCGGGAATAGAGCGGCTCGCTTACCGTGTAGGGGGCGTGGGGCACGGCGCTCTTCGGTTCCGGCTGCGCGGCGTAGGCGGGCAGGTACCGCTCGTAGCTGGCCTCCGCCTGCCCGGCCTGCAGAAAGTCAAACATCTCCACGAAACTGTAGTACCGAATCGGGCTGTCGCGCTTGGTCGCCGCGGTATCGTCCTGGTTGCAGATGTCGCCCACGGCCTGAATGCCGGCCTCCCACATCAGGCGGTCCTGCTTGCGGATGGTCGCTTCGATCTCCTCCGGGGAGGCGCCGCGCAGGGTCACCACGTCGACCAGGAAGGGCAGCAGGGTTTTGCCGGTGGCACTGCGGCCGCGCAGGTGGCTCAGCTCCAGGTGGCAATGGGCGTTCACGAAGCCGGGGATAAGGATTCCTCCGAGTTTTTCGGGCGGGGTCGCGGGTGCGGTGTAGTCCGGGGCGGCGGGGTCCTGTATATAGATTATGGTGCCGTGGTCGTCGAGGGTAACGATGCCGTTTTTGATGGGCTCGGCGGCGATGGGGTAGAGGTAGTCGGCGGTGTAGCTGGGCATGGGGCAAAGGTAGCAATTAGGCTTCCGCACGGTGCGCTTTCGCCCCCTGCCGTGCCCCTCCGGAGGTTCGGTCTGCGGGCCGTAGCTTTCCGGCCCGTCAATCCACCGTCATGCGTTACCTTTTTCTCTGGCTCTGCCTGCTTACCCTTATCGGCTGCAACGCGGATCGATCCCCGGACCCCGCCGCAAGCGTCTCCGTCACCGCGGATACCCTCTCCGACGAGCGGTTGCGGGCCCCCGACGAACTGTTCGGCGAGCTGTTCCGGGAGGTGCAGCTGCAGCAGGTCTTCGCGGACGGCAAGACCTTCGTCGACATGGTGCCCCGGCGGAGCGCGCGCGCCATCATGACCGATTACGCCGACCGCCGGGGAACGGAGGACTTCAACCTGCGGGCCTTCGTCGAGGGCCACTTTGACCCGCCGGCGACGCCCGAGAGCGGCTTCGTCAGCGACGGCGAACGCAGCATCGGCGAGCACATCAATGCGCTCTGGCCGGTGCTCACCCGGCAGGCGGCTAGCGACGAGGGCAGTGCGGGCAGCCTCATCGTGCTGCCCGAAGCCTACGTGGTGCCCGGCGGGCGCTTCCGGGAGGTGTACTACTGGGACAGCTACTTCACCATGCTCGGACTGGCGCAGGCCGGACAGGATTCCCTAGTGCGGGACATGGTAGAGAACTTCGCCTACCTCATCGACGAACTCGGCTTCATTCCCAACGGCAACCGCACCTATTACCTGACGCGCTCCCAACCCCCCTTCTTTTCGCTGATGGTCGGCGTCCTGGCGGACATCGAAGGTGAGGAGGTCTACGCCGAGTTCCTGCCGGAGCTGAAGGCCGAGCACGCGTGGTGGATGCGTGGCGCGGAAGAAACCGGCGCGGATACCCGGGCAGTGAACCACGTCGTCTGGATGGCCGACAGCACCTACCTCAACCGCTACTACGACGCCGGCGACCGGCCGCGCGCCGAGAGTTACCGGGAGGACGTACTGACGATCCGGGAGAGTGGCCGCGACAGCCAGACCGTAGCCCGTCACCTGCGGTCCGGCGCGGAATCCGGTTGGGACTACAGCGCCCGCTGGTTCGCCGACGGGGAAAATATCTCCACCATTATCACCACCGATATTCTGCCGCCGGACCTGAACAGCCTGCTCTACCACCTGGAACGGACCATCGCCGATCATACCGAACTAGTGCCCGAGCGGGAGGCGTGGGAGCGGCGCGCCGAGCGCCGCCGCGCCGCCATCGAACAGTACCTATGGAACGACACCAGCGGCTGGTACGAGGACCGCAACTGGACCACCGCTGCCTTCACCGGTTACCTCACCCTGGCCGGAGTCTACCCCCTTTTTGTAGGGGCCGCCGGGGAGGACCACGCCGCCCGCGTGGCACAACGGCTGGAGCGTGACTTCCTCGCGCCCGGCGGCCTGCGGACCAGTCTGAAGCGTACCGGGCAGCAGTGGGACGCCCCGAATGGCTGGCCACCGCTGCAGTGGATGGCCTACGCGGGCCTGCGCGACTACGGCTACGATGCCCTGGCGATGACCATCCGGGAACGCTGGATGGACAACAACGAGCGAGTGTACCAGAACGTGGATAAGATGGTCGAGAAGTACAACGTGGAGGACATCACCCTCGAAGCGGGCGGCGGGGAGTACCCCGTGCAGGACGGCTTCGGCTGGAGCAACGGCGTCTACCTGCGCATGTCCGACGAAGCCCAATAACCGTGGAGCGGCAAAAAGCAACACCGGACCTGATAGTGCTGCAGCAAGCGGTGATCTTCCAGGGCCCCCTCCGCCCGCTGGACCTCCGCGTTCGCGCCGGGCAGCACTTGCTCGTCACCGGCGCGCGCGCGACCGGCAAAACCCTGCTGGCGGAGACGTTGGCCGGCCAGCGGCGGCTCACGGCGGGAACCCTGACGTACCCCTTCCTCTCCGGCGCACCGGGCTACGAAGCGCGGCGCACGGCCCTGCGGCTGGTTTCCTTCATGGATAATTCCCGCCTGGCCCGCAATCCGACGAACGTCCATTACTACCAGCAACGCTACAACGCCTTCGACGCCAGTGGCCACCCCACCGCCCGGCAGTACCTCGCCGCCGGTGGGTTTACGCCGGAGCAGCACGCTGCCCTGCTGGATGCATTCGGTATCCGGGAGCTGCTGGACCGGGAGATGATCAAGTTGTCGAGCGGGCAGACGCGGAAGGTCCTGCTGGCGCGGGAGTTGCTGCGCCGGCCCCGCATCCTGGTGATCGACAATCCCTATGTGGGACTCGACGCCGGTAGCCGGCAAGTACTCAATGACCTATTGGACGATCTGGTAGCCCGTCTCGACCTGACCCTGGTGCTCTGCGGCCACGCCGATGCCGTACCGGATGCGATCACCCATCGGCTGCACCTCTACGCGGACGGCAGCAGCTGGCAGGGGACGATCGGTGACCTGCCGCCGGAACGGACTACCGCGACCGTCGACGGAGACGCACTTGGCCGGATCTCGGATATCTGGGCGGAGTCCCCCCGGGAAAATACGGGGGAAGGAGTGGTCCGCTTTACAAACGTGACCATCCGCTACGGTGACCGGGCCGTGCTGGATGGGCTGGACTGGCGGGTGCGGCGGGGCGAAAAGTGGGTGGTCAGCGGTCCCAACGGTTCCGGAAAATCTACCTTGCTCAGCCTGGTGTACGCCGACAACCCGCTGGCCTACGCCAACCAGGTCTGGCTCTTCGGCCAGCGGAGGGGTAGGGGCGGCAGCATCTGGGACATCAAGCGGCGCATCGGGTATACCTCCCCGGAATTGCATACCTACTTTCGGCAGCGGCTGTCCGCCCGTGGGGTGCTGCTGACGGGCTTCTCCGATACCTTTACGCTGCCGCGAACGTATACCCTGGAACAGGAAGCAATGGTGGATCTTTTGCTCCGCTACTTTGAGTTGGCGGAGGTGTCCGAGCGGCCATTTCTTGCACTATCCGCAGGAACCCAGCGGCTGCTGCTGTTCTGCCGGGCCCTCGTAAAGGCACCGCCGCTGTTGCTGCTCGACGAACCCTTCCAGGGCCTGGACCGGGCGGCGGTGCACCGGGCGCGGAAACTGCTGGAAACCGTCCTCGGGCCGCGGGATACCGCGGTCTTTATCTCCCACTTTCGCCCCGAAGTGCCGGGCGGCAGCGAGTGGCGGGTACTGGAATTAGGCCGCGCGCCCGCAGTGCCCTAGACGGTACCGCCGGAGGCCTGCGCTACGGAGTTGGCTTCCAGCGCACCCGCGATCTCGTCCCAGAGACCGATGCGCCGCCGCAGGGCTTCTTCGGCGACGGCCCGGGCCTCTGCCCATTTTTCTTCGTCCGTACCGCAGAGTTCGGTGACCATGGCTTCGGACAGGGGGCCGTGCTCGTCGCCGTCGACCTCGATGTGCCGTTCCAGGTAGTACACCAGGCGGGGAAAGGCGGCCTTATCCTCCGTCGACTGGCCGAGAATCTCGATGAACAGTTCCGGGATCAGGCTCTCCCGACCGAAGGTGAAGGCCGCCGCGATCTTGTGCGGCGCGCCCTCCTGGATCAGCTCGAAGGTGTAGTCCACGAAGCGGGTCACCCCGGGGCCGAGGTCCGCCGCCCGCAACGTGTCACGGGCGTCGGCAAGGCCGCGGATGTTGCCGAGCAGGCGAATGATGGGGACGGTATCGGCATCGACCTCATCCATGGCTTCCAGGTACAGTTCGAAGTGGCTGGCCGGTACACCGTGGCGGTCGATGTCGGTTTCCTCACCGAGGACGATCTCGTTAATAAAGCGGGCCGTCTTGGCGTTGTTGCTAGGCTTCCAGGGCAGGGTGATGCAGGTCAGTTCCCGCTGCAGTGCCTTGAGTAGTGACATGAAGTCCCAGACCGCGAATACGTGGTACTCCATGAAGGTGCGGATGCCCTCCACGTCGTTGAGCAGGTGGTAAATGCGGTGGTCGGTGAGCTGGCGGGTGAGCGGCGCGGTAGCCCGCTTGATGGTCGTGATATCTGACATTCCGGAAGGTTGGACCAGGTTAACACCGCACCTTCCGCCTGGTTTGGCGGCCCGGCTACTCGCGCAGGGGCGCTGGGCGGTTAAGGTTTTTCCAGATCAGCAACAGCGCGGCGATGCCTACAGCGGCCACCAGGGCGGCGATCACGGCCGCCGTCAGATTAGCGTAGAGGTAAAATCCGGTGGCGAACAGGATAGAATAGACCGTGACCGCACCCACAAGCATGGCGAGGATACGCAGCGGCAACTGCCCGTCGGCCTGTGCGTCGGTGCCGGCGGGCAGCGTAGCCACCACCGGGTCCCAGCCGGGACCCCCCGGTCGGGTGGTCGTGTAAAAATTCTGTAAGGTTGCCATGTCGGTCGGTCGGGTCAGGAAGGTCACGGCCAGCCAGCCTACCGTCGTGATGGCGATCCCGAGCAGCAACTGCTCGTGACCGGCGAGTTCGGGCAACCCCAGGGGCGTCCAGGCAAATTGCAGGAACAGGGCCACCGCGAAGGAGATGAACATGCCGGCCACCTCGGTGTAGGCATTGATCCGCCACCAGAACCACCGCAGGATAAAGATGAGTCCGGTACCCGCCCCGATCTGCAGCAGAATGGCGAAGGCCTCCAGCGCGTTGGACAGGGCCAGGGCGAACAGGGCAGCCATGATCATCAGGGCTACGGTACTGATCCGGCCGATCAACACCAGCCGGTCCTCACTGGCATCCGGTTCCACGAAGCGGTGGTACCAGTCGTGGACCACGTAGCTCGACCCCCAGTTGAGGTGGGTCGACAGGGTCGACATGAGCGCCGCGATGAGGGAGGCGACCACCAGCCCGAGCAGTCCCGTGGGCAGGAAGCTCAGCATGGCGGGGTACGCCAGGTCATCGTTGACCACGTTGGCGGGGACGTTGGGGAAGGCGGCGGCGATGCTGTCCAGGTCGGGGAAGATGATGATCGAGGCCAGCGCGATCAGGATCCACGGCCAGGGCCGCAGGGCGTAATGGAACACGTTGAAGAGCAGCGTGGCCCCCACGGCGTGGTTCTCGTTCTTGGCCGCCAGCATGCGCTGCGCCACGTAGCCGCCGCCCCCGGGCTCGGCACCGGGGTACCAGACGCTCCACCACTGCACCGCGATGGGCACCACGAAGAGGGGCACGTAGACTTCCGGGTTGTCGAAGGCCGGGATGAGGTCGAGTTGCGAGGTCACCTCGGGGTGGGAAAGCAGCCCGTCGAGGCCGCCCACTTCCGGCAGGTTGATGATGACAACGGCTGCCCAGACGGCCCCGATCATGGCGAAGGTGAACTGGACGAAGTCGGTGAGGATCACGCCCTTAAGTCCGCCCGACGCCGAGTAGATCACGGTCACGATGGACACCAGGGCGAGCGTGGTCAGGGGGTTGATGTCGAGCAGCACCCCCGCGATCTTGATGCCGGCCAGGCACACCGTGGCCATGATCATCACGTTGAAGAAGACGCCCAGGTAAATGGCCCGGAACTGTCGCAGGAAACGGGCCGGGGCCCCGGCGTAGCGCAGTTCGTAGAACTCCAGGTCGGTCATGACGCCGGACCTGCGCCAGAGTCGCGCGTACACGAACACCGTGAGCATACCGGTGAGCAGGAAGGCCCACCAGGCCCAGTTGCCGGCTACGCCCTGCTTGCGGACGATGTCCGTCACCAGGTTGGGGGTATCCGCCGAGAAGGTGGTCGCCACCATCGAGACGCCGAGCAGCCACCAGGGCATGTTGCGGCCGGAAAGAAAGAATTCGGAGGTGGACTTCCCGGAGTCGCGGCTGGCCCACAGGCCGATGGCCAGGGTGATTGCGAAAAAGAGGAAGACGATGATCCAGTCGAGGGAAGTGAGCTGCATAGTGGGGCGCAAAGTGCGCATCCAAGGTAGAAATACCAAACTATAAATCGACGGAATCCCCCGATTATACCAAATCGCGGAACCGTAAGGCCGGCGGCCGAACCGGCAGTAGTTTGGTTTTTACCACAACAATTTTCCCTCCGCCGCGGTACCTATTCCCGTGAAGTGGCTCACCCCGGCTATCCTGTTTCTGTTTCTCGGTGCCTTCGCGCCGGTCGCTGCCCAGGACGCGGTGCGTACGGCGACCGGCCCCGATCCGCATTCCCTTCACCTCCTGCCCCAGCGCGCTTATCCGACCTACGACCTGTACGAAACCATCATGTACGGCCTGGCCCGCCGCTACCCCGACCGCTGCCGCGTGGAGGTGTGGGGGCGCCTGCCCTCGGGCCGGCGGATCCTGGTCCTCCGGCTGGGCAACCGGCCTGCGGCAAAGCAGGCGCGGCCGCAGGTGCTGTGTACGGCCGCCATGCACGGAGACGAACTGGCCGGGTACTGGATCCTGCTCAAGCTCGCCGAATCCCTGCTGGAAGACGACGCCAGCGGCCTGCTCGACGACGTGTTCCTCTACATCAACCCGCTGGCCAACCCCGACGGCGCCTACCGCGGCGGCAACCACACCCTGGCCGCCGCCCGCCGCGGGAACGCGAACAACGTCGACCTCAACCGCAACTACCCGGACCCGGATGACGGTCGCTTCCCCGACGGTAACCAGCACCAGCCCGAGACCCGCATCTTCATGCGCGCCGCCGATACCCACGGCTTCGACCTGGCCATCAATTTCCACGGCGGCGCCGAGCTCTTTAACTATCCCTGGGATACCTTCCGCAGCCGCCACCCCGATACCGACTGGTGGCGGGACGTGAGCCGCGATTTCGCCCGTACCGCCCAGAACGACAGCCAGCTGGGCGACTACTTCAAAGACCGCGCGAACGGCACCACCAACGGCCACGACTGGTACCCCATCGCGGGCTCCCGGCAGGACTATATGAACTACTACCACCGGACACGGGAAGCCACCGTGGAGATCACCAACGCCAAACGGTTTCCCGCGGCCAGTCTCCCCGACCTCTGGCTCTCGCTGCGCGGTGCCCTGCTCAGCTACCTGAACGAAGCGCGCCTCGGCATCCACGGCATCGTAACCGATCGCCTTACGGGGCGCCCCGTGCGCGCCCACGTGACCATTCCCGGCCACGACGAGATGCACTCCTCGGTCTTCAGCGAGGCCCTCACGGGCGATTTCTACCGCTACCTGGCCCCGGGCAGCTACCGCTTGCTCATCTCCGCTCCCGGATACCGCTCCCGGAGCGTTATCGTAAGTTTGCGGGACCGGGAGCGCCGCTCCGTGCAGGTCGCCCTGGAGCGCCTGGACGATGCGCTGCCGGCCCGAAAGAAATAGTCGGCACCGGCATCTCCCCGGCACCGGCCTCTCCCTGTACCAAGCAAGCTACCAACCTTATGTCAGACGCCATTTTCAACCTTTCCATTCCCCCCAACGAGCCGGTCCTGGCCTATGCGCCCGGCAGTCCCGAGCGTGAATCCCTCAAGCAGGCGCTTGCGGACGCCAAATCCGCTGCCCGCGAGTTGCCGGCCTTCATCAACGGCGAACGGGTACTGGAGGGCGAAAAGGTAAGCGTACATCCGCCCCACGAGCGCTCCTTCACCCTGGGGCATTTCTACCGGGGCACCGACGACCACGTACACCGCGCCATCGACGCCGCCCTGGCGGCCAAGCCGGCCTGGGAGGCCCTGCCGTGGCAGCAGCGCGCCGCCGTCTTCCTGCGGGCGGCCGACCTGCTCGCCGGTCCCTTCCGCGCGCGGATGAACGCGGCCACCATGCTCGGGCAGAGCAAGAACGCCTACCAGGCGGAGATCGACGCCGTCGCCGAGATGTGCGATTTCTTCCGCTTCAACGCCTACTTCCTGCAGGAAATCTACCGGGAGCAACCCCTGCACTCCCCGGACGGCATCTGGAACCGCCTCGAGTACCGCGCGCTGGAAGGCTTCGTGCTGGCCATCACGCCCTTCAACTTCACCAGCATCGCGGCCAACCTGCCCGCCGCGCCCGCGCTCTGCGGCAACACCGTCGTCTGGAAACCCGCCGAGACGCAGATCTACTCCGCCGTCGTCATCATGGAGCTCTTCGAGGCCGCCGGCCTCCCCCCGGGGGTGATCAACCTGATCTACACCGACGGGCCGCAGGTGGGCGATATCGTATTCAAGCACCGTGACTTTGCGGGCCTTCACTTCACCGGTTCAACCAAGGTCTTCCAGGAGCTGTGGAAGGAGATCGGCAACAACATCGGACACTATCGCAGCTACCCCCGCATCGTGGGCGAAACCGGCGGCAAGGACTTCGTGGTGGCCCACCCATCCGCCCGCGCCGAGGAGGTCGCCGTAGCCCTGCTGCGCGGCGCCTTCGAATACCAGGGGCAGAAGTGCTCCGCCGCCTCGCGCGCCTACCTGCCGGCTTCGCTGTGGCCCGCCATCAAGGACCGGCTGGTGAGCGATATCCAGACACTGAAGACGGGTACCGTCGAGGATTTTGGCAACTTTATCAACGCCGTCATCGACGAGCGGGCCTTCGACCGGATTGCCGGCTACCTGGAGGGCGCCAAGGCCAACGACGCCGTGGAAGTGATCGCCGGAGGCAACTGCGACAAGTCGGAAGGCTTCTTCGTGGAGCCAACCGTACTGCTCAGCTCCGATCCGCGCTCGACCACCATGGTGGAGGAGATCTTTGGTCCCGTCCTGACCGTCTACGTTTACGAGGACGACCAATGGGAAGAGACGCTGGAGCTGGTGGATTCCACCTCACCCTACGCCCTTACCGGCGCCGTATTCGCTACCGACCGGACGGTCATCGAATCGGCCTCGAAGGCCCTGCGCAACGCCGCCGGTAACTTCTACGTCAACGATAAGCCCACCGGAGCGGTGGTCGGTCAGCAGCCCTTCGGAGGTGCCCGGGCTTCCGGCACCAACGACAAGGCGGGCAGCGCCATCAACCTGCAGCGGTGGATCAGTCCCCGCTTGATCAAGGAGAACTTCGTGCCGCCGGTAGACTACCGCTATCCCTTCCTCGGAGAAGACTAGCCCGGTACGGCACACGTATAAGCCCGTCGCGAAATGCATTCGCGACGGGCTTTTTTATTCTGTGCATCACTGCACCCGCGTCCGCGCCTAGACCTTGCCGGCGATGACGGACTCCACCGCCTCCGGGTTAAGCAGGGTGGAGGTATCCCCGAGGTTGTCGGTTTCGCCGGCCGCCACCTTGCGCAGGATGCGCCGCATGATCTTGCCCGACCGCGTCTTGGGCAGCTCGTCCACGAACTGGATCTTGTCGGGCTTGGCAATGGGGCCGATCTCCTGCCGTACGGTAGCGACGATCTCGTCGCGCAGGGTGCTCTCGTCGTGGTTGCCCTCGGAGAGGATAACGTAGGCGTAGATGCCCTGCCCCTTGATGTCGTGGGGGTAGCCGACAACCGCCGACTCTACCACTTCGTCGTGCTCGTTGATGGCGTTCTCCACCTCGGCCGTACCCATGCGGTGGCCGCTGACGTTGATGACGTCGTCGACGCGGCCCACGATACGGTACATGCCAATTTCGTCGCGCCGGGCGCCGTCGCCGGTGAAGTACATGCCCGGAACGGTGCTGAAGTAAGTGGTCTTGCACCGCTCGTGGTCGCCCCAGGTGGTGCGCAGGATGCTCGGCCACGGGAACTTGACGCAGAGCAGGCCGCTCTCGGGGTTCTCGGTGAGCTCCTCTCCGGTGTTCTTGTCTACGAGGGCCATCTGGACGCCGGGCAGGGGGTAGCCCGCGAAGGTCGGCTTCTGGGGACTGAGCCCACCGAGGCCCGAGATCATGATGCCGCCGGTTTCGGTCTGCCACCAGGTATCCACGATGGGCACCTTGCCCTTACCGACCTCCTCGTGGTACCATTCCCACGCCTCGACGTTGATCGGTTCACCGACGGAACCGATCACTTTAAGGTCGCTCAGGTCGTGACCCTGGACGTACTGCTTGCCGCGGGCCATGAGGGCGCGGATGGCGGTTGGGGCGGTGTAAAACTGGTTGACCTTGTGCTTGGCGCAGATTTCCCAGAAGCGGCCGGCATCGGGGTAGGTGGGCACGCCCTCGAACATCATGGTGGTGGCGCCGCACAGCAGGGGGCCATACAGGATGTAGCTGTGGCCGGTGATCCAGCCGATGTCGGCGGTGCACCAGTAGACGTCGCCCGGACTGTACTGGAAGACGTTGAGGAAGGAAAAGGCCGTGTACACCATGTACCCCCCGCAGGTGTGCACCACGCCCTTGGGCTTGCCGGTACTGCCGGAGGTATAGAGGATAAAGAGTACGTCTTCCGCGTCCATTTCCTCGGCCGGACAGGTGGTGGACTGTCCGTCCACGCGCTCGTGGTACCACTGGTCGTAGCTCGGGTCCCAGGTGACCTCCTCCCCGGTATTGCGGTGTACGAGCACGGTTTCCACGCTGGGGCAGCCGATGGCCAGGGCCTCGTCGACCACCTCCTTGACCGGGATGTTTTTGTTGCCGCGGCGGTTGTAGTCGGAGCAGACGATCACTTTGCAGTCCGCGTCGTTGACCCGGTCCGCGAGGGCCTGGGCGCTGAAGCCGGCGAATACCACGGAGTGAATGGCTCCGATGCGCGCGCAGGCGAGAACCGCAATGGCCAGCTCCGGCACCATGGGCATGTAGAAGCAGACGCGATCGCCCTTGCCGACCCCCAGTTTGCGGAGGGCGTTGCCGGCCTTGCATACCTCGGCGTGCAGCTGGCGGTAGGTGAGTCGGATCACTTCGCCATCGGGCTCGTTGGGTTCGTAGAGAATGGCCGTCTGCTCGCCGCGCTCCTCCAGGTGGCGGTCGAGGCAGTTTTCCGTGATGTTGAGCTTGCCACCCTGGAACCACTTAACGTCGGGGCCGGTGAAGTCCCACTCCAGCACCTGCTGCCACGGCTTGCGCCACTGGAAGGTGTTGGCCTGTTCGGCCCAGAAGCCTTCGGGGTCGCTGATGCTGCGGTCGTAGGCCGATTGGTAATCCTGGAAGGTAGATAGCTGGAGGGGAAGGGTAGTGGGCATGATCGTTCGCGTTGGGGCGCCAATATAGGCAAACCGGGATGCTCCGGTACCCGCGGCCGGATCACTCTTTTCCGGGGGCTGCCGACCGGGGTTGGGGCACCTGCTGCGTCAAAAACTCCAGCGTATCCACCCCATCGGCGTAGTCGGTCAGGGAGGGCTGCTGCGCCTCGCCAAAATCGTAGGTGGGCAGGTCCAGCAGTCCGGGGGGCGCGACCACGAGCTGGATCTCTCCCGCCCGGCGCCCGAGTTCCTCCGTCACGGTTGCCGGATCATCGTACTCGGAGTAGTAAAGCCCGGCGATGTGGCTGGCTATAGCATCGTCGGGACGCACGATGATGGCGCCGTTGTGGCGGAAGGATTCCTTGTTGAGGGTGAGCAGGGCGAAGTTGTAGTCGAAGTTATTCTTCCACTTGGTGTGGTTTTGGTATTCCCGCCAGTCGTGCAGCACCTCCAGCAGCGGGGCGAAGTCGTAGTCGCGCGGCACGTAGATCTTGGACACGTTGCGGCACCCCAACCCGAAATAAGAGAAGATGTCGTCACCGAGGCGGCGGAGTTGCTCTTCGGATTCCTCGCCGCTCAGTACCGCTACGGCATTCCGGTTGCGCCGGATGATGTGGGGGTATTTGCTGAAGTAGGCTTCGAAGTAGCGCGAGCTGTTGTTGCTGCCCGTGGCGATGATGGCGTCGAAGCCGGACAGGTTATTCACGATCTCGAAGTACGGCTCGGCATCGGGCGTGAAGCGGGCCAGGAGCTTCAGCAGGTACGGCAGCACGTAGGGATCCTTGCTGCTGGGCTTGATCTGCGCGCGGTGGCCGGCCACGAAGGTGCTCACGATATCGTGCACGCCGACCAGGGGGATGTTGCCGGCCAGCACCAGTCCTACGGTGGCGTACGGCGGGGACGCAGGTGCGGTGATGGAGTAACCGGCGGCCCACTTTTGCAGCCGGTCGCCGTCGAGAAAGCGGTCGGCAATGGCGCGGAGCGCGCGCTGCTGTTGCTCGAGGGTGAACCAGCCGTTATTGAAGGCCGTGCGCTTCATGAGGGCGGTGAGAAATTCATCCTCCGGTCCGCGGAGGTGGTCGCCCAGGCGGGCGAGGGCTTCGATTCGTTCTTCTAGCTGCATCGGGAATGGTACAATTTGGGTGCTCCCCGGGTTGAGGGCCTACGGCCCGAACGGTGGGGTGTTTGTTGCTCGCGAGAGCAATGGGTAGAGGGCCTCCGGCCCGAGCGTTGAATTCTGCCGCTAGCTTAGCTCGCGTGTGTATCGGGCCGGAGGCCCTCCACCCGGGACGGTAATGGGTAGAGGGCCTCTGGCCCGATGCTTAGTGCTTGCCGCTCGCTTAGCTCGCGTGTGTATCGGGCCGGAGGCCCTTCACCCGGGACGGTAATGAGTAGAGGGCCTCTGGCCCGATGCTTAGTGCTTGCCGCTCGCCTAGCTCGCGTGTGTATCGGGCCGGAGGCCCTCCACCCGGGACGGCAATGGGTAGAGGGCCTCTGGCCCGATGCTTAGTGCTTGCCGCTCGCCTAGCTCGCGTGTTTATCGGGCCGGAGGCCCTCCACCCGGGACGGCAATGGGTAGAGGGCCTCTGGCCCGATGCTTAATGCTTGCCGCTCAATTAGCTCGCGTGTGTATCGGGCCGGAGGCCCTTCACCCGGGACGGCAATGGGTAGAGGGCCTCTGGCCCGATGCTTAGTGCTTGCCGCTCGCTTAGCTCGCGTGTGTATCGGGCCGGAGGCCCTCCACCCGGAACGGTAATGGGTCGAGGGCCTCTGGCCCGATGCTTAGTGCTTGCCGCTCGCCTAGCTCGCGTGTGTATCGGGCCGGAGGCCCTTCACCCGGGACGGCAATGGGTAGAGGGCCTCTAACCCGATGCTTAGTGCTTGCCGCTCGCCTAGCTCGCGTGTTTATCGGGCCGGAGGCCCTCAGCCCGGGGGGGGCTCACGCAGCAGCGCCGCGCTGCGAACGGGGATACCTTTTGGATCGGGATAGTGCTCTACCGCCCGCGCCACGCTATCGACCCGCAGCAACTGCACGGTAGGGTAGGGGGCCCGGTTGGTGGCGTTGGCGGGGTCGTCCGGGGGGGCATCGGCGAAGGTGTAGCGGGGGTGAAAGTGGGCCAGTTGTACCGCCGCGTCGGCCCCGGAGTCGGCGAGGAAATCCTCGATGGCCTCCACGAAGCCCAGGAAGTCGGTGAAGTCATCCAGCCCGGCAGGAAAGATCAGCAGGGCGGTATCCACCCGGGTCGCCGGGGTAGCCAGCAGACCCTGCACCTGCGCGCCCGCCCAGTAAAAGGCATCTTCGGGGTTCGGCTCGCCGCAAGCGAGGAACGCCACCTGGCCCGCCCGCAGGGGCCGCGCCGCGAAGGGGCACAGACCCAGGGCCACGACGAAGTCCGTCACCCACGCCTCCGTAGCGGCTTCGGGGCTCACTGCTCCAGGGTATTGTTGTGCCGGCGGTGACCGACGTAGGTGCGCCAGCGCTCCAGGGCGGCGTGCATATCCTCGGGCAGGTCGCTGTCGAAGTGTACGTATTCGCGGGTGGTGGGGTGCACGAAGCCGATGCTCTTGGCGTGGAGCGCCTGCCGCGGACACAGGGCGAAGCAGCCCTCCACGAAGGACTTGAACTTGCTGTACACCGTGCCCTTCATGATGCGGTCGCCACCGTACTTCTCGTCCTGGAAGACGGGGTTGCCGATGCTCTTCATGTGCACCCGGATCTGGTGGGTGCGGCCGGTTTCCAGTTTGAGCTCCAGGAGGCTGACGTAGTAGAGGTCCTCGAGGGTCCGGTAGTGGGTAATGGCGTGCTTCCCGGCCTCCTCCTCGTCGAATACCGTGTAGATCTGCCGCAAGCGGGGGTGGCGGCCAATGTAGCGGTCGATCGTGCCGTCGGCGGGGTCGGGCGCCCCCCAGACGAGCGCCTGGTAGGTGCGGTCGATGGAGTGGTCGAAGAATTGCTTGGCCAGGAAGCTCATGGCCGCGTCGGTCTTGGCTACCACCAGCAGACCGGAGGTGTCCTTGTCGATGCGGTGGACGAGCCCCACCCGGTCGTCGTCGTTGCCCGGCAGCACGGGGATGTCGTCCTGGGCCCGCAGGTGGTGGGCCAGGGCGTTGACCAGCGTACCGGAGGGGTTGCCGACCCCCGGGTGCACGACCATGCCCGGCGGTTTGTGTACGATGAGGATGGCCTCATCCTCGTAGCGGATGTCGAGGGGAATGTCTTCCGCGAGCAGCCCTTCCTCGCGGTCGCCGTGGCGGGGCAGCAGCACGGTGATGCGTTCGCCCGGGGAGAGCTTGTGGTTCGGCTTTACGGGCCGCCCGTCTACCAGGATGCTGCCGGAGCGGATGCCGTTCTGCACGCGGTTGCGGCTGATGCGGGGCAGCTTGTCGGTAACGAACTTATCGATGCGTACGGGTGACTGCTTGGGGTCGACCAGGATCTCCTGGACGTCGAAAAGGTCCTCGCTGTCGGCTTCGTCTTCCATCCCGCAAAGGTACTCCGGCCGAAGCGGTTCCGATTAATTCCGGCGGCGCGGGAACCGGAACAGTATATTGTGCCCGTCCACGACGTTATCTATGTTCCCGTCCGTTGTGCGGGTACCAACTTACTTAACGGGCCCGCCACGGCCACGCCCCCTACGATATGAAATTAGCCAGCCTAGCTGCACGGGATCCGCAGCTTATGAATTATAACCCGCCCCACCAGGTTCCCCTCGTTGCCGCCTCTAGCTTCGTATTCGATTCCATCGAGCAGGGCATGGATATTTTCGACGGGGTGGAGAAAGGACATATCTACGGCCGGTTCGGCAACCCGACCGTCGACGCCGCCGCCGCCAAGATCGCGGCCCTCGAGAATTACGGCGGCGAAGGCGAGGTGTACGGCCTCTTCTGCGCCAGCGGTATGGCCGCCATCGCTACGGTGCTTACGGGACTCTGCCGCCCGGGCCACGTCATACTCACCCAGGGGGATCTCTACGGCGGCACGAGCGCGCTCATCGACGACCTGGCCCCGCACGGCGTACGCCGGATCACGGCCGACCTGCGCGACAGTGAGCGGCTGGAGGACCGCCTCGCGGAACACTCCGATCTCAGCATCGTCTACGTCGAAACGCCCAGCAACCCCACTCTGCGCTGTACCGACCTGGCCTACCTGGCCGACCTGGTCCATCATTACGGGGCGCGACTCGTGGTCGACAACACCTTCGCCACCCCGATCGGGCAGCAACCCCTGCTGCTCGGGGCCGACGTGGTGCTGCACAGTACCACTAAGTACCTCAACGGCCACGGCACGGGGGTCGCTGGCGCCATCGTGTGCAAGGACAAGCAGTTGATGGACGAGGTGTTCGTACCCAATTACCGGCTCTACGGCGGTACGGGCAACCCCTGGGACGCCTGGCTCGTGCTCAACGGCCTGAAGACCCTGGCCCTGCGCATGGAGCGGCACTCCAGCAACGCCCAGCAGGTCTGCGACTTCCTGCTCCGCCACCCGGAGGTGGTGACCGTCAATTACCCGGGGATCCCCACCCACCCCGACTGCGGCACGATCGACCGGCAGATGAAGCTGCACGGCGGCATGCTGAGCTTTGAACTGAAAGGGGGGCTCGAGGCGGCCAAGGCCTTCATGAACCGGCTGAAGTTCTGCACCCTGACCCCGACCCTCGGTGACGTGGATACGCTCGTCCTGCACCCCGCCACCATGAGTCACCGGTCCATCGACCGCGAAGTGCGGCTGGCCAATGGCATCACGGACGGACTGGTGCGGCTGAGCATCGGGATCGAGGACATCGAGGATATCGTGGACGATATCGACCAGGCCATCGGAGGCGGCAAAAAATAGCTCGGGGTGTGGGGGTTATGCACCAACGGCAGACCCGGCAGCCGCCGTCTACAGGGAAATCCACGCCATGCTGCTTCGCATCCTGCTTGTTCTCGCTTTGCTGGCCCCCTCCTTGTCCTGCTACGCGCAGCAAGGGAGTTGGACGGCCCACCTGGTATATGGCCGGGCTATCGGGGCATCCGCCAACCTGGAGCATACCGCCAGCTACGGGCTTTTGCTCGAGCGGACCGTAGCCTCCACGGGCCGCTGGTCCTTCGCGGCGGGGGCGGGCCTTAGCCGCATGACCACCGACGTAATCGATACCGAAGGTCCCGGCATCCTGAAAATCGTAGACGGGGTGATGCCGCGCGGAAACGTGCGCTTCGCGGCAGACCCACTACTCGCCGGGCTGAGCCTTTCCGCCGGGTACCGGCTGGGCGATTTCCGCCTGCGTGCCGCCCTGCTGCCCGCGTACGTAGTGGCCGGCGGCGTTGCGGTCAGCGCGGAGCAGGAACATGCCGAGTACTTCGCCCGAGAGTACTCCGCCGACTTCGACCGCCGTTTCACGCTGGGCGCGCGGACGGGCATCAGCCGGCGCATCACCGGACCGTGGTCGGCGGGGGTGATGCTGGACGTTGCCGTGGTGGCTCCGCGGGTGAGCTTTACCTACGATTACGTCATTTGTCCGTTGCTGCCGCCATGCTTTACCCGGACGGACGCTGACTACGATACCGCGGCGTTGCGGCGGCCGGTCTTGTCCGTATTGCTCAGTCGTGCTTTCTGAGGCGTTGCCCATTAGGATTGACCGGGTGGCCCGGGGAAGGGAGGGCTACTCCGCGGGGGCGGGCCGAATTCGGCAATTCGGTCCCTCACCAATTCAGTCCTTCCGCCGGTGCCTATCTTCGCCCTCCCAAAGCCACGACCCATGTCCGCCAAAGCCACCTACGACAGCAGCCAGGTAGAAAAGAAATGGTATGCCCACTGGATGGAGCACGACTACTTCCGTAGCGTACCCGACGAGCGGGAGCCCTACACCATCGTGATCCCGCCACCCAACGTGACGGGCGTCCTCCACATGGGGCATATGCTCAACAATACGGTACAGGACATCCTCATCCGCAAGGCCCGCCTCGACGGCAAAAACGCCTGCTGGGTACCCGGTACCGACCACGCCAGCATCGCCACTGAGGCCAAGGTCGTCAAGCGGCTCCGTGAGCAGGGAGTTAAGAAATCGGACATCGGCCGCGAGGAATTTCTCAAGCACGCCTTTGCCTGGAAGGACGAGTTCGGCGGGATTATTCTGCAGCAGCTCCAGTTGCTGGGCGCCAGCTGCGACTGGGAGCGGACCCGCTTTACCATGGAGCCAAAACTTTATGGGGCCGTCATCAAGGTCTTCGTCATGCTCTACAAGCGAGATAAGCTCTACCGCGCCAAGCGCATGACCAACTGGGACCCCGAGGCCCAGACCGTCCTCAGCAACGAGGAGGTCATCCACACCGAAGAAAACGGCAACCTTTACCACGTCCGCTACCGAATGGAGGGCACCGACGACACCTACATTACCATCGCCACCAGTCGCCCGGAGACGATCATGGCCGATACCGCCATTGCCGTGCACCCGGACGACGAGCGCTACACCTCCTTCCACGGCCGCAAGGTGATCGTACCACTGGTGGACCGCGTGGTACCCGTCATCCCCGACGACTACGTCGACCCGGAGTTCGGTACCGGGGCGCTGAAGATCACCCCCGCCCACGACCCCAACGACTACGCCCTCGGCGAGAAGTACGGATTGGAAGTGATCGACACCATCAACGCCGACGGCACGATGAACGAGCGAGCCCAGTTCGCGGTCGGCCTTGATCGCGCCGAGGCCCGGATAGAGATCATCAAGCTGTTGAAGGAGCGCGGCGACCTCGTCAAGATCGAGCAGTACCGCACCAGCGTCGGGCGCAGCGAGCGGACCAACGCCGTCGTGGAGCCCCGCCTCACGCTGCAGTGGTTCATGAAGATGCGCGACACCGCCGCCACCGCCCTGGAAGCCGTGGAATCCGGGGAGGTCACCTTCCACCCCGAGAGCATGGTCAATATGTACCGCTCGTGGCTGAACGAGGAGAACGTCCGCGACTGGTGCGTGAGCCGTCAGCTCTGGTGGGGGCAGCGTATTCCCGCCTGGTACCACGGCGACGAGGTGTACGTGGCCGAAACGGCCGAGGAGGCCTTGGCGGAAGCCCGTCACCATCACCCTGGCCTTACGATGGACGACCTGCTGCAGGATGAGGACGTGCTGGACACCTGGTTCTCCAGCTGGCTCTGGCCGATGTCGGTCTTTGACGGCTTCGGCGAGGACAAGACCGAGCTAGCCTACTACTATCCCACGAACGACCTGGTCACCGGATGGGACATCATGTTCTTCTGGGTGGCGCGCATGATCATGGCCGGCTACGAGTTCAGCGAGGACCTGCTCGGCGAGGAGTTCGTCACCGAGAACGGCCGTCAGCCCTTCCGCGACGTCTACTTCACGGGCATGGTGCGCGACGAGAAGCGTCGCAAGATGTCGAAGTCGCTGGGCAACAGTCCCGATGCCCTCGAGCTCCTGCGTACCTACGGGGCCGATGGCGTCCGCTACGGCATGCTCTCCAGCGCCGCGGCCGGCAACGACATCATCTTCGATGCCCCCCTGCAGGACGGCGAGGTGCTCAACGAGAGCCAGCTTTGCGAGCAGGGCCGCAAGTTCTGCAACAAGATCTTCAACGCCAACCGCCTGATCCAGAGCTTCGAGGTCGCCGACCGCGCGCCCGAACCCGCCGCCGCCCTGGCGACCCGGTGGATCGAGGCCAAGCTCAACGAGACCATCCGCGAAGTGGACCGCCTCATCGCCGAGTACCGCCTCAGCGAGGCCATGGTCACCCTGTACCGCCTCATCTGGAGCGACTTCTGCAGCTGGTACCTCGAGGCTATCAAGCCCGCCGACGGCGTGATCAGCCGGACCTCCTACGACGCCGCCATTTCCGTATTCGAGCGGATGATGACGCTGCTGCACCCCTTCATGCCCTTCATCACCGAGGAGGTCTGGCACCAGCTGCGCGACCGCAAGGAGGGGCAGGACTGCATCGTGAGTACCTGGCCCGTCGCCGGCGAGTACGACCGGCAGCTGCTGCGCGATTTCGACCTGCTGCAGGACACGGTCAGCCACGTGCGCGACCTGCGCAACCAGCGGGGCATCTCGCAGGGCGAAACGCTGCAATTGGCCGTCAAGCGCGGCGCGGATGCCGAGCGACTGCTGGGCGCGGACGCGGGTGCGGTGGGATTCCTGAAAAAGTCAGCCAATCTGGGTTCCGTAGAACTGACCGACGCGGCACCCGGCAACGGCCTTCCCTTCCTTATCGGTACCGACACCGGCTACCTCATCCTGAACGAGGAGGTCGACCTGGCCGCCGAGCGCGCCAAGACCGAGGAGGAACTCACCCGCCTGCGCGGCTTCCTGAAGGGCATCGAGAAAAAGCTGGCCAACGAGCGCTTCGTCGCCAACGCCCCCGAGGCCGTCGTCGAAATGGAGCGCAAGAAGCAGGCCGACGCCCAGGCCAAGATCGCCAACCTCGAAAAGATGCTCTAGTACAACGCTGCCTCCGGCAGCAGAAGTACGCTGCGGTCTCCGACCGCGAAACAACGCCGTCCGCCAGGTGTACCATTTATACATGCTCCAAGACCAACACGGCCGGCAACTCACCTACCTCCGCCTGGCGGTAACCGACCGTTGTAACCTGCGGTGTCGCTACTGCATGCCGGAAGAAGGCATCGACTTCGCCCCGAAGGGAGCCCTGCTGGACTACGACGAGATCCTTTACCTCTGCAGCGTACTCGGCGAGCTCGGCGTCACCAAGGTGCGCCTGACCGGCGGCGAGCCCCTCGTCCGCCGCGACCTACCCGTGCTGGTCCGCGGACTGGCCGATATCTTTCCCCGCTTGGCCATGACCACCAACGGGGTTCTCTTGCCGAAGTACATCGACGAGCTGGAGGCAAGCGGGTTGCGTCACTACAACCTGAGCCTGGACACCCTGCGTCCGGAGCGCTTCCACCGGATCACCCGCCGCGACAATTTCGCCGAGACGCGCCTGGCCCTGGAGGAGATGCTCCACCGGGGGTATCCGGTAAAGATCAACGCGGTAGTGATGCGCGGCGTAAACGACGACGAACTGCTGGATTTCGTTGAGCTTACCCGGGAGAACAGGGTAGGGGTAAGGTTCATTGAGGCCATGCCTTTCAACGATGACGACGGCAACCACGACGTCTTTCTATCCTACGCCGATATGCTGGCCCGGATTCAGGCCGCATACCCCGACCTCGAACGGGTCGGCGACGCGGGCGGTAGCTCCGTCAACTTTCGCGTGCCCGGCTACGCGGGCCACGTCGGTATCATACCCGCCTACAGCCGTAGCCTCTGCGGTTCCTGTGACCGCCTGCGGGTGACGCCTAAGGGGACGATGCTCAACTGCCTGTATTCGACCAAGGGACTAGAGCTGCTCCCGCTACTCCGCGCCGGTATAGGACGGGACGAACTCGCCGAGCTTGTCCAGGCCTTCGTGTGGGGGAAGCACGCCACCGGTCACGATACCGAACGGGCGGAGCAACAGGGAAATATCTTCGCCAGCATGACCAGCATCGGCGGCTAATAAAAACCACTACCATGCCCTTTACCCACCTTGACGATTCGGGTCGGCCGTCCATGGTCGACGTCGGCGACAAGTCCGTCACCAAACGCGTAGCCACCGCGCGGGCTACCGTTGTCCTGGGCGGTGAAATCATGACCGAACTCCGCAAGTCGGGATTCACCACCGGCAAGGGATCGATAGTCCAAACCGCCATCGTAGCCGGTACGATGGCCGTCAAGCAAACCTGGTCCGTCATTCCCCTCTGTCACCCATTGCCCATCAACGGCGTACAGCTCACCGTTGAGGAACTGGACGACACCACCCTGGAAGTACGCTGCACGGTAAAGACCGAAGGCAAGACCGGTGTAGAGATGGAAGCACTACACGGAGCCTCCGTGGCGGCACTGACGGTCTACGACATGTGCAAGGCGATGTCGCACGGCATCACCGTCCGGGAACTGGGCCTAGTCAGCAAGCGGGGGGGTAAAAGCGACTTCGATCATGGCTGAACACAGGTACGCACGACAGACCATTTTGCCCGAGATTGGCGCGGACGGACAGCAAAAACTGGCTAAAGCCAGAGTGGTCATTGTTGGCTGTGGCGGACTCGGTAGCCCCGCCGCTGCCTATCTGGCCGGTGCCGGAATAGGGGCGCTTCGCCTGGTCGACGGTGACCGTCCGGAGACCACTAACCTGCACCGGCAGCCCTTCTACGATGCAGACGCGGACGGAACAAAGGTGCAGCAGTTGGCCCGCCACCTCTCGCGCCTCAATCCGGACGTAAAGGTCTCCACCGTCCCCAAGGCGCTGACTCCGGACAACGCACGCGTCCTCCTTACCGGGGCTACCCTCGTCCTCGACGGCACCGACGACGCCCGCACCAAGCACCTCATCAGCGACGCCTGCGTGAAGCTGGGTATTCCGTTGGTCTACGCAGCGGCCCAGGGCTTCGGCGGCTACGTAGCCCTCTTCGAAAACCGGCCGGGGGGCATCAACCTGCGCGATGTCTATCCTGCACCGGATCCCAGCTTGCCCGACTGCGCCACGGCCGGCGTGCTGCCCACTGCCGTCGGCATCGTGGCGCTGTTGCAGGCCAACGCCGCCCTCTGCTACCTGCTCGGCATTGGCGATCCACCGGTAGACCGGCTACTTACCTACCAGGCACTCGACAACAGTCAGCACCGTGTGAAGCTCAGGAAGACGTACTTCGATCCCATCCCGGCGCCCTGGTCGGCCACCTGTCCCGAGGTTGACCGCGATGCACTTGAAGTTGTCGCGGACACGCTTACGCCACCCGGCTACGATGCGGTCTACAGCATGCTTTCCAACGCACGCGAACCGGAGCTGCCCACAGGTGTACGACGGCTCGACCAGCGGAACCCCCTGGGGCAGTGTCTGCGGGAAATGGAGGACGACAAACGCTATCTCCTTTACTGCAATTCCGGAAAGCTCAGTCTGGTCCTGGCCGCACAGATCAAGAAGGAACGACCTGCGGTGGAGGTAGTGAGCTTGCGGGGTGGGATCAAGGGAGTTGGTATGAACTGAAGTCCGGGTAAAGGAGCTGTTTGTCTGATTCGGGTACAAAACCGGGAATAACCCCTCCTGAGATAGGCTGGACTGGCGCTAATTACCGCGAAACCGGTGAGTTGGGGGGATTTCCGCTTTGTTGAGCACGTCCAGGGTCGTAAACTACCCAAAGTAACCGCGTATTCCTGCTCAGGACATTGCGCACCGTAGGCTACGGGAGGTCCGTGCTCCAATCAATCATAAGGTCTCTATGTGACGAATTACTTGAGGGTCGTGTGCGACAATCCTGTATCAGTTGGAGTAGATCACGGCAGGGGGGGTATTACGCGGTTTCGGTATCGTCCGCCGGTGGTGGCATCGGATCCCCGGGCGGTAGGTTATCGCGTAGGCGGTTCAGCTCCCGGACGCGGGCCGGATCAACCGGCTAGTCTGCGCTCAGTTCGGCCTGCGCCAGGCGAAGGGCCTCGGGGTGAGTCTGCGCGTACTGCCGGGCGGACAGATTGAATCGGGCCTGGGCGAAACCCGACAACTTGGCGGTGGCCAGGTTGCGATCCATCTCAATGATCCGGAAGAACGCGGCCTGCCAGTCCTGGTACTCCTGCAGGTGGCGCAGGGCTTCGTTGATCTTGTAGACGGACGTATAGTTATCGGACATAGCGAATTGAAGTGATCCCACATTGAGTCGGTTGAGGCTCTACCGTCGGTGGGTGTTGTTGGATTGCGCGCGCTCAGTAGACCGGCGCAACGCCGGGATTCGGCCGCGCCGGGATGCTGTCCAGGGTGCTAGCTAGCTCTTTGCGGGCAACCTTCAGCTCGTAGGCCTTCTGCAGGTTCATCCATAGCTCCGCGGACGTACCAAAGTAGCGGCCGAGCCGTAGGGCGGTGTCGGCCGTCACGGCCCGCTTGCCGGCCATGATGGCGGTGATGCGGTTGGGCGGGACCTGAATGGCCCGCGCCAGCTCCGTGGCGGTCATCTCCAAAGCTTCGAGCTCGTCGGTTAAAATTTCTCCGGGGTGAATTGGTGTTCTGCTCATGATTGAGGTGCTTAGTGGTAGTCTACAATTTCTACGTTCTCCGGACCGTCGGACTCCTTCGGCCACTCAAAACAGATGCGCCACTGCAGACTTATGCGGATACTGAACTGCCCCTGCCGGTCCCCCTGCAGGGCTTCGAATCGGTTGCTGCGCAGCGCCGTCAGATCCTGGACGTCCGTGGCCGCGTCCAGTAGCTCCAGGCGGCGCTCGGCCTGCCGGCGGAAGGCCTCAAACTGTTTGACCCGCTCGCCGGCGGTAAACTGCCGAGTCTTTTTATCCCGGTAGCTCTTGATCATGTAACCGCTTTGAGTGCAAATATGCGTTACGTAACGCATATTTTAATGGACTTTCGTCGCCTATGGGAAGATCAATGGATCGAACTTGGTAAGCGGCCGCGCCTGGAAAAGAATGAAGCCACTAGATCAGGCCCTCTTCCACCCGCGCTCGCCAGCGGGGGAACCCGTCCACGAATTCCGATCCAATGGAGTCGTGGCGTACCGTCCAGAAGGGGTAGGGGAAAGTGTGGGTGCGGCGGTAACTGCTGCGGCCTACGGCGTTAAGGTGCTGCACCTCCGCGGTGACCCGTTCCAGGTGATCGGCCAGGGTGCCTTCCACCCGGGGGAAGCTCCAGACGTAGGTGGCGTGACTGTCCAATAGCTCCAGCAGGAAGTGGTGCATCCCCGCGCCGCGGACGAAGAAGAGAAAGCCAAAGCGGGGCGAGAGCACGAACCGCAGCTTCTGCCCCGCCTCCTGCCGGCTGGCTAGGTGCGCCAGCTGAGCGGCGTTGCGAACGTCCCGGGTACGCAGGATTTCCTCCAGCAGTTCCGCGCCCGGCGGCGGCAGCAACATCCGGGCCGGATCGTCCGCGGCGTAGTTGGCCAGCAGTTCCTCCGGCGTAAACAGCCGCCGGTCCGTTTCGTCCGGCCGGAGCAGATCCTGCAGGGAGCGCGCCCGCAGCACCTCGAGGAACCGGTCGTCGATGCGTCCAAGTTGGGCTGAGCGCGCCAAAAGGATTTCGGGTTCGCCGGCGGCGTCGAAGGTCAGCTGCGCGGTGACGTCCACCGTCTTGCGCCGCAACTGGCGGGCGAAAAAGCCGCGGATGGGGTGGAACTCCCGGCGCAGGTACGGATTGGGAATGCGGTAGCGGAGCGCGCCCAGCCATTCCCGGTAGTAGCCCTCCGCGTAGCCGTCGCCGATGGTGAGTTCCGTGATGGGTACCGCAAAGGTGAGGGGGAAGGAACGCGGCGGAGCAGCCTCCGGGTCCGGTCCGGTAGGCGGGCCCTGAAGGGTATCGGTAGCGGGTGGATCTGGCGGATCGGCCGCGGTGATAATTGGAGGATCGGGGACACTCAGGGGCAGTTCGCCGGCGCGGTAGTAGGTGAGCTGGGCGCAGAATTGCTCCCGATCAAGGGGGGCGAAGGTCACCGTCCGCACGGCGGACCGGGCCGGCCGGGTGGGCTGGTACTGCCCGGCGTGGGCGGCGTAGTCGACGATCCGCACGGCCAGGGTTTCGCTGGTCCGGTCGTAGCCGATCATCTCGGCTTCCCAGTAGACCGGCTCACGCGTCCGGAACCGAAAGTTACCGGCGCCGAGATTGGTCGCCGTCCAAGGCAGCGCCAGCTCGTCGGTCAAATAGAGCCGTTCGTTGGTTGGTCGCAGAACGATAGTGGCCACGGTCGGTAAGGTTCGGGGCGCGGGTGAGCGCTAGTCCACCAAAAGGTACGGCGGTTCCGGTATTCCGTTTATCCGTGCTCGGTAGGCTTCCAACCGCAATCATCTGGTATGGTGGGGGAGCCCTCTCAAATCCCCCCTACTTAACATAAAAATCTATGGTCTGCAACTGGCCAAACCTGAGCCAACATAGTATTTGTTAGGTCGAATAGCAATGTATGATTGGGTCGTTCAGGATTGGGGTGGTGATGTATTCAGAACGGCCGCGGGCTCCTGTTCAGCAGACTGTGCATTGTATGCCCCTACAGGCGCCCGCTTACCAGCCAGTGGAGCTGGGACCCGGCGATTGTGGGCCTCATTCTGTTATGGCGTACGTGCAAGCCGACGACCGAGTAAGGTCCCAAGAAAATACGCGCCAAACCCGCCCCCCCCCCGAGCTCCTCGTCTTTTTTACCTACTTCCCACCCAATGCGGATAGATCGGTTCCCGCTTTGAAGCTTCGTCGAGTCGATCCAGCTGTGACGAGCTCAGACTCCATCCCACCGAGTCGATGTTGGCGAGCAGCTGAGCTTCGTTTCTCGCGCCGATGACCACATTAGAAACCGTCGTATTCCGAAGCAGCCAATTGATTGCAACCTGCGGAATTGACCGGTCCGTCTCCCGGCTGATTTCCGTCAATACATCCACGACATCGAGCAGGTATTTTTCTTCGATGGGAGGTGACCCGACATCTCCCCCGGACTTGATTCGGCCTGCTTTGATCTCCATGCCCCGCTTTATCTTGCCCGTCAACCGTCCCCATCCCAGAGGGCTCCATGCCATCAGCCCCATGTGCTGATCTCTCAATAGTGGCATGAGTTCCTGCTCGTAATCGCGCCCGATCAGAGAGTAATATCCCTGGTAAACGACGTACTTTTCAAGGTTCATCCTTTCCGCCGTGGAAAGTGCCTTCATCAATTGCCAGGCAGCAAAGTTGGAGCACCCAATGTACCGCACTTTTCCGCTCCTCACCATATTATCGAGGGTTCTTAGTGTCTCCTCGATAGGGGTGGTTTGGTCGAAGCCGTGCATGATGTACAGATCGATATAGTCCGTATCGAGCCTGGTCAGGCTGCCCTCAAGGGCACGCATCAGATGGTGCCGGGATGAGCCCTTATCATTCGGATGCTCGCCCATCTGAAAAGTTGCCTTCGTCGAAATAATACTCTCGCTTCGGTTACGCTTCAGGGCTTTGCCCAAAATCCGCTCCGAGTCTCCGGTGGAATACACATCCGCCGTATCGAAAAAATTGATGCCCCTTTCCAGGCATATATCGATTAGTCGGGTAGCCTCGTCGACGTCCGTCTGCCCCCAACGCCGGAAAAATTCATTGGTTCCTCCGAAAGTGGCCGTCCCAAAGCTGAGGGCGGGGACGCTTAGTCCCGACTTGCCCAAATTTCTGTATTCCATGCTATATGATTTTTGTAAACTTATTTTCTTGCTTCCTACTCATGACCGCTACCCCAAAGGCAACTGCCGAAAACAGGGCGCTCATCATGGTGATCGAAGCTATTCCCGGGGAAGTGGAAATGAGGATTCCGCCGCCGATCGAGCCTGCGGCAATTCCCACGTTGAAGGCGGAAATATTCAGCACCGAGGCGACGTCTTCCGTTCCGGGTAGGTACTTCTCTGAGAGTTCGATGACGTATAACTGAATTCCGGGAACAATCGCAAATCCGAGGAAGCCCATGCCGGCGACTACCGCAAGTGCCGGGATTTTGTAGGGTAGCAGGAGAAACATCAGGCAGAACGTGACGACTAGCAGGGCCAACAGGTTCGCGATAACTCTTGCGGGCTGATAATTGGCGAGCTTTCCGCCCATCAGGTTCCCGAGCGCGACCGCCACTCCGTAAAGCAGTAGTATGAGGGTGATCTGATCCTCCGTGAACCCCGCCTGCATTTCCAATAGCGGCGACAGGTAGGTGAACGTTCCAAAAAGCGCGGTAAACGAAAGGGCAGTCAAGGCAAAAGCCAGCATCATCGATTTATGCCTTAACACCCTCAACTGGTCGGTAAATTCGATTGCCCTGCCCCGCTTGATGTAGGTGGGCAGCCAACGCTGGTTGGCCACGAGACAGAACAAACCTACGATCGCAATGCTCCCGAAGGTGAACCGCCACCCCACGCGCTGACCGATGTAGGTGCCCAGTGGGACGCCGGTGACCATCGCGACGGTCAGGCCCGTAAACACTATCGAAATAGCCGTAGCCCGCTTCTCCCTGCTTACCATACCGCTGGCAACATTCGCGCCGATACCCACGAAAACGCCGTGGGCGACGCCGGACACTACCCTACAGAATAGCAGTAGACCAAACGTTGTCGCCAGGGCGGCGAGGCCATTCCCCGCCACGAACAGCAACATAATGGCAAACAGTAACTTCTTCCGGTGCATCCGGTTAGTTAAGGCCGCGACGAGTGGCCCGCCAACCGCTACTCCTACGGCGTAGGAGGTGACCAGCCACCCCGTCGAAGCGATACTGGTCGACAAATCTTCGGCAATCGAGGACAGCAATCCGATCATTACAACCTCCGTGGTTCCAATGGCGAAGACGCTTGCCGCGAGAGCCCAGATGGCGGTCGGCATGCCGAGCCATTGCTCCGGTAATGCGATATCAGTTTTCATACAGCAAAGGTCCGGAGGGCCAGCCTGGGCCGACAGGACAATTGTCACTGATCCGCTGTGACCTTTATCACACGCTAGGTATCGGCTTTCGAGAGTCGGCTTAGGGTTTCGCGAGTGACGCCGAGGTAGGAAGCGATCATGGACTTGGGTACTCTCTGGATCAGGCCTGGATAGAGCGTTGTAAGATTATGGTAGCGCTCGTGGGCGTTACTACTCAGAAAACAAAGGATACGCTTCTGTAAGGCGATATACCCGTTCGTTGTCTTTTTGAGAAAGAAGGATTGCATCTTAAAAAGCTCCCTGCTCAATTTCTCCTTGTTTTCCAAGCTGAGTGCCAGCGCTTTGGTGTCCTCGAGGCAGTCCACAATAAGGGTCGATTTGCTTTTGCGGTGGAAAGCCTCCGCATCCGTGATCCACCAGTTTTCCATTCCAAACTGGAGAATGTGATCCTTGCCGTCGAGATCAAGTCTGGACACCCGCATCAGTCCCTCCACCACGAAGTAGTCGAAGTGGGCGTAATCCCCTTCGTGCAGCACGATCTGGTGCTTCTTGAAAGTTTTCGGCCGGAAATGCTCTAGCACAAACACGAACTCGTCATCGCTGAGCTTGACGATTTCTTCTATTTGCCTTCTTAGCGGATGACTCTTCATTTCTATAAGACGTACTGGCCTAAAGTTATACGCCACGAGAACCTGCTTCAAGAATTTCAGGCATTCGTATTTGACATGGGTCGGACAGCGTTGTTGCCAAACTGTAGACCGCTTCAGCATCAAACACCCCCATTCGTGGCTGGTTGCCCTTCCACCTCTCGGTAGGTTTTAATAGACAGTAGTGCTAAGTGAGCGCAACGCGTGAACCCCCGTGTGGTCACTCAAGATTTAGGCCTGTGGGCGAGACGACTGTTGCTCGAGTGCGCAGTTTCGGGAACTGAGAACGGTAATTCGAGGTCGTAGAGGCGTGGGAATCAAGGCGAAAAGTGGGGTCATCCGGTACGGAGGGGAAGGCCTTCAAACCGTCTACTTGGCATTACGAAAGACATGGTCCGCCACCGGCCGTCCGTCTATCTCGCCGCAGATATTCCCGAGGGAAGCACCGAGGTAAAAATCCTTGGGGGCGAGTCTCTCCCCATCGTCAACCAGGACGGATTGATCCGGACCGTGCTGCCGGCGAGTGGCGAAGCGAGGGTCGTGCGGGCGGAGATCCAGGCGGTAAACGGCGTCGTTCAAGCCATCAACGAGGTCATTACGACCGCGGAGCGAGTCGTTCCCCGCTACTTGAACGATTCGACGATCCGTTCGAATACCTTAGCGTGATGATTGCCAAGACCGTCATGGATACCTCCCTGGATTTTTTTACCGATTTGCCCCGGGAGCCGGAGCGGAAGCTCGCTTATCTGTACACGCTGCTGGATCTAGGCGAGGTGGAGGACCTTTCTTACGATACCGCGGAGAAGATTACCCTGAGGGTGATGAAGTGGAAGGGCAACTCCGACGACCTCTTCCTGCACTGGCTGCACTTCATCGGCTATTACGTAAAGGTCAACTACGGCGGGAAGTGGCACCTGAGAAAAAGGGTGCTTACTGAATCATTGACCACGTACTATCCATGCATCATAAATTCGGAGGACCGTCTCTGGAATGTGGGTGACTTCTGCTGGAAAACGTACTACGTTAAGGGAAAACTGGGAGGTATCGGATTCCCATTATTCTATAAACTGCACATCGCTCAGGTGCTCGGACCCTTGAAGGCATCTTATTACTGCGGCGCAGCATTTGAGGCTTTGGAGTAAGGGATATGGCGGTGGGCGGCCGTCCGCCAAGGCCGGCGAGGCGATCTTCTATCCCCGTTTCGACGTTGCCTGACTACTTTTGACCCGCCGGCGCACGAACAGAACCCGGTCCGAATACGCATACCCCTATGGCCACAGGACTTCTCGCATTACTCGACGACGTTTCGGCGCTGGTTAAGGCCAGTGCCGCCAGCCTAGACGACGTACCAGCCCAGGTTTCGAAGACCACGGGAAAGGTGTCAGGCATCGTCATTGACGATACGGCGGTAACGCCCAAGTACGTAGTGGGACTGGATCCCTCCCGGGAGCTGTCCATCATCTGGCAGATCGCCAAGAAATCACTGATTAACAAGGTATTCATCCTGAGTCCGGCGGCACTGTTGCTGGGCTTCTTCGCCCCCTGGGCCATCACGCCGATCCTTATGCTGGGCGGCGCTTACCTGTGTTTCGAGGGTTACGAAAAGGTCCACGGTATGTTCGTCACCCACCACGAGGGGGACACCGACGACCCGGCGGAGGCAAAAGTCGTCACCCCCGAGGAACTTGAGGCGGAACGCGTGAAGAGCGCCGTCCGCACGGACATGATCCTTTCCGCCGAAATCGTCGCCATCACCTATAGCACGGTGGCTGGCCAGGACCTAGTAAACCAGATCGTAGTGATGCTGGCCGTGGCGGTGTTTATCACGCTGGCCGTTTACGGATTCGTGGGGCTCATCGTTAAGGCGGACGACATTGGCGTACACCTAGCTAAGACCGGTAAACAGGAAAGCATCAGGTCACTCGGACGGGGCATCGTGAAGGTAATGCCTAGCTTCCTCAAAATACTGGGCTACGTCGGTACGGCCGCCATGCTGTGGGTGGGAGCCGAGATCATCGCCCACGGTATTCCCTTCCTCGGTCATGCGCTGGACGATATGGTAGAGGCCCTCTCCCATCTCCCAGTGCTGGGCTGGCTCGCCAAGGTGACCGTCTGCGCACTGGGCGGCCTGCTGTTGGGGTTCATCATCGAGAAGATAGTGGTACTGGTGCGCAGGGCGATCTGAGGAAATCTACGGTCCGGGAACGTCAGATCGTGAACGCCAAACGGTAATCCTTCCTACTACCCTGGCATTTACTCAGGTGAATCCATAACACGAAGCAAGAACTCAGATGCTTGACCGTAAGCCCTAAAAAGGGTCCGCACGATGCAGCATGCGGACCCCAGAATGAGTTGTAAAAATCTATAAAGCGAATTGTACAAAGGGGGGGGAGTACCTAGGTTCTTGCCAAGCCACCTTGGATGGGGGTGTTTTTCAACCGATAGGGCTCAAAAAAGGGCTTTAGCACGGCCAGCAGGTCCTCCGGACATTCCTCGGGTATGAAGTGGCCGCAGTCGGGTATGATCGTGCACTGTACATCGGTGGCTACCCGGCGGAGCTGTTCTTCCACCAGCTCGCCACAGGCGAGCGCCCCGGCGAACCCCAGTACCGGCATGGGGAGTTTGGTCTTTTTCCGTGCGTAATTTTGCGGCAGATCGTCGTCGATGGCGCGGTAGTATTCGAAGCTGGCCCGCAGGGCGTTGCGGTCACGCTTCAGCAATTCGATAAAGAAGTTCCGGGCGTATTCCGGCAGGGGGTGGGGGGTGTCGATCTTGGTAAACTGGTAGCCGAAGAAGATCTCTTCCCGCCCTGCGACCATCTCCTCATTGATCCCGCGCGCGCGGCAGAAGTTGTTGTGCCAGAGGAAGTCGCTGATCTTTCGATCATCCGGTATGAGCGGGGGCGAGTCTGCAACTCCGGGGATGATCGCTTCTCCGAGGGCGATACGCAGGATGCGTTGGGGCTGATCGGCCGCCATGGCGTAGCCGACCCACATGCCGCAGTCGTGGCCGACCATGGCAAAGTGCTCGTGGTCTAGGGCGGTCATCAGGGCAAACAGATCGCCGCCCAGGGTGCCGGTATCATAGCCGGTGGCGGGCTTGTCGGAGAGGCCGAGTCCCCGCGGGTCGGGCACGATTAGGGTATAGTGCTTGGCCAGGGGCAGCATCATGTCGCGCCAGGCGTACCAATTCTGCGGCCAGCCGGTCAGCAGCAGCAGGGGAGGGCCCTCGCCCCCGATCACGGCGTGCAGGGATACGTCGCCCACCGGGATGCGGTAACTCTCAAATACATCGAGGAATCCGTTAGGTAGTTCGGGCACCTCGTGGACCGAACCGAAGTCGCGTACAACAGGAAAGGAAAGCGCTTGCATAGCGGGTAATTTGATGATGTCGCAAATTGCAGCAGCTACCCCTATCTTTGTACGTACCTACAAATTTGTACGGTACGTACAAAAAAGTAAGTAATGGATACGCGCAAGGCTAACAGTACCAATGCGGAGAACGAGCGGTGGATGGTCCGGGAGTGCGACTCCGTCTACGCCATCGGTAAGATCGGCGGCCGCTGGAAGATGATCATCCTCTGCCGCCTCAAGCGCCGTATCCTCCGCTTCGGCGAACTGAAGCGCGAAATCGACGGCATCTCCGACCGGATGCTCACTGCCCAGCTCCGCGAACTTGAACGTGATCAACTGGTCGTCCGCACGGTCTACGCTGAGGTTCCCCCGCGGGTCGATTACCGGCTCACGCCGTTAGCCTGTGAGTTGATCCCGCTCTGGGATCAGCTGGCGGCCTGGGGGGGCAGGCACAAGGAAGAATTGAGGGAGGACAAGTAGGGCAGGCCGTGAAGCTGCGTTTCAACGCTACTTAACATCGGTAAATTACGAGCTGGCCTACCTCCACAACCACCGCAGCAAAAGGACTCGCCGGCGGTTAGCGGTGCGGGTGTTGTTTCAACATATCCGGTTGTCCTACTTGCCTGAAAAAACATGCACTGCCCCCCAGACAGTCGGGAAAAATAAAAAGGCGCGGTGAAGCACCGCGCCTTTTTAATTGGCTAATCCTGCAGGGGGATTGTGTCGCTTGCGAACCCAATGACCCTGAGTCACCCTACAGGCTCGCAGGGGGCATGGTTACAAGCAACGTTGCTAGACCGCCTTCTTGTTGATCTCCTGGATGGCCAGATCGTTCAGTTCCTCGTTGAACCTGGATTCCTCATCGAGAATGGCGTCGAGTACTTTTACCATCTTATCGTGTCCGAGGGTCATGGCGTACTTGGTCGCCGTACCGTATCCGGAAATCTCATAGTGCTCACAGCGCTGGGCGTCGGCGATGAGTCCCGCGTCCATAACGGCGGGGGTGGCATCCTCTCCGATCATCTCTACGCATTCCTTCACGAGTCCCTCCATGGCTTTGCACTTCACGCCACCGGGCTTGACGTTGATGTCTTCCAGAAGTTGGCGGACGCGGTCCTGCTGGGACTTGGTCTGATTCAGGTGGTCGGTGAACATCTTTTTGAGCTTGTCGTCCGAAGCGGCCTCGATCATTTTCGGGAGGATCTCGGCGTACTGCCCTTCCGCGGAGTACAGGTCCCGCAATTGATGCTCGAGTAGTTCTTGTAAGTTTTTCATAGTTCTGATGTATTGATTGTCATTTAGTTATAAATGCAACCTCGTGGTAGTGCCCATGTTCGGTTTCGTCCCTCCCCGTGCCCGATTAACCCCAGGCGTGTACCGCTATTTAGCATCAGGTAGCAGGTAGCGTATAGTGCCCGGCTACCTGCTAGCCACTACACGCTAACCACTACCCGCTACCTACGGTCTAGCATTAAGCCAGTGCGTACCGTCCGCCCGAAACTCTCGCTTCCAGATCGGGACGGTCTTCTTTAGTTCATCGATGACGAATTCACATCCCTCGAAAGCGGGTTTGCGGTGCTTGCTGCTGACGGCGACGATGACGGCGGTATCGCCGATGGCCAGGTCGCCCGTCCGGTGGTGGAGGGAGACGGCGTGGAGTCCGAAACGCTCGCGGGCGGCGACGGCGATCTTGCGCATCTCGCGCACGGCCATGGGAGCGTAGGCCTCGAATTCGAGGTGGGTAACGGTCTCACCGAGGTTGAGGTCGCGGATGGTGCCCACGAAGAAACAGAGCCCGCCGCAGGAAGGGTGGGCGACGAACGACTGGCAATCGTCCAGGGAGAGCGGCTCACCGCTGAGCACGACGTCGATGTGTGGATCCCGATCAGCCACCGGCAACGGGGGGAATGATGACGACTTCGTCGCCGGCCTCTACGATATCGGTGTCCTCAGCGTATTCCTCGTTGCGGGCAACGGCGAAGCTGACCAGTTCGCCGAAGGCCGGGTAGTCGCGCAGCAGGCGCTCGCGGAGGGAAGCGACGGTGCCGCCGGCTACGTCGTCCAGGAAAAGGTGGGAGCCCCCGGCGATCTCGCGGGCGACCCCGAAGCAGAGAATCTTCATAGGCGTCAGGTGGGCCAGTTTGTCCATACTAACCTGAGGCCTACCAAAAGGATGAGCGCCGCGGCTACTTTTTGGATGACGTGGGGAGGGAAGCGTTCCAGCGTCAGCCGGGTCCCCAGCCAGCCGCCGACCAGCACCGCCAGCACCAGGACGGCGGTGAGCGAAAGGTCGAGATCGATCCCCACGCTGAACTGACCGGCCAGTCCGGCGGCGGAATTGAGCACGATGAACAGACTCGTGGTCGCCGCGATGGCCCGCGCGTGGGCCCACCGCGTGAGGAACAGGATGGGGGATAGGAAGATGCCCCCGCCGATGCCTAACACCCCGGATACGAACCCGACCACGCCCCCGATACCGACGGCCACCGCACCCGCGGCCGCGCCACCCGCACGAGCCGTGTCCCGCGGAGCCGGTCGGAAAACCATAAGTATCCCCGCCAGCAGCAGCAGGCCGCCAAGCAACAGAAGGTACTGCTCGCGGGGAAGTGCCTGTCGCCCCCCCAGGAAGGCGGCCGGCATGCTAGCGGCAACCAGGGGCAGGGCGCGCCGCCAGGGCGTGACACCCGCCCGGGCGAAGGCGTAACTCCCCCCACCGGTCACGACGAGGTTGCAAATCAGCGCTATGGGCCGGATGATCCCCGCCGGCAGGCCCGCCAGCGCCAGTACCGCCAGGTAGCTGCTGCCGCCCCCGAATCCGGCGGAGGCGTAGAGCAGGGCGACAACGAAGAAGGCCATGAACAGCCAGAGGGTTTCCAAGGCGGAAAGTTAGCGCGCAAACCCCAACAAAGCACGGGGCGGCGGAACCCCGCACCCCCCGCGCGACATCCACCACCATGACCCTACGCGAACGCGCCCTGACCATCGACGAGATCCTCTGCCGCGAATACGGCGCGCCCTTCGAGCCCTTCGGCTACCGCGATCCGGTGAGCGAATTGGTGGGCAGCCTGCTGTCCCACCGGACGAAGAACCCCGTGACCCGCAGCGCCTTCCTGAAGCTGACCGAGACGCTACCCACCTGGGAGGAAGTGATCGACGCCCCGACGGAGCAGGTACAGTCGGCCATCGCGGCGGTCACCTACCCGGAGGTGAAGGCCCCCCGCATCCAGGAGGCCCTGCGGCAGGTGCGCGAGCGACGGGGCGGCAAGCTGGACCTGGAATTCCTGGCCGACCTGTCCGTGCGGGAAGCCCGCGACTGGCTGGAAGAGATCCCCGGGGTGGGAGCAAAGACGAGCGCCGCCGTGCTGAGCTTCAGTCGCCTGCGTATGCCGGCCCTCGTGGTCGATACCCACCACCAGCGCGTGGCGCAGCGCAGCGGTATCGTGCCGCCGAAGGCGAGCATCGAGAAAGCCTCACAGATCCTTCAGGCGTACCTGCCGGAGGAGTGGGACGGACTGCGCGTCTACGACTCCCACCAGGGATTCATGCGCCACGGGCAGCGGGTGTGCTTCTACCGCCATCCGGCCTGCGACCGCTGCGTGATCCGGGAGCTTTGTGACTTTCCGCAGAAGACGTAGCCCGCAGGGATGTACTACCTTTGCGCGCTTAACTTATCGCCCCCATGATCGAACGCCAGGAAATAAGGACTTTGCTACAGGACCCACCCGTGGGTGAGGAAGTTACCGTAATGGGGTGGGTACGCGCCTGGCGCGGCAACCGCTTCATGGTCCTCAACGACGGCAGCGGCCCCGAAACCCTGCAGGTGGTCGTCAACGGCGATACGTTCGACGAGGAGACCGTCCGTGCCATCGGCTTCCACGCCTGCGTGGGCGTGACCGGCACCCTCGCCGAGAGCCAGGGCAGCGGGCAGGCGGTGGAGGTGATCGCGGAGCGTATCGAGATCTTCGGCGCCAACGACCTCAGCCAGTACCCGCTGCAGCCCAAGAAGCAGTCGATGGAGTTCCTGCGCGATAACGGACAGTTCCGGATGCGGACCAGCACCTTCAGTTCGGTCTTCCGCGTACGGCACGGCATCGCCTACGCCGTCAACAAGTACTTCCACGACCGGGGCTACTACTATCTGCATACGCCCATCATCACCGGCAACGATGCCGAGGGGGCGGGGGAGATGTTCCGCGTGTCGGTCTTCGATCCCGAGCAGCCGCCGCGCAACGAGGAAGGGGCCATCGACTACCGGCAGGACTTCTTCGGCAAGGCCACGAACCTCACCGTGAGCGGCCAGCTGCAGGCCGAGATCGGCGCCCTGGCCCTGGGCAAGGTGTACACCTTCGGCCCCACCTTCCGCGCCGAGAACAGCAACACCAGCCGCCACCTGGCCGAGTTCTGGATGATCGAGCCGGAGATCGCCTTCGCCGACATCGAGAACGACATGGACCTGGCCGAGGACTTTGTCAAGTACCTCATCAACTACTGCCTGGAGCACTACCGCGGCGACCTGGAATTCCTCGATGCGCGCATCAAGGACGCCGAGAAGAACATGAAGGCTGCCGACCGTCGCCCCATGGGCCTGATCGAGATGCTGGAGTTCGTGGTGCAGAACGACTTCGCCCGCGTAACCTACACCGAGGCGCTGGACATCCTCATGCGCTCCAAGACCTACAAGAAGGGGAAGTTCGAGTTTCCGCTCGAGTGGGGCACCGATCTGCAGGCCGAGCACGAGCGCTACCTGGTCGAGAAGCACTTCGAAAAACCCGTCATCGTACGCGACTACCCCAAGGACATCAAGGCCTTCTACATGCGGCAGAACGACGACGGCAAGACCGTCGCCGCCATGGACGTCCTCTTCCCCTACATCGGCGAAGTGATTGGCGGCAGCCAGCGCGAAGAACGCGAAGACAAGCTCCGGCAGCGCATGCAGGAAATGGGCATCCACGCCGAGGAACTCGACTGGTACCTCCAGCTGCGCACCTTCGGCGGTTGTCCCCACGCCGGCTTCGGCCTTGGCTTCGAGCGTATCGTACAGTTCATCACGGGGATGGGGAATATCCGGGACGTGATTCCGTTTCCCCGGGCTCCGAGGTTGGCCCAATTTTAATCACTGAATTACTGAATTACTGAGTTGCTGCGTTGCGCGCAGGACATGCGCGCAACGCAGTAATGCACCAACTCAGCAATTCACCAACCATAAGAAATGATCCGAATCGGCACCCGCGGCTCCCGCCTGGCCCTCTGGCAGGCCCATTTCGTACAGGCGGAACTCCGCAAGCACGGCATCGAGAGCGAACTGGAAGTCATCAAGACCCAGGGCGACCGCGTACAGCACCTCGGCTTCGACAAGCTGGAGGGTAAGGGCTTCTTCACCAAGGAGATCGAGGACGCGCTGCTGGAGGGCCGCGTCGACTGTGCCGTGCATAGCCTCAAGGATTTGCCCACCAATCAGCCGGAAGGGCTGGTGCTGGCCGCGCTTAGCTACCGGGCTTCGGTGGAGGACGTGGTGCTCATTCACAAGGACCGGGTGGTGAAGGGACAGCCCCTCTGGCTCGGGGAAGGGGCCACCATCGGTACCAGCAGCAACCGGCGCAAGGCCGTACTGCGCGACCTGCACCCCGGCCTGGTGCCGGTCGATATCCGCGGCAACGTGCCCACCCGTATGAAGAAGGCGCTAAGCGGTGAACTGGACGCCGTGGTGCTGGCCGCCGCCGGGCTCGAGCGACTGGAGCTTGACCTGAGTGAGCTGGAAGTCATTCGGCCCAGTCCGCGGGAATTCGTGCCCGCCCCCGGGCAGGGCGTCATGGCCGTGCAGACCCGCGAGGACGATATCGAGATGCGCAAGAAACTATCCCTGCTGCACCACCCGGTGGTCGGGGAGTGCACCAACGTGGAGCGCACCGTCCTCAACCTGATGGAGGGAGGCTGTTCCATGCCCCTGGGCGTATACTGCGAGAAGGACCAGCTGGGCAACTACCACGTCTGGGCGGCCTACGCTCCCGATGCCGCTGCCCCCCTGCGACGGGTGCAGGTGAGCCGCTCCACGCGGGCGGGCCTGCCGGAGGAGGTCGTGTCACAGCTGCTCAACGGGACATCCGACTAACGGCAGCCTCCTGCAGCTGTAGCCGCCGACCGCTGCCCAGCGGTACCGTGAGCCCCGCCCCCGTACCGGTGTCGGGACCGCTAACGGGCCCCAGGTGCAGGCTCAGGTCGTCACTGATATCGAAATTTTGCAGGTGGGCGTCGGTAAAGGCCTCCACCGCCTGCAGTACGTAGCCGGCGATCACGAAGATGTAGGCGGTCTGCCGGTTGCGGTTCACGCTGTTGCGGGCCCGGATCAGGGCCTCGGTGGGCACGGCGGCCAGTGAAGGCTCGTTGGGGGTAGGGGTGCAGGCCGCGTTGGGAATGATAATGATGCGGCCGTTGCCGAGGCAGCGCTCCTCCAGGGCCGTGACGTAGCGGGAGAAGAGCGTCTGGTTGTAGTCGGCCACCGCTACGATGCCGAGGAGGCCGCCGTAGACCAGGGGTACCTTCCACCAGGCCCGATTGTACACCTGCCCGCCGCCGGGAATGATGGACCAGAGCAGGGCCTGCTTGGGCTCGCGGTTGATCTCCCGGAGGGTACGAATCTCGTCGCCCCCCGGCAGGGTATCGCGGACGGGTTCGGTCTGCGCGGCCGCGGGTGCCAGGGCAGCGAGCAGGAGGAAGGCCAGCAGGCAGGAGCGGATTAAGGAAGTAGAAGACATACGGGCAAGTGATGCCGGACGTGCGGGATTGGTTGCCTGCCGGCTACTCCACGGCCTTGTAAAACTGGTCCAGCTGCTCCTTGCTTTCGAAGCGCAGGGTGATAGTGCCCGAGCGGCCCTCCCGGTTGTCGACCTTGACCTTTACTTTTTTGGTGCCGAAGAACTCGGCGAAGGCCTGCTCCACGCGACGGGCCTCGTCGTTGGAGGGCGGAGCGCCTTTAGTCACCTTGTTCTTATTCTTGTACACGCGGCTTTCGCGCTCGATGTCGCGTACCGACCAGTTGGGGTGGGAGAGGATATCGTCGAGGAAGGTCTCCTGCTGGCCGATGTCCTTAATACCGGAGAAGGTCTTGGCCGCGCCGATGCTAATCTTGCGGTCCTTGATGGCCTGCCGCACCCGGTTGGAGGTACTCAGGATCGTGAGGTAGTTGGTTATCGTGGAGCGTTTCTTGCCTACCCGGGCGGCGAGTTGCTCCTGGGTGAGGTCGAACTCCTCCTGCAGGCGGAGGTAGGAGTAGGCCACTTCCATGGGGTTGAGGTCTTCCCGCTGGATGTTCTCGATGAGGGCCATTTCCAGCAGCGTCTGGTCGTTGGCCGTGCGGATAAAGGCGGGTACCTCCCGCAGTCCGGCCAGCTGGCTGGCGCGGTAGCGGCGCTCGCCGCTGATGATCTGGTAGGTACCGTCGCCCATATGGCGAACGGTCATCGGCTGGATGATGCCGTGCACGCGAATGCTGTCGGCCAGTTCCTTAAGCGCCTCCTTTTCAAACTCCTGTCGGGGCTGATCCGGGTTGGCCGAAATCTTGTCGACGGGCAACATCGCGAAGTTGCGGCTGAGCGTCTTGATGGTTTCCTCCTCGCTGGCCCGGTCGAGCCGCTGGCCGGGGAACAGGGCACTTAGTCCGTTTTTCAGGTCGCTGCTGCTGGGTTTTCCTCGCTTCAGTTTTTTGGCCATAGGGCAGGGTCGGGTTTGCCCGCAAAGATAGCAAACCCGCGCCGCCCCCCGCACCCGCGCCCCGCCGCCCGGTAACGGCCCGGATTTTCTGAAATGACAGAAGTGAGTGAAATAAGGGCCTGCGGCCGCAATCGGATCTAACGGCCCCCCAGGGGCGCTTAAAAACGAACTTGACCGTCAGAAAAACAGTTAAAAATAGGCGGATTTCTCCGTCCCTACTTAACTCCACCACGCGCCGATGAAGATTGCATTCCTGGGAAATTATCCGCCGAAAGCCTGTGGCATAGGCACCTTTACGAACAGCCTGGCCCGCGCCATCCTGAGTAACCTCAAGGCTACCGCCATCGAGGAGTACGCGGAGATCATTGCCATGGAGGATCCCAGCGACAATCACGATTACCCGGTCGAGGTCACCCGCCGGATCCGGCCTCAGGTAGCCAAAGACTACCGGGATACGGCGGATTACCTGAACGATAACGACTTTGACCTGCTGGTGCTCCAGCACGAATACGGCATTTTCGGCGGCGACGACGGAGCCTACGTGATGCACCTGCTGGACAAACTGCGCATCCCCCTGATCGTAACGTTCCATACGGTACTTAAGGAGCCCAGTTTCGGACAGCGCAACGTACTCACCCGCATTGCCGACCGCGCGCAGGCCGTGGTGGTCATGACGCAGTTGGCCTCCCGCCTGCTCCAGGAAGTCTTCAGCGTATCCTCCGAAAAGATCCAGGTGATCGAGCACGGGGTTCCGGTGATTCAGTCCGACGACCGCGACGTCCTGCGCGAACGCCTCGGCTGGACCGATCGGCGCGTCCTTTTCACCTTTGGTCTGCTGGGACGTGGCAAGGGCATCGAAACCTCCATCCGCGCCCTTCCGGCGATCGTCAAAGAATATCCCAATACGCTCTACGTGGTACTGGGCAAGACCCACCCGCACGTCGTGCGCGACAACGGTGAAGAGTACCGCAATTACCTCCAGGATCTCGCGCGGGAGCTCGGAGTGGGCGATAACCTGCAGATGATCAGCCGCTTCGCTTCCGAGCAGGAACTGTTCGACTGCTTGCGGGCCACCGACATCTACGTCGTACCCTATCCCAACGAAGCCCAGATCACCAGCGGTACCCTGGCCTACGCCGTAGGTGCCGGCGCGGGCATCGTAAGTACGCCCTTCTGGCACGCCAGTGAGCTGCTGCAGGAGGGTAGGGGACGGCTGTTTCCCTTCCACGACAGTCCTGCCCTGTCGCGTACTATCCTCGAGTTGTTCGGCGACGACGCCGCCCTGCGCGATATGCGACAGCGGGCCGCCGCCTACGGGCAGTCGCTGCTCTGGCCGCGCATCGGCAAGGAATACCTCCAGGTATTCGGCCGCGCCCGGGTATCCTACAAGAGCTACCGCAGTTCCGGCGTGCCGGTCACCGACCTGCCGGAACTCAAGCTGGACCACCTCTACCGCCTGACCGACGATTGCGGTATTCTGCAGCACGCTAAGTACGCCGTCCCGGCCCGCAGGGAAGGCTACTGTCTCGACGACAACGGGCGTGCCCTGCTGCTGGTCGGTATGCTGCTACAACGTGGCATGGGCGACCGGGATCGCCTGCTCGCGCTCTCCGATACCTATCTCAGTTACATCTATCACGCCCAGAAGGAAAGCGGTACGTTCCGCAACTTCATGTCCTACGAGCGTAGGTTCCTCGAGGACCAGGGCTCCGAAGACAGCTACGGCCGCGCCCTGTGGGGCGTCAGCTACTGCCTGGCGCATCCGCCGCGGCCCGACCAGCGGCCGCTGCTGGAAGAAATTTTCATCCGCGCCATCGGCCACCTCGACGAGATGCGCAGCCCGCGTACGGTGGCCTACGGGGTCCTGTCCCTGACCTACTACCTGGACCACAAGCCCTCGGACGAGGCAATGCTCAACCTGCTGGACCGCCTCTGTAACCGCCTGCTGGACCACTACGGCGACAGCCGCCGGGAAGGGTGGGACTGGTTCGAGAACTACCTCACCTACTGTAACGGTATCCTGCCGCTGGCGATGTTCCGCGCCCTGCGCCACATCAGCAAGGAAGCCATCCGGCAGGCCGCCGTGGACTCCACCAACTTCCTGGCCTCACAGACCATCATCGACGGTATCCTCTGTCCGATCGGCTGTGAGCAACCCTTCCTCCGGGAACAGGAGCGGCCCCACTACGACCAGCAGCCCATCGACGTGATGTGCAAGGTGCTGCTCTTCAGCGAAGCCTGCCGCCACCAGGGACTGCAGCCGCACTGTGACAACCTCTACGTGACCTTCGGCTGGTTTACGGGCCAGAACGAAGTGAAGGCTACCATGTATAACCCAGAAACCGGGGGATGCTACGATGGACTGATGTCGGGCGGTGCCAACCATAATCAGGGCGCCGAAAGCCTGCTGGCCTACCTCATCAGCCGCGTGGAAGTCGAAAACTTTTGCCGCGACCGGCCCGCGGGAAGGTGCGAAGGGGACGAGGAAGAAGATTCCGAATCGGCCCTACGCCGGTTGCTGAATGGTTTTGCCATGCCCGAGGTGCGCTCCGGCATATCGAGTGACGCGCCGACCGAATCCGTGACGGAGTAGTGCGGGTCGCCATGCTTGCCCCCATCGCCTGGGCTACGCCGCCCGCGGCGTACGGCCCGTGGGAGCAGGTTACCAGCCACCTGACCGAAGGGCTCGTTGCCCGGGGCATCGATGTCACCCTCTTCTCCACCGGCACGAGCCGCACCGCGGGCACTCATGTGGCTACGGTCGCGGCGGGCTACGCCGAACGGGAGGGACAGGATCCCAAGGTGCTCGAATACCTGCACATCAGTCAGGTGATGGGGGCCGCGGGGGACTTCGATCTCGTACACAACCAGTTCGATTTTATGCCGCTCGGTTTCAGTCAGCTGATCGCCCCGCCGATGGTGACCACCGTACATGGCTTCAGCAGCGAGCGCATACTCCCGGTTTACGAAAGATTCAACGCCGACAATCACTACGTCTCCATCAGCGACGCGAACCGCAGCGAACGCCTGAAGTACGTCGCAACCGTCTATAACGGGGTGGATCGTAAGCAATTCACCTTCCGCGAGGTCGCCGGGGATTACCTGCTCTACTTCGGCCGTATTCATCCGGAGAAGGGAGCGGCCGAGGCCATCGCCATCGCCCGGCGGGCACGGCGCCCCCTGTGGATAGCCGGCCTGGTACAGGACCGTGCGTATTACGAGGAGCAGGTGGCTCCCCACGTCGACGGAGAGAACGTGCGCTACCTAGGCAACGTAGGTCCCGCGCAACGCGACCGCCTCCTGGGCGGCGCGGCGGCCCTGCTGCACCCCATCAGCTTCGCCGAACCGTTCGGGCTGAGCGTAGCCGAGAGCATGATGACCGGCACACCGGTCATCGCCTTTGCGCTGGGATCAATGCCGGAACTGATCGACCACGGGCGCACGGGCTTTCTGGTGGACACCGTCGAGGAGGCGGCCGACAGCGTGGCCGACCTGAGCCGCATCGACCGCTTCCTGACGGCCGAGATCGCCCGCGACCGGTTCAGCGTGGAGCGCATGGTCGCCAGCTATATCGAAGTCTACCGCAAGGTACTGGCCGGCGTGGCCTGATCAGTCCGCCAGCAGGGCCTCCAGCAGGGTATCGAGGCGCACCGTCGCGAAGCGGGCCGCCTCGTCGCTGATGCCGTACGGAATGAATACTTCCCCGTTGTGAATGATGCTGCCGCAGCTATAGACCACGTTGGGAACGTACCCTTCGCGCTCGTCGTCCATCGGGCTGATGAGCGGTTCGCGCAACTGACCGATCACCTTGGTAGGGTCATCGAGGTCGAGGAGCATGGCCCCGAGGCAGTACCGGCGCATCGGACCTACGCCGTGGGTAATTACGAGCCAGCCCTTGTCGGTTTCCAGAGGGGCTCCGCAGTTACCGATCTGGTACAGCTGCCAGGGGTACTTGGGCTCCGACAATTTGATGGCGTCGTCCCAGACCTGCAGCCGGTCACTCTTGATGATGTAGTTGTTGATGCCGTCGATGCGGCAGAGCACGTAGTAGGAACCGTTGATCTTGCGGGGGAAGATCGCGTGGTTCTTGTTCACGGCCGCGTCGCCGTAAACGGGCCGGATCGTGAAGCTGTAGAAGTCCTGGGTCTCGATGATCATCGGCCGGATCTGCTTACCGTTGTAGGCCGTATAGGTGCCGTAGTAGACGGTAGACCCGTCTTCGTGGACGAACTGCAGGAAGCGAGCGTCCTCCATACCCTTCATCTCAAAGTCGATCATCGGGTAGAGTACCCGTTCGCTGATGTCGGTATCCAGGCTGAAGTGCAGCTCGTAGTACCGGTCGGCTACGGTCATGAGGTGGTTCAGCTGGTCGCGTTCCTCGCTGTCGGTAGGGTACCCGTTCCACAGGCTCCAGTACCGCTCGTATAGCTCGCGGTGGTTGAAGTTCTCCGGCAGGTCTCCCACGAGGCGCTCGTACATCGCTTCGTCGACGTCGTCGCGCTGGTGGGCGAGCTCGTTGAAGTTTTCCTTGGTGTACTGGGAGTAGTAGATGCGCTCGGCCAATCCTACGAAGGGGTTGGTAGGCTCGGCGAGGGGGTCGTTGTTCTGATCAAGAATGATGTTGCGGAATACCACCGAGCTGGTGTGCCCTTCGCCCACGGCACGCATGCTCATGACGATGCGCATCTGTCCCCGCTGCAGACCGGTCTGGTCGAGGGCCGGCACTACGGAGGGGTTAAAGAACGCCGCTGACTCAATGCTGTATTCGTGGGTGAAGTAGGCACCGATGAGGGCCTGCTTTTCCTCGCTGAGCATCATCACCTTTTCCCGTTGTTCCGGGACCCGTTCGAGGGCCGCGTTGAGGTGGCGCCGGTAAATGCCGATGGTGTTGCGGTGGCGGCGGGCGAAGTCGCGCAGGGTGCGCATCAGCGTGTCGTGCGTTTCTTGGTCGTCGAGGTCGATGACCCGGTCGATCAACTGGTACGCGCGGTCTTTGCCGGCCCAGAAGAAGCGACCGATCACGCGGCTTGAATCGCCATACATGCGCAATGGTTTGCGCTCAACGGGTAATTGCATAAAGGTAGGTGGTGCTTAATAGGTCGCGAAACTAACGAAATGAAACTGAGAGCCACCCGGGAGGGGGCCGTGAGCCACTAACGCGGCGGGCCCGGCTGTAGTATCTCCGGCCCGGGGGGGGGAAAGCGGGGTCAGACCGCCGGGTTGGGGTACCGTTCGTGTACGGCCTCCAGGTCGGCGAGGACGGCTTCCGATAGGTGAACGTCGATGCTGTCGAGGTTATCCTGCAGCTGATCCAGGGTGGTGGCCCCGATGATGTTGCTCTGGGTGAAGGGGCGGTCGGTCACGAAGGCCAGGGCCATCTGGGCCATATTCAGGCCGTGCTTTTGGGCCACCGCCGCGTAGGCCTCCGTGGCCGCGAGGCTGTTCGCACCGTTGTACCGGGTGTAGTGGGTAAACTGGTTGAGCCGGCTACCAACGTCGGCCGTTCCGTTCAGGTACTTGCCGCTCAGGCGACCCATGGCCAGCGGGGAGTAGTGGAAGCCGGCCACGGACTCCCGGAGACAAATTTCTGCCAGACCGTTCTCGAATCCCCGCGCCAGCAGACTGTAGGGATTCTGTATGCTTACCGGGGCCGGGAGGTCGTACCGCTCCGCCGTACGCAGGGCGTGCATGAGCCCCCAGGGAGTCTCGTTGCTCATGCCCCAGTGGCGGATGAGGCCTTCCGACTGCAGGTCGCGCAGGCCTTCCAGCATCTCCTGGAAGTTATCCTCCCAGGCGTCGAGTTCCTGCACGCCCCGCACCCCGAAGAAGTTGGCCCGCCGTTCGGGCCAGTGCAGCTGGTAGAGGTCGAGGTGGTCGGTCTGCAGGCGGTCCAGGCTCTTGCCGATGGCCTCCCGCAGTTGCTTCTTCCCGTACCCCAGGTCCGGGCGGATGTGCTCGGCCATCTGGTTGGGCCCCGCGATCTTGCTCGCCAGGTAATACTGCGATCGGTTGTTGCGGGCCCGTATCCAGGTGCCGATGATGCGCTCCGTACTGCCCTGGGTCTCGGGCCGGGGCGGCACAGAATACATTTCCGCCGTATCGATCAGGTTGATGCCCCGCTCGAGCGCGTAATCGAGCTGCCGGTGGCCGTCGGCCTCGGTATTCTGCTGCCCGAAGGTCATGGTGCCGAGGGCGATGCGGGACACCTGCCAGTCGGTGGTGCCGAAGGGGCCGTACCGCATGGCGGCGTTGTGGTTCTTGACGTTCATAGTGCCGTAAAGCGGCGGGTACGCACAAAGTTTCACCCCCGGCCGGTGTAGTTACTCGTCGGCGGAGCGCGGGTGCGGAGCGAAGCGGTACAGGTAGGGGGCCTTGTGCGCCGCCCCCGTAAGGAGCTTTTCACAGCGCTCGAGCAGTCCGGACGCCAGCATCTTGCGCTGAAAGCTGCTGCGGTGCTGCGGCTCCCCCAATATGGCTTCGTAAACGCACTGAAGATCCTTCATGGTGAAGAGGGGGGGCAGCAAATTCGTCTCCATCAGGTTCCTACCCAGGTTTTCGCGAAGGGTCCGGAGTGCCTCCCGCACGATGTGCTCGTGGTCGAACAGCAGCGGCGGCAGTTCTCCGACCGCGTACCAGTTGACCGAATCCGACAGTGCGTCCGGCTGCAGGGTAACCTTCTTATAGTCGATCAGTGCATAGTAGGCTACCGTAACGAAGCGCCCGAGCAGCCAGCTATTGGCCACTGGATCAATATCGTTGGCGACCATAATCGCCTCCATGGCCGCCGCGTCAAAACGGTCAGTGGCCCCGAAGGTGTGGAATTGCCTCAAGAAGATATTGTCCAGCGCGGTGCGCTCCTTGAGCCCGCGCTTGACCGCCGTGTCGAGGTGCTCGTCGCGCCGCACGAACCCTCCCGGCAGGGCAAACCACCCGGTTTTGTGGTATTCCATGATCAGGATCCGCAGGCTGTCCCCGGAAAATCCAAATACGACCGAGTCGTAGGCCAGGTGGGGGAGGTAGATTGCCGAGGACGGAAGGTGCATAAGGGTAAAGATTCGTCTATGACGCCAAGGTATTGCGCGGAATTGAAATAGTCTGTATCATTGTCGCACGGTGAGACAATAGTATGTGCTTACCCCCCCGATGTTATGAAGCAAGCCATCCTCCTTTCAGTACTTCTTTCTGTTCTCATGCCCTACGCCTCCGCCCAGGACTCCAACTTCGCCTTCGGGCACCAGGTGACTACTACCTCGGGTACCGTGGAGGGCATGTACGATGTACGCGACGGCGTGCAATCCTACCTGGGTATCCCCTTTGCTGCGCCACCGGTGGGAGACCTGCGCTGGCGGGCCCCGCGGTCCCCGGAACCGTGGGAGGGGGTGCGGATGGCTAAAAACTTTGGCCCCCGCGCGGTACAGCCCGCCGTATTCGGCGACATGGACTTCCGCTCGGACGGGATGAGTGAAGACTGCCTCTACCTCAATGTGTGGTCGCCCGCCACAAGCAACACTGCCGGCCTGCCGGTCCTGGTCTACTTTTACGGGGGCGGCTTTGTGGCTGGCGACGGTTCCGAACCGCGCTACGACGGCCGCAGCATGGCCCGGGAGGGCATCGTGGCGGTGACCGTAAACTACCGCCTCAACATTTTCGGCTTCTTCGCCCACCCGGAACTGAGCGCAGAGGCGGAGTACGGCGGCTCAGGTAATTACGGCCTCCTGGACCAGCAGATGGCCCTCCAGTGGGTCCGTGACAATATCGCCGCCTTCGGTGGTGATCCCAGCCGGGTAACGATCGCCGGCGAATCTGCGGGCTCCGTTTCCGTGAGCGCCCAAATGGCCAGCCCCCTGTCGCGCGACCTGATCGCCGGAGCCATCGGGGAAAGCGGAGCGAGTATTGCACCCACCCTTGCTCCGGTCCCCCTGGCGGAGGCGGAGCAGGTAGGCCGGGAGTTCGCCTCCGCCGCCGGGTTCACTTCCCTGCAGGAACTCCGCGAGCTTAGCACCCGCGATGTCTATCAGCTCTACGTCGATTCGCGGCGCTTCGGCTTCCCCCTGGTGGTCGATGGCCACTTCCTGCCCGCGACCCTGCCGGAGATCTTCGCCGCCGGGCAGCAGGCGCAGGTACCCCTGCTGGTGGGCTGGAACTCCGCCGAGATTCCCGGCGGGGCATTGATGCAGGGCCAGCCCTATACCTCCGGCGATTTCGCCGCGGCGGTCACCCGCGCCTTCCCGGAGGCCGGGGGGGAACTGCTGGCCGTCATGCCCGCCGGTACGGAGCAGGAGATCGAGCTGTCGGCTACCAACCTGGCCTCCGACCGCTTCATCGTGTACAGTACCTGGAAGTGGTTTGACCTGCAGCGAAAGAATGGCAAGGCACCGGTGTATCGCTACCTCTTTACCCGCATCCGGCCCGAGTTGCGCGACCAGAACCGCATAGCCGCCCTCGCCGGGGGCACCGTGGAACGCTCGGCCGATGCACCCCCGCCGCCCCGCCCGGTCGGTGCTCCGCACGCCAGTGAGATAGAATACTGCCTCGGCAACCTCCCCCTCGTCGACGACTACGCCTGGACGGCGGAGGACTACCAGGTGTCCAAGACCATGAAAGCCTACTTCGCCAACTTCATCAAGACCGGCGACCCCAACGGAAAGGACCTACCGCAGTGGCCCGCCACGGAGGCGGGCGATCCAACTCCGCCTGTCATGCACATCGACGTAACCAGTGGCAGTAAGGCCGCCGACAACGACGCACGCTTCCCCATTCTGGACCGCGTCTACTCGGCCGACTGATCCGGGCCGGGACTTAACTCTTCTAAATCAGTAGTCATGCAGAATCTTAAATACTTTCTCCTGTTCTCAGGACTGTTCTTCCACGCAGCCCTCCACGCTCAGTTGGAAACAGGAATGGACGTAGCCGTAACCGATACCGAAGCCGGCAAGGTCCGCGGGTATGTGTCCGACGGTATATATACGTACAAGGGCATCCCCTACGGACAGGCCGGTCGCTTCGAGACGGCCACCAAGCCCGAACCCTGGGAGGGCGTGCGCAGCTCCATGACCTGGGGGCCGGTTTCCCCGCTGATGAATGAGACGACCGTCGTCCAGGACGAGTCCGAATTCGTATTCGACCACAGTTGGGGCTACCCGAACGAAGACTGCCTGGTCCTGAACGTATGGACGCCGGAGATCAACGACGGCAAAAAGCGCCCGGTACTCTTCTGGATCCACGGCGGCGGCTTCGCGGCCGGCTCCTCCCAGGAACTGCCCAGCTACTACGGGGAAAACCTGTCCCGCAAGGGCGACGTGGTCGTCGTCTCCATCAACCACCGCCTCAATATTCTCGGTTTTCTCGACCTGAGCGCCTACGGTGAGCAGTACGCTACCTCCGCCAACAACAGCATCGTCGATATGCAGCTGGCCCTGGAGTGGGTACGCGACAACATCGAAAACTTTGGCGGTGATCCCGACAACGTCATGATCTTCGGACAGTCCGGTGGCGGGGCCAAGGTCAATACTCTCATGGCCATGCCCGCGGCCCAGGGGCTGTTCCACAAGGCCGTCAACCAGAGCGGTGCGTTCCGCTCCGCTTCGCCTACCAAAGAAATGACTCGGGCCATCGGGGCCGCCACGGTAGCCGAACTGGGGCTCGACGCCTCCAGTATCGACGACATTCAGAACGTTCCCTACGACACCCTGGTAGCCGCCGGTCAGCGTGCCCTGAAAAAAGCCTCCGACAAAATGCGCGCCGAAGGCCAGGACATTCCCGCCTTCGGACTCAGCTGGGGACCCAGCGTCGACGGCAAGGTGCTTCCGTACCAATTTATGTCCGACGAGGCACTCGCCCTCTCCAAGGACGTGCCCCTGCTCATCGGTACGGTCAAGAACGAGTTCATGCCCTCCCTGCGTAGTGGCCTGAGCGACGCCAGCGAGGAAGAGATCGACACCTACCTCAATAACCAGTACGGCCAGAAAGCCGAGGCTTTCCTCGATGCCGTCCGCGAGGCCTATCCCGACGATACCCGGCCCAGTGACCGCATCGACGTAGACATGATGTTCCGCCCCGGTGCCGTACACCAGGCCAACCTGAAGTCGGCGGTTTCCGGCGGGGCGCCGGTGTACATGTACCTCTTTACCTGGCAGTCGCCCGTACTGGATGGAAAGTATAAGGCCCTGCACTGCATGGAGATCCCCTTCGTCTTTGACAATATCCAGCGTGCCAACCAGATGACCGGGGGTGGGGTCGATGCCCAGGCGCTGGCCGACCGGGTCAGCCAGGCATGGATCAATTTCGCCCGCACGGGCAATCCTAACGCAGAAGGCCTGCCCACCTGGCCACCGTATACCCGGGAGAACGGTAACACGATGATGCTTGACGTTAAGAGCGAAATCCGTCAGCATCCCGACCGGGCCCTACTCGAGTTTACCTCCTCCGCGGCCAGATAGTGTTTTCCCGATTTTTGAATGAATTCCATTCTGCGTCCCCGGCCCCTCGGCCGGGGACTTTTTTTGCGGGGAAGCGCAGGTGCGGAGCCCGCTAGTAATCCCTGACGGGGGCGGGCTTTAACGCCGTGGTAACGGTTGGAAGGAGTGATGACGGGTAGCTTTACGCAAATCCCGGCTATGAAGGCTCTTTTCCTCGTTTCCCTGTTTGGTGTATCCCTGTCGCTGACGTCCTGCCTCGCGGCGCTGGCCGTTCACAACGTGACGGCCCCCGATACCGGCATGGCTGCTTTTTCCGTGCCGGCCGGCGCTACGGTCAAGGTGGTGACCGCCGATTTCGATCAATCGCTCCAGTCCTTTGTCGAGCAGGCGCTGGCCGGTTGCGGGCTCACGGTAGTGGCCTCCGGTGAACTGACCGGGACCGTCGCGGCCGCCCGACTCCCGTACGGCCAGGGAGACACGACCGGTTACCGCCTCGGAACGGAGCCGGTGGTACGCCAACTTTACGACGAACCTTCCAGCGATCTCCTGCTGCGGTATGCCAGCACGGGAGAGGCATTGGCGCTAAACTCCTTTTCTGCCTCGCTGATCGACCCGGCTACCGGTCGGGTGCTGACCACCTTTGCGCGGAGCTACGCGCTGCCCCGGGCCCCCGAGCGGGTGATGACCGAATTCGCGGAGGCATTTCGGGCCGCTGTGGAGTAGCGGGAAGGGGTGGGGGAGAGACTTCCGGGTTTCTTCAGGGGATGACCTACTACGGTGCGTGGGATACGCTGGACAGGTAGGTGTTCGGGTACGGTCTGTCGTCGGGGCACGAACAGCAGTCTGCGCTTCGGGCGGCCCGTCACGCGTTGCCCATGCTCCGTCGGTGTACCATATCATGAAGGCTGTGTACCGCCCGAAACCGGATTTCGGGGAAAATCATCCCGAAACGGAGCAAATTTCGGTCAATTGCGTAGACGAAATCTAAATAAGGGATACCCATTGACCTAAGTTTGTCCAAGAATTGTCACCAAAGTATCTTTGCCCGACCAGCGGAAAGGCCCTTGATGGGGCCGACCCGCAATCCCTTAAATGTCAACCGTATAATGACATATTTAACCAAAACCTTCTCGTCGCTTCTGCTGCTCTGCGTCTTCCTGCTACTCGCGGGCGGATTGTCGGCCCAGGCGGATCAATCTGCTGCCCCCACCGCCGCTTCGGTCGCTGACGGCGATCCCGTTGCTACGGCCGCGGCCGATTCCGCCGCCACTCCGGCCGCCGCTGCCGCGCCGGTTGCCGCCGGCCAGGGCGACCCCGCCCTCGGTGCCGCCCTGTGGAAAGCCAACATCTGTGGATCGTGCCACGCGGCCAGCATGAAGGACAACATGACCGGTCCCGCCCTCGGCGGCGTACAGGAACGCTGGGCCGGTGAGCCCCGCGAGCACCTCTACCGCTGGGTGCAGAACTCACAGAAGCTGATCGGATCGGGCGAAAGTGCCCGCGCCCTTGCCGTATGGTCGCAGTGGAAGCCGACGAAGATGTCGAACTACACGAACCTGAGCGACAGCGACGTAGAAAACCTCCTGGCCTACATCAACGGCGTGTACACCGGTAGTTACAACCCCGCCGGCGTCACGAACGGCCCCGCCGTCGTCAGTACGGAAGAAGAAACCGACAACACTTGGCTGTTCGTCGTTCTTGGTGGTGCGCTCATTCTACTGTCGCTGATCCTGGCCCGCGTGACCAGTAACCTGCAGTACATGGTCGAGACCTCCGAAGGATCGGCCCCCGCCACGCGGCGTACCCTGGCGCAGATCCTGACCAGCCGCGGCATGATCGCCTTCGTGATCTTCGCTTTCGTCGTCTTCGGCGGTTACACCACCGTCAACCACGCCATCGACTTGGGCCGGCAGCAGGACTACCAGCCCGAGCAGCCCATCAAGTTCAGCCACGAGACGCACGCCGGCATCCACAAGATTGAATGCCAGTACTGCCACGACGGTGCCCGGCGCTCCAAGCACTCGGTAATCCCGGCCGTCAATACCTGTATGAACTGTCACCGGGCCATCAACTACGGTAGCCAGTACGGAACCGCCGAGATCACCAAGATCTTCGCTTCGGTAGGTTGGGACCCCACCGAGGGTGCCTACATCTCGAACTACGACAAGATGACCAACGATCAGGCCCGCCGGATCTACAGCAAGTGGATTGCCGACAAGTACATCAGCGAAGGCGGCGACATCGACGAGGTAGAAAACGTGGTCGAGGAGCAGTGGGACGGTATCTACGCCGCCCTGACCAACGAATACACCGACGACGATCGCGTTCCCGGCCCCATCGAGTGGAACCGCATCCATAACCTGCCCGACCATGCTTACTTCAACCATGCTCAGCACGTGACGGTCGGCAAACTCAAGTGCCAGAACTGCCACGGGCCCGTAGAGGAGATGGAGGTCGTGTACCAGTACAGCCCCCTAAGCATGGGCTGGTGTATCAACTGCCACCGCGAAACGCAGGTACAGTTCAACGACAACCCGTACTACGATTCATACAAACTCTACCACGAGGAGCTCGACGAGGGCACCCGCGACGGAGTCACCGTAGAGGACGTCGGAGGCCTGAACTGTCAGCGCTGCCACTACTAAGAATATCTTTCCAAAATCGCCGCCCCCGGCGGCATCCCGGTGTGCGGGAAGCCCTCCCCACCCAAAGCAAAGTTGCATGAAGAAGCAAGTCAACAACGTCTGGATAGGAACCGACCAGTTAGCGGATACCCCCGAATACCGGGCGGCCACCGACGGCGAAGTCGCCCAGCAGCAGCAGCTTGAGAACCCCCGTCTGGAAGCCAGCCGGCGCGATTTCCTCAAGTACCTCGGCTTCGGCATGACGGCCGCTACCATCGCGAGCTGTGATATTCCGGTCCGTAAAGCCATCCCCTACGTCTCCAAGCCCGATACTATCGTGCCCGGCGTAGCCACCTATTTCGCTTCCACCTTCGTACAGGGCGGCGACTACGTTCCCGTGCTGGTGAAGACCCGCGAGGGACGTCCCATCAAGATCGAGGGCAACTCCATGAGCCCCATCACCGAGGGGGGTACCAGCGCCCGCGCGCAGGCCAGCGTCCTCTCCATGTACGACACAAGCCGCTTTGACGGACCCTACCGCCTCCGCGGCGGACAGGTCGAGCGCGCCCGCAAGTACGCCGACAACACCAGCTGGGAAGAATTCGACGCCGAGATCGGCGACCGGCTCCGCGACGCCCGCGAAATCCGTATCGTTTCCCATACCATCCTAAGCCCTTCGCTGAAGGCCTCCATCCGCGACTTCAAGAACCGGATGCCCGGCAACACCGTGCTCGTCCAGTACGATCCGGTGTCCTCTTCGGCGCTCCTCGATGCCCACGATTCCGCCTTCGGCGTCCGTGCAGTGCCCCACTACCGCTTCGATAACGCCAACGTTATCGTCGGTTTCAACTGTGACTTCCTCGGTACCTGGATCTCGCCCGTTGAGTACGCCCGGCAGTACGCCACCGGCCGCCGCGCCAATACGGGCCGCATGTCGCGCCACATCCAGGTCGAGAGCCACATGAGCCTCACCGGCTCCAACGCTGACAACCGGATCATGGTCAAGCCCAGCCAGCAGGGTCAGGCGCTGCTCGCCCTCTACCAGGCGGTAACCGGCAGCGGCGGCGGTTCCACGAACCTCGACGCGGCCGTTACGGCCAAGATTCGCGCCGTGGCCCGGGAGCTTCAGCAGTCCAACGGTGCCGGTCTCGTAGTCTCCGGTAGCAACAACCTCTACGAGCAGCAGCTCTGTATAGCGATCAACCGCGCGATCGGCAGCTACGGCAGCACCATCGAAACCAACCGCTGGAGTTACCAGCGGCAGGGTAGCGACCAGGACCTCGCCCGCTTCGTGGACGAGCTGGAGGCCGGCCAGGTCGACGCCGTCATTGTCTTCGACGGTGCCAACCCCGCCTACGATAACCCCTTCGCCGCCCGCTTCACCGAAGTGATGCGCCGCAACGACCCGAACTGGAACCAGGTAGGCAACGGCACCGCGCTCGACGCCGACGAGGTCGGCGACCGCAGCGAACAGGCCGACGTCAACGACGAGAATGACCCCGGACTGGATCCCAGCGTAGTGGACGGCGACCCGATCCGGGCCGGCTTCCGCCGCATCCTCGCGATCTCCATGGGCAGCGTGGCCAACGACACCACTCCCTACTGCGAATACGTCACCCCCACGAACCACTACCTGGAGAGCTGGGGCGACGCCGAGGCTATCCAGGGGGTCTACTCCCTGATCCAGCCCGCTATCGTGCCGATTTTTGCCAGCGTCAACCGGTTCGGTACGCGGCAGGAGGCCGAAAGCCTGCTGATCTGGTCCGGTGAGAACCAGCGATACGACGCCGCCGCCGACCAGCCGTACATGCAGTACGTAATGAATAACTGGCGGGAAACCGCTTTCCCCAACCAGACGCGGTTCGCCTCCTTCCAGGCCTTCTGGGACAGTGCCCTCCACGACGGTGTTTTTAACAGCAACGCTACGGGTGGTATCCAGGACCTCGGCCTCGGCTACGGCGGAACCACCGCTCCCGCGGCCGCGCCTGCGGAGACGATGGAAGAGGACGGCTCCCCGCAGCAGCCCCCCGCCACCGGTACGGCCATTACGGCGCGTTCGGTAGATGACTTTGACGCATCGGATGCCGCACGGCGCATCGGCAGCGAAGCCGGCGGCGAAAACGAGATCACCTTTTTTGAAACGGTCAACATCGGCAACGGCACCTACGCCGGTAACCCCTGGCTGCAGGAGCTGCCCGACCCCGTTACCCGTACGGTCTGGGGCAACTACCTGACCATCCCCGTAACTTGGGTGGAGGGTAACCGCTACACCGCTTTCAAGGGGCTGAACGAAGAGGAATACAAAGGAAAGGCCGACATCGTCGAGCTTACGGTAGGCGACGCTGCCGATAACCCCGCGACCATTACGGCCGTGCGTCAGTTCGGTCAACTGCCCGGAACCCTAGGACTCGCCATCGGTTACGGCCGCAGCATGGTGGGTGACCCCGGTCGTGAAATCGGACAGGGAGTCGGTGTCAACGTATACCCCTGGCTGACCGTAGACGGCGATGGCTACATCCAGTACTACGCCACCAGCGCCACGGTGTCCGACCGCGTCGCCACCGAGCACGAGTTCGCCAGCGTGCAGTACCACCATACGATGGGCCTTACGACCCAGAACGAGAACGGTACGGTCTACTACAACAAGCTGACCAGCGACCGGGAAACCATCGCCGGGGAGCTCACCGAGGAACAGCGCGAGTACCTGGAGCCCTTCCACGTCGACGAAGCTACCGTAATGGAGATCGGCGAGGGTATGCAGGGCGGCCTGACGGATCGCTCGATCATCTTCCAGGGAACGATGGAAGACCTGCCCGCCCTCCGGGAGGAGATCGCCGAGCGCCGCGCCGAAGCTCAGCACCTGAACGAGCAGACGCTGTACCCCTACGAGGAGTACGCCAAGGACATCTACAGCCAGGGTCACTGGTGGGCGATGCACGTGGACCTCAACGCTTGTATCGGCTGTGCCGCCTGTGAAGTAGCCTGTGTGGCGGAGAATAACGTCCCCATCGTCGGTAAGTATGAAGTCTGGCGCCACCACGAAATGAAGTGGCTGCGCATCGACCGCTACTTTTACGGCGACGTGGAAAACCCCCGCGCCGTTTACCAGCCTATGATGTGCCAGCACTGCGACAACGCACCCTGCGAGAACGTATGTCCGGTAAACGCTACCCAGCACAGCGACGAGGGGGCCAACCAGATGATCTACAACCGGTGTATCGGTACCCGCTACTGCGCCAATAACTGTCCCTACAAGGTGCGGCGCTTCAACTGGCTCGACTTCACTACGGCCGACCTCTTCAGCAGCAACGAGCCCGAGGTCGCCGACGAGGAACTGCCCTTCGGTGCCGACAACCTCACCCGTATGGTGCTGAACCCCGACGTGACCGTCCGCAGCCGCGGCGTCATCGAGAAGTGTAGCTTCTGTGCCCAGCGCCTGCAGGCCGGTAAGCTGACCGCCAAGATCGAGAAGCGCGCGCTGCGCGACTCCGATGTACGCACGGCCTGCCAGACCGCCTGTCCCACCGGCGCGATCACCTTCGGTGACCGCAACCACACCAACGGAGACGTACGGCAGAAGCTGGACAACCCGCTGAACTACCTCGTCCTCGAGGAAACGAACACCCAGTCCTCGGTCTTTTACGCCGCCCGCGTGCATAACCCGGTCCCCGAGCTCGAAGCCTGATACGAACGAAGCACGCCGGCCCCGGTCAACGGACTGACGGTCAGCTTCTTCGATTTAAATTAAGAACCCGCAACAACAACTGAACCGATTTGCTTTAGCTGCCGGGGCTTCCGGACCAACAGCCCGTAAATCGAAAATTGCACATCCCTATGAGTGGACATATAGCACCGGTTCGCCAGCCGCTGATCACGGGTCACAAGACCTACCATCAGATCACGGAGGACATCTGCCGGCCAACGGAGACGGCGCCTTCGCTGTCGTGGGTGGTCACCTTCATCATCTCGGTCATATGTCTGGGGCTGTTCGCCTTCAGCGTGGCCTGGACGATCTGGATCGGTATCGGCTCCTGGAACCTGAACCGAACCATCAACTGGGGTTGGGACATTACCAACTTCGTGTGGTGGGTCGGTATCGGTCACGCCGGAACGCTGATCTCCGCGATCCTCCTCCTTTTCCGCCAGAAGTGGCGGACGGGCGTAAACCGGGCCGCGGAAGCCATGACGATCTTCGCCGTCATGTGCGCCGGTCAGTTCCCGCTCATTCACATGGGCCGCCTGTGGCTGGCGATCTTCATCTTCCCGTACCCCAATACCCGGGGTCCATTGTGGGTGAACTTCAACAGCCCGCTGCTCTGGGACGTATTCGCGATCTCGACCTACTTCACGGTATCGCTGCTGTTCTGGTACGCCGGTCTGGTTCCTGACCTCGCTACGGTCCGCGACCGCGCCGTGGGCCTGCGCAAGAAGATCTACAGCGTCGTTAGCTTCGGCTGGAACGGTTCGGCCAAGCACTGGCAGCGGTGGGAGAGCCTCTCCCTCATTCTGGCCGGTCTGGCTACGCCCCTGGTACTTTCGGTACACACCATCGTATCCTTTGACTTTGCTACCTCGGTCATTCCGGGCTGGCATACCACGATCTTCCCTCCCTACTTCGTGGCGGGAGCTATCTTCTCGGGCTTCGCGATGGTACTTACCCTGATGCTGATCGCCCGTAAGGTGCTGCACCTGGAGGACTACATCACCATTGAACACATCGAGTCGATGAACAAGGTGATCCTGCTGACCGGCTCCATCGTCGGCGTGGCGTACCTCACCGAGCTCTTTATCGCATGGTACTCCGGCTACATTTACGAGCAGTTCGCCTTCCTCAACCGCGTCCTCGGTCCCTACTACTGGAGCTACATCGGCATGATGCTGTGTAACGTGGTATCGCCCCAGATTTTCTGGAGCCGCCGCCTGCGCACCAGCCTCTTCTGGACCTTCTTCATGTCGATCTTCATCAACATCGGTATGTGGTTCGAGCGCTTCGTCATCATCGCCACCACCCTGGCGCGGGACTACCTGCCCTCCAGCTGGAGCTACTACGTGCCTACCTGGGTAGAGATCTGCATCTTCATCGGTACGATCGGTCTCTTCTTCACGCTCTTCCTCATCTTCACCCGGGTCGCTCCGGTGGTCGCCATCGCGGAAATCAAGAGTATCCTGAAGACGGCCGGCGACCAGTACATCGGTCCCAATGCGCTGGCACACGCCCATGCCGGTACCCCCCACACGCCCCATCCCGTCAAGGGAGGCACCGCCCCGGCCCACGGCAAGACCACCCGTCCGGAGGTCAACGACATCCCGGCCGGCGGAACGGTCGATATCGACGGAGAAGACGACAAACCCCTAGACTAAGCCGCTTAACGCGAATTATACCATGGCAACAATCAGAATAGAACGAGACGGCGGGGACGCGGGTGCAGTGAAGCCCAACCAGGACTTCGTATCCGCCGGCCAGCGCGATATCCTCTTCGGACTTTACGACGACGAGGTGAAACTCCTGGATGCCGTAAAGGCGGCCAACGCTGACCACCTGGACATCGACGACGTATACACGCCCTTCCCGGTCCACGGCCTGGATCCCCTGCTGGGACTTGAGGAAAGCCGCCTGCACATCGCCGGCTTCGTATTCGGTACGATCGGCTGTCTCTTTGGCTTCGGTTTCATGACGTGGGTCTTCACCCGCGACTGGCCGATCATCTTCGGCGGTAAGCCGTACTGGTCGGTACCGGCCTTCATTCCGATCACCTTCGAGCTCACCGTCCTCTTTTCGGCGGTAGGTATGGTGACGGTGTTCTACATCATCAACGGCCTGGGCCCCGGCGCCGAGCCGCGTCGCCTGCACGACCGCATTACCGACGACAAGTTCTGTATTGCCTTCGACGTCACCGAACGCAGCCGTTCGGAAGTGGACCAGCTGCGCGAATACTTCAGCCGTACCGGCGTGGAGACCGTGCACCAAAAAACGGTAGCGGCCTAATCGGGCGCTACCACTAAACCCTTCAGCATGAAATTGCATAACCTGATCCTGACGCTCGGCCTTGCGGTGGTCCTTACCGCCTGCAGCGACGCCGAGGGCGAGTTCACCGGCAGCGAGTACATGCCCGATATGGCACACTCGGTGGCTATGGAGGCGAACACGTACAACTACTACTACTACAATACCTGGAATGACCGGTCTACCGTCAAACTCGGAGAGTTGGCCTACCCCAAGTACACCGTAGAGGGCACCGTACCCCGCGGATACGCCGGCAGCTACACGCCCGGCATGCAGCCGCCCACCAACCTCGACGAGGCCGAAAGCATGCGTGGCAGCATCGTCGACGGAGACCATATGAACGCCATTGCCATCCCCACCAACGGCCACGTCCCGTACTACTACGACGACACGCCGGAAGGACGGGAAGCCGCCCTGGCCGACAACTCCACCAACCCCTTCCCCATCACGGAAGCGGGACTCGCCACCGGCGCCAACCTGTACGGCATCTTCTGCGCCATCTGCCACGGCGAGGCCGGTGACGGACTGGGCTACATCTACGATACCGACAAGAACCCCCAGGCGAAATATCCCGCAGCACCCGCGAGCTTCCTGCGCCCGGAATTCCTCGAAGCCTCCAACGGCCGGTACTACCACGCCATCATGTATGGCTACAACGTCATGGGGGCCTACGCCGATAAGATGAACTACGAGGAGCGCTGGCAGGTGATCCACTTCATCCGTACGCTACAGGCCAAGGAGACGGGCACCGAGTACAGCCCGACGGTCAATACCTTCAATCCCGCGGTAGGTACGCCCTCCGGTGAGATCGATCCACTGGCCCAGCAAGCTCCGGCCGCCGAAGATGGCGAACTGATGACCGACGCCGGGGGGGGTACGACCAGCCCCACGCTCCGCAAGAAATAAAGCAACTTCCCATTGGCGGCGCTCAGGCTCCGCAAAACCGAATACTCCCCATGGAGAACTTTGTATTCTCTTCCCGCGCCAAGACCACTAACCTAGCCCTCATGGGCGTGGGCCTGGTGTGCTTGATCATCAGCTACTTCGTGGACGGCGGCGAAGGCCACCACATGCGGTTCTGGACCAATTTCCTCCACAACACCGTGTTCTTCCTGGGCATCGGGGCTATCGCCGGTTTTGCGCTGGCCGCCTTTACGACCGCCTATGCCGGCTGGTTCGTCCAGTTCAAGCGCGTGTGGGAAAGCTTCTCTTCCTTTCTGCTGCCGGGACTCTTCCTGATGGGCGTGATCATCGTAGGTCTCTGGCTGCACAGTCACCACCTGTACCACTGGAACGACGAGGCCGCTGTGATGGAGGACGCGATCCTGACCCACAAATCTTCTTTCCTCAATAAGTACTGGTACACCTTCGGAACCATCGGATTTGTAGGACTGTGGTACTTCCTGCTCGGCAAGATCCGCAACCTGAGCCTGGCCGAAGACGCCGACGATAAGGACAGTACCTTCAGCTACTTCCGCAAGTACAAGGTATACGCCGCGATCTTCCTTCCGATCTTCGGCTTCACCAGTGCCGCCCTGATCTGGCAGTGGATCATGTCGATCGACAGCCACTGGTACTCCACGATGTTCGCCTGGTATGCTTCCGCTTCGCTGTTTGTAGCCATGACTGCCCTGACGATCATGCTGCTTATCTACCTGAAGAGCCGTGGCTACTACCCGGGGGTCAACGCCGAGCACTTCCACGACCTGGGCAAGTACCTCTTCGCGATCTCGATCTTCTGGACGTACCTCTGGTTCAGCCAGTTCATGCTCATCTGGTACGCCAACGTAGGGGAGGAGACGATCTACTTCCGGGAGCGGATGGACAATTATCCCGTCCTGTTCTGGGCCAACCTAGGCATCAACTTCGTACTGCCCTTCCTCATCCTGATGCGGAACGACACCAAGCGCAAGATGGGTACCCTTTTCTTTGCCTCGGCCCTGGTCTTCTTCGGCCACTGGCTCGACTTTTTCAACATGATCAAGCCCGGTGCCCGCCTGACGCTGATCGAAATGGAAGCCCACGAGGGCGGCCACGGCGTGGGTGAGGCCCATGGTGAGGATACGGCGGTGATGGGACACGATCAGCACGCCGAAGGCCACGACGGCGACGAGACCGCCGCCCTTGCGGCGGGGGAGGTTGTCAGCGAGGGGGACAACCTGGAGCAGACCGCAGGTACCGATGACTCGTTTGACAACGACAACGTCCACTTCGATGCCTCGGAGACGGACAGCGGTATTCCGGTAGCGAACGAATTCCGCGGCGGTACCCCCGAGACCCGGAGCACCGGAACGCAGGCCCTGGCCACCGCGGCCGACCGCACGGATGCTGATGTCTTCGAACCCAACAAGTTTATCCAGGAGGAGAACGTCGAAGAAACCGAAATGCAGGGTCACCTTGAAGTAGCCGGTGGGCACAGCGAAGCACTGCATACGCTGGGCTATAAATCGGGCTTCACCCTTCCCGGCTTGCTGGAAATCGGTATCTTCCTAGGGTTCCTGGGTGGCTTCCTCTACTTCGTCCTCTCTCAGTTGGCGCGTTACCGCCTGGTACCCAAGCACGACCCCTACCTGGAGGAAAGTATCCACCACCACACCTAGGCACTTGTCTAGACTCAGTCTAAACAGTGTGTTCGGGCGTAACCAAGAATCTTACCACTCGTTAACTTTACAGCTGCTGCCGGAAACGCCGGTCTGTGGTACGAACGAAGCTAATTAACCGGAATGACTACGTTGATCGTCTTACTTTGCATTGCGCTCCTCCTGCTCATCATCGTGCAGGTGGCCCGGGTCCGTGACCTGGCCCAGCGCCTGCGCGGCAGCGAGGAAGTGGAAGCAAAAGCCACGGCCGCTACCGGTCGGGGGCTCATGTTCTTCATGATCGCCCTGCTGGTAATCACCAGTGCCTCCGCGCTCTACTACAAAAACTACATCCTCGGATTCGGTCCCAATGCCTCCGCTTCGGAGCACGGTGCCGAAATCGACAGCATGATGAAGTGGACGCTCGGCGTCACCTACTCCGCCTACATCCTCACCCACATTGCCCTGTTCTACTACGCCTACAAGTTCCGCAGCCGCAAAGGCCACAAGGCGCAGTACCTGAGCCACAACAATACGGTGGAGCTGGTCTGGACGGGTATCCCCGCCATCGTAATGACCTTTCTGGTGGTCGGTGGACTGGATGCCTGGAACACCATCATGAGCGACGTAGGCGACGACGACAACTACATGGAGATCGAGGCCACCGGCTACCAGTTTGCCTGGGCCATGCGCTACCCCGGACCCGACGGTCTGCTGGGCCGCAAGGACTTTCGCCTGATCACGGGTGCCAACCCCCTGGGCGTAGACTACACCGACCCGAAGAGCTGGGACGATATTCAGATCAACGACGTTACGCTTCCCGTCGATCAGAAGGTCCGCGTGCGGATCACCGCCCAGGACGTCCTTCACGATTTCTACCTGCCCCAGTTCCGCGTCAAGATGGACGCTGTTCCCGGCCTGCCCACCTATTTCGTCTTCACCCCCCGCACCACTACCAAGGAGTGGCGGAAGGGTCTTTCTGAATACCCCGAGTACCAGCTGCCCGACCCGGAAACGGAAGGCAAGCAACTCTGGGAGACCCGCAATTTCGAACTGGCCTGCGCCGAGCTCTGTGGCATCGGCCACTATTCCATGGCGCGTACCGTCAACATCCTCGAGCAGGATGATTTCGACACCTGGTACGCACAGCAGGAGTCGTACTATGAAACCAGCGTAAAGGGCACCAAGGACGATCCCATGTTCATGGCCGACGTCAAGCAGCGCCGCACCGACTTCAATCAGGCGGTATCCACCGCGATGGGCACTTCGAGCGACGAGGACAACTACCTTACCCTGGATTACGTGACCTTCGAGGAAGGTACGGCTACCCTTGGCGGAGATTCCGAGTACCAGCTAGACGATCTGCTTTCCTACCTGGAGCGCAACGAGAATGCCGGTGTCGTCCTCATGGGCTACGAAACCGGAAACGCCGCCGACGAAGCTGCTAACATCAGCCTCAGTGACCAGCGTGCACAGGCTGTACGGGATTATCTCATTGAAAACGGCATTGAAGCTGACCGGCTGCGCAGCCGCGGCTACGGTTCCAGTCGGCCGATGACCACAATGGGTGGAAACCCCGGGGAATCCCGCAACTCTGGCATCGAAATGTATATTACAGAAGGAGAGATCGCCATACCCGAAAATGCGGCTCTCTCCTCCAAGTAAGCTATCCTTTAAAGAAATACCTACAATCTAAATTCCATGGCTACAGCAGTTATTACGGCCCCGCTGAAACGCGACGAAGCACTGATTGAGGAATTTGGTTACGACGATCACTTCCACGAGCACCACCACGGGGATAAGTATCAGTCGAACTTCATCTCTCACTACATTTTCAGCATGGATCACAAGATGATCGCCAAGCAGTTCCTGATCACGGGAATGTTCTGGGCCATCATCGGTGCCGTAATGTCGCTCATCTTCCGGATGCAGCTCGGCTTCCCCGAGGAGAGCCTTGCGTGGCTTCAGCCGCTGCTCGGCAAGTGGATTACCGTTAACGCCGAAGGAGTAGGAACCCTGGCTCAGGACTTCTACTACGCCCTGGTGACCATGCACGGCACCATCCTGGTTTTCTTCGTGCTTACCGCCGGTCTGTCCGGTACATTCAGCAACCTGCTGATCCCCCTGATGATTGGTGCCCGCGACATGGCCTCGCCGCTGTTGAACATGCTCAGCTACTGGTTCTTCTTCGTTTCCGGTACCATCATGTTCGCCTCGCTGTTCCTGTCCACCGGCCCTTTCGCCGGCGGTTGGGTAGCGTATCCGCCTCTGTCGGCCCTTCCCCAGGCCATGGACGGTTCGGGTGCTGGTATGACCCTGTGGACTATCTCGCTGGTACTGCTCGTTGTCTCCCTGCTGCTGGGGGGTATCAACTACATCACCACGGTACTTAACCTGCGCACCAAGGGAATGAGCATGTGGCGCCTGCCGCTGCCGATCTGGGCCTTCTTCGTGACGGCCATTCTCGGTCTGCTCTCCTTCCCCGTACTTACCTCCGCCTTCTTCCTGCTGATGCTCGATCGTGGTATCGGTACCAGCTTCTATCTCTCCGATATCTACATCGGTGGTGCGGCGCTCGATCACGTAGGCGGTAGCCCGATCCTATACCAGCACTTGTTCTGGTTCCTGGGTCACCCCGAGGTGTACATCATCATCCTGCCGGCCTTCGGTATCGTATCCGAAGTATTGGCCGTCAACAGCCGCAAGCCGATCTTCGGCTACCAGGCGATGGTGTTTTCGATCCTTGCGATCGCCTTCCTGGCATTCATCGTATGGGCTCACCACATGTTCATGTCGGGCATCAACCCCTTCATTGCCAACTTCTTCGTGATCTTCACCCTGATCATTGCCGTTCCCTCCGCGGTTAAGGTGTTTAACTGGATCGCCACGCTGTACGGGGGTAACATCCGCTACAATCCCGCCAGCCTGTTCGCCATCGGCTTCGTATCGATGTTCATCTCTGGAGGTCTTACGGGTATCTGGCTCGGTAACTCCGCGCTCGACATCCAGCTGCACGACACCTACTTCGTAGTTGCTCACTTCCACATCGTGATGGGGGTTGCTGCCTTCTTCGGCATGTTCGCGGGCATCTACCACTGGTTCCCCAAGATGTACGGTCGCTTTATGAACGGTACCCTCGGTAAGATCCACTTCTGGGGTACCACCATCGGTGCGTACTGCGTTTTCTGGCCGATGCACTACCTCGGTATGGCCGGCGTACCGCGCCGCTACTACAGCTTCGACAGCTTCCAGACCTTCGGTCACTTCGATGGTATGAACAAGTTCATCACGATCGCTGCCATCCTGACCTTCGGTTTCCAGCTGCTGTTCGTCATCAACTTCTTCTGGAGCATCTGGCGCGGCAAGAAGCTGACCACCAAGAACCCCTACCAGGCCAACACCCTGGAGTGGACGACCCCCATCGAGGTGGGCCACGGCAACTGGCCGGGCAAGCTTCCTACCGTACAGCGCTGGGCCTATGACTACAGCAAAGACGGTATCGACAACATCTCCCAGATGCAGCCGACCATGGAAGGCGAAACGACCGACCACTAATTAACTCTTACCCGGTGCGCGCTTGCGCGTACCCTTGGCGACCCGTAATTCGTGAGGCCCGTCGCCGCGAATTACGGGTTGTTTTTTACTCCCCATGAAAGCATCATCCACAAGTCGGGTAGAGGTTGCCGAACAGACTTCACGGCTCGCCGATCTGGCGGCTCTGGTGAAGTTCCGGCTTTCCATTACCGTTGTCCTGTCTTCGGTGCTGGCCTACCTGGTCGCCCTCTCGGGTACCGGAGTGAGCTGGTGGGCCGTCGCGGTCCTGACCGCCGGCGGTTTTCTGACCACGGCCGCCGCGAATATCCTGAACGAAATCCTCGAGAAGGATTACGACCGGCAGATGGAGCGGACCCGCCGTCGGCCCCTGGCCGAGGGGCGGATGTCCACCAGCGAAGCACTCCTGCTTGCCGGTTTCTCCAGCCTGGGCGGCATTGCCCTGCTGGCACTCTTCAACCCCTGGACGGCCGTGCTCGGTATGGTGTCTTTGATGAGCTACGCCTTCGTGTACACTCCGCTGAAGCGGGTAGGCCCCGTCGCCGTAGCGGTAGGTGCCGTACCCGGCGCCCTCCCAGCCCTGATCGGCTGTGCTGCGGCGGAGGGATCCATCACGACCCTGGGGATTACCCTTTTCACCCTGCAGTTCTTCTGGCAGTTACCCCACTTTTACGCTATCGGCTTTCTCGGCGCCAGGGATTACCGCAAGGCGGGATTCCGGCTGGTTCCCGAACGTGATGGCGAGGTGGACGCCCGGCAACTCGGGCGGGACGCCGTACTGGCAGCTGCGGCACTTATTCCGCTGGGTGTCATTCCCTATCTCCTGGGAATCACCTCCGCCGGGGCTGCCGGGTTCGTGGTCGTTTGCGGGGCCGCTTTCTGTTACTACGCCGTACAATTTTATCGTCGCCCGGAGCGGTCGACGGCACTCCGGATGATGTTCTTTTCCTTCGCCTATCTGCCGCTGGTTTTCACGGCTTACTGGGCGGGTAAATTCTTTATGTAATGAGTGCAATACAAACAACCGCGGATCAGCAACTTGCGGCGGTAACCCGCCGCAGCAAGCTGCATCCGCTCAAAATGGTCATGTACATCGGACTGGGGAGCCTGGTCATGATGTTCATTGCCCTGACCAGCGCGTACATCGTACGTCGCGCCTCGGGAAACTGGTTGGAATTTTCTATCCCAACCATTTTCTACGTCAACACTTTGGTCATCCTCGTCAGTAGCCTAACTTTGCACGCTGCATACGGGGCCTTCAAACGGGAGGCCGCAAATGCGTACAAGATTTTGCTCTCGCTGAGCTTCGTCTTGGGTATTGCCTTCCTCGTGATGCAGTACCTGGGGTGGGAGGAACTGGCCGCACAGGGCGTTCCGCTCAAGATCAACCCGGCGGGTGATTTCGTGTACGCGATCAGTTGGCTGCATGCCCTGCACGTAGTGGGGGGACTGGCGGCGCTGGCCGTCGCGCTCGTTCTTGCTTTCGTGCTGAAATTGCGGCGAACACCCGCACGCCAGCTGCGGCTCGAACTGACCATCATCTACTGGCACTTCGTAGACGTGCTGTGGATCTACCTTATCGTTTTCCTGAGCCTGCAACGCTAGGCTTACCACTCATACTTTATCAACGACACCGATATGACCGAAGAAAGAGATACGGATATCATCATCGCGGAAGACCAGAAGCCCGAACTGAATAACGACTGGTCGGGCGGCGACCGCAAGCCTTTCCGTACGTCCTACGGAAAGCTGATGATGTGGTACTTTCTGCTGTCCGACGCCTTTACGTTCGCCGGATTCCTGATTTCGTACGGCGCCCTGCGATTCAGCAGCCCCAGCTGGCCGGTACCCGATAAGGTATTTGCCACCGCGCCGTTCGGCATCAACGAGTTGTTTCCCAACAATGAGGCACCGCTCATCTTCGTGACCTTCATGTCATTCCTGCTGATCATCAGCTCAGGTACCATGGTCCGGGCCGTTCAGGAAGGCGCCCGCGAAAACAAGCGCGGCGTGGTTTTCTGGATGCTGCTTACCGTTATCGGCGGTGCGGGCTTCCTCGGTTGCCAGGCCTGGGAATGGACGAACCTAATCGTGCGGGAAAATATGACCGTCACCACCAACCCCTTCGGTACCTATACGGAGAACGGCTTCTACCTGGATCCTGAAACCGGCGAACCCACCGAGGAGGAAGTAGTCGAGGGCGAAACCTACCTGCTGCACGTGGCGGGTGAAAGCCACGGTGAGGAAGAAGCCGATCCCGGCGGCACCCAGCACACCGCAGGCGCGGATCACTTCTCTTATTCCACGACCCCCGGCGACTACCCGGGCTACGTGGTCGACGGCCTGCAGGCCGACGGTACGGTAAATCCGGATTCGAAGCCCTTCATCCACCGCAAGTACGTAGTGACCGACGAGCTCTCCGGCGACCTGGTAGTACGTACCCAGGAGTTCGGCCCCTCGGCCTTTGGTGCCCTCTTCTTCGGCATTACCGGCTTCCACGGTTTTCACGTGGCCACTGGCGTTATCTTCCTGCTCATCATCCTCATCAATGCCGGCAGTGGCGTCTACGTCGCCCGGATGAACGGCTACGAGATGGTGGAGAAGATTGGCCTGTACTGGCACTTCGTCGACCTCGTATGGGTGTTCGTATTCCTGGTATTCTACCTCCTCTAATAGCTGTCCGGGCCGTATCCGGCCCCGTATCCATCGCATACCTTCCCGCCCGGCGGGTCTAAATTATCTCCCCATGGCACAACACCTTAGTTACGAAGAGTCCAAAAGCGCCGTCTGGAAAGGGCTGGGTTTGCTCGCGGCGGTGACCGTTGCGGAAGTTCTTCTCTCGCTGCTCAAGGCTGCCGAGTTCGCGGAAAGTATCCGTCCGCTCATTTACGTTGCCTCCCTCGCCATCATCGGCCTTTCGGTATATAAGGCGTACTTCATCATTTACGAGTTCATGCACATGGGCTACGAGGTCAAGGGCCTCGCCATGACCGTACTCTTACCCACCATGCTGCTCATCTGGGCCCTGATCGCCTTCTTCAATGAAGGTGATGCCTGGCGCGAAAAGCGTGAGAAGGTACTGTACAAGAACTCCCTGCAGGTGCCCCAGGGCGGGGACGTCGGCCTGGCCCATGACGTTCTCCGGCTGGAGCTGGATTGCTAAACGGATACCGTCATTGCAGTACGGCAAAGGTCCGGGCTCGGTACGTGCCCGGACCTTTGTCGTACCGGCCGGCGCCTTCTCACCTGGGCGTCATAATTCCGAGGTCACGCATCCGTGCCGCTTCCCCCGCGTTATCTAACAAAGCAAATTCCGTGACCGGTAAGAAGAAACTCCTGAACTCGGGCGTCCTGCTGCTATTGCTTGTGGTGTTTCCCCTGATTTCGTTCCTGTACCTGCGGCAGGGGTCCAACTACCGTCGGGACGCGATCCTCACCCAGGGTGACTACGGCACCATGCCCGACCTCTACCGCCTTACGCCGGTTCGGGGACAGCTGCCGGATCAGTTGCGTGGGGCAATGACGGTAGTGGGGTGGCTCGATCCGACCAAGGAGGAAGGTACCCGACTGTACGGCCACATGCTCGACAGCCTGTACCAGCAGTTCCAGGATAGTCCGAATCTCTACTTCACCACCATCGTTCTGGCCGATTCTGCAAGCCGGGCGGCTGACGCATTCGCCGATACCTACAACCTGCCCGACGACCCGATGATCAGCTTTCTCCGCGCCGACGAGCGGACGTTCGGGCAAACGGCCGAGAATTTTCGCCTGCCGCTCGGCACGTACGACTCTCCCGGCATCCAGCCGGTAGTGGCCCTGGTCGATAGCTCTCTGACCATCGTTAAGCACTACGACCTCGCCCGCCGCGACGAAACTATCGGCCTGGTCCAGCTCGTATCTCTCATCATCCCTCTTCCCCAGAAAAAGGAAATCATCCTCGACCGCGGTAAAGAACTGTAACCATGAACGGACGGCCCCATCCCGAACTCACCACCTATCCGGAAAGCGAAGGCTGGCTCAAGACGGCTACCTACGTATTTTCGGCCGTTGTGCTCATCCTGGTCTTCGTGATGCGGGAAGTGAGTCTTCCCATTGACTGGGACGTGAGCTTCCTGCCCGCCGTCAACGCTGCCCTGAACGCCCTTACCGCCGTGGCCCTGCTGTTTTCTCTGTACTTCGTTAAGCAGGGAAAATTCGTCCGGCACCGCAACGCCAACGCGGTGGCACTTGGCTTGTCGGTGATTTTTCTGCTGTGCTACGTTGCCTACCACTTCACCACTCCCGAAGTCCTTTTCGGCGATGCCAATGCCGATGGCGTGCTGTCCGACGCCGAACGGGTCGCGGTGAGCGGTACCCGCCCCTGGTATCTCGTTATCCTGATCAGTCACATCACGCTCGCCGGCATCCTTTTACCCTTTATTTTGTTAACTACAGTACGGGCGATCGCCGGCAAATGGATGCTCCACCGCCGCATGGCCCGGTACGTATGGCCGCTGTGGTTCTACGTAGCCATCACCGGTCCGGTTGTCTACCTGATGCTCCGTACCTATTACCCCTAATCCGCTATCATGAAAAAGCTGCTGCCCATTTGCCTCGTCCTGGTTCTGCTGCTCGCCGGCGGCACCGATCTGCTGGCCCAGTGCCCTATGTGTCGAGCCACCGCCGAAAGCAATCTGGCTAACGGGGGTACGGAAGGACAAGGGCTCAACCAGGGGATTCTTTACCTGCTCGGTATGCCCTACGTACTCGTGGGCGCCATCGCCTTTATCTGGTGGAAGAACCGGAAGCGGGAGGAGGAGATTGTCTAGCCACCAAGAGCTTTTCGGCCGTCGCGCGCGGCAAGACCGCCGTGCGGCCCGCGTAGGACAGGGTGACCGTTCCGTCAAAGGCCTCCACCTCCTCCACCGTAATCAGGCTCCCGAGTTTCAGTTGCTTGGAGTCGAGGTAGGTCAGGAAGTCCGGCGTACTGTGATCCAGGCCCACCAGCTTTACGGCCGTACCCGCCCCGCAGTCACTCAGCCGGTCGCCCCCCTGCTCGCGTAGATTGCCCTCCCGGTCCGGGATCGGAGAACCGTGGGGATCCGCATGCGGGGAGCCCAGTAATTCATCCATCCGCTCGAAGAGGGCCGGACTGTCGATGTGCTCGATCTGCTCGGCGATCGGGTGGACCTCTTCCCAGCCGAAACCCATCTTCTTTACCAGATACATTTCCGTCAATCGGTGCTTCCGTACGATGAGCGCCGCCTGCCGCCTCCCCGCCTCGGTAAGCCGCAGCGGCCGGTACCGTTCGTAGATCACTAGTCCCTGCTCGTCCAGCCGCTTGACCATACTATTGGCCGACGGCTTGCTGACCCCGAGCGTTGCGCTCAGGTTACTGACGGTAACCGTTCCCTGCTGTCCGCTCAGCGCCAGGATCGCCTTCAGGTAGTTTTCCACGGTGGGTGATGCCATGGACCGAAAGTAGAAATTAAGTTTGGTAAACAAAGTTAGTCTTTGCTAACTTAATGATTAGTTAACTGATCGATCTATGTTTTACATTGCTTACTCGCGCCGGCGCGCGGGTGCCGTGGGGTGGGGGAGTCCAACCCCTATGGGGCTGGGTGCCCTCGTTCTTTCCTTGCTCGGTTCGTTGCCGTTCGGGACATCCCTGGCGGCGCAGGAATTGATTACGGGGCTGGTCATAACGGCGGAGGGCCTCCCGATCGAGTCGGCTACGGTGCAGGTTACCGGTACGGACCGGGGTACCCTCACCGGTGCGGACGGTTCCTTTATGATCGAAGTACCGTCCGGTGATACTGCCCGCCTGCGCTTTTCCAGCCTCGGGTACCAGCCGGTGGAGGAAGCGGTGCGCCTGCCCCCAAAACAGCCGCTGACCGTGGTACTGCAAGCCCGGGGCGAGTTGCTCGATCAAGTGGTGGTGAGCGGATCCATGAAACCCGTGAGCCGCAGCAACAGTCCCGTACCGATCGAGGTATATACCGCCGAATACTTTGCGGCCAATCCCGCGCCGAGCTTCTTCGAGTCCCTGCAGCAGGTCAACGGCATCCGCCCCCAGCTCAACTGCAACGTCTGCAACACGGGAGATATCCACGTCAATGGACTCGAGGGGCCCTACACTATGATCCTGATCGACGGAATGCCGATCGTCAGCGGCCTGGCGTCCGTCTACGGGCTGAGCGGTATCCCCCAGGCCCTGGTCGAACGGGTCGAGGTAGTGAAAGGACCAGCCTCCACCCTGTACGGCTCCGAGGCGGTGGGGGGGCTCATCAACGTTATCACCCGCAGTCCCGGTACGGGCCCCCGGGTTACGGCCGATGCCATGACTACCGGCTGGGGCGAAACCAACCTTGACCTCGGCCTTACCCGAAACCTCGGCACCCGCGTCCGCGCCCTGCTCGGGGCGAACGTCTTCCACTACGGAAATCCCCGCGACGATAACCGAGACGGGTTTACGGATGTCACCCTGCAGGACCGCGTCAGCGTTTTCTCCAAGTGGAACGTCACTCGGCCCGACCACCGCGCCCTGACCGTGGCCGTACGCTACCTCTACGAGGACCGCTGGGGCGGTCAACTGGCCTACGGCCCGGAATACCGGGGTGGGGAGGAGGTCTACGGAGAGAGCATCCAGACCCACCGGTGGGAGACCTTTGGCACTTACGCTTTCGCGACGCCCCGCCCCCTGGAATTCCGGTACAGCCTGACGGGGCACTACCACGACAGCGCCTACGGGAGTACGATCTATCTGGGTTCCCAGTACATCGGGTTCGGCCAGCTCACCTACCGCCCCGCCGACGTGACCAACCACGATCTCCTCCTCGGGGCGGCCTACCGCTACACCTGGTACGACGACAATACCCCCGCCACCGCCGGGGAAGTGACGAACGCTCCCTCGCGTACCTCCCTGCCGGGGCTGTTCGCCCAGGATGAGTGGACCCTCAGCCGACGCAGTACGCTACTGACAGGACTGCGTCTCGACCACAACAATCGCCACGGTATGATCCTGACGCCCCGCCTGAACTACAAGTATTCCGGTCGCGATGGAGGGCACACCCTGCGCCTGAGCGTGGGCAACGGCTACCGGGTAGCCAACGTCTTCACCGAGGACCACGCTGCGCTGACCGGGGCCCGGGAGACGGTTTTTGCCGAGGCCCTCCGCCCCGAAACCTCGTGGAACGGCAACGTCAATTACGTCCGGCGGATCTTCGACTGGGGTCCGGGCATTATTAGCTTCGACGGTAGCCTGTGGTATACCCGATTCGGTAACCGCATCCTGCCCGATTACGAAACCAATCCCAACCAGATCATCTACGCCAACCTGGACGGGCACGCCGTGTCACGGGGTGGGAGCCTCGCGATCGACCTAAGCCTCAATTCCGGCGCCACGGCCAACCTGGGGCTCACGGTACAGGACGTATATACCGTCAGCGGTGGACGCCGCCGGCGGCAACTGCTCACCGAGACGGCCTCGGCGGTATGGCGGATCAGTCAGCCCCTGCCGCGGGGCTGGTCGGTGGACTACACCGGCAACCTGTACGGACCCATGCTGCTGCCCCGGCTGGGCGAGCTCGATCAGCGGCCGGGCCGGTCGCCGTGGTTCAGCCTGCAGAACCTGCAGGTCACTAAGCAATGGGACTCCGGACCGGAAGTGTACCTGGGAGTAAAGAACCTGCTGAACTTTACGCCGCCCGCAAATAGTATCGCGCGGGCCTTCGACCCCTTTGATAAGGAGGTGACCTTCGCGCCCGGGGGTGGGGTAGTGCCTACGGCCGACAATCCCCAGGCGCTCACTTTCGACCCCTCCTACGTGTTTGCCCCCAACCAGGGCCGACGGCTGTTCGTGGGCGCGCGCTATACCCTCAAGTGAGCTTACCTTGGCCCCCAACAAACCAGTTAGCCATGTCCGTAATCAACCTCGAGGATAAGTTTTCCCGCTTCAACGACCACTGGTCGCCCAAGGTGGTAGCGGAGCTCAACGGGCAGGCCGTAAAGCTGGCTAAGGTAATGGGGACCTTCGTATGGCACGACCACGCCGAAGAAGACGAGCTCTTTCACGTGGTACGGGGGACGCTCACCATCGATTTCGAGGACCGGGACCCCGTGGTCCTGCACCCCGGCGAGTTGTACGTGGTGCCCCGGGGAATCCGCCACCGGCCCCGCACCGCGCCGGACGAGGAAGTATGGTTGCTGCTGCTGGAACCCATTGCCACCCGGCATACGGGAGATGTAGACAGCCCCATGACCGTCCGGAACTACGAGCGTCTGTAGCCCCCGGCGCTTACTTTTGGGCCATGGCAGAAGAAACGAATCCCTGGACCCGCAAGTCGACCGACGTCCGCTACGACAACCCCTGGATCCGCGTGGAGCACCACGAAGTGATCAACCCGGCGGGAAACGACGGAATTTACGGCCTCGTGCGCTACAAGAATCACGCGGTGGGAGTCGTGCCGATTGACGAAACGGATCATACCTGGCTGGTGGGGCAGTACCGCTACGCCCTCGATGCCTACAGCTGGGAGATCCCCGAGGGTGGATGCCCGGTGGGAACGGACCCGCTCGAAACGGCCCGGCGCGAATTGCGCGAGGAAACCGGACTGGTCGCAACGGAGTGGACGCGCCTTTTCGAATTTCACCTGAGCAATTCCGTAACTGACGAATGGGGGGTGGTCTATACCGCGCGCAACCTGCGGCAGGAAGCCCCGGAGCCCGAAGACACCGAAGACCTCCGACTGCGCCGCGTCCCCCTGCGCGAAGCCATAGCGATGACCCGCGACGGTCGGATCACCGATGCGCTCAGCATTATGGCGTTACAGCGGGTGGCATTGGACCGGATAGGATAGGGCAATCCCCCCGACGAAAGAAATTTTCGAAACAAAATGCTTTTTGCTTAGGGGGGGACGGCTGGTTTCGTGTCCTACAGACAGACGGACGAAGACAAAAGTCTGCGGGCGTCTCGGGAGACCAAATGGTCTTCGTCCTAACCACAACGTGCAATCATGGATTCTGTCAACAAAATTAACCTCCTCGAGCAATTCGATCTGTTCGACGGCCTCAGCAACGAAGAAAAGAAACGCCTCAGCGAGGCTATGGAGTTTAAGAAAAAGCCCCGCTACTCCGTCATCTACCAGCCCGGTGAAGCCAGCGAGCACATCTACCTGCTGGCCAAGGGCCCGATCAAGATCAGTACCCACAGCAACGAGGGTAAGGAGGTGATCAAGCAACTCATCCACCCGGAAGCCGTTTTCGGCGAGCTTTCCCTGGTCGGTGAGACCACCCGCTCCGAGACGGCCCAGTCGCTCAAGGAAGAGGTGCATTACTACACCATCCGCGTGGCCGACTTTCAGCGGATCATCTTTGGTAACCCCGTCCTGAGCCGCCGCATTCTCAACCTGTTCGGCAAGCGTATGATGGCCGCCGAGCACAAGCTGGAGGACCTCATATTCAAGGATGCCCGCAGCCGGATCGTCGGATTCCTGCACCAGGTCGTCAGCGAGCGCGGTCGCCGCGTGGGGTACGAGATGCTGCTGAAGCACAGCCTCACCCACCAGGACATCGCCAACATCACCTGCACCAGCCGGCAGACGGTGACGCTGGTCCTCAACGAGCTCCGCAAGGAGAACCTGATCTACTTCAACCGCGGCCGTATTCTGGTACGCGATATGGACGAGTTGCTCGCGAGCGCCGCTTAGGACTTTTCTATCCCGGGAATCCTTCTACCTTTGCGTGTAACAAACATTATGATCCCAAAAATTTGTATCCCCGCTGGCGGCAACGCCGGCGGGGATTTTTTCGTTTCCTTCCCATGCGTCTGCTGACCCTTTACTGCCTCACCCTTCTCCTAACGGCCTGCTACACCTTTCGCGGCATATCCATTCCCGCCGGCGTGGAGCGGGCCTTTGTCCCCGTATTCGAGGATAATGCCCTGAGTGCCCCGCCTACGCTGGCCCTCGACATTACGGAATCCCTGCGCGACAAGGTCCGGGATGAGGCGCGCCTTGTGGTCACTGAGGAGGATCCGGACATTGAATTGCGCGGTACGCTGGTCGATTTCCAGGTGACCGCGGAAGGCGCGAGCGCCGGCAACGAGACGGCCGCCTTCGCCAAGCAGAACCGCCTGACGGTGGTGGTTGCCATTGAGTACACCAACCTGCGGGACCCCGATGCCGAAAACTGGCGTAGCAACTTCACCGAGTCGTTCCCCTTCGACGGCAATCAGACGCTCGCCAGCGTGCAGGATGAGGCCATCGCCTTCATCCTCGAAAACCTGAACGAGAAGATCTTCAACCGGGCCTTTGCTGACGACTGGTAAAATTTAGAATGTAAAATTTTACATTCTAAATTTTCAGCACTCCGGCAGGGCGACGGAAACGTGCACGGCCAGCCCGCCCTCCGCGGTCTCCTTGTACTTGCTGTGCATGTGCTGGGCGGTTTCCCACATCGTAGCCACGACGGCATCGAAGTGCACGACCGCCTCGCTGGCGTTGCCCGCCAGGGCGAGGTTGCTGGCGGTAATTGCCTTCATCGCCCCCATGGCGTTGCGCTCGATGCAGGGCACCTGCACCAGCCCCCCGATGGGGTCGCAGGTGAGTCCAAGGTGGTGCTCCATGGCAATTTCGGCGGCCTGCAGCACTTGCTTGGTACTCCCCCCCAGCACCTCGGTCAGCCCCGCCGCGGCCATGGCCGAGCTTACGCCCACTTCCGCCTGACAGCCGCCGACGGCCGCGGAGATGGTTGCCCCCTGCTTGAAGAGCGCGCCGATCTGGCCGCTGCTCAGGAAGAAACGGAGCAGGTCGTCCTCTCCGAAGTTGCCGAACAGGTAATGGTACAGGAGGACGGCGGGGATCACGCCCGAGGCGCCGTTGGTGGGGGAGGTAACCACGCGGCCCAGGGCGGCGTTCTCCTCGTTGACCGCGAGGGCGAAGCAGCTGATCCACTGGTTGACGGTGCTGAAGTCGCGGGTGGTCCGCCGGATGGCCGCCAGCCAGCTCTGACGGTCGGGGCATACCTTGCCGGCCAGCAACTTGCGGTTGAGGGCGGCGGCCCGCCGCCGCACGTTGAGGCCGCCGGGCAGTACGCCGTCGGTGTGGCAGCCCCGGTATACGCAGTTGAGCATCACCTGAAACAGGCGCTCGATCCGGGCGTGGATCTCCGCGCTGGAGCGGATGCAGCGCTCGTTCTCGTACAGCAGGCGGGTGACCGTCTTGCCGGAATGGGCCGACAACTCGATCATTTTGCGGCCCGAGGAGACGTCGTGAACGAAGCCGTACTCCTCCTCCACCGCCGCGGCCTCCCCCTCGCGCTCGATGAACCCGCCACCGAGCGAGAAGTAAGTAGTGCGCACCAGCTCGCCGGCTTCGGTCAGGGCCGTGAAGATCAGGGTATTGGGGTGACCGGGGTGGGTGGTCGGCTGAAATACGATGTCTTCCCGGAAGGAAAAGGGCACGGAGTGTGCGCCGAGCACAAGGCGACCGGACGTCTTCACCTCCTCAATCAGCCGGGGAATATCGGCCGTCACTACCGTAACGGGATCGTGGCCCAGGAGCCCGAGGACCACCGCCAGGTCGGTACCGTGCCCGACGCCGGTCTTGGCCAACGAGCCGAAGAGTTGTACCGAGATACTCTGCACCCGCGCACCCGCCAGGTGGGTCACGAAGTCCTGGGCGGCACGCCAGGGACCGAGGGTGTGGGACGAGGAAGGCCCTACGCCGATCTTGTATATGTCGAAAACGCTGAGCCGGGTCATGGGGGAGAGGTGTCGGTGAAATCAGTTGCCGTGACAACAACGTAAAGATACGGGTAGTACGTGCTCAGTCGCGCCACACGAAGGGGAACAGCACGATGCCCACCGCCACGGCGATCAGGTCGACGGCCAGGGTAAGGTAGATGGGTTGCCAGAGGTCGTTGCTGCCCGCGTCGATGGCGTACAGGCCGGTGTCGAGCAGCAGCTTCAGCAGGGGAATGACCAGCGGGAAGGAGAGGATGGCCATCAGCGTACCGCTGCCGCCCGCCCGCGCCGTGATGGCGGATACGAAGGTAAGAATGGCCGAAAGCCCCACGCCGCCCAGCAGCACGCCCAGGACCAGGGGGAGGGGGCGCGTCACCACATCCGCCGGAGCGAACAGGGTAAGCAGCACGAAGGTGAGCCCCGCGATCATCCAGATGACCGCCGCGTTAAAGAGCAGTTTGCTGAAGAGCAGCGCCAGCGGGCTGGCCAGGGTATAGTAATAGTAGTGGCGCCGTCCGCCCTCCCGCAGAAAGCTGCGCCCCGCCGCCACGGTGGCGCCGAAGAAAACGATCACCCAGTATAGGGCGTTGAATACCGGGCCTTCGAGCCCGTTGCCCACGGCCAGGTAGACGATGACCACCGTGGTCACTACGTACAGGAAGATGCTGCCCAGCGCGTACTTGTCCCGCCACTCGAGCCGCAGCTCCCAGCGCAGGAGTTCATAAATTTGCCGTACCGTGGACATAGGACGGGCAAAGATACGTTGCGCCCCACGCTATCTTGCCCCCGCCGCGTTTACGCTTTCCCTCGCCCGCCATACTTACTGAACCGTTGTTGATGCCCCTGCCGTTTCGCCTGCTTCCCCTCCTTCTCCTGCTGACCGGTCCCGTGCTGTCCGCTCAGCAGCTGACCGTGGAGGCGCGCCGCGGCGACGGGATCTACTCTCTCCTGCGCCGCTACGACCTGGTCGCCCACGGCTGCAACATCGATGAATTCAAACGCCTGAACCGCCTCACCAGCAACAGCAAGCTGATGGTGGGCGACCGCTACGCGCTTCCCGTGGAGATCTTTACCTACGACGGCACCAGCATCCGGACCACGACCGGCAACGACGACTGGGACCGGGCCGTGGCCATCAAGGAGTACAACGAACAGCTCTTGAGCGCCGGGCTCCGCGACCGCGACTACCGAAAGGACCGCGTCCTGTACCTGCCGTACCACATCGACCACTGCTCCTTTTCCGCTTCGGTCGCCGCGGCCCTGCAGCCGGAGATCGTCAACCTTGGCGAGAACGCCGGCAGCCAGGAGGAGATCGACCGGCTCAAGGACCGGGCCGCCGAGCGCGATCCGATCGCGGTGCCGGACCAGGTTACCCTCGCCGGGCCGCGGACCTTCCGCATCTTCGGCCCCAAGTACGCCGAGGTGCCCCTCATCGACCGGGAGCTAGCGGGCCGCATCTTCTACATCGTCTCGGGACACGGCGGACCCGACCCGGGGGCCGTCGGCCGCCGCGGCAACCACCAGCTGCCCGAAGACGAATACGCCTACGACGTCGCCCTCCGCCTCTGCCGCAACATCCTGGAGCACGGGGGCACCCCGTACATGATCGTCCGCGACGAGAACGACGGCATCCGCGACGACAACTACCTCAAGCCCGACAAGGACGAAACCGTCTGGGGCGGTGCCTCCCTGCCCCGCAATCAGAAGGCCCGCCTCTTCCAGCGCTCCGACATCGTCAACGCGCTCTACGAGGAGAACCTGGCCAAGGGCATTACCGACCAGACCATGATCGCCATTCACGTCGACAGCCGCCACCGCGGTCAGCGCATTGACGTGTTCCTGTACTACGGGGAGGGCGACCTGGTGGGGGAGAAGACGGCGCAGCGCATCCAGCGCACCTTCGCCGGCAAGTACGAGCAATACCGGCCCGGCCGCGGCTACGAAGGCTCGGTCACCGAGCGCGACCTGCACATGCTGCGGGAAACCAAGCCCAGCAGTATCTATATCGAGCTGGCCAATATCGCCAACGCCAGCGATCAGCACCGCATCATCAACCCCCAGAACCGGCAGCTGCTGGCCGACTGGCTGCTCCTGGGCCTGATCGAGTAGGGCTGATCTAGCTGCCGTGATCCACCACGTCGAGCACCGACCGGAAAGTCACGAACTGTCCCTTGAACTTGCGGTCGTGCAACTGCTGGTGATCGTAGGCGAATTTTTCCTGGTAGATGTCGAAGGCCGGCCGCGAGCTGACCGTGAACTGGAGCGCGTAGGTGAAGCCGTCGGACTCGTCTACGCCCAGCAGGCGGCTCAGTTTATAGTCCTCGAATACGCCGCTTTCCATCACGTGGGGGATGTAGGACTGGCGCATCCAGCTTACCCACTCATCGTGGACGGCGTGTTCGATTTTGTTGGTTATGTTATACAACAGCATGTAGGGAAGTTAGTCCTCGCGGACGATCTGGGCCCCGAGGGCCTGCAGACGGGTATCGATATTCTGGTAGCCGCGGTCGATCTGGTAAATGTTGTCGATCCGGCTGGTGCCTTCGGCCGAGAGGGCGGCGATGAGGAGGCTGACGCCGGCCCGGATGTCGGGGCTGGTCATCCGGATACCCCGCAGGGGCGTACGGCGGTCCATACCGATGACGGTGGCCCGGTGGGGATCGCAGAGAATGATCTGGGCCCCCATGTCGATCAGCTTGTCGACGAAGAAGAGGCGCGACTCAAACATCTTCTGGTGGAACAGCACGGAACCGCGGGCCTGGATGGCCGTCACCAGCGCAATGCTCATCAGGTCGGGCGTGAAGCCGGGCCAGGGCGCGTCGTAGATGGTGAGGATGCCGCCGTCGAGGAAGTTCTGCACCTCGTAGTGGTCCTGCGGGGGGATGCGGATATCGTCGCCGTTGTACTCCAGTTTAATCCCGAGCTTCTCGAAGGTGCGCGGGATGATGCCGAGCATGTCGAGGCGTACGTCCTTGATGGTGATGTCGCTCTGGGTGATGGCCGCCAAGCCGATGAAGCTGCCGATCTCGATCATGTCGGGCAGCATTCGGTGGGTGCAGCCCTGCAGGCTGTTCACGCCCTGGACGCGGAGCATATTGGAGCCGATACCGCTGATCTTGGCGCCCATGTGGTTGAGCATGTGCGAAAGCTGCTGCAGGTAGGGTTCGCAGGCGGCGTTGTAGATGGTGGTCTCCCCCTCGGCGAGCACGGCGGCCATCAGTACGTTGGCGGTACCCGTTACGCTGATCTCCTCCATGTGCAGGAAGGTGCCCTTGAGCCCGTCGGTCTCGAAGGCATAAATTTTCTTCTCGTCGTCGTAATCGAAGGAGGCCCCCATGGCCTGCAGGCCGAGCAGGTGGGTGTCGAGGCGGCGGCGTCCGATCTTGTCGCCCCCCGGTTTGGGCAGGCTGGCGCGGCCGTAGCGGTTGAGGAGGGGAGCGATGAGCATCACTGACCCGCGGATGCGCTGGGCGTCGCGTACGTAGTCGGCGCTGAGGACGTACTCCAGGTCGATTTCGGCGGCGGTGATTTCTACGGTGTGGCGGTCGATGCGGTCGACGCGGGCCCCCAGGCCGGCGATCAGGTCGATCATCTTGTTCGCGTCCTCGATGTCCGGCAGGTTCTCCACGCGCACGGTATCCGCCGTCAGGAGGGTGGCACTCAGGATTTGCAGGGCCTCGTTTTTGGCCCCCTGGGGGATGATTTCGCCCGACAGGCGGTGGCCGCCTTCGACGATAAAGGTTCCGTTGGTGTTCATTGGGGGCAAGGTAAGTTTAGTTGATGGATTGCTGAGTAGGTGTACGGTGCCCCGGCCGGCTGGGGGGAAGGGTTCGGCGCCGGAGCGCAGGTGCAACGACGGTCGCGGACCGCAACGTACCCGGCATACCGTACTTTGTGGGCTTACGTACCTATTTATGCCCGCTACCCACCACCTTCCGCTCTACCTCGTTGCCCTATGTTTCCTGTTCGTCGCCTGTGAACGGGAGCCGTCTGCCGGAACGGAAAACGGCGCGCGCCTGCTTGTCTACAACGCCGACGTCTGGGCGGGCGTCGATAAGGCACCCGCCAGCGCCCTGCTGGTCGGCAACGACGGCACCCTGCTTGCGCTCGGACAGGACACCACCGAGTGGGCGGATCGCCTTGGCCCCGACGTAACCCGCCTCGACGCCGGCGGCCGCTTCCTGATGCCCGGCTTCATCGAGGGGCACGCCCACTTCAGTGGCCTGGGCAACAGCCTGCGCAACCTCAACTTCCTGCGGTCGCGCAGCTGGGACGAGATCGTCGCCATGGTGGAGGACCGAGCGGAAGAAACACCGGAGGGCGTCTGGATCACCGGCCGCGGCTGGCACCAGGAAAAGTGGGAGCAGCCCCACGACCACAGCATCGGGGGCTACCCCCTGCACGACGAACTGAGCAAGATCACCCCCAACCACCCGGTGGTGCTGCGCCACGCCAGTGGCCATGCGCTCTTCGCCAACGCCAAGGCCATGGAGCTGGCCGGCGTAAGCCGGGAGACGCCCGACCCGCGGGGCGGACGCATCCTGCGCGACGAGGTCGGTGACCCCACCGGCGTCTTCGAGGAGCGGGCCATGGACCTGATCGCGGATGCGTACCAGAACTTCGTACAGACGATGTCGCCCGTCGAGCGCAAGGACGAGTGGCTCGCCGGTATCCGCGCCGCCCAGGAAGAGGCCCTCAGCAACGGCATCACGTCCTTCCAGGACGCGGGCAGCACCTTCCGCGAGATCGACTGGTACAAGGAGCTGGACGATACGGACAGCCTGCGTCTGAACCTGTGGGTCATGCTGCGGCACGACTACGACGAGATGGCCGACCACATGGAAGGCCTGCCGTACTACGGCGACCGCTTCACCTGCGCCGCCATCAAGAGCGAGCTCGACGGGGCCCTGGGCAGCTACGGGGCGTGGCTGCTCGAACCCTACTTCGATAACCCCGGCTTTACCGGGCAGAATACCACGCTGGTGGCAACGGTAGACAGCATCGCCCAGCTGGCCGCGGCCCACAATATGCAACTCTGCGTGCACGCCATCGGCGACCGGGCCAACCGGGAAACCCTGGACGTGATGGCCCGCTACGTGGATACGACCCAGGACAAACGCTGGCGCATCGAGCACAGCCAGCACATTGACCCGGCCGATATTCCCCGTTTCGCCGAGCTTGGCGTGATCGCCTCGATGCAGGGCATCCACTGCACCTCCGACGCCCTCTTCGCGGAAACGCGGCTCGGAACGGAGCGCGCCCGGGAGGGCGCCTATCCCTGGCGCAGCCTGCTCGACGCCGGGGCCGTCGTCACCAACGGTACCGACGCGCCGGTAGAGGACGTCAACCCCATCGAATCGTTCTATGCCTCGGTCACCCGGAAGCGGGCCGATGGAAAGGCGACCTTCTTCCCTGAACAGGCCATGACTCGCGAAGAAGCCCTGCACAGCTACACGGCCGCTCCGGCCTACGCCGCTTTTCAGGAGAAGGAGCGCGGTACGCTTGCACCGGGGATGCAGGCGGACTTCGTCATCCTCAGCAATAACCTGCGCGACTGCGCGGATGAGGAAATCCTGGGCACCGAGGTCCTCGCCACCTACGTCGGGGGCGAACGGGAGTACCAGGCCAAGTAACACGCTGCCTGCCCCAGCGCAGTACAATGCTGCCTCCGGCAGCGCCAGTACGATGCTGCCTCCGGCAGCGCCAGTACGATGCTGCCTCCGGCAGCGCCAGTACGATGCTGCCTCCGGCAGCGCCAGTACGATGCTGCCTCCGGCAGCGCAATACGACGCGCTCCAAAAGCGCATAAGCAACGCCGTCGGGTCTGCCAGAAAGTCTTCCGGGAGCGGGAGGCAATCGGCGACTATCTTGTAGCCATTCACCCTGAAAGACGCCATGAAACACGCTCTCCTTGCCTGGTTTACCCTCCTGCTCGCCGGGCAATTACCTGCCCAGTTGTATGACCTGTTTGGTTCTATGCAGCCGACCTACGCCCGGGTAAACTTCATCGGTCAGTACGGTCACCTCCCCACGCTGGGTTCCGAAGCCAACGAGTCAATGATCGCCGGACTGGCGCAGCTTGAATTGTCGGCCGTACCGGGAGTCATCCGAATAGGCGATAACTACCTGGACACTGTGTCGGGAACCTCCCTGCTTTCCCTGCGCGCGCCAAATGGGGAGGCCTGGTTCGGCATCTGGAAACCGACGGATCCCGCAGCCGACCTGCGCCGTATTTGGGGGCACGTGCGGGGCGTTTATTCCGGCATCGATAGTCCGTACTCCGTGTATTACCCGGAAAGCGATACGGCGTTTACGATGCAGTTCGTCTTTCACACCGACAGCACCATCGTAGCGGGTGGGGTGAAGGTTGCTACGGTAGCCAGCCCACCGGCATTCGAATGGAGACCTACCTCCGCAGAGGAGGATCAATACGAGAGGGCATTGGCCCGCCTCGCCACGATGGTCGATCAGGTGTACCAAGTCAGCGTAGACCCCGCCGATACCGTCTACGCCGCCCACCCCGACCGACAGTTGACCGCCGACGAGCGAGTGTACGGCCTGGTACAGTTCTGGACGGACGTCAAGTACAACTTCGCCTTCTTCGACCAGGTACCGGACCTCAACTGGGACGCAAAGCTGCTGGAGTACCTCCCCCTGGTGCGGGAAGCGGACAGCGACTACACCTATTTCCGGCTTTTGCAACGGCTCTGCGCCCAACTGCAGGACGGCCATACCAACGTGTACCCCCCGGGCTCGTTCTACCGGACGCGGGTAGCACCCCCCGTCCGCATCGGGGTAGTCGACGGGCAGTTCATCGTTGAGAACGTCGATTCATCCTTGCTTGCGGAACTGCCGCTGGGCAGCACCATCACCGCGGTTGGGGGAGTAGACATCGACCCCTTCGTGACGGATAGTATCTACCCCTACCTGTCGGCGGGCAGCGATCACGTACGTCGCATCCAGGCTACCAACGAGCTACTGCGCGGGCGGGAAGGAACCGTGGAGGTCACCGCAGTCACCCCGGCGGGCGAAACCGTACGCACCCGGTTGCAGCGTCCGGGGAACCGGCAGGGCACCCGCTGGGCCAGGACCGACCCGCAGCTGCCGCCCGCCCGCTTTGCGTTGCTGGCGGATGGTGTAGGCTACCTCCAGTTGAACACCTTCGCTGACCCGGCGGTCGCCGATTCCTTCCAGGTCTACCGCCCGCAGCTTGAAGGGGCCAACGCTCTGGTCATCGACCTGCGAAACAACGGCGGTGGCAACTCCTCCGTAGGATACGACGTACTGCGCCACTTTCTGCAGGATCCCGTGGTGACCTCCGCCTGGCGCACGCGGGAGCACCGCTCCGCCTTTCAGGCCTGGGGACAGTACTACGCAGATAAGGGAATCACCTCCCCCGACGATTTCACGCAGCGGGCCCTGCGGACCTTCCGCGGCGACTTCTGGTACTACGGAGATGCCGACACCCTGACGCCGGCGGACACCGTATATCATCTGCCGGTGGCGGTGCTGGTGAGCCACCAGACGGCCAGTGCCGCCGAGGATTTCCTGGTGGCGGCCGATGCCGTACCCACCTTCACCTACGTGGGGGAGGCCAGTTTCGGGAGTACGGGGCAGCCCCTGGCCATCTTCCTGCCGGGCGGGGCCTCGGCCCGCGTGTGCACCAAACGGGATACCTACGCGGACGGGCGGGAGTTCGTGGGGCCGGGGGTGCAGGTAGATGTGGAGGCGCAGCCGTCCGTGGCGGATTTTCTTGCGGAGCGGGACGTGGTACTGGAGGCTGCGCTGGAGTTGCTGCGTAGTAAGCGGTAGGCTGGCGCGGTCGGAGACCGCATTTTACTAGCGCGGTCGGAGGCCGCATCCTACTGCGCGGTCGGAGGCCGCATTGTACTAGCCGACGATGGCGGCGGCGTAATTGTCCCAGCTCATTTCTCTGGTGGTCTCGTAGACGTGCGCGCGGGGGATCGGCGACTCGATCATCCGCTCGAGCTGGCGGGCCATGTCGGCTACGTCGCCGGGTGCCGCGAGGTAGCCGTTGTAGCCGTCCGTGATAGTTTCCGGGAAGTGGCCGACGCGGGTAGCTATCGCAGGCAGCTGGAAGTTATAGCTGATGCTCTCCACGCCGGAGGGGGTGGCATACTCGTAGAACAGTACCACCGCATCGCTGGCCTGGAAATACTTATGCACTTCCTCATTGGCCACGAACTCGTTCTTGACCATGACCCGGTCGCGGATGCCCAGTTCGTCGAGCAGTTCGAGGGGGCGGTACTCGCGTTCGTCGTCGGCCTTTTTGAGGAATAGCTGCTTGGCCAGTCCGAAGGTGACGTTCTTCAGCTTCGTACTGAGCTTGTCGCTCTTCAGCGTATCCCAAAAGGACTCTCCGCAGATAATCAGGCTCACGTCTTCCCGCCGGCCCGCCAGCTCGGCGAAGGCCCGGATCACGTGGTGGAGGCCTTTGTACTTGCGGATGAAACCAAAAAAGAGGAAGACGTGTTCCCGCAGCCCGTGCTCGCGCCGGAAGGCCGTGGCATCGAAATCTTCCCGTGGGGCAAAGAGGTCGTACACCGGGTGGTACAACTTGATCACCGGGGTCGACCCCTGCACCTGCGCTCCGCCGCCGGCCCCCTCCGCAATACTGCGCTCACCGGTCTCCGTCACGTCGAACGCGCGGCCGGGAAAGAGTTCCTTGAGCTCGTCGACCGTTTTGTACGCGTGGGCGATGAACGTATCGGCCGGGGCGATGCCGTACTGGGTGAAACGGCGGTCGAGGCTGCTGTTCTCCTTCTGGATCACGAAGTGGAGGTCGAAGATCACTTCGATCTCCGGGTGGCGCCGCAGTTTGCGGGCGATGTACCCCATGGGCAACCCCTGGATGGCGATGGCCCACTGAAAGATCACCTTGTCCGGTTTGAGCTCCACGATCCGCCGGTAGGTCTCCTGCCAGGTCAGCGGATTGTTGTAGTTGGTGACGTACTGCACCTTGATGTCGGTCCCCTCGAGCAGGTCCACCTTACTGGTCTTGTCCACGAACTCCCGCGGGATAATCGCCGGATATTGCTGCGTCCAGCTCACGATGTGCACCTCGCAGTCGCCCCGTCGGTCCAGCGCCTTGGCCAGTGAGGTATTGTAGTTCGAGATGCCTCCTTTGAATTTGGGACCCGGGCCGAAGCAGACTATGGTCATGTTGGTTGTTGCGTTAGTGATTTACTGCGTTGTTGCGTTACTGATTCACCGCGTTGAAGCGTACGAAACGCAGTAATGCGGTAACGCAGTAACTCACCAACTACCCCTTTTGCGCCTCCAAAACCCGCCGCATACCCTCCCGCACGGAGATGCTCGCCCGCCAGCCCATGTTGTGGACCTTGTCCATATTGGAGTAGCGGCTGAAGACGCCTACGGGCTTGTTGAGGAGCTGCTTGATCTCGGGGTCGTAGCCCTCGATGTCGCACATGGTGTTGATGATGTCGATGAAGGAGAGTAGCTCCCCGCGGCCGATGTTGATGGCCGAGCCGTCGGTAACGCGGTCCATAGCCCAGAAGATGCAGTCCAGTACGTCGTCGATGTGGACAAAGTCGCGGCCCTGCCGGCCGGTGCCCCATACCTCGACCGGGTCCTCGCGGTTGGCGATGCGGTTGGCGATGGCCGGGATGGGGTAGGAGAGGTCCTGGTCCTCGCCGTAGCCGGAGAAGGGGCGGATGCAAGTGACGCTCAGGTCGTAGTGCTCGGCGGCCGTTTTGGCCAGGAACTCGCCCGTTAGCTTGGACCAGCCGTAGGTCATGTCCGGCTCGCCCATGGCCTTGAAGTTGATGTCGGACTCGGCGAGGGCGATGGCGTCGCCTTCCGTCTGCAGGTCGATAGGGTAGGCCGCACTGCTGGAGGGGTAGAGGGTGCGATCCGGGCGGTGGCGGGTGATCCAGTAGAAAAACTCCGCGTCGATGCTGAGGTCCAGGGCCACCTTCATGGGATCCCCTTCGATCGTCGACCGTCCGCCTACAATGGCGGCAAAGTGAAACACGTCGCTGAAGCGCTCGAAATTGGGCGCGTAGTGTGTCTTGATGTAGGCCTCGTCGTCGATGATGTCGCGCAGGAACTTGCGAAAGTCCTGCTGCAGGAAGAGCAGACGTCCCTCCTCGCCGAAGACTTCCAGATCACCGTCCTGCCGCGTGACGGGCACGTTGAGCCAGGTGGACGGGTGGGTACCCACGCTCAGGTTATCGACGAAAATGATCGTGTCGCTGGTGGTGGCGTAGAGCCGCTTGACCATGTTACGGCCTACGAAGCCACAGCCGCCGGATACTAGGTGGTATTTCAAGGGGGTGAGGGGTTAAAGGTTGAACGAAATGCCCTGCGCCAGCGGCAGCTCGGTAGAGTAGTTGATGGTGTTTGTCTGCCGGCGCATGTACACCTTCCAGGCGTCCGAGCCCGATTCGCGACCGCCGCCGGTTTCCTTTTCGCCGCCGAAGGCGCCGCCGATCTCGGCCCCGCTGGTGCCGATGTTCACGTTGGCAATGCCACAGTCGCTGCCGGTGGCGCTCAGGAAGCGCTCGCTCTCGCGCATGTTGGTGGTCATGATGGCCGAGCTCAGCCCCTGGGGGACGCTGTTCTGGATCTCGATGGCCTCGTTGAGGTCGCCGTACTTCATCAGGTAAAGGATGGGGGCGAAGGTTTCCGCCATCGCGATCTGGCTGTTGGTCTCCACTTCCGCGATGCAGGGCTTCACGTAGCAGTCGCCGAGGTTGTTCAGGCGTCCGCCCTCCACGACCATGGTACCACCTTCCTCCTTGACGGCGGCGATGGCTTTCTCGTACATCTCCACGGCCTGCGCATCGATGAGGGGGCCTACGTGGTTTTTCTCGTCGAGGGGGTCGCCGATCTTCAGCTGGCCGTAGGCGGCGGCGAGCTTGTCGCGCACCTCGTCGTAGCGGCTCTCGTGGATGATGAGGCGGCGGGTGCTGGTGCAGCGCTGTCCGCAGGTACCGACGGCTCCGAAAAGGGCGCCGGTCAGGACCAGGTCCATATCGGCCGAGGGCGTGATGATGATGGCGTTGTTGCCACCAAGCTCGAGCAGCGATTTCCCCAGTCGGCCGGCGACGGTCTGGGCGACGGCCTTGCCCATACGGGTGGAGCCCGTGGCGGATACCAGCGGGATGCGGGTGTCCTTAGTCATCAATTCGCCGACGGTGTAGTCGCCGTTTACGAGATTGCTGATGCCTTCGGGCAGATCGTTGTCGGCGGCCACTTGCGCCCAGATGTTCTGGCAGGCGACGCTGCAGAGGGGCGTCTTCTCACTGGGTTTCCATACGACCACGTCGCCACAGACCAGCGCCAGCATCGTGTTCCAGCTCCAGACGGCCACCGGGAAGTTGAAGGCCGATATCACGCCCACGATCCCCAGCGGGTGGTACTGCTCGTACATCCGGTGGAGGGGGCGCTCGGAGTGCATCGTCAAACCGTGCAGCTGCCGGCTCAGTCCCACGGCAAAGTCACAGATGTCGATCATCTCCTGTACCTCGCCCCAGCCTTCCTGCAGGCTTTTTCCCATCTCGTAGCTGACCAGGCGGCCGAGGGCATCCTTGTGTTTCCGCAGGGCCTCTCCGTACTGCCGTACCACCTCGCCGCGCCGGGGGGCGGGTACGGTACGCCAGTGCCTGAAGGCCTCGGCGGCCTGGCTTACGATCTGTTCGTACTGTTCGGGGGTGGTGATGCTTACCCGCCCGATCAGCTCTCCGTCGACCGGCGAGCGGCTTTCGAGGTGGGCATCGGGATTATGCATGCCGGTCTGTCCGGTACTGCTGCCATCGTTGTCGGCGGCGAGGCCGAGTTCCTGGAGAAATTCCTTGTTCATGATCGTTGGTACGGTTAGGGAAGGCAAAGGTAGCAAGGGGCAGCCGGAACGCGTAGCGCGGCCGCGGGTGCCGTGGTCACTCGGAAGAAGCCAGCAAATACGGTCCTGGCGTCCGGCCCGGCACCTGCGTTCGCGCCCTGATCGAGATGGGAACGCACATTTTTTCCTCGATCTCTTTTCCATGCGGATGAGGCTCCTTACATTTGCGTCGCTTTAGCAACGACGGCACGGCAACTTTTACCGGATTCCGCGCCGTTTCAACAAACCCGGAGACGTGGGTGAGTGGCTGAAACCACCAGTTTGCTAAATTGGCGTACGTGCAAGCGTACCGCGGGTTCGAATCCCGCCGTCTCCGCCATTCGGGGCATAGCGCAGTCCGGTTAGCGTGCCTGCTTTGGGAGCAGGAGGCCCCAGGTTCGAATCCTGGTGCCCCGACCAGGAGTAATTGAAGGGACGATCGCCGCAGGGCGGTCGTCCCTTCTCTATTTCGGCAACAGCGTGGTGCGTACCGAGCGCGAGTATCCGTCCTGTACGAGCGTAAGCATGAGCTCGTACCGCAGGTGGTCGGGGGGCAGTTGCAACTTTAGTACCGGCCCGGTCCCCACCCGGGTCATCGCCGTGGCGTTTCCGTAGCCGTCGGTGCGGATCAGCCGCCACTCGTACGTGCCGTTAGCTACGGCCGCCTGATCCGCCATCCGCCAGTCGTTGTCCAGAAATACGGCGGCGCGGTACGTATACCACGCATCGACGTAGGGCAGGACGGCCGGCAAGATCACTCCCGGTTCGGGGAGTTCGCGGATCGACGTGGTATCGTCCCACCGGTGGGCGATGGTGGTAAAGGCAACCGTAGGTCGGCCCTCGAAATCAAGCAGTCCGTCAAAGGTCACCGACTCTTTCTTCCATTCGTTCTGCCAGTTCGTCAGCACCTGGTAGTCGGGCAATACGTCTGCGGGCAACCTAGCGAGTTGCCCGGCCCGGATGTCGCTCAGCGCGAGCCCGTCCGGGTAGCGGGCAAGCAGTCGCGCTACGAGTTCCGGTCCCGTACCCCGCGGAACGGACAGTCCGAGCGCGTCGCCCCCGGTTTCCAGCAGGCGGTACTGTCGGATGAGCGGGTCGGCGCTTTCGGTGGCTGCGATCGTGGTCATCACCGCGTGGGCGGGGTCAAGGTCATGCATGTCCCCGATCAGCTCCGTCAGCCAGCGCAGGTAGGCGAGGCGCTGCTCGTGGAGTTCCGGCTGCAGGTAGTAGTCAGACAGGCCAGTCAGCACGTCGTTGCTGAAGTCCCAGTTCAGCAGGGCGGGGGTGGTGTGGTGATCTGCGACGGACTCCAGGATTTCCCGCCGAAGATCAGCCAGGGCTACCGTGTCGCGCAGGAAATTCAGCGTATCCGGAACCCAGAAGTTGTAGATCACCCGCAGGTCGTACTCCGGCGCGATGGTCAGCAGGTTGTGGCTGTAGATGCCGGGAGAGGTGATGCGGATCGCGTTGATGCCCAGCTTGCGCATACGCCCGAAGTCCTCTTCCAGGTTTTTGCGGGAAGGGATATAGAGGTGGGACCTCCATCCCTCGGCTTTCTTATATCCGACGGCCCGAACGATGCCGCGCGGCAGCTCCACGCGGGTGCGGGGTGCCGTGACCTCATCACCTGCGCCCCGGCTTTCCTGGCCCGGGTAAAAGAACTGGGCGGGGTCCAGCGTCCAGTCCAGCGTCTGTCCCGCGGCGGGGTGGTTGTCCGGCAGGTTGGTATCGTATGAACTGTTAAACGCCACCAGGGCCGCGATTTCCGGGTGTTTGGTCTGGACTTCCGTACGAGCGGCGCGCAGCCATTCTTGTTTTTGCCGTGGATCACCGAGCGAAGCAAATTCGGCCAGGATCACATTTTCGGTCGGCAGGCTGTCGAGGACCTTTGCGAAGGGCGTGTACAGGTCGGTGAACCGCTGACTGGTAGCGGGACGTTCGGCGGGGCCGTAGTTGAGGAGGGTGAGCCCTACGTAATCCACGAATTCCGCTCCGGGATAGTAGGTGGTCATCGCCTCCGGTCGCCAGGGATTCCAAACCCAGTCGACATTGGTCGCACCTGCCTGCTGAAAGAGACGATGGACGTGCCGCCAGGCAGCAATGAAGTCCTCCGGCCGGTTGTTGCCGCTCGGTGACCAGGGGTAGTCGGGGTTATCAAATTCGTGGGCGAAACGCAGGTAGACCGGCTCTTCCAGATCGCTTAGCATCGTTGCGAAGTCCAGGACATACGCGTCAAAGCGACCCGCCGCGATGGCCGCCAGAGCGCCTTCCTCACGGGACAGCGCGGGCAGGCTGTCCACCCCCGGAAAGTGACTGACCCAGGGCTCCCAGGTGATTAGTGGGGTGGCATCCAAGTTGACCACCGCCCGTAAGTAGACTGCGGTAGCGGTCGTGTCCGCCCCCCCGCTCCAGGGTATGTACGCCGAGACAATGTCCGTCGAAACGTTCCGCTCTTGCTGGAGGGCCCGGACCGCCTCCAGGTCGGAAAGTCCACCGTTATCCGACGGGTAGAAGATCCCCAACTGGGGGGCGGTGCGTACGCCGGTGGAAAGGGGAGGAGCAGAGCGCATATAAAATTCGGGTCGGTTGAACCGTTGCATGAGAAAGAGCGATCCGACAAGCACGCCGAGCAGCAGCAGCGGACCCACGGTACGTACCGCTACCGTCATCGCGTCCAGGCTCCATAGTAACTGCCGCTTGGCGCGCCTACCGATGGACCGCGCCGTGACCGGCAATTTTCTGCGCATCACCCCGAAATGGTTCGTGGAGCCGTATCCCAGGTAGATTGTGAAGAACATGAAGGCGGCGTTAAGTAACGCAAAGGCGGCCATGGCCAGGGAGAAGGGGGTGAAGTCGCGGGGAAGGCCGTAGGCGATGGCCGCGAGAGAAACGACGCCGACCAGCAAGTTCGGCAGTAACAGCGAAAAGTGGGTGACGTCGTCGTCATTCTTGGGCGTGGGCAGGTAGGGCACTTTCTTGTCCACCAGCGTATACACGAAGCCGAGCGTAAAAATCCACCAGGTTAGTATCTCCAGGATGCCGCCTACGATGTGGAAACCGCGTTCGTCGTCCGAGATCAGCCACTTCTGAATGTAGAATCGCAGAATGAATGAGGTGAACAATACCGGCCCGATCAGGAGCAGGAAGTAAAAGAAGTTGCCCGTCCACGGCACGTCGGACATGACCAGGGAGAGCACCGGTATCAGGAACCCCATCAGGTAAATCAGGCCGGCCAGGTAATGGATCGGCATCAGGGCGTAGTGCAGCCGTTGGCGCCAGGTGAGCTGGGTAAAGATGCGGGGATACACCTTGACCAGCAGATCGAAGACGCCCCGCGACCACTTGATCTGCTGCTTGAAGTAGGCGGTGAGTGAGGCCGGCACGAGCCCCTTGGCGAGGATTCGCGGGACGTAGACCGATTTCCACCCCTTGCTGTACAGCCGCATGGCGGTATGCATGTCCTCCGCCAGGCCCGGCGCGTGGCCGCCGATGGTGTCCAGCGCCGCGCGGCGGAACGTACAGTTGGCCCCGATCGCGTTGACCGTGCCATAGCTGTTCATGGTCATCATCATCGGACCGTAGAAGTGGAAGGTCTGCTGGGCCGATCCCTTCGCCACCAAGGTGTCGAACTTGTTGTAGTAGGCCTGCACCGTCTGTACGAAGCCGATCTCCGGGTCCTGGAAATGCGGTACGATGTGATCGAGGAAGTCGGTCTGGGGAATATGATCCGGATCGAGCACCAGGCATATGTCACCGGTAGCCTGTTGCAGCGCGTTGTTGATGTTGCCGGCCTTGGCGTTCACCCGGACCGTGCGGGTGACGTGAATGATCCCCATCTCTTTACAGAGCCCCTTGAGGTAGGGGTCGTTGGCTTCGTCGCACAGGTACGTGGTGTGGGGGTAGGTGATTTTCTGGATTGCCCGCAGCGTATTGACGACCATGTCGTACGGTTCGCCGGGGAAGTACGTCGTCAGAACATCCACCGTGAATTCACCGCGCATGGGCGGCGTTTCCGGTACCTTGATGTCAGCGTAGTAATACCACAGGCTCAGGTCACGCACGAGTCCGTATACGAGGACCGTGCACAGGAGGCCGAAGAGCAGGGGATGGCCGAAATACTCGTCCTGGGAAAAGAAGTGGTAACAGAAGTTTCCCACGAACAGCAATCCAATCAGGATGAGCAGGCGAATGACCGCCAGTTGACGGCGGGTCGGGGAACGTACTACGGGGTCATTTAGCACGATCGGAGCTTAAGACGTAAAAAGGTACGTTGGCGGTAGAATAGTAGCCCCGGCCATCGGAGATGTAGCAGTACAGGCGGTACGGGCCCGGTTGGCGTGGAGTGAGAAAAGTAGCCGCTGTACTGCCCGTTTCCAAGAAGAGGCCGGGCAGTGGCTCGGGACCCCGTCCCTTTTCCCCGGCGGCCAGCCAGTCTTCGCCGCGCACCTCCCAGGTCGCGGAATAGCTGCTGTCGGGCGGGGTGCGGTAATCAACCGTGGCGGTCATGGTCCGTCCGGCGGGCAGCAGAATTTCATCGTTACTGCCCTGCCCCCCCAGCAGAAGGTAGTTTACCCGGGGGCCGGGGAAGGGGGTAGTGCGGTCCCGCCAGAGATTTCCGAGTTCAAAGGCCATTTCGCTGACTTCGCCCGTCTCGGAGAACATACTGAACCAGGTGGGCGTACGCTCGTACTTGTTGCCCCAGTAAAAGGCGAGGCTGCCCAGTACGCGGGTGTGGTCCGCGGAGGCGGTCACCCGCCGCTCGTAGCGGCCGCGGAGGTGGTCGGTCTTGGTGGGGCCAGGCGGTTCCAGGGGCGCGCGCCAGGTGGTCGTCTGGGATTCCCACGGTCCGTTGTAGCTCCATTCCGAGATCAGGTAAGGGCCCCGCCACACGGGGTAGGACCAAAACATCAGATCCTCCAACGTCTTGAAATTGCCGAATACATTGAAGGACAAAAAGTCAACCCCGATGGACCGCCGGCTTAGTTGTATCCCCACGAACTGGTGTGGAACCAGCGTGGTGCTTACGGGGTGATCGGGGTCGGCAAGTCGCACGGCCGCTACCACATCGGTATAGGCGCGCAGGTAGTCCACGTCAAACCCACTCTCGAACAGTTCGTTACCGACCATCCAGCAGAGCAGGGCGGGGTGGTTACGGAAGCGTTCGACTACCCCGACCAAGGAATCCTGAAGCGCCCGCATCTCTGCCGACGCCCCCCGACTCTCGCCCCTGAACCGGGGAAGGGGCAAGTCGGCGATTACGGCCAGCCCCAGGCGATCCGCCTTGTCGAGTAGGTTCGCCAGGCTGTCCGGGTGGTACGCCCGTATGGTGTTGCCGCCGTATTCCTTAAGTAGATCCAGGTGGCCGGTCCCGGCAACACCACGCACGGTAAACGCCCGTCCGTCGCGCACGAGGGTGTAGCCGGTAGTATCCGTGAAGGCCAGGTGCACGCGCCCGGTGGTGACACTATCGGTCCCGGAAGTTCCACAGGCCAGCAGGGTCGCAAGGATGGCCAGTCCCGCGAGGAACGGACCAAGTGTGGACATGCACCGTCGATGTGCGGAAGGGGAGGTTCTCACTGTATGTAGGGGGGGCAGGTAAAACGCAGCGGGCAAGGCCCATAAAAGCGGCTGCGCAGATGTGTGTGGGTACGTGAAACTACAGTAACTATACGTATAAATAAAGAACGGTAGATTTCTATACGGCGTATAGTAGCTGCCAAATCGAGTTGCTCTACTGTACGGCGGGTTTTGCATGATTGTTCAAATCGTTACCCGCTCCGGTTGTCCGTCTCCTTGCGTCGCTAATCCCCCGGATCGGTCACGTTGTCAGTACATTAAATGTTGGTGACCGGATTGGCGAATTGTTTGAATTATTGACGCCGGTGGAAAAAATTCTTCAACAAAAGTCCCGATCCGTCAGTTAGGCGTAGAATTTGAACACACATACATGACCAACATAGAGAGTCTCTACAGCTACACCCCCACGCAGTACGAAGCCATCGACCACCTGCTCAGTATGGGGGTGGGCGCACACTTCGCGGCACTGGTTTTCTTCTTCCTGACGTCGCGCTTCATCGCGCCCCGTTACCGCACCGCTACCGCCTTGAGCTGTATCGTTATGGTGTCGGCCGGTTCGATCCTTTACGGCCAGTCGGGGCTCTGGGAAACCGCTTTTTCCTACAACGGGGCATCCGGTACTTACGAGCCGGGGGAGGCAACTTTTAGCAACGGCTTCCGCTACGTCAACTGGATGGTGACCATTCCGTGTCTGCTCACCCAGTTGCTGCTCGTCCTTAACATTCGTGGCGAACGGCTCTTTCGCGACGCAGCGCTGCTCGTGCTGCTGGCCTGGGGCATGATCGTTACCGGATACATCGGTCAGCTCTACGAAACCACCGATCTGGCCAGCCTCACCCTGTGGGGGGCTATCTCTACGGTCTTCTTTATCGGGATGAACTGGATCGTCGGTACCCGCATCTTCCGCGGTCTCCACGAAATGCCCGCCCCGGCCGCGAGTGCCATGCGCAAGGTGTTCTGGCTCATGATGTTTGCCTGGACGCTCTATCCCCTGGCTTACGCGGTCCCCTACTTCGCACCCAGCGCGGGCGGCGTCGTACTCCGGCAGGCCTTTTTTACGGTGGCTGACGTCAGCTCCAAGGTTATCTACGGCCTGATGATCACCTACATCGCCCTGCAGCGCAGCGCCGCCGAGGGGTTCGAGCCGGCCATGCAGGTCACCGACCTCGCCCCGCAGAAGGGCATCGTCGCCAGTTAAGTTACCGTGCGCCGCTTCTTCTTCCGTGGCCGCGACCTGCTACGTTCGATCGCCAGTCTGCCGGCCCTCATCTTTTTCGCCTTCGTGGTGGTGGCCTTCGTGCAGCTGGCTACCACCGATGACGCGCAGCGGTTACCCCGCTGGCTGGAAGGGTTCAACATTCAGGATCTCGACACCATCCGGACTATCCTGGCGGCGGTCGTCACCGGGGTGTTCACCCTCACCATCTTCGCCTATACCATGGTGATGAACGTGATTGACCGGTCCATCAGCTCCTATTCCCCCCGCTTGCTGCCGCTGATCCTTGCCGAGCGCTACCACCAGGAGATCCTGGGGGTTGGCGCGGGTACCATCGCCCACAGTGTTATCCTGCTCCTCGGGGTGGCCGATCCGCCCGACGCCGCGCGCCCCCCCGTGCTTGCCGCTGCATCGGCCGGTTTCTTCGCGGTGGTCAGCCTGGTGCTCTTTATCTACTTCATTCACCGCGTGTCCCGCAGTATCCACGTCAACGTGCTGCTGCGGAAATCCTTCGAACATACCCTCCGGCGCCTGCACGAGATTACCGGTGGTGGAGCGAGACTCGTGCTAGTGGAGGTTGCTCCCGACCACGACCAATACTTCCGGGCCGATACCTGCGGGTACCTGGATGAGGTCGATATCGACGGGCTGTGCAAGCTCAGTACCCGCATCGGTGCTCCCCTCCACCTGCTGGCGCGTCCCGGTTCCTTTGTATTCGTCGGTGATCCGGTGGTTGGCTGGTCGGGCGGATCGCCCGACAAAGCCGACGAGCCAGCGGATTACTTCAAGATTAGCGCCAACGAACCCGTGGATAGCTACGCCACCGGCTTTCGTCATCTCGTGGAAGTAAGCATCAAGGCCGCCAGCCCTGCCATCAACGATCCGGCTACGGCCATGACGGCGGTCAATTACCTGGGGCAGCTGTTCCGGGTACTGACCGACGTTCCCGTCCATAATGCCGCGGAGGATACCGCGGGGGAGGGTAGACTGCTTCTTAACGACTGGACCTACGCGGACCTCCTGGAAAGCTGCTTCCGGCAACTCCGGTGCTACCTCGATTCCGATCCGTGGGGCGTCGACGTACTGCGCAAGAACCTCTCGGGCGTGGAAGAGGCCTGCAAGCGGGCCGACCGGCCCGAAGACGCGGCCGCGGCCCGGCGCGAGCTTGCCCTGCTGGCCAATAAGCCCGATTAGTAGCGGCGCATTCCGTCCTCGCGGAACACGCGCCGGAGGCTCTCTGCCAGCCGGTCGGCATCCCGCCGGCCGAAGCACAAGGGCGGCTTGATCTTCAGTACGTTCTCGTGGGGGCCGTCGGTGCTCATCAGGATGCCGAGTTCCCGCATCCGGTTTTTGAGGTATGCGGCGGGCGCAGTCGCGGGTGCAAGGTCGGTACCGGCCAGCTCAAAGCCCAGGAACAGCCCTGCGCCCCGTACGTCGGCTATCAGCGGCTCTTCGTCCCGGAGCTGGTTCAGCAAGCCGGTCAGGTAAGTGCCCGTTGCATGGGCGCGCGCCTGCAGATCCTCGTCCCGGAGCACTCCCAGCACGGCCAGTCCGGCCGCCGCGCTCACCGGGTTGCCGCCGAAGGTGTTGAAGTATTCCATGCCGTTGGCGAAGGCCTCCGCAACGGCGGGCGTACACACCACCGCGGCCAGCGGGTGGCCGTTGCCGAAGGGTTTTCCTACGGTCACGATATCGGGGATCACCCCCTGCAATTCGAACGCCCAGGCGCGGCTGCCTACGCGCCCGAGGCCGGTCTGGACCTCGTCGGCAATGGTGACTCCCCCCGCTCCCCGAACGTGATCGTACACCCGCCGCAAATAGCCGGCGGGAAGCATCAGTTGTCCCCCGCAGCTTACGATCGACTCGGCAATAAACGCAACCGCGCCCCGGTCGGGGAGGGGAGGATGCAGGTGTAGCCCGCGCAGCGTGTCCGGCAACGGTAGTAAGTCCGTCTCCGCCGGCCGGCCGCCGCCGCCGCGGCGGTCAAACTTGTAGCTGCTTACGTCCACCGTGCGACTCGTGTTGCCGTGGTAGCCCATTTCCAGGGCGAGGACTTGCCGGTTGCCGGTAACCGCCTCGGCCATCCGCAAAGCCAGCTCGTTCGCTTCGCTGCCGGAATTGACGAAGTGTACGACCGACAGTGGCTCGGGCAACAACCCGGTGAGCTCGGCAGCCAGTTGCAGGACGCCCGGGTGGAGGTACCGGCTGTTGGTGTTGAGCACGGCCGACTGCCGGGAGATGGCCTCTACTACCCGGGGGTGTTCGTGACCGACGTGCGCCACGTTGTTCACGGTATCGAGGTACCGGCGGCCGGTAGCATCGTAGAGGTACTGCCCCGCGCCCCGCAGCACCTGCAGGGGGCTGGCGTAGGAGACACTGAGGCCGTAGCCCAGGACGCGCTTTCGTTGATCGAGGAGCTCGTCGTTCGCGGGCGGGGCGGGGATTTCACGGGGCACGTGGTGCGGGAGTAAGGTGCGCGGATCCGGACAGATGCCCAGCCAGATATCCCGTTCCTCGGGGTAGGCTACCCCCGGGAAGTCGGCCCAATTATCCAGTAGGTCCAGCATGACCTGAAAATGCAGGTGGGGAGGCCAGCCGCCATTCTCTTCGGTACCCCCCAGCGTGGCGATGGCCTGTCCCCCCTGCACCTGCGTCCCCGCCGGCGCGTCGGCAATCGAGTCCGCGGAGAGGTGTCCGTATAAGGTATAGAAGCATAGGTCCGGTCGGGGAGTATGCTCCAGAATTATGACGGCCCCGTATCCCCCGGTGGTGGGGTCGACGCCACTGACGTACACCCGCCCGTCGAGGGGGGCAAACACCGTGTCCCCGGCCCGCCGTGTCCAGAAATCCAGTCCGAGGTGAACGCTGCGCCAGCGGGGCCCCGCATTGCCCTCGCTCTGAAAATCATCGGTGGTATAGACCGGCCGCACCTCGCCGTAGCCGCCTACTCCGATGTCCGCGCCTTTGTCTTCCAGGTGGCGGCGCAGCCGCCGGACGAAGCGGGGCAGCTCCTCGAAGTTCCGGTTCAGGCCGAGAACGGGGCTGCCGACGCTCAGGTCCAGGGGGATCAGCCTCCCCGACACGTCCATGACCGGAAACGGTTGTGCCGTGGCGGCCCACTCCAGGTAGGTTTCCCGTAGCGGATGCGCCGGCAGGCCCGCCGCGTCGCGCAGGGCCGCCGTAGCGAAGGCCGGTGCTACGGAGCGCAGGTAACGGAGCAGGGTCCAGGCCGTGGTTTCGGATACGGTGAGGTAGGCATTTTCGGGGTGGCGCTGGCGGTTTTCGGCCGCCGCGGTGACGGTCAGGACCAGTCGTGCCCCGATGAGGGTGCAGAGCGCGTCGGCCTCTGCGGGGAGCAGCGGCCGGATTTCGCAGTAGCCGGCGACCACCTCGCGCATGGCCCCCAGGGGGTCGGCGGTTCCCATGCCCGCGTAGGCGCAGGCGATGGCCACCTCGCACACCGTAGCCGTGACTACGGCATCGCCGAAATCGATGACCCCGGTCACCCGGCCTTCTTCCGTGAGCAGGTTACTCTCGTGGGCGTCGTTGTAGTTGACCTGCCGGGGGAGCGTTGCGCACGACAGTTCTTCCAGCCGGTCAAGAAAGCGGGCGGCAAGCTCCCGCTCATCTTCCCCGAGGTACTCCAGCAGGGGGCGTGCGGCACCCGCCTGCAGCGGATCCCATTTGTAGGCGCGGCGGGCAGCTGGCAGGTCGAGGTCGGAAAGGTGCCGCGACAGCAAGCCGCACGCCCGCCCCCACGAACGGCGCAATGCCGGGGTCCGTGGGTGAAGGTCGGCCACCGGCCGGCCGGGGACCCAGCTGTGGATACGGAGTACTCCGGGGCCCGATGGCGTAGGGAAACCGTCCCGCACGAGCAGCACGCGGGGAAGGTGCAGGCGGATGGGCTTGCCGGCCAAATGGTCCAGCAGGGGGGTGGGGTCGAAGCCGCCGGGGCGGCAGACCTTGACGAGAAAAGTGCCCCCATTTTCCGACCCAAGGCGGTAGTTGTCGTCTACCTCACCGGGCAGCTCATCCAGCGACAGCGGGCGCCCGACTTCGGGGGGCAACTCCATCGTTTGCAGGGCGGAAAGGAGGTCTTCGGCGGGTGTCATGGCGGCGAAGCTACGGGGTGGCGGGCGATCGAAGCGGCCGGTGTACCGTTCGTAACATCTGACCTGCTATTCAGCACATAAGCGAACAAAGGCTTGCATGCGCCTGCCTACCCGGCCTACTTTTGAATCATGAGAACATTTAGAGTTTGAGTTTCTCCTTACACTATGACTGCACACGCTTTTCTTTTTTTATCTAGGCTACTTTGAGACACTTATATAACACTCTTTCGTAAAACGGAGTCAATTTGGACGCCCGTTATGAATCATCACCCGGACACAGTTATTTGTCCGGGTGATTTTTTTGTCTGATTTCCGACCGTTGTTTTCCGCAAACAACAAAATGCTTACGTGGTATGCGTAGCATACCCGATCGAAAGCTTAGTTTAGTGCATGGCAGTTTGGTAACGTTAGCCAGGTTCTTCTATTTCTACTCCAGTTCAACTGTGTACCACCGATTTCTCATCCTGCTGATTTCCGTACTGCTGGCTTCGCCGGGGGTGAGCGCGCAGCCGCTTCCCTCGTATGCGGAGGGGGTACCCGCCCGGGAATACGAGGTGTTCCTGCGGGCTCAGGAGTTGAACGATAATTCCCTACACGAAAGCGCCAGGGTACTGCTCACGGAACTCCACGGACTGCTGTCCGCCCGGCAGGCCCTATATACACCCTTCGGGCTCCGGGTGCGACTGCAGCTGGCCTACAGCTGGGAGCGTAACGAGCAATTTCCGGAAGCCGCCGCGGAGTTGCTGTCCGTGATCGGGGAAGCGCGCTCGTTGGGGGAATGGCAGACCGAAGCCTCGGCAAGGTTGCTGATGGCACTGATCTATGAACAGGAAGATGCACCCCAGCTCTGCCTAAACTACCTGACTTCCGCGGAGAAGCTTATCCGGGAGCACGACCTGTGGGAGCTGAATGCGCTGCTGGCCATCCGCTTTGCTTCCTATCACCGCTTTTTCGATTCCATGGAGCAGGCGGAGTATTTCGCCCGGTTGGCCCTCAACGAGGCTACCAATCACAAGCAGATCGCCCATCAGGCTACCGCCAACCTGCTGCTCAGCGTTATCTTCAAAGCTACCGATCCGGCCAGAAGCCAACTTCACCTCGAGCAAGCGGCCGCACTGTACCGCGAGTCCGACAGCGAGATCACCAGCATTATCGTCTCCTTGAACCGGTGCAATCTCCAGTTGGCCCAGGGTAGCCTCCTGGCAGCCCTGCGCCACAACGACGCCGCCCTGGCCATCCTCCACCGAACCCGCGGCGACAGCAGCACCCTCGTGGAGTATGCCGGCAGTGCCTACCTCCAGCGGGCAAAGATCCTTCAGCAGCTGGGTCGGCTCGATTCCGCGTTCGTATACCTGGACCGGGCGCGGCTGGCGGAGAACGAACACCAGAGTAATCTGGCCCGGTCCCGCGTCAGTGAGATCGAGGCCCGCTACCGCGATGAACAGCAGGAACAGCGGATACAGGAGCAGGCCCAGTTGCTGCAGTTCCGGCAGAAACGGGAAACCTGGATGCTGTGGTTCATCCTTATGGCGATTACGAGCCTGGCCCTGATGGCCTTCAGCCACTTCCGTCTCCACCGGGCCAAACGTGACGTATCCACGCAACGGGACGTGATCGCCGGCAAGAACGAGGAGCTGGCCGGCGCACTCCGCGAGCAGCAACTGCTGCGGGGCGAATTGCACCACCGGGTAAAAAACAACCTGCAAATCATCATCGGCCTGCTGGATCTGCAAATCGGCGAAACGGACGAGCCAAATTTGCGCGCGGGGCTGGAATCCACGGCGGGCCGGGTCTACAGTATTGCGGCGATCCACGAAATCCTCTACCGCGAGGACCGCGTCGGGGCTATAAACTTCTACCGGTACGTTGAAAAACTCACCGACCACTTCTGCTCGCTCAGCTATGCCAATACCAATTGTACGTTCGAACTGAATATTCCAGAGAGCGACTTCTGTCTCGAAACCGCGATTCCCTTGGGCACCATCCTTAATGAGCTGCTGACCAACAGTTTCAAGTATGGCTTACGTCATGCCGAGCTCCTTCGGATTTGCATTTCCTTGTCCGTCGAGGGGGAAGAATTCGTCTTGCAGTACTGCGATAACGGACCCGGGTTCCCGGAGGGAGAGCTGAAATCGAGGGGTGGCGGTATCGGCAGCTACCTGTTGCGCGGTATGGTGCGGCAGCTCGGCGGTTCCTTCCGCACCTTCAACCGTAAAGGTGCGTGCTGCGAAATTCGCTTTTGTCCGCAGGCCATGGTCAGGGAGACCGAACCCGGCCCGTATCAGGTTGCCGAAGCCATGCAGTAAGTCGCTACGCCCGGGATGCGTTACCTTATTTGAGCTTTAGCCTGAATTATTTTTTTACACTCCTCACGTATGGTAAACAGCACAACTTCCGCCTACCGCATCTTACTGCTGGAAGACGAAGTCATCATCGCCGACACCATCGCCCGCCACCTCGAGCGTGCCGGGCACACGGTGGTAGCCTCGCCGATCTCCTTTTCGGAGGCCGTAGCCGCCTACCGCGCCGACCGGCCCCAGCTCGCCATCCTCGACATTCGCATCAAGGGGGACCGAAACGGCGTAGAATTCGCGCGTTTCTTGCGCCAGCAACCCGATCCGATCCCGTTCATCTACCTCACGTCGCAGACCGACATGCGCTACGTCAACAGCATCAAGGATACTTACCCGAGCGGCTACCTCAGCAAACCCGTACAGGTTGGCAGCCTGCTGGCTACGGTAGAGGTGGCCATGCACAATCACCGCTCGCTGAACGTCGCCGCACCGGTGCCGCAGGCTACCGTCGTGCTGCGCGACGGCCGCCATACGCACCGGCTCGTGGTGGCCGATATCGCCTACCTGCAATCGCGTCACGTATACGTGCACATATACCAGCGTGGGCAGGATCCGCTGATGTTGCGGGCGACCCTCACTGACCTGCTCAACCAGTTCGGGAGCGCCCCCTTCGTGCAGGTTCACCGGAGCTTTGTGGTAAACCTGGATCACGTGACCCGCTACGACCGGGAGCAGCTACAGGTGGGCGGTACGACGATCCCCATCTCCCGGGGTCGCCGGGGACAGGTATTCGACCGGCTGGAGAAACACTGTCAACATAAGGGGACGCCGGACAGTATGTAGGGTATAGTAACCTGCCTATGCTCCGAATTTTATGTTTGCTTTTACTTTCGATTTCCCCCCTGGCGGCCCAGGACGTCCTGCGGGTAGGGGTGGTAGAGCGACCTCCCTACAGCATACAAGACGAGCGGGGCAACTGGTACGGCATGGCGGTGCAGCTGTGGCGGCACGTGGCCGAGGTGCAGCAGCTGCGTTACGAGTTCCGCGAGTACCCGCCCGAAGACACCCTGCTGGGGCGGTTACGCTCGGGGGAGATAGATGTGGTGCTCGTCGCCCCCCTCAACGCCGAGGAAGAAGAATTTGTCGACTTCCTCCAGGCCTACCATCGCACGGCACTGGGCGTGGCCCGACCGCGGAGCAACGGGCTGAAGAATACCATCAACGGCCTGTTCAGTCTGCAATTCCTTTACATCGTTATCGGCCTTTCCGCCCTGTTGCTGCTCGTGGGAGTGATCATGTACTTCCTGGAGCGGGGCGGCAACGGCGAGCAATTCGGCGGAGAGCGTACGTGGTACCAGGGTATTGGAACGGGATTCTGGTGGGCGGGCGTCACCATGACCACGATCGGATACGGCGATAAGGCACCCGTCACCCTGGCCGGCCGGGCCGTGGCCATGCTGTGGATGCTGCTCGCCCTGGCGGTCACCTCCAGCCTCACCGCCGCCATCGTATCGGCCACCAACCGTTCCCAGCCGATGCAGTTTCCCCGGGACCTGCGCACCCGCACGGTCGGCGTTACGCTTGACTCTCCGGCAGCAGCTTTTCTGACCTCGCGGGGACAAGCGTTCCAAACGTTCGACTCCCCAAGGTCGGGGCTACGGGCACTGGCCGATAAAGAGATCGAAGCCTTCGTGGACGATGAAACCGCGCTGCGTTACGTGATCGACGAGTACCGCTCCCTATCGGCTACCATCGACCGGACCAACGCCGAAATCGAAGCCTATGCTTTCGCGGTGCCGCAGGGGAGCCCCCTGCGCGAACCCCTCGACCGGACCGTCATCCAGATCACCCTCACGGAAATGTGGCGGGACATCATGACGGCCTACGATGCCATGCGTACCGATGGGCGATATAAGTAACCTCCGCAGATACCCGCCGACCTCTAACCGGTCGCTGCGGGCGGTAAGCGCCGCCGATGAGCTGTTGCTGGGGTGGGCGGCGGACCACGTCGCTCCGGGGCAGCGGGTGGTGGTTGCCCACGACCGCTTTGGGGCGCTGGCGATCGGCCTCGGCAGACCGGTCACCTTCGTAGCTGCCTTCCACAGCCAGGAGGAGGCCCTGCGCCGGAACGGGGGTAGTGCGGAAAATACCACGGTCGGCCCGCTGGCCACGTTGGAGGCGGTGGACCGGGCGCTCCTGCGCGTCCCGAAGTCACTGGAGCTTTTCGAAGTATACCTATCCCAGATCGCCGCGGCGGCCGGTCCGGACACCATCGTGGCGGCCGGCTTTTTCACCCGCCATTTCACGCCCCGCTTACTCGAGATCGCGGGCCGGTACGCAGCGGGCGTCGAGCAGGGCCGGGCGCAGAAGAAGGCCCGGTTGCTGGTCCTTTCCGGATTCAGGCCAGTGGCGAGGACGCAGGTGCAGTGCCATGTCCTGGAATTTGCGGGACGTGGCTACCGGCAGTATCCCGGCGTGTTTTCCGCCGGGCGGATCGATCTGGCCACGCGGTTCCTGCTCGAGCAGTGGGAAACGGTACCGGAGCTGAGTACGTTGGCCCCCGGGACCATCACAGATTTCGCCTGCGGTAACGGCATCATCGGGGCGGAACTGCTGCTGCGGTATCCGGAAGCGAAACTGATCGCCACGGACGATTCCGCGCTGGCGGTAGCCAGTGCGCAGCTCAACCTACCGGCGGATCGTACCGAAGTATACTACGACCACACGTTGGATCGGGTGGAACGGGGATCCCAGGACCTGGTAGTCACTAATCCCCCTTTCCACTTCGGTTACGAAACTAATATCGAGGTGAGCCTTGCCCTGTTTCGGCAGGCCCGTGGCCTACTACGTACCGGGGCGTATCTGGTCGTGGTGGCCAATGCCCACCTCAACTACGCCACCCACCTTCGCCGGCTCTTTGGGGAGGTGGGGGAGGTAGCGGCAACGGACCGGTACGTGATCTACCGGTGCGCGAACGGATGAGTTATCCGAAGGTCTTGTAGTCGGTGAGGTAGGAGAGGTTGGCTCCGAAATCGGGGGATCCGCCGCGCAGAATCTGGCGGCGCCACCGCCACAGGCTGCCGAAGCTCAGCTTCCAGAGCTTACGGCACTCCTTCAGGTACCGCAGCACGCTGTGGCGTTCGCCGGCCTCCAAGAGGCCGGCGGCCAGCAGCATATTGGGGCCGAAGGCAGTGAGTTGGGGGGAGCCCGGCGTACGGGCGGAGTCCAGCAGACAGGTAGCGGCCCGCTCGACGTCACCCTCCTGCAGGTGTACCAGCCCGAGCAGAGTGTTTGCCTGGTGGATGGCATTGCCGTAGTGAGAGCTGTTGCGGTGCTGCTCGGCGGCTTGGAGATAATCTTGGGCGATCGAATTGACCGCCAGATAATCCTTCCGGGCGTAGGCGCGAAGCAGCCTGCGGCCAAGGTGGACAAGTTCAGTTTCCATGGTTGAGGTTTAGGTGGAACGTAAGTAAACCTCTACAACAAGATTTTTCCCTGCCGGATCGGGAAATGCAAAAATTTTCGTGTGAAAGTAACGCATGTAGCTACGCATTAATTTCTCGCGACCGCGGTCACCCCAGACTAGCCAAACGACTTGTAGTCCAGCAGGTGATGCAGGTTGGCACCAAAGTTGGGTGTGCGGCCCAGGCGCACGTCGAACGCCCAGAGCCACAGGCGGCCGAAGTGGAGCTTCCAGATCTTGCGACAGCGCTTCAGGTAATCGAGGACGGGCTCCCGCCGGCCCGCTTCCAGCAACTTTCGGGCCAGTAGCATATTGGGGCCGAAGGCAGTAAGCTGCGGAGAGCCCGGCGTCCGGGCGGCATCGGTCAGGTGGCGTTCGGCCCGGTCAAGACAGCCGCGTTCCACTTCCAGTAACCCCAGTACGATGTTGGCCTGGTGGATGGCGTTGCCGTAGTTTTTGCAATTGGTATGCTGCGCCGCGGCGGCGAGGTACTCCTCGGCGAGTTTACGGACAACGTGTCGCTCGCAGGAGGCGTAAGCCCGCAGCAGCGTGCTGCCGTGGTGAACAAACCGGTTGGCCCGCGGCGGGGTGGGGGGCAGAGCGGCAGCGACGGAAATGTGAGTGTGCATGAGAGAAGGCATTATCCGGATGCGCCGCAACAGTGGACGATCTTCTTCCTCTAACGGCGCAGAAGGGACTTACCGTATACTCTTAAGACGCGCATTCGGTGCGGATGGTAATTTTCGCTTTCGGCCTTCACCGGCGCACCCGGACTGAACCTCCCGCCCGGTGATGTATTTGTTGAGTGAGCCTGATCCCATAACCAACCCAAGTCCGTATGACTACCACCGAAGAACTGTTTGAAGCCATCCGCCAACAACGCACCGATCACGTCGCCACCCTGGTGCGGCAAGACCCGGCATTGCTGCAGAGCCGCGACCCCCGCGGCTCCACGCCACTGGTGCTCGCTACCTACCTTGGCGACCTTCCGACGACCCGTGCCCTGGTGGACGCCGGAGCCGACCTGAACGCTCGCGACGGCGCCGGCAATACTCCCCTGATGGGGGTGTGCTTCAAGGGTACCGCGGACATCGCCAATTACCTGCTGGAGCAGGGGGGCGACCCGTTGGCTACCAATCAGACGGGGGCTACCGCCCTGACCTTTGCCGCCATGTTCAACCGTACGGAGATGGTCGACCTCCTGCTACGTGCCGGGGCCGACCCGGCCAAGGCGGATGACCGGGGACTCACCGCCGCCGATCACGCCCGCAGCCAGGGACTGACCGCAATGGCCGATCGCCTCAGCTCATCCCGGTAGGGTAGGGCCGGCGGCGCTGGCACAACTGCAGCGGAATGCCGAAGGGGTCACGTAACATCACGAGGTGCGTCCCGGGCTCGGGCTGCATCTCCTCGAGCAGTTCCGCCCCCGCAAGCAGTAGCGCATCCCGGAGCTTTCCGGCCGCCTGGGTTTGCAGCGCGAAGTGAAAGGTCAGCGGGTGGCGCTCGGCGAATGCGTCGATTTCGGCAAGCCCGTTCCGGTATACTTCCAGAAAAACCCGCCCCGACGCGTCGGCCAGAAAGGTGGTATGCTTGGGACCGTCTTCCCGGCGCAGGATTGTGGCACCGAGGTGGGCAACGTACCAGTCGCCGACCGCTACCGGATCCGGGACATTCAGCGCAAAGTGTTCAAAAACCATAGATAACGAGAAGACTGGGGCTTAGGGGCAGCTAGCCGAAGTGAAGAAAACTGTTTCGCAGCCGGGATTCCACCTCCTCGCGGCGTCCGCGGCTGACCGGTATAGTGCTGGTGCCGATCTTGATCCGCTCGGGGCTCCAGGCGTCTACCCACGATAAATTTACCAGAAAGCTGCGGTGGGGCCGTAGGAAAGTCTGTGGTGGTAGCACTTCCTCCAGGGCCGTTAACGTGCTGCGCCAGACCACGGTTTCCCCTCCCGGGAGATGACCTTCCACGAGGACGTGACTGGCCTGTACGAAGCGGATCGCCCGACTGTCAAGCTTGCGTTCTCCCGCCTGGATCATAAGCCCCTGGGGGACCGCTCGTGGTTCGGGTGGCGGGGACGCTTCCAGGGTCATTTCCACCGCAACCCGCAGTTGCAGTTGCCGTACGGGTAGGGAAAGCACGGTGACGGACGAATCGGTCGGGACAAGGTGGGTAGGATGATCCCCGCCGACCAGCAAGATTACTGGCAGAAACGGATACGTGATTCTGAGCCTCCGCAGCACCCCGGTACCGCCACCACGGACCAACGCCATCCGCGGTCGCGCTTCCTCCGACAGATCAGCCTCCGTAAGCAGGCGGTAACCAGTATGGGCACAAAGTTTTTCTACCTGCCGCCGCAGCCCGGAGTCGCCCTGGTCGATCAGGAGCAGGGTAGCGGAGGATGATGGCGGTGCCAGAGTGGGCATAGCAAAGAATTGGAGATACAGTATACCATAGTTGCGCGGGACAGGCGGCAAATCGCCACCGGGTCGAACAGGTGCTGCCTACGCGCCCGGGATTTTCGTGTATACACCTTATATTTAGAAATTGTTAATAGGTTAAGGTGACCGGTCGGATCTGGTCGCTACCGTTTTCCTACTACGGCCCGATGTCTCCAATCGGTTTCCCGGGAACGTAGCTGACATATGGCAGATCGCGTGGCACGCACGCACGAAATAATGAATCAACGCCCCGCTGTTTTACTGGTGGAAGACGATAACGTCGTCCTGCATGATCTGCATACGCTGCTTACGGCGGAGGGCTACTCGGTAAGCGGATTCGCAACCAACGTAGCCGAGGCGATCGATATACTACAAGCGGGGGGGACGGACATGGCCATCGTCGATATTCGCCTGCGTGACGGCGATAGCGGCATCGCCGTGGGGGAGCTGCTGCGGGAGCGCTACGGCAGGCCCTTCATATACCTTTCCGGGGCTAGCGACCCGGCCACGTTGCGGGCGGCCGCCGCCAGCCGCCCGACCGCCTTCCTGGTAAAGCCGGTTTCGGGAACTGATCTACTGCGCGCCCTTTCGGTGGCCGCTCAGGCTACGCTGCCGGGAAGCAAGCCGCAGCCGCCCGGTACCGCCGAAGGCGTACTGCTCGACGGCTGTGTCTTCGTGAAGGACGGGACCGTCTATCGACGCGTATCCGTGGAAGAAATCCGCTACGTAATGGCCTTCAGGAATTACCTGGAACTGCACCTGGCCAACCGCCGGTTGGTGGTACGGCACACGCTTTCCGATTTCTTCGGCAGCATGCCGGCGGGGCAGTTCATTCGACCCCACCGGTCGTACTTGGTCAACCGTCAACACATTACCGGCTTCACGGACGGCAGCGTGCTGCTGGATACTATCCGCATTCCGCTGAGCCGTGACTTAGGTGAGAACCTGGGGGAAGGTCCGTTGTGGGCGGGCTGATGCCGACCTGCCGGCCCGCCGCGGTCACCGGTGGACCACCTTCATGCCGATGGCTACCTGCCCGGCACGAAAGCCGTTGTCGCGGCGGTAGAAACTCGTATTCAGGTCGACGCTCTTCAGTCCCCAGCCGAGTACGGACCGGTCGCCGAGAATGTCCAGGTAGCTCAGGCCGAGGCTGTACTGACTGGCGGTAAAGGCCGACAGATCAAAGTCAGAGGTGTAATAGGTCTCCGTGGAAAGGTGGCCGTTGAATCCGGCAAAATAATCGGCGGCCGTTTGGTGGTAGAAACGGTAGCCGGGGCGGAGGCTGAAGTACTGTCCCATTTTTATGGGCACTTCCAGGTTAGCGGTATGGGAGCCGATGCCCCAGTCGTCGGTGTAGTAGCGGTAGAAGGTGCGCACCACGAAGCGTTCGCTCAGGTAATAGTGCAACCGGCCGCCAAAGGCCAGTTTGGTACGGGTACCGGGCAGTCGCTCGACGTCGTCGGCCAGGGGAAAGTCCTGCACGTAGCGGTCCGCCACGTCCCCGAAATACACCCGCTGGAAGGGTGTGGACAGCAGGCCCTGCTGCTGCACGAAGTCGAAGGAGAGAGAACCCTGTGCGCGGCGGGAAAGCAGCTGAGAAAAATTAATGCCGGCGTTGTAGCTGTTGCGGGCCGTCTCGTCCAGCAGTTCCTCGTTGGTCCGTAATTCGATCGGGTAGATCCGCTTCCAGTTGTCGAGGTAGGCGCTGCCGTGTACGGTGAGCTCGGTATTCTGCTCGTTCATCAGTCGCGTATAGCTGCCCCCTACGCCGAAGGACTTGTAGTCGTACTCGTTGGAGCCGCTCAGGGTGGCGGTCACTACGTTGTTGCGGTCGTCGGAGCTGTGGGCGTAGGTCACCGTGCCGTTGATCCATACGTCGCTTCCCGAAGCACCCGAGGAAGCCTGAAAGGGAGAGGCCTCGCCCCGCCCGTCGAAGGGATCGACGTTGCTCGAACTGGCCGAGGTATAGGCCGACACGCCGAAGCTTGCGGTGAGTACGTCGTCGTCGTTGAGGGGGACGGCCATGATGACGGTGGGGTGCACGTCGGTGAGGTATTCGGTGCCCCGCCCGCCGGTGACCGCGGCATTGTTGCCGTCCTGCTGGTAGTAGCTCGTGAGGATCTGGAGCTCGGCGGACTCCAGCACCCGTTTCTTATAAGTGGTAGCGCCCGGGGTAGTCACTTCCTGGGCGCGCACGCAGGTGCAGAGGACCAGGGCAAAACCGAGGAATACCGGTTTCAGCCATCCGCGGGACGGGAAATTAATTGCAACCACAGCCACCGCCCGTTTTGCCGCCGTTGGCCCCGGAAGCGGCCTCGCGGTAGGATTGGAAATCGCCCTGCTGTACCTCCACACCGGTGGGGGAGAGGGCCATGTCGGGGTCGTTAAGTTGCACCATCTCGTAGCCCTTCACCGCCACGCAGGACGAGAGGGAGAGCGCGCAGCAGATGCCGAGGAGAAGCTTACTCATGGTTAGCGGTTTTCAGGTCTATGCCCGCAGAGGACAGAACCCGGTTGTCAGTAGTAACGATGATGACATCGATTCCGGGCAACTGGTTTACAAAATCGATGCCCGTATCGACGCCCATGACGAAAATCGAAGTGGCCAGGGCGTCCGCCAGTTCGGCGCGGGGTGCGAAGACGGTGGCGCTGATGATGCCGGTCGCCGGGTACCCGGTCCGGGGATCGATAATGTGGGCATAACGGACGCCATCGAAGGAAACGTATTTTTCGTAGTCGCCGGAGGTGACTACCGCCCGACCCGCCACGGGCAGCCAGGCGAAGGCGTTGGCTTTATTCAGGGGATTGGTGATGGCGACCATCCAGTCGGTGCCGTCGGGCTGCTTGCCCCAGGCCGTGAGGTCCCCGGAAGCATTGATGATGCCGGACCGCACGCCCGCTGCTTCCAGCAGGGCCCGGGCCCGGTCGGCGGCGTAGCCCTTTCCGATGGCTCCAAAACCGATCTTCATCCCGGCCTCGGGGAGGTACACGGTGTGGAGGTCGGCGTCGAGCCGGATCTTCTGGTAACCGATCTTTGACACGGAGGCGGCAATGGCGTCCGCGGCAGGCATTTCCTTCAGGCTGCCGTCGAAGTGCCAGATCTTGTCCATCGAGGCGTAACTGATGTCGAACGCGCCGTCGGTCAGTCGGGAGATGCCCGTGGCCCGCTGGATCAGGTCGAAGAGTTCCGGGTCGACCTCCACCGCGGAGGAACCGGCCTGGCGGTTGATCTCCGAAGTCTGTGAATCGGCATCCCAACTCGAAATAAGGCGCTCGATGCGGGAGATCTCCCCGATGGCGAGGTCCAGGTAGCCGGCGGCCTGCTGCTCGTCTTCCGCGACGACGGTCAGGTCGAACCGGCAGCCCATCAGCTTTACCGTACGGTGATAGCTGTTATCCTGTCCACGAAGCAGCAGGGGCAGGAAAAGGAAGATCAGGACTACGGCGCGATTCATTTGCGAAAGCCGGTCAGCACCGCCAGGTATTCGTCGGGGGACACTTTCTGGTAGCCGGTTTCACCGAGTACCTCACCCTCCGGTGTCAGGACCACGACGAGCGGAAAGGCTCCGCGCCGGTTGTATTGTTCGGCGAGCTTACCGTTACTGGCGCTCAGCTCGGCCGGGAGCTGGTTTTCCTTCTTGCGGGGAAAATCGGCCCGGTAGAAGACGAAATCCGCTGCGGCCTGCTCCTGGAAAGACGCGTCCTGCCATATCTCGCGGTCCAGTTTAATGCAGGGGGCACACCAGTCGGAGCCGGAAAATACGAGCACTACGGCTTTGTCTGCCGCCGCCGCTTCCGCCTCCGCGGTTGCGAAATCGGGGGCCCACTCCTGTGCCGTGGCGGTAAGGGAAACGAGTAGAAAAGTCAGGCTAAGGATCAGCGTTTTCATGGCGTCAATGTATTAGCACGTATAACAGATGTCCCCGCGGAAGGCACGATTCGATTACCGACTTTAACGTACCGATATGCCTCCCTTACTCTTCCGTGTTGCTATAGTACTCAGATCGTGATGGGTCTCCCAGCCTTTTCGGTGGCCGTGTGTTTACTCACAAAGTTCCGCAACATGCCTTTTCTCGCCCTGCCCCAGATCCTCGGTGGATATACGCCGATCGCCTGGGTGGTTTTTGCCGCCATCGTCATCGTCGTGCTGCTGATCATTCGGTATTTCTACCTCATACTGCGCGAGGAATAGGTGGGCTTTTACCGGGGCGAGCCGGCTCCTTCGGTCGTGGTCCATTCCCCGGCTGCCAGCTCGGGGCGTGCGTTCAGCTCTCCTACCGGCTGGCTGAGACGTTGCCGGCGGGTGTAGGTACGCTGGGGGTTGACGGTGTAGTCGGTAACGGTTTCGGTCAGTTCCGATCCGCCGGGCTTAGCCTCGTACCGAAAGGCGCGGGTCTTCAGCAGTTTGCCGCCCATGGTGGTGAGCGTATAGAGCCGGGAGTAGTTTTTGTCCGCCGGGACTTCAGTAGTTTTGACGGCGAGCCGGCGATCGTCCTTTTGGTAGATAAGGATCTCGCTGACGGATTTGCCGGCGCGGGCTTCGTAGGGGGCCTGGCGCTCCCAGTCCGTGAGGTCGAAGGAGCCGAACTGCGGGAAGGTAAATTCCAGGTTGCTGCGGTAGCCGTCATCCTTCTGCTCGCCCGGTGCGGTGGTGGCCCCCCCGAACACCCATCCCTCGCGGTTGTCAACGGTCCGTACCTCCAGCCACGGCTGGCGAAAGGCGATACCGCGCAGTACGATGGTGGAGGTGGTATCGGATTGCCGGCCGGTGTAGGTGAGCTCGGCACCACCGGGTACCTGGGCCACAATCGTACCGCCGGTAGCCGGTTGGGCGCGGAGAAAGAGCCCGTCCACCCAGGCGGTCAATACGGTACCCGGGGCCAGCTCAGGCGCGGGTTGAACGTTGGTAGCCAGCGAATCCGCGGCCGCGGCCGGCGGACCGGTCGGTTCCGTCGCAGCGGGGTCGTCCCCGCAGGCGCACAGCAGCAGGATCAGGGTAACGAAAAGGGTAGGAAAGCAGGAGGCGGCTAGGTGGGGCATACGGTCAATAGAAAACACCCGCAAAGGTACCCGTTTTCCGGCAACCGTACCGGGCTATAACCAGTTTCCGGGGGCGAGTTTGGAGTCGCTGACGGCACCTACCGCCATCTCGCCGAGTTGCTCGCCGGCTTCCGCGAAGGGCTTCGGAACGGGTGCAAAGGCTGCGGGAATCAGCTTGGACTGACTCCGGCAACCTGCCGCACCGTCGCTTAGCCCGCCCGGTACGGGCGCTACCCCTATGCCGATTTCCTTGGCCGGGGGGACCACGCCCTTCTCCGTACGGACCGGGTCGCTACCCAAGGAAGCGTCGAAACCGAAAATGGAAATCTTGCGCCCGATGGAGCCGCCTACGCCGGCGACCCTGAATTCCACGCTATCGTCCTTACTACCGGCCCCCGTACGGACGCCGACCACGAGGTTAATATCGAAGATCGAAACTTCATCGCCGGCGAGGGAAACCCCGGCCGAAGCACCCCGGAACATCGAACTCCAGGTCAGCTCGGCGTGGCCCTCGCATCCGGACACGTCAACCGCGTCGAGGCCAGTGCCCGTACCTTCCCGGGCGACGTGCAACACGGCGGCCGAGGTAAGCAGGCAGTACCTGGGACCGGTCGTGGTAAGGGGCACCAGGACGCCTCCGACGAGGGCGACGGTAGAGACCGGACTGCCGGGCAGGGCAGTAATGAAATTACCGTCCGCCGTCACGCCGAGGAGGGTCGATTCGCCGATATCCAGCGTCGGGTAATCGGCAGCATTTTTCCAGTTGAGCCTGGCATTTTTGAGGGCATTAGCCAGACCAAAGGGAGTTGGTCCGGCGGGCGAGGGCTACACAAGTAACATTCGGGCACCGGGGGGCTACACTGCACAACAGACGTACCGGCGCCGTGCCGAATTGAGCCTGCAACCGAGCAAAGATGACGGGGTGCCTCCCGGCCATCCACTGAAGAAGTTCCCGCCGACATGGCACCCGCGCGCCGCCGCCCAACCGTTTGGCTGTGGTCACCGTTATTGCAGCCATGACGACGGAAGACTTCAAACGCATCGCCGACACCGTGCCGCGGCAACCCGGCGTGTACCGCTTTATCGGGGCCGACGATACTATCCTGTACGTGGGTAAGGCCAAAACCCTGCGCAACCGGGTGGCCAGCTACTTCGGCGACCGCAAGGACCGGCTGAACCGTACCCGCGTGATGGTGAAAAACGCCCAGCGGCTGGAGTTTACGATCGTGGAAACCGAAGCCGATGCCCTGCTGCTCGAGAACGCGCTGATCAAGACCCACCAGCCGCGCTACAACGTCAACCTGAAGGACGACAAGAACTACAGCTACATCTGCATCAAGAACGAGCGCTTCCCGCGCGTTTTCATCACCCGGCAGGTGTGGCGTGACGGGAGTCACTACTTTGGTCCCTACACCAGCAAGGGACGGCTGAAGATCATTCTGGATCTGGTCAAGACACTGTTTCCGCTCCGCACCTGTAACCTGAACCTGAGCCAGGAGAATATCGAGTCGGGAAAATTCAAGGTTTGCCTTGAGTACCACATCAAGAATTGCGAGGGCCCCTGCGTGGGCGAGGAATCGGAGGAGGCCTACAACGAAAAGATCGAGCAGGTAAAGAACATCCTGAAGGGCAACTTCGCCGAAGTGAAGCGCCACTTCCAGGGGGAGATGGAGCAACTGGCCGAGAACCTCGAATTTGAACGCGCCCAGCAGATCGCCGACAAGTTAAAGGCCTTCGAGAAGTACCAGAGTAAATCGACCATCGTAAGCACGAGTATCCGGGACCTGGATGTCTTCGGGCTGGCCATGGACGAGAAGGAAGCCTACCTCAACTACATTAAGATCGTCAACGGGGCGGTGATCCATACTCATACCCAGGAGATCGAGATGAACCTGGACGACGACGAGGAGAGCCTGCTGAGCTACGCCATCCCCGAACTGCGCGACCGCTTCAACAGCATCGCGCCGGAGATCATCCTGGCGCAGGAGCTGGACCTGAGCGGCATCGAGGCTTCGGTGACCGTACCCAAGATCGGCGACAAGAAGAAATTGCTTGAACTCAGCGAAAAGAACGCCAAGTACATGCTGCTGCAGCGCAAGAAGGCGCGCATCAGCCACGCCAACCGGCAGACGCCCGCCGAGCGGATCCTGAAGCAGTTGCAGGCCGACCTGCAGATGGATGAGTTGCCCTTTCACCTCGAATGCTTCGACAACTCAAACATCCAGGGTAGCAATCCGGCCAGTGCCTGCGTGGTATTCAAGAACGCCAAGCCCAGCAAGAAGGACTACCGCCACTACAACATCAAGACGGTGGTGGGTCCCGACGACTTCGCCAGCATGAAGGAGGTGGTGCACCGGCGCTACCGCCGCCTGATGGACGAGGGCGAGCCGCTGCCCCAACTGGTCATCATCGACGGCGGCAAGGGGCAGCTGAGTCACGCCATGGAAAGCATCGACCTGCTGGGCCTCCGCGGCAAGATGACCGTGGTCGGTATCGCCAAGCGGCTGGAGGAGATCTACTTCCCGGACGATCCGGTGCCCCTGCACATCAACAAGAAATCGGAATCGCTCCGCCTTATCCAACAGGCGCGCGACGAGGCCCACCGCTTCAGTTTGCGCCACCACCGCAACAAGCGCAGCAAGGGCATGATCCAGACCGAGCTGACCAACATCCCGGGGGTAGGGGAGAAGACCGTCCAGAAGCTCATTGCTCACTTCGGCAGCACCAAGAAGGTCAAGAACGCTTTGGCCAGCGAGATCGCCGAGGTCACCAACCTGAGTACTGCGAAGAAGGTACTGGATTACTTCCGGCGGCAGGAGGTTGCTGCCGGGGAGGTGCCTAAGGATCGGGGGGAGTAGTGTAGTCTTGTAGTAGGGTAGCGCAGGTTACCGGATGCGCGGCGACGCAGGAGGCCTCATCCGATGCCCGGAGCGGTAATTCAGTACTGTAGTCTTTTAGTCGGGTAGCGCAGGTCATCGGATGCGCGCCGACGCAGGAGGCCTCATCCGATGTCCGGAGCGGCAACATTAGGCACCCCCGAGGTCTTCTCATGCAGTTCCTCCGGGACGTTTACTGCCAGGTTGCTGCTCCTGATCCCGACTTCACTAACTACTCCTCATGGACGGTATCTTCTATCTAGTCGCATGTCTTTTCGCGGGAATACTGCTGCGGAAAAGGCTGGGCCCAAAGGGTCCGGAGGTATTGAACAGTCTCATCATTTATTTTTTTCTTCCCCTCCTGGCCCTCCATCAGGTACCCCGGATTCACTTCGAATGGAAGCTTGCCTGGTTGACGATAATTCCATTCGTGGTCTTTGGAGTATCCCTGGTGGCCGGTAACCTGGCTTCCGGCACGTTCGGGTTCGACCGCGATACGAAAGCTGTACTTATTTTGACCTGTGGCATCGGTAGTACCTCCTTCGTGGGGTTTCCCATATTCGAGATGCTGTACGGCGACACCGGTCTCGCATACGGTATACTTATGAGTCTGGGGGGGACGATCCTAGTATTCAACACGGTCGGTTTAGCGACGCTATTTCACTACGCCAAATCGGGAATGTCATGGATGGCGACCGCGGGAAACATACTCGTGTTTCCTCCCTTTCTGGCCTTTTTGGTGGCCCTGCTAATGAATCTGTTCAGCCTTACCTTTCCGGTACCGATCGAAACACTTCTTGCTAAATTGGTAGCTCCGTATTCCCTTGTAGCATTTCTGAGTATCGGCCTGCAGGTCGAGCTGGGAGACATCAGGGAAGTAAGGAAGCCACTGCTGGTGGGACAAGCCATCAAACTCTTTCTTATTCCACTCATCATTTATGTACTCCTCTGGCACGTGATGGGACAGCATAACCTGGTTGCCAAGATCTGCATCCTGGGCGCGGCTATCGGTTCCATGAGTTCCGTTTCGATCCTGGCCGCACAGCGCGGGCTTAACCCTAAACTGGCCCTACTGATGCCCGCCATCGGAATACCCCTTTCTATCCCCCTTCTTTACCTTCTGGAAATATTTTTACGATGAAATCAATTACCAATGCGCTAGCGTTCGTTGGGGGGCCATTGCTATTCGTAGTCATCCTGCTGTTCTTTCACCCGCCGGGAATGAATGACCAGGCTAACGCCGTCCTGGCCAGTACCGTCTGGGTCGCCATCTGGTGGATTTTCGAAGTACTCCCCATCAGCGTAACCGCCTTATTACCCCTAGTCCTGTTCCCGCTCTCCGGAGCCCTAACCATTGACGAAGCGGCTACCTCTTACGGCCATAAGTATGTTTTCCTGTACCTCGGTGGTTTTGTACTTGCCATCGCCATCGAACGCTGGGGCCTGCATCGCCGCATCGCCCTGACGATCATCGACCTCATGGGAACGGGAATATCCCGGATCATTTTAGGTTTCATGGTAGCGACCGCCGTGCTGTCCATGTGGATATCAAATACGGCCACTTCCGTGATGATGCTGCCCATCGGAATGGCCATCGTCCAACAACTAAAGGATAACCCGGCAACTAAAGCGGACGAAAACCTCCTGTTCGGTAAGTCCCTGATGCTGGCCATCGCCTACGCAGCTTCCATCGGGGGCATTGCTACCCTCATCGGCACCCCTCCTAACCTGGTGCTGGCGGGGGTATTACTGGAGATATACGGCATCGAACTGTCCTTCGTCGGCTGGATGAAGTTCGGTCTTCCGATCTCCGTCATCATGCTGGCCAGCTGCTGGTGGTACCTCACTCGGGTGGCCTACAAATTCGAAGACAGTGAGTTTCCCGGTGGCCGGGCCGAGATCAGGCGACTCTTGAAGGACCTGGGGCCCATGAAATACGAAGAAAAGGTCGTCTTCGGCGTCTTTATTACCACGGCTTTACTGTGGATACTGCGCTCGCTGGTGCTGACGCAGTACTTGCCCGCCCTCGACGATACCATCATTGCCGTGGCGGCGGCGATCGTCCTGTTCATCCTGCCCAATCGGGACGGATCCCGCAAGCTCATCACCTGGGAAGAAGCCGTTGCGTTACCCTGGGGAATTATCCTGTTATTCGGTGGGGGGCTGACCCTGGCCACGGGGTTCCAGTCCTCCGGACTGGCCGAATGGATCGCTACCCAACTGACCCTGTTGCAGGGCATCAGCTTGCTGCTCCTGCTCTTCATCATCATTGCAGCGGTCAACTTTCTGACCGAGATCACCTCCAATCTGGCGACCACCGCCATGCTTTTGCCGGTACTGGCACCCATGGCGTACTCCCTTGGGGTACACCCCTACATCCTGCTGGTGGCAGCGACGGTGTCGGCATCCTGTGCGTTCATGCTTCCGGTTGCCACTCCACCCAATGCCGTAGTCTTCGGCTCCGGCTACCTGCGCATTCCAGATATGGTAGGGAAGGGGATCTGGATGAACGTGTTCTCTATTGCACTGGTGGTACTCGCGGTCTATTTCTTTCTCCCCTTAGTCTGGGACTTCGACCCGTACACATTTCCCGCCGGCTTTCTGCAAGAATCCGAGTAAATCTATTAACTGGTACCCACCAATTGCGTGAGGAAGCGGCTGCGAACGAAGATCTCATCTAACCCTATTCACTGGCGCAAAAACTCACCCTGGAACACGCAGGCGTACAGCGCAATCTCCCCGTCTCCGCCAAGCAACCATCAAAACCGGGGAAGGTCACCTCTGCGATACCGGTGCGCCCATCACCACTACCGGAAAATACCCCGGCAGATCCCCACGCGACCGCTATATCGTAGAAGACGACACCACTAAGGACACCACGCGGAGTCCTTCCTCGGACTTAGCCTTCCGCCTTCCCGCCCCGACGTCCCCACTGCCACTTTCGATACGCGGAACACCTGGAGAAACGAGGACAACTACGATGCTGCTGCGGAGAAATTAGTAAATCTGTTCAAGGACAACATTTCAACCTACGCCGGGAAGTCCAGTGCGGAAATTTCAGCCGCTGGGCCAACCGCGGTGAAAAGCCAATCCCCTCTTCTGGTTAGCTCATCACCCTGCACCTGCGGCCGCGCATAGTATTACATTCCTGCCGTCAGGTCTTGTCGGTTTTCGCTTCGTGGCGGCAGGATAGGGCCCTGACCCGAACGGCAGGGGTGGCGGGGGGTGGTTTCTCCTATCCGGGGTACCCGTGTACGCTCGGACAGGCAGCGGGTTTCAGCACATCTCGTCTGGTTGTCGGTTGTAGGAGCGTCGGGCGGCGCGGAAGACCAAGTGCCCGACGCTATTGTTTAACTCCTAGACAACCAAAAGCTTATGCGACTGCAAACCTTTACTCATTACTTACTTGTTTTTCCTGCCCTTTTCTTCGCTACTGTCCTGGCTGCCCAGGTGCCGGCCTCGGGCGTGGCGCGTCTCAGTGGGCAACAGGAGGTCATGCCCGTGGTCACCGAGGCCAGCGGGCTGGTCAACGTGACCTTCACGGATATGCCCGACGACATGATCGAGGTTCTGGTGACCGGATCCTTTTCCGATCTCAGCTCACCGCTCGCGACCGATATCAATATGGGCGCCCATATCCACATCGGCTATCCGGGCCAGAACGGCGGCATCGCTGTCCCGCTCAATCCGAGCCTGGATGCTGACTCCCGTGGCGGATCCTTTACGGCTGAAGACAACACGTTTATGGTAGCCGATGCGGTTTTTTCGGATGCCGCGCCGGGCCAGCTGTACGTCAACCTTCATACGGTCAATTACCCGGGCGGGGAAATCCGCGGGGCTATCGTAAGCAACAGTACCGAACAATATTATGCCAACCTGTTCGGCAGCAACGAAGTGCCGAGCGTACTTAGCCGCGCCTCCGGCGCGCTGGTGTTGGAGCTTGACGAACAGGACCAGCTGATGGTCACCGGCTCGTTCAGGAACCTGTCGGACACCCTGGCAACCGCTATAAACGGAGGTTCCCATCTGCATTTCGGGTTTCCGGGCGCCAACGGCCCCGTGAATATCCCCCTGAAGGCTACACTCGATGCGGATGGCCGCGGCGGGGTGTATACTATGGGGAACAACACCTTCGAACTGGATGACGTACAGGTCGATGCACTGCGCAGCGGCGAGTACTACGCCAACCTGCACAGCGGCGCCCACCCCTCCGGGGAAATTCGCGGTCAGGTGCTGCCGCCCGCCGACATGGTTTTCCGGGCCCACCTGTCTGGTGCTAACGAATGGCCGGTGGTTTCCACCGATGCTTCCGGTCAGGTCCTGGTACACCTCGACGGAAATACCATACGCGTGCTGGGAACCTTCGGCGACCTGAGCGGGCCCGTCGCGACCACCATTGGCGGAGGCGCTCACCTGCACCCGGGCTACGCCGGCCAGAACGGAGCGATCGCCGTGTCGCTCCTCCCCAGGCTCACCCCTGACTCGCTGGGTGGCACCTTTCGCCTTACGGACAACCGCTACACCGTGACCGACGCACAAAAGTCGGCCATGCTGGATCGTGGACTGTACCTGAACATCCATACCAGCCCGCATCCCGCCGGGGAACTGCGCGGACAGGTACTCCCGGAGAGTCAAGCCATATTCACCGCTTTCCTGAGTGGCAACCAGCAAATCCCCTCCGTAATCACCACCGGCCGTGGGCTCGTAAAAGTAGAACTACGGGGAGAGACGATGACGGTCACCGGTAGTTTTCAGGGCCTTATGAGCGACCTCAATACCGCCATCTCGGGCGGCAGCCACCTGCACGCCGGCTACCCCGGCCAATCCGGTCCCGTCGTATATCCTTTGAGCGCCACGCAGGAGAACGGCGACACGGCCGGGGTGTACCGTCCCATGGATAACACCTTTAGCATCGGTGGCGGGGGCGTGGATACCCTGATGCGCCGCTTCTTCTATACCAACGTTCACAGCATGGAGTACGGCGGCGGCGAAATCCGCGGCAGCGTCCTGGCCGAGGCTGAGAGCTACTACCTGGCGCCCCTCTCCGGGGCCAGTGAACCCCGGGGCGTAGCCACCATGGCTACCGGATTCCTCGCCGTGGAGGTGGTCGATACCAACCTTACGCTCGTGGGTTCGTTCTCGGACCTCGACAGCGACTTCGCGACCGCCATACAGGGCGGCATGCACCTCCACCAGGCCATCGCCGGGCGAAACGGCGACATCATCCAACGAATCCGCACGGTGGTCGGAGACGATAACCGCAGTGCGGTCATTCCCGCCGACAGCAACCGCGTGGCCCTCTCGATGGAAAATTTTGAACTGATGACCAAGCGCCGCGTGTACGCCAATGTACACAGCGCCGATAACCCCTCCGGTGCCATCCGCGGGCAGCTGCTCCCCCTGGCGGGCAGCTATTTCCATACGACCTTCTCCGGGGTGAACGCCACCAACTACGTGATGACGACCGCCGAGGGTGGCCTGAAACTCGAACTGGTCGACTCGGTACTCACCGTTACCGGTGCCGTTGTCCAACTGGACGGCGATTACGACGAATCCATTCAAAACGGCGCCCACCTCCACCTGGCACCGGCCGGACAGAACGGCCCGATCCGCATCGCGCTGAATCCGGACGTGATCCTCGACCGTAAGGGAGCGCGCTTCTTCGCCGAGGAGAACACCTTTACTCTGGCCGACTCCGTGGTGACGGCGCTCCGGGAAGGCCGCCTGTACGCTAACGTGCATACCACCGAGGTGGCCAGCGGCGAAGCCCGCGGACAGGTGCGTGGCGAACTGAACCTGCCCCCCATGCCCTCCGCCATCGCCTCGCCGGCCTCCGGTGCCAGTGTCACCATCGAGGGCGATCCCAACCAAGCCTTTGTCGCCACCTACCTGCCCACTACCGACCCCGACGGCGATACCGTCATCTACGTTTGGCAGCTCTCGGCCATGGAGGACTTCACGGACATCCTCTTCGCCAGCAACACCGGCCGCGACACGGCCTTCACGACCGACTTCGGTACCGTTGAAACCCTGCTCGACGGCGCCGGCGTCGACGTGGGCAGCTCCGTCACCCTGTACCACCGCGTACTGGCCAGCGACGGCAGCAACTACTATCCGAGTGCGCCCGCATCGATCGTCCTGGAGCGCGGTGACCTCACCGGCGTGCGCGATTTCCGGCCCGACGGCTTTGCCGCCCGGGCGTACCCCAACCCGGCACGCAGCAACGCAGACGTCAGTTACGAGCTCTCCACGCGTGAGTCTTTCACCGGCCGCCTGTACCTGCATAACTCCCTCGGACAACTCGTGCAGGACCTACCGGTCAACGCGCAGGTCGGTACCCAAATCTTACCGCTCCGGTCCGCCTCCTTGTCCGCCGGACAGTATTTCCTGACCCTGCGCCACGCCGACGGTCGCCTGATCGACGCTACGCGCATCGTCGTGCAATAAATCCTGCTATCTGAAGATCCCTGTCGGAACAGGGTGGTTCGCGCCGAGGTTATACAGTAATGAACGACACCCTTACTGTATCCCTCGGCGCGGCCGTTTCGGGAGACGCCGTGACCTTTGGCCTCTGGGCCCCCAACGCAAAATCCGTCGCCGTAACCGGTGACTTCAACAAGTGGAGCAAGCGCGGTACCGCGCTCGAGCCCGACGGCTCCGGCAACTGGTACGGCACCGCCAAAGGGGCCAAGAAGGGCTCCGAATACCAGTACATCATCGTCGGGGCCGACGGCGAGCGTCGCCAGCGGATCGACCCCCGCGCCCGCCGCGTCACCCAATCGGTTGGCAACGCTATCGTCTACGCCGACGACTTCGACTGGGAGGACGACAACTTCACAATGCCCGGCTGGAACGAGTTGGTGATCTATGAGCTGCACGTCGGCACCTTCAACGTGAAGGAAAAAGGCCGTCCCGGCACCTTCGACTCGGTCATCGAGAAGCTCGATTACCTGGTCGACCTGGGTATCAACTGTATCCACGTCATGCCGGTCTGCGAATTCGCAGGCGATTTCAGCTGGGGCTACAATCCGGCCCACCCCTTCGCGGTCGAGGAAGCCTACGGTGGCCCGGACGGGCTCAAGCGGTTGGTCAAGGCCGCCCATGCGGAAGGAATCGCCGTGGTGCTGGACGTGGTCTACAACCACTTCGGACCGAGCGATCTGGCCCTCTGGCAGATCGACGGCTGGTACGAGAACGACAAGGGCGGCATTTACTTCTACAACGACTGGCGGAGCAGCACCCCCTGGGGTGACACCCGGCCCGACTACGGCCGCGATGAGGTCCGCGTATACATCCACGACAACGCCCTCATGTGGCTGGAGGAATTCCGCTGCGACGGGTTGCGGATGGACATGATCCCCTACATGCGCCACGTCAGCGGTGGTGAGGACGATGGTGACCGTCTCGAGGAAGGCTACAGCTTGCTGCGCTGGATCAACGAGAGCATCCGCGAGCAGTACCCCCACAAGATTACCGTAGCGGAAGACCTGCACGGCAACGCCTTCGTGACCGATAGCCCCGAATCCGGCGGCTGCGGGTTCGGAACCCAGTGGGACGGTGACTTTGTTCACCCCGTCCGGGAGGCCATCATTACCTCGGAAGACGCCCACCGCAATATGCACACGGTAAGCACCGCCCTGCTGCGCCGCTACTCCGATAACGCCTTTAGCCGGACGGTCTATACCGAGAGCCACGACGAGGTCTCCAACGGCAAATCGCGCGTCGTAGAGGAGATCGCCGGCGAGGAAGGCAAGGTGGACAATTACTTTTCGGTCAAGCGCGCCGCCCTTGGGGCCGTCATGACCCTTACCGCGCCGGGTATACCCATGCTCTTTCAGGGGCAGGCCCTGCTGGAAGATCGCTGGTTCAGCGACCAGGATCCGCTCGACTGGAAGCGCCTGAAGACACACAGCGGCATCAATGCCATGTACCGCGACCTGATCCGCCAGCGCCGTAACCTGAATGGAAACACCCGCGGACTGCAGGGACAGCATACCCAGCTGCTCAAGGTCGACGACCACGACAAGGTGATCGCCTACCTGCGCTGGTACGACGATCCGACCCGCGACGGTGTCCTGACGATACTGAACTTCAGTAACGACAGCTTCGACGGATACGCGATCGGCATAAACTTCGACAGTCACTGGCAACTCACCTTCGACAGCAACTGGGTAGGCTACAGCGACCACAACGTGGACGCCGCCGTTTACCCCCACCTGGAATCGGAGGCCGTGGAGCAGGACGGTCATCACCACCGGGTGATGCTGTCGCTGGCCCCCTACGCCGGGCACATCTACGCCCTGATCCCGCGGGAAGACTGATTGCACAACCACACTACCCGCTATTTACTTTAAGGGGTATGAACGACTCACTCTCCCTCCGCGACATCGACCGGGTCATTGAAATGGCCTGGGAAGATCGTACGCCCTTCTCGGCGATCGAATTTCAGTTCGGTCTCGCGGAGCCGGAGGTGATCGAGCTCATGCGCCGGGAGCTCAAGCCCGGCAGCTTCAAGCGCTGGCGGGCCCGCGTGCAGGGTCGGTCGACCAAGCACCGGGCCCTGCGGCAGGAAGGCATGACGCGCTTCAAATCGGACAACCAGCGGACGATCAGCCACAACCGCAAGTCGAAGGACTAATCCAGGCTGCCCGCTGGGAATCTTGCGTCTCCGGACTATCTCAACGTGCCCAACGATAGGCTGCCATGGGCCGGCAGGCAGGTGCGATGTACACTGGCCGTGCTGCGGGCGGCACGTGGTGTGTAACGATCAAGCGCGGATCTGGTGGCTCGCTATGAACCCGAAAGCCACCACCGGGTATCTAGGAGAAATTCGTCGTCACTAAAGATCCAGAGGCAATGACCATCATCGTAATTCTAGTCGTATCCGGTGCTCTCGTCGCGGGTGCCGCCTGGGGGGTGTATGGGAGCTTATCCGAAGCTACCGAGGGCTTTATTGTTGCGCTGGCGGGTGGTGCGCTGATCGTCTCGGCCGTCCTGGAACTTATCGAGCCTTCGATCAAGGAAGTACCGGTCGGGTGGGGCCTGGCGGTCGTACTGGCCGGTGCCTTGGTATTCGCCGGTCTCGATTACCTGGTAGATGAGGTGTGGAGTTCCGGGGCAGGGGGTGGTCTGCTGGCGGCGATAACGTTGGATGGAGTACCGGAAAACCTGGCTTTGGGCGTATCCCTGATCGGGGCCGACCCAATGGCGGTGGCCGCGCTATCGGGTTCTATCCTGTTATCTAATCTTCCGGAAGCGGCCGGCGGGGCCCGGCGCATGTCACAGGACGGTACCTCGGACGGGGAGACGATGTGGCTGTGGGGGGGAGCGGCCGTGTTGCTTTCCGGAGCGGCACTTGCCGGTCACTACCTGCTGGCGGACGTCCCCGAGGAGATTCTGATGTACATCCGCTGCTTCGCCGGCGGGGCGGTGGTGGGCTCCCTGGCCATCGAAGTATTTCCCAAGGCCTTCAAACAGGACAACTACGTCGCTGGCGTGGCGGCCGGTATTGGGCTGTGCGTGGCCCTCTACCTGGATACGCTGGGGTAAGGGGTGCGGTATTGACCGACGGCTGACAATTTGTCAACTATGGCACCGCTGTACCCTGCCAAATCGCCCCGCACCCGCGTCCGCGTCCGAAAAACCGGCAGAAAACCCGAACCGCGCCGGTTGGCACGGTGGTTGCACTATAAGGGGCGACAGTTTTGTCGAAAAATTTAGAAATAACAATCGTATGAGCAAGATTATCGGAATTGATTTAGGTACGACCAACTCATGCGTGGCGGTAATGGAGGGCAACGAGCCCACCGTAATCTATAACGACGAGGGCCGTAACACGACTCCCTCGATCGTGGCGTTCCTGGATGCCGGAGAGCGCAAGATCGGCGAGCCGGCCAAGCGCCAGGCCATTACCAACCCCACGCGGACGGTCGCATCGATCAAGCGCTACATGGGACAGCGCTTTGACGAAGTGAAGAATGAAGTGGACCGCAGTGCCTACAAAGTCGTCAAGGGCGACAACGGACTGGCACAGGTAGAGATCGACGGGCGGAAGTACACCCCCCAGGAGATCAGCGCCATGGTCCTCCAGAAAATGAAGAAGATCGCCGAGGACTTTCTTGGTACCGAAGTGACGGAAGCCGTAGTGACGGTGCCCGCCTACTTCAACGACTCCCAGCGTCAGGCCACCAAGGAGGCCGGCGAGGTGGCCGGACTTACCGTTCGCCGCATAATCAACGAGCCTACCGCGGCCGCCCTGGCATACGGCCTGGACAAGCGGAGCAAGGACATGACGATCGCCGTCTATGACCTCGGTGGCGGTACCTTCGATATCTCCATCCTGGACCTGGGTGAGGGTGTATTCGAAGTGAAGTCTACCAATGGTGATACCCACCTGGGTGGTGACGACTTCGACCGCGTACTCATCGACTTCCTCGCCGACGAATTCAAGAAGCAGGAGAACATGGACCTGAAGAAGGATCCCATGGCCCTCCAGCGCCTCAAGGAAGCCGCCGAGAAGGCAAAGATCGAGCTCTCCAGCTCCATGGAGACCGAAGTCAACCTGCCCTACATCACCGCAGTAGACGGCGTGCCCAAGCACCTGGTCATCAAGATCAGCCGCGCCAAGTTCGAGCAGCTCGCCGACCAGCTGGTCCAGCGTACGCTGGAGCCCTGCAAGAAGGCCATGGCCGACGCCGGCGTGAGCAACAGCGAGATCGACGAGGTCATTCTGGTCGGTGGTTCCACCCGGATCCCCGCCATCCAGGAAGCCGTCGAGAAGTTCTTTGGCAAGAAAGCCAACAAGAGCGTCAACCCCGACGAAGTAGTAGCCATCGGTGCCGCTATCCAGGGTGGTGTACTCAGCGGCGACGTACAAGACGTACTTCTGCTGGACGTAACCCCGCTCAGCCTCGGTATCGAGACCATGGGTGGTGTATTCGACACCGTGATCGAGTCCAACAGCACGATCCCCGTCAAGAAGTCCAAGGTGTACTCCACCGCCAGTGACAACCAGCCCAGCGTGGAAATCCACGTACTCCAGGGTGCCCGCCAGATGGCCAAGGACAACCGCCCCATCGGCCGCTTCGTCCTGAGCGACATTCCGCCCGCCCCCCGCGGCGTACCCCAGATCGAGGTGACCTTCGATATGGACGCCAACGGTATCCTCAGCGTAACCGCCAAGGACAAGGGTACCGGTAAGGAGCAGTCGATCAAGATCGAGGCCGGTACCGGACTCAACAAGGAAGACATCGAGCGCATGAAGGCCGAAGCCGCCGCTAACGAGGAAGCCGATAAGGCCGCCCGCGAGCGGATCGAGAAGCTGAACGGTGCCGACCAGTTGGTCTTCCAGACGGAGAAGCAACTCAAGGAGTTCGGCGAGAAGATTCCCGCCGAGAAGAAGACGGCCATCGAGACGAGCCTCAACGACCTGCGCGAAGCCCACAAGGCCGAGGATATCGACAAGATCGATTCGGCTACGGAAGCGCTCACCGCCGCCTGGAACGCCGCCAGCCAGGACATGTACCAGGCCCAGCAGGACCCCGGTGCTACGGCCGACGCCGGAAAGGGCAACGCCGGACCCGGTGCGGGTGCAGGTGCCGCTAATACCGGAGCAACCGGTGGAGCCGACGACGTACAGGACGTGGAGTTCGAGGAAGTGGAGGGCAAGTAAGCCTCCCGCCTGACCGCGTCAGAAGAGTAAGCCCCCCGGCCACGCGGTCGGGGGGCTTTTTTTATGCCGGTCAGTCATCGTGACGGGTAACTCTTGTCCGGCGGGAGGTATAGACCGGTGGGAAACAGCGATAAATCCGGTAGCTCAAGAGTGATTTGCGCTACTTCGCTTCCCTCCGTTACACTCGCGACGCTATGACCGAACCCTACACCCTCACGATCCGTGGAAACCGCCTGACCGAGCGGGAAATCGGTGATCGCATACCCGGAGATTTTACGGTACGTGCGGCCTACGAATTACAGAATAACCGGGCGCAGAGCATGTCCTACCCGGAAAACCTGACAACGGAGATCGTCAACCTTCGTACGGAGGAAGGGGTGGAGTGGCTCGGTCTGCCGGACGACCTGCCGGAAGTCTACGGAACCTACCTGTCGCCCGCCCGTGGGGATTCGAGCGGCTTCCTGGTGCCCAATACCATCGGGGCCCCTACGGACCAGACCCGCGGGTTCCTGCAGGAGGTGAAGGCCAAGGTACTCGAGATCATTACCCGCCGTGCGGTCGACACGGCCGCACGCACCACCGCCGGTCAGGTGGCCCACCGGATCGATGCCCACCTCCTGGCGCGGCGGGGGCTATTTGCCGTGTCGGCGCGGGGGGAGCTGGGGGCAGCGGTGCCTGCCATACACCCCGGTGGCAAAGCATTGGTTTTCATCCACGGCACCATATCGAATTTCGAGCAGGGCTTTGCCGGTGTCGAGCCGCGCTTCTGGCAGCGGATCCACGAACGGTACGATGGGAGGGTGTACGCCTTCAATCACGCGACGCTCACGGTGTCACCCGTCGGTAATGCCCTTGAGTTACTGGCTACGCTGCCGGACGACCTGGAATTGGACCTGATCACCCACTCCCGGGGCGGGTTGGTCGCGGACGCCCTGGCCCGCTGCGACGGTCGACTGATGGATAAGGGGTTTCGGAAGGAGGAAATCGGACGGGTGCAGGCCGATTTCGATGCGTCGGATGCCGACGGTAGCGAACTGCTGACGGCTATGGAGCAGCTGGGCAGCGCCGCAGCGTCGCGGAACCTACGCGTGGACCGGATCGTACGCGTAGCCTGTCCCGCGCAGGGGACCGTGCTACTCTCGGAGCGGCTGGATCACTACCTGAATGCCATGCTCGCGCTGGTCGGTCAGGGTACGGGGTTGGGGCTGAGCCCCCTGTACCAGCTCGTGAAGGAATTTATCCTGGAAGTCATTGACCAGCGGTCCGATCCCGCCATCTTTCCGGGACTCTACGCCATGGTTCCTGATCGCGCCTACAGTAAGGTCAATAACAATCCGACGCTGCACCTGCCCTGCAAGCTCTTTAGCATCGTAGGCGACGCCGACGTAGGGGGTGGGGTGCTCACGTCGCTCAAGGTCATCCTGGCCAATTTGTATTACTGGCACGAAAACGATCTGGTGGTGAATTCCTCCAGTATGTCACGGGGTATACTCCGACGGGAGGTCAATCAGGTATGCCGGGTGGAGGGGGAGCACGTCGATCACTTCAGCTACTTCGACGAGCCCTTTCACATGGAGATCGTGGTGAGCCTGCTGGAGGGGAATCCGCCACCCACCGGGGTGACTCTCCGCGACCAACTGGGGGAGGAGGCCACCTCCGGACCCGCTTCGGATGTGGGGGACCTGATCTCGAACGGAAACAACTTTACCAAACCTACGATCGTACTGCTGCCGGGCATCATGGGGTCCAACCTCTACGCCGGCAACGACTGCCAGTGGGTGAGTGTCGGCGCCCTCCACCGGGGTGGCTTCGTGCGGCGATTGCACGTCGGTGCCAACGATGTCGAGGCCCGCAGCCTCGTTGAGCGCTCTTACGGCGGCTTCGTGCGAAAGATGGAGGAGCAGGGGGTGGGCGTCCGTGTCCTGCCTTACGACTGGCGGCTGTCGCTCGAAGAAGCAGCTACCGAACTGGAAAGCGTAATGCAGGCGGCGCACAAAAGTGAGTATCCGGTGTACGTGCTGGCCCACTCGATGGGGGGGCTCGTCGTACGCGAATGGATCGGCAAGTATTCCGATTCCTGGAAGCAATACCGCGGCCGTCCTGGTGCGCAGGTAGTCCTGCTGGGGACGCCCTGGCGGGGGTCCCACCTCATCACCGAGATCCTGACGGGCCACGGAAAACGCGTGCGCCAACTGGGGCTGCTGGATTTTGAGCACAGCCGCCAGCAAGTGCTGCATGTGCTGGCTCGTCTGCCGGGACTGTACGAGTTATTGCCGCTCGACGAGCCGGAAATGGTCAAGGCCGGGTACTGGCGCGATCTCCGGAAGACCGTCGGGGAGGAACATATGGCGGAAATACCGGAAGAACTGCTCGAGCACCTGGCGGATTACCGCCAACGTGCCCGGGACTATATCGACAAACTGGAAGCGAAAGACTGGAAGCACATTACCTACGTGGCCGGTCACTATCCGACCACGGTCGACGGCTTCCGGGAGACCTATTCGTTCTTCCGGAAAGGAAAACGCATCCGGTATACAACCGTAGCCCAGGGCGACGGCAGCGTGACCTGGGCCCGCGGGATTCCCCGCAAGATTCCGCGCGGTAACGTTTACTATACCGGGGTACCGCACGCCGAGCTGGCCAATGCCCCGGAACTCTTCGCCGGCCTGCTGGACCTGCTGCGCACGGGCAAAACGGCTCGACCGACCTTTTCCAACACCGCGCCCCCGGGCAGCGGGTACCGCGGCGCCGTCGGTGTGGCCAACCGGGTGACCGCCGCGCAGCCACCCGTAGCCGAACTTTCGCCCGTAGAAAATCTGCTGGGCGGCCAGCCCGGCCGGCGTCGGGCACCGGGGGAGGTTGCCCCCGTGCGGGTCACCGTCTTCAACGGCGATCTGCGGTGGGCCGAGTACCCCGTGATGGTCGGTCACTTCAGCCACGACGGGATCGTTAGCGCGGAAAGGGCACTGGACGGCTACCTGAACCGCACGCTCAGCGAACGGCACGGGATGGGCTTCTATCCCGGTGACGTCGGGGAGCAGGACGTGATCGTTGATCCTGCTTCCTATCCCCGCGGGGCCCTGATCGTGGGATTGGGAGACAAGGACGAACTGACCGGATACAACCTTATGCGAACCGTGGAAAAGGGGGTACTCAAGTATGCCGTATTCTGCCGCGACCACTATCCGCCCCCCGGTGGAGCCTTTTCCCAGGGCATCAGTACGGTACTGATCGGAAGCGACTACGGGCAGATGCCGCTGCGCGAGTCGGTGCGCAGCATCCTGATGGGCGTGCAGCGCGCTAACGAACTTATCGTACGGCTCCGCAGCCAGCGACCCGGTTTACGGCCCATCACCAACGTGCAGTTCGTGGACTTTTATGAGGACCGGTCGTATGAGTGCTTCAAGCTGTTGCAGGACATCGCAAGCCGTGAGCGATCACTTCCCCTCGCGGTTACTCCCTCCATCACGCGCGGGTTCGGTAGCCGGAAGCGGTTCCTGCGGGAGAACGGGCGAAGTTGGTGGCAGACCTTCACCACCGTGGTACGCAGCGAACCGCCCAAAAAACCGGGGGGGCACTCCCGAAAGTACCTGGACTTCACCGCCGACAACCGGGCCGCGGCCATCAGCAGCGACTTCGTCATCAGCAACCTGCGGCAGGCGCGCTTTCTGGCCGAGGAAATGGCCCGCGAGAGTACCTGGGATCCTGTCAGCGCCAAGGTGCTGTTTGAGATGCTCGTACCCAACCGGTACAAGGACTTCATCCGGAACCACCGCAACATCAGTTGGCGGATGGACGAGGAGAGCGCTTCCTTCCCCTGGGAGATGTTTCACGATCCCCAGTGCGGCGAGCAGCCGACCTTCGTACGCAGCGGCATGATCCGGCAACTGTATTCGGCTACGGCACGGGTGCGGCCCGCCCTGGTCCGCGACAACTGCGCGCTGGTCATCGCGATGTCCGACTTTTCGGCTACCCGGGAACCGGGGTACGAAGGGATTGCGCTCGGGGACATACCGGGCGCGGCAAGGGAGGGGGCAGCGGTAGCCGACAGGCTGAATTTGTACGGCTATAGCGTCAACAGCCTAATCAATTCCTCGCCGCTCTCGATCTACAAAGCGCTGCTGGGACGCGGCAGCAAGATCGTACATATTGCTTCCCATGGCATTTACGATCCCGAAAACGACCACGTAGGAATCGAAATCGGCTCCCCGGATCCGATCACGCCCGGCAGCCTGCGTCAGATGTCCGATGTGCCCGAACTGGTATTCATCAATTGCTGCCACCTGGGGGCGACGCGGTCCGGTGTCGAAGCCTACGACGCTCACCGTCATGACCTTGCCGCCAACGTTGGCACCCAGCTGATCCAGATCGGGGTGAAGGCCGTGATCGTGGCCGGCTGGGCGGTCGACGATGCGGCCGCGGCCACCTTTGCCGGCACATTCTACGAGGAGATGCTCACCGGGTGCTACTTCGGGGAGGCGGTGCGCCGTGCCCGGCAGGTGTGTTACGAGCAGCATACCCAACGCAATACCTGGGGGGCTTACCAGTGCTACGGCGACCCCTACTACCAAACCGAACTGATAGCGAGTACGCCCGCGCCGGAGGGCTCCTTTTCGCTGGAGCAGGAACTGCTGCTGGAACTCGAAAACCTCATCTCCCGATCGCGGAGCCTGCCCCCTTTCCGCGACGCAAGCCTGCTACAGGGACTGCGTACGGACGTACACGCCATCGTGGCGCGGGCGGAGGCCGCGCCCTGCTATACCTCCCGGATCAAGCGGCTGGAGGCCCGGTTCCACGTGCTCATGGGAGATTACGCCGTTGCCCTCCTGCGGCTGCGCGAGCTCTTCGAGGCAACGGACGATGCCTACGGCGTGGAAGATGTCTACCTGTACTGCAACATCCGCGCCAAGCACCTGGTGGCCCAGCGGGCCTGGAAGCAGGAAACGGGGGCCGTCGCGGCGGCGGACACCGCGTCCACCGAAGTTTCGGGGGGAGAAAACGGGGCTGCGCAGAACGACGAGCTAAGGAGCATTCTCAACGATCTGAGACTTCCCAGGCTTATCTCACCGGGCCACGCCCTGCTGGCATCCAAGGCGAGTACCTACAAGCGGGCGGCCATGCTTTGTGTTGCAGACAACACCACCAGGTACCTTCGGTACGCGGCGGACAACTACCTGGCAGCGGCCCGTCGCGACGGGACCGGGCAGCGTAGCAGCATTTACTACGTCACCAGCTTTCTGACCCTAGCGACCTTCTGCAGTACCGACCCGAAACGCGCGGTGAACGTACCGAAAGCTCTCGGATTCGACGCTTATTCGTACCTGGATGGGTGGCTGCAGGAACCCTCCGGCAGCCGCCAGCGATTCGAGGAACTGTACGAGCAACTGGCCGATACGCAACTCCGACGGTGTAAACTGGTGGTTTCCGCCGCCGGTAATGACCTGTCCGGAGCGGAGCGCAATGAACTGGTCCGCGAAATTATCCTGCTCAACGACGAGCAACTGGGTACGGCGATTAATGTCCGCGACTACTTCGGCGAGAAAGAGCACCTGGAATTCCTGATCCGGATGTCCGACCGGCTGGGGAGTCCGTTTAAGCAACTGCGCGCCGAGGCGGAGCAGATTCTGGACGCACTTACGGACAGTTGGCCGGGCTGAACGTAGACTGGATCCCGCGCCGCGGCGGAACTAGAACCGCGCCAGGTCCACTTCCGGCGGGAGGGCAGTCCCATCCTCCAGGTGATCAACCAGCCACCGGCTCGTGAGCGGAGCCAGCGAGGCCCCCTTGGTGCCCAGTCCGTTAAAGATGGACAGCGCCGGATGTTTCGGGTGCCGGCCGAGCAGCGGGCGCCGGTCGCGGACCGTGGGGCGCACCGCCGACTGGTGTTCCAGGATCTCGTAGGGTACGGTGAGCACCTCCCGCAGCCGGTCCTCCAGGTACTGCCGGTTGGTCGGGGTGGGGGAGTCGTCGTCGAAGCGGTTGGCGTTGGTAGCGCCTACCCAGTAGGTGTTCCGGCCCTGCGGCACGAGGAAAATCCGGTGCTTGAACAGGCGGTCGAGCGCGGGTGCGGCGGTACGCACGATCAGTACTTCACCCTTGGTTCCGCCGTGGGGCAGGTAGCCGAACCAGGGATTGTGTCGGGCAAGCCATCCCTCGCAGAATACGACCCGGTCATACCGCCGCGGGTCTCCGCCGAGCGTTACCCGGACGGACGCACCCTCGGGCACCACGTCCGGGTACGCAAGGGCTACGGCGTGGAACCGGCCGGCGTCCCGTTGCCGGACACGAAAGGCGGAGACGAGCGCAGCTACGTCGACCCGCGCGCTGTGGCCCACGCCGGCGTAGGCGTAGGCCGGTTGTGTGAGCTCCGGAATGCGGCCGAGGGCGGGATCGTCGATCAGGTAGCCGGCGTAGGCGGGGTCGCCTCCCCGCGCCAGCCAGTCGTTCTCGTCGCCCCGGTTGAAGAGGGTGCGGATCAGCGGCAGCTCGTACCACAGTTGCACCCCCAGCAGGGCTTCCAGCTCGCCGTAGAGGCTGCGGGCGGCCGGCAGCAGTTCGTCGATGCGCCAGCTCTTTACGAACCGCCGGCCCGTAATGGGGTTGATGATGCCGGCGGCCACGCTGCTCGCGGCGCGTTGTTCGGGCGCGTCCACGTAGTCGACGTGGTGCCCCGCCCGTTCCAGGCGGTAACCGATAAGAGTGCCGGCCAGGCCCTGGCCTACGATCAGGTAGTCGATGGTTTTTGCCGCAAGGTACACCCGCGGTCCCCTTCCCGGTCCGCATATCCCGACCGGCAAATGCGTTACTTTGGTCGCGGTGCCTCACCGGCCCGCCAACAGAGAGATTTTGCACTATGTACCACAAACCAGTTCTTCGGCCCGCTGGCCATCCACAACCTGTCTCCTTTCGCACCCGGCTCCGTGGGGTGCTCACCCTGTGCTGCCTGCTCGTGCTGACCGGCAACGCCGTGGCTCAGCGGCAGACGCTTGATGAGTCCTCCAAGGTCGTACTCGACGTCGACCACCCCGGACGTGAACTGATCAACTTCCGCTTTGGCACCTCCATCGACAGCGTGTACGGCCTGCAGCCCGGCCAGTACACTACCTCCATCGAAGGCACCTCTATCCTGCGCGTGCCGGCCGAAAACATCGGGCAGGTCATCCTGTACGCCCGCATCATCGGCTCCGGCGATACGAGCATCTTCGTGGACAACCCCAGACTCGAAGGCACCATCACGATCCAGCCGATCTCCGACAACAAGCAGATCGAGGCGGCCCGGGCCGTGTACCAGTTCGGCGGTCCGGATACCTACCGCCAGATCTACTACCTGAGCCAGACCGTGGGCGTAGACGAGGTAGAGATCACCCTGCAGAGCCAGAACGGATACTTTATCCTCAGCCGGGTAGAGGTAATTCCCTACACGGCTTACGGCCTTGAGAATATCCGTAACCAGCTGGCGTACGACAGCCAGCTGAGCTCCAAGCCAGACCGGTACCGCAACCTGCGCAACGGCTACACCGAGGAGCTAAAGCGCATCGAGAACTACCACAAGGTGCTGCGCGAACTCATCGGCCGGGAGGAAAGCGCCGGCCTGGCACGGCTGAAGACCCAGAGTTACAACCCCTTCGGGGCACCCGAATTCCAGCAATACTTCAACGACCTCATCAAGAAGGCCGACTCCGGTGAAAAGGCCGAGCTCTCGCAGGTACGGCGCGACATCTCCCAGTTTAACTTCGAGGAGATCGCGCTGACCGTCGATAACCTCCTCCTCGGCGGCAAGTTTTCGACCCTGATCGGCCTCATGGGCAACGCCTTCTCCGGTGGACTGGCCCTCGCGGACCGCCGCGGCGAAGAGCGCGCCATCCTCGAGCTCGACGGCACCCACTACTTCCGCGACGACCGCGGCAACAAGATCCGCCTGGAGGCGATCGAGGACGAGGAGGTGCTCCGGAAGGTCAACGAACTGACCACCCGGAACCACCAGTATCAGCAGTACATCTCGATTCTGCAGCGCTTTATGGGGCAGGACCTCGACCTCCAGAACAAGATCAACCAGGACGTTATCGTCGCGCGCACCCTCATGAACGAGCTGGAAAACGTGCAGTGGCAGCTGATGGACGATATCACGGACCGGCCGCGCAAGGAATTTATCGCCGACAATACCATCAACTATACCGCTTCTTACGATGCCATCGTACGCTCGTTCCCGGAACTCGACGCGGCCTCCCTGGATTTTCTGGACGCCCAGGAACTCCGGATGCAGACCGTGCGCAACGAGCTCAAGGAGATCCGTACCAAGTACCAGCGTCTGCTGGGCAACCTCAAGACCCACTACGATAATCTCTACCAGGATTACCCGCAGGACCGCCTGGCCGCCTTCCAGCCCCTCAACGAATTGCCGGTCTCCCTGGGGGAGGCCTGGAACGCGAACCAGCGGGAGATCATCGCCCGCTATAAGGAAAGCACCCTGCTGAAGATGCTGACCGGAGCACTCTCGGGGCAGTAAACGACGATCCCCCGCCGGCAGCTGCCGGCGGGGGATCGAAAATGCGGTAGGACCTTATCAGAAGATCAATCCGCTCAGGGTCAGGTCGACGGTGGTGCTGCTTTTGGCGTTCACCTTCAGGCCGGTCAGGTTGAGGTTGGCGGCGCTGGACATGTTGAAGGTGCCCTGCATCTCGGTCTTGCCGTCGTCGTCGCGGTCGTCGTAGGCCACGGCCACCAGCTCGTACTCTCCCTCGCTGAGGAAGGCCAGGGTGTACTCCATGTTGCTGTTGACGGTGGCGCTGCTCACGGCGTTGAGGAAGAGCTCGTCGTCGCTGTCGCCGGTGGCCTCGCTGCTGCGGTAGGTACCCTTGGCGTAGGCGTAGACCACGATCTCGGTTTCGGTATCGGAATTATCGGTTACCGTGCCGGTGAGGGTGCCGCTGCGGTCCTTGTTAACGAAGCGGAGGGAATTCTCCAGCCGGCTCTCGGCGGCAAACTTGTAGGGCTTGGTTTCGTCTTCGGCGCGCACGAGGGCCTTGCGGAGGTCGAAGTCCACGACGGCGGAGACCGAGGCGCTCTCGGTGATGGTGAAATCCGAGTTGTTGACGGTGAGGACGCCGTCACCGGTGGCTTCCAGGGCAACTTTGGTGTCGTCCTTGGTGAGCACGTAGCAGCCGGGGCCGCCGTTTACCGCTTCCGCGCCATCCTCCAGAACGAGTTCGAGCTTCGAATAGCTGTCGGCGGCAAGTTGCCCGTCGAAAAGGGTTTCGGTGGTGCCGTCGGTGAGGGCGGACACGTTGACGGTGGTAGCACTGAAGCCTTCGATGGCCTGTCCGTCTACGCGTACTTCGGAGACGGTGACGAATACGGCCTTCACGTTGGCGTCGTCGAGGGGGGCGTCGGTCATCTCGACGGTAAAATCACCGCTGCCGCTCCCGCTGGGGGTTGCGGGCTCTTCCTCACCACAGCTGAAGGTGAAGAACATGACGGTGAGGGCAACCAGCAACTTGCTGGAACAAAGGGAAAATTTCATTGGGGAAAGGTTTACTCCGTCGCTGCGGTGTACGGCGCGACGACGCGAGAATTAGGGGAAATTGGCAAGGTGGAACTGCTACATAATATAGGAGACACGTGTAGGGTACTGGTGAGAATCCCGGAAGAACACACTGTATCCGCTCCGGCAATCGGGTAAACGCCCGGATTGCGCTGACGGGGCGGAGGTGCCACCGGCGTACTGCCTCATAACGTGCCGCGAATGATTTGTAGTATACCGGTCTATTCGTAAAGACTAGCGGCCGCTGCTCCCGGCGGAAGTTCTACCTTTGCCCGCCAAACCCGGTACCATGAAATCCCTTACCCTCCACCGCGGCCGCGAAGGCGCGCTGCAACGCTTCAGCCCCTGGGTGTTCTCGGGTGCCGTCAAGACCGAAGCGGAAGGGCTCGAAGACGGTGACCTGGTGCAGGTGTCGGACGCTTCCGGCCAGGCCCTCGGTACCGGCCACTACCAGGAGGGGAGCATCCGGGTACGCATGCTGCACTTCGGCGACGCACCCTATCCCGAGGACCTGATCGACCGGCGGCTCGCGACCGCGCTGGCCTTGCGGGGCCGGCTCGGGCTCGCCGAAGACCCCCTCACCAACGCCTACCGGCTGGTCCACGCGGCCGGCGACGGGCTGCCGGGCCTCATCGTGGACCGCTACGCCTCCGTGGCCGTCGTGCAGTGCCACAGTATCGGCATGCACCGGCAGCGCGAGCGGATCGCCGCGGCCCTGCTGCGGGTGCCCGGCATCGATTCGGTCTACGATAAAAGCGCGGCGGCGCTGCCGCAGCGGTACGCGGGGCAGGCAACCGACGGTACCCTGGCCGGATCGGCGGTCAACGAGGTGGTCGTGCTGGAGAACGGCCGCCGCTTCCAGGTGGACCTGGTGAACGGACAAAAGACGGGATTCTTCCTGGACCAGCGCGACAACCGCTGGCTGCTCGGCAGTTACGCCCGCGACTGCCGGGTGCTCAATACCTTCTGCTATACCGGAGGCTTCAGCGTATACGCCCTGCTGGGCGGCGCCGCGCAGGTGCAGAGCGTAGACCTGAGCGAACGCGCCACGGCACTGACCGAGGCAAACGTGGCCGCGAACGGCGACTTCGCGGACCGGCACACCGCCCACATGGCCGACGTCATGGACTTTCTCAAGGAAGCGGAACCGCGCTCCTTCGATATCGTCGTAGTAGATCCCCCCGCCTACGCCAAGAACAAGCACCGCCGGCACAAGGCGGTACAGGCCTACAAGCGCCTCAACGCCCGGGCCATGGCCGCCCTCCGCCCCGGGGGACTGCTCTTCACCTTCAGTTGCAGCCGCGTGGTCGACCGGCAGCTGTTCTACGATACCATCGTCGCGGCCGGGCTCGAAAGCGGCCGCAGCGCCCGGGTGTTGCACCGACTCGCCCAGTCGCCCGATCATCCGGTCAGCCTCTACCACCCCGAGGGAGAGTACCTTAAGGGGCTGGTGCTGCAGGTCGACTGATGGCGGCGGGCGTACGGAACCACCGTACAAATTAGCGAACCTCGGTTTTGAGTAGCCGTTAGGCTACAATATTCCCCGATCAACCATACCCCGCATTGGCAACACATATAGGTAAGCAGATAGGACGGTTCGTTTTCTGGCTCGTGGTGTCCCTGCTGGGGCTGCTCGTGCTGGTATTTCTGCTCATCCAACTGCCCTTCGTCCAGGATCGCATCACGCGTGAGGTCGAGAAAGTGGCCCAGTCCACCCTAAACACCGACGTGGGGATTGGCAACATCGACCTGGAATTCCCCACCCGCCTCGCCATCGAGGGGGTCTACGTAAATAATCCCGCGGGCGATACGGTCGCACGGCTGGGATCGCTGGACGTCGGCCTGGATATGTGGGCGCTGATCCGGTCCACCGTGGACATCAAATCCATCACGATCGACGACGTCTACGCCAACGTCGTCACCACGGACTCCACCTCCAATATCCAGTTCCTGTTCGACGCCCTCATGCCGGTGGATACGGTGGCCATGGAGGACAGCCCGCAGGCCGATTCGGTGGCCAACACCTCGGGCGGTTTCCTGATCAACCTCAACGGAGCCAAGCTACTGCTCACCAACGCCGACATCTACTACCAGGATGACCCGGCGGGCCTGCTCGCCGACGTGACCGCGCATCGGCTGGAAGGGGAGATCGACGAGGCCGACCTGAATACCATGGACTTTGGTATCGACTTCCTGGAACTGGAGGCGGCCGTTGCGGACATTCGTCTGGGCGAAAGCACGACCCCCGTGGACACCACCGCCGAATCGGCTCCCCTGGCCCTGCGTGCCGGGCGCATCACCATTACGGAATCCTCCCTGGCCCTCGGCATGGACAGCCTGGAAATCAAGACCGGCCTGCCCTACGTCAACCTCGAAGGAGCCGACGTGGGCGTGGGCGACAGCATTGCCTTCCGCGGGGACCTGTTCCAACTGCGGGATCTTTCCTTCAGCATGGACACCCCGGCGCCCGCGCTCGAGGGCCCGGGAATCGACTATGCCCACCTGGCCCTGGACAGCGTGGAGGCCGAAGCCACCGACATCAGCTACCTGGTGGATTCCCTGCACCTGCGGCTGCGCCAACTGAGCGGCGTAGAGAAAAGCGGCCTGGCGATCCGACGGACCGAAGGGGAGATCACCTATGACCCGAACTACCTCGCCCTGCGCGATTTCCTGCTGCGTACCGACAACAGCGAGCTGCGGTCCGAGAATACGGCGGTCGACTACGACTTCGCAGCCGCCAATTTGGAAGAACTGGTGGCGCGCGCCGAGCTCGACGGCTACCTGGGATTGCGTGACATCGCCCTGGTCGCGCCGGACGTCGCCACGGAAAACGTGGTGCGCAACAACCTGGCGGACCGCCTGGAATTCAGCCTGCGGGCCAACGGCACGGCCGCCGACCTGGAAATTGGCCGTATCAGCCTGGACGGGCCCGGCATCAAGCTGCGCGCCAACGGCCGCGCCCACGACATCCTGAACACAGAAGCGGCCGGCGGCCGGCTGGTACTGCGCGAACTGAGCATCGTACCCGGACCCCTGCTGCCCCTGCTGCCCGCGGGCACCCTGCCCCCCGACATCGACTGGCCGAAGCGCATCGTGGCGGAGGGGTCGGCCAGCTACGACAACGAGCGCCTGGAGCTGGACCTATACGCCCTGGAGAACCGTGTTTTCGGCAACGGCCTGAACAGCCGCGTACGGACGAGCGGCGTAGTGAACGGAGTGACCACCTACCCGAGTACCCGCCTGGACGTGCGCCTGGACACGCTGCTGGCCACCCGGGCGACGATCCTGGCATACGTACCGCCCGGCTCGATCCCGGAAGACTATAAACTGCCCGACTTCGTACGGGGCAGCGGCTCGGTGAGCGGCCCCATGGAGAACCTCGACGTGAACCTGCGGCTCAACCTGCCGGGCGACAGTACCTACGCCCGCATCAACGGCAACATCCGCAACGCGACCGACCCCGATCAGCTGGCGCTGAACCTGGAGATCAGCGACCTCGGCATCAACATCGCCGACGTACGGTCCATCCTCCCGGACAGCCTCCTGCCGGCCAACCTTAACCTGCCCAGCCTGCGTATCCGCAACGCCAGCGTCTCCGGCAGCCTGGCGGACCTGACGTTCGACGTACCGCTGGAAACAACCAACGGCAACTGGAACCTGCAGGGGCGGTACAATCCCGAGAACCTGGACGTCACCGCCGACCTGACCAACGTGAGCATCCCCGACCTCTTTACCGGGCCGATGCGCGACTCCCTGCTGTCCCTCGAGTTGGGACCCCTCGACCTGCAGGCCCAGGTGACCGGGCGGCTCGAGCCCAGCATGGACCTGGCCATCGACGCCACGGTGGTACAGGAAACCGGCAGTCAGCTGCTGGACCTGACGGCTTCGGTCACCGACTTCCGCTACGCCGCCGAATTTGACGTGACGCACCCCTTTTTTCGGGCCGACGGCTCCGCGCGCTACATCATCAACGCCGACAGCTCGGTGTTTGCCGAGGCCCTCGTCGACGTCGGCACGGTGCAGCTGGAACGCTGGAACCTCACCGCCGTGCCGCTGGCGATATCCGGCCAACTCGTGGCCCGCACCGAGGGGATCGACCCCTACGACCTGGACGCGTTCGTCCGCCTGGATAGTCTGATCCTACGCACTGATGAGGGGAGCACCTTTGTCGACAGCCTGTTGATGACGGCCGCGATGCACGACTGGGACAACGAAATCTACATTCGCTCCGACGTGATGGACGGGGAGGTACTGGGGTACTTCGACCCCCTGACCACTCCCGAGAAGATGGTCAACTTCCTGCTGGCCTACGTCGACGAGGACATGCGGCAACCCGATCCCGTAGAGGACGGCAACCGGCTGGACGTGGCGTTCCAGCTCAAACGACCGCAGGTGCTGACCGGGGGGATCATCAACGGCCTGACCCAGCTTTCCCCGCTTTCGCTTTCCCTGCTTTATCGCGACGCGTCCCCTGAGTTTGTTGTCAACCTGGACGTGCCCGAGATCGAATACGCCGGACTGGAGGCGCGGAACCTGGCCTTCCAGGCTGTGGGCGATACCGCCAGTCTTGGCTTCAATGCCGACTGGGAGGACATCAACCTCAACGGCAGCCTGGAACTGGGCCGAACGGTCATTTCGGGAGAAACCATCGATGACCGTCTGCAGGTCGAGCTTAAGCTGTATACGGAAGAAGACAGCCTGCGGCACTACCTCGGCACCTATATCGACCAGCGGGGCGACTCCCTGATCGTCAGCCTGGAACCGGAGCAGATCCTGAACTTCGAGACCTGGACCGTGCCGGTGGACAACGTCATTATGCTCTACGATTCGACGCTCATCGTACGCGACCTCGCCCTGGAGCACGCGGGACAGTCGCTGCGGGCGGAAACTAAGGATCCGAGCGACGTACTGATCTCCTTCACGGATTTCGATCTGCGGACGCCCAGCCGCCTGGTATTTTCCGAGGAAGAAACCGCGGCCGGAATCCTCAACGGCACCGTGAGCCTAAATAACGCGATGACCAACCTCGGCATCAGCACCAACCTGACCATCGATCAGTTGGCCTACGCCGGAACGCTGCTCGGCGACATGACCGCCGACGTGACGACCACCAACGAACAGGCGTATAACCTCGATATCGGCCTCGAGGGCTCGGGTAACGACCTCGACGTGACGGGTACCTACCGGCTCAACGGACCCATGGACATCATGCTTGACGTGAACGCTCTGCAGCTGGAGAGTGCGGAGCCCTTCAGCCTGGGTTATCTCCAGGACACCGAGGGTTTCCTGGAGGGGCAACTTGCCCTCACCGGCACCATAGAAAATCCGGTCATGGACGGCCGGTTCTCCTTTAACGAGGCCAGTTTGATTATCAGCCTGCTGGGCGAACGCTTCCGGCTGGGAGAGAATCCGATCGTTTTCGAAGATCAGCAAATAACCTTCTCCAACGGATTACAGATTTACGATACCAACGGCAACGAAGCCGAGGTGAGCGGTAACATCATCCTCAACGGGCTGGACGACATCAAACTCGATATGCTCGTGGTCGCCGAGGACTTCACGGCCATCAACTCGACCGTGGAGGATAATCCCGACTACTACGGGTTCATGTCCGTCGACGCCCGTGTAGACATCGGCGGAACCGCTACGCTTCCCGTCGTGGAAGTGGAGGCGACTACCAACGAAGGGTCCGATATCACGTATGTGTATACTGTCCCCTCCGCTACGCTGGTGGACGCCGAGGGCGTGGTGGCCTTCGAGGAAGAGTACCAGTGGTCGGATATCCTGCGCCGCGACACCATTACCGACGACAGCACGGTCACCTCGCGCACCGGGCTGAGTATGACGCTCAACCTCGAGGTCAAGCCCAACCTCCAGGTGACGGTGGTCGTGGACCCGGTTACCGGGCAGACCTTTACGGGGCGGGCCGAGGGTAATCTGGCCCTGCGGATCAATCCCGACGGCAGCCAGGAGGCTACGGGCCGCGTGGAACTGGTCGAGGGCAATTACGACTTCGTTTACCAGGTCATCAACAAGGAGTTCGAGGTGGTGCCGGGCAGTAGTGTCACGTTCAACGGGGAAATCGAGAACCCGACCCTCGACCTGACCATCCGTCACCGGGTACAGACCTCCCCGCTGCCCCTGGTGGAGGCACTGAGTCAGGGCACGCCCACCGACGCGGCGACGCTGCGCCGGAAACAGACATTTTACGTGGTGATCGGACTGAAGGGCGACCTGCAGTCGAGTAACCTGACCACGAACGTCGTCTATCCGGAAGATGCCTACGGTAACCTCGGAATAAACTCAGTCGATAACGCCCTGGCCAAGCTGCGGCAGGACGACAGCCGCCTGACCACTACCGCCTTTCAGTTGCTGGCCTTCGGTGGATTCAACATACCGCTGGTGGACCAGGGTGGGGGAGACGGTACCAGCCTGGTCAATACCACGCTGAACAGCGCCCTGGGTGGCTACCTGAACAACCTGGCTAACCAGTACGTCGGCTTCGTGGAGCTGGACTTCGGACTGGACAGCTACCAGGACACCGACGGCACCACCAACACCAACCTGCGGGTAAGTCTGCGCAAAACCCTGTTTGACGACCGCGTGGTGGTCAGCGTGGATGGGGTGGCCGGCAACGACGCCGATGAGGTAGCGGGGACCTCGCAGACCTACCTCGATAACATCACCGCGGAGTACCTGATCAATCCTGACGGCTCCCTACGCCTCAAGTTCTTCAACGACCGCGACCGGGACGCCCTGATCGGTGGTAACGTGATGCGCTTTGGAGGGCGCCTCACCTTCAGCAAGGAATTCAACCGCTTCTTCTGGAGCCCGGACAAAACGAAATAATGATGCGCAGACTGTTGTTCGTATTCTTGGTCCTGAGCGCGATGGGCTGCAACGTTACCCAGTTCCTGCCACCGGATCGCTACCTATACCAGGGGGCCAGCGTCTCGATCTCCGCGGCGGACTCCATTCCCACCGCTGAGCTGGAGACGCAGCTGAACGCTGTCCTGGACCAGAATACCAACTCGAAGATCCCCCTGATCGGATACCGCAACATCTGGCGGTACTACAAATTCGAGGAGAAGAAACGCAAGAAGCCGGAGAAATACGCCGAGGACTCCACCGAGACCCGGGGGGAAGAGCCCATCTTCTACGACGAGGCGCTCGCCGAGGGGGTGACCACCCTGCTACAGAACCGGGCGGCCAACATCGGCTACTTTACTAACGACGCCAGCTACCGCGCGGATACCCTGCTCGATGACCGGGAAGTGACGGTCGACTATACGGTGACCGTAGGCGCTCCCTACGAACTGGACACCGTGCTGCATTACTGGAGCGACACCGCCGTGGCCCGGATCATCGACAGCGTGCAGGAAGAGACGGTGCTGAACCCCGGGATGCGCTACGATCTCGCCCGGATAAAGGCCGAGCGGCAGCGTTGGCAGCAGTCGCTGAAGGACGAGGGTTACTTTTACGCCAACGCCAACGATTTTCTCTTTCTGGCCGATACCGCCCAGGGGGAGGAGCGGGTGAAGATGCTCGCCAAGCTGAAGAGCGACGTACCCCCCCAACACTTGATTCCCCAGCGCATCGTCGCGGTCAACGTCTACCCTAATATAGACGTAACGGATACCCTCGGCCGCGGCCGCCTGCCGGTACACCGCACCGGCGGCCTGAACATTTACTGCGATGACTGCCCCCTGCGGCCCTCTATCCTCGACGAAGGGTTCGCGATCGAGGAGGGGATGTTGTACAACCCTGAGCGGCACCGCAAGACATTGCGCCGTCTCGCCAGCTACAATACCTTCCGGTACATCAGCCTCGATTACCAGACCGTACCCGGCTCGGATTCCACCCTCATTCTGAACGCCTATATGGAACCCCAGCTCCGGCGGCGCATCGACGGGGAGCTGGGCCTGACGTACAACTCCGCGCGCTACATCGGTCCCAACATCCGGCTGGCCTATACCAACCGTAATCTCCTGCGCGGGGCGGAATTATTTACCCTGGAGGGCGACTTCAGTTACGTGGTGTTTATGGGCAACACCGACCAGATTCGGGTCCCGCGCTCCGGGATTTACGGTCTCACGGCAACCCTCAACGTACCCCGCCTCTGGCTACCCTGGCGCCGGAAGATCATCCCCCGTGTAATGACCAGCGGTACGGTTATGAGCCTGGGCGCTAAGGCGGAAAACCTGCGGCTCACACTGGCCAAGTTCTCCCAGGAGATTTCCGACCAGGAACTGACCGACCTGGCGCAGGTAATTGAACAGGATCCCGAGGCTACCGAATCGGTGAGCCTGCTCCAGATCCGGGCGGAATACGGCTATACCTGGCAGCGCCGGGTGAAAAAGACCCACCTGCTGAACCCGCTGTCGGTACGCGTGCAGGATCCTGTGGTGAGCAATTCCGGCGTACTGCAGCTGGCCAATAACCTGGGCATCAACAACGCCGTAGAATCCGACGCGGCGGCGGTTAGTCGCTTCGACCGTATGATCGTGTACTCCCCGAATTACACCCTGACCTACGATACCCGACTGGACGGGCAGGACGACAACAACGTGTTCTGGCAGCAGTACCTGTCCATGAACTTCAACAACGTGTTTCCCCTGGACGCCGAGCTCAACCGGAGCAACCGCGTTCAGAGTATTTACCCCCAGGTGGAGACCGACCTGCGCTACTACCACAACTTCAGCCAGCAGACCCAGCTGGCTATGCGGATACACGGCGGGGTTGCCTTCCCCTTCACGGATCGGGCGATCGTACCTTACTTCGACCTGTATTCGGTCGGTGGTCCGAACAGCCTGCGCGGCTTCGCGCCCCGTCAACTGGGCCCGGGCCGTACCGCACCGATCAACAACAACCTGCTAACGCTGCGGGGCTATGGTAACCTGATGCTCGAATCCAGCATCGAGATCCGCCAGAAGCTAAACGCCCTGATCGAACTGGCGGCCTTCGTGGATGCCGGCAACGTCTGGACCTATAAAACGGAAGTAGAGCCCCTGGATACGGATTTCCGGTCCACCTCCTTCATCAACGAGCTGGCGATGGATTACGGCATCGGCTTCCGCTTCGACCTAACGTTCCTGATCTTCCGACTGGACCTCGCCAAGCCGTTCCAGATCCCGTACGAAGAAACCGTGGAGGACTTTCAGATCCCCCAGACCTTCGTCGGTGACCCGGTCGACCGCAGTATCCGCCTGGTGGTCGGCTTCGGTTATCCATTCTGACCGCCGGGCGAAGATTCGCTGACCTAACACTGGTCACGTACGAACTGATCGCTCTCTATTCCGGTATATTAGAAAACACACTACATGAGAGCATTAACGTACCACGGCCAGGGAGATGTCCGCGTCGACACCCACCCCGACCCCAAGATCGAACTACCCACTGACGCCATCATCCGCATCACGTCGACCGCCATCTGCGGTTCCGACCTTCACCTCTACGACGGCTTCGTACCGATGATGAAGGCCGGCGATATTATCGGCCACGAGCCCATGGGCATCGTGGAAGAGGTAGGATCCGCCGTCAAAAACATCAAGAAAGGCGATCGCGTGGTCGTCTCCTTCACCATTTCCTGCGGGCACTGCTGGTTCTGCGAGCAGGACCTCTACTCCATGTGCGACAACTCCAACCCCAAGGCGGAGAATGCCGTCAAGGCCATGGGCCATTCCCCCGCCGGACTCTTTGGTTTCTCCCACCTGCTGGGTGGTATTCCCGGTGGGCAGGCCGAGTACCTCCGCGTTCCCTACGCCGACCACGGTACCATCAAGATCGAGAGTGACCTTGCCGATGAAAAGGTCCTGTTCCTCTCCGACATTTTCCCCACCGGCTACATGGCCGCCGAGAACGCCCAGATCGAGGAGGGAGATACCGTAGCCATCTGGGGCTGTGGCCCCGTGGGGCTCTTCACCATGAAGAGTGCCTGGATGATGGGGGCCGGCCGCGTAATCGCCATCGATCAGGTGCCCGAGCGCCTCGAAATGGCACGGCAACACTGCAACGTGGAAACCCTGGACTTCTCCAAGGAGGACGACATCGTCGGCAAACTCAACGATATGACCGGCGGCCGCGGCCCCGACCGCTGCATCGACGCCGTCGGCGCCGAATCCCACGCCGCCAACATGGTATCGGCCACCGCCGACAGCCTGAAGCAGACCGCTCACCTCCAATCGGACCATCCCTACGTACTGCAACAGGCGATCATGGCCTGCCGTAAGGGAGGTACGCTGTCTATCCCCGGGGTATATGCACAGAGCGTAACCGTACCAATGGGAGCCGCCATGAACAAGGGCCTCACCTGGAAGATGGGACAGACCAACGTTCAGCACTACATGAAGCCGCTGCTCGAGAAGATCGAAAAGGGAGAGATCGACCCCAGCTTCATGATCACCCACACCGAACCGCTGGAGAACGCCCCGGCGATGTACGCCAAGTTCCGCGATAAGGAAGACGGCTGCATTAAGGTCGTCCTGAAGCCGTAAAACACCACTGTGTGCCCGCCTGGCGGGCAACACTCATTGGCCACGCCGGAGCATTCCGCGCGTGGCCACTTTTTTGCAAAAAAAATCCAACCGTCATGAACGTTACCTTCCTTGGACTGGGCATCATGGGCTCCCGCATGGCCCGCCACATCCTCGCCACCGACCACCGCCTCACCGTTTGGAACCGCTCGCCGGAGCCGGTCAGGGACCTGGTCGACGCCGGGGCCGCATCCGCCGACTCTATTACCGGGGCAGTTTCCGAAGCCGACCTGGTTCTCTCGATGCTCGCTACCCCGGAGGTAGTCCGCAGCGTCGTGCTGGAGGGAGGGGTACTCGAGGCCATGCAGGAGGGCGCCATCTGGGCGGACGCTTCCACGGTCGGTCCGGCCTTTGCCGGCGAAAGCGCCGCGGCGGCCCGGCAGGCCGGGGTCCGCTACCTGGGCGTCCCCGTATCGGGTACCCGCGAACCGGCGGAGCAGGGCACGCTTAAGGTACTGGTCGGTGGCGACGGGCAAACCCTGGAGGAATGCCGTGACGTCCTGGCGGCCTACAGCGATGGAATCGTCCACGTGGGGATGGAGCCGGACCGCGGCGCGGTCTATAAGATCCTCATTAATAACCTGCTGGCCCAGAGCATGGCCGCTTTTTCCGAAACGGTTCGTCTCGGGGAAGCCCTCGGGCTGAGCCACGACTTCCTGCTGGACAACCTCCCCGGCCTGCCCGTCATTGCCCCCTTCGTAAAGAGCAAGGTGGAGAAGATGCGGAGCGGGGATTATTCCGATGCCTCCTTTCCACTTGAATTGATGCATAAGGACGTCAACCTCGTGGTCGAAGCGGCCTTCGCGGCAAACTCCCCGGTGCCCCAGGCCGCCACCGGCCGGGAAATCTACGGACGCGCCAAGGCCGCCGGCCTCGGGCGGGACGACTTCAGCGCCGTACACGGCTGATCGCCTACTTCACCTTCAGGGGCGTAGTAGCGGTCTCTCCACCCGCTTCGAGCTCCAGCGTATAGGTGCCGGCGCGCAGGTAATAGCTCCCGTTTTCGGCGGCCTCCACCGTTACCGGTTTTTTGTTGTCCTTGCGCTCCGCGTTGAGGGCTTCCTGTATCTCACCGGCCTTGTCCGCCGTAAAACTGAGGTCGTACGTGATGGTGTTGAAGCCGCGGGTCAGGTTCACCGCCTGGGTGTGCAATACCGAACCGGCCGCGTTCTTCACCCGCAACTCCGCACCCGCGTCCGCCGCCGGTACGTAGGCCTGCAGGGTGACCTCCGGCGTGGTATCGTCGGTGTACCAGCTCGCCGAGCCGTAGCGGCTGGAGTAGCGCTGGTCGGGGACCTCGGCAAGCGTGAGGGTGGGGGAGGCCGCCCCCGCTATCTGCTGCAGCAGGCCGACGGGGCTGCGGTAGAGACTGCGGCCGTGGGTGCCGACGATCAGGTCGTGGGCCGTGGGTTGAACGACGACGTCGTGGACGGCCACGGCGGGCAGGTCGATGGCGGTGGTAAAGGTGGCGCCGGTGTCCAGGCTGACGTAAAGCCCGTGGTCGGTGCCCACGTAGAGCAGGGCGGGATTGAGGGGGTCTTCCTTGATCACGTTGACCGGTTCGGCGGGAAGATCGGTGCCGATGCGCGTCCAGGTATCTCCGTAATACGTGCTGCGGTAGACGTGGCTTTCGAAGTTGTCGTCGCGGTAGCCGTTCAGACCGAGGTAAACGACGCCCTCCGTGGCGTGGGAGGCATCGACGCGGGCTACCCAAAGGCCGTCGGGAAAGCCCGTGAGGCGCTCCCAGTTCTGGCCGCCGTCGCGGCTGCGGTGCACGCGTCCGTCGTCACTACCGGTATACAGCAGGCCGAAGCGGAGCGGCGACTCGTCGATCGTCGAAAGGGTGCCAAAGGCTACGTCGCCGCGCCTTCCGCCGCCGGTCAGGTCGGGCCCCAGGGTCTCAAAATTATCTCCGCGGTCGAAGCTGCGGTGAAAGTGATTGGAGCCCATATAGAAGATATCGGGCTGGTGCGGGCTGATCAGGATGGGCGTCTGCCAGTTCCATCGGTAGGGGCGCTGGCCGAGCTCGTGCCGCGGGGTGACGTAGGTACGCGTACCCTCTTTCGGGTTAACGCGGTAGTAGTTGCCGAACTGGAAGCCGACGTAGGCCGTCTCGTTGTCCCGGGGATCGACCTCAACCTGCATGCCGTCGCCGCCAAAGAGCGACTTGTAAGGATATTCCCCGTCTTGCTGCCAGCCAAGGCTGGGCGTGTAGTCGTGGGGCCCGCGCCAGGTCCCGTTGTCCTGCAGTCCGCCATAGACCCGGTAGCCGTCGGGGTGATCGTCCACGGCTACCGCGTAGTACTGACCTACGGGCGGCACGTTGGCCTTCAGCCAGGTATCGCCGCCGTTGTAGCTGATGTTGATGCCGCCGTCGTTGCCGTTGATGAGGTGATCGGGCCGGTCGGGATTGATCCAGAGGTAGTGGTGGTCGGAGTGCACGTTGGCGCCATTGGCCCCGCTCCAGGTCTTGCCGCCGTCGGTCGACTTGACGATGGGTACACCCATGGCGTAGATCGTCTGCGGATTATTGGGATCCACCGCCAGGGAACCGAAGTAGTAGCCGTAGCTGTAGTAGATATCGTCGAGGTAGTCGTCGTGGGTCCGGCTCCATTTTTTGCCGTCGTTCGTGGAATGGTACAGCTCGAAACCCTTCACCGGTGTCTCGAACAGGGTGCTGTTAGCGTCTTCAAGGTACTCGACGAGCTGCAGGGGCGTAAGGTCACCGTCCTCGACCCGCTGCCGCACGGTGGCGGCGTCGAGCTCCCGCGGGAAGCCGTTGGAGCGCAAAAAGTCCTCCAACAGGTAGGTTTCCAGGCGCAGCAGATCTTCCTTGGGCATGGTCCGCAGCTGGTTCTTGGTCAGGGTCGTGGAATCGGGAGCTTCCGGGTCACGCAGAAAGTAATTATCGAGACTGGCGTACAGGTGACGCCGCCCCCGCTTGTCGTAGCTGACGGCCAGGCCGATGCGGCCTACGCCCTCACCGACCGGGAAGCCCGCGCCTTCCGTGGATAGTAGCGACCAGGTGCGTCCCGCATCGGTACTGCGGTAGATGCCGGAACCGCGGCCGCTCTCCGTGAAGTCCCACGCCTTGCGTTCGCGCTGCCAGGCGGCGGCGAAGAGTTCGTCGGGTTTGCGGGGGTCGCGGATCAGGTCCACCACGCCGGTACTGTCGTTGATGGCCAGGGTCTGCTGCCAGGTGGCCCCGCCGTCGGTTGTGCGGTACACACCGCGCTCGGGATTGGGGCCGTACAGGTGCCCCAGCGCGGCTACCCAGACCCGGCGGGGATCCTTCTGGTCAACGATCACGCGACCGATGTGGTGCGTTTCGTCAAGGCCCAGGTGCTCCCAGCTTTCTCCTCCGTCGGTACTCTTGTACACGCCATTGCCCGCGTAGGAGCTGCGGCTGCTATTGACCTCGCCCGAACCCAGGTAGATGGTACCGCTCGGCCAGTGCACGTCCAGGTCGCCGATGGTCATGACCGCCTCCTGCTGAAAGAGGGGCGTAAAGGTGCTGCCGTTATCAAGTGTCTCCCAGAGGCCGCCGCTGGCGTAGGCTACGTAAAAGTGGGTGGGATCGGTGGGGTCCACGGCTACGTCGGCCACCCGGCCACTCATGATGCTGGGACCGATATTGGTAAAGGGTAGTCCCTGCAGGGGAGACGCCTCGCGGAGGGCCGTCCGTTGGGTATACCCGGCTTCCCGCTCGGCGGCGGGCGTCGGCCGTTGGGCGCGGACGCAGGTGCAAAGGAAAAGCAGGAACAGGCAGAGAATCCGGTTACGAGGCATGGGGGGCAATTTGACCCCCAAGGTAACTGTGGGATAGCAACCAGCAAAAACCGGAACGGAGCTCAACCGGCGTGTCGAGCGATAAGAACACCAGTGAACTTGGCCAGACTGCGTTCACAGCGTCTCTCTAACAAATAAAACAGTCAAGGCGGTGGGTACCCGTCGCCGTAACGTCGGAGAGTCCGTTCCGTTAGGTTTTATAATCCGCAAAAAAGGGTTGTCAGGATTGGGGTCCGCTACGCAGCGCGTAGCCCAGGTAATATAAGCATAATATCAATATGTCTTCATAGCGGGGACAAAAGTTTCGGTGGCCCCAAAATCACGAGAGCGACCGCCACCCGAAGGTGACGGCCGCTCTCACGATGATATCAGGCGGGAGTTACCGGTTAGTTGCGGGGCGTCAGCACGCCGTCGATGGCGTGGATGATTCCGTTGCTGGCTTCAATATCGGTGTCGGTTACGGTGGCGTACTCGCCGTTTCCGTCGGTCAGGATGACGTTGTCACCGTCCATGGAAGCGATCAGGCTGCTGCCGCTAATGGTTTGGATGCGGAAGTAACCGTTGCTCTTTTCAATGGCCTTCATCAGGTCGGCGGCGGAGATCTTGGAAGCGATCACGTGGTAGGAAAGCAGGGTCTTAAGCATGTCCTGATTTCCGGCCTGCATCAGCATGTTAGAGGTGCTGTCGGGCAGGGCGTCAAAGGCAGCGTTGGTCGGGGCGAACACGGTGAACTCACCGTTGCTGTTCAGCAGGTTGACCAGGTCGGCCGACTTGGCGGCGGTGACCAGCTTGCTGAAGTTGCTGTTGCTGGAGGCTACCTCGGCGATGGTGGCGTCGGGTGCGGAACCGGTATTGGCGGTGCTGCGGTTCATCGTAGAGGTGGTGGTGTTCATGGCGTCTTCGTCCATGTCGCGGTCGGAGGTGGTCACCTCATTGTAGGTTTCCTTCACTTCTTCCTTGGCACCTTTATAGGCACTCGAAGCGGTGTTGGCTACGGCATCGGCGGCGTTGCCAATGGCGTTTCCTACTTCCTTACCGGTTTCCTTTACATCTCCCCACAGACCTTCGCTGGAGTCCTTGGCGTCCTTTTCCATGGCCTGCATGGCCATATCGGAATCGGTGGCCAGGCTGGCTACGTCTACGTTTCCGGGTACCAGCACTTTGTCGATTACGTGAACGACTCCGTTGCTGGCAACAATGTCGGCCTGGGTTACGGTGGCGGTGCGACCAGCGGCGTCCTTGATCATCACCTTACCGTTCTGTTCGGTTACGGTAAGGTCACCGTGGAGGGTCTGGGGCGAGATCTGGCCGTTGTCGGCGTCGGCTACCTTAGTAGCGATGTCACTGGCCCTCACCAGGTTGGGCGAGACGTGGTACATCAGCAGGTACTTCAGCGAGTTGGCGTTCTCCGGCTTCATCAGGTTATCCAGTACACCGGCGGGCAGGGCCTCGAAGGCGGCGTTGGTCGGGGCGAAAACCGTGAAGCTGGCGCTTGCGTCGGAAAGGGGTTGATCATATCCGGTAGCTTTCAGGGCCTTTACCAGGATGCTGAGGTCGGGGTTTTCCGCCGCCAGCTGAGCGATCGTCTGGGCATCGCCCATATTCGATTGGCTCATGTCGTCGGTCGATCCCGAGTTGGTCATCGGGGTTTGTGCGGAAAGATTAGAAGGCGTAAGCGCTGCGACCACAAGCAGGGCCAGCAGGGTGGATAATATAGTTTTCATCTTTGAAGGTTTTGTAAACAGAAATATGCTAGAATCCGGAATACCGGATGTTGGTACCTCTAAAACGTGACCCCCGGTGGCGATGTTCGGAAACGCGCCGGCGCCGGCCCACTCCACCGAATCCTTCCCCGGCGGTGCACATATTCCCGGGGGAGGCGTATCTATGGCGAATCGCAAAAATTACACCCATGCTCAGTACCCTGAACCCCACCACCACCCTCAGCTGGAAAGAACTCGAGATCCACGCTCACGAGATGCAGCAGCGGCACATGAAGGACCTCTTCGCGCAGGACCCGGAGCGGTTCGCCTCGCTCAGCCAGCAGTTTGAGGACATCCTGGTGGATTATTCCAAAAATATCCTTACCCAGGAAACCCTGGACCTGCTGACCCGGCTGGCCGAGGAATGCGGCGTCAAGGAGGCTACCGAGAAGATGTTTACCGGCGAGGTGATCAACGGTACCGAGCAGCGGGCCGTCTTGCACGTCGCGCTGCGCAACCGAAGCGGGGAGCCCATCCTGGTGGACGGCCAGGACGTGATGCCGGAGGTGAAGGAGGTACTGGACCGTATGAAACGCTTCAGCGACCGCGTCCACGCGGCCGAACACGTCGGGTATACCGGCCGGCCGCTCACCCAGGTGGTCAATATCGGTATCGGGGGGTCGGATCTCGGTCCGGTCATGGTGACCGAGGCCCTGAAGCCCTACTGGATCGACGGCCGCGAGGTCTATTTCGTTTCCAACATCGACGGCACCCACCTCACCGAGGTGCTGAAGCAGGTCGACCCCGAAACCACGTTGTTCCTGGTGGCCTCCAAGACCTTCACTACCCAGGAAACGATGACCAACGCCCGCAGCGCCAGGCAATGGTTTCTCGATAACGGCGGCAGTCAGGAGGACGTGGCCAAGCACTTCATCGCGCTGTCCACTAACGCGGAGGGCGTGAAGGACTTCGGCATCGACGAAGAGAACATGTTCGGTTTCTGGGACTGGGTGGGCGGCCGCTACAGCCTTTCCAGCAGTATCGGCATGAGCATTGCCCTGACGGTGGGATTCGACAACTTCGGCAAATTGCTGGACGGACTCCACAGCATGGATGAGCACTTCCGCCACGCCCCCCTGGAAGATAACCTGCCCGCCAAGCTGGCGCTGATCGGTATCTGGTACACCAACTTCTGGGACGCCGAAACCGAGGCCATACTGCCCTACGACCAGTACATGCACCGCTTCCCCGCCTATTTCCAGCAGGGTAATATGGAAAGCAACGGAAAGAGCGTGGACCGCGACGGCAACCCCATCGAGGACTACGACACGGGCCCCATCATCTGGGGCGAGCCCGGCACCAACGGGCAGCACGCCTTCTATCAGCTCATCCACCAGGGCACGCGGATCATTCCCTGTGACTTCATTGCACCCGCGGTATCGCACAACCCCCTGGGCGAGCATCACCCGATCCTGCTGAGCAACTTCTTCGCCCAGACGGAAGCGCTTATGAATGGCAAAACCGCCGCCCAGGTGGAGGAGGAGCTGCAGGCCGACGGGAAGAGCGACGATGAGATCGCCAAGCTGGTGCCCTTCAAGGTATTCGACGGAAACCAGCCCACCAACAGCCTGCTGGTGCGGCAGATCACCCCCTACACCCTCGGGCAACTGATTGCCCTCTACGAGCACAAGATCTTCGTACAGGGCGTGATCTGGAACATTTACAGCTTCGACCAGTGGGGCGTGGAGCTCGGTAAGCAACTGGCCAAGGCCATTCTGCCGGAGCTCAAGGGAAGCGAGCAGGTCAGCAGCCACGACAGCAGCACCAACGGACTCATCAACGCCTTTAAAGAGTGGCGAAAATAAGGCGCCGTTAAAGCGGGGCAGCGGGGGGATAAAGCCGCAGGAGTCAAGTACTTTTGCGGCCCGCAACGGGATGCCCCCCGTTGCCCGACCAACCGTAGTACCCTATGAAAGACCGCAGCCTCGCCGGAACCCTGGCCTTCCTGATTTTCGAGGTCCTGGTCCTCGCGCTGGGGATCTACCTGATCCAGTTCGACGACCGTATCCTTTATACCACGGGCCGGCCCGAATTTTGGCGGGTGCTGCTCTATTTCGTGATGACGGTCGCCGTGCTGAACATCATCACCCGCTTCATCAAGTGGCTCTACCAGCAGCAGAATTACGCCAAGCGGCGGGGCGCGAAGAACTTCATCTACGGGGTCGAGAATATCCGCAAGCTGCTACTCTTTGGGGTGGTGGTCTTCACCATCTTCAGCTTGCTGGGTATCGATTTCCGTACGCTCTTCACCTCGCTGAGCATCGTGGCGGCGGCCATCGCCATCGTCAGTAAGGACTTCGTGAACGACCTCATCGTAGGGATTTATTACAGTTTTACCGATGTTTTCGAGGTCGGCGACTACGTGAAGTTCTATACCTACCGGGGGCGGGTGGCCGACATCGGCCTGCTGAAGGTGAAGATCATGAACGACAACGACGACGTGGTCATTCTCCCCAACGGCAAGGTGTACACCAGCGAGATCATCAACTACACGCGGCGCGACGTACGCCTGCTGAGCATCGACTTCGAGATGGACATCCGGGCCATCCAGGACGTGGACAGCCTGGAAAGTGAACTGACCGAATCCATCGCGCAATTCGCCGACGTGATCGAGCCCGACAGCTACCTGCTGAAGATCGTGGAGGTAAAGAAGGACTTTATGGAGCTGAAGTTTCAGTTTCGTCTGATGAGCCTCGACCGGGAGCGGCAGCGGGACATCAAGCGCCAGGTAGTACGCAAAGTCTTCAGCTACGTCAGCTCCCATAAGCCCAAGTAAGCACGGCGCAAGGTCCGGCACCCTCACGACAACGCTGCCGGTAACCGGCCGGCGATCCGGGCGGTTGTAGTACCTTAAGCACCTACTAATTCAGCTTTCCGTATGCGTTTAATATTCTGCCTGCTGGTGGCCGCCGCTTCCGCCAATCTCCTCGCCGACGACGGCTACCGACTGTGGCTCCGCTACGACCCCATCGCCGATACCCAACTGCGGAATACCTACGCACGACAGCTCGGCCGACTGTACGTCGAGGAGGGGACCGATACCACGTCGGCCACTCTGGCGGTAACGCTGCGGGAATTACGCAATGGATTGCAGGGTTTGCTGGGATCCGGAATGCTGACGGGAACGTCCGAAGACGGGAAGCCCGGGCTTACGCTGGCCCGCGTCAGCGACGGTGAGGTGGGGCCGGAAGGCTACCGCCTGCAGCAGAACGCAGGCGGACTACGGCTATCGGCCAGTGACGACGCGGGTTTTTTGTACGGCACCTTTCACCTGCTACGCCTTCTGCAGACCGGCAGCTCACTGGACGGCCTGGACAATACGGAGGAACCGGCCAAGGAAATCAGGATTCTCAATCACTGGGATAACCTGGACGGTACCGTGGAGCGCGGCTACGCCGGATTCTCGATCTTCGACTGGCACACCCTGCCCGAGGTGATCGACCAGCGCTACATCGATTACGCCCGTGCCTGTGCTTCGGTGGGCATCAACGGTAGCGTAGTGACCAACGTGAACGCCAATGCCCTGATCTTCCGCGACGACTACCTCGACAAGGCCGCCGCTCTCGCCGACGTGTTTCGGCCCTACGGCATCAAGCTGTACCTCACGGCCCGCTTCAGTGCTCCGATGGAGCTCGGGGGACTGGACACGGCTGATCCCCTCGATGCCGACGTGATCGCCTGGTGGAAGGAAAAGGCGGATGAGATTTACAAAAGGATCCCAGACTTCGGCGGCTTCGTGGTGAAGGCGAACAGCGAAGGACAGCCGGGCCCCAACGAGTACGGCCGCACCCACGCGCAGGGTGCCAATACCCTGGCCGATGCCCTGGCACCCCACGGCGGGATCGTGATGTGGCGTGCCTTCGTGTACGGCAGCAACCCCGACGACGACCGGGCCGCCCAGGCCTACGACGAATTCGTACCGCTTGACGGGCAGTTCCGCGACAACGTGCTGGTGCAGGTCAAGAACGGCCCCATCGACTTCCAACCGCGCGAGCCCTTCAGTCCGCTGTTCGGGGCCACCCCCGAAACGCCCCTGTTGCTTGAACTGCAGATCACCAAGGAATATCTCGGACAGGGCACCCACCTGGTCGGACTCGCACCGCTCTTCGCGGAGGTGCTGGACGCGGACACCTACCGCGGTGGGGCCGGCCATACCGTGGCGAGCACCGTAACGGGGCTGGCCGGCGTCAGCAACGTGGGCACCGACCGCAACTGGACGGGCCACCCCTTCAACCAGGCCGACTGGTATGCCTTTGGGCGACTGGCCTGGGAACCTACCCTGACCCCCGAAGCCATCTACACCGAGTGGGCGGCCATGACCTGGAGCCACACCGCGGCCGTCCAGGATGCGGTCACGGAGATGCTGCTGGCCTCCCGCGAGATCTGCGTCAACTACATGACGCCGCTTGGGCTGGCCCACCTGATGGCCACCGGCCACCATTACGGCCCCGGCCCCTGGGTGGCCAACCTGGGCCGGCCCGAGTGGAACCCCGCCTACTACCACCGGGCCGACAGCGCGGGGATCGGGTTCGACCGCACGGCTACCGGCAGCAACGCGGTGGCCCAGTACGCGCCGGAAGTGCGGGACCGCTTTGCCGACCCGGCGACCTGTCCAGAAGATCTGCTGCTCTGGTTCCACCACCTGCCGTGGGATTACCAGATGGACAGCGGCAACACCCTCTGGACCGAACTCTGCCTGAAGTACCAGTCCGGCGTGGAGGGTACGGAATGGCTGGCCGAAAAGTGGGCCGCCCTGGAGGGCGAGGTGGACGCGGAACGCTTCACCGAAGTCAGCCAGTTGCTGAAGGTACAGCAGCGGGAAGCCGCCTGGTGGCGCGACGCCAGCCTCGCCTACTTCCGGTCGCTCAATGGGCTACCGCTGCCGGAAGGCGTGCCGGAGCCGGCCCACGACGTCGAGTACTACAAAGGTCTGCGTTACCCCTACGCTCCGGGCATCGCGCCGCAATGGTAGGCGCCTACCGCAGATCGATGTGCCCGATGCCGATGCCGTGGGCCCGGGTCCGTTCACTGACGCTAAGTCCCGGGCCTATGCGAATTTGCACCGTCTGAGCCGCGGACAGGTCGAAGGGTTGCGGAGTTTCCGACTCGAAATAATAGGGGAGGAAGGAAGGGTAGGGCCGCGGCATCGTTACCGTCGGTTCCCGGCGCAGCCTGGAGAGGGGGATGAGGTGTTCCCGGCGCTCCGGCGTCAGGGTGACCGGGGCGGCGTAGCTGGTCCCGTCTTCGAGAACGAGCGCTACCTGTACCGTTTCGGTGGACTCGCTGAGGGAACGGCCGGTGACGACGAGCGTAGAATAGTCGGGAAGCTCCGTTGCGGGCAGTCGGTCGTCCAGGAAGTGGGCGATCGTATAGTCCGCAACCGGGCTTGCCGTCGTGTTTTCGGGGTCGACGGGTGCGAGTTCCTCCACGGTCACGTGTAGCTCGTCTTCTCCGCCCGCCCCCACGGGATACCGCGACAGGCTCGGTAACCACCGGGAATAGGCCAATTTCTCAAAGTCTCTCCCCGCGTCGAACAGCCGTAGCGGCGTTCCCTCGGGTACGACGCGGATTCGGTAGGGCAGGTCGGCGTAGAAATCCCACGCGTACGGCGAGCCCGCCGCGTCGGCGGGGAAGGTGCGTACGGAATCGCCCGCGGCCACGGTCAGGAAATAGGTAAGGTAACCGGCCATCATCCGGTCGGCGGGTACGGTGCCTGTGTAGGTGAAGCCGCCCCGGTGGGTGAGCTTGATGGGCGGTCCGCCGGCCCCCACCAGCGTGACAGCATCGGGTAAGCCGTTTGGGGTGGTGGCACGTACCTCTATGTGCAGCTCCCGGCCCGCCACGGCGACGGACGGCGCTTCGTGGGTCAGGTAGGTCCGGTCGACCCGTCCGGCCGGTCCCCCGTACTCTCCAACCAGGCGGTTGCCGACCCGGCGGTCCGCGGGCCAAGTCGCGGTCGCATCGGGCTTTCCCAGTAGGTATACGCCGGGGCGGACGGCGAAGCTGTCGCCGGCGACCTCTACGGCATGGTCGTTGCCGGGAGTTACAGGGCTTACGGTAAACGGTCCGGCGAGGCCGGGCAGGCGTACGGACATCCCGCGCAGGTTATGTTGGAGGACCGTCACGGCCTTGTCCGGGCTGTTGCTTCCGTAGGCGTTGCCCACCCGAAAGGCGTCGGGCATCACCTCCAGGCGCCAGGTGGCCGCGTCGAGCCGGTCGAGAAAGTAGGCCCCGGTACCGTCGTAGGTTACTACCGGCGAACTGCCCGTCCCGGCGAGGTGAAGCAGGGAATCGATGGCCCGCGGACCGACAGCAACGTCACCGGAATAGTAGTAAGTTTCCGCTGCGTTCAGGAGCGCCAGGTCGCGCCGGTAACTCACGGTGAAGTCTCCGAAGGTCGTATCCCGCGGGTAGGCGCCGAAGTCCGCGTAGCGGGGCACGCGGTGGAAGACCTCTCCAGCGATCATGAGCCCGATGGCCTTGGCCGGTGTGTAGGCCAGGTTCATGTAGTGGGTATTGTACTCGGTATTGGCGTAGGCCAGGAAGGTGGGGTCGTAGGCGAAGTGGGTGGCCAGCTGGATGCCCGCGCTGCGGAACGACCGGGCCATGGCGGGGTAGGGGTAGGCGTGGTCGATGTCGGCCGGGTCGAACTCGTAGACGATCTTGGCTCCGCCGTTGGCGCGCACTACGCTGTCGAAGGGGATGGCGTAGTCGTCGACGTACGGCAGGGCATTGACCGGCAGGGCTTCGCCGTAGACGAGTCCGGCGGGATACCACTGAAAGGTGCCGCCGTTGATGCCGCCAGCGAAGTAGTCCGGTACCCGCTGTACGCTGTGACTGATGTTGTAGAACACCGGCTTCTCCGTGCCGCTGGCCCGCACGGCTTCAACCATCCGTCGTACGAAGCGCGTCACCTCCGCCGCCGTACCCCGGTGGTGGGGCTCGTTGCTGATCTCCACGGCGATGAGGCGCGGATCGTCGCGGTAGGCCACGCCCGTGTAGGGATTGACGTGGTTCATGAACTGCGTTAGGTAGTTTTCCTGCGCGCGGATAGCCGCTTCATCGGTCAGGCTTGCCGCCTTCCCGTACCGGTGGCTGAAGCCCGGAGTATCTTCATCGGGCTCGGGCCAGCCGTTGCCCCAGAAGGCAATGGGGGTGAGGACGTAGTTGATGTCGCGCTTGGCAAGTTCCGCCAGCAGGTAATCGAAGGCGTTGAGGTGCCGGTTAAAGATGAGATTGCCCAGGGTATCGGAGATCTCGGTGTCCCAGACATGTATGCGGTACAGGTCGAAGCCCATGCGCGCGAAATGATACACGTCGCGGTCGATGGCGCGTAGCGGATCTACGCCCAGCCGTTCGGCCGAGCGGTAGGCGTGGGCGAAGGGTACCGTATAGTTGACGCCGAAGCCGTGAACTTCCGCGTCGGTTCTCGACCACCGGATCACGCCCTGATCATCGACGTAGGCGGGTCCGTGCGCGGGCAGGTCGGACGACTGGCCCCGCAGCGGACCGGAAGCCGTTGCCGTAAAGAGCAGGAAAATGACGACGGTAGACAGGATGCGGTACGACATGGCGGGAAATTTCCGGGGGCGAACGGTTGAACAACAATCCATTCCCTCCCTTTAGCTACGGAACCGCCAAGGTACGCGGCACCCGCGCTTCGCGCCTGATTTGATCCCCCGCATGAGCGACTTCCACCTACTGACCCTCGTACTCTTGCTTATCGGACCGGCCCTGCCCGGCCAGGTGCCGGAGGAAGACTGGACCCGCGAGGCCTGCATCGACTACGCCCTGGCCCACCAGCCCGACCTGCTGGCGGCCCGCGAGGGGCTGGAGCTTACCCGCCTGGATAACCAGATCGCCCTGAGTGACTGGTACCCGGAAGTACTGATCTCCGGCAACCTGCAGCACTACTTTCAGCGCCCCGTTTCCATATTCCCCGATTTCGAGAATCCGGAAAGCGGCGCGACCACCGAAGTGGAGGTGGGCACCATCAACAGCTCGAACCTCAGCCTGCAGGCCCGGCAGACTATCTACAATCCGACGGTCGCCGCCGCCCTGCGCCGGCAGGATCCCCTTGTTGCGGCGGCCCGCCTCGACATCGAGGCGGTGGAGATCGACCTGCGGGAGTCGGTGAGCCGCGCCTGGTACGCCGCGGTCCGCGAGCGGGAGCGGCAGCAACTGCTGCAGTCCGACCTCGATCGCCAGGAGCGGGCCCTGCGCGACGCCCGCCTGCTCTACGAGGAGGGCATCAACGACAAGGTCGACTACAAGCGGGCTACCATCACCCGCAACCGTACGGCCCTCGACCTGCAAAACGCCCTGATTGGTTACCAGAGTCGCGTGGCCGAACTGAAGGCCGCCATGGGCTACCCGGCCAGCCGGGAGCTGGATCCGGCCTACGACATCGACCGCATCACCCTGGAGACCTTCGTTGACAGTTTTCCCGTCCTCCGGCCTACCGACCGGGTCGAGCTGCGGCAACTGGACCTGCAGGATCGCCTTCTCGGGCTCGAGTTGTTGTTTTACCGCCAGTCCTGGCTACCCGATTTCTACCTAGGAGGTACCTACAATATGACGTGGCAGGACAACAGCCTGACCGACCTCTATAACCGCGTATTTCCCAACTCCCTGGCCAGCCTCAACGTAAGCGTACCCCTGTTCAGCGGCGGACGGCGCGGACGACAGGTGCAGCGCCAGCGGGTACTGCAGGATCAACTGGCCTACGACGTGGCGGCCGTCCGCGACCGCATCGACCGGGAGTACCGCGTGGCGGTCAACACCTTCGAGCAGGCGCGTAACGCCTACGAAGTGGCCCGCGAGAACTGGGACCTGGCCGAGGAGATCTACGAGGTGGTCGACCTCCAGTACCGGGAGGGGATCACGCCTTTCCTGAGTGTCATCATTGCCGAGAACGACCTGCAGGCGGCCCGCCTGGCCATCGTCAACAGCCTCATCGACGCCGCCCTGGCCCGGGTAGGCGTACGCTTCGCCGCCGGAACGCTTTAATCCCTTCGACCATGAAAATCTACCCGCTCCTGCTTTTTCCGTTGTTGCTGGCCTGTGGCGGCGGCGGTTCCGATGCCGGGCAGGAAGGTTCGGCGAAGGAGCAGGAGCGCGCCGTTGGGGTTCGCGTGGCGGAGGTGGAGGCCCGCGACCTGGTGTTTTATGAATCTTTTCCCGGGACCGTATCGCCGCTGGAACGGGTGGAGGTGCGCCCCCAGGTGAGCGGCTACATCACGAAGAAGCACTTCGAAGATGGTGCACGCGTCCGCCAGGGACAGCAGCTCTACACCATCGACGTACGCCGTTACGTCGCCGACGTCAACCAGGCCGAGGCGGGCATCGAGGCCGCCCGCGCCGACGTGGCGCTTGCCGAGAAGAACGTGGCCCGCTACCGCCGCCTAGCCGAGGCCGAGGCCATTGCCATCCAGACGCTGGACCAGGCGGAGGCGGAGCTCGAAAGTCGCCGCCAGGCGCTCAACCAGGCGGAGGCCTCCCTCAACTCGGCCCAGACCCAGCTCGACTACGCCGCCATCCGCGCGCCGCTGACCGGCATCACCGACCTGGGAAGCGCGAAGGTGGGTACCCAGGTTTCCCCGGGCAGCCCCGTCCTTACCGCCATCTCCCAGGAAGAACCGGTGGGGGTGGATTTTGCCCTGCCGCAGGACGACATTCCGCGCCTGGCAGGTTTTGAGCAGATGAGCCGGGAGGAGCTGGACTCTACCTTCCGTCTCCGCCTCCCCGACGGGACGATCTATCCGTTCTTCGGCGTCGTCTACGCCAGTGATCAGGCGGTGGACGCCCGTACCGGGGCACTTACGGTGCGGCTGCGTTTCCCTAACCAAACCAATGTATTACGTAACGGCATGAACGTAACGGTGGAACTGCTCAACCGGCAGTCAGGTCGTCAACTGGTGATCCCTTCCAAAGCCCTCGCCGAGCAGATGGGGGAGTTCTACGTGTACACCGTCCGCGACAGTATGGCCTTCCGGCAGAACGTGACAACGGGCGAGCAGGTACGCGACCTGCAGATCGTGCTGGACGGAGTAGAGGAGGGGATGCAGGTCGTCGTGGAGGGCCTGAAGGCCGTCAAGGACAGTTCCCGCGTCAAGATCACTCCCCTGCAAAACTAGCCGCCGGTCATGCTCAAGTTCTTCATCTACCGGCCCAAGGCGGCCATCGTCATTTCCATCGTGCTGGTGCTCGTGGGGGCGGTGTCGCTGATCTCCCTGCCCATCACCCAGTTTCCGCAGATCACGCCGCCGAGCGTCTCCATCAGCGGCACCTACACCGGGGCGGATGCCCGCACGGTGGAAGAAACCACCACCACGCCCATCGAGGTACAGGTGAACGGTACGCCGGGCATGGACTACATCACCAGCAGCAGCACCAACAACGGCGTAGTCAGCATCGACGTCACCTTCGAGTTGGGTACCGACATCGATATTGCCGCCCTCGACGTACAGAACCGGCTCGGTATTGCCGAGCCGGTGCTTCCGGAGGCCGTACGGCGACTGGGGCTGACCGTCCGCAAGCGAAATCCGGGACTCTTCATGCTGGTGGCCCTGCAATCCCCGAACGGAACCCACGACGCCGAATTTCTCGACAATTACGCCAGTGTCTACGTGAAGGACCGCCTGCTCCGGGTGGAGGGGATCGGCGACGCTTTTGCCGTCACGAAGGACTTCAGCATGCGCCTGTGGCTGTACCCCGACCGGATGGCCCAGCTCGGCCTGACCCCGGACGACGTGATCGCGGCCGTGCGCAACCAGAACCTGCAGGTGGCGGCCGGATCGGTGGGGGCACCCCCGCAGCCCTACGACCAAGCGTTCGAGTACACGGTGTTTCTCGATGGCCGCCTGGAGGAAGTTTCGGAGTTCGAGAACATCATCATCCGCAACGACCCCGCCAGCGGCGGTCTGCTGCGCATTAAGGACGTTGGCCGCGTGGAGCTGGGTACCTTCACCTACGGTAACCAATCGCTGGTCAATCACGAGCAGGGGGCCATCCTGATCCTGTACCAGGCTCCCGGCAGCAACGCCCTGGCCACGGCCAAGGGGGTCTACGCCGCCCTGGACGAGCTCAGTGCGGACTTCCCGCCGGACGTGACTTACCAGGTACCCTACGAGGCGGCCTCCGTGGTGGAGGTGTCCATTCGCGAGGTGGTCAATACGCTGCTGATCGCCCTGGCCATTGTAGCCTTCATCGTATTTCTGTTCCTGCAACGGTGGCGGGCCTCCCTCATTCCGTTACTGGCGATCCCGGTCTCCATCATCGGTGCGCTGATCTTCTTCAGTCCGCTGGGTTTCAACATCAACACGCTCACGCTCTTCGGCTTCGTACTGGCGATCGGCATCGTGGTGGACGACTCCATCGTGGTCGTGGAGGCCATACAGACCAAACTCGACGAGACCGACCTCAGCGTCCGCGAGGCGACCGCCGCCGCCCTTGACGACGTGGCCACCCCGGTCATCACTACCTCCCTGGTCCTGGTGGCAATATTCGTACCGGTGGCCTTCATCACGGGGCTCACCGGCCAGCTTTACCAGCAGTTCGCCATCACCATCAGCGTAGCCGTACTGCTGTCGTCGTTGGTCGCGCTGACCCTTGCACCCGCGCTCGCCGTCATGTTATTTCGCCGGGAACAGGAACAGCCGCAGTGGCTGGAGAAGGTCTTCCGGCCCTTCAACAAGGGCCTGGACAAGCTGCGTGGCTCCTACGGCCGGGGCCTCGATTGGGTGCTGGGGCACTACTACATCGCGCTCGGCGTACTGCTGGCGTTGCTGGTCGGTACCTACGCGCTGTTCATGATCGAGCCCACGGGCTTCGTACCCACAGAGGACGAGGGCCGCGTATTCGTCACCTTCGAGCTGCCCGAGGCGGCGGCCAACCAGCGGACGCTGGCGGTGATGGAAACCATGATGAGCACCCTGGACACGGTACCCGAGATCGAGTCCTACACCGCCGTGGCCAGCCTCAACGCCATCACCTTCACCGAGCGGTCGAATACGGGTACCTTCTTCGTACAGCTGACCCCCTGGGACGAGCGCAAGGGCGACGACCAGGGCATTTTCGCCATCGTGGGGAAGCTGGAACGCTACTTTTCCACGATCGTCGACGCGCGGGTGGTCGTCATCCCCCCGCCGCCGATCCCCGGTCTCGGGAGTACGTCGGGCTTCAGCTTTATCCTCCAGGACCGGTCGGGCAATGCGTCCGTGGCGGAGTTCGAGCAGACCATGAACGAATTCATCGGGCGGATCAACCAGCGGGAGGAGATCACCGGGGCCTTCAGCTTCTTTACGGCCCAGTCGCCGAGCTACCAGCTTACCGTGGACCGCGTGCGGGCCAAGCAGCTGGACGTGCCCCTCACCAATATCTATAACACCCTGTCTACGTACCTCGGCAGCTCCTACATCAACGACTTCACGCTGTACGGGCGCACCTTCCGGGTGGTGGCCCAGGCCGATACCAACTACCGGGCGGAGATCGAGGACCTGCAGGACTACTACGTGATGAATACGGAGGGTACGATGGTCCCGATGTCGAACCTGATCACCTACGAACTGGGCAGTACTGCTCCCCTGATCAGCCACTACAACCTTTTTCGCTCCGCCAGCATCAGCGGTAATGCCGCGGAGGGCTTCAGCAGCGGTCAGGCCCTGGAGGCACTGCGCGAGGAGGCGGAAATCCTGCCCTCCGGCTACGGCTACGAGTTCTCCGGACTGAGCAAGGAGCAGGCCGAGTCGGGCTCCACGACCATCTACATCTTCGCCTTTTCCATCGCGCTGGCCTTCCTGATCCTCGTGGCCCTCTACGAGAGCTGGACGGTACCCTTCGCCGTATTGATGGCGGCCCCTACGGGCGTGTTTGGGGCGTTGCTTACGCTGTGGTTGCTGCCGGACATCGACAACAATGTATACGCACAGATCGGGCTGATCACTATCGTGGGGCTGGCGGCCAAGAACGCCATCCTGATCGTTGAATTTGCCAAGCAGAAGGTGGAATCCGGCATGGACATCGGCGAGGCTACCGTAGCCGCGTCCCGCGAGCGACTGCGGCCCATCCTGATGACCAGCGCCACCTTTGTTTTCGGCATGATCCCGCTTGCCCTGGCCAGCGGTGCGGGGGCTAATTCGCGGCAGACCATCGGCTTCGTGGTGATCGGCGGCCTAGTGGCCGTTACGGGGCTGGCGATCTTCTTCGTACCGGTGCTTTACGACCGCATCACGCGGCTGGCGTACAGCGACGAAGAACTGCAGGCCTTCAAAAAGGAGGGTGGGGGAGAAGAGGAGTAGGCTAGATCTTGCGCCGCTTGACCATGCCGCCGTGCACGTCGTTGATGCTGTTCATGGTCACGAAGGCGCGATCATCGATCTCGCGGATCACCTTCATGGCCCGGTGGATCTCGAGGCGGGTAATGACCACGTAGAGTACCTGCGACTCCGGACGGTCCGTGGGGGCCCCGTAGCCGCCCTGCCCGCGCAGTTGCGTCACGCCGCAGCCTACTTCGGTGATCAGGGCATCGCGGATGGCGTGGTTTTGGGGGCTCATCACGAACACGCCAGTGTACTCTTCCACGCCGTCGATGATGAAATCGAGCGCCTTGGAGGCTACGAAGTAGGTAAGTACGCTGTACAGGGCCTGCTCCACCGAGAGCAGCAGGGCCGCCGACCCGAAGATCACTACGTTGATCAGGATCACCCAGTCGCTTACCTTGGCCCCGATCCGGCGGCTCAGGTAAATGGCCAGTACCTCGGTACCGTCCAGCACGCTGCCGCCGCGCATCGACAGGCCGATGCCGGTACCCAGGAAGAAGCCCCCGAATACGGAAACCAGCAGGGTGTCATCCGTCAGTTGGGGGAAGTGGACGAAGTAGATGCTCAGGGCCAGCAGCGCGATGGCTGCGGCGGTCTTGACGGCAAAGGTGCGCCCGATCACCTGGTCGGCGAGGTACAGGAAAGGGATGTTGATCACCACCAGCAGGATCGGCAGCGGTACGCCCGTCGTCTGGGACACCAGCAGGCATACCCCGGTCACCCCGCCGTCGATGAAGTGATTGGGAAGGAGGAAGCCTTCGAGTCCGAAGGCGGCCAGGGCTACCCCCAGGACGATGAAGAGCAGGTCGGCGAAAGAAAGATTGGGCAGGTAGTTCATAGCGGGCGGCGGAGCGGGCAAAGATTGAACGCCTTGCGGAATAGTTCGGCCATCAGCGGGTAACTTTACCGCAATTCCCCGACCATGCGCTACCTCTTCCTGGCCTGTCTCGGCCTGCTGGCCTGCTCCGACGGCCCCCCGACCACCCCCGAAACCCGGCCCGTCGAGTACCCCAACGCGGGGAATACGGCCATCTACGACGTCGACCCCGATGACCCCTACGAGATCGATGGCAACCGCTTTCTTGACCTGCGGCCGGGGGAACCGCTCAGCGAAAGCCAGTACCTGATCGACGCGGGCCTCGTCGACACCGAGGAGGGGCAGGCGGACCGCTACCACATTCGCGGCGACCGCAACGATACCCTGGGTTACCTCCTGCAGCCGCCGGGCGACCAGCAGATCGGAAATATCTACATTACTTCTCCGGACGTGGTGACCACCAACGGCCTGCGCGTCGGCGTGACCCTGGCCGACCTCCGGGAACGCCTGGGCCGGCTGGAGTTCTCCCGGGTCCCGTACGGCACGGCCATCGTAGCTGCCCGGGACGGTATGGGCTTTGTACTGGAATTCTACCAGCCCGACCTTGGAGCGCCGCTGCCCGAAGTTCCCGACAGCATCCCGGTACAGGCCCTCATCATCCTGCAGTAGGGTGCGGCCGGCGATCATCCTGCTGGCGGCCGGTCGCTCGTCGCGTATGGGCACCGCCAAGCAGTTGCTCCCGTGGGGCGACACGACGCTGATACGTCACGCGGCCCGGTGTGCGTTGGCCGTGGAGGTAGCTGATGTATTCGTAGTAGTGGGGGCGGAAAGGGAAGCGGTAGTCAAGGAGTTAACAGGATTGAACGTAAGGATTATTTACCATTCAGGTTATGCCGGGGGGCTGGGCAGTTCCCTTGCGGCGGGTGCTACGGCCGTGACTGGAGCCACCCCGGATGGATACACCCACGTGCTGGTGCAACTGGCCGATCAGCCGGCCGTGACCGCCCCTTACCTCAAGGTACTGCTGAGAGAGGCCGCCGTGCAGGATACCCTGGTCGCGACCGCCTATCCCGGACGCCCGGGCGTACCGGCCGTGTTTCCGGCGCGCTACGTTGCGGAGCTCCGTGCGTTGGGCGGGGACGCAGGTGCGGGGAAAGTGCTGCGGGCCGCGGGCGAAGCGGTACACCTCATCCATCCGCCCTTCGATTTGTTTGACCTCGACACGCCCGAAGATTACCGCCGCCATGAAGGAGATTCGTAACATCATTGCCCTCTACGACCAATTGCGCGAGCAGAGCACCCCCAGCGCCCTGGCCACGGTGGTCAGCGTGGAGGGTTCCTCCTACCGCCGCATCGGGGCGAGGCTGCTGGTGGGGGCCGACGGGCGCTATACCGGGGGCATTAGCGGAGGTTGCCTCGAAGGGGATGCCCTGCGCCGGGCCCAGCGGGCCATCCACCAGGATCAGCCGTCCAAGCGTATCTACGACACCCTGGACGGTGATGATCGCGAGATCGGCATCGGTTTAGGCTGTAACGGCCGCATCGAGGTGCTCTTCATCCCCCTTGATTACGCGGATCCGGACAACCAGGCAGAAATTCTTCGTGCCCGCACCGACACCCGCGTTCCCCGCATTCTGGTGCAGACCGTGACGGCACCGCCCGGGGAAGCCCTTACCGGCCGGCTGCGGGAGATTCCGGCGGAGAGCGTGGAACTCCCCCACGGTCGCAGTACCGTAGTCGACTACACGGATGATGCCGGGCGCACCTGGCAGCGGCTCTACGAACGCCTGCGGCCCGAGCTCCACCTCATCGTGGTCGGCGACAACTACGATATCCTGCCGCTGGCCACTACCGTCCGCTACCTGGGCTGGCGCTGCAGCGTGATCGGCACCCGCCGGAAATTCACCGCCGAACTCTCCGCCACCGTCGAGCGCCTGTACGACTACAGCCAGGCGGCCTCGCTGCCGATCGACGACTACACCGCCGTAGCGTGCATGTCCCACGACTTTCACCGGGATAAGGAAATGGTGCAGGTCTTTCTACCGCAATCGCCCCGCTACCTGGGGTTGCTTGGCCCCCGCAAGCGCACCCGCAAGATGGACGCCGAACTGCTCGAGGAATCGAATGTCCGCCTGCTAGCGTACCCGCACCTTTACAGCCCTATCGGACTTGACATCGGGGCCGAAACGCCGGAGGAGATCTCGGTGGCGGTGGTTACGGAAATCATCAGTGTGTTCCGCGACCGGTCCGGCACCCTGCTCAGGGACCGGGAGGGTACGATCCACGCCCGCTAACTTCGGGTGGAGGGCCTCCGGCCCGATCTCATCCTTTCCGCTCGCTACGCTCGCGCATTAGTCGGGCCGGAGGCCTTCAACCCGACAGGAGTATGTGACGGTACTCGCCCCTTTCGGGTGGAGGGCCTCCGGCCCGATCTCTTCCTTTCCGCTCGCTACGCTCGCGCATTGTTCGGGCCGGAGGCCCTCAACCCGACACGAGTTTGTGACGGTGCTCGCCCCTTTCGGGTGGAGGGCCTCCGGCCCCATCTCCTGCTTTCCGCTCGCTACGCTCGCGCATTAGTCGGGCCAGAGGCCCTCAACCCGACACGAGTTTGTGACGGTGCTCGCCCCTTTCGGGTGGAGGGCTTCCGGCACGATCTCCTGCTTTCCGCTCGCTACGCTTGCGCATTGTTCGGGCCGGAGGCCCTCAACCCGACACGAGTTTGTGACGGTGCTCGCCCCTTTCGGGTGGAGGGCCTCCGGCCCGATCTCCTGCTTTGCGCTCGCTACGCTCGCGCATTAGTCGGGCCAGAGGCCCTCAACCCGACACGAGTTTGTGACGGTGCTTGCCCCTTTCGGGTGGGGGGCCTCCGGCCCGATCTCATCCTTTCCGCTCGCTACGCTCGCGCATTAGTCGGGCCAGAGGCCCTCAACCCGACAGGAGTATGTGACGGTACTCGCCCCTTTCGGGTGGAGGGCCTCCGGCCCGATCTCCTGCTTTGCGCTCGCTACGCTCGCGCATTAGTCGGGCCAGAGGCCCTCAACCCGACAGGAGTATGTGACGGTACTCGCCCCTTTCGGGTGGTGGGCTTCCGGCCCGATCTCATCCTTTCCGCTCGCTACGCTCGCGCATTGTTCGGGCCGGGGGCCTTCAACCCGACACGAGTTTGTGACGGTGCTCGCCCCTTTCGGGTTGAGGGCCTCCGGCCCGATCTCCTGCTTTCCGCTCGCTACGCTCGCGCATTGGTCGGGCCGGAGGCCCTCAACCCGGGAAACTTACTCTTCCAACTCCATCTTCTCCGCTACCAGGGTCCGTTTGATCAGGTGGTAGGTTTCCTCCTGGCTGCGGATGGAGAGGTCGCTTCCGCCACGGTAGTAGGAGTTACCCTGCTGATCGCTGAGGAGGCGGGCCTTGACGTTGTCGGCGAGCTGGATGTCGAGGATCTCGAGGATCTTGTCCTTGAGTTCCTCGTTGTAGATCGGGAAGGTGGTTTCGATGCGGTGGCTGAGGTTGCGCGTCATGAAGTCGGCCGAGGACAGGTACACCAGTTCCTCACCGGCGTGGTGGAAGTGGAAAACGCGGGCGTGCTCGAGGTAACGGTCTACAATGCTGATGCCGTGGATATTGTCGCTGTAGCCCTTGCGGCCGGGGATGAGGCAGCAGATGCCCCGCACGATCAGGTTGATCAGTACGCCGGCCTGACTGGCCCGGTAGAGCAGGTCGATCATGGCCTTATCCTGCAGGCTGTTCATCTTCAGTGTCATCGCGCCGGTACGACCGGCCTGCGCCTCGGCGATCTCGAATTCGATAAGTTCCTCCAGGCCGCTGCGCAGGTTGAATTGCCCCACCATCAGGTGCTGGAAGGGTTGGTCGGGAATCATCACGTTCTCTAGGAAACTGAAGATCCGTGAAACCTCGCTGGTGATGCGCTCATCGGCCGTAAAAATGCCGAAGTCGCTGTACACCTTGGCGGTATCTTCGTGGAAGTTTCCGGTAGATAAGTAATTGTAGATCTGTTCTTTACCGTTTTCGACCCGACGCACCAGCGCAAGCTTGGAGTGGACCTTCACACCGGGGAAACTGTAGTGCACGTGCACGCCGGCCTGTTCCAGCTTCTCGCCCCAGCGGAGGTTGGCCTCCTCGTCGAAGCGGGCCTTCACCTCGATGAATACGCTGACCTGCTTACCCAGGGACACCGCCCGCATCAGCGCCTGCATGATCCGCGACTTGCGAGCCACGCGGTACTGCACGATCTTAATGTGGCTGACGGCGGGGTCCTCGGCCGCCCGCTCGAAGAAGCGGACCACCGACTCGTAGCTGTGGTAGGGGTAGTGCAGCAGGTGGTCGGAGGCGCGGACGGACGCCCAGAAGTCCTCGCTCTCCTCCAGGGCGGGGTAGGGCAGGGGCGGCTGCGGGGGGTTCTGCAGCTTGGTCATCCCGAAATTCGGGAAGCCGAAGAAGTCGAAGTTGTTGTGGTAGCGGCCCTCGGCCAGGATGTCGTAGCGATCCAACTCGAAGGTATCTTCCAGGTACTCGCGCAGCTGGGGCGGCATGGTGCGGTCGTACACGAAGCGGCTGGCGGGCCCGACGTGGCGACGGTTCAGACTGGTCTTGATCTTGGCCAGCAGGTCTCCCGAAAACTCATCGTCAATGTAGAGCTCCGCATCCCGCGTGAGCTTGATGCTGTAGGTATCCTCGATGTCGTAACCGGGGAACATCCACGACACGGAGTGCCGCACAATGTCGTCCAGCATGATGATGTTGCGGTCGTCGTCGGTACTGGGCAGCTCGATGAAGCGCGGCAGGTGATCGCTCGGGATCTTAACGATCGCGTAGGCCGTCTTGCCCTTGGCCTTGTCGGTCATCAGGATGGACAGGTACAGCTGGGCGTTGTTGAGGAAGGGGCGCACCATGTCTTTGACGAGGAGGACGGGCTGCACGAACGGAAGCATGTACTCCCGGAAGTAGTTCTCCACGAACCGCTGGTCTTCTTCCGACATGTCCAGGCGGCGCTTCAGGTAAATGCCATTGCGGGCCAGCTGGGGGATGATCTTCTTCTCGAAAATACGGCTGAACTCCTCCTGTTGGCGGTTCACGATGCGCTGGATGGTCCGTACCGTCTGCTTCGGGCTGATGTCGAGCTCGCGCTTGGTCTTCTTGTTGACCCGCAGGAGGTTACGGTGGTTGGCCATGCGGACCCGGAAGAACTCGTCCAGATTCGAGCTGTAGATAGCCAGAAACTTAAGCCGCTCGAAGAGGGGCAGGCTTTCGTCTTTGGCCTCCTGCAACACCCGGTGGTTGAAGGAGAGCCAGCTGATGTCGCGGGGAATAACCGGGTAGTCGTTTTTCATAGAACAGGGTAGTCGTCTAAAACAGGCTCATTTGCTCGGGTCCCTGCCGGGGGGCGGGGCCGCGGGTTTCGGCGAAGTCCAGGGCAGTGAGGTGGTCGGCCAGCCAGGCGGCTGCATCGGGCGCCAGCACGTTGTCCGGTTCGTGGGGAAAGATAAACGTTTCCGGCAGATTCCATTCCCGCAGGCGTTCGCCCCACTCGGCCAGGCGGGTAAAGTCGCTGTCGATCAGCCCGTTGCCCACGAAGCGTACCATCGTGCGCGGGGCCGTGACGTAGCCGTGCAGGACGTCGCGTCGGCCGGCCACGTCCGTGATCACCGCGGCGGTTTTATGGGCGGCCAGGGTATCCATGAGGGCCTCCGTGGCGAAGGGGTCGCTGAACCAGCTGGGGTGACGGACTTCGACCGCCAGCGGCAGCACCTGCGGCCAGCGCCCCAGGAAGGCACGCAGCACCTCCAGCCGGTCGGCACCGAAGTAGGGCGGCAGCTGGATGAAGGCGCAGCCGAGCTTTTCGCGGAAGCTGTCGAGGGCGGCTACGAACTTTTGCAGGCCCCCGTCGCCGCGCCCCAGGTCGCGGCTGTGGCTGATGAACTGGGGCAGTTTCGGACAGAAGCGGAAGTCGGCCGGTACGCTGTCGTACCACCTGGCCACCATCTCCGGCGAGGGGATGCGGTAGTGGGTGGTGTTGAGTTCGATGGTATTGAAGAGTTCGCCGTAGTGGGTAAGGTAATCCGCGGACCTGGCCCCCTCCGGGTACCACCGGCCCACCCATTCCTTCATGCTCCAGCCCGTGGCCCCGATGTAGATGCGCGGCCGCTCCTCGCCGACACCGAGCTCGTAGCGGTCGAGCCGCGCCCGGTTGGCAAGCGGCTCGACGGGCAGTTGGTATTCGACGGCGGCGGGGTCGGGGACCTTTCCGAACTTCATGGGGCAGCGGGCTTGAGGGGTTAAGAGATGCGGTACCATCCAATAAGTGCCGCGGCCGATAAGTTTACTTTCTACGTGCTATTGCATTTATCCGCGGATCGTGCCTTGTGGTTTCGTTCCGCCCAAGCCCCCCGCCATGGTCCTCCGCGTGCTCGGCCCCCTGCTCTTTGTTTTATTTACCACGGGACTGCTCGCGCAGGACTATTCGGACGTCCGCTTCGGAAAGCTCAGCGACTCCGACCTTGCCGCCCTGCCGCCCGCTCCCGACAGCGCGGCCAGTGCCTACGTCCTGTACGACCACCTCGACCTGAAGTTTGATTACCTCAGCGGTCAGGGTCCCGTCCTCCAGGAGTACGTTCACACCCGCGTCAAGCTCCTGACCCCCGCTTCCTTCGATCGGGCCAACGTCACCCTGCGGTACAACCCGAGCTACCAGGACATCAGCGGCATAAAGGCCGTGATCCACCTGCCCGACGGCGAGCGGATCAAACTTAGTGGCCGCGCTATCGTCCGGGAGCGGGACGGCGACTACCGCACCATCAAGTTTGCCTTTCCGCAGGTCACCGCCGGCGCCGTCATCGAGTACACCTACAAGCGGCGCTCCGACAACATCCTCATTCCCACCCCCTACGCCTTCCAGCGCGACGTGCCCGTGCGCTGGGCGGAATACAGCGCGCTCATCCCCGACTATTACCGCTACGTAAGCCTGGGAACGTCCGGAGAGTACGCCATCGATGAGGTGAAGCAGAGCAGGATGCGCTGGGGACCGGTGTTCGCCAAAGCCCCGACGGCACACGAAAGCGTGAGCCACAACGATATCCGCTGGGCCATGCGCGACGTAGCCGCTTTTGAACGGCAGCCCTACACCAACAACGCCACCGATTACCTGCCCCGCGTGCGCCTGCAGTTGCAGTCGGTCAACTACCCGGGAGAGATCGTGGAACCGATCTTCCACAACTGGGAGGAAACCGTCAAGGAACTGCACCAGCGGCGGGACTTCGGCGGTGCCTATACCAACCGGTCGAACTACAATCAGCTCTGGAAGGCCGCCGAACCCGTGATCATGGCCGAACCCGACTACAAAAGCCGGATCGACGCAGCCTACACCTTCGTCTGTCGCAACCTGCGCTGGAACGGCAGTACCAGCATCTTCGGTAGCGAGAGCCCCAACAAGGTCTTTACGGCCGGAGAGGGCAACAGCGCCGACCTCAACCTGGCGCTGCTGGCCCTGCTGAAGGAGGCCGGCATTCCCGCCCGTCCGCTCCTGGTGTCCCTGCGTGACGGCGGAACGCCCATTGAGGTCTATCCCATCCTTACCCAGTTCGATCACCTGCTGGTCTATACCGAGCTGGACGGGAAGCCCTACTTACTCGACGCCAACGGCCCCGGCCGCGCCGCGGGCCTGCCCCGCCTCGAGGCCCTCAACCACCGCGGGTGGGTGGCCGACCCATACGCGCCCCGCTGGGTGGACGTGGAGGTACCCCGCGCCCGGCAGGTCGTGATGGCCAACATCAACTTCAACGCGGAAGGCGAACCGTTGGTGGACCTGCAGAGCCGCCTCAACAGCTACTTTGCCCTCCAGGGGCGCTACGCCCTGGCGCGCACGGAAACGCCGCTGGACTGGCCCGTCGTGCAGGATATTGCCGCGACCTTCCCCGCCACCCGGGTGATCGCCGAACTCGGCCACGAGGGTGAGAACGATACCGCCGGCCCGCTATCGCTGCACGTGAAGCTGCGCGTTCCCGCCAGCGTGGTAGCCGACGAGTACATCTACCTGCAACCCGTCATATTGCCTGTCCTGGACGACGAGCTCGACGACGTGGAGCAGCGCCTGTACCCCGTGGACTTCCCCTATCCCTGGCAGCTGCACTACGTGGCGAACGTACAGGCCCCCGAGGGCTACGCCGTAGACGAGCTGCCCGAGTCCATTCGCCTGGTAAGCGAGGACCGGGGCATGACCGCCACCTACACCGCCGTAGAGCGGGCCAGCGGGACCGTCAGCATCACCCTGCAGGTGCAGCTGGACCGCACGGTTTACCCCGCGACTGCTTACCCGACCCTGCGCCACATGTACCGCCGGATCATCGAAATGCAGGAGGCAAATATTGTCTACCGGCGGGCCAAATAATTAATGAATTATCCCGCGAACCCTACCTAATTTTAGTGTCGCAAAGGTCACAGGCCTTTCCCATCCCCCCATGCTGCACTACCGCCTTATACTGGTTTACCTGCTCTCCGTAACGGCCCTGGCGGCCCAGGAAATACCCGACATCACCTACGGGCGCGTTTCGGACGAGGACCGCGCGCTGCGGCAGGTTCCCGGCGATTCCACGGCCGACGCCTACGTACTCTACGACCGGCTGAGCCTCGGCTTCAATTACAATGAGCAGGATGGCCCCTCGCTCGCGGAGCGGCACCACCGGCGCGTGAAACTGTTGCGGCCCTCGGCCTTCGACCGTGCGGACGTGGAGCTAACCTTCGACCGTGAGTTCTCGGAAATTTCCGACCTGGAAGGTATAATCCATCTTCCCACCGGCGGATCCTTGCCCCTGTCGCCGGCAGACATTCACCAGGAACGGGTGGGCGGCACCCGGGAGGTGATCAAGTTTACCTTTCCCCGCGTGACCGAGGGGGCGATCATCGAGTACCGCTACGTGGCGCGGCGCAAGAGTATCCTCATTCCCTCGACCTACTACTTCCAGGAAGACATTCCGGTGCGCTGGGCGCAGTACGACGCCCTGATCCCGCCCTACTACCGCTACGTGAGTCTTACGACGCCGCGGCTCGACGTCAGTCAGACCAAGTTGACCGCCCGGGCTTGGGGACCGCGCTTTAAGGTCGGGGCCTACAACGCCGGGGAGCAGAAGCTGGAACACGCCGATGTGCTCTGGGCCATGCATGACCTGCCCGCCTTCCGCGATCAGCCCTACAGCAACAACGTCTCCGATTACCTGCCGAAGGTGCGCCTCCAATTACAGGCCGTGCAGTACCCCGGCCAGGCCGAGATGTCGATCTTCGGCGACTGGGAGGAAACCGTGAAGGAGCTGCAGGACCGGCAGGACTTCGGCCGCTACTACCGCAACAAGATCAACTACGGTAATCTCTGGAAGGCCGCCGCCCCCGATATCGAGGCCGCTGCCACGCCCCGCGCGAAGATCGAGGCGGCCTACGCCTTCATTAACCGGAACATCAGCTGGGACGGGGATTTTGCTTTGCTCGCCAGCGAGTCTCCCAACCGCGTATTCCAGAACGGCACCGGCACTACCGCCGACCTTAACATCGCCCTGCTCAGCCTGCTGAACGAGGCGGGTATCGAGGCCCACCCCCTGCTGGTTTCGCTCCGGAACACCGGCGCGCCCATCGAGAGCTACCCCATCATGGAGCAGTTCAATCACCTACTGGTCTACACGGAGGTCGACGGCGCCCCGCTGCTGCTCGACGCCGGCTCCCGGGACCGTCCGGCGGGCCTTCCCGCGGAAGAGGCCCTCAATCACCGGGGCTGGGTGGCGGACAAGAACAATCCCCGCTGGGTGGACCTGGAGGTAGGTACATCGCGGCAGGTGCTGATGCTCGACGTCGACGTTGCCGCCTCCGGTGAGGCCACCATCGCGGTTGTCTCCCGCATGCAGGATTACTTCTCCTTTGCCGGCCGCCGTGCCCTGCGCGGCCTCAACGACCCCAGCCAGGCCCCCCTGGCACCCGGCCTGCTGCGTATGTTTCCCGGGGCGCGCATCACCTCCTACGCGGCGGTGGACGATACGGATGCCCCGCTCAACCATCTGAGCTACGAGATGCAGGCGACCGCACCGGTGGCCCAGCCCGTCGAGGACTATCTGTACCTGCAGCCGGTCCTTATCCCCCTCATCGACGGCGAGCTGGCCGACGCCGAGACCCGTGACCTGCCCATCGACTTTCCCTACCCCCTGCAGCAGCAGTACCTTGCCAAGGTGCACCTGCCCGCCGGCTACGTCCTCGAGGATGCCCCGGCCCCGGTCCGCCTGCGGACCGCCGATGGCAGCCTGGTCGCCAGCTACAGCGTCCAGCAGGTAAGCCCGGAGGTGGTTTCGATCATGTACAGTGTGCAGCTTGGCCGCACCCTCTTCACTGCCGAGGAGTACGGCGACCTGCGCGAGATGTTCCGGCGCATCAGCGAGCTCCAGGAGTCTCCGCTCGTATTTAAAAAGCAATTATGATCCGTCTTTTATTCCTCGTCCTTCTCCTTACGCTGGCGGGGCCGCAGGTGCGGGGGCGATGCGCGGGCCCGCCGACGCCCGGGGTACCGGACAGTCTGCTGGCGCACGCTAATTCGGTGGTGCTTTCCCACGACAAGGAGTATCACGTTACCTCGCTCCGGACCGCCACGGTCCGCGACCGCTGGGTCATCCTGCTTCTCAACGGGAAGCACAACGCCGAGAACGTGATCGGTACCTCCTACGACGACGAATCCAAGATTACCACCTTCGAGGTATCGGCGACCGATGCCTTCGGGAGGGAATTCTTCCGGGCCCGGAAAGCGGACATTACCGACGAGCGCTACACTTCGGAGGGCACCTTTCTACAGGACAGGTGGGTACGTTACACGACGGTGCCCTGCGGGGCCTACCCCTGCACCATCACGGCGGAGGTAGAGCGCAAGCTCACCGATTTCGCCGCGATGGAATTTCCGCACTGGGCACCCGTAGCGCGCGATCAGTCCCTGGTTTCCGCGACCTTCACCGCCACCGTACCCGTAGACAACGAGCTGCTCTTCGACGAACGGGGGGTAGGAGAACCGGAGATCAGCAGCGACGGCAAGGAGCGCCGCTACCGCTGGCAACTGGCTAACCTGTGTGCCCAGGTTACTGAACCCCTGGCCCCGGTGGAAACCGAGACCCTGCCCTTCGTGCGGGTGGCGCTGGCCGACTTTCAGATCAACGAGTACCGGGGAAGCTTCCGGGACTGGCAATCCTTCGGCGCCTTCATTGGCAGGATCATGGAAGGACGCGATGCGCTGCCGTCACCGCTCGCCTTCGAAGTTAACCAGCTCGTGGAGGGCGCCGCCGACGAGCGGGAGAAGGTCGATCGACTGTACCGGTTCATGCAGACGCGTTGCCGGTACGTCGGTATTCAGCTCGGAATCGGCGGCTGGCAACCGTTCAGCGCTTCCTACGTGGACCAGCACCGCTACGGTGACTGCAAGGCGCTGAGCAACTACATGGCCGCCATGCTCCGGGAGGTCGGTATCGCTTCTTATCCGGTACTCATCCAGTCGTCGGAGGTACCCTCCTACGCGATCGGTCCCGAGTTTGCCACCTCCGCCTTCAACCACATGGTGCTCTACGTACCCTCACAGGACATGTACCTGGAGTGCACGAGCACTTACGCCCCACCGGGCTACCTGAACGAATCGACGCTGGACCGTGGCGTCTTGTGGATCACGCCCGAGGGGGGAGAACTGGCGCGTACGCCGCCACTGGAACCGGCGGACCACGGACACCTGCGTACGGTGACTCAGACGATCACCGCCGATAATACCGTCGACTTCCGTTTGCGGTCCACCCACTACGGAGCGGCGCAGGAGCTTTTCCGTAGCCTCGGCGCCTACATCGCCGACCGGCGCGACCAACTGGAATGGTTGCACCACCGCGACTTTCTTCCCGACGTCTCGGGCAGCGAATACAGCTATGAGGTCTCGCGGGACGCGCCTGAAGTAAGCCTCCGGTACGCTACCACCCTGAACAATCGCCTGCGGAACCTCGGGAAGCGACGGTTCTTTCCCCTGAACCCCTATCCCCAGAGCTGGGTGCCCGACCTCCAGGAGGAGCGCACCCTGCCGGTCGATTACCACAATACCCGCTTCCTGGTGGATACCGTACACGTGTCGTTTCCGGCGGACCTGGAAATTGAGACCGGCCTGTTCCGCACGCCGGTGGTGCTCGAACACGCGGTGGGCGAGTACCGTGCCGAGATGCGGCCCGAGCAGGATGGCGTAACCTGGATCCGGACGCTCAAGCTCCGCCCCGCCCGGTTGCCCGCCGGGGAGTACGCCGACTTCCGGCAGTTTTTCGTGGAGGTGGCGAAGGCCGAATCCGTCCAGCTCGTTCTGCGGGAAAAACGCACGAAATAACCGGCCTTAATTGCCCAGGTTAACGCCCTGATTTTGCTGGTCTTCGTCCACTCCCGCGTACAGCCATTCGGAGAACAGGGAATCGACCACCGGGGTAATTACGTAATTCAGTAATGGAACCAGGAACAGGGTTTCCAGGAACAGCTTGAACCACAGCGGCTCGATCTTGAGCCACTGCAGGAAATAGGCAATGAGCAGCAGGGGAGGGAAGAGGCCCAGCCATTTCACGAGCATCAGTTTCCAGGTGGGAGGTGCGGGGCCGTCTTTGGGATTACCCATAGGGTAGGGGGTTTGACTACCCAACTACCGGGCGCAACTATGGTTGCGAATACGCCCGACCCGTCCAATAGCCCTCCCACAAACGGGCACGCCCGGTCGCGAAGCGACCGGGCGTGCGGATAGTACCGTTTGACGGTCCTGCAGATGCCGGCTAGTAGCGGTAGTGGTCGGGTTTGAAGGGACCGTTCTGCTCCACGCCGATGTACTTGGCCTGGGCTTCGCTGAGGTCTTCGAGCTCAACGCCGATCTTTTCGAGGTGGAGGCGGGCTACCTGCTCGTCGAGGTGCTTGGGCAGCATGTACACCTTGTTCTCGTAGTTCTCGTGGTGCTGCCACAGTTCGAGCTGGGCGAGAACCTGGTTGGTGAAGCTGTTGGACATCACGAAGCTGGGGTGACCGGTTCCGCAACCGAGGTTGACCAGGCGGCCTTCGGCGAGGATGATCACGTCGTTGCCGTCGATGTTGTAGAGGTCGACCTGGGGCTTGATGTTGTCCTTGGTCTTGCCGTAGTTCTTGTTGAGCCACGCCATGTCGATCTCGTTGTCGAAGTGGCCGATGTTGGCGACGATGGTCTTGTCCTTCATGGCGCGGAAGTGGCGCTCGGTAAGGATGTTGAAGTTGCCGGTGGCGGTCACGATGATGTCGGCGCGGGGAACCACGTTGTCCATACGCTTCACCTCGTAGCCGTCCATGGCGGCCTGCAGGGCGCAGATCGGGTCGATCTCGGTCACGATGACCCGGCAGCCGGCGCCGCGGAGGCTGGCGGCGGTACCCTTGCCTACGTCGCCGTAGCCGGCTACGATGGCGACCTTGCCGGCCATCATAACGTCGGTGGCGCGGCGAATGGCGTCGACGGCAGATTCCTTACAGCCGAACTTGTTGTCGAACTTCGACTTGGTCACCGAGTCGTTCACGTTGATGGCGGGCATGACGAGGGTGCCGTGCTTCATGCGCTCGTACAGGCGGTGTACGCCGGTGGTGGTTTCCTCGGAAAGCCCGCGGATACCCTCGACCAGCTCGGGGTGCTCGTCGAAGACCATGTTGGTGAGGTCACCGCCGTCGTCGAGGATCATGTTGAGGGGCTTGCCGTCGGGGAAGGCGTAGAGCGTCTGCTCGATGGCCCAGTTGAATTCTTCCTCGTTCATGCCCTTCCAGGCAAATACCGGTACCCCGGCGGCGGCGATGGCGGCCGCGGCGTGGTCCTGGGTGGAGAAGATGTTGCAGCTCGACCAGGTGACCTCGGCACCGAGCTCGACCAGCGTCTCGATGAGGACGGCGGTCTGGATGGTCATGTGCAGGCAGCCGGCTATGCGGGCGCCCTGCAGGGGCTTGCTGGCACCGTACTGCTCACGCAGGGCGATGAGGCCGGGCATCTCGGCTTCGGCGAGGCGAATTTCCTTGCGGCCCCAGTCGGCCAGGTTGATGTCTTTTACTTTATAGTTCGGGCGGGTGTCCGTGGCGGGCATAACGTTCGTTTTAGCGCGCAAAGGTACGGATATTTACCCATCCGCGCGCCCGGTCGCGGTTACCGTTGCCGGACCTGGCATGGCGTACCTTGTTCGCCATGCTGGAATTCACCTTCACCCCGGCCCCCGGATTTAATTTCCTGGAATCCTTCAGCCAAACCTTCGGCCTCCGGCCCGTCGGTAATCGCTTGCAGCTGCCGCCGGAGATGGGGGAGGGCTGGCTGCGCAGCCTGACCTTCACGGAAGATTTTCGCTTCACTATCCACCATTACCGGCTGCGCGAGCCCTTGCGGCTGCGCCGACAGGCGCCGCAGGAACAGCACGGCATCGTTTCCTTCATCTTTTATACCACCGCCGGTCCGGAGGCCGTACTGCGGACCGCCTCTATAACGTACCAGCACCGATACACCATGGGCATGGAGGTGGGCTCCGGCGACCTGGTGGCCGACATCCTGTTTCCGGCCGACACCGACATCTTCATCGGCGTGGCCGCCGTTGGGTTCCGGGAGTTACGGCGGCTGCTTCACCCCGGTCCGGGTAGTGAACTCTTGCGAACGCTGACAGACCCGACGGCCAGCTTTCTCTACCACGAGTCCATCACGCCGGAGGCCACGCGGCTGCTCACCCACCTGTCCGAAACCGACGACCGTGACGTACTGGGAAACTTCTACCTCCGCATCCGGGTGGAGGAACTGCTGTACGAGGTACTGCACCAGCTGGCGCTCCGGGAACCTCACCCGCCCCGTCCGGTTGCCAATACGGACCTGGACAACCTGTTCCAGCTGAGGGCGCGCATACTGCGCGACCTCAGCCAGCCGCCCGTATTACCGGAGCTGGCGCGGGAATTCCAGCTCAGCGAAACCCGGATGAAGGCGCTCTTCAAGCAGGTGTTCGGCGAAACCATCTACGCCCACTTTCAGCGCGCCCGCATGGCCGAGGCAGCGGCCCTGCTCCGCCCGGGCGGCCATTCCGTGGCGGACGTCGGCTACGCCCTGGGCTTTACGAACCTCAGCCACTTCAGCCGGCTCTTCAAACGCTACTACGGGCTGACACCTAAACGGTATGCCCTAGACGGATAGGACTGATTTTACGTCCTATGCGGCTATTTAGCCCTATCGGTTGGAAATACCTTTGCGGGACCAAACCGGGGGATGCCTCTCGGTGGATGCCACCCCGCCGCCGGTCCGGCACGCGCCCGGCACCCGCGGCCCCGCCAACTGAGAACTATGAAATACCTTATTCCCCTGCTGCTCGTACTCCCGCTCTCCGCGGGACTGGCGGCACAGTCCGGCGCCCTGGACCTGCAGCAGGCCATCGCGCTTACGCTGGAGCACCACCCCCTGCTGCAGCAAAACCGGGCCGAGACCGAAGCGGCCATTGCCGCTACCGGAGCGGCCCGGGCGGCCAAGTACCCACAGGCGACCGGAATGGCCAGCTACAGCCACCTCGCCCCCACGGGCTACGTGGAATTCCCCACCGGGGGAGAGATGATCCGCTCGTCGTTTCTGGCACCGGACACCTACAACGCTGCCGTCGACGTGTCCTATACGCTGTTCGACTTCGGCCGGGCGCAGACCGGCATCGATCTGGCGGAAAACCGCAAGGCCCTCAGTGAGACATCGGGGGAGGTGCAGCGGCAGTCGCTTGCCCTGCAGACCATCCAGTACTTCTACCAGGCCCACTTCCTGCAGGAGGCCATCGCCGTACAGGACCGGCAGCTCGGTGCATTGCGCCTGAACCTGGAGCAGACCGAGAAGCTGCGCGATAACGGGGAGGCGACGGCCTACGAAGTGCTGTCGACCGAAGTACGCATCTCCGCCGCCGAAAATCAGCGGTCGGATCTAGAAACCCAACTGCGCGCGGCCTACATCGAACTGGAACGGCTCACCGGCCAGCCGGACCTGGACCGGACCGCCCTCGTGCACGAGTGGGTGGACACCACCCGGCGTGAGCAGCTGCCCGTGGCGCAGGGAGACCGCCCCGAACTGCAGCTCGCCCGCTTGCGCGAACGCGGAGCCGCCCTGCAGGAGGTCCTCGCCGGGGAGGCCTTCAAGCCCACGGTGGTGGCCGATGTGCAGGCGGGCCTCAAGAATCAGATCCTTCCCGATACCCGCGCCATACTCCCCAACTACGTGGCCGGCGCACGGCTGACGGTGCCCATCTTTACCGGTTATCGCAACCGCTACGCCCTGGCGGAGGCCCGCGCCAGCCGGGAGGCGGCGGGGTACGCCCGGGCTAATACGGAAGCAACGATCGGCTCGGAAGTCAGGCAGGCCACCGACCGCCTGAACACCGCCTACGACAAGATCGAACGGTCACGGCTGCAGGTGCGTCAGGCTTCGGAAGCCGCCGAGCTGGCCCGGCTGAAGTACGCTAACGGCGTCATCACCAACCTGGACCTCCTGGCCTCGGAAGTGGCCGTATCCGAAGCCGAGATCAACCAGCTGCGGACCATTTTTGACTACACCCTGGATACTTACCTCCTCAAGCAGGCCCTCGGTCTGCCACTCTACTAATATCCCATCCCCATGAACCCACCCGAAGTACTGGTAGCCGCACCCCCCGCGGAACCCGATCAGGCCCACCGTACCGGCCGCATCGTTCGCTTTGTCCTGCTCGGTCTCGGGCTGGCTATTGGCGGCTATTTCGGTGTCCGCTACATCCTGTACGCCATGCACCACGAAACCACCGACAACGCGCAGTTGTCCGCCGACGTGTACCAGATCGCCCCCCAGGTATCCGGCCGCATCGCGAAATCGTACGTGACCGACTACCAGCGGGTAGCGGCCGGGGACACGCTGTACACCATCGCGCCGGAGGACTTTGCGCTGCGCGTGGCATCGGCCGAGGCCGCCCTGCGCAGCGCCGAGGCGGGTGTCGACCTGGCCCGCCGCAACTCCGGGACCAGTTCCACCGGACTGGACGTGAGCAACGCCAACATCGATGCCGCCCGGGCCAGCTACGAAAAGGCCCGACAGGACCTCAAGCGGGCGCAGAACCTCGTCGACGCGGACGTAATTACTCGCGCCACCTTTGATGCCACCCAGGCCACCGCCCGCAGCGCCGAGGCCCAGTACCAGGCGGCCCAGGCCCAGTATCGGGTGGGCCGCACCCAGGTCGGCTCGGCCGGCAGCCAGATCCGGGCCGCCGAGGCCCAGGTGGCCCTGCGGCAGGCCGAGCTGGACAACGCCCGGCTCACCCTCAGCTACACCACTATCCTGGCCCCGGCCGCCGGCCGCCTGGCGGAGTCCCGGACCCGGACCGGACAGTTCGTCCAGGCCGGACAGCCACTTACCTCGCTGGTGGGGGAAGACATGTGGGTCATGGCCAACTTCAAGGAAACCCAGCTGGAGAGCATCCACGTGGACCAGCCGGTGACCTTTTCCGTCGACGCCTACCCGGGGCATGAGTTCCGGGGGAAGGTGGTTTCGGTGTCCCCGGCTACCGGCGCCCAGTTCAGCCTCCTGCCCCCCGACAATGCCACCGGCAACTTCGTCAAGGTGGTACAGCGCGTCCCCGTCAAGATCGCACTCACCGAATCCGTTCCGCCCGATTACCACCTCGAAGCCGGCATGAACGTGGAGGTGAGCGTCCCCATCCAGTAAGCCATGGTAGAGACCGGCATCCGCAAGTGGCTCATCACGGCCACCGTCATCCTCTGCTCCATGCTGGAGCTGATCGACGTATCCATCGTCAACGTGGCCCTTACCGACATGATGGGCAATCTCGGTGCCACCCTCAACGAGGTCAGCTGGGTGGTGGCGGCCTACGCGATCGCGAACGTGATCATCATCCCGATGGCGGGCTTCCTCTCGGACCGCCTCGGCCGGCGGGCGTACTTCATCGGGTCGGTGGTGGTCTTTACAATTGCGTCGGTGTTCTGCGGACTGTCGACCGGTATCTGGGAGCTCGTTGCCTTCCGCTTCCTGCAGGGCATGGCGGGCGGGGCCCTGCTGACCACCTCCCAGACTATCCTGGTGGAGAGTTTTCCGGAGGAAGAACTCGGCCTGGCCAACGGGCTCTTCGGTATGGGGGTGATCATCGGGCCGACGATCGGTCCGACCCTGGGCGGCTACATCGTCGATAACCTTTCCTGGCACTGGATCTTCTTCATCAACCTGCCGGTCGGTACCGTAGCCGCTCTGCTGGCCTACACCTTCGTGCGGGAACGGCCGCGCACGGCCTCGGCGGGGCGGCGTTCTACCGACTGGCTCGGGATCGGCCTGCTGGTGCTGGGCGTGGGTTCCTTGCAGCTGGTACTCGAAAAGGGGAGGGAGGAAGACTGGTTCCAGTCTGCCTTCATCCTGGCCATGAGTGCCCTGGCCGCCGCCGGGATCATCGGCTTTATCGTCCGGATGCTGCGGACGGAGCAGCCCATTGTCGACCTGCGGGTGCTCCGCTACCGCAACGTGGCGGTGGGCACCTTCCTCTCCTTCATCATGGGCTTCGGGTTGTTTGGGTCGGTGTTCATCTTCCCCATCTTCGCCCAGCAGATCCTGGGGTATACGGCTACGCAGACCGGTGAACTGCTGATTCCCGGGGCCCTGCTCGGGGGATTCATGATGCCCCTTGTGGGGCGGCTTATCGCGGCGGGGGTATCGCCCAAGTACCTGATCCCCCTGGGCTTCGCGCTCTTTGCGGTCTTTACGTTCATGATGGCCGGCATCATCACGCCGGAGACTTCCCAGGCCGACTTCTTCTGGCCGCTGCTGGTGCGCGGGCTGGGGTTGGGCTTCCTGTTCCTGCCGCTGACCTTTTTGTCGCTGCAGGGATTGAAGGGGCGTGACATCCCGCAGTCCACCGGCATCAACAACATGCTGCGGCAGCTCGGCGGCTCCTTTGGGATCGCGGTGCTGGCCACCTACCTCGGCAACCGCACGGTCTACAACCGGGCCCTGCTCGGAAGCCACCTCAGCGTGAACGACCCAAACGTGATGAATCAGGTCCACGGCATTGCCAATCGGCTCGCCGCTTCCGGGACCAACGCGGTGGAAGCCACCCAGCAGGCCTACCGGGTACTCAGCGGCATGCTCAGTCAGCAGGCGGCACTGGTGACCTACACCGACGTATTCCAGGTGCTCGGGGCCTTTTTCCTGCTGTGTATTCCGTTGGTTCTGTTCATTCGTCGGGTGAAGGGTGCCGGGGCTACCGGACCCGTATCTTTGCATTAGCGGGAACTCCCCGCACCCGCGTCCGCGCCCGAACATTGAACGGGGCACCGCGGTAAGGCAAAGCCACGTTATAGTACCGATGACTCTCAGCACCTTACGTACACTCTTATTTCTCGGCGTCCTGGTGGCCGTCGTGTATCCCTCACCGCCCGTCGCCGGCTACCCGATAGACGGGTACGCGAATACGGGCATCGCCCGCCTGCTGCGGCTGACCAATATGGACAGCGCGGCCCTCGTCCGGACGCTCCCGTACGGCGCCCGCCATAGCCTGGAATACGTACGGCTCAACCTCATGGCGGACCCCGTGACGGAATTGCCCGAGGTGGACCCCGAGCTGCAGGAGGAGATCGGACAGATCTTTCCCAATATGCACCCGTCGTACTCCGTCGCCGTGTTTGACATGACGCCGGGTCGCCCCCACCGGTACGCGGAACGCAATCCGAACGCCGGCTACCAACCCGGCAGCGTGGGCAAGCTCGCCGTAGCCACGGCCTTCTTCTGCGAACTGCAGAATATGTACCCCGACAGCGTGCAGCAGCGTTGGGCACTGATGAAGAAAAAGGTCGTGAAGGCCGGACCGTTCGGCGTCTACGACCACCATACCATCCCGCTCTACGATGCCGAAACCGAGCGCTACGCCCGCAAGCGGGTCGACCAGAACGACGAATTCAATCTGTACCAGTGGGTAGACCACATGCTCTCCGTCAGCAACAACGGCGCGGCCAGCATCGTCTGGCGGGAAGCCCTGCTGATGCGGGTATTTGGCGATAAGTACCCGGACCTTACCTACGACGAGATGATGGACTACTTCAAGACCACGGATCGCGGTACCCTGCGCGACCTGGGCGAAGACATCGTCAACGGTCCCCTCCGCGATATGGGCATCGACGGCGACGCCTGGCGGCTGGGCACCATGTTTACCCGCGGGGCCAGCGCCATCGTGCCTCCGAAGGGCGGCAGCCTCGGCACCGTGCGCGGCCTGATGGTTTGGCTCACCGCCCTGGAATCGGGCAGGGTAGTGGACGCGCCCTCCAGCCTGGAACTGAAACGCCTGATTTACATGACCGACCGCCGGATCCGTTACGCCCACGCGCCGGTCCTCGACAGCGCGGGGGTATACTTTAAGTCCGGTAGCCTGTACGGCTGTAAGCCCGGTACGAGCTGCGCCAAGTACAAGGGCAACCGCATGAACTACATGAACTCGGTCGCGATCGTCGAGCAACCCGACGGCACCCGCTACCTAGTGGCCCTCATGTCCAACGTACTCGGCCGCAACTCCGCCTACGACCACCAGGTACTGGCTACGCGCATCGATAAGGTGGTGCGCCGTACGCAAGTAGCTGACCCGAGTGAAAGTATTGGTACGGGGGAAGGGGATTAGTTCTGTAGTTCGGTAGTTCTATAGTCGCGCAGAAGACGTGCGCGACTACAGAACTATAGTACTACCGAACTACTTCGGTACCGCAGGCCTCACCTCCACCTTACTGGGCAAGGTACGCGCGGGCATCTTCAGCAGGTCGACTACGAGCTGACCGAGGTCTTCGCTCTGGATCTTCCAGGCGTCGCTGTCGTCGGGTTCGTTGCCGTTGAAGTGGGTAGCGACGGAGCCGGGCATGATGGTGGTCACCTTTACTTCCTGTTTGCGTACGTCGAGCATGACCGCCTGGGTGAATCCGACCAGGCCGAACTTGCTGGCGTTGTAGGCGCTGCCGCCGGCGAAGAAGTTGGTGCCCGCCAGGCTGGCGATGGTGAACAGGTAGCCCTTGCTTTCGATGAGGGCGTCCACGGAGGCTTTTACGGTGTTGAACACGCCGGTCAGGTTGATGTCTACCGTCTCGCTCCATTGCTCGGAGGTCATCTCCTGGATGGGGGCGAAGTGGCCCACGCCGGCGTTGGCGATCACGATGTCGAGGCCTCCGTAAGTTTCGGTGGCGAGGCGCACGGCGTCCTGCTGGCTGTGCAGGCTGCGGACGTCGGCCTCGGTGCCGATGCAGTGGCCCGGGTAGCCCTTTTCATTGAGGTGATCGGCGGCCTGGGAGGCGGAGTCCTGGGTGCGGCTGGTGATGATGACGTTTACGCCCTGCTCGAGGAGCTTTTCGGCGATCCCGTAACCGATACCCTTACTGCCGCCGGTCACGTAGGCGGTCTTTTTCTGTAGATTTTCCATGTCGGTTGCAACGTAACCGTCCACGAAAGGTTGGTCGCTGAACCCGGGGCGGGCACCGGGTGTCTGTGTATGGGATGAACAAGCTCACCATTGGTATCACCCTGTCGGGCGGCGGCGCGCGGGGTGCGGCGCACATCGGGGCGCTGCGCGCGCTGACGGAGGCCGGCATCGAGCCCGATAAGGTCGTCGGGGTCAGTGCCGGCGCACTGGTCGGGGCCATGTACGCGGCCGGGGTAAGCCCGGACGATATGATGGCGTTCGCCCTGGAATCCTCCATTTTCCGCTTCTACAAGCTGGGAATGCCGCTGGCCGGACTCACCAGCAGCGACTACCTGCAGGAGCGCCTGGCGACCGTCATCCCCGAGAACAGCTTCGCGGGGCTGCAAAAACCCTTCTTCGTCGGGGTGACCAATCTCAACACCGGGCAGCTCGAATGTCACGACAGCGGACCCCTGCACACGCTCGTCGCGGCCAGCTGTGGCATCCCCTTCCTGTTTCGCCCGGTGGTGATCGACGGGGCGCAGTACGTGGACGGCGGGGTGATCGAGAATATGCCCGTGAAGCCGCTGCTCAACCAGACGGACTTCATCATCGGCAGCAATCTGATGCCCTACGAAAGCCTGAAGCCCGCCGACGTCAAGACCGTGATCGGCATCGTCTGGCGCTGCTTTGATTTGTCCATTATGGCAAATACCTTGCCGTCGGCCGAGCTCTGCGACGTGGTGCTCGAACCCAGCAACCTCAACGATTACCACATCTTCAACCTCAACCGGCTGAGTGATCTCCACGACGTCGGCTACGAACATACCCGCAAGCGCCTGCCCTATATCCGACGGCTGCTCGACAGTAAGCGCGAACTGCTCGAAATACTCTGATCTTCCCATGCTTGGTGTAGTCAATACCCTGTTCAAGACCTACCTCGGTCGCTACCGCAAGGAGCTGATGGCCCATTACGACCATCCCCACCGCCTGCAGCGCCAGCAGCTGCTGGAGATTCTGCGCACTAACCAGCACACCCAATTCGGACAGGAACACCAGTTCGACCGGCTCATTGCCGATCCCGAATCCCTGGCAACGCGTATGCCGGTGCGGAACTACGACGGCCACCGGCCCTACATCGACCGCGTACTCGGCGGGGAGCAGGGAGTGCTGACGCAGGATCCCGCCGCCTGGATCGCGACCACCAGCGGTACTACCGGATCGGTAAAATTGCTGCCGATGCCGCAGTCGGCCGTCGGGTCCATCCACCTCAAGGGCAGCTGGATGAGCCTGGCCGCGCTCTACGAGAAGAACTCGGAGCTGGAGGTATTCTCCCACAAGAACCTGCTGATCGGCGGGGCCTACCAGGGGCTGCACGAGCCCTCCGGCTTGCCCAAGGCGGACATCAGCGCCATCATCATCCTCAGTATTCCCCGCATCATGCGGCCCTTTTACATTCCCGACGTGAAGCTAGCCACGGCAGGCAGTTACGAGGAAAAGATCGAGAAGATCGCCCAGCTGGCGGCCCGGGAACCCGGCATCACCATTCTTGGCGGCGTACCTACCTGGAACCTGCCGCTTTACCGGAGGATCCTGGAGATCCACGGCGGGGAAAACATGCACGACGTTTGGCCCCACGCCTCAGTCTTCAAGCACGGCGGCGTCAACTTCGCGCCCTACCGCGGCCAGTTCGAGCGGCTGTTTCCCAAGTCGGACTTCATCTTTCAGGAGATATATAATGCGACCGAAGGGTTCTTTGCCGTCCAGGACCGGGACGAGCTGCGCAGTATGCTCCTGCTGCTGACCAACGGTATCTACTATGAATTCATTGCGTGGGACGACTACCAGCGCGACGAGATGAACGCCATCCCGCTGGCGGAAGTCCGCGCCGGGGCGGTGTATGTGATGCTCATCACGACGATGGCCGGCCTCTATCGCTATCCGATGGGAGATCTGATCAAGTTTACCGAAACGGATCCTTACCGCTTCGTGATTGTCGGGCGTACCCAGGAATTCATCAATGCCTTCGGGGAAGATATGCTCCGCTCCGAGGCCGAAGGCGCCCTGCTGGCCGCCTGCGCGGCGACGGGCGCCCTGGTACGCGATTACACCGTGGCCCCCCAATACATAGAGGTACAGGAGAAGGGCCGCCACCACTGGCTCGTCGAATTCGAGCGCCCGCCCGCCGATCTCGAGACCTTTAACCGCGTACTCGACGAGGCGCTGCAGGAACGCAACTCCAACTACCGCGCCAAGCGGGCTAACGACTACGCCATCACCCGCCACGCCCTCACCGTCCTGCCCCAGGGCTTCTTCCGGCAGTGGCTCGCCGAACGGGGAAAGTTAGGGGGGCAGCACAAGGTGCCACGGCTGGCCAATCACCGCAATTTCCTGGAAGATATCCTGGCCCGCGTCGGGGGGTGACGTTCACGGGCAGGCTATTTGCTCTACGCTTACCCGCTCGTTCCCCAAGGAAGTCGGCTCGAGGATGACCCCACGTGCCGTCGTGATTCCCGCAACGTCGGTACTTACGCCTCCAGAATGCCAGTCGGTGTACCAGTTACGGACCAGAAAGGTGGCGGTGTCCGCGGCCGCGTCCACCGTGCAGGGGGGCAGCTCGTCGAGAAGGCGGAAGGTAAGGTCGGTATCCGCGAAGGCGGTGTAGTACCTGCCATAATTCACGAGTACCTGACTCCCGTAGACCGTCGCCGGGCGGGGGAGCGCGGCAATGATATCTTCCAGCGCGGGCTTTACCCGTTCGTACTCGAGCGACCGGTCGTAGCGCGCACCGGCAGCGGCGGGGGTAAGGAGCGCCACGATAAGGAGCGTAAGGGGGACATAAAATGACCAGCCACGGGGCTGCATCCGGCTTCGTCTCAGTAGATCGGCCAGCGTCAACACCGAGCTTATGGCCAGTATCGGGCTGAACAGCAGCAGGTGCCGGGGGTCGAGGCAAATAGGGTTGTAACTGGTCAGTGAAATGGACATAAAATTGATCGACAGCAAACAGATCACGACCGTCAGGGGAAAGAAGTAGGCGCGTCGGTCACGTGTCCGCCGTACCGCATAGTAGATCAGCGCACCCGCGGCAATAAACAGGTGGGGAAGCAGGTAGGCCTGGGTCAGCAAGGAGAGGAAACCGCCGGTCAGGCGCTCCCGCAGGTGGGGCCACGGCAGCACGTCGTAGGAACACGGATTCAGGTAGTGGTTGGCGGTAATGGCGGTAAAGCGGCTCAGGGGTGACCCGGTCAGGCTCCATATAATGGTAAAATAGACGGCCAGCAATGGCAGTAGGACAACCAGCAGGCGCCCCCACCAGCGCAACCGTCCGTTACGTACGTCCAGTACGAAGTACCACAGAAAGAGCGGCACGAGTAGAATAACGGTCCCCTTACTGTTGAAGGCCAGAAACAGCGAAACCGCGGCAAGTGCCGCTCCCCGGGTCGAGCCTTCGGTACGCTGCGTCACGTAAGCCGTCCAGGCGACCGCCGAGAACAGGCCCACGAAGACATCGGGCATGAGTTTGTCGGAGTAGAACAGGTTCCAGCGCATCCCGAAAAAAAAGGCTACGGCCAGCGCGTACTGCCAGGTGGGACGGTCCCGCAAGGCGTACAGCAGGACCGATAACAACGCCACCGTTGCCAGAAAGGCCGGGAGGGCGGAAGCGTGGTCGCCGATTCCGAAGATCGCGTAGGAGGTCGCCCAACATGTGAGGGGGACGATGCGGTAAGAATAGTGATCGGTGGGATCCCAGCTACCATGAAGCAGGCGCTGGGCCAGTTCGGCGTAGTACAGATCGTCGAATCCGAAATGGCCGTAAAAGGCCCAGTAGTGGTGGGCCAGGAGTACCCCCACCGCAACCGCAAGTACCGCTAGCTTACCCTTCACCGCGCCGAAGCTACCGCACGCGCGCCGGACGACCAAGCCGTTCACTTACGGCCGCGAGGGCCTGCGTGAGGCGGTCGGCACCGGAGATCACGCGGGCATTGGGCAGCAGCTGATGGTAGCGGTCGAAGAGGTGCTTACGATCTTTCTCTTCGGGGTGTTCGCGCAGCGGATCGTAGGTCCAGGGGAGGTCCGGATAACACAGGAGGGTAAGGTCGTAGCTGCGGGTACGGGATGCCAGGAATACCTCCGGATCGCAGCGACCGAACTTAACCTCCGACCAGATTCGGATGACCTCCGGACCCGTATCGCAGACCACGAAGGAGGCCCCGGTCGCGACGGCCGCGGCCTCGGCGTCCCGCTGACGGTGCCAGATGGACTGGAGGTCTTCAAAGGCATAAGGCCGGTCCAGGTTCTTTAAGTATTCTCGGGCCGCTTCGGGCACGCAGACGCCGTCGAGCGCCCAGGCCAGCTGGCGCGACAGGGTAGACTTCCCCGCGGATTCGGAGCCGGTAATCAGAATTTTCAATTACCGCTCCAGCTCGATCTTCTTGCGTTTTTTCTCCGCCTTGAGCTTTTCGCTCTGCTCCTTCATTTCCTCGCCCATTTGCTGGCTGGCTACGAAGCTGGCGGTCATATTGGCCAGCATATCGGAGCCGGCGGTGGGGGCGTTCGGCAGCATGATCAGGTTAGAGTTGACGTTCTCACCCATACTCTGCAGGGTGTCGTAGTGCTGGGTGACGACGATCAGGGCCGAGGCCTCCTGGCTGTTGATACCTACGCTGTTAAGAATATCGACGGACTCTTCCAATCCCTTGGCGATCTCCCGACGCTGGTCGGCGATACCTTGTCCCTGTAGACGCTTCGATTCGGCTTCGGCGCGGGCCTTGGCCACGATGCGGATGCGGTCCGCCTCACCCTCGTATTCGGCGGCGAGTTTCTCGCGCTCGGCGGCGTTGATGCGGTTCATGGCCACCTTCACCGTAGCATCGGGGTCGATGTCCGTGACCAGGGCCTTGACGATGTTGTACCCGTAGCTGGTCATGGCTTCCTGCAGTTCGGTCTTGATGGCGTTGGCGATGTCGTCCTTCCGCTCGAAAACGTCGTCGAGTTTCATCTTGGGAACCTCGGCCCGGACCACGTCGAAGATGTAGCTGTTGATCTGCTCGTAGGGATTGTCGAGCTTATAGAAGGCGTCGTAAACGCTCTCGGGGCCCACGGCAAACTGCACGCCTACCTTCAGCTTGACGAAGACGTTGTCCTTGGTCTTGGTTTCCACGTTGACGTCGAGCTGTTGCACCTTGAGGCTCACCTTTCCAGCTACCCGGTCGATGAATGGCGCCTTGAAGTGGAAGCCCGGCCCACGAATGGACTGGAAGCGACCCAGCCGCTCCAGGATGGCCGCACTCTGCTGACGCACGGTGAAAAAACTGCCGGTGATCACCAGCAGCGCGAAGACGAGAATGACGATTAACACGATGGACATGAACGGGTATTTGTGGTAAGATAACGTTCCCCCGCGTAAAGCAGTTGTGGATTAATCCGGTCGTTGGTCTGCCCGCAGGTAACGTTGGTCGGTAGGGTGGGGGTCGAGCTTAATCCGTCGCCGGCGGGGTGCGTTACTGGTAATATTGTAATATTGCTATATGGGGTGGAAATACTACCGGTGAGCGTGCGGTGCTCAATTATTGGAGGGTTGCGGGCGTAGGCCGCGTTTCACCGCGCGGTCGGAGACCGCCTTGTACTGCCGCGACTCCTAAACTACCCGACTACCGAACTACAGCTCTACAGAACTACAAGACTACCGAACTACAAGACTACAGCACTACCGAACTATTCCCTATCTTCGCACCACAAGTGAGCTCACAGGAGCCGCAAGACCCTGGTAATGCCTTAAATGGCACTACCGGGTTTTCTTTTACTACGCTAAAGTTTCCCTACGTCATGTACGAACTGAACGATACCTATAAAGCCCACCTCGACGCCATCGCCGATGCCATTCAGGCGAGCCCCGCCCTGGCCCAGTACCTCGAAGACGAGGAGGACGACCAGTACGAGGCCCTCAAGGCCGAATTCGAGCCGCAGATCGAAGCCGCCCACGAGCAAATCAACCATTACTCCCCCTTCGAGATCGAAAGCTTCGAGCGGTACTTGCTAGATGATCGCTTCGAGGGCCTTTTCCTCCCCCGTATCCTGGGCTATAGCGTGCTGCGGCCGCAGATCAACCCTCAGTTCTTCTACACCCGGCAGAACGACCACTTCGGTGAGATTCTCAACTACATCGCCGGCAACATGAACTTCGACCAGCTCCGCAGCCGAATCGGACAGGCCGTGCAGGTAGGCTTTTCCCTCAGCAGCGATATTTACGTCACCGGTCTGGTCGACGGGATCCCCACCAAGCGCGTCCGGCAATTTTTGCTACAGCAGAAGGCCGACGACGCCCGTACCGCCGCCGGGCGGCAACAGATATTTAACCGGTACAAGCGGCAGTTCATGAGCCGCAACTATCAGTACGCTCCCTTCCCCCTGGAGGCCTCGGAGCTGATTTCCCACACGGACCACATGGTTGACTTCCTGCTTTACCGGGTATCTTCCACCGAGCTCAACAACGACGCCCTGCCCGCGCCGCTCTACCAGTTCGCTACGGAGGAGAGCTTCGCCGGCCGCCGGGAGCTCATTGCCCCCGTGCTGATTTACGGTGCCTTTCTGACGCCCGAAGACGAGACGCGCGATACCATCACCTCCATCCTGAGCCGGGAGCGGACCGCTGACCCCGCACGGGTGCAGGAACAGGTCATGGATTTCGTCCTCCGCCTCAAGACCGATCCCTCCGTCAATTTCGGCCCCGAACAGGAACTGGCCCTCGGGCAGGTGATCGACCGCAGTATCGAAGACGACCTCACCGCCTACTTCAACCTCACTGACCGGATTCACAACGAAGGATACAAGGAGCCCGACGTGCAGGAAGCCGTACGGGAGGAAGTGCTCAAGCACGACGGCCTGAGCACCTTCAACGAGAACGTCCGCAAGAGTGTCCTCGTCTACTTCGACCTGCTGGCCGCGAGCCTCGGCACCGAAGACTACAATGAGTGGTTCAGCGAGACGGGTAAGCAGTTCCCCGTCTACATGAAAATCTTCTCCAACGAGCAGTTTAACCAGGAGCTGCGCCGCCTAGCCATCCGCTACACCAAGCGCTTGATCAAGGTGCATACCAACAAGCGGGGCAAGGATTACCGCGACATCAAGAAGACGACGGTTTCCACCTGGACCGACTACAACTTCATGACCGAAAAGCAGCTCAAGGAATTCTTCAAGACGCCGCGGAAGCGGAAGAAGGCTGACGCGTAGGTAACGCGATCGCGAGCACGTCGCTGAAGTTTCTCGCGAAGTGGGCGGTAAGGCCCTCCTTGAGGTAATCGTCCAGTTCCTCGTAGTCCTCGCGGTTCTCCCACGGGAAAATTAGAGTGTCGATGCCCACGCGGCGGGCGCCGATGGTCTTCTCCTTCACGCCCCCGATCGGGAGGACCCGACCGGTGAGCGTCAGCTCCCCAGTCATCGCCAGGCCGCCCAGGGGTGCCGTGTCGGTGGCCAGGGTATACAGGGCCAGGGCCATGGTAATGCCGGCACTCGGACCGTCCTTCGGGGTCGCGCCGGCGGGCACGTGCAGGTGTACCTGGTGCTTGTCGTAGTAGTGATTTCCCGCTCCGGCCAGCAGCGCCTTCACGTAGCTGAGGGCAATCTGGGCGCTTTCCTTCATCACGTCGCCCAGCTGGCCCGTGAGCCGGAAACCGGGATTCTCGGCCGGGATGCCGGTCGCTTCGATATACAGCGTGGCCCCGCCGAGGGAGGTGTAGGCAAGTCCGAGGACTACCCCGGCGATCGGGTGTTCGTAGAGCTTCTCGGTGTTGAAGCGAGGCCGTCCGAGCATTTCCTCCACCATCGATTTACTCACCTCAAAGGTGTGCTGGTCGGTCTCGGCCTGTTTGAGCACGAGCTTGCGGATGATTTTGCGAATCTGCTTTTCCAGGTTGCGGACGCCGGCCTCGCGGGCGTAGCGGTCCACGAGAAAGTCCAGTGCCTCATCGGTAAAGGTCACCTCGTCGGAAGCGAAGCCGTGGTCCTTCAGCTGCCGCGGGATCAGGTACTGTTGTGCGATTTTGACCTTCTCCTCTTTGATGTACCCGCTCAGGCGAATGACTTCCATCCGGTCGAGCAACGGCCCGGGGATCGAATCCAGTTGGTTAGCGGTAGTCAGGAACAGCACGTTCGACAGGTCGTAGGGTACGTCGAGGTAGTGGTCCACGAAGGAGTCGTTCTGCTCGGGGTCGAGCACCTCCAGTAGGGCCGAGGCAGGATCTCCCTGCCCGCTCCCGAGCTTGTCGATCTCGTCGATCAGGATCACGGGGTTGCTGCTTTTCGCGCGGTCGATGGCCTGGATCAGTTTGCCGGGCATGGCACCGATGTAGGTGCGCCGGTGCCCCTTGATCTCCGCCTCGTCGCGCATGCCACCGACGCTGAAGCGGTAAAATTCCCGGCCCAGCGATTTGGCAATGCTCTGACCGATGCTTGTCTTACCCACGCCGGGAGGGCCCACCAGACAGATGATGCTGCCGGCTACCGAGCTGCGCTTGATGATGGTGGCCAAGAACTCCAGGATATTGTCCTTAACGTCCGTCAGTCCGTAGTGATCGGCGTCAAGGATTCGGCGGGCCTCGGCGATGTCGTGGGTATCCGGGCTGAAAATTCCCCAGGGCAGGCTCGCGAGGGTTTCAAGGTAGGTACGCGTGACGTTGAACTCCGGACTTTGGGTATTCAGCGTGGCAAGCTTGTTGAGTTCCCGGTCGAATACCTCCCGGACGTTCTCGGGCATCTTTTTCCCCTCGAGCATGGCGAGGATGCGTTCGCGGATCGACTCGCCGTCGCCCTGCTCCTCGCCGAGCTCCCGGCGGATCGCGGACAACTGTTCACGCAGGAAGTACTCCTTCTGCTTGGCGTTGACGCCCTCCTCGATTTGCTTATTGATCCGCGATTGGATCTTGGCAACCTGCAACTCGTCTTTGATGATGCCGAGCAGGAGCTTGGCCCGCTCGGTGATGTTCCAGGTTTCCAGCAGTTCCTGGAGCTTGGCTTTTTCGGAACTGACGAGGTTGGAGATCACGTCGATGGTCTGCCCCGGCTTTTCGTAGTTCAACTGGGTGACGACCATATTGACCTGCTCCTGGAAGAGCGGATTTAGCGCCAGCAGGCTTTTGATGTCGCTACTGATGGCCAGCATGTACGCCTTCAGTTCGGGGTCAGGCTTGACCGCGGGCTGATTGTCATACTCTACGCGCCACCGCAGGCTTGGCTCGGTCTGTACCACGCGTTGCCGCCGAAACCGCTTGACCGTTCGCCCCAGTACCTGTACCCCGTTGGTACCCATCGGCATGGCTTTGATGATCTGGTAGACCGTACCGACCTCGTAGTAGTCCGACTCGCGGTAATCGTCCTCGTTAGCTTCCCGCTCGAGCACGGCGCCGATGAAGCCGTCGTGCTGTTCCACGGCTATTTTCAGCGCGGTAAGTTTGACCGTCCCGCTGAAGGTCATGGGCAGGGCGGTCCCGGGAAATACGGGGCGTTGAGACAGCGGGAGGATGGTGAGTAACTGGGGTAGGGTAGGATCGACAAGTTGCATGGCTCCCTCCGCCATCAGTTCTTCGATATCGTTCGGTAGGGTGGTATCTGGCAAGGTTAGGCTGGTTTGGGGTTCGGTACAATACTGACCACCCTCGCTATTTGTTCAGGGTGGCCGTTACCTTGGGGCCATGTCCAAGACCATTATCATTACCGGTGCCGCCGGGGGCTTCGGCCGCGCCTGCGCCGTCCGCTTCGCGGCCGCCGGATACTACCTCGGCCTGTTCGATCTCGACCCCGCCGGCGTCGCCGAGCTCGGCCGCAGCTACGGCGAAGAACGCTGCTACGCCGCCACCCTTGACGTGACCGATCCGGAAGCCTGCCGCACGGCGATCGCCCGGTTCGGGGAACGCACGGACGGCAAACTTGGCATTCTGCTCAACAACGCGGGAATCATAAACGTGGGCGAATTTGCCGACCTCACGCTGGAGTCTGAACTCCGGGTCGTGGACGTTAACCTTAAGGGTGTCATGAATATGGCCTACCATGCCTACCCCCTCCTTAAAGCAACCCCGGGGGCTCGCCTGATCAATCTGGGTAGTGCCTCGGCACTGCACGGGAATCCCGAACTCGTAGCCTACAGCCTGACCAAGCGGGCCGTGAACAGTTTTACGGAAAGCCTCGACATTGCCTGGGAAGGTGACGGCATCCGGGTCTGCGATATCAACCCCATGTATGCCCGTACACCACTCATCAAGGACAACCAGCACCTGCTGCGTAAGCTGCCCGATTCCGGTATCCGCCTCACGGCCGATGACGTCGCCGATGCCATCGTGACCAGCCTCGACAGCAACCGCGTGCACCATTACGTAGGCGCCGATACCAAGCTTTTTTCCCTCGTGGGGGGCGTTTTGCCGTTTCGCCTGCGCAGGTTTCTGCTGAAGCGGGTGATCGGCTACTGATCCGATTTCCGTGCCTGGTGGAGTTGCCGGAAGGCATCTCCCAAGTGACCAACCAGGTCCTCGGCCAGCAGGCTTTCTTGTCCGAGCGCGTCAGCGGCGAGGTCCCCGGCGAGGCCGTGCAGGTAGACTCCGAGCCGGGCGGCCACGTCGGGCGCATAGCCCTGGACCAGGAGGCCCGTCACTACGCCGGTGAGGGCGTCCCCGGTACCGCCGGTACCCATGCCGGGGTTCCCGGTCGTGTTGAAGTACATGCGTCCGTCCGGAGTGGCGATGGACGTATAACCCGTTTTTAGCAAGACGACGCAGTTGAGCTCTCTGGCCTTTGCGCGCTGCAACCGCCAGCGGGCAAAGTCGTCATCGGTTTTCCCGAATAGCCGCTCGAACTCCTTGGGGTGGGGCGTCAGGATGGAATTGGGGGGGAGATCGGCTAAGTGCTCCGGATGGGCGGACAGGATATTGAGCGCATCAGCGTCCGCCACCAGGGGGCGGCTTGTCGCCCGCAGCAGGTCGAATACCGCTTCCGGCGTTGGATCCTGGGTGCCGATGCCCGGGCCGATGCCCACCGCGTCATAGCGCTCGGGGTGGGCTACCCCGGTGAGGTGGTAGCGGTGCTGGTCGACGCGGCACATCGCTTCCGGCAGGCTGATCTGCATGATCTCGTAGCCTACGCGTGGTATATGGACCGTCACCAGTCCGGCACCGGCCCGCAGTATGGCGCGGGCGCTGATCACCGCGGCACCCATTTTCCCGAAGGCTCCTGCGACCAGCAGCGCGTGGCCGAAAGTTCCCTTATGATCGTTGGCATGGCGCGGCCGGAGTAGCCGCGCTACCCCCGTTAGGTCCAGTTGTTTCGTGGGGTCATCCGCATTCTCCGGCGGCGTTGCCAGGGGAAAAGCTACCAGTTCCCACTCTCCGAGGTAAGCGGTATTCGAGGGAGCGTAAAGTGCCAGCTTCGGGTAGCCGAGGCTAAGTGTACGCTCGGCGCGCACGATTGCCCCTTCGGAGGGACTATCGGTTCGCAAACCGCTCGGCAGGTCCACTGCTACCCGGGTTACGGACTGCTCGTTCAGGTGGTCGACCAACTTCGCCCAGTAACCGGTAATGGGTCGGCTGAGCCCGGTGCCAAACAGGGCATCGATCAGCAGGCCGCCGGCCGGAGGCGTGGGCAGCGGATCACCCTCCTCGAGCTCCCGCATGCGCACACCGACGTCCTTCGCCCGGCGGCGGTTGGATTTGTTGTCCGCGGACGCAGGTGCGAGGTTGGCGCAAATCGCGCTGACGGTATAGGCTTCCAGCCGCAGCAGACGGGCGATGACGAGTCCGTCGCCACCGTTGTTGCCGGGACCGCAGAGTACGGTCACGGGCCGTTCCTTGTCGGGGTAGAGCACCTGAAACCGCCTGGCCCAGGCGGTAGCGGCACGCTCCATGAGTTGCAGGCTCGTAATTCCGTCCTGCTCAAGCGTAGCCTGGTCCAGGGCGCGGTGCTGCTCCGCCGTGAGGATGCGCATCTGGGTGGGTTAGTTTGTTTCGTCCATCGCCTCGTCCTGCCGGTCGAACTTCAGCACGCGGCGGCGGCTCTTGAAGGGCACGTAGCGGTAGGGCCGGTCCTGAAAGTCGCTCAGGAGCGTATCGGCTGCCAGACTGGCCCGGTTCAGGCGGTTGTAGATCTCGTCGTCGGTGATGAGCTTACCGAGCGTACCGCGACCGTTCTGCACGTCCTGCATGACGGAAGTCACGCCACCCAGAGCCCGGTCGGCCTCGTCGAGGGTACCCCGCAGCCGGACGATGCTGGCATTCACCTCGCTCACCGTTTCTTCCAGCTCCAGCCCACTCAGGTTATTGGTAAGCGTGTCGGCGTTCTGGATGATGTTGGCAATACCCTGTTCGTTCTCGTTGAGGGTACCGGTCAGGCTTTCCAGGTTAGATAGGGTAGCGTTGATCTGCCGCGAGTTGGCGTTCATGAGCTGCTGCAGCTGGGCGGTGGAGGCGCGGAGGTTCTCCATGGTCACCGCCAGATCGCGGGAGGCGCGGGCGATGGGGTTATCGCTGTTTTCGTTGAACAGGGTCCACTGTAGGCTGTCGACGGCCTCACTTACCTGGGCCTTAAGCCCCTCAGTGGGGTCGGCATCGGGGTCGGTGCCGAGGAAGGAGGCCAGAATGCCCTTCGATGATCCGGTCAGGTAGGTGCCACTTTCCGCGCAGTCATCTTCCCCGAAACAGGGACGGTCGTATTCCAGGACCACGGCCTTCTCGCCCAGCAGGCTCACCGTAGTGATGTAGGCGCGGGTACTTTCGGGGATGTTGACGTTCTTACGGATCTCCAGCGTGACTACTACTTCCTTCTTTTGCTGGTCGAGCTTAATGGACTTCACCGACCCGACCGATACGCCGCTGATCTGAATGGGGGTACCCACCGTCAATCCGGCCACGTCGTTGTAGGCTACGTAATAGACCTGGGACGAAGAAAAGAGGTTGCTCCCCTGAATAAATTTGAATCCCCAGAAGGCTAATAAAATAGCCACCACGGCCAGGATTCCAATTTTGACTTCGTAACGCATAGGGTGGGGTCAGATATGAAGGTCGCATCACGCGGCCGGGTGAAACACGGGACTGTAACGTTGCGCCTGCAAGTTAGGTTTGCATCGCCGGCGCCGGGGCGGGGTCATTCCAGGATCTCGTATTCTTTAATTTTCCGGTACAGCGTACGTTCGCTGATACCGAGTTCCGCACTGGCCTCTTTACGCCGGCCATTGTGCTTTTTCAGGGCCTTGGCGATCAGGTCGCGCTCGGCGTTGGCAAGACTCAGGTCTTCCTCTACGATCTCGCTGCGGTCGTAGGCTTGCTGCATGCTCGTGTCTACGATAATCGGGTCTTCGGAGGGGCGGCGGAACTCATCCACGTCCACCCCGGCCCGCCGGTCGATCTCGTCGGCCGCGTCGGGGTAGGCACCCGGCAGTTGCAGCGACCGGATCTTGCCCATGTCGGGCACCCGGAGGTCGTTGTTGCGGATCAGTTCGAAGATGAGCCCTTTCAGGTCGTTCAGGTCGGATTTCATGTCGAAGAGCACCTTGTACAGGATCTCCCGTTCCTGCATGCCATCGGCGGCCCCGTTGCGCGTGATGGCCGGCAGGTTGCGCTCGCGTAACTTCGGCATCATCGTTACCAGGTCGACCGCCGTAAGCTCCCGCTTCTCCGCCAGGATACTGAGCTGCTCGGCCACGTTCTTCAGCTCGCGGATGTTGCCCGGCCAGCTGTAGTGATCGAGGAGCCAACGGGCCTCATCGTCGATCTGGATCGGGTCGAACCCCTGCTGCTCGGCGAAATTATTGGCGAAGTAGCGGAATAACAGGTAGATGTCCTCCGGCCGGTCGCGCAGGCTCGGTAGCTCAATATTGACCGTAGCGAGGCGGTAATAGAGGTCTTCCCGAAACTTGCCGTCCCGGATGCGCTCGCTCAGCTTACGGTTAGTGGCGGCCACGATACGCACGTCGGTTCGCTGCACGCTGCTGGAACCCACCCGGATGAACTCCCCACTCTCCAGCACGCGGAGCAGGTACGTCTGGGTGTCCAGGGGCATCTCACCGATTTCATCCAGAAAGATGGTCCCCCCGTCGTAGGTTTCGAAGTACCCCTTGCGGTCACCCGTCGCGTTCGTAAAGGCCCCCTTGACGTGGCCAAAGAGCTCACTGTTGATGGTACCCTCTGGAATGGCCCCGCAGTTGATGGCGATGAATTTCTCGTGCTTGCGGGGGCTGTTGTCGTGGATGATGCGACTGAACACCTCCTTACCCACGCCGGACTCGCCCGTGATCAGGATGGACAGGTCGGTGGGGGCGACCCGCACGGCGGTGTTTAGGGCATTCTCCAGCACGGGAGAGCGCCCCACGATGCCGTAGCGGCGCTTGATGCTCGTTAGGTTGGGCTTGGTCTGATTCACGACGGGCTGAAGCGATGGTTAGGGCGACCGGTCGGCGCAGGGGCAAAAGGTGCCGGGGCGGTCGTTGGTTGAATAAGCGGGCGGTGGCGGTGCGGGTTCGTCAGGAAACCTGATTTCCCAGCAGCGTGGCGCTGGTCGCGTCGGTTATCGTAACGGATACATAGTCACCGGGCGCCGTCCCGGCAAGCCGGGGGAAGATCACCATCTTGTTTTGCGTATTGCGCCCCTTCCAGTCGGCGTCTGACCGCTTGCTCTCCCCCTCGATGAGCACCGTAAAGGTCGTGCCGATGTCGGCCCGGTTCCGCTCGTCGCTGATGGTGGTCTGCAGGTCGATGATCTCTTGCAGCCGGCGCTTCTTCACCTCCAGGGGCACGTCGTCCGTAAGCTTGCGGGCGGCCGGCGTACCCGGTCGCTCAGAGTAGAAGAACATGTACGACATCGTATAGCGGGCGTAGTCCACCATCGACAGGGTATCGCGGTGTTCCTCTTCCGTCTCGCTGCAGAAACCGGTGATGATGTCGGAGCTAATGGCGCAGTCGGGCATGATCTCGTAGATCCGGTCCACCTTCTTGCGGTACCACTCCCGGTCGTAGGTGCGGTTCATCAGGTCGAGGATGCGGCTGTTGCCCGACTGCACCGGCAGGTGGATGTACTTGCAGATATTTTCGTGGTCCCGCATGGTGTAGAGCACCTCGTCGGTGATATCCTTCGGATGGCTGGTACTGAAGCGGATACGCAGCTTGGGGTCTACCTGCGCAACCATCTCCAGCAGGGCGGCAAAGGTCACCCGCTCGCCCGTTTCGGGGTGGGTCCACTTGTAGCTGTCGACGTTCTGCCCGAGCAGCGTCACCTCCCGGAAACCCCGCTGGAAGAGGTCGGTGGCCTCGGCCACGATGCTGTAGGCGTTGCGGCTACGTTCCCGGCCGCGGGTGTAAGGCACCACGCAGAAGGAACACATGTTGTCGCACCCGCGCATGATGGAGATGAAGGCGGTGACGCCGTTGCTCTGCAGGCGCAGGGGATTGATGTCGGCGTAGGTTTCTTCCCGGCTCAGAAAGACGTTCACTCCCTTTTCCCCCTCCTCGGCGCCCGCCACCAGGCCCGGCAGGTCGCGGTAAGCGTCGGGCCCCACTACGAGGTCGACCAGTTTTTCCTCCTCCAGGAACTTGGCCTTCAGGCGCTCGGCCATGCAGCCCAGCACGCCGACCATGGTACCCGGCCGGCGACGTTTTACCTTGTCGAAGACGCGCAGTCGCTTGCGCACGGTATCCTCGGCCTTTTCCCGGATCGAGCAGGTGTTGATCAGAATAAGGTCGGCCCCCTCCAGGTCGCGGGTGGGCGCGTAGCCGGCTTCACCGAGGATGCTGGCCACGATTTCCGAATCGCTGAAGTTCATCTGGCACCCGTAGCTCTCGATGTAGAACTGCTTGCCGGTCGGCTCCGGGGCCAGGGCGGATACTGCCTCACTGTAGACCTGCCCCTGGGCGGTCTCGTCGATGGTCCGGGCGTTCAGGTCCTTGAGGGTCGGGTTGTCGTTGTACATGGTTGGTCCGGTTGGGCGCGCAAAGGTAGGAAGATAAGCTGACAGATTGACAGTGTACCCTTCTTTTCGGCGGGGCGCGGGTGCGGCGTTTCGGGGGAAGGTGACGCACACTTGGCCGGCCACCCGCCAGGCGGTACCTTAAGGGGCATCTTGCCTCCAAATCCGGTCGTATGCGCTTCCTTCTCCCGTTCGCCCTCCTGGCCTCCCTCTCCGCCGCCGCCCAGCGGGGCATCGACACCACGCGCTACGCGACCGGCGGCATCGAGACGGTGAGCTGGTACCGGACGGTGCCGGTGGACTCGCTCAGCCGGTCGGAACGATTCATGCGGGGACTGACCGACGGGAAGGGTCCGGACAGTGTGGTCATGATCGATAGCATGCACCTCTTTGACCTCAACGGCCGGCGAGCGGAAACGATACCCCGTATGGAAGCTGCGCGGCAGGAAATATTCGCGCGGCGCGAGCGGATGCGGCGGGAATCGATCAGGCCGGGCGTGCATTCCCTGCAGGTGGTCGGGCTGGACACCCGGCTGATCGGGCGGGTAGGGGAGGTGCTCACCGATTCGCTGCGGGTATACTACTATGGAGAAGGCGTGCGTCAGGTCAGCGTATCTACCCGCGGACCCCTGTTGCCCACGCTCGACAGCCTCTCCTTCACCAAGCGTAGCGCGGCACTCCCGCTCATCGTGGTACCGCGCGCCGGGGTGCGGAAGGGCGTACTCTTGCTCTCCAGCAACGAGGCGGACGAGCCGCTGGAAACCCCGGTTTCCGTCTGGGGCTACCACCTGCGCTCCGACGATTTCGGTGCGGTAGCGGACGGGGTCCCACCCCTCGACTGGCAGGCCGGTCGGGAACTGGTCCTGCGCGCCCCCGGTAACCAAAAACTACTGACCATCCGCAAGGACGGCAGCGAGGACCGCGTCGTACCGGTCAACCAGGAACTGCAGACGCTCCTCACCGCGGACTGGCCGGTGGGCGAAGTTACCCTGGTCCTGTCCGACCTGGGCACGGGAGAGGAACGGTACCGGCGGTTACGGATTTGGTAGGGGTTAGTCACTCGCACGGCACCCGCGGCCCCGCCCCGCGGCAACTTTGGTCCCCCACAGCCGTTTCCGAGCAAAGCCCACTGAAATGTACCGCTACCTGCTGATCCTCGTTGCCCTGTTCGTAGCCGCCGGCTGTACCTACACCGCCAAGATCACGGACGGCGCCACCGCCGTGGATCGCAAGCAATACGACGTCGCCGTACCGATGCTGCAGCGGGAATTCAAGCGCGCAAAATCCCGGGGTGAACAGGGGCGCATCGCCATGAACCTCGCCGTGAGCTACCGCGAAACGGGCCACGACGAGGAGGCCGCCGAATGGTTTCAGACCGCCTACGACAATGGCATCGGCCCGGACGCCCTGCGCGAGCGCGCCGCCGCCCTCAAGCGCCTGGAACGCTACGAAGATGCCATCCAGACCTACACCGACCTCGGCTTCGAGATCGGGTCGCGCTACGAGTTCCGCAAGGACATCGCCGGGGCCGAGCTGGCCATTCGCCTCAAGGCCGAGCGGGAGGCGCAGGAAACCCCCGAATACGAGGTGAACCCCGTGGCCTTCAACAGCCCGGCGGCCGACTACGCGGCCGTGTCCCTGGACGACCGCCTGGTATTTACCAGCGACCGGTCTTCCGCTACGGGCGACGACACCTACAACTGGACGGGCCGCAGCTTCAGCGACCTCTTCGAGGCGAGTGATGCCTCCGCCGCGGCCGCGACGCCCTTCCATCCGGGCACCAATTCCGAATACAACGAAGGCACCCCCGCCTTCAGCCCCGACGGCGGGACCATGTACTTTACCCGCTGCGCGCCACCCGCCAAGCGGTCCGACGCCTACTGCGGCATCTACCGCAGCGAGCGGGTAGGGGACGGCTGGGGCCCGGCCGAGAAGCTCTCCTTCGTTACCCCGGAAGCCAACTACATGCATCCAGCGGTCAGCGCCGACGGCGAGCGTCTGATCTTCTCCGCCAACCTTAACGAAGGGTGGGGGGGCTACGACCTCTATGAGGTGACCCGGCAGCCCGACGGCAACTGGAGCGCCCCCGACCTGATGAACCGCGCGATCAATACGGAAAGCAACGAGCAGTTTCCCACCCTCGACGGCGACACGCTCTACTTCTCCAGCGACGGGCTGGAGGGACTCGGCGGGCTGGACATTTTCCGCACCTGGCCCCTGGAAGACGGCCGCTGGGTCGCCCCGCGCAACCTGAAAGTACCGGTCAACAGCGGCGCGGACGATTTTGCCTACACCATCGTGCGGCGCAACGGCACGGGCGTGGGATCCACGACCACCGGCTTCTTCAGTAGCTCACGTCCCGGCGGGGCGGGTAGCGACGACATCTACGCCTACACCAAGACTGTGCTGCCCCCGCCGCCGCCCAGTCCGGACCCGGTGGTCTTCCGTAACGTCCTCGACGTGACGGTAGTAGAAAAGATCTTCGAAGACCCCGGTAATCCCCGCAGCCGCGTGCTCGGCCTGCGGCCCGTACCCAACGCTACGGTGATCGCGAGTATCGGCGACCAGAGCCGTACGGTGACTACGAATGAGGAAGGCCAGCTCAGCCTGGTACTGACCGACAACCAGGCCTATAATTTCCGCGCCGAGCGCCCGGACTACCTTTCCGACGAGGGCCGCTTCAGCAGCCGCAACCTGCCCCGCGATCCCGAAGCTCCGGAGCAGCGCTACGAACTGGAGCTGGAGATCGAAAAGATTTTCCGCAACGAGGAGATCGTGCTGGAAAACATCTACTACGACTACGACGAAAGCTTCATCCGGGAAGATGCCCAGCCCACGCTGAACGAGCTTACCCAGACGCTCGAGCGCAATCCCGGCATCCGCATCGAGCTCGGATCGCACACCGACTGCCGGGGGCGCGATGCCTACAACGAGACCCTGAGCCAGGCCCGCGCCCAGGCTGCGGTGGACTACCTGATCGCCAAGGGCATCAGTGCCGACCGCCTGACCGCCCGCGGCTACGGCGAAAGCCAGCCCATCGCCGAGTGTATCTGCGAGCGGTGCACGGAAGCGCAGCACCAGCTTAACCGGCGTACTACGTTCCGGATCCTTGAGTAGGGGAGTAAACGAATGAGGGACCGAATGAGTAAATAGGAGCCCTATTCACTTATTCAGTCCCTCATTATTGCTGTCGGTACTTTCTACTTGGGCAAGCGGACGGCCTTGATCGTATACCCCTCCGTGCTCTCGTAGTCGTACAGCTCGATCTGCGTCTGTTCGATGAGGATGTTGACGAGGGAGTAGGTGGTGCCGATGGCGTAGCCCTTATTGGCCAGGTACTGGGTGACGAACCACTTCAGCCCCACGTAGGTGGTAAAGTTGAGGTGCAGCGCCTCGTGCAGTTCTTCCAAGATCTCCTCGGCGGTGATGACCCGGTAGCCCGGGGGGGCGGTATCGCGGTAGGTATTCGTCTTGTGCTCGAGCTTGATCTTACCGATGATCTTGGGGCCGGTGAGCTTCACGCGGTGGTCGCCGCGGTCGGAGGTAGCCCCCTCCCCGTTGCTGGCGACGCCGGCGGGGGTGGGTTCATCCTGCTGCTGTTGGCCCGACATTCCGCTGTTGCGATTGGTGGTGATCTCCTGGGCCTGTTGCACGGCGGCTTCGGCCTCTACCTGCTCTTCGCGGACGACCTCGGCGGCCGCCTGGTGGATGGCCTGCTTCTCCTTGAGGGAGAGTACGATCTCGTCGATGTGGCTTTCCGCCTCCTTAATGATGGAGGTCAGCTCGGCCGAGAGTTCGATGCCCTTGCGCAACTCGCTGTGGAAGAAAGTGGCCTGGTGGGCGACCTTGTTGCGGATCTTGGACATTTCCTTCCAGAGCCGCTCGAAGTTCTTGTCGCGGAAGAAGGTCTTGAAGTACTTGGTATAGTTGCCCTCGAGGTTGCCCTTGAGCTCCATCAGTTCCTCCAGGGTCTCGATGCTGGTCAGCCGTTCCAGGACCTTCTCCGGCTCGTTGAAGCCGGTAGACTGCTTGTAGATGAGCAGGCCCAGGTCGTCGAAGTCGGCAAACTCGATGTCGCTGTTGATGAAGTAGCTGAATTGGTTGGACCGGTTGCGCTGGCGGGCCTTCACCTTCTCGATCATCTTGGGCGTGGCGGTCACGTCCCACCACGACATGCCCACCCGCTGGAAAAAGAACTTGATGAGGTACCGCCGCAGCAGGTTCTCTACGGCGTTGATTTTCGGGTAGAGCTGGTTGGCGATCTCGGAGCTGATGTCGTCCTGCAGGACCCGCAGGTGGGCGAAGCGAAGCTTTTCGGAAAGGTGGCGAAGGAGGCGCTGCCGGAAGGGTTCAAGGGGTTCGAACATGGGGCTCTCGACCCGCAGCACGAAGGCGGCGTCTACCAGGTCGGTAAGGATCTTGCTGGTGTCGACGTTGATGACGGAAACGGTGAGGCCGCTCTCGCCCTTAATGAAATCGTTACCATTCTTGTCTTTGGTAATAATGGGGGAACGGCTGTTCCATACATCGTTGCTATAACTGATCGCGTGAATGAAACCGCGCTGATCACTAATGTCATCGGGGTCGATGCAGAGAAGCTCGAATATGAAGTTGGAAGGCATATCATAGATAATTGACTAGTAGTTGCTAAAATTGGGATTCCCGGAAATATAGCCAATTCGCCCGGGAGGGGTGAAGGCCGGCTGTCGTACTTTTGTCCGCCCGTAACTTAACGAAGCGTTAAAGCACCAGGTAACCAACCGCGAATCCCGCACCGGCATCGTTGCCCCGGCACGACCTTTCACCGATTGACCGAATCCTCCTTGCACCTGCGCACCGCCGCCGCCGTACTGCTCTTGCTCCTCTGCTCCCACTGGGCGGGGGCGCAGGTGGACAGTAGCGCCGTAACGGTGGGCTTTTCCGGCTCTACGGCCGATTTTCAGGTGAGCGCGGACAGCCTCGACGCCCCGGTGGAGTACCGGAGCCGCGACAGTATCATCGCGGAGGTGGGCAGTCAGCGTATCCACCTGTACGGGGAGGCCCAGGTCGATTACCTGGACATCAGCCTGAAGGCCGACCACATCGTACTCGATTACGGGACTAACCTGGTGGTGGCAGAACCCTGGCCGGATAGTTCTGGAACGTTGGTGGGTGACCCACAGTTTAGTGATGGGGGTCAGGAGTTTACCGCCAAGGGGATAAAGTATAACTTTAAGTCCAGGAAGGGCATCGTCACGGATACCAAGACAACGCAGGACGATGTGTACGTGCTCGGCGGAAAATCTAAGTTCGTGAGCGGGGCGGTGCAGACCAACGACAGCACCCGCTCGGACGTGATCTACACCGAGGGGGCCATCTTCACGAGCTGCTCCCTGGACCACCCCCATTTCGGGATCCGCACGCAGCGGGCCAAGGTGGTGCCCAACAAGCTGGCGATCATCGGCCCCTCGAACCTGGAGATCATGGGCGTGCCGACGCCCTTCTGGCTTCCCTTCGGCTTCTTCCCGCTGAAGAGCGGCCGCAGCACCGGTCTGCTCTTCCCCAGCGATTACCAGTACAGTCAGCAGTGGGGCTTCGGCTTCCAGGGGGTGGGCTGGTTCTTCCCGATCGGCGAGCACGTCAATTTGCAGGCCACGGCCGACATCTACCTGAACGGCACCTTTACGATCAACACCGCCACGAGCTACCGCCGCCGGTACAAGTACAGCGGCAATTTCGACTTCAGCTACCGCCACCTGATCCAGAAAACCTCGATTGCCCAGGGCTACCAGGACATCGTCGACCGGGGCATCAGCCTGGGGTGGCGTCACCGGCAGGATCAGCGTGCCCACCCGACCTTCAACTTCGGTGGCTCGATCAACTTCCAGACCAACCTGGCCGACCAGCGCTTCCTCAATAGCTACGAATCCGTCAGCACGAACGTGATCCGTTCGTCGATGAACATCACCAAAAACTTCCCGAATCTCCGTTCCACCCTGACCGCCGGCCTCAACCACAGTCAGAACAACCAGACCCGGGAAATATCGGTAAGCTTTCCCGACGCCCGCTTTCAGACGCAAACGCTCTATCCTCTGCGGCAACTGCCCGGCCGGCTCAATGCCTGGTACAAGAAGCTCAGCGTACGGTACACCAGCCAACTGAAAACTGAATTCTCGGGTACGGACACCACCTTCTTCACCCAGCAGACGTACGACGACGCCCGGTACGGCTTCCAGCACACGGCCAATACCGCCCTGAGCCTGAACGTACTGCGCTACTTCAACGTGAGCCCCAACGCCACCTACTCGGAGGTGTACTACGGCAAGACGCTGGAGTACTTTCTGGATACCACCACCATTCGCACCGTCGACGTGGTGAACGAGGAAGGGCAGACGGTCGTCGATACTACCTCCTTTGCCCAGATCGCCAGCCGCCTGAACCCCGGTCTGGCCAGTTTTCGGACCTTCAGTGCGGGCGTCAGCGTGAGTACCCAGCTGTTCGGTAAGGTGCAGCTGCCGGGCCGGGGCATCTTCGGACTGAAGGGCTTACGGCACGTGATGAAACCTTCGGTTTCCGTGTCCTATAGTCCTGATTATCAGAACGCGCGCGACTACATCAGCGGGCTGCCCTACTTCATCCGGGAGAACATGATCGACCCCGAGCGCGGAAACCCGGAACGTTTCGTCACGCCCTTTGCCGGACAGATATTCTCGGCACCGAGCCAGGGCGACCTAAGTTTCCGCGCCAGCTATAATATCTCCAACCTCTTCGAGGCAAAGGTGTGGAACCGCAAGGACAGCACCGACCAGAACATCAAGCTCTTCCAGAACATCAGCGTTAACGGCAGCTACGACCTGGGTGCCGACACGCTCAACTGGAGTACCATCAACGTCGGGGGGAGCACCCGACTATTCAAGGGCCTGACCCAGGTGAACCTGCGGGCTACGCTCGACCCCTACGTCACGCGCTTCGACGAGCGGACGGGCGGCGTGCGCCGCATCAATACCACCGTACTGAGCGAGCGCGGGGCGCCCTTCCAGCTCAACCGCTTCAACGGAACGCTTTCCACCCAGGTGACGGTGGCAAAGATTCGTCAGCTCTTCCAGGGCGAGGAAGAGGAATTCGTGACCGACATTGCCGAGGAGCGCCGCCAGCGGCGGGAAGAGGAGAATACGCTCTTCGAGGAAACGGACATTCTGAGCCTCTTCGAAAAGTTCAGTATCCGCCATACCCTCAATTACAGCCTCGACCGGGAGGTTTCCGACATTCCGGGAGCACGGGATACCCTGCGCTTCAACACCACCGCCAATAGCCTGGAGCTGCGCGGTGCCCTGCAGCTGACCGAGAACTGGAGCGTTAACATCGGCCAGATCGGCTACGACTTCACGAGCAAACGCATCACTTATCCCTACCTGAGTTTCGCCCGTGACCTGCACTGCTGGGAGATGCGCTTCAGCTGGGCGCCGCAGCGCAACACCTACCAGTTCAGCATCTCCGTCAAGCCGGGCACATTCGATTTCCTGGAGGTGCCGATCAACCAGAACCGATACGACGGGCAGCAGCTGTTCGGAAACTAAAACGCCCGTTCCGCGGGGGCGGAACGGGCGCAGTCGACCGAAGGTCGGTTGCTACTACAACGAAGTGGGGCGGGTAGCCCGGGTCGTGTAGAAGTCGCTGGTGTAGAATTCTTCGTCCAGCATATCCGCCTCGCGGTGCGTATCCGTGGAGAAGCGGTCGCGGTTGTAGGTGTTCCCGTACTCGTGGAAGCCGGCCAGGTAGTCGTTGGTATCTACCTCGTAGCGGGTAGTATAGCCGTGCTGTTTGCGGAAGCGGGGGTAGTCGACCAGGTGATCGTAGGCCACGCCGGAAAGGATGACGTTCCGGTTTTCACGATCGATGTGGATCAGTCCTACGGGGATGAGCGCGTGACGCTCGTCCGCTTCGTACAGGCCGCGGTCGTGCCGCCCGATGACTTCTTCGTCCAGTTCGACCTCCACGTACCGTACGACCTTGGCGGTCGTATCGGCCAGTAAGCCTTCAACCTCGCCGATGCTTTCGCCGGACTGGAGTTTGACGGTATAGCCACTGGGATCGACGTCGTCGTGGTGCACCTTGTAACCGGACAGGTCGTCAAGGAATTTCAGCCGGCTGTTCCGCGAGGTATTGGTGTCCACGTTCCGGCGGTCGCTGTTGTCGTTGTTTACTATGGTACTCATGATATATGGTTGTTTTTAAAGTAATCGGTAGGGTGGGGATCAGCTCAGATCCTGCAGCACTTTGCGGGCCTGGGAGAAGAAACTCCGAACGTTTTCCTTCTGGTTAAGCGTAAGCGTTTCAGCTGACATGGCCTGCGCGTCGTTGCGCAGGGCATCGATGTCGGCGGCGCTGTTGCCGGAGTTGGTCTGATTGTCAATATCACCCAGCATCTCGACGATCAGCAGGGAAGCCATTTTGATCTTGTCGGCGTGGTCGCCGGCCATGGGATCTTCCATGATCTCATTGGCTAAGCGGTCTACGCGATCGGACTTTTCCTTTACCGAGGCTTCGGACATGAGTCCCTTCTGCTCCGCGATGGCCTTGGTGGCATCTGCGAGCTGGGTCAGGGCGCGGTGACTAAATTCGTGGTCGAGGCCCATCTCACCTTCCATATTCTGGGTGGTGTTGAGGTAGGTGGTAACGGCCGCCAGTTCTCCGTCTCCGACTTCGTCGTAGTCGTTGTAGTTATTGTTCTCATCGATGCCCGTGGCCACTCCGGCTACGCTGTCATCGTCTTCAACAACTTCCTCGGTGTAGGTCTCGGACGATTCGTCAAAGGCTTCTGCTACTCCCCAGACGATGAGTCCCAGGACCAGAAGTCCGATGATCCACGGCCATACTGATCCGCCGCCTTTTGGTTTTTCTTCGATTCTAATTTGTGCCATGATATTTTGTATTAAGTCAGGTTAGTGGATAAAATGTTGGAAAGAGGGGATAAACACAGTATCTATCGCCTCGTGCCTATTTATTAAACGTGAGGGGTGGGTGGGCATGTTCGTTTAAGCGTTTGGGGGGCGTGGTAAAACAAACCCCCCGGCCAACAACTGCGGCCGGGGGGTTAAGCCATCCCTTTGGGGATACGGTGTGCAGATTACCTGCGGTCGTTGCGTTCACCGCTGGTACGTGACCGTTGGTCGGTACCTTTCTCAATGTCGATTTCCGTTTCCCGGGCGGTTTCCCGCACGGTTTCCTGACGCGAGTCGACGTCCTTGCGCACGTTGATCTCCTCTACTACGCGGGCCTCTTTGGAGACAACGGCTTCTTCGGCCGTTTCCTTTACCGAGATCGTCCGGTCGCGCATATCGGCACCGGTGGCGGGGCGATCGACCGGGTTGCGGGTTACGCTGACGTGTTCCGTACGCAGGCGGAGAGTTTCTTCAACGGGGCGCTCGATGATGTGGCTGCGTACCGTGATGCCACCCGTCTGTACTTCCCGCTTGCCGATGGCTACGTTCTCCTTGATGACTTCCAGGGTGTCGTCCTGGTCTATGTCGCCGTCAAAGCGTTCGTTGAGCTGGGTGCGGTTGGTGTCGGCATCGAAAGAATCCGACTGGTACTTCTCGTAGCGGTCTTTCATGTCGATGGAACCGTAGTTGTCGAGGATCGTGGCGGCCTGGCGGGCCTGCTCCATTCCGTCGGTGTGTACGGTGACCACCGTACCGCGGCTGGCTACTTCCGTTCCGACTTTCCGGCGATGCTCGTAGTCCTTGTCGTCGTTTCCGAACATGTTTTCGAAGAAACGTCCTATCGCGTTGTCGTCGTCGTTGTGCCGCTCACCGTGGGATCCGTACTTGGATACGTCCACACTGTCGGACTTGAAGCCCTGGTTTTCGAGTGCGCGTTTGGCGCTGTTGGCTTGGCTGATGGTGTCAAATACACCGATTACTGTCTGGTTATTCATTACTAATGCTGGTTATGGTGATAAAAAAGTGGATGTTGCCATCCGATTATTCTTTGGGTTGGTCCGGATCCGCAGGCTTGCGGGTTACCGTAGCCTCTTCGGAGCGAAGCTGGATGTGCTCGGTACGTTCTTCGGTGGTTCGTTCCCGGATGAGGTGTATTTCTTCGACCAGAATCAGGCGTTTGATGACTACTTCTTCTTCCCGGATTATGGGGATGACGAGGTTCTCCCCTTCGTAGCGTACCTGTGGCGCTGTGTCTACAGTGCGGTTGACGGGTACCCGTTCTTCCCGGTAGCGGGTTCGGATCGTGGTCAGTGGGACATCAATCTCTTCGGTCTTGACGACCTTGCGGACTTCAACTTCGCCAGTAATATTTTCTCTGGAAGAAATGGACAGCTTTTCCTTTATCACCGGAATTTTTTCGGTTTCCACCATTTTATGTGGTTTTACCGTTTCCTTAGCTTGTCCGTCTTTGCTGTCTTCCATCTGATTATAGAGGTGGGTGGGAGCATGATAAGTTCGCAGAAAATGGAAAAGAGCTACTTATATTCTAGTATTTCAGAAAATAAGAATCCCCCAACCGGCTCTGTCCGGATGGGGGATTCTTGTTCGACCCTGGCGCTTAGCCGGGACAGAAACCGCATTTCATGGCGATCTGCACCTGCCACGCGTTGCTCAGTACGGAAGGACTGTAGCGGAAGGGCTCGGTGGAGAACGCAAGGGTTCCGGGTAAGGTGTAAAGTGGCTGGAGGGGCTCCCTGTCAGTGTCGGCGTACGCTACGCTGGTCCAAACACCAGTATAGATAAATCGCTCTGACGTGCCGATTACTGCTTAATGAGCCTGCTAGTCGCAGTAGCATTGGAATGGCTGTTGTAAACCGAAACGGTGTAAACGCCACTCGGTAATCTGGCCACATCCAGATCCAGGAAATTCAGATTCGAAAAGTTGCTGAACTCAACTACTCTACCCAGGTAGTCGGTAATCGTCCACGTTCCGTCAACGGGTTTAGTGCCCAAAGTTATCCTCGTAGACTGCGTAGCGGGGTTGGGGTGGGCGTACAACTCCTGGGCTACAAACTGCTCGGTGTCGGCATCGAAAAGGACGGTGGGGTCGTAGTTGTCCAAGTCCTCCACCTCGGGGCTGCCGCCGGAGGCCTTTGCTACGAAGTTGGCCGAGTACCGGTACCGGCAATTATAGGCGACATAGGTACGGTCTACGGGGAGTATGGTTCTCTGGGGGCAGGAGGTGTTTATCTGCGACACGGTCTGGCCCTTGTATTTGTTGGCAGGAAAGCCGGTGGCCGGAGTTGAAGTGTCGACAATGTCGGTTTCATAGACGAGTGACAGCACCATCTCCTGACCCGCGGTTCCGTTTGTCTTTTTCAGGGCTACCAGGAGCAAAATGTCCACTGTACCGCAGAAGGAACCACTGGTTTCAAGTGAGCATTCACCGTACTGCTCATTGTAGTCTTCCCCTTTGAACTGATCGAGGATGACCGTATAGTCCCCTAGGCAATCCAAATCTATGAGGGGAGAATAGTAGACGCCGGGACTCGTGGCATTGGAGGTTAGTTGGGGGCTCAGTATGCCATAATTTTCGCAGCTTCTGAATCTGAGGGCTGCCTGAATGCTCAAGGGTGTCTCCTGTATCCCTGCCGCCGCATTGACCACGTACTTGATAGTTTGCAGGTCAAGCTGATAGGCCTTCTTTGTGTTGACACCGGGTTGGCAGGGAGCGCTGGAATACGAGGACTGCGTGGTGTAGCGCTTGATCTTCGGACGAACCATGAGATTGAATACTCCCAGCGGGTTGTTATACACCGGAATCAGTGATGCAAGATTGGAAGTCGGTTTGGAACCGGGAGTGAGGATGGAGGTGGATTTGTCTCCAGTTTTAAACGTAGTGGTTCCGTCGCCGCTGAACTTATAGTTGGAGTTGTACCCAACCAGCATGGGTGAAGTCTTCTTTCCGGTAATGAAGAAATCAAGGAGTTGTAATACACCTCCCACGGCTGGCAGGAAGGCAAAATCCGATAAGAATTTCAGCTTGCCTTCAGATTGATTATTCGGGGAGGAAAAGCTGTAGCTCGTAAACTCATTGTAGTCCTTATATCTTTTCAGGGCCCCGATAAACCCGTCGCTGATTCTGCCGGCTATGTCGATATCGTTGGATGATCCGGTTGCCTTGCTGTAAATAGCTTTGGATTTTCCCGTGCCTTCGAGGACCAGGCTAATTTCGGATATCGACTGTAGGGTAGGCGCAAATTCAATACCCGAAGTGTGGTCGCATACACACGGGTCGTACGCCGTGGGGAAATCCAAAATGATCCAGGCCCCGGACTCGAACACGTGGTTCGGCTGAAGATAGGATCGAGCCTGGGACGGCCGAGCGGTTTCAAGGGGGCTGATCGGGAGGGAACTGTAACTGAAAATCTGGGAACCCTCTACTACTTCGCCTGCCTTGTATACCCTTGCTCCGACGGAGGCAGCATTAAACGTGGAGTTTGCATTAGGCACGTAAAACAGCACGCGAATTATTCCCGTGTATCTGTTGTACAGTGCAAAGGAAGCGTTGTCAACCGGTAAACTTGCCTTACCGAGGTTTTTGTACAAAAGCTCCCATCCATTTGTTGGTTCGTAATCAATGGTTGTCAGCGCGGTGGCGATGTACTGGGTATTTACGGGTAATGAGTTATTGACTATTCTGAAGGGTGACTGTATCCTCCGGAAGCCCCCGCTGGTCAGGTACAGATCGAATTGAATTTGCCGCCAGTCCCAGATGTTCACCGTGCTACCCAGGGTGGTTTTGGGTGGGCAGTACGGATTCGACTGAGCGGAAAGGGATTGATTCAGTATGCAACTGATGAATAGTACCGTCATGAGGGTGGCGGCAAGAAGGTGGTAGTTCTTGTTCATGGAGAGAAATTTGTGGGAATAATCTACCCGAGGTAGTTAGTGGAGCGAAAGTCGATAAGCAAACTTACGTCCGATATATATCCAAATTGGAAAACTTTAGTTAAATATCACTCCTAGTATGCAAATATAAATTTGCAAAAAGATGAACATGCGGAATCTATTTGTTGGGTTCATGCTCCGGGCGGGGCGGTATATTTCCGCCCGCGCTGGCTTGGTAGTAAGCCGGCCCATAGCATGCACAGCTACGTAGCCGTCACGATTACTTCAGCACTTTCCTGAAACAAAAAACCCCCGACCGGAAGTCCGGTCGGGGGTTTCGTTATGCAGGTATAGCCAGAGCGTGGCTGCTACCGGAAAATGTAGCGTAAGCCGACCTGTATGGTGTACCGGCTGCTGCGCAGTCCGCTGTCATCAAGGTTGTCATCCCAAATAGTGTCGGGTTCGGCACCGTCTACGATCTCGGAAGGCACCGTGAACGAGGGAACGCCATCGTCGCTGATGTCTTCGAGGTTAACCAGGGAGTAGGTTCCGAATCCGAGGCTGTTAAGACGGCCCCAGTTTTCGTTCAGGAGGTTGTTGAGGTTGAAGACGTCGAGAGAAATTTGGAGAACGTTCTCCTTGCCGTTGCTCATGGGGATCTTAAAGTCCTGCAGTACGCGGGCGTCGAAGATCACCTTGAAGGGACCCCAGGCACCGTTGCGTTCGGCGAACTGACCGCGGCGGTCGCTCAGGGATTTGTCGGCGTTGATGAAGCGCTCCAGGGCGGCGTACTGCTCCTCGGCACTGACACCGTTGTCGTCTACCAGATTGGCTTCCTCGAAGGAGGCGGGTACGTAGGCCACTTCGTTGAAGTCAAAGCCGAAGTCGTTTACCAGATCGGCGTTTCGCGCACCCACTACGTAGGTGTAGGGCTGGACCACGTCACCGTTCATGAACAACGAGATGGTAGTGGAAGCGTACTTGGAGTAGGGGATGGCGTAGGACAGCGAACTAAAGACGCGGTGTCCCGGGGCAAAGGCAGAGCGCTGTACCGGTCCTTCGTCGTTACGACCTTCTGGGTTGTAGTACCCGCGCCACTGCGAGCTGTTTTGGCTCGAAGTACCGTCGAAGAGGCTGTAGGAATCACCGTAGGAGTAGCCCAGCGTACCGATGAAGCCGTTGGTGAAGGGCTTTTGCAGGACGGTGGAAAAGTTCCAGGCGTAGCCTTTATCGGTATTCGTGCCCAGGTAGATACCCGTGTAGTTACGGTCGATGGCGGACGAGCTGGTGTAGATAACCCGATTGTCGCCGGGGCCGGTGAGACGCGACAGGTTGTCGGGATCCAGGTTCAGGCTCTGGTAGCGTACGTAGTTGCTGAACTTCGTGTAGAGTCCTTCAACAGTCAGGTTGATGTTGCCGGGCAGCTTGTAGTCCACCGCAAGATTGATCTTGGTGGTCTGGGGCAGCTTGAAGTTTTCGGCAAACAGGTCAATCTGGCCCGAAGGTACGATAGCGTTCAGGTCAATATCTCCGGGTACCTGGCTGTTCACGTCGGGGTTGAATACCACAGAGTTGCGTCGGCGCACGCCACCGACGTTAAGACCGTAGTTATTGTAAGCACCGCCGACCCACACGAGGGGGGCACGGCTGGTGAAGATGCCAATACCACCACGCAGTTGCAGGGTGCGGTCGCCGAGAACATCGTAGTTAAAGCCGAGGCGCGGGCTAAAGAGGATCGAGGACTTGATGCCCTGACCCGTACGGGCTCCCTCTAAGTCATACCCAGCCGCTTCAAGGGTGGGGATGGTTTCATTGTTGAACTGGTTGTTGACCGGGACATTGTCGGGGTAGATGGAGATGTCGGCCCGTAGTCCACCCGTAAGGCGCAGCAGATCGGTGACCTGGAACTCGTCCTGAACGTAGAAACCGAGCAGGGTTTGCTTGAGCGAGGCGATGGCCGCACTTTCGTCGCCGGTCACGTTGTCGACCTGGCTGAAGCTGCGGTCGTACTGGCTGGCGGGCAATCCGAGCAGGAACTGATCGAGGGCCGAGGTGTCACCGATGCCGAAGTATTGGTATTCACCGAAGTTCTGCCGGATGAACAGGTTGCCCGCCTTGAAGAATTCGAGGTTGGCGCCGACCAGAATGTTGTGACGACCGGCGTAGATGTTGAAGTCGTTCTTGATCGTAAGAACATCCTGGTTGAGCAGGTTGGCCGTGCTGAAGGGCTCGGCGCCCAGTTCGATCGACTCCCCGTTGTCACCGTCGTTGATGCTCACGGTAGGAAAGTCCGCGCCGAAGGGGTCGCGATCGTCCCGCACCAGCGTCAGGCCAATGGTGAGGTTGTTGGAGGTATTGTTGTCGAAGATCGAGTTCAGTTCGACGGCGGAGCTATTGGTCTTGGAGGTAAAAAATTCCGAGCCGTTGATAAAGTTGATGCTCCGGCGGCCGGAACCGCGGGCTTCCAGGTTCTCCGCGTTCACGTAGGAGTGGCGGACGGACAGCTTGTGCACCGGGCTCAGGTTGAAGTCCAGCTTAGCCAGGATCTTGTCGCTGTTCAGGTAAGCGGTATTGTTGTCGAAGGAGCCGAGGTCATATCCGAATTCGCCAACGTAATTCCGCAAGCGGGTAATGTCCTGGGCGGTGCTGTTGCCGGAGTAGTTGGCGATGTTGAAGGGCTGGGGGGTTTCGTCGCGCTGCAGCTCGGCGTTCACGAAGAAGAATACCTTGTCCTTCACAATGGGGCCACCGAGGCGGGCACCGTAGGTCTTCGCGGAGAAGGGTGCGATCTCGTCGAACTCGTACCCGTCGTCGTTGACGAAGGCATTGCTGCGGGTGAGGTTTTCGTTCCGGAGAAAGTAGTAGGCACTGCCTTCAAAATCGTTGGTACCGGAGCGGGTCACGGCACTGATGGATCCGCCGGCGAATCCACTCTGGCGCACGTCGAAGGGGGCTACGGCAACCGTGAACTGCTCCACAGCGTCGATCGAGATCGGGGAGACACCGGTCTGGCCACCGTTGGTGCCCGAGCCGGACAGACCGAAGGCGTCGTTGTTCACGGCGCCATCGATGTAGATGCTGTTAAAGCGGTTGTTCTGGCCCGCGATCGAGATAGCGAAACCGTCGCCTTCGGAAATCTTGGCCAGCGGGTTGAGGCGGGCGTAGTCGGAGATGTTCCGGTTGACCGTGGGCAGGGCGTTGATCTGCTCCTCGCTGACCGTAGTTTCCTGTCCCGTGCGTCCACCGTCGAAGACGCTGGAGCGGCTGCCCACCACGGTCACCTCACCGAGGTTCACGCCGGCACCGCCCAGGCTTTCGTTGAAGTTGAAGGCCTGGCCGAGCTGCAGGTACACGTCGTTGCGCACCACGGGCTCGAAACCCACGTAGCTGGCGGTGATGGTGTAGGGGCCACCCACACGCAGGCCGGGGAGGCGGAAGAAGCCCTTCTCGTCGGTGGTGTTGCCGTAGCTCGTGCCGGAGGGGGTATGAACGGCCTGCACGGTAGCACCGATGAGCGGTTCTCCCGTAGCGTCATCCGTAAGTTGCCCGTAAATGGATGAAGTGGTCACCCCCTGAGCGGCCGCCATATAGGGAAGCAGCGTCACCAGGAGCAAGGTGAAGAATGTGGTCAAAAACCTCATGCTTAGAAAGATTTGGTTGATTAGGTTCCGGCAGATACCGCCGTATTTGGCTGCAAAGGTCGAGAGCTTTTCCGACGTTCACGTTAACCTAATGTTAACCTTTACCCAATCCTCACACAAGGGGAGCCTCCGGGCTACTTGTCCTGGCGGGCAAAGACTTTGCGGAGCAGTTCAGTATTCCGCAGGGCGGGATTTTCCCGTAGTTCCGTTTCCTTTACCTCGATCAAACCGAACATTCCATCAAGTGCGCGCCCTGTTACGTAGGCATCCAGATTGGGCTCGGTTTTTTTCACCAGGGGTATTTTGTTGTAGGCCGTGACCACCTTATTCCAGATCTCGTTGGCGTTCACCTCGTCGAGTGCGGCCCGGATCACCGGTTGAAACTCTCCGGTCAGGGCGGTAGTGGTGTTGCCCTCCAGGTAGCGCGTGGCTGCATCGTCGGGGCCCATGAGCAGGTTCATAGCATCCTGAAAGGTCAGGCCCTTAATGGCGCCGACGAAGATGGGGGTGGCCTTGGTCGCGGCCAGCTCGGCGGCGCGGTTGATGCGCAGCGTCAGGTCCTGCTCCACGTTGCCGAAGCCGGGGAGCGCGCTCACGCGGCTTACGATGGCCTGGGCCTCCTCGGGGAGCAAAATCTTGTAGGGACTCTGCAGGTAGCCGTTCTCGGCGGAGAGGCTGGTGACGGCCTTGCCCACGCCCTGGTCGAGCGCTTCCTTGAGGGCGGTGCCCACTTCTTCGTTACTGAGGGGGCTATCGCCGTTTAGTACGCCCTTGGCACGGTCGGCGATCTTGCCGAGCTTACCGAATTGCGCGGACGCGGGTGCGGCGAACAGGGAAACCAGAAAGAGGGCCAGGAGTAGACGAAGTTTCATTTGCTTGGGGGTTTAGCCGGTAAACGCCGGGATACGGCGACGGATTACCCCGGGGCGTTAATCCTTTCTTACGGTTTGTCCGATAGCGGGTGGCTTACAGGTCCGCGCGGGTGACGCCTTCGATCTCCATCACCAGGTCGGGGCCGTAGAGTCCCGCGGGGGTCTGGTAGCCGGATTCCACCGCTCCGTCGAGCACCTTCCGTACGATCAGCAGGGCGCTGTGGGCCGTCAGGGTGTAGCCTTCCGGAGTACGGAGGCGGGCCGCCACGACCTTTCCGCTCACGTCCTTCACTTCGCCGTAGACGTAGGTTTCGGCGCGCTCGCGCTGGGCGTCGTCGGGCCCCGCGGGACGGGCCTCGATCTTCTTCCGCAGGTAGTTCTGCACGGGGCCAAGCCGGAGCAGGGGGCCTAAATAGTTGCTCCGTTTCATGGAAGTGATCTGCGCCGGAGGCACCGAGAAATACGTCTTGATGTTTGGGATGCCGGTCGTGAAATAGGCTGTGAATACATCGCCCCACGGTATAGTGACCGCCTGCAGCGGCACCTGCTCCGTGAAGGGGAATTCCCGCACGTCGTAGGCTGCTTTAACCGGCTTGATCTTGCCGTGCTCGCGGATGGCACCACCCGATCCCAGGCCTCCAAGCATGGTCTTGGCCGTACCGTGGCTCAGCATGCCCCCCTTCCAGGCAAAGGCCAGGGTAAGTTCGGTCGCCTCGGGCATCTTTCCTTTGAGGTAGGCGGCCAGGCAGTCGGTAGGTACCACGTCGAAGCCGACCCCCGACATCAGCATCACGCCGGCGCGCTCGGCGGCGGGGCCCAGCTTGGCCCCCAGGGCGAAGACGGGTATTTCCCCGGTAATATCCAGGTAGTGCGTGCCGGTGTCGATGCAGGCCTCCATCATGGGCTGGGCGGTTTGCTCGAAGGGGCCGGCGGCGTGCAACACCACCCGTTGGCCGCCGAGCAGGTCGTGGAGTTCCTTCTGGTTGTTCAGGTCCACGGCGCGGTAGTCGTAGCCGAATTCATGGTGCATGGCTGCGAGCTTTTCCGCGTTGCGGCCGCTCAGCAGCGGTTTCAGCCCGACCTCCGCCGCCATGCGGGTAATGAGGCGGCCGGTGTATCCGTAGGCACCGTAGAGTACAAAATCGTTCATGTCGGTGGTAACGCAGGGCAGGGGGGATAGGGTCAGCGCCATTCCCGATAATTTGCCTCGCCGGTCCACTTGTCGTACGTACCAGTACTGGCCGGTCCGCTACTCGCCGGTCCACTTGTCGTACGTACCAATAGTGGCCGGTCCGCTACTCGCCGGTCCACTTGTCGTACGTACCAGTACTAACCGGTCCGCTACTCGCCGGTCCACTTGTCGTACGTACCAATAGTGGCCGGTCCGCTACTCGCCGGTCCACTTGGCGTGGTCCACTTGGCGTACGTACCAGCGGCCAGTTTTATTTGGCGATATCCGGCAGAGTATTTACCTTGCTGCCATGCAAATGACCAATACCAACTGGTGGTGGCTTTCACGTACTCTCCCCTGAGCACGCGGTAGCTCCTTTGCATAAGAATCAAAGGCCCGTCGGATGCTCCGGCGGGCCTTTTCCGTTGGGCCTGCCGGGCCCGGCACAAACACACACACGTTTTGACCCCAACCACTCTGGCCCAGCCGACGACCCGCATCCGGGTCCTTACGCGTCGCCTGACGGCCGACCAGCTCACCCCGGTGTCCGTCTACCTGGCGGTGCGCGACCGCTTCACCGACCCGGTACTCCTTGAGTCCAACGAGACCCGCAATCACGAGCATTACTTCAGCATCCTGGGCCTGGAAACGCAGGCTTACTACCGCGTCGATGGTCCTACCATCCGCCGCGGCCGGGTAGGGGAGACCCCCACCAAAGTCGACTGCGGCGATGCCAATACCGTAAGCGATGACCTACGTGCCTTTCTCCGGTCGTTCGACATCGACCACGGAGACGCCCCGCCCGTCGTGCGGCAGTTCAACGGGCTGATCGGCCACACCAACTTCGAGGGCGTAGCCTACTTCGATACGCTCTCCTTCCAAAACCCCTCGCACCTGCGGGCCCCAGCCCTCCGCTACCATCTGTACCGCTTCCTGTTGGTGTTCCACCACTACCGTGACGAGCTGCTGTTGCTCGAGAACCTGCCGGAAGGAGAGGAGAGCCGCCTTGACGAGGTTGAGCGGGCCATCCGGGCCGGGGGCACGGTGCACCCCTTCGCGCTGCACGGCGAGGAAACCAGCAATATGACCGACGCGGACTTCCGCGAGCTGGTGGCGCGCGGCAAACACCACTGCCACGTCGGCGACGTGTTCCAGATCGTGCTGAGCCGCCAGTTTCGCCGGGGCTTCCAGGGCGACGAGTTCCAGGTGTACCGTGCCCTGCGCAGCATCAACCCCTCGCCCTACCTCTTCTACTTCGACTACGGCGACTACCGCATCATGGGGTCCAGTCCGGAAAGCCAGATGGTCATTCGCGACGGCGTGGCGCGCCTTAACCCCATCGCCGGCACCTACAAACGGACAGGCGACGCCGCCAAGGACGCCGCCGCCACCGAACGCCTGCTGGCCGACCCCAAGGAGAACGCCGAGCACGTGATGCTCGTGGACCTGGCCCGCAACGATCTGAGCCGGCACACCCGCGACGTGACCGTGCGCAGCCTGCGGCAGGTGCACTACTACAGCCACGTGATCCACCTGGTCAGCACCGTCGACGGCAAACTCGTGGGGGACGACGTGGCCATCCGGGTCTTCGGTGATACCTTCCCGGCCGGCACCCTGAGCGGGGCACCCAAGTACCGGGCCATCGAGCTGATCGACCGGTACGAGAACCAGCAACGGGGCTTCTACGGCGGGGCCATCGGCTTCATCAACTTCGACGGCGGCATGAACCAGGCGATCCTGATCCGCTCGTTCTTCAGCCAGGATAACGTCCTCTACTACCAGGCCGGAGCCGGCGTGGTCGCCGCCAGCGACGAGGAGAGCGAAACGCAGGAAGTGTACAACAAGCTCGGCGCACTCACCAAGGCACTCACCAAAGCGGAAGGGCTGCCGGCCAGCTTTTAACGGACTGACATGAAAATCCTGATACTAGACAACTACGATTCCTTCACCTACAACCTCGTCCACTACATCGAGGAGGAGCTGGGACAGTCGGTCGACGTTTTCCGCAACGACCAGATCAGTCTGGACGCGGTGGCCGCGTACGACCTGGTGGTGCTGAGTCCCGGTCCGGGCGTTCCCGCCGATGCGGGCATCATGCCGGCCCTGATCAAACGGTACGCGGGGGAGAAGGTCATCTTCGGCGTCTGCCTTGGCCACCAAGCCATCGGAGAGGCCTTCGGGGGCGCCCTGCACAACCTCGCCGAGGTGCACCACGGCGTGGAAACCGACATGCAGCGGACCCCGGTGGCCGACGATGCCCTCTTCGCGGACGTGCCCCAACGCTTCCGCGCCGGCCGCTACCACAGCTGGGTGATCGATCCGGCCACCCTGCCGGACGAGCTGGAGGTCACCGCCACCGACGACGCCGGCGGTATCATGGCCCTGCGCCACCGCGAACTGCCGATCTTCGGCGTTCAGTTCCACCCCGAGAGTATAATGACGGAGCACGGACGGCTCATGATCCGGAATTTGCTGAACTTTGTCCAAACCCGGTTAGCCACCCTCAAGCCACAAGAATCATGATCACGACCCAGATAGACGAGCGCGGCTACTACGGCCGTTTCGGCGGGGCCTACATCCCCGAGATGCTCCACGCCAACGTGGAAGAGTTGCGGGGCAACTACGTGCAGATGATGGGCGATCCGGAGTTCAGGCGGGAGTTCGACCTGCTGCTTAAGGACTACGTCGGCCGCCCCAGCCCCCTCTACTACGCCGACCGCCTGAGCAAGCACTACGGCGCCCGGATCTACCTCAAGCGCGAGGACCTCAACCACACCGGCGCCCACAAGATCAACAATACCATCGGGCAGATCCTCCTGGCCGAGCGGCTGGGCAAAAAGCGCATCATCGCCGAGACCGGCGCCGGACAACACGGCGTGGCCACCGCCACCGTCTGTGCCCTCAAGGGCCTGCAGTGCATCGTTTACATGGGCGAGGTCGACATCGAGCGGCAGGCGCCCAACGTGGCCCGCATGCGCATGCTCGGCGCCGAGGTACGGCCGGCCCGTAGCGGTTCCCGCACCCTTAAAGACGCTACGAACGAGGCCATACGCGACTGGATCAACAACCCGGAAGACACCCACTACATCATCGGCTCAGTGGTCGGCCCCCACCCGTACCCGGACATGGTGGCGCGTTTCCAGTCCATCATCTCCGAGGAGACCAAGTGGCAGCTCCAGGAAAAACTCGGGCGCGACTACCCCGACGCCATCGTGGCCTGCGTGGGCGGGGGCAGCAACGCCGCCGGCGCCTACTACCACTACCTCAACGACGAGCGCGTGCGTCTCATCGCCGTGGAGGCCGCCGGCCTCGGCGTGGACAGCGGGGAATCCGCCGCCACCAGCCAGCTGGGTAGCGAAGGCATCATCCACGGCAGTCGGACGCTGCTGATGCAGACCGCCGACGGACAGATCGTAGAGCCCTACAGCATCTCCGCCGGCCTCGACTACCCGGGCATCGGCCCGCTGCACGCCTTCCTCATCGACAGCGCCCGGGCCGAAGCTATCAGCGTCACCGACGACGATGCCCTGGCCGCGGCTCTCTTCGTCGCCCGGCAGGAGGGCATCATCCCCGCCCTGGAGACGGCCCACGCCTTCGCGGCCCTGGACCAGATGAAGTACGGCCCGGAAGACGTGATCGTGGTTTGCCTGAGCGGCCGCGGCGACAAGGACCTGGCCGCTTTCTCCGCCTACCTCGACAGCGACGCGCTCCCCCAATAATCTTCTCACCCGCCCGCATCGGGCATCCGACTCCGTACCATGAACCGACTCAGCGCACTCTTCGACCGCAAGGAGCGGGATATCCTCAACGTTTACTTTACGGCCGGCTACCCGGCCCTCGACAGTACGGTACCCATCATCCGGAACCTGGCCGAGGCCGGAGCCGACCTCATCGAGGTGGGCATGCCGTACTCCGACCCCATGGCCGACGGAGAAACCATCCAGCAGAGCAGCATGCGTGCCCTACAGAACGGCCTGACGCTGGACGTGCTGTTTCGGCAGTTGCGCGAGGCCCGTACCCACACCGAGATCCCGCTGGTGCTCATGGGCTACTTCAATCAGGTGATGCAGTACGGGGCGGAGCGCTTCGTCATGGCCTGCCGGGAGGCTGGTGTAGACGGCCTCATCCTGCCCGACCTGCCCGCCTACGAGTACGCGCGCGACTTCCGCGAATTGGCCGAAAGCGCCGGGCTGGAGGTGAGTTTCCTGATCACGCCCATGACCACGGATGACCGCATCCGCGAGATCGCCGCCAGCAGCAGCGGGTTTCTGTACGTGGTGAGCAGCAGCAGCATCACGGGCGGCAGCTCCGAGATCACCGACCGGCAGCGGGCCTACTTCGACCGCATCGCGGCCCTCGACCTGCCCAATCCGAAGCTTATCGGCTTCGGCATCAGCGATGCCGCCACCTTCCGCACGGCCTGTGAGTATTTCAACGGGGCCATCATTGGCAGTGCCTTCATCCGCGCCCTGGCCGGCCAGGAGGAGCGGGTAGGGGAGGCCACCCAGGAATTCGTCCGCGACATCCTCGAACCGAGCCTGACCTAAACCTTCCCATGCCCGACCAGCCGCTACTTATCGTCCTCGGCGGGCCCACGGCTTCCGGCAAGACCGGACTGGCCATCGAGGTGGCGCGGCACTTCGGTACCGAGATCCTCAGCGCCGACAGTCGGCAGTTTTACCGCGAGATGCGCATCGGTAACGCGCGGCCTTCCCCGGAAGAGCTGGCCGCCGTGCCCCACCACTTCATCGCCGACCGCTCCCTGGACGCCCCCCTCACCGCCGGCACCTTCGCCGCGAAGGCGTTGGAGGTGCTCGCCCGGCTCTTTACCACCCACGAAACGGCCGTACTGGCCGGGGGCAGCGGTCTCTACATCCGGGCCCTCTGCGAGGGGTTGGACGAGTTTCCCGCCGTGACCGAAGCGGCGCGTACGCGGGTGCAGGGGATTGTCGAAGCCGCCGGGTTGGCGGGATTGCAGGCCGAAGTGGCCCGTCTCGACCCGGAATACTTTGCGACGGTCGACCGGCAGAATGGACGGCGGCTGGAGCGGGCGTTGCGGGTCTGCTTTACGGAGGGGAAACCGTACAGCAGCTATCTCGGCAAGATCCCGAAGCGTCCCTTCCGCCCGGTGTACCTGCAGCCCGCCATCGGTCGCGAGCCGCTCTACGCGCGCATCAACGACCGCGTGGACCGCATGCTGCGCCACGGGCTGGAGCAGGAAGCCCGTGCCCTCTTTCCGCGACGGGGGCAGCCCGTGCTGGAAACGGTAGGCTACCAGGAATGGTGGCCCTGTTTCAATGGGGAGTACGACCGCGACCGGGCGGTGGAGCTCATCAAGCGTAACAGCCGCCGGTACGCCAAGCGGCAGGTAACCTGGTTTCGGGAGTATGCCCCGGTCGTAGGATTACCGGCGGTAATTCGGGCGTGTGCGCGGCGGGACGCGGAGTGATCGGGCTGCGCGGTAATCCTTGCTTGCATCGGAGGCGCCCCAAAATACAGAAGCCCCGCACCGGTCATTTTCGGGCGGGGCTTCTATGAGAGTAGATCGTGCCGATTAGTTACGGCTGTAGATCGAGCGGCCATTCTCCATCATGTCGGCGATGTCGCTGCGGTCGGCGATGTAGCGGTAGCGGCTGTTGGTCATTCCTTCCGGACGGTCGCCGATGATGTAGTAACGTACGTCCATGTCCGGCGCGTTGACAACCACCTGATCGGTAACCCGCATCATCTCCCCGTCGGAGAGCTCGCGGCCTTCGGTGGTCAGGCGGGCCAGTACGACGATACGGTTGGCCGTAGCGTAAACGTCTTCGATTTCGAGATTGGATTCCTGGTCAACGTCGGCTTCCACCATGAGGGTGGTCTCTTCGGAGTCGCCGTAGTCGCTGGGCCAGTCTACGTTCACTACGGGGACTTCGACGGGTTCTTCTACCATTTCCACGCGGATCTTGGGCACCTCGACCATCCGGGTGGTAGTGGTCACGTCAACGTCGGCCCAATCGACGTCAAATTCGGGCAGGTTGCCGGCCTCGGTATCGACGTCTACGTCGACTTCGGGCAGCTCGGTCGATTCGGTCTGGTCAACATCACAGGACGAAAGAGAAAAGAGAAGCAAAGTAAGCAGGGGTAACATGCGAAAAGTCATAAAAGCTGAGATTTATCGGGCGACCAGGACCGGCCACTGCTATGTAAACGTATTGTTACGCTGCCTATGTTCGACAATGCGGGCTTCCGAGATTCCGGGTGCGTATATTATGGTCACCTAAATCCGTATGTAAATGTATCGTGTCCCCCTCCTCGTCACCATTCCGCTATTGGTTTCCTGTGTACTCCACGCCCAGGGTGCGCTCGTACTCGAACCTCTCCCCCTGACCTTTACCCAGCCCACCGATATCCTGTCGGACGGGTTCAACGATGAAATTATCTACGTTGTCGAGAAGGGCGGCACCATCAACCAGGTTGACCTGGTAGCCGGCACGGCCACCATAGTGCTCGACCTTACGGGCATGGTCGACGACAAAAGTGAGGGCGGCGCCCTGGGTGCGGCGTTTCATCCATCCTACCCCGACAGCAACTACCTATATGTCAATTATACCGGACCGGGCAGGAACGGCTCGTCTCTCACCACGTACATCAGCCGGTTCACGCTCGACAACGCGGGCATCGTGGTGGATCCAAGCGAGTTCAACCTGCTGACCCTTCCCCAACCGGCGGGCAACCACAACGCCGGCGACCTGGCCTTCGGTCCCGATGGCTACCTCTACGTGCCACTGGGTGACGGGGGCGGGAGTAACGACCAGTTTGAAAATGCCCAGGACCCGGGGACGATGCTCGGTAAGCTGCTGCGCATCAACGTGGACACCGCCGTTGGCGGTATGAACTACGCCATCCCCGCCGATAACCCCTTCGTCGGGTCGACCGATACGCTCTCCGAAATCTGGGCGCTGGGGCTGCGCAATCCGTGGCGCATCTCCTTCGACCGGGAAACGGGAGACCTCTGGATCGCCGACGTCGGACAAAACGAGCGGGAGGAGGTAAACAAGGTGCCGGCGGCAAGCGCGGGTGGTATGAACTTCGGCTGGAACTGCCGGGAGGGGCTGATCGCTACGAGTTTTGCCGTGGACCGCTGTGATGGGGCCATCGCCTATACAGATCCCCTCTTCGACTACCCCCACAACGGCAACGACGGTATCAACGGAGGATCGGTCACCGGTGGTTTCGTATACCGGGGGCCCGATGCGGGGCTCTACGGATACTACGTATTCGCGGACTTTGTCCAGCCGCGCATATTCCTGTACGACTCAACGTCCACTGACGTGCTGGACGTGGTCTACAACGATCTGCCGGCAAAAAATGTATCCACCTTCGGCGAAGGGAACGACGGCACGCTGTACGTAGCTGACTTTTCCGGGGAGGTATACGAGCTGACGTCCGATTCCGGCCTGCCCGTGCGCGAACGACCCGCCGCCGTACTGACCCTTGGTGTATTTCCGAACCCGGTACACGACCAGCTCACCTTGGAATTTCCCGGGGAAGTGCACGGGGCGGTGCGCGTGGCACTGCACGATGCCCAGGGGCGCCGGGTAGGGGAGTGGAGGGACCAGCGGGTGGTGAGTGGACACCTTGCGCTGAATTTGCCGGAGCTGCCCGCCGGCGCGTACCTGCTCACCGCCACCACCGAACGGCAGCGGTACCGAAGCCAGGTGACGGTACAATAAATTTAGGGTAACCTTGCACCTGCGGCCCCGCCGCACGTTAGCCACCAAAAAACCACGGAATGTCTAGAGTCCTTATTATCGGCGCCGGCGGCGTCGGCCGCGTCGTAGCCTATAAATGCGCCGAATACCCCGAAGTCTTTTCAGAATTCATGCTCGCCAGTCGCACGCGGAGCAAGTGCGACGAGATCGCCGCCGACATCAAGAAGGACCTGGGATACGATAATATCACCACCGCAGCGATCGACGCCGAGGACGTACCCGCCCTCACGCAGCTGATCCGGGACTACGATCCCACCATGGTGATCCACGTGGCGCTGCCCTACCAGGACCTCACCATCATGGACGCCTGCCTGGAAGCGGGGGTACACTACCTGGATACCGCCAACTACGAGCCGAAGGAGGAGGCCAAGTTCGAGTACAGCCACCAGTGGGCCTACCACGACAAGTTCAAGGCCGCGGGGCTGACGGCGGTCCTGGGCTGCGGCTTCGACCCCGGCGTCACGAGCATCTTTACGGCCCGCGCGGCGGCCCACATCTTCGACGAGATCCATTACCTGGACATCGTCGACGCCAACGCCGGCGACCACGGCAAGGCCTTCGCGACCAACTTTAATCCCGAGATCAACATCCGCGAGATCACCCAGCCCGGGAAGTACTACGAGAACGGGGAGTGGGTAGAGATACCGGCCTTCAGCATCCGCAAGGACCTGAATTACCCGGACATCGGTCCCAAGCCCAGCTACGTACTCTACCACGAGGAACTCGAAAGCCTGGTGAAGCATTTTCCGACCCTCAAGCGTGCCCGCTTCTGGATGACCTTCGGCGACGAGTACCTGACCCACCTCCGGGTGATCCAGAACATCGGGATGGCGGGCATCGAGCCGGTTAACCACAAGGGAACGGAGATCATCCCGCTGGAATTCCTGAAGACCGTGCTGCCCGACCCCGGCGGACTGGGCGAGGGCTACAGCGGCGAGACCAGCATCGGCTGTCGCATCCGCGGGATCAAGGACGGCAAGGAGCAGACCTACTACATCTGGAACAACTGCAGCCACGAACGGGCCTTTAAGGAAACCCGCGCCCAGGGCGTAAGCTATACGACCGGCGTACCCGCCATGACGGGTGCCATGATGCTGCTGCAGGGCAAGTGGGAAGGTGCCGGCGTCTTCAACGTGGAGCAATTCAATCCCGACCCCTTCCTGGACGTACTGGGCAAGCACGGGCTGGAATGGCACGAGGAAATCGGCGCTGACCTGGAATTGTAGGTGGAGAGGGTAGCCTGTAGCGATTAGCTTGTAGCGCGTAGTGCCGCTATCCGCTACAGACTACCCATTACAAACTACAAGCTACAAGATACCCGCTACAACTCACCCGATACAAAACCTAGCAAACGTTAGCAGGATAAACGGAATTTGCCTACCTTTGCGGCTCATTTGAGGGATTGCTTAACCCCCCCCAACTTATGACGCTCACGGTTCGCTTAGTCTTCCTCTTAACGTTTTGCTTCGGGTTCGGTACGGTTGACGCCCAGTCCGTGAACGATCACGGATCGGCTGCGGACCACCACAGCCCGGAGATCGAATGCGGATCCCACGACGAATACGACCCCGCCGGGGTAATTCTCCACCACATCGCCGACGCGAACGAATTCCACGTTGTCGGTGACTTCACCTTCCCCCTGCCGGTCATTCTTTACGCTCCGGACCACGGATTTACGTTCGGTCTGAGCAGCATGTTCCACCACGGGCAGACGGCCGTCGACGGATACGTGATGAACCACGGCCGGATCAACCGGCTTACCGACGCTCCGGCTGACCTGATGGAGGGCCACCACGTGGTCGAGTGTATCGCACACTCATCTACCGAAATTGACGGCAAGACCCGCGACGTGTACAGTGCCCTGATCGACGGCGAGCGCTACACCCTGGACGCCCCCTCGGTGGGCGACGGCGGGCTGCTCGGCGGTGGCATCACCAGCTTTTACGACCTGAGCATCACCAAGAACGTCTTTACGATGCTGCTGGCCGCCGTACTGCTCATTCTCCTCTGGTGGCGCGTAGCCCGCGGCTACAAGAAGAACGCCGGGAAGGCGCCCAGTGGTATCCAGAGCCTCATGGAGCCGTTCTTCGTGTTCTTGCGTGATGAGATTACCATTCCGATGATCGGGGAGAAGCACTACGAGCGCTTCCAGCCCTTCATCATGACGATCTTCTTCTTCGTGCTGTTCGCGAACCTGCTCGGACTGGTACCCATTTTCCCGGGCAGCGCCAACGTCACGGGCAACCTGGCGGTAACCATGGCCCTGGCGGTGATTGCCGCCATCGTGGCTTACGTGCACGGCAACCGCCACTACTGGGAGCATACCTTGTGGATGCCCGGCGTGCCGGCCCTCATCAAGGTATTCATCCTCACGCCGGTGGAGATCCTCGGACTGGTGATCAAGCCGTTCTCGCTGATGGTGCGTCTGTTTGCCAACATCACGGCCGGGCACATCATCATCCTGAGCCTGATCAGCCTGATCTTCATTTTCGGTAACAATGGAGAAAGCGTAATCGGTGCCGGTGCGGGAGCCGTGGTGGCAGTTGCCTTCACGCTGTTCATGAACTGCATCGAGTTGCTGGTGGCCTTCGTACAGGCCTTCATCTTCGCCATCCTTTCGGCCAGCTACATCGGTGCCGCCGTGGAGGATGCCCACCACCACGATGAGGCCGGCCACCACGGAGAGGAAAAAGTCGCCGAAGGCGGCGTGATGGGCGGTGCCGTGACCGGCATGCACACCGCAGCCGACTAAGAAATAGTAAGAATTTTATTTACCCATTTAAATCATTCAACATGGGAGCTCTTGGAGCAGGTATCGCCGCCCTTGGCGCTGGACTCGGAATCGGACTTATCGGTAGCAAAGCCACCGAAAGCATCGCCCGCCAGCCCGAAGCCGCCGCCGATATTCGTAGTGCCATGATCCTTACCGCCGCCTTCGTAGAGGGTGCCGCGCTGTTCGCGATCATCGTAGGCCTGCTGGACAAGCTGCTTTAGCAGCGGCGCCGTCCAGGCCACACCAAAAGCCGGTAGCGAACTGCGCTTGGCAGCGCTGCCGGCTTACTTTAATCTTTGACTGATTCGTTGTTAAACAACCTCATATAATGTCTACGCTCCTACTCGTCGATTTCAACGTGCTGAAGCCCGATCTCGGATTGATCTTCTGGACCGTCATTATCTTCCTCGCGCTGTACTTCATTCTCGGCCGCCTGGCCTGGGAACCCATCCAAAAGGCCCTGCGCCGTCGCGACGAGGAAATCCAGACCAGCATCGACGAGGCCAAGCGCGCCCGTGAGGAGATGCAGGCCCAGGCCGACGAAAACCAGCGCCTACTGATCGAGGCCCGCGAAGAGCGGACCCGCATCATCGGCGAAGCCGAAAAGCAGAGTAAGGAGATGATCTCCGCCGCGAAGAACGAAGCCCGCGAGGCCGCCCAGAAAGTGGCCAGCGACGCCAAGCGCGACATCGATAATATGCGCAAGGCCGCCATGGTCGACCTGAAGAAGGAAGTAGGCACCATGGCGATCGAGATCGCCGAAAAGATCCTGCAGAAGGACCTCAAAAGCGACGCCAACCAGGAAGCTTTCGTACGCGAACTGGTTCGCGACCTAAACTAAGCCACCCATGACCAATCCCCGAGTAGCGGCACGCTACGCTCAGTCCCTTATCGAACTCGCCCAGGAACGCAATCAGCTGGAGGAGATCAAGGCCGACGTGGATACCCTGCTGGCCATGGGCGCCAACCGCGACTTCGCCCTGCTGCTGACCAGCCCCGTGGTGGCCCCCAGCAAGAAACAGGCGGTACTGACCCAGCTCCTCGAGCGGGCCAACGCCGACCAGCTGACCCGGCTCTACGTAAAACTGCTCATCGACAAAGGGCGGGAAGTAGACATGCTTGGCATCCTCCGGGAATTCAACGAGCAGTACAAGCGGCTGAAGAACATCTCCACGGTGACGCTCACCAGCGCTGCCCCCCTTTCCGCCGAAACCCTCAGCGCCATCAAGCAGGAGCTCATCAGCGGCGGCAAGACCGAATCCGAGATCGAGCTGCACACGCAGATCGACCCCGAGCTGATCGGTGGCTTCATCCTGGAATTCGACGGGCAAGTCTACGACGCCAGCGTCGCGCACAAGCTTAAGAATATGAAGGACGAGCTGCGCAAACCCAATCTTTACCAAACTCAACTGGCCGGCTAGCCCCCGCGGCCGTCCCTCCGGCCGGGTTGACCTTTTCAGCCGGCCCATCAATCTATACTACAAGATCATATAACCATGGCTGACGTAAAACCTGACGAAATCTCCGCAATCCTGAAGCAACAGCTTTCGGGATTCGATACGGCCACCGAGCTGGAGGAGTACGGCACCGTACTGCAGGTCGGTGACGGAATTGCCCGTGTATACGGACTCAACAACGCACAGGCCGGTGAGCTGGTCACCTTCGAAACCGGTACCGAAGCTATCGTTCTCAACCTGGAGGAGGATAACGTAGGTGTCGTTCTCATGGGTACGCCCACCGGTATCCACGAGGGCAGCCGCGTTTCGCGGACCGGCCGTATCGCCTCGATCCAGGTCGGCGAAGGCCTCGTCGGTCGAGTGGTCAACGCCCTGGGTCAGCCCATCGACGGTAAAGGCGACATCGCCGGTACCACCTACAACATGCCCCTGGAGCGTAAGGCCCCCGGTGTTATTTACCGTCAGCCGGTGAACGAGCCGCTGCAGACCGGTGTAAAGGCTATCGACGCCATGATTCCCATCGGCCGCGGCCAGCGGGAGCTCATCATCGGTGACCGCCAGACCGGTAAGTCGGCCATCGCCGTGGACACCATCATCAACCAGCGCGAGTTCTACGAGCGCGGTGAGCCCGTCTACTGCATCTACGTAGCCTGTGGCCAGAAGGCCTCCACCGTAGCCCAGATCGCCAAGACCCTGGAGGAGAACGGTGCCATGGATTACTCCATCATCGTTGCGGCTTCCGCTTCCGAGCCCGCGCCGCTGCAGTTCTACGCTCCCTTCGCCGGTGCGGCCATCGGGGAGTACTTCCGCGATACCGGTCGTCCCGCACTGATCGTCTACGATGACCTCTCGAAGCAGGCCGTTGCCTACCGCGAGGTTTCCCTCCTGCTCCGTCGCCCCCCGGGACGCGAGGCTTACCCCGGTGACGTCTTCTACCTCCACAGCCGCCTCCTGGAGCGCGCCGCCAAGGTGATCAACGACGACGCCATCGCACAGACCATGAACGACCTGCCCCCCAGCCTCAGCGAAGCGGGCATCGTAAAGGGTGGCGGATCGCTAACCGCCCTACCCATCATCGAGACACAGGCCGGTGATGTCTCCGCCTACATCCCCACGAACGTGATCTCCATCACGGACGGACAGATCTTCCTCGAATCGAGCCTCTTCAACAACGGTATCCGCCCCGCCATCAACGTCGGTGTATCGGTATCGCGGGTAGGGGGATCGGCCCAGATCAAGCCCATGAAGAAGGTATCGGGTACGCTGAAGCTCGACCAGGCTTCCTACCGGGAACTCGAGGCCTTCTCTAAGTTCGGCTCCGATCTGGACGCCTCCACGATGGCCATCCTCGACAAGGGTAAGCGTAACGTGGAGATCCTGAAGCAACCCCAGTACAGCCCCGTACCGGTAGAAAAGCAGGTCGCCATCATCTACCTCGGCACCAAGAACCTGATGCGCGACGTGCCCGTCGAGCGCGTGAAGGAATTCGAGAGCCTCTACCTCGGCGAGCTCGGCCGCAAGTACCCCGAAGTACTGGAAAACTTCCGCGCGAAGAAGTACCAGGACGAGGACTTGCAGAAGCTGGAGTCCCTGGCAAAGGAACTCACCCCGCAGTTTAAGAAGTAACGACCCGGTCCTACCGCAGGCCACTAACCCTCCCCCATGGCAAACCTCAAGGAAGTACGCGAACGCATCCGCTCGGTCAAGAATACCCAGCAGATCACCAGCGCGATGAAGATGGTCTCCGCCGCCAAGCTGCGCCGCGCGCAGCAGGCGATCACGGAGTTGCGCCCCTACGCCGACAAGCTCGACGAGATGCTCCGCAACATCCTCACCAACCTGGAAGGCGACGCCAGCACCACCTTCAACCAGGTGCGGCCGGTGGTCAATGCCTGTGTCGTGGTCGTCACCTCCAACCGGGGGCTCGCCGGAGCCTTCAACACCAACGTGATCAAGGCCGCCGAGTCCAGCATCAAGCAGTTGGGGCAGCTCAGCGGTTCGCTCGACATCATCGTCATCGGCCGTAAGGGCGCGGAGTATTTCCGCAAGCACTACGGTAAGCGCGAAAACGTACGCGTCATCAACGACTTCCAGACCTTGTTCGATGACCTGAGCTTCGACAACACCAAAGAAGTTCCCCAGCTGATCATGGACCGGTTCCGGGTCAACCGCTACGACAAGGTGTACATCGCCTACGCCAGTTTCAAGAATGCCGCCGTCCAGTACGCCGTGAGCGAGCAATTTCTGCCCGTAGAAGAGATCCTCGCCGACGTAGACACTACGGAGGGTGCGGCACCCGCCCACCACTACCGCGCCGACTACATCTTCGAGCCCGGTAAGGAAGAACTCCTGGCGTACCTGGTACCCAGTATCCTAGAAACCAAGTTTCAGGCAGCGCTTCTCGATACCCACGCTTCCGAGCATGGCGCGCGGATGACCGCCATGGACAAGGCCACCGAGAACGCCCAGGAATTGCTGCGTGATCTCCGCATCAGCTACAATAAAGCACGTCAGGAGGCGATCACCAACGAGATCCTCGAGATTGTCGGTGGTGCGGCCGCCCTGGAAGCAAGCTAGTCGACTACCGATTACAACCGCCTACTACAGACAGTACGGGCCGCGCGGATCTTCCGCGCGGCCCGTTTTAGTTACTGGGGCCGGGGAACCTCCTCCCGGCTGTCACGACTCCGCACATGTTTTAGCGGGTCCGGGTGGGTCCGCCAGCGGCCACGCTGAAAGTGCTGGTAACTAAGGATAAACATCAGCACCCAGTAGACGATCTCGACGCTCCAGGCGGCGGTGAGGTTGCCCCAGCCGCTGCGCACCACGATGAAGACCAGCACCATGTACACCACCGCGCAAATACTCTGATAGAGCAGTGCTTTCTTGGTCTGGCCGGCTCCGATGAGCCCGTTGAAAAAGATGCTACCGAAACTGAAGGTGGCCAGGATGCCCAGCAGTACCCAGAAGACCGGGTAGGCGGCCTGGATCAGGTAGGCCCGCTCGCTGCCGAGAATGGGGTAGAGCATCTGCCGCGGAAACAGAATGATGGGCAGGCCCATCAGCAGGGTGACCGCCAGGCACAGGTAGGCGGTCTTCCACAGCACCACCTTGACCTTGTAGCGTTCGTTGCGGCCGACGAAGTAGCTGACGAGGGTATTGATCCCGGTGCAGAAGCCCCAGGTCGGTATGCTGAGAATGAGGTAGGCGATGCGGACGATGTTGGTGACCGCGAGATCGCGTTCCCCGAAGTTCTCGACCAACCCGAAGAAGAAGAATCCGCTGCCGAGGCCCACCACCGACATGGCTACGATCGGCACCGAGAGCCCGACGATCTCGCGGATGAGCTTACGGTCCCAGCCGGGCAGCTTACCCATGGAGTACTGCCGGTTCTGCCGGTCGAAGACCATATAGATCACGAATACGATGAGGGCCACGTACTCCGCAATGGTGCTCGCCAAGCCGGCCCCGGCGATGCCCATCTCCGGAAAACCGTACATCCCGAAAATGAGGGCCCGGTCGAGAAAGATATTCGTGACGGCCAGGATGACGGTATCGATCACCAAAAAAACGGGTCGCGCGATGCCGGTGTAGAGGGCGATGCAGGCCACGCCCAGGTAACTCGCGAATACCCCCCATTTGCGGGTATCCAGGTACTCCAGGGACTTGTAGAAAATAACGTCCGTGTCGACAAACAGGGCAAAAAGCCAGTACGCCCCGTAGGTCATGAACAGAAAGACCGCCAATGCGAGCACCAACTCGAAATAGACCGTACTGTAGAACGAGCGGCCCACCGATTCGGGCTTGTCCTTGCCGACGTAGTGGGCGATCAGAATCTGGCCGCCCCGGCTGAATCCGAAGCCGATGGCGGCCACGATGATGTAGAAGGCCGCAACGAAGCCGATGGCGGCAAAGTCATCCTCACTGCGGTAGTAGAGAAAGACCGAATCCGTCATCGCCACCACGTTCTGGGCGGCACTGCCGATGATTATGGGAATGCTGACTTTCCAAATGCTCCGGTATGAGGTGGTAAGTTCCAAGGGGGCAATCTACGACAAGCGGCTCTTACCGTTTTTTGCCGGCGGTGAGTTCGAAGGGGGTGACCGGTAGGCCTTCGGCGCTGAACAGGTTGGCATCCTCCGGATTATCGGACCAGGCGTAACGTACCGTGCGAATTTCCCTTTCGGCGGGGTTGAGTATGGTCACGGCGGTTCCGGAAGGGTCCAGGGTACCCACCGCCCAGTGCCAGGTACCGCTGTCGTCCTGTACGGCTAACGACTTGACCAGGGGGTACCGCTCTTCCGTATCCTGATTTAACGTAAGTCCGCCACCCGTTTCGCGGAAGTGGACCGTGGCGTACCGGCCGTGCGTTTCCAGCCGATCGGCGACCGGGCTGCTGGCCTGCACGTCGCGGCCGTAAATATCGCGCAGCGCGTGGAGCGAGAGGCGGCGGCCCACCTCCCACTTGTTCTTTGGGTGAATGTCCCCGGCCTCCCCGATATCGATGATCACCGCTTGTCCGGTATGGGGCACGTCCAGGGCCTCGGTCTGCTGCTCGCGCAGCAAGGCCCAGCCGGGGGCGTCAGGTTTCGTGGGAGCGTCCATGTAGTTGGCCAGCTGTACCCAGTAGAAGGGCAGGTCGGGGGCGGCGAATTGTTCGCGCCACGCGCCCACCAGCGTTCGCATCTGGTCGGCGTAGCGGGGCGCATCGGCGGGTCCGGTGTTAGACTCTCCCTGGTACCACAGCACCCCGGTCAGGGGCCAGGCTTCGAGGGGGTGGATCATGGCATTGTAGAGCAGGGTCGGAACCTGATTGGCCCCCTGCGTCCCTGGCCGGAAGGCGCCGATCCGGTACCGGTAGGTGCCGGACAGCGGAAGGCGATCGCCCGTCGCGGTCTCCAGGTACAGGTCATCCGGTGATCCGAATAGTCCACCGCCGCCGCCGGTGTCGGTCACGCGGATCGCCAGGTGGTTCGTTCCCGCCCGCAGTACCCCGGCCCGGATGCGGTAGCTGCGCGGCTCGGAGTAGGCGTTTTCGGTCGCCCCGATCTCGTGGCCGTTGAGGTAGGTGAGATCGCTGTCGTCGATGGGACCCAGGGACAGGGTCGCGGCCCCTGCTGCCTGTTGGGGGGTGAGTTCGAAGGTGCGCCGGAAGTAGAAGACGCCGTCGATATTCGTATATCCCTTGCTCTCCCACAGGCCCGGCAGTTCCATTGGGGACCATCCGGTCAGGTCGGTAGCGTCAGCGAGCCAGCCTTGCTCCGTACCCCGGTCTTCCCGGGGCGGGTCGGTATCACCGAAGGCGGCGCGGTAGAATTCCATTACGGCCGCACCGGCCCGTTCGTCTTCCGCCCGGCGCCGGGCGGCGTCGGCGTTTGCCTCGCTGCCCACGGCCTCCGCTGGCAGCCAGGGTTCGATCCTGCTTCCGCCCCAGCTGGAGTGCAGGAGCCCGATGGGTACGGCGACCCCTCCTTCCCGGAGATAGTGCGCGAAATAGGCGCCTACGCCACTGAAGTCGGCCAGCTCGTCGGCCGTTCCGGGCTTCCAGTCTTCCGCTACCGGCAGGTGGGCGGCGGGACTGCTCTCTGACGTTTTGGCAACAAGCAGCTGCCGGATCAACGGGTCGGCGATGGCGCGCGCGCGGACGCTGTCGGGGTCCGACTGGGCCAGCCGCCATTCCATGTTGGACTGCCCGGACAGGAGGTATACGTCGCCGAAATAGAGGTCCGTAAGCGTAATCTCACTGCGGCCGTCGGAGATCGTGATTGTATGCGGTCCGCCCGCCGGGGTAGGGGGGAGTACCGCCTCCCACCGCCCGTCGCGGTCGGTGCGCGTGGTCAGGGTCTGCTCATCCAGTCGGAGGGTGATTTTGCGGTTGCGCCGGTCCCATCCCCAGATCGGATGGTCCATATTTCGCTGGAGCACCGCGTGATCGGTAAAGCCCTCAAACACGGAAAGGTCCTGGGCCGGGAGGCAGGTGCAGAGGAGACACAAAAACAGTAAAGTGAGCAGGCGCACAATCGGAGACGGTTAGTGAACCGCGGAATATCGCAATTATTCGCCGTTCCAGATAGCCCAGGCGGCCTCGGCTTGCAGGTGCAGCATGCCCAGACCGTTCGCCGCACCTGCGCCCGCGCCCCGGGCCAGTTGCATGAAGCGCGTTTCGGCGGGATTGTACACCAGATCGTAGCAGAAGTGATCGGGAGTAAGTGCCCCGTAGGGCAGTTCGGGAGCCGTCTCTACCCGGGGATGCATCCCCAGGGGCGTGGTGTTGATGATAAGCCGGTGTGCCGCCAATACGTCGGGGGTGATATCCCCGTAGTTCAGGACATCAGCGCCGGCGGTACGGCTGACGTACTGCGGCGTGACCCCCAGTTCACGTAATGCCTCCCGTACGGCCAGCGACGCCCCACCCGTGCCGAGTACGAGCGCGTGCTGCCCGGCCAGATCGCTTGGGCGGCCCCCGGCCCGTAGCTGGCGAAGGAGATCGTCGCGGAAGCCCAGGTAGTCCGTATTGAAGCCGGTAGTGGTGCCGTCGGGCGCGCGCCGCACGGTATTCACCGCGCCGATGCGCGCGGCTACCGGGTCGAGGTGATCCAATTGTCCGACGATCGCCCGCTTGTGAGGGATGGTCACGTTACAGCCGCGCAGATCGGGGTACTCATCCAGAATTTCCCCGAATTGATCCACGGATGGGAGTTCGAAATTGAGGTAGCGGTGGCTCGCCGCTATGCCGAGCGCGGCGAACTTCTCGGTGAAGTAGCCCCGGCTGAAGGAATGGGAGAGGGGGTAGCCAATAAGGCCGTAGGTGGGCATGGCGATGCGTTGGGCGGATCAGGGTTCTCCGGCGTAGGGATCGGTGGCCTCCTTGCTGCTTGCGCTGGCTTCCAGCAGGAATACGATGGCCAGTCCCGCGATGACGGAAAGAATGACGGCCAGTACGTAGGGCGGGTCGGGAACGTTGTCGATGCCCGTGTAATTTCCGGGCAGCACGTTGGCCTCAAGTACGGGTACCAGCTCCCCCTTGCTATCGACGCGGGTGGTGATGGCATTGCGCCAGGGCCACAACTTGTTGAGCGAGCCGATCATGAAGCCGGTGAGGATAGCGAAGGTGGGGTCCGGATAGGTCTTGAAGGTCCAGGTCAGCAACTTGGCGAAGGCCGCCAGGCCGATCAGGCAACCGGCCCCGAAGCAGAGTACGGTGAGGATGGCGCCATCCTCACCGGTAGCCAGTCCGCGTACCGCCCCGAATACCACCGTGTACATGCCAAGCAGTACGAGAATGAAGCTGCCGGACACCCCCGGCAGGATGAGGGCGGAAATGGCGATCATCCCGGAAAAGAAGACGATGATCGGGGAGGTGCTGCCGGCCAGGGGGTTGATGGTCGTGAGCAGGTAGGCCACCACCGCCCCCACGATGAGCAGGGTAACGACGGTGGGGCTCCACCGGTGGATCTGCCGGCCGACGTAGATCGCCGAGCTGATGATGAGACCGAAAAAGAACGCCCACACCACGGTAGGGTAATTCTCCAGCAGCCAGGCGATGACCACCACGGCGAAGCCGAGGCCGACCACCATGCCGCCCGCGAGTTGCAGGAGGAAGGCGCCGTCGGCGGCGCGCCAGGCCGGCCGGAAGCCTTCGCGCCGGAAGGTGCCGGCTACGGTAGTGCCGAGAATCGAGCCGATAGACTGAAGCAAGCGCTCGTAGATGCCGGTGATGAAGGCGATGGTGCCGCCGCTTACGCCGGGAATGGCTTCGGCGATGCCCATGGCCATGCCGCGGAGGATGATGCTTACGTTCATTGCTGTACCGGTTTGACGCTCTCGTACATGTTCTCTACCTCCGCGAGGGAGAAAACGCCGTCGAAGGAATTTTGAAAAACGATCTCCCGGTCGCCCCGGTAGATGATGTAGCGAAACCCGTAGGCACTGGAGGTGTCAATCTTATTCTCAAAGATGAACCCCTGCGGCTCCTCCGTGACGATGCGCTCGAAGTACCGGTTGCCCCGTACCAGCTCGACCTCGTCGGCCTTCAGCCGGGCCATGTCGTTGGTGGATGCGTCGCTGGCGAGTACCTGCACGGCGTAGCGGTCGGCGGGACTCTTGATCGTCACGTCGTCCATCACGCCCGAGAGGGTGGTGGAGACGACCTGCGCGCTGTCGGGGGCCTGAATGGTTACGGGGATATTGTACTGGGTCAGGTCGAGCGACCGGTAGCCGGCGCGGTCGTCGGGGCCGCAGGCCAGGATAAGCAGGACCAGAATAAGTCCGGGGAAAAGCAAACGCATGGGCGAAGATTGAGGAGCAAAGATATTCACCCGCGGCGGATGGCGAAGCGGCGGCGGATTTCCGCAAAGCACGCGACGGGTCAAATTTTTTACATTTGTGCGCCGTTACCCAACATATCCCCGCGCCGGACTGCGTTAAGCAGGCGCTAAAGACTCCCGCATGTTCCTGAATAGCTTTCTTCTACTCCTGCAAGCGCAGGGCGACCTGACCCTTGAATCCACGGAACCCGCCGTTGCCAGCGAGAGTCTGCTCGACGTGCTCCTGGAGTCCGGGGTATTGACCATGATCATCGTAGGCATCCTGATCGTTCTATTCATCATCGGACTTTACATCTTTTCCGAGCGGTACATAACCATCAAGGCGGCCGGGGCCGACGACGAAGGATTTATGGAGCGGATCCGCCGGGAGATATCGGCCGGCAATATGGCCAACGCCCGGGCCCTCTGCAGCACCACCGACAGTCCGGTCGCCCGGATGGTCGATAAGGGCTTGCAGCGCATTGGGCGGCCGCTACGCGACATCGACGCTGCCGTCGAGAACGTCGGTAACCTCGAGGTTTTCCGGCTGGAAAAGGGACTGAGTACGCTGGCCAGCATCGCCGGTGCGGCACCCATGATCGGGTTCTTCGGCACCGTGACGGGGATGATCAACGCCTTCTACGAGATGTCCAACGCCCAGAACATCACGCCCGACGTACTGGCCGGAGGCATCTATTCCGCCCTGCTTACCACGGCGGCCGGACTATTTATCGGTATCCTGGCCTTCGTCGGCTACAACCTGCTGGTCGCTCAGGTGGAGCGCGTCGTGTACCAGATGGAACGCTCGACCACCGAATTCATGGACCTGCTCCAAGAGCCCGGCTGATCCGTTCTTCCGACCGGCCGCTAAACGCAACAGCACATGGGATTAAAACGATCGAACCGGGCCAATGCCCAATTTAACATGTCCTCCCTGACGGACATCATCTTCCTGTTGCTGATCTTCTTTATGCTCACCTCGAACTTCGTGCAGATCCGTCCCTTCGACCTGCCGAAATCGGATAGCCAGACGGTAGCGCCGACCAACATCGTCGTGGAACTGGAGAAGAGTGGCGCGCTGCGCGTTAACAACGTGACGGTTTCCCAGGCGTCCGTGCTGGCCGCCCTCAACGATGCCCTCGAGCAAACCAATAACCAGGAGCAGGCCACCGTCACGATCGTGGCGGAAACCGGGGTTCCCTTCAGCCGCATCACGCCGATCATGAATCTCGCGGCCCGTCGCCGGGCCCGCGCGATCATTGCTACCCAACCCATCAACGGATAAAGCGCGCAACACCCATGGCACTCAAGAAACGATCAAAGGTTAGCGCGGAATTTAACATGTCGTCCCTGACGGACATCATCTTCCTGTTGCTGATCTTCTTTATGCTTACCTCCACGGTAGTCGCACCGAACGCCCTCAACCTCAAAATGCCGGGCCGTTCCGACACGCCGCCCAGCCCGGATACCGAGCGCCTCGACGAAGTGCGTATCGACGCGTCCGGTGCCTTCTACTTCAATGATCGTCGGATCGACGCGGGGGAGCTAGAAAACCGTCTGCAGGGACAGGCCGGTCAGGGCTATAGCATGCTCATCGCTCCGGATGCCGCCGCGCCGGTCGAGGGGGTGGTTACGGTAATGGACATGGCTATGCGCCTTGACATCAACGGCGTCCTCGCCGCGGAGGAGCAGTGATGCCACCTTCAACCTGCTCCGCCGCAGGGTGATCGAGCCGGGGACGCAGGGGCCGTATTCGCTGTTGCCCCACCAGGGGCCGGTCAGGATCAATTCCCCGTCGTGGTAGTCCACGCGCAGATCGTACTCTTTCAGGCACCACGATACCTGCAGACCGGCCTTGTTGTTTCGCAGGATCCCGATTTCCGAGATCCTCCAGCTGCCGTCCGGCGTCTGAAAACCACTCAGTTTCATCTCTGCCTGTAACTCACCGAGCTTTACGAAGGCGGTGCCCTTCAGGCTGAGTCCGATCTGCTCGAGGTTGAAGAACAATTCGAACCGGTCGGCAAAGCCCCCCTCGTTCTGAAGGAGCAGTCCGCTCCAGGTGCCGGAGATGTCCTGCGTTTGCTGGCCACGGAGGTGAACGGAGAGAAACAACAAAAGGACAACGGGGAAGTACTTCATCGGGGCGTGGCGTAACACAAAGGTAAATAACTCTGCCTGCGGGGCCACGTTTTGCCGGTGAGCGGTGTCAAAGGGGCATCGAGTTGATTTACAGAGCGAAATTTTGAACGCCCGGTCCGCACTATGCGGGCCGGGCGTCTTTGCGTACACGACGAAGGGCCGGCCGGAGTTACCCGGTCGGCCCTTCGCACGAGGCAATGGCGGGAGTGCTTTAGTTGCCTCCGTCGGTGTCTACGCCTTCGGGAGCGGGATCCTCGGTGGCATTGGGGATGCCGGTAAGGAACTCGACGCGGCGGTTCACCTTGCTGAGGTCACGGGGGACGATGGCCTCGTCTTCACCACGGTACTGCAGGATCAGGCGGTCGCGGGCGATGCCGTTGTTGTCGACCAGCAGGTTGATCACGTTCAGGGCGCGACGGTAGGAGAGGCGCTGGTTGTAGTCGGGGTCACCGGTCTGGTCGGTGTAGCCGCGGACGATCAGCGTCATGCCTGGGTTGGCCTGCATCACGCGGGCGATGCTGGCCAGCACGCCGTAGTCGTCGTAGGTCACTTCCGCGCCGTTCAGGGGGAAGGTGATCATGGGCAGGTAGATAGCGCCGCCCTCCATATTGATGCGGGTGCGGTTGTTGTTGTTGATCTGCTCCATCGCATCGTTCATGCTGTTGTCGATCATGCCCTGTACTTCCGATTCGCTGAGGGGTGCGTCGATGCGCTCCATGACGACACCGTTCTCGTCGACCCGCTCTGTTTCCCGCGGCGGGAAGAAGGGCTCCTGGTCGCGGTAGTCGGGTACGCCGTCTCCATCGCTGTCGAGGGTGCGTCCACGGCTGTCGACGGTGGCTTCGGCGGGCGTGTTGGGCTCCTGGTCCATGTTGTCGGGGATACCGTCGCCATCCGAGTCGGTGGTGGCTTCGTCGACCCGGCGGTTCAGGGTGGCGATGTCTTCCTTCACGGGGGTGAAGGCGTTGGTCCAGTAGCGGGGCTCGGTGTGGGTCTCGGGATTACCGAGGTTGAAGTTGAAGGAGATACCGCCTACGTTCTGTACGTCGCGGAAGTTTCCTACGGCGTAGCCGTCGAGGAGGTCAGCTCGGTTGCCGAGGGGGACAAACGTCTGGTACTCCACGCCGATGTTGAACCGGGGGCTGACGCGGTAGGTGAAGCCTACCCCGAAGGAGAAGTGGGTGCGGAACTCCTGGTCGATCTCTCCGTTGCGGTTCTCTTCGAAGGGCGTATTGGGACGCTGGTATTCGGTGGCGAACCAGTTTCCACCGGCGCCCGCCATGAGGAAGAGGTTGACATCCCGGATGTCGCCCTTAAAGGTGAAGTTATTCATCGTAATGACCCCGTAGGCCGTACCGCTGACCCAGTTGGACTCAAAGCGGCGGTTGTTGGAGTTATCGCCGGACTCGTTATCGCCACGGCTGCGGGCGAACATTCCGTCAACGCGCAGGGAGAACAGGTGATCCAGGGATTTGCGCAGGTGGATACCACCGCCGTAGCCTGCCTTGGAGGTCACGTCGCTTGATAGCCAAGAGTAGTAGGGCGTAATACCTATTTCCAGCATCGAGGGTTGATCGCGCTTGTTGGTCGGAGCTTCCGAGGTCAGGCCCACGGTAGTCGTCACCTCGGGATCATCTGTGTCGGGAAGCGGAGTTCCCTGGGCTGCCAGCGCACCGCATAAGCATAGGAGCACGGCAGACAGGGAAAATTTAAGTCTTAACATAACGATTTTTCTTGCTGTTAAAATGGAGTATGGGTTTGGATCCTATCCTGTGTATATCGATCAAAGGTAGCAGTTGTTTAGTACAACCACCCCCTTTCTTTACCTTTACCACCCAGTGGAAATGTACACAAACTGGCTTACTCCCCCGCCACCGCCGGTGGCCGACCTGCCGGGCTACGCCCTCGGGCACCGGCTGTCCGCGACGCCGCCGCAGGCTGCGCGCTTCGCCCTGATCGGTGCATCGGCCGCGGCGGCCGATGGCATCCGGCGTCACCTGCACGCCTACGCCTGGGACTTCGGAGTCCTTCCGTTGACGGACCTCGGCAACCTGCGCAAGCAAACGGTAGAGTTTACGATCCCCCTCCTGCGGGAGTGCTTTGCCTCCGGGCTGTTGCCCGTCGTGCTGGGCGGCACCACCGAACTGCTGCGGGCCCAGTACCTGGCGTTCGCCGAACTGAACCGGCAGGTCGGACTGTGCCACGTGGATAGTACAATCCGGCTGCGGCCGGAGGGTGGGGGGGCAGGTCGCCCGGCAGTGCTGGATTCGGCCGTGCACCGCGACCGGTCCCCGTCGTTCCACCTGGCTCATCTGGGCTCCCAGCGGCACCTCGTAGACCCGCGGCTCGACGGCCTGTTCCTGCGCCGCCACTTTGAACGGGTAACGTTGGGCCAGAGCCGGGGCCAGCTTTCCGAGCTCGAGCCCGCGATCCGCGACGCCGATGTCCTGGCTTTTGACCTAAGCGCGCTCAGCGCCACCGAGGCGCCGGCCCAAAGAGGCCGGTGCCCCTCCGGCCTCACCGTGCAGGAAGCGGGCCAGGTAGTCTACTATGGCGGTAACAGCGACCGGCTCGCGTCTTTCGGACTTTACGGGTACACGCCCGACGGCTGTACCGAACGCGAACGTACCCTCACGGAGGCCGCCCAGGCGCAGCTCGTCTGGTATTTTCTCCACGGCGTCAGCCGCCGGGCGGGTGATTTCCCCGCTACGACCGAGGGACTGGTTGAGTACGTCGTCGACAGTAAGGTGACGGACCGCCTGACCTTCTGGCGTTCGGCCCGCAGCAACCGCTGGTGGGTGCAGGTCCCCGTCGAGCAGGTGAACGGAGAGGAGCGGAACCGCCTGGTGGCCTGCAGCTATGACGACTACCTCAAAGTTAGCCAGCAGGGACAGCTCCCGGAGCGGCTACACCTGGCGTTTTCCAGGTATTAAGTTAAGGGTGACGGATCGGCCGGTGGGGGGGAGGGAGCTCCGGAAACGGTACGTCACGGCACCTGCGTCCCCGCCGAAAGTGTAAACCATACTAAAGTTTGGGTCCGCCCAAACAATAATCGGACGTTAAAAACCGCTATGGATGCAAGCGACCGAAACCGGTCGTCGTGTTATCCTAAGCAGTGCCCCCGGGCCTTGATTCTGGATTTTTTTCCTGGTCAATTTAAGCCAGCGTCTCTCTCATCAGAACATACATAGTCGGGTACGCCCTAGCGTCCCGGTAACTTGTCTCGCGCCCTTGATCGGTGGTGACAAGGTGTGTTGTTCTGTGTGCGGTGGCCCGGTAGCATTGATTTTTAACCTGGTCTTGCATGTTGAACTTTACTAAGCTAGTTCTCCTCATAAGCCTGATCCCCCTTTCACTCTCCCTTACGGGCCAGTCGAGCTGTTCGCAGAGCGACCCCTTCCTGCTGCCGCCCACCAGCACCTTCTGCGCCGATCAGGACGGCTTTGTCACCGTCGAATTTCCTATCCATAACTTGGGAGAATCCGCAGGAACCTACCGCGTTGAGTTTCCCGATGGTACGGATACCACCTACACCGGCGTGAAAACTTCGGTCAACGTGTCCAAGAAGTTCCTCTTCAATTGCGGCTCGCCCCCCGGCCAGCCCACGCCGCCCACCGAACAGTCGCGCTATTTCGAATACGCCTCCGCCCTTACCGTGACCCGGCTCGACTGCGTAGACGAGCGCGGCGACAACCAGAAGGGGACCTACGATTTCCGGGTGGTACCGAACCCGATCGTCGGCATTAAGCACGGTGACCTCGGCTGCCGAGACCTGCCGTTCGTGATGAACTTCGAGGGCAAACTCTGCAGCGAAGAACTCGTCCAGTCCTACCAGTGGTACATCGACGGCCAGCTGATCGAGGGCGCTACCGAAAAGAAGTACAAAGGCCACGTCATCACCGCACCCGGCACCTACGTCGTGCGGCTGGAAGCGACAACCTACAAGTGCTCGAATACCTACGCCTTCGAGAAAATTATCAAGGTTACGGCCAAACCGAAGATCGACCTGACGTACCGCGTGGACTCCACCACCCTCTGCGACGAAGTGGTACAGGTATTTCCCAACCTGCAGTCGGAGCATGCTACCTCGTTTTCCTGGTCGAGTGATTCCGAAGCCGTGAGCTTCTCCGATCCGGCCGACCCTAACCCCGTTATCACCATCCGCAACGAACGGGCGGGCACCCATACCATCCGGGTGAGTGCGAAGAACAGCAACTGCTCGGCCAAGGAGCAAAGCTTCGACGTGACTACCCAACGGGGGCAAACGGTCCAGGTGCTGGAAGAAATCGTGACCTGTACCGGGTACTCGCTCGACCTGTGCGAGTACGTAATCTACGCCCCGGAACCCAAGGTGATAGAGTGGAGCGCGGACCGGGCGGGCGTTGACTTCAGTAATTCCGCCTCGGCGTGTCCGACTGTAACCTTCGACCAGGTCGGCGAGCACGTGCTTACCGCTACCGGCCGGGATGCCTGCGGCGAAAGCTACACCGTCCAGGTACCCGTGCGGGTCCGCAGCGGAGCCCGGCTGGTCATCGACCTTAGCGCCGTGGATACCCTCTGCGAGACGGACGCCTCGTTTTCCCTGCTGGACTACATATCCCCCGCCGCCCAGGTAAGTCACATCGTCGGTCCGGCGGTGGTCGACAACGAATTTCATCCCGATATGGCGGCCGGCCGCTCGGAGATCCTGGTGACCGATAGCTGTGGCTTTCCCTACCCGCTGGAAATCTTCGTCATCCAGCAGGAGAAGTACACGGCCGGCAACCCCCGGCTCTGTATTGGCGACAGCATCGACCTGTTCGGACTGCAGGCGGGGGAATACCGTGGCCCGGGCGTGACCGGAAACGTGTTTCGCTCGGCCCACTTGGCTCCGGGTGACTACCGCATTGCCTTTCAAAGCCTCAGCCGTTGCGGCGGTAAGGATTCCCTGACGGTACGCGTCGAGCCCCTGCCGGAAGCCGGCTTCGCCGTGACGACCGATAGCTGCGGACACGGATCCGCCGCCCCCCGGTACGCCGGCCTCAACCCGGTGCGGCTGGAGAACCGCTCCACGGCCAAGACACTCAGCTATCGCGTGCTGGGAACCAAACAGGTGATCAACGACCGGGACAAGGTGCAGTTCCAGTTCACCGAGCCCGGCGTGTATACTATCCAGCAGGTAGTGGCCTTTCCGGGGGGCAGCTGTACCGACACCACCGAGCAACGCATCGAGATCCTGATGCCCCCGGTGATCGATTTTGCCTACGCCGTGGACAGCAGCGCCTGCGATTCGCTAACCATCGACCTTTCGGCCGGCGACCAACCGTCGGGCCTTGACTACCGCTGGGTATTCACCAACCTCGAGCGCAGCACGCAGCCGGCTCCGCAACTGGATCTCCTGCGGCCGCTGGCGCCGGAAGTGCTGGGCGTGGACCTGAGCGTCATGAACGCCTGCTACACCAGCGCCGATACGTTCGGCATCGTGCTTCCCCAACGGTTCCGCGTCTCCTTTGACGTACTGAACGACAACAACACCGTTTGCTCCGACGATACGGTCTACCTGGCCAATACCTCGGTGAACGCGAAAGATTTCCTGGTGACCTTCCCCGACGGCCGTCAGGCCGGCGCGCTGCCCGACTATCTGCTCCTCAAGAATACCACCGATAAGGTGCTCAAGTACCCGATCACGCTGCGGGGATCGAACGATAACTGCCCCGACCAGACGGTAGCGGATACCATCTTCGTCCTGCCGGTCACTACCCGGGCCGCCTTCGGAATCGACTACCCGGAAGCCTGCTCCTCCGCAGACGTCACGCTGACCAACGCCACCACCCCCGGCGCCCGCTGCTTCGTGGACTGGGGCGACGGATCCACCCCCCAGGCGGTCGGTGACCTTGGTCAACTGCAACACCGCTACGCGGTCAACCGGGACACCACCTTCGAAATCACGCTCGCCGCGGCCCTCTGTGGCCGGGATACCTTCCGCCGCCGGATCACGATCCGGCCCGCGCCGGACCCTTCCTTTGCCATTGCGGCCGTGGACGCCAACTGCATCGGGCAGGATCTCGTTTTCGCTCCCGATGCCGGGGCGGCGGCCTACGGCCTGCACTGGGACTTCGGCGACGGGACGTTCTCCCAGGAGGCAACGCCGGTCCACGCCTACGAAAAGCCGGGTAAGTACCGGGTAGGGCTTACCGCGACGGCGGCCAACGGCTGCTCGGCACGGGACAGCTTCGACCTCGAAATCGAACAGTACAACGGAGCCGCCCTCGACTTCCGGGTACCCACCGCCGGCTGTGCGGGGGAGGAGCTCGGCCTGGAACTCGTCCGGCCCCTGACCGGCTGGCGGATCGACTACGGCAACGGCCGCGAGGTAGCAGAACCGCTCGACCGGCCCTATCCGGAAGAGGGCCGCTACACCATGCGGGTTACCGCGACGTCGGAGAACGGATGTACCCGCGACAGCACGGTAGCCATAGCAATTCACCCGGCTTTCACCGCCGCGATCCGTACCGCAAGCATCGATACGGTGGTCGGTCTGGGCGATAAAATTCCCCTGCGGGTGGCCGTCACGCCGCCGCGGAACATCTCGGAGGTGCAGTGGGTAGGCGACAGCATTGATAATCCCGGCGCGGCATACACCACCGCTTACCCCATACGGGACGGCCGCTACAGCGTCATGCTGGAAGACGTGCACGGCTGCACGGCCTCGGATTCCCTCTTCGTCCGCGTGGACGCCGCCTACGCCGACCGGATCTACGCCCCCAATGTCTTCAGCCCGAACGGCGATGGCTACAACGAAACCTTCGGCATCGAAGTAAAGAGCAACACGGTGACGCGCATCCGGTCCATCCGGGTGATGAATCGCTTCGGCGCCGTGGTCTACGAATGCACCGACTGCCCCGCGGGAACGCAGGGGACGGGTTGGGACGGAACGCTGGGGGGGCGCCCCCTGCAAGGCAATGTCTACATCTGGGCCGCCGAAGTCGACTTTGTCGACGGAAGCAGTCAGATTTTTTCTGGCGATGTGACGCTATTGCGTTAGATCAAGGGCTATAGAGTAGAACCATTCCTGTTGAGAGGCTTGTCGGATATTCCGGCAAGCCTTTATTTTATTTCCCCCACCGTGGCCTGGTAGAGTACGGTGTCCTCCACGCAGGTGAAGCTGCCGCGGAAGCCGGCGGGGACAAATACGGTGCGCCGTTCTTCGCTGAGGTCTACGCCATCGCCCTCGGCACGGCCCGACAGGAGCAGGAGAATTGCCGGCGCGTCGCTGCTGTCCACCGATACGGTGGAACCCGCCGCTGCCGCCCGGCGCAGCAGACGAAAATCGGGGGCGGGGGTAGGGAAGTGGCGCCACGCTCCCGGACCGTCGGCCGGATCGAGGGGGTCGGGTACTACGGTCTCGAAGCGGGTCTTGTCCATCAGTTCGGGTACGTCGATGTGCTTCGGCGTAAGGCCGCCGCGCAGTACGTTGTCGCTGTTGGCCATCAGCTCTATGCATACCCCCTCCAGGTAGGCGTGGGGGATGCCGGCGTCCTGGTAGATGCCTTCACCCGGGGACAGCTTCACAAGGTTGAACCAGAAGATGGAGAACATGCCGCGGTCGTGGTGGCCGTCACGGGTGTACTGTTCCACGGCGCGCCGGGCCCAGTAGCGGGGACTGTCTTTGGGGTAGTCCTCATCCTTGATCTCGTCGACCAGGGGCTGCAGGAGCCGGTCGATCGCCGACTGGTCGGCATTCATCACGTGGGCGTATAGGCCCTCCAGTCCCTCGTTTTCGTAGGAGGGCAGGAGGCCGATCCAGCCGGGCACCTCCTTCAGCGAGCGGCGGATGGCGTCGGGGTCGCGAAACCCGTGGAGCAGGTAAAAATCGGTAAGGGCTACTCCCAGCTCCGGCTTGTGGTTATCGTCGCGGTAGTTGCGGTCGGGCGCGTCGCGGTCCGGCCCGTTGGCCTCCTCGCGGGCGAAGCCCGCTTCGGCTGCCTGCTTGGTGGGGTGTACCTGAATGGATAGCATCTCGCGCACGTCCAGGATCTTGAACAGGAACGGCAGCCGATCGTCGAAGCGCTCGGCAACCTTGTCGCCCAGGTAGCGCGCGGGATCTTCGGCGATCAGGGTATCCAGTGTCTCGTCTCGGTTCAGCAGGGTACCCGGCCCCTTCGGGTGGGCGCCCATCCAGAGTTCGGCCCACGGCTCGTGTTCCTTGTTGTTCCGGTGAAGCAGCTCTGGCAGGTAGGAATATCCGCCCCAGGCGTAGTGCTGAATGGTTCCGTCGAAGGGGTAAAGTTGCGACAAGGTGCTAGCGTTTGGTACAAAAGTAGTAGTGCGCGGCCCGCTGGCTTGTTCGGGGGGGCGGCGCGCAAAGTTGCGGAATTTACCCGGGGGCCGGGGCGGGTTCGCGGGTGCGGCGGATCGCTAAACCTCCGGCTTGCCGGTTTATGGTCCGAATGGAGTGCATCCGGGCAAATTGGCTACCTTGCGCGACTTTCCGCAAAACCGCAACTTATGCCCTATCTTTTTACGTCCGAGTCCGTATCCGAAGGTCATCCGGACAAGGTAGCCGACCAGATCAGCGATAACCTCGTAGACCACTTTATCGCCTTCGATCCGCAGTCGAAGGTAGCCTGCGAAACCCTCGTAACGACGGGTCAGGTGGTGCTGGCCGGTGAGGTCAAGTCCGACACGTACCTGGACGTGCAGACCCTGGCGCGCGACGTGATCCGCAAGATCGGATATACCAAGTCCGAATACATGTTCGAGGCCAACAGCTGCGGCGTGCTCAGCGCCATTCACGAGCAGTCGCCCGACATCAACCAGGGCGTGGAGCGGCAGTCGGCCGAGGAGCAGGGTGCCGGCGACCAGGGAATGATGTTCGGCTACGCCACCAACGAGACCGAGAACTACATGCCCCTCGCCCTCGACCTCAGTCACCGCATCCTTAAAGAACTTGCGGCCGTTCGCCGCGGTGGTGAGAAGATGACTTACCTACGGCCCGATGCCAAATCGCAGGTCACCATAGAATATGACGACAATCACCGCCCCATCCGGATCGACTCCATCGTGGTATCGACCCAGCACGACGAGTTCGGCGAAGACCACATGATGCTGGCCACGATCAAGCAGGACGTGATCGACTACGTCATCCCGGCCGTGCGCGACCAGGTCAAGCCGGAACTCCGCGCGCTCTTCGCCGACGACATCACCTACCACGTGAATCCCACCGGCAAGTTCGTTATCGGTGGTCCCCACGGAGACACCGGCCTGACCGGCCGCAAGATCATTGTCGATACCTACGGCGGCAAGGGCGCCCACGGCGGCGGTGCCTTCAGTGGCAAGGACCCCAGTAAGGTGGACCGTTCGGCCGCCTACGCCACCCGCCACATCGCCAAGAACCTGGTAGCGGCCGGTGTAGCCGACGAGGTACTGGTGCAGGTGAGCTACGCCATCGGAGTAGCCCGCCCCACCAACATCTACGTCAACACCAATGGCAGTGCCAAGGTAAACCTGAGCGACGCCGAGATCGCCGGCAAGGTCAGCGAGCTCTTCGACATGCGCCCCTACGCCATCGAGCAGCGCCTGAAACTGCGCAACCCGATTTACCTGGACACCGCCGCGTACGGTCACATGGGCCGCAAGAGCGAAACGAAAGAGCTGACCTTCCGCAACGGATCCGGAGAGACCAAAACGGTGACGGTGGAAACCTTTACCTGGGAAAAACTCGACTACGTGGATAAGCTGCGGGAGGCCTTCTCCCTGTAGCGGGTACCCGGTAGCGTATGGAAAAGGGGCCGTCCGGATTTCCGGGCGGCCCCTTTTTCGTTAGCGGTCGTTTTCGGTACGCTTGCGCAGGGCGGCGGCCACGAAGGAAACGAAGAGGGGGTGGGGATTCTCCACGGTACTCTTCAGCTCGGGGTGATATTGTACACCGACGAAGTAGGGGTGGTCAGTGATCTCGACGACCTCCACCAATCCCGTCTTCGGGTTGGTACCGGCGATGGTAAGGCCGGCGGCGGTGAGTTGGTCCAGGTACTTGTTGTTGAACTCGTAGCGGTGGCGGTGGCGCTCGCTGATCTCGGTCGTACCGTAGGAAGCGGCCGTGATTGTGCCCGGTTGCAACTTGCAGTCGTAGGCGCCCAGGCGCATGGTGCCGCCCTTCGTGGAAACGTCCTTTTGGTCTTCCATGATGTCAATGACCGGCGCCTGGCTCAGTTCGTCCACTTCGGAACTTCCCGCCCCGTCGATGCGGGCGACGTTGCGGCTGAATTCCACTACGGCGCACTGCATTCCCAGGCAGATGCCGAAGAAGGGGATCCCGTTCTCCCGTACGTACCGTACGGCCTCGATCTTCCCCTCGATGCCCCGCTCCCCGAAGCCCGGTGCGACGAGGATGCCGTCGAAGCGCTCGAGGAAGGTGGCCACGTCGCGGGATTCTCCCTCGAGTTGCTCGGAGTGGATGGGGACTACCTTGACCCGGCATTCGTTGACCGCCCCGGCGTGGATGAAGGCCTCGTAGATGGATTTATACGCGTCCTGGAGTTCATTGTACTTCCCGACCAGCCCAATCGTGACCTCGTGGGTGCTGTTCTTCAGTTTGCCCAGGAAGTCTTTCCAGCGGCGTAGGTCCGGGGCGCGGCGGTCGGGCAACCGCAGCTTGCTGATCACAGTGGCGTCCAGGCCTTCCTTCAGCATGTGGAGGGGCACGTCGTAGATCGTCGAGGCATCCAGGGCCTCCACGATGCAGCTCTTTTCCACGTTGCAGAAGAGGGCCAGCTTGCGGCGGATCGAATCGTCGATCTCGTGCTCGGTGCGCACGACGAGGATGTCGGGCTGAATACCGGTCTGAAGCAGTTCCTTGACGCTGTGCTGCGTGGGTTTAGTTTTCAGCTCCTTAGCAGCGGCGAGGTAGGGGATAAGGGTAAGGTGGACCGTGATGCAGTTATCTACACCCAGTTCCCAGCGCAGTTGGCGGAGGCTTTCGAGATAGGGCAGGGATTCGATGTCGCCCACGGTACCTCCGAGCTCGGTGATGACGATATCGTACTCTCCGGTATTGCCGAGCAACTGGATGCGGCGCTTGATCTCGTCGGTGACGTGGGGGATCACCTGGACGGTCTTGCCGAGGTAGTCGCCGCGGCGCTCCTTCTCGATCACGCTCTGGTAGATACGGCCGGTCGTCACGTTATTGGCCTGGCTGGTCGGCTTGTTCAGGAACCGCTCGTAGTGGCCTAGGTCGAGGTCCGTTTCCGCCCCGTCGTCCGTCACGTAGCACTCACCGTGCTCGTAGGGATTGAGGGTGCCGGGGTCGACGTTGAGGTACGGGTCGAATTTCTGGATGGTGACCGACAGGCCCCGCGATTGCAGGAGCTTGGCCAGCGAAGCGGCAATGATGCCTTTACCGAGGGACGACGTCACCCCGCCCGTAACAAAAATATACTTGGTCATATTCTGAGATTACGGGATACAAAGGTACACAACGGGTGCTAACCCGGGGAGACGGCAAAGCTTAACAGCAAACGGGCAATAGCCCGCGAACTTTGTATGTTAACTGTGTGTAAATAAATAGTTAACTTTACCGAAAGACTCCGCCCCCGCCATGTACCTCCCCGCCCTCCACCGCATCCTCTTCTGCTGCCTCCTGGCCGGCCTGGGGGTCCTCGTGAGCGGGGATGTAACGGGGCAGCGTACCGTGAATCTTCTGCGGGCCGACCTCCCCGCCCCCGGCCGCCCCGTCGTCCGCGCCGCCAGTGAAGTGGCTACGGAAAACTTTGACTTCGACCGGAATCTTATTTTTTTCGAAGCCATGGTGGACGGCCGGCCCGGTAACTTCATTCTGGATACCGGGGTACCCACGCTGGTGATGAATACCCGGGGGGAGACCAGCGCGCGCGCCTCGTTCACCGGGATGGGCTCCGGGGGAGACGTACGGCTTACCGACCACCGCGTGGACCATTTCGAGATGCTCGGTCGCTCCGTCGACAATTACTGGGCCATCGGGCTGGACCTACGCGATATGGAGTCGCGGACGGGAAAGCAAATTGACGGTTTCGTCGGCTACGACCTGCTGAACGACGGGGAGCTGCGCATCGATTACGTACAGGAAACCTTCCAGCTGCTGCCTTCCCGGCGGCGCCCCGAGCACGGGGGGCGGGCACCGGTGGCTACCCTGCGTTTTACGCTGGTCGATCACCTGCCGGTCGTGCAGCTGCGCATCGACGGGCGGCGCTACAGCTTCGCGATCGACACCGGCGCCGGCCTGAACCTGTTAGCCGACTGGGCCGCCGATGCGTTGCCCACGGTCCCCGGTCACCGCACCATGAACGTACAGGGCCTGGATGGCCGGCCCACCGACTACCCGGTCCTTAGCCTCGCCCTGCCCGACCGCCTCGCGGGCGAGGAGGCGCTGCAACTGGTCCGTGCCGACCTCTCACACCTCCAGGATCCGGGCGCGACCCGGCTGGCGGGTATTCTGGGCTCCTCCTTCCTGAGCCGCTATACCGTGGGTATCGACTACCGCCGCCGGAAGATCTACCTCTGGTAACCCGTATGCCGGCCGCCCCCCGCGGCTGTTAGACCTTACCCGATACCGCTGCACCTGCGCGCGCGCCCAAAGCACTACCTTTGCGCCCTCACAAAGTATAGCCCGATGAAATTTGATGTGCAGGCCCTCGACCGCAAGTGGCAGGACCACTGGAAGGAGCATAAAACCTACCGCACCCCCGACGATACGGACCGGCCGAAGTTCTACGTCCTGGATATGTTCCCGTACCCGTCTGGCTCCGGGCTGCACGTCGGTCACCCGCTCGGTTACATCGGTTCCGATATCGTAGCGCGGCAAAAGCGGCAGGCCGGCTACAACGTCCTGCACCCGATGGGCTTCGACGCCTTCGGCCTGCCGGCCGAGCAGTACGCCATTGACACCGGCGTGCACCCCTCCGAGTCCACCGCACGTAACACCGCCCGCTACCGCGAGCAGATGGAGCGGCTGGGCCTGAGTTTCGACTGGGACCGCAGCGTCAATACCTCCGACCCGAACTATTTCAAGTGGACCCAGTGGATTATCGGCCAGGTCTTTGAGCACTGGTACGACCGGTCGGCCGAACGCGCAAGACCCATGAGCGAGCTGGTAACCTACCTGGAGCAGCACGGCACCGAGGGGCTGCAGGCGGCCGAGAGCGAACCGATGACCGTCAGCGCCACGGAATGGCAGGCCATGTCGGAGAAGGAGCAGAGCGACCTGCTAATGAACTACCGCCTCGCCTTCCGCAGCGTCAGCTACGTCAACTGGTGCGAGGCCCTCGGCACGGTACTCGCCAACGACGAAGTAAAGGACGGCCGCAGCGAACGCGGTAACCACCCGGTGGAGCAACGCCCCATGCTGCAGTGGAGCCTGCGGATCACGGCCTACGCCGAGCGGCTGCTGGCCGGGCTGGAAACGGTCGACTACAGCGAGGGCCTCAAGGCGCAGCAGGTGAACTGGATCGGCAAATCCACCGGTGCGCTCGTCCACTTCGACATTGAGGGGCACGACGGAGGCTTTGACATCTTTACTACCCGGCCGGACACCATCTACGGCACCACCTTCATGGTGATCGCGCCCGAGCACGAACTGGTGGAGCAGCTCACGACGGAGGAGCAGCGGGGCGAGATCGACGACTACCTCACCTACGTCGGGCGCCGCAGCGAACTGGACCGCATGAGCGAGAACAAGGTCACGGGCGCATTCACCGGAGCGTACGCTACCAATCCGCTCAATGGGGCCCGCGTACCGATCTACATCGCAGAATACGTACTGAAGGACTACGGTACCGGAGCCATCATGGCCGTACCGAGCGACGACGAACGCGACCGGCGCTTTGCGGAGAAATTCGGCATCGAAATCATCGACGTGGTCGACAAGTCGGATTACCCCGGTGCTACACTCAAGGACAAGGTGGGCAAGATCATCAACTCCGATTTCCTGAACGGAATGGAGGTGCCGGAGGCGATCGCGGCCGCTACCCGGCGGATCGAGGAGCTGGGCCGGGGCACCGAGCAGACGAACTACCGTATTCGGGACCTCGTCTTCAGCCGGCAGCGGTACTGGGGTGAGCCTTGGCCCATCGTCTACGACGCCAACGACGTGCCCCAGCTGGTGCCCGAGGACAAGCTGCCGGTCACCCTCCCCACCATGGACGACTTCCGGGCGGTGAGCGGCGCGTCTCCCCTGGAGCGGGCCAGCGACTGGGTAACCACCCCGGACGGGCGCCGGGAAACCGACACCATGCCGGCAACGGCGGGATCCAACTGGTACTACCTGCGGTATATGGACCCCCATAACCCCGGTGCGTTCGTGGGGCAGGACGCCGTGGACTACTGGCAGGACGTCGATCTTTACGTCGGCGGGGCCGAGCACGCCGTGAGCCACATCCTGTACAGCCGCCTGATCCACAAGTTCCTCTTCGATATCGGGAAAGTGCCCACGCGGGAACCCTACAAGAAACTGCTCAACCAGGGGATGATCGGCGGACCCATCAGCTACATTCACCTGGGCATCCTGCTCGCGGACGACGGACAACGCCACCCGATCTGGGTCAGCAGCGACGTGGCCGAGGGCACCTCCCTCGAGGTCGACGGGGTAGGGAAGGGGTACCTCGTCCTCGACGAGAGTACCGGCACCCGACTTACGCCGCTCCGGTTCGTGACGGAAACCTCCGTAAACAACGAAAGCAGCTTCCGGCTGTACCACACCTCGGTGGAGGAAGCCCAGCGCCTGGACCACCAGGATGCCGCCTACTTCCGAACCATCCTGCAACAGGGGGCGGCCTTCGCCTGGCATACCGACAAGGAAGGCCGGCAGTACCTGGAGCTGAGCGTGGAGCAGGGGAAGATGTCCAAGCGGAAGTACAACGCCGTGAACCCCGACGACATCTGCGACCGCTACGGTGCCGACTGCTTCCGGATGTACGAGATGTTTCTCGGACCGATCGACCAGGCTAAACCCTGGAGCGTCTCCGGGATCGACGGGGTGTACCGCTTCCTGCGCCGCTTCTGGAACCTCTTCGTGGGAAATGGGGATGCCCTTGCCGTAAGCGACGAGCCGGGCAGCCGGGAGGAGATGAAGATCCTGCACACCCTCATCCGCAAGGTGACCGAGGACGTGGAGAAGCTCAGCTTCAACACCTGCGTAAGTGCCTTCATGGTGGCCACCAACGAGCTCACGAAACTGAACTGCAACAAGCTGGCGGTACTTGAGCCGGCCGTGCGCCTCATTGCGCCCTTCGCCCCCCACCTCGCGGAGGAGCTCTTCCGGGCGCTGGGCGGCGCGGGTAGCGTACACCACGCGGCGTGGCCGGAGTGGGAGGAGCAGTACCTCCGCGAAGACAGTATCACCTACCCCGTGGCCTTTAACGGAAAGACCCGGCTGACCCTCGAGTTCGCGGCGGAAGCCACGCGGCAGGACATCGAAGCCGCGGCGCGGGCGGATGCGCAGGTGCAGGGTTACCTGGAAGGAAAGGAGGTGCGCAAGGTTATTGTAGTACCGAAGCGCATGATCAACTTCGTGGTGGGTTGAGCATTGGTCGCGAAGTGGTACTTTCGTGGTGGTGAATACCTTCGACGAGAGTGATTTAGAGCTCACGTTCCCCGAATCCTGGATCGTGCGCAAGTTCGATGCCACGGCGGCCTACCACAGCGTAAGCGGCCACGGCCTTAAGGGTGTGGACTTTATGTGCCTGACGCCGGACGGCCGGCTCTGGTTCATCGAGGTGAAGAATTACCGCCGCCGCAAACCAGCCCACCGAATCGTGCGCCGGAGTCCCGAGGAACTGGCCGAGCACGTCGGCCGCAAGTTTTCGGATACCAAGCGGCTCATCCACGTAGTGAACCGGGCCCTCCGCCGCCGGTGGTGGTTGGCCCTCAAGCTCTACTGGTACGAACTGCGTAAGGCCCCGCGCCCGCAGAGCCCGCACTGGTTCTGGTACGAGGCCGAGCGCCGGCTGGCCTTTCCGCGCAAGCTGACCTGCCTGCTGTGGCTGGAAACCCCGGAGACCGGCGTGCACTACGAAGAAGCCGTGGCCGGTGCCCTCGAAGAGTGGCTCGAGCCCGGCAACGAACTGCGGCTGGCGGAAATGCAGCGCCACGCAGGCGTCCCCCTTACCGTGATCCCCAAGTAACCCTGACTATGGCAGCCGCATACGAACTTGACGACCTGGACCGTAAGATCCTTGCCCTACTGATGGAGAACGCCAAGCGCCCCTACACCGAGCTGGGGGCCAAGCTTTTCGTGTCGGGTGGCACGATCCACGTACGCATGAACAAGCTGATCGCCGCCGGCGTGGTGAAGGGGCAGACCCTGGTGGTCGATCCCGTGAAGCTCGGCTACGACGTCTCGGCCTTCCTGGGGATTTACCTCAAGGGCAGCGGGCTCTATAACCAGGCGGCTGAGTACCTGAAAGGCATTCAGGAGATCGTTTCGGCCCACTACACCACCGGCGTGTACAGCATCTTCGCACGGGTCGTATGCCGCGATACCGACCACCTGCGCGACGTGCTGCAGCGCATTCAGGCCTTCGAGGGCATTCAGCGCACGGAAACCTTCATCACGCTCGAGGAGACCATCGACCGCCCGGTACAGGTGATCAGCCGGGAGGAGCTCGACGAGCTGCGGGCTACGGACGATCCAGCAGGATCTGGCCGGACAGGTAAGTAATGGCCTGGCCGCTGATGCGGACCTTTTTGCCCCGCAGTTCACAGGCCAGTGTGCCGCCGCGCGCGGAAACCTGGCGGGCGGTCAGTTTCTTTTTCTTCAGCCGTTTTGCCCAGATGGGGGTAAGAATCGTGTGGGCGGACCCCGTCACGGGGTCCTCGTTGATCCCGTAGGCGGGGTAGAAACAGCGGCTGACGAAATCGCAATCCCGGCCAGGGGCGGTAACGATGAGGCCGCGGCGTTTGAGGCGTTCGATCACGTGGAAATTGGGTTCCAGGCTGCGTACCTGCTCTTCCGACTTTAGTACGGCTACCAGGTCGTCCTGTCCGGCGTACACCTCAACGGGCTTTAGGCCCGCCAGCGCACCGCGCAGTTTTTTCGAGGAACGGTGCTTTTCCGGTTTGTCCGCCGCGAAGGACATGGTGTAGTTTCCCTCCGCTTTTTTCGGGGTGACCGTAATGGTGCCGGCTTCCCGGGTGCGAAAGCGCAGTTTCTCGAGATCGCCGCCGCCGGACCGGTAAAGGACGTGGGCCGCCGCCAGCGTGGCGTGACCGCAGAGGCGCACCTCGGTGGTGGGTGTGAACCACCGGATATCAAATTTTCCCTTTCCCCGGATAACCACGAAGGCAGTCTCGGAGAGATTGTTCTCCGTGGCGATTTGCTGCATCAACTTGTCGCTGGGGAAGGCCGGTACGGGCACTACGGCCGCGGGGTTGCCTCCGAAAAGGTGGTCGGTAAACGCGTCGACCTGATAGAGCGGAAGATTATGCATGAAAAAAATCGGGTATATAAATGATAAAATTGGTGGTGGGTGAATCCGATAGGGACAAACCGTCGTATGGTAAAGGGCGACGAACGTGGGTTTAGCGGTGATCATTTGATTACGGCCCCCGCAGGGAGCGCTTCGCCACTTACCAAATTCACAAGCCAAACTTATGAATTCTTTCAATAGACCCCCTATGAACCACCTTTTCCTGCGAGAAGGTACCAGTTACCTCAAGATCCCCCTGGAGGATATCCAATACATTGAGGCAGACGGCAACTACGCATACATCCAGACGCGCGAAAAGCGCTTCGCCATCAAGCGCAGCCTGGCGGCCATTTCCGAAGAGCTGGAAGCCGGTGACTTCGTACGCGCCAGCCGCGGTCTGCTGGTCAACTTCAGCCAGGTCAACCGGGTCAGCTTCGCGGACGGCGTCATCGAGCTCAACGAGCAGCAACTCAAGATGGGCAAGGCCTACCACGCTGACATCAAGTCGCGGATGCCCCGCCTGTAGCCCCGCCGCCGGGCCACTATTGAACGTAGTCGTAAACGGTGGGTTCTCCATGCGTGAGGTTCATCGTCTACGACATCGAAGCAACGTGCTGGGAAGGCCGGCCCCCCGGCATGGAACAGGAAACCATTGAAATCGGCGCCTACGAAGTGAGTGCATTCGGCGAAGTAGGCGCCGCTTTCAGCCGGCTGATCAAACCCGTGCTGCATCCGCAGCTCAGTCATTTTTGCCGGCGACTGACCAACATCGACCAGTCCGACATCAACCGCGCCAGGGATTTTTCCCGCGTGGTTGGTGCCTTTCAGGACTGGATCGACGTAGATGGGGAACCCTACATACTCGCCGCCTGGGGCACCTTCGACGAGCGGCAGCTGCGGCGCGATTGCGCTCTCCACCGCCTCGACGAAGCCTGGCTCGACCCGCACATCAACCTCAAAGCACAGTACCGCGACCTGAGAGGCCTGCCCAAGAAACGGGGACTGGCCTCCGCCGTCCGGCACGAAGGGTTCGAATGGAGCGGCGAACAGCACCGGGCCCTCGACGATGCCGCAAATACCGTGAAGGTTTTTCGCAAATTGCTCGATGTCTGGCGCTACTAGGACAAATGGGCATCCGGGTCCACGGGGCCGCGCGCGGCTTGTTATCTTCACCACGTGGGCCGCTTCTTCCTCCTTTGTTGTTGCTTCCTGACGGTACTGCTGCTCGGGTGTGACGCCCCGGCACCGGCCGGAGGCAAGGACATTCCGGCGGATACCCGGTTTACCTGGATGACCGCCCCGGAGGTAAACGCCACGGGGGTCACCTTCCGCAACGACCTGACTTACACCGAAGAGCTGAATCCCTACACCTACCGCAATTTCTACAACGGAGGCGGCGTAGGTATCGGCGATTTTGACCACGATGGCCGGCAGGATATTTTCTTTACCGGCAACCTCGTGTCCAATCGCCTTTACCTCAACCGGGGGAACTGGATTTTCGAGGACGTGACCACCACGGCCGGTGTCGGTAGCCCGGACAGCTGGAGTACGGGCGTAGCCGTGGTGGACGTCAACGCCGATGGCTGGCAGGACCTCTACGTCTGCAAGGCCGGCCCGCCCGCGGAGGAAAGGATCGCCGGGATGGGGGGCGTGCGCCACAACGAACTTTTCATCAACCAGGGCGACGGTACCTTCCGCGAAATGGCCGCGGCCTACGGGCTGGCCGTGTCCGGGTTGTCGGTGCACGCCGCCTTTTTCGACTACGACGGCGACGGCGACCTGGACTGCTACCTGCTTAGTAATTCCACGCGGGCGACGACCGGCTTTGATCTGCGGGCCGACCTGCGGAGTAAGCCCGATCCCGAGGGCGGAAACCGGCTCCTGAAAAACCTGCTGGCCGAAACCGGGGAAACCCGCTTTACGGACGTCACGGCGGCGGCGGGCATTTACTCCTCCGCGATCGGTTTCGGTCTCGGCGTGACGGTGGGGGACGTCGACGGCGACGGCCGGCCCGATCTTTTCATCAGCAACGACTACTTCGAGCGGGACTACCTCTACCTAAACCGCGGCGACGGCACCTTCGAGGAAAGCCTCACCGAACACCTGCCGGAGATCAGCAAGGGTAGCATGGGCGCCGATCTGGCCGACCTGAACAACGACGGATACCCCGAGCTGTTCGTCACCGAAATGCTGCCGCGCACCGACCGGCGGTACAAAACGAAAGCGGTCTTCGACGGCTGGAACCGCTACCAACTGTACCGCGACCAGGGCTACCACCAGCAGTTCAGCCGCAACGTGCTGCAGCTCAACCAGGGTAACGGGTACTACAGTGAGATCGGCCGCTTCGCCGGCGTCGAAGCCACGGACTGGAGCTGGGGGGCACTTCTGGCCGACTTCGACGGCGACGGCTACCGCGACATATTCGTAGCCAACGGCACCGGACGGGACCTGCTCGACCAGGACTACATCAATTTCAACGGCAACCCCTCCGCCGTGCGCCGGATGATTCACGAGGAAGGAAAGGGTATCACCGACCTCATCGACCTGATCCCCGAGGAGCCGCAGGCCAATGCCCTATTCCACAACGACGGCGACCTGCACTTTACCGACTTGGCCGAAGCGTGGGGACTCGGGAACCCAGGCTTTTCTAACGGCTCGGCCTACGGAGACCTGGACAACGACGGCGATCTCGACCTGGTGGTCAACAACGTTGACGCGGTCGCGGGCCTGTACCGCAATAACAGCGAGCGGCGGGGCCGGATGATCCGGATGATCGGCAAGCAAGCCGGTAATCCGGACGCCATAGGTGCCCGTCTGACGGGCTTCGGCCCCGGAGGCCGGACCGAATATGCCGAAATCCACCCCATGCGCGGTTTCCAGAGTACGGTGGACAGGCGCATTCACCTCTCCGACGCCGTGGAGAGGGTAGAGATCCGGTGGCCCGACGGCAACCGGCAGTACGTAGACCTTCCGGACAGTAACGTGGTAATCATCCGCCAGGGGAAACCCGGGACCGCAACCGATACTTCTTCCGCGCGCGTAGCGGCGGCGGGACCGGTCTTCCTCCAGGCCCCACTGACGGCCGACGGTCGGCCGGTCCGACACCTGGAGGACCCGGCTACCGACTTCGACCGCGATCCGCTGCTGTTCCTCGGGATCAACAACGAAGGGCCCGCACTCGCTGCCGGTGACGTCAACGGGGATGGCCGGACGGATCTTTATCTGGGCGGCGCGGCCGGCCAGGCCGGGCAACTTTTACTCGGCCGGGCCGACGGAACCTACCAAGCCCAGGCCGCTGACCTATTCGCCGAGGATGCCGCATCCGAAAACGTAGCCGCCGTTTTTTTCGATGCCGACGGCGACGGTGATCCGGACCTTTACGTAGCCAACGGCAGCAACCAATTCGGTCCTGCCTCCGCCGCTCTCCTCGACCACCTGTACATCAACCAAGGAGCCGGGCGGTGGACGCGGAGTCCCCAGCGGCTCCCGACCGGTGCCCGCTTCGTGGCCAGCGGCTGCCTGGCGGTCCACGACGTGGACGGCGACGGCGATAGGGATCTCTTCGTCGGCGGACGCCTGCGGCCGGGAATCTATGGGGTACCCACCGACAGCTACCTATTGCTGAACGACGGTGCTGGCAACCTCACCCCCGCCGACCTCCCCGCCCTGGGCGACCTCGGTATGGTAACCGCTGCCAGCTGGGCAAACGTCGACGACGACGCGGCACTGGAGTTGGTGGTTGCCGCGGAGTGGGGACCGCTGCGGTACCTGCACTTCGATACTTCCGGAGGACTGGTGTCCGTAGATTCGGTACCCGGTACCACGGGGCTCTGGCACGCACTGGCTGTGGCCGACTTTGACGGCGACGGCCGCCAGGATGTTGCCGCCGGCAACCACGGACAAAACTCGCGACTGCAAGCCGGCCCGGGAACGCCCCTGGAGCTCCACGTCAATGATTTTGACCGCAACGGTAAGGCCGAGCAGGTCGTGACCCAGTACGACAATGACGGCCGCAGCCTGCCCCTGGTGTTGCGCGACGATCTGGTGAAGCAGCTGCCTGCGCTGCGCAAGCGGTTCGGGCGATACGCCGATTACCAGGGGAAAAGCCTGGAGCAGTTGTTTGGCCGGGAGGTCCTGCAACGTTCCGTGGTCAACCGGGCCGAGGAGCTGCGTTCCGTGCTGGTGTGCAATACCGCCGCGGGACCGGTTGTCCACCCCCTGCCCGCCGAGGCCCAGCTCGCCCCCCTCTACGCCCTGCTGGCCACCGACCTCGACGGCGACGGCAATACTGACCTGCTCGCCGCGGGAAACCAGTCGGTGGGCCGGCCGGAGCTCGGCATCTACGCCGGAAGTTTTGGGGCCGTGCTCTTGGGCGGGGGCGACGGAACGTTCCGTTCGGTGTCCCCCCGCGCTTCCGGACTGTACCTTTCCGGCGATGTTCGTGCGCTGCTGCGCTTGCCCGGCCCTACGCCGCGAATTGTCGTCGCCCGCTCCGGCGCATCCCTGATTACCCTGCAAAACACAACCAAATGAAGCTATATCTCCGCGTGTTTGCCATTTCCGCCATGTTTGTGGCATTGGCTTGCACCGCCACGGACGAAACCCCGCTCGGCCGCTACCGGTCCGCGGTGGCAGCCGGACAGGACGCTCCGCTCACGGCCCCGGCCACGGTACTCGGTATCGATCTGGGCATGACCGACCGGGAGTACTACGACCGGTGTACCGAGCTCAATCGGCAGGAACTGATCAGCGTCGGACGGGGGGGGAATGAATCGCAGTTCGTCATGCAGAACGACCTGGACCGGCCCGCGCGGATGTTGTTCCGGCCGATGTTTTCGGGCGCTGATCCGCGCATCCTCGACGCGGTGCTGGCGGAGTTCGTTTACCAGGATTGGTCGCCCTGGAACCGCGACGCCAACGCCAGCCACCTGCTGCCGGAGGTGGCCGATTACCTCACTCGGACGTTGGATACCGAGCTCATCGAGATCGATCACCCCCGCCGGGGGAAGACCTTCGCCGGGGTGGAAGGCGGGCGCCTCGTTGCTATCTGGATGGCCGACAGCAGCAGCGTAACGGCCACGATCGCTAACCTGGGCAGCCTGCCGGCCGACCCGCTGGGACTAGTCAAGTAAGTATGCAGTACGCTAGGGTTTTATGCTTCGCGGGGACGCTGGTGCTGGGGTTACTGGCCAGCTGTAACGGGGCTCCGGCTATCGCCGATAACGCGCCGCCCTGGGACGGGAAGCGCCGCTTCGAGGCCCTGTCTCCGGCGGAATCCGGGGTGGAATTCGCCAACACCCTGGACTTTGACGAGGACTTCAATATCTACACCTACCGGAACTTCTACAACGGCGGCGGCGTAGCCCTGGGCGACCTCAATAACGACGGCCTCACGGACATCTACCTCAGCGGCAACCGGGTGGCTAACCGGCTCTTTTTCAACCGGGGCGACCTGCACTTCGAAGACGTCACCGAAACCGCCGGGGTAGCCGGGGCCGCCGCCTGGAGTACCGGGGTGACCATGGCCGACGTGAACGCCGATGGCTGGCTAGACATCTACGTCTGCAACTCGGGCGATATTGCCGGCGACAATCGCCGCAACGAGCTCTACATCAACAACCAGGACGGCACCTTCACCGAAGCCGCCGCCGACTACGGGCTGGCCAATGAAGGCCTGAGTACCCACGGGGTGTTCTTCGACTATGACCGCGACGGCGACCTGGATTTCTACCTGCTCAACAACAGCTATCAGGCCATCGGCTCCTTCAATCTCGAACGGAACGAGCGGCCGAAGCGCGACTCCGTCGGCGGCGACCGGCTCTACGAAAACCGCGACGGATATTTCCACGACGTGAGCGAAGCGGCGGGCATCTACGGCTCGATCATCGGCTTCGGACTGGGCGTGACCGTGGGCGACGTGGACCGCGACGGCTGGCCGGATATCTTCGTAAGTAACGACTTCTTCGAGCGCGACTACCTCTACCTCAACAATCAGGACGGCACGTTCCGCGAAACCCTCACCCAGTCCATGCAGAGCATCAGCGCCGCCAGCATGGGGGCCGACCTGGCCGACATCGACAACGACGGGTACCCGGAGCTCTTCGTCACCGAAATGCTGCCCGCCTCCAACCGCCGAATGAAGGAGGCCACCACCTTCGAAAACTGGAACCGCTACCAGTACAACCTGAAGAACGACTACTACCACCAGTTCACCCGCAATATGCTGCAGCGGAACAACCGCGACGGTACCTTCACGGAGGTAGGCCGGCTGAGCGGCGTGGAGGCTACCGACTGGAGCTGGGGGGCCTTGATCTTCGACATGGACAACGACGGGTACAAAGACCTCTACGTGGCCAATGGGATCTACCAGGACCTGACCAACCGCGATTTCCTCGACTACCTCGCCGATGATGAATTCAAGGAGAAGGTGACCGCGGGCGGGGCTGTAGACTTCGAGATGCTGGTCGATGCCATCCCCTCCAATCCAACCCGCAACTTCGCGTTTCAGAACCTCGGCCCGGACGGCGGCTTCCGTTTTCGGAACCGGGCGGCGGAGTGGGGCCTGGACCTCGAAGGCTTTACCAACGGGTCCGCCTACGGCGACCTGGACAACGACGGCGACCTGGACCTCGTGGTCAACAACACCAACGCGGCCGCCCTCGTCTACCGAAATCACACCACCGGCAATCACTGGCTGCAACTGGAACTCAAGGGCAGGGGAGCGAACCCGTTCGCCGTAGGGGCCAACGTGACGGTCGTGGCCGGCGATCGGGAGTTCTATCTGGAGCATATGCCCATGCGCGGTTTCGAGTCCAGCATGCAGTACCGGCTCCATTTCGGCCTGGGCAGCATCGACCGCATCGACCGGGTGGAGATCGTCTGGCCCGACGGAAAACGTACCCACATCGACGCACCCAAGGTGGACCAGCTGCTGGTGGTGTCCGAGGAGCAGTCTGCTGGGGCACCGGATGACGTAGCGGCCGCAGGACCCGACCCACTGTACCGGTCCCTCGACCCCGCTACCCTCGGCGTGACCTTCGTCCACGCCGAGAACCGCTACAGCGACTTCGACCGTGATCCTCTCCTGTACCAGATGCTGAGCGCGGATGGACCCGCCCTCTGCGCCGCCGACTTCAACGGCGACGGAAAGCGTGATTTCTACCTGGGGGGAGCCCGCGACCAGGCCGGGGAATTATACCTCTCCGCCGGCGATGGCTACAAGCCCTCCGCTTCCGACATCCTGGACCGGGACCGCGACAGCGAGGACGTAGCCTGCGCGTGCTTCGATGCGGACGGCGACGGGGATACGGACCTGTACGTAGTCAGCGGAAGCAGCGAGTTCGGCGGGGCGTCCAACCTGTTGTTTGACCGGCTGTACCTCAATAATGGCCCCCGTGGCTGGTCAAAGGGCGACCAGATCCTGCCCAGTGCGCGGCAACCCGTGGCGGGCGCGGTGGCCGCACCCTACGACGTCGACGGGGATGGCGATACCGATCTGTTCGTAGGCGCCCGCCTGCGGCCGGGGGCCTACGGCTTGCCCGCCGACAGCTACCTGCTGATCAACGACGGTAGCGGAACCTTCCGCGAGGAGGTGCTTGGGAAGCTGGGTATGGTGACCGACGCCACATGGCTTGACCTCACCGGCGATGGCCGTCGCGAGTTGGTAGTGGTTGGGGAGTGGATGGCCCCCCGTGCCTTTGCCTACGCGGACGAAACCCTGACCGAGGTACCGCTCGGTGATGAACTTTCCGGACTTACCGGCTGGTACACCGCGGTCGCCGCGGCGGACCTGGACGGCGACGGACGGAACGACCTGATCTTCGGCAACCACGGCCTGAACAGCCGTTTCCGTGCTTCGGAGGCTCGTCCCCTCCGGATGAACGTCAACGACTTCGACCGCAACGGTACCGCCGAACAGATCGTCTCCTTCCAGGAAGGAGAGGAGGTGTATCCGATGCCGCTCCTGCACGAACTCGTCAAGCAACTGCCCGGTCTGCGCAAGCGCTACCTGAAGTACTCCGCCTTTGGCGATCAGACGATGACCGACATCTTCGGCCCGGAGGCACTGCAGCAGGGCTTGTCTTACACGGCTACCGAGTTTCGCAGTTTCGTGGCGCTGAACCGGGGCGACGGCCGGTTCAAGGTGCGTTACCTGCCCCAGGCGGCACAGGAAACGCCGGTGTATGCCATCGCGGCCGAGGACGTGGACGGTGATGGCGACAGCGACCTCTTGCTGGGAGGTAACTTCTTTTACGTCAAACCCGAGATGGGGCGCTACGACGCGGGGCGCGGATTGCTCATGCTTAACGACGGTCGCGGGAACTTCACGGCCGTATCCGCCGATAGTAGCGGACTGCGGATACCGGGCGAGATACGGGCCATCGCTCCCCTGGGCGGGGGACGTACGGTCCTTGCCCGGAACAATCTGCCACCCGTTATCCTGCAGCGATGATGCAAACGGTCGCAGCCATATTTACCGTAATGGTCCTGGCCTTTCTCTGCACCTGCGGCCCCGCCGTCGAGCCCCCCGCGCCCCCGGAGCGCTTCCGGATGCGGACGGAGACGGGCGTGACCAGCGAAAACCGGCTGACCCCCGAGGAGTCGTTCAACATCGTCACTTACCTCTACTACTACAACGGGGGTGGGGTAGCGGCTACGGACATTTCCGGGGATGGCCTGCCCGACCTCTACTTCACCAATAATCAGTCCCCCAACAAATACTACATCAACGAGGGCAACTGGCGCTTCCGCGACGCTACGGAGTCGGCGGGGGTCGCAGGTGCGGGGAACTGGTCGACCGGGGTGAGCGTCACGGACATCAATGGCGACGGGTTGCCGGATATCTACGTCTGCAACGTCGATGGACTTGACCCGCTACACGGCCGCAACGAACTCTTCGTGCAGCAGGCGGACGGGACCTTCCGGGACGAAGCGGCGGCCTACGGGCTGGACTTCGGTGGCTTCAACACCCAGGCCTACTGGTTCGATTACGACGGCGACGGAGACCAGGATATGTACCTGCTGCGGCACTCCGTGCACAGCGACGCCACCTACCGGGACGGGGAGGGTCGCAACGTACGCGACTCCCTGGCCGGTGATCTGCTGCTGCGGAACGACGGCGGCAGCTTTCGCGACGTGACCGGGCCGGCGGGACTGTATTCTTCCCGTATCGGCTACGGACTGAGCGCCGCGGTAGCCGACTACGACGGCGACGGCCGGACGGATATCTACGTCTGCAATGACTTCTCCGAAAACGACTACCTCTACCTCAACCGGGGCGACGGCACCTTCCGGGAGGTCGTACGGGAGCGGATGGGGCATACGTCCAACTTCAGCATGGGCAGCGACGTGGGCGACCTGGACGGCGACGGCCGGCCGGATCTGGTCACCCTCGACATGCGCCCCGGCCGGGAGGCGGTGCTGAAGTCGACCGCCAGCGCCGAATCCTTTAACCTGTACCGGCTGAAGCGCCGGGCGGGCTACCACGATCAGTTGCCGCGGAACAACGTGCAGTGGAACCGCGGCGACGGGGTCTTCTCCGAGATCGGGGAACTCAGCGGGCTGGCCGCCACGGACTGGAGCTGGTCGGTACTGGTGGAAGATTTTGACCTGGACGGGGTACCGGAGGTGTTCGTCGCCAACGGTATCGATCGCCGGCCCAATGACCTCGACTACCTGAAGTTTGTAGGCTCGTCGCTGGCCCGCGCTAGCAGCGACCTGGTCGTGGCGGGGGAGATGCCCGCCGGCGCCGTAGCCAATCGCTACTTCGTCCGGGACAGCAACCTGACCTTTCGCCCGGTGGAGGCGGGGCTGGGACTCGTCGGGAGCACCACCGGAGCCGCCGTGGCGGACCTCGATGGCGACGGCGACCCGGACCTGGTGTTGAACAACGTCAACGCTCCGGCGACGCTCTACGAAAACCTGACCCTGGACGGTGGGCGCCTGGTCGGCACATCGCCGGACTCATCGACGGTGAGCTACCGCTTTACCGACGGTAGCCAGCGGGAACTGAGTCGGATGACGATGTCCCCCTTTGCCCGTGCCGCCCAGCGCGGCTTTCTTTCTCAGTCGGCGCCGGCGTCGCTGGTGGGCGAAAGCGTACCGACCCGCCCGCCCGCGGACACGGTGGCTTATACGGTCGTATCACGCAGCGAGGAAAGCGACGGAACCGTGACGGAGGTCGACCGTAGTGCCTCCTTCGACCGGGAACCCCTGCAGCCCTTCTTCGGAGCGGTACCCGCCGATGACCCGGCCTATACCCTGAGCGCCGAAACCGGTGACCTGCGGGTGGAAGCGGGCCCCTGGCTGCCCCTGCGGATCGGCCGTCGGGTGGGGCAGGAGTGGACGTACACGGAGGTGGCCGGTACCCGGGGGCTCTGGCAGAGCATCGACCTGGCGGGCCCGCCGGGCGCGGAGGAGATAATCGCCGGCAACTGGGGACTGAACAGCGGCCTGGGCCAGCCGACCGCTGCCGCCCCGCTGCGGCTGTACCTGCCCGATCTGGACGGGAATGGAAAACGGGATCCGCTATTCACCTACGTACGGGAGGGGCGGGAATACACCCTGGCCGATAAGGACGAACTTGCCGCCCAGCTGCCGAGCTGGCGCCGCAATAACCTCAGCTACGCGGATTTTAGCCAGCGGGACTTCCGGGAAAACTTCCCCGACCTTGAGGCCGAGCCCCTGTTGGCCGAAACCCTGGCGCACCTGCGGTTGCGGCGCGACCCGGCGGGGCAATGGCGGGCGGAGGAATTGCCGCTGCCGACGCAAATCACGCCGGTTCGGTCCGTCTCCCACCTGGCGGGGGGGGTACTACTCGGTGGTAACGCCCTCGACGTGCTGCCCCGCGTTGGCCGGCAGGACGCCGCGGCGCTGCAGCTGCTGCGGCCGGACAACCGGGTCCAGCTGCTCGACCTGGGCGAGGGATGGAACCACCGAGAAGTGGTACTGATCCTTGGCGCGGGGCCGGACCGCCGGCGCGTTTATTTTGCTGACGGCGGATGGCTAGTGCTGCGGCTGCACTAGTTTTGCGGAACAAAATCCCGGCTGTATCCCACGTTCTCCCGCTCTGGTCCGTACACGTATTGGTGTGGCGCTTGCCTTCGCCATCAACGGGCTGGTCTACGCCAACTGGACGAGCCGGCTGCCGCGGCTGCAGGAGGTGTACGGCATCGATAACGGGCAGACCGGGTTCGTGCTGACGTGCCTGGCCGTCGGAGGTCTGATCGCCATGCCGCTGGCCGGCGTCCTGATCGTGCGGTACGGAAGCCGGGGCCTGGCCATCGCCTCGACGCTGTTATTCATTGTGGCCGTACCGTTAATGGCGTACATGCCGGGCTACTACGCCCTGCTGGCCGTAGTGCCGCTGGTGGGCGTCAGCACTGGGGTGATGGACGTTGCCATGAACGCCCAGGCGGTGGAGGTGGAGCAGCGCTGGGGTAGTCCCATCACCTCGAGCTTTCACGCCTGCTTTTCGGCGGGGATGTTTCTGGGGGCGGGGACGGCGGCGGGCTTCATCAGCCTGGGGTACGACGTGGGCCCACACCTGGTGACCATCTCGCTGGTGACCTGTCTGCTTTCCGCCTACGCCCTGCGGCATTTTCTCCGCGACGGGGCAAGCCCGGAGGAATCGGCGTCCGGGCGGAAGTTCGGCACCGCGATCATCCTGCTGGGCATGGCCTCCCTGTGTACCATGATCGGGGAGGGGTCGATGGCGGACTGGACACCCCTGTACATGACGCGGGTTACGGGCAGTGCGGAATACCTGGCCCCCCTGGGGCAGGCGGCCTTCAGCGGCGCCATGCTGGTGGGCCGGGGGGTAGGCGATCGGGTACGCGCCCGCTCGGGCTCCCGGGCGGTGATCGTCGGTGGGGCGGGCATAGCACTTACGGGAGTACTGCTGGCAATCGTGTTTCCGGTAGCGTGGGTAGCGATCACGGGATTCGGGCTGGTAGGCCTGGGGCTTTCGAATGTGGTACCGGTACTTTTCAGCGAGGCGAGCCGGATACCGGGGCTCCGCGCCGGGGTGGGCATCAGTTCGGTCAGTACGATCGGATATTCCGCCTTCCTGTTCGGTCCGCCACTGATCGGCTTCGTGGCGGACTACCAGAACGCGCTGCTGCCGGAGGGCATGGCGCTCTTTCCGGGGATTGCCGGTCTGCGGGTCGGACTTGGCGTGGTAGCGCTGCTGATGGCGGCGCTGATTTTCCTGGGTACGTTTTTCCTGCGCGTATCGGATTGACATCGCGTGTGACGTTCGAGGGCTTTTGGCTACATTTGCCGTTTAGAACGACCAAAGAAGGACTACCAATGAAATTCAGCATCGACAAGCAGGAACGCTACAGCGTAATCAAGCCAGAAGAGGATAACCTTAACTCCGCCGTTGCGCCCCAGCTGAAATCCGAGTTCGTGATTTTGGCCAACGAGGGTATCACCAATTTGATTCTGGACCTTACCTCCGTCAAGTACGTGGACTCCTCCGGCCTCAGTGCCATCCTGACCGCCCGCCGCCTGTGGAGCAACCTGGGCACCTTCGTGGTGACCGGCGTGGAGCACGCCGCGGTGAAGCGCCTCGTCGAAATCAGTAAGGTGGACACCGTGCTTACCATCCTGCCGACCAAGAGCGAGGCCGTCGACTTCATCTTTATGGAAGAACTGCAGCGCGACATGCAGGCCGAGCCGGGCGACGAATAACGGCCCTTGCGTTTCGGTGTCACCATCCTGGGGTCGAACGGCGCCGTGCCGGGACCGGACCGTCACGCTTCGGCTCACCTGTTTCAGAGTGAGTCGACCGATATTCTGGTCGACTGCGGAGAAGGCACCCAACTTCAGCTGCAGGCCGCCGGGGTAGGATTCGGGCGGGTACCGCTGATCCTCATTACTCACCTCCACGGCGATCACTTTTTCGGCCTGCCCGGCCTGCTGACGAGCCTGGCACTCAACGGACGAAGGGCTCCCCTCCGCATCATCAGTCCTCCCGGGCTCCGTGACCGGCTGGCGCCCCTCCTGGAACTGGACCGCTACCGCCTGCCGTACCCCCTTACCTTCGAGGAACATACCGCTATTCGACCGGACCGTATCGCTACCGTGGGCGACCTGGAGGTAATAGCCTTTCCGCTCCGGCACCGCATTGCCACCAACGGTTACCTCATCCGGGAACTGCCCCGGCCCGCGAATCTTCGGAAGGAAAAGCTGGCGGAATACGAAATCCCCGTAGCGGACATTCCCGCGATCAAGGCGGGGGGCGACTTTGTCCTCCCCGACGGCCGGGTGATCGCCCACGGGGAGCTCACCACGCCCGCTCCCGAACCCCGGGCCTACGCCTACTGCTCGGATACCTGGTACTTCCCCGAGCTGGCGGACTACGTGCGGGGGGTCAACCTGCTGTACCATGAAGCCACCTTCCTGCACGACCGGGCGGCGGAAGCGCGGGAGAAGGGGCACTCCACCGCCCGCGAAGCGGCCTGGACGGCACGGGACGCGGGAGCCGGCCGCCTCATCATCGGGCACTTCAGCAGCCGCTATGGAGATTTGGGACCCCACGAACGGGAAGCGCGCGATGTATTCCCGCCGTCTTACGTAGCGCGGGACCTGTATCGCTTCGTCGTTCCGTTTGCCGGACGCGGTGCCCCTGATGGGGAAAGTTGATGGTAAATGCTAACTTGGCCGGCCTAACAAAGTCCATTATGCGCAACTACCTGCTTCCCTTGTTTTGCTGTTTCGCCTTCAGCTGTTTCGGTCAGATTACCGATCCCAAGGCCACAGAATTCTACGAACCCGTCCCGCCGAAGGTGAAGCCCGGCGCCATGCTGGGAGAAGCGCCCGCCGACGCGATCGTGCTGCTGGGCCCCGGCGCCGACGCCAGCGAGTGGGTGAAGGCCAATGGTGGCGGTGCGGCCGAGTGGACGAAGGAGGGCGATGCCCTGGTCGTCAACCCCGGTACCGGCGATATCGCCACCCGCCGCAAGTTCGGGGATATGCAGTTGCACGTGGAGTGGAAAAGCCCCAACGAACCCGACAAGCAGGGACAGCAGCGCGGCAACAGCGGCATCTTCCTCCAGGGCCGCTACGAACTCCAGGTGCTTGAAAGCGAGGGCAGTGATACCTACACCAATGGCCAGGCGGGCTCCATCTACAAGCAGACCCCGCCGCTTGTCAATGCACTCAAGCCGCAGGGCGAATGGCAGACCTACGACGTCATCTACACCGCCCCCCGCTTCAACGACGACGGGATGCTGATTCGCCCCGCCTACGTGACCGTACTGATGAACGGGGTAGTGGTGCAGAACAACTTCGAGATCAAAGGTCCGACCGAGTACATCGGCCTGCCCCACTACGTGGCCCACGGCGACGACGTGATCCAGCTGCAGGACCACAGCAACAAGGTGGCCTACCGCAACATCTGGGTTCGCGAGCTCTAGGGCCGCGCCACCTTGAACGTACTAATCTGTCCCGACAAGTTTAAGGGAAGCCTCAGCGCCGAGGCCGCCGCCGCCGCCATTGCGCGCGGCGTGCGTTCCGCGCTGCCGCAGGCGCAGGTCGTACTGCAACCGCTCGCCGACGGCGGGGAGGGCAGCCTCGATTTACTGGCCCGTCAGCCGGGACTGAAGCGCCATCGCCTGGCGGTACCGGGTCCGCTCCGCCGCCCCGTGGACGCCGGCTACCTGCTCGGCGGCGACCGGGCGGTCATTGAAACCGCGGCCGCCTGCGGCTTACACCTCGTACCCCCGCCGCGCCGTCACCCGAAGAATACGACGACCATTGGCGTGGGCACCCTGCTCGACGACGCACTGGCCCGCGGAGCAACCCGCGTAACCCTTATGCTGGGGGGCAGTGCCACCAGCGACTGCGGGGCCGGTATGGCGGCCGCTCTCGGATATCGCTTTCTGAGCCGTGAGGGATACTCCTTCGTACCGATGGCGGACAGTCTGCAGGCGGTCCACCGGATCGACGGCAGCCACCGCCACCCCGGCCTGGCGGGCGCGCGGATCACCGCGCTCTGCGACGTGACTAACCCGTTGCTCGGACCCTCCGGTGCAACCTACACCTACGCGCAGCAGAAGGGTGCGCCGCCCGAAGACCTCGAACAACTGGAACGCAACCAGCAGCACTTCGCGCGCCTCCTGGAACGAGACCTGGGATGCGAGGTCAGGGAACTGCGGGGTGGGGGAGCGGCGGGCGGGCTTGGTGCGGGCTGTGTCGCATTCCTGGGCGCGCGGCTGCGCCGGGGGACGGAGGGATTATTCGAAGCGGTGGGCTTTGCGGAGCTGGCCGCGGCGGCGGACTTGATCATCACCGGTGAGGGAAAGGTCGACGAGCAAACCCTGTACGGCAAAGTCGTCGCCGGCGTGCTGGGGTACCGTCAACCCACCATCGTCACCTGCGGAACCGCGGAAATCGGCGCGGGGCAGCTGGGGGCCGAGGCGCTGCTATCCCTCGACCGAAATACCGCGGCGCCTCCCGAGGAGCGGATGGGGCGGGCGGCTTACTGGCTGGAGCAGATGATCTATCTCTACCTGCGCAACCGGCCCGTCTCCGGTAAGGGGGCGGACCGGCAAGGTTGAACCCGCCCCCGTAGCCCCGGTGTTATAAGCGCAAAGAACTTATCCATGCGCATTTTCTTCTCCCTTGCCCTGCTGCTCACGCTGGCGTGCAATTCCACTTCTCAGACTACGGCCACCACTTCCGACGTGGCTGCGGGCGTTTCCCCGAGTATGCCCGACTACCGTTACGACCCGCCTACCGACGGAACGATCAACAAGATCGATACCACCGACGCCTACTGGAAGTCGATCCTTACCGATGAAGAATACTATGTTCTGCGCGAGGAAGGTACCGAACGCAGCTTCTCCAGCCCACTCAACGAGGTGAAGGCGGCCGGTGTGTTTGCCTGTCGCGCCTGTGGTATGCCCCTGTTCAGCAGTAGCACCAAATTTGAATCGGGCACGGGTTGGCCAAGCTTTTATGAGCCGATCGAGGCCGACTACGTACAGGAAGACGTCGACCGCAGCTACGGCATGGAGCGGGTGGAAGTCAGCTGCGCACGGTGCGGCGGGCACCAGGGCCACGTCTTCCCCGACGGACCCCAACCCACCGGGCTGCGCTACTGCATCAACGGGGCGGCGCTGAACTTCGTGCCGGAAGACGATCTCTAGGTATATTTGCCGGCCGGGCCGCGGGTGCGGCCGGTACCAAGCCCCATAGTTCAAGGGATAGAACGTTGGTTTCCTAAACCGAAAATGCAAGTTCGAGTCTTGCTGGGGCTACTACTTTGGGCGATTGCCATCCGAACATAGGGTATGTTGACCTGTTTTTTTAGATATATTGTGCCGTGACGTCACTTTAACACGTTACGGCACAAGCTTTCTGACAACAACTACCATACTCATGTTAAGACTTCTACCAATAGGTAGCATACTCCTGCTGCCCGTATTGATTTTTGCCCAACCCTGTGATACCTACCGCAACCTGAGCGGCGCCATCAATTCCCTAAGCACTACCGAAACTAGGACGGTCGGTGCTGAGGAAACGTTTTGTGTTCGAATCAATGCCAACGGCCCCCAGGAAGGCTTCACCATAACCGGCATTGAGGGAGAAGGTGCCCTCGCCACCCTGGACGTCTATGCGGCCGCCCTCCCCGATGCCCCCCCGGTAACCGTAGACATCGACGCAAACACCTTCCAGAGCATCATCCCAATCCCCGGAGAATACAGCCTTGAGGTCACCTACGGGGCAATTGGTAGCTTCAGAATCACCTACGACAACAACCTGCGAAACCAGAATAACAATCCGAAGAACATCGTCTTCCTGGTGGAGGCCGCATTGCCCGTCAATTGGGTGCGGGAACTGGCGTACCGGCCCGCCGGCGAGCGCCTCGAATTCGACTGGTCCGTCTCCGATCAGGTGGACGTGGCCGGTTACGAGCTGCAGGCCTTCGACGGCGACGGCTTCAAAACCGTGGAAAAAATTGCCTACCGAGACAACGGAAGCCTGGAAACCGGCTACTCGGTGCGCACCAACTGGCCGCAAGCGGCTACCTACTATCGCGTCCGGCAGCTTGACTTCGACGGTACCGCCGACTACAGCAATATCGTGTTCGTACCGGGCGAGGAGCGGACGTCCGAGGAAGTCATGGTCTTCCCCAACCCCGCAACGAACAAGGTCCGTATGACCGTACCCGAGGGCATTGGTTCCGTCGACCTTATCGATGCGGCCGGCCGACTGTTGCAGACCTACAACGCCGATATCGCCCGGGGCGGAATCGACGTTTCAACGGTGCCGGAAGGCATGTACTTCATCCGCACCCAGGGAGCCAACGTGGCCGGCACCACCCAGCGACTCGTGATTCGCCACTAGCCAACCGGCTCCTTCGCGAATTGGAAAGGCCCGGTACCTGAGAAGGTGCCGGGCCTTTCTCATAAGCCCCCCAGCAGCTAGCGCGGACGGTGACCCCAGGTTTCGTAAAGGGGGTCACCCTTGCTGCTGAAGCCCATGTGGTGCCACTCGCTGTTGCGGATCTTGTAATCAAAGCTCAGCTGATCGCCCACCCGTTCGGGATCGCGGCTGAAGAATTCGATCTTCTCACTGTAACGGGGCTCTTCTGCGGTATAGGTGCCTCCGCCGGTGCCCAGCATCTCGCGGGATTCGGTGTTGTAGGCTATCCACTGGAAGCGTCCGCCGGTCAAAATTTTCATGGTCCGGCGCGGCCCGGTCGGGGTACGACGGCGCATCTCCCCGTCTTGCTTGCGGCCGGTAATCTGCCAGGCGCCGGCCAGTTCTCCGTCTCCTTCACCGGCCCGTTGCCAGGCTTTGTCGCCGTTGAAAACCAGCAGGCTGCCGTTCACACCAAAGGGCATGGCGCGGGTGCTGCCCACGTTCTGCGGCACCGAAGAGTCCCACTCGTAGGTCACCAGGAGGGTGTCGCCGGTAATTTCGTAGCTGCCTCCGAGCGTCGCCAGGAAGCTTTTATCGTCCACGTCGTAGGCTGTCATGGAGAAATAGCCGTCCTGGATAAGCATCGAAAGTTCATGCTCCTCCCCGTCGGCGCCGGTGAAGCTGGACTGCCAGGCGCCGCGCAGGGCGGCGCCGGTGTCCTGGGCCGGCAACAGCAACGGGCTCAGCCATAGTAGAATGAAAAGTTGTTTCATGGTGTCGGTTTGTCCGTCAAGAACGGGAGAGGCCCCCGGATCGTTGTACCTTCGTCGGTAAACAAATAGTTAGCCGGACGCTATTAAAAAGTAGCATCTCCGTAACTATACCTTTCGGCCTCCGTTAGCACATCATATGGGACTACGTAAAAAAGCCCGGCTCATTATCTATCGCTTCCGCGAACGCGGCCTGGAAGTGTTTCTCACGCAGCAATCCGAGCAGTGGGGACTTCCGGAAGGAGACCTTAAGGTAGATAACCCCGACCTGATCAGCCTCGAGCCCGCCGAAGACCGCGAGGAAGCCGTTGCCGTAGAGGGCGACTGGCACGAGATCCCCAGCCTCAAGCAGATGCTCTACGAGGATGCCGGCGAGATTAAGGAGCGCCTCCGCGAACTGGAATCCGGTACCTTCCTGACCATTAAGGATGCCCTGAAGAACCACCTCAGCCCCGGGCAGGTACAGTTCCTCCGCGAACTGGTCGAGGTTGTCACGGATCGTAATTCCGTGCGCGACATCTAGGCGTTAGCTACCTACTTACCTTACAAGTTTGAAAGGGTCACCGCACCCGCGCGCCGCCGCAACCCTGTGTTGCGAATCGGTCTAACGGTCTGTTGTTTCCGGCGGCCACCGGGCGAGGGAAGCGGCCTACCCTAACCGGCCATATCTGTGGAGGTACTCGCCACGAAAGTTCCCTAAACGACGAAAGCCGCTCCTCCGAAGAGAAGCGGCTTTGTCGCGAGTTTGGAGCGGATGACCAGGTTCGAACCGGCGACCTCAACCTTGGCAAGGTTGCGCTCTACCAACTGAGCTACATCCGCGTCTGCTGGCTGCTCAGCCATGCTTTATTTCTAAAGCGCTGCAAATATAGGGACACCCGTCAGGACTATCCAAGTCATCGGGCAAAAAAGTTGCTAATCATTCTTTTTGCCCCTACAACTGGTAGTGGAAGGTGGCCAGTACGTAGCGCCCTAGGCCGTTGCTCGTGCGTTCCGTCGTGACGAACGCCTGGGCGTAGCGATTGATGATCGTGTTCTGGTTCAGCAGGTCGCGGCCGCCGATCACGAAGTAGTGGCCGGCCTTCTTGAAGGGACGGATCTCGATGCTTGCCTGGAGGTCCGGAATGTTGGTGGCATTGGCAAAGGAGGCCGCTTCGAAGATGCGGTAGGTGAATTGCGTTTCAAAGCGCCAGGTATCGGTCACCTCGAGCTGGAACTGGGTTACAATGTCGTGGGTGACAGTGACGATGTCATCGGTCTCCTCGTCGTCGAAGCTGTTCACGTTGCGGGAGTAGGTGTAGCCGGCCTTGAGGAATGACTTTTGGTTGAATTCCGTGGTCAGGTCGACGGTGCCGCTGAAGTTGGAGGACGTGTTGGTCCGGGCTACGCCGTCCACGAAGCCCTGGCCGATGCTTTGGCTGCTGTTAACGTTGGTCCGTAGTTCGCCCTTCATGAATGCCATACCGATCGTGGAGCCGGCGTATACCATGGTCCGCCAGGCGTGGCTGACGTTGACGGTCTGGTAGATCTGCTGGCTCGGGGTGAAGGTGAGGCTGTTGCCGAAGGCGTTGTCGGTGTAGCCCGCGCTGACGTATCCGTTAAGGCTGATGGCCCGGAACTGATCGTTGAACCACACATTGCCGCTTACCTCGTGCTGGGTAGCGGGGTCGAGGTTGGGGTTGCCTACGTTTACGCGGCCGGTCACCGAGGGGCGGGCGATGGTCTGCAGCTGGCTGACGCTGGGTGCCTGCACGTCTGCGCGGTAATTGAGCCGGAAGAAGGTCTTGCCCTTACGAAGGCGGAATCCGATGTCCGGAAGGAGGTAGGTGAAGTCGGAGGTGCGAGAGGTGTCTCCGCTGACGCCGAGTTGGTTGCGTTGCAGTACCGCCCCGACCTGGAAGTTGTTGCCCTCACCGAAACGGTAGGAAAGGTCAGCCTCTCCGCGGTAGGTGGTCCAGCTGCGGTTCAGCAGGTTCGTGATAGGGTCGGCCTCCTCGAGCCGGAAGCGGTAATCGCCCTCGTCCTCATCGTAATTGTATCCCAGCTCGGTTTCCAGCACCAGCTTTTCGGTGATCGGTTGATCGTAGCGTACCTCACCGTTATAGCTCAGCGAGTTGGTCAGGCGATCCTGTACCTGGAGGCCGTTCTGGAGGCTACCGGCGATGGGGAGGTTGCCGGAATTGTCCTCCTGGAGGCCGGCGACCAGGACGTCGAGGTCGGTCTGGTCCTTGCGGTAGTTGACCGAGGTGGAGGCCCCAAAGGTGCGGCCGCGCCGCCCGCTGAGGCGCCGGTTGTAGCGCAGGGAGGCGGATCCACCGGGATTGTAGCCGTCGGACATCTCTTCCACGCGGTAGGAATTTTCGGGGTCGTTGTCGCTGGTGACGCGGGTGGCGGCCACCGAACGTCCGTCGTTGCCGCTCAGGAAGCCGTTGCCGTAGAAGCGCAGCCGCGAGGTACTGTCGATCTCCTGTTCGTACTCCACGTTGAGGCCGTGGCTGTAGTTCTTGGTGGCGTCCGTCTGCTGGGAAAAGATGGTACGCTCGTTGTTCGCCCGGGTAAAGGCCTGTCGCTCGGTGACCGTCTGTGTCTGCCGGCGCTCGAACAGCGTGTAGTCCATCGTAAGCTGACCGTGCTGTCCGACCGTCCGGCCGAAGTTGATGCCGGTAGCAATACTGCGGTTCTGGCCCGGGGCCTGTCCGCCGTCGTAGTAGGGCAGGGAGCCGTCGCCGAAGCGGATGTAACCCCCGCGGCCGGAGCTTTGGTTGAAGCTCGACAGCTCGTCGCCGGTGAAGCCGACGCGGTTGACGTTGTTGATGGTCCCCAGGATGCCGATTTGCGTGGCGTCGCTGATGCGGAAGAGTTTTCCGCCGCCGTCGTAGCGTGGGTCGTCTCCCCCGGCCGCCTGTCCGCCTCCGGCGTACAACTCGCCGAAGATCTTGGCCTTGAATTCCTCGTTCATTTCGAGGTTAACGGTCGTGTTTTCCTGGCCGTCGTCGACCCCGGATATCTCTTCATCGTCGGTTTTCTGGTCAAACACCTCCACGTTTTTGATGGCTTTGGCGTCGAGGTTCTGGGTAATCAGGGTGGAATTACCGGCAAAGAAGGGCTTGCCGTTGATCATGACCTCGTTGATGGGTTTTCCCCGCCAGGTAAGCTGGCCGTTGGCGTCCACGCTCATGCCGGGCAGGCGGCGCAGCAGGTCTTCTACCTTGGCGTTCTCCCCGATGGCGAAGGCCGCGGCGTCGTAAAGCATCGTATCGCCCTTCATGCGGATGGGGATACGGTCGGCGGTGACCTCCACGCCGCTCAGCTGGAAGCCGGCGGGGTACATCCGCAGTTCTCCGAGACCCAGGTACTGGTCGGAGGCGGTGACGGTGATCTCCTGGTCCGGGCGTTCGAAGCCGAGGAAGGTGACGCGGAGGATGTACTCTCCGGGCGGCACCTTCTGCATCAGGAATTCTCCCTTGTCGTCGGTAGTGCCGAAGCTGGTGAGCAGGGTGTCCGAGGTACGCAGCAGCACGGCGTTGGCGCCCGGCAGCGTGGTGCCGGTCGTATCGACGACAGTAGCGCTGATCTCCGACTGGGCGTGGAGCATCAGGCCCGCGAGGACGAGGAACAGGGTAAGCAGGTGTCTCATTGTGGGGTATGGTTGTGCGGTAGTATTAGTTGCGGTCCCAGCCGCGGCGGCGGCGCTCCATCACCTCGCGGCGTTTCTCGGCAACCTTGTTGAATTTTTCACGGGTAATAATGTCGCCCTCCGTGGGCTTGACCAGGCTGAGCTCCGCCGGGTTGGGCTGCATCGTTTTCATGGTGTACTCCGTGTACATCCCTTCGTTCTGCACCTTCAGGTACACGATGGCCCCCGGCAGGCCGCCGAAACCGGCGGGCCCGATACCGATGGGTATGGTTTCGGTGAAGTAGGCGGTCAGCGTGTCTCCCTCCGGGGAGGTCGCGAAGGCCACCTTGCTGGGCAGGGTGTAGGCCATATTGGCCCGCTGGTTGGCGGGTACTTCCCATTCCGGCTGCAGCCACTTGTCCTCCATGATGAACATACGGTCCATGATCTGCCGCTGGTCGGTGACCAGGCTGTCGGAGATGTCGGTGTAGTAGATGTTCTTGTTTTCGGTCTCGTCGTTGCCCCACCAGCCCCGCCGGCCGTCGGGCTCCTGCTCCTGCTGGAGTTGCTGGTACTTAAAGGCGTTCTGGTCGAAGGTCAACCGGCCGGTACGGTCGAAGGCGCCTTCGGCCTTCATCTCCTCCATACGCTTCTTCTGGTCAATGGACATACCCTCGTAAACCGGGAATTCCTTGTGCTCAACGTAGTCGATGGTTCCGTGCGTGATCTGGGCGCCGAGCGGGCCTACCAAGAGAAGGAACAGGATCAACGATAAATACTTCATACTATTTGGTGGGGCTTTTGGAGTAAATTACGGTTCACCTCCCACAATACACGTCTATCTGGCCGCCTTAACCTTTCTATTAGATAGTCGGCACAATACGCTCGACCATCTGATGATCCCTACCGATGGTTCTGGTGGTCGCGATCGTTTTATTGGCGCAATACTTGGCTTTACTGGCTGCGCACGACCGTGCGTACGGCGTTGGGTTTACGCGCACGGAACTTGTTCCGCTGGCGATTAAACTCGTCGATCGATACTTCTTTGCCCTCCGTGGCGGGTGCAATGTCTAGTGGCTCGGCGGACAGTTCCAGGGTTTCGGCCCGATACGACCGGTGATAGCCCGGTCCGGTGATCTCCAGCTGGAGAATGGCACCCGGCAGGTCGTAGTAGTTGAGCGGCCCGAAGGAAACCGGCAGGGCCGGGGCGTACCGGGCAAGCAGGGTGTCGCCGGTGATAGTAACGGCCCGGGCGACCAGCAAGGGAAAGCCCAGCGTGGCGGCACTCGCGGGTACGGATTCACCGGTTAGCGTCCACGCCACGGTGGGCGCGGGGCCCCCGTACTGAAACATGCGATCGGCGATGGCTTCGCTGTTGTGTATTTCGTGGGTATGGGTGTCGGTATAGAAACGGTCGGGTGGGGTGGGTCCGTTATTGACCATGATGCGTATTCCCCCCGATTCGATCTCTCGGGGGGGCTGGTGCAGTTCCCGGAATTCAAAGGCGCCCGGGGAAAACCGCAGGTGGTACCGACGGGTCGTACCTCCACTGGCGTGAAGTTGCCCTAGTAACTCCTGCATCTTCCCGTTCAGCGCGCCGTCGCCGATTCCCTTCGTCGGGAGTGCGTCGGTCCGGGTGTAGATCAGTTCGCCGTACGTGGCCTGCGCCGCGGCGGATGACGTCAGGAGCAGGAAGCCGGAAAGGAGGAAGAGGGGGAGGATGCGCATCGTTGTGGTTGTTATGCGTGGCGTACTGCCGTTGCTGGTGCTTGGGGACAGTACAAAGGTGAGCCGAGGTCCCCGACGGACCGGTTAATCCACCTCAACTAAGGTTAATAAAGGTTAATCCGGCCCCGGGCACCTGACGTACGCCCGTACCTTGGGGCTATGAAACGGGTTGCCCTCTCCCTGACCGTAGCACTGTTGTTCACGTTCTCCCTCCTGGGATACTTCCTGCACGCGAGCTACGTGGAGCAGCGCAGTCTGTTCATTGAGCGCATCAATACCGAGCTGGGTCGGTTACGGACGGAGCGCATGCTCGCAAGTATCATGGACCAGGGGAAAGTGCGCATGGACGTAGTGGGTAAGGATACTACCTTTCACTTCGGCCATATCCGGATCGACGATGGTCCCAGCGATCAGGTGACGTACACGGTAGCACCGGCGCGATCGGCCGACGATACGCTACGCCCCGCCGTCCCCGGTAGCGTAGGCACCGTAGACAGCGCTGCCGTAGTACTCAACGTCACGACAGAGCCGTCGGATCTGGACTCCGTGGCCACCAGGTATGGCGTGCGCCTGCACCGGTATGCTTCCGCTGATTCGGCCCGGGCCGCGGGGGCCTGGCCCTTTCAACTTACCGGCGCCGGAGCCCTCTCTTCTAAATCCACGAAGGTGCTGGGCCTGAGCGATTACCGCCTGCGGGTGATCATGGAGATGGGAGGTGAACTGCTGTTCTCGTTGGTCATGGTGGCGGCTATCTGTCTGGCTCTCTTCACCGCCTACCGCAGCCTGAAGGAGCACCGCCGGCAGGTACAGGACCGCGAGGCCCTGCTGGCCAATATCTCCCACGAACTGAAGACCCCGATCGCCGCCGTCACGGCCGCCCTGGAAGCGCTGGACCGCTTCGGCGCGGACGACGATCCTGCCCTCCGCCGTGATTACCTCGAGCTGAGCCGGCAGGAGCTGACGCGGCTGGACCGCCTTGCCGACCAGGCCATCGGTAGTCTGCGGATGGCCGCCGCACCGGAAAAGCTGCTTCACGTACCGGTTGATCTGGCGGAGGCGACCGCAGCGGCGTGGCGGCCCGTCGCCCTGCGGTACGGGCTCGAGCCCGGCACCCTCCAGCTCTCGGCCAGTGGACGGACAACGGTCACCGGCGACCCCCACTACCTCGGCCTTGCGATATCCAATCTGCTCGACAACGCCGTGAAGTACGGTGGGGAGCCACCCTTGATCCGGGTGGACATAGCGTCCGGCCCCGACGGCGCAGTACGCTATTCCGTCACCGATAACGGCGCCGGGGTGGGGGAGCAGGACCAGGACCGCATCTTCGACCGCTTTTACCGGGTGCCGCCGGGGCAGCGGGGACATACGGTAAAGGGCAACGGCCTGGGGCTGACCCTGGTCCGCCAGGTGGCTGAAGTGCACGGCGGTACGGCCAGGGTAGCGGCATCGGGGCCTTCCGGTACCACCGTCACCCTGCAATTTACCGGGGCATGAACGTACTGTACGTAGAAGACGAACCCGTTCTGGGGCGGATCGTGAAGCAAAGTCTCGAAAGCCGTGGTTGCCGGATGGAGTGGTACACTTCCGCGGATAGGGCGGCAACGGCCCTGGCCCATCCCGACACCTTTGATATCGCGGTGCTGGATGTACAATTGCCCGGTCGCGACGGGTTCAGCATCGGGCGGCAGCTGCGCCTCGCGGCTCCGGATCTGCCCATCTTGTTTTTAACGGCCCGGGTCGACGCCGCCGACGCGGTGACCGGCTTTCGATCCGGGGGCGATGACTACCTCCGGAAGCCCTTTAGTATGGAGGAATTGCTCGTACGAATGGAGAACTTGGTACGCCTGCGTGCGGGCAGCGGGGACGGCTCCGCGGACACGGAGGAAGTTTACCAGCTAGGGGGCACCACCTTCGCCTACCGCTCCCTCACCCTGGTCGACGACCGGGGGCGCCGTATCGACCTAAGTCACCGGGAAGCGGAATTGCTGCGCTACCTGATCCTGCGCAGCGCGCAGGAGGTAATTCCCCGCCCTAACATACTGCGGGACCTCTGGGGCGACGACGGCTTCTTTCACAGCCGCAACCTTGACGTGTACGTTCGCAAACTCCGCAAGCACCTCGAGGGGGAGCCAGACGTCCGCATCCTGACGCTACGCGGCGTGGGCTACCGCATGCTTCTGCACGACGATGCAACCTAATCGTTGGCTCGGGTTGTTTACATTTGCTAGCAAACCACCATTAATGACCCAGGAGGAAAGAAACAGCTTGATCACCCGCGTTGATGCGGCCCTCGAAGCGGTCAGGCCCCACCTGGCCATCGACGGCGGTGACATCGAGGTGGTCACGGTAAGCGACAATCAGATCGTCGAGATTAAGTGGCTGGGCGCCTGCCACGGCTGCTCCATGACGGCCATGACCATGAAGGCCGGCGTCGAGCAGGCCATCAAAAGCCGGCTGCCGCAGATCAACGGGGTAGTGGCCGTAAACTGATCCCCTAGCGCGTGCAACTGTTTTACGATCCCGACCTGCAGGCCGGTACCCATAGCCTGGCGGAGGAGGAAGCCCGCCACGTGGTCCGGGTACTGCGCAAGCGGCCCGGCGACGAGCTGGACCTGGTCGACGGCAGCGGCGGCTGGTTCTCTGCCACCATCCTAGAAGCCGGTAAGCGGGAGTGCCTGCTCGACGTACGCCTGGTGCGCCGCGAAGCCCGCCGCGCGGGTCACCGGCTCACCCTGCTGGTCGCCCCCACCAAGAGCATCGACCGCTTCGAGTGGATCCTGGAGAAGGCCACCGAGATCGGGATCGATCGCATCGTCCCCATCCTGACCGAGCACAGCGAACGGCAGCGCCTGCGGGCCGATCGCCTCGAGCGTGTGCTGCAATCCGCCATGAAGCAGAGCCTTCGCGCCTGGCTTCCCGAACTGGGCGAGCTCTCCGACTGGTCCGACGTACTGTCGGCCGACCTCCCCGGCGACCGTTTTCTGGGGTACCTGGGGGAAGAAGGTGCCGCCCTGCTGTCCACGGCGATCCGGCCGGGTAACGATACGGTGATCGCCATCGGTCCCGAGGGGGGATTCAGTCCCGCAGAGGCCGAGCAAGCCGCCGCCGCCGGCTTCCGCCCCGTGAGCCTGGGACCGCACCGCCTTCGCACCGAAACGGCCGCGCTAACTGCCGTCCATACGATAGAATCGGCCGCCTGGCCGCTAATCCCCGGAGCCGCTCGCGACGTTTAAGCGGTATGCGCTATCTCCTGATCCTGACCGGCCTCGCTTTGTTCTCCATCTCCGCCGCACCCGCGCCCGCCGCCCAACTGCAGCTGGCCCTCCTCAAGTACAACGGGGGAGGGGACTGGTACGCCAACCCCACGGCCCTGCCCAACCTGGCCGCCTTCTGTAACCAGACCCTCGGTACCAACTTTGCCCTCGACTACGGGACCGTAGACGTCGGTAGTGCAGAACTGTACAATTATCCCTGGGTACACATGACCGGACACGGAAACGTCGTGTTCTCCGCCGCCGAGGCCGAGAATCTGCGCAATTACCTGCTGGGCGGGGGCTTTCTGCACATCGACGACAACTACGGAATGGACCCCTACATCCGCGTGGCGATGGAGCAGGTGTTCCCGGAATCCTCCTTCGTCGAGCTGCCCTTCGATCACCCGATCTACCATCAGACGTATAATTTTCCCGGCGGGCTACCTAAAATCCACGAGCACGACGGGGAGCCGCCCCGCGGGTTTGGGCTCTTTCACGAGGACCGGCTGGTGTGCTTCTATACGTTTTCCAGTGACCTCGGCGACGGGTGGGAAGACGAGTCGGTGCACAACGATCCCGCCGAAATCCGGGCGGCCGCCCTGCAGATGGGGGCCAACGTCGTGGAGTTTGCCTTTCGTCAGTAGCAGCGAGCCTACCTGCTCGCCAATCGCTCCAGCTCACGGTCGTTCGCGATCTGGGCAAAGAACGTTTTTAACCTCCGCAGAATGATCCGGCGGTGGCGCTCCTGCAGCGTAGGATGGTCGCGGACCGCGTTCTCCAGGCTTTCCCGCTGCGCCAAAAAGCCGTCGGCGGCAGTACGGAGTTCGGCAAAGCGGAGCCCGCGTCCCAGAAAGTGCGGTTCCTGGACCGATACCTGCCCCAGCGACTCCCGCGGCAGGGCGTAGTCGGTGTCGACCAGGCCGGCATAATCGAAGTCGTAAGGAATCGGAATATATCCCGACTCCTCCCCCCGCCGTAGTGCTTCCACGTTGTGCAGCGTGCGGAGTTGCCAGTCGGTATTCAGAATGAGGTAATTGAAGAGGGCGAGATTGGCGTACGCCTGCCGCTCGAATGCGCGGGTACTGATACGCTCGACCGCTATCCGGCTGGCGCCGTACCGACTTTCAAGCTGCTCTTCCGCCTCGATCAGGAAGGCGGGCAAGGTATCCCCGCCCGGTAAGGCGAGGCGTACCGGGACGGTGCGGTGGTGGTACGAACTGACCAGGGCGTGCAGCTCGTACATCAGCCGCTCGCGCCGCAGGTACCCACGCGCCGCGGTGCCGGAATTGCAGGCAACGACGAATTTCAGGTCGTTGAGAACACTGTACCCCATAGAGGCAAGAGCATCCTTCTCAAGCTTGACTTTTAGCGAGGGATAGCGACAGGCGCGAAGGCGAGCGTGGCCGCGGGTGCGGATTCGGCCCGCAAGCCGCTGCCCACCGTGGCTCAGCGTGAGTGGCTGGTATTCCTTGGCGGATTTGGTATGCAGGAGCTGGTCCCATTCGGTCTCCAGCGAGAGGACGGCGGTATCCTTCCGGGCGTGCAGCGCGTCAAACAGGGAGGGCTGGCCGTGGGCCACGGCAGCGAGCAGCAACAGCAGCGGGAGGAGTTTCATGTCACTTTTTGGTCGCCACGAGCGGCAGGCGACGGCCGTCGATGGTGCCCCTAAAGTACGCACCGTTTTCGATGAGCAGGAGTTCGCCGACACTGCCGAACTTTATGCTGGAATCCACGGCGATCAGTCGGTTATCGTAAAACCCCTGTACGGCGGTAAAGGAGGTGTGACCCACGACGATGCGCTCGGCGTCAAGTTTGCGCAACACGTAGTTGAGGTCGTGGGCGTCGAAATTGGCCTTGCTAAAGTAGCCGCGGTACCAGAGCGGGCCGCCGGAGCCGTGCAGCATGCTGAGGCGGGAGTGGTCCCGCTTGACGTCGCGAATGTCGTCCGCGTCGATCAGGTAATCGTGGTAGAGCTCGTTCATGCGGTCGAGGCTACCGACCTCGCGGGCCATGGCCCGGCTGATGCCGCCGTGGACGAACACCACACCGTCGATGTTGACCGCCAGCGGCAGGCTGCGCAGCCATCGACCGAGGTAGGTATCGGGCCCGTACAGATCGCCGTAAAACTCGCCGAGGAGGCCGCTGGTGGTGCGGTAACGCGGGTTGAGGTAGCGCTCGTCACCCTCGAGCACCATGGTTTCGTGGTTGCCCAGCAAGAAATGCACCCGTCCGCCGGCGGCTTCGGCCTCGGCTTCCAGATTGTGGATCAGCCACAATATTTCCGTGACCTGGTCGCCACGGTCGAATACGTCGCCGACGATGACGAGGTGCCCGGTGCCGAATGTCCACTGCATATCGGCATCGATAATGCCATTGGTTTCCAGCAGCTTGCGCGTGGTCTCGAACTGTCCGTGTACGTCGCTCAGCGCCGCGATATGCGATACGTTCTCGTAGGTCCGCATGGTTCGGCGATCGAAAGACCGTTGCGGGTCTACACGCCCCGGCTCGAAGGTGGCAAAGACGGGAAGGCCGGTGGTTTCTGCACCCTGGAAGACCACGGAGCCGGCCGTTCCGGCTCCGGTATCCGCCCAGCGGGCTACCACCGTATCACCGGCCCCGTAAAAGAGGTAGGGGCCGTCCGGCGGGAGGGTATCGCTGCCGATGGTCAGCAGGGTGGAAAACAGGAGGGTAAGCAAACGTAAGGGTTGTGTTACGTCAAAGTTAACCAGAAAGGCGTCACGCCGGTTGTCAGCAGGACGTTAACGGCAGCCTAAGACGCCGCAGCGCGGGTGCGGCGACTATTCTTGAGGCCGGGCAATCCTTATGGCCCTCCGCGCGTTGGCATGGAATGATAACGTCCTTCCGTCGTACCCTGCTGATCTTCCTGCCGGCCCTGTTCCTGGCTCCGTCCCTGGGTGCCCAGGTGGGGATTTCCACCTTCTACAATTCCAACGATGCCACGGTCTCGCTGGATAACGGTGCCCGGGAGGAATATCCGATACCCTACGGCAGCGGCGCGGAAGTGGCCCTGAACTACTGGTTTCGCCTGCCGAAGAACCGGGTGGAATTCCTGCCTACGGTCTACTACGCCCAGACGACCGCCGACGGGCCCCGCTGGCGGGAGTACGGCTTTCAGTTCAAGACCAACGTTTACGTATTCGACCTGGCCACCGACTGCGACTGCCCGACCTTCGGCAAGCAGGGGCCCCGCCTCGATAAAGGGTTCTTTATCCAGCTCGCTCCGGGCGTGGCCCGGCATTCGCTGCCTGGCCTGTCTCTCCAGGTGGAATCGTCTCCGTCCACCACCTTCAGCCTCGGTGCCGGTGTAGGAATAGATTTCGGTTTGAGCAATCTTGTCACCCTGACCCCCCTGCTTTCCCTCCGCCACCACTTCGGCGACTTCAACGGTGACGTCACCTTTACCGACGATAACGGCGTTTCGCCCGGCTCAATCGAGACCCGCCTCACCACTTATCAGGTAGGGCTCCAGGCTACCTTCCGCTTCGACAAGCGCCGCTACTAGTCCCGGCCGGACGTCGTAGATTCCCTAATCTGCGGTTTTCGTGACCGCTACCGCCTAGTGTACCTTACGGCGCGTCGCCCGCACAGCCGGGCGGCGGCCTAACGACACGCCCAGATATGATCCAACCACTGAACCAGTACAGCCGTAACGTTACCAATAACCCCGAGCAGCCCGCCGCCCGCGCCATGCTGTACGGCATCGGCTTGACCGACGCCGATATGGACAAGGCCCAGGTGGGCATCGTCAGCACCGGCTGGGAAGGTAATCCCTGTAACATGCACCTCAACGACCTGGCCCGCGAGGTCAAGGCGGGGGTCAACGAGGAATCCGAACTGCTCGGCCTGATCTACCACACCATCGGAGTGAGCGACGGGATGAGCATGGGTACGGCGGGCATGCGCTACAGCCTCCCGAGCCGCGACGTGATCGCCGACAGCATCGAAACGGTGGCCGGTGCCCAGTGGTACGACGGTCTCGTAACCGTAGTGGGCTGCGACAAGAACATGCCCGGCGCCATGATTGCCCTGGCCCGTCTCAACCGGCCGGCCATCCTGGTCTACGGAGGCACGATCAGCCCCGGCTGTTACAAGGAGGAGAAGCTTGACGTAGTGTCCGCCTTCGAAGTGCTTGGCAAGTACCGTACGGGCGAAGTGGACCAGGAACAGTACGCCGGCGTTATCCGCCACGCCTGCCCCGGCTCCGGCGCCTGCGGGGGCATGTACACTGCCAACACCATGGCGACGGCCATCGAGGCCATGGGTATGGCCCTGCCGTACAACAGCAGCATCCCCGCCAACCACCCCGACAAGCGGGCCGACACCGCGCGGGTAGGGCAGCACATGCTGCACCTGCTGCGCCACGACATCAAGCCGCTCGACATCCTGACGCGCAAGGCTTTCGAGAATGCCATCGTCACCCTCACCGTCCTGGGCGGAAGCACCAACGCCGTGCTGCACCTGGTCGCCATGGCCCGCAGCGCCAGCGTGGACATCACCATTGACGATTTCCAGCGGATCAGCGATCGTACCCCGTTGCTCGCCGACCTGAAACCCAGCGGCAAGTACGTGATGGAAGATCTGTACTACGCCGGCGGCGTACCGGCCGTGATGAAGGAGTTGCTGCTGCGCGATATGCTCCACGGCGACTGCCTCACCGTGACCGGCAAGACCTTGGCCGAAAACCTCATCGAGGTGGAAAGCCTCACCGAAGGCCAGCAAATCATTCAGCCCTTTGATGCACCCGTCAAGCCTACCGGCCACCTGCAGATCCTGTACGGTAACCTCGCGGCCGAGGGCAGCGTGGCCAAGATCACCGGTAAGGAGGGCACCCACTTCATGGGCCCGGCCCGCGTCTTCGATTCGGAAGCCGAGGCTAACACGGCGATCCGCAACCGCGAGATCAAGGAAGGAGACGTGGTGGTGATCCGCTACTGCGGCCCCAAGGGCGGACCGGGAATGCCCGAGATGCTAAAACCCACCAGCGAGATCATGGGCCAGGGGCTGGGCAAGAAGGTAGCCCTGATCACCGACGGCCGCTTCAGCGGCGGTACACACGGCTTCGTCGTGGGCCACATCAGCCCGGAAGCCCAGGTCGGCGGCCTGCTTGCCCTTGTCGAAGATGGCGACATCATCAACATTGACGCCGATAATAACGTCCTCAACCTGGAGGTCGACGAAGAAATCCTCCGCCAGCGGCGGGCAACCTGGCAGGCGCCCCCCGAAAAAGCGACCTCGGGTGTACTCAGGAAGTACATCGCCCTGGTCAGTAGTGCATCAGAAGGCTGCGTCACCGACCGCTAGCCACGTAAACTTAGTTCCCCATGTCCCGAATGGCCACCTCCCTCACTTCCCCCGCCCCGTCCAACGGCACTACCGCTACCACCCGCATGAGCGGGGCCCACGCCCTGCTGCAGTGCCTGGTGAACGAGGGCGTCGATACCATCTTCGGCTATCCCGGCGGGGCCATCATGCCGGTGTACGACGCCCTGATCGACTACGAAGGGCAGATTACCCATATCCTGCCCCGCCACGAACAGGGTGCCATCCACGCCGCCGAAGGCTACGCCCGCATCAAGCGCCGGACCGGCGTGTGCATGGCTACCTCCGGCCCCGGAGCGACTAACCTCATCACCGGGCTCTGCGACGCGCAGCTCGATAGCCTCCCCATTGTGGCCATCACCGGTCAGGTGCCGAGCTCCCTGCTCGGGAGCGACGCCTTCCAGGAAGTGGACGTGGTGAACAGCACGATTCCCGTCACGAAGTGGAACTACCAGATCACCCGTCCGGAAGAGATCGGGTGGGTTCTCAAGAAAGCATTCTTCATCGCCAACAGCGGTCGGCCCGGGCCCGTGGTGGTCGATATTACCAAGGATGCGCAGCTGGCCATGGTCGACTTCGCCTACCCCGAGCAACTGCTGATCCGCAGCTACGTACCCCACAACGTCCCGAAAAAACGGCAGTTACAGGCCGCCGCCGACCTGATCAATGCCGCCGAGCGCCCGATGATCCTCGCCGGTCACGGCATACACATCGCCCACGCCCAGGACATCTTCCGCCGCTTCGTCGAGCATACGGGGATCCCCGTCGGGGTGACGTGTCACGGCCTGTCGACGATCCCCAACGACCACCCCCTATTTACGGGCATGCTGGGGATGCACGGCAACTACGGCCCCAACCTGCTGCAAAACGAGGCCGACGTGATCGTCGCCATCGGTATGCGCTTCGACGACCGCGTCACGGGCCGCCTGGACAAGTACCTGCCCGACGCCCGCGTGGTCCACATCGAGGTCGATCCCGCCGAGCTGAACAAGAATGTCCGCGCGGCGGCCCCCATCCTCGGCGACGCCCGCGAAGTGCTCGAGGAACTACTCCCGCTGGTGGAGGCTAATACGTACTCGGAATGGGTGGGTCGCTTCGAAGAATGTGCCCGCATCGAGCAGGAGCGGGTAATCGACGTGGCCATCACGCCCACCGAGGACGGGCAGATCCGCATGGGGCAGGTGATCCGGGAAGTGAGCCGGCAGACCGACGGCCGCGCCATCGTTGCCACCGACGTGGGGCAGCACCAGATGATGGCCGCCCGCTACTACGAATACAAGGGTCACGACCAGTGGGTAAGCTCCGGCGGTGCCGGCACCATGGGCTACGGGCTGCCCGCCGCCTTCGGGGCCAAGTACGCCGACCCCTCGCGACAGGTGGTCGCCTTCATCGGCGACGGTGGTTTCCAGATGACGCTGCAGGAACTCGGGCTCTGCGCCCAGTGGAACGTCGGCGTCAAGATCGTGCTGCTGGACAACAACTACCTCGGCATGGTCCGGCAGTGGCAGGAACTGTTCCACAAGCGGCGCTACAGCTCGGTGGAACTGGTCAACCCGGACTTCGTCACCATCGCCCGCGGATTCGGGGTAGCCGGCCGGTCGGTACGTGACCCCGAGCAGGTGGTCGAAGCCGTGTCCGAAATGCTCGCCCACGATGGCCCCTACCTCCTGCACCTGCACACCGTGAAGGAAGATAACGTGTTCCCGATGGTCCCCAGCGGCAAGTCGGTAAGCGAAGTCATTCTTGGCCCCGAAGACCTCATCCCCAACGCCTAGTGTCCCTGTCTCCCAAATCCACCTCCATGAAGCGCTCCTTCACCATCACGGTGTTCACCGAGGACCAGACCGGCCTGCTCTCGCGGGTCGTGGGCATCTTCAACCGCCGCAACCTCAACATCAGCAGCCTCACCACCAGCGCCAGCAGCGACGAGTCGATTCACCGCTTTACCATCGTGGTGGAGGTCACCGAGGAGATGGTCATCAAACTGGTGGCGCAGCTAGACAAACAGGTGGACGTCCTTAAAGCTTTCTACTACGAAGATAAGGACATCGTCTACCAGGAGATCGCCCTCTATAAGGTGCCCATCCACGTTTTCAACGACGGCAACCAGGTGGAGATGCTGATCCGCCGCCACAACGCCCGGGTACTGCTGATCGAGCGCGAGTACGTGGTCATCGAGAAGACCGGTCACGAGTACGAAACCGAAGCGCTGCTCACCGAGCTGCGGCAGGTCGGGCTGTACGAATTCGTCCGCTCGGGTCGGGTGGCGGTCGTCAAGCCCATGGAACGGCTCAACAGCTACCTGCAGGAAATCAACGCCACGGTGAAAAACTGACCGGGGCGCTATATTGACCCCATGAGCTACCAAAACCTACGCGTCGAAGAGCACGACCGCATCGTGCACCTCACCATCGACCGACCCAAGGCCCTAAACGCCCTAAACGCCCAGACCCTCCACGAACTTAATCAGTTTTTCGGGACGGACTACCGCGACCGTACCAACATCCACGGCGTGATCCTTACCGGATCCGGTGACCGCGCTTTCGTGGCCGGAGCCGACATCAAGGAATTCATGGAGGTGGCCCGCGACGGCAACGGACAGGCGATGGCCCACCGGGGGCAGGAGGTCTTTGCCCGCATCGAAAACTTTCACCGTCCGGTCGTAGCCCTCGTCAACGGTTTTGCCCTCGGTGGCGGCTGCGAGCTTGCCATGGCCTGCCACCTGCGCATTGCGACGGAAAACGCCAGCTTCGGCCAGCCGGAGGTCAACCTGGGAATCATTCCCGGCTACGGCGGTACCCAGCGCCTCAACCAGTATATCGGTAAGGGCAAGGCCACCGAGCTGATCCTGACGGGCAACCGCATCGACGCGGAGGAGGCCCACCGACTGGGGCTGGTCAACTACGTGCTGCCCCGGAAAGAGGCGGCGCAGAAGGCGATCGATCTTCTTACCCTCATCGGCACGAAGGGGCCGGTAGCCGTACAGCAGTCGATCCGCGCCATCAATGCCTACTATTCCAATCCCGCGGGCTACGGAACGGAGGCGGAGGCCTTCGGGGCTACCACGCGTACGTCCGACTTCGAAGAGGGGGCGAGTGCCTTCGTCGAGAAGCGGATCCCCAACTTCAAGGGAGAATAAAATGAGAACGGCGGCGTCCCTCATGTGAGAAACGCCGCCGTTTGAATTGGGGGGTACCGGTTTACTGGACCTCTTCCAGTTCTACGTAGAACATAAGCTCGCTATCGGGCGGAATGCTGCCATTGCCGGCACCCTGGGCACCGTAGCCAAGCTCGGAGGGAATGATCAGCGTGGCGTGATCGCCCTGCTGCAGCTGGGCGATGCCCTCGTCCCAACCCGGAATCACGCGACCGGTGCCGAGCTGGAAAGGAATACCCTGTCCGCGCTCGAAGCTCTGGTCGAAGATCTCGCCGTTTGACGTGAGGCGACCGAGGTACTGCACCACCACACCGCGACCGGCTTCGGCCTGGGGACCGTCTCCTTCTTCGTGGATGATGTACCGGATGCCACTCTCGGTGGATTGCAGTTGATCGTCCAGCCGGCCGGCCTTGTAATCCTCGTAGATTTGGTCGGTCATAGCCCGAACTTCGGGCTCACGGGCACGGACGGTTTCCGCGGCTGCCTCGGCCTCGGCACGCATGGCGTCCTGGCGGGCGGTGAACTCGTCCTGGCTGACGATTTCGGTAACTTCGATGTCGTAAAGCATGACCGAATCCTGCTGCATCCCGGGAGGCTTGGCCTGGGGAGGGAACTGGCTGATGTCGGCGCGGATCACGGCCCGCTCGCCCACGCGGAGCTTGCTGAGCACGTCCTGTACCGGGGAGGTTTCTTCGTTGATGAGGCTGTCGGACAGGGCCTGCAGTACAGGCTGGTCGCCGGGATTGTCGCGGGTATCAATGAATACGCTGTCGGCCTCATTCTTTACCTGGGCCTGGAAGTAGATGTACTCGCCGGGGTTGGCGAGTTGCCCGTCGTCGTTGGTAGTGACGTAGCTGTAGCGGGTACCGAGGTCGGTAGTAAGCATCCCCTCCTTGTCCGAATCTTCACAGGCGGCGAACAGGGTTAGGCCCACGAAGAGGAGCAACATTCTGGTTAGCATAAATTATTGGTTGTTAAATTCTAAGTAAGCCGCCTCAATTTCCGCTGCGTACTTCGGCAGCTGGCGTTTGAAGCGGTTGATCGTGGTGCCGAGTGGGGCAAAGCTTGCCCCCCCGGCCGCGTTGCGGTGCCCGCCGCCCCGGAAATGTTCCTTGGCCAGGGACTGTACGTCCATGGTTCCCTTGGAGCGCAGGCTCAGTTTGACGATGGTGGGTTGTTCGTGAATGAAGGCGGCGATCATCAGCTGGGGCATCCGGAGGATGTAGTTGACGATGCCTTCCGTGTCACCACGCTGTATATCGAAGTCCTCGTAGTCCTGTTTGTTCAGGTAGATCAGGCCGGTACGGAAGTCGGGAATCAGTTCCATCCGATTCGCGAGGCAGTGACCCAGCAGCCGCAGCTGCTTCTCCGACTGGTTGTTCCAGACGTGGTCCGCGATCTTGTAGGCGTCGGTACCGGCGTCCAGCAGAGCGGCGGTGGTGCGGAACAGGGCCGGGGAGGTGCTGTAGCGAAAACCGCCGGTGTCGGTCAGGATGCCCGTATAGAGGCTGTCCGAACAGGCTTTGGTAACCCGGTCTTCGTGTCCGAGGTCCCTGATAAAGCGGTAGACCAGTTCGCAGGTGGAGCTGGCCGTGGGGTCACAGAAGGCCGGATTGGCGATGTCTTCCGGGTACAGGTGGTGGTCGATCATGATCCGGGGCCGCGGGTCGTCGGTCAAGCCTTCGGCCAGTTTGTCGATGCGGTCGAAGGAGTTGAAGTCCAGCAGGAAGAAGAGACTTGCCCCGTCGATGATCTCGCGGGCGCGTTCGGGCGTGTCGTCGTAGATAACGATCGACTGCACCTCCGGCAGAAAGGCCAGAAACTCCGGATAGCCCGAGGGCAGGACGACGGTACACCCGTGTCCCTGTCCCTTCAGGTAGTGCTGCAGGCCCAGGCTGGAGCCAACGGCGTCGCCGTCCGGGTTGCGGTGGCTGAAGATGACGATCTCCTGGCGGTCGGCCAGCAAGCGTCGGGCATTGTCGAGGTGCTCGTCCATACGGGTGGGAAAGGACGCGCAAAGTTCCGAAAAAATGGTGGGCTGGCCAAAACTTCCTACTTTTGCCGCCCTCACCCAACAAATATCTCCATGGCTACCAACCGTACCTTCACCATGATCAAGCCCGATGCCGTCAAAAACGGGCACATCGGAGCGATCCTCGAACAGATCAACGCCGCCGGCTTTCGCATCGTGGCCATGAAGTACACCCGCCTCAGCGCCGCCAAGGCCGGGGAATTCTACGCCGTACACGAGGGACGCCCCTTCTACGACGAGCTCGTCACCTTCATGAGCAGCGGACCCATTGTCGCGGCCATCCTGGAGAAAGACAACGCCGTGGCTGACTTCCGCAAGCTGATCGGTGCTACCAACCCCGCCGAGGCCGAGGCCGGAACCATCCGCGCCAAGTACGCCAGCAGCATCGGCGAGAACGCCGTACACGGCAGCGACAGCGACGAGAACGCCGCCATCGAAGGCAGCTTCCACTTCGCGGGCACCGAGGTCTTCGCCTAGTCGGCCGACCATGTTCCCGGACTTCTCCTCCCTGCGCGTCCTGGTGGTCGGTGACGTGATGATCGACCGCTACCTGTACGGCTCGGTCGACCGTATCAGCCCCGAGGCGCCGGTACCCGTCGTGCGGTACCGCAGCCAGGAGGATCGCCCGGGCGGAGCAGCGAACGTGGCCCTCAACGTTGCCGCGCTGGGGGCCGACTGCGCGGTCGCGGGTGCGGTGGGAAGCGACGAAGGAGCCGGCGTACTGTCGCGGCTTTTGGGCGACCGGGGCGTCGATACCCGCCTGCTCCGGCCCGATGCCGAGCGGCAGACCACGGTCAAGACCCGTGTCATCTCCCAAAACCAGCAGTTGCTGCGGGTTGATCGCGAGAGCACCGCAGACCTGCGCCCCGCCGCCGGAAAGGACCTGGCCGCCCGTATTGCGGAGCAACTCGATGCCGGGGCCTACGACCTGGTTATCCTGCAGGATTACAACAAGGGTGTCCTGACCCCGGAGGTCGTCGGGGATGTCCTCGCCGCGGCCCACCGTAATGATATCCTGACCGCCGTCGACCCCAAGGAACGGGGCTTCTGGTCGTACCGGCAAGTCAGCCTGTTCAAGCCCAACCTGCGGGAGATCCAGGCGCAGTGCGACTTCACGGTACGCCCCGTACTTGAGGACCTTGACCGTGCCGCGGACCTGATCTTTTCGCAGCTCGAATGCCGGCGGGTGATGATCACCCTCTCCGAGCACGGCGTGTATACCCACGACGGCCGCTCGTCGGCCATTCATCCTACGCCCGCCCGCAAGATCGCGGACGTGAGCGGTGCCGGAGATACGGTGATCAGCGTAGCTGCCTGTGCCCTGGTTGCCGGCGCCACGCTGACGGAGTCGGCCCGCCTGGCCAACCTGGCCGGTGCCCAGGTGATCGCGCTGCCCGGCGTGGTCAGCGTAAACGTGGAAGAATTGCGGGCATCCTGGGCCGCCGGAGCCTGAACACGTTTTAGCGCACGGAGTTATACCGGCAATTACGCATTGCATACCCCTCTCCTATATGTATCTATTTGAAATCTTTGGCCTCGAACTCGACTTTCAGCCCCTGTTTGAAGAACTAAAGAGCTGGTGGGCGGCCCTCCTGCGGAACCTGCCCAACATCCTGCTCGCCATTATCGTCATCTTCATCGGAGCGATCGTTACGCGCTTTGCCAAGAAGTACTTCAACAAGCTGAGCTACCGGATGGTGCCGGACTCCACCGTAGCCGGACTGATCAGTTCCTTCCTCACGGTCGTGCTCGTCATGGCCTTTCTGTTCCTGACCCTCTCCGTACTCCAGCTGACGGGGGTAGTGACCAGTCTGCTTGCCGGTGCCGGCGTCGTTGGTCTGGCCATCGGCCTGGCCTTCCAGGACCCAATACTGAACCTCTTCAGCGGGATCATGCTCTCCGTCAAGTCCATCTTCCGGGAGGGAGACCTGGTCGAAATTTCGGGTTTCCTCGGTAAGGTCACCGCCGTGAACCTGCGGTATACCCACCTGCATACCCTGCAGGGGCAGGACGTGATCATCCCTAACAAGACGGTGGTCCAGGAACCCATCAAGAACTACAGCAAGCTCCAGATGCGCCGCGTCGATCTGTCGTGTGGGGTGAGTTACGGCGACGACCTGAGCAAGGTACGTGATCTCACCATTCAGGCCATAAAGGACAACGTAGCCTACGATACGAGCAAGGACGTGCAGCTGTTCTTCAACGAATTTGGCAACAGCTCGATCAACTACACCCTGCGCTTCTGGCTCGACCAGAGTGGTACGGGGCAGGCGGACTACCTGTCCGCCCAAAGCGAGGCGATCATGGCCATCAAGCGGGTCTACGACGACAACGACATCATGATTCCGTTCCCCATCCGTACGCTGGACTTCGGCATCAAGGGCGGCGAGAAACTGTCCGCCATGCTGGCCGACCGCGCCAGCGGCCGGCTGGAAAGCGGCGAGAACGCGAACGAACATGCGGGGTAACCTGCTGTTTTAGTTATGGGAGTGTTAATACAAACCACTACACCCGCCACTACGCTCCCTGGCATAACTAAACTGTTTCTTATTATGAAAATTCGCATTTTATCCCTCGCTCTTCTGTTGACCTTCAGCGGTCTGTTTTATAGCTGTGCTGAGAACAGCCCCGCCGACAACGCAGCTGATGAGATTGGCAACGAAACCGAGAACGCCCTCTCCAATGTTGGCTCCGAAGTGCGCGAAGAAAGCAACGAACTCGACCGCGAATTCCGCGACGCCCGCTCCAACATCGATGCCCGCATGACGGAACTCGAACGTGACATGGAAGGCGCAAGCGACGAAGCCCGCGCCGAAATGCAGCAGGAATGGGACGAACTGGAAGGCTACCGCAACGACATCGACGAGCGCATGGACCGCGTTGGTGACAACTGGGAAGCCGGATGGCGTGACTTCAAAGGTGACGTGAACCAGGGCTGGAGCGACTTCCGCCGGGAGTCCGACGACCTGCTGAACAATATCGAGCGTTCGTTTGATCCCGAAGGCGATCTGGACTAGTCCGGTACGCCCGTTCGTAAGCAACAACACCGGCCCGGTGGAGTCAGGTTATACCGCTCCACCGGGCTTTTTTATAGCACCAACCAAAGCAATAGCATGATCCGCAAAGGAAGCAACGTCAAATGGAAATGGGGGAACGGCACGGCCACCGGCAAGGTGGAAGAGACTTACTCCGAAGAAGTGACCAAGACCATCAAAGGAGAAAAGATTACCCGCAAGGGCGAATCCGGCAACAAAGCCCTGCTCATTCAGCAGGACGACGGGGACAAGGTCCTGAAACTGGAGTCGGAAGTAGAAAAAGCCTAATACTTATGGATAACAATTCTGATATGAAAACCCCCTACGAGATTCGTCCGGAGGGTACCGATGCGACCCTCAACGAGATCGCGATGCTGCACCGGCAATCGGCCGGCTACTACCGGGACATCTCTTCCGGGGTAAAGGAAGAAGACGAAGTCGCCAGCGGGTACTTCAACTCCCTGGCCGAATACCACACCGAGCTGATGCAGCAGGTGAACGAGATTCTCTCCGACATGGCCGGCGGCGTCCACACGCCCTCGCGCAGCAGCGAAACCCACCTCAAGAAGAAGGAGAAGGACCTGAATCAGGCCCTGCAGACGCAGAACATCGTCAGCCTGGCCGAACTGTCGCACGAAAACGAGCAGGAGATCAGCGTAGCCTACGAAAAAGCCCTGGGCAACGACAAACTAATCGACTTCGCCCGTGACCTCCTCGAGAAGCAGCACGAAAAGGTATTGGTGTGGGTGAACCGCGCCGACCGGTACAAGACTGTGCCCCAGGAATTCAACGAGCACTACGACACCGAAGAGAAAGGCTAGTGCCCGGGCACCCCTTCAATAGCGTATTTCCTTTACCTTAGCACCTCACAAACATTGACCTTTCCATGGCTCAGACCAGCCCCGCCACGCAGGAGAACCCACCGCACCTTGATAAGCCCGCCGCGTTCAACTTCGACGTTGACAAGGAAGGCCGCAAGTACGGCCTGATCCTGGGCGCCGCCGTCAGCGCATACCTGCTGATCGTCAACCAGATATACGGAGATCTGCCGATGAGTATTCGGTTCGCGAAGCATCTGCTTATCATTCCCGTCGTTTGGTACGCTACCAAGCAGTACGCCGAAGCCATCTACCGCGGTGGTGAAATTTTCAAGGCCGAGATCGGCCTGTTGTTCCGTATCGGCATGTGGGCCACCGGCCTCATCGCGGTGCTTAACATCATGCTCTCCGCCATTTCGCCCACCCTCGGCTTCGAGCAATTTTTGAACGATAATACCTCCTTCGGCGATGCTATGATGAATAGCTTCTTCGTTGCTATGGAGACGCTGGTGTTTGTGATCATCATCGGTTTCGTCTTTATGCAGTACTACAAGCGCGGCAGCGCACCCGAAGATTAATGGCAAAACCTACCAAAAAGATCCGCCCGCCCTCCTCATCGTCCCAGGTGAGTTTTGAGCGGCTGGCTCACTTTCTGATCTGTCTGTGTATTGTGCTCTACGCGCTCTACGCAGGCAGTTCTTTTTTTATACCCATCACCTACGGGCTCTTCTTTTCCCTGATGCTGAAACCGGTCTGCCACCGGTTCGAATGCAACCTGCCCAGTCGCATCCTGTCCGTCATTCTGACGCTCTTTTCCGCCGGCTTCCTGGTGCTGGGGGTGCTCGTCTTCTTTATCAACCAGGTTCGGGAGATCCTGACCGAAGCGGACGATATCTTTTCCGGTCTTCAGGAGACCATATTCGAATGGGCCGAATACGGCGGTGGCCGCTTCGGGCTATCGGGCTCCGACGTGGAAGAATACATCGACCAGGCCATCACCAGCGTCAGCGACCAGCCCTTCGGGATCCTGTCCTCGGGACTCTCGACCAGCGGTGTCCTCTTGGCTAATTTCGGACTGGTGATGATCTACACCTTCTTTTTCCTGCTTTACCGTACGCCCATCAAGAACTTCCTCCTCGGACAGTTGCAGCGCGACGACCAGACCGAGGGCCTGCAGACCCTCACCGAGGTGCAGCAGGTGGCGAAAAGCTACCTGGGCGGAATGGGGCTCGTTATGCTCATTCTGGGTGTCCTGAACAGCCTGGGGCTGTTCGCCATCGGTATAGATTACTACCTGGTGTGGGGGTTCCTCGCCGCGATCCTCGCGGTGATCCCGTACATCGGGACCGTCATCGGGGGGCTGCTGCCATTCGTCTTCGCCATCGCCACCACCGAAACCTTCTGGCAGCCCGTTGCGGTCGTCCTCCTTTACATCACCGTCCAGTTCATCGAGGGCAACTTCATTACGCCCAAAGTGCTCGGTAACAGCGTAAAGATCAACGCGCTCGCCGCGATCATGGTCGTGCTGCTGGGCAGCGTGTTCTGGGGCATCGCTGGGGTCATCCTGGCTATTCCCCTGCTTGCAATGGTGCGTATCGTGCTGACCCATATCGAGCCGCTGCGTCCCGTAGCCTTGCTCCTGAGCGACGATCTGTACGAGGAATCGGGCAAATTTCTGGACGACTTCAATGAGCCACGCTACCGGCTGTCGAATATCTTTTCCGGCAAGAGCAGCCTGAGCCTGCTAACCCGCCGCCGCACCACCTCCAAGCCATCGAAGCGCAAAAGCCACTCCGATACCCAGGTAGTTGCCGATCCCGAAACCTAGCAAACTGACGGCGATGCCCGCCGCGAGCAGGTGGCGGTTGCGGAGAGCGCCGGCTACCTGTACGACGAAGACGGGGCCGTAAAAGGCCGCGACCGAACTCAGGATCACGGTATCCCGGTCGATGCGGAACAGCCGTGCCAGCACCAGGTGAAGCAGGGTAGTACCGGTAAGTGCCAGGGCGGAAAAGTACAGCAGTTCGATTCCGTGGGAGGCCAACTCCCGAAAGTCTGCGAGCAGCCCCAGGGCCACGCAGAAAATCAGCACGAAATACTCCCCCAGCGGATAGGTGTTCCCCAGCGGAGGAACGATTGGCGTAAGCGTAAGTAACAAACTGATGGTCGTCAGTAGCAGGATGACCACCGTCGGATCGAGCCACCGGCCCGTGAACAGCCAGCAGAGCAGGACACTTCCCCCGAGAACCGCCAGCGATGCCAGCAACTGCACCGTACGCCGGCCCGCGCCCGAGCGTTCCGGCACGTCCGCCGCACCCGTGTCCGCGCCCGGGGGGAAGGGCGTGGGAGGGAAGATCCGGGCGTACAGCGCCGGCAGGAACGTAACGAGCCCCAGCAAGTAAGTCCCGCCCAGCAGCACGTCGGCCGCCTGAATGAGGACGAGGTAGTCGGCGGGGGCTTCCAGCGCGACCCCGATAGCCTGCACGTTAGGCGTACCGCCGGTGTAGAGTCCCGTAAGCATGGCGGCGACCTGCCACCCATCGGGAAGTGCATCGGCGAAGTAAAGGGCGGTGCCGCAGGTGCAGAGAATCCCCGCGATGCAGCAAAGCCCGAAGGAAAGCAGCATGCTGCCGGCGTGCCGGAAACTGTCGCGCAGGCGTACGGCAAACAGCAGCAGGGGTAGCCCGACGAGCATGCTCCCGCCGGCAACGCTCTCCATCAACTCGCCATCTACCGGCCAGAGCCGCAGGTTGCTTACCAGAATCCCAATCCCGTAGCAAGTGATGATACTGCTGCTCCATGCGGGCAGCCAGCGCCGCCGGTCGGCCGTCACGGCAAGCAGGGGGAAGCCGCAGGCCAGCAGCAGACTGAGCCAGTCGCCGAGGGCCACCGCTAGTAGCGGAGGTTCTCGATACGGGCCGTGCCCTCCGTGGGCACCGTAACCACCAGGATGTTTCCGTAGTCGGAATCGTCGAAGGCGTTCTGTGTGTCCTGGCCGGCCAGTTGATTGGCCAAGGCGGGGGTCGTATTGCTGTGGCCTACCACCAGGATCGTTTCCCCGGCGTGGTCGCGGAGCAGGTTATCGGCCAGTTCTCCCAGTCGATCGGGCGAGTAGGTGAACGTTTCAAGGCCTTGGGCGGTCGCGGTCGGGTCGGCCGTCTGGTGGGTGCGTTTGGTGTCGGTGGTGTACACGGCAGCCAGGTCGGTCCCGGAGAGCCGCTGGGCCAGGCGCGCGGCGCGGGCACTGCCTTCGGAAGTAAGGTCCGGATCCTCACCGTCGCCCTTTTCCGCGTGGCGGACCAGGTAGATGGTCGTTACCCCTTCGCGGGCGGGGGTGTTTAGGGTGTTCCCTTCCGCGGAATTACAGGCGGAAGAGAACAGGGTCAGTAGTAACAGGAGGGGGAGGGCACGCAGCATGATCAGATTCCTTCTTTCATTTTCTCGGAGTTCTCGGCTACCTGCAGTCCTTCGACGATGGGCTCGAGGTTGCCGCCCATCACCTTATCCAGGCTGTGGAGGGTGAGGTTGATGCGGTGGTCCGTCACCCGGTTCTGGGGGTAGTTGTAGGTACGGATCTTTTCGCTGCGGTCGCCGCTGCCGACCAGCGACTTGCGGGCGCTGGCCAGTTCGTTGGCCGCGGCCGTATCCTGGGCATCCTTGATGCGGCGGTACAGCTGGGCCATGGCGATCTCCTTGTTCTTGTGCTGGCTGCGGCCGTCCTGGCTCTCGCTCACGATTCCCGTGGGGAGGTGGGTGATGCGGATGGCCGATTCGGTTTTATTGACGTGCTGACCACCGGCGCCGGAGGCGCGGAAAGTATCGATCTTGAGGTCGGCCTTGTTGATGTTGATGTCCGACTCCTCCACCTTGGCCAGCACGGCGACGGTGGCGGCGGAAGTATGCACGCGTCCCTGGCTTTCCGTTTTGGGTACCCGCTGCACGCGGTGTACGCCGGACTCAAACTTGAGGCTGCTGTAAACGTCGTCGCCGTGAACTTCAAAGACGACCTTGGAATAGCCGCCGGCCGTCCCCTCGTTCTCGTCGATCACCTCGACCTTCCAGCCCATGGTATCGACGTAGCGCTTGTACATGTCGAAGAGGTCACCGGCAAAGAGCGCGGCCTCGTCGCCGCCCGTACCGCTGCGGATCTCCATGATGATGTCGCGCTCGTCCTCCGGATCCTTGGGGATCAGCATGATCTTCACGCGCTCGTCCAGTTCTTCCTTGCGCTCGCGCAGTTCTTCGTACTCGAGCTGGGCCATCTCCCGCATCTCGGGGTCGGGGTCCTTGCGCATCGCCTCGGCACTGGCGAGGTTGTCGCTCAGGTCCTTGTACGTCAGGTAGGTATCGGCCAGCGGTCGCAGCTTGCCGTACTCCTTATTGACGCGGGTGAAACGCTCCTGGTCAGAGATAATTTCGGGGTCGGATAGCTGGACCTCGAGATCCTTAAAGCGGTGATAAATAGCTTCGAGCTGGTCGATCATAGGGCGCGCCGTTAACTGGGGCGGGCCAAGATACGGCAGCGGGCCTAGAGGAACTGCAGTTCGTCGCCGTCCATGCGCACGCGCACGGCGGGGCGGCTGCCGAGGGTGTCTTTTTGCCGGCGGGTAACGGTATGGTCGGCCCGGTAGAGAACGTCGGAATTAATCTGTCCGAAGCGCGTCGGCAGCATCTTCTGTCCGTGGCCCATCGCGAAGCAGGCAGCCAGCGGGCCCTCCAGGTCCTCGGTGAGTTGTACGCAGAAGCTGTCCATGGCCAGGCGAATATTCACCTCGTCACGTGCATCGACCAGGCCGAGCGGGACGCGCCGGCTGGCGGGAAGACTCACGGTGAGCGCCCGGCCGTGGTAGAGGAGCAAGGTATCGAGCTTGGGGTGAAGGTCGGGGAACCACGCCATGAGGGTAGCGCGGTCGGGGAAGATGAGTTCCGGGCGGTTGATCCGCGTGGGCGGGCAGGTTTGCAGCATGGCGTCCACGGCGGAATGCTGGGTGGCGTCGGCCGTCAGTTGCCAGAGGTTGGCCGTGGGAAGCAGCAGCAGGCCACCGGCCCGGAGCGCGGCCAGCGCGGCGGTGCCGCGCATTGGCCTGGTATGGGATAGGGTAGGGGTAGAAGTTGTCCGCAGATTCATTTAAACTTGGTGAATCCTTTGCTCCAAAAGAAGCGAAAGGCGTGAATTATCGATGAGCGATGACCTGTTTCTGGGACCAATCTTGCCGCAACCATAAGGCTGAGGCAAGTAATAACACGTGGCGACGTTTGCCCGACATGCGCCGCGGCGATGGCGGAGAAACGTTCCGATAAGGAAACTGTATTTTGTCCCTAAGATTGTATGCCAGTTAAATAAATGCCCTTGCCACACCTTCACCCGCTCTGCCGCTTCTTCGCCTGTTTGCTGGCGCTGTGCCTGCTTCCGGCCGGCTTGCGGGCAGACCATATCGTGGGGGGGGAGTTCCGCTACGAATGCCTGGGGTACCGCAATAACGACCCCTCCACGGGCGTGCTTCGCTACCGGATCACCATCAACATGTACCGCGACTGCATCGGGGAAGGTGCCCTCTTTGACGGCAACGACCCGCGGCAAACCCCCAACGAGCCCAGCGCGGAGGGCCACATCAGTATATACGTCGGCGACCGGTACTACAATCCTACGCGCATCATATCCCTGTCGAACTTCTCTCCCGTACCCATCAACCTCGGTAATCCCTGCCTGGTGGTCAACGAGCCCATCTGCCAGGAGATCGGCATCTACACCTTCATCGAGGAACTGCCCGTTTCCGACGAGACGTACACTTTCGTATACCAGCGTTGCTGCCGCAACGAGTCCATCCGTAACCTGATCAACCCGCGGCAGATCGGCGCGACGTACTTTATCCAGCTTACCCCCGAGGCGCAGGGACGCTGCAACAGCAGCCCGGAATTCAACATTGACCCCCCGATCGCCATCTGCATCAACGAGCAATTTCGTATCGACCTCGGGGCTACGGACGCGGAGGGCGACAGCCTGGTCTACAAGTTCTGCGACCCCAAACTCGGCGGCGGCACCGACCCGGGAACCGGCGAACGGCAGCAGACGGCTTCCTACTTCGACGACATCGTTCCGTTGCAGGAAAGCCCCTATCCGTATACCTCCGTGCCCTGGGTGCGCCCCACCTATTCCGTAGACGATCAGCTGGGTATCGGCAGTACCCTGGCGATCGACCCCCTGACCGGGGAGTTGTCCGGCGTACCTATCTATCCGGGAACCCACGTGCTCGGCGTCTGCGTGGAAGAGTGGACGCGCGGCCCCAACCCCGTTTTTCTCAGCGAAACGAAACGTGAATTCCAGCTCAACGTGAGCCGCTGCGGTAACACCGTGGAAGCCGACCTGCTGGAGACCGAGCTGGACGAGCAGGGCCGTTTTTTCATCCGGCAGTGCGGCCCCGGCCCCAATACCATCTTCAACGAGAGTACCCGCATCAGCTCGATCACCAGCTACGACTGGGAGCTCATCGGACCCGGCGGAGAACTTCTCACCGGCAACTCCCGCGACTTCAATACCAACATCAACGAAATCGGGGTATACGAGGGCGTGATGCTGCTGAACCGGGAATCCTTCGCCAACAACTGCAAGGACACGGCCGTCTTCTTGCTGGGGGTTTTCCCCGATCTGGACGCCGAATTCGAAACTACGAAGGTGGTCTGCGACCCCGAACCGATCGTATTTTCCAACCTGTCAACCACCGACGGGGGACAACGCATCGATTCCTACGACTGGGATTTCGGCGACGTCACCCCCCGCAACGGACAGCGAAACCCGACCCATCAGTACCTGATCCCAGGCACCTTCGACGCACGTCTTACGATCACCGACGAGAACGGCTGCGTGAACGAGGCCGTCCGGGAGGTGGAATACTACCCGGCGCCGCGCACCATCATTCTGGAGCCCACCGACGCCTTCGGCTGCCAGCCGTTCGAGAACACCTTCGTTAACCTGTCCAACCCGATCGACGATACCTACGAGTTCGAGTGGCGGTTCGGCGACGGCGGCAGCTCCGCGGATCGTGACCCTACTCACGTTTACGAGAATACCGGCCTGTACGACGTATACCTGTCGATCACCTCCCCGCTCGGATGCTTCGTCGACAGCACCTTCCGGCGGCTCGTCGACGTCCGCGACGCTCCGGTCGCCAACTTCGAATTCTTTCCGGAGGAGCCCTCCAACCTCTTTCCGGACGTCGATATCCTCGACCGCAGTATCGGCTCACAGTCCCAGCGGTACGTCATTTCCGACAATACCGGAGAGGGCATCTTCAGCGCGCCCGGCCCCGACTTTACTTACCGCCTGCGGGATACCACCCTGCTCTCCGTCACCCAATACGTGACCCACGCCAGCGGGTGCCAGGATACCATCACGAAGGATATCCGCCTCTACCTGAAGAATACCTTTAACGCCCCCAATGCCTTCACTCCCAACGGGGACGGCCTCAATGACGACTGGCGACCCAAGGGCGTCTGGGCGGGCGCGACGGACTACGTTCTCCGGATCTGGAACCGGTGGGGGGAACGGATTTTCGAAACCACCGATTTCACTGCCGGCTGGGACGGCACCTACCAGGGAAGCAACAGTCCGGCGGGGGGATACCTCTGGGACGTAACCTTCACCAATGCCGAAGGCGAGCCCGAGGCCTTCAAGGGGGGGCTAGTCCTGATCCGGTGACCACCCCCACCGTTCCAGCAGCAGGCTGTCCGGCAAGCGTACCATCGCATCATAGGAAAAACCGCTCTTCTGCAGAACGCGGCGGCTAGGACCGTTGGTTTGCTCGATGTGCGCGATGAGGCTAATTTCATCCGCCTCGGCCTTCCGGCGGAAAATTTTCAGGGCGGCCGTCATGATTCCCCGGCCGCGGTAGTCCCGCGCGGTCTGGTACCCGACCTCAACCTCTTCCTCGTCCGGTAGCCACCCCTTGCCACCGACGTTGCCGACAATCTTGCCGTGTTCTTCCACCAGGACAAGGAAGGGCACCCCATAGCGGTAACTCAGGGGATCGTCGCCCGCCCCCAGCAGGTACTGCTTGATCAGCACGCGTTCGGGCAGTGCACCTTCCTCCGCCGGGTAGCCCCGGTAGCGCTGGTGGCGGATGACGTCCGCCCACTCGCGGTGTAGCGGCTGGAGTAGTCGGACGGTCACTGGTCGAGGGGTTGCAGAATGGTATTTGCCAGCAGCCATTGTCCGTCGCGGAAGGTCCAGCGGTTGGTAAAGCGCTCGCGGTAACTGCCCGGGGTATCGTTGGCTCGCCAGTGAAAGGTGCGGATGCCCTGGACGATGTACTGTTCCCGATACACCGTGAAGCGGCTGCTGTCTATCTCGATGTGGAGCCCCGGGAAGACGAGTCGCAGTTGCCCGAGCTCACCGACGAACTGCTCGCGACTCCGGCTAGCCTCGCGTCCACGGTAGTCGACGACATAATCCGCCGCCAGCAAACGCTCGAGGACGGCGGCGTCCAGGTTTTCGTAGGCGCCGTTGAAGATGCGTTCGCGCTCGCTCACCCGGTCCTGAGCGTCCCCCGGAGGTGGCGTATCTTCGGCGGTGCCGCAGGTGCAAAGGCAAAATCCCGCGAGCATGACAAACAGGTATCTCATGATCGTAGTAACGCGGCACACCCCAAAAGGTAAACGGACGCCCGGTAGCCCGGGGAGCAGGAACCTCCTGGGGCTCTTGTTCCTGATTCTCCTCTGCACCTGCGGGCCCGCCGAACCGGCAGAAGCGCCCGCCCCCGCGGGGGCCGCGGCGATCATCGACCGCGCCGTGCGGGCCCACGGGATGGAGCGCTTCGATAGCGTAGCCATCGATTTCGCCTTTCGCGACCGTCACTACCAGGTCCTGAACGATAACGGCCGGTTTGCCTACCGCCGCAGGTTTGTCGATAGCCTGGGCGGGGAGGTGACCGACCTGCTGACCAACCAGGGGCTGACCCGCATGCGTGAGGGAGAGACGCCGGCCCTTACGGCCCAGGACAGCGCTGCCTACGCCTCGTCGGTCAATTCGGTACGCTACTTCTTTATGCTGCCGTACGGGCTGTACGACCCGGCCGTCAACACCGAAGTGCTGGATACCGTAGCATTGGAAGGGAAGACCTACGACCGCATCCGTGTGACCTTCGACGCCGAGGGGGGAGGCCGCGATCACGACGACGTCTACCACTACTTCTTCGACCGGGATTCCGGCGAACTGGACTACCTGGCCTACACCTTCGAGGTCGACGGTGGCGGGATCCGGTTCCGCAAAGCGATCAACAAGCGCCGGGTGGACGGCGTGCTGGTGCAGGACTACGTCAATTACGGGCTTGACGGAGCGGACCGCGACATCGACCGGATCGCGGCCCGCTTCGCCGCCGGTGAACTGCCCGAGCTTTCCCTCATCGAGAATACGGAGGTAAAAATCGCGGATCCTCCGGCAGTAATTCAGTAACGAAAAGGCGGTGACGCCACCAGGGGTGGGGGAGACTGAGGCGAGCGTCCTCGTAGCGCAGGTCGTCGACGAAGATCAGGTCGATGTCTACGGTCCGGGGTCCCCAGTGGACTTCCCGGGTCCGGCCCAATTCCAGCTCGATGGCCTGGGTCACGTCGAGCAGGCGGTGCAGTTCGGGGACAAGCTCGCTTCCCCGGCAGGGCCGGCGGGTATCGATCACGAGGATCTGGTTGAGAAAGTCCGCCTGGTCTGGCAGGCCCCACGCCGCGGTTTCGCGTACGGGGCTACGGTACACGATGGGACCGATACGGGATTCCAGCAGGTTGGCGGCGCGATTCAGTAGGGTTGCGCGGTCGCCCCGGTTAGATCCGGTGGATAGAGTTAGTTTTGCCACCCCCTAAAGGTAGTTATGACGTTACCCCCCTTCGTAGTAGTGGAAGGCAATATCGGCGCCGGCAAGACCACGCTGGCCCGTCGGCTGGCCCGGGACTTCAATCACCGGCTGATCCTGGAAGAATTCAGCGACAATCCCTTCCTTCCCCTGTTTTACCGGGAGCCGGAACGCTACGCCTTCCCCGTCGAGCTTTTCTTCATGGCCGAGCGCCACAAGCAACTGCACGGCGAGCTCTCCAGCCGGGAGCTCTTTACCGGCGGTACCGTAGCCGATTACCTGTTCATCAAGACCCTGCTCTTCGCGCGGAATAGCCTGAACGAAGCGGAATTCCGGCTCTTTAACCGCATCTACCGGGTCATGGACGGCGGTTTTCCCCGGCCGGACGTGATCGTCTACCTCCATCGCCCCGTGACCGCCCTGCAGGCCAACATCGCCAAGCGGGGACGCGATTTCGAGACCGGCATCACCGACGAATACCTGACCAGCGTTCAGACGACGTACTTCGATTACTTCCGCACCTTGCGGGACGTTCCGGTGGTCCTGCTCGAACTGGACGAATTGGATTTCACGACGGACGAAGGGCTGTATGCCCGTATGGTGGAAGCCGTTGCAGAACCACGCGGCCCGGGGCTGCACCGCGTCGATTTTCACTCCTTCCGCTCGTCGCCTAGCATCAGCGGGGGATAGGTCACCTTATGCTTCAGGCGGTAGGTAGACAGCCGGTTATGGTAGTAGTGGAGCATGGAGAAATTGTCGCTGACGATCCGACCGTCGCCATCATACCGCAGGGGTTTGTCGATATGGTAATTACCGATGCTGGCGATCCCCTGGCGGATGATCTCGGCTCCCGGCACGCGAAGCTCGTTACTCACCTTGGCGCGGTCTTCGCTTTCCAATTTGAGCAGCTGGTCCCGCAATTGCTCGACTACCTTGATGAGGGCATCCTTCCGGAAGTAAAAGTCTTCCGCGGGGAGCCGCAGGAGGGCATACAGGTCGTCCTTCGGGAAGCTGCGCTCGAGCATGGCGAAGGCCGCGTAGCTGATCAGGTGGCTGGGAAGCACGATACCGTCCGCATGGTAGCGCTCGACGATGCGGTTGGCCAGTAGCCGCGTATACTCGCTTTCCCGCTGCAGGTCTTCGTTGATAACCCCGTGCTGGTCGCGGAAGTACTCCCGGGTCGATACGTGGCGTCCGCTTAGTGCGTAGCTCTTGCCGTTGGCCTCTACGCGGTTGCCGACCACGTCCAGGGGCTGGCCGAGGCTGATCGTGATCTCGTTGCCCTTGCTGAAGACGCCCCAGACGAATTTGAGGATACTGCGCAGCGAATGGAAGCTGTCCTTCGCCTTGATGTAGCGGTCCTGCCCCTCGCGGCGCAGGTGTTGCTCGATGAGGAACTGTGCCTCCAATACGAAGGGGTAGCTCAGGATGACCGGCACGATGAATACCTTTTCGTCGCGGCCCTGCTGGTAGCGCGCCCGCTGTGCCTCGACGGCCGTACCCAGCAGACCGAGCTTCAGGTGGGTTTCCAACGCGCCGGATCGCGAACGCGTCCCCCCGGGGAAGAAGAGTGAGGGCACCCCCCGCTGGATGAGCAATTTACTCATCAGCTTCAGGGTGGTCATGTAGATCGGGTTGCGCTTTCGCCGGTCGACGCGGTAGGCACCCAGGCGGTTCATGAAGTAGGCCGTGTAGCCGGTGTTGTACAGGTTGAGTCCCGCACCGAAGGCCATCGCCTCGAGTCCGGCCACTTGGTCCAGGGCGTAGCCGATCAGGATGCTGTCGAGGTTACTGAAGTGGGTGGGGACCAACACCACGGTACCCTTGCGGCTGAGTTGCCGCACCTGGTCGACGTAGCCGCGTACCTGCAGCTTTTCCTGCAGCAGCACCTTCTTGGAAAAGAGGCTGGTGAACGTGCGCCCGCCGGCCGCATTAAGCAGGCGGCCGAAAAAGAAGGTAAGGAAGCGCCGCGCGAAGCGGAAGGTGGGTATTTTGAACGTGCCCACAATCTCCTCGGCGTACCGGTGCACGATACGCTGCAGCAGCGACTGGGCGGCTTCCTCGGCGGAGGCGGGTTCGTCCTCGTCGATGGAGTGGGTGGCCAGCAACTTGGCCAGACGCTTCCAGTAGCTGCGCTCCTGGGGCGGGTCCACCTTCCAGGGTTCGGTTTTGGTACGTACCTGCTCGCTGAAGATGGTCTTGCTCAGCACGTCGGTCAGGTTGTCCCCGTGCTCCTGGTTGATCCGGTCCACGCTGGCCGCTTCGAGCCGGCGTACGAAATTCGCCCGGTCCTCGCTCAGCTTGTAGATCTCCCACTTCTCGATGTCCGATTCGGTGTGCGCGTACGCGCTGCCCTCCCGTTCGAAGGGCGGGGCGGGGTGGGGAAGGGTAGGGTCCGGTGTGGGGTACATCTGCTCAGCTTTGACCGTCGGGACGCCTTATGCGCCCGTGGTTCCGTAGAAGGGCCAATTTACCGCTTCCAGGGCGCTTTCCATGTATTCGAGTATTTCGTCGCGCCCGGCCTCGCTGGTGGCGCTGGTGAGGAAAACCGGTGGCAGTTCTTCCCAAGACTTGAGGAGCTCGGTACGGAACTCCTCCACGCGTGCCCCGTCGCGCGCCTTTTTACGGTCGGTCTTGGTGAAAGCCAGCACGAAGGGGACCCCGTGTTCACCCAGCCAGTTGACGAATTCCAGGTCGATAGTTTGGGGAGGGATATTGCTGTCGATCAGCACGAAGGCACTGACGAGGGACTGCCGGTTCAGGAAATACTTTTCCGTGCGGCTCTCCCACTTTCCGCGGGTCTTCTTGCTCTGCTTCGCGTATCCGTAGCCGGGCAGGTCGGTCAGGTACCAGCTGTCGTTGATCAGGAAGTAATTGAGCAACTGGGTCTTTCCGGGTTTGCCGCTGGTATGCGCCAGCTCCTTGCGCTGGGCGAGCATGTTGATCAGGCTGCTCTTGCCTACGTTACTGCGCCCGATGAAGGCGAATTCCGGCTTTCCGTCCTGGGGAGCCTGCACGACGCGGGCGTGGGAGGAGGCGAAACGGGAGGTCTTGATCTGGGCCACGGGGAAACTCTTGGGGGTAGATAAAAAACGGGCGCCCGCTTACGTGAAGCGGGCGCCCGATAGATCGTAGGCTGAAGCCTAATTGTTGGAGTCGCTGTTGGAATCCGACTTGGAGGATTTCTTGGACACCTTCTTGGGGCTGATGATTACGTTCATCCTACGTCCCTCCATCTTCGGCATCGCCTCGGCGGCACCGAGATCCTCCAGCTCCTTCATGAAGCGGAGCAGCAGCAGCTCGCCACGGTCCTTAAAGACGATGGAGCGGCCACGGAAGTGGACGTAAGCCTTAACCTTGGCGCCATCCTCCAAGAAGCCACGGGCGTGGCGGGTCTTGAAGTCGAAGTCGTGGTCGTCGGTATTGGGGCCGAAACGGACCTCCTTGATGACGGTCTTAACCGCTTTGTTGCGGATCTCCTTTTCCTTACGCTTCTTTTCGTACAGGAACTTTTTATAGTCCGTAAGCCGGACGACGGGCGGACTTGCGTTGGGGCTAATTTCCACCAGGTCGAGTCCGAGGTCACGTCCCCAACCTTTTACCTGCCGGGTATCGAATACGGTGCCGCTTTCCAGCTGCTTACCGATCTCTCCTGAAATCTCTTCCAGGTTATCGCCTACCAGGCGCACCTCGGGTACGCGGATCATGTCATTGATCCGAAATTGGGGGGTGGTTTCCTCTCTGCGCGTATAACGATTGCGGCCGCCGCCTCTTCTCTTAGCCAATAGATTGTTGGGTTATGTTATAAAATGTAAAAGTACGTAAGGGGGGATTGTTCAACCCACTACCGCCGCCGCCCCGGATATCCCGAAAAAATCCGCGTGAGCGGGCATTTTGGGTCCTCCGGGGCGGCGGATAGGGTCGTTGGTTACTCTTCCGAAGTTACCGCTTCCTGCTGAATGATCGTCAGGCCGTCGCCACTTTCGTTCAGCTTCGCCACGAGGGCGGTGCCACCCTCGGGGTTGTTGTTCAGGATGTACTCGGCCAGCGGATCCTCGATGTACTTCTGGATAGCGCGGTGCAGGGGCCGGGCGCCAAACTGAGGATCGAAGCCTTTCTCGGCCACGAACTTCTTGGCATCCTCGGCGAGCTCCAGCTGGAACTCCATGGTCTGCAGCCGCTTGTACAGGTCCGACAGGGCAATGTCGATGATGCGGAAGATCTCGTCCTGTCCCAGGCTGTTGAAGATCACCACGTCGTCGATCCGGTTCAGGAACTCCGGCGAGAAAGTGCGCTTCAGGGCGCTGTTGATCACCGACTTGCTGTTCGCCTCGGCATTCTCGGTACGGGCCTTGGTCGCGAAACCTACGCCCTGACCGAAGTCCTTCAGCTGGCGGACACCGATGTTGGACGTCATGATGATCATGGTATTCTTGAAGTCGACCTTGCGCCCCATACCGTCGGTCAGCTGTCCGTCGTCGAGCACCTGTAGCAGGATGTTGTAGACGTCGGGGTGGGCCTTCTCGATCTCGTCGAGCAGGATGACGCTGTAGGGCTTGCGGCGGACCTTCTCGGTAAGCTGGCCGCCTTCTTCGTAGCCGACGTAGCCCGGAGGCGCACCGATGAGGCGGCTGACGCTGAATTTCTCCATGTACTCCGACATGTCGATCCGGATCAGGCTTTCCTCGCTGTCGAAGATGTACTTGGCCAGGGCCTTGGCGAGCTCCGTCTTACCGACACCCGTGGGGCCGAGGAAGATGAAAGTACCGATGGGCTTGCTGGGATCCTTCAGGCCCACGCGGTTACGCTGGATGGCCTTGGTCACTTTGGTGATGGCGTTGTCCTGTCCGATGATGACGGACTGCAGGTCGCTCTCCATACCGACGAGTTTCTTGCTCTCGTTCTGGGCCACGCGACGGACGGGAATGCCGGTCATCATGCTGACCACCTCGGCAATGTCTTCTTCGTTGACGGGGTAGCGCTTGGTCTTGGCTTCCTCCTCCCACTGCTTCTTGGCGTCCTCCAGGTTGCGCTGGAGTTTGCTCTCCTGGTCGCGGAGGTCGGCGGCGCGCTCGTACTGCTGGTTCTTAACCGCAGCGTTCTTCTGCTCTTTGACCTCCTCGATCTTCTTCTCGACCTCCTCGATGTGCTCGGGGACGGTGATATTCTTGAGGTGGGTGCGGGCACCTACTTCGTCGAGTACGTCGATGGCCTTGTCCGGCAGGAAGCGGTCGGTGATGTAGCGGTCACTCAGCTTTACACAGGCCTCGATGGCTTCGTCGGAGTAATTGACGTTATGGAAGTCCTCGTACTTCGGCTTGATGTTGTTGAGGATGTGTACGGCCTCCTCGGCGCTGGGCGGGTTGACCAGGACCTTCTGGAAGCGACGATCCAGGGCGCCGTCTTTCTCGATGTGCTGCCGGTACTCGTCCAGGGTAGAGGCACCGATGCACTGCAGTTCGCCGCGGGCGAGGGCGGGCTTGAAGATGTTGCTGGCGTCCAGCGAACCGGTAGCGCCACCCGCTCCCACGATGGTATGGATCTCGTCGATGAAGAGGATCACGTCGCGGCTCTTCTCGAGCTCGGTCATGATGGCCTTCATTCGCTCCTCAAACTGGCCACGGTACTTGGTACCGGCTACTAGGGCGGCCAGGTCAAGCATCACGATGCGCTTATCAAAGAGTGTCCGGCTCACCTTGCGGTCGCGGATGCGCAGCGCCAGACCTTCCACGATGGCGGTCTTACCCACGCCGGGTTCGCCGATCAGGATCGGGTTATTCTTCTTGCGCCGGCTGAGAATCTGGGAAACGCGTTCGATCTCGGTTTCGCGGCCGATGATGGGGTCGAGGCGGTCTTCCTCGGCCAGGGCGGTGATGTCCCGACCGAAATTATCGAGCACGGGGGTGCGTGACTTGGAGTTACCCTGTCCGCGTCCGCTACGACCCTGACCGCCGCGGCCGGATTCGTCGTCCTCGAAATTCTCTTCGCCGCTGCCCGGTGCCTGGTTGAGGGGCAGGGAGAGGTCTTCGGTAAAATCTTTTTCGTCTTTCACGTAGTCAAGTTCAGCTTTGTAAATTTCGTATTCCACCTCGAACTGTCGCAGGATCTTGGTCGCGGGCAGCTCTTTGTTGCGCAGAATAGAAAGGATTAGGTGTTCGGGGCTGACCTGGGAGGTCTTCAGGGCTTTGGCTTCCAGGAACGTGACTTTCAGGACGCGGTCGGCCTTGTCGTTCAGGGGAAGCTTGGAAAGGGAGTTGCCGCTGGCTTGTCCGCCGTTGCGCTGGATGTTTTCGCGCAGGGTGTCGGTGAGGGCACTGATGTCCACGGCGAGGTTGCGCAGGACGCGGGTAGCCAGGCTGTTGCCCATGCTGAGGACGCCAAGCAGCAGGTGTTCGGGGCCCACGTAGGAGTGCCCCATTTTCTCGGCCTCCTGCTTACCGCGAGCCATGGCCTGCTTTATTTCGGGGTTAAATTCCCGTTGTGGAGGATTCATTCAATAGACTTTGGAGGGGTTTCAATAAATAGATCGGGCGGGGTCGCAGGTGCGGGGGGGGATTGGTAGAAGCGAACGCCTGCCCGTAAGTTAAGACGTAACTGAAAGAACCGTGCCACGCGTATGGGGCTGACAAAATATCCTGACAATTCGCCGCGGTCGGCCAACAAAATTCGGCCCTTCGGTTGACTTACGGTATGGAAACAAAGCAGGGACCCAATAGTTGGTTTCCTGCCGGCTTGGTTGGGGCTTCTGGACTGCTTTTCCGGCCGGGACCGAGCCTTCGGTCGGTTAAGGAATACCTAAGGCCCACGGGCGGCCCGGCCCCCGCCTTGCGACTTCGTACCTTCGTGGACGCTTCGGGGCCACCCGGCGTGCTACTGCTACCTGCCATGTCTTTCTACCGTTACCTTCTCCCGGCCACGCTGTTCCTATCCTGTGCCCTGCTACCGCGGGAGGCCCTCGCCACCGGTGACAGCCTGTACTTCCTGCTCCCCTCCGATACCGTGATTCTGCGGTCCGACCGCCTGTCCGGCCACCTCCTCTTCGATCACGTACTCGCCCCGCGGCAGACCCTTTACGGTGCCGCTACGTTCTACGGCCTTTCCCTGGAGGAAGTTTACCGTATCAATCCTGAGCTCCGTAAGGGCTACACCCCCGGCTCCCGCGTCACCGTGGCGATTCCCCGGGAGGCGGTCCGGCCCTCCTTCTCGGCCGACAGTATCGCCTGGTTCGTGCCGGTCCGCTACCGGATGTCGCCCGGCGAGACGCTCTTCGGCCTGTCGCGCCGCACGCTCGGGTTGCCGAGCGACAGCCTGCTGCGGGCACTCAATCCGGGGCTTACCCCGGAAACCCTGTCGCCCGGGCAGGTGCTGAAGGTCGGCTACCTGCGCATCGACGGTATCGCCCCCGATTCGCAGGTCGAAGTATCCGATCCGTACGTCCTGCGCAACATGCCCCTGCGCACCCAGTGGGACAGTACAATGCTGCAGCGGAACCTGCAGCATACCAACGGCAAAGCCGCCTGGTCGGGCCACGGCGACCAGGCCAAGTGGATGGTCCTGCACCGGACCGCCCCCCTGAACAGCCTCGTGGAGATCGAGGAGCCCCGCAGCCGCAAGACCCTTTACGCCCGCGTGGTCGGCCGTATCCCGGAACAGGTCTACGACAGCCGGGTGATCCTGGTCGTGAGTCCGCTACTCGTAAAGGCCTTCGGGGTCCGGGACCGGGAATTCTACGTGCGTACCCGACATCTTTAATTAGCAGCAGGAGTACCGGACGGGTTACCGCCTCCCGGGGTAACGGCCACCGGCCAGGACAATCGACCGGGATATTGGCTGAGTACCACGATACCTGCGATCGGCCGCTGCAGGAATAGCCTCGGCACCCGCGGCCGCGCCAGGCAACCATCACCCGTGGTGAGGTTAAAAGACGACATCCATACAACCGACGGCCTCCATCAGACTGCTTACTTTACTACCTTCGCCGCCCGATGCGCCTCAAGCAACTGGACATAAAGGGATTCAAGAGCTTTGCCAGCCAGACGGTGGTGAACTTCGACGCGGACGTGATCGGCATCGTGGGCCCCAACGGATCGGGCAAGAGCAATATCGTAGATGCCATCCGCTGGGTACTGGGCGAGCAGAAAGGCTCGGAACTGCGGCTCGATAAAATGGCCTCGGTCATCTTCAACGGTACCCGCAAAAAAAAGGCGGGCAACCTGGCCTCGGTCAGCCTGACCTTCGAGAACGACAAGGCGCTGCTTCCCACCGACTACAACACCGTGACGGTGACCCGCATGCTGTACCGGAGCGGCGACTCGGAGTACCGCCTCAACGGGGTACAGTGCCGCCTCAAGGATATCCGGGATCTCTTTCTCGACACCGGCATCGGCTCCAATTCCTACGCCATTATCGCACTGGGGATGGTGGACGATATCCTGGCCGACAAGGACAACAGCCGCCGCCGCATGTTCGAGCAGGCCGCGGGCATCAGCAAGTACAAGAACCGGAAGAAGGAATCGCTCCGTAAGCTGAAGAATACCGAGGATGACCTGGACCGCATCGAGGACGTCCTCCACGAGATCGCCAAGAACCTCACGAGCCTGGAGAAACAGGCCAAACGGGCCCGCAAGTACCGCGAGCTGAAAGGGCAGTACCGCGACCTGAGCCTGCTGCTCACGGGGATCCGCGTAGAGAAACTGCGGCTCGACTTTTCCCGCGTGAAGGCCGAAACGGAGCAGGCCGAGACCGCCTACCGGCAGGCCGACGAACGCATCGAAGCCCTGGAACGGCAACTCGACCAGCAGCGGAAGCAGCACGTGGACAAAGAACAGCTGGTCGGCGAACGGCAGCGGAAGCTCAACGCCCTGGTCGGCGAACTGCGCGGTCTGGAGAACGACCAGCGCCTGCTGCAGCAACGGAAGACCTTCATAGCCCAGCAGACGCAGAAACTACGCGCCGATATTGCCGCGGCCGACGGGCAGCTGGCCGACCTGGCCGAGCAGCGCGACCGCATGTCCGCCCAGCTCAAAGAGGAGCGCGCCACTCTCACGGCGCGGGAAACCGAACGTACCGCCGCCGAAACCGCCCTGCAGCAGGTGCGGGAGGGCCACGCCGGGCTGAAGTCGCAGCTCGACAGCGGACTGCGGGAGCAGCAGGAGGGCGAGCGCAAGATCTTTGAACTGGAAAAGCGCCGGGCCATCAACGGCAACCAGATGGACAACTTTCGCTACCAGGTGGAACGCAACCTCGGTGACTTGGAAGCCCGCCGGGGGGAGCGCGAATCGGTGGAAGAGGAACTGGCGGCCCTGCGCAAGGAGGAAACCGCCCTGGCCGAAGCCCTGGCGGACCTGGAACGCCGCGAGGCCGACCGGCAGCAGGCCATCGAGGTCACCGTAGCCGAAACTGAGCGACTGCAGGCGGAACTCAGCCGCATCAACCGCGGTCTTGATGCCCGCCGCAACGAGTACAAACTGACCAAAAGCATGATCGACAGCCTGGAGGGTTTCCCGGAGTCGATCCGCTACCTCAGCAAGAACCGCGGCTGGACCGACGACCCCCAGCTGCTCTCGGACCTGCTCCTCGTGGACGCCGACTACCGCGCCGCCATCGAAAATTACCTGGAGCCCTACCTCAACTACTACGTCGTGGAAACGGCGGCCGAGGCCCAGCGGGCCATCAAAATGCTGGCGGACAAGCAGAAGGGCAAGGCCAACTTCTTCCTGCTCGAGGCCATCCCCGCGGAGCCTGCGGGGAGTCCCGCCGCCGCTCCGGAGGGGGCGCGGCCGGCCACGGCGGTCGTCACCGTAGACGCCGCCTACCGGCGACTGACCGACCGGCTGCTCCACAACGTTTTCGTGACCGGCGACGACGAGCTGCCCCCGCCTCCCGCCGACGGGGCAACGGTGCTCTCGCGGGCGGGCCGGTACATCCGGCGCCCCTTCGCGGTCTCCGGCGGTTCGGTGGGGCTTTTCGAAGGGAAAAAGATCGGGCGCAAGAAGAACCTGGAGCTGCTCGAGAAGGACATCCGCGAGGCGGAGGGACAGGCGCGGGGCGTCAGCAAGCAGCTCGAGGCCGAGCGGGCGGCCCTGGCCCAGCTGCGGCAGAACCGGCTCGACCGGCAGCTGCCCGAGCAGCAGCGCTCGCTGAGCCGGCTGCAGCAGAAAGCGGCCGGCATGCAGGCGCGGGTGGAGGGCTTCCAGTCCTTCTTTTCCGATACCCAGGCCAAGAACACCCGCCTGGAGGCCGACGCCGAAAAGCTGGTCGCCACCAACGCCGAGATCGACGCGGAACTACGCCAACTGCGGGGGCGCATCGATGCATTACGCGATGCCGTATCCGGTACCGACGAGGAATACCGTCGCTTGAGCGAGGCCCTGTCCGCCGCCAGCGCCCGCTTCAACCAGGAAAATATCCAGTACATCCAGCAGCAGAACCGGGTGGAGACCCTGGAGCGCGAGCTGGCCTTCCGCGAAAACCGCCGGGCGGAACTGGGCCGGCAGGAGGAACGCAACCGCGAGCAGCTGGCGGCCCTGACGCGCGAGGGCGACCAGATCGGGCAGCAGGAAGGCACCCTCGCGAATAACATCGCCCAGATGCGCCAGGAGAAGGAGGCATACCAGGAAACCCTCGGCGCTGCCGAGAAGGCCTACTACGCCGCCCGCTCCGAGATCAACGCCCGGGAGGACGAGCTGCGCAAGGAGAACCGGCAACGGCAGGACGCGCAAGTCAAGGTCAACCAGCTGCGCGAAAAGCTCACGGACGTCCGTTTCCGCCTCAACGGCGTCGAGGAACGGCTGAAGATCGAATTTAACCTCGACCTGGCCCAGCTCGCCGAAGTGGAGATCGAGGAATGGACAGGTACGGTACCCGAACTGGAAATGAAGGTAGATCGCCTCCGCAGCCGCATCGGGAACTACGGCGAGATCAACCCGATGGCGGTGGAGGCCTTCGACGAGATGAAGGAACGCCACGAGACCATCACCGCCCAGCGCGACGACATCATCGCGGCAAAGGGTACCCTGCTGAAGACCATCAAGGAGATCGAGGAAACGGCGACGGTCCAGTTTTTAGACGCCTTCGAGCGGGTGCGGGTGTACTTCATTGACGTGTTCCGCAGCCTCTTCACGGAGGACGACAACTGCGACCTCATCCTCCTGCAACCCGAGGACCCGTTGGAGTCCGGTATCGAGATCGTAGCCAAGCCAAAGGGTAAGCGGCCCCAGACCATCAGCCAGCTGTCGGGTGGGGAAAAGACGCTGACGGCCACGGCACTGCTCTTTGCCCTTTACCTGCTCAAGCCCGCTCCCTTCTGCATTTTCGACGAGGTCGACGCGCCGCTGGACGATGCCAACATCTCCAAGTTTAACCGGATCATCAAAAAATTCAGCAAGGACAGCCAGTTCATCATCGTAACCCACAACAAGCTCACGATGGAGGCCGTGGATTCGATCTACGGGGTATACACCACGGAGCAGGGCGGATCCGGTGTGGTCCCCGTGCAGTTCACCGAGCTGGAAGGCAGCACGGCCTTTTCCGCCCGCTAGGTCAGTTCCTTACCCACGAGGTATCCCGACGTGCCGTTCAGGCCGGGGCCGGGGTGGGTGGCCGCGCCGATGTGGTACAGGTTCTTGATGGGGGTATGGTGCCCCTTGGGGTCGGGAAGGGGCCGCCAGAAGAGGAACTGGTCGAGGCTGGCTGCACCGCAGTAGGGGTCGCCGTTCACGAGGTTGGGATTGATGCGGGCCAGATCGGCGGGTGAGATGACGTGGCGCTCGAGGATGTCGGCACGGAAACCGGTCAGTTGCCGGTCGAGGATGTCCACTACGCGGTCGGCGTACGCTTCGGCGATGGCCTCGGTCCACGCGCCGGCGCACTCGATCTCGCCCTTGCTGTCTCCGGTGGGATAGGCCGGAAGCTCCTGCAACTGGATCCAGATCGTCCATTTGCCCTCCGGGGCGCGGCTCGGATCGATGGCCGTATGCTGCCCCACTACGATCGTCGGCTCGGTTGGTAGCAGGCCGCAGACCGCTTGGTTGACGGCCTGGCTCACGCCGTTGAGCCCCGGCGTGACGTGAACCATGCCGGTGCGGCCCAGCAGGGGGTCCGGCCACCGCGGCGGGTGGTCCAGGGCAATCATGATCTGCATGTCCGCCCGTCCGTAGCGGTAATTGCGGGCTTGGTTCCGGGTCTCGGCGGGTACCGCATCCTCCGGCAGCAGGTGGGTGTACAGGGCGGTGGGGCTTACGTTGGCCAGGACGATCTCGGCGGGGTAGGCGGTCCCCCCCACGCTAACGCCGGTCACGCTGCCGCCGGTGACGTGGATCTTCTCGACCAGAGAATTGGTATGACAAACGCCCCCCTGCTGCTCGATGATGCGTACCAGGGCTTCGGGCAGCCGGGAACCTCCTCCTTCGGGAACCGGCATTCCAACCTGTTCGAAAGACGCCAGGATGACCCGTAGCATCAGGCTGCCGGCGGCATCGTCGGGACCGAGGCCCGTGTGCAGCGTCCAGGGAGCGATGGCGGCGTGGACCAGTTCGCTTTGAAAGGTGTTGTCCAGCCACTTTCGCGCGTTGGGAAGGGCTTGGCCCAGAAAGTCCATAAGTCCGTCCGGTCCGAGGTTCCACACGCCCTTGGCGGCCAGGCCGGCGCCGGACAGCGACCACAGTTCCCGTGAAAGCAGGCCGAAGACCAGCTCGGCGTGCCGGTCGAACGCTTCCATCGCGGCAGCGTAGGCGTCGCCGTCGCCGGAATGGGCGCCGTTGAGGGCCGCGATATTTTTTTCGCGGCTATCGTGCAGCACCAGCGAGCGTCCGTCGGGCAGCAGCACGCCGGCCGTATTCTCCGTATTTAGGTAGTTGAGCCCCTGCTCGGCGAGCGCCTCCTTCAGTTCCTGGTAAAAGGGGCCGGAGGTGAACAGGGGGTGAAAACCGCTGAATACCTCGTGGCGGAACCCCGGGACGTCCATCTCTTTGGTCAGGATGTTGCCCCCCAACCACTCGTTTTTTTCAAAGACCGTGACCTGGTGGCCCCCGCGGGACAGCAGGACGGCGGCGCAGAGGCTGTTGATGCCGCTGCCGATTACGATTACACGTTTACTCATGGGGTGCTGGAGTTGGGGGCCGCTCCCCGCGCGGCCAATTGGGCGCGCAGGGCTTCGATGTTGCCGAGGTACTTTTCCACGAAAGGCAGCCACCCGCCGATCTGTTCGCGCCGCGCGGGGGTGTCGGCAGCGGCGATCTCCGCTTCCAGGTACCTCCGCGCCTGCGCCCGCAATGCCGGCGTGGTACCGATCCGCCGCAGCGCCGTAAGCACCACGAAGCGGTAGCGGGAGCCGATGCTTACCCCGAGAACGGCCGCCAGCATCGCCGACCGGTCGCGCAGCGGCAGTGACCGGCGGCCGAGTACATTGAGCACCTCCACGTAGACCTTGTCGTAGCGCGAGCGGACCAACTCCCGGAGCCGCGCTTCCGTCTGGGCCGGCAGGGGGTCCGCCGGCGGGTGTTCGGCCAGTACGATCTTGAGTTGCAGCAGGGCGTTCCGTTGCAGGCGGGGCTCTGGCCGTGCCAGGTACTCGCCCAGCACGGCAACCGCGTGGTCGGCCGGGGTGGTCCGCACCAGGTCCGCCCAGCCGGGCTCGAGCTGCTGGGGCCAGTTGACGGGCGGTACGTCGGTGAAGGCCGGGCGGGCGGCCTTGCGGTTCATGGCCTCGAGGTCGATCCGTTGGGCGGCTACCTCGAGCCCGTTGACGGCCCGCAGCAGGCGGTCCAGCACGTAATAGTCGGTTTCTTCCCCGTCGAAGCGGGCGCGTATCCGGTGGGCCACTTCGGCCCGGGTCTGCCCGCTGGAGCCCAGCGCGTGTACGATGCCGTCCACTTCGTAGGGGTGGTCGGCGAGAATTTCCTCGAGGTGGGGCACCAACTCGGGCGTGCGGTAATGAGCCAGCAGGTGCAGGTAGGCGGGCAGGTCATCGTCGCCGAACTTGCCCCCCCGGTACACGGCGGCAAGGCGGGCCAGGGTCTCAGCATCGCCGTATCCCGAAAGGTTTTTCAGGATGGCGGTGGTGTAGATGTGCCGCCCCTCGCTTTCAAGCGACTCCAGCAGGAAATCGCGGGCTTCCCCGTTCCCCAGGGCCCCGAATACGCCGTAGATCAGCCGGGTAGCTTCCGGCGATTCGATGGCCAGCAGCCGGTGCAGGTACGGCGGCAGAAATTGCGCCAGTTCCGGTTCCTTCGCGTGGACGGCGGACTGCCCCAGCCGCCGCAACACGCCGTTGCGCGCCCCCTCGTCGAAGTCAAACAGGGCCATGTATTCCGGGTGCTTAGCCCAATAAGCCACGTAGGCATCGGGTACGGCACCCGTACCGGATTCCCGGCGGAACGCTCCCACCACCCCTTGGAAGGCTTCGGGCACCACCGTCGACCCCAATACGGCCGCTACGCGGTAGGGGAGGGTGGCACCCAGATCGGCGAAGTACGTACGCACTGCTTCCCAGCCGTTTCCGTAGGTGAGTTTCCAGACGCTTTCGGGTAGACCCGCGTACGGAAGCGCCGCTACCGTCACCCGGCCGCCGCCATCGAGCAGAAAAGTATACGTAGCGGAACCGTAGCGGGTTTCTAGGGTAGATCGGTATTCGAATGGGGCCATGTATCGCTGTAAACGCGTGAAGTGCCTAACGGATGACGAGCACCTGGTCCGGACGAAACGGGGGCGTGGGCGGCGGCTGACGGCCCTCTCCGTCGCCGATGAGCCCGAAAAGCAGGGGGAGGGCGTAGGGTTGATCTGGGTAGGCGGTCAGCCCGTCGGTAAGTACGAGGACCGCATCCGGGCGCGGCGTCAGTTTGAGTGCGGCGGTCAGTCCGGCGCGCATATCGGTGCCGCTGCCGCCGGGGAGGTAATTGATCCGGAAAGCCTCCTGCTGCGACACCACCCGGATCGGTTCGTAGGCCTGAAGGTCGCAGGGAATGATCGTCACCGGCGCGTCGAGCTGCCGGACCACGCCGGCCACTTCCGCGAGGGCCCGTTGCAGGTCGGGCGCCTGCATCGAGGCCGAGGTGTCTACGACAATGGCTACGTTGGCGGTCCGGTCACCGGCCAGGGTCGGCGGTAAGACCGGATGGTACACGGACTGTCGCCGGTTCGGCCGGCCGGAAACGTAGTCAGTGCGCATCCCGCGTCCCCGCTGCAGGGCGATGCTCAGGCGGTGATTCAGTCGCTGCCGCCAGTTGACGCGGCTGCCCAAGACGTCGGCGGCCCACTCCTTCCAGCTTCCGGGGACGTCGCTGTCGGCAGCCTCCCGGGTACGACGGGCCACTTCCCGTCGGAGGATCTCCTCGTCGAGCGGACTGAGCCGCTGCCGGTCGCCCCGCTCCCAGGGGCGGGGCTGTCCGTGAATGCCGCTTCCCTCGTCGGGCACTTCGTCCGCCGCGGCGGGCAGCTGACGGTAGTAGGTTTCGGCGAGTTCCCCGTCGGCGAGTCCGTAGGCGGCCGCCCGCTGCCCGGGATAGGCTTGGGGCATGTGGAGACCCCGCCACCGCCCGTCGTTAATTTCCAGGTCAGCCGCCACGTTCCACCGGCGGGCGGCTGCCTCCCCACGTACGCCGAGCGCTTCGGCCCGTTCCCCGTGCTGCCGCAAACGGTGGCTGATCTCATGGACCCACAGGAAGGCCAGTTCGCTCAGTGCGCGGGTATGGTCGTGCTGCTCATAGATACGGTCGACGACGGACGGATTCCAGTATATGTTATAGTGTAGGTCGATGGCGGCCACCCGAACCGCCTCCGAAACGAGGATCCGGCAGCGAAACAGGGCCGGTGCGAACCAGGGCAGCTGCTCCGCGGCGAAAGCGCGCCCGAAGCGTACGCGTTCCGCCTGCCGCCGCCGCTCATCCGAGGACACGTACGAACTCGTTGAAGGCCGGGTCGCTGAAGACGGTACTCACCCTTTCCATCACCGTAGCGTAGGCGTCGGGGTTTTCTTGCGGACCGTGGGCCGCGATGCGGGCCAGCCAGCCGGCGCGGGCCAATTCCTTGAGGTGGACGAAGATCACGTCCCGGCGCCCGTCCGTGAATACATCCTCCGCCAGTTCCAGGTACCGACGAGAATAGGGTAGGAGGTCATCCGATTCGAGGGCGGGCAGAAGGCGGGCGTTGAGCCCGTAAAACAGCACGTAGAGCTCGGCGTCGTCGAGGTCATGCACCTCCACTTGGGTCTCACCACTGAGCAATTCGCGTGGGTCCGGCAGGCGGAGGTTGGCCAGGTGCTCGATCAATTGCAGGGCCGTAGCCTCCCCCAGGCAGCCCGCCACGAGGGCCAGGATGACGCCGCGATCGTCCGGCTCCGGGCCCTGCAGGGTATAACCCAGCAATTCGCAGCTGCACAGCAGGGCGGCCACGAAGTCCCAGGTACGCGGACTGGCGAAGCCGAAGGCGTTCTCTTCCGGATTACCGTGCAGGGCAGCGGGCCGCAGCCGCAGGAAACCACCGATGCGAATCTTCCATTCCGGCAGCTGGGCCCGGTGAGCGGCCGGGTCGATCTTTGGCAGGGTACCGGACGTCCAGCCCTCGGTGAGGGACCGGATATAAAGGTCCTCGGGAATATCCCACTGCAGGTGCACGAAGCGGTTGCGCAGGGGCGGACTCAGTTCCCACCCTCCCACCATCAGGTCGGGCGGGTTGGCGGCGGCCACGATGCGTACGCCGGTGGGAAGTGGCGCGAAACCTACCCGCCGCTCGAATACCACCCGCAGCAGGGCCGCCTGCACCGACGGCGGGGCCGTACTGAGTTCGTCGAGGAAGAGAATGCCGTCGGCGGCGGCGGTGAAGGCTTCTACCCATTCTGGCACGGCGTAGCGCACCCGCCCGTTCTCGAGGAAGGGCAGCCCGCTGAAGTCCGTCGGATCGTGGATACTGGCGATCAGCGTCGTCACCCGTACGTCATCCGAGGCGAGCCCCTCGATGAAGCTCGATTTGCCGACCCCCGGGCGTCCCCACAGCAGTACGGGAATGCCGGTCGGACCCTGCGGCGACGGGGTAGCCAGGGCGATCAGGAGGGCTTCGGCGCCGGTGGGCAGGAAAGTGGAATCCGGTAGGGGCATACGTAAGATCAGGGGGCGGAAACGCGGGTGCAGGGTAAAGGGGGACGCCCGGGCAATTGTTTGGGCTAGCAGGGAAATTGTCGGCCCGGGCTTTTTAGTCTGGCCTCGGGGCAGTAACTTTGTAAAACAAAGTGCTTCATGTCGCGTAACATCTCTACCCCCATTTCTGATCTCAGCCGCATCCGCAGCCTGATGGAGCGGTCGCGCTACTTCATCGGGCTCAGCGGTCTCTCCGGTATCGGGGCGGGCATATCGGCGCTGTTGGGCGTCGTAGCGGTAGTCGCTTACCGGTGGGCGGGGGGTAACGATCTCGCCTATATCTCCGAAGATCTTTACGCCAATGCTGCCCACCCGTGGGGTATGGCTCCGCTGCCCTTTCTGGTGGTGACGGCCGCCGGGGTGGTCCTGTTGGCCCTGGCCAGCAGCTACGTATTCACCCACCGGCGGGTACGGCGACTGGGGCACTCCATCGACGACCCCAAGACCTACAAACTCATCGCCAACCTGGCCGTTCCCCTCATGGCCGGCGGCGTCTTCTGCCTTGGGTTGCTGTACCACGGCGCCCCCGGCTTGATCGGGCCGGCCACGTTGGTGTTCTATGGGCTGGCGTTGCTGAACGGCAGTAACTTCGTCAGTGAGGCCCTCCGCGTACTGGCTTACCTGGAGATCGGGCTCGGGCTGTTGGCCCTCTTCGTGCCCGGCTACGGCCTGTACTTCTGGGCTGCCGGCTTCGGCTTCCTTCACATCGGGTACGGAGCCTGGATGTACCGTAAATACGACGCTAATGAACAAGGTTGATGCCGTAAAATCTACCGTAGCCGGGCTGAGTAAGCTCTATAGCCACCGCATGCGCCTCGGCCTGATGGGCATTTTGGTGGTGAACGACTGGGTCGACTTTGTCACCCTTCGCGATGCCCTGAAGCTGACCGACGGAAGTCTTGCCGGGCATATTAAAGCCCTTGACAAGGCAGGGCAGATCGAGACGGAGAAGCAATTCGTCGACGGCAAACCGCGAACCTCCTACCGCGCCACCGCCGCCGGGCGCACCGCCTTCGAACACCACCTAGGCGAACTCGAGGATTTCCTGCGTCTAATGGATAACTAGGCATCCGGTGGCCCACCGGCGAAATCGTCATGTCTTAAAACTTTAAAAATAAAAGTTCTTTATGATAAAATCCTATCATCTCTTCCTGCTTAGCGTGGCGTTCGCGTACTTCTTTTTTCCCATGGAACTCGGGGCGAACGTGTTTGCTTTCGATGCCCTGCTGATAGTGTTTCTCCTGCGGCAGCGGCCCACCCTCGGTCGGCGGGCACTCTTCGTGTGTACGGTAGCCGGACTGCTGGCCTCCGCCGTCAGCGTGGTGATCGTACATGGACGCGCCTCTATCCTGGCGCACCATATATCGCTGCTTTTGCTTCTCGGCTATGCCCAGCGGCGGGAGTTGCGGTTCGTCGGGTACGCCGCTCTGCTCGGGCTACTATCACTGGCCTGCGGACCGATGCGGTTCTTGCGGCGCATTGGCCGGTCCACGCAGTTTCTGCCCGTCGTGCGTACCTCCGGGCGATGGATAGGCCCCGCGGCGGTGGCGGCAGGGGTGAGTGTGCCGTTCCTGGTGCTCTACGGGGCGGGCAATGCTGCGTGGGGAGAGACGCTGCAGGAAGTCTTCGGGCGTTACCTGCCCTTCATATTCCACGTTACGGCACTCGAATTCGTAGGTATGATGGTGCTGGGATTAGCATTAACGGTGCCATTCTTCCTTACCGGCGACGAGGGCGGGTTGCTTGGCTATGATGCCGCCCTCAGCGATGAACTCCTCCGGCAGCGAAAGAAACGCTTGTCGCTGATTTCTCCGCTGGCTCTTCCGCGGGCGTACCGCCGCGGCCTGGTGACCTTTGGCCTGCTCAACTGTATCCTTTTTGCCGTCAACCTGACCGATCTGCGGTTCGGGTGGTGGTCGCCGGCCGGGCTGAGTGCTGCCGCGCTGAGCAGCTACCTCCACGAGGGGACCTACAGCCTTATCCTGAGCATCTGCCTGGCTATGGTCATGGTGCTGTACTACTTCCGGGGGAACCTGAACTTCTACGGGCCGGCCACACCGCTGCGGAGAATGACGTACCTCTGGCTCGGCCAGAACGCGTTTCTGGCCTTTTCGGTCGCGCTCCGCAACTACCACTATGTCCGGGAGTACGGCCTGGCCACGGGGCGGGTACAGGTAGGGTTCGTACTCGTGTTGATGCTGGTGGGACTGTACACGCTTTACCGCAAGGTGCGGTACCGCCGGTCGCTGACTTACCTTCTCCAGGTGAACGGACTTGCCGCGTGGCTCTTTCTGATCGCCTACGGCGCGGTAAACTGGAGCGGGGTGATCACCCGGGTGAATCTGCAAAGTGCTCCTGAGCGCATCGACTGGCAGTACCTCGTGCATGGACTGGACGACCGCAACGCCTTTTTGTTGCAAGCTTCATATGATCGGATTCCTGCCCAGTTTCAGCGCAACGTGAAGACCTCCAGGATGAAAATACCGCGCTACGACTGGCGGAGTTGGAATTACGCTGATTGGCGTAACCGATAGGGAACCATCGTCAGGGAAAATGCGCAACGTGACACGGCAATACGGTTGCCTAATCAGCGCTGGGGCGTAGCCTGATGAGTGGCCAGGCTACGGCAATTTTTTCTGTGCAAAAGGTTCCGGGGAGGCGCTAGAGCAAGATGAGGTATAGTCAAGATTACTGGCTTACGCAGTTGGTAGTGTTTATGTCCTGGCGGCAAACCGGATCGGATCAGCTTGGTCCTTGTGGAAGTATACCGCCCGCCTGAACGACCAGGCTTTATGTTAACTGTGGGTTAAGTTTTCGAAACTGGTACGTACGGAAACTCGCCGGTCCGGTAGTGGCCGGTCGATTTATCGACCGGCCACTACCGGACCAGCCACTAGTCGAACGGCCGCTACGCTGTCCCGCCTACCGATAGGCCAACTCAATTAGTTACTTAAAGAAACGGTAGGCAGCCGTCAAGGCGACCGAATTACTGTTCAACCCGGCGCTGAAGCCCACCACGTCAAGATTGCCGGTCGTGATGAGGACCGACACACTGGGAATCACCTCCGCCGAAACGTGAAATTGTGGATTGATGGTGTAGACCAGACCCAGTACATACCCGAAACCCGGAGTGATATTCACCACCGTCTGGGAAGCAGCGAAAAGGGCGCTCAGCGACAGGCTAAATTCCGGGCCCCGGGCAAATTGCAGGCGATCTGTTAGCGGACTACGACGCTCCTTGCCGATGGCGGCACCAACGCCCAGGTTTCCCTGGGAACCCGCGTTCGTATTTAAGTACGTGACGGAAGAACTGAACAGTCGGTACCGCCGGTACACGTCCTCGCCAATCCCCCGCTTGTAGATGAAGCCGAAGTTCTCCAGCCCGGTCAGGCGTATGCCGACCTCGCGCACCATCGCCGTCTGCGCACTTACCGTATTGCTGGTAGTAAGCACTACTGCCAGGAAAAGAAGGAATAGTGAAACTGAACGCATGATTTGGGCTCTAGTCTGCCGGACACCCGGCTGCTGCTATGATACGCTGCGCGTTCACTCCTTCATACCGCGGTGCTGGGTTTAACCCTACCTTAGGACTTACCGTCTACCTTAGCCGGTTGCTGCGCGCCCGCACGCAGTACGCTTTCCACGGACGTCCACTCCATATCCGCATAGCGATCGTTGTCGAGCGGGTTAAGCTTCCCCCGGCCGCTGAACATGTTGCGCATGTACTGCATCCCCTGCCAGGGCGGATATACCTCGTCGCGTTGGGGAGCTACCAGGCGCGTGACGTCGATTAGCGTACTCAACAAGCGTACCCCGCCGATGCGCAGGGTCCGATAAGGTTCGCCCCGAGCCCGGGTGGCCGCCTCCGCCAGTCCGTGGGCGTCGAGCACGTCGCCCGCGATACGCAGGTAGCGCGGGGTGTCGGGATCCAGGGCAGCGTGGGCCGTGAAGCGGGCGGTGTCGTCCATGGTGGTGAAATCCATGGGCTGACTGGCATCCCCGTAGTACAGCACGCGGTGGATGCGGTCGATTACGAAGGGCGCCAGCCCGTTGAGCAGGTCGGCAAACATGCCGTTCAGCACGGAGGTGATGCGCAGGGAAGATGCATCGGCGCGCGCGCGAAAAACGTTCCGCATATCCAGGTTGCGGTTCGTGCCCCGGGGAAGCCCCGTAAAGTCCAGCGAAAAATCCGAAGGCATAAAACGCGGTACCCCCGCCGCTTCCGCAGCTTCGAGCAACTGCGTCTGGCCGTCGATCACCGTGGCGGCCAGGCCCGATAGCGCGGAGACCACGCAGGCGGCCCCGCCGCAGGCGTCGGCCAGCCCGGCGGCGTCGGTGAGTTTGACTTCCCGGATTTCGGCTCCGAGCTCCCGGAGCGACCACAGGCGATCTTCCGCGGTGCCCGGCCGGACCAGTGCGCGTACCTGGCCGCCGAGCTGGGTGATCTCCCGGGCGATCCGCCCCCCTAGGTCGCCGGTTGCTCCGGCCAGTACGATGATGGGTGCCTTCTCCTCCATAACGGTATTTTATTGGTGTAACCCGCGCCAGACGGCCTCCGTTCGCAGTTGGAACTTTTACGAGCGCAGCTAGCGTTACCCACCCATGAAAACCGGAAAAGACCTCATCGACCTCGGCTACCGCCCGGGAAAATGGTTTGGAAGTGCATTGGCGCACATCAACGCTGCCGGCCTGGAGGGCGATGCGCTGCACCGGTTCCTGGCGGATGCGCAACCCCATGTGGTCGAACCCCACGCACCGGGCGCGCTGCCGTTCCACTGCAACATCCGGGCCGAAACGCCACTGGAGGAAGAAAACGTCCGGGCCGTTTCCGAAACGATGGAAGCAGTGATGACTACCCCCACCGCCGTAGCGGGTGCCGTGATGCCGGACGCGTGTCCTACCGGCACCCCCGGACAGATCCCGGTGGGTGGGGTAGTAGCTACCCGCAACGCCATCCATCCCAGTATGCACAGCGCGGACGTCTGCTGCTCCGTAATGATGACCAATCTGGGCTACGCCGATCCGCGGACGGTCCTCGACCACGCCCAGCAAATCACCCACTTCGGGGGCGGCGGCCGTACGGACACCTTCCCGCTGGAGGATGGCATAAGTAAGCGTATGAAACAGAACCCGCTGCTCAACGACGAGAAGAGCCGGCAGCTGGCCCGCGCGCACCTGGGCACCCAGGGCGACGGCAATCACTTCCTGTACGTAGGCCAACTGGAATCCACCGGCGAAACCGTCCTGGTGACCCACCACGGCTCCCGAGGCTTAGGGGCCTACCTCTACTCCCAGGGTATGCGGATCGCGGAAAACTTCCGGGCCGAACGCTCACCCCGTACGCCCGCGGTGAACGCCTGGATACCGGCCGACGAAGACTACGGACAAACCTACTGGGACGCCCTGCAGATCGTTCGCGACTGGACGAAACTGAACCACGGCGTCCTTCACGATCGTACCGCGTCCGCCGCCGGGCAGGACATAGTGCACCGCATCTGGAATGAGCACAATTTCGTCTTCCGGGACGGTAAGCTGTTCTACCACGCCAAGGGGGCCACGCCCCTAGAGGACCGCTTCGTGCCCGACAGCACCGACGGCCTGCGCCTGGTGCCGCTCAACATGGCCGAGCCCATCCTCATCGTGCGTGGCAGCCGTACGGCCACCAACCTTGGCTTTGCGCCCCACGGTGCCGGCCGCAACCGCAGCCGCGCGGCACACCTCCGGAGCAAGCGCGGCATGCCCGAGCGGGAGGTATTTGCCCGGGAGACCGCCGGGCTCGACGTCCGGTTCTTCTCCGGGCACATTGACCTTTCTGAATTGCCATCGGCCTACAAGGACGCCGCGACCGTGCAGCGGCAAATGTCCGAGTTCGGGCTGGGTGAGGTGGTCGATCGGGTACTGCCCTACGGCTGCATCATGGCCGGGAACTGGAAGCGCGACGCGCCCTGGCGCAAAAAGCGCAGGAAGTGACTAGGCTTCGCGGGTACGCAGGGAGGTTCCGTCCGTGCCCGTGAGGTCTTTTTGTCGTCCGATGGTGCCGCCGAAGAAGCCGGCCGCGGCACCGACCAGCAGGGCAAAGAACCCAATGATGGCGACGGTGGAGGCGGTACCGGCCACGTCACCCCCGACTTGCTGGGCGGTTTGTCCCAGTTGGTCGAGTTTGGTATTGACGGTGGAAACGGCGGTTTCGTACTGCTCTACCCACTCGCCGACGGTTTCGTCGGCCTCCGCCGCTGTCATGTCGGTACGCTCGGTGAGCACGTTGACCAGCGCCTGCCGGTCGGCGGCCTCGACCACCGCTTCGCCCTTCTGGCCAATGCGATCGATAACGGCACTGATTTCCCGGGCGGCGGACAGTGGATTCTCGGTGGCGCGTTCGACACCTTGCCGCGCGGTTTCCGCGGCCGAGCCGGCACGGTCCTCAAGGTTAGTGGGATCCAGGGCGGGCTTACCGGTGTCTTCCAGGATCTGCATGGCCTCGTTGCGGATGTCGTCGAGGCTGATGTCCACTTCCTGCAGCTCGCTGCGTACGCGCTGGCCGAGGTCGTCGGGTACGACGGCCCCTACGGCGCTGCCTGCGGCACTGGTGACGGTAGACAGGGTGGAGCCGACCACGTTAAAGGCAGCACCAACCGCGGAATTCAGGAGGTAGAGGCTGAAGATGGTAAAGAGGGCCCACGCGAGGAGCCCGTGCAGACCCGCCGTGGATGCCTTGGGAAAACCGGCCAGGCGCCCGGCGACGTAGCCTCCGGCGAAGAGGGCCAGCAGCATGGAAATGACGTACCAAATGATGGCGCCCGTGCCGATCCCCGCCAGTGGGTCGGACTCCGCGGCGGGATTGATCGTGGAGAGGCCGATGCCCAGTCCAAGCAGGTTGAGGGCAAATGCCACCGCTACGGCGAGGAGCGCTCCGGCGAAGACGGCGCCCCAGCTGATGCGGCGGAAAGCGGCGTAATCTTCGTTGTGGGCGGTGACGGGTTGGCTGTACATGGGGAAGAATTGAAAATAATGGGTTGCAAAAGTGATGTACAGGGGTAAGGCAGTAGGGCAGTGCATGTTCGGATTTGTGAAAAATATTGACATATATATAAAAGGGTCTTGCGTCAAACCGGGGCGATAAATAGTGTTATTATCGCGTGAAATTTTCCGTTTTACGTCAGCAAATTGCCGCTCCTGCACGTTGCGTGGTAGTATATAGGTCTCCGACCTCCCCAAAATCAACCGAATGTTTACCCGATTTCTCCGCCTTACCCTGTTCCTCTGCACCTGCGTTCCCGCCCTCCTTCTCGCCCAGCCCGATCGCTGGCAGCAGCGCGTGAATTACGAGATGGACATCGACATGGACGTGGAGACCAATCAGTACAGCGGTACCCAGGTGCTTACCTACTACAACAACTCTCCGGATACCCTGGATAAGGTCTTCTATCACCTCTACTTCAACGCCTTCCAGCCCGGTAGCCAGATGGACATCCGCAACCTGAACCTGCCCGACGCCGACGACCGCGTGGCCGACCGCATCAGCAAACTGGACGCCGCCGGTGAGGGCTACCTGAAAGTGAACGAGCTGACCCGCGACGGGGGCTCGCTGACCTACGAAACCGTAGGGACGGTGCTGGAAGTAGCCCTCGACGAGCCCATCATGCCCGGCGACAGTGCCGTATTCCGCATGGCCTGGGACGGACAGGTACCCGAACAAATCCGCCGCAGCGGACGCGACAACGCCGAGGGTATTCGCTACAGCATGGCGCAGTGGTACCCCAAGCTGGCGGAGTACGATTACCAGGGCTGGCACGCCAATCCGTACATCGGCCGCGAGTTCTACGGCGTCTGGGGCGATTATACGGTCAACCTGACCATCGACGAAGACTACGTGGTAGGCCACACCGGCTACGAACGCGGAGCACCCACCGCCGCCGGTAACGGGAAGCTTCGTCACCACTATGAAGCCCCGATGGTGCACGACTTCGTGTGGGCCGCCGACCCCGACTACCGGGAAATTACCCTTGACCGGCCCGACGGGCTGGCACTGAATTTTTACTTCCAGCCCGGGGAGGCCACCACCGAAAACTGGGAGGCCCTACCCGCGATCATGAGCGCGGCCTTCGACTACATCAATGCCCATTACGGTCCGTACCCCTACGAGGCCTATAGCTTCATCCAGGGCGGCGACGGCGGCATGGAATACCCCATGGCAACGCTCATTACGGGCGAGCGCAACCTGAACAGCCTGGTGGGCGTGAGCGTCCACGAACTAATGCACACCTGGTACCAGATGCTGATGGGCACCAACGAGTCGCTCTACGCCTGGATGGACGAAGGCTTCACCAGCTGGGCCAGCAGCGAGGTGATGAACCACCTGCGTGCGGAAGGCCTCATCTCGGGCGAGGTAGCCGAAAACCCCCACGCGCGCACCTTCGCCAGCCTGCGGGGCTTCCGGCAGTCGGGCCTGCAGGAACCCCTGACGACCCACGCTGACCACTTCGCCACCAACGCCGCCTACAGCGTGGCCAGCTACGTCAATGGCTCGGTCTTTCTGGAGCAACTGCGCTACATCATCGGGGAGGAAGCTTTTGACTGCACCCTCCACCGCTACTACCACGACTGGCGCTTCAAGCACCCGAACCCCAACGACTTCATTCGCGTCGCGGAAAAGTGCTCAGGACTGGAGCTCGACTGGTACCGCGAGTATTGGGTCAACGGGACCGACTACGCCGACTACGCCGTAACCGACGTGGAGGATCTCGACGACACCGGCAAGACACGCGTCGACCTGGAACGGGTAGGACGGATGCCCATGCCGCTGGAAATTACCGTGACCCTGGACGACGGCAGCGAGAACTACTACTACATCGCTCCGCAAATCCTGCGCGGAGAGAAGCCCCAGCCGGATTACGCCACCAGTTGGGCCGTACTGCCCGACTGGGGGTGGACCAACCCGAAGTACTCTTTTGAGCTCGATATTGACAAGAAGCAAATCGAACGCGTGGAAATTAACGCCCGGGGCCGCATGTTTGAGGACGACGTTGACAATAACAGCTGGAGCCGGTAGGTCGCTGTTGGGTAAAAAGTGCTCAACTTTTGGCACTTTCGCCGAAAGTTTCGTGTTAGCAGGCAACGGATAGCGGGGAGGAAGTATCCTCCCCGTAATCCGTGCCCCACCACAGCCCCACCCGGTATGAAATTACTCGTCCTGACCAAAAAATTCCCCTTCCCGCTCAAGGACGGGGAAAGCCTTGCGATACATGGCCTGACGAAGAGCCTGAGCGAGTTGGGTTGTCAGGTGAGTCTGCTGGCGATGAATACCACCAAGCATTTCTACGCCGGCACCGACCGCCCGGCCGAGATGGCGCACTACCGGGAGGTACGTACCGTAGCCATCGATAACCTGATCAGTCCCATTGACGCGGTCGCCAACCTGGTCCGGGGCACCAGCTACCACATCAGTCGCTTCCACCAGGAGGCCTACCACCGGGCACTGGAAGAGTGGTTGCGCCAGGAGACCTTTGACATCGTTCAGCTGGAAACCCTGTACCTGGCCCCTTACATCCGTACAATACGGCTCAATTCTAATGCCCAGGTGGTCATGCGGTCGCATAACGTCGAGCACGAGATCTGGGAGCGCTGCTGCGAGAATATCTCCTTTGCGCCCAAGCGATGGTACCTCCGGCACATCACCCGCCAGCTCCGGGAGTACGAGCGCAGCCAGCTGAATCAGTACGACCTGCTGCTGCCAATTACCCACCGCGACCGGAAGAATTTCGAACGGCTCGGCGGCCGGGGCCGTATGCACGTCCTGCCCATCGGGCTGGAAACCCCCTGCGGGCCGCCCACCTACGAAAGCTTTGATGCACCACCCGATCTCCACTTCATCGGTTCGCTCGACTGGTTGCCCAACCTGGACGGTCTGCAGTGGTTCCTGAACGACGTATGGCCCGAGATCCACCGGCGGTTCCCGGCCATCCGCTTCCACGTGGCGGGCCGCAACATGCCACACAGCATCCGGCAGCTGCGGCTGCGCAACGTCGTCATCCACGGCGAAGTAGAAAGCAGCTGCGCATTCGTGGCGGCGTACAGCATCAGCATCGTGCCCCTGCTCAGCGGCGGCGGCATGCGGGCCAAGATCCTCGAAGCCATGTCGCTCGGCCGGGTGGTCGTGACCACTACCCTGGGCCTGGAAGGTATCCGGGCCGAAAACCGCCGCGACCTCTTCATCGCCGATACGGTCGAACAGTTCGTACAGGTGATCGAGGAATGTTTGCGCATGGGACCGCGGCTGGAGGACGTCGGCCGCAACGCCTACGCCACTTTCCTGCGCCACTACGACCGCCGGGCGCTGGCCCGGCAACTGGTGGACACCTACCAGGGAATCCTGCACGGCAGCCCGGTGGCCCAGTAGCACCCCGCGAACCCGGTTCGAAACCCGCGGCCCGAAAATGATATATTGTGCGGCACACCACCGAGATCATGCCGCAATACATCCTAGCCCTCGACCAGGGCACCACTTCCTCCCGGGCCATCCTGTTTGACCACGCCGGTGCCATCGTCGGCACCGCGCAGAAGGAGTTCACCCAGTATTACCCAAAGCCCGCGTGGGTCGAGCACGACGCCGATGAGATCTGGACTTCGCAGGTAACGGTGATCCGGGAGCTGCTGCAGCAGACTGGCACGGATGCCTCCCAACTCGCCGGTATCGGCATCACCAACCAGCGGGAAACCACCCTGATCTGGGACCGCGCCACCGGCCGGCCCATTCACCACGCTATCGTGTGGCAGGACCGCCGCACGGCGGGTCTCTGCGACGAACTGAAGGCCCGGGGGCTGGAAGCTCACGTACGGGATACCACCGGCCTGGTGATCGATGCCTACTTCAGTGGGACGAAGATCAAGTGGCTGCTGGACAACGTACCCGGCGCGCGCGAGCGTGCGGAAGCCGGCGAGCTCTGCTTCGGCACGATGGACAGCTGGCTGGTGTACCAACTCACCGGCGGCGACATCCACGTCACCGACGTCACCAATGCCGGCCGAACCATGCTCTTCGACATTCGCAAGCGGGAATGGGACGACCGCCTGCTGCGGGAGCTGGACGTACCCCGGTCCCTGCTGCCGGAGGTAAAATCCAGCAGTGAGGTCTACGGCCGCACCTCCCTGTTCGGGGCTTCCGTACCCATCGCCGGCATGGCCGGTGACCAGCACGCGGCCCTCTTCGGGCAGGCGTGCTTCTCCCCGGGCCAGGCCAAGAATACCTACGGTACGGGCTGCTTCATGCTCCTGAATACCGGCAAGGATGCGGTGCCCAGCACCCACGGGCTGCTGACGACGATCGCCTGGGAAATCGGCGGCGTCACCGAATACGCCCTGGAGGGTAGCGTCTTCATTGCCGGCGCCGCGATCCAGTGGCTCCGCGACGGCCTTAAACTGATCGACGAGGCTCCCGACAGCGAATACTTCGCCAAGAAAGTGAAGGACACCGACGGGGTCTACGTCGTCCCCGCCTTCGCCGGACTAGGTGCGCCCTACTGGGACATGTACGCCCGCGGTGCCATCTTCGGCCTCACCCGCGGCACCTCCAAGGCACACATCGTACGCGCCACCCTGCAGAGTCTGGCCTACCAGGTCAAGGACGTGCTCGAGGCCATGCAAAAGGACGCCAACATGCCGCTCTCCACCCTGCGGGTAGACGGCGGCGCCAGTGCCAACAATTTCCTGATGCAGTTTCAGGCCGACATCCTCGGGGCCTCGGTGGAGCGGCCGCGGATCGTGGAGACGACCGCCCTTGGCGCGGCCATGCTTGCCGGACTGGCCGTAGGGTTCTGGAAACGGGAGGACCTGGAGGCCACCTGGCAGCTTGATACCGCATTCAAGGCGGAGATGTCTGACGCGGACCGCAAGCGGCGCTACGCGGGCTGGCAAAAGGCCGTGAAGCGAACCATGGACTGGGAGGAAGGGGAGTGAGCCGCCGGCCCCTAGATGGGGATGGCCTCCAGCAACTCCTCCAGTTGCCAGGCCTCCTCAATGCGGTATGGGCCCACGGAGACACGCCGCAGGGCCGTGAGGTGCCCGCCGCTGCCGACGGCCTGCCCGAGGTCGTGGGCCAGCGAGCGTACGTAGGTCCCCTTGCCGCACGCGACGTGGAAGTCTACACTCTCCCCGGTGAAGTTGCTCAGTTCGAAGCGGTCCACGCGGACCGGCCGCGCCTTTACCTCGATCGCTTCACCGCGGCGGGCGCGCTTGTAGAGGGGCTGTCCGTCCACCTTGATCGCCGAGTAAACGGGCGGTAGTTGCTGCAAGTCGCCCGTGAGGGATGCGGCGGCGGCGCGCAGGTGCTCTAGGGTCAGGTGAGCTACGGGGAAGGTGGAATCGACCTCCGTCTCGGCGTCGTAGGACGGGGTGGTCGCTCCGAGCCGTATGGTGCCGGTGTACTCCTTGTCGAGGCCCTCAAGTTCCTGCAGGCGCTTGGTCCACTTGCCCACGCAGAGGTTCAGCAAGCCGGTGGCCATGGGATCGAGGGTACCCGCGTGGCCTACCTTGAATTTTTTCACTCCCAGGTGTTTGCGGATCCGCCAGCGCAGCTTGTTGACCACGTCAAAGCTGGTCCAGCCCTGGGGCTTGTCGATGAGGAACAGGGCCCCCTCCCGGAAGGGGAAGGGCGGGGTAGTAGCGGCGGGTAGCGACATGATCAGGCCAGGTGAAGTAGACGGACGAAGAGGACCACCGCGGCGACGGCAAAACAGTAGTAGGCGAAATACTTGAGCTCGGCTTTCTTGACCAGCTTGATCATCCACATACACGCACCGATGCCGGTGAAGAAGGCCGCCAGGAAACCAACGGTGAGCTCCGCCGTGGAAGTAGTATGGGAAAACTCACCGTCCAGCAGGTCCTTGGCGATCTTGCCGAGGATCAGGGGCACCACCATCAGGAAGGAGAAGCGGGCCGACTTCTCGCGGTCGATGCCGAGCAGTACGCTGGTGGAGATCGTGGCCCCGGATCGGCTGATGCCCGGCAGGATAGCGATGGCCTGGGCAATCCCGATAAGAATGGCATCTTTCCAGCCCACTCTTTTCTCGGTGTGGCGGGCGCGGTCGGCCAGGAAGAGCAGCAGGCCCGTCACGATAAGCATAAGCGCCACCAGGACGACCTGCCGGTCGAAGAGGGTTGTGAGCAGGTCGTCGTAGAGGACGCCAACCACGGCGGCGGGGATCATGCTGACGACAATGAGGGCGGAAAACTTGGTGCCCTCATTCCACTGGAAGCGGAACAGGTCGGCCAGTATCTCGGCGATATCTTTTCGAAAAACGACGATGGTAGCCAGGGCCGTGGCGGCGTGCAGGGTCACCGTCATGAGCATACTATCGGCGGCGAGGCTCTGGTCGCCGGAGATCCACTTGGTGAGTTCCAGGTGGCCGCTGCTGCTGACGGGGAGAAATTCGGTGAGTCCCTGGACGATGCCGAGGATAAGCGCACGCAGGATATCGAGCACGGGTTATTTCTTGAAGATCGCGTAGGTGACCACGCCGAGACCAGAAAGAATAATGATAGGGGCCAGGGTGATCTTTCGCCAGCTATAGATGACGGATTCGTCGAAGACGGTAGGATCGTCGCCACGGCCACCGGTCATGAGCAGGAAGCCCAGTACGATGAGCAGGAAGCCCCCCCCGAGCCAGAGGTATGTCTGGCGACCGAAGACGAGCGGGTGCGCCGGCCGTTCCGTCCGCCGCTGGGTCGGCGCGGCCGTCTTGGGCGCGGCAACGGTACGTACGGGGTCGGCGGTCCGTTCCCCGGCCGGGGTGGACTTAATCTTCTGCTTCTTCCGTTTGCTCATACTCTGGTGGTTCGTTAGGCGCGACGAAGGTAAGGAGATTACCGGGCTACCCGATGGGTAAACGGCCCGAAACGCTACTTTAGCGTCCGTGGCACCCCTGCGCGGGGCACTGAGCCGCTATTCTTCACCCTGACTATTTGCCATGAACCGCCTCTTCCCGCTCCTCGTTGCCTGCCTGCTTTGCACCTGCGTCCGCGCCCAAATGACCAACGCGGCCGACCGCGGCGAGGCGTACGGCGCGGGCCCGTATTCCCAGCTCATCCTGCGCGGCGTGACCCTGATCAACGGTAACCTCGCGCCGCCGATCGGGCCGGTAGATATCGTGATCGAGGACAACCGCATCGTTTCGGTCAATACCGTAGGCTTTCCCGGGATGCCGATCGAGGCGGACGGGCGCCCCGAACTCCGGCCCGGCGGACGAGAGATCGACGCGGAGGGTATGTATGCCCTGCCCGGCTTCATCGATATGCACGGCCACACCGGCGGGCGCGCACAGGGTACGACACCGGATTACGTCTACAAGCTCTGGCTGGGCCACGGCATCACGACCATCCGCGAGCCCGGCAGTTTTAATGGCCTGGACTGGACGCTGGAGCACAAGCGCCGGTCGGCGGCCAACGAGATCGCGGCCCCGCGCATCCAGGCCTATACCGGCTTCGGCATGGGCCGCGCGGAACCCTTCACTACCACCGAAGAGGTCCGACAGTGGGTGCGGGAAAACCAGGAAAAGGGGAGCGACGGCATCAAGTTCTTCGGCGCGCGACCCGACCTGATGCAGGCGGCGCTCGAGGAAAACAAGCGGCTCGGACTCCGGAGTGCCATGCACCACGCCCAGATGAACGTGGGCCGCTGGAACGTACTTAATTCCGCCCGCGCCGGTCTCACCACGATGGAGCACTGGTACGGCCTGCCCGAAGCGCTCTTCGAGGACCGCCGCGTCCAGGACTACCCCGTCGACTACAACTACCAGAACGAGGACCATCGTTTCACCGAGGCCGGTAACCTGTGGCAGCAGGCAGCCGAGCCGTACAGCGACCACTGGAACGCCGTGATGGACACCCTGCTGGCACTGGACTTCACCATCAACCCGACCTTCAATATCTACGACGCTAACCGCGACATCATGCGCGCCCGCAACGCCGACTGGCACGAGGAATACACCCTGCCCAGCCTCATGCGCTTCTACGCGCCCAGCCGGGTTAGCCACGGCAGCTACTGGCACCACTGGGGCACCGAGCAGGAGGTCAACTGGAAAACGAATTACACCCTCTGGATGACCTTCGTCAACGAGTACAAGAACCGCGGCGGCCGCGTGACCGCGGGCTCCGATTCTGGATACATCTACCAGCTGTACGGCTTCGGCTACATCCGCGAGCTCGAACTGCTGCGTGAGGCCGGCTTCCACCCCCTGGAGGTGATCCAGGCAGCTACCCTAAGCGGAGCGGAGGCCCTGGGCATGGAGGACCGTATCGGTACCATCGAGCCGGGCAAGCTGGCCGATATCGTGCTGGTAGCGGAAAACCCGCTGGCCGACTTCAAGGTCCTTTACGGCACGGGGGCTACCCGGCTGACCGAGGACAACCAGGTCACCACCACCGAGGGCATCCGCTACACCATCAAGGACGGCATCGTCTACGACGCCATCAAACTGCGGGCAGCCGTACGGGATATGGTCGCCGAAGCCAAGGCCCGGTAGGGCTACTTGGCCGACAGGGTCTCCTCGATCTCGGCGCTGACTTCCGCCAGGTGGTACTTGACGATGCCGTCGCGGTAGCCGCGGGCGGCGCTTTCCGTCAACTTGGCGATCGCGTTGAGTTCCGCACGCACGAGGGCGCTTACGTCACTGGGACTGTCCGCGTCCTCCTCGAGCAGCTCGGTCAGCCGCTCGACGTGGGCGCGTTGCAGGTTGCGGCGGTAGACGTCGATATCGCGGCCGCGGCCCGCCTCCGACCACAGGCCGTTGCGCAGGTCGCGGAGCATGTCTGCGGCCGAGTAGGCAGCGCTGCCGTTAAGGGCTTCATTCTCGATCATGCGCTCCAGCCGGTCCGCGTCGAGCAGGTTGTTGAGTTGCCGGGCCTGCAGGTTGCGCATACGGGTGATGATGCCGCTGGCTCCGATGTTGGTGATGATCTCCTCGGGCATGAGCCAGTCGAGGGTAGTGAAGACCTCTTCGTTGAGGAAGGTCACGGCTTCACGCTGCTTCTCCCGTGCTACCGGCGTGTAGGTGGTACCCTCCTCGTCGGTGGTGCGCAGCTGTTCGTAAACGCCGCCGACGTTGGCGGTGACGTGGGCCGCGTAGCGGGACCACACGCCCAGCAACTCGCCGTACAGTTCATCCAGGTCGGTGTAGTCCTCGCCGGGCTGATTGACCCAGTCGGCCAACTGGTCGGCTACAATGTGCAGGTTCTTCATGCCGTAGCGGGTGGCCTTGACGGGATCATCACCGACGGACTCGGTCTGGGCGCTCGGGTCGGAATTGCTGCGTCCCCCGAAGAGGTATACCGGGTCGCCCTGTTTTTCGGCGATCCATTCGTTCAGCGTTTCTTTCTCCTCGGCGGGCGTCTGCATGCCGGGCAGGTAGCGGTAGCCGTAGTTGATCGCGTAGCTGTCGTAGGGACCGAGCATTCGGACCCAGCGTACCCCCTCGTCGCCCGGCTGGGCCACGTAGTTGTAGCGGGTATAATCCATGATCGTGGAGGCCAGGCCCCACTTGTTGGTGAAGGTGGCGGAGCGCAGGCTGTCGGTGGGGTAGGCGTAGCTGGCCTTCATGTTGTGCGGCAGACCGAGTGCGTGGCCGACCTCGTGGCTGATCACGCGCCGCATCATTTCACCGATCTCCTCGTCCGGGGTGTCGAGCGTGCGGGCGGTGGGGTTGGCCGCTCCGGTTTCCAGGAGGTAGCGGTTACGGTAGCTGCGCAGGTGGTTATGGTACCAGATGATGTCGCTCTCGATGATCTGCCCGGAACGCGGATCGGACACACTCGGTCCGACGGCGTTGCGGGTGGTGGAGGCTACGTAGCGCACCACCGAGTAGCGGCTGTCCTCGGGGCTCCAGTCGGGATCCTCCTCCGGGCTGGGGGGTAGGCGGGCGACGATGGCGTTCTTGAAGCCGGCGGTCTCAAAGGCCTCCTGCCAGTCCTCTATGCCCTGGATGAAGTAGGGGCGAAACTTTTCGGGGGTGGCCGGGTCGAGGTAGTACACGATGGGCTGTTCGGGTTCCACGAGCTCACCGCGGGCGTATGCTTCCTTGTCCTTCGGCACCAGTTTCCACCGCTTGATGTAGCGTTTTTGGTCGGCCTTCAGGGCATCGGAGCCGTAGTCGATCTGGGACACCGTGAACCAGCCAACGCGCTGGTCGTACAGCCGCGGCATCATCGGCGTGGTGGGCAGCAGGTACATGGACTGGCTCAGCTGCATGGAGATCGTGCCGGTGCTGGAGTTCGACGGCGGGTCGCTGGCTACGTAGGTCATGTCGTGCCGTACCTCCACGTTCTCGGGGTAGGCGGCCATGCGGCTGATGAAGCTGCGGTCCTTGTCCAGGTTACGTACCCCGTAGGACTTGCGCAGCCGTTGATTGAGGCCTGAAATCGCGGGTACGTCGGTGGAAAAAAGTTCGTCCACCTGAATCACCGCCGCCGTGGAGTCGGGGGAAAAGGCCTGGATGGGGAAGGCCATGATGACCGGGGCGTAGTTGTTGTCCCGGACCGACTGGCTGATGGGCAGGGCGTCATCCGCCACGCTTTCGTAGGAAACGGAGGTCAGGTGGAGGGCGTCGTTGACGCGGCTCCACTGCACCAGCTGTTCGTTGGCCTTGGAGCCGGCGTTCAGGTAGCCGCCCCCGAGGTCGGAGGGGATCTTGGCGATGCGGCTGACGAGGAGCATATCCTGCCCCAGTCGCTCGAAGGGTACCTCATAAAAGTATTTGCCGTCTACCCGGTGCACCGTGAAGAGCCCGGTGTCGCTTACGGCGGCGCTGGTGATCACTTTTTCGTAGGGTTTGAATTTTCCCGCTTTAGCGGGAGCCGGGTCAGTTTCCGCAGCCGCTACGGCGGTGGTGTCGGGGGCGGGAGCGGGGGGTGCCGCGGCCTGGCCGGGGCGGGTGGTCTGGCAGGCCATGCAGGCCAGAAGGCAGAGGTAGAGGTAGCGCATTGACTGGGAGGCTTTTGGGGTAAGGGCGGGTACTATTCTTCGAAGTCGAACTCTTCCGTAAGGTTGCCGACGGTGACCCGGAACGTACCGGGCTCCGTCACTGGTAGGTTGCCCAGGCCGATGAAGGAGACGTCAGCCGGGGTCAGGGCGAACGTGATGTCGCGGTATTCCCCGGGTTCAAGGTGGAGTTTGGTGAATTTGCGCAGCCGCAGGACGCTTGGCGTGACGGAAGCTACGAGGTCGGAGGTAAAGAGCAACACGGAATGCTTGCCCGCGCGGTCGCCCTCGTTGGTGACGCGCACGGATACTTCCAGGGTGTCGTTGGGGTTTAGGACGCGGCTACTGAGGTTGAGCTCGCTATAGGTAAAGTCGGTGTAACTAATTCCGGCACCAAAATCAAAGAGCGGATTGTAGTTGCCGTTCAGTTCCTCGGTGTACTTGTGGTCGTAGGTGAGCAGGGCGTTCGGCTGCCGGGGGTAGGTGAGGGGCAGGCGACCACTGGGGTTGACCCGTCCGGACAGGATGGCCGCCAGCGCATCGCCCCCGTGGGGGCCCGGGTAGCCAGCAAAGATGACCGCCTGTGACCGATTGGCCATTTTCGACATGAGGCGGGGCCGGCCGGCGTTCATTATTAGCGCGATCGGCTTCCCCGTTTCATTAAGCCGGTTGAAGAGGCGACGCTGTGCGTCGGGCAGCACCAGGCTGTTGATGTTGCCCACGTCTTCGGTGTACGAGAGTTCGCCCACGCACAGCACGATCACGTCCGCATCGGCCGCCGCCGTCACGGCTTCGTCCGCGTTACGCAGGGTATCGAAAGAAGCCCCTTCTACGTAGGTGAGACGGTCCGGGAATTCGCGCTCCAGGGCTTCGCGGATGGTGTTGAATTCTTCCAGGTAGGTATCGGCCTCATCCCCCTGCCAGCTGTAGGTCCACCCGCCGTTCAGGCTGCGCATGTTATCGGCGGTCGGTCCCACGAGCAGGACGCGTTGCTCCGGCTTGACGGGCAGCAGCAGCCCGTCGTTCTTGAGCAGCACGATAGATTCCTCGGCCGACTGCATGGCCTTGCGGGCGAATTTGTCGCTGCCGAAATCCGGAAAATCCGCCGGGTCCCACAGGTGCTCCTCGTAGAGGCCCATGGCTACTTTTACCGCGAGGATACGCGCCACGGAGGTGTCGATGCGGGCCTCGGTCAGCTCGCCTTCCTGGACCAGCTCGACGACCATTTCCGGGAAGTCGGTGGTCACGGCGGTCATACTCATGTCGAGGCCGGCGTCGATGCTCATTTTCACCGCCTCCTTGAGGTCACGCGCGACGTGGTGGCGCTCGTAGAGGTAACGCACGTCCTGCCAGTCGGAAACCACTAGGCCCTCGAACCCGAGTTCATCCCGCAAAACTTCCGTCAGCAGGTACTTGCTCACATGCACCGGTACGCCGTTCACTTCCCCGGAGTTGGCCATGACGGTCAGGGCCCCGCTGTCGATGGCGGTCTGGAATTGCGGCAGGTAGTACTCGCGCAACTGACGTTCGGGCAGGTAGGCCGGCGTGCGGTCGCGGCCGCTGCGGGGCGATCCGTAGCCCGTAAAGTGCTTGAGGCAGGCCACCACGCCCGTGCGCGAACCCAGAGAGTCGGTCTGGTACCCCTGGAGCATGGCCAGGCCGAATTGCTGGTTCACATAGGGGTCCTCACCGAAGCTCTCCCAGGTGCGCGGCCAGGCCGGGTTGCGCCCGACGTCCATGGCCGGGCTGAAGTTCCAGGGGATACTGGCCGCCTTCATCTCGTAGGCGGTAATGCCGGCCAATTCACGGGCCAGTTCGGTATTGAAGGAGGCGGCGAGGTTAAGGGGCTGCGCGTAGAGCGTGGCGCCCCCGATGTAGTTGGCCCCGTGGATAGCGTCCTGCCCGTAAAGCAGCGGGATGCCGGTCGTCTCCATGGCTTTGGCCTGAAGTTCGCCGATAAAGAGCCGGTACTCAATCGGCGAGGGGTATGACCGGCTCGGGTGATTGAGGATGGAACCGATCTCCAGCTCCCCCACTATGCGGTCGACCCGCTCGTCGCTCAGAACGGGCGGTACGGTGAGCACGTAGGTCGGTCCTTCAAAAACCAGGTCTACGGCTACCTGCGTCATCTGCCCCGCCTTCTGCCGCAGGGTGAGGCGACGCAGCTCAGACTGCACGAAGGCGTTTTGCTCGTCGTCCAGGAAAGAAAAACGCTGCTGTCCGTACAGGCCGATCCCGCAGGGAGCCAGCAGGAAGGGACCTACCGTGAAGCAAAAGAATAATAACTGGGATAACAGGCTTCGCATACCGGATTTATGGTTCGGCGCTAAGCTAAGCAATCGTTGGGTACCTTCTTTTATCCCGACCGGCCTACCGGGGCAGTGCGTCGGCGATTTGCCGATCATTGGCCAGGCGAGGGACTTTATTCTGCCCTCCGAGCTTTCCTTGCGCCTTCATGTAGCGCCGGAACGCGTTGGCCGGAAGCGCCGTCACCACCAGCGGGCGCAGTACCCTGCCGTCGATCAGGTCGCGGTAATACAGATTTTCGCCGACCATGGCCCGGTCGAGATCCGCCGCGAAGGCCACCGGATCGGCGGGGGGCGTTCCGAACTCCACCAGCCACTCGTGGTAGGGCAGGCCGTCCGGGGGACTCACCTGGGGGGCCACGGTAAATTCAGTAACCTGCGCCGCGTGCCGCGCGGCTACGGCCCGCAACGCGGTCTCTACCTCTTTGCCGATCACGTGCTCGCCAAAGGCGCTGATGAAGTGTTTGATCCGGCCCGTAACCCGGATACGGTGGGGAGTCAGGCTGGTAAATTCTACCGTATCGCCGATGTTATACGCCCACAGTCCCGCCGTGGTAGATAGTACGATAGCGTAATTGACCCCCGTTTGGACCTGCCCGAGCGAAAGTCGGGTGGGGGAGGGGTCAAATACTTCGGCGGCCGGTACGAACTCGAAGAAGATGCCACTGCCCGTGTTCAGCAGCAGGCCGGGTGCCGTCTGGCTATCCTGAAAGGCGATGAACCCCTCGCTGGCCGGGTAGGTCTCTACGCTGGGAATACGGGCACCCACCAGCCGTTCGAGGCTTTGGCGGTAGGGCTCGAAGTTGACTCCGCCGTAAACGAACATCTCGAAGTTGGGAAAAACCTCCCGTACCGTATCCTTGCCGGTACGGGCCAGCAGGCGTTCGTAGTACATCTGGATCCAGGGGGGGATGCCACTGATCAGGCGCAAGTCGGCGGTGCGGGTTTCCTCTACGATCGCGTCGAGCTTGGTCTCCCAGTCCTCGATGCAGTTGGTGGCGTAGCTGGGCAGCTGGTTGGTGCGCAGCCAGGCCGGGACGACGTGATTGACGATCCCGGAAAGCCGGCCGGTCGGTATGCCGTGGGTATCGCCCATTTCCGGGCTGCCGCTGAGGAAGATCATCTTGCCGTCGAGCCAGCGGGCGTGGCCCGTTTCGCCCACGTAGTTGAACAGGGCATTGCGGGCCGAACCAAAGTGATTCGGCAGGCTCTCGCGGGTGATGGGGATGTACTTGACGCCGCTGGTCGTTCCGCTGGTCTTGGCCAGGTAGCGGGGCCGCCCGGGCCAGCTTACGTCGGCCTCCCCGGCCTTGATCCGGTCGGCGTAGGGCCGGAAATCTTCGTAGTCGCCGATCGGCACCCGTTCGCGGTAGTCGGCGTAGGACCGTATGGCCCCGAAGTCGTGGTCGCGGCCGTAAGCGGTGTCCCGGGCCGTACGCACCAGTTCGCGGCGGATCTCCTCCTGCAGTTCCACGGCGAGCCCGGCGCGGCGGTGGAGCCGGCGACGGACGTAGGAGGCGTATGGGCGCAGGAGGGAGGAACGTAGCGGCATGGCGACGGGGTTCAGGGATTGGGAATACGCAGGTCGCAGGTGGTGCCCGACGGCACGTCGAGGTCGCCGGTGATCAGCCAGGGATTATAAAGCTTCAGCATCCGGTAGGTGGTGCCCTGTTCGCGGGCAAACGTGCCGAGGTTGTCTATGGAGCGGGAAACGGTGACGGTACGGTAGTCGTCCAGGGCGGGGTAGTTGGCGGCGGCCGGGACGTGGTACCCGAACTTCTCGGGCTCCTCCATGATGTACTTGATGGCTACGATGCGGAAAAGGTACTGCATGGTTTCGTTGTTGATGTCGAGATCGTAGAGCTCCTCGGCCTGCTGCCGTTCCAGCCATTTTTTGAGGTTGGGTCCCCCCATGTTGTAGGCCGCGGCGACTTTCTTCCAGTCGCCGAACTGCGCATAGTAATCTTTGAGATAGGCCGCCGCTGCCCGCGTGGCTTTCTCGAGGTCGTAGCGTTCGTCGACCTGGTCGTTAATGGTTAGGCCAAACGCTCGACCGGTCGGGGCCATAAGCTGCCATACCCCCTTGGCACCTGCGGGGCTGACTGCCTCGTCAAGGGTGCTTTCGGCGGCGGCCAGGTACTTGAGGTCGTCGGGCAGGCCCTCTTCGCGCAGCACCCGCTCGATGGTGGGAAAGTAGCGGGCCCGCCGCTTGAGGAGCAACAGGGTGTTGCGGTGGAAGTAGGCGTTGCGCATAAGCTCCAGGTCCAGCCGTTCCCGCACGTCGAAGTTGTCCAGGGGCAGGGGTTCGCCGGCGAACGTAAAGGGCCCGGCGAGGTCCATGGGCTCTACCCGCTGGGGAAGGTGGCCCGGAGGAAAGGAGTCGCGGGGCGCGGCCGCGGGTGCGGTGGAGGCCGGGAACACGCTCGTGCCGGTGCTCAGCAGAATGAGCCAGCCGACGAGAAATAGGGCGCCGACACCGATACCGCTGAATATTGCTTTCATAATTTTATTACATTGTGGCGCGTCAGGCCGGGAAACTACCCCTCACAAAGGTAAATCGACCCCAACTGTCGCAGGTAACTGAGCCTACAGGAAGATAATTTGCCGTGCCCGCAGAAAATTTTTGAAAAAATTTCTGCACCCGCGCACCGCCGCCTCAACTGATTTCATCAATGTCCGCATCGGCTGGTAAAGACAGACAGGACGTATTGCTAGACCTCCTTCTACGGAAGGATGAGTCTGGAATGCGCTATCTGTTTGACCACTACGGCGGGGCACTGAACAACATAATCAGCCAAATCGTCACCGAGCAGCAGGTCGCCGAGGAAGTCCTGCAGGACGTCCTGATGCGCATCTGGGACAACATCGGGCAGTACGAAACCAGCAAGAGCCGGCTCTTCACCTGGATGGCCCGTATCGCCCGAAATGCCGCTATAGACCGGGTTCGCAGCAAGTCCTACCGCAAGTCCAGCAAAACCGATGAACTCGATGTTGTCGTAATTAATCGCAACAACAGCGAGACAATGTCTGTCGAGCACATCGGGCTTGCGAAGGTGATCAACCAACTCGACCCGAACTATAGGTCAATCATCGACCTGCTCTACTTCAAAGATTACACCCAAGCAGAAGCCGCCGAGGCTCTTGACTTGCCCCTGGGCACGGTCAAGACCCGGTCCCGGCGTGCCCTGCAAAAGCTGCGTGAGATCCTCCGCAGTGAGTTAATCGTCCTACTTGTCAGTCTGTTAAATTCAATCATGTAACCGTACCCCTACTTTGGACCTTTCAGCATACATAAACTCCGGCGTTCTGGAACTATACGTTCTCGACCGTCTTTCTCCCGGCGAACGCCGGCGAGTGGAAGCGTATGCGGACGAGTATCCGGAAGTGCGTTCGGAGATTGAGCAGATTGAGCTAGCCCTCGAGGAATACAGCTTACTGCGCGGCGAGGCTACCCCGCCTAACCCCGCGGTGCTCACCAACGTACTCAGCCAGATCCAGCCCGCCGCGGTGGCCACCCCACCGCCCCCGGCCAACCAACCTGCCGCAGCAGCACCCACGCCTACTTCCAGCGGTGCGCCCGCCTGGGGCCTCTGGACCCTTGCCCTGCTGCTGGCGCTCGCCCTGGCCGGTCTGCTCTACTTCTTCTTCCAGAGCCAGGATCAGGCCGAACGCCTCGGCACCCTCGAAAGCGAACTTTCCACCCTGGAAAGCGAGTGTAACCAAATCGCCGCCGACTACCAGGCCGACCAACAGCAAATCCAGGTCCTCACCGACCCCGATACCCGGGGTATCGTACTGGCCGGTACCGACAACGCGCCCGATAGCCGGGCCGTGGTGTTCTACAACCAACAGGAGGGAACCGTGCTCTTCGCCGCCTCTAACCTGCCCGCACCGCCTACCGGCAAGCAGTACCAGCTCTGGGCCATCGATGCGGAAGGGCCCCAGGACCTGGGCGTACTCGATACCGGACTTACAAATGACGAGCTCCTCTCGGTCCCCTTCGTAGCCAATGCCGCCGCCTTCGCCATCACGCTGGAGGACACTGGCGGACAGCCCCAGCCCGACCTGACCCAGCTGCAGGTCCTTGGTGAGGTGGGCTCATAAAAAAAACTGCCCCGAACGAGCCTAAAGGTCGTCGGGACAGTCCACACACTATGAGAACACCCATTAATTCTTGCGACGGTGGCGGGTCGCTCCGCTATTTACCTATAAGACAAACGGCGGCGCAAAAAGTATGTGCGTTTGACCTTGAAATTAGGTTAATAATTCTTTAAACGTACTGGCCTTCAAACGGTTACGTTCTGCATCCTGGCCAACTACTGACATTCAGCCGACTAACATTATCCGTACCTTTACCGCATGATCACGGAAGAGAGCGTACGGGAGGTCATCGATAGCGCACGCGTCGAAGACGTAGTGGGTGACTTCGTCAATCTGCGCCGCCGGGGGAATAACTACTCGGGCCTTTGCCCGTTCCACAACGAGAAGACGCCGTCGTTCAACGTCAATCCCGCCCGCAATATATACAAGTGTTTCGGTTGTGGGGTAGGAGGTGACCCGGTAAAGTTCCTGATGGAGCTGGAACAGCTCAGTTTTCCCGATGCAATCCGCTGGATTGCGCGCAAGTACAATATCAAGCTGGAGGAAACGGAAGTAAGCGAGGAAGTACGCGCCGAGCTTCAGGAACGCGACAGCCTCCTCATCGCCAACGACTTCGCCCGCAAGTACTACGCCGAGCAATTGCTGGATACGGACGAAGGCAAGAGTATCGCCCTGAGCTATTTCCGCGCCCGTGGATTCCGCAAGGAAGCGATCGAAACGTTCGGGCTGGGCTACGCTCCCAACCAGCGCGACGGTCTCCTGCAGGCGGCTACGGCGGCCGGATTTGGGGAGGATCAGCTGGAGAAGCTCGGACTGGTCCGCAACGGACGCGATTTCTTCAGGGACCGGGTCATGTTCACGATCCACAACCTGGCCGGAAAGCCCATCGCCTTCGCCGGACGGATACTTAAAAAGGACGTCAAGGCACCGAAGTACATCAACAGTCCGGAAACCGAGGTCTACCATAAGTCCGACGTCCTCTATGGAATGTACCAGGCACGGCAGGCCGTCCGAAAGCTCGATAACATCTTCATGGTGGAGGGCTACACCGACGTCATCAGCCTGTACCAGAGCGGCATCCGCAACGTAGTGGCCACGTCGGGTACCAGCCTGACCGCCGGGCAGGCCAAGCTGGTAAAGCGCTTCACGGAGAACGTTACGCTCCTCTACGACGGCGACAAGGCCGGGGTCAAGGCAGCCCTGCGCGGCGTGGACGTACTGCTGTCCGCCGACCTCAATGTGCGCGTGGTAGTGCTGCCGGAGGGAAAAGATCCCGACGGCTACATGCAGGAGGTCGGGGTCACTGTATTCGAGCAGTACCTGACGGATGCCCGCAAGGATTTCCTGTTCTTCAAAGCCGACATCCTGCTCGAGGAAGCGGGCGACGACGTCGCCGCGCGCAGCGCGGCGATCCGGGACATCAGCAGCACGCTCGCCCTAGTCACGGACCCGCTGAAACGGGCGGGGTACCTCCAGCAGTTCAGTGCCAAACTCGGGATCGACGAGAGCCTGCTCGTCGGCCTCGTAAACGGTGCCATCGCGGACCACCGCAGCGAACGCAAAAAGGCCGCTGAGCGAGAGCAGCGGCGGCAGGCGCGTAGCTCCGGCGGGACCTCCGCCCCGCCGCCCCCAACCTCCGAGGATGACTGGGGGGGGCTGAGCGAACCCGCCTGGCTGGACACGTCCAGCGACGATCCGGGGCCCGTGGCCGCCGGTGGCGCGCCGCCTCCCGTTGCAGGTAGTCCCGCCGCCGAACCCCGGCAGCCAGAAATCGGCCACGGACACCAGGAGCAACACTTCGTCCACCTGCTCGTGCGCGACGGCCACAAGTGGTACGACGAGCCGACGAAGACGACCATCGCCGGATTCCTGACCGCCAACGTGGCCGACCTGCTGGGCGATTTCGACGTGGCCACCTACCGGGAAGCCGTAGAGCAGGTAACCGATCACCTGCGCTCCACCGGCGGTGCACCGGACCCCGACTGGTACACCCGTCACGCCGACGAACGCATCCGGCAACTGGCCACGGAAGCCGTGACAAGTCCCTACACCTATAGCCCCAACTGGCAGGAGAAGTACGGCCTGCGGCTGAGCCAGAAGATGCCGGACGAAAATCAACGCCTTGCCGCCGAACTGTTCCTACGCATATTCCGTATGGAGAAGATCGAACGCAAGGGCAAGGAGAATACTTTGCTTATCGCCCGGTACCAGCGCGAGGGAAACTTCGAGAAGCTGAAAACCCACATGAAAGTGCAGATGAAACTGGACGAAATGCGGATCTCCCTGGCAAAGGAACTGGGTACCGTAGTTTTGAGCCGGTAATTCTGATTAATCCCAACTGCGCGTGACTTCCCAAGCGATCCAGGAACTTCCCGACCCCACTACTGTCCCCACCGCGGGATTCGTACCCCGCCTTGCGGCCTTCGTCCTAGACTTTCTCCTGGTCTCTCCCCTGGTCTATGGTATGTACTATTTCCAGGTGGAGCAGCCGATGCTCTACGGCGTGATCGCGTGCTGGCTGGTCTACCATTTGTATAAACCGCTCACGGAGGCTCACTTCGGCTGCACGGCCGGCAAGGCTGCGCTACGGTTGCGGGTCGTGACCATGGGCGGTCGCCGGCGCATCACGTACAACCAGAGCTTCATCCGCTATCTCCCGTGGGCAATCTCGGCCTTCATCACGCTGTTCGTTTACATCCGGGTCATGCAGTCGCCCTCCTTTGCCGAAGTGGACGACGTGTGGTCGTACAGCAACTACATCAATGAATTCCCGCTGCAGCAGAATTTCTTCGTGAGCCTGGGAAATAACCTGCCTACCTTTTCGGCCGTCTGGATGATCATGGATCCATGGAACCGGACCCTGCACGATCGTTGGGCGCGCACCTTCGTAGTGTTCCATCAACCGGCGGAGGCCGGAGAAACCGAATAAGGCGGGGCGCTACTGATCCGCGAGGGAAAGGTCCTTCTCAACGGAATTGTATCCGGCGAAGACACCCAGCCCACTCTCGACATTATTGAAGAAAATCACTGGCTCCTCAAGCCCCATGGAGGGGTATTCGATGGGCAGGGCTAGGCTTCGCTGGTAGAAAAAGTACTCGGGCGAGACCGTGCGCAATTCGGCTACGACCCGGCCCAGCAGCTCGCGGTCCGGGTTCAGGCGACTCTGGAGCCGCAGGTTGACCGGCGGCGCCGGACCGCGATCCTGGAGTAGGAGGCTAATCGTGGGTTGCTCCGCAACGGGGTTCTGCGGGCTGCGGATAGATTTGATATACGGAGTACGCCGGATCGTGTCACCCGCGGCACTCACCTCAAAGGGAATGACCAGCTGGCTGATGCGCAGATCGTAGTAATTCGTTTCGTTTTCCGGGTCGGCGTAATCAACCGAAAGGGTGTAATCGCAAATTTGCTCGCCGGCCTCGGTACGGCGGCTTAGTTCCGAGACGGAAAGCGCCCGGATCGGCACCGACTCGGGGATCGAGGACACGGCCGTTACAGGATCGTAACCGGGGACCGATACGTGAATGGTATAATCGTGGCCGACTTCGGGGCGAAATGCAAGTGTCCGGTAGTACCCGCCTTGTCCACTCTCCTTATTTGGGTGGTAGGTAAGTTCCTCGGCCAGTTCGTTGCCCTCCAACAGGGAGACCTGGGCATCGGATATCTCGGTCACCGCGGCTCCGCCGCGCGGGCGGGTCGCCGTCACCGTTAGCGAAACGGGCTGGTGGGGGACGAAGCTTGAGTTGATGACGAGCCGGCTCTTGGGTATTTCGATGTCCAGCTCGATCGCTTCCTCACACGACCATAGCACGAACACTCCCAGGCACACGAGGCTGAGAGGACGTATGAGTCCGGCGAAGAGGGCTTTCCACATCGCCTGTAAAAATAGGGATTTGTCTACTGCCTTCCAAATGTTGGCCGGGCCGGGGCCCCGAAGGTGAGGTGGTAGCTGAGGGAGGGGAGGATCGGGGCGATATAGATCCGATAGAATTGTTCCCGGCTGACGGGGGCGTCGTCCTCCACGGAATACACGGGCCGCGTCTCATAGTATACGGGGTTGTGCCGGTTGTATACGTTATAGATGCCCAAGTCGATCGCGTGGGTGATATTGCTCTCCGAAGTACTCAACTCGGTGTGCAGGTTAAGATCGAAGCGGTGGTTGGGCGGCATGCGGAAGCCGTTTCGCTCCAGCACGACGGGAATATTCTCTGGCCCCTCGCTCGTCGGATTGGAGCGGGTCGCTACGCTTACGCTATAGGCCAGTCCCGATTCGTACCGCCAACTACCCGTGAGGGTGGTGCGCTCTCCGAGCTGATAAATTAAGAGAAGATTAACGGCGTGGCGCCGGTCGTACCGGAAGGGGAAGGTCATTCCCTGGTTGATTCGTCGGTCGAAGGTGCGGTCGCTGCGGGCTAGGGTATAGGTCAGCCAGCCCCGCAGGCGGCCGCGGCTGCGTTGCACGGAGGTTTCGAGTCCGTAGGCGCGGCCGGTTCCCGTACTGAGGTCGTCGATCCAGGTCTCGGAGTTTTGCCGGCCCTCGGCGTAAGCGACCAGCCCCTTCATTCGCTTGTGGTACAGGGATCCGGTAAGGTTCCAGTCCGGCTGCGGTCGCCAGGTCAGTTTACCGCTCACCTGGGGAGAGGTGGCCGGTGCGATCTGTTCGGTGGACGGGATCCAGAGGTCGGAGGGCAGTCCGATCACGAAGCTGTTCAGCAGGTGGACGGATTGTACCGTTCGGTCGTAGCTCAGTTGCCAGTCTACCTGCGGCGACAGCGGGCCCGCCAGCAGGAGGCGGGGGGAAAGGTTGAAGTAGTGGGCGTCCGCCGTTTGCCAGAGACTTGCGCGAATGCCCAGCCGATAGTACAGGTTGCGCCACTTACTGCTCACTGACAAATAGGGAGTCACTTCGACGGGGCGCTGGATAGCTTCGTTTCCGGGCCGCTCGTAGGTGCTGAGGCTGCTTTCGCTCGTCATCAGCTGGGGCAGGAAATGATGGACGCTGCCCTGCGCTCCGAAGCGAAGGTCCGTGGAGGACGTCACCCGGTGCTGACCGTCAAAGGCAATTCCCAACTGGCGGATTTCCGAGAAGTACATTCCGCTGAAGAGTTGCCCCTCGTAGATGCGATTGGATTGCTCAAGGATGCTGTCGTAGCGCTCGAAGGCGGAGCGCGTTTGAAGGTCGGAGTAGGAAACCCGGAAGTTGCCGAAGGTGCGGTCGCTGAATACGTGGTTGTAGCGGAGGGCTCCGACCGTATTGCCCCACCGGGCCCGTTCGGAGCGGTAGGTAGGAGTGGTGTACCGAAATTCCGTACCCGCTTCGTTCGTATGGCTTAAGGACTGGGATTGCCAGCTGTCGTTCTGGTAGTTATCGAGCCCGGTATACAGACTAAGGTATACGCGGCCCCGCTTGCCCGCTTTCTGGTTGAGTTTCAGGTTGAGGTCGTAGACATCGTAGTCGGTGGATCCACGCCGGCCCCGGTCTTGCTTGTACGCCTCGCTGAAGCGCTCGAGCAGTCGGCTCGCCCAGAAGTAGCGGCCGGTGACCAGGAATGAGCTTTCCCCTACCCGGATGGGGCCTTCGGCAGCCAGCTGACCGCTTAGTAAGCTGCTGCCTACCGTAAGCTCGTTGTTGTAGAGGTTTCCGTCGCGGGTGTGTACGTCCATCACTCCACCGATGCGTCCGCCGAAGCGCGCGGGCAGGGCGTCCTTGTACAGGTCGATACGGCGGATGGCCTGATTACTGAAGATGCTGAGCAGTCCGCCGGCGTGACTCAGCCCGTAAACGGGTACTCCATCGAGCAGAATGAGGTTGTGTCCCGCCTCGCTTCCGCGGATTAGGATGCCGCCGATCCCGTCGGCCCCGCTGGTCACTCCGGGTAGCAAGCGGGCAAGTTGCAGGGGATCGTCCTCCCCCGCAGCCCCTCCGAGCTGGGTCACTTCCGAGCGACCGATGCGGGTTCCGGTTTCAAAGTAGCGGGCTTCCCCTTCCGCTTCGGGAGAGGAGGTGACCAGCACCTGCGGCAATTCGCGGTTCGGTTGCAGCGCCAGGTCGAGGAGGGTATCGCCGCGGACCAGCAGGTCGACGTCCTGCGGCAGGTAACCGACGTAGGTGACCCGCGCGTACAGCCGGCCGCCGGTGACCGGCAGGGTATAGAAGCCGTATTCGTTGGTGTAGGTACCGCGGGCCTCTGCGGGCAACTGAACCGTGGCTCCGATGAGCCGCTCGCCGGTTTCCCGGTCGGAAACCATGCCGAAAAGCGTAAAGGATCGCTCGGTCAGGGCGGTATCGCTGAAGACGAGGTAGCCCGCCGCGCCGCGGCGGTACGTCAGGCCGGTACCGCCGAGTACCGCTTCCAGCCACGCCTCCGCCGTACGCTGACCGCGGGGCACGTTGACGGTAACCCCGGCAACCTGGTCGGGCCGGAAACTGAGTTGGGTACCGGCCACGGTAAGCTCCAGCAGAACTTCCTCTAGGGGCCGTTCGCCGGGGGTGAGGGTAAAATTATCGGGTAAGGTGTCGGCCTGGGCGAGAAGCGACACGAGGGAGCCGGCCACCAGCAACAGGGTGCAGAGGAGGCGGGACCAGGTCATATCCGGGCGTGTTTACTTGGAGCAGGTGCCGGTAAGCTCGAAATGTTTGCCATCAGTACCGGTGGAACGGACCTTGACCCCATTCAGTTCTGCGATATCTTCCAGTACCGAGCGGGCATCGGAGGTATGGTAGCTGGAGGTGACGGGAAAAGAGCAGGTGGTATCGTCCTTCCAGGTACAAACGATGCCCCAGTTATCGTTCAGGTAGACCAGAACCTGCTCGAAGGGGGTATGGTCGAAACGCAACTCACCCGTGCGCCACGCATGGTGATTCAGGTTGGGGGCTTCCTCGCGTTCCATGGAACCGCCATCGACGGCCAGCGCCGCTTCACGGGCCTTGACCTGCATCTCCCGGCCGGCGTGTTGGAGCAGTACGGTACCCTCGCTCACCTCCACTTCCAGCTCGGAGGAACGGGCCCGCAGATTGAATGCGGTACCGGTAACGCGCACGGACCCGACAGCGCTTGAAACGGTGAACGGGCGGTCGGCGTCGGGCGCAACTTCGAAGAAACCCTGACCGTCCAGGGTAAGGCGGCGCTCGGCGGTATTGAAATCGCTGGCGGAGTAATGAAGGACGCTGCCGCTCTGAAGCACCACGGAGCTTCCGTCGGGTAATTCGTAGGTGGCCAGCTGGCCGGTATCGTTGCGCAGCTCCGTCAAGCCCCGGTCGGCAAAAACAAAATAGCCGGCGGTAAGGAGCAGGAGCACGGCGGCGGCAATAGCGTATAGCCGGCCGTTGTTCCGCGGACGCAGGCGCCGGACGGGCGTCAGCCGACCGTGAAGGGCGCGCAAACCCTGTTCGACATCGGGGGTAAAATCCTCCCGGTAGTTCTTGACCAGCTGATCGATGTCGTTTTGTTCCAAGCTCATTAGGACGTTGCGTGAGTGTTAGCTTCGTCGGTGGGACCCCAAAGGTAGGCTACCCCCCCTAAGCGGATTGCGGGTGATGGCAGCATTTGGTCCGTCAGCTGACGGGTTGGGACTAATTTAAGCATATATACTGACAAAATAGGAGGACGAGTACCCCGAGCCATTCCCGCAGGAATTTGTACGCCCGGGTCATTTGATTTTCTACCGTTTTTACAGAAATATCCAGGGCATCAGCGATCTCACGGTGGCTCATGTGCTCCAGCTTGCTCATGACGAAGACCAAGCGACAACGCTCGGGGAGGCGGTCGATGGCGTGATTGATCCGTTGCCGGGTCTCCGCCGACTCCAGCCGGGCTCCGGGTTGTTGTTCCAGATCGGCGGCCAGTTCGGGCAGTTCCCCGTCGTCAACCGGGATGCGTTTGCGGTCGCGCAAATAGTTCAGGCTGCGGTTGCGCACTGCCCGTCGTAAATAGGCCCCGACGGACTGGGTGTCGGGCGGAAGGCTCAGCCGCTTGGTCCACAGCCGGGTGAAGGTCTCCTGTACGATATCCTCCGCCGCCGCCCCGTCGGCCACGAAGCGAACCGAAACCCGGCACAGGTCCACGTAGTACCGGCGGAAGAGCTCGTCGAGCGCGCCCGGGGCCCCATCCCGCAGGGAAGCAAACAGCTCGGTATCGGTATCGGTGGAGGTCGGTGGCATAGGTTGGAGTGGGTAAGGTAGTATATCTACGTAAAAGCAACAGGGTCTGGTGCCGGCCGAGCGCACACCGTATTTTAAGCTTTTAATAAAGTTGCTACCTTACGGCTTTGACTAGTTACCCGTGACCCAATCCCAAATGGCCAAACGCTGCGCATCCTTACTGCTCACTCTCTTTCTTCCGCTTCTCGCCTTCGCTCAGGACCCCGCGGTGCAAGCAGACCTGGAAACCCCCTCAGGTCCCACCATTGACGAAAAAATTCAGTCGGTTTTCGAGCCGGTCACCCGCGTGGTGGAGGGCATCGTATTCTATCCCGTGACCATTGCCGGCTTCGAAATCCCCTTCGTACTGCCCTGGCTGATTATCGGCGCCTTGGTCTTTACGGTCTACATGGGCTTCATTAATGTCACGGCCGTTAAGCACGCGCTGGACGTGGTGCGCGGTAAGTACGACGATCCGGACGACCAGGGGGAAGTATCGCACTTTCAGGCCCTGACCGCCGCCCTTTCGGGTACGGTAGGCGTCGGCAACATCGCCGGCGTAGCCTTCGCCGTCGCCCTCGGCGGTCCGGGCGCAACCTTCTGGATGATCATCGCCGGCCTGCTCGGTATGACGTCTAAATTCGTCGAGTGTACCCTCGGCCTCATGTACCGCGACGTACACGCCGACGGTTCCGTCTCCGGCGGCCCTATGTACTACCTGGACAAGGGTCTGCGCGAAAAGGGCCCGGGGTGGGCCGTCCTCGGTAAGGTACTGGCCGGCATGTTCTCCATTGCCTGTATCGGCGGCAGCTTCGGCGGAGGCAATATGGTACAGATCAACCAGGCTACCCAACAGCTGACCGAGGTTACCGGCGGGGTCGATAGCTTCTTCTACGGCCGGGGATGGATCTTCGGCGTAGCCATGGCCCTTACCGTAGGCCTCATCATCCTGGGGGGCATCAAAAGTATTGCCAAAGTAACCGATAAGGTTGTGCCCTTTATGGTGGGCGTCTATGTCCTGGGTGCCCTGGTGGTACTCGGCTACCACTTCACCGACATTCCCGCGGCCTTCGGTACGATCCTCGACGGTGCCTTCAACGCCGATGCGCTCTACGGCGGTATCATCGGGGTGCTCATACAGGGTTTCCGCCGCGCCGCCTTCAGCAACGAGGCCGGCGTCGGTTCCGCATCTATTGCTCACTCCGCCGCCAAGACCGACGAGCCGGTGAGCGAGGGCGTGGTGGCCCTGCTCGAGCCCTTCATCGATACGGTGGTCATCTGCACCATGACCGCCCTGGTCATCATCATCACCAACTACGGCGGTTACGGCGCCGAGGCCGCCTTCAACAACAAGGTGTCGGGTACGGTAGGGGATATCACCCTCACCAGTGCTGCCTTTGAATCCGTCATCAGCTGGTTCCCGGTGGTATTGAGCTTTGCGGTAATCCTCTTCGCCCTGTCGACCATGATCAGCTGGTCGTATTACGGGCTCAAGGCCTGGACCTACCTTTTCGGTGAGTCCAAAATCAACGAAGCTATTTACAAGATCCTCTTCTGCATCTTCGTCGTCATCGGCTCGGCCATCTCCGCCTCCGCCGTCTTCGACTTCGGTGACGCCATGATCTTTGCGATGTGTTTTCCCAACGTGGCCGGTCTGTACATTCTGATGCCCAACGTGCGTCGGGCCCTGCGCAGCTACCGGTCGCGCATTGCCAGTGGCGAGATCGCCCGGTACGACTAACGCACCCGCGGTAGCGCCCCATAGAAACGCCCCGTACATCAGCTGATGTACGGGGCGTTTCTGTGTGGGGCGGTAGTAGGAAAACCTACCGGCTGGCCTCGGTCTCGGTGGGGTCGGCCTCCAGCGTAAAGGTGCGGCGGACGGGGTTGAGGGGGGCGTCCACGATGCTGTCGCCCTGCATCAGGGTCAGCGTCACGGTGTTTTCTCCCATGGGAAGTCCGGTGATGTAGTAGGGCTTCCACTCCTCGATCGTGAAGTCCTTTCCGTTAATGGTCGCCTTCACCGTGTAATCACCGCTACCAATGGTGGCGTTGACGGGGTAAAAGTCAAGCATTACGTTCTCGGTCTGCTCGCGACCCACGTAAGTGCCCTTGGGGCGGCTGTAGAATAGCATGGGGTCGGTGATGTCTTCCTCGCTGGTGAAGTTGTTGTTGGCTACGTTGACCTTCACGGCGCGGTGGGCTTCGTCGCTCTTGATGGATTCGTGGTAGCTGCGGCTGAGGAAGGTGAGGATGTGGTGCTCACCGTCGGCCATCGGCTCGTCGAACGTAGGCTGGTACTGTGCGATGTAGGGCTCGTTGTCGATGATGAGGTGGACGTGCTGCCCCTTGTCCGAGTTGGCACACATCAGCTGGCTGGCATCGTCGGTGATTTTGCCGAAGGTGTAGCCGCTTACGTCGTAGTTAAAGGTCCCGTCGCTGTAGTTCCAGTCGTCGATGCTGGCGTTGGGGAAGCCTTCGGTCGGGGGCATGTCGGTCAGGTCAATAGCGGAATTATCGGGGTTGCCGGTGCCGATCATGGCACCGTCCTCCTCGGAGTTGCCGCCCTGGTCCATTTCGGTTTCTTTAGTGTCTCCACCGCAGGCGGCAAGGAGAAGCAGGCTGAGGAAAAGTGTAGATAGCGTCTTCATACATGTGGTTTAAGTAACTGTTTTGCCCGGTGGGGCGTTAATGGTAGAAGTAAAAACTCAACCGTTAGTTCGTGACCAAGCGCTCAGACATCATAGAATTGCAGGTAGACGGGATGGATTGCAACAATTGCGCCATGTCGATCCAGCGGTACCTCGAGCGCAAGGGACTGGAAGACGTGATGGTCAATTTTCAGACCCGTGAGGTGCGCTACCGGCGCGACGATGCGGCGCTGGACGCAGGTGCGGTGAAGGAGGGTATCCGCAAGCTGGGCTATACCGTGGTCGAAGATTCTTCCGACGGGGCCGTGGCCGAGGCCGCGGGGCTTACGGCACGACAGCGGCTTCTGATCTGCGCGGGTTTTACGCTCCCGTTGCTGCTCAATCATTTCCTGATGGTGGCGGGGGTGGCTTCTCCCCTCGACAACGGCTGGGTACAGCTGGCCCTGGCGGCTCCGGTCTACCTGGTCGGGGGCCTGCACTTCGGCCGGTCGGCCTGGTCGGGCCTGCGTACTGGCATGCTGAACATGGACGTGCTTATCTTTCTCGGCGCCACGGCGGCCTTCGTCTACAGCCTCATCGGGCTGTACTGGCAGAACCCGCAGTACTACTTCTTCGAGACGGCGGCTACCATCATCACCCTGGTGCTGGTCGGCAATTGGCTGGAGGCGCGGGCCGTCGAACGGACCACCACCTCCATCGGGGCACTCACCGCTCTCAAGGAAGAGCGGGCCTGCGTACTGATGTCCAGCGGCACGCTGGTAACGCTGCCCGTCGACGAGGTCAGACCGGGCAGTCGGGTGCGCGTGAATACCGGTGACCGCATCCCCCTCGACGGTATCCTCCGCGAGGGAACCCTGAGCGTCAACGAAGCGATGCTGACCGGCGAAAGCCTTCCCGTAGAGAAGCGGGTGGGGGAAACCCTCCTCGGCGGGAGTACCGTGGTGGCCGGACAAACGACCTACGAAGTCACGGAGGCCTACCGCGACGGTACCCTGGCCCGCATCATCGAGCTCGTCAAGACCGCCCAGCGCGACAAGCCGGAACTGCAGCGCCTCGCCGACCGCATCAGCGCGATCTTCGTGCCGGTGGTGATCGGGATCAGTCTGCTCACCTTTGTCGTGGGCTGGCTCACGGGCTACGCCACCGCTACCCAGGCGCTGATGAACGCAATCGCCGTACTGCTCATCTCCTGCCCCTGTGCAATGGGACTGGCTACACCTACCGCCGTGATGGTCGGGGTGGGCCGCCTGGCGCGGACCGGAATGCTCATCCGCGGCGGGAGCACCGTGGAGACGCTGGCCGGCATCCGCCAGATGGTATTCGACAAAACCGGGACCCTGACTACCGGCGAGTTGGAAATTGGCTCCTTTACCGTCGTACCCGAGGCCGATTCCGCCCTCGTTTACCGCCTGGTCTTCGAGCTGGAGGGGTTCAGCAGCCACCCTATCGCTCATTCGGTCCGTAATTACCTCTGGAAACAGGAAATGGCCCACCCCGAAAGCGACGCCTACCGGGCGTTCGCGGGTGACCTCACCGTAGAGGAGACGCCCGGCCGCGGGCTGACGGCCGGCGATTTTTACCTCGGTGCGGTGCGGGGCGACGGCCCGGAAGCAGATGTGGTACTCAAGCGCGGGGATACCGTGCTGGCCTGGTTTACCCTGGTCGATACCGTCCGTCCCGGCGCCCGCGAGGTCATCCGCGACCTGCACGAGCAAAACATCACTACCGCTTTGCTTACCGGCGACCGCCGGGCCAAGGCGGAACGCGTCGCCCGGGCGGTGGGCATCGACGAGGTCTACGCGGAGCAGCGCCCCGAGCAGAAACTGGAGCAGATCACCCGCCTCAGCGAGCAGGCCCCCACCGCAATGGTAGGGGACGGCATCAATGACGCCGCCGCCCTGAGCCGTGCCGACCTGGGCATCAGCCTGGGGGGGGCTAGCGCCGCCGCCCTGGATGCGGCGCAGGTCGTGCTAATGCGCGACGAACTTTCGGTCCTGGTAGAAGGCCGACGGATCGCCGCTCTGACGGTGCGGACGATCCGGGAGAGCCTGTTTTGGGCGTTCAGCTACAACATCGTGGCCATTCCACTGGCCGCGCTCGGTTACCTGAATCCTATGTGGGCCGCGCTCTTCATGGCCTTTTCCGACGTCGTGGTGATCGGCAACGCGGTACGGCTCAAGTCCCGCTAGCCGTGGAGACCGACCGACCGAATACCCCGCGTCCCGGGCGCGGCGCACAGCTCAATCCCGACAATCCCTACCACAACCTGCGGTACGACGAGCTGCCCGACCCGGAGGACGCGTTGCGGACCGAATACATCCCCACCCACCCCAAAACGATCCTGAACAAGATCACGAGTCCAGACCTGGGTGAGGGCTACGGCCTCAACAGTTATCAGGGGTGTGAGCACGGCTGTGTGTACTGCTTCGCCCGCACCACCCATACCTACTGGGGCTACAGCGCGGGCCTCGACTTCGAAACCAAGGTGCTGTACAAGGCCGAGGCACCGGCACTCCTGCGGGCGGCCCTTCGCAAGAAGTCTTATGTACCGTTTCCGATCATGATGTCGGGTAATACGGACAGTTACCAGCCAGCGGAGCGCAAGTTCCAACTCACCCGTCGCTGCCTGGAGGTACTCAACGAGTTTCGCCACCCCGTGGGCCTCATCACCAAAAACAGCCTCATCATACGCGATCTTGATCTGCTGCGGGAACTGGCGGCCGAGAACCTGGTGCACGTCTGTTTCAGCATCACGACCCTCGACGAGGACGTGCGCCGAATGCTGGAACCACGCACGGCCAGTATCGCCCAGCGCTTCCGCGCGGTGGAGACGCTTAGTGCGGCCGGCATCCCTACCATGGTGAACATAGCACCGGTCATTCCCGGCCTCACCGACCACGAGCTGCTGGGCATCGCCGAGCGGGCCGCCGCCGCCGGGGCCCGGAAGATCGGCTACAGCCTGGTACGCCTTAACGACCAGATCGGGGAGATTTTTACGGATTGGGTACACAAGACATACCCGGACCGCGCGGACCGCATCCTTAACCGCATTCGGGATACCCGCGGTGGGGAGCTCGGCGAAAAGCGGTTCGGTATCCGCCACCACGGGGAGGGTGCCCTGGCCGAACTCATTGGCCAGCAGTACCGCCTGGCCAAGCGGAAATTCTTTGCCGTCCCCCGGCCGTGGCCGGCCTACGACTTCGAACCCTTCGAACGGGGAAGGCGGCCACCGCAGCTTTCGCTCTGGTAGGCGGGTACACAATAAGCAGCGGAGAAAAGCATTTAAATGGCTGTCGACTTTATTACCGCCTGCGCATGACCCCAACCCGCCTTTTGCTGGTATTCCTGGCCTGTACCTTTCTGTCTTATAGTCCCGCTGAGGCCCAGCGCCGGCGCAAAACCGAGGAGCCGGTCTGGCCCCCCGAGCGCGGCTACAGCCGGTTGCACCTGGGCGGGGCGCTGCAGGACGTTTTCGAGCGGCACTACTCCTTTTGCGGCTTTGCCCAGCCTGCCGGGCGTCGCGATTATACCCCTCCAAACATCGCTTCCTTCCTGGGGAAGCGTACGCTGCGTACCCGCGTCGAAAAGGCCAACATCAACGGGGGCAATCTTCTCAGTTACGTATTCTCCGCGGCTGAAACCTCGGCCGCGCTCGACGACATCCACTACAGTCCCGGCAAACTGCTGTTCCCCGAAGAGCTGGGTGTAAATCTGTTGCCGCAGCCGCGTGATGGGTTTGACAGCTTCGTCCTCACCAAAAATTGCGGCGGGTACCTTAAAGCTTCGCTGGACGCCGGTCTCAAGCCCCCCTACGCCGCCTTCGCGGCCGCCCTCGATACCGACGCCCGCCGCAGCAGTAGCGTGCTCGCCATGGCGGGAAGCTTCGAGAGTCCGCTGTCGGAAGTGCTGGGAGCCAACGACGCACGGACCACCGAATTGATGGTCCACCTCTGGCAATTCTACCAGGAGCACCCCGAGTACGGCGGAGAAGCCTACTACCTGCGACAGTTCGACGGGATCGCCATCAAGCACCTGACCGAGAGCCAGGAAGTCATCGCCGCCGAGCAGTCGGTTGGCCTCAATGTTTCCCTGCCCTTATCCGCCAAGATTAATAGCCAGCTAAGCCACCGGCGCGAAAGCACCAATGACTTCGCCGCCAGCGACTGGGAAACCATCGTCTACACCGACTTCGCGGGGCCGTATACCCGGGAAAGCATGTACTACCGCCTTCCCGGTCCGGCGGAGATCGCCGACTACTTCGCCACGACGGGCGCGGTGGCGGTGGATGTGTCCCCCCTCCGGGAGGCGGCCAGTCACCAGCAGACCGTGGTGGTGCGGGGACTGCCGGCGAGCCTCGCCGGTGCCGGCTGGGAACTCCATAACCTGACCGGGGCGGCGTACGCAACGCCACCAAGTCTGTCGGTGCAGGCGGCGGAAACGGGATTGGCCTTTACGGTGACGGGCTACACCGCTCCGGAGATATTCCATACGGGCAGCCGTACTCCCGTACCCATGTCCTACGAGCTGGTGTTGCCGGCGCGGGGGCCCGTGTTGCCACTGCGCATCCCCGTAGGGCAGGACCTGACCGTCTCGGCGCATCCCCTCGTCGACCTGGCCGGCTCGCGCTTCGAATTGCACCGCCGGAATACCGGTCAGTACGCCTTTCAGTGGCACCTTACGCTCAACATAGAAGATCAGGAGAACCCGCTGGACGCCGCAGGCCGCTTCGATGCCCGCTCCCTGCGCATTGGAACCGTCGGCGATACGGTGCTCGACGCACGGGTGGTGGAGGCTACTTATGATGCCCGCCGCGCCGTACTCAGCGTGACCCTGGAGAGCGAGCGCAGCTGGCCGCTACAACTCATCGACGACCGCACGATGCGCACGTTCCATGTGGAGGCGGAACTCAATCTACCGGTAAAGGATGGATACAGCGTATGCCGGCGGCCGCTTAGTGCCCGCCTCGCCGTACCGCGCATCGTGGTGCCTGCCACCCCTTCGCTGCCCCCTAGCCGTTTATCCCCGGATCCTGTGCAAGGTTGAAGAATTCGTCGAGGGCGGGGGTGATGACGATCTCGGTCCGCCGGTTCCGGGCGCGACCCTCGGCAGTTCCGTTATCGGCGCGCGGGTCGTTATCGGCGCGGCCGGCGGCGGTAAGCCGGTAGGGGTCGACGCCGAAGTCGGTGACCAGTTCCCGTACCACGGCGGCGGCCCGCATGGTGCTCAATTCCCAGTTGTCCTTGATGGAATTGCTGCGGATGGGCACGTTGTCGGTGTGTCCCTCCACGATGATGCTGAGGTCGCTGTGGTCGTTGAGTACGCGGCTCACCTTGTCCAGTACCCGTTCCGAGGCGGGGTTCAGGCGGGAGGATCCGCTGGCGAACAGCAGGTTGTCGCTGATGCTCACGTGGACCTTGCCGCCGCGGACCTCTACGTGTACGTCATCGTCGTTGATGTTGTCAAGGCTGCGCTTGAGGTTCATCACCAAGGCCAGGTTCATGCTGTCCTTGCGCTGGATACTGCGGTTAAGCTCGTTGATACGGCTGGTTTGCCCGCTGATGGACTGCAGGCTTTCGCGGATGCTGGTCGCGCCTTCCTTACTGATCACGGAGAGGTCTTCCATCCGGTTGAGCAAATCGCCGTTGGTCTGCTGCACGCTGGCCAGCTGCCCCTGGAGGAGTTCATTCTCGCGCTCGGCGCTGCTGAGCTTGGTCTCCAGCTCGGTGATCTTGGATTTGTTACAGCTGAGCAGGGGAAGCAGCAGCAGGGCGATGGTCAGGTATTTCATTTGGTATACGTTTAGGCTGCAATAACGCGGATATTCGCGATAGCGCATCCGGAGACGGTCAGGATTCGAAGATCACCTCGGTGGCCCCGTAACCGTATTTAGGGTGGTATTCGTTCGCGAATTTCTTTACGAAGGGGGTATGTTCCAGCTTCCGGTGCAGTTCGGTCTTGAGGATGCCGTTGCCCAGTCCGTGTACGATGACGACACGCTCGACGTCGAGGCGCAGCGCCTTGTCGATGAAGCGGTCGAAGTGTTCCAGCTGGGTGGAAAGGACCTTGTCGCGGGCTATTGCCTTGGGATCTTCGACCAGGGCCTCTAGGTGGAGGTCGAGCACCGGGTTGAAGGCGTTGCGGGCTTCCAGGCTGGAGAGCCGAGGCGGTGCGGCGGCGCTCTGCGGCTGCTTCTTGAGCTGGGCGCGCGTCAGTTCCCGCAGGCTGGTACCGCTGTTGCGGTCGGCTACGGAGACCGCTTCCAGGTGGGGAAAGACCGTGAACAGGTGAGCCCCGCGGCTGAGTTCCGGCACTTCACGGTAGCTGCTGAAGAACTGCTTGGGGCGCACCTTTACCTGGTGAAAGTGCCTCGGCCCGGTACCTCCTTCCACGACCGCCCGTACGTCAAGGTCTACGGCCAGCCGTTCGTTGAGGAAGCCGTAGGGAACGTCGGCCAGGGATTTTTTCTCGTAGGCGCCCAGGGGGCCGAACTTGGAGGTGCGCGACCGTTCTCCGGTCAGTACCTTGATTTCATAAAGGATCTTGCTCCCCGTACCGTTTATGAGGTACAGCTGGTACCGTTCGGGCTCACCGGATTCGTCGAAAATCGGATCGAAGGCGAGGTGAATACCCGTATCGTGGGTGCTATTCCGGCGTTCGGAGGGGGCATCGGGGGCGGGGGTGTCGGCGGCGGTGGAGCTGCCGTCGAGGGGGGCCATGGCGTGGCCCGGTACGGGCAGGTGGCCCAGGCCGCCGTCGAGCCGGACCTGGAACATGTCCTTTTCGAGGACGGCGGATACGGTTCCGGATTTTCCGGTGCGCAACAGGGTGACGCGGTCGCCGGTAGTAAAGGTCATGGCGGGCTTGCTTGAGTTGTCTGTGTAAAGGATTGCCGGCCCCCGAAGTTGTGCCGACCTCCCGATTTGCTTGCCTACCTTGGCGGCATGTCCGCACCCTCATCCCCGCGGTGGCGCCTGGCCCAGTTTTTGGAGTTACGCTGGTGGCGCCGCTACCTCCGTCGGCGCCCCCCGGGAGAATATCTCCGCGACAAGCGCGCCTACTGGCAGCGGGTGCTCGATCAGCTGGAGTGGGAGGTGCAACCCGGGGTCCGGACCCTGGACGCCGGTTGCGGGCCGGCGGGTATCTTCATTCTGCTGCACGACCGGCAGCGCATCACGGCCCTGGATCCCCTCCTGGTGCAGTACGAGGAGCTACCGGTGTTCGACCGGGCCCACTATCCCGCGGTCCGTTTCCTGCCGTTGCCCCTGGAGGCCGCCGGGCGCCTGGACCCCTACGACTGTATCTACTGCTTCAACGCCATCAATCACGTCGCGGACTGGGAGCAGTGCCTCGACCGGCTCACCCAGCTGGCCCGGCCTGGTACCCGCATGATCCTTAGCAGCGACGTACACCGGTTCGGCGCGCTTTATCACCTGTTCCGGGCCGTACCCGGCGACGCCCTCCATCCGCAGCAGCACCGCCCCGCTGCCTACCGGGAGGCGCTGCGCCGTCGTGGCTGGCGGATCGAGCGGGAAACGCTGTTGCGCACGACCCCGATCTTTGACTACCGGGCATGGGTTTGTCAGTGGGAAGGGAGTTCGTCCGGATCCGTATAGCGCCGGAAACGCTGCGTGAAGCGTGGACTTTCGGTCCCCATCCATTTGTCCCAGAAGGTGAAGTATAGCCCGAAGTTGTACCGGGCCTGCTTGTGGTGCACGTCGTGGTGGGTGGCACCGATGAGGCCGCGGAGCAGCGGCAGGCGACCCCAGGAGGCGGGAAATACCTCGACACCCGCGTGGTTGATGGTGGCCGAGAGGGTCATCACCGCCAGCAGGGTCAGGAACGCCAGGGCGTGCATGGGGATGAGCAGCACGCTCAGGGGGAGGAATACCGCCTGCAACAGGGCTTCGAGGGGGTGGAAGCTGAAGGCGGTCCAGGCCGTAGTTTCGATGCTCTCGTGGTGCCACCGGTGGACGCGCTCGTAGATGCCCGGGCGGTGCATCCAGCGGTGGACCCAGTAGTAGTAGGTTTCTTGGATGAGCAGGAAGAGTACCGGTCCCGCGACAAGCCACCAAACGTCCCGGCCCGAATCCAGACTCAGGTACAGGCGGGTATACCCCTCCTGCCACAGGAAGAGTACGGCAATTCCGAACACGGCAAAGATGAGGGAAACGACGGCCGACCGCCAGATCTCCCGCTGCACCTGCGCTCCGGCGCCCACTTCGTAGTGAAAAATGCGGTGGCGCAGCCGCTCGCGCAGGCGGAGGCGCAGCAGGTAGTGGTAGCCGCCGCTGAAGAGGAGGTAACGCAGAAAGATGACGCCGAATAGCGCCCCGATCCAGAATAGCCAGTGGGAGAGCATGGCGAGGGGGTTAAAAGGGGTAGCCGGCTGCCGAAGGGGAAACCGGTGCGGCTGCGGACCGCGTCCGTATCTTAGCGTTCCGGCCAGCTGCCGGCAACCTCAACAGCGAACCTTGCTCCGCATCCGCAAATATACCACCCTCCTGCTGCCGCTACTCCTGCTGGCGTGTACCACTCCCCGTATGACGAATGCCCCCGTCCCCCCATTCGACTGGCAGGGACACCGCGGTGCCCGCGGCCTCCTGCCCGAAAACACCATTCCCGCATTTCTGCGCGCGCTTAGCTACCCCGAGGTCGTCACGCTCGAGCTAGACGTGGTCATCTCGTCCGACGACCGGGTAATCGTCTCCCACGATCCCTACATGGAACCTACGCTCTGCCAGACCCCCGATGGCGGACGCATTACGGATACCGTCAGCCTGCGACAGCTGACCGCCCGCGAGATCGAGGCCTACGACTGCGGCCAACTGCCGCACCCCCGCTTCCCCGAACAGCAGCGTCGGCCCGCCGCGAAGCCTACGCTAGCCGCCGTCTTTGCTGCCGTAGACCGCTACTGCGTGCAGCAGGGGCGACCCACGCCCCGCTACAACATTGAACTTAAATACCAGCCCGACTGGGAGCCGGCCCTGGTCCCCGACCGGGAAACCTTCGCGCGCCTGGTGCTGGAGGACGTAGCCGCCTGGGGTAAGCCCGAGCTGGTGAATCTGCAGTGCTTCGATCCCCCGACCCTGGCCGTGCTGCACCGCCTAGCGCCGGACATCTCCCTGGCTTACCTCGACGAAGCCCCGGGTGGGGTCGGCGAGAAGATGGAAGCGCTGGGCTTCGTCCCCGAAATTTACAGTCCCTGGGAGCAGGGCCTCACTACCGAGGTGGTGGAAGCGGCCCATGCGCTGGGCATGCGGGTGATTCCCTGGACCGTGAACCAGGTCGACCGGATGGAGGTCCTGGTAGGCATGGGCGTCGACGGGATCATCACGGACTATCCGGACCGCATCGCCGGGGTGAGCACGGGACGCTGATGGTTCGCCCGCTGTCCCCCCTCATCTTTTTACTGCTTTTCCTGGCCTGCAACCGGGCCCCGGCTCCCGTACGCACCGCCGCGGCGCGCGAGCTGCCCGCCGACTTTCTGCGCGGCATGACATTCGCCCACGAGGGCTACCGCGGTCATAACGGGTACGGAGGGGATCTGGTGGGACCTTCGATCGACAGCCTTAAAAAATTGAATGTCAATGCGATAGCTATCGTGCCCTATACCTTTATGCGTGACCCGCACCGCATCGATTCCCTGCCGGTGCCGGGGCACTACGGCGCGGAGAACGACAGCGCCGTGCGCTTTTCGATCCGGCAAGCGCACGACCGCGGGTTCAGCATCATGCTCAAGCCGCAGATCTGGATACGGGGTGCGTGGCCCGGAGAGGTGGATTTCACTACGGACGCAGATTGGGACCGCTTCTTCGACGCCTACGGGGCATGGATGCACCACTACGCCGTCATGGCCGAGGCGGAAGGCATCGAGGCCCTCTGCATCGGCACCGAACTGGTGCAGACCACCCGCAAGCACCCCGCCCGCTGGCGGCAGCTGATCGCCGAGCTACGGCAGGTGTACGGGGGGCGGCTCACGTACGCCGCCAACTGGGGCGAGGAGTTCGAGGGACTGTCCTTCTGGGAAGACCTGGATGCCATGGGGTTGAACAGCTACTACCCGCTCTCAACCGCGGAGGCTCCCACGGATGCCGACTTACTGGCGGGCGCGCGGCGGTGGATGCAGCTGGCGGACAGCATAAGCCGCGTTCACGAGCGGCCCCTCTGGCTGACCGAGGTCGGATACCGCTCGGTAGACCGCGCCTGGCAGAACCCCCACGCGGAGGCCGCGGACCGGGGTGAAAGCCTGGAGACTCAGGCGCGGTGTTACGTCGCCCTGTCGACCGCGGCCCGGGAATCGGACCGGCTGCAGGCCATGTTCGTTTGGAAGTGGCCGTCGTACCTGGGCCACCGGGAGAGCCGGGACGAGCGGCAGACCGGGTTTGTCCCCGGGGGTAAGCCGGCTGCGGATATTCTTACGCGGCTCTACGCGTATCCTTCCACAGCGGTTACTCCAGGGTCGTAACCACGAGATCGTCGAGTAGGAGGGGCGGCTGCGAAGATCCGCCGTTCCAGACCGCCACCGCCACTGAGTCGGCTCCCTCGTAGGGTGCCCGGGCTTCGATGGCTATCCGGCGTTGGGAACTGTAGTTCAGGACGCGGTGTACGCGCACGATGCGTTCCTTGACCCGTTCGCCTCCCGCATAGAAGCGCAGCACGAATTGGGCGGACTGGTGAATATTCCACCGCTGGTTGGGGGACAGGAAGGTGGCCTCGGCCCGTACCCACTGTCGGGCACCGAAGGGCCCCGGCACGTGAAATTCTTCCGTCCCCTGCATATCACCCGTCAGGCAGTATGCGCCGCGGCCGTTCAACGGTTCCAGTCCGCAGTCCGCGGGGGAGTGGTCTTCAAAACCCGTTTGGTAGAGGGTATCGGACCGGACGACCGTGCCCCGGAAGAACTCGGGATTATCCAGCAGCAGCTTGTCGTCGTGGTCGATGTCGAAGGTGAAGAGCGTCCGCCAGTAGTAGGAGCGGTTCATCCACTCCGTGACGAAGAGTCCGCCCCGGTGGGCCTGGTGGGTGAACCACAGGTTGTGGGCTACGCAGAAGACGACCAGGGCCGCGAGTCCCAGTTTCACCCACCTGCGGCGTTGGCCGGCCCACGTCAGCGTAGCCGCCAGTGGAAAAGCCAGCACGGCGTAGGCCTGTACCATGGTGCGCTGACCGAGGCTGCCCCCGTACCACCAAATACTCCATGAAAAGGCGACGTAGATGAAGAGCAGAAAGTGAAGCAGCGTGGCGGGAAGCAGGTCAGGCCGCTGTTTCCAGAGCGCGATAAATCCGAACACGGCCAGCCACATAACCGGGGTGTAGGTAAGCCAGCCAGCCTTGTAGCTGAACAGTCCGTTAACTAGATGAGGGCGCAGGAAGTCAAATCCCTGGTCCTGGTAGCTGTACTCAATCCAGCTGCCCGTCACGTATTTCCAATAGACGAGTTGCAGGGAACCTACAAGTATGCACAGGGCCGCCGCCACGGCCACGCCGCCCAGCTGGCGACGGAGAAAGTCAATGCGCTGCCGGACCCCCGCCCGGGTAGGGGGCATGCCCCACAGTAGCGGGATCAGTACGGCCAGGATCTCGGTGGGCCGCGTAAGCGCCATCAGGCCGATCAGCAGGCCGACCACCGGAAACAGGTAAGGGGCGGGCCCGCGGGTGCGGGGAACGTACAGCCGATGGGAGGCGTACAGCAGCAAGGCATAGAGGGTGAAGACGTAGTTGTGCGTCATGGCCCCGTCGATGGCCGTATAGTTGAGGTAGTTGGTTCCCAACGTGATGATCAGCAGGCTAAGGGCAACCGCCGTTTCCGGGAAGTACGGCCGCAAAGTTCGCATCAGCACGAAGAGCCCCAGAAAACCTACCAGCAGGCTCCACGCGGAAATCGCCACCTGGTAGGGCCGCGAAAATCCGTCCGCGGGATAGGCATCCACGGCGCTGGCGTATAGGTGCCCCACCACGAAGGCCGGCAGGTAGAGCACGGCCTGCCCCACGCTGTATTTCATCACCTGATTGCCGTTGGCGTGCGCGTAGGTCTGGTAGGGATCGTAGGTCGGTGCGTAGGTTTCGATGATATCGGGTAGAAAGGTAACTTCCCGCAGGTCATCGTAGATGAAGGCGGCGGGCAGGTACAGATAGTAACCCGAGACATCGTAACTCAGGGTAGCCTCGGTACCGGCGTGCTGCCATTTGGGATAGTACAGATTGGTTGCCACCAGTACGAGGTAGCAGATACAGAGCGCCAGGGGAGCGGATACCTTCACGGCCGTGAAGGTACGGACCGCCGGGCCTTAGTACCTTAGGGCGGACAAATCCCTCGCCCATGCGTACCCTCTGCCTGTTCGTTGTTCTGCTCTGCGGAGCTTTCCTCGCCGCTCAGCCGACCATGCCCGCCATCCTTACCCTCCGGGAACAGGGAGAACTCCGCGATCGGTGGCTGCAGGAGCGGTTCGCCACGGTGGTACCGGAGCTGATGCGGCGGGAGGGTATCGACATGTGGGTGATGATCACCCGCGAGTACAACGAGGACGCCGTGGTCAAAACGCTGCTGCCGAGTACCTGGATGGGAGCCCGCCGAACGACCATGCTGCTGGTGTACGATCCCGGCGACGGACAGCCCCTAGAAACCCTGGCCTGCGCGCGCTACGACGTCGGCGACGTATTTAAAAAAGCCTGGGACGCCGAGGCCCAGCCGGATCAGTGGAAACGGCTGGCCGAACTGATCGCCGAGCGGAACCCCCAAAAGATCGCCGTCAATCGAAGCGCGGAATTCGGCCTCGCCGACGGTATCAGCAGCTACCACTACGACCGCTTACGGGAGGTGCTGCCCGACGACCTGTCCGATCGCGTGGTTTCGGGCGAAAACCTGGCCATCGGGTGGCTCGAAACCCGCACCCCCGGTGAGATGGTCGTGTACCGCCAGATCATGCAGATCGCCCATACCATCATCCGGGAAGCCTTCAGCGAGGCGGTGATCCAGCCCGGGGTCACGACCACCGAGGATGTCGTCTGGTACCTGCGGGAGCGCACGCGCGAACTCGGCCTGGGCACCTGGTTTCACCCGACGGTCGACGTGCAACGCACCGAAGGCGAGGAGTTGTACGGCTTTAGCGGCCGGCCGGAAGCCGAGGTGATCCAGCCCGGCGACCTGCTACATTGCGACTTTGGTATTACCTATTGCGGACTAAACACCGACACCCAGGAGAACGCCTACATCCTGCGCCTGGGAGAGACGGAAGCGCCCGGCCACCTCGTGGCCGCCCACCGGCAGGGCCTGCGCCTCATGGACCTGCTCACCGAACGTTACCGCAATGGTACGACCGGAAACGAGCTACTGCTCTCCACCCGGGAGGCGGCCGAAGCGGAAGGCATCCGACCAAGCATCTACAGTCACCCGATCGGCTTCCATGGCCACGGAGCGGGACCAACCATCGGGCTTTGGGATCAGCAGGAAGGAGTACCCGTGAACGGGGACTACCCGGTCTATCCGAATACCGCGTACAGCATCGAGCTCAACCACACGATCTACCTCCCGGAATGGAAGAAGGAGGTACGGATCATGCTGGAGGAAGATGGCTTCTGGGACGGTGAGGAATTTCGGTACATCAATGGGCGGCAGGAAGAACTCTACCTGGTCCCCCGGCAGACGGGGAATACCGACCGGGCGCGTCGCTAGCGAAGGGCTATCCTTTCGTTGCCGCGGAATCCATCCGGTCGAGATTGGCCTGCCGGTCCGTGGCAAAGCGGATCAGCGACTGTCCGGTCTGACCCGTGAGTCGCTGGAGAATGTGGGCCGAGGTGAAGGAGGGGGTCGTACGCTGCATGGCGGATAGCTTATGCAGTAAAAATACGGCCTGTTTGTTTATAAAGCAACAATCAAACAAAAGTTTTTAAACTTTTTGTTGCTTAGCAAGAGGGTCTGCCCATGGTTCCGGTTCGCAAGTCTCTGTCGCGCTGCGGGCGGCAAGCAGACAGCGCTGGGCACCCGGGCCAGCGGGTGATAGTCGCCTATAGCTTGATCATTTTCAGCATCCGCAGGGTATGCTTTCCCGAGGTTATGCGACCGATGTACGCACCGGCCGGCCAGCCGGTGCCGAAGTGGATCGTACCGGAGTTGTCCGGCATTTTCTGTCGGTGAATGCGCTGACCCGTAGCGGCGGAAAACACTTCCAGTTCACCGCCCAGTAGCCAGATGAAGTCGTAGGCGAGGGTAAATTCCCCCGCGGCCGGGTTGGGAAACAGGTCGGTGGCGATGTCTATCGAGTCGGGGTCTTCGGGTAAGGGGGGCAGGATGAGGCTGTCCAGGACCCGAAAATTATCAAACCCTGCCTCCACCAGGTTGTCCGCGTCTTCGGGATCGGCTACGGAGATGATCAGGTGCATCGAGTCGGTGAGGGGCAGGTACTCATCCACCCGCAGCGTATCGCGCGTCCATTCGGACACGGCAGTCCCGTAGGCGGCCAGTAGGGTAGTATCCTTTCCGCTGCTGATCGATATGGTCAGGCTGTCGTTGGGCACGAAGCCCCCGGAGGCATTGGTAAACCAGTAATCGTAGATCAAAAAGACGGCCGACTTAAAGGTGCTCAGGTCCATCACCGGTGACGTCAGTATGGTGGGGCCCCCGTCAACGTCGTACGCCAGCCCCGGTCCGGTACGCCCGTCCGTCACGTACGCCAGATTGCCGATGTCGTGGGGTGAATCTCCGTCCGGATTCCCGGGGCCGTGATAGCCGAAGCTGGCCAGGGGGGTGACGCGTTCCCACTCCCCCGTGGTAGCCGTGCCGTTCACTGTCCAGCCCAGGTCGGTGAGAAAGGTATCCTCATATCCCGGTTCCAGAAATAGGGTGTCCCCATCCACCAGGGTAGCGCCGTTGCGGTCTGCGAACTCCGTCAATTGATATCCCCAGGCGGTCAGCAGCAAATCGTAGTCGTAGTCGTAGACCCGATCGAGACGCGCGACTCCATCCTGGCCGGCGACCGCAAAGTAGGAGACGTCATCGTGTTCCAGGGCTAGGGTGGCTCCCGCCAGGGGTGTCCCGTTCCTTCGGTCGGCCAGGGTAACCGCGATTGGTGCCAGGGGCCGTGGGGTCAGCTCCACGTCTTGGCGCAGCGTCACGCCGTTTTCCAGGGGAATACGCAGGGTATCTGCGTAGTAGCCGACCGCGCTGTAGATCACCTCGACCGATCCCGCTTCCGCCACGCCGGTGGCGTAGCTACCAAAGGCATCGGTGACGCCTTCGTTAATTTGGTCGGAGAGCACTACGACCCGTGCATCGTTTAGCGGCTGGCCGTCGGTGGACCGCGTCACGGTGCCTTCCAGGCGTGCGGCACGCTTGTAGTCCACGTCGATTACGAACAGTCCCCGCTGGCGGTCGGACACCAGTGTCAGCCCGCTCGGCAGGAAGGGGTAGGCCCCCCAGGCCCCCTGGAATCCACCGTCGGGGCCCTCGTAGGTGTCGTAGTTGGCCACCTCGATGAGGTTGGTGGGGTCGCTGGCGTCTACTACCCGAAGTCCGTCGGTGTAGTAGCTGATGGATAGGTAATCGTCGATGAAGTGAGCGTTGTGCGGAATGGTCCCGGTGTTAAGGCTGGTCAGCGGCCGGTACTCGTCCAGCAACACGATATCGCCGGGCTCGCTGATGTCGTAGGCCGCCACGCTCGCGTTGCCCTTCTCGTCGGTAGTGAAAACCGTGGTGCCATCTTGGTCGGACCAGGCGTTATGGGTAAAGCGGTAGGGCGTCTGGGTTTCGCCCAGCTTAGTAATGTTATCTACGTCGGTGATATCGTAAATCCCCAGTTCGCCCTTGTAGATTTCCGAGGCGTACATCCGGTTGTCCTGAACGTATACGTCGTGGGCGTAGGTATCCGGACCCAGGGCCCGGAGGGTAGGCTTCGCGGGATTTTCCTTCAGGTCGAAGATGAGTACGCCGCCGCGGTTGAGTGCGGCGGTGCGATCGCCCCCGGCCGTGAAGGCGTAACCCAGGGTGGTGTCGATGTAGATATTGTGGGCGCGGACGTACGGGCGGTCCTTGGATGCCGGCAACTCGTAGGCGAACGTCTCGTAGGTGACCGCAGTAGGAAGCTGGGTAAGGTTGATAACCGTAAGCCCGATCGTGCCCTCGTCAGCGGTAACGTAAGCGTAGTCGCCGTAGGTTTTGATGTCTCTCCATACGCTCTTCGGCTGCTCGATCCGCTCGATGAGCGTAGGTGCATCCGGGTCAGCGAGCGAAATGATGGCCACCCCGTGGGTCAGTGCCATGAGGGCGTACTCGGTACCGTCGGGGGCCACGTAGCCCCAGATGTCGTTCACCTCGTCGTCGATATCGAAGTTGCTGCGTAGGGTAGTATTGAGTTGGGCACGTACCGACAGGCCGCTCATCAGGAGCAGCAGGGCAAGTAAAATTTTCTTCATACGGCAAAAGACATCTTGACTATACACTAACTCCATGACCCCGATCCCGGGTCTGTACCCCTAATCAGCGCGCCGATAAACGACGGTTTCGCTACTGATACCCAGCAGCTGCAATTCCAGCAGGTCTTGGGTGAGCCGGACGATGCCGAAGCAGTCCGTCTGGGCCGGTCCGGCGATCGTGAAGCAGGGCTCCCCGGTAGAGGTGCCTCCGCTGCAGGCCGCCGGGCAGCGCCCGTGAAAGCTCATATTCTCCTCCACGAGCAACTCGCCCTGGTAAAAGGTCTTGTAGTGGGTCGGGGTAAATTCCACCGTTTCCTCACCGTCGTCCATATTCACCCAGCGACCGGTCAGCAAACGCTGGGCGGCCTGCGCGGGTGCGGTGGAATTACTGGGGTCGACCGCCTCCGTACCGTCGGCTGCCTGCGGCGGCTGGATCGTCATGCCGTAGGGCGTCGGAGCGTCCGCGTCGGGGGCGGTCAGCGAGCCGGTATCGGCCCGGGGTGCCCTGGGCTCCGGGTTGCTGTAGATGGTCGCCGGAATGTCTTCTTCTACGGCCATATCCGAGGCACAGTAGGTAAGCAGCAAACTGGATATAAGCAGGACGAAATAGCGCATGCGGGCGGGTTGGGTGTCGCTTTAACGTCCCGCCGGCAAATTTGGTGCGGCGGACTCCCGGAAGATTCGGTGCAGGCCCAGTACCTGCGGCAAAATTAGCCGGCGCCCGTCGTTGTGGATCAGGTGATCGGCCGCCGCTTCCTTGCGTGCGTCCGGCCACTGCTTTTCCGCCCGCTCCGCGAAGGCTGCCGAAGTTATGCCGTCGCGGGCGAGTACCCTCGCCTGGCGGGTGGGGTAGGGGCAGGCGACGACCACCAGGGAGTCGTAGTCATCCGCGGCCCCAATCTCCAGCAGGATCGCCGCTTCGTGGAGGGTATAGGCCGTGGTCTGGGTGGCGTGCCAGGCCGCGGCATCCCGGGCTACCGCGGGGTGGACCAGGCGGTTGAGGATCGCCAGCTTCCCGGCGTCGGCAAAGGCGCGTTCGGCCAGGTAGGCCCGGTCGAGGTCTCCCCCGGAGGTGTAACTCGCCGGGCCGAAGTGAGTCACGATACCTTCCCGCAGCTCGGGATCGCTGTTCATCAGGGCCTTGGCGCGGGCGTCGGCGTAGTAGATCGGCACCCCCAGGCGCTCGAATTCCCGGCAGACCGTGGTCTTACCCGCGCCGATATTGCCGGTGATGCCGATCCGCAGGGCCATGGGACTGGGTTTTACACAAGGTAGTTTAGACGCCGCGGTCCACGGCCACCTTGTAGGTAGGGTCGTCCATAACGTTGACCTCGATGATGGCGTCGGCGCGCGTCAGCAGGCGGCGGCAGTCCTCGCTCAGGTGTTTCAGGTGGACGGTCTTGCCCACCTTGTGGTAGCGCTCGGTAAGTTTGTTGAGGGCTTCGATGGCCGACATATCGACCACCCGGCTTTCTTCGAAGTCGATAACGATCTCTTCGGGGTCGCCGAGCACGTCGAACTTCTCGTTGAAAACCGCTACCGAGCCGAAGAAGAGGGGACCGTAGATCTCGTAGTGCTTCACCCCGTGCTCGTCGATCCGCTTGCGGGCACGGATTCGCTTCGCGCTCTCCCAGGCGAAGCGCAGGGCCGCGATGATCACGCCTACGATGACCGCCAGGGCGAGGTTGTGCAGGAAAATGGTCACCAGGGTCACGAGTACCATCACCAGCAGGTCGGATTTCGGCATCTTGCCGAAGGAGCGCAAGCTTGCCCACTCGAAGGTGCCCACCGCCACCATGATCATCAGGCCCGTCAGGGCCGCCATCGGTACCAGCTCGATCAGGCTGCTGCCGAACATGATGAAGACCAGGAGCATCACCGCGGCCACGATACCCGAGAGGCGGGCCCGCGCTCCGGCGCTGATGTTGATCAGGCTCTGACCCAGCATGGCGCAGCCCCCCATACCGGAGAGGAAGCCCGACAGGACGTTGGCGGTACCCTGAGCGACGGCCTCCTTGTTGCCGCGGCCCCGCGTTTCGGTGATCTCGTCGATGATGTTCAGCGTAAGCAGACTCTCGATGAGGCCAACACCCGCCACGATAAGGGCGTAGGGCGTAATAATGGTCAGGGTCTCGAACGAGAACGGCACGTCGGGAATGTGGAAGGGCGGGAAGCCGCCGGAGATGCTGGCCAGATCGCCGACGGTGCGGGTGTCGATCCCGAAGGCCGCCACGATGCCGAATACGGTAAGGATGGCCACCAGGGAGGCGGGTACCGTCTTGGTCAGCTTGGGCAGTCCCCAGATGATCAGCATCGTGAGCAGGACGAGCCCGCCGAACAGGTACAGCGGGGTGCCCGAGAGCCACGCCCCGGTTTCCCCGTTGCGGAACTGGTCGAGCTGCGACATGAAGATGATGATGGCCAGTCCGTTCACGAAACCGAAAATAGCGGGGTGGGGGACAAGCCGCATCAGCTTACCCAGGCGCAGCAGGCCGGCGGCCACCTGGAAGAGTCCGGCCAGGATCACCGTAGCGAAGATGTATTCGATGCCGTGGGTCTGAGCGAGGGAGACGATCACTACAGCTACCGCTCCGGTAGCGCCACTGATCATACCGGGGCGGCCGCCGAAGACGGCCGTCACGATACCCATGACGAAGGCCGCGTATAATCCCGTCAGCGGAGGCAGACCCGCCAGGAACGCAAAGGCAACGGCTTCGGGAACCAGGGCGAGGGCAACCGTGAGTCCGGAAAGGATCTCGATCCGGTAGTTGACCTTCTGATTGAAGTCAAAGAGATTGATGTATTTCTTCATCGGGATAACGGCGGCTTGGGCCGCGGGCCAGCCCGCGGCGATTCTTGTTGTTCCGTGTTTGATCGACATCCCCCCGGAATGAAGCCGCAAAGGTACGCCACCCGGACCGTCCGGCCTAACGCGTCGTAAGTAGGCCCCGCAATAACTTTCTCCTGCCGGCGCACACGTTACCTTTGCCGCGTAAAACGTAACCCCATGCCCGAACCCGGAAACATCCTGATCACCGTCGTCGACCGCCACGGCGAGGCGCACGAGCTCGAAGCTCCCACCGACATGAATATGAACGTGATGGAAGTGTGCAAGGCCTACGAACTTCCCGTCAAGGGTACCTGCGGGGGTATGGCCCTATGCAGTACCTGCCACTGCTACGTGCTTTCCGATACCGAACTGCCGGAAATGGGAGGAGACGAGGAAGACATGCTCGACCAGGCGTTTTTCGTCGAGGACAACTCCCGCCTGGGCTGCCAGCTTCGCGTGACCGATGCCCTCGACGGTCTCCGCGTCCAGCTTGCTCCGGAAGCGGAAGAATAATTGAAAGATTTTCGGAAAACTTTTGAAGTTCCGAAAACGTATGTATATTTGCAGCCCGTTACGATGGTAACGTGGTCAAAAATAACCTCGCGGGGTGGAGCAGTTGGTAGCTCGTCGGGCTCATAACCCGAAGGTCGCAAGTTCGAGTCTTGCCCCCGCTACATAGTGAAAGCCGTTACGGATTAGGTTCCGTGACGGCTTTTTTTGTGCCCGTTCGGCAGGATACGGGCGACCGGGTGCCCGCGCGCAGTGTTGCGCCCGGCACCCGGCCACTCCAGTCCCGTAGGCTTACCCACCGCCGGATTTCTTTCGCTTGAAGGGGTTGAATTTTTCGAGTTCCTTCTTGACGTCCTCCACCGCGTCCCGTCCTACGTTAGGCAGGGCGAGGCTGTCGCGGGCGGTGGTATCCTTGCCCAGTCCCAGTGCATCCTGCAGGCGGCGACCGGCCTCGTTCTCCAGGTTACGGGCTTGTTCGTTAGCTACGTTAGCCAGGCTGTCCCGGAAGCCGTTGGCACGCTGCTGGGCGATGGCCCGCAGGGTGTCGGCGCGGGAGGTCAGTTCCTCTTCCACCCGGTCACGTACCGCTCCGGCTACCGTCCCCGACGCGGAACCGCCACCGCCCTCGGTACCGAGCAGGTCCAGGGAGGCGCGGGGATTGCTGACCGTGCCGGTGATGCCGATATTCAGGTTCAGGGTATCACCGGGTGAGATGTTGAGTCCCAGTTTGCCGGCCTGACCCGCCAGCCTGTCCAGAGCGCCCAGCGCGGCGCCGGTCACGATGTTGCCCTCAATGAGCGTGCGGGGCACGGCGGCCCGCAGGCGGTAGTCCATATCCGTATCGAGCCCGTGGGTGCCCCCGAGGTTCATACCGATGCCGGCCAACTGAAAGTCGAAGGGGTCTACCGTCACCTTACCGTCGTTGACTGCAAAGGCGGCGATGATGTCCTTTAGGGTAGCGCTTTCCCTAAGCTCCTTGACGTTGAGGGCCGCCCCAATCACCTGCAGGGGCTTGAAAGACGCGATACGGGCCTCCGCGGTCCGCAGGAGTCCCTTGGCGTCGATGGTCTGCAGGTCGGGCATCAGGTCAGGACCGAGGCGGCCTTCCATGACCAGGTCCGAACTGAAGGTTCCCGACACGAACTTGCCGATCGGGGCCAGGGCGGAGAAGGAATTAAGGGCGCTGAAGGCCTGGCCGAAGTCCAGGTTCTGCAGATCATACGCGAAGCGGAACACCGGTTCGTCTCCTTCGGCCGTATCGTAGGCCCCGGTGAAGCCCATGGCCCCGCCGAGCAGGTTGGCCCGGCCGTCCTCGATCACGATGGCACCGTCCCGCACCGCCAGCTGTCCCCTGACGGCGTTCATGGTCAGGTCGGTGTACTGCACCCGGTCGGCGTTCAGGTTGACCGTCAGGTTGATGTTGCGGGGCACGGGAATGGCGGCGGATTCTGCGGCGGTGGTGGCCGCGGGAGCGGGGGCTCCGGGATCCTCGGCGGGGATGAACGCAGCTACGTCAAAGAAGCCCGAACTGAGTTCGAGGGTGCCCGTGAGGACGCCGTCGTCGAAGGTGTAGTCGAAAAGGTTGTTAACCACGCCGCTGGCCGCGAAGGTGCTCTCGCCCAGGGTGGCGGCGGCCTCCCGCAGGTCCAGGCGGTTGGGTTTGATGTTGCCGCGCACCCGTAGGTCGGTGGGGCGGTACTCGCCGTAGCTCAGCGCTTCGATGGCAGCGTCGAGGTCGAAGTCGAAACGGTCAAAGACCTCCGTTTCGGCCGCGGCCTGCTGACCCGCGTTGAGCTCGGCCGGCGTGGTAGCGGTAGTGTCCGCGGTTTCGGTCATCCACTCGTCGGCGTCGAAGTAGTTGGACCGGACGGTCATACTGCCCCGCATGGTCTGCTCCGGGCTGAAGTAGGCCAGCAGGTTGTCGATGCGCCCCTCGGCGGAAAGGTCGCTGCTGCCGAGCGTGGCGGTGAACTGTTGCAGGTCTACGTACTGGGGGCTAAACTCCGCCCGGGCCTGGGCGATGCGCACCGCCGGCGTCCCGTCGGCGGCGTAGACCAGGTTGCTCACCAGCAGGTTACCGGCCAGGTTTACGTCCTCGTAGCGGCCGGCGTCGAGGGTACTCTGGCGTACGTTGTCGGCGGTGATGTCCGCCACGATGCGCCCGGCCAGCTCGTTGACCCCCTCCAGGGGAATGGCGGAGGCCCACTTGGCCAGGTCCAGCGTGCCGTTGAGCCGGGCGTCGATATTGGGGTCGGAAAGGGGGGTAGCCAAACGGAAGCTCCCCGCGAAGGGGTCGCCCCCTAGCGTGAAGTCGAAGCGCGGTACCTCGACCACCAGCCGGTCGAGGTCGGCCGACGGACTCTCGACCCGCAGGGCGGCATCGATGCCGGTGATGCCGACGGGGCGACCGGGGTACTGCACGCTGCCGCCGACAATCTCACTGCCTACCGTGAAGGCGGGGTAGGTTTCAGTTTCGCCGTTGTAGGCCCCGTTGACGGTCCCGTTCAAGGTAAAGGTGCCTCCGGTCTGTACCTGGTCGTAGCCTTCGGTGTAGGCACTCGGGATCAGGCTCCAGAGTTGCCGGAAGTCATTGGCCGGCGCGGAGTAGGTCAGGTCGAAGAGGATGTCGTCGTTCTCCTCCAGGTCGATGCTGCCGTCGAGGACGAGGTCCAGGGCGTTGAGGGTGACGTCGGCGTCCGTAAAGGTGTAGCGCATGGCGTCGGCGTCGACGTTGACGGTACCGTCGGCGGTGGCCCGCACCTCGCTAAGGTAGGCCACACCGGCCTGCCGCAGCGTAAAGGCATCGGCCTGCGCGTGGGTCACTACGTCAAATACCGATGCGGTAAAGTCGCCTTCCCCGGAGGCATTCAGGCCTTCCAGCCTGACGTACGTTTCGGTGGTACGGTCGTCGTAGATCAGTTTGCCATTGTTGATCTCGAAGTAGTCGAGGGTGATCGTGGCGCTAGTACCCGAGCTATCCACTGCACCCGCGTCCGCGCCCGATTCCGGAACGATCAAGTAGTTGGCCAGCTCGGGGGTGAGCACGAGCAGGTTGACATCCGGCCCGTCGAGCTGTACGGCGTCGATGTTGTAGTTGCCGTTGCCGGCCAGTACCGACCAGAAACCGAGGTCCACGCGGGCCTGCTCGCCGCGCACCAGCGGCAGGCCGGCGAAGGTATCCACGCCCACCACGCTGAAGTTATCGACCGTCAGGGCGATATCCGGGAAGCTCCGCAGGAAACTCACGTTGGCATCCTCGAAGTCGACGCGGGCGTTCAGCGATTCATTCAGACCGGACTTGACGCTTGCCACGATCCGGTCCTTGAACAGTACGGGCGCGGCGAGCAATGCCGCCACGACGACGAAGAGGAAGATGGCGAGACCGATCAAAATTCGCTTGGCAAGTTTCATGGGGGTGTTTTGGTTGAAAACAGCTTAACCGGAGACGGGTTGGCTAGCTGTTGACGTAAACGCTTACCTTGCGTCACCCATTATCCTGAAGCAGAACGCTTAACCTACGCCCATGACCGTTGCCGGTATTGACTACACCATGATTGACACCCAGGAAGGCCTGGAATCTTTTTACCACCAACACACCGGTATCGACTGGATGGGGTTCGATACCGAATTCATCGGGGAGAAGCGGTACCACACCCTCCTCTGTCTGATTCAGATCAGCACGGAGAACGGCTTTTACCTGCTTGACCCGATCGAGGTGACCGACCTGACCTACTTTCTGCGGCTCGTCGAGAACCCCGACATCATCAAGATCACCCACGCCGGCGACAACGATTACCGGCTGCTGTACCGCGCCTACGGAACCGTGCCGGCCAACGTATTTGATACGCAGGTGGCCGCCGCCTTCTGCGGGCACCGCTACCCCACGAGTTTTGCCAAGTTGGTCGACGCCGAGGTAGGAGAGAACGTGGGCAAGGGCTACGCCGTGACCGACTGGTCCAAGCGGCCGATGAGCGAAAAGCAGATCAAGTACGCCCTGACCGACGTCCTCTACCTCCGCAAACTCTACGACACCATCACCGCCAAGCTGAAGGATAACGGTCGCCTGGACTGGGCACTCGAGGAGTGCGCCCTGATGGCCAGCGAAGACTACTACTACCGCGACCCTAACCACGAGTTCCTGAACAGCAACATCGCCCGCTCCAGCCGTACCAAGGAGCGCGTCTTTCTGCTGCGCCTGTACGAATGGCGCCGGTCCCAGGCCGAACAGCGCAACTACAGCAAGGAAATGATCCTGCCCAGCAAACTCATCGGGCAGCTGGTGCGCGGCGTACGCGGCGGCAAACAGAGTATGCAGGATAACCGGCGCCTCCCCGGCAAGACCGTCGGCCGTTACGGGGACATGTTTGTCAACTTCTATGAGAAAGACGCGACGCCCGAGGAGCTCAAGATCGTGAAGAGCGTGCAACGCTCCAGCCAGGAAGACGAGGAGGACGACATGATCGTCGAGCTCCTCTACCTCCTCATGAAGTACCGCGCCAACGAGGCCGACATCAGCCACGCCCTGGTGATGCCCCGCAACGCCATCCGGCGCATGAAGCAGGACGATGAGGTGCGGAAGTCCATTCTCGGCTCCGGCTGGCGCCGCGAATTGCTGGGCGATGACTTCGTCAACTGGCTGAAGAACTTCGACCACCTCACCATGAAGATCGAGGGCGGCAAGATCAGCCTCACGACCTGAGATCGCGCTCCACGGCGGCGTAGATCTCCCGCAGCTTCGGGGCTTCCCGTTCCCAACACAATTCCCCGGCCGCACGCCGGCAATTATCCCGCAGTGCCGCGTAGCGCGCGGGGTCGTTCCTCAGCGTGCGTATCAAGTCCGCGAGGGCAGCAGCGTCCAGCTCCGGAAGCAGTTCGAAGCATCCGTATTCCCGGTTGAGGGCGGCGTACTCCGGAAAGTCCATCTGGACACTCGGTAAACCGGTTTGTACGTAGTCCAGCGCCTTATTTGCCAAGCTATAATAATAGCTGGGGCTGTCGCCTTCTAATAAGTTGATTCCCAGCCAGGCGCGGCTGGTGATCTCAGGAAGTTCGTCGGGGGGGCGAAAACCGGCAAACCAGATGCGGTCCGAAACGCCGCACTCTTCCGCCAGGGCTGCAAGATTCCCTGATTCCGGTCCAGACCCAACGATCCAAAGGCGGCAGTCGGGAAGGTCCTGCATGGCCCGGACGGCGGTTTCGAGGCCGCGGCCGGGGTTCACCATGCCCTGGTACAAGATTACTCCTCCAGTATTTTCCGAAAATGTGTATGGCCTTTTCACCGGGAGATTGCGGACGACCCCGAACGGCTCTCCGTAGTCCAGGGCCATTCGTTCGGCCAGGGCTGGGCCCACTGTATAGCGGGCATCCGTCCGGGGTACCAGCCAGCGGCCGAGGGTGCGCCAGGCTTTCCGCACGGCCGGTCGGGTAACCACCTCGGGCGTTTCACTGAACCACTCGTGGGCATCGTAGGTTAGCGCCCGCCCACCGTCGCGGCACAGCCACCAACCCGCCAGCAGGGTGTCGAGGTCCACGGAGCAGCATACGTCGAAATCCCAGTGGCGCAGCGTGCGCCAGAGGCGCAGGTTGAACTCCGCATAGAAGCGCTTTCCGTCGTGGTACCGACACCTGATCCGGTGTTGCTGGTATGGGCGGTCGGCCAGTGGCGGACTGTCGGGCAGCGTACGCCCCACCAGGGTGACGGTATGCCCGGCCGCCACCAGGGTCCGGCAGATGCGGTCCATCCGCTGGTCGTGGGAGAGGTCGTTGGTGACGGTACAGACGATCCTCATGGTAGCCGTAGGGTATCGTCCCGCTTTACCAGCAAGCCCTCGTTGACCAGTTCCTGCAGCACGGCGGCCACTTCGGGGCGCGCCAGGGTAGGGAAGAGGTCGAGCGCTTCCGGCAGTGGTATCTCGCGCTGCCGGCGCAGCCGCTCGCGGAGGGTAGCGTGGACCATTTCCGGGTCGGGCACCAGGGTACGCTTGCGGCGGCAGACGTCGCAGATGCCGCACTCCGGCGCGTCCGTTTCCCCGAAGTACTGGAGCAGGCGTTGGGAGCGGCATCGGTCGTCAAAGGAGCAGTAGGCGATCATCGTATCGATGCGGTGACGGGCCTGCTCCTTCAGGAAGTTGTAGCGGCGCGCATCGATGCGGAGGTTGTCGGGGTCGATGCGTTCTTCCACGAAGACCAGCTGCGGACCGGTGCGTTCGGGGGTGTAATCGATGATGCCTTCCGCCTGCATTTTGACGAGGGTGCGCTGCAAATTCTCGAGCGTCACCCCCAGGAAGTTGGCCAGCGATCCCTCGCGGAGCTGCACCGGATTCAGGAAGGCACCCTGGGTGGTCCGCAGGATAGACTTGACCAGCCGCGTGGTCTGCGGGTGCTTGATCTGGTAATCGTACAGCTGTTCCTTGGTGACCAGGAACTGCAGCTGCGCGGCCTGCCGCAGGTCGTCGGTGAGCAGGATGTACCCGGCCTGCTCGAGTGCCTTGAGTCCGCTGTAGGCTTGCCGTACCTCGAAGCCGAACCGCTGCGAGAAGGAAGCCAGGTCGAAGGCGTAGGCTTCGCCCTTCCCACCGCCTACGGCCAGTTGAAGGTAGCTTCCCAGGGCCCGGTACATCCGCTTCACCTCCGGGATGGGCGGGTACCGTTGTTCCCACTGCCGCAGCAGGCGCTCGCCGTCGGAGGCGTGCCAGAGCAGCACCGCGAAGCTGGGCTGGCCGTCGCGGCCCGCCCTGCCGGCTTCCTGGAAGTAGGCTTCCGGACTGTCCGGCGGCCCGTAATGGACGACGGTGCGCACGTCGGGTTTGTCGATCCCCATCCCAAAGGCGTTGGTGGCGACCATCACCCGCTGCCGGTCGTCGATCCACTGTTCTTGCCGCAGGTCCTTCTCTTCCGGTTCGAGGCCAGCGTGGTAGGCCGCCGCGGAGATGCCCCGCCGGCCGAGGTGGTGGGCGATCTCGCGGGTCAGGCCGCGGCTGCGGACGTACACGATACTGCTGCCCGCCACGCCGGTGAGGATTTCGGCGAGTTGCTGCTCTTTCCCGGGCGGGCGGCGCACTACGTACGCCAGGTTGTCCCGCGAGAAGCTCTGCTGGAATACTCCGCGCTCTTTGCGGAATTCCAGTTTCTCCTGGATGTCCTCGATCACCTCCGGAGTGGCCGTAGCGGTCACGGCGATGAAGGGAACGTCGGGGTGCAGCTCCCGCACCTCGGCGATGCGCAGGTAGGGCGGCCGGAAATCGTAGCCCCATTGACTGATGCAGTGCGCCTCGTCGATGGCCACGAGGCTCAGGGGCATACGGCGGATGCGTTCGCGGGCCAGGTCGGTCAGCAGGCGTTCCGGGCTGAGGTACAGGAGCTTGGTATTGCCGTAGACGGCATTGTCGAAGATGCGGTCGATGTCGCTGGACCGCATGCCGCTGTAGACGGCCTCCGCCACGATGTTGCGGGAGCGGAGTTGCCGTACCTGGTCCTTCATCAGGGCGATCAGCGGCGACACCACCAGCGTAACGCCCTCCCGCGCCAGGGCGGGAACCTGGAAGCAGATACTCTTGCCCCCGCCGGTAGGCAGCAGGGCCAGGGTGTCCCGCCCGGCCAGTACGCTGTCGATGATCTCCGCCTGCAGGGGCCGGAAGGAGGGGTATCCCCAGTACTGTTTGAGTATGTCGTTGGCTTGCGCCATGGGCCGTGCTTGCTGCCGGTAAGGTAGCCGTTCGGCGCCACTTGGGATGCGGGGAGGGCGGCGACTTGTCCGGTTGCGGGCTGTGGGGTATTATTCCGGTCCACCAATGCCCCCTCCCGTGTCGATCCGCCCCCTCGTTTTCCTTTACGCTTTGCTTTTCTTCGGTTGTCGCCCTACGTTGACGCCCGCCGCACCCTCCGCATCCGCGGGCGATCCGGTGGTATACCTGACCACGGCCGACAGCGCGCAACTGCTCGCACGACAACCTGCCGGCGGCGGGGCGCAGGTGCCGGGGGGCGCTACGGAAATCACGATCAATCCGGAATTGCGCTACCAGACGATGCAGGGATTTGGATACACCCTCACCGGCGGGAGTGCGCAACTGATCCACGAGCTCCCCGCGCGCCGCCGCCGGGCCCTGCTGGACGAACTCTTCGGCGACGGACCGGAGGCCATCGGCGTTAGCTACCTGCGGGTGAGCCTGGGAGCTTCCGACCTGGACGCGGAGGTATTTAGCTACGACGACCGGCCCGCCGGGGAGACCGACCCGCAGCTGATGCACTTTTCCCTCGACGCGGATCGCCGTCACCTGATTTCGCTGTTGCGTGAGATCCTGGCAATTCGCCCCGACCTGCGCATCATGGCTTCCCCGTGGTCACCCCCGGTTTGGATGAAGGACAACGGCAACTCGAAGGGCGGCAGCCTGTTGCCCGAATATTACCCGGCCTACGCCGATTACTTCGTACGCTACGTGACGGGTATGGCTGGAGAGGGCATCCGGATCGACGCCGTCACCGTGCAGAACGAGCCGTTGCACCCGGGCAACAATCCCAGCCTCCTGATGCTGGCCGAGGACCAAGCTACCTTCGTCGGCGAGCACCTCGGGCCCGCCTTCGCGGCCGCTGACGTCGATACGCGGATCGTGGTGTACGACCACAACGCGGACCGACCCGACTACCCCCTCACCGTACTGGCCGATGACCGCGCTCGGCCGTACGTGGACGGCTCCGCCTTCCACCTATACGGCGGGGAGATAGACGCCCTGAGCGAGGTCCATACGGCCTACCCGAACAAGCACCTCTACTTCACCGAGCAGTGGATCGGAGCGCCCGGCAACTTTGCCGAGGATCTGCGGTGGCACGTCCGTGAACTTTTCATCGGGGCCCCGCGCAACTGGTCGGAAACCGTACTGGAGTGGAACCTCGCGGCCGACGCTGACCAGGACCCGCACACGCCCGGGGGGTGTACCCGCTGCCTAGGCGCGCTTACCATACAAGACGGTACGGTGCACCGCAACACGGCCTACTACAACGTGGCCCATTCCAGCCGTTTCGTGCCGCCGGGGTCGGTACGTATCGGTTCCGATGTACCCGCGGGACTGCCCAACGTGGCGTACATCACGCCTTCCGGTAAAGTGGTCGTCTTACTGCTGAACGATGGAGAAGAAGCGCGGTCCTTAATCCTGCGGGTAGCGGATAGGACCTATCCGGTCACCCTGCCGGCCGGGGCGGTAGCCACCTGCATACTGCCGGCCGCCGCCGGTTAGCGCTGCACCCGCGTGCCGCCGCCGCCTAGCAGTCGCCGCGCCAAAGGAGTCGCCGGTCGACTAGTGGCCGGTCGACTAGTCGACCGGCCACTAGTCGTACGTACCAGTTTGCAATTCTTAACCTTGAGTTAACATTGGGGGGTGGTCGTCACTGGCCGGCTACCACTTACGGCGTTCCAGACTGAGGACGGTGAGCAACAGGAAGAAGGCGGTGATGCTGAGGAAGTATACCACGTCGCGACTGTCGATAAGCCCACGTCCCAGGCTCCGGAAGTGGTCCTCCATACCCAGCCCGCTGATGAAGGCGTCGCCGTTCCCGTAGAATACCGGCAGGGAAGCCAGGTAGTCGAAGCCAAAGTAGCACCAGAAGGTAAGCGCCAGCGCAAGCAGGAAGCCCACGATCTGGTTGCTGGTCAGCGAGCTGGCGAACAGGCCGATGGCCACGAAGGCCATGCTCAGAAAGAGGAGCCCGACGTAGCTGCCGATGGTACCCCCCACGTCGATGTTGCCCTCCGGCGCCCCGAGCTGGTAGATGGTGAAGTAGTACAGGCCGGTGGGGAGGAGGGCGATCACGACGAGCGCGAGGCAGGCGAGGAACTTGCCCAGCACGATCTCGACGTCGCGCAGCGGCCGCGTGACCAGCAGCTCGATAGCACCCGTCTGCCGTTCCTCGGCAAAGGCCCGCATGCACACCGCCGGGATGAGGAACAGCAAAATATTCGGTGCCAGGGTGAAGAAGGGACCCAGCGTGGCGTAGCCGTAGGTCAGCAGGCTGGTCTCCGGAAACACGAAGAGGAAGAGGCCCGTGACCACCAGAAACACCGCGATGACCACGTAGCCGATCAGGCTCGAGAAAAAGGCATTTATCTCCTTGCGAAATATAGCGGTCATCAGCGTTGGGCGGGTGGCGCGGGCAGAAGCAACGGGTGACGGGAATTGTATATTTCGAGGGCCCGCAGCAATTTGTCGGTCGTGGCGTCGGGTGTCTGTTCGAGGGCGCTCCGCAGGTCGCGCTCGTCGCGCACCAGTAGCAGAACGGTGGCGCGGTCGAGGGGGCGCAGCGTACCCGTGTCCATGTCAAGAATGCGCGTGATCCGCTCCCGCCGCTGCCGCTCCACGTAGCCTTCGCGGAAGGGTTTTCCGTTGGCGGGATTGTAGGCCTTCATAAGGCGGCGCAGGTTTACGGTGGTGTCGTAGGCCACGGTGGGGTAGCGGCCGGGCCGCAGCAGGCCGGCGAATTCGGAAAAGCCCCGCCGTCCGTCGACCTGTACAAACAGGTAGGGAAGGCCGTCCAGGGCGATAGCGTAGGGCGTGCCGCGGTCGTTACCGGACTTATACCCGTATCCGTCGATCTGAACGCGGTGGTCCTCACTGAGCTGGACCATCTCCCCGGCAATCTCCGACCATTCCACGTCGGGTTGGTTGGCCAGCAGGGCCTCGTGGGTGAGGTAAACCCCGTCACGGAACCGGTAGTCCGGTCCGTAGGCTTCGGGAGACTGGGCGGGGAGCAGGCAGGGCAGGAGTAGCAGGAGCAGGATCCACTTCATCACGAACAAAGGTACGGTTAACCGGCGGCGGTCAGTGCGCGGAAGACTTCCTCCACGCTCAGTTCCTCCCGCGAGAGGCCCAGCAGGACGCGGTCGTTGGCCACCGCGAAGCGGAAGACATCGGCGCGTGGGTCCGCTCCCGGAGCCAGCAGCAGCCGGTACGTACGGGCGCGTTTACCCGCCTCTACGGAGGTGACTCCCGCAATGGTCGCCAACCGGTCGGGCACCACGTCGCGGTCAAACTCCACCAGGAGGGAGCTGCTGCCACTAAGCCTGCGTTGCAGCCGCTCGATGGGATCGTCGGCCACCAGTCGTCCGCGGTCGATGATGACCACCCGGTCGCAAATCGCCTGCACTTCCTGCATGATGTGGGTGCTGAAGATCACGGTCTTCTCCTGGCCGAGCCGGCGGATCAGTTGCCGGATCTCCGCCAACTGGTTGGGGTCCAGGCCGCTGGTGGGTTCATCGAGGATCAGTACCTCGGGGTCATGCAGCAAGGCCTGCGCCAATCCCACCCGCTGCCGGTAGCCCTTGGAGAGGGCGCCGATTTGCTTGTTGGCTTCCCGTTCCAGTCCCGTCATGGTGACGAGCTCGTCGATGCGCGCCCGCGGTCGCCGGATGCCGTTGGCATCGGCAGCGAATTTGAGGTATTCACGCACGTACATATCGGGGTAGAGAGGGTTGTGCTCCGGCAGGTACCCCACGCACCGCCGCACAGCCAGGCTGTCCTCCTGCACGTCGTGGCCGCACACTTCTGCCGTGCCGCTGCTCTGGCTCAGGTAGCAGGTGAGGATCTTCATGGTCGTGGTCTTCCCCGCACCGTTGGGACCCAGGAACCCCAGTACCTCCCCGGACCGGGCGGTGAAGCTGATGTCGTCTACGGCGCGCTGTTCTCCGTAGGTTTTGGTGAGGTTGGTTACGGTTACCATTTTGGTTGTTGCGTTGTTGCGGGTTTGGGTTGTTGCGTTTGCCGGGATTTCATTTGCCCGTCGCTTTGCTCGGGTAGGTGGGTTGTTGCGTTTGCCGGGGTTTCATTTGCCCCTCGCTTTGCTCGGGTGGGTGGGTTGTGGCATTGTATTCACGTTTTGCTTGCTTTTTGCTTCGCTTTGGGTTCTGATACGTGGCGGATTTACTTTTAGTATCTTAATGGGCTCGCGCTCATAGTTGGGCGGACCGATTGGATCTGATTTTTGTCATTGAACGCGCCACTTCGCAATTTCAGCACAAGACCTGCTTCGGACGGCAAGACGAGATACAAAGATTCCGACAGAAGCCACTCCCGCAACCATCGCAAGCGAAGCAAGCGGCAGGCAAACTACGCGCAACTCAACAACTCAGTAACGCAACAACTCACCAACCAGCGACTCAACAACAGCCGCGAGCGAAGCAAGCGACAGGAGTCCTGCGCGCAACCGCACCAACGCACCAACGCAACAACTAATACCCAATATGAAAAAGAGCATCCCCCTGACTCACCAGTGCCGAGTTGTTATGCCCGATGATGAAGCCTTCCCGGGGGGAAAGGATGCGCTTGTTGGGCTTGACGCCGTGGGGATCAAAGATCATACCGATGGGTTCACCTTTCCGAACGGGGTAGCCGCTGCGCTTGCTCCACTGGAATAGTCCGGCGCGGCTGGCGCGGACCCAGCTGCTGGCGACGAGGCGCACGGGGGAGCGGTCGGTGAGGGCATTACAAGGGCGCTTGAGCATGTCGCGGTCGTATAAAAGGCGCTTGATGCCGGCCAGGCCCTCCTGGATACTATGCCCGTCGTAGCGCAGGTTTTCTCCGCCTTCGTAGGTCAGTACACTGAGCCCGAGCGATTTATGGGCCGATCTGCGCAGTGATTTTGAGGGAGCCTTACTTGCCAGGACCACCGGTGGATTGAAGGCGAGCGCGGCGGCCTCGGCCGTTTCGTCGCCGGGAGAGTAGCGGATCTGGGGGTAGTTGAAAAGTCCGCGCCCGCCGGTGTGCAGGTCGACAGCCAGGTCGCAGTGGGCCAGCAGGTTCTTACTGAGGCCGGCGGCGATGCGGCTGGCCAGGGAGCCGCTGCTGGTGCCGGGGAAGCTGCGGTTCACGTCCTTGCCGTCGGGGACGTCGCGGCTGAAGTTGTTGAAGCCGTACACGTTCAGCAGGGGGACGACCACCACCGTACCGGAGATGAGATGCTCGAAGGTCCGGGTGCGCAGGCACCGCCGCAGGATTTCCACGCCGTTGATCTCGTCACCGTGCACGCCCGCCAACAGCAGGATGGTCGGCCCGGGACGAAAGCTGCGGAACACGTGGGCCCGGATCGAAACCGGGTTGCCGCTCGGCAGTTGTCCGGCTACCAGCTCCACGGTGCCTGACTGCCCGGGATAAAACTCGCCATTGGCCAGGGCCAGGGGGGAAATGTCACTCATATCTTTTGCTCTGCGTGCCGGATGATGGCCCCGGCGATGTCTACTTCGGTAGCCCCCTCGATGCCTTCCAGGCCCGGGCTGGCGTTGACCTCCATGACCAGCGGTCCGCGTCGGCTCTGGATCAGGTCGACCCCCGCTATTTCCACGCCGATCGTGCGGGCCGTGAAGCGGACCAGCTCCTGGGAAGCATCGTCGAGCTCGATCCGTACGGCGCTGGCGCCCCGGTGGATATTGGCGCGAAACTCCCCGGGCGCCGCGCGGCGCTCCATCACGGCCACGATCTCATCGCCTACCACGAAGGCCCGCTGGTCGCAACCCTTGCTTTCGCGGATGTATTCCTGGATCAGCACGCGGTCCTGCAGTTGCAGAAAACCCTCCACCACCCGGTCGAGCTGGTGCAGGTTATGGGCCAGGGCTACCCCTACGCCGTGGGTGCTTTCCAGTAGCTTGACGACCACCGGGAAGGGCCCGAGCCGTCGCGCCACCTGCCGTGCCTCCCAGGCGGAGAAGCAGAGCACCGTGCGCGGTACGTCGATGCCGGCACCGGCGAGCACCTGCAGGCAGCTCATCTTGTCGCGGGCCAGCAGTAGGGCATCGGGCGACAGGGTGTGCGGCACGGAGAGGGCATCGAGTTGCCGGATCAGGGACACTCCGCGGGTGGTGATGTTGGCGCCGATACGGGGGATGGCCACGTCGGGCAGCTCCAGCGGCGATCCGTTATGCAGGAGGGTGGATTTGCGCCCCGCCAGGAAGGGACTGCACAGGGCGTGGTCGATCACGTCAGCTGCGTGGCCGCGTGCCGTGGCGGCGGCTACGAGGCGGCGGGTGCTGTACAGGCCGGGGCCGCGGGAGAAGATGGCTATCCGCATGGCCGCAAAGGTAAGCTGCCTTTTTTGGTATCTTTCGCTCTCGCCCATACCTCGCCGATTCATGCAAACGCTTACCGCACGGGAATTTTTCGGGGAAGCTTCCCGTCCGGTGCTGCTGGATGTCCGTAGCCCCGGTGAGTACGCCCAGGGCCACGCCCCCGGTGCCGTTTCCCTCCCCCTGTTCTCCGACGAGGAGCGCGCCGAGGTTGGTACCCTCTACAAGCAGTCCAGCCCCGAGGCCGCCCTGCTGCGGGGCCTGGAGATCGCCGGAACCAAGATGCGCCCCCTCGTCGAGGCGGCCCGCGCCGCCGCCCCCGAAGGCCGCGTCGTGGTACAATGCTGGCGGGGCGGACAACGCAGCGCCAGCGTGGCCTGGCTCCTGGAACAGGCCGGCTTCAAGGTCCGGCAGCTCACGGGCGGTTACAAGGCCTACCGGGCCTACGCCCGTGCGTGGCTGGGGGAGGAGCACCACCGCCTGCGCGTACTGAGCGGACCGACCGGGTCCGGCAAGACCCGCATTCTACATGCCCTGCGCGACGCCGGGGCCGAGGTGGTGGATCTTGAGGGACTGGCCCACCACAAGGGGTCTTCCTTCGGCGCCCTCGGCGAGGACCCACAGCCCAGCAGCGAGGAATTCGAGAACCGCCTCTTTGCGTCGCTCTTCCGTATCCCACGGGGGGCCACGGTATGGGTAGAGGACGAAAGCCGCATGATCGGTACCGTCTGCCAGCCAGAGGTATTCTACGAGCGCCTTATCGCCGCACCCGTAGTCGAGTTGCGGCAGCCCGAGGAGTGGCGCGTCCGCAACCTCGTCGAGGACTACGCCGGCTTTTCCACCGAATTGCTCGCCGCCGCCTTCCAGCGCCTACGCAAGAAGCTCGGAGGACAGCACCTGCAGACCGCGCTCACCGCCCTTGAGGAGGAGAATTACGCGGCCGCGGCCCGGGTCGCCCTGGTCTACTACGACAAGGCCTACGCCCACTACGCCGAGCGCAAGGCCACTCCGGATCTCACTCCGGTCGATCTGACGTCGCCAGATCCGCAAGCATCCGCCCGTCAACTCCTGCACCTGCCGTGAACCGCCTCTTGACCGCTATCGAGGCCCTGGTCGCGGCCATCGGCCGTGGGGCCGGCTACCTGAACCTGGTCTTGATCGTAGTGGTAGTGGTTGACGTACTCCTACGGTGGTTTTTCTCCCTGACCGCCGCCTGGGTCATCGAACTGGAGTGGCACCTCTTCGCCCTCATCTTCCTGCTGGGTATTCCCTACGCGCTGCAGCAAGACCGCCACGTGCGGGTCGACCTCTTCTACGAGAACTTCCGTCCGCGTGACCAGCGTACGGTCAACCTTGTGGGCGGGCTTATTTTCCTGCTTCCCTGGGCGGCGGTCCTGTTCTACTACAGCGGATACTACGCCCTGGAGGCCTGGCGATCGGGGGAGGGCAGCCCTAATCCCAACGGTATTCCCTTCTACTTCCCGATCAAGTCGGTCGTGCCGCTCGCAGCCGCGCTGCTGCTATTACAAGGCCTCGCGGAGTGCTACCGGGCGGCTACGGGTGCCCCGGAAACTACCGAGACATGAGCCTGGCCGTAGTGGCGCTCATCCTGTTCGTGAGCATCTTTCTGCTGGTCCTCTACGGATATCCGGTAGCCTTCACGCTGGGAGGGCTCAGCCTGATCTACGCCTTCTGTTTCCTCGACCCCAACGTGCTGACCCTGCTGCCCAACCGGGTCATGGGGGTGATGGACAACTCCGTTTTGCTGGCGGTGCCCCTCTTCGTCTTCATGGGCATCATGCTGGAAAAGAGCGGGCTGGCTGAGCGCATGCTGACCAGCATGGCCGGGCTCTTCGGCCGGGTACGGGGCGGCATGGCGGTCTCGGTGGTGGTCGTCGGGGCCCTCCTGGCGGCGTCCACGGGCATCGTGGGGGCGACCGTGATCACTATGGGACTGATCAGTCTGCCACCCATGCTGCGGCAGGGCTATCCGCCGGCCCTGGCGACGGGGGTGATCGCCGCCTCGGGTACGCTCGGGCAGATCATTCCCCCGTCGGTGGTGCTGGTATTGCTGGGCAGCGTGCTGCAGGTCAGCGTGGGCGGACTGTTTCACGCGGCGCTGTATCCCAGCTTGCTCCTCGTGGGGCTCTACATCGCGTACATTCTCTTGCTTGGCCTACTCCGGCCCGGCAAATTTCCCGCCCGGGAAGCCGCCGTGCCGTGGGATCGCGCCCTCCTGCTGAGCGTCGTTCACAGCCTGCTGCTTCCCCTGCTGTTGATCGTGGCAGTCCTCGGCAGCATCCTGGCCGGCGTGGCCAGCCCGACGGAGGCGGCGGGGGTCGGGGCCGCGGGTGCGGTGCTGCTCACGTGGACGCAGGGCCGGCTGGACTGGCCGACCGTGCGCACCGTCTGCCGGGATACGACCCACCTGACGAGTATGGTCTTCATGATCCTCCTGGGGGCTACTACCTTTTCCCTGGTTTTCCGGGAGCTGGGGGGCGACCGGTTTCTGGTCGGGCTGATCGAGCGCAGTGACCTGCCGGAATATCAGTTCCTGGCACTGGTCATGGTCGTGGTGTTTCTGGCGGGCTTCTTCATCGACTTCATCGAGATCGTATTCATCATCGTCCCGGTGGTAACGCCGGTATTCGTGGCTTACGGGACGGACCTGATCTGGCTAGGCATCCTCCTGGGCATCAACCTGCAGACGAGCTTCCTCTCGCCGCCCTTCGGTTTTTCGCTGTTCTACCTCAAGGGGGTGGCGCCGCCGGGCGTGACCACGGGGCACCTGTACCGCGGCATCATTCCGTTCCTGGTCATCCAGGCCCTCCTGCTCGTGGTGGTGATCTTCGTGCCGGAGTGGCTGGGCGTCCGCTAGGTGATCGGCTCGCCGGCGGCGGGGGGCGGACCGAAGTCCACGTCCACGTCGTTGTCGTCGACGATCAAACAGAGCACGGCCGCCAGGGTAAAGGAGGCCGCGCCGATCAGGATGGCGTAAATGGAAACGTTGCCGAAGAAGGTACTCAGGATGAAGCCGAGGAGGCCCGCGGCGACGATCTGCGGGATGACGATGAAAAAGTTGAACACACCCATGTAGTAGCCCATCTTGTTGGGCGGCAGGATACTGCTGATGATCGCGTACGGCATCGACAGGATACTGGCCCAGGCGATGCCCACCCCCACCATGGAGAGCAGCAGGAGGTTGGGGTCGTCGATGACGTAGATGCTGCCGAGCCCCACCGCGCCGCAGAGGAGGGAGATCAGGTGGGTCAGCTTGCGGTTGAGCACCTTCGCCAGCATGGGCAACAGGAAGGCCACCAGGGCCGCGACGCCGTTGTAGACCGCGAAGCAAATGCCTACCCAGTCTGCCCCCTCGTTGTATAGCGCCGACCGGGTATCCGTGGCACCGTAGATGAAGTTGGTGACGGCGGGGGTCATGTAAATCCACATCGCAAACAGCGCGAACCAGGAGAAGAATTGCACGGCCGACAGCTGCACCATGGTTTTTGGCATGTGGAAAATCCCCAGGAACGATTCCTTGAGGCCGTCGTAAATCCCCCGGTCAGCGTTCTCCCGCCGCAGGGCCGCGAGGTCGTCGGGCGGATATTCGCGCGACTTGAAGACGGTCCACATCACGGCGGCGAAGTACGCCAGTCCCCCCAGGTAGAACGACCACCGCACGGAATCGGGGATGGCGCCCTCCGGCGCGGTGTTCGTCAGGCCGAACCAGTTGGTGAACATATAGGGTAGGGCGGAGGCGATCACGGCCCCGGTACCGATGAAGAAGCTCTGCATGGCGAAGCCGGTGGTCCGTTGGGAATTGGGCAGCATATCTCCCACGAAGGCCCGAAAGGGCTCCATGCTGATGTTGATCGAAGCATCGAGTAGCCACAGCATGATGACCGCCATCCAGAGGGCGGTGGAGTTGGGCATCAGGAACAGCGCCACCGTGGCCAGGATGGCGCCCACGGCGAAGAAGGGGCGGCGGCGGCCCCAGCGCTCGCTCCAGGTGCGGTCGCTGTAGTAGCCGATAACGGGCTGTACCAGCAGGCCCGTGGCCGGGGCGGCCAGCCACAGGATGGGCAGTTCGTCGGGGGAGGCCCCCAGGGTTTCGAAGATGCGGCTGACGTTGGCATTCTGCAGGGCGAAGCCGAACTGGATACCGAGGAAACCGAAACTCATATTCCAGATCTCCCAGAAACTGAGCCGGGGCTTGAACGAACTGATGGAAATGCCTGACATGATCGAAGTAGTGTGGGTAAGCGTGGCCCGGAGACGGCCGCGGGACGGCAAGATAGCCTTGGCGGTTCCAGTAAACCCAAAATTTGGCCGGCCTTTACGTGCCGGAAACGGGAGCGGGCGGTCCGTCGCGCGTATCTTCACGGTCCCAAAAAACCGCATACGTATCCCATGGCATCTACTACCGCAACCTCACCGCTTTCCGACCGCGTCACTTCCATGGAAGAGTCAGCCACCCTGCGCATGGCCCAGCTCGGCCGGGAGGTAATGGCCCAGGGCCACGACGTAATCAGCCTGAGCCTCGGCGAGCCCGACTTCGATACCCCCGAGCACATCAAGGACGCCGCCAAGCGGGCGCTGGACGCCGGAGAAACCAAGTACACCCCGGTGCCCGGCACCGCCCAGCTGCGCAAGGCGATCTCGGACAAGTTCAAGCGGGAGAACGGACTGGACTACGCCCCCTCACAGATCGTAGTCAGCACCGGCGCCAAGCAGAGCATCGCCAACGTATGCTACGCCATGCTGAACCCCGGCGACGAGGCCGTCATTCTCGGTCCCTTCTGGGTCAGCTACTCCGCCATGGTGGAAGTTGCCGGCGGTAAGGCCGTGATCGTGGGCGCCGGCATCGACCGCGACTACAAAGTGAACCCAGACGAGATCGCGGCGGCCATCACCGACCGGACCAAGTTCATCCTCTTCTCTTCGCCCTGTAACCCCACGGGTTCGGTGTACTCCGCGGAGGAACTGGCCGCAATCAGCAAGATGCTGGCCGATTATCCCCACGTCTACGTGGTATCCGACGAGATCTACGAGCACATCAACTTCGTCGGGAAGCACGCCAGCATCGGCAACTGCCCCGAAGTAAAGGACCGTACCATCACCGTCAACGGCTTTTCGAAAGGCTTTGCCATGACTGGCTGGCGCCTGGGCTACCTCGGTGCCCCGCAGGAGATTGCCGACGCCTGCAATAAGCTGCAGGGACAAAACACCAGTGGAGCGAACAGCATCGCGCAAGCCGCCGGCGCCCACGCCCTCAACAGCGACCTCGGGCCCACCATCGCCATGAAGGAAGCTTTCGCGCGCCGCCGCGAACTGATTATCGAGGGACTGGAGAAGATCGAGGGCCTGAAGGTGAACCGCCCCCAGGGTGCCTTCTACATTTTCCCCGACGTAAGCCACTTCTTCGGTAAGTCCGACGGCGAAACCACCGTCAACGACGCCGACGACCTTGCCGCCTACCTGCTCGTGAACGCCCACGTAGCCACGGTGACCGGCGACGCCTTCGGTGCGCCCGACTGCCTGCGCATCAGCTACGCTGCCAGCGAGGAGCAGCTGAAGGAGGCCGTCCGCCGGATCGACGAGGCGCTGGGCCGACTAAAGTAGGCTACAACGTCAACGAACGGGCCGGGCGGAACTTCCGCACCGGCCCGTTTGCATTTTTGGTCGCTTCGTACTACATTTGTAGAACAACAACTACAAATGTCACTGCCCGAACTTACCGCCGCTGAGGAAGGCCTGATGAAGCATCTCTGGAAGCTCCGGCGCGCCTACATGAAGGAGCTCCTGGATGAGTTGCCGGAGCCCCGGCCCGCGAAGACCACCGTGGCAACCCTGCTGCGCCGGATGATCGACAAGGATCTGGTGGGCTACGAGAACCACGGCAACAGCCGGCAGTACTTCCCCAAGGTCACCAAGGAGGCGTATTTCGGCCGCCGTATCAGGGGTATGGTTAACCAGTTTTTCGGGGGCTCACCCCTGGAGTTCGCCTCCCTGCTGACGGGACAGGCCGAGCTCTCGCAGGAAGAACTGGAAGAACTGCAACGGATGATCAAGGACCAAATCGACCGGAAGCAATGATCGACTGGACCTACCTCACCCATGCATTTGCTGCCCAGTTCGTCCTCCTGGCGGGCTACTACTTGCTGCTCGACCGGCTGCCGGTGGGCCAAGTTAAGCGGGGCTACCTGTTGATCACCTTGCTGGCAAGCTTCGTGATTCCCGTCCTGCCGGTTTACCCGGCCGCCGCGACTGAACCCTTGCTTACCGCCACGCCACTTATTGTAGAGCCCCTGACCGGGGAAGGGGCTCCGCAAGTCCCGGTAAGTGACTTGCCCGCCGGTACCAACTCGTACTGGTTTCCGGCATTGCTATGGACGGTGTATTTCACCGGCGTCCTTTTTTCTACCCTACGCCTCCTCGCCTTTCTGCGCGGCGTCGCCTCCCGCCTCAAACGGGGTACTCGCCATCGTCGGGACAGGTTCACCGAGGTCATTCTGGACGATACCACGCCCCCCCATACCTTCCTGCGGTGGGTCTTTCACGGTCGGCAAGCGGCGGCGCATTCCGCCGTGCTCATCCACGAGGCGGCCCACGCCCGGCAGCTACACTCCGTCGATCGCCTGTTGGTGGCCGGCCTGCGAATTATCTGGTGGTGGAACCCGCTGCTGCTGGTCTATGGGCGCGCGGTTGCCGCCAACCACGAATTACTTGCCGACCGCGCGGTCCTCGACCGGGGGTATCCAGCAGCGGCTTACCAGCAAACGCTGCTGGATACCCTCCGCCCCGCATCCGCGGCTTCCTACCTGGCCAGTCCGGCCGGCTTTTCGATCACTAAAAAACGCTTTGCCATGATGAAATCTGTCACCCCCTCTCCGGCCAGCCGCTTCGCCCGTTACACCCTGGTGGCCGGCATCGGCATCGCTACCGCCCTTTTCCTCGGAGATCGCGCCGTCGCTGCCGCCCCCCCCGCCGAACCTGCGGCCCCGATTGCGTCCGCAGCCCCGCCCCGGGTGGTCGCTGCGGCTGTAGTCCCTGCCGACACGATTCCGCCGCCACCGCCGATTCCCGACTTCTGGGAAAAGATCAAACCCGCGCAGCCCAATCCTCCCTCCGCCGCAACCCTGCAAGCGTGGAAGGATCCAACGACCTACGGCGTCTGGATCGACGGGCAGCGGGTCGCTAACGATGAATTGCAGAACTACTCCCCGGGTGATTTTGCCCACTACTACCAGAGCAGACTGGAAAAAAATGCGACGAACTACGGCAAACACGTTTTCCAAATCGACGTATCCACGGTCGACTACTTCAAGAAGCACAATAAGATTTTCCCGGACGGCACCTTCGAGATCAGGGGAAGACCCGCTGCTCCCGGAACGGATCCCGGTACGGGACTGAATGTACCCGATTTTGAAAAGCGCCTGCTCAGGCTTGCCGGCGCCCGCCTTCCTGCGGCCCCCGGTGAGGGCTGTTAGCCTAGTCTCTAATACCCTTCCACGTCATCGTCCGGATTCCGCGGATCGGCCGCGGCCTGTAGGCTGCCATCGGGTAACACCTGCACGGCCTTGATGACGGCCATACTATTGACCTCCCGGAAGGTGTAGCCAAGTTCCTGCAGGCTGTCCAGCACGCCACCGCCCAGGGCGTCCTTCTCGTACAGGATCTCATCGGGTAGCCACTGGTGGTGGAAGCGGGGCGCGTCCACCGCTTCGGGCAACGTCATGCCGTACTCGGCTACGTTGAGGAAGGTCTGTAGGACGGCGGTGATGATGGTCGATCCGCCCGGGGCGCCGAGGACCATGAAGAGGTTTCCGTCTTTTTCCACGATGGTCGGCGTCATGCTGCTCAGCATCCGCTTGCCGGGCTGAATGGCGTTGGCCTCCTTTCCGACTAGCCCGAACATGTTGGGAACGCCGGGTTTGGCGCTGAAGTCGTCCATCTCATTGTTGAGGAAGAAGCCGCCGCCGTCGACCATCACCTTGCTGCCGAAGTTGCCGTTGAGGGTGGTGGTGATGGATACGGCGTTGCCGAGGCTGTCGACGATGCTGATGTGGGTCGTTTCGAAGTTCTCCTTCATGGCTACCTGACCGGCCGCGATATTATCGCTGGTGCCGGCGGAGTCCCAGCGAAAATCCGACATCCGTGCTTTCAGGTAGTCGTCACTGAGTAGGCTGTCGACGGGGACGGGGTAGAAGTCCGCGTCGCCCAGGTACTCGGCCCGGTCGGCGTAGGCCCGGCGCATGGCTTCGGCGATCACCTGTACGGAACGCACCGACTGGAAGCCGTAATCGTCCAGGGGGTAGGGCTCCACCATCTCCACCATCTGGGCCAGGGCGATGCCTCCACTGCTGCTCGGGGGCATGGAAATCAGGCGGTAGTCGCGGTAATCTTTCGTGATTGGCGCCTTCCACTTCGCTTCGTAGTTTCGCAGGTCCTCCCGGGTGATGAGTCCGCCGCCGCTTTCCATTTCCGCGACGATGAGGTCCGCGGTTTCACCTTCGTAAAACCCGGCGTGGCCTTCCGCCTGGATCCGGGTCAGCGTGGCGGCCAGGTCCGGCTGTTGCACCTGCGTTCCCGCCACCATACTGCTATCGCTGAAGGGGGTCGATTCGTTGAATTCCGCAAAGTCGGCGTGGTAGCGCTTGAGGCGGCCGATCTCGGACTCACTCAAGCGGTAGCCGTCGCGCGCAAAATCGATGGCCGGCTGTACCAGTTCCGCCCACGGCAGGGAGCCAAAGCGCTCGTGCATGGCAACAATACCCGCTACCGTACCCGGAACGCCTACCGCCAGGTGTCCCCGCGTACTGAGTCCGTCGGTCACGTCGCCCAGGGAATCCAGGTACATGTCGCGGCCCGCCGCGGCCGGGGCGATCTCGCGGTAGTCGAGCGTGACGGGTTCTCCCTGGGCAGGCCGGTAAACGAGGAAGCCGCCCCCGCCGATGTTGCCCGCCCGCGGGAACACGACCGCCATGGTCAGTTGCATGGCTACGGCGGCGTCGATCGCGTTTCCACCGCGGCGGAGTATTTCCAGCCCGGTTTGGGTAGCGAGGGGGTGGGGGCCGGCAATGGCGGCGGTGGGGAAGGAGGCACTCTTCTGGGCTTCGTAATCGACACGGGGCGTTTCGCGGCAGCCGAGAAGGACCAGGAGCAACAGGGGGAAGTACTTCATTTACCTGACTTTTACGCAAGGTAAGCAATGCGTGCCCCCGGGCTTTCCGCGTTTCGTTTTCACTTCGCACCTTAGCGTGGTCCCAACCGAATTCATGCAAACCACCAACCACCTCCTCCTCGTCCGCCCCGCCAACTTCGCCCGCGCCAGCGAAACCGTCGCCGACAATTCCTTTCAGCAGCCCGTAGCCAATGAAAGCTTCACCACCATCGGCCAGCGGGCCGTCGAAGAGTTCAATGCCTTCGTAGCCCTGCTACGCCGCGCCGGCGTCACCGCCCACGTCATGGAGGACACGCCCCGACCGGTCAAGCCCGACGCCGTATTCCCCAACAACTGGTTTTCCACCGACGCGGCCGGCACGGTGATCACCTACCCGGTTTACTGGCCCCAGCGCCGCATGGAACGGCGGGAGGACATTCTGCGCTACCTGGAGGAGCACTTTACGGTAGAGCAGTACGTCGACCTGGCGGACTGGGCAGGGGAGGGGCTGTTTCTGGAAAGTACCGGTAGCCTTCTGCTGGACCGCCAAAAGCGGATGGCCTACGCCTGCCTCTCCCAGCGCTGCACCCTGGAGGCCGTCCACCGCTGGTGTACCCGTATGGACTACAAGCCCGTCACCTTCCACGGCCACGATGCCGACGGGGAGGTCATCTACCACACCAACGTGATGATGGCCATCGGGTCCCGTGACGTCCTGGTATGTCTCGACGCCGTACGCGATCCGGCCGAAAAGACCAAACTTACCGAAAGCCTCTTGCTGTCCGGCAAGCGGATCGTCGGGCTGTCGCTGGAGCAGGTCGACCGTTTTGCGGGCAACGCCCTGGAGGCGGTTACGCCGGACGGTCCCGTGTGGATCATGTCGACCGCGGCCTTCGAAAGTCTCGACCCGGCACAGCGTGATGCCCTGATGGAACCCGCGGGCATGCGCATCGTGCACGCGGACCTGGGGACCATCGAGCGGTACGGTGGAGGTAGCGCCCGCTGCATGCTGGCCGAAGTTTTCCTTAACAAATCTTAAGCGGCTTTAATTCTATTATCACACAATTCGGTTTTGCGGGGACTAGTTTTGGTGTAAACCAGACGACTAAACATGAAAGCCCCGCACGCATACGCCCTGTTGCTCATGCTGGGAACGCTGTTCCTCACCGTTCCGTCCTGCCGTTCGGTAGATGCGATGGTGGAGTCCGGCAATTACGAACGGGCCATGGCCCTCGCCCAGCGCCGCATCACCGGCAAAGACAAGAAGAACCCCAAACTGGTGGCTGCCCTGGAGGAGGCGGTCAACCGCGCCAATGAGCGCGACGTGAACCGCGCCGAGTACATGAAGCGCGGCAATGCGACCGACTGGACGGAGGTCCACGCCATCTACGACAACATCCGGCGCCGGCAGGATGCCCTGCGTCCCCTGCTGCCGCTCTACGATAAGAATGGCCGGAAGGCCGAGTTTCGCTTCGTGCGCGCCGAGGAATTGGTGATCGAAGCCGAGGACCGCGCTGCCAAGCAACTCTACGCCGAGGCAAACGAACTACTGGAAAACGGCCGCCGCGTTGACCGCGCGGCCGCCCGCGAAGCCTACCTCACCCTGGAAACCGTTCAGCGCTACCGCCCCGATTACCTGGATACCCACGACCTGCTACAGGAGGCCGAGGCACTGGGACGCGTGTACGTCGCGGTGCGGGTGGAAAACCAGAGCGGAGCTATCCTGCCGCGGGGCTTCGAGGACGAGTTGCTCCGGATCCGGACCAGCGACATGGACGACCGTTGGCGGATCTACGACCTGCAGCCCCGCGACGAGGATGACTACGACTACCGCGCCCGACTGGTTATCCGCGACATCCAGATCAGCCCGGAACGGCTGTCCGAACGCAGCTACGTGGACGAAAAGGAGATCAAGGACGGCGAGGAATACGTGCTCGACGAAAACGGTAACGTAGCCAAGGACTCCCTCGGCAACGACATCAAGCAGCCCAAATCGGTGATCGTACGGGCTGAAGTCCTCGAGGTGCTACAGCAGAAGACCGCGCTGGTGTCCGGCAGCATGGAGCTATACGACCTCCACCAGCAGCGGGTAGTGGACAGTGAGGACCTGACCGCAGAGGCGCTATTCGAGCACTACGCCAGCACCTTCCGGGGCGACAGACGCGCACTGACCCCATCCTCCCGCCGCCGCATAGGCAACAAGCCGCTGCCCTTTCCGACAAACGAGGAGCTGGTACTGACCGCCGCCGAACAGCTCAAGCCGATTCTGCAGCAACGCCTGGTGGCGAGCCGCAGGATGATGTGATCCCGAAGACTATTAGTCGTCATTTCCCGTATTTAACCGCCCCGCGCCGCGATTTTTCCGGCGGCGGGGCTTTTGGCTAGTCGCGCAGCAGGCCTGCCCGGCTCAGGACCCAGGCGTAGTCGCGCGCCATCTCTTTCAGGCTGTCGAAGCGCCCGGAAGCGCCGCCGTGGCCGGCCTCCATGTTTATGTGGAAGAGGATCTCGTTGTCGTCGGTCTTGAGTTCGCGCAGCTTGGCTACCCACTTGGCCGGCTCCCAGTATTGCACCTGGCTGTCGTGCAGGCCGGTGGTGACCAGCATAGCGGGGTAGTCCTTTGCTTTCACCTGGTCGATCGGGCTATAGCTCTTGATGTAGTGGTAATACTCTTCCTCGTTGGGGTTGCCCCACTCGTCGTACTCCCCCGTGGTCAGCGGGATGGAGTCGTCGAGCATGGTGGTCACCACGTCCACGAAGGGCACCTGGGAGACGATGCCGGCGAAAAGGTCCGGCCGCAGGTTGGCCACGGCGCCCATCAGCAGCCCGCCCGCGCTGCCCCCCATCGCGTACAGCCGGTCGGCGGCCGTGTACCGCTCGGCGATCAGGTACTCGGCCGCGTCGACGAAGTCGTTGAAGGTATTCTTCTTCTTGAGCAGCTTGCCGTCCTCGTACCAGTGGCGCCCCATCTCCTCGCCGCCCCGGATGTGCGCGATCACGAAGATCATGCCGCGGTCCAGGAGGCTCAGGCGCGTGATGCTGAAGCTCGGGTCCAGGCTGTGGCCGTAGCTGCCGTAGGCGTAGAGCAACAGCGGTGCCGATCCGTCCCGCGGCGTACCGTTGCGGTACACGATGCTCAGGGGCACCCGCGTGCCGTCGCGGGAGGTGGAGAACACGCGTTCGCTGGTATAATTGTCCGGGCTGAAGTCGCCGAGCACGGGGTGCTGCTTCAGCAGGGTACGCTCGCGGGTGCGCATGTTGAAGTCGTAGGTACTCGGCGGGGTGGTCATGCTCTGGTAGCCGTAGCGCAGCACCTCGGTCTCGATGTCGGGGTTGGTGCTGGTGTAGGCCATGTAGGCGGCGTCCGGGAAGTCCAGGTAATACTCCTCCCCGTCGAAGGGCCGCACGCGTAGCTTGGTCAGCCCGTTGGCCCGCTCGCTCAGGACCAGGTAGTCGCGGAAGATGTCGAGCCCTTCCAGCAGCACGTCGTCGCGGTTGGGGATCACGGTTTTCCAGTTTTCCTTGCCGGTGGCGTCCTCGGGGGTTACCATCAGCTGGAAGTTTTTGGCCTGGTAGTTGGTCAGCACGTAGAAGCGGTCGTCGATGTGCTCGATGCTGTACTCCAGGTTGCGTTCGCGGGGCTGGAACAGCCGCGGCTCGCCCAGCGGGTCGTCGGCCGGCAGGACGCGGTACTCGGTACTTACCGTCTGGGCGGAGCCGATGATGATGTACTTACGAGACTTACTCCGGTACACGTAGGCGCGGAAGGTTTCGTCGGTTTCCTCGTAGATCGTCACGTCGTCCTGGGGCGCGGTGCCCAGCTCGTGGCGCATAATCTTGTAGGGGCGCAGGGCCTCGTCCTTTACGGAGTAGAAGACATATTTCCCGTCGGCGCTCCAGACGCTTCCGCCGGTGGTATTGGGGATCTGGTCCGGCAGGTTCTGTCCGGTCAGCATATCCTTGATGTGAATGGTGTAGATCCGGCGGCTGATGGTGTCTTCCCCGTAGGTCACGTAGCGGTTGTCGTCGCTCACGGCCATGCCGCCCACGTGGTAGTAATCGTAGGGCTCGGCCATCTCGTTCACGTCGAACATGAGTTCTTCCTCGCCACCCGCCTCCGGGCGACGGAAGTAGCGGGGATACTGATCGCCGGTTTCGTAGCTCGTCTGGTAGACGTAGCCGCGATTGGCGTAGGGAACGCTGCTGTCGTCCTCCTTGATGCGGCCGCGCATTTCGCGGAACAGGGCCTCCTGCGTTTCCTTAAGGTGGGCCATACGATCCTCAAAGTAGGCGTTTTCGGCCTCGAGGTGGGCGATGACCTCCGGGTCCTCGCGCTGGTTCATCCAGTAGTAGTCGTCGTGGCGGGTGTCGCCGTGCAGGGAGAGGGCACGGGTTTCTTTCTTGGGCTTGGGTGGGGTCATGTACGTTAGTTTCTGGCGCGGACGCGGGTGCAATGGTATCCGGCGCTCCTCTACAATGCGGTTTTTGACCGCGAGGTTGAATACGATTCTGCCCCAGTTTACCGATCCGCCGGCAGGACGCTACGGCTACGTGAAGGCCGCGTCCACCCGCCGGCAGGCTTCGATGGCGTCGTGCGGAGCCTTCTCATTACAGATGCGGCCCGCCCAGAAGAAATAGTCCTCTCTCGGACCGTAACTGGGCTGCCAACCGTCCAGATCGATGCCTTTGTACACCGTGCGGTCGATGTCTGCCATGTCGGTAAAGAGCAGCCGTTGCCGGTTACTGCCGGACGTCCCGGTCTGGTGTTGTCCGGTGCAGGGAGGTGATAAAGGACCGCCCCCGCTCGTTACCGAGCAACTTGGGTACGTGGTGCAACGAATGGTTGTGTACGATGTCGTAGCCGCCGGCAGCGATGCGGGCCATCACATCATGGTAGGCAACCGTCTGGACGAATTCGTCGGTGGTTATGCCCGATTAGTTAATCTCCCCCTCGTCTAAATTGGTCAGCATCGCCACCTTCGAGAGCATCTGCACCACGGGCAGGGTGGGGCAGGAGTCGGCGCGGGCGTACAACTCCACGTCGTGGTTGCGGGCGACGAGTTCCCGCACCAACTGACAGGTGATCAGCTCCAGGCCCCGGCAAAGGGCTCGAAGAAATGGGCAAGGATAACTATTCTCATAATCGGTTGCGGATGTTGACGACAGCGAGCTTGCGGACCGGTGCCGCAGCCGGTGGATTTGGTGGCGGGAATACAGGCGGGAACCCGGGAGCAGGACGGTCAGCCCCGCGGCCATCGCACCCGCGGCCGCGCCCGGTAAATAAGCCGCGCGAATAATTTGCCGGATGGGTGCCAAATATTATATTTGACATAACACACTATTCCGACGAACCTTCTAATCCACTCCAATTTCACGGGCCGTTCGCGCAGCCCTTCCCCCTTCCGGCTATTTCATCCGGTTCCCGTTCCCTCCGCCGCTACCTCCAGAAATCCCTCGCCGGAGGGTAGGGGAGAAGGTACGTCGTAGACCAGGGTATTCACTTCCACGCTACACCCATTTACTATGAACTACACTACACTTTTACTTACGCTCTTTTTTTGTTCCCTCGCTCCGGGCCTGCTGGCTCAGAAGGCCGAGGAAGAGATCGTCATAGCGTCCTGTGATCTGCCGCGCGACGAAAAAAATATCGTAGCCGTAAGCCGCTTCGACTACCACGCCTCCGACGCAAACTCCAGCGGTATCGGCAACGGCATGGCGGATATGTTAACCAATGCACTCCTCAATTCCGGTTGCTACCGCGTGGTGGACCGGCAAACGATCGAGGACATTCTGGCCGAGCAGGACTTTGCCACCACCGGCCGCGTCGATCCCGGTACGGCTTCCAGTATCGGCTCGCTCACCGGTGCCCAGCTGATCGTTACGGGCAAGGTCACCGAATTCAAGGAAAATGCGGGCGGCGGCGCGCTGGGAGCCCTGGTCGGTGGTCGAATCGGCGGTGCTGGTTTGGTCAAGGCCCACGTAGGCTTCATCATCCAGATCATCGAAACCAGTACGGGTGAGATCCTGGTCTCTAAATCCATCGACAAGAAGAAGAACAAGATCGGCGTCGTAAGTGGCGCCGGCGGCCGCGGCATCGGCGTGGGGGCCGGGTTCTTCAGTTCCCAGGCTATGGCGGATGCCACCGAGGAAGCCATCATCGAGGCGGTGGCCATCCTGGCCGAGGAACGGGAGTCGCTGCCGCCGCCCACCTTCGTCGAAGGCAGCAGCTCCACCATCCTGATCGAAGGGCTTGGATACAGCGACCTGCGCACGGTAGCTTCCTCCGTAGAGGACTTCCCCGACGTACTCGGCGTGAGCAAGCGGGTGGAAGACGGCAACGGCGTGCTGGAGATTCGTCATACGTGCTCGCTGGAGGACGTGCTGGATCGCCTGCTCGACTCCGCCGGCGGGAGCATGGACGTTGCGGACATGAGCGACAACTACGTGCGGCTCGTAATGCAATAGCCGCTTACCCGAAGACCGCAAACACCCCGTACTCCAGGAAGAAGAGCACCCACACCCCCTGGTAAAAGCGGGCGATGGACGGCTGCTCCTCCAAGTCCAGCCGGCGGCACAGGTACTCGAATCCGGCCAGCAGGGCGAGTTGTCCGAGGGCAAGTGGCAGGTTGTCCAGTTGCCAGCCCACGATAGCCACGCCCAGAAGCGTAAGCCGCAGCAAAATGGCCCCGGTACGGAACACCCATTTGCGGTTCTTGACGAGTGAGAGGGTGCGGATGCCGTAGGCGGCGTCGCCTTCGGTATCCGGCAGGTCCTTGAACCACGCAATGATGATGCCGAAGGTAAACACCGCGGCGGTCAGCAGCCAGACCGTGGCGGGCACCACCGGGTTTTCCCCCAGCCACCAGCGGAAGTGGAGGTACAGCAGCAGGTTGACGATCAGCCCGCGTACCACGATGATGCAGAAGGCGGCCCAGAAATGGTAGTGCTTGAGCCGCACCGGGGGCACGCTGTACGCCGTACCGATCACCAGGCTGGCGATCACGGTGGCCGGCAGGAAGGGCGGATAGATGAAGCAGGTGATGAGCGACAGTACCAGTCCGAGTCCTACGATGAGGTAACCCGTCGTAATGGAGTACGCACCGCTGGCGAGCGGCAGGTAGGGCTTGTTGATCCGGTCGATCTCTACGTCGGTCAGCTGGTTGAGCCCGGTGATGTACACGTTGGCGCACAGGCAACTGAAGAGTGTCACGGCAAACATGCTCCAGTCGCTGGTGTGCAGGTGGCGGCACGCCATCAGGTAGAGCGCCAGTAGGGAAACGGTAGTGCCCACGATCGTGTGGGCCCGGGTAAAGCGGAGGAAAGTGATCATGCTACGGCCGGTTTTAGGCGACCAGGGCGATGCAGCTGATCTCCACGTTGACGTACTTCGGCAGGTTGGCTACCTGCACCAGGGCGCGGGCGGGGGCCGTATCCTCGGCGAAGTACTCCGCGTAGACGGAATTGATGCGGCCGAAGTTCTCCATGTCGCTCACGAAGACTTCGCACTTCAGGACCTGTTCCATGCTGCTGCCGCCGGCCTCCACGATCGCTTTGAGGTTGTCGAGCACGCGGCGGGTTTCCGATTCGATGTCCGCGGTCAGCAGGTCCCCCGTGGCGGGGTCGAGCGCGATCTGTCCGCTGACGTAGAGCACCCCGTTGGCGAGGGTGGCCTGGTTGTAGGCGCCTACGGGAGCGGGTGCGAGGTCGGTGGTGATGATTTGCTTGGGCATGGGTCTGTTTTGCCCGCAAGATACCCGGACTTATTAAAACACGAATAGCCCGCCGGCGGGGCCGGCGGGCTAATGGAAGAAACGAACGTAACCCGGGGGCTAGTCCTCGTCTTCCGTGTTGTCTTCGGTGTCGATCTCTACGATCTCGGGTGCTTTGACCAGCAGGTTCCCGTTGTAGTAGAGATTACCCTCGCTGTCCTTGTAGGCACGGTGGGGCTGGTGCAGCTCGCCGGTGGTCTGGCAGGTGGTCAGGGTAGGGGCGGAAGCCTTGTAGTGGGTCCGACGCTTGCGCTTGCGTTGCTTCGAGATCCGGGACTTGGGATGTGCCATGGCGTAAAACTGTTTTAAGCTTAATTTTTATTCAGGTCCTTGAGTACGTCCCAGGGGCTGGAGCGATCTTCATCCTCGTCATCGGCCGAACGGGTAGGGGCCTCCTCAGCGGTGGCGTAGGAGGCGTCGATCCGGTGGAGCAGGTCTTCGTCGCAGGGGTAGGGTGGTTCGCCGGCCCGGCAATCGTAGGTACGGATCATCGGTACGGCCAGCACCACCATTTCGTAGACGAAGGGCGCCAGGTTGAAGTCGTTGGTGTCCGGGTGCAGGTAAACGATGTCTCCCTCGTCGCGCTGTTCATCCGCCTCCGCGGTGAACTTGACGATGAGTTGGCGACGGTCCTGGATCGGAAGATCAATATCGGCCAGGCAACGGTCGCACGCGGTGGCGATAGTGCCGGCAAAATCGAAATCCACCACCATTTCGCGACTTTGCTTATCGACGATCAGGTGAAGGTCGACCGCAGCGCGCTGGATCGGCGACTCGGGGTAGGCGGAAAGGAATCCGTCCCCTACCTTCAGGTCGTACTCGTAAAATCCCTTACCAAGCCCCTTCAGGGGTAAGACAAAAGCGGAAGGAGTAGACATAAGGCAATCGTTTTGAACCGGAACGGTACCCATTGGTACCCTAGGGACGTTTCAAAGTGGGCGCAAAGGTACGTTATCCCCCGCGATAAAACAAAACGTTTGTCGCCCTAATAATGATAGAAGGGTAGGTAGGCTATCCGGGGCTCGCCGGTATCCTCGTGTGGGTACTGGGTCGTGACCCGGAGTAGATTCTTCCCTTTCCTCAACGGCGGATCGGGCAGGAAGGCGCGTATCCCGTACTGATCACCCGCGGCATTGGTCAGGTACTGCCGCTCCAGCTCGAATTCTCTCGCCGGCTCGCCGTTGACGGCGAAGGAAAGGTACTCCCCGGCACATTGTACCAGCCACTCCCGCCTCCGCATACGCGCCTCTTGCCGATCAAGGCCTTCCGGTACAAGGGCGACGCTGCAGCCTGACTCCAAAAAGAACATCTCCCGCTCTGGCAGGGGTATCCAGACCGTCAGCCCCTCGGAGGTGATGGGCGACTCACCGGTCAGGATCGGCCGGACGTAAATGCCGTCGAATGCCTCCTTACCCGAAACATTGGTTGCGAGGAGGAGCGAATCGTTGGCTATGCGGTGGTAATAATTGTCGATGAAGTAGAGGGTCTGCCGGTTGGCCAGCAGGCTTAGTAGCATCACTACAATGAGGCTCACCAGGCCGAGTAAGTATTTCCAACCGAATCCTTTCTGGTCCGCGTAATAGGACGTGACCAGGTTGATGGAAGTGGTGATGTACTTTCTCGCCACCGGGTACGTGAATCGGCTCACCACCATGGAAATCGGCCACTGGTACCGCCTGACTAGGGGATGGTCGCGATAGCGGGCGCTGTGGGACACCATAGTGAGTACGGAAAGCAGAAGCAGGGGAGCCAGCAGAACACCCATCCCGATAAACACCTGCCGGGACGTGAAGCCGGCGGTCACCAGCCAGGAATGAATGAACAGGAAAACCACACCGACAATCCCGAAATTGAGAAAAACCCCGGCAAGCGCGAATGCCACACCGAAGATCCCGCTCCCCAGGCGGTCGAGGCGCCGGATAAAGCCGTCAATGTCGCCAAACTCCGCCTTCATCCTTTCCTGGTGGTGCTGACTAAAACGCTCGTTCGTTTGGAACCCCCCGGGATACACGGAGTTGAGTCCGACGAGTCCAATCCACATGGCCCGCACCACGAAGTGAAATATGAAGGTCGCGATGAGGCTGGTGGCCAGGACGCGCCAGTAGATCGAAGCGATGTAGCTGATGAAGAGGGAATCCCGGTCGTAATTTAGCAGGAAGTAGCCTTCCATCTGGTCGATCAGCCCCGGAAGCTGCAGGCTCCCGACGATTGCCGCTCCAGAGATAATCAGTTCCGCCTGCCAGCTTTCTCGCTCCAGCTTGCGGAGCCATTTCGGTTTGGGTTCGGCGTCGGGTGCGCGTGCGGGGTCCACGACACTAAGTTATCGCACGAGCGTCACCTGCCCCTCCTCCTGTAGCTCCACGCCGTCCTGACGGAATTTGGCCAGATAGAGGTATACATCGGAGGGTTGCGGCGACTCGTTCTTGGTACCGTCCCAGCCCTCCTGCGGATCGTCGCTGGTGAAGACTTTTTGTCCCCACCGATCGTACACGATCATGGTGTAGTCCGTGATCGTTCCGTTGTAGAATAGCCGAAACTCGTCGTTACGCCCGTCGCCGTTGGGTGTGAAGAGGTCGGGGATCTGTACCAGCGACTGCTCGACCGGTAGAAAGAAACTGGCATCGTAGGTACACTGCCCTTCCTCGCTGGTTACGGTGACGGAATAATTCAACGGTTGGGGGGTATCGTCCTGCCGGGGTACGGTCACGGTGATCTCCTGTCCCGAGGCGGTTCCCGGAGAGTAGTTGCCCGTCCAGGCGTAGGTAAAGTTCTGGCCGGCCGGCAGGTTGGTCACGGTAAGTACGACATCGTTGCCGGCGTAGAGTACGTCCCCGCCCCCGGCGGTAGTGCCGTCGGGCAGCGTGGCCACGATGATCGGAGTGATGTCTTCACCCAGGACCTCCACGGTGATACCGTCCGAGGCAGTGCTGCATCCGAGATCGTCGGTAAAGGTTACCGTATAGGTGCCGCTCTGCGGGGTGTTGACGGCGATCTCCCGGCCCGTCTGGGTGGTTCCGTTCGGCAACAGCCAGGTGTAGGTACCGGTAATGGAACCAGGATCTACCGCGGCGCTCAGGTTCAGTACGTCACTGGCGCAGACCGTCGACGGGCCACTGGCCGTGACCGTGTAATCGGTAGCCAGAACAAGCTGCAGGGTCTGGGTGGTCGTACCGCAATCGCCGGTGGTTTCGATGGTGTAGGTGGTCGTTTCCGTCGGGCTCAGCAGTACGCTGGGGTTGTTGGTGTCGATGCCGCCCCCGGTGATGCGGTAGGTGTAACCGGGAACGGTCCCGCCAACGATCAACTGCCGGGAATCGCCGGGACAAAGCAATACCTCGGTGGTGAGTTCGGGCGATTGATTCTCGGCCACGTTGATCTGGTAGGAGAGTTCGGCCTTGCATTCGTCGTTCCCGGTAATGAGTTCGATGGTGTACTCGGTAGTAGTCTGCAGGGTGGCTATCGGATCCAGGCAGTCCGTGCAGCTCAGCGTATTGGTCGGGTCCATCCACTCGAGCGACCCGGTTCCACTCTGGAAGGTAGCCTGTATCTGGACCATCTCTCCCGGGCATACGGTGGTATCCTGGGGGGAGAAGGTTACTACCGGTGGTTCGACGACGTTGACGTCGATAGTTGCCGTATCGATACACGCGCCATTACGGGTAATGCGGGTCAGCGTGGCGGTATCCTGGGCATTGAAAACGGCATTGTAGAGATCGCGTGGACTCTGCAGGCCGGGGGCCGTCGTCCATTCGTGCTCGATGATGGGGAAGTCACCGACGTCGTAGACGGGCGAAAGAACGTAGAACGTGTCGCCCTGGCAGTACGGATCCTTTTCGGGCTCCAGCATCAGGCTCAGGTCGGCGGGCAGGCTATCCAGGCGCACCGCTACCGAGTCAATGCGGCGGCAGCCGTTGATGGTAGTTTCGGCGTAGTAAGTGATGTCGGCGACGGGACGCACCGTAAAGCTCCGTCCCGTGGGCGCGCTCAGGTTGAAGCGGGTAGGAGACCAGGTGATCTCCCGATTGGCGACAAAGGGGGTGTCGACGACGGTAAGAACGATGGAATCGACCCCCAGGCAGGCAAAGACCGTGTCCTGCGGAATATCGAACAGTCCGTCGATCACGTCGACCTCAACCTCCAGTCGTTCTTCGCAGGCGCCGTTTTCCGACCGGGCCACGATAGCATAGGTAGAGGCGGAATCCACGCGTACGGTGAAGCCGTTCGCGGCCGTAGCGCCGGTCACGGGACGGTTATTGGAGAAGACGGTATAGATGGTATTGCCGGTGTCGTCGACCGGTCCCCCCGTCAGGGAGAGGTCGGTGCCCTGGCATACGGTTAGATCGTCGATCAGCGGGGGGGCTACTAGAACGTCAACGTCCACGAAGATGCTGTCGGAGACCGTACAGCCGTCGCTCCCGGTAGCCGTCACGCGGATAAACCCGCTGGCTTGGGGCCGCACCCGCGGGGAGGCGCTCGTGACCGGGTCGACGAAGCCGGCGGCGGGGGACCATTGGTAGGTCGGGTTATTCAGAGTGTTGGTCTGCTGCAGGCGGATCTGCTCGCCCTGGCATAGACTGATGGACGCGGGGTTGAGAATGTCGACCGTGCCGCAGGGGGTCTGCGCGGTCATGAAAGCACCGCCCGTCAGCAGGAGCAGCAGGCTGGTCAGTAAACGTAGGATCATAGCGTGGCGCCAGGGTGATGGTAGGGCTGCCAAAGTACGAATTTTACCAACGTGGCCGGGCTTCCCGCCCGCGGGCTTGGTCCGCCGTGCGCTATTCCGCGCTCAGCCACCGCCGGGTCTCCTCCACCGTCACCAGTCCGTAGTCGTTGCCCCAGGCCTGATTGATGTAGTTGACGATGTTCACGATCTGAAATTCCGAGAGCTCGATGTTGGCGGGCATGGCCTCGTTGTAGGTTTCCCCGTTCACGACCATCGGGCCTTCCATCCCGTGTCGGATGCCCTGGACGACGGCCGCGGGATTATCGCGCAGGTAGTCGGCACCGGCCAGAGGCGGGATGAGCAGCCCGAGGCCCTGCCCCTCCTCGAAGTGGCAGTTGGCGCAGTGTTCCAGGTACAGGTTCCGGCCCTGCAGGTGCTCCGTCTTTCCGCAGCCGAGTACGCACAGCAGGAGCAGGGTGCAGAGGGTCAGTGAGAGAAGAAGGGTGCGCGGCATGCGGGTGGTTTCCCCCATAACGGGGCGGTTACCACTTAGTTGTGGCGTCGCCGTGACCGGCACGGATCTTCCGCTCCAGTTCTTCCAGGGCCTTCTTGATGTCGTCGTTGGTTTCCATCAGGTCACGCACGGTCTTGATCGAGTAGATCACGGTGGCGTGGTCCCGCCCGCCGAACATGCGACCGATGGCCTTGAGGCTCTGGTCCGTAAACTGCTTGACTAGGAACATGCTGACCTGTCGGGCGAGTACCACGTGCCGGCGGCGGGTGGCACTGGCCAGTTTCTCCACGTCCAGGTTGTAGTATTCGGCCACGGTGCGCTGGATCACCTCCGGGGTCACTTCGCGGTTGATCTCGGTCACGAAGTTCTTCAGTACCTGCCGCGCGAGCTCGAGGTCGATCTCCTTACCCTGGTTGACTCCGCTGTGCAGCACGAGGTTGTTGAGTACGCCCTCTAGTTGGCGGATGTTGTTCTGAATGTGGTAGCAGATGAACTCCATCACCTGCGGTTGCAGGTTGACCTCATTGGCGCTGGCCTTGGCCGCCAGGATGGCCATCCGGGTCTCGAGGGCGGGCGCGCTCAGGTCGGCGGTCAGGCCCCACTGGAAGCGGCTGCGCAGCCGCTCCTCGATGTCGAGCTCGATGATCGGCCGGTCGCAGGTCATCACGATCGCCTTGTTGTTCTGCCGCAGGACGTTGAAGAGGTTGAAGAAGACGTCCTGGGTTTTCTTGCGGTTGATCAGCTGCTGAATGTCGTCGACCAGCAGCACGTCCACGTTCTGGTACCAGTTTACGAGGTCGTTGGTGGTGTTGTTGCCGATGCTCGACACGAGCTGGTTGGTGAAGGTGTCGGTCGTGACGTAGAGTACCGACTTGTTCGGGTATTTCTCGGCGATGCGGTTGCCGACGGCCTTGAGCAGGTGGGTCTTGCCCAGTCCCACGGGGCCGTGAATGACGAGGGGGTTGAAGGCGGTGTTGGAGGGGTTGTCGGCTACGGCCTTGGCGGCGTTGCGGGCCAGGCTGTTGCAGTCGCCCTCGATGAAGTTATCGAAGGTGTACTTGCCGTCGAGGTTGCTCTCGATGCGCGGGCGCGTCATGCCCGGGATCACGAAGGGGTTGGACGGAGTGGGTACGGCCTTGCCGTTCCCCGATTTGGCGGCGGGCTGGTAGCCTTCCTCGTTCTGCCGGGGCGGCTTGATACGGTACTGCAGGCGACCCGCGGTACCCAGCGCCTGGTTGAGGCTAAGCTTGAGGACGTCGATGTAGTGTTCTTCGAGGAATTCGTAGAAGAGCCGGTGGGGGACCTGGATGGTCAGCTCGTTGCTCTGAAGTGCCACCGGTCGAATGGGAACGAACCACGTCTGGTAGCTCTGCGGATCAACGCTGTGCCGGATGGTTTGTAGACAGTTTTCCCAAACTAAGGTGTGGTTCATTAGTGTTGCCAGTTGCACAGTATTCATTCTTCCCGGCGGTGGTAGGGCACCGTAGGTTGGTTAGCGAAACGTTTTGAGGATCAGTAAGTAATCGGTAAAAATTAGCTGCACGATCTCGGGGCCACTTGGTGTCCCGTTCGTCCAGGGGTAGCCCATATTGGGCCAATTTCAGGTAGTTGAGGTAACCCGAGTCCGCCCGGGTGGATAGCAAATATGAGGCTTGGAGGGGCAGTCGGACAAAAGATTGCCGGACTTTTATCACAAAATCTTCTTTGGCGGGGATTCCTTCGCAAAGCGGCAATTTTGTCATAAGCGTACCACGACTATGACCCGTTCTATACCCGCAAATTGCTACAAGACACGCAGCCGCGGTCGCCCGGTCCGCCGAAGGTGATGTCCAGGCGGCCGAGCCGTAAACCGGCAAATCCCACCTGGTTGATCACCACCGGTTCGCCGGCTGCATTCGGTACCTCCACCGGCTCGTCCAGGAACGTATGGGTGTGTCCGCCCAGGATGAGATCGATGTGCCGGCTGGCCGCCGCAAGGGTCACGTCGCTCACCTTCTCGTCGCGGTAGCGATAGCCCAGATGGCTGAGGCAGATCACCAGGTCACACTTCAGGCGCTGCCGCAGGTGCAGGGCCGTTTCGTTGCCGCGGGCGATGGGGTCCTGGTAGGTTGTGGAGCCGTATAGCTCGGACGGCACGAGGCCCTCCAACTCGATCCCCAGGCCGAAGACCCCGACCCGGATCCCGTCCTTGTCGAACACCCGGTAGGGAGCAACCAGGTCCGACAGCGGCGTTCCCGAGAGGTCGTAGTTGGCATTGAGCATCGGGAAGGAGGCCTTCTTCAACTGGGTAGCGAGGTTCTCGATGCCGCCGTCGAAGTCGTGGTTGCCGATCGTACAGGCATCGTAGCCCATCTGCGACATGAGCTTCATTTCCAGCTCGCCCAGGAAAAAGTTGAAGTAGGCGGTACCCTGGAACACGTCGCCGCTGTCCAACAGCAGCACGTTCGGCTCCGCCCCGCGGATGCGCCGGATCAGCGCGGCACGGCGGACGGCTCCGCCCTGGTTGGCATTGCGGGTACCGTCGTCGGGGAAGGGGTCGATCCGGCTGTGCCAGTCGTTGGTGTGCAGGATGGTGATACGGCGGTCGCGGCGGGGAAGGGCCGTGGCGAGTCCGGGTAGGAGGAGCAAGCCACCCCCTACGGCCGCGCGCCGGATAAAGAATCTGCGATTCATCGGTCGTTGAGTTTGATGCGGCTCCCGTCGGAGACCACGGTGATGGGGCCTGGCGCGCGGCCGGCCTGTTCGATCAGCAGGTCACGTACCAGTTGCCCGCTGGCGTACTGCTTTCGGCCGGCCAGCATGCTGGCGTCGCTGCCTCCGTTGGCCACGTAATCGGGTACGGCGATGTAGTAGGTGGCGGTGGGGTCCACCGGACGGCCCTCCACCCGTATCGTGACCGTGCCGTCGTGGCGCACGGCCGTAAGTCCCTCGCTGACCGGCCAGCCGCCATCGGAGAGGGTATGGTCTACGAAGTCGAGTAATTCCTGCCCGTTCACTTCCACGAGTACCAACTGGTTGTCGAAAGGCATCAGTTCGTAGAGTTGGGAGACGGTGAGGTCCCCCGCGCCGATCTCGGCCACACGCAAACCGCCGTAGTTCTGGACCGCGAAACTGACGTGCTTGTCGGGGAAGAGCTCACGGGCGGCGGCCAGGGTGAGGTCGGCCGCCCAGTTCCCCAGGCTGCTCTCCGGCTGTCCCTTCGTGAGGGGAGTTGCTACCTCGGCCACTACGCGATTGAGCAAGTTGGCCAGTTCTTCGCGGTAGGGAGTGATGGTCGCCTCCATCGCAGCGTTGGCCGTGAGGCTCTCGTCGACGCGGGTGTCCTCAGTGATGGGGTAGAGGCGGGGCTGGGTGACGGGGTCCGTCAGGGGGCGGCCGCAGGCCAGGGCGGTCAGCAGCAGCCCCGCGAGCGGCAAAAGACGGTAGTTCATGGTGCGGTAGAATTTGCGGGGGTGGGGGAGAGAAAGAAGGCTACCCACCCCCCGATCAGGAGCAGGCCGCCGACCGGAGTGACCGGACCGAGAAAGGCTACCGGCAGTCCGTGGACCGCACGCAGGCTCAGGGCAAACAGTGAGCCACTGAACAGGAAGATTCCCAACAGCCAGAGCCACGCCGCCAGCTTCAGGCGCGAACGTTGCACCTGCGGCTGCCGCCACAGTACCGCCGCCAGCCCGAGGGCAAAGGTGTGGTAAAACAGGTAGCGCACCCCCGTTTCGTAAATGGCGAGTTGGTCCGGCCCGACCAGCGTCCGCAGGCCGTGGGCGCCGAAGGCCCCGAGGGCTACGCTGCCGGCGCCGAGCAGGGCGGCCAGGCGGATAAGTTGCTGCGCGTTCATGCTGCAAAGCTATCGCCTGTGCCGCCGCCGACGGGGACAAATGGCCCAATCTGACCGGATTATGGCACGGGGTCCTTAGATTGCCGCCTTTACTTATCAGAATCCCGCAAAAGCTTTCGCATGACCGCCTACGTATTTCCCGGCCAGGGTGCCCAGTTCACCGGAATGGGCAAGGACCTGTTCGACCTCAGCGAGCACGCCAAGACCCTATTCATGCAGGCCGACGACGTGCTCGGCTTCTCCCTGTCCGACGTAATGTTCAACGGCTCGGAGGAGGACCTCCGGCAGACCCGCATCACCCAGCCCGCCATTTTCGTACATTCTACGGTAGCCTTCCTTAGCGCCGAGGAGCCCCAGGAGCCGGACGCCGTGGCCGGCCATAGCCTGGGTGAGTTTTCCGCCCTCGTTGCCGCCGGCGCGATTGCCTTTCCGGATGCCCTGCGGCTGGTAAGCCAGCGCGCCCGGGCCATGCAGGAGGCCGCCGACGCGCGCCCCGGAACGATGGCCGCAGTCCTGGGACTGGACGACGCCACTATCGAGGCCGCCTGCGCGGAAATCAAGGACGTGGTGGTGCCCGCCAATTACAATACGCCCGGCCAGTTGGTCATATCCGGTTCGGAAGAGGGGGTCGCTACGGCCTCCAAGGTACTTAGCGACCTCGGCGCCCGCCGCGTGCTGCCGCTCAACGTAGGCGGCGCCTTCCACAGTCCGCTCATGGAGCCCGCCCGCGAGGCGCTGCGCGAGGCCATCGAGGCCACCCGTATCCGCCCGCCGGGCTGCGAGGTGTACCAGAACGTGGACGGGCGGCCCAGCGTCGCCCCCGAAGAGATCAAGCGTAAACTGATCGCCCAACTGACCGCACCGGTGCGGTGGACGCAGACGATCCAGCACATGCAGGCAGCCGGTATCCGGCGCTTCGTGGAAGTAGGGGGTAAGGGAAAGATCCTGGCCGGCCTGATCAAAAAGGTCGACCGCGACCTGGACGTGGAGCAACTTTCCTAAGCTGAAGCATACCTCTGCGCAAGCCCCGGACCGCGACGCGGCCCGGGGCTTGCGGGGAGGGTGATCAGCTGGCCTTCCGCTGCTTGATCTCGTCGCGGATCTGGGCGGCCCGCTCGTAGTTTTCCTCGCTGAGGACGTCTTCCAGCATCGTGTTGAGCTCACCCATGGTGTAGCTCGACAGGTTGTCGCTGCGCTCGCTGGTGGGGTCGTCGCCCACGTCGTGCATCTGCAGGTCCTCCTCCTCGCCTTCGCCCTCCAGTACGATACCCGCATTCTGCAGGATCAACTCGTAGGTATAGATCGGACAGTCGAAGCGGGTGGCCAGCGCCAGCGCGTCGCTGGTGCGGCTGTCCACTTCGATGATCTCGCCGTCGCGGTCAAGCACCAGGCGGGCGTAGAAGATGCCTTCCTTGATGTCGCTAATGATGATCTCGCGCAGGTCGGTACGCAGGGTTTCCAGGGTGTTTTTAAAGAGGTCGTGGGTCATTGGGCGGGGACCGCTCATGCCCTCGATGGCAATGGCGATGGCCTGCGCCTCCGCACTGCCGATGATGACGGGCAGGCGGCGCGGGCCGTCAATTTCACCCAGTACCACGGCATAGTTCAGCGACTGGGTGACGCTGCGGCTGATCGCCATTACTCTGAGCTCGATCTTATCCATTCTGCTTCGGTAAATCCTTCAAATAACTGCTAACGAGCCAGGGACGGACAAGGTTTATCCCGCCGCCCGGCCTAAGGGGGGGCGAAGATAAGAAACCCCTCAGTAGCCGGGGAGGGCAGGGGCCTCCCGGGGCAAAACTTATCGCGATGATTTGTTACGCCCTCCGGCTAAACAGTCGGAGCGACTGAAGCTTACCGGTCCGCCGGCAGCGTTTTGGCCTCCTGCCACAGTTTTTCCATCTCGGCAAGCGGCATGGCCGCCAGTCCTCCCGCGCCCGCCCGCTGCTCCACGTGCTCGAAGCGAAAGCGGAATTTCCGGTTGGTACGTTCCAGGGCGGTCTCGGGGTCGATGCCCCGCCAGCGGGCGTAATTGATCAGACTGAAGAGCAGGTCGCCGAATTCTGCCTCCTGCTCCGCCGCGGAGTCGGCGGCGTGAAATTCGTCCATTTCCTCGCGCACCTTATCCCAGACCTGGTTGACGTTATCCCAGTCAAATCCGAATTGGGCGGTCTTCTCCTGCATCCGCATGGCCTTGACCATGGCCGGCAGGGCGGTGGGGACGCCGGACAGGACGGTCTTTTTACCGCCGCCGCGGGCCAGTTTGATCTGCTCCCAGTTGCGCTTGACGGCGGCGGCGTCTTCCGCGACTACATCGCCGTAGATGTGGGGGTGCCGTTCCACCAGCTTGTCGCACACTGCGTTAAGGGCGTCGGCGATGTCCCAGGCCCCCCGTTCCGAGGCAATGCGGGCGTAGAAGACCATATGCAGCAGCAGGTCGCCTACCTCCTCCTTGATCCCTTCCAGGTCTTCGGAGAGGAGCTCGTTGGCGAGTTCGTAGGTTTCCTCGATCGTCAGTTTACGGAGGCTGAGAAAGGTTTGTTTGCGGTCCCAGGGGCACTGCTCGCGCAGTTCGTCCATGATGGTCAGCAGGCGTTGGAAGGCGGTGAGTTGGGGCGTCATGCGGCGAAGGTACGGAGCGGCGCAGGGTGCCCCCGGCAATCCGCAACCCCGCTCTGTTACGTAAGTGGCAAAAATTAATCGCTTTTGCGCTTGATCCTGTTGCTGGCTTTGCTGCCGGTTTTTGCTACCGCCCAATCGGTCCTGCTGGGCCCCCTTGCCGCCGCGAGTCGCGCCGCGGGAGGTACCGGGGTCACGTCTCGGGGCCTACGGTCCCTCTGGCACAATCCGGCCGGCCTGGCGGACCGACGCGCCTTCGCCGCGGGCGCTTCCGTGGAACAGCGCTTTGGTATTGCCGAACTGGGGATTGCCTCCGGCGGGGCCACCTTTCGCTCTTTCGGCTTGCAGGTCGCTTCCTTGGGCCTGGACGACTATGCGGAGCAACGCTTAGGGTTATCCTACGGTCGTTCCCTGTCCGATCGCTTGCGCGTCGGCGCACAGTTCGGCGTGCTGCACCGCGTGGTCCGGGGCGTCTCCGCCCGGACCCAAGGGGTGGCCGGCGTGGGTGGGCAGTACCGGCTCTCCGGGGTCCTCGACGTCGGGGCGACCTTCCTCACGGCCATCGGAAGCAAAGAGGCTACCTACCTCACGGGGGGCGTGGGGTACGCGCCGAACGCGCGCGTACGGCTGGCGGCCGAGGTGGTACACCGCCCCGATCGTCCGGTCGGAACCCGCTTCGGGTTGCGTTACGCGCCCCATCCGGACGTGGCGGTATACCTCGGGGCCGCTCCGGTCGACCGGTCCGTTACTTTCGGCTGTGGGTATCGCGTGGCCGCCGGTCTGCGGATTACCGCGGCCGTGGCGATGCACGAGCGGCTGGGCCTCAGCCCGGGCATCGGACTGGCGTACCGCGCGGGTGTCGGCGCGGAGCGAAACCAGAGGGAATAGTTTGCCGTTTCGCTATTAGTGCTGCATCCTTGCAGGTAAATTCCATCTCTATGAAATCCAGTAGCGGACCCGTCCGGCAATTTCCCCTGGCGGAGCAGGCCCGCAAAGACTTCGCGGCCCTTTCCGGGGACCGCCTTCCCGACTTCAGCAACACGGAGCTGACCTTCCGCCACCTTTCGGACCAGCGGTTGCTGGGTACACGGCGACTGTTCCGGCTGATGGGCAATCCCTACCTGACCCGGCTCATGGGATCCGCGGGAATGCGCGCGGTGGAATGGTCGCTGCCCGGGGCCGAGTGGATGGTCCGCAACACGGTGTACAAGCAATTCGTCGGCGGCACCCACTTCGAGGATGCTAAGGAATCCATCGCCCAGCTCGCCAAGCGGGGGGTGCACAGCATTCTGGATTTTGGAGCGGAAGGCAAGGAAACCCAGGCCGGTATGGATGCCTCCCTCGACGAGGCCCTGCGCGCCACCGAATTCGGTGGGGAAACGGAAGCGGTCATCGGCTCCGTGGTCAAGCTGACCAGTCTGTTTCCCTTCGAAATACTTGAAAAGTACAACGATACGGTCATTGATTTCGAGAACCTTGCGGGGACCGACCTCGAGCGGGGCATGAAGCGACTCGATCGCGTCTGCCGGCTGGGGCGCGACCGCCGGTGCGAAGTCTATTTGGACGCCGAGGAGAGCTGGATTCAGTCGGCCATCGACCAGATTGCCGAAGTCATGATGGAACGCTACAACGGCGACGCCGCCATCGTATTCACGACGTGTCAATTTTACCGCCACGACCGCCTGGAGTACCTTAAATCACTGCACCAGCGGGCCCGCCGGAAGGGATACGTGCTGGCCCTCAAGCTCGTCCGGGGCGCCTACATGAACAAGGAGGCCAAGTACGCCGACAAGCGTGGGCTACCTACCCCCATCCAGCCGGACCTGGCCAGTACCCACCGCGACTTCAACGCGGCCGCCGCCTACTGCCTCGCCCACCGCGAGGAGATCGCCTACTGCGTAGCCAGCCACAACGAGGAAAGCATCACGCGCCAACTGACCACCATGCAGCAGGAGGGCGTGGCGCGGAATCACCCTAACATTCGCTTCTCCCAGCTGCTGGGCATGAGCGATAACCTCACCTTCAACCTGGCGGAAGGCGGCTACAACGTAAGTAAGTACATGGTCTACGGGCCGGTAAAGGAAGTACTGCCCTACCTCGTGCGACGCGCCCAGGAGAATACCTCGGTGACCGGGGAGGCGGGCCGCGAACTGCGAATGCTCGACGAGGAAGTCAGCCGGCGCGGGCTCTAGCGGGCCTGTCCGCCGTAATCGCGGCCCATCATTTCCCAGACGGTGATGAACAGGGCGGCCACGGTGGGGCCGATCACGAAACCACTGAGGCCGAAGAGGGCGATGCCCCCCAGGGTGGAAATGAGTACCAGGTAGTCCGGCATCTGCGTATCCCGGCCGACCAGCAGCGGGCGTAGCAGGTTGTCCACCAGGCCGATGATCAGGGAGCCCACCACTACGATGATGATGCCCGAGGCCACGTCGCCCTGGATGAACATGATGATGGCCGCCGGTACCCAGACGATGGCGCTGCCGCCCACGGGCAACAGGGCCAGTAACATCATGGCCACGCCCCAAAGGAGGGCCGCAGGGATACCGAGGATGGCAAAGAGGACCCCACCGATGGCCCCCTGTACGAAGGCCACGATCAGCGTACCCTTCAGGGTAGCGCGGGCCACCTGCGCGAAGCGCCGGAAGAGTACCCGCTCGCGCACGTTCCCCATGGGAATGGTCTGTACCAGCTTCCGCTCGATGGCCCAGCCATCGACCAGAAAGAAGTAGAGCAGGTAGATCACCAGGGTGAACTGAATGATGGTATTGAGAATACTGCTGCCGAAACCGATGGCCCAGTTGGCCAGGAACTGCCCGGCCTGGCCGATGGCCGTGGTGAGGCGGGTCTTGATATCGTCGAGGCTGACGCCGAAGTCTTCCAGCCCGGACGCCACCCGCGGGAGGCGCTCGTCGACCCAGTCGAGCACGATATTGGGGTTGAGGGTGCCATTTTCTATGCTACCGTAGAGGCTGATGGCCTGGTTGACCAGCGCCAGCCCCAGCAGCGCGAAGGGGACGATGACGAAGAGGACCACCAGCAGCGTGGTGATGCCCGCGGCCACCGAGTCGTGCCCCCGAAACTGGATCCGCAGGCGGCGGTACACGCCGAAGAAGATGATCGCCAGCACGGCTCCCCAGAAGCAGGTAAGCAGGAAGGGGGCGATGAGTCCGAAAAAAGCGATGGTCGTGAGCGCCACGACGATAAAGAACAAGTTGCGCTTGACCCGCCGTACAGTGGTACGGTCCCTTTCGATTGGCATATTTTGCAGTGGATTAGCGCGCGGCGACCTCGCCGCGTCTTCCGGCTCATAGTACCTGTTCGCCGGTCAGGTGTTCGGTCGGAGGGTGTGCCCCGGGGAATTATTCGCACGCTGGCGGGTACGGTCCGGGCCGCAAATTCGTTAGTCCCAGTATCACCCCCTTATTATGACCCTACGCCAACCCCGTTTTCTTCTGCTTAGTGGATTAGTGCTTGCCTGCCTGACGGCCGGTGCCCAGAAATATAGCAACGAATTTCTCAGTATTGGTGTCGGCGCCCGCGCCCACGGTATGGGGACGGCCGTAGTCGCTACCCAGCGCGACGTCTACGCCGCGGCCTGGAATCCGGCCGGCCTGGCGGCCCTGCCGCCCGACGCCGGCCTGGAGCTGGGTGCCATGCACGCGGAATGGTTCGGGGGGGTTGGCAACTTCGATTACCTGGGAGTTACCCTGCCGTTGTCCAGCAATAACCAGCGCCTGGGGCTAAGTATCATCCGCTTCGGCATCGACCAGATTCCTAATACTCTGTCGCTGTACGAGGCCGACGGGACCATCAATTTTGACAACGTCACCGAGTTTTCGGCGGCCGACTATGCCTTCCTCGGTTCCTACGCGCGGGCCTTTCCGCGTCCGAAGGGGATCCTTCGGGTGGGCGGCAACGTCAAGGTGGTACACCGGAGCATCGGCACTTTCGCCAGCAGCTGGGGTTTCGGGCTTGACCTGGGCGCCCAACTGGAGCGCAATGCCTGGACGTTCGCGCTGCTCGCCCGCGACGTTACCACCACCTTCAATGCCTGGTCCTTCTCGTTTACCGAAGCCGAGCGGGAGCAACTTGAGTTGACCAACAACGTGGTGCCCATCAACAGCGTGGAAACCACCAACCCCACGGTTATTCTGGCCGTTGCCCGGGACTTTCAGTTGACCTCGCAAATCGGCCTGACGGCTGAAGTCGACCTCATCGCCACCACGGATGGTAAGCGTAATACCCTCATCAGTGCCGATCCCGTAAGTCTCGATCCGGCCATTGGCCTGGAGGCCGACTACGGCGATTTCGTTTTTCTGCGCGCGGGCGTCAGCCAGCTGCAGCGCATCCGCGACTTTGGCGATACCGAGGCGATCAATTCCAGGCCCTCCCTGGGTCTGGGGCTCAAGGTGGGCCAGCTGCACGTTGACTATGCCTACACCGACCTGGGCGACGATTCCGGCCGCTCGACCTACAGCCACGTGGTGAGCCTTCGGCTGGGTATAAAGCCGCGGCAGGAATAAGAGCCTGCTTGGGGGGGAGCCTTAGTAGGAGGGCCGGACTGCAATTCTACTCGTAGGTGGGAGAAGCCACCGGGTAGCTGCTAGTCCCGGTTTCACGGGGTTGAGCGGAATCCTGCGCCCTTGCTCTGCCTTCGGTGGGCCTAGCGTTCAGTACCGCAGGGAGTAACAATCCGCAGCTGCCAGCCGAAATTCAGCCAGACGGGGAAGCTCTCGATGGCGGTCCGTAATCCACGTTCCAATTCCTCTTGCGAGGCAATCGGTTGGGCTGTGGGGTCCTGGCAAATGGATAGGTGCAGCGTATCGCACTGAAAACCTGTCACCTCCAGGATGATACCGAGCTGCTGGTAGGCGACCTGAAGGTGCAACAACTCTTGATAGAAGTCAGGGGGTAAGCTAAACACCATCAGGCCTGTTTTCATGACGAGCGGTACCACGAGCAATTCACGGTGCCGGTTACCGAACGTCCGCCAATGACGGATCGTGCCCATTATCGGTCCAGCATTTATGATATAGGGTTAAAGGGGGCGAAAGGGTTCAGAATGTCGCCATCACGGCAGTTCATTCCTTCCTGCATCAGGTCTGCCGCGTCACCCTGACTACTCGTACGTCGGTTTTCGACGATCGCAGCCCGCACTACCGACAGCGCCCGCTGGCGGGTAGGATACGGCCATAAGGTCGGGGCGGCAGGATAACTACCGGCCAAAAAAAACCGCACGTCCATCCGATGAGGATAAAAGTGCGGTCGGGGGGTGGAAGACCGGGTTCGAACCGGCGACCTCTGGAATCACAATCCAGCGCTCTAACCAACTGAGCTACAACCACCAGGTGGGCTCGCTTCTGCTAAAAGCCCCGCAAAGGTAAAAAGTTCCTCGCTATTCGGAAAGCTCCGGGCTAAATTTCTTGAGGGCTTTGGCCATTTGCTTTTGCAGGTCGCGGGCGGCGGCCCCCGGATCATCGGCGTACAGGATGCCCCGGCTGCTGTTGACCAGCAGTCCGCACTCCCGGGTCATACCGTGCCGGCAGACCCCTTCCAGGTCGCCTCCCTGCGCCCCGATGCCCGGTACCAGGAAGAAGTGCTGCGGTGCCACCTTGCGGAGTTCGGCGAAGCGGTCGGCCTGCGTTGCGCCACAGACGAACATCAACTGGTCCGGAAGCCCCCAGTGACTGGCGCGACGCATCACCTTGGCGAAGAGGGGGGCGCCGTTTTCCTGGGGGGTGTGTTGGAAGTCCTCGCTACCGGAATTGCTAGTCAGGGCCAGCAAAATGGTCCATTTGTCCGTCCGCTCCAGGAAGGGACCGACCGAGTCCTTGCCCATATAGGGGGCGACGGTGATCGCATCCGCCCCCAGCGTATCGAAGGCAAAAGAGGCGTAGTAACGACTGGTGTTTCCGATGTCGCCGCGCTTGGCGTCCGCGATGATGAAGTGCTCGTCTCCGATGTACGCGATGGTATCCCGCAGTATTTCCATCCCGTTGAGCCCTAGGGCCTCGTAGAAGGCGGTATTTGGCTTGTAGGCAACGCAGAATTCCCGGGTAGCATCGATGATGTCGCGGTTAAATTGCACCACGTCCCCCGCGTAACGGTCGGGAATGCGGTCGGGATCAGGATCCAGTCCGACGCAGAGAAAGGATTCTTTGGCGAAAATGGTACGTACCAGCACGTCCCGGGTCATAAGCGAGGGGTTGGGTCCGGCGAAGGTAATAAGATCACTTTATGAATGTATAGTCGAGTGGTTCGAAGGAAGGCTCCACCCGTCGGAAAACGTGTTGCGCCTGTACGCGAAAGCGTATGCAGACATCCGGATACGGCGACTGCGTCAACTGCGTAAACAATTCCTCGGGCACGGTATGGTAGGCGACGGTCGTGGGACCGCTGTGGTACGTAAGAAATAGTACCTGTGTATCCCGGTCGTAGCCGGCGTGCGATACCATCTCGCTGGTACCGCGAAAATTGTGTTGTTGCATGATCGAAGGGTTAGGCGTTACCTCTAACAGAATCTTAGTCAATGCCGTTCACAAAATCCGGCACTTCCAAAATAGTATTCTTAATTAATGATATTTCGTATTTATAAATTTGACAAATGCCCTTGTAGCAACAATTATTTTGCCAATGATCAAAATCGAGGGCAAAACACCCGATTTCGCCCGGGAAGATCGCCGGTGTAGATTACGCTCAGCTCGAAGCCACTGCGGGCGTTGGCGGGGCGGGCCAGGGGCCCGGCCTGCAGATCGTAACTCACCGCGGCCCTGACCTGCGGCCACTCCAGGCCGACACCGACCGTGACGGTACTCAGGAGCACCCCCGACCCATCGGCCTGATTGAGGTGAGCGAAACTGAGCAGACGAAGGGCTATTTCCCGCCACTCCCGTTGGGTATAGCGCAGGCTGCCCCCAAGCTGCGCGACCCGGCTCGGACCCTGGAACATCACGCGCGCCGCCGGCAGGAGGCTGAGGTAGCCCGTTCCGAGGGGAAGCTCCCCGCCGCCGTGCAGCACGTAGCGTCGGGCCAGCCGGTCGGTGGCTCCCGGCCGGGGGGAGATATTCGGTGCGTTAAGGTGGTAGGCCGCTAAACCGGCGTACGCTCCGCTGCGGTCGCCGAAGGTACCGAACCACGTTACGCCGGCGCCCACGTCCAGATACGTCCGCGCCCCGGCCGGATTTCCGGGTTCACCGGTGGGGGCTCCGCGGTCGAGGTAGGCCGCCTTGCTGGCCGGGTCGAAAAAGTACTGTTCCGAAAACCACAGCTTGTTGAAGTCAAACCCGCGCTGACCGAGCCCCACCTGTGTCCCGGCGCTGAGGAAGTGAGCCCCGCGCCCCGCCGGCCCGCGCAGGCTTCCCAACCGCTGCTGGTAGCTGCCGCTCACCAGCCCCTGACTGCGTACGTAATCGCTGCTTCCGCCCCGGTCGTGTTGCACCTGTACTCCGAAGCCGTAATAGTGATTGCGGCCGACGGGCCGCCGCCAGTCCGCACCCGCCAGCAGGCTGGTGAAGGATGCGTCGGGTCCCAAACCGGAGTAGCGTTCCTGGTAGTCCGCCGTTACCCGCACGCCCCCGTCTATCACCCCCGTCAGCGCCGGATTGGTCAACATTGGGGTGGCGGACAAGTGGTGAAACCCGGCATCCTGCGCCCGCGCCGTGGCGCTCAGGACAAGCAGGCAGCCGATCAGTACGTGAGTGATGCGAATGCAGTACATATCAGCGGATGAGGGTGGTTTGTCCGGCGGTGGTGGTCCGCAGTCCGTCTTCGAATTCCACGGTCAGCTTGTAGAGGTACACGCCTCCGTCCAGTTCCCGGCCCGCGGCGTCATTGCCATCCCAGCCGGCGTTCGCGTCGTTCACCGGAAAGTCTTCCGCCTCATACACCTGTCCGCCCCAGCGATCGAACACCGTAAAGCGGACTACCCGGGTACCCGGTCTTCCGTGTACGCGCAGCAGGTCATTGTGGCCGTCCCCGTCCGGCGTGAATCCGGTTGGCACGGCTAAGGCGCGGATCTTGCGAATGTTAATCCGCCGCTGGTCCTCGGCCGAGCACCCGAGTGAATCGATCACCGTCAGCGAATAGGTACCCTCGTATTCGGGACGTACCAGCGGATCGGGGCAGTCGATACAACTGAGTACGCCCGACTCGGGTGCCATCCACTGGTAGCGAAGCGGTGGGGCGCCCCCCACGATTTCAGGAGCGAAGCGCAGACTGTCTCCGTAGACCAGCTCGGTATCCGGTCCCAGGTCGACGGAAAAGGGGGGTGCACCCGGCAATACTACCTCGGCTTGCTGACTGCAGCCCAGGGCGTCACGGAGGTAAATCGTGTACGTGCCGCCGGTCAGGTTATCGAAGCGGTTGGCGTTCACGAAGGCTACCCCGTCGATGCTGTACAGCAGGGGAGGGACGCCACCGCCCGCCGTTACCACGATGCGGCCCGTCGACTCGCCGGGGCAGACAGGAGCGGTGACATCCACCGTGAAGGAGAGCTCGCCGGAACTGCGTAGTTCGAAGCTGCTGGTATCGCGGCATCCGCCGGCATCGGTGACGGTGAGGGTGTAGGTGCCGGTCGATAACGACTCGCGGGAGGCACCGGCCGCCCCGTCGCCCCAGCTGAAGGTATACGGCTCCCGACCCCCGGTAGCGATCACGGCGATCGCGCCCCCTTCACTGCCAAAACAGCCAATTTCGCTCACGATTCCCGTCACTTCCAGGGGTTTCGGTGCCTGCAGGGTCACGGTATCCATCAGGCGGCAACCGTTGGCGTCGGTCACGTCCAGCACGTAGGTGCCCTCCACCAGGCCGGTGATCACCGGACCCGGGACGAAGCCCTCCCACTGGCTGCTGTACGGAGGGCTGCCCCCGCTGATGACGGCACGCAATTCCCCGGTAGCGCTGCCGCCGCAGCCCGGGTCCTGGGTGACCAGCGCTACGGCGAGCGGTTCCAGTTCCTGGACCGTGAATACGCGCCGGCTACTACAGCCATTGGCGTCGGTTATGGTGACCGCGTGTTGCCCCGCCGGCACGGCGCCCGCGAACGCGCCATTGCTCTGGGCTACTCCGGGCGACCACTCGTAGGTGTACGGGGGAGCCCCGTTGCCGATGGATGTGTATACCTGTCCCGTAGCCGTACCAAAGCAAGCGGGGGGGACGATGCTGTCCACGGCAAAGGCCAGGGTGTCGGGCGCGGGCAGCACGTAATCGTAGATCCGGCTACAGCCACCCGCTTCGCTTACGGTGAGGGAGTATGTCCCCGGAGCTAAATTCGTGATATTCAGCGTGGTATCACCCGTATTCCAGTTGTAGCTTAAATTGTTGATGGCCGTATCCGGAGCCAGCGTGATGCTACCGTTGTCCGCGCCGGCGCATCCGCCCACCAGGTTATCGGCAAAGCCGAGTACCAACGAATCAAGCCCGAAACGCAACTGCGAGCTAGCCGTGCATCCGTCGGAGGAGGTGGCGGTAAGGGTGTAGGTCCCGGGTCGACCGGGACGGATCACCGGATTGCGGCAATCGGTACAGCTGAAGTCCGGACTCGCGGGGCTCCAGCGGTAGGTTATGCGGGGGCGGCGTACGAGCACCAGCGACCATTCCGTAAGCATCCCCCCGGCCGCATTGGTCGCGGCGTCGTCGATCTCCAACACCCAGTCCCCGTTCGTGTCGCTGCCGGTAAGCGCGTTCCAGCTGTCTCCTTCCGGGGTGAAGCACCGCTGTAAGCTACTCCCGGTAAGGGTGCCGCGGGCGGCGAGCACTACCCGGGTACCGTCCGGCGACCGGAGCCGAATCTCGGTCTGCCGCAAGTCGCCCACGGCGGTGTAGTCCACACACAAGTTGCCGAGGTCGTAGGTGATGTCGGAGATCACGGCCGGCACCTGATCGGTGATGGTCAGCGTGGAGGTATCGCTACCCGTCAGCATGCGGTCCTCGAAGGCCCGCCACCGCACCTGCGTGGCCGTATCGATGGACAGCGGAAGGTCGGGCACGAAGTCATTGCCGATGCACAGGGTAGTGTCCAGCAAGGGCACGGAGTCGGGTGCGGGGCACACAAAACAGTCCGCCGCGAACGGGGAGGCGATATCGATCCGCATCAGGGTATCGTAGGTACAGCCCAGGCTGTCCGTCACGCTCAGCCGTTGCTGGTGAAACCCGGGGTCACCGGCGCGGTACACGACGCTGTCGGCGCTGTGGTACGCCAGCTCGCCGTTGTCCGACCATTCGGCCGGGCCGATGGGTATGGTGAAGTTCTGTTGGGCGGGCAGGACGCCGGGACCGAAATTGATTGTCCAGCCGTAGATCGTCCCGTCATCGTCGGCGTAATTGTCGCGGGCGTTGAGTGTCCACCGTCCGTTGAGGTTGCACCCTACGAGGGACGCAAAATCCCCGTCCATGGGCAGGTAAGTCGTATCGAAGGGGAGTACGGGCCTTCCCTGGGGCGTCTGCCGGAGGGTACGGCCGACCTCGTAGACGTTTTGGGTAGCGTCGGCCGTCCAGCAGTAGGTTTCGGCGGGCTCGGGTGTGGTCACCTCCTTGGTACCGTAACCGAAGCGTACGTTGAGGGGAGCTACCGTGGTTTCCTCGTCGCTGAGCAGGGTGAGTCGGTTGCCGTCCGGGCAGGCTACCCACATGTCCAGGTCACCGAGGTAGCTGTGCTCGATGGTGACGCAGATCGACTCGATGCCGCTGCCGTCGGTGAGACGCTGTCCGGGCTCGAACGACTGGATATCGAGGGCCGAGCTGTAGATGGTATTGAGGTTGTCCGGGATGGAGATCGTTTCCGAGAAGCTTTCCGATTGCTCGTAGGTGATCGAGCGGGCGACGGGCCGCAGGCCGTACGGGTTCGTGCTATCCGGACGCGTGGTCAGCGACACGGCTTCGCCGGGACAGCGCACCAGGGGCGGCGGGGGCGCGGGTGCAAAGATGGGCGGGGGCGCCACGCGGACCCGCTGTCCGATCCGGTTGGTGTTCGTGCATCCCTCGGCGTCGGTGATGGTCAGGTTGATGTCGTAGCCGCCGGCCGCTTCGTAGGCATACGTTACGTTACGCCCGCGGAGCGTATCTCCGTTTCCGAAGGTCCACAGGAAGGATGAGCTCACGTCGGACTGGGGGTAGACGCTTCCGGCCTGGGGATACCTTCCGCGACCCGTCAGCGTGATCGGCTCCCCGGCGCACAGGTCGAGGTAGCCACTGGCGGAGGGTGGGGGAACGATAGCGGCCAGTTCGGCCACGATGGGCTGACAGGCCGTGACGCACGCCAGCCGGGCCACCCAGCCCGCGGCATCTCCGCTGCTGCGAAATTCGGCGGTTATACAGCCGCTCCGGTTAGCCGCCGAAGCCGCTATCACCGGGGTCTCGCCGTTCTGGGCGGCACTGAGTTCGGCGAGTACAGCGGCGTTGGTGGTGGTTCCGTCGTAGAGGGTCAGGGTCCCGGCGAGCTGCAATTGCTCGAAGGTGAGCTGCAGGTGGGTGCCCGCCCCTGACCCGTCGGAACAAAAGGTGATCACCTGCCGGGTACCCGAGGGACCGTGACCACCGGTGCGGCCGCCGCCGTCCGTGAACGTACCCTGGCAGGCCGTCACCGTACCCCCCGCCGTGATGGCGTAGTCCTGGGCGCGGGCCGTCCCGGCCGCGAGGAGCGACAGCAGGAAACAAAGAACGGGGAACAGGCGCGGGAGCATGGCGGTGGCGGTGGCTAAGCGGACCCGGTCCGCTATCTTTGGGGCAAAACGAAGGAACATATGCAAGTATTGGACGGAAAAGCACTCGCCCAGACCATCAAGGAAGAACTCAAGGCTGAGGTTGACGCTATTCGTCAGGCCGCCGGTAAGATTCCCCACCTGGCCGCCGTGCTCGTGGGCGACGATCCGGCCAGCCAGGTTTACGTGCGCAACAAGGTACGTAGTTGCGAAGAGGTAGGCTTCCGCAGTAGCCTGATCCGTCGGCCGGACACCATCACCCAGGAAGAGTTGCTGGAGGTGGTGGCCGAACTCAACGCCGACCCCGACGTGGACGGCTTCATCGTCCAGCTCCCCCTGCCCAAGCACCTGGACGAGGACGCCATCAACCTGGCAATCCATCCGCATAAGGACGTGGACGGCTTCACGCCCGTCAACATCGGCCGGATGACGCTCGGCCTCGAATCCTATCTCCCGGCTACCCCCAACGGCATCATGGTGATGCTGGAACGGTACGGGATCGAAACGAGTGGCAAGGAGGTGGTGGTCCTGGGCCGGTCGAATATCGTAGGTACGCCCATGACGATCCTGCTGAGCCGGAAAAGTAACCCCGGCAACGCCACCGTGACCCTCTGTCACAGCCGTACCAAAGACCTGGCCGCCCACTGCCGCCGGGCGGACATCCTGATTGCCGCAATCGGTATCCCGGAAATGGTGACGGCCGATATGGTCAAGGACGGTGCCGTGATCGTGGACGTAGGTATTAATCGCGTCGAAGACGCGTCGCGCAAGCGGGGTTACCGCCTGGCCGGTGACGTGGACTACGCGGGCGTCAAGGACAAGGTGAGCGCCATCACGCCCGTCCCGGGTGGGGTGGGCCCGATGACGATCGTCAGCCTGATGATGAATACCCTGAAGGCGAGTAAGTCAAAGTAGGGTGACTAGATGATACCCTGCTCGCCCAGGTAACGTTCCGCGTCGAGGGCGGCCATGCATCCCGTGCCGGCTGCGGTGATCGCCTGCCGGTATACGTGGTCGGCCGCGTCGCCGCTGACGAATACCCCTTCTACGTTCGTATGGGTGGTGTTGGGGCGGTGGCGGAGGTAGCCGGTCTCTTCCATGTCGAGCACGCCCTCGAAAATCTTGGTGTTAGGCGTGTGGCCGATCGCCACGAAAAAGCCCGCGATGGGGATGTCGCTCACTTCGTCCGTCACGTTATTCCGGACGCGCACGCCGGTAACTTCGGTATCGCCAAGGATTTCCTCGGTCTCCGTGTTCCAGTAGACCTTGATGTTTTCCTGCTTCGCCACGCGGTCCTGCATGATCTTGGAGGCTCGCATCTCGTCGCGGCGGACGAGCATATGCACGGTGGGGCACAGGTTGCTGAGGTAGAGGGCCTCCTCGCAGGCCGAGTCGCCGGCGCCCACGATGGCGACCTCCTTACCGCGGTAGAAGAAACCGTCGCAGACCGCACAGGCACTTACGCCGTTGTTATTGAGCCGCTGCTCGCTCTCGAGGCCGAGCCACTTGGCGCTGGCGCCGGTGGAGATGATGACGCTGTGGGCGCTTACCTCCTCGCCGCCCTCGGTAAATATCTTCTTCACCTCGCCGGAAAAGTCGACCCGGTCGATGAGCTCGTACTTGATCTCCGTGCCGAACCGCGCGGCCTGGTTCTTAAGGTCCTCCATCATCTGGGGGCCCATGATGCCTTCCGGGTAGCCGGGAAAATTCTCGACGTCGGTGGTGATCATGAGCTGACCACCGGGTTCCTTGCCCGTGTACAGGACGGGGTTGAGGTTCGCGCGGGCGGCGTAGATGGCGGCGGTGTATCCGGCGGGTCCGGAGCCAATAATTACAGTCTTCAGGGGTTCGTTACCCATTACGGCGGTTATTTGGGGGGCAAAAGTAAAGGATATACCTAACACCCCTGCGGCCGCACGGTTGTCTCCCTGCACCCGCGGCCGCGCCCCGCCCGCGGCTACTCGAAGAACTCGCGGAAGGACGGGATCTCCCGGTAGGCTCCCACGGGCAGGTCGCCCAGCTCAATGGTCATGATGCGCACCCGCTTGAGGGTCAGTACGCGGTACCCGAGGTACTCACACATGCGCCGGATCTGCCGGTTCATCCCCTCCGTCAGGACGATCCGGAAGCTGCGGTCGCCGAGCCGCTCCACGGTGCAGGGCCGGGTGCGCGTGCCCAGGATCGGTACGCCGGATCCCATGCGGCGGACAAAACGATCCGAAACGGGCTGGTCGACCGTCACGATGTATTCCTTTTCGTGGCCGTGCTCGGCGCGCAGCACGTCGTTGACCACGTCGCCGTCGTTGGTGAGCAGGAGCAGGCCGGTGGAGGCCTTGTCGAGGCGGCCGACCGGAAAGATGCGCTCGGGGTAGTTGATGAAATCGGTGATGTTGTCCGGGTCCCGCTGGTCGGTGGTGCAGGTGACGCCGGCGGGTTTATGGAAAGCCAGGTAGACCGCCGGGGGGCGCTCACCCAGGGGGGCGCCGTCGAGGGTGACTTGGTCGCCCTCCTCCACGCGGTTACCCTTGACGGCTACCTGCCCGTTGATACGGAGGCGCCCGGCCTCGATCCAGCGGTCGGCCTCGCGGCGGGAGCAGATGCCGGTGGCGGATACGTACTTGTTCAGGGAAACCGATGCTGCCATAGCGGTGAAAGTAGGGTGCCGGCCGAAAAGTGGACAGTGGTAGGCTGCTTGCGCGCGCCGCCTTATCTTTGCGGCCACAAACCACGACCGTTCTATGGCATCCCCCCTCGACTCTTTGGCTCCCGAAAGCCGCATCTGGATATATGGCGCCGAGCGTGCCCTGACCAAGGAGGAGACCGCGAAGGCGCGCACCGCCGCCCAGGGGTTCGTGGCCCAGTGGGTAAGCCACAATCGTGAGCTGGCGGCCGCGGCCGACGTACTCCACAACCGTTTTTTGGTCCTTGCGGTCGACGAGACGCAGGCCGAGGCGAGTGGCTGCTCCATCGACGGCAGCGTACACTTCGTCAAGGAACTCGGCGCTGAACTCGGTGTAGACTTCTTCAACCGGATGCGGTTCAGCTACCGCGACGAGCGCGGCAAGATCCAGACGGTCGGCCGGGAGGAATTCAAGTTGCTGTACTCCCAGGGGCAGCTTACAAACGACACCGTCGTATTCGACCCGCTGGTCAAGGAACTGGGCGAGCTGCGGCAGATATTCGAGCGGCCGCTCGAAGACAGCTGGCACAGCCGAATGGTTTAGTCCCCCTTAACGTACTGATAAAGAAGCTTTAATTCCGCACTCCCGCACAACGGACAGGGGAGCTTCAACGTCTTCTGGGTGTACTTATCCCACTTCCCCGAAGTGGCGGCAAATGACCCGACACCTACTCCTCATCGTATTGATGCTGACCGCCGGCACGCGCCTGGTCGGTCAGACCGTTACCGGTCGGATTCTCAATGAATTCGATGAGCCCGTTCCCTTTGCGAACGTGTACGTCAAGCAACTGGCCACCGGCACGATTTCCGACGACGAGGGCAGCTACACGGTCAACTTCCGTCTGGACGGAGAATACGACCTGGTGTTCTCCAGCCTGGGCTACGAGGCCCGCACCATTTCGCTGCGGGTGGGCACCGATACGCTGGTCTACGACGTCCGCCTGCTTACCTCCGGGGTCGAGCTCCAGGAGATCACCGTTTCCGCTTCCGGTCGCGACCCCGCCTACGGTATTGTGCGGGAGGCGAGCCGCCGCCGCGACGAACACCGGCGGGCGGTAGCGACCTACCGCACCGAAATTTACCTGAAGGCCGTGGAGGAAATCGATGCCGCCGCACCGAAACCGGAACCTTCTGCAGCCGTCGAGCCGGAGGGGCGCCCGGACCCCTTTGCGGAGCCCGCCGGTGCCGCCGAGCGGGCGTTGCTCGACGGATTGAATATGGTGGAGATGAAGGTGCGGCTCAACTATGCCTATCCCCGGCACTACAAAGAGGAGCGGCTGGCGTATTCCACCTACGGCGATTCGCGGGGCCTGTTCCTTCCGGTCTTCAGCGAGACCGATTTCGACTTCTACCGTAACCTGGTTGCCCTGCCCGGGATCGCGGCGGCACCGATCATCTCGCCCCTGTCGGGAACGGCGGTGCTTACCTATACCTTCGAGCTCGAGTCCAGCGACCTGGAGGACGGGCAGCTGGTGTACCGCATCCGCGTCACTCCGCGCAAGGTGGGCAACAGTACCGTCTCCGGTTACCTCTTCATCAATGCCGAAAGCTACACCATCAACCGCCTCGAATTTGATCTCCCGGAGGGGGGACTGCGGTTCTCTGACCGGTTCACGATCAACCAGCGGTACCGGCCCCTGCCCGACGGCGATTGGGTACTCGCGGAGCAGGTATTTACCTACGCGACCGAGCAGGGAAAGAAGAAAACCTACCGGGGCAGTACGACCCTGAGCTACTCGGGCTACGAACCGGACTACGTCTTCCCGGATCGCTTCTTCGGCAACGAGGTGGCCGTGACCACCGCCGCCGCCTACGCGAGGGACAGCAGCTACTGGAACCACGGCCGCACCGTGGCCCTTACCGCCGACGAGCAACGCATGGTGCACCTGCGCGACAGCATCCACGCCGTCACCAGCTCGGAAGCGTACCGCGACAGTATGGAAGCGTTGTACAACCGGGTAACCCTCCTCGAGCTGGCGCTGGATGGCGTCGAATTTCGCGACTACCGTAAAAAGCGCTCGTTGTACATCGGTCCGGTCACCGATCTGGTCGATTTTTCGCCCGTCGGCGGATGGCGGCTTGGCCCCTACGTTTCCCGCTACCGCCGGTACCCGAACGGGCAGGAATTCAACGTTTCGGGCTCCGTGGATATCGGGCTGGCCAACCTGGACGTGCAGGGCAAACTGGCTACCTGGTACCGCTACGACCCCTTCCACCTGGGCGACGTGTCGCTCTGGGCAGGTCGGGAATTCGAGGCCTTTAATCCCAACGATGCCTACCTCAACCAGCTCAAGGCGTCCAACTATTACCTGAAGGACAAGATTGAGATCGGACAGCAACGCGAGCTGGTGAACGGGCTCTACATCCGTACCAACCTCTCGCTGCGCGATCGGCGTCCCATCACTGGCTATGCGACCGGCTCGCTCATCGACGATATCGTGGTCGACGAGGAACCCACGGTGGATTTCGAGCGCTACCAAGCCCTGATCAGCGACTTGGCCCTCCGCTGGACGCCGGCCCAGCGCTACATGCGTGAGCCCAATCGGAAGGTCGTGCTGGGCAGTAAGTGGCCGACCTTCAGCCTGCTCTACCGACGGGGATGGCATGGTGCCCTGTCCAGCGACATCCGCTTCGACTACGTACAACTGGCCGCCGAGCAGAACCTTGGCTTCGGCGCGCTCGGTAACAGCAGCTACCGCGTGCAGGTGGGAACTTTCCTCAATACCGACGACCTGCGCTTCGTTGACATCCGGCGGTTCCGCGACAGCGACCCCGTGCTTTACTCTGATCCCCTCACGACCTTCCAGTCGCTCGATGCCGCCCTTGCCACCAGTGACCTGTTCTTCGAGCTCCACCACATCCACCACTTCAACGGGGCACTCGTGAACAACATTCCGCTGGTAAAGAAGACCGGTGTACGGACGGTAGCCGGCGGCGGTCTACTATACCTGCGGGAGAATAACTTCCGCTACCAGGAAGTCTTCGCGGGCCTGGAGCGGGTGTTTAAGATCGGCGCGCGCCGCCGCTTGCGGGTGGGAGTGTACGGGGTACTCGCCGATGATTCCGTGGGTGCGCCGTCGATGGATTATAAAGTCAGCTTCGACCTCATCGATATCTGGAAGAAGGACTGGCGGTTTTAAGCGACCTTCTGCCGGACCGGCATCACGATTACGAGTCCTGGACACCTTCCTGAAGGGGCAGTAACTGCGTATCGAAGGACATTCCAACCGACGAGGATTGGTTACCCGTGTATCCATATGGATGGCGTCGTCACCTGTAGTCGATTTTCAGTCCCGGTGATAGGACCATAGTTTGTAGTTGCACGACGCTATAGGCGTACGGAAACGTATATATTCGACTATAGACGAATAAAATACGAGTAATGAGTACTTGCGGTGGGAGTTTTGGGCCTTACCAAATGCACAACCATGAACCAGTTCCATAACCACGTCCAACTCGTCGGCCGCTGCGGCAACGACGTCGCCACGAAGCTACTCTCCGACGGCAGCCGTATTGCCCGTCTGCGGCTGTACCAGCCTGCTCCCCCCCGGTCGCCGGCTGCCGATGGAATGGTGCACCACCTTGTCGCCTGGGATGGTCTGGCCAGACAGATGGAAGCCCGGGTGCGCCGGGGCGATCAGCTGCTGGTGCACGGCCAGCTCCGGCACCGCAAGCGGCACCACGAGGGGGCGACGCTGATCGTAACGGAGGTACACGTGCGTCATTTCGCCCGCTTGCGTGGCGCGAACGCGGGTGCGGAGCCCATCGCTGAAGGACGGAAGCGTAGCGGGCAATGAACGTAGTCAACTTAATCGGTACCGTGGCGGTCGCACCCGTCTACCACTGCTCCGTAAACGCCTACGATCTTGTTCGCCTGCAGTTGATCACCCGCGATGGGCGGGGGGAGAGGCAACGCCACCACTGCCTGGCCTTTGGTCCGGCGGCACTTAGTCTGCACGCCCACCTTGCCCCGGGCAACCAGCTGCTGGTGCGGGGGGAGCTCCGGTACCGGTTCCGCGGGAGCGATGAAACCCGGGAGCGGGTGCCCTACGTGCTGGTCCGTGGCTTCAGTTTTCTGGATGGGCGGCGACTCAGGCGGTCCGCCGCAGCCGCTTTGCCCGCATCCGGGTGACCATGCTGACGAGCAGGCCGAGCATCATGGAGGTAGCACCGATCCAGAACAGATTGATGCCGGGGAACTCGATTGCCTGCAGGGTGATGTAGTCTGTACGGAAGCTGCGGGGGGCCACCGCCAGCGGAATGGACCGGGCGGCCTTCGGTTGTGCCTGCGCGACGCGCAGGGTGGCTTCGTTGGTTTCCGGATTCAGGCTGGTTAGGTGGGCGTAGAGCCCGAGTTCCGAAATTTCGTCGCGCACGCCGCTCGGTTGATTTCCCCGGATCAGGAAGATGGGTTGCATTTCGTACCCCTCGCACTCGAGGAGTGCGCTGACCCAAATGTCCCCGTCGTCCGGCTCGAAGTGGTCCACCCGCGGTTGGGAGATGAAGCGGTCAAAGGTGATCTGCCGGTCGCCGAGGCGGAAGGTGGTCCCCGGGGTCACCACGAACTCGCGGTAGTTGAGGTCCTCGTCCTGTACGAGTAGCTGCTCGAAGACGCTTTCGTCGATCTTGATGCGCAGGGACATGTCGTTGATCTGGGCGGGGAAGTGGTAGAGCAGTCCCTCCCGCAGCACCAATGCGACGTCCGCTACGGTATCGTGGTTGGCAATGCCGCCGGAGCGGTGGGCGTGTACCTGGGCGCCGATGCCGATATCGCCTGGCTCGGGGTCGTATTCCGGGTGATTCGGGTGGCGCGAGAAGTTCTCCAGCCCGATCGTGTAGGTATAGATGATGGAGCTGTTTCGCTGGGGGATAGCGACGGTATCGCGGAAACTGGTTTCCTCCCCACGGACCAGCGGCAGGACGCGGTACTGCAGACTGTCCTCCGTTTCCTGACGGATCTTGACGCTCTGCTCCTCGGGGGGCAGTCCCATGATAACGGTGAAGACGTCACGGTCCCAATAGTGTTTGGTGCTGGGATTAGTAATGGCGATTTTCTCGAAGCCCTTATCGTAGAGTACGTTGGGTTCAAGCTGGAAGCGTTCGACTACTTCTCCGTCCGGGTTCATCCGCTCGTATTCCATCTGGTAGCGGCGGTTCATCCCGTCGATCGTGTCGCCGGTGAAGGTTACGACGTAGTCCTCCATCCCCAGCGGGATGCCCTCGTAGAGTCGTACGGTGCTGCGCGCCAGTTGCTCGTCGTCGGTCAGGCCCTCCATGAGGAACTGGTTCTGAGAAATGATCCGCTTGTTGCCCGAGCTGGCCATTATACCCACCAGCATAATCCCGAATCCGATGTGGCTGACCACGCTACCCGCTACTTTAGGGTCCTTGCGGACGAAGAAGATCAGGTAGTCCAAGTTGGACCACACCGCGAACCAGCCGGCGAAGACCATGATCTTGTACGGAAGGGTGGGGGCGTCGATCCACTGCAGCGTCAGCAAGGTAAGGGCTGCGGCACCGATCAGCGCCGCTCCGCCGTGCACGGAAAAGTAGCGCAGGTGGTTGCTGAACTTGCGCTCCCGCCAGCGCAGGAACTGGGCCACGCCGCTGAGCAGGCCGACGAAGATGCCGATCCAGATCTGGAAGCGGTTGTGGTGGGCCTCCGGTTCGGTGAGGGTCAGGCCGTCGAATACCGGGTTGAAGAACTGTCGGACCTCATTGTACACCGGCAGACTGGTAGAGCCGGTAATAAGGACCGCGGACATGAACAGGGTAAGGCTGCCAATGAACATCCAGAATTCCCGGCTGCTCGTGGCTTCTTCCTCTTCCGGTACCGGTATGCTCCTCCACCGCCAGATGATCAACCCCAGACTGAGCGCGAAATAGAAGACCAGGAACAGCAGCAACTGCGTTTCCAGCCCCATCTCTGTAAAGGCGTGTACGCTCGTATCCCCGAGTACGCCGGAGCGGGTGAGGAAGGTGCTGTACACGATCAGCACGAAAGTGAACAGGTAGAAGAGGTAGGTCGCGCGGATGCCCTGGCCGGTGGCCCGGCTGATGAGGTTGGTGTGGATCCCCGCGACAAGCATGAGCCAGGGTACCAGGCTGGTGTTCTCGACCGGGTCCCACGCCCAGTAGCCACCGAAGTTGAGGGCTTCGTACGCCCAGGCGGCTCCCATCAGGATTCCGATACCAAGGATGCCGGCGCTGAACAGGCTCCATTTCAGCCCGGGCGTCAGCCATTCCTTGTGCCGACCCGTCCACAGGCCCGCCACCGCGTACGCAAAGGGAACCACCGTACTGGCAAAACCGAGAAACAGGGTAGGGGGGTGGATGGTCATCCAGTAATTCTGCAGGCTCGGGTTGAGTCCGTTACCGCGTAGGAGTTCGGTGTAGTCCGCCTGCTGAAAGATGGGAGCGTTCACGGTTTCCCGCAGCAGGAGCAGGGGGTTGGACCCCAGCTTCAGGAACCAGTCGCCGTACCCGAAGTGGACGCCGAGCAGCATGGAAACGATGACCACCTGCACCGAGCAGACCACGGCCATGACGGGCTTTTCCCACGAGCGGGCGGTGACCATCAGAACGTAACCCAGGATGACGTGCCAGAACATCCAGAGCAGAAAACTGCCCTCCTGTCCTTCCCAGAAAGCCGAGAAAATGTAGCGTTGCTGCAACTGCCCGTCGACGTGGGCCGTGACGTACTGGTACTCGTAGTACTGGTTGAGCATCGCGTAGAAGATGCAGCCGATCACGGTAAACACCGCCGCCCCGTGGGCGAGAAAACTCAGTTGCGCGAGGCGCTGCCAGCTACGGCTCCGCAGTACCTCGCCGCGGTACTGGGTGGCGAGAAAGTAGCTGACCATGCTCAGGGCGGCAGCGAAAAAAGCAAGCACGATGGCGAAGTGACCGACGTATCGGGGGCCCAGGTGCTCGTTCAGGTACTGTATTTCTTCCATGTAGGGGTTCAGCTCTCCGTCAGGTTCTTGATCATCTCCTCCTCGTCCTTGTACTTGCTCGGACACTTCATCTGAATGTCGCTGGCAATGAACTGGTGGTCCTTCATGCGGCCGGTGAGGACGATGCTTTCGCTCATCTCAAAGTCCTGGGGCTTTCCCATCAGGAGGACGACCTCGCGCTCCGCACCGGTAAGGTCTTCCAGGTAGAAGCTAAAGTAGTTGGGGTCCGTAAGGGGATCGTAGATTGTAGGCTTGTCCTTGACGTAGGTGCCTACGAGTTGGACCTTGTCGCCCGTTTCCGCCGCGCGGGCGAAATCGGCGTATTCAGAAGTGGCGTTGCCGGTCTGCAGCAGCAGGACCACGGCAATGACGACCAGCAGGACGGCGAGGAGGTAAGACTTCTTCATGGGGTGATGGCGACGTTAAGCGGTTGCGTACAGAGCAAACGCGAAGGTAGCCGGACCGTTGTGCCAGCGGGTCAGCCTACGGTAAAATGCGCCGCCGCGTAGCCTTTCGCCCGCCGGCCGACCCACCCCGGTCCACAACATTTACCCGCTTAGCGTATTTTGTTGCAAGCTATTGTAAACTAAGGACCTATGAACACTTCCTCCGCTACCGCAGTCCTTGCGTGCCTGTTGTTTGCCCTTGCACCCGCGCTCGCCGCCCAAAGCAGCGTCAAGGAGTTTCGGCTGGGGGGGACCGCCCGGATCATCAGTGAAGACTGCATCCGCCTGACCCCGGAGGAATACTACGCGTCCGGCTCGGCGTGGTTCCAGAACCCCATGGACCTGGAATATCCCTTCGAGCTGACCATCGACCTGGTGCTGGGAGACAACGACGACCTGGGGGCCGACGGCATCGTGTTCGTGTTTCACCCGACCATGCAGACCGGCTACCGGGGGGAGGGGATGGGCTTCGCGGGGTTGTACCCTTCGCTGGGCATCGAATTCGATACTTATCAGAACTACCACCTCGGCGATCCCGTTGGCGACCACGTAGCCATCATGCCACACGGACAGGTACACCACGCCCGCAGCCTGGCCGGGCCCGTAGAGGTGGGCAATCTCGAGAACGGGGCCAAGCGCCCGCTCACGATCGGCTGGCACCCCGGAGAGCAGGTCCTGAAGGTGACCCTGGACGGGAAGACCGTCGTGAGCTACACCGGCGACATCATCAACGAGATTTTCGGCGGCAACAGCAAGGTGTACTGGGGGGCAACCGCCGCCACCGCCCGTAAGCTCAATTACCAGGACATCTGCATCCGCAAGCTGGTATACGCCCTGGGCGACTAGCTTACTGCCGTTCGGCGACGCCGTCGCCGTCGGAGAACAGGCGGCCCTGCCCGGGCAGCCAGCCCTCCCCGAATATCTGGTCGCGGTCTTCCAGGAGTACGTTCGTAAACACAGCGTCCTCGATACCGGATTCGGTAAGGCAACCGGATACTACGGTCAGGTTTGACCACGGATGTCCGGCAGCATTCACATTGAGGTACTCACTGAAAACGGTAAACCGGCAGCCCCTTCCGACGATAAAACTGCGGTCAGCGCGCCGACCACCGGAAGGAACGGTTCCAAAACTTGCCGATAATGCTAGATCGTCGGATTGTTCTTTGAAATCAAAATACCGACCATCAATCACCGTACCCAGCGGCAGGGTGTCGCCCAACAGGCTGCTGCTTGTAAGAATGAGCGGGGAAAGGAAGAAGGTGCCGGTGACATCCGGTGGGTTCGCGCCTCCGTGGATCGGCATCCCGACTTCGACGAGACGGTCGAGTACCTCCGACGGTACGATCTGGCGGACCTCGGGGGTCAGGCCATCGCCGTCGAGTGCCACCCGGTCGGTTACCGGATCGCAGGAGACCAGCAGAAAGAATACGGCTACGATGGCGAGGGAAATCAGCGAATACGGCATGGAAGAAAATTTGAAGTTGCCGCTACGGCGCGGCAACGATGATGAACTAATTCCACCGTCCCATTCCAAGTAACCTGCTGCTGTATGTTATATTTTTTTGGCGCAACGCGCGGATGTTCCACGTATCCATAAGCCTGCACGCACCGCTGCTGTTTACCATAGCGGGCTACTACCTTTCCGCCGTTCTGGCGCTGTCCGCCCCTTACCCCGTTCCCTGGGGCGGCGGTTACCCAGGCTGGTCCGCTGCCCCGGTCCGTCAACAGCTTCTCTTCTGCCCGCCGATTCAACGATTGCTTTTTCTGGGCCCCAGTTATCGTGCTGTTTTTCGTGCGGATGCGCCCCGGTTTTTTGGTCGCTTATCGCGGGGGCGGGCGCTTTAGAGCCTACTTCCGGTACTACCTGACGCACGGCGGCGTCAGTTGCGTGGTGGCCCCGGCCCGGTATGCCGAAGTGGTACGTCGGACGCTACCGCAACGCGGAAACCGGGCCCGGACTGGTCAACTCCAAATCACCGGTATGGGTGATACCGGGGGAAGATTTCTTGCAGGCGGAGGTCTTCAGCAACTGGCTGTATGCGACACTGGCTTACCGCTGCAACGGTCGGTTGCGCCGGGTACGGTTTGGTCCGCAGGGGAAGGATTACCGCCGCGACTCCGTGTACATCTTCGTCAGGTAGCGGTAGCGGGGCTCGGCCTTGAAGGGTTCGGCCTTACTGTCGGCGTCAAGGATCATCACTTCCGGGGTCTCACCCTCACCGAGGGCCGGCCACTCCGGTAGGTCCTGGCCGTTGGGGTCCCCCGTCTTGACGAAGTTGGCGAGGTAAGTCACCATCGTCTTTGCTGCCTTGCGGTCCTTTTCCTCCCACTGGTACTGGTCGGATACGTCGAGGTTGCCGAGGAAGTACTCGATGTCGGTCGCGTGGGACGCACCGGGCATCTGCATGGGGTTTTCCGCGCCCTTCAGCGGCGGCCGGATCTCGTCGAAGCGGTAACGGTACACCGGCTGGTCGCTGAAGCGCCGCTGCAGGTCGGCCCACTTCCAGGTGCTGAGTACGATCCAGGTGTCGGAGGCCAGTTCGATCGCGGATCGGGTGGGGGTGTCGGCGTCGTAATATTGCAGCACTTCCTGGCTGTTGTCGGGGAACTGCTCGCCTACCATTTTCCGGAAGGCGTCGGCCGTTTCGGGAAAGCGGCCCCACGGCCGTTCGGTGCTGGTCCAGCCCACGAGCAGCGGTACCTGTGCCTGGGCGCGGTTCTCGAAGGTGATCATGGGGTCCTCGGTCAGGAAGCGGCCATCGATCACTACCGGCGGTCCACCAAGCTGGTTGTCGTTGAAGGCCTCGTAGACCTCCCGCGTGGAAGCCGCCCGGGCCTCGGCCAGCGAAGCGAATCCGGCTGCTTCGAAGAACTTCTCGCCCCACGCCTCACCGTCGCTGAGGGCGGTCACGGGACGCTGGGGATTGACGACGCTGCCGCTTTCGCCGACGGCTCCGGCCAGCAGATCGCGCGCCAGCGGGGAGACCATCTGCGCGCTCACCGACATGGAGCCGGCACTTTCGCCCGCGATGGTGATCTTGTCGGGATCGCCGCCGAAGGCCGCGATGTTATCCTTCACCCACTGGATGGCCGCGGCCTGGTCCATCAGGCCGTAGTTGCCCGAGCCGTTGTAATCCGATGCTGCGGTCAGCTCCGGGTGCGACAGAAAGCCGAAGACGTTGAGCCGGTAGTTGGGGGTCACGACCACCACGCCCTCCTGCGCCAGGCGCTCGCCGTCGTAGCGGCCTTCGTCGCCAGAACCGGCGCTGAAGCCGCCGCCGTAGAAGTACACGAGTACGGGCAGACCGGTCTGCTCACTTTTGGCCGGGGTCCATACGTTGAGATAGAGGCAGTCCTCGCTCACGCTTGGGGAGCGAAAGACCATGTCACTATACACGTACCGCTGTACCGGCCGCGGCCCGAATTCCTTGGCCATCCGGACGCCCTCCCAATCCTCTGCCGGTTGCGGCGGTTGCCAGCGCAGCTCGCCTACGGGCGGGGCGGCAAAGGGGATACCCAGGTAGGACTGCACGCCGGTGCGGGTGCTGTAGTTTCCCTCGAGCTTGCCGTTGGCGACTTCCGTCTGCGTGGCAAAGCCGAAATTGATATCCTGGGCGCTGCCGCGGGTGCTGAGTCCCGTGAACAGGAGTAGGGCAATCAGGTTGAAAAGTCTGTGTTGCATAGCGATCGTTTAAACTTCCCGTCAATATAGTGCGCATTCGGTACACCCGGTGGGACGGAATACCGATCGGTCGGATGACCCCACTCAATCCCCTAAACCAGAGCACCATGCGTTACGCTAGCCTACTGTTACTCACCTTTATTTGCCTTAACTCGATCGCCATGGCTCAGGACCGCATCACCGGATCACTCAATGTTACCCGCTCCGAAGTCCTGGCCCGCAACGGAATGGTGGCTACCAGCCACCCCTTGGCTACCCAGATCGGGCTACAAGTACTCAAGGACGGCGGTAACGCCATCGACGCGGCCATCGCCGCCAACGCGGCGCTGGGCCTCATGGAACCGACCGGCTGTGGCGTAGGGGGTGACCTCTTTGCCATCGTCTGGGATGCCAAGACGCAGCAGGTCTACGGCCTGAACGCCAGCGGCCGCTCCCCGCGGGGGATGACCCTCGCCATGCTCCAAGAGAAGAAGCTGGACGCCATTCCCTCGCTTGGCCCCCTCCCCGTAAGCGTACCCGGCGCCGTCGACGGCTGGTTCAGTCTCCACGAGCGCTTCGGGTCGGTACCCATGGCCGACCTCCTGGCCCCGGCCATCGCCTACGCCGAGGAGGGCTTTCCGCTCACGCAGCTCATCGCCTGGTACATGCAGCGCTCCGTGCCCATGTACATCGCCCGGGGCTTTCCCAACGTCCGGGAAACCTACCTGGGACAGAACGGCGGCGAGCTTCCCGGTGAGGGCGACATTTACCGTAACCCCTTCCTGGCGGAGACCTACCGCCGCCTGGCGGAGGGCGGGCGCGACGCCTTCTACCGGGGGGAAATCGCGTCTACGGTGGCCGAGTTCATCCAGTCGCAGGGCGGTTACCTCTCCGCCGAAGATTTCGCAAATCACGAATCGGAGTGGGTAGAGCCCGTATCCGTCAACTACCGCGGTTACGACGTGTGGGAGCTTCCACCCAACGGACAGGGCATCGCCGCCCTGCAGATGCTCGGGATCCTGGAAGGCTACGATTTCGATACTATCCCCTTCGGCAGCGCCGAGCACCTTCACCTCTTTACCGAGGCCAAAAAACTGGCCTTCGAGGACCGCGCGAAGTACTACGCCGATATGGACTTCGCCAATGTACCGGTCGATCAACTGATCTCCGAAACGTACGCAGCGGAGCGCCGCCAGCTGATGGGCGACCGGGCCACCGTGTACAAGGCGGGCGAGATCAGCGCGGGAGAAACGATCTACCTCACCACGGCCGACAAGGACGGCAACATGGTGTCCCTCATCCAGAGCAACTACCGGGGCATGGGGTCGGGGATGGTGCCCCCGGGGCTTGGCTTCATGCTTCAGGATCGCGGGGAACTCTTCTCGCTGGAAGAAGGGAAAGCCAACACTTACGCCCCGGGCAAGCGCCCCTTCCACACCATCATTCCCGCCTTCATCAGTAAGGACGGAAAGCCTTGGGTAAGTTTCGGGGTTATGGGGGGAGATTTCCAGCCGCAGGGGCACACCCAGATCGTGATGAACCTGATCGACTTCGGCATGAACCTGCAGGAGGCCGGCGATGCGCCCCGCTGGGACCACACCGGCGGGTCATCCCCCACGGGTAACGCGCGCAGCGAAGGACAGGTCAGGGTCGAGTCGGGCATTCCCTACGAAACCGTCCGGGGGCTGATCGACCGCGGACACTCTGTCGGGTTCACCCGCGACGGGTACGGCGGCTACCAGGCCATCCTTCGCGACCCGGGCAATGGCGTTTACCACGGTGCCTCGGAGAGCCGGAAGGACGGACAGGCGGCCGGTTACTAAACCTGAGGCGGCTTACCGCGTGAGGTACTGGCTCCGGTTCTTGTCCAGGTCGCGGAAGAACGGATCGGTCATGTCCTTCACGAAGCGGATGGCCTCGCCGGTCGACTTCATCTCGGGACCGAGCTGCTTGTCGACGTTCGGGAACTTGTTGAAGCTGAAGACCGGCACCTTGATCGCGTAGCCGCTGGGCTGGGGGTTGATGTCGAAGTCCTTCAGCTTATGGGTGCCCAGCATCACCTTGGTGGCGATATTCAGGTAGGGCACCTTGTAGGCCTTGGCAATGAAGGGCGTGGTCCGCGAGGCGCGGGGATTGGCCTCGATCACGTACACTTTCTCTTCGCCGGTTTCCTTGTCCGTCTTGATGGCAAACTGCACGTTCAGCAGGCCGCGGATCTTGAGCGCGAAGGCCAGCTTCTCGGCGTACTCGCGCATCTTATTTACGGCGTCGACGCTGAGGGAGTAGGTCGGTAGCACCGCGCTGGAGTCGCCCGAGTGGATACCGGCCGGCTCGATGTGCTCCATGATGCCCATGATATGAACTTCCTCCCCGTCGCAGATCGCGTCGATCTCGGCCTCCTTGGCGCGGTCGAGGAAGTGGTCGACGAGAACTTCGTCCTCCGGGGCCTTCTTGAAGATCGACAGCACGTGCCGCTCCAGTTCCGCGTCATTGATGACGATGCGCATGTCCTGGCCACCGAGCACGTAGCTGGGGCGTACCAGTACGGGGTACTTCACGCGGTTGGCGACTTCGAGGGCCTGATCGGCGTCCTTGGCGGTACCGAAGTCGGGGTAGGGGATGTCGAGGTCCTTGAGCAGGGACGAGAAGCGGCCGCGGTCCTCGGCGAGGTCCAGGGCGTCGTAGCTCGAGCCCACCAGTTGCACGCCGCGGTTGGTCAGCTCCTCGGCCAGCTTGAGGGCGGTCTGCCCGCCGAGCTGAACGATGATGCCGGCCGGCTTTTCCAATTCGATGATCTCCCAGAGGTGCTCCCAGAAGACGGGCTCGAAGTACAGCTTATCGGCGGTATCGAAGTCGGTAGATACCGTTTCGGGGTTACAATTGACCATGATGGCCTCGAAACCGGCTTCCTGTACCGCTTTAAGTCCGTGTACGCAACAGTAGTCAAATTCAATGCCCTGGCCGATCCGGTTGGGACCGGAGCCAAGCACGATGATCTTCTCCCGGTCCGACACTTCGCTTTCGTTCTCCCCGTCGAAGGTGGAGTAGAAATAGGGCGTGGTCGATTCGAACTCCGCGGCGCAGGTATCGACCATCTTGTAAACGCGCCGAATGCCGAGTTTGTAGCGCTGCTTGGTGACGGTCTCCTCGTCGACGCGCAGCAAGTAGGCGATCTGGATGTCGGAATAACCGACCTCCTTCAGTTCGCGGAAGAAGGGCTCGGGGATGTCCTCGGGCACGTTGTACTTCAGCAGTTCGGCGTCGTAGTCCACCAGCCGTTTGATCTGGTTGATGAACCAGGGGTCGATCTTGGTGAGCTTCTGGATGGTCTTGCGGGGCACGCCGAGGCGCAGGGCGTCCTTCAGGCGGAAGATGCGGTCCTCGCTGACGTTCTCGAGCCGGTCGAGGATGTCGTCGGTCTTGATCCACTCCTTGATGTCGGAGCCCAGGCCGGCGCGGCCGTTCTCCAGCGACTGGCAGGCCTTCTGCAGGGCCTCGAGGAAGTTGCGGCCGATGCCCATGACCTCACCCACCGACTTCATTTGCAGGCCGAGCTTGTGGTCGGCACCGGGAAACTTGTTGAAGTTCCACCGCGGGATCTTCACGATCACGTAGTCGAGGGTCGGCTCGAAAAAGGCCGAGGTCGTCTTCGTGATCTGATTCTTTAGCTCGTCCAGGCGGTAGCCCAGGGCGAGTTTTGCCGCGATCTTGGCGATCGGGTAGCCGGTGGCCTTCGAGGCGAGGGCCGAGGAGCGGCTCACCCGGGGGTTGATCTCGATCACGATGAGCTCCTCGGTCTCGGGATTCTGGCTGAACTGGATGTTGCAGCCGCCGGCGAAGTTGCCCATCGAGCGCATGGCGTGGATGGCCTGGTCGCGCATGTCCTGGTAGGCGGTGTCGGAGAGCGTCATGGCCGGGGCCACGGTGATGGAGTCGCCGGTGTGGATGCCCATCGGGTCGAAGTTCTCGACCGTACAGATGATGACCACGTTGTCCGCGCTGTCGCGGAGCAGCTCCAGCTCGAATTCCTTCCACCCCAGTACGGCCTTATCGATCAGCACTTCGTGGGTGGGGCTGGCGTCGAGGCCCCGGCGCAGCATCTCGGGGTATTCGTCCTCGTTGAAGCAGAAGCCGCCGCCGAAGCCCCCCAGCGTGTAGCTGGGCCGGATGACGAGCGGGAAGCCGATCTCCTGGGCGGCCTCCATGCCCTCCAGGAAGGAGTTGGCGATCATGGCGGGGGCGCACTTCAGCCCGATCTCTTCCATGTGCTTGCGGAAGGCTTCCCGGTTCTCGGCAAGCTCGATGGCTTCGAGGTCCACGCCGATCAGGCGAACGTTGTACTTGTCCCATAGGCCCACCTCGCCGCACTCGATGGCCAGGTTGAGGGCCGACTGTCCGCCCATCGTGGGCAGAACCGCGTCGATCTGTGGCTGCTCCTTGAGTACCTGCTCGACGTGCTCGATATCGAGGGGCAGCAGGTAGACGTGGTCGGCCGTCATCGGATCGGTCATGATCGTGGCCGGGTTGGGGTTGAGGATCGTCACCTCGATCCCTTCCTCCCTCAGGCTTCTGCTGGCTTGCGTTCCTGAATAATCGAATTCACAGGCCTGGCCGATGATGATCGGTCCGGAGCCGATGATGAGCACGGATTTGATACTAGTGTCCTTTGGCATGGGGGAGGGGGTAGGTCAAAATTCCGGCAAAGATAACACGACCCGGCCCATTTACGGCGACGGAGCGCGGGTGCAATGTGCTCCACCGGGGCAATTTCATCTGGCGTTGGCCACTGTAGAACCCGTGGCTTGTTACTTCCGGGGGGCGTTGCTACCTTTGTCCTCCGAAACCGATCACCTCCGGAGGAATGGCAGAGTGGTTGAATGCACCGGTCTTGAAAACCGACGTACCGCAAGGTACCGGGGGTTCGAATCCCTCTTCCTCCGCCACTTTTCACCGCACCTGTGCTCCGCCGCCTGATAAAAAAGGCCCCGCAGGATACCGGCCGCATATCGGCACTATCCTGTCGGGGCTAAGAAAACGGGGCCGGCCTTAACACCTAATGGCCGGTCTGAAACTGTGTTTGCGTAGTGTCTAAGTTTTTGGTGGTGCTATTCCCTGCCAGACCGTATGCGGATTCGCCTGTAGCCCAGTTGTTCGACGATCAGGTTCCACAGCGTCTCATAGGGGACGAGCTCCATGTAGTAATCGAGCCGGGACTCGTTGAGTGGGTATTTCTGTAATTGTTCCACGTAGCGTCGCGTGTGCCGCTCTACCGCCGTGCGGTGGAATTGCTGGGTGGACAGCTGCGCCAGCGCCTTGAGAAAGATGCGCACCCGGCGGTATTCCGGGCCACGAAGGTGGCGGGTGGCGTACTTGCCGATCGACTCGATGCTGTGGGTCGACTTGGTGTGCCGGCGATTGATCACGTGATCCACGATCTCGATGATCAGCAGGTGAATGTTGCGGTGGCTCTTTTCGCCCGCGGCAAAGTCGAAGGAGTTGATGAACCGGGATATCCGGAATCGTTCGACCGTGGAATCCTCCGCGTCCGGGACGATCTGGCCCAGCCGTATCAGCAGGTAGAGGTACGCCTCCATGATCCGGAAGGTCTCGTTGTAGTAGGATAGCAGGTCCGACGTCAGGGTGTCGGGGTCGATGCTGCGGTAGCTGGCGTAGGCCTCCTGAAACCGTCCGGCCCGCAGGGCTAGTAGCAGCAGCAGTTCGTGGACCTTCAGATAATTATAATCGTCTGGGGAGGTCTTGGCAAGTAGCCGGCGGGCAAATTCGGTACCCCGTTGGTAATCGTTGAGTTGGGTGTAGGCCACCGTGAGGTTGGCTTCGAACACCTGGTACATCGTAGGCAGCGCACCTTCTTTTTGATCCAGGTAGGCGATGGCCCGTTCCGCTACGCCGATGACCCGCTCGTAATCGTTGACTGCCAGATACTTGTTTAATTGCAACAAGAAAACAATATAGGATACGATAGCCCGGTCGTGCCGTTCGATAAGGGGGGCACTGCGTTCGTATCCGGCGCTTGCCGCGGATACGATCGTTTCGGCGTCCGCATGGGTGTTGCGCAGGAAGGTCACCTGATTCAGGTCGGCTACCGCATCTTCAAAGTCCCGGGTCAGGCGACGGTAAGTGGAGGATTGCTCCGCGAAATATTCGTACCTGCTACGGTCGAAGCGGCGGTTGGCGTACTGCCGGCGCAGCATCACCGCGGTGCGGTAGGCCGCCTCGACCATATCGTGACTGACCGCAATACGGTGGGCCTCCTCGAGGTAGGGCAGCAGGACCCGGCTGCGAATGGAAGTGCGAAGTTGCTGACCGATAGCGATCAGTTTCCACACGTAAGCTAGGGTGCGCTGTCGCCGATCGGCGGAACGGTCCGAGACGTGAATCGCGGTCAGGGCGTTGACGAGCTTAATTTTGAGCCGGTGCTTGACCTTGCGAAAGGCCGGCGTGCCGGGGCGGAGCGCCAGGGCTTCGGCAGCCCCTTCGCGGGTAGGTTCCTCCGCGTTTTGTAAATACGTGAAGAGTGTCTGTAAACTGGTGTCGTGGGTGTCTTGGCAGGTACATAGGGTGTAGTCCTTGCCCAGAAGCCCGACGAGCTCGGATAAGTCATTCATTAGGTAAGGAAAAAGCGCTGTGGGAAGATTCTAGCCTCTCCCCCCGACAGTCAAAAAGATAATCGGAGAAAACCGGTAAAGCAGCCCGCCAAAAGGCGGGAAGGGTCTTTCGTTCCTGGGTTCGGTGTAGGTACGTCGGTTTCCCCTGGGGGGGATTCACATACGCCTTTTTCGTATTTGAAACCAGGAAACACCGGTTCGTCTATCTGCGCATTTCCAACCTAAGTGAGTTCCTTTTGCTCCGATATCTGCAACGGGTACGCTCGTTCGTGTACCGATCACCCAAGTGGGGGCCCGACCGGTCTTCGTGGGAACCGCGTTGACCAACGTTAAATTTATCGGTGCCTGGCGTTTGGGCGCATGCTAGGCCAGCTGCCCGTCAATCCAGTCGGCGACATCGCTGAGAATCGCCTCCCGCTCGGGTTCGTGGTGCAGCTCGTGGTAAGCCCCCGCGTAGCTGCGAAAGGAAACGCCGGGGGAGCGGGCGGCAAAGGCGGCACTCTCCGCGTGGGAGGTGATGGCATCGCCGGTACCGTGGATGAGCAGGGCGGGCACGGGCAGCGGCCCCGCGTAGGCGCGTAGCGCCGCTGCGCGCTCGAGCAGGTCGATGCCCGTCTGGCTGCTCAGCCGGTCGTGGACAAAGGGGTCCGCGCGGTAGTCCTCTACCACGCTGGGATTCCGGCTCAGTTTAGTGGCATCTACCTGATTGCTTAGCGTGAAGGTGGGGTAGATGCGGCGCATCAGTTTTCCGACCGCGACGACCACCGGGTTCGGACGAAAGGCTTCGGCGATGTGCGGCGCGCTGAGGATAGCTCCGCGGATGGTTGGTTTCCGGTGAATGAGGTACTGGAGCAGCAGCTGCCCGCCCATGCTGTGCCCGTAAAGAAATACCGGTACGCCGGGGTAGCGTCGCTCGCACTGCACGCGCAGCTGGGCGACGCCGTCGAGGTAATTGCGGTAGTCGGCGGTATAGCCCTTGCGTCCCTCGCTGCGGCCGAACCCCTGCCGGTCGTAGCCGACGACCGCGAAGCCGCGTCGGTTGAAGAAGTCCGCTAGCCCGTCGTACCGCCGGCAGTGCTCCCCTAGGCCGTGGATCACCCCGAGTACCGCGCGCGGCGCGTCCTGCCGCCAGTCTACCGCGTATAGCCTGAGCCCCTGTTCGTTTTTCCAGCTGAATTCTTCGGTCATACGGGTAAGGTAAACCCTGGCGCAGACTCCCACATCGGATGTCCTCGACATCCGATGTGGGAGTCTGCGCACAATAGCGCAACTAACTGAATATCAAAAATTTAATTAAATATGTCAAAGGAAAGGGAACAAACCATCGCTGAAGATGCCGGCTGCCCCCGGGTTAATCCGCTCTTTCCACATCCGATGTGCGGCCACGGGGTTAGCTACCTTTGCCACCATGAAAGACTACCCCAGAATCGTTTTTATGGGCACGCCCGACTTTGCCGTGCCGAGCCTGGAGGGCCTCGTCAAAGCTGGCTACCCGGTCGTGGGCGTAATCACCTCTACCGACAAGCTCGGCGGCCGGGGGGGGAAGCAATTGCTGGAATCCGCGGTCAAGCTCGCCGCCGTGCGCCTAAGCATCCCGGTACTGCAGCCGAAGAACCTCAAGGACCCCGGTTTCCACGCCGACCTCCGTGCTCTCCGCGCCGACCTGCAAATCGTAGTCGCTTTCCGGATGCTGCCCGAGGCGGTGTGGGACATGCCCGCCCTGGGCACCTTTAACCTGCACGGTTCCTTGCTTCCCAAGTACCGTGGAGCCGCCCCCATCAACTGGGCCGTGATAAACGGAGAGACCGAAACGGGTGCCACCACTTTCTTTATCCGCCACGAAATCGATACCGGCGACGTGCTCCTCCGTACCCGCCTCCCAATCGGGAAAAACGACACGGCCGGTGACGTCCACGACCGCATGATGGAGCAGGGCGCGCAGCTGGTCGTCGATACCGTGGCGCTCATCGTGTCCGGGGAGTATACCCTGGAGCAGCAGGACGATGCCCTGGCCACCCCCGCCCCGAAACTGAACCGGGAAAACTGCCGGATCGACTTCGACCGACCCGTGCGGGAGGTCCACGACTTCGTGCGTGGCCTCAGTCCCTGGCCCGCCGCCTGGACGCTGCTCGAGGGCAAGCAACTCAAACTGATCCGATCCTCGGTCGAGGGTGGGGGCCCCAACGAGCCGGTCGGATCCATGGTCACAGACAACAAGACCTTCCTGAAGGTTGCCTGCCACGACGGTTACCTGCAGGTCCACGATCTGCAGCTCGCCGGCCGGCGGCGCATGGAGACGGAAGAATTTCTGCGGGGCACTTCGCTTCCAATCCCGACCGTCCTGGGATAGACTGCCTGGAGGACACCCGTGACCCGGTTCGAGCCGCGTTTGTCGCGACAAGTTTACTACCTTGGTTGGGCCAACCCCAACCGTATGAAACTGATTTTCCCCCTCCTGTTTGCTGCTGCCTTTCTGCCGGCGCAGGAACTCTACTTCGCCGATGCGCCCGCCCTCACGCCGGATGGATCTACCCTCATTTTTAGTTACCATACCGACCTGTGGCGCGTGCCCGCGGAGGGCGGAACGGCACTCCGGATCACCGCCCTGGAGGGCAACGAAAGTTACGCCAGCGTCAGTCCCGACGGCAAGTGGCTGGCCTTCAGTTCCGATCAGTACGGGAACCGCGACGTGTTCATTATGCCACTGGCGGGTGGCGAGATCACCCAGCTCACCTTCCACGAAGCCGACGATACGGTTGAGGGCTGGTCGTGGGACAGCGGGACGCTCTACTTTACGTCCGGGCGCTACAACCGCATGTCTACTTACACGGTACCGGTTACGGGCGGTACGCCCCGCCGCCTTTTCGGCAGTAATTACTTCAACAACGTACACAACGCGGTCGAGCACCCGGACGGGAGGGTGTTCTTTAACGAGAGCTGGGAAAGCAGCCTCTTCGTACACCGTAAGCGGTACCGGGGGCCGTATAACCCGGACATCAAAAGCTACGCAAGTGCTGACGATTCTTACATCAGGCACACGGACTGGGAAGGCAAGGACATGCTACCGGTCATCGACCGCGAGGGCAACGTCTACTTTATCAGCGACCGGGACAACGACGAGTACAACCTCTACGCCCTGACCGACGGTGCCCCCCGCCGCCTGTTCACCGCCGGGAGCTCGCTATTTTCTCCGACGGTAAGTGCGGACGGCAGCCGCCTGGCTTACGTCAAGGATTATCAACTCTATACCTATTCCGTAGCGGACCAACGGGAAAAACGCGTGCCGGTCGTCGTCAACGACTTCGTTGGTCTGGCCAAAACCCAGGATTTTTCCACCGAGGGGGAGATCACTGCATTTGACGTTGCGCCCGACGGCAAAAAGCTGGCATTTGTCTCCCGCGGGGAGCTTTTCGTGTCGGATATGGAGGGCAAGTTCATCCAACAGCTCATGACCGGCGACGGCCGGGTGGGGGAGGTGCACTGGCTCCGCGACAGCAAGACCTTGCTGTTCAATCAGACCGTTGACGGATACCAGAACTGGTTCAGCCTGCCGGGCGACGGCAGCGGTACACCCGTCCAGCATACGGATGAGACGCGCAATAACCGGGGCCTGGTGATCAGCCACGACACCAGCCGGGCCGTCTACCTGAGCGGCCGGGACGAGCTCCGGATGCTCGACCTGAAATCCTTTGCTTCAACCACCATTCTCCAGGACGAATTATGGGCCATTCAGAACACCCTGCCGCGGTGGTCGCCGGATGACGCCTACATCGCCGTGAACGTGCGCCGCGATTTTGAGATGGACATTATGATCCACGACGTTGCCGCCAATGAGAACGTTAACCTGACCGAAACCGGCGTTTCCGAATGGGGTCCCTACTGGTCCCCGGACGGCCGCTACCTCTACTTCAACTCGGCGCGCCACCAGCCCGCCTATCCGCGCGGCGGGGGAGATATGAACGTTTACCGCATCCCCCTGCGTCGCTACGGCGAGCCGTTCCGCGCGCAGCGCTTTGCCGGCTTGTTCGAGAAGGATACGACGAGCAAGGACTCCGTTACCATCATCGAGCGCGACGGGATTATGGAACGCATGGAGCAGATCGGGGTAAGCTTCGGATCACAGGCCGGGGTGGCAGTCGTACAAGAGGGCGACAAGCAGATCGTCCTTTACGGTGGCGATCAGGAGGGGGGTAAATCCCAATTGTTCAAAACCGTGCTTGAACCCTTCGAGGAGCCCAAAACCGAATCGATCGAGGCACAGGGCATAGGCAGCGCCGACGACCTTGTCGTTGCCGACGGCAAGTATTACCTCCTGGGGCGCGGCCGGGTAATGAAGCTCGATCTCGGTAAGAACAAGGCCGAAGCCATCGAACTGAAGCATACGTTCCGCCGCGCCCTGCGGCCCGAGTTCGAACAGATGTACTACGAGACGTGGGCCAACCTGGAGGAAAACTTCTACGACGCCGACTTCCACCAGGTGGACTGGGGGGAACTGCGCGACCACTACGCGAGGTACCTCCCCTACGTCACCACCCGGGCCGACCTGCGCCGCCTGACCAACGACCTGCTCGGCGAGCTTAATACGTCCCACTTCGGGTTCTACTCGAGCGGTGAGGAGGAGGAAACTACCTTCGGGTCCCGCACCCTTGACCTGGGCCTGGAATTTGACCCCGCTGACCCCTACCGGGTTTCCGTAGTGCTGCCGGACGGCCCGGCCGACTATTACGGTACCGATATCCGTCCCGGGGACCGGCTGGTCGCGATCGAAGGGGTGGCCGTAGACCCCGCCCGAAACCGGGAATATTACCTGGCCCAGCCGAGCGTGGATGAGGAGGTATCGGTCACGTTCGAGCGGAGCGGCACCCGCCGGCAGGTGCGCCTTCATCCGCAATCGTACAACGCCGTCAATACCAGCCGGTACGACGCCTGGATTGAGGCGAATCAGCAAGCCGTGGATACCGCCACCAATCGCCAGGTCGCCTACGTGCATATGAAAAATATGGGCGGTGGTTCCCTTGACGACTTTCTAGATGAAATGGTCTCGGAGGGTTACCAACGCGAGGGCGGGCTTATCCTCGACCTCCGGTACAACACCGGAGGCAACGTCCACGATGCCGTACTCCAGTTTCTGAGCCAGCGGCCTTACCTGCAGTGGAAGTACCGCTCCGGTGCCCTCACCGTGCAGCCCAATTTCACGCCGGACGCCAAGCCCATTGTACTACTCATCAACGAGCAGAGCCTCAGCGACGCCGAGATGACCGCCGAAGGCTTCCAGACCCTCGGCCTCGGCGTGACGGTCGGCATGCCCACCTACCGCTGGATCATCTTCACGTCGGGCGGGCGCCTCGTAGACGGATCCTCCTACCGACTCCCGAGCTGGGGCTGCTACACCCTGGAAGGACAAAACCTCGAAAAGACCGGCGTGGAGCCTGACATCCGGGTAGATAATACCATGCTGGATCGCCTCCACGGACGCGATCCGCAGCTGCAACGCGCTATACAGGAAGTTATCCGTGCCAGAAAGAAATGATCAGGGACGGATCACGACTAAGCCTTCCTGCAGGGGATCGAGGTGCTCGATGAGCACCTCGAAGAAAGCATCGCCTTCCTGCAAGTAGAAATTGAGGAAACTGTCGTAACGCTCCTGCATCCCGTTGTCGGGGAAAAGCTTGTCGCGCAGGCCGCGGATCTGGTTCATGCTGGTTTCGAAGCGCTGTTTTTCGGTGCGACGCAGGCGACCTTCCAGGTTCTCTACCGACTTGGCCTGCCGGGCGTGCTCGCCGAGAACGGCCTTCGCCAGCGTGGGATCGATCTCCTCGGCCTTCTTTGCGATGCCCTGGAATAGGGCTTCGAGCTGCTCGAGCTCGTCGGCCAGGCTCAGTTCGTTTTCCGACTGTTCCGCTACGTAGTCGCGGATAATCAGGTCGGACTCATGGAATAGTTTGCGGTAGTCGAGGTCCAGTTTCTCCAGCTTTTTCTGGTTTCCCTTATCGATCCACAGGACCGAGTTGCGCCGGATGAGCATCGGAAAGTTGATACCGAACTCCTTGAATTGCTCTTTGCGTTCCAGCCAGTAGGCGAGTTCACCACCACCGCCGATGTAGGCCAGGTTCGGGAAGATCAGTTCCTCGAAGAGAGGCCGCATCACCACGTTCGGGCTGAAGCGCTCGGGGTGCTCTTCCAGTTCCTTCCGAAGCTCCTGCTGCGTAAACGTTTTGTCCGTGTCCAGGACCCGGAAGCCATCACCGTCTCGCACGAGCCGGTCGCGCCGGTTAGGCGTCAGGTAGAAGAGGTTGATCTCGCGGGCGTGGGCCTGCCCGCTGTATCCGATACCTTCCAGCTTCTTTTGCGCCTGCTCGATAAGCGGCTGACTTACCGACTCGAAGATCTCACGTTCCATGATCGGGCGGAAGGCGGCTTTGAACGCCGGCCGGCTCATGTCGACCGTGACGAGCCCATGGGGGCCGAACAGTTCGTGGACCAGCGCTACCGTGGCCGCGCCGTAGTGGTCGTGCTGGCGGAAGGACCGCTCGATCTTGTCGTAGATAGTTACCGCGGTTTCCCGGTCGCCCAGAATATCCTTCAGCTGCGCCAGGGCGTCGCCCAGGGTGTCGGTGGTGTAGGCCGATACCGGACCGCCCTGCTTATCCTCCCACTCGATCCGATTGCCATAGACCTGCAGGTGATTGACCTCTTCAAAATCGTGGTCCTCACCGCCGCAGATGAAGACCGGCACGATTCGCTTGTCGGGGTACCGCTCGTTGAGCTGCCGCGCCAGATTGATCGCCGAGCATATCTTGAGCACGAAGTAGAGCGGGCCGAAAAACAGCGAGGGCTGGTGGGCGGTGATCACGGTGTAGGCGTTGCGCGACCGCAGGTGCTGTACCGCCCCGGAAACTGCATCAAATTCAGGCAAGTCGGCGAATTGCCGCTCCAGCTCGCCGACGAGTAATTCGCGGTCGGTGTCGTCGGCGTCCTTGTCCTGCATCACCTGCGCGAACGCATCCAGGGTGACGGGGTATTTCCGAAAGGGGACGAGGTCCTCGCTGCCGGTGGCGTAGGCCACGTCGCGCTTCGAAAACTGGGGTATCTCAGTAAATGGAATCCGATCTATTTTCATGGCTAAGGGTACAAGATTTGCCGCTAAAGGTTTGCCGTACCTTTGGGCATGCGTTTGATCTGGCGGTTCCTCCGGTACCCGGTATACCTACTCCTGTTCTACTTTGCCGGCATTCTGGTCTACGGCACCCTCACCGACTGGAAACCCACCGGGGACGACCCGCTGGCACCCGTTAGCGGAGGCAGCCCCACGCTGGACACCATCAAGGATCCCTCGATCACCCTGCTTACCTGGAATGTAGGCTACGGCGGTCTCGGGGCCGAGGATTACTTCTTCTACAACCGGGGCGACTTCTTCTGGACCGATCTGGGCCGCGCCCGCAGTCCGCGCACCAATGTGGAACGTTACGTCGCCGGCCAGCGGCTGACGGTCGCCAACACCGAGAGTGACATTTTTTTGCTGCAGGAAGTGGACCGCCATAGCCGCCGCAGCTACTACACCGACCAGGTGGATACGGTCGTCGCGGCCCGCCCGGAGTATTCCGCCTACTATGCCCCCAACTTCCGCAGTCGTCGGGTGCCGATCCCCCTGCTACAGCCCTGGGATCACTACGGGGAGGTAGAGAGCGGCCTGGTATCGCTCGCCGGGTTTCCGGCCTCCTCCGCGGAGCGGCTCCAATTGCCGGGCGAGCACCCCTGGCCCACCCGGCTCTTTCAACTCGACCGCTGCGCCCTCCGGCAGGTCTTCCCGACTGCCTGGGGCAAGGAACTGGTGGTCTACAACATCCACCTGTCCGCCTACGACGCCGACGGTAGCCTGCGGCGGCAGCAGATGGACTTTCTTCGTGAGCGGGTGCTGGCCGACTACGGCGCGGGACGCTACGTCATCGTCGGGGGCGACTGGAACCAGGTGCCCCCTGGCTTCAACTGGTTCTCCCTGAACCCCACCGTCGAGGAGGCGCAGTTGCCTCCCGCGATCGCCTTCGACTACTTCCCGCCCGGTTGGGCCTGGGGCTACGATCCCGGTGACGCGACCGTCAGAACCTCCGATACAACTTACGACGCCCACCGGAGTCGGCGCAGCGTGATCGACTACTACCTGTGCAGTCCGGACGTGCGCCTCCACCTCGTCCGCGCGATCAACCAGGATTTTCGCTTCAGCGACCACCAACCGGTGTACCTTGAAGCCGAACTGATGCGGAATTAAACTGTTATGGCCCCCATGAACTACACCCGCCACTTTATCTTCCTGCTTGCCCTTGGTTTCTACGCCTGCGGTGGCTCCGATATTGATCCCACTACCGCAACGGTTGATGCAACCGACCAGGAAACCAACCCCGCCGCCGAAGGCTTCGACGCGGAAGGTTCCGACGCACGCGCCATCGCCATCGCCGATAGCGTCGTCGCCCGCCACGGCGGCCGGCAGGCCTACGACGATGCCCGCTACATCAGCTGGAATTTCTTCGGGGCCCGCGACCTTGTATGGGACAAGGAAGAGGAGCGGGTACGCATCGAGGTGCCGAAGGACGAACTCATCTACCTGCTTGACTACAGCGGCGGCGACGAGCTGACCGGGGCCGTACGCAAAGAGGGCACGGAAATGACCGACCCCGACAGCATTCAGATCTACCTCCAGTCGGCCAACTCCATGTTCATCAACGACAGCTATTGGCTGGTACAACCCTTCAAGCTGAAGGATAGCGGCGTCACCCTGAAGTACGTAGGTGAAGAAACCGACCCCCAGAAAAGCCGCCCCTCCGAAGTGATCGAACTCACCTTCAAGGAAGTGGGTGATACCCCGGGCAACCGCTACCGTATTTTCGTCGATAAGGAAAACTACCGGTTCAATACCTGGCAGTTCTTCCGGGCGGCCGCCGACTCGACCGCTTCCCTGGAAACGCCCTGGAATGGCTACCAGCAGTACGACGGTATCTGGCTCTCCGGCGACCGGGGCGGGCGCTTCCAGCTCGGTAACATCGCGGTCACCGACGAGATGGACGACGCCGTGTTTACCCAGTTTTAGGGTGCGGAAACCCCGCGATCAAAACCCGATCCGTTTGCGCTGAATGGATAGCTCGCGGGGGTCGAGCTTGAGGTGCTCGATATCGGCCTTGGCAATGCGGGCACTGGAGCTGCGCTTACTGCTTTTAGTAACGGATGCCTGACGGAGATCGTGGCGGCGAATGATGTCATCGACCAGCTGCCGGACCGTGCGTGCGTTTCCGAAGTAGGGGTCGCGGTACTTGTGCAAAAACACGAGGTATTCCTTCAGGTGCTGTCGGGCCGGCGCGGATATCTGTGCCCTCTGCCGGCGCAGCATGCGGTCCGCGATCTCCATCAGCTGCTCGGGGCTGTAGTCGTCGAAACGCAGGGTTTTATCGAAGCGGCTGCTCAGGCCCGGGTTCGCCTTTAAGAAGCTGTCCATGTTGTCGGGATAACCGGCTACGCAGACGAAAAACTCCCCCCGCTGGTCCTCCATGCGCTTCAGCAGGGTCTGGATGGCCTCGTCCCCGAAGTCGCCCCGCTGACCCGTACTGTGCTGGGTGAGAGCGTAGGCCTCGTCGATGAAGAGGACGCCGCCGATCGCCTCTTCGATCACTTTGGCCGTCTTTTCCGCCGTCTGCCCCACGTAACCGGCGACCAGACCCTGGCGGTCGGTCTCCACGATGTGGCCGCGCTCGAGGATCCCCAGGGCGTTGTACAGGGTGGCCAGGATGCGCGCGACCGTGGTTTTCCCCGTACCGGGGTTGCCCACCAGCACCGTATGCAGGTGAAATGCATTGAGTACGTCACGGCCCGTTTTGCGGTAGTACCGCACCAGGCTGACGAGTTCATGAAGTTGGGACTTAACACTCTCCAGGCCTACGAGCGTATCGAGCTCGGCCAGCGTGGTTTCGAGGAGTTTCTCGTTCACCGGTATGGCCGGCCGCGCCCGTTCGACCAGGGTCTGGATATTCATGACGTCGTCCACCTCGATGGTACTGAGGTACTCGTCGGAGAGGGAGTCACCGGTGTCGTCCTTGCGCATGATGCGCAGCGCCATCTGCACCTTGGCCTTCTCGATGAGGTCGTGCACGTAGCGGGCATTGCCGAAACTGCGGTCGCGACCGCGGTAAGCCTTGGTAATGGTGGCGTCGACCAGTGCCTTCGCTTCGCCGGTAAAGACAACGCCCTGTTTGCGGGCCGCGTAATCGGCGATCTGGCTGAGTTCCTGGGGTAGGAAGTTGCGAAATTCGAAGTAGTGCTTGAACCGCGACTTGAGTCCGGTATTGCTCTCCAGGAACCGGTTCATCTCGTCGGTATATCCGGCCACGATGACGGCCAGGTCGCCTACGCCATTGGACATTTCCTTCACCAGGATCTCGATCACCTCCCGCCCAAAGTCCTTCCCGTCGTCGTTGTTGCGGGCCAGCGAGTACGCCTCGTCGATGAAGAGTACGCCCCCCCGGGCGCTTTCGATCACCTCCCGCGTCTTCGGGGCGGTTTGTCCGATGTATTCCCCGACGAGGTCAACGCGGTCGGCGATCACGGTGTGTCCGCTGGTGAGCAGGCCCATCTTTTTGTACAGCTTGCCCATCATGCGGGCCACGGTCGTCTTGCCCGTACCGGGGTTGCCGCTGAACACGGCGTGAACATCGATGCCCGTATCCATCTCGAATCCACGCTTCTGCCGCAGCTGCAGGAACTGGATATATACGGCGTGATCGCGGACCTGCTGCTTCACCTCCTGCAGTCCGATCAGGTCGTTCAGGTCGGTGAGGATGTGCTCGAAGTCTTCCTCGTCCTCTTCCTCCTCCGTCAGGGTTACGGGGTGGTCGATGCCCGGTAGGTACACCGCGGGCCGGCCGGTGAGTACCTCGTCGCTTACTTCGAAGGGGACGGAAGCCAGGAGGCAATCCAGAAAGACGATGTCCGCCGAGTACCGGTCGGCCTGCCACAAATTGGGGCTGGCCGATCCCCAGCCCACGGACATGTGAATTACCTCCTGCTGTGGGTTCACCTGTACGAGGCGGCTTACCTGCCCCTTGAGGTCCCGCGCCTGGTTGTGGAATTTGGAGAACAGCTCCAACTGCCAACTGCAGTTAGGCTGCAGGTTCCGGAATTCCAGCTCGAGGTACACGTAGCGCGTACCCTGTACGGAGAATTGCCGCAGGTAGGTCCGGTCATCGGCCGAAAGGTCGTCGTAGGGGCCCTCATAGAGTTTGACCGAGGTAAGCTTCAGGTACTGGTCCGCGATACGCCCGAGCGGGGCGAGTTCCAGTTCATCGTCCTCTACGCGGCTCCGCTCGGGTTCGATGAGATAGAAGTACTTGGTACCCACTTTCTGGCCGTCGATGTAGGCCTCCCAGCAGTAGGTTCCCGCTTTCCAGATGCTGCCCTTCTTGGGGTTGCCCCAACCCTCGCGTATGTAGACAAGCGGGTCGAACCGGCTTACTTCCTTATCTACCGTCAGGGAACAAAGCTCGGTGCGGGCCAGGTCGTCCGCACTGAAACAGCGCAACGTCACTTGTAACGTCCAGTCGGAGACGTCGAAGCGTTTGTTGTGCAGCGACAGCTCGGCGTAGACATAGGAGGTTTCGTAGCGGTCGAAGACCTGGCGGTACTTCTTCACGTTGTCCCACAGGTACTCCGTGGAATTGTAGACTTTAAGCTCCCGTACCTTGTAGGGTGGGGCGGTCGCCGTTTTTTTCTTGCTGTCGGGCATGGTTAAGGTAAAGTAAGCGTTAAGGATGCAATTGCGCGGGTTTGCCCGGTATTAATTGAGTCGATTAGTCGTCGGTCGGCAACTTACCGTAAGTATGCTTGGGTTATCTTACGACTGGATCACCAATCGCTACCCGCATGAACTCCAAGGCCCTCACCGAAATGAGGTGGCGCCGCTACGACGGCCGCCGCATCGAGTTGCCCATTGCCGAGGCGGTGGAAGAAACCCTGCGCCGGGAGATTGCCGCCGGTCACCGCCTCAAGGTCTGTATCGGGACCGACAGCCAGGTGCGCGGCAAGACCATCGAGTTCGCTACCGTCATCGTTTTCCTGCGGGAAAAGCGGGGCGGCTTCATGTACATCGCCAACTACAAAAGCGAGATCCGCATGAGCCTGCGGGAACGCATGATCCTCGAGGTAGGCCGCTCAGTAGAGATCGCCTATGCCCTGTGCGGTGTTCTGGATATGCACGACGTCGAGCTGGAAGTGCACGCCGACATCAATACCGATCCCCATTTCCAGAGCAACGTAGCCCTCAAGGAAGCCATGGGCTATATCCTCGGTATGGGCTTCGTGTTCAAGGCCAAGCCGGACGCCTTCGCCTCCTCCGCCTGTGCCGACAAGGTGTGCTGACCCCCGGGGGTAGATTGTTGTATCTTTCGCGGCAAACCGACCCTCCGATGCACGTTTCGCCGCTCACGCTATTCATACTCCTGCTCCTGTCCGTTCCCGTCCTGGCCCAATCCGATTACGCAGCGGTAGCCACGGAAGCCACCAACCTGGATGCCCGGGTAATTGAATGGCGTCGGCACCTGCACCAGTACCCCGAGCTCAGTAACCGCGAAACGGAAACCGCCGCCTACGTTGCCGATCACCTGCGCGGCCTGGGGCTGGAGGTAGAAACCGGCGTCGCCCACACCGGCGTCATCGGCATCCTCAAGGGCGGCCGTCCCGGCAAGACGATCGCGTTGCGGGCCGACATGGACGCGCTGCCCGTTACGGAGCGCGTCGACCTCCCCTTCGCCTCTAAGGCCGTCGGCGAGTACCGCGGCGAGGAAGTCGGTGTCATGCACGCCTGTGGCCACGACACCCACGTAGCCATGCTGATGGGCGCGGCTGAAGTACTGAGCCAGCGCCGCGAGGAACTGGCGGGTACAGTGATCTTCATTTTTCAGCCCGCCGAGGAAGGTGCTCCCGAGGGCGAGGAAGGGGGGGCGGGCCTCATGGTCAAGGAGGGCGTGCTGAAAAAACACGGCGTCGACGCCGCCTTCGGCATCCACATCAACTCCGAAACCCCGGTAGGGCAGATCAACTACCGCCCCGGTGGCCTGATGGCGGCCAGCAACAGCTTTTCAATACGGGTGAAGGGCAAACAGGCCCACGGCAGCACCCCCTGGCTGGGGGTCGACCCCATCACCTCAGCTGCGCAGATCGTCACCGGACTGCAGCTGATCGTTGCGCGGCAGACTCCCCTGACCAAGGAGGCCGCCGTGATCAGCGTAGGAAAGATTGAGGGCGGCGTGCGCAGCAATATTATCCCCGAGGAAGTCACCCTGATCGGTACCATCCGGACCCTCGACGAGGAGATGAAGCAGGAGATCTTCCGGCGCATCGAGCAGACTGCCACCCACATCGCCGAGAGCTCGGGCGCCACCGCCGAGGTCACTATCGACGCGGGTTACCCCGTTACCTACAACGATCCGGGCATGACCGAGCGCATGTTGCCGACCCTCCAGGCAACGGTAGGGGCCGAAAACGTCAACCTCGTCGACGCCATCACGGGCGCCGAGGATTTCTCTTTCTTCGCCCTGGAGGTCCCTTCGCTCTTCGTCTTTCTGGGAGGCATGTCTCCCGACATGGACCCGGCCCAGGCACCCGGGCACCATACCCCCGATTTCTTCATTGACGAACGGGGTCTTAAACACGGCGTGCAGCTGTATACCAACGTAGCCCTTGACTACCTGGGGGGAAACAATGGCCAGTAGCTTTCCCGCCCGGCGGCTGTTTCTTGCGCTCGCGTGGTGCGTCCTGTTCACCGCACCGGTAGCGGGGCAGTTTGACAGCTCCTACGTCGAAACATTCGTCAGCAAGACCCGCGTCAACGGCGGTCTCCGCTACCGCGATAACTCCGCTACCTTTCTGGTGGGCGACAGACAGACCCTGAAGCTCTCCAACCAGGGACTGGCGGTGCGCCTCGGTGGCCGCTACAAGTGGCTGGGCTACACCTTCAGTATTCCGGTCAGCGATCTGGGTACCGATTCGTCGCTGGGCAAGGCCCGCTCGCTCGGACTTAACCTACAGCTTTACCGCGACAAGTTCTACCTCGACGCCAATGGCCGGCGTACCACCGGCTTCGAGCAGGAGCGAGTCGGTCGACCCACCGTGTTCCGCGACGATATCCGCTTCTATAATTTTCTCATCTTCGGATTTCGCGTGCTGAATAGCAAGCACTTCAGCCTTGGATCCTCCTTTCGCCAGCGCAGCCGTCAGCTCAAATCCACCGGGTCGCTCCTGCTGGCCGGTGCCGTCAGCCGGCAGCTGCTGCAGGCCGATAGCCTACGGATTCCCTTTCGCAGCGAGGGAGAGATCGACGTGGACCGGTTTGCCCAGACCAAGGTGGGGGCGGGCCTCGGGTATGCGCATACCTTCGTGTGGGGACCGGGCTTTTTCGTTACGCCGCTCGTCGTTGTCGGTCCGGAACTACGACTCATCAACTACGACCCTCGTTTCCAGGACCGGGAGATCGAGCGCACCCGCGTAAGTGTCCGCGTACGGGGCCGGCTGGCGTTCGGCTACAACGGGCGCCACAACTACGCCGCCATCACGGCCGCCTACCTGCCCAGCATCGATAATACCGATAATTTCGACGTCCACGTAGACGAATCCCGCATTGAACTGGCCGTGGGCCACCGCTTCAACGTGCCCGACTAACTGCATTTCACATGACCCTTTTTGCCTACGGCTTTGCCGTGATCCTGATTGCCGCGGGGGCGTACCATTTCATTAACCCGGCTTTCTATTATCCCATTATTCCCGCCTGGATGCCCCGGGTGGCCGCCAACCTGGCGGGCGGCGCGGCCGAGATCGTGCTCGGGGCGGCGATACTCTGGCCCGCCACCCGTACCTGGGGGCTCTACGGGGCGGCGGGCCTCATGGTCTTGTTCCTGCCCATCCACGTCGCCGACCTGCTCCGCGAACGTCCGGTGATCGGCCCGCGTCCGGTCGCCTGGATCCGGCTGCTGATGCAGTTCGCCCTCATTGCCTGGCTCGTCTGGGAGGCCCGGCGCAGCTGAGGCGGCGGCGGCGCGCGGGTGCGGTGGATGCGTAAGCAGCGGCGTGAACCGGGACGCTCCGAAAGTGTACCCATAGAACACTAATATGCAAACGAGCGCAGTTCTGCATCTAAGGAGGTAGATCGTCAACCCAACTGATATGAACACGACACTGAGCGAAAGCGAGCGCCGCGGCGACCGCACCGGTAAGATCACCGCCGTTCTCGGCACGGTACTGATCGTAGTGCTGCTGATCTGGCCTATTTTCTTCTTCCAGAACCCGCCCCCCGGACAACCCGGTATCCTCGTGAATCTGGGCTTCGTCGACATGGGACAGGGGGATGAGAACGCCGCCGCCCCGTCGGAACCGGAGGTCACCGAGGTTGCTCCCGCTCCCCCCGCACCTGCGGACCCGCCGCCCCCGCCACCGCCCGCCGTGGACCCGAAACCCAAGCCGCAGCAGCGCGACGTGGTCGTCACCGAAGACCCCGCCGAGGTCGCCCTGCGCAAGCAGAAGGCCCGTGAGGAAGCCGCACGGCAGGCCGAGGCCCGGCGTGTGCAGCAAGAAGCGGACGCCGAACGTCGCCGCCAGCAGCAGGAGGCCGAGGCCGAACGCCGCCGCCAACAACAGATCGAAGCCGAACGCCGCCGCCAGCAGGAAGCCGCCGAGGCCGCCCGCCGGGCCGAAGTCGAGGCCGAACGCCGCCGGCAGGCCGAAGCCGATGCCCTGAAGGGACAACTCGGAGGAGCATTCGGACAGGGCGGTGGCAAGGGCAACACCGGTAACAGCGGCAACCAGGGCGTCGACGACGGCGACCCCAATTCTGACCGCCTCAGCGGAATGTCCACCAGCGACGGTCGCGTAAGCGGCGGACTCGGTGGCCGTGGCGTAAAGGCCAGCCCCCCGGTACAGGAAAACAGCCAGGTCTCCGGCACGGTAGTGATCGAGGTGTGCGTCAATCCTGACGGACAGATTACCCGTGCGGTCTACACCCAGAACGGCAGCAGTACCGCCGATCCCAAGCTGGTGGCCGCCGCCACCACCAATGCCAAGCGCTGGCGCTTCGATGCCAACCCCATGGCACCCGCCGAACAATGCGGTCGCATCAGCTACAACTTCCGCGTCCAGTAACTTCCGCGTCCGTTTCGTCAGGTATAATCGTATGATCCGCCTTTTCTGCGTCGCGGCCGGCGTGGTATTTATGATCACCGGTTGCAACGGCTTGCTCAGCCTGCGTTTCGGTACTCACCGGCTCCGCAACTTTACCCTGGTCGAAGCCGAGGGTGGGGTAGGGGACGCCGACTACTTACAGCTGACCGGCGCGCGGGCGGACCCCGCGGCGCGGCACACGGATACCCGGGCGGCATATCCTCCGATCAATCTGTGGCCCGTGCTTACTCCTACCGACATCGGCGACTTCCGGAAGGGTGTACTGACCACCGGGCACGTGGTGGCCTGGTGGCAGGGGGACGGACCCGACGCCCTGCCCGAAGTCATCCGGGGAACCGTGGAACGACCCGGCATCGCCGTCCCCCCGACCTTCGGGGACGGCCGGCTGGTGCTGGAACCGCCCGTGACTTACCTTCACCTCAACAACGAGCCCACCCCCTGGTACTGGCAGCTGACCCTCTTCGTTGGCGGACTGGTGCTGGCGATCGGCACCGAAGCCCTCACGTACCGGCGGCGGGCGGGTACCCGGAATTACAACCCCTGAACTATGAACTACCAATCCTTCCCCTTCCTCCTGTTTGTGTTGCTTACAGCGGCCAGTTGCCAGAAGGACACCGAGCCCGTCAGCCCCATCAACCAACTGAGCCGGTTCGACGGCTGGCAGATCGTGACCGTAGAGAGCAATATTGCCGCGGCAGCCGACTCAACGGTGGCCGCGCTCCCCGACTCGACGGTAGCGCAATCGGGGAGAACCCGCGAGGAAATCCGCGAAAGCCTCAATCCGGCAATTCGCGGACTGACCGGGGTGGATGACTGTGAGCGTGATGACGCCCTTTTCTTCGAGTCGGGAGTCGTTGCCTACGGCGTAGCGGGAACCGCGTGCGACAGCACCAGCCTGCCGCACGTACTGACTCCGTTTAACCGCATGCGCTACGCTACGGATATCGACGTAACTACCCTGACGATCATCAGCCAGGATGAGACGGAGCGCACCCCGTACAACGTCGAGCGAATAAACGGCGAGGAACTGGTGATCCAACGCCAACGCAGGATGGCGGAGAACCTGCTGGTCCCCGCCTACCCGTATAATATAACGTATTTCTTCCGCGCCCGGTAGGCTGACGGACTGCGCTAGTTCGCGACCTTCTCGCTGCCAATGGTGGAGGCGATGTACTGGCGGTTGAGGCGTGCGATGTGCTCCACGCTGATGCCCTTCGGGCACTCGGCTTCGCAGGCGGTGATGTTGCTGCACTGTCCGAATCCTTCGACGTCGTGCTGGTGGACCATCCGCTGTACGCGCGTCTCGGCCTCTACCTTGCCCTGGGGGACCTGGGCCAGGTGGCTGACCTTGGCACCGAGGAAAAGCATGGCGGAAGCATTGGGACAGGCGGCTACGCAGGCGCCGCAGCCGATACAGGTAGCGGCATCGAAGGCGTGGCTGGCCTGGTCCTTTTCGATGGGGATGGCGTTGCCGTCCTGCGCCTGACCGGTATCGATACTGATGTAGCCACCGGCCTGAATGATCCGGTCGAAGGCGTCGCGGTTGACCACGAGGTCCTTGACGATCGGAAATGCACGGGAGCGCCACGGCTCGATAGTGATCGTTTCCCCGTCGCGAAAGTTGCGCATGTGGAGCTGGCAGGCCGTAGTCTGCTGCATCGGTCCGTGCGGGTAGCCGTTGATGACCAGCGAGCAGGTGCCGCAGATACCTTCCCGGCAGTCGTGCTCGAAGGCGATGGGATCCTCCTTCTGGCTGATCAGCTTTTCGTTGAGGACGTCAAGCATTTCCAGAAAGGACATGTGGTCGTTCACGCCGTCGAGGGGGTACTCTACGAACTGGCCCTTGGGGTACTTGCCCCCCTGGCGCCAGATCCGGAGTTTCAATTTCATATTTTCCATGGCGGGGTTATTTGTAGGACCTGGTCTTCAGTTCCACGTTCTCGAATATCAGTTCTTCCTTGTGCAGGATGGGGTCGGTGTCGTCCCACTCCCACGCGCTCACGTAGGCGAACTCGTCGTCGCGGCGCAGGGCCTCACCGTCCTCGGTCTGGTACTCCTCGCGGAAGTGACCGCCACAGCTCTCGGCCCGGTCCAGGGCGTCGAGCATCATGAGCTCGCCCAGTTCGAGGAAGTCGGCGACGCGCAGGGCTTTTTCCAGCTCCGGATTGTACTCCTTGATCTGTCCGGGTACGTATACGTCGCGCCAGAACTCCTCGCGCAGTTCCCGGATCATGCGGCGGCCCTTCTGCAGGCCTTCGGCGTTGCGGGCCATGCCGCAGTATTCCCACATGATCTTGCCGAGCTCGCGGTGGAAGGTCTCGGGCGATTTGGACCCGTTGATCCCCATGAGGCGGTTTACGCGCTCCTGAGCCTTGGCCTCTGCTTCCATGAAGGCCGGCCCGTCGGGGTCTACCTGAGGGTTGCGGATTTCCTGTGACAGGAAGGTACCGATGGTGTAGGGGAGCACGAAGTACCCGTCGGCCAGGCCCTGCATCAGGGCCGAGGCGCCGAGACGGTTGGCGCCGTGGTCGCTGAAGTTGGCCTCACCGATGGCAAACAGACCGGGGATGTTGGTCTGCAGGTTGTAGTCCACCCACAGGCCGCCCATGGTGTAGTGCACGGCGGGGTAGATCTTCATCGGCATGACGTAGGGGTCTTCGCCGGTGATCTTTTCGTACATCTCGAAGAGGTTACCGTACTTCTCCTCGATGACCGCTACGCCGAGTTCGCGGATGCGGTTCTTGTCAGCGTTGTGCTCGTTCTGACTGTGCGCCTTTGACTTTCCGTAGCGGGTGATAGCGGCGTCGAAGTCCAGGTACACGGCCAGGCCGGTGGGACTGACGCCGAGTCCTTCGTCGCAGGCGGTTTTCGCGGCGCGGCTGGCCACGTCGCGGGGGACCAGGTTACCGAAGGCGGGGTAGCGCCGTTCCAGGTAGTAATCGCGATCGCCCTCGGCTATGTCGAGGCCGGTCTTGCGGCCCTCGCGGATGGCGGCGGCATCGTCCTGACTCTTGGGTACCCAGACGCGGCCGTCGTTGCGCAGCGATTCCGACATGAGGGTCAGTTTTGACTGGTACTCTCCCGAAACGGGGATGCAGGTCGGGTGAATCTGCGTGAAGCAGGGGTTGGCCATGTAGGCACCCTGCTTAACGGCGCGCCAGGCGGCGGAGCCGTTGGAGTTCATGGCGTTGGTCGACAGGTAGAAAACGTTGCCGTACCCGCCGGTACCCAGCACCACCGCGTGGGCGGCGTGGCGCTCGGTTTCGCCGGTCAATAGGTTGCGGGCGATGATGCCGCGGGCCTTGCCGTCCTCCATGACCAGGTCGATCATTTCGTGACGGTTGAAGAGCTCGACGTTGCCGAGGCTGATCTGCCGGCTGAGCGACTGGTAGGCACCCAGCAGGAGCTGCTGGCCGGTCTGTCCGCGGGCGTAGAACGTCCGGGACACCTGTACGCCCCCGAAGGAGCGGTTGGCGAGCAGTCCGCCGTAGTCGCGGGCAAACGGGACGCCCTGGGCAACAGCCTGGTCGATGATGTTGACGCTCACTTCGGCGAGGCGGTGCACATTGGCCTCGCGGCTGCGGTAGTCGCCTCCCTTGATGGTGTCGTAGAACAGGCGGTAGACGCTGTCTCCGTCGTTCTGGTAGTTCTTGGCGGCGTTGATCCCGCCCTGGGCGGCGATGGAGTGGGCGCGTCGCGGGCTGTCGTGAAAGGTGAAGACCTTCACCTTATAGCCGAGCTCGCCGAAGGTGGCGGCTGCGGCCCCGCCCGCCAGGCCGGTACCTACGATGATTACCTCCAGCCGCCGCTTGTTGTTGGGTGCCACGAGGGGCATCGAAGAGCGGTACTGCTTCCACTTTTCGGATAATTCGCCGGGGGGGACTTGGGATTGGAAGGGCATAATCGTTGGGTTGGAGGGTTACTGCTGACGGAGAAACATGATTACCGGGATCGCGGCGAAGCCCAGGGGAATAAGCACGCTGTACACATAGCCTACGGCCTTGATGAGCGGCGTGTATTTCTTGTGGTTCAGGCCGAGGGTTTGCCAGGCGGACTGAAAGCCGTGCCAGAGGTGGAAGGCGATGAAAATCATGGCCACCACGTAAAAGATCACGAAGCCGATGTTCTGGTAAACGGCGGCTACGAGGGTATAGAGGTCCTTCACCGGCTCCTCATCGTACACGACCATTTCGGTGTTTCCGAGCTTCATCTGAAGCCAGAACTGCGCCATGTGGATCACGATGAAGATCAGGATCACGGTGCCGAGGGATCCCATATAGATCGATGACTTGCTGGCGCCCGCGGTACGGTCGACCTTGACGGCGTAGCGCTGATCGCCGCGGGCCTTGCGGTTGTTGTAGGCCAGTAAGAGACCCTGGATCGCGTGGATCAGGATGAAGGCGTACAGTCCGTAGCTCAGGAACTTGATGACCGGGTTATGGGTCATGAAGTAGGCGTACTCATTAAAGGTTTGCCCCTGATCCTGGGCCAGGATCAACTGAAGGTTGCCCAGAAGGTGAACCAGCAGAAAGGAGATCAGAAACAGGCCGGTGAGCGACATGATCACCTTCTTTCCGATACTGGAAGTGAGGAATTTGGCGAACCAGGAGGTCATATATTATTCCGTTTTTACGTAGGGCGGCAAAACTAACTGTAAATAATCAGAACGCCCATTCGGTTGCCCCAGGCCGGGGCCCGGGCAGCTTGTTTAGATTTTGTATAAACAAAAATGCCCCCCGGTCGGTGGACCGGGGGGCAGGTAGTATCGGTTTACCGCTGCTTAGGCGGTGGCCAGTTGGGCTTCGATTTTCTGCGAAAGGGCTTCCTTCGTGGCGAAGCCGACGTGCTTGTCGACTACCTCTCCATCCTTAAGGATCAGGATGGTGGGAATATTACGCACGCCGTAGCGCTGGGTCAGTTCGGCGTTCTCATCGACGTCGACCTTGGCGATCAAGGCCTTACCGTCGTATTCCTTGGAGAGTTCCTCAACAACGGGGCCGATCATCTTACAGGGGCCACACCATTCTGCCCAAAAGTCTACGAGGGCGATACCTTTCTTTTCGAGTACTTCTTGCTTGAAGTTGTTATCGGTTAGTTCAAAAGCCATTTTGCTTCAATTTATGTTATACGTGCAAAACGCACGACAATTAAACGCAGTAAGCTCTCCATGGTTGAGTCCCCCGGGCCCGTACCCCCCCCGCCTACCGCTTCCGGGCGATCCCTGCACCCGCGCCCCGCCGCCCTGCTGCCCCTGGTGGGCATGACGTTGCTAAGCCTCGCCCTGCGCCGGTTGCTCCCCGCTTCGGTGATCGAAAACTGGTTCAGCCGGGGCTGGTTCCCGGGTGTGCGGTGGGTGTGGGATAATACCCTGGGGTGGTTACCCTTTCCCGTTTTTTATCTCTTCTGGGTGGGAGTAGCCGCGTGGCTTGGGTATGAAGTCATCCGGTTCCGTCGGATACGCACCGGGCCGCGGCCGGCGCGGATGCGGTACGCCCTGTCGGGCTTTGCGGGCCGGCTAACCATACTGGTACTTTCCTTGCTGCTCTTTTTTCTGTGGTCGTGGGGGTTCAACTACGGTCGGGTTCCGGTGGAAACCCAACTTGGGTTCCTGCCCTATTCTCCCGAGCTCGATGAATTACAAGACCGCGTATACACGATGGCGGGGCGGCTCTCGGAGCTGCGCGCCGAGGTGACGGACGACACGCTCGCCCTGACGGATGTAGACTTTCCTGCCGACGCGGAAGCTGCCGTGCGGCCCCTCGTTGCGGCGGCCCTGCGGCGGCGGGGATACCCCACGCCCGGCAGGCCCCGGGGATGGGAACTTTTGCCGCGCGGTATCCTCCTGCGGCTCGGCACGGCCGGGGTCTACTGGCCGTGGGCGGCCCAGGGAAACATTGACGCCGGTCTCCATCCGTTGCAAAAACCCGCCGTCCTGGCCCACGAGTTGGCCCACGCGTACGGCTTCGGCGACGAGGGGACCTGCTCGTTCTGGTCTTACCTGTCGGCCGAGGAAGCCGCCGACCCCGCCCTGCGCTACGCCCTCGTGTTGGCGTACTGGCGGCAGATTGCCGGACAGTTGCGGTACGCCGACCCGGAAGGGTATCTGGCGTGGCGGGCGTCGGTACTCGACCCCGGTATCCGCAACGATCTGCAGGCCATCTACGATAACGGTGCACGCTATACGGACCTGGCTCCTGCCCTCCGGGATGCCACCTACACGGTCTACCTGCAGGCCCAGGGTATTCACGAGGGATTACTGAATTACGGGCGGGTGGTCCAGCTGGTGGAGGGGTACCGCCGGGGGGCTACTCCGGAATCGTAATCCGTACCTCGGTGCGGCGCTCCCCGGCCCGGCCCGGCAGGCGCGGGGGGGCATCGGCTCCGTAGAATCCCTTGCCGCCCGCCACGATACGGCCGGAATCCACCCCGAATTGGGCGAGTTGCACCGCGACCCGGATGGCCCGGTCGGTACTGCTTTCGTAGGCGAGCAGCGCGTCGCCCTCCAAGCTTTCGGCGTGACCTACGATGGTATACTCGGCCTGGGGATAGTTGCGCAGTGTGCCGCCGAGCCGCCGCAGTACCCGCTGACCGACGACACTCACGGTCCGACTCCCTTCTCCCTCGAACAGGAGATCACCCGCCAGCGTGAGGTTAATGGTGGCAGGGCCGGCACGTTCGAGCACGTATCCGGTGTCGGTGGAGGCGAGCATGAGTTGGCGCACCTCCTCCAGTACCTGGTCGGCCGTGAGTACCGCGTTAGCATGGGGGTCGACCGGAGAAGTACCCCGGACCGCCCCGGGCTGCTGGCTGCGCATCTCGTCGATGCTGCTGAGGCTCTGTTCCCGGGCTTCAAGACTGCGTTCCCGCTGCTGCAGGCGCATCTCCCGTTGATTGAGTTCGGCGGTGCGGTCCAGAAGATCCTGCTGTTGTTCTGCGGTGCTGCTGCTTCCGCCCTCCAGTAGGTTACTACGCTGCTCAAGCAGGGCTTCGTAGCGTGCCCGTACATCCGTCAGTTGTGCGGTGAGCGACTGGTTTGCTGCGGTGAGCGATTCACTCTGCTGCACGGCCTGTCGCCGTCCCCGGACGAGCTGGGCGAGGGAGTCACGGTCGACCTGGCTGCGGACGCCGGCCAGGCTGTCCTGCTCCACTACCTGGCGCCGGTAAGCGTCGCGTTCTTCGACCAGGGTGTCGAACTGGGCCTTGGGGACGCAGGCGGTGAGGGATAGCAGGGTCAGGGCGGTAAAAACGGGGAGTCGGCTCATGGCGGTTAGTTTCTGTCGAGGGCAACGGTGAATCCCTGGATCTGGTAACGCGACTTTAGGTCGGATGCGTAATTCTGTGCGCTGGGCTGGTCGGGAAAGGGGCCGAGGATCACTTTGTACGTGGCATCACCGGGGGTAGAGCCTGCGATCTTGTGCAGAAGGATATCGTCGAAGTAGCGCCCCTGCAGTTCGGCTACCTTATCGAGTGCGCTCTCGAGGGAGCGGTAGCTGCCTACCTGTACCCCGAAGCGACCGGCCTCCGGCTCGTCGAGGGCGATGCGGTACAGGCCCGGCCCGAAGGTCTTGGCCCGCTGCGCCCGCCGGGGAGCCGCCGACCGGGGAGCGGAGGGCCGCGGTGGGGTAGGGGTGGCGGCAGGTTCGGGAGACGGCGATGGCCGGGGCGGGGGGGCGGCCGCGGTCAGGTCCGGAGCGGGGGCGGGATCGGTAGGCGGGGGGACGGAGCGGGTCGCCGCGGCGGGCGTCGTCGGGGGAGACGTACTCTCCGATGCGGCTGGGCGACGGGTTTCGGAATCGGTCGTCCGCACCGGGCGCTGATCGGGCGTGCTGAGCAGGGTAAGTTCTACCGGCACGGTGCGCTGGCCCAGCATCCCCAGTTCTCCGGCGGCGCGCTCGCTGACCTCGATGATGCGGCCCCTGATGAAGGGACCCTTGTCGATGATCCGTACCGTGACGGACTGTCCGTTCTCTTCGTTGGTGACCCTCACGGTACTGTTGAACGGATAGGCCTTGTGCGCCGCGACCAACTCCCGCTGATCGTAGATCACGCCGTAGGCCGTTTCGGCTCCGTTGTACTCGGCCGAGTAGTAGCTCGCCAGACCACTCTGCTTGTCGCCCACCAGTTGGGCGGAGATCCCGGCAGACCACAGCAAAAGGAGGGGGAGAAGGAATTTCATGGTGGTGGATTAAAGCGGAAACGGAAAGCGATGTTTTAAATAAGCTCTTCGAGCCGGAAAGTTAGCTCATAGAGCCGCCCCTCCCGGTAAACGCGCAACCGTATCTTTTTACCCACCCGGCCCTGCAGTTTGCGGATGATGCCCTCCAGGGATAGCAGATTAGTGGATATGCCGTTGATAGCGCGCAGGCGATCGCGTACCTGTACCCCGGCCCGCTCGGCGGGGCTGCCGGGTACCACGTTGCTGACGCTATACATCCGCAGGTTGTCTCCTCCGGCCAACAGGCTAAGGCCCGAACGATCAAACCGAAATTTCTGCTTCCAGCGTCTCCCCTCGGCGCGGAGGTATACGGCCTCGCGTGGATAGTCGATCACCACCCGGAAACGCTTCAGCAGCTGGGTGCCGATGAGGCCGTCGCGGTCGTTGGACCACAGGAGTCCGGCCGTATCCACCTCATGAAAGTAGGTGACGACGCCGGTGAGCATGCGGTCGCCCACTTCCACGGTCCGGCTGCGGCCCACGCTGCCGTTGAGGGTGCCTCCCAGGCCGCTGGCGATATAGGTCGGAATGGTCTGCTCGGGCAGGTCAGGCTGTTCCGCGCCCACGAAGCTGTGCAGCAACAGGCTCAGACCGGCACCCGTATCCATCAGCAAACGGCGGTCAGTGGTGCTGTCGCGCAGGACGCCGATCCCGGTGAGCAGGTAGGGGCGGTTGCGGACGAAGGTGGCGGGAACCTTGGTGAGGGACCGCGGGTGGCGGTAGCGGGTTGGATCGTGGAGCACGAGAAGCTGCTTGCGGAAATCGATCTCCAGCACGAAACGCATCAGGAAATCGGCACCCAGAATGCCATGAATGTTGGTCCCCGTGATCCGCTCGAAGTTGAAGTAATTCTCCTGCAGGACCAGGATACTCCGGTTGCGCGCCAGCAGGCGGTCGGCGAGCCGCAGGTTGACGCCCGTGGCCAGGTGGGCCAACAGCTCGTTGTCGATATCGGCGCCGCGCACCTGGAACGACCGCCGGTAATTGACGTCCAGGAGATCGGTGACGCGGCGGTCCAGCAAGACGGTGTTCTCCGCTCCCGTGTCGACGATGAAGCGCAAGGGGATAGTGTTGTTAAGGAGCACCGAGATGACAATAAAGTCATTTTCCAGGTCGAACGGAATCTCGATGAGGTTACGGTTGCCCAGAACCTTCATGTCCAGCCGCTGTCCGTTCGTCACCCACGAGCACGCCAATCCCAATAAAAGTAGGACGCGGACGCGGGTGCAACGTGTTATCATTTGTTTTAAGGGGCTGTGGAAAATGAAATTGTTTGGGTAACTTAGTTAAACAATAAGCAGCGAATGGAGTTTTTCGCCGTTACAAGGACTACCTACAAGCGTGGCCAGGGCCCTGCTCCGGCAAAGCCGATTTGACGGGTTTGGTTTTCGTTTCGCGCGGATTCCGCTGAATTTCCTTCTTTTTTGCCGGACGTACCGGCCTTCGTTTCGATCATGCAACACTCACGGCCGGTTGGCCTCCCTTTTCGCTGTCCCTCCGGACCTATGTCCGGGAACCTGTCCCCCGCACCCGCCGGAAAGGCCGTTGCTGTGACCCCTCCGTACACAACTACCGATCATTATATCAACTAATCGTATGAAGCTCAATCTTTACCACCTTACTCGTGGTTTTCTTCCCTTCGTGCTCGTACTGTTCGCGTCGTCGGCCGCCCTGGCGCAGACGACCGTTTCCGGTACGATCACGGATGGCGAAAACGGCGACCCCCTAATCGGCGCCAGCGTGCTCGTGACGGGTACTTCCACCGGAACCGTTACCGACTTCGACGGCAACTTCAGCGTCAACGTCCCCGCCGGCGCTGAAAGCCTCACCGTTTCCTACACCGGCTACGCCAGCCAGACCATTCCCCTGACCGGCGAAACCACCCTCAACATTCAGCTGACCTCGGGCGAGCTGCTGGACGAGGTAGTGGTGGTAGGGTACGGCAGCGTCACCCAGAAGCAGGTGACCAGTGCGGTGACCACCATTGACGAGGACGACTTTAACGCAGGCAACATTAACGACCCCACCCAGCTGATCCAGGGAAAGGTCGCCGGCCTCACCATTTCCAAGCCGGGCGGCAACGTCAACGGCGGTAGCCAGATCCGCCTCCGTGGTCTGTCCTCCTTCGGTGGCAACCAGAGCCCACTCGTCATCATCGACGGTGTCGTAGGCGCTAACCTCAATACGGTAGACCCCGCGGATATCGCGTCGGTCAACGTGCTCAAGGACGGATCCGCCGCGGCGATCTACGGCATCCAGGCCTCCGCCGGAGTGATCATCATTACCACCAAGAAAGGCGTGGCCGGTGACCCGGTCATCGATTACCGTGGCTATGTATCGTTCGAGGACATTGGCAAGGCCCCCAGCACCGCCGACGCCGCCACCTACCTCAGCGAGCTGGAACGCGTGGGCGACCTCTTCCGCTCCCGGTCCGAGGATCCTTCCGGCCTACCCACCGGATCGGAAATCGCCAACAGCAATAACTACGGAGGGGAAACCGACTGGGTCGATGAGGTAACCCGTACGGGCGTCAGCCACGTACACAACGTCAGCTACGCCGGCGGATCGGGCAGCAGCACCTTCCGGGCTTCGGCCAACTACCGCGACATCAAGGGCATCGGGGTGGTGAACGATGGTTTCCAGCAGCTCAACGGTCGGGTCAACTTTACCCAGCGCGCCTTCGACGACCGTCTCTCGCTGAACCTCAACATCACGGCCACCGACCGCGATGCGGACATTTTCAACAACAACGCCTACCGCTACGCGATCACCTACAACCCGACCGCCCCGGTGCTGGCCGGTGCCGCCGGTTACGACGTACCCGAATCAATCATCCGCACCAGCAACCGCGGGTACGGCGGCTACTTCCGCATCGATAACTTCGATTACTTCAACCCGGTCGCCATCGCCCGCCTTACCGCCCGCAACGAACAAACCACCACCGTACTCTACAGCGTAGGGGCCACGTACAATATCCTCGATAACTGGCAGTTCAACATCAGCTACTCGCGCAACCGCCTGCAGCGCGTGGGTACCTCCACCGCTTCCCAGGCCAGCGCCTTCGCCGGCCAGGCCAACCCGGGCGGTAACCCCCTCACGGCCGGCTACGCCCAGCGCTACAACAACGACGAGCGCAATGACCTCTTCGAGGTGACGACGACCTACAACCTCGACCTCGGCGACAACGGTCTCGAGCTGCTGGCCGGTTACAGCTGGCAGGAATACAACAATTCCTTCTTTAACTCCGGTGGCTTCGGTACCGTCTCGGACGCCTTCGGTGGCAACAATCTCGGACAGCTGACCGCCATCGGCCTGGGTACCGTCCAGACCGCCTCGGGACGCGGGCTTTACCGCGTCATCGGCTTCTTCGGCCGGGCCCGTTTCAACCTGGGTTCCGCCTACAACGTGACCGCTTCGGTACGGCGCGACGGTACCAGCCGCAACAGTCTCGACAACCAGTACGACATCTTCCCGGCCATCTCGGCCAGCGCCGACCTGGTCGACGCCTTCGGACTGGGCTTCGCCGATAACCTGAAACTGCGCGTCGGTTACGGCATCACGGGATCGCTGCCCCCCGGCAACTACGACTACATCCAGCGCTTCAACGGCGTAGGCCAGTACCCCCAGGCCGGTGCATACAACACCGCCGTAGGCCCCATTTCCAACGCCAACGATCAACTGAAATTCGAGAAGAAGGGTGAGTTCAACGCGGGCATTGACTTTGCCTTCGGGGACTACGCCTTTACGGGTACCGTAGACTATTTCATCCGCCGCACCCGCAACCTGCTGGTGACCGCCGAGGTACCGAGTCCGCCCTTCCTGATCCCCACGATCCAGGCCAACCTCAACAACGCCGACCTCGTGAACTCGGGCGTGGAGGTCTCGCTCGGCTACTTCACCCAGCTGGGCGAGAATGCCAGCTGGGAGCCCCGCCTGGTCTTTTCCTCCATCAATACCCGCCTGGAGGACAACGGCAACGATCCCGATTTCAGCTTTAACAACAACCAGGATATTCAGTCGACCACCCCCGGTGCGCCGGGTCAGAACGGCGATCCGATCAGCCGGCTCGTCTTCGGTGCCGACTTCGGAGGAATCTACACCCGCCAGCTGGACGTAGAGGCGACAGTAAACTCGAACTCCAATGACTTCGTCTACCTCAACGAGGGGCAAAAAGTGTTGGTGGGTAACGGTTTGCCGGACTTCAGCCTCGGTCTGTCCAATACCTTCACCTTTGGCAATGCCGACTTCAGCTTCTTCCTGCGGGGCGATTTCGGTCACGACCTGGCTAACCTGTCGCGCAACTTCTACGGACAGGCCGGTAACCTGATCAGCCGTCCGATCGACAACATTCTCATCACCGATCTCTACCAGCCGAATATCACGGCGGCGCCGCAGTTCAGCGACTACTTCGTCGAAGACGCAAGCTTCGTAGCGCTGGACAACGCCCAGCTCGGTTACACCTTCGATCTGGGTGACGGCGGCGGGTTCAAGAACCTGCGGGTCTACGCTTCCGGCCAGAACCTGTTTTACATCACGGACTACACCGGCGTTGACCCCAACATCCGGTTCTTCGACGACGTAAACGGCAACGGGTTTGTGGACGGCGGCGAGAGCACCCTCAGCCCCGGAATTGACCGCCGCAGCACCTACTTCCGCACCCGGACCATCACCCTGGGCCTCAACGTGGGCTTCTAAGCACCCGCCGGCTCAAACCACAAATCAATCAGAATGAACTTCAACATTAAATCCAGGGTGCTCGGTATCGCAATGGCGGTAGCGCTCGTCCTGCCCTTCAATTCCTGTACGGACCTCGATCCGGAACTGTTCTCCGACCTTTCCAACGATAATTTCCCCGCTGGTCAGGGCGACGTGATCGGCCTGTACCTGAGTGCCTACACGCGTTTGTTCCCGATGATGAACCACAACAGTTACATGAGCATTCAGGAGGTCTCGAGCGATGAGGTCGCCATTCCCCAGCGGGGTTCCGACTGGTTCGACGGCGGCATCTGGCTGCGGACCCACCAGTTAACCTTTGACGCCACGGATCAGCAGTTCAACAACGCGTGGGTATTCCTGTACCAGGGGGTACAGCAGACCAACCTGGTTATCCAGACGATCCAGGAAACCGACGCCATCACTGACGAGGACAAGGCGCTTTACCTCTCGGAAATTCGCAGTCTGCGCGCCTACTGGTACATGCTCCTCATGGACGCTTTCGGTAGCGTGCCGTTGATCACCGAGGACTCCGACCTGACCGACCTCAGCCCGGTGCAAGCGTCACGCGCCGAAATCTTCAACTTCGTGGAGACCGAATTACTGGATGCCGCTTCCGGACTGCTAGAGGAGAAATCGATCAACACTTACGGTAAGATCAATTATTGGGTGAACCGGGCACTTCTCTCCCGCCTCTACCTTAACGCCGAAGTGTACACCGGCACCCCCCGCTACGCGGAGGCCGAGCAGATGGCCGATGAAGTCATCAACAGCGGGCTTTACTCGCTTACCGATGATTACTTTGACAACTTCTCCGTCGACAACGACAACGGGTTCAACTCAACGTCGGAGAACATGTGGGTCATCCCCTACGACGCGCCCGCCGTGGCAGGAGGCTTCAACATTCCCATGCAGACGCTCCACTACGTCAGTCAGACCACCTTCAGCCTGCAGGAGCAGCCCTGGAACGGCTACTGCAGCCTCTCGGAGTTCTACAATAGCTACGACGACGATGATCTCCGTAAGGGCGAGTACGGTAGCTACACCCGGGGTAACTTCCTGGCCGGACCGCAATACGCGGCTAACGGTGAGGACATCCTGGAGGACGGCGTCGCTACCGACCCCGACGGACCCGGCGTGGTCCACACCCCGGAACTGAACGCGCTCTTCCCGAATGCCTACCGGCAGGCAGGGGTACGGATATATAAGTACGAGATCCCCAACGGCTCTCCGAGCACCATTCCGAACGACTTCCCGATTGTCCGCTACGCCGAGGTGCTGCTCAACAAGGCCGAGGCCCAGATGCGGCAGGGCGACGACGGCGGGGCCATGCTGGTCAACATGATCCGCAACCGCGCCGGACTGGAGGACATGGACGATGTAGATATGGAGGAGATGCTCGCCGAGCGCGGCCGGGAATTTTTCTACGAAGGCCTGCGCCGGACCGACCTGATCCGCTTCGGTGCCTTCGCTTCGGGCACCTGGCCGTTCAAGTCGCCCCAGCCCGAAACCGCCAACCTCTTCCCGATCCCCGCCCCTCAGTTGAATGCCAACAGCAACCTGCAGCAGAACCAAGGGTATTGAATCGCGAATTTTCCGCCATCTTCGACGCCCCGCTTCCCCACAGGAAGCGGGGCGTCTTCGTTTACGTAAGTTGCCAGCCTATGAATTTCTGTTCCCACTGCGGGTCTTCCGAGCTCACCTTTGCGGTGCCGCCCGGCGACACACACGCCCGCTACGTGTGCGAAAACTGCGGAACGGTCCACTACCAGAATCCGAAGGTGGTCACCGGCTGCCTGCCCGTCTGGGAGGACCGGGTGCTGCTCTGCCGGCGGGCCATATCACCCATGCGGGGACTGTGGAACGTGCCCAGCGGCTACCTCGAGAACGGGGAGTCGGTAGTGGAAGGCGCCCGGCGGGAGGTACGTGAGGAAGCGGCCGCCGAGGTTGAGGTAGACTACCTCATCACCCTCTACAACATCGAACGTATCGGCCAGGTATACCTGCAATTCGTCGGGGATCTGGTGGACGGCGCTTACGGCGTCGGGCCCGAAAGCCTGGAAAGTCGGTTATTCACCGAGGCCGAGATCCCGTGGGACGACATCGCCTTCACGTCCTCGGCCTTTACCCTGCGTCGGTATTTCGCCGACCGCGCCACGGGCCACCGCCAGCTGCACCGCAGCAGCTATCCGGACGTGGGGAAATGAAGCCGCTAGCCGCCAAACCGGCGGAGGGCCTCTGCAAGGTCGGCCGGGGTGTCGATGCCCAGGCTGGGACGGTCGGTGAGCGCTACGTGGATGCGGTGGCCGGTAGCCAGCCAGCGGAGTTGCTCCAGGGATTCCTGTCGCTCGAGCTCACCGGGGGAGAGGCGGGTCAGAAGCTGCAGTACGGGCGCGCGAAAGGCGTAGAGGCCGATGTGCTGGAGGTGGTTGCCCTCATCGATCCACCGGCCGACGGGCAGGTCGTGCAAGTAGGGAATGGCGTGGCGGCTAAAGTAAAGTGCCTGCCCTGCGGTGCCGCGCACCACCTTCACCACGTTGGGCGACAGGAGGGCATGCTCGTCGCGGATCGGTGTAGCCAGGGTGGCAATGTCCACGGCATCATCGGAGAAGGGGGCCACGACGGCGGCAAGCTGCTCCGGAAGGAGAAAGGGTTCATCTCCCTGTACGTTAACGACCAGGTCGGCGGTGGGGTACGCCCGTGCCGCCTCGGCCACGCGGTCGGTGCCGGAGGGATGATCGGCGGATGTCATGACGGCCGCCCCGCCGAACCCGCGAACGTGCTGCAGGATGCGCTCGTCGTCCGTGGCAACGACCACTTCGTCGACTACCCCGGCTCCGCGAACGGCGCCATACACCCGCTGCACCAGCGATTCACCGCCCAGGTCAAGCAGGGGTTTACCGGGAAGCCGCGTACTCGCGTACCGGGCGGGAATGACCGCGAGAACCACCTAGTCCAGCTTCATTTCCGGAACATCGCCCTCCACCAGCAGCCGGCCGGCAGTAGCGTCGCGGATCTCCTGTACGCTTACGCCGGGGCCCCGCTCCAGCAACCGGAAGCCGCGATCGGGGGTGACCTCGAGGACGGCCAGGTTCGTGACGACCTTCTTCACGCAGTTCACCCCGGTGAGGGGCAGGCTGCACTCCCGCAGCAGCTTGCTTTCGCCAGCGCGGTTCGTATGCATCATGGCGACGATAATGTTCTGGGCCGAGGCTACGAGGTCCATGGCGCCGCCCATGCCCTTGACCAGCTTGCCGGGGATTTTCCAGTTAGCGATATCGCCTGTGTCGGACACTTCCATGGCGCCGAGGACCGTCAGCTGGATGTGCTGTCCGCGGATCATGGCAAAGCTCGTGGCACTGTCGAAGATTGCCGCCCCCGGCAATGCGGTGATGGTCTGTTTTCCGGCGTTGATGAGGTCGGCGTCTACCTCCTCCTCAGTAGGGAAGGGCCCCATGCCGAGGATGCCGTTCTCCGACTGGAAGGTGACGTCGATGCCTTCGGGCACGAAATTGGCCACGAGGGTGGGGATGCCAATGCCGAGATTGACGTACCAGCCGTCCTCGAGCTCCCGGGAGATGCGTTTCGCGATTCCTGTTTTGTCTAGCATGAGCTTAGCGGATTGTGCGTTTTTCGATGCGTTTCTCGTAGTCACGACCTTGGAAGATGCGCTGTACGAATACCCCGGGGGTGTGGATCTGATTGGGGTCCAACTCGCCTGGCTCGACCAGCTCTTCGACCTCGGCGATGGTGATGCGACCGGCCATGGCCATGACCGGGTTGAAGTTGCGGGCCGTGCCCTTGTAGATGAGGTTGCCGTCGGTGTCGCCCTTCCACGCCTTGACGATGGCGAAGTCGGCGGTCAGCGCCGTTTCCAGGATGTGGGGCTTGCCGCCAAATTCCCGTACCTCTTTGCCCTCACCGACTTCCGTGCCGTAGCCGGCGGGGGTGAAGAAAGCGGGGATACCGGCTCCACCGGCCCGGCAGCGCTCGGCCAGGCTTCCCTGGGGGATGAGGTCGACCTCGAGATCGCCGCTCAGCATCTGCCGCTCGAATTCGGCGTTCTCGCCCACGTAGCTCGCGATCATCTTCCTGATCTGCCGGCTCTGCAGCAGCAGGCCAAGGCCAAAGCCGTCGACGCCGGCATTGTTGGAGATACACGTGAGGTCGGTGACGCCGCTGTCGGCCATGGCGGCAATGCACTTTTCGGGGATACCGCAGAGGCCGAAGCCGCCCAGCATGAGGGTCATGCCGTCGGTGATACCGGCAATCGCGGCGCGCGCATCGGTGACGCGTTTTTGCATGGTCGTGAAATATTTAGGTCAGGGTGATCGATGGGGAGGGAGTATACGCATAATACGCAAGTCGGTCCGACGGCGGGGCCTATTCTTCCTCCAGTAATTGGTTATCCAGCCGTTTCTTCGTTTTGGCCCCCAAGCGGCGAAGGCGCTCGGCCCGCCCGATCAGGGTGCCGCCGTACTTACCCCCGGTGCTCAGCTTGTTGAGGGCATTGTGGTAGGAGGACTGGGCCTGGTCGAGCCGGTGACCGATCTTCTTGAGCTCCTCGGTGAAGGAGACGAATCCGTCGTAGAGTAGTCCGCTCTGCCGCGCGATCTCAAGGACATTCTTTTTCTGGTTCTCCTGCTTCCAGATGTAGCCCACGGTCCGGAGGGTGGCCAGCAGGGTAGAGGGGGTAACGAGCACGATGTTTCGGTCCAGGGCCTCGATGAAGAGCTGTCGGTCGGTGGTCAGGGCCAGGCCGAGGGCCGGCTCGATCGGGACGAACAGTAGCAGGTAGTCCGGGGAGTTGATCTGGTAGAGGCGGGTGTAGTTCTTGGAGGCCAGGTCGTGCACGTGCTGCCGCAGGCTTCGCAGGTGGGCGGCGGCCTCGAGCTTGCGCTGCGGCTCGTCCTCGGCCGCGCAGCTGCAGTAGCGCTCGTAGGCCGTCAGCGATACCTTGCTGTCCACGACTAGGTGCTTGTTGTCGGGCAGGCTGATGATGAAGTCCGGCCGCTTCTGACGGCCGTCGTCGTCGACGAAGCTGGACTGGGCGCGGAAGTGTACCCCCTCTTCCAGTCCGCTTGCTTCCAGGAGCGTCAGCAACTGCCACTCCCCCCAGTCTCCCTGGGTTTTAGTATTACCCCGAAGAGCACCAGCTAAGTTGTTGGCCTCCAAACTAATCTGCTGGTTTAGTTGTTGTAAATGTTGAATCTCCGTCCGCAGTTCTACCCGGTCGCGCGTTTCCTGCTCGTACCGCCGTTCCACCTGCTCTTCGAAGCCCCGGATACGCTCCTTCAGCGGCGTCAGTAGTCCGTCGAGTTGTTGGGCGTTCTGCAGGCTGAAGCGCTGGCTCTTTTCCTCCAGCAGCCGGTCTGCCGCCCGCTCGAAGTGGGCCACGGATTCGGCCTGCAGGCGTTCGGTTTCCTGTTGCTGCCCGTCGAGTCGTCGCTGCAGGTTGCGGTGGTCGGCGGTCAGCGTGGCCAGTTCCGCGCGTAAATCGCTGGCGGAGCGGATGTACTCCTGCAAGTTCTCGTACTGCAGCTCGGCGTCCGAGCGGACCTGCTCGTGCAGCTCCCGGCCGACAAAATCGCGTTTGACCGTCTCCAGCGATACGTGCGTGCCCCCCAGGCGCGTTCGCGCGTACAGCCACCCCAGCAGCGCACCAATGGCAACGCCTAGCCCAAGGCTGAAAAAGTACAGGGTGGGGGATACCTCCATGCCGCCAAGGTAGCATTCGGCAGTCATTTAACTAACAATACGTATAAAAAGCCACCGTTCTAAACCCAATGAAGTTTTTCCGCCTCTTACCCTTTTCCTTGCTCCTGTTTTCCGCTGCATCCACCGATGCCGAAGTGGGGTGGGGAGAATGGGTCGTGGACTGGTTCTCCAGCTGGTTCGTGGAGGCACCCGCGGAGACGCTCCCCGTCGCCGCGCCGGCCCCGGTCGCCGCGGCCGATCTGGCGCTGTTCTCCGTCGTGCCGGGCTCGGATACCCTGACACGCACCACGGGGTGGCCCTACGTAAGCGTGGACGCCGCTGCCGACGTCGACCGGCGCGAACGCCTGCTGGCGCAGACCGTCCTGGCAACCAATCCGGCGGGCCGTCTGCCCCTGGTCACCGCTTCCGCGGTCCGTATCCTGTACCAGGAAGGCCAACGGCCGGATTACTTTATCGATATGGCGCGCCGCTTCGCCGACGTGCAGGCCGTGGCCTTCGGCGACCGCCTTGCACCCGCGCTTGCCGCCGCCCCCGATCTGCCGACGCTCGTGGTCGTGACCGATCCCCCCACCAGCGTAGCTCCGGCGCACTGGTACCGGGCGCTGTATTCCCTCGGGAACTTTACCCTGATCCACTACGGCACTCCTGACCTGGTGACGGACCTGCCGACCGGCTGGGAGTGGGTGAATTGCCTGTTACGGGCCAAGGAAAGCGAGTCCTTCGTAGCCCAGGCCGTATTCGGGGCCCAGGAGCTCAACGGTCGATTCGCGGACGGCACCGGACTGGAGCTACCCGCCGTCCGCACCGGCTTCCGGGAGCCCGAGGCCACCGGTGTGGACCGCGAGCGCCTGGGCGCGCTGGATCAGGTGATCAATCGCGCCATCCGTTTCGGCGCGACGCCGGGCGCCCAGCTGGCCGTCCTGAAGGACGGAGAAGTGATCTACGAGCGAGCCTACGGCAACCACCGCTACCGCCGCAGCGAACCGGTACGGGTGTCTGACCTCTATGACCTGGCCTCGGTGACTAAAGCTGCGGCAACCACCCTCGCCGTCATGAAGCTATACGACGAGGGTCGGCTGCGCCTCGACGCCCGGGTCAGCGATTACCTGCCGGAGTACCGTGACCGTACCCCCGGCCGATACCGCATCGATCAACTGCTCACCCACCACACGGGACTACAGAGTAATCTGCCCCTGTATCCCTACCTGCACGAACCGTTCCTCTCCAACGTGCCTACGGCGGAAAACACCCTCGCCCTTAGTCCCCGGCGCTACCTGGCCAGCGACGTGCCCGCCCGGCTGCGCGCGGATCTTGCCCGTCTCGACCATACGCGTCGGCCGGTGTACCGCTACAGCGACGTCAATTACGTATTGCTACAATTTATCGTGGAAGCCATCGCCGGAGAAGGCCTCGACACCTACGTGGCGCGTAACTTTTACGAGCCCTTGGGGCTGCGCCATTTGTCGTTCCGTCCCCTGGAGCGCTTCGGGGAACGTCAGCTGGTGCCCACCATCGTAGACAAGTGGATGCGGCGCGGGGAGCTGCGGGGCTATGTCCACGACGAGGGAGCCGCCCTGCTCGGCGGGGTGGCCGGTCACGCGGGGCTGTTCGGCAACGCCTCCGACCTGGGACGGCTGTTCCAGCTGCTACTCGACGGGGGGGCGTACGACGGCCGCCAACTTCTTTCGCGTGCCACCGTTGAACGGTTTACCGAGCAGGGGCCGTACAACCGGCGCGCGCTGGGCTTCGACCGGCTGGCGGCCGGCTACGCCAGCGTCGTGCGGGCGGGCGCATCGGACCGCACCTTCGGTCACACCGGCTTTACGGGCACCTGCGTGTGGGCCGATCCCGACAACGACCTCGTATTTGTGCTGCTTACCAACCGCACGTATCCGGATCCCGACAACAGCAAGTTTATGAAGTACGGGACCCGCAGCCGTATGCAGCGCGACCTGTACCGCGCCCTCGGCAGTTTCCGCTCAGCCACCGCGGCGTGAGCTCAGGCCAGCCCGGAGCGAAAGGGAACGAACCGACATAAGCCCAGCTCCTCCTCTTCATAGCTATCGGAAGCCCGCTTCGTGATGCGCAGCAGTCGCTGATCCGCCTCCTCCGGTCCGACGGGGATAACCATGATCCCGCCTACGGCCAGCTGGTCGAGCAATGGCTGGGGAATTTCCGTAGCCCCGGCGGTGACTAAAATGCGGGCGTAGGGAGCCATCTCCGGTACGCCCCGGTTGCCGTCACGAAGAAAGAAGCGAATACCCCGGTCCAGGCGTAACTTTTTCAGGGTAAGCTTGGCTTTCCGGAAGAGGGGTTTGTGACGTTCCACGGTAAAAACGCGACCGCCCAGCAGGGACAGCACCGCCGCCTGATAGCCTGATCCGGTACCGATTTCCAGCACGCGCTGCCGTGGCAGGAGTTGTAGGGCGGTGGTTTGCCAGGCTACGGTAGAGGGTTGGCTGATGGTCTGTTCACAGTCGATGGGGAAGGGTTCGTCACGGTAGGCCCAGTCCCCGAAGGAGCTGTCCAGGAAGGAATGCCGCGGTATGTTGGCCATTACGTCAAGCACCCGGTCGTCAAACTCACCCGCGGCGCGCAGTCCGGTAATGAGTCGTTTACGTTGTCCGCGGTGCCGAAAACCATCTTCCATGTTACTTCAGTTGGCCGGCCAAGTCGGCGGGGGAGTAGTTGAGGTTCTTGAGCACCTTGTTATCGCTGTTGCGGTATACCAGCCAGTGATCGCCGCTGCGTTCCACGCGGCCCTCCTGCCCGAGCGACCGGTAGTGTTCCACGGTAGCTTCGGCCTCGGCGCGCGAGGCGCAGGTTTTGCTCATATTGGAGCGGTGAACCTCGTCGAATAAGGCTTTAAAGCGGTCGCCAAGACCGAATTCGAGTACGGCTCCGCTCAGTACGTATTGCAGGTCGGCCAGGGCGTCGGCTACTTCCACGATATCCCCGTCGGCGATCGCGGCTTGCAGCTCGTCCAGCTCCTCCTGCAGCAGATTCACCCGCAACCGGCTGCGGTCCGGGGGCGGGAGCGCAGGTGCCGTGCACACCGGAACGTGGAACGTACGATGGAATTCGGCGACCGCGGCCAGGGCATCGGGACTTTTCATACAGCTTGTTTGAGGAGGGGCGAATATAGCACAAACGGGGGTGGCTGCTTCGGTGCGACCGTGGATTACAGCCGTGGAACTTTATCGGACGTCTGAGTAAATACCCGATAAAAACAGGAAAAAAGGGGTATAGAATAGCGGCCGATAGGTGGGTGTGGTGCTCAGCTTCGCAATTTATTTTGTGCAACAAGGAAAACAAGAAACTTTAATTGCGTGATTTTTCTATTTGCGGAACTATTTTAGAAGTTTGTGCTGGTAATGTCCGCTCTCTGCTTGTCTTGGCAACTGTAATTAACCGGTTGTAATGGTCGTGGAACATTGTGCCGGTTTAATGTATCAGCTATCTTGTGTGTTCGATAAGGGTAAATGCGCCACGGCGTACGAGCCCCTCACCCCCCATAGCCCTCTGAACAATGCAATACCAAGATACTACCCCCCGCGAACCCGGCCTCTACACGCCCCACCTCGAATCCGACGCCTGTGGAACGGGTTTTGTAGCCAACCTGAACGGTGAGGCCAAGCACAGTATCGTCAAGGATGCGCTGTCTATGCTGGTCAATATGGAACACCGGGGTGCCTGTGGGTGTGAGCCGAATTCGGGCGACGGCGCTGGGATCCTGACGCAGGTGCCCGACGAGTTCTTCCGCCGCAAGTTGTCCGAAATGGGCAAGCAGCTTCCCCCCTTCGGGAAGTACGGTGTCGGCCAGCTGTTTCTCCCCGCCGAAAAGGAGCTGAGCCAGCGCTGCCGCTTCCTGTTCGAGGATTACTGCGACGAACTCGGCTTCGACGTGATCACCTACCGAAAGAACCCCCACGATCACGACGAAGTAGGTCCCACGAGCCAGGGTGCCAAGCCCCGGATGGAGCAGATCTTCGTGGAGCCGCGCACGGAAATGGAGCCCGCGGACCTGGAGCGTAAGCTGTACGTTCTGCGGAAGTTTGCCACCCACCGCATTCACGATACCTACCCCGAGACGCGCGACCAGTTCTACCTCTGTTCGTTCAGCTACAAGACCATCGTATATAAAGGCCAGCTGACCACCTGGCAGCTCCCCGGATTCTACAACGACCTGCAGGACCTGAGCTACAAGTCCGCGATCGCCCTCGTGCACAGCCGCTTTTCCACCAACACGGTGCCGAAGTGGAAGCTCGCCCAGCCCTTCCGCATGATCGCCCACAACGGCGAGATCAATACCGTACAGGGTAACGTCAACTGGTGGAAATCGAAGGAAAGCCTGATCCGGAAGACCTCCAACTTCACCGAGGAGGAGCTGGACATGATCTACCCCGTCTGCGGTAGTATGCTTTCCGACTCCGCCAACTTCGATAATGTCCTCGAATTTCTCACCATGAATGGCATGAGCATCCCTCATGCCCTCATGATGATGATCCCGGAAGCCTGGCAGCACGACGAAGCCATGCCCGACTACAAGAAGGCCTTCTACGAATACAGCAAGGCGTTGATGGAGCCCTGGGACGGTCCCGCTTCCATCTGCTTCACCGACGGTATCCTGGTGGGCGCTACGCTCGACCGCAACGGCCTGCGCCCGAGCCGCTACTGCCTCCTCGACGATAACACCCTCATCGTTGCCTCCGAGGCCGGCGCCCTTAAGGTCGACCAGAAAAAGGTCGTCAAGAAGGGGCGGCTGCAGCCCGGCCGTATCCTCGTGGCCGACCTGCAGGAGCACCGCGTTATCGGCGACGAGGAGCTGAAGGAGATCATCTGCCAGCGGTTGCCCTACCGCGACTGGCTGGACGAGCACAAGCAAGACATCAAGAACCTGCCGCTCTCGCGCAAGGCCGAGATCACCATGGATCAGAAGACGCTGTTCCGCCGGCTACAGCTATTCGGCTACACGAAGGAGGACCTCAGCGTGATGCTCGAGCCTATGATCAAGGGGGGGCAGGACCCCATCGGCTCGATGGGTAGCGACACACCGCTGGCCGTGCTGTCCCTGCAAAGCCAGCACATCGGCAACTACTTCAAGCAGCTTTTCGCGCAGGTGACCAACCCCCCGATCGACCCCATCCGGGAGCGGAGCGTGATGTCGCTCTACGCCATGCTCGGCAGCTCGGAGAACGTTATCGAGTCCACCGCCGCCAATGCGACCTACATCCACCTCGACACTCCGATCCTGAGCAACGACGAGGTGGCTAAGCTCCGCGAGCTGCACCACAAGAATTTCCGCGCCGGCGTCATTACCACCGTCTTCCCGGCCGACGGGCAGGGCGGCCGCCTGCAGGCCGCGGTGGAGCACATCCGCGCCCAGGCCGAGTCGATGGTGCGTAGCGGCTACAACATCCTGATCCTGAGCGACCGGGAAGCCGACAGCCACAGCGCCCCCGTGCCGAGCTTGCTGGCTCTGGGTGCCGTACACCATCACCTGGTCGCCAGCGGACTTCGGGCCCGTACCAGCATCGTGGTCGAGGGCGGAGATATCCGCGAGACCCACCACGTGGCCACGCTGATCGGCTACGGTGCCAGCGCGGTCTGCCCCTACATGGCCTACGCGGCCCTGGCCGACCTGCACGCCCGCAACGTCTTCGAGGAGGAGGGCTACGAGCTAAAGGACGTGATCAAGATCTACCGCAAGGCGGTGGGCAAGGGACTGCTGAAGATCATGTCGAAGATCGGCATCTCGACCCTTCAGTCCTACCAGGGGGCACAAATCTTTGAGATCCTGGGACTTAACCGCAAGGTCGTCGACGAATGCTTCCGGGGCTCCATCAGCCGCATCGAAGGCATCGGCTACGACGGACTGGCGAACGAAGTGCTGGTCCGCCACCACCTGGCCTATCCGAAGGAATACGTACCCAACCCGAAACTCGAGGTGGGGGGCGTCTACCAATGGAAGCGCCGCGGGGAGGCCCACACCTTCAACCCCAAGAGCATCCACTTCCTGCAGATCGCCGCCCGTAAGAACGACCCCGAGGCCTACGAGAAGTACCGCGACGCGATCAACGAGCAGACCGAGAAGGCCCTCACCCTGCGCGGCCTGCTGACGTTCCGCAAGACCGAGCCCGTACCGCTCGAGGAGGTCGAGCCCGCCGAGGCCATCATGAAGCGCTTCGCGACGGGTGCGATGTCCTTTGGGTCCATCAGCTGGGAGGCACATACCACCCTGGCCATCGCGATGAACAAGATCGGTGCCCGCTCCAATTCCGGCGAGGGTGGAGAAGACGAAGTCCGCTTCGAACTGGACGACAAGGGGCGCAATATGCGCTCCGCGATCAAGCAGGTAGCCTCCGGCCGCTTCGGCGTCACGAGCCACTACCTCACCAACGCCGACGAGCTGCAAATTAAAATGGCCCAGGGTGCCAAGCCCGGCGAGGGCGGACAGCTGCCCGGCCACAAGGTGGACGACTGGATCGGACGCGTCCGTAAGTCTACCCCCGGTGTAGGCCTGATCTCCCCGCCACCCCACCACGATATCTACAGCATCGAGGACCTGGCCCAGCTCATCTTCGACCTGAAGAACGCCAACCGCCGCGCCCGCATCAACGTCAAACTGGTGTCCAAGGCCGGTGTCGGCATTATCGCCTCCGGCGTAGCCAAGGCTCACGCCGATGCCATCCTGATCTCCGGCCACGACGGCGGTACCGGCGCCAGCCCGCTCAGCAGTATCCGCCACGCGGGACTGCCCTGGGAGCTCGGGCTGGCCGAGAGCCACCAGACGCTGGTGCGGAACAAGCTGCGCGACCGCGTCACTCTGCAGACGGACGGACAGATCCGTACCGGCCGCGACCTCGTGATCGCTACGCTGCTCGGCGCCGAGGAATACGGTGTAGCCACCGCCGCGTTGGTCGTGGAGGGCTGCATCATGATGCGCAAGTGCCACGTCAACACCTGCCCCGTCGGTATCGCTACCCAGAATCCGGAGCTGCGCAAGCGCTTCACCGGCGATCCCGAACACGTCATAAACTTCTTCCGCTTCCTGGCGGAGGATATGCGCTCGATCATGGCCGAGCTGGGCTTCCGCACCGTAAACGAAATGGTGGGTCGCGTAGAGCACCTGAAGATGAACAGCGAAGTAGAGCACTGGAAGTATCGCAGCCTCGACCTCAGCCCCATCCTCTATAAGGAAGTGGCCGACGAGTCGGTGGGCCTCTACAAGCGCGTGGATCAGGACCACGGCATCAGCGACGTGCTTGACCGCCGCCTGATCGCCTCCGCCAAGATCGCCCTGGAGGAAATGGAACCCGTCACCGGTTCTTTCGACATCAAGAACACGGACCGCAGCGTCGGCACCATGCTCTCCAACGAGATCAGCCGCCGCTTCCACGGGGAAGGCCTGCCCGACGGCGCCATCAAGTTCCGCTTCCGCGGTTCCGCCGGCCAGAGCTTCGGCGCCTTTGCCGCCAAGGGTATCGAGTTCCTGCTGGAGGGAGAAGCCAATGACTACTTCGGTAAGGGCTGCTCCGGCGCCCGGCTGATCGTGGTACCCGACCGGGTATCGACCTTCGACCCCCACGAGAACATCATCATCGGCAACGTAGCCTTCTACGGCGCGACCTCCGGCGAGGCCTACATCAAGGGGATGGCCGGTGAGCGCTTCTGTGTACGGAATTCCGGCGTGAAGGCCGTCGTCGAGGGCCTGGGCGACCACGGTTGTGAGTACATGACCGGCGGCGTGGTGGTAGTGCTCGGCGAAACGGGCAAGAACTTCGGAGCGGGGATGTCGGGCGGTATCGCCTACGTCTACGACCCCGAGGGCACCTTCGGCAACAGCGTCAATCCCGAGATGGTGGACCTGGAAGCGCTGGAGGAGTTTGACCGCAACCTGCTGAAGCAGATGGTCCGTAACCACTTTGCCTACACCAGTTCGAAACGTGCATTGGATATGCTCAACGACTGGGACACCGAGGAAGGTCACTTTGTCAAGGTGATGCCCCGCGACTACAAGGCTGCCCTCGCCAAGAAAGGGGAGCAACCCGACGTCGAGGTAAAGGTGGCGCAACTGGTCTAAGCACCCCAGCGTGAACAGGAAATAAACTAACGTAAACAGACTGGCTAGGTAGTGCGCCCGCGCCGTAACCGCCGAACGCTCCGCGCGCTACCCAGCAGGTAAAACGATAACTAACCATGGCAGATCCCACCGGATTCCTAAAACATACCCGAGAGCTACCCGGCAAGCGCCCCGTAGAAGTCCGCAAGACCGACTGGCAGGAACTTTACGAGCCCATGTCGGAGGAGAAGACCGTAACCCAGGCGAGCCGCTGTATGGACTGTGGCGTGCCCTTCTGCCACAGCGGCTGTCCGCTCGGCAATATCATCCCGGAGTTCAACGACGCCGTGTACGAGGAAGACTGGCGCGAGGCCTTCGAGATCCTGAGCTCCACCAACAACTTCCCGGAGTTCACCGGACGTATCTGTCCCGCTCCCTGTGAGTCGGCATGTGTCCTGGGCATCAACCAGCCGCCGGTTGCGATTGAGTTCATTGAAAAATCCATTGCCGAAGAGGCCTTCGAGCGCGGCTACGCCCGCCCCAATCCGCCTACTAGTCGCACCGGCAAGAAAGTAGCCGTGATCGGTTCGGGCCCGGCTGGCCTAGCTACCGCCGCCCAACTCAATAAGGCCGGGCATACCGTGACGGTCTTCGAGCGCAATTCCCGCGTGGGCGGCCTCCTCCGTTACGGCATTCCCGATTTCAAGCTCGAGAAGTGGGTCATCGATCGTCGTATCGAGCTCATGGAAGCCGAAGGGGTCAAGTTTCGCACCAACGCCAACGTGGGAGAGAACGTGGACGCCAAGCAGCTGGTCCGCGACCACGACGCCGTGGTCCTGGCCGGTGGCTCCACCATCCCCCGCGACATTCCGAGCAAGGGCCGTGAAGCACAGGGCATCCACTACGCCATGGAGTTCCTCGAGCAAAACAACAAGCGGGTGGCCGGCGATGACCTCAGCGACATGTACGAAATTCACGCCAAGGACCGCGATGTCGTCGTGATCGGCGGCGGAGACACCGGCGCCGACTGCGTCGGCACCAGCAACCGCCACGGAGCCCGCTCGGTCACCCAGATCGAGATCATGCCGATGCCGCCCACCGAACGCGGGGAGCACAGCTGGCCCAACTGGCCGATGATCCTGCGTACCTCCACCAGCCACGAGGAGGGGTGCGAACGGGAGTGGGCCGTGCTGACCGAGGAATTCGTAAAGGACGAAGAGGGTCACCTGTCCGGCATCAAGACAGTGCAGATTCGCTGGGGACGTGACCAGACCGGCCGCAACACCTTCGTCAAGATTCCCGGGACCGAGCGCGAGCTGCCCTGCCAACTGCTGCTGATCGCCGCCGGCTTCATGCATCCCCAGCACGAGGGCGTCCTGAATGACCTGGGCGTGGGACTCGACAGCCGCAAGAACGTAGCCGCCAGCCCCGAGCACAATTACCAGACCTCCGTCCCCAAGGTATTCGCCGCCGGCGACATGCGCCGCGGGCAGAGTCTCGTGGTCTGGGCCATCGCCGAGGGTCGGGAATGCGCCCGCGCGGTCGACGGCTTCCTGCGCAACGGAGAGTCCGTACTCGAAGGCCGCGACGAAGGCCGTCTGGAGCTGGATTTCGCCTGATCGTTGCCGGACCGGCAGCCGAAAGTTGTTGATTTTCCGACCTGGCGCTGCACCTGCGCGCCGCCGACCCGTTGGAAGGGAAAAACAACGACATGCAGTACCGGAAACTCGGAAAGACCAACTTTGACGTAAGCGAAATTAGCCTCGGCACCTGGCAGGTGGGAGGTAAGTGGGGTGAGCCCTTCAACGAGGCGACCGCCGAACGGATCATCAACGAGGCCATCGACGCCGGCGTCAATTTTATCGATACGGCCGACGTATACAGCGAGGGCCAGAGCGAAACCGCCGTGGGCAAGGTCGTCCGCGAACGCAGCGAGTACATCTACGTAGCCACCAAGTGCGGCCGGCAGATCAACCCCCATACGAACGAGAATTACAGCATCAACGCCCTGCGGAAGTACGTGGAGGACAGCCTGCAACGCATGAAGATCGAGCGCATCGATCTCATCCAGTTGCACTGCCCTCCGACGGACGTGTACTACCGTCCGGAGATCTTCGGCATTTTCGAGCGCCTGAAGGAGGAAGGAAAGATTCAGCACCTCGGCGTGAGCGTGGAGAAGGTAGAGGAAGCGATCAAGGCCATGGAATATCCCAACGTGGCCACCGTTCAGATCATCTTTAACCTGTTCCGCCAGCGGCCGGCCGAGCTGTTCTTCGAGCAGGCCCGGAAACACGACGTCGGCGTCATCGCCCGCGTGCCCCTCGCCAGTGGTCTGCTGACCGGCAAGTTTAACAGTGAGACCACCTTCGGGGAGGAGGACCACCGCCACTTCAACCGCAACGGCGAGGCCTTCGACCGCGGGGAAACCTTCGGTGGTGTCGATTTCGAGGAGGGGCTACGAGCGGTTAACCAGCTCAAAACCGTCTTCCCCAAGGAGGAAAACCTAGCCCCGGTCGCACTACAGTGGATCCTAAGCCACCCGGAGGTAAGCTGCATCATTCCCGGCGCCAGCAAGACGGAGCACCTCCGGTCGAACCTGTCCGTCGAGGAGCGCGAGCCACTCACCGACGCGCAAGTGGAACGCATGAACCGCATCTACGCGGAGCGAATCAAGCCGGAGGTGCACCAGCGGTGGTAATTACTGTGCTACCGTAAGCAGCGCGGTAAGAAAAATGATGAGGCTACCGGCCACGGCCATGACCACTTCCGCCCGCCGAGCGGGGGGTAGGGCCGTGCGCCGTCCGGCGAGCCGGAGTCCCGGGGATTCATGTAGGGCCGCCGCGCGGACAGCGCGGTTGTTGCGGCGATTCTGGAGCGGACTACGGGTCGGTTTGGGGGTGTGAAGCGGGGTCATTGGACGTTTATTTTGGGGTCGTTTACAAATGCGGCCGCAAAGATCGGTCTCTCCCGGGGGTGTAGCAACCCCATGACAAAATCATGTCCGGTTGACAGTTACAAATCAGGCGGTTTGCAGAATTTTGTATTGAGATGTAGGTACACGCAATTTAATCGCCCAGTTATACCGCCGGCGGAGCGATTATCGTCGCCGGGTTTTTTTAAAATTATTTGGACCCGCTCCGGGAACGCCGCTATTCCGTCACTTTCGCTTGCGTTTTTTGGTAGCGCGCTCCGCTTCTTCCATCAGTTCGGCCAGGCCCATACGGTCTTCCTTGCTCAGCGTCAGCGTTTCGCGGTACTGACTTCGGTCCAGGTCTACCACCTTGATGTCGTTACCGGTATACGCCTCTACCGCCCGCAGTAGCTCGTGCTCTTCGGGGGCGCAGAAAGAATAGGCCACGCCGCGGTGCTTGCCCCGGCCCGTCCGCCCGACCCGGTGTACGTAGTTGTCGGGTTGCTCCGGCAGGTCGTAGTTGATCACGTGGGTGACGTCGGGAATATCGATGCCCCGCGCGCTCACGTCGGTCGCCACCATGACGCGCTCCTCCCCGGCGCGGAAGGCAGCCAGGGCCGACTCGCGCTCCGCCTGTTCCATGTCGCCGTGTAAGGTGATGGTGGGGATGTTTACGCGCGCCATGGCCCTGGCGATGCGCTCGCAGCGGACGCGGGTGCGGGCGAAGACCAGCAGTTTGGCTTCGGGGTTCTCCTTGACGAAGCGCTCCAGGAAGAATCGCTTGTCATCCATGTCGATAAAGACCACCGAGTGGTCCACGTTCTTGCTGACCGGGTCCTTCGGCGAGATGCGAATGCGGATGGGGTTGCGTACCAGGGAATAGGCCAGTTTCTTGATGCGCTCGTTGATGGTGGCGCTGAAGAAAAGCGTCTGGTGGCGCTTCTGCAGGTGGCCGATGACGCCGCGGATGTCGTCGATGAAGCCCATGTCGAGCATCAGGTCGGCCTCGTCCAGCACCAGAATATCCACCCGCTCCAGGCGCAGGAGTTGCCGGCCGAGCAGGTCGTACATGCGGCCGGGGGTGGTGATGAGGAGGTCGAGTTCCTTGGTGAGCTGAGCGATCTGGGGTTCGATCTCCACGCCGCCGGTCAGGCCGAGTACCTGCACCCGCGTGCCCTGCGCCAGGGCGGTAAAGACGTCGGTGAGCTGCAGCGCCAGTTCCCGCGTGGGCACCATGACCAGGCAGCCGATGCCCGTCTCGCGCCGCTGGCTCTGCTTGCGTTCGTGCAGCTTCTGCAGGATGGGGATCGCGAAGGCCGCCGTTTTACCCGTGCCCGTCTGGGCAATAGCGAGCACGTCTTCCCCCTCCAGGATCGGCCGGATCGCGCGGTACTGGATGTCCGTCGGGCATTTCCAGCCTTGCTTGGCGATACTACGCTTCAGTTCGGGCGAGAGGGGATATTCGGAAAATTTCATGGGCGGGACTTGGGGCGGCGGCGCGCGGGTGCAGTGCAAAGAACGTGCTCCAGCGGCGGTTGGTTACGGGCGGGGTGGGGGAGCTTGCTATCTTTGGCCCACACCCGTGCCTATGTTTCCCGCAACCGTTGCCCTACTCCTCGTCGATCTGCAGGTCGACTTTTTACCCACCGGCATGCTCCCCGTCCCCGAGGGCGACCGGGTCGTACCCCTGGCCAACGCGCTGATGCCGCGCTACCGGACCGTCGTCGGGACCCAGGACTGGCACCCCGCCGACCATGGCTCTTTCGCCGCTAACCATATGTGGCGCAAACCCGGGCAGGTGATCGACCTGCACGGACTGCAGCAGGTGCTCTGGCCCATCCACTGCGTGCAGGAAACGTGGGGTTCCGAATTCGCCGCCGACCTTGAGGCAGCGGGTATAGATAAGGTCTTCCGCAAGGGCACGGATCCGCGGATCGACAGCTACTCCGGCTTCTACGATAACGGTCACCGCAAGTCGACGGGCCTGGCCGACTGGCTGCGCGAGCGGGGCATCACTACCGTACATGTCATGGGCCTGGCGCAGGACTACTGCGTCAAATTCACCGTGCTGGACGCCCTGAAGGAAGGCTTCTCCGTCACGCTCATCGCCGACGGTACGCGCCCCGTTGAGCTTGCCCCCGGCGACGGTGCCAGGGCCATCGAGGACATGCGGGCGGCCGGTGCTACGGTGGCGGAATCCGGCGAACTCTAGGGCATACCCGACATCGGATGTCCCCGACATCCGATGTCGGGCGGAAAAGACGCGATATTTTCCAAGCTACCGGCTTGTACACCCCTACGACCCGCAGCCAGCCTGGGATTTAACCGACATCCGATGTGCCGTACATCGGATGTCCGTCGGGTAACGACCAGCATTTGGGCGTGTCCCCGCGGATGACGCGCTCCCACATCGGATGTCGAGCACATCCGATGTGGGGAGGGCTCGCGGGTGTTTCGTACTTTGGTCACCGTAAGATTCGATCATGACAAAGCAATGTTTCTCCCTCCTTTTTCTGTGCCTACTGCTCTCCGCCTGCGGTAGTGATAATGCCGAGCCGGAGGACCCAGCGGCCACCAGTGTCACCCAGGAAGCGACTTCCGCACCGAGTTTTGAAGCCGATCCCCAACCCGTGCCCGAACAGGAGGTGACTACCCTGGCCGTCGGGTCGCAGGCCCCCGATTTCACGCTGCCGGGGGCCGACGGCGAGATGCACTCCCTCGCTGACTACGCCGATGCCGAAGTGGTCGTTATCGCCTTTACTGCCAATCACTGTCCGACCGCCCAGGCCTACGAGCAACGACTGATCGACTTCCAGCGCGACTACGCCGACCGGGGCGTACAACTGATTGCCATCAGCCCCAACAGTCCCCTCGGCCTGCTCTACGAAGAGCTCGGCTACACCGACCTGAACGATGACTACGACGTCATGGAAACCCGGGCTGACTACGCCGGCTTCAACTTCCCTTACCTCTACGACGGCGACGACCACGCCGTATCCCTCAAATACGGTCCGGTGGCCACGCCCCACGTCTTTATCCTCGATGCCGACCGCGTCCTGCGCTACACCGGCCGCATCGATGAGAGCGAACGCCCCGGTACTGCCCAGGCCGAAGACCTTCGCGCGGCCACCGATGCCCTGCTGGCCGGTGAGCCCGTACCCAACCCGACTACGCCCACCTTCGGCTGCTCGACCAAGTGGGCCTGGAAAACCGAGTACAACGAGCAATCCGAGGACAAGTGGCAGGCCCGCCCCGTCACCCTGGAACCCGCCGGCGTCGACAAGATCAAAGAGATCGTAGCCAACGCCGACGGTGATAAGCTCCGGCTGATCAACGTGTGGGCCACCTGGTGTGGCCCCTGTGTGATGGAGTATCCGGAGTTCATCAAGCTGCAGCGGATGTACGGCGCCCGCGATTTTGAATTCGTATCCATTTCGGCCGACAAACCCGACCAGGGTGCGCGCGCGCTCAAGTTCCTGGAGCAGGTCCACTCCGGCGTCGACAACTACCACTTTACGGGCGACAACATCTACGACCTCGTGGCCGCCCTGGACCCCGACTGGAACGGCGCCCTGCCGTACACCCTGCTCGTGGAACCGGGCGGGGAGGTGGTGTACCGCCACCAGGCCGAAGTGGACTTCCTGGAGCTCAAGCGGGCCATCGTGGAGCACAAAATGATGGGGCGTTACTATTGATGGGGTAGGGCCGGTCAGCTTTCCGTACCTTTGCGCCCCTTAAGCGCAAGCGTATGAAAACCAGAACGCTGAGACCCGACAAGGTCAACGTCATTACCCTCGGTTGCTCCAAAAACCTCGTGGACTCGGAGAACCTCATCACCCAGCTGCAGGCCAACGACTACGAGGTCCGCCACGACAGCAACGATGCGGCTAATATCGTCATCGTCAATACCTGCGGGTTTATCGACCTGGCCAAGGAAGAGAGCGTCAATACTATCCTGGACTACGCCGATCGGAAATCCCGCGGCGAGATCGACCGGCTGTACGTAACCGGTTGCCTCAGCCAGCGCTACAAGGACAACCTGGAGGAGGAGATCCCGGAGGTCGACGACTTCTTCGGCACCATGGAGCTGCCGGGCTTGCTGGCCCGCCTGGAGGCCGACTACAAGCACGACCTTATCGGGGAACGCTTCATCACCACCCCGGAGCACTACGCCTACCTGAAGATCAGCGAAGGGTGCAACCGCACCTGCTCCTTCTGCGCGATCCCCCTCATGCGCGGCGATCACGTCAGCCGGCCCATCGAGGAACTCGTACGGCAGGCCGAGAATTTCGCCCGCAACGGCGTGAAGGAGCTGATGCTGATCGCCCAGGAGCTTACCTACTACGGGCTTGACCTCTACAAGCGCCGCACGCTGCCGACCCTGCTGGAAGCCCTGGCGAAGGTCGAGGGCATCGAATGGATCCGGCTGCACTACGCCTACCCCTCGAAGTTCCCGCGCGAAATTTTTGACGTGATGGCCGAGCAGCCCAAGGTCTGCAACTACCTGGACATCCCCCTCCAGCACGGATCCGACGCGGTGCTGCAGCGCATGCGCCGGCAGGTGACCCGTCAGGAAACCACCGACCTGATCCGCTTCGCCCGGGAGCGCGTACCCGGCATCGCGATCCGGACCACCTTTCTCGTCGGTTACCCCGGTGAGACCGAGGAAGAATTCGAGGAGATGTGTGACTTCGTCCGCGAGATGCGCTTCGAGCGGCTGGGGGTATTCCAGTACTCCCACGAGGAAGACACCCGGGCCTACGACGTGGAGGACGACGTGCCGGCCGCCGTCAAGGCCGAACGCGCCGAACGACTGATGGACCTGCAACGGGATATCAGTCTCGAACTCAACCAGGCCCGCATCGGTGAAGTACTCCGGGTCCTGATCGATCGTAACGACGGGGACCACTACGTCGGTCGCAGCGAGTACGATAGCCCCGATGTCGACAACGAAGTGCACCTTCCGGCCACGGCCGCCTATTTACGGACCGGTGATATGGTTACGGCCCGCGTAGTTTCGGCTACCGAATACGATTTAATCGCGGAACTGGTTGCGGAGTAAGCGGGCAACCAGTATGTTTGCCCCCGCACTGAAAGGTACCTGCCGCCATGGCGGAATTGGTAGACGCGCTGGATTCAAAATCCAGTTCCTCCGGGAGTGTGGGTTCGATTCCCACTGGCGGTACTTCTTCAGAAAGGGCAAAAAAGATTGCCTGAAGAGTTGGAAATAAAACCGGGACGTCTATCTTTGCGGCCCGTTACTTCGCCGGAGTGGTGAAACTGGTAGACACGCACGTTTCAGAGGCGTGTGCTTTTACGAGCGTGGGGGTTCGACTCCCCCCTCCGGCACAGAGCTTCCTAAGTTCTGCTTGGCCTCGATCCTTCACCGGATCGGGGCCTTTTTTATTGGGGCCGCCGCTCCTCGCCGTTCACGCGCATCACGTAGGCATCTTCGGTATACCTGGCCTGCACTTCCCGCAGCACGCGTCGCAACTCCGCCTCATCGGTGTACTCCACCTGTACGCCCACGCGGGTGTTACGGCCTTCCCGGTCGGTGTAGGGCGTGTAGCCCGCTTCCTCCAGCCGCCGCGTTTGCTTATCCACGTTTCGCTGCCGTCCGAACAGGCCGATGGCAATGACGGCGACGTTGTTCTCGGTAGTGGCAGCTGCCGCGGGTGCGGTTTCGGTCAGGGGTGCGGTGTTGAGGCGCGGTGGCGGGGCGGGCGATACCTCTCCGGCATCTACCGCCGGTTCGCGCCGGCGCTCCGGCCGGGAGGGAGAGACGTTGAGGCGTTCGCGGGGGACTTCGGCCCGGTCCCGGGCCTCAGTTGACAGTTCCGAACTCAGGGTGCCGGCCAGGCGAAAGAGCAGAAAGATGACCGCCAGCACGCCGAGGCCGGCGGCAGCGTACCAGGCGTAGCCGCCGTAACGGCGGCCCAGCTTCGACTCCTTCATCTTCCGTACCGGCACCGGATCGGGCTTGGGGGCGTCCGGATTCGGCTTTTCCTTGCGTACGATCGGGCGAACCGGAATGGCCGGCAGTCCAAAGCTTTCCATACGAAAATTTTCCCCGGAACCGGAGAAGCGCAGCTCGCCGTCGGGCTGCCGGTACAGTTTGCCGATCCCCTCGAGCGACACGGTACGGCCAGCATCCAGGCTCTGGTTGGTCTGTTGCAGGAAACTTTCGAGGGCGTCCCGGTCAACCTCCCGCAGGAGGCGTCCGTCGTCGACCACCAGGTTGGCGTTGAAGCCGACGCGGGCCGCCGGGGCCGAGGCTTTGCCTTCAATCAGGCTGACCAGCGCGGGCTGCTCTACGACCAAGAGGGTGCCCAGGCCGGGAAGGCAGACACGGCCTTCTTCCATGAGGAGCGAGCGGAGAGCGGTAAGTACGACGGAGTGCATACCGCAAAGGTAAGGCCGCCACTAGTTTGGTAGCGGGGAGGGGCAAGCGCCTAGTTGAAGTTGGCCCCCTCGCTCATGGTGGCGATGACTCCGAAGGTGTTGCCCTTGTTCTCCATGACCTGAGCCCAGAGGGCATCCGGGTCGCTATTGAAGAGGTAATTGGGATCCATGCGGGCGGTGACCCAGCTGCCGGAATTGAGTTCCTCCTGTAGCTGCTGCTCGGACCACCCGCTGTAGCCCACGAAAAAACGGATGTCGCCGGGCGTGATGACTTTCTGGTCGATCAGCGCGCGCAGCTGCTGGTAGTTGCCACCCCAGTAGATGCCGCGGGTCACCTCGTCGCTGCCCTCCAGCAGGTCGCCCTTGCGGTGGAGGTAGTGTACGGTATCGGTGCCCACCGGGCCACCGAAGTACACCGGTGCGTCGAATTCGGGGAAGTCCTTGACCAGTTCGTCGACGCGCATGCTGACGCGGCGGTTCATGATGAAGCCAAGACTTCCTTCAGCATTGTGCTCGACGAGGAGCACGGTACTGCGCTTGAAATTCTGGTCGAGCATGAAGGGTTCCGCGAGGAGGATGGTTCCGTTGGTGAGCTGCTGGGACATGGGGCGGGAGTTGGAGGTTCGCAGGTAAAACGGTGCGCCGGCGATCTTGGTTTGTTACCCAAATCCTAATCGTTGCATCACCGGGGTGTCGGATTTCACGGCGTGTCGCGGCCAGGCTCCGTCGCCTTGCCCGCTAGTCGTACCTTTGGCGCATGGAAAAACTGATGCGTCAGCACTGGTGGAAACTGCTCTCCGTCCTTATTCTCGTCTATGCGCTGATCGCCGGCCTGACCGTGCCGCTCAAGCCCAACCTGCTTAGCGTCAGCCCCAACGCCGCTACCTTCGCGGAGGCCAACACCTTTCGGGTGCTCGGCTATAATACGTCCTTTACCGACGACGCCGGCGAGCTGCGGGCCTGGCTTAACTACGGAGACGGATACGCCCTGCGGGCGACCTCCGTTCGAGTGGTCGACGATCGTCGCGCCGACGTCACCTTCGACGTGCCCGACGGGCTGCCCGCCGACCAGCCGGAGAACAAGAAGCTTTCACTCATCCTGAGCGGACCGGTGACCGGTGCTTTCGTCTCACCGGATGCGGTGATCCTGCGGCAGGAAACGACCCCTGCCGACCCCGCGGCCCTGGCCGAAGCCTGGACCATCGGCGCCATGCAGGCCGGAGACCTGACGGCCCACCCGGGCATGACCTTCCCGTACCGCAGCCTGCTAGCGGAGACGATCCGCAACACCTACTTCCACGTAAGCCTCTGGTTCGCCATGATGTTCCTGTTCATCGCGGCGGTAGTGTACGCGGTGAAGTACCTGCGCCGCAAGTCGGCGCAGGAGGGGGGGACGGTCACCGACTATACCGACCTCCGTAACCTTACCGCTATGGAACGGGCGGACCACTGGTCGCTGGTCTTCACCGGCGTCGGTATGCTGTTCGGCGTTCTCGGCCTGCTCACCGGAGCGGTCTGGGCCAAGTACACCTGGGGCAGCTGGTGGAACTGGGACATCAAGCAGTTCACCACCCTGATCGCCCTGCTGATCTACGCCGGCTACTTCGTACTGCGGGCCGCCTTCCCGGATCCCGAACGGCGCGCCCGGCTGGGGGCGGTGTACAACATTTTCGCCTTCGCCTGCCTCATCCCGCTGATCTACATTCTGCCGCGCATGTCGGCGACCAGCCTGCACCCGGGAGCCGAGGGCAACCCGGCCATGGGCGGGGAGGACCTCGACAGCACCATGCGGATGGTGTTTTACCCCACCATCATTGGGTGGACGCTCTTCGGTGGCTGGATGGCGGGCGTGGCCTACCGCGCGCGGGTCGCCTCGGAGCGGCTGCTACGCCGGAGCGATGCGTACTGAAGGTATTCTTTTCCTGCGGGTACGGTACCCGTTGATGTTGCTGCTAACGCTGGCCCTTTGCACCTGCGCTCGCGCCCAGCGAATGGCGGACCGACTGATTGTCGCCTATACTTCGGAGGCCCCGGTAAAGAAAGCCCGGGGTGACGCTCAACGACGGGCACTGGCTCCGGATATCGACCTGCTGCACTTCACCGACAGCGCCGCCGCCGCCAAGGCGTACCAACGCCTGCGGGTAGCCCCCGGCGTACGCGCCCTGCAGTACGATTACCGGGTGACGTGGCGGGCGGTACCCGACGATCCCCTTTACGCGCGGCAGGAAAACTTCGGCCGCGCGGGTTTTGAGACAGTATGGGAAAAGCAGACCGGGGGCCGGACCGCGGGCGGGGTGCCCATCGTCACGGCAGTACTCGACGGGGGATTCGCTACGGATCACGAGGACTTGGTCGCCAATCTGTGGCGTAACCCCGGGGAAGTTGCGGGTGACGGCATCGACAACGACGGCAACGGCTATGTGGACGACCTCCACGGATGGAACTTTATCGGCGATACCGCGAGCTACGACGCCGACCCCCACGGTACGGCCGTAGCCGGCCTGCTCGGGGCGGTAGGTAACAACGGGATCGGCGTCACCGGCGCCAACTGGGACGCCAGCCTCATGCTGCTGGAGATCAGCACGGTGGCCGATATCATCGCCGCATACCAGTACATCATCGATCAACGGACCGCCTTTCGGGAATCCGCCGGACGGCGCGGAGCCTTCGTCGTGGTGACCAATGCGAGCTTCGGCATCGAAGGGGCCACCTGCTCCGACTATCCGGTGTGGGGGGGCATGTACGACCGGCTGGGGGCGGCGGGCATCCTGACGGCAGCCAGCGTATCGAACGTGGCGGAGGACGTGGACGCGATCGGCGACGTACCCACCGATTGCCCGAGTGAGTTCCTGCTCGCGGTGACCAACCTCGGGGTGTCCGACGGGCTGTTCCCGTCGGCGGGCTACGGCCGCACGGTGGTGGATCTGGCCGCTCCCGGGGAAGGCAGCTACTCGACCCGCCCGAACAACGGCTACGCCCCCTTCGGAAGTACCAGTGCCGCGGCCCCCTACGTGGCCGGCGCCGTCGCCCTGCTGTACGCCACGCCCTGCCCGGCGGTTGCAGCACTCACGGACCGGGACCCCCCGGCCGCGGCCCGCCTGGTGCGCGACGCCCTGCTCGCATCAACCGTAAGCCGACCCTCGCTGGCGGGCCGCACGGTCACCGGGGGCTCGCTCGACGTCGCGGCCGCCCGCGACGTACTACTTTTTAGCTGCGTCAGCGATACGGGCCCGCTGGAGGTGCTGTCGGTGGTGCCGAATCCCTCCGACGGCCGGATGACCGTGCTTACCTCTGCCACGGCGCTTTCCTCCACGGCCGCCGTGGTCGTATACGATATGGCCGGGCACGCGGTGGTGCGTCCCCGGACCGATCGGGTTGCCGGCAACGAAGTAGGAGTGACCATCGATATTTCCCGGCTGCCGGCGGGGTATTACGTGGTGGAACTCCGCGACGGGGACCGGGTAGCGCGGGCACCCTGCATCATTTTCTAGTAATGGCCTAAATTTCTAGCCGCAACGTGCCGGAAATTGTAAACTTTCCGTCTTCTTTGTCGCGCGAACATGGTGCGGGGGCTGGTGTTTTATGGCAAGCTCCCGAACGTGGGTTCGGAAAGTCTACACAACCTTACTTAATTATGCATAAGAATTTTGCTTTACTCTTACTTCTGCTCATCGGCCTTTCGTCCTGTGTCAGCAAGAAGAAATACGAATCGCTGCAGACCGATCTGGCCTCCCGCGACGAGCTGATCGCCCAGCGCGATCAGGAGATCAACCGCTACGCCCAGCAACTCGCTGAATGCGAGCGCCGGGAGATGCAGATCAATCAGCAACTGGAAAGCGCCCAGCAGCGCGCCCAGGACCGCGACGAAACCATCGCCGACCTCCGCAAGCAGCGCGACGCCCAGCTCGAGCAAGTGGGTAACCTCACCGTGCTCAGCCAGGGTGCCAACGAGAACATCGGCAACACCCTCCAGCAGCTGGAAGGAAAGGACCAGTACATCCGCCTCCTGCAGGCGGCCAAGTCCAAGGCCGACTCGATCAACCTCGCCCTCGCCGTAAACCTGAAGAGCGTACTGCGCGACGGCATCGAGGATGAGGACGTCAACATCCAGGTCGACAAAACCGTGGTCTACATCAACCTGTCCGATAAGATGCTTTACAAGAGCGGCAGCTACCAGATCACCGACCGCGCCGGAGAAGTGCTCGCCAAGATCGCCGCTATCGCCAAGGATCGCCCCTCGCTGGAGATCATGGTGGAAGGCTACACCGACAATGTCCCCATCAACTCTGCCTGTGTTAAGGATAACTGGGACCTCTCCGTGCTCCGCGCCACGTCTGTCGTAAAGGCCCTGCAGAACAAGTACGACATAGATCCCAACCGTCTGGTAGCGGCCGGCCGCGGCGAGTACAATCAGCTGGTGGACAACTCCACCGCCGAGAATCGCTCGACCAACCGCCGCACCCGCATCATCCTGCTTCCCAAGCTGAACCAGTTTTACGACCTGCTTGATCCCAATAGGATCCCGGAATAATCCACCGGCAGGTACTACCAAGGCCCCGATTCGTTATGATGGATCGGGGCCTTGTCTTTGCAGCCGTACCCGCAGCACATCCTTTCCCTCATTGCCGACCGCATAGGGCTCGGCGATCCGGTGGCCTACGATCAGGACGATGTGGCCGTCCGCATCGCAGAGCAAGGGCGTAGCGTCCCGCTCCCAGGGCGGCACTTTCGCGTCGGTGAAGTAGTCTTTCACCTTTTTAGTTCTGCCCTCCATACCCAGGGGGGCGAAGCGATCGCCGTTGCGGCGGGGACGCAGGTGCAGGGGGAATCCCGGAAAACGAACGTACTGGGTTCCGGCCGTCTTTAGCTGTTGCGGCGGCGGTACTACGTCGAGTAACAGGCGGCCCAGCCCGGGGAGGTGCACCTCGTAGGGCAACTCCCGGACCGTGTGAGGGCCATAGGACGGTGCCAGGGGTTGCAGGCGGACCAGGCCCGGACTCACGAAAGCTTCGTGGGTCCGGCTTGACAAGCGGGTAGTGCCCTCGGAGTACACCATCTGACGGTACTGCTCGGCGGTAAACCCGGTGTCGGGCGACAACAACCGCAAAACGGTAAGGGCATCTACCGGGTCAAGCTCGTCTCCGGCGCGGTCCCAGGTGAGTACCGGGCCGGTCCGTACGAAGGCCGGTTCCCGGGTGGCGCCCCGCAGGAGTAGTCGCTCGGCGGACCGGAGGTGGGAGAGGGTACCCCGCAGCCCGTCATCCTGCAGTCCGTATTCCCGAAGTAGCGGCACCACCCGGTGGCGGAGGGCGTTGCGGAGGTAGTTGGTGGAAGCGTTGGACGCGTCTTCGCGCCAGTATAGCTCACGGGACCGGGCGAAGGCCAGAATTTCCGCGCGGGAGGCCTCCAGTAGCGGGCGCACCACCGGAAAGGCGGTGCGGGGCGCGATCCCCCGGATACCCGACAGGCCGGTTCCGCGCAGCAGGTTGATCAGCATCGTTTCCAGCGAATCATCCAGGTGGTGGGCCGTGCAGAGCACATCGTAAGTGTACTCATCCAGAATTTTCTCAAAATATTTATACCTCTTCGTGCGAGCCGTAAACTGCAGCTGGATGGTTTCGCCTCCGGCCCGGGGCAGCTCGATGGTGGTTACGTGGAAGGCCGCACCCAGGCGGGCAGCGAGGGCCCCGACGAACTGCGCATCGCCGTCGGAGTCCGCGCCCCGCAGGCCGTAATTGCAGTGGGCGATGCCGAAGGTATACCCCTCCTCGTGGAGTAGGTGAGCCAGTACCGTGCTGTCCAATCCGCCGCTGGCGGCCAGCAGCACCCGGTCCATAGGGCGCAGCAACTGGTGGCGATCCACCAGGCTTCGAAACCGCTCGGGCAGGCTAGGGGAGCTCACGAGTTGTGGTACTTCTCGTTGCGGAGGATCGTCATGGCCCGGTAGAGCTGTTCGGTGAAGAACAGGCGGACCATTTGGTGGCTGAAGGTCATCTCGCTCAGGCGCAGCAGGTGGTTGGCGCGTTCGTAGAGGGCGGGGGAGAAGCCATACGCGCCTCCGACCGCGAATACCAGGCGGCGGGCGGGGCGATGCAGTTGCTTTTCTAGCCACGCCGCGAAGGCTTCGCTGGTGTACCCCGTACCCGATTCATCGAGCAGAATGAGGTAGTCGTCGGGACCAACGCGGCTGAGCAGGGCGGCCCCCTCGAGCTCGATGAGCCGTTCGGGGCTGTACTTACCGCCTCCCTTGATGTCGGGCAGTACGGTAATTTCAATGGGCAGGTAATGCGTCAGCCGTTTGGCGTAGATCTCCTCGCCCATCCGCAGGTATTTCTCCGCGGTTTTGCCCGTGTAATAGACCGCTACTTTCACTTGTACTGTTATTGGTCGGTGAGCAAGGTAGGCATTCGGCCCGCGGGTGGCGCGGCGGGATGGTCCGCTTTACCTTGCCGGCCTGTTTAAAGCAACTCCCCCCATGACTACCGAATACAAGATCGACTGCAACCCGGACCTGACCGAAATTCTCGTGGCCTACCTCGCCTCGGCCGGCTTCGATTCCTTTCTTGAGGAACCCGACGGCCTACTTGCTTACGCCATCGACGGAGAAGACTGGGGGGCGGTTAACGTATTGGAGGAACTGAGCCATCAGTTTGAATTCACATACACGGCAAAGGAGTACGTGGAGCAAAACTGGAATGAAGTTTGGGAGCGGGGGTTCAGCCCCATCCGGGTAGGGGAACTCCTGCTGATCCGTGCCAGCTTTCATGCGGCGGAGCCGGAGGTCGCCCACGAACTCGTCATCGATCCCCGCATGGCCTTCGGTACGGGGCACCACGCGACTACCTACATGATGTGCGAGTTGATACTCGACCACTACGGCGCCGGCCGAAGCGGCGACCGGGTACTAGATTACGGCTGCGGAACGGGGGTGCTGGCGTTGCTGGCACGACGGCTGGGTGCCCGCACGGTGGACGCGGTCGATATCGAGGCGCCCGCGGCGGAAAATACCGCGGACAACGCGGCGACAAACGGGGTCGAACTGGACCAAATCGTCCACGGAACGCTAGAAGATGTGCCCGTTGGACTGCCCTACGACCTGATCCTCGCAAACATTAATCGCAACGTACTATTGGATACGGGGGCGGCGTTGAAACAGCGTCTCCGCAGCGGGGGTACCGTCCTCCTCAGCGGTATCCTGGCCCGGGACGCGGACCGCCTGACGGACCACTTCACCGGACTCGGCTTCACCCTTCGCCGGCAGGAGGCACGGGAAGACTGGCGGGCCTTCGAATTCGTACGTGCATGAACAACGCCCCTATGCGGTTTTTCCTTCTGAGTTTACTGATCATCCTGTCGCTTTCCGTGGACGCCCAACTCGCCGAGTTGCCGGCCGATGCGGACCTGGCCGGTTTCGAGCAGGAGCTGGAAGCGTTCATGACCGCTACGCGCAACGACCGGGCCCGCACCACTTATGCCAATTTCGTAGGTACCCTCTACGGCGGGGGACTGACCCCCGAGCAGCAGGCCCGCGTGCAGCGTACGGCGGTAAGCCTCGCCGTACAAAACGTGCGCGCGGAATCCACGATGGCCGACTACCTCGACGTGCTGGCGTACCTGGCGGGCAAGGAGGAAGCCAAGCAGCAACTGTTCGCCCAGTTCCACGATATGCTGGAGGCGACCCTGGCCGCACCCGACCTCACGCCCGCCACCCTGGCCAGCGTACTGGCCGCTTCCTTTAACTACCTCGACCGCCAGCGCCTGGACACGGACTCCGGGCCCTACGGTTGGCGGGTAGCCGGGGGGGAACCTTCTTTCACTTACGACGGAGCCCCGCTCCTGATCGTGGATGAAGTGAGCCAGCTGGAGGCGAGCATGGCCACCGACAGCTTTCAGATCCGGGAAACCAAGCTCATCGTCGACCTTACCCAGGCGACCTTCACCGGCAAGGGCGGCACCACCGACTGGCGGCGGGTAGGCCTGCCGTCGGACATTCTTGTACGCCTGGTCGATTACCAGGTAAATCCGGCCCGCAACCTGCTGACGTCCGATTCGGCCCAACTGCAATTCCCCCAGTACTTCGGTGACCGGATCATCTACGGCTACTTCGAGGATCGCCTTCAGTCCGGCGGACCCCGGCCCGCGGGCGACGTGCCGGCCTTCGACAGCGATAATCCCATGCTGGACATTGAGAATATCGGTGACGGTATGGTGCTCCGTGGCCGCTTCGAACTGCACGCCGCGCGCGTATACGCGACCAGCGAAGACGAGGAGCGCGGGCTGGTCTTCTTTGACGTGCTGAACCCCGACGGCACCCGCAAAATGCGGGCCCAGGCCAACCAGTTTCAGGTGATCCCCGACGAGCGGCTGGTCGCCCAGCGTGCCAACGTGGCCCTCTACTTCGGCAAGGACAGCCTCGTGCACCCGAACACCAGCATCGACGTCGATATTCCCCAGAGCTTGGTCAAGCTGAACCGCACGAAAAGTACCTCCTCCCGCACGCCCTTCTACCACAGCATGAATCACTTCAACCTGGACGCCGACAACATCGACGTTTACCTGAAGGGCGACAGCGCGGTCATCGGCAAGACTACCGCCAGCTTCCAGGAGAAGGGAGACGTGCTGATCGAAAGTGAAAATTTCTTCGACAAGCGCGACTACTTCCAGATCAAGGCACTGGCCGGTTTCCATCCCCTCGACGAAATCTACCGCTACCGCAGTTCGCTGGCGTACGGTACCGACACGCTCTCCGCCAACGGATTGGCCGATCACTTTAAGTCGGGGCTTACGGCCCGGGACATCGAGTCGGCCCTCTACGAGCTGCAGGACCGCGGCTTCCTCTCCTACGACGCCGAGAACGCCAAGGTGATTCTCAAGCCCAAGCTGGAGCATTACGTACTGTCGGAGCGCGGAGCCAAGGACTACGACAAGCTGCGGATCGTAAGCCAGACCGAGGGCACCAACGCCGAAATCGACCTGAAGGCCGGCACCATCCTCGTAGAAGGCGCGCTGCCTGTCCAGTTCAACAACAAAAAGCAAATCGCCATCAAACCGTACGCGGGGCAGATCGCGATCGTGGGCGACCGCAACCTGGACTTCGGCGGGCAGGTCTACGCGGGCGCAGCCATCCTGACGGGCAGCGATTTTCACTTCCGGTACGATCCCAACTACATCCAGTTCGATTCGGTGCAGTACATCGACCTGTTCCTGCCCGAATCGGGTCAGATCGAGGAGGGCGGCCGGCGGGTATCGACGGCCAGCCGCATCGAGAACGTGAGCGGGTACGTTCTCCTGGACGCCCCCAAGAACAAGAGCGGTTCCGAGGATATCGGCTACTTCCCCTCCCTGCAGACCCGCGGGCCTTCGTACATCTACTACGACCGGGCCGACACCAGCTCGCTGTACTCCCGCGATAGCTTTTACTTCGAGCTGGCCCCCTTCAGCCTGAATAATCTCGACAGCCTGACCGACTCCGGGCTGGGGCTGGGCGGAGAACTGGTCAGCGGGGGCATCTTCCCGCCTATGGAGCGCACGCTCAGCATCCAAGAAGATGGCAGCCTCGGCTTCGTAACCGAGGTCGACAGCCTGGACGGCAGCGCCTACGGCGACCGGGGGAGTTATACCGGCCAGGTGACCCTCAACAACGGCGGCCTCGTCGGTAACGGTACCCTCAGCTACCTCGAAGCCGAGATCAGCAGCCCGGACATTCGCTTCGGCGTCGACAGCGCCACCACCACCGCCCAGTCCTTCCTGCTGCGGGAGGGCATCACCGGCGATCGGGCGGTTCCGCGGGTGGAGGGCGCCACGGTGGACGTAACCTTCCGGCCCTACGGGGATTCGCTCGTTGTCACCCCCCAGGAGGGCAGCACCTTCGATCTCTACGGCACCGGCGATCACACCTTCGACGGCCCGCTGGTACTGACCCCTAGCGCCCTGCGCGGCGGTGGCGTGCTGGACTGGTCCCGCGCGACGGTACGCAGCGAGGACTTCACCTTCGGGCCCCAGACCGTGGCTATTGACACCGGTACCGTCAGTATCAAGAGCCTCAGCGATGACGGAACCATTGCCCTCTCGACCACCGACGTGGCCGCGGACATTGATTTTGGGAACAGTACCGCCACCTTTCGGAATAACGGTACCTCGCTGACCACCGAGTTACCCTACATCCAGTTCAAAACCAGCAGCGACCGGTTCGACTGGGACATGGCGGTGGGGGATATCACCTTCGTCACCCAGGAGGGCAAGGACCGCTTTACCAGCATCAACCCCGACCAGGATACGCTCACCTTCACGGGCGTAACGGCCGTATACGACAACGCCGCCGGTCAGCTCGAAGTTGGAGGAGTGCCCTACATCGTCAGCGCGGACGCCCGCATCCTTCCGGGCGACAGCGCGGTGGTCATCCAGTCCGGGGGGCAGGTGCAGGAACTGACCAACGCCCGCATCATTGCGGATACGCTCAACCAGTACCACGTGATCGACCGGGCCACCGTCAACATTGCTGGTCGGAAGGAATACAAGGCCTCCGGATTCTACCAGTACAACGTAGGTCCCCACGAGCAGGAGTTCGAGTTGCAGAACATCGTGGGTACGCGGGTAGGGAAGGGGTTGCGCTCCGAAAAGGCCACCGCCACCCGGGCTGAGGGGGAAATTGCGGAAGACACCATCTTCTACATCGACGACAAAACGCGCTTCTACGGTACCATCCAACTCGACGCGGGCAGCAAGGAACTGGCCTTCGACGGCTACGCCCGTATCGACGCCGAGAAGCTTCCCTCCGCGGAGTGGTTCGTCGTCCGCAGCGAAGGCGACAAGAAAAACCTCGTCCTGCAAACGGAGGGGGTCGTCGACCGGGATGCCCGGCCGTTGTACACCGGCTTCTACCTCAGCAAACCGGAACGACACGTTTATCCCGCCCTGATCCGGACACCGGACCGGCGCGCCGATCATCCTATTCTCGACGCGACCGGCGTATTTACCTACGATGAGGATAATGACCGCTTCCTGTTCGGCGACAGCACGCGGGTAGCGGACCCCGAATCCCGGCTGGGTAACCTGATGGTCTTCGACCACGCGGCGGGAACGGTCAGCGGCGACGGACTGCTGGGCATCGGCGGCCGCCTCAATTACATTAGCATGCAGACTTACGGTACGCTGACGATGCAGTTACCGGAGCAGTTCGAGCCCGAGCCCGAACCGGAGGTGGCCCTGACGCAGGCGAACCCCGACGCTCCGGCTGATACCACCGCCGCCGACGCCGAGACGCTGACCGATAATATGTTCCTGCTGGAGGAGGAAACCCAGGACGCCCCGGCAACCGACGTCACCCAGTTAAGCCTGAGCGTGGACACCCCCGAAAGCGAAGCCTACCCGCAGACCGACGCGGAAATCATGGCCCTAATCGACCTGATCATGCCCGAACCACTGGTGCAGATCATGGCCACCGACTTCGCATCCGGTGCCTACGGCGCTCCGCAGTTGGCCATCAACGAGCGCATTCCCTTCGCTACGGCCGGACTGGAGAACCTCTTCCCGGCGGGGGGCGACGTGGAACGGGCCATTGCCGGCCTGCGGGCGGATGCCATCGACCTGCCGGCGGGGCTCAATCGCCATACCTTCTTCTTCAGCGATATGAAGTTGCGCTGGAACACGGACTACCAGTCCTTCGTCAGTACGAACAAGATGAACGGCCTGGCCAGCGTAGCGGGGCGGCCCATCAACCGGCGTTTCGAAAGCTACATGGAGGTCAAAATGACCACCGGCGGCGACGACCGCCTGTATCTGTTCCTCAAATCGCCGAGCGAAACCTACTACTTTTTCGGCTTCCGGGATGGTATCCTGAACGTGGTCAGCAATAACAATACTTTCATGAACGAGCTGCGCGACACGAAGGCCAAAGACCTGGTCCTCGAAATGCCGGATGGACAAACCTACGAGATACTCGAGGTCACCCCCGGCACGGCCCAGACCTTCCTGCGCCGCGTGGAAGCCGCCTTCGGTACGGAGAACTAGCGCATCCGCGCCCGCTTGACCAGGTACTGCTGCAGGATGGGCCGGAATCCGGCCTGAATATCCGCCTCTACGTAGTCGATCTTGTACTGCAGGCACTTTAGGCGCAGCCGCTCCTGGTAGGCCGCTACCTGCTGTACGTAGTGCTCACGCACCTGTTGGGGTTGCAGCTTGACGCGTTCGCCGCTCTCCATGTCGATAAATTCGTACGGGCGGTTCTCGAATTCGAAGTTGATCTCCTTGCGGGTATCGACGGTATGAAACAGGACCACCTCGTGTTTCGCGTGCTTCAGGTGCTGGAGGGCGGCAAAGAGTTCCTCTTCGCGCTCCGATTCGTCAAACATGTCGCTGAACAGGACGACCAGCGAGCGCCGGTGAATGCTGTCGGCGATCTGGTGAAGTGCCGCGGCGGTGCTCGTCTTTACGTCGTGGGTGGGCGCGTCAATGAGTTGCTGCAGGTAGGTCAGCATGAGCCGGTAGTGGGTCGTGCTTGACTTGGGCCGGGTGTGCAGGTCGACCCCTTCATTGAAGAAGGTGAGCCCGAAGGCGTCGCGCTGCTTCATCAGCAGGTTCATGAGGCTGGCGGCGGCCAGGGCCGAGAAACGGATCTTGTTGACGTGCTCCTCGCTTTTCGTCGTCACTTCCGGGAAGTACATGCTGGAACTGCTGTCAACGACGATCTGGCAGCGGAGGTTGGTCTCCTCCTCGTACCGCTTGGTGTACATTTTATCGGTGCGGGCGAATACCTTCCAGTCGATGTTGCGGGTCGGCTCTCCCTGATTGTAGATGCGGTGCTCGGCGAATTCCACGCTGAATCCGTGGAAGGGACTCTTGTGCAGGCCGATGATGAAGCCTTCCACCACCTGACGGGCGAGAAGTTCGAGGTTGCCGAGGTCACGGACCTGATCGTTGGTGATGAGCTGCATAGGCTAACTTATGGGGCTGGGGGGCGTTTGTCGATAAGAACGGGTACACTACCCGAATGGTACTAATTTCGGAGCATGCTAGGTAAAGTAAAACAATGGTTGGGAATCGAGGGCGTCAAACTGGAGCTGCTGCTCCCCCCCGACTTTCACCCCGGGATGGGGAGCATCGCCGGGCGGATCCGCCTGACGAGCAAGCACCCGCAGACCGTTTCCGCCATCAAGATCGTCCTGGTCGAGAAATATTCTCGCGGTAAGGACGACAACCAGCTGGTCGACGAGTACGAGCTCGGCCGGCAGATCGTCACCGATCTCATCGAGGTCCCGGCGGAAGGTGTTCCCGTAGAGGTGAACTTCCGTCTTTCCTTCGAGCCCCTGCCGTCGCCGGTTGACGCTTTTGGCAGCCGCAACCCCTTCTTCGGCGGGCTGGCCTGGGCGGCGAAAAAGCTGCGGGGCGTCAACAGTGAATTTCGCATCGAGGCGGAAGCGCAGGTGCAGGGGGTTGGACTCAACCCTTTTGACAAGCAGGTGCTGAATCGCTGAACGGTGGCTTAAGGTTTCATTAAACCCCGGTCCGAAACGTAGGATGCGCGGCAAACCCGCTATTTTATACGTCAAAACCGGCCCTATGAAACACTGCTACTTTCTGTTCCCCCTATTGACCCTCCTTTTCTTTTCCTGCGGCCGCCCGCTGCGGGTAGTGCGCGTCGCACCCTCAACCGAGGAGAGCATTGACCGGTACGAATACGGCAACCCCATACAGCGCCGGTCGGTCGCAGGCACCGACGTAGAGATTAACTACTACGATGCTTCTCGGGAGTACCTCGTTTTCGATCTTGTGGTCACCAACCGCGGGACATCCGATGTCCTCTTCGACCCCGCTACCGCCAGGCTGCTGCCGGAGGGCGGCCCCTTCCTGCCGGCCATCGATCCCGAATTTCAGCTGTTGAGTATGGACCTGGACGACGTCCGCCAGCAGCGCACCGCCCGCACCCTGGCCTGGGTCGGTGCGGCGGTGCTCGTTGGCACGGCCGTGTACGCGGCGACCAGTACGGACGTAAGTACCGTCACCGACAACGGCGACCAGGCCTACGCGCAGCTGGGCGCTTCGGTAGCGGATGCTGCCACCGTTGCGATCTGGCAGCGGGAGGCCGCGCGCAGCGGCCAGGTCTCGGATCTACCCGCGCCCGACAACCGCTTTTTTTGGCTGGACTACAGCATGCGCAAGACCACGATCCGCCCCGGCGAGTCGGCGATGGGGAAGCTGGTGTTCCCGCGGGCCGATGAATCGGAGCGCTTGACCGTATCCGTACTTACTGGCGGAGAGGACGTGCGCTTTTCATTTACGCAAATGATCTACCGCTAGGCCAGGTAGTAAGTAAAGAAATCGATGGTGCGGTCCCAGGCTAGTTTGGCGGCCGCTTTGTCGTAGCGCGGCGTCGTGTCGTTGTGGAAGCCGTGCTGGACCCCGGCGTACACATGGGCGCTGTGCTGCTTGCCGTTTTCCAGGAGGGCCCGGGCGTACTCCGGCCAGCCGGCGTTCACCCGCTCGTCGAGCCCGGCATACTGTAGCATGAGCGGCGCCTGAATGGCGGCTACCTCGTCCGCTGACGGTTGTCCGCCGTAGAAGGGTACGGAGGCCGCAAGATCGGGCAGGCGAACCGCCATATTGTTGGCGATGGAGCCACCGAAGCAAAACCCCACGACGCCCACCTTGGCAGGTTCCTCGTTGAGGTCACGCAGGTATCCGTAGCCCGCGATGAAGTCCTCCAGCATCTCCTCTCCGTCGCGCCGCCGTTGCAGCGCCCGTCCGTCGTCGTCGTTGCCGGGATACCCCCCGAGGGGGGTGAGTGCGTCGGGGGCCAGCGTCACGAATCCGGCCAGGGCGGCACGGCGGGCAACGTCCTCGATATGGGGGTTCAGGCCCCGGTTCTCGTGCACGACGAGTACGCGGCCCATCGGGCGTTCCGGCATCTCGGCCGGGCCGACGAGCAGGGCGCGGATCTCCCCCCCGCCCTTCGGTGAGGGGTAGGTGACGTACTCCCCCCGGATGCGGGGATCGTCGGCCGGTATTTGCACTGCGGTGGTGTACTTGGGCTGCAGGTAGTCGAGAATCCCCTTGACCGTCAACCCGCCCACGGCGAAGACGCCGAGGCGTTCGATAAACTCCCGTCGCTCGAGCTGGCTGTGCACGTAGCGGTCGAACAGGCGGTACACTTCAGGGTCCAGGTCTTTTTTGGGATGCATGGGCATGGGATACGGATTTAGGGAAAGATACGCCGTGCCGGCGCAGAAACCGGCCGCATCGCCAAACCCGCGGGGGCGGGCCGGGGTTTGACCCTTGCCTGAACCTACGTCCTTTCGTGCAACCGCCCGTATCCGATGGATCTTTTCCGTTTGCCCGCCTGGCCCGGCCCGCCGCTTTCCGGTGGTCACCGCACCTGCGCACCGCCGCAAACCCCTTTTCTCTATGACCTTACGCGACGCCGTGCGTACCGCCAGTAACACCGTCTCCCGCACCGCCCGCGAGCTTGCCCTGGTCAGCGGCAACCGCAGCGCTTCCCAGCTGGACCGCATCACCGCCTTCGGTCAATTGATCGGGGAGGAGATCGGCGACACGTGGATGCGCCGCTCGCGTGGCCTCGAGCGCGATTTCAACCAATCGCAGCTCTTTATGAAATTCGAGGGGGAGAACCCCACCGGTACGCAGAAGGACCGGATCGCCTTCGCCCACGTAGAGGACGCACTCATCGACGGCCGGGAGACCGTCTCCCTGGCCACCTGCGGCAACTACGGCGTGGCCGTAGCACTGGCCTGTTCGCTTGCGGGAATCGATTGCGAGATCTTCATTCCGGCCGGGTACCACACCCACCGGCTGGGGGAGATGGAGCGCCTCGGTGCCCGCATCTACCGGCCGCCGGGAACCTACGAGGACACGGTGGCCTTCAGCAACGCCGAAGCGCAGCGCAGGGGGTGGTATAACGCCAACCCCGGCGCCGCCAACACCGACCTGCAGCTGCGCGCCTACGCCACCATCGCCGACGAGATCGTGACCACCCTGGGCCGGGCACCCGACGTGGTGGCCGTACCCGTGAGTAACGGGACCTTGCTGGCGGGTATTCACCAGGGGTTTGCGCGGCTGCGCGACCAGAGCCGCATCGCCGTGCTACCGCGTATGGTAGCCGCCTCCAGTACGCACAAGAACCCCATCGTTTCCTCTTTCCGCCGGGGCAGCCGCCGGTGCGAGGACCTGCGCCCCGAAAAGATCCGCGAAACCCGCATCAACGAGCCCCTGATCAACTGGCACAGCTTCGACGGGCAGGAAGCCCTGGATGCGCTGTACGAAAGCGGGGGAGGGGCCCACAACGTCTCCGACCAGCAGCTCAAGCGGATGTCCACCTACCTTAGCCAGCGCGAGGCCCTGCAGGTACTGCCGGCATCGACGGCCGGACTGATCGCGCTGACCGAAAACAGCCCCGCGGATGAACCCACGCTAAAAGTAGCGGTACTAACCGCAAAACGCTAATCCCCTACATGCAACAAGCACCCCTCGACGGTACCGCGATAGTCTACGCCGACGGCGCCTTCAATACCCCCAACGGAAAAACCGCCCACGGCCTGGTGCGCTTCACCAAGCGCTACCGCGTCCTCGGCGTCATCGACCGCCCCTACGCCGGCCGCGACAGCGGCGAAGTGCTGGACGGCAAGCCCAACGGTATTCCAATATTCTCCAGCCTGCAGGATGCCCTCTCCGAGAGCCGGGAACGGGTCACCCACTTCGTGGTCGGCCTCGCCCCCGACGGTGGCCGCCTGCCCGCAGCGGGCCGCACCGCCGTGCGGGAGGCCATCGAGGCCGGCCTGCACATTGACAGCGGCCTGCACGACTTCATCTCCAACGACGATGCCCTGCGGCGCGCCGCGGCCGACCACGGCGTGCGGATCCGCGACGTACGCAAAACGCCGGACCGGGATACGCTGCACTTCTTCACGGGCGACATCGAGTCGGTCGACTGCCTGAAGCTGGCGGTCCTCGGTACCGATTCGGCCATCGGCAAGCGCACGACCGCCTGGCTCATCGTCCACGGCCTGCAGAACGCAGGCTACCGGGCCGAAATGATCGGTACCGGGCAGACCGGCTGGATGCAGGGGGCCAAGTACAGCATGATCATGGACAGCTGCATCAACGACTTCGTATCGGGAGAGATCGAGCACGCCGTGGTCAGCGCCTACCGCAACGAAAAACCCGATGCCATCGTCATCGAGGGGCAGGGCTCGCTCATGAACCCGGCCTATCCGGGCGGCTTCGAGATCCTGGCCGCCGGGCGGCCCGACCACGTAATCCTGCAGCACGCGCCCACGCGCAAGGAGTACGACGGATTCCCCGGCTACCGACTGCACTCGCTGGCCGAGCAGATCAACGCTATCAAGGTCGTTTCGGGCCGGGAGGTTCTGGCCATAACCCTCAACCACGAAGGGCTCGAACCGGGAGAAATCAAGGACGCCTGCCGCCGGGTCACCGAAGAGACGGGCCTGCCCTGCTACGACGTACTGGCGCACGGGAGCGACGAACTGGTGGAGCTCATTTCGCGCTACCTTCGTGGCCATGCGGATAACCCACGTTGAATACCAGCGTTACGACCTGGAGCTGATCGAGCCCTACACGATCGCCTACGAAACCATCGGTAAGGCGACCAACTTCGCGTTGCGGCTCGTAACCGACACCGGACTGGTGGGGTACGGTTGCGCCGCGCCGGATATGGTGGTGACCAACGAACTGGCCGCAGACGTGGAAGCGCACATCAGCGATACCATTATCCCCGCCCTGACCGGCGCCAAGCCCTTTCACTACGCACGCATCGTCGAGGAGCTGCGGCCGGTGCTGCGCAGTTCCGCACTGGCGATGGTGGACAACGCGCTCTACGACCTTGTAGCGAAGGCTGCCGGCGTGCCGCTCTACGAATTTCTGGGTGGCTACCGCAACCGCATCGCCACGAGCATCACCATCGGCATTCTGCCGGTAGCCGAGACGCTGGCCAAGGCGCGGGAATTCGTTGCCCAGGGCTTCGGCATCATCAAGATCAAGGGGGGGCTTGACGTGGAGGAAGACATTGCCCGCGTCCGCGTCGTGCGCGACAAGTTCCCGCAGATCGTCCTGCGCTTTGACGGCAACCAGGGCTATACTCTCGACCAGGCGCTGCACTTTATCGGGGCGGCCCAGCCACTGGGCGTGGACATTCTCGAGCAGCCCACCAGCATCCACGAGGAGTCGGTGATGGGCACCCTCACCCGCGATTCACCGATCGCCGTGATGGCCGATGAAAGCCTCAAGACCCTGGCCGATGCCTTCCGGCTTACCCAGCACGAGCTAACCGACATGATCAACATCAAGCTACAGAAGGTGGGCGGTATCTGGCCGGCCCTGCACATCAATTCGGTGGCCAAGTCGGCCGCCAACGAAGTGATGGTGGGCTGCCTGGACGAGTGCGGGCTGGGTATCGCGGCGGGCCTGCACTTTGCGCTCAGCCGGCCCAACATTGCATACGCTGACCTGGACGGCCACCTGGATTTCAAGGTGGACCCCTTCAGCAACCTGTTTCAGCTCGACCGGGGGATCCTCATCCCCAACGGTCGGCCGGGCCTGGGTACCTAAGCCTGCCTACATCGAGGCGCTCTGGTCGATCTGGGCGTCGTCCGGTACATTGAAGATGCTGCTCTCGAAGGCACTGGGAGAGAAGGAAACGCGCTCGAAGCCGATGGTCGTTCCCGGGGTTCCCTCCGTCACCTCGTCGGGAGCGGAATATAGCGTAAGGACGGAGGGTACGATCAGTCCGTCCACCGTTTGCCACTCCTGGAAATCCACCATTTGCTGCAGGTTCATATCCGCAATAGCGGGGTAGGTAACCGGGAATACAGCGTACTGCAACTGGTGGGTTTCCGGGTCGGCGTACAGCAGGTAGTCGTTGCCGCCGTCGCCCATTTCGTCGGGGATCTGTACCTGGAACTCGTCCATGGTTTCATCGCCGTATTCCGCTTCGCCGGAGTAGGTCACGGTGATGCCCGCGTCCGCGAATACGAAGGGCATACCCATGAGGTAGAAGCTGGCGCCCTGGTACAGGCGGGCGGGCAGGGCGATCGCGTCGGTACCCGGAGAGATCCAGGTGCTGTCGTTGCGGGTCACGATGTCGTAGTTGTCACCCTCGATCACTTGGTCGCGACTGCCGAGGTTGACGCGGTGAAAGTCGGTCAGCGTCGTTTGTCCGTCGCCGACGGGGAAGTCGCGAATCAGGAACGACACGGCCTGGGCGTTGTTCCAACCGGGCAGCCCGCCGTGGGCCTCCAGCACTTCCACGAACTCAGGAGCCAGGTTGGCGGGGGTCAGTTCTTCCTCGATGGCGGCTTCCGTTTCGGGCATGGCGGCTTCGGGTTGTTCGGGGGCATCGGAACAGGCCAGCATCAAAAACAACAGCAAGGACAGGGGGTAAAGGCGTTTCATGGGGTCTCTTTTTCTATTTGTATCCCCGCCGGGCACCCATTTGTTCAACCCGGCGCGGCGGCGGTGCGCGGGTGCGGTGGTCACGCGAAGGGGCAAGGGGACTGGAATTCGACCCGTTCCTTGGTTTCCGGATGGACGAAACTGATCCAAGCCGCGTGCAGGTGAAGCCGGTCGGCGGGCGCTCCGTAGAGGTCGTCCCCTACGATGGGACAGCCGAGCCCGAGGGGGTGGGCACAGTGTACCCGCAGTTGGTGGGTTCGACCGGTGACGGGCCACAGATCGACCAGTGTCCGGTTGCCCCGCCGTTCCCGGACCCGCCACCGCGTGCGGGCCGTTTTCCCGTGCTCCGTACAGACGATCTGCCGGGGCCGATCGTCGAGATCGCCGCGTAGCGGCAGGTCGATGTAGCCTTCTTCACCTACAACCGAGCCTTCGACGAGCGCCACGTAGCGTTTCTCTACCGTTCGCCGGAAAAACTGTCGCTGGATGCGCTTGTGGACCTCCGCCGATTTGGTGATCAACAGCAAGCCGCTGGTTGACATGTCGAGCCGGTGCACGATCAGGGGACCGGTAGCCTCGGGAAACCGCTCACGAATGCGGTGGTGTACGGAATCCGCGATGTGCCGCCCCGGTACCGACAGAAACTCGGCGGGCTTGTCGACCACCAGCAGTTGCTCATCCTCGTAAACGAAGGAGAGGTGCTTGTCGCGGGCCGGATTGACCAGCAAGGGGTTGGGGTCGACTTCCAGGCCGCGGAGCATGTGCGAAAGGATGGGCTCGCACTTCCCGCGGCAGGCGGGGTAGTACTGAAGATGCTGGCGGATCTCCGAGTCGGGCGCCTCTCCCCACCAGAACTCGGCCAGTGCTACCGGCTCGAGGTCGTGCAGATAAGCGAACTGCAGAAGCTTAGGCGCGGCACATTCCCCGGCCCCGGCGGGGGGTACCCCGAATACCGTCTCCGAAAAGATGCTGCCGAGTTCCCGCTCTTTGCCACCGGCGTCGAGAAAGGTATAGGCGGCGAAGATGCGCTGTTGCAGATCGGCGGACATCCGTTTGCGAAGATCGATCAGCTCTTCTAACGCGGAATTATACTCATCCAGCTTTTTCTTTTTAAGTTTTAGTTGATACTTCACTGCTTTCGTCAGATCCTTAAGGCCATAGCTGCGACGAATACTTTCCGCGGCCAGTTCTTGCTCCAGCGTGCTTAGCTCACTGGGGGCTAGGGTAGTGGCGGCCTCCTCGCGTCGACGTCGCCGGTCCGCTTTTGCCTGTTTGATTGACGCGCGTTCCTCGGCCAGTTGGCGATTACCTTCTTCCTCCGTACGTTGAAAATCCTCCTGCGCGTGGAGGAAATCCGGATCGCTACGTAGTGCTTCGATTCGTTCGGTTACCCGATTGACTTCTCGTTCTCCTTCCCGGTAGAAGTTAGCTTCGTCGAGCAAGTCGAAAACGGGCGGCACGAAACCGGGGAGGTGGTTGCTGTCGGCGAGTTTGCCCGAAAAGGCGGCCAGGTAGTTCAGGCCGCCCGAAGTGTCGCGCACGACTAGTACGCCAAACATTTTACCGCGACCGCCGGTGCCGGGATCGTCCAGTCCGAAATCGTGGGACCAGTCCCGCGGCCCCAGCAGGTGCTGCTGCAGGTCCGCCGCCGCGGCCCGGGCCAGCCGGTGCGGGCGGTAGTAGAATGGGAAAGTGAAACGTTCCGGTGGGGCAACGTCCCTTACATCGCGGGGGAGCGGGTGCAGGAATTCGGTCGGGGCGGCCATAGGGCGCAAAGGTAAGCCGGCGCGCTCCGGCCGCAGTCCGGTCAGCTGTCGGTATTTATACGCCTGTGCCTGTTGTATACGGTTTCGTTGGCGTAGGGCCACGTGAGAAACTCAGTTACCGGCCGTACCCAGCCTGTTGCGCACCGTTGTCCCGTTGTTTGATCAACCCAGCACCCTATGCCCCAAAACGTATCAGATGCTCCTCTCCGCCGGATCATCCGGCAGGCTGTAGCTTCATCCAGCACCCCCGTATCGGAACTCGACGCCAGAGACGCCGGCGTCGACAGCCTGTCGGGCATCGAGGCCCATCCCGGGCTTCGCGTCTTGCGGCTGGGGAGAAACCGAATCAGCGACCTCGCGCCACTGGCCGGACTGACGCGGCTCACCGGCCTGTTCCTGGAGCGAAACCGGATCACAGATGCTGCTCCCCTCGGGCTGCTGACCCAGCTTCCCGCACTGGACCTTAGCCATAATAGGCTTTCCACCGTGGATTGCTTCTCCCCCCCGCACAAAATCACCTGGCTGAACCTCAGCGACAATACCCTCGCGTCGGTGCGTCAGCTGGCCCGCTGCCCCTACCTGACCACCCTTGACCTGAGCGGAAACAACCTGACCGACGGAATGGAACTGCCGGCCCACGACCGCCTGCGGCACCTGAACCTGTCGGACAACCACCTCCGGGGAAGGCTCACCATCACGGCCATGCCAAACCTGCGGAGTCTGGACCTGAGCATAATGCCCTCTCGGAGGTACGGTTCGGGTCGGTGCATCCCAAGCTGAAGCGGCTCACACTTTCCTCCAACCAGGTGAGCGACCTCGAATTCCTGCGGTATACGCCCAATCTTATCGAGCTAAACGTTTCCGACAACCCCCTGCGCGACATCGGTGAGATCACGGCTCTGTGTCACCTGAGGAGCCTGTACCTCTGGCATACCATGATCAGCTTCGTTATGGGGTTGGCAACGTGTTCCGAGCTAGAAGAACTGGGGCTGGCCGACAATGACCTGGAGGGCGTAGACGATCTCCGAAAGCTCAATCACTTCGCCCTCCTGTTCCTCGGAGGAAATGCAAACATCGAGCCGGCGGATGTGGCCGCACTGGCCGAGCGGGTCAGCGAAGACTTTCGGGGACCGGACTGGAAAGAGCAGTCATCACCGGGCTGAAGCGATTTGATAGGTCGTTACCGCTCCGCCTACCGACCCGAAGAAGACCCTGCGGTCTATAGTGACCGCCGCCCGAACCGCTCCCCGCAGGTCCAGACCGGAGCGCGACTGAGACACGTAGGTGAAGTTGCCCGTTCCGTCGCCCGCCAGCAGCAGGCCGGGGTTGGCGTCGGAGGGGCCGTAGCGTAATCGGGGGTGCAGTTCATTTCCGGCCAGGATGAGGTCGCGGTGCCCGTCGTCGTTGGCGTCCAGCGACAAGATGGCGTGGACCGGGGCAAACTGGGCTTCTACCGGCAGGCTCATGGATGTAAAAGTACCGTCCTCTCCCTGGAGATAAAGGCGGGTCGCCAGATCGGTCGCGCGCAGGCGCGTACCCGTCTGATCGAGGGGGGACAGCAAATCGGCGGTGGTCACCACGGAGTAGCTGCGGTAGTCCGGAAAGCGCACCCGCTGACCGGAGAGCTGGCCGAGCAATTCGTCGCGGGTGGGATCCGGAACCTGCTCCCCCTGATTGTAATAACTAAGGATCGGATCCACGCTTCCGTTGCGGTCCAGGTCCGCCGCGTACAGTTCGGCCGGAGTGGCTTCGGATACATTGAAGAGCTGGTTTTCACCCTCGTTGCCCACCAGGATATCGGGGCGCCCGTCGCCCGTCAGGTCCTCCACGTGGACCACGTTGTACCAGCCGGTCGGGACATCGGAAAAGTAGCGCTCCGTGACCCGGCTAAGCGTGCCTCCCTCCCAGGCCAGCACGGTCAGGGGCATCCAGCGGCCGACCACGATCAGTTCCTGCTGGCCGTCGCCGTCGAGGTCGCTCCAGGTAGCATCCGTCGGAATCCCCCCCGGAAGCTCCACCGGAAGTCGTTCCGGAGCGGCATTCTTACCGAACCGGAGGAGATAGCTGGGCACTACCTCGGGGTAGCGACCCGGAACGGCTTGTCCACCTACGAAGACGACCGCACCGTCCGGGGTTTGACCGGCAGCTACGCAACCCGTAGCGGTGGGCGAAGCTGGAAGTGTGCCCGGCTCCAGCTTTCCCGCGCCCGCATTGTGCAGCAACACGTCCTTCAGCTGGTCGCTTTCGGAGGTGAGCTGATGGTACCCGCCCCGGGCTACGTAAACGTCCGGTTGGTCATCGCCGTCGAGATCCGTGATGGCGAGGTCCGTCACGCGGTAGCTACCGCTTCCCGGCAGGTCGATCGACCGCGGAGGGGCAAACCCGCCGCCCGCACGGGTGAGGAACAACTGTAGCGCAGACGTCTGATTTCCTCCGATCAGCAGGTCCGCTAACCCGTCCCCGTTGAGGTCGCCCGTGGCCATGACCGGGCCGGAGTGCGAAAGTTGCCGGGGCAGCAGGGGTTGGCGATCGAAGTCCCGGACATCGTCGACGGGGTCCCGGTATACGATATCCCCGTCCGCTTCCATGAGGAGGGGAGCTTCCGCTATCTTTTGCCGTGCTACGGAGGGGGCAGCATTGCGGTGCTCCACCAGAAATCGCTGATCGGCTGGTACGTCGCTGAATTGCTCTACCCGACCGTCCGGCCAGCGTACGGTAAGCCCCCGCACCTGCGTCCGCGCCCCGAGCCCGAAGTGCAGCACGAAAGGCCCGCTGCTCAGGAAGCCGCGGTTGGGGAAAAGCTCCTGGAGCTGCGTGGTGCTGTCCCCGTTGATGGTGACGCTGGCTCCGATCCCCGCCGGATTCCCGTCCGGCCCCCGCAATTCGACCTGCAGGTAGTGGTTGGCTCCGGCGGGGCTGTCGTTGCGGTAGAGGAAAGCAGGCTGGTTTAGGTTGTTGGTGACGAGGTCGAGGTCCCCGTCGTTGTCCAGGTCGACGGTCACGGCCCCGTTGCTGTTGGAGGGCCGCTCCAGCCCCCATTCGCGCGTCACGTCCTGAAAGCGCAGGTTCCCTCCGTTCCGGAAAACGAAGTTCGATACGTCGGAGGCGGGCATCTCATTGACGAGCTCCCGGACGTCGGTACGCTGCAGCCGGCCCCGGGCGGCCACGAAGTCCTCCATGTATTTGATGAAGTCCATATTGGTGTAGTCCCGGACGTAGCCGTTGGTGACGTGCAGGTCCTTGTAGCCATCGTTGTCCAGGTCGGCGAGCAGGGCCGACCAGCTCCAGTCCGTAGCGGCCACGCCGGCCAGTTGGCCGATCTCGGCGAAGGTGCCGTTGCCGCGGTTGAGCTGGAGCATGTTGCGCATGTTCTGTTCCTGCCAGCCGCTGGCGCGGTTAAGTTCGTGCTTGGACCGGTTGTCGTCGGCCATGAGCAGCTTGCGGCGCCGGTTGTCGGCGGGGAGCATATCCAGGCTGAACAGGTCCGGATGGCCGTCGTTGTTGATGTCGGCCACGTCGCTGCCCATGGAGAAATGGCTCGTGTGGCCCATCTGCTCCGCGAGCCGGTCCGTAAAGGTGCCGTCGCCGTTGTTGTAGTAGAGGTAGTCGGGTACCTCGTAGTCGTTGGAGACGTACACGTCCGTGAGGCCATCGCCATTCAGATCGCTCAAGGCTACCCCCAGGCCGTAACTGAGGGCCGAGCCGTTGATGCCAGCCGCCTCCGTGACGTCGGTGAACCGCCCGCCGTCGTTCCGCATCAATCGGAGGCCCCGGTCCGGATCGGGGGTGGCCAGCAGCTGACGGGTTTTCTCCACGTTCAGGATGGGCAGCGATTTGGGATTGTGGTTGAGCAGGAGAGCATCGAGGTCGCCGTCCTGGTCGTAGTCAAAAAAGTAGGCCTGGTTGGTGAAGGCCATCAGGTCGAGGCCGTAGCGTGCTGCTTCCTCGTTGAATACCGGTACGCCGTCGGGACCGGCGCCCTGGTTGATGAACAGCTGATTGCGCCGCTTCTCCGGGGGGAGCATACCCGAGTAGGAAAGGTAAAGGTCGGGCAGGCCATCGGCGTTGACGTCGGCCACGGCTACGCCCGTTTTCCAGGGACCGGAGCGCCCACCTGCCTGGCTTGCGTCGGTCACGTTGCGAAACTTCCAGTCGCCTTCGTTGAGGTAGAGCCGGTTGTCGCCCATGCTGGAGGTAAAGTAGAGGTCGGTCAGCCCATCCTGGTTGAAGTCCGCCGCCGCTACGCCGCCACCGTTGTAGAAGTACTCGTACATGAGTACATTGGTGTTGGGACCTTCGGTCAGCGTATTGGAGAAGGTGACGCCGCTTGCTTCCGGTGGCACCAGGGCAAAGCGCGCGGTCTGCTCCGCGGGTGCGGATCGGTCCCCCTCTCCGCACCCGGTCAGGCACGTAGCGAGCAGTGCGGGCAGGAAGAGCAGGGAAAGTGGGCGCATGGACGAAAGATAAAGCGGGGGGAATTCAAAAGAAAAGGTCCGTTCCCGTCAGCGACGAAAACGGACCTTGGTTGTAAGCCGGATTACTTAGTAACCGGGATTCTGGATGAGTAACTCGTTCCGGTTGATCTCACCCCGCGGGATGGGCCGGTAGAACATCTTGTCGTTCCACATACGGTTTTCTTCCGGTACGTTGACGGGCCGGTAGGTGTACTCGTAGGTTTCCGGATCGTAGTAGTAAGGCTCGTGGGCGGTCTTGCCGGGGAGCAGATCGGCGGTTACGTCGACGCCCCGCAGGGGGCGGCCCTGGGTTTCCTCGGCGATCAGCCAGCGGCGTACGTCGTGGTAGCGGTGCTCCTCGAAGGCCAGCTCCAGGCGGCGCTCGTTGCGGTAGCGGTCCATCAGGTCATCGCCGGTCTCGGTGATTTCCGGCATGCCCGCGCGGTAGCGGATCCGATTGAGCCACGCCCGCGCCTCATCTTCCTCGCCGAGCTCCATGCTGGCCTCGATGTAGTTGAGGACCATTTCGGTGTAGCGGATGAAAGGCCAGGGCACGGTGTTGAAGCTCGACAGGTTGTCCAGGATAGCGGGATCGGGGTTGGCGAACTTACGGGTGTAGTAGTGGGTACGGCTGCCGTTCCAGTCCTCTACCGAGGATTCCCGCGTATCGAGACCGGCGATGTAGATGGTCTCGCCGGCATCGTTCTGGTTGCCGGAATCGTAGGCACCCGTCTGGATCTCTCCGTAGGGGTCCCGTCCGGCGACGTCGGCGGGCCGGGGTTTCCACTCGGCACCGTCGTAGAGGATGTTGGCGTAGAAGCGGGGGTCGCGGTTCTCGTAGGGGTTTGTGGCCTGCTCCTCGTCGTCCCAGTCGAAGGGCGTACCGTCCATCATTTCGAAGTCGTCGACTAGGGCACCGATCGGGGTGTTACCCGCCCAGTTGTGGTAGCCGTTGGGGCCGTTGAACATGCCGAAGAGCGTCTCATTGTAGGTGCTCGCCACGGAGCGCTCGAAGATGAGCTCACTGGCGCCCAGGGCGTCGACGCCGGGGGCGGCGCTACCGCCGCCCATGGCGATGGAAACGGTATTCAGGGTTCCCTCTTCGGGCGACACGGGGGCCGTCAGGTCGAGCTTGTATCCGTTGGTAGCGTCCATAACGGCCAGGGCCGCGTCGCGTGCGGCGCGCCAGCGGGCTTGCTGATCGCCGGAGGTGTAGGCTACGAGGCCGATGTCGGAGTAATTGGCCATCGCCGGAGCGGCGGCGCGCAGTTTCTCCGCGTTGTACTGGTCGGAGGCGGCGTACAGCAGTACGCGGGCCTTCAGGGCCATGGCGGACAGGGTAGAGGCACGACCGCGGGCGGTGGCTTTGCCTTCCAGCAGGGTCATGGCCTGATCCAGGTCCTCGAGGATGAAGTTCACGGTCTCCTCCCAGCTCGAACGGGCGATCGAGTAGTCCTCGTTCAGTCCGTAGGGTTCACGGATGATCGGTACGCCTCCGTAGAAGCGCGCCAGCTGGTGGTAGTAGTACGCCCGCAGGAAGTGGGCCTCGCCCATCAGGCGGTCGCGGAGGTTGTCGTCCTGAAACGTGGAGGTAGGCAGTTCCTGCAGCGCAATGTTGGCCTGCCGGATGGCGGAGTACATATTGCCGTAGTTGTAGGTATAGTTGGTCCACGCGATGTTGTCCGGTGCCTCGTTGCCCTCGTTGAAGATGTCAATGCGACGTCCGGGGTGGGTGAAGAGGGCCTCGTCGGTCAGGCTGGCGAGCATCTGCTCGTCAAACCCACCGCGGCCGAGAAAGGCGTAGACATTGAACACGAAGGCCTCGGAAAGCGGTCCGTCGCCCCAGGTGGCCTGGCTGGAAATACTGTTTAGCGGCTCGGTATTCAGGAAATCGTCGTTACACGCTGAGAACAGCAGTACGCAGGAGGCTGCCACCACCGTCAACAAGCGGTAACCGGTCGTATATAAGATTGACATGGTCGGTTGGATGTGCATGATTAAAGGGTGATGTTGAGGCCGAAGTTGAGCACGCGCGACTGGGGGTAGTACTGGCCGCTGCTGTTGGTGCTCTCGGGATCGAAGAAGTTCAGGCTGTCGATGGTGAACAGGTTGAACGCGCTCAGGTAGGCACGGACCCGGCTCAGGCGGACCCGCTCGGTGAGGACGGTGGGGAGGGTATAGCCTACCTCGATGGTCTTCAGGCGAACGTAGTCCTTGCTGAAGAGCCAGTACGTGTTGTTGCCGTAGTTACCCCCGGTGTAGTAGGTATTGCCCCGCTCGGCCAGCCGCGGATGCTCGCTGCTCGGATTGGCGATGCTCCACCGGTTGTCGTATTGGTACTTCAGGAAGTTGCCGATGGTGCCGGATTCCGTCTGTACCCGCAGCGAGGAACCCGTGGCACCCTGCAGGAGCATATTCAGGTCGAAGCCACCGTAGCTGGCCCGGAAATTGGCGCCGAAGTTGAAGGTCGGGGTACCATTATCGTCGATGCGTACCTGGTCGTCGCCGTTGATGATGCCGTCGCCGTTCTGGTCGACGAACTTCATGTCGCCGGGGCGCAGGTTATTGGTCACGGCGGAGTAGTTAAGCTCGGTGTTGTTGATGTCCTGCTGGTCGATGAACACGCCGTCGGACTCGTACACGAGGTAGGCGCCGATGGGCTTACCCTCCTGCAGTTGGTAGTCGGGGGCACCGCTGATCTCGTCCAGAAAGATCACCTTGTTCTTGGCATAGCCGCCGTTGATACCGAAGCGGTACTGCAGGGCGTTGTTGGCGTTGCCATTGTAGCCGAGGTTGAACTCGAAGCCCCGGTTCTCTACTTCGCCGGCATTGACGGGGGGCAGCAGGCTGCTGATGCCCGAGGACGAGGGAGTGGAACCGGTTTGCTGGATGAGGATCTGGGTACGCAGGTTGCGGAAGGCTTCCAGGGTAACGTCCACGCGGTTGTTGAACAGAACGGCATCTACGCCCACGTTGTAGTTATTGGCACGTTCCCAGGTAAAACTGGGGTTGGCCAGCAACTGCTCCCGGAGGGTGGTGACGTTGGCCCCACCGATCGGGAAGTTGCCGAAGCCGTAGGTAGAGAGGAAAGCGTATTCCTGCAGTGAGCCGTTAAAGAATACCTGGTCGTTGCCCATCTGACCGTAGCTTGCGCGCACCTTCAGGAAGTCAATACCGGAAACGTTGAAGAACTCTTCGTTACTCGCGGTCCAGCCGAGCAGGATGCCGGGGAAGAACCCGAAGCGATCTTCCTCGGGGAAGATGTAGGAGCCGTCGTAGCGCCAGATGAACTCGGCGAGGTACTTGTCCTTGTAATCGTACTGCACCCGGCCGTAGTAGCCGAGACGGGCGCGATTATACCCCGAGCCGCCGGTATTCATGTTCAGGTTACCGCCGGCAAAGAGCTGATCGACTGCGGTGGAGATGTAGTTGCGGCGGAAGGCGTTGAAGTTCGTACCGTCGAAGGTTTCACGGGTCACACCGGCCATCAGTCCGAGGGAGTGTTCGCCGGGCAGCTCCACGTCGTAGTTGAGGCGGGCGGAGAGGTTCGTGTTGAGGATGCGTTCGTCGGACTGAAAGAGGCGCGGATCCTTGAAGTTGGACCGGATGGCGCCCTCCAGTGCGGGCACGCCCTCGTTGTCGTAGGACTGTCCGTCCCAGCTGTACAGTGTCCAGGGCGTTTGCCAGACCTTGCGACTGTTGACCTGCTGGTCAAGGGCGGCGGACAGGGTGAGGGCAAGGCCGTCAACCCAGGGCTGCGACAGGGTGAGGCTACCGTTGGTCTGGACGAAGTCGCGGATGTCCTTGTCGTAGCCCGTTGCGTTCGTGGTGATTACGTAGGGGTTCTGCCCGTTCTCGATGTCGGGGCCGGGCAGGCCGTTGGGCCACACCTCGTGTTCGAAGGGCTTACCACGCATCAGCATCCGAAAGATGGATCCGGCACTCTCCGTGGGGAAGTTCCGGTTTTCCCGGCGGAGCAGTACGCCGACGCTGGTGGTGATGTAGTCGTTCACGTCCGCATCCAGGTTGATGCGCATGTCGTACTGCTTGTAATTGGTGGCCGAGTTCTTGTAGAAGGCATCCTGGGTGGTATGACCCAGGGAGGCCAGGTAGCGAACGTTGTCGGTTCCGCCATCGACCTGCAGGGTATGGCGACCCTGGGGGGCCCAGGTCTTGAACGCATCGTCGAACCAGTCGGTGTCGGGGTGCCCCCACGGGTCGGAGCCGTCTTCGTATAGCCGAAGGTCTTCCGGGGAGTGGGTGGCATTGATCGGATTGACGCCGTCGGTCGGGGAAACGTACACGCCGGTCTCCTCCAGGGCGTTCCAGGCGTCTCCCCACTCGTCGACCGGAACACCGGACTGGTAGATCTGAAGTTCGTTGATGATCCGACCGTACTCCGAGGCGTTGGCCATGTCGGGGATGACGGTTGGCTGGGCCCACCCCTGATTGAAGTCGTAGCTCACCGAAGGCTTGCCCGTGGTGCCCCGCTTCGTGGTAATGAGGATGGCACCGTTGGCGGCGCGGGCCCCGTAAATGGCCGCCGAGGCGTCCTTGAGTACGGAGATGGACTCGATGTCCTGGGGGTTGAGGCGGGCCAGTCCACCGGCCCGGTCCGGGACGCCGTCGATGACGATCAGCGGACTGCTGTTGCCCAGCGTATTCTGGCCACGGATATTGATGGAGGCGTTGTCGGATCCCGGCTCACCGCTGCTCTGAATGACCACGACCCCCGGCAGACGGCCGGCGAGCGAGGCACCCAGGTTGACCGAGGGCGACTCTTCGAGCTGCCCGCCGGAAACCGATACTACGGCGCCCGTAACGGTGGCCTTCTTTTGTTTGCCGTAGGCTACTACCACCACCTCGTCCAGAAGCTCGCCGCTCGACAGGCTGAGGGAGATGACGTCGTTCTCCCCGATGGGGACCTCTTTGGTGCCGTACCCGGTGTAGGAGATTACGAGCGTTTCCTCGGGAGAGGCCTCAACGCTGTAATAGCCGTCGATGTCGGTCACGGTTCCGCGGGTAGTGCCCTTTACGAGTACACTGGCCCCGATGAGTGGATCGCCGGTACCCTCATCGGTGAGGGTACCCGTGATGGTTTTTAGCTGCGCGCTGAGGGATAGCGTGAACAGAACGGCCAGCGCGCTGAGGCCGGTTCTGAGCATTACGTAACGTCTGTTCATAATATACTAGTTTGCATGATGCGGACCCCTGGATGAGGGGATGGGTTACATGATCGTGAGTCTAAAGCAAAATACCACACCGGTCGTAGCGCAGGCGGCAGTACAATGGTAGGTAGTTACAAGACGAATGTAGCCAAAATTCTGAATTACATATCTCCCCGGTCGGCAATCTCAGCGCAAATTACATCGGTTGTCCAACGGACAGTCTCCCGGCGCCCGCCCGTCCGGGTCTCGGTTAAGATATGCGATTGATGCAAACGATTGCGGGTCTGGCAGTTACCTGGTGTGGCGTTTCCCTCCGGTTTTTACGACCTAGCCGAAGCCAACCTGACGGTGCGCCGGATCACTGACCAAGTCGCCGCAGCCGTCCGTTAATTACCGCCATCACCAGCCGGTCCGCCCCATCGTAGATTAGTAGGTCGGCCGGATTTCCAACGTCGATGTCGCGGGAAATGCTACCGGAAGGGGTGAGCACCCGCAGTACCTCCGTTGGTGGCGGGTCGGGTAGGATAGTTGTGGCCTTGACGGCGGTGTAGCCGTCGCGGTAGAGAGCCGTGGGGTCGAGGTCGCGGATCGCGTTCGCTCCCAACGCGGTAGGATACACTCTTCCGGGGACCACGCGGAAACTGTCCAGGTCCACCCGTTCGAAGGCACCGAAGGTCGACAGGTCGCCCAAGTCGCTGATGTAGGCCGAGGAGGTGTAGCGGCGATTGTCGGGCGGCAGCGTACGCTCGGCGATGCGGAAGCCGATGTCGAGCACGAAGCTGCCCTCGGGGCGCTCCACGCGGGCGTTCTCCAGGATCAGCGCGTGCATGCCGTTGCTCTCGTTTTCCGGAATTTCCAGGTAGTCCGCTACCGAATACTGTTCGAAGCGCCCCGTTGCGATGGCGTGCAGGCCGTTGATGAGCCCGAGGACGTTCAGGCGGCGGATCTCCTGTTTCTCGGGGTCGCCGGGGTAGCCGCCCGACTCGATGAGCACCGTGCGGGTGCCCCACTTTTGCAGGTTATCGCCGAAGGCGCGGGGCTCGAAGTCGTCGTTGTAGCGGCCGATCTGCCCGGGCACGGCCTCCTGCCAGCGGTCGTTGAGCAGGGCGATCAGCTGGGCGGCGTCGGTGCGCTTTTGGCTCATGGATTTCTCCCAGTCGAAAGCCGGCGCCAGGATGGAGATCACGCAGCCTTTCTCGCCGGGGAAGCCGGCAGAGTAGTAAATGCCCTGATCGTGGAGATTGAATCCCCAGTCGGCCTGCAGGCGATCCCGCTCCCCCTTGAGGACGCGCGCCTCCGGGCTGGTCAGGTGCAGCGCGTCGCGGTTGAGGTCGATGCCCAGGGCGTTACGGCGCTCGTAGCGGTTTGCCCCGTCGGGGTTGAGCATGGGGATGAAGGTGAGGTGCAGCGACTCACGGAGCGTGGCCCGGAGGGAATCCAGTCCGTCGTCCCGGCCCGCCAGCCAGTGAAACAGGTCGAACAGCGCCGCCGTTGCCGTGGGCTCGTCGCCGTGCATCTGCGACCACAGCAGTACCTCGGTGGGCCCGCTGCCCCACTGCACCCGGTGAATGGCCCGCCCCTCTACGGACGTACCGGCGGTGTCTACCCCAAAGCCCCCACCCAGGGCGGCGTACAGCGGGGCCAGGTCCGCCGGCTTGAAGCGGCGGGTGGTGAGGCTTTCTTCCCGGTACCGGTCAACGGAAGTCTCCACCGCCGCGAAGGGGAAATCGGGATAGTTGGTCACGGGGGCCGGACCCTGACTCTCGGCACAGCCAATCACCAGAACCCACAGCAGCAATACCGCGGCGGGGCGGCTAAAACGGGAGGAAGTCATCATCTACTTGCTATCGCTCAGGTCCAGTAATTCCACGTTGCGGAAATCGATGGGATGGCTTTCGGCCTGCAGGGCGATGTAGCCCTCCGTCAGGATTTCCCCTTCGCGTTTCTGCCAGTCCTGCAGGGAGTAGACCCCTTCGCCGTTGCCGGCCCCGTCGGCGCTGAGGCCGACGGCCCCGAAGTCGCCGCCGATCTGCGGGTGCTGAAAACTGAGCACCGTATCTCCTTCGATGAGGAAGTGCATGGCCTCGCCACCCAGTACGATCGCCTCCGCCCGGATCCAGCCGTCGCCGTCGTAGGTTTCCGATGCAGCGTTGATGCAGTGATTGAAGTTTATGGTATCCCCCATCATCACCGCCGTGCCCGGCGTGCACACGTTGCCGGTAGTCCGTTCTCCGGTCCCGAGCCCCCCCAGGAGCTGCAGTTCCACCGATACCGGAAAGTCCTGTCCCATCTCGTTGCTCGCTGCGCTCTGAGAATGCAGCATCACCCCGCTGTTGCGGACGTTCCAGCTGGCCCCGCCGGGTGTTTGGTCCCCCGTGAACCGGTACTCGAAGCGGAGCTTGTAGCGCGAGTAAGGTTGCTGGTAGTACAGGTGCCCGTAGGCATCGTCGAAGGCCTCGTAGTCCGCATAACTCACCCGCAGCATGCTGTCCTCCACCCGCCAAGTGTTACGGAAGTTGTCGTTCAGCGGCCGGCCGGCCATCTTGATGTCCCACCCGGACAGGTCCCGGCCGTTGAATAGCGGCACCCATGCTTCCTCCTGCGTCCCGGTATCCGTCGCGGCCGCTTCTTCCGGCACGTCCTGGGCGCCGCAGGCTGGGAGTAGCAGCAACAGGAAAAGGGGCCATGAAAGCCGGGCCGGTAGGCGATTCATGAACGGGGTGGGGCGGGGACGCAGGTGCATTGAAGTTTCCTTTGGACCAATGTACCCCGGAACCCGTAATTCGACAAGCCGGTCGGCGCGGGTCGGAAAGCGTCCCGGGTGGTCATTACCTTTATGACCGATGGCCCGGAGAAGATTGGTGTCAGGAGTTAGCGTGAACTGTAATCGATCGTGCATACCCCCTTGGGTTGCCGCCCTGCTGCTGCTGGCCGGGTGGACGACTTCCCTCTGTGCCCAGTTCGGCGGTCCGGTTACCCGCAATCACCTTACGGCCGAGGTACTCCACGACAGCAGCGGAACGCTGCACCCCGATCGGCTGCTTTCGAAGCTCGGGCAGTTCGGTTCCCCGCAGGGTCGGATCGTGGTCGCCGGACGCCACTACCTGTGGTTGCGCACCCGGCTCATCAATTCGTCGGCTACCTCAGCCGCCTATACGCTTCGCTATTCCTCCGCCGTCGATACCGCCTGGGTGTACGTTCCGGAGAACACCGGCCGGCTCGGACTTCGTTACCGGGAGATCGCGGCGCGGCAGGACACCGCTGCCGTCGTGCCGGACTACCAGTTCCGGCTCCCGGCGGGCAGCCAGCAGCCGGTGTTCTTGCGCGTCAGTCTCCGACAGTCCATACCTGACACGGAGGCGGCCCGCCTGGTCATCGACCGCCCCGACGGCGTTTCCGCGCTTGTCTACAGTCTGTGGTCGGCCTTCTACATCGGGGTGCTCATCTGTATGGGGCTGCTGAGCCTCATCATGCTGCGGCTGTTCGGGGATAGGGTCTTCCTGTACTTCGCGTTCCTGATGCTCAGTTTCGTAGTCTACACCCTCTGCGCCGGCGTTATATTGGATGCCCTCGAGCGAAACGTACTGGGCAATCCATACTTCCTGGCCATCCCGGCGGCAATAGGTGGGGTGGTGGTAGCGATCACAAGGTTTACCGTGGTCTTCCTGCGGCTGCGACGCGACCATCCCCGGGCCGCCGAAAGAATGCGCAAGCTAATGTGGACCACCTTGGTAGGAATGTTCCTGCCCTGGACGGTGGCGCCGACCCTGCGGGGTGCCGTATGGGGCACCCACTTTGTTGTCTTTGTGTGGATTCTTATGGCCTTGTTTATCCTGTTCCGGTTGGGTCCGTCGCGCCACGCCAACATACGTCGCTACTTGCTCGCGGTGGCCTGCGTGGCGGTTCCCGCGCAGGCGGATACGGCCTACGTGATCCTGACCGCCCGCAGTGATTTGCTCATGCAGGTAGGGGTACAATTGGGGTCGGTCGCCTTTTCAGGTCTACTGCTTGCCGGGCTCTACGCTCAGGTCAAGGTTCTGCGCGCCGAAACGACGGCCCTGGCCGAGGCTTCCCGGCTACGGACGCGCTTCTTTGCAAACATTTCCCACGAGTTCCGTACCCCGCTGACCCTGATCATGTCGCCCCTGGAGCGCCTGCTGGAACGGGAGGATAACGATCCCGATCGCGAAGAATTGCTCCGGATCGCCCACCGCCACGCCGGCCGGCAGCTGGAGTTGGTTAATCGTATCCTCAGGCTCACCCGTCTGGAGGCACACGAGGACGTGCTGGAAGCCCGGCCCACCGACCTGCGCAGTCTCGTACGCGCCGTTGTCGACGACTTCCGTCCCGCGGCCGAGGCGCACGGCGTCGCCTTTTCGCTTACGCAGTCGGGTAAACCGTACTGGCCGAGGGTAGACCCCGTCAAGGTGAACGACATCTTGTTCAATCTGCTGTCGAATGCCCTCAAGCACACACCCGCCGGGGGCAGGGTAGGGGTGCACCTCGCCTTCACGGAAGCGTGCACCCGCCTCAGCGTCACCGATACGGGTAGCGGCATACCCGCCGACCAGTTGCCTCACGTGTTCCAGCGCTTCTTCCGCGCGGGTGGCGACGACGTGCCGGGGGCAGACAGTACCGGTATCGGCCTGGCCATCGTACGCGAACTCGTGGAGCTCCACGGGGGCCGGGTGTCCGTTACGAGCGAAGTAGGTAGCGGATCGACCTTCGAAGTGTTCTTGCCGGTCATCCAAGCCGCCGCGATGGACGCGCAAGTTGCTGAAGATCAGGATATAGTAAATTATGAAACAGTGTGCGACGCCCCGAATGAAACGCTCTCGGGCGTAGGTGGTGCCCCGTCCCACCTCCTGATCGTGGAAGATAACGAGGAGCTATGCAAGTTGCTACGCTTGTTACTGGCCGACCGCTACCGCATTACCGTGGCCCCCGATGGGGTAGAAGCCCTGCGGTTGGCCCGCCGGGTGTCGCCGGACCTGATCCTCAGCGACGTCATGATGCCCCGGATGGACGGATTTGCCCTCTGCGCGGCCCTGAAGACCAACCTGGAAACGAGTCACGTACCGGTGATCTTACTGACCGCCCGCGGGGATGTCGGCCAACGCATTCAGGGGCTGGAGACGGGGGCCGACGCCTACCTGACCAAGCCGTTCAACGACCGGGAATTGATCACCCAGATCGAAAGTCTGCTCCGGAGCCGCCGTCTGCTCCGGCAACGCTACGCAACGTCCATCGCCCTGCGGCCTAGCGAAGTCGCGGTAACCGAGGTCGATCAGGATTTTCTTGCGCGCGCACTGCAAATTGTCGAGGACAGCCTGGCAAACCCGGACTTCAAGGTTGCCGACTTTGCCCGCGAGGTCGGGATGAGCACCGCCAGCCTGAACCGGAAACTGCGGGCTTTGCTGGATCAGTCCACCAATCAGTTCATTCAGGGCGTACGCCTGCAGCGCGCCGCCGAACTGCTGACCGCGAGCCAGTACACCGTAGCCCAGGTTGCCGAGCTGACGGGCTTCACGAGTAGCGCCTATTTCGTACGTCTTTTCCGGGAGAAGCATGGCGTTACGCCGGGTGTCTTCCAGCGGGAAAGGTCGGCTTCATCGTAGCGATTTTGTTAGCGTTGTCGTTACGCTACGTTACGGTTGATAAGAAGGCCATTAGCGCCGGACACCAGTATTTGGTTTGCCTAAAATTGTATGTATGGAAGGTCCCTTGGACTTAGAAAAGAATTGGTGCGGCACACACAACAGAGGATTTTTCCCCGGACTATTAGCGTGGCAGCGCCAACTTCAAATAATTGATTAGATGAGCATGACATCACCTAAGTGGGGTAAAGCAACTGGGTTTGCGCTTCTTGTTTTGCTCTCACTATTTATGATATGCATCGTATTTAGAAGGAACGCCTGGAGTGTAGTCTTCCCAAAAGCTGGACAAGTCATAAATAACTGAGCTGCAATTGTCCACTTTTTGTGGAAGGCTACATGCGTACCGTTCGTCCGCTTGATGAGTTCAATTGACCGGAAGCTTACGACTTCATTTACGACCAGCGGTGGCTCGTCGTTTGGGGTGATGGGAAGATAGCGCAACGAAGGGATCAACCGCTGAAATCTCGGGATTCGGCAAGTTGCATCTGCTTTTCGGCTTGTTGTTTCCGAAATGCCCGAATAGCTTTGTGCACCCTTGATATTCTATTTTAAAAGGATCCGATCCATGCACAGCAAACAACTGTCCGTAGGGGGCATACATTCCGGGAGTAACCCCCGGAAGGTCACCCCAATTCACCTTTACCTATTCGCAGCACTATTAGTGGTGGTGACCTCACCGGCTACCGCACAGTATCACGCCGAGGTCAGCACCGTACGGGGTATCAATAACCCGGAAGACCTCATTCGGACTGGCCGGGGCGTGAACGTGGCCAGCACCCATCTCCATATAGACGGTTCCGGACCCACAAGCATGCGGAAGTGGCGGCGGCGCTATGCGGCGGATTTCGAACGGTGCATACTCGCGCGTGAGCAACCCTCAGGACCGGAGGATAGTGGATTCGAGTCGCAGTTTGCCAAGCCCCGCATTATTAACACGACCGATCTAGGCGCCGACCCGGACGACAAACAGTCCATGGTACGCCAGTTGGTCTCCGCCGACGTATACGACATCGAGGGGTTGATCGTCGCAACGGGCTGCTGGAAGCCAAGGCAGGAAAATACGGCTATGCTCGATAGCCTGCTCGACGCCTACGCGGCGGCGTATCCTAACCTAAGCGTACACGCCCCCGACTTTCCCACGCCGGACTATCTGCGGTCCGTCTCCGCGATGGGTCAAACCGGATACGGTATGAGCGACGTAGGCGCGGGAAAGGACAGTCCCGGATCCAATCTCATCGTTGCCGCCGTAGACCGTGACGACCCACGCCCCGTATGGGTCATGGGCTGGGGCGGAATGAATACGGTTGCACAAGCCATCTGGAAGGTACGCGAAACCCGTTCGGCGGAGAAATTGAATAGTTTCCTGGCCAAACTGAGATTATTTGACATCCTGGGCCAGGACGATGCCGGATCCTGGATCGCTCATACTTTCCCGGAAGTATTTTATATCCGGGCCACCGACGTGTACGGTTGGCAACCCACGGACACCTACCTGGACGAGCACGTGCAGAACCACGGTCCGCTGGGTGCCGTTTATCCCGACCGGATCTGGGCGACCGAGGGTGATACGCCTGCGTTTTTGCACGTCTACCCCAACGGCCTGCATGATCCGGAACAAGTCGGACAGGGAGGCTGGGGCGGACGCTTCGACACGACCGAGCGGGCGGGTATCCGCAGCATGTCGGAAGTTGCCAAGATCATGCCGGGAGCGGAAGAACAATACGACCCCTACTATATGTACGGTAATATTGCGGTGGGAGAGGCCACCTTCGGCCGCTGGAAGGAGGCCATTCACAACGATTTTGCTGCGCGCATGGACTGGAGCATCACCGACATCTACGCCGCGGCAAATCACCACCCCATGGCAGTACTTAATGGTAGTTACTCCCGGGAGGTGCTCACCCTGGAAGCGCACCCGGGTACGGATGTCTCGCTGAGTGCGGAAGGCTCGCTGGATCCGGACGGAGATGGTATGCACTACGCATGGTACTACTATCCGGAAGCCGGCTCCTACGACGGTCCGCTCACCATTGCAGCAAACGAAGGTCCCTCCTGCGTCGTTCAAATTCCCAAAGGAGCGGCGGGCCGAAGCCTGCACATTATACTGGAAGTCCGAGACAGCGGAACGCCGACGCTGGTCGCCTACCGCCGCATGATCATCAACGTAGGTAGGAAAAAGTAAACGGACTCGGAATGGCAACCTTCAACGAATCCCGTGCCCCCTTCAAACCTTATGGCCTAAGCTGCGAGCGGTGGACCCCCAGCCTCATGGGGCGGCCGGATCGACATAACGAAATCGAGCTCAATTACCTTCCCCGTGGTTCGGTTACCTACCTTCTGCAGGACCGCCGGGTCACCCTTCCGCCCAACCGGCTTGCCATATTTTGGGGACTCATTGCGCACCAAATTGTAGAATTCGATTGTCCGCAACCCTATTTCGTGTGTACCATTCCCTTCTCCGTATTCTTGGAGTGGAGGCTGCCGCCTTCGTTCGTAAGCCGTGTTCTAGGCGGGGAGGTCCTGCTCGAACAACGTGTGAAGGCAGCTACCTCCGATGAATATTTGTTGCACGGCTGGATGGAGGATGTTCATACCCCGGCGGGCCGCAGCGTGATGTTGCAGGAAATGCATGGCCGTATAGCGCGTATGGCGCTACACCAGGATCCGAAGTTCGGGCCCTCCGAACCCTTACTTCCCCTGGCATCCCCGGAGATCAACCAGGTGGAACGCATGGCGGTCTTCATTGGTCAAAATTTCCGGGAGCCAATCCGGAGCGCCGACGTCGGTAGAGCTGTCGGTTTACACCCTGACTACGCAAACGTGGTGTTTAAAAAAGCATTTTCCCTCTCAATCAGCGAGTACATTACTACCGAGCGGATCGCGTACGCCAGCCAGCAATTGATGGCCACGGTAACTCCAATTACGGAAATTGCTTTCGCCAGTGGCTTTAACTCGCTTAGTCGGTTCAATGCCGCTTTTCGCAAGAGTAATCGTTGCACGCCACGAGCGTACAGAAAGGGTGCCCCCCCTTCGGTCACCCCGGCCTAGCGGCCGCCGGCCCCGAGCCACCGCCACCGCTCGGCCCAGTCCATAAGTACGGCTTCCCGCCATTTACCGATTGTGAGTCCGCCCTGTATGGCCCCGTCGTAGAGCTCCGGATCGGACCGGTCGGTATACCAATGGTCGCCGAGAGGAAAATCGGTGGGGCGAGGATCGGCCGGCCAGGTATTGCTGATCACCAGCTCGCCCACGCGGTCGTCAAGGGCCGGGATCGCGGAGGCAAAGCGGTAGGCAAGCACTTCCGCTTTTTTGGGAGCGTAGCGTAGGGTATACTGGCCGTCACCCAGGTAATATCCGGGCCAGGTCTGTACGGTGTTACCGTAGCCTACCTCCATACTGAAACATACGGAATCCGGGGGTGCCCTGATGTGAGGACCGGAGAAGTGAAATTCGACCACCGCGCAGAAGGCGACCGTGTCCGCGCGGCTGGTGACGCCTTCGTACACCACCCGGGAACTATGGTCGATAGGGATGAAACTCCCGCCCCAGCTTTCGCGGCCCGGCTGAGTGGGATCTCCATCCATGAGGTAGGGTAGGGAAGGGGTATCCCCCATCTTGATTTGTCCCCCGTAGTAATTGATGAAGTCCTCTCCGAGGTGGCCACCGCCCTTTATGTACTTCTTGTAGTATGCGGAGGTAGAAATGCGGTCCAGCTGTTCGTTATCGGAAAAGAATCCGTAGTAGGAGGAATTAACTTCGATGAACCAGAGTTCCGGAAACTGGGCAGCTACGTAAGCGTAACTGTTCACGCTCCATTTTTTGTTGGGCCCTCCGATCCAGTATATGCGGATCTTGTCGGCGATATCCGGTGCATCGTGCAGGGCCTGTGCCACGTCGTCAAGTCCGCCCCAGACCTGAATCCACAGGGGCGCGGATGTTGGCTTTCTGGCACAGCTAATTATCCAATCGGACCCTTCGGTAGCCATTGAATAACCGGCGTGAGGTGCAGCACCCCGACGTCCCTGTTTAGTCACCGCACGCAGGTGGCGCGGAGTGGCAAAACCTTTTCCGTGTGCTTGTAGCTTAGGCAGGTCCTGCTCGTAGAGGTGGATCATACGCAGGATTTCCCGGCTTGATCCCGCCCCGTAGGAGGGCGAGGAGACTAGCCCTTCGATGGTGAATCGGTCGCTGTACATCAATAAATGCGCCATCGACTGATTATCGTCGGGGTCAGTGCCGCCGATGTCGGTGCTTACCAGTACGCGTGGCTTGTTCGGTACCGGAGCTTGGGAGTGCATCACGACGGGGCCACCGATGAGTAAGAGTATAATAAGGAGCTTATGCATGGTCGAATATTAGTGGGCTGGACAAGGATCCTTATGAATTACTACCCGCAAATGCAGGGAGTCGCCCAGTCCACCGGGAAGAGACGAACGGAAGGCATTGCCTAAGCGAACGGTGGTACCCTTTGGCCAAGAAAAGCCCGCGAACTCCTAGTGCAAGATGAACGGGTAATCTGGAAGGGGTGTAGCCCGATTTCACCAATACTATTCTTTTCATTCCCTTCTGCCGGTCCGAATTTTAAATTATCTGATGCGGTAACCTCAAAGTTAATGTTGGGCAGATATACCGCATGAAATCTAGGATTCCGCTCAGTTTTCCGGCGAATGGCACTGGTTTTGCGTGGAACGTACCCTTAAGTTTGACCTCACATCAGATTTTACGGCTCGTCCATAGGCAGAACCGTCGACGGCGCACGAATAGGAATTTGGGCTCTTTACTGCATCGATCTACTACCTGTTATGTCAAAAGTCCTCATGCACTTAGTCAGCCGATTATATATCCACCTGCGCCCGCTACGGCTTCCTTTAGTAGGCTTGCTGTTGGCCACTGCCGGTTGCTCCGCCCAACCCTCCTCCCCACCAGCGCGCGAACGCGTCCGCGTGCTCGTGACCACCGATGGCGAAATTGACGACGCTTGCTCCCTGGTGCGCTTTCTTCTTTACACCAATGAGTGGGACGTCGAAGGCATTATCACCTCTAGCTCTCAGTACCACTGGCACGGCCACAACTGGGCGGGGGACGACTGGCTGGATCCCTACCTAGCCGCCTACGCGGAGGTATATCCCAACCTAACCAAACACGATCCGGGCTATCCCACGCCTCAGCACCTGCGCTCCGTCGCCCTGCTCGGAAACGTTGCAGAAGCCGGTGAAATGGACTCTATCACCGCCGGGTCGCAACATATCGTGGAGGTGCTCCTGGACGATGCGGACCAACGGCCCATCTGGGTGCAGGCATGGGGAGGGACGAATACCATCGCCCGAGCGCTGAGGACGATCGAGGAAGAACACCCCGTGCGGATGGAGGAAGTAGCCAAAAAGCTGCGCTTCTTTTTCATTTGGGAGCAGGATTCCACGTATCAGGCGTACATCCGGCCCAACTGGGGTAAGTACAATATTCCGACCATCGTGTGCGACCAATTCTGGGCCATCGCCTACCAGTGGAATAAGATCTTACCCGCGGACAAGCGCCGCTACTTCGAGGCCGATTGGATGAAAGAAAATATACTAGCAGGCCACGGCCGCTGTGCTCGCTGTACGCCGCCCATGAACCCGGTAGTCATGGGCTGTCGGGCGATGCCGATTTCACTCCCGGGGATTTCCGGTCGGAGGGCGACTCGCCGGCTTTTCTGCACACCATTGATGTCGGCTTGCGCAGTATGGAGTCGCCCGATTACGGCGGTTGGGGCGGCCGGTACGTGCGCGCGCGAGAGAACACTTGGTTTGACCCGTATCCGGATAGCACCTCCACCTACCCGCCGGGCAGGTATTACACAAGCAATGCGTGGGGCCGGGTGTACATGCGGGAGACCTACCCCGAACGGCAGGACTTGATGGAAGCGTACTTCCGTCCGCTCACCCGTTGGACCGATGCCCTCCAACGCGACTTCGCTGCACGGGCCGACTGGTGCGTGCTACCTTACGATCGCGCGAACCATCCGCCCGTAGTGGCTCTGGCCCATTCAGAAGACCTGAAAGCAAGCCCGGGAGACGTCGTTCTCCTGAGCGCCGCCGGGACGACGGACCCCGACGGCGATGCCCTGAGCTACCGCTGGTGGTACCACGAGGAAACAAGCAAAGGAATAGGACCCGTTCTTATAGCGGGCGGCGGGGCGCAGGATGCAGTGTTGCGGGTACCCGAAGCCGCTATAGGTTCTACCATTCACCTAATCTGCGAAGTAACCGACGACGGTCTGCCTTCTCTCACGCGCTACCGGCGGGTCATCATCACGGTAATTTAATGAGCCCAGAAAAATTGAAACCAACCTACCTTTCATTCACAGCTTCAACATCTCAACCATGATCAGCGCCTCTATCTACCCGTACGGAGTGGTACTGCTTGCCCTAATGATGAGTGTCAGCTTAGTAGCCCAGCAACCCGCCTTCCCGACCGCCCACGGGTACGGGAAATACTCGCTTGGGGGCCGGGGCGGGGCGGTTTACATCGTTACCAACCTGGATGACAGCGGAAGGGGCAGCCTCCGACAGGCCGTGGAAGCTTCCGGGCCGCGCACGGTCGTTTTTCAAGTTAGCGGGAACATTGAACTGGCGAGTCCGCTGACCATCCGCAATCCCTATCTTACCATTGCCGGACAAACGGCTCCGGGGGCGGGTATCTGTTTGAAGAACTATCCGCTGAACATCGACGCGGACCACGTCATCGTGCGCTACCTGCGCATTCGTCCCGGAGACATATCCGGCCGGGATTACGATGCGGTTTCCAGCCGATACCATAAGCACATCATGCTGGACCACCTATCGGCGAGCTGGAGCGTGGATGAAACCCTATCGGTGTATCACTGCGATAGCATCACGGTACAGTGGTCGATGATTACGGAAAGTATGTACGACTCCAATCACGAGAAAGGTACGCACGGCTTCGGAGGCATCTGGGGATCAAACCACGGGAGCTACCACCATAACCTGCTGGCGCACCACACCAGCCGCAACCCCCGTATGGCGTCGGGGTCCGGATTCACGGATTTCCGGAACAACGTCATTTACAATTGGGGGTACAACAGTACCTACGGGGGAGAAGCCAATCAGGTGGGCAACGATAAGTTCAACTTCTCTACCTTCAACGTGGTAGCCAATTACTACAAGCCCGGTCCGGCAACCTTACCGGGTGAGGTAGCGTACCGGATTGCCAATCCTTCATTTAGGGGCAAAGAGGACCACGGTAAATGGTACGTAGCGGAAAACGTGATGGAAGGGAATGAGACGGTTACCGCTGACAACTGGGCGGGCGGTATCCAAACGGATCTGCCAACGGAACAGTTCCGGCTTTACAAACCCTGGTCAGCTATGCCGGTTGCCGCGCATTCCGCACACGAAGCCTACGGAGTCGTACTGGACTCCGCCGGAGCCGTCCTGCCGCAAAGAGACGGGATCGATACCCGCATCGTAGGAGATGTCCGTAGCGGGGGCGCCACCTTCGAGGGGAAAAGCTACCGGCGGGATCACGGGGAGATCGGCACCGAGCGCATCTCCGGAATCATCGATACCCAACAAGACGTCGGTGGCTGGCCCGATTTACCTATCGGACCGGTACCATCCGATACGGATAAGGACGGTATGCCGGATGGCTGGGAGGATGCCAACGGCCTTGACAAACATGATTCCGAAGATCGAAATACGTTAGCGCCTGATGGCTACACTATGCTGGAGAAGTACTTGAACAGTATCTGATAGGGTAGGGGGCAAATCATGACCATTCCTGAATAGTGGCTTTATCGTTCTATAGCAGGAGCACCGTTCGCCCTCCCCGGCTGAATGCTCAGGTTGCAGATTGTGTAGAAGCGTAAGCTAGAAAAACCTAGCAACCTAATATTATTCAGTTAGTTATGCGGAGTGGTATCCTGAATTTGTTTTCTTGGTTTAGTTTCCCTGCGCGAGCCCATATAGCGGTTTACGTTGTTCCGTATTTCAATTTTGAGGCGGTATGAACAAGGAGAGGCTGATAGGCGGCTGGCGATATCAGAGTTTTGAAGCTCTTTGGCTCTACGATCTGTGCCACGAGTTTCGCCGCAACACTGGCAAGTAACCCTTTCTGTACCGGCAAAGTCAGTCTTTCCATTTTTCCCATAATTTATATTATGTTAAGTAGAGATAAAGAAGCCTCCCCCGGTGACGACGCCAGTACAGTCAAACGCGCCTCACGGACCTCAATCAATCACCCCCCCCCCCTCAGCCCCGAGCTTTCAAAAATTCGGCCACCGACAAGACCGGTAGCTTTGCTGGAGTAAAATTCCGCTATTTACGGGTGATGATCGCTTCCGATCCGCTTTCAAGCGCGGAGTAGTACTGCAGGGCGTCTTCAAAATCGGTGAACGTGTCGTCGTTCAGGGCTAGCCGTACGACCTTTCCGCTTAAGTCGACCAGCTGTACCAGTAGTGTAATGTCTCGGAGGACGCGCATGGTGGTAAGTCGGTCGAGTTGCCGCCCGAGAATGAAACTGGCGTTGGCGATGGTCAGCGAGGAAACATAAAGCTCCAGTTGAGCCCGGTCAGCCCGGGAAAACAATTCCGCCGCGGCCGGGTACTCCTGGCGCCGGCCCAGCAGGTCGAGTACTATATTGGTATCGATAAACAGCCAAGTCATCCATGCTTGTCGACCAGGTAGGCTGTATAATCAGCCCGGTACCGATCTTCGTCATCCGGCAGGTTAACGACGCCACTAAGCCGGTCCACCAACGAAGTGTAAGTAGGTGTCCCTCCTCTACCCTCCGGTGCAGTCAGTAACGCCCCATACTGCTCGATCATGCGCGACAGATTGGTTGCCCGGTTCCGGCCGAACTCCTTGGCGCGGTCGATGGTCGCGGCACTAAGCAGGTGGTTTTTGTACTTAGCTGTCCCCTGCTCTGCGGACCGCCTCCGCGTCAACACCTTCCCCTTCTATTTCCGGCCACCCGCGAAGGACGAAGTCGGCAATGGCCTGCAGCCTCGCTGCCGGAGCACCGTCCCGTGCCAGGGTCGAAAAACCCTGCACCGTACAACTGACGAGGGCAGCAAGTGTCCCGGCATCCGTATCCACGGGAAGCAACCCCCCGGTCTTGTCCCGCTCTATCCGGCTGGTCAGTAACGCTTCTAAGGCAGCACGCGTAGCGGCACCCTCCGCTCGTACATCAGCGGCGGCCGGTGAGCCGGTGGCCAGTCCGGTGCCAATTAGGCAGCCCTTCGGCGTGTCCTCGCCGGTGAAGGTGCGAACGGCGTTAGCCAGGACCATCGCGGCGGCCTCCCGTGCACTGGCCGCCCCCGCGATGGCTTCTGCTTGGCTTTGCGGATCGCCCAGGTAGAGTCGCATAGCCTCCAGGAATAGCTGCTTCTTGTCCCCGAAAGCGGAGTAGATCGCCGGGGCGTTGATTCCCATGGCCCGGCTGAGGTCGGATATGGAAGTTGTCTCGTACCCTTGGGCCCAGAAGGTCTTCATGGCCGTCTCGAGGGCGGCCTGACGGTCGAAGCTTCGCGGACGGCCGGGGGATCGCTTTTTCGCAGAGGTTGTGTTTTTCATAATGATCGCTCGTAAATGTCTATAGAATAAAGGAATGAGACTAAACTTTAGTTTCCTAGTGACCGTTAGGTAAATAAAAGAAAGCAAGAATATGCCCATTCAGACATCATCTCAACCAACTCCAGATACTATGAAAAGTTGGATCGCCAAGTCCGGCGTGGATTCCATAGCGGATCTGGCCTTTGAAACGGCACCCGTGCCGGTGCCCGGCCCCGGTGAAGTTCGCATTCGAGTGAAAGCAGTGTCGCTGAACGCCCGCGACCTCATGGTGCTCGAGCAGGGCTTCATGCGATCACCGCAAGTGGATCTCGTCCTTGGATCGGATGTTTCCGGAACCGTCGATGTCCTGGGTGAAGGGGTAACCGACTGGCAGGTAGGCGATCATGTCGTCAATCTTCACTTCAACGGCTGGTTCGACGGGGTGCCGCCCGCTTTGGCGGGGGGTGGACTGGGCAGCCTTGAAGAACAGGGCGTTCTGGCTGAGTACATCGTCCTGCCTGCAGACCGTATTTCCGCGGCCCCGCGCGGTTTCAGCCACCCCGAGGCGGCCTGTCTTCCCTGCGCCGGCGTCACCGCCTGGAATGCGCTGATGGCCAGCCAACCCGTTGGCGAGGGCGACAAGGTATTGGTCATCGGTACGGGCGGCGTAGCTACTTCCGCCATGATGATCGCCCAGGGCGCGGGCGCAGAGGTTATCCAGCTGGTGCGGCGCGACGATCACAACGACCGGCTACGCTCCCGGGGCATCGAAACCATCATCAATTCCGCGTCCGAGGAGGACTGGGGGCAGGCCGTCGCCGAGGCGACCGGAGGGGTCGACAAAGTCATAAACACCATTGGCTTCGGAGCAGTCAACCAGGCGCTGACCGCCTGTGCTTACGGCGGAGAAGTGGCCGTCATCGGTCTGCGCGATCAGAAGGGTCCGGCCCTCGGCTTCGAACTCTTCGGTAAGTCGGTACGCGGCATCATGGTGGGAAGCGCCAGCATGTACGCCGCACTGAAGGAGCAACTGGAAACGTCGCGGAAAAAACCGATTATCGAACGGACGTATCCCCTGGCGGAAACGGATGCCGCACTTCAAGCCATGAAGCAATCCGGCCGCCTCGGAAAAATCGTGGTCACCACTGAGGCATAGGGGGAACCCCTACCCGCGCACCCGCATGAATAATTATGCGGCCCAGCCAATCGACCCACCGCCAGTATTTATGACTATGCAATCGGTACCGATCGCCCTTAAAATCCATACGCATGACTTTATCAGATTACAGAACCCTCGGCAGATCGGGATTAATCGTGAGTCCGCTCGCCCTTGGTACCATGACGTTCGGAAATTCTTCCTGGGGTTCGCCGGATGACGTTTCGGAACGAATCTTTGATACTTACCTGGATCGGGGGGGCAACTTCGTCGACACGGCGGATGTCTACTCCTCCGGTCGCAGCGAGGAGTTGCTTGGAACCTTTATCCGGCAGTCCGCCAGGCGGGACCGCATCGTGTTATCCACCAAGTTCGGCTTCAACGCCGAGGCGGGCAACCCCCACGCCGGTGGAAATGGTCGGAAGAACATCCACCGGGCACTGGAGGGTTCGCTGCGCCGACTCGGTACGGGTTACATCGACCTGTATTGGATGCACGTCTGGGATATGGTTACTCCAGTTGAGGAAGTGCTGCAGACCCTTACGGATCTCGTCCGGCAGGGGAAGATCCGCTACTTCGGCTTTTCCGATATGCCCGCCTGGTACGCCGCGAAGGCTGGTGCCCTGGCGCGCGACGGTCGGCTTATCGGACCGGTAGCCCAGCAGTTGTACTACTCCCTCGCCGAACGAAGCATCGAGCGCGAACACCTCCCCGCGGCCCGGAATGCCGGCCAGGGCATTGTACCCTGGAGCCCCCTGGCCTATGGTTTCCTGACCGGCAAGTATCACCGGACCAGCGACGGGGGGCTGGCTTCCGGCAGCGGGCGACTTGACAAATTCAATCCTATGTTCCCAGAGGTAACCGATCAGCACTGGGCCACGCTTGATACATTGCGTAACCTAGCGGATGAAAGCGACTATTCCCTGGCGCAGATCGCGCTGGCCTGGGTAGCCAATCGCGCGGGCGTCGACGCTACGCTTACGGGAGCGCGATCGGTCGAACAACTGACGGAAAATATCGCGGCGTTGGAGGTTGATCTTCCCCGGGAGGCCTGGAGTAAACTCGATGCGGTTAGCCGGCCCGCACACACCTTTCCATACCATATCTTCACCCCGGAAGTTAATCGGGGGGTGTTTGGGGGGCATCGGGTTCGTCCCTGGTCCGGAGGCCACTGAAGCGTTGGCTGCAAGGAGTAAAAGTGGTACCCATCTGCAGTGCCCCCTGGTCACCGATTGGTAAGAGCCCGTTGAAGTCCCCTACATTGAGACTTACCTACAGGTGAATAAGAAACCATCATGGTGGACATTGAGCAGATAACGGTCAACGACCGCAGCGAGTTTTTAGACAAATAAACCAGGTAGGTTGATTATTAGGCGATGTCTCGACAGTACACCCCGAAACGGTGCCCCGGTACGCGCTGACGCTGCTAACCCTAATTGAGCTGAGCCTCCCTTGGTGTAATATCCACCTCCACGGCTACCGTTTCCAGCTCCTCGCGCAGCGCCGCTTCAATGTCCAGCGGCTGCCCCAGCAGGTCGGTAAACCGCCATTCCGCAAAGTTGGGCTCGAATTTGTACCGGCCCCAGGCGGCGGTGCACATGATGGGCGGATTGACAATCTCCGTGAGGTAAATGCCCCACTTCCCGTTCTCGTTCTTGAAGGTCTTGCGGACGGTATAGACCTTTCCCTCGGCGGGATGATTCGGGATGTCAGCGGGGATGCGCTTGGCGTCTACACAGATTACTTCTTTACCTAGCATGTTGATCGTTGTTAGTGTGTCAGTACTAATTACCCCCGAGGGGGCCGCTTAGTTTCGTGGTACCTAAGATCCCGCGTTTCCCGTCCCGGTAGCGCCGAAAAATGCGTAGATTTTCCCTTCGGTGGGACGCCACGCCGGGCCGGATACGTCAGATCACCCGCTTCGCTCACCCGCTGCCTTTGCATACTTGCTCCATCAACTTCAAAAGCCTGCTTCGCATGAGACTTCTTTCCCTCTGCTGCCTGCTGCTCCTCACCGTGGCCTGCACCACCCCTAAATCGACCGCCGGCAACGACGGGTGGATTTCTCTCTTCGACGGAGAGTCCCTGGAGGGCTGGAAGGCCAGCGAGCACCCCTCCACCTTCTCGGTCGACGACGGCAAGATCGTGGTCCACGGACCGCGGGCGCACCTCTTTTACACGGGGCCCGTCATGGACCACGACTTCACCGACTTCGAGTTCAAGGCAGATGTGATGACCACCCCGGGCTCCAACTCCGGCATCTTCATCCACACCGCCTACCAGGAAGACGGCTGGCCGGCGAAGGGCTACGAGATCCAGGTCAACAACTCCCAGTCGGACTGGCGGCGCACCGGCAGCGTCTATTCCTACGACGACGTGCGGGAGGTGCACGTGCCGGATAACGAATGGTACACCCAGCACATCATCGTGCGGGGCAACCAGGTGATGGTCAAGCTGAACGACAAAACCGTAGTCGAGTACACCGAGCCCGCGGATATGGAGCAACCCGGAGACACCAAGGTGAAGGGATTGTCCAGCGGCACCTTCGCCCTGCAGGGACACGATCCCGACAGCAAGGTCTACTTCAAAAATATCATGGTCAAGCCCCTGTCGCGGTAGCGAGCCGGGCCTTCGGAGGCGTTCGGCTACCGTCGGCTGACCGGGCTTGATGCTGAAGTGCACGGCCGCACCTCGGCGCCGGAAAATCCGGCCCGCTCCGGGTGTTTCGTGAACGAAAAACCACGGTTCATACTTTCGCTGTAAGCCGGGTATACCCCCGGAGAATGCCGAAATCCAGGCGTTAATTAAACAGTCCTCATGAGCAACACGAACAACGATCCACAGTCGCCTGCGAACGGTCAGAATCGGGCGATTTACGTAGTGTACGCCCTCGCAGCGCCCCCCGAGCAGGTATGGCGTGCCCTTACCGAGCCTGAGCTGCTGGAGCAGTGGCTCTTTCCCAACGACATTGTCCCACAGGTGGACCATCCCTTCTCTTTTCGCACTACCCCCGCCCCCGGATTTGACGGAACTATCCGCTGCGAAGTCAGGGCGGTGGTACCCCATCTGTACCTGGTGTATTCCTGGAACAGTGGTCCGGTCCAGACGGTGGTGAACTTCACCCTGGACGCACCCACCGACGGATCTACCCGCTTGACCCTCCTGCACACCGGCTTCGGCCCGAAGGATGGCGCCATTTACGATCTGCTGGAAAAGGGTTGGCGCGTGCGCTCGGGTGGGTTACTGCAGGAGGTCGTAGCCTCGCTGCAGGATACCGCCGCCGGTAACTAATTGGTCAGTATGTGCCAACGGAGCGCACCGACCGGGGAGCCAAACGATGTGGGCCATCACCTGTTAATTTACCCTGCCATCAGCCGCACTGCTTATGCTACAGGTACGTGAAACTCCGGTTACTGACCACCGCCTGACCCCCTACGTAGCGGGATACGGACTCATACGGCTTCGCAGCGACAGCATCCACGAAAAGGAACTTCTCCCGTGGCCGGGCGGCTTTCTACTGTTCGTCAATCAGGCGTTTGAACTGGAGGGGCAAACCTATCCGTCCGGCTGCCTGCGTGGCATCCACGAATCCGCTTCCTGCCTCCGGTGGCAGGGCGACGAGCTGGAGGTGTTCGCCGTGCGCTTCGCGCCGTGCGGTTTACGGCCATTCCTCAGTGAACCCCTGGAACGGCTAACCAATTCCGTTAGCGCAGCGCCGGAACTATGGAACTCCCCGTCACCTTCCGTTTACCGGGCCGTAGCCGCCGCGCCCGTGCTGGAAACCAAGGTGACTATGGTGGAGGATTTTCTGATCGGTACCCTGAACGGTGGCGGTATCGATGCTATTGACCGGACTATAATGGAACTGGCCGATACGCTCCAGCACGATCCTTCCGCAACGGTTGGTCCGGCACGCGAACGGATTCCCCTCGGCAACCGCCAATTCGCGCGGAGATTCAAGGCGCTTACCGGAGTCACCCTGCGTACGTACCTAAGGATTTGCCGGTTCGCCTACGCCAAAACCAGTCTGCTCAGATCCTCCACCCCTTCCCTGACCGCGCTGGGGTATGATGCCGGCTACTTCGACCAGGCCCATTTTTCCCGGGATTTCACCCACCTGGCGGAGCAATCACCCAAGCGCTTCCCGGCGCACTACCCCCTCCACCGGCTGCTCGCGGAACGGGACGACTAACGCCCCGTCGACGGTCGCGATTTTACCCGTGGGGTCATCACCGTGTCGCTCCCGTACAATTATGCCCCACGGCCTACCCCGAACTTTGGTGAACAACAGCGCACCGCCCTCACCGGAAAGTGCGTAGCACGAATCACCAAAGTAGTTACCAATGATTATCATCACCGGCGCCACCGGCCAACTTGGACACCAGGTAATCGCCGCCCTCCGCCAACACCTACCCGCAAACCAACTCGTGGCTTCCGTCCGGGACACCCATAAAGCCGCCGCGCAATTAAATGACGGCATTGAGGTGCGGGCGGGAGACTTTACCCGCCCCCGTGACCTGGAAACGGCATTTGCCGGAGCCTCCCAGGTACTGATCGTATCGGTAGACAAGGTCGGCAACACCGCCACGGAAATGCACCACGCAGCCATCCGGGCGGCCCGGGCGGCCGGTGCCGAGCGTATTCTGTACACCAGTCACCAGGGTGCCCGCCTGGATTCTCCGTTCGCCGCCGCCCACGACCACGCGGTGACCGAGCAATTCCTCGCCGCCGGGCCTGCCGCTTACACGGCGTTGCGGCACGGATTCTACGCCGAGAGTGCGCTGCACATGGTAGGTTCCGGGCTACGGAACGGCGAGCTGCGGGTACCGGAAGACGGACCGATCAGCTGGACGGCCCGCGCCGATCTGGCCGCTGCCGATGCCGCTATCCTCGCTACGCCGGGCCGGATCGACGGCATCAGTCCTCCGCTCACTGGCCGGGAGATGTACACCATGTCCGACCTGGTCCGCCTCGCCTCCGAGGAGAGCGGTCGGGATATCAGGCACGTCACGGTGACCGACGCCGAGTGGCTCGCAGCCACGGAGGCCAGCGGGGTACCCAAAGTTTACGCGGAGATGCTGCTGGGGACCTTTCTGGCCGCCCGGCGCGGCGATTTTGCCGTCGTCGATCCGACCCTGGAAAACCTGATCGGTCGGCCGCCACGGGGCATGCGTGACATCCTGGGTGAGTTTTTGCGCACCGCTAAAGCGACCGACATAGCGGAATGAGCATCCGGCCCTTCCACGGTTCTCCGCCGGGTTTGCCGTTCCGGTGTCCGCGGACCTGCAGGCTCCCCAACCCCACCGCCCCACCCCTACCCGACCGCCCGGCACCCGCGGCCGCGCCAAACGGCATAGCTGGTTTACGGAGACAGCAAGCGGGACCGGATCGGAGGACGGGACCGCAGGTGCGGGGAAGGTACGCGGGGTCGCTCGGCGCTGGCTTAGAGGAGAAAGCCCGTAAAGAAAGGGGTTTCATCGTTCCCCCGATCGCGCGCTTTTCCGGTGACGGAAGGCCCTAACACCGGTTACCTTTCCGTTAGGTTTCCCTGCACCATCTTACCAGAATGCGCCAGACGTACCCGCTCTTTCCTCTCCTCCTGTTTCGTCAGTTGGCCTCGGTTGCGGCGGCGAAGTAACGAATCCTTTCCTCGGGAATACGTACCGGATGAGCTTTATTAGGGAAAAATCGGCTGTGCGGGGGGCTATCAACGACGGAGGGACCGTGCGGCCGCTGACCGCGGCGGAGGTGGATACCTACGACGGTGATGTTGCCTGCAACGACCTCATCGCTATGGCTACTGCCGGTGCTACCGCGCACCGTCCAGCCAGGCTTTTGCCGCCGTCAGCGCATCGTCGGTCACGACGTCGGGGACGATCTTATCGCCGTAGGCCCGTTTGTTCCGGTCGCCGTACACGGATACGGTCAGGTTCAGCAGCGCGCCGTCGGACAGAAAGATGGTAGTGTTCGTGGTGGAAAAGCCTGCCGTCGCCGCGCCGAAACTCCGGGTGTCGGGGCGTCCGCGGAAGGCCACGGTGACTACTTCCCCCGAACTGCCGGTGCGCCCGTCGGTCAGCACGGCCACGCGGGGTGACGGGTGCCGCAGCTTGTAGGGCCGACCGCTTACCCTGACCATCCTGCGGCGCCCCATGAATGAGCCATCCTTTCGGTAGCCCCAGGCCGTAGCGTGGCTGCCGTCGCGATCCATGAAGTAGCCGGCGGTACCCCGCCCCAGGATTGGCCCCAGTCCGGCGAGCATTGGCCAGCAGTTGCCACCGCTATTGCCGCGTAGGTCGACTATCCAGTCGGTGGTCCGGGGACCGTCCAGGCTGGCGATGAGCGACTGCAGCGAATCGGCGAAGTGCTGCAGCGTCGCGGGATGACCGGAACTCACCATGGGTACGATTACATAGCTCACCTCCGGACTGATGACCCGGCCGGTCGCCTGGGGGATATCCTGTATGCCCCCATCGTCCTGCGCTCCCCCGCTCCCGGACCGCCACGCGGCCGTTTGGGTAGAATCCATGAGGAAGGAGTGGCGGTTTACTCGCCTGAGCATATCCTGCAGGGCCGGATACGTTTCCGCCGGCCTGGTCGCGCCCCGCGCGAGGCTGTCGGCGCGCCGGCGCAGGGCTGCCCAGTCAAAGGTTTCACGGTCCAGTACCCGGGTACGTACGGTGGTGAAAAACGCATCGATGTACGCCACGGCCGGGGTGGTATCGGACGGAGGGACAGGCTGGGCGGCGCAGGCCGTAATTGCCGTGTACAGCAACCACAGCGTAAGGAGAGATCTCATGGTCCCAATATGCGGGGTCCTGCCCTTTTTTCCGCACGCACCAGCGTTAACGCAGACTTAAGGTGGCGCGGACGCGGGTGCGGGGCCTTCTGGAACGGAGGTTGAAATACGGAATAATGTTATGCCTGACCATCCTGCGAATGGTCGTCGGCTTCCGGAAGGGATTCCCAGCCGGAAGCCAAGCCCTCCTTTTCCCCGTTTCTCCAGTAAAACACCGGTGTATCGTTGCGCAGTAGGTCCACCCACACCACCAACTTGCCCGGATGGTCCGCTTCCACGGTAACTACCGAATCGTCTGCCAGGCGGAGGTGAATGTTTCCGGCATTCTGTGTCATATCCCAGTGCAGTTGGTAGCTCACGATCTTTACAAAGTGTGGTTGGGGTACGTCCACCGCTGACCTTTGGTGAAGGAGCAATTCCCTCGCGGGTGGGCTCTCCATTTTTCTCCTAAACCCTTAATGTACACTTTTAGCTCAGTTTGGCGCCTCGGATCACGGGCCGCCCGCCGGCTCACCGCCGGATGCCCAATTTGCGGAGTTTGCTGAACAGCGTCTGGGGGTGCATCTGCAGGATGTCGGCCGCCCCGCCCGGGCCGCTGACCTTGCCTCCCGTGCTGTCGAGCACGAGCTGAATGTACCTGCGCTGGTACTCCTCGAAGGACACAAACGCGGTCAGCGTGCCATCGAACAGGTCCAGCACCGGAGGCGCCTGTGACGCGCTTCCGCCGGGCGCCGGCATGTCCGGAGGCACGATCACCGGCAGCACCCCTTCCGTGGCGGTAATGAAGGCACGCTCGATCAGGCGTTTCAACTCACCCACATTTCCCGGAAAGTCGTACGCTTCGAGCCGGTTTACCGTAGTAGCCGCGACACCGGAAATTTCCTTACCGAAACGCTGGTTACACTGCTGTATGAAGTGCACGATGAGGGGAGGAATGTCGTCGCGTCGCTTCCGCAGCGGGATACTCGCCACTCGGGAAACGTTGAGCCGGTAGAACAGTTCCGCGAGAAATGCCCCTTCGTCTACCAACGATTGTAGGTCCTGCGTGGTGGTACAGAGTATCCGGACATCAACGGTAGCGGCTTGATCGCCGTATCGAGAAGTGAATTCTCCGTCCTGCAAAAACCTGGCCAGTTTCGCTTGGACCGGCGGCGGAAGCGCTTCGACCGCATGGAGCAAGAGGGTGCCGCCGGCAGCCGCCCGGAGGCCCCCCGGGGCGGTGGCCCCCCCGAAGAGCTCGCGCCCGACCAGGGCGGGCGGCAAGGCGGCACAGTCTACCGTCACCAGGGACCGGTCGGCCCGCCGGCTCAGTTCGTGAAGGTGGCGGGCGAGGAGCCGCTTGCCGGTTCCCGGTTCGCCGGTGATGAGGACGGGAACGTTCAGCTCCGCCAGGTGGTGGACCCGCCGCACGACCGAGCCGAATGCCTCACTCCGGTAAACCGGGCGGGTTTCGCCGGCCTGCCGGCCCAGCCGCGCCCGCAGATCGCGAATTTCGCCTTTGCTTGCCTCTGCCTGGCGTTCGGCCGCAGCCAGTGCCGTGTTGAGTGTCGCCTCGTGCGCGAGCTGCGCACCGATGTCGCGCGCGGAGAGCAGGTATAGGCTTTCGCCGCCGGACTGGCTGCCGACGATACTCATTTCCATAGGGATGGCGGTGCCGTCCTGGCGGATCAGCTTGCCCCGAAAGTGTACCCGGCCCCGCTCGCCCACCTCGGCCAGGCGGCGTCGGAGCTCGTCTTCACTAAAGCCGTCCAACAGTTGGCGCAAGTGGGTCAGCCGCCGCAGTTCCCGCAGCGCGTACCCCAGGTGTGCACGCAGCGGATCGTTGAGGTAGGATACCTTCCCCCGGGCGTCAAACTCCAGGACGAAACAGGTCATTGCGTTTAGGATGCCGGTAAAGCGGGTTTCGGAGTGGTCCTCAGTGGGCATTAGCATGCAGCAGATGCAGCTCCCTTCTGAGAGTACAAGCTTGACGAGGTGAAACGTGTAGGGCTCGTCGCGCTCGGGCCACAGCTTCCGGACCAGGCACTCCCCGGGCCGGAGGTTGGCCAGCCACTCCCGGGGCGCCGGCGAATCTTCTCCCTGGGTGAGTAGTAGCTCTGACAGCAGGTCACCACTACCCCACCCCAGCTGGCTCAGCAAGTCCGTAAATGCCCCATTGGTAAGGAGGGGTTCCCCGTCCTCGTCCAGCAGCTGAGTCGGCAGGGGATTAACCTGTACCCACTCCGCGATGGCGGGCGGCAGGGTGGAAGAATCAGGTGCAAAATCGGTCATTAAAGAGTTGTGTTGGGGTATAAGAAGCGCTGCCGCGCGCTAAAGGCGGGATATTACCAACAATCGCCGGATGAATACGGGGAGGGAAAACTCTTACGCCATTACATAACAGGTAAAAACCGTCGGAGCGGTGCAGCGTCGAGGTATAGCGGGAATACGCGGGACTTGTTAAGGTTATTTACGCTTATCGATGAACAGCGTAGATAATGTTTACGCCATTTGATAAATGGCTTTCGCGGTCACCAAAAGCCCACGACGCCTCCCTAACTTAGGAGTACGAAGTGCCGGGGCGCGGGGGTACATCCCCCGAAGCCAGGGGCTAAAGGACCTGCCCTATGCGATCACTCCTTTGATTTGTATCCCTTACTTACCGAAGCCCGGAGCTTGACCAATAGGTTGCTCCGGGCTTCCCTTGGCCCACCATCACCCAACAGATTCCCGATGACGTTCTCCATCCTTTCCTACGAAGTATTCTGGGACACCGATAACAACCGCGGTGGTGTCGACCTGGCCCTTACCGGGGGCCAACTGATCCGACTCACCACCGACCGGCCGGAGGTGCTCACCTGCTGGAACGGGCTGCTGAAGGGCCCGTGCCCTCACTATTTCTCCGAGTTGGGCACGGCCGGCATCTGCACCATTGCCCATCCAGCGCTGCGACCCATTGGACCCCCGCTGCGTGTGCCGGGTGGCTCCGGGAGGCGGGCTTGATTCTGAATTCCCTCTCCTATGTTCGCCGCTCCCCTTGCCATCGTCAGCTACGCCTTGATCCACGATCGCTGGCAACTCGTGACGGTTATAGTCGAATATGACCCCCACCAACACAGCCGTACGTCATTCATCGAGTTCTTTTCCGGAAACTACGCCGCGGCCGGGGACGAGAGCTTCCGTTACCGGCTGGCGGAATCCGGGCACGGGGGGACATTGCGGGACTTTTACACCAAGGAGACCTTAGGCTGCGATGAAACCAGCTGCAGCTGTCCGGAAGGGGACGCACGAAAGTAAGGCGGTGGCCTTATCTCCGGATTCCCAGTTTGCGAAGCTTACTGAATAGCGTCTGCGGATGCATCCCTAGGATCTCGGCTGCGCCACCCTCCCCACTTACCTTGCCCGCTGCACTATCCAGAACGCGTTGGAGGTATTTGCGCTGGTACTCCTCAAAGGCTACGAACTCGGTCAGCATACCGTCGAAGAGGTTGAGCTCCGGCGGCTTTCCCGGGTGCCTGCTCGCCTTGGTTGGTTGTGGCTGCGGGGGCAGCCCGCCCGCCGCCAGGATATAGGCGCGTTCGACTATCTGTTCCAGCTCCCGGATATTGCCCGGAAAGTGGTACGCTTGCAGGTGCCGCAGGGAGGTGGCGTCGATGCCGGATATTCCGTTGCCATACTGCTGGTTGAAGGTATCGATGAAGTGCCGTACCAGGGGGTAAATGTCTGCGCGGCGCTCCCGTAGCGGAATGCACGCCACCGGGTATACGTTCAGCCGGTCCAGCAACTCCGCCCGGAAGCTTCCCCGCTCCGCCAGGCGCTGGAGGTCCAGGTTCGTGGTGGCGAGTAACCGTACCGGCGGGGTGGTTTCTCCCTCCATCATCTCCAGCAAGCGCGCCTGCATCGGCAGGGGAAGTGCCCCGATCTCGCGCAGCAGGAGCGTCCCCCCGGCGGCCGCCTGGTAATATGCCGGCCGGAGGTTTGCGGCCTTAGCAAAGGTGTCCGGTTGGTAGGTGAAGAGTTCGCGCTCGAGCAGGGCCGGCGGCAGGGCCGCACAGTCTACCGTGATCAGTGGCTGGTCCGCCCGCCGGCTCAGTTCGTGGATGGCGCGGCCGATCAGTTGCTTGCCGGTGCCGGGTTCGCCCGTGATGAGTACGCAATCGTCCCCGGGCGCAACGTGCTGAATGCGGCGCACTACCGCCCCAAAGGCGGCACTCCGGTACACCAGGTGGGTTTCCTCCACGCGGTAATTGAGCTTGGCGCGGAGGTCGTGATTCTCGTTTTCGACCGTCCTGGCGTACTCCCCGACCTCCACCAGGGCAGTGTTGAGTGAGACCTCGTGGCTGAATTTAGCCGCAACGTCCCTTGCCGTAACTAGGTACAGACTTTCGTTGGGCAGCTGACTGGCGACGATACTGATTTCCATCGGCATCACTTTGCCATCCTTGCGGGTGAGCCCCCCGCGGAACTGTACCTGACCGTGGTTGTCCACCTCCGCAAGTAGCCGGAGTAGCTCGTCGGTCCGAAAGCGATCCCACAGCTGGCGGACGTGCCCCAGGCGCTTCAGGTCACCCAGCGCGTAACCCAGCCGCTCCCGCAGCGGGTCGTTGAGGTAGGAAAGGTTGCCCCGGGTGTCGATCTCCATCACGTAACAGGCGATCGAATTGAGGATGCCGACGAGGCGGGCTTCCGAGAGGTCATCGCCGGGCATTAACATGCAGCAAAGACACACCCCGCCGGGCAGGGTAAGCTTCACCAGGTGAAAGGTGTACCGCTGGTCGCCCCGCAGGCGCAGCTTCTTTACCAGGCATTCCCCGGAACGCAGGGTAGCGAACCACCCCTTCTGCGACACGGGTAGTTCCCATCCGGTTGGGAGCAGGTCGGTGAGGAGATCGTCCGGGCCCCGTCCCAGCTGGTTCAGCAGGGTAGAAAAGGCGGCGTTGGTGATCAAAACGCCGCCGTCCCCCGTGAGCAGTTGGGTCGGTAACGGATTTGCCCGTACCCATTCCGCGATCGAGGGCGGCAGGGTCAGGGGGGGCGGTTCGGAATCGGTCACGGAATTCGGGTTAGGGTGGAAGTACATCGGGCCGTGCCTTTCGGAAAAAGCCGTTCTGTGGAATATACTGCGCCGCCGCCGCGCTGGACGAATTTTATTCGTCGTTTATCCCGCGCGCGGAGCAGCGCCGGCTTGCTGCGTACCTGAATCAGTTGCCGTCCGGCTTCCGGGCGTTGGCATTCAGGCTTGCGGGCCAGTGCCATGCGTCCGCCGGATCGGGCCGTGCCGGATCGAAGGGCTCCACGTCGTCACGGAAATACTTCACCAGGTCCAGGTCATTCGCCCGGATGCCCAGGAGTACACAACGGGCCAAGGTATAGGCGCCGTAGGGGTTGAAGTGGGTATTGTCGGCCAGCGCCTCCCGCTGCCCGGGAAAGGCGCCCGCCGGGTAGTGCACGAAGGCCTGCTTGGACGCCTCCGGCCCCAGGGCCTCGTAGAATTGTTTACTCATGGCGTTGAGGTCGATGAGGGCCACGCCCTCCGCGCGGGCCAGTTGCCGCATGGCCTCCGGGTAGTCGCCGAGCGTATTGACGATCTTTCCGTCCGCGTCAAAGTTGCGGCGGTGCATGGAGGTGACCAGCACCGGCGTGGCGCCCCGCTCGCGGGCCACGCCGATGAAGCGCCGGAGCTCCTCCTGATAGGTAGTGAACGGCTCCACGTGGGCACTGCCGGATTTCTGGTCGTTGTGGGCAAACTCTACGAAGAGGTAGTCGCCCGCCTTGATCAGGCTGGCGATCTTGTCCAGCCGTTTTTCGGCCACGAAACTCCGCAGGGCCTCGCCCGACTCCGCGTAGTTGGCGACCGACACCCCCCGCTGCAGGAAGCGCGGCAGCATCTGCCCCCACGACGCCCACGGTTCGTTCTCCTGGTCGGTTACCGTCGAATTACCCGCCAGATACACCACCACCGGGTCGACGGCGCGCCGGATCTCTATGGCGCTGACGCAGGTGCGGGGGCCGTTGAATTCCAGCGTGAGCTGCTGGTCCCAGTTGAGGTAGCCGAGTTCGCGTGATTTCAGGCGAATGGTTTCCGTAGTGTCGATCCGGGGGGTGCGGACGTTGACGGTAAAGGTGACCGAGGTGGGGCGGCCGGGCTCGGTACGCAGCCCCTCCAGCATCAGTCGGCGGGATTCCGCCTTTACGGTGGTTTGGCTTTCCCCTTCCGGGTCGCCGAGCGTAAGCGTAACGTCGTAGTGCCCCTCGGGCAGATCGACCACAAAGTAGAATGGCACGTCGGAAGTGAGAAAGTCGCCGGTCAGCGCGTCCTTCCCCGATCTCCGTACGCTACGCACGGGCGCTTCGCTGATCAGTCCGAAGCCCCGCTCCGGGGTATACAGCGTGGTATCCGCAACGGCAAGGAAGCCCTTCGCCAGCGGGCCCACTCCGACGTCAAACTTCAGGGGCAGGGCGGTCTGGGCTCCCAGCCCTGCGCCGGCCAGCAAGACGAGCAGGAGCACACCGCTGTAATTTCCGGCTGAGGGTTGGCAACGGTTGCGGTAATGTTGCATAGTAGTTTTGTTTGGATACCGAAAACTGGCTAGGGCCCGGCTTGCGCAAGACCACCGTCCCCAAGGTAGCCCAGGCCCGGAAATACCCAACCGACGGGGCGTTAGCGCACCGTTGCTCAAGGTGTCACCATGCCGTTGGGCAAAAAAATAATTCGCTTATGCTTTCGGCGAAGTAGCCGGCGCCCACTAGTGGACGCGCTCGAACCGCTCCCGCGTAACCCGGATCACGTCCAGCTCGCCCGCGGCAAAGCGGAGGCTGACGTTGTGCCGCTCCGTCACCCCCGCGTCGCGGTCCTCGGAGAAGGTAAAGTTCCATACGTTGTAGGATCCCATGGCCGGGTCGTAGGGGCGATCCAGCGGCTTATCGGGGAGAATGAGCGCGTAGCTGGCGTAGGGCTCCTCCCGGTAGAGTTCGGTCAGTTTTGGGACTAAGGTAGTCAGGGAGTCCCCGAGCACCACGGCCTGGGACGCCGGCAGCGCGGCCGGCCACTGGGGGATGGAATCGAGTCGCCCCCCACCCCGCTCAATCACGTCGACGATTTGGTCGGTGAACTGCAGGACGACCCGGTCCGTCCGCCCGGTGGTCGTCTCCAGGGTGAGGACATCGTAATTGCCCAGGGGAACGGGCAGATCCGTCGGGTGCCCGTAGGGTGTACGCGCCGCCACGTTGATCCGGTCGAACGTCTTCTCCAGCCCGAGGGCCTGTAAGCGGGCGTACACCGTTGCGGGCGGGCTGCCGATGCGGAGGTTGTAGCGGCCGCCCCGGGTAATCTCGTCGGTGACCGGTCCGCCCCCCACCGTCGGGTCCTTCGGTGTGCAGGCAGCCAGGGTGAGGAGAACCAAGGGGAAGACGAATTTCATGGCGCGTAGGATTTACTCGTGTGGACGCAGGCGGACGCACGTTCGTTGGCGGGCCGGGCGGAATTCAAGGTAAGGCCGTCCGTGACCCCACCGAAGAACGCTACGCCCCCGATGACCACCTGCGAAATCCGGTTGATCTCATAAATGTCCATCGCTCGAATTTGGTGTTGGCCAGTGGCCGGGCAGACCCGGGCGCGTCGTAGGTGATAGCCCGTCCGTAGTTTAGTATAGCTTCCAGCAGCGAAAGCGGCGGTCAGACGAACGGGTTTCCTTTCGGCCGTGCGGTTGGTAGCTCAGGCACCTTAGCTTAGCGTCGGTGCCGCCTGCATCACTTTCCGTTCGTGGTTTTTAAGCAAAGTGCTTCGTGCAATTGTAGCGCTCACAATCCCAGCCGGTCTCGGTGGATACGACGGTTGTGATCGAGGTGTTACGCGCTCCGCCGCAGTCGTCCCTTCGACCGCTCCGCAGTCCATCTCCCTTAGTCGATGATCGAGTTTGACGGGTACGCCCTTCGCTTCCGCGATGGTCCCGGCGGTTTCTTTGGCCCGGGATAAGTCACTGGAGTAAATCAGGTCCCAATCCTCATTTGTCAGGCGTCCGGCGAGGGCCTTCGCCTGGAGTTTGCCCTTCTCGTTCAGGGGAATGTCGGTGTGGCCCTGTACCCTCTTGTCGAGGTTCCAATCCGTAATCCCGTGTCTTACGAATCCAATGCGGGTCATGCTACGTGCCTTGTGTATACGGCCGGTAAGCTAAGCATTGGGCGGTACCAGTTTCCATTCCTTTTGAGCGTACGCCCGCGTCACCTTGCCGCTGCCGGGCGCGGCGGGGTGATTGGCGAAGATCAGGCCGCCCCGTACGGTAACCCGACTCCCCGCGCGGCCACCAACAGCAGTACGATGGGGGAGGAAAAGGGGCAGTACGGTCGCCGGCCAGTTGACCGGTCTGCTATCCCGGAAGACTTCCGGGGCATACCGGGACCAGCCCTGAGTAGAGACTGCCGCCTCACGGAAGATGCCCGGGTACAGTTCCAGCCGCATCCGTTCGTGGAATTCGGCCAGGCGGTCCTGGTAGGCCAGGTAGTTGGCTAGGTCGGAGTGGGTAAGGGCATTCAGCGAAAGCAGCGCATGCACGCTCGGAAACAGGTAACCGGCAACGATCGAGCTGACCCGCAACCGGTACTCCCGGTCGTCGAGGGCGGAAAACAGGAAGCGTCCGTCGGCGTCGGTGAGGGTATTCAATTCTCCGTCGGGACTACTAAGGTTGACCACCGCCCCGATCACCGGGTCGCCGCCGGTTTCCCGTACGGTGCCGGAGAGGGACAACTGACACAGGCCCAGCGCGGACTTTGCCAGGAGTATTTAGATAAGTAGAACTTTAATATTAGATTTACGAATAAAGAAAATTCCGGATGAGTAATTGATGTAGATAGTACCAGAATCACCGCGAGGGCGTAGCCTCGGTGCGGACGGTCTCCAGGTAGAGCTGCTCCAGCTCGTCGAGCTTGATGCTGTCGGCGGCCAGGGTATGGTGCAGGATACCCCCGCGAATGATGCCGATGTGGGTACCCGTTTCCTTGGCGCGGAACAGGTCGTGGGTGGCCATGAGGACGGCGACCTTATTGTCGCGCATTTCGCCAATGAGCCGCGCGAAATCGTTGCTGGCCTGCGGGTCCAGTCCGGAGGTAGGTTCGTCGAGCAGCAGGTTGTCCGTCCGCTTGGCCATGGCGATGGCGATACCGACCTTTTGCCGCATTCCTTTGGAGTAGGTGGCGATGCGGCGGGGGATGGCGTCCGCCAGCAAACCGACGGATAGCAACAGCTCGGCGGCGGCGCGCGGGTGCAGGGAAACATCCGCTAAGCCGGCGAAAAAGCGCAGGTTTTCCAGCCCCGTCAGGTTGGGGTACAGGTTGAGGTTTTAGGGAATGTAGGCAAGGTGCCGCTTCGATGCCGCGGCGTTAGTGGTCACGTCGATGCCGTTCACCGCTACCCTGCCGGCCGTCGGCTGGATAAAGCCCATGAACAGGTTAATCGTGGTGGTCTTCCCGGCCCCATTGGCTCCGAGCAGGCAGAACACCTCGCCCGGACGAACGTGCAGGTTAAGCGGATAGAGCGCCGTATGGTTTCCGTATTGTTTGGTCAGGTTCTGGGCGAGCAGCATGGGGCAGGTCTTATAAATGCAACTGAGTTGCAAATAAACCTGCTTTCCAACGCTCCATCAAGGATGGAGCGATTATTTATCCATTCTTGCTGCACGCCTGGCAGCTTCCGGAGAGCGTGATGTTGCTATTGTCGACCTGGTAGCCGTTGGGTAGGTGGTAATTGACATCGCCGGGAACACACTCCACCTGGTCGCAAACGACGCAACGGAAGTGCAGGTGGCCGTGGGCTTCGTGATCGTGTTCACAGTTCTGCTTGCAGCTTGCGAAGTACTGCCGCCCGTCATCGGCGACAATGCGGTGGGCCAGCCCGTCTTCGACCAGGCGGTTGAGGATACGGTAGATCGTGACCCGGTCCATCTCCTCCTCCAGCTTTGCGGTGATGCCGTCGTGACTCAGGGCGTTGGGTTCGCGCTGCAGCAATTCGATAACGGCAGTCTGGGACTTTGTCTTCCGGCGTGGCATACGGTGAGCAATTTGGCTAGTAAGAAAAGGTGTCTACCCCACCCTTGGTTTAGGGAGCCGCTGCCTATCCGACGGGAACCGGTCCGCCACCGGTGCCGGACCGGTTCCTTAGCCCCGAAGTTCGGTCTTCCCCGGTTTCCTCCTCGTGGGTCAGTGAAGGGGCATGACCACGCTAAGCTGTCGGTAGTTGCTGTTCACTGCACCTGCGCTTTGCCGCGCGCGTTCAGCCGAGCGCTGCGACTATTCCGTAAACAATTCGGAAAGTCAACGCATTATTGCAACATCGTTGCGTTTAATTCCTCCCTATGTCCAATCGATCCACGATAGCCCGGTCCCCCCATTACGACTGGGTAGGAGTGACGGCGGGCGTGCTGTGCGCGATTCACTGCGTGCTGACGCCCTTCGTAGCCGCCCTAGTCCCCGTGCTCGCCGATGCAGGGGGTTGGTGGGGCATGCTGGACATCGCCTTCCTGCTCATCAGCTTATTTGCGGTAGTGGGCCTTGTCCGCTCCACTTCCCTGCGCTGGCTACGCCGGTTCGCACCGCTCAGCTGGATCACGCTGGCGCTGGGCCTGGCGGGCGAACGCTACGGCCTGGCCGGCGGCGATTACATCATGTACCTAGGGGCCGCGGGGCTGCTGGTGGCACACGTTGTCAACCTCCGTAACTGCCGCCGGTGCCACTACCGTGCCGCGGACGCGTAAGATCGGCGTTCACCCCATTACTACCGATGGGCGACACGGAGCGGGGAAGCTTCAAGTCCGCCGAGCAGGACCGGCCCCACCTACTAGTTGCGCCAGCTAGACGGTTGTGTACGGCTGTGGTCCCCAAAGCGTACTTACGAGCCCGGGCTCCGACAGCATGCAAGCTGATATACTGACCGCCGTTCGTTGCTGCAGGTCAGGGTACGGGCCTCTGATTTAACCTGACGATTGTTTTACTTCAAGCTCCCCCCAGTTCGCGTAAATTCAGCTACGGGTCCCAGTTCGCCCTGGTTCATATTCGTAGTTACACCGGTGCTGAACTTGACCATAGTATATCATTACTAATTCCATTACTAAACGGACAGAATAACGGTAGCCAGCATTAACTTTCAACGGCTGACGACCTTGGGGTTCTCCTATAGATACCTTAGCAGGGCGCCTTTTAGGCAAGCTGAATGTTTGGTATATTGGACCGGGGGGATGGTCAAGTCACACCGCTAAGTTAGTAGCGCTAACTGCCTCGACCTACAAGGTAACCGTATCCACTGGTTTTGTAATTGCAACAGACCGAGTAATGAATCTACAAGATTTTATTATCCAAGCTAAGGATTTACTGAGAACGGACATGAATCGATGTCTCAAATTTTTAGTTCCCAGGATAACTCCGGACTGTGGCGTATTCGACGTGCTGATACAAATCGAAGGCAGGTTCAATTACGTGGAAAATGAATTTAATAAAGGCATAATCGATAGTGAGGACAAGAACCTGCGGCTAAACACCATTAGACAGGGATTATTAAATACTATCAACAGCTTAACTGAAGCCGACGTAAAGCTCGATAGAATCGAGGACAGGATACACCAGAATGAAACCACCGACAAGTTGTTGGACAAACTCAGCGAGGCGTATAGCGAAATTGAAAAATTAAAGGCAATTGAAAACCAGCCGAAAAAAGCGCAGCAAAATCTAAAAATAATCATCCGCTGCGAGCCTGAGATATCCGGAAGACCGGATATGTATACGTGCCAGTGCATCATTTACGACGATCAAACGGGTAAATCCACGGAAAAGGTGATCCCGTTGCGCAGAGAGCCCGGGGGGATTGTGGCGACGATTCATGGAATCAATTCAAGCGATTATATCCAGATCCGGGTAAAGGGCTCCGAAAAGCAGTGGGAAAGTGATTACTTTAGTCCCCAATTCCTGCACCAAACGTTGAAAATAGTTTAGAAAGAGAACTATGCATTTACGCTTAAGAAACGATTGGGAATATCAGGGTAACGACCGCTGGGATTGGACCGTATTCCTGGAGGACGATGGTTCGGGGGACATTGATACCGTCATCTCCGTAGAGTATGTCCTGCATCCAACCTTTCCCAACCCACGAAAGGTGAAAACTAATAAGAGTCAGAACTTCAGAATGAGGATGAATGGCTGGGGGGTATTCTTAATAAGGGCTTTTGCCAATACCGTTGGGGGGGAAAAGATCAGATTAGAGCATCAGTTAGAACTCAGGTACGATCCACCAATCGGGACAACTGAATGACTATCCCCCTTCCTGATCGGTTGTAGCGCCGTATCCTCCGGTCGTGCTAAAGTGATCTTAGCCGGCAGTGGAAGGGGCGGCACCTTATTTCAGGCGAAAGTAGACTCGGTGTATTTCCGCGTTATTCCGGATTAGGTAACCGATCCGGAGGCAGAGAATACCTACCACCGCAGGCAGGATGATGCTCAGCCACTCCGTGCCGATCCCGGCCACCAGAAGCACCACTACGAAGTGCTGCCGAAAGTACTCACCGTTCTCCAGCTGAACCGCGGTGAGGTACCCCCACCCTAGTAACCCTCCCAGACCCAGTAGCGCAAGCAGGGGTTTGCGAATGACCCTGAGCCAACTGTCCTGGCCCGTAGTGGATTTCACTACCTTGTCATGGTCGAGTAGGTGCTGCATGACTTCATCCGTTTGGATGACGCTGCTGAAGTCATACGTGAGCTTACTCTCTTTTTTATAGTGAACGACTACTTCACGTTTATCCTCATGGGATTCCACGTAGCGGATGTAGGAAAAGGGAATCGTTTTCTTCTTCGTTCCGTGGGGTAAGCCATCGGGGTTGGCCGGCGCAGTAGTACCATAACCAGTCTGGGCTTTCAGAATGCCAATCTCTTTACCGGAAATATAGAAGTACACCTTGTCTGCCCCGGCTTCAGAGATCAGCCACGTTTTGACTTCAGCTTGGGTGGTACTCATTTTACGACGACTTGTTAAGGGTAATGTAAAGCGCTTACCGGTGAACGGCAAGGCTCCCCGACGCAAACGGACCTTGCTACCATTTATGATCTCTTAGCAGAGTAAAGACCGATCAGGGTGGCTGGATGCAGCTGCTTGTAGGCGTATTGCAGCAAACGGGTAGCGCGATACACCTATACCTTGCCACCATCCCCATCCTTTACCTACTCCTTCTCCAGGTCTCCGATGATCGTCTCGGCCTGCACGTAGCCCTCCATAATCGGCTCCCCGGCGATGAATCGTTCGATGTCATCCGGCTGGGTCGCGTAGTCTTGCATATCGGCCAGAATCTCGTCCACCAGGGACCGCCACTCAGCGTATGCACCCTCCTTTTGCTGGATCAACACCTCCTGGTAAATGGAGGCCCAGGTGCCCCGCATTCGTTCGTCCCATTTGTTCTTGACGGTCGTAAAGAAGGTGGCGTTCACGTTATTAATTTTCAGTTGGTCCTGCGTCTCGAGCAGTTCCTTTCGCGCGCCGCGGGCAGTCATTTCGGCAACGTCAAACAGCAGCTGATACACGACCAGTTCGGTAGAGTCCTCCGACAGCATGCAGGAGCAGTGCTTACAGAATACGGGGGCTAAATATCCCTTGTCATCCCCTGTCCTGCGCTTGATCTTCTTCGACAAGTGCGATTCCGGAACGTCCACAATGCCCCGGAGCTGAATGGTAGCGGACAGCTGCAGGCCGTACTTTTCGTTGACCTGCACACAGTCTGCGTCGGAGGGGGACTGAAAATCGGCGTAGGCGAGTACCACCGTGGGTTGCCAGAACAAATTGTCTTCGGTCTGGACGGCTGGTTGGGCCCCTACGGACGACGCGATGATACTAAGCAGGAGAAAGAGGCAGGTCCTGAATTTCATGGGTCGGAAGATTTGTGTTTTGCCTTGGTCTTTTTTACACGTACCGGACCGGCAGCTTCGGGGTGGTGCGCTTCCCCACCCTACGGCCCCTGGGTAACCGACGCGCAGGCGCCATTAGCACCTACAAAGTACGCTCCCGGATACCACCGTTTCTGCAAGTGGATGACAGATGCTGCCGGAGCGCCCATTACCTACAATCCGCCCGTATTTTGCACGAGCAAATCGGTACTCCGGATTCGTCAAGTACGTAAACGACAGCGGGGCCAGCTCCCCGTCATTGTCTACATCAATGTACACCAACACCACCTCGAAAGGGTTGGTCACTTCCCGGACGCCGCCGGCTGGGTGATACGGGTGAGGACGATGGTCGTCGAGGGAGTTAGGGGTGGGGTCAGCGTCAGCGACAAGTCTACATACGTCCAGAGGAAACTTCCTCACCGCTCAAAACAATTAGGAAGTCTGCTTTGAAACCGATCATAATAGGAATTATCTTTCTCGCTCGATATCCTATTCCAGTAAACTTCGTGAGAATCAGTGCCAAGGCTTAATCGTGAAGGATTCACCAGGCGATATAGGAAGCATGTATCCGGTTCTATCAAGCAAACTTTTTCGTTGTCAATAATCGCATTGTACTGAAACAACGGTTCAGGACCGTCAAAGACTCTCCAGTAAAATGACGCTCTGCCATTTACCTCCAGCTTCTCAATGGATAATTCATAATAGTTACAAGCCCCCCCTACCGTATCAATAAGGCTCCAATACCCGGTTACTTCATTCTCCTGATGTATTCGGCTTTCATCGCATCCAAACAAAAAACACATAAGCACAAGAGTGCGCGCTAGTGAATATATCATATGCTTAATTTTAGAATAAAAAAAAGACACATGTTGGTGAAACTCGTAGAAACTACAAAAATTGGCGATTAAGCTGCCACCCTTTCTTTGGACGGGGTGCAGCGCTGGCGCGCCCGTACCAAGGTCCTATTGGATGAACTGTTCACCACCTGGAACCCGATGTGCCCCACCCGAGCCGCGTCCGACTTAGACGGATCGTGCGCACCCAGGACCGACACGTTTACGAACCCAACTATCGCTCAGCACGCTGATGGACTACCAAGGCAGCAGGTCACGGCACGAGCCACCTCATGGCCGGGCGGGGTTGTACGCTTCCCCTAAGCCGCAACCACTCTAAAGTAGAAATTCTCGTTGGCAATTTCGTAGGATTCCGGGCTCTGGTAACCCAGGCTCCGGTGGGGTCGATCGTAGTTGTAGGTCAGTGACCACTGCTGGAGCTGGTCGTTGAGCTCATCCAGACTAGCGAACCAGCACTGATTCAAGCACTCAACCCGCAGCGTCTTGTTAAGGCGCTCGATCAGCCCGTTCTGGCTTGGCTTGCCGGGTTGGATGTGTTTGAGTTCGATAGCGTGGTCTGCGGCCCACTGCCGTAATTGATGACTGATGAACTCCGGGCCGTTGTCACACCGTAGGTAAGCGGGGCACCCGCGGACTCCCAGTAATTGATCCAGTACTTCGATCAGCTTACGCGCCGAGATACTGGGATAAGCCTCCGTCCACAGCGCCTTGCGGGAACCTTCGTCCATCACGTTGATGATCCGCACCGGCTGTTGCTGCGGACCGACCACCCAATCGCTGACAAAATCCATCGCCCAGCCCTCGTTGATCCCGTCGGGAGGCAACAGTTCCCGGTATTCCCGCCGGATCCGGGCGCGCTTGGGTGGTAAGCGTAGGTGAAGTCCCGATGCGGTCCAGATCCGGTAGACCCGTTTATGATTGATGACGTGGTCCTGATTACGCAGGTAGTAAAAGATCATCCAGAAGCCTCAGGCCAGGAAGCGTTGGGCGGTACGCTCCAGTAAATCCTGCAACTCCCAGTCCCGCTCTTCGAAGCGAAAGCCCAGGCGGCGGTGATGGTAGGTCTGGCGGCGAAAGCCCAAGACGCGGCAGTTGCGGCGCACACTTTGCCGACGCTGCTGCCTGATCTGATCGATCATTGCTTCTTGGCGTCCTGGGCTTGCCACTTTTTTAGCATGGCATAACCATCTGACAGGATGCCGTGATCAATACTGAGTTCGGCGTACATCTTCTTCAGCCGGGCGTTCTCCGCCTCCAGCTGCTTGAGCCGGCGCTTCGTCTCATCGGCCTCCTCGGCCTGTTCCTTCTTCCACTTGTAGAAGGTAGCCGCGCTGATCTGATGCTGGCGACAGAGATCGGCTACGCTGGTCCCGGCGTCGTGCCGGGCCGAGATCTCAAGCCTCTGGGTGGGGGTAAACTTGCTTTTCCGCATGGTAAAACCACTTTTGACGGGTGAACTAATTTAGGGTTAGTTCTACTTTTGGATGGTTGCACTTTTGGGGAAGCGTACAAGCCACCAAACAAAACCTCCTCCCCCACCCCACGCCCCAGCAGCGCCTGTCCGACCGGCGACTGCAGCGACACGCAGTAGTACACCGCCCCCGCCACCGTCACCTTACCCAGGCCCTTGGCCAGATAGTAGCTGCCGCGGTCGGTGACCACCAGGCTGCCGCGCGCCACGCGGTCGCTGGCGGGTAGCCGCCGAATAGCGGTGAGCTCCCGCTGCTGCTCGAGGGCCTGGGCGAGTTGCTGCCGGGCCTGGGCCTCCTCGCGCTGGAGCATGGCGCGGCCGGTCTCGTACTTGTCGCCGACGCTGCTCTTGGTTTCGTTGGCGCGGGAGCCCGCGATGCCGTCCAGTATATTCCGGACGGTAGCGATGCGCCGCTCCACGTCATCGACGCAGGCCTGGTGGAGCTGCTGTTTGATCTGGTCAGGGTCGGTCACGGGTAAGGGATTGCGGGCAAGATAGTTCGGACCGGGGTGGCGGGGTGGCTACGGCAAGCGCGTCCGGCGAAGCGACCGGAAGACTACCCCGACCACCTTAACGTTTTACTTAAGACTCTTAAGATTTCGAAAACCTTCGCGGGCTACCGACCGACTACCTTGTAGCCGAACCCACCAAAAACCCACACCCCCATGCGTACACTGCTACTTTCCCTGTTTGTCGTATTCGTTTTATCCGCCTGCTCCGAGGAGCAACAAGCCCTAAACCGCATCGCGGGCACCTTCGAGACCACCGCCTTCGTCGTCACGGCGCCCGCTACCGACAGCGTCCTGTTTAGAGCATCCCCCACCTTTCAGTTTGCGGAATGCGACCTGCGCGATAACCGGAACGGGCAACGGTGCCCGGTGACCATCGTCGACGCCAACGGTACCGTTTACGACTATCAATACGGTATTGAAACCACCCGGACCGGGCCCGATTACATCGTTTTTCGGCCCCTCACCGAAGAAACGTGGGAGATTGATACCGACCTGAACCGGTCCATTCATACCCGTTTCGTCTTTGAGCTCGACAAGGAAGTGCTGAAGATGTACACGAATGAGTTTGCGCTATCCAGGGACTCTATCGCGGGGTACCGCGAGTACGACGTATCCATCACGGCCGTCAAGCGCTAGGCGATGCTACGTATCATCCTGCTACTACTGGCCACCCTCCCCCTGGCGGCCCAGACCACCCTTTCCGGTACCGTCACGGACGCCACCTCCGGTGAGCAGCTCGCCGGGGTCAACGTATACCTCGCCGGCGCCACCGGCATCGGTACCCAGACCAACGCCTACGGCTTCTACAGCCTCACCATCCCCGCTACCCTGACGGCCGACCGCGCGGTGTTCAGCTACCTGGGCTTCCGCAGCGATACGGTCACTATCCGGCGCAGCTCCGAAGAACGGCTAAACCTGGCACTCGCGCCCGCCGGCCAGCAACTCTCCACCGTGGAGGTACGGGCGGAATACGCCGCCGCCACCCGCGCCAGTGGGGGCGTCCACCAGCTCGATCCCCGGCAAATCGCCGACAATCCGGTCCTGCTGGGGGAGAAAGACGTACTCAAGTCCCTGCAGCTGCTCCCGGGCGTCGGCAACCCCCGCGAGGGGTTCGGGGGCCTGTTCGTGCGGGGCGGCACCCCCGGGCAGAACCTGATCCTGCTGGACGGGGCGCCCGTCTACAACGCCTTTCACCTCTTCGGCTTCCTTTCGGTCTTCAATCCGGATGCCCTGCAGGGCGTGACCCTCTACAAAGGCCAGTACCCGGCCCGCTTCGGGGGGCGCGTCTCCTCGGTGGTCGACCTCCGCATGAAGGAGGGCAACCGGAAAGCGTGGCACGGACGGGGCGGCATCGGGCTGCTCACCTCCCGGCTGACGCTGGAAGGGCCCGTCGGCACCGGAGAGAAGGTCAGCGTGCTCGTCTCCGGCCGCCGCACCTACCTAGACGCCCTCTACAACCTGGCCAGCGGCGGCGACGATAAGCTCTACTTCTACGACGGCAACTTCAAGGTCAACTACCGCCCGGACGACCGGCAGCAATTCTTCGTCAGCGGCTACCTGGGACAGGACCGCTTTGCCTTCCGGGACCAGCGCGGCGACTACGTGCAGACCGACGGCTTCGCCTGGGGCAACCGCACCCTGACCGTCCGCTACAACCGCCAGCTCAGCGACCGCGCCTTCCTGAACGTGACGGGGCTGCGCACCGCCTTCGCCTTTACGGTGGAGAACGAGGAGGTCACCCGCGATCGGCTCTACCGCGTCACCTACCGCAGTGGCATCCGCGACCTCGGCCTGCAGGCCGACCTCGACTACTTCCTCTCCAACCGCCACACCCTGCGGACGGGGCTGTCGGTCACCGACCACGACTTCGACCTCTCCGCCCGGGCCGAGAACCTCGCCACCGACGGCGGCCGGGCCGACGGCGCCGATACCGTACGCGCCCTAGAACTGACCGCCTACCTCGAGGACGAGTGGACGCTTTCCCCCCGCCTGACGGCCAACTACGGCCTACGCTTCACCCGCTTCACGCCCCGCGGCGGGCGCAGCTACGCGGCCGCCGAACCGCGGCTCAGCCTGAGCTACCGCTGGCGGTCCGCCTGGACGGCCACCCTCGGCTACGCCTACACGCGGCAGTACCTGCATTTGCTCTCGAATTCCGGGCCCAGCCTGCCGACCAGCCTCTGGATACCCGCGTCGGAGGAGGTACGTCCCCAGGCCGGGCAGCAGGTTTCGGTCGGTACCGCCTGGAGTCCCGCCGAACGCCGCTGGTCGCTGTCGGCTGCGGTCTTCTACCGGCGCTTTACCGACATCATCGGCTACCAGAACGGGGCCAGCTTCTTTCTGCTCGACGCCATCAGCGATCCGGGCAAGGCCGACCGCATCGACATCGTCGACAACCTCACCACCGGCCGCGCGCGGGCCGGCGGGCTCGAGCTGGGCGCGACCTACGCGTCGGCCCGGCTGCGGGCCACGCTGGCCTACACCCTGTCCGGCGTCGAGGAGCAGCTGGCGGGCGTCAACGACGGCCACTACTACCCCGCCGCCCAGGACCGCCGCCACGACCTCACGCTCACCGCCCGTTACGACCTGCGGCCCAATCTGCTGCTGTCCGCCAACTGGACCTACGGCAGCGGGGTGCCGACCTCGGTGCCCCTGAGTCGCTACTCCTACCGACCCACGCCGGGCTTCGGCTACGCGGACTACGATCTGAGCGACTACGAGTCTCGCAACAACTACCGCATGGCCCCCGTCCACCGGCTGGACGTGGCCCTGCGCTGGCTGCGCGCGCCGAAGTGGGGCAAGATTGTCTGGGAACTCGGCCTCTACAATGCCTACAGCCGGGCCAACCCCTTCTACGTCAGTACGTGGCGGAGCGGCAACGGCTACCGGCTGGTCCGGCACGCGCTGTTTCCGGTGATCCCCTCCTTCTCCTTTAATTTTGAATTCTAGCCCATGCGCTTCCTGACCGCCGTTTCCCTCCTGTCCGTCGCCCTGCTCGCCACGGGGTGCACCCAGTTCTTCGAACGGGAGATCGAATTGGACGAGCTGCCCTTCGCGCGTAGCCTGGTGCTGCAGACGATTCTGTTTCCTCAGGACTCCTTTGTCCGCGCCGACGTTTACGTCACCGCCCCCGCCGTGGGCGATCCACCCGCGGACTACCCCCGCGGCGGCTTGGTCACGGAGGCGCGGGTAACCCTGAACGGGCCGACGGGCAGTTTCCCCCTGACGTTCCGGGCGCTGGGCGGCTTTAACTGCTACGTACTCCCGGTGGAGGGGTTCACCCTGGAGGCCGGAGCGACCTACGAGGTGGTCGCGGAGTGGGACGGGCTCACCGCACGGGGGCGGACCACCATCCCGGAACTGGCGATCGCGCGCGACTCCATCGTCCTGGAGGACGTGAGCAACGACCAGGAACGGCGCGTCCGGCCGCTGTGGCCGAACGGGCCCGGGGAGGACGATTACTATATGCTGTTCCGGGATCAGGTATACGAAACCCAGCCCGACGACGTGCAGCGGGACATCTACGACTTCATCCACGGGCGCGATGTCCTGGGGCCCACCCTCACCGGCGAGTCGTTCGCCGGGACGTCCGCTAACGGCTATGAGTTAACGATCAACGTCTGCCAGATTACCCAGGCGACCTACGACTACCTGCTGACCCTGGAAGCCATCCGCAACAACAACGACAATCCCTTCGCGGAACCGACCACGGTGGCCAACAACCTGGAGGAGGGGCGGGGGCTGGTCGGGGCAAGCAGTTGCCGGCGTATCGTCTACTAGCTGCATCACCGCAGTACCGGAGGGGGTGTACCCGTTGCGGTTTTCTGCCCAGGCAGGGCGTCGGAGGGCTTATATCCACCCCCGGCTTATCGACGGAGCGGAACACCCTTACTCCTCCCCCGGCGGACACCGCACCCGCAGTACGGCGGCACGAAACAGTTCGATTTTGGTCAGCACGCACCCACGACCGGTCAGCCGCAGGCTGTCGGCCGTGAGGGTTGCGCGTACTGCCGGAGCGGTAGCTACGTCGTACAGCCAGTATACTTCTCCCGTATCCCCCGGCCGCGCCGGCGCACGCTCACCCGGAGCCGCGGAATGGATCCGCAGGTAATAGTCCAGGACCGGCCTGGCCAACGAATTCGCCCGGTAGGGATGGGCCTCCGCCAGGGCCGCCAGGGCCCGGCCGTCGCCGAAGGTCAGCGGGCGGTAGTAGGCGCCTACCACGTTCGTACCGCCCAGCGCGACCAGGGATGCCGCCAGGAAGGCAATCCGCAGCACGCTCGGCAACTGCCGGTACAGGCTGCGGGCAGAGAGCGCGATGAGCAACCACAGGCCCGGCAGGGCAAATAACATCAAGCGGTCGATGAGGCTGTAGAAGTGAAAGGCTGAAGACGCGACCGCGAACAGTAGCGGCAGCCCCAGAAAAAGGTAACGCAGGCGGAACCGCAGCACGCCCGCAACGACCAGCAATCCGCCCCAGAGCAGCGACACCGCCGTGTATCCGAACAACAACCGCAGCAGGTTCCACGCCTGATCGCCGGCGATCTGGAGATTGCCGACGGTGGGGAGCAGGGGAAAGAAATAGACGGCGTGGAAATCGTCGAGGTACGTACTCCCGACCGACTGCCGCAGCACGCTGAAGTACAGTATGGCGAAGGACGCCAGCCACCCTCCGATAGGTACGACCCACCGGCGGTCGTGCACCAGCCCCGCCAGTCCGACGGCCGCCAGCACGAACGCGGCGGGCAGGGAGAACCACGGGGAAACCACGCCCACAACCAACCACTGCCAGCGCGGCCGCCCCCCTAAGTACATCGCCAACAGGCAGGCGGCGATCCCGAGGTCGAGGCCATAGGGCTTCACTTCGCCCACGAAGCGAAGTACGGTGGGGTTGGTGAACAGCAGCGCCAGCGGGAGGAGCGTCCAGTAGCCAAGCCCCAGGGAGTGGGCCGCTCGGTACAGCCCGTAGATCGCCAGCAATCCCCCCGCGAAGGCCGGTAACCGCAGCACGGTCTCCCCGTAACCGAAGAGTTCCGCCAGCCCTTTGGTAAGTACCAGGTAGAGGGGTGGAGCGTACTGTTCGTGGTCCAGCGGAAGAAACAGCCCCGCGAAACCCCGGTCGTAGAGGTTGCGGGCGACGTTGGCCTCGTCTAGGAATAGCGGCCGGGCGTACGCGAGGTTGACCGTCCAAAGAAGCACCCCCGCAACGACCAGCAAAGAGAGGGCGGTACGTTGGGATGGGTAGCGGATGCGGGACGAATTGATTGGGTAAGTAAGGGCGCAAAAGTTGTGCGCCACAATTTTGCGGAGCGGATGCTTGCCACGACCAAGGGATTAATCCCCGAGGTACAGGTTGTAGCTAACCACCTTATCACTCTCCGTACGCTCGTAGTTCTCGATGCAGAGTGCGTTACGGGGATCTTCACACCTGAACGGGTCGAGAACCGTCCGGTCGGTGATGCTTTCGATGGCCAGGCTGTCGTAGGTTCCCCGCCCACCGGTGATTTCCGCCGGAAAAAAGGTGAGGGCACCGCCGGCGCTAAATGACACGATGTCCAACAAGCGCACTTCGCCGGTCGCGGGCACTACCACCCGCTCCCGTCCGGCGGGAACGAGTTGCGGGTCCAGGTAAAAGATTAACGCCAGCGGTTGATCGGTCGTATTGACCACCGAAAAGGCGTAGGTCGGCATCGGCTCACAATCGTCACAGTCGTTACAGCCCGTCAGCACCGCGGTGAGGACCGCCAGCCAGCCGACGCGTACCGTCGTCCGAAACCGGCAGTAAACTGAGCGGATGGGTTGCTGTCGCACGCCACAAAGATAGGAAGTTCCGGAGGCAACCGCCACCCGCCGCCGTAACGTGGTATAAAAGTGACCTCCAAGTGTTAGCCTTATCAAACTATTAACTTAGATTTGTAGCATAACCCCATTCGCCGTATGCAAGCCATTGTCGACTACCTGACCGCCATCGATCCCATCCTGGCGGCGTTGTACGCTTCCCTCTTCACCTGGATCCTCACCGCGGCGGGGGCGGCGCTGGTGTTCTTCTTCCGGGGCATGAACCGGACGCTGCTCGACGGTGCCCTGGGCTTTACCGGCGGCGTGATGGTGGCGGCCAGTTTCTGGAGCTTGCTCGCGCCGGGGATCGAGATGAGTCCGGGCGAGGGCTTTGCCAAGGTTTTGCCCGCGGCGGTGGGCTTTGCGCTGGGCGCGCTATTCATCTTCGGACTGGATAAGGTGCTGCCCCACCTGCACATCAACTTCGACGAAACCGAGAAGGAGGGCGTCAAATCCCCCTGGCGGCGCACTACCCTGCTCGTGCTGGCCATCACCCTGCACAATATTCCCGAGGGGCTGGCGGTCGGGGTGCTCTTCGGCGGCGTGGCGGCGGGTATGCCCGGGGCCTCCATCGGGGCGGCCGTGGCCCTGGCGCTGGGCATCGGTATTCAGAACTTTCCGGAGGGACTGGCCGTGTCCATGCCCCTGCGGCGGCAGGGGGTCTCGCCCTTCAAGAGCTGGTGGTACGGACAGCTCTCCGCGGCCGTCGAGCCCGTGGCGGCCGTGGCCGGTGCGGTAGCCGTCAGCTTCTTCACGCCCCTGCTGCCCTACGCCCTGGCCTTCGCGGCGGGCGCGATGATCTTCGTGGTCATCGAGGAGGTTGTGCCCGAGACCCAGCTCGAGAGCAACACCGACATCGCCACGCTGGGCTTCGTCCTGGGTTTCATCGTGATGATGACCCTCGACGTCGGACTGGGCGGATAAACAGGTGCGGCGGCGGCGCGCGGGTGCGGTGAACTTCTGTAAACGAAAAAGCGCGACGGGCATAAGGCCCGGCGCGCGAAAATGCATGTTAGAAGTTTTTAAGAACATCCAGTAAATCCGCTTACACACGCGGTCGATCCGCGGTAGTGGCGGCCCGGTGGGTTGCCACCTGACCCTGCCCGCGGATCAGCAGCTAAGGTGTATTCTTTTCGCCCACGGGCGATAGTACTTTACGCGCTAGGTGTTGCACTATCCGATCAAACACCCCGCTTTTGCTGCTTTTTCACCCGAAATCCCGGCCCGGCAGGCAGGTCCGGACAAAAAAAGCGCGCGCCACCCCGGGGGGCGACGCGCGCTTATCATCAGGTTACTCGTCGGATCAGGCCAGGAAAGGATTGGCGATTTCTAGGACGGCCTCCATGGTGAGGGGCTCGTCCCAGGCCTGGGTGACACGGTCGCGGTTGACCTGGGTTACCGTGGTCACGTCGAGACCGAGGTGGGTGACGTTATTCTCGCCCGCGTACACACCGTCGGCGGCGGCAACTCCGGTGGAGTTCATGCTGCCGGTGATCCAGCCCTTGGAATCGCGCATCCGGCGAATTTCGGAAGCGTGGCGCGCCTCGACGGAGTGGATCTGCAAGGCGGCGGTGAGTACGTCACCGTTGCCCATCAGGCTGGTGGCCTGACCTTTGTAGGCCCGGACGCCGGTGTCCTCGAAAGCCTGGGCAAGGACCAGGAAGGTGGGCGTATCCGAGAAGGTGGGGAACATGCCGCCGGCGGTGAAGTCGAATTCGGGCTTGTCGATGGGAGTACCACCCGATCCGCTGATGGCGGTACGGAGAAAGTTCACGTGGTCGGCTTCGTGCCGGGCGATGAGGGCTACGGTTTCGCGCATGTCACCGGTCAGCAGACTGTTGGCGTCCAGTCCCATCTGGTAGAACTCGGCTTCGAGGTACTCGAGGGTAAGGGCGTAGTTCAGCACCTCGATAACGGAGTTGCCGCTCGTCTGAGCGAAGGCCGTAGTAGGCTTCAGGAAGGCCGCCAGGGGCAGGGCCACGGTGGCCGCCTTGCCGAGCGTACGTCCGACCTCACCGAAGGCCGCCCGCCGGGTGGTCGGGGCCGCTTCGGCGCTGGCCAGGGATTCGAATTGGTTGAAAAGCTTGAGGAGTTTCATGGTCGTTTATTTGGGGCGACTACTGCGGCAGTCCGCTGGCGTCGATGGGGGTAAGGATGAAGGAACCGGCCATGGAGAGGACCTGGCTGGGGGTCCGGGCAACATCGAGCCCGTTGCTGTCCACCACGTCGCTGTTGGCGAAGGCGGTGGGGGTACCGATATTGATGCTACGGATGGCGGCGGCGTGGCGGGCTTCGACGCTCACGATCTTGCCGGCGACTACCAGGTAGTCGGGGTTCATGATCAGGCGGCCGGCACCGTTGTAGGCCGATACGCCGAGGTCCTCGAAGACCTGGGCGGTGCCGAGTACGCTGCTGCGGCTGTTGAAATCGATGCTGCTGAAGTCCACTTCCAGTCCGGGAATGGCCGAGGAACCCAGGGCGGCACGGAAGAAGTCGACGTGGGCGCGCTCGTGGGCTTCCAGATCGGCCAGAATGTCCTTCTCTTCGTTGTCGGCGCTGGCGTAGTAATCTCCCTGGAGTACCTGGGCGTAGAAGGCGGCCTCGAGTTGCTCGAGGGCGTAGGCGTAGTTGAGGATCCCGATATCCCCGGAGCCGAGGTTAACAGTTTCGTTCATCATGATCGGATCGTCGTCGTCGGCGCATCCGGCGAGGAAAAGGCCGGCGGCGGCGAGGGTCATCCCGGAGGTACGCAGGAAGCGCCGGCGACCCTGGGGGTCCCGGTCGGCTACGACCCGCGATGTAGAAGTTGGTGTCTTCATAAGGCGTTTTGGTTTGTGGGTAAGTACGGAGGGAAGGGGGGGCTGGATTGCCGACGTTGAGAATTTATTACCCAAGCGTAGGCTGCCTTGCCGAAGCGACATTAGCTCCGACTTAATGTGTCCCGCCGTGAACACGGTCCGATTTTCCGCCTTCCGCCGCCGTCGGCGTTAGTTTTCGTAGGTTGCGGCCATGAACCTAAAGGACTCTACCGCCCTCATTACCGGCGGCGCCTCCGGCCTCGGCGAGGCGACCGCCCGGCGCTTTCACCGGCTCGGCGCACGCGTGGCGCTGCTCGACCTGAACCAGGACGCCGGAACCCGAATTGCCGACGAGCTCGGCGAGCGGGCCGCCTTCTACCGGGTCGACGTGACCGACGCCGCGTCCGTACAAACCGCGGTAGACGCGGTGGTGGCCGATTTTGGCGCCCTGCACGTCTGCTGCAACTTCGCCGGTATCGCGCCGGCCGTCAAGACCATCGGCCGCGACGGCCCCGGCGATCCCGCCATGTTTGCCAAGGTGATCTCCATCAACCTCATCGGCACCTTCCACGTCGCCAGCATCGCGGCTTACGCCATGGCCAACAACGAGCCGCTCGACGACGACGGCAGCCGTGGGGTCATCATCAATACCGCCTCCGTAGCAGCCTACGAAGGGCAGATCGGACAGGCGGCCTACAGCGCCTCGAAGGGCGGCGTGGTGAGTATGACGTTCACCATGGCCCGCGACCTGGCCCGCAACGGCATCCGCGTCAACGCTATCGCTCCGGGGCTCATCCATACTCCCATGTTCGATGCCTTTCCCACCGAGGTGTTCGACTCCCTGTCGCAGCAACCGCTCTACCCCACCCGCCTCGGCAAGCCCGACGAGGTAGCGCAACTGGCGCAGCAACTCGTGGAGAACAACTACCTCAACGGTACGACCGTACGTATGGACGCCGGCATCCGGATGCAGGCACGTTGATGGGCGAATTTGCCGTTGTTTGTCAAATGAATTAGGTTCCCCTCTATGGAAAATTATACCGCTACGGTTGCGGAGACCGATTACGATGTGCCGGGCGAGGTGCTGGCCAATATCGATCTCAGCGGCCCCTTTGCCGGCAAGTACCACCTGTTGCTCGACGGCCGCAGCTACGTCTGCGAACTGATCGACGCCGACCCCTACCGGAAGATGGTGACGGTGAGCGTCGACCGCCAGAGGTTCACCGTCCAACTGGCGGACGCCTACGACCGCACCGTAGCCCGCTTGGGACTGGCCACCTCCGTCAGCCAGCAGAACGACGACGTCACCGCTCCCATGCCGGGGCTGATCCTGCAGCTGATGGTAGCGGAGGGAGACGAGGTCGAGGCCGGCACCCCCCTGCTGGTACTGGAGGCCATGAAGATGGAGAACGTCATCAAGGCCGAGGGATCCGGCACGGTGAAGACCGTCCATGTAACGGAAGGCGAGGCCGTCGACAAGCGACAGCTGCTAATCGAAATGCAATGAAGAAGATCCTGATCGCCAACCGCGGCGAAATCGCCCTGCGCGTGATGCGTACCGCCCGCCGCATGGGCATCGCTACCGTAGCGGTGTACTCCGACGCCGACCGCAACGCGCCCCACGTACGCTTCGCCGACGAGGCGGTGCACCTCGGTCCCGCCCCCTCCGCGCAGTCCTACCTGGACATGGACAAGGTCATCGCCGCCGCCCGGGATACGGGGGCCGATGCCATCCACCCCGGTTACGGCTTCCTGAGCGAGAACGCCGCATTCGCCCGCCGCGTGGCGGACGCCGGTATCATCTTTATCGGTCCGAAGCCCCACGCCATCGAGGTGATGGGCAACAAACTCGCCGCGAAGGATACCGTGAGCAGCTATGACATCCCGATGGTGCCCGGACTGGACGAGGCCGTCGACGACCCCGCCCGCGCCCGGGAGGTGGCCGCCGAGGTAGGCTTCCCCATCCTCATCAAGGCCGCCGCCGGCGGCGGTGGCAAGGGCATGCGGGTGGTCGAAAACGCGGAGGAACTGGAGGAGCAGATGCAGCGCGCGATCAGCGAAGCCAAAAATGCCTTCGGCGACGGGTCGGTCTTCATCGAGAAGTACATCGGCTCGCCCCGCCACATCGAGGTGCAGGTGCTCGCCGACACCCACGGCCACTGCGTGCACCTCTTCGAGCGCGACTGCAGCATCCAGCGGCGGCACCAGAAGGTCGTGGAGGAGGCGCCCTCCGCCGTCGTTGCACCCGCGCTCCGCCGCCGGATGGGCGAGGCCGCGGTGAAAGTGGCACGCTCCTGCGATTACGTCGGGGCGGGCACCGTGGAGTTCCTCCTCGACGAGGAGCACAACTTCTACTTCCTCGAGATGAATACCCGCCTGCAGGTGGAGCACCCCGTCACGGAACTCATCACCGGCATCGACCTGGTGGAGCAGCAGATCCGCGTGGCCCGCGGGGAAGAACTGGCCTTTACCCAGGACGACCTCCGGATCGACGGCCACGCCCTGGAGCTGCGGGTATACGCCGAAGACCCGCAGAACAACTTCCTGCCGAGCATCGGGCGGCTGACGACCTACCGAGTACCGGAGCACGCCCGCGTCGACGGCGGATTTGAGGAGGGAATGGACATCCCCATCCACTACGACCCGATGATCGCCAAGCTGATCACCCACGGGGCCACCCGCGCCGAGGCGATCGAGAAGATGCTCGACGCGATTGGAGAGTTCCACATCGAGGGCATCGAAACCACCCTGCCCTTCGGGCGCTTCGTCTTCACCAGCGAACCGTTCCGCTCCGGCGACTTCGACACCAAATTCGTACAGCGGCACTTCACCCCGGAGGCCATTGCGGAAGCGGACGCGGAGGTCTCGCGCGTCGCGGCCCTCTTCGCCGCCCACCTCTATCACCAGCGTACGCAGCAACTCAGCGTACCCGCCTCCGGCAGTCCCGCCTGGCTCAGCCGCCACTGATAATCTAGCCCCGCCATGACAAAATTCGAGATTCTACAGGATAAACTGGAGCAGGCCCGCGAGGGCGGCGGCGCCCACCGCGTCGACAAGCAGCACGAGAAAGGAAAGCTGACGGCCCGCGAACGCGTGCACCTGCTGCTCGACCCGGGCAGCTTCGAGGAGGTCGGCGCGCTGGTCACCCACCGCACCACCGACTTCGATATGCAGGACCAGGTGTTCTACGGCGACGGCGTGGTCACCGGCTACGGGACGATCACGGGCCGGCTGGTGTATGTTTTCGCCCAGGACTTCACAGTCTTCGGCGGTTCGCTCTCCGAAACCCACGCAGAGAAGATCTGCAAGCTGATGGACATGGCCGTAAAGACCGGTGCGCCCCTGATCGGGCTCAACGACAGCGGCGGGGCCCGCATCCAGGAGGGCGTACGCTCCCTGGGCGGCTACGCGGACATCTTTTACCGCAACGTCCAGGCCTCCGGGGTCATCCCGCAGCTGTCGGCCATCATGGGACCCTGTGCCGGCGGGGCCGTCTACTCTCCCGCCATGACGGACTTCACCATTATGGTGGAGCACACGAGCTACATGTTCGTCACCGGTCCCAACGTGGTTAAGACCGTAACGAATGAGGAGGTGACCAGCGAGGAACTAGGCGGAGCCTCTACTCACTCGACCAAGAGCGGCGTGACCCACCTGACCGCCGCCAACGACGTACTCTGCCTGAAGCAGCTACGTGCCCTGCTCAGCTACCTGCCCCAAAACTGCGAGGAGAAGCCCGCCGACCTGCCCTACACCCTGGGCACCGAGGTGCGGGAAGAACTACTCGGCATCGTGCCCGAGAATCCGAACCAGCCCTACGACATGCGTGAGGTGATCCGCGGGATCATCGATCCGGAAAGCTTCCTGGAGATCCACGATCGCTACGCCGAGAATATCGTGGTCGGTTTCGCCCGGCTGGCTGGCAAAAGCATCGGCATCATCGCCAACCAGCCGTACAGCCTGGCGGGCGTGCTCGACGTGGACAGCTCCAAAAAGGCCGCCCGCTTCACGCGGACCTGCGATTGCTTCAACGTGCCGCTGCTCGTGCTGGTCGACGTGCCCGGATTCCTGCCCGGCACCGACCAGGAGTGGAACGGCATCATCACCAACGGGGCCAAGCTGCTCTACGCCCTGAGTGAGGCGACGGTGCCGCGGGTGACCGTGATCACCCGCAAGGCCTACGGCGGCGCCTACGACGTCATGAACTCCAAACACATCGGGGCCGACTTCAACTTCGCCTGGCCCGGCGCGGAGATCGCCGTGATGGGTGCGAAGGGAGCCAGCGAGATCATCTTCCGCCGCGAGATCAAGAAGGCCGAAGATCCGGCGGCCAAACTGGCCGAGAAGGAAGCCGAGTACGGAGAGAAATTCGCCAACCCCTACCGGGCGGCTCAGCGGGGCTTCATCGACGAGGTCATCTACCCGCAGGACACCCGCAGGAAGCTGATCCGCGCCTTCGCCAGCCTAGAGGGGAAAGTCACCGTGCTCCCTAAAAAGAAGCACGGTAACATTCCGCTCTAGTTACTTCCGAAGGCGGCTGCCGATGATGCCCAGGTCAAGCAGGACGGCGATAATCATGCCGACGGTCTGCGCGCTCTCGAAGTAGGTTTCTGAAATGCCGTACCACAGGGTGGTCAGCGGCAGGAAGAAGAAGCCGAGCAGCGGAAGGATGAAGCCGTCGAACGCCCGGGCGAACCAGCCGGTGAGGAAGTATAGCAGGACGATGACGAGGCGGGGGAAAAAGAATCCCAGCAGAAGAATCAGTAGTGGCATGGCGAGGGTGCTACGTGATAAATAGTGCGAGCTTACTTGGCGGTGGCGACGCGCCACAAGATTCCGGCGTCGTCGTCCGCTACGATCAGACTTCCGTCGGGCAGTACGGTTACGCCCACGGGGCGTCCCCAAACCTTACCGCTGGAAGCGTCGGCGATGAAGCCGGTAAGGAAATCCTCCGGTGGTTGCGGCGCTCCGTCGGCATCAAAGGGCACGAAGACCACCTTGTAACCGGAAAACTCCGAGCGGTTCCAGCTGCCGTGCTGCCCCACGAAGGCACCGTTGCGGTAGCGGGCGGGGAACTGATCGGCGGTATAGAAGACCAGGCCGAGGGAGGCCGTGTGCGGGCCGAGGGGTACGTCGGGAACGACGGCGGCGTCCACCAGCGACTGGTGGGGATCGTCGGCCCAGCGCGGGTCGTTGATCTGCCCGTAGTAGCTGTAGGGCCAGCCGTAGAAGGCACCCGGCTGCACGCTGGTCAGGTAGTCGGGGACGAGGCCGTCGCCGAGCTTGTCGCGCTCGTTGACCGCGGTCCAGAGCGCACCGGTGACGGGGTTCCAGTCCATGCCGACGGGGTTGCGGAGGCCGGTGGCGTATTCCCGCATGTCGCTGCCGTCGGGGTTGATCTCCAGGATGGTGGCGCGGTTGGTCTCGTTCTCCATGCCGTTCTCGCCGACGTTACTGCCGGAACCGACGGAAACGTAGACTTTGTCGCCGTCGGGAGCGGCGAGAAGGTTGCGGGTCCAGTGGTTGTTGTATCCCTGGGGTGGGGTCTTGAGGATTTGCTCGCCGGCGGACGCATCGAGGGTGGCCTGGCCGGTTTCGTAGGGATAGCGCCAGGTGGCGTCGGTGTTGGCGACGTAGAAGTAGCCGTCGAGGACGAGCATGCCGAAGGGCTGGTTGAGGTCGGTCGCGAAGACCTCGCGCTTGTCGGCGGTGCCGTCGCCGTTGGTATCGGTCAGCCGCTGGATGCGGTTGGCGCTGTTGCGGGTGTTGGACTCCACCACGAAGATCTCCCCGGCGGGAGACACATAGACCGAGCGGGGGTGCTGCAGGTCGTCGGCGAAGCGATTGACGGTAAAGCCTTCGGGCGCCTGGGGTGTACGGTCGGCGGGCCAGTCGGTGATTTCGCTGAGCTTGACCGCGGACTCGGTGGTATAGGGGCTCGGCAGTTCGAGGGGTCCGACCGCGGTTTCCACGGTTACGGGCGGCTGGTCGCTCAGCTCGGCCTTTCTTTCGCTGCTGACCTGCGAAACGCAGGAGGAGGTGGCCGCGATCAGGGCGGCGGCCAGGAGAAACGTAGTTTTCATATCTATGGAACCTCGTTACCCGGGTAGGTGGTTCGCCGGGCGGCGGGGTGCAATAAAGGTCAAAGCGACAATCTTTAAATTGGCTTATAGCCCTTTTTACCATATGTATCTGGTAAAAATACCAGGTAGTTGTCTGATACTAATTGTTAGGACAAAAGTTGTCCAAATATTTGGTAAAGCAAGATGCGGTAGTAACTTGCGATCACCTAAACCTTTTACACCCCCATTACCGCGCCTCTACCTCAGTCCTGACCTAACCGGCGCGACGCTTTCCGTCATTTTCTGTCTGCTTTTCACTTTCGGCCCCGAACGGGGTGTGCCCAGGAAGCTTCCTTCCGACCGGGTATGCCGTGTCCGTGCCGGACTAACCCATACTTAATCTAACCTATGAAACCTGTATTACCCTTTCTTTCTCTCGTATTGGCCATCGGCCTGACCTCCTGCTCCGAAGACGGCCCGCTGGCTTCCGAAGCACTCACCCCCTCCACTTCCTTCCTGGTCGACCAGGATGAGGACGGCCACGTGGCCGTAGCCGACCTGGGGCTGGCGGGGCCCATCGTGGATCACCTGCAGGGCCACTCGGCCAAATACGCCGATGCGGAGATGGTGACCAAATCCTTCCCCGACGGGACCACCGAGACGATGTATCTCGTCGACGACGACATCGCCCTCACCAAAGACCAGCTCCGCGAGCTGCGCGCCATGGATGCCGCGCTCGAAAAGCAGTACCGGACCAACAACCTGGTCAGCGACAACAGCATCAGCGTGATCGGCTACACCGGCAGCGGCTACGCCCTCACCAGCACCATGCGCACCGCCCTGCAGTGGGCCGTAGACAACTACAACGCCCTCAACACCAGCAGGCGCTTCACCCTGACCTTCGGCGCCAGCACCTCGGCCGACATCGTGGTCTTCCGCAACGTGAGCAACAACGGAGCCGGTGGCGTGGCGGGCTTCCCCAGCGGCGGACAGCCCTACAAGTGGGTGGAGATCTACAACGGCATGAGCAACTACGACACGAATACCAACGAGCACGTCATCACCCATGAGATCGGCCACGCCATGGGCCTGCGGCACACCGACTGGTTCAGCCGGGAATCGTGCGGACAGTCGGGCGAGTCGGCCGGTTCGGACGGTGCCATTCGCATCCCCGGAACCCCGAGCGGATTTGACCCCAATTCCGTGATGCTCTCCTGCTTCAGCAGCGGTGAGGACGGCGAATTCGGCTACTACGACCGGGTAGCGCTCGAGTACCTTTACTGATCGTAAAATAAGCCGGTAACGGGCCCGTTTCCCTATACAGGGGGACGGGCCCGTTTTGTTATTACCATAATTATGTCGCATTTTTGGGGCCGCCGCGCCCAGGTTTCCGGTTTGCCTTAGGCGTCCGGGCCCCTCCGCGGGGTCACCGAGACGTGCTTCCACTCCGAAACCGCTCCTCACTACCCTCCGTCGGCAACCGCCGCACCTGCGTCCCCGCAACCCGTGCGCGCCCTCTTTACAAACCGCAATATCATATGACTATCACCTCCACGAGCACCCAGATGAAGCTCAAGCGCATCTTCATTCAGAACCAGCTGCCCGAAGTTCTCACTCCCCTGCACCGCATGAGCCACAATATTTTGTGGTCCTGGATGCCCCAGGTTTCGGAGGTCTTCATGAGCATCGACCCGCAGGAATTTGTCGAGTTGAATTACAACCCCGTCGCCCTGCTGGAGCAGCTTTCCCCGGCCCGCCTCAGGGAACTGGCCAACGACAAGGACTTTATCAAGCGGGTCAACGCCGCCGAACAGGCCTTCGACGCCTACCTCGCGGAGCCCCGGAAGGAGGGCCTGCCCCGGATCGCCTACTTCAGTATGGAGTACGGCCTGCACATCAGCCTCAAGCTGTACAGCGGCGGACTGGGCGTACTGGCCGGTGACTACCTGAAGGAAGCGAGTGACAGCAACGTCGACCTCTTCGGCGTCGGCCTGCTCTACCGCTACGGCTACTTCAACCAGGGGCTGAGCCTCAACGGCGACCAGATCCACCACTACCCCGCCCAGAAATTCACCCAGCTGCCCGTGGAGCCGGTCCGCCGCGACGACGGCAACTGGCTCAAGATCTCGGTCGGCATCCAGGGCCGCATCGTACAGGCCAAGGTGTGGAGCCTGGCCATCGGCCGCATCAAGCTCTACCTGCTGGATACGGATCACGAGGACAACGCCCCCGAAGACCGCGCCCTCACCCACCAGCTCTACGGCGGCGACAACGAGCACCGCCTGAAGCAGGAGATCCTGCTGGGCATCGGCGGCGTGCGCGCCATCGAAGAGATGGGCCTCAATCCGGACATCTACCACCTCAACGAGGGCCACGCCGGCTTCCTCTCGCTGGAACGCCTCAAGAACTACGTGGCCGGCGGACTCGACTTCCCCGAAGCGCGGGAAATAGTACGGGCCTCCAGTCTCTATACCACCCACACGCCGGTACCCGCAGGGCACGACCACTTCCCCGAGTACCTGATGCGTAACTACCTATACAACTACGCCGACGAGCTCGGCATCGACTGGCAGGAGTTCATGGCCCTGGGCCGGTTCAACGCCAACGACGAGCACGAGGACTTCAACATGTCCAAGCTCAGCATCCGGCTGTCGCAGCGCGTCAACGGCGTGTCCAAGCTGCACGGGCAGGTAAGCCAGGAGATGTTCACCAACCTCTACCCCGGCTATACCGCCGAGGAGGTACACATCGGCTACGTCACCAACTCGGTCCACTACCCTACCTGGATCGCCGACAGCATCCACGAACTCTTCTCGACCAAGTTCGGCAAGGACTGGGTGCGCGACCAGAGCAATAAGGACATCTGGCGCAACGTCCACAAGATCGACGACGAGAAGCTCTTCACCACCCGTCACGCGCTGAAGGTGCGCCTGATCAACTACGTGAAGCAAAAGCTGGAGCACGATATGCGGCGGCGCGGCGAAAGCCCCCGGACCACCTTCGACATCCTCAGCAAGATCAACGACAAGGCGCTGGTGCTCGGCTTCGCCCGCCGCTTCGCCACCTACAAGCGCGCCACGCTGCTGTTCACCAACCGCGACCGCCTGCGCGAGCTGGTCAACCGCAAGGACCAGCCCGTCATCTTCCTCTTCGCCGGCAAGGCCCACCCGGCCGACCAGGGTGGACAGGACCTGATCCGGCAGATCGTCCAGATCAGCAAGGAGCCCGACTTCGCCGGCAAAATCATCTTCCTGGAGGACTACAACATGGAGATGGCCAAGCTGCTGACCCAGGGCGTCGACATCTGGCTGAACACCCCGACCCGTCCGCTGGAAGCCTCCGGCACCTCGGGCATGAAGGCCGCACTCAACGGATCGGTCAACTTCTCCGTCCTCGACGGCTGGTGGGCCGAGGGCTACCGCCCCGATGCCGGCTGGGCCTTGCCGCTGGAACGCACCTACGACGACCAGCACCTGCAGAACGAGCTCGACGCCGAAACGATGTACCGCATCCTGGAGGAGGAGATCATTCCGATCTACTACAAGCGCGACGAGCGCGGCATCAGCACCGAGTGGATGAGCTACGTCAAGCAGATCATCGCCGAGGTCGCGCCGACCTTCACGATGAAGCGGATGATGGACGATTACTACGAACGCTTCTACCTGCCCCTGGCCAAAAGCGCCGCCGCCGTACGCAAGGACGACATGAAGCCCGGCAAGGAGTACGCCGCCTGGAAGGAGGCGACCGCCGAGAAGTGGGACGGTATCGAGACCATCGAGAATAATAGCTACGATACCGTCAACCACGCCCTGCCCGTCGGCGACACCTTCGCGGCCGAAGTGGTGGTCTCGACCAACGGCATCGACCCCGACCACCTCGTGCTCGAGGCTCTCTTCTACCAGCGCATCGACGAGGATAAGATCGTCCTGCGCCGGGCCGAGCCCTTCCAGCGGGTAGCCCAGACGGAGGGCACCGCCACCTTCACGGTGGAGATCGACCCCAGCCTGGCCGGCGTCTACGAGTACGGCTTCCGCCTGCGCCCCACCCACGACCTGATGCCCCACGCCCAGGACCTCAACCTGGTCTACTGGATCTAAGCCGACCCATGGAATCCGCCACCGTACAGATGCTGAACCTCCGCCTGCCCACCGACCCCCGGTGGGTGGACCTCGCGGAGATGGACCTCGGCGAGATCCTCACCGATCACGCCTACTGCGAGCAGAAAGCGGCAACCAGCTGCATCTCGCTCATCCAGGGTTACCCAGACCGGGAGGAACTGGTACGGGAGCTCGCGCCCATCGTCACCGAAGAGTGGGGGCACTTCCGTGCCGTGCTCGCCGAACTGGACCGGCGGGGACTCAAGCTGGGGCGGCAACGCAAGGACGAGTACGTCAACGCGCTCATGAATTTCTCACGGAAGGGCGGCGGTCGCGACGCCGCCCTTCTCGAGCGCCTGCTCATCTTCGCGCTGATCGAGGCGCGAAGCTGCGAACGCTTCCGCCTGATGAGCCTCTACGTGTCCGACGAGGACCTGCGCAAGTGGTACCACAAGTTCATGGTGGCTGAAGCCGGCCATTACGTGCTGTTCATCGAGTTGGCCCGCAAGTACTTCCCCCGGGAAGAAGTGGACGCCCGCTGGAAGGAGTACCTGGCCTTCGAAGCCGACCTGATGACAAAACTGGAGGTGCGGGGCGACCGCATGCACTAGCTTAGTTACCGGCGGCCCGCTCGTCGCGCACCCGCAGCCAGCGCAGCAGGCCGGTCACGCTCATGTACGGTGGGTTGGCGGCGAGGTAGGAGGCTATGTCCTGCTCCCCCACCCCGGCGGCCCGCAGCTCGTCGGTGTAGAATTTCTTGAAGAGCGGCTCGATCGTTGCCGCCTCCGATCCGTCGCGATAGTACGGTTCGATCCACGCTACGTAGCGCGTCAGTCGCTGGCCCAGCGCATCGAGGTGGGCCGTCGTATCGGTAATACGGCCGTAGTGAGTGAGGAAAAACGCCTCGGCGTCGAGCGAGCGCAGCCGGTCGATGGATTCTCGCCACGCTTCCGCGTCGATATCGGGAGGCGGGCAGGGCGGCACTACCGGACCGCCGTGAATACGGCACCCGCCGACGTCTCCGGTGAAGACCACGTTGTCCAGTTGCCAGGCGATGTGGTGACTGGCGTGTCCGGGCGTATGGTGGGCGGTCCACTTCCGGCCGCCGATCTCCAGGGGTTCCCGGTCGCCGACCGCCGCGATCCGCTCCGGGTCGATCCCTTCCATTTTCCCCCAGAGTTTTTCCATCCGGTCGCCGTAGATCTGCCGGGCCGAATCGTACAGTCGCTCCGGGTCGATCATGTGGCGAAGCCCGCGGGGATGTACGTATACTTGGGTACCCTGCCGGGCCCACCACCACGCGGCGCCGGCGTGATCGAAGTGAATATGGGTAAGCAGTAGCGTGTGTACCCGTGCCGGGTCGATGTTCTCGGCCTTGAGCGCCGCCAGCAACTTATCGTGGGTACTGAACGGCCCGCACTCTACCAGGGTATACCCGTCGGCATCGGCGATAGCAAATGAGGCGATCGAGGACGGACTACCGAGGAAGTGAAGGTCAAGTGTGGTTACCATAAAAAGAAAATGTTAAATGAGTAATCAGGCGACCTCTTCTACTGCGCGAATGATTGCCTCGCCCACGTCTTCGACCGAAGCGGTGGCATCGACGGACACGATGTTCTCCCCCTCCCCGAAGTAGTGAAAGGCCTGCAGAAAGCTCTCCCGGGCATGGGTAAGTTTCTCCAGGGTCTCGTACAGTTCGTCGTTACCCGGCCGCCTGGCGATTCGCTCCATGCTCACTTCGGGGGGCAGGTCGAGGAAGAGGGTCAGGTCCGCGGGCAGGCTACGCTTCGCTTCCCGGTTCAGTGCGGCGATCCAGCCGGGATCGACGAACTCACTCTGGTAGGCCAGGCTACTGAAGTAGTAGCGGCTGGCGATGACGTGGTGACCGGCGGCCAGCTGTGCCAGGATACCGCTGTCGGGATGAAAGATGTGCTCCACCCGGTCGGCCGCGAACAGGGCGGCCAGGGTACGCGGATCGACGGCATGCTCCTTCTGCAGGATGCTCCGGATCAGGCGCCCGGTGGGTAATTCGGTGGGCTCGGCGGTCAGGTGGCAGGACGCGCCGCGGGCCTGGAAATAATGGCGCAGCCGCTCGACCTGGGTGGTCTTGCCGCTGCCGTCCAGGCCTTCCACTACGATAAAGAGGGGACGTTCCATACTATTCTTCTTCGCGGGGTGCAAAGCGCTCCCGACCACTGCGGTCCACCACGGTGGAGCTGGCCTGCTGCGTGCCCTGCAGCACGACGTCCATAATATTAACGTGGGCCGGGCGGCTGATCATGTAGTGAATGGTTTCGGCAACGTCGGAGGAGCGTAGCGGCTGGAAGTCCTCGTAAATCCTGGCCCGTTCGCGGTCGCCGTCGAAGCGGACGACGGCAAACTCCGTCTCCTCCACGTGGGCCGGACAGATCTGCCCCACGCGGATGCCGTGCTGCACCAGGTCGAGCCGCATGGCGTAGGTCAGGGCATCCACGGCGTGCTTGGTGGCGCAATAGACGTTGCCGTTCGGGTACACCTCCTTGCCGGCGGTGCTGGCGACGTTGACGATGGTCCCCGTACCCCGGGCCACCATGCCGGGCGTGACCGCGCGGGTGACGTAGAGCAGGCCGCGCAGGTTGACGTCGATCATCTCGTCCCAGTGGTCGAGGTCGCCGGTGTGGATGGGGTCGAATCCCTTCGCCTTGCCGGCGTTGTTGAGCAGAATGTCAATGTTGCTCCACGCCTCGGGCAGGCCGGCGATGGCCTCCCCTACCCGCTCGCGGTCGGCTACGTCCAGCGTCAGCAGATGCGTTTCGGTGCCGTGGGCGTCCCGGAGTTCTTCGGCCAGCTGCTCCAGGCGTTCGGTGCGGCGGGCGGCGATGATGAGGCGGTAGCCGTCCGGGGCGAGCCGGCGGGCGGTGGCCAGGCCGATACCGCTGGTGGCGCCGGTCAACAGTACGGTTTTGCCCTCGCCGGGGCGGGGCGGGGCCGCGGGTGCGGGGTCGGTACGGGCCGCCAGCATGGCCTCGAGGTCGGCGATATTCTGCTTCAGGGCGACCAGGGCATCGCCGGTCGCCGTGCCGGTTGTCGTGGGCGGCGGCGAGGAGGCTGCCATGGCACCACTCGCCGGGGTCACCCGGCCCAGAAAGGCGCGGCGGTTGGCCGGCGTGTCGTATTCCGGTTCGAGTTCCGCGGCGCGGAGGAAGTGCTTGCGCGCTTCGCCGTTCTCGCCGCGGTCGAACTGGCTCACGGCCAGCCGGTAATGGGCGGGCGCGTGGTCCGGATCGCGGTGGACGGCCCGGTAGAGCATGCTGATGGCTTTTTCTTCCCGCTGCAGGGGCCCGGCGAGCAGTTCCGCGTAGCGGTAGAGGACCTGGGCCGTGGCATCCTCTTGCTTACAGGCGACGCGCAGGTAGGCCGCCGCCTCCGCGGATTCGGCAGGGAAGCGCTCGGCCAGCAGCAAGCCCAGCCGCTGGTTGAGCTCGGGGTAGTCGGCCTGGACGTCGTAGAGCCGTTCCCAGTCGTCGCGCGCCTCCTGGTAGCGCTGTTCGGCCAGGTACAGTTCTCCGCTCAGGAAGAGGGCTTCCGGATAGTGCGGGTCGTTGTCGAGGAGGGAGTCGATCTCCAGCCGGGCCGCCGGCAGCCGGTCGGCGGCCAGGGCCAGCATCAGGGCGTACTGGTAGTGTAGTTCCAGCTCTTCCGGCTGGTGTTCCAGGCTGTGGTGCAGCAGCTCCAGCGCGGCGGGGGTCTTGCCGGCGTCGGACATCTCCCAGGCCTGGGCGATCCAGTCGCGGACGTGCTGCTGTAGCGGCTCTTCGGTAAGAGTTTCTTGCATGGTTTCGGTTGGTTCGGGTTCGAAAGGCTCCGCACCTGCGTCCCCGCCTGGGTCCGGGAGGCTCGTGCCGGCGAAGCGGTACAGGGGGGCGTAGGCGTCCCCGCGCAGGTCGGCATCCGTCACCGGCTGGCGGGTGAGGATGCGTTCGAGGACTTCCTCGACCCCGATGCTGGTTTCGCGGATCTTGCCCAGGTAGTTGCGGAAGGCGTGCTGGCCCACCGCATCGGGGTAGTCGCTGCCGCCCCGGCGCAGCTCGATGTAGCGGTCCTGCCAGTGGCTCACGTAGCGGGTGATGTCGGAGCGGTCGTGCAGGGTGGTGTGTACCGTGATCACCTCCCCTTCCTCGGGCCCGGGCCGGTGGGCGTCGATGATCACCGGCAATACGCGGCGGTCGGCCGGCAGCAGGTCGACGCCGTGCAGCATCGCGTTGGGGTTGGTAAGCAGGCTGTCGCTGACCAGCAGCACTACCGGCAGGCGGTTCTTGCGGAGCAGGTCGGCCAGCAGCTCGCCGTCGTTGGCACGGCCTACGGCGTAGTGCTCAAATTCCACGGCGGGGGCCACGGCGGCCGCGATACGCTGGGCGGCGGACAGGTCTTCGTGGGTATAGGCTAGGGCCAGCAGGGGCATAGGCAGGAGGCGGGTGGGCGGCAAAATAGGAAAAACGGGCCGGTCGGGGCGGCGTCGGCCACCCGCGAAACATCAACAATTCGTGCTACCCTAAAACTAATATTTACCTTTGCCCCTTCACTTGAGCATATGCAGAACGAGAGCAGAACCATCTGGACGCCCCTGACCTATAGCCTGCTACTCGGCGTAGGCCTGCTGACCGGCTACCTGCTCGCCAACGACGCCCCGCTGCTTTCCATCGGCCGCGGCAGTACCGGCGGCGAAGGGAGCGGACGCGTCGAACAGCTGATGGGCTACATCGAGGCCCGCTACGTCGATGCCCCGGATACCGAGGGGCTCTACGAAGCCGCCATCGAGGCCATCCTTAGCGAGCTCGACCCCCACTCGAGCTACATCCCCAAGGAGGAAATGCAGGCCCTCACCGAATCCATGGAGGGAAACTTCGAAGGCATCGGCATCGAGTACCTTGTCGTTGACGACACCATTACGGTGGTCAGCGCCCTGCCAGGCGGCCCCTCGGAGACGGCGGGACTACTGCCCGGCGACCAGGTGATCTACGTCGAGGACAGCCTGGTCACCCAGGTCGAGGAGCGCGGCATCGACCCCGCCAGCCTCATGCGCGGTCAGGGCGGCACCGACGTAAACGTGCGGATTCACCGCCCGGGGCAGGACGGGCTCATCAAGTTCGCCATCACCCGCGCCCCGATCCCCGTCTACAGCGTGGACGCCGCCTATACCATCGATCCGGAAACCGCCTACGTCAAGATCAACCGCTTCAGCCAGAACACCTACTCGGAGTTCATGAAGGCCCTCGAGGAGCACCTCGAGAAAGCCGGTGCCAAGAACCTCATCATCGATCTGCGCGGCAACCCCGGCGGCTACCTGCAGGAGGCCACCAAACTGCTCAGCGAGCTCTTCGTACAGCGGGGCGTCCTGCTCGTCTATACCGAAGGGCGCAACAGCAGCCGGCAGCCGTACCGCTCCAGCGGGCGCGCCCAGTACAACATCCAGAAGGTGGCCATTCTGGTAGACGGCGGCTCGGCCAGTGCCAGCGAGATCGTGGCCGGTGCCGTACAGGACCACGACCGCGGCATCATCGTCGGACGGCGAACCTTCGGCAAGGGGCTCGTCCAGGAGCAGTATCCGCTGGCGGACAGCTCCGCCCTGCGCCTCACCGTGGCGCGCTACTACACCCCCAGTGACCGCAGCATCCAGCGCAGCTACGAGGGCGATGAGGACTACCGCGGCGACCTCAACCGGCGCTTCGAAAGCGGCGAACTGACTGGCCGTACGGCCATCCAGGTCGACAGCTCGCTGGTGTACTACACCGACAACGGCTACCCGGTGTACGGTGGCGGCGGCATCACGCCGGACCATTTCGTGCCGATCGACAGCAGCCTCAACAACGAAAACTTCCTGCGCCTCCGGCAGCAGATCGTCCCCTACATGTTCACTTACGTACGCGCCCACCCCGCCGTGCAGGACTACGCCGACGCCACGGACCTGGTGCGTCGCTTCCGTCCTGATATGGAGGCCATCACGGAGGACCTGGCGGCACTGGCGCGGCGCGATTACCCCGACGTTAGTCCCGAGCTCCCGCGCCACCTGCGCGACGAGCTGCGGCGGCAGTTCGAGGCCCGGCTGGGCCGGCAACTGTTTGGCACCGCGGCCTACTATGAGGTGTACAACCGTGCCGACGAGACGGTGCAGGAGGCATTACGCCTGCTACAGAATTCCGATCCGCTGGCTGCGGCTCGCGACCGCCCGGCGGACATGGACTAGGGTTCCGTCCCCGCGCGATCTATTCGATGCCGCGGAACAGCTGCCACAACTGGTCGTTGCGCGGCGGCTCCGCCGTGATGAGCACTTGCTCTTTCTTTATGGGATGAAGGAACTCCAGGCTGCGGCTGTGCAGGTTGATGTTGCCGTCTTCGTTGGCCTGCCGGAAGCCGTACTTCAGGTCGCCGCGGATCGGGCTATTCAGTTGCTGCGCCAGCTGTACGCGGATCTGGTGGGGGCGGCCGGTTTCGGGAGTTACCTCCAGCAATACATTCGAGCCGACCCGGCCCAGCAGGCGGTAGTCGAGCACGGCCTTCTTGGCGCCCGGGTGGCGGTTGGAATTGGCCTTGGGCAGCACCTTGCTGATGTTCTTCTTGGCGTCCTTGTAAATGAAGCCTTCCAGTCGGCCTTCGATGGGGCTGGGCTGCTCGGAGACGATAGCCCAGTACTTCTTGGTCACCTTGCGTTCGCGGAAGAGCTCGGTCATGCGGGAAAGCCCCTTCGAGGTCCGCGCGAAGAGGATGACGCCGGACACCGGGCGATCGAGCCGGTGGATGGAACCGAGGAATACGTCTCCTGGCTTGTTGTAGCGCACCTTGATGTATTCCTTGACCAGGTCCATGACGGTCACGTCGCCGGTGGCGTCCCCCTGGCTGAGGTATCCCGCGGGCTTGTTAACGGCGATAAAGTGGTTGTCTTCGAATAGAACCTGGAGCTGCATGTAGGCGTCTGTTTTTTGGCCGGTGTGGCGAAGTAACGCCCACCGGGGGGTAACGTTAGCCCCGACGCAAAAATATCTTCCCGTGGAGAATCGCACCATCACGCTGGGTTTCAGTCCCTGCCCCAACGATACCTTCATCTTCGACGCCCTCGTCAACGGCCGGATCGATACCGAAGGACTCACCTTCGAGCCCCACCTCGCCGACGTGGAGGCCCTCAACCAACTGGCCTTCCGGCGCAAATTGAACGTCACCAAGCTCAGCTTCAACGCCTTCGGCCACCTGGCCGCCACCTACCGGCTGCTTAATGCGGGGAGTGCTCTCGGTCGGGGCGTCGGTCCGTTGTTGGTAAAAAAAGCAGGTAAGGAAAATTACGGAGGAGTAAAATATATCCCCCAATCGGTTGCCATCCCCGGCCACTTCACCACGGCGAATTATTTGCTTGACCTCGCTTACCCCGCCATTCCCCGCAAGGAGGAACTGGTGTTTAGCGAGATCGAGGGGGCGGTGCTCCGCGGGGAGGTCGAGGCCGGACTGCTGATCCACGAAAACCGCTTTACCTACGCCGAGCGGGGCCTCGAGAAAATCGCCGACCTGGGGGAATTCTGGGAAGACCGGACGGGGCTACCCATCCCCCTGGGAGGAATCGCGGTTTGCCGTTCGCTGTCGGTCGGGGTGCAGGAGAAGGTCGACCGGGTGCTCCGCCGATCCGTGCAGTACGCCTTCGACCATCCTGACGCCAGCGCGGACTACGTACGCAGTCACGCCCAGGAAATGGACCCCGAGGTCACCCGCCAGCACATCGACCTCTACGTCACCGACTACACCCTCGACCTGGGCGAGGAGGGGCGGGCCGCCGTGCGCCACTTCATCGACGACGGCCGGGCGCGGGCGATCATCCCGGCGGGCGACGATGACTACATTGTTTAAGTTTCCGTTTCTTTGTCGCCCACCCAATCAAAATCTACCCAACGTATGGCTAAGCAATCCTTCCGCGCGGGCGTCCTTCACGGCGATGAAGTGACCGAACTCTTTAACTACGCCCAGGCCAACCAGTTTGCCCTGCCGGCCGTCAACGTGACGAGTAGCAGCACGGTCAACGCGGTCCTGGAAACGGCGCGCGACGTCAATAGTCCCGTGATCATTCAGTTCAGCAACGGCGGCGCCCAGTTCTTTGCCGGCAAGGGATTGCCCAACGACAAGCAGCAGGCCTCCATCGCCGGCGGCCTCAGCGGCGCCATGCACGTACACACCATGGCCGAGGCCTACGGCGTGCCCGTCATTCTGCACACCGACCACTGCGCCAAGAAGCTCCTCCCCTGGATCGACGGCCTGCTCGACGCGGGCGAGAAATTCTACGCCAAGCGGGGATTTCCCCTCTACTCCAGCCACATGCTCGACCTCAGCGAAGAGCCGCTGGAGGAGAACCTCGAGATCAGCAAGAAGTACTTCGAGCGCATGGCCAAGATCGGCATGACGATCGAGATCGAGCTGGGCGTCACCGGCGGTGAGGAAGACGGCGTCGACAACACCGGCATCGACAGCAGCCGCCTATACACCCAGCCCGAGGAGGTCTACGAAAGCTACCAGGCCCTGAGCACGGTCAGCCCCCGCTTCACCATTGCCGCCGCCTTCGGCAACGTTCACGGCGTGTACAAGCCGGGCAACGTGTCGCTCACGCCCATCATCCTCAAGAACAGCCAGGAATATGTTAAGGAAAAGCTGAACGTGGAGGAAGATCCCATCCACTTCGTCTTCCACGGCGGCTCCGGCTCCAGCAAGGAGGAGATCCGCGAAGCCCTGAGCTACGGCGCCATCAAGATGAACATCGACACCGACCTCCAGTGGGCCTACTGGAAGGGGGTACGCGACTTCGACGCCCAACACCACGACTACCTCCAGGCCCAGATCGGCAACCCCGACGGCGATGAAAAGCCCAACAAAAAGTTCTACGATCCCCGCAACTGGCTCCGGAAGGCCGAGGATAGCTTCAAGGCCCGCCTGAAGGAAGCCTTCGAAGACCTTAATTGCATCGACCGGCTGGGCTAGTCCCCCGCCCCCTTCGCGGCTAGCTACCTTTACGGCGTGATCTTTTTCCTGTCGCTACTGCTGCTTTGTCTGCTGGGGGTGCTGCATACCTACCTCGTTTATCCTTTCGCGGTGCGCCGGGCGGCGGCGCGCAGGTGCGGTGATGCCCCGGTTCCCCGTCGGGCGGAGACAGAGTGGCCGCGGGTTACCGTAGTCATGGCGGTCCACAACGAAGCCACCGTGCTCCCGGAGAAGCTGGCGTCCCTGGCCTCCCAGGACTATGCCGGTGAGTTACGCTTCCTGTTCGGATCCGACCGCAGCTCCGACGGATCGGACGAGTTACTCGCGGCGTTCGCCGCCACCCGCGCCCCCGGCGATTGCCGGATCGTCCGCAACGACCGGCGCCGTGGAAAGCCGGCCACCATCAACCGGCTAGTGGCCGGCATGACCGCACCCACCGGCGTGCTGGTGCTTACCGACGCGAGCGTGCTGCTGCAACCCAATACCGTGACCGAGCTGGTACGGCCCCTGGTCGACGATCCGCGGGTCGGACTGTCGGACGCGCGGGTGGTGCATACGGGCACGGACAGCGGGGAGATCAGCCACCTGGAAGACCGCTACATCCGCGGGGAGGTGGCACTGAAGGAGGCGGAGACCTGCCTTTTCGGCCGCTTCGTGGGTCCGTTCGGGGGGTGCTGGGCTTTGCGGGCGGAGCTATACACGCCGGTGCCGGCCAATTACCTGGTCGATGATTTTTTCCTCTGCATGGCGGCCTACGCCCGCGGCTGGCGCGGCGTAAGCAGCCCGCGGGCCACCGTACGCGAGGGCGTGGGGCAGCTGCTGGCCGACGAGTTTCGCCGCAAGCGGCGGATTGGGGCGGGCAACTGGCAAAATCTGGTACACTTCCGCCGGCTGTGGTGGCCGCCGCTGCGCAACGGCTTTGCCTTCGCCTTCTTCAGCCACAAGGTACTGCGGTGGGTAACGCCCCACCTGCTGCTGCTCGGACTGGCTTGCGTGCTGGCGCTCGGGGTGTTAACGGGCAACTATTACGCTACCCTGGGGGTTGTGCTCCTGGTGGCCGTTCTCTGCACCTGCGTACCCGCCCTGCGCTACTTTGCGGCCATGAACGTAGCCCTGTTACTGGGCTGGATCGATTATGTAAACGGAATACGAACGAATGTCTGGCAACCTTCTCACCGACAGCCCCAGGATGGAGCAAACTGAAATACGCAAGCAGCTCAATACCATTGAGGAGGCCGTAGCCGACATCCGTGCCGGCAAGGTGGTGATCGTGGTCGACGACGAGGACCGGGAGAACGAAGGGGACTTCGTATGCGCGGCTGAGCGGGTCACGCCCGACATCATCACCTTCATGGCCACCCACGGCCGCGGACTGATCTGCACGCCGATCGAGGAGACGCTCGCCGACGAACTCGACCTGCCCCGCATGGTCAACACCAATACGGATATCCACGAGACGGCCTTCACGGTGAGCATCGACCTGATCGGCCACGGCTGTACCACCGGCATCAGCAGCTACGACCGGGCCACCTGCATGCGCCGCCTGACCGAGCGCAGTGCCCGCCCCTCCGACTTCGCCCGCCCGGGGCACGTGTTCCCCCTGCGCGCCGTGAATGGCGGGGTGCTCCGCCGGACTGGCCACACCGAGGCGGCCGTCGACCTGGCCCGCATGGCCAACCTGTTCCCCGCCGGCGTGGTGGTGGAAATCCTCAAGCCCGACGGCACCATGGCCCGGATGCCGGAATTGCTCGACCTGGCCAAGAAGCACGACCTGAAGATCGTCACCATCGAGGACCTGGTGGCCTACCGCCTCCGCACCGAACGGCTGGTGGAGTGCGAGTTCAGCATGGACCTGGAAACCCGGTACGGCCCCTTCCGCCTCCACGCCTACCGGCAAACCACGAACGAGGATGTCCACCTCGCCCTGACCCACGGGGAATGGCAACTGGACGAGCCCGTCCTGACGCGCGTACACAGCAGCACCAGCTCACGCGATCTATTGCACAGTCTGCTAAGTGGTTACAGTACAGGACTGCACGGACCACTCGAAAAGATCACGGAGGCGGGCAAGGGGATCCTGCTCTTCATGCGCCCCCATCAGGATGCCAACGACATCATTGCCGGACTCCGGCTGCTCAAGTCGCGCATGCAGGACGGCAAATCCGTTCAGCCCCCGGAACTGCGTAGCGAGGAGCAGCGTGACTTCGGAATCGGCGCACAGATCCTCCGCGACCTGCGCGTCAACAAGCTCCGCGTACTGAGTAACGCCCCGAAGCAGCGCGTGGGCCTGGAGGGGTACGGGCTCGAGATCGTGGAATTCGTGGGAATGTAGGCTGCCGCCGGTAGAACTATCGGCGCACCGCGTGCTACAAAGCGCGCATCAGATGTGGCATGCGTGAAATGTGGCAGCATCGGCCCGGATCGGGCGCGGTACGGGAGGCATGATGCCGCTACGTTTGGGTCATCGCCGGAAGCATAGTGCCCGGCTCCATCCAAACGCATTGCCTTATGAACCGCAAATCCTTTCTCCGCACCGGTCTGGCCGCTACCGCAGGCCTGGCCACCACTACCCTCTCCGCCGGCCACCGGCCGCTCCACCCCGAATCGGACGTTATCCTCCCCGCCAAGGTGGTAGCCTCCGGCAAGGGCGCCTTCCATAAGGTGCTCGGATCCGAGGTGACCCTCAAGCTGACGGGCGCGGACACTTACGGCTTCCTGACCATGCTCGAGGACCACAACGCGCCGGGCGTGGGCATTCCGCTGCACGTCCACACCCGGGAGGATGAGGTGTTCCGCGTCCTGGAGGGGCAGGTGGAATTCGTACTCGGCGAAGAAACGATGGTGCTGGGTGCGGGCGACGTTGCCTTTGCCCCGCGCAACATTCCCCACAGCTGGCGGGTGGTTGGTGACAAGCCGGCGCGCAGCATCATGCTGGCCAACCCCTCCGGCATCGAGTTCATGTTCGAGGAACTGGGCAAGCTGACCGGTGGCCCGCCCGACCTGAGCAAGGTGGCCGAGATCTGCGGCCGCTACGGAATCTCCTTTGTCTAATTCGCCTAGTCTACCCACTATGAAAACCTTTCTATCCGCCCGCTCCGCGTGGGCTACCCTACCCCTTATTCTCCTGGCCCTCTCCTTCGCGGCCTGCGAGGACGACGATTCCCTTACTCCCCAGTCCACCGTCCTGACGGGATCACCCCAATCCGTCGGCGACGGGGAAGCCTGGACCGAAGTGACGCTCGCCGCGGACGGTGAACCCAACGCGGTGTGGGTGGTGATGACGCCCGGCGCCCTGGAGAACCTGCCGACCGGACACGCCCACGCCCACGAATTCCTCCTGCCACTGCCCGCCGCCGCCGGGGTGCCGCCCTACGATCATGCTACTCTGGACTGGAACGAGCACGGCCACGCCCCGCCCGGGGTGTACGACGTCCCCCACTTCGACGTGCACTTCTACTTCATTTCACAGGCGGAGCGCGACTTCATCGGTCCCAATGACACGACCGAATTCAACGCACCGCTGCCGGCGGAGCAGCTGGCACCTATGTACCTGGAGACACCGGGCGGCGTGCCCCGCATGGGCGCCCACGTGATCGACCTGGAAAGTCCCGAGGTGAACGGTTCCGGCCCCTTCACGCACACCTTCATTTACGGCAAGTACGCCGGCGAGCTCAACTTCCTAGAGCCGATGGTGGCCGAAAGCTTCCTGCGGACGCAGCCCGACGTATCCGCGCCCCTGCGCCTGCCGCAAACCTTCGGCCGCCCCGGATACTTCCCCGCCAGCTACGCAGTGCACTACGATGCCGCCGCGAACGTGTACCGGGTAGGTTTGACCGACCTGACCCTGCAGTAGACCGCCCGGCCGCTCCGGACAGATGCTTATCTTAAGCCAGGCATTCGTACCCCATGTACCTCACCTTACCTCATCTGCCACGCTGGAGGTGGCTGCTTGCCGTACTGGTAAGTTGCGCCGTCCGGGCCCTGCCCGGACAGTCCGTCTACTATATCGACCCCGCGTACCCGGTACATCCACTCGGCGACCGCCTCGAGGTGGTCGCCGATGCGGGGCGGCAGCTCACCGTGGAGGATCTGCGCACCGACGGTACGCTGGATTGGAGCCCGCGGGCGGACTTTCCGGCCCTGCTCGATCCGGGCGAAGTCTACCACGCACGGTTGCGGTTGCGCAGAGCGGAGGACCTGGCCGGTTGGCAGCTGCACTGGGAGGATGGGCTGCACGAGGACATCGCGTGGATTCGCGGCAACGGACGCATCGACGTATGGGCGTTTGCCGAAAACCGCGAACTCTGGCACCGCGTCACGGGGGCGGACGTGGCCGACCGCGACCTGGAAGGGCCGCAGGTACTGGACCGGGTCCGGTTCGGCCTTCCACCGGATACCGTGACGACCGTCTACCTGACCGCAAGCGGCAACGGACTGGGAATAATGCCCAACCTGAACCTTAGTTTACGCGCCCCGGATTACCTGCACCACCAGCCCCTGTATCCCCGCGGCCCGATCTACAACGCGTTCAATTTCGGCCTCACGGCGATCATCTTTCTGTATCACCTCCTGCTCTTTGCCTTTCTCCGCGAACGGGTGTACGGATGGTTCTCGCTCTGGCTGCTACTCGGCGCGATCACCCAGGGCATGACCGTAGGCCTGGAACCCGCTGCTTGGCTGGGACTTACGGGGGGCCACGCACGCTTCACCGTGTGGCTGCTGATCCCCAACAGCATGCTGTTCGCCTTCTGGTTGTTTGGCCGGGCCTTTACCGATAGCGCCCGCCGGTTCCCCGTGCTGGACCGCTGGATGCTGGGCCTGCCCGTGGTGATGACCCTACAACTGGTGGTGGAAATCCTGTACGTGAATCTGTACGATCCCCCGATCATGCTTACGCGGTTTGGGTACCACTACCCGGGAATCCTGGTATATGCGCTCGTTGGCTGCGGCGTGGCGGTTGCGCTGATCACCCGCAGTGACGTCCTGGCGCGGGTCTTCGGGCTAGGGGCACTGCTGGGGTCGGCCTGCATTGCGATCGGTAGTCTGTGGGCGATGCGCTACGTACAGGTGCCGTTCGATCCCTTCGGTACCGCCATCCTGTTGCAGATCGTGGTGTATTCGGTGGGCATCGCCTACCGTCGCTACCTGCAACGGCAGGAGGTACGGGAGGCGGAGCTATCCGCCCTGCAGGACCGGAATGAAGTGGCGCGCATGCGCGACCTGGAGGAAGTGAAGAGCCGCTTTTTCGCCAACGTGAGTCATGAGTTCCGTACGCCGCTTTCGCTGATCGCCGGCCCGCTCGCGCTGGCCCGGGAGCGCGCCGGACGGACGGGTCAGGTGAGCCTGACGGAACAGGATCACGCCGTGATGCACGGCAGCATTGACCGCCTGAAGAAACTGGTGGAACAATTATTGGAACTCAGTAGCCTCGACAGCGGTCAGTTGTTTCTGAAGCTCCGCCGGGGCGGAATGGTGGCGTTTGTCCGGACGCTGGCCCTCTCCTTCTCAAGCCTGGCGGAGCAGGCCAACGTGAGCCTGGACAGCAGCTTTCCCGACGAGCGGCCCGACGCCTTCTACGATGCCGACAAACTGGAGACGATCCTCGTCAACCTAATCGCCAACGCGATCAAGTACGCACCGGATCGCGGCCGCGTCTCGGTGGTCATGCGTAATGAACCGGACCACGTGACGGTGGAAGTAACGGACGACGGCCCCGGGATCCCACCGGAGCAGCTCGAGCAAATCTTTGATCGCTTCTACCGGGTCGAGGGGACGGGCGTCGAAGGTTCGGGTATCGGTCTGGCCCTGACCAAGGAACTGGTCGAAGTCTATGGGGGCACCATCTCCGTACACAGCGCGCCGGGCCGCGGCACGACCTTCCGCCTCCGGCTGCCTACTTCGCTGGAAACGCCGCCGCGGGGTGTCATGGCCGATCCGGCGGAAGGGGACACCGGTTCCGTGGCGAAGACAGAACGTGATCCGGTGAAAGTAGCACCGGCTGCAACCGGTACGACCGATCCGGACGAGCAGGCGGCAACTGTATTAGTCGTCGAGGACAGTACCGAACTGCGGCAATTCATCGTATCCCTACTGCACCCGCGGTACCGCATACTACAGGCACCGGACGGAATGGCCGGCGAGCGCATGGCCCTCGAGCATGTGCCCGACGTGGTGATCAGTGACGTCATGATGCCGGGCAAGGACGGCTTCGCCCTCTGTAACGCGCTGAAGCGCAACCAGAAGACCAGCCACATACCCTTCTTACTGCTCACGGCAAAGGCGGACCAACAGTCTACCCTCGAGGGGCTGAACTTGGGCGCTGATGTTTACCTGCCCAAGCCGTTCGATCCGAAGGAGTTGCGCCTGCACGTCCGTAATCTGCTGGAGGCCCGGGAGCGCATTTGGGAGCATTTCCAGCGACTCGATCTGACGTTACTACCGGAGGTGGACGGCAGGTCGGTGGAGGACCAATTCCTGCAAGACGTTATCGGCACAATCAAGCGCCACCTTGGCGACGAAACGCTCTCGGTCGATACCCTGGCCCGCGAGGTCGGCTATAGCCGTTCTCAGCTGAGCCGCAAGCTCAAAGCACTGACCGGGAAAACCCCCAACCGGCTGATCACGGAAATGCGGCTTCACGAAGCCCGGCGGCTGCTGGAGAAGCGGACGGGTACGGTATCGGAGATCGCCTACCGGGTGGGCTATTCCAACCAAAGCTATTTCGCGAAAACCTTCCGCCAGCAGTTCGGCGAGCTCCCCAGTGAGGTGCTGGAGCAGTCGGGCTGAAGTCACCCCGCGCATTAGCGGCCGCCAACCTTGGGCGACTGGGTGAAGGGTGTATATTTGCCGAAAATCACCCTATTACCATGGGAAGAGCATTCGAATACCGCAAGGCCAGAAAGATGAAGCGCTGGGCCGGCATGGCCAAGGCCTTTACCAAAGTGGGCCGCGAGATCAATATTGCCATCAAGGAGGGTGGCCCCGACCCCGACTACAACCCCCGCCTGCGCCTGGCCATCGCCAACGCCAAGGCCGTAAATATGCCCAAGGCGAACGTAGACGCCGCGATCAAGCGCGCGACGGACAAGGACGCCACCAACTACGACGAGGTGACCTTTGAGGGCTACGGCCCCCACGGCATCGCGATTCTGGTGGAAGCGACCAGTGACAACAACAACCGCACCGTGGCCAACATTCGTCACGTGTTCTCGAAGTACGGCGGCAGCATGGGCGTGAATGGTTCCGTCGACTACATGTTTGAGCGGAAGGGGGAGTTTCGCGTCAAGCGCAAGGACCTGAAGGAAGACCTGGACGAGATGGAACTCGAACTGATCGACGCCGGCCTGGACAGCATCGAGCAGGATGAGGAAGAAATTACCTTCTACACGGCTTTCGAAGATTTCGGCAGCTTCCAGCAGGAGCTCGAAAAACGCAAGATCAACGTCGCTAACGCGGAACTGATCCGTGTGCCCAGCCACACCAAAGAACTCTCGGATACCGAGGCCGAGGCCGTCATTCGACTGATCGACATGCTCGAAGAGGACGATGACGTGGCCAACGTATTCCACACTATGGACGAAAGCGAAGAATGACCGGTCAGCTCCCCCAACACCTCCACGACTACCTGGCTTCACACAGCTTTCCCGCAGCGGCCGACTGGCCGTACCGCATCTGCTCTCCCGGTCGGGTCAACCTGATCGGTGAGCACGTCGATTACACCGGCGGACTGGTACTGCCGGCGGCCATCGATTACAGCATTTACTTTCTGGCCCGCCCCCTAGACGAGCCGGTCTGGAAACTTCACGCCGCGGACCTCGACGCCGCGGCCTCGGTCGCCCTGCCGCTGGACGGCCGGACCGGCGAATTGTGGGTCGACTACCTGGCCGGTGTGGGTACCCAGTTTCAGGACCAGGGCCATTTTCTGCCGGGTCTCGAAATCGTATTTGGCGGTGACCTGCCGCGGGGTTCGGGCCTGAGCAGTTCCGCCGCACTCGAGGGCGGGATGGCTTTCCTGCTGAATGAATTGCTCACCGCGGCACTCAGCCGTCCCGAACTGGCGGCGCTCTGCCAACGCTCCAGCAATACCTTTCTCGGGATTCCCTCGGGCGTTATGGATCAGTTTGCCAGCCTGAATGGCAGTGCCGACGGGCCCATCGTGCTGAACTGCGAAACCCTCACCAGCGAGCCGGTAAAGAACGAGATCCACGGCTACACCTGGCTCCTGGCCAACAGCAAAGTGACCCACGATCTTAGTGACGGTGCCTACGGGGAACGCGTTAAAGAATGTCAGCGGGCGCTTGAATATATCCAGCGGACGTACCCCCGCGTACTGCACCTGAGTGCCACCCTGCCGGACCAACTGCGACGGGTAATCGAAGAGATGGATGAGGTGGCCGCACTGCGCGCTACCTACGTGGTCGAGGAAAACACCCGGGTACGCCGGGCCGTCAACGCGCTGGAAGCGGGAAGCCCTACGGAAATGGGTGAGTTACTGAACCGCAGCCACGCCGGACTGCGCGATCAGTACGCGGTCACCTGCCCGGAGACCGACTTCCTGCAGGAGCGGTCTATCGCAAGCGACGGCGTTGCCGGGGCCCGGCAGATGGGTGGCGGATTCGGAGGATGCACGATCAACCTGGTGCGGGACGACGCGGTCGAGGCATTGAAGAATACGCTCACCGCGGCCTACCAGGAAGCGTACGGCCGCACGCCAGAATTCTATCCCGTACACATTACAGCGGGCACCCGCTTTATCTAGAGGATTTGCTGCAGCGCCCGCTCGATGGAGGCGGCGCCCCGCAGGCCGATCTCTACGATTTTACCTTCGCGGTCGATCAGGAAGGTGGCCGGAATGGCGCGTACGCCATACTTGGCGGAGGCGTCGCCGCTCCAGAAGCGTAACTCGCTACCATGGTTTTCCCAAACCAGACCGTCCTGCTCGATGGCTGCGGCCCATTTTTGCCGTTGGGTTTCCCGTGCCTCTTCCACTTGCTCGGGCGTGAGCCGGGCGGCCTGCGAATCGTCTACCCCATCGAGGCTGACACTAAAAATGGTGAAGCCCTGATCTTTGTACTTGTTGTATACCCTGACTACGTTGGGGTTCTCCTGGCGACACGGCCGGCACCAGGCCGCCCAAAAGTCCAGAAGTACCACTTGGCCCCGCAGATCGGAAAGGGACACCGTCTCGCCCTGGGGATTTTTCAGTTGCAGGTCGGGCGCGGGCTGCCCCGGCTGGATGAGCTCCTGGCTCTTCATGAACGCGAGCTGCTTCTCCAGTTCGCCAAGGTAGGCGGCGTAATTCTGGCGGTTTTGGTCACCCTCGGGCAGCCGCTGGATGGCCGCCCGGTGGAGGTCTACGCCGGCTTCGCCGGCCCGCTGTAAGGACATGAAGGTTACGTAGGCGGCGGTATAGGGGTTTTCCACTTCGCCGATCATCTCCTCGAATTCCTCGAGTCCCCCCAGTTCCTGGATTCGATCCATCACGCGTACCGTTTCGGCCGCGGTGGCCGAGCCGTCCACTTCGATGTCGTAGGCGCTCAGGCCGCTCAGGGGGCCGGTGAGGCTCACCGTGCCGTCGGCATCATCGAGTGCGAGGGTTGCCTTCTGCGCACCTACCCGGATCTGGTACAGTCCGTCCGGGAGGGGTTCGGCGAATGCGAAGGAGAAGTTGCCGTCAGCATCGATGGGAGCGCTGCGCAACATTTCTTTTTCCCCCGCAATCGTAATCCGATCCAGGTTGGCGGACAAGCCATTGGCCTGTTCAAGGTGGACGTTGATCACAGTACCGCCGCTATTTTCGGAGGAAGAGCAGCCCGACAGAATTGCACCGAGAAGAAGCAGCGGAAACAGTAGCGTACGCATCATCGAGGGGTTTGTAAGGGAAGGATTTTGCGCCGGCTTTGGTTGAATTAGCCTTCCAGGATCGCGGCCAGCGTGTCGTTGTGGCGAATCTCCCATTCCATGATTTGTCCCCAGTCCTCTCCGTCGACGGTAAGGTCGTCGCCGCTGACGCGGCCGATGACGCGGTAGCCGACGCCATGTTCGCGCAGGACATCCTCCAGGTCGCCGGTCTGGCTCTCGTCGGCCGTGACCACTACGCGGCCCTGTCCCTCCCCGAAGAGGAAGGCGTCGCGGCGGATGGTGTCGGCCGTCTCGATGGTGAACCCGTGTCCGCCGGCGATGGCGCTTTCGCAGAGCGTCTGGAACAGGCCGCCGTCGCTTACGTCGTGGGCGCTGTTGACGTGCTGCCCGCGGATGGCCGCCAAAATGGCACGGTGCAACTTCTGCTCCTGCGCCAGGTCGAAGTAGGGCACGCTGCTGTGCTCGATCCCGTGGATAGTGCGGAGGTATTCCGAGGAACCGAAGTCTTCCTTGACGTCACCTACCAAGTAGATCACGTCGTCCTGCTCCTTGAAGGACAGGGACATGGTCCGTTTGATATTGTCCACGATGCCGAGCATGCCGATCGTCGGGGTTGGATAAACGGGTTCGATGCGGCCGCCTTCGTATTGCGACTGATTGTAAAAGCTGACGTTACCGCCGGTGACGGGGGTGTTGAAGGCGCGACAGGCTTCTCCCATGCCCTTGATCGCATTCACGAACTGGTAGAAGGCTTCGGGATTGTAGGGGTTGCCGAAGTTGAGGCAGTTGGTGATGGCTACGGGCTCACCGCCGGAGCAGGCGATGTTGCGCGCGGCTTCGGCCACGGCGATCATCGTACCCACGTAGGGGTCGGCGTAAACGTAGGCCGAGTTGCAGTCGGTGGTTACGGCCAGGGCCTTGTTGGTCCCCTTCACCCGTACCAGGGCGGCGTCGGAGGGGGTATTTTCGGTAATGCTGTTGGTACGCACGGTACCGTCGTACTGATCGGTGATCCAGTGCTTGGAGACGAGGCTGGGAGCTTTGAAGAGTTGCTTGGCCACGTCCAGCAGGTCCTCCGGCTCTTCGACCTGGGTGGCGTCGAAGGCGTCGATCTTGTCGAGGTAGGTGGGGCGGCGCGTCTCCCGTTCGTAGACCGGGGCGCCTCCACCGAGGACGAGGGGTTCGGCGGGAAGGTCGGCGACGAGCTCTCCACCCGCGTAGAACTCCAGGCGACCGGTGTCGGTCACTTCACCGATCTGCTCGCACTCCAGGTCCCACTTGTCGAAGACGGCCAGCAGGTCCGCTTCGCGTCCTTTTTCGCAGACGATGAGCATGCGCTCCTGGCTTTCGCTGAGCAGGATCTCCCAGGGTTTCATGTCAGCCTGTCGCGTAGGGACCTTGTCGAGGTCGATGCGCATGCCGGTGCCTGACTTGGCACTCATCTCGGAGGTCGAGCAGGTGATGCCCGCGGCTCCCATATCCTGCATGCCGACCACGGCACCGGTGGCGATGACTTCAAGGCTGGCCTCCAGGAGAAGTTTTTCCTGGAAGGGGTCACCTACCTGGACAGCCGGGAGGTCTTCGGCACTGTCTTCGGTGAGGTCGGCCGAAGCAAAGGTGGCACCGTGGATACCGTCCTTGCCCGTTGCCGAGCCGACGATGAAAACTGGGTTGCCGGGGCCATCGGCTGAGGCGGAAACGGTTTCGCCCACGCGGACCACGCCTACGGACATCGCGTTGACCAGGATATTCTGGTTATAGCTGGAGTGGAAGTAGACTTCCCCGCCCACTACGGGTACGCCAAAGCAGTTGCCGTAGTCGCCGATCCCCTTCACCACCCCGGCTATGAGGTGCTTGGTATGCGCCAGGTGGGGGTCGCCGAAGCGCAGGCTGTTAAGCGACGCAATCGGGCGGGCGCCCATGGTGAAAATGTCGCGGTGAATCCCCCCTACCCCGGTGGCCGCGCCCTGGTAGGGCTCGATGGCCGAGGGGTGGTTGTGGGATTCGATCTTGAAGGCGCAGGCCAGGCCTTCACCGATGTCTACCAGACCGGCGTTCTCCTCACCGGCCCCGACGAGCAGCCGCTCGCCCTCACGCGGCAGCGTCTTGAGCCACATGATCGAGTTCTTGTAGCTGCAGTGCTCGGACCACATCACCGAGAAGATGCTCAACTCGTTGAAGTTGGGGGTTCGCCCCATCATCTCGACGATACGGTCGAACTCTTCGGCGGTGAGGCCGAGATTTTTGGCGATTTCTACGTCTACGGGGGGCTGGTTCTCTGTGGCCATGTCGGGGGTTATGAGGGCCTAAAAGTAGACAAATATGGCGATCTGTCGCGTCCGTCCTGCGTATGTCGAAGGCTTGTCTAGAAAAGTCGCCGGTCCACTGGTGGACCGGCGGCTAGTGGACCGGCGGCTAGTCGACCGGCGAGTAGCCGTACGTACCAGTTCGCGATTCTTAACCTACAGTTAACATAGGGCAAGATCGACTGAATCAACTCCCGGCTTCCAGAATTTTGCTGCCATATCTCTATTAAAAGACAGCTGCGTCGCTGCCGGTCTACCCGACCACATACTCCGCTGGCCACACGTTACCCAAGCTGTACCGTGTTCCCCGTGCCACCGCCCCCGCGACCCCGCCCCGGACACCTTGACGCACAACAACTGTCAAGGGTCTGACAATTTGACCGTAGCGCTAAGCTGGCACAGTCTGTGTACCCTCGGAGGTGACACCGGAGACTATTCGGGGTCAGAACAAACCCATTGTATAACCAAAACAACAATACATGAAGCCGATCAACGATCGAGTAGTGGTTAAGCCCGCCCCCGCCGAGGAAAAGACCAGCGGTGGAATTATCGTACCCGACACCGCCAAAGAGAAGCCCCAGCGCGGCGAAGTAATCGCCGTAGGCCCCGGTAAGGAAGGTAACGCGATGACCGTCAGTGTTGGCGATATCGTCCTTTACGGCAAGTACGCCGGCCAGGAACTGAAGCACGAAGGGCAGGATCTGCTCATCATGCGGGAAGACGACATCCTGATCATTCTTTAGGAAGCGTCCCCCACCCCGCCTAATTACACCAACAACTAAAATTATATACAACTATGGCTAAGGATATTAGCTTTGATCGCGTAGCACGCGAAAAACTCCGCTCGGGCGTCGATGCCCTGGCAAATGCCGTTAAGGTGACGCTCGGCCCCAAGGGACGTAACGTCGTCATTCAGAAATCTTTCGGTGCCCCCCAGGTCACCAAGGACGGCGTTACCGTCGCCAAGGAAGTCGAACTGGAAGACCCGGTCGCCAACATGGGCGCCCAGATGGTCAAGGAGGTCGCCAGCAAGACCGCCGACATCGCGGGTGACGGTACCACCACCGCCACCGTTCTCGCCCAGGCCATGATTCAGGCCGGTTTGAAGAACGTGACCGCCGGTGCCAATCCGATGGACCTGAAGCGCGGCATCGACCTCGCTACCAAAAAGGTCATCGAGCACCTGAAGGGACAGAGCGAAGTGGTCGGTGACGACTTCGATAAGATCCAGCAGGTTGCCGCCATTTCCGCGAACAACGACAACGAAATCGGTAGCCTCATCGCCGACGCCATGAAGCGCGTGAGCAAAGACGGTGTCATCACCGTCGAGGAAGCCAAGGGTACCGACACCTACGTAGAAGAGGTGATGGGTATGCAGTTCGACCGCGGCTACCTGAGCCCTTACTTCGTGACCGACACGGAAAGCATGACCACCGAGTACGAGAACCCCTACGTGCTGATCCACGACAAGAAGATCAGCAACATGCAGGATATCGTGCCCATCCTCGAGCAGGTCATCCAGAGCGGCCGCCCACTGCTCATCATCGCCGAAGACATTGAGAGCCAGGCCCTCGGCGTCCTCGTCGTGAACCGCCTCCGCGCCCAGCTTAAAGTGGTAGCCGTCAAGGCCCCCGGCTTCGGCGACCGTCGCAAGGCCATGCTGGAAGACATCGCCGTCCTGACCGGCGGTACCGTCATCAGTGAGGAGAAGGGCTACAAGCTCGATCAGACCACCCTCGACCTGCTCGGCAGCGCCGAGAAGATCACCGTTGACAAAGACAACACCACCATCGTGAACGGTGCGGGTGAGGAAAGCCAGATCACCGGCCGCGTCAACCAGATCAAGCAGCAGATCGAGACCACTACCTCCGACTACGACCGCGAGAAACTGCAGGAGCGCCTGGCCAAGCTGGCCGGCGGAGTTGCCGTCCTTTACGTCGGTGCCGCCACCGAGGTTGAAATGAAGGAGAAGAAGGACCGCGTCGACGACGCCCTCCACGCTACCCGTGCCGCCGTTGAGGAAGGCATCGTAGCCGGTGGTGGTGTCGCCCTGGTACGCGCCATCGATGCCCTCGACGGACTCGAAGGCGACAACGAAGACCAGAAGATCGGCATCCAGATTGTCCGCAAGGCATTGGAAGCTCCCCTCCGCACCATCGTCGACAACGCAGGTGTGGAAGGCAGCGTAGTACTGCAGAGCGTACGTACCAACACCGGCAGCTACGGCTACAATGCCCGCACCGGTGAGTACGAGGACCTGAAGGCAGCCGGAGTCATAGACCCCACCAAGGTGACCCGTATCGCCCTGGAGAACGCTTCGTCGATCGCCGGAATGGTGCTCACCACCGAGTGTGTGATTAACGACATGCCCGAGGCCGAAGGCGCCGGCGGTGGCCACTCCCACGGAGGTGGCATGCCCGGCGGCATGGGTGGCATGATGTAATCAGCCCCCGCTGGAAAATTCGAAGACCCCGGTCGGCAACCGCCACCGGGGTTTTCTCATTAGTGACCTGAGCAACCGCATTTACTTTATTACTGCTATGGAAATCGAAGAGGGCAAAGAGAAATTCATCGAGGCCTGGGGGGCCCTGGGCAGCTCCTGGGGCGTCACCCGAACGATGGCCCAGATCCACGCACTCCTGCTCGTGGCCAACGAGCCCCTGAGTACCGACGACATTATGGACCAGCTGCAAATCAGCCGCGGTAACGTCAATACCACCACCCGCATGTTGCTCGACTGGGGGCTGGCGCACAAGAAGCTCATCCCCGGGGAACGCAAAGAATTCTTCATCGGGGAAAAGGACATGTCCAAGGTGGTCAAGAATATAATCATCGCCCGCAAAAAGCGCGAGCTGGAGCCCATGTTGCGCCTGCTCGATGACCTGACCGGCGTTTCTGGCAATACGCCCGAAGCGGAAGAGTTCCGGGAGGTGATCAAGGAACTGAAACTGTACAGCCACAAGGCCGACTCGGCCCTCGCCGCGCTAGTGAAGGTGGACAGCAACTGGTTCTTCTCCACCTTCCTCACCATGATCAAGTGATCACTCGATCACTTCGATGATCATCCATCCTCCCCGGGCATCGTTCGAAAGCAAAGTGAAACTTCGGTCGTAAGGCGGACGCAATACCTCCGAGCGCTGCGTACCCAGGTGCCCCACTACGGTGACACGTCGCGGTACTTGGCGGCGATCCGGAAGCCGTACCGTAACGTTGCCCGCGGTCGGAATAAAGATCAGGCAGTTTCCCGCCGGATCCGAAGCGGCCCGCGCACCCGTCGGGTTGGCAGCTCCGAGGACCACTGAATCGGGCTGCAATACCGGAAAATCGAGGTGTCGCTCTACCGTCCGTACGCCGCGCAAGCCGTTTAGGGCCGCCTGCGTGAAGGAGGTAAAGGCCAGCCGCCCCCGCCCGGCAAGCAGGGAACGGTGGAAACTACGAGGTCCCTCCACCGGCTCGGCCCACCCGGCCTGCGTCGTATCGAGCAGCAACCCGTGCGCAACCGCCCGGGAAACTTCTTCTACTCCAATTGAATCATCTATCTGCTGCGGGTTGACGCGCAGGTAGTTACCGCCGTTCGCCTCCAGCTGGTCGACAATTAGCCGTAGTCTTGCGGGGGCGATGAGCGTATCGTAAAAGTCGAACCCCAGCAGCAGGGCGGGCCCGTCGGGAGTCGCCAAATAAGCCGAATCGCTGGTCCAGTCCGGCTCGGCTGACGCGACCTCCTGGGGCCAGTTGGATGCGGCGGGGTCGCCGGTGCAGTGCAGGCCCGCAAACACAAACAGGGCAAGGAACGGGACAAAGCATCTTCTCACGCCGTGAAGGTACCGCAACCTCACCGCGCGACCGTGACGCCCGTCGTACCTTGCGCACTTTATTACCCTGCCGGTTAGTGCCGGTCAATCCGCAGCTATGTCTCGCAAAAAAATCGTGGTGGCCGTCGGCGGCAGCAGCGGATCCCTTTACGCCAAGGTACTGTTTGACCGGTTGCGTGAAACGCAGGCCAACTGGGAAAATGTTGGAGTAGTAATTACCGAGAACGGTAAGTACAACTGGAAATTCGAGCTCGGGAACGAGGATTGGCGGAATTATGGTTTCGACTATTACGGCCAGCGCGACTTCACTGCGCCCTTTGCCTCCGGCTCGGCACAGTACGGCACGATGATCGTGTGCCCCTGCAGTATGGGACTGATGGCGCGTATCGCTTCGGGCATTTCCACCGACCTCATCACCCGCGCTGCGGATGTCGTACTGAAGGAGCGCCGTCGGCTCATCCTGGTACCGCGGGAAGCGCCCTACAGTCTGATCCACCTGCGTAACATGACCGCCATCACCGAGGCGGGCGGCATCATCTGCCCGGCCGTTCCGAGTTTCTACGGTGGCGCCCAGACGGCCGAGCAGATCGTGGGTACCATCGTCGATCGCGTACTCGACCTGGCGGGCTTCGAGCTGGAGGATACCTACCGCTGGGGAAGCGGAGATGACCTGCCCGCCACCGATTAGCCACCCCAACCAACTGATACGCCCATGTCCCACGATCTATCTCTCGCCCTGCCGACCTTTGCCGGTCTGGAAGAAGTACTGGCCGCCGAGGCTACAGAACTTGGCCTCACCTCTGTGGAGGCCGGCCGGCGCGTCGTGACCGCGCGCGGCGACCGCACCCTCCTGTACCGGGCCAACCTGGAATTGCGTACGGCCGTGCGGGTACTGCTCAGCATCGACCGGTTCACCGTCACCCACGAACAGTCGCTCTACGACCGCCTGCGCGCCATCAACTGGCGACCCTACCTGCCGGTGGAGGGCAGCCTATTTGTAGACGTGGTGGACCCGGGCGGGTGGTTCCGCAATACCCACTTCATTGCGCAACTGACCAAGGACGCCATCGTGGACCAGTTTCGCGACAAGTACCAGGCCCGGCCCTCCGTCGACAAATCCAATCCGGACCTCCGGATCAACCTGCGCATCCACGGTCGCGGGGAGGTAGACCTGAGCCTGGACAGCTCCGGTGACGGCCTCCACCGCCGCGGCTACCGCCGGCGTACGGGCGAAGCACCGATCAACGAAGTGCTGGCGGCGGGCCTGCTGGGCCTGGCCGGGTACCGCGGCGAGCAGCCGCTGGTCGACCCGATGTGCGGATCAGGAACCATTCTTGCGGAGGCTGCATTGCTGGCCACCCACCGGGCCCCGGGCCTCTTGCGCTCGTTCGGTTTCGAGCGGTGGCCGGACTTCGACCGCGCGGAGTGGGCAACCGTCCGCCAGGCCGCCCTGAACCGCATTCGGACGGCCCCCTACCCCATTCTCGGCGGAGACATCGACGGGGTAGCCGTCGCCATCAGCCGCGCGACGCTGGACCGCGCGGGGGTTCTCCCCTCGGTCCGTCTGGAGGAGAGTCCCTTCGCCGCCCTCGATCCACCGACATCGGATGTGCCAGGACTGTTAGTCACCAATCCGCCCTACGAACTCCGGTTGCAGACCGGCCGTATCGAGGAATTCTACGCCGAGATCGGCGACACGCTGAAGCAACGGTGGCCGGGCTACACCGCCTGGCTCGTTTCCGCGAATCCCGCTGCGGTCAAGCGCGTAGGGCTGCGGAGCGCGCGCAAGATCCCGGTTATGAACGGGCCGGTGGAGGCGCGTTTTGTCCGCTACGACCTGTACCGCGGCAGCGCGGAGGATTAGGACATCGCGTAAAACAGTGTAAATTCATACCAAACTACCCGTATGAAGACACTGCTACCCCTGCTCATTCTGCTCCTCTGCCTCCCGGTCCTGCAGGCCCAGGACATCCCCGCCCCCAAGGAAAAAATCATTGCGGCCATCGACGCACGCCGCGCGACGCTGACCGATATGTCCGACCAGATCTGGGCGCTGGCCGAGACCGCCTTCGAGGAAACGGGGTCCGCACAAATTCTTTCCGACTACGCCGAAAGCCAGGGCTTGCGCGTGGAGCGCAACCTGGCCGGTATGCCCACCGCCTTCACCGCCGAATACGGCAGCGGAACGCCCGTCATCGGCATTCTGGGAGAATTCGACGCCCTGCCGGGCATTAGCCAGAAAACAAGCCCTACCAAAGACCCACTTAAAGAAGGTGCGGCCGGACACGGCTGCGGCCACAACCTCTTTGGCGTAGGCAGCCTGGCGGCGGCCGTAGCCATAAAGGAGGCCATGGACCGCGGTGAAGTGAAGGGCACCATCCGCTACTACGGGACTCCCGCCGAGGAGAAGTACTTCGGCAAGCTGTTCCTGGCACGCGAGGGCTTCTTCGACGACCTGGACGTCTGCCTGGACTGGCACCCCGCCGACGAGATCAAGGCGGACGTGCAGAGCTCCCTGGCGCTCGTCGACTTCATCGTGGAGTTCCGCGGGCAGGCCGCTCACGCTTCCGGAGACCCTTGGAACGGCCGCAGCGCCTCGGACGCGATGGAACTCATGTCGGCCGGCATCAATGCCTATCGGGAGCACATTCGCCCTACCGTACGCATCCATACTCACATGCAGCAGGCCGGAGACGTGGTCAACGTGGTACCCGACTACGCCAAATTTTGGGTCCGCGTCCGCGACTCCAAGCGGGAGGGAATGCTTTCTACCTACGAGCGGGTCAAGGAGATAGCGCGTGGCGCGGCCATCATGGCCAACGTAGACTACGAGATCTCGCTGGTCAGTGGGCTCCACGAGGTGCTCGTCAACCGCACGGGCGGCGAGGTGATGCAGCAAAACCTTGAGTTACTCGGTCCCATCACCTATACCGACGACGAAATTGAATTTGCCTACGGTATCCAGGAATCGACCGGTAAGGAAAAGAAAGGCATCGACGGCACCGTGAAACCCCTGGCGGATACCAAGGAACACCCCGGCGGCGGCAGCACGGACGTGGGCGACGTCAGCTGGCTCGTCCCGGAAGTACGCCTGGGCGTCACCACCGCCCCCATCGGCACGCCCTGGCACAGCTGGGCCGTGGTAGCCTGCGGCGGCATGAGCATTGGACACAAGGGCATGGTAATGGCCGCCAAAGCACTGGCGCTCACCGCCTATGACCTGTTCAACTCACCCGATACGGTAGCCACCATGAAGGAAGAGTTCCAGGAGCGAAAGGGGAACGCTACCTACGAGGCAATATTGCCCGCCGGCCCACCCCCGATTCCCGCCCGCAAATAGGGCGACCTAGCGGGAGGCGTGAATGAGGCCGCCCCCTACCACGTCGTCGCCTTCGTAGAATACGGCGCTCTGGCCGGGCGCCACGCCACGCACGTTGGCGTAGAAGTCTACCGCCACCTGATTCGGAGACAGCTGCGAAACCTGGCTGAGGGTGCCCGCGTCCTTGTACCTGACCTTCGTGACCAACTCGGTGCCGTCGGCGGGCAGTTGCGGGTACTTCTGGAGGGTAATGCCGCCCACGAGCATGCCGTTCTTGACCAGCGCGTCTACCGGACCCAGGGTCACGATGTTCGTCGCGGCGTCGATCTTGGTGACGTACATGGGTTGGCCGAAGGCCTGACCGAGTCCCTTCCGTTGGCCGATGGTGTAGAAGGGGTAGCCATCGTGCGTTCCGATCACCTCCCCCGCCGTGTTGACGAACTGTCCGCCGGCTACCTCAGCCTCGAGACCCGGTACGCGCCGTTTCAAAAAGCCGCGGTAATCGTTGTCGGGCACGAAACAGATCTCGAAGCTCTCGGCTTTCTTGCTGAGTTCCTCGTAACCGAAATCGTAGGCCAGCTGCCGGACTTCGGGCTTGGTCATGTGTCCCAGGGGAAAGCGACTGCGGGCCATGCATTCCTGACTCAGGCCCCAGAGGACGTAGCTCTGGTCCTTCTTGTCGTCGGCACTCTTGCGCACGTGCCACCGCCCGGCGTCGGTCTGATTAAGCTGGGCGTAGTGGCCGGTGGCGATGAATTCACAGTCCATGGCGTCGGCCCGCTTGAGCAAGGCGCTCCACTTGATGTGGGTGTTGCAGAGTACACACGGATTGGGCGTGCGGCCGGCCATGTACTCGTCGACGAAGTTGTCGATGACGTGATCGCCGAACTCGTCGCGGATGTCGATGATGAAGTGGGGGAAGCCCATCTGCACGGCCACCGACCGCGCATCGTTGATCGAATCCAGGCTACAGCAGCCCGTTTCTTTTTTTGTCCCCCCGGAATTGGCATAATCCCAGGTTTTCATCGTTATACCTACGACCTCGTAACCCTGTTCGTGCAGGATCATCGCCGTTACCGTGCTGTCGATGCCGCCACTCATGGCGACGAGCACGCGTCCTAATTTGCTCATACGTGTAGATTTTCGCGCGGGTTCAAGGGCCCGGCCAAAACGGAAGGCAAAGGTAACGGTTGGCGGCGGGGCGAAGTTGCTATCTTTACCCAACATGCCCGCATTCACCTATTACCAACAGTTTGAGGAGATGGACTGCGGGGCGGCGTGCCTGCGGATGGTGGCCCGCTCCCACGGGCAGGAATACGGCCTGGAACAACTGCGCGAACGCACCCGCCTGAGCCGCGAGGGCGTTAGTTTGCTGGGTATTTCCGAGGGCGCCGAGAGCATCGGCCTGCAGACGCTCGCCCTGCCGGTCTCCCTGCAGCAACTGGAAGAAGAGATCCCCCTGCCCTGCATCCTCCCCTGGAACGGCAACCACTTCGTAGTGCTGTACGCGGTCCGTGGCGACACCTTTTTCGTGGCCGACCCCGATCCGGCGGTGGAACGCGTAGAACTCGACCGCCTCGCCCTGGTGGAGGGCTGGGCTACCGGCGTCACGGAGGACAACACCCCGCTCGGCAACCTGCTGGTGCTGGAACCCACCCCGGCCTTCCGGCAACGGCAACCCGTCGGCAACGACGAAAGCAGCATCCGCTACGTGCTGCAGTACGTGCTCAACTACGGGCGGCTGCTTACAAACCTGGCCGGCGGACTTGTCCTGGCACTGCTGCTGCAGTTGGCCATGCCTTTTTTGCTGCGGAGCCTGGTCGACTTCGGCATCGTGCTCAACGATCCCGACTTCATCGTCCTGGTCGTGATCGCCCAGGCGGTGGTTATGCTGACGATGATCCTCCTGGGGGGCCTGCGTCAATACATGCTGACCCACATCGGCGGTCGCGTCGACGTGAGCCTGGTCAGCGACTACATCAGCAAGCTCACCCGCCTCCCCCTCGAGTTTTTCGACAGTCGCAGCCGGGGCGACATCTTCCAGCGGCTGAACGACCACCAACGGCTGCAGGACTTCATGACAGGCACCACCCTGCTGCGGGTGTTCAATCTGCTTAATTTTGTCGCTTTTGCCGCCGTACTGGCATTTTGGAACCTGACCATTTTCGCCATCTTCATCGTGGGTACCGCCGCCAACTTCCTCTGGGTAGGCTACCTGCAGCGCAGCCGCCGGTCGCTCGACTACCGCCACTTCGAGCAGGCGGCCGCCAACCAGGAGCAGCTCATCGAAATGATCGAGGGCATCGAGGAGATAAAGCAGAACGACGCGGCCCGCCACAAGCGGTGGGCCTGGGAACGCAAACGGGCCGGCCTCTACCGGACACGGCTGCGGCTTAATCAGCTCGATCAGTACCAGCGGACCGGCGGAAACGTCATCGATACCGTCAAGAACCTGGCCATCACCCTCATCGCCGCGCTTGCCGTCGTGGACGGCTCGCTCTCTATCGGTGCGCTGGTCGCCATCCACTACATCATTGCCCAGCTCAACAGCCCCATCGAGGACCTGAGCGAATTCTTCCGCGGCTACCAGGAAAGCGCCATCAGCCTGGAGCGCATGAACGAGATCTATACCAAGGAAGACGAGCACTCCGGCGACGGCCACCGCCTGAGCGTTATTCCCGGCGACGGGGAGCTGGAGCTGCGCGACGTAACGTTCCGCTACAACAGCCCCGGTGCGCACCCCGTTCTTACCCAGGTCAATGCCACCATCCCGCCCGGCAAGATTACCGCCGTGGTAGGGCCTTCGGGAAGCGGCAAGTCTACCCTGCTCAAGCTACTGATCGGCTTTTATCCTCCTACGGAGGGTGACGTTCTTCTCGACGGCACCCGCCTAACAAGCATCGATCCGTCCTTCTGGCGGAAGAACCTGGGGGTCGTAAGCCAGGACGGCTACATCTTCAGCGATACCGTGGCCCGCAACATCGTCCTGGGAGAAGGGGTGATCGACGAACACCGGCTGTTGCAGGCCGTCAAGATCGCCCAGGCCGAACGCTTTATCGAACGGTTACCCGAGGGTTTTCACACTCGTATCGGGGCCAGCGGCATCAGCCTCAGCAAGGGCGAGCAGCAGCGCATTCTCATCGCCCGGGCGATCTACCACAAGCCGCCCTTCGTGTTCCTCGACGAGCCCACCAGCGGCCTCGACGCCTTCACGGAGGTGACCATCATGGACAACTTGTTCGAGTTTCTCCGGGGGTCGACGGTCGTCATTGTCGCCCACCGCTATGCGACCTTCGAGCAGGCCGATCACATTATCGTCGTCGACGAAGGTAAGGTCGTGGAGCGCGGCAGCCACGCTGACCTGATGGCCGAACGAAACAACTATTACCGCCTGGTCAAGAACCAAACCCTGCTAGGGAGCTAAGCCATGTCCACCACCGAACGCTCACAGGAAGTCAACGAGATAATCGGTACGCCGGCCCCCTGGCTGACGCGGAACGGGACCTGGATGCTCGCCGGCATATTCCTGGGCTTGCTGCTGCTTACCCTCAACTACCAGTACCCCACTACCGTGCGCGGGGAACTTCAGCTGACGACCGTCGACCCGCCCCGCCGGCTGGAAGCCAAACAGGACTTTGACATTCAGCGCGTCATGGTGGCGAGCGGCGACACGGTCGAGGCCGGTCAGACCCTGCTGGTCGCCCGCCGTGGAGAGGCCCGCTTCGAGCACGTGCTTTACCTGGAGGACGAACTGATCGGTCAGTCGGGCGTGGAGCCCGCAACCTTACTTGAACTCAAGATCCCCGCCACCCTGGTGTTGGGTGAAATGCAGGACGCGGTCTACCGCTTTCAGGAGAAGCAGGAACTGTACCGGAACCTCGTGGCCCGCCGCCTCGACGCCTACACCTCCACCGAGCTGCAAGCCATGATCGCCCGCAACGAGCGCGACGTGAAGGCGCTGCGCTCCCGGCAGGAACAACTCAAGGACCAGGTGGTCACCGCCCGGGTGGAACTCGCGCGGGAAGAGGAGCTTTCCAGCAACGGAGTTGCCTACACCGAACGGCTCACCGCGGCGCGCGAGCGCCTGGAACGGGCGGAGGAGGACCTACAGCGCACTACCGGCAACCTGCGCTCCACCAATTTCGCGAGCGAACTCATGCGCAACCAGATCGAAAGTTACCGGTCCGGGCAGCAGGGCAGCAGCAGCCAGGCGGCCATCGAACTGCGAACGGCCTACGATGACCTGCACGGTGCCCTGCTTCGCTGGAAACGCAACTATACTACCGAAAGCCCGGTGGCGGGTCGCGTGATCCTCAGTCCCGAGGTGCGGGAGGGGACCTACGTCGCGGAAGGCAAGCTGTTGGCTACCGTACTGCCGCGTGACGCAGGTACCACCGTGGGACGCATGGACCTAGACGTGCGCGGCAGCGGACGCGTGGAAGCGGGACAGCGCGTGGTCATAGCCTTTCCCAAGTGGCCGGCCCTGGAATACGGCTCCGTTGAGGGCCGGGTCGCGGAGGTCGGCATGGTTCCCGCCGACGGCAAGCTTCCCGTGCGCATCACCTTTCCCGGGGGGTTGGTAACCAGCACCGGCCAGACCATCCCGGCCGATCCCTTCCTGCAGGGGGAAGCTACCGTCATCATCGACCGCCAACGGCTGCTTACCCGACTACTGTCGGGGTTCTAGGCAAACAGCTCCTCGAACAGCTCCCGTACGGTGGATACCGTATGAATACGAATGCTGTACCGGTCCGGATCCAGTCCCTTCGTGTTGTACTTGCTGACGTAGATGCCCCGGAAGCCCAGTCGGTCCGCCTCCTGGATGCGCTGTTCGATTCGGGTCACCGCCCGGATCTCGCCGCTCAGGCCCACCTCCCCGGCGAAGCAGAGTTCCGGAGACACCATGACATCCTGTGCCGAAGAAAGCAGGGCCGCGATGATCGATAGGTCGATGGCCGGATCGTCGACCCGCAGTCCGCCCGCGATATTCAGGAAAACATCCTGATTACCCAGCGACAGGCCCGCCCGCTTCTCCAGTACGGCCAGCAGCATCGACAGCCGACGCAGGTCGAAGCCCGTAGCGCTGCGCTGCGGCGTGCCGTACACCGCAGTGCTGACCAGCGCCTGCACCTCGATCAACATCGGCCGCATCCCCTCCAGGGTGGCGCAGACGGCCGAACCGGAGAGGTTCTCGTCGCGCTCGCTGAGCAGCAACTCGCTGGGGTTGGACACTTCACGTAGTCCGGCGGCCTCCATCTGGTAGATACCGAGCTCGTCGGTGGATCCGAAGCGATTTTTAAGCGTGCGCAAAATGCGGTAGGTGTAGTTGCGGTCGCCCTCAAACTGGAGGACCGCATCCACGATGTGTTCCAGCAGCTTAGGTCCGGCGATGCTACCTTCTTTGGTAATGTGGCCGATGAGAAACACCGGGATACCGCTCTCCTTGGCGAAGCGTTGCAGTTCGGCGGCGCACTCCCGCACCTGACTGACGGTGCCGGCCATGCTTTCCACGTGGGGGCTGCTGAGCGTCTGGATCGAATCGGCGATCACCAGGTCGGGCTTCAGATTGGCGGCGTGCTTCAGCAGCTTGTCGGTGTTGGTCTCCGTGAGCAGGTAGCAGTTTTCCATCGATCCGCCGATGCGGTCGGCCCGCATCTTGATCTGTTCCTCGCTCTCCTCCCCGCTCACGTAGAGCACCCGCTTGTCGGTGCGGAGCGCCAGTTGCAGCAGCAGGGTCGACTTACCGATCCCCGGTTGCCCCCCGAAGAGGACTATGCTGCCCGGTACGATACCGCCACCGAGTACCCGGTTGAGCTCCCGGTCGGGGGCGATGAACCGCTGCACCTCGCCGGCGGTCACCTCGTCAAGGCGTACGGGCTTGGGGCCTTTCCCGATCGGACCGGCCGCCGCGGCGGCGGCCCCGTTGCCCACACTACGCCAGTCGGGCTGGTTATCGAGGCGATCGTTCTTCGTTTTGACGACCTTCTCTTCCACGAGGGTATTCCAGGCTTTGCAGGAAGGACACTGACCCATCCACTTCGGGGTTTCGGCTCCGCAATTCGTACAGAAGAAGGCGACTTTAACTTTGGCCATGGGCGAGATTTGCTACTGCCGCGAAGATAAAACAAAATGTTTTACCACCCCTTGCTGCGGCCGATTACCACGACTCCCCCGATGATCAGGGCGGCGCCCGCCCCCTGCAGCAGGTTGATGTGCTCGCCGAGGAGGTAGTATTCGAGTACGATCGTGGCTACCGGCCCCACGGCACCGACGATGGCCGCGTCGCCGGCCCCCAGCCGCTTCACGCCCTCCGTGACCAGGTAACTCGGAATGACCGTACAGGCTACCGCCATAAGCACCGCGTAGGCATACACCGCCGTGGGCAGTCCGAACAGCGGTTCGCTGCTCACCGTCACGTGGGTGATCACGGCTACGGAAGAGGTGATGAGGGCCAGACTGGTGAACCGTACGTTACCCAGCCGGGGGGCCAGCCGCCCGCTGCCAATGATGTAGCTGCCGTAGAGCAATGCGCTGAGAAATACGAGCCCCGCCCCCTTCAGGAAGTCGCTGCCCGCCGAAAGGTCCGACCCGCTGAAGGCGATCACGATGCCCAGGTAGCACATCGCCGTGGCGGCCCACTGCACCGGTCGGATCCGTGTGCCGAAGATCACGCGCTGGATAATCAGCACTAGCGTCGGATAGGTGAACAGGATCACCCGCTCCATACCGGCCGTGATGTACCGGAGCCCCAGGAAGTCGGTGTAGCTCGCCAGGTAATACCCGACTACCCCGAGGAGGAGGATCGTGACCAGATCGCGCCGTCCGAGGGGCGGGCGTCCAGGCTTCCTCCGCGCGTAGCCGATGAGCAGGAACAGGGGGAGGGAAAAGATCATCCGCAGTCCCAGCAGGCTGATGCTGCTGACGCCGTAGGCGTAGGCCAGCTTGATCACCACCCCTTTGGAACTGAAGAGCACCGCCCCCAGCAGCAGGCACAGGATCCCGATGGTACGGGCGGATAGTGGAGTGGAACGCTTCATGCGGCGGAGCGCGGGTTCAGTGAACGGTGAGGTAAGCTACGCCCATACCGGCCACGATAATCAGCAATTTTACGAACGATACGCCATGCCGGTGCGAGCCGTCGGCCTCGAAGAGAATAGTAGTGGAGATATGCAGGAAACTACCCACTACGAGGGCAAGGATGCGGGCCCGCCATACCGGGTTGATGCTCAGCGTCTCGGCAAATACGGCGCCAACGGGCGACATCATTCCAAATATTGCCAAGCACGTCCACACAAACCCCTTACTGTACCCCGACCCGCGCAGCAGCAGTCCGAGGGCAAAGGCGGCCGGCAGTTTGTGCAGGGCGATCCCGTACAGCAGGTGAGCGTCGTGTACGTGGGGGGCGTGCCCCGCCGGCACCACCGCACCGGCACCGAGCGGAAGGCCCTCCAGGAAAGCGTGAACCCCCAATCCGAACATGATCCCGAGGGCAAAGCCCGTACCCTGCCCCCGGTGGGCGTGAACGTGGCCGTGCTCTACGCCCTGGCTCAGTCCTTCCAGCAGGAGCTGGACGAAAAAGCCCAGCAATAACCAAAGGCCCGCCGTGGTCGACCCCTCGCCGAAAACGTCAGGTATTAGCTCGAGGGCCGCGATACCTAATAAATATGCCCCGCTAAAGGAAAGCAGTACCGGCAGGGCCCGACGAAAACGCTCGTCGCCGAGCAGGGCGATCCCTCCGCCGAGGATGGCCGTGGAAAACAAAAGAGCATACTGCCAGAGAGTCATAGTGAGCGGGTGAGCTAACGCAAACGTCACGTGCCGCCCTTAGGTTACGGGTTCGCGGGAGGTAACATGCCGAAGGATCCAGACACCTACGATGCCCAGCGCCGTCCCGAGCGAGGCACCGGCGAGTACGTCCACCGGAAAATGCTTGCCCACGTACACCTGGGCGAGCGCAATACTTGCCGCCCAGAGAAACAGCACCACCTGCCAGTACCAGCGCCGCACCAGGGTCATGGCCAGCACCGTAGCCAGGGCGAAATGATTCGTGGCGTGGTTGCTGGGAAAGGTGAACTTGCCGCCGCAGGGAACCAAGCTACGCACCCGACCCTCCAGCAGGGGATCGGCACAGGGTCGCAATTTCCCCACCCACGGTTTGAGCACGGAGGCGGCAACCTGGTCCGCAACGGCGATGACCACTCCGATGCAGAGCAGCAGGTAGACCGTGTCCCGGAGTCCCATCCGGCGGTAAATCAGCCAGAGCAGGCCCGCATAGAGGGGGATCCAGGTCAGCTTGTCGCGGTACACGGGCACAACGGCATCCAGGAAGGGGTTTGCCGCCTGCCGGTTGATCAGGTCGAAGACTGCGTAGTCTACCGTCATCGCGCGCCGGCGACCACGGCCACCAGTTTGAAGGATTCGGAGAGTCCATCGGGCGTAAATACCTCTACCAGTACCACGTAGGGCCCCGGAACTACCGGTACGCCGGTGGCGTCGCTACCGTCCCAGCTAAGTTGCCCGCTCCGCGCCAGCAGGTCGGCAGCCGGCGTATCTGCCACCCGCCGCCCGTCGAGGTCGTAGACCAGCAGCCGGGCCAGACTGCCCGCCGGTGCTTCCCGGTAATCTATTAAGTAGTTGTCCTGGTAGCCATCGCCGTCGGGGGTGAATACGGTCTCCTGTGCGGTGAGGACCACGGTGGATGTACTACCACCTCCTGCCGACTGCGAATTGGGCTGGGTAGGGGTACCGTAACCGGCCGCGGCCGCCGCTGAGCTCCAATCGCCGCCCGGCTCGCGCTCCAGCGTCACTCCCTCCACCGAGCGGAGCAGGGGCGAGTGATCCGTGGCGGTGTAGTCCACGGCATCGATCAGGGTGCCATCCGGGGCCAGCAGTTCGATGGCACCGGATTCGTTGGGCAGGGCCGGCAGATCGGTGGTGACCAGGCGTTCGGGGTCGACGCCCGGGTAACTGCGCCGGACGTAATCCGGGTCCGGCGTAAGCACCAGATACTCCTCCGCTGCGATGAAGCGGCCGGTGGTAAGGATGACGGGCCGGCTGCTGGATTTCGGGTTGCTGACCGTGAGACCGGTGAGCGCGTACGCTCCGGGACCGGGGTTGTACAATTCCACGAAGTCACTGCCACCGGCCACGGGATCGAAGAGTAGCTCACTGATGTACACCTCACCCGGACCGGGCGGGTCGGCGAGCAACAGCGGCAGGATCGTGTCGCGTTCGGCAAAGTTCCCCGCGCAGTCGCCGTAGTCGGCCAGAATTGTGAGGGCGTAGACCGTCCCCCGGACCGGCGCGAACGGAACGAAGTAGTCCCGGTCTCCGACGGGGTTCGCCGATACCAGACGGTCATCGAGCGAAAAGAAGGGCGGTGCCACCAGAGTTTCGTCGAAACGAATTTTGGCGCCGGACTCCGTGAGGGTCGCGTTCAGGAGGCGCGGTGGCAGCGTATCGGCGCGCATCCCGTACGCGGCGTTCGGGCGGCCCGGGGTACCGCCCGCGGGGGCGGGGCTGGCCCGCCAGTTGCCGCCGCATGCCGGATCGCCGCTCCCGGTATACTCGAGGCTGTAGCCCCCGCCGTCGCGGGCTGGATCGTGGTACCACTCGGCAGTATAGGTTAAGTGCACCAGGGTATCGCCGTCTAGCAACAGGGTGATCGCGTCGCCCGCGTTGCTAAGGGTAGGAAGGGCCAGGGGCAGCACGCGGATACCGAGCGACGCGAAGCCATCCACGAACGGTTCCCGGACCAGAACCACGTATTCATCAGGATCCAGGGGTGGAAACCCCGCACCCGCGGCTACCGCCCGCCCGCCGCTGGCTACCGCGACGCCCTCCAGGGAAATGGCCGTCGGCCCCGGATTGTACAGCTCGATATACTCGGCCTCCGGCAGTCCCACCGGGGGGTTCGGATCAGGCATGAACTCGGTAACTTGCAGGGATTGGGCACCCGAGGAAGCAACACAGAGGCAGCAAAAAACCAGCGGAATCAGGTAAGATCGCACACGGCGAAGATACGGGGTCCGCCGGAAGTACGAACAAATGCTTGGAAGTCCGAAAGATTCCTTACCTTTGCGCTCCTAAAAATAAAAAGCGATGCAAAAGGAACTGCACCCCGAATCCTACCGCACGGTGATTTTCCGTGACATCAACGCCAACGTCGACTGGCTCGGCAAGTCGTGCGCCAAGACCCGCGACACCGACACCTATGAAGACGGTAAGGAATACCCCCTCATCAAGCTGGAGATCTCCAGCGAGAGCCACCCCTTCTTCACGGGCAAGATGCAGTTCGTCGACACCGCCGGCCGGATCGACAAGTTCAACAAGAAGTTCGGCAAGAGCCGCTTCGCCAAGAAGATCGACGAGCCCGAGGCCGAGGCACAGCCCGAAGCGGAAGCCAAGACCGAAGAGGCCTAGTCTCTTCGCCCCGAAAAATGTAAAGCCCCGTCGGACCAGGTCCGGCGGGGCTTTTTCCTTGTCCGGTGGCGGGGAAAAGAAAAAAAGGGCTTCACCGAGATTGCATAGAGATCGAAGGATCTTCTGCTCCCCGGTGAAGCCCTCGCTGGCTGTTGTCGGTGGTCGACCGACAGCAGGCTTTTTGCTTACAGGTGGATCACCTCATCGTAGGCCGCCGCCGCTGCCTCCATCACCGCCTCGCTCATCGTGGGGTGCGGGTGGACGGTTTTGATGATTTCGTGGCCGGTCGTTTCCAGTTTGCGGCTGGCGACGACCTCGGCGATCATTTCGGTGACGTTGGCGCCGATCATGTGGGCGCCGAGCCACTCGCCGTACTTGGCGTCGAAGATCACCTTGACGAAGCCTTCCTTGGCTCCGGCGGCGCTGGCCTTGCCGGAGGCGCTGAAGGGAAATTTGCCCACCTTGATCTCGTAGCCGGCCTCGCGGGCGGCTTCCTCGGTGTACCCGACGCTGGCTACCTCGGGCGAGCAGTAGGTACAGCCGGGAATGTTGCCGTAGTCCAGGGGCTCGGGGTTGAGGCCGGCGATATTCTCGACGCAGATGATGCCTTCGGCACTGGCGACGTGGGCCAGGGCGGGGCCGGGGACGATGTCACCGATCGCGTAGATGCCGGGAACGTTGGTGCGGTACATGTCGTCGACCTGCACGATGCCGCGCTCGGTTTCGACGCCCAGGTCTTCCAGTCCGATGTTCTCGGTATTGGGGGTGACGCCGGCGGCGGAGAGGACGATGTCGCACTCGATGACCTCTTCCTTACCGGTCTTGCGGTTCTTGGTGGTCACCTTGAGCATATCGCCGGAAGTGTCGACCTTCTCGACACTGGTGTTGGCGAGGGTCTTGATGCCCTTCTTCTTGTAGATCTTGGTCAGCTCCTTGCTCACGTCGGCATCTTCCCGGGGCACCAGGCCCTGCTCCATGTACTCGACGATGGTCACCTCCGTACCGATGCTGCTATAGAAGTAGGCAAACTCGACCCCGATGGCGCCGGCACCGACCACGACCATCCGCTTGGGCTGTTCGGGGAGCGTCATGGCTTCGCGGTAGCCGATGATCTTTTTGCCGTCGATCTCCAGGTTGGGCAATTGCCGGGCCCGGGTACCGGTGGCGACGATGATGTGCTCGGCGTCGTAGGTGGTGGCCTTGCCGTTCTCGTCGGTCACTTCCACTTTCTTGCCGCGGATAAGTTTGCCGGTACCGTTGAGTACCTCGATCTTGTTCTTGCGGAACAGGAAGTTGATGCCCTTGCTCATGCCGTCGGCGACGCCGCGGCTGCGCCCGATCATTTTCTCGAAATCGGCCTGCGGCTCGGCCACGGTGATACCGTAGTCGCCGGCGTGGCTGATGTATTCAAAAACCTGGGCGCTCTTCAGGAGGGCCTTCGTGGGGATACAGCCCCAGTTGAGGCAGATGCCGCCGAGGCTTTCGCGCTCCACGACGGCTACTTTCATTCCTAACTGAGCGGCACGGATGGCGGCCACGTATCCGCCGGGACCGCTACCGACAACGATAAGATCGTAAGCCATAGACAAGGTGTAATTTTAAGTGAGCAGGTTAAACGTACCCGCTCCGGTTCTGGTTGGCGCCGCGAAGATAGCAGAGAATCGGCAAGGGCCGGGAAGCCCGTGAGCAAGGTCGGGCAAAATAACCGTGATGGCACTGAACGTAAGCGGGCCAAATCCTTTCTATGCCTTTATTCCATCCCCCCGACCCTATGCAGAACCGCACCATAATCGATCACGTCAAACCGCAGGTAAACCACGGAAGATTTCCGGCAAAGCGCGTGGTGGGCGAAAGCGTCGCCGTCTCCGCCAGCATCTTCGGCGACAGCCACGATTACCTCCGCGCCCTTGTCGAGTACCGCAAGGAAGGTACCGAGGCCTGGCAGGCCACCGAGATGGAAGAGGAGGCCAACGACCTCTGGACTGGCGCATTTACGGTCGCCGAACAGGGCTATTACGACTACCGCATCGTCGCCTGGGTCGACCACCTCAAGACCTGGTACCGCGGATTCAAGAAAAAACAGGCCGACGGCCAGGAAATGGGCATCGAGCTCCAAATCGGCGCCAACTTTCTGAGCGAGAAGGCCGACCTGTTGTCGGGTGAGGACCACCGCCGCGTTACCGAATCCATCCAGCGACTGGGGGGCAACGAAAAGGAGGCCGTAGACTACGTCCTGAGCGATCAATTCGCCGAGGTGCTACGCCATTACCCCCTGCGGCGCCACGTGACCGTCTATGACCCCGGCCTGAAGATCAAGGTCGGTCGCCTGCGCGAGCGCTTCAGCAGCTGGTACGAATTATTCCCCCGGTCGACCTCGCCGGACCTCGACCGTAGCGGCACCTTCCGTGACGTCGAGCAACTGCTGCCCCGCATCCAGGAGTTCGGCTTCGACGTCCTGTACATGCCGCCCATCCACCCCATCGGCTACCGCAACCGAAAGGGCCGCAACAACGCCGTAGAGGCCATGGAGGGAGAACCCGGCAGCCCCTGGGCCATCGGTGCCAAGGAGGGAGGCCACAAGGATATCCTGCCGGAGCTCGGGACCCTGGAAGATTACCAGCACCTCATGAACCAGTGCCGCGATTATGGTATGGAGGTTGCCCTGGACCTGGCCTTTCAGTGCGCCCCCGACCACCCCTACATCGAGGAGCACCCCGAGTGGTTCATCTGGCGGCCCGACGGGTCCATCATGTACGCCGAGAACCCCCCGAAAAAGTACCAGGACATCGTCCCGATCAACTTCGAAACCGAAGATTGGAAAGCGCTCTGGCAGGAACTGCTGGAAGTGACACTGTACTGGTGCGAAGCCGGCGTGCGGATCTTCCGCGTGGACAACCCCCACACGAAACCCTACCGCTTCTGGGAGTTTATCATCCGCGAAACCAACGCACGCTACCCGGACGTGGTCTTCCTGGCCGAGGCCTTTACGCGGCCGGCCATCATGGCGGAGCTTGCCAAGCGTGGCTTCCAGCAGAGCTACACCTACTTCACCTGGCGAAACACCCCGGCGGAGATGCGGGAGTACCTGGAGGAACTGACGACGACGGAGCTCGGCGACTTCATGCAGCCGAATTTCTGGCCCAATACCCCGGACATCCTGGCCTACGAAATGATGGGCGCTAACGAAAATCAGTTCGTGAAGCGACTCCTGCTAGCCGCTACCCTGTCCAGCAGTTACGGCGTCTACGGCCCCAGCTACGAGCTGATGGAAAACCGCGGCAACACTAACGGCAAAGAAGAATACTACGACAGCGAAAAGTACATGGCCCGCCACTACGACTGGTCGTACCGCAACCGCATCACCGACACTTACAAGCGCATCAACGCGATCCGCAAGGAACACGCGGCGCTGCAGCAGACGAATAATATCGTCTTCACGGATACCAATAACCCCAACCTGCTGAGCTACGTCAAGTACAGCGAGGACCGCTCCAGCATCATCTGGACTATAGTGAACTTCGACCAGCATAACGTGCAGGACGGCTACTGCGCCGTACCAAAGGACATCATTGGTAAAACCGGCTTCCAGGTCGCCGACCTGCTCACCGGGGCGACCTACTGGTGGAACGCGGACGCCAACTACGTCCGCCTCGACCCCGGCTACTGGCCGGCACACGTGCTGGAGGTGAAGCTCTAGCGGAGCGTCCTGCAAAAAAAAACGGCCGGCCGGGAGATTCCCGGCCGGCCGTTTGCGCTTCGGGCCTATAGGTTACGGACGAAGAGGTACTGGGTGCTGCCGCCGGTCGAGCTGGCGTTGCCCTCGCTGGGCAGTACCATGGCCTCCTGGTAGGTCCAGCCGTTGGCAATCAGGTAGTTGACCGCGTGCATGACGCTGTTGAAGCGTATGCGGTCGCCGTTGTTGGGATCGATCACCTCCATGCGGTTACGCGATCCGCCGTTGATGCTCTGTCCGTAGTCGACGAAGATCGTCACCTTGTTGGACAAGAAGCGCTCCTGGGCGATCATGCGGATCATCTGTACTTCCTGCAGGTTGTTAATGTTGACGCCGTCGACGACTACCTGGGAAAAACCGGTGACGGCAAAGCCGGCAACAAACGCCAGGCTGAGAAAGAATCTTTTCATGGGGAGATGAATTGTGTACCTCAATAATGCCCGCGTGGGCCAAGTGTATGCACGTTGGCCCAAGTATAGGAGTTCCTTAACGAAATAGGGCCGCCGCCCCGACGTTACTTTCCCATGCTTCTCTTTCTACTCTTTCTCACTACCCTTGCCGCTCCCGAATCGCCCGTAGAGTGGCTGCAGCCCCAGACCGTAGCGCTCGGCGACACCTTCCTCGACGAGGCGGTCACCTACACCTTCCGCTACCGGAATGAAACGGACACCCCCCTGCTGATCGACAACGTACGGGTCGGCTGCGGCTGTACCGCCACCGAGTGGCAGGAACAGCCGGTGGCGCCGGGCGAGACCGGACAGCTCACCGTCACCTACGACGCCGGAGTCACCGGCTACTACCGCAAGTACGTGAAGGTGTACTTCAACGGACACCGAGGTGCCCACAAGCTGTGGATCGAAGGATTTGTCGAAAACGAACCCTAGACCCTGCCCTAAAAACGTACCTTCGCCGCTTCGCTACTAAAGATTGCCTATGACCTGGTTACTGTGGGTGCTGCTCCTCGGCTACATCGGCCTGAGCCTCGCGCTGTACCGCCTGTTTCCGCGCGCCAACCGCCCGGCCATTCACGCCCTGATCCCCGGCTACAATATGTGGGTAGTGGCCGAACTGGTGGGCCGCAAGGGCAGCTACAGCCTGCTGCTGCTGATTCCCTACTTCAACATGATCTGGTTTGCCGGACTGATGGTGGACCTGGCGCGCTCCTTCAACCGCTTCGGCTTCTTCGAGCACGTACTGGCCGTGGTGGCCAGCTGGGGCTACTTTGGGTGGCTGGGAACCCAGGAGCCTGTCTACCGCGGTCCGATCCTCGTGGAAGAGCGAGAGTGGCAAGCCAAACTTGCCGCAGCGGAGAAGGCCAAGGACCAGCGCGAGATCCGCAAGCTGCGCGCCCAGGAGCCATTCGCCAAACCGCAACTGCGCGACTGGACCGAGGCGGCCATCTTCGCCATTTTTGCCGCCGCCCTCATTCGCTTGCTGCTGATCGAGAGCTACATCATCCCCACCCCGTCCATGGAGGGCAACCTCAACGTAGGTGATTTCCTCTTCGTTTCCAAAGTCAATTACGGCCTGCGGCTACCGGAAACCATCCTGATGTTGCCGCTTGTGCACAACCGCGCGCCCGTGGTCAACGCCGAAAGCTACATCGACGGGGCGGGCCTTCCCTACCGCCGCCTGCCCGCCCTCGAGGCCATCGACCGCTACGACCCGGTGGTTTTTAACGTCCCCTCCGGCGACAGCGTCTACATCTTCCCGTACCGCACCTATTCCGCGAACGACTACGAGATGGGCAACATCGACGCCAACGCCCAGCAACAGATCCGCAACGGAAGCGTCGATCTGGTCACCCGCCCGGTGGATAAGAAGGATCACTACGTCAAACGCGCCGTGGGACTGCCCGGGGAAACACTTCAGATCCGCGACCGCCAGCTCATCATCAACGGGGAGCGCATCCCCGATCCCGAGAACATCCAGTTCCTTTACGACATCACCTTCAGCGGCCCGCCCAACCAGACCAACTGGTCCGACATGGGCATCAGCCAGGACGACTGGCAGCAGGCCTCCGCCACCCGCTACGTGATGTACCTCGACGAGGACCAGCTGGAATCCCTGCGGGCCGGTGACCCCTCCGCGTCCATCGACTTCTACGATCAGACCGAACCCAATGGCGTACGGCTCTACCCCCACAGTGCCAAGTACTTCGGGGATTGGACCGTAGACAACTACGGCCCCATCACCATCCCGGCCCGGGGCATGACCATCACCCTCGACGAACGCAACTACGAGCTATACTGGCGCCCCATCAAGGTGTACGAGAACAATCCCAGCTTCGAGCGCCAGGGCGGTAAGTTCTACCTCGACGGCCAGGAGATCACCGAGTACACCTTCCGGCAGGACTACTACTGGATGATGGGCGACAACCGCCACAACTCCGAAGACAGCCGGGTGTGGGGCTTCGTCCCCGAGGACCACATCCTGGGCAAGCCGCTCTTCATCTGGTTCTCCGTCAAGGAGGGCAGCCTGTTCAACGGCGTGAACTGGGACCGCATTTTCCGCTCGGCTTCCAAACAGGGCGACTGACGTTGGCGGGCTCCGACTTCCTCACCGACCGGCTCAGGCCGCTGCGGAGCGGCGGGCAGTACCGCGAGCTGCCCGGCGATCCGGCGGGGGTGGACTTCTGGTCCAACGACTACCTCGGCTTTTCGCGGCAGCTCGGTCCGGTGGATTCCACCCCGGCGCATACCGCTCCGGGCAGCCGCCTGATCTCCGGTGACGGGCCCGCCCTGACCACCCTCGAACGGCGCATTTCGGAGTTCCACGGCTACGCGAGCGCCCTCCTTTTCGGTACCGGGTATACGGCCAATCTGGGCCTGCTCAGCGCCCTTCCGCGACGCGGCGACACGGTCATTTACGACGCACTGATCCACGCCAGCCTGCGCGACGGCCTGCGGCTCAGCGGGGCGGCGGCGCGCAGGTGCAAGCATAACGACCTGATGGATGCCGACAGGTTATTGTCCGCCGGCGCCGCGGGGGGCGGGCAAACCTTTTTCGTCACCGAAAGCCGCTTCAGCATGGACGGGGACACGGCACCCCTAGCTGAGTTGGCCGACCTATGCCGGGCGTACGGGGCACACCTGATCGTCGACGAAGCCCACGCCATCGGCATCGACGGTCCCCTGGGTGGCGGTCTGGTAGCCGCTTACCGGCTACAGCCGCAGGTATTCGCTACGGTGGTCACCTACGGCAAAGCGCCCGGCTTCCACGGTGCCGCCGTGCTGGGCAGCGCCGAGTTGCGCAACTACCTCATCAACTACAGCCGCCCCTTCATTTTCACTACGGCACCCCGCCCCGAACAGGTGGCCGGCATCGGCCGGGTATACGACCTGCTCGAGACGGCTTACGCGGCTTCGCGCGAGGCCCTCGGGCGGGTGATCGACCGGTACCGGGAGCGCGTGCGGGACCGGCTGAGCGACCGGATCCTTACCGCAGACGGGCCGATTCAGCTCGTTCCCGTAGCCGGCAACCGCGCCGTGATGGAGGCGGAGCGGCTCCTGCGGGCGGATGGCTACCTGGTCAAGGGCATTCGGTCGCCCTCCGTGCCCGAGGGGGCGGAGCGGCTGCGTATTTGCCTCCACGCCTTCAACACGCCGGAAGAAATTGACGGGCTGGTGGATCGGCTCGCGGTACACCTACTCCAGCTGAAATGAGGTACGGAATCGCAGCTTACGGAAGTGTATCCAGTGCGGGTACAACACCCGCCGCGGCGGCCGCCGCCTACGCGGATGCCGAAATCACCTGGCGACGGGATACCGCAACCGGGCTTCCGGTGTATCCGGTGGCCGCCCTGCCCGAAGTACCTGCCCTCTCCGCGTTTGCGGACGACCGGGAAATCGACCGGGCGGGACTGCTGGCGCTGCACGCGGCCCGACAGGCCGTAGCGGGGGCCGGATGGGAGGCGGAGAACTTTACCGTTCTCGTGGGCTGCTCGCGCGGTCCGACGGTCAGCTGGGAAGCCACCCACGCGCGCCACCTTAGTGGCGAAGGATTGCCGGTACGCACTTCCCCCCGGACAACACTCGGAAGCCTTGCCTTCGCGGTGGGCGACTATTTCGGTACGACATCGCCGACCGCGGGACTGAGCGTGACTTGCTCCAGCGGATTGCACGCTCTCCAGCACGGCATGGCCCTGCTGTCGGCCGGTTTCGCCGGCCGGGTACTGGTCGGCGGCGCGGAAGCCCCCCTGACTGCCTACACCTTGCGGCAGATGGAAGCGCTACGCGTCTACGCGGCCATGCCGCCCCCTACCCTGCCGGCCTGCCGTCCGCTCGCGCACCCGCCGTCGGGGATGGTCCTCGGCGAGGGGGCCGCCTTTCTCGCGGTGGAAGCCCTGCACGACGGACACGCCTGCGAGTTGCTGGGGATTGGCGCCGCCCGGGAACGGGCCGGTAGCGCCACCGGCATCAGCCCCGACGGCGACGCCCTGCAGGCGGCTATGCGCCAAGCCCGCACGATGGCGGGTAGCGACCCCGACGTGGTCATCGCCCACGCTCCCGGGACCGCCCGCGGCGACGCCGCCGAGCGGACGGCGATTCGCGCGGTCTTCGGTCATAGCCTCCCGCTGGTCACCTCGCTGAAGTGGGCGACGGGCCACACCTTCGGAGCCAGCGGTCCGCTGGCCCTGGCCGACGCGCTCGAAATGCTTCGTACGGGAAAGGTGTACCTGCCGCCCTACCTCGACGCGCCGGCTACCCGAACACCGCGCCGGGTCATGGTCAACGCTACGGGATTCGGCGGCAACGCCGTCAGCGTTATGGTGGGGCTGCGCTAAGCGCGGCCTACCGCGACGGAGCTCCCTTCACTACCAGTACGCCCCGCATCACCTTGTAGTGCCCCGGTACGGTACAGACGTACTCGTAGGTTCCGGGTTTGGTGGGAGCGGTGAAGTAAATGGTATCCTCGGTCTCCGGCGCAACGAGCTCGGTGTGAACCAGTACCTCCGGCATATCGGGGATGTAGTCCTTGGCGGCGCCCTGCAGTCCGAGGTCCAGCGCGGCCAGTCCGACGCGATCGCCGAACTTGCCGCTGGTCAGCACGAAGTTGTGCTCCATATCATCCGGGTTCCGGAAGGTAAACTTGATCTTGGCGCCGGGCGTGGTCGTCAGGTACTGCTGTTTGTATTTCATGCCGAGGGCCGACTCGAGGACGATCTCCTCGTCAAAGCTGCCGCCCCAGTCGGCGGGCATCTCGGTAGGTCGCTTGGCCGCGGATTCTTCGCCGGCCAGGTCCTGTTGCTGTTCTTCCGTAGCGCCACCGCCCCCGGGGATAGCGTTGAGGGTGTAATAGCCAAAGTCGTGCAGGAGCGGGGTACCGTCGCCACTCTGCAGGCCATTGACCTTCAGCTCGTAGATGTAGCCCGGCCGGAAACCCTCGATGTCGATGCGCACTGTCTTTCCGTCGGGCTGGAGCTCGGCCGAAGTCACGGCGTTGGACTTGATGTCCACTACGGGGCTGCCGTAGTTGTGGTGGTAGAGGTAGGTAAAGTTCTGGATGGCGAAGCTGCTGGAACGTACGCTGCCGGGAGCGATTGGCTTGGTGAACTCGACGTCGAAGCCGGTTTCCGTGGCCCGCACGCTATACATTTCGAAGGGAGTAGCCCCCGTCCATTGCAGGCGCTCGAGCGCGAATTCCTTGCCCCCCGTCGCGGCCCAGCCGCGGGCCGTCTGTCCTGCGTACAGGGCGTTGTCGGGTCCCCAGTTCAGGCGCAGCAGTCCGCTGCTGAAGCCCTCCCGGAAGGGGAATACGACGCCCTGGTATTCGCCATCTACTTTCTCCAGCGCAACCCGCATGATCTTGCTTTGGCCCTGGTCGCTCACCAGCAACTGGCCGGCGAAGGGACCGAAGGCTCCTTCCGTCCGGTCGGCGATCACGGCCGCCGTCGAGATCCCCAGGATGCCGTGGGGGAACCAGACGGCGGGCAGCTTGACGTTGCCCAGTTCCTTGCGGGCGTTGTACATGGTTTTAAAGTCGTCGTTGAGGTCGGTCTCCTTGAGGTTCACCTCCGAACCAGGCTCCCCCGCCCACCGCAAACTCGCGGGGTGGCCGGCAAAGTCCCCCTTTTCCAAATGGGTGATCCGTCCCGAACCGATCCAGTCGCCCTGGTTTTCGGCCATGAAGATGTCGCCCTCCAGGTTGGTACCGAAGCCGGCGGGGCTCCGCATCCCGGCGGCGAAGGGAATAAGTTCCCTGGATTTTGGGTCGTACTGCATCATCCAGCCCCGGAAGGGGGATTTACTTACGCCCTGTCCTTCCCAGCCCACGTTGCGGGTGGTCAGGAAGGTGCCGTCCTTCATGAACAGCGGACCGTAGTGGTACTCGTGGTAGTTGCCCGTCAGTGGCATGTCGTATACGGTTTCGTATACGTCGGCGGTGCCGTCGTCGTTGCGGTCCACCAGCCGCGTAACTTCCCCGCGCTGGGCCACGTAGATAGCACCGTCGTGGTACGACAGTCCCAGCGGTTCGTGCAGGCCCCGTGCGAATAGCTTGTACGCCGGCGTGCCGGTAGGGTCGGTGATCATCCATACTTCACCGCGGCGCGTCGTGACGGCCAGGTCGCCGTCGGGCAGGAAGTCCATGCCCCCGACTTCCAGTTTGATGTCCTCCGGTATGTCAATGGATTCCAGGACGTAATAGTCCGCCTCATCCTGGGCCGGCAGGGCAAGGGTAAACAACAGCAGGAATAGGAAATAAAGGAAGCGCATAGGGGCGTCGTTTGCGATATGAAAACGAAAGTGGGTAGCGGTCATTACCAGTCGAACGAGTAGGTCAGGTGCTCACCGGGCGGCAGCTCGGCCACCAGGCGCTGTACGCCCTGCCCCCGCAGGAGGCGCAGCCCGCCGGTGGCCAGCTCGTCGACGTGGACGTTGAGGCCGGGATCGACCAGCTCGAAGGTGCCCGGGCCGGTCTCGCGGATGGCCGAGGCGGCCACCACGGTGGTGTATAACGTTTCGCCCTCCGTACGGTTGGTGAGGGTACGCTGCAGGCCGCCGGCCGTGGGGACCACCCGATCGGAAAGCTCCCCACCCTCCTCGGTTCCGAAGTAGAAGGTCGGGCGGCCGGCGTCGTCGAGCTCGTAGCGGAGGTGACGGAAACCTTCGTTCTCCTGTGGCCAGCGGTCGGTGGCATCGCTCCACTGGGGGCGCCCGTCGAAGGCCACGACAGGTCCAAGCGCCTGCATCACCTGCGGTTCCCCGCGTTCCACCCACATCTGGCTGACGTCGGCAAAGGGGCCACGCCAGACCTGCAGCAGGCTGCCGTTGCGCAAGTCATAGCTGTAGTGGGGACCATCGCTTTCGCCTACGCTGATCACGTGCGTACGCTTATCGGTGTAGTCATAGATGCGGCTCGGGGGGAAATTCAGGAAACTGCGGAGCAGGTAAGGGCGGTCGTCCATTTCCACGGGCTCCGGATCGCCGCTGTTGAGTACGGCTACCGCGCGGTCCTCGGGGATGTCGTTCAGGCTGGGCAGCTCTTCCTGTCCGGCCGGACCGGCCTGTAGCTTGAGCCAGTTCCAGCTACCGGTCTGGTAGTAGGTCAGGCGTAAGCGGTGGCTGCCCTCGCCCAGGGAAACGGTTTCGCGGCGCTCGATGCCCTCGTGACCGGCCCCCATGTCCACGACCAGCTCGTCGTCGAGGTAGAGCCGGGAAATGGCCGAGGAGCGCAGGCGGAAGGTATACTCGCCGGCCTTGGGGATGTCGAGATCGGAAGTAAAGTTAATGGCGTAGGCGGTCCGAGCTTCGCGGATGGCGTCGATGTCGAAGCGGGAGATGTAGCCCTCCTTGGCGGGAGTGCGTCCGTCGAAGTCGATAACGTCCTTCGGTGATCCCTCGATATCGTAGTAGGCGTAGCGGATCAGGGGCAGGTTCAGCTCCACGTCTCCGTTGCTGGCCAGGGTCGAGGATCGGCCCGCCCGGTCCAGGGTACGCACGTTGGTCAGCGACAGGCTGCCCGCCTCGAGGTCGAGGGTGAGCGGTCCCTCAGCGGCGCCGCCCGTTACGGACAGGGGCTGCTGGTAGTAGACCAGGTTGTTGTTCAGGTAAGCCGCTACCAGCAGCGGCGGGTCGGTACCGTCGGCCGGCAGGTAGGCGATCTCCAGGTTCTGCCACACGCCGGGGGTGACGTCAACCGTAGTGCGCTTCACGGCCATGGTATCCAGATCGAGGGCGGGTAGCGTGAGGGCATGCTCCCCGCCGAGCATCAGCGTGGCCCGGGTGTCAGCGTCCGTGCGGAAACTGAAGGCAACCGTCAGTGCGCCGTGGGTAGGAAGCAGGGTAAGGGATGCGGGTGCCGTCGCCGTCAGAACACCGTCCTCCGTAGTCCAATCGGCGGCGTCGTCGGCCATATCCAGCGACGCCAGACCGTCGGAGGTAGCGGTTTCGTCGGTGTCGGAGGTCTCAACGACCAGTGGGTCGGAGCTGCACCCGTACAGGGCGAGCAGGGCGGTGAGCAGAAGGTACTTAAGCATGTGGCCAAGGTAAACAGATTGCCGACGCGTACCAAGGCTAATGTCTTTATGACTTCCGATTGTCGGCGGGGAACAGTAAGTTTACCCACTCACAACCCCTCGATCATGCACCGCCGCAACGCCCTTAAACTTACCACCGCCGCCCTCGGCCTGTCACCGCTCGCCTCCGCCGCCGGATTCACCCCCACCGCACCTGCGCGCCCCGCCGCCGAAACCTTCAACTTGGCATTCGCGCCCCACGCCGGGCTCTTCCCCACCCTCGCCGGTGAGGATTACCTCGACCAAATCCGCTGGGCCGCCGACATGGGCTTTCACGCCTGGGAGGACAACGGTATGGGCGGCCGTGAACCCGCCATGCAGGAAAAGATCGGCAAGCTGCTCGATGAGAAAAATATGCAGATGGGTGTCTTCGTCGCCAACCGGATCAATTGGCGCGAACCCACCCTGACCAACGGCGCCGGGGAACACCGCGACGCCTTTCTGGAAGATATCCGCCAGGCCGTCGACGTAGCCAAGCGGTGCAACGCGACCTGGATGACCGTGGTGCCGGGCTTCGTACAGATGCGCCTCGAACCCTTCTACCAGATGGCCAACGTGGTCGAAACCCTCAAGCAGGGCGCCGCCATCCTGGAGCCGCACGGGCTCGTGATGGTCCTCGAGCCGCTCAACTACCGCGACCACCCCGGTCTGTTCCTCAATAAAGCCGCCCAGGGCTACGCGATCTGCCAGGCCGTCGGTAGTCCCTCCTGCAAGATCCTCTTCGATATCTACCACCAGCAAATTCAGGAGGGCAACCTCATCCCCAACATCGACGCGGCCTGGGACGAGATCGCCTATTTCCAGATCGGCGACAACCCCGGACGCAAGGAACCCACAACCGGCGAGATCAACTACCAGCGCGTCCTCGCCCATATCCACGATAAAGGCTTCGAGGGCGTCTACGGTATGGAACACGGCCGTAAGAACGACGGCAAGGCGGGCGAACTGGCCGTACTGGAGGCCTACCGGGAGGTCGACGTTCCCGCCTGATAAATGCCCGTTATGACGACGTGCCGCGCCTACCCGCTTCGCTTCCTAACCGTGAGCCTGACGGTGCTCTGCCTTTGTGCCTGTGGCGGCCCGGAACCTTCCGACGATCGCCAACCCGTCGTGCCGGAAGCGGAAGCGGCAGAGGAAGCACTACCTCCCGTGCCGGAGACAGATCCGACCCTGGCGGATACACGTCCCCCTGTGACCAATACGCAAGACCCTATCGACTGGATCAGGGAGCGGTATAGCGACTTCCAGCGTATAGAGCGCGACGGGCAGCTGGACTGCGATACCGTGACCTATGAATGCCCGGGGGAAGCCCGCTTCGGCAGTTTCGTGTTTTGCTACAGCGATGTTGGGTTGACGCGGATCACCCACGAGATGACGCTGGGAGACCACTTCGGGGTAACGGAAAGCTACTTCTACGACGGTGAGGAGCTGTATTTCGCACACCTCACCCAGGGTGCCTGGTCGTTCGGCGGGCCGCCCCGGATCGACGAGGCCGGCAACGAGGTCCCCGGAACCATCGACGAAGTACACGAGGAACGGCGTTATTACGACCAGGGTGCTTTGATCCAACGCCTTTTCAAGGACTACACGATCACCTCCGGTCAATCCTCCCCCGGCCCGGATGAAATCCCCAACCGCCCGACGGGCGAGGGGGTAACGGCCGGCCTGGGCAGCGAAGCGGTCTTTGACGTTTCTACCGCCTATACGTACGATTGCCCCTAGCGCTCGGTGTACCAGTTCTCGAGGCGCACCTCGATGTCATCGTTGCGGTCGGTCACCATCGTCTGAAAGGCCTCCACGTCGCTTTTAGTACCGTCTTGGTTGCGGTAATGGTAGGGATACACGACGGAGGGCGCGAAGTCGACCACGGCGTCCGCGGCTTGCTCGATATCCATAGTGTAGGGCAGATTCATGCAGACAAAGGCGATGTCGATGTCACTCAGGTTGCGCATGGCGGGGACCCCTTCCGTATCGCCACTGAAGTAGATCCGCTCCTCGGGACCGGCAAAGTCCAGCACGTAGCCGTTGAACTGGCCTTCGGGGTGGAAATTCTCCTTTGGGGGCGGGTTGTAGGCGGGGATGGCCTCGATCGTTACATCCTGCCAGTCCCAGCTCTCGCCGTTGGCCAGCGCGTGGGTACTCGCAAAAGTGGTGTTGGGGTTAGCCTCCATGACGGCGGCGGGGGCCACCAGGGTAGCCTGCGTCAGGTCAAGACCGGCCAGCGTGGCGGAGTCGAGGTGGTCGCCGTGGGTGTGGGTGATGAGGACCAGGTCCGGCGGTCCGTAGCTGGTGTAGCGCTCGGCACCGTCGTAGGGGTCGACGAAGATCGTACGGTCGCCCTGGGTGAGCACGACGGAGCCGTGGACGATCGGGTGCACTTCTACCTCAGCGGTGTTTTCGGATTCGACCGCGGGGGTGTCGGAGGTGCTTTCGGGCGCGTCGGTGTTCGCGGTGTCCGGATTTCCGCAGGCGGCGAGGACGCAGGTGCAGAGGAACAGGTAGAGGTAATGGCGCATGGTAAAGTGGGTTAGTGTATGTCGGTACAACGGAAAGGGGCCGGGCGGGTTGGTTTGCAGTGGACTATCTTTCCCGGTCGTTTTACGTCTCCCCTTCCCTTGCGCACCCTCCTCGCCTGTACCGGCCTGCTCTTCACCGCCGCCCTGAGCGGTCAGCTCAGCCTGTTTTCCGGCACCTCCTTTGAGCACGAAGTGACGCCCCGGTGGGGGTATAACTTTGACGTGGAATATCGGCAGGTACTGCCGACGGGACAGGAAAACCGGTTTCTGGTACTCCTGGCGGCCAACCGACTCGTCACCCGCGGCCTAGATGTCACGGGTGGCCTGCGCCTTACACCCTACTACGGGACCGACCCGACTACCCTGCGCCTCTTCACCGACCTCAACTACGCATACCCGATCGGTGAAAGTCCCTGGGCCGTAGAGTTGCGGTTGCGCGGCCAGTACGAACGGGAATTTACGCGCGACGACGTGCGGCCGGAAGTGGCCGTACGGCCCCGCCTGGGGTTGGCGTACAGATTGTTTGCGCACACCGGACTGGTAGCCGAGTATGAGTTCCGGTACCGCTTCGACGTGCGCGACGAAATCGTTCAGCACCGGTATACCCTGGTCCTCGAGCAACGCATTTCCACGCGCGTCAACGTGGACGCCTTCTTCCGTTTCGAGCGCGAGCCGTCGGGTGCGGGCGTTGCGGCGCACCCGTACGTGGGACTGTACCTGTTGTACGTCCTGCCCGACCGACGAGACCGCGACTGGCGCTACCGGTCGCCCTTCGGACACAGCCTGCTATTCTGATCCTACATGCCGGGCACCAGCATGACCGCGTTCTGCATCAGCCGGCTGGGGCCCCGCCAGAACATCCGGTAGTGAGGATTGTCGATCAGGTAGACGATCTGTCCCTGCCCGATACTTCGCACGCCGGCCCAGGTAGTACCGGCCAGCAGGTCGAGGCTTTCCTCCGGGGCGTAGCCGGCCGCGAGCAGGTTGGTAGTATCCGGAATATAGCGCCCGACGGATTGCAGGCCGGCGGCGGGCTGCAAAGCCGTACTCCCGAACTTGAGGGTGTACACCTCGTCCTTCATGCCGAAAGCCAGCGGGTGGGTGGTATCGAGGGAAGCACGGAGCGCGGTGCCGGGCACGTTCTTCTTTCCGTAGTAGTCGGTCCGCTCCTGGTAGGTAAGGTTGGCGGCGGCGGCCGAGGTATCGCGGCTCGGCGTCACGAGCTGCTGATCGGTGAACTTGCGGTCCGCGGTAAAAAATTCGGAGGATTCGCCGACGGTCACCAGGGTACCGCCCGCGGAGATCCAGTCGCGCAGGGTAGCCCGCTCGGTTTCCCCGAAGACCGCTTCCAGGTTGTTGGCGTCGGGCAGGATGAGTACGTCGTAGTCGTTAAGGTCCGCGTAGCCGTAGCGGGAACCGAACTTGGGTACTGCGGTCTGCCGCAGCACCGAGGTACGGATACGGGTCACCGGCAAGCGCGTTTCCCAGTCGAAGAGAAAGTAGATCTGCCCGCTGGTGTAGGTATCGAAGGGCTCGTCGACTAGCATGGCCACCCGGGGTTCCCGCAGGGGAAAGTTCCGGGTGCTGGCCAGGTCGTTTCCCGACTGCATGCGGCCGGTGGTGAATCCCCGGATCGTCAGGCCGTAGTCATCCGCCAGCCGCTGCATGAGCTCGGGCAGACTGGCTTCCACGTCGAGGTTCCTGCCCCGCAGCACGATAAGGCTGCCGGCGCTAAAGGCGTTGCCGTCATCGTCCGTGAAGCCCTCGAGGGATGCCCGCACCCGTACCCCGGCCTTCCACAGTTCGGCGAGCGCCTGGGGGGCGTTGCGCTGCGACCAGTCGATGGCGTAGGCGTAGACCAGCCCGCCGGCAGGCATGGTGAGCCCGCCCCTTCGCTCGATAAGGGTAACGGGTTCGGTATCAACCGTCAACGGCCCTCCGAAGCGGTACGCCTCGAGGTTGTAGGCCAGCGGAGCCGACCAGGTACTCATGTCGTACATCACGCTGTCCTCGATCTCCAGCTGCTCACCCAGAATGCTGTTGACGAACAGATGGCGGGGCTGCTCCGTAGCTACGATGAGGCTTCCGGCGGCGTGGGTACGCTCCCGGGTCGCGCCGCCTTCCCGGTAGCCAATACCCGAGGCGGTGAGGGGTTCCAGCGTGCGCTCCACCTCCACCCCGTTCAGCAGCAGCAGTTGCAGCAGGTCGTCGAAGTAATCGCTGCCGTCGTTTTCGATCAGGTAAGCGGTGGTTTCGGCGCGGCTGTTCAGGGGATCCCAGGCCGCGAGGCTGTACCGCTGCAGTGCTTCGCGATTGGCGGCGGCGGTCTGCAGCTGGGCTACGCTCGATGCGTAGTGGTCCCAGATACGCTGGCGCAACGTCAGGATAAATCCGTCCTCCGTTTCCACGGCGCGCCCGGCCCCGATGCCGCCCTGCTCGTTGAGCATGCCGATGCCTCCCATCACGGACGGGTAGCTGCTGCCGTAGCTGGGATAGAAGAAATCAAAGCGATCGCGGGTGAAGTAACTGATCCCCTGGGCGTCGAAGTTGGCAATGTTGGCCCGGCCGAAGGTGTCGGTCCATCCCTCGTAGGCGTCAGGGAGGATGAGGTTGCGGGGCGTGGTGCCGGGGGTGGTAAAGTAATTGGCGTCGTAGCCCTGCTCGTGGTAATCGGTATGCACGTTGGGCATCCATCGCTGGTAGGCGGCGGTGTGGCCCCGGCTCTCGGGATGGACGCCCCATACCCAATCGCGATTGAGGTCGAACCAGTAGTGATTCGTCCGGCCGTTCGGGAAGGGGGCGTAGTGCTCCAGGTCACGCGGCTCCTCGCCTCCGGTGGCCCGGGCCATGCCGTTGTACCAGTACACGTAGCGGTCGCGGCCGTCGGGATTGATGCAGACGAACAGGAGGTTGACGGTTTGGTCGAGCGCCGCCAGGGTAACGGGATCCTCGGTGGTAGCCAGTTCGTAGGCAAACTGCATGGCCGCCTCGGTGCTGCTGGCCTCGTTGCCGTGGATATTGTAGCTGTAGCTGTTAATGACGGGTTGATCGTCCAGGATACCCTGCACCTGCGCCCCCGCCGTCCGGTAGCCGTTGACCAGCGCGAGTTGATTGCGACGGATGAACTCGATCCGGTTCATGTTCCGGGCCGAGCTGACGGTAAGCAACAGCAGGGGGCGGCCTTCGTAGGTACTACCGTAGCGCTCCAGCCGGATCCGGTCGCTCACCTCCGCGAGGTACTCGAAGTAGGCGACCGACCGGGCGTACTCGGTAAATCGCTCCCCCAGGCGGTAGCCGAGGAATTGCCGGGGACTGCGCACGTTGGAGGCCGCCAGGTTCTCGGGGAAGGTCAACCGTTCGTAGACGTCCGTCTGTGCACTGAGCTGCAAAAGACAAAAAAAGAAAATTACGAATGAGTAAAAGCGCATACCTTATATTCCGGTGAGGCTGGCAAAATAGGGCGGAAGCCATGCCGAACCCTTTTCCGCGGGTGTTTTCTACAAAATTTCCCACGGTCGCGGGGGCCGCTACCGTTCCGTGGGCTGGTGGTACCGTTCCGTCAAAGGGTGCGGTTATTACCTCCAGGACACGCAATTTTAGGAGGGTCACTGTGGCTATTAGGGCGACACACCCGTTATATTTCGCTATCAGCGTCTCTCTCAGAATGAACGTATTGTTTTTGCTTTAGTACCGGCCCCGTCCCGCACGCTGGCCGCACCCGTTACCAACCGGGTGTTTTGTTTGAGACCTGATACCGTACACATTCTTACACGTCAAACATGTTGAAATTCCTTTTCCTGCCGTTGCTGCTTATTTGCACCACGGCACTCAGCGCCCAGGGACGCTGTCAACGAGGCAATTGTTACACCGGCGAGGGCGTCCTGCGATTTGCGGACGGCGCGCTCTACACCGGAACGTTCCGGGAGGGACAGTTCAATGGCACCGGCACCCTGACCTACCCCGATGGCTCGGTCTATTCCGGCAGTTTCCGGGCCCAGCTCCAGAGTGGTCCGGGGAAGCTCATCGACGCCAGCGGCAACCGCTACGAGGGCATGTGGCGTGAGGGGCGTCGTCACGGGCGGGGAAAAGTGATCTACACCGACGGCGGCGAGATCGTCGGTACCTGGGTGGACGACGTGCTCGATGGCGAAGTCGCCTATACCTTCGCCAACGAAAACTACTACGTGGGTACCCTCCGGGAAAACGCCCTCGACGGCTTCGGCACCATGGACTACGCCAACGGCGACCGCTACGTCGGATTCTGGTCCGCCAACCGGCCCAACGGCCGCGGCCGGATGACCTACGCCGACGGCACCGCCTACCAGGGCGAATGGCTGGCCGGCGAGCCACGAGTCGACTGGGCGACCCTCGGCTTTGTCGGAAATACCGCCGACCTCGTCAACTGCAACGAAGGATGCCCCGACGGCGACTCACGCTACACCTACAGCGATGGTACCACCTTTTTCGGCACGACCCGTGACGGCAGCCCTGACGGGCGGGGCACGGTCATGTTCCCGAACGGAAACAGCTACCACGGCGCCTTCAGCAACCACCGTCCGAACGGTCTCGGCGTCATGCAATACCCCAGCGGACTGATCGAGGGCGGCCTCTGGCAGGACGGACAGCTGGCCCGCCCGATGTACACCGCCCAGGGCAACGCACCGGTCGCGGCCACGGCCGAGTACGACCCGGAAGTGAAGGTGTGGGCCGTGGTTGTCGGCTGTGCCTACTACCAGCACATGAAAACGCTGCGGTACACGGACGACGACGCGTACCAGTTCTACGCCTTCCTGAAGAGCATCGAGGGCGGAGCCCTCACCGACGAGCAGGTGAAGGTCCTGATCGACGAAGACGCCACCCACGAGAATATCCTTGCCGCCCTGCACGATACCTACCGCAAGGCCGACGAGAACGACGTTATCCTGTTCTACTTCAGCGGCCACGGCCTGCCCGGCTCCTTCCTGCCGGTCGACTACGACGGCGAGCGCAACGCCCTGGCCCATGCCGACGTCCACGCCGCCCTGGCGGAGAGCCGCTCGCGGCACAAGGTGGTGATCGCCGATGCCTGTCACAGCGGCAGCCTGGCGGCCCGAGGCGTGGGCGGGAACACCGGCATGCTTACCGACTACTATTCCGCATTGACGAATGCCCAGGCCTCTACCGCGCTGATGATGTCGAGCCGCGGGGAAGAGATCAGCATGGAAGACGGCGGACTCCGGTCCGGGGTGTTCAGCCACTACCTGATCCGGGGCATGAAGGGGGAAGCCGACGCGAATAAGGACGGCATGGTGTCCATAGAAGAACTGTTTACCTACGTACACCGTGAAGTGCGGGGGTACACCGGCAACCTGCAAACCCCTACCCTGACCGGGAATTACGACCGCAACATGCCGGTGTCCGTGACCCGCGCCCGCTGATCGGCCCTACTCCGGACGATTGTAGATATAGTACTCGACGGCCCGCGGCTCGAACTCCGCTTTGATCTTCTCGGGATACCGCGTCAGCCGCAGCGGCACCGTGTTGTGGGGATCGTCCGTCTGCATCCGGCTCAGGTCTGCCTCTACCTGAAAATCGGTGGCCCGTACGGATCCGAAGGCCCGCTGTGGAATGGTGGCCCGCACCGTCACGAAGGCCGGAAACACCCGGGAAGAATCGCTGCGCGGTGCATTGTAGAGGGTAACGGGTACCCGAAATTGCTGCTCGATAAAGGCCTCCACGTCAACGGCTACGGTGACCTCATTGTAATCGAGCACGAGGCCCTCCGGAGGGGGTTTCAGGGGGACGGTCTGCCGGAGGCTTCCCTCTACGTTATCGAGTACCAGGGGCTCCGACGGCCACGATTCAATCCCGGCCAGCACGTCGATGGCACCGGAGACGGTCACGCTGTCCGGCCGGAGGGACGTGCCCCCCGAGGAGGCGTAGCCCGGGGCATACCTGACGTCCACGTTGTTAATTACCGGCACCCGCTTGCCGTCGCGCCGGGTGGTGACGATCCGCTGGGGTTCGTAATTGAGGTTTTCGATCTCCAGGTCGCCGCTGCTCAGCTGGCGGCGCACTTCCTGCTCAAGCAGGTTGCGGTTGAGCTGGATGCTCTCTTTATCACCGATGTCGAGGGTGATGTCAATATCGTTGCCGCGCAGGCTTTCCCAGATCAGGTTCCAACCACGGCCATGGATCCGGACCGGCACGTTGCTGGGCGGGTCACCGGCGAGGGCCCGCTGGGGACTTACGGCGTAATTGACCACGACCACCTTATTGATGTCGTAGTCCTGTGACAGATTAAGAATAAGCCAGAACACGAAGGCCAGACCGATACACACCAGCAGCATCTGCCGGTCGGTCGTCTCCATATTGCGGAGCGGATTGCTATCCTTCAGTTTTTGGAGGGTAGATGGCATCGGTGAGTTCCTTGGAGATCGCGTTTTTGGTGACCTGAATGTAGGTCTTATTCCCTACGTTGAGGGTAACGATCTGGTCTTCGAGCTTATCGATGATGCCCAGCATGCCACTGGCCGTGACTACGCGCTGGCCCTTCGCCAGTCCTTCCATGAAGGTCTTCTGCTGCTTGCTGCGGCGGCGCTGGGGGATGATCATGGTGAAGACGAGCACGGCGAGCATGGCGATCATGAAGAAGCCGTTCGTGAACAGATCGCCACCGGCCTGGAGGAGGAGGGTCATGGGGTAGTTACTTTTAATTAATCGTTGAGTACGGTGCCGTCGACGTACACGGTGGTCATCGAGGGGTAGGTATTGGCGGTGAGCGTCACCGGTTTACGCTGCCGGCCGTACTTGTGGGCGGTATTGAACTCCACCCGGACGGTACCGGTGCCGCCCGGCGGTATTGGCCGTTCGGGGTAACTCGGTACGGTACAGCCGCAGGTCGACCGGGCATCGGTGATCATGAGCGGCACGCTTCCCGTGTTGGTAAAGGTAAACTCGTGGGTGACCAGTGTTCCCTCCGGTACTTCGCCGAATAGGTACTCGGGTGCTTCGAAGGACATCCGGGCCACGTCGGTACTGTCGGCGTCGTTCGCGACCGGATTCCGAATCAGGCTGGCGTTGTCGTCGGCCGCTTCCGGGGTCTCGGCCTCGGGCGCCGGGTCACTGGCACAGGACAGCAGAGCGGTAAACAGCAGGAAGTAAAGAAGTTTGTACATACCGTCCGGTTGGGCCCGCAAAGATACTCAACCGGGCGGCAACCCGGGTAGGTGGGGCGTTCCGGTTTCCCGGCGCGGGGAGTGTATATTTACTCCCCCACAACTCCACCGCTTACATGCGTCTTTTCCTTACCGGCTTCATGGGGTCCGGAAAAAGTTACGTCGGCCGCCGCCTGGCCGACCGGCTTGGCCTCCCCTTTCTCGACCTGGATGACCTGGTCGAAGAACAGACTAAAACCACGATAGCCGAACTGTTCGCCCGGGTCGGAGAATCCAGTTTCCGCGATCTGGAAAGCACCATGCTGCGGGAGCTCGATAATCTGCCGATGTTCGTCCTGGCTACCGGCGGCGGAACCCCTTGCTTCCACGACAACATGCAATGGATGAACGGGCAGGGCACCACGGTCTTTCTCGACACCCACCCCGAGATCATCGGTGCCCGGCTGGCCGATGAACGCGACAAACGCCCGCTTCTCCACGGCCCCGAGGACTTGCCTACCCTCATCCGGCGGCGCCTCGAAGATCGCCGCGAATGTTATGCCTCCGCCAAAATTCACGTCGTACACGACAACCCCGAGGACGACGTAGTGCGTTTGGTGGAGAGCCGGTTGAACGCTCACCGGCCTAACTGATCTCCATGCCACGTTTCCTCCTGCTATTCTGTACCCTGCTCTTCGCTACCGCCCTGTCCGCCCAGGACGATCCACAGCAGCGCCTCTACTTTATCGGATTCACCGATAAGGCAGGTACTACCTACAGTGTCGACCGGCCGGAGGAGTTCCTCAGCACCCGCGCCCTCGAGCGGCGGCGTAAAGTCAACGCGGCGGTCACGGAGGTTGACCTGCCCGTCAGCGCCGCGTACGAGCGGCAGCTTACCGACCGCGGGGCCAAGATCTGGTTGCGCAGCCGCTGGATGAATGGCGTAGTCGTAGCCACCACGGCCGGGGAGCTTGACGCCCTGGCCGACCTGCCCTTCGTAGATACCACATTCTACGCCGCTCCCCTGCAGTACGCGCGCGCTTCTGCCCTGCCCGCAGCCCCCCGGCTCGATCGACCGGCACCGGTCGTACAGCGGGTGCCGGTGAACGAAACGTTCTACGGGTACGGATACAAGGACCTGTCGCGCATGAACGGCGACAGCCTGCACCGCCTGGGCTTCCGGGGCGCAGGCGTACTGGTGGCGGTACTGGACGGCGGGTTCCCGAGCGTTGAATACAAGGATTTTCTGGGCTACGATCAAATCGAGGCCGTTCCGGGTAACTACGACCTAGTAGAGCAGGACAGTACCGCGCTCGACGGGTCTACCCACGGTGCTACGGTACTTAGCACCATGGCCGCCCAGCATCCCTTTTTCTTCATCGGCACGGCCCCCGAGGCCCGCTACGTGCTCTTCAAGACGGAAAACAGCCGCGGGGAACACCGCATGGAGGAAGTCAACTACGCGATCGCCCTGGAAATGGCCGACAGTGCCGGCGTAGACGTGGTGAACAGCAGCCTCGGCTACACCACCTTCACCGACAGCAGTATGGACTACACCTACGACGACCTGAACGGCAAGACGTCTCCCGCGACCATCGCCATCGACCGGGCGTTCGCGCGGGGCATCATCATCGTGACCAGCGCCGGCAACAGCGGGGCGGACGAGTGGAAGCATATCGGCATCCCCGCCGATGCCGCCGGGGCCTTCAGTATCGGGGCGATCGGGCCCGACGACGAGCGGGCCTACTTCAGCAGCTACGGGCCCACGGCCGACGGTCGTACCAAGCCCGACGTGAGCGGGCCCGGGGTCATGGTAGCCGCCGTGGCCGCCAACGGCAAGGGGCTCACCCCGGCCAACGGTACCAGCCTCAGCGCACCGCTGGTGACCGGGCTAATCGCCTGCCTGGTGCAGGCCGTCCCGGAAGCTACGAACCAGGAGATCCTGGACGCCGTTCGGGCTACGGCCTCGCAGGCGAACGCGCCGGACGACACGCTGGGGTACGGCAAACCGGATTTTGCCGCCGCGTACCGCTACCTTATTCAGCGGCGGCAGCAGCCCTGACCGCTGCCTTTTTTGCCGCGCGACTTGTACCGGCAGCGCCAGATGCTTATTTTTGAGAATCCCGCCCACGTGCCGCCCGCACCCGGCGGTCCCACGAACTCGCCGGATTTACCCGGCACCGCTTTTTTATTTGGTATCAGTAAGTTGGAACGAGCCCCGGCATCCTCTGGATGACCGGGGTTCTTTATTACTTACCTGCGGAAGGCCAACCGCTCGCCGCGTACCGTGTCGTTGACCCGGCCGTCGGCGTAGGCCAGCTGGCCGCTCACGATGGTTTCCCGTACCCGGCCCCGAAAGTTCATGCCCTCCAGGGGCGACCAGCCCACGTGGTAAAGGATGTTCTCCGGGCGGACCGTCCACTCGGTTTGCGGGTCGTAGATCACCACGTCGGCCCACATCCCCTCGTCGAGGAACCCGCGGCGATCGACCTGAAAGCAGATGGCCGGCGCGTGGCACATCTTCTCCACTACCCGTTCCAGGCTGATCTTCCCCTGTTGTTCCAGGCGCATCATCAGGTCGAGGCTGTGCTGCACCAGCGGCAACCCTCCCGGGGCCTTGAAGTAGTCGGCCTGGGCCTTCTCCGCGGCGGTGTGGGGGGCGTGGTCGGTCGCCACGACGTCGAAGTGGTCGTCGAGGAGGGCCGGCAGCAGGGCCGCGCGGTGGTGCTCCTCCTTGATGGCGGGGTTGCACTTGATGCGGTTTCCGAGGCGGGCGTAGTCGTCGGCGTTGAAGGTGAGGTGGTGTACGCAGACCTCCGCGGTGATGCGCTTCTGCTCCAGCGGGATGTCGTTGCGAAAGAGCCCTACCTCGTCGGCGGTGCTGATGTGAAGGATGTGCAGGCGGGCGTTGTGGCGGGTTGCGAGCTCCACCGCCAGGGAACTGCTCTTGAGACAGCCGGCGGCGGATCGGATGTTCGGGTGCTCGCGGACCGGGATCTCCACGCCGTATTTCTCGCGCGCCTCCGCGGCGTTGTGGCGGATGGTGGCCTCGTCCTCGCAGTGGGTAGCGATCAGGAGGGGGATGCGGGAAAAGAGCGCGTCTAGGGTACGTTCGCTGTCCACCAACATATTACCGGTGCTACTGCCCATGAAAATCTTCAGTCCGCACACCTGCTCGGGATCGGTGCGCAGGGCCTCGTCGAGGTTATCGTTCGAAGCTCCCATGTAGAAGCTGTAATTGGCTACGCTGGTGGCGCCGCCGATGCGGTACTTCTCGTCGAGCAGCAGCTGGGTGAGGGCGGCGGGTTTGGTGTTGGGCATCTCCATGAAGGAGGTGGTACCACCGGCCACGGCGGCGCGGGCTTCGGAGCCGATGGTCGCCTTGTGCGTGAGTCCGGGCTCGCGGAAGTGTACCTGGTCGTCGATCACGCCGGGCAGCACGTAGCAGCCCTCGGCGTTGATCTCGCGGTCGGCCCGCACGTTGAGGGAGTCTTCCACGCGGGTGATGAAGCCGTCTTCGATGAGTAGGTCCCCTACCCTGCGTTCCCCGCGATTTACGATGGTTCCGCCCTTGATGAGGATGCTTTGCCGCGCCATAAATGTGTTTTCGGCCAAGGTAAGGCCACCTCCGCCGATTTTAGGACGCCGTTAATAGAACGGTGGGACTTTTTAAGACTTTTCGCTGCAACCTTTGGGATGCGACAAACGCCCTTCACGTGAATCAACTGCCGGCCATCCGCCACTCGGGCGGGGACGCAGGTGCAACGCAAACCCGCAAACGCATTACCCATGAAGACCCTGTATTCACTATTGACCCTTTGTTTATTTACCGGTGCTCTCGCGGCCCAGGAGCTGGCTTACGCCGCCCCCGCCCCCGCCCCCGCTACCGACGCCGGTCCCCGCTTGGCTTACCGGTCGGCCGCTCCCGTGCATGCATCGGTTGCCGACTATTCGCTCCGCCGGGAGAAAACCCTGCTTGGCGACCTTGACTTTACCGGGGCGTGGGGCGGCCCCACCTATAACTACTCGGCGACGGGCGACGACTGGTCGCTGGTCCGCGGTGGTTTTGGTGGCCTGGAATTCGGCGAAACCGTGTTCCTGGGCTACGGAGGCTGGAAAGCGCGTGAAAACTTCACCACCGACGAGGAACCGCTGGTCGGCGAACGGCCGCAGTATGAGTTCCGCCACGGCGGATTCATCATCGGGGTGGCGCCCGGCGCCGACAACGTCATTCACCCCCGCTTTACCGCCATCGTGGGCCCCGGCCGCATCGATGTGGAGGGAGAAGGACGGGACCGCATGCTCGTGGGCCAGCTTATGGGCGGCGCGGAGATCAACCTTTTCCAGTGGTTCCGTCTGGGTATCGAGGGCGGCTACCGCTTCGCGAGCGGCGTGGACAGCGACGTCATCACCGCCAAGGACGTCAGCGGCGCGGTCGTCCAGATCGAGGCCCGCTTCGGCTGGAGCTGGTAAGTTGTCCCCGGCTGGCGGCGGCTTTCCTACCTTTGCGCTCCTATGGAAAATTCGCCCATCAAGCACATTGCCATCGCCGGGAATATCGGCGCCGGTAAAACGACCCTCTGCCGCCAGCTGGGCCAGCACTTCGGCTGGGAAGTTCACTACGAAAGCGCCGAGAACAATCCCTACCTGAGCGATTTCTACGACGATATGAAGCGCTGGAGTTTCAACCTCCAGGTGTACTTCCTACACAACCGCTACCGGCAGATCATCGACATTCAGGACGGTGACCACCCGGTCATCCAGGACCGTACGATCTACGAGGACGCCAACATCTTCGCGCCCAACCTTTTCGGCATGGGCCTGATGACCGAACGCGACTTCAACAGCTACACGGAGCTTTTCCATACCATGACCAGCCGCATCAAGCCCCCCGATCTGCTGATCTACCTGCGGGCGGGCATCGGCACGCTCGTCGCCCACATCGAGAACCGCGGGCGCGACTACGAGGGCAGCATGAGCCTGGATTACCTCAAGCAGCTCAACCGGCGCTACGAAGACTGGATCCGTGACTACCACGACGGCAACATCCTGATCATCAACGTGGACGAGGTCGACTTCGTCAATAAAAAGGAAGACCTCGGCCGCGTGATCAACATGGTGGACGGCAAACTTCACGGCCTGTTCAAGGGAGCGTAGCGGCGCTGCCTACAGTCCCTCCTGCATGCTGCTCGCCAGGTCGATGTAAACGCCTTCCCGCTCGGGGGGCGAGATGCTCTGCAGGTATTCGGACTTCTGAGCGTTGTCGTTCTCCACGAAGGGCCGGATCTGGAACAGCCAGATCTTGTTGTCCTGAAATCCCAACTCAACATCAAAGGGCCCGTCGGTATTCACGCCCGGTGCCTGCGGCATGATACGCTCTACTTCCTGCCCTAAAGCGTAGAGATCCGACAGGTTTTGCTGACTCAGGATCGGACGATCGAAGGGGGCGGCAACCATCACCGAGCCCCCCGTTACCGGCAGGCGACGGTACATGCGCTCGCGGGCGGGCGCCTGCAGGGTGAAGCGGCCATCGGCTCCCAGCAGGTAGGATTCCGCGGCTTGTCCATCGACCGCACCCCCAGCACCGCGGCTGAAGGCCACGGTAATATCGTCGTCCAGTCCGGACGTAACCCCCTTGGTGATCATCACGCCGGAATATTCCACGTCCACGCTCGGGATGATGAGGATGCTAGGGAATACGTTCTCGGGGTTCAGGAGGTAGCGCTGACGCCAGCGGTAGCTTCGTTCCGTGTACGGGCTGGCCCAGACTTCCTTGATGCCGTCCAGAATGGAGGTGCGGCCCACGACATTGAAGACGGTCTTGTTGAGGCCGGCCCCGGTGAAGGATTCCAGATCCTCCATGTTAGTGTCCGACCGTAGGAATACCGGTACTTCTCCGAATTCGCCACCAAGTACGTCGCGGAAGCCGTCCTGTAGTTGGGCGATCAGTTTGCCCTCGATGCGGATCTCATCGATGGCCGTGCGCAGCGTGGCCAGCTGTTCAAGCGTATAGGCCTCGATATCCGCTGCACTGCGGCCATCCTTTTCCATACGGGCCGCTTCGGCGAAGCGTGCGTTGAGGAAGGTCCAGTAGCTGGTACCGTCGGGCTGGCCGGGCATCTGCTGATCCAGGTGCTCACGGAAAATGCCGAATGGGATCACCAGACCGTTGACGACCTTATCGGGGAAGAGCGCCTTGAGCTGGCCGAGGTTGGCGGCCTTGGGGCCGGACCGTACGCCGCTGTCTTCGGCGTCGACGTTTCGCAGGTCCAGTACGTCGCGGGTCGAGAGATCGATGCGGTCGACGGGCACGGCGATCTTTTCCTGGCTGCGTTCGCGCACGGCGAAAAGGTCACGCTCCGTTTCGGTCATGTCTCCGACCGGCTTCATCAGTACCGATCCGCCGCTGCTCACCGCGTAAAAGACCTCCTCACCATCGTACGGCTTGAGCTGCTTGAATTGCTGGTCGCTAAGCACGGCGTTGGGAATACCCAGATTGCGGGCCAGCAACTGTACGTGGCTGACCATATTCCCCTCGCTCACGGTAAGGATACCGCCGACGGGTTTCAGGTCGGATGGCGGACGGCTGAAGGCGAAGATGTCGTGGTTGTTGACCTCTACGCCGTCGGGCGCGCCCTCGATCAGGTGAAGGATGCCCCGGGCGTAGCCGGGATTGAGGCCGCGGGCCTGGGCCTGGGAGGCGATGTCCATAAGGTGGTTGCCGCTGTCGCTGTTGCGAGCCAGCCAGTCGCCGAGGGCGCCGACGGCCTGCCCGAAGGGCAGCAGAACGGAACCCCGGATCTGGTCGTCGAGAAAGCCGAGGGCCTGCGGTTCGAAGCTCGCGTACCGCTCTGCCACATCGCCGTAGACGACCCGGTTGGTAGCGGTGCCCCACTCCACGAAGCGACGGGCGTTGTCGAGGTAATCGTCGAGCATCCGGGGCCAGATGTACTGATACCCGGGATCGGCGAGGTTACCGATGGCGGCTTCGTACTCCCAGAGTTCGATGAAGCCCGTGCCCGCCGCGGCCTCCCCGAGGTAGCAGATCTTCTCCATCTGGTCCCGGGCCGTGACCGGTTCCCAACTGCCGGCGGTGCGGAAGATGAGGTCGCTTACTTCATTAAGTACGTCGATCAGGCGCAGGCGATCGAGGGGACGGCGCTCGTCGTTGACCAAACTCTGGCGAATGGCTACGCTCAGGTCGGCCGCCGCGGTCAGGCGCGAAACATCGTTGGAGCCGTCCTCCAGGCGGGCCTGCTGCTCGACGAACCCGATCAGGCCGGGCCGGAGGGGGTCGGTCTCGGGGAGATCGGCGAGCAGATCGCGCACGTTGCTCAGGTCGCTGCCTCCGTACGCCACGTTGATGTCGTTGACCAGAGATTCGGCGGAAGCGTAGAGGTCGCGTTCGCGCAATTCCGTGGCGTGTTCTTCCATGAAGCGTTCCACCGCACCTGCGTCCGCGCCCTCCGGACGTCCGTGGATCTTGATCCGCAGGTCCATGAAGGCCGGGTACTCATCGGCGATCTCCTTACTGACCGCGCGAATACGCTGGTTGAGGTCGGTATCGCCGCGGTGCGGAATGTCGCGGGCGGCCTGCACGATGAGGTAAAAGTTTTCCCGCAGCACGTCGTCCTTAGCAAGCAGCCACCGGAAAAAACTGCGGCCCCACTCTTCCTCGTCCTCTACCTGGAAGGCGCCCCGGTAGAAGCGGGCCTGCTCGAGGATCCAGCCGTCGTCGACGGCCACGAGGTAATTATTGAGCTGGTACTGTTTGAGTCGGCTGTGATCGTTGGCCGCATCCCAGAAATCCCCGTACTCGGTATCGGCGAGTACCTGTCCGAAGAACAGGTGGTCCTGCCGCATGAGCTGCTTGATACGCGGAGTATAGTCGGCGTGCTGGTGGGCGCGGTCGTCGTCCGGACAGGGGTCACGCGCCGCGCGCTGGCTGCCGTCGGAGCAAAACCAGAAGATGCCGCGGTAGGGGCCGCGCCGGTCGGTACGGTAGGTGTTGACGAGCTCGGCGATCTCCCCGGGAGGAGTCGACTGAGCGACCAGGGACGGACCGCCGGCCAGGGTGCTAATGAGCAACAGAACGATCAGTCGGAAACCAGGTACGAACCGGGAAATAGTGTACATGCAAATAGGTTTATCGGGCAAAGGCAGGCATAATACAGCCGGCGTGCGCACGCCGTTCAAAGGTAAGACCGTTATCTGGCCAAGCAGTGTGAACATTGTTGGTACAGGTATTCTTCTAACCAAAACTTTAGTTTACGTGATAGCATTGCGCATTTTGGCCTACGTTCTCGGAACGATCGGCGTAGTCGGTACTTTGATGCCCTTCATCAAGTACGACGATTGGTGGATTCGCGGGTTTGACTATCCCCGGCAACAACTTGCCTTTCTGCTCTTCCTTTCGGCCATTTGCTGGGTGCTGTCCAACCAACAGAACGACGCACTCAATATTGCCGTCAGTGTTATTCTGGTATCCGCAACGCTGTATCAGGGCTACCGCATTCTACCGTATACGCCCCTTCACGGCAAGGATGCCAAGGATGCCGAAATCCTGGAAGAAAGCTCCGGCCACCTCACCCTGATGATCAGCAACGTACTGCAGACCAATACGCGGACGGACCTGCTGATCAGCCTGGTCAAGGAACGCGACCCCGATATCCTGCTGACCGTGGAAACGAATAAGTGGTGGGAGGAGAAAATCATGGAAGGCCTGGGCGATACCTATCCCTACCGCGTGCCGGTACCCATCGAGAACCTGTACGGCATGCACCTCTGGAGCAAACTGGAGCTGATCGACCCCGAGGTGAAGTACCGTATCAAAGATGATATTCCCAGCGTGGAAACTTCCATCAAGCTGGAGAACGGCCACGAAGTCGACCTGTACTTCCTGCACCCCATGCCGCCCAGCCCCACCGAGGCCTACGCGAGCACCGGACGGGACGCCGAATTGTCCCTCGTCGGGCTGGAGATCAAGGAACGCGATCACAAGACCGTGATCGTCGCCGGTGATATGAACGACGTAGCGTGGTCCCACTCCTCCCGCCTTTTTCAGCGGCTCAGCGGCCTGCTCGATCCCCGCCGCGGCCGGGGCATGTTCTCCACCTTTCACGCGGAGCACCGCCTGCTGCGCTGGCCGCTCGATCACGTGTTTCACAGCAGTGACCTGGCCGTGGTCGATTTGGAGCGGCTGCCGTACATCGGATCCGATCACTTCCCGGTACTGATCACGCTCAGCTACGAGCCCGCCCAGGACGAAAACCAGGGCGAAACGCCGGAGGAAGATGACCTGGAAGAGGCCGAGGAAACCATCGAAAAGGGCAAGGCACACGAGGACGATGCCGTAATCAAGGAGCGGTAATCAGCAAAAGAGTGTCATTTATATACGGCATCACTTCACCAGCTACACCGGACCGCCGTACCTTCGCCGCCTCTCCCAATCCGACTTTCGTATGAAAAATGTGGTTTCTCAGCGCTTTATCAAGTGTCACGACAAGCTTAAAGCCGAGAAACGAATTCGCTCCAGCCGCGCCTTCGCCCTGTCGCTGGACTATCTCCCGCAGTCCTTAAGCGAGATCCTGAAGGGACGCCGCGACGTGACCATCGAGCTGCTGCGGCAGGCCATCAATAAGTACAAGCTCAACCCGGTGTACATCTTTACCGGCGACGGTCCCATGTTCATGACTGAGGAGAGCAATCAGAACTTCCGGGTGCTGACCACCATCACCACCCCCGATGCGGACGAGCTGATTGTACACGTTCCCCTCCCGGCCCAGTCGGTGTACGCGGGCGAGCTCGGCGACCCCTCTTTCGTAGAGAGCCTGCCTACCTTCAGCCTGCCGGACTATAAATACAAGGTGGGCACCCACCGCAGCTTCGATGTGCCGGGCAACAGCATGGAACCTACCCTCTTCGAGGGCGACAAGGTGGTCTGTGCCTTCCTGGAGCCTACCCTATGGGAAAGCGGCATCAAGGACAATTACGCCTACGTAGTGGTCACCCGCAGCGACGTGGTGGTCAAGCGGATCCGCAACCACATCGCCGAGAGCAAGGAACTGGAGGTGATCTCCGACAACAGCTTCTACGAAACTTACCGCATCCCGCTGTCCGATCTCCGCGAGATCTGGTACGTGCGCGCCCGCATCACCCCGTTTTTGCCCTCTCCGCAAAATATCCAGCGCTACGTCCACGACGAGATGGCCGACCTCAAGGCCACCATCGCGCAGCAGGGCAAATTGATGGAGCGACTGGGCGTATCGGTAGAGAAGGTCCTCAGTGGCCAGTCCAAAAAATAGGTTCGGGGTACGTTATTCCTCGATGGTGCAAGTCCAGTCTATCGCTACCCCCCCAGCCTTGAGCATCAGTGATACGCTGCACAGTTTTTCCATGCTGAGGCGGCAGGCGCGGTCGGCCTTTTTAGGGTCGAGGGGTCCGAACAGGCGGTAGTGGACCCGGATGCGGGTAAAGGTGCGCGGCTCCGTGTCGCGGCGATCGGCCTCCACGGTGACTTTGATATCGCGCAGTTCCTGCCGCTGCTTCTGCAACAGCAGTACTATATCAATACTCGAGCAACTGGCTACGGCCGCGAGTACCAGCTGCATGGGGCGCATTCCCTTGCCCTGGCCGCCGATGTCGGGGCTACCGTCGGTCTGGACCGTCAGGCCCTCGTCGTTGGTGGTTTCAAAGAGGAAGGCGTCGTCGAGGCGGTTTAATTCTACTTTCACTACTTAGCGCGGTTTTTTTCCCAGAGCATACGGTTGTCGTTTACCTCGATCCAGTACCCGTCCGGGTCCTGAACGTATACCTGCTGCACGCCGTCCGGGCGCTTGTTTGATTTCATCTTTTCGCCGGTCCAGGTCTCGAAGGCGATATTCTCGTCGCGCAGGTGCTGCACGAAGCCGGCAAAGTCGTTGACGGCCATGCAGAGGTGAACGCCCTTGGTAGTGGTTACGTCCGCCCGGTCCGTCTCAATGATGTGGAGGGCCATGCCTTCCCCCAGCGACATCCAGACGCGCCGGTCATTGCCCGTTCCGTTATAGATGGTGTCGAGGGCAAAGGTATGCATGTAGAATTCCGCGCTGCGGTCCAGGTCGGTAACGTTAATGGCGTAGTGGTCGAAGCTGGCTCCGTAGGCGCCGTTTGCCTCCCCGAAGGGCGCGATCTTCGGGGAGCAGGATAGGGCCAGCAGGGTGATCCCGAGGCAGAGTAAGGTTCGCATGCGACTTCGTTTAGGCGGTAAGATACGCGTGACCCGTAAACTTCCATGGTGTCCGGATCCGTGGGCGTTCACCCCTCCTAAGAGGCCGTAGTTAAATTTTCGGCGGGAGGCTCAGCGCGTCTTCCGGGACCGTAATTTCGGAAGCGCTAAGCGAGTTTCATGCACCCAACCTACCGGTTTTTATACCCTTTCGTCCTGTGCTTCACCCTACTGGCCTGCACGAAAGAAGACGAAGGGGGAACCCTTGAGGTATTCGTCTCAAACGCCGATGGTCCGCAGGCCGGCGTGGCAGTACGGCTCGATCCGGGCGATGCCCGCGGCATCACCGACAGTGCGGGAACCGTACTGTTTGCTGACCTGCCCCCCCTCGATTACCTCGTCGAGGCCAGCCACGACGAGCTGGGTAGCAACAGTGCGCTAGCCTCCGTGGCGGAAGGCACGCTGACCCAGGCCATCATTAGGCTTCCCGGGCGGTACAATCGCGGTCCGGAAATAATCCCCGTGTTCCCCCGCCCCGACATAACCGATGGGTTCCGGGACACGGAGGGGTTCACCTTCGAAGCCCGCCTGACGGACGACCGCGACGCCACCGGAACCATCCCCTGGGAGCTGACCAGTAGCCTGGACGGCGTCCTGGGGTCGGGCGTAGATTCCGCGGGCCTGGCCGCGGTGTACCTGCAGGACTTATCGGTCGGCACCCACGTATTTACCCTTACGGCCACCGATAGCGAGGGCCTTACCAGCCGTCTCTCCTTCAACGTGCTGATACTGCCGCCGGCCCCTACCGTATATATCCGGAATGCGGTACCCAGCGGCGAGGGTCTGGCCGTGAGCTGGTCGCGCTGGGCCGGCGGCGACTTCGACCACTACACGGTGTACCGGGGTGAGGCGGGGAGCAATAGCCTATACGAGATCGCCATCCTTAACGACGTCAACGATACCGTCTTCGTGGACGAAACCCTACCCTACAACCGACCCGTAGATTACCAGGTGAACGTGTTCACCGGCCGGTCCGAACCCATCTCCAGTGAGCCGTACACAGCAGCGTACACGGTAGACCACATAGATCTCGAGGCGACGGTCAACCGGCTGTTGTCTGACCCGAAGCGAGGCCTGCTGTACGGTATAGATCAGGAAAACGACCGCCTGGTGGTCATGGACGTGGGCACCAGGCGGGTGACCCTGCAATTGCCGGCAGGCAGCCAGCCGACGGACCTCAGTTTGTCACCGAATGGAGACACCCTGTACGTGGCCGCCTCCGGAGGCAATACAATTACCATATTCGACCTGACAGTCCTCAAACGCGACCGGGTGATCTACCTCCCTGCCGCACGCTTCGCGCAGACGCTGCGCCCGATACGGGTAGCAGCCCTCACCGGAGGACGTGTAGCGCTGATCGGCGATTCAAACGTGCGTGGGCTACACCTTTACCGGCCCGGAGTGGATACGCTCACGCTCCTCGACGTAGGGGCATCAGAATCAAATAACCTGATAGCCGATCCAACCGGCACGCGACTGTTTATGTCGAACTTCGGCGGCGGCGGGCAGCGGGCCGTCCGCTTCGATCCTGACGGAGAGGGCAGTTTGTTTTTGGCCGATAAATCGGCTTCCTCCAACGGTAGCCTTCGTGCCGTACTGACCGCCGACGGCCGCTACTTCTTCTCGGGGAATGCCATGCTTCGCGCGAATGATCTGCAGCAGGTGGTGGCCACCTTCGGCACCGACTACTACAACGACATACGACTGTCCAACGCCGACGGCAGCCGCGTCATGGGCCCCGACCGGTACTACGGGAGCCAGCCAGCGGTAGAATTGGGACCGGTGCGGGCACCCAATCGGGTGCTGGCCTACGATCCGATGCGGGGCATCGCCTTCCACCACGAACTGTATTCTACCCTCATCACCCTCGTACCCTTTCCCTGATGCACCTGCTCCGCACCGCCTGCTTCCTCCTGTGCCTCCTGCTAGCCGCGGGCTGTGAAAAGGAGGAGCTGCCCCTTACCGGCAGCCTTGAAGTTACGGCCTACGACCAGGTGGGCAGACCCATTCCCGGAGCCACGGTACGGCTCACTCCCGGCGCCCTGGAGCAGCTGACCGATTCACTAGGCAGGGCACGCTTCCTGGACCTGGCCACCGGCACCTACGACATAGAGGTAAGCCAGTTCTATTTCCTCCCGCACGCCACCTCCCTGCGGATCACGGACCACCCCGTCGTACGCTACGACGCGGAACTTATTTCGGATCCCAACATTCCCCGGATATGGATTTACTCACCCGACGCCCGGTACATCACCACCTACATTCTTGGTGACAGCATGCTGGTCAATGCCGACGCCGCTAATGAGGTGCACGGTGCCCTGACCTATGCTATCCGTTCCGACCGTGACGGCCTGATCGGGGAGGGACAGGTCCCGGAGACCGGTAGGATATACGTGACCGTTCCCCTGCTTAGTTCGGGATTGCATACGATCACAATCACGGCGATGGCCGCGACGGGACACGAGACCAGTGTTGCCCTAAGCATACGGGTGCTTGAGGAGCCCGCGCCACCCACGCTGCTGTCCGCCACACCCACGCCTGAGGGTGTACTGCTGCGGTGGACGCAAACCACGAGCGAGGCCTTCAACGCCTACGAGGTAATCGTCGAGGCCGACAACCAGGGATTTTCCTCCTTCCTCACTTCCACCTTTACGTCTACCGATACGACGTTTCTCCACCGGGATCCGGGCTTCGGGGTGGATTATACCTATGCGGTTCGGTTGCAGCTGGACAATCAGGTAGAGCTGACCAGCAACCGCATTACGGTACCGTCCGGCGTACCCCGGTTGAAGTTCGAATCTCAGGTTATGGGCATGCTCGTTGATCGCCAGCGCCCCCTGCTTTACGTTATCACGGCCGAATCGCCCGAACTGCTGGTCTATAATACCGAGGATCTAACGTTGGTGGCGGTCCTGACCCTGCCTGGCGTACCGGAATCACTGGCGCAGTCCGGCGATGGTAGTACCCTGTTCCTCCCGCTGCCCCGGGCGGGTGCTATCCAGCTGGTTGACCTGACAAACCAGACCGTGGCGCGGACCGTCCCGGCGTTGGGCTTGGCCGGCGAAACCGATGCCCCCTTCCCCATCCGCGCCGTCGGCTTGTCCGACGGACTATTAGCGTACACGGGGTACGGTAGTCTGCGCGGGCAGACCGTGGTGGCGGATGCGATCACGGGCGACACCCTTGGATCTTACGCGGCCAATTACTCCGTGCCCGAATTCGTGACCCCCCCCGCCGGGGATGTACTTTTCACGGTCGAGCAGGACATGATCTTTCGCTACGGCGTCAGTAAGGGGGGACTGGCCCTGGAGCAGCGTATACGGCATAGCGCATCGATGTATGTCCGGGCATACCTGACCGACGACGCCCGGTTCCTGGTGGCGGATGCCGTCCGCCGGGACGCCAAGAATCTGCAACGGGTACTGGGTAGCTACCCCACGGGCCTGTTCGCGCTCAGCGGAGACGGCCGGTATGCCGTCGGGGCGTATGGATTGCTGGACGGTGAAACGTATCAGGTGCTGCTGCCCCTGTCCGTCATCGTCCAGGGGGCATCGATAGACACCCAAACCGGGACGTTCTTCTTCACCACCCTCGACGCCAACCGTACAATATTCCGGATGCCGATGCCAGACCGGTGATCAAACCAGCAGTTCCGGGGCGGTATTCAGGGTTACGCGGCCAGTGCTCAACAGGGTACGGCGCAGTCCCGCCGTGCGCGGGAACACGTAATCGAAGTAGTACGCTGCGGTAGCCAGCTTGGACTCATAGAAGGTTTGCTCGTCCCGGCCCAGGGGGGTCCCTCCAACGGTACGGGCCGCTTCGAGGGCGCGAACGGCAGCGTTGGCCTGCAGGACCCATATCCACCCGATAACGTGCAGCCCGAAGTAGTCAAGAAAAACGGTAGCGTCCGCCAGGAACACCCGGGGATCGTCTTCCCGCTGGGCGAGCCCCAACAAATACTCCAGGGTCTCCTGCAGCTTACCGACACCCTGGCCCAGCGTCCCGGCCAGCTCCCGCGTCCGTGCGTTGGCCTGGGCATCCCGCAGGGTGGCGGTGACCTCTTCGGCGAGAAAACCAACCGCCTTGCCGTTCTCCATCAGCACCTTGCGGCCGAGCAGATCGAGCCCGTGTATGGTAGTCGTACCCTCGTAGATGGAGTTGACGCGTATGTCGCGGAACAACTGCTCCACCGGGTGATCGTCGGTGTATCCGGCGCCTCCGAGTACCTGCATGGCCAGGCTAACGGACTCGTTGCCGTACTCGCTGGGGAAGCTTTTCGCGACCGGCGTAAGCAGTTCGAGTAATAGCCGGCTGCGGTCGTCCCCCGCGGCGCGGTAGCGATCCTCGTAGAGGCTACACTGGAGAAGCAGCGCGATGCTACCCTCGACCACGCTCTTCTGGAAGAGCAGCATGCGGCGTACGTCGGCGTGCTCGATGATGAGTACCTGCGGGGCTTCCACGTCCTTATTGCCGGGGTGGCGGCCCTGCGGTCGCTCGCGGGCGTAGGTGAGGCTGGCGTAGTAGGCCGCGGAGGCCGCGCCGGCGGCCATCATGCCCGTGCCGATACGGGCCTCGTTCATCATCAGGAACATATTATTGAGCCCCCGGAATTCTTCACCGACCAGCAGACCGCGCGTAGGCCCCTGCTCGCCGAACATGAGGTGGGCGGCCACGTAGCCTTTCTGCCCCATTTTGCCGTAGATGCCGGCGGTCGTCACGTGGTTGTCGGTCAGGCCGTCGGGGCCGGGCAGGTACTTCGGCACCACGAAGAGGCTGACGCCCTTCACGCCCTTCGGGCCGTCCTTCTGGCGGGCCAGCAGCAGGTGGACCACGTTTTCCACGCCGGTATGATCGCCGCCGCTGATGTAGATCTTCTGTCCGAAGATGTGGTAGGTGCCGTCGGACTGCTCCTCATAGTAGGTGGTGATGTCGCTCAGGGAGCTTCCCGCCTGGGGCTCGGTCAGGGCCATGGTACCCTGCCACTCGCCGGCCGCCATCTTGCCCAGGTAGGCCTCGCGCAGTTCGTCGCTGCCGAACTCCCGGATCAGGTTGGCGGCGCCCGTGGTCAGGAAGCCGTAGGCGGCCAGGTTGCCGTTGGCGGCCTGGAAGACGAGGCTGCCGGCGTTGAGCACGGTCAGGGGCATCTGCTGCCCCTCGTGCTCGAAGCCCCAGGCAGCGCTGAGCCAGCCGCTTTCTCCCAGCGCGCGCAGTCCTTTTCCTACCTCGGGCAAGACGTGCACCTCGCCGTCGGCGAAATACGCCTTGTCGCGATCCATCCGTGCGTAGTGGGGAGCCAGGTACTGGTCGGCGAGCTGACGGGCGGCATCGAGGCTGAAATCGATGGCCTCACGGTCGAAATCACCGAAGCGCTCGCTGCGGAGTACGCTCCCCAGATCGAGTACTTCGTGCAGGATAAACCGGAGGTTGCGGAGGGATATGTAGGACATACAGTAAAGATAGAAATTCATTGCACCCGCGTCCGCGCGACCTGTGTATCTTTGCCCCCCCAAACGAACCGCGCGTGGCTAATAAGTACTTCGACCTGATTGACCAGACCTTCTACTTTCCCCAGGAAGGATTCGACATGGACAACGGGTACCTTACCTTCAACCGAATCCCCCTGATCCACCTGATCCGAAAGTACGGTACGCCGCTCAAGCTGACCTACCTGCCCAGCATCGGTCGCAAGATCAAGGAAGCCCGTAACCTCTTTCGCCGCGCCATGCGCGCCCAGGGCTACGCCGGGCAGTATCAGTACTGCTACTGCACGAAAAGCAGCCACTTCGCGCACGTCGTGGAGGAGGCCCTCGACCACGACGTACAGCTCGAGATCAGCTCCGCCTACGACGTCGACCTCATCCGCCGCCTGCACGCCCGCAAAAAGCTGGACAAAAAGATCCAGATCGTCTGCAACGGCTTCAAGCCCGAAAACTACCTCGAAGGGATCGTGGGCCTGATGAACGACGGATTCGAAAACGTGATCGCGGTGGTAGACAACAGCCACGAACTCGACTACTACGAGCAGCACGTGGAGGGCGTGGCCAAGATCGGTATCCGCATGGCCACCGAAGAAGAGCCCAACTTCGAGTTCTACACCAGCCGCCTGGGGCTGCGGTACGGCGACGTACTGCCCCTGTTCCGCGAACGGATCAAGGAGAGCAGCAAGCTGGAACTCCACATGCTGCATTTCTTCGTCGACACTGGCATCAAGGATACGCTCTACTACTGGGGGGAACTGAAGAAAGCCGTGCGCCTTTACGGCGAGCTGAAAAAGGAGAGCGAGAACCTTCACGCCCTCAACATCGGCGGGGGCATGCCTATCCGCAATAGCCTCGGTTTCGAGTTCGACTACAAGTACATGGTACGGGAAATCGTCAAGAACATCCTCGAAGCCTGTGAGGAGGACGGCGTCCCGGAGCCGGATATCTTCACTGAATTCGGCAAATACACCGTAGGCGAAAGCGGTGCCACGATATTTTCGGTCCTGGCGCGCAAGCAACAGAACGACAGCGAGATGTGGTACATGATCGATAATTCGCTCATGACCACCCTACCGGATGCGTGGGGAATTGGGGAACGCTTCATCCTCCTACCGATCAATAAGTGGGACCGCGACTACCGCCGCGTGAATATCGGCGGACTCAGCTGCGATAACTCCGACTACTACAACTCCGAGATCCACGAGAGCCAGGTGTACCTGCCGGTAGATCGCGAAGGAGACGAGGAGCCGCTGTACCTAGGCTTCTTCCATACCGGAGCCTACCAGGACAGCATCAGCGGCTACGGCGGCATCAAGCACTGCATGATCCCGAGCCCGCAGCACATCATCATCGATATCGACGAGGAAGGAAACCTGACCGACCGGGTACTCGCCGGCAAGCAGTCGGCCGAGAGTATGCTGCAGATCCTGGGGTACTAGGACTGCATCCGTTTGATCACGCTCATCACCAGGCGCTCCGGCAGTAGCGGGAGCAAGCCCTTGATGACTACCTGCAGCCCGAGTTCATTGATAACCTCCAGGCGACCGGCCTCCATGGCCGTGTACGCCTGTCGGGCCACGCTGCTCGGGCTGGCCCCCTGCCCCATCATTGCATTGTCCTCGGCGAAGCCGGCTCGGTCGGCGAATTCGGTCTCTACGGGGCCGGGGCACAGCACGGTCACGCTTACCCCGGTGCCGTCGACCTCCGACGCCACGGCCTTACTGAGTGAATTTACGTAGGCCTTGGTGGCGAAATAAACGGCCTGCAGCGGTCCCGGCATAAATCCGGCCGTGCTGGAGGTATTAAGGATCCAGCCCCGCCCGCGTGCCTTCATTCCCGGGAGGAACAGATGCAGCAATTCGGTGACGGCAGTTACGTTCAGCTCAATCATTGCGGATACGGTAGACCAGTCCTGCTCGCTAAACCGGGCGTTGCCCCCGAATCCAGCGTTGTTGAACAGGTAATCGATCTCGATCCCTTCCGCCTCCAGAAAATCGAAAAGGCCCTGCCGCGCACCGGCCTCGGTGAGGTCCTTTACGTAGACTTGTACGGTTACGCCGTAGCGTTCGCGCAATTCGCTGGCTAGTTCCTCCAGTTCGTCCTCGCGGCGGGCCACGATGACCACGTCCCGCCCACGGCGGGCGTGCTCACGGGCCAGGCTGCGCCCGATGCCCGAACTGGCGCCGGTGATCAGTCCGGCCGCTCTCATGCTTTCTCGGCAACCCGCCCGAGTTTGCTGAAAAACTGACGAACCTCCGTTACGCCGGTGAGGCTGTACCGGGCGGCGGTCCGGCCGGGGCCCACCTTGATGCTTACGCCCCAGTCGGGTAGCGCGCGGAAGATGTCCTCGTCGGTGCTGTCGTCACCGATTCCGAGGATGAAGCCCCACTTGCTCATATTGACCCAGTGCTGGGTAGCTTTCCCCTTGTTCACGCCGGCGTTCTTGATCTCTACGACCTTGTTGCCTTCGAGCACCTGCAGGTCCTGGTTCTGGATCAGGTAGGTCAGCATGTCGCGGAACTCGCGCACGCGCTTGTTGCCCAGGTCGCGGTCGATGTTGCGGTAGTGCCAGGCCAGGCTGTAGTCTTTCTCCTCAATGAAGGAGCCGGGGGTACGGGAGACGAGGTTCTCGAGCAACTCGCGGACTTTGGGTTTCCAGCCGTCCACCACGTTGGGGTTGAGTCGCCACTCACCTTTTTCCTTCATCCACACGCCGTGTTCGGCGGCCATTTCCACGTCGAGGTGGCCGAGCCACTTCTGCAGGGTTGCCTTGTCGCGCCCGCTGTTGATGACCACGTTGTTCTTGGGGTCGGCGGCGAGGGTGGACAGCACCTTCAGTACCTCCTCGTCGGGTTTGACGGCCTGTGGGTCGGGGTCGAAGCCCATGAGCGTACCGTCGTAGTCGATGAAGAGCAGGCGGGTTTCGGCCTGTTCGTAGCTTTTCAGGACGGCGTCGAGGGCATCCTCGCTGAGGTGAGTGGTGTGGTGCATCTTATTCTTCTCTTTAAGTTTTTGCTGTTCCTTAATGAATGTGGCGGCCCAGTGCTTCACGTCGTACTGCCGCAGTTTCTCCTGCATTTCCTCCATCCGGCGCTGCTGCTCCTCGAGGGGCATCTCCAGGGCCTCGACAAGGGCGTCCTCGATCTCCTTGCTGCTCTGGGGATTGACGGTAAGGGCTCCGTCGTTGAGCTCGTAGACGGCGCCGGCCATTTCACTAAGGATAAGTACACCGCGCTTCTTGTCGTCCTTGGCGGCCACGTATTCCTTGGCTACCAGATTCATGCCGTCGCGCAGGGGCGTGATCAGGGCGATGTCCGCCTCCTTGTAAAGGGTAGTCAGCGCCGCGAAATTGAGTGAACGGTAGTAGTAGTGGATCGGCATCCAGTCGAAGGTGCTGTATTCGCTGTTCACCTGGCTCACCAGGATGTCCACCTCGGTCTTCAGGCTCTGGTACTGATCCACGTTCGCCCGGCTGGGCACCACGATCATGATCAGGTTCACCTTGCCGATGTACTCGGGGTGATTGCGGATGAACTGCCCGAAGGCGCGGATGCGGTGGGGAATACCCTTGGTATAGTCCAGCCGGTCCACGCTCAGGATGATCTTGCGGCTGGCGTGCAGCTTGCGGATCTCCCCGCTGCTCTGGTCGCTCTGCGCGTCCACGTCGGGGTTAGCGTACTTGTCGTACTCGATGCCCATCGGGAACACGTCAACGTTGACCTGCCGGTCCCCGATCGTCAGGCCACCGAACTCGTGCTCGTAGCCGGTGATGCGGTAGGCCGCCGACAGGAAGTGCCGCATGTAGCCGAAGGTGTGGAAGCCCACCTGGTCGCTGCCCAGGATACCGTCCAGGATTTCCTTGCGCCAGGGCAGGATACGGAACACCTCGTAGCTGGGAAAGGGGATGTGGAGGAAGAAACCGATACTGATCTTGGGAAACTTCTCGCGGATCATGGCGGGCAGCAACATGAGCTGGTAGTCGTGCACCCAGACCATATCGTCTTCCCGCAGCACGTTCTCTACCGCCTGGAAGAACTTGAAGTTGACCTCCTGGTAGGCCTGCCACATCTCGTCGTTGTACACGGTGTACTCGGTGAAGTAGTGGAAATGCGGCCAGATCGTCTTGTTGCTGTAGCCTTCGTAGTACAGGTCGATCTCGCGCTCGGTCAGGAATACCGGCACCAGGTTCCGCTTCATAAGGTCGCTGCGGATCGCCTCGCGCTCCCATTCGTTGGCGATGTCCTCACCCGGCCACCCGATCCAGATTTTGTTGTAGCTGTCGTCGAGTGAATTGAGGCCCGTGGCCAGTCCACCCGCACTGGGATGGTAATGCAGCTCGCCGTCGGAACGGTTTACCGTGATGGGCAGGCGATTAGATATGATGACCAGTCTAGACATGTGGGTGTAAAGGTTTTCAGTAGCGGATTAAAGCAGCACGTTTTTTAGTTATACAGCAGGCGGGAACGCAGGTGCGAGGAAGGTACTTAAAAAATAAGTATCTGCTGGCTTTCCTCCTCCGCATTCGTACGCTTGGGGCCGAGTTCCACGGCGGCTTCCGGGGGGGCATCGGGCAGCAGCCGGCGCACAATACGGAGTCGGTGGGAGTACCGCCCCCGTTCCCGGTCGAAGATGCCAAAGTGGTCCAGGGGGTCAATGCGCACCCGGCCGCACACGTGCAGCACCTGCCCGCCGGAAAGGATGAGCCCGACGTGTACGATGCGCCCGCGATCGTCCTGGAAAAACGCCAGGTCCGCTTCCTGGCACTGCAGGACGAAATCCACGCCGCGCCCCTGCTGGCACATGGCCGCGGGCTCGCGCGGCAGGCGCAAATTGGCCAGGCGGGCCACCAGCTGGATCAGCTCCCCCGCCCCTACCCCGGTCGGGGTACGCCCCCCCCGGAATTCCGGCACGTACAGCCACTTGCGCGCCAGGCGCAGCAGCAGGTCGGGCTCCGGCACCTGCTGGGCGGTCAGCAGCGCCTGCCCGGAGTAGCGGAAGCGCTGGGTGCCGTGGCGAAGCTGCAGCCCGTCGTAGTGGGGCAGTCGGGCACCGAAGGTCACCGGCAGGCCGTAGGTGTCGGTAAACACCGGACAGAACAGTTCCAGGGCGAAGGCCGGCCGCTCCACCTGCGCACGGAACGTCGCCGTATCCACCGGCGCCAGCTGGTCGGCCAGTATGTATCCCTCGGTGCCGTCGTCGGCCATTTCCACCCTACAGTAGGGCGGCGTGACGGCCAGGATACGGACGGGTTCGCCGAAGAGCAGCTGACTGACCAGCGGGGCCCGCGGGCGGGGTTTGGCCAGCAGCGGGGCGGCCGTGTATTTGCCGGTAGCGTAGGTTACCTCCATAGGCGGGCAAGATAGCCCTAAGCGGTCGGCAAGCCACCCCCGCACCGTACCTTTGGCATATGATATCCGGCGTCTTCCGTCTCTTACTACTCCTGTGCTGCCTGCTGCCCCTGGCTACGGTCCGGGCCCAGGATCCCCAGTTCTCGCAGACCTTTGCCTCCCCCGCCACGCTTAATCCGGCACTGATCGGCCTCTTCCCCGGGCGCTATCGCGTGGTCATCAACCACCGCAGCCAGTGGGGGCAAGTGTTGCAGAACCCCTTCAGCACCTCGGCCTTCGCGGCTGACTTTCACTACGACTTCCACCCCAAACGCCGCAGCAGCGACGGCTTCGGCGCCGGCGTCGTATTCCTCAACGACCGTATGGGGGAGGTGGACTTTTCCACTAACCAGGTCATGCTGGGCGGTGCCTTCCACAAGCGGCTCGACGCCCGCGGCGAAACCACCCTCAGCGCCGGCCTGCAGGGCGGCGTGGTGCAGCGCAGCCTCGGCTACGGCGACCTGACCTTCGACGACCAGTTCGACGGTACTACGGGCTACCTGCCCGCACTGGGCGCGGAGGTACTGCCCGAGAACAGCGTCTCCTTCGGTGATTTCCAGCTCGGTTTGAACTATAGCCACGTGCCCCAGAGCCGTACGGCCGTCTTTGCCGGCGTAGCCCTGCACCACGTCACCCAACCGGAACAAAGCTTCTACGCCTCCGCCACTGCCGGGACGGATGTCGAGGTTACTAATACCCTCTACTCCCGGTACAGCGCCTACGTCAACTTCCGCATTCCCGTCAACCTCACCACCCAACTGTCGCCGCGGGCGTACTACGTCGTACAGGGCCCCCACGCCCTCGCGCTCCTGGGCAGCAACCTCCGCCTGCTCGTCGACGACAGCAACGGTACCGCCCTCCACTTCGGGGTACACGCACGGGCGGCCCTCGGTGATGCCGGCTACCGGCTCGATAGTGGCGTGGGCTTCGTAGGGCTCGAGGTCTCGGACTTTCTGTTCGGCTTCAGCTACGACGGGGGCATCGGCAACTCCAGCCGGGGAGACAACCGCCGCCGCAGCGCCTTCGAGCTCAGCGCCTCCTTTATCGGGCTTTCGGAGGACGATGCCGCGGTTCCCTGTCCTAAATTCTGAGCCGCGAGATACTAAGGCAGCATCGGCATACCTTTAAGTAGAGCAGATAATTCCGCTACCATGAAATTTCTCCTATCCCTACTCCTGCTCTGCACGGCCGCATCGCTATCCGCCCAGATCGAATGGCTGAGCTGGGAGGAAGCCATTGTCCGTAACGAGCGGGAACCGCGAAAACTGCTGGTCGATGTCTACACCGACTGGTGTGGCTGGTGCAAGCACATGGACAAGACCAGCTTCCGGGAACCCGCCGTGGTGGCCTACGTCTCCGAAAACTTCTACGCCGTCAAGCTGGACGCCGAACAGGAAGAGACCATCACCTTTGACGGCCACGATTTCGCCTATGACCCCACCGTGGGCCGGCGCGGCGTGCATTCCCTGGCCGTGGCCCTGCTCGACGGCCGCATGAGCTACCCCAGCATCGTCTACCTGGACGATGAGCAGAAGCGGATCACCATCAGCCCGGGTTTCAAAGAAGGCCCGCAGCTATTGCGGGAGCTGACCTACGTCGGCGGCGACCACTTCAAATCCACCACCTTCCAGGATTACGTCGAGGCGACCGGCGAATAACCCCCTATTCTTCCTCCAGCAGGGACTGGTAAATATGGTAGTTCTCCGCGTCGTAGCAGATAAAGCGTACCTCCCGCACCACCCTACCGGTAAAGCCACGTACCGCAGCCACCGCGATGCGGGCCGCGCGCAGTTTGGGGAAGCCGTACACGCCCGTACTGATGTTGGGGAAGGCCACCGAACGAGCACCCTCCCGTTCAGCCAGCTCCAGGCTGTTGCGGTAGCAGGCACCCAGCAGCGCCTCTTCTTCTGCCGTTCCGCCCGCCCAGACCGGCCCCACCGTATGAATCAGCACTCGGGCGGGAAGGTCACCCGCAGTAGTGACCACGGCCTCACCGGTCGGGCAGCCACCGGTACGTTCCCGAATCTCGCGGCAGGCGCGGGCAATGGCCGGTCCTCCGGCGCGGTGAATGGCCCCGTCCACTCCTCCGCCCCCGGCCAGCCTGGAGTTGGCGGCGTTGACAATGGCGTCGACCGGGTGACGGGTGATGTCGTACTGGTGCAGGGAGATGGTCATCGTGGGGGCATTTGTTGTCCGAGGACCCGATCCGCCCGCGGCGTGTTCGGTGCCAAATGCAGGGTAAATGACAATATCTTAACAAACCCCACATCCATGGGGTTTGACCCCACCCCCCCCGGGCCCTATATTTGCACTGCAGCAAAGGGAAACGTTCCCTTTATTTTTGTCTCTCATTCTTAAACCTAATCACTTAACGGGAGTAGGAGTTTTTTCTCCTCCACCTTTTTCTTCGAAGCTGTTTTCGGGCTCTGTGCCCCAAGGACAATTTTCAGTAGACGAATTAAGACTTAAGGCCCGCACGGTGCAACGTGCGGGTCTTTTTTTGTCCCTACCTGATCGTTAGCCGCGCACGCCACCGCCCTTTTGCGTGCTTACCACACGACTGTGGGGTTACCTGCGGCACGGGCCGCACCTACTTTTACCGTATTGGCGGAGCTGCGGTTTCGCCGCGCATCACTCACCTAACCTGAAACAACCCACCTTGTACCACCCCAACGCCATTGCCCGTACCGGTCAGCTGTTTGGGAGTGTGCTCCGTCCTGTCGTGACCTTCGCTGCGCCGATGATCGGCCAGTACGATAAAAGCCTCCGCAAAACTGCGCAGGCTTTTTTCGTGATACCCCACGTAAATGGGGTCACGCCACCCCACCCCCCCTCGTTCTAAGGGTGGATAATGTAAAACAACTATACAGAATGTATTTCGCCCGAATTCCGGGACTAAGAGAATTATTAGTGTATTTATATACCTAATAATGCGCATTAAGTTTTTTAACGGCATTATGCGCCGTGACTTTTTGTTATTATGGTAGTTAGAAAGCTTTTTTTGGCCCGTGCTTTTGCACGGGTCTTTTTTTTGCCCGTGCCGGTCCTGTGAAGGGGCCATTGAACACGCTGCCCCTCCCCGCTTGTTTGCATGCGTGATATAGTTCTACCCCAGATATGATCCGACTGCTTGTTCCCCTGATATTCCTGCTCCTCTCCTGCGCTGACGGGCCTCCGGCTTCGGCCGAACCGCCGAGCAGTGGTGCGCGTACGGAAATCCCGGAAACCATTGTCCAGGACCAGATCGCTTACACCCGCGACCAGACCCCGGAGGCTCCGCTGGAGAACGTACCACCGCCCGCCCAGCCCACGACGCCCACCCCGCGCCCGAAACCGGTGCCGCCCCCGCCGCCCACCAACGCCGCACCCGCGCCCCCGCCTGCCCCCGCGCCCGCCGCCGCTTCCCAGGATGCGCCCGACCACCAGCTGTGGAACCAGCTGCTGCAACGCTACGTATCGGCCAACGGCCGGGTCAACTACGAAGGATTCCGCCAGGACAGTGCCCAACTCAAGAAGTACCTGAAGCTGCTGGGCCGGGCCGTACCCGACGACGGCTGGTCGCGCGACGAGGCGCTGGCGTACTGGATCAACGCGTACAATGCCTTCACCATTCAGTTGATCCTCGACCACTGGCCCGTGAACAGTATCCGCGACATCGACGAGCCCTGGGCTCAGAAATTTATTCGCCTGGAAGGGAAGAGTTACAGCCTCGACCAGATCGAACACCAGATCATCCGTCCGACCTTCTCCGAGCCCCGGATTCACTTCGCGCTGGTGTGCGCCGCCGTCAGCTGTCCCCCCCTGGCCAACCAGGCCTACACCGCCCCACGGCTCGAGGAGATGCTCACCAAGGCCACCCGCAGCTTTATCAACAACGAGCAATTCAACGTCACCCAGGAAGAGGTGGTACGGGTTTCTCCGCTCTTCGACTGGTACGCGGAGGATTTCGGGGATGTAACGAAATTTCTGAACACTTACCTCCGGACCAATATTCCGGCCGGAAAGGAACTTTACTTTCTGGACTACGACTGGGACCTGAATGACTGAGGCTGGGTACCTTCGCGGCCATGGTTAATGTAAAGCAAGGGACCCCGCGTCTTCCCTACCAGCCCGCGCCCGGCACCGTTTTCGAAGGTGATACCCTGAGTACGCTGCGGTACGAAGACGTATACTACAATCACTCCGTCGGTCGCATCAGCGAAGTGCGGCGGATCGACGAGCACCGGTTTGCGTTCGTTTCCGAGGGCACGGTATTTCTGGTGGTGGAGATCTGGTCGGATCACCTCGTCCGCTTTACGTACGGGTACCGCGCTCCCGCCCCCGACTTCAGCTACGCCCGCGCCCCGGAAGCCCGTCCCGCCGCCGCCACGCTGCGGCAGTACACGGAGGGCAGCGGCCATTACCTGGAGACCGCGGCCCTACGGATACACATCGACGGCACCGACGGAGCCGTGGCCATCACGGAACTAGCGTCGGGTACCGAACTTCACCGGCAGGCTACTCCCTTCTACGCGCGCACTACACTGATGAAGGGACTCGACCAGGTGCGGGTACAGCTACTGGCCGCCGAAAAGGAACACTTCTACGGCCTCGGCGATAAGGCCTGGGACACCGACCTGCGCGGGCGAACCTTCGAGAACTGGACCACCGACTCCTTCGCTTACGGCCGCGAACGCGACGCGCTTTACCGGGCCGTACCGTTCTTCTACGGTCTGCGCGACGGCCGTGGCTACGGTGTGTTTCTGGACAACACCTACCGCACGCACTTCGACTTCGACAGCAACGGCGACGGGCTCGTGACCCTCTGGGCCGACGGCGGAGCCTTCGACTATTACTTCATCGCCGGCCCCCAACTCGACCGCGTGGCCAGCCGCTACGCAGGCCTCACGGGCGTGCCCGAACTTCCGCCCCTCTGGAGCCTCGGCTACCACCAGTGCCGGTGGAGCTACTACCCCGAGGAGCGGGTCCGGGAGGTAGCCGATGCCTTCCGGGTAAAAGCGATCCCCTGTGATGCCATCTACCTGGACATCGACTACATGGACGAATACCGCTGCTTTACCTGGAACCCGGAGTACTTCCCCGACCCAAAGGAAATGATCTCCGCCCTGGCGGCCGAAGGCTTCCATACAGTGGTCATGATCGACCCGGGAATCCGGGTCGACGAAGACTACCCGGTGTACGCGGAAGGGGTAAAGATCGATGCCTTCTGCCGCCGCAGCACCGGCGAGCAGATGGTGGGCCCGGTTTGGCCGCCGCAGTGCGTGTGGCCCGACTACACCAACCCGCGCGTCCGCGACTGGTGGGGACAACTTTACCGGGAGCTCTACGTCGAGCAGGGCGTCAGCGGTTTCTGGAACGACATGAACGAGCCCGCCATGTTCAAGGTCAACGCCATGACCTTCCCGCCCGACGTACGTCACGACTTTGACGGACAGACGGGCGACCACAAAAAGGCACACAACATCTACGGCATGCAGATGGCCCGCGCCACCTACGAAGGGCTCCGCAAGCTGCAGCCCGCCAAGCGCCCCTTCCTGCTGGCCCGGGCCAACTACAGCGGCGGCCAGCGGTTCGCTTCGCTGTGGACCGGCGACAACATTGCCAGCTGGGAGCACCTCGCCCTGGCCAACCGGCAGTGCCTGCGGCTATCGATCAGCGGATACAGCTTCGTGGGTACCGATATCGGGGGATTCGTGGACGACCCCAGTCCCGAATTGCTCACCCGCTGGCTGCAACTAGCGGTCTTCCACCCGCTGATGCGCATCCACAGCATGGGCAACAACACCGACGGGGCGGCGGAGGCCGAGGCCGACGAAGTCAAGGAGGCGGAAGCCAACAACCGACAGGACCAAGAACCGTGGGTACACGGCGGCGAGCATACCGACCGCAACCGGAAGGCCATCGAGCTACGTTACCGCTTGTTGCCCTACCTCTATACCGCCTTCGAACGCCACGTGGCTACCGGCGTGCCGGTCCTGCGCAACCTGTTTTTCTACGACCAAAACGATGCGCGCTGCCGCAAGTACGCCGACCAGTTCCTGGCGGGCGAAGACTTGCTGGTCTGCCCCGTCGTTCAGCCCGGGGTAAAGAGCCTGACCGTCTACCTGCCCCGGGGCAACTGGTACAGCTTCTGGACCGGCAAGCGCTTCGAAGGGGGCCGCACGGTACGTATCCGTCTGCACGCCGACCGGTTGCCCATCTTCGTGCGGGCTGGCGCGATCGTGCCCACGGTACCGGTGGTCCAGCACACAGCCGCCCTGCGCGATGCCGAACGGCTGGAACTATCCGTGTACCTGGACAATGCGGGCACCGGAAGCTTCTACTGGGATGCAGGCGATGGGTATGGCTACGAAACCGGGCAGTATAGCCGCCGCACCTTCACCCTGGTTCGAGAGGGCGGCGCCGTGACGGTGGAACAGGCGTGGGAGGGCGATTTTCGCAGCGGCTTCCAAACCATGGTCATCCAACTAATCGGACTGAACGAAGCCCCGGGCCGCGTGACCGTCGACGGAAACCTTTTACCCGACGCGCCGCGTTTTGACCGGCAGACCGCCTCCGTTGAGGTACCCTACGATTTCCGGCGGGTCGTCATCGAGTAAGCCCGCCCACCAAAACTGCCCTACCATGTTCACAGGAATCATCGAAGCCGCCGGCACCCTTACGGATATCGTCCGGGAAGACGAAAACGTCCACTTCAGCGTAGCAAGCCCGATCAGCGCCGAACTGAAGATCGACCAGAGCCTGGCCCACGATGGCGTCTGCCTGACGGTGGTCGCCCTCGGGGAGGGGACCCACACCGTCACGGCTATCCGGGAGACGCTCGACCGTACCCGCCTCGGGGACTGGCGGATCGGCGGTACGGTAAACCTGGAGCGGGCCATGCAGGCCGGGGCACGCCTCGACGGGCACATCGTACAGGGCCACGTCGATACCGTAGGCGAATGCATCGAGGTAGTAGAAAGCGGCGGCAGCTGGTACTACACCTTCCGCTACGCGAGCGATGACCTGCTGGTCGATAAGGGCAGCATTTGCGTCAACGGGGTAAGCCTGACGGTCGTCACCCCCACCGATGACACCTTCCGGGTGGCCATCATCCCCTACACCCATGCGCATACTAACTTCGGTACGTTGGATGTCGGAAGCCAGGTCAACCTGGAGTTCGATATTATCGGCAAATACATCGCGCGGCAGATGGCAGCGTACCGGAGATAAAGTTTTCTTAAGGGAAAATAATTCACCGATTGCTGGGAACAAATGGGTGATCTTAGGACTGCATTTAACTACATCCCAAAACTCCCCGCATGATGAAGACCTTACTTTTTTCCTTACTGACCCTGCTCGTTTCCGCTACGATCTACGCGCAGCAGCCCATCGATCTCGAACCTATATCTACAGTCAGGCTAACCAAGCCCCCCGTGTCGATCGCAAAGGCAGTTGCGGACACATTGGCACCCGATGTCCTGACCGATCCCTGTGCAGAAACCGTGACCATATACGGCATCACTGAGGAAATACCCGGGTATGTTCTAGGCAGCAACGCCCTCGGGACCCTAAGCATACTGCAGCGCATCCAGGCCAATTCCAACGCGCCCTTCCTGGTGACCAGCATTTCGGTGGCGTTTGCAGATTACGATGACGAAATAAGCAATACCTCCGTCCGGGCGGTAGTCTACGATGATCTCGGGGCCGACGGGTCGTTCGGCAGTTTTCTGGGCGGCAGCGAATCCATACAGGTAGACGACATCGTGCTTCCTCCGACCGGCCAAATCGCGTTGACCACCTTCAATTTTTCGACTCCCGTGCTGGTCCAGACCGACAGTTCCTTCCTGATCGGCATCGATTTTGCCGACACCTATACCTCGAATGAAGAGGGCTACATCGGCCTTTTCAGTACCCAGGACGGTTGCGGAAGCGGCACCAATACCTTCGAAACCTACGAAGAGAACGGAAATACGCTCTACAGCAGCATCGCAAACAGCTACTCCTTCACCGACCCCAATACGCAGCAAACCGACAACATCGATATTGAGCTGGTAGTCTTTGTGACAATCGAGACCGATATCAATACGTCCACCCATTCCCCAACGGCGGACTACCACGCTAGCGTTCAGCCAAACCCCACCACAGGCAACGCACTCTTTAAGTTCGTGGCCGGTTCGATGCCCCGGACCTACTCGGCCAGCCTGACTGATCTGGCGGGTAAAGTACTCCGGCAACAAAAGATTGAGGGACGGTCCGGCACGCAACAGTTGGAATGGGACCTTTCCGACCTCTCTACTGGCCTTTACCTTTACCACATCGACGGCCCCGAGGGCCGGCAGTCCGGTAAGGTGATCAAGCAATAAATTTTACTCCGGTAGCCGCCCGGGTCCCTACGGATCCGGGCGGCTTTTTTCTATCCTGCTTCCCATGAATACTTTTCTCCGCATAGCCATTTTTTGGTGCGCCGTTTCGGGCGTTTGCGCTGCCCAGTCCGGTAGCCGGCCCGGCTTCGTCGCCGCTTCCCGGCTGGTCGTTGATACCCTCACTTCGGCCATCCTCACGGAACCGTGCGCGGAGAACTTCCAGATTTTTGGCGTCGTAATCGGTCAAGGTTTCGTCACGGGTGCCAACTCGGACGGTGACCGCCTGAAACTGCAGCGCATCGAGCGCGGCTCCACCGAGCCGGTTCGCGTAACTTCGGTCGGCGTAGCTTTTGCCCCCTTCCAGGGCAACATCGCGGACCGCAAGCTGCGGGTCGAACTGTACGCCGATACCACCGCCAGCGATACGATCGGCCGGCTGATCGCCGTCAGCGATAGCGTCCGGGTAGGCGACTTCACGCAACCGGGGCGCAATGGATCGTATACCAATTTCACCTTCCCGGAACCCCTGTTACTGGAGGAATCATCCTTCCTGGTGGGGGTCAATTTCGATGAGGCATACGCCGAATCGGACACCGGCTACGTGGGCATTTACCACACCAATCCCGGCTGCGGCGACGGGACCAACGTCATCGAAGGGATACCGGACGCTTCGGGGACCCTGCGCTATACTACCCTCGCCGACAATCGCGCCGGCCTGAACGTGGAACTGTTTATCCGCGTGGTCGTGGACACCGAAACCGACCCGAATCCGGTCTTCAACCTGCCGACCGCCGACTACGCCGCCAGCGTTAGCCCCAATCCCGCCCGGGCCAGCGCTACCCTTTCCTTCCAGACTGGTTCCTCGGGCTCCTATACCGTCGGGTTGACCGACCCGACGGGCCGCAACGTATTCCGAAAGCGGGTACCCGCCAGCGGCGGCGGCGCGCAGGTGCAGTGGGAGCTATCCATCCTGCCCGCGGGGCTCTACATTTATCACATCGATGGCCCCGCCGGTCGCCAATCCGGAAAGCTTATCGTCCGGTAGTCAGCGGTCCTAGAGGTCCAGCAGACCACCGGGCAACTCCATCAGCAGTACGGATTCCTCCCCGCGGACCTCGCGGATCAGGTCCTCGTGCAGCGGAATGTAAACGGTCTTCTCCTGGTGGGTTATTTCGGCGAGGTAGTGCTCCGGCAGGTCCACGATACCGACGATGGGCCCCATTTCCGGATACCCCTCGGCCTGGATACAGTACCCCACCACCCCGTCCCAGGGGGTCGCTTCGTCCGGCGCCTCGGCACTCACTTCGGAGGCCGGCAGCAGCAGCGGCTTGTTGGACAACAGGGAGACCTGCTCGCGCGTGTCGAAGCGCTCGAGCTTCACGGTAAGCTTTCCTCCCTGCCGGAACCGCTCCACGAAGTAAGGAATGGGCTTCTCGCCGACCAGTATCGCGCGGGCGAGCAGCAGATCGTCCTCGTAGCATTCGTCAACGAAGAGCGTAAGTTCGCCCCGGATGCCGTGGGGCCGTCCCGTCGTGCCGATCTGTACGAGTTCCATTACCCGCAAAGATACTACCTGCCCGAACCAGAACGAAGCGGATGTCTGCCAATCTACGGTCGCGATACGGCTACGGGCTGGGGGCCGGAGCCGGCAAGGTCCAGGATCTTCTTTAGCGAGATCGGTTTCCGCAGCGGGCCAACGGTGACGAGCTTTTGCTCCGCTACCCCGCGTCCGGCCAGGGCGCAGTATTCCCACGAGTTTCCCGCCAGGTGGGCGGCCAGGAAGCCAGACCAGAACGCGTCCCCCGCCCCCGTGGTGTCGGCCACGTCCACGGGCCGCGTAGCCAGGGTGAACGCTCCTGCTGGTGTGGAAACATGGCACCCGCGCTCGCCGAGCGTCAGGCACACCACTTCCGCCCCCCAGTCGTGAATGCGACTGGCCGCCTTCGCGGGATCGGAAACCGGTACGCCGAAGAGCCGTTCGTAGTCGACGTCACTGAACTTGGCCAGGGCCCGGCCGCCCGGTAACCCGAGGTAGGCGGCCAGCGTACGCCGCGCCTCGTCGCGGTCGGGCCAGATCTTGGCGGCGTAGTTCGCGTCAATGCTCAGCCGCCGCCCCGCTTCCGCCACCCGCGCGGCAACCTCCAGTAGGGTTCCGCGGGCCGGTTCCCGGCTAAGGGCGAAGGCCGTTGTATGAAAAATTCGCAGTTTATCCGTCATGCCACGGTGTACCTGACCGGGTAGGATGTGCAGGTCGGCGGAACGGTAGGCTTCGAAGTCGCTGACCTTCCGCGAGCGCGTCACGAGGATGGCCGTGGTCGGGTAGGCGGAGGTACGCCGCACACAGGTGATGTCTACCCCCCGCTGTTGCAGTTCCTCGAGGATCAGGGCGCCGCTGTCGTCACAGCCTACGGTGGCCAGCAGGCCCGCGGACTGCCCGAGCAGGGCCAGGTTGGCGGCCAGGTTGGCCGGACTTCCGCCTACGAAGCGGCGGTAGGTGGCGGCGGAACGAAAGGAGTCGGCGTACTCGGTGCTGATCAGGTCGATCAGCACTTCGCCGGCACAGAGGATGGCGGGGAAGCTCATGCGAGCAAGATACAGGGACTCTACCGGATTCTTCCGGTCACTCCAATTTGGCGTATACATGCCATGGACCGCCGCGGTCAGTTACCTTTACGGTATGACAGAAAGCGAGGTAAAGCTGATCTCGGTCGAAGAAGTAATCAAGGCCCGCCACCGGCTCCGCGGCGTGGCGCTTGAGACACCGCTGATGCGCAGTACGCGGCTGAGTAAGCTGTATAACGCGGACATCTATCTGAAGCGGGAGGACCTGCAGGAAGTACGCAGTTATAAGATTCGCGGTAGCTACAACAAGATGGCATCCCTGAGCCAGGAGGAACGCGACCGCGGCGTGGTATGCGCCAGTGCCGGCAACCACGCCCAGGGGCTCGCCTACGCCTGCAACGCCATGCAGGTGAAGGGGGTCATCTTTATGCCGGTCGTGACGCCTTCGCAGAAGGTCCGTAAGGTGCGCATGTTCGGTGGGGATTGCGTGGAGGTAGTACTCATCGGCGACACCTACGACGACGCGTACAGTGAATCGATGCGCGTCGCGGAGGAGCGGGGACTGACATATGTTCATCCCTTCGACGACCCGAAGACCATCGCCGGACAAGGCACCGTGGGCCTGGAGATCCTCGACGCCGCCACTAAGCCGATCGACCTGGTGGTCATGGCCGTGGGCGGCGGTGGCCTGAGTGCCGGTGTCGGCAGCGTATTCCGGCAGCTGAGTCCGAACACTACGCTCATTGGAGTGGAGCCCTCCGGTGCGCCAGCCATGTACAACAGCCTGCGCGCCGGCCACGTGGTGACGCTGGACACCATCGACAGCTTCGTCGACGGGGCGGCGGTCCGCCGGGTGGGCAAGCACAACTTCCCGATCGTGCGCGATACGGTGGAGCGCATCGAATTGGTCGACGAAGGCAAGGTGTGCGGGGTCATGCTCGACCTCTATAATGAAGACGGGCTGGTAGTGGAACCCGCCGGTGCCCTGTCCATCGCCGTGCTGGATCAGTTGGGTGACCTAAGCGGCAAGCACATCGTATGCATCATCAGCGGCGGCAACAACGACATCACCCGTACGCCGGAGATCCAGGAGCGCGCGCTGATGTACGCCGGCCTGAAGCACTATTTCATTGTTGAGTTTCCCCAACGGTCCGGAGCGCTGCGCGACTTCCTCGACGTGTTGGGCCCGGACGACGACATTACCCACTTCGAGTACACCAAAAAGCACAACCGCGCGATGGGTCCCGCCCTGGTGGGCATCCAGCTCGGCATGCGTGGGGACTTCGACGAGCTTATCCGGCGCATGGACGCCCGCAAATTGCGCTATGAGCACCTCAACGACCAGCCGATCCTGTTTGAGATGCTGATCTGACCCTTTCAAACATTTCGTTTACATTAGCGCAAGAATTTCTCTCGATTGTTACAAAATCTAAAACTGATCTCCGCGGGCGCGGGCAGCGGTAAGACCTACCGCCTGACGCAGGAGATGACGGCCCTGCTGACGGAGGGCTCCGTACGTCCGGCGGGCATCATCGCTACCACCTTCACCAAACGCGCCGCCGCGGAACTCAAGGAACGGGTCCGGGTGGCCCTGCTAAGGAAGGGCCTTACCCGCGAGGCCAACGAGTTGACGAGCGCCCTCATCGGCACGGTCCACGGCCTTGGCGTCAAACTGCTGCGGCGCTTTGCCTACGAAGCGGGCGTGAGTCCGCAAGTGGACATCATCGCCGACGGCGACGGGCAACGCCTGTTCAATCTGAGCATGGCCAAAGTGATCAAGATCGAGCAGATACAGGCCATTGAGAACCTGTGCGTCCGGCTCAGCCTCAGCCAGGGCAATGACAAGTACAACTGGCGCGGCGACGTACTCAATCTCGTGGAGATCATTCGCGGCAACAACTTTTCCGCGGAGGACATCGCGCGCAGCAGGTGGAAAAGCTGGGAGAGCCTCGCCGCCTACCTGCCGCCGGTAAACGACGACCTCTCCCTTGAGCAGTTCCATACGCGCCTCGAGCGACTGCTGAAAGAAACCCGGCAGCAACTACTGGACAACGAGCGCGACCAGACGAAGAAAACCGACGGCGTCGCCCAACGGCTGCGCGACCTGCTCCGCCAACTCAAGGAACGCGACGCCCTCCCCTGGGCCGAGTATGCCAAGCTGGCACGCCTGGAGCAGGACGTCGGAGCCAAGAGCCGGGAGCTGGTGACCGAGTTGGCCGAGCTGGGCGCGCGCCACGCCTCCCTGCGCGGATTCCAGGACGACCTGAAGGGATACCAGGACCTTCTTTTCGACTTTGCCGCCGAGGCGATCAGGGAATACGATACCTTCAAAAAAAACCGGGGCCGAATCGACTACACGGACATGGAGGTCCTGGTGCTGGACCTGCTGGATAACCCCAATGTGCAGGAAACGCTGCGCCGCGAGCTCGACCTGCTCATGGTCGACGAATTCCAGGACACCTCCCCCATGCAGCTGGCGATCTTCCTGCGCCTCAGCGAACTGGCCCGCCGGAGCGTATGGGTGGGTGACCCCAAACAGTCTATCTACGGCTTCCGCGGCGCGGAACCCCGGCTGATGGCAGCGGTGATGCAGGCCAACGGCCCCATCGACCCGGCCAATATTCAGCGCGACAGCTGGCGGAGCCGCCAGGAGCTGGTGTACGCCTGCAACAGTTTGTTCGTCGCGGCCTTCCCAGAATTTAGTCCCAAGGAGGTCAGCCTCGAACCGATCCGGTGCCCCGCCGGGACCGAGCACAGTCCCCCGGAGAGCGAAGAACTGGCAGCGACCGGCGCACTGATCCACTGGCACTTCGAGGTGGAATCCGGTCGCTACAATGCGGAGTTTCTCCGGGATGCCCTTGCCAAAGCCGTTCGCGAGTTGCTGGCCAACCCGCCGCTGATCCTGCCGAAGGGGGCCAAACAGGAGCGTCGCCTGGTTGCCGGTGACGTTGCCATCCTCTGCCGATCCAACCAGGGTTGCTTCGACCTGGCCGATTCGCTCGCCAAGCAGGGCATCCCCGCCGCGATTGCCCGCAAGGGACTGATGCAGACGGCCGAAGCCACCTTCATTCTCGCCTGCCTGAAGTATATGCTCAACCCGTCCGACACCCTGTCGGTCGCCGAGATACTGCTCTTCGGGGCCCGCCGGAGTCTGCCGGAAATCATCGATCTCCGGCTGGCGTTCCTGTCCGCCACCGACGTCGACGAAGCGTGGGCACGCGACCAGGACATTATCCGTACCCTGGACGAATTGCGCACCGTCACCTCCGAGCATTCGACCAGTGAGATGCTCAACATCATTCTCGAACGCGCGGACGTGCGGCGCATCGCCGTCGCCTGGGGGACGGGTGAACAACGCCTCAGCAATATCGACGAGATCCGTCGCCTCGCCGTCGCCTACGAAGACCACTGTCACCATCAGCACACGGCCGCCTCCCTTGGCGGGTTTCTCCTTTACCTGGACGGGCTGGTACGCGACAAGGACGACCAGCAGGGAGCCAGTGAGCGCCCGGAAGCCGTCAATGTACTGACCTACCACAAGAGTAAGGGACTGGAGTGGCCGGCGGTCGTGTGCTATGACCTCGACCAAAATCTTCGCGCCGGGGTCTGGGGGCGGGCCGTTGTCCCCAACGATCCCGACGCCCCGGTCGACCTGGAACGACCACTTGCCAACCGGTGGCTCCGGTACTGGGTCAACCCCTACGGCAAACTGGCCAAGGGCGTCCCACTCATCGAGACGCTCGCGGAAAGCAGCTGGCAGGAACGCGCGACGGAGGAAGCCCTGGCCGAAGAGGCTCGCCTGCTCTACGTGGGCATGACCCGCGCCCGGGACTACCTCATTCTGCCCACCGGGAAGAACGGCGCCAGCTGGGTGGACCGCGTGTACGCCCGCGGCGGCAAGGCCACCTCCGTCCTGGAGCCAGGCACTTCCGAAACGCCCTTTTCCTGGAACGGGATGGACATCGACAAACGCTACCAGCAGTGGACGGAGCCGCGGCAGCAGCCCGCCTACCCGATGGCCTTTCACGAAATTCCCTTCATCGACCGGCAACGCAGCGGGCGGCAATCTTTCCCTCCCCTCCGCGTGACCGAAGAGTTCCTGCTGAGCCTGGCCAACGGTACCGCCCCCGGGCAACCCCTGCGCTACGTCGATCTGCCGGAACCCGAGCCGGCCACCGACCAGCGCGTACTGGCCCGCTGTATCGCCCACTTTCTCGCCGGCGACCCCGTAGCCGGCGGCGATCAGGATTACCGCCGCGAGCTGGCGACCGGCCTGCTGGACGACTTCGCGCCCGGCGGAGACCCGGAACCGGATACGCTATTGCACGCTTCGGACGGGTTCCACTCCTTACGCGACAGCAACTGGCCCGATGCGACCTTCCGCTGCCGCGTCGCCGTGCGCGGAACGGTGCGCGGCCACCGGTACGGCGGCCACATCGACTGGCTTGGCGAGCAGCCCGATGGCAGCCTGATCTTACTCCAGGATGTATGCTTGTCCGGAAAGCAATTTCAGCAGCAATCGGCGCTCCGCATCGCGGAAGTCAAGCTGCTCGCCGAAGTTCTGCACCAATCTACTTCCGCCCCGGTGACTGCGGCCTTTCTTCACTTTCCGGGCACGGGAGAACTAGCGGAGGTCCCCCTATGAGATTGCTCCTGCTCGCAGCCACCCCCGCCGAGATAGCCCCGACCGTGACGTGGTTGCGGGAAACGGCTACCGCCACGCGGCGGGACGTCCTGCAGTTTCCTAAAACCGAGATCCAACTTCTGTTTACCGGGATCGGACCGGTACGCACCGCTTTCGCCCTCGGCCAAGTACTGCAAGGATCCGATCGCCCCTTTCTCGCCGTACAGGCGGGGGTGGCAGGTACCCTGGATCCCTCCCTGGATCTGGGTGACGTTGTGAATGTAACTTCGGAGCTGTTCTACGACGACGGCGCGGAAAACACGGATGGCAGTCCCGTGAACCTCCCCGCCATGGGCTTTGCATTTGCGGCTCCCTTTGATGCGGACGGGGTGCTGCGCCCCCCGGGGCCGGCGGGCCTCCTACCCTTCCCGCAGGTAGCGGGGGGCACGGCGGGCCGGGCTACGGGCTCGGCTGAACGCATCGCCTGGATCCGGCGGCACTATCCGGAGGTACAAGTGGAAAGCATGGAGGGCGCGGCATTCATTTACGCCGCCCTCTCCACCGGCGTGGAGGCACTGCAACTCCGCAGTATCAGCAACCGGGTGACTCCCCGTGACCGGGAAGCGTGGGACCTGCCCAGCGCAATCACGAACCTGAACGCCGCCCTCCGCCGGGTACTGGAGCCCTTTCTTCAGCCGCTGGACCAAGCAGAGTAACGAAAGCTGTTATTCCTTCATGGAAACCTTGGCCGTGGGCCCCATCATTTCGTTGCGCAGTGCGGTTTGCCGTGCGACGTTGCGGGCCACGGTCAGCCAGGCCTCTCGTGTCAGTTCGTCCTCCTTCCGGAGAATGGCCGGCGCGCCACTGTCGCCGCCTTCGCGTATGGACTGGACCAGCGGAATCTGCCCCAACAGCATACTGTTGCTCTTCCGGGCCAGTGCCTTGCCCCCGCCCTGCCCGAAGATGTAGTACTTGTTGTCGGGAAGCTCAGCGGGGGTGAAGTAGGACATATTTTCCACTACCCCCAGCACCGGTACCTGGACGTCCGGCAGGAAGAACATATTCATCGCCTTCACCGCGTCGGCCAGCGCTACGTCCTGCGGCGTGGTGACCAGCACCGCACCGGTGACGCTGACGGTCTGCACCAGGGTAAGTTGCACGTCGCCGGTTCCGGGGGGAAGGTCGACGATCAGGTAGTCCAGTGGTGGCCAGATCGTCTCTTCGATGAATTGGCGGATAATGCCGGCCAGGCGTGGCCCGCGGAGTACGACCGCCTGCTCCGGGTCCACGACAAAGCCGGTACTCATCACCGGCAGTCCGTAGGCGAAGAGCGGCTTGATCTTGGGTTTGCCGTACACCTTTTCTACTTGCGGGCGCTGTCCCTGCAACCCCAGCATGGTCGGAGCGGAGGGTCCGTAAACGTCGGCGTCCAGCAAACCGACGGTAGCTCCCAGCTCCTGCAGGCCGAGCGCCAGATTTACCGCCACGGTGCTCTTCCCTACCCCGCCCTTCCCGCTGGCTACGGCGATGATGTTGCGCACGTGCGGCAGGGGATTGTCCTTTTGGGGGCCGCCGCCCTGCCCCGCGCCGGCCGTGGCGGCCGGGTTCTGCATGTGGACGTGCACGTTAGCGGAGGGATACACGGACAGGATGGCCTCCTGACAGGCGAAGTTGAGTTGCTGCTTGTAGTTTTCGTCGAGCTTGGGCAGCTGCAGCGTAAACGACACCTCGGGTGCCTCCACCTTCAGGTGAAGCACCATATTGGCGCTGATGATATCCTGCCCCGTTTTGGGGTCCGTGACCGTGGACAGTGCCTCGGCGATTTTGCTAACTTCCATAAGCGATTAAAGGTCTACGATGGTGACGCCCTCCCCCCCCTGCTCGCGGGGTGGCGTACTCAGGCTGAAGTCTTGATTATACTCCTTTAGTTTTTGCCGGACCGCCCGGCGGAGGGCCCCGCTGCCCTTACCGTGTACGATGCGCAGTTGACTGGCATTGGCCATCAGGGCCTGGTCGATAAAGGCCTGGGTAGTATGGAGCACTTCCTCGTACCGCATGCCGCGGACGTCGAGCTTGTTGCTGAAGGTGGCTACGGTCGTCACATCACTGGAGACGCTGCGCTCCTTACGGAGCGGCAGTGGGTTATCGGTATGCTCCAGGTCGCGCAGGTTGGCCGTCAGGCGCAGGTCGCCGACGATTACGATGGCCCGTTTTTTGTCGATGCTCTCGATGGTGCCGGAGGCCCCGCCGGTGCGCAACTTGACATAATCGCCTTCCGCGAATTGCCGCTTGCCACCTTTTCCGGATTTGGGCTGGTAGTAAATGTTCTCGCGGAGATCGGTGACCTGCTCGCTGATCTTTTCCCGTTCCTCACGCAGCTCCTTGGCCTTTTCCTTGGCTTCGTCGATCTTCTTTTCTTCGCGGAGTTTGCGGATCAGGTTCTCCATCTCCTTGTTGTACTTGGCGGTCTCGGCCAGGGATTGTTCTTTGGCCTCCAGCTTCAGTCGCTTGCGGCGGACCTCCATGTCGCGGTGGAGCTCCTCATAGGTGCGGGTCAGGGCATCGAGCGTCTTCTGCTTCTGTTCCAGCGCCGTAAGCTTCTCCTCCACCTCCTGTTTCTCGCGCTGGAGATCGACCAGCAGCTCGTCCACGGCCCGCTCGTTCTTGCCGGCGCGGCGGCGGGCGTAGTCCAGGGTATCGCCCGGCAGACCGCTTTTCTGGGCGATCTCGAAGGCGTAGCTGGATCCCGGCCGGCCTACGTTCAGCTCGTAAGTAGGACTCAGCGTATCCTTGTCGAAGTTCATCCCCCCGTTGATGATGCCCGAGGTCTTGTAGGCGTACATCTTGAGGTTGCTGTAGTGGGTAGTGATCACCCCGAGTGCCCGGCGGGCATTCAGACCTTCCAGTATACCCTCGGCAATAGCACCGCCGAGTGCCGGATCGGTACCCGCGCCGAATTCGTCGATGAGTACCAGCGTCTGGGCGTCGGCGGACTTCAGGAATTGCCGGGCGTTTTGCAGCCGGCTGCTGTAGGTGGACAGGTCGTCTTCCAGACTCTGCTGGTCCCCGATGTCGGTGAAGATCCGGGTAAACATGCCGAGCTCACTTTCCTTGTCCACAGTCACCAGCAGGCCGCTTTGTGCCATGAGCTGCAAGAGGCCCACCGACTTCATGGAGATCGACTTGCCCCCGGCGTTGGGTCCTGAGAGCATCAGCAAGCGGTTCTTGCCGCGCAGCTTCAGGTCAAAGGCCACCGTCTTCTTCCCGTACGGCTTGTTCTTGAGGTACAGCAGGGGATGCCGGCCTTCCTTGATGTTGATGCCCGGACGGGGATCGACACGCGGGCGCTCGGCCTTCATCTGCCCGGCCAGCGTGGCCTTGGCTTGTACCACGTCGAAGGTGGTGATTAGGTCCTGGTAGGCGGCCATCCGGTCGACGTGGGGGCGCAGGGCGGCGGATACCTCCCGAAGGATACGAAAGATCTCGCGGCGCTCCTCCTGCTGCAGATCGAAGATGTCGTTGTTGATGGAGATCACCTCATCGGGCTCGATGTAGGCGGTCTTGCCGGTCGCCGATTCGTCGTGGATGATGCCCCGTATCTGACGCTTGTGCTCGCTGGGCACGGCGAGGACCCGCCGGCCGTTGCGGAAGCTTTCCACGGTATCGGTGAGGTAACCGGCGCGGCGGTACTTCTCGATGACGGCCCGGAACGCCTTCTCCACCTCCCGCTGCTTGCTGCCGATCAACCGCCGGATGCGGCTCAGTTCATCCGAGGCGTCCGACCGGATATGCCCCTCGACGTCGATCACCGCTTCGATGGCGGCGGACAGTTCGGGCACGTATTCCACCTCGCGGACCAGTCCGTATAAGTGCGGGAACGCGGTCTGTCGGCCCGTAGAGGAGAAGAACCCGAAAAGTTGCTTGGCCTGCAGCAGCAGCACGTTCACCTTGGCGAGGCCGGACTCGACCAGCGCGTAGCCTTCCACGCGCAAGGCCCGAAGCTCCTCGCTGATGTCTTCGTAACCGTTGACCGTCAGCATGTTGCGCTCCTCCGTACCCTGACGGAATTCCGCCACCTCCTCTAGCCAGCGGTTGACTTCCGCTACGTCGGTTGACGGCAGGAGCCCACGGGCGCGCTCACGACCGAGATCACCCTGACACTGCCGTTCCAGCAGGTCGAGGACTTTGTCAAATTCCAGTTTTTCAAGGGTATCCGCGGGGAGTAGCTGCATAAATCAACACAAAATGTAGAAAGGTAAACGGGCCGTGGGGACCGATGGTTGGTCTATTTATCGCGCTCCCGGTTTTTTAGGCGCGGCCGGTTCCATTCCTCCCGCTGGGCAAAAGAAACCACGTTCTTGATCATCGACACCAGCCCCAAAAACACCAGGTATCCGACGGTCACCACCAGATAGATCCAGCGGTAAGAGCCGGCTTCCGAGATGGTCAGGCCGCTGAAGGCCCAGGCCAGCAGTCCGGCACCGAGGGCAAGCCCCATGAAGCTGTATACGCTGCGCCCCCAGTACTTGGCGGTATTAGCCGCCGCCGCGCTCAGTACCGCATTGAAGAGCGCGAAAAAGAGCATGAAGCTTGCCGCGCAAAGCCACGGGAACCGGTTACTGACGCCCACCGTGTCCGTGCCGGAAATGATCAGGCCGAACAGGTCGACGACGAATACCATCGCCAGCACCACGCCTGCCTGTAGCACGGGATCGACGCGACGTTCGAAAATTGATTGCTCGGGGCTAGCCATGTCCGGTCGTTTACCCGGCAAACAGCTTCTGCCGGGAAAGGTTACGCGGATTCGGCGGTAACGCTGTCGGTACCCGGTCCGGGGGCAAAGGTACTTACCCACGCGATCGCGTCAAGTACCCGCTGCCGCTCCCGGTCGCGGTCCTCCTGGTTATAGTCGAAGGCTTCCGCGAATACCGTGAGTACCTCCTCCAGCACGGGACGGATACTCGGCAGGTCGAAGTATAGGCGGCCACTGCGCCGCTCCACCCAGTCGATCGGGTACACGGCCAGTTCGTGCTCGATACACCAGGCCGCCTCGGCGGCCGCCAGCCGCGCTACGTCGGTGGTTTCCTTCCGGTCGCGGGCCTGCGCGATGATCTGGGGGGTTTGCTTTCCGTAGTTCGCTACGAGGTAGGCGGCGCGGTCCACGGCGAGGCTGGCGGCGTCTAGCTGGCCAACGATCTCGCGCTCGTAGGAGAGCACTTCGGCGAAGTTGCGGAAGGGACCGCCACTGAGCACGATCTCCCGGGTATGGGTATCGGCCAGGTCGTCGCCGTCATCGTGCAGCTGCTTGCCCAGCCGGTCGACCACCCGTTCGGCCATCTTGCGGTAGCCGGTCAGCTTACCGCCGGCGATGCTCAGCAGACCGCTTTCGCTCTCGAATATCTCGTCCTTGCGGGACATCTCTCCGGCTTCCTTCCCCTCCTCGAAGATCAGGGGCCGTACCCCCGCCCAGCTGGATTCCACATCGGCAACCGTCAGGTCGACCGTCGGAAAAATGGCGTTGGTAGCGTCGAGGAGGTACTCGACGTCCTCCAGGTACACCGGAACGGCGTTCGGATCGCCGGTGTAGGGCGTATCGGTCGTCCCGATGTACGTAGACCGCAGGCGTGGGATGGCAAACAACATCCGGCCGTCCGCGACGTCGAAGTAGCAGGCGTGCTGCAGGGGCAACCGCTCCCGGGCCACGACGATGTGCACCCCCTTCGAGAGGAAAAGTCGCTTGTGGTTCATGCTGTGGTCGATCTTCCGCAGGTCGTCGACCCAGGGCCCGGCGGAGCTGATGACGTGGGCGCAGCGCAGCACAAGTTCCTCGCCGGTGAAGCGGTCGCGACAACGGACGGCCTCGATCTGCCGTTCGTCGTCGTAGACGAAGTCGGTCGCTTCCACGTAGTTGGCGGCTACCGCCCCCTTCTCCATGGCCGTTTTCACGTTCTCGATGGTCAACCGGGCATCGTCCGTGCGGTACTCGGCGTAGAAGCCGCCGCCCTTCAGGATATCCTCCCGCAGCAACGGCTCCAGCTCCAGCGTTTCTTCCTTGCTGAGCATCACGCGCTTGTCGTCGCCCCCTACGTCGGCCAGAAAGTCGTACACCCACAGGGCCATGCTGGTGGACAGCTTACCGAGGGAGCCGCCCTCCACGAGGGGGAGCAACATCTTCTCGGGCCGCACGAGGTGGGGTGCCAGCTTGTGTACGACAGCGCGTTCCTGGCCTACTTCGCGGACCAGACCGATCTCCAGGTTCTTCAGGTAACGGAGCCCGCCGTGGATCAGCTTGGTAGATTTCGAGCTGGTACCCGAAGCAAAGTCGCTGCGCTCGATGAGGGCCACCGACAATCCGCGGCTGGCGGCATCGAGGGCGACGCCGGCCCCGGTGATTCCCCCGCCGATGACGACGAGGTCGAAGGACTGGTTGGCTAATTGGTCGAGGACCCGGCGGCGGGCGGCGCTGGCTTGCATGGCGGAAGGTTTAATCAAAGCGGGCGGGGCCGCGGGTGCAGTGCCCCTACAACGTCCCCGCCCCGCTTTGGTTAACTACTCCGCGTTCTCGGGGCGCAGTTTGCGGACGGTGCGGCCGGCCTGCCACATCTCGCTGTCGCTGAGCTCCTTCAGTTCGGCCTCTAGCTTTACGCGGTAGTCCTTCTGGCTGTTCGAATCGATGCTGCGCTGTGCTTCCTCACCGGAGGACACGCTCTTGTAGAGGTCCTGGAAGACGGGCTTGACCGCGTCCCGGAACTTGTCTTTCCAGTCCAGCGCACCCCGCTGGGCGGTGGTGGAACAGTTGGCGTACATCCAGTCCATACCGTTCTCGGCCACGAGGGGCATGAGGCTCTGGGTGAGTTCCTCCACCGTTTCGTTGAAGGCTTCGGACGGGCTGTGGCCGTTGGCGCGCAGTACGTCGTACTGGGCCTCGAAGATGCCCTGGATGGCGCCCATGAGGGTGCCGCGCTCACCGGTCAGGTCGGAGTACACTTCCCGCTGGAAGTCGGTTTCGAAGAGGTAGCCCGATCCCACGCCGATGCCGAGAGCGACCACGCGCTCGTAGGCGCGTCCGGTGGCATCCTGGTCGATGGCGAAGCTGGAGTTCAGTCCGCGTCCCTCCAGGAAAAGGCGGCGCAGGCTGGTGCCGGATCCTTTGGGAGCGACCAGGATCACGTCGACGCCCTCGGGGGCGATGATCTTGGTGCGGTCGTTGTAGGTGATCCCGAAGCCATGGCTGAAGTACAGCGCCTTTCCGGGGGTGAGGTAGGGCTTGAGCCGCGGCCACACTTCGATCTGGGCGGCATCCGAAAGCAGGTACTGGATGATCGTTCCGCGGTCGGCGGCTTCCTCGATCTCGAACAGGCTTTCACCGGGTACCCAGCCGTCCTTGACGGCCTTATCCCAGGAGGCACCGCCCTTACGCTGGCCTACGATGACGTTGAACCCGTTGTCGCGGAGGTTCAGGCTCTGGCCGGGGCCCTGTACGCCATAGCCGATCACGGCGATGGTTTCGTCTTTCAGGACTTCACGCGCCTTTTCAAGGGGGAATTCTTCGCGGGTGACGACCTTCTCTTCCGTGCCGCCAAAGTTCAACATTGCCATAAGTGGGTAGCTTTTGTGTTCGCGGCAAAGATGCAAAAGCACGCGGGAAGCCCCTACCCAAACTGCCCTCCTTTTACGACGGCTAATTCGCCGGGGCACCGTGGGCCTCCACTTCCACCTGCGGAATAACCACTTCGGCGTAGCGTTGGTGCCCCAGCAGGAAATAGTGGATCGCAATGCTATCGGCTACCCGCCCCGCGTCGGTACGGGCCGGACCCACCCTACCCGACTCGATTTCCTCGGACCTGCGCGCCCGCCGGTAGACCCAGAGCGGAAGGTTGCGGTAAAAATCGAAGTGGGCCCGCAGGATGGCCCAGATGTGCTGCACCTTCCCCTGGCTCAGAAAGAGCAGCCCCGCCGCGCCGTCGAGCAGCAAGCGGACCGGCAACCACCACATCAGCCGCGTGGCGTGCTCGTTTTTGAAGCTGGTGATGAGGGTGTTGCGAAAATTCAGGTACGCCTTGCTGGGCGTATCGTAGGCCAGGGTGCCGCCACCAACGTGGTAGACGGTGGATTCGGGCTCCACGAGCACGCGGTAGCCGGCCCGCTTCATGCGCCAGCACAGGTCGATCTCCTCGGCGTGGGCGAAGTATTCCGGCTCGAAGCCCCGCATGGCGTGGAAGGCGGACGAACGGACGAAAAAGGCCGCCCCGGTAGCCCAAAAGATCTCCATCGGGCAGTCGTACTGCCCCTCGTCACGCTCCGTATGTCCGAAGAGCCGCCCCCGACAGAAGGGGTAGCCCAGGAAGTCGATAAATCCCCCGCTGGCCCCCGCGTACTCGAAGCATTCGGGGGAGTGCTCGGCCAGCACCTTGGGCTGTACCGCCCCGACGTTCGGATTTGCAAAGTGGCGGAGCACGGGAAGCAGCCAGCCCGGGGTGACGCGCACGTCGCTGTTCAGGAGCACGTAGACTTCCGCGTCGACCTCCTGCAGCGCCGCGTTGTAGCCGGCGGCGAAACCGAGGTTTTCCGGAAGTTCGATCAGCTGCACGTCCGGAAATCGCTCCCGGCAAAAGGCCACAGAGTCGTCGGTGCTCGCATTGTCCGCCACGATCGCCCGGGCGCCGGGGATTAGGTTCTCCAGCACCGTGGGCAAGTAGTTTTCCAGGTACGGTCGCCCGTTGTAATTGAGGATGACGACGGCCGTGGAAGGCAGGTTACGGTCCTGCGCCTCCGCGCTGGCGATCCGGTCCTGCCGCAGTACTTCGCGGGCGTCGCGCTCGTCGCGCTCCAGTTGTTTGCCGAGGGCCTGCATGCCGGGCAGCGCAAGGTCACCGCGCAGGTATTCGATGAAGCGGACGGTCAGCGTTTTTCCGTACAGGTCACCCCTAAAGTCAAACACGTGAAGCTCCACGGTCGTACCGCGTCCATCGGCGAGGACGGGGCGGTCTCCGATGTACAGCATACCCTCGTACAGGCAATCATCAATCACCGCCCGCACCGCGTAAATGCCCGGAGCGGGAATGAGCTTAAGGGCATGCTCCGGCTGCAGGTTGGCCGTCGGATAGCCGATGGTACGGCCCAGTTGCTGCCCCCGGACCACCTTCCCGGTCAGTTCGTAGGGCCGCCCCATCAACTGGTCGGCGCGGCGTACATCGCCCTCGGTAAGCGCCTGGCGAATTTTGGTCGAGCTCACGGTGATTTCCTCGACTTCCTGGGCGGCGATCTCGATCACCTCGTATCCGTGCTCCGCGGAGAGGTACCGCAGCAACTCGACGTTGCCTTCCCGGTCCTTCCCGAAGCGGTGATCGTAACCGATGACAATTCGGTCGGGGCGGAAGTTCCGTACGAGAAACTGCTCGATGTATTCGGTGGGTGACTGCTCACTGAACGCCCGGTCAAACGGCACGATCACCAGGTGGTCGATGCCCTCCTCCGCGCAGAACGCGATCTTCTCGCGGGTGGAGGTCAGGAGCCGCAGGTTATTGTCCTCCGGCTGCAGCACCGTACGCGGGTGGGGATCGAAGGTGATGATCACGCTCTCGCCACCGCGCCGCTCGGCCATGCGGCGGATACGCTTGAGCAGTTGCTGGTGACCGCGGTGGACACCGTCGAAACTGCCGATGGTGATCACGGCACGCCGAAAGCGCGGCAGGTCGTCGAGGCGGTAGTAGGTCTGCATCGGCGGCAAAGGTAGCGTGACGCCGGCGGAGTCGGGTACGCTAAGGGCAACTAGACCGTGGGTTTCCAGCCATCTTCGTAGTCGCGGCTCCAGAGGGCGATCGCCTCGCTACTGTTTTTGGGCTTGCCGGTCTCGGTGTCGATGGCCAGAACTGAACTGGTGCGCTGGGCCATATTCCCCAGGTGGCAGGTGGTGACGCTGGGGTTTGCGTCGGCCACGGGCGAGTTGAGCTGCTCGTCGGAATTGATGCCGGAAATAAAATTGGCGATGTGCAGCTCGTCGAGGTTACCGCCTCCGGTGGTGTCCATACTGATCGATTTGCCGTCTTCGTCCTCTTTCCGCAGTTCCTTTCCTTCCAGGTCGTAGACGATGAAGCCGCCCCGGTCCATGAGCACGCTGCCTTCGGTACCGTAGATCATGGAGCCGCGGCCGCGGTCCCAGAGCGGCATGGCGTTGCAGCTGCGGCCGTCCCAGTGGATATGCTTGCCGCCGGGGTACTTGAAGCTCGCCAGCTGAGTATCGTAGGTTTCCCAGGCGTCATCAAAGGCGAAGCGGCCACCGCTGGACTGGACCTGCTCGGGGTACTCTACCCCCAGGGCCCACCGGCACATATCGATCTCGTGCGTGCCGTTATTGAGCAGCTCGCCGGTACCATACTTCCAGAACCAGTGCCATTTGTAGTGGACGAGCAGGGCGTCAAAGTCCTGCCGGGGCGCGGGGCCCTGCCAGAGGTCCCAATCGAGCCATTCGGGAACCGGAGCGGGCTCGTGCTCGCCGATGGGTCCGCGATTGGCGGCGTACCAGGCCTTGCCGGCGTAGGCGTCGCCGATGAGTCCGTCATGGATCTCCTTGACGACCTTGTTCAGGGTCACGCTGCTGCGCGTCTGGTTGCCCATCTGCACCTTGAGGCCGGTGTCGGCCTGTTTGGCCACGAGCATATCGCCCTCGGCCGGGTTGTGGCTGCAGGGTTTTTCGACGTAGACGTGCTTGCCGGCTTCCAGGGCCATGATGGCCATGGGAGCGTGCCAGTGATCGGGGGTGGCGATAACTACGGCATCGATCTTCTTGTCGTCGAGGAAGCGGCGGAAATCCTGTCCTCCTTTGGGTTTCTTGCCCCCGCCGTCCACCACGGCTTTCTGGCCTTTTTCAATGGCGCGGGTATCGACGTCGCCGATACCGACCACCTTGCAGTTCTTGGCTCCCGCAAAGGTGCGGGCGAGATAGCTTCCCCGGCTGTTGACCCCAAAAACCGCCACGTTGACGGTATCGTTGGCCCCCATGACCTGACTGCTGAGGGGCAGGCCGACGGTAAGGCCGGCGGTGGTGAGGGCGGATTGCTTAAGGAAGGATCGACGATTTGACATGATCGGGTAGTTTAAAGCTCACGAATCTTGATGGTACGGAAGGCCACGGCGTCGCCGTGATCCTGCAGGAGGATAGGCCCCTTGGGCCACTGCCCGAAGTTTTCCCAGTCCTTGTATTTGCTGTAGTTGACGAGGGCGTCGAACAGCTGGCTAAAGCGATCGTACTCGACCACTTTGTATCCGTTGAGCCAGTGTTCGACCTTACCGTCCTTGACCCGGATGCGACCCCGGTTCCAGTCGCCGATCCGGTATTCCTTGCGGCGGTCAACGTCTACCGGGTTGGCGGGGATCAGGTCGTAGAGGGAGGCCATGGTCCGGTTACCGCGTACGCCGGCCTTGGCGTCGGGGTGGCGCTCGTCGTCCAGGATCTGGTACTCAAGTCCGATGGCGGAGCCGGGTCCGCGATTGAGGTCGGGATCCACGAAGTACTTGACCCCGCTGTTGGCCCCCTCCGTGGGCTTGAATTCGAAGATCAGGTCGAAATTACCGAAGGTTTCCTTCGTTACGATATCGCCGCCGTTGGTGCTTTCGCCGCCGTTGCCGGCCAGGACGCGCAGTTCGCCGTCGGCCACTTCCCAGCCTCGGGCGGGAAACTCGTCGAGCTTTACGCCGCGCCAGTTGTCCGTCGACTGTCCGTCGAAGAGCAGCCGCCAGCCCTGCCGCCGTTCGGCTTCGGAGAGCTGGTTGACGAGCAGGTTTTCTACGGGAGCCAGCACAGCGTCCATGCGGTCGGCTTCGGTGGCGTTGTTCTTGATGCGGATGTTGCGCCACTTCACCTGCTTGCCGGCCAGTTCCTCGGAAATGGCGTGCACCTGCAGACAGATAAGCCCGGAAGCATCGACACTGTCGATGAGGTTGGCCGCCGACTGTCCGTTCACGAAGGTGCGCAGGTTGTTGCCGATGGCTTCGATGCGGAGCTGATTCCACTCGCCCTGCCGGTAAGCGGAGCGGGCCGCGTCGTTGTAGTGGAGCGGATAGATCCACCCCCGGCGGGCTTCGTCGTAAATGCCACCGGTATACGCCCGGGCACTGGGATCGATCTCTACCTGGTAGCCGTAAATGCGGCGGATATCGCCCGCCTGCCGCCACTGTCCCCGCGCCATGACGCCGCTGTTGAGGGGCGCATCGTCGTTGAACTCCAGTTCGAGGACAAAGTCACCGTAGGGCCGGTCCGTACACAGGAAGGTGTTGGGGGTATTCACCACGGCGGTGCCGGTGATGACGTCGCCGTCGATCTCGTAGGGAGCCTGCCCCCCGTAGGACTCCCAATTGCTCAGGTCCTTACCGTTTGTTAATGAAGTGAAGCCGTCCTGGGCCGCGACAGAAGTCAGGGCGCCAGCCAGCAGTACGGTAGTAATCAACCGCTTTTGCATGATGGGTGGGTTAATGTAAAAATGGGCGCCCAGGGCACCAAAGCCAATATATATCGCGGAACAAGATAGAAATTTTTTGTTCCTGCCGTACACCTACCCCACGATACCTACCTTCCGTTTTCTCCGGTAATCCGGTCACTGCCTATGTCTTATCGCCCCCTGATCTACCTCCTGTTATTCGCTTGCAACTACGCCACGGCGCAGGATAGCCGCCCGTTCGTGTTGCAGACGGAGGAGGACGGGGTGCGGGTGTACGTGCGCGACGAGAGCGCCGGTGAGCTTTCCGTTCGCGTGGTTACCCAGGCCGCCACTACCCTGCCCCGCGTACGACGTACGCTCGACGAGGCTTCCCGTTACGACGAGTGGGTTCACCGTTGCGACGGTGCCTACATCGTACCGGGCGGCACGGCAAACAACTTCGTCTACGTTTCCGGGATCGATATGCCTTTTCCGTTCCGCGACAAGGAGGTCGTGGCCCGCGTACGACAATGGGTCGACGCGGCGGGGGTCCTTACCCGCACCATCACCGCCGAACCGGGCGCGATCCCGCCCACCGACGGGCGTGACCGCCTGACCGTGTACGGTGGCGAATGGGTCATCCGGCCGCTGGCGGACGGCGAAGTAGAGCTGCAGTGCACCGTGCGTACCGATGCCGGTGCCGGGTTGCCCGGCTGGTTGCGCAAAGAGATCATGACCGGGGGCCCGGCCCGGACGGTTGCCAACCTGCGGCGGCGACTGGAAGCCGCCCGCTAGTGCCGCAGGACCGCCGTGGTCGGAATGGTTGGCGACTCTTCCCACTCCATCATCGCGTTGACGAGGCGCACTTCCTCGAACTGGTACAGGTCCCGTAGCCGTATGACGGTCGGAAAGAGTACGCCCCGGTCGATCAATTCCTCCCGACGAGTACCGGGAAGCAGGGGCCAAGCCGGTGTATACCACTTGTTACCATCGTGGAAAGCCAGGTTCGCATAGCTACTGTCGGTCAGGTGGTTACGCTGCACGATCAGGACATCGTCACAGCCCGCCCGCTGCGCGAATAGTTTCTCCAGGTGGCTCCGGTCGGCGTACTTCTTGCCGTACCGCAGGTCGTCGGCCTCGATTACGCGAAGCGAACGTACCGGCCGGATCGTATATGGGTGCACCTCTGCACTTTCGAGCGAGGCACCATACACGATCCGCAGTTTGTGGACCCCGCTGGCGGGCAGGTCAAGCTCGTCGATAACCCGGCTGAGGCGGAAGGCGGGCGCCTTGCCAAAGAACCGGTGACGGGTACGGTCCACCCGCGTCTGGTGACGCGAAAGCAACTGCGGCTGACCGTCAACAATGCGGATGGTTTCAAGAAAGTGAGGAGCGGAAGGGGCCATCGACGCGCGAAGATATAAGGCTAAACGTATTTCCCCAGGGGAAGACGGATCTTGGCCAGCAGCTCGGCATACTCTTCCGCTTCCGTGCTGCGGGCCGTAATGCCCCCGCCCGACCGGAACATAAACCCACCATCCGCCCGCCGTTCAAGGAAGCGAATCAGGACGCAACTGTCGAGTTCCGCCCCGTCAAAGTAGCCCGCGACGCCACAGTAGTACCCCCTTGGCCCGCCTTCGGCGCGGCGGATCAGGTCAAGGGTAGCCGGCTTCGGTGCCCCGCTGACGGAACCGGCCGGTAATAGCTGCAGGAGCCAGTCGCCCAGTCGTTCTCTCCAGTCCGACGGCAGTTGCCCCCCGATGCGCGAGCTCGACTGCAGCAGGCCCGCCGCGCCCGCCTCGGTGGAGTCCAGGTAGCGGTACTCCAGCACCCGGACTTCGCGCGCCAACTGGCTCAGGTCGTTCCGCATGAGGTCCACGATGGTGGCGTGCTCCGCGATCTCCTTGGTACTCCCCAGTAGTGCCGCCCGGCCGGCCGCCGTATCCGGTGCCGTGCCCTTCATTGGTCGGGTTTCGATGCGGCCCGCCGCGGTGACCTTCACGAAGCTTTCCGGACTGAAGCAGGCAAAGCGACCCGGCAGGAGCACGCGGTAGGTCGCGGCGGCGTGTTCGTAAGCCGCCGTAAGGGTACCCGCGAAGTCCACTGGACTGGGGAAGGTGAGGTTGGTGAGAAAGCTGTCGCCATGGCGCAGCCCTGCCTGTACCGCGGCGTAAGCGGCAGCATAAGCCTGCCGGTCCGGACCGGGGCCATGCAGTTTTCCCGGCCGGGGCGCCGTACGCAGCGGGTCGGGGTGCCCCGGAAACGCAAACCGGACGCCCGCGTCCGGCAATTGATCCAGCGTCCAGAGCCGGGGTTGCCGCAGTTCGAAGTCCAGCAGGAAGAAGCAGGGCCGTCCCGCGGCCGCCAGCCGGTTGAGGCGGCCGGACCAGTCGCGGAGGTCGGCGGATGGTTGGTGCGGCATGGCAACAAAGACAATTCGCGGCGTCGAAAGTTAGCCGACTGCCGTGCCTTCCAGCGTCCGCAGATACTTGATGCCTTCCGGGATGGCCAGGTGGGCACGCGTACTTTCGCGGCTGAGTTCCAGGCACACCAGGCCGCGAAAATCGATCGCCCGCAAATTCCGGAGCACGGGCCCCAGTTCCATATCGCCCTCGTGCGGGGGCAGGTGGAGGTGGACACCCCGGTTCATTCCCTCGATCGCCACCGTCCCCAGGTCGCGGGCGTGGGTAGTTACCGCCGCTGCCGGGTCTCCCTCCCCCGTCACCCATACGTGGCCTACGTCGAGGGCCAGGCGTAAGTGCTTGGCAAGCACGTGATTCGCCTGCTTGAGCTGCAGGTAGTCTGCGTTGGTCTCCACCAGCATGCCGGGTTCGGGTTCCAGGCTGATGGTCACCCCCCGCTCGGTGGCGTAGGCTACGACCTCGGTCATCCCGTCCACCAGGTACCCGTAGGCTTCGCGCTTCCCCACGGCCGCCTGCCGCACACCCGCCCAGCACGAGACGGTTTCCGCCCCCAGTCGGTGGGCGATATCGGCTGCGCGCTTGAGGAAGGCGACGCGCCGGGCCCGACCGGCCGCCGAGGGGTGCAGCAGGGTGGGTTCGTGCTTGGTTCGCGGGTCCAGGAGGTAGCGGGCTCCGGTTTCGATCACGCAGCCCAGCTGCAGTTCGTCCAGCTGCCTGCCCACCTCCTCCGTGCGCCGCTCCCAGTCCGGGGCGAGGGGGTCCAGGTGATGCCAGTCGAGCGTGAGCGCCACGCCCGCGTAGCCGGCCGCGGCGATAAGTCGCAGGGCATCCGGCAGCCGGTGGTGGGCGCAGCCGTTGGTGTTGTAGGCGTAGCGAAGCGTGCTCATGCTTATTCCGGGTGCGGTACGTAATCGGAGGTGGAGGGACCGGCCGGGTCCGTGGCTCCCTGGGCGTGCAGCCAGCGCGATAACTCGGCTTGCTGCTCGGGGAAGGCGTGTGCGGGATCCCGCCCGTCGCGCGTCATGGGTGCCTTGAAGAAGGCGCCCAGCGCCTCCACTACCCCACCCTGCCCGCGGCGGCGGGCCAGGTCCAGGCAGCGGGCGATCTCGATGGCCAGCGGGGCGGCCAGGATGCTGTCCTTGCAAAGGAAGTCGACCTTCATCTGCATTCGCTGGCCGAGGAAGCCGGTGAAGTCGATATTGTCCCAGGCCTCCTTGTCGTCGCCCCGCGGGCGGTAGTAATTGATGCGTACCAGGTGGTCCTCCACGGGGTAGCCCAGGCAGCTCGTCAGCACGTCTCCCTTGGTACCGATTTTGTTTTCCAGGGATTCGGGGTGGCGAAGCGCCTCTCCATCGCGGTTGCCAAGAATGTTGGTACTGAACCAGCCGTCAACCCGCAGGGCCCGGGCGCGAAACGCCGGAGCCAGCACCGTCTTGATGAAGGTCTGCCCCGTCTTGCCGTCCTTTCCGGCCACGGGTACCTGTCGCTGTCCCGCCAGTTCGCGGAGGGCCGGGATATCGGCCGCCCGACTCGGCGTAAAGTTCCCGTAGGCAACCCCGTGGCTGATGCAGGCGTAGGCGTACAGCATGGCGGGGGTGATACCGGTATGGTTCGCGTCGAGCGCCGCCTCGAAGGCTTCCACCGAATGGTAAATGTCGCCGGCGGGATCGAGAGCGTGTTCCGTGCTGGCCAGGTTGATGACCACCACGGAACCTCCGAGGTCGCCGGAAAACGCATCCAGTTGCTTGATGATACCCGCGATAAGTTCCCGGTGCGTACCGGTGCTGTCGCGCTCGCCCACTACCCCGCGACAGTAGTTTCGGTTGCTGATCGCGGTCCAGGGCCGCTGGGCGGCGAGGCTGCCAGCCACGGCCTCGAGCTGCTTCTCGGACAGTACGCCGTGGTGGCGGGCGGCGGTCAGCAGATCCTGATCGAAGAGGTCCCAGCCCCGGCAGTACACCGACCGGTAGTCGGTAAGGTCAAGTCCGGTGAATTCGGCCAGCGGAAGGCCGGTCGTATCCTGCCGGCCGGAGCGGATGAGTTCGAGGCCGGCCGCGACCGTCGTGCCGACGGCCCCGCCCAGCCCGATGATGGCGATTCCGAGGGGGGTGGACGCGTTCGGGGTTTCTGTTGATTCGGTCACGGAGCAGAGTATTGGTAACGGGCCCGCAATGTAGGTTACCGTCGCTACACCGCACCCGCGTCCGCGCCGTTATAGCCCCATCTGTCGGCGTCCTTCACGCATGTACTCGCGAACGTTCAGCCAAAAGGCGGCGAAGAAATAAAACAGTAAGGAGGAGCCGAGGGAAAGGCACGAGAGGTAGATGAAGTAAAGCCGCACGCGCGTCCGCCGGATGCCCATCTTGTCGCCCAGCCAGCCGCACACGCCGAAGGCGGAGCGCTCGAGGGTTCTGCGTAGCCGTTCCATAGGGGTGGGGTGTTTGGTTACCAATGCGTTGGCTAAGAACGCGATTTATTCGTAGAATACCAACCCCCCTACCGAGGTTCGAGGCGATCGCGGAGCCAGTCGCCGTCCACCTCCCGTACCCGCTCCCCCAGCAGGTCCGCCCGGCTGACCCCGGCTATGGCTTGCCGCACCAGCCGCAGCACCGGATAGCCCACGGCCGCACACATGCGCCGTACCTGCCGGTTTTTTCCCTCGGTCAGGGTAAGGGCCAGCCAGCTGTCGGGTACGTTCTTGCGGTAGCGCACGGGCGGATCCCGGGGCGGGAGCGCGGGTGCGATGGGTTCAACCGTCAGCGGCAGCGAAGCGTGGCTTTTACCCTTGATGCGTATGGTAGGTCCGGCGGCCAGGCGGTGCAGGTCCGCGGGCGTCGGTGCCCCCTCTATCTGTACCCAATAGGTGCGCCGGTGCCCGTGGGCGGGTTGCAGCAGGCGGTGGTTCAGGCGGGTATCGTCGGTCAGGATCAGCAAGCCCTCACTATCCCGGTCGAGCCGGCCCACGGGGTAGACACCGGCCGGAAAGGCGTGCAGGTCGGCCAGTGTCCGGTGCTCCGGTAGCTCGCGGGTAAACTGCGAAAGCATGCCGTAGGGCTTGTCGAGGAGAAAGTATCGATGGGCCACGGAATCAGGGCGTTAGCTCTTCCTCCAGCACCGCCAGCTCCTGCCGCACCTCCCGGTGGGTGCCCTCGAGGATCAGCAGGTTTTTCTCCTCGCGCTCCAGCATCTCGTCGAAGCGGCCGAAGTTGCCCTCGATGCGGCGGCGCAGGGTGGCGATGTAGCTCTTGAGCTTCTCCTCGAGCTCGGTAGCCAGCCGGGTGCGGCCCGTGCTGATCTCCTCCTCGAAGCCTTCCACGATCCGCTTGCGCTTGCCGCGAGTACTGAAGCCGGCAAAGATGATGCCCACGGTGGTCAGTACGCCACCGGTTACGTCCACCACCGGCAGCGTGCTCAGGGCCATCAGGATGACGCCGAGTGCCGCGATACCCCCGCCGGCAGCCAGGTTGGGAGCAATATTCTCCCGGTCGGCGAAGAGGCTCTCGTCGGTAAAGTTCTCCGTCTTGCTAACGAAGCGATTGAACTGGTCCTGCAGGTCGCGCAGGACGTTCTCCCTACGTTCGGCGATGCTGCTGAAGATTTCGTGGTCGTTGCTGAGGATCGTCTGGCTGCCCCGCAGTTTCAGGTCGATGGTCTTGACCATTTGCTGGATGGTCTCGGCCAGGTCCACGACGTTTTCGTTGAGGCGGGCGCGCAGTTTTTCGTTCAGGTCGGTCTCGAGGCCGCTGGCCAGGTTCTCGAGCCACTCCTTGGCGCCGGGCGTACTGCCGAAGGTGGAGGCGATGCTGCGCTTCACCAGGCCGAACATACTTAGCCCGCCCCGCAGCTCGGCCAGCTTGTCGCGGGTGATGCCGTCGTAGGTGAGCAGCAGGTTCTCGACCATCAGGTCCACCTGCTTGTTACTCTGGGCTACCTGCTCGTCGAGGGTCTGCTGGATATCCTGCCGGAAGGCGGCGTCGGCCTCGTACTGCCGGCGGCGGGTCAGGAGGCCGTCGGCGATCTTTTCGTTGATGGTCTGGGCGGTGAGCACGCTGTTGTTGAGCTTCAGGCGGGGCGCCCGTCCGCCGGTGATGTTGTCGGCGATGTACTGCCGCAGCGGCGCGAAGCCGGTATCGGCCTGGCCGGCCTGTTCGTCGCGGGCGCTCACGGCAAAGACCTGGGGCGCCTCGATTCCCTCCTTTCGCGCCTTTTCGGCCACGCCCTCCCGGTTGACCGCCAGTTCCTGTTCGGTGGCCAGGTCGCGCTGCTGGAGCACGAAGATGGTCTTCTTGCGCCAGTCGCCGTGGATGTACTTGAAGAAGTCCCAGGCCGACTGCCGGTAGGGGTTCTTGGCTTCGAAAACGAAGACGATCAGGTCGCTGGCGGGAATGAACTGCTCGGTGATCTCCTGGTGGTATTCCACAATCGTGTTGGTACCGGGCGTATCGACGATGGCGATCTCCCGGAGGATCTCGACCGGCAGGAAGATCTTCTTCAGGTAGGGGTTCACGGTCACTTCGCGCCGCTCTTCCCCGTAGATGATCTGCTGGATGGTATCGGTCATCGGCTGGGGGGCGGCCTTGGCGATCTCCTCACCGGTAGCCAGCAGGGCGTTGACGAAGCTGGACTTACCAGCCTTCACCTCCCCGACGATCACGAACATGAAGGGTTCGAAGATGCGGTTGCGCAGGTCGCTCACCGTACGGGCCATCTCTTCGTGGCCGATACGGATGGTGAGTTCGTGCAGCCGCTTGATGATCTCCTCAAGGCGGGCGCGGTCGGCCTGGAGGCCGGCGTCGATTAGGTTGGACATGCTACGAAGGTAAAGCAGCGGCGACTACCCGCACCGCGTTGTCAGGTCATGAATGCTCGCCACCCCCGGTTCCTGCCAATCATCGTACTGGTCATCTGCGCCGCTTCGGTGATGTCCGGACAGTCGATCGCGGAAACCGCCCCGGAAGGTCGCTTGCGGCCGTACGTCGCCTGGTCGCCGCCCAAACTGCTCGAACCAGTCAATCGGGGACTCCTCGGAGCCGTGGGCCTGGTCTGGCCCGCCGGCTGGTCGGCCGAGGTCGGCTACCTGTGGCTCCTCCCCCAGGATGAACCGACGGTCAATGTCAGCGATCAGCGGGGCGGGCGGCTGCACCTTACCGGCCGGCGCTATTTCGTGCAGCGCCCCGAAACCCCGCTCGTTCCCTTCGTGCAGGTCCGGGGCGATCTGCTTTGGCGCACCCACCGCACCGTGGCCACCTTCCAGGAAGAAACGGAGACCGGCGAGTTCATCCTTCACGATGATTCGGTCGGGGTGGATACCCGCACCCGTACGCTGAACCTGATGGTCGGCGCAGACTGGGCCATCACCGCGCACCTGGCGGTAGAATTTTCCGCAGGGGTCGGTACGCGCTTCCGTCGCGTGCGCCACGTCGACAGTGCCTACGGGAGCGATACGGAATACCGCCTGTTCCTGGAGGACGCCTGGGACAGTCGTAACAACGTGGGTGAGTTTACCACCTTCAATCTTCCGTTCGACCTGCGCCTGATTTACCGCTGGTAAGCCAGCAACGGCAATTCCGGGCCCAGGCAAAACAGCCCGTCGAGCAGGGAAAGCTGCCCCTGAAAGCCGTGCCGGTCGGCAAAAACCTGCGGATATTCCGGTACCGGCTGTTCCACCGCACCCGCGTCCGCGCCGAGAAACTCCTCAGTCGATGAGAGCGTCAGGTCCGGGCCCAACGCATCCACAACGTGCTCGATCAGCCTCCAATTGAGGTCCCACAACTGCTCTGGCGGGGCATCCAGTAGGGTCAGCAACGACGGGCCGTAGTGCTCGAAGTAGGGTGCCCGCCCGTAGGCCGAGCGGATAGCCTGCTGGTGCTGCCGGGGCCAGTCGTCGTGGTAGCTGATACCCACCTCCCGAATCGGCCGTTGCTGGTGCTTACCTTTATCCAGCGGAATAGTAAGCAGGAGCGGTCCGTTGGCGGCAGCGATCCGGCAGCGGTTGCGCCACCCGCCCTTCTGGTAATTCTCGTGCGCCTCCCAACACCACTCCCCCCGGCGCAGGGCGGCCAGCAGCCAGGAGAGCGGCGGGAAATAGGCAGTTGTGGTAGTAAGCGGCTTGTTAGGCTCCAGCGGTCGAGGGTTTTGGCAAACATATGGGAAATGCTGCCCGTTAGCCGGGTATCAAGTGCATTAATAAACAACATTTTATGTCTACTACCACCAACAACCTAACCGACCGGTACCGTAAGCAGAACCCGCTCGAACAGTACCCCGCACCGCCCTTCCCCCGCCAGCCGCAAAACCGTCCCGGCAGCGTCAACAAGATGGAGCCCGAGCCCGATCACGGCGAAGAAAGCTACGTGGGCTTCGGCCGCCTGGAAGGTCGCAAGGCCCTGATCACCGGGGGTGACTCCGGTATCGGCCGCGCCGCCGCCATCGCCTACGCCCGGGAGGGTGCCGACGTGGCCATCTGCTACCTGCCCTCGGAGGAGCAGAACGCACAGGAAGTCATTAAACTCATCGAAGCCGAGGGGCGCAAGGCCGTAGCCATTCCCGGCGACATCGTCGAGGAGTCCTTCTGCCAGGAACTGGTCGAGAAGGCCGTTTCCGAGCTCGGCGGTATCGATATCCTCGTGAACAACGCCGGTCGCCAGACCGCCGTGAAGAAGATCGACGAGCTGACCACCGAGCAGTTCTCCAATACCTTCCACGTTAACGTCTTTGCCCCCTTCTGGATCACCAAGGCCGCACTGAAGCACATGGAGGCCGGAGCCGCCATCATCAACACCGCCTCGGTACAGTCCTTCGACCCCTCCGCTACCCTGATCGATTACGCCCAGACCAAGGCCGCTAACGTAGCCTTCACCAAGGCCCTGGCCGCCCAGGTAGCCGAACGCGGCATCCGTGTCAACGCCGTAGCTCCCGGACCCTTCTGGACGCCCCTGCAGTCGTCCGGTGGACAGCCCCAGGACAAGATCGAGAAGTTCGGCAGTTCCACCCTGCTCAAGCGCCCCGGCCAGCCCGTCGAGCTTGCCCCCGCCTACGTACTTCTCGCCAGCCAGGAAGGCAGCTACATGACCGGTGAGGTCATCGGTGCCACCGGCGGTGAGATGCCCTACTAAATCGTAACTTGGCGGGTCCCCAACCTACCCCGCCGCGATGCTTCGACTTACGTTTTTCCTGTTGTTCTTTTCCACTATCCTGGTCGCCCAGGACAATCCGGCCTACCAGCTGTACAACCAGAAAGGTCGCTCGGTAAAGTTTGGAAAGATGATGCGGGAACTGCGCGACGCAGACGTGATTCTGTTCGGAGAATACCACGACAACCCCATCGCCCACTGGATGGAACTAGAGATCCTGGATCATCTGGACCGCTACACTCTGGGCATGGAGATGTTTGAGACCGACGAGCAGGAGGCGCTGGACGCCTTTCAGGCCAATGAGGTCACCGTCGGTGAGCTCGACAGCCTCACGGGTGGCGTGTGGCCCAATTTCCACACGGACTACCTGCCCATCCTGCAGGCCGCTCGCGCCGACAGCGCCAAAGTGATCGCAACGAATACGCCCCGCCGGTTCGCCAGAATGGTGTTCCAGCGGGGCTTTGTTGTGTTACGGAGCCTGCCCGCGGAAGACCAGGCCCTGCTGCCGCCCCTCGCGCCGGTCCCCTACGACCCGGAATTGCCCGGCTACAAGGCCATGCTGGTCGAGGGCCACGGATCGCCCCACGGCGGAGAGAACTTCCCCAAGGCCCAGGCCATCAAAGACGCCACCATGGCGTGGTACATTGCCAAGAACGCGACGGAGGGCGTGCCCTTCGTCCACCTAAACGGGAGTTACCACAGCGATAATTTCGAAGGAATCAGCTGGTACCTGCGGCAGTACAAGCCCCAACTCAAGGTCGTGACGATCACCACCCTACAACAGCCGGACATCGACGAACTGCAACCAGCATCGGAGGGAGTCGCGAACTATACGTTACTGGTGCCGGCCAACATGATCAGCACCTACTAGCCGGTAACGGTTTATAGCAGGGCGTCCACGACCAACAGGATCGCCACCAGCCCGGAAAACACCGCCGTAAACAGCACCGCCCCCGCCGCCACGTCCTTGGCTTTGCCGGCCAGAATGTTGTACTCCGGGCTGACCAGGTCGACGACGTACTCGACGGCGGTATTCAGGGCCTCGGCGGCCAGCACCATGCCGCTGCAGATGAAGAAGGCCACCCACTTCCACAATGGGAAATCGAGCACCCACGACAGGGCGAACATGGCCACGAAAGCGGCCATGTGAATCTTGGACGGGGCATGGTTCCGCAACAGGTCGTAGGCACCGCGGAAAGCGTAGCCAAAAGCGGACAACCGCCCGCGGGAGTAAGCAAGAAATCGCTTCATACGCCTAATCAAGCAGCACCGTGCCGCACATGTTCGGGCTCACAACCAGGCAACGCCTCCCCGGAGAAAAATGAAGCCGAGCAAAGCGATGAGCGGAGCGACCCAGACGGTCAGCAGGTAGCGGTAGTACCGCGGCGAGACCCGGCTGGCCTGTATCCACTCCACCACGTAGCTCAGAACCCATACGGCAAGGGCGATCACACCCAGAATGAGGGCCAGCAGCGTGCCGAGGTAATCGTCGTATAGCAATATGAGCAGATACCCGATCAGCTGGGCAAGCAGGGCCAGGAGATAATTCACCGGCCCGGGCGCTCCTCCGTAATGAGGGGGCGGGTGCTCACGCGTTCCAGCAGGTGCTTGCCTACGGCCTCACCCTGGGCAATGCCGTATTCGATCGCCGGGCGGTAGTGAATACCCCCGTAGAGGCGGCTTAGGGCGGCCTCCTCGCTGGCGGCCAGGAAACTGGGAAACTTGCGCGTCGGCAGGTCGTATTCCTCCTCGCTGTCGTCGGCGAAGGCAAAGTTATCTCCGTACAGGTCGGTCAGTACGATGGCGCAGGCGCGGCTCACGACCGAGTGCCCGCTGGTGTGCTCCGGGAAGGGCGGCGTCTGCAGCAGCGGACGCCATTCCTGGTCGATGTGGCGGTTGATGAAGGTCTCCGGGCGCACCAGTTTGCTGCGGTACTTCTCATCCCAGCAGCTGATGAAGGCGTCGTACATGGCCATGCTGGTGAGGGCGTAGGTTTCCACCGTTCGGGTGAAGTCGGCGTCGGCCTTCTTGGCCGCGATGGCGGCGATGTTGATCCAGTGCCCCCCGGGGGTGATCTTTTTGGTGGCAAACATCAGGTGGCCCACGGTGTGACTCACGTAGGGATTACAGTCCCAGAACTGCGCGATGGCCTGCCGCTCGGCCGATTGCTGTTCGTCCACGCCGGAGAACACGGTATACACCTCATTGACTTCCCGCATCCACTTGCTATCCGGGTCGAGGCTGTATTCGGTGGGCGGCAGCGGGCGGAACTGGCTGGCACTGTCGAGGGCGAACGGCCGGATCTTCATCCAACTCGGTTCGATACCGTCCATGTAGTCTGGCGGCGTAGGTTGCCACTTGCTTTCGTCCTGCGTAATGGAGTATTTGGGGTAGGTACGCGTCTGCTTGTACATGTCGCCGTTGTACCAGGCGATCACGTGATCGGCAACGGCCTCCCCGTAGGCTACCGATGCGTCATAAACCTCCACGGGCATACGTATCTCAAGCATTTCGGCCATCAATTGATTACGGAATTCGTCCATTCTATCCTCACTGAAAATGAGGCTTTTACCAACTTTAAGCTGCGCCGTTATTGCGGCCAGCGGGTAGGCGATCTCGACGCCGGCGGGGGGCGCGGGCGCGGGTGCCAGGTGGGGGATCTGTCCCGCTAACGACTGCAGGTTAGGGTCTCCGGCGGCCAGGGCTTCGTAGCCGGCTAGGCTAGAGTAACTGTAGATCCGGCTGGCGACCGGCGGGGAGAAGATATCGTGGACGATCACGTCGGTGAGCTGCTTTACCGAGCGGTGGAAGTAAGCGGGGTTGGCCACTTCCTTCTGGTAATCGGGATTCACGTCCTCGGTGCAAGCCGACAGCAATGCCAGCAAAAGAAATAAGGGGAGCAGTCGATTCATTCGTAACATGGCGTGCGCGATTTGCTAATGATCGGAGTCGGGCACGTCTTTGGTGGGCCGTCAAAAATACAACGCCAGCGGTCAAACAACTAACTCCCGTGCCTTTCTATCGCGGCGTGCGGGTGACGGAAGTGCAGAAATCTGGTGCCCGTTCGGCGATAAAACGCCTGACCAGGTCCGCGTATTCCCCGGGGCGCCACACGATATTGTGGGCGTGCCACGCTCCCCAGTTGAGGCGGCGGTAGGTAAGCAGCTCCTCCGGCAGGCGCTCGGCCAGCAGGTCCGACTGGGCGGGGTCCGTAAGGGTATCTGCCAAAGAGTGGATCAGCAACACGGGTGCGCGCACGTCCGGCGCCGCGCGCAGCGGACTGGCCGCCGCCACGTCTACACCGCTGCGGTAACTGGCCCAGCGGAACGTGCCCGGTGCGATGACCGACAATACGGGGCCGTACTGCCGTGCACCTCGTTCGGTGATCGCCGACTCCCAGTCGGCGTAGGGGCTCTCGGCGACCACGAAGGCCGGCCGGCCGGAGCTGTCCGCCGCCGCGATCAGGGCCGCCGAGGCACCCCAGCTTTCCCCTACCCACCCGATACGTTCGTCGGGCAGTCCCGTTGCCGACCGCAGGAAGGCGTGGGCCGCCAGCAGGTCGCGCGCCTCGTTCACGCCCCCCGTGGCGTAAGCTTCGTCGCTCTCGCCGAATCCGCGATGATCGTAAAGCAGCAGGTCGCAGTGGCAGTCGGCGAAGACCGGGGTGTACTTCAGCATGCTCACGCGATTGTCGTGGTAGCCGTGGGCGAAGAGCACGGCGCAGTCGCTTTCCGGGCGGCGATACAGCCAGCCGCGCAGGGTGATGCCGTCGACCGGGCTTTGAAAACTGACGCCCTCCGGGGTCGGCAGCGCGGCCCGGAGGCTGTCCATATTGAGGTGCCAGCGTTCGGAACCGATGCGGTACGATTCCTCGAAGGTACGGAGGGGGGTGTCCAGGACCTGGTTGCTGACCACGAAGGTGATGAGCAGGTAGATGACCAGAAGCGTACCGAGGCCGACAAGGAGTTTTTTCACGGGAAAACGGATTTCGTGCAGGCCGACGTTAGGGAACCGGGCAGCCCCCTACGGGGCAGTGTCCGCCAGTACCTATCTTCGCCGTCCAATCGACCTATGCCCTCTCTCGAACGAAAGCACCGGATACAGAGCCTGATCCAGTTTGCCCTCGCCGTGGTCCTGCTGGTCGCGGTAAATGTACTGGCTAATGCCCGCTTGGGCGGTACGCGCCTATACGGAGCACTGGACCTCACCGAGGACAAGCGCTTCACCCTCACCGAAAGTACCCGCGACCAACTGTCGCGCCTGCGGGAGCCCGTCTTCGTGCAGGTGTTGCTGGAGGGGGAGCTGCCCGCCAGCTACCAGCGGCTGCGGACCGCGGTGGAGGAAACACTACAGGACTTTACAGCCTACACCAACCAGATTGAGTACACTTTCGCCGACCCCCTCGCGGGTTCCCCGGAGGAGGTCAAACAGCGGCAGGAGGACATGCTGCAGGACGGCATTATCCCGATGACCGACTTCCAGCAAACGGCCGGGCAGCGGTCCACCCAGGCCGTTTACCCCTACGCGATCGTGTACTACGGTGACCGGCGCCGGATCGTGCCCCTGCTGCAGACCGCCCGCCCCGACGTGCCCCTGGCCCAGCAGCTCAACCAGGCGGAAAGCCTGCTGGAGTACAACCTGACCGCCGCCATCGACGGGCTGACCGACAACGACCGGCCGGTGATCGGATTTACCCTCGGCAACGGGGAGCTGGGTGCCCGGCAGTTCGCTGACCTGGTAGCCGAGCTCCGCCGCGATTATGAGGTCGGTCCGGTGTATTTGGACAGTTTCGCCACGCTCTCCACCGACATCGACCTGCTGATCGTGGCCAAGCCCACCGTACCCTTTACCGATTTCGAGGCCTTCAAGCTCGACCAGTACGTGATGAACGGGGGGAAGATCATCTGGGCGGTAGACGCCGTGGCCATGGACTTCGACAGCCTGCGCGCCACCGGCGAAGCTTATCCCCAGAGCCGGGAACTGGGCCTAGACGCACTGTTCTTCAAGTACGGATTCCGCCTCGGCAACCAGCTGGTCCTGGACCTGGTCAACACCCCCATTCCGATCGCCACCAGCCAGGGACCGAGCGGCCCGAAGGTCGACCTGGTCCCCTTCCCCTACCACGTTCTCGCCCTGCCGGAGGCCGATCACCCTATCGTACAAAACATCGACGCGGTAGACCTGCGCTACCCTACCCTCATCGAGCTGGTCGGCGAAAACCCTGGTACGGAAGAAACCACCCTGCTGGCCAGCAGCGACCGCAGCCGGCGGCAGCGGCTGCCTTCGCCCATCGATCTGGACGCCCAGAAATTCAGCGTCGACCTCGACCGCTTCAACGAAGCGGGCCTGCCCCTGGCGGTACTGCTGGAGGGAACCTTCGACAGTCCCTACGCCAACCGCCTCAGCCGGGAAAATGAACAGCTGCTACGGCAGAACGGAATGGAGTACCGGGCAACGTCGGTACCCACCGCAATGATCGTCATCAGCGACGGCGACGTACTGGCCAACAGCGTCAACAGTCGCGGAGAAGTGGGCTACCTGGGCGTGAACCCCTGGAACAAGATCCCCTACGCCAACAAGACTTTCATACTGAACGCCGTGGAGTACCTGCTTGACCCCGAAGGCGTGATCACCAGCCGGAGCAAACAGGTTCGGCTGCGGCTGCTCGACCGCGATACCGCCGTGGCCGAGGCCGGCTACTGGCGAGCCCTTAATCTGGGAGTACCCCTACTGGTGCTGGCCCTATTTGGCATCGTATTCAATTACTTGCGGCGTCGGCGGTACGCTACCAACCGCCCGGCATGAAACGTACCCTGATCCTGCTGACGGCTACCCTGCTGCTGGCCGGCCTGGCCTACCTGGCCACAACCTACACGCCACCGGCCCCCGATGCGGCGGAGCGGGCCTTTGGCTACGCAGATACGAAAGACATCGCCCGCATATTCATTGCCGACCGGGAAGGAAACCAGGCCACCTTCGAGCGCGGCGGCCCGACGAGCTGGCGCTACAACGACTACCCCGCCAACGAAAACGCGATGAAGAACCTGCTCCAGGCCCTCGAACGATTGGAGGTACAGCGACTCCCCCCAAGCGCCGCCGTGCCCACCCTGGTCCGCAGCCTGGCGAGCGCGGGCATTCTGGTGCAGCTCTTCGACGCATCCGGCAACAAGCTGCGGGGGTACTACATCGGCGGCGGCACGAACGGAGAAACCGGCACGGCGGCCATCGTGGAGGGCAGCAACAACCCCTACGTGGTGCACCTCCCCATGTGGACCGGCAACGTGCGTCACCGTTTCAACCTGCGCGGCGACGAGTGGCGCTCCAAGGAGCTGTACCACGCCGACCCGGAGCGGGTCACGTCGCTCAGCATCGAATATCCCCGGCAGCAGAACAAAGGGTTCCGGCTGGAGCGGTCCGAGGAAGGCACCTTCCAATTGTCTCCCCTGGTGCGCGGACAGGCACCCGCACGCGAGGTTCCCAGGGGCGTGGCCGAGGGAATCCTCAGTCGCTACGAATCGTACTATATAAGCCGGTGGGAGAACGGCGATACCGCCAGCATCGCCGCGGCCCGGGAGCGCCTGCCCTTCGCGATCATCCGGCTACAGGAGGTGGGCAAAGCAGAGCAGGTCGCCCGAATCTTTCCCCGCTACCGCTGGCCCGACACCCCCGACCAGACCCTGGAAGCTTATACCGCCCTGGTGAACGACGACCGGGACTGGGCCCTGCTGGCCGTGGAAACCACCCAACCCTTACTCCTTGGTTATGACTCCTTCTAGCATGAGGTACGGGACAATGCTGGTGGTTTGCCTGTTGGCATTGGTCGCCGTTGCCCCCGCACCCACGGCACCGGAGTGGGGTTTCTTCGGGCACCGGCGCATCAACCGCCTGGCCACCTTTACCCTGCCGGCCGGTATGGGACTATACTTCCGCGACCACATTGACTACCTCAGCGAGCACGCCGTGGATCCCGACAAGCGGCGTTACGCCAGCGACTACGAGGCGGTCCGCCACTATATGGACCTCGACCACTGGGGCCATCCGCCCTTCTCTACCCTTCCCCGTACCTACGCCGATGCCCGTGCGGCCTACGGCCACCTGCTTGACATCGGTCCGACGGGCGATACCACGGTCTGGTACCCGGATACGCTCCTGGCCGACCACGACCTGCTGCTCCTGCGCTCCGCCGACCACACCGTAGACGTGGCCTACGGCGAATACCGGCGCCTATGGTACGCACGGATGGAGGAAGTAGCGGGGGATTCGCTTCGCAATTTGGGTATCCCCGTCACCGGCGAGCTGTCCCTCCTGGAGGATCCCCTGAGCGCCCACGGCATCCTGCCCTACTACCTTCCGCAGCACCACCGTCGCCTCACCCAGGCCTTCGTTGACCGCGACGCCGAACGAATCCTGCAGTTGGCCGCGGAACTGGGCCACTACGTTGGCGACGCCCACGTGCCCCTGCACACCACCGAGAACTACAACGGGCAACTGAGCGGGCAGACGGGCATCCACGCCTTCTGGGAGAGTCGGTTGCCGGAGCTGTTTGCCGACGCCGAGTACGACTATTTCGTCGGGCCGGCCGATTACATTGCCGACCCGGAAAGCTATTACTGGGACATCGTACTGGAGAGCCACGCCCTGGTCGACAGCGTACTCAATACCGAGCGCCGCCTTCGCGCCACCTACCCGGTAGACCAGCAACGCTGCTACGAGGAGCGGCTGGGCCGGACCGTAGCTACGGAATGCAGCGAATTCTCCCGGGCGTGGTCCGCTGCCATGAACGGCATGGTGGAGGCGCGTTTCCGGGCCGCCATCCGGGCGGTGGGGTCGGCCTGGTACAGCTGCTGGGTCGATGCCGGCCAGCCGGACCTGCGCGAACTCGATCCGGCCCTGGCCGCCACGCTGGCGGACACTACTCGTAGTACCGTAGGACAACACCCCCTCCGCCCCCATGAGTAGGCGCTGGTGGGCGGCGGCCGCCCTGTTGTTCGCCGTAGCGGCCTGGGGATCGGAGGGCCACCACCAGGGCGACGAGCACTTCCAGATCCTTGAATTCGCGGGCTACAAACTGGGGCTGGCGACGGCGGACGACCTGCCCTGGGAATTCCACGAGCGGATGCGGCCAGCCCTGCAGCCCGCCATCGCGTACGCTACCTACCAGGTGGTTGGCCTGGGCGGCCCGGCCAACCCCTTTACGGTGGCCCTCATGCTGCGGCTGCTGTCGGCGGTCTTTACGTTGCTGGTCGCGCGGAGCTTGTGGCGCCGTTGCCGGCATAGCCTGCCGGAACCCTTGCGGCGCCCCTTCCTGCTGGCGCTGCTCTTTCACTGGTGTGCGTACTACTGCGGAGTGCGTTTTTCGAGTGAAAACTGGTCGGGCCTGACGGCCGTCATCGCCATGTTGCTCTATCCGCTGCCGGCGGTGGGCACCGGGCAATTTCTTCCCGCCGGGGGCCGCAGCGTCTTCGGGGCCGGCGTGCTCTTTGGAGTGGCCTTCCTGTTTCGGTACCAAGCGGCCCTGCTGGTGGCGGGTTTCGGGCTGTGGCTATTGGTCGTGCGGCGGGAGCACTGGAGTCGGTTGCTGGCGTGCACGGGCGGTGGGCTGCTGGCCCTGCTTGTCGCGTATCCGCTCACCTACTGGCTCTACGGCACCTGGACCCTGCCGGCCTGGAACTACTTCGCACAAAACCTGGTAGCGGGTAAAGCGGCCGGCTACGGTATTTTGCCGTGGTACGGCTACGTAGAACTAGTGCTGCTGCGGGGTATCCCGCCGGTGAGTTTGCTGTACCTGGGAGGCTTCGGGTATTTCTGCTACGCATACCGCCGCGATCCGCTGGCGTGGGCGGGGCTGGTCTTTGTTCTGGTGCATTCGCTGCTCGGCCGCAAGGACATCCGGTTTCTCTTTCCCCTGGTGCCGCTACTGCCGGTCTACGTGGCCGGAGCCGCCGCCGCGCTGCACGATCGCTACGGCGCGTTCTGGCACGGGCGGTGGATACGGATTGCCGGCTGGACGGTAGTAGCCGTAAATGTGCTTCTGCTACTGTCGGTGCTGCTGCGCCCGGCCGCTTCGGAGATCGGCCCGTCCCGCTTCGTTTACGATACCTACCCTTCCGGGGTCCGCATGACTGGTCCGCAGCCGCAAATCATTCGGGCGGAGGGTGCCGTGTCGCGCTTCTACCACCGCCCGGCGACCGTGGTGGATACCGCAGAAAGCGCCGTGGCTCCCGTCGATTCAACATTACCGCTGCTGTGGCTCGACCACACCCGCGACAGGCCGTCGCCCGCGCCCGGCGCACGCCTGGTGTACGCCGGCCGGCCCGCCTGGCTCGCCCCCCTGAACGTGGGCGGCTGGCTCGACCGGCAAAAGTGGTGGTACATATATGCCCTCCCCGACGGTTGATTTCTATATTTGCGGCCTATGACCGCTTCTCCCGCCCCAACCCTCACCACCTGGACCCTGGATGATCTGCAGACACTGCACGATCTCCCGCTCATGGAACTGCTCTTCCGTGCGGCCACCGTGCACCGCGAGCACCACGATCCGAACGAGGTTCAGGTATCGAGTCTTGTAAGTATCAAAACGGGGGGTTGCCCCGAAGACTGCGGGTATTGCCCCCAGGCGGCGCGCTACCACACCGACATCGAGGAAAATGCCCTGATGTCCGTCGAGCAGGTAAAGACCGCCGCCGAGCGCGCCAAGGGCCTGGGCAGCAGCCGCCTCTGCATGGGGGCCGCCTGGCGGAACGTGCGCGACGACGGCGAATTCGAGCAGGTATTGGAGTTGGTCCGGACGGTCAACGGCCTCGACATGGAAGTCTGCGCTACCCTCGGTATGCTTACCCCCAACCAGGCCGAGCGCCTGGCCGCTGCCGGTCTGTACGCCTACAACCATAACCTGGACAGCAGCGAAGATTACTACAAGGAGGTGATCTCTACCCGCGGTTACGAAGACCGGCTGGAAACGATCGGCAACGCCCGCAAGGCCGGACTGACCGTCTGCTCCGGCGGCATCATCGGCATGGGTGAAAGCATCACCGACCGCCTGAAGATGCTGCTCACCCTGGGCAGCCTCCGGCCCGTCCCGGAATCGGTCCCCATCAACGCCCTCGTTGCCGTACCGGGCACCCCCCTGGAGGACCAGCAGCCCGTCGATATCTTTGAGATGGTGCGCATGATCGCGGTCACACGGATCGTCCTGCCTACCACCACCGTACGCCTCAGCGCCGGCCGCACCGAGATGAGCCCCGAAGGTCAGGCGCTCTGCTTCTTTGCCGGTGCCGGCTCCATCTTCGCCGGCGACAAGCTCCTCACCACCCCCAATCCAGAGGCCTTTGCCGACATGGAACTCTTCAGTGCCCTCGGCCTCAAAGCCACCCGCGCCTACGCCAAGGGCGAGCGCCCCGTCCCGAAGGAAGATCCCGGCCCTCCCGGCGAAAAGCAACGCATCAAGTGGAGCCGCCCCGGCCACCGCATCGAGCGTAACGAAGCCAAACGGAAGTGACGGGAATGTTAGTTCGGTAGTTCTGTAGTTCGGTAGTCCGTCCCTACCCGACTAAAGAACTACAGAACTACCCGACTACAGAACTACAGAACTACCCGACTAAAGAACTAACCTCCCACCCTATGAGCCGCTCCATCGTCGCCGGAAATTGGAAAATGAATACAACGCCCAGTGAGGGCAAGGCACTCGTGCAGAAGATCCTGTCCGAAGTGCCGCAACCCGGTACCCGGGTGATCTTCGGTGTTCCGGCCATCCAGCTGATGCAAATTCAGCAGATAGTATCCGGTCACGCCAACTACGCCGTAGCGGCGCAGAATATCCACGAAAAGGAAAGCGGTGCCTACACCGGGGAGATCAGCGCTGCCATGCTCGTCGACGCCGGCATCGAGTACGTGATTCTCGGCCACAGCGAGCGGCGCGACTACAACGGGGAAGATGACGACCTCATCAACCTGAAGCTTACCACGGCCCTCGAGCACGGCCTCAAGCCAATCTATTGCTGCGGTGAGAAACTCGACATCCGCGAGGCGGGTAACCAAGAGGTCGTGGTCGGCCGCCAGATCGAGCAGGCGCTGTACTCCCTCGACCCCGAACAGATGAAACAGGTCGTCATCGCCTACGAACCCGTCTGGGCCATCGGTACCGGTAAGACGGCCACCAACGAGCAGGCGCAGCAGATGCACGCCTACATCCGCCGCATGATCACCAACCAGTTCGGTAGTGACATTGCCAACAACACCAGCATCCTGTACGGGGGATCCGTGAAGCCGGGCAACGCCGCCGAGCTGTTCGCCGAATCCGACGTGGACGGAGGACTAGTCGGTGGCGCCAGCCTCGACGCTGCGGGCTTTGCGGCCATCATCCGCGCGGCGCGGTAGTAAGCTGTTTGGGCGGGGTCCTATCCTTACCCCTCGATGTGGAAGGACAGGGTGAAGGTGCGACTGGTCACCTTCTCCAGTACCCGGCTTTCCGGCAGCGTAGGATTGAAGAGCAGGGTGTTTCCGATACCGTGGCTAATCTTGAATTCCGGTGACAGGATAAAGTAGGGGAAGAAAATCTGGATACCCGCCCCGTACTCGATCGAGTAGTCGTGGGGACTGATGCGTACCAATTCCTCCGCCTGCCGGGTCCGCGACTCGCTGGCCACGTCGAAGCTATACTTCATACCCGCGATGAGGAAAAGTCGCTTGTCGCGGTAGGGCGCCGACTTATACCGGAAGTAAAATGGCATCTCGATGAAGACCGATTCTACCTTCTCCTGCGTCTCGACTTGCTGCTGCCGGTTCTGGGTGTAGTTCAGGGTACGCTCCGCGAAGCTGAAGCCAGGCGTGAACCGGAAATCGAAATACTTGCCCAATTTGAGGTTACCGATCAGGTTAAGGTTGAAGCCGGGTCCATTAAGGCTTTCTACGCCCACGATGGAGTCGGTAAAGATGAACTCCTCGCTCCGGAAGGGCGTGTAGCGGCTCGAGTTGAAGCCCAGCGTAATCCCGAAGTAGTAGGGCTTATTCTGAAAGTCGTAAAAGTTACGGTTGTTACCGCCGGTGAACTGGGCGCGGGCGCAGGTGCTGAGGGCCAGCAACAACGCGAACGTCAGCGGGTAGCGGTATAGATGGAAGCGATTCCGAAAGTAAGTGCGTGGCATTCAGTGTTGTTATAGCCGACCCGATCCAGGATCGTTACGAAATCCGCGCCGCTCGGGAAGGCCTGTACACTCTCGAAGAGGTAGGCATAGGCCCGCGGATCCTTACTCTGTAAACGGCCGATCAGCGGCATAATTTTGCCGAAGTACAGATTAAAGCCCCAACGTACGGGTGCGTACCGGATCCGACTGAATTCCAGCACCACCAGTTTGCCACCGGGCCGGAGCACGCGGCGCATCTCGGAGAGGCCACGCTCAAGGTTCTCGAAGTTACGTACTCCGAACGCCACGGTCACGGCATCAAAGGTCTCATCCGCGTAGGGCAGGTTCTCGCTGTCGCCCTGCTGCAGGGTGATGCGGTCCTCCAGCCCGGCGGCTTTCACCTTCGTGCGTCCGTAGGCCAGCATGCCCTCGCTGAGGTCCAGTCCGGTGACGTGGTCGACGTTGGCGCGCCGCACCGTCTGTATCGCCACGTCGGCGGTACCGGTGGCGACGTCCAGGATGCGACGGTGAACGGAGGGATCGAGCTGGGCGATCAGTTTACGGCGCCACAGCGTATCCACCCCGAGGGAAGTACCGCGGTTGAGGAGGTCGTAGGTAGGGGCGATCGCATCGAACATGCGCCCCACTTCCTGCTTCTTGGAATCCCCTTCCCCGTAAGGTTTGACTACTTTTTCGCTGGCTGACATATGGTGAAGGTAACCCCTGACAAAGCCATTGGTTTAGCTAGGTTTTCCGGCACGATTTTTGTACCTTCGCGCGTAGGCGAATGCGCCCCCAAACGGGGAAAAACCTGGCTTTTTCCCATCTAATTTTTAGCACTTTATGCCAAATCAACGCATCATCCCGGTTAACATCGAGGATCAGATGAAATCGGCCTACATCGACTATTCGATGTCGGTCATCGTAAGCCGCGCGCTGCCCGACGTCCGCGACGGCCTGAAGCCGGTGCACCGGCGGGTCCTGTTCGGCATGTCCGAGCTCGGCCTGAGCTACCGAGGCTCCCACAAGAAGTCGGCACGTATCGTCGGTGAGGTGCTGGGTAAGTACCACCCCCACGGCGACAGCTCCGTGTACGACACCATGGTCCGTATGGCCCAGGAATGGTCCCTGCGCTACCCCCTCGTCGACGGCCAGGGCAACTTCGGCTCCATGGACGGCGACAGCCCCGCCGCCATGCGCTACACCGAGGCACGCCTGCAGCGTATCTCCGATAGCATCCTCGGCGACCTGGACAAAGACACCGTCGACTTCCAGCTGAACTTCGACGATACCCTCAAGGAGCCCACCGTGATGCCCACCCGCATCCCCAACCTGCTGGTCAATGGCGCCTCCGGTATCGCCGTAGGTATGGCCACCAACATGCTCCCCCACAACCTCAATGAGGTGGTCGACGGCGTGATCGCGATGGTCGACAACGCGGACATTACGGTAGACGAGCTGATGGAGTACATCAAGGCTCCCGACTTCCCCACGGGTGGTATCATCTACGGTATGGACGGCGTGCGGGAAGCCTTCCGCACCGGCCGCGGCCGCGTCGTCGTGCGCGGACGGGCCGATATCAAGGTCGATAACAACGACCGCGAGACCATCATCATCAGCGAGATCCCCTACCAGGTCAACAAGGCCACGCTGGTGGCCAAGATCGCCGAGCTGGTCAACGACGGCAAGATCACCGGCGTCAGCGCCGTACGCGACGAATCAGACCGCGACGGACTCCGCATCGTCATCGAGATCAAGCGCGACGCGATGGCCTCTATCGTACTCAGCTACCTTTACAAGTACACCCCGCTGCAGACCAGCTACGGCGTGAACAACGTGGCACTGGTCGGCGGACGGCCCATGACGCTCAACCTCAAGGACCTGATCGAGGAGTTCGTTGCTTTCCGCCTGGAAGTGATCCAGCGGCGCACGGTCTTCGAACTTAACAAGGCCCTCGCCCGCGCCCACATCCTCATCGGCCTGCTAATCGCGCTGGATTACCTCGACGAGGTGATCCGCCTCATCCGCGCCAGTGACAGTCCGGACGAGGCCCGCGACGGACTTATGGCCGGCGACTTCGTCGAGGACAAGACCGCCTTCTGGAACAAATTCGGCGGGCTCGTTAAGGAGGTGCAGACGGAGGAGCTGATCGTCCTCGAAGGCAACGTCATGAGCGAAGAGCAGGCACGCGCCATCCTGGATATGCGCCTGCAAAAGCTTACCGGCCTGGAGATCAACAAGATCCGGGAAGAATACGCCGAGATCCGCGAACTGATCGACCGCCTGCGGGCCATCCTGGAAAGTGAGGAACTGCAGCGTGGTATCATCAAAGAAGAACTGCAGGACGTCCGGGCCCGCTTTGGCGACGAGCGCCGCTCGGAGATAAGCCTGGACACCGCCGATATCTCGATCACGGATATGATCGCCGACGAGGACGTGGTGGTCACCATCTCTCACCTCGGATACATTAAGCGTACCCCGGTGGCCGAGTACCGGGCCCAGGGCCGCGGAGGCCGGGGCAGCCGGGGTAGCAAGACGCGCGACGCCGACTTCGTGGAGCACCTCTTCATTGCCAGCAACCACAACTACCTCCTACTCTTTACCGAGCAGGGACGGTGCTTCTGGCTCCGTATCTACGAGATCCCCGAAGCCGGCAAAAACAGCGGCGGCCGCGTCATTCAGAACATCCTGGCGATCCCCAAAGAGGACAGCGTGCGGGCCTACATTAGCGTAGCCGACCTCACCGACGAGGAGTTTCTGCAGCAGCATTCCGTCATTTTCGCCACCAAGCGCGGGCAGGTTAAGAAGACCAGCCTGGAAGAGTACAGCCGTCCCCGTACGAATGGCGTGAATGCCATCACCATCAATGAGGGCGACGAACTACTGGAAGCCCGCCTCACCAACGGCAGCAGCCACGTTTTCCTGGCCACCCGCAAGGGACAGGCAATTCACTTCGAGGAGGAGAAGGTGCGCAACATGGGCCGCAACGCCGCCGGCGTACGGGGCATCAGCCTTAACGGCGAAAAAGACGCCGTTGTCGGCATGGTAACGCTCGACCACGAGCGGGATACCGACAAGACCATCCTGGTAGTTAGCGAGAAAGGAATGGGCAAACGCTCCGACTGGGGCGACTACCGCATCACCAACCGCGGCGGCAAGGGCGTCTCGACGATGAAGATCAGCAAGAAGACCGGCGAGCTCGTGACCATCAAGGCCGTCAGCGACGACGATGACCTGATGATCACCAACCGTTCGGGAATCCTCATCCGCACCTCCATGGAAGACCTGCGGGTCATGGGCCGGTCCACCCAGGGGGTTCGCCTAATCAAGCTGGATGGCGACGACGCCATCGCCGACGTGGCCGTGGTCAGCATCGACGAGGAGCAGCTCAGTGCCGAAGGTATTCTGGGTACCGAAGAAGAGTAAGTTTGCCAGGAAACGCGGGGAGGATACCCGGGGGACGAAGTCCGCCGGGCCCCTCCTCCTCTACCTCTACCCCGCATGAACACTAGCTATTGCGGGGCGTTTCACTAACTTTAGGAAGGTATTAACGATACTTGCCCGCTATAATAACGTTTTGCATATATCCTTTGCGGCCCGAAACCGTCTACAGGACAGCACACAAACCAATCAACAACCAACAAACTTTACCCATGCGTAATTTTATGCTTAGCGCGATCATCGCCGTCTTTGCCGTTTCTGCCGCCTTCGCGCAGAGTGGAGAAGACGCGTTTAAGAACGCCGAAAAATCGTACAAAACTTACCAATCCGGTCAGGACCTGATGGACCTGCAATCCGCCGTCGACGCTATCCAGGTAGCTATGGACGACTCCCAGATGCAGTCCGACGTCGATGCTTACCTCACCGCCGGTGACATCTACGCCACCGCCGTTCAGCGGTACATCCAGGACCGTGCCCTCGCGGGTGACCAGCCCATGGAACCCGTCGTGGCTCAGGCCGCTGTGAAGTCTTCCAAGATGTATATGAAGGCCTACGAAATGGCCGATAAGAACCGCGACCGCAAGACCGCGCTCAAGGGTCTTGAGGAACTGCAGGCCAATATCTCCAATGAAGGCATTTACGCCATCCAGGACAAGAACTACAACGACAGCTACCAGGCGTTCAACACAAGCGTGGCCGTTCACGAGTTCCTGATGGAAAACGGTGGTTCGAGCACCTACGAAGGCAACGATGCCAAAGTACAGGAGGAGCAGTACTACTCCGCGCTGTCCGCCGTCCTCGCCGAGGACTTTGACGCCGCCGAGCCCATCCTTATGAAGCTCTACGAGAACGATTACGAAGACGCCGGTATCTACGACGGCCTGTACAAGGTCTACAGTGGCAAAGGTGACATGGAAAAGGCCGGTCAGTACCTCGCCGAAGGTCGCGAGAAGTTTCCCCAGGAAACCCAGTTGCTCTTCACCGAGATCAACTACTACCTCGCCCAGGGTAAACTCGACGAGCTGACCGATAAGCTTCAGGAAGCCATCGACGCCGAGCCCGATAACATGAGCCTCTACGCTACCCTGGGTCGCGTGTACGAGCAGCTCTACCAGAAGCGCCGGGACGAAGATCCCGAAAAGGCAGCTGAGTACTTCGACCTGGCTAAGAAGAACTACGAAGCCGGTCTGGAAATCAAGCCCGACGACGCTTCCCTCATCTACAGCCTGGGAGCCCTCTACTTCAACCGCGCCGCCAAAATGACGGAGCAACTGGTAGAACTCGGTAACGACCTCAGCAAAGAGGGTCAGAAGAAGTACGAAGCCCTGAACGAGGAAATTAACAACGAATTCGCGTTGGCTTTCCCCTACTTCAAGAAGGCCGAGCAGACCGACCCCAGCAACCTGAACACCCTGATCGCTCTCAAGGAGATCTTCGCCCGTCAGGACGATTATGACGGTTCCAACGAGATGAAGGCCCGCATCGAGAAGGTACAGGCCGGTGAAACCATCACCGAAAGCTACTTCAACTAAACCCGGTACCCGCCCCACGCGGAACCCAATAGTAAGCCCCTCCGGATCGCGATCCGGAGGGGCTTTTTCATTTTACGTCGGACAGGTCCGCAGTGGGAAGCCGGCGGTACCTATCCGAAGAGCACGAGTTGGTCGGCGTCCCTGGCGTGTCGCCCGGTCTTTGATGCGCCGTGAATGACTTGCTGTCGAATAATGCCGGGATCAAAACCGAGCTGGCGGAAATCCTTGTCGGCACAGATCAGAAAATACTGCGCGCGCTTCCAGACGACGCCGATCTTGCGGAGGTGCTCCCGACGCAGGGGGCGGAACCGACGGGCGTCAACGATTTTTTTTGCCGACTTGACCCCTACCCCCGGAATTCGGAGGATCATTTCGTAGGGCGCCTTATTGACGTCCACGGGAAAGCTCGCCGGGTTACGGAGAGCGTAGGCCAGCTTGGGATCCACTTCGGGATCAAGGTTGGGATTGGCGTCGTCCACGATCTCCTCGGCGCTGAAGCCGTAGAAGCGCATCAACCAATCGGCCTGGTAGAGGCGGTTCTCGCGGCGCAGGGGTGGCGCGGAGAGGGTGGGAAGCCGACTATCGTCGCTGATCGGAACGTAGCCGCTGTAGTAGACCCGCTTGAGCTGCTGCTCGGAGTACAGCGAGGTAGCCAGCTTGAGGATATCCTGGTCGCTCTCCGGGCTCGCACCGATCACCATCTGCGTGGATTGGCCGGCGGGAGCAAAGTTGGGCGTCTTCATAAGCGACCGCTTTTCCTCGCGGTAGCCGGTGATCGACGACTTAAGGAAATTCATGGGCTGGTACACCTCCGCGTAATTCTTCTCGGGCGCCACCTTCTTCAGGCTCATTTCTGAAGGCATCTCCAGGTTGACGCTTAGGCGGTCGGCGTAGAGGCCGGCCTCGTGGATCAGCTCGTCGCTGGCCCCCGGAATGGCTTTGAGGTGAATGTAGCCGTTGAATTTATGTTCCGTACGGAGATTCTTGGCGATGCGGACGAGGCGCTCCATGGTGTAGTCGGCGCTCTTAAAGATGCCGGAGGAGAGAAAAAGCCCCTCGATGTAGTTGCGCCGGTAAAAGTTGAGCGTCAGGTCGACCACTTCGTCCACGGTAAAGGCGGCGCGCTTGACGTCATTACTCCGACGGCTCACGCAGTAGGCGCAATCGAAGATGCAGTGATTGGTAAGCAGGATCTTCAGGAGAGAGACGCATCTGCCATCCTGGGTGTAGGTATGGCAGATGCCCATGCCCGTAGCATTGCCGAGCCCGTCGGGCGTGTTTCGGCGCTTGCTGCCGCTGCTGCTGCAGGACACGTCGTACTTCGCGGCGTCGGCAAGGATGGTTAGTTTCTCGGCGGTTCTCTCGTTCATGGGAAGGGGTCGGATGCACAATTTACAACAAAAATGACTGTAAAAGTTGCTAAATCAATCACTTGTTTTTGAAAGCCACGACCACCCCACCATCACCCCTGCGCATTATCTATCCCTCGATGAGCGTATTTTAACCGATTTAATGTAGGTACCGCTATTATCTTGTGCTTGAACGTGACAAATCACCGTGAACCATATTCTAACATGCCAAATATTTAACTTCCAATCGGTCAATATTCAAGCATAATTTGGAAATTGTCATTCTGACAATGGTTTAATCTGCCATCAGCCTTCGGCCTCCCCGGTGTCGGGTTAGTGGAGGTGACATAGCCCGGTAAAAGACACCAGCATGGCACGCGTTTGGGCTCCTATCTTTGACTTGTCAATCGGGGGAAACGAATGACGCCGCACTTCACCAGACCCGGTAGTGCAAGCATCTTCCGCCCCGGTTCTCTAGCACGGCATGATCGACTTTAAGCTTTATACTAGCGGCCTCCCGATTTGGAGGCCGCTTTTTTTTAGCCCGCTACGCAGCGGAAGCCAAGATGATTGAGCCCACTGTCGGCCGCCGTGAACTGCCGCTCCTGCAGGTTAAAGCCCGTGCAGTAGCTGGTGCTACAGAGAAAGGATCCTCCCTTAATTATAGATTCCGTAGTTCCCGGCCTGTGCGACACCGTCCACTCCCACACATTTCCACTTATATCGTAGAGCCCGTTGTCGGTCGGGGGGAACTGCCCGACGGCGGCAATGCCCGCGTAGCCGTCGGCCACCTCATTGCGGTAGGGGAAGGGGCCCTGCCACCAGTTGCCGAGAAACGTACCGTCCGGGGTGATCTCCTTGCCCCACGGATAGGCGCGCAGGGTATCGCCCTGGGTCGCCGCGTACATCCACTCGCGCTCGGTGGGCAGGCGCTTGCCGGCCCAGGCGGCGTAGGCCTGGGCATCCCTCAGGCTGACCTGGGTCACCGGTTCCTCCGGCATAGCGGCCGGCTGCGCGGGACCCCGCGGATACTCCCAATTGGCTCCGTTGACGGGCAACCACGTCAGCTCTTCCAGCGAGAATACCCCCGACCAGCCAAAACTGTCCGCCTCGGTGCGGTAGCCGGTGGCGGCGATAAACTCGCCGAACGCTGCGGTGGTGACCTCGGTAACGTCCATATAATATCCGCCATCGGGATGGGAGATCCACACCATGCCCGGATACTCGCCTTCGCGGCCGGGTTCGGAACCGGGGGGGTCCGCCGGAGAACAGGCGAACATGGCACCCGCGAACGCGCCAAGGAGTAAGAGTTGCTGGATCGACATAAGCAGATAAAAACGATATTGCCCACGCAAAATAGAAAACACAATGCTTAGACTGCCGGCCGAGTGGGAGCCGCAACAACGGGTGTTCTTTGTTTTCCCCCGTCGCTCCGGCGACTGGGGGACGGTCCTCGACGCGGCTTCCGCGGCTATGGTGCGCGCCGCCAACGTCGTTCAGCGGGTCTGCCCCACTACGCTGATCGTCAGCGACCAGACACACTTTGCGCCCTATGCCGACCGGTACACCGGCGAAGTGCTGCACCTGCCCACCGACGACAGCTGGGTACGCGACTCCGGCCCGATCACGGTGTTGGACGGAGGCCCGCGCCTGCTCGACTTTACCTTTAATGGCTGGGGGGGCAAGTTCGACGCCCGACGCGACAATGAGCTCCCGCAGCACATCCACGCGGCCCTGTATCCCGGGGCCGACTACCGACGCGTGGAAACGGTACTGGAAGGCGGCTCCATCGAATCGGACGGACGGGGAACGCTGCTGACCACCAGCCGCTGCCTGTTGTCCACGGGCCGCAACGATTTCACCACGCGGGCCGCCGCCGAGGTGGTCCTGCGGGAGCAACTCGGTGCCCGCCGCGTCCTGTGGCTAGACCACGGTGAGCTGGAAGGCGACGACACCGACGCCCACGTCGACACGGTGGCCCGCTTCCTCGACGAGGAAACCATCGCCTACGTGGCCCCTCCGCCACCTACCGACCCCCACCATGCCGACTTCGTCGCCCTGCGCGAAGAATTGCGGACGATCGCGACCGACTACCGGCTGGTGGAGTTACCCTGGGCTGAGACCCTTACGAGCCGGGTCGACGGGCACCGGCTTCCCGCTTCCTACGCCAACTTCCTCATCAGCAACGGCACCCTCTTCCTACCTACCTACGGCAGCCGCGCGGACCAGACGGCATTAGATATTCTGGCCAACGAAAGTGATTACCATATCGTGGGCGTCGACTGCCGCGCATTTGTGGAACAGCACGGTGCCCTGCACTGCCTCACCATGCAAATCCCCACCTGGAAAATCTCCTGAAAAAACCCCATCAGATATGCCCCCGATTACCCGCCGCCGGTTTATCCGCCGCGCGCCACTCGCCCTTTCCGCCACCGCCCTGGCTGCCGGCTGCTCACCGGGTACCGATAGTGCGGCCGCCGAGCAACCCGCCGCCACCACCGGGCCCGGAGGCCCCGTGATAATATCCACCTGGCGCCACGGCCTGGCCGCCAACGAGGCGGCCTGGGCCAACTTACAGGCCGGCGGCAGCGCCCTGGACGCGGCCGAGGCCGGCGTGCGGGTCACCGAGGCCGACCCGGAAGTCAGCACCGTCGGGATTGGCGGGCGGCCCGATCGCGACGGCATAGTCACCCTGGACGCGGCCATCATGGACGGGGCGGGCGACTGCGGGAGCGTACTGGCCCTGCAGGAAATCCTACACCCGATATCCGTAGCCCGCCGGGTAATGGAAAACACCCCCCACGTAATGCTCGCCGGCGAGGGAGCCCAGCAGTTTGCCATCGCCGAAGGCTTTCCCCTGACGGACCTCCTGACCGACGCCGCACGCGTAGACTGGGAAACCTGGAAGCGTGACAACCCCGGCTACCGCCCCCCGATCAACGTCGAAAACCACGATACTATCGGATTGCTAACGCTCGACCGCAACGGCAACATCGCCGCGGCCTGTACCACCTCGGGTGCCGCCTTCAAGTACCACGGGCGGGTGGGCGACTCCCCGATCGTCGGCGCGGGACTGTACGCGGACAACAACGTCGGCGCGGCCACGGCCACCGGCTGGGGGGAAGCGGTAGTGCGGGCGTGCGGTTCCTTTCTGGTGGTCGAGTTGATGCGCCAGGGCCACTCCCCCACCGACGCCTGCCGGCTGGCCGTAGAACGGGTGATCGAAAAGAACCCCGACTGGCGGGAAATCCAGGTAGGCTTCATCGCCCTGGATAAGCAGGGCAACACCGGCGGCTACTGCATTCATCCCAATTTTGACTATGCCGTCTACACCGAGTCAGAAGGCAATCGTATGGTCGTACCGGGAAGCAAAGTACCCAGTGATGAGTAAGGTCAAATTCGAAGTGTGCCTGCAGAGCGCGGACGACGTCCACGCCGCGCACGCGGGCGGTGCCGACCGGGTAGAACTGTGCTCGGCCCTGGTCGAGGGCGGGCTCACCCCCAGTCTCGGTTCCATCGCGGCCAGCCGCGAGATCCCCATCGAACTGCGGGTCATGATACGCCCGCGGGGGGGAGACTTTGTGTACACCTCCCGCGAACTGGTGGCCATGGAACGGGACATCGAGGTGTGCCGCGACCTCGGCGCCGACGGGGTCGTATTCGGGATGCTGACGCCGGACGGGGGGGTGGCGGAGGCGCAGGTGCAGCGGTTGGTCCGGGCGGCGGGTCCCCTATCCGTCACCTTTCACCGGGCCTTTGACGTATGCCGCGATCCCTTCGCGGCGCTCGACCGCCTCCGCGACCTGGGCGTAACGACGGTCCTCACCTCGGGCCAGCGTGCGACCGTACCCGAAGGAGCGGCCCTCATTGCCCGTCTGGTCGAACACGCTGGCGCGGACATTACCATCCTGCCGGGCTGCGGCATCACGCCAGAGAACGTGCAGGAGGTGCTTACCGTGACCGGGGCTACCGAATTTCACGCTACCGCATTCGAGCTTCACCAAAGCTCCATGGTACACCGCAATCCGGAAGTCTATATGGGCGTACCCGGCCTGCCGGAGTACGAGCGGGAGGTCGTCACGGCGGACCAGGTTCGGCGCTACCTCAATCAAATTAAGGTTTCGTGAAAAATCCCCGCACCGGGGCAAAATTTTCACACACCTTTCTTCACCTTTTATCCCCCGGATGGGGCATCATTTTAACGCAATCGGAGTTAAGATGAAATAATATGCTTTTTGGACGAGTTTTGGCAGAATTATTGTCGTGAACAAAACCGAAATACCGGCGCTTGCCGTAGATGTATCGGTATGTCACCGTTTTCACCAACTCTTTAATCCAAGTACAGCATTTATGCATCAACTTCTACTACGCTGTCTGGGTAGTTTCGCTCTCATTTTCGCCGTTTCTCAGGTAAGCCTGGCCTCCTCCCACCGGGAGGCTCCCCTGATTGCGGACGATCCGTTAGCGGATAACACGGACGTATACGCGTTCGTCAGCCCCGACGATCCCTCCACGGTCACCCTCATCGCGAACTACATCCCGATGCAGCTCCCCCAGGGCGGCCCCAATTATTACACCTTCGGCGAAGACATCCGGTACGAAATTCACGTCGATAACGACCACACCATCGTGGGCGACGAGATCACCTACCGCTTCACCTTCACCCGGATGAACCAGGACCCGTCGACCTTCTTCAATATCCGACTGGGCGCGGAAAACATCAAGGCCACCTACGTCCTCGAGCGCAGCCTCGACGGCGGCAACACCTTCCAGACCATCGTGGAGGAGGGCATCGTGCCCCCCTACAACATCGGGCCCCGCTCGATCGAGTCGCCGGTCGGCCTGAACAGCAATTACGAAACCCTGTGGGAAAGCGCGATCACCACGGCCAGTACCGGTGAAATGGTATTCGCCGGTCCCGCCGACGATCCCTTCTTCGTCGACCTCGGCGGCATCTTCGACCTGGGCGACAGCCCGCGGCAGGGTGAAGACGACATCAGCCGCGACGGGCTGGCGCAGTTCAACGTCCACACCCTGGCCCTGAAGGTGCCCATCACCACCCTGAAGAAAAAGAGCGCCGCCAACACCCCGGCCGACATTCTCGACGGCGACTACGTCATCGGCGTATGGGCCTCGGCCAGCCGTCCGGCGATGCGCACCATCAACAGCGGCGACGACATCGAGGACTCCGGCGCATACGTCCAGGTCAGCCGCCTCGGCATGCCCCTCACCAACGAAGCGGTCATCCCCATCGGCATGAAGGACTACTGGAACGCGCTGACCCCCTACCAGGAAGCCGCCGACCTCACGCTCGACCCCTCCTTCTACAACCCCGAACTGGCCCTGTACATCTCCCCGGGTGCCTTCGCGGCCTCCGTACCGGCCTTCTCGCCCCTGATGATCCAGTCGAGTAGCCTCGGCGCGTTCGACTTCTCCAACGGAGGCAACGGACTGTTCGACCTGAAGGGCTCCGCCGCCCTGGACGGTACTGTACTCGCAGCCGGCAGCACCTACGAGGACTTCCTCCTGCCGGGAGCGAACCTGCCCCGCTCGGTCGACCTGTGGCCGATCTTCCACACCGGCGTTCCCAACCTGCGCCCCTACCAGCTGGCCACCGGCAAAATGGGCGATCCGCTCGCCGCCGGCAAGCCCTTCATCAACAACTTCCTGCCCAACGGCGGTGACATGCTGCGGCTGAACATGGCCGTGCCGCCCACCCCGCGCGACAGCGACAACTTCAGCTCGCTCGGCCTCGTGCAGGCCGCCGTGCTGGGCCTTACCGACGGGGCGTTCAACAGCTCCGCGGAACTGCAATTCATCCCCAACATGGACGGCTTCCCCAACGGGCGCCGCCTGGAGGACGACGTGACTCGCATCGAGCTGCAGGCCGTATCCGGTATCGTACTCGCCGCCATCGGCCTCTGGTACGACGACTACGACGCTGCCGACCCCAACGCCAGCCCCGTGACCGAGGACCTGCTGAGCGTGCTCAGCTACACCACCGAGGTGGAAATGAACGACAAGCCGTTCCGCGCCACCTTCCCGTACGTCGCCATGCCCTGGCGCGGTACCGAGGTGGATCACACCAACACGATCAACGAATAGCCGCCGCGCGCTGCCTCATTAACTGACCACCCCGCCCCCCGGGGGCGGGGTCTACAATAAAAACAATGCAATCATTTCAACCCTTTAAAAACGCGGTGCTGCTCCTGCTGGCGGTACTGATGGGCTCGGCGGCCTATGCCTCCTCCCACCGCGAAGCTCCCCTCATCTCGGACGACCCGCTGGCGGACAACGTGGACGTGTACGCCTTCCGGACGCCCGGCGAGGATAATATGGTGACCCTCATCGCCACCTACATCCCGATGCAGCTGCCCCACGGCGGCCCCAACTGGTACCACTTCGGCGAGGACATCCGCTACGAGATCCACGTAGACAACGACGTCGCCACCCCGGGTGACGACGTGACCTTCCGCTTCACCTTTACCCGGACCAACGAAGACGAATCCACCTTCTTCAATATCCGACTCGGCAAGCAGAACCTCAAGACCACCTACCGCCTCGAGCGGATCATGGCCGACGGTACGACCGACGTCATCGTCGAGAACGGCGACGTGCCAGCTCCCAATATCGGACCGCGCTCGATCCAGTCCGAAGTCGGACTGAACCAGGAGAGCTACGAGGCCTACTCCAACTCCACCGTGGAAACCACGGCGGAACTGATCACGGTTTTCGCCGGACCGGTAGATGATCCCTTCTTCGTCGACCTGGGCGGCATTTTCGACCTGGGCGACGCGCCCCGGCAGAACGGCGACCCCATCGACGGACTGGCCTGCTTCAACACCAACGCCCTGGTCCTCAACGTGCCCATCGGCGCGCTGCTGAAGGAAGGCGTAGGCTCTACGCCCGACGACATCCTGGACCCCGATTTCATCATCGGCGTGTGGGCCTCCGCCAGCCGGCCCAAGGTGCGGGTACTCCAGAATGACGGTTCCAAGCCCGTCGTGCAGGACAACGACTACGTACAGGTCAGCCGCCTGGGCATGCCCCTCACCAACGAGGCCGTCATCCCCGTGGGCATGAAGGACTACTGGAACGCCCTGACGCCCTACGAGGAACTCAGCGACGTGCTGCTGGACTCCTTCTTCTACAATCCCGAACTGGCGCTCTACATGGACGACGATAAGTTCGGCAGTGCCGTACCGGCCTTCGCTCCCCTGCGCATCCAGACCGCCAGCCCCACCGTCCTCGGCAACGTGGACTTTAGCAACGAGGCCGACGGTCTCTTCATCCTGAAGGGCAACGCAGCCCTCGAGGGTACCGTGCTCGAAGCCGGCAGCACCTACGAGGACTTCCTCCTTCCCGGCCCCAAGCTGCCGCGCTCGGTCGATCTGTGGCCCATCTTCCACACCGGCGTACCCAACGCCCGCCCCTACCAGCTGGCCACCGGCAAACCCGTCGGCAACCCCCTCGCCGCCGGTAAGCCCTTCATCAACAACTTCCTGCCCAACGGCGGTGACATGCTGCGGATCAACCTGGCCGTGCCCCCCACCGACCGCGATTCGGAAGACTTCAGCTCGCTGGGCCTCATCCAGGCCGCGGTACTCGGACTGACCGATCCCCGCTTCAACACCACCATGGACCTGGAAATGATCCCGAACATGGACGGCTTCCCCAACGGACGCCGCCTCGAGGACGACGTGACCCGCATCGAACTGCAGGCCGTTTCGGGACTGGTCCTGGCCGCCATCGGGCTCGGATACAACGACTACGACATTACGGCCGAGACCCCGAACCTGGCCACCGATATGCTGCTGGGCGTGTACAGCTACACGACGGGCGTCGAAACGAACGACGAGCCCTTCCGCAGCGAATTCCCGTACCTGGCCCTGCCGCACAGCGGCAAGGGTGAGTGCAGCGGTGCCCTGCAGCCCAACGCGGTCGCCGACTTCTTCAACGCGGAAGGCCTGGGAGCCGACGCGCCCAACGTAATCGGCGTGAACTTCCCCAACCCCTTCCAGAACCAGACCAGCATCCGCCTGCGGATACGGGAAACCGCCGCGGTCAACATCGATCTGTACGACGTCAACGGCCGCATGCTCCAGAACCTGGCGCGCCAGACCTACCCCAGCGGCGAGCACACCATTCCGGTGCAGGTGAACCAGCTGCCCCGGGGCGTCTACTTCGCGGTCGTATCGAACGGCAACGGTAGGATCCTGCAGTCGATCCGCATGGTAAAGTCCAACTAAGGACCGCCCCACCCGCGAATTGTGAAATCAGCGTGGTATCCGTCGAGCAATACGGGTACCACGCTTTTTGTTTATCTCTTATAACCCGCCTTTCATGTCTACCAACCTACTTCCCTTCCTTTCCCTGTTATTTCTGCTCCTTGGCGCGTGCTCGGGCGAGACGGCTCCGGGAACCGACGATGCCGACACCGTTTCCATACCCGAACTCCTCCCCCGCCCCGAGGCCCTGCAGCAGACCATGGAGTGGGACCAGACCCAGAGCGGCTACATGCAGATGGCCGGCGAGTTGCGGCTCGAAAACCCGGACGCGATCGAGCCCCGCATCACGATCGCCAAGATCTTCGTAAACGAAGCCCGCGTCACCGGCGAGCACGGCCACTACTACCCCGCCGCCCTGCAGATGCTCGACGAGGCCCTCGCGCTCAACCACGCCGGGCCCAAGGACCCCAACCTTGAATTTGACGCCCTCTCCACCAAGGCCGGCGTTCAGCTCTCGCAGCACGCCTTTCCCGAAGCACTCGCGACCGCCAAGCAGGCCATCAGCATCAACCCCTACAACGCACAGGTCTACGGTGCCGTGGTCGATGCCAACGTCGAGCTGGGCAATTACGCGGCCGCCATTGCCGCGGCGGATAAAATGAACGAAATTCGGCCCGACCTGCGCTCCTACAGCCGCGTGTCCTACCTCCGTGAGATCCACGGCGACGTAGACGGCGCCATCGAGGCCATGAAGCGTGCCGTGAATGCCGGCGCCCCCGGCTACGAATCCACCGCCTGGGCCCGCCTTACCCTGGGTGAACTCTACCACCGCTACGGGCAGCCCGACAAGGCCGCCGAGCAGTACGCCATCATCCTGCGGGAGCGGCCCAACTACCCCTTCGCCCTCGCCGCCCAGGCGGAGCTGGCCATGGACAACAAAGAATACGAAGAAGCCGAGCGCCTGCTGAACGAGGCCCGGGACATCATCCCCGAAGTAGGCTACTACACCCAGCTGGCGGAGATCTACCAGCTGCAGGGCCGCACCGAAGAGTCGGCCGCCATCGAAGAGGAGATCCTGGCCATGCTCGAAGACGACGTGCAGAGCGGCCACAACATGGATATGGAATACGCCGCCTGGTACCAGGACCACCACCGGGACTACGATAAGGCCCTCGAATACATGAAAGGCGCGTACGAAGTGCGCCCCGACAACATCGACGTGAACCGCATGCTGGCCGAAATCTACGCCCACCGCGGCGACCTGGATAAGGCCCGCGAGCACCTGGCCAAGGCCGCGGCCACCGACAGCAAGCACCCCGATCTGGAGCGCATCCGGTCCCTGACGTCGGCCAGTTCTAAGTAGCCGGTACCGGTTGCCCGCCGGGCGACACGGAGTCCCCGCAAGCGATTGCACCCGCGCCCCCCGCCCACAGGGCGTTCACGCCGAAAAGCACCTTGTTCCCGCGTTTCCGGTAGGCGGCGAGGCCGGCCAGAATGGACGGGTCGCGTTCGCCGGTGCGCGGGTGCTGGGTGACCATGATACACCGGGCGCAGGGCTTGGGCAGGTAGAAGGTATGCGCCCCGACGTGCAGGGTATCCCACGTATCCTCGGCGTAGGCACCGGCGCCCGCCACGACCAGGTTGGGACGAAACCGCAGCATCTCGACCGGGCGACCGAGTCGGTCGGCCAGGTCCGCCAGGCTGGCGGTCGTCGCGATAAGGTAGGGATAGCCGTCGGCGAAGCTTACCCGCTCGGCCTGCCGGGCGTAGCGCGGATCGACCGGGCGGTTCCCCCGCTCGCTCATGTACACCAGGCGGGTGCTGCGCGGCAGCCCCAGGCGCTCGCCCAGCTCCGCGGGGGTGGGTACCAGCCGGGCGGCGAAGGTGTCGTCCCATACCGTCACCTGCATCTCCTGACCCCCTTCCGGGCGGGCTTCCTGCGTTTCCCAGACGACGGCTCCGTCGGACACGGACCGGATGCGGAGCCCTTCGGCCTCCCGAAGCTCGGCGGAGAACTGCGCGAGTTCGGGGTGGGTACGCTGACTGATAAATGTCCCGTCGGCGTCGACGAGCATCCAGCGCCGGTCGTCTCTAAACCCGCGCTCGCGGGGTACCAATTGGTGGACGGATTCACCCCCGAGGCTTTTCACCGGGTAGCGGTACAGTGCCGCGACCTCCATCACGCCTGAACGGCGTCGACCAGCTGGGGCACCTCCACTTGGGTACCCAGCAGATCCTCCATGGTTTCCCGGCGGCGGATCAGGTGGGCCTTTCCGTCAAGGATCATCACCTCGGCCGGCCGGTAGCGGCTGTTGTAGTTGCTCGCCATCATGTAGCAGTAGGCGCCGGCGTTGGCCATGGCCAGGATGTCGCCCTCCCGTACCTCATTCAGCTGCCGGTTGATCCCGAAGGTGTCGGTTTCGCAGATGTAGCCGACCACGGTGTAGATGCGGTGCTTGCCGCCCGGGTTGCTGATGTTGGTGATGTGGTGGTAGGCGTCGTAGAACATGGGGCGGATGAAGTGATTCAGTCCGCTGTCGACGCCGGCGAATACGGTGGCCGGCGTAGTCTTAACGACGTTGGTGCGCACGAGGAAGGTGCCCGCTTCACTCACCAGGAACTTGCCGGGCTCGAACATAAGTTCAAGCTCCTTGCCGTAGTTCCCGCAAAATTCATTGAATCGCTCGCTCAGTCGCTGGCCGAGGTCCTCGATGTCGGTGGCAATGCCCCCCTCTTTATACGGCACCTTGAAACCGGAGCCGAAATCGATGTAATCCAGGTCGGGGAAGTCGGTCGCGGCGCGCAGCAGGATCTCCACACCCTGGAGAAACACCTGGGCATCGAGAATATCGGAACCGGTATGCATATGCAGTCCCTCCACGGTCAGGCCAAGCGCGTTGACCACCTTAAGTACGTGGGGTACCTGGTGGATGCTGATCCCGAACTTGGAATCGATGTGCCCCACGCTGATTTTGCTGTTGCCGCCCGCCATGATGTGCGGATTAAGCCGGATACAGACCGGCACCCCGCGGTGCTGGTCGCCGAATTGCTCCAAAATGGAGATGTTGTCGATGTTGATCCGCACGCCCTTGCTGACCGCCTCGTTCACCTCGTCGAGTCCCACGCAATTGGGGGTGAACAGGATATCGTGGGGGTCGAAGCCGGCCATCAGCCCGAGATCGAGCTCCTGCATCGAAACCGTATCCAGTCCGCTGCCCAGCTGACGGAAGAGCCGCAGCACATTCAGGTTGGTGAGGGCCTTACAGGCATAATTAATGCGCAGCCTGGGTACGGCCGAAAACGCTTTTTGGATACGTGCGTACTGGGCTTTCATGCGATCGGCGTCGTAGACGTATACCGGGGCACCGTACTCCTGAACAAGGGAAAGTAGATCGACGCCCGCGACTGCGTAGCGTCCGTTGGCAAACTGCATAGTAGTAAGGATTTGCTGGGGCTTTAACGTGAAGGTAGGTAACGTCTGAACATATGCGGGTGGCCGACAGGTTTCATGAATAAATGCAAATGTCACTTTACCTCCAATCCAACGAGCTTTCCGAAGACGTGTGGTGGATCCTCGGCGCGCTGATCGTACTGGCCGTCGTCTTCTACCTCACCAAGCGCGCACAGAATACCCAGCGCGCCAAAGAAGTAAAAACGAACGATCCCCGCCAGAACGTGGTCAACGATACCAGCTACAACATCAACCAGGACGGAATCGATGGCCACCGCTCCGAAAACATGAGCCCCGACGAGGCCCGCCGCACCATAGATGACATGAAGGAGACTGGCCACATCGCCAGCGACGAGGAGTTTCGCGACCTGAACGACGATCTCCGCAAGGAGAAGTAGGCAACATTCTCCGCCCCCCCGGCGTCTTTACGTGCGATGAAGCAGCTGGATAAACTGATGGCGAAGTCCTTCGTAGGCCCCTTTATCGTCACGTTCGCCATCGCGCTTTTCGTGTTGTTGATGCAGATCCTGTGGCTCTACCTGGACGACATCGCCGGTAAAGGGCTCAGCTTTTTCCTCATCATGGAGCTCCTGGCCTACAAGTGCGTAGGCCTGGTCCCGCTCGCCCTGCCCCTGGCCCTCCTGATCTCTTCCGTGATGGTGCTAGGCAACCTGGCCGAGCATTACGAACTCTCCAGTTTCAAGTCGGCCGGCGTAGGCCTGCTGCGCGTCATCCGTATGCTGGTCATCTTTGGTAGCATCAGCGCCCTGGTCTCCTACCTGTGCAGCGACTATGTGATCCCCGCGGCGAACTTGCAGTTTGGCTCCCGGATGTACGACATCCAGCAAAAGAAGCCGACCCTGAATATGGAACCCGGCGTCTTCAACGAGGACTTCAACCAGTTCACCATCCGCCTCGGTGGGCGAAGCGACGACGGGCGCGACATCAGTGACGTGCTCATCTACGACCACTCGAAGGCCAACGTGGGGGAGCTTACCCAGATAACCGCCACCAACGGCGAAATGTACACTTCCGACGGCGGTGACTATTTCGTGATGCGGCTCTACGACGGACACCAGTACGTCGAACAGCGGGCCAGCGGTCGCGGCGGCCGGGATGCCCCCTTCATGCGCACCAGCTTCGCCAGCTATACCAAGACCTTCGACCTCAGCGAATTCAAACTCGAACGCCACGCCGCCTCTCTCTTTTCCACAAACCGCAGTATGCTTTCGACTTGGCAACTGCAGGAAGGCGTGGATTCCATCGATATCGACATCGCGGTCCGCAAGCAGGGACTGAGTAATCACCTGGTAGCCTACTTCCCCGAATTTCCCCGGGACACGGTACGCTACCGTCCCGTGGCACAGGAGCAACAAGACCTTACCGGCATCGACTCGGCCGCCTACTCCGGGGTCGAGTACGGAGACGATGGCCCGGCGGCCGATTCCAGTGGTCTGCCGTACCGCCCCATTGACGCGGCACCCTCACCGGCCCGTCGGTCGACACCCGTAAATACCAGACTGATCCGCAAACGGGAGGCGGAATTGGAAGAGCGTCGCCTCGCCCGTCTGAGCCAGGCGGAGGATTCCCCGCTGGTCGCCGGGGCCACCACGTGGTCCGGGGTGGCTTCCCTGATGGACAGTCTGCCGGCCGACGACCAGACGCGGGTGTACAACCGCGCCCGTTCCAATATCCGTTCGGTGGTCGCGCAGGCGGAATCCACCCTGCGGTTGCTGCCGGGCATCCGCGAGAGCCGGGTGAAGCACATCTTCGATATGCACATGAAGTACAGCATGGCGGTGGTGTGCATCATCTTCATTTTCATCGGCGCGCCGATGGGCGCCATCGTACGGAAGGGAGGTTTCGGGTATCCTATACTGGTGAGCATCATCTTTTTCGTGGTCTTCATCATTCTGACCATTCTCTGCCGAAAGCTGGCGGAGAGCTTCGTCTTCGACGCCACCTTCGCCGGCTGGCTGCCGTGCATCATCCTGTTTCCGGTCAGCCTGTGGATCACCTTCAGCGCGCGCAACGATGCCAAACTCGTCGATACCGACCGCGCCAAGCAGCTTTTCCGCTCCGCCCGCGACAGCAAGCAGGTAGCGGCCATCCGTCAGCGCCTGGCGAAGTCGCGGAACTAAGTACCTTCGCGGGATGCCGTTCACCCGACGCCATTTCACCCCGCCCAGCCTGCGCTGGAAGACCTTCGTCCGCGCCAACCGCGTGTTCCTGATCGGCGTGGTGCTCCTCATCCTGTTCAACCTCTACCTCGTCCTCACGCGGCAGCAGGGCGACGCACTGGTGGCCATCAACCAGCTTCGTACCGACCCCTTCGACGTACTGTTCATCTACGGCACCCTCCTCGGCGAACCCATCGCCTACGTAGCGGTCATCCTGGTGGCGGTGACCTTCCGACTGCGCACCGCCCTCTTTGCCGCCTTTACGGGGATTGCGGTGGCCGCGATCACCGGCGTGCTCAAGCTCTACTTTGCCGAGGCGCGGCCAATGCGCTACTTTTTCGACAATTTCGAGGCCCTCTGGCACAACCTGAACCTCTTCGACGAGGGCATGCGCAACTGGGGCTACACCAGTTTTCCGAGCGGTCACTCCGCCTCCGCCTTCGCGCTGTACAGCTTCGTGTGCTTCAACGTTCGCCGCCCGAAGCTGGTGATCAGTTTCTTCTGCTTTCTGCTGGCCATCCTGGTCGGATTCAGCCGGATGTACTTGCTGTACCACTTCCTGCGCGACGTCACCGCCGGGGCCTTCCTCGGCCTCCTGATCGCGGTAGCAATGTTCTTCCTCCAATGGAAGCTTTTCCCTACTAACACCACCCTCGACGACGGCATCTGGTGGACGCCGAAACAGCCCCTCCCGCCGGTCGAGGAACCCGTAACTCCTGACTAAATGACCACCGCCCCTACCCTGCCCCGGATCGCCGTTCTCCGCGAAGACAAAACACCCCCCGACGCCCGCGTACCGCTCACCCCGCGACAGTGCGCCGGACTGATCGGCCGCGGTTATGACCTGATCGTGCAGCCCAGCTTGCACCGCTGCTTCCCCGATGAGGACTACCGCAAGGCCGGGGTGCCCGTGCAGGAAGACATCACGTCCCAAGATTTACTGCTGGGCATCAAGGAGGTCCCCATCGACCGCCTCATCCCGGGCAAAACCTACTGCAACTTCGCCCACGTGGCCAAGTTTCAGCCATATAACCAACCCCTTCTGCGCGCCCTGCTGGACAAGGAGGTAACCCACCTCGACTACGAATACTTTACCGACGACCGCGGCCGCCGCCTCATCGCCTTCGGCTACTGGGCCGGCATGGTGGGCGCCCACAATGGCGTGTGGGCCTACGGCGAGCGCACCGGCCGCTTCTCGCTTCCGCGCCTTCGCGATGTCTACGACTACGCCGCCGCTATTAAAGCCTACCGGGCCGTGGACTTACCCGAGATGAAGGTCGTCCTCACGGGTACCGGACGCGTAGGGGCCGGCGCCGCGCGGGTGCTGAAGGATATGGGATTCCGTAAGGTGACCCCGGCTGAGTTCGTCGGAGACACCACGGGGCCCGTCTTCACCCAGCTGGCCGTCGAGGACTACGTCACCCATCCCACGGGCAAGGCGGTCAAGCGCAGTCACTTCTACCAGCACGGGGAGGAATACCGCAGTGCGTTCGCCCCGTACGCCCGCGTCGCCGACGTCTTCATCAACGGCATATTCTGGGACGGCCGCGCCCCGGCGTTCTTCACCATCGGAGACATGCACTCGCCCGAATTTCACATCCAGACCATTGCCGACATTACCTGCGACATTGCACCTGCGGCCAGCGTCCCCTCCACCATACGACCTTCCACGATCGCCGATCCGGTATTTGGCTTTGACCCGGCCGACGAGACCGAGACCGAGCCCTTCCGCCCCGAATCCGTGGACGTAATGGCCGTCGATAACCTCCCCAGCGAACTGCCCCGCGACGCCAGCAAGGCCTTCGGCGAAACCCTCATTAAGGAAATCCTGCCGGAATTTTCCCGGGAATCCAGCGAGATTCTCGAGCGGGCCACCATCACCCGGGGCGGCGAACTGGGACCGCACTTCACTTACCTGAGCAACTTCGCCGAAGGAACCATCGAATCCTGAGCCCCGCCATGACCGTCAACCTGATCTCCGACACCGTCACCCAGCCCACCCCGGCGATGCGTGACGCCATGTTCTCCGCGCCGGTGGGGGACGACGTTTTCCGCCAGGACCCTACCGTCAACGAGCTGGAGGAATACGCCGCGGACCGCTTCGGGATGGAAGCCGCGCTCTTCTGTCCTTCCGGGACCATGACCAACCAGATCGCCATCAAGTGCCACACACGGGCGCTGGACGAGGTGATCTGCGAGGAAAAGAGCCACATCTACCAGTACGAAGGGGGCGTCTACGGGCTGATCTCCAACGTGAGCATCGCCCTGGTGCACGGGAAGCGGGGCAAGATCCTGCCGGGGCAGGTGAGCGCCGCCGTGAAACCCGAATACGACTGGCTGCCGCGCAGCCGGTTGCTCGTCCTGGAAAATACCTGCAACAAGGGGGGTGGAAGTATCTACCGCCTCCACGAAGCCCGTACCCTGATTGCCGAGGCACGCCGCCACGGTCTGGCGGCCCACCTCGATGGGGCCCGTCTGTTCAACGCCCTTGTCGAGACCGACGAGGAACCACGCGACTGGGGGGAAGCTTTCGACTCCATTTCGCTGTGCCTCAGCAAGGGATTGGGTGCGCCGGTGGGAAGCCTGCTGCTCGGTTCCGCCCCCCTGATCGCGGAGGCGCGCCGCTACCGCAAGGTACTGGGCGGCGGCATGCGGCAGGCCGGCTACCTGGCCGCCGCCGGACGCTACGCCCTGGAGCACCACGTCGACCGCCTGCGCGAGGACAACGCCCGGGCCCGTAGACTAGCGGAAGTGCTGGCTCCCCTACCCTTCGTGGCGTCGGTGGCCCCGGCGGAAACCAACATCTGCATTTTCGAGCTGGCCGGTGACCGCACCGCGGCGGCCTTTCTGGATGAGCTCAGGGCCGAGGGTATCCTGGCTACCCCCTTCGGGCCGCAAACGGTACGCTTCACTACCCACCTGGGCGTGGACGACCAACAGATCGACTACGTTATCGAACGCCTGCACCGTTTTGCGTAGCGGGTGCCGGGGCCGGCACGTGGGTAATGGTATCGACGGGGCAGATCTGCTCACACAACAGGCAGGCGATGTCGCAGGGCCGGTCGACCGCTATGGTGTCGAACGGACTGACGAAGCCCGCCTCCTGGGGGCAGATGGCTACGCACGCTCCGCAGTTGATACAGGCATTCCAGCCGATGTTGAATAATACGGGCTGTTGCTTGCTCATATTTTTTTGAATTCTGAGGTCGGGCTAAAGTAGTCGGCCATGGTGGCGTAGAGCTGCTCGTCGCGCTCGCGGATGTTCATGTTGTGAAAGATGTCGGTCTTTATCCCGTAGAGCTTCCACATCTTGTCGCCCAGTGCGTCCAGCCATACGTCCTGGTAGGCTCGGAGGGCACCGTCGCGCAGCGGCATTCCGTCTTCGAGGTGGCCGGTGATGAAGCCGGCGGCGATCTTCCCCCCCGCTACGGCCGTATGCAGTCCGCCGCCGGTGATGGGATTGACGTGGCGGGCGGCGTCGCCGACCAGAATCAGGTTGTCGGCGTACTGGGTCCGCAATGGGGCCGCGAGGGGTACGCCCCCGCCCTGCACCTCGAGGATGCGGCAATCGGCAAAGCGCTCACGAAAGAAGCTCTGCGTCATGAATTTATCGAGGTGCCAGCGGGCCGGCTTATCGGTCATCGTGGCGATGACACCGAGGCCGATCTCCGCGTAGCCGTGCCCCTTCGGGAACACCCAGGCGTAGCCCCCGGGGGCCCACTCGTGGCCGGTGACGATCTCCAGCAGGCCCTCGGTCTCCACGCGGTCGACGATAAACTGGAGACAACCCGCCAGCTCGGTGATCTTGATGTGGGTCTGCAGGCCAGCCCACTTGCCTACCTGCGACTGGAGCCCGTCGGCACCCACCAGCAGCCGGGCGCGCACGTCGATATCCTGGTTGTAGCGCCGCAGGTGCACGGTACAGCCGCCATCGTCGGTCGGGGTGTACCCCCGCCCTTCGGTTTTGAGCCAGGTGTCCGCGCCCGCTCGTTCGGCCTGGGTAAGCAGGTAGCGATCGAAGCGGCGGCGGTCGACTACGTAGCCGAGCGGCTTTCGGCCGGGGCCGCTGCCGTATTCGTCGGGCTTGAGCGAACGGTAATCGTGGACGTGGCGCTCGCCGGTTTGGTCGTAGATGGCGAAGCCGTAAATGGCCTCGTGGATAAACTCGTCATCCGGAACGATGCCCACGTCTTCCAGGGCGTGGCGGCTGATGGCACCGGAGCACTGGATGGGGGCCCCCAATTCCTGCCGTTTGTCGACGAGCAGCGTGCGCAGGCCGGCAGCGGCGGTGAAACGGGCGGTGGTGGAGCCGGCGGGGCCGGCCCCGATGATGACTACATCGTACTCTGGTTGGGGCATTGGGGCGGTTTGTCTACTGCCAAACCCCATCGGGGGGAGGGTGTTCAAGCGGGGCGGCCGCCGGCGGTCGGCGCTACTCGCCGGCCTTCCAGAATTGGAACCACCGCTTGTCCGAACGCCGCCGTTCCTCACGCCGCCCCTCGCGGTCCCGGACGCGCCGCCGCTTGCGGATCTCCTTTTCCTTGCTGCGGTCCCAGATGCTGTACCGCTTGCCGATGACGTAGCGCACGCTCACGGCGGTGTGGGTGTCGAGCACCGAGGCCCCACCGGCGACGTTGAGCGCGGGCTTGAAGTCGTAGCTGATGTTGATGCGGGCAAACGTCGCCTCCAGGCCGACGATCCCGGTTATCCCTTTCGGACCGTTGAAGGTCTGCCCGGTATCCCCGTCGACCTCGTTGCTCCAGCCGGCGTGCAGTCCCGCCCCGTAAAAGAGGTTGAGCCGCCGGCTCAGCAGCGGCTGGTGCTGCTTGCCCAGCAGGGTCAGCGTGCCCTCGTCCTTGCCTATGGAACTGAGCAGGATACCTTCCAGCACGAAGTTCTTGTGGATCTGCGGAACCCGGAGTTGGGCCGTAGCCCCCCATTCGGTTCCTACCCGGATGCCCAGGGCGGCGTCGTAGGATTGCGCCAACAGCCAGCACGGGCCCAACAGGAAGAGGAGTAGGGACGATCGCTTCATAGCCGTCTTAACGTACCCGCCCGGTGCTTTAGTTCTTTACCAGTTGCGGGCCGCGGCGAAGCGCCGACCCAGTTCGCTCGTGGGAGCACCGAATACTTCCGAGGTCCGGCCGCGCTCCACGATCTCTCCCTCCTCCATCAGCAGCACGGTATCCGTACATTCCAGTGCCGTTTCCAGATCATGGGTGATGAGCAGTACGCTGATCTTCCGCGCGGCGCAGACCCGCCGCAAAAGCGCGAGCACCTCCATGCGCAGCGGAAGATCGAGACCGGAGAAGGCTTCGTCACAGATAAGCAGGCGGGGGGCAGCGGCCAGGGCCCGCGCGATCGCGACCCGCTGACGCTGCCCGCCACTGAGCTGGTTAGGATACTTGGGCATGGTCCGGTCCGGCGGCAGGTCGACCTGACGGAGCAGGGTCCGTACGTCGTCGCCTCCGCCGGGGCGGAGCACTTCGCTGATCGCACGGCCGATGGTCATGCGGGGGTTAAGGCTGCCGGCCACATCCTGGAAGATTACCTGTGCACCGGTAGCCTGCCGGATCTGCCGCCCCCCAAGGGTTGCCGGCAATTCCAGTTCCGCCGCCCGCAACCGGCCGGACTGGGCGCCCTGCAGCCCTACCAGCCAGCCGGCGAGCGTGCTCTTGCCGCAGCCGCTGGGGCCGATGAGTCCTACCCATTCGCCGGACCGTATGTGAAACGAACAATCGCGTATGGCGGGTTTCCGGGCCTCCCCGTACCCGATGCGCAGCCCCTCGACCGAGAGCGTCCGCTCCGACGTGTCCTCCAGCTCCCTCCGCTCCGCGACCGCCGTGGCCACTGGATAGCTCGCAACAGCGGTACCGGGGACCTGCACCTGCCGGTCCGTAACGCGGCGGATGAGGCGGGGGTCGTGGGCGATGAAGAGCATACCCATGGCGTGCTCACGCCGCAGACGGTCCAGCAGGACGATAATTTCCCGTTCCGTAAGCGCGTCGAGGGAGGTCGTGGGTTCATCGGCGATGAGCAGCCGGGGACGCCCCGCAAGGGCCATCGCGATGAGCAGCCGTTGCAGCTGCCCCCCGCTCAATTCGCCCGGCAGGGCCGCCAGTACGCGCCGGCCGAGGGGCGCCAGCCCTACTTGTTCCAAAAGTTGTTGGGCCGTTTCCTCCGCGGGCCCCTCTTCCCCCCCGACTTCCCGGATGGTCTCCAGGAGCTGCCGGCCACAGGAAAGTACGGGGTTCAACGCGCTCTGGGGTTCCTGGAAGATAAGGGCGATCTCACGGCCGCGCAGTAATGCACGCCGCCGCTCGGAGCAGGACAGCAGGTCCACCGTTTCTCCCCCGCGGCACTGAAAATCCGCCGTACCACGCCGGAGGCGTACGGCCTCGGGCAGCAGGCCTAACAGCGCATGGGTGGTGAGGCTTTTGCCACAGCCGGAAGGACCGATCAGCCCCACCGATTCGCCGGCCGCCACCTCGAAGCCGAACCCGTCAATGACCGGAGTACCGTCCGCCAGGGACAAAGACAAATCGTCGACGTGGAGCAGTTTGGGCACGGGCTGAGGATATCACCATTCGGGGACGTGCCTCATCAGGCGGTAGTCCTCCGCGGTGTAGTCGATGGCGGCTACGTAGGATTCGCGGCCGTTGGAGATCATAAGGTACGGTACGCGCAAGGGTCCGTTGTAATTTGCCGCCTGCCGGAACACATCCGTTGTAAGCGGCACCTTGGGCGCCTTGCACTCAATGAGCAGGAACGGCCGCATATCCTGGTCAAATACCAGAATATCCGTCCGTCGCGGTTCGCCGTTCACCGCCACGCCGCGTTCGACGGTAATGCGGTTGCGGTTGTAGCGCATATCCCGGATCAGGAAGTGCAGCAACAGCTGCCGGACAAATTCTTCCGGCTGGAGGACGAGCCACTTTTTCCGGATCTCGTCGCGGACCATACGCTGGTTGCCGCTCACCTTCACGGTGAGGTAGGAGGAAAACCGCTCAAGGCGTAGATCTATTGCATAAGAGGAGTCACTCACGGTAGGATTCGGCTAGCTGTTGTAACCGGGGGAACAGTCGCAGCAGGGCCTGGTTGATGGGTTCGGTGAGATGAACCAGGGAAAGGTGCGCATCCCGGACCAGCTCCGGCCGGCTGAGCCGCGGCGTCATACGGCGGAAGACGTCGCGCATGCCGTTTTGCGTCGCGTACATACCCAGCCACTCGTGCCGCACGATCGCGTCGATATGACCGCAGATACGCATTGGCATGTCGTCGCGGGCCGCGTCGAGCCGGCGATATACCTGCGCCGTAAACTCATCGAAGGGGGCGGGACCGAACCGATCCCAATTGAGGTACAGAAAGTGGTCGAAGGCCACGTCACTGACCACCGGCGCGTACCGTCCGTGGCGTTCGCGGATGCGGGCGTTCAGGGCCCGCACGTCGGGATCGGCATCGGTGAGCGCGTCAATGGCGCGGTGCATCAATACGCCCCGGCGGATGCCCGGTGGCAGTTGCGCCAGTTCCCGGCCCCGGATAAAGTCGCCGACGAAGTTACCGACCTGGAGGTCGGCCGAAAAGTGGGAGAGCGTCAGGTGCGCCAGGAAGTTCATGCCCCGTCGAGTTGGCGGCGGAAATAGTCGTAGATATCCTGCTGTGCCCGGAAGGTACCGGCATCGGGCCCCGCTTTTCGGTAGCGATTAAGCTCCCGCTCGGAAATGTGCCGCGCGCGCTGGTTATCGCGCCACTGCATATCCATGATGCGGCGCAGCTCTAGCTTGATGAGGTGGTCGTAGATCGGCGTCACCACCTCCACCCGCCGGTACAGGTTGCGGTTCATCCAGTCGGCCGAGCCCATGTACACCTTTTCGGCTCCGTTATTGCCGAAGATGAAAATGCGGGCGTGCTCCAGAAAGCGGTCGATGATGCTGATGATCTTGATGTGCTCCTTTGGTCCGGGGACCAGCCGGCAGATGCCGCGCACGATCAGCCGTACCTGTACCCCGGCCCGCGCGGCCTCCCGGATCTTCGCGATCATGGTCTCTTCCTCGAGGCTGTTCATTTTCAGGAAAATGTAGGCGTGGCCTCCCTCGCGAGCGATCTCGATCTCGTGGTCGATCAGGTCCAAAAATTCCTCCTCCATATTGAAGGGGGCGACCAGCAGGTGCTTGCAGCGGGGCAGGATGAGCCTGCCCCGTAGCAGGTCGAAGACCCGCTCGACGTCCTTACCCAGGGCGGGGCGCGCGGTCAGCAGGGCGTGGTCCGTGTAAAGTTTGGCCGTTTTCTCGTTAAAGTTGCCCGTGCCGATGTAGCTGTAGTGGATCGTGTCACCCTCCTCGGTACGCCGCTCGATGTGTAGCAGTTTAGTGTGGACCTTGACGGCCGGATAGCTGTACCGCACGTAGGCACCTGCCTCGGTCATTTCCTTACCCCAGTAAAGGTTGCTGGCCTCATCGAAGCGGGCCTTGGCCTCCACGAAAGCCTCCACCTGCTTACCCTGCTGCAGGGCGTAGAGCAGGTTGCTGACGACCTGCGACCTCTTGGCCACCCGGTACAGCGTAATGCGGATCTTGCGCACTTCCGGGTGATCGGCGGCCTCGCGGATCAGCTGCGGTACGTAATCGTACTTCTGGTACGGAAAGCTCAGCAGCACGTCGGTCGCCTGGATCACGTCCATGATGCTGGTGGCGTTTTCCAGCTTCAGGTGCGGCAGCGGGGGCAGCGGTTCGTACGCCAGGTACTCCCGGCCGGGGGGCTGCGGGAAGGTGAAGAAGTCGTTGAAGTTGTGGTAGCGCGCCCCGGGGATCATATCGTACTTCGACAAGTGCAGGGCCCTCTTGAGGCGGTTGAGCATCCAACTGGGCATGTCGCCGTCGTAGAGGAAGCGGGTAGGCAGGCCGGTGTCGCGCGTGGCCAGGCTGTGCTCGATCTTGCGGAGGAGGTCGCCGTCGAACTCATTGTCGATGTAGAGTTCCGCGTCGCGGCTGAGCTTGAAACTGTAGCCGAAGTCGACCCGTCGGTCCATCCACCGGCCCAGGTTGGCGCGCACCACGCTGTCGGTGAAGATCACGTAGTAGCCTTCCGGGTCGTCCTCCGGACTGGGCAGTACCAAAAAACGCCCCGTGCGGTCGACGGGCAGCGGCACCAGGGCCACCTCGCCGGTTTCCTCGGCTTCGGGCTCGTTGAGGCTCACGGCGAGGCAGAGCTGGCCGTCGTCCAGGAAGGGGAGTTCATGACCGGCTTCCTGCTCGTCCTCGGTGGGGAGCCAGTGGAGCTCCAGGTGGGGCTTGATGTTGTGGTCGAAGTGCTCGGCGGCAAAGGCGCGCTGGGCATCGTCCATCTGGTCGGAGTGGATCAGGTGGATGTTCTCGTCTACCAGCTGGGGCAGGATCTCATCGCGGAAGATGCGCCCGAACTCCTCCTGCTGCCGGTACACGGTGCGGCGGATGTTCTTCAGCTCCCGCTTCGGCCGGAAGGTGAACAGGCGGCGCCGCTCGTTCTTCGGCAGCTTCTTGAACTGACGCAGCGACGATACCCGTACGCGGTAAAATTCGTCCAGGTTGGAGCTGTAGATGGCCAGAAACCGGATCCGTTCATATAACGGGACGCGGGGGTCGGCAGCTTCCTGCAGTACCCGCGCGTTGAATTCCAGCCAGGAAGAATCGCGTTTGACTAATTCGTTTGCCAAGGTCGGGGTGGATTAAACGCCAAGGTAGAGTTAATGGCGGGAACGCAGGTGCGGAGGCCGTGTTGTTCCGATGGCGAAAGATTGGCGCGAACAAAGGGCCGGCTGGCGTATTACATGGAGCAACTGATTCGCCCATGAGACTAATGCAGCACAAGCGGGAAGCCTTCTGGTTTTACCGCTACCTGTCCAACTTTTACGATAAGCTGGTTAACCCCCTGTTCTGGACCGAGCCCATGCGGGAGAAGGCCCTCGACATCGTGGACTGGTCCGAGCCCGACAAGCTAAAGGTGCTGGATGTAGGTTCGGGTACCGGGTTCACTACCCAGGGCATCGTGCAGCGGGTACCCGCCCGCAACGTCATCTGTCTCGACCAGAGCCCCCAGCAAATGGAGCGCGCCATGGTCAAACCGGAACTGGAAAACTGCCGCTTCCGCCTCGGTGACGCCGAGCACCTGCCCTTCCCCGACGATACCTTCGACCGGTATGTTTCCGCCGGCTCCATCGAGTACTGGCCCGACCCCCAGCAGGGGATCTTCGAGGCCTACCGCGTGGTCAAGGAGGGCGGTCAGGCACTCATGATCGGCCCCATCGAACCCGTCAATCCGGTCAGCAAGTTCATCGCAAACGCCTGGATGCTGTTTCCGCCGGAAAACGACTACCATCTTTACTTCCAAACTGCCGGCTTCACTGATATCGACTGGGTATACGTACGGCCGCAGTGGCAGGCGAACGAACGCTACGGTATCGCGATCGTGGGCACCAAGCCCGCCCCCGGTCCAAGTGCCAAGGCCGGTCCGCGCCGCTCGCGCGCCCTTACCGCCCACGAACCCGAGGGCGGCTGGCTCGGCCGTAACCTCCTGCTCACCGGCCGCGTGCTGGTGGGTTCTACCGCCGGCTTCCTGTTCATTCCGATGGCGCTGCTGGCCCACGTCACCGCTCCGCTACGCGGCGTGGAAGGCGAGCAACAACCCCTCAACAAGGAGCAGAAGGCCGTACTGTACGGCCTCGGTGCCGTCGCCGTCTTCTTCATCGGACGGGCCATCCTGCGCCGCCGCCGCTGACCTATGGAAGAACTCAACGAGCGCATTCGGGACTTTTACGACCGGTCCACCCCGCTGTGGCTGGACACCTGGGGTGAACAGATGCACCACGGCTACTACGGCCCCGACGGCAAGCGGAAAGTCTCCCACCAGCAGGCCCAACTCGACATGATCGACGCACTATTGGAGTGGGGCGTAGCCCCCACATCGGATGTCCAGCGCTTTCTCGACGCCGGCTGCGGCGTGGGGGGCAGCAGCCGGTACCTGGCCCTGCGCTACCCCGACGCGGAGGGTATCGGCGTCACGCTGAGTCCCGTACAGGCTCACCGCGGCAACGGCTATAACCGCGAGGCGGGCCTGTCTGACCGCCTGAACCTGATCGCCAAGAACGTTTACGACCTCGACCCCGAGGTGACCGGCCGCTTCGACCTGATCTGGAGCATGGAGTCCGCCGAGCATATGGAAGATAAGGTGCAACTCTTCCGGCTGTTTCGGAGTCTGCTGCGCCCCGGCGGGAAATTGCTGATGGCCACCTGGTGCCACCGCGACGAGCCCCCCTACCTCTCCCCCTCCGACCAGTATACCCTGCAGCAGATCTGCGACCTTTACCACCTCCCGCCCCTGGTCAGCGTCTCCGAGCTCGAGGCGGCGGCCGCCGAGGCCGGGCTGACCAATCTCCGCACCGACGACTGGTCCGACTCCGTGGAGCCCTTCTGGGGCGCGGTGATCCGCAGCGGACTGGATCCGCGCAACTGGCCAGGGCTGGTCCGCGCCGGCAAGGGGACCATTATGGGAGCCTGGGCGATGAAGTATATGCGGAAGGGCTTTGCTAGTGGTGCTATCCGGTATGGGGTGCTTACGGCTAGTCGATAGGATGTTCCCAGTAAAGAACATTCCGCGGAATACGGTACCTCTCAGTTGCACGATGAACTCCCTGCCGCACTCGGATTGTAGTCGACCGCAAAGGACTTGAACCCGGGCTATCATTTTTTTATGCGTAACGGTTCCATAGCGGGTTGAGCCCCTCCGGCGCGATAGAAATGCACGGGCCATCTCGTAAGGGTTGAGCGCCTCCGGCGCGATGTAGCCTCACGGGGCACGACACACGGTCGGAAGAGAACCCCACAATCCCGCCTTTAATCACTAGCCCCTCGCTCCGCTCGAGTGTGTATTGGATCAGAAACCCTCATCACGGACTAACCAGCCCCTCGCTCCGCTTGGGTGTAGATCGGATCAGAAACCCTCATCACGGACTAACCAGCCCCTCGCTCCGCTTGGGTGTGGATCGGGTCAGAGACCCTCATCACGGGCTAAACAGCCTCAATCAACTCCTTAGCATTCTTAAGCGCAGACTCACTAGGCGGGTTCTGGCTGAGCATGGTAGCGATAGCCCGCACCCGCTCGTCGCGGTCCAGTTCACGGACGCGGGTGATCGTGCGGTCGGCGTCGGACTTGTCGGTCTTGTAGACGAAGTAGTGGCGGTGGGCCCGGCTGGCCACCTGGGGCGAGTGCGTGATGACCACCACCTGGTGGTGCTTGCTCAGGTCCGTGAGGATGCGGCCCATGCGCTGGGCGACGTCGCCGCTGACGCCGGCGTCGATTTCATCGAAGATCAGGGTGGGCAGCTCCATGGCGGAAGCGACCAGGCTCTTGGTGACGAGCGCAAGGCGCGACATCTCACCACCCGAGGCGGCATCCTTGATGGCCTGCAGCTTACCGCCCTTGTTGGCGGAAAAAAGAAAGCGCACCTCGTCGAGGCCGTGGGGTCCCGGCTGGGGTAGCGGTGTGAAGTCCACCTTCAGCTGGGCGTTGGGCATGCTGAGGTCGGACAGCTGCGTCTGGACCTGCTTGCCGAAGTTGGGAGCAATGCGCTCGCGCTCCTTGCGCAGGATCAGGCCCTGCCGCTGCAGATCGGCCAGCAGCTTTTCGCGCTCCTTTTCGAGCTTGTTGATCTGACCGTCCAGGTCGGAGAAATGGTCGAGCCGGCCCGACAGGTCGGTGTAGATGGCTATCAGCTCCGCGACGGTCTTCACGCTGTGCTTCGTCTGCAGGCGGTAGATGACGTTTAGGCGCTCCTCCACTTCTTCCAGCCGCTCGGGGCTGATGTCGGTATCCTCGCCGAAGGCTTCCAGATCGGAGGAAACTTCCTCAAGTTCCAGACGGATGCTTTCGAAGCGGTCCGTGATCTCCCGGAGTTTAGGATCTCCCGCGGCCAGGGGCATCAGCTTGTTGGAAATGGACAGCAGGCGATCGGTGACGGATTCGTCGTCCTCGGTCAGGTAGCGGAAGGCACCGGAGGTGATCTGCTTGATCTCCTCGGCGTTACTCAGGCGATGCTGCTCGCCTTCCAGGTCCTCCTGCTCGTCGGGGCGCAGGGCGGCCTGCTCCAGTTCGTTGACCTGAAACTCCAGGAACTCCTGCTCGCGGCGGGCCTGGGCCTGCTCCTCCTGCAGCTGATTAAGCTTGCGGCGCACCGCCTGCAACCGCTGGTAGTCGGCCCGGTAGGCCGTCACGGCTACTCCCTGGCCGGCGAGGGCATCGAGCAGTTCCAGCTGGAAGTCGCTATTGTTGATGTACAGCGTGTCGAATTGCTGGTGCAGGTCGATCAGGACGGCGCCCAGTTGCTGCAGCACCTTCAGGTTGGCCGGCGTGTCGTTGACGAAGGCACGGCTCTTGCCGGAGGGGGTGATCTCGCGGCGGATAATCAGTTCGGGGTCGTAGTCAAGGTCATTCTCCGCGAAGAAAGCCTTCAGGTCGTAGGCGGCGATGTCGAAGCGTCCCTCGATGACGCACTTCTGGCTGTCGTCGAAGAGGGTCTTGGTATCCGCCCGGCCGCCCAAAATCAGGTTGAGCGCCCCCAGTACGATCGATTTTCCCGCGCCCGTTTCGCCGGTGATGATGCTGAGCCCGTCGGCGAAGTCCAGCGTCAGCTCCTCGATGATGGCGTAGTTACTGATGTGCAGCCGTTTGATCATAGACCTATTTGTTGGAAAAGCCCAAATTTACAACGATTCGGACGGGGATTACAATTAACGGGCGGTTGTTTGCGCGGCGGAACCGGGATTGGCGTGGCTCCCGTATTTTTGTTAGCTTCACTTTCCACTCACCCATTAAACACAAAGAACGATGAATTGGTGGCTCTTTCCGGCCACGGCCCTCATCCCCCTGCTTGTCGGCTCCGTCTACTACAACGAGCGGGTAGTGGGCGGAATGTGGATGCGCGCTACCGGACTCAATCCCGAACGGCTGCGCGGCGGCAATATGGCGGTAATCTTCGGCATGACGTACCTCTTCAGCCTGGTCATCACCGTTGTCCTGCAATTTTTTGTCATCCACCAGATGGCCATCGCCGGTCTGCTCCTCAACCAAGAAGGCTTCGCGGAAGCGGGCAGCCCGCTCATGAACCAACTCGCGGAACTGGACGCCAGCAGCGGACTGCTGACCAACCACCGTAGCTTCGGGCACGGGGTCTTTCAAGGCCTCGAGATCGCCCTCGCCTTCGTCGGCCCGATTTTCGCCATCAACGCCCTCTTCGAGCGGCGCAGGTGGAATTACGTGCTGATCCACGTCGGCTACTGGGCGATCACGCTGGCCCTGATGGGCGGCGTGCTCTGTGCCTTTCTCCGGTTACCACTGGCGGGCTGATGGCGGGCGGCTCTCCTCCCCCACCCTGGGCCTATACCCGCGCGCAGCGCGGCGGACTGATCGCGCTGCTCGCCATTCTGATCGGCGGCTACTTCGCCAGCCGGTGGTGGCCCGCCTCCGCGCCCCCGGACTTCGGTGCCGACGACGCCGCCCTGTTGGCCGCCGCCGAGCGGTTACGGCAAGCCGACCAGCCAGCACCCACGACAGCGACCGCCGCAGCCGAACCCTTCCCCTTCGATGCGAATACCGTAACGGCCACCGATCTGCAGCAACTCGGGCTTACCGGGCGACAGGCCACGGCCGTCCTCCGCTACCGGCAAAAGCGTCCGTTCCGGACGGCCGACGACTTCCGCCGGCTGCGCGTCCTGCGCCCCGAGCAGGCCGATCGGCTGGCTACCTGGGCCCGCTATCCGCAGCGACCGTCCGTGCCGTCACCACCGGCAGGGGAAGAACCCGCGCCGCCCCCGCCCCAACGTTTCACCTTCGACCCCAACACCCTTTCCGCCGACAGCCTGCAACTGCTCGGCTTCACCGAGCGGCAGGCCAACGCCCTGGTGAAGTACCGCAGCTACCGCCCCCTAACCTTCCGCCAACCCGAAGACCTCCTCCGGGTCCGCGCTTTGGACAGCACCCAAGTCCGCGGGCTGCTGAGCCTGGTCGCTATTTCTCTTCCCGATTCCACCGCACCCGCGCCGCGCCGCCCCGCCCCCGTAGCCGCTGCCGCCCCCCTCGACATCAACCGCGCCGATGCGGAAGCCTGGACGCAACTCCCCGGCATCGGCCCCACCCGGGCCGCCCGCATCGTCGGCTACCGCGACCGGCTGGGGGGCTTTGCATCCGTGGAGCAGGTCGCGGAAACCTACGGCCTGCCCGATTCCGTGTACCAGCGCATCGTGCCGCAGCTCCGCGTGAGCGGCATCTCCCGGCCCCTGCGGGTGAACCGGCTGGACGCCCAGGCCCTTGCCTCTCACCCCTACCTCGACCGGCGTACCGCCCAGATCATCGTGCGCTACCGGCAGAACCACGGCCCCTTCGCTTCGGCCGAGGACCTGAAAAAAGTGCGGGCCGTCTCCACCGAAACCCTAGCCGCGCTGTTGCCCTACCTCAACTTCGACCCATGAGCCGCGACCTCTTCTCCCTGATCGGGAACACCCCCCTCGTCGACTTGTCCAACCTGCAGGACAATCCCGCCATCAAACTCTACGGCAAGCTGGAGGGACAGAACCCCGGCGGCTCCGTCAAGGACCGCGCCGCACTGAGCATGATCCTGGGCGCACGGGAGCGCGGCGATCTGGACGGCGGCAAACGGATCGTCGAAGCCACCAGCGGTAACACCGGCATCGCCATCGCCATGATCGCGGCCAAACTGAAGATTCCCGTGACCCTCATCATGCCCGAAAACAGCACCGAGGAGCGCATCAAGACCATGCGGGCCTACGGTGCCGAGGTGATCCTTACCCCCGCCACCCGCACCATCGAGTACAGCCGCGAGCTGGCCCAGGAGATGGAAGATAGCGGCGACTACGTGCAGCTCAACCAGTTCAGCAACGACGATAACTGGATGGCGCACTACCGCAGCACGGGCCCCGAAATCTGGCGCGACACCGACGGACAGGTCACCCACTTCGTGAGCAGCATGGGTACCACCGGCACGATCACCGGGACGGGCCGCTACCTGCACGAGCAATCGGCCGCGGTGCAGATCGTGGGTGTACAGCCCACCGACGGCAGCAGCATCCCGGGTATACGCCGCTGGAGCCCGGAATTTTTGCCGGCCATCTACGACGAGACCGTCGTGGACCAGAAGATCGACGTGAGCGAGGAGGAAGCTACCGCCACAAGCGCCCGCCTGGCCACGGAATGCGGCGTGTTCGCCGGCATGAGCTCGGGTGGTGCCACGGCGGCGGCCCTACGCCTTGCGGAAGGACTCGACGCGGGCCTGATCGTCGCCATCATCTGCGACCGCGGTGACCGTTACCTCTCCACGCTCTGATCCTCGGTCCGGATCCAGGGCTTGCTACCGAGCCAGCGCCACTCCAGCGTAGCCAAGTCTACCTCGGGATCGATAAATTCCTGCCGCTGCCGCCCGTTGAGGCGCACCTGGAAGTCGCCGTAGACACGGACCGGTCCGGGCGCCACGTCGCGGAGGTGGTGGGCGTACTGGAGGATCATGTCGGGGTGGGTGACCAGCTTGGTGTACTGCCGGGCATCGAGACTGTCGCGGGGGTTCACGATCCGCACCTCGCCCGCCGGGTCGACCACGCGGTAGATGCCGCGGCCCTGCTTGCTGCGCAGCATCATGCGCCAGCTGTAGCGGTGGCCCTCCTCGGTCCAGTTGACGTCGGAGGCAAAGAGCCAGTTGCGGAGGGGCAGAAAAACGTGCACGGCCACCAGTACGGCCAGGGCGGCGGGGCGCGGGTGCCAGAGGGTACCCGGAGCAACGGGATGGGTCAGGGGCGCGCGCCAGTTGCGTTGCCAGCGGGCGACGCGGGGGCTGCGGCGGGCGATCCCGTTCACGAGACGCAGGGGCCAGTCGGGCGCGAAGAACATACTCGTCAGCACCAGCGACAGGTAGGGGAAGATCCCGATGTTGAAGATCAGGTGGTTGGTGGCGTGGAAGAAGAGCAGCAGTCCCAGCGCCACCCACCGCAGCTGCCGGTGCAGCAGGAGGAAAGGGGCCGAGAGGTCCAGCAGCATCCCGCCCCAGGCCATCAGGTAGGCGGTTTCCCGCAGCTCGAAGAGGGGTCCCAGCACGGGCATGTTCCCGCGGCGTTCCAGCCACAGGTGGAGCGGCATGGCTTCGATGAGCCAGTCGTAATTGATTTTGTTGATGCCGCCGAAGAAGTAGACCAGCCCCATCAGCAGCGGAAACACCCACACGCTCCAGCGCGGCGCTACGGGCGACCACTGGCTTGGGTCGCGCCGCACGTCGAGCGACCACTCCCGCCAGGCCGGGGTAAGCACGAGCAGCCAGGCCAACCACATGAACAGGTAGGCGTGGTTGAGGTAGTGGGCCTTCTCCAGCAGAAAGAGATAGGTGAAGCAGGCGGCGAACAGAGGTGCCGTCACCCGGAAGCGCCAGCCCAGGGCCACGGCGATGCCGGCCAGAAACCCCACGACGAAGAACAGACTAAGCAGCGGCTCCGGCAGCGGATGCACCCACTCGAAGCCAAAGTAACGGAAGGTGAAGCCGGAAAAGGCGTCGAGATACCAGTGGTAGTAGACCCCGTTGCCGAGGATGTCGCCGGCTCCGAGCAGTCCCAAGGCGATCCTCAGGAAGACCAGGGTATGGATGGGAACTAGCTTCCGAGAATTTGAAATTTTAAATCTCAAATTTGAAATTTAGAGGTGCCGCTCCGCATGGTAGCTGCTCCGCACCAGCGGGCCGCTCTCGACGAAGTCGAAGCCTTTCTCCATTCCCAGCGCCTTGTAGTGCGCGAACGTATCCGGGGTGACGAAACTGTCAACGGCCAGGTGCATGGCGGTGGGTTGCAGGTACTGTCCGATGGTCACGACGTCGACACCGACGTTTGCGAGGTCGTCGAGGATGCGGTCGACTTGTTCTTCCGTTTCGCCGAGGCCGACCATGAAGCCGGTCTTTGTGCGCTTCCCGGCGTCCTTGATGCGCTTCAGCTCCTCGAGGCTGCGGTGGTAGCGACCCTGGGGACGGACCTTGCGGTAGAGCTCCTCGACGGTTTCCATGTTATGGCTGACTACTTCCTGGCCACCGTCGATCATACGGTAAAGGGCATCCCAGTTACCGCGCACGTCGGGAATGAGGGTTTCGATGGTCACCTGGGGGGTCCGCTCCTTAATGTGGCGGACGGTCTGGTACCAGATCTCGGCGCCGCGGTCCTTGAGCTCATCGCGGTTGACGGAGGTGAGCACGGCGTGCTTCACCTGCATCAGGTCGATGGCCTCGGCCACGCGGCGGGGCTCGTCGACGTCGTACTCGGTGGGCCGGCCGGTCTTCACGGCGCAGAAGCTGCACGAACGGGTACAGACGTTGCCCAAGATCATGAAGGTGGCGGTACCGGCCCCCCAGCATTCGCCCATGTTCGGGCAGTTGCCGCTCTGGCAGATGGTGTTGAGCTGGTACTCGTCGACCAGCTTCCGCACCCGCTTGTAGTCGGGCCCGATCGGGAGTTTGACGCGCAGCCAGTCGGGCTTGCGTTGGCGTTCGGGGCGGGCGGATGCTACGGGAAGATCGATCATACCGGTGGCGGTGGTTTAGGGTAATAACGAAGCAGGACAAAAGTCGTTGAATTCTTTAGAAATCTAGTTGTTTGGGTTGGTGAGTTGTTGCGTTGTCGGGTTTGCTTGCGGCACACTTGCCCCTCGCTTCGCTTGGGTGGGTGCGTGACAGGTTTTTACCACAGGGGCTGCGCTGCGCAGAGCTTTCCACAGATTGGTGAGTTGTTGCGTTGTCGGGTTTGCTTGTGGCACACTTGCCCCTCGCTACGCTTGGGTCGGTGCGTGAAAGGTTTTTACCACAGGGGCTGCGCTGCGCAGAGCTTTCCACAGATTGGTGAGTTGTTGCGTTGTCGGGTTTGCTCGAGGCACATTTGCCCCTTGCTTCGCTTGGGTGGGTGCGTGACAGCGTTTATCACAGGGGCTGCGCTGCGCAGAGCTTTCCACGGAGATGCCACGGCGTTCGTGATGTCTGCGAGACACAATGCTCATTTGTTTTTCAGCAGGCCCTATACGGCACTATGACGGATACGGTGGCGCGCAGCACCGATCGCCCATTCGCGAAATCCAGTAGCCTTCGGGGAAATCTGCGGGAAATCCGGGTGGCGCAGCCGATCTGCGTGAAACGTAGTTGTGCGGAAAAAATCCGTGCCCCATCCGCGAAACCCATCCGCAGGCGCAAGCAATCCGTGGTAAACTACAAACATGCCGTAACACTAAAGCGCCCAACCACCTGGGGTCGAGGTTTGCAATAGCCCTGAGCTGCACGACGGCGTGGAGCGCCAGTCGCCAATCCGCGAAATCCATTGCCCTGCGGGAAAATCTGAGCAAATCTGTGGGTAATCCGCGCGGCGCAGTCGATCTGTGAGAAACCGGAGCCTTGCCGGCAAATCCGCGCCAAATCCGCGAAACCAATCCACCGGCGCAGCCAATCCGCAGTGAGACCAAAGCAACGCGTGCGTTAGAATCGCCAACGAGAAAACTAAATTGCAGTGGATACGCTTTCTCGAGCTACGGCGGCGCGCAGCGCCAGTCGCCAATCCGCGAAATCCATTGCCCTGCGGGAAAATCTGAGCAAATCTGTGGGTAATCCGC
>NZ_QMEM01000019.1 GCF_003390915.1 Lewinella sp. IMCC34183 | reverse complement strand
GCTCCGCAGAAGGCGCAATCCGCCAGAGGAAAGCAGGGTGCGTCGGCCACGTCCGCCAACACGGCGCCTACGTCAATCCGGGGGCTCCGTGGTCAAAGACAAGCACTAGGGTGACGGTAGTGGCCATCGCCCCGCCGTTCTCAATGGGCCAAAAGCCTGCGCTGCGCTCCGGGTTTTGTCCCATGTTCACTGGCGGCGCAAAGGCTAGCTTTGTATTCCAAGCCTGGCGCCGGTGCTCGAATGATCCCGGATTGCGTAGGCGCCCTCGTTCGGCGCAACTACCACCACACAATACTAGATCAGTCAAAAGTCGTTTGCTCAAAGTAGATTTGAGCAATTCATCATCAACTCGTAAACCTCAGTAACTAAAATTCATGGATCAAGGAGTAGCAGGAACGGTTATATTGATTATTACAGGATTAGTTACATACGCTGGTTTAACTCGTTCAACTTACCAAGAGAAATATAAATTTGATGTAGACAGGATTTTAATTGACAAAGAATATTATAGACTTATATCATCTGGATTCGTTCATGCGAACTGGATTCATTTTGCCTTTAACATGGGGGCGTTGCTCTCGTTTTCGTATAGTCTGGAGATTATTTTTGGTATTGTGAATTTTGTTATGACGTATTTTTTTTCAATGTTAGGAGGGAGCTTGTTTTCGCTTTTAATACATAGAAATCATGGAGATTATACAGCAGTTGGAGCATCAGGAGGGGTAAGTGGTGTTATCGCCGCATCAATATTGTTGTTCCCGTTGAGCGAAATTGGCTTTGTAATATTACCCATTGGAATCAAAAGTTGGATATTTGGACTTTTATTAGTAGCAATATCAATCGTTGGTATCAAATCCCAATCGGATAATATTGGGCACGAAGCCCATCTCGGTGGAATACTTACTGGAGTCACAGCAACTCTATTTATTGACCCTATAGCAGTGTATACAAATTGGTGGGTTTTACTCATTTTAATAATTCCTATAATCTGGTTCTTATATATGATTTATACGCGCCCGGAAATACTACTCACAAATAATTGGGGCATTAGCAAGCCAAAGGTAAAACTTGCTAAAAGTCAGGATTCGAGAGTTGACGACATTTTGGAAAAAATAAAAGCTGAAGGATTTCAAAGCTTGACGAAAAAGGAAAAAGAATTACTCAAAAGGTATAGTGACACTGAATAATTGCCTTCAGGTTAACATCTTGAAAGATTCCCGATTGAGCTAATATCTGCATCCTGAAATTAAAAAGGAACAGTATTTCTGATCTGACTAAGTTATTGTGGTTTAAGTATATTTAAAAAATTATGCGCCGAACACCGCGCCATCGTCAAACCGGCGGTGGTGGTTTTGGGTGTCGAGTATGTTTTACCGACTACGAAAGAAACCTACACATCCGATACCTAATCGGTGAAGCCGGCCTGCGTTGGCGCAATCGTTCGGCGAAACTAAACACACAAACAGCTCTAAAAAAGAAGAAGAAGAAGACACACCTTAGAGAGCCAAACTTTAGCACTGATGAAGATTCAAAATTATTCAGCCGAACCATTATACGAACTGTACAACTGGATCCCTTACGGTCTAAAGGCTGAAGAGATTATATTTTTCCCAGATGCATGTCCAGGCAAATCGCCGCTCCCTACAGGCACAGTAGTCAAGACTTATCAGCATGACTGGAGAAGATTTGCGGTTTCTGATTGTGGCTGTGGAATGCTATTGGCAAAGTCTAGACTGTCCATGAATGATTTTGACAAAAGAGCTTGGGACTCTGTGTACAATGACTTAAAAAAGAATAAAGGAAAGCTTGGAGATCTTGGTTCAGGCAACCATTTCTTGGATGCTATTGCCGACTATAATGATGACAGTGTGTATTTTCTTATTCATACTGGATCAAGGAATGAGTCGCAACTTGTCGACCATTTGATCGATAAACCTGATGAATTCGACGTTACGTTTGAATCGGTGTGTCAATGGGCAAGTGACAACAGGTCCGCAGTATTAAAGTCAGTAGAGAAATATTTTGGAAAAACAGAAGTAATATTAGACAAGAACCATAATCATTTTGAAATTATAGATGACTATGTCATAATAAGAAAGGGAGCGGCAAAACTAACGCCGGGTGAATTGACAGTTGTCCCATCAAATATGGTTGGAGATATAGTAACTATTAGAGGAAATGAAGAAGTCGCCAAAGTTTACAATTCGATGTGCCATGGGACTGGGAGGACCATGTCAAGATCTGAAGCTAAAAAGCTGTCATCTTCTTATGATTATGATGAGCTACGAGGAAAAATATATATTCCTGAACCAATCAAAAACGAATCAATTAAAACAGATGCACCCTACTGTTACCGAAGTCTCGACGATTGCTTGCCTTTAATTTCAGATTTGGTCACTGTTGAACAGAGATTTAGACCTATAGCATATATAGGTCAAATTTAAAACAAAGATTATTCGCCGAACACCGCCTACCACGCACAGCCGCCGGTTAGGTTTGTTGGTGCTATTATCGCTTTAAAAGTGTCCAAAAGATTTCGAATACCAGTTGTGCTGACTGGTAAAGGCGGCCGTCGGGTAGGCAACCGTTGGGCGAAACAACCACCATACTCTACAGAGATGTCATTGCCCAAAAAAGGAATTCGAAAAATAACCGTAGATTCAATTCGCTACTATTGGACGGTACGGATAGACTATCAAAGCATGCAAACCCATGTAGGTATTGGACTAGTCGACGAGCCAAATAGTCATATTACATTAGTCACTAACCTCGAGGAAAAGGACCATACGCAAGACGGATCAAAATTTTTCTCCATAACACCATCCTTAATAAAAAGAGCCGTAAAATTTGCAGTTGATTCTGATAAGATAAAATGGAATGGTCAGATGGAATCTATGATTGAATTACAAAATGGAGTGTTTATCATCTCTTGACTGATATAAATTCAATAGAAGGTATAAATGGTTACAAAATTAAAAATTTACAACGCAGTAGACCTAATCTACGAAGACATGAAAAAGCGTCCTTTGACCCTGATCAGTCTCAATGAAATGGTGCCTAGAGAGATGCACAACGAGTTGATCGAGAATCCGTATGGTGATGGCTTTGCTGCATGGAAGCTTATTCCTAGCCAAATAACAGAAAGTTATCTACATGGAGTTGAGAAACAGCTAAAAGTCAAACTACCGACACATTACAAATGGTTCGTGCAGTACAAATACTTTATCAATATATATACACACAATAACGCTATATCATTCGAAAGGATAACTGAAGACAATAAGTTAAACGATATTGTGGCGTCCAATCTAGACAGCTTTTTTCGTAGCTCAATTTTGAATAATGGTTATTTAGCTATTGCTTCATTCTATGACTATGGTTGCGTAATATTAAATTGCGAGGAGGGAGATGACAAAGTGTATGTAAGCATGTTTGAGAATTTAGATCGAAAGTTTAGGTACGCTGACAACCTTTTGGAAATCCTATCATTAGATCCAGATTATGCAAATCACTTTATTGAAATGCATAATTCAACAGGATGGAAATAAATTCGCCCAACACCGCCTACCACGTACAGCCGCCGGTTAAGTTCTTGGGTGCTATCATAGCTTTAGAAGCGCGTATCATTAATGCCGGCACCCGCAGTGTTTGCTGGTTATGGCGGCCGTCGGGTAGGCAATCGTTGGCTGACATCCATTGCCGCACTTGCCGTAAAGCTTAATTATTGGGTATAAGAGTAAAATTAAAATGGATTATGATAAAACTCCTTGAAGCAGATGGTTGTCGTTTACAAAGCTTATATTTGAAACCTTATGACCATTGACAGTCCGCACCTTACATTATATATCTATAATAAGCAGGATAATTAAGCGATGTATCCTTATGAGATTACCAGAAGATATAGTATCCGAATCTGACTTGGAAAGGAGTTGGGAAAAAATTTTCTCAATTTTTGATTTAATGATTGAAAATGGATATAAGCTTAGACCAATTAGGTCATTGATTAGGTATGTAATAGAAAAAGGTTATTCAAAATATATTTATGCTGGTACATCATATCGATCGCTACTGATTTCCCTTCCAAGCGATATGGCGTTGAATTTCACTAAGACTTTAAGAATTCAAATTGATCAAAACCGTTCTGTTGTCAATTTTGTCTACAATTGCAAAGTGCCAAGATCTGAAAAACCTGAATTTGAGTACGGCTGCCAGTTAACTGAAATAATAGACACCTTCGAGTGGTTTATTCAATCTCATGAAGACTGGACTAGGATAACGTATTTATCAAGGTAACATAGTTTTGAGAAAAAACACTATTATTCGATAAGGCCATTTTTTAATTTCTAGCCCGAAGTATCTCGATAGAGCAACTGCGTAGTAGCAGTCCCCCCCGCAATACAGAAGCCGCTGTTGTACAGAAACAGTTTCACGCAGTACGGCTGCCGCTACCGCGTAGAAACAGGTCGCTATCGCTCCAAAAGAAAAAGGACATCAGCCAACATTGCGCCAGCATCACCCCGGCAGGTAAGCAGACTGCCTTCGATGACAATTTTATTCCTAGCTTAGAGCGATCCGTGATCCGCGGGCCAGTTCGGAAAGCCGGGGCGCGCCGGCGCACCCGTTGGGCGAAACGACCGCCATCAGAGGCGGCCCGAAATAAAATCTTATCGAGGATTAGATGATTCTGCAATTTATAATTATATTGCTAGGATGCGAAGAAGCACGCCTTACATGCATTTATGAACCGCTCTATAAACTTACTATTTGTCAGAGCATACATACATTACTTTAACCTCAATTAATCTGTTATGAAATATTTATTTGCAATCATTTTTATTTTAAGTTGCGTATGTCTCCATAGTCAGGTTAATCCAAATAACCACTACGTTAGACCATATGTAAAAAAAAATGGTACTGTAGTTCAAGGTCACTACAGAACGAATAGAAACGACACGAATAGAGATAATTACACTACAAAACCAAATGTCAATCCATATACCGGTACACCGGGAATCATAGAGCCGGATAATAACAACTATTTACCGAACTATAATTATTCAACGTATAGTACCACACCTAATTACGAATCGACTAGATATTATGATATTGATAGCTATTACAGACTAGAAAGTCAGAAAGATGATAACATTTCATATGATTCAGGTGCAGATTTCAATACCCAATATGATGACAATCAGCTTGGGAATCAGAATTGGCAATCACTCGATGACCTTCAGGATGAGCACGATCGTTGGATGCGTGAAGAGTACCCAAAGATTCAGGCTGAACAAGAACGTTGGATACGCGAGGAGTATCCAAAAATTCAAGCTGAACAAGAACGTTGGCTGCGCGAGGAATATCCTCAAATACAAAGTAGATATAGTCGATTAGGTCAAGAAAATAATTATTCATATGCAAATATTACCATAAGAAATAAAAAGGAAATCGATTATCATTTTCGCTATAGCTTGAGTGAAAGGAAAATTATTGAGGAGTTTTTGGATGATAAAAAATATTTAGTTGGTGAAGTAGACGGTGACTTTACTTCAACTACTGTAAATGCCATCAAAAATTATCAACAACAACATGGGTTGATTCAAGATGGATTGGTAGGACCCAAAACACTTACTGTGATGATTAACAGCTTATAAAGAAATCATCGCCCAACATTGCGCCATCGTCAAGCCGGCGGTGGTGCTTTTGGGCGTCGATCAAGGCTTAAACTCGAATTAAAAAGTTCGTCGAGATTCAGATGTTGGTCGGTGGAAGCCGGCCTGCGTTGGCGCACCCGTTGGCCGACATCATAGCCCGCAACAATCCATCCACACTCTTCTAGCTAATACAGATTAATTGCAATGCCCTAGTTACCCATGTTATGTACTATCATTATGATTCGGGAATGAACCGTTCTGTTTCGAGTTCTTCTCTTCTGACGGCTTAAACTTATAGATGAATTAGGAATTTGTAGAAGGTTGGATTTAGGTGGACTGAGTTCTAAAGCTCAATTGCGGCCTCAAATAGCATTTCTTCAAAGTAATTTAATTAATACACCATGGATTACGGCTTGATTAAAAAAATTAATCAACTTGACTTTAATTTTGATGACAATTTGATCTCGAATATCGGCGAATTGGAAAAGGCGCAGAGTAAAATTCATGAAGCTCTCATCAAAGCACGCATGAGAAAGCTCATGCAAGACTACGGCGAAAGAGATACAGATATATACGTTGTGACTTATCCGAAATCGGGCACAACCCTAATGCAGATGATTTTATATCAGATGACTACTTTAGGGACAATGAATTTTGACCATATATACGACGTTTCTCCATGGTTTCGATTTGCAGCCTATTACAATAAAAAGATGCCAGATTTAGATGAACGGAGAATAATCAAATCGCACGATGAGTATGAAATTTTGAAAGAGGTTGAAAAAGGGAAGTTCATATTCATCGTTCGAGACCTTCCAGACGTATTGGTTTCGCTCCTTCACCACGTTAGAAGCTATAACGATCCGAAAGCTGAATTGGACAATCTTATAGATCGCAAGATGAAGGAATGGTTCGATTACAATGTTTACTGGATCAAAAATCCAAACGGGTTAAAAATCCTTTATTTGAATTATGAAGATATTGTTAACAATAAAGAGGAAGTAGTGAGAAAAATAGCAGATTTCATAAATGTAACTTTAGACAAGGCAAAATTGAATAGAGTTATAAACAGAACATCTCTAAAATTTATGAAAACCTATGAATCAAAGTTTGGAGAACAACCAGAACAATGGAAGACCTACGATAATTTCATTCGAAAAGGCAAAGTGGGAGAGGGGAAACTGGCATTTACCGATCAGCAGGCAGATAAATATGAACAGCTTTCAAATGAGTACATGATTGAAGGAACTGTATTGGGACGGTACTTTTAAATAACTAGATCATATATCACAAATTAAAGTATAGACGTCGGCCAACATTGCGCCATCGTCAAGCCGGCGATGAAGCTTTTGGGTGTCGATCAAGTCTTTATAAGCTACCTTAAGGTTAGTCGAGATCCGGTGAGCTGGTTGGTGGTAGCCGGCCTGCGGTGGCGCCCCCGTTGGCGGCCATTGGCACTTTAGCCCGCGGCCTGATGCGAATTTAGTTGCGCATCTCCGTACCCGGGCTAAGGTCTGACCGGTAACCGCCGGGACTGCGCCATTCTGCAGCGAATCGACAAGTGGCCGGGCTAAAGCCCAGCCACCTGCGCTTCGCTCCGCAGAAGGCGCAATCCGCCAGAGGAAAGCGAGGTGCATCGGCCACGTCCGCCAACACGGCGCCTACGTCAATCCGGGGGCTCCGTGGTCGAAGACAAGCCCTGGGGTGACGGTAGTGGCCTTTGCGCCGCCGTTCTCAATGGGTCAAAAGCCTCCGCTACGCTGCGGGTTTTGTCCCATGTTCACTGCCGGCGCAAAGGCTAGCTTTGTGTTCCAAGCCTGGGGCCGGTGCTCGAATGATCCCGGATTGCGTAGGCGCCCTCGTTGTGTGCAATTAGGCCATACGTTACAAAGACATCGACAACCAAAATCCTCAGTAGCATAAAAATCGGTCAACCTAGTGAAGGGATAGTGATAAACTATAGGTAAGTACAAATCAGCTGATGGGCTCCAATCCTACGTTCTCAATTTCTCAATTGGATGGAAAGAATCTTAACATAAACCGATTGTCAATCCATAGTGCTAAGATATTTACACCAAGAACCAAATCTTAAGGCAATGCTATCTAACTTAGAACAAAAACTGTTACACCCCTCCTTATATAATTTATATGATGATGACGAGTTTGAAGACTATGGTAAAATAGAAATTTTAAATTTTTTATTAGGTGAAAAAAAGAAATCTTGCAAAATTCTAGTACGGTTTACGCTTAATAGCGATCTACAACAAAAAGACTTTGGATTAAAATTTACTGAAATACAGGACTACTCGTTAATTCCAGGTGTCACATCATATATAGAGATATTGGAAGAGGATCCAAGATTACTAATACATAATTCAGGATTGAAGTCTCTATATTTCACATCACCAGCTAGAAATCCGGATGAGTTGATTCGAAATGTTATGCAAATAACAAGTAAATCGTTTGATAATAAAATAAGCATAGAAAGTATTTTCACTGATTACGAAAGCTTCATATTTAGAAGCAGTATGGATTATGGTTTGTACGTCACCACGTCTGTCCCTGTTGTCGAACAAATCTTCCCTCTCTTGGTGGATCAAGGTATGAAACCTAGCATTTACGAATCAGCCAATTCAAATAAGAGCAGTTACAAAATACTGTACATAGCAAATTCCTGGATTATTTTTGAGAGCATGTCTATGACGGTCGTTAGCTAATTTAAAAAATGCACACAACACCGCCTACCACGTACAGCCGCCGGTTGAGCTTTTGAGTGCTATTATTGCTTTAGAAGCGGCCGTGGTGAACGTTGGCACCCGATGTGGTGGCTAGAGTTGGCGGCCGTCGGGTAGGCAATCGTTGGCGGCCATTGGCAGTTTAGCCCGCGGGCTGATGCCATCTCAGTTGCGCATCTCCGTGCCCGGGCTAAGGTCTGACCGGAAATCGCCGGGACTGCGCCATTCTGCAGCGAATCGACAAGTGGCGGGCTGAAGCCCGGCCACCTGCGCTTCGCTCCGCAGAAGGCGCAATCCGCCAGATGAGAGCGTGGTGGGTCGGCCACGTCCGCCAACACGGCGCCTACGTCAATCCGGGGGATCCGTGGTTAAAGACAAGCGCTGGGGTGACGGTAGCGGCCATTGCGCCGCCGTTCTCAATGGGCCAAAAGCCTCCGCTGGCGCTGCGGGTTTTGTCCCATGTTCACTGGCGGCGCAAAGGCTAGCTTTGTGTTCCAGGTCTGCAGTCGGTGCTCGAATGATCCCGGATAGCGTAGGCGCCCTCGTTGGCGGCCATTGGCAGTTTAGCCCGCGGCCTGATGCCAACTTAGTTGCGCATCTCCGTACCCGGGCTAAGGTCTGACCGGTAATCGCCGGGACTGCGCCATTCTGCAGCGAATCGACAAGTGGCGGGCTGAAGCCCGGCCACC
>NZ_QMEM01000018.1 GCF_003390915.1 Lewinella sp. IMCC34183 | reverse complement strand
CCCGTAGTTTCGGGTAACGCGTGCCAGGGGTTGAGCACCTCCGGTGCGATTGTTGCTATCCCGGGTCGGACCCGGAGGTCCTCCGCCCGTAGTTTCGGGTAACGCGTGCCAGGGGTTGAGCACCTCCGGTGCGATTGTTGCTCTCCCGGGTCGGACCCGGAGGTCCTCCACCCGATTGGTTCCCTGGCTGACCCGAGCGCAGCGATGGGGCAAGAGCCCTGCGGGAAACCGCAACAACGCAACAACCCCAAGACGCAACAACAACCAAACCCCCTACCAAATTGTAAATAACACAACCCCGAACAAGAAAACAACAGCATATGTACCCCGTCGAGCTAACCATCCCGATGTCCAAGGACCTGACCAACTATGGCTTTGAGTCCCTTAATACCGCCAGTGAAGTAGATGCCGCACTCGGACAGGAGGAAGGCACCGCCCTGCTGGTCGTCAACTCCGTCTGCGGTTGTGCCGCCGCCAACGCCCGCCCCGGTGCCAAGCTCGCCGCCCAGCACGAGCATAAGCCCGACCGGCTGTACACGGTATTCGCCGGCGTAGACCGGGAAGCTACCGCCCAGGCCCGCGAGCACCTGCTGCCGTACCCCCCGAGCAGCCCCAGCATCGCCCTGTTTAAGGACGGAAAGCTGGTTCACTTCCTCGAACGCCACCACATCGAGGGCCGGCCCGCGGAAGTGATTGCCCAGAACCTGAAGATGGCCTTCGACCGCTATTGCGCCTAGGTCACCACCAATAAGAAAGCTTTAACGCCCCGCGGAGTTACTTTCACGGGGCGTTCTACGTTTACCCCGGTAGCGTACTTACTCAACCTATCCCTGTGGCTTACCTGATTCTCTTACTGTTTCCCTTTCTCGCACCCGCGCCCGCGGCCCACAACGTAGACGTGCAAATTGTAAGCTCCACTACGGGGGGCAAATTCTACGTAGCCGCCTACGCCACCGCCCATGGTTTTCAGGAGGAAGAATTCGTTTCCAACGGTACCACCGAGCCCGCGGATAAGGCCACGCACGGCGCGGTAGCGCTGCAGCTTCCCGAAGCGGGCGAATACGTACTGGCCGCTTTTCAGGACCTCAACGACAACGGCGAGCTGGACCGCAACTTCCTGGGCGTACCGACCGAGCCCTACGGCTTCGCCAAAATTCCCCCGAGCAAGTGGCGCAGCCCGTCCTTTGACGAGGTAGCTACCCAGGTAGACGGCTCCGGGCAGATCCGGATCGAGCTCCGCCCCTGGAGCGACTACTAGTACAAAGCGGTTTCCAACCGCGAAGTGAGACGCGGTTTCCAACCGCGAAGATGCTTACGCTATTTGCGGAGCCCTACCTTTGTCTCATGACCACCCCCCTCATTTCCGCCACCGAGCTTTCCGACCTCCTCCCCGAGAACCCTTTGGTCCTCGATTGCCGCTTCGACCTCACCAATGCCGAACAGGGACGGCAGGATTACCTGGAAAGCCACATCCCCGGTGCCCGCTACCTCCACCTCAACGAGGATTTGTCGGGAGAGATCGTGCCGGGGCAGACCGGCCGCCACCCCCTGCCCGACCGCGGCGCTTTCGCCCTGCTGATGGGCAACTGCGGCCTGACGCCCGACCGCGACGTGGTCGTCTACGACGATAAGGGCGGCGGCATCGCCGCCCGCGCCTGGTGGCTGCTGAAGGACCTGGGCCACGACCGCGTTGCGGTTCTGGATGGCGGCTATCCCGCCTGGGAGGCCATCGCCGGACGGACGGCCTGGGGTCCCGAGCTGGACGCGGCCGCCGAACCCTACCCCCTTGCGTCCGAGGGAACCCTCCGCACCTGCGACCGCGCCCAGACGGAGGCCCTGCGGACGGACGATGCCTACCGGCTCATCGATTCCCGGACGGCCGACCGCTACTCCGGTGAAGTGGAACCCATCGACCCCGTAGCCGGCCACATCGAGGGGGCCGTCAACCTGCCGTGGCCGGAAAATCTGCGCGACGGGAAATTCAAGACGAAGGAAGAACTGCGCGAACGCTTCGCGGACCTAAAGAAAGAGCCGCAGCAGAACGTGTTCTACTGCGGCTCCGGCGTAACGGCCTGTCATAATATCCTGGCCTACTACTACGCCTTCGGGGAGCTGCCGGCGCTGTATCCGGGCAGCTGGAGTGAGTACCTGCTACTTAAATAGCGGGGTAGGGTAGGTGTTTTCGGCGACCAGCATGGCGAAGGCCTCCTGTACCTTGGGCTTGTCTTCCTGGTAGGTGACGCCGTACCACTTGTCTTCACTAACGAGGACCTTGACCGTGGCACTGCCGTCCTTGATCATGCCGTCGACGAGCTCGGGAATGAGGTATTCGGCGCGGGGGTTGCCGACGTTGTCCTTGGCAAACTTCTCAAAGCCCTTTTCGAGGCGGTCGAAGATGGACGGGTGGAAACCCCAGAAATTCATGGAGACGACGGAATCGTCGGCCAGTTCGTAGCGGTGGCCGTCTTCGCCGAGGTAGGTAACCTTGGTATCGGTGCCGCGCTGGATCTTGAGGCGCTCGTTGACGTCGCGGAGAAGGTAATCCTCGGCCACAACGGTGACGCCGCGGTTGACGGTACCGTGATCGGACAGCGTGCGGTGCAGCACGTAGCCTACCATGGCGAAGGTCTCGGGGTCGGCCTCGGCGACGAGGAAGGAAGCCATCTTCTGAAAGGCCTCTACGCCGTAGTAATCGTCGGCGTTGATGACGGCGAAGGGCTCGTCGACAACGTCCTTGGCGACCAGCATGGCGTGGGAGGTACCCCAGGGCTTTTCGCGCTTCTCGGGGTCGATGCCCTCGGGAACGAAGCTGTCCATCCCCTGAAAGGCGTAGGCGACCTCGATCTGGTCCTTGAACTTGCCATCGAACTTCTCACGGAAGGGGGCTTCGATGTCTTTGCGGATCACGAAGACCACCTTGCCGAAGCCGGCGCGGATGGCGTCATAAATAGAGTATTCGATAATGCCCTCTTCGGTGGGGCCAACGCCGTCGATCTGCTTCAGACCGCCGTAGCGGCTGCCCATTCCGGCGGCCAGAATGACTAAGGTGGGTTTGGTTGCCATGTATGTGGTTTACTTTAAGAGCGGCTACGGGAGCCGTTTGTTTAACTGCCCGGTCCGAAAATTGGTGGCCGCGCGGTAGGTAAGGTAATATGCGTACCCATAGGCGCCAAACAGCATCAGCAGGCCAGTGGCGAAGACGTAAAAGCTCGTCCAGGTAGCCGCCGCGGCGTAGGTCGGGTAAAAATTCTTGATCACCAGGAGGTTAAGGGTCACCACCGCCGCGGTGAGCAGCATACACAGGATACAGGCCGCGCGGCCGAACTGCAGCACGCTGGTCTGCTGCCGGAACAGGGTGGCGCGCAGAAAACGGACGTACACGTCGCGCTGCGGCCGCATGCGGATGAGCTCCCGCAGCACGTGCTCGGCCGTGGCGTAGTCGTTGATGCGGAAGGCGCTGGCGGCCTTGCGGAAGAGCTGGTACTCGTAGATCTCCTCGTCGCGCCCCGGCACGTGACGGATGTCGAAGCGGATGCTGGCGTGGATGACGAGGTCGACCATGAGCTGGTGCTGCCGGTAAGCGCCCGTTTCGAAGAGGGCATCGACGTAAAGGACCGTCAGTTCGAAGTTTTCCAGCACGTCCAGCCGGCCGATCTCCTGCTCGCGCTCTTCGTAGGTGCGAATGATCCGGTGGTAGTCCGCCGGGTCCAGGGCGCGCAGCTCGCGGTATAACTGGGAGTAGTGGCGGGGCATGGAGGGGAAAGGGGGGTTATGATTTACAATTTACCATTTACAAGGTACAATTTGCGGCTTTGCTCGCTTCGCTCGTCTGCCGGCTCTGCTTGCCTTGCTCGTCTGGCAAGGATGCTCGCTTCGCTCGTTTTTGCCGGGATGCTTGCTCTGCTTGTGCTCTGGAGCTGCCTGGGGTTGGCGGTCGTTTCGCTGCGCGCTTGTCAATGGCTTATGGGTGCGTCTGTAACCGCGATTATGCGGTGGTGGTTTTCAGCTTTCGTCGGGGAGTTTGACGTGCTCCTTGCCGGGCGGCGGCGGACGGTGCGGCTTCTTGCTTGTGCATCCCGGACGCATACCCGTACCTTGTGCGTTTACCGTGTCGGAGCCGACTTGTACATGGTAGTTGGTCTATAGTAAATTGTAAATCTCCCCATGGCCACCCGCAGCACCCCCCAGCTGGTCCCCTTTATTATGGTTTCCCTGGTCACCCTCATCTTCATGATCTGGGCCATGCGGCGGTGCAGTGCCAACGAGAGCAACTATGCCATGATCGAGGAGCAGGAAACGCGGGAAGACTACCTGGAGCGCCGCGACAGCCTCCTCCGCGACAGCATCCGCCGGCTGCGGGAAGCCCAGGCCCTGGTCGGACCGGCCGAATCGCTGCTCTCTGACGCCGAACAGGAGGCGCTGGCCCGCGAGGCTGCACTCCTGCGCGCCCGCACTCAGCCGCTGCCGGGGGACAGCACGATCTACGTGCCCGGACAGACCGCCCAGCGGGTAGTAGTCCAGAAAGAAACCACGCTCTACAGCACCATCGACGGGCTCAACGTGCGGGTACAACCCCGGCTCGGGGCCGCCGTGATCGGCCGGCTTAGCCTGTACGAGCCGGTGGTCTACATGAACGAGGTGACCGACAGCCTGTACCAGATCGACCTCGGCGAGGTGACGCCCACCGCCCCCTGGGTGAAGGTGCGCCTCCGCGACGGGAAGCTGGGCTGGGTGTACGGCGCCGGCGTCGAATACTATAAGTACAAACTGGAGGGGGTCCTCAATTAGGTCCGCTCCCCAATCCACCGCCATGCAGCTCTCCGCCCCCACTACCGCCGCCGCCCTGGCCGAACGCCTCGGGGCGCGGCTCGTAGGGGACGGCGATCTCCAGGTGACCGGCCTCAGCGAGATCCACCAGGCGGACACGGGCGATCTCTGCTTCGTCGATCACCCGCGCTATTACGGGCCCACGCTGGCCTCGGCGGCTACCGTGATCCTGATCGACCGCGAGGAGGCCTGCCCCCCCGGCAGGGCCCTGCTGGTCCATCCCGAGCCCTTCGCCTGCTTCAACCGCCTGCTGTGGGAGGCGCGGCCGCGGGTGCCGTGGCCGCGGAAACCGGAACCCGACGCGGTGGGGGAGGGGACGGTCATCGCTCCCGGCGTGGTCATCGGTCAGGGCGTGGTCATCGGTCGGGACTGCCACCTGGAACCCAATTGCGTGATCGGCGACGGCTGCGTACTGGGGGACCGGGTCACCGTAAGCTCCGGCTGCGTCATCGGCGGCGAGGCCTTCTACTTCAAGCGTACGGCCGCAGGGCTCACGCCCTGGCGGAGCGGGGGCAGCGTTAGGCTGGAGGACGACGTTTTTCTCGGGCCCTGCTGTACCATCGCGCGCGGCGTGAGCTCTACCACGGTGATCGGCCGCGGCAGCAAGCTCGACGCGCACGTGCAGATCGGTCACGACTGCCGGGTCGGCGCGCACGTGCTCATGGCGGCGCAGGTAGGCGTGGCGGGCAACTGCGTGATCGGCGACTGGTCGATCTTGCAGGGGCAGGCCGGCGTGGCGCAGAACGTGACGTTGGGCGAACGCACCGTCATAATGGCCCAGAGTGGCGTCGGCCGCGACCTGGAGGGCGGAAAATCATGGTTCGGCTCGCCGGTGCAGGAGGCCCGCAAGGCCTTCCGCGACCTGGTGAAGCTGCGGCGGCTCGGAGAATAGCGGGCAACCGACGCTTCCCGCGGAGTCCGTACTCGTCCGAAAATGCCGTAAACTTGTTGATAGTGAGTATGGCTGAGGTTTTAGACATTACGAAAGAGGAACAGGCGGCGATCCGGAGTGCCTACGAGGACATGATCGCGAGTCTGCGCACCCCCTTCTCCCAGGAGGACCGGGAGCAGATGGACCGTGCCTTCAAGCTGGCCAACTACAGCCACCGCCACCAGCGGCGGAAGTCGGAAGAACCCTACATCTTCCACCCCATCGCCGTGGCCCGCATCTGCGCCGAGGAGATCGGCCTCGGACCCACGGCCATCTGCGCCGCCCTGCTGCATGACGTGGTGGAGGATACGCCGGTCACGATCGAGGAGCTGCAGGACGACTTCGGCGAGCGTATCGCCCAGATGGTCAACGGCCTCACCAAGCTCGACAGCGCCTACCAGTCCGAGAGCAAGCAGGCCGAAAACTTCAAGAAGGTTCTCAGTACGCTCATCGTCGACGTCCGTATCGTGCTCATCAAGATGGCCGACCGCCTGCACAACATGCGGACCATCAAGAGCATGCCCGAGCACAAGCAGCTCAAGATCGCCGCGGAAACTAGCTACATCTACGCCCCCCTGGCCCACCGCCTGGGCCTGTACAACTTCCGCTCCGAGTTCCTCGACCTGTGCATGAAGGTGCTGGAGCGCGACGAGTACAACGCCGTTGCCCGCAAGTTGCAGGAGACCAAGGCCGCCCGGGAGAAGTACATCGAGAGCTTCATCGCTCCGCTCCGCCCGAAACTGGACGAACTGGGATATCCCTACCGCATCTTTGGCCGGCCGAAGTCGATCTACAGCATCGCCAACAAGATCAAGAAAAAGCAGGTCCCCTTCGAGCAGATCTACGACCTGTTCGCGGTCCGCATCATCGTGGACGTGCCCCGCGAAAAGGAGAAGCTTGCCGCCTGGGCCAGCTACAGCGCCGTGACCGACGCTTACCAGGCCGTGCCCTCCCGCCTGAAGGACTGGATCACCATCCCCAAATCCAACGGCTACGAAAGCCTCCACACCACCGTGGTCGGTCCCGACGCCCGCTTCGTGGAGGTGCAGATCCGCAGCGAACGGATGAACGAAATCGCCGAGCGCGGCTTCGCCGCCCACTGGAAGTACAAGGGGATCAGCAACCAGCGCGACGTCTACGAGCAGTGGTTCGAGAGCGTCCGCGACATCCTCGAGAACCCGAACAGCGATACGGTGCAGTTTCTCGGCGACTTCCGGGCCAACAGCTTTTTCAACGAGGAGGTCTACGTGTACACGCCCGACGGCGACATGAAAGCGTTGCCGAAGGGCTCTACCGCCCTCGACTTCGCCTTCAGCGTGCACAGCATGGTCGGCTACCACTGCCAGAGTATCCTGTGCGACGAGCGCATCGTGCCGATGTCCTACGTGCTGCGCAACGGCGACCGGCTCAAGGTCAATACCAATCCCCACCAGAAGCCGAACCCGAACTGGCTGGATATGGTCAAGACCGGCAAGGCCCGCGCCAAGATCCGGCAGTCGCTCAAGGAAGAGAAGCGGCAGCAGGGCGAACTGGCCCGCGAGGCTCTACAGCGCAAGCTGAAGAAGCTCCACGTAGAGGACGAGCGGGCGGCCGTCGAGCTGATCTCCCGCCACTTCACCGAGGGTAGCCACGTCGACCTGTACTACGAGATCGGACAGGAAACCCTGACCATCCCCCAGGTGCTCAAGCCCTTCACCGTAGAGCACGGCAAGCTGGTACCCGCCGCACCGCCCCAGCCGCAGATCCAGGAGAAGGAAAGCGAGAGCCGCAACCGCCGTAGCGGTGCTGCCCGCCCCAAGGGGACGACCCGCCTGCTCATCAACGGCGAGCCGGGCGACCAGCTGGAGTACACCATGGCCAGCTGCTGCAACCCCGTGCAGGGCGACCAGGTATTTGCTTACCTGACCAGTAATGCCGGCCTGAAGATCCACCGCGTCATCTGCCCCAACGCGGAGAACCTGATGGCCAACTACGACTACCGCATCATGAAGGCGGAATGGGTGAGCACCACCCAGCACAGCTTCGTGGCGGAGCTGAAACTGACGGGCCTCGACAGCGGCAAGGGCGTAGTGGAGCGCATCAGCCACGAGATCACCCAGATGGACCTCGATATCCGCAGTTTCCAGATCGCCGCGGAGAGCGGCACCTTCACCGCCCGCATCAGCCTGCTGGTGCGGAACACCGACCAGCTACTCCTGGCCGGCCGGGCCCTGCAAAACTTAGACAACGTCTCAACTGTTTCCCGGGTAGAGTAAGTTAGTTTTTTCCCGTCTATGCAATCCAACCCCACTACCGACATTCAGCAGGTCAAGGATATATTTTCCGAGCACCTTCGCGAACGTAAGGCCCGGCGCACGCCGGAAAGGTTTGCCATACTCGAGGAAATCTACAACCGCGACGACCACTTCGACGCTGAGTCGCTCTACATCCACATGAAAACCAACAACTACCGCGTGAGCCGCGCGACGGTCTACAATACGCTGGAATTGCTGGTCAGCTGCGACCTGGTGAAGAAGCACCAGTTCGGCAAGAACCTGGCGCAGTACGAGAAAAGCTACGGCTACAAGCAGCACGATCACCTGATCTGCAATACCTGCGGCCGCGTCACGGAATTCTGTGACCCCCGGGTGCAGCAGATCAAGAATATGATGGGGGAAATCCTCAACTTCCGGGTGACGGGGCACAGCCTTAACCTCTTCGGAGAGTGCGCCGGGGCCTGTGAAAGGACCCGGTAAGTCGTCAACCTACACTTAAATTCAGCCGCTTCCCGAACCGGAAGGGGCCTTAATTTGCTTGATACAAAAGAAAATCTTAGCGCATGTCATTCGAAATTACCGGAAAGCTCGTCAAGAAGTACGAAACCGAAACCAAGGGCGAGAGCTTTCGCGTCCGCGATTTCGTGATCAGTAACCAGGACGGGCAATACGAGAACTTCGTAAAGTTCCAGTGTACCCAGGACCGTACCGCCATCATTGACGATTACAATGAGGGCGACGAGATCAAGGTCCACTTTGACCTGCGCGGCCGGCAGTGGCAGGACAAGTATTTCACCAACCTGAACGCCTGGCGCGTGGAGGCCATGACTGCCAACCCCGTCCCGGCCGGCAACACGGCCCAGGACGAGCCCGGTGGCTTCCCTTCCGCCAACGATGCCCCCGTCGTCGAGGCTGACGACGATCTGCCGTTTTAAACAATCCGTACCCATGACCAGTCTCATCACCCAGCACGTCCGCGTGAGCGCGGAGAGCTTTTACCAGGAGCGTTATTCCCAGCCCGAGCAGGGGCAGTACGTACATGCGTACCGCATCCGTATCGAAAATTGCGGCGACCTGCCCATTCAACTCCTCAGCCGCAGCTGGGAAGTAATCGACGCCGGCGGCGGACGCCGGCACGTTGAGGGCGACGGCGTGGTCGGGCAACAGCCCGTGATCGCCCCCGGCGAATCCTACGAATACAACAGCTGGGTGCAGTTCGAGACCCCGATCGGGGCCATGCAGGGCAGCTACGTCATGTTCCGCGAACAGGACGGCGTGGAGCAGTATTTCCACGTCACCGTACCCCGCTTTCTGCACATTGACCCCGCGGTGCTGAATTAACGGCCTAGCCTTCCAAAGCTATTACGGACCCCGCTTCGGTCGTTCCCCCGGGAACGGATCCGAAGCGGGGTTTTTTTATCGGCCCCGCTTACTCCTCTTCCGCCGACCCGGCCTCCAGGCTGAAGTCGTTCACCCCTGCGCCCGGGACGAGCCGCACCTGGTAGGTGTTCAGCAGTTCCAGCAGGCCCAGAAAGGTGACGATGGCGTGCAGCCGCGTCTCGCATACGCCGAAGATGTCGTCGAAGGTGGGGCGCGCCTTCCCGAACTCCATACCGGCGACCAGCGCCAGGATACGGTCCTGCTGCTCCTCGATGGTGTGGGTGAACTGGGCGATCTCGTGGACCACGGGTCGCTGATTGGCGTCCTCCAGCCGGCCCATCATTCGCTCGTAGGCGCGCAGCAGCTTGAACAGGGTGACGCTTTCCAGCTCCACGTCCACCAGGGCGCGGGTGGCCAGCTCGTCCAGTTCCTGAGTGATGTTACCGCGGTAGCTGCGCAGGCCCCGCTGAGTTTCCAGCTCGCGCAGCTCCTTCAGCACGCTTTTGTAGCGCTTGTACTCGAGGAGGCGTGCCACGAGTTCCTCGCGGGGGTCGATCTCGTTACCTTCCTCGTCTACCGGCTTGCGGGGGATCAGCATCTTGGCCTTGATGCGGCACAGGGTAGCCGCTACCAGCACGAACTCACTAGCCAGGTCGATGTCCATCCGTTCCGCCTCGCGCATGTAGTCGAGGAAGTCGTTAGTGACTTGGGAAATGGGTATGTCGTAGATGTCCAGCTCGTCCCGCTCGATAAAGAACAGCAGGAGGTCGAAGGGGCCTTCGAACTGGGGGAGCCGGATGTTGTAGCCCAAGGGATGTACGATTTACGATTTGCAAGGTACCATTTGCAGAAGCTTCACCGTGCCCCCGAGTCCTGCATTGGCAACGCTGGCAATTTTAAATTTAAAATTTACTATTTAAAATTTCCCGCGTTTCTCCGTACCGCATCAGCGACGCGGGCAATCTTAAATCTCAAATCTTACATTTTAAATTTCCTGCATTCCTCCGTCCCGCATCAGCAACGTGGGTAATTTCAAATCTGAAATCTTACGTTTAAAATCTTCCGTATTCCTTCGTTGTGTCTCCAAGTCCCGAGGTCCCCGTACCGCATCAGCAACGCGGGCAATTTTAAATCTTACATTTTAAATACCTCCAATATCCGTTCCAGCCAGAGCTGATCGGTACCGTCGAAGCTGCCCTGCTCGGTGCTGTCCACGTCGTAAACGCCCAGCAGGGAGCCATCGGCGCGCCAGACCGGCACCACGATCTCCGAGCGGCTGTTGGGGTCACAGGCGATGTGCTCCTTGCCCTCCTCGAGGACGTGAGTATCGGCTACGATCTTGGTTTCGCCGGAGGCGGCCACGGTACCGCAGACGCCGCGCCCGAAATCGATGTAGAGGCAGCCCAGCGTACCCTGGTAGGGACCCACGACGAGGCGCCCCGGCCGGTCAACCAGGTAGAAACCTGTCCAGTAGAAGTAGGGGAGGTAGGTCTTCAGCAGGCTGTTGATGGTGACCATCATCACGCCCTCGTTCGTCGTCCCGGTGAGGGTGGCGGTAATGGCGGCGTGGGCCTGGGCGTAGGCCTGCTCCTTCTCCTCCGGCGGGAGGTTGCGGGAGGGCTTAACGAAGTAGGGCATTTCGGCGGTAGCACTCATAGATATTCCGAACAATACAGCCTACGTATCGGGTTGTAAATGGTAGCTATAACAAAGAAAATATACTATGCACAGCAGTAAATTCGAACGTCCCCGTACCATCGTCATTACCGGGGCTTCCGCCGGTGTCGGCCGCGCCGTCGCCCGTGAATTCGCCAAGGAGCACGCCCGTATCGGGCTGATCGCCCGCAACAAGGAAGGACTCGAAGCCTGCCGCAAGGAAGTAGAGGCCCTTGGCGGGGAAGCCCTCGTGCTGCCGCTCGACATCGCCGACTACCGCGCCCTCGACGCCGCTGCCAGCAAGATCGAAGAAACCTTCGGCCCCATCGACGTTTGGGTCAACAACGCCATGAGCAGCGTCATCGGCCTGTTCAAGGATATCGATATGGACGAGTTCAAGCGGGTCACCGACGTCACCTACCTTGGTACCGTCTACGGTGCCAAGTGCGCCCTGAAGCGGATGCAGCCCCGCAACCGCGGCAGTATCGTCTTTGTTGGCTCCGCCCTGGCTTACCGCGGTATTCCCCTGCAGACGGCCTACTGCGGCGCCAAGCACGCCATCGAGGGCTTCTACGACAGCCTCCGCGCCGAGTTGAAGCACGAGAACAGCAACGTGAAGACCACCATGGTACAGCTGCCCGGCATCAATACCACCCAATTCGGCCTGGTCCGCAACAAGATCGACAAGGAACCCCGCCCCATGGGCACCATCTACCAGCCGGAGGTTGCCGCCCGCGCCGTCGTCACGGCCTCCAATACCAACGACCGCGAGTATTACGTGGGCCTGCCCGCCGTACAGACGATCATCGGCAGCAAGCTCTTCCCCGGCCTGATGGACCTCTTCCTCGGCAAGACCGGCGTCAGCGGGCAGAAAACCGATGAGGCCGCCAAGCACGACCAGGACTACCTCTTCGAGGCCGTCCCCGGCGACCACGGCAGCCACGGTAATTTTGACGACAAGGCCAAGACCAGCGGCATCGTCATGAAGGGATCGACCGTACGCGCGCTGGCCTCGGTGCTGGTGTTCGGTACGGTGATCGCGGCGACCAGCCTGATTACCTCTTCGGTATACCGGCGGTAGGAATTACTTGCCGGAAGGCAGCCGGTTGGCGGGCGTCACCGCACCTGCGACCGCGCCAAAAAGAAAGGGCGCAACGGATCATCCGTTGCGCCCTTTGCGTGTGGGGTGGCGGGTCAGCTTACTTGCCCCACTCCTCGATCGACTTCTCGTTCATGCGAACGTAGTCCATGTTGCCGGCCTGCTGGGCGAGGTCACGGCTTTTCTTGGCGGCCTCTACGGCTTCGGAGGCACGGCCGAGGTCGTTGAGGATGACGGCTTCGCGGCGGACCATCCAGTAGGCGGGATTGGCGGTCATGCCGTTGGCTTTCTGTACGTACTCCAGGGCCTTCTCGTTGTCGCCGACCTCGCTGAGGAAGGTGGCGGCCTGGAAGTAGTCGTTGGCGCTCGGGCCGGCCATCACGCGGTCGATGGAGGCCATGACGTCGTCTTTGGCACTTGACTGGATCGGCAGGGCGACCATCGTGTTGCCCCAGGTCATGGTGAGGTCGGCACCGTCGAGGGTGTAGTTGCCTACGTTGATGGTGAACGACTCGGCGGTGGTGGGGGATTCCTGCACGTCGGCCGTGACGGTGACGGCGGGGTCCATCTCGACGTAGCTCGTCCAGGCGCCACCGGCGTAGGGGTAGAACATCACGTCCCAGCTGTCGGGCATGGGCTTGCTGAGGATGGCGTAGGTACCGGCGGGTACTTCCTTACCGGCGACCATTACGTCATCGCCGAAGGTGATCTTGGTAGCCTGGTTGGCACCGGTGCGCCAGAGTTCGCCGTAGGGTACGAGGCCGTCGGCGGCGAAGAGGGCGCGGCCCCGCATGCCGGGCCGGCTGTACTCGACGCTCACGTCGGTGAGACCAACGGTCGTCTCGAAGGACATGCCGGGGGAAGCGGGCGGACTCTGGATCTGGGCGTGCAGGCTGCCGGCGATGAGGGCCAGGCAGAGGGTGAATATACGTAGGTACATGAAATCAGCTATTAGGTTAGCCCGTAAAGATAGCTACCCCGGCGGCGGCGCGCGGGTGCAATGGACTTGGGTCAGTGTGCCGACTTGTTGGGAGGGAGGCGATATGCGATATGTGATTCTTGATTCTCGATTTTTGATTTGCTACCGCACGCGGATGCTCGCTTTGCTCGTGGTTCACCGCGGCGGAGGCGGGCAACCCGCAGGGTGTGCCCAATCGGTGAAATCTCGGTGCTGGCAAAATCTGTGAAAATCCGTGTAGCGCGTAGCGTAATCCGTGGAGCCGCGCAGCGGCATCTGTGTTAACCCCTTGCCGGGTAGAGGGAGGATGCGATTTGCGATATGCGATTTGCTGCCGCACTTGGATGCTCGCTTCGCTCGTGGTTCACCGCGGAGGGAGGGGGGCAGCCCGCAGGGTGCGCCTAATCAGTGGAATCTTTGGTGCTGCGGGCAAACTGCCGGAGGCAGCAGCGAAGCTAATCTGTGAAAATCTGTGCGGAGCGAAGCGTAATCTGTGTAGCCGCGC
>NZ_QMEM01000017.1 GCF_003390915.1 Lewinella sp. IMCC34183 | reverse complement strand
CGGTAATCCTCTTCGCGTAGTTTTTCAATGGTGGAAGCGAGGGATTTACCTGACTGGCGGTTCTTGAGGGGCATCTGGCTTGATTGCCCTTAAAGATACGGCTTGTTGATGACTTTGATCAACTTTGGTGGGTTTTTCTGAGGTGATGCGGGCATTGCTGTCGGCGAACGATTGCCTACCCGACGGCCGCCTTTACCAGCAAACAACTGGGGTATCGACTTTCATACCAGCTATTTCTAAACCAATAATGGCAGCTACAGGCTGAGTCGGCGGCTGTACGTGGTAGGCGGTGTTGTGTGCATAATTTATTTTTTCTTTGACGCTATTTCCAACACATACTTACCAACATTATCAAAAAATTCCTTTACGTATAAAACAAGCGTATCTAAAAGCTCTGTGAATTTTTCCTTCTTTTGCTTGACAAAGTCATCAGTCATAGTTTTATATAAGTGTGCGTATTTCTTATGGTCAAAAGAAACATCATTATCTCTTAGGTGATAAAATGGCTTCAAGGAGTTTAATTCATCTTCTGTATGAGTTTGCGAATGAGCAATTTTATTTCTATTTGCTCTGTGTGTGCTAATTAGTTTATTTGCCTTGTTTAAGGCCGAGACAAAACTTTTGGTTCTTATGTTACCATTCTTAACTATTGTGTTATCCCTACACTCTCTTTCAGGCAGTCCTAATTCAAATACTTGGTTGAGAAGCCGCAACATTCTATCATATATAGATGTGAATCGCATATAGAAGTTTTCTATCATAAAAGTAACATAATCAGGCCGATTAATTGATTTATGAATATTTCTTCTGTATCCAGATAGCATTTCTATAGCATGATATGTCTGATCAATACAATCGGTAATATTTGTAGCGTACGTAAAGGTATCAGCACAATATTCTTCATGAATATTCATTAAATCTCTATTCATCGAATAATTTGACCGGATAATGTAATCTCTCAATACAGGGGTCAAAGTGCTAAAAAGTGAGGTATCTTTAAATTGGTCCATATAGGTCATGGATAGTAGTACTGTTAGTTAACGGACAAAATTCTTTTGTTCTAGAACACAGACATCACAGTTTTAGCTGATCTATTTCTGTTAGATCGGTTAAAATCCAAAAATTCTATTACGTGCTATTGTGATATTCTCTAAAAATTTATATAGTTATAAGTGACTGCCGTTTAGTTTTTGACAGTTTGATCGTATTTAGATAAGGCAAGGTCATTACGGTTCTCACGCAACGCTTTTAGCTCTAATATATAGGCTACAATTTCTGCTTGATGTTCATCCTTCTCGTGGATAAACTTTTCGATAGGATCTTCTTCATACAAATTCTCAGTAACAATATTAGTAAAAATAAGGGCTTTATCGACTATGCTTTTAGGCTCAGTATTCAATTCTATACCTCTCTGCTTAAGAACATCTACAACATAAATTACCGTCATTGTAATAAACGACATCACTCTTATAACTGGGTGAGGGTGGGTTCTTTCTTTATAATACAAGGGCAAATTTCTGCCACCAAAGCTGAGCATATAAATTAAAATTGAAGAGCAAACATAAACTAGCATAAATTCTATCCTCTTATCGCTATAATCTTCATTAAAAACTCTATCTCCGTACAAAAACATGTGATTGCAGATGAACCTAGCACTAAATTCATCTGCATCTAGTTCAAGTATATGCCGCTCAATATTGAAGTTCCCCTCACCTGATAGAGATTCATATAGTTTTGATTTCAAAGAGTCACTCTTCTGAACTAAATGTCCCATTTCATGATAGAAGGTAAAATGCACGCAAACTTGATACATAATTATCTCGAGTGGGTTGTCCAGTAGTTCCACTTCTTCTTCATAATTTAATTCGCAAACACCTTTACTACAATCCAATTTTTCTAAAAACGTTTCAAACAAATAGTGCATTAACCCCATATGAAAACATATCACATAGTTTTCGTTTGACTTTTCAGCATATGCATTGATAGAAAATGAACTCCTATAAAAAACTGATGCTGGCTCAATTAAATATTTATCATATGCATTCTCTAAGTTCTTTTGATAAAATCCATAATTTGCGTCATACTCTTCAGCAAATTTGGCATCAGAGTAATCAAAGATAGACTGTTGATCTACTATTTTTAGATCTGCTAATCGCTTAGATTTGGCAAGATACTGTTCAATGTGTTCCATACATTAAATATAATGAAATTTCAATTACGCAATATCCGAGATGTTTCAACCTAAAGTATTGCGTTATGGGTTTTTGCTGTTTCTAGTTGCACACAACGGGGGCCTACCCGACGGCCGCCCTCGTAAGCAAGTAAACCGGGTGTCGAGCATCATTCCGCCCAGATCTAAAGCAATAATAGCACCCGAAAGCTCAACTGGCGGATGTACGGGTAGGCGGTGTTCGATGCAGTTTTTATTTATATGGATTAAATGAATGTAAGTAATTCTGAATAAACATTCGAAGCTGTTGAACTTCGTCTTCAACTTGCGAAACTCCGAATCCTTCTTTGTACAGTCTTTGAGTAATTCTATTATATACTATAGCGTTGTTAATTTCAAAGTTTTGATCCCCCATTTTGCCGTTAGCTAGCTCATCACGGTAATTTTTAACTTCATCCAAATAAACCTTTAGCATGGTATTCGATCTAAGCTCCAAATATCCGACAACTTTATCTCTAATTTCTGATGGTAGAAAAGGTTCTGACTTTATTTTTTTTATTTTATTATTGATTCTAGTAAATGAATTTGGAGTTCTAATCCCTCCGCGAAATTCGCCAGCTTTCAAGATTTCAAGTTTATGCTCCTTGAACACTTTGTTGATTTCGTCAAGCCCATCGTCCGAAAATCCCTTATTAGCCCAATAATCCGAAGATTCGGGATCAAATTCAGCTATCAAGAATGAAGATAGGTTTTCTATGTGATCAAAAGCCCTCTTATGATATTCTGTATTTACCGGATTCAACAGTCCTTTCTTTGCGTTAGAGTATGTTAAGTAAGCAAGTATAGATGTCACAATAAAAAATACTGACTGAAATATATTTTTGGTGATGGTGATAATCTCTGATTGGTATTCAATATTTGTGTCGCCAAGAAAAATTATAAAGATTACAATTCCGCCAACAATTAATACGAAGGTGGGAAGTGTTAAAACCAATACAATGGTTCCTAAGCATGATTTGTAGTTTGTTTGACTCATAATAATAAATTGCCGCAAACTCACACGAAGCTTAATCGTAATAACATATTGAGGTCTGGCGGCTGAGAGTTGTGGCTGGTATCTAAGTAAATGATCAGTTACTTTCAGAAGTCCACCTCCTCGTGAAGTTAAAGCTTTTGCGCCGATATGATGTATACATTGCGGATACCATCGAAAGCTACCAATATGGCTCTTTGTTTAAAAAGGTGTAGTGTCAACTGGTATTTCTAACTATCTTTTTGTACATATCGTCTAGAATTTGGCTCCAAAATACTAGTAACTGATCTAACAGATCTCCAAATAATTTTATAGCTACAACTGAAGAAGGATTATCCATTAGGTTCAAGTTATACATATATACTTCTATGTCTTTGTCATAATGGGCTCCCGCTTTGTTTCGAAAATTAGCTATTTCTGTATCAAATCTAAATTGTGTTTTAAAGTCGCGTATTTTCGTCGATATGGTGTTGAGTTTTTGTAAAAGATTTTCCTTGTCTGTTTGTAAGTAATTTCTAATAGCTAGTTGGTGTTGGTTGAATGTCTTGACAGATTCATAAATCACAACTACGCCGTTTTTTATATGAAATTTTCTTTCCCAATCTAGTTCAGTTGTAAATAGGGCTTTTAAGGAAACCAGTATGTCTAAGAAACAGGTTAAAAAGAAAAGTAGATATTTAATGTGATCTTTAATTTCAGTCAAATCTTTATTTCCAGGATTATACTCTTGCTGAAAAGCAGGGTTATTCAATGTATTTAGCAATGAATAAATCTCTGACAACTCGTTTTGATAATGAGTGATAAGATTATCTAAATTTTCCTTGGAGATCATTTGAGATTAGTTATTTTTTGGTTGCATCGAACGATTGCCTACCCGACGGCCGCCTAACCTGGTCAACGCTACGGGTCTCGACTATCATTCAGCTTGCTTTTAAAGCAATAATAGCACTCAAAAGCTCAACCGGCGGCTGTACGTGGTAGGCAGTGTTGGGTCCAGTCTTTTTTTGGCCTTTGGCCCATTCTATAATTTTTAGATCTGCGACGGGTAGCAGCTTACTCTATCCTTTATGTTTTATGGCTGCGGGCTGGAGTAGCGCCTGGGTTATGATCAATGAAATCTGATGAGTTAGTGGCTACGGCGAAACCCAGGGGGCAACCGACGAGGTTTTTTCTACGATTGAGAGCATGGGCCAAAACCCGCAGCGTAGCGGAGGCTTTTGGCCCATAGCGAACATCGCCGAAAACACCGGACCCGATGATATTCATCCAGTTATTATTCTGGCTGTAAAATATATAAACCTAGATTATCGGGATACTTATGAATTAGTTTACAGTACCAGTAAGTGAGATGATCTTACTATCGCCTATTTCCGTCATTCACTTGTTTTTCCTTCTCAAGCTGGAAGGTGATTAATTGATGGAGAACACGCTTCGCAGAAGTAGGTAATGCCCCATATGCCTTTCCCTCCTCTTGAAAACTTAATTCATTCCCAAATTTCACATAAGCATATTTATACATTGGGTTTTCTGCTTCCATTTTACTCAGAGCTACATTCATAATAATCGTATCTGAACTGATGAAATAAAAATCGCTATGTATATAAGCTTGCTTGAGTTGGGATAAATAGTGTGTACACTCTGACTTTTCAATTTCGTACTGAGTTGATTGAGTACTGAAACAATCACTGTCTATACCATGAGAGAACGAAGAGGAGTCTGATCCTTGGAGCAACGAATCCACTCGGTTAATTTGAATCTGCATTTCTTCAACATCTACTGCGCTAAGATTCACATCCAGAGATTTAACCAAAGAAGTTTTGCAGCCGCTAGCTAACACTGTAATTAGAAATGTGACTGATAATATGCCAATCTTGAGACACTGCACAATGTTCATAAAATAAGGTACTTATAACTATTGTTGACGAAGTGAAAATGAGTAGGAATACCTATGTCTTCGTTGAAACAATAATCTCACGATAAGGGGTAGCCGATATCACCCAGGCTTAATCCGGTGATGGGTTGCTTCGATTTCCAGTCCAAGCCAAAATAGCGAACGAAGAGGCTGTCGTGAGATTATTTGACACCGCACAGGATATTTCCTCTTTGGAAATATATAACGCGAAATAAGAAGATTGCACTCGTGAAGTTTTTGATAGTTACCGTTTGGTGTCTCTTTGGCTATTCTGCGGGCTGTGGATTGGACCCAACGTGGGTAGCCACGATGCGCGCCTACACTGACTAACTTTTCTAGCACTCTCCTTCTTCCCTGCCTGTCTGTGACACCAAAAGAACCGAAAAGCACAACCGGCGCGTAGACGTTGGCTACATTGTTAGGCGCTTTTCTTTAATACTACAATTTTAAATGGTGATTTGGCTCCATAGGCCACAGGTATGTTCCTAACATCAATATTAAACCCGTTGTTTTCAGAGATTTCAACCAAATCTTCTCGCGTTATTGTATCGATCATATCCATATTGTGAAGTATAAAATTATCGATTTGAGTACTGCTGAGTCCAGTCTCCTGCATGTTTTCTTTCCAAAATTTAATTTCTTTCTCTTTGATTTCTTCTTTTGAAGAATGAAATATATCTGTGATCAAGATAACACCAGATTCTGATAAATAATCGTATGCAGTAGAGATAAATGACTCAAATTTGTTAGTGGTATCTCCCGATAAAATATCGTGTAAAACTAAACTCATAACAATAACATCGAATTTGATATTCACCAAAGTTTCATGCATATCGTCCCAGGCTATTCCTTTTACGAACCTATGTGGTTCGATTTTTCTAGTAACTTTATTCATCATAATATTCGTCATAACATCCCCTTCTCGATCTATACCAAAATATCGGACTTTAGCATCTGGACTTTTATGCTCATACGATTTGTTTAGTCCATTTATCCATCTTATGGCCGGAACGGTGAGCGCTCCCGTACCATAACCAATTTCTAATATCTTCATTTGGTTGTACTCGACAGGAGTATGTAATAATTCTATTATCTCTGATTTTAGTAGGCGGACTGTGTTTTTTATTAGTTCCTCGTATCTCCATATCCAGCAACGTATATGTATATCATAAAAGTTAACGTATTTAGGTCCTCGATCTTCAACTGATTTATTTTTCCAAACCCAACATCCAAAATCATTTGCTTGAATCCAGCTCTTCCTTAATTCTGAAAACGACTTTAATTCACTAGTGAAAGGGATCGCATCTTTGGTGATCCATTCATATTCTTTCATCGCCTTATCAGCAATGCTTGCGTCAAACACTACTTTTAAAAGTTTTTTATCATTTTTATTTACATAATAACAAACTATATTAGATTTGGGAGCAACGAGCAGATCATTTCCAATAGCGTCTTGGAACTCCTCGTGATTTATGGTAGAAATTGGAATATGGCTAAATTTTATAGAATAGAAATCTGTGTGAATTTTTGCCAAATCATAAAATCTAGATAGGTACTGCGGATGAAAAAATTCGCTCCAAGGGAGTAAAAATGTTCTTTCCTTAACAGCTGTAGTTTGAGCGTCAGGTATTGTATCCCATATCTTTTCTGTTTCATCGGTAAGGTCAGCTATTGCATATATATTGTCATCAGGAGATACTAGCCTTAATATAGACGGATAGAAATCCGTATCTAAATATAAAACGTTCCTGCCGTCGGGAATTAGCCCCCTACGCAAGGAACTAATTAATCCAGAGAAAACTGCAAAGATAAAATTTTCTTGATCTTTTGAGGGCTCAACAACTGAATGAATAAATCGCAATAGATTATTCATCTCTTTCTCGAAGTTCTCTGCTCGCGTACTACTACCCCCAAGAATATAAAAATTATCTATATCGGTCCGAAAGGAAGATGGAACCTCCTTTTGCTCGAACTGCTTGAGTTTTTCATTTATTTCTTTATTCTCTTGAAGAATTGAAGAGTACCGCTTACTCTGTCCACTTTGTTTAATTAAATCTTGGTCTTCAATTTGGTTAACTATTTTCAATATATCTGACCTAACAGCATTATTATAAATTTCAATTTGCTCATAATCTAATGTTCCATTTCTATCCTTAATCTTGTGCCTACTTATCCTGCTTTTCGCTAAAATAAAGCTATCGTACAGATCGGATTGATTTTGTATGTTTTCTTCGATGACTAGAAAAGCAGAATCAAGTCTTTCAAGAGCAATATACTCCTTCACGATATTCTGTATTTCAATAGCGTTCATAGAAATTGTCGTTTAAATATTCAGATGTATCGCTTTCTGTTCAATAGCTGCATCTTGGACAATAATAAGAAGATTTATTGATTCAAACTAAACACTAATGGTAGAGAATGGATGTGCCTAGCGCCTAACGATTGCGCCGGCGCAGACCGGCTACCACCAAGCAGCTCACCGGACCTCGACCAACCTCAAGATAACTTTTAAAGCTTCATCGACACCAATCCGCACCCTCGCCGGTTTGCCGCTGGCGCGGTGTTGGCGGAAGCTTTTCAATAATTTATTAGTTACTGCGGAAATGTCACACTTTGGGCGATGAGCGGTTTTGCTTCATTTATCTCACCCTTTTAATCCTAACTAGTAAGCTTGTCAATCATTGATTAAAGAGCAGTTTCTCGTGGCAGCTTCAAACTGGTAATAGGGGCCTTAGTTGATCGCGGTAGCTCATTAAATGGCCAATCATGGGTTTGATGAGGTAGCTTTCATCTGTAACTGCGGTCTATGTAGGGTCAGCTAACTCTACCCTGGCGGACGGCGGAGTCGTGCTACACTACCTTTTACCTGTAAGTGCGGGCTCAGTAGTGCGCGGTAGCGTTACCTTGGCGAACGGCAAAACAGCCCTGGTAGCTTTAATCAGTGAATGTGGTTTGAGTGATGCGGGCTAGGTTTACGGCGTCAAACGGCACTATACCGTACCAGTACAGGCCTGTAGTGAGGGCTCTGCTATCTCCTAGATAACTTTATTAGATTAACTTTATAAATACATCATATATCCAAGTTCCAACCAAAATAAGTATCCACGCTATAATTATTCCAATCAATGGATAGATCGTCCACCGAAGTTTTGACTCCCTAGTTCGAGTTTTAGATGTCCACAGTCCGACGAGTCCTAAACTATATAGCGGAATGCTAAAAAACACAGCCAATGGATGAATTCCGATAATGGCTCCAATCACAATTAATACCTTACTGATGGTTTCAAATATTCGAGCCATTTTATTCATACTTGAATAGCATAATACTAAACTTGGCCATGCATAGTTTGCGCCACCGTCAGTTCGGGATGCACCGCCCGCCCAGCGTTAACTTGGAATTCAAAGCTAGCCTTTCTGGCGTAAGTGAACATGGACCAAAACCCGAAGCCTGCGTAGGCTTTTGGAGCATTGAGAACGTTGCCAGATTGGCAGCTCTATCGACCACTCAACCATTTACTTCAGCGCACCCAGACTTCCTCTCCTCTGCTGTTCTGTCGGTCATTTCAGTTACTGCGGGTTGGTAGTTTCCGCCAACGATTGCGCCCACGCAGCCGGGGCATTCTTTATTTGAATGTACAGACTCTACCTCACCTACGAGGGGGCGGCGCGGCGGCATGGACCGAAACCGACCAGCGGGAGCTTTCGGTCCATTGACGACGCGACGAACCCGGCCACCAATATTACTCACTAGGCTCCAATCCATCAGCCCCGGTTGACGTTGGGCGCGGTGTTCGGCGAATACTTTTATAAATTTGGGTTCTCCTACTACATTATTAATTGTCTGCTCAAATCATCTTGGTTTTAAGATAATAGTCCACCATATTTCACAACCACCGTTGTCCATATCCATCCAGCTAGTGAGCTATAGCTCAATTCCTTTAAAAGGAAATACTACTATCTAATCCAGATTGATCAACATTAGGTTTAAACCCCGCATTTGAAAAATTTGCTTAAGCTGATCTCTACTGGAAGCAAGGAAATATCTTTGTTCTCGTGTCGTCATTTAGCACCATCTTTGCATGACATCTTTAACTACGGATAAGATGATTGAAAATCATTATTCCAATTCCCCGAGGACTAGAGGATAAATTGTCCTTATGGCGATTTTTCGTGATCTGTCTAGACTTTCATAGTCACTGTTGAACTGTTTTTCTGCGAGTTGATTCCACAATTCTTCATACACACTAAGTAATGTATGATACACTTCTTCATACCGCTTGTATGGCACAGAATCCTCAGATATGAGCGCAACAATTGCACTTGAGGCTGTCATAACTTCCCCAAAGTATTCAATATTCTTACTTGATAAAACTGGAAGATTAATATTTGACGTATCGCTAACAAGAAATTCCTTTGTCTGTTTCTTTAATTCGGTAATTGAAACATGATCTTGATTACGCAGTGGCAACTTGATTGTTCCAGTATCTTCAAGAACAACTTTTAGGACATTGCGATCGCGAAGTTTGGACAGGTCCGGGCGGTCATCGGTTAGCGGTGGAAGGCGGACTATCTGTCCTTCTCCTAATCCAGAACCATAAAGTACCAATATTTTTTTACTGTGCTTCTGAATGAGCTTTTTCACTTCCTTGACATAGCCGACCGGCAGACCTGGATCAATCTTCAGTTGAATTAATTTAGGGTTCCCTCCTAGGGTTATACTAGCAGCAAGTAGATCTATGGTGTCGCTCAATTGATCGAAAGTATGGTTATCGCTACCATCTATTGTGATATTATCTGTTGAGCCCAAAATGATACTCTTTGATATTACAATTTCATCTTTTGACTCAATTGTCGGACCGTCGACCGGATCACTATCAGACTTATTGTTTGAATTACAACCCATTAAAAACAGAATAAATAGTAATATATATTGAATGTGTGTGCTCATTGCGGTGGTTACTGGTTTTATCATAAACGTAACTATTCTTTGTATTTGCCGGCCTGATGCCGGCTGTTTCGCCGAACGGGGGCGCCGGCGCAGACCGGCTCCACCAACCAGCTCATCGGACCATCACCAACTTCACCCCAGAATATAACACTCTCGACACCCACCCCCTCAACTGCCGGTTTGACGCTGGCGTGTTGTTGGGCGATCTCTTTTATAAAGTCTCTTAAATGATAGCAATAATGGCTCTTATGTTAAATTTTTTGTATCAGATTCTCAAAATCTATTCCTTTTACATTCATTACAATAACTGTGAAGGTTTCACCTTTGGTAGATATTACGTACTGTGTCTGCCGGGAGGTCGAAGTACCCGTTGACGCATCAATTATAACTTTAATGTATTCAATACTCTTCGTTTCCTTGAAGTTTGTACTTACTAATTTGTGTATAGCTCCAGTCCTATTTTGCCGCTCTTTCAGTGTCTGCACTAACATCTCAGCATAATCTGAAGCTAACTGGGGATTCAAGTCTACGTATCCCCCTCTAATAATCCAATATGCGTTTTGTGGATTTAATGTATCGCTATACAAAGCTTTGTTTTCAGAACTGTTTTTGATCTTCTCTATACCCTGGGCTGTAATTCCTGACTGAGTTTCTCCTTTATATTTCTCCAACCGTTTTCCTAATTCTTCTATGGTTACTTCTTCATAACCATCAGGTATTGGAATGTCAATGTTTGGAATTACATTATTCTCAATTGTAAAAGGAACCAACTCTACGGAAGGTGCTTTGCTTTTATTATTTCTGCATCCGTATCCGGATACTGAAATTATTAGAAAGATCAAAATAAGTTGAATCGCATTTTTTACCAGTTGCATAGAGAGAATGCGTTCATTTTGACCTTGCAGTAGCACTAAGGAAAAGTTTGACTTTGGTGATAAATGTACGCTAAAAATGAAGATAAACTGAAGTCTTGAGCGCATGATCAGGTGTTGCTCGGACCGCCTTAAATGGCGGTCTGTCACCCAACGGATGCGCCACCGCAGGCCGGCTACCACCAGCCAACTTACGGATCAAGAATTTTCTTTCCTAGCCGATCAAGCAATCTCGACACCCATCAGCTTAACCGCCGGCTTGACGATGGCGCAATGTTGGGCGAATTTTCTATTTAAATTAAACTCCCTATTCAGATGATCAACATTTTATTTTTTGATAAAAGCCAATATATCATTCCAGGACTCTATGGCCGCAATAGCGTTTCCCTCGTCTGTACCGCCCCTGGCTGAGCCCTCCGAATAGTCCTCAGGGGGAAGATAGGGTATGCCGCAGCCTTGGCCTCCGCCGGCAAAGTTGTGACCAGCATCTTCATACGATTTGTGCAGATAGGAGTAGCGAAACCCATTGTTTGCTAGCCTAGACATCATTCTTTCGGCCATCATCGCTGATGGCCACATCTTATCATCAGCCCCGGATATGAAAAGTATCGGACACTCTATCTTCTCCACCGGTATGCTGGCTCTACTGATCATCGCTGAGTCTTGGAATGCACTTAGAAATTTTGGGCCATCATGGTATTGTACTCCCTCTTGACTCATCTTTAATTCAATTCTTTCAGATTCCTCGTCCGTATACTCTGCATAAGGAAACGAAATATTACGGTATGTAAATGACGATTTCCCTGGTTCCCAACCAAACCATACCACGCTAGAGGGGGCCTCGGCAACCACATAAGCGACTCCATGATACTCACTGGCATACAGCAATGCTGGTTGTGAGCCCATCGACCTTCCCATGATTCCAATACGGTTTTGGTCAATTTCTGATCTATTTTTTAACCAATTGAAGGCCTTGTCTATATACTCTAGTGGAACTTCAACGATTCCATCCGGAAGACCACTCCCATTGAAATACTTTAGGTCTAATACGGCGAATCCCTCAGTAGCAAACAACGAAGCTCTCTCCGATCTGAATTGTCCACTAGACCCTCCTAAAAAGATGATGGCAGGGACGCTTTCTTTATTCTTAGGCTGGTAGTATTCAGCAACAACCGTATCATTGATTTCAAGAACTTCAAGATTTGCCTTATTATATTCTCGCGTACTGATTCTATACGTAGAATCACTAGCAACAACGGAATCGCTAGCCACGACATCTATAAAAGCCATGAAGCCAGTACCAGTAGAGACTTGGTGATAATCGTCGCATTTTGCGGACCAGAACAATCCCATCGGATGTACGCCTATATAATTACCGCCTAAGGAAGGTTGTCTACTGGGATCTATTGTTCCCGCTTTGTCCGCAATAAAGGTTGCTTCAGAAGTCCAAATGTGGTTTTTTTCGTCCTGGAAGCTAAGTTTTAAGGTAGCCTCTGTCGAGGGTTGAATACCTGATACTTGAATATTTATGGGCTTGTGGTAAAAGCTGCTATCTGGTTGAATAGATATACTGATTCTATCCGTATCCCTATTCTCTTCACAACTGGTCATTAAGGAAATGGAGATAAATAGAAATGCAAGTTGTTGGAAAATAGATCTCATAGTTTTCTCTTGGTTAAAATCTAAAGACGAAGCTACCGGCTATGGGTTGCAAGGTAGTCTTCAAAACACCCCATCTACATCTCAATTTAAAGTAGTCGCTCTACTTGATTTGGGCATAAGCATCTGATTATCAAGTCAAATTCGATTTGAAGCAATGCTCTGTCAAATCTAACTCAACTGGCTGATTCCCGCCTCTCCATTGGATTTCTTGTGGTTTTAGGGCCGCCTTTAGTGGCGGTATTTCGCCCAACGGGGGCCTACCCGACGGACGCCTTTTCCAACAGGTAATTCGGGTGTAAAGATACTTATACCAGCTTCTAAATCAATAATAGTACCAAAAAGCTTAATCGGCGGCTGTACGTGGTAGGCAATGTTCGCTGCATCTAGTTAATCAAACCACAAAACGCTAAGAATGTGTCTAAATTTTTGATAATAGAGGCAATATTCTCTCATAGGTCTTTCAAAATTGGTATAAAACCAATCTCCAGAATAAGAATGACTAAGCTCTGACTCACTTTTATTCCCTAATATATATTCGTTCATGAATGAATCTAAAGGAGGAGTATTCCCGATACTGAATCGATGCTTGTAAGCGGGAAAATCCTTACTTTTTTCATACCACACCAACTTACCATTTTGACAAGCTATCACCATAATTTCATGATTGCCAATCTCACAATATCTTTTTAATACTGACAATATGCTAGCATCAAATGTATTTGATAATAATCTTATTAATTCGATTCCAAATGGACGGCCTTCGCAGAATCTTTTAAATAGCGCCGTTGGCATTAAGATACTAGCAGCAAAATAGTCTGCCTCTCGCTCAAAGTAATTATGCTGATTGAAGGTTATGGTAGAAAAATTAACCTCCCCCATTTTAATCGCTTCATGGTGATGAGGGATAATATAGTGACCCAACTCGTGGGCCAATGTAAAGCGACCTCTCTTAGAATCTAAACGATTTCCAAGATTAGAATTTAGATGTATATGTATTGAATTATCAAAAACAAGTGCGCCATCGAAATGATCACCGTAGTCATCTATATGCAAACGTATGTTCTCAAATTCCAATATATTTAATAAATTAATATAACTGCCTTCCGCTGCATTTCCAGCCGCGAAACTGGCCAATTGAGATAAATATATTCTATTGATCTTCCTGTTCAGAGCTTCCACTTTGATTCTTCCTCATTTTTTCTAAAATGTCAGGGTCGATGTCATTTTTATTTCTAGCTGCCAATCTCCATTCATTAATGTTTTCATTCTCCAACGCCGTGGATGTTCTATTCGTTTTGATCGTTTTATCTTCATCATAATTTAATATTCTTTCTATGCTTAGGTCGTCAACGCTAATTTTAAAGTTGTGATTTCGATACATGACTTCAAATCTGGCTAGCTCCAGCTCATTAGAAGGAAATAAATACCCCAAAGACCGAAGCCACTGATTAAAGTTATCACCACCCATTTTACTCTTCTTATTGTCCATAAATTTCGAGATATTCATCAACCTTCTTGTACGCCTCCATTTTATAAAATCGAATGGTACTTTGACTGAGATTCAATTCACTTCTAAGTTCCTTTAGCAATTTGCCGGGCAAATTATAGCCATCTTTTTCATATGCTTTGTAGGTTAGGTACACTATTTTATGTTTTTCGGAAAGTCGAGCTAGCGCATTTTGGATAATTTTGTATTTCTTCTTTAGTATCATTTTTGTCTCTATTGGGGTGTTGTAGGAGTCAACATTTGGAAATGTTTTAATAATTCTTTCTTCCCCAGTATATGGGTTTTCACTCGTTTCATCTTGACGAATTTTGAGAAGTTCCTTTTTCGCGATTCCTAAAAGATACAACAATACGGCCTTATCGATATTAGAGCTCTTCGCCTTATCCTTGGTGAAATTCGGATATTTCCAAAACCTGCCAAATGTTCTTTCAGTGAGCTGCACGGCTGTACTAACGTCGTAACCCCAATTGGTACAGATTATTTCACACTTTTGAGCTACGTCTTGACAAAAGCGAAAATAGAATTCTCTGAAAGCCTTTTCGGCTTCCACAGCATAATCGTCATCAGCCTTCCAGCTAATCAACTCGACCAAATCTTCAGTGGAGTAAGAAGTGTAGTTCTCTGTTTGCTCCAAAATACCCAGGGGTGTGGTTTAGTACCAAAAAGCGTTGGTAACGGTATTTGATAGTGAAGGTGATAACAGTTCCATTCACCCCAAAACTACAAAACATGAATGTGTTCAACGTTTCTTACGACCTGAATAAAGCAGGTCAAAACTATGAAGGCTTGATCAAGGAGATCAAGAACTCCCACTCTTGGGCTCACCCTCTCAAATCCACTTGGCTAGTTGCAACTACCGAAACCGCTACTGCTTTATCCCAAAGGCTACGTAACAAGATGGATCAAAACGATCACATCTTAGTAATCCGTGTCACAAATGATTACCAAGGTTGGTTGTCTTCTGAGCACTGGGACTGGATGAAAAAGTACATTACTCAGTGTGCAACAGAATGTTCTAGCATTCCATACTACCGTAGGTACTAATTTGATATAAGGGGGGACACAATCATGCTGTCCCCCCTGCTTCTTTGATGGATGTGTTTGTATAATTGCAGCGAACGATTGCCTACCCGACGGCCGCCTTCACCAGAAAACACTTCGGGTGTCAACCTTCATTCCGGCCACTTATAAAGCAACGATAGCACCCAAAAGCTCAACCGGCGGCTGTACGTGGTAGGCGGTGTTGTGTGCATTTTTAATGAATAATTCGGTTTTCACTAGGCTTCCATATAATACTATCGGTTCCACTGTCGTAGCTTTCAAATGGTTCAGTACTCTTTTCCGAATATGTGCCGTCCGGTTTTAGAAATATTACAGATTTTTCAAATGCCTTATATATTATCTTACCTTCGGTAGCTACGCTGGGTTTAAGGGCTAAATTGTAAGAATCAGGCAATAAAGTGCTTTGATATAATAGGCCGACTAAGTCTTCGTTTTTATCGAATATGTAATTAGCGAGAGCACTAGTTAATTTGTACTTATTACTTGATCTTTTATCAATTATTTCACCAAGTTTGGTGCTAAGATACTCTTGCATCAAATTAGACCCTTGATATCTGTCGTCTAGTTTCACCATCGCAAAAACTTGTGCAGCAAACCTTTTAAGTTGTTGCAACTCACCAGCTTCAATTTTGCTATATGTGTGTGGATTTAAAATTGCTCCAATTTGAAGGGCTCCAGTTAGTTGCCACCTAGATATAGAGTATCCAACTTCTGTGGTTTCATTTACATGTTCAAAAACTTTAACTTCAGCTATTGCTGTTCCCTTAATCCTTCCTAAATATAATATTGCCTGCCCCTTGGAATTAATTCTACCATAATCAATTTTCTTTGGAAATGGATTAAAAGAATGTCTTTTTCCATTATAAAAATAGTCTCCAACATTGTCAAGTTTCGACGCTCTGGTATACCAAAGGTCTGAATAGGGCGGAATGTCAAACTTTATAACCGGCAGATTTGCATTGGCCCGAGCCAATATTGAATATACCTCGTCATAAGCTTTTTCGTTATTCAGGTCAACCGACTCGATTTCCTGAATAATCCGTTTGGCAGTTTGTTCATCAATCATTCGTGGTGTATCATGAGATTGTCGAGATTCATTTTTCAAAACTTTATCTTGCTTTCTGATAAATGCATATAGTATGCCTACCGAGATAAGTGCTACGATCGTCAATACACTGGCTTGCAGTACATTCATTCTTTAGATTCCAGATATTCAAATAACTCGACGCTGACAGAAACCGGATCTCTCCATATCTCACCACCCGAAAACCGTATGACATCATAGCCATTTTTCTTGAGAATTCTGTCTCTTGCTCTATCATTTTCAAATGAAGATTTATTTGAATGGTATTTAAATCCATCACACTCCACAATCAACTTAAAGTTGTCATCGGAGGGTTTCCATATCAGCAGATCACTTCGGATTTGTTTGTTATTAATTTTAATGTTAGATATAATTGGTTGTAATACAATCCTGAAAGCATCCCACCCAAACACTTCTACTACAGTTCTATGCCAGTCGAAGGTGGCAAAATCTTCCTCCGTATATCTTCCAGATAGTATTTGTTTCTTTTTAAAATCCTCAAAATTATCAAAATTATCATCTCCTGTCATTTTTACATAATCAGTTTCTAACTTTAGTATATTTTGATGGGCGGTTCTAAAGTCGTTTAAAAATCTAGGTACTTTGGCATAAGGTTGATCATACCAAGGCCCCAGCATTGCTTTCCTAACAAACAACAATGTAAGCGAATTGAGGAATATTCTTTCTATAGGCGATTCTGCAAAACGAAAAACTAGGTCAGAATTGAATTTTGGAAAGAACTCAAAATATTTTTTCAAGAATTGATTAAATTCAATTTCCACCTCATCCGTAGTAATTTGATCATCAATCTCTTCTTCTATTGTTTTAGACACAAAGTGATGTAATAGGGGTTCAAATTTCTCTTTGGTTTCTAAAAAGTCTCTAAGGTTATTCATAGAATATATTGTTTTCTTATTGCACACAACGAGGGCGGCCACGCCGTGCCGGGAAAGACCCCGGCAATCTTTGGTTCAACCCAAGGTACATTATCGACTCCAACCGACACTACCCTACCCGCCAGCCCCGGCATGGACGTGGCCGCAGTGTTGGCTGACGTCCTATTATTGATGGAGCGATAGCGACTGTTTCTACGCGGCAGCGGCGTCCGTCCTGCGCGGGGACTATTCGTGCGCGGTAGCGCTTTTTGTAGTAGTACGGGCTGTTTCTGCGCGGTAGCGGCATCCGTAATGCGGGGACTGTTTCTACGCGGTAGCGTTATTCGGAGTAGTACGGGCTGTTTCTACGCGGCAGCGGCATCCGTGCTGCGGGGGGACTGTTTCTACGCGGTAGCGTCTTTGGAGTAGTGCGGGCTGTTTCCTACGCGGTAGCGGCATCCGTCCCGTGGGGGGGACTGTTTCTACGCGGCAGCGGCGTTCGTTCTGCGCGGGGACTGTTCCTGCGCGGTAGCGGCATCCGTCCCGTGGGGGGACTGTTCCTGCGCGGTAGCGGCGTCCGTCCTACGAGGGGACTGTTTCTACGCGGCAGCGTTTTTCAAGTACTACGGTATGTTTCTACGCGGCAGCGGCGTCCGTTCTGCAGGCGACTGTTTCTACGCGGTAGCCGGTTCCGTCCTGCGCGGGGACTGTTTCTACGCGGTAGCGGCGTCCGTCCTGCGGGGATCTGCTTCTACGCGGTAGCTTTCATGAAGTCGTGCGGGCTCGGATGTCAGCCAACGGTTACGCCGGCGCAGACCGGCTCCACCAACCAGCTCATCGGATCATCACCAACTTCATCCCCTAATATAAGACACCGTCGACACCCACCCCCTCAGACTGCCGGTTTGACGCTGGCGTGTTGTTGGGCGAATACACTATGACTAGTCAATCAATTGAGTTTCAGTAGTGTTTTTAATAATTATCACCAGGTCGAAATACTCCTTCATTAAATAAATTCCGGCGACACCCGGAACGTAATCTGCTCCAATACTGTGTACTAATAGCTTATTAAAATTATACTTTTGAACATCATGTGATTTGATAAACACTATAGGTTCATCAACGTCCTTGAAATAATAGCCTAGTTCCCCTTCTTTAGTTTCTAGTTCAACTTTGCCTAGATTATAGGCATCGGAACTGTCCTCAAGATCAACTATATCTCTCTTCCTTGTTGTTTTATAATTTGGCATGTGGTAGGCATTAAAAGAACCTCTTGTAAAATCTTGACCGATGCTGAAGTATTTATTACCAAGTGCATTTTTAAGTACGCCGCCAGCTGAATAATGCGATCTCTGTTCCCTCTTCTTTGGATAGTACACATTGCAGACATGCCAATTATGTGCCCAGTAAAATCCTTTTACATTGGAGTTATGGTTTAAATGGTAAAGAATATTTTCCCCCATTTTCAAATCTCGATAACTTTGAAAGTTCTCCTTCCCTTTTTCAATGATCATCTGTTCTAAATGCCTAAGTAACGTACGATAAATAAATTCGTCCCGCCCTTCGAATAATATTTTGGTAGCTGACACTTTCTTGTTGTTCAGTATCATCTGATGCTGTTTAGTATCCTGCTCACTAAAAGTGGAGAAATCATTTTCTACTAATTGAGAATCGATACCTGGGTTGATCAAGGTTGAATCGTACTTTAAAATAATATTGTTAATTTCTGAGAGCGTAGAATTGAACCTTTGCATATCACATCCAATAAATTGTAGCTTCTTATCATTATCTTGCTGCGTATTGTAATTCCTCATCCACAATATTAAAGATTGCATTTCTTCCGTGATCCAAGGCCACATTGCTAATGACTTCACAACTTCCGTTAAGTCATCTTCCGCTCCATTAATGTATCTGTTCGCCCTCAGACAATTACTATAATCAGCCTCAAGAAAGAATACATTGAATCCATGGTGTTCAACTAAATACTTGAAGAATCTGTGCCTATTTAGAAAAAACTCATGCGTACCGTGGGTAGATTCTCCCATACCAACTACTCGAGATTCAGAAAAGTAGTTATCAAACTGGGCTAAATCGACTAAACTCGTATCTGGTTTATATGATGAAAGGGTTCCATAGCCTTGACTTGATAACTCACTCGTATACCCAAGAAATAGAAATAATATTACAATAGCCGAGATTAGATTAAAGGTAAATATGCTCTTCATGAAGTAATTTTTATATTGATTTTCTCGTTGTGTAGTGGTCGTTTCGCCCAACGATTGCGCCCACGCAGCCGGGGCATTCATTGATTTGAAGGTAGCGACTTTAACCCCACCAAAAAGGGGGCGGCGCGGCGACATGGACCGAAACCGACTAACAGGAGCTTTCGGGCCATTGACGACGGGACGAACCCGGACACCAGTAGTACCCACCAACTTTCGACTTGCCCAGCCCCGGTTGACGCTGGGCGCGTTGTTGGGCGAAGATTAGTTTTCACCCCTATGAGTTCCAACTATTGCATAATGCAAAAATCCTAACAATGGATAAACCCAGCAACTGACAATTGGCTTAAAAATTATAGCCATCGCAAGCTGTCCATCGGATCGATAATGCATTTTTTCCCAGTCTAAATAGAACAAGAACGGAGGAAGAAACACAACAAATCCTATGAGAGTACAAATTAACACAATATTGGTATAATTGCCTCTGTTGAAGAGGTTTCCTATATACACCATGGCGATTATTGCCAAGATTGCTTTCACCAAACAAAATGAAACATCATTTGGGTCTGGTACTTTTTGTAATGTAATTTGCTTACCCATCCACTCTATAGCGATAGTGGCATACGCCGGCATGTATATTGTAAGTCCAGATAGAATGCTTAATCCCATAAATGCTAGACCAATGAGTCCGGAATTAGCATATTTCAGCGCAGTATAATTCATGAGCTATAACAATTTGTTTTTTATTGGATGCGGTAGTAATACTTGAGAAACGCCGGCTGTTAATCTTCTTTTACCTAATTATTAAAGTTAGTGTAGACTATAGGTATATAGTTTTGACAAGTGTCATTTTGCGTAAACAATGAGCGACCTTTAATGATCCCGTAGTCCATACATGGAGCGCTGGATTCATTAAATACTAAAACTAATAAATTCTGGTTGAAATGCGCTATGCCAGAATAGCTCGAGCCTCTACCGGTAAAGTACGTAAATGTACTATCCTCTAACACTCTTAATGATACAAAGCCGATGGGCGCTTCCCGTTCCGCTATCAGGACATACTGATCGAGGTTAGATTGATTTTGATTGCAGCAAACAATAACAGACAAACCGAAAGCAAACCACAAATTTTGAAAACAACTAATCATTCTAGTATATTTTGTCTAAACAATGATTTTCCGTTCTCAGACTTTCGCTTAACATCCGTAAATCGTTGGAATTTAGTGCCGCCTTAAATGGCGGCTTTCGCCCAACGAGGGTGCCTACGCTATCCGGGATCATTCGAGCACCGGCTCCAAACCTGAAACACAAAGCTAGCCTTTGCGCCGCCAGTGAACATGGGGCAAAACCCGGAGCGCCAGCGGAGGCTTTTGGCCCATTGAGAACGGCGGCGCAATGGCCACTACCGTCACCCTAGTGCTTGTCTTTGACCACGGAGCCCCCGGATTGACGTAGGCGCCGTGTTGGCGG
>NZ_QMEM01000016.1 GCF_003390915.1 Lewinella sp. IMCC34183 | reverse complement strand
CGGGCTGCCAGCGGCACTGACACAAATCACCAGTGCCCTCCGTACCCTACCCGCAGGCTACAAACTGCCCAAGAACCTGAGTGTGCGGGAGGACCGCCCTTGCGAACGCCCGGGTTCCGGACCGCGAACCGGCGTGAAAAAAGCTGCACTGTATGAGCCGTCAGGGACATCAAGGTGCCTGGTCATCAGTAGTCGGGAGCGTACTGAATCGAAGCCGGTACCGCCGACGCGAGTTTGCAGATTTTAGCCGGTTCGGGGTGCGGGACACGAATAGGCGGACGCACAGGCTTGATCTTTTGGTTCTTTTCCATCAAGGGAAAAGAACGGAGAGCAGCCGTTAGGGTAGGTTCTTACAACAGATCGCCTGCGGCTAACACAGATTGACTTCGTCGAACTTTGTGTCACTGCGCTCGGGCACAGATGACCACAGATTCCCGCAGGGCTGGTGCAATGACCCGCAGGACTGATGCGGGATTACCCTGATTGGGGCTGCCAGCGGCACTGACGCGCACGGATACAAGGTCACCAGCACCCTCCGCACCCTACAAACTGCCCAAGAACCTGAGTGTGCGGGAGGACCGCCCTTGCGAACGCCCGGGTTCCGGGCCGTGAGCCGGCGTGAAAAAAGCTGCACTGTATGAGCCGTAAGGAACAACAAGGTGCCTGATAAGCAGTAGTCGGGAGCGTACTGAATCGAAGCCGGTACCGCCGACGCGAGTTTGCAGGTTTTAGCCGGTTCGGGGTTCGGAGACCGAGCAGGCGGGCGCACAGGCTTGATCTTTTGGTTCTTTTCCATCAAGGGAAAAGAACGAACAAGAGGGGCTTCCCGGCGGGACAGGTTTTACCACAGATCGCCAGCGGCTAACACGGATTTACTTCGTCGAACTTCGTGTCGCTGCGCTCGGGCACAGATGACCGCAGATTCCCGCGGGGGTGATGCAATGGCGTGCATTACTGATGCGGGATTACACCGATTGGGCCGCCCTGCGGGCTGCCCCCGGTACCGGCCCACACCAGGGGCCATCTTCCTACCACGCGTAGCGGAGCCCCCGCGGCCGACGAAGGCGCCCAGTAGTGTGAAATTCAAGGACGCAGCCAGCCTTTCCTTCGGCCAAATAGTGACCGGAAAACCCTAATTCCATTATTCGTATCTTTGCGGCCCTCAAACCAACCCCGGTTTTGGCACGCCGGGACAACCAAGCAGGCTACCGCCCCGGCGGAGCCCTACAACTAGGTTCTATGACAGAACGCAAGATCAAATCCGCACTCATCTCCGTATACCACAAGGAAGGGCTGGGACCGATCATTGACGGCCTCGACAAGCTGGGCGTCACGATCTACAGCACCGGCGGCACGGAATCCTTCATTCGCGACCGTGGCGTCGACGTCACGCCGGTCGAGGAGCTCACCGGCTACCCCTCCATCCTCGACGGCCGCGTGAAGACGCTGCACCCCAAAGTCCACGGTGGCATTCTGGCCCGCCGCGAGGAGGACCACCTCACGCAGCTGGCCCAGCTGGAGATCCCCGAGATCGACCTGGTTGTCGTCGACCTTTATCCCTTCGAGGAGACCGTGGCCAACACGGAAGACGAAGACCTGATCATCGAAAAGATCGACATCGGCGGTATAGCCCTGATCCGGGCCGCTGCGAAAAACTACCGCGACGTGGTAATCGTACCCAGCCGGGAGGACTACGCTACCCTGCAGGAGATCATTGACGAGCACGAGGGCGTCTCCGACCTCGAGGCCCGCCGCAAACTCGCCCGCCGCGCGTTTGCCGTCAGCAGTCACTACGACACGGCGATTTTCAGCTATTTCAACGGAGACGGCGAACTACCGGTCTTCAAGCGCAGTGAAATGAAGGCCAATACCCTGCGGTACGGGGAAAACCCCCACCAGGACGCCACCTACTTCGGGCGGCTCAACGAGATGTTCACCAAGCTGAACGGTAAGGACCTGAGCTTCAACAATCTGGTCGATATCGACGCCGCCGTGGCCATCATGCGCGAGTTTGAGGATGCTGATCCCGCTTTCGTTGTCCTGAAGCATACCAACGCCTGCGGTGTCGCCGTGCGCCCCACCCAGCTGGCCGCCTGGAAAGCCGCCCTCGCCGGTGATCCCGTCTCCGCCTTCGGAGGCGTCCTGATCACCAACCGGCCGCTGGAACTGACGGTAGCCCAGGAGATCGATCAGCTGTTCTACGAGGTACTTATCGCCCCGGACTTTACCGACTCGGCACTGGAGCTCCTAAGCAAGAAAAAGAACCGCGTCCTGCTCCAGTACCACCACCTGCAGCAGCAACCCATGAGCTTCAAGAGCCTGCTCAACGGCGTGATCGTACAGGATACGGACCTGCAGACCGAAAGCGCCGACCAGTTTACCGTAGTGACCGAGCGTCAGCCTACCGGCCGGGAAACCGCCGACCTCGTGTTTGCCAACAAGTGCGCCAAGCACCTGAAGTCGAATACCATCGCGCTGGTCCGCGACAACCAGCTCATCGGCATGGGCTGCGGACAGACGAGCCGCGTCGACGCCCTCAAGCAGGCGATTGTCAAGGCCCGGAACTTTGGTTTCGAGCTGGAAGGTGCCGTGATGGGCTCCGATGCCTTTTTCCCCTTCAGCGATTGCGTAGAGATCGCCGCCGAAGCCGGAATCACTGCCGTAGTACAGCCCGGGGGATCGATCCGCGACAAGGACAGCATTGCCGCAGCAAATAAGGCCGACGTTGCCATGGTGACGACCGGTGTTCGGCACTTCCGGCACTAGACCAAATCATTCACTCCGGATTTTAACTTCCGCTTAAGAACCGTCCGCTATCGTTCCCGCGTCTTATATCCGACTTTAAGATGGGTGCACCAAATCGAAGGCTCATCGTCGACATTGGCAATTCCGGCACCAAGGCCGCTTGCTTCGACGGTGCGCACCTGCGGCCCCCCGTCTCCCGGCTTCCCGCCGGCGACTGGGACGCGATCGATGCACTGGTAACCAACCTTGGGGTGAATTACATCATCTATTCCACCGTGGCAAACGTGCCAACCGACCGGTGGACGGATAAGTGGAAACAGGACGGCCGGCGCGTTTTCGCGTTCGACCGCTCGCGGCCCCTGCCCTTCGCTTCCGACTACCAGAGTCCGGAAACGCTGGGCGAAGACCGGATCGCGGCCGTGGCCGGCACCCTCGGGCTGCTGCACACCGCCCGGCTCATCGTCGACGCGGGCAGCTGCGTGACCTTCGACCTGGTAGACGCCAACGACCGCTACCGCGGAGGCAACATCAGTCCGGGCGTCAACATGCGGTTTCGGTCCATGCACGCCTACACCGCGCGGCTACCCCAGGTATCCGCCGGTACCGTCACGGGCTCCCTTGGCCTGACCACCGAGACCGCTTTGCGGCACGGGGGGCAGCTGGGGGTGGTCTACGAAGCGGAAGGCCTGTACGAGCGGCTGCGCGCCGAGCATCCGGATTTGCAGCTGGTCCTCACCGGTGGCGATGCTCCGTTGCTTGTTCCCCACGTTTCCGTGTCCTGTGTTCACTACCCCAACTTGGTCCTGCGTGGACTCAATCAAATATTGTCAGCTTATGTCAATGCGTCTTAGTTTGTCAAGTCTGTTCCCCCCTGCGCTGTTGCTCGGGCTGCTTCTTTCCGGCGGCACCGCGTTCGGTCAGGCCAGTACGGGTACCGACTTTGTTGACATTCGCCCCAAACAAAACAGCCCCCTGAGCCGCTTCGGCCTCGGGGACCCCGTCGACCAGGTACACGCCGCCGCGGCCGGTATGGGCGGGCTGCAGACGACCTATCAGGATATATTCCACCTCAACCTGCTCAACCCGGCCAGCCTGGCCAGCCTGCAGGCAACCAGCTTCGAGGTCGGTCTCTACGGACGTGCATCGCAGCTGCACGATCAGAACAGCTCGGCGGATACCTACCAGGGCAACCTGCGGTACATTGCCCTCGGATTTCCCCTCCGTAACCCGATCAACCTCAGCCTCGAACGGCAGCTCAACTCCTGGAACGGGGGGATGGCCTTCTCCCTGGCCCCGACCACGCTGGTGGGCTACGAACTGGAGCTGAAGGGATTCGAAGAGGATACCGGACCGACCTCCAACCGGCTCAAGGGGACGGGTGGGGCGTACCGTTTCACCTGGTCGTCCGCGCTGCGCTACCGTGGCCTGAGTGGTGGGGTGAACGTCAATTACAACTTTGGCAAGCTTACCAACAGCCGCACCCTGTCCTTCGACAGCATACCCGAAGCGCTGGCCACCGAGTTTCTCGACGAGTTCAACATCAGCGGCTTCAGCCTCGGCTACGGGGTACAGTACGCCATCAACTTTACCGACCTCAACGAGGAAGGACTCAAGGTGCCGAACGGCAAGCGCGTCATCGTGGGCGTCAACGGAACCCTAGGCGCTACGGTCGATTCCGAGTCCAGCCTGCTGTTCCGCAAGTTCAGCCCGGGCGACAACGTGGCAGTGCGCGACACCGTCCGTTTCGAGGACAACGTGCCCGGCGAGATCGACCTGCCGGCCGGCATCAACGTTGGGCTGGCCTACGAGCAGGTGGACCGCTTCTTCGTGGGGGCCGAATACGGCCGGCAGGGCTACGGCAGCTACCGCAATACCGCGCAGCCGGAAGAACTGGCCGACATAAACCGCATCGCCGTGGGCCTGCAGTTTATCCCCAACGCCACCTCCTACAACAACTACTGGGCCCGGGTACGCTACCGGCTCGGAGCCCGGCTCGAAGACGATCCGCGCGTCATCAGCGGCGAACAGGCCCGGCGTAACGCCGTAACCCTCGGCTTCGGTTTTCCCATCCAATTGCCCCGACAGCAGGTGTCGTTTCTTGATCTTGCCGTCGAATATGGTAAATTTGGGGTGCCGGACATTCTGGACGAGAACTATGTACAACTTACCCTGGGGTTCAGTCTGAACGACAACTCCTGGTTCTTTAAACGCAAACTCAACTAAACCAATATGCAAACGATCATCCGCACTTTCGCGCTGATGCTGGTCTTCTGTGGCTCGGTTTCCGTAGCCACCGCCCAGTGCGTGACCTGGACCGATTCGCCCCAAAAGGAGCAAGCCGAAAACGCTCACGTAGCTTACCGTAACATGGTCAAGGACAAGACCGCCGAAGACCTGGCCGCCCTGCCCGAGGCTGAATTCAACGACGCCTTCAATAACTGGAAACGCGCCTACGACATCGCCCCGGCCGCCGACGGTCAGCGCCCTTTCCACTACCGGGACGGCCGCATGTTCTACAAGGCGATGCGCAGCAAGGCTACCGACGAGGCCAAAAAGCAGGAGTACACCGACATGATCTTCTCGCTGTACGATCAGGAACTGGAGTGCTACCCCAAGTACGAGGCGTTTCTCCTCGGCCGTAAGGGCTCCGATATGTTCTACCTCAGCGGGTACAGCAAAGACGCCATCGACGTGCTCGAGCAGGCCATCGAAACCGGAGGCAACGAGACCGAGTACGTCGTACTGGCTCCCCTCGGCAAGCTGCTCAACTACTACTTTAAGGAAGACGAGATCGACAACGCCCGCGTCCGCGAGATGTACGACAAGGCCGTGAAGGTCGCCGACTACAACATCGAGAACAACCCTACTTACTCCACCTACTACCAGGCCGGTAAGGATAACCTAGAGTCCGACATCCTGGAATTCGCCGACGAGATCTTCGACTGCGACTACTTCAAGGGCCTGCTGCTGCCCAAGGTGGAAGAGAACCGCGATAGCCTCGACATCCTGCGGTATATCGTGACCAAGCTCAAGGCCCAGGGCTGTGACTCCACCGACGCCGACATCGTGCGCGTGCAGAACATCTACGACGAGCTCTACGCCGAGAAGGCCGAGGAATACGAGGCCGAGCGCATCCGCCTCAACCCCGCCTACGGCGCTTCGGTAGCCTACGAGGAGGAGCGCTTCAGCGACGCCGTCGACCTCTACGAGGACGCCATCGCGAAGACGGACGACAACGAGAAAAAGGCCCAGTACGCTTATCAAATCGCCCAGATCCAGCTCGGTAAACTCGGTCAGTACAGCAGTGCCCGGCAGAACGCCCGCCGTGCCGCCGAACTGAACCCCGGCTGGGGCAAGCCCTACATCCTGATCGGTGACCTCTACGGTCGCATGAGCTCGGGCTGTGGTGACGCCTGGGAACAGCGCCTCGCCGTTCTTGCCGCCATCGACAAGTACAACTACGCCAAGAGCGTAGACGGCGAAGTAGCCGGCGACGCCAACCGCCGCATTGCCAACTACAGCAGCTCCATGCCCATCAAGTCCGAAGCCTTCCAGCGCGGACTCGAGGAGGGTGCCCGCCTCTCCGTAGGCTGCGGCATCGGTGAGACCGTAACGCTGCGCTTCTAAGCCAGCGATTGCAACCGCGAAAAATCCCGTCCGGCGTCCGCCGGACGGGATTTTTTGTTTCCCAGGGGCACTGCACCCGCGCCCCGGCGCAAATAGTCGATAAATTTCCCGTACTGGTCGACCGCTACAAACTATGGACGGGCCACCGGCATTTCTACTGCGAATTCGGTCGTTATATTTGATGACGACCCTTAAACGATACGGAACATGGAAGCACCACAGATGAAACCGAAGTCTTTTTGGAAACGCCCCGAAGGGGTGACCGGCCTGCTCTTCCTCGTCGCTCTTGTCGGGGTGCTGGGATTCGTGCTGGTCAACTTCGGCGCGGCCATTCTGAGCTTCATCGGAACGACCATCGGCCTGGTAGTCGCCGGCCTTGTCCTGCTCGCCATCATTTACATGGTGCTCGACCCCCGGATGCGCAACCTGGTCTTCTACATGTACAAGAGCGTGATGCGCGCCATCACCGGCATGTTCGTGCAGATCGACCCCATCGGCATCCTGAAGACCTACGTCGACGAGCTGCAGGGTAACCTGCGCAAGATGAACAAGCAGATCAGCCAGCTGCGCGCCCAGATGCATAAACTCAAGGAGCAGATCGTCAACAACGAGCGCGAGATCAGCAGCAACCTCAAGATCGCCGGCAAGGCCAAGGAGAGCAACAAGCGCAACGTGATGATCCTGAAAAGCCGCCGCGCTGGCCGCCTCAAGGACAGCAACATCAAGCTGGAGGAACTCTACAAAAAGATGGAGGTGCTCTACCGCGTGCTCACCAAGATGTACGAGAACAGCGCCATCCTGGCCGAGGACATCACCGACCAGGTCGCCGTCAAGGAGCAGGAGCGCAAGGCCATCCACGCCAGCCACGGTGCCATGAACTCGGCGATGAGCGTCATCCAGGGCGATCCCGACCAGCGGGCCATGTTCGACATGGCCATGGAGAACATCACCGAGGACGTAGCCAATAAAGTGGGCGAAATGGAACGCTTCATGGAAGTGTCCGCCAACTTCATGGACTCGGTCGACCTGCAGAACGGAGTCTTCGAGGAAGAAGGGCTCAATATGCTGGAGCAGTGGGAAAAGGAATCCAACTCCCTGCTGCTCGGCGAGGAGAAATCCACTCTCCTGCTGCAGGCCAACAACGACAGTGAAGTGCTCGACCTGGACGCCCCCGTACCCGAGCGGGCCAAGAAGACCGGGGGAGCCAACCAGTACGACTCCTTCTTTAATTGAGCTGGTTAGCTGGTTGCTGGTTGACTGGTTAGCTGGTTACTGGTTAGTCAGGCAACCAGAACCCAGCAACTAGCACCCAGCTAACCAGCACCCAGCAAAAAATGCGCCGCCTTCCCCCCATCAGCTACGCCATCATCGCCTATATGTTGCTGGCCTTCGGTTGGTGGTCGATCCTGCTGTTGCGCAAGAACGAGGAAGCCCACGTGGCGCGGGTGGACAAACTGGCCATCGAACTCGCCGTCCAGCAGCAGATCCAGCGGCCGAGTGACTTCCGGAAAACCGAAAACTACCGCCTGCTCACCGCGCGCTTCGAGCGGCAGCAACGTATGATCCTGGGCGAGGCCCTGCTGCTGATCCTGAGCCTATCCGGCGGACTGTACCTCCTGTTCCGCAACCTGCGCAAGGAGATCAGCGCCGCCGAGCAGCAGCGTAACTTCCTGCTCAGCATCACCCACGAGCTCAAGTCGCCGCTGGCCGGCATCCGGCTCATCCTGGAAACCTTTCAGCGCCGCCGCGAACTGAAGCCCGAGTTGCAGTTGAAGCTGAGCACGAATGCCCTCGCCGAAACCGACCGCCTGACGGCCCTGGTCAACGACCTGCTCCTCAGCGCCAAGCTCGAGAGCATGTACCAGCTGAACCGCGAGGAGATCGACTTCGGCGGCCTGGTACAGGACGCCGCGGACCGCGTGGTACTCAAGTACCGGGGAGCGACCCTCCACGTCGATATCGAGCCGGATCTTCCCCTGCTCACCGGCGACCGCCCGGGGCTGACGAGCGTGGTGGTCAATCTCCTCGAAAACGCCGCCAAGTACAGCCAGCCCCACCCGGTCATCCATACCACCCTCCAGCGGGGCGGGGAGACCGAGATCGTCTGGACCGTAAAGGACAACGGTACGGGCATCCCGGACGGGGAGAAATCGCGCGTCTGGACCAAGTTCTACCGCGTAGGTAACGAGGACACCCGGACGACCAAGGGCACCGGGCTGGGGCTCTTTATCGTCAAACAGATCATCGACAAACACGGCGGGCAGATCGAGCTCACGGACAACCAGCCGCGGGGCTCGGTGTTCCGGGTGTATCTACCCGTAAACTGACTTCCCGTATGCAGACTACCCCCCTCACCGAAACGCACCGCCTCCTCGACGCCAAGCTGGTCAATTTTGCCGGCTTCGAAATGCCCCTGTCCTACACCTCCCTGCGGGAGGAGCACCAGGCCGTCCGCGAGGCGGCGGGCATTTTCGACGTTTCGCACATGGGAGAATTTATCGTGCGGGGCGGCGGAGCGCAGGAGCTGGTGCAGTACGTAACGAGCAACGACGTAGGTAGACTGTCCGAAGGCCAGGCCCAGTACAGCTGCCTGCCCCGGCCCGGGGGCGGCATCGTCGACGACCTGCTGGTGTACCGGCTGCCGCCCAGTCCCCGCATGGGTACGACCAGCGACCAGCCCAGTTACATGCTCGTGGTCAACGCCAGCAACATCCAGAAGGACTGGGACTGGATCAACTCCCACAATACCTTCGGGGCGGAGCTGCTCGACATCAGCGACCACACCGCCCTCCTGGCCGTACAGGGTCCCAAAGCCGCCGAGATCCTGCAGCCGCTGACCGATACGGACCTCGCCGCGATCCCCTATTACAGCTTCGTGCGCGGCAACCTGGCGGGGATCGACAACGTGATCATCTCCGCAACGGGCTACACCGGTTCCGGTGGCTTCGAGCTCTACCTGGACGCGGACCACGCCGAAAAGGCCTGGAAGGCCATCCTGCAGGCCGGCAAGCCCCACGGCCTGGTGCCGGCGGGACTGGGAGCCCGCGATACCCTGCGCCTGGAGAAGGGCTACTGTCTGTACGGCAATGATATCGACGATACGACTACCCCGCTGGAAGCGGGGCTGGGCTGGATCACCAAGCTGCAGGGCGACGACTTCGTCGGCAAGGACCACCTCGTCCGGCAGAAACAGGAGGGGATCTCCCGGCGACTGGTGGCTTTCCGGGTACACGACCGTCGCGCGCCGCGCCATGGTTACCCCATCCTGAGCGAATCCGGCGAGACCATCGGTACCGTGACCAGCGGCACCCATGCGCCGAGCCTGGACTATCCGATGGGCCTGGGCTACGTCGCCACGGGACACCACCAGCCGGGTACCCGCCTGCAGATCGACCTGGGACGGAAGACCATGCCGGCCGAGGTCATTAAGCTATAGATTGACGGGACATAAGCCGGAGGCGCCGCAAAAACGTTGCTATGATCATTTATAAATCAAACGGTAGCTGGTTCGGTCACCTGTCCCATCTCACCTCCAGCTGGACGATGCAGCGCATCCTGATCGCCTCGGTCGCCATGGGGCTCTACTCCACGGGGATCGTCGGGCTGATCAAGTACTTCGACCTGCACCGCTTCCTGCAGGTAGACAGTACCATCTTCTCGCTGCTGGCCGTCATCCTGTCGATCTTCCTCGGCTTTCGCACCACGACGGCCTACGACCGCTGGTGGGAGGCCCGCAAGCAGTGGGGCGCCCTGGTGAATAATTGCCGCAACCTGGCGATCTACGTGGACAGCATGTGGCCCCCCGCGGATACGGGCATCCGGCGGTTCATGGCCAAGCACATCGCCAACTTCTGCCTGGCCCTCGCCGAGCACCTGCGCGACGGGACCCAGCTCGATAAGCTCGTCTACCTGGCCGAGGAGGAGATCGCCTACTACGAAACGAAGGACCACGTTCCCAACTTCATTGCCCTGCGTATCTACCAGCGCATCGCCGAGGCGCACCGCGAGGGCGTAATCAACGAGGGGGACTACATCAACATCAAAGCCCAGCACCAGAGCCTGCTCGATATCCTGGGGGCCTGTGAGCGCATCAAGAAGACGCCCATCGCGTTCAGCTACGCCGTGTACCTGAAGGTGCTCGTAACGGCCTACGCGCTGCTGCTGCCTTTCGGCCTGAGCGAGCAGTTCGGGTACGGAACGATCCCCCTGACGATGCTTATCGTATTCGCCCTAATCGGTGTCGAGCTCATGGGAGAGGAGATCGAAGACCCGTTCGGGCTTGATTGCAACGACCTGCCCACAGGCGATATCGCCCATACCATTCGGCGCAACGTCTTCGAGATCCTCGAGGACCAGGCCCCGGCAAAGCAACACCGGCGGGAGGAGTACGAGAAGGTCTTTTGACCCGGGGGTAATCCCCGCCCACGGCCGTTACCAACGATAGAATATGAATGCCCCGGCGGGAGCCCGGGAGCCAAAACGAGCGGCTACAGCCCGCCAAAGGGGGCATATCGACGTGCGAGCCATCGTTCGTCGACTAATCCCAAGGAGTGCTCGAACGAATTTGCGATCGGGTGGTGTCAGGACGATCTTTGGTAGGTACCAATGATGATAGCTAAACAGCTGATAATCAAGGTGCAACCCCGGGAATTTTTCCCCGTCTTTTTAGCACACCCGTTTAACACCCTCGACCATGTTTCGCTCCACCCTATTTTTACTTTTCCTGCTGCTCAGCACCGTTTCGCTCTCCGCCAAGAAGGGGCAGAGCCTGTTTGACCGCTGGAGCCACACCGATAATAAGCGGATCGACATCTACCTCAACCTGGACACCTTGCTCGCGAACCGGAACACCACCAACGTGATGCGGGGGATCGTGATCGACAGCGGTCTGCAACTGGGCGTGGACATCTCCGTCCGCGGCCGGTACCGCCGCCGCACCTGCGCCCTGCCGCCCATGATGCTGCAATTTGATAAAGACCCCCTGCGCGGCGCCGGTCTCAATACGCACAACGACTACAAGCTCGTCACGCCCTGTACCAACGATGCCGCCGGGCAGGACGCCATTCTGCGCGAGGCGCTGGCCTACGAGCTGTACCGCACCGTCAATCCGGCCGCCAGCTTCCGTACGCAACTGCTGACGATCACCTACCACGACCTGGCCAAGGGCACCTCCTTCGTCAGCTACGGCATCGTGATCGAAGACACCGACGAGCTGAAGGACCGCCTGGAAGCCAAGAACTGCGAGGAATGCTTCGCCCAGCCGCTGGAAAACTTTACCAACGCCGAAACGGTAGCCCTCTTCCAGTACATGATCGGCAACGCCGACTACAGCACTACGCTGGGCCGCAACCTGAAGCTGATGCAGGCCGAGGACGGACGTATCACCGCCGTGCCCTACGACTTCGACTTCACGGGCCTGGTGAACCCTACCTACGGTACCGTAACCGACCCCACCCAGGAGTCGCTGACCGATCGCGTGTTCGTCTGGGAATTTGACAGCGTACCCAATCTGCAGGCCGCGCAGGACGACTTTCTGGTGCTGGAGCACGAGCTTATGCAGCAGGTGCTCGACTTCGAGGAGCTCGAAGCCGGTAGCAAGCGTGAGATCACCCGGTACCTCAAGGGCTTCTTCCGTGACCTGAAGCACAACCGGATCGCCCAGTAGAAGCCGCCAAACGGCTACCTTCGTGGCATGAACGCCGCCCGCCTCATCACCCTTTACCTGCCGGCGGGCCTGATGGCCGTCACTGCCGTGGCGGCCATTGGTATCGGGGGGCTGTTCTTTTTCAAGCGCAGCGGCGACCAGCGCGCCAACGGACTTTACGGGGCGCTGCTGGTGGCGGGCGGGCTCACTCAGCTGCATTTCCTGCTGCTCTTTACCGAGCTCACCGCGGACCGGCCCTGGCTACGGTTCCTGCCCATCTACTTCACCCTGTGGCTGCCGGTGCTGCTCTTCTTCCACGTAAAGATCAGTCTGTACCCGACGTACCGGCTACGAATCGGCGACCTGAAGCACTTCATCCTGCCGGTGGCTCAACTGCTGTACTTTTTGGGGATCTGGCTCATTCCGGCCTTTCGTCCGCCGGAGGGGCGCTACTTCTACAGTCCCTTTTACGGGGGGCTGGAGCAGGCCCTTTACCTCATCATCTGGCCGGCGTACATCGTATTCGCGTACCAGTACCTGCGTCGCAGGCGGGCCCAACTCGGGCGCCGCACCCTGCCGCGACTGCTCTGGTACCTCCGGAAATTGCTAAAGGGAAGTATGCTTTTCGTGATCGCGTACGCGATCCTGGCGGTGAGTGATTTCCTCAGCTTCAACTACCTCTACATCGGTATGCGTAACCAGGCGTGGTACGTAGCGGCCCAGTCGCTCACGTACACGGTACTGCTCCTGTGGCTGAGCGTCTACGGCTTTCAGGTACTGCTATGGGGGCGGCGGTTGCTGCGGAATTCCCCGGCTTCGTAAGTGGGGGCGGGGACGTCAGCGCAGGATCGTAACGCTGCCGGTCCGGATGACTTCTTCTCCCTCGCAGCGGTACACCAGTTTCCAGAGTTGTACGCCGGGGTTGACGGGTTTGCCGCGGAAGGTGCCGTCCCAGCGCGTGAAGGCGTCGGTCGTGGCGAACATCCGCCCCCCGTTGCGGTCGAAGATCTCGAAGGCGACCAGATCCGGCACGGCAAAGGGGTTGGAAATGCCGAAGGTTTCGTTGATTTCCGGGCCGATGCCGTTGGGCGTAAAGGCTTTGGGCAGGAAGATCTCGTTGCAGTCCAGCGAGTCGGGATTGATCACGGTGAGGATGAGGCTGTCCGTGGCCACGCACGTGCTCCGGTCGTCGGTGATCTGCAGGATGTAAACCTGCCGCCCCGCTTCGGTGGGGGTGATGGTCGGCTGGGGCACGTCGGGGGGGACCACCCCGGTGGTGGGAGACCAGCTGAACTCCGTGCCGCAGCTGCTGCGAACCCGGACGTCGATGCTTTCGCCCAGGAATAACTGGCTGTCCGGGGTAAGGATACGGTCCGGAAAGCGGTAGAGAGGACGAATCTCATCGGTGCTCAGGGGGCGATCGTAAATACGTACCTGGTCGAGCAGGCCGCGAAAGCTGCCGCCGTCCGGGCCCGCACAGGCCATACCGCCGAGCAGGATATCGCCCGTATTGTCGAGATCGATCCGCGCGGCGGTGGCCTGGCTGGCTACTTCGTCGCGGTTGAGGTAGAGCTTGATACGGGTACCGTCGCGGACCAGCGTTACCAGCTGCCAGCAGGCCGAGTTGTCAATGTCGTGCGTCAGCTCGACCCGTATACTGCCCTGCTGTAGTACTGCGGTAAGGCGGCGGGCGTCGGGAACGTAGCTGATGTACAGGAACGCTCCATCGGGCGCGCAGGTGGTATCCTGTTTTGAAAAGAGATACTGTTCGTCGGATCCACCCAGCGGACGGAAATTGAAGCTTACGGTGAAGTCGCTGTCGTCGAAGAGGCGGTTGACGTTGTTGGACGCCCCGCCGGGAATTCGGACGTAGTCGCCGGGATTAAGCAGGAGCAAACCCGCGCCGTCCACTCCACAGTCGAAATCGACCACGCCTTCGGCTACGCCCAGATTGGCCGCTTCTCCGGTGGCATCCCCGAGGTTGCCCTCGAAGGGGTAAAAGGCATTGAGCCCAACGGTAGTCTGTGCCGGAAGGAGTACCGGTAAAAAACACAGCAGGAAGAAGAGTAGGCGCATGCGCAGCGGGGTGGGCGAGGGACGAAGGTACGGTAAGGGGAAGACGGGGTACGCAGGGAAAAGGGTTTACCGCACTTAGTTAAAAAAATGACGCAGAGCGAACAAAAGCCCTCAAAAATTAGCTGTATAGACGTATTCATCAACAACATTAAAAACACACGCCTTATGACTGGCATTCTTATCTGGATTCTCCTAGGCCTCATCGCCGGCGCCATTGCCAAGTGGATCATGCCCGGCCCCGACCCCGGTGGCTGGATCGTAACCATCCTCATCGGCATCGTAGGTGCCGTCATCGGCGGCTTCCTGGGCGGTGCCCTGGGCCTCGGTGGAACCGGCGACCTGAGCATCGGCTCCATCCTGCTCTCCATCGTGGGTGCGCTGATTCTGCTGTTTCTTTACCGGAAATTAGCCTAGGTCATCAACGATCGCTAAAAGCGACCTTCCCGCACCAGCGGGGAGGTCGTTTTTGTTATACAGAAGCACTAATTACCGATGGCCTTCCGCATCGTTCAGTTTACCGATCCTCACCTCCTCGTCCCCCCGCAACAGCTCATGGGGCTGGACGTGTGCGCCCGCTTTACGTCCGCGCTGGACGCCGCGGCCCGGTGGAACCCCGACGCGTACGTATTCACCGGAGACTTCTGCGCGCACGACCCCGATGAGGAGGTCTACCACTACCTGCGTCCGCAGCTCGACCGGCTGGGGGTGTCCTACTTCATCACGGCGGGGAACCACGACGACCGGTCCATGCTGCGCGAGGCTTTCGAGCTGCCCGGCAGCGGCGACGCGGCGATCTACGGTGAGGTAAGGGTGGGCGGGCGCTCGCTCTTGTTGCTGGATAGCAGCCGGGGCATTGTCGAACCCGAACAACTCGACTGGCTCGCCGAAATCTTGCCACACCGGCCCGACGCGCCCGTCTTCATGCACCACCCCCCACTACAGATGGGCGTGCGGTTCATGGATGAGAAGTACCCCTTGCGCGACACCGAGCGTACGCTCAAGATCCTCCAGGCCAACGGGCCGCGCCGGGTGTTTTGCGGGCACTACCACACCACCCGGCTGGTCAACCGGTCGGGACTGGAGGTTTTCCTATGTCCGCCGACCAGCTTTTTCATCCGGCCGGAGGCTCCGGAATTCGTGCTGGAGGACCGGCCGCCGGGCTATCTCCTGCTGGAATGGACCGACCGGGGGGACTTTCGTTGCGTGGAGCAGCGGGCGTAACCGACCGGGGCTGGTGCAACTTCTGCGCGCCCGCGGCGGTTACAAAAATCAGCGGCGGCTTGCGGGATTATTTTGCTTGCGCTATATTTGCGGCCGCTAACGGCATCCAGACCCATGGTGTAATTGGCAACACAACAGATTTTGGTTCTGTCGTTCAAGGTTCGAGTCCTTGTGGGTCTACCAGTTAGAATGATAAAGCCCCCGCCTGCATCCGTAGGTGGGGGCTTTTCAGTTTTATGGCTGCCACTCCCGAAATCGGGGCGGGGGGGATAGGGAAGCCGCCTATTGTGGGTACGGCGCGGGCCGCTTCCGGCCGTGGAATATGCCGGTTCTGCCAGCAGCGGACGTAGATTGGTTTGTCGCTTAACTGTCACGCCGTATTATTGGCCCGCAGCAGGCTGCACATGCATTCCCCTGCGCCGGTACCTACCTTAATAATACATCTACTATGCGGAAAACGCTACTCTCTTTACTCCTGGCCTTCGTGGCGGTAACCGCTACGGCCCAGACCGTCGTATACGTCGACGCCGACGCCTCCGGCGCGGAGGACGGCAGCAGCTGGGCGGATGCCTATACGGATCTGCAGATCGCCATCAACAACTCCGCTGCCGGCAGCTCCCTCTGGATCGCCGCCGGCCGCTACGTCACGCCGGATACGGCCTCCTTTTACATCGACCGCGAGCTGGGGCTGTACGGCGGCTTCGCCGGCGATGAGACCGCGGCGGAAGCGGCCAACCCCGACGAGAACGAAACGATACTGAGCGGTGACGTGGACGGCGATGACGGCCCGACCTTCGACGCCGACCTCTCCGAGGATAACAATCGCGTCTTACTGGTGGTGGATACCAATACCACCAGCCAGTTCACCGTCACGCTGAGCGGGCTGACCATTCGGGACGGGATCATCGCGGAAGATTATGTCAATCAAGTAAATCCCCTGGCCTTTGCCGGTGGCGGACTGCTCTCCACCGCCCGTCTGGACGTGAGAGACGTCACCTTTATGCGGAACCGGGCCTACTTCGGCTCGGCGATCAGCCTGTTGTTTGCAACCAGCGTGGAATCCCGTTTCGACGGCCTGTCGGTTTCTGAAAACTACAGCTACGGTATCGGGGCGTTTTTCCTACAAGACACTGAGGAGATAGAGATAGCTAACAGCACCTTTACGGGAAATCCGGCAGCACCCGCCATTTCCGGGGCAGCGTTGGCGAGCGTAAGCGGACGTAAAATCACCCTTACTTCCTGCACCTTCGAAAACCTGCGTGCCGGGGCCGGAGGAGCCATGTACTTCGCGAACTCGAACGCTCTCCCCACTACCGTTCCGCGCACGGCGACCGACTGCGTGATTGATGACTGTACGTTCAACAATGTTTCCAGCACGGAATTTGGCGGTGCCATTTTATTTAGTAATCAGAGCCACACCATCTCCAACAGCACCTTTACGGAAATCGAGAACACCACGGGCGTAGGCGGTGCCATCTTTGCCCAGAACCCCGATGCCGCCGACCACGAGTACGTGATCCGGGGCAGTGAATTTTCCGGAATCACCGCCGGGGACCGGGGCGGTGCAATCTTCTACAACGCGGTCTACGTCGATGTCACTATCGAAGACTCCGAATTCACCGGCAACTACTCGCCGGCATCGGGGGGAGCCGTGGCGATCGTGGGCGACAGCCTGGACCGTAGCTCCACCGCCCGTATCGTCAACAGCAGATTCATCCAGAACGCTTCCGACGCGGTAGGCGGCGCGGTGGTCGCATTCAATAAAGGGCTCACCATTACCGGCTCCACCTTTAGCAACAACAGCGGCGAAATGGGAACGGTAGCCCTTGGGGGTGCCGGTAAGGTGTATACCGTGGAGCGCACGGACTTTACGGGCAACGGCCAGCGGGAGAACAGCTCCAGCTACCGGGGAGGCGCCATCGCCGCCCTGCTGAACAGCGGGCCCGTCGTCGATCAACTCCGCATCGACAGCTCCACCTTCACGAGCAATACCGTCACCCAGGAGGAAGGGATCATCAGCGGCGGTGGCGCCCTCTTCATCAACGGAGGGGCCGGAAACCGTCCCCGGGTGGACATCACCCGCTCCAACTTCAACAGCAACAGTACCCTCGAGGGTGCCGACGGCGGGGCCATTCAGGTGATCAACGGCGTGGACCTGAGGATCACGAGCTCCGACTTCGTACTCAACAGCAGTACGGGCTGGGGCGGCGCGATCAATACGTTCCAGTTCCCGGAGTTCGATACGATCAACAACGTGCCCGTCGGCAGCTACCTGGCCGGTAACCAGGGCGACCTGACCATCCGCAGGGGCTACTTCCTGAACAACCAGGCCACCGACCAGGGCGGCGCCATCAATACGACCTCGGGCAGCATCGACATGCGCAACTCCATCCTGATCGGGAACTTCGTGAACCTGGACGGCGGTAGCGGCGGTGCCGTGCTCATCAACGGAAGCTCCTTTCCCGATGCCGTGCTCGACAACTACCTGATCAACAATACCTTTTTGAACAACACCGACGGCGGGCGTGAGGCCGAGGGGGCCAACCCGGCCTCGGCCGGCAACGCCGTCGGAGTCTACCAACCGGGGGGCACCGACGCCACGTCCAACTCCGTGACCCTGACCATCCAGAACAACGCCTTCTTCCAGGCCCTTCCCGACGAGGAAGCCATCGGACTGGAGCGCGCCACCGACGGGCTGCCGTCCGAGGAGGTCGGGGCCGTGGAGGTCATCTCCCTGGGGGGCAACTTCTTCAGCAGCTCGCTGGAGGACGATGCCGACCTCACCGTCACCAACCAGAGCGGTGCCGACGTGGTGGATACGGAGGTCGACGTGGAGGAGGTCTTCACCGATCCCTTCGGTGACCTCTCGGACTTCCCCGAGGTCGAGCTGGCCGACAACGCCACCAACCCGCTCATCGATGCCGGTGCCACCGGTGACCTGGTGCCGGGAGTCGACTTCTTCAACGCCGAGCGCGACGCGATGCCCGACATCGGGGCCATCGAGTTCGGCGCCGACCGGCCCAGCGCCCTCATCACCCCCCTCGCCCAGAGCGGGCTGTCGCTGGAGTTCTACCCGAACCCCGCCGTGGAGGTGGTCAACATCATCAACTCCGATCCCGCAATCCGGTCCTTCGGCGTACTGGTTTCGGACATGCAGGGCCGTCTGCTGAGCAGCCGGCAGTTCTCCGGTGCCACCAACCGGCTGGAGGTGGGCGCATTGCCGAAGGGCATGTACAACCTCACCCTGCTCGTCAACGGCAAGCTGTACAGTCAGCAGATCATGAAGCAGTAAACCCACTGCACCGATCCACCAGCCGGGGGGCGGACCACCATGATGTGGTTCGCCCCCCGGTCTTTTTACGGTCGCTAAGCCGCTAAACCCCGCACCCGCGTCCGCGCCAAATATGAACCCACGGGCCGGAAGGTTGTATAATAACCCGTAACTTTGCACCCATGCTACAGGTACCCCCGCGCATCCGCCTGCTTAGGCGAAGGATCTAACCCGCTTCCCGCTCCGGCCCGGAGGCAGTGGCGCTCGTGCGTCCTCCCAGGTACCCTTCCCCGTTCATTCCGACCGCCCAGCAAACAGGTCGCCTTTCTTTTTCAGCTATGCAAATCAAGATCCTGGTTGCCCAGCCGGAACACACCGTATTCGCCCCGGCTATTTGTGCACTTATTGAAGAGTCCGCCAAGGCGCGGGGCACCGGCATCGCGAAGCGGAGGCCCGAGTACGTCGAGGAAAAGATGCTCACCGGCAAGGCCATCGTGGCCCTGGTCGACGGCGAGATCGGCGGGTTCAGCTACATCGAGACCTGGGAACACGGCAAGTACGTCGCCAACTCCGGCCTGATCGTCAATCCCAAGTTCCGCCGTCACGGGCTGGCGCGCCGCATCAAGGCCGCCATCTTCCGCCTGTCGCGCGAGAAGTACCCCGAGGCCCGCATCTTCGGCATCACTACCAGCCTGCCGGTCATGAAGATCAACAGCGACCTGGGCTACCGGCCGGTCACGTTCTCGGAGCTGACGCAGGACGATGCCTTCTGGAACGGCTGCAAGACCTGCCCCAACCACGACATCCTCGAGCGCAACCAGCGCCGCATGTGCCTCTGTACGGCCATGATGGCGCCCAGTGCCGTGGAGGCGAAAAAGATGGCCGTCGACCTGTCGGACATGATCGTGGAGGGGTAAGAATTTTAAATTTTAAATTGTAAATTTTGAAGATTGTTCTCGCGTATTCCGGTGGCCTGGATACCAGTTTCTGCGTCAAGTACCTCACCGAGCAGGGGTACGAAGTCCACGCCCTTACCGTCGATACCGGCGGCTTCTCCGCCGACGAGCTCCGCGAGATGGAGCAGCGCGCCCTCTCCCTCGGTGCCGCTTCCTACCGGAGCATCGACGTGACCGACGACTACTACCGCGAGTGCCTGCGCTACCTCGTGTACGGTAACTGCCTGCGCTACCAGACCTATCCCATGTCGGTGAGTGCCGAGCGGATGTTCCAGGCCTTAGCCACCGCACGCTACGCCGTGGAGATCGACGCCGACGGCGTGGCCCACGGCAGCACCGGGGCCGGCAACGACCAGGTGCGTTTCGACCTCGCCTTCGAGCTGAGCGGCAAGGAGCTGGAGATCATCACGCCCATCCGCGACCTGAAGCTTTCCCGGCAGGAGGAAGTCGATTTCCTCGCCAAGCACGGCCTCCAGTGGCCCGAGAAGAAGGGTACCTACAGCATCAACGCCGGCCTGTGGGGTACCTCCGTCGGCGGCGCCGAGACGCTGACCAGCGACACCTCGCTGCCCGACGACGCCTGGCCCGTCCCTGTGACCGAAACCGAGGCCCGTAAGCTGGACATCCACTTCACGGAGGGGCAGATCACCGGCTTTGACGACCGCACCTTCGTCGGACAGGTGGCCGCCATCCGGGCCCTCGAGGAGCTGGCCGCTCCCTTCGGTGTCGGCCGCGATATCCACGTCGGCGATACCATCATCGGCATCAAGGGCCGGGTAGGCTTCGCCGCGGCCGCCGCCGTGCTGATCATCAAGGCGCACCACCTGCTGGAGAAGCATACCCTCGGCAAGTGGCAGCTCTTCTGGAAGGAGCAACTGAGCAACTGGTACGGCATGATGCTGCACGAGGGGCAGTTCCTGGACCCGGTCATGCGCGACGTCGAGGCCTTTCTCGAGAGCTCGCAGGCCACCGTCAACGGTACCGTCCACCTTACCCTGCACCCCCACCGCTTCACGCTCGACGGCATCACCTCCGACGATGATCTCCTCGGTGCCGGCTTCGGCAGCTACGGGGAGATGAACAACGGCTGGACCGGCGACGACGTGCGCGGCTTCACCAAGATCCTGAGCGTCCCCGGCCGCATCCGCAATTCCGTACACCAGAAAAAGGACGCATGAAACGGATAGGCATTGTCGGCGGGGGCGGATACACGGCGGGCGAGTTGCTGCGTATCCTGGTCCACCACCCGGAAGTAGAGATCGCCTTCGTGGAGAGCGGCAGTCAGGCGGGCAAGCGCGTCGACGAGGTCCACGACGATCTGGTCGGCGATACCGACCTGCAGTTTGTCGGGGCCGCAGGTGCGGCGTTGCAATCGGTGGACGCTATCTTCCTGTGTATGGGCCACGGCGTTTCCCGCGGCTGGATCGAAGGTCACCGGGTGCGGCAGTCCACGCTGGTCGTGGACCTGAGTACCGACTTCCGGATGGACGAGAGCTGGGTCTACGGCCTGCCCGAGATCAACCGCGACGCCCTCCGTACCGCGAAGCGGGTCGCTAATCCTGGCTGCTTCGCCACGGCGATCCAGCTGGCCCTGCTGCCGCTGGCCGCCGCCGGCCTGGCCGAGGGCGAGGTGCACGTCAACGGCATCACCGGCAGCACCGGGGCCGGACAGAGTCCATCTCCGACTACCCACTTCAGCTGGCGCAACGCCAACGTGAGCGTGTACAAGGCCTTCAACCACCAGCACCTGGCGGAGATCGGCCGCAGCGCGGCCCAAGTGGGGCGCATCGCTACCGACAACCTCCACTTCCTGCCGGTACGCGGGCCCTTCGCCCGGGGCATCCTCGCTACCTGCTACCTGGATACCGACCGGTCGGAGGACGAGCTGCGAACCCTCTTCCGCGACTTCTACGCCGGTGCCGCCTTCACCCACGTGACGGACGAGCCCATCAACCTGAAGCAGGTGGTCAATACCAATAAGGGACTGGTGCACGTTGAAAAGCACGGCGGAAAAGTGCTGGTCACCACCGCCATCGATAACCTCCTCAAGGGCGCCAGCGGTCAGGCCGTGCAGAATATGAACCTGGCCCTGGCCCTGGACGAGCGGGCGGGGCTCAGGCTGAAGGCTTCTATGTTTTGAGTGGCGGGTTTGGTGGGTTACTGCGTTAGTGCATTACTGCATTACTGCGTTGCGCGCAGGACCTGCGGGCCAACGCAGTAATTCACCAATTCAGCAACTCACCAACCTAGCAACTCACCAACCTAGCAACTAACCAATTCACCAATCCCTCACGCATGAACCTTTTCGACGTCTACCCCCTCTATCCCATCGAGCCCGTTCGTGGCGACGGCGCCTACGTGTATACGGAGGACGGAAGCAGGTACCTGGACTTCTACGGGGGGCACGCGGTCATCAGTATCGGGCACGCGCACCCGCACTACGTGCAGTTGATCTCGGAGCAGGTGGCGAAGCTGGGCTTCTACAGCAACAGTGTGGAAAACCCGCTGCAGCGGGAGCTGGCCGAGAAGCTGGGTCGGCAGTCGGGACTGGACGATTTTAGCTTGTTTCTGGTGAGCAGCGGCGCGGAGGCCAACGAGAACGCCCTGAAGCTGGCCAGTTTCCAGACGGGCCGCTCGCGGGTCATCGCCTTCCGGGGCGGCTTCCACGGCCGGACCTCCGCGGCGGTCAATGCCACGGATAATGAGGCCATCAAGGCGCCCATCAACCGCAACTACCCGGTAACCTTCCTGGACATCAATGACCTGGACAGCCTGCAGCGTGAGTTAGAGAAAGGTGACGTGGCCTCCGTCATCATCGAGGGTATTCAGGGGATCGGGGGCATCCACATTCCCGACGTGGACTACCTGGAGGCCCTGCCGGAGCTGTGCCACGCCAACGGCGCGCTGCTGATCCTGGATGAGGTACAGTCGGGCTACGGCCGCAGCGGCAAGTTCTTTGCCTTCCAGCACAGCAAGGTGCGCCCCGACATCGTGACCATGGCCAAGGGAATGGGTAATGGCTTCCCGATCGGCGGCGTACTGATCGCCCCGGAAATTCCGGCCAAGTCCGGAATGCTGGGGACCACCTTCGGCGGCAGCCACCTGGCCTGCGCGGCCGGCATCGCGGTACTCGACGTCCTGGAGCGCGAAGATCTCCTCACCCACGCTACCGAACTGGGCGAATACCTGAAGCGTGAGCTCGCGGCGCTGGACCTGTTCCGGGAGGTGCGCGGCCACGGCCTGATGATCGGCCTGGAGATGGACGAGCCGATCGGTGCGCTGCGTAAGCAGCTGCTGTTCGAGCACCACGTCTTTACCGGCTCCGCGAAGGACCCGAATACCATCCGCCTACTGCCCCCACTCAACGTGACGCGGGAGCAGTGCGACGCGGCGATCGGGGCCTTTAAGAAAGCCCTGGTAGCCAGCTAAGCGTACCCCGGCCTACGCCAGCAAAAATTACGACCTCTATGAAGAATTTCCTTTCCGTCCACGACGCCGCATCGATCGATACCCTGATCGAGCGGGCGCGCGCCATTAAGGCCGACCCCGTAGCGCACGGGGCAACGGGGCGTCACAAGACGCTCATCAACCTCTTTTTCAACCCCAGCCTCCGCACCCGGCTGAGTACGGAGAAGGCGGGGACTACGCTTGGTTTCCAGGTCATCACCATGGACATGGCCGGCGGCTGGAAGTTGGAATTCGAGGACGGGGTCGTCATGAACCTGGACCGCGCCGAGCACGTGAAGGAAGCCGCCGGGGTGCTGAGTCAGTACTGCGACATCCTGGCCGTACGCTCTTTCCCCGCCCTGGAGGACCGCGCTGCCGATTACGAAGACCGCATCATCAACGCCTTTAAGAAGTACGCTACCGTACCGGTGGTTAGCCTCGAATCGGCTACCCGGCATCCCTTACAGAGCCTGGCCGACTGCATCACCATCGCCGAGCATCGCAGGAAGGAGCGGCCTAAAGTGGTGCTGACCTGGGCGCCGCATCCCCGCCAATTGCCGCAGGCGGTACCGAACAGCTTCGCCGAATGGATGACCGCCTGGGGAGAGGTGGACCTGGTCGTAGCCAATCCGGAAGGTTTCGATCTGGCGCCGGAATTCACGGCGGGAGCGGAAGTGTTGCACGATCAGACGAAGGCCCTGCGGAACGCCGACTTCGTCTACGCCAAGAACTGGTCCGCGTACGCGGACTACGGCGCCACGACCGAGCGCCCCGACTGGCTGGTGGATACCGATAAGCTGGCGGTAACCAACGATGCCTACTTCATGCACTGTCTGCCGGTACGCCGGAACGTGGTGGTGTCCGACGGGGTGCTGGACAGCAACCGATCGCTCGTCCTAGAGCAGGCGAACAACCGGACCTGGTCGGCGGCGGCGGTGCTGGAGGCGTTGCTTGCGGGCTAGAAATAGGGACTTGTCAAGCAAATTTTATTTTTTTAAAAAAATTAACACATTTATTATTATTCGAATGCACATTATATTGCAAAATAAATAAATTCTAATAAGCCGTTTTTAAGTTTTTTGTTCTGTAAACATTATAGTGTTTTTCAAATGCGTTTTTCAAATGATTTTAAAAGGTCCCGGGTCGGTATATTGAAGTAATTGCCCACCTAGTATTCAACCGTGAACACTACCTCTATTTGCCTCTATACACTATTATACGGTCTGATTTTTAGCCTTGTTTCCTGTGATGAAACGATTCCCGCGCAACCCAAATCCGTCGGAGAATTCTACAAATTCGGAAAGGCCAGTACCCTAAATTCCAGTATCATACAGGAGCCATCCGCGTACGAGCCGGGTGAGTTCAGGGAACTGCGGCAAAAATTCGGAATGCTACCCGATGCACTGAAGCAACGGATCATCGAAGATATGGCGATTATCGAGCGAAGCTTTCCAGAAGCGTCGATGGAGAAAGTCCTCAACGTTGGTTTCCCCGTTTGGGAACGTGCACGGGTACAACCGGATCACGAATACGGTCAATTGCTGTTGGTACCCCTGGTCCAGGAATCCAGTGAAGTATCGGAAGGCTTGCTGGTCTACCGCCTGCGCGATGGTGAATTGGACACGTGGCATCTACTAAACAGAGACGGCTTGCTGCGCCCGCTGCGCGAGGATCGGCCGGTCCAGTCGCGGTCGGAGTACGTCAACCTCCTGTTGACTGCCTCCTTCGATACGTATCTCTTCGATCGTCAGACATTGCCCGCCCGGTACACGTTGGATCCACACATGCCGGACTACGAGGCGCAATTCGATTCCCGGAACGTTAGATTCCGTGATCCCGTGGGTGGCAAAACCCACTTTATTTTCAATTGCTTTCAGCAAGGGGCGTCCATGCCGGAATATGACATCGTCATATGTTGCCGATATATCTGCGAATCCTACTATTTAGTAGACTACGACCGGGGGATATTACTTGATTATAGTCCACCCAACGTACCACCTCCGGCAAATTCCAATTCCGGTGGCGGGGGTACACCTTCGGGAACCGCCGGAAATAATCGTGACGGGCTGCAGTCCAACGGGCTATGCGAATGGTTATGGCCGGTAGTAGGTATATACAGTGGATCTTCACCGTTGGATGACTTAGCAACGGTGATTGGCAACAATCCTCAGCTATGCTATTTTCACGTAGGGGCACTGGGTACCATTTACTGTAACTGGAACATTCGACACAGTTTACGGGGAACCGATTGTACCGCACAGGTAATTAAAGTAACCGACGAGGGTTCTTCGGTAGAAGGACCGAAAAACGGGGAAATGAGTGTTTACGTTTACGGCAGGTTCCGCCTGGAAAACATCAGTAATCAATCGGTGGGCATTCATGCAGGTTACAAGGATGTAATGGGAGTAGGATACGAGTGGGCCACTTTTAGGGAGGACGAAGCGCGCCTGGTGTCGTACACCCGGCGGACTACGGTGACCAGGGGGCTGGAATGCTACGATGCTTGTTTGGAAAATTAGTCGGGCTCCGCAAATGACGGCGGTGCAAATGGGGGCGGGCTGTAGAAGGGGGGCGCACGCGCGCGGTGCGAACTCCGTACCTTGTACTTTCCAAATCGTACGTCCCATGGCCCGCCAGCTCCTAGAAACCGAACAGAAAGCCCTAGAAATCAACCTGAACCCCAAGATCTACGGCACCTTCGCCGAGATCGGGGCGGGTCAGGAGGTCGCCCGGCACTTCTTCCAGGTGGGTGCGGCGGCCGGTACCATCGCCAAGACGATGAGCGCCTACGACAAGGTCTATTCCGATCAGATCTATGGCGTGGAGCCGAGCGGGCGCTACGTATGTGAGAGCCGCATCCACAAGATGATCGACCACGAGTACGACCTGATGGTGGACCGGCTGCGGCACGACCGGCCGGAAACCAATTTCTTCGTCTTCGCCGATACGGTGGCGGCCATCAATTATACCCGGACCATCCGGGGCAACGGCTGGCTGGGCCTGCGCTTCGAGCTGAGCCCCAACGGCGGGGCCAACGACCTGCTGCTGCACGCCCGGATGCTCGACAACGACAACCAGCTGCAGCAGCAGGCGATCGGCATCCTCGGCGTAAATATGATCTACGGCGCGTACCAGCTGCACGACGACCCGGAAGCCCTGGTGGAGAGCCTGCTCGACGGGCTTAAGGGCCGTATCGCCATCGACATGATCGTGCTCAAGGGACCGGACTTCACCGTCGACAACCGGCTGCTCAGTCTGTGGCTGGTGAAGCACGGCCTGACGGACATCACGATGTTCGACCCCCGGGGCCGCAGTATTCACCCCAGCGAGTTCCTCTACCGCAAGGCCGTGATGGTGGTGCGGGGCAGTTTCCGTCCGACGACGCTGGTCAATGCAGACATGCTGGAATCGGGCTACCGGCAGTTTAGGTCGGAAGAGCACATCGATCCCTCGACGAGCTTCCTGCTGACCGAGCTCACCCTCGACAACCTCCAGCACAGCGCGGAACTCAACGAGCGGGACTACCTGCACCGGGCCACGCTGCTCAATGCCCTGGGGCAGACCGTCATCATCAGCAACTACCACCGCTACGGCGACCTGATCGAGTACCTGTCGCTGTACAAGGTATCCCCGCTGGGCATCGTAGTAGGCGTGAACGACCTGCTGCAACTGATCAGCGAAAAGTACTACGCCAACCAGGACGGACGGCTATTGGCCGCCTTCGGAGAGATCTTTACCCGCAACGTAAAACTCTACGTCTACCCCGCCCAGCAGGAAGGAAGCGCCGACCTGATGACGGCCGAGAACGTGCCCATTCCGGAGGGGGTCAAGTTCCTCTACCGCCACCTCATCGACAGCGGGCAGATCGTCGATATCGAGCGGTTCAATCCGGATATTCTCCACATCTACTCCCGCAATGTACTGGACATGATCCGCGCCGGCGAAGATGGGTGGGAGAAGATGGTCCCGGAGCGGGTAGCTAAGCTGGTGAAGGAGGATTGCCTGTTTGGGTATCCTAGTGAGAAGCTGGAGTTTGAGTATTAGTTGTTGCGTCTTGGGGTTGTTGCGTTGTTGCGGTTACCCGCAGGGCATTTGCCCCTCGCTTCGCTCGGCTTTTTATCGGACCTAGAGGCCTCCGCCCGTAGCTTGGGTAGTGCGTGGCTGCGGGGTGAGCACCTCCGGTGCGATTGTTGCTATCCCGGGTCGGACCCGGAGGTCCTCCACCCGTAGTTTTGGGTCGTGCGTGCCAGGGGTTGAGCACCTCCGGTGCGATTGTTGCTATCCCGGGTCGGACCTGGAGGTCCTCCACCCGTAGTTTCGGGTAACGCGTGCCAGGGGTTGAGCACCTCCGGTGCGATTGTTGCTATCCCGGGTCGGACCCGGAGGTCCTCCACCCGTAGTTTTGGGTCGTGCGTGCCAGGGGTTGAGCACCTCCGGTGCGACTGCTGCTCTCCCGGGTCGGACCTAGAGGCCTCCGCCCGTAGTTTTGGGTCGTGCGTGCCAGGGGTTGAGCACCTCCGGTGCGATTGTTGCTCTCCCGGGTCGGACCTAAAGGTCCTCCACCCGTAGCTTGGGTAGTGCGTGGCTGGGGGTTGAGCACCTTCGGTGCGATTGTTGCTCTCCCGGGTCGGACCCGGAGGTCTCCACCCGTAGTTTTGGGTCGTGCGTGCCAGGGGTTGAGCACCTCCGGTGCGATTGTTGCTATCCCGGGTCGGACCCGGAGGTCCTCCGCCCGTAGTTTTGGGTCGTGCGTGCCAGGGGGTGAGCACCTCCGGTGCGATTGTTGCTATCCCGGGTCGGACCTGGAGGTCCTCCACCCGTAGTTTCGGGTAACGCGTGCCAGGGGTTGAGCACCTCCGGTGCGATTGTTGCTATCCCGGGTCGGACCCGGAGGTCCTCCGCCCGTAGTTTCGGGTAACGCGTGCCAGGGGTTGAGCACCTCCGGTGCGATTGTTGCTATCCCGGGTCGGACCCGGAGGTCCTCCGCCCGTAGTTTCGGGTAACGCGTGCCAGGGGTTGAGCACCTCC
>NZ_QMEM01000057.1 GCF_003390915.1 Lewinella sp. IMCC34183 | reverse complement strand
TGACCGGTAATCGCCGGGACTGCGCCATTCTGCAGCGAATCGACAAGTGGCGGGCTAAAGCCCGGCCACCTGCGCTTCGCTCCGCAGAAGGCGCAATCCGCCAGAGGAAAGCAGGGTGCGTCGGCCACGTCCGCCAACACGGCGCCTACGTCACTCCGGGGGCTCCGTGGTCAAAGACAAGCACTAGGGTGACGGTAGTGGCCAT
>NZ_QMEM01000056.1 GCF_003390915.1 Lewinella sp. IMCC34183 | reverse complement strand
CATCCACCAAACAGATTTTGTAAACCTCATTCTTTTTTTCCGTCGACCAGTCGAATTGAAAGTCACGAGAAGAACTGAGCCATCGGTAATCCTCTTCGCGTAGTTTTTCAATGGTGGAAGCGAGGGATTTACCTGACTGGCGGTTCTTGAGGGGCATCTGGCTTGATTGCCCTTAAAGATACGGCTTGTTGATGACTTTGATCAACTTTG
>NZ_QMEM01000055.1 GCF_003390915.1 Lewinella sp. IMCC34183 | reverse complement strand
GAGAGCATAAATAAAATTAAAAAAAGCCATCGGCGAACACCACGCCAGCGTCCATGCGCCCTATCGGGACGCACGGCGCTGGCGTACCCGTTGGCGGCCATTGGCACTTTAGCCCGCGGCCTGATGCGAATTTAGTTGCGCATCTCCGTACCCGGGCTAAGGTCTGACCGGTAACCGCCGGGACTGCGCCATTCTGCAGCGAATCGACAAGTG
>NZ_QMEM01000054.1 GCF_003390915.1 Lewinella sp. IMCC34183 | reverse complement strand
CGCTACGCTCGCGCATTAGTCGGGCCAGAGGCCCTCAACCCGACAGGAGTATGTGACGGTACTCGCCCCTTTCGGGTGGAGGGCCTCCGGCCCGATCTCCTGCTTTGCGCTCGCTACGCTCGCGCATTAGTCGGGCCAGAGGCCCTCAACCCGACAGGAGTATGTGACGGTACTCGCCCCTTTCGGGTGGAGGGCCTCCGGCCCGATCTCCTGCTTTGCGCCCGCTACGCTCGCGCAT
>NZ_QMEM01000015.1 GCF_003390915.1 Lewinella sp. IMCC34183 | reverse complement strand
CGCCAACGAGAAAACTAAATTGCAGTGGATACGCTTTCTCGAGCTACGGCGGCGCGCAGCGCCAGTCGCCAATCCGCGAAATCCATTGCCCTGCGGGAAAATCTGAGCAAATCTGTGGGTAATCCGCGCGGCGCAGCCGATCTGTGAGAAACCGGAGCCTTGCCGGCAAATCCGCGCCAAATCCGCGCCAAATCCGCGAAACCAATCCACCGGCGCAGCCAATCCGCGGTGAGACCAAAGCAACGCGCGTAATAGCATCGCCAACGACCAAGCTGAATTGCAGTGGGCAAACGCTTTCTCGAGCTACGGCGGCGCGCAGCGCCAGGCGCCAATCCGCGAAATCCATTGCCCTGCGGGAAAAATCTGAGCGAATCTGTGGGTAATCCGCGCGGCGCAGCCGATCTGTGAGAAACCGGGAACCCTGGGGAAAAATCTGCGCAACCATTCCGCAGGCGCAGCCAATCCGCGGTGAGCCGGACAGACGCACGCAGCACAAACCCTGCCATTCGTCGAAAAACCTCCCCCGTCCCAACCGCTCCAATTACTTTTGGCATCTATGGATTTTCTGGAAAACATCCGGGTGGCGCTCTCCAGCGTAACCAACAACTGGCTGCGGGCCATGCTCACCACTATGATCATCGCCGTGGGCATCATGGCCCTGGTGGGCATTCTCACGGCGATCGACGCGGCGATCTACTCCTTATCGTCGAACTTGTCGAGCCTGGGGGCCAATACCTTCGAGGTGGACCGTAAGCGGGAAACCGTACGTTCCAGTAGCGGGCGGGGTAACGGCAGCAAACGCTCGGACCCCTTCTCCTACGACCAGGTGATGGAGTTCACCGATTCGTACGATTACCCGGCCGACGTCAGCATCAGCTTCCAGGCCCGGGGCGCGACCACCGTCACCTACGCCGACCGGGAGACCAATCCCAACGTAGGACTCTATGGCATGACGCCCAGCTACCTCACCAGCAAGGGCTTCGAACTCGCCGCCGGCCGCAACTTCACCGAACGGGAAGCCCGCGAGGGGGGCAATTTCGCCTTGCTCGGCTCGGAACTTGTCGAAGAGCTTTTCAACGGCAACGACGCCTTCGCGATCGGCAAGGAAATCACGGCCGGGGGCAATCGGTATACCGTTATCGGGACGCTTAAGAGCAAGGGAGCCAGCATGACCAGCAACGACAAGCGGGTACTCATCCCATTGCAGTCGGCCAAGCGCTTCTACGCCAACAATACCACCAACTACGACCTGCTGGTGGCCGTCCGCGACCCCAGCATGATCGAGGCCGCCATGGCCGAAGCCACCCTGACCCTGCGTCGCGTGCGAAGACTCCGGGCCGGACAGGAAAACGACTTTGAAGTAGAGAACAGCTCCGACCTGGTGAGCATCATCCGGGACAATACCGTCACCCTACGCCTGGGAGCCGTCAGCATCGGTCTGATGACGCTACTGGGGGCCGCCATCGGCCTCATGAATATCATGCTGGTCTCCGTGACCGAGCGGACGCGCGAGATCGGGGTGCGCAAGGCCCTCGGCGCCACCCAGCGCAATATCCTGCTGCAGTTCCTGATCGAGGCGGTGGTGATTTGCCAGCTGGGCGGCATCTTCGGCATCATCCTCGGGGTGCTGGCCGGGAACGTCGTGGTCATCTTCACGGGGGGCAGCTTCCTGGTCCCCTGGTTGTGGATCACCCTGGCGCTCATCGTGTGTACGGTGGTGGGACTGCTCTCCGGCCTCTACCCCGCCCTGCGGGCGGCGGCCCTCGATCCGATCGAATCGTTGCGCTACGAATAGCGCTTACCCTTCCCGCCGGACCTGCCGTCACGATCAGGGGGTCAATTCACCTATTCGCGTACATTAGGGCCGATGCCCAATCAGGTCACCTACCGCGTCTACGACTTCCTCAAGGAGATCGCCCCCTTCAGCTACCTCGACCGCGAGGCCCTGCTGCGGGTTGCCGAGCGGGTAGAGGTACGCTACCAGCCCCCCGACACGGTGGTTTTCCGGCCCGGCGAACCGCCGCGCGACCGCTTCTTTGTGGTCAAGGAAGGTACGGTGGAACTCTACAGCGAAGACGTCGACGGCAATGAGTTGCTGGTGGAGCGTTGCGGCGAGCAGGACATCTTCGGCATTCGCCCGCTGCTGGCCGAGGACAACTACGTCTTCTTGGCCCGTGCCGTCGAGGAATCGCTGCTCTACGCCATCAACAGCGAGGGATTCCGGGAGATCATCCCGAACTATCCCCGGGTACTCGAGTACCTGGTGACCAGCATGGCGGGTAGCAGCCGCTACGCCGTGGAATACCGTGCCGCGCGTCGACAGGAGATGGCCGCCGCGGCCCCGGAGCCGGACCTGATGTCGTTGCATACGCTGCACCGCTCCCGCGACCCCGTCGTATGCCTCCGTACGGACACCATCATCGACGCGGCACGTCGCATGACGGAGCACAACGTCGGCTCCATCGTGATCGTCGACGACGACTTCCGGCCGAGCGGCATCATCACCGACCGGGACCTGCGACGCTGCGTGGCCACCGGGGCCGTGAGCCGTAAGCTGCCGGTGACGACCATCATGTCTGCCCCGGTCCTCTGCCTGGCGCAGCAGGCGACGGTGGCCGACGTACAGATCAAGATGATCCGCACCGGCAAGCACCACCTGGTACAGACCGAGGACGGAACCGACCGTACCCGCGTGACCGGCGTGATCAGCGAGCACGACCTGCTACTGCTGCAGGGCAACAACCCGGCGGTCATCATCCAGGAGATCGGCGTGGCCACCACTGCGAGTTACCTGCGGGAGTTGCGCGACCGCAGCGAGCGGCTGCTGGGGGGCTTCCTGGAAAAAGAGGTCGCCATCGGCTACATCACCGCCGTGATGACGCAGATCAACGATGAGATCATCCGCAAGTGCATCAAGATGAGCCTGGCCCGAATGCAGCAGGACGGGCGCGGTAACCCGCCGGCACTGTTCGACTGGCTCACCCTCGGCAGCCAGGGGCGCGGGGAGCAGCTGCTGCGCACCGACCAGGACAACGCGCTGATCTTCGAGGACGTGCCCGAGGCCCGCTACCCGGCGACCAAGGACTACTTCCTGCAGCTCGCGGAATACATTACCGAATACCTGAACGAGGTGGGCTTCGACTACTGCGACGGCGACATGATGGCCAGTAACCCCAAGTGGTGCCTCAGCGCGAGCCGCTGGAAGGAGCAGTTCAGCAGCTGGATGCACGACAATACGGCGGAGAGTATGCTGCACACCAGTATTTTCTTCGACTATCGCGGCGTGTGGGGCGACGGCAGTCTGCCGGACAAGCTTACGGACCACATCTTCCTGGAAATGGAGCGGCGCAGCACCCGCTTCCAGGCCAGCCTGGCGATGGCGGCGCTGCAGAACCCGAGTCCGCTGACCTTCTTCCGCAACTTCGTCGTGGAGCGCTCCGGCGAGCATAAGGACCAGTTCGATCTCAAGGCCCGCGCCATGCGGCCCCTGACCGACGCCGCCCGCGTGCTGATCCTGCAGGCCGGACAGGGCAACATCAACAATACCCTGAAGCGGTACGAGGCCCTGGCCACCATAGAGCCGCAGAATGCCCGGCTCTACGAAGAGGCCGCCAAAGCCTACGAATTGCTGATTCGCCTGCGGGCCGAGCTGGGCCTGAAGCGCAACGACAGCGGTCGCTTCGTGCGGCCCGGCGAGCTTACGCAGGTACAGCGCTTGCTGTTGCGCAACAGCTTCAATCCGGTCGGGGAGATCCAAAAACTGCTGGAGCTGCGGTTTCAGCTAAATTTCATGCGGTAATGGCCCTGGCCCCCTGGCTCCGCGATTTGCTGACGCCCTTCATCGGCCCGCCGGGCGAACCGTGGGATCCTCACTGGCCCGCGTTCTACCGCGCTTACGTAAATGCGGGCGGGCACGACTATCCCGCGGATCGGGAGCTGCACGAGATTCCCGTAGTCGTGCTCGACGCGGAGACTACCGGGCTGGACATCCACGACGATCGCATCCTCTCGCTGGGTGGACTACGGGTGCTCGGCAACTCCATCCAACTGGGGGAAAAGTTCGAGGAGTACCTGCCGACGCCGGAGGGGCGCACGGTACCGGACACGATCCGCATCCACGGCATTATCCCGAACTCGCACCGCTACACCTTCACCAACGAAGCCCAGCTGATGGAGGATCTGCTGGCCTACGTCGGCAACGCCATCATCGTGGGGCACCACATCGGCTTCGACGTTGCGATGATTAATGCGGCGCTGGCGCGGCAGGGGGCGGGGCCACTACGCAACCGGGTTTTCGATACGGTCGAACTGGCGAAGCGGCTCCGCCCCGCCGGCTACTGGACGCCGAAGGAGACGTACTCCCTCGACGCGCTGGCACGGCGGCACCGCATCCCGTTGTCGGATCGGCACACCGCCCTCGGCGACTGCTACATCACGGCGGTGCTGTGGCTGAAGCTGCTTACGCGCTTTGGGACGAAGAAGGGGCGGTACCTGCGGGTGGGGGACCTTTAGGTGCTGGGGTGGTGTAACCTGGGTCTCTTGACTGGATTCCTCGCTCCCGGAGGCAGCGTCGTACTAGCCTTTGCGGTGCTTCTTCTTTTTGAAGTTGCCGGGGTTGCCGCCGGAAAAGGTTTTGTACTTGTTGCGGGGCCGCTTCTCGCGGGGGCCGTCGTCGTTGCCGACGGGGGCGCCGCCGTCGTAGATGCGCAGGGCCACGTCGTTGCCGCGGTCCTGGACGCCGCTCATGGAGGCGACCACGCGGCCGGCTTCGGTGCTGTCGACGTCGATGAAGGTGAGGTTGTTCTGCAGGTCGATCTTGCCGAGGTCGATCTTGCGGCCGGGCACGTTCTTGTTGAGCATCCCGATCACCTGGGGGACGGTGTAGCCCTGGCGGCGTCCGGCGGACATGCAGAGGCGGGTGTAGCTGACGTTGCCGCGGCGCTCGCGCTTCTCCTTTTCCGGCTTATCCTTACCGGCCTCGACCGGCTTGCTGCTGCCGACCTGCTTGCTGAAGTCGGCCAGCGAGAAGGCGACGAACTGCTGGATGAGGTCGTCCCGCTCGAGCTCGGAAAGTCCGCTGACGATCTCCGGCAGCTGGGCCATAAGTTTCTTGTCGGTCATCTCGGCGGTCTTCACCGAGTCGACGAAGCGCAGGGCGCGCTGCTTGTACACCTCCTCCTGCGAGGGGATGGGCGCCTCGCTGAACTCCAGTTTGCCGTAGCGCTCGATGTCGCGGATCTTCCGCAGCTCGCGGCCGGTGACGATGGAGACGGCGGTGCCTTCCTTGCCGGCACGACCGGTACGGCCGCTGCGGTGCACGTAGACCTCGGGGGCGTCGGGCAGGTTGTAGTTGATGACGTGGGTGAGGTCGGAGACGTCGAGGCCGCGGGCGGCCACGTCGGTGGCGACGAGCAGCTTGATGCGTCCCTTACGGAAGCGCTTCATGACATCGTCGCGCTGGGCCTGGCTCATGTCGCCGTGCAGGGCATCGGCGGCGTGGCCGGCGAAGCGGAGGTCTTCAGCGACGCCGTCGACCTCGCGGCGGGTGCGGCAGAAGATGACGGCGTACATGTCGGGGTCGAGTTCCACCAGCAGCTTCAGCAGGCTGAAGCGGTGGCTGCCCTTCACCTTATAGTAAATGTGAGTGATATTGGAGTTACCGGCTTCGGTGTGGTCGACGCTGATCTCCTGGGGGTCGTTCATGTAGTCCGTGGAGATCTTGCGGGCCTCCTTCGGCATGGTGGCCGAGAAGAGGAGGGTCTGCTTCTCCTTGGGGGTAGCGTCGAGGATGCCGTTGAGTTCTTCCTGGAAGCCCATGTTGAGCATCTCGTCGGCCTCGTCGAGCACCACGCGCTTGAGCTGGTCGACGACCAGTTTCTTGCGGTTGATGAGGTCGAGCGTCCGGCCGGGGGTACCCACAACGATCTTGGCACCGCCGCGGATGGCGCGGATCTGGTCACCGGCGCTGGCCCCGCCATAGACGGCCACCACGTTGACGCCGTCGCGGAAGCGGGCGAACTCGGTAAGGTCGCGGGCGATCTGCAGACATAGTTCGCGGGTCGGACAGAGGATAAGGGCCTGTACGGCGTCGACGTCGGTATCGATACCGTCGACTACGGGGAGTCCGAAACCGGCCGTCTTACCGGTACCCGTACGGGCCAGGGCGATGAGGTCGCGGTCGGAATCGAGGATAGCGGGGATGGTCTGCGCCTGGACGGGCGTAGGGGTTTCGAAGCCCAATTGCGCCACGGCGCGTTTGACCTCCTCGCGGAGGTTCAGTTCACTGAAATTTTCCATTTCACCTGTTTTTAAACGGGCGAAACGGCCTGCTACACTATGCTTTTGGGGAAGCTCCAGCGCAGGTCCTCAACCACCCGCGTGATCTAAGAGGGCGCAAAGGTACGGTTTTAGTTGGAGATTGAGGGAATAATGGTTGGATGGATTGATTTGCCGGCACTTCTGCGGGGCGGGGACGCGGGTGCAGCGGCTTGCAGTTTGCGCTGGGAGGGTCTGGGTTTCTCCGCGGGCATCACCCCAACGAGCGGTTAATGCTCGGTCACCCGGTTCTTACATGTCATAGCCGAAAACTTTGTTTGTGTCGCCATCTATAGCGAGCGTCTCGGGTATCCTTTAAGGACTTTTAAATTTTTCTTATCTTCACAATAGAAAATTTGGATAATGACCAATTCACTATTCATATTAGCGTGTTTATTCTGCAATATCTCGCTGCTGCTCGCCCAATCACCGCTTATTAACCCCTTACCAGAGCCCGACCCTGCCTGGGAGAGTTGGCGGAATCGGGTGCCGGTAAGCGGTGAAATACGAGTGGGCCTTGGGATATTCTCGGAGGGTGACAAGGTCGGAAACTCCTTTTTCGTGGGCATTCCTCCGCTCAAGTCAACCTCGACGATTTGCACCGAGATTACCTCGATTGACGGGAGATACAGCGGCGCACGGGAGTACTCCGTTAAGGGTCTTACAAGCGGCATCTACGAGCTTGCCTGGCCCACTAAGTATTTGGGTGACTTGCGCAAATATGCCCCGACCGAGGTGGTAATCCTTTCATCGGTGGGCAAGTGCAAAGAGAACGCGGAATCGTACCTGATTTCTGGATGGCAAAAGCCAGTAAATCAGGATACCATAACGGTACTACTGAATTGTGATAAAACGACCAACATTAAAATTTACGATAAGGGAAGGGATTCAACACTGGTATTTCAGTCCGTACCGATCGATGGGTTCTCGAGCGTTTCATTCAACAGTTACGTGAAAATACCTTGGCACCCACGCTACGAGCATTGTGAAATTTTTATTGAGCAACGTGTCCGCCGGGGTCCCAGGTCAGTGTCCTTCAACCGGTTCCCCCTGCTGATTTCGACCCACGATGCCCTCCCATGAAGAAGGTGTTCCTGTACATTTTCATCCTGATCAGTTTGGCACTGTTTCTGATCCTGGCAATCAGGCTGTTGCTGGATCCCATTGAGACAATCTATAACGTTAGTGCGAGGACAGAAATCGTGGAAATCCTGGTTTCCCCGGATAATGCTAACCGGCTACAGCTTCATGAGGCCCTCCTGTTTGACCGGGAAGCGAACATCGTCCTGGACTCCTTTGAAGGAGGCTTCGCCGTGGAGCCCGGCACCGCACTTCGTTTCGAAAGAATCTATCACGGCCCGTTGGTCATCCGGGCAACCTGTCAAAGCTGCGGCAGTGTTGGCCGGGCATACCGGGATGTTGACGGAAGGATCGTGTACGAAGCAAGCGATTTCGTTGAGATCATCGTCGAATCACCGGAGGCCGTACTTAATCAAGGCAATAGCTTGGTATTTCCTATTATGGGTGAGTATCGGCTAGGTCGATCCGTCGAGGTGGAGGTGTCGGGTCGGACAATACCCCTGTTGCAGGGTGGAACGGTTTCGATGACGGGCGTAAGCAACGGACAGTCCAACTACTTTGATGCGGGCGAGCACCTGCTTTCAACGGGGGACTTCCTGGTTTTCCTAGGTCCCGATTCCGACAAAGCAAATGGCTTTGTCGCACTCGATGGGAGTCCGGCCATGAACTCAGCCTACCGGATCATGGCCCAAGAGGCAGAAATTATCCGTCCGGGGCCAAAAGAGCAGACAAAGGGATTTCCCATATCCGCATCATTTTATGACCGGTTAATTGCCGACAAATTGTTTCAGGTCCTATCCCTCTTTTTGGGAGTTCTGATCTTCCTAACTACGCTTTTAACCTTCATGATGGACATTTACAACTTCAGAAAGACACTATCATGAAGCAGTCTTCAGCGATGCACCGTGTCAGGAAATGCGGGTTAATGGCTGTCCTGCTTCTCTGCTACCACTCGCTTTCGGCCCAATCAACGGTGTTTATAGAAAGCTCGGAGATTGGACGGGGAGTACTGCTCAGCAGGAACGGTGAGTGCTTCGTGATATCCCCCTACCACGTGGTGGAAAATTCCGGCCTTACCATAGATGTCTTCGGCGACAAAAGCGTCAGGTCGAACGTGGAGCTGGTCAAGCGGTTTCCCAACGACATCGCGGTTCTCCGTGTAACGGACGGGGGGGCGCAAAACTGCACCCGGTGGAGCATACCCAGCGACTACGCATCAATTCTGGACCAAGTAGTCAACGGCTACCTAGAGGTGAGGCAGCGGGACGGGAGCGCTTCCCTGATGCAGGTGAATATCAGGAATATCGAGGATGAGTTCATCACCGTTCAGCCTCGGGATTTTCGCGACAAATTCACCAAAGGGCTGAGCGGCGCCGCACTGTTTACCACCATCGACGGTAACAAGATATACCTGGGCATGCTGCAGTCCGTGGAAGTTTACGACGACGGCACCACAGACGGGTACGTCCTTCAGTCCGATGACATCGCTCGCCTAACCTCGGAATTCTTTATCGAAAATCAGTCCATGATTCTTGGTGGCATCACCCAGGATAAACTTGGATTGAGCGATAACCTGACCGGAAGCCCCGATCTTGATGAAACGGCTTTGGGATTTCGCCTGCAGGGTAAGGAAATCCGGAAAAATGGATCGAGGACAACGGCTACGTTTACCCTGACCTCCCTGACACAGGACCAACAAATCAGACTTTCGACAAATTCCATCGAGTTTTACGACGAGTCCGGAAAGAAGTACCAGGCAACCGATCTACGGTTTGGCAGTGTCTCGGGCCGGTCTTTCTCTTACGAATTGATACAGGGGGTACCCGTAGAATTGGAGATCAACTTTTCAAACGTCAGTTCCTCTACCACCGGCGTTACGCAAATGAGGATCGGTATTCAGCGCATAGACGGAGGCAAACATACCTTCAGCACCGGTCGCATCATACTAACCACCAACACCAAACGGAATTCCCCGATTGCAACCCCGAGGAGAGGCAACGATATATCCGAAAAGGGGCTCTGGCACGATAACATCCTCGACTTCGATCTGAACCTGGTAAGTTACCGGGAAAACGATGGTAACCTTCTCGTCCACTTCAAGATCACCAGCTTTCAGGAGGACCGGCCGATCAGGCTCCACAGCTCGTCGTTTGAGGTTTGGGACGACCGGGGGGGCTCCTATAAAGCTACTAATCTGCGGCTGGGAAATAATCGCGGCAGAACCGTCAGTCAGACACTGGAAGCCGATGTCATCACCGATCTGTATGTAGAGTTTGCCGGCTTCAGGGCTGGATCTAAAGGAGTCGTTCTCTTCTCGGGTGAGCTGGGCAACGAACGAAGCCGGCGAAAATTCCAGTTACGAAATTTATCTTTTTTCAGCTACGGCCAGCCCATTGCCGTTGATCGGTTAAATGCAATTTGGTCAACCGAAATACTGGGCCTGACCGTGGACCTGATTTCCTATTCAAAAACCGGCACGACCGCTAACTTCAAATTCCAGGTCACTTCAACGGATTCCGACCAAGTCATTAACCTAAGTAAATCTTCCATCTACCTTTTTGATGAAAAGGGCAACCGAACGCAGGCCGCGGAGATCAAATTGGGAAATCAACTTGGGTCATCGGTTAAGCAAACCGTAGTTGCGAATGTTCCGACAAACCTCGACATCGTGTTCAGGGACATTCGCTCTGCGGCAAGCGGGGTAGCATTATTCAGGTGCCCGTTGACCAATGATCAGTCGACCCAGGAGTTGCAAATACGAAATCTTGCTTTTGGTCAAGCCACCGCACAAGCCGGCGCAAATTGCTCCGACATTTTTTTGTATCGTCTGGGTGCTGTTGGGGCGGAGAAACCGATTTACCTTTTCGTGGGAAACCGTCAGGTCGCCGCAGTCAGACCCGGTGAACGCTTCCGGATTACTACCTGTGAGAAGACACGCATTAAGCTCCATGCGAGGTTGGATCGATCCCAAGCTTCCTACGGCGGTGAACCGATTGACCTGAGTAAAGGGGGAACGCATTACGTTGCCGTTACTTACCTATTTGGCCTGGCCTCCGTAAAGGAAATCAAGCCGAAGCGAGGCTACAAGGACTTCCACCACGAAGATTGGTACAATGGACCGGTAGAAGTAATTAACTGGTAAATCTGTGAGGAGGGTAAAATGCAATGCCCACGTAGGCAGACCATCCAGTACAGTGCTGAAGTCTTCGGATGGTTTGTACTTGGTGAAGGTGACTTGGCGTCACCCTGTTCCCACGTTATAAGCCATGATATCTTTATCTGACCATCCGCTTACAAGTCACCCCTATCCAGGCGATAGGCAGAGTTGGAGGCCCGCTGATCACAGAAAGGTCCTCCAAGTGATTTTGGAAGCCTTCGCGGCGGAGGAGCTGAGTGATCATTAGGAAGAGCACTTAGTTGAACGGCTAAGTAAATCACCCGCATTCTTCCCCCAACGCTCCCTGGTTGCAGTCGGTGGCTCGGTGGTCGGCCACACTCTACTAACGCCTTTTTGCATCGTCGGTGACGAATGGAAGGTTCAATCGCTGGCGATGGCTTCGGTTTCAGTACACCCGGCATACCAGGAGAAGGGAATCGCCGGATGAAGACGTACCCAAAGCTGGACACTCTAAAATTAATCAGTTTACCCCACTTGGCGCTGCCCAAACTCCTTGGGCGGTAGTCCTCCGTTGCCGGCGTGGGGCCATGGTATTTTCACGCGGCGCGATTATATTAGTGGTGCGTATAATCCGCCAAACTGTGTATTTTAGTCAAAACAAGTGTGAAGCTGCAATGGATACTGAATTAAGGAGCCTTCTTGTAAATAACAACCTAATTAAGTTCTTTGACAGGGTCATGGAAAATAATAATGCTTCGGGGTTCAGAAATGAAATAACCTCTTTACAACAACAATACAATCGCGTTGAAAGAGAAAATCTGAATGGTCTTCTATCTACTGAACAATATGGCCTGAGCATAAACAGAATAAATTACAAGTGCCTGAAAATAGTGGAGCTTCTTTCAGAGGAGGTGGTAGATCCCAGCACATCTGCTGATTCCGAAGCGCTCACCCTATCAAAATTTAGAGTGGAGTTTTAAAGAGAAGCAAGAGTTCATTTTCTTACTGAGCAAATCACAAACGTTCAGTACCGTATCGAATGTTGATCATTTCGTAGATGAATTACCATTATCCATTAAGATTAGAATTGATAGACAAAACAACTTATTAAGATACGTAAAAAACGTGATCGAAACCACCGTTATGTTTCGCGGCGGAGAAAAAACATTTATGGAGTTGTTTACGAATTTAGAGGGAAATACAAGTGTTCTGAGTGAAATTAAAGCAACGTATAACTTATAACACATCGCATACCATGAACTACGATAGAGCAGCATCAAACTATGAAAGATTTGTCGTAAAGCAACGGTTTGAGACCCCTGCTTTGGAGTTAGCCCAAGTAATAATTCGGTATACAGACGCTGATCGTGAAAATGTATGCATAGATCTAGGTACCGGCACAGGAATAGTAATTACTCAAATAAGTAAACTGAATCCAAATTTTAAGATTTACGGCCTCGACAGTAGCAGTGAAATGCTTCAAGTCGCCAGGAGCAAGGGAATTGACAACATAATTAAAATTTCATTACCTTCTATTCCATTCCCGGCAAATACCTTCGATGTTGTTTCAGCTAGCTTCGTGTTTTCTCACGTTAGAGAAATCCAGGACTTATTGAAGAATATCAAAACCGTGCTGAAGCCAAGCGGATTTCTGGTTTTTACTACTTGGGGAGAAGGTCAAACAGCATACAACTCGATTTGGAGTGATACGGTTAAGTCATACCTGTCCGACGATTACTTGAACGAGATTACGAAAACCAATATACCCAGCGAAACTTTTTTTGAAGAGCCGGAGAACGTCGTCGAACTGATGCAAGAAAATGGATTTTTGCTTGTAGAGCATTATGTCAGACAATTTTCTAAACACCTGTCACTCTCAGAATATCTGGATTGCAGATATTCTCTTTTAACAGGTTCTATCATGGAAAACATACTGAGTGAAAATTTGTGGCAATCCTTCAAGGCTGACACTAAATACTCTTTCTCAAAGGTAGTGGGAGACTCGATAACGTATGTTGGTAACGTTAATTTCTTTGTTTTCAAAATAGCTGGTGATGAGTAAGAAAACAATTCCCAAAGTTCTGGTTCTCGTTGGGGAAATACGCGCTTCACCAGTTGAATACGAAGACTTTATAAGCCAAGTTTCCATTGACGCTGAATTACAAGATATAATTATAATTCAAACGTATGAGTACAGTCATACACCAAGTTTAGATTCCCCGTATGACCTGCTAAAAAAAGAAGTAGATTCATTTGCTAATTTCTTGAAAGAAGTTAGACATAAACATCCAACAAATGATTTCATCACAATTGGACACGGTTTTGGAGGAATACTTATTGAGGCCTTCTTGAAACAAATATGCGAGGTCAACGCTGCAAATGATATCACCCACCTAAAATCAGTGATTTTAGTCTCAACACCTGTTTTTGCAATTAACAGGTCAATACTAAATTATCTAAAGTTAGGATCAAGAGGCGGAAAATTACATAAACTATTTAGGGGTCTAAGTAATCAAATTACAGAAATTGAACGGTTCATGCTGGAAAAAGTAATTCATGCTGACCAGTTTAACAGTCACTCTATTCCTATCCCTGTCTTGTGTTTCGGAAGTAAAGATGACAAAGTTGTAAACGACAGCCTAGCAAAAGGGTATTTTCCATCACTATCTATTTTAGAGGGGGGGCACTTTGAATTGATCAGCACTGTTGGTCAAAATTTCGAACAGATTAAGCGAGCTATTTTAGAAATGCCGCCGCACCAAGCGATCTTTGAAGTCGAATACATGCATACTCAAATTACCATTAACGACGACTTGGATGAGACTAGGACTGCAAAGCACGGAAGTGTAATTCGTGAGGTCCCTGTAACTAATTCAGCAGTGGTATCGAGAACGGTAAAGTTTGATAAGAGGAATATTTGCCAAAAACTGTTCACGCTAAGGTACGGGGTAGAAAATGAGAACGGATTTGTCAGAAGGATCAAGGAAGATGGTGGGAAAAATAGAGCTGATTCATTCAGCACTAAGAAATACCTGAAAAGAGGATTAGAGTATATCTATAATTTCTATCCCAATGACAATGAAGACGGTGAATTTGGCCTAGAAGTCGAAGTTTGGGAAGGATATGGCGCGGATAATCAAGGTGTACACTTTCATCTGGGAAACGGAGCTTGTAGATACAATGAAATTTCATATGAGTTAAATCTGGACTCATACGAAAAGGATGGCTCGCACCTGGAGGTTAATATATATTTTCATCCAGAGGATAAGCACAGCTGTGAAAATCTTCCTTACGAAAGAGACGTCAATAGAATTATCAAATCATATAACACACGAATAGATTCATTTAATCTGAAAATTGCCCTCGAGAAAGTCGGAGGTGGCGTAATAGATATAACGTGGAATACTTTGGAGAGCGATTCAAAAGTGATAAAACCCACATGAATCGTAATATTGCCATATGTACAACTACTTTTCGAAGTATCGACAGCTTCGACGCTTTGATCACCTCGCTCAAAGCAGATCTGAATGAAGAAGTAGATATCAGCTACATTAAAATTCCAAGTTCGCAGCTGAAAAACATCGATGAAGTGGAGGATGCAGTCATATCTCAACTACTACTTGCCTGCAGAAATAACTTTACAATCCTTGCCTTCGGATCAGTTTCTATTGTAATCATGAATTCAATATTAAAGATTTTGGGGTCGGGTAAAAGTGATCATTTAAGAAATATCGATCAGATAATATTTGTTTCGCCCATTATTTTCCGAGATAAACTTGCATTTAAAAAAATTCATGTTTATTCCGCACTATGGAGTATTTTAAATTTCAAATCTTGGCGGCTTGCTTTTCGAGAAAACAACTACTTATCTACCCAAAAAGGTACTATCTCTCGAATTGCCGAACAGTTCTACAGAAGGATAATTGCAGCTGAAAGCTTTTCTGCCAGTCAGGCCATGATACCAACAGCAGTACTTTTCAACCCAAAAGATTCACTACTTGACCGAAGATCAATCGAATCAGTCTTCTTCAATAAAACAAGAGTCAAAGAAAAGTATCTTACTTTCCCTTCATTCGGATCTGAAACACTATCTCTTTTATCCAGCATTGTAAAAAATCCAAAAGCGCATAAAAACGTTTTCTGGATAAAATCATTAGCGGTCAATATCAAGATATTTCCTGTCCAATTTGAAAAAATTGATTTACTCCGTGAAAAGCTAATTGCAGACCACAAGGGAGAGGTAAGGCTGAAGTTTGATTTTCATCCGGAAAATTCATCTATATTAAAGTTTAACTATCGGTTCTCCGTAGGTATAAATGGCAACATAGAAGAAATCACCAGTTTCAGAGACTTTAAAAATGAAACTGATTCCTCCAACATAGGTAGATTTGAAAGGGATGGGAATGAGTTTATCGTCGAATTTGTTCCACGGTCGACCAGTCCTCACAAATTGGCCCTGGATGTGCTAAATGGATTTGATGATTCTCAGGAATGGGATCGCAACTCAGAACTTGAGAAAATTGTGAGGCCGGCGAAGAAGAGACAATATTTTTATTACCCTTTCGGCAACGGCGAAGCAAAATATGATAATGTTTTAATTACAATTAATCTGGAGAAGTACTTAGGTAGCCACGCTATAACGGAACCACAGCTTTACATCATCGACACGCCAATGAGCTTGGAATTTACTGACTCCGATGAAATAACCAGCCTAATACTCTCAGATTACTCCTATATTCCTGGGAAATTGTTATATAGAGGCGTTTATTCGTGGGAGTTGAAAACAAAGGAGAGAGGTGTTTTTGTAGTAACATGGGAAGTCGAAACTAACGATCAGAATGGAAACTGAGGCAAATAAAATAATTGTATTCGTAAATGGCTTCTCCGAAGTAGAACGCTCCTGGACAAACATATTCGAATTACTCGAAAGTTATTACGATGCAAGCAGTGGGATCAGCTTACTTTTTTATGATTGCTCTGATAAGTGGAGAAAAGAATGGATCAACCAGAAATCCTTTTCTAAAATTTATGAAAATTTTTTTAAGTGGTTTGAAAGTCAGGATTTCTACTCCAAGCTTTGCAGTAAGAATTCTTCCAATGGTGAATTATACTTTGTTTGTTGTGGCCTCGGCAGCCTGGTTGTCCTAAACTACCTTAAGAAGAAGATTGGATAGTTCAATGAAATAATGAATGTTAAACACGCGAGGTTAATTCGTGGAGTTATACTCCTTTCCCCTCAGGTCAATGGATTGACCATGATGGATTTGAGAGAGCTCACGATTGAAAAAGCCTCGTTCTTCAAGAAGGCTGTTATATTGACCAATATGTTTCTTCAGTTTATCAATAATGAAATTTCAAATTCTTACAATTTTGCAGTCACTAACTTAATAAACGCAGAAACCTACTCTAACGGGAAATCGCCTATCGCGATATCAGTTGTATTGGACACGACAGATAACCATTACGCTGATAAACCAATATGGGTCAACCAAAAAGCATGGATAGAAATATCGTCAACGGGCAATAATAAAGGAGAGCTTTTCTATGAAAAAGTCAAGGAATTAGTTGAATCCCCCATTGGACACAGAAATGTTTTCGAGGTAAAAAACTGCGACCAGTTAATGAAAGTGGTACCCTTTAAAGAACAGGGGAAGATCATAAAATATGGCTCTAAACAGAAAGTAGTTGTCTGTAATAGTGTCGGTTACTCCAGTCGAAAACTAATCTTTTCTAAAAACAATATCTGCCATAGAAAATTTCTGCTCCGGTACGGAACTACTGCCAAAGGGGGCGGTATCATTCCTCGTGAATCACCCCAAGGACGCAACGTAGCCTCTTCTGAAAAGAAAAGCAGGTATTTGAAGGATGCAAAGGAATACGTGTTTGAGTTTGTGCCAAGAGAGAGGGATGACAACATTTATTCCTTGGAAATTGACATCTATAAAGGTATGGACTTACCGAAGGGCACCAATGTGCACTATCATTTGTATAAAGGCTTGGCATACTATAGAGAATTTAATTTTCAGCTTGACTTGTCACAGTACGTAAAAGACGATTATACAATTACGCATGGTCCATTCATGTATCTGATAAACGAAGACTTACACAGTTGTAATGAAACATACAAGGATAGAATTAAAGAAAATATAATTGACCCATCGGACTATAATGATCTACAAGGTATCTGGAAATGGAATTTGAAAAATCAGCGCGCAGGAGTGCTTGATATTATTTGGGGCATTACCCGAAACGATATGCTGTTTCAGCCAAATGATAACTCCAGCGAGATCACAACAATTGAATTTGGCGACGTTCAGCAAAGGATCATTGATAAAATGTGCCGTTGCCCAACTCTTGGAAAACACTCCAATAGAGAAGAATTTATCAGGGATTTACCATTCGGCATACATGTAAAGGTTTTCGGATCATCCTATTTAGATGTCAGAAGTATCGTACAAACATGTAATGAAGACCGCTCTAACTACAAGGATCTGGTAGAAGTATTGTCGTTATACGAAGGCGATCATTACTTGGTCAACGAAATAAGGGCTTTAGTCACGGAAATCAACTGACCGTGGCCATCAAAGTTTCAATACAAATTGACCGGGTTGAGAAAATTACGGGTGATTTTCTACTCATTCATGGACGCGGGGATGGGGAAGCCTACAAAACAACGTTAAAGAAAAAGCAAATATAGCCATTGTCGAGATGCAACGCATAGCAGTTGTGACGCCAGTTCACGCTACATATTTGACGGAAATTATCGATGAAGCGGTCGACCTATCTCGATTGGAACAGATAAAAAAAGACTGGGCCGAGAAAAAATTAAGCTTGAAAAATAAAGTAGCAAACGACATAGTAGAAAGTACTTTGGAGTTGACAATAAGCTCAACAAAATTCTGGGGTGGAGAAAAAAATAGAGGTAGAATCCTTACCCCCCCCCACACGCCGTAGCAGATGCGGGGGGTTTTGTCGTAGAAGCAGGACTGGCCGCGGCTAGAGAATATGCAGGAGATGGAATTCAAGCAGCAGAGACTACCAGTATTATCATGGGCGGATTAACTGGAGCCTTGGCTGGCTCATTAGGCGCAGCCAGAGGGGTCGGCCGTTGGTTACTTGGCAGATTCTAATTAAATGATTAAGTCCGTAAAACCTAACGACTAGGATAGTTATTTTTACAACCATCTTAATTGGTTTCAACATCCAACCATATGGAACAAAGACGCCAAAGCATATACAACGTCAGCATCACCATCTTTATCTTCTCCATGGTTCTTTTTTCTATCAGATACCTACTTATTGAAGATGCCTATGCTATAGGTTCTTTCCTGATCGAAACGTTAGTTTACTCTATAGTCAATGCGTTATTGCTTAGCGTATTGCTTTGGAAAGTTTATCCAGATCGATATAAAGTAAAATGAATCCTGAAAGCCCCCACGACAAAAGCTTAGTTAAGGGGACGTTTGGCTTTCCGTGTTTAATTCTAAAGTCGGAAATTGGTAGTTATCCGTTCGTTTTCTGTCTACGATAATGCGAACGATTCTGAACATTATTAGGACTATTGTTTGCATATCTTCCTACTAGTAACCAAGGGTCTAGTATAAAGAATCTTAAAATTTAAGGCCTATAGTAGTTTTGCGTTTGAGATAATACAATTCACCTAACACAGCGCCCAATTCCATTAAGCTAAGGATTTGCTTGCTTCACCGGACCCGTCTTCAAGGCTGCGTTCGGGCGCCTATTGCGGTCAATCAGGCTGGAAAGTAACTTTGGGACATAGCGTCTCTGCCCGGCCGTGAGGCGGCTCGTGCCGTGACCTGCTGTCTTGGTAAGACATCAGCGTGCCGAGCGATAGTTGGGTTCGTAAACGTATCGGTCCTGACTCCGCATAATCCGTCTGATACGAGCGCGGCTCGGGCGGGGCCTATAGGGTTTCAGGTGGTGGACCAGCTCGTCGAGCAGGATCTTGGTGCGGGCCCGCCAGCGCTGTACGCCGTCCAGGAAGAGGATGGGTAGCCACCGCTTGATCAAGCCGTTGGGAAGGGAGGGGTTGGGGTCTCTGGGTGAAGCCGTCGCGGTTGAATCGGTAGCTGTATTTACGAGCTTTTGTTCGGCTTGCATGACCAACTCCCGATCGAGGAGACAGGCGCTCTGCACGTTGTAAAACCAGAAGGTTGACCAAAGATCCTGCTCCACCCCGGGCTGGGTGTAGGCGGAGGTCAGGGCCAGCTGCAGGAAGGATTTGAGGTGTGACATGCCGGTCTCAACTCCCTAGCGCAGGCCGTAGAGTTTTATACGCTAATTAGGTTAAGACAACTTTATCTTACATCAAGATGCCCGCTAATTTGGTTGTCAAGTTATACTCAGTCCTTAACTATTTATAATCAAATCAATATTTAAGTGTACACAAACCATTAAACAGAAATAAATATGAAAACGGTTTTTGTAATCATCATGCTGCACGTTTTCTTTTTGCCAACTGTATTGTGTGGTCAAAGTACCGATGCTGAGTTAGCAATGAAGAAAGCCAAGGGCGCAGTAACGCTTATGGACGCCGGAAGATATGAAGAGAGTATAAAACTTTTGAGGGAAAGCCAGACGCTTGACCCAAGCCGGTTTATGTACTCGTATGAAATTGCTTTAGCTTACGTTTATCAGGACCAGTACAAAGCTGCGATTAAAGAACTAAAAAAAACACTGCAGTATGAGGACATTAATAGTCAGGTTTACCAGTTGATGGGTAACGCTTATAGCATGAACGGACAAAAAGATGCGGCGATTGAATATTATCAAAAGGGCCTTGAGCAGTTTCCTAATTCGGGCAACCTTTACCTGGAAATTGGTAACGTATACAGCCAGCGCGAAAAATATAATGATGCAATAAGCAGTTACGAAAACGGCATCAAAGTAGATCCGACCTATACTTCCAATTATTACCAATTATCCAAACTGTTTCTAAGGTCAAGCAACAAGGTTCCCGGGTTGATATATGGTGAAATATTTATGAACCTGGAACGAACTACCGAAAGAACGAGGGAGATGAGTAAAATCATCTATACAGCCTATGATGAAGCTATTTACATCAAGGAAGATTCGGCAGACATCGACTTCTGCCAGATCATCATCATGGCGACTCCAGAAAGTATGGAAGAGGGCGAGGTTAATCTTCCATACTGCGCTTACTATGCGAAGCACTATCTGTTCGCCACAGCGCTTCATAAGCAATTTGATTTAGCTGCGTTGAGTAGTATGAGAGAATTATTTATAAATGCTTATATGGATACTGATGGCGAAAAGTATCCCGTTATTCTATTCGATTATCATCAGAGAATGATTGATGCAGAAGTATTCGAAGCTTACAATTATTATTTATTTCAAATGGCCGAACCAGCCGCTTTTGATGGATGGTTAGATTCGCATCAAGGAGATTACGATAAATTTGTGAGTTGGTATACCGACCCGAAAAATATTCTGGAGGTCAATAGAGATAACGTGTATTTAAGGTATAATTAGTGAGGTTGCCCAGCCTTTCTCCCTACAACATCCGCCTCCCTTGCTACTCGACGATGCAAATCCCCCAAGCGCCCCCAAAAGCCCGTGGCACTACGTCACCCCCTTCACGATCGCCGGGGTGCTCAGTTTTGGCTTTTCGGTGTACCTGGGGTGGTTTGAGTTTTCTGTGGCCAGGCCCAGTCCGCAGGGTATGGGCGCTTTAATCGGAATATTGGCGGGCACCTTCGCCCTGCTTGCCCTGGCCGTCGACCGACTGCTGATTACTTGCGTTGACCTGCGTTACATCTGGTTGCTAGAGAGTTTAGCGCTGGTCCTGTTGTACCAGTACGTGGTAGGCTGGTAGCCCGCCGCCAGCCGGGGCTCCCCTACTCCACCCGGAACTGCAGCGCGAAAAGAAGCATGACCCACGACTTGCTTTACCCCGCCGGAAGCTCGAACTTTAAAATGAAAGATAAAGAACCCGCCCAGTAGCCGAACTGGCTCTGCAACAGCCGACTAGGCAGTAAATCGTAGCCCCTTCACCCAAGGAGTCAATCAACACCCAATGAGCTTCACCCTGAATCCAAAGGTCGACGCATACCTGGTCGACGGATGTATGCGCTGCAAGTACGGCGGCACTCCCCAGTGCAAAGTAAGGAAGTGGACGAACGAACTGGAGCTGCTGCGGCAGCTCGCGCTGGAAGCCGGGCTGACGGAAGAAATCAAGTGGGGCGTGCCCGTCTACACCGACCGGGGCAAAAACATCGTCACCGTCAACGCCCTGAAGGGTTCCGGGAACCTCGGCTTCTACAAAGGAGTGCTCCTCACCGATCCGCACCAGATTCTGCAACGACAGGGAAGCCTATAATCCGACCGCTTGATCAAATTCACCAAGACCGCGGACATCAAAAAGTTGACGGATATCCTCGCGTCCTACATCGCGGAGGCCATCGAAATAGAACGCAGTGGCAAGCAGGTCGTGTTCAACAAACGGCCGGAACCGGTCCCCGAAGAGCTATCCCAGCAGTTCGCGGCCGATCCGGCCTTCAAAACCGCCTTTTACGCCCTGACCCCCGGCAGACAACGCGGCTACATCATCCACTTCTCCCAACCCAAACAGGCGCAGACCCGCACCAGGCGGATCGAAAAATACCGGCAGCAAATACTGGAGGGCGTAGGACTGCACGACCACTACAAAAGCTGAGGCCGTACGCCCGCCTTCAATCCTGCACAGCCCGTTATGAATGTAGCTCTGGGTGCATTGCGCATCTTCCCGAGCCAGAGATGATACCATTTCAGCCGGGGCAACGCAAGCGTGTGTAACCGCCATCTGCCAAACGGTACGCGGTCCCGCTGCACCCGCGCGGTGCGACCTATCCTTGCCCCGCTCACCTTTACCCCCCACCCCACCGAAATAATGCGAGCTTTACTGCGGCGGCGGATCGCAGGTGCAGGGGGTACCCGGACCTACCGATACGCCCGCGGTACCACCAACGATCAACGTAGCAAAGCCCATGAAATCCTTCACCCTCGCCGTTCTTTTCGTGGCCTGCGCTCGCCTGTTCACCTCCTGCGCGGATGCCCCCGCCCGTCAGGACGCGGCCCCGAACCAGATCCTCTTTCTGGGCGTGGCCCACATCCAGACCCTGCAGGACCAGCTGGGCTACGATGTCCGCCGCCCGGAGGAGCAGGCGGCACTGGAGTCCGTCTGCGCAGCGGTAGCGGGCTTTCGGCCGGACCGGATCTACCTGGAAGTGCAGCGGCAGTACCAGGCCGGGCTGGAAACGCAGTACAGCCGCTACCTGGAGGGAAACCTGCAGGGGGCACCGGCGGACTTCGAACAGCTGGGCTTCCGGTGCGGAGCAGCCTCCGGCCTCACCACCGTACACGCCCTCGACGTACGTCCCCGCGCCTTCGATCACGAAGCGATGCTGGCGGAGTTATCCCCGGAGGAACGGCAGCATAAAGCCCGGCGGGATTCCCTGGAGCAGCAGAAAATGATGAATACCATCGGACAGTTACTGGAGACCGGGACCATCACCGATCTGATCTACCACCTCAACGCTCCGGCGAAGGTAGCCGACGACATGGCGGGCGTACTCTCGCTGCTGCAGTACGGCGAGCCCGGCGATACGACCGCCCTGCAAACCGTATCCGAGTGGTACGCCCGGCACCTTGATATGTGGGCTTTCATTCAGCGTTCGGCCCGCCGGGACAGCGGTAACCGCGTGGTGGTCATCATGGGCGCGAGCCACACCTCGCTGCTGCGGCAACTGGCGGGCACCGGTCCGGGCTGGGAGATCGTGGAACTGGAGGATCTGATGACGCGATGAGACTCCAACCCGCGACCACGTAGCAGTCGTACGGGTGCGAATGGTAGATTTCCCTATCTTCCATCGGGGCGCCACCGGTTCGGTAACCGGGGCGGTCTCCACTATGAAGCGCGTAAATCCCGCACCGTGAATCCGTTCTCCGCCAGTTTACTCTTGCTGCTTCACCTGCCTCGGCCAGTCGCTGTCCGGTCAGGACTTGGGCTACTACCTTAATGAAATGAATACCGACCCGGGTATGGACGCCAGCTTCCACGCCGAGATCGACACGATCTGGGCGCGAAGTATGCGGGATGCTATCGACTCTACCAACTACGGGGAACCCGTGAGCTTGCTGCAGGAATACTACGACACCCACCAGAGTCCGATCACGGGCGACAGGCGGAACTGTACGCCTACTTCCTACTCTTCAAGCACCGGGACTACCCGGCCATCATCGACCGCTTCGAAGCAAGGATCGGCGCGTACGACCATCGGGCGTTCACGACGATCGGGGAGCTGCACCGCCGCTCCCTCACCAAACTCAATAAAAGCACCTACACCGCCTACCTGCTGCGGATGGACAGCCTCGCCGGTACGACTGCCTCGGAGGACTTCGCGGCCTTCCACGCCCGCGTAGGCGACCTGCAGGAATGGCAGCCGGCGCCCACCTTCACCTTTACCGACCTGGAGGGACGGGAGTACCACCTGGATTCGCTGGCGGGCAAGGTAGTCGTGTTGGACTTCTGGGCCACCTGGTGCCCACCCTGCGTCAGGGAGATACCTAACATCAAAGCGATGAACGGCGCGTTGGCTGACCGGGAAGATTTCGTGTTAATCAGTGTATCGCTGGACGACGATACGGAACGTCTCACCCGATTCATCGAACGAAACGGCCTGAGCTGGCCGCAGGCCAACGACTTCGGCGGCAAGCTCAAGACGGATGGCGTACTGGCCACCGCTTACAAGGCCCAGGGCCTGCCCAAGTACCTCCTGATCGATAAGGACGGAATCCTTCGTTACAATTCTCACCTCCACGATCACCACTTCGTACCCTTGGAAATCGTCAAGCGGTACCTGTGAGGCCGGTGACCACTACCACGCCGGGTACGCGGTACTTTCCGGAAAATGCTAGATTGGGTGTCTGCACGCTATCTTAACCTACCGGAACATTCCCTATGCTAAAGCTACTTTTTACCACCCTGATCGTGCTCGTCAGCGGCGCCGTAAGTCAGGCGCAGATCACGCAAACCAAGTCCATCGACGAGGGGGGAAGTGGCCCCTACCCGGCCGTGGCCGTTACGGACGGCTCGCTCGCGGGCTATACCATCTACCGTCCCGAAAAGCTAAAGCGGGCCGTAGCGAAAGAAGGTAAACTGCCGATAGTCGTCTGGGCCAACGGCGCGTGTGCCAATACGTCTACCGAGCACGAACGCTTCCTGACTGAGATCGCCTCCCGTGGCTACCTCATCGTGGCCGTCGGGAACCTGCAGCTGGAGGCTGAAGCGGGCCGGCGCGAGCAGTCGGACGGGGCGGCTCTTCTCGGTGCGCTGGACTGGATCACCGCTCAGGCAACCCGGAAGGGTAACGACTACTACGGAAGGGTGGATACCGGAAAGATCGCCGCGGCGGGGATGTCGTGCGGCGGAGCGCAGGTGATGCGGATCGCCGGCGATCCGCGGGTCGCGAGGTATATGATGTTTAACTCCGGCATGGGCGACATGTCCATGGCCGGTGCCAGCAAGGCGTCACTGAAGGCCCTCACCGGCGAAGTACTGTACGTCGAGGGCGGAGAAACCGACATCGCCTACAACAACGCCCTGATGGATTACGACCGCGTCGGGCAGGTACCGATCTATTTCGCTAGTCACGCCACGGCGGGTCACGGAGGCACCTACGCCGACAAATACGGCGGATCCTTTGCCGCCCTGGCCACCGATTGGCTCGACTGGCAATTCAAGGGTAAGGATCACGCCGACGTATTCCTGAGCGAGGAAGCGGAGGGGTATCCCGACTTTACGTTCAAGGCGAAAAACTTCGACCAATGAGCCCACGTAGCTTTCCTTCCTGCTTTTCCGCCGTACTCCTTCTGCTAGTTATGAGCCTGTCCTGCCATGCCCAGTCTGCGGCTCCGCAAATCCGCGTCAGTCAGGGCGTGGTGGAGGGAGTAGTTGAGGACGGCCTGTCGGTATTCAAAGGTATTCCCTTCGCCGCTCCCCCGGTAGGTCCACTGCGCTGGCGGGCCCCGCAGCCCGCGCCCGCCTGGGATACCGTCCGGCTCACCAAAGACTTTGCGCCCTCGCCGTACCAGCCGGGGCAGCCCCGCGCCGGGAAGAGCGAAGACTGCCTGTACCTCAACGTGTGGACGCCCGACGCTTCGGCGAATGCCAGACTGCCCGTGATGGTCTGGATCTACGGGGGTGGCTTCAGTTTCGGTTCGACCGCCGAGCCCGTGACGGACGGTGCCCGCTTGGCGAAAAAAGGCGTGGTGGTCGTAAGTATAGCATACCGCGTCGGACAACTCGGCTTCCTGGCCCACCCCGAACTGTCCGCCGAGAATCCGGAAGGCGTGTCGGGCAATTACGGTTTGCTGGACCAGATCGCGGGACTCGAGTGGGTACGCAACAACATCGCGGCCTTCGGCGGTGACCCGGAGCGGGTGACCATCTTCGGAGAATCGGCCGGGGGCATCTCCGTCAGTATGCTGTGCGCTTCGCCCCTGGCTAACGGACTGTTCCAGGGGGCCATCTCCCAGAGCGGTGGCTCATTCGGTCCGACCCGTCCGACCACCTTCCCCGGCGAAAATATGCGCACCCTGGAGCAGGCGGAGGCCGGCGGCCGGGAGTACGCGGAACAGGCCGGTGCGGCCTCGCTGGAAGAACTGCGCGCGTTTCCGGCCGACCAGCTACCCCTGGGCATGGGCTTCAGCGGCGGGTGGCCCATCATTGACGGTCACGTTATTCCCGACGATCAGTACACGATGTACGAACGCGGCGACTACAACGACGTGCCCGTGCTGATCGGCTACAACTCCGACGAGGGCCTCAGCTTCACGCGGACGGACGATCCGGAAGCATTCCGGGCGGGCGTCCGCGAGCGGTACGGGAAGTTCGCCGGTTTCCTGCTGGAGGCCTACCCGTTGTCCGGTAGCGGCATCGGCAAGACCGCCCGCGACCTCAACCGCGACGCCGCCTTCGGCTGGCACACCTGGACCTGGGCCAATTTGCAGGCGCGCACCGGAACGGGCAACGTCTACCTGTACTACTTCGACAATCCGCCCCCCGGCGCGCAGGGCGACCAAGGTTCCCCCCACGGACAGGAGATCCCGTTCGCCTTCGGCACGCTGGACCCCGACAATAGCGGCCTCACATCCGCCGACCGGGAGCTGTCCGCCACGATGACGGCCTACTGGACCAACTTTGCCAGGTACGGCGATCCCAACGGAGATAACGTACCGCAATGGCCGTCCTACACGCCGGAGCAACACCGGGTACTTTACCTTACCGATACTCCCCACGTCGGACCGGTACCCAGCGAGTCCGCGTTGCGGGTACTTGACGACTACTACGTTTGGCGCCTGAAGGAGGGCGGCAAGCCCTGGACCGAGTAAGGCGGGCGGGGGCCGCCCCCTAAATCACCAGAACCGATGATGCCGGTCCCTGCTGAGTTGCGGTAATTGCTGCCACCGGCATACCCGCCGGGAATGTACCCCCGCCCCATGAAACTGATCAGCATCGATGTGCACGCCAGCAAAAAGTCGAACCTCTACGACGGCAGGCTGCGCGCCCTCACCGTACCGGAGCTCCGCGATTACCTGTCCGCCCTGCCCGATTATCCGCAACCGGTCACCGTCGTGGTGAACGCCCCCCTGACGGGCTACGTAGAGGAGTTCGAAGATATCGCCCCCTTCTCCCCCAGCCTGGTCCGCGGCATCGAGTACTTCTTCCGGTACCGGGGGTACGGGTACAGCACCACCCACGTCAGCGGCGTCCGGGTAACCGGCTTCGCCAAACTGGCGTACGGGTCGCTCCTGCAGAACCTCTTCCACCTCAACCTGTCCCGCAACACCCACGGCAACCGTTTCGTCCCGGTCTTCGACCGCGACCGGATCTCCGGGGCGCACGTCAACCTGCTGGAAACGCAGTCGGACATCGCGCTCTGGATGCTGACCGGTCGGAACGCGGCGTGGGACCTGGCTACCAAGAAATCCGCCTTCCCCGACTTCCGCGACGCCTTTTGCGCCCGTCCCCCCCTACCCCTGCCGGACGGGCTGCGGGCGGACCTGGCCGGCACCGAAGACCTGCACCAATTCAACTGCCTGCTTAGCTACGCGCTGGCCGGACTGTGGCTGACGGGGTCGGAAGGAGTGAGGGTACTGGGCAACAGGTACACCGGCAGCTTCCTGCTGCCTATCGATGATTCACTCCTGGCCAGCTACAGTTTTTTCACCCAGCGTACGTTCATCAACAAGCTAAAGGACCGTTCGGAAGTCTCCAGCAAGCGAGCCTACCGGACCATCGCCCGCAAGCTACAGGCCGACAACGCGCGCCGTAACGAAATACTGCGCGCCCGCTCCGCCCGCGGCGGCGGTCTGTGTCAGGTCACCCACCACGCTATCTTGCGCGGGCGCGAGCGCATGCGTCTCAACAAACGCGCCCTGACGCGAATGGTCGATACCGTATACAACTCCGGCATATCGATCCGACAGGCCAGGGGCACCCTAAAATCTTACCTGCAGAGCAAGCTTCGCAAGGACGGCAGCAACAACGAAGTGCGGGTCTACGGAGAATACATTTACATCTTCAACGAACGCCAGCTGCTGACCCTCTACCGCCTGCCCAACCGATATATGAAGTACCTGGTCCTGTCCCGGGGATCGTGAACCCGATGCACCCGCGCCCCGCCGCCGCAGTCAGGCCCGGGACGGCAGGTGCAGTGAACTTTTGGACGGGGATCCGCCCCGGTAGCCGGTCGATCACTACCTTCCGGCCGTGATCAAGCCTTGCCCATGCGACTCCTATACATAGCGCCCATTCTGCTCGTTCTCCTGCTACTTTCCGCCCGGCAACCCGTCGGTGCTCCCGAACCGGCAATCAACGTAATGGCCTACTACGTTCCGGCCGATGGCTATATGCCCGAGGACCTGCCGCTGGAGCAGCTCACTCACATCATCTTCTCCTTCACCAATGTGATCGACGGGGAGATGCGTTTCCGGAACCCGGAGAAATCGGTACCCATTTTGGAGCGCCTGGTGCGGGAGCGAAACAAACACCCGAACCTCAAGGTGATGGTCGCCTGCGGCGGCTGGATGGCCGGCGGCTTCTCCGACATGGCACTCACCGACAGTACGCGGACCCGCTTTGCCGCGAGCGCGCTGGCCTTCATCGAACGGTATGGGCTTGACGGGATGGACATGGACTGGGAGTACCCCGGCATCGGCTCGGCCGGCATCAAGTACCGGAAGGAAGACACCCACAACTTCACGCTGCTGATGAAAGCCCTGCGGGAACATCTCGATCGGCTCGACCGGCCGCAAACCCTCACCTTCGCCTCGGCGGGCTGGGAGCAGTACTATGACTTCATTGAACTGAATGAGGTGATGAAGTACGCCGACTACATGAACGTGATGACCTACGACCAGATCACCTACGTGTCGCCTTACACCGGTCACCACACCAACCAGGGCAGGATTGAGCGGGCGGACCTCGAGGGCACCCCCTTTGGCGACTATCAGTTGGACCGTAAGATGGACATTGACGGGACGGAATTCACCTGGCATCCCCGTTCGGTCGAGTACATCGTCGACTACTGCATCAAGCGGGGCGTCGATCCCAGGCAGATCGTCACCGGCGCGGCCTTCTACGGTCGGGCCTGGAAGGGGGTACCTCCGGAAAACAACGGCCTCTACCAGCCGGTCGGCGGCTCCCATATCGGGTGGTCTGCCTACCGGGATATTCGGTCCGAGTACGAGGGAAAGAACGGCTACGTACGGTACTGGGATTCTACCGCCCTGGCCCCCTACTTGTACAGTGCTGCCGACAGCATCTTCTTTACCTACGACGATACGACTTCGGTCCGGATCAAGGCGGAATACGCGATGGAGAATAATTTGGGTGGTATCATGTTTTGGGAGCTCGGGAACGACACCCACGAAAAGGAGAGCTTGCTGAATGCTATCTACCGGGCGGTTACTGGGCAGTAGGGGTTTGTCTATTGTTGAGTTGATTCGCTGCTGCTGGATGAGGTAAGGCTTCCTCCGGGTGCCTGGGGAAACTGTTCATGCGCTGCGCTGGGTCACAGATGTGTACAGTTGCTCCATGCGCTCAAGCGATGGCGTATCGGGATTCATCTTCGAGCAGTGCTAGGAGCCGGAAAACTGATGGGATAGGTTTCACGCAGATCGCCTGCGGCTAGCACAGATTCGCTGCGCTCGGGCACAGATGGCCACAGATTCCCGCATAACTGATGCGGTGCCCCGCACAGCTGATGCGGGATTACACAGATTGGGCCAGCCCTGCGGCCTGTCCGTGGCACAACCCGCGCGTTTTTACGTGACCGGCACAGCCCGTACCTTCGGTAGGCACCAAATCACCTGAAACTTCAATCGGACAGGGCCACCCGCCCTTGCGAACGATCGGGGGCCGGGCCACGAACCGGCGTGAAAAAACCTGCACTGTATGAGCCGGGGTAATCAATGAGGGACCCAATTAGCAGCAGTAGGGAGTGTGACTCATCGAAGCGGAAAGTGCTGAGGCGAGTTTGCAGGTT
>NZ_QMEM01000053.1 GCF_003390915.1 Lewinella sp. IMCC34183 | reverse complement strand
AACCCGTGGTTAAATCGCACCGGAGGTGATTAGCTCGTGGCTACCCGGCACACGGGTGGAGGACCTCCGGTCCGATCGGCACCAAGACCTGGCCGCATGGATCGCACCAGAGGTGCTCAACCCGTGGTTAAATCGCACCGGAGGTGATTAGCTCGTGGCTACCCGGCACACGGGTGGAGGACCTCCGGTCCGATCGGCACCAAGACCTGGCCGCATGGATCGCACCAGAGGTGCTCAACCCGTGG
>NZ_QMEM01000052.1 GCF_003390915.1 Lewinella sp. IMCC34183 | reverse complement strand
ATTGCGGCCACGTCCAGGCCTAAGCTGGAGGTTAGGGGCCTGTTGGTGGGTTTCGAAAGGGTATCTTACGGAAACTAGCAGATCTTATCCTGATCGATTCCGGCCCGGCGTGGCCGCACCCGTTGGCGGCCATTGGCACTTTAGCCCGCGGCCTGATGCCAACTTAGTTGCGCATCTCCGTACCCGGGCTAAGGTCTGACCGGTAATCGCCGGGACTGCGCCATTCTGCAGCGAATCGACAAGTG
>NZ_QMEM01000051.1 GCF_003390915.1 Lewinella sp. IMCC34183 | reverse complement strand
GAAAGCAATAAGGTCACCAATCCAATATCATTGAGAGCATAAATAAAATTAAAAAAAGCCATCGGCGAACACCACGCCAGCGTCCATGCGCCCTATCGGGACGCACGGCGCTGGCGTACCCGTTGGCTGACATCCACGCCCGCAAAACACATATAGACGAGGTAATTTACCGCGCAATGAACTAAATAATCTGCACGCAAGACGACCTCAAGTTTAGTCTCTGACACGCGTCAGTAGAGTTGAACCT
>NZ_QMEM01000050.1 GCF_003390915.1 Lewinella sp. IMCC34183 | reverse complement strand
TGCGCCGGCAGATTCAGTCACAGATCAACACAGAGTCTCCCGCAGGGCAGGGATTACGCAGACTAGCGGATAGCGCTCCGCGCTCCCGAAGGCATACGCACCCGAGCGCAGCGAGGGGCGGGAGCAATGCGGGCTACCGCTCCAATGCACCAACTCAAAGACCCAACAACGCAGACCTTCCTTACCGCAGATCGGCTGCGCCGGCAGATTCAGTCACAGATCAACACAGAGTCTCCCGCAGGGCAGGGA
>NZ_QMEM01000049.1 GCF_003390915.1 Lewinella sp. IMCC34183 | reverse complement strand
AGTTCCCAGTCCTTTAGTAGTAGCACGTACTCCCTGAAGACGGCCTTCAGTGCCTTGGGATGATTTTTGCGGAAGTCGGCGATCGTGTGGTACTTGGGCTTGAGGTTACCCGTCAACCACATCACCTTGTAGACTTCCCCTAGGCCGCGACCACGGAATAGTAGAATTTCTGGTTTTCGAGTTCGTAGATTTCCGGGCTGATGTGGCCAAGATTTTCGTGTGGTCGGATGAGGTTGTAGGTTTGACTCCAGGC
>NZ_QMEM01000048.1 GCF_003390915.1 Lewinella sp. IMCC34183 | reverse complement strand
CGGTGCACGCCGACGGGGCCAGCGCCTACGGTCCGGAACTGCTGCTCAAGCTCTACCTGTACGGCTACCTGAACCGGATCCGCAGCAGCCGCCAGCTGGAGCGGGCCTGCGCGGTCAACCTTGAGGTTGTAGACTTCCCTTCCCCCGCGTCCATGAATGAGTAGAAAATTACCCGTAATTTTCTCAAACCCGTTCAATTTGTACGCTATGCGTCAGAGCAAATTTTCCACCCAGCAGCGCCTCGGCATCATTGC
>NZ_QMEM01000047.1 GCF_003390915.1 Lewinella sp. IMCC34183 | reverse complement strand
GACAGCTAGGATGTTGGCTTGGAAGCAGCCATTCATTTAAAGAGTGCGTAACAGCTCACTAGTCGAGCGTTCCTGCGCGGAAAATACTCGGGCATAAGCCCGGTACCGAAGCTATGGAAAGACTGCTCTAGGGCAGTATTTGGTAGGGGAGCATTGTGGTACGGCACTGAAGGTTGGGGGTGACCCCGGCTGGAGCGGCCACAAAAGCAAATGTAGGCATGAGTAACGATAAAAGGGGTGAGAAACCCCTTCGCC
>NZ_QMEM01000046.1 GCF_003390915.1 Lewinella sp. IMCC34183 | reverse complement strand
GACAGCTAGGATGTTGGCTTGGAAGCAGCCATTCATTTAAAGAGTGCGTAACAGCTCACTAGTCGAGCGTTCCTGCGCGGAAAATACTCGGGCATAAGCCCGGTACCGAAGCTATGGAAAGACTGCTTTAGGGCAGTATTTGGTAGGGGAGCATTGTGGTACGGCACTGAAGGTTGGGGGTGACCCCGGCTGGAGCGGCCACAAAAGCAAATGTAGGCATGAGTAACGATAAAAGGGGTGAGAAACCCCTTCGCC
>NZ_QMEM01000045.1 GCF_003390915.1 Lewinella sp. IMCC34183 | reverse complement strand
CCCAAGTACCATCGGCGCTGGGCAGCTTAACTTCTCTGTTCGGAATGGTAAGAGGTGATCCTGCCCGCAGTAGCCACCAAAGTCTTTGTGTAACCCCCACTCGGGGGGGACACGTTTCTTTGATAACGATCAACAAGTTCGATAAGAGAGCTTCAGGCCTTTTTACCAGACCGATCCGGACTTCAGGATCAACCAAAGACCGTATGCTAATTAATTTCCACAACAAGCGTGCTGCCGTCTTTTTCACTACTCATA
>NZ_QMEM01000044.1 GCF_003390915.1 Lewinella sp. IMCC34183 | reverse complement strand
AACTGATTCACTACTACCAGTCCGCTTACGGCTTTCAGCAGTACGGACGTCTACTGGGGATTGAACAGGATGGCGCCATCAAACTAATTCAAAAGTACCTAGAGGATGAAAAAGAATAAGGAGCAAGTTTACAAAGACCTTTTGGAACGCTACAGCGAAGAGGAGGTGGCAGAGTCGTTTGTCGCAAGTGAAGAATTAACCGCAGAGGTCCAGGAAAAAGTCCACAAAGAGTTTCTAGAGAAGCGGATGAAATCT
>NZ_QMEM01000014.1 GCF_003390915.1 Lewinella sp. IMCC34183 | reverse complement strand
ATCTGTGACTGAATCTGCCGGCGCAGCCGATCTGCGGTAAGGAAGGTCTGCGTTGTTGGGTCTTTGAGTTGGTGCATTGGTGCGGTAGCCCGCATTGCTTCCGCCCCTCGCTGCGCTCGGATGCGTATGCCGCCGGGAGCGCGGAGCGCTATCCGCTAGTCTGCGTAATCCCTGCCCTGCGGGAGACTCTGTGTTAATCTGTGACTGAATCTGCCGGCGCAGCCGATCTGTGGTAAAAAAATACCACCCTACACCCTCGGCCGCCAGATTCAACAATCCACTCACTCACCAGGCAAAGCAAAGCAAAGGCCCCAAATCCCCGCTACGTCCGCGGTAACCCAAGCCCCTCCGATAAATCCATACCCACCGACCGCCCCAGTTTACCATAAGCCCCGCACCTGCGTCCCCGCCCGTACCTTTGACCCATGCACAAAAGCGGATTCGTCAACATCATCGGCCGGCCGAATGCCGGGAAGTCCACCCTCATGAACGCGCTGGTGGGGGAGCGGATGAGCATCATCACGGCCAAGCCGCAAACGACCCGCCACCGCATCATCGGTATCCTGACCACCGAGGACTGCCAGGTCGTCTTCAGCGATACCCCCGGCTACATCGAGGAGGCCAGCTACAAGATGCAGGAGAAGATGAACAGCTACGTCAACTCCAGTTTCGAAGACGCCGACGTGATGATCTACCTGGTCGATCCGCAGGAGGAATACGGAGAAGACGACCTGCTGGTCGGCAAGCTGCGCCGCATGGACGTGCCGCTGTTTCTGGTCTTCAACAAGCTGGACCTGGTAGACGAGAACCGCGTCAACCAGCTCGAGCGGCAGTTCAAAAAGTGGATGAAGCCGCAACGTATTTTCGGCATTTCGGCGCAGTCGGGCCTGGGGGTAGACGACCTGTTGGTGGCCATCAAGGAAGCCCTGCCCGAAGGACCGGTGTACTTTCCCGAAGATCAGCTCACCGACCGATCCGAACGCTTTTTCGTTTCGGAGATACTGCGTGAGCAGATCCTCGAGCAGTACCACCAGGAAATACCCTACAGCGTGGAGATCGAGATCGAAACCTTCGAGGAAACCGAAACCAAGGACGGAGAAGAGCTCGCCCGCATCAGCGCCGTCATCTACGTAAGCCGGAAAACGCAGAAGCCTATTCTCATCGGTAAGGGCGGCAGCTCCATCAAAAAGCTCGGCACGAATGCCCGCAAGCGGATGGAGGAATTTCTCGGACGAAAGGTATTCCTGGAGACCCACGTGAAGATCCGGGAGGACTGGCGGGACGACGAGCAGTGGCTCAAGCGGTTCGGGTACGATCGGTGAGGCACGCCAGTCGCTGCGCTCCTGACTGGTAGACGGGCGTGCGGCCCTGATAGAGACACGGCCGCGGTACCGTATGCTAGAAGGGAGTATGGCCCGGCACCGAACTTGTACGTACGGGCGGTACGTTGGGGAAGTACACCTAACTACTAGCGATCATGGCTGATTCCAAAAAAACCACCGACCACGACACCATCAAAAAATGGACCGAAGACCGCAACGGAGCACCTGCTAAAGTGGCGAGCACCGACGGGGGCGACGGCGAGATCATTCGCATCTACTTCGAACAGAAGACCGAAAACTCCGACCTCGAAAAGATCGGCTGGGACGAGTGGTTCAAGCAGTTCGACAACAGTAAGCTTGCCCTGCTGCACAGCACCGAAGCCGGCAATACCTTCAATAAACTGGTGAGCCGCGACTGACATCACGCCATCATTTTTTCAATCCAACAATCCCTAATTCCCCCCCCCATGGCAGAAGCCACCACCACCGACCACGCAACCATCCAGACCTGGGCCAAGAAGCACAACGGAGTGCCCGGCGTGGTCGAAGAAACCACGACCGCCAACGACTCCCGGCCACTCGCCATCATTTGGCCGGAGAACCGAAGCGACGCGAAGTTGCGCGAGATCAGCTGGGATACCTTTTTCGACCACTTCGAGCTGCGCCAACTGGCCCTGCGGCACGATAAAGAGGGAATGTCGAAAGATTACCGCTTCGTCGGAAGAGGGTAGCCCTAGGCCACCCCGCTGGCCGATTCTATTATTTCCAGTTGCAGAATTACGTCATCTAACGCGACGGCCGGAGCGGCCCCGTCGCGAACGACGGCGTGCATGTTTTCGAATAACCCCATCCACCGGCCGGTCTCGGTCATGACGGGCCCCCGCACGGTCAGCCCGTTCGTCTCCGTGTGCAGCAACCCGTGCTGCTCGGCCGGTTCCTCGCCGAAACGGTCATGGCCGGGCAGGATGCCGGCCTTCAACTGGTCCTCCTGCACGTCGATCCCGTACTTGACGTAGCTGCCCCGGTAACCGTGCAGGGTGTAGCGGGGGGTCGGCTCCCGCGCGAGCAGGCTGCAGGACAGGCTCACGCGCAGGGGAAGTTCGTAGGTAAGTTGCAGGTCGAAGGCGTCGGGGATGGAACTGTCCCTGCGCTGCGTCCAGGTGGCCCCGCTCACCTCCTGCGGACGGCCGAACAGGCAGATGGCCTGGTCGATGATGTGGGCCCCCAGGTCGTAGAGCATACCGGCCGCGGCCCCGGGCTTTTCTTTCCAGGGTTTGGTGTTGGGCTCGGGTTTCCACCGGTCGTAGCGGGCCTCGTAGTTGACCAGCTCGCCGAGGGCACCGCCGTCGACTACCTTGCGGGTGGTAAGAAAGTCGCTGTCCCACCGCCGGTTCTGAAATACGAACAGGTGCAGGTTATTGGCGGCGGCGAGGTCGCGCAGTTCCCGCAACTGGGCGGCCGTGGCGCAGGCGGGCTTGTCGACCAGCACGTGCTTGCCGGCCTCCAGGGCCGCCCTGGCGAATTCGTAGTGGGTCGCGTTGGGGGTAGCGATACTGACCAGGTCGATCGCGCGGTCGGCCAGCACGATGTCCAGGTCACGCGTGGGGTTCATCCCCGTAAATTCCGCGGCCAGCTCATCGGCCCGGCTGGTCACCACCCGTGCTACGTGGAAGCCGGGGTGGGCGCGGTAGAAGGGGGCCTGGAGATACCGGCCGGACAGGCCAAAACCAATAAGGCCAACGTTGATGGGAGGGGAAGAGCTCATGCGGGGGCGGTTGTGCGGGTAGTGATTTCCCCCTCCAACGCGATTCCCGTACCAAGGTTGGAGCGGGTTTCCGGCGCGGGTGCGCGGGTGCAGCGTATGCCGTAGCAGGGAAAAAAGCTCGCGGGCTTGTAGTACATTGCTTACGTATGGACGCGATCAGCATTTTGGTAGTGGAAGACGACCCGATCATCGCCGCCGATATCGAATCGAGTGTCAACCGGATGGGCTATGCGGTCACGGAAAAGATCGCGGCGGGCAAGGAAGTACTGCCCGCGGTCCGGCGGTCCCGGCCCGACCTGGTCCTGATGGACGTACAGCTGGGGGATGATATCGACGGCATCGAAGTGGCCCACCGCCTCAACCAGGAATTTCCCACCCCCGTCATTTTCCTCACCGCCAACAGTGACCGCGTGACCTTCGAGCGGGCCCGGGAAGCGGTGCCCGCCGCCTTTGTCTCCAAGCCCTTCGACGTGGTCGACCTGCAGCGGGGCATCGACCTGGCGATTCGGAATTTCAGCCGGCAGGATCAACCGGAGGCGTCCGACGGCGACAGCGTAATCCTGCAGGACCGGATCTTCATCCGGGATACCCGCCGCAACCTTTTCAAGGTGGAGTTTGCCGATATTCTCTACATCCAGGCACAGGGAAATTACTGCGACATATTCACCGTAGAGGGCAAGCATACGGTTACCTGCAACCTGAAGTACCTCCTCACCCGCCTGGATAACTACACTTTCGTGCGGGTACACCGCTCGTACCTGATCAACCTGGCCCAACTGGATTCCGTGGGGGAAGTATATCTCCACCTAAAGGGCCGGCAGGTTCCGCTCTCACACGGCTACCGCATCGATTTTCTTTCCCGCCTCAATACCCTCTGATCCATGCCCGCACGACCGCCGTTCCCGGGTCCGGCCCTCAGGATACTGCCACTGTTGCTGGGGGCCGTGCTGGCGTGTTTGCCCCTGGCGGCCCAGAGCACTTCGGCGGAGGCGGAAGCCTGGCTACAGCGGGCCCGCGAGTCCGAAAACGGCGACAGTACGGAATTCTACCTTGACCTGGCCCAAACGGCCGTGCAAGACCATGGCATGCCGCGGCTGGAAGCCGATATCCTCAGCGAATTGGCGGACGTATACTCCAACACCGGCCGGTTCGAGCAAAACCTCCGGGTAAGTCAGCGGGCCATCGACCTGTACCGGCTCGTTGATGCCCCCCGTGAAATTGCCTACGTCACCAACCGGCTGGCTCGCTCCTTTAAGAAGATGGGCGACGTGAACGGCGACCCGTCACTGCGCGACCGCGCCCTGGACTACGCCCGGCAGGCGGTCCACCTGGCCACGACCGCGCGGGACACCGCGGAAATGATGGAGGGATACAACCTGGTCGGCGTGCTGCACCGCGACCTCCGACAGTGGCCCCCGGCCCGGCAGGCCTACCTGGAGGGGCTACGGCTGGCGGAGGAGTCCGGCATCCGGAGCCAGGTCGTCGGCTCGCTCTACGCCAATCTCGGGCAGTGGTATATGGATTTCGAAAAGGATTATCAGCGTCTCATCGACGAGCTGGAGGCGGCCCGGGTGATCTACGACGAGCTCGGCGACTCCACGGGGATCGAGCATGCCTACCGCAACCTGGGACACGCGTACCTGCACATGGGAGATCTCGAGGAAGCTATTCGCTACGGCAAGCTTTCGGTGGCCGTGGCACAAGGTATCCGCGATCCCCACCGCCTGTTCAGTGCCTACGAGGAGCTGGCGGAGGCACAGGAGGAGGCCGGCCAGTACATGGAAGCCCTGCGTTCCTTCCAGACCGCGAGGAAGTACGAGCGGGCCACCCTCAGCCAGGAGGAAGGACGCACCATCGCCGAAATGGAAACCCGGTACCGGACCCGGGAGAAGGAAGCGACCATCGCCAACCGCGAAGCGGAACTTGCGCGGGTGCGCCGCACGCGGATGCTGGCCTTCGCCGGTCTCGGCCTGCTGGCCGTTGCTGTATTCTTCATCTGGCGGATCGCCCATCTCCGCCGACGGACCAATGAGGAGCTGACCCGCCGCAACGCCGATATCGAGGCACAACGCGCGGAGATCGAGGAGAAGAACCGGCAGAACGAGGCCCTCATCCACGAAATCCACCACCGCGTAAAAAACAACCTCCAGGTGATTTCCAGCCTGCTGAATCTTCAGTCGCACCACCTGGAGAAAGGCGACGCGCTGGATGCCCTGCGGGCCGGCCAGAGCCGCGTCAAAAGTATCGCGCTGCTGCACCAGACCCTATACCGACACGGCGCGCCGGCGGCGATCGGGATGGACGCCTATACGGACCTCCTGCTAAATAGTATCGGATCGGCCTTTGGCGTGCGGGGCGACCGCATACGCCTGGTCAACGAGGTCGTTCCCCGGGAGCTCGACGTGGACCGGGCCGTATCCCTGGGCCTCATCATCAACGAACTGGTAACCAACGCCCTCAAGTACGCTTTTCCGGGCGATCGCCGCGGCCGGGTGGTGGTCTCCCTGACCGAGACGGCCCCCGGCCGGCTGCGGCTGGGGGTAACCGACGACGGGGTAGGGACGCAGGCCACTTCCGACGCACCCGGGGCTACGCACTTCGGTACCCGGCTCATCGGTATCCTGGCGCAGAAACTGGGGGGTAAGCTTTCGTACGCCGCGGTAGGAGGGACCGGGGTGTACCTCGATTTTCGCGTCGACGAACCAGCGCTGGTGAGTTAGGTGCACGCGGCTCGTACAATTAAGTACCACTTTCGTACAACCCCGCGGGAGGCTCGTACACACGACCCGGGGAGCGGGCAGGGTAGCTGCTACCTTAGTGAGGCATACACTATGAACCACACTCTTTTCACATTCCTTTTTTAGACTTTTTTCGGGGGTTCCCTTTGACTTCCCGGATATTGGCGACCCCGGTTGCCGTTTTGCATTAGCCCTCCCTTTCGTGTGCGTACCGTTCGTCCCTCGGCGGGCGCCGGCCGCCGCGGGAGGGCATGGCTATGTATCGCGTGTACCCGGAACGTTACGGTCTTATCTTGGGCTTGTGCCTCCCTATTCTCTCCTTTCGTTACTCCTGCTGCTGGGCGTTCACCTGTCGGTGGGCTACCTGCGGCTATCCCGCATCCCCCGCAGCCGCTGGCTTTCTTTGGCCGGCGGAATATCGGTGGCTTACATTTTTCTGCACGTACTTCCGGAGTTTGCCGTGTACCAGGAGATTTTGTCCGGTAACGAGAAGATCGGCTGGCTGGCGTATCTTGAGTACCACGTCTACAGTTTCGCCCTGCTGGGCTTGGTGGTTTTTTATGCGCTCGAACGCGCGGCCAAGCGGTCGCGGGAGACTCACCGGGAGCCGCACAACGATCACGGGGAGCACAACGTGAAGATGTTCTGGATCCACATCGTCTCCTTTATGCTTTACAACGGAATCATCGGCTACCTGCTGGTGTGGCGGGAGGATCAGACGCTACTCGGGCTCCTCTACTACGTGGTTGCGATGGCGTTTCACTTCGTTGTGACCGACTACGGGCTTTATGACCACTACCGTGCGCGCTACCGCCGCCCCGGGCGGTGGCTGGTGGCGGCGGCCCTGGTGTCGGGTTGGGTGCTGGGGCTGCTGGGCCGCATCTCCCCGGCCTTCATCGGGATCATTTTTGCCTTCCTGGCCGGTGGGGTGATCATGAACGTACTGAAGGAAGAGCTGCCCGAAGAGCGGCGCAGCAACATCTGGGCCTTCGTGGGTGGGGTAGGGGCCTACTCCCTGTTGCTGGTGGCTACCTGACCCGCGGGTATCCAGGCTTGCCCGAACACCGCACCTGCGTTCGCGCCTAAATCGGATTAGCCAATTTGAAATTTCCTACATTGACGGGGCCAAACACATAAAGATGAAGACCGATCGCAGAAAATTCCTCCGCCAATCCGCCAAATTCGGGGCCGCCGGCCTGTTGCTGCCGGTGTGGGCATGCAACAACGGCAACACCAACGACACCGAAGCCGACGTGGAGGAGATCGACGCCAACGAGCAACGCGCCGAAGCCGCCGGGGGCACCCTTGACACCTTCGGTATTCAGCTCTACACCCTCCGCGACGTGTTCCCTCAGGACGTCAAGGGCACCCTGCGCAAGGTGGCCGATTACGGCTACAAGCAGGTCGAAGGGTACGAGGCCGACCAGGGTATTTTCTGGGGCATGGAGCCACAGGAATTCAAGGATTACCTCGACGAGCTCGGCCTCACCATGGTTTCCACCCACTGCAACATCGACCAGAACTTCGAGCAGAAGGCACAGCAGGCCTCAAGCATCGGCATGGACTACCTGATCTGTCCCTACATCGGCGCCCAGCCCAGCAAGGACGCCTGGCAGGCGGTCGTGGACAAGTTCAACCAGCGCGGACAGACCTGTGCCGACAACGGGCTGCGCTTCGCCTACCACAACCACGGCTACAGCTTCGAGAACGTGTACGGTATTGTACCTCAGGACTTCATGATGGAGAACACCAACGATATGGTGGACTACGAAATGGATATCTACTGGGTGGTCACCGGCGGGGCCGACCCCGTCGCCTACCTCAACAAGTACCCCGGCAAGTGGACGCTGTGCCACGTAAAGGACCGCGAACGGGACGCCGATCTCAGCGAAACGGAGGCTTCGGTCGACCTGGGTACCGGCTCCATCGACTTCGCCAAGGTGCTTTCGGTAGCCGAAGACCAGGGTATGGAGTACTACATCGTAGAGCAGGAACGCTACGTGGATTCTACCCCGCTGGAGAGTGCCGAAGTGGACGCACGCTACCTCCAAAACCTCAAGTTCGGAAACGGCTAATCGCTAGTCGTTGACCGCTACCCCCGTGTAAAACAGTACCCGGGTGCCTTCCTGCACTTCTTCGTCAATCCATACCTCCCCCTCGTGGTAGCGAATGATGCGGTCTACCAGGGCCAGTCCGATACCGGTACCCTCGAAGTCGCCGCTATTGGTCGAACGGGTAAACAGGTCGAAAATGCGGCGGTGCTGGTCGGGCGGGATGCCTATGCCATTGTCGGAGACATAAAACACCGGGAATCCGTTGCGGCGCTCCCCGGTAAAGCCTACTTCCACCCGCGGCACGGCCTGGTGGGCGCTGTACTTGAATGCGTTGGACAGGAGATTCGTAAACACGGTTACCAAGTGGTTCCGGTCGCCGGCGATGTCCGGAATATCGGGCTGGACGGTGCAGCAGGGCCGGCCATCCGATGAATTGGAAAAGTCGGCGAGGACGCGGTCTACGAGCTGGCTGACCGACAGGCTGTTGACCACCATGCGGGAGCGGTCGATACGGCTGAGGGCGAGCAGGTCATCCATAAAGACCCGCATGCGGTCCGCGTTCTGCTGGATCACCGACAGGTGGGCGATGCCCTCCTGCCCCAGGTTCGAGGAGAAGTCTTCCCGCAGAATTTCGGCATAGCTGGAAATGCCCCGCAACGGCGCGCGCAGGTCGTGACCGATGGTATAGCTAAAGACCTCCAGGTCTTCGAGTGCCTCCTGCAGGAGAGCATTGTGGCGGCGGGTGCTGGTATAGCGCTCCATGACCGTCTTTTGAATGAAGAACTGCAGCGCCTGCGCGGAGCCGATGTCGTCGTCGCTCCAGGAGGTGGAATGTTGCCGGCGGGTTTGCTCGTTGATGGCGAATTGGCGTTCCCCCCGTTCCCCGGCATGGCTGCCGAAGCGTACGGTTTGAACCGTTTCCGGCTTGAACCAGATTATCCACTGGTTGGCGGCGGGGTCGAGCGGGAGAAACATCATACCCGCGGCCTTGCGCACGAAGGGTTTCGCCGGTGGATAGTGGGCGCAGAGGTGATCCGTGTGCCAGATCGCGGTGTCGCCGACTTCCGCCTTCATCCAGCGCATGATCCCGTTGATCTCCTCTTCGGTGGGGCAGGCGCCGTGACGCGTCATCTCGTCTTCGGAACAGATCACGGCGCCGCGCGTCCCGCGAATGAGGTCCAGTACGGTCGTTCGCCCCTCGGTCAGTCCCTCGGCAAGGCCCTTTGCGTACACGATCTGGTCGTACAGCCGGTCCCGTACGCTATTGGCCTTGCGCCGCATCCGGAGGCTGCGGTGGTAAATGTGGTAGCCGATCTTTTGCTGGGCGACGCGCCCGGCCACCCGCAGGAAGGAGCGCATTTGGTAGTCGATATACACCGGCTCCACGCCGTGCATGTATACCGACCCCCACAGCTTGCCATCGATGATGAGGGAGAGGTGGCCGAGGGTCTTCAGTTCACTGTCCTCCAGGTACTTGATAAAGTTGGGGTTGGGTTCGCGGGCGGCGAGGTACTGGCGGAGTACCTCTTCCACCTCTGCCGATACCTCACCGCGGATATCCACGAGTGGGCGGTCCACGGACACGAAGTTCATGACGCTTTCCGCAACCTGGTGCCGACGGCTGGTAGCCGGTACGTCCGACGTCACGAAGCGGACATCCAGGAGGGAAGGGAGCTCGTCTTTCTTCGCCTCGTGGGTCACTATCCCGTTGCCGCTTTCGTCAAACTGCAGAACGATGGCGCGGTCGTACGCAAAGTGAAACGTGAGTCCGTCGCATAGGACCTGTAGCAGGTCATTGGTACTCGTATTGGACTCCAGCTCGTAGGTGAAGTCATTGAGCCGGGCGGAATAGTCGCCGGAGTGGGGCCAGGTGCGTCTTTCCTCGATCTCGAGAACGAGTTCCTGCCCGACGGTAGCCACCACGGCCTGGTAATCGCCCTTCGACCACCCTTCTGGATTCTGGAGGGCAACGACCGCGGGAAAGTCCTCGTGGATAAACTCGCAGATGTTCCGCACGAGCGGCTGGTCGAAGAGATCGTGCAGCGTCAGGTCTAGTAAATCCTCCGGATCCACCGGTAGAAATGCGCGCGCATTCGAGCTGGTTGCCCGAATGGCCAGGGTCCGACGATCGACGACCAGCACTAATGCATAAGATTGCACCTGGATATTCGGTGGCATGAAAGGCAAAGCTTTATATGCAAATCTACTATATAAGAAAAACTTAGTGCCCCAGCTCATTCTTCAAAAACCGCCCGGTATGACTTTCCGCCACCTGAGCTACGTCTTCGGGCGTTCCCGCCGCTACCAGCGTTCCCCCGCCCCGACCGCCTTCCGGTCCCATGTCGATAAGGTAGTCGGCTACCTTGATGACGTCCATGGTGTGCTCGATCACGATGACGGTGTTGCCCTTGTCCACCAGCTTTTGCAGTACTTTGAGGAGGTACTTGATGTCCTCGAAGTGCAGGCCGGTGGTGGGTTCGTCGAGAATGTATACGGTCTGCCCGGTGTCGCGCTTGGAGAGCTCCTCGGCCAGTTTCACCCGCTGGGCCTCGCCGCCGGAGAGGGTCGTGGCCCGCTGTCCGAGGGTGATGTAGCCGAGTCCGACGTCCCGTAACGTCTTCAGCCGGCGGTAGATCTTGGGGATGGGCTGGAAGAAGTCGGCGGCCTCCGCCACGCTCATATTGAGCACGTCGGTGATGGACTTTCCCTTGTACAGGATCTCCAGGGTCTCGCGGTTGAAGCGCATACCCTGGCAGTTTTCGCATTCCACTTCTACGTCGGGGAGGAAGTTCATCTCGATGGTGCGCATACCGCTGCCCTTGCACACCTCGCAGCGGCCACCCTTCACGTTGAAGCTGAAACGGCCGGGCTTATAGCCCCGGATCATGGCTTCGGGCAGCTTGGTGAACAGCTGGCGGATATCGGTGAAGACACCGGTGTAGGTGGCGGGGTTGGACCGGGGCGTGCGGCCGATCGGCGACTGGTCGATATCGATGACCTTATCAATGTTCTGCAGACCGTATACGCGGCTGTACTCCAGCGGTTTTTTCACGCTGTTGTAGAAGTGCTGCCGCAGGATGGGGTAGAGGGTCTCGTTGATGAGGGTAGACTTCCCGCTCCCCGACACGCCCGTCACGCAGGTGAGGGTGCCCAGCGGGATCTTGATGTCTACGCCCTTGAGGTTATTCCCCTCGGCGCCCTTCAGGGTGAGGAATTTGCCGTTGCCCTTGCGCCGCTTCTCGGGCACCTCGATCCGGCGGCGGCCGGCCAGGTAGTCGCTGGTGATGCTGCCGGCGTACTCCTGCTTCAGGAACTCTTCCGGTTTGCCGGCGGTCACCACGGCACCGCCCCGGACGCCCGCCCCCGGGCCCAGGTCGAGCAGGTAGTCGCTCGCCATCATGATGTCCTTGTCGTGCTCCACCACCAGCACCGTATTGCCGATGTCGGTCAGGTCGCGCAGGGCTTTGATCAGCCGCTGGTTGTCGCGCTGGTGCAGCCCGATACTGGGTTCGTCGAGAATGTAGGTGATGCCGGTGAGCTGGCTGCCGATCTGGGTGGCCAGGCGGATGCGCTGCGCCTCGCCGCCGGAAAGGGTACGGCCTGGCCGGTCGAGGCTCAGGTAGCCCAGCCCCACGTGCAGCAGGAACTGCAGGCGGAAGCGGATCTCCTTTAGAATGTCGGTAGCGATGAGGGTGGTGCGCTCGTCCATGCCCTCCTCGGCTGTCTCCATCCAGGTGCCCAGCTCGCCGAGGTCCATGCGGGCCAGGTCGCTGATGGTCTGCTCCTTGATCTTGTAGTGGCGGGCCTCCAGACGCAGGCGGGCGCCTTCACAGTCGGGGCAGGTATCGATGGTCATGAACTCCTCGGCCCAGGTGCGGATGCGCTCGCTGGTGGTCTCCTCGTACCAGCGCACGATCATGTTGACCAGGCCGTTGCTTTCCACGTCCCAGACCATATCGTGGGCGCTCTTGTCGTACTTGCTCTTCTTCTTTTTCTTGGTGTCCTGGCGGCCGTAAAGGATCACGTTCAGGGCGGCGGGGGGGATCTTCTCGATCGGGTCGCTCAACTTGAACTTCTCGGACTTGGCAATGGCCTTGATCTGTTTGAAGGTCGTGTTGTCGCGGGTGTCGCCCAGGGGCACCAGTCCGCCCTTATTGATGCTCAGCGAGCGGTCGGGGATGATCTTGGTGATGTCCGGGCTGTTCACCTGCCCCAGTCCCTTACAGGTCGGGCAGTAGCCGTAGGGGGAGTTGAAGGAGAAGGTATTGGGGCTCGGCTCCTCGTAGCTGATGCCGTTCTCGGCGTCCATGAGGTTCTTGGAGTAGGGGCTCACCTCGTTGGTTTCGGCGTCCTGTACGAACAGCAGGCCGTCGCCCAGCTTCAGCGAGGTCGCCACGCTCTGCCGCAGGCGATCGAGGCGGTCGGGGCTCATCTTGATGCGGTCGACCACCAGTTCGATGTCGTGCACCTTGTAGCGGCTCACCTGCATGCCCTCCTTCAGGTCCTGGATCTCGCCGTCGACGCGCACCTTGGTGTAGCCCTGCTTGCGCACCTGGTCGAAGAGTTCGCGGTAGTGGCCCTTGCGCCCGCGCACGAGCGGGGCCAGTACGATAATCTTCCGGCCATCGTAGGTATCGGCGATCTGGTCGAGCATCTGCTCCTCGGTGTAGCGCAGCATGGGTTGGCCGCTCACGTAGCTGTAGGCGGTACCGGCGCGGGCGTAGAGGAGGCGCAGGAAGTCGTAGATCTCGGTCACCGTACCTACGGTAGAGCGGGGACTGCGGTTGGTGGTCTTCTGCTCGATGGAGATCACAGGGCTCAGGCCGGTGATCTGCTCCACGTCGGGCCGTTCCATGGTGCCCATGAATTGCCGGGCGTAGCTGCTGAAGGTCTCCATATAGCGCCGCTGCCCTTCGGCGTAGATCGTATCGAAGGCGAGGCTCGACTTGCCGCTGCCGCTCAGACCGGTAATGACCACCAGCTCATTGCGCGGCAGTTCCACGTCGATGTCTTTCAGGTTGTGCTCCTTCGCGCCGATGACGCTGATGAAGCGCTCCGTGTGGGGGATTTCCGGCGTTTTCTGGGGCGGGGCCGCGGGTGCAATGCGGGCTTCCGGGGAGGGGGCCCCGGTAGGCTTAGCTGTCGATGAAGGCATAGCCTTAACAACCCGGTTGGGCGGGGTGTGGTTGTGTCGCCTGGTCGGGGTAGACGTTTGTTGGCGGTCGGGGCGGAAGCGATGCGGGTTACCGCAACAACGCAACAACGCACTGACTTTTCTACCACAGATTCGGCTTCGCCGGCAGATTTAGCCGCAGATTGACACAGATCAGCTTCGCTGCTGCCTTCGGCGGTTCCCGCACAACAGGGATTACGCAGATTAGCGGATAGCGCTGCGCGCTCCCGGCGGCACACCCGAGCACAGCGAGGGGCGGGAGCAATGCGGGCAACCGCAATAACGCACTGACGCAATGACCCAACAACCCACTGACTTTTCTACCACAGATTCGGCTACGCCGGCAGATTTAGCCACAGATTGACACAGATCAGCTTCGCTGCTGCCTTCGGCGGTTTCCCGCAGGACAAGGGATTACTCGGATATACGGATAGCGCTGCGCGCTCCCGGCGGCACGCACCCGAGCGGAGCGAGGGGCGGGAGCGATGCGGGCTACCGCAATAACGCACTGACGCACCGACCCGCCAACAAACCCGGTAACCCGGATCGGACGTGGACGTCCTCAACCCGAGCGGAGCGAGGGGCGTGAGCGATGCTGGCAACCGCGACAACGCACCAACCCAACAACCCACTGACTTTTCTACCACAGATTCGGCTTCGCCGGCAGATTTAGCCGCAGATTGACACAGATCAGCTTCGCTGCCGCCTTCGGCGGTTTCCCGCATGACAAGGGATTACTCGGATATGCGGATAGCGCTGCGCGCTCCCGGCGGCACGCACCCGAGCGGAGCGAGGGGCGGGAGCGATGCGGGCAACCGCAACAACGCAACAACTCAACAACGCAAAGACCCCAACAACCCCTAGGCCAGCCCAGCCAGCTCAACCCCATCAGCCACGTACCCTTGCGGCCCGTCCCGGAGAACGAAGCGGACAAGGTCGCCCTTACGCACGACGGGGACGCGGAGGTTCCGGCGGCGGAAATAAAACTCCTCGCGGCTGCCGTGCAGGCGGAGGTAGCCGTAGCCCGGTCCGGGGAGGTAAAAGACGACGGTACCGAGCGATGTAGGTTCCACGGCCGAAAGGTACGGGGGCGGGGCCACGCTTCGGGGTGGTGCGGCATCTTCGGGTTGGTTAAGCCAACGACCAAGCTTTCCCGGCCGGGCGTGGCACCCGCGCCCGCGCCCCTCCGTACCTTTGTACTATGCTGAAACCCGTATTCCTGGGCCTGTTCCTTCTGCTAGCAAGCGGCGCGCACGCGCAGCTCGATACCCTCGGTCGGTGGACGAGCCTGCAGTCGCAATCGAAGGGAGCTTTCGTGACCCAGAGCCCGGAAGAGATCATCTATACCACGCGGAACCTGATCTTTTTTGTCGACAAGGAGGACTTCAGCGTCCGCTCCCTTACCCGCACGGAGGGGCTGGCCGGCGGCCGGATCGACCTAATCCGCTACCACCCGCCCACGGGCACGCTGCTCATCGTCTACGAAAACAGCACCCTGGACCTCTACCGAGACGGGCGTTTCTCCACCCTGCGGCAGATCGACAATTTCAACTTCAGCGGCGACAAGCGCATCTACGATATCGCCTTCGGCGAGGATAACGTCGTATACCTGGCCGCGGGGTACGGAGTCAGTGCCCTCTCGCTCGACGAGCAGATCTTCACCTTTACCACCTTTACCGGGGTGCGGGTCAATAGCGTGGCTACCCGCGACGGCCGGCTCTACGCAGCCACGCCGGAAGGACTCTACGGGGTATCGCTGCGCGGCGTCAACATCAACGACTTCAATACCTGGGAACTGCTCGGCCCGCAGACCGGCCTGCCGGGGGACTACAACTCGCGGACCATCGTCACCTGGCGCGACAATCTCTACTTCGGGGTCGACAACGATGTATACCGCCTGGCGGGTGATACGGCCCTGCTGCACTACGACGCCCCGCCCCTGGACAACCGCCTCGCATACCTGAGCGGGGGGGCGAGTGGACTGCTGGCCGGTTACCGCTGTACCGGTTCCGGGTGCCGCGACCGGGTAGTGCTTTCGCTGGGAGAAACCCCGGGCGACGCGACACCCCTGCGCGACTGCGCCTACTTCACGAATTACGCCATCGAGGACGAGCGGGGACGCATCTGGTTCGGCGACGACGCCAACTTCATCCACTACCTCACCGAAGACGGCGCCGACTGCCGTAACCTGCAGTACCCCGGCCCCCCGACGGACCGCGTATACCGTATGGTGCACGACGGTACCGACCTGTGGGTAGCCCCCGGGCAGCTCGACGAAAATACGACCCCCTCCTTCGATTACGATGGCCTGTGGAAATACGACGGTGTCTCCTGGACGGTGTACAATCGCTTCAATACCGAGGTGCTGCGGGGGCAGGACGGGGCCGTCAACGGCGACGACGATTTTGCTACCATCATTGATGTCGATTACGATCCGGTCAACGATATTCATTACTTCAGCTCCTTTTTTGAAGGCGTAGTGGCGCTGGACCCGGAGGGAGAATTTACCCTCTTTGACGAGCGAAACAGCAGCCTCGAGCTGGCGCCGGACGCCGGGCCGGGGCGCATCCGCGCGGCCGGCGCGGCTACCGATGCCCAAGGGTATACCTTCTTCGCCGTGAGCCGGGCGGCCCGCAACGGCATCGTGAGCGTGCGCAGTCCGGACGGGGAGTGGGCCGCGCTGGGGCAAACGTGCGACCTGAATATCGCCATCGACCTCGCGGTGGACAATTACGGTTTTGTCTGGGTCGTCCACCGCGGCGGCGCTAACGGCGGTCTGACGGTCATCGACACCAACGGTACGCCGATGGACCCCTCCGACGACCGCTGCCGTACGATCCTGGCCAGCAACAGTCAGTTGCCCACCAACGAAACCCGCAGTATCGCCGTCGACCTGAGCGACCGCGTCTGGGTGGGCACGGCCGAGGGCATTGTCCTGTTCAGTTGTGGGCCTAACGTGTTCGACGGAGAATTTTGCGTCGGTTCCCGTCCGGCGGCGGAGGCCGAGGACGGCTTCGGCGGTTACCTGCTGGAAACGGAGGAGGTGCGTACTATCGCCGTCGACGGCGCCGACCGCAAGTGGGTAGGGACCAACGGCGGCGCCTTCCTGCTGTCCGAAAACGGCCGGGAGCAACTCCTACTTTTCGACCGAGGAAACAGTCCACTCCTCGACGACGTGGTGAAGAGTATCGCCATCGACCCGGTGTCGGGAACGGTCTACTTCGGAACCGAGCTGGGCATCATCAGTTACCGGGGGGACGCGACATCGGCGGCGGAGGGCTTCGTGGAGGAAATCGTCGTTTTCCCCAATCCGGTCGAGCCGGGCTACGATGGGCCGGTAGCCATCCGGGGGCTGGGGCGTGACGCCCGGGTCAAGATCACCGACATAAGCGGTAAGCTGGTCAGCGACGGCGTTGCGCAGGGCGGACAGTATACCTGGCAAGGCACCGACTATACCGGGCGGCGGGTAGCTACGGGCGTGTACCTGGTCTTTGCGTCCAGCAATCGACGCTTTGCCGTAGAAAACCCGGGTAGCGCGGTGGCAAAGATCGTCTTCATCCGGTAGCCCGCCCGGGGGATGTGGGCGAACGGCACTATCTTGGGCGGCGTGATCCCCGACTACCACTACCGTGCCGACCAGCCCGATCCGGCTACGACCCGCCTGCTCCACGTGCTCTTTTACGCCGCGGCGGCCCTGCTCCTGGTGGCCGGCGTCCATTCGCTCTACGTTTACGTTACCGGCTGGACGGCGGGCGACGACTACAGTCACCTCTGGCAGCTGCTCCTGGCTATCCTGTACCTGCTGGCCGCCGGCGCGGTAGCCTACGCGACGTACAACCACGGCGGGGGGAAGGAGGCGGCCCCGGAACGCTACGTGGACGTGGCGGCGGGCACGATGACCTACGCCCTCGATCAGTTGGCCGGGAAGCAGCGCGTGGACCTGACGCAACTGGCGCAGGTGACCCGGCCCTCGGTCCGGGAGCTCATCCTGGAATTCCGGGACGGGCGGCAGGTGATCCTGCCGGTATACCTGATCGAGGGGGAGGAGAAGCAACGCGAGCTCGAGGCGCTCCTGCAGAACGCCGCGCGTGCCTGATCAGGCCTTGTTGGCCAGCTGTCCGCAGGCCGCGTCGATGTCCTTGCCGCGGCTGCGGCGTACGGTGACCATCACGCCGCGGTCGCGCAGGTAGGTCGCGAAGTCGTCAATGCGGTGCTCGCTCGACTTGCGGAAGGGCGCGTTGTCGATGGGGTTGTACTCGATGATATTCACCATGGAGGGGACGCGGCGACAGATGCGGTACAGCTGCTCGGCATCCTCGAGGGTATCGTTGAAGTCCTGGAAGGTGATGTATTCGAAACCGATGCGCTTCTTGGTCTTTTCGTAGAAATACTCCAGGCTCTCGACGATGGATTCCAGGTTATTGGTCTCGTTGATGGGCATGATCTCGTTGCGCTTCGCGTCGTCGGCGGCGTGGAGGCTGAGGGCCAGGTTGACCTTGGTGTCCTCGTCGGCTAGTTTGCGGATCATCTTGGCGATGCCGGCCGTGGAGACGGTGAGGCGGCGGGGGGCCATATTGAGGCCGGTGTGGCTGGTGATGCGGTCGATGCTGCCTACTACCTCGCGGAAGGCCAGCAGCGGCTCGCCCATGCCCATGTACACGATGTTGGTGAGCGGCTTGCCGTAGGTTTCCAGGCACTGCTCGTTGACCAGGTATACCTGGTCGTAGATCTCGGCGGCGGTGAGGTTGCGCAGCCGCTTCATGCGTCCGGTAGCGCAGAAGCTGCAGGTGAGGCTGCAGCCGACCTGGCTGGATACGCACACCGTGAAGCGGTCGTCGGCGACCACGGGAATAAGTACCGACTCGATCAGGTGGCCGTCGTGGAGGCGGAAGCGGCTCTTGAGGGTACCGTCGGCGCTGCGCTGAAAGCGGTCGAGGGTGATCACCGGCAGGGTGTAGCGTTCCTTAAGCTTCTCACGTAAGGGAAGTGACAAATTGGTCATCTCGTCGAAGCTGCGGGCGCCTTTCTGCCACAGCCATTCGTACACTTGCTTGGCGCGGAACTTCTTCTCCCCCGACAGAATAAGGTCGGAGGTCAGCTGTTCCAGGCTGAGTGAGCGGATGTCGGGTCGGGTAGCGGTCAGTGTGGCCATGCACGAGCAACGCCTGACCCGCGACGGGGGTTGAAGCGGCAACCAAGCTCCCGGTCATACGTTACTAAACTCCGGCCCCCGGGCCCCTTTGCTTGCAGTGCACTACCTATGAACGTACCACCTAATTATCTGGACCTTTACGAGCAGGCGCTTCGCTACGACCGCGTGGGAGACCCCTACACTGCCGTGAAGCTCCTGAAGAAGGTGACCCGCATCGTGCCCGAATGGGCCGACGCGTTCCGGGTACTGGGTACGATCTATAGCCGCCGCCACGAATGGAAGCCGGCCTTCCACTACTGGAGCAAGACGGTGGCGCTCGACGCCGACGATCGCGACGCCTGGTGGCAACTCGGTCTGGCGGCCGTGCCCCTCAAGCGGATGCGCATCGCCCAGACGGTATGGTCCAAATTCGGTTTCGCGGACCTCGATACCAAGCGGCCCCTCGGTCTGCAGCTGCGTCACCAGGATGGCTACGAAATTCTCTGGATGCAGGCTTTGGACGCCGCCCGCGGCCGGGTCGTCAGCATTCCGCACCCCGGCAGCGGCATGCGTTACCGCGACCTGATGCTTTACGACCGCCGTGGTCAGCAGGGCTATAACGTCATCGGCCGCCGCCGCGTACCGATCTACGACGCGGTCACGCGCATCAAGCGGTCACCCTATCAGACCTTCAGCTGCCTGCTGCACACCGGTGACGCGGCCCGGATCGAGCAGCTCGAGCAACTTTGTTACGATGCCGGACTGGGGTTTGAAGTGTGGAGCAACGCGACGCGGGCCGTTCAGCACGATCGCGCCAACGCCAGCGACGACGAGCGGCGAGCCTTCCCGGAGTACTACAGCGACCTGCTGCCCCGACCGGAGAACGGTACCGCCCTGGTGGCAATCGCCGCTGTCCACCCGGCCGAAGTAGAGCGGGTACTCAACGCCTGGCAGATCATTTCACTGCAGCAATATTCTGACTTGCGCGGTTACTGAGCGATTCAACGAAGCGGATGGTCTCGGTTAGCCCGCCCAGGCAGGTAGCGCGGGGGTATTCGGAGAGATCGTGCAGGGTGGCCTGGTAGCCGGAGAGGAGCAGGCGGCTGTCGGGACAACGCTCGAGAATTTCCGCCGCGAGTTCCTCGACGGGCCGGGCCACGAAGGTGCTGGAAAGAATGGCGAATAAGTAATCCACCTCCGTGACGCGGACCAGATCCTCCAGGTCCTGGGGGGAAACGTCGGCGCCCAGGTACAACACGGGAAACCCACGCTTGCGCAGGAGGTACTGCACGAACAGGGTGCTGAGTTCCTGCCGTTCGCCCTCGGGCAGGAAAAGGGCGAAACGCGGTAGCCCCCCCGGCCCGGCGAAGGGAAGCTGGTCGGTGGCCGCCAGTAGTTTCTGGCGAATCAGGGCGCTGATGAGCGACTCCTGCACCGACCGGACCGAGCCGGTAAAATAGAGCAGCCCCAGCTTATCCAGCATGGGGTAAACCACTTCCATCATGGTCTCCTCGAAGCCCCGCTGGGCCACGTTGGTGTCGATGATGAAGCTGAACCGTTCGGGGTCGGGCTCCACGGCGCAGAGCGTGAGGGCGTCGAGCTCGGTGTCGGCGCTGATGTTGAGGGAGGATACCGACGCTACGGCCCGGCGGCGCTCCCGGTCGGAAAGGGCCGCGATCTTGCTGATGCGGTAGCCGTGGCGGTTGAGAAGGGCAATGTTGCAGAGCTCTTTCAGGTCCGGCTCCAGGTAGTACCGCACGTTATTCTCGTCGCGCCGGGGAGTGACCAGGTCATACCGCTGCTCCCAGGCCCGTAGCGTATGCGCCCGGATACCGGTAAGTTTTTCAACGTCGCTGATGGTGTAGACGACCAAGGGAATATGGTGATAGCGTGAAAGAACGGTGGCCGGGGGACTAACGCCACCCTAAATAAATGGTTCAGGAGCCCCCGCGACCTAACGTTCGGGGCCTTTGTGGTATTTTTCCCGGACGGAATCCTGCCCTATGCGTCTACCTCTACTTACTTTTCTTCCCCTCCTGCTACTCTCTGCCCTTCACGGCCAGGACTGCTATTACCAGTTGCAGCTAACGGATCAGGGCGGCGACGGCTGGAACGGTGGTGAGGTAACCGTGAGCGTGGACGACGTGACCACCACCTACACCCTCGACGCCACCAACGACGACGGGGCGCGGCGCGATTTGTTCTTCCCCGTGACCAACGGGGCGGAGGTGCGCATCGGATACCGCGCCGGGGCTTTCCCGGAGGAGGTGGGCTTCAGCGTGCTGGACAACAACGACAGCCTGCTCTATACCGTACAGGCTCCGGCGACCAACCCAACCCTGAACACCCTTACGGCCAGCTGCCGCACCTGCGCGCCGCCGCCGCTTTCCTCCATCGACTTGTACCGGGTGCGGTACAATTCCGTGGACATCCGCTTTCGCGGCACCCCCGGTGCCCCTACCTACGTGATCCGCTACGGGCCGGCGGGGGTAGATCCCGAGAGTGAGGACGTCACCCGCCTCGCTACCCAGGATACCATGCTCCGGGTGAGTGGACTGGATACCCAGACCGCCTACGACTTCTACATCGAAACCGAGTGCGCCGGTACCGACGAGACCAGCGTCCGGCGCGGGCCCTTCCGCATCCGCACCCAGATCCGGCGGGACGTGGGCGTGACCATGCTGCGGCAACCCGTAAGCGGCTGTCAGCACGACGGGATGGACTCGTTGACCGTCGGAATTACCAACTTCGGGGGGGAGGCCCAGCAGTTTATCCGGATCAACTTTACAGTGAACGGAGAGGACGGCGGCGTCAATTTCCCCTTCGACGGTATCTATACCGGCGTGCTGGGCGTGGACAGTACCAAGTACTTCACCTTCGATACCCAGGTAGACCTCAGCGAGGCCGGATACTACGAGATCAGGGTATGGACCGAGCTGGAGGACGATCAGGCTACCGGAAACGATACGCTGACCGCCACCGTCGTGAGCCTGCCCAAGATCGATGCCTTCCCCTACGTCGAAACCTTCGAGACGGACAACGGATTCTGGCTGCCCGCGCAGGGCGGTGCCGGACCGGTAAGCTGGGCGCGCGCCCGGCCCCGCGCGCCGCGTATCGACCGGGCGGGCGCGGGCGCGTACGCCTACGTGACCAACGCCACCGGCACCTACAACGACGACGAGCTGAGCTACCTCTCCTCGCCCTGCTTCGACTTTACGGGGCTGAACGAGGATCCCTACCTCTCCTTCCTGCTGTACGTGGACACGGAGGCGGAATTTGACGGCCTCTACCTCCAAAGCAGTACCGACGGCGGCCGCAGCTGGCGTCGTCTGCCCCGCAACGCCACCGGTATCAACTGGTATAACAACGGCCAGCAGCGGCAGTGGGACGGCGACGGTGGATTTGGCGGACGGTACGCCCTGGTGGAGCAGCAATTGGCCGGCCTGGCCGGGGCCGACGAGGTACGGCTGCGGTTTGTCTTCGAGAGCGACGGCGACAACCAGCGTGAGGGCGTATCCATCGACAACGTACGCATCACGCGCAGGCAGGGCACGGACTACGCCGCGGTACGTGCCCGCCTCTCCAACGCCCAGAACTGCGGGGAGCGCATCGATACGCTGGCCTTCACCTACACCACACTCGGCGGCCAGCCGGTGGATTCCGTCACCGTCAGCTACTCGCTCAACGGCGGTCCGGAGGTGAGCGCGCGCGCCCCCGCCCCCCGGGTACCCGGTACCCCCCTGACCTACCGCTTCCCCGAGCCGGTAACCACCGACAATGCCTTCCCCAACCGCATCCTCTTCCGGGTCACCGCAGACGGCGATATGGCTACCTACAACGATACCCTAACCTACGTCTACCCTCTGGCGCAGCAACTGCCCTTTCTGGTGGACTTCGAGGACGGGCGCCGGCCCGACGGCTGGGAAATTCCCGCCGACCTGACCATCGCCCGGCGGGCGGGTACCCCCTCCCTGGCCCTGACCGATAACCTCAACGGGCAGGACGGGGAAATGAACTTCACCACCGCAGCCTACGGTGATTTCCAGGCCTCCGACACCCTCACCTTCACCCTGCGGCTCCGCGATGCCGACGGCAACCCGGTAGCCGGTGGGCTGGTCGGGCTGACCGTGGACGCCCTGCAGAACTGCCCCGGTGTCGATGTCGGCGAGACGCTCATTGACCTCGCGGCCGTTCCCGCCGATTCGGTATTCCAGCTTACCGGCCTGACCGGCAGCGGCTACCGCTTCACCTTCACCGTCACGGGCGGCAGCCAGGACGTCTTCGTCACCTTTGACGACTTTGGCGTGCGCCGGTGCCCCGCCGATCTTAACCTGCGGTACGCGACCGACCCGCCCTCAGGCATCTTCGCCGACGACGGCACGGCTTACGTGCTGGTGGGGGATGGCCTCTCGCCCTATACCTACGCCTGGAGCAACGGCGATACGACGCAATCGGCCGATAGCCTGAGCGTGACGGATTACACCGTGACGGTCACCGATGCCGTGGGCTGCACCGACCAGCTTGCCGTAAGCGTGGACCTGCAGGCCGTCTCGACCGACGACCCCTTCGGCGTGTTGGCCGCGCTGGCGGTATTCCCCAATCCCACGGCCGGCCGGCTTGAAGTGCAACTGGAACTGCCGACCTACGAGGCGGTACGTATCGAGCTGTTCGACGGCGCCGGCCGACGTCTCGAGGTACGCGAACTGGGGCGGCGAGCGCGGGTTGCGGAGGAGGTGGACCTACGACAGCGTCCCGCAGGTGTATACTTCGTGCGGGTTACGGCCGGCGAGGCCGTGCGTACGCTGCGGGTGATCCGGCGGTAGCGGCGGGCTAGCGTATGCCCCGTTCGCGTAGGTTGGCTACGTAGATGGCGATATTGCGGGAATGCCCGGCCAGGGTTGAGGCGAAATTGTGTTGTCCGCTCCCGTCGCCGCGGGCGCAGAAATAGAGATACTTGTGTTCCTCCGGATCGAGCACCGCGTCGATGCTGCCTACGCTCGACATCGTAATGGGGCCGGGGGGCAGCCCCGGGTAGCGGTAGGTATTGTAGGGGCTGTCGAACTCGATGTGCCGGTTGAGGACCCGCCCGACGTCGAATTCCCGCGTGGCGAAGACGGCCGTGGGGTCGGCCTGCAGCGGCATGCCGATCCGCAGGCGGTTGAGGTACACGCCGGCGATGCGGGGCCGCTCGGAGGCTACCAGGCTTTCCTTTTCCACGATACTGGCCAGCGTATACACCTCGGCGGGGCTGAGGTCCAGGGCTTCGGCCTTTTTCAGGCGGTCGTTGGCCCGCCAGAAGCGCTCGTGCTCCTTTACCATGCGGGCGACGAAGTCGCGCGGCGTGGCGTTCCAGTACATTTCGTAGGTATTCGGGATGAAGAGCGTCTGCAGGGTTTTGGCCGTGTAGCCCAGGCTGTCGACGAAGGCCGCATTCTCAAAGAGGCTGAGGAAGGCCGCGCTGTCCGGCTCCAGAAACCGTGCCACCTTGGCCGCGACGTTCATGGGTTCGCGTTCGGTGGTGAGGACCACGTCCACGGTAGCCTGGGCACCGCTCCGGAGCTTGCGGATCACCTGTACGGCACTGCTGCCGGGGTTCAGGGTGAACCGGCCGGAGCGCATGCGCTCCCGGTAGAAGCCCATCTGCTGCGCCAGCGGATCGAAGAAGGTGCGGTTGGGAGTAATACCCTGTACGGCGAGGGTATCCATGACCTGCTCGTAGGAGCTACCGGTCGGGATTTCCACGGCTACCGGGCCGGGCGCGTCGGCGGGTACGACGGGTACCACCATGATCTGGTAATAGGCATATCCGGCGACGGCGAGACACAAAAGAAGAATAAGTCCGAGGATCCGTTTCATAGCAGTATATCAGAAAAACGCCCTGCCGGGGCCGGGGTTGCCGATGCAAAGCTAAGAAGCTGTCCGCTACGGGGCGAAGTGACGCCTAGTACTGCTCCTCGTCGCCGGGGAAGTTGCGGGCCTTGACGTCGCTGACGTAGGCGCTGGTGGCGTCGCGAATGACGTCAAACAGCTCGGCGTAGCGCCGCAGGAAGCGGGGGTGGAAGTCCTGGGTAATGCCCAGCATATCCTGGGTCACGAGCACCTGTCCGTCGGTGTGTACGCCACCCCCAATGCCGATGGTGGGGATTTCTAGGGATTCACTCACCTTCTGGGCGAGATCGGCGGGAATCTTTTCGAGTACGAGTCCGAAACAGCCCAGATCTTCGAGCAACTTGGCGTCCTTCATCAGGCGGCGGGCCTCGGCTTCCTGCTTGGCGCGCACGGTGTAGGTGCCAAACTTGTAGATCGACTGCGGGGTCAGGCCCAGGTGACCCATTACGGGAATACCCGCCGTGAGGATGCGCCGGATACTCTCTTCCACTTCCTGTCCGCCCTCGAGTTTCACGGCGTGGGCGCCGCTTTCCTTCATGATGCGGATGCTTGACTTGAGAGCCATCTTGCTGTCGCCCTGGTAGGTGCCGAAGGGCAGGTCGACGATTACCAGCGCCCGTTGCACGCCGCGCACGACACTGCTGGCGTGGTAAATCATCTGGTCCAGGGTGATGGGCAGGGTAGTTTCGTGGCCTGCCATCACATTACTGGCCGAGTCACCGACCAGCAGCACGTCGACGCCGCCGGCGTCCAGGATTCGCGCCGTGGAATAGTCGTAGGCGGTAAGCATGGCGATCTTCTCCCCGCTTTCCTTCATGGCCCGCAGGGTGTGCGTGGTCACCCGCTTTACGTCGCTCGCTTTGTGTACGCTCATGCGGCAAAGGTAAGTTGCGCAGCGCTACGCGGGGCTACCGCAGTACGACGCGCCGGGCACCGGCGCGGCCGGTGGCGTCCCGGATACGCAATAGGTACACCCCGGCGGCAAGTCCGTGCAGCCGTAACGGCAGGCCGCGGGCACCCGGATCGACTGAAAGATCCAAGACGCGCCGGCCGTCGGGAGCGAACAGGCTGATCTCCTCGACCGTCAGCCCGTCGGACCACGCGACATGGATGCGGTCGCTGGCGGGATTGGGGGAGACCGTCCATTCCGTTTCCGGCAGGGGGCTGTGGCCGGCCAATACGCAATCGTCGCCGAGTACGACGGTACGGTCTTCGCCCGTCACGTCGTCGCAGCGGCTGGCCACCTGCACCTCGTAGCTGTTGCACAGGTTGAGGTTGTTGATGGTGACGGAGAGTCCCGTGACCATGCGGGTCGTCCACGGATCCGTACCCCGCGGGCGGTACCGCACGCGGTACTTATTGCCGGGGGCGGCACTGGCGCCCCACTCGAGGAGCGTTGCGCCGGTCCGGTCGTCGTAGGTGGCCATGAGCGCCGGTGGGGGCGGGCAGCCCTGGGCGGCGGTGATGTCGAGGCAGTAGTCTTCCACCTCCCCGGAAAATTGCTGGTTGCTGCCGGCGGGGCAGGCGCCGGTCTTGACGGAGGTGAATTGCATGACGATCCGCATGCGCGTCAGGCCGAGGGCACTTTCCGCGGGGACGGTAAGGCTGCCGCGCGCGGCAGCGCCGCGCGGCGCGGATTGCTCCAGGGCCAGCTCGTCGGCCGCGAAGGTTCCGTCCTGGTTCCAGTCGACGTATACGTGCACGTCCTGGGTGAAGCCGCTGCCCCGGTAGTCGGGCGTCACCTCTATGGGGTATACGCCACCGGGTACCATGCTGCCGAGGGTTTCGTCGCCGAAGTTGCGGTAGCCGTCGATCTCGCGGCTCGACCGCACGTCCAGGATACCCGGGATCTCCACGCGGGCGATCCACTCCTGTTCGTTACCGAAGCCGGTAGGTACGCAATACTCGGCATCGAGACAGACCCCGCAGCCCAGCGTTTTCTGCACGCGACGACCCTGAAAGCGGGTGGCACCCCCCGTACAGTTGGTGCGCAGCTCGACCTCGTACATGCGGCAGTTGCGCAGGCCGGTGAGTTCGATCTGGGATTCCCGGGTGGTCAGCTCGGTCCAGGGGTCCTCCCCCGTACGGTACCGCAGGGTATAGCTAAGGGCATTCAGCAGCGGCTCCCACTCGGCCACGAGCCGGCCGCCGGGCAGGGCGGCGACGCGGTAGGCGTCCGGTAGCCGGCAGCAACCGGGCGTTTCCAGGGTGAGTTGCTCGGACCGGGCCGTATCCGTTCCGCAGGAGGCTATTAGCTGCAGGTCGTACTCCTGGCAACTCGGCAGGCCGGTCAGGCGGTAGGGGGGCGTGAGGGCGGAAATGGTGGTCCACTCCGTCCTTCCGTGCAACCGGTACTGCAGGTCGGTCCGCGTGGTGGAGCTCGCAGCCTGCCAGTCGAGCCAGAGATCGGAGGAAGCGTCGCCCGGGGGCGCCGCGGTAAAGGAGGTCGGTGGCAGGCAGCCCACGCAATCTTGCATCAGGCGCCGCACCGCAGCCCCCAGGTCGAGCGCGCCACCGGTAGCCGTGACCCCGGCCAGGGTCGGCAGGGGGCGCAGCGTGGAGAGGAGCACCCCGCGCAGGTAGCGGGCAGTAGCGGGCGGGTCGCTGCGCAGGCGCAGGCCCAGGTTGGGGCAGGGGGCCGAGTAGAGCAGGGCGAAGGCCCCGGTCACCGCCGGTGCCGCGAAGGAGGTGCCGTATACCTGCCCGTAGGAGTTGCCCAGCAGGGTGGTGTAGACGCCCTCGCCGAAGGCGGCCAGGTCGACGGAAGTAGCCCCGTAGCCGGCGTCCTTTACCTTCTTGCCCCGGGTGTCGATATTGGTGACCACTACCAGGTACTCCGATCCGCAGAGCGAGGGCAGGTCGCCGACCTCGTCGACGTCGAGGTCGCGGTTCGGTACCGCGGCTACGTTGATGATGCCGTGGTGGCCCAGCGTATCGTACAGCGCGCACCACAGCGGACTCTGGGAGGGGAAGGCCCGGTCGCGGCCCCAGCTGGCGTTGGTGGCCACGACGTAGGCCCCCTCCCGCCCGCCGGTAGCGTCGTAGCGCAGCCGCGCCTCGAGGGCGTAGCCGTAGGCCTGGATCACTTCGGACTCCAGGGGGTCGAAGTCGTTGGTGATCGTCATCACCCTGGCGCGCCAGTTGACGCCGGTCACGCCCACGCCGTTGTTGCCGACGGCGGCGAGTTGTCCCGTGACCGGCGTGCCGTGGTCGCCCTTGCCCCCCTCCACGTCGTTGTTGTCGAGGGCCGTATTCCAGCCGTAATAATCGTCGATATAGCCGTTGCGGTCGTCGTCCCGGCCGTTACCGGGCACCTCGTCGCGATTTACCCAGAGGTTGGCGATAAGGTCTTCGTGGTCGAGGTCGATGCCATTGTCGATGTTGGCGATGACGATGGTGTCGCCGTTGGGGGTCACCCCGCCGGTGGTCACTTCCCAGGCGGCTTCGGCGCGGTAGTCGGCGCCGTTCTCGCCGCCGATCTGCCCGCTGTTGAAAAACTGCCACTGCTGTCCGTAGCGGGGATCGTTGGGCCGGCGGCGCAGCGACAGCCGTCGGTTCAGTTGTACGCCCACCACGTAGGGATCGCGGGCGTACTCTGCGCGCAGCTCCGATTCCGCGTACCGCGCCCAGTCGAACGTTATCAGCCAGGCGTTGATGCCGCGACCCAGGGGACGCCAGGCGGTGATTTCGGAATGGGTAAGGGACCAAGCCTTACCGTCCGTACCCGGCCGGAGCTGGACGATCAGTTGGCCCTGCGCGTAGTCCAGCGCCTGTCCCCCCAGACCGACGGGGCCGAGCAGCAAGAGGAGCAGTACCGGGAGGGGAAAGCGCATAGGGAGATTCTGACCGCCGAAGCCAATTTACGGGTTCCCCCGCCGGTCGCACGGCACGATCGCGGACATTGACGGTCAACTTACCTACGTCCGCAAGTAGGTATTCGGTTGCGGGTCAGGTAGCCGCGCGTCGCCACAGCGACCGAACGACGATCAGCAACAGCAAGAACAGCGCCACCGTGTACTGAACCTTTAATGCGGCCACCGGTACTACGCCCATCCGGTTGACGCCCCAGAGCAGCAGCAGTGTCAGGGCCACCATGGCCACCAGGCCGGCGAGGTGGCCGAAGCCGGGCAGGGTGGACAGCGCTACCCGCCGGTGGATGACGTAGGCGGTATAGAAGAAGCTGGCGACGGGGACCGCCAGCAGCACGAGGTCATCGGTGTCGCCGGCCGGGCCGCCCTCCACGTACCTGACCACCAGTAAACCAACGGCCACTGTAGCGGGTACCGCCACCAGGTACAGCAGGGCGCTGTAGAGGTAGTTCCAGGGGGGGAGGTGGTCCTCCTCCCGCTCCATCCAGCCGGCCAGCAGGGCGGCGAAGGGAATGAGCGCAAAGTAGAATACCACTTCGGTAGGGTGCTCCGCGGCGGACCGCAGGAAATCGGGCAACGTCATGCGGGCTAAGGTAAGGTATCGACCCACCGCCAGGGAAGCAGACGCGTCAGCCGCAGGCGGAAAGTTATCCGCTCCAGGAGGTTGCCCCGCTGGTCCAGCAGGAGACGGGTGTCGGCGTCGGCCACTAGCGGCACGGCGAGCTGAAACTGCTCCCCGAAAAAGTTGAGCGTGAGGCCGCCCACCCAGCGAAACTGATTCGTCTGCTCCTGATTGAGGGTGCCCCGGGCTCCGTAGGCCCCGGCGTCGAAGTACAGCCCTAGTGGGCCGGGGAAGGGCAGGTCGCCGTCGAGGTTCAGCGCCGCCAGGTAACTGTTGCTGCGCCCGAAGGGGAAGGCCGCGGGGATCGGCGCCCGGAAGCCGCCCTGCCGGGTCTCCAGCTGCTGCTGGTACCAGCCGCCCTGGCTCCGGCCCAGGTACAGATCGTCGTAGGCGTAGTCCGAGTCGGCGTTGTCCACGAGCGAAAGGGCGCTACCGGGGGCGGCCAGGCCGTCGCGGTTGTCGTGTAAGAGGTAGTACCCTCCGAAGAGGCGCCAGCGCAGAAACTTGTTCCGCTGGTACTGGTAGCCGGCCCGGTAGGTGGCGTCCAGCCGCAGGTAGTCCGAGGCAATGAATTCATCGCGGTCCCCCTCGCGGTACTCTATCCGGAAACCGTAGGCGACCGGATTGATCTCCCGGTCCAGCCGGCTTTGGTAGCCCGCCCGCAGAAAGGTGGTACTGATCCGGCGGGCGTTTTCCCGGAGTCCGCCCCCCGCATCGAAGTCCGGGCGCCGCTGCTCCAGACGGATGAACTGGGAGTAGAGCTCGCTGTACCGCCCGGAAGGGGCCGGGTGGTCGAGGACGAAAGTGGTGCGGGCCGCCCACCGGTCGTACCCGTAGACGCCATCGAGCGCCGGCGGGTCGAAGTCGCTGAACCGCCGTACCCCCCCGCCTACGGTCACCCGTTGCAGCCCCGGCAGCGGCCGCGTCAGGCGCAGGCGCCCCCCGGCGAAGCCCGCCAGCCGCTTGCTGCCGAAGCCGTAGAGCGGGGCCAGCAGGAATTCTAAGGGGCGGGGCTCCAGGGTGCGGTTGTGGAAGGCCAGGCCGGCCAGAACCCCGTCGTTCTCGTTGAATCCCAGCAGGGGAGAGACGAACAGCTGGCTGCGTGGCCCCTCCGCGTCGGTGATCAGCGCCAGTTTCGGTAGCCAGATGCCGGCTGCGTGCTCCCGCTGCCGGGCCGCCGTATTGAAGGCCCCCTCATCGACCGTTTCCATGGCGTCGCGCAAATAGTCGTCGGCTTCGAGTGGAACAAGGGCGGCGTAGAAATCATCGGGCTGCGGGTGGCGGAACTGCCAGTCCCGGTAGTACTCCCGGAAGGCCGCATCGAGGCGATCGATGCCTATGCGCTCCTCCAGGGCGGTCAGTACCAGTTCGGGTTTGCTGTAGGCGGCTATCCAGTAATTGATCGAGCCCAGGCTGTCGGCGGGCGTGTCCGGAGCCTGGTCGCGCCCCAGGCGGGCCATATAACGGTAGCCGAGGGCGTCCGGGTCGACCTCCCGGCCGGGGATGAACTGGCTGCGGCCGTTGCGGTCCGGGTAGAATTCGCGGGTGTAGCGGCCTTCGTAGTAGCTGTTGAGGCCCTCGTCCATCCACGCGTGGTCGCGCTCGTTGCTGCCCAGCACGCCGTAGAACCAGTTGTGGCCGATCTCGTGGGCGAGCACCTCGTCGAGGCCGTAGTCGGTATAGCTGCGGCCGATCACGGTGATCATGGGGTACTCCATGCCCGCGCCGGCGCTGAGTGCCGATTGTACACCCGTCACCTGGGGGTAGGGGTAGGGGCCGATGTGCTCGCTGTAGAAGCGGGTGGCCCGCTTCAGGTAGTCGATGGAATTTTTCCACAGGGCGGCCTCCGTATCGGTAAAGAAGCTCCACGTATCGATGGGCGGATCCTGGCGCGGACGCAGGTGCAAGGTGTCGTGTAACACCATAAACCGCTTGTCGGCAAACCAGGCGAAGTCGTGCACCCGTTCCGCCGTGTAGGTGAGGGTCTTCGATCCGGTGGCGCTGGCGGGAAAGAGCTGATCGACGTATCCGAAGGCCAGTTGCAGGGGGTCGGCGGCGTCCAGTTGTTGACGGGTCTTCGCGGCCCGTTCCAGCAGCCACTCGCGTTCCGTGGCGGTTTGCAGCTCGCCGGTCGCCGCTACCACGTAGTTCTCCGGCACGGTGATGCGCACCCGGAAGTCACCGAACTCACTGTAGAACTCACCCTGGTCCAGGTAGGGCATCGCGTGCCAGCCGTTGCGGTCGTAAACGGCGGGCTTGGGGTACCACTGGGTGATCTGGTAGGACTCGCCGACGTGGCCGAGGCGACTGAAGCTGGCGGGGATCTTCACGCGGAAGGGCGTGGTGATGGTGGCCGTCGCTCCGTTCGCCAGCGGAGCGTCGAGGTAGAGGACGCCGATGTCCGGGTCGTCGGTAAACCGAAAGCGTGCGGCCTCACCGTTGACCCGGAAGTCGAGGCTGTCGAGTGTACCGCGGCGGGCGGGGTCGGCGAAGTGGAAGGCGGTATTGCCGTTGCGCAGTTGCTGCCGGGCGAAGGCGGTATTGTCGCTACTGAAGGCGCGCGGCCAGAGGTGGAAGACGATGGAGTCGAGGGCCTCCGCGGCATTGTTGGTGTAGGCAAGGCGCAGGTCGGCCGCGAGCGTGTGGTCGGCATCATCGAGCCGTACGTCGATGTCGTAACTGACGTACTGTTGGAAGTAACCGGCGGGCTGGCCCAGCAGCGGACAGGATAGCAGAAGGAGTAGGATCAGGCGCATGGGTGTAGGTGTACGCTACAGCAGTTCACCGCTGAATCCGAACGGGAGCAGGTGCCCGGCCCGCTCGAAGACGTACACGGGACCGGCTTCCCCCCGCAGGATGAGGCGGATATCGTGACCGAAACGTCCCTCGTGCTCGCTAAGTATCTGCCGGCACGATCCGCAGGGGCTGGCCGGCGTATCCAGCACCCGGTTGGGGGCCTTTACCGTGACCGCCATGGCTACTACCGGCATACCGGGGCGCAGGGCGGCCGCGGCGGCCATGGCGTTGGGCTCGGCGCAGATGCACATGGGGTAGGCGGCATTCTCGGTATTGGCGGCGGCCACGACGGTGCCGTCCTCCAGCATTGCGGCGGCCCCCACCTTGAAGTTGGAGTAGGGGGAGTAGCTATTCTGGAGGGCGGTGGTGGCGGCGGCGAGCAGTTCGCGGTCCGCTTTGGAAAGTTCTTCGGGGCGCGGTACCGACAGGTAGGAAATGGTATGACTGCGTTGGTGCATGTCGAGGTTTTCGTTGTTGGTCCCGGCACGTCCGGCCAGGCAAGATAGTTACCGACATCGGATGTGGGGCGGTTTGCGATCCGCGCATCGGATGAAGGCTCCCTGCGGTCGCCGCGCATCCGATGAGCTGTGCTGTTGGGTATTTGCTACCGACATCGGATGTGGTGGACATCGGATGTCGGGTTGTCCGCATCGCGCATCGGATGAGGCCTCCCTGCGGTCGCCGCGCATCCGATGAGCTGCGCTACGCATCCCCCCGGGGGCGCAGCGACCGGCCGATGAGCCGCCGACTACAGCACTACCATACTACAGAACTAACCACCTACCGAATCTCCACAGCCTCAGCAGCATTCACGAACAGCACGTTGCCGATGTCGTCATAGCCGGCGAATACCTCTTCCTTCATCCGCTTCAGGGCCTCCTCCCGGAAACCCAGGATGACCAAGTCCGCCTCCCCCGACTTGCGGGCGATGACGCTGCGGCTATCCGTATTGTCGCCGCGGCAGAGCACCTCGATGTTGGCGCGGCTGATGGGCAGCTTGCCAGTCTCGATCAGGTCGTAGAGGCGTTGCTCCTCGCTGGCGAGCTTGGATTCCTCGAATACGGCGAACAGCCGGATCTCCGCGTTTTTCCAGTCGCTGTGGCCCGTCATCACGTAGGCCAGCAGGATCATGAGGTTGGAGCTCTCCAGGTGGGCGCGGGTGATCCAGATGTGGATGGTGCGCTTCAGGCCGAAGCCCCGCTCGGACAGCCCTAGGATACCGATGTTGAAATCCACCGATTTGATCAGCTTGAAGTTGTCGATGATGTCCTCCAAGCCGTCGCCGCCGCGCTTGGAATACTCCAGCAGCAATAGGTTGTTCTCCGTGCCCGCGATGCCCGGAAACTGGATGATCTGGGCGATCGCCGAGGTGTAGCTGGGCGACACGATGGTGTCGATGTAGATCCGGCTCTCGGTGGTCTCCGCCATGCGGATGATGCGCTCCTTGGTGACCTTCGCCGCTTCGGAGGTGTCGTGGCTGAGGTAGCCGTTGACGTAGTGCAGGTAGGTGCCGAAGCCGTACTTCTGCGACAGCCACCGCAGCAGGTCGAAGGCGCCCAGGCGCGTGAAGGTGGCGTCGCTGACGGCGATCACGCTCGGTCGCCACGTCTTGGTTTCCTCCTTTTCGGCCTTCTGCAGGAAGATCTGGATGCGGCGGCTCACCTGGAAGATCACCCCCTGAAAGATGAGCGCCAGGCTGCGTTTGTCGGGGTTACTCGCCGTGATGTACAGGTATAGCAGTCCGATCAGCACCACCGCCGCGGCCGCGTAGGTGGAGTTCATGAAGAACATGAGCCCGAAACAGGCGATGGCCCCGAAGAGCGATACGTACCACTTCGACTTGAAGGTGGGCCGGTAACTGGGGTCGGCGGCAAAGTGATTGAGGAAGCTGATCAGGCAAAGCGAGCCGTAGGTCACCATGAAGAACATCGAGATGATCTCCGCTACGCTGTCCAGCGCTCCCAGCAGGATGAAGAAGGCCGCCAGCACCACGGTGACGAGGCTGGCGTTGTACGGCTCGGCCCGCTCGCCCTTCCCCCGGGCCAGGAACTGGTTGATGCCGGTAGCGGGAAAGATATTGTCCGCTGCAATGGCCTGCAGGGTGCGCGGAGCCACCAGGATGGACCCGAGCGCGGAAGAGATCGTAGCGGCAGCCAGCCCCAGCGGCACGATCCACCAGCCCTGCCAGGCGATGTCGGCCATGATCAGGTTACTCGTGTCGGCCAGGGCCTCCGGCGGGGCGGAAGCGGCCAGTTTCCAGGCCATGAAGAAGTAGACCACCATGCCGCCGATCGTGGCCGCTAGCGTACCGCGCGGGATGGAGCGCCCGGGATCGCGGAGGTCACCCGAAAGCCCTACCCCCGCTGTCATGCCCGTAAAGGCGGGAAAGATGATGGCAAATACCGTAAAGAAGCTCAGTTCCGGCAGGTCGGGAGCGGGCGGGGCCGCAGGTGCGGGGCGCGCGGGACGGGCCTCGGCCACCCCGCCGGGATAGTACACCGTATCGGGCGTAGTGCCCCCCTCGGCCTCGGTGAGCAGGTCGGTGAGCGCGGCGTCCGTGGTTTCCGTATCCGCGGTGTAGCTGTTAAAGAATTCTACCTGGTGCGCCCGGCCGTATTCGGTAGTGCCCACGAAAAAGGCCACCAGGGCGATGGCCAGCGTGGCGACCACGGTGTAGAGCACCTTCACGCCGAGGTCGGCGCCCTTGGTCAGGATCAGCAACGTCAGCAACAGCAGGGCCGGGATACCGATCGTCTGCGGAAATTCCAGCAGGTAACCGACCCACGGCATCAGCACGTACGTCTCGCGCAGCCAGGAAACCAGCGGCTTGAACGCCTCGGTGAAGGCCATGATGTAGAAGGCTACCGAAATGGCCTGCGAGAGGTACAGCGCGATACCGATCGTGGAGCCGATGACCAGCCCGAAGCTACGGGAGATGATGTAGTACTCACCTCCTCCCTCCACCTTCTGGTTGGTGGCGATCTCGGCGATGGCCATCGCCGTAGGGATCGTCACGGCGTGCCCGATCAGGATGATGCCGATCGTTCCGGCCAGCCCCACCATGCCCACCGCGAATCCGAACCGCAGGAACATGATCGCGCCCAGGATCGTGGAGATCGCCGTGAAGAACACCGGGGCGGTGCCGAATTTTTGCTTATCCATGCGTTATCCCGGGCCGGGCGCCTCGGCGAGGTAGAGGTAGTTTTGGAGAATGGCCTCTACCTCCTGCCGCAGCTCGGCGTCGTCCTGGTTCCGCAACTGGAGCAGGAGCTGCTGGGCGATGTACTGCCCGCGGCGGCTGTCGATCCGGTAGTCGAAGCTGTTCTCGAGGATCTGCGGATCGAGGCTCGCGAAGTAGTCCAGTCGCTCGGCGGTGTTCTCGGCGAGTTGCAGGATCACGTCGCGCGCCCGGTCCACGTTCCCCGACTGGAAGTAGGGCCCCAGCATCGTGAAGGCCTCGTAGAAGAAGGGGAAGTTCATGTTCGGGAAGGACGCGAAGTACCGGTCCCCGATCTGTAGCGCCCGCTCCACGTCGCCGCGCTGCAGCAGCTCGTTCATGGTCCGCAGCATCATCACCTGCATCGACTGGATGGCCGGCCGGTAGCTGGTATTTACTTCCGTGTCCACCTGGTCGAAGTTGCCCCACGTCCAGACGTTCATGATGAGGTCGTAGTTCTTGTCGACGTCGATGCTGCCCGCTCCGATGTTGTTGTATACGTCCATTTGGGAGGCGGTGCGCGTGGCGGTCAGCTGCAGGGCCAGGCCCTCGAGCTGCATGTAGTCCTCCAGGCCCAGGAACTTGGACGGCTGGCAGGTCACCGCGAAGTAGATCGGGCGCTTGTAGAAGTTGGAGTTGATGATGTCCATGATGGCAATCACGTCCTTCTGGATCGCGCGCGGATCCACCCGGACCGGGATATTCTGCACCGGTGTCTGCCCGGCCGGCGTGAGCCAGGGCGCCTGGGCGAGTTGGCCGGGGTCGATACGGATATTGACGTTGCAGGAGGAGTACGTCGTCTCAATGATGCGCCCGCTTGGGGTAGCCAGGTTCTTGTCGGTCGCCAGTTCGTTCATGAACTGGTCCAGGGTGATCTGTGGTCCCGAGGCGCAGTCGGCCTCCGGGTTGGCGGAGTTGTAGAACTGGATCTGGTTGCGCAGGCGGCCGCGCATCTGGTCCTCGGTCAGTTGCAGGTCGATAGCCGGGGAGTCGTTCATCCGGTAGCGCAGCAGGTCGATGTACCAGTCGACGGCGATGAGGCTGAGGTTGACCACCCGTACGTCGGTGCGGATGCCCTCCACCTCCTGGGCGTACCACAGCGGATAGGTGTCGTTATCGCCGTACGTGAAGATGATCGCGTTCTGATCGACCGACTCCAGGAAGTTGTGGGCGTAGTCGCGCGCGGCGGTGTGGTTGGAGCGGTTGTGGTCGTCCCAGTTCTGCGTCACCATAAGGATCGGTGCCAGGAGCACCAGCGCGGAAACGCCCAGCGCGGCTACCGTACCCCGGGCCCGGAAGCGTTGTTTCAGGAACTCATAAATGGCGGGTACGGCCATTCCGATCCACATGCAGAATACGAAGAAGGAGCCGACGAGTACGTAGTCACGCTCCCGTGGTTCGTTGGGCGGCTGGTTGGTGTAGATGACGATACCGATACCGGTAATCACGAACAGCGCCAGCAGGGCCAGGAACTCCTCACCGCGCTTGCCGGAGTGCCAGAACAGGCCCATCAGTCCGAAGAGGAAGGGCAGCAGGAAGTAGGTGTTGCGGGCGGGGTCTTCGCGGTAATCGGTAGGTAGCTCGTCCAGGTTACCGAGCCGCAGCTCGTCGAGAAACTTGATGCCCGTGATCCAGTTGCCGTTGCTCTTGTCCCATTCGTAGTAGCCCTGCTCACCGTTCTGGCGGCCGGAGAAGTTCCACATGAAGTAGCGCCAGTACATCCAACCCAGCTGGTAGTTGAACATGAACTTCAGGTTGTCAATGGCCGAGGGGCGCCCGTAGGGCAGGGGCTGGGAGGGGTCCAGGCCCATCCATTGCTTGTAGAGTCCGGGGCGGCCCTGGGAGCCGTCCGCCATACGCGGGAAGAGCATCTTCTTCCCTTTTTCGTACTCCGGCGTGACCTTGAAGTTGGTGTATTCGTAGCGGTCGCCAACGAGCCCGTAGCGGTCCTCCACCTCCGTAGCGATGATGTCTGCCTCGAAGTGGGGCCCATAGATCAGGCTGCGCTCGCCGTACTGCTCGCGGTTGAGGTAGGGCAGCAGGCTGGTGACGTTGTCGGGGTTGTTCATGTTGACCGGCGTCTTGGCGTCGGCCCGAATGACGACCACCGCGATGACGCTGTACGCGATCAGGATGGAGGTAATGCCCATAGCCGCCAGCTGTACGCCCTGGTCGTGGTGATTGTGGGCGTAACGGAAGGCCAGGTAAAGCAGCCCGCCGTAGGCCGCGAGGGTGGGGAGGATGCCGATGTGGACGGGCAGGCCGGCATTGACCATCCCGATCTCGAACCACTGCCAGACCGAGGGCACGCCGATGATGACCAGCGTCTGGATGATGCCGATCATGAGCACGCCGCACACCGCAGCCACGATGAACTGAGCCCACTGCGGAAGCTTGCGTCGCCCCAGGAAAAACGTTGCACCTGCGATCACCGCAATCCCCAGTATTGACTTGCCGGAGAAGGCACCGGCCGTCAGCAGGAGGCTGGCGGCGAAGAGGTAGCCCACGATCTTTCCGACCCGGTTGAGGATCAGCTGCCCGCGCTCGCGCAGGTAAAACAGCAGCGTGATGAAGGGCAGTACCAAGATGCTGAGCAGGTGGACCCCGCTGGACAAACCGATACAGAAGATGCTGAAAATCAGCCAGCGGTAAGCGATGTAATCGCGGTCGGAGGGGGTGGTGTAGTAGCGCATCGCCGCCCAGACCGTCATACACGTGAAGAAGAAGGACATGGCGTACACCTCGCCCTCGACGGCGGAAAACCACACGGAGGTGGTGAAGGCCGCGCAGAGGCCGGCAACGAGGCCGGCGCCGGCTACCGCGATGACCTGTCCGCCGCCCACCTCGGCGGATTCGTCGCGGCCGGTCAGGGACAGCAGGCTAAATCGGATGGTCGACCAGGCGATGAAGGTGGCCCCAAAGGCCGTACAGATGGCGGACATACCGTTGACGAAGGCCGCGATGAGGGCCGGGTCGTCGGAGAGGATACTGCCGAGGCCGGCGAAGAGGCGACCGATGAGCAGGAAGAGCGGCGCCCCCGGGGGGTGGACGACTTCCAGCTTATAGGCGCCGAGGATAAATTCCCCTACGTCCCAGAGGCTGCCCGTGCGCTCCACGCTGAGCACCAGCACGGAGGCGGTAAGTAAAAAAACGATCCAGCCGGTAAGCTGGTGAAGGCGGTGGAGTTTACCCATGGCGGAAAGCTTGGAAAGTCGGAACGCCGCAAAGCTACTAATTATTAGGGGGCGGCCCCGGCTCGTCCTTTCGCCAACAAAGTAGGAGTTTTTACATCCAGTCGAAAGAGTCCTGTTTGCGGTCGGGATGGTCCCCGTCGCCGTGCGCCGCCGTGAAGTCCCAATCGTAGTTGTCCAGGCCGGCGAGGCCGGCGACGAGCAGGTCGATACAGTGCTCGATGTCCTGCTTGCTGGCCATCTCGGTGACCTGGTGCATGTTCCGCAGGGGAATGGAGATGGCCCCGGCGATGCTGCTCTGCTTGCCGTACCGCTGCAGGGCGGCGGTGTCGGTGCCGCCGGCGGGCAACAGTTCGAGCTGGGCGGGGATGCCCTCGCGCTTCGCCGTTTCCTTGAGGTAGTTGACCATGCGGTAGTCGGAGATCACGGAGCCGTCGAGCACCTTGATGGCCGCCCCCTCGCCGAGGCAAGTAACGTTCTCGCGCGCCGAGCTGCCCGGCACGTCGTAGGCGATGGTAACGTCCAGCCCGAAGCCGAAATCGGGATCGATGCTGCCCACGCTGCCCATGGCACCCCGCAGGCCCACCTCTTCCTGTACGGTGAAGGTGGCGTAGAGGTCGTAGGGCAGCTCCCGGTCCTGGAACCGCCGGAGGGTTTCCAGCAGGATGAATACGGAGACCCGGTTGTCCAGCGACTTGCCGGTTACGCAGTTTCCGATCTCGGTCAGGTCGCGTTCGCGGGTGATGGGGTCGCCGACGGATACCAGCTCGTCCACGTTTTCCTTGGGCAGGCCGAGATCGATGAAGTAGTCTGAGATGGGGACTACCTTGGTCCGTTCCTCCTGCTTCATGATGTGGATCGGCTTGCTGCTCATGACCCCGAGTACGTCGCGGCGGCCGTGAACAACTACGCGCTGGGCGGTAAGTGTCTTGGGGTCGAAACCACCGAGCGGCAGGAACCGCACGAATCCTTTCTCGTCGACGTGGTTGACGATGAAGCCGATCTCGTCCATGTGGGCCGCGACCATCACGCGCTTTTGCTCGCGCCCCCGCTTCAGGGCGATGACGTTGCCCATATTATCGACGGATACCTCATCGGCCAGATCACGGAGCTCGGCCAGGATCCGGTTGCGGATACGCCGCTCGAAGCCGGACACACCGGGGGCTTCGCAAATTTGTTTAAGGAGCTCGAAGTTTTGCATACACAGCGTTTCTCGATGCAAAAGTAAACGATTGTAAGGACAATGATTGTTCGAGCCATACAAAAGGGGGCTGCCAACCCCGGTAGTCGTTGAGGCCTCCCTACGGGGCTATGCGGCCGGCACTATAAACCCCGGCCCGCCGTTAAGCGTACAAGCATTTCTCTTTCTACCAACAAACCAACCATTTATGGACAGCATCAAGATCCTCTGGGCCGACGACGAAATCGACCTTTTCAAGCCGCAAATGTTATTTCTCAAGAAAAAGGGCTACGAAGTCGTAACGGTGACCAATGGACACGATGCGCTGGAAGAAGTAGAAAGCGATAAGGATATCGACATCATTTTCCTGGATGAGAGCATGCCCGGCCTCACCGGACTCGACACCCTGGCCCGGATCAAGGACCTGCAACCGTCCATTCCGGTCGTGATGATCACCAAGAACGAGGCCGAGGACGTCATGGAGCAGGCCATCGGGAGTCAGATCGCGGACTACCTGATCAAGCCGGTCAATCCCTCCCAGATTTTGCTTACCCTGAAGAAGATCGTCGACGAGAAGCGGTTGGTCCGCGAAAAGACCACGAGCGACTACCAGCAGGACTTCCGCCAGCTCCTCATGCAGATCAACAGCGGACTCGACAAGGAGGAGTGGGTCGATATGTACAAGAAGATCATCAACTGGGAACTGAAGCTCGACGAGAGCAACAGCGACCAGATGGGCGAGATCCTCGCCGTCCAGAAGCGGGAGGCGAACGCCGAATTCTCGAAATACGTGGAGCGTAACTACCTGGACTGGGTAGCCGGTAAGGAAGCGCCTATCATGTCGCACAACCTGATGCGCGAGAAGGTCTTTCCCCACGTCAATAAGGAGCGGCCCACCGTTATGGTGCTGCTCGACAATATGCGCTACGACCAGTGGAAGGTGATCGAGCCTTACCTGGCCGAGCTGTACCGCATCGAGGAGGAGGATTACTTCTACAGCATTCTGCCTACCGCCACCCAGTACAGCCGCAATGCCATCTTCGCCGGCATGTGGCCCGCCGAGATCGAGAAGCACTACAAACAGTGGTGGGTTAACGAAAACGACGAGGGCGGAAAGAACAACCACGAGGCCGATTTCCTCGGCAAACAGATCGAGCGGCTCATGCGGCGCGGCGATGTCAAGTGGGAGTACACCAAGGTGACGCGTACCAACTTCGCCCGGCAGATGCAGGACCGCGCGCTGGACTTCCTCAACAACGACTTCAGCGTCATCGTCTACAACTTCATCGACATGCTCAGCCACGCCCGCACCGAGATGGAGGTCCTCAAGGAACTGGCCGGCGACGAGAAGGCCTACCGCAGCCTCACCCGCAGCTGGTTCGAGAATAGTCCGCTGTGGGCCACGCTGCGCCGCCTGGCCGAGCGCGACATCACCCTGATCATCACTACCGACCACGGTACCATCCGCGTCAATACCCCCAGCCGGGTCGTCGGTGACCGCGACACGAGCACGAACCTGCGCTACAAGCTCGGTCGGAACCTGCAGTACGAAGAGAAGGACGTACTCGAGGTCCGCGAGCCCAAGGAAGGCAAACTGCCCCGCCCCAACCTGAGCAGCAGCTACATTTTTGCCAAGGAGGATAAGTTCTTCCTCTATCCGAACAGCTACAACTACTATAACAACTACTACCGGGATACCTTCCAGCACGGCGGTATCAGCCTGGAGGAGATTGTCTGTCCGGTCATACGGTTGCGTACGCGCTAGCGCCGGGCGGCAAGCTGATGCGTCCGGCCGGTTGCCGTCGCCCCAGCGGAATCCCCGGGGTGACTCCCGTTCCCAATTCTTTCCAGCTTTGGCCGCTACATTGGGCGGATGAAGATCCTAGTAGTGGAAGACGAGCAGGGCTTGCGCGAGGCGATCAGGGCGTCCCTGAAAAAGGAAGGCTTCCTGGTGGAAACCGCGGAGGACTTTCACGTAGCTTCGGAGAAGGTATTCGTATATGCCTATGACTGCATCCTCCTGGATATTATGCTGCCCCACGGTAGCGGGCTGGATCTGTTGGAGGAACTGCAGCAGGCCGGCAAATCGGAGAACGTAATTGTCATTTCGGCCAAAAATTCCGTGGAGGACAAAGTCCGGGGCCTGGCACTCGGGGCCGACGATTACCTCACCAAGCCCTTTCACCTTGCGGAGCTTAACGCCCGCGTCAAGGCCGTACTGCGGCGGAATACGCTTGGCGGTAAGGAAGAGGTGGCGTGGGCCAACGTGCGCATGGATCTGGACAACAGGCTGGTGTTTATCGGCGATCGACCGACAGATCTCAATCGCAAGGAGTTTGACACGCTCCAGTATTTCTTGCTAAATCCGAACCGGCTGGTGACCCGTACTGCGCTGGCGGAATACGTGTGGGGTGACCATATCGACCAGTCCGATAATTTTGATTTTATCTATAGCCAGATCAAGAATATTCGTCGGAAACTGAAACAGGGGGCCGCCGCAGTCAGGATCCAGACCGTGTATGGGGTTGGGTACAAGCTGATTCATCGATGAAGCTGCTTAACCAGTCCCTGCTGTACCTATTCGTACCACTATTTGTCCTGATCAGTGCCTGGGCAGTCGTATTTTATTTCAGCATGCTCGATGAGGTGTACGACAGCATCGACGACGGGTTGGATAACTCCAAACTGCTGATCATCACCAAAGCCCGGGAAGATGCTTCCATCCTCAACCGCAGAGAATTCGAAGAGGGGAATTACGCGATCCGGGAAATGCCGCGCCCGGCCGCGCTACGCGTCACCGACCTGTACCAGGATACCCTCATGTATATGCTCAACGAGGAGGACCTGGAGCCGGTGCGTATGCTGACTACGGCCTTTGAACTCGACGACCGGTATTACGAGCTGAAGGTCATTAATTCGATGGTGGAGGAGGACGACCAGATCGAAAACCTCCTCTGGTCGGTGCTGCTGCTCTATTTACTGTTGCTGGTCAGTATTGCGCTGATCAATAACCTCGCGCTGAAAAAACTTTGGCAACCTTTCTATCGCTACATGGGCCAGTTGAAGGCCTTCCGGCTGGATCACGGTGGGCCGCTTACCGGAATGAATACCGATACGGAGGAATTTCTTGAGCTCAAGCGATCCGCGGATGCCCTGATCGGGCACAGCCGGGAAGTGTACCGCAACCAGAAGCGCTTCAACGAGAATGCCTCGCACGAATTACAGACGCCGCTGGCGGTCATTCATAACAAACTGGAACTGTTGCTGGAGGGCGGCCGGTTGTCGGAGGAGGATGCCGCGGCCGTCGGTCAGGTAATGAAGACTACTTCCCAACTGATACGGCTGAGCCAGTCGCTCCTCTTGCTCAGCAAGATCGAAAACAAGCAGTTTTTTGACAACCAGCCGGTCTCCGTGAACAGGGTGGTGCGCCGCGTATGCAATGAACTCGAAGAATTACTGGCGCACCGCAACATTGACCTCGACTACGCGGGGGGCGTCGAAATCGTGGTGGAAATGGACCCCCACCTGGCCTACATTCTGGTCGCTAACCTGATCCGCAACGCCATCTTTCACAACCACGCGGGGGGGCGCATTCAGCTGATCTTCGCTTCGGAAGCTTTGACCGTACAAAACACCTCAGCGGGTGGGGAGCTGGCTGTCGATAAAGTGTTCAACCGCTTTTACCGGGAAAGCAGTTCCCGAAAGAGCAGCGGATTGGGCCTGGCTATGGTACGGGCTATTGCCGATCTGTACGGCTTCCGTGTCGCCTATCGGTACACCGGAGAGCAGGTGTTCTGCGTCCGCTTTGGTGGCAGGGAGAAGTAGCGGCTTGTGGTCTGTCTTCCCACTTTCTTCCAGATTCACCCCCCAACTTGGTGGTAGTTACTCATCGGGGTACCCTACCGGTCTGCCGGCCGGGTGCCCGTAATGCTACTGCCCCATGCGCAAGCGACAATCCATACTTGCCCTTCTCGCCCTTTCTCCTTCGGTCACCTGTTCGGGCAGTCATCCGCAAGCCAAGGGGTGCCCTCCGTGATCAAGAACAACTTTGGCGCGGCCTACCCGAAATCGACCGATGTGGAGTGGGAGCGAGACGGCGAACTGTACCAGGTTGAATTCGAAACGGCCGAAGGCGTCGACCACGAAATATGGTACGACGCGTACGTGAACATCCGGCGGGAGGAAGTAGACATTTCGACCGCGGAGCTTCCGGCCGCCGTACGCCGGACTGTGGCCGCCGACTTTGCCGGCTATACTATCGACGACGCGAAACGGGTGGTCACGCCCGAAGGAGAAAGCTACCAGATGGACCTGGAGGCCCTGCTAAAAGAAGATTGGGTAGTCACCTTCACCGCCGACGGCCGCCTCCTCTCAAAAGTGGAAGACTAAAGCGCACCCCTACTCCAATCACTAAAACCATGATTATGAAATATTTATTGAAACCCCTGTTCGCCGTTGCACTCGTGCTGGCCACCTTCGCCGTGCTTGCCTTTTCCATGGTACGCCAATCTACGCAGCCTAAAAGCCAACCGAAGCTCCCGGGGTATTCCCTGGAGCGTCCGGATAAGTCGGATGAATTGGCGGATATCCTGATCGAGGTGTCCGGCCTGACGGACGTCGACGACCGCACCCTCGCCTGCGTACAGGATGAGCTGGGGGTAGTTTTCTTTTATGGCCTGGAAGAGAGAAGAATCGTACGCGAGCTGCCCTTCTCCGACGTGGGCGACTACGAAGGCATAACGCGGGTGGGGGACCGGCTGTACGCGCTGCGTAGTGACGGTAAGCTGTTCGAGATCGACGACTTTGCCGGGGAGGATTTTCACGTGACCACCTACGATACAGGAATACCCGTGAAAAACAGCGAGGGGTTGGCCTACGATCCGGCCCACCATCGCCTGCTGATCGCGGGCAAGAGCAGACCGAAAGATGACCGATATAAGGAAGCCAAGGTCGTCTACGCCTTTGACCTGGATACGAAGGAAGTAGCTCCGGATCCCGTTCTGGCCTTTACCGCTTCCGCCATTGGCCGGGCCCTGAAGGCCGAGACCGGACAGTGGGATGGAGACGCCAGTATCAATCCCTCTGCGATCGCGGTACATCCCCTTACGGACGATATCTACGTGTTGTCCTCCAAGGATCACCTGCTGTACGTCTTCGACCGGACCGAGGAAGTCAAGGGCATCTACCCCCTCAGCGAACGCCGATTCGAGCAACCGGAAGGCATCACCTTCCTGGACGACGGAACGATGTTCATCTCCAACGAGGGGAAGAATGGAGCGCCTACACTCTATCGCTTCGACTACGCGCAGGCCAAGTAAAATGCGGTTTCCAACCGTGCAGTAAGATGCGGTCTCCCGACTGCGGTAGTACGATGCAGCCTCTGGCTGCGAAGCTCAGGGCAGCCCGCTCAAACCCCCATTGCTCATTAGGCTCCGCCCCCGATGATCAACCGTAGTTTCCCGCCCCCCTTCCAGCAGCCTTTCGCGCCGGGAACCAGAAGGTCTCCAATGCTTTCCCGTTCAGCGTGGCCGACTGTACGTACTTGTTCTCAAAGGAAGTGTGCCCGGCCACGATCGTGAAGGTCGTGCCCCGGCCGTAGCGCTCTCCCCGGTTGATGACGACCCGCTCGAATAGCGGACTGCCGATCTCGTACACGGGTTCCGTGGCCGGGCCGCCATCGGTTTGGAAGAGGTCCACCGCCGACAGTATGAACCAGGCGCTCCTTTGCCCCTGGTCCTCGTCGCCCAGGCAGGCGTTGGAACCGCCGAAGCCGTAGTAGCGGTCCACGATGTCGCGGTTCCACCGCTGGGTGAGCCAGGGTTTGCCGGCCCAGCTGAAATGCATCGACTGCTGGTTGCCCTGAATAACGGGGTAGTCCCAGTACAGTGCGTTGGGTGCGTTGTAGCACCAGGAACTGCTGATGCGGAAGCCACCGTCGAGCCGCTGCACGAAGCGGTCCCGGCCGATCTTGTCGACGAGGGCAGGCACGTGCTGCGGGACGAAGGAAGTAAGCCGCCAGGCGTAGCCCCCGGTGGTAAGGAAGCTATACCGGGCAAAAAGACTGGAACGTACTATGTTTACAGTTTAGGCCGGTAGCGCAACCGCTGGCGGGGGTGGCCGTCTGCGCCACGTATCCCGACGAACGGTGCGTACGCAATTGCCCTGCCGGTAGCCCATCCGCCCAATTTCAGTACGTGACTTCTTTCGCCCGTTACCGCCGGATGACACCGGTCCTCCTGCTGTTTCTGCTGGTCGCCGGCGCGAATCACGCCACCTACGGACAGGAAGCCGATCGGTTAGGCGGTGAGAAGTTGGCCGGCCTCTCGTTGTACCGCGACAATTTCCTTATCGCGTCGGTGCCAGGAGTGGGCGGTGCCGACAGGCCGGGCAGTGATGCGGTGTTTCAGATCAGCTTCAAGCAACGCGTGACCCGGAACCTGTTCGGTAGCGGCATCGCCTGCTATGGCACCTACAGCCAGACGGCTTTCTGGGACGTGTATCGTACATCGTTTCCTATCCGGGACATCAACTACCGGCCCGGGGCCTTCTTTTCGAAACTTATATACAGGGGGAATGAGCAGCCGGTAGGCAGGGCTGAATTCGTCGTACACCATACCTCCAACGGCCTGCCGGGCAAAGCCTCCCGCAGCCTGAACCGGCTCTCCCTGGGCTATACCTTTCCGGTAAGTCGTGGTACGACAATCAACCTGCGGGCGTGGTACCTCTGGGGATATGGAGTGGGGAAGCACAACTACCTTGATTACATCGGGCTGGCGGGCCTCAACGTATACCACGAATTCAAACCGGACGTGGCCTATGCGCGCCTGACCATCAACAAGGGCCTCAACCTGGACGACCGGGGCCTCGTACGGACCCGCCTCTACTGGAATCCGCTGCCAAAGGTGCCGGGCAATCACTACCTCCTGCTCGAATGGTACCTGGGATACGCCGAAAGCCTGCTGGAGTACGAGCAGTTCCAGAGTACGGTCCGGATCGGGTACGCGATACGTGCGGCGGACCTGTTCAGTTTGTGAAACTAATTGGGGCGGAGTCGATACTCAGCAATGCAATTGTTACCCGGAACCCGCCCGGCCAGGCGGGAGAAGGTAATTATCTTGGCGCCTCACCCCCTCTTACCGACCTTGTTACTTCCCTACCATACCGATGGACGCCTGGAAGCCGGCTGCGACGAAGCCGGGCGGGGGTGCCTGGCCGGACCGGTCTACGCCGCGGCGGTCATCCTGCCGCCGGGATACGACAATCCACGCCTCAACGACAGCAAAAAACTCGACGAAGCCGCCCGCGACGCCCTGCGCGGGGAGATCGAGCGGGATGCCCTGGCCTGGGCCGTCGCCAGTTGCAGTCCGCAGGAGATCGACCGCATCAACATCTTCCAGGCCAGCTACCGGGCCATGCACCGGGCCGTCGACGCGCTTTCCGTACCCCCTGACTTCCTGCTGATCGACGGAAAGTTCTTCGTGCCCCACGCCACCCTCGACCACTGCTGCGTCATCAAGGGCGACGGCAAGTACCAGAGCATCGCCGCCGCCGGCATCCTGGCCAAGACCCACCGCGACCAGCATATGATGGGCCTGCACGCGGCCTATCCGCAGTTCACGTGGAACACCAACCGCGGCTATCCTACCCGGCCCCACCGGGCGGCCATCGAGGCTTACGGGGCCACGAAACACCACCGGCGCAGCTTCACCCTGCTGCCTGGCGGGAAGCAGTACCGGCTGTTCGAGTAGGCGGGGCGGAAGTACGGTCCCACCGTGGACAGTGCCTGCGCGAACGAAAAGCGGGGTACTATTGTACTACGGTACGGGATTGCCGTGCGCTACGGTACTACCGTACTACCCTTTACTTGTACTATTTATGGATATCGTAGCAATCGTTGGCCGGCCCAACGTAGGCAAATCAACCCTCTTCAACCGCCTCATCGGCGAACGCCAGAGCATCGTCGACGACCAGAGCGGTGTGACCCGCGACCGGCAGTACGGCCAGAGCCACTGGAACGGCAAGGAATTCGCGGTGGTCGATACCGGCGGCTTCGTCCGCAACAGCGACGACGTCTTCGAGGCCGCCATCCGCGACCAGGTGCAGATTGCCATCGAGGAGGCTACCGTAATCCTCTTTATGGTCGACGTTACCACCGGCATCACCGACCTCGACGAGGAAGTAGCCCAGATGCTGCGCCGTGCCGACAAGCCCGTACTGCTGGCCGTCAACAAGGTCGACAACAACCAGCGACAATTGGAGGCCAACGAGTTCTGGTCGCTGGGCTTCGAACAGACCTACTTCCTGTCCTCCGTCACCGGCAGCGGTACGGGCGAACTGCTCGACGCGGCCGTGGAGTACGTCACCAACCGCGACGAGGAGCCCAAGGAGCATATGCAACTCGCCATCGTCGGGCAGCCTAACGCCGGCAAGTCGAGTTTCATCAACGCCCTGCTCGGTGAGGACCGCAATATCGTCACCGACGTCGCCGGTACCACCCGCGATTCCATCAACAGCCACTACAATAAATACGGTAAGGAATTTACCCTCATCGACACCGCCGGCATCCGCAAGAAGGCCAAGGTGCACGAGAATCTGGAGTACTACTCCGTGATGCGGGCGATCCGCGCCATTGAGAAGGCCGACGTCTGCGTACTCATGATCGACGCCACCGACAAGGTCGAGAGCCAGGACCTCGCCATCTTCCGCCTTGCCCAGAAGAATAATAAGGGCATCGTCATCGCCATAAACAAGTGGGACCTCGTCGAGGGCAAGGAAACTAATACCGCCCGCGACTACGAGGCCGAGGTGCGCCGCCGCTTCGCCCCCTTCACCGACGTACCCGTCGTATTCATGAGCGTGACCGAAAAGCAGCGCATCATGAAAACCATCGAAGCCGCCGAACAGGTCTACGCCAACCGGACCCGGCGTATCACTACCTCCAAGCTTAACGACGTCATGCTGCCCGCCATCGAGCGCTACGGACCCCCCGCCTCCCGGGGCCGCGTGATCTCCATCAAGTTCGTTTCCCAGCTTCCGCTGGCGTACCCGGCCTTCGCCTTCTTCTGCAACCACCCCCAGCACGTCAAGGACAGCTACAAGAACTACCTGGAGAACCAGCTCCGCGAAAACTTCGACTTTACCGGCGTACCGATCACCATCTTCTTCCGGCAGAAGTAGTCGCGCTTCCCGCGGTCGCTTAAGTTCGGTAGTTTGGTAGTCGCGCTTCCAGCGGTCACTTAAGTTCGGTAGTTACCAATATTGGTGATTGCGTGGTCAAAATGTCTGTAATTGCACTGAACCCTATTATAACTGGCAACCTCCACTACCGAACTACCGAACTACCGAACTACCGAACTACCGAACTACCGAACTACCGAACTACCGAACTACCGAACTACCGAACTACCGAACTACCGAACTACCGAACTACCCATGCTACTCCGCGTCCACCCCTACTCCCTGCCCCTCCGCGATCCCTTCCGCATCGCCCACGGCAGCCGTACCGAACAGCCGACGCTAATCGTGGAACTGGCCGAAGGGGACTACTACGGGCTGGGGGAGACGGCCATGACCAGCTACTACGGGCTCGATACCCTGGCCTGCACTGCGGAACTGCAACACCTGGCACCCGCGTTCGCGCCCATCTTCGTGGAGCAGCTGCGCGACGAAGGCGTCGAGGCGATCCTGCGCGCTACGGTACCCGCCGACTTCAACCCCTTCCTGCGGTGTGCCCTCGACGTGGCCCTCCACGACCTGTGGGGCAAGCTGGAGGGCAAACGGGTAGGGGAGCTCTGGGACGTGGACCAGGTACGCGTACCGACCTGCTACACCATCGGGCTGGCACCGGTGGAGGAGATGGTGCGCAAGCTGCGCGCCTTTCCGTGGCCGGTGTACAAGATCAAGCTGGGCGGCGGCGACGACGACCTGTCGATCATCCGTGCGCTGCGGGAGCATACCAAGGCGCCCTTCTACGTCGACGCCAATACTGGCTGGACGGTGAAGCAGGCGATCGATTTCTCCGGACCGCTGCAGGAACTTGGTGTCGTATTCATCGAGCAGCCCCTGCCGGCCGGCGATACGGAGGGGCAGGCCGAAGTGCATCGCCATAGCGTACTGCCCGTGCTGGCCGACGAGAGCTGCCAGACGGAGGCCGACGTGGACCGCTGCGCGGACATCTTTTCCGGGATCAACATCAAGGTGGTCAAGTGCGGCGGCCTCATCCCCGCCCGGCGGATGATCGTGCGGGCCCGCGAACGTGGACTGCAGGTGATGGCCGGCTGCATGACCGAAAGCAGCGTGGGGATCAGCGGGATCGCCCAGCTGCTTCCGGAACTCGATTATGCCGACATGGACGGGGCGATGTTGCTCGCAGAAGACCCCGCTACGGGTGTCATTTTCGATCCGGCGACCGGCCACGCCATCTATCCAGACCGCCCGGGGACCGGCGCGCGACTGAAGGCGGAGGGCGGCGGCGCGCAGGTGCGGGGTTAACGTTTGAAAACAAACTTATCGGGTGGGGCCGGACTTCTAGCAGGGTAAACCATCAGCCAACAAGATATGTCCGTCCTTTTTTCTCGCTTGCTCTCCGCCCTGCTTGTCCTTTCCCTGAGCATCGCGCTGCCCAGCTGCGCCACCAATCCGGTGACCGGCAAGAAGCAACTTTCGCTGATCTCCGAGGAAAGCGAGATCCAGATGGGACAGCAGTACGATCCGCAGGTCGTGGCGGAGTTCGGCATCTACGAAGACGCCCCGCTGCAGAATTTCCTCAGCGAAAAGGGAAAGGCCATGGCCGCGATCTCCGAGCGGCCTAACCTGCCCTGGACCTTTCGCCTGGTCGATTCCGAGGTGGTCAACGCCTTTGCCGTACCGGGTGGCTTCGTGTACTTCACCCGGGGCATCATGGCCCACTTCAACAACGAGGCCCAGTTTGCCGGCGTACTCGGCCACGAGATCGGGCACGTCACCGCCCGCCACACGGTAGCCCAGCAGAGCAAGCAGCAGGTGGCCCAGATCGGCCTGATCGGCGGTATGGTGCTTTCGCCCGAGCTGGCCAGCCAGGGTGAGGCGCTGATGCAGGGTATGCAATTGCTCTTCCTGAAGTTCGGCCGCGACGCGGAGAGCCAGTCGGACGAGCTGGGCGTGAAGTACTCCACCGCCATCGGCTACGATGCCCACGAGATGGCCGGCTTCTTCAGTACCCTCAACCGCCTGAGCGGTGGTGCCGAGAACCGCGCCCCCACCTTCCTGAGCACCCACCCCGACCCCCTCAACCGCGAGGCCCGCGTTGAAAAACTGGCCACCCAGGCCCAGGCCGCCGGCACCCGCTCTTCCTACGAGGTAGACCGGAACAGCTGGCTACAGCGCATCGACGGCATCCTCTACGGAGAGGACCCCGCCCAGGGCTACGTAGAGAACGGCGCTTTCTACCACCCCGGACTGAAGTTTTACTTCAACATCCCCCAGAACTGGAAGCTGATTAACTCACCGACGATGGTCCAGATGGTCGCTCCCGACCAGAATGCCATCATGCAGATGCGCCTGGCCCCCGGCGACGACGTACAGTCGGCCGCCCAGCAGTTCATCCAGCAGAATAACGTACAGGTAACCGATAGCAACAACCAGCCGATCAACGGCCTCACCGCGACCACCATTGCCGGGCAGATCGCCCAGCAGGACCAATCGACCGGCCAGACCTCGAATCTCGGCACCCTGGCCAGTTTTATATCCTACGGAGGGAATATCTACCTGTTGGCCGGCCTCACTCCCGCCGCCAACTTCAACCAGTACGCCCCGTCCATACAGGCTACGATCCGCAGTTTCGCGCAGTTGACCGACGCCAGCAAACTCAACCGGAAAGGCGAACGGCTCAAAATTTACACGACCAACCGCGCGAAGACGCTCCAACAGGCCCTGCTGGATGCCGGTATCCCCCAAAATCGCCTGGAGGAATTCGCGGTCCTCAATGGTATGGAACTGAACGATCAGCTGCCGGCCAACTACATGTACAAGGGTCTCGGCGGAAGTGCCCGCTAGTACTTACTGACCCAACTGGGCGGTGGGGCCTCCCCGGCTGCTGCCGGACCCCATCGGCTCCATGGCCTCGTAGGCAGCGGCCTGTACCCGCTTGCGGGTTTTCAACTTGCTGAGCTTATTCGATTCGGCGCTCGGAAAGGTGCGGTTGGAAAGGAAGACGTAGACCATATCCTCCACGGGGTCGACCCAAACGGCGGTGCCGGTGAAGCCGGTGTGTCCGAACGTGCGCCCGGAGGCGTCCTCTGCCAGGTTCTGGTACTGGTTTTCATCAAGTTGCTTCATGTCGAAGCCCAGAGCCCGACGGTCCTCACCGGGGTAGCGGGTAGTAAACTCGTGAATAGTTTCGGGCCGGAAATACCGGCGGCCACCGTAGGCGCCCTTCTGGAGGAGCATCTGAAACAGCGCGGCGACGTCGTGCGCCGAGCCGAAGAGTCCGGCGTGACCACTTACGCCGCCCATCATGCCGGCCCCCATATCGTGGACGTAGCCCTGCACGGTACACATCCGGAAGTAGTTGTCCACCTCGGTGGGCGGGATCCGATCGCGGGAGATGGAGCGGAGCGGATTGTAGGTCAGGGATTCCAGCCCCATGGGCCGGTAGAAGTGCCGGGCGGCAAATTCGTCGACGGTGAGTCCGCTGACCCGGTCAACCAACTTGGCCAGCAGGTAAAAGCCCAAGTCGCTGTAGCGGTAGCGGCCCACGTTGGTCAGTTCGCTGTCGTAGATCCGTTGCCATACGGTATCGATACAGGCCTTGTTCATGTAGAGCTTGTCCGTTACGGGGACGATGAAATCACCGGTCTGCGCGGAGCGGTAGTACTGTGAGCTTGGCTTGGGATGGCGTCCCGGGGTTAGGGTATAGCGGTAGAAAGGGATCCAACTGTGCAGACCGGCCCGGTGTGCGAGCACCGCGCGCACCTTGAGGGGGGCCTTGTTGGTGCCCTTGAGTTCGGGGAGGTAGTAGCCCAGGGATTTGTCTAGGTCGACCTTGCCGTCCTCTACCAGCTTCATCACGCAGAGCGTGGTGGCGGCCACCTTGGTGACGGAGGCCAGGTCGTAGACGGCATTGGTCGTGACCGGCGTCTTGTTGGAGTAGGTGTGGCTACCGTAGGCCTTTTCGAATACCACCTTGCCGTGGCGGGCGACCAGTACGACCATTCCGGGCGTGGCATGCTGCCGGATAGCCTCGTTGGCGATGTCGTCCACCCGCTTGGCGAGAAGCTCGCCATCGATGCCCACGCTCTCGGGGGGTGCGTAGCCCATGCGGTAGTTGGCGGTGGTTTCGAGGCCGGCGTTGTAGGGGGTCTTGGTGCTGGCCGTGACGGGCAGGCGTCCCGTGATGCGGTTGGCTCCGAAGAGTGCCTGGGCAGCTGCGTCCTGAGCCACCTCGTCGCGGCTGTACGCTTCGAGGATGGTACCGAAGTCGTCGAGGGCTTTGAGGCTGTACGGGTTACCGAATACGGTCAGGATAAGCTTGCCCCGCTCGTCGATCGCCCGGAGCAACCGGAGTGTTTCGCGGGAGATCGGCACCTTCTCGATGAAGCGGCTTCCGTCGCTGTAGAGGCTCACGATCACTACGTCGCCCGCGTCGATACGTGCCATCAGTTGCTGCTGCTCGGCGGCGGTCGGGGTGGCGGAGGTGGTGAGGTGGGTCAGGTTGCCGTAGTCGTCGAGCCGCTGGGTGAAAACGGTGGGCTGAGAGGCCCCGATACGGAGGGATACGATCTTACCGCTGATGGGCGTCTGGACGGGAACGAGCCGCTGGGCGTCACGCACCAGAGTCATGGAGGCCTCGTAGAGCTCCTGCTTCAGGTTTTTGGCGGCGGGGGAGTTGAGGTCGGCGCGCACTCCTTCGACGGACGGGAAAGAGGGCTGCGTCAGACCGAGCCGGTACTTGGAGAGGAGGACGCGGCGGACTTTGGTCTCGACGTCTGCGGGCCGGATCTTCCCCTCCACCATATAGCGTTTGATGGCCGTGAAGGAGGCGGCAATGTCTTCGGGAAGCAGCAGGATGTCGGAGCCGGCGGCGATGGCTTCCGCCTCGACTTCGCCGTGACCGTAGTGCTTGGTCACGCCCTTCATTTCGAGGCCGTCGGTAAAGATCAGCCCGGTGAAGCCCAGGTCGCGCCGCAGCAGGTCCGTCACGATGGGTTTGCTGAGGGAGGAGGGGCGGTTAGGGCGCGGATCGAGGGCCGGGATCTGGAGGTGAGCGGCCATGATGCTGCCGATACCGTAACGGATGAGCGCCTGAAAGGGGTAGAGCTCGATGCTGTCGAGCCGGGCGCGGCTGTGCTTGATGACGGGCAGGTCGAGGTGGCTGTCGACGTCGGTATCCCCGTGGCCCGGGAAGTGCTTGGCGCTGGCCAGGATGCCGTGGTCCTGCAGGCCCTTCATGTACATGTAGCCCTTTGCGGTAACGTTGTAGCGGTCTTCCCCGAAGGAGCGGGTGGCAATGACGGGGTTGTCCGGATTGTTATTGACGTCGAGCACGGGACTGAAGGAGACGTTCACCCCGATGCGCCGCAACTGGCGGGCGATCTCCGTACCCATGTCGTAGAGGAGCTGGTTGTTGCGAATTGCTCCGAGCGCCAGCTGTTTGGGGTAGGAGATGGTCTGGTCCGGGAGGCGCATGCCCAGGCCCCACTCGGCATCCATGCTGACCATGAGGGGCAGCTTGCTCAGGGCCTGGTACTGATTGGTAAGCTCGAGTTGCTTTTCGGGGGTGCCCTGGAAGAAGCACAGCCCCCCGACGTGGTAATCAGCGATCTGCTGCTTGACGCTGGCGATGTGGTCAGCCCCGAGGTCGCTGTGCGCCCGGACCATGAAGAGCTGGCCCAGCCGCTCGTCCTCCGACATCGATTGATATACCGAATCCACCCATCGCTGCTCGCCGGGACTCAGCTGGGACAGGTCGGGACGGTAGACCTGCTGGGCGGAAACCGAGGGAGAAAGGAGTAAGAACAGGCAGATAAACGGAAACAAAAGGGATTTCATGGACCGGAGGATAGTAAGCTGGGATTATTGACGCCGAAACAAGTGGCCGGGGCCACTGATATATAACGCCATTAATATACACTTACCATGCGGCCCTGCCCCTAAATATTCCGTAAATCTTTAAATGGCAGACTACTCTTCGTCCGTATCCCCCCGCGTGGCCCTATCCCTCCACTAAATCCCCTGAATAGAGGGGGAAATCGGCCATGAATGCGTGTACTTCCTCACGGATGCGCGCCAGTGCCGCGTCGTCGCCGGCGTTGGCGTTGGCGATGACCTCGTCGATCCAGGCTACGGTCTGCCGGCAATCCTCCTCGCGGAAGCCCCGGGTGGTCACGGCGGCGGTACCGATGCGGATACCGCTGGTGACCATGGCGGACTTCTTGTCGAAGGGGACCATGTTCTTGTTGAGGGTGATGTCGGCTTTGCCGAGGGCCACCTCCGCATCGCGGCCGGTAATGTCCTTGTTGCTCAGGTCGATCAGCATGCTGTGATTGTCCGTTCCTCCGCTGATGATGTGGTAGCCGCGCTCGGTCAGGGCGTCGGCCATAGCCCGGGCGTTGGCGATCACCTGCTTGCCGTAGGCCTTCCAGCCGTCACTGAGGCACTCCCCGAAGGCCACGGCCTTACCGGCGATGACGTGCTCCAGGGGGCCGCCCTGCATGCCGGGGAAGACGGCGCTGTTCAGGATGCTGCTCATCTTGATCGTGTTGCCCTTCTTGGTGGTGCGTCCCCAGGGGTTGTCGAAGTCCTTGCCCATCATGATGATGCCGCCGCGGGGTCCGCGAAGGGTCTTGTGGGTAGTGCTGGTCACGATGTGGCAGTGGGGGAGGGGGTCGTTGAGTAGGCCGGCGGCAATGAGGCCGGCGGGGTGGGCGATATCGGCCAGCAGCAGCGCGCCGACTTCGTCGGCGATCTCCCGGAAACGGGCGTAGTCCCAGTCGCGGCTGTACGCCGAGGCGCCACACACGATCAGTTTGGGCTGTACTTCCCGTGCCTTTGCCGCGACTTTTTCCATGTCGATGCGGCCGGTTTCCTCCTCTACGCCGTAGAAGTTGGCCTGGTAGTTCTTGCCGCTGAAGTTGGCCGGGTGACCGTGGCTGAGGTGACCGCCGTGGGCCAGGCTGAAACCAAGGGTCGCATCGCCGGGCTGCAGCAGGGCCAAGAACACCGCGGCGTTAGCCTGGGCGCCCGAGTGGGGCTGTACGTTGGCATATTCGGCGCCGAAGAGCTTACAGAGCCGATCGATGGCCAGTTGCTCGACCTGGTCGACGATCTCGCAGCCGCCGTAGTACCGCTTGCCGGGGTAGCCCTCGGCGTACTTATTGGTCAGGCAGCTACCCATTGCTTCCATAACGGCGGCGCTGGTGAAGTTTTCGGAGGCAATCAGCTCGATGCCGTGGCGCTGGCGCTCGAGTTCCTGGTCGATGAGGTCGAATACGGCGGTATCGCGGTTCATGGGCGGGGGGTTGTGGGTGCAAAGGTACGGCACGCGGGAGGTACCGGTAAAGGAAACGCCCGCCCCGCGAAAGCGGAACGGGCGTTTATGTAGCTGAGTAATCGGTAGGTCTAGGCGACGGGCTCGGCGTCGGCCTTCTTGCCCCTGCCATTGCGGTTGGCGCGGGCTTCTTCCTCGATGCCCATGAGCTTGGCCTTGATCTTGGCTTCCACCTCGTCGGCTACCTCGGGGTTATCTAGCATGAACTGCTTGGCAGCCTCGCGGCCCTGGGCGATCTTGGCGTCGTCGTAGGCGTACCAGGCACCGGACTTCTGGATGATCTCCTGGTCGACGCCGAGGTCGACGATCTCGCCGGACTTGGAGATACCCTCACCGTACATGATGTCAAATTCGGCGATCCGGAAGGGGGGCGCCAGCTTGTTCTTGGCCACCTTCACCTTCACGTGGTTGCCGACCACGTTGCCTTCCTTGTCCTTGATGGCGGCACCGGTACGGCGAATGTCGAGACGCAGCGAAGCGTAGAACTTCAGGGCGTTACCACCGGTGGTGGTCTCGGGGTTACCGAACATCACGCCGATCTTCTCGCGCAGCTGGTTGATGAAGATGCAGCAGCAGCCGGTCTTGCCGATGGTACCGGTCAGCTTACGCATGGCCTGCGACATCAGGCGGGCCTGGAGACCCATTTTGCTGTCGCCCATCTCACCTTCGATCTCGGCGCGGGGCACGAGGGCGGCGACGGAGTCGACGACCAGGATGTCCACGGCACCGGAACGGATCAGGTTCTCGGCGATCTCAAGGGCCTGTTCGCCGTTGTCGGGCTGGGAAATGAGGAGGTTATCGGTATCGACGCCGAGGCTCTGGGCGTAGAAGCGGTCGAACGCGTGCTCCGCATCGACAATGGCGGCAATGCCGCCGCGCTTCTGGCATTCGGCGATGGCGTGAATGGCCAGGGTAGTCTTACCGGAGGATTCGGGGCCGTAGATCTCGATGATGCGGCCCTTGGGGAAACCGCCGATGCCGAGCGCTACGTCCAAACCGAGCGATCCGGTTGGGATAGCCTCTACGTTGGCGGCCTGGCTCTCGCCGAGGCGCATGATGGTGCCCTTGCCGTACGCCTTGTCCAGACGATCGATCGTCATCTGGAGGGCCTTGAGCTTGGCGGCGGTGTCTTTGCTATTATCTGCCATTATCCTGTTTGTTTGAAACTGCTTTTGTTTTGCGACGCTACAAATATAAACACATTGTGAGTGCCCCGCAAGTAAAACCACACAATTCAACGAATAAAAATCCATTTTTTGGATACATATCCGGAAATATAAATTATATGGTTATGTAAATTGTTTGAAATATATCTGGCTGCTAAGCCGGATGGGGAGCGATGCGCAGCGGCCCGCTCCGTAGTAAGTAGAGCAATTCCACCCGCTGAAAAGTTGGGTCGAAAGACGTATGCGGGCCAACTTGCGATCTGCTCGACCTGGCCGCCGTCTGGAACCGCTTCAGCGGTCACGGGCCTGATCGCGTTCGCAGCCGGAAGCCACCCCCCGCTAGCGGAGTTTAGGGTTGTCGCGGTGCCGGTCAGTATCGCGGGCGGTCTTCTTCTGCAGGTTACGGGCAAGGGCTTCCGTGAGATCGGTGCCAGTCTGGTTGGCCAGACAGATAAGGACAAAGAGGACGTCGGCCAGTTCGTCGGAAAGCTGGCCGGGGGCGGCCGCCTCGTCCGCCGGGGACTTAAAGGATTGCTCACCGTAAAGGCGGGCCATCAACCGGGCGACCTCGCCGGTCTCCTCCATCAGGATGGCGGTGTTGGTCAATTCGTCGTAGTAGCGGACGCCGACCGTGGTGATCCAACGATCGACGGTATCCTGTGCTTCGCGGAGGGTCATGGCGTAACGTGAACAGGCACCGGACGCGTCCGGTGCCTGTAGGTGATTGGTTAGAAGGCGAAGGCTTTCCTAATAGGAATTCTTCAGTTTGAAGGTGGAGCCGTTGACCTCGACGGAGTCGCCGTTGTGCTTGCCGCGCAGGGCGAGGTAAAGCGGGCTGTCGGTGGAGATACCGCGGTATTTCTTGCCGTTGACCTCAAACTCATCGCTGGCCGCTCCGACGAAGAAGTTGCCGCGATCCGTCTCGATGATGTCGCCAAGCTGAATTTCCTCGGTGGGTTCAATGTCGTCCAGGTTGGCCAGCGTCCGGATGTCGTGTTGCAGGGCCTCCACGACGGACGCCCGGGCCTCGACCCGGTTGATGGACTGGTCCACCTTGCCGTCCTCGAAGTGGTTTTGCTCTTCTTCGTTGGTTTCCTCCGCCTCGTCCATGTCGGCATTCTGCATGGACATCATGTTCTTGTAGGAGTTCTCCTTGATCGTGAGCAGCCGGGCGGCTACTGCCTGCTTTTCCTCGGTCTGTTCTTTGGTAAGTTGCATGGGTAATGATTTGGCTAGTGCAACGGCTCAGCGCACCGCATGTTTGCCCAAATTTGATCAAGGCCGTGAACATCCGCCGACTTTGGCGTTTTACATAACAGACAGTACACTTACGTATTGTCGTTAGCCATTCCCACCCGGATACTCTGGCTGTGCTGAACATGCCGCCCGCGCGGGCCGTGCTCCGCACAGCCGCCCTTATCCGGGCATGACTGTTTATCGCATGCCTCACCTTACGGGTGCAGCCATCGCAACTTCTAAGGTCATGTCTTTTGCTGGGTTTTTGGTTAATGTTCGGGCAAGCTGGAAACCCCGGCTTGCCTTTTTTTTGCCTTTCCCAGAGGTTTGGCTGGTACAGGCTCGCGGTAGAGAGATGTCTCTTACCTATCGTTGTTTGGCAACCCACTCCACGTGCCGGCGGATGCGCTCGTCAGCGAGGAGCTTTTCCTTGGTATTGTAGTCACGGGCCAGCTCCTTCTCGTCGGGGATCAGGCGATGGATGCCCTTGTGGCAGGCCCGGCAAATGCTGATGCGCCGGTGCGTCATATCCTCCTTCGTAAAATTCTTCACGAAATAATTTTTCCGGTGCACCGCCCGGGGGATAAGGTGGTGCTCCGTAAGCGGCTTCGTGCGGTGGCACAGCTCGCACTCGCCCTTCGGGCCCCGGAGGCGATCGGTATAGTTCTTTCCCTTGCGCGGCATACCTAGTAAACAACCGCCCTGGAGACGGTTCACCAGGCTACGGCCAGCAGCGTAGCGACTGTCTTCTACCAGCTACGAAGCACCACCGTATAAGTGAACGCGAGCAAGGCGACCGTGAGCCCCCTTAGTGCGCTTCCAGCCAGTTCTCTCCCACGCCCGTTTCCACCACGATCGGCACGTCCAGGTCGGGCAGGGCTTCCCGCATCAGTTCCTCGATCAGGGGGGTCACGCGCTCCACTTCGTCCTTGGGGGCGTCGAAGACGAGTTCGTCGTGGACCTGCAGGATCATGCGGGTCTTGAAGTTTTGCTCCCGGAGGGCCTTGTGGATGCGGATCATGGCCAGTTTGATCATGTCGGCCGCCGTGCCCTGGATGGGGGTGTTCATGGCCATCCGTTCGGCCAGGGACCGCGACATACCGTTCTTGCTGTTGATGTCGCGCAGCCCGCGCTTACGGCCGAGCAGCGTGCTCACGTAGCCCTCCTCGCGGGCCTGCTCCACGGTGCCGCTCATGAATTTCTTCAGTCCGGTAAAGCGCTCGTAGTAGTTGGCGATGAGTTCGCTGGCCTCGGCCCGGCTGATCTCCAGCTCTTGGGTGAGCCGCTGGGCGCCGGCCCCGTACAGGATGGCGAAGTTGATCGTCTTGGCCTGGTAGCGCTGCAGGCGGGTGACCTCGTCGTAGGGGACGCTGAAGATGAGGGCGGCGGTCGCCGTGTGGATATCCTTGCCCGTTTTGAAGGCATCGAGCATCCCCTCGTCCTGGCTCAGGGCGGCTACCAGCCGCAGTTCGATCTGGGAATAGTCACTGGCCAGCAGGATGTGATCTGCGTCGCGCGGGATGAAGGCCTTGCGGATCTCGGCCCCCTCCGGGGTACGCACAGGGATATTCTGCAGGTTCGGGTTGGCGCTGCTCAGGCGACCGGTGGCGGCGATCGTCTGGTTGAAGCTGGAGTGGATGCGCCCGTCCTCGTTCATCAGCAGGGGCAGGGCGTCCACGTAAGTGCCGAGCAATTTGCTCAGGCTGCGGTGGCGCAGGATGAGCTTCACGATGGGGTAGTCGGCGCTCACCTCGGCCAGGGTGGCCTCGTCGGTCTTGAACTGCCCGGTCTTGGTTTTGCTGCCCTTGTACGGTACGCCCATCCGTCCGAAGAGGATCTCGCCGATCTGCTTCGGGGAGCCGATGTTGAATTCGGAGCCGGCCAGTTCGTGCACTTCTTTTTCGATCGAGCGGAGTTCCTCGGTGAGCACCTTGCTGTACTCCTGCAGGAATTCGCCGTCGACGTTGATGCCCGCCAGCTCGATGTCGCGCAGGACGGGGATGAGCGGTGCCTCCACCATCTCGTAGAGTTCGGTCAGTTCTTCTTCCTCCAGCTCGGGCCATAGGGCGTGGTAGAGCCGCAGGGTAATGTCGGCGTCCTCGCAGGCGTAGGCGACCACCTTTTCCACGGGCACGTCGCGCATTGTCAGCTGCTTTTTGCCCTTGCCGATGAGGGCCTCGATGGGTACGGGTTTGTAATTGAGGTATTCCTCGCTCACGATGTCCATCTTATGGCGCTTGTCGGGGTGCAGCAGGTAGTGCATCACCATGGTGTCCAGCAGCTTGCCCCGCACGGGTGCGCCGTAGCGCTCGAGGACGATCATGTCGTACTTGAGGTTCTGGCCTACCTTGTCGATCGACTCGTCGGCCAGTACCGGTGCGAATTCGGCCACGATGGCCTCGGCCACAGCGCGCTCCGCGGGTACCGGTACGTAGTAGGCCGCGCCGCTTTCCCAGGCGAAGGACAGGCCCACAAGCTCGGCCGTGGTGGGGTCGACACTGGTCGTCTCGGTGTCGAAGGAGAGCAGCGTCTGCCGGGTCAGCTGATCGAGCAGGGCGGCGCGCTCCTCGGCGGTTTCCGCCTTGCGATAGTCCTGCTCCGTGTTTTCGATGTTCTGGTCGGCGATGGCGTGGGCCGGCGGCTGGCGGAAGCTACGCCGGGGCGCGGCCGCGGGTGCGGGGCCGGCGGCGGGGGCGAACAGGTCCCCCTGGCTCGAGGATTTTTTGGTCTCCTCCTCCACGCCCAGTATCTCGTTGGCAATGGAGCGGAACTCCAGCTCGCGGAAGACGTCGGTGAGGTAGTCGCGGTCGAAGTTCTCGATGAGGTAGGCCTCCGGGTCGAAGGTGATGGGTACGTCCTGGATGATAGTCGCGAGCTTCTTGCTCAGCAGGGCCTGTTCCCGGAACTCCCGGAGCCGTTCCTGGTTCTTGCCGCGGATCTTGTCGGTATTGTCCAGCAGCTTTTCCATGCTGCCGTACTGGTCGATGAACTTGGCGGCGGTCTTGGGGCCGATGCCCGGTACGCCAGGGATGTTGTCGACCGAGTCGCCCATGAGCCCCAGCATATCGATCACCTGCTCGGGGTGCTCGATGCCCCACTTCTCGTTGATCTCGTCCACGCCGAGGATCTCGATGCCGTTGCCCATGCGGCTGGGCTTGTACATGAGGATGTTCTCCTCCACGAGCTGGCCGTAGTCCTTGTCGGGCGTGACCATATACACCTTGTATCCCTCCCGGGCCGCCTGCTTGGAGAGCGTACCGATCACGTCATCCGCCTCGTAGTTCGGTACGATGATGATGGGGATCTTGAAGGCCTGCAGGATCTGGTGGATGTAGGGGAAGGCGATGCCGATGTCCTCCGGCTGTTCCTCCCGGTTGGCCTTGTAGTCGGCGGCCAGTTCGTGGCGGAAGGTGGGGCCGTCCGGGTCGAACACGACGGCCAGGTGGGTAGGCTGCTGGTTCTTCATCAGGTCCCACAGGGTGCGGGTGAAGCCATGCATGGCGGAGGTATTCACCCCCTTGGAGTTGATCAGTGGCCGGTTTATGAAGGCAAAGTGCGCCCGGTACACGAGGGCGTGTCCGTCGAGCAGAAAAAGGCGCTTGTCGGTGGCGGGATTGGGCATGGGGCGAAGATAGCAGGATACAACCGGACCGCATTTTCGCAGGACGGTATCCGCCGCACCCGCGTTCCCGCAAAAGCAAAGCCCCGGTCAGTGACGACCGGGGCTTGCCTTGCAAATGGGGTACGTGAATAGTGGTCTACTTATTGGGCCAGCTGCCCCAAAGGCTGCAGTGGCCGGCGTTGTCGGTGCCCGCTACGGTCGTCTGCACGCCGGAGTAGATGGCGTTCATGACGGCGCGGGGACTGTACTTGACCTCTCCGGTCTTGGTGTTGCGGAACCCCTTGCCGAAGTGCTCCTGGCTGAGGCCGTGGCCGGCCTCGTGGAGGGCGATGGTCTCCACGTCGATGGAGGTGGCCCAGTTGAACCGGTCGTTGTAGTAGATCTCGCGCCAGGCCACGTCGGACTTCCCGTCGTTGTTGGTGTCCACCTCCCGGCCGTTGGCGTCGAGCAGTACCAGGGTGAAGGTCACGCCGAGCACGTTCTTTCCCCGGGAGCCGAACACCTTGCTGAAGAAGGCACCCGGCAGCCAGCCGTTGTGCACGACGTCGGCCACGTAGTCGGTGCTGCCGCCGTAACCGTACACCGCCGAGACCAGGCCGGTGGGCTGGCCGGTAGCGGGAATGCGGAAGATATCCAGGTCGCTGCACGTGGCATCGTCCCAGGTGGTCATGGCCCGGTCGATGGCGTCGCTGGTCTGCCCCAGGGGCAGGTCGTTCGACGGGCGGGTAGCGTCGATGTAGTAGGAGATAGCATCCGTACCGTCGCCGGAGGTGCCCGGGGCGAAGTCGTAGGCGAGTTGCTTATTGCCGCGGTCGTTAAAGAAAACCCGGTTGCCGATCTCGTCGGCGTCGGCGGGGGTCACGAACTCGGCCATGGCGATGCGGACGCTGGATCCGTCTGCCCCTTTACCCAGACTTTTAGTAGAGACCGGGAGTTGGGCGTAGATCGGTTCCGGGGTCGCCAGGGCGATGTCGGCGACCGAAATTTCTTGCTGACAGCCGAACGTAAGCAGGCAAAGTGCCGCGAGGCCGGCGAGGCGGGTAGAAAAATGATTCATGCAGTGAGTTGGAATGAAATTGGTTGAAAAACAGTGGAAGCGCGTTCCGGAAACCCACGGGTCCGGAACATGTGGAGTCGCCCTGCCCGGCACATACCGGAGCAGGATGATAATTAGTTGTAGCTACAATTAATTGTCCGGTGCCTATAGAACGGGGGGTATCGGGTAATATTTGTCGACGGGAAAATTTAAGACCGGTTACATGATTTCGTCCGGCAAGGGCGCGGCCGTGCGGGCCGGCGGGCAAGCGAAATGGGGGAGGACAAACGGCTATCCGACTCCGGGAAAGGGTGATCGACCACCCGCGGATACGGACGCTGACCGTAGCCTACCGCGTAGCCACTACTGCTAGAGCGTGTAACAAATTAGATAGTAATAAATATTGTTTTAATAGTCTTACTATCAACTTTGCATTTAACACTGTGTTGTATGGGAAAAATCGACCCATGAAACGCGAAAACCCACTGCCCCTCTTCTTTATTCTCTTTTTCCTGGTCATGCTCAGCACCACCTCCCGTGCCCAGGTGGAGGCTACCGTCGCGGATTCCCTGCGGTCGGCGCGGACCGAGCAACTGCAGGAGTTGCGGCGGATCGAGGCGCTCACCAGCTACGGCCCGCACTACAAAAATCCCAACGCCGCCGGAAGGCTGATCACCCTCAACCGCGCGGTACCCCCCCTGCCCGCGGATTACGCTCCGGCACGGGTAATGGGGCCGACGTACAAAAACCGGAAGCCCGCGCTTACGCCCGCCGACACGACCGCCGTACGGCGGCGTTCAACGCCCCGACTGATGGGCCCCCGCTACAAGAACCGCGGTGCCAAGACGGGAAATCTGTAGGTTCTCTCCATCGCATCTTTTCCCAACCAGCCTTCCCGCACTATGACGCTTTACACCAAAATCAAGTGGGTACTCGGCTTTGCCCTGGTGTTCCTGCTGGTCCTGACCACCAACCTGGTCGACCGACAGAACTTCCGGGTGATGAAGGACTCCATGGAGGCCATCTACGCGGACCGGCTGGTGGCGCAGGATATTCTCCTCACCCTCAGCCGGCAGGTCTGGGAAACGGAGAGCCGCTACCGGGCGGGCGGCCCGGTGGTCGCCGGTGCCCGCCTGGAACATCCGGAAATCGACCGCGCGATCCAGCGGTTCGCCGCAACGACCCTGACCCGGGAGGAAGAAACGGTATTCTCCCGCTTACAGGCGCGTCTGCGGGAACTTAGCGCCCGCGAAGCCGCGCTGCAGGCCGGCGATGGCTCCCGGGACGGTGTCCTGGAGGCCCTGGGAAAGGTAAAGCAGGAGCTGGTGGATTTGTCGGCCATCCAGATGGTGGAGGGCCGCCGGCAGTTGTTTGCGGGTAAGAAAGCCGTCAGCTCGGCGGAGCTCTTCACCCAGCTCGAGATCGGTGCCCTCATCGTTCTCGCGCTCTGCGTGCAGGTGGTGATCCTCTACGCCCCCGCCACTCCGGAGCGGGCCTGAGGCAGCGCGCGCGGGCTTATTGATACCCCACCGCCACCGCCAGCAGTAGCCCCGCCCAGGCCCACAGCAACAGCAGCCCCGTAAGGGGCAAAATGAAGCGCAGCCACCGGTCGAACGGCACGCGACATACCCCGAGCATGGCGACCAGCCCGCCGAGGGAGGGGTTGAAGAGATTCGTCACACCGTCCCCGATCTGGAAGGCGAGGATGGATATCTGCGGACTCAGCTCCAGCGCCCGGCCGAGCGGGATCATCACCGGTAGGGTAGCGAGGGCCTGGCCGCTGCCGCTCGGGATCAGCAAATTAATGCCACTCTGGCCGATCGACATGCCCACCGCCGAAGCGTAGGTAGGCAGTCCGTCAAGGGCTTGTGCGAGGCCGTAGCTGATCGTATCCTGGATTTGTCCCTGCTCCATGATCACCTTTACGGTTGCCGCCATGCCGATGATGAAGGTGGCCGGGGCCATCTCGGCCACGGAGCGCATGCCTGCATCGGTTACCTCCCGCCCGTCGAGTCCGCTGGTCAGGGCACAAACGACGGTGACGATCAGAAAGACCGCCGAAATCTCGTTGATCCCGAAGCCCAGCCGAAAGACCCCGAACAACACGGCCGCCAGGCCCCCCAGGAAAACGGCCAGCAGCCACCAGTTGCGCCCGCTGATGCGGTACTCGGCCAGGGGGCGGGAGAGGGCCAGCCCCGAAGTATCCAGTCCGCGACCGATGCCCGATTCCGGATCGGCCAGCAGGCGGCGGTAGTAGCGAACGTTGTACCAGGCCGTCAGCGCCAGGGCGCCGCCGCAGAGGATCGACCGGAGCCACCACCCGCTGAAGAGCGGCAGTCCGGCGATGTCGTGGCCAATGCCTACGGTATAAGGGTTGATGGGCGAAAGGCCGAAGGCTACCGTCATGCCGCCGAGGCTCACGCCGGCCGCGAGGATGAGGTCACCCCCCAGGGCGAGCACGACCACCACGGCGATCGGTACCGTTGCAATGTTGTTTTCGTAGCCCACCATGATCCCCAGCATACCGTACACGAACGTCAGCAGAACGAGCAGGAGCTCGGCCCGCTGGGTGCCCATGCGGTACACCAGCCGGCCGACCGCGTTCTCGATGGTCTGCGTCCGCTCCAGCACCGAGAACATCAGGGCGCTCGCCAGGCAGATGAAAATCACCGGGGTAGCCAGCCGGTAACCCTCCGGAAAGGCCAGGAACATCTCGAACGGCCCCACCGGGGTGGACGGCACCTCCGCGTAGCTGCCGGGAACCACGCGCAGGCGCCCTCCGACGTCGGTCCGTTCGTAGAGGCCCGCCGGCAGGAGGTAGGTCATGATCGTGACCGCCACGATGATGGCGAAGAGCATGATCAGGGGCGGGGGGATACGGGAGAAAATGCGGCGCATCCGCTAAAAGTACGCTATGACCCGCAGCGAACTACCCGGACATCGGATGTGGCGTGCTGCCACATCCGATGTGCACGGGGGCGTGGATCGTGTAATGAGCTGATAATCAATGAAGTGATTTTTGGACATCGGATGTGCAAGCCAGCCGCCGCCCCCACATCGGATGTGGACCACATCCGATGTTCGGAGTGGCTGTGAGAAGCTCAGTAGGCCAGTAGCCCCGCCGCCCGCAGCTCCGCGGGCGTACCCTCGTGGCGGATGCGGCCGTCCTCGAGGTAGTAGACGTAATCGAAGTCGCGCAGCAGGTGCAGGCGGTGGAGGGTGCTGACGATCGTCCGGTCGGGGTAGGCGGCGAAGATGCGCTGGTACACGAGGGCCTCCGACTCCGGGTCGAGGCTGCTGGTCGGCTCATCGAGCAGCAGCAGGGTAGAGGACTCGGCCGCCAGCAACCCGCGGGCGATGCTCAGCCGCTGCCGCTGCCCCCCGCTCAGGTTGGCCCCGCCCTCGGAGAGCCACGTATCGAGCCCGCGCTCGGCGCGCACCACCACGTCCTCCATGGCAGCGAGGTGGATGGCCCGCTCGACCGCGGCGGGCTTGCGGGGCAATCCCATGGTGATGTTCTGCAGGATGGTCTCCTCGAAGATTTCCGGGGTCTGGGGGATGAGGGTGGTCTGTTCGAACAGCTGGGCGGGGGAGGCGGCCTGCTCTCCGTCGAAGGTGACGGAAATGGTATCCGGGGGATACAGGCCGCGGAGGTTGTAGAGCAGGGTGGTCTTGCCGCTGCCGCTGGGTCCGATGAAGGCGACGCGCCCGCCACGGGGCAGGCGTAGCCGGATAGCTGAGAGCCCATGCCCCTCCCCGTGCTCGCGGTCGTAGGTGAAGCTGAGGTCGTCCACCCCGATCTCCCGCCACTGCTTCGGTGCCTTGCTGCCGGGGGGCAGGCCCGGGCGCGCCAATTCCCCATAGGCCGCCGTGATGGGTTCGATGGCCGCCAGGTCGGCGCGGAGGCGGATGATGGTATTGTACTGCCCGGTGAGGGCGTTGAACATGTTGGCGAACTGGGTGACGTAGCCGATCAGGGTGACCAGCCCGCCAACCAGGAAAATCTCCCCGGGCGCGTAATTCTGGTATACGTAGCCGACCACGATAGCCACGTACATTAGCCCGATGAGGACGCCCGTCGTGAACCACTTCTGCTCGTTGAGCTGGGTGATGCGCAGGAAGGGCGGCCACACGGCTGCCACCCGCCCGTCGATCTGTTTGGCGGTCTGCTTGCCCAGCCGCAGGGTGGTCACGGTGATTATGTTACCCAGGTTGTCGGAGAGTCCCGACAGCAGGTCGTTCTCCCGCTCGTTCGTTTCCTTGGTCGCGGCGATGATGGGGCGGTCGAACGCCAGGACGCACAGCACCACGAGCACCCCCGTTGCACCTGCGACCCCGCCGAACAGCGCGCTGAACCAGACGATGGCCACGATGGAGATGAACATGCGCACGAGCGTCTGGAAGTAGACGAAGCCGTCGTCGAAGAAGGTCTTTAGGGCCTCGTAGGCCTTGCGCGTACGGTTGATGGTGTCGCCGCTGTGGTGCCGGCGGTGCCACTCCAGCGGCAGGTGTACTACCCGCTCGTAGGTTTCCATAAGCAGGCGGCGGCTGATGTCGTAGGCCAGGCGCCGCTCCATGAGCCGGGCGGGCCACTGGAAGGCCCAGAAACCCAGGATAGTGGCCATATAGGCCCCGCCGTAGATCCAGGCCCCCGTGAGCAGATCGCCGCGCCCTTCCTGGAGGTAGTTGACGAAGTAGCCGAAAATGATGGGTTGCAGCGATACGATCAGGTTGACGCACAGGAACATGCCGTAAATGAGCAGGTACCGCCCGTGCATGCCGCGGGCGTAGTGCCAGGAGGTGGCCAGCAGGTGCTGGTACGGGTTGCTGGAGAAGAATTCTCGCCACTGCCGGAGGGTATCGCGCAAAAGGGAATAATTTTGGCCGGTTGCAAAGGTCACTACCCGCGCCCAATACTTCCCCTGCCTTGGTCCGCCCTTTCGTCTCCCTCTTTGCAAGTGCCCTCACGCTGCCGGGTATGGCAGGGCAGTTTAGGCCCGAAGAAGCCGATGCCGCCGCCATCTCCGCCGCGACCCGCGCCTTTTCCGCCGCCTACGTGCGGGGCGACTTCGCCGCTATGGCCGCCGCCTATACGGAAACCGGGCACATCCTGCCGCACGGGGCCTCCGTCGTTTCCGGCCGCGACGCCATCCGGGAACGCTGGCGGCTGCCCCCCGGCGTGACGGTCCTGGAGTACCGTACCGAAACGGTCGAACTCCGGATTCTGGGCGACTACGCCTACGACCTCGGCCACTACGCCGGGCGGACGCGCCGCGCCGATGGTTCCGAAGCAGAGTGGGCGGGGCAGTACGCGATCGTGTGGCGCAAGCTCGACGGGGATTGGCTTATGCAGGTAGACATGTGGGAAGGCAGGGGGTAGCGGTGGCGGGCCCGGAAATTTTCCTACTTTTCCCGTCTGTACGCTCCTAACCTCGCCCATATGATCCGCCCCCTGACCCTTTTCCTCTTCGTACTGCTGACCGGCACCCTCCTTGCCCAGGAACACAGCCGAAAGCTGCCGATGGATACCATGTTCTTTTCCGAGGACGCCGTACGCATCAAGGGGGCGAACGTACCCTACCGCGTGGAAAGCGGGGTGCAGCCCGTCTACGACGATACCGGCAAGGTGACCGCGGGCCTGCACTATACCTACTACCGGCGTACGGACCGCGACGACCCGAACCGCCCCCTGCTCATCAGCTTCAACGGCGGCCCGGGCTCGGCTTCGGTGTGGATGCACCTGGCGTACACCGGTCCTAAAGTGCTGAACATCGACGAAGAGGGCTATCCCGTGCAGCCATACGGCGTGAGCGATAACCCCTATTCCGTGCTGGACGTGGCCGATATCGTCTTCGTCAACCCCGTCAATACGGGCTTCAGCCGGATGGCCGAAGGGGCCGACCGCAGCCAGTTCTTCGGGGTGAACCAGGACATTGCTTACCTGGCCGACTGGCTCAGCAACTGGGTCAGCCGCCACGATCGCTGGCGTTCGCCCAAGTTCCTCATCGGAGAGAGTTACGGTACCACGCGGGTGTCCGGCCTGGCCCTGGAGCTACAGGACAACCGGTGGATGTACCTCAACGGCGTGGTGCTGGTCTCGCCCACCGAGCTCGGTATCGAGCGGGCCGGCATCGTGGAGGCTGCCAACCGGCTGCCCTACTTCACCGCCGCGGCCTGGTACCACGAGCGGCTGCCGGCGGAACTCCAAAGTATGGACCTCGATCCCCTCCTGGCCGAGGTGGAAGCGTACACCCGCGCAACCCTGCTGCCGGCCCTCGCCAGCGGTATGGACCTGAGCCCCGAAGCCCGCCGTACGGTAGCCGGGGCGGCGGCCCGCTATTCGGGGCTGAACGCTCAGGAGTGGCTGGACAACAACCTCATGCCCACCACGGCCTACTTCTGGAAGAACCTGCTGCGGGGAGAAGAGGCGGGAGACTACACGGTGGGCCGGCTCGACAGCCGCTACCTGGGCATCGACGGTACGGCGGCCGGCGACCGGCCCGACTACAACAGCGAGCTGACCAGCTGGCTCCACTCCTTCACGCCGGCCATCAACTACTACCTGCGCGAGGAGCTGGGCTTCCGGACCGACCTGCAGTACAATATGTTCGGCTCCGTATACCCCTGGGACCGTTCCGGTGACCGGACCGGCGAAAACCTGCGGCAGGCGATGGCCATGAACCCTTACCTGAACGTGATGGTGCAGTCGGGCTATTTCGACGGGGCCACCAACTACTACGACGCCAAGTATAGCCTCTGGCACCTCGATCCGGGGGGCCGCATGCGGGACCGGCTCAGCTTCAAGGGGTACCGGAGCGGGCACATGATGTACCTGCGGCGTCCGGACCTGGAGACCGCCAACGAGGACCTGCGGGAATTTATCGAAGCTTCCCTGCCGGGGGAAAATGCGGCCCGCTACTAGAGGTACGACAATTTTGCGGTACCCGGGAAGGTTATCTAGTCCGATAACCCCCAGGAATGTACCGAGTCGTTCTGCTGTGGGCCGCCCTATTGGGTGGTCCCCTCTTTGCCCAACAACCCTTCACCTTCACCACCAAAACCCAGCCCGCCGGAGCGGAAGCCGGGGGCGGAATGGCCCGGATGGTCCTGGACCTGCCGGCCCTGCGGCGGCAGCTTGCGGAAAAGCGACTGACCCTGGACCTGCCCCTGCCCGACGGTACGTATGCCACCTTCACCGCGGCGGAAAGTAGCGTCTTCGCACCCGCGCTGGCCGCCCGCTATCCCCTTATCGGCAGCTACCGGGTCGAAGGGCCCTGGGGCGCCGGTCGCGTGGCCATTTCGCAGAAGGGAGTGGACGCCCTCCTGTACGGTCCCGCCGGTAGCTACGTCATCGAGGCGATCGGTACCGGCGACGGGTACCGGGCGTACTACACCGCCGGTGAGCATGACCCCGCCTACGACCTGCCGCTGGCCTGCGGCTACGACCCCGCCGACCCCCGGAACGTACCCGGTGACTTGCCGGCAAAGCCCGCTGCCGTGAAAGGACGGGCCAAGCGCGGCAACGACGCCCAGGAACTGCGCGTCTACGACATGGCCGTCACTAATACCGGCGAGTTCGCCACGGCCGTCGGTGGAACCAAGGAAGACGTGCTCGCCGCATTCAACACGGCCATCAGCACGGTCAACGTCATTTTCGAGCGGGAGGTAGCCGTGCGCATCAACCTCCTGCCCGTGTCCGAGGAGCTTATTTACCTGGACCCCGAGACGGATCCCTTCAAGGAGGCGAACAGCGGCATCGGGCTGCTGCCCCAGGTCATCGAGGCGTTCCTGGAGAACGATATTCCCGCGGGCAGCTACGACCTGGGCCACGTATTCACCGGCCGCTGCGGCGACGTGGGCGGCGTCGTGGGCGGCCTGGCCTGCAGCGGCAGCAAGACCCGCGGCGTCACCTGCCTGCAGGGCGGCAACGTGGCGAATACGGCCCGGCGCATCATGGCCCACGAGCTGGCGCACCAGTTCAGCGTCAGCCATTCGTGGAACCAGTGCCCCTCCAGCGCGAATCAACGCGCCGAGTTTACCGCCTACGAGCCGGGCTCGGGATCGACGATCATGTCGTACGCCGGTGCCTGCGGCGACCAAAATATCGGTGGCTTCGATGCGTACTTTCATACCGCGAGCCTGCAGCAGTTCCTGCACTTCACCGGCCGGGCCGGGGCGGCCGGCTGCGCCACCGTAATCGAAACCGATAACCGGACGCCCGAGGTACAGCTGGACTACACGGACGACTTCTTCATCCCACAGAACACCCCCTTCCGCCTCACGGGTACGGCCACCGACGCCAACGATCCGGCGGACCAGCTCACCTACACCTGGGAAGAGTTTGATCTCGGGCCGGCAACCAATCTCTACGAAGCGGAGGGCAACGCACCCATCTTCCGCTCCGTAGCGCCGTCCGCCGAAGGCAATACCCGCTACTTTCCCCGCGTCGACCGCGTGGCCAACGGAATCCAGACGAAGGACGAGGTGCTGCCTACCTACGAGCGTGACCTCACCTTCCGGCTCACCGCCCGCGACAACAACGAGGCGGCGGGTGGCGTGGAGTGGGCCGCCGTCAGCTTTCACGTTGCCGAGTCCGGTCCCCTCACCGTGAACGAGCCGGAAGTCAACGCCGAAGGGGCCTGGCAGGAGGGCGAGTACCGGGAAGTCACCTGGAACGTGAACGGCACCGACGAAGGCCCCGTCAACGCCCGCACCGTCGATATCCTCCTCAGCCGCGACGGCGGGCTCACCTTCGACGAGGTGCTCGCCGCGGGCGTGGCCAACAACGGCAGCACCTTCGTGACCGTACCGGACGGAGCGGGCGACGCCATGCGCATCATCGTGGCAGCGTCGGATAACATCTTCTACAATATGCACGCCGCGGATTTCAGCATTACTCCGGCTACGGAACCTACGTATACCCTGGACGCCGACCTGCGCTACGCCGACGTTTGTCAACCCGCCACCGTCACCACCACCTTCACCGTCGGTGACGTAGGTGATTTTACCGACCCCGTCACGCTCACGGTCGACCCGGCTGACCTGCCGGCCGGGCTGAGCGCCGACCTATCGCATACCCAGGTACTGCCGGGGCAGACGTCCGTCCTGACGCTCGATATCTCTCGGGTGACCCGCAGTGGTCGCATCGTGGTGCCCGTCACCGTTACTAGCGCGGGCCTGCAAGACAGCCGTAGAGAGATCGTCCTGGACGTGGTTTCCGACGATTTCAGCGACCTGGCGCTGACCGGGCCGGAAGAAGGAACGGAGGGCATCGGCCTGTCGACCGAATTCAGCTGGTCCCCCGCCCGCAACGCCGAATCCTACGACGTAGAGGTAGCCACCTCACCGGCCTTTACCGATGCGGTACGCTTCGCCTCGGCTTCCCGGCAGGCGGATACCCTCTTTTCCCCGGAGGCCTACTTCACCGCTAATACCGTCTATTATTGGCGCGTACGCCCCCGCAATGAATGTGGAGCCGGACCCTGGACGGAAACGGCGAGCTTCCGCACGGTTGGCAATCGCTGCGTGGCCTTCACCCCCGCCGATACGCCGGTGCCCCTGCCCGGTACCGGAGCCGGCGTTACCCGGCAGTCCACGATCACGGTGCCCGACCACGGGGTGCTCAGCGACCTGAACATTCCGGGGCTGAAGATCAATTACCAGTACACTTCTGACGTGACCGTGAGCCTGACGAGCCCGGCCGGGACCACGGTTACGCTCTTCCGCGAGCAGTGTTTCAGCGCCACCGGTATCGACGTGGGCTTCGACGACCAGGCACCCGAGCTCCTGGCGTGTCCGCCCCTGGACGGGCGACTCTACCGTCCCCTGGATTCCCTGTCGGCCTTCGACGGGGAAGACGCCTTCGGGGTATGGACGCTCGCCGTCACCATCAAGGAGACAAACGGTGCCGCCGGACAGCTCGTCGGCTGGTCGCTCGAAGCCTGCACCGACGCTGCGGCGCCCGCCCCGGTGATCATCGTCAACGAACCTACCCTGGTCCGGCCCCTGGGGCGCAATCCGGTCGTACGCAGCGACCTGGAGATCGCTACCGGCACGGACGCACCGGCCGCTACCACTTACCGGATTACCCGCCTGCCCGCCGACGGCCGGCTGGAGCGGGCCGGTCAGGTACTGGTGTTGGGGGATGCCTTCACTCAGGCTGACATCAACGACGGTCTGCTCATTTACGAGAACCTGGACTCCACCGGCGCCCGCGACAGCTTCGGTTTCGTCGTCACCACCGCGGCGGGGGGCTACCTGCCCGTGACCTCCCACGAGATCACCCTGACGGCCGACGCCATAAATCCCGTTCGCTCTCCGGATGCACTCGACGCTTCGCTGACAATCTATCCCAACCCTACGACCGATCGGGTGCAACTGCGCTGGTCGCCCGCAACGGCCCGTTCCGTGGCGATCGAGCTGTACGACCCCACCGGTCGGCGGGTGCTCCGGCAATCGGCCCGGTTGAGCGACGGAGAGGCAAGCCTCGACCTGACCGCGCTGCCCGGCGGCCTGTACGTACTTCGGCTGGGAAGTACGACCCGCCGCGTGGTGAAATACTAAGCTTCGGAGACGGCCCGGGATAACCCGTCGACCACCTCCTCGATGAAGTGGCGGTGAACGATGGTGTTCTTCTCCTCCCGGTTGATGATGTTGGTAGGTAATTCCTCGCCGTATCGCTCGCGTAGGTCGCCCCGAGTATGGGCGTAGATCAGGACCGGAATCCTTTTCCAGTCCGGGTCCTCGGCGAGCAGGGCGGCAAAGTCGAGGCCACGCAGGCGGTCGTTACCCTTCTCCTCGCGGCGGGTCACGTCGGAGATGATGAGGTCGATCTGGGTGGTAGGGTCGTCGTTGAACTTGTTCTTGTTCATCAGCAGCTGCATGGCCTCGTCGCTGGTTCGCACGATGTAGCAGAAGGTGTGCAGCCGGTCGAGGATGGCGAGGGGCAGGGCGTAGGTGAAGGCATCGTCGATCCAGAGGACGTTGTACGGCTCGGGGCGTGCCTTGATCTGCCCGATCTTCTCCTCCAGCGCGGCGTCGTTGCGGATGCCGAGTACCTCGAGGATTTCTCCCAGGTCGCGGAGATCGGAGAGTTCCCACATGACGGGCTTTATCCGGCGCAGCAGATTGGCCTTGATGGTATCCTTATAGTCCGACCAGTTGAAGCGCCGCAGGAACCGGCTCGCGGCCTGGGCACCCCGGCGGAACAATTTCAGTTTTTCATCTTCCGAGATATTGAAGTCGATCCAGCTGAAGCCGTCAACGTCGACGTACTCGACGAGGTCCTTGTACTCCGGGTGGTTGCGGATGAACTCGAAGTCCCGCAGGTTGCGTACCCCATCGGTCATGCTCCTGAGGAAGTCGGCCAGGGTATCCACGCCGCGGGCGCAGTTGCGGTCTACGCCGAGCTTGACGCCGATGGTAGGCCGCTGCGGGATGATGTCGGCTTCGTGGAACAGGTCGATCGGGAAGTTGGACATGATGCCTCCGTCGACGAAGAGGATCTCCTCCGGCAATTCCCCGGTGTAGTCGGCCACCGCGCGCCACTGCCGGCGCATCTCGTTCTCGCGGCCCTCCGTCCAGGCCAGTGAGATACGCTTTGGCTCGAAGAAAAAAGGAATCGACATCGACGCGCGTACGAAGCCGGCGGGGTTTTCCGCTTCCGGGCAATCGTAGTACAGGTGGGCCATTCGGGGAAACTCCACCTTGGTCTGGGTGGTGATATCGGCCGCTACGATCGCGATCTTGGGCGCCAGCTCCTCTGCCGTGATCTTCCGCCGGCGCTTGCCGTAGGTGCTCACGTGCTCCAGGTCGTCCGGCAGGTTACAGAGGTTGCGGCTTAAGCTTTCCCAGTCCTTGTGTTGGAGGATTTCCGAGAGCCACGTTTCGAAGTGCTGACCCGAGTTGATGCCGAGTTTCCCTTTGATTTCAGCGAAGTTGGTCACTAAGTGGAGGTACAGCTGGATCCGGTTGCCGGACTCGATGGCCTGCGTGAGCTGCTCCGCATCGAAGCCGCCATCCACGAATTCCATGAAGTTCTTGTCCGCGATCTTTGCCAGTACACGACCGCTCTTGCGCTCGGCCGGCGTACCGAGGTCCGCCATGAGCAGGGCATTGATCGAACCGGCACTCGTGCCGCCGAGGCTGAGAAACCGCAGGCCCATCTCCTCCAGCACGTACGTAAAACCGACCAGTGCGATGCCCAGGATCCCGCCGCCTTCCTGCACCAGGTTGACGTACTGATGGCCCTCCCCGTCGAAGATGTCCGAGTACCGGAAGCGGTCGCCGCGTTTCCTGCGGAACTCGTGGAGGTCCTCGATAATGTCAAATACGTGCTGCTCGTAATCGTGGGTATGCATGGTCGGAGGGGGGTAGAGGTCCACACCCTAAGTTACCAAATCAAAACCGGGCGCGGACGCGGGTGCGGGGCGGTTCAGCACGGCCGGAATCGGAGCCGGGGGGCGCCGCAATACGGTAGAAAGTCAGGAGGCAAATGCCGGGAGAAGGAAATGAGCCCGAATCTTCGTCGACAACGGCGGATCGGTGCCCGGGGTGCCGCTACGGGCGGCGGATAGCGCTTGGAGCTACCCCAGTTCTTCGCGCATCCGCTGCACCTTCCGCTCGAGAAAGTAGCGCCAGCCGACCAGACAAAACAGGAAGAAAAAGTTGAGGGGCACGTACAGGATCAGGGTGAAGCGCACCCAGGTGTATTCCCAGAACAGGAAGTACAGCGCGGCAACGCAAAACGTACGCATTAGGTATAGGGCGTACTTCTTCCGCCGGTAGGCCGGAGAAAGCATGGTGTTCTCGCGGGAGGTATAGTGCTTGCGCATGAGTTTAAGCCGTGAATCGTAGAGGTTTTTAGCAGGGTCCAAAATCGGTAGGTGTAAAGCGTGTTAAAATAGGGTTAGTCGGTAGGATAACAAATTTCTGGGTAAAAATTGAGGGTTGCAAGTATTAGATGTTCTGATTTTGAAATTTACGTCCTCACTACCGCCAAAAAGTGGTCAAACACCCTGTTCCGGGTTGAAAAACGGGTGGGCTATATTTGCGCCCCAACCATTCAGCCCCTCCGCATGCCTGGCCGCAATAAGCTGCAAAAGTTTGCCGAAGTCCTTCAGATGCCCAATGTCTACGAAAGCTTCAACCCGACGCAGCCGGAGTTGACGGGCGCCGGAGGCACCCTGACCGACCTGCGCGGCCGCTGGGCCGCCGACCACTTCGGCAACGATCACCCCATCACCCTGGAGCTGGCCTGTGGCCGCGGTGAATACACCCTGGATCTGGCCCGGCAGTACCCCGAACGCAACTTCATCGGCGTGGACATCAAGGGGGCACGCATCTGGAAGGGGGCCAAGACCGCCCTGGCCGAAGGGCTCGACAACGCGGCCTTCCTACGTACCCGGATCGAGGTGATCCGCCACTTTTTCGCGCCCGGGGAAGTGGAAGAAATCTGGATCACCTTTCCCGACCCCTTCCTCAAGAAGGGCAAGGAGAACCGCCGCCTCACCGCCGCCCAGTTTCTCCGGCAGTACCGCAGGATCCTCCACCCCGGGGGTGTCGTCCACCTCAAGACCGACAGCCGCGAGCTTTACGACTGGACCCTGGAATCCTTCGCCGACCAGCCCGCCGTAGACCTCCTCTACCACGACGACGACATCTACGCCAAGGACCTTCCCCTCCCGGAACTCGCCACGGAAACCTACTACGAGCGCATGCACAAGAACCTCGGCAAGACGATCACTTACCTGCGTTTCCGCATCGGGGCAGGGGAGATCGTGGGGGGCAAGGAGATGCCGGTGGGGTAGTAGTTGCGTCGTGGAGTTGTTGGGTTGTTGCGGTTCCCGTTTATCACTTGCCCCTCGCGTTGCTCGGGTGGTTGCTGGTTGCTGGTTTTGGGGCTCGCTTTGCTCGGGCGGTGGCGGGTTTAGTATTGAGGGTTCTCGTCTAACTCCGGTGGATTCGGGGTGCGGGGTACATTCCTCGATTTACGCGAGATGATAAGACTACCAGGATTCTATTCTTACTGGAGGCGTACTTTCGCTCCCTGCAGTAGTTGCCGTGAGCAAAGCAATACGAGCCAACCCGCAACCCGCAACCCGCAACCCGCAACCCGAAACCCGCAACCCGCAACCCTAAACCCGAAACCCTAAACCCTAAAACTGAGCAGTAACCTGCGCCCGCCCCACATGCACCACGTTAGCCTCCCCGGTTTGCCGCCCGTCGTAGAGGAGGTTAAGTTGCAGGTATTCGCCGAGGGTCTGGGTGACGCTGACGTTCCAGAGGAGGTTGCGGCCAGGCTGTAGCCCCTGGAGGAGGGCGAAGCCGACGGGACTGCCGGAGCGGCCATTTTGGAAATCAATCTGCACCCAGCTGAATCCGGCGTTGATCCAGTTGCGGTAGTTGCCGGTGAAGCGGGCTTCCCGCCGCAGGGTGAATTCGCCGTTGCCGGTTTCCAGTACGTTCTCTTCGCGGCCGATCACCAGGGTGGTGTTGATACTCACCTCTCCCGGTTGCCAGTTGACGCCGGGCTCCAGGCGGCTAAAGACGATCTTGAAGTCCTTCTCATCGAAGCGCTCCGAATCCGCCTCCCGCCGCCCTGTGATGCCCGCGGCCTCCAGGCTCAGCTGGTCATTGGGCCGGTAGCGAAAGCGCAGCTCCCAATCCTCCCGGCGGCTGCTCTCGTAGCCGGTGGTGAGCACGCGGCGGTTGCGCTGCTCGTCGTTGCTGAGCTGTACGTCGTAGCGCGGATTGGCCCGGTTAAAGAATAGCCCGTGGCGGCGGCGGACGGTCAGGGCGACCAGGTTGCTGTCGGCCACAGCAAGCTGGAAAGGGTTCCAGGGCAGGATGTCGTCGGCTTCCTGGGTCTTACGGTCGATGTTGATCGCCGTATTCAGCGCGAAGCGACGGAGGAATTCGCGAACGCCCCCCACGTCCCGCCAAACGCGGTCCGGATCCCAGTTGAAGCGCTGGTTGAGGCTCACGTTGTCCGTTCGGATGAAGTTGTTGTTGAATACGCTCACCCTTATGTAGTCGGCAATGTCGGGGAAGGGCGACAACACCACCTCGTTGGGCTGTATGCGCCCGTCGTTATTGTAAAGGCTGTCCTGCCAGATATACTGCCCCTGCCCCGGCCCCACGTACAGGTACTGGAAGTCCACCCGTGGCTCCTGGCCGCTGCCTACCTGATAGGTCGTCTGACTGGTGAAGGCGCGCTTTAGGGCCTCGGTACGCACATCGAACCGGCCGAGAAAGGTGGAGCCGGGTCGGTCCTCGACCAGGTCCTGCCCGGGGACGGCCAGTTCGCGGTATGTCAGGTTTCCCCCCAGTTGCAGGTTTCTTCCGGCCTGGAGCTTCCCCTCCGCGGCGACCTCCCGGGCCGAGGTACTGGCCCGTAAGGCGGTCGCGTCGGGCAGGTAGTCGTCGCGCAGGCTGGCGCTGAGGGAGAAACCGTACCGCTCGTTTTCCGGCGCGCTGAGGCCGAGGGTATAACGGTCGTACTGGAACGACAGCGGGGAAAGGGTATCCGCGTCAAGTGATCGGCGCACCGACTTCTCGCCGGCGTAGGCTGCCGCCAGCTCCCATCCCCCCCAGCGCTCGAAGGTCTTGCCGACCTGTAAGCTGGGTCGGCGGAAAGTCCCGACGCTCGCCGTATCCCGGCTGTTCAGCAGACTGAAACTACCCGCCGCCGACCACCCCGCCGCCGCCAGCTGCAGCAGGCCCTCGTGGCGTTCCCCCCGGTAGTCCTCCCCACGAACGAACTGCTCGTAGTCGTAGTCGATCCGTCCCAAGTTCTTGCGCACCAGCCCGAAGCCGCCGCCCGCCAGTTGCTCCTGGGCGGCATCCGGCCGTATGGTGCTCAGGCGGTTACTTAGGTTCCAGTTCCGGTAGAATTCGGGAGAGCGGTAAGGGTTGATGAAATTGAAGGTTTGCTCCACCAGCTCGTAGCGCCCCCGGCCGGCGATCGCCCAGCCGCTGCTGTCGGAGCCTATTTCCAGGGTCCGGTCCGCCTCCACCCGCAGGGCGTGCCCGACGTCGTCCGCGTCGTTGAGGTCGCTGAAGCGGTTGAGGTCCACCCGGCTGCGGCTGCCCTCCACGCGTACCCCGCCCTCCCCCCGGAAGCGGTATTCCCCACCGACGGCAACCAGCTGCTGCTGCCGGGGAGCCACCAGGTCGATCTCAGGCACGAAACGACCCAGGGGGCTGCAGCCCTCGTCGTAGCCGACGAATACGTACACCCGCTCGTTCGCCGGCCGGCCGGGGTCCAGGGCGTAGGGGCCGCCGCCGGGCCCCCGGTCCGTAAAGGTGGCCACGTAGCGGCCCCGTTCCGCGTCGGTGCTGCTCAGCAGGTACGACTGGGTGACGGCGCAGCCCACTACTGTGTCGCGTAACTCGTAAGTGGCCCGCAGCTCTGCCCTTCCCTCGAGCGTATCGATGCTGGATACCGGGATACCGTCCGGATTATCGCCGGCCAAGCGCAGGCTCTCGCGCTGCTCGTCGGTGAGCTGCAGGTCGCCGGTGGCCGTCTTGCTGTCCTGCTGGGAGTACAGGTTCACGTAGCCGGTGAAGCGGCCCTTCGTGTACCGGCTGCTGCCCGCCGTAAGGGTGCGCAGGTACCGCTGATCGGCGTATTCGTACTCCACGGTGATGCGGGCGTCGCGGGTGATGAGGCGGCGGGTGGTGAAGGTCAGCTCGGCCAGGTTGTAGTCGATCACGTAGTCGGCGTCGAGTCCGCGTTGCAGCAGCATACCGTCCAGGTACACCCGTTCGGTGCCCGCCAGGATGATCAGAAAGCGCTGCTCCCCGTCGCCGGTCAGCTTGTACGGCCCCTGGTTACCCTCCCCGGGTGAGATGTTCTGGCGGATAAACTGGCCGCGGGCCACGGCGATGCTGGCGGAGTTGGCCCATTCCCCGTCTCCTTCCCCGAGCCCGCCGGTGACGGTCGTGAAGGTGGCTCCCTCCAGCTTTTTGTAGTAGCGCATGAAGTAGCCCTCCGGGTTCCGCAATTCGTAATCGCCCGCGGTGAGCTGGGTGCGGTCCTTGCGCAGCTGGATAAAGATCCGGTCGAACTCCCGCAATTGCTGCGTCGTCCCCTCGGGCTGTACGGGCAGGTTCTCGTCGGTGATGGCGGCAGCCACCTCGATGCCGTTGCCGAGTTCGCCATTGAGCTGCAGGTTAAAGGCCGAGTTGAGTACCAAATCCTGCCGGTTACCGAAACTGATCGCCCGGCTGAAGCTACCGCGGGTCTGCACCTTGGTATTGTTGTCCAGCAGACCGGAGCGCACGTAGGGGTCGTAGGCGCCGATGACTAGCCCGGCTTCCTCCTGCCGCAACCGCGTGGAGTCCAGCAGGGCCACCCGCTCGTCCAGCGCAAAGGGAAGGGCGCGGTAGCGCAGGTGCAGGGAATCGGGTACCGGCGTGCCCCGCCAGCGCAGATAGCGCCCGGTCAGGATGTAGTCCTTCTCCGGTACCCGCTGTCCGTCGAGCCCGAACACTTCCAGGCTTCCGGGAGCGAGCGTCAGCGTATCCAGCAGCTGCCCCGCCGGGTGCACCGCCACGGTTTTTTCCCGCAGGTTAGACAAGTCGGATCCCTGACCGGCGAGCATACCGGTACCAAGCAGGCAGAGGACCAGCCACAGGGGGTTTGGGATCACGGGGTTGTAACGTAGTCGGGTAGTTCTGTAGTCTTGTAGTGGCGCTCCCTTCGGTCGCTGGTAGTTCTGTAGTGGCGCTCCCTTCGGTCGCTAGTAGTTCTGTAGTGGCGCTCCCTTCGGTCGCTGGTAGTTCTGTAGTGGCGCTCCCTTCGGTCGCTAGTAGTTCTGTAGTGGCGCTCCCTTCGGTCGCTGGTAGTTGTTTAGCGGGAAACACAACTTGTCGAACGCGTCAGATATGCGCGGCTACAGAACTACCGTACTACAGAACTACCGTACTACAGAACTACCGTACTACAGAACTACCGTACTACAGAACTACCGTACTACAACACCCCCTTAGTACTAGGCAGCCGCATATTATCCACGTCCCGCCGCTTGGCCATCTTGATACTTTTGGCCAGGGCCTTGAAGGTGGCTTCGATCTTGTGGTGCTCGTTGTCGCCCTCCACGCGGATGTTGAGGTTGCAGCGGGCCCCGTCGGTGAACGACTTAAAGAAATGGTAGAACATCTCGGTAGGCATGTCGCCGATCTTCTCGCGGGTATACTTACAGTCCCAGACCAGCCAGGGACGTCCACCGAAGTCGATGCCCACGGCGGCCAGGGCGTCGTCCATGGGGAGGTAAAAGCCGTAGCGTTCGATGCCCAGCTTGTCGCCCAACGCGGCTTTGAACGCCTCACCGAGGGCAATGGCGGTGTCCTCAATAGTATGGTGCTCGTCGATGTCGAGGTCGCCCTGCACCTTTACCGTCAGGTCGCAGCCGGAGTGGCGGCCCAGCTGGTCGAGCATGTGGTCGAAGAAGCCGAGTCCGGTGTCGATGTCGGTAGTTCCCGTACCGTCGAGGTCCAGTTCGATGGCGATGTCCGTTTCCTTGGTGGTGCGGCGAACGGTGGCCGTGCGGTTCTCGAGGCGCAGGTAGTTGTAGATGTCTTCCCAGTCTGTGGTAATCAGGGCGATGGTGTCGTCGAGGTCGCTCAGTTGCTGTGCCGACAGTTCACCGTTGCCGAGTTCGGGATCGTTGGCCAGCCAGAACCCCCTGGCACCCATGTTCTTGGCCAGCTGCATGTCGGTGAGGCGGTCGCCCACTACGTAGCTGCCGGGAATGTCGTAGGTGTCGTCGGCAACGTACTTGTCTACCAGGCCGGTATTCGGCTTGCGGGTAGGCTGGTTGTCTTTGGCGTAGGTACGGTCGATCAGTTGCTCCCCAAATTCAATGCCCTCGGCGGCCAGGGCCCGCACCATGGCATTGTGGGTGGGCCAGAAGGTATCCTCGGGGAATTCCGCGTTGCCAAGCCCGTCCTGGTTGGTGATCATCACCAGCTTGTAGTCGAGTTCGCGCACGATGCGGCCGAGCCATCGGAAGACGCCGGGGTAGAAGTCGAGTTTCTCTACCGAGTCTACCTGGTAGTTGTCGGGCTCGAGGATGAGGGTGCCGTCGCGGTCTAGGAAGAGTAGTTTCTGGGGCATGCTTGAAGGGGTTAAACACGGAGTTTACACAGAGGTAGGGCACGGAGTTGCCACGGAGAACTTACAAAGGCCGCTCTGTGAATCCTCTGTGCAGTACCTCCGTGGCATCACTGTGTTTAAATAAATGCGTGAAGTGCCGCCAGGAGTTGATCGTTCTCCTCCGGCAGGCCCGCCGTGATCCGCAGGCAATTCTTGGCGTTCGGCTGGTAGCTCTGGTTGCGTACTACGATACCCTTATCCAGCAGGTACTTGTAGATCTTGTCGGAATCCCGGAAGCGCACCAGCAGGAAGTTGGTCACCGAGGGGAAGATGTGGTCCACAAAGTCCATCTCACCCAGCTCCCGCTCCAGGCGGCGGCGCTCGCTTTTCAGCAAATCCACCCGTTCCTGCATCTTTTCCGGTGCCGCCAGGGCCTCCAGTGCGGCGGCCTTGGTCAGTACGTTGATGTTGTAGGGCATCTTGATGGCCCGCAGCATAGTGACGATGTAGGTACTGGCGTAGGCGGCTCCGAGGCGGACTCCCGCCATGCCCCAGCCCTTGGACATCGTCTGGGTGATGATGAGGTTCGGGAACTCGTCGAGCCGTGGCAGGAAGCTCTCTTCGGGAATGAAGTCGATGTACGCTTCGTCCAACACTACGATACCGGGGAAACTGCGGATCAGGTCCTCCACCACGCCGGCGTCCATCAGGTTACCGCTGGGGTTGTTGGGGCTACAGAGCCAGAGCACCTTGCAGCTGTCGTCCCAGCTGTCCTTGAGCGTTTCTACCGGGATGGTGAAATCAGGCTGCAGTGTCACGGCACGGAATTCGGCGTCGTTGATGCCCGCGGCCACCTTGTACATGCCGAAGGTGGGCGGGAGGGCGACCACGGCATCCGCGCCGGGATTGCAGAATACGCGGGTCACCTGGTCCACGATTTCGTCGGATCCGTTGGCGATGAAGATGCGATCGGCGTCTACGTCCTTGATTTGCGCGAGCGCCTGGCGGATGTCGGTGCTCAGCGGTTCCGGGTAACGGTTCATGCCGTTGTCAAAGGGGCTTTCGTTGGCGTCGAGCAGCACATCGGCGCGGCCCTTGAATTCGGAGCGGGCGCTGGAGTAGGGGACGAGGGTACGGATGTTGGGCCGGACGAGGGCCTTGATCTTCTCGTCCGTCCAGGAAATGTAGTCGGTGGTGGTGATCATGATCTTAATTCGGTTAGGATAGGCTGGCCGCCGCGAATCCGTTGGCGTCCGTCAGGGGCAGTACCGGTACGAACACTTCTTCGCTGGCCTCCGGATCGTCCGGGCGGTAGTCGGCACCCATGCGCTCGAAGTGTGGCCGGGCGTTGTCGATGTAGTAACCCGACGACGGCATCCACACCTGCATCAGGTACTGGAGCGCGCGGCCGAAGTCCTGGGGTAAGCCCCGATAGGTAAAGTGGGCGTAGGTACCCCCGGGTAGCCGCAGGAGTTCCAAACCGTCCGGCAGGGTATCGTCGGCGTTGGAGAGGGCGACGGCGGCCCACTCGGTGTACTCGGTTTCGGGGGTCATCCCGGCTTCGGTCAGCTTTTCCGGGTACTGCCGCAGCGAATAGCGGTAGCTGTCCGCACGCGCCGAAACCTCCTGGATGCGCGGACCGAAGCTGCGCCACAGGTTGGGCGTTTCCGCCGCCGCGAGTCGGGTGGTTTGCGAGAGCCCCACAAGATTAAGGGGCCCGAGGTCCTGGACTTCGATGTCGATCATATCGTGGAGTTATGCTTTGGTTAGGTCGGCGATCCGCAAACTTACCGCATTCCGGTGGGCCCGCAACTGCTCCGCCTCGGCGAGGACCTCAACGGTGGGACCTAGGTTGCGGAGCCCGTCGGGAGTGAGTTCCTGAAAGGTGATCTTCTTCACGAAGCTGTCCAGGCTCACGCCGCTGTACTGGCGGGCGTAGCCGTAGGTCGGCAAGGTGTGGTTGGTACCGCTGGCGTAGTCGCCCACGCTTTCGGGGGTGTGGTACCCCAAAAATACGGAGCCGGCGTTGCGGATTCCCCCGGCGAACGTCCGGGCGTCGGCCATGCCGAGGATAAGGTGCTCCGGCGCGTAGGCGTTGATGAAGTCGGCCGCCCCCCTCCATTCGGGGAAGACGACCGCCAGGCTGTTGGCGATGCTGCGCTCGGCGAGGTCGCGACGCGGCAGGTCCGCGAGCTGACGCAGCATCTCGTCCCGTACCGATTCCGCCTTCTGCCGCCGGTCGGTGACGAGCACGACCTGGCTGTCGGGCCCGTGCTCGGCCTGACTGAGCAGGTCGGCGGCAGCGTGGGCATCCGCCGCACCTGCGTCCGCGCACACGAGCACCTCACTGGGCCCCGCGGGCATATCGATGGCCAGCCCCTGGAGCTGGGCCAGCTGCTTGGCTACGGTCACGTAGGCATTGCCGGGTCCGAAGAGCTTGTAGACCTGCGGTATAGTGGCCGTCCCGTGGGTCATGGCCGCGATGGCCTGGGCGCCCCCGACGCGGAATATCTGCGTGATCCCGCAGAGGCGGGCGGCGTAAAGGATGGCGGGGTGAATGTTGCCGGACCGGTCGGGCGGCGAGCAGAGCACGATCTCCCGGCAACCCGCGAGCCGGGCCGGGACCGCCAGCATCAGTACCGTGCTGAACAGGGGAGCCGTGCCGCCCGGAATGTAGAGGCCGACCCGATCGATGGCCCGGCTTTCCCGCCAGCACAGGACGCCCGGCATGGTCTCCACCACTTCTTCCTGCAACTGCTGGCTCTGGTGGAAGGTCTCGATGTTCTGCCTGGCGGTCTGGATGGCCTGCTTCAGCTCCTCGGGCACCTGGCGCTCCGCGGCGTCGATCATGGCCGGGGAGACGGCGAAGTCGCGCAACTCGACCTTGTCGAAGCGGGCGGTATAGTCGCGCAGGGCATCGTCGCCGCGGTACTTGACCGCCTGCATGACGGCGCGCACAATCTCCTCGAGATTCTCCAGGTCGTTGGCCGGGCGCTGCAGGAGGGGCTCCCAGGCGTCGGCGGCGGGGTTGTCGTAGATCTTCATGCTTAGAGAATCATTTTTGCAATGGGTACGATGAGGATACCTTCCGCTCCGGCGGCGCGGAGGCGGTCGATGATGTCCCAGAACTTATCCTCGGCGATCACGGTGTGGACGCTCGACCAGCCCTCCTCGGCGAGGGGCAGTACGGTGGGGGAGCGCATGCCGGGAAGCATTTCGGTGACCTGCCGGATGCTGCCGTTAGGTACGTTCATCAGCAGGTACTTCTGGTTGCGGGCGGCAAGGACTGATTTTACGCGGAACACCAGCTGATCGAGGATTGCGCGGCGGGCGTCGTCGATGCGGGGGCTGGCGGCGATGACAGCCTCGGATTTCAAAATGATGTCCTGTTCCTCCAGTCCGTTTTTAAACAGGGTACTGCCGGTGGAAACCAGGTCACAGATCGCGTCGGCCAGGCCGATATTGGGGGCGATCTCCACCGAGCCGCTGATCTCGTGGATCTCGGCGTCGATGTCGTGTTTTTTCAGGAAGGCCCGCAGGCTGTTGGGGTAGCTGGTGGCGATCCGGCGGCCATTGAGGCTTTCGGGACCACTGTACTGGCTGCCGCGGGGGGTCGCCAGGCTTAGGCGGCACTTGGAAAAGCCTAGTTTCTGCACTACCTCCGCGTCTTTTTCCTTCTCGATGAGGGTGTTCTCGCCGATGATGCCGATGTCGGCCACGCCGTCCTGGATGTACTGGGGGATGTCGCTGTTGCGCAGGTACAGTACCTCGGCGTTGAAGTTGCGGGCCGGGGCCTTGAGCTGGTCGCGGCCGTTATCGATCTTGATGCCGCATTCCTTGAGCAGCTCGATGGACTCGTCGAGCAGGCGGCCTGATTTCTGAACGGCAATACGGAGGGGGGGCGTGGTTGGCATTTGTGGGGAAGTGCGGTTGTTCTGTGGTAAATGGCCCCGGGGAGTCCGCCGGCGGCAGTGCATGGGCTATTTCCCAAACAGAAAGGGAACAGGGTAAAAACAAAGAGGTCCGCCGGGCTTTCCCGGCGGACCTCTGAGCAATAGGTTTGTGGAGTATAAAGTTTATCGCACCAAACTACCGCTCGCCGACGGGGCGAGAAACGACGGAATGATGATGGTGAACTCCAAGAATCATGTGGTGTGGGGCGGAATCGAACCGCCGACACATGGATTTTCAGTCCATTGCTCTACCAACTGAGCTACCGCACCTGATATCGCTCGTTTCCCGGGCATTCCCGGTTTAAGCGGATGCAAAGGTAGGAATAAGCGGACAAACCTTGCAAGCCGATGGCGGAAAAACTTCTCCGACCCACTTTACCGCCCCGCGCTTTGCGGCACCGGTACCCCGACGGCGCGGCAGGCCTGCTCCAGGTGCCGCCAGTCGTGGTAGGTCAATAACCGCAGGGCATCGCCCAGCCGCAGGCGGATGATCCAGGCCAGCGGCGAACGGATTTTGACGCGGTTCAGGTCAACCTCCCGGGCACGTTCGATAAAGTTTCGCAGCTGCCGCTCGTCCGCCAGGAACCGATCGAGAATCGAGCGGTCGAGCACGGCACCCCGTGGGTTCATCTTTTTGGTGGTCGGTACCGGCCGGGTTCCCTGAACCGGCTTCATGCTGCTCGCCAGTTTGTTGCCGATCCAGGTACTGGTGAAGGTGGCAACCGCCGGTTTGTCACCGGCCGCTTCCAGCGCGGCAAAGATGCGCGCGTGGTAGGGGCCGTTCAGGCGGTTGAGGTGTTCCAGGCACTCCAGCGCGTTCCAGCGGTCGGCCGCGGGCCGCTTCCGCAGCTGCTCCGTAGGCAACTGGGCCAGGGTACGGGCCAGCGAAAGATTTTCTTCGGTGCGCGTTTCCAGATGGTCGAGGAGTTCGGTGGCTGATCTTGCTTTCATGCTTACAAAAGTAGGGGGGGCGTCGGGGGGCGATCTTGATCCAACGCAAGATTTAGCCCGCGCCCTTCTTTAGACGCGACAGGGTTTCCGGCGTCATCCGCAGGTAGTTGGCGATGTACTTGGCCGGCACTTCCTGGAACAGCCGGGGGCTTCGTTCCAGTACCCGGCGGTAGCGTTCTTCCGGACTGGGGGTGAGCAGGTCGATCTCCCGTTCCAGCAGCCCGCAGATCAGCCATCCCAGGGACGCCTCGTAGGCCGCATGCCGATCGGGGTCCGCGCGCATGAAATCGTGGTAGGCTCCATAGTTTGCTACCCGGAGCACGCTCTTGCGGAGCGCCTTGATACCGAACTTCGAAGGTTCCCCACCGACCTGGCTGTCGATGGCCGCGACTACCTCGCCCGCGTATCCGAAGCGCGTACACTGCTCCTCGTCGTTGATCACCACCGTGACCACGAGGGTCCCGCTCTCCACGTAGTAGAGGTTGCGATCCCGCTGTCCGGCGAGCATCAGGTACTCGCCGCGCCGCAGGGTACGGTGGCCGGTGAAGAGGCCCGCCTCGTCCAGGAGCTGTATCAGAGTCTGCACCGCTAATCGTTGGTCGGTTGTGGCTTCACCCCGGCCTTGTACTCCTCCCCGAAGCCCGAATTGTTCGGTTCGTATGGCGTGACGAATTCCGCCTTCACTCCGCCGCCCGGAATTTCACTTTCCCGGCGGAGCGCCCAGTAGATGCCGTTGAGGGCGAGTTTGCGCATCGACTCCTCCCTGAAGTCGAAGGGGTGGCCGAGCGTAGTGAAGAAGACCCGGGCCGCCCGGCCGCTGTCGCCCGTGTAGGTCTTGGTCCAGGCGACAGGGTTGTCGAGCGGAAACTCGTCGAGCCGACCCTCCGCCTCGTGGTTGGAACGCAGGCTGTGGCCCATCAGCAGCGGTTCGCTGTCGCCGCTCAGTTTCCAGTCGCCGCCGTCGACGTGGTAGAGCCAGGAGTAGGCCTCGAAGGGCTTCACGCCGTTGAGGATGGGGCTGTCTGCGCGTGCGTCGACCAGCGTGACATCGGTCAGGCGGCCGTGGCCGTCGGCGAAGTGCCCGTGGTGGGTGATCCACTGTTGCCCGAAGACCTTCGTGGGCCACGCGTTGTTCAGCACCATCAGGCTGCTGTCCTGCGGCTCGGTATAGCGGAAGGCGTGGGTGGACGTCCGGAACCCCACTATGGGGCGCCCGCTCTCGGCGTAGTCGGTGATCTTGCGGGCCTGGTCGGCGGGCAGCTGCCGGAAGCGGGTGAAGACCACCATCAGGTCGGCGTCCGCCAGCTCGTCGAGCTCGCTGATGTGGTACACGTTATTGGGGGCGATGTAGCCCGCGCTGTCCAGCGAGTAGCCCACCACGGTTTCGGCGCCCAGCTCCCGCTCTAAGATGGCGGCCAGCATGGGCATGGATTCCTCGGAGCGGTACTCCTCGTCGCCGGTCACGAAGACGATCTTTGGTGGGGGGGTGCTTTCCGTGGCCGCTACCCTATCGGGGGTGGCGGGGCCGCAGGTGCAGAGGGCCGTGGCCAGGAGCAGGGCGAACAGGCTGCGTAGGGTATTCATCTTGGGTTATTTCTTCGTTGCTGCGGGGAAGGGATGTTCCTCCAGCAGGTCGCCGGCGCGGTACATCTCCTTCCGGCCGGCCGTGGCGGTCCGTATGGCGTCGATGTCTTCCGGCGCGATCATCGGCGCTTCGTTGCCGAAGGCGTTGCGCACGTAGGTGAGTACGGCGGCCATTTCCTCGTTGCTCATGAGGCCGCCGTAGGCGGTCATGGGTACCTGTCCGTCGTAGCTTTTACCGTTCACTTCCAGCGGACCGTAGAGACCGTGCATGACCAGCTTGATCAGGCGTTTCTTTTCCCCGGTGACCCACGGCGATCCGGCCAGGGGCGGATAGCCGGTGGCGGCCAGTCCCCGCCCGTCCTGCTGGTGGCAGGTGCCGCAGTAGCCCTCCCGCTCGAAGATCTCCTCGCCGAGCGCGTAGGCCCGGGCGATCGGGCTGTCGGGCTTCTCCGCTACGGAGGTGGCGGGCGCAACGTAGGCGTTGTTGTTCATCTGCGCGCGGGCGTTCAGCAGTACCTCGCGGCTGAAGGGGTCCAGCTCCTGCGCTTCGGCGGCGGCCAGCACGGGTTCTCCCGCGGCGGGAGGCAGCCAGCTGGCACCGACGATGGCCTCCATGCGGACCCGCGGGTGAGGATCCTTGGCGAAGGCGGTCAGCCGCTGCGTGTCATCCTCTAACTGGTAGCCCAGGTAACGGACCACGCGGGCGGCGGCGGCGCGCAGGCGGTAGTTTTCGGCGGTGCTCGCCGCGTCCAGCAGTTTCTCGTCTATGGAGTGCGCACCCCAGCTGACGAACAGGGCTTCGCGCACGTACTTCTCGTAGTTTTCGTCGTTGCGGTCGAGGTCCGCTACCCATGCCTTCAGGGCCGGCATTACTTCCGTGGCATCGTGCTCCCGCAATTCGCGGCGGGTACGGTAGCGGGCGCGGTACTCCGGCAGCTTGAGGTTATCTAGCAAGGTGGTCACCGAGGCTCCCTCCACCTCGGGCGCTTCGACCAGCGGCCGTTCCGGGTAGGTGATGCGGTAGATGCGTCCGTGGACGTGGTCGCGCAGGGGATCGCGGGCGTTGTGCTGCATGTGACCCACCAGGACGTTGTGCCAGTCCACGAGGTAGAGGCTCCCGTCGGGGGCGAACTCCATGTCCACGGGGCGGAAGTTGGGGTCGGTGCTCGTCACCAGGTCCTGCCGCCAGCGGGTGGTGAAGCCCGCGCCCTTGTCGATCACCCGGTGCTGCTTGGTACCCAAAAAGCCGATGGTATTGTTGATCAGCAGGTCGCCCTGCATCTCTTCGGGAAAGTGGCGGCTGGAGACGATCTCCAGTCCCGAGGTAGGCCGCACGCGGTGGTCGGGCTCGATGAGGTCCTCGGCCATCGGTGACTCTACGCCGTAGACGTTGCGCATCGTGGAGGGGAGCATCCATTGCACCCGCGGTCCGCTGGTGTGGGCGAAGATCGGTTGCCCCCATTCATCAAAGATGATGCCCCAGGGATTGGGGATGGAAATCTGGGCCGTCCGTTCCAGGTAGCGCCGTGCAGGGTCGAAGCGGTAGAAGCCGCCGTTGGTGCCGCGTACCGGTCCGTAGGGCGTCTCCACGTTGGTGTGGAGGAAGACGCCCTCACCCATATAGATGCCGCCGCCGGGGTCGGCCTCGTAGGCGCTGATGTTGTGGTGGGTATCGTGGTCGTCGAAGCCGCTCATCACGATCTCGCGGGAGTCGGCCCGGTCGTCGCCGTCGGTATCCCGCAGGAACATCAGGTTGGTACCCTGTGAGACGTACACGCCGCCGTTGGCAAATTCGAAGCCCACGGGCAGGTGGAGGCTGTCGGCCCAAACCTTGAGTTCGTCGGCCCGCCCGTCGCCGTCGGTATCCTCCAGGATGACCAGCTTATCGTTGGGCAGGGCGTCGCCGGGCTTGTAGTGGGGGTAGCTGGGCATGAGGCTGACCCAGAGGCGCCCCCGGTCGTCCCAGTTCATCTGGCAGGGGTTGGCCAGCTCGGGGAATTCCCGTTCCGAGGCAAAGAGCTCGATCTCGAAGCCCGGCGCCGTGGTGAAGGTAGCCAGGGCCGCTTCGCCGTAGAGGTACTCCACGGAGTCGGCCGGCTCCACGGCGTAGTTGGTTTCCACGGGGGGCAGGGGGAGCGTCCGCTGGTCTGCGGCGGCCTGGTCGTAGGTTTCCCCCCGCAGGTGGGCGCGGATCGCCGCGTCACGGTTGACGGTCAGCTGGCTCACCTTTTCCTTTTCGTAGGGGTAGTTGTCCGGCCCGTACGGGTTGTAGCGGCGGCCGTAGGCATGTACGCCGTTGGGCATCTTGAAGTCGAGGAGCCAGAAGTGATTCTTTTCCTTCACGCGGGCCAGTAACTCGGGATCCTCCTCCTCCGGCACGGAGCCAAAGAGTCGTCCCGAGAGAAAAGCGGCTAGTTTCCGGTAACCCGCGTCGTTAAGGCTGATGCCGTCGGTAGTTAGGCGTTCGCCCGCCGCCATCCAGTCGTGGGAAGGATGGTAGAGGTCGATGAAGGGCACGCCATTGTCGGCGGCGATATCGCCCATGGCCCGGGTATAGCGTTCCAGGTTCTCGTTCTCGGCCACGCCGTCGGGCAGGTCAAGTTCGGTGGAGTTCTCAAACGCCAGCGGTGAAATAAGGACCAGCTGCGGGGCACTCGCGTCATTGTACCGCTGTTGCTGGGTGTAGCGGATGAAGCTGTCGAGTTCCAGGGCGAAATTGGTAAGCCCTGCCGCACCGCCGTAGCTTTCGTTGAGGCCGAAGAAGGCGATCACCACGTCGGCGTTCAGGGAGTCGAGCCACTCGTCTTCCGTAGGAAAGAAGCCCTGGCTGCCGGTATTCCGGCTCAGGTCGGGATTGTAAGCCTCCGCCCCGGGAAAGGCCCACGGTGACGGCCGGCTGGCGTGGGGCCGGAAGCCGGCGGTATTGCCCGGGTCGCACATATTCCGGACGGTCAGGTTGGCCTCCGGATACAACTGGTAGAGCGCCGCCTCGAAGTGGCCGAAGTAGGACATCCGGCTGCACAGGTTATTCCCGATGAAGACAATGTTGTCTCCTTTCTCAATCGTCAGCATCGCTTCCCGTTCCTCACTACCGCAACGGGTGAGGAACGGGATAATCAGAAGGAGGAGTAGACTGGATCGCACGCTCAAATGTTATTCGTCCGAATATACAAAGCCGAAAGTTTCGGGCGGAGGGCCTCCAGGCCCGATGCCTACGCGAGCGCAGCGAGTGGCAGCGTGTTCGCGGGTATTTCCGGTGGCGCAGCAACGTAACTTCCTACTTTGTAGCGTTCGGGCCTGAGGCCTTCAACCCGATATACCCCGGGCGGAGGGCCTCCAGGCCCGATGCCCACGCGAGCGCAGCGAGTGGCAGCGTGTTTGCGGGTATTTCCGGTGGCGCAGCAACGTAACTTCCTGCTTTGTAGCGCTCGGGCCCGAGGCCCTCAACCCGATATACCCCGGGTGGAGGGCCTCCAGGCCCGATGCCTACGCGAGCGCAGCGAGTGGCAGCGTGTTTGCGGGTATTTCCGGTGGCGCAGCAACGTAACTTCCTGC
>NZ_QMEM01000043.1 GCF_003390915.1 Lewinella sp. IMCC34183 | reverse complement strand
ATGAAGTCAAGACCGTACTAGGCGTCATGTCGTTGACGGACATATCGGAAGAATTCCGCATACACCTCAACCTGATAGAGGTGGCCGATACCCAGCGAGGCAAGAAGAAAACCATAGACAACGTTGCCGGCTGCTTGATTGCTTTTGCGTGCCGACTGGCGTTCGCAAGCGGTTATTTAGGATTCGTTTCCCTTCAGCCAAAGACGAAACTGATTCACTACTACCAGTCCGCTTACGGCTTTCAGCAGTACGGAC
>NZ_QMEM01000042.1 GCF_003390915.1 Lewinella sp. IMCC34183 | reverse complement strand
GACTACAGAACTACCAGCGAGCGCAGCGAGCGGGACTACAGAACTACCAGCGAGCGCAGCGAGCGAGACTACAGAACTACCAGCGAGCGCAGCGAGCGGGACTACAGAACTACCAGCGAGCAAAGCGAGCGAGACTACAGAACTACCAGCGAGCGCAGCGAGCGGGACTACAGAACTACCAGCGAGCGCAGCGAGCGGGACTACAGAACTACCAGCGAGCGCAGCGAGCGAGACTACAGAACTACCAGCGAGCGCAGCG
>NZ_QMEM01000041.1 GCF_003390915.1 Lewinella sp. IMCC34183 | reverse complement strand
CGCGAAATCCATTGCCCTGCGGGAAAATCTGAGCAAATCTGTGGGTAATCCGCGCGGCGCAGCCGATCTGTGAGAAACCGGGAACCCTGGGGAAAAATCTGCGCAACCATTCCGCAGGCGCAGCCAACCCGCGGTGAGCCGAAGAAACGCGTGCGTTAGAACCGCCAACGAGAAAACTAAATTGCAGTGGATACGCTTTCTCGAGCTACGGCGGCGCGCAGCGCCAGTCGCCAATCCGCGAAATCCATTGCCCTGCGGGAAAATCTGAGCAAATCTGTG
>NZ_QMEM01000040.1 GCF_003390915.1 Lewinella sp. IMCC34183 | reverse complement strand
CGCGAAATCCATTGCCCTGCGGGAAAATCTGAGCAAATCTGTGGGTAATCCGCGCGGCGCAGCCGATCTGTGAGAAACCGGGAACCCTGGGGAAAAATCTGCGCAACCATTCCGCAGGCGCAGCCAATCCGCAGTGAGACCAAAGCAACGCGGGCGTTAGAACCGCCAACGAGAAAACTAAATTGCAGTGGATACGCTTTCTCGAGCTACGGCGGCGCGCAGCGCCAGTCGCCAATCCGCGAAATCCATTGCCCTGCGGGAAAATCTGAGCAAATCTGTG
>NZ_QMEM01000039.1 GCF_003390915.1 Lewinella sp. IMCC34183 | reverse complement strand
TCTCAATGGGCCAAAAGCCTGCGCTGCGCTCCGGGTTTTGTCCCATGTTCACTGGCGGCGCAAAGGCTAGCTTTGTGTTCCAAGCCTGGGGCCGGTGCTCGAATGATCCCGGATTGCGTAGGCGCCCTCGTTGGCGGCCATTGGCACTTTAGCCCGCGGCCTGATGCCAACTTAGTTGCGCATCTCCGTGCCCGGGCTAAGGTCTGACCGGTAATCGCCGGGACTGCGCCATTCTGCAGCGAATCGACAAGTGGCGGGCTAAAGCCCGGCCACCTGCGCTTCGCTCCGCAGAAGGCGCAATCCGCCAGAGGAAAGCAGGGTGCGTCGGCCA
>NZ_QMEM01000038.1 GCF_003390915.1 Lewinella sp. IMCC34183 | reverse complement strand
TACGCATCCGAGCGCAGCGAGGGGCGGAAGCAATGCGGGCTACCGCACCAATGCACCAACTCAAAGACCCAACAACGCAGACCTTCCTTACCGCAGATCGGCTGCGCCGGCAGATTCAGTCACAGATCAACACAGAGTCTCCCGCAGGGCAGGGATTACGCAGACTAGCGGATAGCGCTCCGCGCTCCCGAAGGCATACGCATCCGAGCGCAGCGAGGGGCGGAAGCAATGCGGGCTACCGCTCCAATGCACCAACTCAAAGACCCAACAACGCAGACCTTCCTTACCGCAGATCGGCTGCGCCGGCAGATTCAGTCACAGATCAACACAGAGTCTCCCGCAGGGCAGGGA
>NZ_QMEM01000037.1 GCF_003390915.1 Lewinella sp. IMCC34183 | reverse complement strand
GTCCGTACTGCTGAAAGCCGTAAGCGGACTGGTAGTAGTGAATCAGTTTCGTCTTTGGCTGAAGGGAAACGAATCCTAAATAACCGCTTGCGAACGCCAGTCGGCACGCAAAAGCAATCAAGCAGCCGGCAACGTTGTCTATGGTTTTCTTCTTGCCTCGCTGGGTATCGGCCACCTCTATCAGGTTGAGGTGTATGCGGAATTCTTCCGATATGTCCGTCAACGACATGACGCCTAGTACGGTCTTGACTTCATCCACCAAACAGATTTTGTAAACCTCATTCTTTTTTTCCGTCGACCAGTCGAATTGAAAGTCACGAGAAGAACTGAGCCATCGGTAATCCTCTTCGCGTAGTTTTTCAATGGTGGAAGCGAGGGA
>NZ_QMEM01000036.1 GCF_003390915.1 Lewinella sp. IMCC34183 | reverse complement strand
AGTGGCGGGCTGAAGCCCGGCCACCTGCGCTTCGCTCCGCAGAAGGCGCAATCCGCCAGAGGAAAGCAGGGTGCACCGGCCACGTCCGCCAACACGGCGCCTACGTCAATCCGGGGGCTCCGTGGTCAAAGACAAGCACTAGGGTGACGGTAATGGCCATCGCGCCGCCGTTCTCAATGGGCCAAAAGCCTGCGCTGCGCTCCGGGTTTTGTCCCATGTTCACTGGCGGCGCAAAGGCTAGCTTTGTATTCCAAGCCTGGCGACGGTGCTCGAATGATCCCGGATTGCGTAGGCGCCCTCGTTGGCTGACATCCACGCCCGCAAAACACATATAGACGAGGTAATTTACCGCGCAATGAACTAAATAATCTGCACGCAAGACGACCTCAAGTTTAGTCTCTGACACGCGTCAGTAGAGTTGAACCT
>NZ_QMEM01000013.1 GCF_003390915.1 Lewinella sp. IMCC34183 | reverse complement strand
AATTGGTTTGCTCGCACCCGCTAGGCTGCTGCGCGGCTTTTCGTGCATATAGTTCGCCCCTCGCTGCACTCGGGTGTGGATCGGGCGGGACGCCCTCAACCCGTGGCCCACCCGAGCGAAGCGAGGGGCACCCGTCTGCCGGGCAACGCAGCAATGCACCAATTCACTAGCGCACCAACCACCCCCCCCCAACCTCAACCCGCTACGCGGGTTCTCTCCCCAAGAACTACTGTATGGAACGTACCGACGTAAACACCCTCGGCGAATTCGGCCTCATTGATCACCTGACGAAGGGCTTCACGAAGAAGCAGGACGCCACCATCCTCGGGGTTGGAGATGATGCCGCGATCATCGCCGGCGGCGACGAGCAGATCGTCGTCAGCACCGATATGCTGGTGGAGGGCATCCACTTCGACTTTACCTATACCCCCCTCAAGCACCTGGGCTACAAGGCGGTCATCGTCAACCTGTCCGATATCTGTGCCATGAATGCCCGCCCGCAACAGATCACGGTGAGTATTGCCCTGAGCAACCGCTTCTCCGTGGAGGCACTGGACGAGCTTTACGCCGGCATCAAGGCCGCCTGCGACCAATACGGGGTAGACCTCATCGGCGGTGACACCACCAGTTCCAATAAAGGCCTCGTCATCAGCATCACCGCCATCGGGCGCGCACCCGCCGGCCGGATCACCCGCCGCAGCGGGGCCAAGCCCGGCGATCTGGTCTGCATCACCGGCAGTCTCGGTGGCGCCTACCTGGGACTGCAGCTACTGGAACGGGAGAAGCAGGTCTTCCTGGAAAATCCGGATATGCAACCCGATATGGGCGAATACGCGCCCACGTTGCTGGCCCGTCAACTCCGGCCCGAGGCCCGTACCGATATGATTGACACGTTCGCCAAGGAAGGCATCGTGCCCACCGCCATGATCGACATCAGCGACGGCCTCGCCAGCGAGATCTTCCACATTTGCAAAGCTTCTAATGTCGGAGCCATCATCGAAGAGAGCGGCGTGCCCATCTCCAACGACGCGCAAATGCAGGCGCTGGAGTTCAACCTGGACCCAATCACCACGGCCCTGTCCGGCGGAGAAGACTACGAATTGCTGTTCACCATCGACCCCAAGGACACGGAAAAGATCCGCTTCCTACCCGACATCTACATTGCCGGCGAGATCGTGGCCCGGGAAGACGGCGTCAAACTGCACACCAAGGGGGGGAATATTCACCCTATCACCGCCCAGGGGTGGAACCACTTCTGAGTTGGTGATTTACTGCGTTGGTGAATTACTGCGTTGCCCGCAGGGCTCCGGCTCACTGACGAGCGAAGCGGGAGCTCAGGCCGTGCGGGCCAACGCAGCAATGCAGCAACTCACCAACGCACCAACGCTAACGCACTACCAGCTCCTCCCGATCCGGGCCGGTGGAAACCATGGTGACGGGCACCTCCAGATGGTCTTCCAGGTACTTGACGTAGTTGAGGCACGCCTGGGGCAGTTCGCTTTCTTCTTTGACGCCGGACAGGTCGCTGTTCCAGCCGGCGATGTCGGTATAGACCGGTTCGTAGTTTTCGTGGACGAGGTCGAAGGGGAGTTCCCGGCTGACCTCGCCGTCTATCCGGTAAGCGTCGGCGGCCCGGATGGTTTCGAACTTGTTGAGTACGTCCACCTTGGTCACGACGAGCTGGGTAACCCCGCTCAGCATAATGGTGTACCGTAGCTGTACCAGATCGATCCAGCCGCAGCGGCGGGGCCGTCCGGTGGTGGCACCGAACTCAGCACCTTCCTTGCGCAGGAATTCACCGGTCTCATTGTGCAATTCGGTGGGGAAGGGGCCGCCGCCGACGCGGGTGCAGTACGCCTTGGTGATGCCGATTACCTCGCCAATCTTCTGGGGGGCGATACCCAGGCCGGTACAGACGCCCGCCGTGATGGTGTTGGAGGAGGTGACGTAGGGGTAGGTGCCGAAGTCGATATCGAGCATGCTGCCCTGTGCACCCTCCGCCAGGATCTTCTTGCCGTCGCGCAGGGCGTTATTGATATAGAATTCGCCGTCGACGAAGGGCAATTTGCGCAAGCGGTCCACGGCCCTGAACCAGGATTCTTCTTCCTTGGCCAGATCGAACTCCATATAGGGGTACAGTCCCACCAGCTGGAGGTGCTTCTCCTTGAGGCGCTCGTAGCGGTCGCGGAAGTCGGGTGCCTCCAGGTTACCGACGCGCATGCCATTGCGCCCCGTCTTGTCCATATAGGTCGGCCCGATGCCCTTCAGGGTGGATCCGATCTTGCGTTCGCCCTTGGCGTTCTCGCGGGCGGCGTCCAGTAGCCGGTGGGTAGGCAGGATCAGGTGGGCCTTGCGGGCCACGAACAGGCGGTCGGCGTAGTCGATCCCCGCCTTGTCAAGTTCGTCGAGTTCCTTGCTGAGCGTGATGGGGTCGATGACCACCCCGTTACCGATCAGGTTGTGCTGCTCGGTGCGGAAGATGCCCGAGGGAACGGTGTGGAGCACGAACTTTTTTCCGTCGAAAATGAGGGTGTGCCCGGCATTGGGTCCGCCCTGAAAGCGGGCGATGATGTCATAGCGGGGGGCAAGAACGTCTACGATCTTGCCTTTGCCTTCGTCTCCCCACTGGAGACCCAGAAGTACGTCTACGGCCATTAGTTGGTGGCTTTGGAAGCGGGAAACGCAACGCTGCGCACCGCCCTATCCTAAAAGACGGCAAAGGTAAACCAAAATTCCTTGCACCCGCGCGCCGCCGCCCGACCACCAAAATTCCGAACATCCGGACGGAATTTTGCCATTATAGTAATAAACACACGCATGGCACTAAGTTTATCTACCCAAAACAAGCTGTTTACCGCCGGTTATACCGCGAAGGGCGTCGTTTATTCGCTTATCGGAATTTTCGCGCTCATCGGTGTTATTGGCGGCGCCGGAGAAGGCGGAACCGGTGGCCCGAAGGCCATGATCGAGTGGATCGGCACCAATCCGTTCGGTAACATACTCCTCTTCCTCATCGGCCTCGGCCTGCTCGCCTACTGTAGCTGGCGATGGTACACGGCCGTGAAGGACAAGGAAAACGAGGGCGACGACAAGGAAGGAATTGCCAAACGCATCGGCTACGCCGTCAGTGGTACGGCCTATGGCGTGCTGAGCGTCTACGCCTTCAAGCTGGCCCTCGGCAGTGGCGGCGGTGGCGGCTCCAACAAGCAGGACATTATTGCCCGTATCCTGTCCAACAGCTGGGGCCCCTACGTCGTCGGCCTCATCGCCGTCATCATGGCCGGGGTCGCCATTTTCCAGTTATACCGCGCCATTACCGACAAGCACATGGAGGGGATCAAGGGATTGCAACTCAACGAGGAACAGCGGGAAACCTTCGAAAAGACCGGCGAGGTCGGCCTCACCGCCCGTTTCGTCGTGTATGGCATCATATCCTATTTCCTCTTTCGCGCGGCGCTCATGGATGATCCCAGCCAGTTCAAGGGCGTAGGCGAATCGCTCTCCTATATCGAGGACCAGACGTACGGACAGGTGCTGCTCGCCATCATGGGACTAGGATTGCTCGCCTACGGTCTATTTATGTTCATCCGTGCCCGCTACGAACGGGTATAAGCCCTAGAGATGTACGAAGCGGCGGGCACGCGACCCGGAGCGGACTAGATACACCCCCGCCATCAGCCCGGAAACGTCTACGGAGTAGGCGTGGCCGGCCGTCGCGGTTACGTTTACGTAGGGGGTAATATCCCTGCCGCTTAGGTCAAACAGCGCAATGGGTTCTGTTGCGGATACGAAAAGGCGGTCTGCCGCGGGATTGGGATATACCTCCAGCGCGCCTAAGCCCGCCCCGTCCGTAACGGAAGCAACGGTAGACAGGGATTGCGTTCCGGTACGGTCCACCTGTACGAGCCGGTAAAAGGCACGATCTATTACCGGAGAGGCATCTTCGAAGGTGTAGTCGCTCACAGTAGCGCTATTGCCGTGTCCCGGGACTTCCGCGATCCGGTGCCAGTCGATACCGTCAGCGGACCGCTGGATGATGAAGTGGCTGTTATTGCTTTCCGCGTCGGTCCACCAGGCTAACAGTACGCCGGCAGGTCCGGAGGTGGCCGTGAAGTCCCGCAGGGAGACCGGCAGAATCTGCTGCTGGGCGGGAGCCGCCAGGTAGGGCATGGCTACGGTCTGTTCGGGAATGCCCGGGCCACTTACGGTCAGGAATACCGTACGGCACTCGTATTCCGCGTAGTCTACGCGATGGCATTTGGTTCGGGTGGCACTCCATTTTTCCGGAGAGGAGATATTGCCCCAGCGGCTTTGGTATTCGGGGATTCCCACGGTGCCGTCATCGGTAAAGCAACCACCGCCGGCACCTATGTACCACATACGGGCTCCACCGCCGTCGCTGTAGGAGACTTTGTAGTCCATATCGAGTTTATAATTGAACCCCCATTTACAGTCGTTCTGGGGGTTAGTCATCCGCATCCCGGTATACTTCAGGGTTACGGTGAGGCTCCACCCTTCGGTGGAAGAAACGGTCGCGACGTTGCGCGCCGAGGCCTCTTGGCCAACCAGCAATAGCAGGAGGGCCAGGGCGGCGTAAGAAAATTTCATTGGATTGTGTTTGGAAGTGTCTAAAACTGGAATACAAAAAATGCCGCAGCCGGATAGGTCCGGGGCGGGTAGTAAAAGGTTATGTACAACCTTGGATAGCGGGGGGGGGGGGGGAGAGAAAATCGGTGGCCCGCTGCCCTCCAAAAGGAGCGGCAGCGGCCATCGAAGATCTAATTACTAAAACTGTGTTGTAAAGAAAAAAAACGGGTCAAAACTGAAAGAGTGTCTGTATGTAGCGTCTCGTAAAAAATCTAGCCAAATTCACCTTGGTGAGGTGATAGTGTAAATGTGTTTATAAGCACTGTTGTGTATACAACGGACATTCAGCAAGGTGAATTGTCAGGTTAACAGTTTTATCATTACCCAATCTTCCATGAGGAAACCATCACCGATATCGGTGTCGTAGCGTTCCAGCTTTTCAAAGCCCAAACGCTCGTAGAATGCAATCGCTGGATTCTGGTAGTTGACGTCAAGGCGCAGGGCCTTTTGGCCCGACCGGCGCGCCAGCCCCTCGACCTTGCGGACCAACAAGCGGCCGTAGCCTTTCCCCTGCGTTTCCGGCAGCACATATAGTTTATGGATCTTGGTGGTGTCGCGCAGGTAGTTCAGCTGATGACTTACGTAGCCGACCGGACGGTACCGTACCGTTCCGGTCGTATAGGCACCCGCTACCGGCCCTTCCCCGTCGAGCAGCAGGTGGAAAACGTGCCCGTCAGCCAGTTGCTGCTTCAGGGCTTCCGGCCGGTACATGCGGTCCAGCATGTAGTCGATCTGCGCCGGCGAGAGGATCGGGCCGAAGGTAACGGGCCAGACTTGCCGGGCCAGCTGCTCGATGATCGGAATGTCCGCGGCGGTAGCACGGACGATGCGTTGGGTAGGTGAAGGCACGGGGGGCGGGGTGTTGCTGTACGCCTAAGGTACTGTGGACTCAGGCTGCGGGTTCGTGCAGGGAAGGTCCGTTATTCCGTACGTTGCCGACCTCCGGACTTACAGTGTACGCTTCGAGCGTACCGTCGGGCGGGGTGCGCAGGAGTTCGAGAACATCCGGGAGGGGGGCGTCCCGGTCGAGCCACGCGCTCTGGGCCTCTCCGTGCGTAAGCAGCATCGGCATGCGGTCGTGGATCGACTGCATTTCCCGGTTGGGTGCGCCCGTTATTATGGAGTAGGTGTACACGTCCTCACCATCACCGTTCCACTGTTCCCAGATCCCGGCCATGACCAGCAACTGCCCGTCGGCCGGTCGTATGCGGTACGGGGTTTTGCCGCCGTCGTGCCGCTTCCACTCGTAGAAGCTGTCGCCGATCACCAGGCAGCGCCGCTCGCGGATGGGCTTGCGAAAGCTGGGCTTATCCTCGATTCCTTCCCGGCGCGCGTTGATCATGCGGGCTCCGATCTTCACGTCCTTCGCCCAGAAGGGAACCAGTCCCCACCGGAACGCGGACAGGCGGTCCGGCGCGGCGTCCGTGATCACCAGCCCGTCCTGGGTCGGTGCCATATTGTAATTCGTAGGTAGCCCACCGGGCGGAGTGACCAAATCCTTGGTAAACTGCTTGCGCAGCTTGGCTTCGTCGATTACTACTGAGTATCTGCCGCACATCTGGTTATGGATTGGTGGATGGAAGGGAGGATGGATTGAGGGGGCTACCGCAGTTTCTAACGCGCGGTAGGGGCGAAGTTCCCTCGCCGGGGGGCACTCCTGCACAAAAAAGGGCCGAAGCCCGTGGCTCCGACCCTATGTGTCTAATTCGGTGGTGGAAACATCAATCCCTTAATCCTTCCACTCTATCAATCCTTGGCTAATTGGCCTGCATCTTCTGCTTGATCTCGACGATCTCGTAGCCTTCGATGATATCGCCTTCCTTGATGTCGTTGAAGTTCTTGATGTTAAGACCACACTCCATGCCGGCGCGGACTTCCTTCACGTCATCCTTGAAGCGCTTGAGGCTGGCGAGTTCGCCGGTCTGTCCCTCCTTCAGGGGGAAGATGACGATACCGTCGCGGATCACGCGGATCAGGGTATTGCGGGAGATCTTGCCTTCGTCGACGTAACAGCCGGCGATGGTACCGACCTTGGAGATCTTGAAGACCTCGCGGACGGACACCTGACAGGTAGTCTTCTCTTCGCGGGTAGGCTCCAACATTCCCTCGATGGCGCTGCTGATTTCGTCGATCGCTTCGTAGATGATCGAGTAGGTCTTGATCTCGACGCCTTCGCGCTCGGCCAGCTTGCGGGCCGAAGAACTGGGGCGTACCTGGAAGCCGACGATGATGGCATCCGAGGCGGTAGCGAGCAGGATATCCGAGTCGATGATCTGGCCGACAGCCTTGTGGATCACGTTGACCTGTACGGTTTCCTGCGAAAGCTTAATGAGCGAATCGGACAGGGCCTCTACGGAACCGTCCACGTCACCTTTCACGATCAGGTTAAGCTCCTTGAAGGTACCCAGGGCGAGACGACGGCCGATCTCGTCGAGCGAGACGCGCTTGGCGGCGCGGTTGGCCTGTTCGCGGCTGATCTGAGCACGGCGGCTGGCAAGCTGCCGGGCTTCCTGCTCGCTGGGCATGACCTTGAGGATCTCACCGGCCTGCGGGGCACCGTCCAGACCGAGCAGCAGCACCGGGGAGCCGGGACCGACTTCCTTGACGCGCTTGTTGCGCTCGTTGAACATGGCACGCACCCGGCCGCTGGCCTCACCGGCCACCAGGATATCCTGCACGCGCAGGGTACCGTGCTGAACCAGGATCTTGGTCACGTAGCCCCGGCCCTTCTCCAGCGAGGCCTCCAGTACGGTGGCGACGGCGGGGCGGTCGGGGTTGGCGGTCAGTTCCATCATTTCGGCTTCCAGCAGCACTTTCTCGAGGAGGTCCTCGATACCGACGCCATTAAGGGCGCTGATGTCCTGTGACTGGTATTTGCCACCCCATTCTTCGACCTGGTAGCCCATGGAGGCGAGCTCGGTCTTGATCTTGTCGGGGTTGGCACCGGGACGGTCGATCTTGTTGATGGCGAAGATCATGGGTACGCCGGCCGCTTCCGCGTGGCTGATGGCCTCCTTGGTCTGGGGCATCACGTTGTCGTCAGCGGCGATGATGATGATCGCGATGTCGGTCACCTTCGCACCGCGGGCACGCATGGCCGTAAAGGCTTCGTGACCCGGGGTATCGAGGAAGGTGATCTCGCGGCCGTCGGGCAGCGTTACCTCGTAGGCACCGATGTGCTGGGTGATACCCCCGGCCTCACCGGCGATCACGTTGGCGTCGCGGATACGGTCGAGCAGCGAGGTCTTACCGTGGTCGACGTGGCCCATGACGGTCACGATCGGCGGACGGGACTGCAGGTCTTCGGGCTCGTCCTCGTATTCTTCCTCTTCCTCTTCGGATTCGTCGACGTTGATAAACTCCACCTCGTGGTTGAATTCCTCGGCCACGAGTTCGATAATCTCGGCGTCAAGACGCTGGTTGATGGAGACGATCACGCCGGCGTTCATACAGGCGGTGATTACCTCACCGATACCGACGTCCATCATGTTGGCCAGTTCCTGTGCGGTGACGAATTCCGTAACCTGGAGCAGGTTTTCGGTTTGCTCGTCCATCATTGCCTCCTGCTTCTCGCGGATGCGGTCGCGGTTGTCCCGCCGTTGGCGCTGACGCTTCTTCTTGCCGCCGCCGCCCTGGAGGCGGGCCATGGTGGCCTTGATCTTGTCTTCGATGTCCTTGGCCGAGACTTCGCGGGGCTCGTCGTTGCGACCGCCACCGCGGCGATCGTTGCGGCCGCCACCGGATCTTCCACCGCCGGTCTGGGGTGGGCCGGTAGTGATCTTCTTGCGCTTGCGCTTCTTCCGCCCGTCGTCGGAGCTGGTCCGCTTCTCGGGCTTCTTGATCTCGATCTTACCGAGCACCTTGAGGCCGCGGAGCTTGGGCTCGGCTGTCTTGTGCAGGTCGGGCTTCTCGGTGGTGGATTCCACCTTCGTGACCGGTTCTGCGGGGGTAGGTTTGGCGGGGGCCGGCTTAGCGGGCTGCGGGGCGGGCTCCTCGGCGGGAGCGCGCTTGGCGGCCGGTTTGGGGGGGCTCGGCGCGGGCTTCCGCTCGGGTTTGGGAGCCTCCTTCTTGGGAGCCGGCCGGCGCTTGTTGGCGTCCAGGTCGATCTTGCCCATCACCTTCAGGCCGGGTACCTCACGTTTTTGCTCGGTAGGGGGCGTCTCCTGCTTCTTGGGCGGGTCCGCGGGTGCGGGGGGAGTGGGCGGAGTAGCCTTGGCCGCGGGCTTTACCTGCTGCACGGGTGGGGGTGCCGGCGTGTTGACCGGGCGGGGCTGGGGCGGCGGCGGCGGCGGAGTAGCTCGTACGGCGGGCGGCGGCGGCGGAGGCGGCGCGGTGGGGCGCGTACCGAACTCCATCTTGCGTGCTTTTTCCTTGTCGGATATCGCCTTGGCAAACTCCTGACGCACGGCGGATTCCATCTCGTTACTGACTTGCGCGATCGGTTTGTTCTCGATCTCGAAGCCCTTACCGGTCAGGAACTCGACGATCGTCGAGGTGGCCACGTTCAATTCCTTCGCTACTTTAATTAGTCGTTTACTCATTCGATCTTTTAAGCACGTCATTATTTTACCGCAGAGTGCTACCGCGGGGCCATTCAGAACAACCCTAAAAAGCCGGATTTCCCCCTATGCCTGGCGCTGCGTTGGGAGACAACTTTCGGAACGCTATCCGAGTGCAACGCAAAGATAAGCTAATCAAGGTACAATGGTGGCAGGCTCACCACCTTTCTACCGGGTCTTGATTAACGCACACTCCTTACCATTAGTTGAAAAGATACTCAACAGTTACGTTGCCGCGCCCTTTTCGTTTGCCGGCTGACCACGCGACTGTGCGGCCTGCGCCCCGGACAAAGCGCTGCACTGCTGTACGGTATCGCAGCAAAGCCGTTCGCGGGATGCCCGGCGGGTGCGGCTAGCGCAGCACCGTGACCAGACGGCTCGCCCCGACACGGAGGGAATCACCGCTTACCCGCAGCACATACGTCCCGGCGGGCAGGTGGCGCACATCCAGCAGGTGCGTTCGGCCGCTGTTGCGGGTGGAAAGGACCTGCCGCCCGTCGGTCCGGAAGAGCTGCAACCGCAGGTTTCCGTAGGCTGCGGTCTCCACGATCAGCACTTCCGCCGTGGGGTTTGGGAAGACGGAGAGGTGCATGGGTTCCGGCCCGGTGGTAGCCGTGCTTTTGTCCGGATCCGGACAGCCCGCGCCCGGCGCGCAGGATCCGTCGATGGTGCCGTCGTTGTCCAAGTCCGCGGGTGAATATTTCCACAACTCGTGCCCGATGCGCCCGTCGTCGGCGGAGAAGTAGACGAAATCACCGTAGCGCAGGAAGTCCCGCGGATCGGCGGAAGCCGTTCCCGGATTCATGTCCGCCACCACCACCGTGCCTTCCGCCGTACCGTCCGACGTCCAGAGTTCGCGGCCCAGTTCCGGGACGAAGGCCGAGAACAGCAGCGTCGAGTCGTTGTACGCGTAGAGGTCCAGGGGCCGGGCATCGGCGGGACCCGCATTCAGGTCGCCCAGCGGTATGGCGGCGCTCTCCGGGTCGGAAGTCACCCAGAGCTCGTTGCCCGCGTCCGCCGTGGTCGCCGTAAACACCAGTTGCCGACCGAAGGAGGTGAACTGCTCCAGGGCCTCGTAGACGCTACCTTCCGTGATGGGGGAGGGAAGGACATCATCACGTTCCCCGCCGGTCGTGTACAGTTTCCGATTGTCGTCGGGGCCGGCCGGAAAGTGAACCCGGTCCCCAAAAAGAAATACGTCTTCCGGCCACGCCAGTCGTTCGCTGCCGCGCAGTTCCCAACTGCCCGCCTCGGTACCATCGGTACGCCAGAGTCTCGGATTGTATTTGATTGCCCGGAAGTAGGCTACGCCGTCGGCTACCACGGGGAAGCTCACATTCTCAAGTGGACCGTAAGCAGGCTGTTCCACGGTACCCTTGATGGTGTAGGTTCCCTCCTCCGTTCCGTCCGTTCGCCAGAGTTCGACCTCCCCGTCGCGGTTTTCGGCCCGAAACAGTAGCACGCTGTCGTTGAGCGTAGCGAAGGCGGGGCCGGGAATGATGCCGTCCGAATACGGGTTGATCACTTTTACGATTTTGAAGCTATCCGTAGCGGCGTCGTAGGCAAGAAGATTTTCACTCCGGCCGATGATCTTGAGGAAGTAGAGCGCGTCACCGATCTGGCCGGGCCCACTGATCGGGCCGGTTGGATTGAGTTGTCCCCGGGCGTCCAGGCGTACCGTTCCTCCCGGCGTGCCGTCCGTCCGGTATAGGTAGTTTCCCCAGTTGCTGTTGGTTACGATCAGGCCGGTATCGGATAGGGAATCCGCAAAGACATCTGGAAAGCTGCCCCACTTGCCCCATACTGCATCTATGAGTAGTTCGACCTTTCCCGCCGTATCGACGGTAAATAATTCGGTGCCCGTGCCTGGCGTTGTGGCCTCCACGACAAGTCGTCGACCGACCACGGCCCGTGGTCGGGGTTTAGAACCGCTCGTCTCGGTGTTGATGTCAACAACAATCTCCGCGCTCCCGGCACTACCACTGGAAAAGAACACCTCGCTCCCGTAGAGCGGACTTTCAGCGGTAAACAGGATGCCGTCTTTCCAGATGGTTAGATTGGACAGCCGAGACTCTACCGTCCCCGGGTAGAGGTCATCGACCGCGAAGGTACCCGCTACGGTGCCGTCGGTGCGCCAGAGTTCTATGCCGGTCTCCGGCAGGTACGCCGGGAAGAAGCGCATACCCGTACGGCCGATCACCCCGCTACCCCGGGAGTACAAACCGTGGAACCGCATATTCGGGTTCTCGGTAAGCCGGAAGGTTCCCCCGGCGGTTCCGTCGGTACGGTGTAACGAACTGGTACCATCGATGCAGTCAAAAACGGTGTACGTCCAGAATTCGCCCAGGGGGCTCAAATCGTAGGTAAATACTTTGTCTTCCGCAGGGTTGAGGTCAAGCACCTCCCTGGCCTCCCGGGTGGCGATGTCCAGTTCCCACATCGAGCTTTCCCACCTACTGCCCCGGCGCATGAAATAGGCCTTCTCTCCCCGCAGCTGGAAATCCATGAGCGTCCCGGGCGGAAGGCTGGGGATTGTCTGCCTCAGGGGAGAAGCGGCGGTAAGATCACGGTTGAGTAGGTACATTTCCTCCCCATTCGCGGACGTGCCCCTGGCAACTACGCCGAAGGGTAGGGCCACCGGATCTTCCAGCCGGTCTATCTCCTCCGCGGGCCACCTCAATTGCGACCCCTCGGGCGTACCGTCGGTAAAGGCGTAGGGTGCAGTGTCGGTGTTGCTGCTGGAGCTAGTGAATTCGATCCAGACCCGGTCGCCTATACTGTTTAATTTCCGTGTGGTATAGCCGGGGTATAGCTGGATGAGCATTTCAGTCCCCTCGGGGGTGCCGTCCGTGGCGTAGAGGTATCCGGGACTATAAAGCGGTTGGTGAATAAACAGTACGCGATCCCCCTGTCGGGTGTAGCGCGGATCACCAAGGTTACTGCTTGCCGCGGGAAGGTCCGTTACCTCGTGTAGGGTAGTGGAAGTCAGATCCGCGCGATAAAAGACAGTAGATGTATCACCGGGAACGTGGAAATAGACATTCCCGTCGATCAACCCGAAGGCGGGGGCGGAGGAAGGCAGCTCCGGGAGTTCCGGGAAAAGCTCCGGCTCGGTCGTTTCGGGGACAACGTAGTAGAGTTGCCATACGTCACCGGTTCGGGCAAACCACGCCGCGAAACCATTGTCGGTCTTCAGGCCGGTAGGTTCGCTGCCCCCGGTTCCCGCGTGAATGTTGGCGACCAGTGACTGGGACGAGAGCGGCGCAGCGGCCAGCAGCAAGCCGGCGAGTAACAAAAAAAAGCGGCAATTCATCAGCAATAGCGAGTGAGCTTATCCGGCGGCGACCGGCACAAACCGGACGACGCGCACTACTATCAAACCGGGATTGCGGGCACAAATTGCGGGTAACCCCCACGGTAATACTAACGGACCGTACATATGTCCGATATTCAGGATTAAATTGTTCGCTTTCCGCAATATCTGCCACCCTAAATTTTATGGGTAGACGAAACTGCGTACTTTTCCCCCTGACCAAATGAAGGATATGAAACAATCTACTCGGCCACTGCTTAGTCTGGCCATCCTCTTATACGGCATTACGGCCTTTGCTCAGACCACATTCCCCTACAACGGCGTATACGACGAACCCGACGGGTTCTACGCCTTTACCGGAGCCACCGTTCACGTGGCACCCGGCGAGACCCTCGACAACGCTACCCTGACCATCCGCGACGGCAGGATCGAGAGCGTGGCCGCCGGCGGTCCCGTGCCACGGGGTGCCGTCGAGGTATCACTCGCCGGCAAGCACGTCTACCCCAGTTTCATCGAAGCCTACGGTACGTACGGGATGCCCGACGTAGAGCGCAACCGCCGCAGCCGGCGCGATGGCCCCCAAATGGAGTCGGATACCGATGGGGCTTACGCCTGGAATCAGGCCCTGCGTCCGGAAACCGACGCCTCGCGCGTGTTCACCATCGACGAGAAGGTGGCCGGCGCCCTGCGTGAAGCCGGCTTCGGGACCGTCAGCACCCACAGCCCCGACGGCATCAGCCGCGGATCGGCCGCCGTCGTGACGCTAGGCGCCACGAGCGAGAACGCCGTCCTGCTTAAGCGCAACGTAGCCCACCACCTCTCCTTTGACAAGGGCTCGTCCGGACAGGACTACCCCAGTTCCCGCATGGGTACCGTGGCCCTGCTGCGACAGACCTACATCGACGCCGACTGGTACGGCAAGAAGAACCGCGACGAGGCCAACCTCAGCCTCGAAGCCTGGCGCAACCTCCAGGATATCCCCCAGATCTTCGCCGTTGACAACTGGCAGGACGCCCTGCGGGCCGACCAGGTAGGCGATGAATTCGGCGTGCAGTACGTCATCCGGGGCGGCGGCGACGAATACCAGCGTCTGGAGCCCCTGAAGGCCTCCGGTGCCACCTTCATCATCCCGCTCAAGTTTCCCGATGCCTACGACGTCAGCGATCCCTTCGCGGCCGACCTGGTCACACTGGCCCAGCTGCGCCACTGGGAGCGCGCGCCGGGCAACGTAGCCGCCGTCGACAGCGCGGGCATTTCCTTCGTACTCACCGCCGACGGGCTGGACAAACCCGCCGACCTGCACGAGGCCATGCGCAAGGCGATCCAGGCCGGAGCCGATCCGGAGCACGTCCTGGCCGCCCTCACGACGGGCCCGGCCGAGTTGCTCGGAATCACCGACCAGGTAGGCACCCTGGAGAAGGGCAAGTGGGCCAACTTCATCGTGACCGATAAGGATCCCTTCGCCGAAAAAGCGACCGTGTACCAGAACTGGGTACAGGGCAAGCCCTTCGAACTCAAGGAACTGGAAACCGTGGACCTGGCCGACGCCTACGACGTGACCGTCGACGGCACCCGCTTCGTCGGCGAGGTGTCCGGCGACCCCGGCAGCCGGAAAATGAAACTATCCACGCCCGGCGACAGCACGAGCACGGAGGTCGACTTCACCGAAAGCGGCGGCGTACTTACCCTGCGCTTCCGCCCCGGTAAGGAGGGCGGCTACTACCGCATCAACGCCACCCCCCGCGGCGAGGGCTACGCCGGTACCGGCCGCGGCCCGGACGGTAAGATGGTCAGCTTCACCGCTACGCCCCGCGCGGCTACCGCCAAAACCGATGAGAAATCCGAGGATGGTAAAAAAGAGGAAGCACGCAAGCCCTACCAGAGCCGGCTGACCTTCCCCAATATCGCGTACGGACTACCGGACCACCCGGAAACCGGCAAGGTGCTGTTCCGCAACGCGACGGTATGGACCAACGAGGACGACGGCATTCTGGAGGAAACCGACGTGCTTATCGAGGACGGCAAGATCAGCCGCGTAGGGAAAGGGCTATCCGACCGCGGTGCCGAGGTCATCGATGCCACGGGCATGCACCTGACCAGCGGCATCATCGACGAGCACAGCCACATTGCCCTTAGTGCCGTAAACGAAGGCACGCAGTCGAGCACCGCCGAAGTACGCATGGCCGACGTAGTCGACGCCGTGGATGAGAACATCTACCGCCAGCTGGCCGGCGGCGTGACCACCAGTCAGTTGCTGCACGGATCCGCCAACCCCATCGGGGGGCAGTCCGCGCTGGTCAAGCTCCGTTGGGGCGCCACCCCGCAGGAGATGATGTTTGCGGACGCCGATCCCTTCATCAAATTCGCGCTCGGCGAGAACGTCAAGCAGTCCAACTGGGGCGACGCCAACCGCGTCCGCTATCCTCAGACCCGCATGGGCGTGGAGCAGATCTTTGAGAACTACTTCAGCCGTGCCGCCGAGTACGGCCGCGCGCTAAAGGCCGGGGAAGATGTACGCCGTGACCTGGAACTGGAAACCCTGCTCGAAATACTCAACGACGAGCGGTTCATCACCTGCCACAGCTACCAGCAGGGCGAGATCAACATGCTGATGGAAGTGGCCGAGCGCCACGACTTCCGCGTCAACACCTTCACCCACATCCTGGAGGGCTACAAGGTGGCCGACAAGATGGCCGAGCATGGCGCCGCGGGCTCCACCTTCTCCGACTGGTGGGCCTACAAGTACGAGGTGAACGAAGCCATTCCCTACAACGGGGCCATCATGCACGAGCAGGGCGTCGTGACCGCCTTCAACTCCGACGACGCCGAGATGGCCCGTCGCCTCAACCAGGAGGCCGGTAAGGCCGTCCTCTTCGGCGGCGTGCCGGAGGAGGAAGCCTGGAAATTCGTTACCCTCAATCCCGCCAAGATGCTCCACATCGACGACCGCGTCGGCAGCATTCGCGCCGGTAAGGATGCCGACCTCGTGCTTTGGAACGATCACCCCATGAGTATTTACGCCCGCGCCGAGCGCACCTACATCGACGGGAAGGAGTACTTCAACCGCGAAGAGAACGAAAGCCGGCGGCAGGACCTCCTCGACGAGCGCAACGCCCTGATCCAGGCGAGCCTGGACGCCAAGAAAGGCGGAAGCCGGACGCAGGCACCCCGCGGCAACAGCCGCCAACTCCTTCACTGCGACAGCGTAAGCCACTAAAAAATAATTCCATGTTTCAATTCAAGAACCAACTGGCCCTGCTTCTGGGGCTTCTGATTTGCACCTGCGTCCGCGCCCAGAACCCCACGCCCGCCCCCTCGCAGGCGGGTCCCATGGCGGTGACCGGTGCCACTATCCACGTCGGCGACGGCACCGTGATCGAGAACGGCACCCTGCTGTTCCGTGATGGCAAGATCGAGCGAGTCGGCGCTAACGTGACCGTACCGGACGGTTACGAGACCGTGGACGCCACCGGCAAGGACGTGTACCCCGGCCTGATCGCCCTAAACAGCCAACTCGGCCTGGTGGAGATCGATGCCGTACGGGCCACCAACGATCAGCGGGAGGTGGGTACCTTCAACCCCAACGCCCGCGCCCTGATCGCCTTCAATACCGACTCGCAGGTGATCCCCACCGTACGCAGCCGCGGCGTACTGCTCGTGCAGTCGACCCCCGAGGGCAGCCTCGTCAGCGGCCGCAGCAGCATCATGCAACTCGACGGCTGGAACTTCGAGGATGCCGCCGTACTCGCCGACGACGGCGTGCACGTCAACTGGCCCAACCGGGTCAGCTACAATTGGCAGACCGGCGACCTGATTCCGAACCCCCGCTACGACGGACAGGTCCGCGAACTGGAAACCTTCCTGCAGCAGGCCATCGGCTACTGCGACCGGCCCGACGGCGACGTCAGCCGCCTGCTCAAGTTCGAGGCCCTCTGCGAGGCCGTGGCGGGCAATAGCAACGTTTATCTGCACGCCGACGAGGCCCGCGATATTCAGGCTGGCGTCCTGCTGATGAAGAAGATGGGCGCCCGACCCGTCATCGTCGGCGGGTACCAGGCGTACCTGGTGGCCGACTTCCTGAAGAACGAGGACGTGCCCGTCATCCTGAGCAGCACCCAGGCGCTGCCCGGCGGCCAGGACGAGCCCATCGACCAGCCCTACCGCAACCCCGCCCTGCTGGCCAAGGCCGGGGTGGACTTCGCCATCAGCCACGAAGGCTACTGGCAACAGCGCAATCTGCCTTTCGTAGCCGGACAGGCCGTTGGGTTCGGACTTCCGTACGAGAAAGCCGTGGAGGCCATCACCCTGGCCGCCGCCCGGATCGCCGGCGTGGACGAGAACTACGGTAGCCTGGCCGCCGGCAAATCGGCCACCTTCGTCATCTCCTCGGGCGACCTGCTCGATATGCGGACCAGCAACGTGGAGCATGCCTTCATCAACGGACGCGACATCAACCTCGACAACAAGCAGGCGGAACTCTACCGCAAGTTTGAGGAGAAGTACAGCCGGCAGCAGACCCGCTAACCATTTCTGATCATCACTGAGATTCCAGGCCCGTCACCGCTCGTCGGTGGCGGGCCTGTTAGTTGGTCGAGTAAGTAAGTACGATCCTCGATAAAGGGGGCCGGCGGGCCGGCCGGTGACGGCGACGGCCGTATTTTTCGACCCATACCACAACCGACCCCAGCCATGAACCGAACCCTAGCCCTGATCTGCTGCCTGTTTGCCCCGGTGCTTGTCTCCGCCCAGTCGCTGACCGGCCGCATCATCGACGAGGCTACGGGAGAGGCGCTGCCGTACGCCTCGATCTACGTACAGGAAACGGGCACGGGGGCCACGACGAACGTGGAGGGACGTTACGAGGTACGCCTGCGGCCCGGTACCAATACCATCGTCTTCCAGTACCTGGGCTACCAGACCCAGGTAGAGAAGGTGCAGAGCGGCCGCGGCTCACTGGACGTACAGCTCCGTACCGAAGCCCTGGACCTGGAAGAAGTACAGGTGCTGAGCGGCGGAGAGGACCTCAGCTACAGCGTTATCCGGCGCGCGATCGCCAAGGCCGACTACCACCGCAATCAACTCGACGCGTACTCCGCGGAGGTGTACGTTAAGGGAAATGGCAAGGTGGTGAAGATTCCCGGCCTGTTGACGAAGCTTGTCCCTTCGGAGGAACGCCAGGAGATCAACGACGTTGTCGGTAAAAACTTTACCAGCGAGACCACGAGCCGGATCGAATATACCCGGCCGAATAACTTTAAGCAGACCGTCCTGTCGCGGTACGTAACCGGAGACGAGAGCTTCCAGGTGGACAACTACATCTTCACCTCCTTCTACCAACCGGAAGTTGCCGGGATCGTGAGCCCGCTGTCGCCGAAGGCCTTCGCCTACTACAAGTACGAGCACGAGGGCGTCTTCGCCGACCAGGGGGAACTGATCAACAAGATCCGGGTGATCCCCCGCAGCCGGGGAGAGAAAGTGCTCGAGGGGTACATCTATATCGTACAGGACGACTGGTCCCTGCACAGCCTGGATCTCCGGACCTACGAAACCGGATTCACCATTAACGTGAAGGTTAACTACAATGAGGTGGAGGACCACGTCTGGCTGCCTACGACGACCCAGATCGAAGCCGAAGGGGGATTGCTGGGCATCAAACTGGCCATCAGCTACGTAGCCTCCACCAGCGGGTACGAGGTAACCCTCAATCCCGACCTGGGCGGCTACGTGGAGGTAATCGACGAAAAGACGCAGCCGGAAGTAGCCGCCGCAACCCGCCGCGGAAACCGGGCGGAAGGTTATGAAAACACCCTGGAGGAGGGCGGAGAACTCACCCGTAAGGAACTCCGCCGCCTCATGCGCAGCTACGAGGAGGAGGAGCAGGAAGCACAGGAGGAACCTGAGGTAGTGGGAAACTACACCTTCGAGAGCGACAGCGTAACGACGATAAAGGATGCCGCGGCCTGGGAGGCTATCCGGCCGATCCCCCTCACGGAGGACGAGATCGCCGGCTACCGCTACCGCGACAGCGTGGCGCGGGTGGAGCGGATGGACTCCATCGCCGAATCGCGCGGGGAGACCGCGCCGAGCGAGACGAAGCCGGGGCGTAAACGGCTTCCGCGCTTCCTGCGCTTCAGCGTGTCGCCCGAAGCCGTCTTCAACCCCGTTGAAGGCTACGCCCTGGGCGGACGGCTTGGCAAGGGAATATTCAAGACGGTACAGGAGGACACCAGCAGCCACCGGCAACGGATCGGCGACCTGCACCTGCGTACCCGCTACGGCTTCTCCTGGAAACGGCTGAGTTGGGAACTGGGCTACGGTAACTGGACCCGCAACGACCGGCAGGGAGCTGTGGAGGTACGCGGCGGCCGCTACCTGCGGCAGTTCAACGGTACGCCCGCGATCGACCCGATCATCAACAGCTTCTCGGCCCTTCTCTTCGGCGATAATTACGTCCGGTTGTACGAACGGGCCTACGGCGAGGTGACCTACCGCCGGCGCTTCAGTGACGCCTTCAGTTTCGACGGGGCCGTCAGTTACGAGGATCGTCGAATGGTTTCGAATACCACCGACCACCGCTGGGGCGGCGACGAGGAGTTCGCCTACGTCCCCAACAACCCCTACAACGAGGAGATCGGTACCGTCGCCACCCTCGGTAACGCCGCCGTGGTGGAGGTCAACGCCTACTTCCGGCCGGGCCTCAAGTATACCGTCCGCAACGGCCGCCGGAATATCGTTGACGGTTCCGCCCCAACGCTCGGGCTGGGCCTGCGCGCCGGCCTGCCGGACATCGCGCAGAGTACTTCGGAATTCGTCCGGTTGGAGGGCAGCTACCGCCATGCCTTCCGCGCGGGGCCCAAGGGTGACATCAGCCTGCTGCTCCGCGGCGGCTATTTCCTGAGCAACGCAGAGGTGGGCTTTCCGGACTTCAAGCACTTTGCCACCTCCGAGATTTTCCTGACCCGTCTTGACCCGATCGGCAGCTACCGCCTGTTGCCCTACTACCGCAACAGTACCGCGGAAGAGTACCTGGAGGTGTACGCCCACTACCAGTTCCGCAAACTACTGCTCACACAGATCTTCCAGCTGCACCTGATGGGCCTTAAAGAGGACCTGTTTGTCAATTATCTCTATACGCCCACCTCCGATCACTACACCGAGGTCGGCTATTCCCTCGATAATATTCTGCGGGTACTGCGGCTGGAGCTGGTCACGAGCTTTCGCGACGGCGCCTACGATGACTTCGGGGTGCGCCTGAGCTTTACTACTACCTTCTTTGGGGGTGGAGAATAGGTTGCGGGAATGCTCGCTGCGCCTCGTCCGTAGAGCGTGCCCCGTGCCCTAGACCGCCAGGAAGTCCCGGATGATCTGTTCCCCTACCGCAGCGGACTTCTCCGGGTGAAACTGAGCGGCGTAGAAGTTGTCCTTTTGCATCATGGCCGCGAAGTCGGTCCCACAGTAGTTCGTGGTGGCTACGGTATCGGGGCCCGGCTCCACGAAGTAGCTGTGGACGTAGTAGCAGTACTCTCCGTCTACCTTAGGACTGAGCCAGCCGTTGTTTTCCCGCACCCGGACGTCGTTCCACCCCATATGCGGTACTTTTTCCCCCGCTGCCGGCCGAAACTTCCGTACCCGTTCCGGGAAAACTCCCAGGCAGTCCACGTCGCCCTCCTCGCTATGGCTGCAGAGTAACTGCATACCCACGCAGACGCCGAAGACAGGCTGGGTTAGGGAACGGATGACGTCCGCCAGGCCCGTTTCGTTAAGGTGCGCCATGGTGGAGGCCGCGTGCCCCACGCCCGGAAAGATGACCTTGTCGGCCGCGCGGATCCTCTCGGGGTCCGCCGTCAGCTCGTGCGCGACGCCGATGCGCTCGAGGGCGTAGAGGACGGACCGGATGTTACCGGCGTTGTAATTGATTACGGCTACCATGCGGCAAATTTACCCCGCCGGTCGTCATTCGGCTGCCGGGGGACCTTTCTCCGCCGGCTGCGCCCCGGTCTACGTCGGGGCGGGTAAGTCAGCGGCGTACCGTAACTTTCGTATTGACCAGCACCAGCCAGAACCTTACCTCACCGATGAAAAAATTGGTCTTTGCCGCCTTTGCCCTGATCGTGCTTTGTAGCCACGATATGTATCTCAAGCTTGACAGCTACTTCCTCCAGCCCAACAGTAAGGTCTCTATTCAGCTCTTCAACGGCACCTTCGCCAAAAGTGAGAACACCATCGACCGTGACCGCATGGTCGACGTAAGCGTCCTCGCCAATGGCGAACGCCTACGCATGGACAGCACCCAGTGGCGGGAGGACGGGGACGTCACCGTACTTGACTTCACCACGGAATCATCTGGAACCTACGTTGCCGGAGTCAGTACCCGGGCCCGTAGCCTGGCGATGGACGCCGAAGCTTTCAACAGCTACCTCGAACACGATGGGGTAGTGGACGAGCTCGAAAGGCGGCGCGCCGACGACAACCTGGAGAGCGATGCCGTAGAAAAATACAGCAAGCACGTAAAGACCATCGTCCAGGTAGGAGATACCCGCACCGACGACTGGCAGACCACGCTCGGCTATCCGATTGAATTCGTACCCCTGAGCAATCCCTACGATCTGCACACCGGAGACCGCCTGCAGGTCCGGCTGCTCTGGGAGGGGCAGCCCCTGGCCGATCAACTGGTCATCGTCGACGCCGAGGCGGGCGAGCACGGCCACGAGCACGATGCGGCGACCGACCACGAACACGGTCCGGAGAACGAAGGACACACCCACGAAGGAATGAGCCAGTTGCGCACCGACGCGGAGGGGATCATCGATGTCGAGGTTACCCATGACGGCAGCTGGTTCCTGCGGACCATATATATGCAGGATTCGGAGGAAGAGGGACTCACCCACGAGTCCAATTGGGCCACGCTCACCTTCGCCGTGGATCACGGTCACAGCCACGCCGCCGGTGCCGACCAGGCGCATGACCACGAAGCCGGTATTCCAACTTACGCGTGGTGGATCGGCAGTATCGTGCTCGTAGGCGGCCTGTTTTTCTACTTTCAGAAGCGCGCGTAGATGGCGACTTCCTTTTTGCGTGTCTGCAATATTTCCGGCATAGTGCTGCTCCCGCTGGTTCTAGCCGCTCACGGCGTCAGCGCCGGCGACCAGGTCATCCTGAGTGAGGGCGGGCTGCTGGCCTACGTCTACGTCGGCGCCAAGCACATGATTACCGGCTACGATCACCTGCTGTTCCTGGTAGGGGTGATCTTCTACCTCACGGGGTTCCGGGACATCGTACGCTTCGTGACCGTGTTTACCATTGGCCACAGCATCACGCTCATCGGCGCTACCTACCTGGGCATTCGGGCCGACGAGCATCTGGTAGACGCGGTCGTCGCCCTGAGCGTACTGTACAAGGGGTTTGAGAACCTTGGCGGCTTCCAAAAGTGGTTTGGGGTGAAGTCACCTAACCTCCTCCTGATGGTCGGCCTGTTCGGGCTCATCCACGGCTTCGGGCTGGCCACCCGCCTGCAGTCCTTCGATATCGGAAGCAGCCAGTTCCTGGCCAAGATCGTCTCCTTCAACGTAGGGGTGGAACTGGGACAGGTGCTGGCACTCATCCCGATCGTGCTGGTCATCACCCGCTGGCGGGGCCACCGTGGTTACGCTGCCTTCTACCGCGCGGTGAATTTCTACCTGTGCATTGCGGGAGTGGGGTTGTTTTTCTACCAGATGTACGGATACTTCGGATAGTCGGGAAAGGGGGGTTCATTACGGGGCGGCAGAAATAGTAGCTGAGCTTCGCCCCTGGTTTTCTGGAACAGACTACCGGCTATGTAAACCCGGAAGCGGTGTTATTGTATGGGTTAATCTGACCCAAATTGGCCGCTGAAAACAGCAAATCGTGAATTTTGTGGGCCATTGTGTTAACTCCATATTATCTTTAGGTGATTTTTGAGGACACACACAAATTTTTTGGCTGACGCCCGCTGAGCCGGCTTCAGTCCATTGCTACACACACACCCCCTATGAACACGCATTTTACTACGCTTTTCCCCAACAAGAGTTGGTGGAAAGAATTCAACCAATTCGCCTTACTATGCGGGCTTGTCCTGCTGGCGGTCGACGCTCTTTTCCTGCTGCTTCACCTCGCGCTGAACTTTGGCTACCTCTCAGACAGGCGGTTCCACATTGAAGTGGATTCCGGCTTTGCCGAACAGTTCCAGTACCTGAAGTTTTTTACCTGCAGTTTTCTCTTCTTGGTCCTTGCCGTAAAGACCCGCAGTGCGCTCCGGTTGGTGATGGGGCTGCTTATCGGATTCCTTTTGCTGGAGGACGCCTTCAGCATCCACGAGGACATTTACCTGGTTGGGGAGCGCATCATGACCATTGATAACATCGGCAACCTCTCCAAAGCGCAGACCTACGAACTGATCTACGGGCTTGTAGTAGGCGGTGGATTGATCGGCTTGCTGGCGATCACTATCGTACGTACCCATGACCTCGAGCTCCGGCAACGCGCGCTGATCATCACCGTTCTGATCCTTATACTCGGTGGATTTGGCGTAGTAGTCGATTTCGGTCATGCCTTTCTCCAGCGGGACGGTTCCTCGCAGTATTTGGAGAGCTTCGTCGGCATTGTGGAAGATTGGGGTGAGATGATCACTACTTCCCTCATCGCGATGTTCGTGATTGACGACGTGGTACGTACGCTAAAGCGCAAAAACGCGGAAACCTGGGAATCCGGTAACTCGTTACACTCGGTTTCCACCAAGGCACCTACCGCCCAAGGTGCACCAGCAGCACACTGACGTCGGCCGGGCTTACCCCGCTGATGCGGCTGGCCTGTCCGATGGTGACGGGCTTGAGCTTATTCAGCTTCTGCCGGGCCTCCTTGCTAAGGGCGGTGAGTTGCTCGTAGTCAAAGCTCTTGCCGAGCTTGATGCCCTCCAGGCGGTTCATCTTCTCCACGGCTTGCTTTTCCCGCTCGATGTAACCTTCGTACTTGAGGGTGACCTCGGCAAGATTGACGGTTTCGGCGTCGTAGGCACCCAGGAAATCGCGGAGGGCCGGTACGGCGTCTGCCAATCCCTCCAGGCTCACGCCCGGGCGGGCGAGGATGCTGTCGAGTTTGACGCCCTGCTTCAGGGCGGCGGTACCCACGGACTCCAGGTAGCCGTTGATCTGCTCGGGGGTGATGCTGTGGCCGCGGAGCTCGGCCGAGATGGCCTGCACGGCGTCCCGCTTCTCCTGCACCCGCGCTTGCCGCCCCTCCATTCCGCGTACGCCGAGGGCGTGGGCCATGGGGGTGAGGCGTAGGTCGGCGTCGTCCTGCCGGAGGAGGATGCGGTACTCGGCGCGGCTGGTGAACATGCGGTAGGGCTCTTCGGTGCCCTTGTTGATCAGGTCGTCGATGAGCACGCCGATGTAGGCGTCGCTGCGCTTGAGGATGAAGGGGGCGCGCTCCTGCACGCCGAGGGCGGCGTTCATGCCGGCGATGAGGCCCTGGCAGCCGGCCTCCTCGTAGCCGGTGGTGCCGTTGATCTGTCCGGCGAAGAACAGTCCGGGCACCAAACGCGTCTCCAGCGTCGGGCCGAGCTGGGTGGGCGGGAAGAAGTCGTACTCGATGGCGTAGCCGGGGCGGAACATCTTCATGTTCTCGAAGCCCCGCACTTTACGCAGGGCCTTAAACTGTACGTCCTCGGGCAGGCTGGAGCTGAAGCCGTTCACGTAGATCTCGCAGGTGTGGCGGCCCTCCGGTTCCACAAAGAGCTGGTGCTGGTCGCGGCCGGCAAAGCGGTCGATTTTGTCCTCGATGCTGGGGCAGTACCGGGGGCCGAGGCCACGGATGCGCCCGTTGAACATGGGGCTGCGGTCGAATCCCTCGCGTAGGGTTTCGTGTACCTCCGGGCTCGTGTAGGTGACGTGGCAGGGCAGTTGCTCGGTGAGCGGGGTGGTGTCGGTATAGCTGAAGCGGCCGGGATCTTCGTCGCCGTCCTGGACGGTCATGACGCTGTAGTCGAGGGTACGGCCGTCGAGGCGGGCGGGGGTGCCGGTCTTCATGCGGCCGGCCTCGAAGCCGAGCGCCTGCAGCTGGGCGGTGATGCCCGTGGAGGCCCGCTCGCCGGCGCGGCCGCCGCCGAGTTGCTTCTCGCCGATATGGATAGTGCCGTTGAGGAAGGTGCCGTTGGTGAGGACCACGGACTTGGCCGGGATCTCCATGCCGAGGCCGGTGGTCACGCCCTTGGCGCGGCCGTCCTTAACCATGATGCCGGTAACCATCTCCTGCCAGAAGTCGATATTAGGGTGAGCTTCCAGCATCTCGCGCCACTTGAGGGCGAAGGCCATGCGGTCGCTCTGGGCGCGCGGGCTCCACATGGCGGGTCCCTTGCTGCGGTTGAGGAGGCGGAACTGGACCATGGTCTCGTCCGTCACGATGCCCGAGTAGCCGCCGAGGGCGTCGATCTCGCGCACGATCTGCCCCTTGCCTACGCCGCCCATGGCGGGGTTGCAGCTCATCTGGGCGATGGTCTGCATGTTCATGGTGGCCAGCATCACCTTTGCGCCCAGGTTGGCGGCGGCAACGGCGGCCTCGCAACCGGCGTGGCCGGCTCCGACAACAATTACGTCGTAGGTGGGGAACATAGCAAGAAGGTTTGGGGAGTTACTAACGTCGCTGACGGATACAAAGTTACGCCATTGCCGGCGGCGCGCAGGTGCGGGGGTAGTGGGGAAGCGGCAACCACCGGGGCCGGGAGCACAAAAACATGGACGACAACTAACTAGATTAAATCTAAATAGGCTCCATATTCCACGTGTCTGACGACTGAGTGGCCTACATCGTACCCATGTCGTAACTTTGCGGCCATTCCTGAGGCAGGCGGTAATCGCCGGCTTTTTTCCGCATCGGTCGCCCCGGTGACCGCGCTATTTGTCCAAACGCACGCTCCCGCGTATGAAAATTCCTACCAGACCGGCCGGCCCGACTCTTCTCCTGTTGGCTGCGCTTACATTCCAGTCACAGGCCGGGCTCGGCGGCAGCAATCTCGTCTTCTACGGCGTAGCTGCCCTGGCCATGATCCTCTTTTTCTACATCGTGGTCAGCGTCGCTGACAACTTCATGGTGATCGAATCCAAGTCGATCGGCATCGAGGACAGTAAGACGATGGGCTTGTTTCCGTCCTTCCGCGAGATCTTTCGGGGCAAGAAGCCGGATTACCTGGAGAAAGCCCACGTATACACCCTCACCAAGGGCTACGACATCCCGATGGAGGGAGAACCGGCCGAAGTGATCCGGGAGCCCAAGGTGACGCGTTTCGCCATTACCCCGCCCGATTTCTTCGGACTTATGCCCATCCCCAAGGTGATCGTGGAAGAGGGAGACACCGTGAAGGCCGGCGACCCGGTTTTTTACGACAAGAAGCTGGACCGCATCAAGTTCTGCGCCCCCGTCAGCGGGGAGGTGATCGCCATCAAGCGGGGCCTCAAGCGCTCGATCGCCGAGGTGGTCATCCTGGCCGACAACGAGCAGGTCACCCGCAACTACACCCTTCCCGCCGGAAATACTTCCCGCGAGGAGCTGGTGGATTTCCTGCTGGAAAGCGGCGTCTGGCCCTGTATCCGGCAGCGGCCCTACAACCGGCTGGCGGATCCCGACGTGGTGCCCCGCGACATCTTCATCTCGACCTTCGACACTTCGCCCGTCGGTCCGGACCTGCGGTTTTCCGTACGGGGCCGTATGGACGTGTTCCAGGCCGGTATCGACGTGGTACGCCGCCTTACCGACGGACTCGTTTACCTGGGCCTCGACGGCCGCGGAGACGATCCCAGCCCCTTCGCCGATGTCACGGGTACCCAGAACCGTTACTTCCGCGGCCCGCACCCCGCCGGTAACGTAGGTACGCAGATCCACCACATTCACCCCTGCGGCCCCGGAGACAATACCGTCTGGACGCTGGACGTCGACGCGGTGCTCCTCATCGGTGAGCTCTTCAAGAACGGGCGCTACGATACGACCCGCCTGGTAGCCCTCACCGGCGGCTCCTTCAGTGAGCCCTGCTACGTACGTACCCGCGCCGGCGCCAACATCGGCGAGCTTATCGCGGGAGAGAAAGTAGAAGAGAACTCTCGCATCATCAGTGGGGACGTGCTTTCCGGAGCGAAAAAAACCACGGACGGGTTCCTCAACTTCTTCGACAACCAGATCACGGCCATCCCCGAGGGCAACGAAGCGGAAATGTTCGGCTGGCTGCTACCGGTCAAGCCGCGGGCGTCCATTTCCCCGACGATCCCCGTCTTCAGCAAGCACCTCGACATTACCACCAACACCCACGGTGAGAAGCGTGCCTTCGTGGTCAACAACGACTACGAGCAGGTGCTGCCCATGGACATCTACCTTACGCAACTGATGAAGTCGATCCTCGTTAACGACCTGGAAAACATGGAAGGACTTGGCATTTACGAGCTCGTCCCCGAGGACGTAGCCCTCGCCGAATTCGCCTGCGTTTCCAAGCAGCCGCTGCAGCAGATATTGCGTCAGGGGCACGACACGATGATTGAGCAAGGTTAACTATCGAAAAATCCGGATTGTTAGCATACGCTAGTCCGCACTCATAAAGCTTCCCATGAAAGCACTTCACGATTTTGTCACCAAGCTCGAGCCGGACCACAAGGAGTCACCCTTCCTGGCTACGACCTACGACGCTTTCTACACCTTCCTGTTCCAGCCCCCCACCGTAACCAAGGGCGGGGTACACGTACGCGACGGGATGGACCTCAAACGGCAAATGGTGTGGGTGGTCCTCGCCCTGCAGTTGCTCTACGTATTCGGTACCTGGAACATCGGTAACCAGCACTTTCGGGCGCTCGGTCTCTATACCGGTACCCTCGAAGGGTTCCACCTGAAGATCGTCTACGGCCTGATTCAGATCATCCCGATCTTCGTGGTCACCCACGTGGTCGGTCTCGGCATCGAATTCATCTACGCCGCCAAGAAAGGCCACGCCGTAGAGGAAGGCTTTCTTGTCTCCGGCGCCCTGATCCCGCTGATCATGCCGCCGGATATCCCCCTGTGGATCCTGGCCATCTCCGTTGCCTTTGCTGTAGTTCTCGGTAAGGAAGCTTTCGGAGGTACCGGCATGAATATCTGGAACATCGCCCTGCTCGCACGGGTCTTTATCTTCTTTGCCTACCCCACCACCATCTCCGGTGACGAAGTATGGGTCAGTGGCATCGAAAAGGTAGACGTCGGCGTCTACGCCAGCGAGGCGTATAACTTCGTACACCACGGATTCGACTGGATCTTCGCCGGCCTCGGTTGGCACACTTTCGGAGCGGGCGGACAGCTCGTCGCCGATGGCTGGACGGGCGCCACCCCCCTCGGCATTGCCGCCAAGGAAGGTTGGGAAGGCGTCTCCGCCGTTTACGACCAGAGCAGCATCTTCTGGGGTACGATCCCCGGCTCCATCGGTGAATCCAGCGTACCGCTGATCCTCATCGGCATGGCCTTCATCATGTTTACCCGTATCGCGGACTACCGCGTGATCGTGGGAGGCCTGATCGGCTTCATGGTCGGTGGCTTCATGCTCAATGCGATCGCCCCCGCCGAACTTACCGCGGACACCCCCGGCATCTTCAAGTTCATGGCCATTCACCCGCTGCGGCAGATGATCATGGGCAGCTTCCTGTTCGCTATCACCTTTATGGCCACCGACCCGGTCAGTAGTGCCGACACCCCCACCGGTAAGTGGATCTACGGCTTCCTGATCGCCTTCATCGGCCTCATCATCCGGGTCCTCAACCCGGCCTACCCCGAAGGCTGGATGCTTTCCATCCTGCTGCTCAACACCTTCGCTCCCCTGATCGACCACTACGTCTACCAGGCCAACATCCGCCGCCGCGCCAAGCGTGTGGCTTCCATGGCCAAAACGCGCGACGAGCTGATCACCAAGCGCCAGGGTGATGTCGAGGTATTTACCCCGCAGAACGCCGAAGGATACCGCCCCGTCGGATCCACCGGCCAGATGTAACCCGCCCAAATAGCTCTAAGCATGAATACGAAATATATATACACCTTCGGCCTCATCATGACCGTAGTGGTTGCCCTGGCCCTGGCCGGCTTCCGCACCCTGACCGCCGATGCCGCCGCCCGGAACGAAGACATCTTCAACAAGCGCGAGATCCTCGCTACCGTAGCGGAGCCCCTGGCCGAGGCGGGTATGCCGATCGGTGACCTCACCGACGCGGACGTACTCCGCATCTTCGACGAACAGGTGGAGCAGCTCGTGGTGAACTCGGCGGGTGAGCCCGTTACCGATGCAGACTTCGCCAGTATCGACCTGGCCAAGGAATACAAGAAGCCCGAAGCGCAGCGGATCTACCCGGTCAACATCTTTGACCTGGACGGCGACAAGTACTACGTCTTCAGCGTACGCGGCAACGGCCTGTGGGATGCCATCTGGGGCAACATCGCCCTGGCGTCCGACCTCAACACCGTGACCGGAGCTTCCTTCGACCACGCCGGTGAAACTCCCGGCCTGGGCGCGGAGATCAAGGACAATGCCGGCTGGAAGTCCCAGTTCGAGGGCAAGAAGATCTATGACGGCGACCAGTTCGTCAGCATCATCGTCCGGAAGGGCGGCGCGGTTGATATGGAGCACGAAGTAGACGGCCTCAGCGGCGCCACCGTTACCGGCGACGGCGTGACCAAGATGCTGTACAACGGTCTTAAGGCCTATCAGCCCTACATTGATGAGCAGCGTGCCGGTGGCGAAACCACCAGCATGAACCTAAAGTAAACCCACCATGGCAGAATCAACCGAACTCAAAACCGGCGTAGTAGCCGACCCCAAGAAGCCCGCGGAAAAGGAACCGCTGTTTGGTAAGAAGGAGAAGATCCTCATTACCGATCCGCTGCTGGACAATAACCCGATCACCATCCAGGTCCTCGGGGTGTGCTCGGCCCTCGCGGTCACCTCGCTGGTCTACCCCTCCCTGGTAATGGCCGTGGCCGTAATCTTCGTTACCGGGATGTCGAGTTTTGCTACCTCCCTGATGCGGAATATCATTCCGAAGGCCGTCCGCCTGATCGTACAGCTCGTGATCATCGCTACGCTCGTAACCCTGGTAAACGAGGCGCTGAAGGTGCTCGCTTTCCCGGTCTACAAGCAGCTTTCGGTCTATATCGGCCTGATCATCACCAACTGTATCGTGATGGGCCGACTCGAGGCCTTCGCCATGGCCAACAAGCCCTGGCGCGCGCTACTGGACGGTATCGGCAACGGCCTCGGTTACGGATTGATCCTGGTCGCCGTGGGCGTGGTCCGCGAACTGTTCGGCAAGGGCAGCCTCTTCGCCGGCTCGCCGATCGCCATGAACATCATCGGCCCCAGCAACGACACCACCCAGTACTGGATCAACACCGCAGCGGACAGTGGTTTCGGTACCTATTTCAGCTGGTACGCCAACAACAACCTGATGGTTCTGCCGGCCGCGGCAATGTTCGTCATCGCGGTATTCATCTGGGTACAGCGGAGCTACAATACGAAACTGGTCGACGCTTCCTAAGCGGCCTGCTTACCGACCCGCAACGTTTCGTATCATCTACTAAAATCACCCTACCATGGGAGAATTTCTCAATATTTTCATCAAGTCGGCCTTCATCGAAAACATGGTGCTGGCTTACTTCCTCGGCATGTGCTCGTTCCTTGCGGTGTCGAAGACGCTCTCTACGGCTACCGGTCTCGGACTGGCCGTCATCTTTGTACTCGGTATCACGATGCCCATCAACTGGCTCATCAACGAGTACGTACTGATTCCGGCCGAGCTGGAGTTCCTGCGCTTCATCCTGTTCATCGCGGTAATCGCCTCCACCGTTCAGTTGGTGGAGATGGTCATTGAGAAGTTCAGCCCCGGCCTGTACGCGGCGCTGGGCATCTTCCTTCCCCTTATTACGGTGAACTGCGCCATCCTCGGCGGCAGCCTCTTCATGGTGAGCCGTGAGTACAACCTCACCGAGTCGATCGCCTTCGGCCTCGGCGGTGGGTTTGGCTGGTTCCTGGCAATCATCGCCCTGGCCGCCATCCGGGAGCGGATCCGCTACAGCAACGTGCCCCCCGCCCTGCGCGGATTGGGTATGGCCTTCCTGATTACCGGCCTCATGGGCATTGCTTTCCTGAGCCTCACGGGCATCGACCCCGCCGTATTCGCCGGCTGGAGCGAGGTCCCGGCTGAATAGATTTCCCCGATTAGATGAACCGTCGGCCCCCCGGCCGGCTTACGTATAAAATACGGTCTCATGATAACCATAGGATTAGCGGTAGTAGTATTCACTATCATCGTACTGGCCCTGATCACGATCCTGCTGGTGGCGCGCCGCCGGCTGGTCCCCCAGGGTGAGGTAAGTATCATCGTTAACGGCGACAAGGAGAACCCCCTCCGCGTGCAGCCCGGTAACTCCCTGCTCTCCGCCCTTTCCGATAAGAGCGTATTCCTGCCCTCCGCCTGCGGCGGCGGCGGAACCTGCGCTATGTGCGAGTGTGCAATCACCAAGGGCGGCGGCGACGTATTGCCCACCGAGCTTAACCACCTTACCCGCCGCGAAGTGGCGGAGAACAAGCGCCTGGCCTGTCAGGTGAAGGTGCGGCAGGATATGGAGATCCAGATCCCCGAAGAGATCTTCGGCATCAAGAAGTGGGAATGCACCGTAGACCGTAACTACAATGTAGCCACCTTCATCAAGGAATTCGTAGTACGCCTGCCCGAAGGAGAAACCCTCGACTTCGAGTCCGGCGGCTACATCCAGGTCGACGTACCGAAGTGTGAAGTAGCCTTCAAGAACTTCGACATCACCCCCCACCCGGTCTTCCACAAGGGAGCCCCCGCGGACAAGTTCAAGCCCGACTGGGACAAGTTCGGTATGTGGGACTTCGTCATGAAGAACGACGAAGAGCAGTTCCGCGCCTACTCCATGGCCAACCACCCGGGAGAGGGCGACATCATCATGTTGAACATTCGTATCGCTCCGCCGCCCTTCGACCGGCAGAAAGGAGCCTACATGGACGTCAATCCCGGTGTCTGCTCCAGCTACGTCTTCAACCAGACTCCTGGCGACAAGGTGACGATCTCCGGTCCCTACGGTGAGTTCTTCATCAAACCTACCGACAAAGAGATGGTCTACATCGGCGGTGGTGCCGGCATGGCCCCCCTCCGCAGCCACATTTTTCACCTTTTCCATACCGTGAAGACCGACCGCAAGGTCAGCTACTGGTACGGTGGCCGCTCCAAAGCCGAGCTTTTCTACACCGAGGAATTCCGCGCCATCGAGGAGGACTTTCCCAACTTCAAGTACCACATCGCCCTCAGCGATGCCCTCCCCGAGGATAACTGGGACGGTATGACCGGCTTTATCCACCAGGCCGTCCTCGACAACTACCTCAAGGATCACCCCGAGCCCGAAGAGATCGAGTACTACCTCTGTGGTCCTCCGCTGATGCTGCAGGCGGTTCAGAATATGCTGGACGAGCTGGGCGTGCCCGAGGAGAATATCGCTTTCGACGACTTCGGCTCCTAGCACGATGCGGCTTCCGGCCGCGCAGTAAAATGCAGTCTCCGACTGCGACGAAGCCCGCTGACATACTGTGTCAGCGGGCTTTTGCTTTTACCATTGGGAGGTAGGTAATGCAAGCAGCCTGCGGCGATACGGAGGTTTTGGTTTCTCAGCACCGATGTGTTGGGTTTCTTCAGGGCTGATGAAGGGTAGCCTTACAGGCTGGCTGTGGCACCGATGGGGTTAGTTTCACGCAGATCGCCTGCGGCCTACACAGAGGCGCTGCGCTTCAGCACAGATGGCCACAGATTCCCGCAGGACTGATGCGGAGGCGCGCAGGACTGACGCGGGATTTCGCAGATTAGGCCCGACCTGCGGTCAGTCCGCGGTACCGGCGCGCACTACTCCGTGGGGATCGGTACCCACCACACTGCCAGGAGGCACCAAACTGACTACGTAGTCAACTGGGTAGCAGGACCGCCCTTGCGAACGCCCGGGGTCCGGGCCGCGAAGCGGCGTGAAGAAACATGCACTGTATGAGCCGGTACAAATAGTAGGGTTCCAAATAAGTAGCAGTCGGCTACAGAGCCAAGCGAAGCATCTGATGCCCACGCCAGTTTGCAGGTTTTAGCCGGTTCGGGGTTTGGACACCGATCAGGCGGGCGCAGAGGCTTGATCTTTTGGTTCTTTTCCATCAAGGGAAAAGAACGAAAGCGGGTCCTCGCAGAGATAAGGTTTCACGCAGATCGCCTGCGGCTTACACAGAGGCGCTGCGCTCGGGTACAGATGGCCACAGGTTTGCACAGGACTGACGCGGAGGCGCGCAGGACTGACGTGGGATTACACGGATAGGCCAGACCTGCGGTCTAGCCGCGGTACTGACACGTACACCATTGAATGGTCGCTAGCGATTACAGCACTATCATAAGTTGCGTATCACTTTACCAGCCCCAAATCCTTCACGCTAAAAACGAAGATGGCCCCGTAACCAACCGCCAGCAGGGCGTGGAAGACAATGAAGGTGGTATTCTGGAGGTAAATACCCGCCGCGACGGCTCCCAGAAAGTACAGGCTCAACAGCCCTTCCCCCACCGTAATCCAGTTGAGGGAACCGGAGAGATACCGCTTGCTGCGCAGACGGTCCGCCACGGAATTGATGTTGAACTTCGGGGTACGCACGAAGGGGCTCTTCCGGCCCCGGTATCCCTGCAATACGGCCACCGAATTGTGCAGCGACAGTCCCATACTCAGCGCCAGAAACAGGGGAAAGAGGATCAGGAACTTTACGACCGACCGGAAAAAGCTCGGATCCGTATTTGCTACGCTCCGCACGTTGGCTACGTAGTACACGGCGATGACTGATAATAGCCCGGCCAGAAATACCCCGAAAATGTGCTTGCTGACGCCGAACTCCGCCAGCGTACCCAGCAGGAACAGCAAGGGAACGCTGAACACCGCGCACAGAAAGACGAACAGGAAGATCGACGACGCCAACAGGTGCACCGTGGCGTGGACCTTATGGCCCGTGGCCAGGCCGCTCCGCCATACGGTGGGCAGGAGCTTGCGGGCGGTCTCGGCCCCGCCCTTCATCCACCGGTGCTGCTGGCTCTTGAAGCCGTTCATCTCCACGGGGAGCTCGGCGGGGCTGCCCACCTCTTCCAGGTAGCGGATATGGTACCCGGCCAACTGGCTGCGAATGCTCAGATCGAGGTCCTCGGTGAGGGTGTCGGGTTGCCAACCGCCCCCGGCCTCGATTGCGGCGCGGCGCCACACCCCGGCGGTGCCGTTGAACTGCAACAGGTGTCCACCCTTCATGCGGCCTACCTGCTCGACCGTAAAGTGCACGTTGAGCTGCAGGGCCTGCAGGCGCGTGATGAGGTTGTAGTCCTGATTAAGGTGCTCCCACCGGGTCTGGACCACCCCGGTAGCCGGATCGGCAAAGAACGGGATCGTCCGGCGCAGAAACTGCGGATTGGGAACGAAGTCGGCGTCAAAGATCGCCATGAACTCCCCCCTTGCCTCGGCCATCCCGTCCCGCAGGGCTCCCGCCTTGTACCCGTCACGGTGGGGCCGGATGATCTGCCGGATCCGTACCCCCTGCGCGCGGTAGGCGGCTACCTTGGCGGCTACCAACGCTACGGTCTCGTCGGTGCTGTCGTCCAATACGTGAATCTCGAAACGGTCGCGCGGATAGTCAAAGGCGGCCACCGCGTCGATCAGGCGGCCGATGACGTAGTATTCGTTAAAGATGGGCAGCTGTACGGTCACGAAGGGCAGGGCGGGCGCGTCCGCGGGTGCAACGTCGGTTTCCGGGGGGTAAGCGACGCGGGCCGATCCGCCCCCGGCCGGACTGGCGTAGCACTGGCGCTGATCTTCCCGCACGGGGGCATCCTGCGGCGGGGCGGCCGGCGGCGCGGGTGCCGGATTGTGCTGATAGTGGTACAGCAGGTTGAACTGCAGCAGGCAGTAAGCAGTGATGTAGAGCAGACTGACAGTATATATGGCCAGTACTACGAAGGCGAGTACGGTCATGCTACAACAGCTTGAAGATGGTCCAGAGAATCTTGTGGCCGGCCAGCAATGTTCCGCGTACGGTACCCGAGATCTTGGAGTGCCCGATCCGGCGTCGGTAGCGGACGGGCACCTCCGTACAGCGAAGCCCCGCCTTAGCGGCGCGGACCTGCATCTCTACCGTCCAGCCAAAATCCGGATCCCGCATCCCCAGCGCGCGGAGGGCGGGATAGCGAATGGCCCGGAAGGGCCCCAGGTCGGTAAAGGGGACAGCGTAAAACAAACGGATCAGATTAGTAGCGAGCCAGTTGCCGAAGCGTTGCGGAAAGGTCATGCTACCGGCCTCCGCTCTCCCGAGCGCCCGGGAACCGATGACGAGGTCGTAGCCTTCCGTGATAATGGGAGCCACCAGCGACGGCAGTTCGGCCGGGTAGTCGCTGTAGTCGCCATCGACGAATACCACGATATCGGGCCACTCGGCGGGGGGGCGGGCCGCGATGTGGGCCATGCCGCGCAGGCAGGCGGAGCCATAGCCGGACCGCGTTTCCCTCACCACCGTTGCACCCGCGGCCGCGCCTGCCTCGGCGGTACGGTCGGAGCTGTTGTTGTCGCAGACGATGACTTCGCGCAACCGTGCCCGGGGAAGCTCCGCCACCACTTTGCCAATGCTTGCCTCTTCGTTAAAGGCGGGAATGATGACATCAATAACGGGACGGGCGGTCGGCAACTCGGTTCTTTACACAAAGATACGCCGTCGGCCCCGGCCCGGTTTGTCGGCGGCGGGCCCTAGCTCAGGCCTCCGTCGACGCTGATCACCTGTCCGGTAACGTAGCTGCTCATATCGGAGCCGAGCCAGATGCAGACGTTCGCGATCTCCTCCGGCTTGCCGAAGCGCTTCAGGGGGATGTTGGCGAGGTAGCTGTCGCGGACCTTCTCGGGCAGCTCGTCGGTCATGTCGGTCTCGATGAAGCCCGGGGCCACGACGTTGCAGCGCAGGTTACGGCTGCCCATTTCCTTGGCGATGGACTTGCTGAAGCCGATGATGCCGGCCTTACTGGCGGCGTAGTTGGCCTGTCCGGCGTTGCCCTGGATGCCGACGATGCTCGACATATTGATGATGCTGCCGCCGCCGCGCATCATGGTCCGCATGGCGTGCTTGGTCAGGTTGAAGACCGACTTCAGGTTGTTGTCCATGACGGTGTCCCACTGCTCCTCGTTCATCCGGAGCATGAGGGTGTCGCGGGTGACACCGGCATTATTGATCAGGATGTGGAGGCCGCCCAGCTCGCTGACGACGGCCTTGACGAGTTCCTCGGCCTGGGCGTAGTCGCTGGCGTCACTCTGGAAGGCCTTCACGTCGTCGCCCAGTTCCGCTACCAGGGCGTCGGCGGGTCCGGCCGAGCTGCGGTACGTGAAGGCGACTTTGGCACCGGCGGCGTGGAGGGCCCGGACTAGGGAGGCGCCGATGCCGCGGGAACCGCCGGTAATGAGGGCTACTTTTCCGTCAAGTAAGCTCATAGGGGGGGATCTTTTTTTTGGTGACCGCCAAAGGTAGGGTAAACTTAACCTCCTGCCGGGGCCTTTTACTAACTCACTAAAGACTCAGCCATGTTCGGAGATATGATGAAGCAGATGGAAGAGATGCAGGCCAAAATGCAGGAGCAGCTGGCCCAGCAGACCTTCGAGGCAGAAACCGGCGGTGTCCGCGTGACCTGTGACGGTACCCGCAAGATTCATAACGTGAGCATTGACGCGGAGCAGATCGACCTGTCCGACACCGAGGAACTCGAGGACCTGATCGTCGTGGCCACCAACCGGGCCCTGGAGCAGGCCGCAGAGTACGAGGCCAAACAGGCCGGCGGTATGATGGACAATATGCTTCCCGGCGGACTCGGAAGCCTGCTTGGCGGATAAATCTTAACCTTACGGCCTACCGGCCAGCCTTGGATTCATGGAAGAACTCGCGGGTATTATCATTCTCGGAATTTTCGCCCAGTGGCTGGCCTGGCGCGTAAAGATTCCCGCGATCCTGCCGCTTATCGTGATCGGCCTGCTCGTCGGACCGGTATCTACCCTGCTTACCGCTGACGGTGAGAAGCTCATTGACCCCATCTATCACCTCATCGGAGACACGGACCGCGGAACCGGTCTTTTCCCGGGAGAATCGCTTTTTTTCTTCGTCAGCCTGGCCATCGGCGTCATTCTCTTTGAGGGTGGGCTTACCCTCCAATTCCGGGAAGTACGGGAAACCCAGCGCTCTATCCTGCGGCTTATCTCCATCGGCAGCGCGATCACCTTTATCGGTGCCGGCCTGGCCGCCCACTACATTATGGAGCTGAGCTGGAGCATCAGCTTTCTCTTTGCAGCGCTCATCATCGTGACTGGTCCGACGGTCATCGCTCCCATCCTGCAGAATATCCCGCTTAACCGCAACGTGAGTACGGTACTTAAGTGGGAGGGTATTCTGATCGACCCGCTGGGGGCGCTGGTAGCGGTACTGGTATTCGAGTTTGTCCGCTCGACCGACCACGGGTTCGGCTTTACGGGGGAGGCCCTGCGCACCTTCGTGCAGATCATCATTTACGGGGGTACCCTCGGTTTCCTGATGGGGTACGCCCTGTTCCACATTATCAAGCGGGAGCTGGTCCCGCACTACCTGCTCAACGTGTTCATCCTGGCTTACGTCCTGTTCATTTTCGTGATCAGCGACCAATTAGCCCACGAATCCGGCCTGCTGGCGGTGGTGGTCATGGGACTTGTTCTGGCCAACAAGGACGTGCCGCGCATCAAGGAGATCCTGAGTTTCAAGGAATCGCTCAGCGTTTTGCTGATCTCGATCCTCTTCATTTTGCTCGCCGCCAACATGAACATGTCGGAGCTGCGGCTCCTGACCGAGGACTGGCGGCCACTTGCCCTGTTCGGCTTCGTTATCCTGGTGCTCCGACCCCTCAGTGTATTCATCAGCACGGCACGGGGTAGCCTGAACTTTCGGGAGAAACTCTTCATCAGCTGGGTGGGCCCCCGGGGGATCGTAGCGGCGGGCATCGCCTCGCTGTTCGGCCTCAATCTGGCCGCCGAAGGCGTACCCGGCGCCCAGTACATCACCCCGCTGGTCTTCATGATCGTACTCGGCACGGTGCTCATCAACGCTACTACCGCCCGCCTGGTCGCCCGCCTCCTCGGCGTGATACAGGATACGTCCAGTGGCGTCCTGGTGCTGGGGGCCAACGATTTTACGATCAGCATCGGCCAGTACCTGAAGGAGCAGGGACGGGAGGTATTTCTGGTAGACAGCAACAGCAGCAATATTCGCCGGGCGCGGGAGAAAGGGCTGCGGGGCATCGTGGCCAACATCTACAACTCCGACCTCAGCGAGGAATACGACCTACTGGACGTGGGTTACATGCTGGCCCTCACCGGCAGCAACGACGTGAACACCTACGCCATCAACCGCTACGAGGACATCTTCGGAGAGCGCGGGGCGTACCGGCTTATCAGTGCCGAGGAAATGAAGAGCGCCGGGAAAACGCAGGACGAGGAACACATTTTCAGCCACAACGACGACTTCATCAACTTCAGCGAGGCGCACCGGGAGGCATCGGTGATCCACGAGCGCGAACTGTACAGCCAGCGGGAGTTGCTCGATCTGCTGCTGATGGCCGGAGAGGAAAAATATTCCATCCCCCTGTTCATCAAATCTCCGGATGGCAGCCTGCAGGTCGTACCCTACGATGCCGAAAGCCTCGACGTGGACGACGGGGGGTACCAGCTGGTGTACCTGGGCGTCAAACTGCCGGATGTGAAGTCGCACCGACAAATTCCTGAGAGCAAACAGAGCGTATGATCCCCTATCTTTACGGGAACGCGTATAGAATTTTCTTTTATATCGGCCTTTCGGGATAGACCAAACCAGCTCCTGCGGCCGTTTTTGCTTTAGTTACTGTACTGGAATACTACCTTATGCAATACCTTCTCCTGCTAGCCCTATTGGGCTGCACCACGGTATCCTTTGCACAGGATCCCGCGGACATCTTCCACAAGACGGTTGACGTTGACGACGTCAACGAGATCACCTTCGACGTATATGCGAAGGACCAGCTGGAGTTCCGCTCCTGGCCCGGCGACGACCTGCTCATCGAGACCAGCGTACAGATCAAGAACGTCAAGCAAGACATCCTCGACTTCTACCTGCGGCAAAAGCGGTACGTGCTCAAGCCCACCGTAAGCGGTGACCAGATGCAGCTCGTCAGTTTCGACAAGAACCGGCGGGTGGTCAAGGGTACCGAGGGCAGTGCCTTCGAAGAGGTCACCATCGTGGTGTACCTGCCCGAGGACTTCAGCCCCGCGGGCGACCGACAGTATACGCGCGCCCACAAATAATCCGGACCGGCGGGGCGGCGTACCTTTGCCCCGATGCCGACCACCCTGGAGATCAAGCTTGCCCCCGCCGACCTGAACGACGCGAACGCCCTGCGACGGGCCGTGCTGCGACAGGGTAACCTCACCGATGCCGCCGTTGCCGATATCGTGGTCAACCGCCGGAGCATCGACGCCCGCGGCGCCCGACCCGTCTACCGCCTGCGGGTCGACGTAACCGGCCCCGGGGAAGACCCGACGCCGGAGTCTCCCCCTTCCTTCCAATTGCGCGACGTGGCCGACGCTCCCGCCGTTGTCGTTGTGGGATGTGGGCCGGCGGGCATGTTCGCCGCCCTGGAGCTGATCGAGCTCGGCCTGCGACCCATCATTATCGAGCGAGGCCGTGACGTCCGGGCCCGGCGCCGGAGCCTACGGGCAATCCAGCAGTTCGGTGAAGTGGACCCCGACAGCAACTACTGCTTCGGCGAGGGCGGGGCCGGCACCTACAGCGACGGCAAGCTCTACACCCGCAGCCTCAAGCGCGGCAACTACCTCAAGGCGCTCCAGGCACTGGTGGCCCACGGGGCGCAGCCGGACATCCTCATCGACGCCCACCCGCACATCGGCTCCAACAAACTACCGGGTGTAGTGGCCAACCTGCGACAGACGATCCTCGACCACGGTGGGGAGATCCGCTTCGGCCATCGCGTAACCGACCTGGAATACGGTGAGGACCTGGAGGCGCTCATCATCACGGATCCCGAGGGAAGTACGTACCGATTGCCCGCCGCAGCCTACGTACTGGCCACCGGACACTCCGCCCGGGACATCTACTACCTGCTGCACGAACGGGGCCTGCGCATCGAGGCCAAACCCTTCGCCCTCGGGGTACGCATCGAACACCCCCAGCCCCTGATCGACCGTATCCAGTACGGACGGGCGGAGCGGGAAGAGAACCTGCCCGCCAGCAGCTACAAGCTGGTAGCCCAGGTGGCCGAGCGGGGGGTCTTCAGTTTTTGCATGTGTCCGGGGGGGCTCGTAGTGCCCGCCGCTACCGCTCCGGGCGAGATTGTAGTCAACGGAATGAGCCTCTCACGCCGCGACAGCCCGTACGCCAATTCCGGTACCGTAGTCGCCGTGGAGACCGAGGACCTGGCCCCCTACGCCGAGCACGGGGTATTTGCCGGCCTTGCCTTCCAGCAGGCAGTCGAGCGGGCCATGTTTGCCAGCGGCGACGGCAGCCAACGGGCACCGGCCCAGCGCCTGCCCGATTTTGCCAGTGGCAAGGTATCGCGTGACCTTCCCGCCACGAGCTACATTCCGGGGCTGCACGCCGCCCCTCTGCACGAGCTGCTGCCCGCAGGTATCTACAGCCGGCTGCAGGAGGGGGTCCGGGTGTTCGGCCGCAAGATGAAGGGATACTATACGGAGGAGGCCAACGTGATCGGTACCGAAAGCCGTACCTCCTCGCCCGTGCGCATTCCCCGCGACCGCAAGTCCCTCCAGCACCCCCAGGCGGCTTCGCTCTTTCCCTGCGGGGAGGGGGCCGGCTTCGCGGGTGGCATCCTCAGCGCCGCCATGGACGGGCAGAACGTGGCGCGGGCCGTAGCCGCCAAGGTGCTCCAAAAGTGAGCCTGGCCCGCGGTGCAGCCGGCGGGCTCCTGCTCTCGGCCGGCGTGCTCTACCTGGGCTTTGCGGTAGATCGTACCGGCTTCTGGCCGCTGTTTGCCGCCTTCACCACCGCCTTCGCCGGCTACCTGCTGTGCGTCTACCGCCCGACGCTTCGCGGGCTCCGGTACTGGATCGGCCTGGGCGTCCTGTTGCGGATCGTACTGGTCTTTGCGTTTCCGCGCCTCAGCGACGACGTATACCGCTTTGTCTGGGACGGCCACCTGGTGGCGGCCGGAGAAAACCCATTTGTGCATCCGCCTGCTTATTACTCCGCCACCGGCACGGGCCCCGGGGGCAACGACGCCCGGTTATTCGAGCGGCTGAATTCGCAGGCGTACCATTCCGTGTATCCCCCGGTCGCCCAGGCGGTATTCGCGGTGGCGGTAATGGTGAGCCCCCACAGCTGGTACGGGGCGGCGGTGGTCATGAAGCTGTTCCTGCTGCTGACCGAACTGGCTACCCTGTGGCTATTGCTGCGATTACTGGCGGGCTTCGGCCTGCCGCGCGGGCGACTGTTGCTGTACTATCTCAATCCCCTCATCCTGGTGGAGATCGTGGGCAACCTGCACTTCGAGGGGGCGATGGTGGCCTTTCTGCTCCTGTCCCTGTACCTGCTCACGCGCAGCCGGTACGGCGGGGCCGCGGGTGCGATGGCTCTCTCGGTCGGGAGCAAGTTGTTGCCACTCATGTTGCTGCCGTTTCTGTTACGGCGATTGTGGGGGAGGCCCTTCTGGACCTTTTTCCTATATCTGGGGGCGGGGTTGGGGCTACTGTTCGTACCGCTGCTGATCGGGAGCGGCTTTCTGAGCGGCTTCGGCAACAGCCTGGACCTGTACTTCCGGAAATTTGAATTTAACGCCAGCCTCTACTACCTGCTGCGAAGCTACGGCTACCACGAGCTGGGGTGGAACCAGATCGCCCGTTTCGGCCCGCTGCTCGCCCGTCTGGCGGCGGGCGTGATCTTTATCGTCGCCCTGGCGGACCGCCGTACCGACTGGCGTTCGCTGCCGGGGGGCTGGCTGGCGGCCTTTGTGCTGTATTTGCTCTGCGCCACCACCGTCCATCCCTGGTACCTGACGGTGCCGGTGGTGCTGTGTTGCTTCACCCCCTGGCGGTTCCCCCTGCTGTGGTCGTACCTGATCATGCTGACCTACACCAGCTATACTGTGGTGCCCTATACTGAGAACCTCTGGCTGGTCGGCGCGGAATACGCGCTGGTAGGCGTGTATTTTTTGCTGGAGCGGGGGTGGATAAAAAAAGAAAGGTCCGTACTTTCGTACGGACCTCAAGTGTAGCTTTCAGACTACCGAAATAACTGGAATTTAGTGCGGCCGAGCCGCAGGGATTATAATACAAACCTTCAAAACGTGGCGGTGGGAAAACCAACAATCCCGGGCGCCAGAAAAGTGAACACGCTTTTTGGAAAAACTCGATAGGACGTTGCACCGTCCCTTTCGATAAGTCAAAGATAGGGGGAGGGGGGAGGGGGCAGCACCCCACGATCGTGGGGTGGGGGGCATAATTTTAGTTAAAATCGGCTTAATGAGCGCTATCCGGCGACGGGTTGCAGGGACAGTTTTGCGGCGGCCTCTACCATCTTGCGGTAGGCGGCTTCGTACTCGTTCGGAATGTCTCCGTCGAGGATCGCTTCGCGGACCGCATCCTTTATAGTACCCACCTCGCGGCTCGGCGGAATGCCGAACGTTTCCATGATCAGTTCGCCGGAAATGGGAGGCTGCCAGTTGCGGAGGTGGTCCTTTTCCTCGATCTCCTTCATGCGCTCGCGCAGCCCTTCGTAGTTGGTCAGGTAACGACGCACCTTTTGGGGGTTCTTGCTGGTGATGTCGCTTTCGCAAAGGGTCATCAGGTCGTCGATGTCGTCGCCCGCATCGTAAAGAATACGGCGTACGGCCGAGTCGCTGATCTCTTCCTGGGTGAGGGAGATGGGGCGCTGGTGCAGGGCTACGAGTTTCTGCACGTACTTCAGCCGGTCGTTGGGCAGACGGAGGCGGCGGAAGATCTTCGGTACCATGCGTTCCCCGACGGCGTCGTGGGCGTGGAAGGTCCAGCCGACCCCCTCTTCCCAACGCTTGGTTTTCGCCTTACCGATATCGTGCAGCAGGGCGGCCCAGCGCAGCCACAAATCCGGGCTGCGGTCGGCCAGGTTATCTACCACTTTGGTGGTATGGATAAAGTTGTCCTTGTGCTTGCGGCCGTTGCGGCTCTCCACGCCCCGCAGGGCCGCCAGCTCGGGCAGGATGTACTGCAACAATCCGCTTTCGTCCAGCAACCGGAGGCCGACGCTTGGCTGGGACGCTAGGAGGATCTTGTTGAGCTCCGTCGCGATGCGTTCCCAGCTGATGATCTTGATGCGCTCGCGGTGCTCCTTGATGGCGCGGAAGGTGATGGGGTCGATCCGGAAGCCCAGTTGGGTAGCGAAGCGGATGGCCCGCAGCATTCGCAGGGGATCGTCACTGAAGGTCTTGCCGGGCTCGAGCGGGGTCACGATCCGCTTGGCCTCCAAGTCCTCCAGCCCGTTGAAGGGATCGATGATGGAGCCGTAGTCGTGCTCGTTGAGGCTGATCGCCAGGGCGTTGATGGTAAAGTCGCGGCGGTTCTGGTCGTCGGCCAGGGAGCCGGACTCGACGGTGGGCTTGCGGCTATCGGAGCGGTAGCTCTCCTTGCGGGCCCCCACGAACTCTATTTCCAGGTCGCGGTGCTTCAGGGCGGCGGTGCCGAAGCGCTTGTAGACGGTGACCCGGCTGCGGGGGTGTAGGTTCTCGCCCACGCGGCGGGCCAGGTCGATGCCGCTGCCCACGCAGACAATGTCGAGGTCCTTACTGGGGCGCGCCAGCAGCCGGTCGCGGACGTAGCCCCCGACCACATAGGTGGGGTAGCCCAGATCGGCGGCCGACCGGCCGATCACTTCGAAAATCTTACGCTCGTCTTCCCGGATCTGAAATATCATATCAACGCGCAAAGATAAGATTTAACACCAGTCCACCCCACGTGGACTGGCACCCGCTACCTATGCGGAAAAAAGTAATGCAAACTTCCATTTACGCCAGCCTCTTGGCCCTGCTCCTCACCCTTTTGCACGGCACCTGCGCCCGCGCCCAGGGCACGCCGCCCCGTCAGAGCTTTGAATCCACGACCGACGCCTCGCTGCCCTATGCATCGACGACCGCGCCCTACGGCGGCGGCGGTCTGCCCACCTGGAACGTCGTAGAACGCTGCGGCGGTATCGATACGGCGGCCCACGGCACCCACTTTTGGGTGGCCCGCGACGTGGAGAACGCGATGTCCGGTACGTCGCGCAGTACGCTCGACTTCAGCGCCGATACGATCTGCCACCTGACCAGCGCCCGTTTTGTCTTTGCCTACAACGTGCAGGGCTACGATGGCGGAGACGACTTCGGGTACGTATTGTACCTCGACGGTTTCCCCACGGAAGAGGTTATCCTTATAGATGGCAAGAACGGAGGCGGGGTCTCCACGTCGGGGTGGGTGTACGATACCGTGGCCATCCCCGGTACCGCCGAGACGGCCCGGCTCTCGCTCTTCTTCGAGCAGAACGGCGATGACGTAGCGGGCGTCGACGACGTGCAGTTGCTGGCCACCGGCGACGATGGCAACTGCCGGCCCGTGTGCGGCATCCGCCTCGGCAAACCCGTCCTGCACTGCAGCGAATTTACCGACGGGCCCGACCTGCTGCGGCTCAGCCTACCCTACACCGGGGCCGAAGCCGGCGCCCGCGTCTACTGCAGCGAAGGCGTGGTGGGGGGCGACGATCCGGGCGCCGTCGCCGGGGGCACGATCACGGCGACGGGCCTGACCGAAGGAGGGTTCTATACCTTACAGGTACGCGGCGGCGCCTGCGACCTGACCGTGCCGCTGGAGATCCCCACTGCCCAGTGCGCCCCCGGCAGCGTGGTCATCAACGAGGTGCTCGCCGACCCCGGGGAAGACATCAACGGAGACGGCAGGGTGGACGCCGGGGACGAATTCGTAGAACTCTACAACGTAGGCGCCACCGCCTACGATCTCTCCCGCCACACCCTGCACGACGGCTCTAACTCCGGTGCCCGCTTCACCTTCCCGGAGGGTACGCTGCTTGCGCCCGGGGCCACCTACAGTATTCTAGCCACGGAGGGCGAAGGGCTTGGGGGCGGCTGCACCTACGGCGTCGCCCGGGGTTTCCTGGGGCTGAACAACGACAGCCCGGAAACGGTGACGTTGCGGACCGCCTCCGGACGCGTCGTAGCCCAGGCCGATTTTGCCGATGCGCCGGCCGGCGCGTCGCTGGTCCTTTCGCCCGACGGCAATTTGGCCGGCGGCTACCAACCCCACACCGAGGTCGACGGCAATCGCTCCACGGCCTGCCAGACGGCCGCGGCCCTGCCGGTCGAGTTGCGGTTCTTCACCGCCACCTCCCTGCACGACGCGGTACGCCTCGACTGGGCTACGGACGCGGAACGGCACAACGACCGCTTTGTCATCGAGCGCAGCAAGGCGGGGCGGACCTTTACTCCCTTCGGGGAAGTGCCGGCGGGGAACGGCCGGTATAGCTACGTGGACTATACGCCCTTCCCGGGGCAGAACCTGTACCGCCTGCGGCAGGTGGACGTGGATGGTCGCGAAACGGTGTACGGGCCCGTCCTGGTGCGGACCGACAGCGGTGACGTACGCGTGTATCCGAATCCGGTGGTCGGTAAGCTGCACTTGTCCGGAGAGGTAGCCGCCACCGAGCAGGTCACGGTATTCCGGGCCGACGGGCGGCTCGTTCGCCGGTTCACCGGTGCCGAGGCCAACCTGCGCGACCTGCCCGCGGGCGTGTACTACCTGCGGCTGTCGCGCGCCTCGGGAGCCCCGTCATTCCGCTTTATAAAGGAGTAGATCATTTCCTGGATCCGGGGTCGGATGGAAAGTTCGTAGATCGCCCGGCTGTCGCGGCTGGGGTGCACCCGGTTGCTGAGGAAGACATAGAGCAGATCGTACTCGGGATCGGCCCACACGAATGTACCGGTGTATCCGCTGTGCCCGAAGCTGGCCGGCGAGGCGTCCTTGGCTACGGAGCTGCTCGCCGCGTCGTATTCCAGCAGGGGCTTGTCAAAGCCCAGGCCGCGGCGGCTCCCTTCCTCGGGGTACTGGTAGCGGGTGAACTCCCGCACGGCCTTCTCCGCGATGTAGCGACGGCCCGCGTATTCCCCGCCGTTGAGCAGCATCTGGTAGAGCTTGGCCAGGTCCTCGGCGGAGGAGAAGAGGCCGGCGTTGCCGCTGACCCCGTCCATCATGGCTGCTCCCTCGTCGTGCACCACGCCGTGGAGGGTGTCCATCCGGAAGAAGGTATCCACCTCGGTGGGCACGATGCGGTCGAGGGGGATGCCCCGGTCCAGGGGGCGGTATCCGAGCGTGGTGGCGCCGAGCGGGTCGTAGAAGTTTTCCCGCAGGTAGGTGCGGTAGTCCTGTCCGGTAGTGCGCTCCACGTAGGCGGGCAGCAGGTAGAACAGCAGTCCGGAGTAGACGTACTCGCCGGGGGGCTTGACCGGCGATTTGCGGATGGCGCGGCCGATGCCCCGCTTGCGGTAGTTGCGGTAGAGCCACATATCGTCGGTCAGGCGGATAGGGTAGCGGGCCGAGCTGTCGCGCCGGATCGTATGGTTGCGGAAGCGGTAGTCGTTGGTCAGCGCTGACGACCAACCGTCCTGCCAGGGGTAGCGGGCGTTAGCGCGCAGGGTAGACTGCCAGTAGGGTACCCACGACAGCAGTCCGGCGCGGTGGGCGAGCGCGGAGCGCAGGGGGATGCTTTGTTTATTGGTCTGCTTGAGCTCCCGGAAGAGGAGGCCGAGGGGGGCATCGAGGCGCAGCCGCCCCTCGCCGTACTGCTGCATCAGCACCAGGAGGCCGGAGGCGGTCTTGGTGATCGAGGCGAGGTCGTAAACGTCGTCGGCGCGCGTCGGACGCAGGTTTTCGTAGGTGTGGTAGCCGCTGGTGACGTGCAGCAGGGGTTCGCCGTGGTGCCAGACGAGTACCTGGGCCCCGGGGAAGGCCCCCGCGGCGATCCCTTCCTCGAGGACGGAGCGGATGGAGTCTTTGAGGGCGCGCTGGGCCGGGGCGGAGGCTGCCAGCAGCAGCAGGGGCAGGAGCAAACGCAAGCGCATAAGCGGAAGGATTTGGCGGGTTCGCGGGTGCGGTGAATGTACTATAAAAGCGGTGTCCACCGGCTTGCCATCGCCGCGAGTAGCTCGGATTCGTCGCGGTACAGGGCGTGGCCGACGGCATCTCCGGCGTCGGGGGCGGAAGACCGGGCGGTCAGGTAGTCGCCGTAGCGGGCCTCGCGGTGGTAGGTGATGTCGGCGTGGCGGGGCAGGTGAGTGCTCAGGAACGGGGCGCCGAGGGGCTCGAGCATCAGCTCGGGGAAGGCCGGATTGGTGAGGTGGTTGTTAAAGTCCAGGTGGGCGAAGGTCACCCGCGACGTGCGTTCCGCGGCCGGCTCCCCGGGCGGGTCGGGTTTGTCGCCGGGGCGGGTCAGGTGCTGCCCCGCCGGGGGCAATCCGGCGAGGCGATCGGACACTTCAACGGGGATTGGGCGGATGCGCCGCGCGTCGAGGCTCATCAGCGACCACGCGGTGGTGGACCGCACGATGGGGTGACCCTTGGCGTCGAGCAGGTAAAAGTCACGGTAGGAAACCAGCCGCCGTTCGATGTGGGTGGGTAGGGTAAGGACCGTCACCCGGTCGCCGAGGCGCGGCCACCGTTCGGCATCCACGACCTGCCGGTGCAGGACCCAGGTGAGACCGTGGTCGGCGGTCAACCGCTCGCTGGAGATGCCGAGCCGGTCCGTATTAACGAGAGCGGCCTCCTGAAACAACCGGATGAGGTGGGGGAGGGTGAGATAGCGGTGCGGACCTACGCTGGCGGCGGCGACGCGGGTATTGAAGGTTTCCTGGAGGGGGGAGGCGGGTACCAAAGGGATGGGTTGAAATAAACTTTTTGTTTAGATTTGTACCACTCAAAACATCTTGTATGGCACTCAGGGCGGTAACGCGCCGGCCGGTATTCATCGCCTCCTTCGGTTCCGGGGGAAGCGAGCCGGCGGACGGCAGGGCGGAAGATACTCCGCAAGCAACCGAACGGATACGGGACCGCTTCCCCGGGGCCGGGGAGGTCCGGCACGGTGGTGCCTCCGACGGTTATTGCTACCGCATCACCTTTGCAGCCGGCCGGCTGGCGGCAACCTACGAGCTGTTACGGGCCTTCCTGGTCGAGGAGGGCTACGCGAACGTGCCCCTGCCGGCCGACGTGGAAGAACTGCGGCGTTTCCGGCTGCCGCCGAAACTGCGTCACCAGCTATCTCTCTTCGGGGAGGACGGCTACGTGCACAATCCCGTAAAGGTCCTTTTTCCACCCCCCGGGGGGCGCCGGGGCGGGCTGTTGCTCGAGATTTATGATGAAACCGCAACGGGCCATCTCCTCCGTTTTCACCGGCGATAAGCAGAAAATTGGATGCCCGGAGGGAAGGTTTGCCCTAAATGTTATCTAGGTAAGGGGTTAATGTCCTAAAATTGCACCCCGAAACATACCGCCCTGAACAAAATACGTTTCCAGGCGATACAGCGGTAGTTGGTTCCCGGTAATAGCTGGGAGCTATGCTAGTTTTATATGTAATTAACCCTCACGTCAAACCCGCAAACATGCTCAAGCAGTTACTTTTAGTCTTCGCGGTGCTTTCCTGTATCAACTTATCCGCACAGGATATGCCGGCCAGCACGGAAATGCCCGAATCGCCCTACCCCTGGGAGTTTGGAATCAAACTCGGCACCTCTGCTCTTGGTGGTGACATGATCGAAGACGATATTATCTTCTTCAATCAGGCACACTTTGGAGGCGGGCTCTGGCTCAGCCGCCGGTTGGGTTCTGCCCTGTCGCTGAAGGCTGCGGTCATGTACGGTTCGCTGCACAGCGATGACGCCGAGAGTGAAGACCAACAATTCGTCGACCGCGGCTACACTTCGGAGGCCACCGTCATCGAGCCCAGCCTCAGCCTGGTACTCGAGCCCTTCTACGGATCGCGCTTTTCCGATGATTACACCTTCCGTGGCGGCCTCTCCCCCTACATTTCAGCGGGTGTAGGCTACGGCATCTGGGGTGATGTTACCACCACCTACGGCGACGACACCAACGAGGCCCCTGTCCAGCAGGACATCGCCGACGAGATTGATGATAGCGGTGGGGTGACTTTCCCCCTCGGCATCGGTTTGCGGTACTATATCTCCCCCCGCTCCAGCCTCGGGCTCGAGTACTCCCTCAGCCTTACTAGCTCCGACCTTATCGACGGTGTTTCCGCTTCCGGTGATCCCGACGACGACGATACCTATAACTTTATTGGCCTGACCTACTCCGTTGGTTTCGGTGCCCGCGACGCGGACCGCGACGGTGTCAACGACCTGGTTGACGAATGCCCCACGGAGCCCGGCCCCGCCGCTACCAACGGCTGTCCTGACACGGACGGCGACGGCGTGGCTGACAAAGATGACGACTGCCCCAACGAGGCCGGCCTGGCTAACCTCAACGGTTGCCCCGATGGCGACGGCGACGGTGTGGCTGACAAAGATGACGAATGCCCCACCGAGCCAGGTACCGCAGCTACCAACGGTTGCCCCGATAGCGACGGCGACGGTGTTGCTGACAAAGACGACGATTGCCCCAACGAAGCCGGACTCGCCAGCCTGAACGGCTGCCCCGATGGCGACGGTGACGGTATCGCCGACAAAGACGATGAGTGTCCCGCCGAAGCCGGTCCCGCCGCTACCAACGGTTGCCCCGACCGCGACGGTGACGGTATCGCTGACAAAGACGATGAGTGTCCCGACGAAGCCGGTGTTCCCGAGTACAACGGTTGCCCCGGACCCAACGAGCGGCCCGAGAACCTGCAGGAGCGTATCGCCCGCTACGGCCGTATCCTGGAAGGTCAGGACTTCGAGCACATCCGCATCGATTCCATTAACGGAACCATTGAGATCGACCGGATCTACTTCCCCACCGACGTGTCGAGCCTCAACCGCCCCGACCGCATGATCATCGAGGAGATCGACCGCTTCCTGGCACTGCCCGGAGCCGAGGACTTCATGATCCGCTACGAAGGTCACGCTGACCGCCGTGCTTCCGACGAGTACAACCAGCGCTTGTCCGAGCGTCGTGCCAACTCCGCCCGCGATTACACCGCCGAGCAAGACGGCGCCGAAGCGGCTAACCTCAGCGCCATTGGCTTCGGTGAGAACCAGCCGGTCGGCAGCACGCTCCGCGAGAACCGCGTAGTGATCCCGGTAGCTACCGAGCCCACCCGGATGATGCCGAATAACTAATCCGGTACTTTACCGGTGACCCCGACAACAGGGGGTGCTTCCGAAAGGAGGCACCCCCTGTTTTTTGCGACACTACCCCGGCCCAGGCTTTTTTACCCCGGCCAAGCGCACCTTTCTACCGGGTGGGCTGTTGCAAATAGCTGATTAGCAGTCTTAACGGGGGGATTCATACGCGTCAGCGGTCCGCCCCTTCCCACCGGTGTTCACCATTCGTACCATCTGTTGTCTCCGCCCGGAGATGTCTCGGCAGCGTTTTGGGCGGGAATTTCTTATTTTGATATTTGTAAAAGCAGTCAGGGAAATGTCTGAGTATAAGGTGATTATAGCCGGCCAATTGGAATTCGGTTCGCCGCGGGCGTACAACCAGGTGATGGAGCAGTATGCCCACCGGATGGAGAATTATTACAAGAATGATATTCTCTTGAAGCCGGAAACCATCTTCAAGGAAGATGAGCTCACCCTCGACGTGCCCCGCACGGTCCTACCCAGTTCGGAGCGTCTCTGGCTCAATACCCTGAACCTACTGGAACGGGTGGTCACCTTCAGCATCGCCGGCAGCCTGAACCTGTGGCGCCTTGACGCCGGCGTGATGATCGACCACTACAAGCTCGAACCCAAGAGCGACCGCACCACCGTGCAACTTTTCAACCGCGGGCGGGAGCTGGTGGACCAGCGCGACAATGAGCAGGAGGCCCTGAACATGATGACCAAGGTGGTCACGCGCTTCGAGCGCCACGCGCAGGCCTACGAGCGGCGCGGTTTTGTTAACTACCGCCTGGGCAACGACAAGGATGCCCTCTACGACTACACCAAAAGCATTTCCATCAACCCGCTGATGCCGGAGAGCTACTACGGACGCGGGCTGGTGTATCTCCGCCAGGATAAGATGAGCGAAGCGGCGGACGATTTCGAGGCCGTTACCAAAAACAGCATTCCCCACCAGGCGATTTACTGGATGGCCCAGGTGGCCCTTGGCGACGCCTACCTCGAACTGGGCCGGCCCGCCGATGCCATGCGCATTTTCGGGATGTTCATGAAGCGCAAGCAACGCATTGCTAGCCTCGATCGCTACGACCGGCGTGTCGCCTTTCAGGCGGGGCAGTTGTACGCCCGCGCCGGACGGACCAAGGACGCGATCAATGCCTTCGAGCGGGCCCTTGCCGCGGAAGCCGATCACAAGGCGCCCGCGGAAGACCGGATACGACAGGACCTGGACAAACTGCTCGCCCCATCCTCCGGCTCCGGCGCATAAGGCGCACTAGGCACTCGCCGCTGCGCGTTGTACGTTTCGGATCCATCCCGTCGATCATGCGTGCGCTTTTCCCCTTTTTATTTCTCTTCGTAACGGCCTGTTCCGCCGGCCTGACGGCGCAATCCGGCCGTACCGAGCTGCGCAAAAGTGACCAGAAGGAGCTCGCCGCCGCCCAGTCGCTGCTCAGCCTGCAGCAGTATCCGGAAGCCCGTGAGAAGGTGGATCGCCTGCTGCGGCGATATACCGACGTGGCCGAATTGTACTACCTTGATTCCGAGATCGGACGGGAACAGCAGCAGTACGCCGCCGCGCTTGCGGCCCTGGACCGCGGCCTGAGCCTTGAAGAGAATCCGCCCGCCATCGCCTACCGCAAGCGTGCCGAACTCCACACCCAACTTAACGACTACGCCGCAGCCGCGGCCGATTACGAGCGTTACCTGGACCGCCTGCGGGCCGACGGGCGGAATGCCAGTCTCGTAGACCGAGCGACCGAGCTATTGGCTACCGCCCGCGTAGCCGCCGACCTGGCCGCGCGCCCGCTTTCCTTTTCCCCCCGCCCCCTCGGTCCGGGCGTGAATACCAGGGAACACCTCGAATATTTTCCCAGCCTTAGCGTAGACGGGCAGCGGCTCATCTTCACGCGGCGCGTGGGGAAGCGGCAGGAAGACTTCTACCAAAGCGAGCGCCTGCCCGACGGTACATGGGGCACGGCGGCGCCCCTCCCCGGCATCAACACCCCAATGAACGAGGGCGCCCAGAGCGTCACGGCCGACGGCAGCTACCTCGTCTTCACCGGCTGCGGCCGGCCCTCGGGGATGGGGTCCTGTGACCTGTACTTCAGCGAGCGTACCGCGGGGCAGTGGTCGGAGGCAGAGAACCTCGGGCCAACCGTTAATACCCGATCCTCGGAAAGCCAGCCGAGCCTTTCCCCGGACGGAAAGCTGCTCTTCTTCGCCAGCAACCGACCCGGTGGATTCGGTAACGACGATCTGTACGTAAGCGGTCGCGGACCGGACGGTAGCTGGAGCCGGCCAATGAACCTCGGCCCAACCATCAATACTTCCGGGAACGATCGCTACCCCTTCTGGGCCGCCGATAACCGAACCCTCTACTTCACCTCCAACGGCCGGCCGGGTATGGGTGGGGCCGACCTCTTCAAAACCTCGGTCCGGCCCGACAACACCTGGGAATCGCCGGTAAATCTTGGCTACCCCATCAATACGGCGGGCGAGGAAAGTAATCTGTTTATCGCGCTGGACGGGGTGACCGCCTTCTTCAGCAAGGGCGTGGAGAACGGGATCGATATCTACACCTTCGACATGCCGGAAGCCATTCGGCCCGCTCCCGCTACCTACGTGGAAGTAACCGTGGTGGATGCGGAAAGCGACCGTCCCCTGGAGGCGTCCGTGCGTCTTCAGACCCAGGATAGTTCCGGCACCGTGGTCGAGAGCCGCACGGACCGTACCGGCCGCTACCTCACCGTACTTCCCGTCGGGGAAGACTACGGGTTCACCGTAGAAAAGGAAGGCTACGTCTTCTACTCCGACCGCTTTGAACTGACGGGGCTCCACTCCGCCGACGAACCGTACGAATTGCGGATCAGGTTGCAGCCGATCACCGAAACGGCCGCTGCACCGGATGCCGAGGACGACGGCGCCATCGTACTGCGCAACGTTTTCTTTGCCACCGGCAGCGACGCACTCCTCGACCTGTCGACCGAGGAGCTTGACCGGCTGGTGACCCTCCTGGCGGGGCGGCCCGGGCTGCGGGTAGAGATCGCGGGCCACACCGACGACGTCGGCTCGGAGGCCGATAACCAGGACCTCAGCGAGCGGCGGGCCGCCGCCGTAAAGGCGTACCTGGAGCAGCAGGGGATCGGCGCCGACCGGATACAGTCGGTCGGCTACGGGGAAAGCCGGCCCGTGGCAACGAATGCTACCGAGGAGGGGCGGGCGAGCAACCGGCGTACTACCTTCCGGCTGCTCTTCTAGAAGTCCTTACTTTCGCGCCATGTCCGCTGAAGTACAGCTATCGGAGGCGCCCCCGCCGCCCAACTATCCGGCCCTGGCCATCAGCGGCCTGTTTCACCCGTTGTTGCTGCCTACGTACATCTTTCTCATCCTGGCGGGCGTCAATCCCTACCTGTTCGGCACCTCCGACCTCGGAGAGCCGCGGGCGATGAGCAACCTGATCCTGATCTTTCTCGACACCTTTGTCATCCCGGTGATCGCGGTGCTCATCATGGTCAGGCTGAACATGATCAACAGCGTGATGATGCACGAGAAGTCGGAACGCATCGGGCCGCTGTTGCTCGTGATGGTGCTTTACTTCTGGATCTTCTACAATTTCAGCCAGAGCAACCAGACGCCGACCATCTTCACCTCCTTCCTGCTCGGGGTAGTGATTGCGCTGGTGACGAGCTTCGTGGTCAATCTGCTCGACAAGATCAGCCTGCACGCCGTGGGGATGGGCGGTTTGGTGGCCGTTTCCGTGATCATGCTCGCCCTCTTCGGTCCGAACGGGATCAATGTGGGTGAGGTTACCGTCGGTCTTCCGCTGCTGGTGCTGGTCAGCGTGCTGCTGGCCGGGGTGGTCGGTACGGCACGCCTGTCCCTGGGCGCCCACAGTTTGCTGCAGGTCATCGCGGGGTACCTGATCGGCTTCGTCGCCCAGTTCGTGGCCCTGAAATTCTATTTCTGATGCCTAGCCTCACCGATCCTCTCCCCCACGATCCGCTGGGCGAATCCCCCCGGGTCATCGGGCATTACGTAGGGGAAGAGAACGGCCCCCTAGTAGTAGCCATCGGTGGCATCCACGGCAACGAGCCGGCGGGCGTGGCGGCCCTCGAGCAACTGTTCGAGCTGCTGCGGGAAGAGCCGCTGATCAATCCGGGTTTCACCTTCCGCGGCGAGCTGCTGGCCCTGCGCGGTAATCTCGAAGCCCTCCGTAGCGGTCGCCGCTACATCGATACCGACCTCAACCGCATCTGGCGCCACGTCGTGCGGGGCGTGGACGATTCTTACCCTACCGTCGAGGCGCGGGAGTTGGACGGCATGCTTGCCGCGATCGATAATGCCCTGGTCGACTCGCCCGTGGCCGAGATCGTGCTGCTGGACCTGCACACCACGACGGCCACCGGGGGCGTATTCTCCATTACCGGCGACGACGCTCCTAGCCTGTCGCTGGCCGCGGAACTCGGAGTGCCGGTCATCAAGGGAATGCTCAGCGGTCTGCAGGGAACTACCCTGAGCTACTTCCGGTCCGGGCAGTACGACCTCGAACGCCCCTGCCGGGCCGTCACCTTCGAAGCGGGAGGACACACCGACCCGGTTTCCGTAGACCGGGCCCTGGCCGCCACCGTCAACCTCCTGCGCTCGGTCGGCTGCGTACGCGACGAAGACGTCAGCACCCACCACGAGGAAACACTCCGTACCTCCAACCCCGGCGTGCCGCCCGTGCTCGAGCTGGTCTACGTTCATCGCCTGCCGGCGGGCGGTCGGCACGGTTTCGTCATGCGGCCCGGCTACCTCAACTTCCAGAAAATCAATGCCGGGGAAATCCTCGCCGAGGATGCCGACGGCCCCATTGCCGCCCCGTGCGCGGGCTATCTACTGATGCCCCTCTACCAGAACCAGGGCGACGAGGGATTCTTCATCGTACAGCGCTACGAAGGTTCCGCCAGCTACTAAACTCCCTCCATGGCTTCGCGACAGGTCGGCCTCTTTTTCGGCTCTTTTAATCCGGTCCACGTGGGCCACATGATTCTCGCCAACTTCATGGCCACCCGTACCGGCCTGGACGAGGTATGGCTGGTGGTTAGCCCCCAGAACCCCCTCAAGAAGCGCGGCACGCTGGCCCGCGACCACGACCGGCTGCACCTCGTGGAGCTGGCTATCGGCGATACCCCCCGCCTCCGCGCCAGCCGCGTGGAATTCGACCTGCCAAAGCCCTCCTATACCATCGATACCCTCGCCGTACTACGCGACAAGTATCCCGAATATGACTTTTCCCTCATCATGGGAAGCGATAACCTGGCCTCCCTCCATAAGTGGAAGAACTATGAGTTGATCCTGCGCGACTTCTCCATTAAGGTCTACCCCCGGCCGGGCTATCCGGGCGGTGAGTTCCTCGACCATCCGAACGTAGCCCAGTACGATGCCCCCCTGATGCACCTGTCCGCTACTTACATCCGGGAAGCCGTCCGCGAAGGGTACAGTATCCATTACCTGGTGCCCCCGGCCGTGGCCGCGGAGTTGCACAAGTCCGGGATGTACCGGTAAAATCGTCACCGACATTTTGACAGGCCTGGAGGGCTGGAACGGAAGTTGTCCCTTTCGTGCGGGGGGATCTATAGCCAAAACATTTACAACTATGCAAAAAGGTAACATATCCGTACAAACGGAAAACATCTTTCCGATCATCAAGAAGTTCCTGTACTCCGACCAGGAAATCTTTCTGCGCGAGCTCGTCTCGAACGCCACCGACGCAACCAGCAAGCTGGCCACGCTGGCCCGGAAGGGAGCGGCGAAGGGCGACTTCACGGACAAGACGATCGACATCATGATCGACGAGGAAGCCGGCACCCTCACCATCCGCGACCGCGGCATCGGCATGACCGAGGAAGAGGTCAAGAAGTACCTGAACCAGGTGGCCCTCTCCTCCGCCCAGGAGTTCGTCGACAAGTACCAGGATGACGCTTCCATTATCGGTCACTTCGGACTGGGTTTCTACTCGGCCTTCATGGTGGCGGACAGGGTGGAAGTTGTTACTAAAAGCTACCAGGACGGAGCCAGTGCCGTCCGCTGGATCTGCGAAGGCGATCCAAGCTATGAGATCGGAGAGGCCGAGCGCGACATGCAGGGCACCGACGTCATTCTCCACATCAGCGAGGACAGCAAGCAGTACCTGGAAACCGACGAGATCGAAGGGCTGCTGCTGAAGTACTGCCGCTTCCTGCCCTATCCCATTCGGTTCGGTACCAAGACCGAAACCACCTACGAGGAGGTGGAAGCCGAGGAAGGCAGCGAGGAAAAGCCCGATCCCAAGAAGATCGAGACCGAGGTTGACAACGTCATCAACAACACCGATCCGCTGTGGAAAAAGTCGCCCGCCGACCTGACCGACGAAGACTATAAGGCTTTCTACCGGGAACTCTACCCGATGGGTGAGCCTCCCATGTTCTGGATCCACCTGAACATCGATTACCCGTTCAACCTCACGGGTATCCTCTACTTCCCCAAGGTATCCGGTAAGCTCGAACTGCAGCGTAACAAGATCCAGCTGTACAGCAACCAGGTATACGTGACGGACAACGTGTCCGACATCGTGCCGGAGTTCCTGACCCTGCTGCACGGCGTGATCGACTCCCCCGATATTCCCCTGAACGTGTCGCGTAGCTACCTGCAGGCCGACACCAACGTGAAGAAGATCACCGGGTACATCACTAAGAAGGTAGCCGAGAAACTTAGCAGCCTCTTTAAGGAGGACAGGGAAGCCTACGAGGCCAAGTGGTCCGACCTGGGCGTATTCGTGAAGTACGGACTGATCTCGGACGACAAGTTCTTCGAGCGGGCGCAGAAGTTCACCCTGCTCCAGAACACCGAAGACAAGTACTTCACCATCGAGGAGTACCGGGAGCGCATCAAGGAGAACCAGACCGACAAGTACGAGCGCCTGGTGGCCATCTACACCGCCGACGCCGACCGGCAGCACACCCTCATCGAGTCGGTAAAGGATCGCGGCTATGACGTGCTGAAGATGGAACACGCCATCGACGCGCCCACGATCCAGACGCTCGAGCAGAAGGAGGATAAGCTCAACTTCGTCCGCGTGGACAGCGCCACCCCGGACCAACTCGTGCAGAAGGATGAGGAAAAGGATAACCTTCTCACCGAGGAAGAGCAGGAAACCCTTACCCAGCTGTTCACCGAGACCGTGGGGTCGGCCGGGTCCGTGGAACTGAAGCCGCTCGACGTCCAGGATGCCCCGGTACAGATCGTCCGCAACGAGTTCATGCGTCGCATGAAAGAGATGCAGATGATGCAGGGCATGGACACCGCCATGTTCCCCGATTCTTTTCAGGTCGTGGTGAACGCAAACAGCCCGGTCGTCAAGGAGCGCCTGTTGCAGGTGGAGGACGCTGCCGCCCGGCAGGAGAATGCCGCTTACCTCTACCAGCTGGCCAAGCTCAGCCAACAGATGCTGAGCGGAGCCGAGCTGAAGGCTTTCATCGACCGTTCCCTAAAAATGATGTAGCGCAGGGGGCGGGAGAACGCCGCTCCGTTCCCCGGCTACCGAACGGCCGGTACACACGCTTCGCGCGTGGGTGCCGGCCGTTTTTTTTGCGCGGTCGCGGGGTGCGGAGAGGAGCCTGCATCGGCGGTGGAGCGGTTAATTGCCCGGCTACACTACCAGTCGGCCGGCCGGACCGGTGAAGACGGCCTCGATCCGGTCCGTGTCGCCCGGGTGAGCCAGAAAGGGCGATCCCAGCGCATGCAGTACCGGATTGACGCGGTCGGGCGCGGGGTGGAAGAGGCGCAACTCCGTCAGGTACAGTCCGAGGTCGGGGAGGGTATCGGCGGGGTGGGGGGCCTCGGCGCCGCCCCAGTCGATCAGAAAGGGCAGCACCGAAACGGCGGGCTCGGGGCCGGGGTCGGTAAGGCGCCAGCTGAGGGTTTCTCCGTCCGGGCGGTCACGGCTGCCTGCCTGTACCTCTGTGCCGGAACCGAGCAGCTCTGCCATACGGACGATCTCCGCACCCGCGTGAAGCGCCCAACGACTCAGTACCGGCGCGTCGACCAGGTCGATGCCCATCCACCGGGGTGGGGGGACGGAGGTGGCCGGATCGACCGCCAACAGCTCGAGGTACGAACGGTCACCGAGCCGCAGCAGCGCGTTGTGGGTGCCCCGGGCGGGGTGGCGACCACCGATCACCGGGGGGTAGCCGAGCTTAGAAAAACGGTCAACGGCAATAGACAGGTCCGCTACGACGTATACTAGGTGATCAAGCATTTGCCAAAGGTAGTTACTAACTTTGCGCTGCTTTACGAATGGACGACCCCTCAAACACCTGTCTATGCGTGTCCTTCTCCCGCTACTTTTTATTTTTCTCGGTACGTTTTCCGCCTACGCCCAACAGTCGGGGGATCCTTCCCAGGGCAGTGACGAATCTTTGCGCACGCAGTTCGAGTCCATGCTGGATGTCTCCAACCGGTACCGCGAGGGCAGCCGCGAGTTCAAGGTAGTACGCCGGGATTACCTGGACGCCTTCATGAATAATGTCGGTGATTCCATCTCCATCTATACCCGCCGCATCAGCGAGCTGGAACAGCAGGAGGCGAGCCTGCAGGGGCAGATCGACAAAAACTCTTCCGAGGTAGCCGACCGCGACGCGACCATTGCCGCCCTGAACCAGGAGCGTGACAGCGTGAACCTTTTGGGCCTGCAACTTGATAAAGGAACGTACAGCCTCATCATGTGGTCGCTGGTGATCGGTCTGCTCATCGCGTTGCTGGTGGCGCTGGCGAGTACCCGCCTGGCCGCCCGCAACAACAACGACCTGAAGCGGGAGCGCGATAAGCTGTCGGAGGAGCTCGAGCAGAGCCGGAAAAGCCGGCTGACCGTCGAGCAGGACCTGCGGCGGCAACTGCAGAACGAGATCAACAAGCGGTTGCCGTAAGCGGGCCGTATGTTCACCGGGAAACAGCATCTTCGGGCCGTGCGCAAGCGGGGCGACAGGGCAGTGGACAACTGCTTTTCCGCGGAAATATTAAGTTTTCGAACACAATAGTTGTCGCAGCGATTCGGTTTAACTAGCCGAGGTCGATGACGACCCGTCCGTTTCGGGCGGCGAGCCAAGAACCCCATCTATCAATTTTGGACTACCACCGCAACATGAAGATACTGCTCAAGACGCTGCCCTACCTCTGCCTGGTACTCCTGGTGGCGAGCTGCAACCGTAACAACGATCGCTCCCGCACCACCAACTGGAAGTACAACGACGAGAAGTGGGGCGGATACGAACGCAACAATGAATTCGAGGGACAGGAAACGCCTCCCAACATGGTGCTCATTCCCGGCGGAACGTTCGTCATGGGTTTCACCGAGGAGGACGTACCCTACGACTGGGACAACATCCCGCGGCGCGTTACGGTGTCCAGCTTCTACATGGACCAGACGGAGATCAGCAACGAAGATTACCTCCTGTACCTGCACTGGACGGAAGACGTCTACAGCGAATACCCCGAGGTACTCCAGTCCGCCCTGCCGGATACCCTGGTATGGCGCGACGAGCTGTCCTTCAACGAGCCTTACGTGACCGGTTACCTCCGCCACCCCGCCTACGCTCAGCACCCCGTCGTGGGCGTGAGCTGGGTCCAGGCCCGCGAATACAGCCGCTGGCGGACGGACCGCGTGAACGAGGCCATCCTGATCGACAAGGGTATCCAGGAGCAGCGCCCCGACCAGCAGGGCTCTGACGTATTCGTCACCGATGCTTACCTTGCCGGCCAGTACGAAGGCGTTGAGCGCAAGGGAATGAAGGACCTCAAGAACGGCGAAACCCGCCCGGTACGCCTTGAGGACGGTATTCTCCAGCCCGACTTCCGCCTGCCCACCGAAGCCGAGTGGGAATACGCAGCCCTGGCCCTCGAAGGCCTGCAGGCTAACGAAAAGGACGAAAACTACACCGACCGCCGCATCTACCCCTGGAGCGGAACGAGCATGCGCTACCAGCGCCACGATAAGAACCAGGGTAAGATGTACGCCAACTATAAGCGTGGCGGTGGTGACTACTCCGGTATCGCGGGCAAGCCGAACGACGAGAACATGATCACCAGTAACGTCTTCGACAATTTCCCCAACGACTTCGGCCTCTACAACATGGCCGGCAACGTCAACGAATGGGTACTGGACCTTTACCGTCCCCTGACCACCCAGACGCTGGTCGACGTCGAGAACCACGACCTAAACAGCTTCCGGGGTAACGACTTCATGAACGTGAAGCGCGACCAGGATGGCCGCCCCGTCGAGAAGGACAGTCTCGGACGCCTCGTGTACGTACCCGTACAGGACGAAGAGGTGGCCGACCGCGACAACTACAACCGTGGCCGCGTCTACGACTACCTGGACGGCGACGAGGAAAGCGGTGCTTCCTACTCCACCAACGAATACACCCTGATCAGTGACAAAGCACGCGTCTACAAGGGCGGCAGCTGGGCCGACCGGGCCTACTGGCTCAGCCCCGGAACCCGCCGCTTCCTCGATCAGGACCGCGCTTCCCGTACGATCGGCTTCCGCTGTGCCATGGTCCGCGTTGGCAACAGCCAAGGCGTGGACGAAGGGCAGGTAAACCGCTTCGGCATGCGGCCGGGCAAGCAAAAGAACCGCCGGCGCTCCCGTCGCTAGGCGTATAAGCACCTATAATTCCGGAATGCCTCACCCAATTTTTGGGTGGGGCATTTCTTTTGCCCCCCTCCTCGTAGCTTTGCAGCATGAAGCTCCTCTACGCCGACCCTTCGGATCTATACGCGGTATACCTGCGGCACCCCCGGGTAAGCATTGACAGCAGGCGGGTCGCGGCGGGCGGCCTGTTCGTAGCCCTACGGGGGCAGTCGGACGGCAATCAGTACGCCGCCGGGGCGCTGGAAGCGGGAGCGGCTTACGCTATCGTCGATAACCCCGACGTGGTCGCGGCGGGAGACGACCGCTACCTCCTGGTCGAGGATTCACTGGTTGCCCTGCAGGAGATCGCGCTGCGACACCGCTCCGCCTTCCGAATGCCGGTATTCGCCATTACGGGCAGCAACGGAAAGACGACCACTAAGGAACTCATCGCGGCGGTCATGGGACGGCAGTACCGGGTACACGCTACCCCCGGCAACTACAATAACCACATCGGCTTGCCGCTGACCATTCTGTCGATGCCCGAGGGAACGGAATTTCTCATCCTGGAAATGGGGGCCAACCACCAGGGGGAGATTGCCGAGCTGTGCCGGATCGGACGGCCTACTCACGGCCTCATCACCAATATCGGGGAGGCACACCTGGAAGGCTTCGGAGGCCGGGAGGGGGTCAAGCGGGGCAAGGGCGAGCTCTACGACTGGCTGGAGAAGGTGAGTGGGGTAGCGTTCGTAAACACCGACGAGCTGGACTTGGAAGAGATGTCCGACGCCCTCCCGCGGCGTATTCCTTACTTCGTCAGCGAGGAGCCTTCCCCCACGGTGGCCGGCCTGGAAGTCAAGTCCCTGGCCGTGCACCCCTTCATCGAGGTCGCTTTCCTGGACGAGCAGCGGCAGTTGGTCCAGACGAGCACCCAACTGGCCGGGGTGCATAATCTGCAAAATGTAAAATCCGCCGTCGCGGTAGGGAAGTACTTCAAGGTCCCCGGGGCATCCATTGCCGCGGCCCTCGCCGAATACCGGCCCGCCAATCACCGCAGCCAGTGGATGGAACACCGCGGGGTAACCTTCTACTGGGACGCGTACAACGCGAACCCGAGTAGCGTGACGGCGGCACTGGCGGGCTTCGCCACCGATAACGAGCCGTTGGACAGCGTCGTCATACTGGGAGAAATGCTTGAGCTAGGGGCCGCCTCTCCCGCCGCCCACCGTCGGGTGGTATTACGGGCGGGGCAGGTAGCACGCACGGTGCTGCTCGTAGGTGCCGAAATGGAAGACGTGGCCCGCGAATTCGACCGCCCCCACTTTGTCGACAGCCGTCTCCTGGCCGAGTGGTTCTGGGCACAGGACTGGAGTGGGAAGCGGATTTTTGTCAAGGGCAGCCGGGGCAACCGTCTGGAGCGGCTACTCGACGAGTGATCCGTCCTCCTTGGGAATCTGACGGGCTGCCTCCTCATCGACCTCCGCGAGCGGCTCCCCGATGTAGTAGAGTACGTCGCCGGCGCTGACGGACAAGGGGCGATCGCCGTTGTCGTTGGCCGGAATGAAGGTGATGTCCCCGTACTCCGTGCACCGCAGGTAGAGGGGGATGGCGCGTTCCTCACGCAGTTTGCCGAGGATGGTGCCGATGTGCCCGGGGTCGAGCAGCTCGATCGCGTTCACGGTGCCGAAATTGCGGGCTGCCCGGTTGAAGAGCAGGTAGCTGACGTACTGCCCGAAGAGGGCCTCCTTGCTGTAGCGCTGCAACTGGATCTCCTTGCGGGTCACCAGGCGATAGGCACCCCGGATGCCTTCGCGGCTGCGGTAATTGTTGAGGAGATAGAAATTCTCCTCGTCGTTGCCGGTAAGGGCCAGCACGTAGCCGATGTCGGTCAGATCGAGGCGGTCGTCCAGGATGTCGGTATCGATCGGCGACTGCATGGCGGTCAGGTTGTTTTCTTCGGCGATATCGGCCTCGGCCCGGTTGGGGGTGACGAGGGTGACGTCGCGGCCACTCTCCACCAGGGAGTGGGCGAGTTGTCGGGCCCCCTCGGAGGCGCCGAAAATGAGCACCCCGCTGCCCTTGGGCAAGCTAACCTTGAGCCGGCGGGCGAGGACCCCGGCGAGGGTGGCGTTCAGTAGTACGGTGCCGAGAACAATCAGAAACACCAGGGGGGTGATGTACTCCGCGTCGGGGATGCCCTCCTTGGCCAGCTCGATACCGAAGAGGGATGCCACGCCGGCCGCTACGATACCGCGGGGGCCTACCCAACTGATGAAGGCCTTGTCGCGCCAGGTGAGGTCGGAAGTGCTGAGGCTCCAAAAGACGCCGAGGGGGCGCGCTACAAAGACGACGATCAGGAAGATGTAGAGGCTTTCCCAGTTGAGGACCAGCTCGATCTGCTCGACGGTCATGTTGGCCGACAGCAGGATGAAGAGCAGGGAGATGAGCAGCAGGGTCAGGCTTTCCTTGAAGTCGAGGATATCGTGCAGGAAGGGGACCTCGCGGTTGGCGAGGTAGGCGCCCATGACTACGGTGGTAAGCAGTCCACTCTCGTGGGCGATCGAATCGGAAATGAGAAAGGCGGCCACGACGAAGCCGAGGGTGACGATGTTGAGCAGGAACCTCGGGATGTACATCCGGGAGATGAGGTAGAACAGGGCGTGGCCCAGCACGAAACCCAGGCCGATGCCGACGAGGCCGGACTGGAAGAACTTGATCAACGAGTCGTAGACCGTGGCTTCGGCATCGTAGTAGGATACGATGAAGTTGTAAAAGAGCACCGCGAGGAAAGCGCCGACCGGATCGACGATGATGCTCTCCCACTTCAGGATCGTGGCCACCTGCCGCTTCACGTTGATCTGCCGCATGATGGGCGCAATGACGGTGGGGCCGGTCACTACGATGAGCGTGGAGAAGAGAAAGGCGATCTGCCAGTCCAGGCCGAGCAGGTAGTGCGCTGCCAGGCCGGCTACCACCGTGGTGGTCGCCGCCCCGAAGGTGGTCAGACGCAGGATGCTGTCGGCCATACCGCGGACCTCCTTCACCTTGAGGGTAAGCCCTCCCTCGAAGAGCACGAGGCCGATGGAGAGGGAAACGAAACTGTAGAGGAGGTTGCCGGGAAACAGGCCGGTGCCGGCTTCGCTGTCAAAGCGGGGGTTGAGCAGCCGGTGACCGGTGTAGAGCTCCCAGCCCGGGCCGATGAGGATACCGGCAATGATGAGGGGGAGAATGGACGGAACCCTGAGCCGCCAAGCGATCCACTGCGCGACGACCCCTATGATAATCAGGCTTCCAATTTCGTACATAGCAGTAAATCGCTTGGTGCGCAAAGTTGTTTAGGCCCCGCGGGGTATCTTCGCCGCGCAAACCCTGACAATCCTATCCCAGTGACCCGCCCAGAATTCGATGCCTCCCTCCAGGAGGCGCACCCCCCCGCCGCCGCCCGTACCGAGCTTGCCTCGCTCTGGTGGATCAGCAAAAATAACTGGGATCGCGCACATTCGCTTATCGACGCCGCGCCGGGTTCCGACTGCGCCTGGGTGCACGCACACCTGCACCGCATCGAGGGCGACGAGGCCAATGCCGGGTACTGGTACCGCCGGGCCGGCCGGAATCGCCCGGACTACGGGCTGGTGCGGGAACGCGAGGTACTGCTGCAACACTTTCTGGAATCCTAGGCCGTTACGGTAGGTAACAACTTTCATTCATGCGCCTTTCCCTACTGCTCCTTCCCCTGCTTTTCCTTAGTTACTGTGCCCGCCCCGTGGCCCGGTTTACGCCGTCTTCCACCGATCTGGCCGCTGCCGATACCCTGCGATTGACCAATAGTTCAGAAAAGGCGGTAAGTTACGCGTGGGACTTCGGAAACGGACAGACCAGTACCGAAGCGGAACCCAGCGTCCGGTATTTCCGTTCGGGCGACTACGAGGTAGCCCTGACGGCCACCAACGAAAAAGGAAAATCGAGAACCACCACCCAAACCATCAACGTGACTCCACCGAAAGAATGCCTCATCCGTATCGAGACGCCCCAGGGCGATATGCTGGCCCGCCTCTCCGATTTGACTCCCCAGCACCAGGATAACTTCGTCAAGTTGGTCGAGGAAAACTTCTACGACAGTCTTCTCTTTCACCGGGTGATCGAGGGATTCATGGTACAGGGTGGTGACCCTACCAGCAAGAATGCCGGCCCCAACGACCGGCTCGGCAGCGGTGGCCCCGGCTACCAGGTCCCCGCGGAATTCGATCCCTCCCTGGCCCACGTCAAGGGAGCCATTGCCGCGGCCCGAACCAACAATCCCGACAAGAAGAGCTCCGGCTCGCAGTTCTACATCGTACAGGGCCGTCCGGTCACCGAAACCGAACTGAACCGCCAGGAAAGCCAGACGGGCGTCCGGTACCCAAGCGACGTTCGCGAGCAATACCTGGAGCAGGGCGGCGTACCCTTCCTCGACCAGAATTACACCGTTTTCGGGCAGGTGATCGAGGGGCTCGACGTCATCGACAAGATCGCCGCCGTAGCCACGGGCGCCGGCGACCGGCCCAAGGAGGACGTACCGATGAAGATCACGCTGGTCCGCTAGCCGGTACCGGACGCGTTAATCCCTTCTCCAACAAACTGCTATATTCACGCTCATGGCAGAGAACAGCGGAAGCAACAGCACCACCATACTGGGCGTCGATGTAGGCGCCACCGGATTCAAGGGCGGACTGGTCGACATAAAGACCGGTACCATGCTCACCGAGCGGCACCGGTTTGATACCCCGCAGCCGGCTACGCCCTCGGCCATGGCCTATACGTTCCGCAGCCTGGTCGACCACTTTGAGTACAGCGGCGTAGTGGGCGTGGGCTTTCCCGCCGTCGTCAACCGCAACGTCGCCAAAACGGCTGCCAATATCGACAAGGGCTGGATCGGCACCTCGATCTCCGAAACCTTCGGGCGAATGCGCGACGTGTCCATCTACGCGCTCAACGATGCCGACGCCGCAGGCATCGCCACCATGAACTTCGGTACCGGCCGCTCCCACAAGGAAGACGGTACGGTGGTCATGATCACTATCGGTACGGGACTCGGTGGAGCCATGTTCCTCGATGGAAAACTGGTCCCCAACTTCGAGCTCGGTTCCCTTTACCTCAAGGGGATGGATGTGATCGCCGAGAAGTTCATCTCCAATAAGATCCGTAAGGACACGGACATGGACTGGAAGACCTTCGGCAAGCGCCTTAACAAGTACCTGGTACAAGTTAATGGCTTACTGAATCCGGACCTTATCGTTCTGGGCGGCGGCGGCAGCAAGTACTTTACCGATTATAAGAAGCACCTGAAGGTCAACTGCGAGGTGAAACCCGCGGAGATGCGCAACACCGCCGGCACGGTGGGGGCCGCCGTGTACGCCTACCAGCGTCACCACCGCAAGGTGGCCGCTATCTGACGACATCGTCCCGGCGGGCCGCCCCGCCCTAGAGCGACCAGGTCGCTCCTTCTTTCCCGTCCTTTACCGTAATACCGGCCTCCGTCAGTGCGTCGCGCAGCTTGTCGGAGAGGGCCCAGTCCTTGTCGGCCCGGGCTTGCTGCCGCAGTTCGAGCACGATCTCCATCACCCGGTCCAGGGCTTCCTGCTCGGCCCCGCCCGTCGCGGCTTCCGCCTTCAGGCCCAGCACATTCCACAGTAGGGTGCCGAGTCCGTCCCGGAAGCTTTCCAGCCCCTCGGCGCTAACTTCCTCGAGCGAAAGCTGACCACCCTTCAGGGCATTGATCCGCGTAACCAGCTCGAAGATGCGGGCCATGGCCTTCGGCGTATTAAAGTCGTCGTCCATCTCCGCGTAGGCCGCGGCGAGGCCGGCGGCCAGTTCCTTGCCTACGGTACCGTTCTGGGCGCCGCCCGCCCCTTCCATATCCTGCAGGCTGTCCCAGGCCTCCAGTAGGCGGGTGTAGCCCTTTTTGGCGGCCTGCAGGGCCTCCTCGCTGAGGTCCATCGTGCTGCGGTAGTGGGTCTGGAGCATAAAGAAGCGCACTACCATTGGCGCATAGCCTTCGGAGACATGCTCGCTGTCGCCGGTGAAAAGTTCTTCCGGCGTGATGGTATTACCGTCCGACTTCGACATCTTCTTGCCGTTCATCAGCAGCATATTGGTATGCAGCCAGTAGCGGGCACCGGCGTGGTGGCAGGCGCCGACGTTCTGGGCGATCTCGTTCTCGTGGTGGGGGAACTTCAGATCGTTGCCGCCGCCGTGGATGTCGAAGTCGCGGCCGAGGTATTTCGTGCTCATGGCGGAGCACTCCAGGTGCCAGCCGGGGAAGCCGGCCCCCCAGGGGCTGTCCCAGCGCAGGATGTGGTCGTCGGAGGCCTTCATCCAGATGGCGAAGTCAGAAGGGCTGCGTTTCTCCCCCTGCGACTTCAGCTCGCGGCTTTCGGCCATCAGCTCCTCGATGCGGCGGCCGGACAGTTCACCGTATCGCTCTTCGTTGGCGTTGTTGTAAGCCTCGACGTCGAAGTACACGGAGCCATTAACCTCGTAGGCGTAGCCGTTTTCGATGATCTCGCGTACCATATCGATTTGCTCGATGATGTGTCCCGTGGCACGCGGCTCGATACTGGGCGGCAGCGCGTTGAAGGTCCGCATCATATCGTGGAACTGGTTGCTGAACTTCTGCGCTACTTCCATGGGTTCCAGCTGCTCCAGGCGGGCGCCCTTGCTCATCCGGTCCTCGCCGTCGTCGGTGAGGTGCCCCACGTCGGTGATGTTGCGCACATACCGCACCTTGTACCCCTTGGCCATCAGGTAGCGGTAGATGATATCGAAGCTTACGAAGGTCCGGCAGTTGCCCAGGTGGACGGGGTTGTAGACGGTCGGACCACAGACGTACAGCCCCACGTGCCCAGGTACCAGGGGGTGAAAAACTTCTTTTTTACGGGTCAGACTATTGTATAGTGTAAGGTCGGTGGGCATGGATGGGATACGTTCTGGGGGCGAAATTACGCGTTTTCTCGGGGTGGTTGCGGGTGGCGGGCCTCCCGGCCCGATGCAAACCCTCGCGAAGCGAGGAGTAAGTGTCTTGAAAGGGATGCAGTAATTCGTTTCTCTTTGTGTCCCGTGATCGGACCTGGAGGTCCTCAACCCGGGCCTGAAGGTCCTCAACCCGGGCCTGGTCCCTCGCCTGGCTTGGGGCGTAATCGGACCTGGAGGTCCTTAACCCGGGCTTGGTCCTTTGCTTGGCTTGGATAGGTGATCGGACCTGGAGGTCCTCAACCCGGAGGCGCGCGTTGGTCCCGTGGTTATTAACCCCTAAACCTCCGTACCATCTATCTCCCAAAGAAACCGGCTGGCGAAACTGCGGTACGGGCGCCAGGGCTCCGCGGCTTCGGTCATGGCCACGGTGAGGGCCTTGCCCTTGAGGTGGTGTAGGTCGAAGAGGGCGATGAGGTTGCGGCGGACGACGAGGTCGTCGAGGGGGAGCAGGTCGGGGCGGTGCAGGATGAACATGAGAACCATCTCGACCGTCCAGCGGCCGACGCCCTTGATGGGGGTGAGCAGATCAATGATCTCCTCGTCGGTGTAGATGCTCCAGTCCTGGTTGATGAGTTGGTGGTCGAGCCAAAACTCCGCCACGTTGTGGAGGTAGCCGGCCTTGGGCCGGCTCATCCCCACCGCGCGCAGGTCGGGGACGTCGAGGTCGAGCAGCCGGTCGGGGTGGGGGTAGCCGTCGGGAAAGAGCTCCAGGAAGCGGCCGAAGATGGTCCCCGCCGCCCGCCCGCTCAGCTGCTGGTAGGTGATGGACCGGATCAGGCCGAAATACACGTCGCCACCGAAGTCGGGCCGCTCCCGCAGGGCGTGGGCCGCCACGATCGGGGCCAGGTGCGGCTCGCGGCCCAGGTGCTCGAGGATGGCGGGGTCGGTCATAAGCACAAGGTACTGCCCCCGACGACACAGGGCCCCGGACGGTCGTCCGGGGCCCTGCGCGGTGGGGATGCTTTGCCGGGAGGGGACTAGCTGCGTTCGCTGACGCCCTCGTAGTGCTTGCGGGTATCCGCCTCGGTGATGGGCTGGCCATCTTTGGAGGTGGCTCCTACGATGCGTCCGACGAAGAGGAGGTGGTCGCCGGGCGTGGTCAGGGCATCTTCGAGCTTACACTCGAGGGTAGCGACGCCACAGTCGAGCAGCGGGGCACCGGTCTCTCCCTCCGTGTACTTGATGCCGTTCACGGACTGGTTGCTGTAGTCCACTTCGGACTGCTTGGCGAATTTCTTGATGAGTGCCTCGTCGCTCTTGCCGAGGACGCTGAGCGAGAAGGCCTGGGCCTTCTGGATGGTTTCGTTGAGGTCGCTGTCCTTTTGCACGGCGATGGTGATGAGCGGCGGGTGAAAACTGGACTGCATGGCCCAGCTTACGGTGGCGGCGCTCACCCAGTCCTCCTCGCGGGTCTTCAGGTCCTGACCGCCCTTGCGGGTGGCTACGATGTAGAATCCGTAGGATAATTGCTTGAGGGCGTTGTCTAATTGCTGGTCGGCTACTTGGGTTGCCATAGGGGGATAATCGTTTAATTAACTAATGCACCTTTTTAACGGGTGGCTTTCCGGCGATGTTCGGGTACTTTGTCTGCGGTTAGGCTGAGATTAGTTCGGGTTTTACGAAGCCCCAACCCTCCCAACCGCGTTCTACCGGATACATTGAACCCGCCGCACCCGCGCCCCGCTGACTATGAAGAACCTGCTTCTCCTACTACTGCTCCTCCTCCCGCTCACCGGCTGTCTCGACGATGACGACGGCATGGAAACCCTCCAGGACGCCGAGCTCACCATCGCGTTCCGCGCCGAGTACGGGGGCGAACCGCTCCACATTCAGTCCGAAGCCTACGGGTACCCGACCGGCGACTCCCTGAAGCTGCTGCTGTTCCAGTACTACCTTTCCGACCTTGCCCTGAACGACGGTAGCGGTCGCCGGCAGTACTTACTGTCCGATATCGACCTCATCCGCTGGAACTCGGCCACCGACGATCCTACGCAGGAGCGTACCTATACCGTTTCCGTGCCCGTCGGTACCTACCAGGGGCTGACCTTCGGCCTCGGCGTGAAGCCCACGCTCAACGCCACCGACCCCAGTAACTTCCCCGCCGACTACGTGCTGAACGAGAACGAATTCTGGGGCCCCACGACCCGCTACGTATTCGCCAAGATCGAGGCCAACGCTCAGCTGGAGGAGGACGGCCGCTACGACACCGGCCTGAGCTACCACATGGGCAGCGACTCGCTCTACCGGGGGGTACAGCTGGACCGCTCTTTCACCATCACGGACGGCAGCAGCCCTCACTTGACGATCGTCGTCGACGTACGCAATGCCCTCAGCAGCAACGGGCAAACCCTTGACATCACCGACCCCACCAAGCAGGCCGTTCATGGCGGCAACCAGCAGGTGGCCAGCGGCGTATGGCACCGCCTGTCCCGCAGCTTCCGGCTCGAGGTCAACTAGATGCGCGGGTGGTGCGGCATATTCCTGCTGTTGTGGCTGGCCTGCAATGACGCGCCGGACGCCCCGCCGGAGTTTGCCGCCATCCTGTATCCCGCCGATAACCCCTCCACCGCGGCGGGGATCGCCCTGGGCGAGCGGCTCTTCTTCGACCCCGTCCTCTCCGCCGACTCCACCATCAGTTGCGCCAGCTGCCACCGGCCGGAACGCGCCTTTACGGACGGACGATCCGTGGCCGTGGGCCTCGCCGGTCGCCCGGGCATCCGCAACACGCCGGGGCTGACGAACATCGGGTACTTTCACCATCCCCTGTTCTGGGACGGCCGCGCCGATAACCTGGAGACCCAGGCCCTGCACCCCGTTGGGACCCCCCACGAGATGGGCGGCGACTGGCAATCGGTGGTGGCCCGGCTGCGTGCCGATGCGGGTTACGCGGAAGCGTTCCAAACCGCCTTCGGGGCCGGGGGCACCGACTCGATCCGGGTCGGGCGGGCCTTGGCCCAGTATCAGCGCACCCTGGTATCCCGCGACAGCAAGTACGACCGCGTCCGGCGCGGAGAGGCGACCTACACGCCGCAGGAGGCGCTGGGGCACGCCCTCTTTTTCGACTTCGGCGACGACCCCGGCGGCGCCTGGGCCGGCCTGCCGACCGCCGAGTGCGCGCACTGCCATACGCCCCCCCACTTCACCAACGAACGCTTCGAGAACAACGGCCTGGACGCGGCCGATGACCTGGCGGCCTTTACCGATCCGGGACGCGGAGCCATCAGCGGTAACCCCTACGACTACGGCCGCTTCCGGACGCCGGGCCTGCGTAACGTGGCCCTGACGGCTCCCTACATGCACGACGGGCGTATGGCCACCCTGGAGGAGGTGGTCGACCACTACAACTCCGGCGGCCACTACGCCGAGAACCGCAGCCCCAACGTACGCCCCCTGGGCCTAGACGCGGAGCAACGGGAGGCCCTGGTCGCCTTTCTGAATACGCTCACGGATTCCACCTTCGTGGCCGGGCGGTAGCGTACTGCACGATCCGGGGGCGGCGTTATGGAGTTCCGTCGGTTAACTAACAGTTAAAGGCCGGGGCGGGCGGCGGCGCGCGGGTGCGGTAGGTGTTGGGAAAAGTAATAGCGTATGATTCGTCACTTCTATCTGGTCGGTTTTCTGGTCCTGCTCGCGGTCGTGGGCTGCAGGGAGGAGCCCGTGACCGGGCCGGAAGTTCCGGACGGAGGCACCATTACCGGTCCCGACGCCCCGACCCCCTACGCCCTGGAGGTGCCCGATTACCTGCCCGCCCCGATCACCGATCCCGAGAACCCGCTGTCGGAGGAGGGCGTGGAGCTGGGGCGCCACCTGTTCTACGACGCCTCGATCTTCAGTACCGACGGGAATATGTCGTGCGCCAGCTGCCATAAGCAGGAGTTGGCCTTCACCGACGGCCTGGGCCGGGCCCTGGGCGTCCGCGGCGAACCCGGGCCCCGTAGCGCCATGTCGCTGGTCAACCTGGCTTTCAATCCGAACGGCTTCAACTGGGACGGCCGCTCGCCGAAACTTTGGGAGCAGGCTATCCATCCGGTAGAGGATATGCTCGAACTCGACAACGACTGGGAGGAAGTCATCCGCAAATTGCGGGAGCACGCCGACTACCCGGCCCGCTTCCGGGCCGCCTTTGGCATCGACCATACGGACGAGATCACCCGGGAACTTACCGTTAAGGCCCTGGCCCAGTTCGAGCGTACGATCATCTCGGCGGACAGCAAGTTCGACCGCGTATTCTACCAGAACACCGAGTTTTTCACCGAGCAGGAGCAACTGGGTGCCGATAGCCTCTTCTTCGTGGAAAACGTGCCGCCCGCCACCCTCCATCCCGGCTGCGGGCACTGCCACAACGCCCCCACCTTCGGGGACAACAAGTTCCACAACAACGGCATCGAGGATGCGTCGAGCCTCGACGACATCATCGACAAGGGCTACGGTGACGTGACGGGCAGCCGCTTCGACAACGGCAAGTTCAGAACACCGACGCTGCGCAACATTGCGCTGACCGCCCCCTATATGCACGACGGGCGCTTCAAAACGCTGGAGGAGGTCATCGATCACTATGCCTCCGGCGGTCACAACCTTGAGAACGAGGATCCCAACATCACCGGGTTTACGTTAACGGAGCGGGAGAAGGCGGCCTTGCTGGCTTTTCTCCATACCTTGACCGACGAGTCGCTGCTGACCGACCCCCGCTACGCTGCTCCGGAATAAGGATACCCCTTATTGCGGAGAAACTACCGACGTGGGAAAGTACGTACAGTAAGGTGTCGGATAAACCGGCGCCGGGATCGGCTTTTGCCATCCGTCCCTACTGACCGTCCTTTGACGGCAGGCGCTACCCGTTCGGATTTCGATTTTCTTTTTGCTATGAACAACCTGTACCGGATCTGGCTTGCGCTAATCCTTTTTATCTCCGGAAGCCTTTTGGCCCTCACCCCGTCCCACTCCGCTCCCCTGAAGGTAACCCTGCAAGTAGAGCAGCAGGTAAGCTGCTTTTCCGGCTCGAACGGTCGCGTCGCGGCTACGGCTACGGGGGGCACGGAGCATTACCGCTACGCCTGGTCCACCGGGGCCACGGGCACCGCTACCCTGGATAATCTGCCCACGGGCATCTACTCCGTCACGGTGACCGACACGGCGGGGGATACCGCACAGGCGGCCGTCACCGTCACCGAGCCCGCCGGCCTGGAGGTGCGGGCCAGCGCCGAGCGATATCCCACCTGCTACGCCGCCACCGACGGCCGCGCGAGCGTCGCCGTTTCCGGAGGCACGCCCCCCTACGAATACAACTGGTCGAACGGAGCGACCGGCGTCACCGCTGACGGACTTCCCGGTGGGTTCTACGAAGTGGTGGTCATCGACGCGAACCTGTGCGGCACCTCCTCCGGCGTAGCGGTCCGGGAACCCGACAGCCTGGCGCTGGCCTTCGCCACCGCGGGAGACGCGGGCCCCGGAGACGGCACCGCTACCGTAATGGCGGCCGGTGGCACGGAGCCCTACACGTACACCTGGTCGACCAACCCGGTCCGGCGGAGCGCTACAATTCAAAGCCTGCCGTCCGGTACCTATGCGGTGACGGTCAGCGACAGGAACGGATGCACGGTAGCGGACAGCGTATCCGTCGATCGACTCCCGCCGGGTGCGCGCTGCACTACGGCTTTGGCGTTGGACAGTCTGCTGGGGGGCGCCGTGGAGGCACCCCGCTACCTGACCGCACTGAATACGGGCAATTTTCCCGGTTCCGCGACCACGGAAGCTGACCGCCCGGACTGTTTCGTAGGCCGGGATACCCTGCACCACCCGGTGTGGATGACCTTCACGGGCGACGGCCGGCCGTACCGCCTGCGTCCGGTATACTGCGGTCCGGGGGGCAATCCCGCGGGCGTACGCGTGGCCTTATACGCCGGGTCTTGCGGGGAAGCAGTCGTACGTACCTGTTCTTCCGGCGGCACGATCGAACTGCTTACCGAACCCGGACAAACGTACACCCTGCTCGTCGATGACACCCTGGCGGCAGGCAGCAGCCGTTGTCTGGAGGTGACGGCCATCACCACCACTTCCGTCCACCGGCCTTCAAGTACGTGGATAAGCCTGTACCCCAACCCCAGCTCCGGTTACTTGCGGCTGGATGAGTTCTCCGCCCGGGAAGTAGAAGTCTACGATGCTGCCGGCCGGAAAGTCGCGGCATTTTCCGATCCCGGCACCGAGCTGGATCTCAGCGGGTACCCGGCCGGGATATACCACCTACGTATCACGGACCGCGGCGCGCGGACATATGTGACCCGGATAATCAAGCAGTAGGCTACGGCTTACTCGCGACCCAGCGTGGGCCACCGGCCCGGCGTATAGGGAGCTCCCTGCTGCTCGAGCTCACCCTCCAAGGAAAGGATGGACCGCTCGATGCCCCGGAGCTGCTCGACCAGGGGGGGCAGCTGAGCGGAGGCAATGCGGATGTTGTCCCGGTACGTAGTAGTGGGAGCACTGGTGACGTCCCACATCCCGTACTTGACCGAACCGATGCGCTGGGCCACCGAGGGTGGGGTTTCTATCTCGAGACTGCTCAGGGTACGATCGCCGTAGAGGGCGGTGGTGAAGTCCGCCAGCCGGCCCTTGATGGCGTAGATATCCGTCAATGCCGTCTCGGGATTGTTGGTAGTTTCCAGGGCCGCCTTCTCCAGGGCCGACACCCGCTGATCGAGGTCGCGGCGGATATCACCCAGGGCGCTGACCGCTTTGGTAAGGGCGGCAACCTCTCCGGTAAACCGGCGGTATTCACCCCAGTCCTGCGTCGGGAAAGTGGCCTCATCGAGGTACTTGACGTCGAAGGATACCGGGCCGGCCAGATCTGTCATCTCACCATCGAAAAACTGCCGCAGGCGAAGCGTATAGGTGCCGGGGGTTACCAGCTGTCCCTTCGATTCGCTACCGAAAAGTACATCGGGGGCCGGGGTATACCGGCTGTTTACCGGTTCGGCGGGCGGATAGCGGAGGTCCCAGTGGAAACGCTGCATACCGGAAGTGGCCGGCCGCTTGAGCTGGCGGATCACGCGGCCTTCGGCATCGCTGACGGTGACCAGGAAAAAGGGGTCTTCCTGCTCCTGCTCGAGCCGCAGGCTGTCGATGGAGGGGTAGTAGACGGACTCCTTGCGCTCCATGATGGCGCGCTCGCGTTCCTGACGCTGCGCCCGGAGGGTTTTCGGAGCCTCCCGCACGTAGTAGGTGATGGCGGCACCGTAATCGGGATTGTCGGACCGGAACAGGCTGCTGCCGAGGTGGCCCTTGTCGCGCAGACCGATGGGCGTGCGCTGCACGTAGAGCCAGGGATCGCGTGACGCGAAGATCACCGCGTCCCCCGCAAAGGTTTCGGGGCCGAGGTTGCGCAGGGGGCTATAGTCATCCAGGACGTAGAAGCCCCGGCCGAAGGTGCCGATCACCACGTCGTTTTCCCCACGCTGAATCTCGATGTCGCGCACGGCGATGGTGGGCAGTCCGCTGCGCAGGGCGATCCAGTGTTCCCCGGCATCGGGGGAAAAGAAGGCCCCGAACTCCGTTCCGCAGAACAGCAGGTTGGGGTCCTCGTGGTCTTCGGCAACGGTGTATACGCTGCCCCGCTCCGGCAGGGTGGAGGCGATGGAGGTCCAGGTGGCGCCACCGTCGGTCGTCTTCAGCAGGTAAGGTGCAAAATCACCGTAGCGGTGGTGGTTGTAGGCTACGTAGGCCGTATTGCGGTCGTGGAGGGAGGCGATGACCTGGTTGACGTAGCTCATCTCCGGTACGCCGGGCAGGTTGTCGTAGGCGGTCCAGGTATCGCCGCCGTCGGTGGTCTTGTGGAGCAGCCCGTCGTCGGTGCCGACCCACAGCAGGTCCGGGTCGATCCCGCTCTCGGCGATGGTGGTGGTCTGTCCGAAGATGGAGGTGGATCCGTTCTTGGCCACCGCATCCACGCTCCAGACGCGGTCCATGACGGGCAGAGTATTGCGGTCGATGCCGCGGGTGAGGTCGGGGCTGATGGCCGTCCACGAGTTGCCCCGGTCATCGGTGCGGTAGACGCGGTTGGCACCGAAATACAGGCGGGTCGGCTGGTGCTGGGAGATGGTCAGGGGAGCGTCCCAGTTCCACCGCAAGGCGTTTTCTCCTTCCCCCTCGACCGGTTTGATCGGGAGGTACTCTCCGCTGCGGCGGTCGAAGCGCGACAGGCCGCCGTATTGGCTCTGGGCGTAAATGATGTTGGGGTCGGTGGGGTCGACCTGCGTTTCGAATCCGTCGCCGGTGCTGGTTACGTACCAGTCGGAATTCAGGACGCCGTTAATGCTGGTATTCTTGTTGGGACCTCCGAGGCTCAGGTTGTCCTGGGTGCCGCCGTGCACGTGGTAGAAGGGACCCGACTGGTCGGTGGTCACCTTATAGAATTGGGTGACGGGCAGGTTAGGCTTGAAGTGCCAGGTGCTGGCAAAATCCCAGCTTTCGTAAATGCCCCCGTCGCAGCCCACCAGGAGGTGGTCGGTATCGGACGGGTCGACCCAGATGGCGTGGTTATCGACGTGCTTATTGAGCTCCCCCAAGTTGCGGACGGTCTTGCCGCCGTCGTCACTCACCTTGTAGTAGGTATCGGCCAGAAAAATGCGGTCCACGTTCCGGGGGTCGCAGGTAAGTTCCTGGTAGTAATTGCCGCTGGTGAAGGTGCCGGATTGCTTGGCCCAGCTGGCGCCGCCGTTGTCCGAGCGATAGATGCCACCCTTCCCGTCGGGGGCTTCCACGACGGCGTACACAACATCGGGGTTGGCGGGCGACACGTCGATGCCGATCCGGCCCAGGTCGCCGCCCGGCAGTCCGTTCTTGAGGGGCATCCAGGTAGCACCGCCGTCCGTGGTCTTGTACAGGCCAGACTCCGGGCCGCCGCCCAGGTAGGTGAAGACCTTGCGCTGCCGCTGGTGGAAGGCGGCGTAGAGGACGTTCGGATCGCGGGGGTCCATGCGCAGGTCGTTGCAGCCGGTGTAGTCGCTGACCTGCTTGCTGGCTTCCCAGGTCTCGCCGCCGTCGGTCGACTTGTATACCCCGCGTTCGCCGCCGTTGCTCCACAGGGGGCCGTAGGCGGCTACCCATACCACGTCGCTGTCGGTCGGGTCGACGAGGACATTGGCGATGTGCTCGGAGTTCTTGAGTCCCATGTTCTTCCAGCGTTTACCGCCGTCCACCGACTTGTAGACGCCGTCGCCGTAGTTGACCGACCGCTGGTTGTTGTTTTCGCCGGTCCCTACCCAGACCGTCTGGGAGTCGGAGGGGTCGAGGGAAACGCAGCCGATCGAGTAGGAGCCTTCGTTGTCGAAGAGCGGCTCGTAGGTGACGCCGTGGTTGACGGTCTTCCAGACGCCTCCGGCGGCGGTGGCCACGTAGTACTCACTGCGGTTGTCGGGGTTGACCGCGAAGTCCGCTATCCGCCCGCTGGTCACGGCCGGTCCGATACTGCGCCACCGCAGGGCACCGTAGGTGGAGGGCTGAAGGTAGGCGGGCGTTTCCGCCGCCGTCGTGTCGGGCGCGGATCGTTTCCGACGTTGGGCGTCGACGTCGGCGGTCAGCAGAAGCAGGCCGCAGCAGATGAGTAGGATAAGACGCATCGGGGAAGTTGGTTAAGGGAGGCAAATGGTCTGCATGAAGGTAGCTTTTCGGGGGGGAATCGTTTGGTTTGGTCGTATTGATGGGGGGGCGCGGCTTGGGGCTAGGGGCAATTACTAGCGCAGCCGGAGGCTGCTTTGTACTTCCGCTGCCGGAGGCAGCATTGTACGGGCTTATCTTAGCCGTATGCAAGATCTCCGCTTTCCGCTCACCTTTACCTTCAATATTGGCACGCTTGCCAACGACTTCACCACCACCGACGCGACGAACCGGGAGATCGCGTACGTGCGGCAGAAGATGCTGCGGCTGAAGGAGGACATTCAGATCTACCGCGACGGCAGCCAGAGTGAAGTGATGTACCAGATCCGCGCCGACCGCTGGCTCGACTGGTCGGCCGCCTACGCCTTTTACGATGCTGGCGGGCGCGAATTCGGGAAGGTGGCCCGCAGGGGGTGGAAGTCGATCTGGAAGGCTGAATACGAGATCGTGGACGATCACGCGCAACCGCAGTTTACGATCCGGGAGGAGAACGGGTGGGTGAAGGTCATCGACCAACTGGTGGGGGAGTTGCCCGTTATCGGCTGGTTCACGGGCTACGTCTTCAATCCCTCCTACCTGGTCACCGACCGGCGGGGACGGGAGGTGGTCCGCCTCTCGAAACAGGCTTCTTTCTTCGGGCGCCGGTTCCAAGTAGACCGGCTCGGGCCGCCCCTCGACGGTGCGGACGACGAGCGAATCATGCTGGGGCTGATGATGATGATCCTGCTGGAGCGGCGGCGGGGCTAGTGGGGCAGGGGCCGGAAGCGTCGGTCAGAAGGGGGTCTTGGGCGCGATCAGGCTGCGCAGGCTGACACCGATCCCGATCAGGCCGATTACGGCAAGTTTCCAGCCGGAAAAGAACCACGCCAGCGTCGCCAGCAGTCCATCTCCGCCGGAGTCCGCTCCGGAGACGAGCCGTACCAACCCGTATTCGGCCTCTTTATCGGTGGACGGGTCGAAATCCGCGTACCGCTCGCCGGGAGTAAAACGAACGCTCGCCAGGAGGTCGTCCAGGTGGCTGTTGATGCGCGGCAGGTCCTTCATTCGGCCTACGATACTCATGGTCAGGTAGCCCCGGCGGCTAAGAAACCGTACGTTGTAGTTCACGGTATAGTTGTCTTCGCCGGCGAAGTAAAGTTCCTTGGCCCAGTGCAGGTGATGCCCGGCGGGGTCGTAGTGGGGCGGTACGGCCCAGCCAATGAGCTGCACCGGCCCGAACCCCGCCGCGGCGCGGGCGGCGTTTTCGGCCGTCACTTCTTCCTCGAGGCGCTGAAGCAGCGTCCCGTAGTCGATGTCGGAGGCATCCGCGTCACGTACGTGCCCGTCTTCGGTATACAGGAGGTGAATGGCGTAGCAGGCGGGGTGGGATACCGAGACCCCGTCGGGAACGAGAAGGCCCAGAGAGCCTCCCGCGGCTACCGGCGGATTGCCCCACAAGTCAACCAGGACGGTCGCCGCATCCCGGGTGTCCAGGTAGCGATAGCCCGTCGGAACGGTCAGCTTGGCGCGCCCACCCGCCAGAGCAACGGTGGTATCGTTGTGGTAGGTGAGTCCGTTCTCCAGGCTGTCCGCCCGGTCGATGTAGCGTGGTGGCTGGGCCGTGGGGGGCGGGGGCGGGGCCACTGCCTGGGCGGCGAGCAGAAAGGGGAGGAGCAGGGCGGCTGCCGTCGGGTACAGGTGGGGCATAGGCGGGCGGGTCGTGCGGGTGGTCCCCGCCTTCCGCCGGCGGGGTGGCGGCAGGGGCAACCGTACAAACGGCCGGCGGGGTAGGGAATTACAACGCGGCCCTGCCCGCGGGAGTACCCCGGCGGACCTCCTTAACGGCTACCGCTCAGGCTTTACCGTAACTTAACGGATGTAAGGTGACGGGCCTACGAATTCCCCCTAGCTTTGCGTCCGCTATACACTTACTACCACATGAAGGCACCCAACCTCCGCCTGCCCCTCCTTGCCGTACTGCTGGGGCTGATCACCACCGGCCTGGCGGCCCAGGTTACCGTTTCCGGGCGGGTCACCGACGCCGGTAGCGCGGAACCGCTGATCGGGGTATCGGTGCTGGCCACCGGCGGTACGGCCGGTACGGTGACGGACCTCGACGGCAACTACACCCTCACCGTGACCACGACCGATGCCACGCTCCGCTTCACCTACGTCGGATACCAGGCGCAGTCCGTGCCGCTGAACGGGCGTACCACCGTCGACGTAGCGCTGCAGGACGGGGTCAACCTGAACGAAGTGGTCGTCACCGCCCTGGGGATCAGGCGGGAAAAGAAGGCCCTGGGCTACGCGGTGGAGGAAGTAGGCGGCGAGGCGCTGGATGCGGTGCGTCCCGTCAACATGCTCAGCAGCCTGAGCGGCCGGGTCGCCGGCCTCACGGTCACCAACGCCGGCAATGGCCTGACGAGCAGTTCGCGGGTTGTTATCCGCGGGGAAAGCAGCCTCAATCTCAACGCCAACGGGCCGCTGGTGGTCGTCGACGGCATCCCCATAAACAACCAGATCTACGGCGTTGGCGGCGGCAGCACTAGCCAGAGCGACCTGCCCAGCGACTACGGCAACGGCGCCGCAGAGATCAACCCGGCCGATATCGCGTCCGTCTCCGTCCTGAAGGGCGCCGCCGCCTCGGCCCTCTACGGGTCGCGGGCGGCCAACGGAGTGCTGCTCATCACCACCAAAAGCGGTAGCCAGCAGGAGGGCCTCGGCGTCAGCCTGAGTACTAACACCACCTGGAGCAGCCCCCTGGTGCTGCCCGATCAGCAGACGCAGTACGGCGGCGGCTGGGGACTGGACTACGCCTCCGATTTCGGGACCAACTTCGGGCCGGCCCTGAACGAGGGGCTGCAGCTCCCGCAGGACGGTGCGCCCACGGCCGGCGCGTTACCCTTCGACTACCGCTACCGGCTGGCCGATTTCTTTGAGACCGGCTTCAGCACCAACAACCAGGTAGCCATCACCGGCGGTTACGACCGCGGCAACTTCCGCCTCAGCTACGGCAACAGCCACAACACCGGCATCGTACCCAATACGAACCTCGACCGCCACACGATCAGCCTCAACACCGAGTACCGGGCCGCCGACTGGCTCACGGTCGATCTGAGCGCCAACTACATCAACAGTGGCAGCGACAACGTGCCCGTGGCCGGCTACGGCAGCCAGGGCCTGATGTACGTGCTGCTCTGGAACTACAACAACGTGGACCTCGACTGGTACCGCGACTACTGGGCCGAGGGCGGCACCGACCGCGAGCAGGACTACATTTTCACCTGGGCCGATAACCCCTACCTGATCGCCAACGAAAACCTGAACGGCTTCACCAAGGACCGCCTCTTCGGGCGCATCTCGGCCACCGCCCAGCTGACGCCGGAGCTCAGCCTCCTGCTGCGGGCGGGCACTGATTACTTCGACGACCTGCGCACCAGCCGCCGGCCCGTGGGAGCCATCCGCTACGCCAACGGGATGTACCGCGAGCAGAACGTCAACTTCCGGGAGACGAACCTCGACCTCCTGCTGACCTACGAGCGGCGGTTCGGGGACTTCAGCACGGTCGTCAGCGGTGGCGCCAACCGGCGCGACGAGGCCTACAACGAAAGCTTCATCGAGGGCCGCGGCCTGGCGGTACCCGGCATCTACAACCTGCAGAACATCAACGTGACGCCCACCAGCCGCCGCACCGTGCTGCCCAAGCGCGTCAACAGCGCCTACGCCTTCGCCAACGTCGGCTACCGGGATTTCCTCTACCTCGATGTGACGGCCCGGAACGACTGGAGCAGCGCCCTGCCGGAAGGGAACAATTCCTACTTCTACCCCTCGCTCTCGCTCAGCTTCCTGCCCTCGGAGATCATCGACCTCGGCGACCGGGTCGACTACCTGAAGCTGCGGGCCAACGTGGCCCAGGTCGGCAACGATACCCGGGCCTTCAGCCTGCGCAAGACCTATCCCTTCGCCACCCTGCCAAACTCGGTCACCAACCCGGACGAACTGCCCAACGCCAACCTCAAGCCCGAGCGCACCAACAGCTACGAAGTGGGCCTGGCCGGCGTATTTCTCGGTAACCGCCTGCGCTTCGACCTGACCTACTACAACAGCCTGGCCAAGGACCAGATCATCCGGGCCGGCATCAGCCCGGCCGCCGGCTTCACCTCCACCGTCATCAACGCCGGGGAGATCGAAACGAACGGCCTGGAACTGGTCCTCGGCGGCAGCCCCTTCCAGAGCACCGACGGCTTCAACTGGGACGTGGACCTCAATTTCGCCCGCAGCCGCAGCTACGTCAACGCCCTGGCGCCGGGCATCGAAACCTTCATCGTGGGCTACGGTCCCGACGGCGCTACCGTGGAGGCCCGGGTGGGTGGCCGTATGGGCGACATCTACGGACTGGTCTTCAACCGTGCGCCAGACGGGCAGGTGATCTACGGCAGCAACGGCCTGCCGGAGGTGAGCACCGACCGGCGGAGCGTGGGCAACTACAACCCCGACTTCACCGTAGGCATCACCAACCGCCTGAGCTACCGCGGGCTCTTCGCCAGCGCCCTGCTCGACGTGCGCCGCGGCGGGCGGATCTACTCCTACACCAACGCCATCGGCGCGGAGAGCGGCATCCTGCAGCATTCCCTGCCCGGACGGGAGGACGGACTGGTAGGCGACGGGGTGATGCGCGACGTGGACGGCACCTTCGTCCCCAATACCACCGTCGTGGCGCCCGAAACCTGGTACTACGGCGGTTACTACCGCCGCGACAACGTGGAGGTCAACAGCTTCGACGCCAGCTTCGCCAAGTTGCGGGAGCTGACCATCGGCTACCAACTGCCCGCCCGCTGGCTGGAGCCCGTGGGCCTGACCACCGCCAGTATCGCCTTCGTGGGGCAGAACGTGGCCCTCTGGACCGACGTGCCCAACATCGACCCCGAGGCTTTTGCCCTCAACGGCGGCACCCTGGTGCCCGGCTTCGAAGTGACGCAGCTGCCCTCCACCCGCTCCTTCGGCTTCCGCCTGAACCTATCGTTTTAGACATTTTGTTGCACCCGCGCCCCGCCGCCCAATCGATGTCCGCTATGCGTACCCTCCTGCTCCTGCTACCGGCCCTGCTGCTCACCCGCTGCACCGACGGCTTCGCCGATATCAATACCAACCCTAACGAACCGGAAGTGGTGACCGCCGACCTGCTCCTGCGCACGGTCACCTTCGAGCTGGCCAGCAACCACGTCGCGAACGTGCAGGCCTTCGGCGACGTCGTGGGACAGTACACGGCGAATTACGAATTCAACGACATCGACATCTACCAGTGGGCGGCCGACAGCCGCTTCTGGGACCTGTACGCCGTGATCCAGGACGCGAAGGACATCGAAGCCTTCGGACAGGCCACCGACGCGCCCGACTACGAGGCGGTATCGCTGATCCTGCAGGCCTACATGTTTTCCATCCTCACCGACGCCTACGGCGACGTACCGTATTCCGAGGCCGGGCGGGCAGAAACCGACGGCATCTACGCCCCGGCCTACGATAGCCAGGAAAGTATTTACGCCGGCCTGCTCGCCGACCTGGAGCGGGCCAACGGCCTCTTCACCGGAGCGACCATCGCGGGGGATAACCTCTTCGGTGGCGACGGCATGAAGTGGCGGCGCTTCGGCAACACTTTGCGCGTACGCCTCCTTATGCGGACCAGTGAGGTGACGGACGTATCCGACGAACTCACCGCCCTGCTCGCGGACCCGGACACCTACCCCCTCATGGAGAGCAACGCCGACAACGCTATCTACGACTTCACGGGCGTGCTGCCCAACGTGGCCCCGACCGCCGCGCCGGTGGGCCGCAGCTACGAGTACTACCTCGGCATTCCGACTACGAACCTCGTGGGCCTACTGCAGGAATACGACGACCCCCGCCTGGCGGAGTGGCTGGACCGCAACGAGCAGCCCGACTACCGCGGTGTGGCCCCGGGGCAGACCCTGGGCGACATCGGCCGGCCGGACGCCTTCGCGACCAAGGCACCCGCCTATTTTGAAGAACCGGGCAAGCTGGACGCTATCTTCCTGACGTACAGCGAGCTCAACTTCCTGCTGGCCGAGGCGGCGGTGCGCGGGTTGATCGCGGGCGAGGGGGCGGCCTACTACCGGGCGGGCGTGGAGGCATCCTTCGCGCAGTGGGGCGTGGAGCTGCCGGCCGATTACTTCGACGGGGCCGCCGCGTGGGATGCTGGTGCAGCCCGGGAGCTCATCGCGCGGCAGAAGTGGTTGAGCCTGTGGCAGAATACGACCGAGGCCTGGTTCGACTGGAAACGGACGGGGCGCCCTACCTTCATCGCCGCCGGACCGGGTACGGTGAACGGGGGGGAGGTGCCGGTGCGCCTGCTGTACCCCAGCATCGAGCAATCGGTCAATCCGGACAACTACCGGGCCGCCGCCGACCGGATTGGGGGGGACAATATCAACTCCCGGGTGTGGTACGATGAGTAGCCCCGCCCGCCAAGCCATTACCATACGCGCCTACCCGGTCGCCGGGGGCGAAAAACGGATACCATGAAGACCTACTGGACAGGATTAGCGATCGTACTCAGCAGCCTGGCGCTGCCGGCCCAGCACAACCACCCCCACGCCCACGCCCCGGCGCGGGATATCGACTTCCCGGACACCGAGGAATACCGCGTGCTGGCCTGTGACTTCCACATCCATACCGTCTTCAGCGACGGCAGCGTGTGGCCGGACATCCGGATCCAGGAAGCGGTGCGCGACAGCCTCGATGCCGTAGCGATGACCGAGCACCTGGAGTACCAGCCGCACGCCGACGACCTGCCGCACCCCGACCGCAACCGCAGCCACGTGCTGGCCGAGCAATACGCCCGTCCCTACGACCTGCTGGTGGTACAGGGGGCGGAGATCACGCGCAGCCTGCCCCCCGGCCACTCCAACGCCCTCTTCATCGAGGACGCCAACCGCCTGCTGATCGCCGACAGCCTCGCGGTCTTCGAGGAGGCCCACCGGCAGGGGGCCTTTACCTTCTGGAACCACCCCAACTGGGTGGCCCAGCGCCCCGACGGCGTAGCGGAACTTACCCCCTTCCACCGCTACCTGATAGACAACGACCTGCTGCACGGCATCGAGGTCGTCAACGACCTGACCATCAGCGCGGAGGCCCTGCAGGTGGCCCTCGACAACGACCTGACCATCATGGGGACCTCCGACATCCACGGGCTGGTCGATTACCAGTACGGCATCGCCGAGGGTGGGCACCGGCCCGTGACGCTGGTGCTGGCCGCGGAACGGAGCGTGGAGGCCATCCGGGAGGCCCTCTTTGCGGGCCGTACCGTGGCCTGGTTCGAAAATACGCTGGTGGGCAGGGAAGAAAACGTGCGCCGGGTGGTGGCGGGCAGCCTGTCGGTGGCGGAGGCCCATTACCAGGGGCCCAGCGCGGTGGCGGACGTAACCCTCCGCAACGATTCCGACGCCGACTATACGGTAGAAAACGTGAGCGGCTACTCCCTGCAGAGCGACCTGGGGCTGCTGCACCTGCCGCCCCACAGCGAAACCACCCTGAACGTGATGACCCTGGAACGACTGGGAGCGTTCGACCTGCGCTTCCGGGTGCTCAACGCCGTCACCGGCGTGGAGGAGCGGTTGGAGATTACCGTACCCGTTGCGGTGACGGAGTGAGGCTTGCAGCAACCCGGGGCCGGGGCAGGGCGCTCCGACCTGCAATTTCACGGCCGCCACGGGGTTGAAACACATTCGCGGGCTATGCATATATAAATTGGTTGAGTCACAATATCCAATTAAAGATGTTGTGACCTTTACTGTAGGGTCGTGCAAGAGAGGGGCAAAAAATCTGGTCTAAAGACGGATTCAGCGTGCAATACCACGTGGATTATAGCGTCTAAAAGAGCGTACTTGATCCGTGCGGCGGGATTATCCGGTATATACTAGGTAATCCCTCTGGTTCCGATGTGACCACCCGTGTAGATATGTCCTTCACCCATCAATTCACCTTCCTCACCCAATTTTTCTGTCCGGCGCGCTGACGCGACCGGCTGATTCGCCTATTCAACTCCCTCTCATGAAATACCTGTACCCACTATGGGTCTTCTTGCTATTCCTTGCGGTATCACCAACCCATGACCTGACAGCTCAGTCCATTGACTATGCTTTTACTCACGACTTAGTGCAGTATTCTGGTACTGCTTCTTATGCTGGACAGAATGCTGGAAAGCTTTTGTACCACGGTTCCAACAGTTCTCATTCTACCACAATTTACTGGAGTGGTGAGAGCTGGACGATTCGGTATAGACCCTCTGGTTCACTAAAAGCTTTCTCTGTATCCGCATCCTCTGATGATGTTGGAGAAAAGCCACCGAGCCTGACTAGCGGAACGTGGGTAGACTTGCCTGGTTTTAAGCTCACAAAACTGGAAGGGTCGGGTACCGGTGGTGCCCCGGATCCCCTAGCGGCCTCGATCCAGGGGCATACGGACGTATCCTGCCACGGTGGGGCAACCGGATCAGTGCAGGTAGTCGCTTCCGGCGGTTCGGGCGTCTATTCGTACAGTTGGTCCAATGGTACCAAAACATCGAACACCAGCTCCACCACTAATTCCCTGAGCGGCCTGGCCGCCGGCAACTATACCGTTACGGTCACGGACGACAAGGGCGGCTCCACCACCGCTTCCGCGACGGTGGCCGAGCCTATGAAACTGACGGCGTCCATTCAGAAGACGGACGTGAGCTGCGGCGGGACACCTGATGGTACCGTCGACCTCACCGTGGTGGGCGGTGCTCCCCCCTACACCTTCATGTGGTCGAACGGTGCGACCACGGAGGACCTGATCGGCCTGGACGCGAAGACCTACAAGGTTACGGTCATGGATCACAACCACTGCGAAACGATAGCGGAGGTGACCCTGAAGTCACAGTCCACGCTCAAAACGAGCGCCACCGTCCTCGCCAACGTCAGTTGCCACGCCGGTACTGACGGAAAGATCGGCGTTGTGGCGTCCGGCGGTGAAGCCCCTTACACGTACCTCTGGTCCGACGGCTCCGCCACGGCGGAAGTTGCGAATTTGCCCGCCGGTAACTACGGCGTGACGGTCACCGACAACAAAGGCTGTATCTCTACCGAGAAGGTTACGGTTACCGAGCCCGCCGTCCTCACCGCGGCGGCGCTGGTCGAGAGTGACGCATCCTGCTTCGACGGCGACAACGGTGCCGTAATGGCGGGCGCAACGGGTGGCACATCCCCCTATACCTACGCCTGGAGCAACTCGGCCACTACCGAGAAGCTGACGGGCCTGTCCGCCGGTACCTACACCGTCACGATCACCGACGCCAACAACTGTACCGCAACGGAAAGCGCTACGGTAAAGGAGCCGGCCCCCCTCTCCGTAGCGCTCACGGTCAACCAGGAAATCTCCTGTAACGGTGGCGCCACCGGCGCAGTGACGGCCCAGGGAGCGGGCGGTACTGCTCCCTATGCTTACACTTGGAACAATGCGGCCACTACTGGAAAGCTGTCGGGCCTGTCCGCCGGCACCTATACCGTAACAATTACCGACGCCAACAACTGTACCAGCACCGGCCAGGTGGTCCTGTCCGAACCCGCCGCAATCGTGGCGGTGACCAGCGTCGACGCTAACGTATCCTGTAATGGGGGAAAGGATGGCGCCGCTTCGGTCAGCGTCTCGGGGGGCAATGCGCCCTACAGCTACTACTGGGTAGACGATGCCAACGGCTGCGGCCTCAAACCCGGCTCGCTAGCGAAGTGTAGCTCGGTCGTTTCGGAAGCAGAAAAGGCCACCGATCTGCCGGCCGGCAACTACACCGTGTACGTCATGGACGCGCAGGGCTGCCACGTTTCGGCCAAGGTAACCATCGTTGAGCCTGCCGCGCTCATCGCTACCGCCACCGTGGCGGCCACCGTCAGCTGTAACGGCGAAAGCGACGGCGCCGCCTCCGTACAGGCCTCGGGCGGTACCGCCCCCTACACCTACGCCTGGGACAATTCCGCTACTACCGAAGAGGTGGGTGGCCTCGCAGCCGCCACCTACCAGGTGACCGTGACCGACGCCAACGGCTGTACCGCCACGACCACCGTCACCGTGACCGAGCCGGCCGGCCTGGTAGCCTCCGCCACCGTCGACAAAAACCTCACCTGCTTTGGCGGGGCCGACGGCTCCGCTACCGCAACCGCTACGGGCGGTACCGGCCCCTACAGCTTTGCGTGGGCCAACGATGAGTCCGTGGCTACCGCCACCTCCCTCACGGCGGGTACCCACGAGGTGGTCGTGACCGACGCCAACGGCTGTTCGGCCACCGCCCAGGTGACCCTTACGCAGCCCGCCCCCCTCCAGGTAAATGCCGTAGCCGGCGATACGCTCTCCTGCTTCGGCGCCAACGACGGCATAGCCGCGGTGGCGGTGCGCGGGGGCACGGGCTCCTACGCCTACGCCTGGTCGACGCAGGCCACCACCCCCAGCATTTTCGACCTGGCCGCCGGCATGTACTACGTGACCGTTACCGACGGGAAAGGCTGTACGCAGACCGACTCCGTCGCCGTCGTGGAGCCGGATGAGCTGCAGCTGGCCTTCACCACCACCGACGATTCCGGCGCCGGAGACGGCAGCCTCACCGTAGCCACGACCCGCAACCAGGGCCCTGTGGTATACACCTGGGATACCGATCCGGTCGCCACCACCGACACCCTGACCGACCTCGCGGCGGGTACCTACACCGTAACCGTACAGGACGCCATGGGATGTGTGAAAACGGAGAGCGTCAGCGTACCCCTCATGGGTGAGAGCTGTACCAGTTCCATAGCCATCGACAGCTTGTTCGGCCACGGTATGAACGTGGCAACCCGTACCCACCTGATGGATAATACCGCCTACCCCCACGGAGTGGTAACGGATGAAAACCTCATCGCCGGCTTCGGTCACGATAAGCTCTACCACGCCACCTACTTCTCCTTTGTGGGCGACGGCAACATCTACCACATCCGCACCAGCGATCTGGATTCGGTGAACGTGCTGACCGATACCCGCGCGGCCCTCTTCGCCGGCGACTGCGGCAGTGCCGACCTGATGAAGTGGAACCTGGATGAATCGGAACTGGACGCCAACGCACGGATCGAAATCCAGACGGTAGCCGGTATGGAATACACCCTGCTGGTCGACGGGGTCGAAGGTACCGGCGGACGGTACGGCCTCGAAGTCATGCGGATGGCCACCACCGGCGTCCGCACGGCCCTGCCCACCGCCATCACGGTCTACCCCAACCCGACCACGGGCGTGGTACGCCTCCCGGAACTGGGCATCAGCGCGCTGACCGTCACGGACAGCTACGGACGCCTCGTGCTCCAGCAGCGCAACGCCAGCCGGACGATCGACCTGAGCGACCTGCCCCGCGGGATGTACTACCTCCACCTGACCACCGCCGAACAGCAGCACTACACTTCACGGATCGTGAAGCAGTAATCAATCACCCAGCACCGCTGGTCTACGCCGGTACGGATCGTCACGATCCGTACCGGCTTTTTTGTGTGCGGCGGTACGCGGGTGCAGCGTCGGCACCGAAAATTCTACCAATTCGGGCAATATGACCCCCAGGGTATCCGTACTATCGGGTGTCATCACACGATGGTCCCCCGTCGTATGACGGCCATCTTCTACACGCTTTCCGGCTAGTGCCGGAAAGGACGTTAGTATACCGGAATTCTTTTTGGGATTGCCCCCCTTCATACCCTCTCATTTACTGATCTGCCACGTCTCCCGGCGGCTGTGCCGGGGCGTGCCGTTACTTAGTCGTTTGCTCATGAAGAATATCTACCTCGCGCTCTTATGCCTGTTGATTACCGGTGCGGCGCCCCTCGTCGCTCAGGGAGAATATGTCGGAACCTTTGAACTGGAAGACGATACCGGAAGGCGAAAGACCGGAACCCTGGAGTTCTTTTCCCTTACGAACGGCCGGAACAGGTACCGGGAGCCAACACTCTCAGACACCACCATCCGGGTGGAGTACAATAGCAACATGGACTGGATCGTAGTGGCTACGATCAAGTTCCCACCTACCGAAACGAAACCTAACGGCTTCTCCTCCGCACTGATAGTGTTTCAGGGTGCTGAAGGTAGCGGCATGGTACCGCCGGACTACGCCGACGGGAACTACAAGACCGCCAGAACCGGGTGGAAGCTGCATCAGCTTACCTTTCAACCCAAGCCGCCCGAACTGAACCTGCAGGTTGCGGAGGTAATCAAATGCAACGGAGGGTCCGACGGCAGCCTGACCGTGTCGGTTACCGGAGGTGCCGCCCCCTACACTTACGCCTGGTCCGACGGCACCACCGAAACCGATGTCGGTAGCGAAAACCATACGCTTACGGGGCTCGCCGCCGCGACGTATCAGGTCACGGTCACGGACGCGAATGGCGGAACGGCCACTGCCGCGCTGGAACTGACCGAACCGGAAATGATCATTGGCACCGTCGCCACCACCGACGTAAGCTGCTACGGCGCCTCCGACGGCAGCGTCACCGTATCGGTTACCGGCGGAACGGGCGACTATAGCTACATGTGGTCGGACGCCGGCAAGAGCACCACACCCACCGTCACCGGACTTGAGGGAGGTGCGTACAGCGTCCGCATCCTCGACGAAAGGAAGTGTGTAGGGCTGGCGTTCGAAACCGTACGTGAACCCGACACCCTGACGATCGATACCAGCCTCATCAAGGATACCGGTGCCGGTGACGGCGTAGCCATGGCCCGGGCGACCGGAGGCACGGCCCCCTATACCTACGCCTGGAACTCCCATCCGGACGTTACCACGGGAACCCTCACCGGACTGTCTTCCGGCCGGTACGAAGTCGCGGTCACCGACGACAATGGATGTACCGCCGCGGCCAGCATCACCATGACCGAATACCTGCCCGGTGAAGCCTGTGCCGTGGCCATCGGGATCGATAGCCTGCTGGGCGGCGCGCCGGGCGCCGAACACATCCTGGAGGAAACCGACAATACGGATTATTCGAGTGTTAAGGTCGACGGTCCCCTGCTGGTCGGCTGTTACGCTAAGAAGGATTCCCTGTACCACCCCGTCTTCTACCGCTTTACCGGCGACGGCAACAGCTACCGTATGTGGACCAAGACGGACGACAGCGAGTCGGCCATCCCCGGCGGAGATACCCGCGCCCTGCTCATAGGGGGCAACTGTACCACCGCCCAGATACTCGACTGCAATGAGGACGCCGGCGCGGACGATCCCGCAGCCATGCTGGAATTCCAGACCGAAGCCGGTGCGAACTACTTGGTCCTGATCGACGGAGGAAGCTCCGTCGCCGCGGGTACCTACAGCCTGCACATGGCACGGTTCGAGACAACGGCCGTGACGGCAGCCGCGGATGCCCGTACGGCGACGGTCTACCCCAACCCGACCACCGGCCGCTTCCGCATCGGAGGCGTTGACGTGGCGTCGGTAACGGTCTTCGACGGCTACGGCCGACAGCTGCTGCAGCAATCCGGCCGCGGCGCGGACGTGGACCTGGGCGACCTGCCCCGGGGCGTGTATACCCTCTACATCCTGGACCGGCAGCAGGCCGCGTACACGACCCGGGTGGTCAAGGAATAGCCATTCGTCCGTTATCCTACCGAGCAGGACAGGTTAACGAGGCCCCCGGCACCCGCGCGCCGCCGCCCGGTCGTACCCCTTATCTTTGGTGAAAACGTTGATCATGCGCTTTGCCTGCTACTTACTGCTAGCCGTTTTTGTGTCCTGTGGCAGCGGACAGGAACCTGCCGCTCCCGGCGTAGGTGGCAGTCCGGCCGACCGGGAATGGTGGAAGGAGCTCATCATCTATCAGATCTACCCCCGCAGCTTCCAGGATACCGACGGAGACGGGGTGGGGGACCTCAACGGCATCATCGAGCGGCTGGACTACGTGCAGAGCCTGGGCGTGAGCGCCGTGTGGCTCAACCCCATCTACACCTCGCCCAACGACGACAATGGCTACGACGTGAGCGACTACCGCGACATCATGGCCGACTTCGGAACCATGGCCGATTTCGACCGTATGCTTGTCGCCATGCACGAGCGCGACATCAAGCTGATCATGGACATCGTGGTGAACCACAGCAGCGACGAGCATCCCTGGTTCCAGTCGGCCCGCAGCAGCCGGGACAGCCCCTACCGCGACTACTACCACTGGTGGCCCGCTGAAAAGGGCACGCCGCCCCACCGCTACAGCCTCTTCGACGCGGCGGGCGACGCCTGGAAGTACGACGAGACCACCGATAGCTACTACCTGCACTACTTCGCCGAGGGGCAGCCCGACCTGAACTGGGAGAATCCCGAGCTGCGGCAGGAGGTGTACGATATTATGAAGTTCTGGGCCGAAAAGGGGGTGGACGGCTTCCGGCTGGACGCCTTCCAGTTTGCCGCTAAGGACACCACCTATCCGAAGTTCCCGGATGATTTGGACGAAAACTTCATCCAATACTATGCCATGCAGGACGGCCTGCACGACTACCTCCGCGAGATGAACGACGAAGTGTTCAGCCAGTACAACGTGATGAGCGTAGCCGAGGGGGCGGGCCGCAACTTCACCGAAGCCCACGAACTCGTGGACGCCGACCGCAACGAACTGGATATGGCCTACGCCTTCGACGGGGTGGACGTACCGAAGTACGGCGGCTACGAACTTACGGAGATGAAACGGGTCTTCACCCGCTGGGACAGCGCCTTTGCCGAGCGCGGCTGGCTGTCCATTTTCCTCAGCAATCACGACCAGGCCCGCATGGTGAGCCGCTGGGGGGACGATACCCCCAATTACCGCGCCGCCTCCGCCAAATTGCTCAACACCTTCCTGCTCAGCATGCGGGGTACGCCCTACGCCTACTACGGCGACGAGCTTGGCATGACCAATATTGATTTTGACGAGATCAGCGACTACCAGGATATCGCCGCCATCAACGGGTATAAGAAAGCGGAGTCCCAGGGGAAGGATATGGAGCAGTTCCTCACCGAGCTCAACTTCACCTCCCGCGACAACGGCCGTACCCCGATGCAGTGGAGCGACTCGACCTACGCGGGCTTCTCGAGTGCCGTGCCCTGGCTACCCGTCAACGACAATTACGCAACGATCAACGTGGAGGCCGAGGATGCCGATCCGGAGTCGGTGCTCAATCACTTCCGTCGGATGACGGCCCTCCGAAACGAAAACCGGGTGCTGGTCTACGGCGACTATGAGCTGCTGGTACCCGACCACGAGCAGGTGTACGCCTACACACGCACCCTGGGGGAGGAGCGTATCCTGGTACTCCTGAATTTCTCCGACGAAGCTGCGACGGTCGATTTGCCTGGTATGGAAGAATTGGGGGAACCTCTGATCAACAACTATCCGAAGTTTACCTCGGACAATGCAACGGTGGAGCTGCTGCCCTGGCAGGCGGTAGTGCTCCGCTAGTAGAATGCGGTTTCCGACCGCGCAGTGGGATGCGGCTTCCAGCCGCGCGGAGCTTCGTTCTTTTCCTTTGCTGACTAGGGCTCCGCGTGGTGCCGCAGGCAGACTGCAGGTCTGGCTCTATCCGTGTAATCCAGCGTCAGCACTACGCGCCCCCGCATCGGCCCTGCGGGAATCTGTTTCCATCCGCGACCGAGCGTAGCGACACGAAGTTCGACGAAGTCAATCTGTGTTAGCCGCAGGCGATCTGTGGTAAAACCTGTCCCGCCGGGAAGACCTACTGTTCGTTCTTTTCCCTTGATGGAAAAGAACCAAAAGATCAAGCCTGTGCGCCCGCCTATTCGTGTCCCGCACCCCGAACCGGCTAAAACCTGCAAACTCGCCTCGGCGGTACCTGCTTCGATTCAGTACGCTCCCGACTACTGCTTATCAGGCACCTTGTTGTTCCTTACGGCTCATACAGTGCAGGTTTTTTCACGCCGGTCCGCGGCCCGGGTCCCGGGCGTTCGCAAGGGCGGTCATTCCGTGTAGTTGATGCTTTACCTATTCCTGTGCCTATTGGTCGTGCGGAAATGCAAATTCACCTAGAGAAGTGCGCATCAGTGCCGCCGGCAGCCCGCAGGGCGGCCGCAATCCGGGTAATCCCGCATCAGTCCTGCGCGCCATTGCATCAGCCTGCGGGAATCTGTGATAATCTGTGTGGAAGCGCAGCGCCTCTGTGTTAGCCGCAGGCGATCTGTGTGAAACCCTATCCCGTCGGGAAGACCTACTGTTCGTTCTTTTCCCTTGATGGAAAAGAACCAAAAGATCAAGCCTGTGCGCCCGCCTATTCGTGTCCCGCACCCCGAACCGGCTAAAACCTGCAAACTCGCCTCGGCGGTACCAGCTTCGATTCAGTACGCTCCCGACTACTGCTTATCAGGCACCTTGTTGTTCCTTACGGCTCATACAGTGCAGGTTTTTTCACGCCGGTCCGCGGCCCGGAACCCGGGCGTTCGCAAGGGCGGTCATTCCGTGTAGTAGACGCTTTACCTATTCCTGTGCCTATTGGTCGTGCGGAAATGCAAATTTACCTTGAGAAGTGCGCATCAGTGCCGCCGGCAGCCCGCAGGGCGGCCGCAATCCGGGTAATCCCGCATCAGTCCTGCGCGCCATTGCATCAGCCCTGCGGGAATCTGTGATAATCTGTGTGGAAGCGCAGCGCCTCTGTGTTAGCCGCAGGCGATCTGCGTGAAACCCTATCCTGCTAGTAATCGGCTACCCTTCGTTCTTTTCTCTTGATAGAAAAGAACTAAAAGATCAAGCCTGTGCGCCCGCCTATTGGCCCCCCCCAAACCGAGCGTAACAAGAAAGCATCAGGTCTCATCCACCGCAAACAGCACGTTCCGCACCACCGACCGAGAGTCCGCCGAGCCGCCCAGCGAGCCCGACAAGATGCCCACCGAAGCCAGGAACAGCACCAACCGGAAGTGCGCCCCGGCGGAGGCACCGTCGCGGGCGGAGGTCCACGTACTCATCAGCGGATCCGGAAAGACGAAGATCACCACCCCGTACATCAGCAGAGCAAAGAAGGCGAACAGACAGCAAAGCGTGAGCACGAGCGCCAGCCCGGTAGCGCCGGCCGTCACCACCGCACTCTCGGAGATCTCGCCCTGCCGCGTAGAGACCAGCCGGAAGGAGAAGGCCCGGTACAGCACGAAGGTGGCGGCGAGAAAACTGGCCACGACAAATACAGCCAGCTGGGGCGGCGACACCGAGGCGGCGAAGTCCCATGTCTCTGCTCCGAAGATCAGAATCACGATGGCCGACAACGCTGTGGCGATCATCCGCGGCAATTTCGTGGCGATGTGCAGGGGGTTAGCGCGCCAGGCCCCGCGGAGGATGCGGGGCAGGTTACGGACCGTTTGTCGCAGAAAGAAGCCGAGGCGGTTGCCTGCGGAATAAGCGTCGTTAGCCTCCCGCGGCAGGTTCCCGGACATGGTGGCATACTGCGCGTCCGTGAAGTGGCGCATGGCATCGAGGTCGGCGGGATGGTGGATGTGGCGCATGTAGTTGGCCGGATCGGCCTGGTAGTCGAGGTTCAGCAGTCGGCCGAAGCAATGGACCATCAGGGTCGCCAGTCGTTGGGCCAGCAGGTCCTCGTTCTCGGCCTGCGGATCGCTGCGGCCCGAGAGGCGGCGGGTAGAGAGTACCGCCACGTTGGTCAGCTGAGAGGGCAGCGCCAGCAGGTAGGAGCGCGAATCGGCGGCGATCTCCAGTTCCGTGACGATGAGTAGGAAGGCGAGCTGCCGTTCGGTCTTCTCGTTGAGGCCGATCTGTACGAAGTCGAGCGCGCGGTAGCCGTTCTCGTCGGGTGTCAATGGCGGCCCCGCGAAGGTGAGGGAGGTGATGGCGATCCGCGGTTCCCGTTCCAGCGCTTCCGTAAAGCGTTCGGTGGCCCGCCGGGTGAGCCGGGCCAATCCGGGCGTGGAGTGGCCGGCCACTTCCAGCTGCATGATGCCTACGGCTATGGGGCTCGGGGTCATGGCCTGAAGATCGGCGCTTTGCGGGACTTCGGCGCGGGCGCGGGTGCCGGGCCGACCGGGAAGGGGAGGTATTCCCGTACTACCGCTGTCGGGGGGCGGCGTTGTACCCGGCTGCCCTGCTACGGGAAAGCGTGGCTGGGAATCCTTCCCGGCAGACGCCATACATTCCCTGTCTCACCAATCCGTCCGGGACGCGCGAATATGATCGACGAATCCTTACACTTGCCCGTAGAGAGCGCCGAACTATTTGTCCGGGTATGCGGGAACGAACAACGCCCGTTGATCCTGTACCTCCACGGCGGACCGGGTGGCTTCTCCACGCTGCAACACCACCGGTACCGGAACGTCTTGGAGCCCGACTACCTAATCGCTTACCTGGATCAGCGCGGCTGCGGTCAGTCGAGCGCGATCGACGGTACCGATCAACTCACCATGACCCAGTACCTGCGCGACCTGCAATTGGTCGTACAGCAACTGCTTGACCGCTACGCCAAACCGGGGCTCAACCTGATGGGGGATTCCTGGGGCGCGAGCTACGGGTTTTTGTACGTTCTGAAGCACCCATCCCAGGTCGTCACCCTGATCAGTAACGGGGGCGTGGCCGACGCCCCGTACGGGTACCGCAATCTGATTGAGAAGGAAAAAGAATTGGCCCGTGGGTTACTGACGGAAACCCGCAACGAGAAAGAAATCGCCGAATACCGCAGGATGATCACAGCACTCGAACGCATCGAGCGAAGCAGTTTCGACGATTTCTACGCCGCCACGCGGCTGATTAAGCGGACTATTCCCCGACAATTAAATTTCAATCCCTACCGCGTTAACTCCCACGGCGGTCCCCCCAGTGAGGAGGTGCTCGCCGACGCCGGGGTAGACCTGGAGACCGCGAAGGGTTTCTTCACCAAAGGCAGAGTCGTCAACGAAGCCTTCCGCACGGATCCCGCTTTTAATAACCTGAATATGGTAAACCGGCTGGCTGACATCGCTATCCCCGTACTCGTGATCCAGGGCGACGGCGATTACTCCATCGGCATCGATCAGGCAAGAATCATCTTCGCCGGCCTGACCGAACGGCACCCCGGCAATAAGGAGCTGGCCATCGTGCCGAATGCCGGCCACGACACCGCCGACGAAAACCCGGAGGTCGTGTTTCCGCTGCTCCGGGGGTTTTTGGAAAGGTATAATCTATAAGGGGCGCGCAAAAAGGTGATACTGATAACCCGCTTTCACTCACCTCCATCCAGCCGCGCTTCCATCTCCTCCAGCTGCCGCACCCACAGCGGGTACAGCTCCTCGTTTTCTTCCCATAGTCCCTGCAATTCCGAATCGCCGGTGCGCACGGCCCGTACCGCGGCGGCCGCCGGCGCGGCCAGGTGATCGAGCGGCGGGCCGGCGTAGCGCTCCCGGAAGCGGTTGACGTTGGTGATGTCCTGTAGGTCCTCGTTATCGTTGCGGAAAGAAGTGCCGCTGAGCAGGTTATCGAGGTAGGCGGCCGCGACCAGGGCCGCTACTCCGTCGTCGTATTCGAGGTAATCGGCCCGGCCCGCGCGCTCGAAGGCGGCGGTGAGGAAGCCCTGCGGATCCTCCGCGATGTCATCGAGGAAGTCGTAGGCGGTGTCGTCGTCGAAAATGCCGTAGTCCCAGGCGCCCATGGGTAGAAGATAGGAGGGTGGTAAGATGCCCGAAAATAGTCCGGCGCGGCTTGGCGGTCCGCTACTTCTTGCCCAGTTACGCTACCTGGCGGCAAACCCACACCCACAGGGCCTGCTGCAGGCACGCGAAACCTCCCAAACAACGGCGCCCCGGCCACGTATCCACGTGACCGGGGCTATACCTCCACGCTGGCCATCGCCTTCTCCAGCGCCTGATCCTTCAGGTCGGGAACGGCGGTACCCTCTACGCGGAAGACGGTCACGTCGGTCATGCCTAGGAAGCCAAGAACAGCCTTCAGGTAGGGAGCTACAAAGTCGTAGCCGGCCGCGGGGCCTTCGCTGTAGACGCCGCCGGAGGCAACGGCGAGGTAAACCTTTTTGCCCTTCACCAGGCCCTCGGGGCCGTTCTCGGTGTAGTGGAAGGTGATGCCCGCCCGGGCGATGTGGTCGATCCACGACTTCAGCACCGAGGGGATGCCGAAGTTGTACATCGGCGCGTCGATCACGATGGCGTCGGCAGCCTTGAGCTCGGCGATCGCCTCGTTGGAGTGGCGCACGGCCTGCGCCTGTTCGGGCGTGTGGTCCTTTTCCGGGGTGAAGAACGACTGCAGGTGCACCTCCTCCAGGTGGGGGAAGGGCGGGGCCGTCAGGTCGCGGACGGTGACGTCACTGTCCGGCGCGGTGGCCTGCAGGTGCTCAATGACGGAATTGCCCAGCGGAATGCTGTAGGAGTCTTTGCCGCGGGGGCTGGAGATGACGTGTAAAATCTTCATGTTTAGCTGGTTTGTGACCCGCACCGGGAACGGGTGGGCTGAATTATGATGTAGGTACATCAATATGGTATGTACAGCTTGAATACACGTCAACGGCGTAGTGGTTGTACGGGAGGGTGAAGATTATATATCTACAACCGGGTATCTCCAGGTAACTACCTATTCCGGCCGCGAGTCATTTGCGCGACGGCTGCCGCTCAGGGCCTCGTAGTGTTGGTAGCCCCAGTCGCCCAGCGCGGCAATGAGGGGCGCCAGGGTGCCGGCGTGGGGGGGTAGCCGCATACACCAGGGTCACGGGACGGGTGTCCTGCTCCGTGCGGCTGACCCGCTGGTTGATTTCCAGGTCGCGCAGTTCCCGGGTGGGGATGCGGGGGCTGATGCCGATCTCCCGGCAGAGGGCGTTGAACTGCATATTGCGTTCCCGCAGCACGGTCAGGATAATGATCTTCCATTTGCCGCCGATCACGTCCAACGTGTCACGGACGGCCCGGTGGCGCACGCTTCGGGGGTAATCACGGGCGGAGGATTGGTTGGCTACCTTTCTTAGGCGAATGGGTTTCCGCCGGGGGGGTGTCCGGCACCGGGGCATCCCCTACGCGGGACCGGGTTGGCGCACCGCCCGTGCTTTCCCCTCCGGCACGAACACGATGGCATGAATCGTACCCGATGGACCGGTGTTCCCGGGGTAGACCTGGCACCTGCGCTCCGCCGTCCAGCTTACCACGTACTTCCGGAGAGTTAGCACAGGTTTTTTACCGCACCTACCGGGAAAGTAAAACAACCGCATGTACCTAGATTAACCGCCTTGCGGAAACCTCCGCGTCCGCCTAATTCGCCTTCCGTGGGAGAACCCGCGCCGCGGCTGGAAGCCGCATTCAACATCGCGTCCAGAAGACGCATTGTACCGAGGTTCGTACCTTTGCGCCCTTAAAATCAGACGACTATGCTTTCAGTCAACGACCTGACCGTACAATTCGGCAAACGCGTCCTCTTCAATGAGGTCAACCTGAACTTCGTGCGCGGTAACTGCTACGGGATCATCGGGGCCAACGGCGCCGGGAAGTCGACCTTTCTGAAGGTGCTTTCGGGGGAGCTCACCCCCAACCGCGGCGGGGCCAGCCTCGAGCCCGGCAACCGGATGGCGGTGCTGAGCCAGAACCACTTCGGCTTCGAGGACAAGCAGGTGCTCGACGTCGTCAAGATGGGCTACGAAGAGCTCTACGCCATCGAGCAGGAGAAGAACGCCATTTATATGAATCCCGACGCCAGCGACGCCGACGGGATGCGCGCCGCCGAGCTCGAGAACCAGTACGGCGAGATGGGCGGCTGGACGGCCGACTCCGACGCCGCCGAACTGCTGTCCAACATGGGCATCACCGAAGACCTCCACTACAAGCTGATGGAGGAGCTCAACGGCTCCGAGAAGGTGAAGGTGCTGCTGGCCCAGGCCCTGTTCGGCAACCCCGATATCCTGCTATTGGATGAGCCGACGAACGACCTCGACGCCCATACCGTCCACTGGCTGGCCGACTTCCTCGCCGACTTCCCCAATACGGTAATCGTCGTGAGCCACGACCGTTACTTCCTCGACATGGTCTGTACCCACATCGTCGACATCGACCGGCAGCAGGCCAGCATCTACACCGGCAACTACAGCTTCTGGTACCAGTCGAGCCAGCTCGCCGCCCAGCAGCTGCAGAACAAGAACAAGAAGATGGAGCAGAAGAAGGCCGAGATGATGGAGTTCATCCAGCGCTTCTCCGCCAACGCCTCCAAGTCAAAACAGGCCACCAGCCGCAAAAAGGCCCTGGAGAAGCTTGACTTCACCGAGATCAAGCCCTCCAGCCGCCGCTACCCCTTCATCGCCTTCCAGCCCGAGCGCGAGCCCGGCGATCAGATCCTGAAAGTGACCGGCCTGAGCAAGACCTCCCCCGACGGCACCGTCCTGTTCAAGAACGTCAGCTTCACCATGAACAGCCCCGATAAGATCGCCCTCGTCAGCAAGGAAGCCGCCGCCCTGACCGCCTTCTACGAGGTGCTGTCCGGCATCAGCGAGCCCGACAGCGGTAGCATCGAGTGGGGGCAGACCATTACCGCCCAGTACCTCCCCAACGAGAACAATGACTTCTTCACCGAAGAGGTCGGACAGCTCGATCTGGTCGAGTGGCTGCGGCAGTACAGCCAGAACAAGGACGAGCAGTTCATCCGCGGCTTCCTCGGGCGCATGCTCTTCGGCGGTGAGGAGGTGCACAAGAACGTAAGCGTCCTCAGTGGGGGCGAGAAGGTGCGTTGCATGATGTCCAAGGCCATGCTCAACCACCCGAACTTCCTCCTGCTCGACGAGCCCACCAACCACCTCGACCTGGAGTCCATCACGGCCCTGAACAATGCGCTGCGCGACTTCAAGGGTAACCTCATCATGAGCAGCCACGACCACGAGCTCACCAACACCGTCGCCAACCGCATCATCGAGATCGGCCCGAAGGGCATGGTGGACAGCCTGCTGACCTACGAGGAGTTCCTCGAATCGGACGAGGTAGAGAAGAAGCGGGAGGGGATCTACGAGATGGTTGCTTAGGTAGGGTTGGTGAGTTGTTGCATTACTGAATTGGTGCGTTGCCCGTTTGGCAGTTGCCCCTTGCCCCTTGCTTCGCTCCGGTAGGTGAGGCTCCTGGTCGGGCACACCCGAGCGTAGCGAGTGGCGCAAGCCTGCCGGCCAACGCATCAAGGCAACAACCCGGTAATCCGCCAATTGCTATTTTGGCCCTCATGCCCCCCTTCGACCATTTCATAGCCGTAGACTGGAGCGCCCGTAATAAGCCCAGTCCGGCCAAGCCCACCAAAGACGCCATCTGGATCGCTGAGGCCACCGCCGCCGGCCGGATCCGCACCCGGTATTTCCGCACCCGCCAGGCCTGCTGCGAATACGTAACGAAGCGATTGGTACGCCTGCGTAACCAGCGGGTCTTGGTAGGCTGGGACTTCAGTTTCGGCTACCCGAAGGGCTTTGCCAAGGCGCTGCGCCTGAAGGCCAAACCCGCCTGGCGTGCCGTTTGGGACCTGCTGAGCGAGCTGATCCAGGACGGCCCGAAGAACGAAAACAACCGCTTCCTCGTCGGGGCCCGCCTCAACGAGCGTATCCAGGCACCCAGCGGCCCGTTTTGGGGGGTGCCGGTGGGACAGAGTGGGATTTTTCTGGGCTCCAAGTGCGATTTTGACTTTCCCGTACCGACTAAAAAGGGCTGGCTCCGCGAGCGTCGCCTCGTGGAAACCCACAACCTGCGCCTGCAACCCGCTTGGAAGTTGGCCTACACCGGGAGCGTGGGCAGCCAGGCCCTGCTGGGCATTCCCCGGGTGCGGGCCCTCCGGGACCACGAAAAGCTGCGGGAGGTCTCCCGTATCTGGCCGTTCGAACAGCCCGGAGGGGTAGGCGCGGACGCAGGTGCAATGATCCTGCACGTGGAGATCTATCCGAGCCTGCTGACTATCCCCCGCCGAAAAAGGGACATACTCGACCGGGAGCAAGTGAAAACTTACGTTGCCTGGCTCCAGGAACAGCAGCGCAACGGGGGACTTACGGCCCTGCTGGACCGGCCGTGGGGCGAGGATCCGAAGGTAGAGAAGCGGGTGATCGGGCACGAGGGGTGGGTGCTGGGACTTTAGTGTTTCCGGAAATACGTCAACCACGGCTGCGTAGTGTAGCGGCTTGCGCTTTGGCGAGGAAAAGCGCGAAACGTCGACGGCGGGGTAGGTTTTTACCACAGATCGCCAGCGGCTAACACAGATTGACTTCGTCGAACTTCGTGTCGCTGCGCTCGGGCACAGATGACCACAGATTCCCGCAAACCTGATGCATTGGCGCGCAGGGCCGATGCGGGATAACACTGATTCGGGCCGCCCCTGCGGGCTGCCAGCGGCACTGACACAAATCACCAGTGCCCTCCGTACCCTACCCGCAGGCTACAAACTGCCCAAGAACCTGAGTGTGCGGGAGGACCGCCCTTGCGAACGCCCGGGTTCCGGACCGCGAACCGGCGTGAAAAAAGCTGCACTGTATGAGCCGTCAGGGACATCAAGGTGCCTGGTCATCAGTAGTCGGGAGCGTACTGAATCGAAGCCGGTACCGCTGACGCGAGTTTGCAGGTTTTAGCCGGTTCGGGGTGCGGGACACGAATAGGCGGACGCACAGGCTTGATCTTTTGGTTCTTTTCTATCAAGGGAAAAGAACGAACAGTAGGTCTTCCCGGCGGGATAGGCTCTTACCACAGATCGCCTGCGGCTAACACAGATTGACTTCGTCGAACTTCGTGTCGCTGCGCTCGGGCACAGATGGCCACAGATTCCCGCAAACCTGATGCATTGGCGCGCAGGGCCGATGCGGGATAACACTGATTCGGGCCGCCCCTGCCGGGCTGCCAGCGGCACTGACACAAATCACCAGTGCCCTCCGTACCCTACCCGCAGGCTACAAACTGCCCAAGAACCTGAGTGTGCGGGAGGACCGCCCTTGCGAACGCCCGGGTTCCGGACCGCGA
>NZ_QMEM01000035.1 GCF_003390915.1 Lewinella sp. IMCC34183 | reverse complement strand
GGAGGCAGCAGCGAAGCTAATCTGTGAAAATCTGTGCGGAGCGAAGCGTAATCTGTGTAGCCGCGCAGCGGCATCTGTGTTAAACCTTTGCTGTGGGGAGAGGGCTGGGGGATATGCGATATGCGATTCTTGATTCTTGATTTCTGATTTGCTGCCGCATGGGGATGCTCGCTTTGCTCGTGGTCGCCGCGGTCGGCATGGAGTTGGCGTAGGTTTTTGAAAGGGGGATATGCGATATGCGATTTGCGATATGCGATTTGCGATTTGCTACCGCACTTGGATGCTCGCTTTGCTGTGGTTTGCCGCGGAGGGGGGGGCAGCCCGCAGGGTGCGCCTAATCAGTGGAATCTTTGGTGCTGCGGGCAAACTGCCGGAGGCAGCAGCGAAGCTAATCTGTGAAAATCTGTGCGGAGCGAAGCGTAATCTGTG
>NZ_QMEM01000012.1 GCF_003390915.1 Lewinella sp. IMCC34183 | reverse complement strand
CCGGGCCACGAACCGGCGTGAAAAAACCTGCACTGTATGAGCCGGGGTAATCAATGAGGGACCCAATTAGCAGCAGTAGGGAGTGTGACTCATCGAAGCGGAAAGTGCTGAGGCGAGTTTGCAGGTTTTCGCCGGTTCGGGGTGCGGAACCCGATCAGGCGGGCGCACAGGCTTGATCTTTTGGTTCTTTTCCGTCAAGGGAAAAGAACGAAAGCAAGCGGGTCCTTGCAATGATAGGGTTTCACGCAGATCACCTGCGGCTAGCACAGACTCGCTGCGCTCGGGCACAGATGGCCACAGATTCCCGCATAACTGATGCGGTGCCCCCGCACAGCTGATGCGGGATTACACAGATTGGGCCAGCCCTACGGCCTGTCCGTGGCACAACCCGCGCGTTTTTACGTGACCGGAACAGCCCGTACCTTCGGTAGGCACCAAATCACCTGAAACTTCAATTGGACAGGGCCACCCGCCCTTGCGAACGCCCGGGGACCGGGCCACGAACCGGCGTGAAAAAACCTGCACTGTATGAGCCGGGGTAATCAATGAGGGACCCAATTAGCAGCAGTAGGGAGTGTGACTCATCGAAGCGGAAAGTGCTGAGGCGAGTTTGCAGGTTTTCGCCGGTTCGGGGTGCGGAACCCGATCAGGCGGGCGCACAGGCTTGATCTTTTGGTTCTTTTCCGTCAAGGGAAAAGAACGAAAGCAAGCGGGTCCTTGCAGAGATAGGGTTTCACGCAGATCGCCTGCGGCGTCACAGAGGCGCTGCGCTTCGGCACAGATTTTCGCAGATTCCCGCATAACTGATGCGGTGCCGCGCATAGTTGATGCGGGATCGCACGGATTTGGGCAGACCTGAGGTACGCCACCGGCACTAACTGTAGATCGACACCCCGGTGTTAACGTACACGCAAGTCATTTTCAGTGACTATTTTGTGACTGCCTACCGCCCCTCACCCACAAATATTAACCATGCCCCTCCGTCGCTGCGTCCTTCTCGCACTCACCCTAACGGTACTGATGCCCCTCGCCGCCCAGGAACGGCAGGGTAACATCGTCGAATACTTTGGCAAGGAAAAGATCGACGAGGTGAGCGAGGGGGAGATCCTGCACCTTTTCAATAGGGGAATGATCCTTTCCGGACTGCCGAGTTCTTTCGCCCTGGAACCTGTTCGTCACGACCGGCTGCTTGCCTCCTTTGTTGGGCGGCGGGATACAACGCTTCTACCCCAGACTGCTTACGACATCCCTGGAGAAGCTTCCGTGAGCTGGGATACCATCACCATCAATGACCGCGGTGAATTCACCGGCGATATCCGCAACGGCTATTTGTACCTGGAGTACGAGGCCGCCCGGGAGCAAGATATTTTGCTCGAAGCTTCGGGTCACACTACCGCCATCGTTAATGGCATGCCCCACGAAGGCGACCACTACGACTTTGGCTGGAGCCTGATCCCGGTGCACCTGCGCAAAGGACACAACTTCGTAGTGCTGAGTGGAGGGCGTTTCTCCCGGATCCGGGCCCGCTTTCTGAAGCCTGATTTCCCGGTTCAATTCACGCGTCGTGACCTCACCCTGCCCGACCTGCTCATCGGAGCCGACGAACCCGCCTGGGGAGCGGTGCGCATCATGAATACGCAGCCTGGTACCTTTGCCGGCGGTAGCATCACGGCCCGCATTGCCGAGCGGTCGGCCACGTACGCGGTGGCGCCGATCGTGCCGCTGTTCGTACGTAAGGTACCCTTCCAGCTTCCCGTAGCGGCTGCGCCGCAGCCGGACTCCTCCTACCTGCTCACCCTGGAGCTACGCGACCCGCGGGGCGAACTGGTCGATACCTTGTCGGTATCCGTCACCGCCAAGACCCGGGAGCAACACCGTAAGGAGACCTTCGTCAGCGCGGTCGACGGAAGCGTACAGTACTACAGCATCGTGCCGTCGCTTTCCGGCGACGCGCCCGGCCAGGCGCTCACGCTCACGGTCCATGGCGCCTCCGTGGAGGCCGTTAACCAGGCCAACGCCTACGACCGCAAGGACAGCATGTTTATCGTGGCGGCCACGAACCGCCGACCCTTCGGATTCGCCTGGGAAGACTGGGGTCGGCGGGACGCCATCGAGGTGCTGGAGACCGCCGAGCAACGCTACCAGACCGACCCACAGCGCACCTACCTCACCGGCCACTCCATGGGCGGCCACGGTACCTGGCACATCGGCGTGACCTATCCCGATCGCTTCGCCGCCATCGGGCCCGCCGCCGGCTACCCCGACCTGATCGGCTACCGGCAGTCATTCATGCGGAGGATCGCGGAACGGCCCGCAGAATTCTTTGCGGAGTTAGGAATGACCAGGGAGGAGTTTCTGGACCAGATGGAGGGCAAGCAGTCCTCCCCCACCCTCCAGTCGATCGCTGACAACCTGCTGCGGGCCGGAAACCAGAGCCGCACGCTGAAGCTGAAGGACAACTACCTCCACTACGGCGTGTACATCCTGCACGGGGAAAAGGACAACGTGGTACCCACCGCCCTGGCCCGCGAGATGCGCGCGCTGCTCGGTACCTACCACGATGACTTTGCCTACTTCGAGTATCCCGACGGGGAACACTGGTTCGGGGACCAGAGCGTCGACTGGCCGCCACTATTCGAATTCTTCAATTTCCGCAAGATCAAGCCGGATGCGGAAATCGACGAGCTGTCCTTTACCACCGCCTCCCCCGGAATATCCCCGGGCTCCCATTACGTGGAAATCTGGCAGCAGGAGACCCCGCTGGACATCAGTTCCTTCACGCTGGACCGGGCGTCGGACACCCTGAAGCTCGGGACCCGCAACGTAAGCCTACTGCGCATTGATCCGGCGCCGCTGGGGGATACCCTGCCGCACCTTTATCTGGACGACCAGCCAATGACGTTCTCCAAAGCATCCGAACCCGCCTTTTTTCGCCGCCGGGGTACGGATTGGACCGCCGCCGACGCGCCGCCCGCCACCGAAAAGCAGCCGGCGCGGTACGGAACCTTCAAGGACGCCTTCAGCAACGGGATGGTGTTCGTTTACGCCAGCGGCGGAACGGCGGAGGAAAACGAATGGTACCTGCAGCGCGCCCGCTACGACGCCGAGAAGTGGTATTACCGGGGCAACGGTTCGGTACCTATCGTGCGGGATACCGACTTCCGGCCGGCCGATTATCCCGAGAGCAATGTGATCCTCTACGGCAATCACGACAACAACGCGGCGTGGGACCAACTGCTCTCGCATGCCCCCTTCGACGTTACGGCGGGGCAGCTGACTTTCGGCGACCGGCAGTTTCAGGGAGCTGACCTGGGTGCCTACCTCGTTTACCCGCGGCGGGGGACCGATGCCTCTACTATCGGAGTGGTGACCGCAACCGGGCCGGAGGGAATGTATGCCGCCTACGCCAACGATTACTTCCTGGACACTACCGCTTTTCCGGACGTGCTGATCTTCGACGGGCGGATGCCACGTAGTGGTGTCTCCGGCGTACTCGGAAGCGGTTATTTCGGACACGCATGGGATATTCCTGGCGGTGACTTCGTATGGCAGGTTGCCCGCTAATCTTAATCTTCCCCGCCCTGACCACCCAACGGACCCGCATGAACCGCTTCACATCTACCCTGCTTCTCCTCCTGATCTCCGTTTCACTCGCGGCCCAGCAGGATAACCTGCACCGCCGCTCTTCTACCTATGAAGCCCCGGAAGATCCTCTGGTCGTCGAGAAGCTCGAAGCGTGGCAGGACCTCAAATTTGGCATGCTCATCCACTGGGGACTGTACGCGGTACCCGGCATCATGGAGTCCTGGACGTTGTGCTCGGAGGACTGGATCAACCGGCCGGACGGGATGTCGTACAACGACTACAAGGAATGGTACTGGAACCTGAATTCGGTCTTCAACCCCGTCAATTTCAATCCGGAGGACTGGGCCGCCGCCGCCGAGAACGCGGGCATGAAGTACGTCGTCTTCACCACGAAGCACCACGACGGCTTCAACATGTTTGACACCGACGAAACCGACTACAAGATCACCGCCGGCCCCTTCCGTGACCATCCAAGGGCAAACGTGACCGAGCACGTCTTCAACGCCTTTCGGGACCGGGACTTCATGGTTGGGGCCTACTATTCGAAACCGGACTGGCACAACCAGGACTTCTGGTGGGACAAGTACGCCACCCCTAACCGCAACGTGAACTACGACATCCGTCGCTATCCAGAGCGGTGGAAGGCTTACCAGGACTTCACCTACAACCAGATCGAAGAACTGATGACGCAGTACGGCGACATCGACATACTATGGCTCGACGGCGGCTGGGTGCGGCCGAAACACACCGTCAATGAGGAGGTGATCGCCTGGGGCGCACCGATCCCGGAATTCAGTCAGGAGATCGACATGGACGGTATCGCGGCGATGGCGCGCAAGGCCCAGCCGGGCATCATCATTGCCGACCGGACGGTACACGGTCCGTACGAGAACTACCAGACCCCAGAGCGGACAGTGCCGGAAATCAAGCTCGACAACCCCTGGGAGAGCAACCTGCCCTTCGCCAACAACTGGGGCTACGTGCCGAATGACGAGTTCAAGTCGGTGCGCAGAGTCATTCATACGCTGGTGGACATCGTCTCCAAGGGTGGCAATTTTTTACTGGGGGTCGGTCCTACTTCCGATGGCATTATCCCGCTTGACGTGGTAGCAAAGCTCGAAGAGATCGGCGGCTGGATGGATACCAACGGCGAGGCGATCTACGGCACGCGGGCCATTGAGCGGTACCGTGACGGGCAGGTCTGCTTTACCGGAAAGGGGGAGCAACGCTTCGCGATTGTACTACAGGAGGAGAATGAGGAGCTGTCCGAGGTATCCTGGTCGGGGAATGTACCCGCAGGTGCATCCGTGCGCCTGCTGGGCTACAAGGAGCCACTGCCCGCGCGTACAGCCGCTGGCCGGACGGTGATCACGTTACCCGACGATCTACCGGCTGAACTGCGTCAGCAGGCGGCACTGTCCTTTGCCTTTACCGCAAAGTGACGGTTGAACTTGATCCTTATCTGTCATTTCCGAACCGATCATCCCCACCACAGGTAACCCTGGTGTCCGCGGCGCCCCTTACCTTATCGGCAAGCAGCGGACAGCAATTATGAGCAAGGGTCACAAATTCGGTACGATTTATGGCTGCCTTTTAATCTCCGGCCCTTTTCTGCTCACGGTGGTCGGCTGCATCACTACCGCGACAACTGCACGCTCCGCCGGTACTGGTTTTGAAGAATTTAGGCTGGAGGAGAGATTTAATAATAATGTGGAAATTTCCGGACTGGACATCTCCCGGGATACCCTGTACCTGCTCTCCGAAGGTTGCCATGAGGTGTACGCCTTCGCGCTGGACCAGCTGAAGGGAAACGCTACCAACGCGCCGGTGCGTACTTACCGTTTGCCCGCTATGGCGGACGACGATCTCGAGGCGTTGGCAATTGCTGGGGATCTGGTCTTCTATACCAACGAGAAAATAAACAGTATTTACGCGGCACGATTACACCCGAGTCCGCAACCCGTGCCGGTCATTCACTCCGCAAGTTTGCCCGTGCAGCAGGACGACGGCGAAGCGGGCTTGGAGGGAATGGCGATCGATCCCAGACGCAAATTTCTCTACGTTCTTCAGGAGCGGGACCGGAAGGAGGGTACGCGATCCGCGCAGCTAATGATGTTTACCTTCCGTGAACGCAGGGATTCCGTGTACCTGGACTTGCGGGACACCATGTCGATAACCATTCCGAGCCCCTACCGCTACACCTCGCTCGGTCTTAGTCCGGACGGGAAGCTGTATACCACCAGGACCTGCTACGGAAAGGTGGGGTGTGACACGGGTGAGTACTATATCGAACGTGTCCGGCTTAGTTCTTCGGGATACTTCGCCGTTCCAAGGAGTAGCCCCGACGACCAGTTTCCCCTGACGCTGGATGCCAAAGCGATGAACTATCCGAACCTGGAAGGCATTGCCGTCGGGGATGACAATGTAGCCTATTTGGTCAACGATAACGCGGATATAAAGGGCGATACCTCGCTTTGTACTACCCCATCCAACCGCAAGACGCGGCTCTTTCGGGTAAGCTTGCAGTGAATCAGTTTCATTCGGCTGCGAATGGTACATTAGGCGATTAGTCCTCCATGCCTATGTCCGTCCGCTTCACCACGTTACTGGTGCTGTCCCTATTGACCGCAATCACCGCCGCCCAGCCCACTTCCTACTGCAACCCGATCAATATCGACTACGGCTACACGCCCTTTGCCCGCTTCGCGGAGAACGGACGGCACCGCACTACGGCCGACCCCGTGATCGTCAACTTTCGGGATACGCTCTTTCTGTTTTCAACTAACCAGGAAGGCTACTGGTACTCGGCGGATATGTCCGACTGGACCTATGTGCACCGCAAATTCCTACGCGACGACAAGTACCAGCACGACCTCAACGCACCCGCCGCCTGGGTCATGCAGGATACGCTGTACGTCTACGGTTCCACCTGGGAGCTGGACTTTCCGATCTGGAAAAGTGGTAACCCCACCGCCAACGAATGGGAGATCGCCGTCGACACTCTCAACGTAGGGGCCTGGGATCCGGCCTTTCTCTACGAGGAGGAAGAAGATAAGCTTTACCTCTATTGGGGCTCCAGCAACGAGTTCCCGCTCCTCGGTACGGAGATCACGTTACCGGAATTACAGACCACCGGCATCACCCGGCCGATCATGCTGCTGCACCCCCAAGAGCACGGCTGGGAACGCTTCGGAGAGTATAACGATAACGTCTTCCTGCCCCCCTTCACGGAGGGCGCCTGGGTGACCAAGCACGACGGTAAGTACTACTTCCAGTACGCCGCCCCCGGTACCGAATTTAGTGGGTACGCGGACGGGGTGCTCGTCAGCAGTAATCCGCTGGGCGGCTTCCGCTACCAGCAGCACAATCCGTTCTCCTACAAACCCGGCGGATTCGCCCGGGGCGCCGGGCACGGGTCGACCTTCACCGATGCCTACGATAATTACTGGCACGTATCGACGATGGTCATCTCGGTAAAGAATAACTTCGAGCGCCGCCTGGGCATCTGGCCGGCGGGCTTCGACGAAGACGGCGTCATGTACTCCAACACGGCCTTTGGCGACTACCCCACCCTGTTGCCGGCAAGCGCAGGGGGCAAGGACTTCACCCAGGGCCTCTTCGCCGGCTGGATGCTACTCAATTACCAGAAGCCGGTGCAGGTTTCCTCCACCTTCGGGGGCTACCACGCCAACTACGCGGTCGACGAGGACATCAAGACCTACTGGAGCGCCCGCACCGGCGATGCCGGCGAGTGGTTACAGACCGATCTGGGCGCCGTATCCTCGGTCCGCGCGATCCAGATCAACTACGCCGACCAGGACGTGGAGTTCCTCGGTAAGACCCAGGGGAACCGCCACCAGTACGTGATCACCGGTTCCGTAGACGGAGAAGAATGGGACGTAGTAATCGATAAGCGCGGCAACCAAACCGATGTTCCCCACGACTACGTGGAGCTGCCCGCGCCCGTCGAGGCGCGCTACCTGCGGATAGAGAACGTGGCCATGCCTACCGGGAAGTTCGCCATCAGTGGACTGCGGGTCTTTGGCACGGCCGGCGGGGAACGACCCGATACGGTCGAGAATTTCGTGGTGCTACGCTCCCCGCTCGACGGTGAAACCACCCGCATGGCCTCCTGGATGAAATGGAAACAGAACCCCCTGGCCGACGGCTACAACATCTACTTCGGAAAAGCCGAGGATAAGCTCTACGGCAGCATCATGGTGTACGGCGCCAACCAGTACTACTTCACCGGCATGGATAAGGCCGATGCGTACTACTTCCAGATCGAAGCCTTCAACGCCAGTGGTATCTCGGAGCGAACGCAGGTGACCCGGGTGCGCTAACCCCTTGCGGGGGATCGCTATTGCGCCCGCGCAAACCGCATTCCTCCCACGTTGAACCCGCCACCGTCAACGTATAGCCGCAGGCGCTGCTCTCCGGCGGGCAGGCGCAGTCCACGGACCGTAAGCGTGATCCACTCCTGGTCACCACCGGTATTCGGTACGTCCACAATGAACCTAAGCTGCGCCTCGTCCAGCGCGAAGCGGAAGCGCCCGCCCGTCGTATCGCTCGCCACGCGGAGGGTTGCGTCATAGGTGCCTGCTTCCGCCACGTCGACGGTGTACTGCAGCCATTCCCCGGGCTCCGTCCAGCCGACGTAATAGCCCTGGGTAAGCTCCGTGTCGTCGGATAAGCCAATGTCCACCGCGTCGTTGCGGTAGGCTCCGCCACTGTTCCAGCGGGAGCGCTCCCCGGTACTTACCCAGTAGTTGCCGGTATCCCGGTCCATGTAGGCGTAGCGTAGGGGACCCAGGTCGAAGTCCTCCGCGTAGACGGTCCCCGGCAACCGGTGCTCGATCCAGGGCAGGGTTTCGGTCGTCCGCGTCTGCCGAAACATGGCGTCGGTGACGTCGCGCTGGTACCGGGCATTTTCCAGTTTGAGATCTTCGGTCAGTTGCATAAGGGCGGCGGTAGCGTCCTCCGCGCTGGGTCGCGGTCCCTCCCCCGACCAGTAGTCGAGCAGCTTCTGGTACCCCGGGTTCAGGGTGACGGACACCGGCCCGGTAATCGATTCGATCTTCTTCCACGGCCACCACGCCCAGCCCATGTCTACTTCGTCAAAAAGCATGACCGCGTTGCGGAACCAGACGTTGGAATTCTCCCCGGTTTCCCCGAGGTACAGTGGAGTATTCGTGGTATCCCGCAGGGCCAGCGCGAAACCGAGTGCCTCCTCCGTATTGTAGTTCCAGTACTTGTGGGGACTGTAGACCATATTATCGTCCCAGGGCGGCGTCAGGCCCGTGAAGTTGTTCGCGAAGCCGTTGCCCTCCACGAAGATGATGTGCCGTTGGTCCACGCTGCGGATGCTGTCCGTGATTTCCCGCATCAGCGCACCGAGGGGGGCGTTGTCTTCCCCGAGCACGTAGTTCGTTTCGTTAATCAGGTCGTAGCCGGCTACCGTCGGTTCGTCGGCGTAGCGCGTGGCCAGGTGCTTCCAGAGGGCGACGGTCTTGTCGCGGTTGGCTTGGCTCTCCCACAGGCTGGGCTTATTTACGTCGCGATCGCTGATGTTGACGTCGTCGCCCTGCCCGCCGGGGGCCGCGTGCAGGTCCAGCACCACGTACATATCACGGGCCTTGCACCACGCAATGAGGCTGTCGGTCAGGGCGATGCCGGTGTCGAGAAAGGTCTGCCGACCGGCGACCGGCTCCTCCTCCACGGGCAGGGTGTACAGGTTGTAGTGCATCGGCAGCCGTACGCTGTTAAAGCCCGCTTCGTGCATCCGCTGGATGTCTGCCTCCCGCACGTGATTGGCCAGCCAGGCGTCGTAAAATTCCTGGGTGGCTTCCGATCCGATGAGGTCCGTGATCCGCTCCCGCAGCATGTGCTGTGCCCCGGCGAAGCCCGAGGTTTTCATCATGTAGCCTTCCTGCACCATCCAGCCGCCGAGGCCGATGCCGTGCAGAAAATAGGGCTGGCCGCTGCCGTCAACGATCTGGCTTCCCTGCGTGCGGAGAAAGTCCTGGGCGGACAAACCGGCAGAAACGAGAAGTAGGAAAAGCAGTAGTCTGGGCACGATCGATCATTTGCGGTTCAAGATACTTTACCGGCGGGCACGCGGGTGCAAGGGCTACTGCGAACCGATAATTGACGTCGGTGTGCCGATCCATGCAGCGCCAGTCTTATTACTGACACCGGGAAATCCAGTACGTGTTGAAGCCTTCCGTAACTCGCTGCACCCGCGTCCGCGCCCGCTTCAGGGAGTGGCCTACTTGCGGGCCAGTCCCGGCTCCAGTTCCGTAGCGATCAGCTTTTCGGGGGTGATGGGCAGGTCGCGCATGCGCTTGCCGGTAGCGTTGAAGACGGCGTTGGCGAGGGCCGAAGCCACACCCACGATACCGAGCTCACCGATACCCTTTACGCCCATGGGGTTGGCGATCTTGTCCTCCTCGGGCAGGAAGACCACCTGGATATCGGCCAGGTCGAGGTTAACCGGAACGTGGTAGTCGGACAGCGATCGGGTGATGAAGTTCCCGTGGTTCGGCTCTACCTTCGATTGCTCCATGAAGGTCATGCCGAGTCCCATCACCAGACCACCGAGCACCTGGCTGTAGGCGGTCTTGGGATTGAGGATGGTACCGGCAGAACCGACGCTGAGGATGCGCTTGAGGCGCGACATCCCCGTATCGGCGTCGACCCACACTTCCGCGAAGTTGGCCCCGAAGGAGTACACCGAGTAGTCGTCGAACTCCTCCGTAGGGGAAGCCGAACCCTCCGCCTCGTGGCGCGTGAGGTCGGCCTTCTTCATAAGCGTGACCAGGTCATCTCCCTGGGTGCTGTCGTGGCCGGCCAGGGTGACCAGGGTGTCGGTGATATTCAGGCAGGCGGAGCGTACTCCGTTCGTGAAAGAGGCCGCTCCCCAGGAACCGCCGGATCCGGCAGAGGTCGGGAAATCGGAATTGCCCAGCTCCACCGCGACCCGCTCCACCGGCAGTCCGAGATAGTCGGCCGCGGTCTGGGCGATAATGGTGTAGCTGCCGGTGCCGATATCGGTGGCGTCGGTCTGGACGGTAGCCTGCAGGTTGTCGCCGTCGCGCTCGAGAATGATCTTGGCGGCGCTCTTCTGCAGGGGGGCGGCGCGCGAGGCCGAGCTGACGCCGTAGCCGACCAGCCAATTTCCCTCCCGGCGGGAGCGGGGTTCCTTGGGCCGCTCGTCCCAGCCGAAGCGCTTCGCGCCGATGCGGAGGCATTCGTTCAACAGGCGGCTGGAAAAGGGCTTATCGTTGCTCGGGTCGACCTGGGTGTCGTTGATAATGCGCAGCTCGACGGGGTCCATGTTGAGCTTCCAGGCCAGTTCGTCCAGGGCACACTCCAGGGCGTAGGCCCCGGTGGCTTCGCCGGGTGCGCGCATGGCCCAGGGATAGGGCAGGTTGATGGGGACGAGGCGGTGGGTGATGCGGGCGTTGGGTGCCTGGTAGAGCATCTTGGAGGCGGCGCCGCAGGGTTCCTGGTACTCTTTCTCAGTGGAGGTGTGTGACAGGGTGTCGTGTACCAGTGCGGTCAGTTTACCGTCGCGGGTGGCACCCAGCTGCATACGCTGAAAGTTTTCCTGCCGCAGTCCGGTATTGGTAAACATCTGCTGGCGGGTCACGGTCAGTTGCACGGGCCGGTCGACCATCTTCGCAGCCATGGCCCCCAGCATCACGTGCTCCTGGGCCTGCAGCTTGGACCCGAAACCGCCGCCGAGGAAGGGGGAAATCACGTGGACGTTTTCCTTGGGAATCTGGAAGGTATCGGAGATGCCGATGGTCGCGTCGTTGACCATCTGGGCGGGCATGTAAACCTTCAGTTTTTCGCCGTCCCACTCCGCGATCACGGCGTGCAGCTCCATCGGGTGATGGTGCTCGACGGGGGTACGGTAGGTGACTTCCACGCGGGCGTCGGCCTTAGCCATTCCGGCCTCGACATCGCCGCGGCGGTGCTGCATGTCCTCGGAGGGGGCGTAGCTATCGTCCTCGCCGGCATCCTTGTACTCGGTGCGGTGCTCGTCCTTTTCATACTCGAATTTGACCAGACGGGCGGCGTGCTGCGCCTGCTCGAAGGTTTCCGCCACGACGACTCCTACGAACTCGCCGTACCAATGGATCTCGGGACTCTGCAGGACTGGCGCGATGGCCTTGGTGTCCAGCTTGAGCAGTTTCTCGTCCGGGGTGGCAAGCTTCAGTGCGTTCTGGTGGGTGATCACCTTCATCACGCCTGGTTGCCGTTCGGCTTCCGCGGTATCGATGCGGGTGATGCGCCCCTTGGCTACGGTGCTATTGAGGCCCTGGGCGTACACGACCCCCTCCACCGGGAATTCGGAGGCGTACTTAGCCCGGCCGGTCACCTTGAGTCGGCCCTCGACCCGGTCGATGGCCTGCCCGATGGCGGCCTTGGGTTCCTGAATTTTATTCATGATTTCTTTGCTGCTGGTGTTAAATGGATTTGGCGGCTGCACGAATTATGCCGTGCGTTCGTAGGCCTGCATCAGCGCGCGTACGATCGCCTTCTTGCCCATTTCCACTTTGTATTCGTTGTCATCGAGGGGACGGGCGTCGGCCATGGCGCGCTCCGCGGCCTCCTCGAATACGGCGGCTTCCGGGACTTTCCCGCGCAGGTACTCCTCGGCGGCGGTGAGCTTCCAGGGCTTGTGGGCCACCCCGCCCATGGCGAGTCCGGCGTCCACGATCCGGTTGCCATCGAGCTGCAGGCCCGCCGCCACCGAAACCAGGGCGAAGGCGTAGCTGGAGCGCTCGCGGATTTTGAGATAGTAATAGTTGTCGGAGAACTTGGGCTCACCGAGTTCAATTCCCACGATCAGCTCACCGGGCTCCAGGTTGGTGTCTTTTTCCGGCGTATCTCCGGGCAGCCGGTGGAAATCAGCGAAGGGAATGCGCCGCTCGCTGCCCCCGTCCGGCTGCAGTACGACCACCGTCGCCCCGAGGGCGGCCAGTGCGGTACACATATCCGAAGGGTTGACGGCCACGCACGATTTGCTCCAGCCGAAGATGGCGTGGAGGGCGTTCATGCCCGTCAGCGCGCCGCAGCCGGAACCCGGCTCCCGCTTGTTGCAGGGCATCGAGGTTTCGTAAAAGTACGGGCAGCGGGTGCGCTGCAGCAGGTTGCCGCCGTTGGTGGCCATATTGCGGATCTGCTCCGTGGCGGCCGATACCATGGCCATCGAGAGCAGGGGGTAGTTGTTCTTAACTTCCGGGTGGTTGGCGGTATCCGTATTGCTGATCATGGCACCCAGGGTGTACCCACCCGCGGCGTTGGCGGTCACGGACTGAAAGTCGAGGCCGGAAACCTCGATGAGGGTATCGGGTCGTTCGACGTCCTCCTTCATCAGGTCGATGAGGTTGGTACCGCCACCGAGGTAGTGGGGTTTTTCGCTCGCGGCATTGGCACGCAGGGCTTCCGCCGGACTACTGGAGCGGATGTATTCGTATGGTCTCATGCTGTTCTTTCTTTTGGTCGGTAAGGCGGAGTTAGGCCTTACCGGCTTGCTGGACTTCCTCCACGGTGGCGAAGCTCCATTTTTGGCCCTGGTCCTCGCCGGTCTGCGCTTCCTGGACGGCCATGACGATGTTGTTGTACGCCCCGCAGCGGCAAAGGTTGCCGGACATGCGCTCGCGGATCTCCTCTTCGGAGAGGGTGATGTTTTCCCTGCTCGCTTTAATGTCTTCGGTTACGTAGCTGATCTCTCCGCGCTTGGCTTCGTCCAGCAGGGCGACCGAAGAACAGATCTGCCCGGAGGTACAGTAGCCGCACTGAAAGCCATCGTACTTGATAAAGGCGGCCTGTACGGCGTGCAACTGCTCACCGGTGGCCAGTCCCTCGACCGTTGTGATCTCCTTGTCCTCGCAGCTGGCGGCGAGGGTCAGGCAGGAAAGCTTGCGCTTGCCGTCGATGATGACGGTGCAGGCACCGCACTGACCGTGGCCGCAGCCCTTCTTGGACCCCGTCATGCCCAGCCGTTCCCGCAGGGCATCGAGGAGGGTCGTCCGGGAATCGACGGTGAGGGAATGCTGCTTGTTATTGATGTTCAGGTCTACCTTCAGGTCGTTGAGCAGGAAGTTGAGCCCGTCCGGCATGGTTTCGCCCTGCGGCGTGAGCACGTCCAGGTTAAAGTTGGAGGCCATCCAGATACTCAGGCTGGCCGCGGAGAGCTTGCCGATGAATTTGCGGCGGGACTCTCCGTGTAAGCCCAGCTCGCCGAAAATTTTCTTTTCGTCTTCGTTGAGTTGGTCTTCGGTCTTGTCGACCCACTTGTCTAATCCTTTCATAATGGCTTTGGTCTGGTAGGGATGGATTCACCGGCCGCAGCAGCGGCCCGTCGCGCGGTGGAGTTAGTGTAGCTTACTCCGGCTAACGGGAATAACCAGAGGGGGTTCATCGCGCCGTTGCCGGCGGACTATATATTGCGTTATCAGCGATGTGTTCCCCCACCACATGTCACCTGCCGGACGGAAGACAGAATTTGAAAATTTTGTATGTTTTAACATATTTTCCCGGCCACGGAAACTGTTCCACCCGTTACCATAACCTAAACTCTCCCCGCAGTGCATCCCGCTCCCTCAGACGCCATTGACAAATATTTCTCCGCCGACGAGTCGCTCTGTGAGGTCCTGCTGGCCCTCCGCAAGATCCTGCTCGACTGCGGACTGCGAGAAACCTACAAGTGGCGTGCGCCGTGTTACGTCCTGCAGCAGCGCAACCTGGCCATGCTGGGTCGGGTGGGTACCAGAGCGAAACTGGGTTTCTTTCAGGGCAATCTGCTGCCTGACGCCGCGGGACTGCTCCGCGCGCCCGGTCCCCACTCGTGTTCGGTCCGTCAATTATCCTTCACCCGGGCCGACCAGGTGGAAGAACTGACGGGCGTGATCACCGACTACGTGCGCGCGGCGATCGCGATAGCGCAGGCGGGGCGTACCCAGGACAAAAGCGTGCAACGAAAAGCAGCCGTGCCCCCGGAACTGGAGCAGCGGTTTTCCAAAAACATCGCCCTGCGTACCGCCTTCGCCTCCCTCACGCCCGGGCGACAGCGCGGCTACCTGATCTATTTTGGTAATGCCCGACAATCCGTGACCCGCAGCCGAAGGATTGACCAATACCGCGAACGTATCCGGGCGGGGGCCGGTATCCACGACTGTACCTGTGGGCGTTCGGGCAGAATGCCACGCTGCGACGGGTCGCACAAAGCAGGGTGAACGGAACTTCGTAAGCCGGCCTCGTCCCTACCTTAGCGCCATGCTTTCCCTGCAATCGCTCCACCATGTGGCCATCATCTGCCACGACATTGTCCGCTCCCGCCGGTTCTACACCGACGTACTGGGCTTCGAAGTGAAACAGGAGGTCTACCGAGCCGATCGCGACTCCCACAAACTCGACCTGGCACTCAACGGGACCTACCTGATCGAACTGTTTTCGTTTCCTGACCCTCCCCCGCGGCCCACTCGCCCTGAAGCCCGGGGACTGCGCCACCTGGCGTTCTCCGTTACCGACCTGGACGCCGCTATCCGGGAATTGCGCACGCGGAACGTCCCGGTAGAGGACATTCGCACCGATGAATGGACGGGGCGGCGCTTCACCTTTCTGCGTGACCCGGACGACCTGCCGATCGAGTTGTACGAAATTGACTGATTCACGCACGTAGCTGCTGCGGCAAACACTCCGCGGGGCAAACGGCGTTATCCGGAAAAGCTTACGCCCATGCGTCATCTCCTTTACTGTTTGATCACAGTAATCATTATCGGTACCGGATGCGGAATTACCCAGCCCGCCGCGGACGAGCCGCCCGTCATTGCCCCCAGCCCGCCGCAGGCCACCGCCGACAACAGCCGCACCTCACTCGATTGGTCCGGCCTTTACTACGGTACCGTGCCCGGAATGGACGGTAACGGGCGGGAGATCAGCCTGAAGCTGCGGAAGGATGAAACCTACGTGCTGAATACCCGGAGCATGCGTAACGCCACGGACGAAGACACCATCACCGGCCGCTTCCGCTGGGAACCCGACGGCGGCAGTATCAAGCTTCTGGACATTGATTCTATTAACCGGCCCATCTACTACCGGGTGGGTGAGAACTACCTGCGGCAGCTGGACCTGGTCAACCGGCCCATCGAGGGGGCCATGTCGGAACTCTACTACCTGCGCAAGGACCGGGACCGCCTCTTCGATCGGCGCTGGTGGCTCGACTCGCTCGGTACCGGGCCGGTCGTGGAAGGCAAGTCCGGACCCTACATCGAACTTTCAGCGAACGGGCAGCGGGTGACCGGCAACGCCGGCTGCAACAGTCTCCGGGGATCCTACGTGCTGAGCGGCGATTCCCTGACTTTTCCTCCCCTATCAACGACCAAAATGGCCTGCCCCGCCATCAGCGTGGAACGGGCCTTCCTCGACGTGCTCCGGCGCACGGTCGGCTACGCAGTTAGCGGCTCCACCCTGCGGCTGGTCGACTCCCGCGGCGAGTACCTCGCCACCCTGCGCGCCGAAGACCCCGCCGACTAGCGGATGCGGTGGCCGGGGTACGATCTTGTACAAAAACGCTTACCTTCGCGGCAGGCCCGGATGGCGGAATTGGTAGACGCGCTGGACTTAAAATCCAGTTCCCAGTACTGGGAGTACGGGTTCGATCCCCGTTCCGGGTACAACGGCGGAGATCCTGCGGGATCTTCGCCGTTCTGCGTTTATACCTGCTCGGAAACAGGCGGCCTAATTCGCTGCGTGCCCCGTGCCCGGGTCTTGTTCGTTACCGCATCAGATCCCCCACGTGCAGAACCACGTTCACCAGCATCAGCGCCGCCAGGAGCAGGCCCAGGATGCGCATCCAGCCGGCATTGTCCCGGCGAAACTCCTCGGCACGGCTACGGGCGTCCGGCCCTCCGAAGAAAAGAAAGCCACGGGCGAACAGGTAGAGGTACACGCCGACGGCGAGGAGGAGGATCTCGATGACGAGGCCGATGTAACTGAAGGTCATGGGTGGGGCGGTTGGGGCGAATATCGTACTTTTCGCCCGCCCTTAACCACCGATCATGACCAAACAAGAACTGACCGCCGCCGAACACGAAGACGGGATGCTGCTGCAGCTGTCCCGCTACAACCACCGCCGCGAGCAAATCCTTCCGGGTGGCGGTGCCAAGCGCGTCGCCAAACAACACCAGAAAGGTAAACTCACGGCGCGGGAGCGGGTAGACACCCTCATCGACCCCGGTACTGACTTCCTGGAATTCGGCACCTTCGCCGGCTACGAGATGTACGAGGAGTACGGCGGTTGCCCCGCCGGGGGCGTCATCACCGGCTACGGCCGCGTGTCCGGTCGCCTGTGCGTCATCGTCGCCAACGACGCTACCGTCAAGGCCGGCGCGTGGTTCCCCATCACCGGCAAAAAGAACCTCCGCGCGCAGGAGATCGCCCTCGAGAACCGCGTGCCCATCATCTACCTAGTCGACAGCGCCGGGGTATTCCTGCCGCTACAGGACGAGATCTTCCCCGACGAGCAGCATTTCGGGCGCATCTTCCGTAACAATGCGCGGATGAGCGCCCTGGGCATCACCCAGATTGCCGCCGTCATGGGCAGCTGCGTGGCCGGCGGGGCCTACCTGCCCATCATGTCCGACGAGAGCCTCATTGTCCAGGAAACCGGCAGCATCTTCCTGGCCGGCCCCTACCTGGTACGCGCGGCCATTGGCGAAAAGGTAGACAAGGAGGACCTGGGAGGTGCCGACATGCACGCCTCGGTCAGCGGCGTGATCGACTACAAAAGCGAGAACGACCGCGAGTGCCTGGCTACCATCCGCGACCTCATGAGCCGGGTGCCGGAGAAGGTCGTGACGCCCTTCGACCGCACCGAGCCGGGCCAGGTCGACGCGGGGGCGATCCTGGGCATCCTGCCCGAGGACCGCGCCAAGCCTTACGACGGCCGCGCCCTAGTGGCTGCCCTGGTCGACGACGGCAAGTTTACCGAATACAAGGCCGAGTACGGACAGACCCTACTGTGCGGCTACGCCCGCATCGACGGCTGGTCGGTAGGTATCGTCGCCAATAACCGGCAGGTGGTAAAGAGCGGCAAGGGCGAAATGCAATTCGGCGGCGTCATCTACAGCGACAGCGCCGACAAGGCCGCCCGCTTCGTGATGGTCTGCAACCAAAAGAACATCCCTCTGGTCTTCCTCCACGACGTATCCGGCTTCATGGTCGGCAAGCGCTCCGAGCAGGGAGGAATCATCAAGGACGGAGCCAAAATGGTCAGCGCCGTCAGCAACAGCACGGTACCCAAATTCTCCATCGTAGTCGGCAACAGCTACGGGGCCGGCAACTACGCCATGTGCGGCCGGGCGTACGACCCCCGCCTCATGCTGGCCTGGCCTACCGCCCGCATCGCCGTGATGGGGGGCGAGCAGGCCGCCAAGGTCCTCCTGCAGATCCAGGTCAGCAGCCAGAAGGCCCGCGGCGAGGAGGTGAGCGAACAGGAAGAGCAGGAATTGCTCAAGAAGATCACCGACCGCTACGACCGGCAGACGAGCCCGTACTACGCCGCCGCCCGCCTGTGGGTCGACGAGCTCATCGACCCCCGCGACACCCGTGCCTACATTTCCGCCGGCATCGAGGCGGCCACCCACGCACCCGTCGAACGCTTCAACGTCGGGGCGATCCAGACCTAGTCGGGCGTAATCCCCCGGTAAAAATCGAGGCCTCCCCCACCGGCACCGCACCCGCGCACCGCCGGCTGCCTACCTTCGCCGCCATGTACCAGAACGATCTCTTCCTGCGCGCCGCCCGCGGCGAATCCGTCGAACGCCCCCCGGTATGGCTGATGCGCCAGGCCGGCCGCATCCTGCCCCAGTACCGCGCCCTGCGCGCCAGCCTGAGCGGCTTCAAGGAACTCGTGTCGACCCCCGACCTGGCCGCCGAAGTCACCGTGCAGCCCGTCGACGAGCTCGGCGTGGACGCCGCCATCATCTTTAGCGACATCCTCGTCATCCCCGAAGCGCTCGGGCTGGACTACACCATGGTAGAAAAGGTGGGGCCCCGCTTTCCACGCACCATCCAGTCGGCGGCCGACATCGATGCGCTCAATCCACCGGAGGAGGCGCCCGGTCACCTCGGATACGTGTTTGACGCCCTCGACGCCACGAAGAAGCGGCTCGACAATCGCGTGCCCCTCATCGGCTTCGCCGGCGCGCCGTGGACCATCTTCGCCTACATGGTGGAGGGCGGCGGCAGCAAGACCTTCAGTAAGGCGCGCCGCATGCTCTACAAGGAGCCCGCCCTCAGCCACCGCCTGCTGGAGCGGATCGCCATCGCCACCGCCGCCTACCTGAAGGAGAAGACCCGCCACGGGGCCGACCTGATCCAGGTCTTCGACAGCTGGGCCGGCGTATTGCCGCCCGATCACTACCGGGAGTTTTCGCTGCGCTACATCGACCTCATCTGCCGTGAACTGGGCGACGTGCCCGTAACGGTCTTCGCCAAGGACGCCCGCCACGCCCTGCCGGACATCGGCAAGCTACCCTGCCAGGTGGTGCAGCTCGACTGGATCGCCGACCCGCAGCAGGCGCGGACGCAGGTGCCGGGGAAGGTACTGCAGGGTAATATGGATCCGGCCCAGCTCTACGCGCCCACCGGACAGATCGCCGACGGTACCCGGGCCATGCTCGACCGCTTTGGGCGGGGCCACATCGCCAACCTGGGCCACGGCGTCTACCCCGACACCCCCCTCGACGGGGTGAAGGCCTTCGTCAACGCGGTACAGGATTACCGCTACGCCTGAGAGAACCGCGGAGGCGCGCGCACCGTATCTTCGGTATGCGCCTATTGCTCCTCGCCTGCTTCCTGATCACCCTCATGGCCTGCTCCAAAGACAGTTACTCGCCCATGGGCACCGACGCTCCCCCGCCCCCCGAACCGGCCGGCCCGCCCGATACTACCATCTCCTTTCTCGCGCTGGGCGACAGCTACACCATCGGCACCAGCGTGAGCGGTACCCAGCGGTGGCCCGCCCAGCTCGCTGCCCGGCTTGCGGCCGATAAGCGCATCGCCGTGGAGCCCCTCGATATCGTGGCCCGCAACGGCTGGCGCACCGACAACCTGGCAAATGCCCTCGCGAGCAGCCCCCCCGCCGAGGACTACGACTTGGTCAGCCTGCTCATCGGGGTGAACGACCAGTACCAGGGCTTCGACGTAGCGGGCTACCGCGGTCGCTTCGAGAATTTGCTGCGGAACGCCATTGCCCTTGCTGGGGGCGACAGCTCCCGGGTGTTCGTGGTTTCCATACCGGACTATGCCTATACGCCCGCCGGCAGGAGAAGCGCGGCCATCAGCGCGGACATCGATGCGTTCAACGCGGCGGCTTCCGCCATCGCCCAGCGGTATGAGGTACCCTTTTACAATATCACTCCTATCTCCCGCCGCGGCAACGACGACCCCGAATTGGTCGCCGTCGACGGGCTTCACCCCAGCGGCAAACAGTACGGACTGTGGGTAGACGAAGTGTTGCTACAGCGGGTGGCGGGTCTGGTAAAATCTACCGATTAGGCTTCCCGCTCGCCGACGACGGCGCCCGTAGCCGACAGGGTACTCCCCGGATAGGTGCGCAAGGCCTCCGCCAGGCAGTCCATGGCGCGTGCAAGATCGTTCACGTTGAGCACGTAAGCAATGCGGCACTCGTCGTTGCCCAGCCCGGGCGTGGCGTAAAATCCGGGGCCCGGACTTAGCATGACGGTAGCTCCCTGGTATTCGAAGTCTTCGAGCAGCCAGCGGCAGAAATCTTCGCTGTCGGCGATCGGAAACCGCGCGAAACAGTAGAAGGCACCACCGGGCTTATAGGCGTAGACGCCGGGCATCTCTTGCAGCCGCTCGTAGACGATGTCGCGCCGCTCCCGGTAATCATCCTTGACGCCCTGGAGGTAGGCCCCGTCGTCCTCGAGCATGAGTTCGCTAAGTCGCTGCCCCAGGCCCGGGGGGCTGAGGCGCAGTTTGGCGAAGCGGTCGACCGATTCGCGCACGGCCAGGTTACGCGTCACCAGGGCGCCTACCCGCGCACCGGTGGCACTGTACCGCTTGGACACGGAATCGATGACGACGGCGTGGGAACCGAGGTCCGGCAACTGGAGGATCGACTGCAGCGGGGTGTCGTAGCTGAACTCCCGATATACTTCGTCGACGCAGAGAAACAGGTCGTGCTCGCGGACGATCCGCGAGAGCCGTTCCAGCTCGGGCCGCGTGTAGCACGCCCCGGTAGGATTGTTGGGGTTGGTGATGACGATCGCCTTGGTCCGCGGCGTGATCTTCTCGGCGAATACTTCGGCGTCGGGGATACGGAAACCGTCCTCAATATGGCAGGTGATGGTCACCACCCGCACATCGGCCATGTGAGCGTAGCCATTGTAGTTGGCGTAGAAGGGCTCGGGGATGATGATCTCGTCGCCGGGATCGAGGCAGGCCAGCATGAAGAACAAAATGGCCTCCGATCCGCCGGTAGTGATCATGATCTCGTCGGCTTCCAGATCGACGTCGAAGCGTTCGTAGTAGCCGCGCAGGGCCTCCCGGTAGGAGTCGATCCCGTTGCTGGGGCTATAGTCCAGGATCTCCCACGGCAGCCGGCGGAACTTCTTTACGGCGGACGGATGGGTCGGGATGTCCGGCTGCCCGATATTCAGGTGGTAGATATGCTTTCCGCCCGCCCGCGCGCGGTCCGCCAGCGGAATAAGTTTCCGGAAGGGCGAGAGCGGTACGGTGAGCGAACGGTGAGATACTAGCGGCATTCGGTAGGGTTTTGGGGGCTGGATCATTGGAACCGTACGGTCAGGCGGCTGTCCAGATAGCCATCCAGGGTAAGGGTGTAGGCGGCCGGCCGGCGGCTGCTATCCACCGTGAGGTAGGGTTTTGCGGCGAGCAGGCAGGCTTCCATCCGCTCTCTGTCGGAAGCGTCCCAGGTGCCGATACCATAATAGATGCTGGTGTCGGTATCCTTCGCCAGCAACATCGTGTCCGGGACGTTGACGTAGGCGAACCACTCGGTACACGCGGCATCTGTAACGGGGAATATGACTTCGTCCGCACCGGCATTTTCGAGTCGAACTTTCTCCGCGGGCTCACAGGAGGCCAGCAGGCACGACAGGAGCGAGCTGCAGAGTACGGCTGCCCCGGTGCGCCGAAGCGCAGTCGATAAGGATTTAAAACGCATAGGCAGACGTTTACGCGGCCCGACGACCCAAAGGTACGTGCGCACCGATCGTTCAGTGCGTGAGCTGGTAAAAATATTCCCCCGAGTAGCCGTCGTAAGTCCCTCCGAAAATCATTTCTTCTCCCGGTTCCGGGAGCCGGCGCAGCAGTGCGGCGAGGTTGGCGACGGGGGTTCCGTTGAGCGTAGTGATGGTGTAACCGGCAGTCATGTTGGTGGCGGCGATGGGGCTGTGCCGGAAGATCGAGACCACCCGGGCGCCTCCGCGGGGGTGATCGGCCAGCTCCTGCTCGTTGAGGTCGCGCAGCTCGAAGCCCAGCAGGTGCAGGACGTCGTCGGAGCGGTCGCTCACCAGCTGCCCGGCCCGGTTGCGTTTGTCGCGCAGGAGAACGCTCAGGTCCCGCGACCGACCCTCGCGGATCAAGGTCAGCAGCACGCGCTGGCCGGGGCGGTACCGACTTAGTTGTTCCTGAAGTTCCGGGCTGGAGTTGATCGCTACGCCGTTGATAGCCGTCATCACGTCGCCTACCCGCAGTCCGGCACGCACCCCGGGGCCTCCGGGGGTCAGGTCCGTGATCACCGCCCCGCTGGCCGCGTCGAGGTGGAGGCGGCGGGCCTGGGCGAAGTTGATGCCCTGCACCCATACCCCCAGCACCGCCCGCTGTACTTCCCCGAAATCCCGTAGATCATTGAGTACCCGCCGGGCCAGGTTGCCGGGAATGGCAAAGGCGTAGCCCTCGTGGCGGCCACTGTTCGTAATGATGGCGGTATTGATGCCGACGAGTTCGCCGGCGGTATTGACCAGAGGGCCGCCGCTGTTGCCCGGATTCACGGCGGCGTCGGTCTGGATGAAACTCTCGATGCGGTCGTCGGGGCGCAGCACGTCGATACTCCGGCCCTTGGCCGACACGATGCCCGTAGTGACGGTACTGTTGAGGCTGTAGGGGTTGCCAACGGCAATGACCCACTCCCCCACCCGCAGGCTGTCGCTGTTGCCGAACATGACGGTGGGCAAGTCGGTAGCAGCGATCTTGAGCAATGCCAGGTCGGTACTCTCGTCCACTCCGATCACGCGGGCGTTGAATTCGCGGCGGTCCTGTAGAGTGATGCGGACCCGTCGTGCACCCTCGATCACGTGGTTGTTGGTGGCGATATATCCGTCGGGGGAAATGATGACCGCCGAGCCGGTGGTGATGGTGCCCACATCCGATTCCACGAGGCCCGTCCGCAAGCGGCTGGCGACGGATACCACGGCGGGGGTAACGCGCTCGGCGGCGCTGGTAAAGTCGGTGGGCGCGCTGCTGGCGAAGGTCCGCAACCGCAGTTCGTCGCGGGCGGGGTTGAGCGGGGCCGATACCGTAGCCGGCACGGGAAACGCCCGGCGACCGAGCCACACACCGAGCAGCGCGGAGACAAAACAGGCCACGATCAGGAGTGATAGGGTGCGTACGCGCATACGCTGCATCAACGCTCGGCCCCTGGCAATTGTTACTCCGGTCGACTGACCTACCTTTACCCCGTGATCCGCATTCCTCCCAACTCCGACCCTGACAATCCGCCCTCCGCAAATATTTTTGGCTGGCGGATCTCCCTCATCGGCCTCGTCGTCATCAGCCTGCTGGCCGGCCTGGCCGCCTACCGTACCTATACCCTGCAGGTTCCGGTGGGTTTCGAAGACCCGCTGCAGCAGCCGGAAACCAAGAGTTATTACCGCGATAAGGCCGACCGGGAAAATGCCCGGATCGATTCCCTGCGCCGTCAACAACGATAAATGCAGCTATCCTTCTATAAGTACCACGGCGCCGGCAACGACTTCATCCTGCTCGACGACCGCGACGGCACCCTCCTGCCCGCCCTCCCCCCGCCGGCTATTGCGCGCCTGTGCGACCGTCACTTCGGCATCGGTGCCGACGGGCTGATGCTCCTGCGGTCCGCGCCGCCGCCCTACGACTTCCGCATGGAATACTTCAACGCCGACGGCAGCGGCAGCACCCTGTGCGGTAACGGCGGTAGGTGCATCGTGCGCTTCGCGGCCGACCGGGGCATCGAGCGTACGGTCTACCGCTTCCTGGCCTCGGACGGCCCTCACGAGGCCACCCTCACCCCGGCGGGTGAAGTGGCCTTGGGAATGAACGACGTGCACGGCGTGGAAGCCCGGGGCGAAGATCTGGTGGTGCAGACCGGCAGCCCGCACTACCTGCGGTTCGTGGACGACCTGGATGCGGTGGACGTCGTAAGTGAGGGACGCGGCATCCGCCGTTCCCCGGAATTCGCGGGCGCGGGGATCAACGTCAACTTCGTGCGCGAAACCGGGGACGGACTCCAGATCGCCACCTACGAACGCGGCGTGGAGGACGAAACCCTCGCCTGCGGGACCGGCGTGACGGCCGCCGCCATCGGTACCCTGCTGCGGCGGGGAGCCGAACGCAATGGCCCCTTCCTGGTGAACGTGCAGGCACGCGGCGGCCAACTGGCGGTGAGTGGGGAGCGGCACGGAGACCACTTCGGCGACCTCCGCCTGATCGGTCCGGTGGCCTTTGTATTTTCCGGCACCATAACCCTCTGATATGTTAGCTACCGTTTACCTGAACGGAGAATACCTGCCGGCGGAGCAGGCCCGACTGCACGTCTCCGACCTCAGTATCCTGCGGGGGTACGGGGTATTCGACTACTTCCGGATCGTGGACGGGCACCCCCGCTTCGTGGACGATCACCTGCATCGCTTCCGGAACAGCGCCGACGGCCTTCACCTGCCGTTGCCGCTGGACGATGCTGGTCTGCGTGGCGTAATCACGGAACTGGTAGCGCGCAATGATATGGATGCGGGCGGCATCCGCTGCGTCCTGACGGGCGGTTACGCCGACGACGGATATACCCCCGCCTCCCCTAACCTGCTGGTGCTCCCCTACGGCTTTACCCCACCTGCGGAGCACTATTATGAGGAGGGTTGCGCCGCGATGCTGCACCCCTACGAGCGGCAGCTTCCGCGGGTCAAGTCGATCGACTACATCGAAGGAATCCGTATTCAGCCGTTGCTACGTGAGCGCGGTGCCCAGTACCCGCTCTACGTGGACCGTTCCGGAAACGTGCGGGAGAGCGACCGCTCCAATTTCTTTATCGTTGCCGGGGGTACGCTCGTTACGCCGGTTGACGACGTCCTCCTCGGGGTGACCCGGAAACACCTGCTGGCGCTGGCCACAAAACTCGGGATTCCCGTGGAGGAGCGCCCGGTGCCGACTGACGAATTACTGGCCGCCGATGAGGCGATCATCTGCAGCTCAATCAAGGGGCCGATGCCGATCGGCCGGGTGGACGGGCAGCCCATCGGGGGCGGGGGCGCGGGTGCGGTGACGCGCCGGTTAATGGCGGCCTGGCGGGCCTATACACAAGAAAGCCCCGCCGGCGCTTAGGCGGGCGGGGCTTTCTGAATCGGTCGGAGGGACCGGAAGCGGGGGGCTAGACTTCCTTGTCGATGTTGCCGGTACCCTCTTCGTTCTCTCCTTCGTTGGCGTCGGCGAGTGCCTCACCGGCGGCTTCGGCGGAGTCGGCTTCGGCCTTGGCTTCTCCGGCTACGTCGGCAGCCTCTTTGCGGCTTTCCTCGGTGGATCCGGCATCGGCGCGGGCGGCGTCGAGGTCAGCGGTGGCGCTGGGCTCGGCGGTTTCCTCTTCGGTCGCTTCGGCGGTGGTCGCTTCAGCCTCGGGCTCGGGTTCCGGCTCGGGCGGGGGCGGCGGGGTACCGGAGACGGCGGCGCGGAATTCCGCTTCCTTCTTCTCCTGGGCGGCACGACGCTCGGCGGCGGTACCTTCCTTGGCCTCGATCCACTCCTCGTACTTCTGGTCGGCCTCCTCCTGGGAGAGGGCGCCCTTGGCTACGCCGCGCATCAGGTGCTTGCGGTAGAGCACGCCCTTGAAGCGCAGAATGGCGCGGACGGTGTCGGTGGGTTGGGCACCCTTTACCAGCCAGTCGTAGGCCGCCGAGCGATCGAGCTCGATGGTGGCCGGGACGGTCATGGGATTGTAGGTACCGATCTTTTCAATGAACTTACCATCGCGGGGCGCGCGGGCGTCGGCGATGACGATGTGGTAAAACGGGCGCTTGCGACGGCCCTTGCGCTGGAGGCGAATTTTAACTGGCATGGTGACGTATTGTCCTTTTGTTATAGAAGACCGGCCTACTCCCGCCAGGGGGCAGCCGGTTTTGCCGGGGCGCAAAGGTAAGCAATTGCTACGAATATATACGAGATAATTGCCCCCTTTCCTTAGGTTTCCCCTACGAGATAGAAGATTGTGGGACGTATACCCATCGCGGTACCCCGCCCGGGCCGCCCGGCGGCGACCGAACGTCCGCTGCACCTGCGCGCCGCCGCAGCGGTCAGAGCGGGGCCGTCGGGGATCACCGGTGGCCGATCGGAAGGCAGATTTCCGTAGCAACGGCCCGGTCAAGGGCTAACCCATTGTCTTTCCGGGCAATAGCGTAGCCGGAGATGGCGGCCATGGCGGCAGCGGATGCAACAATTATCGGAATGCGGGGGGAAACATCCCGGCAAGTGGTATGTTAGCGCCATAAACGACGTAAACCAGACCACCATGAAATTTTTTATCGACACCGCCAACCTAGACGACATCCGTGAGGCCGAAGCACTTGGCATCCTCGACGGCGTAACCACTAATCCAAGCCTGATGGCGAAGGAGAGCATCAGCGGTGACGATAAGGTCCGCGACCACTACAAGAAGATCTGTGAGATCACCGACGGAGACGTCAGTGCCGAGGTCATTAGCACCGACCTCGAGGGCATGAAGCGCGAGGCCGGGGAGCTGGTCAAGATCGCCGACAACATCGTCGTGAAGATCCCGATGATCCGCGAAGGCGTGAAGGCCCTGGCCTGGTGCCGCGACAACGGCATCCGCACCAACTGTACCCTCGTCTTCAGCGCCGGACAGGCCATTCTCGCCGCCAAGGCGGGCGCGACCTACGTAAGCCCCTTCATCGGCCGCATCGACGACATCGGCTGGGAGGGCATGACCCTCATTTCCGACATCGCGGAGATCTACGCCATCCAGGGCTTCGAGACCCAGATCCTCGCCGCCTCCATCCGCAACGGCAAGCATATCGTGGAAGCCGCCAAAGCCGGCGCCGACGTGGTGACCTGCCCCCTGAGCAGCTTCGACAGCCTGTTCAAGCACCCGCTGACCGATAGCGGACTCGAGCGATTCCTGGCCGACCACAAGAAAGCCCAGAGCGTAATATCCTAATTCCCACCGGCGGGGCCCGACCACATCGTTGCGGGCCCCGCCGGTTATACTCCTTTAGACCGCCTTTTACCCCGACCATGAGCAAGCCCCGCGTAATCAAGAACTACGACAAGCTCGATGATGAGTTGCTGGAACAGATCAAGCTGAACTATCCCAACGGATTCGAGCGGAACCTGATCCGCTTTACCGACGTGAACGGAAAGATCGCCAGCGCCCTCCCCTTCGAAACCAGCGAGAAGTACTACCTGATCCGGATGACGAAGTCCGAGGCCCAGCTGATTATCGAGGACGACGACGACTATGATGACGACGGTATCCTGACCGACGAAGCCCGCGAGGAGTACGGCGACAAGTACGATGACGAGATCGAGGAAGCCGACATCGACCTGGACGAGCTCAGCGACGACGACGTAGATACCGAGGAGGAAGAAGATCGGTGAGCCACTACCTGACCGTAGCGGGATCCACCCGCCCGGACAGCGCCAACGCTCGCCTGCTGGCCTCCCTATCCTACCTTACTACCACCCGACTGGAGCCGGCGCATACCCTGCGCCGCTTACCGCTCTTTGCCCCCGACCTTGACGTACACCCGGCTCCGGCCGTGGTAGCGGAGTGGCGGCAGCAGTGGCGCGATGCTACCGCCGTGATCCTGAGCACCCCTGCCTACCTGGACAACCTGCCGGGAACCCTCAAGAATGGATTTGACTGGCTCAGCAGTACCGGCGAGGCCCGTGACAAGCCCGTGCTGGCCTGCACCTTCTGTCCGCACGCTCCCCGCGGAGAGCACGCGATGCTGTCGCTGCTGTGGACGCTTAAGGCCCTGGACGCCCGCGTGGTCGCGCAATTGCCGTTGTTTCAGCGTGACATAAGCTTCCTCGAAAATGGCGATATTGAGGACGGTGACGACCGGGCACTACTGGTCGAAGCCCTGCACCTCCTGCCCTGACGGAAGTCCCCGCCCGTGAACCACCGCATCGTTACCTGCCTCCTCTTCGGCGCTTACCTGCTACTGGGCTGGACGATCGTGGATGATTACGGCATCTCCTTCGACGAAGCCATTCAGCGCGGACAGGGCCTGGCCACGGTGGAACTGATGGCCGACCGGCTGGGGATCGATCACCCGCCCCTGGGCTCGACGAACAGCTACTTCTCCAAGTACGGGATGATGTTTCAGATCGTGTCGGTGCTGGCCGAAGTGAAGACCGGTGCCCTGAACGACCCGTACCGCTACTACCGGATCCGCCATGTCCTGGGTTTCCTTCTGTTCGGAGTAGCCCTCGCCTTCTTCTACCGGACACTTCGTCTGCGCTGGCCGAGCCACCCCTGGTATCCACTGGTCGGTACCCTGTTGTTGCTGCTGATGCCGCGGCTCTTCGCCCACGCATTCTTCAACCCCAAGGATCACATCCTGCTGGTCTTCTACGTGGTCGCCACCTTCACGCTGGCCAATTTTTTGCGCAAGCGTACTACCGCAAGCCTCGTGTGGCACATGATCGCCTCGTCGCTAGCCGTCAACGCCCGGCTACCGGGGCTGATCGTGGTTGGCGCAACCGTTGCCCTGCTGCTTTGGGAGCAGCTGTTTACGCGACCGGGCAACTTCCGGCGGATGTGGCAGGCACCGGTATACCTGGCCGGTACTATGCTGTTTACCCTACCCTTCTTCCCGTACATCTGGGAGGCACCCGTGGCGCGACTCGCGGGAGCGCTGGAAACCATGACCAAGTTTCCCTATGCCGGAGAAAACCTGATCTTCGGCACCCTCTACCCGGCCGGTGACCCGCCGGCTTGGTACCTGCCGGCCTGGATCCTCATCGGTACCCCGATCGTTTACCTGCTTTTTATCGCTATCGGCCTGGTACGTACGGGAGTCGTGACAGTGCGGCAACTTCTGGGCGGACGCATGTGGCGCGACTTCGGGGGGCAGCTCGACTTCGTACAACTGGGCTTATCGGTCGGTCCGCTACTCGTAGTGATCGCACTGGGGGCGACGGTATACAACGGGTGGAGGCATGTCCACTTCGTGTATCCCGGTCTGGCTTTCCTGGGCATGACGGGTTTCGACCTGGCCCGGCGACGGTGGCCGCTAGCGGCTCCCGTCATGCTGGGCGGTGGCCTGATCTGGACGGCCATCGTGATGGTCCGAATGCACCCCCAGCAGCAGGTGTACCTGAATGAATTCGTAACCGACGAATTGCCCGTGACCCGGTACGAGATGGACTATTGGGGCGCCGGCTACCGGGAAGCCTTCATCCGCTACGCCGAGACCGTCCCGGAGGGGGAGGTGCGCAATGTCAAGTGTACCAACTGGCCGTGCGTAGACAACGTCCGCGCCCTGCCTCCCCCCTGGCGCGACCGCCTGCGGGTCGTTGAGTTTTACCACGAGGCCAACGTGGTGGCCACGAACTTCCTGTGGCCTACCGAGCGGGCCTACCTGAAAGAACGCACCGATGTATTCGAATTCCCCCTGGTCGAGGTGGCACCGCGGGGCGATATCGTGGTAGGCATCTATGAGCTGAACTGGTAAGTACCGGCCCGCGAATTCGCTCCGACGGTGCAATATTGTGCCTTCCGGAGCGGATATTACAGCGCCGCGGTTCCGGGGCGTTCCTCACCACTCAAACCAAGTCGTTCTTCGTGCGTCTCTCTCCCCATTCTATCGCCCTGTTCCTGCTCCTGGTCCTGGGCTCCCTCGGCTGGGTAATTCTGGACGACTACGGCATCAGCTGGGACGAGGCCATTCAGCGCGGGCACGGACGCGTATCGATCGATTACGCTTCCGAAAAACTCGGTCTGGATCGGCCGCCGCTGGCCCCGCAGCACGACCTCGATAACTACCAGTGGTCGAACTATGGTATGCTGTACCAGCTCATTGCCACGCCGCTGGAACTGGCCCTAGGGCTCCAGGACGATCCGTTTGCCTACTACCGGCTCCGGCACGTGCTCAGCTTCGCCCTGTACCTGGTGGCGCTGGTTTGCTTTTACCGCAGCCTGCAGCTTCGCTGGCCCGGACGCTCCTGGTATCCCCTGATGGGGACGGCTATGCTGGTCCTTAGTCCGCGCATCTTCGCCCATGCCTTCTTCAATCCGAAAGACCACATCCTACTGGTCTTTTACCTCATAAGCACCTACACCCTGTTACGCTTACTGCGGTACCGCACGTGGCGCGCGTTCCTGTGGCACGCATTCGCAACGGCGCTGGCCCTCAACACCCGCCTGCCGGCGCTGCTGGTGTTGGCGGCGACGGTGGGGCTTTTGGTGACCCAGCAGGCGTTGGATCGACCGCGGGGCCGCCGGGGCTACCTGATGGCACTGCTCTATCCGATCCTGTCACTGGCACTAATGATTCCGTTTTTCCCCTACCTCTGGCAGGACACCCTGCACCGGTTGTGGGGCGCCCTGACCGAGATGTCCGCCTTCGACTGGGGCGGCTACAACCTGCTGTTCGGCGACCGGCTATGGGCGACCGACGTGCCGGGGTATTACATCCCGGCCTGGATCCTGATTACCACTCCGCTGCTTTACTTACCCTTCCTGTTGACGGGTTTGGGGCTCTCCGTGGTCCGGCTCGTCCGGGGGCTGCGTGCCGGCCGGCCGTGGTCGGACTACGGGGAGCTGTGTGACCTGACGCAGCTGGGCCTCTCGGTAGGACCCATCCTGGTGGTGATCGTCCTCCACTCGACCCTGTACAACGGATGGCGTCATATGCACTTCGTGTATCCAGGTCTGGTATTTCTCGGCGTGGGCGGTTTCGCTTACGTGCGGGAGCGCGTGCCACGGATCGCGCCGGCGCTGCTGGCCGGCGGACTGCTACTGGCGGCGTACCGCATGATTTGCGGGCACCCGCACCAGTACGTGTACTTCAACGAATTGATTCAGGGGGATCCGGTGATGGCACGTTTCGACATGGATTATTGGGGCGTGGGCTTCCGCGATGCCCTGACCCATCTTGCGGAAACCGTCCCCGAAGGAGAAGTACGCAAGGTGCACTGCAACAACTGGCCGTGCCGGGATAACCTGCAGAGTCTGCCCGCCAACCTGCGCCCGCGGCTGCAGATTGAGAGCACCCGCAAGTACGCGGACTACTTTGCAACCAATTTTCAGGATGAGGACAAGAAGGCCGCCTTCCGCCACGAGCAACGCTACGCAGAACCGGTCGTGGAAATTGCTCCCTGCGGACAGCTGTCAATCGGCATTTACCGCGTACAGCCCCTCGAAGAATGATACGAATCGGACTCCTCTCGGATACCCACAGCTACCTGGACCCCGCCATCCTGGAGCACTTTGCCGACTGCGACGAGGTGTGGCACGGGGGCGACGTCGGCGACCCCGCGGTACTCGATACGCTGGAGGCATTCGCACCGGTGCGGGGCGTGTATGGCAACATTGACGACACGGAGATCCGGCGGAGGCTGCCGGAGAATAATGTTTTCGAGGTAGGAGGGGTAAAGGTCCTGATGACCCACATCGGCGGCTACCCCGGCCGCTATACCACCCGGGTGCGTAAACTGATCGACGACAACCGACCCGACCTATATATCTGTGGGCACAGCCATATCCTTAAAGTGATGCCCGACAAGGGCCGTCACTTGCTGCACATGAATCCCGGCGCGTGTGGCCGTCATGGCTTTCACCGGATGCGGACGGTCCTGCGTTTCTCGATCGAGGATGCCCGCGTTACTGGGCTGGAGGTGATTGAGCTGGGGTTGCGCGGGGCAATTCCCCCGGATCTTCGCCCGTAGGTTTCTTGGCGGCTTCCTCGGCGTCTGGCTTCGGTTCGGGTACTTCCAGGCCCATGGCCCGGGCACGGGCTTCCCACCGCTCCCGCGCCAGCCGCTGCATATCCTGGGTACTGTCCATTTCATCCATGATCTCGAGGCCGAGCAGGGTCTCCATGGCATCTTCCATGGTGACCAGTCCTTCCATGCCGCCGAACTCGTCGACGACGAGGGCTACCGGTTCCCGGCGTGCCAGCATAAGATCGATGAGTTGGTGGAGGGAGGTGTCCTGGGGAATGGTAAGAATATCACGGACCAGAGCCAGTACGGACTCGTCGTCGCGCTGCTCGATGATGGCCTTGTAAACCATGTCCTTGAGAACGTACCCGAGCACCTGGTCGCGGGTTTCTCCGAACACGGGGTACCGGCTGAAGGGGCTGTTATCGAACTTCTCGTAAAACTCGCGGATAGTGATACGCGACCAGGCCCCCACGACGACGGTCCGGGGCGTCATCACGTCGTGTACCGTGAGGGACTCGAAGTCGAGCAGGTTACGCAGGATGCGGCCCTCTTCCTCTTTGAGCTTGCCTTCCTTAGTCTGCGCCTCCGCCATCATGGCGAACTCCACCCGTGTGAGGGCCGTGGAGTGGGCGTCGCCACCGCCCATCATCCGGTTGATCAGGTTGGAAACCTGGACGATGCCGATGGCCTTGAAGATCTTGACCAGCACGTTGAGCGACTTGACCGTGAAGGGGGCCAGCTGCTTCCAGTAGGTAGCTCCGAGGTTCTTCGGAATGATCTCGGAAAAGATCAGGATAGCGAGGGTCATTGCGATACTCACGACTACCTCGTAGGACACGCTTATTCCGAAGACGGCAAAACCGCCCTCGCCGAAGGCGGCCCCCGTCTGCGCGCCCACCAGGATGGCACCCACCGTATGGGCAACGGTGTTGAGCGAGAGGATCGCGGTCAGGGGCTCGTTCAGCTCGTTCTTGAACTTCCGCAGCAGCCGCCCGGTGGTGCCGCCCTCCTGCTCCTTGACCTGGACGTAGGTCGGGGAGATGGATAGCAGCACGGCCTCGAAGATGGAGCACAGGAAGCTGAACGCGATGGAAAACAGCGCAAAAAGGAGCAAAAGAGTCATAAGCGTGGGCGGTAATACAGCTAAAAGTCCTTGCGGGGGGCATTAGTTTACGTACAGCTTCTGGTAAGGCACAATGACGTCGGCGGGTTGTAGCTCGTTGTACGTCCGTAATTCCTCCACCGAAATACGGTACTGCCGCGCGATTCCGTACAGGCTCTCCCCTTCCTGGACAATGTGGACGGCCCGGTTCGCCTGCACGGGAGCCCCGTAGGCGGGCGGTGGCGGCGAGGAGTAGGCGGGTTCTATCCGGCGGTCGGGGCCGGTGGACGGATCGGCCGCCGGCGGGGGTGGTACGACCACGTTCGGGGTCGGTACGGCCACCGGGCGGGGCGCTTCCGGGTAGGTGGCGGGGTAGGTCGGCGTGGAGCCGTACGGCACCGGGCGGTAGGGTTCCTCCTCCGGAGTCGGGACACGCACGGGAGCGGATGGCGGCGGCGGAGCAGGTTCCGTAACTTCCGTTACCTGGCCGGCCGGCGGGCAGCTGCAGTGCGACGTCCGTAGCTGTTGCCCCACGCGGGCCACGGCGGCATCTTGCAGGTTGTTGAATTCCTTGAAGCGCTGAGTGGTGTAGCCGTAACGCAGGGCCAGGCTGGCGAAGGTTTCACCCGGCCTTACCGTATGGTATTCGCCCTGTGCGGGATACCGATCGGGGACGTTGACGACCGGATCGGGGCGTTCTTGCGGGACGGTCACCGGGGGGGCGGGAATCGCAGGTGCGGAGGTGGACCCCTCAATCTTCAGCTGCTGGCCTACGAAGATGGTGCTGCTGCTCAGGTTGTTGTTGCGCTGCAACTCCGCGACCGAGACACCGTAGCGGCGGGCGATGGCGTACAGCGTCTCACCGCGGGTAACCTCGTGCACCGTAACCGGGGCGGGGGCGGGAGTTTCCGGGGCGTCGTAGGTGGCTACCTTGGCCTGCGGCGATACGGGGTACGCGGGGCGGGCAATACCGGATGGCTGGGGCGCGGCTTCGGGCTCGATGTATAGGGGAACGAAGGCGGCCTCCTGCTGCTTGGTGGCGCACCGCGCCTCCAGGAAGGCGGGCAGCGTCAGGTCGTTGACGCCGGCGGCGGTGATCACCTCGTCGGGGTTCGAACGCCCGTCACCGGTAAGCCGGCGTTCCACAATACCCAGGCCGGGGGCCAGCCGGTAGATAATGTAGGGGAAAGCACCGGCGGGATTGTACTGCCGCAGGAGGTAGGTACTCTGGCATCCATTGCCTTCCCGCCCTTCGAAGGTGACGCTGGCGCCTTCGTTGGCCGTATCCAGGTTAACGCCGATGACGCCATTTTCGGTGTCGAAGGTGAAGGCCGTAAACGGCGAACGGTACCGGATCTCGGTGTCGCGTTCCTCCAATACGGCGGCCATGACGACCGGCTCTACCCGGTACCCGCCCTCGGGCAGCGCGCGCACGATGAACAGGTGGTCTTCCGCGTCATTTATGCGCGCTGCGGTTTCGGCACCGAGGCGGGCCTCGGTACACCGCAGGTACCCATCGGGCAGGTCGCTCCGTACGGAAACGCCCTCACCATCGGTCTCGAGGATCAGTCGTTCACCAAAACCCGCGGGCAGGCTGTAGGCAAAGTAATCCATTCGGGAGGCTCCGTCAAGGGAACGCGCGTAGCGAATACTCGCACCGCAATCTTCGGTAAACAGGATAAATAGTTGTTCGGCCATGGCTTGCTTCCACGAAAGGAAGGCAAGCAGTACGAATAGTATTTTCATCAACTAAGTGGTTTGGCATCGTAAGGTATCCGGACCGCCAAGCTAACAACGCGTATGCGCGGTCTAAGGTGTTACCCGCCCCGTACCTTAAAAAATCCGGCTCCCCAAATGCTAGCCGCGGGTGCCGGGACGTAAGGGAAAGGTAACGGTTATAGAACTAAGGTTTCGGGGAAAGGTGAACTTAATGGGGTGAAAACTGCATTTACTCCCAAACCCCCGTTCATGATCAGCAGCGTCCTCTCCCCCACCCCCTTCACCCTGGCTTGTCTTTGCTTGTTGCTCCTGCTGGGCGGGGCCTGTACCAACGAGAACCAGCAGGCGATCGACCTGAGTGATGACGTGGTGGAGCGACCCGTCGACGGCGTGGGTCACTACGTATACGCGCTGAATCTGCCGCGCACGGTTGCCCCGGGTGAGCGCTTCGAGGTGCAGATGGAGTGGCGCACCGTCGGCAGCGTCGACCCCAACGCCCGCTACACTATGGACGTAGTGCTCGAAGGCCCCCAGCGAAAAGCATGGTCTATTCCCGCTGGTGCCAATACCGTGGGCGAGCTGCACCTGGCCAACTGGCTGAGCTACCCCTTCGAGGTGCCCGCCGACTTCACGGCCGGGGAGTACCGGCTAGGGGTGCGCCTGCGGAATGAACGGCGCGACGGCGAAGAGGTGCCGATGGGATACGTGGCCGACCGTAAAATGGACGAAGGCTTCTACCGCCTGGCCGAGCTTCGCGTGGAGTAGGTACTATACTTCGGCGTAGTGATCGTCTAGTTTGCGTTCCCGGGGCTCACCGAGCTTACCGACCGACTTGGCTACGAGCATGGCCACGGTCGCGTCGCCCGTCACGTTGGCTACGGTGCGGCACATATCCAGGGGCCGGTCGACCGCGAAGATGAGCGCGAGTCCTACCTCCGGGATTCCCACCTGCCCCAGCACGATGACAAGCATCACCATGCCGGCCCCGGGCACCGCCGCGGAGCCGATACTGGCCGCCAGCGCGGTCACGATGATGGTGATCTGGTCGCCCAGGTCAAGCCCCATGCCGTACGCCTGCGCGATGAAGACGGCCGCTACCGCCTGGTAGAGACTGGTGCCGTCCATGTTTATGGTGGCTCCGATGGGCAGTACGAAGCTCGTTACCTCCTCGTCGACGCCGAGGTGTTCCTCCACCCGCTCCATGGTCACGGGCAGGGTGGCCGCACTGGAGCTGGTACTGAACGCGAGCAGCTGGGCGGGACTCATGCCGGCGAAGAAGTTGCGGTAACTGCGACCCGTAAACACCTTGACCATCATCGGGTACACCCCGAAGATCATGATGCCGAGTCCCAGCAGCACGCAGGCGCTGTACATGATCAGCGCTACAAAAAGGTCCTTGCTGGGCGCTTCCACCACCAGGGAGGCCAGCAGGGCAAATACCCCGATCGGGGCGGTAAGCATAATGAGGTCGATGAGCTTCAGCACCACCTCGTTGACGCCGTCGAAAAAGTCCTTGACGGGGGCCGCCCGCTTCGGATCTATAAGAATGAGTCCGATGGCAAAAAATATGACGAAGAAAATGACCTGCAGCATATTGCCGTTGCTGCTGGCCGCGCCGACAATGTTATCCGGCACCAGATCCACCAGCGCCTGTAATGGTCCGGCGTCCGCCTGCGCCGTGGCCGCGGTGATCTGGTTGCCGGCGTCCGCGGCGAAATCATTGAGCAGGTTGTCGCGGGTCGTTTGGTCGATACTGCGCCCCGGGGCGACGACGTTGACGATCACCAGACCGATGACGATGGCCACTACCGTGGTCATGACGTACAGGCCGATGGTACGCAGGCCCATATTGCTGAGCTTGCTGATGTCCTTCAGGTCGGTGATACCCTTTATCAGCGAAGCGACGATCAGGGGGATCGCGATCAGCTTCAGGCTGTTGATGAAGATGGTACCGAATGGCTTGATCCAGTCACTGACAAAGTCGCCCCACCCGAGCGACGACGCGATGACGCCGAAGCCTACGCCGAGCGCCATGCCGATTAATATTTGCCAGTGCAGTGCCAGATTCTTCATGCCGAGGGGTTGTCCGGGGCCGAAAATAGCCCGGCCGGCACCACACCGCAAAACGTGACCCGCTTATCGCAGTTCCGGCAACGGCCTAGCCGAGCAGGTTAGGGTATTCCTCTTCGGGGGGCTTGGCGACGGGCTTAATCATCGGCAGGTCGACTACCTTGGCCTCCTTCGGTCCGATGGTAATGAAGCGCAGAAAGCCACCGTGGGCCTCGGCGATGTGGCGGGCGAAGGTGCGGAAGTTGTGGTAGTAAAGGTAGCCGTAGGGCTCGCGCAGCTTGGGCAGAATCGTGTTGAGCTTGCTCAGTTCCCCGATGATGTACTTCTCACGCTGCTGTACGCCGTTCTGCATGCCGTTGTAGAGCTGGCGGATGCGCTCGGACAGTCCCTCGTCGATGATTTCGTAGAAGGCGTTGAGGCGGCCGCGGTTGTTGTAGCTGCGGATGTCGGCCAGGCGCTGTGCCTCGGTGAGCTCTACCTCGTCGAGTACGTTATCGGCGGCCCCCACGAGGATCACGATGAGGGGTATCGCGTCAAACATGAGTTGGCGTTCTTCGTCGTTCAGTTGGTTAAACTCTCTCAGCATTACTATCTACTTTGGGCCGACAAACATACAGCCTACCTACCAAGCCCATGCAGCAATTCCTCCTTTTTTTGCTGGCGATAGCCGCAGGCGCCATGCTGGCGATTCAGGCCGGGCTCAACAGCGCCATTGGGAAAGCGGTGAGTAGTCCCGTGTACGGCGCCCTGATCTCCTTCGTCGCCGGCAGCATCGCCCTGTTTATCTACTGCCTCGTTTCCGGCGTACCGCTGGGTAACCTGCGGCGCGCGTTCGAACTCCCCTGGTACTACTGGGTGGGCGGTATACTGGGCGGCTTTTACGTGTTCGCCATCATCGTGCTCGCCCCCCGCCTCGGCGTAGGGGTAACCATCGCGCTTACCGTGGCGGGGCAGATGACGATCAGCCTGGTCATCGACCACTTCGGACTGCTCGGGATTCCCCAGCACAGCATCAACTGGTGGCGGGTCGCCGGAGTCACCGCGATTATCGGCGGGGTGGTGATGCTGCGGAGTAATTGAGCGTACTGTACCTTTGCGGCCTATGGGATGGTTCAAACGACTCAAGGACGGTATCCAGACCGCCACGCGCAATAAGAAAGAAGCGCCCGAAGGGCTCTGGTACAAGTGCCCGCGCTGTAGCGAAACCGTTACCCGCAAGGAACTGCGGGAAAATTTTCACAAGTGCCCCAGTTGCAATTACCACGAGCGGATCGGCTCCCAGGAGTACTTCGACCTCCTCTTCGACGGCAACTATGAAGAGTACGAGGCGGACATGGAGGCCGTGGACTTGCTGCAGTTCAAGGACCTGAAGTCCTATAAGGACCGCCTCAAGGCGGCAAAAAAGAAGACCGGGCTCAGCGATGCCATCCGCGTCGCACGCGGCAAACTTAACCGCCGCCCGCTGCTGGTCGCTTGCATGGATTTCTCCTTCATCGGCGGCAGTATGGGAAGCGTAGTGGGCGAAAAGATCGCCTTCGCGATCGACGAGGCCCGCAAGACCCGCACCCCGCTCATGATCATCAGCAAGACCGGCGGCGCCCGGATGATGGAGGCCGCTTTCAGCCTCATGCAGATGGCCAAGACTAGCGCCAAGCTCAGCCAGCTCGCCCGCGCCGGTGTCCCCTACTTCAGCCTAATGACCGACCCCACCACGGGGGGCGTCACGGCCAGCTACGCCATGCTCGGTGACATCAACATTGCCGAACCCGAGGCGCTGATCGCCTTCGCCGGCCCCCGTGTGGTCAAGGAAACCATCAAGAAGGAACTACCCGAAGGTTTCCAGACCTCCGAGTTCCTCCTCGAGCACGGCTTTCTCGACTTTATCGTCGACCGCGCCGATCTCGTCGAGCGCATGGGCGACCTGCTGCACCTGTTCGAATCGGCACGACGCACCGACTAGGCAAGGGAAACCTTCGCCCCCTGCGGCGACCGCAACATGTCCAGCACCCAGCGGGCGATCAGCACGCCCAGGTGGATCCACCCCAGCGGGGTGCCCCAGGCCGCGGCCGCCCGCACCACGGTGATGGCGACGGTCAGGAAGAATTCGGCACCCGCCGCCAGCCGGCGTAGCAGCCTGCCGTGGTCCCTGACCGCTTCCGCCCCCGCGGAGTCGGCCACGTAGTTTACCGTGTCAAAGTCCAGGCCGAACCGGGTCAGCGCCGCAACGGTCACCGGTGTTGACCCGGGCTCCGGCGTTACGACAGGCCGCCCGAGAAAAAAATTGGCGAAAAAGCGCATTCCCGTAAAAAATAACCCCACGCCCTCGCGGAGCCGCTTGGCCACCAGCTTGATGAAGTCAAAGATGGCGCCCAGGGTGAAGCTCACCGCCCGCCGGATCCAGTCGATGATTCGCGCGATCCCGCGCAGCGCCGCCCGCAGCAGACTGCCGACGGCAAAATAAACTCGGCGGAAGGGGTGCCGTTGCGGAGCCCCGTACGCTTCCGTAGCTTCTTGTTGCCGCTCGGCGAATGTCTGGTCTACGGTATCGATCTGTCGGGCTTCGGCAATTCGCTTCCATATGTCGTCTTCCAGGTTTCTCGCCTCCTGCTTGTCCGGAGGGGCGTAATCGCGGAGTCGCTTGCCCAGCGGTCGCAGCTTTACCGCGTAGGCACCCTCGCCTTCCCTGCGCACCAGAATTTTGGCAATCTTGCGCCTACGCCCTCCCTCGCTCTCCTGCTCCAGGAAGCGCAGCAGCGCCTCGTGGGTACGGGGTCCGAAGTCACTGTCCAGGGCACCGTCGTAGTAGCCGATGCGCCAGAGGGTCAGTTGCAACAGCCGGCGGGCGAAGTCGTTGCCACCCGTATACTCCAGGATTTCCGGTAGTTCACGCAACTGTCGCCGGTTGGCCAGCTCTGTCCTGAGCGCTTCCTCCAGGGCCAGGCTGTCCGGACTGGGGGGACCCGTAATACGGTAAAGGATGTAGGTATTCTCCCCGTCGGTCCCGGTGGGCAGTCGCGCCCGCCAAAATGCCTCGAGCAAGGCCCCGGCGTTCAGCAGCAGCCCCTGAAGTCCTTCGTCGAGACCGGACCGGTCGCGGGCCAAGAGTCGGTTGAGTTTGATGATGAGTGGGCGGTCGGACTCGTCCAGGTAGACGTCACGGCGGTGTTGATCCGCGTAGACGTAGGTGAAGAGCGTGTACATACGAAAGGCCATCGACCGGCCGTACACGCTTCGGTCGCCAAGCCGGTAGCCGGCATTCACGGCCAGTTCGCCGTCGAAGGACGTAAAGGTGGACAGCCGGTCCACCGCGGGAGTCAGGTATTCCTCCGCCCAGTCCAGCCGCGCCTGTCGGCCGGCGGCCGGATACGGGCAGCCGCGGTGCAGCGGGGCGAACGCATCCTCGGCGACAAAGGCTCCGAGTGCGGCCAGCACGCGGTCCATCAGTTCGCCGGTCGGCGGCAGGTCGGCAGCGCGGGCCTGGTGCCACTGCTGAAACTCGTCCGCCGTCAGGTAGGTAAGGTCGGTGAGGTGCTGTACCAACTCGTGCCACTGGCCGCGGCGGGTGCGGGTGTTGCTGCCGCTCCGGTAAAAGGTAGCCTGCACGTCCGGGGGAAACGGCACAGCATAGCGCACGGGCATGCGCTCCTCCACGACGATTCGCAACTGCTCGACGGTTTCCGGGTCGAATTCTCCCGACCCCAGACGCTTGCAAGCCTCCGTGAACGCCCGCGGGTCCACTAGGCGGGCTTGCTCAGGTTCAGCAGGCGGCCGACCCCGGCGGCCATGGCCGCCCGGGCCTCACTGGCCGCCCGTACTGTTTCCAGGTGGTAGGTCAGCAGCTTCTCGTCCTGAGTGCTGAGGCCCTCCTTGATGTAGGTTACCGAGTCCTTGTCCAGTTCCACATGGGTGATGGCCAGTACCCGCACCTGCGAGTCCTCGGCCATATACATCTCCTCGATGCGGTTGTAGAGTCTTCCCAGCCGCAGCCGCTCACCGTTGGCTCCGGTGACCGCGAGGTCGACGTTGCCGGTAAGGGTCACAACGTCGAGCGTCAACAGGTCCTTTATGTACGTTTGGACGTTGTTCTCGGCCGGCTGGGCAGCGAGGTTGTCGTAGGTCTCTGGGGTTGGTTCGGCGTTCTTGTCCTTATTGGATGGCATGGTACGGAAGGTAGAGTGAATGAATGCTGCCGCTCAGTCACATAGGCGACGGAGTCGCTCCCCGATCTCGTCCACCGGGATGCCCGGTACGGCAGCGAATGAATTTTCTTCGAATAGGGTGTACCGGAAGGTAGGTTTTTCGCCCGGTACCGGCGGCCGGGTGTAGCAGAACAGCAAATCGCTGAGCACGCAGTAGGCCCCCATGGTGAGCCGGGCACCTGCCGGGCCCACCGTGCCGCGGTCGGCGTACTTGACGGCGGCAAACTCGCCGCAGTCGATCCGCTCACCTTCGTCGTTCAGGTAGCTGCGACCGCTGATTACCTGGCAGCCAGCGCTCCAGTTGTTTCCTCCTACCCCACTCCAGTGGATGTTGAATGTTTTTTTTGGTTCCGCCAGGGCCCCACCCTCCGTTTGCGTCATCACGCCTTCACCGGCCGGCCGCGCGCCCTTGTGCAGGCGGTCCACCTGTGATTCCTGCAATTTGTGCCAGTTGAAGCGGTACAGGTGCTGCCCCGCGATGACCGAAAGGTTGCTGCCATCGGTCTTGCGGGGATCGGTTGAACCCCAAAAGTAAAAGCTCAGGCCCTGAATGAGCAGCACGAAGAGATCGTCGTTCGGCCGGTCGCCCGTGGCAGCCGCGCGCCGCCGGCGGATGCCGATCAGGTGGGGCTCATCGGTATCGAATGACCATTCTTCCGGCAGCAGGCTGTCTCCCCGATGGCTACGACCGGCCAGTTCCTGCATCGCGGGGGTAGGCTGCTCACGGTAGTGCCGGGTGGCCGCATTAAGCCAGTTTATCCAGCGGCGGTAGTCGGCGCTTTCCTCGTTCCGGGCCCAGCGGCAGCGCTGCCCCGTTTCCGCCCAGCGTTCGAGGTAGTAGCGGGTATCGTCGCCCACTACCCCGTCCGGCCAGCTCGGGGGATCGCGGCGCGCGTGGCGCTCCGGATCACCAATGGTACGCACGTATTCCTGGAACAGGCGCACCGCGGCCTGGGTAGCGTATCCGTAGACGCCTCCGTGCTCGGCGTGGGGCATGAAGCCCGCCGCCTGCAGCTGCTGCGTCAGCGCCCGGACCCGCTGTCCGGGGATCGGCTCCCAGTCGTACCAGCGGCCCCGGATGTCGTCACGGAATTTTTCTCTCCCCTCCCGCTGGATGTAGCGGTGATGGTAGAGCTCCAGAAAGGCCCGACGCTCTTCCGGTGAGTAATTTATGTCCTCGTCGACCCGACCGAGTCGCAGCAACTTTTCCATACCCGTTTATACCTTCCACTCCCGATTGGTTACCAGCGGAGGCCACTCCATTTTCAGTCCTTCCAGTGCCTGCACGATGATGTCCGACATCAGGTAGTTGCGGTACCACCGCTGGTCGGTCCCGACGATGTGCCAGGGTATCTCGCTGCGGGCGATTACGTCTTCGTACGCCGAGCGGTACGCATCCCAGTGCTCACGCTCGCGCCAGTCGCCGTCCTTGTGCTTGTAGAATTTCTCCGGCTCTTCCACGCGCTCCATCAGTTCCTCCCGTTGCTGCTCCTTGCTGATGTGGAGGTAGAATTTCAGGATCAGGGTGCTGTTGTCGTACTGCAGCAGGTGCTCGAAGGCATTGATGCTGTCGATGCGGCGGTCCACCTGCTCTTCGGTGATCCAGCCGTGGACGCGCTGGATGAGTACGTCCTCGTAGTGGCTGCGGTTGAAGATGACCATTTCCCCCTTGGCCGGCACGTGCGGATGGACCCGCCACAGGAAGTCGTGGTCGAACTCTTCCTCGGTAGGTTTGCCGAAGGCGTGGGTCCGCAGTCCGTAGGCCGGGCAGTCGGCGAACACGTTACGCATGGCGCCGTCCTTGCCGCTGGCGTCCATCCCCTGCAGTACGATGAGTACGGCGTGCTCCTTTTCCGCGATCAGTTGCTGGTGCAGTTCGCCGATGCGGGCGACACGCTTGGCGGTCTCTTTCCGGGCGTCCGATTTGTCGAGGTCGTCCGGGGAACGTGTGGGGTAAGTACTCAGATCGATCAGGGAGGAGGTGGACATGGGGTTGGTAGTTGAGGTGAGGCGGCGGAGCGCGGGTGCGGTGATGGTTACCAGAACCAAACTACCAGTACTAAGGTGAGCGCGAGTAAAATGATCGCCTGGTAACGGTAATTCTTGTACCAGGCCACCCCGCGCAGGGCTTCGGTTTCGGCGGCAATGATGCCATTGTTCCAGGTGTAGTTGGCAATCTTGTCGGCCGGGGGCGGCGCCGTGAAGCGACTGATGACCACGTTAAGGACCGCACAGGCGGCAAACAGGAAGAAGGTGCGGTGCAGGAAGTGCATCTCCAGAAAGCCGTTGGGCTCCAGGGACCCGCGCGCCACCAGCACGGAAAGGACCACGTACACCACCGATACCACGGCCCCGAAAATGAGGCTGTAAAAGGCCCCGTCGCCGTTGGCCCGCTGGTCGAACATACCGACGATGAAGGCGGCGGCTACCGGCGGGGCAATGAAGCTGAGCACGATCTGCAGGTACTCCCACAGCGAGGCGGCCTTCTCGATCTGCGGCGCCCACAGGCAAGCCAGCACCACGAGAACCAGCGTGGAGATCTGACCGATACGTACCAGTTGCTTGCTCGTCAGGTCGTGCTTCATTTTGACCGCGAAGTCCATGGTGATGAGCGTGGAGGCCGAGTTGAAGGTGGCGCTGACCGAGGACATCATGGCCGCCAGCAGTCCGGCGAGCACCAGGCCGAGTACGCCGGTGGGCAGGAGGGTAAAGAGGAGGAGCGGATAGGTAGCGTTGGGGCAGTCCACCAGATTCTGGCAGATCGTCGCGTCCGGCAACTGGTAGTTGAGGGTGGCGATATCGAAGTCGCGAAACAGCAGGATGGCCAGCGTGCCCGGCAGCACCATGATGAAGAGCACCGGTAACTTGAGCAGGCCGGCGAACAGCGCCCCCCAGCGGCCGTGGTTCAGGTCCTTGGCGCCCAGTACCCGCTGTACCATGAACTGGTTATTGGCCCAGAAGTAGAAGCCCAGGATAGGCGCACCGAGCAGCAGCCCCGTCCAGGGCATGAAGCGGTCGTTGGCCGGCCGGACCAGGCTGAGTACTTCCTCGGCGTTTTGCGGAGTGTAGTATTCGGTGCCGTATACCCGCTCGCCGAGCGGAATGCCCGAAGCGCTGCCGCCGTCGGTCACCCCCGACGCCACGTGGTCAATGTCGTTCACGTTGGGCAGTTCTCCCGCCGCTCCAAGGGCATTTAACTGGGCAATCATTTCGCTCCAGCCACCCACCTGCTCGAAGGCGTAATAGGTGATCAGGCAACTACCGATGACCAGCAGGATGGCCTGAATGACTTCCGTCTGGATGACCGAATTGAGTCCGCCCGGGACGGTATAGGCCGCGGCCGCCAGGGCCAGGATGGTGACAATGGCGAAGGTGGACAGATCGGGGAAAAGCAGCTTCAGCACTACGGTGCCCACATATAGCCCCGCCGCGGTATCGATGAGTACGTTGCCGATGATCGTCACAAAACTGAAGTAGAAGCGGGAGCGGGCATCGTAGCGGCGTTCCAGGAACTCGGGCATGGTGTACACCTTGGAGCTCAGGTAGAAAGGCAAAAAGAAGATCGCGAAGAACACCAGCACCACCGAGGCCAGCCATTCGTAGTTGAAGACCTGGGTGTTGGTCTTCGCCGCGTCGCCGGCTAGTCCCACCAGCGTCGAGGACGAGATGTTGGCGGCGAATAGTGAGATACCGACGATCGGCCAGGTCATGTCACGTCCGGCCAAAAAGTACTCTTCGGAACTCTGGGCCTTAGCGGAATACAGGCCGTAGCCAATGATGAAGACGGCGTAGACGGCCATGACCACCAGGTCAAGCGTTGAAAGGGCAAATGAATTCATGATGTGCTGATCGACGTAAACGCCACCAAAGGGTGGCATAACAGTAAGTACCCGATGAACGGACCGTAAGTATAAGTCTAAATTTGCCACGTCGACCCGCCGTAGGCCCCCCAATCCCACCGGCCAGCCACGTTAACCGTTTTAGCAGTCCCTGCACCTGCGTGCCCGCGCATATTTTCCCTAATTTTGCGGCCATGGTGCGATTCCTTCCCCTCCTGCTGGTCTTGCTGGCCGCCTGTGGCGTCTCGCGCACCCCAGCTCCCGTGACCGCCGCCGGACCCGTCCGGATCGAGGCGATCGACGGACCGGCTACGCGCCGCCTCTTCGGCCGGACGCCGGTGGCGGAAGAACTCTTCGGTGGTATGCAGTGGTCCGAAGGCCCGCTGGTGCTGCCCGACGGTACCGTAGTGTGCAGTGACGTACCTAATAATGTGGTCCTGCGGTGGACGGGCAGCGGCAGCACGCTCTGGCTCACCAATTCCGGCGACGCCCCCGACGACTACAGCAGCGAGCCGGGCAGCAACGGACTCGCCCTTGACGCACAGGACCGCCTCCTGCTGGCCCAGCACGGCAGCCGGCGTATAGCCCGCATGGACGCCCCCCTGGATGCCCCCGCGCCCATCTACACGGCGCTGGCCGAGCGGTACAACGGCAAACGCTTCAACAGCCCCAACGACCTGGTGGTGGCCGCCGACGGCTCTGTCCTGTTCACCGACCCGCCCTACGGCCTGCCTTCGCGGGAAGTCGGGGAAATGGGCTTTAGCGGCGTGTTCCGCGTGGACCCCCGCGGTCGGGTGACGCTGCTGACGAGCGACTATAGCCGCCCCAACGGCATCGGCCTGAGCCCCGACGGACGTACGCTTTACCTGGCGAACTCCGACGGCGAGCGGCCGATCGTGACCGCTACGCCCCTGTCCGCCGACTTCACGCTCGGAGAGCCCCGGGTGCTCATCGACGGTACCGACCTGGTGGCCACCGAACCGGGATACCCGGACGGGCTGACGGTGGCCGGCGACGGAACACTTTTCGCCACCTCCCCGGGGGGCGTGTGGGTGCTGCGCCCCGACGGCCGGGTGATCAGCAAGATCCGGAGTGAGGGCCCGGTGTCAAACGTTACCCTCTCTCCCGACGAAGCCTGGCTTTACCTCACGAACAACTCCCGCCTCCTGCGCGTAAAACTTAACCGACTATGATCCAGCTCAACGACCACGATATCAACGAAGCCGCCACCGCAATTCGCCGTGGTATGGAAGTGTACGTACACCGCGCCCACGGCCGGATGCTGATTGCCGACGACCCCGAACGCAACGTACGGGCCGACCCCGAGGTCTTTGAGGCCATCATGCAGGACGTGAGCACCGATCCCGACGCTTACGTCCACATCGAGCGCCTGCCAGCGCCCGACGCCATCAAGATCATGGCCGCCTTCACCGACCGCGTACGCAACCAGGAACTCTGGCAGGCACTCACCTACGCCCTTAAGCGGCCCAACCCCTTCCAAAACTTCAAGACCGAACTCCGCCGCTTCCCCAAGAACTACGAGCGGTGGCGGCAGTTCCGCCAGGAAAAATATTCCGACTACGTCCGCCAGCGCATGGCCGAGGACCAAGACTAGCCCCGTGCAGGTACGCAGGCTCCGCCGTTCCGCGATCGACGTCGCGCGCTGGGACGCAGCCGTGCTGGCGGATGCCCGCCCCCTACCCTACGGTCTCAGCTGGTGGCTGGACATCGTCACCGCAGGCCACTGGGACGGTCTGGTCTGCGGCGAATATACCTGCGTGCTTCCCCTCCCCCGCATGCGACGGCTCGGCGGACTCGTCCCGGTACTCGTGCGCCCGCCCTACACCCAGCAGCTGGGTCCCTATGGCACCTGTAGGAGGGATGAGGTCGCGCAATTGTTGCTCCAACTGCCCCGCAGCCTGCAACTCTCCCTGCCGTTGCGCCCGGACCTGGACGCCGGAGTGATCCCCGACCGCTTTATGCATCGCCGCCGTACGAACTACGTGCTGGACCTCACGCCCGGTTACGCCGAAGTTTCCCGGCGCTTCCCCCGCAAACTCCAGGCTTACCTCCGCAAGTGCAGTCGGGACCTGCTGGAACCCCTGGAACCCGCCGCCTTTGTCGAACTGAACCGCCGCTACCTGCTGGAGCGGACGCCGCTGACGGAGCACGACCTAAGCATCCTGCTCCAACTGGCCGAGGCGTGCCTAGCCCGCGGTTACGGCGGCTGCTACCAGCTACGCGAGGAGGGTGAGGTGCTCGCGGCGGCCTTCCTGCCCCGGATGGCCGGGCGCACCATCAACCTCGCCGCCGTGACGACCGACCCGGGGCGAAAGCGCCGGGGCATGAGCCGCCTGCTCGCCCTGGCCATGCGCGAAGGGGCCGGCGCTGCCGGTGCCACCTTTGATTTCGAGGGGTCCGAACTGCCCGGCGTCCGGGAATACTTCGCCAAGTTCGGAGGCGCCGATGAGGGGTACACCCTGATCGAGGAAAGGGCCTACGGATTGCTGTAACAACCCCGCGGCTACACAACCCGCCCGGGTCTGCGCCGTTAGGCAGGCAAAGCTTTCGCCCAATGCCGGAATTACCCGAGGTACACAACTTCAAGCTCTACTTCGATGCCGCCGCAACCGGCCAAACGATCGGTCGGGTGACCGTGCACGACGACTACATCATCCGGAATATGCCGGGTCCGGCCTTCGCCGACGCCCTCACCGGGCGCACCATCGTCGACAGCCTCCGGCGGGGCAAGTACCTCTTTGCCAACCTTGACAACGGCCACGCCCTGCTGCTACACTTCGGCATGACCGGCGACCTAAATCTCTACCAGGAACCCGAGGACCGGGGCAAATTCGAGCGGTTTGCGCTTCACTTTACCGACGGGAACATCCTGGGGTTTGACGACCCGCGGAAGTTTGCCCGCATCCTCTACCTGCAGGACCGCGACGCCTACATCAAAGAGATCAAGCTCGGCCCCGATGCCCTTGACATTTCCCTCGAAGACTGGCTCGACGCCGTGACCGGCCGGAAGGCCACCATCAAAGGTCTCCTCCTCAATCAGTCGATCCTCGCCGGCGTCGGCAACCTGTACGCCGACGAGATCTGCTACCGCACCCGCATCCACCCCGCCGCCCGGGCCTGCGACCTGTCGGAGGAACAACTCAGCGACATACACGCGGAAACCATCGCCGTGATGACATACGGTACCGAGAACGCGCCGTACTACAAGGACTACCCGGAGGACTGGTTCTGGCACGTGTGGCGCGAAGAAGGCAAGGCGGGGCCAAACGGCGTCGGTGAGGTGAAGATCACCAAGGTGGCGGGGCGCACTACCTATTACGTAGAGGGATGGCAGTCCTGAATTTTAAATATGAAATTTAAGATTTTAAATTTTTACATCCTCTCCGGCATCTCGATACCCAGGATATTCATCCCCGACTCGAGTACGTTTCCGACGGCCCGACACAGGCTTAGCCGGAACGCTTTCGCGGCGGGGGTCTCGGCGTTGAGGATGCTGACGTCGTGCCAGAACTTGTGCAGGTTCTTGGCTAGCTCGTAGCAGAACATCGCCACCAACGACGGATCGTAGCCGGCGGCGGCGTCGCGCAGCAGCGACGGGTAGGCGTAGAGCTGACTGATCAGTTCGCGTTCGGCCGGCTCGAGCGAGTCGTATTCGGCGGCGGCCGACAAATCGGCATCGCCGGCCTTGCGCCAGACGGCGCGGGTGCGGACGAAGGCGTTCTGGACGTAGGGCCCCGTTTGCCCCTGCAGGTCCACCGACTCCTTCGGGTCGAAGGTCATGCGCTTTTGGGGACCGACCTTGATGATCTGAAACTTCAGGGCGGCCATGCCGATCTTGCGGATGATCTCGCGGCGCTCCTCCTCGCTCAGCTCGCTGGTCGATTCCCGCTCGAGGCTGCTTTGGTACGCTTCCTGTATGACCTCGTCCATAAGGTCGTCGGCGTCGACCACGGTACCCTCGCGGCTCTTCATCTTTCCGGTGGGCAGGTCGACCATGCCGTAGCTGAGGTGAAACAGGCCGTCGGCGTAAGGTTCTCCCATACGCTTCAGGATCTCGAACAGCACCTGAAAGTGGTAATTTTGCTCATCACCGACGGTATAGACCATGCGGGTGGCCCCGAAGTCGTCGTAGCGCAGGCGGGCTGTACCGAGGTCCTGCGTAATGTAGAGGCTGGTACCATCGGCCCGCAGAATGGCTTTCTGGTCGAGTTTGGCGTCGGTCAGGTCGACGAACACCGACCCGTCTTCCTTACGGTAGAAAACGCCCTTGTCCAGGGCCGTGTCCACCATATCCTTGCCCAGCAGGTAGGTCTGTGACTCGTAGTAGTGTTTGTCGAAGGTTACCCCCAGCCGCGTGTAGGTTTCCTCGAAGCCTTCGTATACCCAGCCATTCATTCGGTTCCAGAGGCCTACGGTATCGGGGTCACCCTCCTCCCAGCGCAGAAGCATCTCCTTGGCGGCGGTGCCGAGGGAGCTGAACTGGTTGAAGTACTTGTTCTTGTAGGTCTTCCAAAAGGCCTTTTCCTCCAGGTCTTTACCGTTTTCCGCTTCGAGGATCTTCCGGGCTTCTGCCGTGGCCTGCCACTCCCGGTACTCTTCCTGAAACTTGGTTTCGAACAGGACGTAATAGTTACCCACGAAGTGATCGGCCTTCACGCCGGCCGAAGCGGGCGTGGCCCCTTCGCCGAACCGTTCCCAGGCGAGCATCGACTTACAGATGGCGATTCCGCGGTCGTTGACGATCTCTACCGTCCGGACGTCGTAGCCGGCGGCCCGGAGCAGCTGGCTGGTGGACCAGCCCAGCAGAATATTACGGACGTGGCCCAGGTGGAGCGGCTTGTTGGTGTTGGGGCTGGCGAATTCGACCACTACCTTCTCGCCGTTTGCCGGCGCCTGGCCGTAGTCCTCCTGACCGGCCGTGCCTATCAGGAAGTCGACGTAGTACGCGTCGTTGATCTCGAGGTTAAGGAACCCCTTGATCACGTTATAGTCCTTGATCTCCGCGACCTCCCGCTTGAGGTAGTCGCCCAGCTCGTTGCCGATCTCCTCGGGCTTTTTGCGGGCCAGACGGGTCAGCGGAAAGGTTACAACGGTGTACTCTCCGGCAAACTCCTTACGCGTGGATTGCAGGGTAATTTCCTGTCCGGAGGCATCGGCACCGTAAAGTGCCTGTAGCCCGCTGCGGACGCCGGTTTCGATCAGTTCGGGTAGTGCGGTCATATGGCGCGCAAAGATAGCGGATCACACCGCAACCTCGCTAAGTCCCAGTCGCAACTCTTCCAGGGCCTCCTGGGCCACGGCCCGCACGGCGGGTGCAATGTCGGTAGAGGACGCATAGTAATCGAGTACCGGTACGTAGCGGGCGTCCTGCAAACAGCTGATGAGCCGCAGCGCGGCAATCTTCATCCGGTCGTCACGCCCGCGGAGAACGCGACGGAGGGATTTAAACTCCTGGTGGCGCAGGTCGTCCAGATCGACGTCTACGGCGAGGTACTCGCTGCCGGTACTCTGGATCTGCCGTTGGCGGCGGTCGAGCAGGGGCACAATAAGGCGCTTTAGGGAGAGCTCAAGCAGGTTATCGAGGAACTCGATGCCGCTGATCTGCACGCTGACCGTTTCCCCGTTGAGCGCCAGGTGCACGGGGATGATGTCGGCGGGCGGGTACCGCAGGCCCAGCAGACGAAACAGCCGGTTGAACGTACCCCGCATGCGCTGTTTGAGCAAGCTGGTGTACGCTTCGCGGTAGGCCAGCTCGTCCTCTCCGTCGGTAAAGAGCAACAAGAGGTTCTGCACGTTGAGCCGGTCCTGAAGGGCTTCGTACGCGCGGGCTTCGGCTACGATCAGGCGGTAGACCAGTTTGCTGGGCATGTTGCGCTTGGGGTAGTCGCGGCGGACGGCGTTCAGGGCACGCAGGACCTCCATGCGAAGGGGCAGATCGTGGGGGGCCGTGCGCTCGATGAGGCTGAAGAGCAGGTCGACCGATTGCTGCCGGTCTACCTTCTCCAGTACGGACGGCAGCCGCCGGATTTCCGCGATGGAGAGCTCTCCCTTGGCGATCAGGCCGGGCACAACGGCCAGGAGTCCCCCCTGGTACTGCGCCAGGGCGTTGATGGCTAACGCCCGCATGTTGGGGTGTACGACCAGGTGCACCAGGGGTACGATAAGGTCTTCGTGCTGGCTTTCACCGGCCGCCAGCACCGCGTACTTCAGGATCTCCTCGTTCTCGGAAACCAGGCACCGCTGGATGAATGCGCGGCCGGTTGCCGTCTGCGAGCGTCCCGCCGCCCGAAGCAAGTAGAGGTACCACTGCCGGCGCTCGGCGTTGGGGACGCTGCGCAGTTCCCGTATCCGGCGGCGGAGCCGCTGCCCCACCCGCCACTGTTTCTGGCTGAAGGTATTACCGGCGGTTTCGGTGGCCAGACTCACCAGGGCGGCACCGGCGACCTCGGGATCGGGATCGTCCAGCAACGGCTCGAGCACCTCCCGGCCGACCGCGTGGGTACGCGAGAACAGGTAGTCGAAGGCCGCACTGCGCACCTGCGACTCGGGGTCGCGGAGCAGCGGCATCACCTCCTCCAGCAATTCCGTTCCCGGCTGGAGGTAAAGACTCCGGAGGGCCCGGGACCGCACACTGGGCGAGGGGTGCGCCAGCAGCCGGCGGATGGGCTCGCGGAAGGAGGAGGCACTCAGGTCGTCGGCCCGCTCCAGTACGAAAAGAAGTTGCTTCTCGTGGGTACTCATCTGCCCCTCCTCCAGTACCTGCAGGAAGCCGGCCATCACCTTACGGTGGTGGCTCTTCAGGCGGTTGCGGTGCTCCTTCGGCTTGAGGTGCGACAGCTGGGCCCGGAAGGCCTCGATGTATTCTTCGCGGATCAGGATGACGCTCACCATCCAGATCCCGACCAGTACCAGCACGACGTAGCTGATCGCCGGGGCGGAGATGTGCAGCACCTGCGTCACGCCGATGAGCAGCAGGCCCCCGACGCCACCGGCGAGGCTGTCCACGAAAACGTCGATGTAGGTCTTCACCTTTTTCTTCGTCTCCTCGTCTAGGGGCAGGAACAGCATCTCGATGCTGGCGCGGCTAAGGCTCTGCTTCAGGCTTCCGTCGACCGATCGGCTGAAGATAGCCGCGTTGAGGCCCGGCATGAAGAGCATGACGATGGCACCCACGCCAAGCCCGACGGGCAGGAACAGCAGCGCCCCGCTGACGCCCATGCCCTGTACCACCCGGTGGGTCAGCAACAACTGGATTGCCAGAGCCACGATGTTGAAGGTCGAGTACCAGAAGCCGAAGAAGCCGGCCAGACGGTCCTGATCGCCGTAGCGTTCGGCGGCCAGCACGCTGAACTGGTAATCCACCAATTTAGCCACCGTCACGCTTAGCGCTACGATACCGCAGAGCAGCAACAAATGGCGACTGGCCAGGATGAGGCGATGGGGTGCCTCGTATGGCGTATTGGACTTGCGCTTGCGCGAGATCACGCTCTGCTTGTTGGCTACGTAGCGCCGCCAGATGACGGTGGTAAGCAATAAACAGGGAACCAGCAGCCCGGCGGCTACGAGGATCAGGTTGCGCGCTCCGATCTCCTGGGCCAGGAGGCTGGTGATGTACCCCCCGGCAATACCACCGGCGATGGCACCCGCTCCCACGAGTCCGAAGAGCCGTTTGGCCTGCCGTACGTCAAACACGAAGCTTGCCATCATCCAGAACTGTGAAGCGGCCAGTACCCCGAAAATGGCCGTCCAGAGGTACAGGATCACCGCTACCGTAGGCTGGGCGGGCGGCAGGCGCATGAATCCGGCGCACCCCAGCAGGATGGTGAGGCAAACGAGCAGCGATACCACGCTCACGCGCAGTAGACTGTAGTACCGCAGGGCCGCGGAGTACCCCGTACTGACGATCGCGGCCAGCACGGCCGTGGCGAGAAAAATGTAGGGCAGCCCGATGGCACCGTACTCCGAGAGAAACAGGGCGCTGGCGGTGGGCTTCACGATCAGCAGCGTGCAGATAATGAGAAAGACCAGCAGCTGCAGCATGAGCACGGCTCCCCATTCCCCCGGACGGGCACGAAAGAGTTTGCTCAGAACTTGCTGCATACGGACACGTTAATTCCTTAACGAAAGAGAGGCGGCTGGTGTAGCACATCAGGTGCGAATTTTCCACCGCTCCTCCCCTAACAACGTAATCCCACAATATGTCTACCTCCCCCCAATTTGGCGAAGTCCTCAATCACGTAGAAAACACGCCCCGCAAAGAAACGATAATTCTCGGCGGCGGCTGCTTCTGGTGCGTCGAAGCCGTTTTTCTCGACATCGAAGGCGTCGAGCGCGTCATCAGCGGCTACGCCGGCGGCAGCCAGGAAACGGCCAACTACGAAGCCGTCTGCACCAAGCGCACCGAGCACGTCGAAGTGATCCTCGTCGAGTTCTCCCCCGAGATCATCACCCGCGATGAAATTCTCGAGATCTTCTTCGCCGCCCACGACCCTACCACTCCGAACCGGCAGGGCAACGACGTCGGCCCCCAGTACCGCAGCGCCATTTTTTACACGAGCCCCGAGCAAAAGCAGGCCGCCGAATCGGCCATGCGCGACCTCGTTCCCCAGCTCTACGATAAGCCGGCCGTCACCGAACTGATTCCCTTCAACACCTTCTACCCCGCCGAAGATTACCACCAGAACTACTACAATAAAGTGGGCGACCGCAACAGCTACTGCACCTTCGTGATCTCCCCGAAAGTGGGCAAGATCCGCAAGAAGTACGCCCACCGATTAAAGTCCCGTGCATGAAACCCTGGGCCACCGCGCTTGTATTACTACTTTTTACCGCCGCCCTCGCGGCGCAAAACCAAGCATCCTATATGGATACCACCAGTTACAGTCTCGGCATCGTGCTGAGCCAGAACCTAAAAAGCCAGGGCTTCGACAGCATCGACGCCAGTAGCCTAGCCAAGGGATTCGAAGAAGGCCTCAACGGCTCGGCCAATATCAGTCCCGAGCAGGCCAACCAGTACATTCAGCAGTACCTCCAGGAGGCAGCCGCGGCCGCAGGTGCGGAGGCCCGCCAGGAAGGTGAAGCCTTTTTGGCGGAAAACGCCAAGCGCCCGGAGGTCAAGGTGACCGATTCCGGACTACAGTACGAAGTGCTTAAGGAAGGTACGGGCGCCAGCCCCAGCGCCACCGAAACGGTGGAGGTGCACTACCATGGTACCCTGATAAACGGAAAGGTCTTCGATAGCTCCGTAGAGCGCGGACAGACCATCGAGTTTCCCCTGAACCGCGTCATCCGCGGTTGGACGGAGGGCGTGCAGCTAATGAAGGAAGGCGGCAAATACCGCTTCTTCATCCCTTACGACCTCGCCTACGGCGAACAGGGTTCCCCGCCCGCCATTCCCCCCTACGCCGCATTGATCTTCGACGTAGAACTGTTCAAGGTTAAATAGCCGAAGCGATCGGATCGCTTACCGGATGGGCGCCAGCCACCTGCTGGAAGAACTCCATCAGTTCCTGGGTGGCGCCCATTCCGTGAGCGATCGCGCCGAGGGTCAGCGTGGTGACGACGAAAGTGACTACGCGGGCCTGGCGACGGCGCTTGCGGTCATTCTTTAGCGTGAGGTAATTCATGTTTGGTATCTATTCTGAATGTGTAAGTCGGTAACGCCTAATTTACTCTCCCGCATATACTTACCCCCGACCTTTTCCCGTATTTCAGCCCCCCAACACGGCTTGTTTACGGAACGGTAGCCTTTCGGCAGGAAGCGGTTATTGCCTTCCGCCTTAGGATTCTTTCTTACGCCTATTCCCCCCTCTATGGCCTCCCTCTCCGACCAGTACAGCACCCTTAGCCGCGAAATTGCCGCCGGCGGTGCCCGACTCGTGGTGGTTACCAAGACCCATCCGGTTTCCGTCATCCGCCAACTCTACGAAATGGGCCACCGCGACTTTGGCGAGAACCGCGTCGGCGAACTGGAAGAAAAGGCCGCGCAGTTGCCCGACGACATCAACTGGCACTTCATCGGCCACCTGCAGCGCAACAAGGTCAAGAACGTCGTTCCCTTCGTTACCCTGTTTCATTCCGGCGACAGCCTGCGGCTTTTGCGCGAACTGGATAAGCGTGCCGAGGATCGTAGCGTAGACGTTCTGCTACAGTACCACATCGCCGACGAAGACAGCAAGTACGGCCTGACCCGTGAGTCCGGCCGCGAGCTTCTCGAATCTATCCGGGAAGAGCCCCTGCGCCACGTGCGCATTCTCGGAGTCATGGGTATGGCCACCTACACCGACGACGAGGAGCAGGTAGCGGAAGAGTTCCGGACCCTGCACGAGATCTTCTCGGAAGTCAAAGAGACCTACTTCGTCGACAGCCCGGATTTCGCGGAGATCAGCATGGGTATGTCCGGCGATTACCCCATCGCCCTCCGCCAGGGCAGCACCCTGGTACGCATCGGCAGCAAGCTGCTGGGCGACCGTGATTACGGTGACGCCGACGAGGCCGGCAACTAGCGTTACCGCCGGTACGTCCAGGCGAGCATACGGCTCTTTTTATTGCCCTGCTCGAGCGGCACTACCCGTATTTCCACCGCTTCGAGTCGTTCGAGCTGGTGGCGCGCCGTTTCCAGGTAGCCCTTTTTCGATACGAGGGTAGTGAACCAACCTACCTGCTCCCCCACCGCCCGGCTTTCCCCGATCAGCTGCCGCAGAAACTGTACTTCGCCCCCTGGCGTCCACAGTTCGGTATCGGCTCCGCCGAACGATAATCCGGCGTCCTGCCGCCCCAGTTTCGACCATTTCTTTTGTCCCGCCCGCACCGCCGCTTCCCGACTGGGGAAGAAGGGGGGATTACAGAGCGTCGCGGAAAAGCGTTCCCCCGCGCGCACCACGCCGGCAAATACGTGCTCCGGCTGGGGCTGCTCCCGCACTTCTATACGCCCCCGGAGCACCAGATTCGCCGTGACGATCGCCCGCGCTACCCTGAGGCTGTGGGGGTGGATTTCGCTGCCCACCACCTCCCAGCCGTACTCCCGCACGCCCAGGATAGGATAGATAAGACTCGCCCCCGTACCGATGTCCAGTATCCGACAGGCGTCGGGGACGAGGTCGGCCACGGCGTGCACGTAGTCCAGCCGGCCAGGGAGCGGCGGTACGAGGTGGCCGTCGGGAAGGTCCCAGTGGCGCAGGCCGTAATCGCGCAGCAACAGGGCCCGGTTGAGGTGCAGGAGGGCCTCCCTCCGGGAAAAATCGAGCGAGGTCCTTCCGTCCGGCGTCTGGATCAGGTAGGCTTCCAGGGCGGGCACAATGCGGCAGAGGGCCGGAAAGTCGTGGGGGGAGCGGTAGCGGTTTCGGGGGTGCATAATTCGGGAGTGGCCGTGAAGATAGCCCGGACCCCCCGCCCCAATATTACCTCCGCCCGGTGGAACACCGTACGTACGGCGCTGTTATTACCGCTACTTACGCCCCCTATGAAAATCTACCACTGCACACACTGCAATTATCCGGTCTACTTCGAAAACGTGGTCTGTGGCAACTGCTCCAGTTACCTGGGGTACGACGCCCCCACCGATCGCATGGTTGCCCTTGCTCCCGGTGATGGCCCCTGGATGTGCGGTCCGGACAACAGCGTACCCTACATCTACTGCGATAACCACCAGCATGCGGCCTGCAACTGGCTCATCCCGCAATCCGACGAAACCGGCCTGTGCGATGCCTGCGACCTCAACCGGACCGTCCCCGACCTCAGCGATCCGGAGAAACTGGAAGAGTGGCAGCAACTCGAACTCGCCAAGCACCGCCTCGTCTACGCGCTGAATCGCCTCGGCCTACCGGTGCAGGACAAGATGAGCGCTCCCGACCGCGGGCTGGCCTTCGATTTTCTCGCCGACACCCAGGAGAGCGGGCAGGTCATGACCGGCCACGACGAGGGACTGATCACCTTGAACGTCAAGGAGGCTGACCCCGTGAAGCGCGAAGCCACCCGCATACAACTGCACGAGAAGTACCGGACTCTCATCGGCCACTTCCGCCACGAAGTAGGACATTACTACTGGGACGTGATCGTCGAGCCGGATGCCAACCGGCTGGCGGAATTCCGCCGCATTTTCGGGGACGACCGTGCCGACTACGGCGAAGCGCTGAAAAAGCACTACCAGAACGGCCCGCCGGCCGATTGGCAGCAGCACTACATCAGCGAGTACGCCACCATGCACCCCTGGGAGGACTGGGCCGAAACCTGGGCCCACTACCTCCACCTGATGGATATGCTGGAAACGGCTCACGCCTTCGGCATGCGCGTCGATCCCCCGACCACGCCGGACCTGATGATGAACGTCACCGCGGACTTCGACCCCTACCAGGAACCGGACATGGAACGAATCCTAAAGGCCTGCGTCCCCCTTACCTTCGCGATCAACAGCCTGAACCGCGGGATGGGCCGCCCCGACCTCTACCCCTTCGTGATCAACGCTTCGGTGCGGGAAAAACTCAGGTACGTGCACGAGGTCGTGCGCAACGCCCCCTCCTCACTCTAGCTCGAACTTGACCGGTAGGTTAAACTGTACGCGCACGGCCTGCCCGTCTACCCGGCCCGGGTGCCACCGCGGCATCAGTTCCACGATGCGTACGATCTCCCGGCGGATGTCCTCATTTAGCCCCATGAGCGGGGTGATACCGGTAACCCGGCCGTCGGTTTCGATGATGAAGCTCACCACGGCCATGCCCTGTACCCCGTAGCGCCGGGCACGGTCGGGGTACCGGACGGTCCGGTAAATGAACTCCAGCATGGCCCGGTCCGCACACTTCTTTTGCGCCGCATAGTCTGTCAGCCGTTCGCAGCCCGGAAACAGGGGCATTTCCTCTACTACTACCAGGGAACCGTCTCGACCGGGAGCCGTCCTGACCTCGTCACCACTCACGGCTTCATCGGCTGTGTACATGACCGTATTTGTCACTGTGCCCAGGGAATCATAGTGCATATCCGGCCCCTGCCGAAGGCCGTCGACATAGTGCGTACGGCGAGAAACCCGGCCTTTCCAGTCGTAGTATTCCCATACCTCCACCTTTTTGTCGTTCGCGTAGGCGCCGCGCGAAAAAAGTTCCCCGTTCGGGTGATAACTGAGGCTTTCTCCTTCCTGCTTTCCGTCGCGGTACGTAGTTACGTGTCTGGGTACCCCGTCGTCGTACCAGGAGCGGGAGAGTCCGTCCCGGTCGCTGGGGCGCAGCTTCTTGTGGGAATACCTGGTTTCGGAAATCAGTTGCTTCGTCTCCGGGAAGTAAAACCGTCGGATAAATTCACCCTCCGAGGTTTTAGTGACTACCCACTGGTAGGCCGTCCAGCGTTCGGACTCTCCGGGTCCGAAGTCCGCTTCGTAGCGGCCGGCGAAGCGGCGAGCCGATTTCTGGGCTTGAAGGGTACTACCGGAAACTACACCGAGCGATAGCAGCAGGAACAGCAAGGTTTTCATGAGCGTATTGCGTTTAGGGGTTTGCCAGACGGCTGGTATTCGTCCGGTACCCGATAGCACTAACGGCGACTGGCAATTTACCTTGTGCCTTAATGGATACCCTGGCCCTTTCCGAACTGACGACTTTCATTCGCCGCGTTTTTGCCCTTAACCTGCCCGAGCCCGTCTGGGTAACGGCCGAGCTGGTTCAAGTAAGTGTATCCCGCGGCCATACCTGGCTGACGCTGGTGGAAAAGGCGGAGGCGGATGACGAGATCGTCGCCCAGCTGGATGCGGTGGTATGGTCCGGCAGCCTGCAGCGTATTCGCAAGGCGCACGGAAGCCGGCTGATCGACGGCCTGCTACGCGAGGGGATGTCGGTACGCCTGCGGGTGAGTACCTCCTTCCACGAACGGTTCGGCCTGAAGCTGGTCGTGGAGGACATCGACGCCGAGCACACCCTGGGGGCCCTGGAACGCCGCCGGCAGGCTACCTTCGAAGCCCTCGCCAGGGCAGGCATCCTGGACCGCAACGCTACCCTGCCCCTGCCCGCCGTCCCGCAGCGCCTGGCGATCATCAGCTCGGATACGGCTGCCGGCCTTTCGGACTTCCGCCGCCAGCTTACCGAGAACGACTACGGCTACGCGTTCCACTGCGACCTTTACTCCGCCGCCATGCAGGGGGCCCAGACCACCGAAGAGGTGACAACCCGCCTCCGGCAGATCGCCCGGCGCCGGTCGGAGTACGACCTCATCGTGATTGTACGCGGGGGCGGTGGCAAGACCGATCTCGCCGCCTTCGACGACGAAGCCCTGTGCCGCGCCGTAGCGGACGCCCCCCTGCCCGTGCTCGCCGGTATCGGTCACGAGGTCGACGCGACGGTACTTGACCGCGTCGTGCACCGTAGTCTCAAAACACCCACCGCCGTGGCGGCTTTCCTGGTGGACCGGCTGCTGCAGGCAGAGGGAAGGCTGCTCCACCTCGGTCGCCAAATTGCCACCGCGGCAACCGCCAGCGTGCACGGGGAAGGCCAGAACCTGGAACGAACCGCCGAGCGCATCAGCCAGACGGCACTTACCACCCTGGAAGCCCGGCACCAGCGCGCCGCCGCGCAATCCCGCGAACTGGCATACCTGACACGCGCCGCACTGGCCGGCGCGAACCTGCGACTAGACCAGCAGGCCGCCCTCCTACGGGCGTTACGCCCCGAAACTACCCTGGCACGTGGGTACGCGCTGGTGAGTCAGGACGGAAAACTGGTGACCTCCCCGGAGCAACTCGCCGCCGGACGGGTAGACGTACGCCTGCGCGACGGAACCACCCGCCTGCAGAAGCCCGACTGACCGCACAAGGCGGCTCCGGCACCGAAAGTAGAACGCTGCCTCCGGCAGCGAAAGCACAAGGCTGCCTCCGGCAGCGCAGGCCAGCCAAATACAGGATATACCCCTAAAACCGAAACCCGATAGCCTTACGCCCAATATCCTGATCAGCATGCAGGGCCCCCATGCGGATCGCCGTCACCGCCGCTTCCACCCCCTTGTTGCCGTGACGGCCGCCCGCCCGGTCCAGGGCCTGCTGGTGGTCGTTGGGGGTGAGGACGCCGTAGATGAAGGGGCGGCCCGTGGTGATGCTCAGGTTGACCAGGCCCTGGCTGACGGCGTTGTTGATGTACTCGTCGTGCTTGGTTTCCCCCTTGATCACGCAACCCAGGCAGATCACCGCGTCGAGTTTCTCCCGGGAGGCCAGAATGCGCGCTCCGGCGGGCAGCTCGAAGGCTCCGGGCACCTGTACCGTAAAGATGCGGGCTTCCGGGGCACCGTGCTTCAGCAGGGTATCAAAGCAGCCCTGGTAGAGGGCGTGGGTGATGTCGGCGTTCCAGTCGGCTACCACGATGCCGAAGGAAAGCTTGGAAGCATCGGGCAGGTTGGTTTCGTCGTAGGTGCTGAGGTTCTTGAGGGCGGAGGCCATGGAGCGAAAAGTTTTTTAGGATACAACTGCCGCGGCGGCGGGGTTCTGCGCCGGACGGTCAGAAAGGTAGCCGGTCGACGTCGACGTTGCCTCCCGTAAGGATGATGCCCACCCGGCGGCCGGCAAATACGTCGGGGTAGCGCAGCACGACGGCCAGGGGCACGGCGCAGCTGGGCTCCACGATGATCTTCATCCGTTCCCAGATGAGGCGCATGGCCGCGATGATTTCGTCTTCTTCGACCAGCAGGATCTCCTTCACGTAATCCCGGATGATGGGAAACGTACGTTCCCCGAGGTTGGTCCGCAGGCCGTCGGCCACGGTCACGTTTGTCTCGTTTTCCTCGATGCGCCCGCTGCGGAAGCTGCGGTGGGCGTCGTCCACAGCCGCGGGCTCCGCCCCGATCACCTCCGCACGCACGCTGAAGTAGCGGGCAGCCAGGGCGGTCCCCGCCAACAATCCGCCGCCGCCCACGGGCGTGACGATCAGGTCAAGGACCTTATCGACGTCCTCAATCAGTTCCATGGCCGCCGTGGCCTGCCCGGCGATCACCCCGTAATCGTCGAAGGGGTGAATGAACGCCGCCCCGGTGCGCCCCACGACCTCGTCCAGTGTCGCCTGCCGCTCGCGGGGAGTGTTGTTGCAGTAAGTAACGGTAGCCCCGTAGCCCTCCACGGCGGCCACCTTGACGCGGGGCGCGTCGTGCGGCATCACGATGTAGGCCGGCACCCCGAGCACCTGCGCGGCCTTCGCAACCGCCTGCGCGTGATTGCCGCTGCTGTGGGTGGCCAGTCCGCGCTGCCGCTGTTCCGGCGTAAAGCGCAGGGCGGCCGAAGCACCACCCCGCATCTTGAAAGCGCCGATGCGCTGAAAATTTTCGCACTTGAAAAACAACCGCGCGCCGGTCCGCTCATCGATGCTGGTATTGGTCATCACCGGGGTGCGGTGCACGAAGGGATGAATGGCCTCGTGGGTAACCAGGAGTTCGGCCTGGTTGGGGGCTGCCGTCAGCGGGGGGAGTTCTATCATGTCTAACGGGCGTTGAGCCAGGTGATGAGTTCGTCGAGCCAGCCGCTTACCGGCCCGGTGCGCTCCCGCGCGGAGCCGAAGCCGTGACCACCGGTGGCGTAGATGCGCAGATCGGCGGGTACCCCGTGCGCTATGAGCGCCGCGTAGTACTCGAGCGCGTTGGCCGGGGCTACGGCCGTATCGTCGGATGCGTGGAAGAGTATAGTGGGGGGCGTCAGGGAATCCACCTGTGCCGGCAGGTTGGAGTACTCCAGCTGGCGAGCGCTCGGGGTTGACCCCAGGAGGGTGCCCTGGCTGCCCCGGTGTCCGGAGCGATCGGTTCCCATCAGCGTTACAGGGTAGACCAGCACGCTGAAGTCGGGCCGACTACGCTGCCGGTCCCGCTCTACGGCGTGGACCGAGGCACTGCCCGCCAGGTGCCCCCCGGCGGAGAACCCCATGATGCCGACCCGGTCCTCCGGGAAACCGAGCGAGTCCGCCAGTTGCCGCACGCGCAGCATGGCTTCCTGGGCGTCGCCGAGCGCGGTTTCGGAACGACAGTCCCCGGACAATGTCGCCGGTAGTCGGTGGCTTAATACGAAAGCGTGGTAGCCCTCCGCGGCGAGAAAGCGGGCGATGTCGGTACCCTCCAGGTCCCAGGCCTCGATGGTGTATCCGCCCCCCGGGATCACGACGACGGTAGTTGGCACGGCGGCGCGGGTGATCGGTGCGTAGTAGTGCAGTTCCGGGGTGCGGACATTGGTCACTACCCGCCCGATCAGGCTGTCGCTTCGGGAGGTGGTGGGCGCATCCCCCAGGCAGGGTACCGGTCCGGTGTACACGGGGTACACCCGGTCCTGGGCCGCTAGCGAAGCGCCCAGCAGCAGTACAAAGAGCAGCGCGCATGGGGCACTGATTATCCGTGAGTGCATCATGGCTTACGGTATCCGTTTTCGGTGAGTTCCAGGATGTACGCTCCCGCGTACCCCATGCTCAGGGCGCGCTCCCTTACCTCGGTGGCAGCCTCGGCGGTCGGTAATCCTTCGATAAAGAATACGGTGAGCGCCCCGCGCATTTCGGTGTTGAGCGCTCCGAGGGTCGCCGCTCGGGCGCGATCAAAATTTTCTGGTTTGCCGAAGGCCCCGAGCTGTACGCGGTAGGGCGACCGGGCGGGGGTGGCGTCGGCTACCGTTGGGGCCGGGGCGGGTACCGGCGCCTCACTGGCAACGATGGGGTCGCGGGCCTCTCCGGATTCTGCGACGGGGAAGCTTCCGGGGAAACCCAGGTTCGTGACGTTGCTGATGATGGCCTCCGCCTGGGCGCGGGTGGCGAAACCGCCCAGGCGCACCTTGGTCCGTCCCCCCTCCTCGACGGTATACACCGTCCCCAGCGGCGCGAGGGCGGCAAAGCGCTCGGGCGGCGGCGCAGCGGCCAGACTGGCGATCTGCAGGGCGAAGCCACCCTCCGGAGCCCGGGCATCGACCGTCACCGGTCGGTCGTAGGTAGTCGGCGACTCGCTTTCCTCTGCGGCCGGCTCCGGAGCGGGGGCAGCCGGCAACAGGCGGATGCTGCCCAGCAGATCCTGCTTGGTGCCTCCGTCGCTGGTGATCGGGAAGGTGACCGGCTCGAATCCGTCGGCGTTCACCGCAATGTCATAGGTAGTGTAGGGTTCCAGGCTGGCGTAGTAGGCCCCGTTCACGTCGGTCCGGGCGTTGGCCGTGCCGCCGGTGGTCCGGTTGGTGATGCGCACCGTCGCTCCTTCCACAGGCCGGTTGCCTTCCACCGTGGCTACGTAACCGCGTACGGCCCCGAAGGGTACGGGATCGTTGCCGGAAACGCCGGCCGGCACCGAAGCCTCCGGGGCCAGCCCCCCCGCCCCTTCGCCCGCGACCGTGGGAGCGGGCGCCCCGGCCTTCGGTCGTACGTAGTAGATGTCTTCCTGGGTAGGACGGCCCGTGGGGCGGTTGCTGGTTACGTAGCCCGTCTGGCTGGCCGGGTCGTAGACGAAGCCGAAGTCGTCGCGGCTGCTGTTCACCGCCGCGCCCATGTGGTAGAGATTTACCGGGCGCAGGCCTTCCAGTTCGGCGCGGAACACGTCGTAGCCGCCGAGGCCGGGGTGCCAGTTGCTGCTGAAGAAGAGGCTGTTGCCGTCGAAGTAGGGAGTGATCTCGTGGCCCTGGGAATTGACCGTTCGGCCGACGTTCTCCGGCACCTCGCTCCACCGCTGCCCATCGAAGGTGGCGCGGTAGACGTCCCAGCCTCCGAATCCGCCGGGTCGGTCGCTGGAGAAGTAGATGGTTTCGTTGTCGGCTCCGAAGGTCCCGAACCCGCTGCTGAAGGTATTCCCGTTGAACGGCAGCGGGCGGACATTCGTCCAACGCCCTTCGGAGTTCACGTCGGCGATCAGCAAACTAAGGGTGATGCCGGCCTCGGGCACCATCCGGGTGCCGGGGGTGAAGTTGTTGCGGCTGAAAATTACGGTCCGTCCGTCGGGACTGTAGGACACGGGGCCCACGTAACCGTTTTCGACGCGGTAGCTGAAGCTGACGGCGACGGGGTCCGTAGCGGAACCGTCGTCGGCCAGGGTGGCCACGTAGGGGCGGTTGCTGGCGGTACCAACGACGTCCGCGTCAGCCCGCGAGGAGTTGAAGACGAGCCGCCCCGGCTGGGGCACCGACGGGCCGAAGTCCGGCGCCACGCTGTTCACGGCAAGCCGGTCGACGGCGAATCCGGCATCCTGGTTCCGCTGGCCGGCGGCAAAGGCGGCACTCTGCGCATAGTGCTGCCCCACGGTCGCATCGGCCTCGCGTCCGTAGGTGGCGAACAGGGGCTCGGCCAGGGCGTACTCCCCCAGGGCGGTCAGCGTCTGGGCGTAGCCCAGCAGGGTGGCGGGCACCACCCGGCCGTCGTCCATGGCCTGCTCGTAGTAGTAGCGGGCGGAGTCCATTTCGTTGACCATCCGATAGGCCATCCCCACCTTCGCCTGGGCATCGGGGTCGTCGGGCCGGCTGGCCAGGGCACGCTGGTAGCTCTCGATCGCCAGGTGGTAAGCGTTCAGCTCGAGCTGCTTGTCGGCCGTCCGCATCTCGGTGCGGTACTGAGCGGCAAGGGAGGAGCCGGCCAGCAGCAGGATAAGAAAGGGCAGAAGTCGCGGTACGGTTTGCATTTTGCTAAGGTAAGTCGGCGTAAACATAGCGGTTTTCGTACGGCGACGGCGCGGACGCAGGTGCCATGCGGGCGACCGAACCCGGGGGCCTCCGGCCGGGTACCACCACTATGGCCTCTCCTCCCCCACCCGACCAACGACCGATGATCGTTGCCGCCTGGATCGACGCGCACGACCTGGCGCCGTTTACCGCCCTGCGCGACCGTTTCTTCCCCGCCGGCCGCAACCACCTCTCGGCCCACCTGACGCTGTTTCACCACATCGGGCCCGGGGTACGGGAAGATTTCATGGCTGATGCCCGCCAGCTGCTCTCTGACCGGCCACCCTTCACCGTGGCCGTCCTTCCACCCTTCCTGCTCGGCGGCGGCGTAGCCTACGCCGTGGAGCCCGCCCCCCTGCAGGCCGTACGTCGCCCCCTGCGGCAGCGCTACGCCGACCGGCTGACGCCCCAGGACGCCCGCCCCTGGAAGCGGCCCCACCTGACGGTACAGAACAAGGTAGCGGCCGAGGACGCCCGCCGGCTACACGGCCACCTCGCCGCCCGCTTCGCGCCCTGCGAAATCCGGATTCGGGGCCTGCTGTTCTACCGCTACGATGGTGGCCCGTGGACGGAGCTCGAGCGCCTGTCCTTCACCGGCTGACACCGCACCCGCGGCCGCGCCGCGACAACCTGAACGGCTCCCGTGAGTTTTATGCAGTATGGAAGGCGAAAAGAAGGAACCCGAGTTCGAAAATCCGATCGACGGCAAGAAGGTGGCCAGCCACCCCCACCGGCTACCCTACGCCCACGAGCGGGGGTCCGCCGTCATCCGTCCCGTTGACCGCGGCAAGACCACCGGGCTGGCCATGACCTCGATGTACGAGCAGACCAACATGCAGCTCGACCAGATCCGCGCCCAGATGGAGCTGCTCGCCACCCAGGCCAACGAGATCCACCACCGGATGACGGTGAGCGAACGCATCTACGAGGCGGAGATGAGTATCGAGCCGCTCGTGAACCGTACCTACTACCTCTACGCCCGCCGCAACGGCAGCAGCGTGCTGAGCTTGGTGAGCCCCGCCGAATGGGGGCCGCGCCCGCCCTTCGACTACCTGGCCACCGTAAAGCTGCTCGGCGACCATACCTGGGAGGTGATCGAGCGGCGGGAAGCGTAAGGCGGTCGCCGTTCGTACCGCCGGGGCGTACCTTTGTCGAAAACCCACGCCATGACCGTTGACGATGCCCTAGTATTGCGCCTGGCCGATCTTGCCAAACTGGAGTTGCCGGAAGCCCGCGTACAACAACTGCGGGGGGACCTGACGCGCATACTCGATATGGTAGAAAAGCTGAACGAGCTCGACCTGGACGGCGTCGAGCCGCTGCGCTACGTGACGGAAGTGGAACGGGTGCTGCGGCCGGACCGCGTCGGCGAACACCTCGACCGCGAACGGGCGCTGAGCAACGCCCCGGACCACGACGGGGCGTTCTTCCGGGTACCGCGCGTAATCTGATCACCCCCCATCCTCTCCCATGGCCGCCGTAATCGACATCACCGCCCTCACCAAGACCTACATCATGGGTCAAACGCAGGTACGCGCCCTCCGCGGCGTCGACCTGTCCATCCAAACCAACGAATACGTCGCCCTGATGGGCCCCTCCGGGTCGGGGAAGTCTACCCTGATGAACCTACTGGGTTGTCTCGATACACCCACCTCCGGAAATTATCTCCTGGACGGCCGCGACGTAAGCCGCATGGACGACGGGGAGCTCGCGAGCATCCGTAACGAGAAAATCGGCTTCGTCTTCCAGACCTTCAACCTGCTGCCCCGGCAGTCGACCCTGGAAAACGTGGCCCTCCCACTGGTCTACGCCGGCATGTCCAAGAAGCACCGGCAGGAGCGGGCGGCCGAAGTGCTGGATTCCGTGGGCCTCGGCAACCGGCTGGACCACCGGCCCAACGAGCTCTCGGGCGGACAGCGGCAGCGGGTGGCTATCGCGCGGGCGCTGGTCAACCGGCCGGCCATCATCCTGGCCGACGAACCCACCGGAAACCTGGACACCAAGACCTCGATCGAGATCATGGGTATCTTCGAAAAAATCCAGGCTGAGGGCAACACCGTGATCCTCGTCACCCACGAGCCGGACATCGCCGAACACGCCCACCGGATCGTACGATTGCGCGACGGGGAGGTAGAGACCGACGCCCGCAACGAGCACGTCATCCGCGTAAGCGATCCCACGCATCGCTATAATCAGGCCTGACATACTATCTTTGCGGCCAACTTGCGCCGGGCGGTGCCCGTCGCCCGCCCATACGATAGTATATATGAATCAACGTACGATAGCCAGTTCCGTAAGTATCAGCGGGGTAGGATTGCATACCGGTAAGGAAGTCAACCTCGTCTTCAAACCCGCCCCGGAGGGCCACGGCGTCAAATTTAAACGCGTCGACCTCGACGATTCCCCGCTCATGAACGTCGACGTGAACCGCGTCGTAAGCACGGAGCGGAGCACCACCCTGGGCAGCGGAGCGGCCACGGTAAGTACGATCGAGCACCTCCTGAGCGCCCTGTCGGGCCTGCAGGTCGACAATGTCCTGATTGAAATCGACGGCGGTGAAGTGCCCATCCTCGACGGCAGCGCGAGCCCGTACGTAGACGCGATACTCGGGGCCGGACTGGAAGAGCAGGAGGCCCTCCGCGACTACTTCGTGGTCGAAGAGCCGATCACTTACCGCGACGAAGCCACGGGATCAGAGATCGTCGCGCTGCCCTACGACGGCTTCGAGGTGGTCTCGATGATCGACTTCGACAGCCCGGTACTCGGGCAGCAGTACGCCACCCTGCGCGGCTACGACGACTACGCCACCGAGATCGCGCCCTGCCGCACCTTCGTCTTTCTCCACGAACTGGAGAATCTTTTCGAGCATGACCTGATCCGCGGGGGTGACCTCACCAACGCCATCGTCATCGCCGACCGCCAGGTACCCCAGCCCCGCCTGAACGCCCTCGCCGAGAAGATGGGCAAGCAGACCGTGGAAGTCACCGAGCAGGGCATCCTGAATACCCTCGACCTCAAGTTTCACAACGAACCCGCCCGGCACAAGCTGCTGGACGTGATGGGCGACATCAGCCTGCTCGGCGTGCCCATCCGCGGCCGCATTATGGCAACCAAGCCCGGCCACCGGGTCAACGTAGCCTTTACCAAGCTGCTCAAGAAGGCCTACCTGGACCAGCGGCGGCTGAAGGGACGGCCCCGCTACAACCCCAACGACGAGCCGGTTTTCACCACCGAGCAGATCCTAGACGTGATGCCGCACCGCTACCCCTTCCTGCTGATCGACAAGATCATCGAGATGGGCGATAACCACATCGTCGGGCTTAAGAACCTGACCTTTAACGAAGCTTTCTTCCAGGGTCACTTCCCCAGTAACCACGTGATGCCCGGCGTACTGCAGATCGAAGCGATGGCCCAGACGGGCGGCTTGCTCGTGCTGACGCAACAGGACGACCCCGGCAACTGGGATACCTACTTCCTGAAGATCGAGAACGCCAAGTTCAAGAATTTCGTAGTGCCGGGTGATACCGTCCTCTTCAAGATGGAACTGATCGCTCCCGTCCGTCGGGGCATCTGCCAGATGCGGGGAACGGCCTATGTAGGCAACAAGCTGGTCTCCGAAGCCGACCTGGTCGCGCAGATCGTCCGGCGAACTTAAGACACGCAGTCTCCCTTACACCATCACCCCTGCGAACCTATCAACCTCATTCATGTCCATTCATTCCCTGAGCGTCGTCCACCCCAATGCAAAAATAGGAGCCGGCGTTAGCGTTGGACCGTTCACCACCATCGAGGATGACGTGGAGATCGGTGAAGGGAGTGAGATCGGCCCCAACGTGACCATCTACGGAGGTGCCCGCCTTGGCAAGAACGTGCGGGTCTTCCCCGGTGCCGTGGTGGCTGCGATTCCCCAGGACCTCAAATTTCGGGGCGAGTACACCACCGCCGAGATCGGAGACGGTACCACCATCCGTGAGTTCGTCACCATCAACCGGGGTACGGCCGCCGCCGGTACCACCCGCATCGGCAAAAACTGCCTGCTGATGGCCTACGCCCACGTGGCCCACGATTGTATCCTGGGCGATAACATCGTCATTGCCAACAACGTCAACCTGGCCGGTCACGTCGTGCTGGAAGACCACGTGATCATCGAGGGACAGGTCGGCGTGCAGCAGTTCGTGCGAATTGGCCGGCACAGCTTTATTGCCGGGGGCAGCCTGGTACGCAAAAGCGTGCCGCCCTACATCCGCGCCGCCCGCGAGCCCCTGAGCTACATCGGCGTGAACCGCATCGGCCTGCAGCGCCGCGGCTTTACCATCACGCAGATCAACGCGATCCACGAGATCTACCGGATACTCTTCGTGAAGGGGCTGAACATCACCAACGCCGTGACCGAGATCGAGGCGTCGGTGCCCGTATCCGAAGAGCGCGACGAGGTGGTCAGCTTCATCAGCGCCACCGAGCAAACGGGAATCATCCGGAGCTTCCAGGCCATCGACAATGGCGGCTGACCTACCACCTCTTCAGATCCGCTTCCGGGACGTCAGCAAGCGCTTTGGCCGGCAATACATTTTGCGGCAGCGCACGGAGGAATTCCTGGCCGGCGAATGCTACGGCGTGCGCGGCAGCAACGGATCCGGAAAGTCCACCTTGCTGCGCCTTCTTTCCGGACAGCTCAGCCCCACCCGGGGGCGGGTCGAGTACCGCTTCGGCGAGCGGACCGTTCCGGTCGAGAACATGTTTCGGTACGTCAGCTGGACGGGGCCCTACTTCGAGCTGGTCGAGGAACTGACCGTACAGGAGTTCCTGACCTTCCACTATACCCTTAAGCCACTGATGGCCGGCCTGTCGGTCGACGCGGTAGTGGACCGGATAGGCCTGCGTGCCGCGGCGAAGCGACCGCTCACAGACTGCTCGTCGGGCATGCGGCAACGGGTGTTGCTCGCTACGGCCCTGTACGCCGCTACCCCACTGCTGCTGCTCGACGAGCCCACGGTCACGCTCGACGACGCCTCCGCGGAATGGTTTGCCGGAGAGCTGCGAAGCTGCCGTGCCGGCCGGCTGACGGTGGTGGCCAGCAACGACGAACGCGACCTGCGGGAATGCACGCAATTCACGCAACTGTAGCAGTAAAATTCGCATATTGCAGCTTCCGAGGTCGAAGTCACCCCCGATGTCCCTATTCAGTTACGCGGAAAAGTCTACCCCCACCACGCTTAGCCCCGAGATGCTGGACTGGCACCTTTCGCGGGGGTGGTACCGCATGGGCTCGACGATCTTCACGACCCACTTCCTCTTCTTCCAGAACCGGCCCTACTCCGCCCTCTGGATCCGGATCGACCTGCAGGGGTTCCGATTTTCGCGCTCACAGCGCAAACTGCTGCGGAAGAACGCCAAGCTCTTCGACACGGCGGTAGCGCCCCGATCCATCACCCCGGAGCGGGAAAAGCTATACCGCAAATACGCGGACTCCTTCGACGGTCGACTGTCCCCCACCATCGCCGACAGCCTGGAGGATTACGACAACGACGTCATCTTCAATACTTGGGAGGTGACCGTGCGCGACCGGGTCAGCAGGCAGCTCGTCGCCTGTAGCTACTTCGACCTGGGTGACCACGCGGCCGCCAGTATCCTCGGTATTTTCGATCCCGATTTGGGCAGTTTCAGCCTGGGCTACTACACCATGCTCCTGGAGATGGAATACTGCCTCACGCGGGGCATGCGGTACTATTACCCGGGATACGTGGTCCCCGGCTACCGGCGCTTCGATTATAAGTTACGGCTGGGAGATGCCGAGTTCTACGACGTACGCGTGAGCGAGTGGCGGCCGTATACGGAGTTTGACGCGGAGAAGGAGGCACCGGTGGAGGCACAGGTATTCGCTCTGGAATCCTTCGTGAACGCCTACGCCGTCCACGGTCCCCGACCCCGGGTGAAGGTGTATCCGCTCTTCGAAGCGGGGCTGTACGATATCTGGAACGACGACTACTTTCCCTACCCCTATCTGGTTCCCCTGCGCCGGAGCGGCAACCAACCGTTGCTGGCCGTGGCCTTCGACCCGAAAGACCGGGAATACCTAGTGCTCGAGTGCCGGCACATGATTCAGACGCAGTTGATGTTCAACGCGGAATACCTGCAATCCTTCGGGACCGAGGCGTTTCTCACCGACCTGCTTGCCGTCCGGCAGGTGCTCCTCCGTACCCCCTACGTCGAGCGGGCGGCGGAGTACGCCGCTGCCCTAAACCTTGGGTAGCTCCGGCATCTGGCAGTCCTGCTCGGGCGACTTGCCACAGACGTCGCACTTCCCGACCTTGTTGGTCAGCATGGGGTTGTTGCTGGCGCAGGTACCCCGAAATTCCTGACCGGTAACGAGGTGGCGCACGTTGATGAGTACGAAACTCAGGGCGAAGACACCGAAAATGATCAGAAAGAGCGTGAGGAAATCCATAGTAAGTAGTTGGTCAGCAAAGATAAAACGAATGGGTCGGGGGGAAGGTTGGCCGGGGCCGGAAAACGAAAAGAGGGTTCGGGCCAAAGCCCAAACCCTCCAGAAAAACACCTAAAACCCATAATCGTAGGGCTACGTACCGCACCATCCGCCGGGGGGCGGGACGGGCCGAGGGGCGCCTGGAGGACGAACTTCGGGATGGGTAGTGGCCATGTTCTTTGTCAGATACGTTTGCAACCTTACCAATGGACAAGGTTTGATGTAAGTACGTCGAAATCACCTAAAAGTGTTTCCATCGTCCCAATTTTAATACTTCCAAGATAGGTAAAACACAACAAATGCGTCGTTCCGCAACAAACCTTAACGTTTGGTCAGAAATTGCACACCTCCTCCGGGAGGCCGCCGACGACGGCGACCACCCCTTTGCCCTACCCACGTTGTGCTCCAGCGGCTCCGGCGGCCTGGCCCGCGGCCGGATGGTGGTGCTCCGTGCGGCCGATCCCGACGCGGCCACCCTGCGCACCTATACCGACACCCGCTCCGTAAAGGTGGACCACCTGCAAGCGCATCCGGAGTTCAGTTACGTTTTCTGGGATCGGGAGACCCGCTACCAGCTGATGTGCGGCGGTCCTACCCACTGGGCGGACGCCGCCGAGACCGACGCCGTCTTCGCCGACCTGCCCAAACATAGCCGTAAGGCCTACGCGACGCGCAGCGCTCCCGGCACCCCGCTGCCGGGGGGGGGTAGCGACCTCCCCGAAGACTGGGACAGCCTTGACCTGGACGGGACGGATTACGCCCGCGAAAATTTCGGGATTTTGGTGACGACGCTGGCGTGGGCCGATGTCCTGCAATTGGATCGCGACGGGAACCGCCGCGCCCTGGGCCACCGGCGGGCCGGTGAGTGGACGTGGGAGTGGATCACCCCCTAGCCCCTACCCTGCCGGCTGTACGTCGCGACAGCGCTGCAGCCAGTCCTGCCCCACCAGATCCTCAACCGGCGGCATTTGCCCCAGCGCCATGAGCTCGTTGATGGCCGCGGCCTCCGCGTCACGCTTGACGCCAAGACAGGCCTGTACGTGGCGGTCCTTGACGTAGAAAGCCAGGAAGGGCGATTCCCCGGGGGTACCGTCGAAAACGATCTCGTCGTAGTCGGTACCGTGGCCCACATAGCGGTAGTTGACCCCCTGCTGGTTGGTCCAGAAGAAGGGGACCATCTGGTAAGCCTCCGCCTGCCCCGCCATGTTACGACCGGCCACGCGTCCCTGTTGTCCGGCTACTTTCCAGTGCTCGATGCGCAGTAATCCTTCCCGGTCGGGGTAGGTGGCGATATCCCCCGCGGCCCAGGCGTTCTCGCCGTGCGCTGCCAGGTGGCCGTCGACGCGGATGCTGTGATCGTCCTGGAAGGCGACGCCCGCGATGTAGTCCGTGGCGGGCCGTACCCCGATGCCCACCACGACCAGGTCGGCCGGCAGTTCGCTGCCGTCGTCCAGGGTGACGCCCGTGACGGCGCCGTTGCCCGTGATCGCTTTGGCCTTCCGCCCGAAGCGGAAGGTCACACCGGCGTCTTCGTGGAGCTTGCGGGTGTACGCGCCGACCTGCTCTCCGAATACCTTGCCGAAGGGCAGGTCCGCGGTTTCGACCACCGTCACCTGCGCGCCGCGCTTGCCGAGGCTCATGGCCGTTTCCAGACCAATGAAGCTGCCGCCGATGATCACCGCGCGACTTCCCTCGGAGGCCTGCTCGCGGGCGGCCACCGCGTCGGCGGGTTTGCGTATGGTGAACACGCCGTCACGGTCCAGGCCGGGCATATCCGGTTCCACGGGGATGCCGCCGGTAGCCATGAGTACGCGGTCGTAGGCGATGCTGCTGCCGTCGGCCAGCCCGATGGTCTTGGTGTTCAGGTCCAGCCGTTGCACCTGCGCGCCCGCCCGGAAATCGACGCCGTAGCGGCGGTAGAAGTCGGCGGAGCGGAGCGAGAGCTTCGCGGTCTCCATATCCTCCTGCATAAAATTCTTGCTGACCTTGGTGCGGTCGTAGGGCGGCAGTTCTTCCTGACTGAGGAGGACCACCGAGCCCTCGCGGTCGATGGCGCGGATGGCCTCTACCGCGTAGGCACCGGCCGTTCCGCCGCCCACGATGGCGTAGGTATAGTGGTTGTCGGTGGGAGTTTTTACCGGCCACGAGCCGTCCGGGTCGGGGCGGTTCTTGGCTACCGGCTCTTCGCTTACGTGGATGTCGTCTCCCGCTACCCGCACCTCGAAGCGAGGCAGCCCGTCCATGCCGGGGGCCTCGAGTTGCTCGCCGGTACGCACGTCGAAGCAGGCGTGGTGCAGCGGGCAGCGCACCCGGTGTTCGCACAGGGCACCCTTACTCAGGGCGAACTGGTAGTGGCTACATTTATTCTCCACCGCGTAGACTTCGCCGGCTACGTTGGCAAGGAGGACGTCGTAATCGCCCACCTTTACGCTGTGCATGTGGCCGGTGGGAAGCTGTGAGAGGGAGAAAACTCGGGTCATGGGTCGGTACTTTGCCTGCTATAAGCACGCCCCGCCCCATTGGTTCACACCACCTCGACGCGGGCGCCGGGGCCGGAGGGCAGCACTTCCCCGAGCGGGGCAACCGGGTGACCGGCCGCGGCGCAGGTCGCCTCGAAGTCCGCGGCACGTTCCGGAGCCACGGCCACCAGCAGCCCGCCACTGGTCTGCGGGTCCGCGAGCAGCCACTTCTGACGGTCGGTGTCGAGCTTGACGTACTTGCCGTAGCTAGCGAAATTGCGCTTCGTGCCACCGGGGATGCAGCCGGCGTCGAGGTAATGGTCGAGCAGTTCGGCATCGATCAGGGGCACGTCGGCCATGCGTACGCGGGCCCGGGCATTGCTGGCCGTGCACATCTCGTTGAGGTGGCCGAGCAGGCCGAATCCCGTCACGTCGGTCATGGCGTGGACGTACGGCAGCTCCGCGAGCGTGGGGCCGAGCCGGTTCGGGCGCACCATCTGGGTGGTGGCGAGGTCGGCGTCCTCGGGGCGGAGTTTCTTTTGTTTCTGGGCGGTGCTGAGGATACCGACGCCGAGGGGCTTGGTCAGGTACAGCAGGTCACCGGGGTAGGCTCCGCCGTTCTTTTTGAGGTGCTTGATGGCCACGCGGCCCGTTACCGCCAGTCCGAAGATGGGCTCCGGGCTATCGATGCTGTGGCCGCCGGCCAGGGGAATGCCCGCCTCGGCGCAGGCCTGCCGGCCCCCTTCCACTACCTGTCCGGCCACCTCGGGGGGGAGCTTATCCACCGGCCAGCCCAGGATCGCGATGGCCATGAGGGGCGTGCCGCCCATGGCATATACGTCGCTGATCGCGTTGGTCGCGGCGATCCGGCCGAAGGTCAGGGGGTCGTCGACGATGGGCATGAAGAAGTCCGTGGTACTGATCACGGCCGTCCCGTCGCCCAGATCGTAGACGGCGGCGTCGTCGCGCTCCTGGTTGCCCACCAGCAGGTCGGGAAAGGTTTCTCCCGGGGCGGTACCGGCCAGGATACGGTCGAGGACCGCGGGGGCGATCTTGCAGCCGCAGCCGGCGCCGTGGGAGAATTCAGTGAGCTTTATATCGGTCATGTCGGGAAGATTTAGGGGGGAAATAAAAAAGCCCCCGGTTCGGACGGCGCGAAGGTAAGTTCGCGCGGACATCCGTACCGGGGGCCGGGGTTGCCGAGACTAAGCGCTAGTAGAGGCGCAGGCTGGGGTCGCGGTCGTCGCGCAGTTTACGGTTCTTTCCTTTGGTCTGCTCGGCGAGCTTGACGGCGGTAAAGGCGTTGGCCAGTCCACCGGTGGCACTCAGTTCTCCGAACTTCACCTTTTCGCCGTCCGTACCGGGCTTCACGACCTCGAGGTCGACCGGGACAGCGCTCTGCTCGATGATTTCCTTTACCTGCTTGGCCTTCAGGTCGGGGAAGTAGCTCCGCAGCAGGGCGGCGATACCGGCCACCATGGGGGCGGCCATCGAAGTACCGTCGAATTTGGCGTACTGGTCGTCGGGGATGGTGGAGTAGATCTGCGCCCCGGGGGCGAAGACATCCACGTACTTCTTGTTGTAGTTGGAGAAGGGGGCGGCCAGGTTGTCGTCGTAGCTGCTGCTGGCGGCACCGACCTCGATCCAGGTCTTGCCGGTCCGACGCTTACCCTGGTAGGTATCGTTGGGGTAGTTGTTCTCCAGGGTCAGCAGCTTGCCGTCGTTGCCGGCGGCGTGGACCAGCAGTACGTCGTGCTTCTGGGCGTACTTCATGGCGTCGTCCACGGCGTCTTTGTACGGGCTGGCGCCCTTACCGAAGCTCATGTTGATCACCTTGGCGCCGTTGTCCACGGCGTAGCGGATGGCGTTGGCCACGTCCTTGTCGCGCTCGTCGCCGTTGGGGACGGTCCGCACGCTCATGATCCGGACGTAGGTGCCGCCTACGCCGTTCACGCCGATGTCGTTGCCGTGCACGCCGGCGATGATGCCGGATACGTGGGTACCGTGGGCGGCATCGGGGCCTTCCACGTCGTTGTTGCCGTAGTTGCGCTGCTTGAGGTTCGTGGGGTCGTCGCCGACGATCTCGCGGGCATCAAACTCGGGATTGTAGTTGTACTTCAGCTGGCTGTCGAAGTATTCCTGGGCTCCCTCCAGCTGCTCGTAGAGCTCGGCGAAAGTGGTACCGCCGGCGGTGGCGTTGGCCACTACCTGCTTAACGATGGCGATGGTTTGGTCTTCGCTCTCCAGTTCGGCGATGTCCTCGGCGGTCACGTCTGCGGGTTCCTTCCCCATCTGTTCGAGGGCACCATCGATGGCCGTTTTGATCATCTCGTACTGCATGGCCGTGGGTCCGAGCTCTTCCTGTTTCTTCTCGATGGTCGATTTGTACTCCTGGTAGCGGTCGTACTCGGCCTTCTCTTTCTTGTTCAGTCCGTCGCGGTTGCGGTTGTTGTACTTGGCGTCGAGCTTGTTGTACAGGCGTACGATCTCGAGGTTCTCGTAGTTCACGTTGCGGCCGTCGGCGCCGCCGATGAAGTTCCACCCGTGGATGTCGTCCACGTAGCCGTTGTTGTCGTCGTCGATACCGTTGCCGGGGATCTCACCGGGGTTGGTCCAAATGATGTCCTTGAGGTCCTCGTGCTCGATGTCGACGCCGGAGTCGATCACGGCCACGACCACGGTTTCGGCCTGCTTCCCGGACAGGTAGGTTTCCGCGCGTTCGGCACTTACGCCGGGGTAGGAATTTTCGTCGCGGTCCAGCTCCCACCAATTATCGGGTACGGAACTTTGGGCGGAAAGGCCGACGGTGGTAGCGAAGGCCAGGAGGAGAAGTAACTGTTTCATAGATTGGTTGATTGGCATAAACTCGGGGTCCCACCTTACAGCGTCCCGGGGCGGGGACGCAGGTGCAGGGCCGGCAGGTATGCTAGGAAAACCGGTAGCCCGGCCGGGCGTTGGTTAGGAAAACCTTAAAAGCGCCACAAACATAGCGCAAGGCTCCCGCTTTTCCGCGCCTAGCGGCGGATGATACGCAGCGCCCCGCCGGCCGTGCGCACCGTGTAGTAACCCGGGGCCAGCCCACTCAGGTCCAGTCGCGCAATACCGACAGCGTCAGTAGCGCTAATAAGAACGGTGCGCCCCGCCGCATCCACTACACGAATGGGCGTTCCGGCCGCCGCCGCAGCGGTTACCACCGTCACCGGACCGGACGTCGGGTTTGGATAGGCCGCGGGGGCGTCACCCATGCCGGTGCCCGCTACGCTGCGAATGGGTGAGTAGCGGGCACTGCCATCCTGCTCGACGATGCGCAGCCGGTAGTGGACGCCGGTAGGCGGACAGTCGGCGTCTACGTAGACGTACTCCGCCCGGCCCCGTCCGGCCACCGCCACCAGGTCCTGCCAGCTCCCCTGCGCCGCGGCGCGCTGCACGACGTAGGTCGGACGGTCGCGCTCGTCGCTTACCTGCCAGGTGAGGCGGGCCTCTCCCGCCGGGGTTCGCGTTGCGGAAAACGCGGTCAGCGTCACCGGTAACGTGATCGCGGAGGCGGCAACGACGGCCTCCGAAATGCCCGCCGCGGCCACCCGCTCGAAGAGCAACCGGTGCCCGCCGTCGTTGACGTGCACCCCGTCGCCCTTATCGAGCGCCGGGTCGATGTGCCCAGTGGCGTCCGCCAGGCCGTTCCAGAAATCGAGGGAGCGTGAGCCGTACCGGTCGAAAATGCTATCGCGCATCTCCTCCTGCAGCGCTATCTGTGCCGGGTCGCTAAAGTTCCGCGGCTGGGTGGTCGCGATCCAGACCGGCACCCCCTCCCCGTCGGCTTCCGCCACCATCCGGTCCAGGTTCGCCAGCTGGTCGCGGGCGGGGAAGCTGCGGGCGCCGTCGTTGGAGGGTAGGTTGACGATGATGGCCGCGGGGTCAAAGGCCAGGGCCGCGGTGCTGTTTCGATCCCGGTCGACCGGGATCGCGATGGTGTCCGGGTTGCGGGTGCCGGTCGGTTGGACGTGGTAGGTGGTATAACCGCCCCGCGCCAGGTTGACGACTTGAAAGCGGGTGTCCCGCCTGAGCAAAGCGGCGTACCGGTTGACCCAGCTGCTGTCGGCCACCGAAGCGCCGTTGCCCGCGGCCGTAGAACTACCCACAATGACAATGGTCAGGGTGGATGTGTCCCGGGCGATGGTGAAGTCACCGCCGCTGGCTTCGCTTAGGGTGGCGGCCGAAATGCGCAGGCGGGCCGTCCGCGTCGGGGCGTCGGGTACCGTCCAGGGGTAGGCGTGGTCACTCCCGTCGACGGTATCGATCGGAATCCAGCTACCGCCGGCGTCAACCGAATATTCTAGCACAACCTCCGGGACACCCGCGGACGCCCAGGCCACGGTAACTTCCTTGCCCACCTGGTAGTACTCGCCGCCGGTCGGACTCAGCAGGGAAAGTTCCGCTACCTCCTCCGCATCCTGCTCGGCGTAGGTAAGGCGCAAGGCGTTGAGGTAGTAGAATCCGTAAGCGTTATCGTTGTCCGGCCCGGGCCCAACCGTAATCACCAGCCGGCCGCCGGGCGTTGGCACCATCGTATCCCGGGCGACCCGGCCAAAGTTTGCCGCGGCGTCCAGGTAAACGGTATCCCGGCCGGCCCCCTGGATGATGTACATCGTCTGTCGGTTGTCGGTAGTATTGACACGGGAGGCGAACAGCTCCAGCGCATAAGGCTCGGCGGGTTCCAGGCCCGTAATCTCCACCGCCGCGGTCGGCTGCGTCTTGCCCGCAAATTCCACCGTATTTCCGTAGAACGAATCGGACGACGCGGAATCCGGGTAGGCAAGCTGCGGACTGGCCTGGAGCGTACCTTCCTCATTCACATTATTGAAGGCGTCCACTACGGCGAGGCCGTAGCCCGTCGCGAAGCCCGAGGAATTCACCAGGTCGGCCACCTTGCCCAGCGACGGGTGGGTGACGTTGTTCCAGCCGAACCCCGATCGCCTGGTGGAGTAGCCAAAATCTACCTGTACGGTGTCGCGGCCCACCTCGGCGCCCGCTTCCGTGGCGAGGTCCTCGAAGGGATAGGTGACGGCCACCGCGTTGAGGTAATAAAAAGCGTAGGGATTGGTATTGGTCGGATCGCTCTCCGCCAGCAGGACTATCGTACCATCCGCCGCCGGGCGAACGCTTCCCACGGCTGTTTGGGACAGGTTGTCCGCGGCGTTCAGGGTAACCGTATCCCGTTCCGCGCCGATGAGGATGTAGCGGCCGGTGCGGTTATCTCCCCCGGTACCCGTCCGGGAGGAGTAGATTTCGAAGGTGTAGACTTCCTCCGGCCGGAGGGAAGAGAAAGTGACGGCGCCGGTGGGTTCCGACTTACTTTGGAAGGTGGCCGTATTGCCGTAAAAGGAATCGCCGGTCGCGGAGGCGGGGTACCCGGCCGGACCGCCCGCCTTCGCTCCGTTGTAGTTGATGGCGGCAAAGGCGTCGGTCACCGTAAGCCGGTAGGCGGTCTGCAGCCCCCGGGCGTTGGACAGCGACAGGGAGGCGCCGGCTGCGGGACTGGTCACGTTGTTCCAGCGGGGAATTTCGCTGGTCGTCGAACCGAAATCGACGAGTATGGTATCGAGGGCCTGGGTGCGGACGGGGCCCGGGGCCACCATTCCCACGGTGAGCAGGCAGAGCGATAGAAAACTGGAGACGTTCATGAGAGCCAAATACCAAGGTCAAAAACTGGCCGGCACGCCACCCCTGGGGGCACGCATGGACGACCCCCAGAAAGGCTTAGGTCGCGGCAGGGGAACGCCCCCCCGGCCCCCCGGATTGCCCGCCGCCGGGGGAAGTCGCCGATATTCGATGGTACCGCCCGGATGCCACGCCGGACCGCCGGACCGTCACGCCCGGAAAACGGGAAAAAGGAGGTGACTTATTCCCCCTTTCCCCGTCTTATGTATTCTAAACCCAAACATAGGTTGCAACCCCTTGTTTTTCAGGTACCTATTCGCAGCAACTCCCCGAAGACCATGAACAAGTTTTACGATCGCCTCCGCTACTGGCGCCGGGAGCGCCCCAAAACGTTTTTTGCCGCAGCGGGACTTTCCCTGCTGGCAACCGGTAGCCTGCTGGCCGTGGGAATGTTCCTCCTGCTCGTCAACCTGGGCGCATTCGGCGAAATGCCCTCGCGCCAGGCCCTGCTGGATTACCGCAACGACGTGGGCAGCGAAGTGTACGACGCTAATGGCCTGAGCCTGGGACGCTTCTACGCCCAGGACCGGACCGTCACTGAATACGAGGAACTGCCGCAGCACCTCATTGACGCCCTCGTCGCTACCGAAGACAGCCGCTTCTACAATCACCACGGAATCGACTGGACCGCCTACGGCCGCGTACTCTGGAAAACCCTGCTCCAGGGCGAAGACGACCAGGGCGGTGGCTCTACCCTGAGCCAACAGCTGATCAAGAACGCCTACGGCCGGTCGGAGCTGGGGTACGGCTACCAGACCGACCTGGTTCTCCACAAGGTGCGCGAGGGGATCCTGGCGCGTCGCCTGGAGAGCGTGATGCCTAAGGAGGAGGTCATCAAACGTTACCTCAACACGGTCAGCTTCCCCGGCAATACGTTCGGTATCGCCGCCGCCGCGGAACGCTACTTCCAGAAGCCCCCCTCCCGGCTCAGCCTGCGGCAGTCGGCCAGTCTGGTCGCCTCCCTGAAGGGCACCTCCAGCTACGACCCCCTACGCGCTCCGGAGCGCAACGCCGCCCGTACCGACCTGGTCCTTCGCCTGATGGCCCGTGCCGGCTACCTTACTGCTGAAGAGCTGGAGGCCGGTCTGCAGGACTCGCTCCGCCTCAATTACCACCGCAAGGCGCAGGAGGAGGTGCTGGCCCCCCACTTCGTGCAGGCGGTTCGCCGTGAGGCCCTGCGGCTGATGGCCGACGTGGACCGCCCCGACGGAAATTCCTACAACATCTACAGCGATAACCTGCGCATCTATACCACCCTCGACCTGCGCCTGCAGGAGCACGCCGAGGCCGCCGTGGTCCGGCAAATGGACGAGTTGCAGCGCGACTTTGTCCGTCACCTCGGCCGCCGCGACGCCTGGGAAACAGAGGCCAGCCTGCGGGGTGCCGTACGCAACAGCGAACGCTACCGCGCGGCCCGGGCCGCCGGCCTGGACAGCACGGCCATCATGGCCGACTTTACTACACCCCGGTCGATGGAGCTGCTGGTCCCCAACGGAGAGCCCCTGGAGGGGGAGTTCACCCCGCTGGACAGCGTGGCCCACAGCCTGACGTTCCTGCGCGCGGGCTTCCTCGTGATCGATCAGTTGGAAGGCGCGGTCCGCGCCTGGGTGGGAGGTAGCGACTACGACTTCAGCCGCTACGATCACGTCCTCAGCCGCCGGCAGACCGGCTCCACCTTCAAGCCATTTGTCTACGCGGCTGCCCTGCGCGAGGGCTTCGACCCCTGCTACCGCCTCAGCAACGCCCTGAGGACCTACGCCGACGAGGAAGGTCCCTGGACGCCCCACAACTCCGACTGGAACCACGGCGGCACCTACAGTATGCACGGTGCGCTTACCCACTCGATCAACGTGGCGGCGGTCCGCATGATCATGGAAACCACTCCCGAGCCGGTCGTCGAGATCGCCCGGCAGCTGGGCCTGACCGGTGAGATCCGTCCCATCCCCAGCATCGCCCTCGGTACGGTCGAGAGCAGCCTGTACGAAATGACCGCCGCCTACGCCGCCTTTGCCAACGACGGCCGCTATACGGCGCCGTGGTACATCAGTCGCATCGAGAACGCCGCCGGAGAGGTGATCTACCGCCACGAGAGCGAATGGACCACCGTGCTGGAACCCGAGCCGGCCGCCGAACTGCGCACCATGCTCCGCCGCGTAGTGGAGCGGGGCACCGCCAGTCGTCTCCGCTGGCAATACGGGGTATTGCGCCCCTCCATTGGCAAGACCGGTACGACGCAGAACATGGCCGACGGCTGGTTCATCGGCAGCACGCCGGGCCTGACCGGTGGCGCCTGGGTCGGCGGCGAGAACACCGGCGTTCGCTTCCGCAGCGGCGATATGGGCAACGGCGCCCGCTCGGCCCTGCCGATCTGGGCCTACTTCCTGCAGAACGTGGAAAAGGATGAATCCCTGGCCACTACCCTCGGCGTGGATTTCCCCGAGTTGTCCCAGGAGGTCAAAGAGTCCTTTTACTGTGCCGAGTATATTCCTCCGGTGGAGATCGTAGACCAACTCGAAGACGCCGAAGACATTCCCGAAACCACCCTCCCCGTCAGGGAAACCGCCACCCTCCCCGTCGGGGAGGGTGGCTGATCCGCTAGTCCGTCACCCGCAACTCCCGCCGCTTTTCGCGGAGTTCCGTTTGCAGGCGCTCCTTTTCCGCGGTGAGGGAGGGATCGTCGATCCGATTTTCCATCTCCATGGGGTCCTCCTGCAGGTCGTACAGCTCGTAGCCCTCGAAGCCCGGCTCCGTGAAGTGAATAAGCTTGTAGCGGTTCCCGCGTACGCCTTCGTGGCGGGCCACGCGGTGGAAGCTGTTCATCTGCTGGTAGTAGCGGTAATAGATGTAATCGCGCCAGTCGGCGGGGGTCTCGCCTTCGAATAGCGGCACAAGGCTGTAGCCCTGCAGGTCCTCCGGTGCGGGTACGCCGGCCAGGTCCAGTAAGGTCGGAGCGAGGTCGATGTTGAGTACCAGGGCGTCCGTGCTGGTGCCAGGCTCGATGAGCGGGGGATACTTTATCAGCAGCGGAGTGCGGTGGCTCTCCTCGTACATGAACCGCTTATCGTACCAGCCGTGCTCCCCGAGGTAGAATCCCTGGTCGCTGGTGTAGATGACGATGGTATTCTCGGCCAACCCGCTTTCGTCGAGGTAATCCAGGACCCTTCCCACGTTATCGTCTACGCTTTTGACACTCGCAAGGTAATCCTGCATGTAGCGCTGGTAGCGCCAGCTCAGCTCCTCGTCCGTTCCCTTCACCCGTTGCCATTCGCGGCCCACGCGATCCAGGAAGGGTTTCCAGGCGGCCCGCTGTTCCGGGGTCAGCCGGTCGATCTCGTTGTAGAAGTACTGGGCCATCCGTTCCGTTCCCCCTTCCCAGAAGGTGGCGCCGCCGGTGCCGGGGTCGTTGGGCTCGTACTCCTCGATCACCTTCAGGTCCTGGCTGACGAACATGTCGGCGATGCGCATGTCGGCGTGTTCGGCCCGCGGCCGGCCGGCGTAGTCGTCGCGCAGGTTGGCGGGTTCCGGATAGGTTTTGTCGAGCAAGCCGGGCAGGTCGCTGGTATCCGGCATCCAGTTGCGGTGGGGGGCCTTGTGCCAGTACAGCATCATGAAGGGCTGTTCCCCGTCGGCGTTGCGCCGCAGTTCCTCGAGCGCGTAATCCGTAATTAGCCGGGTGGTGTAGCCCATGGTGGGCGCCAACGTATCGCCGTTGTGGATGAAGGTCGGGTTATAGTAGTCCCCCTGATCGATGAGGGCGCGGTACTCGTCCAGGCCTTTAGGTACGTAGGTCAGGTGATGCTTGCCGAACAGCGAGGTACGGTAGCCCGCCTCGTGGAGCGCTTCCGGGAAGGTCCACTGGTCGGGGTCGAAGGGACTCAGGTTATCGATCTTGCCGTTGATATGGCTGTACTTGCCCGTCAGGATGGCCGCGCGGCTGGGCGCGCAGATCGAGTTCGTCACGAAGCTATTGCGGAACAGCATGCCCCCGTCCGCGATCCGGTCGAGGTTCGGGGTCTGAATAAGCTCATCCGTATAGGCGGAGATCGCACGCTGGGCGTGGTCGTCCGACATGATGAAGATGATATTCGGTCGGTCCGATACACCGCCGCGCCGGTCGGTGTCGGAATCGGGGGCGGGGCCGCAGGTGCAGAGCAGGCCAGCCAGGGAAAGCAGGTAGAGGCATCGGTACATACCGGCAATATAACCGATTGCGGCATCTTGCTTCCGGGTACGTATTGGTGGTCCCCCGCGCGCGCTGAACTAGTGGAGGGGAAGCAGCGGCAGGTAATACGTGAGGTGGGCACCCAGCTGCCGGTGGCTGAAGGTTCCATCGTAGCCCGCCCGGTCGTTGGCCGAGGCCTGTACGCGCGCTTCGAAGGCACCGAGGCGGTAGCCGGCTCCCACGACGAGGCCGTAGTCTACGCCATTGAGTTCCTCGGAACCCTCCATGATGACGGCGGGCCCGGTGTCGAAGGTCCGGCGCATTCTGCTCTTCATGGGCAGTCCCCCACGCAGGCCGGCTTCCACGAAGGGTCCGGTGGGAGCGGGGGTCAGGGAATAGCGGAAGGTGGCTTCCACGACGAGGCTCTTGTTCACGTAATCCCACCGGCGGAAGCCGGTACCAATCTCGGGCTCGGTGACGCGCTGGGTGACCGAGAACTTGGCTTTGTTAAGGACGGCGCGGCCCTGGAGCATTACCCGGCTACCCGGGTGGTAGAGCAGGCTGAGGCCCAGAGCTGGCGTGGAGGCATCGGACGTAATGATCTCGTCGCTGTTGTCCAGGCTTGTCCGGTAGGTCAACTGCTCGTACCCCACCGAAGGACCGATGGAGAACTGCGCGGGCGCCGTTTCCTGCGCCCGTACGAGCAGCGGAAAGGACAGGGCGATAAAACACAGAAAGGCAGGGGTAAAGGTAAATTTCATGAGGAGTGATTGGAATGATCTATCGGCCCGCTGAGGAGCGCGATGGTAGCTAGACGACAGGCGTCCGGCCGGGCGGGCAGCACTAAGGCGTACCGCCCGGCCGGGCGGGTTAACGTTCTACCCGGACGGGTACGCGCTTCGCGAGGCGCTTGGCCTCGAGGGTGCGGAAAAGGATCATCGACACGAGTACGGGAATGATGACCAGGAGAGTAAAAATGAGCAGGATGGGTAGAATTACCAGCATATGGATGGAAATTAGGTGAATGGCGTAGCCGATAAGCGGCTGGCTATCTAACGGTTTGGGTGGCTCCTTCGTATGCGGTTAAAGGCTGAGGTCGAAAAGTTGCGCGAATCAGCTCTCGTCCCGCAGCAGGCTGATCAGCCTGTCGCGGAAGGAGAATGTAGCGGTACCGGTCAGTTCGATGCGCTGGCCGGCCGGCGGTCCGCCGGGAATACCCTCGGCCAGTACCCCCGTGTAGTCGATGGCCAATTCAAGGCTGTCCCCGACGGACGTGATCGCGGTAACCCCCTGTTCCCGTTCGGAAAACATACGTGCCGCCCGTTCCGCCTGCTCGGCGAAAGCGGCCCGGCCCTCGGTGGCCAAGGTGGTGGCCCGGTCGCTCACGTTCTCAAAGCGGACGTCGGGGTGCAGGACTTCCAGCATACCGGGTACGTCGAAGCGGTTATAGGCGGCGAGGTATTGACGTACCAGTCGGATCTTTTCGTCTTCGGTCATGGCGGGAGAGTTGATTTACATCCTTGTAATCCGGCCGGGGTAGCGAAAAGTTCCGTCGCCGCTACCCGACGCAGCAGTATACACCTCCGGGCGAAGATGACTTTCACCGTCACCGAACGAAAATGTAAACCGGTTGCAACGACGTACCTTCCCGTAATCATTCGCTTCACCATGACCCACTTCTCCCCCACCCGACCGGTCGGTGCCCTGTTGCTGCTGTTGTTCCTGAGCGTATCCGTGTCCCTCCGGGGACAGCCTACGCCGGGCCTCGACCGGCAGCCCATCGTCCAGCGGCACCACGTGGAAATCACGGACCTCGATCCGATGAATGCCCTGACGGTGGGCAACGGGCGATTTGCCGTGACGGTGGACGCCACCGGGCTGCAGACCTTCCCCCAGCGGTACGCATCGGGTATCTCCCTGGGTACCCTTTCCGAGTGGGGGTGGCACAGTTTTCCCACGGACAGCAGCTACCGCATCGAGGAAACCCTGCGCTACACCGCTTCCCACGGACGCCAGATCCCGTACGCCGTACAGTGGTCCACGAAAGACCGCGCCGCCCGGGCAGCCGATTACCTCCGGCAGAACCCGCACCGGATGCACCTCGGCAGCATCGGCTGGGACATCCGGACCCAATCTGGAACACCCGTAACGCCCGGGGACATCACCGACATCACCCAGGAGCTCGACCTCTGGAACGGGCGGATCGTGAGCCGCTTCACCGTAGGGGGAACGCCCGTAGAGGTCACTACCGCCGCCCGGCAGGAGGCCGACGAATTGGTGGTCACGGTGCGCAGCCCGCTCCTCCGCGCCGGACGGCTGGCCGCCACCGTACGCTACCCCTACCCTACCGGAGAATGGCTGGACGAGGCGGCGACCTTCGCCCCCGACGAAGCGGACCGGCTTACGGCTACCCGGCTCGACGCGGGCAGCTGGCAGGTACGCCGCCGGATCGATACCACCTCCTACGTCACCCGTTTCCGTTCGGCAGACGGAGCGCTGGAGCTGGATTCCCTGGCTGACGGCTACCGTTGGCGACCGCTGCAACCGACGGAGGAATGGACGTTCACCGTAGCGTTTGCTCCTTCCCCGGAAGACCTTGCACCCGCGTCCGCGCCCGACCCCTTCGCGTCCATAGCGGCGGATTACCATACCTACTGGAACACCAACGGCATCATCGACTTCGGTGCGGTGGACGACCCTCGCGCGTACGAACTCGAGCGCCGCATGGTGCTCAGTCGCTACCTCACCCACGTAAACACGAGCGGCAGCGTACCGCCGCAGGAAACCGGCCTGACCTACAACTCGTGGTACGGGAAGCCCCACCTCGAAATGGCCTGGTGGCACGGCGTTCACTTTGCCCTTTGGGGCGAGGAAGACGTGCTGCGGCGGTACCTGGACTGGTACTTCACCGCCCTGCCCGGCGCCCGCGCCATTGCCGAGCGTCAAGGGTTTGCGGGCGTACGCTGGCAGAAAATGACCGACCCCGCCGGCGGGGAGACCTCTTCCTCCATCGGTTCCTACCTCCTCTGGCAGCAACCGCACCCCATCTACTTTGCCGAGCTGCTGTACGAACTACAGCCGGATACCGCCCTGCTGGAGACCTACGCGCCCCTGGTAGAGGCCACGGCGGATTTCATGGCGGACTTCGCATACTACGATTCCACGCGGCAGGAGCGCGTGCTGGGACCGGGGGTCATCGCCGCCCAGGAGCGCTTCGGGGCGGATACCACCATCAACACCACCTTTGAGCTCGCCTACTGGCGGTGGGGCCTGGAAACCGCCCAGGCGTGGCGGGAGCGCCGCGACCTCGCGCGCCGCCCGGAGTGGGACGCCGTGCTGCGGGACCTCAGTCCCCTGCCGCGGGCCGACGGTATCTACCTGGCGGCGGCCTCGGCCCCCGATTCCTACACCAACGAGCGGTACCTGACGGATCACCCGAGCGTACTCGCCGCCTACGGCCTGCTGCCCGCCACTGAGGGGCTCGACACGGCTACGATGCGCCGGACCCTGGACACGATCTGGCGGATATGGCACTGGGAGGACACCTGGGGGTGGGACTTCCCGCTCACGGCCTTCACCGCCACCCGCCTGGGCGAACCGGAACGCGCCGTGGATGCCCTGCTGATGGACGTACCCAAAAACAGCTACCTGCCCAACGGCCACAACTACCAGCGGGACAATCTGCGCCTGTACCTGCCGGGTAACGGTGGATTGCTCGCGGCACTGGCCCTCATGGCGGATGGGGGTTTTCCGGCGGGCTGGGCCATCCGGTGGGATGGGCTGCACGGCCTGCCCTGATCCTTACGCCCGGGTTCCGAACTTAGCCTCCAATCATCCGTTGAGGCCCTGGAGTGTCCGTACCCGACCACCTGAAGGTTGTCCAAAAGGACAGCAGCCGGGTACTACTGGCGGGGTAAGACCGGTTAATAACCTGTCGAGCCGCGTCCGCACCCTGCGGACGCGGTACAACGGTCCTCATGAAAGATACTTACCCAGAGACTTACGTCCGACGATGACCCCTACCCAGAGCGTATTTTGTACGGTATTCGAGCGTGATTACCACCTCGGCGTCGGCGCCCTCGCGAATTCCCTCTATCATCAAGGCTACCGCGGTGTACTGTACGCCGGCTACCGGGGTCCGCTGCCCCCGTGGACTAACGGGATCAGCCCCGACGCCAGCGGCACCGCGATTTATGACGTGGCGGAGGGGATGTCCATTCACTTCGTACGGCAGGGCACCGACGAGATGCTGGCCAACATCAAACCCCAGCTTATCGAGCAGGTTTGGGAACGCTTCGGCGATACGATCGAGAACGTCTTCTATATCGACTGCGATATTGTGGTGAAGGCCGCGCCGAAACACTTCGAGGAGTGGGCCCGGGGGGGCGTGGCCCTGTGCGAGGATATGAACTCACCGGTACATACCAGCCACCCGCTCCGCCGGCAGTGGGCTGAGTACTACGCCGGTTTCGGCATCGATTACGTACCCAAGGACGACGTCTACGTCAACGGCGGCTTCGTGGGCATTAACCGCCGGTACCGGGACTTCGCCGGTCTCTGGAAGACCATTCAAGAGCACATGAAGCTCAATACGGGACGGCAGGACCGCATCGGCATCGCGGACCGGTGGAATATGTTCCACTTTATGGACCAGGATGCCCTCAACGTGGCCAAGGACCTGACGGAGCACGTCAGCATCATGGGCCGCGACGCGATGGATTTTGGCAAATTCGGGTACGTCATGTCGCATGCCGCCGGCCGCAGCAAGCCGTGGCAGAAGAACTACCTGCGCAACCTGATCTCGACCGGTCAGCGACCGGGCTTCGCGGACAAGCTCTACTGGCAGCACGTCAGCCATCCGATCCGCCTGTTCCCGGAGTCAAAGGCGGAGCGCAAACGGATGGCGATCCGGACAGCCTCCTTCCTCAGTCGGTTCTTTACGCGCACGTAAACAGCTAGCCGGAGCGCTCAGCGGCTCAGCCACGCGTCCGGCACGGGAATGATGCAGATACTTAGGGTACGACCGTCTTCGGCCAGCATGGCCGACTGGATTTCGATTTTGGTCCCGTCCGGACTGAAAGTGGGGTGCGGGTGATCGGCCGCGGTAGTCTTGTGCCCCGTCGACAAGAGCATCATTTCCTCGGTATGCCGATCGATGAGGTATACGCTACGGGAAAAATCATCGCCCACCGCAAAGCGCCCGTCTGGGGAACCGTGTACGTGCCAGAGCCCGCTACCCGCATCCGTTTGCCCGGCGATCTTCATTTCCCGCGTGGTGATGTTCACGATCCCGAGACCGGTAGGCTTCTCTCGGGTACCACTGGGCCCCCACTCCTTCTCCTGCCCCGGCCCTCCCTGGTCGGAAGCATCGATACTGCGGTGCCCCATGATGGCAAATGCGACCTCGTCGGGGCCGATCAAGGCTTCGTGGGTCACCCATTCGTAATCGGCTTCGGGATACAGCGGCCGCAGCCCGGAGCCGTCCGCCTGAACGATCCAGGTGCGCTGGGGAGATTTGCCGCCGGTTTCCCAGCAGAAAATGATCTGTCCCGCTACCCACGGATTGGTCTGTATGTGCCCTACTTGAAACGGCACCGACACCACGTGGCTGATCGCTCCGGTCGCGATGTCCAGCTGGGCGATGCCCCCCGGACCGGCCCCCATACCGCGGGGCCCAAAGTCCGCTTCCAGCTCCGTTCCTTCGGCCAGGTATTCGGCGGCGTGTTCCGCACCGGTGCGGAAGTACAGCCGGTCTTCTTCGGCGTCCAGCGCGAGGTCACCGTGGGCGCCCCAGGAAGCGGGGATCGTGCCGATAGTGTGTTGGTAGGTACCGGCAGCGCGCAGATCCCCGGACTCACTATCGGCAAAGAGCCGGTCGAGGTCCACGACTACAAGTTCCATGGCCCCTTCCCGGTCCCCCGCCGCCTTACGCATGAAGTACAGCTTCATCTCCTTCCTGGCGACGGTCAGCATGCCCACGTAGCCGCCCTCAGTAACCTGTACGAGCGCACCGCTGGCTTCGTGGACGGCCATGGCCTCACCGGCCACGCGGTCGGAGCGGAAGATGAGCCACTCCCCGTCGGCGGTCCACTGATTATGGGTGGGGTATATCTTGGAATCTCCGCCCCCGGCTCCGGTCAGAAAGATCAACTCGTGACCGGTCACGGGGTCCGCGATGACCTGCCGCTCGGACGGGAAGCGCGTCCCGATCTGGGCGCCCAGCGGGACGGTGACGATGGCGAGGAGCAAGATTAAAAGTCCGGGAATGGCGTGGCGAAGCATGGGTCGGGAGTTGGTCGGATTGCGGGACGGTACGGGTGAGTGAGTGAATGAGTGAGGGTACTAGTTCTCCTCGAAGATGGGTGCGTCGCCGGGGATCTCATGGTCGTAGAACTGCACCGCGCTGTCGTTCATCCGCGCGAAGGAGTTCTCAAGCAAGGTGATCATTTCGGCGCCGGCCAGCAGCACGGGTCCGTAGCCGTGGGCGGCGTACACGTTCACCGGCCGGTAGTAGTAGAAGGCCGGATCGAAGCCCATGCCGGTGCCCACGCAGGTACCTTCCACCTGTCCCCTGCCGTTCACCTTGGTCGTGACGGCGTTCCACCCGAGAGTGGCCACCGGACCGTAGGCGCGGGCATCGATGTATCCTCTATTGATCGCGCGGGCGATGGCAAAGGTGAAGATGGCCGTGGCGGAGGTTTCCAGGTAAGAGTCGTTCCGGTCCAGCAACTGGTGCCATAGCCCCTCCGGAGACTGGTAGCTGGCCAGTCCGGCGATGTGCTTGCGGAGGTAGGCGAGCACCTCTTCCCGGCCGGCATGATCCTCGGGCAGCACCTCGAGCAGTTCCACCATCGTCATGATGGCCCATCCGTTGGCCCGCCCCCAGTGGAACTGGGGATGGTGGTCGGTCCCCTCGATCCAGGCGTGCATGTAGAGGCCCTTTTCTTCGTTGAACATCCGTTCGGAGAACTGCAGGACCTGAAGTACCGCATCGTCGAAGTAGGCCGCATTACCGGTGTATTCACCGGCCTGCGCCAGGGCTGGCACACTCATAAACAGGTCATCCAGCCACAGCGAATTGGTCATTGGGCGGTTGCGGGCGAAAGTACCGTCGGCAAGCCGTTGCTGGTCGTCGCTGATGTAGGAAACAAAATTCTCGATCATGGGGTCCAGGTCGCCCCCGAATCCGGCGCGCTTGGCCTTGATCATGGCCGCGCAAATGGCCCCGGCATCGTCCAGGGCGTGGGGGTGCAGCACGGACCGCATGGGATGCCGGAAGGAGGGGTCCTCCGCCTCCAGCCGCGAAACCACCGGGTGGAGATCGGCCAGGAGTGCCATACGGCGGTTGACGTAGTCGGCGTACTTATCATCCCCGGTGCTGGCCGCGGCCGCAAGCATGCCGGCGTAGGTCACTCCCCATTCGTAACTGACGAGGCGGAAGTCGGCCTGCTGGAAAGCGATGTCGTCCGAGGCCCGGAGGGTAGAGAAGTCACTGATCGGTTCCCCCGACCCGCTGTGGACCACTGCCGCCGGCGAGGCCTCCTCCAGGTAGCCGTATACCCGGTCCAGCACCCCGGCAATAGATTCCGTGGAGGGTATCCCGTAGGGAACCTGGTAGTCGGGCCGGGAAAGGTGAAGCGGGGTATTGGCGTCGGTCTGCTGTGCGCGGAGCGGCACCCAACAACCCAGGATGACGGCCAGGGAAAAAATGTACTTGTGCATGATCGGTGTAAGTTTTACGGCCACCGCCCTTCCGGCGGGCCCGGCAGCCACCGCTACGGCAGCAGCGCGGGACGGTGCGGGAGCCGTCAGTAAGATAGGTAGGATTGATAAATTGCTATCGGTTGCAATGATCAGCCAAGGAACCCGGTGACTATTCCAGGACGAACGAGACGTCGTCCACGCGGCAGAATGCGCCGGCGCGGCCATCCGCCAGAAATCCAATCTCAACCTGGTTGTCCGTGACCAAAATCGCGTCGATCCGGAGGGTGGTCCAGTCTTCGTTTGCTTCCGTCACGCTTACACTGAACCGTTCTCCCCCCGACTCGGCGTACATTTCCAGGGCGTTGAACCCTTCACTGTTTTTGACCTTGGCGGTGAGTGTATACCGTCCGTTTGGAAGCACGACGTACGGGGAGGAAGCGATGGTCTGGTGTACGTTTCGCTTAAAGCTTACCCTATCGCTGATATTCAGGCTGCGTTCGCCGACGACACGTTGGCGCTCGGCCCGGCTATTCTCGTGGTTCAGGACGGGTGAGAGCGAATCAAGGGAAATTTCCGTACCGGCCAGCACCTCGGTTATCCAGCCGATCAGTCGGGTCTGTACGGGCTTGACCGTACTGGGCATCAATTTCCGGTCGGCCTCAAAACTGGGATTTTTGACGTAGTTGTTGTCATCGGCTACTTTCCACTCGCCCGTTTCTTCGTTTAGCAACCAGGAGTTGAGGGAGTTGAAGTAGGGGGTATACTCATCGAAGGAGAGCGGAACCCACTGATTGTAGCCTAGGCCGTTGCCCGCAAAGTTGGCCCAGCGGTCGCCGCAGAAGATTACCGTTTCCTCTTCGGTGCCCCGTACGGTGTAAAAGAAGCCGGTTTGGGAGATGTGTGCGTAATCCTCTTCCGCCCCGGGGAATACTTGCATATCGTTTTCCGGGAGGTAGGGCCCCATGATGTCGTCAGCTACGAGGAAGTAGGGAAGTGACCCGTCCCATCCGTACAGCTGGGACGCCGCGAGGTAGTATTTGCCCCGGTACTTAAACATGCAGTTGCCCTCGCGGCCGTTACCCGCAAATACCTGCTTGTAGTCCAGCAGCGTAAGGGTGTCGTTCTGCAAACCGATCTCGGAGATGAAGATTTTGTGCCGGCCCTTTCCGTAGCTGTACACCAGGTAGGATTTGCCGGTATCCTCGTCGGTAAAGACCGTCTGATCGCCGGTGTTGGAGGTTCCGATCCACTCCTCCATGCTCTTGTGGTGACTCACGTTGAAGGGTCCGAGCGGAGAATCCGCCACCGCAAAGAGTACCCGGGCGTTGTGCTGGATGATGAGGACGTACTGGTCGGCCTCCGCCACGTACGCTACGCCCATGCGACCGAGCCAGCCGTAACGACGTTCCGCCTCCCCGAATACTTCGTCCGGGGTGAGCACGTCCGCCTCAAATTCCCAATTGACCAGGTCGGTAGACGAGTAGCAATTTACGCCCTCGAAGTTGTTCCGGTCCTGCGTGACGGAGGGATCCTCCCGGTACAGTTCTGCCTGTTTGTAATGTACCCCGTACCAGTAATATTTCTCTTCTCCGGTCTCCGGATCGGGAAATTTGAAGATCCCCCCACCCTGGCTGTACAGGGGCTCGCCGCTTTCAGTATCCCAGAAGGTATCGTTCCTGATGGGCGCGTACTGGGCGGTGGCGGAGGAAAGGATGAAACCGGTTGCACAGATGGCCAAAAGCAGTTGTCGGAGGTTCATAGGTACTTTTCTATTCGGTGGGAAAGCGTGTGGACGCGAAGGAAAACGGGCTTGGTGCCCATTCAATGTAGACAAAAAATTAGCGGACTCGGCCGTTTGCGGTCGCTGACGGATCAAGTTACCGATTCGATTGTCGGTTTCCCACCCTTCGCGGGCATCGCAGGTCCGATGGGGAGGCGGTTTTGGAGTTGAGGTCACTTCCCCCAGGACTTCAACTACCACCACCCCCACACCGGCTACGGAAGGCTACCGCCCGGGGAATTTCGGCAGCGCCAATCGGTGTGAGCTGGTCAGTTATAAGCTGTCCAGCCTTGGGTAGATCTTCCCTATCTGGTGCGATTCGCCGCACACCCACCTTCTGCCTGTTACCGGGCGAACGACACGCTTCCGTGCGGCCGTGGGCCGGCAATCTGCTTAGTGATCGATTGGTACGGGAGCAGGCCGCTTTATTTGCGACCCTCCCCTTCTTCCCTACCCCAGCCCCTGCTAGTTACCGGGTTTCCGGGCCTGCTGGAAGGTATTCTGGATGAGGGACTTCAGTTCCCCCCGGTCGCGGATCACCTTGACCACTGCGTGGCCCCCCTCATCTACCGGGTGAAGGGTGACATTTGCCGATTCCCGCAAACGCTCGGCGTGCTTGCGGTCGAGACGGTGCTGCGGGGAATAGTAAAGATTGATGCGGGTAGCGTAGGGGGCCGCCGCCGCCAACTGCTCCTTCAGGTCGAAGTACTCGGGTCGCTTCCGATCGTAGGCGTAAACATCGGATAGTTGTCCCGACCAGCGACGGTCGAAGGTGAGCAGCCGCCGGAAGCGCCCGATGAAGGTCTGCGGGGCGAAGGAAATCACCGTATCCACGTTGAGCAGCGTACCGAAAAGGATAGCCGCGTAGCCCCCCATGGAATTGCCGAGGAAACAGACGTTGTCGTAGTTCTTCTCCCGGATGGTATCCCGCAGGTAAGTCGTCACCTGGTCCACGTGGTCCAGTTCCGCGTCGACCCCCTTCTGGTACCACGCCTGGTGGAAATCCCGGAGGTAGATCTTGTCGCAGGGTATATCCGAGATCGAATTGAAGAATTCAAATACGGGCATCCCAAGTCCCTGCTGGATGCCCCCAAAGGAAACCAGCAGGTTATTGCGGCCCTCAAAGGAGGCGAGTCTGCCGGTGTCGGTTTTCTCTAGTTCTTCACGTGTCATGGGATAATTCTCTGGGGGTGAGCGTAATACGGAAAGGCCGCACCCGTGCGGGTACGGGAGGCGCACTTTCGCCGGCCTCCAAGGTACGGGACGGGCGGAAGATCCCGGTCATGGCACCCGCGTCCGCCCCGCACTCAATTTATGGCGGGGCCGCGGGTGCGGTGGCAGATCGTTGGGGGGCGCTACCGTTCTCCGTGGGGATCGGGTACCAGGTTATCCGTACGCATGAATTGAATGATGTCGCGGGTATACACCTCTGCGCCCCCGGTGTTGAGGTGGCTGTGAGCGGCGAAGTTTGTGGGGTCGCGGTAGGCCTCCTCCGCTACATCGTGGGCGTAGAAATAGGTCGGGGGCTGGGTCAGTTCCCGCATCCGCGCCACCCAGCCCGGGTTGGCCTCGCGGAAGATGGGGGCGGTGGCATAGATGAGGTTGACCCCGTTTTCGTGGCACAGCTCCTTGCGGGAAATCGTTCCGCCTCTCCGCTGGTGACATCGACGTCACGAGGGTCCCCTAATTGCCGTTGTCTTCGGCCGCTGCGCGTACCGTAATACCAAATGATTGGCAGGGGGCGAACCCTTTCGCGGCGCAAACCTCCAAGCTTTTTACGAATTTTTATCGCCTATCCCGGCGGGAGAGCTACCGGAGTTCTCTCTTCGCTGCCCTGCCCTACCCTTCCGCCGGCCTCCGGGTCAGCCCGGCGGGACTACGTCCAGGCAGATCCGGACCACGGCGGCTTCGTTTCCTCCACCGGCGACGCGTACGCCCGTGGTGCCGGGGCTGGTGTAGATGAATTGTTTGGCATCCTGGTAGACTATCTCCACGCGCTGCTCCGTCACCTCCCCCTCGCGGAGCAAACTGACCTCCAGGCTTCGCCCGGCGTAGTTGTTGACCAGGAGAGAGAAGGCATCCGTAGCGCGGGGAAAGGTAATTTCCACCCCCTTGTCCCCGAAGGCTAGTTTCAGCTCTTCGGGGGGGGCGCCGTAATCCACTATCCGCAGCGGTCCGCTGACCGGGGACAGTACAAAGTCGTGGAAGGTAAACGCCCGCTCGAAGGTGGTACCAAATTCAAAGGTGGAAAAATCCAGGCAGGTGGGTTCCTCGGGCGCTTCCTGCGGGGGCGGGCAGTCGGTCGGTTGGATCTGGTACAGTCGGGCACGGTCCAGAAATACCGTATTCATGCCGTACCGCCACTCCTCCAGGCCCATGAAAACGGTGATCTCCCCACCGGTCGCCCGGATGCGCGTAGAGAGGTTGCGCCAGTGCCCCCCGGCCGGCGCCGACACCCACTGTACGGCCGGCGCCTTCGGGTTGGTCGTACCCGAGGGGTGGATCCCCAGGCGCATACGTGCGCTGGAAACCTCGTGCGGCAGGTGGAAAGCCCCCGTGAATTCATATTCCCAACCCGGATTGACCCGGACGGTCTGCATGATTCCCGCAATCACCGCCCCCTCGGTCAGCACGGCCTGGGCGCGGCGGCTTTGGCTGACTTCCATTTCCCGCGCCTCCATCCGGATACGTTTGCCGGACTCGCTATCCGGTGTGATGGACGCCAGGTGGGCGTAGTACGGCCGCCAACCGTTGGCGACGCGCAACTCGTTGCGCCCCACCTCCGGCACGAGGTAAAAGCCTTCCTCAAAGTCAGGGTTTACCAGACGGTTTACGTTCACGATCTGGCTGGCCTCGGCCGTGGCACCGTCATCGTCCGCTACCGTCAGCCGGCTTTCGTAGCGGCCGCAGCTTCGGTAGTAGTGCACGATACCGGCCGTCCCCTCCGTGGCCGGTGCCGCGCAGGTCTGCTCGATAACGGCCGCGCGCGGTGGACTGCAGTCGCCCGGATCCCACTCACCCGTATGGGTATCGCACCAGCCGGGGTCCGTAAAGCTTGCCTGCAGCCGGACGGGCTGGTCGACCAGGGTATTTAGGCGGGCCGGTAGTTCCAGGGTGGGCGCCACGTTTTCGACGATGGCACGCATCGTGGCCGTACCGATCGCCCCCACGTCATCGCGTACACGAAGCCGGATCGTGTACGTTCCGTTGTCGCAGTAGGCGTGTTCGGCGGTGGCCTCGCCCTCGGCCTGTGGTTCGTTGTGGGTTTCGGTGACGGAGGCGGCTGCGGGCCGGGTGTTGTCCCCGAAATCAACCTCCGCGGTGTGGGTATCGAGCCAGTTCTGGTCGGTGAAGGTCCCGGTGATGCGGAAGTTTTCCCCCTCCAGCAGGTGCAGCTCGGCGGGCAGCTGTACGACGGGCGCCACGTTCGTGACCCGGACGGCCGCGAAGTAATTGGTCGTGACGCCCCCCTCCTGGGTGACTTCTACCCGGTGCTTGGCTACGTAGAGTCCACTCTTCCCGTAGCGGTGGTCGGGATTACGGGTCAGTGCCGCCTGCCCGTCGTCGAAGTCCCACCGCACCTGCGTATCCGCCACCGAAGTCCCCCCGTTAAAGTTGACCAGTTGCCCCCCGACCGCGGCGTAGGGTCCGTTGCCGGCCGCCGGCGAACTGAGTGTCAGGGCGTGGACGCTGGTGATCAGCATGCTGCCCGCGAAGAGAATACCGTCGGGGGAGATCCCGATGTCGTTGAGGAAGCGGGCTTCAACCTCCCCGATATTATCCAGGTTCTGGGGCCAGGCGGAAAGAACCTTAAGCTGGTCGCTTACCTCGTCCCGTGCGACCCGGGCCCCGATCTTCTCGGCGACGTTTTCGACAATGGCCACGATGACCACGCCGATGATCGCCCCAACGACGCCAATGGTGAGCAGACCGGTCAGGATGGCCAGCAGCCAGGCGTACCACGGTAGATCGGTATCGGGGTCGCCGATCAGGAAGGGCTCGATACGTTGGGTACCGTCGGCGTTATCGATCCACCGCAGTCCGGCGTCCGCGGAAAAGGTAGCGTCGACGTCAATACACCCCAGGAGGGCGTCCACGACCGTAACCGACCCTTCCATCCGGATGGATCCGTTACGCAGACTGAACTCCAGGCGATTGAGCCGTACGGTCTTGCCCTCAATCCGCTCGTCCAAGGTGTGCGCGGAGGGGTTCGGACCGCAAAGGCTTCCGAAGGTTTCGCACTTCACTTCCTCCAGGGCGGCCAGGACCCGCTGGGCGGAGAGGGCAACGGCGAAATCCCGGTCGGCGGGCACGAAATTGACCAGGGCGTCGGCATTGGCCCCGCCACCGGCGTTCAGTCCCAGGGCGAGCGCGTCGCTCAGGGCCGCAACCGTGACGTCCGAAACGGTAACGTCCCCGTCCGTCGGCGGATCCGGTCGCCAGATGAAGATGCGCCGGCGGTTAACGAGCTCCGACCGCACTTGCTGGCTAATGAACTGCTCGATGCCCGCGAGGGAGGGTACCGGTACGGTTACGTCACCGATCTGGGTACGGATGTGGCTCGTGGCGGTTGCCGCGAAGGCACCGATAATGAGCGCGTCCAGGTCGTAGCCTGCAAAACTCAGCAGGTTCTTGTTGGCGGCGTAGTTGGCCGCTTCGGTGGGGTCGGTGGCGGGTTGCAGATTTTCCAGGGCGACCACCGCGCTGCCGAAGCCCGCGGTCACCCCGGCGGCGTCGGTTCCGTAGGGGGCGGTCACGCGGAGGGTTCCGTTGGTCCCCATCGGTGTCTTAAGCGCGGTAATGCCGGAGCCTCCCGTGATGTTGTACAGGCGCAGGTAACAGGGAATGGCAAGATCGATGACATCAGCCGATGGAAAACTGACGCCGATCTGCTGACCGGGGGTATTCGGGTCGCCGTAGAGCTCCAGACGTGCCGTCATGGAGTAGGGCGGAAAGTTGACCGGCACGGAATCGATGATGCGCACGAAGGAAGGATCGGCAAATTTGCCGTAGATGTATTCCTCTACCGCCGCCGCGGTGATCGGTCCGATGGGATCGCCGCTGGTAATCGTCACCCCCACCGCGTCTGGAGCTAGGTCCTCAAAGACGGCGTACACGTCCGTTTCGTCGAGCGCCCGGATGGGGGTCGGGATCCGCAGGTCGGCCCGCAGGTCGAAGAAGGTGGCCGATTCCACGGGAGGGTCCTCGATCTCCACGTGAAACAGCACGTCGTTCAGCAGCACGTCGATGCCATCGAGGGGGACGTTCATCTCCAGTCCGAGTCCGTCTTGCGGGATCTGCACGGTCCCGGCGCGCACGCTGTACGGCCCGAAACTGGTTCCCGGGGGAATACTCATCATCTCGGGGATCACCCCTTCACCGCTGTCGTCGTCGGCCGATTTCCAGGCGGCGCGCAGCAGGTTGAGCAGGGTAGTTTGGGTTAGTTCGGATACGATTTCAAATCCTTGGGTGTTGGCCATGACGGTTTGCGTTTGGGAGGCAGCACTACGGTGGCCGTCCGCGGGGGGGGGGGGGGGCGGCACTGTGCTGTCGGATACGAGAAATTCAGGGGATGGCGCGTGCGCGGGTGCGGAGAATGCACCGACCGGTCTACGCCCCAGGTTGTCGGTAGCTGAAGCGGACGTCTTGGAGCCGGATGGTTCCGTTGCAGGTCAGGTCGACCTCCATCAGTCGCTGAAAGTCGTCGCGGGAAGCGAACGGCGGCGAGGTACGGTAGATGCGGCGGTATTCCAATACTTCGGCAACGAGGGGGTGTTCCTCCAGCCGGTCTTCCAGGTCGTCGCGACCGGGCGCTTCGTGCAGCTCGTCCGCCTGGATCTTGAGGGACCGGGAGGACTTGGTGGGTGGCGTATACGGATGGGAGCGATCGCTGAGGCGGTCGATCAGGGCGTGGGTGGCGACCGGGTCCAGGGGATCGACCGCTCCCCCACCGCTGGCGCGCAGTTGTTTGCGGATGTCAAGTAATCGCTTGTAGTTAACCTCGCCGAAGCGTAGGCGCTCTTCCAGCGTTTCCCGGAGGTCCGGGGCCAGGTCGTACCCGGCCGCCTCCAGCGCCAGGACCGGATTTGCCAGGGCGGCGGTGGCCAGGCGCGGATCGTCGCCGTGGGCCGCGACGATCTCCGGAGCCCGCTCGCGGAGTTCGGGATAGGTGGTGATGGTAGTTCTCTTTTCCATGGTTGTCGGCAATTGGAATCAGGAGGTGGGTAGTGTATCGATCAGGTTGACGGCCGGTGGCGGGGATACCCTTTCGGTGCGGTCCGGCGGTCGCGTCGGTAGCAGGTCGGCGACTGCGCTGCCGGCCAGCCCAAGGCCGTCGCGGGCGACTCCCGTGACCCACCGGGCGTAGCCCCGGGGATCTTCGGCCACGTGACGGCCCAGGCGGGCGGAAAAGCGGGCGGAGTCCCGTAGGAGGTGGCCCCACCGCACCGGTCCGCGCAAAACTTCCGCTACACCATCCAGGCCCAGTGTAACGCCACCCTGAAAAATTGTCTTTATAAGAAAATCCGGGCTGAGTACTTCTTTCGCGGGTACCGTACCCGCCAGCACGCCCCCGGCGGTATCGGCGTAGCCGTCGTCCTGCCGGGCGCGGGTGACGATGATCTCCAGCAGTTTGAGCCACAGGGGGTTGAGTTGCCGGTTCCGGATAAACTGGATGATAAGCCGGGAGAGGGCGAGGTCGTAGCCGATTTCATCCATTACCCGGCGACGGTAGCGACCGAGTGCGGCCGCATCGAGGGTATCGGCACGCAGGCACTCGGCGGCGGCCTCGGCTGCCCACCGGCCGCTCAGTAGCGCGTACTGTATGCCCTCCCCGTTCAGGGAGTTGATTAGGCCGGCGGCATCCCCCACCAGCAGCATCCGGTCGGCGAAGATGGGGTATCCGGGGTCGTAGGTGGACAAAGGCCAGCCCAGCACCTTCCCCACGATCCGCGCGTCCTTTAGCCGGGCCCGCAGTACTGGGTCGTTGGCCATGACGTCCTTCAGCAGTGCCTTCAGGTGATCCTCCGACGGGGGTAGCGTTTCCAGCACCATCCCGACGCCCAGGTTGGCCGTATCCGGTCCGGTGGGAAAGTACCAGTAGTAGCCCGGGAAGCTGTCGCCGTTAAAGTAGAGGTCGGCCTGCTCTGCAGCCCCGGTGACGCCCTCGCAGTAGGCCCGCACGGCCACGATCTTGCTGTCTGCGGGGTACTTGTTCCCCGTTAGCTGGCGGCCCACCGAGGAGTGACTGCCGTCGGCGGCCACCAGGAGCCGGGTGCGGAACCGACGTTCCTCCCCCCGGTAGCGCGTCATGACCGTCACCCCGTCATCGTCGGTGGCGTAGCTGAGAAAGCGGCAATTCTCCACCAACCCGGCACCCGCGTTCACCGCCCCCCGTAGGATCCAATCATCCAGCAGTAACCGCGGAATGACCCGTCCGTAGGGCGGCAGGCCCTCCGCGCCGCCGGGGAGGTCCCGCCGCAGCAATTCCTTGCCGTTGAGGTGGAAGGCCGCGCGGGTGACCACGTTGGTGCGGGGAAAGCCGGCGGTGCCCGTCAGTCCAAGTCGGTTCAGCTCGTCGAGCGCTACGGGGCCTACGAAGTCGCCACAAACCTTGTCGCGGGGAAAGGTCGCGGCGTCGATCAGGGTCACCCGCCAGCCGGCGCGGGCGAGGTAGGTGGCCGTAGCTGCACCGCCGGGCCCGGCGCCGACCACGAGTACGTCGCAGTCCGCAGCTTGGGTTTGTTGGAGGGTAATCATGGTAGCCGGGCGTGGTTAGTGGTTACGTTGAATCATGTAGAGGACAAAATCCTGCAGGAAGTCGCGATGCGGAGAGGCGGCTACCCCCGCGAAGAGGCGGGTAAACTCGTTCAGAGCCGCACCGGCGAGTTGGCGGGCCGCCCGTTGTGCCTCCGGGATGGAGCCATACTTGTGCATCAGGCCCATGATCTCGTGGATCAGCTCGGCGTCGGCAACGTGCCGGTCGGGATGCAGCAGCGTTTCCAGGCGTTTTCGCTCCGCGGCGCTACAGTCCCGCAGCAGGTAGATCAGCATTAGCGTACGCTTGCCCTCCACCAGATCGCCGCCAATCTCCTTCCCGTAGCGTTCGACGTCACCGACCAGGTTGAGCAGGTCGTCCTGAATCTGGAAGGACGCCCCCAGGTAGTACCCAAGGCGGTTGAAGCGTTCGAGGTCGGTATCGTCACCCGTGGCGATCAGCGCGCCGATCCGCATGGGATGGATGCAGGTGTACCAGCAGGTTTTCTTGAGGATCATGTTGAGGTAATCCCGCTCAGTCAGGTCCAGGCTGTTCTCACGGCGCCAACCGAGTTCGAGCGCCTGCCCCTCGACGGTCTGGCGGACCATATGCTCGATCTGGGTGAAAATGCGCCAGGTCAGGTTGGGGCCGAGCGTTTGCAGGTTATCCATCAGTGGCCGGATACTAAGCACGTTCATGGCGTCTCCGACGTTGATCGCGATACCGGTCCCGTAACTCTGGTGCATGGTCGGCCGGCCGCGACGGAGAAGGCTCTCGTCCTCGATATCGTCGTGCACCAGGAAGGCGTTGTGGAACAGTTCCAGGGCCACGGCCGAGTTGAGTACTCGTTCCAGGTGGCCGCCCAAGGCCTGGCAGGTGGCGATGCAGAGGCCCGGGCGAAAGCCCTTGCCACCCCGTTGGGGGTAATCGTTGACCAGGTCGTAGAGGAAGCGGCGGGGCTCCGTGCGGGGGATATAGGCGTGCAGCCGCTCGGCGGTAAGGGCCTGGTAAGTAGCCAGACCCTGCTGTAGGGTGGTGTAGGGTGAGGCCGTCATGGTAGCTAGGTGCTGATGTCCACTACAAGGGTAGCCCGGAGTCCGGCGATGGATTTGTCCTCAATGAATCCGGAATAGCGGCCCGCGGCGGCCCGCTTCGGGGCCGTTACCAGTACGGTCATTTCCCCCCGTCCGCCGGGTGGGATCCGCAGTTTTTTGGGGGAGAAACGAATATTCCGGCCCCGGAGGGCGGTACCCTCGGGAGTGGTGAGGTCGGCGGACCGGAATTCGACCACCATTTCCCGCTCCCGGTTATCATTTTCCAGGCGGAGGGGAATCTCCGTTTTTTCGCCGGCCGCCAGGGGAGTTTCCGGCGAGAGTACCGGAGCTTTGGCAGCGGTGGTTGGAGGGGGCGAAGGCTGTGCTTCGGCGACGCGTTCGACCAGGGTATTCAGGGAGTGGGTAGCCGTGGAGAGGGCGTCGAAAAAGATATCGAGGGCCTCGTGCGCATCCTTGCGGAAGCGGTTCATCACGGCCTGATCATCGGTACCCCGGGCCTGCTCGACGTCGATGACCTTGCGTTCCAGGCGTTTGGCGACGACGATGCCCTCGGCCAGGTTTTCTTCCAGGATGTCGACGGCCCGGCTGACGATACTGCTGGCGCCGGCGACGAAGCGGCCGGCATCCATCCGGCCCATGAAGGTGTCCGAACCCGGCTTGGTGGAATGGTTCGTAGACATGGATAGGTAGTTTGAAAGGTGGGTGAGAAGACGGGTGGTTTACGGGCGGATCATATAAGGGTCACGTCCGGGCCAGTCGGAGATGAGCCCGCTGCGCGGCCGCGCGAATAGCATATTTCGATGAGTACTGCCTCATTCGATCCCCCCTTCAGGGTGATCGTGTCGATACTGTCTCCCGGCACTAGAATTTCCCGGGCTAGGCTACCCACGTTGTGGGCAGCAGAGTGGGTAACTACCCCGGCGGAAAGGGCGGTGGCTTCCAGCACCGGACCGCCGAAGCTGGCGACCTTCATGCGCACATCCGCTACGGGCTGGGCGAAGCGGAACCGCAGACCCCGATCGGGGATCAGCAGCTGAATTTTCTCGGGCTCGGATATGAAGGAAACCATCTGGAGGGTACCCTCCTCGGCGAGGGGGGTGATGCTGACAATACCTACGTTCAGGGGAGGCGGTACGGTCTCCTGCGGCTTACGGCCGGCGAAATCCACGCAGGTGGTCCGCTCCCGCTCCGGTTTACAGTCTCCCAGGGTGGTGGTGCCCTTCACGGCGATCTGGAGAAGCGGCTGGCCCAGCAAGTTCAGACCGACCGTATAATCGCTGACCGCGCAGATCGGCTCACAGATGCGGATACAAACGGGGAAGGGTTCGCGTGCCCGTACGTTCATGTCCATGTCCATGTCCATCTTCATGTGGACCGGCTGCTCCGGGGTGGCAGTAACTTTGACCATGGCAGGCTTCTCATCGAAGATGATGGCAACCGGGCAGGGCTCGTCGAGCTGGAAGCGGTGTTCCAATAGTGCGTTGCTGCTGGGCCACTGAAGAATCTTTACATCGTGCTGTTCAGGCATGGCAGAGAAATTTTCCGGGTGATTTGGATTATAACTTAGTCTTTATAGGTGACCAAAGCAACTTTTAAATGTTATGACCTATAACAATCCCTAGAACTGGTGATGCTTGGGGGATCACTACTGTCTTAGGTAATGGAAGCGGTCCATCCGGGTGGGCAGTTTCCGTACCTTCCGTTACGGTGGTCCGGTTGCATCTGTATTACCTGGCGATGGTGAGCGTTACATCCCGGCTTGAAGAAATGCTTGAGGGGTGGGGGCCAGGTCGAGTACCTAACGCCCAGGAGCCGGCAGCGGTAGATGGTGTACGCTTCCCCAAAAGTGCAACCATCCAAAAGTAGAACTAACCCTAAATTAGTTCACCCGTCAAAAGTGGTTTTACCATGCGGAAAAGCAAGTTTACCCCCACCCAGAGGCTTGAGATCTTGGCCCGGCACGACGCCGGGACCAGCGTAGCCGATCTCTGTCGCCAGCATCAGATCAGCGCGGCTACCTTCTACAAGTGGAAGAAGGAACAGGCCGAGGAGGCCGATGAGACGAAGCGCCGGCTCAAGCAGCTGGAGGCGGAGAACGCCCGGCTGAAGAAGATGTACGCCGAACTCAGTATTGATCACGGCATCCTGTCAGATGGTTATGCCATGCTAAAAAAGTGGCAAGCCCAGGACGCCAAGAAGCAATGATCGATCAGATCAGGCAGCAGCGTCGGCAAAGTGTGCGCCGCAACTGCCGCGTCCTGGGCTTTCGCCGCCAGACCTACCATCACCGCCGCCTGGGCTTTCGCTTTGAAGAGCGGGACTGGGAGTTGCAGGATTTACTGGAGCGTACCGCCCAACGCTTCCTGGCCTGGGGCTTCTGGATGATCTTTTACTACCTGCGTAATCAGGGCCACGTCATCAATCATAAACGGGTCTACCGGATCTGGACCGCATCGGGACTTCACCTACGCTTACCACCCAAGCGCGCCCGGATCCGGCGGGAATACCGGGAACTGTTGCCTCCCGACGGGATCAACGAGGGCTGGGCGATGGATTTTGTCAGCGATTGGGTGGTCGGTCCGCAGCAACAGCCGGTGCGGATCATCAACGTGATGGACGAAGGTTCCCGCAAGGCGCTGTGGACGGAGGCTTATCCCAGTATCTCGGCGCGTAAGCTGATCGAAGTACTGGATCAATTACTGGGAGTCCGCGGGTGCCCCGCTTACATATGGTGTGACAACGGCCCGGAGTTCATCAGTCATCAATTACGGCAGTGGGCCGCAGACCACGCTATCGAACTCAAACACATCCAACCCGGCAAGCCAAGCCAGAACGGGCTGATCGAGCGCCTTAACAAGACGCTGCGGGTTGAGTGCTTGAATGAGTGCTGGTTCGCTAGTCTGGATGAGCTCAACGACCAGCTCCAGCAGTGGTCACTGACCTACAACTACGATCGACCCCACCGGAGCCTGGGTTACCAGAGTCCGGAATCCTACGAAATTGCCAACGAGAATTTCTACTTTAGAGTGGTTGCGGCTTAGGGGAAGCGTACACGGGCTTTTGCACCATTGAGAACGCCGGCGCAATGGCCATTACCGTCACCCCGACGCTTCTCTTCGACCACGGAGCCCCCGGATTGACGTAGGCGCCGTGTTGGCGGACGTGGCCGGTGCACCCTGCTTTCCTCTGGCGGATTGCGCCTTCTGCGGAGCGAAGCGCAGGTGGCCGGGCTTCAGCCCGCCACTTGTCGATTCGCTGCAGAATGGCGCAGTCCCGGCGATTACCGGTCAGACCTTAGCCCGGGTACGGAGATGCGCAACTAAGTTGGCATCAGGCCGCGGGCTAAAGTGCCAATGGCCGCCAACGGGGGCGCCTACGCAGGCCGGATACCACCAACCAGCAGTGCAGATCTTTACCAGCTTTAGGTAGCTTATAAATGCATCGTCGGCACCCAAAAGCACCACCGCCGGCTTGACGATGGCGCAATGTTGGGCGATATATTATTTATCTTCTAGGGCGCTTCTTAATGCTCGGCCGTTTATGTTTCATCCTCTTTGCAACATGTGACTTTTTACGGTTGAACTGTGCTGAAAAGTGCTGGGGGCCGTAATCTAGCACATAGTCGCATATGCTTAAAGCCTCTTGGAATTTGTTTAAATCGACTAGTACTTCCACATAATTGTAAAAGGCAATCACAATATTTTGTCTAGCTGCGGAAGATACATCTGAAAGTTTGATTTGCATTACTTTCTGAACTAAATGGTTCCCATGTCGATGAAATATTGCCTTACATTCTTTAATCAATTCGGCTTTAACTTTACTAAACTCCCCCTTATTTATCTCTTTAAATTGCAACCTAGAAAGGTTTTCTTGCTTGTTGGCTATATAAAGCCAAGAACGGTACTGTAAAAGTAGACCAGCAAGTTCTAAATCAATATTTTCATCATAATTTATGCCTACTGAGATGTAGTTACCTAAGATATTGACTGCTTTACGCTTTTCCTTGAATGTTCCACCACCATAGCTATATGTTGCCCACATTTTAGTGTAGTTTGCATATTCCACTTTATCTGCTCGGCTGCTCTGAGTAATTACAATAAATTTTGGATTATGCAACTCAAAAATGTCTAACGCTTCCCGTCTAAGCCCTTTTTCATTCAGATAAGCAGTAAGAGCAAGAATCGCTTCTAATTTTATAGTTTTGCTGGCAGTAGCTCGGTTTAAGATCTGCTTATAGCTATCTATAACTGTTACCTCATTCCTTGTCAATCTATTGTTGTGAGCGGTTTTAAGAAGTGAATACTCGATATCAACATCTTTATCTTGGTTAACCTGTGCTATGCGCTGCATAACATTACCTTTGAAAGACGAGGATCGCTTTTCAAAGTATGATTTCATTATAATTAAGATATCAGTTGAATATATTGTGAAAATCTTTCTATCATCGTCAATTTCAATGACTTTAAGTTTAATTAATTCATCTAATGACTCATTAAAGTGTTTAATGTCACTATCAAGATTTAGGGCATATTGAACTTTTGAGATTACATTACTCAAGTCTTTTTCTGTAACCAAAGCACTCATAACTATAAACAGGTCTTGAGAAGTATCGCTTAGATAATTATAGATTCGTCCATAGAGAAATTCTATTGCTGCTTTGGTACTATTTATATCGTATGATAAGGCCGTCTCTAAATCTTTTTTCGCAATTACATATGCGAGTTGATAAATGAATAATGGTCGTCCACTAGTAATATTATGAATCTTTTTCTTGTTTCCATCAATCCGTTGAGTACTAATAAGGCCGAGTGGGATACCTTCATTATCTAATGTTTGCTTCAGAAATTCTGTCGTCTTTTGTATTGACAATTCGTTAGTCTGAAATTGAATACCTATTGTAGTGTTGGATCGAGTGGTAATAATAATCTTAAAATGATTAATACTCAACTGCTTTGTAAATGACTTTATGTTTTCCTTCTCTTCAAAACTAAATGTCTCAAAATCGTCTATTATAATCAGCATCTTACCATCATAAGCAAGGATACGATTTATATCCATGTTGCTCACCCCAAAAACAACTTGATTAATGATTTCGACTAGCTCTATATATGTAGATATATTATCTTCTATTTCTGTAATTGAACCCTTTATATAGTCGTATTTTCTGTCCTTTGCAGAAACGAAAATAATATATTCAAAGTGTTTTTCATGTTCAGCACTTAAATCGTCTGCTATACTCTGTATAGTCGCAGTTTTACCTACTCCGCCATGACCCCAAATTGTAGCGCTGTTAGAACTTTCGTTCTTCTTTAAAAACGAAACTATGTCTTTTTTTAACCCTGTATCGATGTACTTCTTAAAATTATTCCTATAAACATTCCGAATAGTGCCGTTAATTGATTTGTTTTTTAATCCATCATTTGACATGCTGACATTTTCAAACTCTTTACAATCTAATGAAAATTTATCAGTTTCAAGTAATCGATTATATCTTACTCGCCCAGTTAAATACTCGTCAACACTAGAAAATACGTATATATTTTTTCCGAAATTAGATATTAAAATGAAAGGGGATAACCTATGGAAATCATCGAACTTATCTACTAAATAGAGGCTATCACTTTTGAGAGCATTGTTGTCTGATTTGGGATAAAACCATGCAGTAACTTTTTGCCCATCGTTTCGGTAGTTAATGCCTTTGTATCCTTTATCGGTAAGTTTCTGCACGCTAATAAGATCGTATTCTTGACTCAATATTCTTATGTGTTTCGCCAATATATGCGATAACTCATTAAGTTGGGAACACAGCTCTTTCACACCATCTTTAAATACATATCCATGCCCTATAAACTCGTTGCGAATATGAGGATATTTATTTAGTGACTGATTGATGTTTGAATTCCCTAAATACTTTGATTCGATGTCAAGAGTCCTGCACAACTCGACAACAGTCCCTATAGATGGCCTATTCAACGATTGATAAACATATTGTCTTGAATCTTCATCCAATTTATCAATATACAGGTTCCATAAAAACCCTAATAGTATGATTACCTGAGTCTCAAACCTAGCTTGGTAACAAGTAACTAGTGAGGCTGTATCATCCAAAGTTTCCAGGACTTCACATTTCAAGGGAGACTTTTTGCTGAAATGCTCAAAAACATTATAGAACCTAAAAAGGTAAGGCTCATTGTAGCATTTGGGACGGGTATCTTTCAACCGTAACAATACTACTTGTTATCGTTCGTCAAGCTTGATAAGCTTGCTACCATTTATTTTGAGGCGAGAGCGGCTGTCTTCGGACCGCCTTTGATGGCGGTCTGGCGCCCAACGATTGCGCCCACGCAACCGGGGCATTTCTTATTCAAAGGTACCAACTATAACCACACCCAGGAGGGGGCGGCGCGGCGACATGGACCGAAACCGACCAGCGGGAGCTTTCGGGCCATTGACGACGGGACGAACCCGGACGCCAATAGCAATCACTAGTTTCACCGCGCCCAGCCCCGGTTGACGCTGGGCGCGGTGTTGGGCGAATTACTTTTAAGTTGGTGTTCTCACTTATTGCTTAAAATTGATAAGCTTTGTCAATAAAACAATATTTGTATAACATATCTCTGTGTCAATTCGGGCAGTGATAGGTTATTGTCACGGAACTATCGTTCAAATCTTCACGGACCCTATATATGGCGTTCCATCGATTCTCATATACTGAATAAGTCTTAGTGTTGGACAGGGTATCTAGTGTCGATTGCCCTATTTTATTAACATATAGGCTTGAATAAGCTCTTGTGCTCATTCGCCAAGATTTATCAATGATTCTTCGTTGATCCCATGTTAGCCATACAACAAAAGTTGTATCCGCAATTGAATAGTAGTAGCCTGGCAGATCAACGCCACTTACTCTTGAGTATTGGGAAGTTTGAATCACTCGTATCTCGCAGTTGGTGTTGAACACATTTTCTGCATTTTTCTCTTCAATTGAAAGACATGCGGCGAAGTGCAATATACTGGTTAAAGCAATTAGTGATGTGATAATGGAATATGAACAAGTGAACTTAAATTTAACCATCACCTGTCAATTCAATTTTTGATCGACTAGTTCTACTAAAAATCTTTCAAGACTATCAAATGCATCGAGGGTAAAATCTTGTTCATGATCAGCAATATACAAGGTAACGTTTTCTTTCTGGTCTGACCGGACACATAAAATGTTTCCTGAGTTATCGCCAATAATCGGTATATACCCGTTCTTGAAGATATTCATGCCACTATGGTGGTTATCGTAAACATTCCTGATTTCTTCTAGTCCATAAATGCCTGTCATCATTATCTCTAACCCATGTGGATTGTATCTTTCAAGGAACTTCCGGTAAAAATCAGGAATTGACTGCTTGATGTGCCTTTCTAATTCAATAACTCTGGATTCGTGAACTGGGCCAATAGTCAACAGGTCTTCGCCAAACATCTTTTTAAACTCTATGGCTTGCTTTTGGCAAATTTTGATCGCTGGTAATAATATCGTTTCTAATCGTTCAAATGTCATTCAAGTATAATTATACAGTTATTGGTTTGTATTTGTGCCGGCCTAATGTCGGCATTTCGCCCAACGGGAGGCCGTGCAAAAGCTCCCGCCCAAGCTAGGCAAAATTCCTCCGATCCGGCTTTCGATCCAGTATCGCCGCAAAATGGCCGCATAATGCCGCTACGAGGCTCCCAAGAGGCCCTACGAACGCCCACACGAGCCCATTTTCAGCCAAAAAACGGCTCTTCAGCCGCCGTAACAGTTCCGGAACGCCGATTATAGACACGCTACGCCGCAGGTTGTAGCAGCAGGCTAGTAAACTGTACTCCCCGTCGACCGCTTCCAGGCCCCTCACCAGCGTGAAGTAGGCGCCCCACGATCGCTTAATGGTGCCGAACGGGTGTTCAACCATGGCTTGCCGACTCGGGTAGACCTCCGGCCACTCCTGCAGCCGCCGGTGGTTGCGCGCCAGCG
>NZ_QMEM01000011.1 GCF_003390915.1 Lewinella sp. IMCC34183 | reverse complement strand
TCGGGCCCGAGGCCCTCAACCCGATATACCCCGGGTGGAGGGCCTCCAGGCCCGATGCCTACGCGAGCGCAGCGAGTGGCAGCGTGTTTGCGGGTATTTCCGGTGGCGCAGCAACGTAACTTCCTGCTTGGGTAGCGCTCGGGCCTGAGGCCCTCAACCCAATATACCCCGGGCGGAGGGCCTCCAGGCCCGAAGCCCACGCGAGCGCAGCGAGTGGCAGCGTGTTTGCGGGTATTCCCGGTGGCGCAGCAACGTAACTTCCTGCTTGGGTAGCGATCGGGCCCGAGGCCCTCAACCCGATATACCCCGGGTGGAGGGCCTCCAGGCCCGATGCCTACGCGAGCGCAGCGAGTGGCAGCGTGTTTGCGGGTATTTCCGGTGGCGCAGCAACGTAACTTCCTGCTTGGGTAGCGCTCGGGCCTGAGGCCCTCAACCCAATATACCCCGGGCGGAGGGCCTCCAGGCCCGAAGCCCACGCGAGCGCAGCGAGTGGCAGCGTGTTTGCGGGTATTCCCGGTGGCGCAGCAACGTAACTTCCTGCTTGGGTAGCGATCGGGCCCGAGGCCCTCAACCCGATATACCCGGGTGGAGGGCCTCCAGGCCCGATGCCCATGCGAGCGGAGCGAGTGGCAGCGTGTTTGCGGGTATTTCCGGTGGCGCAGCAACGTAACTTCCTGCTTGGGTAGCGCTCGGGCCCGAGGCCCTCAACCCGATATACCCCGGGCGGAGGGCGTCCAGGCCCGATGCCCACGCGAGCGCAGCGAGCGGTCAATGAACAGCGAGCAACTGTTGGACGTGGAAGTCTTCAGACCCACTGAACTAGGGCCGAATATCCTACGTCCAAAATCATTTCCCCTTACCCAGGCGCAACAACTGGATACGGCTGATCATCATGTCGATCGACAGCTTCAGGGTCTTGATCAGCTCGCTGTCTTCGCGGTAGTCGGCGGGGGCCAGGTTGTGGACACGCCGGCCGCGGCTCATGTCCTCGTAATTCTCCCACTCACCGTCGTCGTCGGGGTCGATGGCGATGCCCACACCGCCGCCCTCCTCGACGATCTGGAAGGCGGACATGTCGCTGTTGCCGTCGCCTACGTAGATGACCTGCGCCATCGGTACGTAGTTGTTCTGCGGATCGTGGTCTATGTAGGTATTTTCGAGTTCGCTGGCCTTGTCGAGGTCGAGGCCCTCGACCAGTTGCTTGATGTAATGCACCTTGTCAACGTGGCTGATGACCCGGCGGGCGCAGAGGATGCGGCCTTCCCGGTCGAACTCGTACTCCCCGCCGTATACCCGGTCAAACTGCTTCCCGATCACGGAACTCTCGGGGATGGTCTTGAAGCCGGCGGTCAGCAAAACGAACTCCAGATCCACGCCTTCGTCTTTCTCCTTGGCGTAGTCCTTCAGGCAGTCGACCATCTTGTCGGCACCGGGGAAGAGGGGATATTCCCGCCCGAGTTCCTCCATCGACTTTCGGTTGACCGGACTATCCTCCCGGTGGCTGTACTCCCGCAGCAGGTCCGCCTTGGCGAGCGGAGATTGCCAGTATTCCTGTTCCCGCTTTGCGGCGCGGGCGCTAAAGTCCTCATAGGACAGACCGAGGTGCTCCAGGTAGGTCTTGTTCGTATTCGGGCCGAGGGTATCGTCGAAGTCGAAGATCAGCACGATACGCTCGCGCAGCAGGCGGGTGGCGGAAGTGGACATACCCTTCAGATCAGCTTACGTGCACGGTTTGTTCATCGGTGGAGTACCACGCGGCTGTAGACCCGGCCTGACCGATCCGTCAAGCGGAGGATATATGATCCGGGGGCCAGCCGGAGGCTACCGAGCGCCAACTCGATGGGCACCGTCCCGCCGACGTAGGTTTGTGGGGGCCACTCCCGCAGCATCCGGCCGTCGGGAGCGAACAACTGGGGGGTGATGGTCGCAGCGACTCCCGGCGCGTCCCCTGCCGGAAAATGCACGTTGAGCCGGTCGGTAAAGGGGGACGGGTAAACGGAAAGGCCGGAGGTCGCTTTCACCGGTTCCTCTTCTTCCGAATAGGTCTGGTACGTTACGGCAATGGCGCGCCCGAGGGTATACTCGACACGACCGGCTACCACCGTGACGGATTCGAGTTCGTTGGTGGCGGGGGAGAGCACGTACCGCTTCGGCGTTTCCGGCTCGCCCGCGTCTTGCTCGAGCACCGGAACTTCCAACGGCTCGTAACCCAGGTAGCTCAGGACAACGCGCTGACCCACGGATGGTGAGATCCGGAAGTTGCCATCCAGGTCAGCGACCGTGCCGGTTTCGGTCCCGGCAACCCGTACCGTGGTGCCGATCAGGGGAACACCTTCCGCGTCGGTTACGGTCCCGACCAGGTTTCTTGCCGTACTTGCCGGTGGAGCGATGTCGGGGCTTACCGGCAGGCATAAGGCGGGAGCGGGAGGCAATGAATCGACGGCTGGAGCACCCGGTGCGGCCTGCCCGGCGAGCCCGCCCCCCAATAGCAGCCCCGCACCCGCGGCCACCGCCCGCCACCCCGTACGGGGAGCGACGTAGGCGCGGATGGGGCGGTCGAGCTGGTCCCGCCGAAACCGGCCGCAGAGATTTCCGCCCGCGGAGGTGACGAGCTGGTGAATCTCCCGGTCGGTCATCCAGCTGAAGTCGGTTACCTGCTTGTCGCAGCTCGCGCAGTGTCGACGATTATCGCCGACCGGGGTCATTCGGTGCCAATCCGCGTGGCAAGGTTCGGGGACGGAGATGCGTAGGGGAGTGTAAGCCATGGCGCGTATTTAAGGGGTGGATGCGCCGGTTGTCCGGATTACATACGCGGGGCTGAACTTTGCTCGATTCGGATCACTCTCCCGGTAGCGGCGGCGGCGGGACTTCGTAACCTGCCACCGTACCGGTCATCATCATCTCCACCGGGCGCTCCACGGGCGCTTGCCGCCACTCGACTCCGGTACCATAAAATCCGGTATCCCCCTGCCGGATGGTGTACCACCGATCCTGGTGGCCGAAGCTGTAAATCAGCAAGCGCTGGCCGCTCTCGGCAAAGAAGGAGAAGCGTCCGTCCTGGTCCGTATGGAGGGTATAGTCAGTTCCCTGGACGATGAGTTCCGCTCCGACTATGGCCTCCCCCTCCGTGTCTAGTATCCGGCCCCGGAATACCCCGGAGCTGACGCCCGATTCCCGTGCGTGAGTGATGCCCAGCGAAGAGAGGCCCGACTGTACCACCTCGATGCCCGGTAGCGGGGGCAGGGCGTGCGCGAGAAAGGTGGCACCGGCTCCGACGAACAGTCCACCGGCAGCCAGCAAGCCTTTCCATTTCGGGGCGGGCGGGACGTATTCCCGCAGGGGGCGGTCCAGCTGGCTTTGGCGGAAGCGACCGCAGATACCGTCCGGCGAATCTTTGATCAGCCGGACGATCTCCCGGTCGGTAAGTTGGCTGAAGTCGGTGACTTGCTTTTGGCAGGAGGAGCAGAACCGGCAGCCGCTTTCTGCCGGCCGCATTTCCTGCCAGTCTTCGGAGCAGGGGGCGGCAATGTGGAGCGAGAGGGGGGTGTAGGCCATCGGTAGCGGTTTATCCGTCAGATGCCGAAATCCGGTGAAAGGCACACCGATTGCCGGGGAAATCCTTTCGTCGACTGTCGGTCCTCGGTCATCGATGGAAGTTGCGAGCCGCCGCTCCACGCCCTACTATGAGGTTGTAACAAAACCAATCGTCATGGGATTCGGAGGAGCCGCCGCGGCTGCCAACGCCGCCATCAAACGCAATGCCGCCCTCAGGGGAGGACGGAAATTCCTTAATGCCGCGAAGCGGTCCGGCACGGGGAACCGGGCCGGGCTGGAGCAAACGGCCAGCGACGCCGTGCGCAAGCGGTTCAATGCGGAGTTGCGGGCATCCGTGTCTCGCGACCGTACCTTGCTGACTACCGCTTACGTGCTGATAGCGATAGTGATGGCGAGTACGCTACTGTGGCGGTTCCTGTAGTTTCGTCACGGCGCTTACTGCGGGTGGCACTGGCCACCATCGCGCGCGAACTGCGGAAAGGCGGCGGCGATTCTGTTGCAAACCCGCTCCGCGGCCTGCCCAAACCGATTTCCTTCAGCGATGCCTTCAATGCGTGGGTACCCCGGCGGTTCGACCCGCCCGCCGGGGTGTTCTACTACGTCAACGATGAACTGGGAGCCGACGTCGAAGCGCTCTTTAGGGAGGTGCGCCCGGTCGATCGCATCGACGACCCTTACGCGCGGGAATTCGGGACCACCATATACCGCTGCAGCCGGCATCGCCGTCCCTTTCAATCCTTCTGGGATGAAGTGCTGGCCCGGGATCCCTCACCCTATTGATGTCCGCGCCGGTGTACTTTTGGCCGCCCCGCCACAATAATCCGCCCGGTCCGGCGGTCTATGGCAGTCTACCCCAAAATGTCACTATGAACGTCTTTCGTCTTTTCCTTTTCACCCTGCTCTTCGGCCTCTTTTCCACCACCGCATCGGCCCAGGCGTACACCGAGTCCGTCGGCATTCGCGGCGCCTACCCCAGCGCCATCAGCTACAAGGGCTTCATCAATCCTACCGATGCCGTTGAGCTCTACGTCGGCTGGCGCGGCTGGCGACGCTACGGGGCCGTCAGTCTCAACGGAGCCTACCAGCGGCACCAGGACCTGCCCGAGGTAGACAACCTATACTGGTACTACGGTGCCGGCGCGGGTGTGCAGTTCTGGAGCTACGACGATTACGACCGGGGTTCGGCTACCCTGAGTCTCTCCGGCTATCTGGGGCTGGAATACGTGTTTCCCGATACCCCCATCACCCTTGGCCTCGACTGGCGGCCGACGATTTACCTCGGCACCCAGCGGGCGGAGAGTTTCCACAATTTCAGTGGGTTTTCCGGCGGGTTGGCTGTCCGGTATATTCTGCCCTAAAAGTTTAAAGTAGTGGGTAACCTATGTGGCCGGCGGGCCATAAACAGGCAACATACACACCCACTATGAACACACTTCGCTATTCCCTCTTTATCTTCTTTATCCTCGGGTCGCTGGCCGCTGCGGCGCAGGAGTACTCCTCCGCCGCCGGCCTGCGCCTGGGCTATCCCCTCTCGCTGAGTTACAAGACCTTTGTCTCCGAAACCGCGGCCATTGAAGCCTACGCCGGCTTCCGTGGATACAGCGGGGCCAGCTGGATAAGCATCAACGCTGCCTACCAGATCCACGCGGACATTTCCGACGTCGAAGGACTGCAGTATTACTACGGCGGTGGGGTAGGGGCCCAGTTCTGGACCTTCGACTTCGTAGAAAGCAGCAACACGACCTTCAGTCTGGCCGGCTACGTGGGCCTGCAGTACACCTTCCCCGATACCCCGATCTCGGTGAGCCTGGACTGGGTGCCGACCTACTTTATCGGCAGTTCCAACTATTATTCCTACAGCTCCTTCGGCGGCGGCTACGGCGGCCTCGGAGTACGCTACGTGCTGGGTCGCAACTAAACAAAGGCGGCGGCGGCTACGCCGTCGGCCAGCGGCAGTCCCGCTCGGGTGAGCCGGCAGCGGTCGCCCGCAGGGGTCAGTTCAAGCCGGCCGGCCGTCAGGTCGGCACGCGTCTCCCGCACAAAGTGGCGCAGCATACTGGAGCCGAACCGGCTTTCCAGTTCTGACAGGTCCACCCCTTCCCGGCGGCGCAGGGCGGTCATTACGTACTCGTTGTACCGGTCGTCGCGGCTCAGGTGTTCCTCTTCGTAGAGTAGGTCCAGCGCCGTAGCGAAGCCTCCTCCGTCGGTGATGTCTTCCCACGCCCGGGCGTAGCGTGCGTTGTTACTGACGTTCCAGCGCCTACGGAAGTGCCCATCGAAGCTGTGCGCGCCCGGGCCCACGCCGAGGTAGGGCTGCCCCGTCCAGTAGCCGCTGTTGTGCCGGCTCCGGTAGCCGGGCACCGCGAAGTTGGAGATCTCGTACTGCTCGAAACCGGCCGCTTCCAGGTGGTCGATCAGCAGGGCGAACTGCCGGGCAAACTTTCCGTCGTCGGTGTCGGGCACGGCCCCCGTAGCTACCCGGTGGCCCAGGGCCGTCTTCGGTTCCACAGTCAGGGCGTAGGAGGCAATGTGGCGCACGCTGAGGTCGGTGGCGATGCGGAGGTTTTCGCGCCAGGTGGCATCGCTGGTCGTCTGTCCGCCGTAGATGAGGTCGATACTCAGGTTGTCGAATCCCGCGGCGCGTACCTTCTCGACGGCCGAGCGGGCCTCGCGGGCGTTATGGGCCCGGTGCATGAACCGGAGGTCTTCCTCGTCAAAACTTTGGATGCCGATACTCAGCCGGTTCACGGGGCTGTCGGCCAGCATGGCTACGGTTTCCGCGTCCAGGTCGTCCGGGTTGGCCTCCAGGGTGATTTCGGTGTCCGGCGCGCCGTTCCAGTAGCCGTGGTCCTGCAGGGCCCGGAAAAAGGCTTCGAGCTCCCCGCCCGAAAGTAACGAGGGCGTACCCCCACCGAAGTAGATGGTCGGTACGGACCCGGCCGGCAGTTCTTCCCGCCGTACCGCCAGCTCGCGCAGCATGCCCCCCAATACCCCTTCCTTACCCTTCAGGTTGGTGCTGAAGTGGAAGTTGCAGTAGCTGCAGGCCTGCTTGCAGAAGGGGATGTGGAGGTAGAGCAAGAGTAGGATTTACGGTTTAGCAGGTACCATTTTGCGGCTTACTTGCTGCGGTTGTGGGGGAGGAGATGTAAAATTTACAATTTGCGGCTCTGCTCGCTGCGCTCGTGGGGTGGGAGATGTACGATTTACTAAGTACCATATACCAAGTACCATTTGCGGCTTTGCTCGCTGCGCTCGGGGGGTGGAAGATGTACGATTTAAAATTTAAAATTTACCATTTGCGGCTTTGCTCGCTGCGCTCGGCGGGGTGGGAGATGTACGATTTACCAAGTACCATCTACTAAGTACCATTTGCGGCTTTGCTCGCTGCGCTCGGGGGGTAGGAGATGTACGATTTACCAAGTACCATCTACCAAGTACCATTTGGCGGCTCAGCTCGCTAGGCGTAGCGCCGTGGCGGGGCCGCGGGTGCGGCGGCCACACTTGAACGTGGGCCGATCCGGCTACCCAATGCAGCAAGGCCAAGCTACAGGCCTGCCCCAGGCGGCAGACGAGCGAAGCGAGCAGAGCCGCAAATTGTAAATGGTACTTGGTAAATCGTAAATTGTAAATTTCCTCCCTACCGGCCCTTGGGGCGCCGCCGCTTGCCGCCCCGGGCCATCATCTGGTGGCCTTCCTTGCCCATGCGCTGGGCGGCCTTTACCTGGCCGGACTGCCGCAGGGCGGTGTCGAGCATGTCGATCTGCTCGGTGATCTGGGGCAGTTTGACGTTCGTTTCCTTGGCGGCCTTGAGGTACTTCTTGGCGGCACCGAAGTTGCGGCGGTTGGCCTCGATCTGGGCGAGCTGCAGTTTGAGCATGGCCTTCTCATTGGCGGTGGGTACGTCGATGCTGTCGGCCTGCTTCAGCCAGCCTTCGGCGGCATTGAGGTCCTTGCGGCTGAGGGCGATGGTGCCGCGCATCATGTAGTAGAAGGCGCGGTTGGCGCTGTAGAGCCACTCGGGCTTGAGGGTCAGGTTGAGGAGCTTTTCGCCGCGGTCGAAGTCCTGCACCTGCACGGCCTTGGCCGCGGGGCCGACGGTACCGAGGAAGATGTAGCCCAGCAGCAGGATGATGCCGGCCAGCAGGAAGGGGAAGCCGTACCAGAACCCGAAGGAGATCCACAGGGCGATGCCCCCGATGAGGCCGGCGGCGATCAGCGCGAAGCGGATGTAGGGTGGTATGATAAACATGGCTGAATTAAATTTACACGGCACCTGCGCACCGCCGCCCGGCTATTGCAGGGAGGCTTCGTACTGACGTTGCGCGCTCTTGGCGACGAAGATTGAAATTTCGTAAAGAGTGTACAGCGGTACCGCGATCAGGATCTGGGTGACTACGTCGGGGGGCGTCAGCAGGGCCGACAGGATGAGGATACCGATGATACTATGGCGACGGTACTGCCGCATGGCCTCGGCGGTAATCAGTCCGAACTTCGCCAGGAAGTAGACCAGCACGGGCAGCTCGAAAATGAGGGCGGCGGGCAGCGTGAACATGATCATGTAGCTGATCACGGAGTCCATCTTGGGTTGGTTGACCGTACCACCCACCTCGAAGCCCATCAGGAAGTTGGTACCGAAGGGGGCCACGACGAAGAAGCCAAAGCTGACACCAAGAAAGAACAGGAAGGAACAGATGACGATCACCCACCGCGTGGCCTTCTGTTCGGCCGGGTAGAGGCCGGGCCGCACGAACGACCAGATCTCGTAGAAGACGTACGGAAAGGCGAGGACAAAGCCCCCGATGAAGGCCATCTTCACGGCCGTAATAAACTGCTCACCGAATTCGGTAGCCTGCACCAGTACCTGGGGCGGATGAAAGCAAAGCGTACCGCCGGTACCCAGGTAATCGGACAGCCGGCAGAACATCCGGTAGCTCAGGAAATCCTCGCGCAGCGGGCCGTAAAGAATGTACGTAAAGTAGAAATCGTTGAAGATGAAGAGCAGGATACCCGTCACGCAAATCGCGACGAGGGCACGCATGATGTGCCAGCGCAATTCCTCGAGGTGGTCGATGAAGGACATTTCCTTCTCCACTTCGGGAACGGGCTTGCCGGCCTCGTCGTACTTCCAAGTATCTACGTCCTGTTGATCCAGTGGCATGGCGCGAAGGTACTACCTAGTCTAGTTTAGAGCAGAAATTCCCCTACGGCCTCTTCACTGTATTCCCAAAGGCGTCGGGCGAGTTGCGCATTGCAGGCCGTGGGCGAGGGCTTGATCAGGCACTGCGAGGGGTTGAAGTAGCGGCCCGAGACTTCCTGCACTTCCGGGCTGCTGGCCAGGTATACGCTCGTATCGGCGCCCCGCCGCGGGGAGCGGGCGAAGGGCTTGTAGAGCGACCAGATGGTTTTTGTCAGCAGCTTGCCCTTCTTGTTGGCCAGGGAAGTCCCCACCACGCCGGGGTGGAGGCAGTTGGTGGTAAGCTCGGTCCCGTGGCGGCGGTTGAGCTCCTTGGTGAATAGCACGTTGGCCAGTTTGCTCTGGGCGTAGGCGGCGCTGCCGTCGTAGGCCTTCGCGCCCCGCTCGCCGCGCAGGTTGCCGAAGTCGATGCCCCCATTGGCGTGCATGGCGCTGGCCACGTTGATGACGCGGCTACAGAGGCTGGCGCACTGCATGGCGGGCAGGAGGTTGAGGGTCAGCAGGAAGTGCCCGAGGTGGTTGACGCCGAACTGCAACTCGTAGCCGTCGCGGGTGCGTTCCAGCGATTCGCAGTAGACTCCGGCGTTGTTGATGAGCACGTCCAGGCGGGGGTAATCCGCCAGGAAAAGCTCCGAGGCGGACCGTACGCTCCGCAGGTCCGCCAGGTCGAGGGGCAGGGTATCTATCTTCTCGTTGCCGGTGGTCTTGACCAGCCAGTCGGCCGTACGCTGGGCGTTCGTCTCGTCCCGGCAGGCGAGCACCAGGTGGGCCCCCTTCCGTGCCAGGCGCTCGGCCGTAGCCTTACCGATGCCGTCGTTGGCGCCCGTGATGAGTACAGTTTTGTTTTGCATAGCCTCTGGCAGAGGTAACGCGCAGGACCACGGGGCGGTTGTTGGTGAGCTCCGGGTCGGCACGGCGCTTTACCTTTAGGGCGTGCTAGAGACACACGACCTCACTTACCGCTACCCGGGCGCGGCGCTTAGCTTCCGATTTCCGGACCTGCAAGTCGCGGCCGGCGACCGGGCCCTGCTGCTCGGCCCCAGCGGTGCCGGCAAGTCTACCTGGCTGCACCTGCTGGCCGGCGTACTCACGCCCGCCGGCGGGCGTACCCGGCTGGACGGTACGGACTACTCCGCCCTCCGCGGTGCGGCGCTCGACCGCTTCCGGGGGAGGAACATCGGGCTGGTGTTCCAGCGCGCCTACTTCCTGGAGGCACTCACGGTAACCGAAAACCTGGCCCTGGCCCGCCGGACCGCCGGCCTGCCGCCCGACACCCGCCTGCTGCGTACCACCCTCGAGGGGCTGGGCATCGACCGGTACGCCGACCAGCGGCCCGGCCGCCTCAGCGTGGGCGAGCAGCAACGGGTCACCATCGCGCGCGCCCTCGTGAACCGGCCCAAGCTCATTCTGGCAGACGAGCCCACCAGCGCCCTCGACAACCGCAACGCCAGCCGGGTAAGCGCGCTGCTGCGTAGCCGCGCCGCCGAGCTCGGCGCCGTGCTGGTAGTGGTGACCCACGACGAACGGCTGCGCGGGGACTTTCCCCGGGTCGTCGAACTTTCCGAACCCGCCCCAGCCAACTGATCGCCCATGTCCCTCTTCACCCTGGCCTGGCGCAACCTCCTCTACCGCCCCTGGACGACCGCCCTTAGCGTACTGCTCGCCGCCCTTGGTGCGGGCCTCATCAGTATTATCCTGCTCCTGAACTGGCAACTGGAGCAACAATTTGACCGCAACCTGGCCGGCATCGACCTGGTGGTGGGGGCCAAGGGCAGCCCGCTCCAGCTTATGATGTCGAGCATGTACCACATCAGTTCGCCCACCGGAAACGTGCCACTGGCTGGCGTGCTCCCCTTCCTCAATCCCGAGCATCCCTACATAGAATTGGGCGTGCCCCTTTCTCTCGGCGATTCCTACCGGGGGCGGCGCATCGTGGGTACCCGACCCACCTTCCTCGACCTGTACGACGCAAGTCTGGCGGAGGGTGATATGTGGTCCAGCGTCATGGACGTAGTAGCCGGAGCAACGGCCGCCCGCGAACTTGCCCTCGAGGTAGGGGACACCTTTCGGAGCAGTCACGGGCTTATCGAGGACGATGATCTCACCCACCGCGACGCGCCGGCCTTTCGGGTGATGGGTATCCTGGCCCCCACCGGGACCGTTGCCGACCTGGTGCTGCTCACCCCCACCGAAAGCCTGTGGGCGGTGCACGACGTCCATGGCCACGACGATCACGATCACGACGGCGAACACCGCGATGGCGAACACTACAACGTCCGTGGCCCGCTCAGTGAGTACACCGACCGGTCAATCACGTCGGTACTGCTCAAATTTCGCGGCACCAGCGTCGCAGGCTTGAACATGCAGCGGAGCATCAATGAGAACACGGAGATGCAGGCCGTAACGCCGAGCATTCAGCTGGCCGAGCTATACGCGACCGTAGGCCAGGGTGAGGAGGTGCTGCGGCAACTGGGCTACGTGGTCGTGGGAGTAAGCATCCTCAGCATCTTTATCGGGCTGTACGGATCACTCGACCGCCGGCGGGGAGAGCTCGCTCTGCTCCGCAGCCTCGGGGCGGCCCCGGGCAAGCTGTTCGGCCTGCTGTTGCTGGAGGGTACCCTCACGGCGGTGGCCGGTGCGCTGGCGGGCCTGCTTGTCAGTCACCTCGGTTTGGTATTCATCGCCCGCTACTTCTCGGAGGCGTACCGCTACGATTTTCGTGCGCTGGTCTTCTTGCCGGAAGAGGGCTGGTTGCTGGTAGCCGCCGTAGTGGTCGGGGCACTGGCCGCGGCGGTACCGGCCTTCCGCGCCGCGCGGACCGACGTACACCGTACCCTGGCGGGATAAAAAAAAGGAGCGGGAGGCTTGCGCCTCCCCACTCCCTGATGATACTGTAAGCTTTTGTCGTCCGGCCGGGGGCCGGAAGCGGGTCAGATGGCCCACGCCTTACCGCCGGTCAATTCCTGCAGGTCGCCACAGGGAATGTACTCGCCGGGGACGGGATCGTAAGCGAGCACCTCCGTACCGATCGGTTCGCTGTTGAACCAGGCACCTACGATCTGCGACTTGAGGTCGAAGTACACGGCGCGGGCTGAGGCCTCCACCTCGGGGATTGTATCCCAGTCGGTGTCGGGGTCCTTGTAGTGCATATCCTGGTCCTGGAGGTAGATCAGGGCCTGGTCGTTCTCCAGTCCGGTGAAGCTCGGGTTGTCGGCATCCTCGCCGTCCATGCGCTTCATCAGCTCCTGGAGGCCGTCGCGGAAGTTTTCGCGCGCTTCTTCGCCGTACACCTGACCGACCATCTTGTCTACCATCTCGGGTACGCCCACGTCGAGGGCCCCGGGGGTATCGGTGGTGGGGATCATCGTATCGGACAGCCGCGAGATGAATTCGTACTCCTTTTCGTTGAAGAAGTCGGGGGTGTAGACGGCTTCGCCCGCCGCGACGGCTTCGTCGCGTTTGCAGCCGGCCAGCAGGGCCGAGGCCACCGGGGCGCTCACGGCCATGCCGGTGATGTAGGCGGTATACCGCAGTAATTCTCTTCTTTTCATCGTCCTAGATGTTCATCTTTTTGAGTTCGTTGACCGCATGGTCCGCGGCGCGGGCCGTAAACGCCATGTAGGTCAGGGAGGGGTTCACGCAGGCAGCGGAGGTCATGAAGGCACCGTCGGTCATGTAGACGTTCGGGGCGGCCCACAGGCGGTTGTGCTTATCGACCACGCTGTTGCTGGGGCTGCTGCCCATGCGGGCCATGCCCATCTCGTGGATACCGAGGCCGGGGTAGGAGTGCGCATTGTAGGTCTGCACGTCCTTGAGTCCGGCGGCCTCGAGCATCTCGGCGGCGTCGTTCATCATGTCGTCGACCATGGCGTACTCGTTCTCGCCCCACTTCGCGTTGAAGGTGAGGGTAGGCAGTCCATCCTTGTCCAGGACGTCGCGGTTGAGGGTCATCCGGTTGTTGGTGTCGGGGAGGGTTTCGGCGAAGGCGGTGAGGCCCATATTCCACTTACCGGGACGGGTGAGCGCGTCCTTCAGGTCCGGTCCGATCTTCACGTTCATCTCGCGGACCAGGTGGCCCCAGCCGCCGCGTCCGGCACCGCCCTGGTATCCGAAGCCGCGCAGGTAATCTTTCTTGCTGTTGCGGTCGCCGAGATTCTGGTAACGGGGGATATAAACCCCGTTTGGCTTGCGGCCTTTCTCGATCTTGTCGCCGAAATCGTCGGTGACTCCGTTGGCGCCCACCCGGAAGTGGTGGTCCATGACGTTGCCGCCGAGTTCGCCGCTGGTGTCGAGCGTCACGCCTTCCTCGTGCTCGGTATTCATCACGATGTAGGAGCTCGGGATAGCCGATGCGCAGAGGAAAATGACCTTGGCGTAGGCCTCGTGGTCCTCGCCGGTCTCGGTGTCGCGGAAGCGTACACCCCGGGCGCGCTTGTTTTCCTTGTCGTAGATGAGACTATAGACCGAGCTGTTGGGGCGCAGGGTCATGTTGTTGGTCCCGCGGGCCACGGGCAGCGTCGAAGACAGGCTGCAGAAGTAGCCGCCGTACGGACAGCCGCGAATACAGCGGTTACGGAACTGGCACTGCCCGCGGGTGCCCAGGTGAACGCTGGGGTCGTAGGCCGTCAGGTGGGCTACGCGACCGGCGGTGACCACCCGGCCGCCCATGTTCTCGGCCACGCCTTTGCGTACTTGGTCCTCCACGCAGTTGAGGGGCATCATGGGCAGGAAGTTGCCGTCCGGCAGCTGGGACAGCCCCAGCTTCTCGCCGCTGATGCCCGCGAAGGTCTCGACGTAGGTATACCAGGGGTCGATCTCGTCGTAACCGACGGGCCACGGGGTGGCGATTCCGTCCCGGGCGTTGGCCTGGAAATCCAGGTCGCTCCAGCGGTAGCTGTGGCGGCCCCACATGATGGAGCGGCCGCCGACGTGGTAGCCGCGCATCCAGTCGAAGCGCTCGGTTTCACTGTAGGGGTGCTCGTCGTCCTTGACGAACCAGTGCTTGCTCTGTGGTTTGACGGTATAGCCGGTACGGTTCTGCTTCTGGTAGTGCTCCTTGATTTCCTCGGCCGGCACGTTGTTCTGGAGTTCGAGGTCCCAGGTGTCGAGGTTGGCCGTGGGGTAATCGCCGTGCTGGACCATGCGGCCCTTTTCCAGTACCAGTGTCTTGAGCCCCTTTTCGGTCAGCTCCTTCGTGGCCCAGCCACCGCTGATGCCGGTGCCAACTACGATAGCGTCGTAGGTGACTTCCTCATCACCCTGCGAATTGAATTTCATATGATCGATTTATCTGCGCCCCACGAACAAGGGGGGTCGCAAATTAACAATTTTGTTTTGGCATTGGATACGGCAGGGGGATATTTTCCCCGTCATGGGCCGGACGAACCAAACGTATAACCGCGGCGGGGCGCGGGTGCAGTGCCGGAAGCGGGGCGGGTCCTTACAGGCCCAGGAACTCCCACCATTTTCGTCGGACCTGTGGTGCCGCCGTGGGCGCCGGGGCGGGCAGGGGATGGAAGTGACGGTGCATCGATTTCTGCAACCGCTGCACCGTAGTGGCCGCCAACTGGGGGGCGGCGGGTTTCCGGTCCAACACGCGGGGATCGAGGGGGCGGTAAGCGTCTACGTCGTAGTAGTGCAGTACCTCGCCGGTACGCAGGGAGTCCTGCTCGCCCCGATTGCTCCAGACGAGCAGCTGGTCCACCGGCAGGCGGAAGCGAGTCGCTACCTGGCGGGCGGTGGAATCACCGGCTTCCACGATCACGTCGTAGCGGGCGTAGTACTGGTCGGGGTTCGTCTCGCCCCGGCCCGCAAGCGGGTGGGTCCAGGGCAGGTGAATGGTTTCCTCGGCTACGTCACGGGGGAAGCGCTGCAGGTAGTCCTTCATGGCCGGCATTACCCGCTTAGGGAGCATGAGGGAGTGGCCCCCGCGCAGACCGGGTAGGTAGCCACGGGTATACTGTGGGTTCATCTCCAACACTACCTCGGGGCGCAGGCCGGTGACCTGGGCGACCTGGAAGAGGCTCATCTTGCGGTACACCGTCACCCACTCTACGAGTTGCTGGTCGAGGGGCAGTACCGTGGCGGGCAGGCCGTAGTGGTGGTGGTAATTCATGAGGAAAACGGCAGCAATGAAGCTGGGAACGTACTGCCGGGTTTCGCGGGGGAGGAAGCGGCGCAACTTCCAGTAGTTGCGGCTGCCGGAACGGCGGATCGCCCGGTTGACATTGCCGGGGCCGGAGTTGTAGGCCGCTAATGCCAGGGCCCAGTCGCCGTACCGCTCGTGCTGGATCCGGAGGTAGTCGAGACCGGCCGCGCAGCCGAGGGAAGGGTCGAGCCGCTCGTCGAGCTCGTCGGTGACGATGAGGCCCAGCTCGCGGGCGGTTTCCGGCATCAGCTGCCAGAGGCCGGCGGCGCCTACCGGGCTCACGGCCCAGGACCGCAGCGCACTCTCTACGATGCTAAGGTGCTTCAGGTCGGTCGGCAGGCCCGCCGCGCGGATTTCCTCTTCGAAAATAGGGTAGAAGCGGGCCGATCGGCCGAGCATGCGCCCGCTGGAGATCGGCCAGTGCTGTATATAGTTAACGATCCTGCGGTACACCGCGTCGTCCATTCGGTAATCCAGCAGGGACTGGTCGAAAGCGGCCAGGCGCGCTTCGACCTCTTCGCGCGTAAGCTCCATGATGGCGGTCGCCTGCTGCTCTGCCGCAGAGCGGGAGGTGGCGGCTGCCAGACCGGGAAGGAGCAGCAAACAGAAGAAAAGTGCGCGGTAGGGGTTCAACAAGGAAGCGTAGTAAGGAGTAAAGCGGACAGGTTGTCCAAAGATACGGAATTTTGGTCAGCCGGGTTCTGCGGGAAACAGCCACCGGATCGCCTGTGGAAACTCCCGCCCCCAGCGCGCCTCATTGTGTTGCCCCAGGGGGTCCACGGCCAGACGAATCTCGAGCTGGGAGGCGTCGGTCTGTTCCAGCAGTTGTCGTTTAAAACGTTCCATATTCGGTACCATTGTGGCACTCTCCGCTTCTCCGCCGTAGAGGTACATGCGGCCGTGGTATTGCCGGGTGAGCTTCATCACGTTGAAGGGGATGTCGGGGGTCACCCACAAGCTGGGGCTGAAGACCATCAGCTTGCGGTAGGTCTCGGGGTACATGATACCGGCGTAGATGCTGATCAGCCCCCCGAGCGAGCTGCCCCCGATGCCCGTATGTACGGGTTCCGGCCGGGTGCGGAAGTGGCCATCGATATAGGGCTTGAGCCGCTCGGCCAGGAAGCGCACGTACTGCCGTCCCTCGCCACGGCCCAGTCGCGTCTTGAAGGAGGGCGTGAACTCGCTCACCCGCTTGGTGTCGGCGTGGTCGATCGCAATGACGATAAGGTCGCCGTAGCCCTCTTCGGCCAAGTGGGCCAGCCGCTTGTCCACCCCCCAGCTGCCGTAGGGAGCATAGTCGTCGAATAGGTTTTGTCCGTCCTGCAGGTAGAGGACCGGATAGCGTTTGTCGGTAGCGTAGTAGTCGTGCGGCAGCAGGGCCGCCACCCGCCGGGTACGTATGAGCTCGGGAATCTCGAAGTGCTCGTGGATCACCTCGACGTGCGGCAGGAGCTCCGGCCGGTACTCCAGCCCGGGACTCGCCCAGTGCTCCACGCGGTCGGGAACCAGCCAGTGCTCGCGTACGAAGCGGGTATGGTTGAGGGCGCTCGCCTCATGGGGGCCGAGCTCCACCGATTCCCAGCCGCCGCGGGTGTACTTGTACTCCACCCGCCCGTCCTCCTCGGCGAACTGAAACGTATACCGGTAGGTGCCCGGGCGGTCACCGGCTTCCATGCGGTAGGCCTCGTCGCGGGCGTGCCAGTCGTTAAAGGTGCCGGCTACGTATACGGGGCGCTCGTCGTCGGTAGTGGTGATCAGTTTGAGGGTACGCTGGGGCATGGCGGTCGGGTGGCTGGCAAAGTTAGCTACTACCGGCGCTTCCGGCGCTCGGCCAGTTCGCGCCAGGTGACAAGTCGTATGTTTTGCTCCGCAAGCAGTTCGGTAAATGATTCGCCGGTCACGAAATCGTAGTCATCCTGCCGCCACGCATTACCGTAGGCCACCGTGCCCGCGGCCATGGCACCGCTCTCCGCGCCGTCCACCGCGGTGTGGATAATGAGCAGGTTGATGCCGGGCGGTAATTCGGTCAGTACCTTGCGGTAATAGTTCGACAGTCCGCCGGCGTGGTCGGCGGGCTCGGCCATGAACAGGCGGTCGATGAGCAGGTCCTCCCCGGTAGTGAGCTCCAGCAGGCCCGGTGCAAGCCGCTGCAGATCTTCCTGGGGCAGCATGGTCGGGATGTTATAGGCCCGGCCGGTTTCCAGGTAGGTGGTGAAGAAAGCCGGGGTAGCCATCAGGCAACCCATATGGGTGTCCAGGTGGGTGGGGATGATGCCCAGTTTGCGGGCCCGCTCGATCTGGGCGATGAGCTCGGTCCGTACCTCCTCCGGGTCGGCATTTTGGGCTACGGCGGCGCAGTTGTCCGGGAGGTAGCCCGCGGAATCTACCAGGCTGGGTACCCGTCCCGCTCCCGCTACGGGACCCCACTTGAGGTCAGGCCACTCGCTGGTGAGGGTGAGGTGCATACCCAGGTCGGCGCTGGGGTTTTCCCGCGCAAAGCGGGCTACCTCGGGCAGCCAGGCGGTGTTGGCCATGACGCTGGCGCTGCTAATGCTGCCCCGGCGCAGTCCGGCGAAACTTGCGGTGTTGGTGGCGTGGGTGACCCCCAGATCGTCGGCGTGTACGATCAGCAATTTCTCGTCGGGACCGTAGCCGAGCCGCTCCGCCGGTGTTTGTGAGGCAAGGCAAGCGGCGGCGAGCAGCAGGCTCAGGCAGAGGCAGGTACGCATGGGGCGGGGTGATTTTCGCGAAAGTTAAGCTTCCTGCCACCCAACATCGGATGTCCACGACATCCGATGTACATTTTTTTACATATCTGATAATCAGTTGTTTAGCTAGTGCCGGCATTGGTGATCCACCTAAAAGGGCGGCGAAATGACCCATATTGACCCGTTCCACATCCGATGTGCGGGGTAGCAGCGCGGCCCTATTTTGCGAACCATGTACGCCAAACGTTTACTTACCCGCCCCGGCACCTGCGCCCTCGCCCTTCTGCTGCTGCTCGGTTGTGGTGCCCCCGATCTTCCGCGAAAATTTGCGCTACCCGACCGACTAAACGAGGCCTCGGGCCTGGTGATCGAAGCCGGACAAATGATCTGGCATAACGACAGCGGCGACGGCCCCTTCATCTATACCACGGATATGGCGGGCGAGTTGCTGTCCGTCGATACGCTCGACGCCCGCGCGGTGGACTACGAGGATATCTGCGCCGACGAGGAAGGGCTGCTCTACGTCGGCGACTTCGGCAACAACCGCGGACGCAGGAAGGACGTGGCCATCTACCGCTACAACCGCGAGACCGGGCATACCGACTCACTCACCTTTACCTATCCGGGGCAGGACGGCGGCGGCATCACTACCCCCGGCAACTACAACTGCGAGGCGATGGTCGTGGCCGACGGTTCTCTCCACCTATTTACGAAGGACGTACTTCTCGACGAGCGGCCCTTCTATATCCACCACTTCCGCCTGCCCGCCAGGCCGGGAACCTACGTCGCCGAACACGTCGACAGCCTCTACCTGCCCCGGCGGGTGATCACGGGGGCGGCGTTGGACCGGGAGCGGCGGGAACTGTACCTGGTGGCCTATAATTTCCGCAACCTGCTCGGCTTCCTGCCCAGTGGGGCCGCCAGCCTGATTACGATTACCGACTACGAAGGCGACCACTTCCTCGGCGGTAGGGTGAAGCGTAAAAATCTGGCCTGGGCCGTACCCACCCAGCACGAAGCCATCGCGATCTACGACGACGATTACCTCTACATCGCGGCCGAGGCTACCCGCGTCCGCCGGCACGCGATCGCCCGACGGATACGGCGGTGATCATTCCCACTGCCGGCTGCCGATATGATAGTATATAAGGTAGCGGCTGCCGGCGTTGGCCACGCGGGGCCAGCCGTCACGGCCCAGTCTCCGGGCCTCCGCGGCAGTCGCTTTCTCCAGCCTCAGGAGATCGTTACGGTAGAGATAGAGTCCCCCGTAGTAGGTGGAGCTATCCAGGCGATAACGGGTAGGGGAGAGGCGGGCGAAGCGCGCAGTATCGGCCAGGGCTTCCAGGTCCGGCTCGTTGACGAGGTAGGCCAGGGTGCCGCGCCGGTAGACGACGGCCCAGTCATAAGCGGCTACGGCCAGGTCAAGCGGCAGGGGATACGGCGACTGCCCGTTCAAGTAGGCGTCGACGATGGCGGAGTCGAAAATGGAATTTTCGGTTTCCCAGCGGTCGAGGTCACCGGTATTGTAGGCCATCAGGACCGCCCGGTCGACCGGGGGTACGCCCTGGGTGCCTCGGTCGCGGTACTGGTGCAGACGGACGGTACAGCTCAGCGCCTTGCCGGAGAGTCGTCCCAGTTCACCCAGGAAGGCAAAGTACGCCGCCCGGGTGGCGGCCGTCCAGTCGCAGTCGATCTGCAGTTCGGCATAGGGAAAGGGGAAACGGCGCTCCAGTAACCGCAGCACGTCGGCGGCCAGGCCCGCGTGCGGGTGCGCGAACACCTCGTTGGTAAGGAAGACCACCGGGACACCCTCGACGGGCAACCCGGCACGGTCCGTTTCGAGGAGGGCGGAGGGAGTAGGCCGCCCGTCGGCGTAGCTGACGTCGAAGACCTTGATGTACAGCCGGTGCACCTGCCGCGCCCGCAGGAGGCTGTCGGGCAGCCGCAACTGCGTTTCCCAGTGGTAGACGGCAGTTTCCGGGGGCGGGGCCGGCAGATCGGCTTGGCAGCCGGCCAGAAAGACGGCCGTGAATAACCCTACCCACCGGGCGAATCCGTTGGGGCCCCGCCGCCTCAAATGGAGTGGATCCGGGCCAGCAGGGTGTCGGTAAAGACGGTGGCCCCGCGGGCGTTGAGGTGATCTACGTCGTAGTAGTTTGATTCCGGCAAGTCGATCGAGGAAAAATTCAGGTACGGCACGGAGCGTTGGGCAAGCTTGTTGGTCAGTTTTCTTTCTACGCCGGCAAAGTACGCGGGAATCCGCGAACGGTAATTCTCGTGCTCCGGCGTGCGGACGAAGTACAGCTGCACGTCGTATTCCGCACAGAGGTTGATGATCGAGTCGAGGTAGGAAAACATGGTAGGAGATTCGTGGGATACCTGGCCGTGGTCGTAGAAGTGCTTGGCGATGGTCACACCGGGGTCGAGGGTGCGGGTGCCGTACTTGTTTTCGAACGTGCCGATGTAGGCGTGGTGGTGGGTGCTGGGCAGCAGGACCATTTCCTCAAAGAGGGTGCGCGAGAGGTTCTTGTAGTCGACGGAGAAGTTGCTGGCCAACTCCCGGTAATTCAGGATCGAATGGAGCCGCCGGAAGTGTACGCTCTGCCGCGGGGATTCGAGGAAATTCACGTCGTTATACCCCGACACGTTATGCATCGCTAAGGTAGCGATGACGGTCTGCGGACGGACCATGGGGAGCAGCTTTTCCAGCTTCCAGAAGGTCGCGGCCAGGGGTTCGGAAGACTGGGCCACATTGTCCGCGCTGGAGAAGCGGGCGGGATCGATGCCGTAGCGGGCGTGGGAGTCGCCGACGATCAGCACACTGGATCTGTCCACCCGGCTGTCCTTGCCGTAGGAGACGCTGTACAGGTTGTAGCAGAAACAGAACGTGAAGTAGAGAAGGGCGACGGCGCCGAAGACGCCCACTTTGCGGATAAAGGTGTGCATAGGCTCAGAATTGAAAGTAAACGAAGGGCTGTTGGTTGTCGAAGAAGTACAGGATGAGGAAGAGCGTACCGTAATACAGCGCCTGCCGCGGTACCCAGGCGTAGCTTGCTTCCAGATTTTCCAGGGGGTGGCGCAGCTCGCGTCCCTGCCACTCAACGACGAGCAGCCCAAGAATGAAGCAGGAAACCAGGACGACGGTGCGCGGGCGGGTGAACTCCGGCAGGGTAAAGAGGCCGGGACTGAAAATTTCCCCAAGTATGGCCATGGCTTGCCCCACGTCGTCGGCGCGGAAAAAGATCCAGGCCAGCACCGTCAGCGTGAAGGTGCACGCCACACCGATGAGGTCCCGGGCGGTTACGGTACTGCCCCCCGCCCCGATGGTGCCCAGGTGCAGGCGGTTGGTACTGCGTATCAGCAGGGGCAGGAAGTAGAGCGCGTTGAGGAATCCCCAGATCACGAAGGTCCAGGCGGCACCGTGCCAGAAGCCGCTGACGAGGAAGATGATGAAGGTGTTGCGGATCGTCCGCAACTGCCCGCCCCGGCTGCCACCCAGGGGGATGTACAGGTAATCCTTGAACCAGGTGGAGAGCGAGATGTGCCACCGCCGCCAGAACTCACCAATGTTGCGGGAGAAGTAGGGGTAGGCGAAATTCTGCATGAGGTCGAAGCCGAACAGGCGGGCCGTACCGATGGCGATGTCGGAGTAGCCCGAGAAGTCGCCGTAGATCTGAAAAGCGAAGAATACGGCCCCCACCAGCAGGGTGCTCCCCCCGAGCTGGTCGGAGTGGCCGAAGATGTCGTTGACGATGATGGCGGAGTTGTCCGCGATCACCACTTTTTTAAAGAGTCCCCACAGGATCTGCCGGCACCCGTCCGTGGCCGCGGCCACATCGAAGGTGCGCCGCCGCAGGAACTGGGGCAGCAGGTGCGTAGCCCGTTCAATGGGGCCGGCCACGAGCTGGGGGAAGAAGCTGACGAAGGCGGCGAACGCGATGAAATCGGTGGTGGGTTGTATCCGGCCGCGGTAAACGTCGATGGTATAGCTCAGCGTCTGAAAGGTGTAGAAGCTGATGCCCACCGGCAGGATGATCTGAAGGGCCAGGCCGGAGGCCTCGTGACCGAAGAAGGTGAAGGCACGGACGAAGTTGTCGAGGAAGAAGTTGAAGTACTTGAAGTAGGCGAGCACCCCGAGATTGACGGCTATGCTGGCGCCCAGCAGCAACTTTCGGGTGCCGGCCTCGCGGGCCCGCCCGATCAGCCGCGCGAGGGTATAATCGACGACCGTACTCGTCAGGAGCAGGGAGAGGAAGCGCCAGTCCCACCACCCGTACGCGAAGTAGCTCGCCGCCACCACCAGGTAATTCTGTAACCGAAGGGAACGGTGACAGACAAACCAGTACAGCAGAAAAACGAGGGGGAGGAAAAAGCCGAATTCAACGGAGTTGAAAAGCATTTGCTCGTATGGGTTGTCGGTTTGCAATGATGTGCTTCCCCTATGGGTGTGGGGAGGGGTTTCAATGCATGTCGACGAAATCCATGGAGCGACCGGAGCCGGCTACGGAATGCAAAGTACGTCGGAGAGCCAACTACTGGCGACCGATTCCGTGAAAAATTTACTCGGATGTGCGCTGAGCACCCCCCTTACAGGAGTACTTCGTCCCCCAATTCCGGCATCAGGACCGCTTCGAAGCCGGCCCGCTCGAGGCTCTCGCTGAAGGGGATCATCCGGTCCGTGGTACCGTGAACCAGGAACAGCTTCCGGCACGTGTCCTGCTGTCCATTGAGGAAGTTGATCAGTTCCGAGCGATCGGCGTGGGCGCTGAAGGAATCCATCACTACCACGTCTGCCTTCAGTTCGTGGTACTCCCCGTAGAGCTTCATGCCCTCTACGCCGTCGCGGACCTTGCCGCCGGGGGTGCCCGGGGCGCAATAGCCGACGATGAAGATGGTATTCTGGGGATTGTCCATCGTATTGGCGAGGTGGTGCTTGCTGCGGCCGGCGTTCATCATGCCGCTGGCGCTGATGATGATGGCGGGCCCGTCGAGGTAGTTGAGGGCCTTGCTTTCTTCCACGCTCTGGGTGTAGGTCAGGTTTTTGAAGCCAAAAGGGTCATCGTCCTCGAGCAGGTATTCCTGCAGGTCCAGGTCGTAACATTCGGGGTGGGCACCGAAGACGGTGGTGGCATCCACGGCCAGCGGACTGTCGACGAAGACCGGGATCTTCGGAAGTTTTCCGCTGCTCTCCAGCTGGTCGAGCATATAGACGATCTCCTGGGTGCGGCCCACGCTGAAGGCGGGGATGAGCAGTTTGCCCCGCTTGCGTACGCAGGTGTCGCGGATCACCTGCAGGAAGCGTTCCATTTCGTTGGGTGGAGACTCGTGCTCCCGGTCGCCGTAGGTGGATTCCGAAATGACGTAGTCACAGTCGGGCATCCGGTGTGGGTCACGCAGGATGGGTCGGTCGGGGCGGCCGACGTCGCCGGTAAAGCCGACGGTCGTAGTGTTGCCGTCCTCCCGCTGGATGCGCAACGTCACGCTGGCGCTGCCCAGGATGTGGCCCGCGTCGCGGAACTGTACCTCCACGCCGGGGCGCACCGTTTGCCACTGCCCGTAGGGGAGGCCCACGAAGCGTTCCATGGCGGGCTTCACGTCGGGGCGGCGGTACAGGGGGTCGCGGCTTTCTTCTCCGCCGTGTTTCCGGTTGAAGTATTCGGCATCCTTCTCCTGAATGAAGGCGGAGTCGAGTAGCAGGATGGCACAGAGGCTGCGGGTGGCGTGGGTGCTGTAGATCTTGCCGCGGAAGCCGTCGCGGACCAACTTGGGGATGCGTCCGCTGTGGTCGATGTGGGCGTGGGAGAGGATGAGGGTGTCGATCTCCGCGGGGTCGAAGCGCCAGTTCTCGTTAAAGTGTTCCATGTCGGCGTTGCGTCCCTGGTAAAGTCCGCAGTCGAGCAAGATCTTGTAGCCGTCGTCCAGCGTAAGCAGGTGGGCCGACCCGGTGACTTCCCGGGCGGCTCCGCAGAATGTTAGCGTCATGCGGTCAAGGTAGCAAGGATTGCCGGAGTGACGGGCTACAGGTGGCGGGGGCGCAGGTGCCTGGGTTCTTGGGAAAAGTTGGCCTCCCCGGCTTGCACATCGGATGTGCACCCCTCCGATTCGTTGCCGCCGGGAAGTTTGAACGGCTCTCCGGCGGCGTGCGGACTGCACATCGGATGTCCGGCACATCCGATGTGCCGAAACGCGAAGGCCCATATTTACTGGATTTGGGAAATTAAAGCACTTAACGGAATCAAATTTTTCACGAAATTTCCGTCCTCTAGCACGAAACCACATCGGATGTGCACCACATCCGATGTGCGGGGGGGTCAGGCCGCTCCGGCGGGGCGCTCGTCCAGGAAGCGGGGCTCCCATTCGGGGCGGGGGAGCATGCAGGCCTCCTGTTTGCCGAACCAGGCGTAGCGGTTGTCGCTGATTATCTCGTACACGAGGTTACGCAGTTCCTGGGGGACGAGCCCCAGCCCATAGAGATATGACCACGCACCGCCCATAAGTTTAAGCGTACGCAGTACGGCGTTACTCTGGGTGTAGACCTGTCCGTTGTGGTAAAGCACTACGGTGTTCAGGGCATCGGGATCGATGCCGAAGGGGGGCAGCAGCTCTTTCGCCACGTCGGACTGGAGACTGGCGAAGCGCAGTTCCCCCCGGTGGTCGTGCTTGAGGATAAACTGGATCGAACCGTTGCAAAGATTGCAGACGCCGTCGAAGAAGAGGATGGGATGAGAGGTGTCCATACGCCGCTAACAACGCGGCGGGCCTTCAGGTTAGCCAGGGGTAGCTAAGGTCACGCGCGGCCACAGTGTACTCCTGGCCTACCGCCGGCCATTCGATGCCGAAGGCGGGGTCGTCGTAGCGAAAGCCGTCCTCCGCGGCCGGGGCGTAGAAATTATCGCACTTGTAGGCGAATACGGCGTGCTCGGACGTGACCAGATAGCCGTGGGCAAAGCCCCGCGGCACGAAGAGCTGCCGCTGGTTTTCACCGTTCAGGTACACGCCGTACCACTGGTAGCGGGTAGGAGAGTCCAGCCGGAGGTCGACGGCCACGTCGTATACCTCCCCCGATATGACGCGCACCAGCTTGGCCTGCGCATCGTCGCCGCGCTGCAGGTGAAGCCCCCGCAGTACGCCCCGCGAACTTGCTGCCTGGTTGTCCTGCACGAAGGTATTCGTGATTCCCGCCTCCCGGAAGGTCCGCTCATTGTAGGTTTCCATGAAGTACCCGCGCTCGTCTCCGAAAATGCGGGGTTCGAAAAGGAGCAGTCCTTCGATCGGAGTGGTTGAAAAATACATCAGCGCGGGTGAATAAAGTTAAGTGGGTCAACCATGAGGTCCTCCCGAATCGTTTCTACCGCAAAGGTAACTTTTACCTCCGGTCATAGCCATCCATTCATGCCGACCAGTAACTGGGAACTCGATTTTGCCTACCAGCGCGTACGCCACCTGATCCGGGATCGCTTCCGCCGCGACTCCCTGCCCGACCTCAATGCCCTGCTCTTCCTCATCGGCGTCCAGGAACTCGGTCGGTGGCAGGCCGATTTTTCCAAGGAGGAGAAGCAGGACCTTATGCACGTTGCCGTCTGCCGGCTGCTGTCCGAAGACGGCCACTACCGCTTCGTCGGCCGCGACGACGACGGCTGGCCCCACTACGAGCTGACCAGTAAAATACCACCCACCGACCTGAGCGGACAGGAAGAACTGCTACGGACAAAGATCGTTGCCTACTTCGATACCCTGGAGGAGGAAGAGGGGAGGTTGGATTAGCGGGTAGCATACAGCTAGTTGCGTGCGAGTGGCTATATGCCACAAGCTACCCGCTAACAACTATCTTCGCCCCATGCGTTACCTACTCCTGTTTCTCACCCTCAGCCTGTTGTCCTGCGGCTCCGGCAACGGTACCCGCGCCACCATCCAGACCAACCGCGGCGACATCGAGGTGCTCCTCTATAAGGATACCCCCCGCCACACCGATAACTTTATCCGGCTGGCCGAGGAAGGCTTCTACAACGGTACCCTGTTTCACCGCGTAGTGCCCGGTTTCATGGTACAGGGTGGAGATCCGGACAGTAAGGGCGCGCCCGCCGGAATGCCGCTGGGACGCGGCGGCCCCGGCTACGAACTCGAACCGGAGATCGGCGCGCCGCACCTGAAGGGAGCGCTGGCCGCCGCCCGAACCCCCAACCCCCAGAAGCTGAGCAGCGGATCGCAATTCTACATCGTCACCGGCGAGCTCTTTACCGACCAGCAACTCGACAACGTCGAACGGATCAAGAATATCAAGTACAGCGACGCCCAGCGGGAAGCCTACCGCACCGTCGGCGGCCGCCCCGACCTCGACCAGGACTATACAGTATTCGGAGAAGTCACGGCGGGAATGGACATCGTAGAGGGAATTGCGGAGGTAGACACCGACCCCGCCAACCGCCCGCTGGAGGACGTAGTGATCGAAAATGTCATTATCCGGTAGGTTTTCCTGCCCCGCGCGTACCCCGCACCTGCGTTCGCGCCCCTACAACAGTCCCAGCGAGCAGCTGTACACGAAGGCCGGTGGCAGGTTGGCCAGGGTAAAGCTGATTGAAACCTGGGGAAAGGAGTCCTTGAGCAGGCCGTAATCCTGGAGCGCGTACTGGTACTGCAAAAACTGGCCGCCGGGCTTCAGCACACGCTGGCTCTGGTGGATGATCCGCTCCTTCACCGGCTGATCGATCATGCTGAGCGGCAGGCTGGACACCACGAAATCAACGGAGCCGGGAGCGAAGTAATCGGTGAGCCGGTCGGCCCCGATGGGCAGCACCCGCAGCCGCTGATCGTCGAGCAATTCGAGCCTGCGGACGAAGGCGGGGTTGATCTCGAAGGCGGTGAGGCGGCTGTCGGGACCGAGCTTGTCGAGAAGCGCGCGGGTCACGCAACCCTCACCCGGGCCGAGCTCGATCACGGTCAGCGGTACCCGGCCGGGAATGCTGCCGATAAGTCGCTTGACCAATACGGGGGAGGCGCGCGCGATGGCCCCCGTGGAGCGGAAGTTTTTGACGGCTTCCCGGAAAAAATTCCAGTTATTCATGTATGGAGGGTCAACGCAGGAAAGAACAAAGAACGGAAAAATTCTCTTGCAGTAGGTCGGTATTCGGATGCAGGCACCCCCGCCGCCCGCCGCCGCAACCATTGTACTCCGCCGATTGTACCCCTCCTAAAGTACGCGCCCATGCTCCGCATCCTGCTGGTTGAAGACGAAGAGAATATCCGTGAGACGGTAAAGCTGAACTTCGAACTGGAGAACTTCGAGGTCGTGACGGCGGAGGACGGACGCAAGGCCCTTAAGCACGCCAGCGAACAGCACTTCGACATTATGATCGTCGATGTCATGCTCCCCGAGGTCAACGGCTTTCAGGTCGTGGAACAGATCCGACTGACCAACCGCGATACGCCCATCATCTTCCTTACGGCCAAGGACCAGGCGCAGGACCGCATCCAGGGGCTGAAGAAGGGCGCCGACGATTACCTCACCAAGCCCTTCGTGTTCGAGGAATTGCTGCTCCGCGTCAACCGCCTCATCGAGCGCACCAGCAAGTCGCCCGAGGTACAGCCCGAGCTCTTTGCCTTCGGCGATAACCAGATCAATTTCGCGACCTACGAGGCTATCGGTAACCAGCGGGAATTCACCCTCACCAAAAAGGAGGCCATGCTGCTGAAACTGCTGACGGAGCGCCGTGGTGAGGTCGTAAGCCGGCAGCAGATCCTGCAGTCCGTATGGGGGTACGACGTCTACCCCAGCACGCGCACCATCGATAACTTCATCCTTTCGTTCCGGAAATACTTCGAAAAGGACCCGAAAAATCCGACACACTTCCTGAGTGTCCGCGGCGTTGGGTATAAGTTCGTGGAGTAGCCGGTGCCCGCGTGCCGCCCCGCCCTGAAATCCACCCCGCATTGGAAACGATCTCCTTCACATATCCCGTCTGGTACCTGGCCCTCTGCGCCCTGGCCGGGCTCGCCGTCAGCCTGCTGCTTTACTACCGGTCGCCCCTGCAGGCCTCCCGGGGGGTAGTCTGGCTCCTGGCGGGCCTGCGGTTCGTCGGCTACAGCCTGCTGGCCGCCCTGCTGTTGGCCCCGTTACTCCGCTTCCTGGAGACGGACCGGCAGGACCCCATCATCGTCCTGGCCCAGGACGTGAGCGAGTCCGTCGGGCTGGAGACGGATACGACCGCCTACGTGGCCGAGTGGCAGGAGCTGCGCGATGCCCTGAGCCGGGACTATCGCGTAGTGGAGTATACCTTCGGCAGCAGCGTACGGGAGGGCGGGCCGCTCACCTTCAGCGACAAGCAGACCGACCTGGATGGCGTTCTCACCGAGATCGGCGACCTGTACGGCAACCAAAACCTCGGGGCCGTTGTCCTGGCCACCGACGGCATCTATAACCAGGGCACTAACCCCGCCTACCGTGACTTCCCCCTGCGCGCACCCATTTATACGGTCGGACTCGGCGACACGACGCGCCGGCGTGACCTGTACATCAACCGGGTGTTCCACAACCGCATCGCCTACCTGGACGATCAGTTCAGCATTCAGGTGGACATCAGTGCCCGCAATGCGGCGGGAGAGCGGACCACGCTCACGGTGAGTAGGGTAGGTGAGGGGGGCGCGACCACGCTTCACTCGGAGGCAGTCACTATTGACGGGCCGGACTTTTTTGCCACGCGCGAGGTGGTGCTGGACGCCGACCGCGCCGGAGTACAGCGCTACCGCATCTCGGTGGCCCCGATCGGCGAGGAAGTGAGTACGGCCAACAACCAGCGGGACATATTCGTCGACATCCTGGACGCCCGGCAGTCGATCCTGGTGCTGGCCGATGCCCCCCACCCCGATATTTCGGCGCTGCGGCAGTCGCTCGTCGGGGGGCGCAACAACGACGTGGAGGTGGCCTACGGGGAGACCTTCACGGGGCGGGTAGCGGACTACGACCTGGTGATCCTGCACCAGCTGCCGTCGGCCGCGCACCGGATGTCCGCGGTGCTGGAGTCTCTGCGGGAAGAGCGGATACCAACCCTGATCGTGGCCGGGCCCGGGGTGCCCGCTCCCCTGCTCAACGCCGCGCAGGACCTGGTCCGCTTTCCGGGCGGCAGTGCGCAGGTGCAGGGCAATGCGGTGGCGGCGCGATTGGCGGATGGGTTCAGTGCCTTCACGCTGAGCGACGAACTGCGGCAGGCCATACTGACCTATCCGCCCCTGCAGTCCTCCTTCGGAGAGTTTACCGTGGGGCCGGGTGGCAGCGTGCTCCTGTACCAGCGCATCGGCCGCGTCGATACCGAATTTCCCCTGTTGGTCGTGGGGGACGACCGGGGCCGCCGCACCGGGGTACTCACGGCTAGCGGACTGTGGCAGTGGCGGTTGTACGACTACCTGGAATTCGGGGACCACAGCCGGTTCGACGAACTTATGGGGCAGCTTACCCAGTACCTGACGGTGCAGGAAGACAAGCGGCGGTTCCGCGTAAGCGTAGCTGAGAATATCATTGACGAAAACAAACCGGTTCAGCTGGACGGGGAGCTCTACAACAGCAGTTATGAACTGGTCAACGACCCCGAGGCACGGGTGGTAATTACCGGTCCCGAAGACCGGCAGTACGACTTCACCTTTACGCGGACCAGCAACGCTTATACCCTCAACGCCGGAACTCTCCCGGTAGGCAACTACGGGTACCGTGCCACGGCGACGAGCGACGGTGAGCAGCTGGTGAGCGAGGGCCGTTTCAGCGTGCAGGCCGTAGAGGTGGAGCGCTACGCCCTGGAAGCCGATCACGGGTTGTTACGACAGCTCAGCGACCGGTACGGGGGGCGACTACTATTCCCCGGCGAGCTGACCGGGCTGGCAGATTCGCTACGGCAAAGCGAGGCGGTAAAGCCCATCCTCTTCGAAACCGTGACCACGCGCTCGGTGCTGAACGTCAAGTGGATCTTCTTCATTCTGCTGTTACTTTTTGCTGCGGAGTGGGGATTACGCCGGTGGTCCGGCGCGTACTGATTTTTAGTGACGAACGGCGGATTAGCGGTGACGACAATAGTTTATTGTACATTAAGATGGGAAAATTATATACTTTTTATCGCCCATATTTAGTTTTTAATTAACAGATTTGGGTCGTTGACCAAACCTTGTTGCGATAATTTCCGTAGGTAGGCGTAGTTGGCCCTCTGGCTGGCTCGATTTGTCTTTTAACCAACTACCTACTATGGCACACAAGTACATGACCCGCTCATGCCTGCTACTCCTGGCATTGAGCCTCTTTTCTCTTAATCCCCTCCTGGCCAAAACCATCACCGTAACCTCCACCGCCGACAGCGGCAGCGGGACGTTGCGGCAGGCGATCATGATGGCCGCGGACGGGGACGAGATCGTTTTCAGCAGCAGCCTCGACGGCAACGCGATCATGCTCAACGGGCAGATCACGGTGGCCAAGAGCATCTGGATCTCCGGCAATGGCATGGGCACTACGCTCATCAGTGGCAACATGGTCAACCGCATCTTCCAGTTCGGTGGCATGACTACCGTTATGGTGCGTGACCTCACCCTTTACGACGGAATGAGCAAGCTGCAGGGGGGCGGCATCCGTATTCGCAGGGGAACCGACGTGACCCTCGACCGGGTTGAAATCCGCAATTGCCGGTCAACCGCAAACTCCGCCCAGCGCGGGGGCGGTGGTATCGCCAACGCGGGTATGCTGACCCTCAACGACTCCAAGATTACAGGCAACTTCGCCCTCGGCACCTCGGGTTCCGGAGGCGGTATCCTAAACGAGGCCGGCGGTACGCTTACCATTAACCGCGGCATGGTGAGCAAGAACGAGGCCAACCGGGCCGGCGGCGGCATTGAGGATGCTTCCGGCGGCGCGACGATGTTCGAGATGAATAACGTCCTGGTCCGCGAAAACGTCGTATACACCGCTCCCGGCAACGGTGGCGGTATCCACATTGGCGGCGACGGCAGCCTTACCATGGTCGACGGCGTAGTAAACAACAATACGGCCGGCGCGGAAGGCGGCGGCATCTGGGTCGGTTCCGGTACCCTCAGCATCAGCAAGACCCTCATCCGCGGCAACGTGGCCATGGGCAACGATGCCGACCAGGGCGGCGGTGGCCTCTACAGCAACGGTAACGGTACCATCGAATTGATGAATAACGTCCGCGTATTTGACAACAAAGCTACCGGAACCTCCGGCAGCGGCGGCGGTATCCTGAACGGCATCGGCGCTACGCTCATGATCACGGACAGCGAGGTGTCCCGCAACGAAGCCAACCGGGCGGGCGGCGGCATCGAGGACATCTCCAACGACGGGTCGATGTTCACGATCACCAACTCCATGATCCACGAGAACGTGGTCAACAATGCCCCCGGTAACGGCGGCGGTATCCACATCGGCGGCAACGGCAGCCTGACGGTCACCGGCGGATCCGTCCGCGACAACCAGGCTGGCGCCGAAGGCGGTGGCATCTGGAACAACCAGGGCGTACTGACCGTCACGGGCGGCACCCTCATCCGCGGCAACATCGCCATGGGCAACGACGCCGACCAGGGTGGCGGCGGCCTCTACAACAACGGTGGTGGTACCATCATCGTGGAAGACCGCGTGTCGATCTCCGAAAATAAGGCCACCGGAGCTTCCGGCAGCGGCGGGGGTATCCTCAACGGGGTCGGAGCCACGCTGATCGTCCGCGGCAGCGCCATTGCGCGCAACAACGCCAACCGGGCCGGCGGCGGTATTGAGGACATCTCGGGCGGGTCCTCGATGTTCACCATCACAGACAGCCGCATCACCGAGAACCGCGTCAACTACGCCCCCGGCAACGGTGCCGGTATCCACGTGGGCGGCGACGGCAACCTTACGGTCACCGGCAGCATCATAAACGAGAACTGTGCCGGTGCGGAAGGCGGCGGCATCTGGAACGGCACGGGCACCCTTTCGGTGACCGACACTGAAATCTCCACCAACATCGCCGGTGGCGACGCCGCCGATCAGGGCGGGGCAGGACTCTACAACAACGGCGGCGGCCGCATTGAGCTCACCAACGTCAGGGTGACGAACAACCGCGCCTTCGGTGCCGCGGGCAGCGGTGGCGGCATCCTCAACAACGTGGGCGGCACGCTGATCGTGATGTCTTCCCGGATCACCGGAAACGAGGCTAACCGTGCCGGTGGCGGTATCGAGGATGCATCCGGTGCCGGCTCGGAAGTAACCATTATGGATACCCGGATCTCGATGAACGTGGTCAACCGGTCCCCCGGCAACGGCGGCGGCATCCACATCGGCAGCGACGGCGACGTGACCATCGTCGACGGTACCGTGAACGCCAACCGGGCCGGCGCCGAAGGCGGCGGTATCTGGAATGGCATGGGTACGCTCACGATCAAGCAGGCCCTGATTCGCGATAACGTAGCTCTCGGCGATGACGCCGACCAGGGCGGTGGTGGCCTCTACAACAACGGTGGTGGAACCATCCTGCTAAGCGACAACGTACGCATCCTTAACAACCGTGCTACCGGTACCTCAGGATCAGGCGGTGGTATCCTGAATAATACCGGTGCTACCCTGACCCTGACCGGCGTCGAAGTATCCGGTAACGAGGCCAACCGCGCTGGCGGAGGCATCGAGGACGCTTCCGGAAGCGGATCAATGGTAACGATCACCGATTCCAAGATTGAAATGAACCGCGTGAACACCGCCCCGGGTAACGGCGGGGGTATCCACGTGGGCAGCGACGGCGACCTGACCATCACCGGAGGTACCGTGAGGGACAACTCGGCGGGTGCCGAGGGCGGTGGCCTATGGAACGGCCTCGGTGTCATGGAAGTGAACAACGTGACCGTCTGGGCCAACGTGGCCGAGGGCAACGCAGCCGACAACGGAGGCGGTGGTATCTTCAACAATGGGGGTATCCTCATGGTGACCGACTCGAAGTTGCGTGACAACAAGGCCACGGGTGCCTCTGGCTCCGGCGGCGGTGTCTTCAGCACCGACGGCTCGGTGACCATAGACAACACCCTCCTCATCCGTAACTCGGCCAGTCGAGCCGGCGGCGGCGTAGAGATCGTAGACGGCAGCTTTGCTTCCAACTATAGCGATTACGAATCCAACGACGCCGGCAGCAGCCCGGGTAATGGGGGTGCTTTCCACGTAACCGGTATGATGAGCACGGTCGACTTCGTCGGCGGCTCGGCCACCTACAACGTCGCGGCCAACGAAGGCGGCGGCATCTGGAACCAGTCGGGTACGATGATGAGCATTATGGACATGAGCATCCTCTACAACCGCGTAACGGATCCTGGCATGCTGGACCGGCGCGTCGGCGGCGGCGGCGTGTTCAATAACTCCGGCATTCTCGACATCGAGGGTTCCACCATCGCCTACAATACCGCCACGGGCGGTAAGCTGACCGCCGGTGGCGGCATCGCCAACAACACCGGAGGTACGGTTACCCTGATGCGGTCCACCGTTTCCAACAACGAAGCCGGCCTGGTCGGTGGTGGTATTGCCAACGACGGTATGATCGAGATCACCAACACCACTATTACCCGTAACATGGCTCCCGCGGCGGGCGGCTTTGCCCAGGCTACGCCGGCGGCCATGCTGACCATCACGGGCTCGATCGTTGCCGACAACCGGGCCAAGCTGGCCCACGACTTCGGTACCCTGCTCGGACAGGTCACTTCCGGTGGCTATAACCTCATTGGTGACGATTCGCAGAACCAGTTCCCCGCTCAGTCTACCGATAAGGAGGGCCTGTCTGCCATGCTACGGCAACTCGGCGACAATGGTGGCATGACCATGACTCACGTACCGCTGTGTGGCAGTCCGGTGATCAATATGGGTAACCCGGCGGACAACTCGCCCGACCAGATCGGACAGGCCGTCTTCGGCGGTACCCGTGACATCGGAAGTTTCGAGCGGCAGTCCTTCTGCGGTGGCGGATACGACCAGAGTATCACCCGCAACGACGACGTACTGACCGACAACGTGAGTGTGTACCCCAACCCGGTAGTCAGCGATTACCTCTCGGTGAACCTGCCCGCCCACTTTAGCGGCGACGTACTGCTCCGTATCATCAGCAGCGAGGGTCGCGTGACCAACGCCGGCACCGTGCAATCGTCCAACCACCGGCTCGATCTGTCGAGCTTCGTACCGGGTGCCTACACCCTGCAGGTACGTAACGGGGAGGAAACCCAAACCGTGCGCTTTGTGATCTCCCGCTGATCTCAGTGTTCATAGTGTTCCGACGCCTATTGAAGATTGTTGCCCTGGTCCGCTTGCGGATCGGGGCAACTTAATTTAGGCCAATCTGCTCCGAAAGGTTAGATTATGAACCGGTTGCAGGTACGCTAGAATGTCCGGGTGGCGTTCTGCCTTCTCTATTATTGACTTATCTTTGCGGTCTCTAAGGAGAACCCGAGCCTTTAAAGTGTCCGCCTGAGTGTTAGTAACCGCCCAATCTTTCCCGAAATCCTCCCGGTCTGCCATTGCCCAGGACGATCTTCACGTCGACGAGCCGCGCTGGTTTGCCGTACGCGTGGGGCACCGGAAGGAAAAGGTGGTGGCCAAGCAGCTGGGCTTGCTCGGCGTAGAGTGTTTCCTGCCCCTCCGCGAGCGCCCCTTCCGCTACAAGTCCAAGACCGGGGTCCGGCAGATCCCGCTGTTGGGTGGTTACCTTTTCGTACGCATCGTAGCGCAGCAGGCACTTGATGTGCAGCGGCAGAACTTTGTGTTCGGCTTCGTAAAACTGGGCAGCGAACGCCGGCAGGTCAAACCCTACGAGATCGATTTGCTCAAGCGGTTGTCCACGGACGATACCCTGGAATGGGTAGTGGAAGAGAAGCTGGAAACCCTAAGCCCGGGGAGCCTGGTAGAAATCTGCCGCGGTCCACTGGCCGGGGTGCGTGGGCACTACGTGTCGGCAAAGAATAAAAAGACCTTCATTATTTCCTTCGGCGGGCTCGATGCCCGGCTGATGACCTGTGAGGTACGGCCCCAGGACGTGATCCCGCTCGACGGAAATACCCTGCCGGAAGCTCCCTGACGGGGCTACGGGCAATACTAGTTGAATACTGTATCCTGGCAAGGTGGAAATAGCGACGCGGTAGCGTCTCGGAACAAGTGGCCCCGACACATGGACGGCGAAGCCGCGTCACGCCATGACTAAGGGACCGGTGGAATGCGCGTACTTATAATATCCTACTATTGGCCTCCGTCCGGAGGCATCGCCGTGCTGCGGTGCCTGAAGTTCGCCAAGTACCTGCGGCAGTACGGCTGGGAGCCGGTGGTCTTCACGGCGCGCGACGCCCATTATCCCACCCTGGACGACAGCAACGACCGTGACCTGCCCGCCGGGTTGGAAGTCATCCGCCAGCCCATCTGGGAGCCCTACGCCTGGTACAAGAAGTTCATGGGCAAACCCGCCGACGAGAACGTCAATAACGTCTTTTATACGGATGAGTCCGCCGGCGGCTGGAAACACCGCCTGGCCGTATGGGTACGCAGTAACTTCTTCATTCCCGATGCCCGGGCCACCTGGATCGACGGTTCGGTAAACCGGCTGCTGGCTTACCTGCGGGAACATCCGGTGGATGCCATCCTCTCCGACGGCCCCCCCCACAGCAATACCCGGATTGCTACCCGCGTAAGCCGGGAAACCGGCATCCCCTGGCTGGCGGATTTTCAGGATCCCTGGACGCAGGTCGATTACTACCAGCTGCTGAGCCTTACGGCGGCCGCCCGCAAACGGCACGAACGCATGGAGCAGGAAGCCTTCCGGCAAGCTAGTCTGACAACCATCGTCAGCCCGAGCTGGAAACGCGACCTGGAAAGCATTGGCGCCCGCGACGTGCGGGTCCTGTACTGGGGATACGACCCCGACGACTACGCCGGCCTTGTGCGGGAACCGCACGACAAATTTACCCTTACCCACCTGGGCATCATGGGCTACGACCGCAATCCGGAAGTCCTGTTCGCGGCCATCCGCCACCTGAACGCCACGGTGGATGGCTTTGCCGGCGACTTTGAGCTGCGGCTCTACGGACAGGTCGATCACCGCGTCCGGGAGTCCGTCGAGCGCCACGGGATCCAGGAGCAAGTCACCTATGCCGGTTCGGTGAGCCGGACCAAGGCCCTGCAGGAAACCCTGAACAGCCACCTCCTGCTGCTGCTGCTCAACCGGCAGGAGAACGCCAAGGGGCGGATCCCCGGCAAGCTGTTCGAGTACCTCGCCGTCCGCCGGCCGGTGATCAATTTCGGACCCGAGGACAGCGATGTCGCGGCCATCTTGACGGAAACCGGCAGCGGTCCGACCTTTGCGTACGACACGGCACCTGCGCTTGCCGCTACCTATATAGAAGAACATTACCGGGCCTACCGGCGGGGAGAATCCGCGGAACTGGATCCTGAAGCCATAACACCCTATAGTCACCCTACACTTGTCCGCCGGCTGGCGGGCTGGTTAAATGAAATAGCGGCATGACCACCAAGACCATATTAGTAACGGGAGGTGCCGGCTTCATCGGCTCGCACGTAGTGCGGCTGCTGGTGAATAAGTATCCCGACTACAGCATCATCAATCTGGACGCGCTGACCTACGCCGGTAACCTGGCGAACGTGGCGGACCTCGAAGAGGAAAGCAACTACAGTTTCGTCAAGGCCGACATCACCGACCTGGAAGCGATGCGCAAGATCTTCGCGGTCTATCCCATCGATACGGTGGTGCACCTGGCGGCGGAAAGCCACGTGGACCGCAGCATCGAAGACCCCCTGATCTTTGTTAAGACCAACCTGGTGGGCACCGCGACCCTGCTGCAGGCCGCCCGCGAGGCGTGGAAGGGTGCCCACGACGGCAAACTGTTCTACCACGTCTCCACGGATGAGGTGTACGGTTCGCTGGGGGAGACCGGCTTCTTTACCGAAGAGACCCCCTACGATCCGCGCAGCCCCTACTCTTCCTCGAAGGCGGGTAGCGACCACCTGGTACGGGCGTGGCACCACACCTTCGACCTGCCCGTGGTGCTGAGCAACTGTTCGAATAACTACGGGCCCTACCAGTTTCCCGAGAAACTGATTCCGCTGTTCATCAACAACATCCGCAACGAAAAGCCGCTGCCGGTCTACGGGAAGGGGGTGAACGTACGGGACTGGCTCTACGTGGAGGACCACGCGCGGGCCATCGACCTGATCCTGCACGAGGGCAGGGTAGGGGAGACCTACAACATCGGCGGACATAACGAGTGGCGCAATATTGACCTGATCAAGGTAATCTGCCGCACCATGGACGAAAAGCTGGGCCGCCCCGCGGGTAGCAGTGAGGAGTTAATAACCTACGTCACGGACCGCGCCGGACACGATATGCGTTACGCTATCGACGCGAGCAAGCTGAAGGAAGATCTCGGCTGGACCCCCAGCCTGCAGTTCGAGGAGGGGATCGCCAAAACCATCGACTGGTACCTGGAGAACGAGGAATGGATGCGGGGAGTCACCAGCGGGGCTTATAAGGATTACTACGACTCGATGTACAAGAACCGCTAGTTGCTATGAAAGGAATAATACTCGCCGGAGGCTCCGGTACCCGCCTCTATCCCATCACCAAGGGGGTATGCAAGCAGTTGATGCCGGTGTACGACAAGCCGATGATCTACTACCCCCTCAGCATTCTGATGCTGGCCGGGATAAAGGAGATCCTCATCATCACCACGCCGGAAGACAACGAAGCGTTCCGCAACCTGCTCGGCGACGGAAGCCAGCTGGGCTGTGCTATCGAGTACGCGGTGCAGGAAGTGCCCAATGGCCTGGCCCAGGCTTTCGTGATCGGCGAAGAGTTTATCGACGGCGATGCCTGTGCCCTGGTGCTGGGCGACAATATATTCCACGGCGCAGGCCTGAGCCAGTTGCTGCAGGAGAGTGCCCAGCTCAAGTCGGGTGCCCGGGTGTTCGCCTATCCGGTCCACGACCCCGAGCGCTACGGCGTGGTGGAGTTTGACGAGGACCGGAAGGCTATTTCCATCGAGGAGAAGCCAGACAAGCCCAAGAGCCGCTACGCCGTTCCCGGGCTGTACTTCTACGACGAGCGCGTGGTTGAGGTAGCGAAGCAGGTCGAGCCCAGTGCCCGCGGCGAATACGAGATCACCACGGTGAACCAGTGGTACCTGGAGCGCGGCGAACTGGAAGTCGGCATCATGCAGCGGGGTACCGCCTGGCTCGACACCGGTACCTTCGAGAGCCTGCACGACGCCGCAGAATTCGTACGGGTGATCGAAAAGCGGCAGGACTTCAAGATCGGGTGTATCGAGGAGGTAGCCTGGCGGATGGGGTATATAGATAAACAGCGATTGCTGGAGGTAGCCGGCCCACTTGAGAAAAGTGGCTACGGCAAGTATCTGGTAAATCTGGTAAGCGAAAAGGTTTGAAGTTACTGGACCGTTTAAAATCGCAGAGCCTCTTCCACTATTTTTCGTTTTTCTACGAATATTTGGGTGGGGCGATGATCATCGCGTTGGGGGCCAGTATGCTGGTCGCTATTCTCGATGGTATAGGGCTAACCATGTTTCTCCCGCTCCTCAAGGTCGCCGGTACCGACCAGAATGGCGGAGTGGTCACCGAGAGTATGGGGGATATGGCCATCGTGCTCGATGCACTCGGCCAGCTGGGCATCGATCTCACCCTGCTGAATATTCTCGTGGTGATGTTCGGTTTTTTCGTTCTGAAGGGCATCGCCAAGTTCATGGCGGATTTCTACCGGGTGATCCTGCAGCAGCGGTTCGCCAACCGGCTGCGGATCGAGAACATGAGCCTGCTGGCCGGCTACGATTATCAGGCGTTCGCCAAGAGTAACTCTGGCAGGATCCAGAATACCTTCAGCGGGGAAGTCAACCGCGTCCACAATGCGTACAAGGCGTACTTCACGATGCTACAGCAGGCGATCATGACCATGGTGTACGTGTTCCTCGCCTATTCTGCCAATCCGCGATTTGCCCTCATCGTCGCCGGCGGGGGAGTGATTTCCAACCTGGCCTTCAGCCGGATCTACGGCATCACCAAGGATGCAAGCCGGCAGATGACCCTGAGGATGCACGGCTTCCAGCAGTTCCTCATCCAGAGCGTGACCAGTTTCAAGTTTCTCAAGGCCACCGACCTGATCACTCCCTACAAGAAGAAAATCATTAAGTCGATCATCGGCATCGAGGAGCAACAGCGGAAGGTGAATACCATGTCCGCGATCTCCAGCGCCATGCGCGAGCCGATCATTATCCTCATCGTGGCGGCCGCGATCCTCATCCAGGTCGAGATCTTCGGCGAGTCGCTGGGGCTGATCATCCTGAGTTTGCTCTTCTTCTACCGCGGACTGACCTCCCTGGTCGCGCTGCAGGGAAACTACAATACCTTCCTCAGCAACCTGGGGGCGCTGGACAATATGCAGGAGTTCGTGGCCGAACTGAAGCGCGATCAGGAAACGACCGGCAACCGCAAGCTCACCACCTTCAACGAAGGGATCGTGATGAAAAATCTGTACTACTCGTACGACGACGAATCCGTCATCGAGGACCTTTCGGTGACCATCCGGAAAAACTCCACCGTCGGACTTGTGGGGGAAAGCGGGACGGGAAAAACAACCCTGGTCAACCTCTTCTGCGGGTTGCTGAAGCCCGCGCCCGGCATGCTGTTCATCGACGGCATCGACGTCAACGAGCTCGACGTACACAGCCTCCGCCAGCGTATCGGCTACGTGACCCAGGAGCCGCAGGTGTTTACCGATTCGATCTTCGACAACATCAGCTTCTGGGAGAAACGTACTCCGGAATCCGAAAAGAAAGTCTGGGAAGCCCTCAGGTTGGCGCACGCCGCCGACTTCGTCGCGGCCCTGCCCCAGGGGCTCGATACCGTCATCGGCATCAACGGCGTGAACCTGAGCGGCGGGCAGCGCCAACGCATCTCCATCGCCCGCGAGCTGTACCGCGACGTCGATATTCTCATCCTCGACGAAGCTACCTCGGCCCTCGATTCACAGAGTGAGAAAGCCATTCAGGAAAATATCGAGTCGCTTTCGGGCAACTACACCATCATCGTCATCGCCCACCGCCTGTCGACCATCAGGAAGGCGGACAAGATCGTCTACCTGCAGCCGGGCGGACGCTACCAGGTCGGCACCTTCGACGGCCTGACGGAAGCCTCGGAGACCTTCCAGCGGATGGTCGCCCTACAGTCCATGGCTTGATTTTCAGTCCGCCTACCGGCGGTCCGGCCCACCGGGGCCACCCCATCGTTACACCAAAAAGAACAATTTACCGGAATGACCCAAACCACAACGCACAACGCAACGGCCAGCGAACAGCTGAAGGCCTACCGCAACAAGGAGAAGGCAATCTCCGTAGTCGGACTCGGCTACGTAGGACTGCCCCTGGCCCTGGAACTGGCCAAAAAGTTTCGCGTGATCGGCTTCGACATCAGTGAGTCGCGCGTGGAAATGATGCGCCGCGGCGAAGACCCCAGTGCGGAACTGGAGGCCAGTGCCTTCGAAAATAAGGACATCACCTTCACCCACGACGGCGCGGATCTCCAGGCCGCCTCCTTCCACATCGTGGCGGTACCCACTCCGGTGGACGAAACGCGCACGCCCAACCTAAAGCCGCTCTACGGTGCCTCCAGTTCGGTGGGCAAGCAGCTGAAGCAAGGCGACATCGTCGTCTTCGAATCCACCGTTTACCCCGGCTGCACCGAAGAGGACTGCGTACCCATCCTAGAAAAGGAGAGCGGACTGACCTTCGGAACCGACTTCACGGTCGGGTATTCTCCGGAGCGGATTAATCCGGGCGACAAGGAGCATACCGTCGACAAGATCCTCAAGATCGTGAGCGGCAGCGACGCGGAAACCCTGGAGGTCGTTTCCGGCATCTACGGCGATATCATCACGGCCGGCATCTATGAGGCGGCCAGCATCAAGGTGGCCGAGGCCGCCAAGGTCATCGAGAACAGCCAGCGCGACGTCAACATCAGCTTCGTCAACGAGCTCAGTATCATTTTCCGGCAGATGGACATCGACACCCGCGACGTGCTGGAGGCGGCGGGCACCAAATGGAACTTCCTGCCGTTCCGTCCCGGACTGGTCGGGGGGCACTGCATCAGCGTCGATCCTTACTACCTCCTGCACAAGAGCATCAAGATGGGCTACGATCCCCTCGTGATCGCCAGCGGGCGCCGCATCAACGACCGCATGCCGGCCTTCATTGCCAAGGAGCTGGTGCAGGCCCTGCTGCAGGCCGACCGGAACCCCAAATCCAGCAAAGTGCTGATGCTTGGCGTTACCTTCAAGGAGAACGTGGCGGACATCCGTAACAGTAAGGTCGTCGACGTGGTCCGCGAAATGATGGAATTCGGCATCAACGTGCACCTGTACGACCCCAACGCCAGCCCTAACGAGGTGGCCCACGAATACGGACTCACGATGATCGACGACATCGGTCAGAACTACGACGCGATCGTCGTAGCCGTAGGGCACAAGAGCTTCGAATCACTGGACCTAGAAAAATTCCGGGAGATCAGCAACGGCAACCTCATCCTGTTCGACCTGAAAGGACTGTACGACCGGTCGGAACTCCGGGAAGGAGAAGTCATCTGGCGCCTGTAACTCACTAACCTAGTACCCGAAACACATGATCTTAATTACCGGAACGGCGGGATTCATCGGTTCCCACCTCGCCAAGCGCCTGGTGGCGGACGGAGAGTCCGTCGTAGGACTGGACATTATCAACGATTACTACGACATCAACGTCAAGTACGATCGCCTGGCCCGCGCGGGCATCGCAAAGGAGGAGATCGAGTACGGTAAGGTGGTACAGAGTACGACCGATCCGAACTACCGCTTCGTCAAGCTGGACCTGACCGACCGCGACGGGCTCAACAAGCTGTTCGAAGCCGAGCAGTTCACCACCGTGGTCAACCTGGCGGCGCAGGCCGGCGTGCGCTACAGCCTCGTAAATCCGCAGGCCTACGTCGATAGCAACATCATCGGCTTCGTAAATATCCTGGAGGCTTCGCGGCACTACGGCGTCAAGCACCTGGCGTATGCCTCCAGTTCCAGCGTCTACGGGCTCAACGAACGGATGCCGCTATCGACCAGCGACAACGTGGATCACCCGATCTCGCTCTATGCGGCCAGCAAGAAGAGCAACGAGCTGATGGCCCATACCTACAGCCACCTCTTCAACCTGCCGACCACCGGGCTGCGCTTCTTTACCGTCTACGGGCCGTGGGGCCGGCCGGACATGGCGCTGTTCCTCTTTACCGAGGCCATCCTGAAGGGCGAGCCCATCAAGGTATTCAACCACGGCAAGATGGTCCGCGACTTCACCTACATCGACGACATCGTCGAGGGTATCCGCCGCGTGATCGACAACCCGCCCAAAGGACGCGCGGAATGGACCGGCATGAAACCCGATCCCAGTACCTCGAAGGCTCCCTACAAGGTGTATAACATCGGCAACAACGACCCCGTCACGCTGATGGAATTCATTTCCGCCATCGAGGAGGAACTTGGTATCGACGCCGAGAAGATCATGATGGACCTGCAGCCGGGCGACGTGCCCGCCACCTACGCCAACGTGCAGGACCTGATGGACGATCTGGGCTACAAGCCGGAAACTCCTATCCGGACGGGCATCCGCAATTTCCTCGACTGGTACCGTGAATACTACGGCTACGCCGGCGGGGCCACGGGTGCGGAGAAAACCCGGACGGCCTAGATGTTTGACTGGCTTCGTCGCCAACCCGTCGGACCGGAGGACTATACCTTCCTCGGAACGGATATGCACGCCCACTGGCTGCCGGGGATCGACGACGGAGCCAAAACCGTAGCGGAAAGCCTGCAGATGCTACGGCGGTACGAAGAACTCGGATTTACGCGGCTGGTCGCCACGCCCCACATCATGCAGGAGTTCTATCCCAACACTTCCGTTGAGATAAACGGGGCCCTGGAGCAGGTGCGGCAGGCGGCCCGGGCCGAGGGAATTTCCCTGAAACTTGACGCCGCGGCCGAGTACATGATCGACGAGTTCTTCGAGGATCACCGCGATCAGTACGGTTTGCTGGCCCTGCCCGGGACGAAAAAGGTGCTCATCGAGTTCGGCTTCTATTCCCCGCCCATCAACCTGGGGCAGGTCATCTTTCGGCTGCAGTCGCAGGGCTACCAGCCGATCATCGCCCATCCGGAGCGGTATGCGTATTACCACAAGGACCCGACCAGCCTCTACGAAATGCACGCCCGGGGCCTTAAGCTACAGGTAAATTTACTCTCCCTGGCCGGGCACTACGGCAAATCGGTCAAGCAGATGGGGCAAGACCTCATAACGGGGGGGTACGTGACTTACCTTGGTTCCGACGCGCATTCCCTGCACCACCTGGATAAAATGGCCGACCTGTTGAAGGATCGCAAGGTCGGGAGGCTGCTGTCGGGAACCGATTTTGACAATGTACATTTGTTCGATGAATAAGCTTCAGTCTCTTTGGTACGCCGCGCTTTGCGTTTTGGTGATCACGTCGTCCTCCTGCGTGAACCATAAACAACTCTTGCTGCTGGCCGAAAGCCCCGAGGCCGGCCTGGCCCTGGATGGCTACCAGAAGGAGATTGAACTGCCCAAGCTCGAGGTACAGCCCGACGATATCCTCTACATCACCGTCAACAGCCTCAACGACGAGACCAGCCGGCCCTATAATATGTCGTCCGGTACCTCCGGCAGCGGCGGCGGCGGCGGGGGCAACAGCGGGAACAACCAGCTGCTGCAGGGCTACAGCGTGGATAGCCTGGGCTACATCGATTTTCCGAGCGTGGGACGCATCCGCGTGGGGGGGATGAGCCTGGAAGGGGTGAGGGAACAGGTGGTGGCGGCCCTGCAGCCCTACCTGAAAAACCCCGCGGTGAACGTCAAGTTCCTTAATTTCCGCTACAGTATCGTCGGACAGATCAGTAACCCGGGTACGTTTACCACCATCAACGAGCGGGTTTCGTTGCTGGAAGCACTGGCCTCGGCCGGGGACTTATCCACCTACGCCAACCGCCACAAGATCTACCTGATCCGGGAAGAATCGGGGATCAGGACCATCGCCATCCTAGACCTCCAGGACGAAGCCTTTCTCAGTTCGCCATATTATTACCTGAAACAGAACGACGTGATCTACGTCGAGCCTTCCGAGGACATCATCGCCACGGTTGCCGACCCCGTCAACCGGTACATCAGTTTCGGTTCCGCTTTTCTGTCCCTCGTAACCTTTACGCTGGCCCTCCTTGCCAGGAGGTAGGGCGTTACCGCTAAGTCATCAACTTGGAATACCTGAATCCACCAACCGATCGCATGGAAGAGCGGGCGGCCCCCGCAGCGACCCAGAAAAGCGTCGCTCCTCCGGGATTTTCCATCGATCCGACGGCCATTCTGCGCCGGCTGCTGCGCAAGTGGTGGATCATCGTGCTCTGCGTGGGAGCGGGATACGCCGCGGCCAAACTGTACCTGCGGTACCAGGAGATCAATTACGAAATAGAGGCCCTCATTCAAATTACCGAAGACGAGGATACCGGTGTCAATACCCGGGTAATCCTTGGCGACATGGGCGTGGACTCGCGGCAAAACCTCGAGACCGACATCATGATGATGAAGAGTCGGGGAGTCCTGTCCAAGGTGGTGAGTGACCTGGATCTCGCCGTGAGTTTCTTTGCCGAGGGCCGGATCAGGAATTCCAACCTCTACGGCTCCGGTGGCGTACCCGTTCGTGTGGTAGCGGCAGCCCCCTCCGATGATATCTACGGGGAACTGATGACCCTGCGGGTACTGGACTCGACCCGCCTGGCCTTCGGTCTGGAAGAGGAAATAGATACGTTTAGGATCGGTCTTCCCTTCACCTCCCGCTTTGGCACCTTTCACTTTGTCTTAAACGAGCGCGCCAGCCGGCCCATCGACGACTTGCTGGTCACCTTTTATAATCCGCAAGACCTGGCCGACCGCTACGCCGACCGCCTGACGGTACGCGCCCGCCCGAACTCAAACTTTCTGCAGATGCAGATTGAGGACGAAGTGCCACAGCGGGGCATGGACGTGCTCACCTCCGTGATCGAGACGTACGACAGCATCATGATCAGCCGGAAGAACACCAGTTCTTTCAAGACCCTGAATTTCATCGACGAACGAATCGACGAATACCGCAATGAGCTCAACTCCGTGGAGCAACGGGCCGAGGACTTCATCCGGGAAAACAACCTGCTGGTAGATATCCCTACCAACCTGCAAATGCAACTTGGCGAACTCCGGGAAACAGAACAGCAGTTGGCTACGCTGAAGCTGCAGCTAAAAGGAATTGATAACCTGGCCGGATACCTGCAAAACGGAGAGGACCCTTACCGACAGATTCCTTACTCCGCGGATATTCCCTCGGTCAACATCGGTGGCTTCATTGAGCAGTACAACCAATTGCTTCAGCAGCGGGAAATTTATCTGGCTACCGCTTCACCGGAGAACCCCGTCGTACAGGCGGTGGAGGAGCCGCTGAGCGGCCTGAAGAACGATATCCTTGATGCAGTCGTCCGGGCCCGGCAATCGATGCAGTACGACGTATCCCGGCTGAATAATTCCGCCGACTCGCTGCTCAACGAAGTGAAAAGCGTCCCCGGGCAGCGAAGGGAACTGCTCAGCATCGACCGCGAGCAGGGAATAAAGGAACAACTGTACCTCTTCCTCCTTCAGCGACGGGAGGAAACGAGTCTTACTCAGGCGATCACGGCTTCCGGCGTCCACATGGTGGAACCACCTTCCAACGAGGGACCGGTTGGTCCCGATCCCCTACAGGTATACGCCATTGGCCTGGTGCTGGGGTTGATCATTCCCACGACGGCCATCGCGGCCCGGGAGGTCCTCGATACAACAATCAAAAACCAGACGGACATTTCCGAATACCTCGACGTGGCGATTCTCGGTTCGATCGGGGCTTCCGAAGAGGAGAATCATATCGTAGTCAAGCACGGCAGCCGTACCGCAATTGCCGAAATGTTCCGCCTCGTGCGGACGAACCTGCGCTTCGTGGCCGTTCAGGATAAGAACCAGGTGATACTCGTCACCTCCAGTATGGGGGGAGAGGGCAAAACGTTCATCTGCATCAACCTGGGAGCCAGTCTGGCCGTGTCCGGAAAGCGGGTACTCCTGGTAGGTATGGACCTCAGAAAGCCGAAGCTGGGAGCATACGTCAGCGGGCTGAGCAGCAGCGATACCGAATTGCCGGGGGTGACCAACTACCTGACCGGCTTCGCGGAACTGGAGGATACCATACACCCGATACCGGACCACGAAAACCTCTTTTATCAGCCCTGCGGTACGATTCCTCCCAACCCCGGAGAGTTGATGATGGGGAACCGGACGGTACAAATGTTTGAAGAGCTGCGCGAAAAATTCGACTACATAGTGGTTGACACCGCGCCCGTGGGCCTGGTATCGGACGCGCTGCAGCTAAGGCCCCTGGTAGACCTGTCGCTATACGTCGTCCGGTACGGGGTGACCGACCGGAAACAACTGATGCTCGCGGCAGATATTCATCAGCACCGCAAGCTCCCCAACCTTTCGATTATCGTCAATGGGGTCAAGCGCGGTGCGAATTACGGATACGGATACGGCTATGGCTACGGGTATGGATACGGTGACGGAGACGGATACTACGTCCAGGAATCGTAATCCTGCGAAACCCTACGCGGCGGTGGGTGGCAAATCGCTGTACTATTCGGCTTAGGTATCCGCCGCACCGCGGCAGGCTGGCCAAACAATTTCTCTGCGCGTGAGCTCAAAAGAACCTAAGGTTTCCGTAATCATTCCTACGTTCAACCGGACGGAGAAGGTGAAGCGGGCTATTGACAGCTGCCTCGACCAGACCTACCCCAACCTGGAGGTGGTGGTGGTCGACGACGGTAGCACCGATGGCTCCCCCGCCTTTCTGAATCAACTCGCCCGCGATGAACCCCGGTTGATCGTACAATGTAACCCCGAGAACCGGGGCGGTAATTACTGCCGGAATCAGGGGTTCAAAATCGCCAGCGGCGAGTACGTGGTATTTCTGGATTCGGATGACAAGTTTCATCCTGACAAGATTCGGAACCAGATTGACCGGTTTGGCGACGACGACCAATTAGACTGCGTAGTTGCTCCGACCCAAGTCATGCAGGAGCATACCGATGAAGAAGTCCGGCGAACGGACGGCAGGATCAAATGGAAGCCGCTGCCTGGCCTATCTCATCTGGAGATGTACGTGACTAAGCGTACCGCCTGGCTAACCCACGAGCCCATGTGGAAGAAGTCCTTTCTAGATCCACAGCCCTTCAGCATCCGACTAAAGAATAGTCAGGAATATGAATTTCACTGTCGTACCCTGGCAAAGGGGCCCAGGGTCGACATATTGGATACCTGCCTCGCCACCGTCTACCTGCACGATGGCGTAGAGCGTATCAACGGTCCGTCCCGCAAGAAGACCGGTAAGATGAGGGACCACTTTAAGAGCAAGATCCTCTCCCGTTATATGGTAGCCCGGACACTAAAGGATCGTAATCTTACTTCCACCGCTACTCTCCGGTATCTTGCAAAATTCTCATCCTCGATTCTCGTACGCTGCTTTCGTATATCTCCCTCTCACGGTTTTGCGATGACCCGTTACTTGCTTAAGTGCAATCTAGACCTATTGGCCGGCTCGGGCGATTCGCTCACCGAGTCGGCGAAGTAATACTGATGGTGAAAATACCAACCAATGACTCCTAAACACCACGCCGTAATTTCAGGAACCGGTCGCGCCGGCACTACGTTTTTGGTCCAGCTACTGACCAAGCTGGGCGTCGATACGGGGTTTGACCCGGAACGGATGATGGAGAAAGACTACCACAATACGGCCAGGGCGGGTATGGAGACGGACATCCGCCGAAACCCCGCCCAGTATATCGTGAAAAGTCCGCAATTCTGCGACTACGCGGATCAGGTGTTCGATATGCCAGAGATCGTGATCGATCACGTTTTCGTTCCCATGCGGGATATCCGCGGAGCCGCGGAAAGCCGGCGCAGGGTGCACCGGGAATCCATCCAAAGCCTTACGCTCTGGGAACGAATCAAGCGATACTTACCCCGGAACAAGAAGAAGTTCGCCGGGGGACTCAAAACCCTGCACGTAACCGACGCGGAGGAGGTAGGACAGTGGCTGCAGGGCCAACTTTACAAACTGTTGCTGGCGTGTAGTTCCAGGGAGGTTCCGGTAACGCTTCTGCACTATCCTACCCATACCGCAGACAGCCGGTATACATTCAACAAACTCAAGCCCATCCTGGGAGACGTCAGCTACGAGCAATTCAAGCAGGTGTTTGAAGCGGTCGCTAATCCCCAACTGGTCAGCAGCTACTCGGATGCCGATAAAACGGCAAAAAAGCCCGGGTAACCAGACGGTTGCGCCCCGCACCGAGCACGCAAAAGGAATTTTAAAGAACACGCTGCCTTGAACAAAGAAGTACTGACGATCATCGTGACTTACAACGGCTCCAAATGGCTTCCCACCTGTATGGGCGGCTATGCCGGGATCAGGGAGTGGTCGGACCTGGCAGTGGTGGATAATGCATCCACCGACGATACGGTCGAACTTCTGAAGGGAGCGTACGGCGAACTGATCGACCACCTGATTACGGAAAAGGATAACCTCGGATTTGGCAGGGCACACAACTTGGTATTTTCCGCCCCCTGGGCTAAGCCCTACCGGTATTATTTTTTGCTGAATCAGGACGCCAGTATTGAACCCGCGGGATTCAGGCGTTTGCTTGAAGTCGCGCACCGGAATCCGCAATTCGGCATTCTCTCTCCCATGCACCATCACACCGCCGAGAAACTTGATTTCCGGTTCGAGCGGTACGTGTCCGGGAGTTTACGCCGGCAACCCGATAGTGCGGTCGTGTCGGTGAATTTCGTCAATGCCGCCCTCTGGCTCATCGACCGGCGGGTGATCGACCAGATTGGCGGGTTTAACGCGGTATTCCCCCACTATGGAGAGGACGCCAACTTCGCCGAGCGGGTGCGGCTGTCAAGTTTCAAAATCGGGATAGTTCGCGGAGCCATCGGATACCACCTGCGTAAACAGACCCCATCCGCTTCGAATATCGGCCGTACACCGTACACCCAGATGATCATCGGCATCTCTAAATTAGTGTCACCGTCCTCATCTTTTAGTAGGAATATCTTTACCGTCCTGAAGTTGTACGCCGTCCTTATCGGTAAGCTGCTGTTGCACGGTCGGATGAAACAGGCCATGAAACACCTGGGGGGGCTGATGACGTTGCTCAAGAGGGCGGGCTACTATAAAGGCTTCCAAAGGCGATGCTTACCCCTGGAAACCCAACTAGTTGAGAAGATTTTGGCCGGTCGGTAGATTGGCTCTATATTGTTTATCATTACACTTAAATTTCCCAAAGTCACCCTTTCTCTCATGAATGAAGATGTTGCAGTTGTCGTACGGTCAAGCCAGGAAAGAACGGTGCCGCTTAATATCGAATTACTGAAGCGGCAGGTGCCGGAAGATCGAATCAGCGTGATAGAAGTCGCGCCCTTTTCGGCCGCCGTGAAGAAAACCTTCGAAATCGGGCTGGAATCCAAAGCAAAATGGACGTTAGCGGTAGATGGTGACATTTTGATTTATCCGGACGCGATCCAGGAACACGTCGAGCGGGCAGCGTCCTACGGACCAAAACTGTACAGTTACCAAGGTCATGTAAAGGACAAGATTTTCGGCACCTGCCGTGGTGCCGGTCCGCACCTCTTCAACAGCGAATACCTTGAAAAGGGACTGGAAGCGCTTGATCGGGTCAAAGACAGCCTGAGGCCCGAGTCCGGCACCTACCGGGAATTGGCCAAGCAAGGATATATTACCGTAGTAGATAGGGTTGTTTTCGCGCTACACGATTACGAGCAGAAGTACGCAGATCTCTTCCGCAAAGCCTACTTCTACAGTAAAAAGCACGGGGGAGAGAAAACTACCACCAAACTGATCACCCATTGGCGGCAGCAGGTAAAGGAGGATAAAGACTTTAAGGTGCTCTTTTACGGCTGGGTATTCGGGTGCGTCGACACGCAAACGGTATACAATGACAGAAACTTCTTCGACGAAATCGTCGCGGCGGAATTTCCGAAACTGGACATTTCTGAGAAGGAGGCTTTGAACTGCGATGTCGAATACTGGATGCATCAGCTGCTACAACACAAGAATGCTCCCGTAGACATCCTACAGTTGAAATATACCCGGTTGCCCAGAACGGAAATGTGGCTTCGGGTGCAGACGGCTAAAAAAGTTATTAAGCGATTGCTGTTCTCACGCTAGCCCAGGTCCCATTACCTTCCTTGGTATTTCCCGGCAAATCCAATTACATCTGGCGCATCAAAGGCGCAGACCGTAGCGGACGGCGAACGCAAATTCTTTTTCCATTTGTACAAGGCCCTTTCTTACGGTACATCCGTAGGCATCGTCTGAGGGCTCTACTGTGACGGCATTGTGGCGTTTACATGCAATAGTGGATCCAGCAACCGTCACAGCAATTACCCACCGCACGGACTACCTGGATTTGACCCATTGGTAAGTCACTATGGGGTTTCCGCCTGTATTTGCTGAAACTTCTTGCTAAACGCGGGGATGTCCTCTGGCAAAATTGCTTGCACCTTTTCAACGTACCAGGCAATACTATGGCAGCGGATCCGCGCGGCTGATTGCTACAATCTCATCATTTGAAACTGCTATTCTTCAACGGTTCCCTCAAGGCCGGCGGCGCCGAACGGTCCCTGTCCCGCCTCCTGAATTTCCTGGCGGGCGAGGGGCACGAAGTGCACCTCGTACTTCGGCTCGACATCATTCAGTTTGCGCTAGATCCCGGCATCCACGTTCATTTCCTGACGAATTATAAGGGAGTGAACAAGGGGCATACAGTGCTCAAACTGCGAAAGCGGCTGAAGGAGACGATCGACTCCGTCCGCCCGGACCGCGTGTGTGCCTACTCTTCCCTGGCGGGAGTACTCCTCGCCATGACCTTCACCTCTGGAACCATCGTCCGCTTCGATACTTATCCGCGCGCGCTGATGAAGTGGAAGCAGGCGCTCTTCTACTCCTTCTTTAACCTTCCCCACCTGAAGTGTATCGTGTGCCTCACCGAAGGCACCAAGCGGGACCTGCGCAACCTGCTCACCGTCAATGACCTGGTAGTCATCCACAATGCGTCGGTATCGATCGCCACGGCGCGGGAGAAGCAGCAGGTGGCGGCCGAGCGGCCTACCTCCCGGCCCTACCTGGCCGCGCTGGGGCGGCTGTCCGCCGCTAAGGCGTACCGGGACGCCCTGGACGCCTACGCCCGGGCGAAGGTCTACGAGAGTATGGATTTTGTCTTTATCGGCGACGGTGTCGAGCGGGAAAACCTGGAACAACAGGCCACCGACCTGGGCGTAGGCGATCACGTCCACTTCGTGGGGCATACCACCGAACCCTTCCCGATCCTCGGCAACGCGGAATTCCTGGTGCACACCTCCGTTCGCGAGGGTTTCCCCAACGTTTTCGTGGAGGCGCTTTCTCTGGGTGTCCCCGTACTGGCCACCGACTGCAAAAGCGGCCCCGCCGAGATCATCCAGGAAGGCGTAAACGGCTTTCTGGTTCCGGTCCACGACGTGGCGGCGATCGCCGAGCGGATGCACGAGCTCGCTACCGACGACGCGCTCCGCACGCGCCTGGCGCAGCAGGCCCCCCAGACCATCGAGCGATTCTCCGAAGAAAAGATATTCAGCCAGTGGCTGGAGGTGCTGGCATGAGCGTGCGTAAGCTGACCTATAAGGTGCTGGGCTGGACCGCCCACCGGCTCCGCGGCCCCCTCACGGCGGGTACGCGCGTCCTGGCGTACCATACCGTACCCCAACCCGACCGGTACCGCCGGCAACTGGAGTACCTGCGCGCCAATTACACCCTAATCGATCTCGATCGCTTCCTCGCCGCCCGCCGCGGGCGGGAGGTGCTGCCCGACGATGCGGTGCTGATCACCTTCGACGACGGCGACCGGTCGGTACTCGACCACGCCGCCCCCCTGCACCGCGAACTCGGTGTTCCCGCGGTACTGTTCGTGGTCTCCGACCTCATCGGTACCCAAACGCCCTTCTGGTGGAAGCGGGTGGAAAACCACTTCACCCTTCAGGAAGCTTCCTACGCCGCGGCCCGGGAGGTGGTCAATCACCTGAAGACCGTCCCCAACGCCGAGCGCGTCGCCTTCGTTTCGGGATTGACGGAGCTGTCCTACCCACAGCTGACGCGGGAAGAACTCACGGTGCTCCAGGACGCCGGCTTTGCCATCACAAACCACACGGCCACCCATCCCCTCATCGACCGCTGCACCCTGCCGGAGCTCGAGGACGAGCTCGACCGGGCCATCGCCTTCCTCCGTGACCTCCCGGGCGGCTACCCCAAAGTCTTCGCTTACCCGAACGGCAACAGCAGCCCCGCCCTCGACGCGGTGCTCCGGGAAAAGGGCATCGAACTGGCCTTCCTGTTCGACCACGATTTCGCCCGGCCCGGACAGGATATGCTGCACGTGTCCCGCATCCGTACGAATACAGATGACCGCTTAGCGGAATTCAAGAGCAAAGTCGGCGGCCTCCATCCTTTCCTATACCAACTGAGACGATGAAGGTCCTCTTTCTAATCGATTCCCTCGGGGCCGGTGGCGCGGAGCGCTCCACCTACCAGCTGGCCCGCCACCTGGAAGAGACCGGCCATTCGGCGGCCATCGTGGCCCTGAAATCCAAAGCGGTGGGCATCAGCGAGGAATTTGCCGGATTGCGGGGTAGGGTAGTGGTCGGTTCGGGCGGTAACCTCCGGAGCCGGGTAGCCTTCGTGAAGCGGACGATCGCCGAGGAGCGGCCGGACATCGTGCATTCGGTGATCTTCGACTCCAACCTCATCCTGCGGATCGTCGGCTGGACGGATAAGACCTTCGTCACCGTGCAGAGCCTGGTCGGCCTGCCGTACCTCGAAGCCCGCCGCTTTGAGTCGCGCATCCGGTCGCTCAAGCACGCGGTGGTGAAGGGGGTGGACGCGCTTACCGGCCGCCTTTCCAATCTCAACTTCCACGTGATCTCCCGTGCCGTGCGGGAGCATTACCGTCCCCTTTACCACTACGACGACGACCGGGTTTTCCTGGTGTACCGGGGCCGCGACGAGAACCAGCTCGTGGGCGGGCCGCGCAGCTTTCCGGGCAGCCGGCCCTTCGTGCTGATCAATGTTGGCCGGCAGGAAGCCGTCAAGGACCAGGTCGTGCTGGTCCAGGCTATGGACCAGCTCGTCAATCAGCAGGGGCAGACGAATATCGTCCTCAAAATTTACGGACGCCGGGGGGGAGCCACCAAGGCGATCGAAGCCGCCATCGCGGAATACGCGCTCGAGGACCACGTGCAACTGATGGGCTTCGACCCCGCCATGGATAAGGCTTACGCCGCGGGCGATGCCTTTCTGTTCTCTTCCTTGCACGAGGGGATGGGCGGGGCGCTCGTGGAGGCCATGGCGGCCCGCCTGCCGTGCATCTGTTCCGACATCCCCACCTTCCGCGAGGTCGTCGGGGAGGAGGGGCGGGCCCTGTTTTTCCCGGTAAGCGACCACCAGGAGCTCGCGGCACGCGTACGCGAACTCATCGCTTCGCCGGATCTGTACCGGGAGCTTTCCGGGGCGGGATACCGTCGCTTCCGGGAAGCCTTCCGTAACGAGAGCGTCATGGAGCAAATGGTAAGTATGTACGAAAAACTGCACGCCCGTGGAATTTAGGCCCTTCAATTACGGGGAAGATCTGCAGGAGGTACTGGCGCTCTTCGGAACCGGACTGAGCAAGACCGGCGATCGGTCCTGGTTCGACTGGAAGCACCGCGACAACCCCTTCGGCCCGTCACCGGGCTTCCTGGCCGAGATGGACGGCAAGATCGTAGCCGCCCGCTTCTTCCTGCGCTGGCGCTTTCGCAACCTGGCGGGTACCATCGACGCAATCCGGCCCGTGGATACGGTCGTACACCCCTCGGCCCGCCGGCAGGGGGTATTCTCCCGGCTGACCCGCTACGGCCTCGAGCAGCTGGCGACCCCCGGGCTGCCCCCGGTCTACAATACCCCCAATTCCAACAGCCTGCCTGGCTACCTGAAGATGGGCTGGGAAGTCTACGGCGAACCCCTTCCGTACGCCTACCGGCTGTGCCCGCCCTTCGGTAACTTCCCCCAGGCTACCGTCGGGAGCCACTATCCCACGGAGGTATCCCCGGAGGTCACCGTTACCGATCGGTACCGCACGGACCTGTCCGCCGATTTTCTCCGCTGGCGCTATGCCGGACCGGTTTACCGCTTCGCCACCTCCACCGCATCCCGCAGCGCCCTGCTCGTATACCGCATGCTGTCCGTACGGGGATTGCGGGTGCTTTCCGTATCCGACTATGCCGGCCCGGCGGCTTTGCAGGAAGGACTCACCCGTGCCGCGGCGCGGCGGGAGAACTGTTACCTCGTTCATACCCTGGCCGACCTGCCGGAGTGGCCCGTGGGCAACGGCGGGCTCCGGAAGAAGAAGGGGAGCAGCCTCGTCGCCGTCCGTGATGCCGAAACGCTGACCGCGACCGGGCTCATTTTCTCACCCGGCGACCTCGAAGACGTTCTCTGATGCGCATACTCCAACTTGTCACCCGCCGGCAGTACCGAGGCGCCGAGGTTTTCGCTTCGCTGCTCTCTACCGGCCTCGCCGAACGGGGGCACGAGGTTGCTTTCGTCGGCCTGTACCCGGCGCCGGAAACCGAGCTGACCGCCCCCGGCTGCAGTAACCAGGACCTGGGCGGGAACGCGGGTGCGAAGTTCTCCCCCAAACTGCTGCGAACGCTGGTTCGCTACTACGACGACTACCGGCCCGACATCATCCAGGCCAACGGCTCGGATACGCTCAAGTACAGCGTGGCCCTGAAGCTGCTGCGGCCCTCCGCCCGCGTGGTCTACCGCAACATCAGCATCATCAGCCAGTGGATACGTTCTTCCCTGCAGCTCCGCCTGCAGCGGTGGATGTTCGGCCGCATCGATTACGTCACCTCCGTCAGCGACGAGAGCCGGCAGGACTTCGTGCGTACGCTGCAGTATCCGGAGGACCGCATTGCCACCGTGCGCCGCGGCATCGATACGGAGGCCCGGCTGGACCGGCGGGCGGAGCGCGAACGGCTGGGGGTCGACTACCCGGTCGTGGCGCTCGTGGGGAAACTCAGCGTGGAGAAGAACCACCGCTTCCTGATCGACTGCGTGCAGCGGCTGGGCGACCGTTTGCCAACGCTTCACCTCTGGTTCGTCGGCGACGGGCCGATGCGGGAGGAACTGGAAACCTACGCGCAAGCGTCGGGCCTGAAGGACCGGATCCGGTTCTGGGGGGTACACTCCGAGATAGCACCCTTCCTGGCCGCCGCCGACGCGCTAGCCATCGTATCGACCGTGGAGGGCATACCGGGGGTAATCCTGGAGGGGGCTATTCAGGGTACCCCGACCGTCGCCGTCGATGTGGGCGGGGTGAAGGAGGTACTCAAGGACGACGTGACCGGCCTGCTCGTGCCCAGTCACGACTTGGAAGCCTACGCCGGGGCCCTGGCCAGTATCCTGGAAAACGACGACCTGCGCCGCCGGCTCGGGGAGCAGGCGCGGCAGAACGTGCGCCGCGACTACGCGATCGACCGCGCGGTGACGACCTTTGAGCAGATTTACGGCGACGTCCTACACCAACGACCATGAAGGTTTACCAATTGATCAAGAGCCTGGGCCGCGGGGGCGCCGAGATGCTGCTCCCCGAAACCCTGCGGGTCCACGACCGCGCGGCCTTCGACTTCCGCTACGGATACTTTCTGCCCCATAAGGGACAGGTAGCAGAGGACCTGCGGGAACTGGGTGCCACGGTCGACTGCTTCGATGCGGTCAACAACGCCAAGATCCTGGCGCGGGTCCGCACGGTGGCCGCCACCGTGGAAGACTGGGGGGCCGACGTCATCCATTGCCACCTGCCGATCGCCGGCGTGGTCGGGCGCATCGTGGGTAAGATGACCGGAATACCGGTCGTCTATACCGAGCACAATACCCAGGAGCGCTACCACTTCCTGACGCGCAAGCTCAACCTGGCCACCCTGCCCTGGAACCGGCGCATCGTAGCCTGCTCCGACGACGTCAAGCGCAGCATCGTGGAGCATACTAACCTGGGTGACGCGGGGGTCCTCTCGCTCCAGAACGGCGTGAATACGGATCGCTTCAGCCCGCAGGCCATTGCGGACCTGCCCGTACCGGAAGCTCTCCGGGACATTGCCGGCACCAAGACCATCGTGGGTACCGTCTGCGTATTCCGCACCCAGAAGCGACTGCACCACTGGCTCGAGCTGGCCGCCAACCTCTACCGCCGGAACCCGAACTTACACTTCGTGATCGTCGGTGACGGCCCGGAGGAGGAAAACCTCCGCAGGCAAATTGACGAGACCGGCCTTTCGGGGGCGTGTACGCTTCCCGGCCGCCTCTCGGAGGTGCGCCCCTGGTTGCGGGCCATGGACGTCTACCTGATGACGAGCGCCTTCGAGGGGCTCCCCATCGCCATGATGGAGGCCATGAGTATGGGGCTGCCCGTGGTGGCCACCAGCGCCGGCGGTATCGCCGAGGCGGTGCGGCACGGGCAGGACGGCTATCTCCGGCCGGTCGACGACTGGAAGGCGCTAGAGGGGGATCTGCAGCGGCTGATCGACGGTCCCGAATTACGGGCCGCTACCGGCGCCCGGGCGCGACAGCGCATCATCGATGCGTTCAGTATCCGTAGAATGACCGTAAAACTGGAAGAAGTATACCGGGAAACCGCCGGCCAATGACCATCAGACCCACCACCCCCGCCGACCGTCCCGCCATCATCGACTTGCTGCAGCGCAGCATGGGCGAGGCGTCCACCCCCAAAAGCGAAGCCTACTGGCGCTGGAAACACGAGGAGAACCCCTTCGGACCTTCTCCGGTACTCGTGGCCGAGGCCGATGGGCGGCTCGTGGGCATCCGGGCCTTCATGCGTTGGAACTGGCGCGACGGGGGCAACACCTACCGTGCGCTGCGCGCCGTAGACACGGCCACCGACCCGGACTACCGCGGGCGGGGCATCTTCAAGAAGCTCACCCTGCAGCTGGTCGAGGATTGCCAACGTGAAGGGGATCACTTCATCTTCAATACGCCCAACGAAAAGAGTGCGCCGGGCTACCTGAAAATGGGGTGGCGCAAACTTGGACGACTCCCAGTTAACCTGCGGCCCGTCCGTCCGCTTCGTCTGGCCATGGCGCTGGCCGGACTCTCCGAACGCCCGCCCGGGCCGGTGCCGGCAACCTCGATGGATGATCTCTTCGTGTACGAAACCCTGACGGGAGAGCAGCACGACTGGTACACCCCACGGAGCAGCGCGTTCCTGGAGTGGCGCTACGCCCGGTGCCCGGTGGTCGATTATGCCGCCGCCGGATCGGCGGGCAAGTACCTGGTCATTTACTACTTCAAGGAGCAACGCTGGGGGCTTGAGATGCGGGTGGTCGAACGAATTACTACCCCCGGGGCGGAACGGGAGTGCCAGCGCGCCGTATTACACACGGCGCGTCGGTCGGGAGCCGTCCTGATCTCCGAGGCGCCCGGTACGGTACCGCGCTCCCTCGCATCGGTCACCCTCGCCAAGGGTCCTCTCCTCACCTTCCGGCCGCTGAACTTTGACGCGCCGCCGGATGTAGAGAACTGGTCCTACAATCTGGGGGATATGGAACTCTTCTGATCCATGCTGAGCGCGCTCATCGTCATCATCTTTTCCACCTTGGGGACCGCCTGGTTCCTGAATGCGAAGGCTAAGGAGCTGCGGCACCCGAAATCCGTGCTCTGGGGGGCGTACGCCTTTCATTACCTCCTGTTCGCGGTCTACTACATCAACTCGCTATACAACAACAGCGACTCGCGGCGCTACTACCGCGATTCGTTCAGCGGAAGCTACATCGGCGACAGCTGGGAAGATTTTTACGGGATCGGATCGGTCTTCATCAAGTTCATGGCCTTTCCCTTCGTTAACGGGCTGGGATTCAGCTATGAGGCGATGATGCTGCTCTTTTCCTTCTTCGGCTTTCTGGGGATCTTATACTTCTACCTGTTCATGGTAGACAAGACTACCTTTCGTCACCGCTTCCTGGGCGTGGACTTCGTGGTGCTGCTGTTGTTCCTGCCGAATATGCATTTCTGGACGGTGTCCCTCGGTAAGGGGGGGGTCATCCTCATGGGCCTGGGTATGGTGTTTTACGGCCTAAGCGACATCGGCCGGCGGCTGATCACCACCGCCATCGGGGGGCTGTTGATCTTCCACGTCAGGCCACACATTCTGCTGGTCGTACTGCTGGGGGCTGTAGTGGCATCGCTGACTTCCTCAAAGGGCATCAAAACGTGGCAGAAAACGCTCATCGTGCTGGTCGCCATTGCCGCCCTGGTACCCGTGGCCGGTACCTTCCTGGACCTGGCCGAGATCGATGATGCGAGCGCGGATGGCTTTACGGACTTCAGCGACACGCGGGGGCAGTCACTGACCAAAGCGGATTCGGGTGTGGACATCGCGAACTACAACCAGTTCATGAAGCTGTTCACCTTCTGGTTTCGCCCGCTTTTCGTCGACTCGCCTAACGCAATGGGGCTGCTGGTATCGGTAGAGAATGTGTTCTACCTAATCCTTTTCTGGAAGTGTCTCTCCATGTCCTTTGTCCGCTTCGTTCTGCAATCTTCCTGGGCGGTTAAAATTTCGCTCGTCACCTTCTTCGGTATCTCTTTCGCCCTCGCCCAGATCAGCGGTAACATGGGCATCGCGATCCGCCAGAAGTCGCAGGTCATGTACCTTTTCCTGTTTATCGTCCTGGCCTACGCCGATTATGCCTACCGTACCCGGGGTAAAGTGATCATTGGTGAGTGAATCCGTCGTAACCGTGCCCCGCCTGGTCATTTCGCTGGACTTTGAGCTTCACTGGGGGGTATTCGACCACCTCCGGCTGGACGGGCCGGGCAGGAAGTACTTCGACCGCACCCGGGAGCTGATTCCCATTACGCTGCGGCGGTTCGCCGACCACGGCGTAGCGGCAACCTGGGCCACGGTGGGTATGCTGTTCGCCCGGGACCGCGAGGACCTGCTGGCCGCCGTCCCTGACGTGCGGCCCGCTTACCGGAACGCCGCGTTGAATCCTTACGCGCTTCTCGATGGCGTGGGGCGCGACGAGTCGGAAGATCCGTATCACTACGCCCCGTCGCTCATCCAGGCCATCATCGATACCCCCCGCCAGGAGATGGCGAGCCACACCTTCTCCCACTTTTATTGCCTGGAGCGGGGGGCCACGGCGGAAAGCTTCGCCGCCGACCTGCGGGCCGCCCGTCAATTGGCCCTGGCCAACTTCGGGGTGGAGCTCACCTCCCTCGTGTATCCACGTAACCAAAGCCACTTCACGGAGGTGGCGGCGGCGGCTGGGTTCACCAGCTACCGGGGGAACCCCCCCGCCTGGTTCTGGCAGGCGGCAAACGGTGAAGACACCGGCTCCGCCCAGAAAGCCGTGCGCCTGCTCGATCACTACCTGCCGCTGAGCGGACCCTCGACCGGGCATCCGGAAGGGGGATCACCTGACCTCGCTAACCTCCCGGCCAGCCGGTTTCTCCGGCCCTACCTACCCAGACTGGACGGCTACGGAGGACAGCACCTGAAACTCCGCAGGATACTTTCCGAGATGACCGCCGCCGCCGAAACCGGCCGCACTTACCACCTTTGGTGGCATCCGCATAATTTAGCTACCGATCCGGTCAAAAATATGGCTGCCCTGGATGCCGTGCTCCGGCACTTTAGCCGTCTGCGGGAACGCCACGGTATGGAAAGCGTGACCATGCAAGAACTCAGTCATGCCCGACAGTAAACCGGGTGCCCGGGAGTTGCGGCTCCTGCGGATCACTACCGTACCCATCTCCCTGCGGTTGCTCATCACCGGGCAGGCGAAGTTTATGGCAAACCACGGGATGGAGGTGCTGCTGTGCAGCGCCGACGGCCCCGAAGTAGAACTAGTCCGGGACTACGAGAAATGCCCCCACGTGATCGTACCCTTTACGCGGGCGATAACGCCACTGCATGACCTGCGGTGCCTCCGGCAGCTGGTGGACCTGATGCGCCGCTTTCGCCCGGATATCGTGCATACTCACACCCCCAAGGCGGGGCTCCTGGGCATGCTGGCCGCCCGTATGGCGAGGGTGCCCGTTCGTATCCATACCGTGGCCGGCCTGCCCTATATGACGACTACCGGCAACCGGCGCCGCCTGCTTGTTGCCATGGAGCGGCTCACTTGCCTGGCCGCTACAAATGTCTGGCCCAACAGTCGGAGCATCCTGAATGAGCTGACGGAAAGAAAAATATGCTCCCCCGATAAACTGGAGATGATCGGCCAGGGCTCCACGAACGGGATCGATCTGGCCCAGTTTTCACCGGAATCGTTGTCCGATGAAACCCTTACCGCGGTAAAGCGGGAGATGGGCTACGATCCCGCCTGTCGGTACCTGGTGGTGGTGGGCCGTCTCGTGCGGGACAAGGGGATCATCGAAATGCTCGCGGCCTTCCGGGGCCTGTCCGGTGAGCTTCCCGATCTGCGCCTGGTACTGCTGGGCCCGCTGGAAGAAGAGCGGGCCGAAGAGACACTACCCGCGGAAACGGTGGAGGAGCTGACGGGGAACCCGGCCATCGTCCATATTCCCTGGACGGATGAGGTGCCGGCGTATTTGCACCTGGCCCACCTGCTGGTCCACCCCTCCCACCGGGAAGGCTTCCCCAATGTCCTGCTGCAGGCCGGCGCGATGGGTTGCCCTATCGTATGCTCCCGGATTCCGGGTAACGTGGACATCGTATCGGATGACGTGACCGGCTTGCTGTTTCCCGTCGGCGATGTAGGTGCGCTAACCGAAGAACTACGACGCGCTCTGACCCGTTACAGTGAGGTCCGTCTAATGGCGGATGAGCTGCTGCAGGAAATCAGGGAGCGGTACGACCGGGGCGTGATCCACCAGACGCTTTTGCGGCGCTACCGGGAATTGGCTGCCTCCGAAGAGCGGTAGCCGGTACTATCCTAACCAAAACAATTATTCCCGTATGGTCAATCGTTTGCCGACGGCAGAAAACGAATCTGACATCAAGTACCTGGACCACTTCCGCTCCGCCATTCTGGTGCGCAGAACGGAGGAGCGACTGCTGGACCTCTTTGGCGAGGGGAAACTCAACGGTACGGTGCATACGTGCGTCGGACAGGAGTTTTCCCCCGTCATGATCGTCCCGCACCTGGAAGCGGATGACTTCATCGTCTCGAATCACCGCGGCCACGGTCACTTCATTGCCCGTACGCAGGATGTGCGGGGGCTGATGGCCGAGGTTATGGGGCGGACGACCGGGGTAAGCCGGGGCATGGGCGGCAGCCAACACCTGACGGCACACCGCTACCTCTCTAACGGCATTCAGGGGGGCATGGTCCCCGTGGCGGCCGGCGTCGCCCTCTCGGATACGATCAAGGGAAATAAAAGCCTCAGTGTCGCCTTCACCGGTGACGGAACCCTGGGGGAGGGCATCCTGTACGAAACCCTTAACCTGGCGGGAATCTGGAACCTGCCGCTGCTGGTCGTAATCGAGAACAACGGCTATGCACAGTCGACCTCCTTCCGGCAGACCTTTGCGGGCTCGGTGGAGGAGCGGGTCCGGGGATTCGGGCTGGAGTACATCCACAGCTCGACCTTCGATCTGGACGATTTGGACCAGGCGAGCCGCCGGGCAGTAGAAACCGCGCGCGGCGGCCGGCCGGTGGTCCTGGAAATTGAGACGTACCGCCTGAATAGCCACAGCAAGAGCGACGATAACCGCCGGGAGGAGGAAGTGGCGGAATACCGCGGCAAAGACATGATCAACGCCTTCGCCGAAGCGCAACCCGAGGCGTACCGAGAGCTGGTCGCCGCGGCGGACCAGATCATCGACGAGGCCGTAGCAGCGGCCGAGGGTGATCCCGTACAGGAAGGTTGCCATCCGGCCTGGGACGACACACCGGCAGCCGGAGCTTCCGGATGGTCGCCCCTCTCCGAGCGTAGTGACACCCGCTTCAACGAGCTCATCTACCAGGCCCTGCAGGAGCAGTTTGCCGGCGACGAGCGCACGGTGCTGATCGGTGAGGATATCCAGGAGCGGACTGAGTTTACGGACAAAGCCTACGGGGGGGCCTTCAAGGTGACCCGCGACCTGAGTACCCTATTTCCCGACCGGGTAAGAAATACCCCCATCAGCGAGGCCGCCATCACCGGCGTGGGGACCGGTCTCGCCGTGGGCGGCATGTTGCCCGTCGTCGAGATCATGTTCGGGGACTTTATGACCCTCACGCTAGACCAGCTGTTGCAGCACGCGGCCAAGTTTCACGCCATGTACGGCGGTCGTGTCAACGTTCCCCTGATCGTCCGTACGCCCATGGGCGGCCGGCGGGGGTACGGACCTACCCACAGCCAGTCCATCGAACGCTTCTTTCTGGGTATTCCCGGGCTGAGCGTGGTGGCCCTGAACCACCGCATCGCGCCCGGAACGATTTACCGGGGGCTGTTCGAACGGAGCAACAGTCCGGTGGTCGTACTGGAAAACAAGATCCTCTACACCCGGAGCCTCAACCGCAAAACTCCGGACGGCTTCCTCCTGGAAAGCAGCGGAGGCGACCTGCCGGTGCTCCGGATGCGGCCCGAAGGCGTGGCGGCGGAGGTAACGATTCTCTGCTACGGCGGAATGCTGGAAGAGGCGGAGCGGGCCGCGGAACGCGCCTTTGACGAGCATGAAATTCTCTGTGAAGTGATTTGTCCGACGCTCCTGCACCCCTTCGATCCTGCCTCGCTGCTGGAGAGTACAGCAGTCACCGGTAAGCTGGTCGTGGCGGAAGAGGGTACTTCCTTTGCGGCCTTTGGCGCGGAGGCGATCGCCTCGGTGGTCGCGGCCGGGCCCCGCGAACTGGCCGTGAAGCGGCTCGGATTCGACGGCGTGATCCCCTGCTCGCTTCCCGGGGAGATCAAGCTGCTGCCCGGTACCGAAGCCATCGTTAATGCCGTAAAAGAACTCGCCCATGGCCGCTGATCAGTCCGTCAATGTCGTCGTCCCCAAGGAAACCGTTAGTGATGACTTCTACCGGGTCACCGAGCTGAACTTCGCCTCGGGAGACCGGGTAGCGGAAGGGGATACCATCGGAGCCCTGGAAACCTCAAAGGCCGATTTCGAGCTGGACGCGCCCGCCGACGGCTACATCCACTATATGGTCGCCGAAGGCGAGGACATTGCGGCGGGCGAGGTGTTCGCACGTATCACGCCGCAGAAGGAGATGAGCGCGCCGGACCAGCCGGCGCCCGACTCCCCGACAGGCACCGCCAACGCAGCCCCCAGGGGCAACGTACGCGTATCGGCCGCCGCCCGGGAGATGATGAAGGAGCGTGGCCTGGAAGCAAGCGACTTTCCTGGACTTTCGCTGATCACTACGCGGGACATACTGGGAAACGGGACACCAGCGGGCAGACCCCGGACCGACGTGCCCCGGGTGATGGCTTCGCCCCAGAACGCTACCTACGATGCCCAATCGGTGATCATCATCGGAGAGAAGGGGCACGCAGGGGCCTGTCTGGATCTGCTGCAGCATCAGCCCGGCCTCAGGTGCGTTGGGTTCATCGGTACGGAAGACTCCCCGTCGGAGGCGTACGGGCTGCCCATTCTCGGTACGAACGATGACCTTCCGGACCTCTTTACGAAGCACGGTATCCGGCAGGCGGTCATCGGTATCGGGGCCCTGGCCAATCCGCGGGCGCGGAGCCGGATCTACGAGATGCTGACCGGATTAGGGTTTACGGTACCGAACCTGATCCACCCCCGGGCAACCATAGAGCGGTCGGTCAGCATGGGGCAGGGCAACCAGGTTTTTGCGGGTGCGATAGTTGGCAGTAACGTCACGGTAGGTAACAACTGCATTATCAATTCCGGTGCCATCGTAAGCCACGATTGCGTACTCGACGATAATGCCCACCTGACGCCCGGCAGTACCCTGGCGGGTATGGTAAGCATCGGGAAGAACTCGGTAGTCGGCATGAACAGCAACGTATACCTGGGAGTCTCGATCGGGGCGGGGCAGCTTGTCAACAACGGAGAAAACGTCTTCAAGGACCTTGCGGACAAGTAAGCCGCCCCGCAAGCGCTATGGAGAAAGCTGATCGCGTGGCCCTGTTGGGGTACTCCGGCCACGCTTGGGTGGTCTGTGAGGCCTTGCTGGCAATCGGCCGAACGCCGGCCGGGTACTACGATCTCGAACCCAAGGAAAGCAACCCTTTTCATCTGGCTTACCTCGGCACGGACCACGATATTGAGGGCGGCGGTGGCCCGGACGTCAGCTTTTTCCCCGCAACGGGCGACAATACCCTGCGCCGTAAACTCACCCAACGCATACTTGGGCGGGGTTTATCCCTGACCGAAGCCGTAATCCATCCCGCCGCCACCGTTGTGCCTAGCGCCCGCATCGCAGCCGCCGCCCTGATAGCCGTGCGGGCCACGGTCGGAACCTTCGCGACCGTCGGGGTGAGTGCGATCATCAACACCGGTGCGCAGGTCGATCACGAGTGTTTTGTGGGTGCCTATGCCCACATAGCGCCCGGGGCGATACTGACCGGCAATGTACACGTGGGAACGGGGGCCCTGGTAGGCGCCGGTGCGGTCGTGCTGCCGGGAATTCACATCGGCGATCACGCCACCATCGGCGCCGGAGCCGTAGTTTTGCGCGACGTACCCGCGGGTGCCACCGTGTACGGCAATCCCGCAAAATCCAGAACATGATCCCCCTTTCCATCCCCCACCTGGCCGGCAACGAATGGACCTACGTCAAGGAATGCCTGGACACCGGCTGGGTATCCACGGCGGGGGCCTACGTCGGTAAATTCGAAACGGCCATCGCGGACTACACCGACAGTCGCTTCGCCATTTCCTGCATGAACGGAACGGCGGGGCTGCATACCGCCATGAACCTGCTGGGCATCGGGGCCGGGGATTACGTGCTGGCGCCGAACCTAACCTTCGTAGCCACCCTCAACGCCATTGCCTACACCAAGGCCGACCCGCTGCTGCTAGATATCGACGTTGACAGCTGGCAGCTCGATCTCGACCTGCTGGAATCTTTTCTCGCCGAGCGCACCGAAAAGCGCGACGGGGCCTGCCACCTCAGCGCGGACGGTCGCCGTATCGGAGCCATCATGCCCGTCCACGTGCTCGGCAACATGTGCGATATGGACCGGCTGCTGGCCGTGTGCGGGGAGCATAACCTCCCGATTATCGAGGACAGCACCGAGGCCCTCGGCTCGACCTGGAAGGGGCGCCACGCCGGTACTTTCGGCGTATTCGGAACCAGCAGCTTCAACGGCAACAAGATCATCACCACCGGCGGGGGCGGCATGATCTTCACTCAGGACGAAACCCTGGCCACCCGGGCCAAGCACCTGACCACTACCGCAAAGACCGATCCCCTGGATTACTTCCACGACGAAGTCGGATACAACTACCGGCTGGTGAACGTACTCGCCGCCATCGGCCTGGCCCAGATGGAGCAGCTGCCCGGCCTGATCGAGCGAAAGAAAAAAATGGATGCCTTTTACCGAGAGCAACTCAAGGGGGTAGGGGACATCACCTTTCAGCGGGTGACCGATGGCGTTGATCCCAATTGCTGGTTGTTCACCTTCCGAACCGACCGCATGCGGGAGTTGCTCACTTACCTCAATGACTGCGGCGTACAGTCGAGACCCTTCTGGACGCCGATGAACCAGCTACCGATGTACGCGGGGCTGACCTACGTCACCGAGAACCACCAGGCCAAAAAGGTGCACGAAACCGCCATCAGCATCCCCAGCTCCAGCGGGCTGACGGATCAGCAACTGCAGGAAGTGGTGGATACGATCAACGAGTTTTACAACGGGTAGAACCCAGCAAAATATAAGGGCCTGTACCAACAGGCTTCAACACCTTACCACAGGTCTTCACGGATTCCCACGGATGTGCAGCTCAGCCCTCAGGAGCAATGTTACCTTGGAAATCAGTGGATAACCGGTCTATCAGGGCCGTGTAATCTGTGGTAAAAACCGGCAAGCCCGGTAGAAACAAAACCCCATGAAACACTTCAGCCTAAACAGCTTCATCAATACCTACGTAACCGAGCGCGAGGAAAGCCTATTTACCGCTGACCTGGCCACCTACCATGACCAACTCGCGCGTGAGATCGACGGTAAGTCGGCACTCGTCATCGGCGGGGCCGGCACCATCGGGTCGAGCTTCATCCGGGCCCTGCTGCGGTTCCGGCCCGCGCGGCTGTACGTGATCGATATCAACGAGAACGGCCTTACCGAATTAACCCGGGACCTGCGCTCCGCCGCCGACCTCAACGTCCCCGATGATTACAAGCCCTACCCGATCAACTTTGGCGACCCGGTATTTGCCAAGATCATGCAAAACGAAGGCCCCTTCGACATCGTGGCCAACTTCGCGGCGCACAAGCACGTGCGCAGCGAGAAGGACCACTACTCCATCGAGGCCATGATCGACAACAACGTACTCAAGGCCAAGCAGCTGCTGGAACTGCTGCTGGCGCAGCCACCGAAGCACTTCTTCTGCGTATCCACCGACAAGGCCGCCAACCCCGTCAACGTGATGGGGGCCAGCAAGAAGCTTATGGAGGAGGTTATCCTGGCCTACTCCGACCGGCTCAAGATCAGCACCGCCCGCTTCGCGAATGTCGCCTTCTCCAACGGGAGCCTGCTGTTTGGCTTTCTGGAGCGGATGATGAAGCAGCAGCCGCTGAGCTCCCCCAATGACGTGAAGCGCTACTTCGTGAGCCCGGAGGAATCCGGCCAGCTTTGCCTCCTCGCCTGTATCCTGGGCCGCAGCGGAGAGATCTTTTTTCCCAACCTGCGCGAGGAGCAGATGCGCACGTTCTCCAGCATTGCCGAGGACTTCCTGCGGGAGTACGGCGACTACACCCCCCGGTACTGTAGTACCGAGCAGGAGGCCCGGGAAGCGGCCGCCAACCTCTCCCGGGAGGACGAAGCGTACCCGGTCTACTTCTTCGGCAGCAATACTTCCGGAGAGAAGCCCTACGAGGAGTTCTTTACCGAGGGGGAGGACATCGACCGCGACCGGTTCGCCCAGCTCGGAGTGATCCGCAACGCCGGCCGCAAGAGCGTGGAGGACATAGACGTGATGTTTGCGCGCCTGAACGCCCAATTTCGGGACACTACCATCGATAAGGCCGCTATCGTACAGTTGATGGTCGATTTCATCCCTAACTTTGTGCACCTAGAGACCGGTCGTTCCCTCGACCAGAAAATGTAGAGATGTACCCAGTTGTAAAGCGTTTTTTTGACGTTTGCTTTGCCTTTTTCGCCTTGCTGATTCTTTCCCCGCTGCTCATCCCGATCGTCATCGGCCTGAAGCTTACGGGGGAGGGGTACGTCTTTTACTTGCAGGAGCGCATCGGTTACCGCAACCGGCCCTTCAACATCTACAAGTTTGCCACGATGCTCAAGGACAGCCCTAACATGAAGGGCGGCATCATCACGACCGCCCGCGATCCCCGGATCACGCCGATGGGGGGCTTTTTACGGAGTTCGAAGATCAACGAGCTGCCGCAGTTGCTGAACGTCCTTTTCGGGACCATGAGCTTCGTGGGGCCACGGCCGGTGATGCGTAAGAGCTTCGAGCAGTACCCGACCGGGGTACAGGAGGTGATCTACAACGTCAGGCCCGGGATCACCGGCATCGGAAGCATTGTCTTCCGCGACGAGGAGCGGCTCATCACCCGCGTGCGCGACCGCGGCGACGATACCTGGGAATACTACCGGACGGTCATTTACCCGCACAAGGGCCGCGTCGAGCAGTGGTACCAGGCACACCAGTCGTTTATGGTGGACCTGAAAATTTTGTTTCTTACTGCATGGGTGATCATCCAGCCCGGTTCCGATCTCGTATATCGGGTGTTCCCGGAGGTGCCGGTATTTTCCGAGGCGGGCGTCGTACAGTGACCGCCACCCGGGAGTAGGAACTCACGTACACCATTAATCACGCACCTTGGCGGCGGGTAACATCCTCTTCATTACCAATTACTTCCCACCGCGGCCGGCGGTAGCGGGACGGCGCCTGGGGCAACTGGCCGAGTGGGCCAGGCACCGCTACGGGGCGATCTACGTCATCCGGGCCGACCGGGGGTTCAAAGGGGCCGATCCGCCCGGCCTGCACGTCACCGCCCTGCCGGCCCGGGATCTCCGCACCGTAGCCGGTGGCAGCGGCCCGGCGCAGACCCTCCCTTACGACAGCCTCCGCCGGCGCCTGTCCGGCCCCCTGCTCGATCTCCGGCAGTCCTTCCCCTTCCTCTACCTCACCGACGACGGTGGCCCGGTCTACCGCCGCGAGGCCTACCGCGAAGCGGTGCGGCTGGTACGCGAGAAACGCATTACCACCATCTTGTCCTCCTTTCGCCCCTGGAGCGATCATCTCGTAGCCCGCCGGCTCAAACGCGAATTTCCGCGGCTGCACTGGATTGCCGATTTCCGCGACATTCACGCCGATCCCATCCGCCACGACGTATGGTGGCCCGCCCTGCAACGGTGGTGGGGGCGGCGCGTGCTACGGGAGGCCGATGAGGTGTGGGGCGTATCGCGGGGACAGGTAGAGCAGCTGCGCAAGCTCTTTCCCGGCGCGACGGTGCGGCGCAACAGCATCAACGAGCTTCCGCCGGCGACAACCGCTCCCCGGACCGACCGCTTCACCATTGTTTATACGGGCAGCCTGTACGAACGACTGCACACCCTGGCCCCCCTTGTCGACAGCCTCAACGCGCTGGTCGCCGCCGGTGAGGTGGAGCCCGGAGAGGTCGAGCTGGTATACCGGGGCAAGGATGATGCCCTGTGGAAAGAGCTTACCAAGGACCTAAACCAGTACGTCCACTGCAATACGCGCGGGTACATTTCTCCCGCGGCCGCGCAAAAGCTGCAGCGGGATGCCCAGGTGCTGCTACTGCTCAGCTGGACGGGCCCCGATTACTACGGGGTACTCACCGCCAAGCTGTACGATTACCTCTCTACCGGCCGGCCGATCATGGCCATCATCAAGGGACCGGCCGATCCCGAGATCGAGGAGATACTGACGGCTACCCATACGGGCGCCAGCTTCCATGCCGGCAAGTCTCCCCGTGGCTGGCTACTGGAGTGTTACCTGGCCTGGCGGGAAGGAAACGGGAAGTTGCCGTGGTTTCCCAACCTCGACGCACTGAATCAGCTCGTGGCGGGTGAATTGACGATTGGCGAGGAAGGCCCCCGCACCGAGGCTCCATAAAAACCGGGAAGCGCCTGCTGCCAGGGGTGGGCCTTGTGGTCTACCTGCAATCTCTTTCCTGCACGTTCATTGGGCCGTACCGGCGCGTCTTGGGCGAAACGCTCAAGTGGTGCCCTCTTTATAGGTCGGCACGCCAGACTTTTCCGTTTTCAAAGATGACGATTACGCTGAAGGCGGGCAGCGAGATAGCCCTTCCAGGTCGGACTGATCCATGAAATTCTACCGCCTCAGCAGGAGAGAACCGCTGCTTTCAAACGGAAGATTACGGCAGGTGTAACGCAAACTGTACGTATATACTCCGGTAGCGGATGGCTTACCGCCCACCGTCCCGTTCCACCAACCCGTTAGTTCTTGCTCGCTGAATTGGGCGCTTTCGTGAACGAGCCCACCCCAACGATCATATATCCGCAATTCCTCGACGCGGAGGTCTCCGTAGGTGCTATAAAGTCTGAATAGGTCGTTGCTGCCATTCCCGTCGGGAGAAAATGCGTTTGGGATGTAGGTAGTTACTACGGAGAGGTCTAGGGTCCTCACCAGCGGGCAACTGGTATCCGAAACTAAGGTATCCACGTACTGGCCGGGCTGGGTATACCCGAATACCTGGTCTCCTCCGCAGATCGTATCGCTCACCGCTACCTGTTCCATTTCCCATAACGCCAACTGAAGCGTGCGAATGCTGTCGCAGCCGTCTACGGCTTGCAGGGTATCTACATACAGTCCCGGCAGCGAGTAGCCGGCATACTGTTGGCCCTGGCAGATTGTGGTATCGATCTGGGTGAAGACTGCCGGAGACTGGAGAAGAACCAGCGTGCGAACCGTATCGCAGCCCGTGTTGCTTTTTAATGTGTCCAGGTACGTGCCGGGCTGAACGTATCCTTCAAATGAATTGCCCGCACAAATACGCACCGTATCAAAGCGCTGCTGCAGGGCAGGGGGGGCCAGGCGAAGTTCCCGGATACTATCGCAGCCGATGGAAGTATGTAAGGTATCTATATATGTCCCGGGGCCGGGATACATGCGCGAGTAAACGGGGTCACAGAAACTAGCCTCCACTACGGAGTAGACGGCGGGCACCACTATCAGTTCTGTGATTCGGATGGTATCGCAGCCATCCGATATTAGGGTATCCCGGTACGTTCCGGATTCAGTGTGTCCCAGGTAATCCTCCCCTGCACAGCGCACCACGGTTTCCGTCTGGGTCGTAAAGTCTTCCACCCGCAAGGTGAGTTCTATTATGCTGTCGCAACCATACTGGTTCGAAAGTACCTTTTGGTACTGTCCGGCTTCGGTATAGCCCATATAGCTGTCACCGGAGCAAATGACTTGTTCGATAGCGGTAACATTACTTGGTTGCTCCGTTTTGCCGCTCGCAAAAAGGTATCTGATTTCTCCGTCGGTAAGCGCAGCGTTGAAGATGCACACGTCATCCAGTGTTCCCTGAAAGAATTCGGTGTTGCCAGGGCTGTCCCGCGCGATCTCAAGGGGGCCGTCCGTTTTTAGTAGTTCGGTGAAATCGAACGTATACGTGGTTACCAGTTCGTCGTTTAGGAAGATGTCAAGCTGGCCTTCCTTGAAGCGCCAGACAAAAAAGCTCCACTGATTCAGAGGCAAGCTACCCGGGGCGTTGAAGACATCCACCCGCGTCCATATTGGACTGTTCGGGCCGGTATACCGTAAATACGGAATCACGTTTTGCTCCCTATAGATTACCGAAAAGGGCGTCTTGTCCTGGCCGGGCAATGTCTTTGCTAGAATGGTCATCCAGGTATTGTTATACAGCCCGGATGGGCGGGCCCATCCACAGATGGTCACCTCACGCTCGATGGTCGCATACTGTGGCGCGTCTTCCACAATGATGTAATCGTCTTCCCCATCGAAGAAGAGTGCATTTCCGTTTACTCCCGTTGTGCAAACAGGGTTACCGAAAATGGTGCCGTGGTTGCCGTAATCGCTATTGTCCAGCGCGCTGCCTTCAAAAGGGTAATAAGCGACCAGAGAGGTGTCCAATCTGCCCTGGGCCCGTAGTGGAGAAAATAGGCCAAGACTTAAGGTGGACAGGGCCAACGTAATGTAAAGTGAGTAGGGCATATAGCTAGGCCAAAGTGGGAAACGTCGTGAAATACTTGGTGTATAACTGTGAGCTATGTATGTATGGTTTTAATAGACATTCATTTCACATTTGAATTCCTGTCGTAGCGGCTGGTGCTCTAACGACCGCTCCACGTCGTTGGTAGAAACTGTTGGAGCGTTGTTCGGCGGGCTCAGGGGCGGGGAATGCGTACGTTGTTTCTCACCATATTCGACTGTTCGTTGTTAGCACCCTTTTCAATAAAAATCATATTGTGATAAAAGTGCATAGCCACGATGTTGCGGTCGTAGTAGGTGGGGACGTAACCCGGGCGCATGAGTTCCTGATGATTGAGGGAATCGGTCAGTTGCTTGAAGTAATTCATGATGGTACCCGGTTGCTGTAAATCGTTGCTGTCGCCGCCGTAATCCGGCCAGTACGAAGTCTGCACGTCCTCAATGGCGTAGATGCCGCCCCCTTTGAGGTAAGGAAAGAGAAATTCGAAGGTAGTGATGACGTGATCGTTTAGGTGGCTGCCATCGTCGACAATTAGGTCGAGCGGACCGGTTTCCTGCACTACTTCTTCCAGAAAGTCGGTATCCACTTGGCTGCCCTGAAAAATCCGGATGCGCTTCTCCTCGAGTAACGACTTATCGTAGATATCCAGCGCGTAAATCTGGCCGCGCCAGAAGTATTCCTTCCACATCCGGAGCGAATGGCCTCCCTGATCGGGTTCGGCGTAGCCCCCGACGCCAATCTCCAACATCCGTACGGGGCGGTTGCGCAGGTGCCCGAAGTGGCGCTGGTAGTGTTGGGTATAGAAGTGGACGCCGGTCTTGTCGGTCCCGTAAATTTCGCCGATGCGGGTAAGGTTCTTACGGTTTGGTACCGAGCGCAGCTTCTGGTAGGTTCTTTTCGTACGCTGAAAGGCGTCCGGAGAAAGGCGGCGCTCCAGGATTCCCTCGATCTTGCTCTTTAACTTCATGGAGTAGTGGTACGTTCCGTGTCCCGGTACGGGGCCGGCGCGCTAAGCTAGGGCTTTTTGCCGCAGGTCGGTAAACCTCGTCCGTACCTTACCTTCGCCCCGATGAAGATTCTCTCCCTGCTTAAATCGCTGGTCCCCCGGCCGCTGAAGACCTTGCTGCGTAAGCGGCGCGAACAGCGGGAATTGCAGGCATGGAAGCAAGCCGGCGAACCGGTGCCCCCGCCGCACATCGTCAAGCAGCATACGATCACGCGCTACCGCGAGCGGTTCGGCTACACTACCCTGGTGGAAACCGGCACCTACCTAGGCGATATGGTCGAAGCGCAGCGGGAAGCGTTTGTGCGCATCTTTTCCATCGAGCTGAGTGAGGAACTGTACTTCCGGGCAGCTAAGCGCTTTCAGCGCGACGATCATGTCACTATCATCCAGGGCGATAGCAGCCGGGCCATCGGCAACCTAGTAGCCGACCTGAACCGGCCCGCCATTTTCTGGCTGGACGGCCACTACTCTGGCGGTATCACGGCCCTCGGCGATGAAGTTTCTCCCATCATGCATGAGATCGACGCTATCCTCCACTACCCGCAAGCAGGGCACGTACTTCTGATTGATGACGCACGCCTTTTCGTGGAGGGTACCGGATACCCCACCGTTGGAGCGGTGCAAGCACGGGTGGCCGCCCTGGCTCCGCACTACCAGCTGGAAATATCCGACGACTGTTTGCAGTTCTATCCGGCGTAGTGCCGCGCCGCGGTGCGTGCCTTTCCCCGATGAGCCGATTCAATTCTACACCCCGGAATCTACAGGTCCTGCATGAGTTTCCAGCGCGAGATTGTCAGTAACTTCCTCAAGGTCGGTTTGCTGAAGTATTCCAGTTTGCTGGTCACTTTCGTGGGCAGTGCCCTGGTTTCTCGGCAGCTTGATCCGGAGGAGTATGGTATCCAGGCCATCGGGGCAATCTACTACGGCGTGGTGGCGCTCTTCCTCGATGCGGGCTTCTCCCTGGCCGTCATCCGCGAGATCGACGCGCCCTCCTTTCAGCGCAGCGTCCGGCTCTTTGCTATGTGTGGCGGCGCGCTACTCGGCCTGTTACTCTTGGGGGCCGCCTTCCCGATCAGCGAGTGGTACGGCCGACCGGAACTCTTGCCGGTGCTGACACTGTACGCCGCCTGCGCGTTCCTTACGTCCATACCGATCGTTGACGAGGCCATCCTGAGCCGCCGCGAACAGTTCGGCCTCATTGCCCGCGTTTCGCTGCTAGCGACGACCCTGCAGGTGGCCCTGACCTACGGGCTAGCAATATCGGGCTTTTCATATTACGCTCTCATTTTGCCGCTCCTTACCGTGCCGCTGGTCAAGTACGCCTGCTACGCCGGGCGGGTGAAACTAGGGTGGCGGGTTGACCGGCTCCGTGTGCTGCCGCTGCGCGCGTCGTTCCGGCGCATCCGTAGCCTGATGGTAAATCTTTCCATCTTCCAGGTACTGGTGTATGTCTCCTCTAACATCGACAACCTCTACCTGAGCAAGCTGCACTCCACGGCCAATCTTGGATTGTACAACCGGGCCTACAGCTTTAACCGGCTGCCGCTCAGTATCGTAGCGGGCGTAATCTCCACCATCCAGCTGCCGATGTTTGAGCGAATTCGCGTGGAGGGCCGTAACGTCAAGGAAGAGTTCACGCAATACGTCCACGTACTCGGAGGCATTGCCTTCCCTGCCGTCGTAGTGTTCCACCTCTTCTCCTATGACCTAAGCGAACTCATCTGGGGCAGCGACTGGCGGGAGGTGGGCCGTTACCTGCACCCGCTGTCCATCCTGCTACCGATTAGTCTGATGATCAGTGCCTGCGGCAATCTTTTCATCGTATTCCGGGGGGAGCGATTGCTGGTGTACAACACTGTGGTCAGTTCCTTGGCTCAAATTATCGGCGCGTCGGTTGGCGTGCTTTACTCGATCGAGGGAATGATCGTTGGTATCATCCTCGGGTTCCTGCTTGGTACTATTCCGATCACAATGTATCTGGGGTTCTACCGCCTCTTCGGCTACACCTGGCCAGAGATCTTCCGGGTCTGGGCGTTCAATTATGCGGCTACCGTCGCCCTGCTGGTATGCTACATTGTCGGTAACCCCACCGCCACTTACGGGGTACTGCTGGTGTATAGCCTCGTGTCGGCGTACTCTATTGGCGGCTACATCAAAAGCAACTACTTTGGGTCGGACGCTTAGCATCATCGTTACCTACCAGGCCGAGGCTTGGCTGTCCACCTGCCTGGAATCCATCCGGGCACTGGGGGAGCTAATTGACACCGTGGTAGTCGACAACGCTTCGACCGATGGGACCCGTTCACTGCTGAGCGGCCAATACCGCGACCTGATTGATTATTACCACCCCCTGCGCCGTAACGTAGGTTTCGGAAGGGCTCACAACTTCGTATTTGCCCAGCCCTATGCCCGGAACTACGATCATTTCCTGCTTCTCAACCAGGATGCTGCCCTTCCCCGACCCGCCTTCGAACGGCTGCTGCAGCAGGCGGACGCGGAACCCGGTTTCGGCATTCTTAGCCCCGTACACTACCGCTCCGCAACCGAGCGGGATAGCCGCTTTGCCAGCTACTTACGGCCGGGCGATCCGGTAGTAAACGGCATCCGCGAGGTCCCCTTCGTCAATGCGGCCATCTGGCTGCTCCGGCGGGAAGTGATCGACCGCATTGGTGGCTTTAATCCGGTTTTTCCCCATTACGGAGAAGACGAAAACTTCGCGACGCGGTTAGGGCTGGCGGGCTACCGGCTCGGCGTGGTGGAAGACAGCACCGGCTACCATTACCGGCCGGCGGGGCCGGTAGTACAGCGGACCCAGCTATCACCTTACGCTTTTTGGATAGTAGGGCTGCTGCGCACCGTCAATCCCAAAAACCACCTGCTGCGGGCAGTAGTGACCACGGGATGGGATTATCTTACCCTGATCGCTCGCCTCACCACCAGCGGGAGGGTAGGGGAAGCTAAGCGGCACCTGCCGTTCTTGCTGCGCTATATCCGGGAATTGCCCCGCTACGTCAGGTACCACCAACTCATCATCCGGGAAACCGGTCTTGAAGCAGCCGATGAACCTTGAACTCGCATCCATTCTGGTGCCGGTCTACAACGCCGAAGCATACTTGCCGGCGCTCATCCAATCCGTCCGGGTCCAGAGTTATCAGCACTGGGAGCTGGTCTTCGTCGACGACCAATCGACCGACGGCGGCTTCGATTACATACGGGCTGCGGCTGCGGAGGACGACCGTATTCGGCTCTGGCAAAACGATGAAAACCGCGGACCTTCGGCCACCCTGAACCGCGCCGCGGACCTGGCGCGTGGCGACCTGCTGTTCCGCCTGGACGCCGACGACCTGATGTTGCCGGAGCGGCTGGAGCGGCAGGTACGCTTCATGGCCGACCACCCGAATGTGGGCCTACTCGGCAGCGCCTACCGAAACATAGACGATGCGGGCCAGCGGGGAAACCGGGTCGGATCGCGCATCACCTCCTCCGATGGGGTGAAGGCGAAGTTTCTTTTCGCCAACGCTATGGGACACAGTACCGTGGTGTACCGGCGGCGGGCCTTTACGGCGGTCGGGGGCTATAACCAGCGTCTGCGCGCGTCGCTGGACTACGACCTGCTGGCGCGCCTGAGCCTGGAGACGGACTGCCACCTGCTCCGCGAGGAGCTCGTGCTGTACCGGACGCACAACAGCAACATTACCAGCCAACAGCGACAGCTACAGATCCAGAACGCGGGGTCGGTGCAGGAGGCGTTGCTGCGACACTACGGCTTCAGCTTCACGGCGGAGCAGCTGGACATCCACCTGCAGATGGCGCACGGTCCGCGGGCTACCAACCGGGTGGCGTATCGCGCCTTTCTGCGACGGGCTCGAACCTGGCTGTCGCACCTGGAGGCGGAGAACAGCAGGTTAGGCGCTTTCGACCGGCGGGCCTTTGCCGAAGTAATCGCCGAGGTGCATACCCGGCTATACGCACGGGCGGCCTCACCACTGCGCCTGCGCGACTATATCACTATGTTTACTCCGAACTTCGCCTCTCTGCGCCCGCACTATCTGGTGCAGCAGGTAGCGCATACCCTCAAAAACGGCCTCTGACCAGTACGGGTCGCCGGGCTCCAACTGCTACGTATTGCTGTGGATCATAGACACCCCGGGCCAGCTCTGTAACCGGATGTGGGCCTACGCCGCCTTTGTGGGTTATGCGCTGGAGCACGGCCGGCCGCTGCGGGTGCTGTACTTCGGGGCGTACTACGACCTCTTTGCCGATCCGAATGTGCTGCCAGGCGTACACTTCCACCGCCGCCTGGAGGCGACCCACTATGCGGTGGACCGCCTCTACTACGCGGTTCGCAAATTGCCCGCCGCCTGGCACCACCGCCTTGGGGTGACCACGCTCGATGCGGGTGCCACCAACCTGTCGGCTTTGGAAGCATCCGGGGCGCCCCCCCTCGCCCTGGTGCGGTCCTGGCTGGCCCCGGTGCCCGCCTCCTACCTGCAGCTTCACCACGCGGAGATCCGGCGAGTGTTTCGGCCCCGGCAAGATATACAGGATCGCGTCGCGAACTTCATTGCCGAACTCCGGGCTTCCGCCGACGTACTGATCGGCGTCCACATGCGGCGGGGGGATTACCGCGAGTACCTGGGGGGACGCTTTTACTATGACGATACGGAGTACCTTCGGTTTATGCGGCAGGCCCGGGAACTCTTTCCGGATCAGCGTGCGACCTTTATTGTCTGCTCCAACGAGCCCGTAAATCCAGAAGCATTTCCCGGTGTGGAATGGGCTTCCCTGCCAAAAGCAAACGGGATGGAGGACCTGCACGTGTTGGCTGCGTGTGACTACCTGATCGGTCCGCCAAGTACTTATTCCATGTGGGCCTCCTACTACGGACGTAAACCGCTATGCTTTCTGACCGCCCGCACCGCCAGCCTGGGGCGGAATGACTTCGACGTTATCGTCAGTCAGGATACTTTTGCCAGTGGGAAGCGGTTAACCGTGTAACCCCCGGCTTCGCCACTTCCGCCCCTCATTGCACCTGCGCTCCGCCGCCCTATGTCCGATCCGCTATTTACCATCATCGTCTGCACTTACAACCGCGCCGATCTGCTGGGATACTGCCTGGCGTCGCTGGCTGAACAAGTGTCCTCGGATACCGCCTGGGAGCTACTAGTAATCGACAACAACAGCACGGACAACACCCGGCAAGTAACCGAGCGTTTCCTGGCCACGCAGCCCGCCATCCGCGGCCGCTGCATCACCGAAACAGAGCAGGGCCTCAGCCACGCCCGCAACCGCGGCTACCGCGAAGCGGCGGCCGACTGGGTCCTCTACCTCGACGACGACGCCAAGGCCGATGCCCACCTGCTGGCCCGTACGGCCGGACTGATCGCCACCGGGGAGTACCGGATCGTCGGCGGCGCATACTACCCCTGGTACCACTACGGCCGCCCGAAGTGGTACCAGGACCGCTACGCCAGCAACGCCCTGCCGCAGTACCGGGAGTTGAGCGTGCCCCCGGCAAATTACGTGGCTACCGGCGGGGTGATGCTGTGGGAAAAGCAACTGCTGCACGAGCTGGGGGGCTTCGACCCGCGCGTGGGGATGGTTGGCAAGCGGATCGCCTACGGGGAAGAAACCTATTTGCAGGCCAAGGCCAGAGCGCGCGGCATCACGGTGGCCTACGACCCGAAGCTGATCATTTACCACGTCGTGATGCCGCAGAAGCTGTCGGTAGACTGGTTCTTCCGGTCCTACTTCGCCGCGGGGCGCGACGCGGTGCTCGGCGGACAGGTGGGGCGGGGCTTCTTTTCGCTGACCGGGCAACTCCTGGTGGGCGGGGCAGTTATGATCAAGGATTTCCTACTGTACACCCCCCGGCTCCTGGGCCGGGAGTATTACCTTGAAAACTGGCTGATCGACGTGTTCCGCAAAACCGCCAAGCGGGTCGGGACCGTCTACACCGCCCTGCTGCATGATCGAGCTACTGACGACTAGTCCCCTTCTCCTCCTCTTTGCCGTCATGGCGATCGGCTACGGCCTGGGGGAGATCCGCATTCGCGGCTTTAAGCTGGGCGTGGCCGCGGTGCTCTTCGTAGGGCTGGGGTTCGGGGCGCTCGATCCCGGGCTCGAGGTGCCGCAGTTCATCACCTTTCTGGGACTGGCCATTTTCGTGTATACGGTGGGCCTGAGCTCCGCGCCGGCCTTCTTCGCCAGCTTCCAGCGCAACGGTTTTCGCGACATCTACTTCGCCACGGGTACGGTGGTGCTGTCGGCCCTGCTGGCCTACGGTATCGGCGAGTGGCTCGACTTCGGCGCCGCCACCACCGGCGGCCTGTACGCGGGCGCCAGTACCAACACCCCGGCCCTGGCCGGCCTGCTCGACGCCATCCAGAAAAGTGCTCCCCTGGAGCTCCAGGATGCCCTCAGCCAGGAGGCGGTGGTGGGCTATTCCCTGGCCTACCCCCTCGGCGTGCTGGGGGTGATGGTGGGCATCACGATCCTGCAGCGCGTGTACCGCATCGACTATCCGCAGGAGTTCCGCGAGCTGCAGAAGGATTACCCCATGGGGGAGAAGCTGACCAGCCGCACCTACCGCGTGGAGTCGCCCGCCCTGATCGGCAAGACGCTGCGCGACTTTCACCACGAGCACCGGTTGGGCGTCGTCTTCGGGCGCATGCTGCACGAGGGCGATACCACCCTGACCACCTGGGACAGCCGTCCGCAGGCCGGTGACCACATCGTGCTGGTAGGCCCTCCGGAAGCTATCGAGGAGGCCGCACCGCTGGTGGGCACCGCCGCCGAGGGGCAGCTCAACCACGACCGCTCGGTGTATGACGTACGGCGCATCTTCGTCTCCAACGAGGAGATCGCCGGCAAGACCATCGCTTCCCTCAACCTCTCGGAGCGTTTCAACATCCTCATCACCCGCGTACAGCGGGGCGACATGGACCTGCTGGCCGGCGGCGATACCGTGCTGGAGCTGGGCGACCGGATCCTGCTGGTGGCCCACCGCGATGACCTTCCGGAGGTATTCCGGGTATTCGGCAACAGCTACGAGGCGCTCTCGCGGGTAAATTTGCTCTCCTTCGGGCTGGGCATCACGCTGGGCTTGCTGCTGGGCATGGTCACCTTCGCCCTGCCCGGCGGGTACTCCTTCAGCCTGGGCTTTGCCGGTGGCCCCCTGATCGTGGCCCTGCTGCTGGGGCAGCTGCGCCGCACCGGGCCGATCGTATGGACGCTGCCCTACGGGGCCAACCTGACCCTGCGTCAGCTCGGCCTCATCTTCCTGCTCGCTGGCATCGGTATCCGCTCCGGGCAGACCTTCTACCAAACGCTGCAGACCGACCTGGGCCTGGCGCTGTTCCTGGCCGGTGGCCTGATCGCCCTCACCACCACCGCGGCTACCCTCGTCGTCGGGTACCGGATGCTCGGCATCCCCTTCAGTTTCCTGGGCGGCATGGTCGGCAGCCAGCCCGCCGTGCTGGAATTCGCCATCGAGCAGGCCGGCAACAAGTATCCCACGATCGGCTACACCCGCATGCTGCCGGTGGTGCTGATTGGGAAGATCCTGGCCGTACAGCTGCTCTATAACCTGCTGGGTTAACCTACCGTTGCCCTGGGTGGAGGATCAAGGGACGGGGGGACAGGGGACAGAGAGACGGGAGACGGAGGGACAAGGGACGGAGAGACGTGAGAAACCCGTAACCCGCACCCCGCCTAAAAACTCACATACTCCCCCGGATCCACTGCCCGCCCCTCGTGCCACAGTTCAAAGTGCAGGTGGGGGCCCGTACTCTGGGTACCGGTATTGCCGATAATGGCGATGGCCTCGCCGGCCTGCACGCGGTCGCCCACCTGCTTGAGCAGGGTGGAGTTGTGCTTGTAAAAGCTGATGAGGTTGTTGTCGTGCTGGATGCCGATCACGTTGCCGTTGGCGTTGCTGAATTCGGACATGAACACGATACCCGCCCGCGTCGCCTTGATGGCCGTGTGCTGGGGCGCCAAGATGTCCACGCCCGTGTGGTCGGTCGGGAGACTGAAGGCTGCGCTGATCTCCCCGTGGACGGGGGCCACCAGGTATACCTGGGCCAGCGGAACCGCGCTGCTGCCCGAGACGGGAGTCACCACCTGCTCGGTGTCGCGGCGGGCGCCCGAGCGCTGCTGCTCCATTTCGCGGCGGAGCTGGATTTCCTCTTCGGAGGGCGGCAGGGGGACCACGTCGCCGGCAACCACGATCTCCTCGCGGTCCTCGATGCTGTCGGTGGTGACCACTTGCCCGAGCATGGTGCGCTTCAGGTTGTCGATGTACAGGTTCTGGGCTTCGACTACCTGGCTCAGCTCCGCCATGTTGGCCTCGATCTCCGCCATCTCCCGGCGCTGCACCACGTCACCGTAGCCCGGCACGTAGCGCCGCAGCGGAGTCACCGCGATCAGGGCGAAGGTGATGACCGCGGCCACGAGGAATACCGTCGAGAGGGCGATATATACGTTAAGGGGGGTAAGGTTGTAAGTCGCTACTTCGTTGTAGTTGTGGGTGTCGCGGACCACGAGCTGGTATCCGTCCTGGACCTTGCTCTTGATACGGGCCCACCGGCCCTGGGGCATGCTTGATTCCTCCATGTTTCGCGTTTAGGCATTTGGCGGGCGGGGCCGCGGGTGCGGGGGAGAATCCCACGGAGCGGGGGGGAAGGGTACCGGCTCCCACACTTTACGGTACCTTGCGCGCGTTTGCTTCGGGTAGTGCCGGCAAAGATAGGGGAGGATCCGGCGACAAACACTAAAGCATAAGATTTGAGACTAACGCAGCTCTTCCTGATTCTATTGGCTCTGCAGGTCCTGCTTTCCGCCTGCTCGTCCACGAAGCGGCGGGAGGACCAGGGCATCGTAGCCAAGGCCTGGCACAATACAAACGCCCACTTCAACGGCTACTTCAACGCCCGCGAGATTATGGACGAGAGCCTGCTGGCCCTCGACGCGCAGTTCGTTGATAACTATAATCAGCGCCTGGAGATGTTTCCTTTCCTGGCCGTCGACAACCCCGGCAGCGTGGCCGGTGAGCTCGACCGCGCGATCGAGAAGGTAGCCATCGTGGTAAAGAAGCATCCCTTCAGCAACTGGACCGACGACAGCTACCTGCTGGTGGGACAGGCCCAGCTGCTCAAGCAGGATTACGAAAGCGCCGAGCGAACCCTGGATTTCGCCGTCACCGAGTTCCGGCCCCGCCCCAAGCGCGGCAAGTCCGGCAACGAATCCGAGGCCGGCGAGGAAGAATTCGAAAGCCGCCGCGAAGTGGCGACCAGCGAGACACAATCCCGCCGCGACCGCCTCAAGGCCCGCCGCGACGCCCAGCGCGAGCGGCAGCGCACCATCCGCCAACGCGAAAAGGAACGCAAGGCCGCACAGAAGCAGCGCGAGCGCGAACGCAAGGCCAAGATCCGCGCCCGCAAGAAGGGAATCCGCCTGCCCACCGGTACGCCCGGCCAGGACACCTCCGCCCTCGCCGGGCTGGAGAACGAGCCCGAGCCGGTGGCTGCCGATTCCCTGCAACTCGAGGAAGGGCCCATCGGCATGATCTCCATCTTCAGCAACCGCGGCGCCGGCGATACCGGTAGCGGCGAGTACGGATCCCGCCCGGGCAGCTACCTGATCAAGCACCGCCCCGCCCACCAGGAAATTCGGCTGTGGCTGGCCTGGACGCTCATCAAGCGCGACAACTTCGACCGCGCCCAGATCATTCTGGACGACCTGCGTAACGACCGCGGCACCTTCGCTGACGTACGCCGGAAAGCCATCGCCGTACAGGCCTACCTCTACCTGGAGCAGGACCGCCTCGAAGAGGCCATCCCCTTCCTGGAGGCCGCCGCCGAGGTCGCCGAGGAGCGCAACGAGCAAGCCCGCTACTACTACATCGCCGGCCAGCTCTACAAAGAGCTCAACCAGCCGGGCTCCGCCGCCGACGCTTTTCGGGCCGTAGTGGCCGCCAAGCCCGCCTACGAACTCGAGCTTGGCGCGCGCATCAACATGGCACAGTCCGCCTACCGCGGCGGCAGTGGCAGCCCGGCCGATGCCCTGAGCCAGCTGGAGCGAATGGTCAAGGAAGAGAAGAACCTGGAGTACGAAAGCCAGATCCTCTACGCCATGGCGGGCATTGCCCTCAGCAGCGGCGACCAGGAAGCCGGTTCAGGCTACTTACGCCGTGCCCTGGACAGCCCTTACGGCGGCAGCAATACCCGGGTAGAAGCCTACCAATTGCTTGGCGACCTGGCCTACGACGGGGAAGACTACCTCACCGCCAGCCGGTACTACGATTCCACCCTGCAGGTGATGAACCAGACCGACCTGCGCTATCCCGGTATTGCCGACCGCCGCGGACGGCTGACCGGGGTGGCCACCAACCTGGAAGCCATCACCGTCAAGGACAGCCTGCTTCGTATCGGCCTGTTGCCCGAGGAGGAGCGGCGCAGCTGGGCCGAGGAAGTGTTCGAGCTGCAGCGCGCCACCAACTCGGCCGCCAACTTCAGTACGCCCGTCACCCGGGGCAGCTTGCCGGTATCCAACGCCGCCACGGGAATCACCGTGGCCGGTACCGGCGGGGGCACCGCCTTTTGGGGCTACGACAACCAGTCCATCCGCCGCGGCCGCCGCGATTTCTCCCGCCGCTGGGGCGACCGCCCCCTCGAAGACAACTGGCGCCGCAGCAACCGCACCGATGCAAACCTCTTTACCGACGCCGGTGATGCCGGCGTAGCCGATCCCGCGGCGGCCGACCGCACGCTCATCACCGAGGACGAGATCGGCCGTATCCTGGCCGACGTGCCTACCGACGAGGAAGCACAGACCGCCACCCGTAACGAACTCGCCCAGGCCTACTTCACCCTCGGCCGCGAACTCCGCGATCGCGTCGGTAACGGACCCCGTGCCATCGAGGCCTTCGAAACGCTGGACGAGCGATTCCCCGGAAGCCCCTACGAATCCGAAAGCTGGTACTACCTCTACCTGCTGCATACCGAGGCGGGCAACGCCCAGCGCGCGCGCACTTATGCCACCCGCCTGGCCGATACATACGCTGATACGAAGTACGCCCGCCTGGCCAACGACCCCAACTACGTCAATCAGTTGGCCAGTGAACAGTCCACCCGCGACCGCGCCTACGAATCTGCGTACGCCGCCTTCGAACGGCGCGACTACCCCGGAAGCCGCGCCCAGATATCCAATGCCCTCGGCAGCCTGCCCGGCGACCACCCCCTGCGGGCCCGCTACGATCTTCTCAACGCCATGGTCGCCGGTAAGCTGGAAGGGCGCGCCGCCTACGTGAGCGGGCTGCAACAGGTCATCAATAAGTACGATAATACCCCCGAGCAGACCCGCGCCCGCGAAATCTTGCGGTTGCTTGGCGAAACCGGGGCCCGCATACCCGGGCAGCCGGGCACGGCCGATGCCGCCGGCACCGCTTTTCAGGCCACGCCGGACGAAATCCACTACGTCCTGATCGTTTTTGAAAACACCGACGTACGGCTGAACGACCTGAAGGTGGAGCTCGAGGATTTCAATCAGAAATTCAATAAACTCGATCGCCTGCGGTCCACGCCCATTTATATCGGCCGCGACAACGAAACGCCCATGCTCGTCATGCGGCGGTTCCGCAACGGCAAGGAAGCCATGGACTACTACAAGAATACCCAGCAGAACAGCCAGGAATTTCTGGCCCGCAGCGGCGAAGGGTTTCAGGTATTGCCGGTCTCGCAGACCAATTACCGAGAAATTCTCAAGGCCCGTTCCGTTGCTGGCTATCCGGAGTGGTTCCGCAACAACTACAACTGACCCTCGCCGCTAGCGGGTGATGGTCCAGCTGCGGTGCAGGTTCTTCTTGCGAAAGTCAGGGGGCAGGGTCTGTCGGGTTGTTTCGGTGGCTTGTCCGGCGATCTCCTCCGTCGCCAGGTTGAATTTTCGGTAGTTGGTGCTGAACAGCAGCTTCCCCCCCGGCGTCAATCGCTCCAGGCTCTGATTGATGAGGCCGACGTGGTCGCGCTGGGTGTCCAGCACGTCCGTCATCATTTTGGAATTGGAAAAGGTAGGCGGGTCGAGGACGATCAGGTCGTACCGCTCCCCGACCGGCTCCCGTAGCCACTGCAGGGCATCGGCCCGGATGAATCCGTAGCGGTCCGGATCCAGGCCATTGGCCGCGAAGTTGCGCCGGCCCCAGTCCAGGTAGGTGTTGCTGAGGTCGAGATTATCCACCCGGGAGGCCCCGCCGGTGGCGGCGTACACCCCGAAGGAACAGGTATAGGCGAAGAGATTGAGGACTCGCTTCTCCGCCGCGGCCTCTCCGACCTGCCGCCGCGCCTCCCGGTGGTCGAGGAACAGTCCGGTATCCAGGTAGTCGGTCAGATTCACCAGTAGCCTGCGGCCGTACTCCTCCACCGCAAATTCCTGCTGTTGTTCGGCCAGCTTCTCGTACTGCTTCTTTCCCGCCTGCCGTTGCCGCAGTTTGAAGTGTACCCGTTCGCGTGCTACTTCGAGGGTGTCCGCGATGACGTCCCGGTATTCCTCCACCCGTGTATCCGCGGCGTCGCGGGCGTAGACGGCCACGTAGAGGCGGTCTGCGTAGCGGTCGACGGTCAGGGGCACCTCGTCGAGGTCGGCGTCGTAGATCCGGTAGGCTTCCAGGCCCTGCCGGCGGGCCCACTTACCGTAGTGGCGCGCCATTTTGCGCAGGCGGTTACGGAAGGCTTCGTAGGTGGGGGACATAAAGCGGGGCGTTTACCAGTCGATGCCCTTTCGCAGCAGGCTAAGGGTGTCGGCTTCCCGGGAGCCGGGCTCCGCGCGGTAGTCGTAGGTCCAGCCGGCCACCGGCGGCAGGCTCATCAGGATGCTTTCGGTGCGGCCGTTGGTGGTAAGTCCGAACTTGGTGCCACGGTCCCAGACCAGGTTGAACTCCACGTAACGCCCCCGGCGGAGCTCCTGCCAGCGGCGTTCCTCCTCGGTAAAGGGCGCATCCCGGTTGAGGGAGAGCAGGTGCAGGTAGGTAGGCGCGAAGGTTTCCCCGACGCCGGCGGTAAAGGCAAAGAGATCCGCCTTGTCCTTGCCCTCTGTGGCGGGCTCCAGGCGGTCGAAGAAGATGCCGCCGACCCCGCGGGTCTCCTCCCGGTGCGGCAGGTAGAAGTACTCGTCGGCCCACTGCTTGAAGCGGGGGTAATAGGCTGGATCAAAGCGGTCGCAGGTGTCGCGCAGTTGCTGGTGAAACCATGCAGCCTGTTCCCGGTCGATGTAGTGGGGCGTGAGGTCGATGCCCCCGCCGAACCAGAACCGCCCGCCGTCGAGTTCGAAGTAGCGCACGTTCATGTGGATGATCGGTACGTGCACGTTTCGCGGGTGCAGGACGATACTCACCCCCGTGGCGTAGAAGCCCGTTTCGCCGGCATCGACGTGCAGGCTGGCCGCCGCCGCGGGAGAGAGCTCACCGTGTACGGCGCTGAAGTTGACGCCCCCCTTCTCGATGGCCCGCCCCTCCAGGACACGGGCGAACCCACCACCGCCGCCGGGGCGTTCCCATTCGTCCTCCACGAAGGCCGCGCCATCCGCATCCGCGAGTTGCTGACAAATGTCGGCCTGCAGGCCGCGGAAGTAATCGGTAATTTCGTTGCGTTCGGCCATCAGGAGTGGAGGTCGGCGCGGGCGGCGGCCACGGTGGCCTTGGCGCTGCCGGCGTATACGGCGCTGTCCGTCAGCACGACGGGTCGCTTGAGAAAGGTATATTCTTCCAGGATGAGCCGCCGGTAGTCGTCTTCCGTCAGCTCGCGCTCGGCCAGGCCGGCGGATTGGTATTTGCGGGCGCGGCGGTTGAAGAGGGGGGCGTAACCACCCGCGAGGGCAGCCATACGGTCCAGGTCTTCGGGCGTGACGTGGGTTTTCTTGATGTCGATCTGCTCGACGTGTGGCGGGGGATCCAGTTCGCCGAGGAGGCGCCGGCAGGTAGAGCAGGTACCGAGGTGAAATAGCTTGGCCATGCCGCAAAGCTACGCAACGCCCCGCCATTCCGTCGTGAAGCGCCCGAAAGCGTCCCGGGCGGAGGCGGTGGCCCGCTCGATCTCCTCCTCGGTAAAGGTGGCCTGGCGCAGGTAGGCCAGAAAGGACCGCCATTGCTGGAGGCCCCAGTCCGCCTGGTCGCGGTAAAAGGAGAACGGAGCGGCCGATGCAAGGGCCGGATTATCCTGCAGTTTGCGGTAGATCAGGCTTCCGCCGAGACTGGAGCCCTCCAGGACGTAAATAATACCGATGACAGTTGCCCGGTCGACCTTTTCGGGGGGTGGCGCGCCCGCAGGTGCGGGGAATCGCCGGCGGTACGCATACTCACCGGCCGCGAAGTCGGCAACGGACGGTTCCAGCAGCGCGTGGCTGCGGCGTTGCCACTCGAGGATCCGCCGGTATTCGGGTAGGGAAAGCGACCCGTCCATGATCCGGTCGCCCAGCGTGGCGCTCTCCAGCCGTTGGTGGTCCTCCGCGGTGGCTGCGCGCAGGGCATCGAGTATCGGAAGGGCGGACTTCATACGGGAACGTGGTTGTACCAGACCCAGAACGAGACGATGGATTCCACCAGGGCACTCAGGTCCTGGTACCGGTCGGGCTTGACCAGGTAAGCGTTGACGTGGTTCAGGTAAGCCCGCTGCTTATCCCGTTCCTCCGCCGAAGCGCTGAGGATGATGACGGGCAGTTGCGTCAGCTCGGGCGTACTGCGAATGTATTCCAGCAGGTCTAGGCCCGAAAGTCCTGGCATCTTGATGTCGAGGATCACCAGGTTCGGCAAGGCCCAGTTGTTCTCTACGCAATCCATCAGATATTCCCGCGCCAGCATCCCGTTCTCACGGTGTTCCAGCCGCAGGTTGGGATCTACTTTTTTTAGGCTGCGGACGAAAAAGATAACGTCGGATGGGTTGTCCTCGGCATACAGCAGGTAGTCGCCTTCCTGAACATCGCCGGGCGACCGCTGCGCAACGGACTCGTGTGATCGGGGTGGGGTGCTTGTAGCCATTATTGCGGCGTATCGGGGCTTAGGTAGAAGTTGAACGTAATCCCCAGCCGGTCATCGGTCACGTACACGCTGCCATTGTGCCGTTGTACGATTCGGTCGACGATGGCAAGGCCTACCCCCGTTCCCTCAGTGTCCGTGCGGGTAGACAGACGGCTGAACATCTCGAATATGGTCTGGGTGTATTCCTCCGGTATCGCCGGTCCGGTATTGCTCACGTAGTACACCACGGGCTTAGTATCCGTGGCGGGGCGTGCACCTACCTCCAGCTTGATGATCCCTTCGGCATTCGGCTCCGCGTATTTGAAGGCATTGGAGATCAGATTGAGGTACAATTGCCGCAGCAATCGCCGATCGGCCCGGATGGTAGGGATATCCGGCTGGATCTTCAGGTCCAGACCTTCCGTATCGGGATAGACGGCCCGCATTTCGGAGATGATCTCGCCCGCCAGCGGAGAAACTTCCACCTCTTCGATCTTCAATCCTCCGCTACCTACGCGGCTCAGTTCCAGAATGTCGGTAATGAAGCTATTCATCTGCTCCACCCCCCGGTGGATCCGCTGAATGATGACCTGAGCGTCTTCGTCGAGTTTCGACCCATAGTCTTCGGCCAGAATTTCGGTGTACCCGTTGATGGCGCGCAGGGGCGCCCGCAGATCGTGGGAAACCGTGTAGCTAAAGGTTTCCAGGTCCTCCAGCGCTTTTTTCAGTTGCTCGTTGGCCTGTTTTACCTCCGAGTAGCGCTGCATCATGCTGTTGATGATGGTCGTACGGAGGGACATGGCAAGGTCGATCTCTTCCTTCGTCCAGGGGGCACTGCATCCCTCTACCGTCTCCACATAGCGGGCGAAGCTGGTGCGGGGGCCAAGCCGGCGCGTGCCGTCTTCCGCGACGACAACTTGTTTTTCCGGCTTGCCGCCCCACGTGATCGTTTGCGACAGGCCGGGGCGGAACCAGGCCACGTAGTCGGTAAGTTCCGGGTTCAGGAAGATGATGAGGACACCGGCGGCATCGTCACAATGATCCATGAAGGGATCAAAATCGTTGCCCACATTGTCGTGGTGGAAAACCAGTCCGCTTTCGGGATCCTTGCGATCCGCTATCTGTCCGATGAGTTCCTTGATATCCTTTTGGGGCGGTGCGTACCGGTACTCCTCAAACCGGTCCTCAAACTTGATGGCAGCTCCACTGACGCCCTCGAAAAGGTTTAGGATATTATGGCTTCCGTGGGTGAGCCCTTCGAATATATCCCGGGTCTTCGTGATCATCTCGCCGACGGCCAGGCGGGCAAGGTTACGGGTCAGGTTTTCCTGGCGGTACCGGTTGGCCGACTGCAGACTGAGGTGACCGCTGAATATCTGCCCGACGAAGAGAAGCATGTTGCGGATACTCGCGTCGACAAACCGCGGCGAGTAGTGGTGCATGGCGAACAGCCCCCACAGTTTACCTTCCATCACGATGGCCACACTCAGTGAGTTGTTCACGCCCATGTACCCCAGGTACTCCAGGTGAACCGGCGAAACGCCGCGGCAACCCGCCGGAGATAAGTCCAGCGGATCCTCCCCGACCTCCCCGCTGGCGCGCAACCGGGCCGGCGGAGCGGAGACATTGCTAATCAGGCGGATCCGGTTCTTCAGGTATAGCTCACGTGCCTGGGGCGGGATATCGGTATGGGGGTACCGTAGGCCCTCGTAAGGTTCCAGCCCTTCGCCGTGGGCTTCGGCGATGACCTCGCCGTTGAACTGTTTGTCGAAGCGGTAGATCATGACCCGGTCGTACCCCGTCACCTGCCGTAGCACCGCCGCGGTTTCCGCGAAGAGGTTATCGTACTCCCGCAGCCGTTGGATTTTGTTGATCGCCCGGGAAAGCATCTGCTGATACCGCGACGCGTGGAGGAACTGGGATGCACCTTCCACCTCAATGAGGAGGTTGTTTTCAGAACGATTGATGATCACGTTCTTGAGCACCCGGTCCGATCCGACACTGAAGAAGGCCTGAATGGGATTGAGGGTTTCAAAACCGTCTTCTCGGTTAAGTCCGACCGGGATCTGAGCGGTGACTTCAAAGCTGAAAACCTCCTGTACCGGCCGGTCGAGTATGTCTTTCCACCGCTTGCCGATTACCTCCACCGTATTCTCGCTGGCGTACCGGACCTTCATCGTTTCCAACTCGACTACCACGAGGCACGCGTAGGCTTGGACCATCTGAATGAAGCGCAACGGTTCTTTGTCGCAGTTCTCCAGGTCAACGGTCATGGGATAGCTGTCCCGTATGTTCCTAGCTACGGGATCTTGTTTTACATGCATACGCTGGGTTATATAGCGTGGCTTCGCCGCGTTCAAGTAAAACGGAAAACAGCAGGGATGTTTCTCACCTTCCGTCAAAAAGACGTCAGGGAGGTGACCCGCTCCGTTGTCAAGAGGTAGGGAAGTAACCGCGCCGGCTAGCTGGAAATGGGGCGGAGGCGATTAGTTTTGATCCAGAAATAGTTGATGCTACCGACCAGTTCCCGAAGGTCCTGAAAGCGACTGGGCTTGACCAGGTAGCCGTTCGCTCCGCAGTCGTAGGCCCGGGCGATGTCCTGGGGCTCGTCGCTGCTGGACATCATAATGATGGGCATATCCTTGGTCCGGGGATCACTCTTCAGCTTTTCCAACAGCTCCAGGCCGTTCATTCCCGGCATCTTGATGTCCAGGATAGCCAGGCGGGGCATACACGAAGCCTTTGAGCAATCTTCCAGCCCCTTCAGAGCTTCCGCGCCGTTTTTGCACCACACCAGTTCAGGGGGAGAGTCCAGGCGACTCAGTGCACGCTGGAAAAATTCAGCGTCGGTCGTATCGTCTTCGGCAAGTAGGATTTGATTGATGTACATGGTGTGAGGAGTGGAAAACCGGGGAAGTACCGCGCCGTGAGAGTCGGACGCCTTTTTTTATAACGTAGTGTAAACACAGAATTTAACCATTGGTTTGCAAGCTGGCTGCTCAATGCGGTCGGGTGTAGAACAATACGGTGGTTCCGCTACCCGGTTCGCTTTCGATCCGTACCTCACCGCCGTGGCGGGTAATTATCCGGCGCACGATAGCCAGACCGACGCCGTTGCCCGCGTACTCATCCTGTCTGACGAGCCGGTTGAACATACCGAACACCCGCTCCCGGTGCGCGGCGGCGATGCCGATACCGTTGTCGGAGATGAAAAATTCGCCCGGCTCGTTACCGTGTCCCGCCCGGAAGCCCACGCGAATGTGCTGTGTCTCCCGGCCGACGCTGTATTTGATTGCGTTCGAGAGCAGCTGATGAAATACGGTCGTGAGCTGGGCAAAGTCACCCTTGATCGGTGGAAGGTCCTCGGCTACCTCTAACTTCACATTGGACCCGGGTGGTTCGGGCAAGTTGCGCAATCCGCTGGCTACCAATTGCCGCACGCTGCAGGATCCGATCGATAGCGTGGCGCGGCCTACACGGCTCAGCTCAAGAATATCCGCGATATACTGATTCATCCGCACCGCATTTTGCTGGATGGTATGGATCAGCGCCTTGCCCTGCTTGTCGATCCTGGTCCCATAGTCCTCAATGAAAATCTCGGCGAAACCATCGATGCCGCGGAGCGGAGCGCGGAGGTCGTGACTGACGGTGTAGCTGAACGACTGCATCTCATCGTAGGCTAGCTGGAGCTGATGATTGACCCGGCTCAGCTGACTATACTTGTCCATCACTACGTCACGCACGTAGGATTGCAGGTCACGGGCGGCATCCACGTCGGAGTCCATCCAGGGGCGCGCGCAGCCGTAGCGCGTCTCCACCGTCGGGGTAAAGCGGGCACCTTTGGGGTCGGGTTGCTGCATGTGCCGGCTACCGTACGTCACTTCCTGAACTATCTCGGGTCGAAACCATACGATCCACTCGGTGCGGTTGGCATTTAGAGGGGCAAGCAGTACGCCGGCGGCCGTATCACGTAACTCGCTTCCTTCGGAATACACGGATTCCAGGCAGTGCTGGTGGTAGATTTCCCGCCCCTTAATTTTTTTCTCGGCCCACTCGAGCAACCGGCTCACCGCAGACGCAGGGGGGGTGGAGCCGATCCTGACCAACTGGCCCTCCAACAGGATAGCCGCACCGGCGGTATTCGGAATCACGTCCAGCAGGGAGGGATCGGAATAGTGCAACCCGTCCAGCAGGCTATTTGCCGCGGCGATGTTCTCGCGGAGGCGGGCGTGGATATAATCTGCGGCCACCAGCTTTCGGTGCGCCTGGTTGAACGCCCGGTAGGTGAGCGCCTGACTGGTCAGGTTGCCAACCAGGTGGACAAAGGTGCGCAACTGGTAGTCCAGGAAGAGGGGACGTCGTGCGTGCGCGAACACTATTCCCCAAAGTTTATCCTGGTTGTACAGGGCGAGGCTCAGGGTAGTGGTAATCGACAATTCGCGCATGAAACGGCGCAGGGCAGGGTAGGGCAGCCGGCACCCGAGCCGTCGGGCGATAGTGTACTCGAAGCCTTCCACGTCGCCCATCATCTCGCTGACCGGCGGATCTACCCGGATGGCTTGGAGTACGGCCTCATTTTCGTAGGCGCGGCGCGCCTCGTCGGCGAAATCCTCCTGCCGGTAGTGGAGGCCACGCATGCCGGGAAAGGTGCCGTTGTTGAATTCCGCGCTCACGACGCCCGTACCTTCGGGATGCAGCTCGTAGGCTATCACGCGGTCGAACATCAGCAGGTGCCCCAGCTTCTCACAGACCACCTGCAGCAACTGGGGCGTATCGACGGAAGTACGGATGGCGTCGTTCACATCGCGTAAGCCTACCTCGGTAACCAGTTGCTGCTCGGGTGGGGAGCGCGCCTCGATTTCCAGCACGATCCCGCCAGTCTGGAAGTAGGGAATGCACTGCCGCTCGCCCCAGTCTACGGGTCCTTCGGAGCCCAGCGGGAAAGGCATCGGTGTGCGGCGGGGGTCGGAAAGCCGGATGCGCTCCAGGGCCCACGCCGAGAAAAGTTGATCGGCGGCCCGACCGGGCAACGCACCTGCGTCCCCGCCGGTAATGTCTGCCACGTTTGCACTCGCCGCCCGCACGCGGAGGGCGGTGTCGAGTACAACAACGTAGCTGCCGGGTTGTATACGGGGGTCGAGGGGCATGGGGCAATTCGAAGCCGGATCGCCTGGCAGGACATATCTGGCTTGCTACTAAAGCGTATACGTCTGGGGACTTGTTTATGGCCGCAGACAAAATGGGAGTGAATCTAAACCAGATCCGGAATCTGAACCTATACTACGTATGCAACCCAACGAGCGTCTGCTGCGGCACCCCGGCCTGACCCCCCTCTGGAAAAGCGCGGAACGGGAACACCGGGCCCAGCAGCTTACCGCCGTAGGCCTGGTCACGGTTGGCCTGCTGGTAGCCGTCCTGGCCCTGCGCTATAGCATATGGCTGCCCTTCGCCGGCGCGCTGGCCGCTACCCTGGGGGCCTTCTGGCTGCTGCGCCTGCTCGGTCGCCAACCCGCCGCCGCGCTGCAGCGCGACCTGCGGGATCACCCCGAGCGGATCGTGTGGGTTTATGGCATGGTCACCGAGCGTATGCCTTTCGGACTGAACCTTATGCGCAGTGGGGTGCTCTACCTTTACGAAGACGATGGGACCGTGCACGACTTTAGTCTGCGGGCAGAGCACCTGCTGCTGGTGACCAAAACCCTTAACCGCCTGCTGCCCCGGGCTGAATTCGGCTACAGCGAAGACCGCGAACGCAAGTACCGTGGCGAGCTGACGCCCCAACACCGTAACCGATGGCCACTTTCTGGGAAAAAATAACCGCGCTCTTCGACAGCGCCGAGAACAGCAGCCCGACGGAGCCGGCCGTGCACGAACTGATCGAGCGTGACGCCGAGGAACTGGAGCAGTACGACCGCTGGAAGCGAACCCTGGCGCGCCGTCGCCTATTCGACTGGCTGAACGACCAGTATGCCCTGTTTCGTTCCGATCGCGCTACCGATCACGCCATCAGCTTCCTTGACACGCCCAGTAGCAAGGGGTTCGTTATCCACTTCAATGAGACGCAGTACTCGCGGGAGGAGATCACCCACTTCTTTCACTACCTGAAGGAGCGGATGTTGCAACTCAACTACCGCACCCAGATCAGCGACCGGCGCGTATTCAGCCGCGACAGCTGGGTGGAAACCCAGGAGCGCCACTACCTGAAACCCCGGACCCGGCACCAGCGGCAGGCCGGCCCCCCGGGGCGTGGAGAGCTGGACCAGAAGTTCGGAAACATCACCGTGGAACTGGAATTACGCAACGACGAGCCGTGGAACCTGCGTCTGCGCGCTACTACTTACCAGGACGCCCTATACAACGAGCCGGAGACCTTTCGCGCCCTCATGGTAGCCATCGCCGGAACACCGGATTAGGGAGTCACGTTGTTTAAGGTATGAAACCTTTACTCCCCCTGTTGCTCCTGCTCGCGCTGCCCGTCGCGACGGCGGCTCAGAGCCTAAACGAGTTCCGCTGGAAATCGCGGCTCGTCATTCTCTTTACGCCCGCCGTCGATGATCCGCTATTTCTGCAGCAGCGGGCCCTGCTCGGCGAGGCCAACGATGCGCTGCGGGAGCGCCGGGTGACCATCCTTATGGTCACGCCCGAGGGAGATCACTCGAATTCCACCTTGTTCCTGGGGGAAAGTGCGTCGGAATACTTCTATGAGCAATTCAGCGCCCAGCCCTACCAATTCGAGCTTTCGCTGGTCGGGCTCGACGGGGAAGAAAAGTACCGGGCCAAAAACGAAGTGACTCCGGTGTCGGTACTGACGGAAATGATCGACGCAATGCCCATGCGCCAGCGGCGATTGAAGCAGGGCCTGGGTAATAAATCCAGCATCAATGCAAAGGAACCGGCACCAGGAGTTCCGGATGGCCGTAACAACCGCCGGTAAGCGTACCGCAAGTCAGGGCAGGAAGGTTTTGATCTCCGCGACTTTGGGGCGCCAGTAGGACGAAGCGAGTATGTTTTCCCGGATCACGCCCCGGCTGCTGGTCGGATGGATGACCCAGAGTTCCCCCGGGGCCGCGGACACGATCATGGATACATGAAAGACCGGCTGGTTCGGCCCCCGCCGAAAGAATACGAGGTCTCCGGGGCGGGCCTGCCGCGCATCGATCTCCTTTCCCTGGCGGGCCTGATCACGCGACACCCGGTGAATGCTGATCCCCTGGTCGTCGTACAGGTACTTGACGAAGCCGGAACAGTCGAAGCCTTCCCGCGGGGTATTGCCCCCGTATTTATAGCGCAACCCCAGGTATTTCTCCGCGTGGGACACCAAGGTGTTGCGAATGACGCCGGCCGACCCCGCGGCGGGCGGGGGGACTCGCTCCCCGGTGGATTCGCGCCGCGGCGGGCGGGCCGCTGTCGGACGCGTGCGGGTCCGCGGCGTGTTGTTGGCGGTAGACGTGCGCGACGGATTCCGTACGTCCGTCACCGGGCGGAACGAATTGCAGCTACTGAGCGCGAGTGCAAAGAAGAAAACGAAGAGAGTAGGCAGTTTCAAGCGATAGTGTTCTGCTGGGGAAACGTCGGGTGCGGGGATTTTAGTTTAGCTTTCCGCCCGTGACGTCCCGATTACGTGCCCTGCGCGACCACCTCCTGTCCTTTTACCTCGGCGACCGCTTTTTCGGTGGTCTGGCCGTGATCGCTACGGCGTCCGCCCTCGGTTTCTGGTTTCCGCCCCTGTTCCCCGTGGCGGTCGCGTGCCTCTGTTTTCTAGTAGGGGCCGCGGGCTACGACGGGTGGCAACTGGCCACGGTAGCCGACCTCCTCACGGTCCACCGGAAAGCCCCTCCCGTCTTTTCCCTCGGGGATGCCCTCGATGCCCGGATCCTGGTGCGCAACTCCAGCGCCGCCGTCCTTCACCTGACCATCTTCGACGAGCTGCCGGTCCAACTGCAGGAGCGCAACCACCGCCTGCAGGGGCCGGCCGCGCCCCGCAGCGAGGTCACCTTCCGCTACCCCCTGCGGCCCACGAGCCGCGGGGTGTATGCCTTCGGCGATGTCAACGTGTTCGTCCGGACACGGTGGCGACTGCTCGAGCGGCGGCTGCGGGTACCGCAGGCCGAAGAGGTCGCCGTACACCCCAGCCTGCGTAATTTAAGTCAGGCCACCCGCCTCGGTCCCAGTCAGGCCGCGGTGGGGGGGCAGCGGCGGCCCAGACCGGTGACCCGTAGCTACGAATTCGATCAGATAAAGGAATACGTGCGCGGCGACGACTTGCGTACCGTGAACTGGAAGGCGACCGCCCGCCGGGGGGAAGTGATGGTGAACACCTACGAGGTCGAACGGGCCCAGCGCATCTACAGCCTTATCGATAAGGGGCGTACCATGCTCATGCCGTTTGGGGGGCTCAGCCTGCTCGACCACGCCATAAACGCCACCCTGGCCCTGACGCGGGTAACCTTGCAAAAGGGCGACCGCGCCGGCCTGCTCACCTTTTCGGACAAGCTCGGTGACCTGTTACCCGCGGACAACAAGCCCGATCAGTTCCGCCGGATGCTGCAAACCCTCTACCGCCAGCGCGAGCGGGAGGGGGAAAGCGACTACGATCTGCTGTACTACGCAACGCGACGGTTCCTGCCCGCACGCAGCCTTCTCCTGCTGTTCACCAACTTCGAAAGTACCTACGCCCTCGACCGCGTGATGCCCGTACTCCGGCGGGTGGGGCGGCACCACGCCCTGGTGGTGGTCCTCTTCGAAAATACCGAGATCGCGGATCTGCTGGAGGGGGATACTCCGGACCTCGCCAGCGTCTACCGCAAGAGTATGGCCCGCCGCTACCTGCAGGAGCGGCAGCTGATGGCCCTGCAGCTGCGCCGCAACGGCATCAAGGTGATCCTGGTACGTCCGGAGGAGCTGACCGGTGCCGTGATCGACAAGTACCTCGAACTGAAGGGACACGGGTTCTAGTAGAGGCCGGGGAAGAACACGTCCTCGTAGTGATCCAGCGTGAAGTCTGCCGCAGATCGGTAATGGATCGCGATCAGGTCAAAGCGTATTTCCCAGTCGTGGCCGACCTCCGCCGTGTAGGCCGCCGCCGCGCGGCTGATGCGCCGGCGCTGATCGGGACGATAGAAGATGCTCGGATGGCCGAAAGCGACCGAGGTCCGAGTCTTGACCTCCACGAAGACCAAAATCGCTCCCTGGCGGGCGATGATGTCGATCTCCGTGCGGCGGTAGCGGTAATTCGTCGCCTCGACCAGGTAGCCACGGTCGGTAAGGTGCTGACGGGCGAGGGCTTCGCCCCGGTTTCCGGTCTTCTTCCGGTCGGTCATGTGCCAAAGCTAGGACTTGTCGGACGATGCGGGCGCGGATTGGCGGCGCGCGCCGTTATCTTTAGGCCGCCAAACCCCGTGCCCCATGCGTTATGCCTTCCTGCTACTTTTTGCCCTGTTCCTGTCTACCAGCCTGCTCCGTGCCCAGACGCGTGAGGACGATGCGCGGGACGACCTCAACTACGGCAATGCAAAGCGCGCCGTGGAGGGCACGGGCGGCGACATCTGGTACGGAGCCGGTGCCACGATCGGATTCTCGGCCAGCAACTACAGCAGCAACTTTCGCATCGGCGTTTCGCCCATGGTCGGCTATAAGTTCAACAACATCTTTAGTGCGGGACCCCGGGTGAGCCTCATCTACAACCGCTTCACTCTGGAGCCGGACCTCAAGGACAACTCCTTCACCTGGTCGGCCGGGGTTTTTACGCGGGCAAAGATTTACCGCGGCTTTTTCGCCCACGCTGAGTACAGCCTGGTCAGCGAGAAAACCTTTGGCTACCTCACCAACTCTCAGGGCAATGTCAGCCTGGAAGTCCTGCGGCGGACGCGGCCCATTCTTTTTCTCGGCGGCGGCATCAGTCAGGGCGGCGGCCCCGGGGCGGGCGGCTTCGAATTCCTCGTCCTCTTCCGGATGATCTCCGAGAAGTACCTGAACGACGCGCCCTACGAAATCCGCTCCGGCTTCAACTATAACTTCTAGCACGAAAAAAGCCCCGTCACGTAGCACGTGACGGGGCTTTTTTAATCGATGAGTAGCGGACTACTTTTTGTTGCTGCTCAGGAGGTAGCCGAAGTTGTTGCGGAAACCGGCCACCTTGGTGGGGTTCCACTTACCCTGTTGTACCTGGGAGATCACGTGATTAACGATCTCGCTGACGCTTACGTCCGCGGGGTTCTCGCCGCTGGCGAGCCGGGCCTGGTAGATCTTACCGATCTCGGCGGTCATGAAACCGCTGAGGGCTGCCTGGGTGGCACCGCCGATAAGGAACTTCAGGGGGCTGAAGGCGCGGGCCAGGCTGGTGGCCACTCCGGTGATGAGGCGGCTACCCAGGGAGGTAATACCGGTGGTGATGGTCATACGGATCATCTGGTCGTCGACGTCATAATCGTACAGATCGGCCAAATCCTTGATCATTTTTACCTGGATCGCCGTCATGGCAATGACGTCAAGTCCGAAACTCGGGATCAGACCCGCGGCCGTTCCATAGAGCGCGTACCGGCGGATGATGCTGTCGGCCTGGTCGGCTTTGCCATCGGGGCCGTTCTTGGCGGGAAGATTCTGGCCAGATGCCTGCACGGAGGTTTGGGTGGCGGGAGTGGGGGTAGTAGATTCGGTGGTTGCCATGATAGCGGTATGTTTTGTTGTTTTTCGGTATCTATACAACCCGGCCCAACGCGGTAGATGTTCGTTATTCCACCCATTTTAGGGTCTTACTCCCCGTACTGGTCCAGCAGGAGCGAAGCGAGCTCCTCGCTGTTGATGGTTATGGTACCGGCAGCTTCGTCCACGTGCACCTGACCGTTCCGGAAGTGATCCTTCGTGCAGCTCAGGCTGATGCCGCCAACACCGGCGCGCAGGTAGAAGCGATTACGCAGGGCTTTATTGTCGACGCGGAAGCCCTCTTCCAGGTCACTTCCATTCTCGTTCAGCATATCCTGCAGCGGCTTTTCGTTGCCGTAGAAGTGCTCGTCGAAATCCTGCACCCGTATCGTATGCTGGGGGGCCTTCGCCGCGTACTTGACCAGCGCCTTCTCGAAGTCGCCCTCATTCATCGCGAAGCCGGTTTCCCGGTCCTTGGGTACGGGCAGTTCCTCCACCAGTTCGAGGAAGCTCTGCGTCAGTTCCCCGCTGGTTTCCGGCCGGTCGATACCTACCCAGTCCGTAAAGTACTGACTGATGCTGCTCTGCGTACGGGCGTGGCGGATCATCTGCACGTTGCGACCGTTGCCGGCCAGCAGCCGCGCCGCCATGGCCATGTTCTGGACGTCAAGGTAGGCGGTAGACTGCAGCCGGAGACGGTCGTGCTCCTCGTCGTCGACAAAGACCAGCCCCTCCGTATTGCGTACCATATATATACCCAGCATCCGCTGCTCGTCCATGGTGTAGTCGGCGAACAGCAGGTAGCCACCCTTGGCGCCGGTCACCCCCTGCAGACTGTCCTTCAGGACGGCCATCGCGTTCTGGCTGAAGGCCAGGAAGGGATTGCGGGTACGCCCCTCGTCGAGCCAGTTCTGGTAATAGGCGGGAAACAGGCCCTCATCGGGCGCCAGCAGGTAGCCCTGCAGGATATCGGATTTGCGCTCGAAGAGCATATCCAGCCGCCCGATCAGGTCGACGGCCTGCTCGGTGATCGGCAGGGCTTCCTGACTGAGCAACAGGTCGGCTTCGGCCATTTCCGGCTGCTTCTTTAGTTCGTGTACGACGGCGTGGTGAACGATTAACTGATCCATGCGGGCAAGGTAGTGCAGTATTTTAGTTCGGTCGCCGTATTGCGGCACCTTCGGGGCCTCCCTGCCAACGCAACCGGAAAGCGACTGGGGTGTTATTCTTTCTGTATTAAATGTACCTACAACTATAACGCCATGAAAACCGTCTATCACCCCGCCGCTTCCCGCGGTCACGCCAACCACGGCTGGCTGAATACCCACCATACCTTCAGTTTCGCGAGTTATTATGATCCCCAGCGGATGCAGTTCGGAGCTCTTCGCGTACTCAACGACGACGAGGTGGTCGCCGGGCGCGGCTTCGGCAGTCACCCGCACGATAATATGGAGATCATCTCCCTGCCACTAGAGGGCGACCTCGAGCACCGCGACAGCATGGGCAACACCACCGTCATCCGGGAGGGCGACATCCAGGTGATGAGCGCCGGTACCGGTGTGGTACATTCCGAAAAGAACAAGAACCTGGATCGCGCGGTCAAATTCCTCCAGATCTGGGTATTCCCGAAAGAGCGCGGCGTCGAGCCCCGCTACGACCAAATTCATCTCGACGCCGGGGCGGAGCGGGGCCGCTGGCAGGTGGTGGCCGCCCCCGAGCCCCGCGACGGGGCCGTATGGTTGCACCAGGATGCCTACTTCAGCATTACGCGAGCGGAGCGCGGACAGGCACTGGACTACCCCCTGCACCAATCCGGCCACGGCGTCTACCTCTTCGTGCTGGAAGGTAGCGCGGAGGTCGACGGGCATTCCCTGGGCCGCCGGGACGGACTGGGCATCACCGAAACGGAAACGTTCCGGCTGGTGGCCGGGGCGGAGGGGGCGCGCGTCCTGGCTATGGAGGTGCCGATGACCGTCGGCTGATTTAGCGGCTGGGGGAAGTGGCATCACCCGCGAAGGTGACGATACGCACGTCGGTGGCCCCGGCCGGTAACCATACCGTACGGCTGCGCTGACTCAGGTAGCCACTGCCGTAATACACCTCGGTGAGCGTTGGCCGGCCGTCGAGGGTGTACGTCACCCGTTGCGCGTCGGCGGGTACCCGGACCGCCCGGGGCGCTTCTCCCGTAAGGACGAAAGCCCGGGTGCTGCCCTGGTTTTCGGCGGCCACGAGGGTCGGGAGCCCCCCGACGTTGACGACGGTGAGGCTGCGTCCGTTGCCGGGAACGAAAAAGTCGTGTTCGGCGGCCTCGGTGAAGGTGTGGCGCTCCGGATCGAAGGTGAGGACGAGTCCGTTAAGGCCGTCCAGCATCCCCATACCCGTCTCCGTGCCGAAGTCGTTACCAATGGCCACGAGGTCGGGATAGCCATCGGCATTGACGTCGATGGGCTGCATCCCGAAGATCGGGGCCACCTGTGCCGACCTCGGAAGCGAATGAGCGGTAAAATTGCCGTCTCCGCGATTCTCCAGCCAGGCCGACCGCAGGTAGTTGGCGCGCAGGGCGGTTACTTCGGCGGCGGGGAAGTTGGCGAGGATCTCCTCCATCGTAGCCCTTCCGAAGGCCTCGTGCCGTGGGTAGATACGCTTCAGGGCGATGATCTGCTTTTCGGAGTCGTTACGCTGATTGTGCGGGAATTCCTGGTACGTGCCGTCCTCGGCAAGGGCGTAGTCGGCCACCAGGAGGTCGTACCCGCCGTTGCCGTCGAAATCCCCCCCGTACAGGCCCACGTAGTCGCTTCCGCTGCCCCCATACAGGTTATTCTGACCGAAGTTTCCGCAGACGTAATCCAGGTCGCCGTCGCCATCGAAGTCCGCGGCCACCACGCTGTTCCACCACCCCACGTAACTGCCGAAGGCCTCCGGCGTGGCGTCGTGCAGCTCGCCGTCCCGGTTCTCGTAGAGGCGGGGCGACATGCCCTGGCCAACCACGATCAGGTCCACCCAGCCGTCGTTGTTGTAGTCGGTCCAGAGGGCGTCGGTGACCAGGCCGAAGGCGGAGAACTCGGGCGCGGACGTAGGTGCGAAGTGTCCCCGTCCGTCATTGTAGAGCAGGTAGCTGTCCACGGGTGCGGGAAACCGGCCGGGATGCAGGCGCCCCCCGACGAAGAGGTCCAGGTCGCCGTCGCGGTCGACGTCCGCCGCACGTACGCAGGAGCCGCTCGACCGTAGGTTCGGCAGCGCGTCCGGGGCCGGGCTGAAGGTGCCACGGCCGTCGTTGAGCAGGAGTCGGTCGATCAGTTCCGGGCGGTCGATCGAGTACTCGCTGCCACCACTCACCAGGTAAAGGTCATCGTCTCCATCACCGTCGGCGTCAAAGAAAAGAGCCCCGAGCTCCTCGGCGTCCGCCCGGTCTTCCGGGAAGGGTACCCGTTCGAAGGCGGGTTGCCCGTCGGCGCCGGTCGTTTGCAGCAGTAGTTCGCCGGAGAAGAAATGGGAACCGCTGCGGTAGAGATCGTCGCGGCCGTCGCCGTCGACGTCTCCGACGGCCAGTCCGGGCCCGTACTCCGAGAGCTTGTGGGGGAGCAGCGGCTGCACGTTGAAGTCAATGAACAGGCTGTCCCGGTGGCGGGGTAGGGCCGTGAGAAGGTCCGGCGCGGCCCGCAGGCCTGGGCTGGCGGACCGTGCGACCTCCGTGGCGGGCACCGGCTGCCCGTCCGTCTTGCCCAGCGTGATCCGCTGGTCCAGGCTGATGTTCTTATACAGGTAGCGCGAGCCGTCGGGCCAGTCGATCCGCACGTCCAGTACCGAATCCGAGGCCGAAAATCCGAAGTGCAGTACATCGGCTACGCTGGACAGGAAGCCGCGTACGGGCTGCTGGTAAGCGGTCTGCTCCCCGCGGCGGGAACGAACGGTTACGCGTGCCCCGATGGCCTGGGTGTTGAGCCCCTCGCCGGTGAGGCGGACCTGCAACCAGCGGGTGGAATCGGCCCCCCGCCCGGTGGAGATCAGGTCGTTGCGAAAGAGGAAGCAGCTGTCGTTGATGTTATTCACGACGTAGTCGAGGTCGCCGTCGTTGTCGAGGTCGGCATAGGCGGCACCGTTGCTGAAGGAGGGGTAGTCAAAACCCCACTCCGCGATGCGTTTGGTGAAGCGGGGGATGGGGGCCCCGTCGTTTTCGTAGGCGTAGTTGGGTATCTTGACCGAGGGGATTTGCGCCAGACGGGTCTCGCGGCTGGCCAGCCGCGAGACCTGCACGTTGTAGTCCATAAAGTCGCGGTCGGTAACGTCGCGCGGGAAGCCGTTGGTGATGAGCAGGTCGCGGTCGCCGTCGTTATCCACGTCGGCCGCCAGGGGACTCCAGCTCCAGTCGGTAGCGGACACTCCGGCCAGCATGCCGATCTCGGTAAGTACGAATCCACCGTCGGCGCGCGCGCGGTTGAGTTGCAGCGCGTTACGGGAAAACTGCGGCAGGTAGCCGAAGCGGTCGTTGTTCAGGTAGGCGTTGTAGTTGTTGGGGGCCATCATGGCCTTGCGCCGGAGGTTATTTTCGGGAAACATATCGACGGTGAACACGTCGTCCCGGCCATCGCCATTGAGGTCGGCCACGTCGTTGCCCATGGCCGAGTAGCTGCTGTGCTTGAGTACCTCGCCGGCGCGGTCGGTGAAGGTGCCATCCTGGTTATTGATCCAGAGCAGGTCGTTGCTGACGTAGTCGTTGGTCACGTAGATGTCCGGCCAGCCGTCGGCGTTGATGTCACAGACCGTGACGCCGAGGCCGTAACCTTCCTTCAGGATGCCGGCCTCTCGGGTCACGTCGGTGAAGCGCGGCAACCCTTCGGCGGCGAGGCCGTCGTTGCGGTAAAGCCGGTCGTTTTTGCGGCCCGTGCCGTCGGTGATCTTGGGCAGGTAGCGGTTGGGGAGCGCGCGGTCGTCCATTTCATTGACCAGCACGTAGAGGTCGAGGTCGCCGTCGCGGTCGTAGTCGAAGAATACGGACTGGGTACTGTGGGTGGTGTCGGCGATGCCGCAGATCGCGGCGACCTCCCGGAAGCGCGGTACGGCGGGGCCGCCGCCGGCCGCCGGAGAGGAGCCTTCGTTGAGGTAGAGTAGGTTGGCCCGGCGCTGCCCGGGCGTGTAGACCGTCGCGTTGACGTAGATATCGGGCCGGCCATCCCCGTTGACATCCGCTACCGTCACCCCACTGCACCAGCGTCCGCGCCCGCTCACGCCGGCGGTTTCCGTCACGTCGGTGAAGCGGAGATCGCCGAGGTTGAGGAAGAGCCGGTTCTCGGCCGTATTGCCGGAGAAGTAAAGATCGGTAAGCCCGTCGTCGTTGAAATCGGCGGCCCCGACGCCGCCGCCGTTGTAGACGTATTCGAAGTCTAGAATGTTAAACGTGTCGTTTTCAGTGATCCGATTTGCGAAAGTGAGGCCGCTTTTTTGGGTCGGAATACGTTCGAACAGCGTGGGTGCTTCGGCGTCTCCACAGGACAAAACAAGAACCAGTGCGCCAGAAATAAGCGTTAGAGGAAATTTCATATCTGTAATTAAACCGGGCGCAAGATAACGTTGCGTAGTGCGGCAGGTGCAAGACAATGCCGTACATCGTCGGGCAAACGTGGAATTTTCCCCTCTCCTTATCTTCTAATTATTCGGTATGTTAGCGGCGTGTTAGAAATATCTGGTTAATGTTAACTAGCACTCGATCAACAAAAATTGCCTCACTTACTTAATCTCGATCATGAAACAATTATTGAGCCTGTTGATGGCGCTGCTGTGCTCAGCCGCCATCTACGGGCAAACCACGGTGACCGGAACCATTACAGATCCGGACGGATTTCCGCTGGTGGGAGCTACCGTTCTAGCCAAGGGTACCTCGGCCGGTACCGTCGCGGACCTGGACGGTAACTACAGCCTCACGGTTCCGGAAAACGTAGTAGACCTCATCTATTCCTTTACGGGCTACGAAACCCAGACCATCACCCTGAGCGGGCAGACGGTCGTGGACGTGGTCATGACGGAGGGTGTAGCCCTGGACGAAATCGTCGTTACCGGTTACGCCGTAACCAGCAAGCGGCAGACCACCGGTGCCATCTCCACGGTCAGCACGGAGGAGCTTACCGCTATCCCCTCGGGTAACGTCGAGCAGCAGCTGCAGGGCCGCGCGGCCGGTGTAACGGTCATCACCAACGGCCAGCCGGGAACCCAGTCCATCATTCGCGTCCGCGGCTTCGGTTCGTTCGGCGGCAACAACCCGCTCTACGTGGTGGACGGTGTACCGCAGACCAATATCGACTTCCTGTCCCCGGACGACATCCAGAACACCAGTATCCTAAAGGATGCTGCATCCGCCTCGATCTACGGAGCGCGTGCTGCCAACGGGGTGGTTGTCATCCAGACCAAGCGGGGCAGCGCCGAGCCCTCTCCGCTGCGGGTAAGCTATAACGGCCTGGTCGGCTTTACCGATCCCGGTAGCGGCAACCCCATCCTCAGCCCCGAGCAGGACGCCCTGAAAACCTGGGAGGCCATCCGCAACACCGCTGCCGCCAACGGTACCGATCCGGTGTTCGACCACCCGCAGTACGGCAAGGGCAATTCGCCCGTGGTACCCGACTACATTCTGGTCGGCGGTATCGGCGGCGTCTCCGGCGAAATCGACCTCGAAGAACAGCGGAACCAGTACAACATCGACCCGAATGCGGGTCCGCTGTACCAGGTCGTTCGCGCGAACCGGGAGGGAACCGACTGGTACGACGAGATTACCCGCCGGGCCATGGTCAACCGCCATACGGTCGGCTTTACCGGTTCGACGGAATCCGCTCGTTACTACGTCAGCCTGGGCGCCCAGATCCAGGAAGGTATTCTGCTCAACAACTCCTACGAGCGGTACACCGCGCGGATGAATACCGAGTTCGACCTCGGCAGCCGCCTGCGCTTCGGGCAAAACCTGCAATTTACCCACCGCAAGACCCTGGGCCTTACCGGCGGCGGGGGAGGTGCCGGCAGCGCGAACGAGGAAAACCAGATCCTCTCCGCCTTCCGCCTCAACCCGCTGATCCCCGTCCGTGACGTCTTCGGCGGCTACGCCGGTACCCGGGCGCCCGGCTTCGGTAACCCCCGCAACCCCGTCGCCGAACGGGAAGGACTGGCCAACAATCAGAACTTCGACAACATCGCCTTCGGCAACCTGTACCTGGAGTTCGATCCTATTGAATCCCTCACCCTCCGCAGCAGCTTCGGCGGCCGCTACACGGGCTACAACGGTCGCGCTTACGGCCGCTCCACCTACGAGAACGCCGAAAACATCGGTAGCTTCTCCTACAACGAATTCCAGGGGTACAGCACCGACTGGATTTGGACCAACACGGCTACCTACGCCACCGAGTTCTCCGGCGGACATAATCTCAATGTTCTGTTGGGTGTAGAGGCTCTCGAGATCGGCAAGAACCGCAACAGCAACGGCTCGGGCATCAACCCCTTCAGTGAGAGCCCCGACTTCGTGTCGCTCAATAACGTCAGCAGCCGCGTGGTCACTTCGGACTTCAGCAACGGCAGCCGCTTTTACTCGGTCTTTGGCCAGCTGAATTACAACTGGAACGACCGCTACTACCTCACCGGTGTACTGCGGCGCGACGGTTCGAGCCGCTTCGGTGCCGACAGCCGCTACGGAACCTTCCCCGCCATCTCCGCCGCCTGGCGCGTGACCGCCGAGCCCTTCATGCAGAACCAGACGCTCTTTACCGACCTGAAGATCCGCGGTGGATGGGGGCAGATGGGTAACTCGAACAACGTCTCCGGTGACAACCGCTTCTCGCTCTACGGCACGTCGCTGGGTGCTTCGAGCTACGACATCGGCGGCACCAACTCGTCGGCCATCGCCGGCTTCTACCGCAGCCGTATCGGAACGGAGGCCGCCCGCTGGGAAACCTCCGTTACTTCCAACGTAGGTTTTGACGCTACCCTGGCCGGTGGCAACTTCGACATCATCGTCGACCTGTGGCGCAAGCAGACCAACGACCTGCTGGTACAGCTGGCCGTGCCCAACGTACTCGGCCCATCCGCCACGCCGCCGTCGGTCAACATCGGCAGCATGCTGAATGAGGGCATCGACGCCCAGTTCATCTACCGGACCAAGATCGGTTCCGACTTCAGTATCGAGGCTACCATCAACGGTGCCCTGCTGCACAACGAGATCACCAAGTTTACCGACGACGTAGACTTCTTTGATACCAACGTAGCCAGCCCCCGGATCAACGGTACCATCGTGCGCAACCAGGTTGGCCAGCCGCTGTCCAGCTTCTTCGGTTACAAGGTTACCGGACTCTTCCAGAGCGCCGCGGAAGTGGCGAACGCTCCCACCCAGGAAGGTGCCGCTCCCGGCCGCTTCCGCTACGAGGATAACAACAGCCGCAACGATGCCGGAGAACTCACGGGTGTACCCGACGGGATCATCGACGAGGCCGACCGTACATTCCTCGGTAGCGCCGTACCGGACTTTACCGGTGGCTTCAACCTGCGCCTCAACTACAAAGGCGTCGACCTGACGACCTTCTTCTACACCGCACTCGGCGGCGAAGTCTACAACTACTCTAAGTGGTTCACGGATTTCTACGGCACCTTCGTAGGCGCCGCGGTTTCGACGCGCGTGCTGGACAGCTGGACGCCCCAGAACCCCAACACCGACGTACCGATCTACGAGAACGTCTCCAACTTCAGCACCTCTACGCAGTCGAACAGCTACTACGTGGAGAGTGCCGACTACCTGCGTCTGCAGAACATCGCGCTGGGCTACACCTTCCCCGACGAGCTGTTCAACGGCGCGCTGACCAACTTCCGCGTTTCCCTGGCCGCGAACAACCTGTTCACCATCTCCGGATACGATGGCCTGGACCCCGCCGTAGGCGGTGCCGCCGATACCCTGTTCGGCGTCGACCTGGGTAACTACCCGGTCACGCGGGGCTACAACTTCAGCGTAAGCCTCGGATTTTAATTAGTGAGTATCGGGCACCCATCGACCAAGATGCGGTGGGTGCCCGGTGCGTCACGAACACATTACAACAACAACATCATGCAGACCAAACAACGTCTCACGTATCTATTTGTCGCCCTTTCGGCGTTCGGGTTGGCTTTTCACAGCTGTTCCGACAATTTTCTAGAAGTGGCCCCGACGGGCTCCCTGAACGAGTCGGTCCTGAGCAGCCGCGCCGGTATCGACGGGCTCCTGCTGGGCGCCTACTCCCAGTTGGGCGGCCGGGGCAACTACTTTTCCGGTGCTTCCAACTGGACCAACGGCTCTATCCAGGGCGGTGATGCCAACAAGGGTACGGAAACCGGTGACTTTACCGATATTAATCAGGTCGTCGAGTACCAGCTTACCCCCACCTCCCGGGTCCCTTCCGACCGCTGGAACGGTCTCTTTGAGGGCGTTGCACGCTCCAACGCGGCGATCTCCATCGCTCAGGGCTCCGAAGATCCCAACGTTAGCGAGGAATTCCGCACCGGCGCGATCGCCGAAGGCCGGTTCCTGCGGGGACTGTACTACTTCCAGTTGAAAATTTCCTTCGACAAGGCGCCCTTCATCACGGAGAACATGACCTCCGAAGAGGCCGTCACCACCCCGTCGTCCGGTCTCTGGCCGGAAATCGAGGCTGACTTCAAATTTGCCTACGACAACCTGCCGGCTATTCAGGACCAGGCCGGACGCGCTAATAAGACCGCCGCCGCCGCCCTCCTCGGCAAGACGTACCTTTTCCAGAAGAAGTACCCCGAGGCCAAGAACCTGTTTGACTGGGTGGTCGAAAACGGACAGACCGCCAACGGACAGGCCGTCGGTCTGATGGAAAACTACCCTGACCTGTTCAATGCCGCCTTCGACAACAACAAGGAGTCGATCTTCGCGATCCAGGCAGCCGCGAACACGGGTACGGTCAACAACGCGAACCCTGACTTTGTACTCAACTTTCCCAACAACACCGGCTCCAGCGGACCTGGCGGTTGCTGTGGATTCTTCCAGCCCAGTTTCGACCTGGTCAACTCCTTCCGCACCGAAGACGGTAAGCCCATCTTCGACGAGGGGTACCGCAGCGCCGATAACGAGATCGTTTCCGACTTCGGCCTTGCCTCCGCCGATCCCTACTCGATCGACGACAAGCCGGTGGATCCCCGCCTCGACCACTCGGTAGGCCGTCGGGGTATTCCCTACCTGGACTGGGGCCCCTTCCCCGGCCGCAACTGGATCCGCGACCAGGGCCACGGTGGTCCTTACGCTCCCAAGAAGTTCATCTACTACGCATCGCAGGAGAACACTTTCTCCGATGGTACGAGCTGGACCCGTGGTTACCCGGCCGTGAACTACATCGTCGTCCGCTACGCCGACGTGCTGCTTATGCTGGCCGAAACCGAGATCGAACTGGGTGACCTCGACCGGGCCAAGGACCTGATCAACATGGTCCGCGAACGTGCCGCTAATTCCGTACTGGAAGATTCTCCCGCCAACTACGAAATCTCTACCTACGACGACCTGGGCAGCCAGGATAACGCCCGTAAGATCGTGCAATTCGAAAGAAAGCTGGAACTCTCCGGTGAGGGCCACCGCTTCTTCGATCTGCGTCGCTGGGGCCGTTTGGAAAGCTTCATCCCCGGTTACATCAACTACGAGAAGCAGTACCTCCCCGTCCAGTTCGGCGGCGCGGTCTTTACCTCCCCCCAGGATCTCTACTACCCGATCCCCCAGGGACAGATCGACCTGCAGGGACTTGATGTACTCGGACAGAACCCCGGCTACTAGTAGTCTACGGGTTAACCGCTACCGCGAGTGGCCAGGATTCTACGGAGTCCTGGCCACTTTCATTGTATGTGGTCGGGTAGGAGCCGTTTTCCAGGTGCACACGTACCGACGGCTGGCCTGAGGGGGCAGGCTTACGGTGCGCCCGGCGACTCCGCCAGGAACCTGGTCGCCGGGAAGAACCCACTCGGCGTCTACCGCAGGATCACCAGCTTCTCGAGGTCCCCATTGATGACGTTGGTTCCGTCGCCGATCAGCCGTACCTGGTAGAGGTAGACCCCCCGCGCCAGCGGATCGCCGTAGTCATCGAGACCGTCCCAGCGAATGCAGTCGTCCTGCCGCACCGAGCCATCACTGACGGCGAAGGGGGCCTCAAGGGTCTTCACGAGCCGCCCGTTCACGGTATAGATCTGGATGAGGGCGTCCACTTCCTGACCCACCAGCGTATGGTCGAACTGGAAGCAAGTAGAGGTGGTAAAAGGGTTGGGGTAGTTCAGAACGTGGGTCAGTGCGTTACCCGAGCTGTTGGCCACGATAAAGTCGGTGGTGGAAACGGCGCTGTTGTTGGCAACGTCCCAGGCCCGTACCGTAAGGGTATGGCGGCCGGGCTCGAGGTCGAACAGGGGGTAGCGGACCTTGCCGCTGCGGAAGTTATCCACGTCCGCTTCGTAGTAGTCGTTGAGTACGATCGGGTTTCGGGAGTCTTCGTCCAGTACGGCTTCAAGATCGTGGCCGATGCTGTTGCCCGTAACGTTGATGCCCAGGTCATCAGAGAGGTGCAGCAACAGGACGGGGTCCGGATCGACCTGTGACCCCGGCACGAAGTCGGTATCGTCGAGGAAGATGTCCACTACCGGCCCCTCGTCGTTGCCGTTGCTCGCATCGCCCGTACCGCCGATGATCAGGCGGTCGTAGTAGCCGGCTGCGTCGGTGCGGGCCGACCGGTCGGCCGCGTAGTAGCTGATCTTGGCCTGGCCGAAATCGTAGTCGATGTCACTGGGAACCACGAATTCGAAGCTGAACTTCCCGTTGGTGACGGTTGCCCGGCCCCGAAAAACGATGTTGCGCTGCACATCGATCTCCAGCAGGGGGCTGTCGCTGTCCTGCTGAAGGGTAGGCACCGTTTGCTCCTTATCGAAGATGGTGGGATAGACCTCGCCATTGAAGGTGCTCAGCAGGTTGCCACTGACGTCGACGATCTCACCGCTGACGCGCATTTGCTGCAGTGCCCGCACCGTATCGGAGCGGGTAAGGTCCACGGGTAAACTGTCGATGCCGGTGGTGCGTACCGCGTGCTGCGGGAAGGCGATTACCGTAGCCGGATCGCCCAGCAGGGTGTACTTCCTGGCGTTCTCGGTGTCGCCCGACAGGAAAGATCCCCGGTCGATCGGCGTGGTTTCGTTCTTGGCGATGCGGATGATGTCGCCCAGGCTACGCCACTCGCCGCCGGGGCGGTCGAGCATGGCCTGAACGGTATTGTTGGTGAGCTCGTAATTCCGGGTGGCGAACACCGGGCGCGTCGTGGTCATGAGCGCGATCACGCCCCCGCGTGGGGTAAGCAGGGCCTCCTCTCCGGCGCTGACGAAGCTGGCGTCGTCGTAGTTACTGAAGGTACAGGTGGCGGTAATGAAGACCGGCGGCTGAATGGGGTCCGGCGAACCGGCGGGGCGGGTCCAGTTACGGATCTGGGGAATGGTCAGCACCCGCTCCTGGGCCCAGCCGCGCGGTCCCCCGTGGCCGAGGTACGTGACGGCCAGGGCGCCGCGGAAGACGGCACGGTCCAGTCCCTCGGTGATATCGGGGAAGCGGTCGCCGGCCGAGAGGCTTTGCTGGGGAAACAGGTCAAAGTAGAGCTTGTCAAAATTCAGGTCGGGTTTACGGCTCTGTACGGCGTCCGCTACCCGGTTGACGTCGATGGTGTGCTTGCCGCCGTCCTCATCGTCGCCGACGAACACCATGCGCGTACGCCAGTCGCCGAAGGCGGAGGGGTCGGTATCGTAGCGGACAAGCTTGTCCACCACGGGGCCGGCCTCGTCGGCGGATTTGATGGGCAGTCGGCCTACGGCGATGCTCAAGTCCGGGGCCAGCGGCTGGTTGTCCACGGCGGGCGTCATGATGCCGAAGAAGTCGTCGGCGGGGAAGCTTTTGACCTGGGTGAAGGCCCCGTCGTGTTGGAAGGTGGGGATGAAGTTGGTGCCGAGCCCGTAAATGTCGCGGTGGTCGAAGCTCCCGTCGCCGAACAGCAGGAGGTACCGCAGGTCGGCGTCCCGCTCGTAGACCATGCGAACGAAGTTGCGGATGGCACCGACGTCGTCGCGGCCTCCGCTGAATTCGTTGTAGACTTCCTGGGTGGATGCTACCCGCACCGTGTAGCCATTGTGTGCCCGACGATGCTCGGCGAGGACCTCGGCCTGGGCGCGAAAATCCGGGTGGGTCACGATGATCATGTCTGCCGCGTCGATCGCGTGAAGGTTCTGGTTGGCCACCGGACCTACGGCCCGCGGCGTCAGCAGTTCGCTATTGGACCGAAACGCGACGTACTCGTATAGCGAGCCGGCGGCCGGGGCGGTAAACGTACCTGCGTTCAGGGAAGCCGCGCGAACGTCCTGGCCGTCGATGCGCCACACGCGGGCGTCGGCGGGGGGGCTGGCCAACCGGAAGGTCACGGCCGCCGCTTCGTCGGTTTCGGTATCGCGGAAGGTAAACTGGTTCTGCCCCCCGAAGGACAGGCGGCGGCGGCCACGGATCTCGATCCAGTCGAGCCACGCCTCGCTCTGGTTAGCGCCGGCGGGGATAGGGTAGGAGACCCGTACGTTCACCCGGTCGCCGCTGGCCGGAGCGGTGCCCACCAGCTCGGTGGGGATGGCGGCCGAGCGCTGCTCTTCCGCGCCGAAGATCACCGCCGGGGCGGGCGTGCTCCTGATTTCGTTGTTATTTACTTCTACGGAAAAGGTGCTCCGGGCCTCCGAGCGGAGCGCCATCCGGGCGCGGACCCGGAGCGGCCGGTCGGTCAGCAGGTCGGGGAAGGTGACCAGGTTGGGGTAATTGCGCTCGCGGGAAATCTTGAAAAACTCGCCGAACCACGACTGGCCGGAGCCGTGGCTGTTGCCCCCCAGTTCGTGGAGGATATTGTAGCGGTCCTCTTCGAAGCGGAAGAGGACGTCGTAGCTGTTCGTCTCCGTGCCCGCACTGGCGGTAGGCAGATCGGAAACGCGGCGGCCACGGCCGGGGGTCCCCACCTGGAGGTAGTAGTAGTTTTCGGTGGCGTAGATGTTCTTTGTATACCGGAAGCGGTCACCCGTGGCGTCATACCTCCGGCTGTCGGGCCCGTCTCCGTACAGCAGGATGTAATCGCCCCCGTCGAAGCTGCCGTCTCCTTCCCCCTCGATCTGGATCGCCTGCTCGTAGAGGTCGTCGGGGGGCATGTCGTTCACGGTTTCCGGCAGCATGCCGCCTGGCTGGCCGAACACCTTTATGTCGCGGGGGTCAACGCCGGTCAGATCCACCTTGAGCTGGTCGGTCAGGTACGAGCGGGTAAGTTTGTACATGCCGGAGGTAGGTACCGCAAAACGGTATACCGAGCCGCTGGCCAGGACGGAAGTACCGGCGAAATCGGAGCGTCCCCGGCCCGCGACGAGGGCCGCGGCGTCGGGGACCAGTCGGAAGGTAAGGGCGGTAAGGCGGCGCAAACCGGAAGCGTCGCGGATAAGCGCGGGACCGCTGACCTTGCCCAGCCATCCGTCCGGTTGTCGGCTGGCGGCGTAAGCGAAGGAGAATTCTTCCGCGGGTGCCGCGTCGAAGGCGGCAGGTGCCGTGAAGGGCTCGCTCTCCAGCCCGAGGACCTCCACGCGCATGGCGGTGCCGGAGGGTACCGAAAAGGCATGCACGAACGCCGGGAGTTCACCGGACTTCTCCGCACCTGCGGGCCCCGCCGCTTCCCCCGCCAGCCGGTACGACAGCACCACGCGCCGCTCGCCCTCCCACTCGATCAGCGTCGGTTCCCCCCATTCGACCAGTAGCCGGTACGTTGCCTGAGCCGAAAGTGAGGTGTAAAATAAGAGGCAAAGCAGGGGGAGCAGGGGCTTCAGCATAGAACGGCATTAGGGCCTGAAATTAAGATACAGTACCGGTCGGGAAACGTTGTCTGGCGCGGGCAGATTGCCGTTGTGCGGGGGGCGGCTGTCGGAAAGGCGACCGCCCGGCGTACCGATTTGGAAAGCGACACCGCAGCGATTAGCTTTAGGCATGCCCCGATCCTTCGTCCTGCCGCTACTGCTTTTGCTGCTCTGTTGCTGCCCCGGGGCCGGCGGCGCGCAGGATGCGGTGTTTAGCCAGTTCTACGCCTCGCCCCTCCAGCTGAATCCCGCCTTCACGGGGGTAAGCGCGGCCCCGCGAATCACCCTGAATTACCGCAGCCAGCATACGAGCTATCCGAGTGCGTACACCACCTTTGCCGCTAGCTTCGAGCAGCCGGTGAATAATTCACCCTCCAGCTTTGGCTTCCGGATGCTGACCGATAGTCAACTAGAAGGCTTATATAAGAACAGTCAGTTCGCCATCGTCTACGCCTACGATGTACGGGTCAGCAAGGAGTTGCACGCCCGCATCGGGCTCAGCGGGGGACTGCTCAGCAGCAGCATTGATTTCGGCGGACTGGTATTCGGCGACATTATAGATCCCCTTACCGGGGCCGGCGGCGTAACGGAGGAACAGTTGGCGGGAATTTCCAAGACGTCGGCGGACCTGGGTGCCGGCGTGCTCTTTTACGCCAAGAACCTTTACGGGGGGTTCAGCATCGAGCACCTCAACCGGCCCGATGAGGGGTTGCTCGCCCTCGACAATAACCTTTATGCCGGGCGGCCCCAGCGCTTCAGTCTGCATACCGGCGCCCAGTTCGACCTCAAGCGGTATAGCAACCCGCGGCGGCCGGCCTACGTAACTCCTAATCTGCTCTTCACCAGCCAGGCCAGCTTTCAGCAGCTGAACCTCGGGGCCTACTTCGGCTACGGACTGTTTTCTGTCGGGGGGTGGTACCGCCACGCTTTCGGGAACCCGGACGGCTTTATCGCCGCGGTAACGTTCCGGGAGGATATCCTCCGGATCGGCCTGAGCTACGACAGCGTTATATCGGGTTTGCGCAACGTTCCCGGTGGCCTGGGCGCCACCTTCGAACTGAGCTTTGCCATTGACTTCGGCAACAGCGCGGAGCTGCAGCGGCGGCGGCACGCCGATCGCTACAACGACTGCCTAGGCATGTTTCGGTAGCAACCTTTAAAACAAATTGGGAGAAATGGCATGCGCGCCTTACATTTGGGGCCATCGCTGACCGCTTGGCGTATGCGCAATAAAAAAGCGCCAACCGAAATGCGGTTGGCGCTGTCGTTATAATTTCGCTTAAACCGGTTAGCTGACACGAGGCTAGTTATGTCAACCACTCCTTTGATGAAATTAGAACCCCACATTCAGGGTTGCGAATTATAACTAAAGAGACACTATGAACAAACACAATTTCATAAAACTCAAGAATTAGATCTTCGTAGAAAGTTAGTTTTAGGTGTTTTCCCGTTTTCGATAGTACAAATATACAGGGGCAACTGAAGGAAAAACAAGCAAAAACGCCTGTTTTGCAGCACTAAAAAGCCCCTTCTGTTTTAGCTTAGTTTTTTCAATGTGTTGATTTACTGTATATTAGAGGCACCGAAATAGTTCCAAAACCCTTAATTTCGGAATGTCCTCATGGAAGATATAAGAGAGCTTTTAGAGGTAGCCCCCACGAAAAAAGTGGGCAAGCTGCTCAAAATCAGCCAAGCGAAGGGCAAACAGTCCATGATTGCCGAGCTACATGCCCTTGTACGCAAGGGAGATCTCACCGAAGAAGAGATCGTAACCAAACTATACGGTGAGGAAGCGACCAGCAGCCATCCCGCCTACCGGGCGCTGAAGAGCCGCCTGCGGGATCTCATCACTACGGCCATCATGGACGATGATGTGTACTCCGCCAACTACCGTACCTACGATAATGCCCAGGTAAACGGTTACCGCCAGCTTAATCTCATCAGCCTGCTGCTGACGCGACGGGCCTGGCAGAGTGTGAAGTACCTGGCCCATCTTACTCTCCGCCGGGTACAGGACTACGAGATCCTGCCCATCAATAGTAGGCTGACTTCGATCCTGGCGGGCCTGTATCTGGGGGTTGGCTTCGATGAGAAGCAATTTCTGAAGTACCAGGCCCTCGCCGATCACTACGCCGAGGCCGAGCGGGTACTTAATAAGGTTTCCAGCTACTACCGGGAAATGCGGCGCATGATCTATGCGCACAAGTTGCTACCGAACGAAATTGGCGAGGAGGTATCCGGGTACGTAGCGGAATGCGAGCCACTGGTGAAGCAGTACCCCACCGTGTCGGCTATGCAGGCCACCTTCTTCATCATGAAGGTGCACAGCCTGACCCTGCTGGGCGATTACCCGGAGGCCATTCAGACGGCCAACGAGGCGGAAACCGTACTGCGTAACTGTAAGGGAGCCGGTAACCAGTCCCTGAGCCTAATGGCGCTTACCCGCGTGGAGTGCTCGGTCAAGCTGCGGGATTTCAAGGAAGGGTACCTGCAGGTGAAGCGGGCCAAGGCGATGATTGCCGAAGGCTCCATCAACCACCTGAAGCTTTCCGAATACGCGATAACGCTGGGACTGCAGACCGGCAACTTCGACTACGCCTACGAGCAACTTGCGGTGGTCGACCGTCGTGCGCTCAAGCGGCTGCTGAAGCAACAGCACGTCGAATACTGGCTTATCCTGGAGGCTTACATTAATATTCTGATCCTGGCCGGAAGAATTGATCCGGACCAAATGAAGGGTAAGCTTCCGGATTTCAAACTGTTCAAGTTCGTGAATAACGTCCCCTCGTACTCGAAGGACAAGCAGGGCATGAATATCCAGATCCTGATATTACAGGTTCTCTACTTGCTGATCAACGATCAGTACGGGCGCATCATTGACCGGACGGACGCGCTCATACGCTACGGCAGCCGGTACCTGATGAATAACGAGAACCTAAGGAACAACTGCTTCTTTAAGCTGTTGCTTACCGCCGAAAAGTCAAACTTCCACCGGGCGGCAACGTTGCGGAAGTCGCAAAAAACGTACCAGAAGATGGTCAGCCCGCAGGCGAAGCTTCTGGGTCGGGCCAACAGCACCGAAATAGTTCGGTATGAAACCCTGTGGGAGATCGTCCTGGAAAACCTGGAGACCAGTAGCCCCGACGGAAGAAAGCTGCGGGTGAGGGGCAAATAGGGGCAGCTGCGGCGGGGAAAGGATCGGCCCTCGGGCGATTAGAAAATGATATCCTCTACCATAGTGAAATCGGGTTGCGGGCCGGCAAGGGTCCTAGGTGAATAATGAAGGTGATCTCGATAAGGCGTAAGTGCCGGGCGTGGTGAGTTCTAAAAGGGGTGCGGGGAGGCTAAAATTGTGCCTACTGCCTATTTTACAGAACGTTACACGTATCGGATTATGTTGTGGGTGGGGCGGAATTAAGCACTTCTCGCCCGGTACAGGTAATTCCTGACGTTCGCTGCGGACTAGGCGCGGGTGATGATGTCCTCGACGACGATGTTGTTGGAGGCTACCTCGGCGCTGCGGGTGATGATGTCCTCGACGACGATGTTGTTGGAGGCTACCTCGGCGCTGCGGGTGATGATGTCCTCGACGACG
>NZ_QMEM01000010.1 GCF_003390915.1 Lewinella sp. IMCC34183 | reverse complement strand
TACACAAAGACTTTGGTGGCTACTGCGGGCAGGATCACCTCTTACCATTCCGAACAGAGAAGTTAAGCTGCCCAGCGCCGATGGTACTTGGGCTTGACCCCGGGAGAGTAGGTCGCCGCCAATTTTATGAAAGCCTCATCGCCTACCCGGCGGTGGGGCTTTCTCCGTTTATGGAAACCCCGTGCGGCTCCACTCCCAAAGCGGTAGGAGCATACGATACCCTTACCCAAGAAGATCACGCTGGTTATTCCAGCGCGGCCCGCATGAACTTCAGCAGCGGCTCCATCTTCTTGTATGCTTCAAGGACTACGTCCGGAAAAGCATCCCCGATCACTTCTTCCTGTGTGATTCGCTTGGAAACAGTAAAGTTTTTCCGCCGGAGCAAATCGATGCGTGGATGATCGGAAGAGTAGCCTTTGGGACTCGTCTTTAGCATCTTCGGATCCTCCTCAAGGCCACCTTCAAAAAACTCCTTGAATGAGGCGTCTTCCAGTATAGACTGCAACTCGTCGCCCCTGCCGTCGATGGCCGAGCGGATGTTCCTAAGCATCCCGTTGTCCGGGTTGTGTACGCCACCCCCGATGAACGAATACGCAGGAGATACGGCGACGTAGAGCCCGGTACCCTTGTAATCTCCCGGGGCGAAGCCGAAGTGGTGTTTGTAGGTTTCCCGGTCCGGGTGGTACATCAGATTGTTATTAATGCGCTCTACAGTGTCGCGGGCCTCAATGTCCTTATAGAAGTTGTCGTGGGCGGCGAGCCGCTCCAGGAGGTTTCCGCAGGTCTCGATCCAGATGTCCTTCGCTTCTTCGTAGCGATCGCGGTTGGCGTCCATCCAGCGCTTGCTGTTATTGTCCGACAGGTCGCGGAGGAAGTCATAGATCATTCGCTTATTCATGGTATGCTGTTCTCTGGCTACTACTAACTGGGCTTAGTACCGTGCGGTCGCTGCCCGCGTCATTCCAATACCAATTCGCTATCTAGGGTTTACATTGGGCTACCATGTCCGATCGATCGCCCACCGCTCCTACTCACTTCATCAGTTGCGACTGGGGAACCACCAATTTCCGTCTCCGCGTAGTGGAAACGGGTTCTCTGCGGACCCTGGCAGGGTGGAATAATGCACAAGGTATCCGTACGGTAAGCGCCGAATTTCTCGCGAGCGGGGAAAAGGACCGACAGTCCTATTACCTGCGGTACCTGGCCGACCGTTTGTCCGAACTGCCGCCTGCCTATGGCAATCTGCCCGTGGTGGCTTCGGGAATGGCGTCCAGCTCGATCGGGATGCGTGAGCTGGCCTACGCCGATCTTCCCATCGAGTCCGATGGCCGGGGACTGCACGGTGAATGGTTGTCCACGGAGCAGGGCCATAGCGTATTGCTCCTCTCGGGTGTAAAGGGTAGCGATAGCATTATGCGTGGTGAGGAAATACAAGCGGTAGGCATGAGTGATTTGTTAGCGCCGTCTGGTGCCGGTACGCTGCTGCTGCCAGGCACCCATAGCAAGCACCTCTATTTCGACGGGAGCCGTTACACCTCTTTCACTACATACATGACGGGTGAGCTGTTTGAACTGCTATCGACCAGGAGCGTACTAGCGGCGTCTGTAGCCGCCGGAGAATTTGGTGACGAGGCATCTGATGCCTTCCGAAAGGGAGTTCGGGATGGAAGCGCCGGTAAGATCAGTGCGGCGCTGTTCGGGGTTCGGGTACGGGATGTCCTGCAGCATAAATCCAGGATCGCAAACTACTACTACCTCAGTGGCCTGCTGGTCGGAAACGAAGTAGGGGGATTGCGGGACAGCGATGGCTCCGTTTACCTGGTGGCTACCGAACCGGTGCGCACCCTCTACCAGATAGCACTTGAAACACTGATCAATGTAGATCGGATCCGGGTTTTTGGCGCTGAAGTGCTGGAGCGTGCGCTACTTTTCGGCCAATTAAAATTACTCCTTCAGTATGCCCGATGATCAACGCTTTTCGTGGACCCGATTCAGAGAGACTCCCATTATCGGAATACTCAGGGGGCTTGCGCCTTCCGTGTGCACACGTATCGCTGGAGTGTGTGCCGATACCGGCTACTATACGCTGGAAGTCACCATGAATACGCGGGGGGCGGAAGGCATCATTGCTACCCTCCGGAATCGCTTTCCTCAACTCAACGTCGGGGCCGGCACCGTCTGTAATCTGGAGGATTACGAGCGTGCCCTTGCAGCCGGTGCCCAATTTATTGTTACGCCGGTGCTGGACGAGGAGGTTATTTTGGGCGCCGTAGCGGAAGATATTCCGGTATTCCCCGGGGCTTATACCCCCACGGAAATTTACCGGGCCTGGTCACTGGGAGGATCGGCGGTGAAGGTTTTTCCCGCCGGCCAGCTGGGCCCTGGCTACCTCCGGGACGTTGCCGGACCCCTCGGAGAGGTCAGGTTGCTGCCCACCGGTGGCGTGGACCGAGATAACATCCGTTCTTACTTCGAGGCGGGTGCCTACGGGGTAGGTATGGGAAGCGGCCTGCTCGATAAGGAGATGATCAAGGATGAGGACTACCGGGCCCTGCGGCAACACTTCGCTGATGTCCGCTCCCGCATTGAAGATCTCCTATAGCGCAACACTAGCCCTACGCGCCTAAGCTTGTTTAGATAGGCGGCTGTCCATCTGCTTTGCGGCGGCGACGGCAGGCCGGGTTGCGTGCTGGGCTGCAGAATAACAAAAGCGAAGGAGCATCAGGACGGGGGGCTAATGTTAACTGTAGGTTAATTATCGCGAACTGGTACGTACGACTAGTGGCCGGTCGACTAGTCGACCGGCCACTAGTCGACCGGCCGCGATCTCGCGGGCCAGCGACCGCGTTAGCTTCACCCCGGAACGAATCTGACCCAAACCAACTCTCTACTCCGCTTACCGATCCCCCCGCACCCGCGGCCCCGCCGCCGTCCGTTTCTCCACCCGCTGGATTTTACCCACCAGGAACAGGTAAGAGCACAGGCCCAGAAAGGCTACCACGGCGACGAATAGCAGGGCGGGCGCGAAATCGCCATTTTCAGCCAAGTAGCCGATAACGATGGGAGAGATCACCGCCCCCAATCCGCCGATGAAGTTGAATACGCCACCGGCCAGCCCGATGAGCCGTCGCGGGGCCAGCAGGGATACGAATACCCAGGTGATCGAGGCCAGCCCGTTGCCGAAAAACGCGACGGCCAGGAAGAAGATGATGAGGGCGGTACTGTCCGTGTAGTTGGCCCCGACGATCAGGATCGACAGCAGCATGCCCAAAATGATCGGCCCCTTGCGGGAGGCTTCGTTGGAAACGCCCCGCCGGACAAGGAAATCGGAGAGAAAACCCGAAAGCAGCACACCCACGAAGGCCGCCAGAAAGGGGATGGAAGCCAGGAAGCCCGATTTGATGAAGTCCAGCCCCCGGTACTCCACCAGGTAGGTAGGGAACCAGGTCAGGAAAAAAGTGAATAGCGACACCAGGCAGAACTGCCCGAGGTAGATGCCCCACAGTTTGGAGTGGGAGAAAACTTCCCGCAAGTCGCTAAGGCTAAAGCGTACTTCGTCCGCCGGGCCGGCCGGGGTGTCCGCCTCGATCAATCCGCCGCCGGCGGCGATCATCTCCAACTCCGAGGCGCTCACGGTTTCGTGGCGTTGCGGATCCCGGTAAAAGAACCACCAGACTATGGCCCACACAATGCCCACGCTGCCGGAGAAAATAAACAGGCCCCGCCAGCCAAACCACGCCTGAATGGTCACCAGCAGCGGCGTCAAAAAGGCCAATCCGATAAACTGCCCGGAGGTGTATACCGCAATGGCCGATGCCCGCTCGCGGTCCGGAAACCAGCTGGTTACGATACGGTTGTTGGTCGGGTAGGAGGGGGCCTCAAATACTCCGATGGAGGCGCGCAGCCCGATCAGCGCGGCCAGGGAACTTACCAGCCCCTGCAGCAGGGTGGCCAGCGACCAAAGCAGCAGGATCACGGGATACAGCAGGCGCGGTCTTACGTGGTCGGCCAGGATGCCGCCCGGAATCTGCAGCAGGGAATAGGTGAGCCCGAAAGCCGAGAAAATGTAGCCGAGCTGCACCTTGGTCAGGGAAAGGTCCTCGCTCAGAGCGGGGGCAGCTACGCTGATGTTGCTGCGGTCCATGTAGTTGATGACCACCGTCACGAAGATCAGGGCGAGGATATTGTAGCGCTTGCGGGTCATGGCGGTCCGGCTTACCATTCGGTGACGGACCCGTCGGGATTCCGCCAGATCGGGTTCTTCCAGTTGTGGCCGGTTTCGGCGGCTCGGCGCACCTTGTCTTCGTCAATCTCGATACCCAGCCCCGTGGCCGTAGGCAGCGGTACGTGACCATCCCGCAGCTGGAACCCGTCCGGATCCGTCAGGTAATCGGTCAGGTCGGCCCCCACGTTGTAGTGGATGCCGAGACTCGACTCCTGAATCAGTGCGTTGATGCAGTTGAAGTCAACCTGCAGCGCCGCGGCAAAACTGATCGGCCCCAGTGGACAATGGGGGGCCAGCGCCACGTCGTAGGCTTCGGCCATGGCCGCGATCTTCTTCACCTCGGTAATGCCGCCGGCGTGACTTAGGTCGGGCTGAATGATGTCGACGGCGTCCTGCTCGAGGATGCGCTTGAAGTCCCAGCGGGTGTACATCCGCTCCCCGGTCGCCATGGGTATGGACGTGAAATCGCGGAGACTCTTCAGGGCGTCGTTGTTTTCGGTCAGCACCAGTTCCTCCAGGAAGAAGGGGTGGTAGGGCTCCAGCACCCGGGCAATGGCTTTGGCCTGTCCCTTGTGTACGCGTCCGTGCAGGTCTACGCCGATGAGTATCTCGTCGCCCACGGCTTCCCGCATGGCGGCCATCTTGTCCCCCACCTCTGCTACCTTGCGCGGGCTGTCGATCCAGGTCATCTGGTCGCAGATCGTCATCTTGACCGCGGTGAAGCCATTATCTACCCGCTTTCGGGCCGCCGCCGCCAGCTCGTCCGGCGTGTCGCCCCCGATCCACCCGTAGATCCGCATCTTGTCCCGTACCGCCCCGCCGAGCAGCTGGTATACGGGTACGCCCAGCGCCTTCCCCTTGATGTCCCACAGCGCCTGGTCGATGCCCGCCAGCGCACTCATCAGCACCGGCCCCCCCCGATAGAAGCCCCCGCGGTAGATCATCTGCCAAAAATCGTCGATCCGGTGGGCGGAGTGCCCAATGAGATGCTCCTCGATCTCCCGGATGCAGGCCTCCACGGTGGCCGCGCGGCCCTCCACCACGGGTTCGCCCCAACCTACGATGCCCTCGGCGGTGGTGAGTTTCAAAAAAAGCCAGCGGGGGGCTACGCGGAAGGTTTCTACGCGGGTAATGGCAAGGTCCTGCATGATCCGGTTATAGGTGGGTTAACAGCTTACACCGGTCAAAGCGTTTGACCGGTGTGCAGGCAAGTTAACCACCGCAAGGTCATGGTGCAGGGCAAGGCGTCCTGCGCTCCGTGGCATCTCTTTGGCCATCCTCCGTGAAACCTCTGTGGTCAACCTGTCGCCCGCCTAATAGCAAAGACATTCCGCGTAAGCTACAGGTACCGACCCGTATAGCTCTCCTTCACGTCCTTCAGCTCCTCCGGTCGGCCCTGAAACACGAGATAGCCCCCGTCACGTCCCCCTTCGGGGCCCAGGTCCACGACGTAGTCGGCCGAGCGGATGACGTCGATGTTATGCTCCACGATCAAGACGGTATGTCCGTTCTCGACCAGGGCGTTGAAGGCGGTAAGCAGGATGCGTACGTCGTCGAAGTGAAGTCCCGTGGTCGGCTCGTCGAAGATGAACAGCAGGTGCTCGCCGGCCTTATCCTTGGTCAGGAAGCTGGCCAGTTTGACCCGCTGCGCCTCCCCGCCGGAGAGGGTGGAGCTTGACTGTCCCAGGGTCACGTACCCCAGACCGACGTCCTGCAGCGGCTGCAATTTCTTGGTGATCGTCGGCTCGTCGGTAAAGAAGTCTACGGCTTCGTCGATGCTCAGGTCCAGGATCTCGGCGATGTTCTTGCCGTTGTACTGCACGTCGAGGATCTCCCGCTTGAAGCGGGCGCCGTGGCATTCCTCGCACTCCAGCCGCACGTCGGCCAGGAACTGCATCTCCACCACCTGCTCGCCCTCGCCTTTGCAGGTAGGACAGCGGCCACCGTCTACGTTGAAGCTGAAGAAGCTCGGCTTGTACCCCCGGATCTTGGCCAGTTGCTGATCGACCATCAGGTTACGGATAGCGTCGTAGGCCCCCACGTAGGTTACGGGGTTGGACCGGCTGCTCTTGCCGATCGGGCTCTGGTTCACCATCTCCACGCCGGTCAGCAACTTGAGGTCACCACCCAGGGCCTTGAAGGAGCCGGGCGCCTGCGAGCTGCCCTCGCCCAGTTCGCGCAGCAGGGCGGGGTAGAGGATGCCCTTCACCAGGCTGGTCTTGCCGCTCCCCGATACGCCGGAGATCACGGTCGTGGCATTCAGCGGGATTCGGACGTCGATGTTCTTTAGGTTGTGCATGCGCGCGCCCTCTACCGTAAGCCAGTTGGTGAGGCGGCGCGGCGAGGCCGGCGGCTCGATGGCCAGCGTACCGTTCATGTACTTGGTGGTCAGGCTCTCCGAGGCCTCGTCGTAGATGGCTTCGTAGGGGCCCGCGAAGATGACCTCTCCCCCGTGCACCCCGGCGCGCGGCCCGATGTCGATCAGGTAGTCGGCCGCGGCAATGATGCCTTCCTCGTGCTCTACCACCAGCACGGTATTGCCAAGGTCCCGCAGTCGCCGCAGGACCCGGACCAGCCGCTCGGTATCGCGGGGGTGCAGCCCTACGCTCGGCTCGTCGAGGATGTAGAGGCTGGCCGTCAGGTTGCTGCCCAGGGTACGCGTCAGGTTGATGCGCTGGCTTTCCCCCCCGGAGAGGGTGTTGCTGAGGCGGTTAATGGTGAGGTAGCCAAGCCCCAGGTCCATCATGCTCTGCAGCCGGTTGTTGATCTCGAGCAGCAGGCGACGGGCGATGGTCGTGTCGTGCTCGTTGAGGCGCAGTTCCTGGAAGTGGTGCTGCAGCAGGTCGATAGGCAGGTCGACCAGTTCGGTGATGGCCTTGCCGTCGATCTTCACGTAGGTGGCCTCCTTGCGCAGGCGCCCCCCCTTGCAGGTGGGGCAGAGGGTACGGCCGCGGTAGCGGGCCAGCATGACCCGGTTCTGGATCTTGTACAGCTTCTTCTGGAGCTCTTCAAAGAAGGCGTGAATACCCGAGACGTGGCGGTTACCGTCCCACAGCACGTCCTTCTCCTCGCGGGTCAGGTCACCGTAGGGGGTATGGACCGGAAATTCAAAGCGGTTGGCTACGCGCAGGAAGTCGGTTTGCCACTGCCCGTAGGTCTGTCCGGTCCAGGGGGCCACGGCGCCGTCGTAGACCGACAATCCGGGATTGGGGATCACCTTGTCCTCGTCGATACCCATCGTCTTGCTGAAGCCCTCACAGGTGGGGCAGGCACCGTAGGGGTTGTTGTAGTTGAAGAGCGCGGGCGAGGGCTCGAGGAAGGTCATGCCGTCCAGCTCGAAGCGGTTGTTGAAGGCCTCCCACTCACCCCCTTCCAGGCTGACGATCACTTCCCCGTTACCCTCCGAGAAGGCCGTCTGCACGGAGTCGGCGATACGTTTGTCGTTCTCCTCGTCGTCCGGCTTCACCACGAAGCGGTCGATGAGTACCATCATTTCTTCCTCGGTGGTGAGGGCGTTGAGCACTTTATCCAGGCTCTTGCGGTCAGTGGCCAGTACGTCGTCGATCTGCTGGGGCTCGTCGTCGACCAGCACGCGGGTGTATCCCTTCTGCTGCAGCAACTCGAGCTCACGGCGCAGGGTACGGTCGCCGTAGTCCCGCGCGATGGGTGCGTAGAGGTACACGCGACTGTTCTCCTCGCGGCCGAGGATGAAGTCCACGACGTCGGTAACGGTATGACGCTTCACCTCCTCGCCGCTCTTGGGGCTGTAGGTGCGGCCGACCCGGGCGTAAAGAAGGCGCAGGTAGTCGTAGATCTCCGTCAGCGTACCCACCGTGGAGCGGGCGTTGGCCGTGGTGGTCTTCTGCTCGATGGCGATGGCCGGGCAGATGCCCCGGATATAGTCCACCTCCGGCTTCTTCATGCGCATCAGGAACTGCCGCGCGTAGCTGCTCAGGCTCTCCACGTAGCGGCGCTGCCCCTCGGCAAAGAGGGTATCCATGGTGAGACTAGATTTACCGCTGCCACTCACGCCGGTCACCACCACCAGCTGGTTCTTGGGGATGGTGATATCGACGTTCTTGAGGTTGTTGGCGTTCGCCCCCTTGATGAAGATGGCGGTACGTAGGTCGGCGGCGGTCTGCTCCTGGCGGTTGGTGGACATAGGTAGGAAACAGGTGGAGCAGGGTGGGGTTGTGTCATTTACCGGCGCCGGGGCGCGGGTGCGGGGATCGGGGCGAAATTTTCGCGGGGCGGGCTAGGGCGAACCGTCAGGCCCTCTCCCAAATACAAAAGAGCCAGGTCAGCGTAGCTGCCTGGCTCTTCCTGACCGGAGGATCAGTTGTCTAAGATTACTTGCCGCTCAGTTTCTGGGCACCGGCGTCAAGGGCATTGGCCAGGGCGTCAAGGCCGCTGTTACCGTTACCGGCCGAGCGGGTTTCGCGCGCCAGCGTAGACAGCAGGTTGGATACCTTGGAACCGTCGATGTTGTCGGCGTTCAGTTCCATTTTCAGGGATTTGAGGTTATCGACGATAGCATTGGTGCCGTCCATACCGTCGAGCTGGGAGATCCAGGAGTCGATGTTGGAAACGGCGGTACCGGGAGCCAGTGCGGTAATGTCACCACCGGCCGACTCTACGGCCTGGATGGTGGATTGCAGCTGGGGGCTGGCGGTCTGGGGGCTGTTCACCGGGTTCTGGCGGTCGGGCATGGTAGTTTCCATCTCGTCGGCCGTGGGGGTGTCCATGTCGTTGGTATTGTTGGTGCGGTCGGCACACGAAACGAGCAGGAAGATAAAGAGGAAAGCGGTTAAGTATTTCATTACGGGTTGGTTGTGGTTTAAATTGACAACCGTGGTTTCGGGAAAAATGTTCCAAAAAATTGTTGGCTTGCCCCTGAAAGTCAGTTGGTTAAAACCGATGTGCGGGCTAAAACCAGGCGCGGCGGCGGCGGGCGGGGGCGGAATTCACCTTTCCTGGTACCCGCCCGGTCTTGAATACTATTCACCCTTCCGGCCCTTCGAAACCCCTATCTTCGATCGCGCCTGTACCCGCCGATACACTTACCGCTTCCCTTTCGAATGTCCCTTATCCGTCAGGACGCACACGCGTCTACGTACTTACCCCAGCTCGATGGTCTGCGCGCGCTGGCCGTCCTCTCGGTCATGCAGCGCCACTGGGCACCGAGCATCACCAAATCACTGCCCCTGGCGCTAGGAAACGCCGGCGTTCAGCTGTTCTTCGTGATTTCAGGATATCATTACGGGTATCCTGCTGCGGGCCCGCGAACGCGCGAGCGCCCAGGCGGCGGGGCGGGGCGGCATACTATGTGCCTTTTACGCCCGCCGCGCCCTGCGCATTTTCCCCCTGTACTATACGACGATCGGGGTGCTCTGGGCACTGGGGTACGGTCCGGTACGGTATCACTTGCTTTCGTTGCTTACCTACACCTTCAATATTGAGCTTGCCCTGTCGGGAAAGTGGGTCGCGGGTATCTCTCACCTCTGGTCCCTGGCGGTGGAGGAGCAGTTTTACCTGATTTGGCCCTGGCTGGTCCTGTTCCTGCCGCGGCGGGGGCTCATCGCCGTGGGGGCAGGCCTTATCGTCGCCGCCCCGGTACTGCGTATCCTCCACCATACTTTCTGGACGAATCAATTCAATACGCTGCTTCTCTTTGAAAATACCGACGGGCTGTGCCTGGGTGCCCTGCTGGCTGTACTCGGCGTGCATTCGGAAGTGGGTAAGACGGCGAGTCGCGCCGCACTCCGCTGGGGGGGCGGGGTGATCATTGCCACCGTGCTCGCTCTCGGGCTGTTTGCGGGAAAAGTATACGTGGTTGAACGGATCGCCTAGTCGCTACAGCAACTGGGAATGGTGGCGGTGTTCACCTGGCTGGTTTGGGCTGCCGCCCGCGGGTTGCCCGGATCGGTCGGCCGCCTGCTTACCTGGAGGCCGGTGGTCTACCTGGGGACGATCTCGTACGGGTTGTACGTCTACCACTTATTGCTGATGCACGTCTGGGTCACGATACTGATCTACCTGGGGCTTCCCAGAAGCCTCGGCGTGGGACCCGTTCGCCTGCTGCTGCTGTTTTTGCTCACCGTAGCCCTGGCCACGCTGTCCTGGTACCTGATCGAGCGGCCGATCAACCGGATGAAGAGCCGATTCCCCTACGTGGCGGGTGACGGGAAAGCCGGCCGGGACCTCCCCAGCCGGTCCGCGCCCGGGCGCGAGATGCCGGTTCCCTAGGTACGGTAGGGTACTAGCCGCCAACCGGCGGGCCGACGCGATGCGCACGGTTGGGGCTCGACCGGCTGCCCGGGTGTCGGAGGCGAGGTCAGGTTCCTCAGCGCACGCCGAAGTGTCCGACCACTTCCTCGATGAGACCCACCCTCTCCCCGGGTACCCCGGGTAACATAAACTGGAAAACGAGTTGGGCCTGCTCGATCGTCGTTACGAACAGCGCGACGGTGAGCGGCTGCTCGGTCTGGCGATTTTGGCCCGTCAGTACGGTGTGGTAGCCGGTAAAGAACCCGAAGGTGGCGGTTTGCTGCGATTCAAGCTGGAGATCCGGGGTGTCTTCCCGCATCTTGACGAGGAACTGTTCGGTAAGGTCGGCATCGGAACCGGCAATGGGCAGTTGCATCAGCATGAAACCTCCCTGGGAGGCCAAATTACCGAAGACGTATATCATTCCCATTTGCTGCTTGAATGGGTAGGCCAGCCCAACCGTATCAACGGTAAAGGGAGTGTCCTTGAATGGGTCGGTATCGGAGATCTCGTACCGGATGTCGGCGAGCAATTCCAGGATCTGCATGGAGTCGACCGGAGTTGTGGGCGCGGTCGGGGTGACGGTAGCCATAGCCGTGAATCGGTCGTCCCCGAAGAAGACCTGGTACATCTGCTTGGGCTCTTCCACGAAGATGCGCAGGCTTTCGTACTCGCCCAGCGCCGCCTGGTTAATGGTTTTGACCTGGATACCCGCATCCGCGTATTGCTGCGGCAGGATTCTGAAGTTCGGAAGTTGTTCGGTAAAGCTTATCCCGGACATTTCTATGATGGCCACCCCGTAATCCGGGTGGGAGAGCATGGCGTGCGTACGGTCCACGCTCAGGTTCTCGCGCTCGGGGAAGTAGAGATTGGTCGTGGGGATCCGGTGGTACTCCTGGGCGCGCAGACCGAGAAAGGGTAGGGACCACAACAGCAAGAGGGTCAAACGTAGCAACATGGATAGGGCTTGTACCCAGTAAAGTTAGCTCCGCCCGAATCCAGGAACAGCAAAAGTTGATGCGACTGTCCGGTACCCGGTCGAGCCACTTGTATCCTCCGGTCAGGAGGGACCGATCGGGGCGGCGGGGAAGTAAACCGGTCAGGAACGAATACGAATGCGCGTTACATCCTCCCGGTAAGAAACCTATGACTCCGACTTGCGCGTTAATCCCCCGCACCCGCGTACCCGCCCATGTCCCTCTCCGTACCCCGCCTCCTCTTCATCTGCAGCCGCAACGAATGGCGCAGCCGTACGGCGGAGACCCTGTACCGCAACGACGATCGCTTTGCCGTACGCTCCGCCGGGACCGCCAAAAGTGCCCGGACACGGGTGAACGCGGCGATGCTGGAATGGGCCGATACGATCCTCGTCATGGAGGAAAAGCACCGGGACATCCTCCTTAGCCGCTTTGAACGGAGGGCGTGGGCCGACCGGATCGTGGTGCTCGAAATCCCCGACGAATACCGCTATATGGACGCGGAACTCGTCGGGGAACTTCGGGCGGCGGTGGATACCTACTGTACCTGAATGGCAGCTACCGCCTCCTGCAGGGCAGCGTCTTGCTTGTCGGGAGCGGCCGTGCCTTCCACGCGGTGGACGGTGATGTCGGTCATGCCCAGGAAACCCAGGACGGCCCTGAGGTAGGGAGCGACGAAGTCATAGGCAGCCATCGGGCCTTCGGAGTAAACGCCGCCGGAAGAAATGGCGAGGTGGACTTGCTTCCCCTTGATGAGGCCTTCGGGACCGGACGCGGTGTAACGGAAGGTGACGCCGGCGCGGGCCAGGTGATCAATCCATGCCTTCAGCGTGGAGGAAATACCGAAGTTGTACAGGGGAGCGCCGATCACGATCACGTCGGCGTCCATGACTTCCCCAATGGCCTCATTGGAGTGGCGAACGGCGGCGCGCTGCTCGGGCGTGTGGTCTTTCTCCGGAGTGTAAAAGGACTGCAGGTGCACTTCCTCCAGGTGGGGGAAGGGGGGCGCGGTCAGGTCCCGTACGCGGACGGTGCTGCCGGGGTGGGCTGCCGTCAGCTTCTCTACGAGGGCATCGCCGAGGCGGATGCTGAAGGAAGCCGCGCCGCGGGGGCTGGATTTGATGTGCAGAATTTTCATGGAATGGTTTTTTGCGACCCGCCAAACTGGGCGGGTGGCAAAAGAACCCATGAACGACCCGCATGCCCCCCTGGCTTACATTCGGGTAACCACTTACACGCGTGTAAGTGGTTACCCCGCGGAACGGCCGGGTTAGCGATCCTGACGCTGCGCGGAAATGGCCTCCGCCGGGTCGTGTGGGCGCCGGGTCCCGGCGATTTTCTCGTAGTGCAGGTAGCCCCAATCGCAAGCGGCCTCAATAAGCGGCGCGAGGGTAGCGCTGTGGGGCGTTGGCGCGTACTCTACCGTCACCGGGCGGGTATCGCGGACGGTGCGCTTCACCAATTTGTTGATCTCCAATTCTTTCAGTTCGCGGGAGAGGATGCGCGGGGAAACGCCCAGTTCGCGGCTCAGCTCATTGAAGCGCATGGTGCGTTCGCTCAGTGCCGAAATGATCTGCAGTTTCCACTTGCCGCTGATCACATCGAAGGTGTCGCGCATGGCCTGTTGCCGCGACTTACAGGCGGGGGAATGGATATCGCGCATGGTATCGTGTTGGTAGGGTAGTACGGTTCGGACAGTCAACTAGGGTACACCCGTGGAAGGGTCCGGGTTGCGGGAATGCCCCCGCCGGATACGGCTAAAGCGGTAACTTGCTTGTCCACTCGCGAAATCGATTGCGGTTCCGGGGCTAATTCGATCATGCTATGAACACTACCCCTTTCTCCTGGCTGTTATTGGCCTTTCTGACGGCTACGGCCGTTTCCGCCCAGCAACTTCCTCTGGTCTATGCCGCCGAAAACAGCGGTACCGACTGCACGTCGCCTATCCTGCCGCCCCGGGACGAATTGCCGTCCGTAACCACCCTGCCCGATCCCTTCGCCGCGGCCGACGGCAGCGGGCGCGATACGGCATTTGCCGCCTGGGCGTGCCGGCGCAACGAGATACTGGCCGAAATCCAGCACTACGAGGTTGGACAAAAGCCTCCGCGACCCGACAGCCTGACCGCCACGTACGACGGGGATAGCCTATACGTCACTATCGTACGCAACGGGGGCAGCCTGCGGCTCAGCGCGGCGGTGGACCTCCCGGAGGGTGCGAGCCCGTTCCCGGCCGTCATCGGGATTGGCCGGGGCAGTGGGAGCCTGCCCCCGGAGCTGTTCGCGGAGCGGGGCGTAGCGATGATCGCCTTCAACTTCCGGCAGGTGATGGCCCACCAGCAGACGCGGGGCGAAGAACCCATCAACGCGCTGTACCCCGAGCAAACCGAAATGGGGGCCTACGCCGCCTGGCCGTGGGGGGTGAGCCGCATCATTGATGCGCTGGAACTGCTTCAGGACGAACTGCCGGTCGACCTCAGTCGCCTCGCCGTTACCGGCTGTTCCTTTGCCGGGAAAATGGCCCTGTTTTCCGGAGCCATGGACGAGCGCATCGCCCTCACCATCGCCCAGGAACCCGGTGGCGGGGGTGGGGCTGCCTGGCGGGTATCGGAAACGCTGGGCGAGGTGGAAACGCTGGGGCGCACCGACTATCACTGGTTCAAGGAGAGCATGCGGCAGTACGCCGATGAGGTGGACAAGTTACCCTTCGATCACCACGAACTGATGGCCCTCGTGGCCCCCCGTGCCCTGCTGGTACTGGGCAACACGGATTACGAATGGCTGGCGGATGAGTCCCTGTACGTGTCGGCCCGCGCGGCACACGAAGTGTGGAAAACGTTCGGCATCGGTGACCGCTTCGGGTTTTCGATCAACGGCGGCCACCCCCACTGCCAGTTGCCGGAGTCGCAGTGGCCGGAGGTGGGGGCGTTTATCGACAAATTTCTCCTGGGGGATACGGATGCGGATACGGACGTGACAATCCACCCCTTCCCCGAGACCGATTACCGGAAGTGGATGACGTGGTAGCCTACGGGCTGAGTTATAGATGACCCACCTACGCAAACCGCCCCCGTCGAAGTATTTCGACGGGGGCGGCCCGGTAGGGGTGCGGCTTCGCGCTTAGCGGCGCACGAAGGATACCGTCTGCTGGCGGTCGCCCTCGATCACGCGGACGCGGTACATGCCGGCCGGCAGGCCCCCCACGGAAAGTTCCCGTGACGTTTGCTGGGCTTCCTTCGGCAGCAGGTACTGCTGGATGACCCGGCCGTGGAGATCGTATACGATCAGGTCGACCGGTCCGGTGTATCCGCTGGTCAACTGTACCGTCAGGCGGTCGTCGGTGGGGTTGGGGTATACCTCCACTTGCAGTTCGTCCGCCGGGGAGGCGGACGCTACTCCGCCGTCCGTGCTGGCGGCCGTTTGCGTAGCCATCATCATCATGGGTTCCATGGTATCCATGCTGCCACAGGACGCGGCCGCCGGACCGGTGCCTGTGGGTACGGTGCGCTCCTGCGAGAAGACCACCTTATCCACTTTGGTGCCGGTTTCGCGGCTGACGACGTAGACCGTGTGGGAACCGGCGCTGAGGTCGAACGTACGGGCCGACGCGTCGTCGTTCACCTCGAACCACCCGAAGCCTTTGGTCAAAAGCTGGGAACCGGTAAGGTCTTTCCAGAAGATCATCCAATCACCATCGTCGACCTTCACCCAGAGGCTGTTGCTGCCGGGGTCGGGAGCGCCGATGCGCATGAACAGGTGGTGGGCGCCGCTTTCGGCCACGTCTACGCTGATGGCAATGGCCGTGCCGGCTGCGTTTGCTACGGGCTCATCGATGTGCCGCTCGCCGCCGTAGACCATATAGCTACCTCCGGAGGCAGCCGCCGCGCTTTCTTCTACCCATCCGTTACTGATCAGGGTGGCGCATTCGGCTTCCGTAGCGGCCAGGGGGGCGGGGTCGGTACCCGTGCCGCCGCAATTTGTGGCGGGGGCTCCCATACCCGAAGGCTGGGATCCGGTAAGGGTGAGGTACAGCTTGTCCAGCTGGCTACCGTCTTCACGGAAGGCAAAATCGATGGTATTGCCGCCGGCCGCCAGGTTGAAGTCGACGGGCAACTCCACCCACTGGAACCCCTGCCCAATCGGCATCCCCCCGGTCCAGCGGATGTAGGACGCGCCGTTGTACCGGACCCAGAAGGAATCGTCGTTTGGCGAGGGTACGTTCACCCGGGCGAACAGGCGATAGGTGCCGGGCGTACCGACCGAGACATTGAAGCGAATGCGGTTGCGCGACAGGTCATCGGGGGCGGTGGTCATGGAGTTGGCGCCTTCGACGACCACGTACTTGCCCCCCGAAGCGTCGGTGCCGGAGGCTTTCGTCCAGGCCACCCCGACTTCGGCGCACTCGGCTTCGAGCCAGAGGTCGGTGTCGGTAGCTTCCGCCACGTCGATCGTCAGTACGTCGGTGTCGCTGGCGCCCCGGTCATCGTAAACGGTGAGGAAGATCTTGTGCGAGCCGGCGGGCAGGTTTACGGAAGGACGCGCGCCGGTGGCCGTTCCTCCCGCCCACGACCATTCGTAGCTGTCGATCGTGCCGTCCAGATCACTGGACCCGCTACCGTCGAGGGTTACGGACAGGGGCGCGGTACCAGACAGGTGGTTGGCATCGGCGACCGCCACGGGGGGGATGTTCTCTCCCGCGCCCGCGCACCGGGGGTCAATTCCGCCGAGACCGGCGGGGGCGGTTGCGCCCGAAGTGAGGTAGAACTTGTCGATCTCGGTCATGGATTCGCGGTAGGCGATCTCCAGCGTATTGGTGCCGGTGACCAGCTCGACCGTTTCGGCCATTTCGTTCCAGTTGAACGCGCCATTATTGAGTAGTCCGCGGTTCCAGGCGTACCAGGCACCGCCGTTCAGGCGTACGTAGTAGGAGTCACTGCCCGCGTCGGAGGCCCGTACGCGCCCGAACAGGCGGTAGGTGCCGGCGGCGGCGGTGAAGCTGAACCTGAGTTGATTCGCCGGAATATCGGCGGGTACAGTGGAGGTATTGGTCAGCAAGGCGGTCACGTACGCACCGCCGGATACGTTGGCGTCAGAACGCAGTTCCCAGTTCACACCTACCTCCGCGCACTCGGCCTCCAGCCAGTAGCCGGCGGTCGCGTCTTTCGACTGGGCGGAGATCAATACGCGTGAAGTGGATTTCGCGCCGGTATCGTCGGTCACCAGCAGGACCACCTCGTGCTCGCCCTCGGGAAAGGTGATTTTGGGGTGGGCGCCGGTGGCGGTGCCCTCGTCCCAATACCACTCGTAGGCGATGATGCGCCCGTCAGCGTCGGTGGAAGTCGCGGCGTCAAAGTTTACCGTCAGCGGCGCGGTACCGGAGGTCGTGCTGGGCTGAATGACCGGATTAGGGATGAGGTTATCGTCGGTGGCGGGAGGGCAGGTGCCGGCCATAGTCACCTCCACGATGGAGCGGCGGGCGCAGGTGGCCGGGTTTCCCGAAAGCACGTACAGTCCCGGTTCCGTAACCCGCGGTTCCGCCTCGCTGGAGGTGAAGCCGCCCGGACCGGACCAGCGGTAGGTTTCAATATCGAGGGCGCCCCGCAGCGCCACGGTGTCGCCGGGGCACTGGATGATCTTGCCCAGGCGGTCGGTGTTGGCGTCTACCAGGCAGGTAGTTTGAGCCCCGTCTATGAGCAGGTGGAAGTCGGTGGTTGTCGATCTACCCTGCGGGTCGCTGCCGGTAAGCCGTATACGGTAAACCTCACCTATCGCGCTACTGGGGGCGGTAATGGTGAAAGTGCCGGTGGCGGAAGCAAACTTCATCCAGGTGGGAAGGCTACCCCCCCCGTACAGCCGGGCCGAATACGTCAGGTCGCTGCCGGAAAAACTTCCGTTCACGACGAGGGCGTGCGGGGTGCCGGCGGATACGGTCAGGGCCGGAATAGCGGCGGCGGTGGGGGTACTGAATTCCGCCGGAGAAGTGGCGGGGCGGGCGGCAAGGGAGCCGCTCAGGCATAGTACTAACGCCAGGACGTTAGCCAGGGACATAGCGGTGGTGAGTACGCCGCTACGCGTTGCAGTAAATTCCATGGTAGTTGTTGAAAGCTAAGACTAGGTGTACGTAAGACCGAATACGCGCTCGGAGGCGCCAAGTCACGCGAGGAAGTTCCCCGACGGATGGTTTAACGGTAAAACTTCACCACTCATTGGCTCTGGGTGAAGGTTTTTCCTTTGATGTTCACACAAAGAAAAGAAAAATATGGGCGCAAAACCAAATTGTCGCTTAAATGGCCGATCGCTAAATTAGGGCGGGCGCTTAGTCGTACAGCGCGCCATCTCGTTCCAGGTCGGTACCGCTGAAAACCTTTTTGGAGGTCCAGGGCTCCTCGGCATTTGCCCAGAAGGGCGCGTCGGGTTCCAGGCCCAGCGGCAGGAAGCCCTCGGAGGTGAGGTAGAGGCTGCCGGTGGAAATGTAACTCTCCGCCAGACCGGGTTGGTGGCCGGCCACGCCCAGTCGCAGCCATCCGTTCTCGTCGAAGGTACCCGGCGCCTCGAGCATCCGCCGCTGCACGGCGGTCAGCGCGGCGCGTACCTGCCCGGGGGTGATCTCGTCGGGGAGTTGCTCCCACAGCGCGATCTGGGCCAGGTGCTGGAAGGCCCCGAAGCGGTAGACGATGGACCGGCCGATGATGGGGAAGGTGCCCTCGGGGCTGATCAGTCGTTCCTGGATCTCGGCGTAGCGGCGGGCCCGCTTAAGGGTGGTATCGAAGCTGCGGCCGTCCTCCTTTCTGTTGTCCTTGAGCACCTTCAGGATGTCGAGCAGCATCGGCTGGATAACGTAGCTATTGTAGTAGTCCCAGTGGAAGTCCTTGCCGTCGCCGTACATGCCGTCACCGAGGTACCACTCGATGTTCTTGCGGACGGCGAGCGCGGTGCGCATCTCGTCCCACTGCTCGCCGATCGACAACAACCAGGCTTCGACCATAGCGGAGAAGAGCAGCCAGTTGCTGTAGTAGGGCAGGATGACGCGGCTATTCTTCATTTCTTCGATGGTCCGGGCCTTGGTCTCGTCATCCAGCGGTTCCCAGAGGACCTCGGGCGCGCGCAGGAAAGCGTGGGCCAGGAAGGCCGCATCCACCAGGGGCTGGCGGCCGTGACGGTAGAAATTGAAGTAATCGGGGGAGTCCGGGTTGACGCCGTTGGCCATGCTTTGCCGGTACAGCCCCAGAAACTCCTCGCGCAGTTGCTGCTCTTCCGCCGGGCCGCCGCTCGCGCCCAGCCACGGGGCCATACCGGCCATCAGGCGCCCGAATCCCTCCAGGTACGTGAAATTCTGCCGGTCCTTGAGGGTAGCTCCCTCACCGAACGCTACGGGCATATTCTCGCGCAGGGTGCCGGCCGCCATATTTTCCAGGAACGGGCGGGCGATCTTGGTAAGGTTCGCCACCCAGTAGGTCCGGTCCGCGCTTCCGTCCGTAGGCGCGGACGCGGGTGCCATGCCGTTGGGAAGGGCCGAAGCGGACAGGCCGGTGGCCGCCAGGCCAGTTAGGGTAGTGGAAATCCAGTTTCTGCGATTCATGGGGTCGAAGTTTAGCGGATGGGGGAGATCAGGAAGCTGTATTCGTAGTCGCCGGCCGGGATCATGTACTGATCGTGCGGACGTGCGCCCCAGCTGTTGTCACCGCCCACGCCAGACTGCTTGTAGTCGACGTTGACGTTGACCAGCTGGCGTTTGGGTACGTCGTAGTTGTGACGCTGCACCTTGGCGTTGCCCTCGTCGAAGTCGGAGTTCAGCTGGTGGTGGGCACTGAAGCCCAATAGCTCGTCGTCGGCCCGCAGGGCAATGCCGCTTCCGGCTTCGTTGCGGAACTCGACCTCGCGCACGTCGGTGCGGTAGCCGTTCTCCTGGGGCCGGATATAGTCGTACATCAGGTCGGCCACGTCGGCGGTGTAGCGGGCGACGAAGGTGCCGGTGTTGCGGTCCTGGTAGTTTTCGACGGGTCCGCGGCCATAGTAGCTCACCGCGTCGTACTCCGGCCGGAGAATGAAGGTGTTGCCGAGGCGGGGTATGGTGGGCAGTTCCTTGCTGATGCCGCTAAGGCGGTTGTCCACCCGCAGCTCACCGGCGGCGTTGAAGGTGTAGGTCATGGTGAGGCTGCCCGCGATGCCCTGTAGTCCGTAGTCGGCGGTCACGCGTTTCATTCCCTTGCCGGCGTCGGCGACGGAGAAGTCCCTGAGCTGTTGCTCCTCGCTGGCCGTCTTCCAGGCGTGGGCGTTGTTGGTCATGCCGTAGCCAAAGTCGTTGTCGGTGGGTGCCCGCCAGAAATTCGGCTTGATGGGCTCCAGGAGCACGTTGCCGTTGCCGTAGTCGAGGCGGTAGAGCCAGCCCGAGGCCTGGTCGAATACGGCCGTGAAGCCCTGCCCGGTGAGGGTCAACTGCCCATCGGCTTCCTCCGTGGTCAGGGATCCGCCCGCGGCGGCTTCCAGGTCGGCCAGGGAAGCCTCGCTGAGCTGGAACTCCTCAGCGGCGACTTCGTGGCCCTTCTTCAGCAGGGGCTGCGCCTCCTTGAGTTTGGCGGATACCTGCAGGTAGTACTCCTTGCCCGCTTCCGTGGCCGGCAGGTCGAGGGTCACCATGGTGCTTTCCCGGGCCGCCACATCGGATGTGGTGAAAGTGCCGGTAGCCGTTTCCTCCCCATCGGCCAGCAGGGTCCACGTGAAGTCGAAACCGCTCAGATCGATGAAGTCGTAGCCGTTGTAGACTTCAAGGGCGCCGCTGGCGGCATCGAAGCTCGGGAAGTGGATATACTGGTACACCTTCTTCACCTCGTACAGGGAGGGGTGGGGTGAGCGGTCGGGGTTGACCAGTCCGTTCAGGTTGAAGTTCTGGTCGTTCTGCAGCCGCGAGCCGCCGAGGTCGCCACCGTATGCGTAGTAGGTCGTGCCGTCCGGCGTTTTCGCTTCCAGGCCCTGGTCTACCCAGTCCCAGATGAAGCCGCCCTGGAGTACGGGGTATTCCTCGATCACGTCCCAGTAGTCCTGCAGGTTGCCGACGCTGTTGCCCATCGCGTGGGCGTACTCGCAGAGGATCAGCGGGCGTTGCGGGTCGTTCTCCGCGTACCGCTTCAGGCCCCACGGTTGCCAGTACATGGGGGCCTGGATGTCGGTATTAGCGTAGTTAGTGGCGCCCTCATACTGTACGGGGCGGGTGTCGTCGTGCTCCTTGAGCCAGTCGTAAGTGGCAAAGAAGTTCTCGCCGTTGCCGGCCTCGTTGCCGAGCGACCAGGTGACGATGCTGGGGAAGTTCTTGTCGCGCTCGTACATGCGAATGGTGCGGTCCAAGTGCATCGCCTTCCACTCCGGGCGGTAGGCGGGGTGGATCTTCTTGGCTTCCTCGTTGTTGTCCAGCCCCTGGTTGGTGGTGCCCATGCCGTGGGTTTCTATGTTGGCCTCGTCGACCACGTAGAAGCCCAGGGAGTCGGCCATGCGGTAGAAGAACTCGTTCTTCGGGTAGTGGCTGGCCCGGATCGCGTTCACGTTGAATTCCTTCATGCGCTGCATGTCGAGCCTAGTGATCTCTTCCCCGACGACGTGGCCGGTCCTGGCGTCGTGATCGTGGAGGTTCACGCCCTTGATGTAAACGGGCACGCCGTTAACCAGGAACTGGTTATTCTCGATTTCGATCGTCCGGAAACCCACGTCCACGGTGGTCGCCTCCACCGTAGCGCCATCGGCGTCCTTGAGTTCCAGAAGGAGGGTGTAGAGGTTGGGCGTTTCCGCGGTCCAGGGGCGTATGGCCTTGATCTCCTCGGAGAACGTCACGCGGCTATCGTCGCCTACGCTCACGTTCACGCGCTCGTCCATACCGGCCAGGGTGCGGTCGCCATCGAGGAGCGTAGCCTCCACCCGGTAGCGGCGGGCTTCGGCGGTTGTGGCGTTGCGCAGGTCTACCCGCACTTCCAACTCGCCGTCCGCGTAGTCGTCGTCCAGTTCGGAGATCACCCGGAAGTCGTGGATGCTCACCGGCGCGGTGGCGTAGAGGTAGACGTCGCGGTCGATGCCGCTGAGGCGCCAGAAGTCCTGGTCTTCCATATAGCTGGCGTCCGACCAGCGGTACACCTCGACGGCCAGCGTGTTGGTACCGGCTTGCAGGTAGTCGGTAAGGTTGAACTCGGCGGGGGTCTTGCTGCCCTCGTTGTACCCGACGCGCTCGCCGTTCACCCAGAGGTAATAGGCCGAGCTGACGCCGCCAAAGTGAATGTAGACCTGCTTGTCGTCCCAGTCGGCCGGCACTTCGAAGTCGCGGCGGTAGCTGCCCACGGGGTTATAGTCGTGGTCGATGTAGGGCGGGTTCTTCGGGAAGGGGTAGACGATGTTGGTGTAGATCGGCGTACCGTAGCCCTCCAGTTCCCAGTTGGCGGGGACGGTGATCTCGTCCCAGTGGCTCACGTCGTAATCCGGGCGGTAGAAGAATTCCGGCCGGTCCGACGGCTTAATGACCCAGTTGAATTTCCAGCTTCCGTTCAGGTCGTGGTACAGTGGGGAGGCCGCCCGCCCGCCGCCCGCCCGGGCAGCCGCCGCGGTGGGGTAGCGGTAGAACGCGGCGTGCGGTGCTTCCCGGTTGATCTGGAAGACCTCGGGGTTCTCCCAGTCTGGCGTCTGCTGGGCGATACCGACGGCGGATATCAGGGTGAAGAATACGGTACAGGCGAAATATCTGAACATGATCTACTGGCTTAGTGATGGAAAGGCGGGGTCGTTCCTACGGTTATTTCTTGAGCTCCTTGTACCGCTGCATGGCCTCCACGAAGTAGAAGTCGGCGTAGGTAAGGGGTACGTCCACTTCGGTACCGGCGGGCAGGTGGCCGACGCTGTGCTCCAGCAAAAATCCCCCGTTGGTGCCGGGCTTGGCCAGGTATTCGTCGCCGGAGAGCGTACGGAGAATAGTCTCCGCGGTGGATACGTAGCGCTTGGCCTCGTCGCCGTCCACGTACGCACTCAGTTCGAGCAGGGCGGAGGCCATGATGGCGGCGGCGGAGGCATCGCGCGGTGCGTCGGGGATGTCGGGGGCATCGTAGTCCCAGTAGGGAATCTTATCCGCCGGCAGATTGGGCTGGGAAAGGATGTAGTCCGCGATCCTGCGGGCCTGCTCCAGGTACTTTTTATCGTCGGTGTCCCGGTAGGTGGCAGTGTAGCCGTACAGCCCCCAGGCCTGCCCGCGCGACCAGGCGGAGTCGTCGGCGTAGCCCTGGGCGGTCTTCTTTTCCTGTACGTCGCCGGTGGTCTTGTTGTAGTTCAGCACGTGGAAGGTGCTGTAGTCCGGCCGAAAGTGGTTGGCCATCGTGGTGTTGGCGTGGGTGGTGGCGATGTCGGCGTACTTCGGGTCGCCCGTCACGCGGCTGGCCCAGTACAGGAGTTCGAGGTTCATCATGTTGTCAATGATGACCAGGTAGTCGCCTTCCTTGGAGTCCCACGACTTGATGGCGCCCACGGTAGGCTCGTAGCGGGAGGCGAGCGACTCGGCGCTCTGCAACAGGATTTGCTTGGTTTGCTCGTCCGGCTCCATCTCGTAGAGTTCGCCGAAGCTGTCGTACATCATGAAGCCCAGGTCGTGGGTGCGGGTGTTGTTTTTTTCTTTTTCCAGGACCTTCATGATCCGCTTGGCCTCGGCCAGCATGGCAGTGTCGCCGGTTTCCTGGTACAGCATGAGTAGGGTGCCGGGGTAGAAGCCACTCACCCACCATTCGGAGCCGCTGAATTCGTATTCGTTACGGTCGGGGTAGTAAGTCTTGGGAAACCGATCGGCGGGGAGGTTGTCGCGCAGCACCTTATACTGGGCGACGGCCAGCTCCAGGTTGCGGTCGATCGTATCGAGCAGCCCCGCTTCGGTGTGCGCCGGCTCCTCCTGGCTGCGGGTCGAGGAGCAGGAAACGGCGACCAGCGCGACCAGCAACAGGGCGGCTAAGTAGGTTTTGCGGAGAATGTGCATAGTGATTCAGATTGTGTAAGGATTAGTGTTGGCGGCGAAACAGCCGCGCCGTGGCAAAATCACGTCGCGGAAGCGGGGCGGGGGCTCACCCGGTTTACTTGCGGGCGCGATCCCCGACCGGCAACGAGAGCAGGTTTACGGACCGCGGTTCCAGGGTGAGGGTAACGGAACGTTTCACGGAGCCGAGGTTGCGGGTGTACGGCCGGATGGCTTCCTCGCGAACCCGGTTAAAGGTTTTCAGGTCAGGGTCGGCGAGCACGGTCAGGCTGGCCTCGCGCCGGCCGCGGAGGCCGTCCAGTTCGATGATCAGTTCCCGGGGGGTGTCGTTGGCGTTTACCACCTTGACGTAGACCTCCTGGCTGACGGTATCGGTCACCGCGCTGGCGTAGAGGCTGTCCTGCCCGGTCAGCGCGCGCCCGTCCGCCAGGGCGGGCAGCGTGTGCGTGCCGGCGTGGGTCGAGAAGAGCCGCTGAACGTAGTAGTTAGGCGTGGGACCCACCTCCAGGTTGTCGAACCAGATCAGGTCGGGGCGCCACTGCCAGGCCTCTACGTGGGCCATGAGGGGAGCGTAGGAAGTCAGCCGTACCACGTCGGCATTGCGCTCGAGACCGGTCATGTAGGCGGCTTCGGACAGGGCGCTGAGCCAGTTGTTCCGCGACTCGGGGGTGTCGTCGGCCGGTCCGTGGCCGGCGTACTCCCCCGCGAAGATGGCCGGCCCGTCGCGGTCGTAGTCGTCGTAGCGGTCGGCGTGGGAAAAGAACCACCCGGGCGGCATGTAGTAGTGCTCGTCCACGATATCCGGGTTCAGCGGCCGCAGCTCGTTCCACAGGTAATCAAACATCTCTCCCCCGGCGAAGGGGCCGACGGTAGTGACCAGTTCGATCTCCGGGTGGGCGGCCTTGAGGGCCTCCACAAATATCTCGTAGCGCTCGACGTACTGCGGGCCCCACTGCTCGTTGCCCACGCCCAGGTACTTCATGCCAAAGGGTTCGGGGTGGCCCATTTCGGCGCGCAGTCCGCCCCACTCCGAGGTGGTGTCGCCATTAGCGAACTCGATGAGGTCGAGGGCATCCTGAATATAGGGATCGAGATCGTCGAGGGGCACCACCTCGGCGGTGTTGAATTGGCAGGCCATACCGCAGTTGAGGATGGGCAGCGGCTCGGCCCCCAGGTCGTCGGCCAGGAGGAAGTACTCGTAGAAGCCGAGGCCGTAGGACTGATAGTAGTCCGGCGCGTTGCGCGGTGCGGAGAACTCCGTATTCCAGCGGTTGACGATGAGTTTGCGGTCCGCGACGTCGCCGACGGTCTTCTTCCACTGGTAGCGGTTGTTCAGGTCGCGCCCCTCGACGATGCAGCCGCCCGGAAACCGCACGAAGCCGGGCTGCAGGCTGTCCAAGAGGCTGACGATGTCCTTGCGCATACCGCCCTGGCGGCCCCGCCACGTATCCCGGGGGAAGAGGGAAACTATATCCAGTTCTACGGTCCCCGTGCCGCCGAAGCGGAGCTCCAGGGCGGCCCGGACGTCGGTGACGGAAGAGGTCAGGGTGGCGGTCGCCTTACTGAATGCATCGCTGGCGGCCGACAACTCGACGGGCGCACGGCCCAGGACCGATCCGGAGGTGTCGACGAGGGCCACCTCGAGCTGGAGGTTGCCGGTGGGCCGGCGAACGAGCAGGCTGAAGTCGTAGTGCTCCCCCGCGCGCACGCCCATCCCCCGGAAACCTTCGTTGCGCATCGTGTACGTACCCCGCGGCGCCTCGACCCTGACCTTCAGGTAACGCGGGTTGTTGGGGTTGTCGGCCTGCTGGTTTTCGACGAGCACGGCACCCGCGGCCCCGCCCTCCGGCGCAAGCGCCCAGCCCATAAGGGGGCGGTCGAATTCAAAGGAGCGGTTCTTGACGAGCTCGGCGTAGACCCCGCCGTCGGCCGCGAAATTGATGTCCTCGAAGAAGATGCCGTACATCGTCGGGGCAATGTCGCCCCCGGGCTTGTCGACGGCTACGTTGAGCGTCACCTGCGCCGACAGGGAAGCGGCCAGCGTGGTAAGCAGGAGAGGGAGTAACGGGAATCTGAAGTGCATGATCGAGGATATGAAGATAAGCCTAATGAGAGCTTAGCGTGGGGTGACCGGCCGGATGCCTGCGTGGGTGGGCGTTGCCGGGCGGATGCTGCCGTCGGGGTTGAACGCGAGTTTGTCGATGGCCGTCTCGCGGTGGAAGCCGGCCGCGCGGCCCATACTGATGCCGTTGGGGTAGTTGAAGCGGTGGTAAACGATGTACCAGTCGTCGGTGCCCGGTACCTGGATCACGGAGTTATGGCCGGTGCCGTAGATCTCGGCCTCCTCGTTGGTCTGGATGACCAGATTATTCTCGGGAATGGTCAGCGGGCCCAACGGTGACAGGGCCGTGGCGTAGCGGACGCGGTAGGAAGGATCGCGGGTGTCGTTCTCGCTCCAGAGGAAGTAGTACGTACCGTTGCGGAAGAATATGGTGGTGCCCTCCCGGTAGGTGCTGCCGGGGTTCAGTAGCTTGGTGGTACCCGGCTTGAGGCTTACCAGGTCATCGTTCAGTTCGGCCACGGCCATATAGCCGTTGCCCCAGTAGAGGTAGGTCTTGCCGGACTGCGGATCGGCGAAGACCTCGGGATCGATCTCCTGGCCGCCCCGGGCGCCTTCGGGTTTATAGTCGATGAGCGCCTTGCCGCTGTCGGTGAATGGGCCGGTGGGGGAATCGCTCGTCGCCACGCCAATTTTCTGGGCGGCCGTAAAGTAGTAGAAGTACTTGTATTCGCCGTCGATCTCGGCTTCCAGGATGCAGGGTGCCCAGGCGTTGCGGTCGGCCCATTCGACGTCTTTCTCGAGGTCAAGGATGATGCCCTCATCGGTCCAGTGCACGAGGTCGGGGGAGGAGAAGGTCTTGAAGTAGGTGCCCGACCAGCCGTTGAAGCCGTCGGAGGTAGGGTAGAGATAGAACTTGCCGGTCTTTTCGGAGTACAGCACGTCGGGGTCGGCGTAGTAGCCGGTCAGGACGGGGTTGTTGCGCACGGTGGCCGACACGTCGTAGGTCTCCGGTTCGTGCCCCTCCAGCTGGAGAGTGTAGGTGACGGGGCCGTCGGTGAAGTCTTGCGGGCCGGCGGGGGTGATGCGCAAGCCGGCCATTTCCGGAAATTGGGGGTCGAAGGCGCTCAGGTCGGTGTCGGGCAGCAGGGGGAGCTCCAGTTCGTTGGCGGTGCTGTCGAGCCGGATGTTGATCTTCCGGATCTCGGGGGCGGTGGCCTGGACGATCAGGTCATCGGGGCGGCCGTAGGCCGACAGCAAACGCTCCAGTTCGCGGGAAGTGATGGGGATGACGGTGCCGTGGCGGGGGTGGAAGTCCATACTCACGTCCTCGTCGATCACTTCGAAATTTTGCAGGTCGGAGGTGCGCGTAAACTGGTACTCGCCCTTCGTGTACATGTCGTACATCAGGATATAGTCGTCGCTGTCGATCAGCTTGAAGACGCTGCTGCCTTCCACCTGGAAGGTGGTCTGCTGCACGAAGTCGTCGCCGACCGCGTACTCGCCCGTGAGGCTGTCGGAAACCGCGACCTTAATGCCCTTGCCGCGGTCCTCGGTCTTGAAGAACATATAGTACTTGCCGTCGAAGGGGATGATGTCGCCGTCGATGGCCGCCCCGCCGTCGGGGGTGTAGAGCAGTTGCTTGGGCTCGGTGGCCAGGTCGGTGAAGTCGTCGTTGGTGTAGGCGTAGTAGATCTTGTCGGGCTCGTTGCCGTGCTTCATGGAATAGTAGACCATGAACTTGTCCTCCGCGGGGTCATAAATGGTCTGGGGTGCCCACACCCGCAGGAGGCTGTCCTGATTGTCGAACCGTTCCTGGATGTTGACCACGCTGGAGGTCCAGTTGATGAGGTTGGAAGACTTCAGCAGGACCATGGCCCGGTTCGACGACCAGCCGTTGGCGGAGACCATGTCGGTGACGACCATGTAGAAATTGCCGTCGGGGCCGCGCAGGATGTGGGGGTCGCGTACGCCGCCGGTAGAGCTGATCGCGCGGGAGTCCAGCACCGGCGCGTCGCCGTTCAGGGCGTGGTAGTTGTAGCCGTCGAGGCTCACGGCGTAATGAACCTGCTCGTCCGCCTGGGCATTGCCCGTGAAATAGGTAAACAGGTAAGCGGAATATTCACTGCCGGAGGGTTCTCCGGTACCGGACGGGGTGCCCGCACAGCCGGACAAAAGCTGGCTCAGGCCAACAAGTAATACGAAAGGAAGGAAGCGCATGATGATAAGGTAGGAGATGATCGACCTGCCCCGGAAGGGATCCGAAGCGCAGATCGGGGAATAGGCCAAGATAATTATAAATTGTCTTTACGACAATTAACCGCTGCGTCCGTTTCTAAGTCCGCTGCCGGCGGGGCTAAAAAAAGACCGGGTAACACGCCACGTGGCCCGTTACCCGGTCGGACACAGTTAACACATTAGCTTAGTAGCCGGGGTTCTGTTTCAGTTCGGCGTCCTTGTTGAGGTCGATTTCCCGCTGGGGGATCGGTAGCAGCAGGTGGGTTTCGGTGAGCCCCTGCAATTGGTAGTTCTCTACCGGGTTGTCTCCGAAGTAGCGGTAAGCTCGGTCGACGAGGGTGCCGGTCCGCATGAGCGTAAAGCGCCGGTTCTCCTCGGCGAGCAGTTCGCGGATGCGTTCGTCCAGGATAAAGTCGAGGTCGATGTCGCCGGCCTCCACCAGCGGGGCTTCGGCGCGTTCGCGCAGGATATTGATCGTCTCGGCGGCTTCCTCGAGCTTACCCTGTTTGAACTCCGCTTCCGCGCGGAACAGGTAGGTTTCGCCCAGGCGCATCAGGATGAAGTCCTTCCACATCCCGAAGCCGAACAGGTCCAGCGGATCGAAGTGACCCCACTTGAGGGTGTAGGGCGGGATGATGAAGATGGTGTCGGGACCCGCGTAGGGGACCGGTTCGCCGTAGATGTCGCTGTATTGCTCCGCAGGATTATTGTAGTAAAACTGCCGGTGGATGCTGTGACGGCTGTTGCGGATGTCGCCTTCGGGGTACAGGTCGTAAAGTACGTAATTATTCAGGCGGATCCGGGCGATACCGCGACCGCCGAGGGAGTCGGCGATGGCCATGCCGTCCTTCTGGTGGTAGGCCGCTCCCCAGATGCGGCGCTGCTGCGGGGCGTTGGTCTGTCCGCCGGGCACGTCGCGCGGATTCTCGGCCTCCAGTACCCAGATGCCCTCGGTGTTGCCCTGCCGGCGGCGTTGGTTGCCGTAGAGGAACATGTCGGAGAAAGGAGTACCGGGTTCACTGGCCTGGATGCCGTACCGTTCGGTGATCAAACTGAAGAGGCCACTGTTGATCACGATATCGGCCTGGGCCTCGGCGGCGGCGTTGTCGCCGGTGCGGAGGAAGAACTCGCTCAGCAGGTGATTGGCCATGTGGCGGTTGGCGCGCGAGGTGGCCCGTACGTTGTCCACTACGGTCACGTTCTCAATGTCCGGCAGGTTTTCCGCCGCGTACATCAGGTCACTCTCGATGAGGGCGTTGACCTCCTCGAGCGGGGCACGTACGAAGTCGGTCCGTGGTTCGGTGATCGGCTCGGTCACGAGCGGTACGCCGCCGAAGGCGGTGGCCAGGGTATTGTAGGCGTGGCCGCGGAAGAAGCGCGCCTCGGCCAGCAGCTCAGTCACGCGCTCCTCGGGCAGCGTAGCCACGGCGTCGGATTCGAGGTTGGCGATGATGAAGTTAGTATTCTTGATCATTACGTAGGCCCAGTTCCAAGTGTAGCCGGCCGCCTCGTTGTCCGAGGAAAGCAGGTTGTAGTTGAAAAAGGGAATCTCGATCCCCTGCGGCTGCGTAGACCAGGCGATGTCGGTACCCGTTTGCCACACCGCCGGCCAGCCCTGCGGACCGCTGTAGGTGTACAGGGTACTGAAGTGATTGTAGAGGCCCAGAAGGGAGGCCTCCAGGCCGGCCTCATCGGTGAGGGTTTCCGGGGCGAAATTGTTCAGGACTTCCTCGTCGAGGAACTCTTTCTGGCAGGAAGCGGCGGTCGTGAGGATTAAAACCCCACACACCGCGGCCTTAAGGTAATTCTGTACTGATTGCATGATGATTCTTTTTAGAGGGTCAGGTTGACGCCGAAGGAAAAGGTGCGGACGAAGGGGTAGTTATTGGTCCAGTTTCCCGAACCCCGGCCGTCGAGGTTGTTTTCCGGATCCCAGCCTTGCCAGTCGGTCCAGGTGTACAGGTTGCGGCCGGTGACGTAGATCGTCAGGGCCTGCATGCCGACCCGGTTCAGCACGTTGGAGGGAACGGCGTAGCTCAGCCGTACGTCCTTGAGCCGGACGTAGCTCGGGTCGTTCAGGTTCCAGGATCCCAACCGTCCGCGGTAGGAGAGGGAAGGCGCCGTACCGATAGGGTTGCCCTCGGTCCAGTACTGGTAGTTGGTGGGGATGTTGCGGCGGCCTACCTCGTCGCCGTAGAAGGCGTCGGGGTTGTACTTGAGTCCGCCCTGCGAGTACTGCAGGAAGACGCTGAGGTGGAAATTATTGTAGTGGAAGGTGTTGGTCAGGCCGCCGTAGTAGTCGGGCAGGTTGTTGCCGACGATCACCCGGTCGTCGCCGTTGATCACGCCGTCGCCGTTGATGTCTTCGAACTTCAGGTCACCGGGAACGGCACCCGGATCGGTCTCGGAGGGGTCTTCGCCCTCCTGCCACACGCCGATCCAGCGTTGGGTGTAGACGGTACCCAGCGGTTCACCCAGGAACCAGCCGTTGCCGATGTCGTCCTGTCCGTCGCCGTAGAGCTCCACCAGTTTGTTGCGGTTGGAGGCGATATTAAAGCTGGTCTCCCAGCGGAAGTTGCCGGCGCGGAGGTTGACGCTGTTGAAGGAGAACTCGATGCCTTTATTATCCAGCACGCCGAGGTTGTCCCAGATCGAGCCGGATCCGGTGATGAGCGGAAGGGCGCGCCGGAGCAGGATATCGGTGGTGCGGGACTGGTATACCTCCAGGCTGCCACTCACGCGGCCGTCCCAGAGGCCGAAGTCGACGCCCAGGTTGGCCGAGGTGGTGGTCTCCCACTCCAGGTTCTCGTTGCCCAGGTCGCCGATCAGGGTGCCGATCTGGCTGGAGCCGCCAAAGGGATAGCGGACGGGGAAGGCGATGGTGGCCGTCTGGTTCACGCCGATGGCCTGGTTGCCCGACTGCCCGTAGCTGAAGCGCAGCTTCAGGTTGTCGATCGCGCCGAGGCCGTCCATGAAGGATTCGTTGGCGATATTCCAGCCTAGAGCAAAGGAGGGGAACAGGCCGTATTTGTCGGTATTATCGCCGAAGGCGGAGTAGCCGTCGCGGCGGGCGGTCACCGTCAGCAGGTAGCGGCTGTCGAAGCCGTAGTTCACACGGATCATTTGCGAAAGCAGGCTCTGCCCGTCGCCGTAGCTGCCCGCGTTGCGGTTCTGCCCCGACCCGATATTGAAGTACGAGAGCTGGTCGTTGACGAAGGTGTTGGCGTTGGCGTCGAAGGAGAAGTACTGTGACTTTTGGGCGCTGTACAGCGCGGTAGCCCCTATGGTGTGGCGGCCGAACTCCCGGTTGTAGTTCAGGATGTTTTCCAGGACCCAGTTGTCGGTCTGGTTGAAGTCGGAGAAGGCATAGCCGGCGGGGTTGTTGGCGGCGGCACCCTCGTAGCCGGAGTTGCGCCGCTGCTCCAACGTATAGTTCCCGTTGAGCCGGTAGCTCAGGCCGGGCAGGAAGCCGGGCGTAAGCTCGATGTAGCCGCCCCCGATCAGGTTGTGGCGCCGCCGTACCTGGTCGGTAGTGGTACCCAGGAAGGGGTTGGCGAAGAGCAGTTCCGGCTCCATCGGGAAGATCTTGTAGCCCCCCTCCTCGTTGTAGAGCGTGCCGTACGGACTGGCGGCCGTGGCGTTGAGGAAGTTGGCGCGGCCGCCGTCGTAGTTATTCAGCGTGAAGGCCAGGGAGGTGCCGGCCTTGAACCAGTCGGTGAGCGTGGCGTCCAGGTTCGTCCGCACGTTGGTCCGCTCGTACTGGTAGCCCGCTATTACGCCCTGCTGGTCGAGGCGGCCGCCGGTCACGTAGTACTGGATGTTGTCCGTACCCCCGGAGACGGTGAGGTTATGTTCCTGCAGGACGCCGGTTCTGGTGACCTCGTCGATCCAGTCCACCGTACGACCGGCTTCCAGGTTGTCGATCTCCTCCTGGTTGGGCAGGGCGCGATCCAGGTCGAGCCCGACCGCCTCTACGTAGTCGGCGTACTTATCGACGTAGGCGTCCGGCCCCAAAAACTCCAGGGTATTGTTGACCCGTTCCAGGCCTACGTAGCCGGCGTAGCCGATGCGGGGCGCACCGGTCTTTCCGCGCTTGGTCGTGATGAGGATGACGCCGTTGGCGCCGCGGGTACCGTAGATGGCTACCGCCGAGGCGTCCTTGAGAATCTCGATCGAGGCGATGTCGTTGCTGTTGATGTCGTTGATGTCACCGAAGAAGGGAGCGCCGTCGAGCACGATGAAGGGACTGTTGTTCGCGTTGATCGAGTTGATGCCCCGCACCTGGATGCTGCCGGTACTGCCGGGAACCGACGACCCCTGCGAGATCTGTAACCCGGCGGTCGTACCCTGGATGGCGGAGAGTACGTTCGTCACCGGCAGGTTCTCCAGCCGGTCGCTCGGCACGGAAGCCACCGATCCGGTGATATCCGACTTCTTCTGGGTACCGTAGCCGATCACGACCACCTCCTCGAGGGCCTCCACGTTCTCCTGCAGCTGCACGTCAATGGTCGTGCGGCCGTTGACCGGCAGCTCCGCGCTGAGGTAGCCGATGGAGGAAAACAGCAGGGTGTCGTTGTCCTCTACGCCGCTCAGGCTGTAGTCGCCGTCGATGTCGGTGATCGTACCCGAGGAAGTCCCCTTGATCAGGACGGTCACGCCGATCAGGGTCGTGCCGGTGATGTCGGTGACGCGCCCGGTGACGGTGATGGCCGTCTTCTGGGCGGCGATGGCCCGGGCCACGGTGCTGAACCGCTCGATGGGCCCTGCGGAACTGGACTGCACGGAAATGCCGGAGCTTTCCTCCAGTCGCTTGATCTGCCGGAGCTTACGGCCCAGCTTACGGGCGTTGCTACGGCTTTCTTCGGTATCGCGGAAGATGACCAGGTACTTGTCTCCGTACGTCTTGTGGAGGAAGCCGGTTTCCGACAGCAGGCGGGCGATGGCCTCCTCCAGGTCTTCTTCGGCGCGAAAGTCGAAGTCTACCTCCACGTCGGCCAGTAGTTGCCGTTCGTAGGTGAAGAAAACCCGGTAGCGTTGCTCCATCTCCTTCAGTACTTCAATAAGCTGCCGCTGCGCTAAGCGGTCGGAGGCCGCGGGTGCGGGGCCGGTAGACAAGCCGGCGTGCGTGCCCGGCACGGGAGCTTTCATGCCCGTGGCCAATAGAGCCAGCAGGAGCAATCCCGAAAGTTGGTAAAATATTCTTTGCATGAGTGGCGTGATTTAAAGGCATGAATGCCCCGGAGAATTCCGACGGGGCGATCGACTACGGGTTGATTATCGATGCATGATGTAGGAGCCCGGCTTCACGGCGTCGAGCTGGTAACCGCTTACCTGCTCGAGCAGGGGGATCACGATCTCCAGGTCGGCCATGGGGAGGCCTCCGGTGATTTTTCGTTGGAATAGGGTGGAGTCCTCCACGGCGATGTGCACGCCGTAGAGGTTTTCGACCCGCCCGAGGACGTCGGCGAGGGGCGTATCGTCGAAGGTGAGCACGCCGTCCTTCCAGGACGTATGCACCTTCGGCTCGTCAATCTTCTTGTCGGCGATTACTTCTTGCCGGACGGCCGAATAGGTGACCAGCTCCCCGGGCTCCATCAGCTGCTCCGCAGACCCGGAATCGGTGAGCTCCAGGGCGATGCTGCCCTCCTCCAGGTACACGCTGGTCTGGTCCTGCTGCCGGTTCACGTTGAATACCGTACCGAGCACGGAGATAGACAGGTCAGGGGTGATGACGCGGAACTTCTGACCGGTGGACCGCTTCTTGGTTACCTCGAAGAAGGCCTCGCCGTCGAGCCAGACTTCCCGGTCTTCGGTATCGTCCCAACTCTCCGCATAGCGGAGGACGGAATTCGCGTTAAGCCGCACCCGGGATCCGTCCGGCAGCTCCAGCGTGCGTTGCTCGCCGAAGGCCGTCGAAGTGGTGATGGTAGTTTCCCGACCCAGCACGTAGAAACCGGCGAAAACGACGAGGGCTACGGCCGCCGCCAGTGAGGCGACCTGCATCCAGCGGCGGCGTCCCCGCTTCGTCGTTCCGCCTTCCTGCCCTACGCGATCAAGCAGCCGCTGTGCGAAGGCCGGCGGCAACCGCTCCGTAAAGCCATCCCGCTCCCAGAGCGCCCAGAGAATGGGCTCCGCCTCGGACTTGGGCAGCTGGCGGGCGAGGGTGTATAGGCGGTCCGCCTCGGTGGGCGTACACGTTCCTGAACGAACTTTCGCAAGCAGGATAGACAGTTCTGATTTGGACATTTGCAGTGATCGCTTCGTACAATAGTCCAAAAGACAAATAAAGATCGTTTACTGAATGGGCAATTTTTTTTGAAAAGTCGTATCTTGAAAAACTTTATTAGTGAAAAGACAATCGTGCAAACCCAGAACTGGCGGAGCCACCTCGAAAAACTCAGGGGGGGTGATCTGCAAAGCTTCACGTGGATATATGACCAGTGCCACCCACGGGTGTACGGCTTTTCGCTTAAGCTGACGGGTAGCGCACCGGCGGCCGAAGAAATCACCTCCGACGTTTTTCTCCAGTTGTGGAAAAAGCGGGCTATCGTCGATCCGGACCAGCCTGTTTCCCCCCTCCTGCACAAGATCACCCGCGACCTCGCCTGGAACTACCTGAAGCGGGAACGCCGGCTCGACCACCAGGAAGAACGCTACGCAGCCGACCAGCGGATCGCCGCGCCGGCACGCGCGGAGGAGGACCTGATCCTGAGCGACTACCTGGAGATCGCGGAGCTGGCGATCCAGCGCATGCCCGATCGGCAGCGTGAAATATTTAACCTGCACTACCGCTCGGGCCTGACCAATGGCAGCATCGCCCGCCGTCTGGGCATCGCCGAGGCCACGGTACGCGTGCACCTCTCACGCGCTAATCATTTTCTGCGGGATTACCTCAGCTCCCACCCCGAGCTGCTGGCCCTCCTACTCCTGTTCTTCCGGACAAGATTCTAAGCAAAGACCTCCGAGATACGCCCGAGCAACTGCCGGTCGGCGGCGGGACGACAGGGTGCTACGGTACCCGTATCAGGACACACGGTGTACTCCGTCGCCCACTCCCGGTGATGACGCGCCACGCCCCGGATGGCTTGGAGCAGGTAGTGGACTTCCTCGTGGGTAGTGGTGGGGTGTAGACTCAGGCGTACCCAACCCGGCCGCCGGACGGGCAGTCCCTCGTCGAGGCGGCGCAGCGTGCGGGCCGACGTCGCCCGGTCGATGCCCAGCAAGCGATGGCCATAGGTGCCCGCGCAGGAGCATCCGCCACGGACCTGCACGCCGTAGCGGTCGTTCAGCAGCTTGACGGCCAGGGCAAAGGGCAGGCCCCGCAGGTTGAAGGAAACGATGGCCAACCGTTCCCGGTGTTCGCCGTCGAGCACCTCCACCTCCGGAATGCGGTCCAGGCCCTCCCACAGGACGGACATCAGTGACTTCTCGCGTTCCCGCATGGCATCGGTTCCCATTTGTTCTTTCAGACGGATGGCCAGGGCGGCGCGGATGGTCTGCAGGATCGCCGGCGTGCCCCCGTCCTCGCGCTGCTCGGGGTCGGGCAGGAAGCGGTGCTCCCCCCAGGGGTTGGTCCAGCTTACGGTTCCGCCACCGGGGTGATCGGGGACGGCGGAGCGCAGGTGCCGGCGGTGTACCAGCAGCACGCCGCAGCTGCCCGGTCCGCCCAGAAATTTGTGGGGACTGAAGTACACGGCGTCGAGGGCGGCGTCGGGCCGGCCCGGGGGGTGGAGATCGATGGGCACGTAGGGCGCCGAACAGGCAAAATCCACGAAGCAATAGCCGCCAGCGGCGTGCATGACCTCCGCGATCGCGTGGTACGGCGATTCGATGCCCGTGACGTTGGAGCAGGCCGTCACGGCGGCGTACTTCGGCCGGTCCGCGGGATAGTCCGCTACGGCCGCGGCGAAGCGACGCGGACACACCAGGCCGCGCGCGTTGCACGCGACGATCACGACCTCCGCGCCCGTTTCCAGCCAGCTCGTGTGGTTACTGTGGTGCTCCATGTCACTGACGAAGACCACCGGCCGCTGTTCGGGGCGGTCGGCGAAATCCCGTTTCAGCCCCAGCAGCCGCTGTAATTTGTTTACCGCGCCGGTCATTCCGGAGCCCGTACAGATCAGTACGTCGTCCGCCGATGCATTGACGTGGTCGCGGATGACCTGCCGGGCCGTATGGTAGGCGTGGGTCATGGCGCTACCGGTGGAGTTGGTATCGGTATGGGTATTGGCCATGAAGGGCAGGATCCGTTCGCGGATCGTATCCTCAATGGGACCGTACGCCCGCCCGCTGGCCGTCCAGTCGGCGTAGACAAGGGGGATCCCCTCCGGGTGGGGGAGGGTGGTGATACGCTGACGGGAACCGATGATGCCGTCGCGGATGGCGGTGAATGCGGTGGACAAAGCCGGAGAATGGGACATGGACATAATCCTTTATATGCACCCGATGTAATGTGTTACCGGAAATCGGGCAGCCCGGTACCCCCACTGGAAAATAGGACAAATCTGCCTTTTCCCGCCCGCAGCGGCCGGCCGGCTGGGGGCGCACACCGCACCTGCGGCCGCGGGTTAAAGGCCATCCCCGGAGTACGACGGGGGGGCACGGCGGCGTACTTACCGTATGGCATCCTCCTCCAACCTGCTCCGCCGGGTGATCACGGGGCATTGTTGGGTCTCCGTGCCCGCTCTCCTGCTCTTCCTCGGCACGCCCTTGGCCGCCGCGCTGGCCGTGTGGGGTGCGGGCTGGGTGTGGACGGTGCCCGTGGTGCTGGCCGCGCTCGGCGGCGGCTACCTCGGCGCCCGGCGCTGGCGGGCCGGGGCGCTGATCCGGTGGCGGATCCACCACTTCAGCGGGCTCGACGAAATCGACTGGTGGCGGCTCGAAACCCTGGCCACCCGCTGGTGGCTGCTGCCCGCTTCCGGCGCGGCGGTAGACCCCCCCGGGCGCGGCGGCGACCCCCGCCAACGCATGCAGGAGGTGCTGGAGCGAAACGCCGAGATGCGGGCCCTCGAAACCCTGTACTTCGGTGTGGATGCCCCGCGCCGCTACGGTTTCCGCCTGCGGCGGCGTTACCTGCTGGTATCGCTGGTGGCCCGCGTGGCGATCGCACTCGTTGCGGCGGTCGTGCTGCTTCGTTTTCCGCGTCCCTATCCGGGCCTCGTGTTGCTGGTGGCGGCGGCCTACCCGAACCGCGACTGGTCGATGTACCGTCACCTGCCCTTCCGCGGCACGGCACTGGAGATCAGTGCGGCCGGGGTGCTGCTGCGGGTACCCGAACTGACGATGCACTACTGGCACGACTACCTGGCGTACCGCCTCTACCAGGCGGAGGCCGTACTGGTCCTGGTCGGCCCGGAGGGGCGGGAAACGCGCGTCGATCTCACCTATTACCGGATCGACGACTACCGGAAGCTCGTCTCGGCCATCGACACCTACATCGGGCGCTACAGCCTGCGCGTGGGCGCGGCCCCGCTGAACTAGTTGGGTTCACCGCCCCGTCATCGGCTATCCTCCGATCATGTCCGATCCCTGGGAACTGGAGTTGGTGTTCTTCCGCTGGAACAGCGAGGCATCCATCTTGCCGAAGCGGTAGGAGAAGTTGAGGCGAACGGTTTGCGGATTAGCCAGGCGGGAAGTCTCCTGACTGAAGAAGTCCGTGAGCGTGTAGCTGCCGAACTTGCGGCTGCCGAAGATATCCTGTATGCCGAGGGTAAGGGAAGCGGCGTTGTTCCAGAAGTCCTTGCGCAGGGAGGCGTCGACGAACCATATCGACTGGGTGTAGCCCTGTGCCGTGTTCTGGCTGGGGCCGCCACCGCCGCCGGCGAAGGGGTCGTTGTTCGTGGTCGGGGTGAAGGAGGCGCGGGTGCGGTACTCGCCGTTGAACTGGAGGGCGAAATCCTTGGGCAACTTGATCTGGGCGGTCTCCTTCAGGAAGCCGCTGAGGCGGTTGACCTGCAGGCCGGACTCGAGGTTGCCGGCGTCGACGACCGATTGGTAGGCGTTGAGGTTGGAGGTCAGGTCGAGCCAGCCGAAGAAGTTGTTCTTCAGGGTCACCTCGGCACCGTAGGCGGTGGCGCTGTTGGTATTGGCGTAGCTGGTCACGATGGCGTCCTCGCCCAGTTGCTCGTTATACTCCGATATCTGGTAGGCGGCGATCAGGTCGGTGGCCTGTTTGTAGTAAAGCGACACCAGCAGGTTATTACCGCTGGGGAAGATGTTCTGGTACGACAGCTCCAGCGAGTTGGTGAACTCGGGCAGCAGCTGGGGATTGCCGCGGCGCAGGTTCAGGGAGTCGGAGAAGTCGGTGAAGGGCATCGTCTGGAAGAAGTTCGGCCGGTTGATGCGGCGGGTATAGGCCAGCTGCAGCTGGTCGGTCTCGTTCAGCTTGCGGGTCAGGAAGGCGCTCGGGAACAGGCTGATGGGGTAGTCGATGGTGAAGGAGGAATCCATGCCGGTGAGGGTGCCTTTGTAGAAGGAGCTCTCGGCCCGCAGTCCCACCTGGAAGCCCCAGTCGCCGATCTCCCGGCCAGCCTGCAGGTAGCCGGCGAAGACATTGTCCTGAAAGGAGAACTGGTCGGACAACTGGGTGATCTGCTCCCAGTCTTCGCCGTCTCCGTAGTTGACGAAGTTGGACTGGTCGGTACTGTTGCTGCGCAGGGTTGCCTTGATGCCGCCCTCGAGCTTCGTCTTGTCGTCGATGGCGGCGATGAAGTCCGACTGCAGGGTCAGGAAGCTTCCGCTGCCCGTCGACTCCTGCCGCTGCTGGCTTACGTTGCCGTTGTCGTAGACGTTGCGGTAGAGGCTGTTGCCGTCGAACCTGACCTGGTTGTAGTTCGCGTCGGCCGTCCATTCCGCCCCCTGCTTCGGGAAGAGGTGCTTGAACTGCAGGGAGGCGCCGGAGTTGCGGAAGTTGCGGTCCTGGTCGCTGAAGCGCTCGTAGGAAGTCGTTTCGGTGCCCGTACCGTAGCGGTAGTCGGTCGTGTTAGTGAGGTACTCGGTCGGGGTGAAGGCGCCGCGCATATAGTTGCCGCTCAGGGTCAGGGTGTTGCGGTTGTCGAGGAAGTAGTCCAGGCCGGCCCGGACGTTCCCGAAGGTGCCGTTCATGTCGGATTCGCTGCGCTGGGAGATGAGGGTATTCGGGGTGTCGGAGAAGGTTTCGCGCTCGGTGGTACCCACCGTGGTTCCCTGGCGACTCATGAGCATGCCCGACCCGAAGAGGTTGACCTTGCCGCCGCGGGCGTTGATGTCGCCGCCGAGGTTGTAGCCCCCCTGGGTGTCGCCTCCCAGCCGCAGGTTGCCGTTGTAGCCGACCTGCTGGTCCTTCTTCAGGACGATATTGACGATGCCCGCCGCCCCGCCGCCGGCGTCAAACTTTGCCGAGGGGTTGGTGATCACCTCCACGCTCTCGATGGAGTTGGCGGGGATCTGGTCGAGCGTGAGGGTGGAGGGCCGCCCGTCGATGAAGACCTGGGGCGCACCGTTGCGGAGGCTGACGTTACCGTCGAGGTCGACCGACAGGGACGGCACGTTCTTCAGCGCGTCCACGGCCGTACCGCCGGCGGTGCTCAGGTCCTTGTCCACGCGGTACGACTTGCGGTCGAGCGAGAGGGTGGAGAGGGAGGCCTCCGCCGTTACCGTCACTTCGGCGAGGTTGCTGGCGGCAGCGGCCAGGGAGAGGTTCCCGAGGTCCTTCGTGGGGCCGCCGCTGAAGTCGAAGGGCTGGCGGATCTCGGCGTAGCCCAGGAAGGATACCACCACTTCCAGCGGCCCCCTGGCGGATACCTGCTCGAAGTTGAAGTCGCCGTTGTCCTGGGTGAACTGTCCGGCATAGATGGTATCGCGCAGTTCCTTGGTGGCGGGGTCCATCACCTTGCCTTCTACCTGCACGGTGGCGTAGGACACGCCGGCGCCGGTTTCGTCGACCACCTTGCCGTATACGCGTCCCGCCGTGGCCGGCCGGGCACCCCCCGGACCGCCGGGGCCGCCGCCGGGAAACTGAGCATGAAGGGAAGCGCCGGAAGCCAGCAGCAGGGCAAAGACGAGGAGGATAGTGTATTTCATAATTTGGGGCGTTTGCGGGCCGGCATCCGTGCCGGTTTCCTTGGTTGCAACACAAAGGTCAGCGCGCGTTTGAGCCCGGATGCGGGTGTCTCGGTGAACCCGGGGATTGTCCCGACGAACCCCGCACCCGCGCCCCGCCGCCGCCGGTTTGAAAAGCCGATCTTTATCCCATCAGCCGCTTCCGCCTATGTCCACCCCCCGCATCTCCCGCTCCATTGTCCTGCAGGCGACCGTCTGGATCGGGCTGTGGCTGCTCTTCGTCCTCACGGGGGATACGGCTGCCCGCTCCTTCGACAGCTACCTGCTGATCACGCTGCGCGTCGCGGGCTTCGCGGTCTACTACAACCTCCTGTACTACGCGGTGCTGCCGCTGTATTTCTCCGGCCGCAAGCGCAGTTTCTACGGGTGGGCGGTGCTGGCGTTCCTGGTATACGTGAGCTTCTCGGTCGCTACCGATTGGCTGCTCCTGGAAGCGGTCAGGGGGGGCGCGGACGCAGGTGCCGGGGAACCCGCGCGGCCGATAGGCTGGATGGTCGTCCCGGCCATTTTCCTCGGCATGACGGTCTTCGGGGTCGCGGCGACCTTCCGCGGCTTTACCGCCTTCGAGGAAAAGAAGAAAGCGGAGGAACAGGCCAACCGTCAGCGCCTGGAGGCCGAGATCGCCCTGCTGAAATCGCAGATCAATCCGCACTTCCTGCTTAACACCATCAACAACCTTTACGTACTGTCGCTGACCGCGCCGGACCGTACCCCCGATGCCCTGCTGAAACTGTCGGAGATGGTGAGCTACATCCTCTACGAATGCGCGAGCCGGCGCGTGCCGCTGGTCCGCGACCTCCAGTTCATCCAAAGTTACGTGGACCTCCAGCGCCTGCGGCTCCCCCCCAACGCCGACCTGCGGGTGGAATTGCCGGCGTCGGTGCCCGAGGGGCTGGAGATCGAGCCGATGATCCTGGTCCCCTTCGTGGAAAACGCCTTCAAGCACGGCCTCACCACGCGGCAGCCGTGTACGATCGAGGTGCGCATCCGCCTGGAGGACAAACGGCTTCGCCTGGAGGTGGTCAATCTCCTGCTGCCGGACAGCAAGCAGCGGCAGGGCAACCCTTCCGGAATCGGGATGGCGAACACGCGGCAGCGGCTCGATCACTCCTACGCCCGCCGCTACGACCTGCAGGTGGACAACGGCGGCGACCGTCACCGCGTAGCCCTCGCCCTAACCCTCGCCGAATGACCTTCATCGCCCTCGACGACGAGCCCCTGGCTCTGCTCCTGGTGGAGCGCCTGGCGCGCGACGCGCCGGACTGGGAGCTGCTGCGCACCTTTACGGACGCGGCGGCCGCCGCCGCTTTTTTGGGTGAGAATACGGTCGACCTGCTGCTGTCCGACATCAACATGCCCGACGTGAGCGGGCTGGAGTTCGTCCGGCAGCTGCCCGAGGAGCGGCCCCTGATCATCTTCCTTACCGCCTACCGGGAACACGCCCACGAGGGTTTCGAGCTCGACGTGGTGGACTACCTGGTGAAACCCGTGCGCCCCGAGCGCTTCCAGCGGGCGTTGGGAAAGGCCGCCGAGTGGATCCGGCTCCGGGAACCGGGCCCGGCACCTGCGTCCCCGCCAGACCATTTTTACGTCTATTCGGAGTACGAGGAAGTGCGGATCGTCACGGCCGATATCCGCTTCGTGGAGAGTATGGGCGACTACGTAAAGATCCACCTGGCGGGGCAGGACCGGCCCGTCATTACCCTGGAACGGCTGAAGCACCTTACCGAACAGCTGCGGGAGCGGGGTTTCCAGCGGATCCACCGCAGCTACCTCGTCAATCTGGCCCGGATCGATGCCAAACAGAAATATCGGCTGCGGATCGGCCCGGACTGGCTGCCGGTCGGGGAGACCTTCGCCGAACACCTGACCGCGCGCCTCGGTACAAAATAGAGCGCCCGCATGACCAAACTTTACAGGGTGGCAACCGGGAGCGGCTGAAAATTGTCATATTTACAATTATGAAGATCATTGCAAGCCTCCTTTTGTCGGTCAGTTTTCTGCCGGTGCTCACCGGCCAGTCTACCGGCCCCGATCTCTTTCCCCTTTCGGCGGTACGCCTGGCGGAGAGTCCTTTTCTGAACGCCGAGGAGCGGGATTACGACTACCTCATGGCGCTGGACCCCGACCGGCTCCTGGCCCCCTACCTGGAGGGGGCGGGGCTTCCCCCCGACCAACCGAAGTACGGCAACTGGGAATCCGGCGGCCTCGGCGGCCACATCGGCGGCCACTACATTTCGGCGTTGTCGATGCTGTACGCGGCTACCGGGTCGGATTCCGTGCGGATGCGGCTCGACTACATGCTCGACGGCATCCAGCGCGCCCAGGAGGCCGGGGGGGACGGCTACGTCGGCGGGGTGCCGGACGCCCGGGAGGTGTGGCGGGAGCTGGCGGCCGGACAGATCGAAGCGCAGCGCTTCTCCCTGAACGACCGCTGGGTGCCCATCTACAACCTGCACAAGCTCTTCGCCGGCCTGCGTGACGCCTGGACCTACGCCGGCAGCGCCCGCGCCCGCGACATGCTCCTCGCCCTGGGATCGTGGGCCCATGACCTGCTCTCCCCGCTGAGCGACGAGCAGCTGCAGGAGATACTCTACGCCGAGCCGGGGGGGATGAACGAAAGCTTCGCCGATTTGGCGGAGATCTCCGGCGATGACAAGTACCTCGAGCTGGCCCGCCGCTTCTCCGACCGGGAGCTGCTGGATCCGCTGCTGGAGCACGAGGACCGGCTCACCGGCATGCACGCCAACACCCAGATCCCGAAGGTGATCGGCTTCGAGCGGATCGCGGAACTCAGCGGAGACACCGCCTGGCACGCCGCGGCCCGGTACTTCTGGACGGAAGTCGTGGAAAACCGTACCGTGGCCATCGGCGGCAACAGCGTCCGGGAGCACTTCCACCCCGCCGACAACTTTTCGCCGATGATCGAAGACGTGCAGGGGCCCGAAACCTGCAATACCTACAATATGCTGCGGCTCAGCAAGCAACTCTACGAGACCGAGGGCGGAGAACGGTACCTGACCTACTACGAGCGCGCACTGTACAATCACATTCTGTCCTCCGAGCACCCCGACCGGGGCGGCTTCGTGTACTTCACGCCCATGCGGCCCGAACACTACCGGGTGTACTCCGCCCCGCAGACCTCCATGTGGTGCTGCGTCGGCTCCGGCCTGGAGAACCACACCAAGTACGGGGAGATGATCTACGCCCACTACGGCTCCGACACCCTGCTGGTCAATCTGTATATCCCCTCCACCCTCGACTGGCGGGAGCGGGGCGTGCAGGTGGCGCAAACCAATACCTTCCCCGATGAGGCCCGCACCGAACTGCGGATCGACGGAGAGGAGCCCGCCCGCTTCACGCTGCTTCTGCGGCGGCCGGACTGGCTGACCGACGGGCTGCCAGACCTGCTGGTCAACGGCGAAGCGGTGCAGGCGGATACCTCTCACGCGGGCTACCTGTCGCTCACCCGTACGTGGTCACCCGGCGACCGGGTAGTGTTGTCGCTGCCGATGCGCACCCGGCTGGAGGGGCTGCCCGATGGGAGCGCCTACTACGCGGTCGTACACGGCCCCCTGGTCATGGCGGCCAAGACCGGCACCGAAGACATCGAAGGGCTGGTTGCGGACGATTCCCGGATGGGCCACGTAGCCAGTGGCCCTACGCGGCCCCTCGCCGACGCGCCGGTGCTGCTCGGTGACCCCGCTACGGTCGTCGACGCATTCCGGGTATCCGATACCGGCCCCCTGCAACTCACCGCGCCCGACGTGCTCTATCCGGCAACCGCCTCCGACCTCACCCTGATCCCCTTCTACCGGCTGCACGACGCGCGCTACATGATCTACTGGCGCGTCACCACCCCGGAGGACCTGGCCGAATGGCAGGCCTTTCAGGAGGAGCAGGCGGCCAAAAGCCAGCAACTGGAGGAGCGCACCGTGGACCGGGTGATCCCCGGCGAGCAGCAACCCGAGGTAGAACACGACTATACCGGGGAAAAGGACCGCAGCGGCATCCGCGAAGGGCGCCTGTACCGTAATACGCGGGATTACTTTGCCTATACGCTCAGTGACCCGGAGGGCGTGGGCCGGCGGCTACAGCTCACCTTCTTCGGTGGCGAACGCGACCGTTCCTTTGACTTGGTCGTGAACGGCAAAAAGGTAGCTACGGTAGACCTGCAGGACGATCTCGCCCCGGTCTTCTACACCCGCGAATACGAGCTGCCCGCCGCGGTGACCGATCGCGCGGTTGCCGACGGGATCACGGTTCGCTTCGAAGCCGCGCCGGGAAGTACTACGGCATCGATTTTCGATGTCCGCCTTCTGCGATAAGGGGGCTGGCGGCTTGGTAACAGGATGTTTCCAAAAGGCTGCTGGTTCCGAACTCCATATTGGCCCGATACGTAGGATAAGAAACCTAAAATCAGAAAATTATGGGAACCCGACTGAAAGATAGAGTAGCAATCGTGACCGGCGGCGGAGCCGGCATCGGCGAAGCCATCGCCAAACTATTTGCCCGCGAAGGCGCGCGGGTGATCGTCGCCGGCCTGCCGGAAGACCCGGTCGACGACGTAGCCGCCGATATTCGTACCGCCGGGGGCAGCGCGCTGCCGTTCAAGGGGGATCTTACCACCCTCCAGGCGGCCACCGACTGCGTGAAGACCGCCGTCAACGAGTACGGAAAGCTGGACATCCTGATCAACAACGCCGGGGTATTCGTAGAGACCAACGAACTGACCGACTATACCGAGGAAGGCTTCGACTACATGCTCCGCAACAACGTGCGCTCCGTTTTCGTGATGACCAAGGCGGCCCTGCCCGAGCTCCAGAAGACGAAGGGCAACATCGTATGCGCGGGCTCCGAGGCCGGTGTGCTAGGTATCCCCCAGAACACGCCGTACGGCGGCACCAAAGGCTTCGTGATGGCCTTCGCCAAGGGGGTCGCGGGCGAGCAGGCCGCCTACGGGGTACGCTGCAACATCGTCGGACCCGGACCCATCGATACGGCCTGGACGCACAAGGAGACCGGCCCCATGGACAAGAAGATGGAGAAGCTCAACAACCAGGCCAACCTGATGGGCCGCCGGGGCACGCCGGAGGAAGTAGCCAACGTCTACCTCTTCCTGGCTTCGGACGAGGCCAGCTACGTGACCGGCGCCGTATACATGGTCGACGGAGGAATTACCATCGGCAAGGGGCCCGTCGGGGACCAGGCCGCGAAATCCTTCAAGCAGCAACCCGCGACGGACCTCGACCTGGATCACTCCATGGACGGCCACACCTCGATCCGGTAACCAACCTCCAACCCCGGCCGTTACAAACGAGGGGGGTTAGAATTCGAGCGGCATCCCCCAGTGCGTGGCCAGCGTGGTGGCCTCCTTCCGCGTGAGCTGCACCACCGCCCCGTGCTTCGGAGAGGTAAAATTCGTCGTCTTCATCACCCCCTCGTTGAAGTGGCCGATGCCTTCCCAGGTAACGAAGTCGGTCGTTTCAACGAAGCCGAAATTGTGGGGGTCCACGCTGAAGACGTCGTACATCAGCACGTATTCCTCCTCCCCGATCCGCTGCCACATATTCGGTGCTTCGCAGGCGCCGGGTTCGCGGTCGACCATCTCGGATTCGTAGACGTACCCGCGGTTGATGTGGTCGGAGACGGCTTTCTTGATGCCGCCCGGCTGTTCCTGGGCCACGTAGGTCATGCAGTAGCGCCCGTCGGGCATCCGGATAATGTCGGCGTCCAGCACCTGGATATTCGTGTCGGGGTATTCGAAAATGAGTTCGGGCCGGGTCACCGCCCGCGTGAAGTCGTCGTCGGTGTAGGCGTAGTACATCTTGGTCTTCCCGTTGCCGAGGCGCATGGTGAAGTAGAGCATCATCTTGTCCTCCTCGGGGTCGTAGATGGTCTGCGGCGCCCAGGTGGAGCCGATCGGGCCCAGCTCCGGAAAGGCCTCCTCGAAGATGAAGTTGTGGTGGGTCCAGTCGATCAGGTCGTGCGACTTCATCAGTACGAAGCCGCGGTTATTCCCCCAGCCGTACTGTTCCTCCGGCCGCTCCCAGGTGGTTTCCCGGTAGCCCAGGCGCCGGGCAAAGAGGTGCAGGTCGGTCATGGCCACGTAGAAGGCGCCGTCCGGTCCCCGCGTGATGTGCGGGTCGCGGATGCCCCGCTGGCTGGCGATCGAGTCGCCGCCGATGACCGCTTCCCCGCCGTTGACGTCGGTGAAGGTGTAGCCGTCCGTACTCAGCGCGAAGTGGAGGCTGTGGTCGTTGTCCTTGAAGTAGGTCATCAGGTAAGCGGCCATGTCTGCCTGTGCGGCGGTAGCGGTAGCCGGCTCCGGTTTGGGCGTACCGCAGGCCGCGAGCAGCAGCAGGAGAGGGAATAGCTTATTCATGGCGTCCAATATACCGTAGGGCGGCGGTGCGGGGGGAGTCCCGGAGCCTCAGGCGAGGTCAGAAGTAAGCCGCGTAGGCAGGATCCAGCCGCTCCAGCGGGGTGATCCGGATGTCCTTGTAAAATACCTCCGCCGCCTCGCTCTGCAGCTGTAGCTTTCCCCTGGTGAGGGGCACTACCTCCCCGGCATCGTTGACGTAGCGGGAGTCTTTCAGGATCATGACCACCTCTCCGTTCACGATGTGCAGGGCCTTGTCTTCGTAGCAGATCAGGTCCAGGGTGTTCCACTCGCCGTGGGGATTCTCGTAGTTGTTGCTGCGCAGGCAGTAGTTCTTATAGGGTCCGCCGGTACCGATGTGGAGGTAGTCCTGGGTAGCGTCGGCCATGGGGTTCATCAGGTACTCCGGGGTATAGGCCCGGATGTTCATGGCGGAGGAGGCCTGGTTCCAGTAGTCGCCGGTGTGGCCCTCCATGATCTGGAATTCCTGGGAGAGCATCCAGGTCCGCCAGTGCTCCGCGCCGGGAGGGCCGATGGAGTGGTACAGCACGCCGGAGTCCTTAAGCAGGTCCCGGCGGGGTACCCACTTCCTATCGCCCCAGCGGAACTTCACCTGCAGGTGGTAGTCGGCGTATTCTTCCTTCGAGATCAGGCAACCGTAGTATTCGCCGCTGACGCGGATCACGTCGGCCCCGTCCTCCTGCACGGTGGTGAATACGTCGTAGCCCGTCGGGTTCATCCCGATGGGCGCGATCGGGTTCCCGGCTTCGTCGACCGGCGCCGAGCCGTCGTAGCCCAGTTGGTGCTTGAAACTCAGGTAGGTGTCCCAGTCCGAAAGTTCCGGATCGATGAGGGAGGTCCATTCCCCCGTTTCGCGGGGCAGGGTAGTGTCGGGGGCCGTCGGCCGCGCGCAGGTGCACAGGACGAGGGGTAGCAGGAAAAGGAGACAGGAAATAAAGCGGGGCATGGGCACACGTTGAGACTGCTAAGTACCGGATTAATTGCTACTTGGTGGTTCACCGCAGAGCGACTACGTCGACGCGGAGGCGCTCCGCCCGGGCGCGGATACCCGCAGGACTAACGCGACAGAGAAACCCTCTCCGTGCCGTCCACCAGCTCGCGGGGCGGCGGTGCGCGGGTGCGGGGGGAGTGAGTTACCGGTCCCTAGCGGACGTAGATAAGGTACTCCACCAGTCCCAACGTTGCTTCCATCCCCGCACGGTCTCCAAACTGGAAGCCCAATTGGCTAGCGTAGGCCGCACACGCCGCCAGTTTTTGCCGCAGGGTAGCGTCGCCCAGCGGGTAAGCCGGGACCGTCTCCCCGAGTTCCGGGTAGCGGTCCCGGAACCGGGCGGCGTAGGGCATATCGTAGTAGCGCCGGAAGCGGACCGCCGGAAAGGCCGGACGAACGCGCTCCACCGCCGCGATAAGCTGCAGGTGATCGGCGTGATTGCCCGCCCCGTAGGGATACAACACCTCGGTGTACGGGGCATCGGCTAGGTGCTCCCGAATTTTTTGGTCCAGCCGCGCGCGCTCCAGCGGGTCGTCATCGTGCACGCCGGCGAAGAGGTCGGGGGCGGAAACGTACCCGCGGTGGGGCGCCTCGGCAAATTCCCAGTGCAGGGGATCGATCCCCAGCAGGGCACTTGCGTTCCGGTCCTCGGCTCGCCGCAGCGCCATGTAGTCCACCGTGCCGTCCAGCTCCTTATCAAGGCGGCACGCCAAAGCAAATTCGCTCAGTACCGGCACCGTTGCCGTGAATATGGTCACGCACTGCACCCGCGTCCCCGCCTGAACTTTGTCGTATAGGTAGCCGCCGCAGGAAAAGACCACGTCGTCGAGGTGGGGGCTCAGGGCCAGGATCACAGCAGGTGGGGTTGGGTGCGGAAGCGACAACTCAGGTCGGCGTCCGCTACGCTGGCCCCGGCGGTGATGATGTCGGTCCAGCTGCGGTCGACCGGTTGGTCTAATAGGGTCTGGTACACCGTCTCGATCTGCTCGGCCACGACCGGCCAGCTGTACTTGTCGCGCACCTCGCGGTAGGCGACGCGGGCCAGGTCGAAGCGCAGTTGCTCGTCGTCGAGCAGGCGACGGGTGGCGGCGGTCAGCGCCTCGAGGTCACCGGCTTCGACGAGCAGGGCGTTCTCCCCGTCGCGCAGGCAGTCGACCACGCCCACGGTGCGGGTGCTCACGATGGGCAATCCGCTCGCCATCGCCTCCAGGATGGTATTGGAAAAGCCCTCGGCGTAGGTGGGGCTCAGGAAGATGTCGCCGGCGTGGTAGCGGGCCGGCGCGTCGGCGTAGTCGGCCTCGCCGGGGAAGGAGCAGCGGTCACCCAGCCCCAGCTCCAGCGCAAGTTGACGGGTTTCGGCGAAGTCGGGTCCGATGCCGCTCACGGTGAGACTCACGTCGTACCCCTCCTCCACCAGGCGGGCCCCGCAGCGGATGAAGTCCAGGCTGCCCTTCCGCTTATCCACCCGCCCGTGGTACAGCAGGCGCGCCGGTTCGCGCAGTTCACCCAGGGCCACGACGCTGTCGATGAGGTTCGGATGGGCGGCCCCGCGGGGCGTGAACTGGTCGACGTTGGTCGCGCCGGGTACGATGGTAAAGCGCGCGGGATCGGTACCGTGGTTTTCCACCACCTCGTCGCGGAAGCTGTTGCAGCCGATCGCCAGGGCCATACTGTGGTTCAGCACGGCGTCCATGGCCAGCTGGTGGGTGGTGCAGCAGCTGCCGACCCAGTGTCCGTCGCCCCCCTGGATGCTCACTACATTGGGGATGCCGAGGCGGCGGCTCACCTCCAGTGCCGCCAGCCCGGTGGGGTAGGCGTACTGGGCGTGGACCACGTCGAAGGGCTTGTTCGCGTGCAGTTGCTCGGCGAGGTCGGCCATCGCCCGCAGGTCAGACTCGAAGTCGGCCGGGGGAGCTTCCGCCCCGAGTTCTTCCCCCGTGCTGCGCAGGCCGTGCACCTCCATCCAGGGCTCTTTGGGGGGCGGCCCGCCGCCGTAGATCTCCACCCCGGTGGGGTCCTCGCGGTACTGGCTGATCATGACCACCTCGTGGCCCCGCTCGGCCAGGGCGTGGGTGAGGTTGCGGGCGTAGACGCTCATGCCGGAAACGGCAGGGAAGTAACGGCGGGAAATGAAGCAGATGCGCATGATCGTGGTCGTGTAGGAAAGGACGGATGGACTGATGGGGGGTCAGGAATCGAAGTAGCCGCTGTCGATGGCGTAGCGGGCGGCGTGGGCGCTGGGCTCGCGGTAAAGGGCGTAGACGGGCTCGATGCGGGCGTCGAGGCGGTCGGTTTCCAGCCAGACCGGGCCGCCGAGCCGTTTCTCGGCCGCTGCTGTCAGCCGTACTTGTTTACGGCCCGGGCCGTCTTCGCGGGCGATAAGGGTAATGTCGTCGCGCTCCAGCAGCCGGCGTACGCCCCGCTCACCCAGGCGGTGGTAGCTGCCCAGTTCTTGCTCGATGCCCGGTACGATGACCTTGGTGACGTGGCAGCGGCCGCCAGTGGTCGGAGAGCGAAATACGTAGGGCGTCAGTCCTTCCTGCGCCAGCTGGTCCATCACGTAGGCCCATTGGGCGGACTGGTCGGCAAAGGAGTGGGCGGGCAGGTCGCGGCAGTCAATGGTCTCCCGGTGCAGGAATACGTTGTCGTCAAGTTTGTCGCGCAGGGCCGCGCGGCCCTCGTTCAGCCAATCGACCATGGCCCGGAGTGCCCGGGGCTCTTCGGTGTCCAGGTCGAGCATACCGAGCTGCCGCTCGCGGAAGCCCGGCGGTATGGTCGCTTCTTTCTTCGGCCAGGGTACGTTGTCGAAGCGCTTGCGGGTGTGGCTGCTGGCGCATTCCGTGATGGCCTTTAGCAGGGCGACGCGGTAGTCGGTGTCCGCGCCCTCGCCGGTAGCGGTCACGCCGAGGGGGAAGCCGTCGTCCGTGCGGTCGTCCCCCACGGCGTACACGCTGACGCAGCCGCAGGTCACGCGGGCCAGCTTGCAGGTGACGTGCAGGCCCCGGTCGGCGAGTTCCCTTATGAGGGCGCGGCAGTCCTCCGGCAGGGTCGCCGGGTCGATCACCAGGCCGCGGTCCAGCGCGCGGAAGCAGTCGGCGTTGCCGTCACGCTGCAGCAGCTCCAGCGTCCCGTGCAGCAGGGCCCGCACCTCGGTATCGCCGGCCCCGCTGCCGTTGCGGATCGCCGTGATGAGGCGGTTGGGGTAATCGACCTGTCCGTTGGTACAGGCCACGAATTCCGCGGGCACCCAGCAGGTCTCCCCGTCCGTCAGCCGCTCGACCGGCGACCACCGCAGCGGATAGTCGGCGTGGTAAGGGCTGCCGGCCGAGAGCACCAGCGTCAGCGGGTCCACGACGCGGTCTTCGCCCAGTGCGGCGACCAGTTCGCGGTAGCTGCCCTCGCGCATAAGCAACTGCTCAAATCCGGCCAGGGTATGGTACTCCTCGCAGAGCTCGCCGTAGCCCCCCAGGCGGGCGGCGGGCAGGCTGCGGCCGTAGCCGATGCCGTTGGCATTGATGCCGTCGGCCCCGTGGAAGTCTACGTTGATGATGGGAATGCCAAGGTAGTCGACCGGGTCGATCCGGAATTCCTGCAATTCGCCGGCAGGCAGGCTGCTGCGGTACATCTCCGTGGGGGTAGCGTAATCGTAGGTATTAGGCATGATCGAGCAGGGTTTGCAGGGATACGGGTCGGGTGTGGATGCCGGTAGCGAGTAGGTAATCGACCAGCGCGATGGCCGCCTCCCGCCCGACGCCCCGCCCGAATTCGAAGGGGGTACAGACGTGGTCGAAGTCGTACCGCCCGAAGACCTCCCGGTAGTGGAGCAGCTCCTCCCGCGTCAGGGGGATGCTGTAGTGGTATCCCTTGTGGCAGCTGAGGGCCACCGGCGTTTCGCCGTCTTCGGCAAAGTCGATCTTGAGGGCATCGCCCAGGAACAGCAGTCGGTACTGTCCGTCGTAGAGCGCGGTCTGCCCCTCGTAGTGGCCGCCCAGCCGCTGGAATTCCAGGTCAGGGCCGAGGGCGTGGTGGTCGTCGATGGGCCGGTTGACGCGGAAGGCCTTGGTGTGTACCAGGTCGTCGCGGTGGATGATAAGCTCCTCCGGCGCGTGCTGTTCCTGCAGCTGCCACAGGGCTCCGTAGCCGTGGGGGTGACTGGCCGCCAGCGTACGGATGCCGCCCAGTTCCTCAATTTTCCGTTTGCCGGCCGCGTCGTAGTACGGCGCCGCCTCGAAGGCTACGTTGCCCGCTTCGCGGATGATGAGCCAGCCGTGGCTGCCCAGGCCCAGCTGGGGGACGGTCCAGAACTCCCACAGGCCCGGCAACGTCTCCCGCCATTCGGTACGGTACCGGCCCTCCGCCTCCGCGACCGGGAGGTAGGTGAAGTCCTCGTCGGGCAGGGCGTTGCGCACGTCCATGCAGTTGGGGCAGTAGACGGGCTCCCGGCTGTCGAACCAGAGGATCCAGCCGCCGCAGTGGGTACAGGCGTAGTGGGTTAGGGGCATGAGGTTTTTAGTTGCTGGTTGCTGGTTGGTGGGTGCTGGTTGCTGGTTGCTGGGTGGCTTCGCTTCGCTCGCCGTCAGGGCTCGCTGGAGGAGCTGGACCTGGCGGTGAGTGGTATCCAGGTCGGTGTGATCCGGTGGAAGTAGGAGGCGATCGAGGAAGTGGAGGAGCTGGTGGGCGAAGGGCCCTTCTTCACGGGCGAAGGGGAGATCGCGTGAGCTACCATCCCTGGCGTCGGTGAAGGTTAGGGTGCCGCCGGGGTCCTGTCCCATGGTGTTTTCGGCGAGGAGGGTGCCGCCAGTCCCCATGACTTCCAGGCGGCGGCGGGGCAGGGTCTCCGGGCGGTTGTACGCTACGGTGAGGGTCGCCAGCGCGCCGCCGCGGAAGCGGACGCTGAGCACGCCGCCGTCGTCGACCGCGTAGTCCTGCACCGCCCGCTGTAGGAAGCAGTGTACGTCGGTGATGGCGTCGTCCAGCAGCCACTCCAGCAGGTCGAGGCCGTGGGGCGCCAGATCGATCACCGCGCCGCCGCCCGCGCGGCCGTAGTCGATGCGCCAGTTGTCGCCGCTCCACTCCTTCGGCAGCCAGCAGGCGTAGTCGATCCGCGCCTGGGTGGGCGTTCCGATCCGCCCTTCCCGGATGGCCGCCCGCAGTGCCCGGTGGGCGGGGTGATGGCGCTGGTCGTAGGCGGTCACCAGCAGGCGCCCGCTGCGCCGGGCCGCTTCGGCCATCGCGGTGGCGTCTTCGGCCGTCAGCGCCAGGGGTTTTTCGCAGAGCACGTGAATGCCGCGGTCTAGGCAGGCAATGGTCTGCGCCCGGTGGAGGTGATTGGGCGTGGCGATGTAGACGGCGTCGACCCGGTCGGCGGCCAACAGGTCGTCGAGTTCCTCGAAACACCACACATGATCGGGCAATCCTTCGAAGTCGGCCGGGCGCAGGCTCACCACCGCCGTCAGCCGTACCCGGTCGCCCGCCGCGGCGAGCGCCGGCAGCATGTAGTCGCGGGCCACCCAGCCCAGCCCGACGATCCCGAACCGTACCTGAGCCACTACCATCGGGCGGGGAGGTTGAGGAGGTGACGGCTGCGGAAGGCTTCCCGGGAACTGGCGGGTGCCGGGGTGGCAGCCAGCTTCTCCAGGGTGTATTCCCCGAGTCCGGCTCCGTCTTCGGTGTACTCCTTTCGCCAGCCGTCGCTGGGCCAGGAAACGCCATTTTCGGTCAGCAGGGGGTTGGATTGGAGGCTGGTGCCGTCGCGCGTCCAGTCGATGGGCCGGTGGTCGGTCTCGTTCTCGATCCAGCCGACGGCGATGGGGGCGGGGTGCCCGGTGTCGGATTCCCGGTCGTACCAGCCCAGGCGGTAGTCGGCATCGTCGCGTACGAAGGCTCCCGTCAGCTTGGTGTAGTCGGCCCGCTCCCCGGCAAAGCCGGCCGCGTGGCCGCTGCTGCGCGTGTGTACGTGCCCCACCGCTACGCTGCCGCCGCCGCTCAGCTTACGCATGTGCGCCAGCGCCGGTCCCTTGTGCTCGAAAAAGTAGAGGGCATCGTGGCAGAAGACGGTGTGCGGCTTGCGGGTGGCGAGTACCGGTCCCCGCTCGATGTCGCCACAGATCAGCGGCCCCCGTACCCCGAGGTAGCGGCGTGCCAGCCACAGCTTCGACCAGACGATATCGACGCCCACGGTGCGCCGGCCGGCCGCCTCCAGCGCGTGCAGGAAGTGTCCGATGCCGCAGGCGACCTCGATCACCGGCAGGTGGTGGGGCGTGCGCTCGAGCATGTGCAGCCCCCCGGTGAAGGTTGGCGAGCACCAGCGGTAGGCGAAGTAATCGCCGACCGCTCCGTAGTTCAGCAGTTGCATGGCCTCCCGCAGGCTGAGCTCCGGCCGGTCGACCGCCCGGTCGATGGCGTCCGCCCCCGGCGGCGGGGTGGGACTGAAGCGGTCCTGGTCGGCCAGCAGCTGGCGGCGGGCGGCGGCCATGTCCCCCGCGTCCAGGGCGGCTGCGGCCGCGGCGCGTACGGCTTCCTTGTCCCGCAGGTAGGGAATACCGTCCACCACCGGCCAGCGGTCGGTACCGTCGGTGAGGAAATGATCGCCCTCCGGGCGGAGCACCTCGCCGGTGCGCGGACTGATCAAAGGGTACTCCACAGTTCGGTTTCGTTGAGCAACTCGGTTTGAAAATCCTTGAGGGGGCCGGGGTGCACCAGGTCCAGGTCGCCCAGCACCTGCCGCTCGGTGACGGCCGCCGCCCGCACGCGCCATTTCACGTCGAGCACCCGGTCGATGACGTCGCCGGCGCTGATGGCGTAGCCCTCCGGCGTGGCGAGCGACTCGTGGTGGCGCAGCACGTCGGTCAGCCGCTCGCGCAGGGCGGGGGTAAACTCCTCCAGCGCCGTGGCCCGGCAGTTGTCGATCACCTGCTGCAGGTAGGGCTCCAGCGCCAGCTCGCCGGCCCAGCCGCAGTCGGGCAGGTAGGCATTGTGGAGGTGGTGGGCCAGTCCGCAGACGAAGGCCGCCCCGGGATCGGCTCCGTAGCGCCCCGCGGTCAGGGCAGCGTATACCCCGGTCAGCAGGCAGTGATCGGCGTGGCTCTCGGCCGGCAGCAGCACCAGCCGGGGGTGCTCCGGGTGGGTGGCACCGGCCCGGGGTTGCTCGCGGAGCCGCGTGAGACAGGCCGGCAGTTCCTCCGTTTCCGGAAAACCTTGCACCTGCGTCCCCGCCAGTTCCCGTAACGTACGCTCCAGCGGACCACGGAGCCGCGCCACCGTAGCGGCATCGAGGCGGTCGCCCACCGTGCGGTCGAAGGCATTGGTGCAGACCTCGCGGATGGCCGCCGCATCCAGCCGGGCGGCGCGGAAGAAGGCGGCGTCCACGCCGGGAAAAAGCACGTACAGCAGGGCGCGGGCGGCGGTGCGGTCGGCCGCCTCGTTCCAGTCGGCGCCGTTCAACACCGCCCGCCAGGCCCCGACGAACAGCTCGTCGGCCAGCGAGTGGCGCACCCCGGCGGGCCGCAGGCGCTTGAGGTCCTGCAGCTCGGCAAACAGATGGGCGGAGGCCTTCACTATACCGCCGCCGTTTCCTGTACGGGCTCCAGTACGTTGAGCTCCTCCAGCCAGCGCAGCAGTTCGATCTGCTGCTCGGTGAAGTTGTGGTTGGGCGCGCCGCCGTCGGGCGTCATCGGGGCCTTGAAGAAGACACCGAGCGACTCGGCCACGCCACCGCGTCCCTTGCGCCGCGCCAGGTCGAGGCAGCGGGCGATCTCCAGGGCCAGCGGGGCGGCCAGGATACTGTCCTTGCAGAGGAAGTTGACCTTGATCTGCATCGGGTGCCCGAGGAAGCCCGTGACGTCGATGTTGTCCCAGGCCTCCTTATTGTCGCCGCGGGGCTTGTAGTAGTTGATCTTCACGACGTGGTTCTCGACCTCGTAGCCGAGGCAGCTCGTGAGCACGTCGCCCTTGGTGTTGATCTTATTGAGCAGGCTCTTGGGCTTGCGCAGGGCCTCGCCGTCGCGGTTCCCCAGGATGTTGGTGCTGAACCAGCCGTCGACCTCCAGGGCGCGGGCGCGCAGGGCGGGGGCCACGACGGTCTTGAGGAAGGTCTGGCCGGTCTTGCCGTCCTTGCCGGCGATGGGTACGTTGCGCTCGGCGGCCAGCATCCGCAGGGCGGGTACGTCGGCGGCCACGCTGGGCGTGAAGTTGCCGTAGGGGGTGCCGGAGGTAATGCAGGCGTAGGCGTAGAGCATGGCCGGACTGATGCAGGCGTGGCCGCCGTCGAGCGCCTCCTCGAAGGCTGCGATGCTCTGGTACTTCTCTTCCGTGAGGTCCAGGGCCGACTCGGTGCTGGCCAGGTTGATGACCACCACGTTGCCGCTGATCTCCCGGCCGAAGTCGGCGATCTGCTGCTGGATGGTGGCGATGAGCTCGCGGTGGCTCTCGGTGCTGTCGGCGCCGTTCACCACGCCCTCGCAGTAGGATTCCTTGCGGATGGCGGGCAGGGGGTACATGGCGGAGAGCTCCTCCCGTACGGCCTCGAGCTGCTCGCGGTCGAGCACCTTGTGATGGGCGGCGGCCTGGTAGAGGTCGTCCTGGTAGAGGTCCCAGCCGGTAAAGCGGAGGTTGGCGTAGTCGACCAGGTCGAGGTGGTCGAATTCGGCGAGCGGCAGGCCGACGGGGCGCTGCAGGCCCTTGCGCAGCAGCAGGGATCCGGCGACGGCGGTGGTCGCTACGGCGCCGCCGAGACCGATAATGGCGATGCCCAGGGGCGCGGTGGAGTGGGCGGGTGGGTTATTAGACATGGCTGGGTGTTGATCGAGGTAAGTAGGTTTCGGCCCCCGTGGGTTGGGAGCCGGACACCTAATTGCCTTTCGGGAAAATGGTTCACGATTTTCTCGTGACCCAGTCAGTGCGCGGCCGCTGGTGCGGTGTGCGTGGGAAAACAGCTAACACGCGTGGTTTCGGGCTTATCTCTCTAAACGAAGTGAGCGGTCGGTCTGCCGTGGCCGGATATTGGGCCACATACGTGTGGAGGGTACCGCCGGTGTATTTTTGCGTCGTCTATGGTCACCCGGGGATTATTTGACCATGGATTCTGGTGGATTCGGCTCGCGGACCACCTGTCGGCTCAGCTCGTGTTGCCCGGTAAGTACCACAGATTAGTACGGGCCGTTGGGCTGCCTTCGTGGTCTCCTATGTATGGACCTCACACTTGCCAATTTGCGAAGACCTCTGCGTTTCCGCGGTTAAACCCTACCCTGCGCGGTCGGAGACCGCACCGTACTCCCGCTGCCGGAGGCAGCATTGTACTGTTCTGCGTCTTACCGCACGGTGACCTCGTCCACAAACAGCCACGACCTCCCGTGCTTCACCCTCACGCGGAGGTAGCGGGCATCCTGAGCGGGGAAGGTGACTCCGAAGTCCGCGATGGTCGCGTCCGGATTGTCCGCCGGGGCGCGGTGGAAGGTGCCGACCTCGCGGAACGTCTTCCCGTCGTTGGAGACCGCTACGGTCAGATCGGTGGGGTAGTAGATGCCGGCCCCCTGGCTTTCGAGGAAGCCGACCTCGACCGACTCGATCTTCCGGCTTGCGCGGAGGTCCAGTACCATATCAACATCGGTATTCAGCCAGCCAAGCCACTGCCCGTCGTGGAAGTTCTTGCTGCCGCGCAGCAGGTTGACGAGGGTGCCGTCTCCCTGGCCGGAATAGGCCTCGTGGTAGCCGGGAGTATAGGCCGGTTGCGCGTTCGCCGCCGCGTGGAAGGTGAAGGTTGCCTCGCTCGGCGGGGTCATCCGCTCACCGGCTTCGAAGACGGCGGCCTGCACCGGGGTGGTTTCCCGCAGGACCAGCGGATCGGTATAGCGCGGTGAGTCGGCCGTCACCGGTGAGCCATCGAGGGTATAGTGGATGCGGGTGTCCGGAAACTCGCTGTTCAGCTCCAGCGTGACGCTCGGCGCGGCGAGGTCGGATGTGGCGTCGAGCCGGACCTGGTAGGCGCTGCCGGCGTAGTTGACGCCCATGCGGTCGAAGCGGCCCATCATACGCCGGGTACGGGCGGAGAAGTCATCCCAGTCGCGCGCCGCTTGCGGTGACCACAGCACTTCGGCCGTCGCCCAGAGGCGGGGATAGAGCATGTACTCAGAGTGCTCGGGCGTAGGGACGTACTCCGACCAGAGGTTGGCCTGTCCACCGAGTACGTGGTCGCGCTGCGCCTGTGACATGGAGTCCAGCGTCGGCTCGAAGCCGTACACGGTTTCGAGGTAGGTGAAGGCCCCGAAGGCCGTGGGCTCGTAGTCGGGATTACCCTGGTAGTAGTCGAAATAGGCGTGGCTGGTGGGTGTCATGACCACGTCGTGCCCCGCTTTGGAGGCTTCCCAGCCGCCCTGCATACCGCGCCAGCTCATCACCGTGGCACCGGGGGCGAGGCCGCCCTCCAGAATTTCATCCCAGCCCAGCAGCGTGCGGCCGTGGTCGCTCAGGAAGCGTTCCATCCGCCGGATAAAGTAGCTCTGCAGCTCGGCGGTACCGGCCAGTCCCTCGGCTTCGATGCGCCGCTGGCAGTGGGGGCAGAGCTCCCAGTTGGTTTTGGTGGCTTCGTCGCCACCCACGTGGATGTACCTGGAGGGGAAGAGGGCCATCACCTCGGTGAGTACGTCCTCCAGGAAGGTGAAGGTCGACTCCTTGCCCGCGCAGTAGATCTGGGTAATGGGCCACACCCCGCCGGAGGGCACGGCAATAGTGTCCTCGAAGCAGGAGAGCCAGGGATAGGCAGCGATGGCACTCATCACGTGGGCGGGCATCTCGATCTCGGGCACTACCGTGATGCCCCGCCGCCAGGCGTAGTCGACCACGTCGGCGATATCCGCCTGGGTATAGTAGCCGCCGTAGGTGGCCTCCTCTTCCGGGTCGTTGGTGGCGCGGGCGTTCCAGGCCACGTCCTCCTGGTCGACGCGCCAGGCTCCCACCTCCGTGAGCCGGGGGTACTGCTTGATCTCAATGCGCCAGCCCTGATCGTCGACGAGGTGCCAGTGCAGCGTATTGAGCTTCAGGAAGGCCATGCGGTCGATGGTTTCCTTGATGTATTCTACCGGGAAGAAGTGGCGGGATACGTCGAGCATCAGTCCCCGCCATGCGAAGCGGGGTTCGTCGTCGATGGTCAGTTGCGGCACCGACCAGTCCACATCGGATGTGGCGGTGCTGTCCTCGAATTCAGGGGGGAGGAGTTGCCGCAGGGTTTGCAGTCCGTACACCAGCGCGTGGAGGGAGCCGGCGTCCAGGGTGATCCCCTCTTCCGCGACCTGCAGCCGATAGGCCTCATCGCCCAGGCTGGTATCCTGTTTCACGGTGATGGTCTTCCCGCCGCGCCCGGGGCCGTTGAGGTCCCAGCCCGTGGCCCGGGCATACTGCTCGGTGAAGAAGTCGGCCACCTGCCGCTGCGCGACCGACGCGGTGCGGAGGCGGGTGGTGGCGTCGAAGGTGAAGGTGCCCTGGCCTGGCGTGAGGGTGGTGGGGTAGGGGATGAGGGTTACGGCTTGCTGGGCGGAGAGGGAAGCGGCGAGCAGCAACACAGAGGAGACAAAGAAACTACGGAGCATGGGGGTGCGGGTGCGTTAACGCAGGGAAGGTAACGCTTGCCCCGGAGCCCTTCCGTCAGGAAGACAATCGATAAGCGGATAGCCACTCTAACGCCGCCGCGTCGTCCAGCCAGCCGTGGACACCCCAGTGAAGGTAGGTGAGTGCTTCTGTCTCGTCGCCGGGGCTGTAGTAATCCTTGAGCAAATCCTCCTCGGGCTCCACCTCCCTAAGCAGCAGCGGGATCACGTGCGCGTTGGCCAAGTCGGCTTGCCGCAGGGCTTCGAGGGATACCGGGGTATCACCTTCTGTCTTAAAACGGTAGAGTGCGTAAGGGAATAGCCACATTGCCGAGCTCTCCTCCGCGTAGCGCTCCTGCAGTTCAGCGTATTCTTTCCACCGGCCGCTTTCGACGAGTACGGAGGCGTAGGGATAGCGATTGCCCTGGTTATCCAAGGGGTTCAGTTCGATAAGTTCGGCGTACTCGGCAAGACACTCGTCGATTCGGTCGAGCTCGTACAGCAGCGTAGCGCACTCCAGCTTCGCCCGCATATAGGGGCGCGTTTCGAGGAAGCCCCAGAATTGGCCCCGGAGGCTACGGAATTTCTTCCCGATCCGGCGTTTTCCCGCAGCCACGCCCTTCCGTGCATAGTCGAGCGCTAGTGTCGTGTCGGACGCGTAGGCCAGGTCGGCCAGCAACAGGTAGGCATCGGCGTTGTCGGGGTCCAATTTCAGGACTTGCCTTACCAAACTGACGGCGTGCTCCGGTTCCGCCTCGTAGGCGTCGTAGAGCAATTCTTGGGCGCGATCCTCGTTGGTTGGTTCTTCTGGTTTCATGGTGTCTAGGGGCAGGGGGGTATGCCTCTTTAAGGCACGACTTATGAGGTTGCTTTGGAGGGCCGGGCGGCGGGGCGCGGGTGCCACGTTTCCCCGGAATTAGCCGCGCGCTTGGCTTCGATCATCACGCCTACGGGTCCTTGGCCTTCGGCCCGTCGTGGATGACGGCGTCGATGCGGTCCTTGGTCGATACCAGGCAGTCGGCGGCGCGGTACCACACCTCCTTCGGGAAGGTCATGAAGTGCCCCTTGTGGTTCTCCTCGCTCTCGGCGGCGTTGGCGATGCGGTTCAGCAGCAGCGGCAGTTCGTGCTTGAGTTGGTCGATATCGGCGCGGGCGAATTTCTCCTTCCGGTAGGCTTTGTTGAGGGACTGGTTGGGGGTGAGGGCAGGGTGCTGAAGCATACCCGGGTCAAATTACAACCCATCTATCACAAAAAAAGAGGCACGCAGCAAGACCGCGCACCTCCTCAGGAATACTGTAAGTCTTGGAACTGGCTAGTCGACGTCCCAGAAGAGTTTGGTGGACAGATTATCCATACTGCTGACCTCCTCGTAGTTGTAGTTGAAGCTGATCTCCCGCCCGGAAATGCCCCAGCGGGACGGCGGCAGCGGTTGCACCGAAGAGTTGTCGCTCCAGAAGGTGAGCTGGGGGTAATCAAGCCGGCGTACTTCGGCCCAGTTCTGGTAGGGCTGGACGATGTTGAAGTGCAGCCACTTCTGCTGGGCGATCCGCTTTACTTTCTCCTCCACGGAGAGCCCGGCCGTCATTGCGACCGGTTCGCTGGCGATGAGCTGCTGGTACGCCTCGTCCGATACCGACGTGACGGTCACGCCGTTGGTAGCCGTGCTCAGCGAATTCACGTAGAGGTAGAAGTCGATCGACTGGCGGATGCCCGTCTCGTAGGCCTCCACGGCGGCCTCGCCATTGTCGGTGCGCGCGTAGTACTCCGCCCGCAGGAAACTGACCTCCGAGGCGTTGAACAGGACGCCGGGGAAGTACTCGTTCTCGCTGAAGGTCGTGCGGTTGTAATAGGCGATCTCGCCGTCGTTGACCAGGGCCTGCTGGGCCGTTCCGTCCAGCATGGGGTCCAGGCCCACAAATTCTCCCTCGGCCTCGGTGCCGGGCTCGAAAAGGATCTCCAGGCGCGGATCGTTGCTGGACGTAAGCAGGTCGATCATGATCTGGCTGGCGTCGTCGCCGTCCCAGCCGGCGGAGTTAATCCCCTGCTGGAACCCGCGGGAGCTGATGACGGAGTTGGGATCGAACACGTTGATCATCGCGTTCTGGTCGTTGTTTTCGATGACGGGGTAGCGGTCGGGGTTGTTCACGATCTCGCCCAGCTCGGTCATGGCCCGGTCCGTAAAACCCGGGGCCTCCAGTACGCGCATCAGCATCCGCATGCGCAGCGAGTTGGTGAACCGCTGCCAGAGTTCCACGTCGCCATTGTTGATCAGGTCCTGGCTGCGGAAGGAAGCGGTGGCGTTGGCGGAGAGCTCGACGGACTGCATGTCGTCGGCGATCGACTTCAGGTCGTCCAGCATGAAGGTGTAGATCTCGCTGCCCGTGTTGAACGGGGCGTAGGAGACCGTGTAATCACCGGCGTTGGTGCTGATCATGCCGGCTTCGAAGTAGGGCATCATGCCGAACAGGTCGACCGCCCGCTGGGTCTCGAAGTGCATGTACACGTCGGCGGCCATGCGGAAGATCTTCAGGTCGGCCTGGCTGTCGGCGTCCAGGTTATTGTAGATGCGCTGCAGTTCGCGGTACTGGGTCAGTACGGCGTAGTAGTTGTCCCAGAAGGAGTTGACGCCCGACGAGCCGGGGACGTACTGACCCGGGCTGTTGACGAAGCCGATCGACTGCGTCCAGGGGTTGAGGGTACCCGTCAGGACGACGAAGTAGTTCCAGTAATCGGGGACCACGTAGTCGCGGCCCTCCACCAGTATGCCGGTGAATTGCTTATCGACCGTGGTTTCGCTGATGCGCGCGGGATTGGGATAGGCATCCGCGAAGTCGTCCTTGGTGCACGATAGCGTCACCAGCAGGTAGGCGCTCAGCAGGACGTACGCAAAGCTCCGGGGGGTGGGGTAGTAAGTTTGCATTAGAAGTTGGTTTTAAACTGGAGACCGAAGGAGCGGAACGACGGGTTATTGCCGGCGTTGTTGATGTTATGGTACCAGCGGGAGCTGGCCACGGTTTGCTCGGGATCCAGGTCCTTGATGGAGCGGTAGATGAAGAAGATGTTGCGGCCGAAGATCGAGAGGTTAGCATTCTGCATGCCGATCCCGCTGATCCAGGATGTGGGGAAGTTGAAGCCCAGCGCAAGCTCGCGGACCTTTACCCAGTTGTTCTCGTTGACGTACAGGTCGTAGCGCGAGTTGCCATACTGCGGCCCGCCCCAGTTGTAGCTGCCGTTGTAGTACTGCGCCTGGGACACCACGTTGGTGTTGGGTTCGCCGGTGGAGAGAACGCCTTCCAGCAGTACGCCGTCGTTGAAAACGAGTTCCCCGTTGGGGCCCGCGTCCGCGGTAGTCTGTACGCCCTTGCCCTCCTCGTTAACGTAGTAGCGCAGGCCGCCGCTCTCGGCGTCGCGGAAGTTGAGGCTCTCCTCGGTCAGGCCGCGGCTGGTCATCCAGTAGATGCCGGTGGGCATAATGGCCCCGCCGTAGCTGAAGTCGGCCACAAAGTTGAGGGTGAAGTTGTCCAGGGCCAAGCCGCTCACGAATCCGCCCTCGAAGTCGGGCAGCGCGTTGCCGTACACCTCCCAGTTGTCCGCGTCGAGTTGGTAGAGTCCGTTGGCGCCTACGATTTGCTCGCCGGCCGCATTGGTGGCTACGGGGTGGGCGTAGATGTCGCCCATGGGCCGTCCGACCACCGAGCGTACCTGCGCGGCGTTGCCGTCGTAGTCGGCGTGGACCAGCTCCGTGGCGTTGTTGGCCAGCTGCTCTACGGTGTTGATGTTGCGCGAGAAGTTGAGGGTCGAGTTCCAGTTGAACCGCTCGCTGCGGATCAGGTCGGCACTGATACCCAGTTCGATGCCCTTGTTGCGTAGGACGCCGATGTTGGTCAGGACCGTAGTCGCGCCCGAGCTGGTCGGAACATCCACGGGCAGGATCTGGTCGATGATCTTGCCGTCGTAGTAGGTGGCGTCGAAGCTGAAGCGATTGAGGAAGTTGACGTTGAAGCCCACCTCAAACTCCTTCTTGCGCTCGGGGCGGATCACCTCGTTGCCGAAGGCGGAGCCTAGGTTGGTGTAGATCACGGCCGAGCCGCCCTCCCGCTGTACGCCCAGCGTGTTCTGCTGGTAGTTGATGTTGGCGTCGTAGCGGTTGGGGTAGTTGCCTACGATACCGTACGAGGCGCGCACCTTCGCGTAGCTGATGCTGCTCGGCAGGTCGAAGGCCTCGTTGAGGATCAGGCTCGTGTTTACCGAGGGGTAGGTAAAGGAGTTGTTGCCCGGCGCGATGGTAGAAATCCGGTCGCGGCGGATCGTACCCTCCACGAAGTAGAAGGTCTTGAAGCCGAGGTTTACCGAGCCAAACAGGCCGTCGGTGATCTCCGTGGCGCGGGAAGCGCTGCCCTGGGGGATGTCGCGCGAGGCCGACAGGTCAAACTTGTTCTCGGGGCTCAGACCGTTCACCGTGCCGATGTAGGTGCGCGCGTAGTCGTACTTCCGGGCGGTGTAGCCGGCGACCGCCCCCAGACTGAGCCACTCGGCCAGGTCGGTGTCGTAGTTGAGGATGACGTCACCGTACAGCAGGTTCTCCGTGGTGTTGGCCAGCGAGAACGAGCCGCCGGGGTTGTTGTACAGCGCGCTCGGGAAGCGGGTGGGGTCCCACGCTTCGATTTCCTCGGCGGTATAGTCGGTCGAGAGGCGACCCTGCAGGTTCAGGCCGTCCACGATGTTCCACCGCTGGGTGAAGTTCGCGATGATGCGGTTGTTGGATTCCCGCGACTGGCTCTCCAGCACGTTCCAGACGTAGTCGGCAATGGCACTCTTGAAGCCGTTGTAGACGATATTTTCGTCCGGGGTGCTGCTCGCCTGCGTGCCGGTGCGGAAGTAATAGCCGTCGCTGGTCTTGTAGTTGTCGAAGTACCAGTCGGCCGACTCAAAGCGGTCCATCATGCCGCTGAAGTTGTTGACCATGCGGTCCACCTTGTAGGGGCGGTTCTTGGTCGACTGGTTGATGTAGCGAACGTTCAGCGTCGAGGTGAGCCGCTTGTTGATGTTGTAGTTGGAGGTAAAGGTCAGGATGTTGCGCTCGTTCTTGGAGCCCAGGGAGATCATTTGGTTGTCCTGCCGGGTCAGCGATACGCGGAAGCTGAAGTCCTCCGTTCCCTTCGACACCGCCAGGTTGACGTTGGAGCTCACGGCGTTCTGGAAGAGGTCGGCGTAGCTGTTATTGGAGGCGACATAGGGGCGCGTCACGCCGTCCCAGGACAGTACCGGCTGCCCGTCGAACTCCGGACCGAAATTCAGGCTGGTGTTGATCAGGCCGCGGGCGTCAGGGTTGCCGTCGCCGTCGGTATCGTATTCGATGAAGCGGTCGGCGCCCTGTCCGGCATCGGTCAGCGACACCGGATAGCCGGGGCCCCGTACGTTCTGGTAGCGGGGCAGGTAGGCAATGACGTCGGTACTGAGGGCCGCGTTGAATTCCACGCCCAGCCCCTGGTTGAACTTGCCCTTTTTGGTGGTGATAAGGATAACTCCGTTCACCGCGTCGGATCCGTAGAGGGCAGCGGCGGAGGCGCCCTTCAGCACGGAGATGTTGGCGATGTCCTCGGGGTTGATGTCCAGCAGGCCGTTGCCGCGGATGCGCTGGTCGCCCCAGAAGTCGGCGTTGTTGAACTCCCCGTTACGGATCGGTACGCCGTCCAGCACGATCAGCGGCTGAGTGTTGCCGGTGATGGACGACTGGCCGCGGATGTTGATGTTGATGCCGCTGGTGGCCCCGCCGGGGGTGGAGCGGATCGACACGCCGGGCGCTTTACCGTAGAGGGCCGAGGCGAAGTTGGTCACCTGCGTCGTGGTGATGTCCTCGGTCCCCAGTTCGACGGTCGCGTAGCCCAGGGCCTTGCGGTCGCGGGAGATGCCCAGCGCCGTTACCACCACCTCGTCGATGTTGTTGCCTTCCTCCAGGGTCAGGTCGATGACCGTCTGCCCGTTGACGGCGACTTCCTGCGAGCCGTAGCCGATGTAGGAAAAGCGAAGGAGGGGATCCTCGCCCTCTAGGGTGAGGGTGTACGTACCGTCGACGTCGGTCACCGTACCGTTGCCGGTACCGATCTCCAGGATGTTCGCGCCGATGAGGGGGTTGCCCGCCTCGTCGGATACGGTGCCGTATATGGTTTGGGCCCGACACAGCCCGGCGGCGCAAAGCACCAGTAAAAGGGTCAAAATGTGTCTCATACTACTAGCAATTAATGGATTATAAGGATGCGTGAAGGTTAACGCAAGTGTAAAGTGAGCAGGATCAGCCGCGTTAAGGTACACGCAAGGCGACCTATATCGGTTATATTTGGGGTGCCCGGAGGCAAAAGCGTTGATCGACGAGGGAATGCTACATTAAACATAGTTCATATTTACCTTCCGCACAATGTGCCGCCCAATTATTTGTGCCCACCCGCGCGATCCTGCCGCCGGCGATCGCCGGCTTATCCCGTAAGTTTAGTTCATGCCCAAGAAGAAACCTACCCTTTCCGACATTGCCCGCCGCGCCAACGTTTCCATCGGCACCGTCGACCGCGCCATGCACGACCGCGGGCGTATCGCTCCGGACGTCAAGGAACTCATCCTTTCCATCGCCGAGGAGCTCGGCTACAAGAAGAATATCTACGCTTCCCTGCTTGCCTCCAACAATAAGGTGAAGCGGCTGGCCTACCTGCTACCCGCCGCCGGCGTCGACGGCTACTGGGATCTCGTCCTCGAGGGCATACAGAAGGCGATCGACGACCGGCCCATCGAGACGTTCGTGCTGGAGCCGGTCTACTTCGACCTCCACGATCCCCGCGATTTCCTGCGCGGGGTGCAGAAGCTGAAACGCCTGAAGGCCGAAGTACTCCTGACCGCGCCCCTCTTCGGCCGGGAGTGGCCGGAGCTGATGCAACAGCTGGCCGAGCTCGACATGCCGTACGTGCTGATCAACACCTTTCCCGAGCAGATCGACGCCAACTACCTTTCCTACATCGGTCCCGATTCCTACCAGAGTGGCAAACTGGCCGCGCGACTGATGAGCTATCACTGTTCTCCGGGCGATAAGGTACTCGTGTTGCCCCTCGAGAAAGCCTACGTCAATGCCCGCCACATGGTGGAGAAGCGCAACGGGTTTCACGACTTTTTCCAGCAGCACAATCCGTCGGTCGAGGTCATCGTCTCCGACTTCGCCGATTTCGAAAGCGACGCGGCCGTCGACCGGTACGTAGCGCAAGTACTCGCCGAGCACCCCGGCCTCGTAGGTATCTACGTGAGCGCCTCGCGCACCTACGTCATCGCACGGGCCCTGGAGCGCGTCGAGCCGCGACCCATCCTCATCGGCTACGACGTGCTGCCCGAGAACGTCGGTCACCTGCGCAACGAGAGCATTCACTACCTCATCAGCCAGAACCCCAAGCTCATGGGCTACCTGGGCATGAAGGCCTGCCAGGAGTACTCCATCTACGGTACCGTCAAGCACAAGAAAGTGCTGATCCCGATGGACATCGTCGTTCCCGAAAACTACCAGGAAAACCGGGGCAATTACTTCCTGGTCGAGGATCCGCTCCTTGCCATGACGGGAAGCTAGCGAGGTTGGCGAGGCCGCAGGTGCGGGGCAGGATAGGGCGGGGCGCAGGCTGAACGGGTGGGGAACTCACGCGGACTCGGGGGCCAGCGGCCGGTCCCGAAAGTATACGCACCGCACCCGCGCCCCGGCGCATGAAAAAAAGTCAGTTCATTCCGGAAAACGCATGACATATTTTCCGATGCGCCGTGTGGCCCGTGCTTTGCTTTATATGGGTGCGCGCCAGTGAACCCGCCCGGCGACGGGTCCGGTTCTACAGCTGGAGCGCTGATTCGATAACGACCGGCCGGCCGGAGCTTTCTCCTGAAAACGACGGTGGCCGCAACCTATAAAATTTATGAACTTCAACAATTTCACCATCAAAAGCCAGGAGGTGCTCCAGCGGGCCAGTGAGATCGCGGTGGGCAACCAGCAGCAGTCGATCGACCCGGCGCACATCCTGAAGGCGATCTTCGAGGTGGACGAGAGCGTGACGCCCTTCCTGTTCAAGAAGCTGGGCGTAAATACCAGCGCGATCAAGTCCGCCATCGACAGCATCGTAGCCGGCGTACCCAAGGTGACGGGTGCCCAGCAGGTCCTGAGCCGCAACGGCGTGGAGCTTGCCCAGCAGGCCAACGTCGTGGCCCGGGACATGAAGGACGAGTACGTCTCCATCGAGCACCTGCTGCTCGCCGCCCTGAAGATCAAGGACCCGGCCAGCCAGGTCCTGAAGGACGCCGGCATTCGCGAAAAGGAACTTAAACTCGCCATCGAAGAACTTCGTGGAGGTAAGCGGGTCACGTCCAACAGCGCGGAGAACGCCTATAACTCCCTCGAGAAGTACGCCGTCAACCTCAACGAGCGCGCCCGCAACGGTAAGCTCGACCCCGTGATCGGCCGCGACGAGGAGATCCGCCGCGTGCTGCACATCCTGGCCCGCCGCAGCAAGAACAACCCGATCCTGATCGGCGAGCCCGGCGTGGGTAAGACCGCCATCGTAGAGGGCCTGGCCCACCGCATCGTTGACGGCGATGTACCCGAGGACCTGCGCGACAAGGAGATCTTCAGCCTGGACATGGGCGCCCTCATCGCCGGGGCCAAGTACCAGGGCGAGTTCGAGGAGCGCCTCAAGGCCGTGATCAACGAGGTCACCCAGGCCGAGGGATCGATCTTCCTCTTCATCGACGAGATCCACACCCTGGTGGGTGCCGGTAAGGGACAGGGGGCCATGGACGCCGCCAACATCCTGAAGCCCGCCCTCGCGCGCGGCGAGCTCCGCGCCATCGGTGCCACCACCCTGGCCGAGTACCAGAAGTACTTCGAGACAGACAAGGCCCTCGAGCGCCGCTTCCAACAGGTGACGGTCGACGAGCCGAGCGAGGAGGATGCCATCTCCATCCTGCGCGGACTCAAGGAGCGCTACGAGACGCACCACAAGATAAACATCCTCGACGAGGCCGTGGTCGCCGCCGTGCAGCTCTCCGAGCGCTACATCACCGACCGCTTCCTGCCCGACAAGGCCATCGACCTGATCGACGAAGCTGCCGCCCGCCTGCGCCTGGAAATGAACTCCATGCCCGAGGAACTCGACGAGCTCGAGCGCCGCATCCGCCAGCTCGAGATCGAGCGGGAGGCCGTCAAGCGCGAAAACGACCAGGCCAAGATCGACCGCATCAAGCAGGACCTCGCCAACCTCGAGGAGCGCCGCAACGAGCTGCGCGCCCAGTGGGAGAGCGAGCGCGAAGTGGTGCTCGGCCTCCAGCAGGCCAAGCAGCGCATCGAGGAGCTGAAGAACGAAGCCATGCGCCTCGAGCGCGCCGGCGAGTATTCCAAGGTAGCCGAGATCCGCTACGGACAGATCCCCGCCGTCGAGGCCGAACTGAACGAGTACACCGAGCGCCTGGCCGACATGCAGACCAAAGCCAAGATGCTCGTGAAGGAGGAGGTCGATAGCGAGGACATCGCCGAGATCGTCGCCCGCTGGACCGGCATCCCCGTCACCCGCATGCTCCAGAGCGAGCGCGAGAAGCTGCTCCACCTGGAGGAGGAACTGCACCAGCGGGTGATCGGACAGGACGAGGCCGTCGAGGCCGTCGCCGACTCCATCCGCCTGAACCGCACCGGCCTGAGCAACCAGGACCGTCCGATCGGCTCTTTCCTCTTCCTCGGTACCACCGGGGTGGGTAAGACGGAGCTGGCCAAGGCCCTGGCCGACTACCTCTTCAACGATTCCGACATGATGACGCGGATCGACATGAGCGAGTACCAGGAACGCCACGCCGTCAGCCGGCTGGTGGGTGCGCCTCCCGGTTACGTCGGCTACGACGAGGGCGGACAGCTCACCGAGGCCGTGCGCCGCAAGCCCTACAGCGTGGTGCTGCTCGACGAGATCGAGAAGGCCCACCCGGACGTCTTCAACATCCTGCTGCAGGTGCTCGACGACGGTCGCCTGACCGATAACAAAGGTCGCGTGGCCAACTTCAAGAATACGCTGATCATCATGACCTCTAACATCGGCTCCGAGATCATCCGGGAGAAGTTCTCCCAGATCGAGGACGGCAACGAGGAGGCGATCATCGAGGACACGAAGGACACCCTCTTCAACGTACTGAAGCAGACCCTGCGCCCCGAGTTCCTGAACCGCATCGACGACATCGTCATGTTCCGGCCTCTGGGTCGCGGCGACATCCGCCAGATCGTGGAGCTGCAACTCAACGAGGTCAAGCAACTGCTCGCCGAGCAGGACATCACCCTCACCGTCGCCCCCGAGGCCATGGACTGGCTCGCCGCCGAGGGCTACAACCCTGAGTTCGGTGCCCGGCCCCTGAAGCGCGTGATCAAGAAGCGGGTCCTCCGCCAGCTCTCCAAGCAGATGCTGCAGAACGAGATCAAGCCCGGCAGCCAGGTCGTACTGGACGTCTTCGGCGACGTGGTCGTTTTCCGCCAGGCCCGCGAGAACGAGCGCGTGAAGGAAACCGCCGAGGTGGCCTAGTGCCGCGCCTTTTCCGCCGACCAATGAGTTGACCCTGCCCTGGTGTTACCGGGGCAGGGTTTTTTTGTGGGATGAGGACCTCCGGTCCGATCGCCGCTAACGGGGGGTATGATCGGACCGGAAGCCCTCAGTTCAACACATCGGGCCGGAGGCCCTCATCCCGTCAACGCGAGCCGGTGGCATCATCAGGCTGGAGGCCCTCACCTTCTTTATGGGATGAGGACCTCCGGTCCGATCGCCGCTAACGGGGGGTATGATCGGACCGGAGGCCCTCAACCCAACACATCGGGCCGGAGGCCCTCATCCCGTTAACGCAAGGCCTATTGCAAGACCAGCCCCCGTTCCATTACCTTACAGAGGATGATGCATCCGGCAGCAATATTACTCTTCTGTCTGTCACTCCTGATGCCGCCGGGTCTGGCGGCCCAGGTAGAGATATGCGATAACGCAATCGACGACGACGGCGACGGGCGTACCGACCTGAACGACGAAGACTGCGCCTGCGAGATCATCGAACCCGTATCACTCATCCCCAATCCCTCGTTCGAGGAGATGAACTGCTGCCCGAACGACCGGAGCCAGCTGAACTGCGCATCGAACTGGATCCAGGCCTCGGCCCCGACCACGGACTTCCTCCACCAGTGCAACTGGATGGGGTGGGACGAGTTTCCGCCGCCCCAACCGTTTCCGGATGGGGAGGGGATCATGGGCTTCCGGGACGGCCGGGTCATCCGCGAAGGGCAACCCGAACCCTACTGGAAGGAGTACGCGGGGGCCTGCCTGACCAGCCCGCTGCTGGCCAATTCGACCTACCGCTTCCAGTTTGACGTAGGGTTCGTCGACCCCTCACAATCGCCACCGATCAACATCACCTTCTACGGTACGTCGAGCTGCGAATACCTGCCGTTCGGTGAATTCAACGAGGCGTTTGGCTGCCCGACGAACAGTCCGGACTGGAAGAAGCTGGGGGAAGTCCGGGTATCCGGAGGCTGGGGGAGCTCCTGGGTAAATACCTTCATCCAGATCACCCCTACGGAAAATATCCACGCGATCGCGATCGGGCCGGGCTGCGCACCGGTGCCGAGCTCCGTCAGTACCTATTACTTCTTCGACAACCTGCTGTTGGCGGATCAGGAGTTATTCGACCTGAAGATTTCCGAAACCACCCACCCCTGTGACCCGGACTTCACCCTCTCCGTCCCGAACAACGTAGCTTTCGATTACCAGTGGTACCTGGGGGGTGTGGCCCTGGTGGGGGAAGTCACCGCCGAGCTGAGCAGGAATTACGGAGTGGGGGCGTACCAGGTCAGGATCATCGACAGTACCACCTGCCGGATCACGGAAACCTACGACTACGTGATCCCCACTTACCGTACGCCCGCCCGGGTAGCCATCTGCGAGGATGATGTCTACCCCTTCGGCGCGGCGCAGTTGCGTGAACCGGGGATATATGTGGATACCTTCAGCAACCGCAACGGTTGCGACAGCATCGTCACCCTCGAGCTGGAGGTGGTGGGGGCAACTTACGATACCGTGGCGGCGTCCGTCCTGAGGGGAGAACTGTTCGAAATCGGGGACTACGGGTTCCGGGCGGGGGGCGACTACCCGCTGGTATTCACTTCTTCGCTGGGCTGCGACAGCCTGGTGTTGCTGCAGCTGTCCAGCTTTGACGTATTCTTTCCTACGGCTTTCAGTCCGAACGGAGATAATACCAACGATGTATTCCGCCCCTTTGCGCCGGTCGGTACCGTCGAAGCCGTGGACATGCGCATCTACGACCGGTGGGGAAGCCTCGTCTATCAGGGGCCGGAATGGGATGGCACTACGGTACAGCTGGGGGTATTTGTCTACCTGATCAATATCCAGTTTACCAACGGAACCGCCAAGCTGTTTTCCGGTGGGGTTACGGTGGTCCGGTAACCGGCGTTAAAAGCTGTTAAGAACGGCGTGCGCCTGCAACCGTAAGTAGCGCTGAACCGTCTTATTACCGTGGATTATCCCACGCCTTTCTACGTGCAACGAACAAAATAACTATCAAATGAAAAGATTTCTGTTAATCGTCTTCGTGGCGGTGCTCGGGGGGCTGATCGCCCTCGGTGGCGCCAATTTTCTCGGCTGGGGCAACACCAAATATGTTGAGGTAGCCAATACCCCTTCCAGCCTGACCAACTTCGCTAACGTGGCACCCGGCACCCGGGTGGTACCGGCGCCGACCGACGGCTTCGTTATCGCCGCCGACCGCGCCCTGCCCGCCGTGGTACACATCAAGGCCGGTAAGCATATGGAGCGCCGCGGTGGCCAGTCGCCCTTCGGCAATATCGACCCCGACCGCATCCCCGACGCCTTCCGTGACCTGTTCGGTAATCCCGGCCGTGGCCGTGGGGAAGACGGCGAAGCCCCCCTCCAGCAGGGCAGCGGCTCCGGCGTGATCATCAGTGCCGACGGATACATTGTATCCAACAACCACGTGGTCGAAGGGGCCGAAACCCTGGAGGTCGTCCTGAACGACGAGCGTACCTACACCGCCGAAGTGATCGGTACCGACCCCACCACCGACATCGCCCTCATCAAGATCGACGAGACCAACCTTACGCCCATAAGTTTCGCCAACAGCGACGACGTGAAGGTCGGCGAGTGGGTCGTGGCCGTAGGTAACCCTTTCAGCCTCACCAGCACCGTTACCGCGGGCATCGTCTCGGCAAAGGGCCGCAGCATCGACATCGTACGCCGCAGCGGCGGCGATCTGGCCATCGAGTCCTTCATTCAAACCGACGCCGTGGTCAACCCCGGCAACAGCGGCGGCGCCCTCGTCAACCAGAACGGTGACCTGATCGGCATCAACACCGCCATCAGCAGCCCCACCGGCGTTTTTGCCGGCTACAGCTTCGCCGTACCCTCGGCGATTGTCAAGAAGGTAGCCGAAGACCTGCGCGAGTACGGCGTGGTACAGCGTGGCTTGCTCGGTGCCCGCATCCAGCAGCTGAACACCGCCAGCGCCAGTGAGTACGACCTCGACCGCAATAACGGCGTGTACGTAGCCGAAGTAATGGACGGCAGCGCGGCCCAGGAAGCCGGTATCGAGAGCGGCGACGTGATCGTGGCCGTCGACGGCATCCGTACCCTGCGCAGCAGCGTCCTGCTCGAGCAACTCGGCCGCCACCGCCCCGGCGACCAGGTGACCATCACCGTCGAGCGCGACGGCGACAACCGCGACTTCAACGTCACCCTCAAGAACTCCGAAGGCACTACCGGCGTAGTCCGGCCCGAGGAGGCCGGAGCGGAGGTCGTCAGCCTCGGGGCTACCTTTCAGGACCTTTCGGCCGACCAGGCCCGCAGCCTCGGCATCGAGGGCGGCGCCACCGTGACCCGGCTTGGTTCCGGCGAGCTCTCCCAGCAGAGCCGCGTACAGCCCGGCTACGTCGTCACCCGCGTCGATGGCCGCCGCGTCTCCAACGCTCAGGACCTGAAGCGCCTGCTCGATAACAGCAGCGAGACCATCTCCCTGGAGGGCATCTACCCCGACAAGCCGAACGAAACCGTCAAGTACGGAATCGTGAAGTAAGCCTGGCGTACGACTGACATTCTTCCGCGAGCGGGCGGTCCCTGGTTGACAAAGGGGCCGCCCGCTTCGTTTAGGTACCGTGAAAGGCCTGCTGCTCCTGCTTTACCTGTTTCTGCCCGCCGCCGCGCCCCCGGCGGACCCGGAGGTCGCGACCCTGGTACTGCGGGTGGAAAACCTGCAGCCGTCCACCGGCACCCTCTGGGTCGGGATTTACCGCTCCGCGGACGATTTCCTCGACCGTGAGAAGGCCCGGCTGGTCCACCTGCCCGTTGGCGGCAGCGGTACCATGCGCGTGCCGATCGACGGCCTGCTGGTCGGGCACCGCTACGCGATTGCCGTCTTTCAGGACACGAACGACAACGGGGAGCTGGACACCAACTTCCTTGGTCTGCCCGCGGAACCCTACGCGCTGAGCCGCCCACTCAAGAGCTGGTTCCGCATGCCGCGCTTCCGGGAAATGAGCTTTGTCTTCGATCCGCAGCGCGGTCTTCCGCCGCTGAGGCTCCGGTAGATAAGTCGTTGGCTTGGATTAACTTCGCGGCCGATAAGAACCGGGCCGTGGCGGTCGTTCAAACCAGCGTATGAGTATTAAAGTAGGCATCTTTTTCGGTGGCCCCTCCCGGGAGCGCGAAATCTCCTTTGCCGGGGGACGCACGGTTTACGATAACCTCGACAAGGCCCTCTTCGAGCCGGTGCCGATCTTCGTCGACAGCTTCCGCCGCTGGTACCTGCTCGACTGGCAGTACCTCTACCGCGGCAGCATCCGCGACTTCTTCCCACCCGTAGCCCTGGCCCCCGAGAGCCGCCACGCCTTCCAGGTGTACCAGGAGAGCCTCGGGCCCCTCGATGAGCTGGCCCTGGAAGACATGGGCCGCCACGTCGGCCGCCGCATCCGCCGCGAAGAGCTGCCCGACTTGATCGATATCGCCTTCCTGGCCCTGCACGGTGAATACGGAGAAGACGGCCAGCTGCAGCGCGAGCTGGAGTACGCCGGCGTACCCTACACCGGCAGCGGGATCGAGGCCAGCGAGATCGGGATGGACAAGGCCGTACAGAAAGAAATGATGAGCAAGGCGGGCTACCCCTCGCCGCCCATGCTGGTCATCGAAAAGGAGGACCTGAACGGAGACATCGAGCGCCACTTTGCCGCCGCCGAGGAAAAGATCGGCTGGCCCATGGTCGTGCGCCCCGCGCGGCAGGGCAGCAGTATCGGCGTGGCTATCCTCGATGAGGAAGAGGGGTTGGCCGGATTTGAGCGGGCCGTCAACGCCGCTTTCTTCCGCGAGGCCATACTCGTACAGGATTACGCCGACCGCGATGCCGACGCCCGCATCGAGTACGTCCGCCAGCTCAGTGATCTCCGCGACGGCATCGCGTTCCCGCTGGACGCCGTGCGCGCCGACCACCGCCTCACGCTCTACACCCCCGACGACCTGTTCGACTACCTGGAATCGGCCACGACCGACGACGGCCACCCGCTCATCGTCCTGGAGGGGCACCAGAGCGAAGAGCGCGTCATCATCGAGGGCTTCATCCGCGGCAAGGAATTTTCCACCATCGTTCTTCGCCTGCCCGACGGCGGCGTGGCCGCGCTTCCGCCGACCGAGATCGTCAAGTTTCAGGGCGAGCTCTTCGACTACCGCAGCAAGTACCTGCCCGGCCGCAGCCGCAAGGTGACCCCGATCGACCTGCCCGCCGAGGCCATCCTCCGCATCCGGCAGGAGACGGAGCGCCTCTTCCTCGAGCTGGGCTTCGCGGTATACGCCCGCATCGATGGCTTCTACACGCCGGACGGCACCATCTTCCTCAACGATCCCAATACGACCAGCGGCATGATGCCCTCGTCGTTCTTCTTCCACCAGGCGGCCGAGATCGGCCTGAGCCCCTCCCAGTTCCTCACCTACATCCTGCGTACCAGCCTGCAGGAGCGCGGGCACGACGAACTGATGGCACAGCTGGACCGCGACCTCGATGCGCTGGCGGCCAGCGCGGGTGCAAAGGATCGCGTGGCGGTACTCCTGGGGGGTACCAGCTTCGAGCGCCACATCAGCGTCGAAAGCGGCCGCAACGTATACGAAAAGCTAAGCTCCAGCGAGCGCTTCCGGCCCCTGCCCATGTTCCTGACGGCCCCACTGGAAAAGCGGCAGGCGGGGGAAGACTTCGTGCTGTACCAGCTGCCCGTCAATCTCCTGCTGAAGGACAACGCCGACGATATCCGCGACAAACTCGCCAAAACGAAGGAGCACCCCGTCATCGGTGAGATCCGCCGCGACTGCCGCGCCATCACCGACCGTTACGCCGACCCTGACGTCGTCTTCACCCCCCGCCACGTCCCGCTGCGGGATCTGCGGAAGGTGGCGGACCTGGTCTTCATCGCCCTCCACGGCCGCCCGGGCGAGGACGGCCAAGTGCAGCGCAAGCTCGACCGTCTCGGACTTCCCTACAATGGGTCGGGGCCCGACAGCAGTGCCGTCACCATCGACAAGTATGCCACCCTCCAGCGCCTGCGGGAGGGCGGGCTGCCCGTCACGGAGCAGTGGCTGGCCCCGCGGGAAGACTTTCTCCTCAATCCCCAGGCCTTTTACGGCCGCGTGGAGGAGCGCTTCGCCTATCCCCTCATTGCCAAGCCGGTCGACGATGGCTGCAGTTCGGCGGTCCTGCTGATCCGCAACCGCGAGCAGCTGGCGGCCTACTGTGAGCTCACCTTCCGGCCCGACGGATCGTCGGCCACCGCCGCCCGCCGCACCCTGCGGGTCGGTGAGCAGGACGAGTGGCCCCTCGGCAAGTCGACGATCCTCTTCGAGGCGGCCATCACGGCGGACGGCGCGGTCAAGTTCCTCGAGATCACGGGCGGTATGCTCACCCACTACGGCCCGGACGGGGAGCTTCGCTACGAGGTCTTCGAGCCGAGCGAAGCCCTGGCCGGGGGCGAGATCCTGAGCCTGGAAGAGAAATTCCTGGCCGGCGAAGGACAGAACCTGACCCCCGCCCGTCTCGCTACCCCTGACTATTCCTACGCCCACGTGGCCGACCAGGTGAAGCGTGACCTGGAGAAGGCCGCCCGGCTGCTCGACGTGACCGGCTACTGCCGCATCGACGCCTTCGTGCGGGTATTCGCCGACGGCCGCGCCGAGACGGTCGTTATCGAGGTCAACAGCCTGCCCGGCATCACGCCGGCCACGGCCATCTTCCACCAGGCGGCCATCGCGGGCTACCAGCCCTACCAGTTCATCGCGGCCCTGCTCGACTTCGCCCGCCAGCGACGCCGCCGGGCCGGTGCCGTGCCGCCCGTTACCCCCGAGCGCAGCGAGCCCCGGACCGTACGCGCCGCCGCTGCCCCCGACGACCCCGCACCCGCGCCCGCCGCCCAAACTTCTTCCTTTTTGGGTCCCCTGATCAAAAACATCATCGCCGCCGCCCTCTTCCTGGGCCTGCTTTTCCTGATCCTGCGTGCCGGCCTCGGCTGGTACACCAACCACGGCGAGAGCATGGCGATCCCCACCTTCGAGGGTAAGCTGATCGACGAGGCCCGCTCCCTGGCCGAATCCAACGACCTCAAGATCGACGTGACGGTCGGGGCCTTCGACCCCAACCAGCCCGCCGGCCTCGTCGTGCAGCAGCAGCCCCGCGTGGGCAGCCGGGTCAAGAACAACCGGACGGTCTACCTCACGATCCTCAGCGACGAAGCGCCCGACGTACAGCTGCCCAGCCTGGTCGGCAACTACGACTACAACCAGTACGTGCGCCTGCTGAAGGTCAAGAACCTGAACTACCGGGTCCGCGAACGGGAGTTTGACGCGCGGCAGGAAGACGGGACGATCCTGTACCTCTACTACGACGGCCGTAAGATCACCGACGAGGACCTGCGTGAGGGGGTCAAGGTGCCGATGGGCAGTACCCTGGATTTCGTGATCACCCAGCGCCGCGGCGATAACGTGACCCTGGGGGACTATCGCTGTCAGCAATTCGGCACCGCGGAATTCGCCATCACCGGTAGCCAGCTGCTGATCGGCCGGGTAGTGGGCGACGTGGCCGACCGCAACGAGGCCTGGATCACCCGCACCGTGCCCGCCGCCGGTACCAGCCTGGAAACGGGCGCGAAGGTAGACGTCTACCTCAGCGCCACCCGGCCCGCCGACTGCGAGTAATCCCGCCCGAACGGCCGGGTGCCGCCGGGCCGACGTACAAATTGCCCCGCCGCTGCGTTGGGTAACTGCCATCGACGACGTATGAAGAACCTACTGCCCCTCCTCCTCTTTCTCGTAGCCGCCCCGGTGGCCGCCCAGCGTCTCGTACCCCTGCTGGAGACGGCGGAGCTGCGAGGTGACCGGGCTCCGCTGCCGGCCGCGTTGGTCACCTGCGGGAATCCGGACCTGCCGGGAGTCGAGCGCATCGTGACGGGGGAGAACCGCACGGTCCGCATCGAGCTCGATACGGCCGGGGTGGGCAGTGACCTGATCGACTACCGCTGCATCGGCTGCGACGATCTCGTGTACGGTTCGGTGGAGTTACGGCTCGACACGGTCACCTACACGGCACTGCCCGGCGTAGAACAGGGGCTGGACACCATCGGCGTCACGGTTTGCGCGCCCAGCGGAGTGTGCTCGGACACCACGCAGCTCGTTTTCCTGGTCCAGCGAGCCGGGCGTACTATTGAGCTGGGCAACCAGCTGGTACAGCCGGACGGGGAGGTGCGCGTCAATCTTACGGCCAATGCCCTGCCGGGAGGGGCGGCGTGCCGGACCATCAGCCGCTGCGCGGACGACTATACGGGGCGGGGGCAGCGGTTTCGGTTTTTGAACGGATTCGGGGCGGGGGACAACTTCGTGTACGAGGCCGGTCGCTACGGGGGCACGGATGCCGTGTGCGTAACCATCTGCAACGAATTCGGGCTCTGCGACACCTACCGGGCCAGCTTTACGATAGACCGTCCGGCGGTATCACTGCCCTTCTTCGACGACTTTTCCTACGATGGGGTACGGCCGGCTATCGATCTCTGGCAGGACGAGGACGTATTCGTCAATAGGAGCTTCGGCTATAACCCGCCTTCGGTGGGGGTGGCCACCTTCGACGCCATCGACTACGACGGTCAGCCCTACGCCCCCGCCGGTAACGCCCGACGGAGCATCCCGCGCGATTACCTCACCTCCGTCCCGCTGCAACTGGCCGGTCGGTCCGGCAGCGTACTGAGCTTCTACCTGCAGCCGCGCGGCTACGGTAACCGTCCGGAGGTACAGGATAGCTTTCTCGTCCAGTTCCTGAGCCCGGAAGGGGAGTGGGAAACGGTCTTTGCCCGGGCCGGCCTGCTGAGCACGACGTCCAATACCGAGATGAGCGCCTTCTCGGGCGAGTTGGTGCCGGTACCGCAGCCGTATCTGTACGACGGCTTTCAGTTCCGCTTCGTGGGACTGAGTTCCGAGCGCGGGGCCGTCGACAACTGGAACCTGGACTACGTAAAGCTGAGCGATCAGTCGACGTCCCTCGTCACCCAGGACCTTGCCCTCAGTGAGGCCCCCTTTCGGTTGGTGGGACCGTATACCAGCCTGCCCGTGCGTCACCTGCAGGCGGCGGGGCAGGCGCTGCTGGCCGACTCCATTTTTCTCAAGCTCTGGAACCACCGGGCCGACGTGACGCCCGTGACCGGGTCCAGCTACCGGGTGGAGAATCTCGGCACCCCTCCTTTCGTCTCCGTGGCCGGCCTGCTGCCCTCTGCCTACTTCGGACAGGAGAACGGCATCGCGCCGCTGGGCCTGGAGATCCGGGGAGCCACGCTGGAGGAGCTGCCTACCTACAACTCCATTCGTTCCTACCTCTTCGGGCTCGACCCGGCCGGCGACTACCGGCTCGCGACAACCTACAGCCTGACGGTGGCTACCGAGGACCCGGGATTCTCTCCGTACATAGCCTCCAACAACACCGCCACGCAGGAGACCGTGCTGGGCGACTACATGGCCTACGACGACGGTACCGCGGAGGTGGCCATCGAGGGGCAATCGGGTAACGTGATCGTGCAGCGGTACACGGCCTTCGTCGCCGACCAGCTGGTGGGTATCCGGCTGCGGCTGCCCCGCGGACTGACCGGCATCGGCGATCAGACGCTGAACTTGGTCGTGTACGGGCCCGGCGCGGACGGTAGCCCCGGGGAGCTGCTCTACTCCGCCAGCGAGCCCGTGCTTTACGCCGAGGATTTTTATAACGACTCGCTACAGGCCTTCACGAGCTACGCCCTGACCGAGCCGCTGGACCTGCCCGTGGGTGATTTTTACGTAGGCTGGCGGCAGGCGAATACCGACCGGTCGCTGCCCGTAGGGTTCGACCGCAACAACGCGGTGGCGGCCGGCGTGCAGTACTTCGACGCGGGAAGCGGCTGGGAGGACCTCGCCGGAGCCACGGGGGGTGCCATCATGATCCGCCCGCTGCTGTCCGGTGCCGAGGTGCGGCCCACGGCTACGGAATTACCCGAAAAACAGGCGGTTACGGCGGTTTTCCCCAATCCGACGGGGGGTGCGGTGAACATCCGGCTGGCTCCCACGCTACATTTACCCGACCTGGCTGTACGTCTCTTCTCGGCCACCGGCCGTCTACTGCGCCAGGAACGGGGCACCGATCGGCTCGATCTCGGTGACCTGCCCCCCGGGATGTACGTCTTAGAGTGCCGGATCGGCAATCGGACAAGCCGTCATAAAATTGTCAGGCAGTAATCTATTTCCGTTTTTTCCTGTTTGGCCTCACTAAATGTCAGATCGCGCATGGAAGCAACCGTAGAGGAACTGAAGAAGAGAAAAGCGGAAGGCAAGGACGACTTCGTCCTGCTGGACGTCCGCGAAGATTACGAGCGGGCGGAATTCAACGTCGGCGGAATCCACGTGCCGCTCGGTCAGCTGAGTATGTCGATGGACAAACTGACGCCCTACCGCGATCAGGAAATCATCGTATACTGTCGCAGTGGAAAGCGCTCGGGGATGGCCCAGGAGCTGCTCCGGCAGTCCGGCTTCAAGAACGTGCGCAACCTCGAGGGCGGCATGCTGGCCTACCAGGGCTAGCGCTTACGGTAGACCTCCGCTTCGAAGCCCGCGGAACGTACTTGGCGGGCCAGGTCGGTAGCCGCTCCGTAAGTGTCTGTCCGGTCGACAAGCGCCACGGCGAAGGTGCCGCGGTCGAAAAGTTCCAGTGCCGTATTCGCAAAGCCGGCCTGTTTCAGGTTCCGGATGCGGGTGTGGGCGTTACTTTCCTGCCGGAAGGTGCCGCCGATGATGAGGAACGCGCCGTCGGACGTAACCGCGGAATCGCGGTCTCCGGCGGGTACCAGGTCGCTGAACCGCCGATCTTCGGCAGCGGCGTCCGGGGCGTTTCCGGCCTGACTTTCCAGGATCGCGGCAGAATCTATCGAAGATGATTTTGGCGGTTCGACTGAAATGCCGTTATCTTCGGGCACAGATTGATTCTTCGAAGCCTCCAGGGCCTGTGAGATTAGAAAGGCCAGTGCGACGAGGCACAGGACCAGAATCACGGGGACCACGATTGATGAGTTCTTCATTGGCTTTTACTGTAGGATGGCTACGTTCTAGAACCCTAAAGATATTACGTGCGGCGTCGGTTCGGAAAACCGGTGAATTAGGCAAACGCCTACGCCGTACTCCCCTGCGGGAAAAGAATTTTGTCAAGTGTTTGCTTTTTGGAAAGACCGTTTTTCGAGGGAGCGCCATCCGGCGCTCCCTTTTTTTGGCCTCAACCATTCTTTTTCCCCAACGTTGCCCCTTCTATGTCTGAGACCTTACCCGTTACCCCGCCCGGCCCCTCCGCCAGTGATCCTACGGCTCCGGGGCGCAAGGCGGATCACATCGAGCTGGCGTTTCGGTCGCAGGCGGAGCGCGGCACCCTCGACGAGCGGTTTGATTACGAGCCCCTGCTGGCCGCCCATCCGGCCCCCGGCAGCCTGCCCCCGGTAGCCTGGGGCGGCAAGAATCTCCGCGCTCCCCTCTGGGTGAGCAGCATGACCGGAGGTACGGAGCAGGCCCTGACTATCAATCACAACCTGGCACGCGCCGCCGGGGAATTCGGTATCGGCATGGGCCTGGGCTCCTGCCGGAGCCTGCTCTACGACGACCACCGCTTCGGTGACTTCAACGTCCGTCCCCTGGCGGGGCCCGACGCGCCGATCTTCGCCAACCTTGGCGTCGCCCAGGTGCAGCATTTGCTGGAGCGCGGCGAGACCCACCTCGTCACCGAAATGATTGACGCGCTGGCCCTGGACGGGCTCATCGTGCACATCAACCCCTTCCAGGAATGGCTGCAGCCGGAGGGCGACCGGTTCACCGTAGCGCCATTGGTTACGCTTCAGGAGCTCCTCAGGGAATTGCCCGACCTGCCCGTCATCGTCAAGGAGGTAGGGCAGGGCATGGGACCCGCCAGTCTGCGCGCGCTGCTGCGGCTCCCCCTGCTGGCCCTGGATACGGCGGCCAACGGCGGGACCAACTTCAGCAAACTGGAGCTATTCCGCTCCGACGCCCTCTCGCGGGCGGCCTACGCGGGACTGGCCCAGGCGGGGCACGGAGCCGAGGAGATGGTACGGACGATCAACGGACTGGTCGACACCGAGGGGAAAGAGGTCCGCTGCGGTCACCTCATCGTGAGCGGTGGCGTGCAGGGGTTTCTCGACGGATATTACCTCACGGAGCTTTCGCGGTTGCCGGCCATTTACGGACAGGCATCGGCCTTTCTGCGGCACGCCCAGGCCGATTACGGCAGCCTGCAGCGGTACGTTACGTTACAGTTGCGCGGATTAGAGTTAGCCAGGGCCTATCTTCGCCCGCGGCCTTAATACCTCATCACCCTCGCCTGTGGCCGAACAAGTACGCGATCCCCACCGCATCAGCGGATTCAGTAAATTCGATAAAGCACAGCGCCGGCAGTGGCTCCTGGAGCACTTCCTGCCCGGGCAGGCGGTAGACGATTTCACCTTTTTCGAGGCGGGTCACCCGGACCTGCAGCAGGTGGTCGACAATTTCAGCGAAAACACCGTCGCCAATTTCCCCCTGCCCTTCGGCGTGGCACCCAATTTCGTGATTAACGGCAAGACGTACGCCGTACCCATGGTAATCGAGGAAAGCAGCGTGGTCGCCGCGGCCAGCAGCTCGGCCAAATACTGGTCGACCCGCGGTGGATTCCACGCCGAGGTGATCGCCGGTGAGAAGCTGGGCCAGCTTCACTTTCGCTGGAACGGGCATCCCGACCGGCGCGCGACCCTGTTTCCCGAACTGGAGCGGCGCCTGTCGGCGGCCACGCGCGAGCTCACCGCGCGAATGGAGCAGCGGGGCGGCGGGGTACGCGGGATGCAGTGGAAGCACCTTCCCGCGGTTGACCCCCAGTGCTACCAGCTGCTGGTCAGCTTCGGTACCGGCGACAGTATGGGCGCCAACTTCATCAATACGGTACTGGAAGCCTACGCTACGGAGATCGAACGGTGGTCGGCCGACAGCCCGGCCCTCAACGAAGCGGAGCGCGACCTGGAGGTCATCATGGCCATCCTCAGTAACCACACGCCTAACGCCGTCGTACGGGCCTGGGTAAGCTGCCCTATAGAAAAGATGAACCTGGCGGGCTCCGGCGTGGACGCGGCGGACTTCGTCCGCCGGTTCCGCCTGGCGGTGGACATCGCCTGCGCCGATCCCTACCGGGCCGTGACCCACAACAAGGGCATCATGAACGGCGTGGACGCCGTGGTACTCGCCACCGGCAATGATTTCCGGGCGGTGGAAGCCGCCGCCCACGCCTTCGCCGCGGAGGGCGGCCGCTACCGGTCGCTCAGCCGCTGTCGGGTCGTGGGCGACAATTTCTGCTTCGAGCTCACCTTGCCCCTCTCCCTGGGTACCGTCGGCGGCCTCACCCGCCTCCACCCGCTGGCCGACTTATCGCTCAACCTCCTTGGCCGGCCGGACGCCGAAGAACTAATGTGCGTCGCCGCGGTCACCGGCCTGGCGCAGAACTTCGCGGCCCTGCGCAGCCTGGTCACTACCGGCATCCAACGGGGCCACATGAAGATGCACCTGCACAACATCCTTTCCAGTCTCGACGCCAGCGCCCCGGAACGCCGCGAGGCGGTAAGCTTCTTTTCCGGCCGCACCGTAAGCCACCACGGCGTGCGGCAGTTCCTGGACAAGCTGCGGGAAGGGGGAGCGGGCTAATGGGTTGAGCGCCTCCGGCGCGATCAAAACCCGAGCGTAGCGAGGGGTAAATGCCGTGCGCTCCACCGCACCAACTCAGCGACGCACCATCCCCAACCCCGCCATGGATAGGCCGTGATCTTTCGCCCACGCTTTCGGCCCGTTGCTCCGCACAGGTGGGGATCGGGTCAGAGACCCTCAGCCCATGCGGACCCGGGCGCAGCGAGGGGCAAGTGTCCTGCGGGCCAACGCAACAATCCAACAACGCACCAACCCAACAATCCACCCAAAAAGAAAACCCCACCTCCAAAACGGAAGCGGGGCATCTTTGCTGGTAGCGCCTCAGAAAGGGCTCGAACCTTTGACCTACGGATTAACAGTCCGCCGCTCTAACCAACTGAGCTACTGAGGCGGGACGCATAAGCGGACGCAAATTTACGCCGTCCCCGTTTATTTTGCAATCTTTGTGGCCCCAAATTGAAAATTATGAGTCTCCTTGCCCTCGGAACCCTTGCCTACGATGACGTCTACACCCCCTACGGAGAGGTGAAAATGATCGAAGCGGGCAGCTGTACCTACATCGCCATGGCCGCGACCTACTTCGTGCAGCCGGTACAGATCGTGTCCGTGATCGGGGGCGATTACAACGATGATTTCCTGGCCGACCTTAAGCGGCGGGGGGCCGACCTCGGCGGCGTGGAGGTGATCGAGGACGGCAAGAGCTTCTACTGGGCCGGTCGCTACCACGACGACATGATGGGCCGCGATACCCTCGATACCCAGCTGAACGTGCTGGCCGACTTCCAGCCCAAGGTGCCCGCCGAATACCGGACGAGCGATTACGTAATGCTCGGCAACCTCACCCCGGCGGTACAGTCCAGCGTACTCGACCAGCTGGACCACCGCCCCAAGCTGGTGGCCCTGGATACCATGAACTTCTGGATGGATAGCGCCCTCGACGACCTCAAGGCCGTACTGAAGCGCATCGACATCCTGATCATCAACGACGAGGAGGCCCGTCAGCTCAGCGGTGAGCTCAGCCTGCTGAAGGCCGCTGCCGCCATTGTCGAGATGGGACCCAAGATCCTCATCATCAAGAAGGGAGAGCACGGTGCCCTGCTGTTCCACAACGACGAACTGTTCTCCGCGCCCGCCCTCCTGCTGCCGCAGGTGATCGACCCCACCGGCGCCGGTGACACCTTCGCCGGCGGCCTCATGGGCTACCTTGCCGCTTCCGACGACCTGAGCTTCGACAACCTGAAGCGGGCCGTGATCCACGGCTCGGCCATGGCCAGCTTCGTAGTGGAGGATTTCGGTACGCGCCGCCTCCAGACGCTGGATCAGGACCAGATCGACGCCCGCGTGCAGCGGTTCGCCAGCCTGATGCACGTGGCGCTCTAGCCAACTCCGCACCCGCGCCCCGCCGCCATGGAGGACCTTATCGCACAGATCAGCGCCACCGACGGCGTGGAGTGGGTCGCCACCCTTACCGCGCTGGCGTACGTCTACCTCGCCGCTCGTGACAGCCAGTGGTGCTGGGGATTCGCCGCGGTGAGCGCGGTACTGTGGGCCCATCAGTCCCTGGTGGTGTATGAGCTGGTCTCCGACGCTTTGCTACAGGTTTTCTACCTCATCATGGCCGGCGTGGGCCTGTTCCAGTGGCACCGTTCGCGCCGCGCCGCCGCGGCCACCGATTCCCTGGACAGCCTGGCTATGGCTCCGTCGGAGGGGACCACCGATATCCGGTCCATGACCGCCGCCGAGCACGCTATCATGATCGGGGGGTGCCTGGCCCTGGGCCTGCTGCTGGGGTACGCGGTCGGTGCCCTGGCCACGGCTACCCAGACCTACCTGGACGCGATCACCACCACCTTCAGCGTCGCCGCCACCTTTCTGCTGATCGGCCGCCGGCTGGAGAACTGGTTGTACTGGGTGGTCATCGACGCGGTATACGTGTACATCTACCTGCGCTCCGGAGCTTTGTTGTTTGCCCTGCTGATGGTGCTGTACGTGATTCTGGCCGTATATGGCTACCGGGAATGGCGATCAGCCGTAGACCGTAGCGACGAGGCCGCGGGCTGAGGCCCGGTTGCGGAACTCACAGAGGTAGATGCCCTGCCAGGTACCGAGATTAAGTCGGCCGTCGGAGATGGGCAGGGTGATGCTGTGGCCGATCATGGCCGCTTTGATGTGGGCGGGCATATCATCGGGGCCCTCCAGCGTATGCACCAGGAAGGGAAGATTTTCGGGGACCAGCTGATTGAAGATGGACTCGAAGTCGGTAAGCACGTCGGGGTCCGCCGCCTCGTTGACGGTGATCGCCGCGGAGGTGTGCTGAATGAACAGGTGCAGCAGGCCGGAGCGGGGCAGGGGGGGCAGCTGCTCCATGACCTCGCGGGTCACGACGTGGAATCCGCGGGGGCGGGCGGAGAGGCTAAAGGCTATTTGGGAGACCACGGGGCGGGGGATTGGCTGGGGGGTAAAAGTACGGCACAGCGAACAGAGGCCCCCGCACTGACTTATCCAAGTAGAAACATTCGCCCCCTTATGCAAGCATCTCCGAAACTGGTCAGCTTTGTCCTGCGCCTCCTAGCCCTCATCGGGGTTGTGGTCATCCTTTACTTTGGACAATCGGTTCTGGCGCTGCTTACGGTGGCGGGTTTGCTGGCGGTGCTGCTGAATCCGGTGGACGAGAAACTGCGCGACTGGGGCTGGAAGCCAGGCTTTGCCGTCGCGGGTGCTACTTTTTTGCTGCTGCTCTTCTTCGCGGCGATCTTCTTTGCCGTGGGTAAGCAAGCCGCCCGCTTCGCCAGCAACTGGCCGAAGATCGAGGAGCGGCTGACCGAGCAGATCGAGAAGGCCCGCGACCAGATTCCCATGCTGCCGGGCGGTGAGGACGAGCAGGAGACGTCTACGTCCACCGCTTCCGATTCTACTGCGCTGGCCCGGGAGCAGCAGCAACCTACCGGGGGCGGGGGGGGATCCGACTCGGGCGCAGTATCCTCCGGCGGGAAGGGCAGCATGCTCAGTAACCTGCCCTTCGGCGTCAGCCGCATCACGGGGGCGCTGTCGCAGACGGCGGGCATCCTGGGCGATTTTCTCCTGATGTTCGTGTACGTGGTGCTCTTCCTCACCCAGAAGGGACGACTGCGCGAGTTCATCCTGCGCCGGACCCCCGACGAGCACCGCGGGGAGACGCACCAGACGCTGAACGAATCCATGAGCGTGGTACAACACTACCTGAAGGGGCGCCTCATTCTCATCATCATCCTTTCCATCTTGTACGGTATCGGCTTCACCCTGGTGGGGCTGGACTACGCCATCGTGATCGCCGTATTGGTGGCGGTCCTCAGTATCATTCCGTACCTGGGCAACATCATCGGCGGCTTTATCGCCGTAGCCATCGCCGTGGCGAGCGGGGGTGGCAGTACCATGATCCTCGGTGTACTGGGCACCATGGCGCTCGCCCAGCTGCTGGAGAGTTATATCCTTACCCCCCTCATCGTAGGCGACGAGGTCGACATCAATCCGCTCACGACGGTAGTAGCCGTCATCGCGTTCACGGTGATGTGGGGTGCGTTGGGGGCGGTGGTCGCCATTCCGGTCGTGGCCATGATGCGCGTGCTCTTCAAGCATATCGAGGGGATGAAGGACTACGCCTACCTACTGGGGCAGGAATAGTCGCTGCGGGCCTATCTTGCGCCCTTTCAAGCAACGTACACCTATGGGAGTTCTTTACACCGCCGTCCAACATGCGCACTCCGGCCTTCGCTGGGTGGTCCTGATCCTGCTTATCGCGGCCATCGGCCGGGCCCTGTCGCGGCGCGGCGGTGGCACCGTATACCCGGGCAAGGACAAGCTCGCGCTGTTCGGCCTGATCTCCGTTCACGTTCAGTTGCTGCTGGGCCTGGTACTATACCTGTGGCTGAGCCCCTACGGCGTGGCGGCGGACGTGCCCGATGCGGAAGGCACTTCGGTGGCCCGCTACTACAACTACTTCCACTGGTGGCTCATGATCCTGGCTACGATCCTCATTACGGTGGGCTACAGCAAGGCCAAGCGGCAGGCGGAGCTCAACGTGGGCTGGAAGACCATTGCGGTATTCTACGGCATCGGCCTGTTCATCATCCTGGCCGTTATCCCCTGGCCCTTCTACCCGGGGCTTTCCAGCGTAGGCTGGGGCTAGCCTACAATCCACCAAGGTTACCGAATTTTCTGTCGCGCCACGCTGTCGTGTGCGGGCCTATTCGTTATGCGGCTGCTCAATGAAGCTGTTCTCTTCCCGGCGGTCCATCACCCCGACGCCGAGGGCCTGCAGGATCAGCGAGATCACGATCAACAGGATTACTCCATAGACCACCTTCTTCAGGGTGGAAGTCTTCTTCGGGGGCGGGGGCGCGGGCGCGGGTGCGGGGTTTTTGGGCATGGCTGAGGGGTATTCTGGCTGTCCGTACAACGCGGTTAACGGCTGTGAAGTGCAGTGCGGCAGCGCAGTAGGATGCGGTCTCCGACCGCGGCAGTACAGGGCGGTCTCCGACCGCGCTGATGACTCGCATGAGGTCACAGCAGGGGAAGTTCAACGCAGATCGCCTGTGGCGTCACGGAGACGCTTCGCTTCATCACAGATTCACGTGGATTTCTGGCAGTACGATGCTGCCTCCGGCAGCGCAGTAGGATGCGGTCTCCGACCGCGCAAGTGCCCGCTGGCGGTGAAAGAACCTCATCCACCCAGCCCGAGCAACCCCCGGCAAAAAAATCCTTCCTTGGGTTGTAACCATCGTGGGTACCTCCCAGTATCCCCCCACGTAACCGACACAGCAAACGTCCTTGACTGCTACCGACGAAGTACTGATGGAACAAGTGGCCCGCGGGCACACCGCCGCGCTGGCCGAGCTGTACGCCCGGTACAAGTCGCCGGTACTGGGATTCCTGATGAACCGGACCCGCGGCGACCGCGCCACGGCCGAAGACCTGCTGCAAAGCACCTTCGAGCGGGTCCTCCGCTACCGGGCGAGCTGGCGGCCGGGACAGTCGTTCCGCACGTGGCTGTTTACGATCGCCCGCAACGTGTGGCACGACCACGGACGCATCACGGGCCGCCTGCCCCTGAGCAACCAGGTCGAGGTGCCGGAGCTGAGCACGGAACCGGAGGAAGAGTCGCCCATCGACTGCCGCCGGGCCCTGGCCGCCCTGCCGGACGCTTACCGGGAGGTAGTGGAACTGGCCTGGCAGCGCAACATGAAGTACGCCGACATCGCCACGGTGCTCGGCACCACCGAAGCCAACGTAAAGGTGCGCATGCACCGGGCCTGCAAGAAACTGCGGGCCAATTACCACAAGACCAAACGCGTATGAAAACCATCACCGAAGCCGACCTGATCGACTACCTGGCCGGGGAGCTCCCTCCGGAGCGCTACCGGCAGGTGAAAAGCGCCTTGCTTACCGACTCGCGCCTGGAAGAAGAGCTCGAGATCCTGCGCCTGCTGCGCGAAGACCTCTGCCAACCGGAGGATGTGGCACCGAGCCCGGCGGCTGATCGCCGCTTCGCCGAGCTGCTGGCTACCCAACCGGAGCCTTCGGCCGTCCGGCGGACCCTGCACCCGCGCGCCGCCGCCCTCATCGGCGTGGCCGCATCCCTGCTGCTGGTCTTCGGCCTGGGCTGGTACTCCGGGCGGTCGGATACCACGCAGCTCGAATCGCAGCTCGCCGCGACCCGCACCCTGATGCTGGAACTGATGCAGGACGAAAACAGCACCACCCGCATGCAGGCCGCTACCATAAGTCTGGAGGTGGCCGTGGCCGACCCGGCGGTCATCGCCAATCTCGGTCGCATGCTGCGCACCGACGACAATACGAACGTGCGACTGGCCGCCCTCGATGCCCTGCAGCGCTTCGCCGACGACCCCGCCGCCCGGCAGGAAATGCTCGATGCCATGGCCGGTAGTCCGCCGCCCGGCGTGCAGGCCCAACTGATGGAGACCCTGGTGCACCTCGGCGAACGCCGCGTACTGCCCTACCTCGAAGATCTTATCCAAAACGACAGCATCCCCCGGCCCCTCCGCGACGCCGCGGAGCTCGGAACCTTTAAACTAATCTGAATATGAAAACCGTACTCATCACCCTGCTGTGCTGCCTCTCTGCTCCGGCCTGGGCCCAGCAGACCTATACCCTCGCCGCGGGCGGCAAGACCATTGAATTCAGGGAGATCGACAACCTGAAGATCGTGGGCGCCACCGGCAACCAAATGACCGTCGAAGGCGACCGTGTCGGCGGCGATAGCGACGACCGCGCCAACGGCCTCCGCAAGATCAGCGCCAGCGGCCTGAAGGATAATACCGGCTTCGGCCTCAGCGTCACCGAATCCGGGGGGCGTATCCTCGTGGAGCAGGTCGGATCCGGCGACCGGGAAGTGACCGTGAACGTACCCAATAGCGCTACCGTCAAGGTCGAGCAGAGCACGCACCGCGGCGGCGACCTTACCGTGACCGACTTCGGCGGCTCGCTGGACGTGAGCATGATGTACCACAAGGCCACCCTGAACAACGTGACCGGTGCCGTAGCCGTAAGTACCGTCTACGACGACATCATTGCTATCTGGGACAGCGCCCCCACCCAGGAGGTACGCCTCCATTCTACCTACTCCGACGTCGATGTAACGCTGCCCGCTTCCGCGAAGGCGGACCTGCGCCTCTCCACGGCCTACGGTGAGATGTACACGGATTTCGACATCCAGATGAAACCGAATATGGTGGAGGCTACCCCCGCTGAAACGTCGGACCGGCGGAGTGAGTGGCGGGCCGCCCGGGCCGAGCTACGGGAGAGCCGGGGAAGTAACGGCCAGACGCTCGCCGGCACCATTGGCGGGGGCGGGCCCCTGCTGGCCCTGACGGCTACCTACGACAACCTCTACCTCCGCAAAAAGTAACTCCCCTCCTATGCTACGTCTTATTCTTAGCAGCCTCCTGCTGGCTGCCGGCCTTCTGCATGCCCAGTCCGATCCGCTCGTAGTGCCCCTGGACGGAGCCACCTCCCTGACGCTGATCGGTTACTACGGTAACGTTGAGATTACGGAGGGCAACACGAGCAGCATCCGTATCCACCACCTGATCACCGTTGACGATGCCCCCCGTCCCGAACTGGGAAAGCTGACGGTGGACCGGCAGGGCGCGGCCCTGACCATCACCGAGGCATCCCCGCAGGACGGCGATATGGCGGAGGTATGGTCGAAGTCGAGCCGTACCGTAAACGGGATGCGGGTGACCAGCAACGATAACCAGCACGTCAAGATCAAAATCGCGGTCGAAGTACCGCCCGGACTCCGCGTGTCGGTAGACAACCGCTACGGCGACGTGCGGGCCACCGACGTTCCGGGGCTGGACGACATCTCCTCCACCTACGGCGACCTCATCATCCGTTACAGCACCTTCGACCGGGAGCGGGACATGCGCTTATTCAGCAACTACGGCGACGTGGACCTGGCCCTGCCCGCGGGCGCCGACGCCGACCTGGAGCTCGAAACAGAGTACGGTGAGCTGCTTACCGACTTCGCGATCGACATCGATACCGACCGCAGCAAAACCGGGCAGTTTCTCGAGCGCGTGGTTGGCCGCATCAACGGCGGCGGAGCGCAGGTGCGGTGCCGCGCTCCCTACGATCACGTCTACCTCCGCACGAGCAAGTAACATCGGGGGGGTGCAACCCGTGTACCGGGCGTTCGTCCTTACTACCGAATATCCGGCTACCCACTCCTTGCATATGAAACTTGTTATTACGCTGCTCATCGCATTTCTGCTCGGACTTACGGCGGGCCTCCACGCCCAGACTGACGTGCGGGAGTACGCCCAGCGGAGCTACCAGACCCAGCGGACGGCCGAGGCCCCTGCCGTCGACGGCAGTCCGACGGAGGCGGTCTGGAATCTGGTCGAATGGAGCGGCGACTACATACAGTTTGAGCCCAACGCGGGAGAGGCCCCGACCCAGCAAACCTTTATAAAGATCCTCTACGACGACCGCAACCTGTACGTAGCCTTCCGCTGCCTGGACAGGGAGCCCGGCAAGATCGAGCAGCGAATGGGCCGCCGCGACGAATTCCCCGGCGACTGGGTGGAAATCAACATCGACAGCTACCACGATAAGCGGACGGCCTTTTCCTTCACCGTATCGGCATCCGGGGTGAAGGGCGACGAGTTTGTCTCCAACGACGGCAACAACTGGGACGATTCCTGGAACCCCATCTGGGAGGCCCGGACGCAGCTTGACTCGGTCGGCTGGACGGCCGAGATGCGCATCCCCCTCTCGCAGATCCGTTTTTCCTCCGGCAGCGACCAGGTGTGGGGGATCCAGTCTACCCGCCGCGACTTCCGCATGGACGAGCGCAGCATCTGGCAGCCGCAGGACCGTAACGCCTCCGGGTGGGTGAGCCGCTTCGGGGAACTCCGTGGCCTCCGGGACCTGCAGCCCCGCCGCACCCTGGAGCTACAGCCCTACGTGGTGGCCCAGCGCACGACCTACCCGGCCGAAGAGGGCAACCCCTTCGCCGATGGGACCGATAACCGGCTGTCGGCGGGGCTGGACGCCCGGGTGGGCATCACCAACGACATGACGCTCGACCTGACCATCAACCCAGATTTCGGGCAGGTGGAGGCCGATCCCGGCGCCCTGAACCTGGACGGCTACCAGATCTTCTTCCAAGAGCGGCGGCCGTTCTTCGTGGAGGGGCAAAATATCTTCGACTTCAACCTGTCGCAGGCGGAGGCCGGCGGGCAGCATACGTCCGACCAGCTGTTCTACTCGCGACGGATCGGGGGCAGCCCCCACCGGGTACTGTCTTCGGAGGCCGGCCGCAACTATTACGTCGACCAGCCGGTGAATACCACTATTCTCGGCGCGGCTAAGTTTAGCGGCAAGACCCAGTCGGGCCTTTCGGTGGGCCTGCTGGAAAGCGTCACCGAACGTGAAATGGCCATCCTGGACCTTGCGGGTGACCGCGACAAAACGGTGGTGGAACCCTTTACCAACTACCAGGTAGGGCGGGTGCAGCAAGACTTCCGCGGGGGTGATACCTACGTAGGCGCGATCCTTACCGGGGTACAGCGCCGGCTGACGGATAACCCCGAGCTCGGATTCCTGCACCGGGAGGCGTATTCCGGCGGTGTGGACTTCACCCACCGCTGGAAGGACCGGGCCTGGTACGTGGCCGGCAATACGGTACTCTCTTCCGTGCGGGGAAGCGAAGAGGCCATCCTGCAGACCCAGACCGGCTTCGAGCATTTCTTTCAGCGGCCGGACGCCGATCATCTGACGGTGGACAGCTCCGCTACCCACCTCAACGGCAGCAGCGGCTTGCTCAAGGTGGGCAACGTCGGCGGTAACTTCATCTTCGAGACCGGGGCCACCTGGCGGTCACCGGGCTTCGAGATCAACGACATCGGCTTCATGCGCAACGCCGACGAGATCAACTACTTCGGGTGGGCGGCGCGGCGGTGGCAGCAACCCTTCTCCATCTTCCGCCGCCTTCAGGTGAACGGTAACGTATATACTACGGTGGATTTCGGCGGCAACCTGCTAAATCAGTCCTTCAACACCAACTCCCACGCCAACTTCACCAACTTTATGCGGGCCGGGGCCGGGGCGAGCTACGCGGCCTACCGCGCCTCCAAAACGGACCTGCGCGGCGGCCCCATACTGCGCAAGAGCCCCGGCGCGGAGTACTTCGCCTACGTGGTGTCGGACAGCCGCAAGAAGGCCAACGTCGGCACCCAGGGGTATGAGTTTCGCACCTTTGACGGTACGCAGGTAGAAAGTTCCCTGTCGGTCTTTCTTACCTGGCAGCCGCTGGACGCCGCTTCGCTAAGCGTGGAGCCTACGTATTCCACTTTCGTCCGGGCCGATCAGTACGTCGGCCAGCTCGACGGTTCCGGTGGGAAGGAATACATCGTCGGCCAGGTGGACCAGCGGACCTTCAGCACAACCCTGCGCCTGACCTATAACCTGACGCCGGACCTTACGGTGCAGTACTACGGAGAGCCGTTCATCAGCCGGGGGCGCTACCGGGATTTCAAGCGGTTCACCGGCGCGTCCCTGGCCGAGGAATTCACCGACCGCTTCGAAGCCTTCGGCGCCGGGCAGGTGATGTACGACGCGGAATCCGACACTTACGTGCTCGGTCCGGAAGGAACCCTAACGATCGACAATCCTGATTTTAGCTTCATCCAGTTTCGTTCCAATATGGTCGTGCGCTGGGAGTACTATCCCGGCTCGGAGCTTTACCTCGTTTGGTCGCAGGGAAATACGGCCAGCGGCGACCCGGGGAACGGGCTGCTGCGAAGCCTGGGGGAGAACGTGTTTTCGGACGAGGTGAGAAATAACTTTTTGGTCAAGGTTACCTACCGATGGCTCCGGTAACCAACCAATCGGCGACAGAACTACGTCTAGCGGGCGGGGCAACGAACTTTTAGTTGATTACATAGTCTTTTTGGGTAACCGGTCGGCGCTCGCCGACCGGTTCCTTTATCTTCGCCCTATGCCCCAGTTGTACTTGCGTGATACCCTCAACTTCCTGCGCAAGCTGACCCCCCGGCGGATCGGTAACGCCGCGAAGGTGATCGCCAGCTACTACGCCACGCGCTGGCTGCAGCGCCCGGTGGTGTGGGGCAAGCCCTTTACGGTATCCTTCGAGCCCACGACGGCCTGCAACCTGCGGTGCCCGGAATGTCCGAGCGGGCTGCGGCAATTCACCCGGCCTACGGGGAACCTGAAGGCAGACTTTTTCCGCCGTACCCTCGACGACATCGCCGACCGCCTGCTCTACCTCATCTTCTACTTTCAGGGGGAGCCCTACATCAACCCCGACTTTCTGGACATGGTCAAGGAGGCCACGCACCGCGGTGTCTACACCATTACCTCCACCAACGGCCATTTCCTCAACGACGCCAATGCCCGGCGTACCATCGAGAGTGGCCTGGACCGGCTGATCATCAGTGTCGACGGCACCACCCAGGACGTGTACGAGCAGTATCGCAAGTCAGGCAAACTGGAAACGGTACTGCACGGGGCCCGTAACCTGGTGAAGTGGAAGCGGGAGCTTAAATCCGCCACGCCCCACCTCATCTTTCAGTTCCTGGTGGTGAAGCCCAACGAGCACCAGATGGAGGAGGTCGTGCGGCTGGCCGACGAGATCGGTATTGACGAAGTGAAGTTCAAATCGGCCCAGCTCTACGACTACGAGCACGGCAACCCCCTGATGCCCGAGCAGGAGCGCTACGCCCGCTACTACAAAAAACCGGACGGTACCTACGGCCTCAAGAACAAGCTACAGAACCACTGCTGGAAGCTCTGGCACAGCTGCGTCATCACCTGGGACGGCCTCGTGGCCCCCTGCTGCTTCGACAAGGATGTCACCCACCGTCTCGGTGACGTAAAGACCACCTCTCTGAACGAGGTATGGAAAAGTGGTGCCTACGACGATTTCCGCACGAAACTGCTGAAGGGGCGGGCGGAGATCGATATCTGTAAGAATTGTACGGAAGGGTGCGAGGTGTGGCTGGGAGCGGAGGTTTAGAATTTTACATTTTAGATTTCACATTTAAAATTTGCGCGTAGGGTGTGCTCGCTGCGCTCGTTTGCCGCCGTGGTGGGCGGGTATCGTGCGATATAGACTTGCTGAGTGCGGCGGATTTCAGATTTACAGTTCACCATTTAAAATTTGCGCGCAGTATTTGCTCGCTGCGGTGGTGTTTTGGTCCACTTTGATATTCTGGTAATTTTTTGGAGGTGGTGAGATATACGATTTACTAAGTACCATCCACTATTTACCATTTGCGCGCAGTGTTTGCTCGCTGCGCTCGGGTTCCGCCGTACTGTGATATATGTCTTATTTAGAACAGCTGGATTCGGCGGATTTCAGATCTACGATTTACCATTTAAAATTTGCGCGCAGCATTTGCTCGCTGCGCTCGTGTTTTGGTGGGGTGGTACTCTCCCTGTGTTTCTGGTAGTTGGTTGGAGGTGGGGAGATATACGATTTACCAGGTACCATCCACTATTTACCATTTGCGCGCAGTATTTGCTCGCTGCGCTCGGGTTTTGGTGGGGTGGTACTCTCCCTGTGTTTCTGGTAGTTGGTTGGAGGTGGGGAGATATACGATTTACCAGGTACCATCTACTATTTACCATTTGCCCGCAGGGTGTGCTCGTGCTACGCTGCGATGGTGGCTGCCGTTACTGGAATAAGTAGGGTAGTAGAAAACGCGATCAACTTCCGGATTTATGCCCACAAGCATGCCCGATATTCTAGACATAAGGGGTAGGGAAAATTTGAAATTTGAAATCTAAAATTTGAAATTTCAATCCCTCAATCCCTCAATCCCTCAATCCCTCAATCCCAAGCACTGGTAGAAAAAATTAGCCCGCCTGTAACAAAGCCCCCAGCTTGCTCCGTGTATCAACCAAACAAGCCCAGTGGAAAGCTTTACCTCACTCGTCGATACCGTTCGCGACCGCCTGTACCGGCTGGCCCTGCGTATGGTCGGTGACGACGGCGAGGCGCAGGACGTGGTACAGGAAGTGCTCATCAGCAGCTGGCAACGGCAGGAGGAGATCGTACAACTCGATAATCCGCCCGCCTGGATGATGCGCATGACCCATAACCGGGCGATCGACCGGCTGCGGTCGCGCAAGGCGCGAACCAACTACGAGCGGGCCGCCGCCGTGCCCGACCGTACGCAACTCACGCCCCACCGGCTCGTGGAGAGCGAGGATACGCTGGGACACATTCACCGGCAGATCGCCCGCCTCTCGCCCGAGCAGCAGAGCGTTCTGCAACTCCGGGAAGTGGAAGGGCTGAGCTACCGCGAGATCAGTGAGGCCACCGGATTGAGCCTGGACCAGGTGAAGGTATATCTCCACCGCGGACGCAAACAGCTGCGGCAGTTGCTGCTGCAGGAAAGAATTGTCGAACCATGAACCACCAACGCGTCACCGAACTGATCGAACGCTACTTCGACGGGACCACAACCCTGAAGGAGGAAGCCGACCTTAAAGCCTATTTCCTGCGGGAGGATATCGACCCCGCGCTGGAAGTGTACGCCCCCCTTTTCCGATACTGGGTGCGCGAAAGCGAAGTACGGGCCCCCCAGCGGATCAGGAAGGCACGCCCCCGCCGGTTGCCGCAACTCCTGCTTGCCCTGGCTGCCGCCCTCGCGCTGCTGCTGGTCGCGCGGACGGTGCACCGCTGGGAGAACCCAAAGGTCACCACCTTCCCGGTGGCCGAACGGCAGCCCGTCGACTGGAGCCGGCACGAGATAACCGACGAAAAAGAAGCCATGCGCTTCCTGCACGGCGTGCTGAAGAGCACCTCCAAACGTATAACGCAGGCACCCGAGATCACCCTCCACGAACTGCGCGAGGTAGAACGGATGCTCGACTGATCCTTATCGAACCCAACGGCCCCGCGGCCGACCAACCTATACTACGATGAAACTCCTGATCCCTTTCCTATTACTGGTATACGCGGCACCTGCGGCCGCGCAGAAGAACCTGCAGTTAGATGCCATATCGAACTACTTCAGTGAGTACGTGGACGACGACCGCTTCACGGCCGTCTACGTAAGTGGGAAGATGTTTGAGCTCTTCAAGGACACCAATATCGACCTCGAGGAGATCGACGACGAAGAGGTAGCCGCGATCCTCGATATGGTCAAGGACATCCAGGGTATCCGCGTGCTGCACACGGAGGAAACGCCGCTCAAGTTTTATGAAGATGCGAAACGCCGGATATCCACCGATGCCTACGAGCTGCTCTTTAAAGTGCGAACGAAGGACGGGCAGAACGTCGAAGCCTTTATCCAGGACGAGAATGCCGTCGTGAACGAGCTCTTCCTGCTGGTAGGGGCCGCAGACAACTTCGCCATGCTCAGCTTCGTGGGACAGATCGACCTTTCCAAACTCGGGCAGCTGCAGAAAGCACTGGAGTAGTCCCCATTCACCCTTAATACACCCGCTATGCTACGCCTCATTATTTGTTTAGTACTCTTTTCCGCCAGCCTCGGGGCCCAGGAGAAGGTCATCAAGGATTTCATCAAGGTGCACCGGAAGGGGGAGGAGAACGTCGCCGTCAAGGTTCCTGGCTGGATGGTCAGCCTGGCCAGCGATATCGCCACCGTGAGCACCGACGACCCCCAGGAGCGGATCGTCTTCAAACTGATGGGTGAAGTGGGTACTACCCGGGTGGTCACCTGGCTGAATGAGGACTTCACCGAGCCGCAGGACGAAGTAGTGAATCTGCTCTACGTCCTGGAGCGCTACAAGCGGTTCGAGCGGTGGGCGGAGGTTCGGTCGGCGGAAGGGGAGCGCGTAACCCTGTCTGTCCGCTACGAGAACAAGAAGATTCGCGACCTGGTCGCCGTCGTGACCGAGGATGACCGGACCACGCTGGTCTCCGCGCGCACCGACCTCTCCGCCGATGAGCTGGGCCGACTGGTGGAGGAACTTTCTAGCATGTAGCATGTAGCATGTAGTATGTAGCGGATAGCATGTAGCGTGTGGAGCACCGCTACCGCCTACTTGCTACCCGCTACACCCCTACCTTCGCGCCATGCGCGCCAACTTCCTAAAGCACATCGCCCAGACCAGCCCGGCCCCAATGGGACTCGAGATCGCCGGCGGCGAGGGCGTCTACCTGATCGACACCGCCGGAAAACGCTACCTCGACCTGATCGCCGGCATCGGCGTGAGTGCGCTGGGACACAATCACCCGGCCGTGGTGGAGGCGGTGCAGAAGCAGGCCGGTACCTATATGCACACCCTGGTCTACGGCGAATTCGTACTGGGCACCCAGGTGGAGTTGGCCACGCTGCTCTGCGCCCAGCTGCCCGATTCCCTCGACAATGTCTACTTCACCAATTCCGGGACCGAAGCGGTAGAGGGGGCCATGAAACTGGCCAAGCGCGTCACCGGCCGCGCCGAGATCGTAGCGGCCACCTACGCCTACCACGGCAGTACCCAGGGGGCGGCCAGCCTGATGTGGCCCAAGGACTTCACCCGCCCGTTCCACCCCCTGCTGCCCGGGATCGGCCACCTGGAATTTAACGACGATGCCAGCCTCGACCGCATCACCGAACGAACCGCGGCCGTGGTGCTGGAAACCGTACAGGCGGAGTGGGGACTGCGCCGGCCGCGGCCGGAGTGGATGCAGGCCGTCCGCGCGCGCTGCACGGAAACCGGTACGCTGCTGATCCTCGACGAGATCCAGGCGGGAATGGGCCGCACGGGAACCCTCTTCGCCTTCGAGCAGTACGGCATCGTACCCGATATTCTACTGCTGGCCAAGGGCTTCGGGGGTGGCATGCCGCTCGGAGCCTTCATTGCTGGCCGGGACATCATGCAGGCCCTCACCGAAAATCCCGTACTCGGCCACATCACCACCTTCGGGGGCCACCCGGTGAGCTGCGCCGCCGGCCTGGCGACCCTGCGGACGCTTACCGACAACCCTGAATTGATCGGCAGCGTGAAGGAGAAAGAGGCGCTGTTCCGCAGGCTGCTGGTCCACCCCCGCATCCGGGAGGTACGCTCGGCCGGCTTGTGGATGGCGGTCGAGCTGAAAGATTTCGACGAGATCCAGCACACCATCGCGGGCTGCCTGGAGCGGGGCCTCATCACCGACTGGTTCCTCTTCAACGAGCGCAGCCTGCGGATCGCTCCGCCACTCACCATCACGCCGGCGGAGATCGAGTGGGCCTGCGGGGTAATCCTCGATTCCCTAAGCACGCTCGACGCGTAGGGCGCGGACGCGGGTGCCGGGCTTACGCTGTACGTAAAGCTAATGGGTACCGGTACGGAGAACCGGTTATGACCGTATGAATGCGCCGCAAGACGCGCGGTGGTGGAACATCGTCGTGCAAGAATATGGTCTAACACGCAGCGGCGCTACATGTAAAAATAGGGACGATTTTATCGCAGACGGTTATATCCGACCAATATGTGGATTTCCTGTTTTTTGGCATTATAAAATGCTAGTTAGGGGAGGGAGGGGCTAATTTATAGCTATGCAATTGGCTGTCGGTCTGCACTCTTGGACCGGTTGGAATTCAAAAAATATCGCGTCGGATCCAATGCATTTTAATCGCCATGTTGTATTCCCGATTCCGGTTTGGATACCTGTTTATCACGTTTCAGGCCGGACGTAAATTCATATAGTTCAGTAATTGCTGACTATACTTCCTAACCGCACTGAGGTGCATTTCACTCACGGTATTTTATGTATACGCCTGTTAAATTCATGCTGTTATTTTTCCTTGGCAGCAGCCTGTTCCTGACCAGCTGCAACAAGGACGAGGATGACGTCACCGTTGATCCCAACATTGAAGTTACCACCCAGTTGGAAGGCACCTGGGACGTGGAGTCCTTTACCGAGGATGGAGTAGAATACATTGGTGCCGATATTACAAGCTTCGAAATGAAGTTCGAGAAAGAGGGGCCTAGTGAAGGTGAAGTTGAAATGACTATCATCTACTCGGAAGGCGACGTCGAGCGGGAAACCTCTGACTTCAAAATCAAAAACAACGGAAAAGAGATCAGATTGGATGAGTCTGATCTTGAAATCGAGATCGACGGAGATGACCTTACCCTTGAAGGTAATCTCGATGGATGGCGCGTAGAAATCGAAGCCGAACGCGACTAGCGATAGAGTTTCGGGTGGTAAGCCTACCTTCGTGGGTATGGACTTCACCGCCCTGCTGAAATCGATAAAGGCCCGGAAATTTTCCCCCGTTTACCTGCTCCACGGAGAGGAGCCCTACTTCATCGACCAGCTCGAGGAGGCCCTGGAAGAGCACGCCCTGGCCGAGCACGAGCGCGCCTTCAACCAGACGATTCTCTACGGCAAGGACACGGACTACCTGCAGGTGGTCGATGCCGCCCGCCGGTTCCCCATGATGGCCGAGCGCCAACTGATTCTCCTCCGGGAGGCCCAGGACATGCGCGACATCAAGGAACTGGCGGGCTACGCCGAAAAGCCGGCACCCACCACGGTGCTGGTCATCAGCCACAAGCACAAAAAGCTGAATGGCAACCTGGCCGTAACCAAGGCCATCAAGAAGAATGGTATCGTCTTCGAGTCCAAGGGCCTGTACGATAATAAAGTGCCCGCCTGGATCACGGGCTACCTGCGCGATCGCAAGTACAAGATCGAGCCGGAAGCGAGCAACCTGCTAGCGGAGTTCCTGGGCACCAGCCTCGGCAAGATCACCAACGAGCTCGACAAGCTCATGCTCAACCTCCCCAAGGGGACGGAGGTCACCACCCAGATCGTGGAGGACCAGGTGGGCGTCAGCAAGGACTACAACGTCTTCGAGCTGCAGCGCGCCATCGGCCACAAAGACGTGATGAAGGCCACGCGCATCCTCAACTACTTTCGCGGCAACCCCAAGGCCGCTCCGCTACCGATGGTGACGGGAAGTCTCTACAACTACTTCAGCAAGGTCTTTCTGCTCAAGGAGCTGCACGCCAAGCGCGAGAGCCGCCAGGAGATCATGAGTGCCCTCGGCCTGCGGTTCGACTTTTTCCTCGCCGACTACGAGCGTACCGCCAGAAACTACGACCGCGACGGGATGTACGCCGTCTTTGCCCTGCTGCGGGAATATGATCTGAAAAGCAAGGGCGTGGGCAGCAACCTGGCTGGCAAGGGGGAAGCCGAACTCCTAAAGGAACTGGTGTGGCGCCTTATGCACGTTGATAGTCATACAGTCTCTTAGTACGGTAGTCGAGCACTATGGTACTCCCCAACTACGGTACTACCGTGCTAAATCACTCTTCCAGGTCAAAGATGCTATCCGACTCCTGCCGGTCGACCCCGTCGCGCAGGCGGTCCATGGCGTCGACGGCCTGTTCGTAGAAATCGTAGAAGATGGGAAAGATGGCCTGGGCGTTGTCGATCACGATGTCGGGCAACTGGGCGAGTACCGGGTAGGTGATGCTGTCGGCGCGCACCTCGTCGGTAATGAGACGGCTGCGGTCGCCGAAGTAGACGAGCCCCGAATAAATGAAGGTGAAGAACAGGCCGGAGAGCAGTCCGCCGAGCACCTGGTTAATGAAGTTGATGTTGACGCTTTCGAGCACGCCCGTGAGTCCGCGCGCCAGGATGCGGAAGAGCACCAGGGTTAGGAAGAACAGCAGCACCACGCCCAGCACGAAGGCCCCCGCGCTGGTGACGGCGGGAAAGGCATTGAAGAGCATGTCGGCGGCGATGGGCCCGAACTTCATGGCGGCCAGTACGCCAAAGACATAGCTGACCAGGCTGAGCACCGTAGAAATGATGCCCCGGCTGTAGCCGACCCAGAAGCCGTAGGCCAGGAAGATTAGGCAGACGATATCGATGACCATGCTATAAAGGTAAGGGTTGTAGGGGTGACGGGTTGTTGCCTTACGGCGCGGCTGGCGGCACAGCGACCCATTGGTCTCCGGTGCACGTCCCGCACGCGCGGTGGCGGCCGGAAATCCCGCCCGCAAAGCGAACGCCATCAACACAACAACCCACCGACTCATACCTTCTATCTTCGCACAAAATTTACTACGCTATGATCCGCATCCTCGCCAACGATGGCATCGCCCCCAACGGACAACAACTGCTCGAAGACGCCGGCTTCGAGGTGGTCACCAAGAAGATTCCCCAGGAAGAGTTGATGACCAAGCTCAACGACTTCGACGCCATCATCGTCCGGAGTGCGACCAAGGTGCGCAAGGACCTGATCGACGCCAGCCCCAACCTCAAGGCCATCCTGCGGGGTGGCGTGGGCATCGACAACATCGACCACGAGTACGCCGAGAGTAAGGGAATTCCCACCTACAATACCCCCGCCGCCTCCAGCGAGGCCGTAGCGGAGCTGGTCTTCGGCCACTTCTTCGCGCTCAGCCGCTTCCTGCACCGCTCCAACCGGGAACTCACCGCCGCCGACGGCGACTTCAACAACCTCAAGAAGGCCTACGCCGGCGGACAGCAACTGCGGGGCCGCACCCTGGCCATCATCGGCTTCGGCCGCATCGGTATTGCCGCCGCCCGGATCGGATTGGGCATGGGCATGAAGGTGCTGCCCGTCGATCTATACAAAGAGAAGGATACCGTGAAGCTGGACTTCGCCGACGGCCGTAGCCTCGACTTCGAACTCCAGACCGTACCCCTGCAGGAAGCCCTTGCCCAGGCCGACTACATCACGATCCACGTTCCCGGCGGCGACCTCATCGGAGCCGGCGAGATTGCTAGCATGAAGGACGGCGTCATCATCGCCAACACCAGCCGCGGTGGCGTAATCAACGAGGATGCCCTGCTGGACGGCCTCAACAGTGGCAAGATCGCCGGGGCGGCTCTGGACGTGTACGTCGGGGAGCCGAACCCCCGTCGTGACCTTCTTGAGCACCCCCGCGTCAGCGCTACGCCCCACATCGGCGCGGCCACCGAGGAAGCGCAGGATAACATTGGCGTAGAGCTATTTGAGAAGATCCGCGACCATTTTGGACAGCAGTAAGGGAAGAGTTACGGCCATCTTCGAAGCCAGTTGGTGGGCCTTTGCGCTGGTCCTGGCGGGGATGGTCGTGCTGCCCATCTACAGCACGGTACCTGATTTTCCGTTCTACGTACCCAACTTCATCTACGTGGTTACGGCCGTGACACTCACGCGTTACCTGTTTCTGCTGCACGTGAGCTGGTTGCGCGACCAACTCCTCCTCCAGGCCGCGATCGCCATGGTGCTGATCCCCCTCGTGTTTTACATGGTGCAGGCCTTCAACGCCTTCGTGATTTACTTTGACGAGCGGGGGCCGGATATCCTCATCCGGAGCCTCGATCCCGAGTTGGGGCGGACGATCGATAGCTATATGCACGCCGAATACCGCTTCTTCGGTGTGTGGGCGATCGTGGCCTCGATCGTCATGCCGTTTCGATTGATTTACAACGCGTGGGCTCGCTACCGGGCGGGCGTGCGTAGCTAAGTTGCTGATCGACAATTAGTTGAGTTTTATTTGGTGAGTTTGATTTCCGATTTACAGGGAAAGGTGCGGTGGTGCCGGGAATATGCTGTAGCTTGAACGTCGACGCCTAATTACTCAGCGAATATTCGCCATGACTCGACTCGAACTGGTTTCCGATAAGCTTCTTCCGCTCAACGACCTGAGCCGCCGCCGGTGTGGCTGGCGGACGGTCAGCCAGCGTACCGTGTTCACCAACGGGGTATTCGATCTCGTGCATCCCGGCCACCTGACCTACCTCGCGCAGGCTGCCAATTTGGGCCACCGCCTGATCGTGGGCGTCAACAGCGATGCCAGCGTCCGGCGGCTCAAGGGCGATTCCCGGCCCGTGATGCCCCTCGAGGCGCGCATGCAGTTGCTGGCCAGCCTCTTTTTCGTCGACGGCGTCATCGCGTTCGAGGAAGATACCCCCATCAACCTCATCAAGGCCCTCCGCCCGGATATCCTGGTCAAAGGCGGCGACTACATCGCGGACGAGATCGTCGGTGCCCCGGAAGTCCGCGCCATGGGCGGGGAAGTGATCGTGCTCCCCTTCGTCGACGGCCAGAGCACTACGCGGATCATTGACCGGCTGCAGGTGGTAGGTAGTTAGTTGTTGCGTTGTTGAGTCTTGGCGTTTTTGGGTTGGCCCGCAGGGCTCCGCGCGTGTTGTCCGGCGGGCGGGAGCACGAAGCGCGAACGTGATCTGAGGAATCCGGAGTGGTGTGGGAACCGCCGAAGGCAGCAGCGAAGCTAATCTGCGTTACGCTGCGACCAGCGCACCGACCTGTGTTAGCCGTAGGCGATCTGCGTTGAAATTTGTCGCGTTGGTTGGTAGCCCAGCCAGTACTTCCCCCACACGTTCTCCCGTAGCCCTACCTTCCCACCCATGACGACCATCCAGCAACTCATCGACTACCTAGAGACCATCGCCCCGCCCCACCTGCAGGAAAGCTACGACAACGCCGGCCTCATCGTGGGTGACCCCAGCTGGGAGGTAACTGGCGTATTGACCAGCCTCGACTGTACCGAAGCCATCATCAACGAGGCGGTGGAGCGCGGGTGCAATGTCGTCGTGGCCCACCACCCGATCGTATTCCGCGGGCTGAAACAGCTGAACGGTACTAACTACGTCGAGCGAACGGTCATCCAGGCCATCAAACGCGATATCGCGATCTACGCCATTCATACCAACCTCGACAACGTCCGCGTCAACGGCGTCAACGAGCGGATCGCCGAGCAGCTGGGACTGCGCGACCTGCGGCTGCTGCGGTCCAAGAACGAGGAGGGGACGGTCGGTTCCGGGATGGTGGGTGAGCTGCCGGAGCCGGTAAGCGAAAACGAATTTCTCTCCCTGCTGAGGGAGCGCATGCAGGCCGAAGTGGTGCGGCATACGCCCTTGCTGGGCGGCGAGGTGAGCACTGTGGCCGTAGCCGGCGGCGCGGGCGGGTTCCTGCTACCGGATGCAAAAGCCGCCGGTGCCCAGGTCTTTGTCACCGCCGACTATAAGTACCACGAGTTCTTTGATGCCGACGGAAGCATCGTCATCTGCGACATCGGACACTACGAAAGCGAACAGTTTACAACTCAATTACTTGCGGAGTTGTTAACTAAAGAATTTACTACCTTTGCGGTCCTTTCCACGGAGCGAAATACCAACCCGGTACGCTATTACGTAGGTTAAAGGCACCCTTTAACATCAATAAAGCTATTCTGCATGGCTGCTGCTGCCCCCACCGAACTGACGGTCGAAGAAAAAATGCGCGAACTGTATCGCCTGCAACTCATTGACTCCCAGATCGACGAGATCGAGATCCTCAAAGGAGAGCTCCCCATGGAGGTGAGCGACCTCGAAGACGAGATCGCCGGCCTCGAAACCCGCATCAACCGCACCGAAGGGATCGTGGACGAGCTTCGTACCGAGATCAGCCGCCACGAAGCCAACATGAACGAGTCCGACATGCTCATCAGCCGCTACGAGGAGCAGATGAACAACGTCAAGAACAACCGCGAGTACGAGGCCCTCATGAAGGAGACCGAGATGCAGCGGCTCGAAATCCAACTCAGCCAGAAGAAGGCCAAGACCGCCGGTGAGGAACTGGAAGGTCGCGTAGCGACCCTCGACGCCACCAAGGAGCGCCGCGACGCCAAGCTGAAGCTGCTCGAAGTCAAGCAGGAAGAGCTCAAGAGCATCATCGCCAAGACCGAGAAGGAAGAAAAGAAACTGCGCCGGCAGTCCGACAAGCAGCGTAAGCTGATCGAGGACCGCCTCCTGCGCGCCTACGATAAGACCCGCTCCAACTATCGCAACGGCCTCGCCGTCGTCACCGTCGAGCGTAATGCCTGTGGTGGTTGCTTCAATGCCATCCCTCCCCAGCAGCAGCTTGAGATCAGCCAGCGTAAGCGCCTCATGGCCTGTGAGCACTGCTCCCGCGTGCTGGTAGACGACACCATCCTCGAGGAGGAAGCGGTGGAAAGCTGATCACCACGGTAGTTTCGTAGTACAATAGTACTGTAGCATCACCCACTCCGAGATTCGAAGTGGGTGATTCCTTTTGGTGGAAACTGCTTCGGGTTTGCCAGCAGGCAGGAGCGCAGCCGCCCAGTCTCCCCGGACGCTGCACGGTAGTTTTTGTTGTGCGGTTCCGACAGGTACGGTAGTGACCTTGCGCTATCTGGCCAAACCTGTGTCTCCTAGTTTTCAGCTATGCAGTCGAAAATTTTCGATCTGAAGTGATTAGGGTACCTACGGCGAGCATATGCCTCACCTGGATTTGCGCATACGGACCCTGAGCACCGAATGAGTTGATCCCACTGCCGCCGGTGCTCTTCCGGCGGTAAGGTTTTGCTCAACCGGTAAAGCGAGTTTGCACGAAGGAGCGCGCTGATCCGCCAGCCAGTGTCGGAAGTTGGAAGTCGGCACGAAATGCTTTTCGCTAAATGTCCGGTCATCGCCCTACCGGAGTCGTCAGTAATTCGAATACGTGCGATTACCTCCGTTTAATTACGGCTGTCACTCCTTCGCCTCTTCGTAGCTACCGGATGAAGCGGCGAACCTTGGCGGCGCTGCCGCAACCTCACCTACTACAGTACTACAGTACTACACTACTATCCCCTCGACGTACCTTGCACCCATGTCCTCCAGAATCCTGATCATTGGCGCCGGCCGGTCCTCCAGCGCCCTCATTAAATACGCACTGGACAACAGCGAAGCGCTCGGATGGAACGTCACCGTCGCCGATGCCGACCCTGCCGCCGCCGCCGCGAAGGTGAATAATCACCCCCGGGGCACCACGGCCTGGCTCGACGTGACCAAGACCAACGACCGCCGCGAACTCATCGGCCGCTCCGATATCGTCGTGTCCCTGCTGCCCGCCCACCTCCATATTGAAGTAGCGCAGGACTGCATCCGCCTCAAGAAGCACCTCGTCACGGCCAGTTACGTCAGCCAGGAATTGTACCGGCTGGGCGACGAAGCCCGTAACCGTGAGCTCATCTTCATGGGTGAGATGGGCCTGGATCCCGGTATCGACCATATGTCGGCCATGCAGCGCATCAATGCCATCCGCGAAATGGGGGGTACGGTCACCGCCTTCCGTTCCTTCACCGGCGGACTCGTTTCCCCGGAAAGCAACGACAACCCCTGGGGCTACAAATTCACCTGGAACCCCCGCAACGTAGTGTTGGCCGGACAGGGTACCGCCCAGTACCTCGAGGAAGGTAAGCTCAAGTACCTGCCGTACTACCGCCTCTTCGGACATACCTGGGACGTGGATATCCCCGGTATCGGCACCTTCGAGGCCTACGCCAACCGCGACAGTCTCCTGTACCGCTCCCAGTACGGACTGGAACACATCCCCACCATTCTGCGCGGTACGCTGCGCTACCCGGGCTACTGCGCGGCCTGGAACGCGCTGGTCCGCATCGGAATGACCGACGGCGACTTCCCGATCCTCGACAGCGAAAACCTGACGTATCACGAGTTGATGGAAGCCCTTGCACCCAGCGGCCCCGGCTCCGTCAAGGACCGCATCGCCACCATGCTTAAGCTCGAGCCCAAGGGGGAGGTGATGAAACGCCTGACCTGGCTCGGCCTGTTCCGTAAAAAACGCATCCGGCTGAAGGGAGCCACGCCGGCCCTCATTTTGGAAAACCTCCTTCTAGACAAGTGGAAGCTGCAGCCCAACGACAAGGATCTCATCGTCATGCAGCACCAGATCGATTACCGCATTGACGGCAAGGAGAAGCGTGATATCTCCAACCTGGTCATGAAGGGCGAAAACTCCGATGACACCGCCATGTCACGCCTCGTAGGCCTGCCGCTGGGCATCTTCGTCCGCCTGATGAGCGAAGGCAAGATTCACGCCACCGGCGTACACATTCCCACCATGCGCGAGGTCTACGAGCCCGTCCTGGAGGAAATGAAGCAGTACGGCATGACACTCACCCACCATACGGTTGACCGCTAACGGACTGGTCCGCGCCGGGCAGTTCAACCAGGCCGCCCGTCAGGGGGCGTATATACTCATCGCCTTGCTGCTGCCCCGCCTGGGCGTGTCACGGGCGGCCATCGGCGAGTGGGAGACGCTCCTGTTCGTAGGGTTCGTGCTCGGCTTCGGCTGGACTACCGGATTACTCCAGGGATTCCTAGTGCACGCCGGCCGGCTCGGTGAGGGGGCGGCGCCCGTATTTGCCCGCCGGGCCGTAGCTGTGACGGGCGGCCTTTCCGCCGGATTGCTTTTGCTGGCTGCCCTGCTTCACGATCCGCTCTTTCGCTTGCTCCAACTGACGGGGCCGCCGCCGGGGTGGTATTATTTCTTCGTACTGCTGCTGGCGCGTTGGCCTTCCTTTTGCTTCGAGCAGGGGCTGGTGCTGGAGGGAGCCGTCCGCCTGCTGATCACCTACGCGGTCGTCAACGCCGCGGGGCTGGTCGCCTCGTTCCTGCTTCCTTTGTACCTGGGGCACGACCTGTCGGTGGCACTCCGCTGTCTGGCGGGATTCGCGGGTGCAAAGGCCCTGCTGGTACTGGTATGGACCCGGTTCCGAGCCAAGGCACCGGTCACCGACCCGCCGGCCGCATTCGGGACCGATATGCGCGACTGGCTGCGGGAGAGCCGCCCCCTGGTGGCTTACGCCGCCGTGGCTGCCCTGGTGGGGGCCGTCGATCCGTGGATTGTCAATTACTGGTCGGGCGGCGACGAGGAGGTGTTCGCCGTATTTCGGTACGGGGTCCGGGAATTGCCGTTGCTGGCGGCCCTGATCAGCGGTATGACGGTCGTGGCCATCCCGCTCATCGCCCGGGACAAGGGGAAGGGCCTCAAGCTGCTACGGGAGCAGTCCCGGCTACTGTTCCACGGCATATTTCTGCTGAGCCTGCTCATGATGCTCACGGCTCACCTTTGGTGGACGTGGGTATTTACCCCTCTCTTTGCCGAGAGTCTGCCGGTATTCCGCACCTTCCTGTTGGTGGTGGGCTGCCGCCTGGTCTTCGCGATGACGGTCCTGACCGCCCTCAAACTGACCCGCCGGATTTACCTCCTCGGGGTGCTGGAGCTCGTCGTCAACGTCGTGCTTTCCCTGCTGTTGGCTCCGCGCTACGGCCTGTTGGGGATCATTTGGGCCACGGTCATCGCTAGTTACTTTCATGAGCTATGCCTCGTTCTTTACCTGCGGTACCGCACGGGGATCACTTGGCGGGGATACGCTGACCTGCGCTGGTATGCGCTCTACGCTGCGTCCCTGTTCCTGGCCTATTGGTGGGTGTAGCCCCACATCGGATGTCCCCCACATCGGATGTGGGAGCTTGCTAGCATTCGAGGTGGCACATCGGATGTAGTCGGATTCTGACTTTCGTTTAAAGCCATGAAATTCAATTGCTTGCGAGCTTTTACCGCACCCGCGCACCCGCCTACCTACCGGGAAGAGGCCCACATCGGATGTCCTCAACATCGGATGTGGAGCGGGGTGCACATCCGATGTGGGGGGGGGGAGAAGAGTAGCCTACAGCTTCTCGATCACGATCACCAGTCGCGCAGGCTTGTCGAGTAGCCGGTTAGCGAGACGGTCGACGGTCCGCCAGGCGCGGTAGGGGAGGGGAGCGAGCACCTTATGGGAGCGCAGGTGCAGGAGCGCCTTGTTGGATAGTTTCTCCAGGCGGTAGGTGATGTCGGGAATCGGATCGAGGAGGGAGGCAACCAGGCGCTCGTTGAAGCTGTGCAGGTGGGCGTGCAGCGGGGTGGGGCGGTTGCAGTGGATACACAACGAGTACTGGATCCGCTCGTTGTACGGGGTCGAGATGACGATGGTGCCGCCCGGCCGCAGGACGCGCACCAGGTTGCGGAGGTAGAGCGGCACATCGGGTACGTGCTCCATGACCTCGGAGGAGATGATCGCGTCGACCGCGTCGTCGCGGAAGGGAAGGTCCAGTACGTCGCCGGTGACGGCGTAGTGATTGGGGGCGGGGTAACGGCGAATGGCCTCGGTAGCGTTGCGCAGGGCGATGTCGAAACTGATCACGGCCTCCTTTCCGGGGAGCAGTTCGGATGCTACCCAGGCGTTGCCGCAGCCCACGTCCAGGACGGTACGGGCGGAGACGGGGAGGTGGCGGAGGATCTCCTGGTGGAGGCGGGCGTTCTCGTGCCGGGTGGCGGGATCGTCGGGCGCGGAGAAGTAGTCGAACTCCTGGGCATCGCGCTGGTAATGCTCGACGTAGCCCCCGGCCGTGTCCGAATTGGGCAGCAGGTTATACACCCCCCCCGGGGTCCGGCGGGTTTCTGGAGAGCGGTCGTCGTCGCGGAGTAGGCGATGCAGTTCGAACATGGGACAAAGCTACGGACTGCCCGTCCGGCTACGGCCGCAGCCGTTCCAGCTGCCGCTGGATAAAGTCGAGGGGAGTAGGATCCTCCGGTTCGTCCAACACGGTGGCCCGGCCGTCGAGGCGTGACTCGAGCGCCCGGATAAACGCCTCCTCCTCGGCCAGGTCCGAAACATTGAACCGGAGGTGCTGGTCTGCGTACCGGATCCTCATTTCCCGAAATTTATGTCCCGCATGGCCCCGGTACTCCGCAACGCGAAACCGGCGGATAGCGGACAGCGGTACTTCGCGCGACTTGCCGATCCGCCGGTGAAGGGTGAGTTTTCCACCGCCTAGCTGTAAGGTGTTGTTGAAGAGGAAGCCAAAATGAATGAGGTAGATGACAAAGCTGAAAAGCAGTGCGGTGCCGACCGCCGACCAGGTTATTCCGGCTCCTTCGCTATCCGACAAGAAATAGCCCAGCACGGCCGCCCAGAGCATATTGAACGCTACCGCGCCCAGGGCCGATTTGTGGTGATAGGAAAATTCGTCCATGAAACCCTTGGTCTTTTCCCTGAAGGTAAGGCACCGGCACCCGCGATCCGCCGTCTCGGTGAATTATATTGCCGGCATGACCGCCCCCGAAAAACTCAACGCCCTCCGGCAGCAAATGCTGGAGTATCAGCTGGATGCCTACGTTATTCCCAGCACCGACCCCCACCAGAGCGAATATCCGGCCCCCCGGTGGGCGGCCCGCGAATGGGTCAGTGGCTTCACCGGCTCGGCGGGTACCCTGGTCGTAACCCTGCACGAGGCGCGCCTCTGGACCGACAGCCGCTACTTCCTGCAGGCCGAGGAGGAACTGGCGGGTACTGGTATCCAGCTGATGAGGCTCAAGACGCCCCACACCCCCGAGTACGCCGACTGGCTGACGGAGCACCTGCTCGACGGGCAGACCGTCGGCGTCGACGGCCGCGTCTTCAGCGCCCGCGCCGCCCGCAGCCTGGCCAAGAAGCTCAAAGGCGCCGACCTCCACCTCAAAACCGACCACGATCTTTTTGGCTTCGTGTGGAAGGACCGGCCCGACCTGCCCAACCGGCCCGTGAGCGAGCACCTCGCCGATTTCAGCGGGGAGCGCTGGGAAGGCCGGCTCAGGCAGCTGACCGACTGGATGACGGAGCGGCAACTCGACTACTACCTGGTTTCGGCCCTCGACGAGCTGGCCTGGCTGCTCAATTTGCGGGGCACCGATATCGACTTCAACCCCCTGATGGTGGGCTACTTCGTCGCGGGGCGCCGGGGCGACCACGCCGTATTCGCGGAGCAGAACGAGGCCCTCGCCCCCTGGGCCGAGCAGCTCCCGGAACTGAAGCGGCTCCCGTACCGCGAGGCGGCTAATTACCTCCGCCACCTGAACGCCCGGGACGCGGACATCGGCTTCGACCCCGGCACGACCTCCGTCTTCCTGGCCACCGCCGCCGGCGGGCTGGAAGCGGGCGGCGTAGAGAGCCCGATCCCGCACTGGAAAGCTAAAAAGAACCCTACCGCCCTGGCGCACCTGCGCGAGGTGATGGCGCACGACGCCGTGGCCCTGCTGCGGTTACGGCGCTGGCTGGACGGTGCCCTCGACGGAGGCGTCACCGAATACCAGATCGGAAAGCGACTGGCGGCTTTCCGCGCCGAATATCCCCACTACGTAAGCGAAAGCTTCAACCCCATCGTGGGCTACAACGACAACGGGGCCATCGTGCACTACCACGCCGCCCCGGACACGGCCGCGCAGGTGCGGCGGGCGGGTATCCTGCTGCTCGACAGCGGCGGGCAGTATCAGAACGGCACCACGGACATCACGCGCACCTTTGCCCTCGGGGATCCGACGGAGGAGCAGCGGCGCCACTTCACCCTGGTGCTGCAGGGGCACATCGACCTGGCTCGTGCCCGCTTCCCTGCAGGGACCAGCGGCGTTCAGCTCGACGTGCTGGCGCGCGGGCCCCTCTGGTCCGAACAACTCAACTACGGCCACGGTACCGGACACGGCGTCGGCTTCTTCCTCAACGTCCACGAAGGGCCCGCGGGCATCAGTCCCAACCCCAAATCGCCCGCCGCCCAGCACCCCCTCGAGCCCGGCATGGTGCTGAGCAACGAGCCCGGCTATTACCGCACGGGTGAATACGGCATCCGCACGGAAAACCTCGTCGTGGTGCAGGAATCGGAGCAGGAGGGGTGGCTGTACTTCGAGACGATCACCCTGTTTCCCATCGACCGCCGCCTTATCGACCCCACGCTGCTCACCACCGAGCAGCGCAACTGGCTGAACGACTACCACCGCCGGGTACTAGAAGGGGTAGCCCCCCTGCTCGAGGGAGAGGAGCTGGAATGGATACAGGAAGCCTGCGTGGAACTATAGAAGTAGGAAGTCTGAAGCAGGAGGCACCTCCGTACCAACTATCCGGGCGACCAAACGTTCCAACAGCCGACCGTTTCCACCCCGTACCCCGAGCCCCCTTTTGCGCGAATTAAAGTTCCTCAACCGATTCTTCTGGAAGTACCGCTGGCGCCTCGCGCTGGGGATCGTCTTCATCTGCGTGTCCAACTACTTCCAGGTACTGCAACCGCAGGTGATCCGGGAGGCGCTCGACCTCGTGATCGACTACGTCAATACCTACCGGATCTATGACGGATTCGAGGTGCAGGGGGAGTTCTTCGGAATTCTCAGCCACACGCTGATGCTCTTCGCGGGCCTGGTGTTACTGCTGGCGCTGATCATGGGCTTTTTCCTGTACCTGACGCGGCAGACCATCATCGTCATGTCGCGCCTCATCGAGTACGACCTGCGGGAAGTGATCTTTGACCACTACGAAGACCTGAGCCTGGAGTTTTACAAGCGTAACAACACCGGTGACCTGATGAACCGGATCACCGAGGACGTCAACAAGGTACGCATGTACCTGGGGCCGGCCGTGATGTACTGCGCCAACCTGATCTCGACGATCATCTTCGTCATCGCCAGTATGATCGCGGTGAGCCCCACCCTCACGCTGTACACCCTGATCCCCCTGCCGGTGCTGGCGGTCAGCATTTACTACGTCAGCAACATCATTCATACCCGCTCGACGCTCATCCAGCAGCAGCTGTCCAAGCTGACCAGTATTGCCCAGGAGGTTTTCTCGGGCATCCGGGTGGTGAAGAGCTACGTCCGCGAGCGGCAGCAGGTGCAGTATTTCTCGAGCCAGAGCGACGTATACAAGGACATGAGCGTAAACCTCGCTAAGGTGGACGCGTGGTTCTTTCCGCTGATGGTCTTCATGGTTGGGGCGGCTACGGTACTTACGGTCTACGTGGGCGGATTACAGGTTGTGGCCGGGGAGATTTCCGCCGGTAACATCGCCGAGTTCGTGATCTACGTCAATATGCTCACCTGGCCGGTGACGGCCATCGGCTGGATCGCCAGTATCGTACAGCAGGCCGCCGCCAGCCAGAAGCGGATCAACGAATTTCTCGATACCAAGCCGGTCATCACCGACCCCGACCCGGAGTACCGGGGCGCCCTAGAAGGTAATATCACCTTCGAGGACGTAACCTTCGAATACCCAGACACGGGCATCAAGGCCATCGATCACCTGAGCTTCGAACTGAAGGCCGGCGAGAAACTGGCGATCATCGGGCGTACCGGTTCCGGTAAAACATCGGTGGCGGATCTCCTGCTGCGGATGTACGACGTGACGAGCGGCCGCATCCTGGTCGACGGTCAGGATGTCCGCGAGATGGGCCTTGCCAACCTGCGCCGCAAGATCGGCTACGTGCCCCAGGACGTGTTCCTTTTCTCCGACACCATCAAGGCCAACATCGCCTTCGGGGCCGACCACGATCCGTCGGATCAGGAGATCGAACAGTTCGCGAAGTACGCCGCCGTCTACAAGGATATCGAGGGGCTTACCCTTGGCTTCGATACCCTGGTGGGCGAGCGGGGCGTCACCCTTTCCGGCGGGCAGAAGCAGCGCGTCTCCATCGCCCGCGCCCTCATCAAGCGCCCCGATATCGTGATCCTGGACGATAGCCTCAGTGCCGTCGATACCAATACGGAGCAGCAGATTCTCGGGTACTTCAACGAGGCGCTGCAGGACAAGACGTCCATCATCATTACCCACCGCATCTACGGCCACCTCACTTTCGACAAGATCATCGTCCTCGAGCAGGGGCGCATTGCCGAGGTAGGGACCCACGAGGAACTGCTCGCCAACGGAGGGTATTACAGCGAGATCGTGGAGCGGCAGATGGCCGAGGAAATCGAAGAGGAAGGAGGAGAGTAAATTTTAAATCTGAAATTTCAGATTTAAAATTTCTTACACGTCCCGCAGCAGCTTTACGATGCCGTCGTCAATGGTGACGGGGCCGTTGTAGACGAGGGAGTCGCCGTCGGTGATGGCGGCAATGTCCAGGTCGCGGCTCGCAAATTCCCGGTACATGACATCGGTATAGCCGGTGGACGCTTCTTTCCAGGCGTCTGTGGCCATATCATCGTTGTAGCGTTGGACCAGATCGTCGTCGGTAAGATCGATCAGGTCGTTGGCAAATTCTTGTAGGGCACGGTCTTCCATGGTAGGTTGGTTTGGGTAGTGTATTACCCATACCGTATGCGGGGGGCTCCGGGTTCGCGCCTGCCGCTAATTCCGGAGCTATCGGCTATTCGCCCAATCGGTCGACCACCTGGGGTATCCACGGTCGGGTAGGGTCCAGTGCCCATTCCGGCGGTACACCACTTCCCTCGTAAGGCTGGTAGCGTGGGATCCGCTTGGTGGCGAGCCGCAGGACGAAGTGTCCACAGCCGATGGTCCGCTGCTCTCCCTGTAATTCGTACGTCAGCACGCCGCGGGAGGCTTCCCCCGCCAGGGTGACCTGCTTCCACCGCGATAGCCGTAGGGCAAACTGCTCGGCGTTGCTGGTCGTGCTATGATTGATGAGGACGACGATCCGCTGGTAATCGCTCCGGGCACGGCGGAGGATGCGGTACACCACATTGGAATTGCGCTGTCCACCGCCGGTGTTGTCGCGTAGATCCACAATGAGGTATTTACCCGTCAGCCTAGGGGGCAAGGTAGCGTAGAAGGCCTCGGCCTCCCGGAGGGTGGGCTGGAAGGAGTTAAAATCGCCGAGGCGCAGGTAGTCGATATCGCCGGACAGCGCTTCGTAGGCGTAGATTTCCGCGCCCGGGTAACTGACGTAAGCTTCCGTCGAGGTGTCTTTTCGGATCTCCATAGCCGCGAAGGCTCCCGAACGGATAGCTTCCGTGAAGGTGATCAGGCGTCCGTCGCTCGGTCGGGATCCGCTGTAGCGGTAGCGGCGGTTGCCGAGCGGAGTGAGGTAGGCCAGGGTATCGCCGACGGCCCAGCGGTCCCCGGCCGTTGCGGATAGGGTGAGCAGGTAGCGGTTCGTACCGGCCTCCGGCCGAAGCGCGAAGGCGTAGCCGCCGCCGTAGTAAAGTCCCGCCGGGTCCGGCCCGAAATCCGCTGCCCCCGCGCCGGAGGAGCCGACGGCCCCGTGGCGGGCGACCGTATCCGCTACCGCGCCGAATACCGCCGTATGGCCGTCCTTTACCAGGGAGGTGAGCTCGGTCAGTAAGAGGTAGCAGGGCAGGCCACTGGCTTCCGCCGGCGCACCGCGCAGCAGCTCGCGGTAGCGGGCGGCACACGCCGGGTTGCCGCGGCAGTTTTGCCGGTAGGCGGGGATCTCCTGCAGGTAGCCCCAGGTTTCCGTCAGGGCGCTCGCACACGAACAGTTCTGCGCGCGCAGGGGAGCAGCGAAACCGGCGGTGAGTAGGAGGCAAAGGAGGAAAAACAGGAGCATATTCCGGATGGCGTTTCCGGGAAAGTAGGGAAATTATTCCTCCATCGGCACCAGGTGCTCACGCCACTCCGCCGGGATATCGCTGAGAGCGTACACCTTCAGGCTTTCCCCGCCCGCCCCGGCCGAGGAACTGGGCTGGAGGGTCTCGCTCACGTATTCGGTGGCAAGCTTGTACATCGCACCGGTGGCCGGATCCACGATCAGCAGACCGATCAGCCCGCCGAACACGATGTTGCCGAAGTACCAGCCATCGAGCTTGAACCGGATCGGCACGACGCGGCGGTCGTAGCCGGCCTTCTCGAAGCCAACGAGGTAATCCGCCTTGGTGAAAAATCCGCCGCTCGACTTCAGGGGCACCGTAGCGGGCGTAGTGCCGCGGTAGATCTGCCGCCCCTTCCGGTCGGTGATCACGATGTCGGCGTCGGAGGGCGTGCTGCTAATGGTCACGTCGTAGCGGTTCTTGCTGACGATGCTGGCGCAGCCGGAAGCCAGCAGCAGGCAGAGGGCCACGAAAATCGGGGTAACGGTAAGTTTCATACAAAGGCTTTGGGTTGCCAGTACAGTTTGGCAATACCTCGAAACTAATACGGCGACTTGCAGATTACCGTGTAATCCCCCTTTGCTTAATCCAACTTTAACAATACATGGCCGGTAATTATTCCGGGGAAAAGAGTTGGTGGAAAATATATAAGCAATGTTGATGTATACGAGGCCAACTATGTCCTATTGCGGTGGGCGCGGGGAAGCTGGAGGGAGACCGTGAACGAGGTGACCACGGCGCCGAAACCCGCAGGGCGTTACCATTGCAGGGCTTTGGATCCCAGGCGCCGGGGCGCGGGTGCAGTGGGGCGGATAGAGGAGAAAGGTGCCGGGCTACCTATCGATGTGAAATCCTGAGGGAGGAAGGATGATTGCGGGAGGCCGAAAGTTGTCGTGAAGCATCATATTGGGTCGTTAAGTCAATCCTGCACCTGCCATGCCCACCTACGTTTCCCTGTTCCTCCTGCTGATCGTCGCTTACTATCCGACTGCTGTCGCCGCCCAGGCGGAACCCGGGGGCGTTACCCCGGACGAATTGTATACCGACCTCCCCTTTGATATGCCACGGGTACAGGAGCCCGTCTTCGCCGGCTACGAAGTAAGTATCACTGACTTTGGGGCGGTCGGCGACGGCCAGACCCTGAATTCCCGGGCCATCACCGACGCTATTGCGGATGTAGCCGCTAATGGAGGCGGCACCGTCCGCATCCCCCGCGGCATGTGGCTCACCGGTCCGATCACCCTGCGAAGCAATATCCGTATTCACACCGACGCGGGCGCCCTGGTGATCTTCAGTACCGACAAGGACCTGTATCCGCTGGTGGAAACCAGCTTCGAGGGGCTCAATACCTTCCGTAGTACCTCACCCATCAACGGCCGTGACCTGGAGAACATCGCCTTTACCGGTCGTGGCGTGTTCGACGGATCCGGCGACGCGTGGCGCCCCGTGAAGAAGGATAAAATGCCACCCCCCCGGTGGAACAAGCTGGTGAAGTCCGGCGGCGTACTCCGCGACGACGGCAAGATCTGGTACCCCTCCGAGGAGTACAAACGGGCCGATACCGGCGCCAACTTCAACGTACCCGACCTGACCACCCGCGAGCAGTTCGAGGAGGTAAAGGACTACCTCCGGCCGGTCATGGTCAGCCTGGTCAACTGCAGGAACGTACTCTTGGACGGACCCACCTTCCAGAACTCGCCGGCCTGGAACATCCACCCCCTCATGTGCGAGAACGTGATCATCCGTAACCTCGAAGTACGCAACCCCTGGTACTCCCAGAACGGCGACGGCCTCGACCTGGAGTCGTGCAGGAACGTCCTCATTTACAATAACACCTTCGATGTCGGCGACGACGCGATCTGCTTCAAGTCCGGCAAGGACGAAGACGGCCGCCGCCGCGGCGTACCTACCGAGAACGTGATCGTCTCCCACAATACCGTTTACCACGGTCACGGTGGTTTTGTGGTAGGCAGCGAGATGTCGGGCGGCGTGCGGAACGTGAAAGTCGCCCACTGCACCTTTATCGGCACCGACGTGGGCCTGCGCTTCAAGAGCACCCGGGGCCGGGGCGGGATCGTAGAGAACATCTGGATCGAAGACATCGATATGGTGCGTATCCCCACCGAAGCCATCCGGTTCAACCTTTTCTACGGCGGCAACTCCCCGATCCTCGAGGACACCCAGCGCGCCGAAACCGAGGCCCGCGACGAAACCCTCCTGCCGGTTACGGAGGAGACGCCCTCCTTCCGTAATATTCATATGCGTGACATTCGCGTCACTCAGTCGGAGACCGCCGCCCGGTTTCAGGGCCTGCCCGAAATGAATCTGCAAAACGTAACCCTGGAAGATGCCATCTTCCACACCCGCAACGGGATCACCGTCATCGACGGCGACGGCATGAGCTTCCGCAACATCCGGATCACCCAGGCCGAGGGACCGGCCATGACCTTCTACAATTCCAAGAACCAGCAGGTGAGCGAAGTGCAGTTCGGGCAGGACAATAAAACCTTCGTGCGGGTCCTCGGCCCCCTGTCCGAAACCATCAACCTGCACCTGACGGGCGGGCGGCCCGGCGCGGACAAGGTAGTCACCGGGCAGGGGGCCAGGGCCGACGCCGTAGTCTACGAGTAGGGGGCGGCGGTCCGCTACCTCAGGTCTACTGTGATCGCATCGTAGTAGACGGTGGTCCTGCCTTCGAAGCCGGAATCCGTACCCACGAAAAACCAGAGTTCCCCGTTCGCGTCAGCCTGTACCGCGAAGGGAGTTGCGTTGGTCAGTTCCTTCAGGACGTAAGTATCTTCCGGGGTGCCGTTGGCGAGGTCGCCCAGGATGATCGCGTCTTCGCCCTCCGTAGCCTGGTTGCCCTTGTCGAGGGTGAGGCGGTAGTGGTCGAGGTCGTCACGAACGGTCGTGGGTTCGGAGGTGGCCAGTCCGGCCTTGACGAACACGCTGGTGCCGGGGCTGCCCCCGATGCCCACCGTCCCGTCCGCCACGTTGGTCGCCAGCCGGACCGAGAAGGTGGCCGCGTAGGTCCGGTTGGGCTCCAGTCCGGTCAGCTTCCGTTTGACAAACATGAAGAGGTCATCGCTTCCGTTGATGCCGGACTGCCGGAGGGCGCCTTCGCGCGTATCGAGGGGCTCCGGTAAGGTGGCGTAGCCGAAGTCGAGTTCGTACTGCTCCTCCGCGCCAACGGGATAGTCGGCAAAGTCACCCATCCACCCCTCGGCGTCGGTGGAAAAGTCGTAGGCGAACTCCGGGGATGCCGGTACCGCGTCGTCGTCCGGCGAACAGGCGAATACAAGTAGGGGAGCCACGGCGAAAATCAGTAAGCGGATCATAACAGGATGGGTTTGCCTGCAGAACCTCCGGAAACCTCACACCCCCTAGCAAGATGGATATTTAAATTACGTACAAGCGTAAGGGGTTGATAAATAGTGGTAGGGTGGAGTTCCGGCCCGGGTTGCCGGCCAGACATGCTACGCCCCGGCGGCGGGTGCCGTGCGGTTCAGGATGCGGTCCATGACCCAGCTGGTATGGGCCCCGGTACGTCCCGTGGAGGGGTGGGTGTACCCGTCCGTGAGCAGGTGGCGGGCCATGCGCTCGACGTGCTGCTGTTGCACGTGCCGCGGGTGCTCGATGAATAGCTCTTCCTGCCGGTCGGGAGTCTCTAGCACGATCGGTTGATTGTCAAACACGGCAAAGCGGATTCGCCCCCGGCTACCCAGGATCTCGACGCGGTCCGTACGGTGGGCGGAGCCGAAGTTCCAGCTTCCTGCGCCCGTAATGCCGTTAACGTGGCGCCAACATGCCGTGACGGCGTCGGGTGCCCCGTATAGTCCCTGTTGATTTCCGGCAGTGCCGTGGGCCTCCGCCACCTCGCCGAAGTAGTGGGTAAACAGGTCGAGGCCGTGGCTGGCCAGGTCGTCAAAGTATCCGCCGGGAGCGACGTTGGGATCCGTGCGCCAGTTGTGGGCCCCGGAGCGGTCGACCGCGCTCGGGGGGTTGCTGAGCAGCCAGTTGACGTGCCTTACCTCACCAATGCATTTTTCTGCCAGCCATCCCAAAACCTGTTCAAAGCGGGGCAGGGAGCGGCGGTAGTAGGCTACGAAAAGCGGTACCCCCCTGCGTTCGAATGCCTCAACGATCGCGCGACTCTCGGCGTAGCTGGGAGCCAGGGGCTTCTCCACGCAGCAGGGCTTGCCGGCGGCGACGACCAGCAGAGCGTATTCCCGGTGGGTATCGGGCGGTGTGGCGATGTATACGGCATCGATGTCCGGATCATTGACCAGGGCGGAGGCGTCCGTATAGGTCTTGGGTACGCCGTGGCGGTCGGCGTAGTCACGCAGTTTCTCCTGGTCACGACGCATTACCGCGGTCAGCTCGAACCCTTCCGTAAACTGGTAGGGAGGACCGCTTTTAACCTCGGTAACGTCGCCGCAACCGATGATGCCCCAGCGGAGGGGGCGGTGGGGGGAGGATTGGGCCATGGCGAAGGAATTACAGCGGGGGATTGAGGGAGGATAAACATACCAAACCGAGAACTAAGCCGTCCGCCGGAGGGCCCGCCGCGTCCAAATGCTGGAATGAGTTCCGCCATTTGGAATAAATGTATTATTTAAAATACGTAACATATTGAAAAGCAATAATGTAAAAACTGGCACCGGCTTTGCAATAGGTAGGCACCTCATGAAACGGATTCATCGATCTTATGTCGGATGAATCGCAACGATACCCAAGATGGCTAGTTTCAACTTCGTTCAGTCTTTCTTCTTGCTCGCTTCCCTACTGCTTTCGTTCACGGCCGGCGCCGCCGACTGCAAGTGTACCGTCAGCACCAATCGGGGCGAGACGGTGTACTCCCCCGCCTGCGCCACGCCCGAGGAGGTCTGCTCCATCGAGGTGAAGTCGGGCGTCGAGGAGGTCGACCTGCGGGCCTTCACCGACCTGCGCGGCGTGGAGATCAAGCTGCACAAATCCCTGGAGGTGATCCTGCTGGGCTCGGCGGCCGCCGATGCCCGCACCCGGATCAAGGCCCTGGGCGACGTTAGGGTGAATATCTACGACGACATTCTGGACCGCGAGGTGGCGCTGCACACCGCGGACATGTACGGCTACAATGCCGAACTGGCCGCCTGCCCCGACAACTGCACGCTGCTGACCTCCTCGGTCCTGGGCGGCCTGACGGGCTTCCGGGCCGCCAGCGCCCTGCCGGTAAGCCTGCTGACGTACACGGCCGCCGCGGGGACCGCCGGCGTGACCCTGGACTGGGCGACCGGGCAGGAGACCGACAACGATTACTTCGCCGTACTGCACAGCACCGACGGTACGCACTTCACTCCGCTGGCCCAGGTAGCCGGTCGCGGTACGACGGCGGAGGGCGGTGCCTACCGCTACGTCGACGCGAATGCCGGTTCCGGCGCGCACTACTACCGCCTGGAGCAGGTAGACTTCGACGGCACCCGTACGGTACTGGGGATCCGCCAGGTGAGCATTGCGGCCCCCGTGACCCGCACGGCCGTCTCGCTGAGCCCCAACCCCGCCACGCTGGGCGGTGAGGTACGGATCGAGGTGGCCGAGCCGCTGAACACGCCGGTACGCATTGTCGATCTGGCGGGCCGTCCGGTAGCCGAGACCGGCCTGGACGCCGGGGGCCGCTTCCGCGTCCCCACCGGACTGCAGCCGGGCCTGTACGTGGTCGTGGTGCGCGACCAGGCCACGCGGATGGTGGTTCGCCCCTAAGAAATTTGAGTAGCCTGAGTAGTTTGATGTTTTGTCTTTCGATACCAAAAGGGCCGTCACCAGCAGGTGACGGCCCTCTTCGGTTTTTGGCAGGACGGAAAGCCAGTAGAGAATTCTCGCGCGCAGCTGCTTCGCACCCGCGCTCCGCCGTCCAGAAACGGGAAAGCATTCCGGGAGCTGGAACACATACAATAAAAAATATATTCTTACAGCTGTACTTCAATGATGTAAAAACTGGCACCGGCTTTGCAAGAGGTGGGTACCTCATGAAACGGATTCATCGATCTTATGTCGGATGAATCGCAACGATACCCAAGATGGCTAATTTCAACTTCGTTCAGTCTTCCTTCTTGCTCGCTTCCCTGCTGCTTTCGTTCACGGCCGGCGCCGCCGACTGCAAGTGTACCGTCAGCACCAATCGGGGCGAGACGGTGTACTCCCCCGCCTGCGCCACGCCCGAGGAGGTCTGCTCCATCGAGGTGAAGTCGGGCGTCGAGGAGGTCGACCTGCGGGCCTTCACCGACCTGCGCGGCGTGGAGATCAAGCTGCACAAATCCCTGGAGGTGATCCTGCTGGGCTCGGCGGCCGCCGATGCCCGCACCCGGATCAAGGCCCTGGGCGACGTTAGGGTGAATATCTACGACGACATTCTGGACCGCGAGGTGGCGCTGCACACCGCGGACATGTACGGCTACAATGCCGAACTGGCCGCCTGCCCCGACAACTGCACGCTGCTGACCTCCTCGGTCCTGGGCGGCCTGACGGGCTTCCGGGCCGCCAGCGCCCTGCCGGTAAGCCTGCTGACGTACACGGCCGCCGCGGGGACCGCCGGCGTGACCCTGGACTGGGCGACCGGGCAGGAGACCGACAACGATTACTTCGCCGTGCTGCACAGCACCGACGGTACGCACTTCACTCCGCTGGCCCAGGTAGCCGGTCGCGGTACGACGGCGGAGGGCGGTGCCTACCGCTACGTTGACGCGAACGCCGGTTCCGGCGCGCACTACTACCGCCTGGAGCAGGTAGACTTCGACGGCACCCGCACGGTACTGGGGATCCGTCAGGTGAGCATCGCGGCTCCCGTGGCGCGCAAGGCCGTCTCGCTGAGCCCCAACCCCGCCACGCTGGGCGGTGAGGTACGGATCGACGTAGCCGAGCCGCTGAACACGCCGGTACGCATTGTCGATCTGGCGGGCCGTCCGGTAGCCGAGACCGGCCTGGACGCCGGGGGCCGCTTCCGCGTCCCCACCGGACTGCAGCCGGGCCTGTACGTGGTCGTGGTGCGCGACCAGGCCACGCGGATGGTCGTGCGTCCGTAGACAAGACTATTTGACTAACATAGCACAGTATCGTTTTCTAAAGGGGGCCATCACCACGTGTGATGGCCTCTTTATTTTTGGGTCGTCGCCCCAGCTGCGCCCTGCCCGTAGCCGCTCAATTACCGGGCCGGGTAGTCGTTCGGAGAGTGCCCGTCGTTGATGGGGGAGGTTACGGCGTCAGGCTATATTTCCCGATCGGACCGGCAAGCTGCAATAGATGAACTTCGGCGTCTAGCGCGCCAAACCGGAGATCCGGCAGGTGAGCCGGGACGGGCGGCGGCTCAGGCGTGCTCTACCCGCAGCCGTTCGATCACCCGCTCCAGGGTGGTGGTCAGCCGTTCCACCCGTTCGGCCAGCCCCCCGTGGTCAACGGGCTGTGTTTTGGCGGCAAGCTCTATTTCCTTGGCCAAGCCGGCTATCTGGTGAATGCCCATATTCTCAATGCTCGGTTTGATCCGGTGGGCGGCCCGGGCGAGGGTGGGATAATCGCGTGCGGTCAGTGCCGCAGCGAGCTCGCACAGGGTGACGGGGGTATGCTCGACGAACAGTTCGATCATAGCCGTCACGAAGGACTGGTCTCCGCGGCTGAGCTCGCGCAGGGAAGACAGGTCGTAGCCGTCGTCGACCGTAGCGGTGGCCACCGCGGGAGAAAAGCCGGGGAGTAGCCTGGCGATCGCTTCGAAAAGCCGGGTTTCCTCGAAGGGCTTGGTAACGTAATCATTCATGCCGCTGTCCAGGTACCCATCGATGTCCTGCTTGAATGCGTTGGCGGTAAGGGCCACGATCGGTACCCGCAGGTTGAGTTCGTTGCGGATGATCTTCGTGGTCTCGATGCCGTCGAGTACGGGCATCTGAATATCCATCAGGACCAGGTCGTACGTTCCTTCCCGGAGGCGTTCCAGGGCTACACGGCCGTTTTCGGCTTCGTCGACCGTACAGCCGAAGTGGGCAAGGGTCTTGCGGGCGATGAAGCGATTCATCGCGTTGTCTTCCACGAGGAGCAGGCGGGCGCCGGATAACTGATGATCGTTGGTGGGCGCGGGTGTCAGGATGCGCTCTACGTCGCCCTTCGCCAGGTCGAGGTCGATGACGAATTGGGTACCGTGCTTCTTTTTACTGGTGACCGAGATGGTGCCCCCCATCAGTCGGAGGATCTCCTGCGTAATCGGCATTCCCAGGCCCGTACCGCCGAAGCGGCGGGAGATCGAGCGCTCGGCCTGACTGAACTTGGTGAAGATCTGGTCCAGGTACTCCGGGGCCATTCCGATACCGGTATCGACGATACTGATGCGGAGCGACTGCCGGGTTTCGGTTTCATCCATCACCTTCAGGTACAGGCGTACCGATCCCCGGGAGGTGAACTTCACCGCGTTATCGAGGAGGTTCAGGAGTACCTGGCGGAGGCGGGCACTGTCGCCGTAATAGGCAGGCCATATCTTGGGGTCGATCGAGCAGTGCATTTCGAGGCGCTTGGCTGAGGCTTTCCCGCACAGGATACTCTCGATGTTGTCCACCAGGGCCTCCAGGCTGAAGTCATGGGTATCGAGTTCGAGTTCACCCGCCTCGATTTTAGACAGGTCCAGGATACTGTTGACGATAGAAAGCAAGTGGCGGGCGGCGGTGTCGGTGTGGCTCAGGTACGATTGCTGTGTTTCGGTGAGCTGTTCCCGGCCCAGTTCCCGGATCATACCGATAATGGCGTTCAGGGGGGTCCGGATCTCGTGGCTCATATTGGCCAGGAAGGCCTCCTTGGCGATCGAGGCCTGCTCGGCGTTGGTCTTCGCGATGGCCAGGTCGTGCTCGAGGCGCTTCTGATCGGTAATATCCAGCTGAATACCGATGGAGCCGGTGACCTCCCCGGTATCGTTGGTGACGGGCGTGGCGGACACGAGCCACCAACGGCGTTCGCCGGATTTGTTGAGCACCGGAATTTCGTAGTAGTCCGAGGTGCCCGACAGCCGCGAGTCCAGTTTGGCGTTGATCAGGTTCAACTCTTGCTGCGTGGGCATGAACTTGTCGACCGTATCTCCGATCACCTCTTCCGCTGTATATCCGGACATGCGGTAAAAACCCTGGTTGGCGGAGACCACTATACGATTGAGGTCTACTTCCACCAGGCCCAGGTTCATATTGGCAATGATGCTGCGGTATTTCGTTTCCTGCGCCATCAGTCGCTTGTCGGCTTCCCGGCGGAACGAGATGTCCTTGACGAACTTGCAGTAGTAGGTCTTACCGGAATGCTGGTAGGGAACTACGATCATCTCTACGGGAAACTCGCGCCCCTGCTTAGTTACGGCGGTGAGCTCCAGCACTTGGTTGAGGATCGGGCTCAGGTCATCCGTGGGATATTCGATCTCCTGCTGCCTCAGTATATCGCTCACGTGGGAGGGATGCAGCAATTCGTTCATGCGTTTGCCCGTCGCCTCCTCGACCGTCCAGCCAAAAAGTTCCTCGGCCCGGGGATTCCAATACTCGATGTGGCGCTCGTGATCGGCGACGATCACCGCATCCAGGGAGGCGCGCATGATCAGCCGGCTGCGCTCCAGCCCCTCCGCCAGGCGCTTCTGGTCGCGTACCTGCTGGGTTACGTCCTCGAACTCCCAGAAATGCCCCTTGCTGCGCCCCCCGATCTCTATGGGCAGGTAACTCCAGTCCAGCAGGGTGCCGTCGGCCATTTCCAGGCGCTGCTTGTTTACGGGGACGCGGCGTTCGAGCACCTCGTGCATCACGCGGAGATAGGATTCCGGGTCCGCGAATAATTCCTGCTTGAGGTTGGCGTAGTCGTTCGCGTCGGCACCAATAACCGATTCGGGCGACACGTCCATCTTCATCAGGTTGCAGAAGCGGTGGTTGACGAACAGCACCTTACGGTTATCGTCCTCGATGGCGATACCGGAGTTCATGTTGGACATTGCCGTGCGGAGAAAGTTTCCGTTGCGCCGAAGTTCTTCCTCACTCAGGAGCGCGAAACGGTCCTCACAGTCCTGAAGGCTTTCTGCCCGCTCGCGTCCGGTCGCCTCGTAGGCTTGGTACGTTTCGGCAACCGAGGCCAGGAAGGGTTGCCACCGGGGGTCCCTGGCTACGTCGGCCGGCAGGTGGTCTTGGATTTGCTTGGCGAGGCGTGCGGAAACCATGGGGGAGGCATCGTTTGAACGTTAGGACGCGGCGGCGTTTAGCTCACCGTTCTTTAGCATATTGTATATCGTGGATTTGCCTATACCCAGCTTGCGGGCCACGGTCACTACGTTGTTGTCGTATTTCCCGAGGTAGTACTGCAGGATTTCCTGGTTGTACTCCCGCAGGGTCTTTTCCCCGTGGGCCACGGGCAGCGCCGAGTTGCTGCGCAGGCCCGAGAAGCGGATGTCCTCCGCCCGGATCCGCGCACCGTCGGCCATGACGCAGGCCAGGTCGATCACGGCCTTTAGCTCCCGTACGTTGCCGGGAAAGGGGTAGCGAAGCAGCTTGTCCTTCGCGCACTTATTCAGTTTGCAGGGTGCGGTACGGTTGTCCTTCGCGTACTGCTGGAGGAAGAAGTCGGCCAGGATAATGATGTCCTCGCCGCGTTCCCGCAGGGGCGGCAGGGCAATGGGCAAGCCCATGAGGCGATAGAAGAGATCTTCGCGGAAGCTTCCTTCCCGAACCTGTTCTTCCAGGTCGCGGTGGGTGGCCGTCAGCAGGCGCGCCCGGAAGGATACGGCCTCGGTGCCCCCCACGCGGGTGAATTCCCGCTCCTGGATGGCACGCAGGATCTTGCTCTGCAGGGTGAGGTCCATCTCGGCGATCTCGTCCAGGAAGAGGGTGCCCTCGCCGGCGGCCTCGAACTGACCGATCTTGCGGCCCACGGCCCCCGTGAAGGCGCCCTTCTCGTGGCCGAAGAGCTCACTCTCCAACAGGGTTTCCGGAATCGCCGCCGCGTTGACGGCCACGAAGGGCCGCTTGCTTCGCTCGCTGTTGAAGTGGATGGCCCGGGCTATAACCTCCTTGCCAGTACCGGTCTCTCCGGTGATACTTACGTTGATGTTAGACTTTACGGCCTTCTCGAGCAGTCCGTATACGCCCTGCATCACGCGGCTGCGACCGATGATGCCGTCGAAGGAATGCTTCTCCTCCAACTGTACCTTCAGGATTTCCACCTCCTGCTGGAGATTGCGGTTTTCCTGGATCTTGAGGACCGACCGCCACAGCAGTTCCCGGGTGTTGTCGTCCTTGACGATGTAGTCGCGGGCCCCCTGTTTGAGCAGGGCGACGGCGGTGGCAATATCTTCCTGTCCACTAATCACCACCACCGGCACGGCGGCGTTGGCGGCGTGGATCCGTTCCAGCAGGGCGGCCCCGGTCATGTCCGGCAACCCGTAGTCGACGCAGACCACGTCGGGTTTTCGGTAGAGCTGTTCCAGGCAGTCGCGGCCGGTGGTGAAGAGTTCTACGGTATGGTCCGGATTCATCCCCAGGTGGTGCTGGAGCAGCCGCCCGTAGAAGGGGTCGTCCTCGACGATGTATATAGTGAAGGGGTCCAAATCGTACACGATTCCCGGTCATTAGGCCGCGGAACGGTATATATAAAGCGCGGGCGGACCCGAAAATTGTGTAAGCGGTACAGATATCTGGGGGCGGGGCCGCAGGTGCGGGGCAATCCGGGAAGGAACGGGCGGATGGGCTTCCCTAACGGATCCGATCCGTTTCCGCGCTGATGCGGATCTCTACCGCTTCGTCGGCGGTCAGGAGCTGGTCGGAGCGGGTGTAGCGGATCTCGTACACCGATACCACGCCCCGGCCCACGATCCGGAAGATGTCCTCCAGCGCCGCTACGTCGTCGGCAACCACCAGGTTGCTGGGTTCCCCCACGATGGCGCGGAGACCCGTCTGCTGGAAGTCGGCGCCCCGCAACCCGATCGCGAATTTTTCCACCGGGCTGTCGGTAATCTGACGGACCAGCTGGCTGGGATTGTTGCTGTCGTTGTCCCCGCCGTCGGTGAAGGCGACGATGGATTTTTCACCCGTAAAGTCGAGCTCTTCCAGTAGCTGCAGGCCCTCCTGTACGGCCTGGTACAGGGCGGTACGTTCCTGGTAATTGGTAAAGCCGTCGATGCGGGCGTTCAACTCGTCGATGTCGGCCGAGGTGTAGAACCGGGTGGACTCGATGGCGTCCCGGTCGGAAAAGAAGACCACCGCTACCGTAGCGTTCGGGGAGCTGTTCACTACGGTACCGGCGTAGTCCTTGGCGTAGGTCTTCAGCTCATTGATGTTACCCTGCAGGGAGGTACTCATGTCGAGTACCAGCACGGAGGCGATGTCGGTCTGGAAGCTCGACTGGTCGTTGGTGAATTCACTCTGAAACGTGAAGCAGTTGTCGCCCCGCTGTTTCTCGTCGATCTTGAGCCGGGTGATCGCGTAATTGCTATCACTCGTTCGGATACGTACGCCGGGAATGGTGATTTCCACGCCGTTAGCGACCCGCCGCGCCGAGGCGGGGTCGAAGGTGATGTTTCCCCGCACGTCGATCGGGTCGGGGGTAAGGGTGGGGGTGCCGTCGTTGTAGTAGCGGTAGGTCAGGTACTCCGAGCCGATGGGCTGATCGCAGTTGGCGTCGATCGATTCTTTCTGACAGGCGAAACAGCAGCAGAGGGCCGCGAGCAGCAGGGGAAAATGGGTGGTGTTCATGTTCGTGTTTGCGAAGGTCGAATTGGGGAAGCTGCGCACGGGTCGGGCGGGGCCCGGTGCAACACCCGCACGCAGCTGCTGGGGTAACGACCCGTCTGCTGCCTGCGGTATGCCGGTAGGTGCCACCTTAACGTTTGCTTGTCCGATGGATGTCTCCCCCGACCGGCAACCTGCTTCTCTCCCGGCCGGCCGGTCGCGTGTGCGCCGGTGCTATGTGTCAGAGCTACTTCTCTCCACCCCGATACTTGTCGGCAGGTCATCCAGACTGGTCAGGTTCTTCTCGTCGATGTACCGGTCCAGTCCCTGGAGCCCGAGCCGCTCGGCCCACTGAAAATGGATGTCGCGGTCACCCTCGTAGGCGTACAGTGGTACCCCGTAGCCGCAGGAGGTCTGTACCAGGTCGATCTCGGCCAGGATGAGCTGCCGCGTGGAGGGCAGGATGGAAAAGTGGCCGGCGTACTCGGCCCACTGCTCCGACCCGGGCAGTACGGTGGTACCCCTTCCGTACAGGCGCAGGATGTTGGGTACCTTGTCGAAGGAGCAGAACATGAAGGTGATCCGCCCATTCTCAAGTAGGTGGGCCGAGGTTTCGTTGCCACTGCTGATGAGGTCCATGTAGCCGACGCGATTGTCGTCGAGTACGCGGAAGGCGTCCAGCCCCTTGGGTGAGAGGTTGACGTGGCCGTCGCCGCTGAGTGGCGCCGATGCCACGAAGAACAGATGCTGGTCTTTTATGAATTCCCGGTGCCGGAGTTGAAGGGAGGGAAAGAACTTGCCCATGTGTATGGTCTGGTTTGGTGAGAAGCAGCGGGTTACGTAGCCCTTCCGCCGGTACTTATTCGTTGACGGGGCGCTCCGTCCGGTCGCCGAATCGGTCCTTGACCACCATACGGTAGGGCTCGTTCCAGAGGCGGATAGTGGGGGCCGTGCCCGCCCGCTCGATCTCCGCGGCATAGATCGGCGTGGCAATTTGGCTTTCGGACCGGCCCCGCAGCTCGACGATCACGGGGTAGGCGGGGGCGGGTTGCTGCTCCGCGAGCAGGGTACCGAGGTCGAGGTCTATGTAGGCGCGGCCGTCGCAGCTCCAGTCCTGCCAGCCGCCGCGTCCGGTCCGGCTGTTCAGCGGGGGCTCGACGGTAACGATGTCGAAGGGGAGGCTCCCGCCCGGACCCTTCCAGGAATGCCCGCTGGAGTCCACGAGCACCTTTGGCGTATCGCCGGGGCGGAGGCGTTCCAGCAGGGCCATATAGTAGGGCCCGGAAGACTGCTCGGCGGCCACTTTCTCGTTCATGGCATCCTGGTAGACGGTCAGCGGATCGTCGCCGGTAAGGGTGCGGTAGTGGTAGGCCAGCCAGTAACTGCCCGAGCCGGGCCACTTTTCCGTGCGGGTCTCCACGGCGTGCGACCAGCCGCCGTGGCACACGATCTTCTCCCCCGGGTGCGCTTGCTGGTAGGCTACGATGTGCTCGGCCTGTTGCAGGTCCCGCTCGCTGTCCGAACTGCCGTTGCGCTCGTAGGCGAAGAGCTGGAAGCCGAGATCGAGCGCGTGCCGTAACAGGTTGGCGTACTCCGGTTCGCTGGGGTAAATACCCGATGCCGCGGACTGCACCGGGTAGCCCCGTGCCTGCAGCAGGGTATCGAAGGGCTCACTCCGGGTTCCGGCATGCGCGGGGAGTACGTTCTCCAGGCCGAGGTGGCGGTAGCCGGCCACGTACAGTTCGTCGAGCAGGCAGCGCGTGAAGACCCGGTGTTGCGGCTTGGTGTGGGCCTCGGTGATGATGAGCAGGTTTTTGTCCCGGGCCGCTTCGGCGATGTAGGCTTCCGCATCGACGAGGCGGTAGTCGGCGAGCGCGCGGACGGCCCCGGTATCCGCGGTGGCGAGCCCGTACTCCAGCGGGAGTTCCGCCGCGGCGTTGACCAGGCCGTACCGGCCGATCATGAGGTAGTGGTGGTAGGCCAGGCTCTCGCGCAGCTCCCCCGCCGCCACCCGCGCGGCGATGGAATCCGAGAATGCGGTCTCGAAGCGGGGGAAGCCCGGTGGGAAGGCCGCGAAACTGATGGTATCGTAGTCCGTGGCGCGCCCGTGTACGGACTGCGCACCGGCGGAGTCGCACAGCAGCAGTAGGACCACAAACAATGGGAGACGGTACATGGCAGGCGGGTTACCGCAGTAAAGTACGGATCGGAACCTAAGCTTGCGCCGGTTGCTCCCGCGCCTTCGCACCTGCGGCCCCGCCCGCTTGGTGGGCGGAAGGGCGGTGGCCGACGAACCGGTTCCCCGCCGCGCGGTTTGTTTCATTTTACTACCCCAATTACCGAAGGATGGAAAAGATAGGAATGTGGCTCATCGTCGCGGCCGCCGGCGTACTCAATGCCGTACAGACGGGCAGTAACGCGGAACTGCACCGGACGATGCGCGAACAGACGTTCCTCGCCGCCTCCGTACTGTTCGGGACGGGGCTCGTGGCCGCCGTGTCACTCGCGCTACTGACGGGGCAGACGAAGTGGCCGTCGGCGAGCCTGGCCCAGATGCCCTGGTGGGGATGGATAGGCGGACTGCTGGGCGGGGTATACGTCTACGCGATGCTGGCATTCAGCGGACAACTCGGCGCGGCCGTATTCGTCTGCGTCACCGTCACCCTCTCGATTGTCACTTCCGTGCTCATGGACCACTTCGGCGTCATGGGCATGGAGCAGGTAAACGCCAGCGGCTGGCGGATCGGCGGGGCGATCCTGATGATCGCCGGGGTCACGATGCTCTCCCTGAGCAAGTAAGGGGGCTATCCAATACTCACCTCCTCGCCGGATTCGGCGGCCCGGTAGATGGCCTCCATGATCTTCACGTCCCGCAGGCCCTCGGCGCCGGGGGTCTTGGGTTCCCGGTCTTCGCGCACGCAGGCCGCCATCTCCTCGAGCATGGGGACGAACTGGTTGGACTCCGGAATCTGGATCTCTTCCAGGCGGTGATGTTCCTGGCTGCGGTCGGTGACGTGCAGCGCGCGCAGGTAGTAATTGGTGGCGGGGTCGAGGGTGAGCTCGCCCTTGTCGCCCTGTACGTGGATGCGCTTATTGTTGGTGGTCAGGTAGCTCGACGAGCAGTTGGCGATCACGCCCGAGGGGAAGTACATCTGCCATTCGATCTCCTCCTCCACGGTCACTTCGGGATTGCCGGACCCCCGGTGGTACTTGGCCCGCACGGCGGTGGGCTCCTCGCCGAGCAGATAGCGCGCGCCGTTGACGTTGTAGATGCCGATATCGTAGAGGCTACCGCCGCCGGCGACTTCCTGCTTCGCGCGCCACTGGTTCTTGGGCACGTCCAGTGGGAGCAGGTGGCCGTGGTCCGCCACTACCGTGGAGGGCTCGCCGATGCGGCCGTCGCGGATTAGTTCGATCGCCTTGACGTTATAGGGATCGAACTGGGCCCGGTAGCCGATCATCAGTTTCCTGCCGGCCCGGTTGCCGGCGTCGATCATGGCTTGGCAGTCCGCTTCCGTGATGGCCATGGGCTTTTCGCAGAGTACGTGCTTGCCGGCCGCGAAGGCGCGCTCGACGAGGGCGCGGTGGAACACGTTAGGCGTGATGATGTACACGACGTCCACCGCCTCGTCGTCGGCGATGGTGTCGAAGGTGTCGTAGTCGTACAGGTGATCGTTACCGATGCCGTAGGCCGCGGCCAGGGTGTCGCGCTTCTCCTGGTTGCCGGAGACGAGAGCCGTTAGTTTGGCATTTTTGGTGTTGGCGAGGTTGGGCATGATGTAGCCCGTCGCGTAGCTGCCCAGCCCGACGATGGCGAAGCCGACACGCTCCGCGGTCGGAAGTCCCGGTTTGAGGCCTTCGGGGGCGGGGCGCCCGACCAGCTGGGCCGGCGGGAAGCCCTCGACGATCGGCCCGGCAACGGGGGGCGCGGCCGGTCGGGCCGGCAGGTCCGGCACTACGGGAAAGGAAGACATGGCCAGCAGGCCGCTACCGGTCTTGACGAACTGACGGCGGTTGAGGCCGGGGGTGGAGTTGGGGTTGTCTTTCACAATACGGGGGGGTTAGGGGCAAACGGTTTGTTTTATGCCCAACTCCGGGGGTAAAAAAGTTGTTTTGGGCACCGGTGGGTTTTCGGCGTGCCCGGAATGTCCGCCCCAACAAAAGCGAAGCGATGAAGGCCATTATTCCGATGCTTACCCTCCTGCTGCTGGGTTGCGGGGGCCCCGACAACACCACCGCCGGTGAACCGGCTACCGTGCCCGCGCCCCGCACGCCCCCCGAGGGGTCAGCCCCACCGGCCGCCGTGGCCTTCACTACCGGCGACCTGAGGGGTACCTGGAAGCGGACCGACTACCCCTACGGTACCCTTGAATTCCGGGACGAAGAAGTAAAGATCAACGTAGGGGAGGGGATGGCCGCGCCCCCCGCCTTTCAACCCTACCGGCTGGCGGACGAGTGCCCCGCCGGAGGCGCCCGGACCCTGGCGGGAACGGAGCAGCGGTACTTGGTTTATGGGTCCGACGTCTGTGAGGTGTTGACCCTAGGCAACGACACCCTCCGGCAGAGCGACGTGGGGGAGAGCTACGTCATTACGTACGTAAAGCAGTAAGGCCGGCCGCACGTAATTGCTAACGGGCGAGGAAGAAGCGCAGCCCCGCCGCAACGCCTATCCTCCGTTGGGCTTCCGAGTAGGAGAAAGCCGGCGTGGGGCCGGACTCGGCCAGTCCCCGTTCGTACTCCGCTTCCAGGTCGATGGCAAGCCGGGGGGAGAGAAAATAGGAGACACCAGCGCTCAACTGCCAGGGGAGGGCCTCGATGTGCTGCACGAGCGGATCGTCGAGCCGGTTGAGACCCTGATCGATGCGTACGTAGCTGATGCCCGCCCCCACGTAGGGGAGCAGCCGCCCCTGCTGCAGCAGGTAGTAACGCGCCTGCAGACGCAGCTCCAGGTCAGTCCGGCGGTAATCCATATTCAGTTGCTGCTGGGAATAATCCCGGTTGACCTGCAAGAGGGAATACACCAGCCCGGTTTCCAACAGCAGGCCGTCCAGGGGGAAGTAGCCTAAGCGCGGGGACAGGTCAATCATCAGGGTATTAATTCGGTTGCCTCCGTCACGCGTGATCCCGTAGCCGACCTCGAGCAGCTGCCCGGCGGCGGTAAGGGTGCCGGCGGCGAGTGGCGCATCGGCGGTGGCCCGCGCCAGCTGGCCGGTAAGCACGTTGAGTCCGAAGCGCAGGCTGGCGTAGTCGCGCAGTTCCGCGTTAACGTTGTAGTTCAGGCTGGCCATGGCGAGGATACCCGACGCCAGGAACCGTTCGGCGCCTACTCCGAGGTGGTAGTCTTTCGTAAAGAAGTCGGCTTCGCCCAGGCCCAGCGTGCCGAAGCCCGCTTCTCCGAAGACGGAGGTACCGTCCGCTCCGCCGTCGCGTACGTAGTAGCGTACGAAGGGCCGAAAGCTCAGTTCGGTATAGTCGGAGGGATAAAGCGATGCGTCGCCGGAGACGTAGTTGAAGTCGGCCCGCGTACCCAGTAGCAGCCGGTTGGTTAGGAAGTAGCCGGTCCGGAAGCTATTCACCCGGATTCCCTCGAGGCGACTCAGCAGGTTGTAGGGAAGGTAGGCGGACCGGATCTGTTTGTCAGTCGCGGTGCCGTAGGCAGCCGAGGAGCCACCGCTGAGGTAGACGCTACCGCGGCGCTCCTGGGCGGAGAGTGTCAGCGCGAGCAGGAGGGACGCTGCGAGGAGGAGGGGCCGCATAGGAAGGAAATTAGGTGAGGTTCGGAATGAAAACCGTGTGGAAGATAACGGCGGCTCCGCGGACCGCGCTGCCTGATTTACCTACCTTAACTACCGCTTACCAGATCCACCCGCCGATGGTAATGAGCCCGATTACCATTACTACGGCTAAAGCAAGCACCAACAGGGTACACCCCACCGTGAATAGCCTATCCGTATGCTTGCCGGTAGGGGTGCCCGTAAAGGTCTTACCGGCAGAATACTTTGGAACCTATCCATTTTTGGTGCTTCTCCGCGCTTCGAGGGACCGGTAGATATCGGCAACCCCGGCCGGCAGTCGCTCAACGTCGCCCCGGAATTTCAGCGTGTGCAGGATCTGGGTGACCGAATCGCCGTGGTGCCGCTCGAACGCCCGGAGGGCGGCCGACATCTCCGGGCTTCTCTCGGTGAAGTAATAGTACTGACCCGCATTTTCGAGCCCGTCCCGGTAGACCGCTTCGTTCGGATTACCGTGGGCCAACCCCCACGACTTACCGACCGGCCAGTGACTGGCCAGCCCCCTCCCCATATCTGGTGATATTTGAAGCGGGGTCATTTTCTCGCCTTTGCATGTTTTAACTTAGATGGCCTCCACTAGGGTACGGGCCGGTTACGGCGCCGGGGTTTCCGCTACCGAGGAGGCTTTCTAAAAATGCCTTGCTATACCTGCAACTAATATTCCTGCACTATTTCTGCTTAATCCCCTGACTATGCGTCCGTCGAGCCTTACAACCGTCTTATTTATCGTGGTTATGCTATGCTGTGCACCGTTGTCGGCCCAGCAAAACCCGTACAACCTGTGGCGTGGCGCATTCGGTTTTTCGGCGACGTCCCTGTCTTCCGACCTGTCTCCGAATGGCTACGGTACGGGCCTCGGCGTGTACCTCACCCAGCATATCCAGTCAAATCGGGGAAAGTTGAGGTTTGGGGGTGCCGTAGCGATTACGGGAGCCGATGGTTCGGGAGACGACGAAGATGGATCGCATGGCTTCCTGATGGCACGCGGCTTCGCGGGCCTAGGCTTCACCTACCATCCCGCGCCCGAATCCCCCGACGGCCTGGAGATCGTCCCGCGGCTGCTGGGCGGCATTAACGGGACGCTGATCAACTTTGATGAAGGGGGATTCAGCGACGGCGGGATCAACGTGGCCGTAGCTCCTGGCATAGCCATCCGCAGCGGAGACTTCGTATTCGCCGCGGACGTGCACGTGAGTCTTTCTTCTCTCCTGGAGGAGTTCGACGAGACCTCCTCTGCCTACCCGGCAGGCTCCGGCGGACCGACCTCCTTTCCTACCAACTCCGTCAACCTGGCGATCAGCTGGCGGCCGCTGGTCCTGGCCTTCACGGTCTTCAACCGCAAGACCCGGTTCGCGGACGCGGTAACGGGCCTCGATGAAAACCGGTACGCGGTGACCGGATTGCAGGCCTCACTGGGCTGGTCGTTCGGTAGGTACCGCTGATTCGACCGACCCGGAGTAGCCCTGCTCCGGTAGGGGGAAGCAGCGGGGATTCCCCTAGTACTTACTCCAACATCCGAAGGTGGGCTACCGGTAACTCAGTTGAAGATCGGATTCCCAGCCGCGCGTGATTCCGGTAGGAAGGTTACTCTTGTTGTAGGACGTGATGGTGGAGATACACGGCTTGCATTCCATATCGAGGTCACCGTAGTGGTCGGTCCAGTCCATCTCCCTGACGTTATTTTCGGTCCAGGTGACGGGCTCGTTGAGGTAGATGCCCAGGCCTTTTTTGTAGTTTACCTTATCGTCGTAGGTATAAAAGTATTCGTAGCGCAGGTCGTTGTCGTCACCGAAGTATTCCATCCGTTCGATGTTATTTCCGTTCCAGAAGAAATTACGCCGAACAAGCGTACGTTGCGACTGCGCTCCAACAATCACTTGTTCGCGGACCTTTCCGGTGGTATCGTAGTGGAGCGTATGGATGACGTTGAGTTCCAATTCAGCCTGCGCGTTGTTTGCGTAGCGGTAGATGAGGTGCAGCTGCCCCAGGTTGTTGTAGGCAAAAGAATCCCGAATAACCAGGATGTCCCCGTTGAGCAAGTAGGTGCGTATTTCGTCTACCCGGTCATTAAGGTAGGAGAGCCGTTGCCCCAGCCCCGGTGTCCAAAAAATATCCACGCGGACCAGTTTCCCGTCCTCCGAATAGGTATACTTCTCTTTCCACGTCCGGTGGTCCTCCGTATGGGTGATCTCGGTCAGCACGTCGCCGTATTCGGCAATGACGACGGGTTCTTCGTGGCAGGCCGCTAGGTATAACACGCCGAGGAATAGCAGGAGGAGAGGTGTACCGGCGGTAGGGTGGTGGCGTAACATGAGACGTTGTTTACGGACCTAATTACACGAAACCAGCGGTAGGTTACAGCGTCCTGCGTCGGCGAGCCAGTTAACTACGCCCGGAAACCGGTCTGCCCGGACCTTCCGCCCCGCACCCGCGTCCGCGCCCAACTGCCCCGGCCGCCCTATCTTCACCGACCGATGAGCATTTGGGATACCCTCTTCGGCCGCCGCCCCCGCCCCGCCGCCGGCGCTGCCCCCGACCACAGTTTCGGGCGCTACACCGATGCCTACAAGACGCGGGAGAACTACGCGGCCTGGGAGAAGGCGGTAGACGCCTTCGAGGACGATAACTTCCTGGAAAGTTTCACGGCTTTTATGGGCTACCTCTACGATACGGACGAGGACAACGTGCAGTGGTCGCGGGAGGGCGACGCGCTCTACTTCGAGTTTTACCAGGGCAGCAAGCGGGTGACGGGGTTCGCCGACCCCTACCAGTTCCGCGCCACCGCCCGCATCGCCCGGCTGGAGCGCGCCGACGTCGACCTGCTGCGCCGCCTTACGGCGATGAACTACGAACTGAAGTACAGCCGCTTCGGCCTGGACAGCGACGACTGCCTCACCATCATCTTCGATACGCCCGTCCACGACGCCAGCCCCCATAAGCTCTACCACGCTCTCAAGGAAATGGCCCAACGGGCCGACAAGCAGGACGACCTGCTGCTCGAGGAATTCGGTGGCGAGCTGAGCCCGGTAGAGGTCACCCACCTGGAGCCGCTCTCGGCCGGACTGAAGCAGATCAAGCTCGACTTCCTCCGCCGCCGGATCCGCGAAGCGATCGATTACCTGTCCTCGAGCCGCATCAAGCCCGCGGATCACCCCGGCGGCGTAGCCTACCTGCTGCTGGACCTGGTGTACCGCCTCGACTACCTCCTGCGGCCCGAAGGACATACCATGGAGGCGCTGGAGCGTATGCACCGCATGTATTTCGCGCGGGAGGAGGAAAAGCCCGTGACCTACAAGAATGACCGGCTGCTCGGCGAGCTGCAACAGTTGCTGGACCGCGCGCCCGAAAGCTTCGGGGAAGAACTCTACGCCGGGAAGTATACTTTCGGCATTACGTTGCCCTCCAGTCACGACCGCCTCAGCAGCCTCATCGCCAACGAGCTGCCGAATATAGACTGGTACCAGGACAATGGCTACGACGCCGTCGCCCTGGCCATCCCCGGCTACGTCGTAGGCTATGCGCTCTTCAACTACGCCATACCGCCACCGGACCGCGAGTTGCTCCACCTGTACTACCGCGTCACGGAGAATGCCTACTTCCAGCAGCTCGGCTACCCCCAGTCGTTCCTGGACCGCGACGGCCGCCCCGCCCGCCGCCCCATCCGCGCCGCCATTACCGAGATCGTCGAACGGTACCGCCGCGACTATCCGCGCCTGCGCCCCGCCGTGAGCCGCCTCAACTACGGCAACCTGATCGATTTTTCCCGCAGCTTCCTGGAAATGGTGGCGGAAGAGGACTTGGGGAAGTAGTCTTTAGTATGGTAGTTCTGTAGTCTTGTAGTTCTGTAGTCTTGCACTACAGAACTACCGAACTACAAAACTACAGAACTAAACATAAAGCTCCCCCTTGAGCAGCCCGCGGCTGATCACGATCTTCTGCACCTCGCTCGTGCCCTCGTAGATCTGGGTGATCTTGGCATCGCGCATGAGGCGCTCGACGTGGTATTCCTTGACGAAGCCGTAGCCGCCGTGTACCTGTACGGCCTCCACGGTGTGCTTCATGGCGACCGAGCTGGCGAAGAGCTTGGCCATGGCGCCGGCCTGGTCGTAATCGCCGCCGGTTTCCTTGAGCCAGGCGGCGCGGTAGACGAGCATCTTGGCCGCTTCGATGTCGGTGGCCATATCGGCCAGCTTGAAGGCGATGGCCTGGTGGTTGGCGATGGGTTTGCCGAAGGCCTCGCGCTCTTTGGCGTAGGCTACCGCGAGCTCGTAGGCGCCACCGGCGATGCCGAGGGCCTGGGCGGCGATGCCGATGCGGCCGCCGGCGAGGGTCTTCATGGCGAACTTGAAGCCGAAGCCGTCGTCGCCGATGCGGTTTTCCTTGGGTACCCGCACGTTGTTATACATGATGGTGTGGGTATCGCTGCTGCGGATGCCCAGCTTGTCTTCCTTGGCGCCGATCTCGACGCCGTCCCAGCCGGTCTCGACGATGAAGGCGTTGATGCCGCGGTGGCCCGCCTCCGGGTTACTCTGGGCGATGACGAGGTGGACCTGGCTCGTGCCGCCGCTCGTGATCCAGTTCTTGGTGCCATTGAGGAGATAGTGGTCGCCCTTGTCCTCCGCGGTGGTGCGCTGGTGGGTGGCGTCGGAGCCGGCCTCGGGCTCGCTGAGGCAGAAGCTGCCGATCCACTCTCCGGTGGCCAGCTTGGTCAGGTACTTCTGCTTCTGCTCCTCGGTGCCATAGGTCTCGATACCGTAGCAGACCAGGCTGTTGTTGACCGACATGATCACCGAGCAGCTGTTGTCCACCTTCGAGATCTCTTCCAGGGCCAGTACGTAGCTCAGGTAGTCGAGGCCGCTGCCGCCGTAGTCGGGGCTGACGGTCATCCCCATGAAGCCGAGTTCGCCCAGCTGCTTGACCTGGTCGGTAGGGTAGGCCATGGTAGTGTCGCGCTCGATTACGCCGGGCTTGCACACCTGTTGGGCAAAGTCAGCCGCGGCCTCGCGTACGGCCAGTTGTTCTTCGGTAAGTTCAAAGTTCATGATCGATAATTTGGGGCCCTAAAGTTAGCGAATTTTCGCTGCGTAGCGGCGGCGGCGCGCGGGTGCAAGGGGAGTTCCGGAGCGGTCGGTCCAGGTGGTTTTCTCCGGAGAACCGGGAGTGCGGCCGGCAGCTACGGGATTAATTGGCTATTATTACGTGACTTAGCACCTACACTCTCTAGCTTACCCCCCATGAAACCCCTGTTATTCCTTTGCTTTCTCGCTCTGGCGGTTCAACTGCCCGGGCAGGATACCCTTCGTGTACCACCTACCCACGCCGCCTACGATTCTACCCTGAAGCTGCTGCTGGTCCAGTCGTCGGAAACCGGAGGCGCGCCGCCGGTTTCCGATGTCGTCGTTGCCGCCGGTGGCCGCTTTACCTATGTGGTTCCGCCCATCGCCCTGCGCTTCGACAGCAGCTACGCGGCCGTCACGGGCTCACTCGACACGGTCGCGGTTGCCTTCACCCCCCTGCCGCTGATCCGGATCGACAGTGCCGAGGGCATCAACCGCGACGACCGGGTGGCGGGTCACTTTACCTACGGGTACGGCGCGGAGAGCCGGACATCCCCGCTCGGCGTGCGTCACCGCGGTAACTTCAGCCTGCGCTACCCCAAGAAATCCCTCGACCTCGAGTTCCGCGATCCTGCCGATCCGGAGGAAAGCGCCGACCTCGCCTTTCCGGGCATGCGCGAAGACGACGACTGGGTGCTCGACGCTATTTACAACGAGCCCTCGCGGGTAAACGCCTACGTGGCCCACAAGCTCTGGTTGGACCTGCACGTCCTGCCCCACGCCGCTGAGGAGCCGGAAGCCAAGTCCGGAGCGGATGTCGCGTTCGTCGAGCTCTTTCTCAATGGCCACTACCACGGCTTGTACCTCCTGAGCGAGCAGGTCGACCGTAAGCAACTGAAGCTGAAGAAGTATAAAGACGCCGTCCGCGGCGAGCTCTACAAAAGTGAGGATCACACCCCCGCCACCCGGTTTCACGGGGTGCCAGGCAGTAGTCCCGAGGGCGACGACTGGGCCGGCTGGGAGGTCAAGCACCCCGACGAAGACGAAGTCGACTGGGACAAGCTGCGCGACATCATTCGCTTCGTAGCCGATTCATCCGATGCCGTATTCATGGAGAATGCCGCTATGCGCTTCGATCTGGATAACGTGGTCGACTACCTGCTCTACGTCAATGGCCTGTTTCTAACCGATAACGTTACCAAGAACACCTTCCTGGCACGCTACGATTCCCTGACACCCTACTTTTTTGCTCCCTGGGACCTCGACGGGGGCCTGGGTAACGCCTACGATGCGACGCGGCGGGAATCTGCTACCGGTTGGATCACCAACGGAGCGTTTGAGCGCCTCAACAACCTCAGCCCGGACAACTTCAACGATCGGCTGTGCGACCGTTACGAAGAACTTCGCGCCGGCTTGCTCGACCCGGACTCCCTCCGCGCGCGCGTCAACACGGCGATGGACCAGCTCACCACCAGTGGGGCCTACCGCCGCGAAGCCGGGCGCTGGCCGGATTTGCTGAACTACAGCGATGAACAGCGAACCTTCACCAATTCGTTCATCACGGACCGGATGGCCTACCTGGACAATTACGTCTGCAGTATCACCACCCCTACGGTCAATGTACTGGCGGAGGCCGCGGAACCCCTGCGCGTCTTTCCGAACCCCGCGCACGGTCATCTGCAGGTGACCGGGGCGGATACGGACGACGGTTCGCCCTATACGCTCTATTCCGCCGCCGGCCGGCTCGTCGGGCACGGACCGCTACCGCGGGACGGGCGTATTACCCTTCAGGACCTACCCGGTGGCCTGTACTTCGTGCGGGTCGGTGGGCGGATCGGCCGCGTGGTGGTTCGGGCGCGCTAGGAGGAATATCCGGCGCGTATGGGGTAACCTATCGGCCGGGGAGGGATAAACGAACCGGGATACCCAGCGGGTATTCCCGCACGTCAATCCTTCAACATACCCTACTATGGCCGAATTTCCCCGTCAGGATTATCTCTTCAAGAAGAACGCCGCGGACGTCGCGGGGATCGATCGCCAAAGCTTCCAAATCCTCATGGGGAACGACGGCGAGCCCATCCTCACCTTCACCCGACCGCCGCAGAATGGCGCCGATGGCACTACCCCGGTGCTGGACGACGCGGCCTTCGGCGCTGGCGGCACCGCGGCGGCCAAGGCCATCCTGGTGGGCTTCCGGATACCCCGGGGCCTGCGCCGGGTGAAGAACCTGCTGGGTGACCGCCCCCGCTTCGTCGGCGGCAGGTCGGAAGAGGAGGCCCCCGAACTCGCCGCCCCCGTGTATGACCCGCAGGATAACTCCCCCCGCGACTTCGTACTGGCCGCCCAGGTGAATCTCTGCACGAGCCGCACCCGCGGAACCGCCGCGGTATTGCCCGACAGCGAGCTGCTGGCCAAGAAGAAGAAAGTGACCATCAACGACCCCATGAGTTGTTCGGTGAGCGCGACGCGGGGAGGTCCCACCGGTAAGCCGTGTATGCAACTGCTAATGGTCGACGCGGAGGCCCGGGAATACGCATGTTTCGTGTACGACCACGAGAAACACTATCCCTCGGTCCTGCGTAGCCAGGTGACGGACTGGGAGGGCAATCCCGATATCGGGGACCGGATTTATATGGTGCCTGCCCTCATCAAGGACAAGGAACTACCGGTATACAACGTAGTCTGGCAACCCTTCCTCGAAAGCGGGGACCGCGCACGGGCCCACCAGACGATCACCGAGTGCGAGAACGACTACGACGTAGTGTGGGAAACGGCCAAGAACTTCATCCCGGAAATGGGCATTCGTATGTCCCGGTCGTTCCAGCTGAACCAGTGTCCGTAGCGCACGCTAGTTGACCACCAGCCCGCTCCAGGAGCGCGGATCGGACCACCGCTGGTTCAGCCCGCCCCGGCGGCAGCTGCGCTGGGCGCTGACGAGCGCGTGGCTGACGGATTCACCTGCGAAGAGGTGCTCGTAGAACTGCTCCAGCACGGCGGCCGTCGAAGCGGCGTCGATGTCGTACAGGGAAGACACCACATCGCGTACCCCGGCCAGGTGAAAACTTCGGCTCAGGCTGAAGGTGCCTTCTCCCCGCCGGGAAAGGCCCCGGCCGGTGGAACAGGCCGCCAGGACTACCAGGTCCGCGCGAAAAGGGGTGCTGCCGATCGCGACCCCGCTAACGCTGTCCTGGTTGGAGAGGAAAAGGTAGTTTTCCTCAAGTTCCTCCGGATTGCCGCGGGCGTGCATCGACAGGTGAAGCACCCGTGGGCGGGCCGCTAGGCGAAGGAAGCGCGCGGGATTCGTGACCGTCGCCCCGTAGTCATCGCCCGACCGGTCGTTGCGCGACGTGATCTTCCTGCCTAGTTCTCCGAGGTATCCGTGGAGTCCGGTATGTGTGAAAGCCGCGACACTGAAGTAGTCGGCGGGCCGCTGGCCTTCCTCCGTGCGGCGGTGTACCTCGGTTCGCCAACTGTTGAGGTACCGGATACGGTGGTGGTCGAGGACGTAGTCCAGCCCCTTGAAAGTTGCCGCGGCGCCCGGCCCCGCAGTCACCAGGGCCGAGAAGGGCAGCTCGGCCAGCGCGACGGGCGGTACGATCAACCACTCCTCCCGGCCGGCGGCAAAAGCTTCGGCCGGGCCCAGCAGTCCGCAGTGAAGCGTATGGGCGAGCTCACCGTACCTGGCCGCGGTCAGGGAGGTATCGGCGGAGAGGTAACGCACGAGCAGCAGGGCGCTGTCGCTCAGGGAGGGTTCTACGGGGTAGGCCACCGCCGTATCCTGGTCGATATACAGGCCGACCAGCGTCGAAGTGCCTTCCGCAAACTGCAGGAGGGATTGTCCCGGCGTTAGCTCCCGCTGTATTTCGCTGACCTGCAGCGTGTCTCCGGCCGTCAGGGAACCGGTCGGCTCTGATTCTTCGTTCGTGAGGTGCCGTACTGCGCGGAGGTACTCCCGGTCCTTTGTTTCGAAGGCATCCAGCTTGCCGCGCTCCAGGGCGTAGCCGGTGGCGATATACTGTGCCTTGTAGGTGCCGATCGAAGATTGCAGGCGCCGGATGCGCCGCATTGGCCCCTGCCCCCCGCCGGAGGCCGTCGCGCGAAGCAATAGCAGGGCGCGGCCCAGTTCCATCGATTCGAGTACGGCGTTCAGGCTTTCGGGATCCGCCCGTTGGGTGGCCCGCAGCCGCGCAACCTCCAGGCAGCGGGCCAGCAGGTTGCCGCCCAGTTCTACCATTCGGTTGAGGACACCCGATTCGCGGGTGGAGGGAAAGGAGAATTGGTACTGTTGCAGGGCGGATTGGGTGAGGGTGTAGGCCGTATCCATATCCGCAGCCGCACCCTCGTGCCGGTACCGCGCCAGGTGGGCATCCGCGAAAGCCAGTTCGTGATACAAACAGATATACTTGGTCGAGTACCGCTGGGCGGCCGCGGGCGATGCGTCGGGGTGGGTCGGGTCACAGCCGGCACCGGCGCGGTCGGTCCGCAGGTAGGTGAAACCCTCCCGAAAATTGTTCTGCTGGATCGAGGTGCGGGCCAGTATGCTGGTGGCTTCCTCGATGTAGTATTGGCGGTACACGGAATCGCGGGTCAGGAAGGCGCGGTAGTAGTGCTGGGCAGAATCCAGCCGGTTTTCCTCTAGGTGCAGGTAGCCCCGTAGCCGGTCGGTATAGCCGAACACCGGATCCGCCGTCCCGGCCAGTTGATCCATGGTGTCCAGTAGCCCGGTCATTTCCGTTCTCCGGTCCGGGAGCCTGAGGATGAGGTGCGCCAGCGTCTCGTACCCCTGCCGCAGGCGGGGGGATCCGAGCTTTCTCAGCAGGTCGATGCCCTGCCGGGTGAGCCCCTCCACCGCGCACCACGCTTCCTGCCGGGCCTCCCCCTCCAGCCAGCTGCCGATGTGTTTCCGCCGGGCATAGGATTGCTGTAGGAGAAGTTGCGCGTACTCCACGCTGTGCTCCAGGCCCGCTTCCTGCAGAACGTCTTGCCCGAGCGCGCAAAGCATATCCATTTCCAGCCATTCCCATTCGTAGTATTTGGCGTAGGCGCGGCAGAAGAATTGCCGCGCCCGCAGGTGGGCGTCCGCGTAGGCCGGCAGGAGCTTCTCGGCCCGGCGCACGTAATACGTGGTAGAATCCTCGTAGTATTCACGCTCGTGGTGGAGCATTGCAAGGCGCTGGTAAAGCTCGGTCAACAGGGCAGGTGCGACCGGCGTCGGGGCCGCTTCTACACGGGAGCGCAGGCGACGGGCGCGGTCAAGTGCGGCCCACAGCCGCAGCGAATCGTAGTCGGCCCGCAGCAGGTCGAGGCTGTCGCGCAGGGCCAGGTCGGTTTTGGATAAGGGCGGAGCCTCGGGCCGCCCGTGGCACCCCGCCGCGCAGAGCGACAGGCAAGCCACTGCCAGAATAAAGTAGGTTTGCATAGTGAGTGCCTCGGGTACGGTAAAGTACGCATCCCGGCATCATCCAAAAAGCCAAGTCCGATCGGTATTCTCCGATTTCCCCCGCACCTGCGGCCGCGCCGCTACCGGATCTGCGCGGCGTACTCCTCCATCCCGATCCGCCGGATGAGCTTGCCGCCAACCTCCCCGCCCGGGCCGAGGTCACGGTAGTGCTCCACCAGTCCTACCCCCCGGGCGTATATCTCGTAGCCGGTGAAGGTGGGGCTGATGTCCCCCAGGCGTACGTCGCGCTGGCTTACCTCGCCCTGCAGGTCGAAGACGACGGCCTCGTATTCCTCTCCGAGTACCGTCAGCGTAGTATCGCCGCGGTAGTACCGGTTAAGCGACACGTAGTTATCGGCGCCCGGCGTACCGGGTGCGGGAAACCGGATGCGAAAACCGGTGGCTAGCCCGTCGCCGGGAAAGAAGGGGAACGTACGGTCGTAGAGGATCTCCACGTCGGTACGGATGCGCTCCCCGTCGGGCAGCAGCGGGTACAGCGTCAGCGACTGCAGGTAGGCGCCTTCGTTGCGGACCCGCTCGGTACTCACCTGCGCGGGGGTGACGCCGCGGTCGTAGCGGGTGGCGCTGAGGTAGAGGGCCGTGTCGCGGTCGACGCCGAGGTAGTACCAAAATTCACTGCTGTCCTGGTTGACGTTGCCCGTGTTCCGGTACTCGTAGACTAGGCCGTCGGTGAGTTCCCGTACCGGATAGTAGTAGTCGCGGATGTCCGGCTCCCCGGAACAGGCGGCCAGCAGGGGCAGCAGCAAGGGGAGGAGGCGGATCATCTTGTGCAGTAGAGTACCCAGGCGGGGGGCAGGTTGAGGTAGACGCGGCGGGCATCGACGTCTCCGAAGGCCTGGGCGTAGTAGTCGCGGGTCTTGAGGCTGTAGTGCACCTGGTTGTAGCACCCGCCGGGGCGCAGGTTGTCGCGAGCGGCCGTCACGATGCGGCGGCCCAGCTCGGGGGGGAGGGCGGCGAAGGGGACGGCGGAGACGATGTGATCGGCCCGGTCCGCCCCGATCCTGTCGAGCCAGGCGCGAATATTTTCGGCGCTGTCCTGGGCCACCACCAGCCGCGGGTCGCCGATGGCGCGCATGTCGTCGCACAGGTCCTCACTCACTTCGAAGGCGATCACCTTACCGTCCGGGTGCAGCCGCTCGAGGATGTGCCGCGTGATGACGCCGTCGCCGGCGCCCAGCTCGACGATGGTGCGTGCGGCGGACCAGTCGATGCGGTCGATGGCGGCGCGGCACAGGGCCGGACTGCTGCGGGTGATGGTGCCGGTGGTGCCCAGGTGGCGCAGGCCTTCCCAGAGAAAAGAAAGTGTACTCATACGATTCCGTTCTCCCTCGAAGCGCGCCGGCGGGGTAAAGGTTTACTAAACGTCGCTGCGCTGGGGATCGAAGGCCTCCAGGTAATCGCCGATGCGCCGCAGGAAGGAGCCACCGAGGAAGCCGTCCACCACGCGGTGGTCGTAGCTCAGACTCAGGAACATCATCTGCCGTACCGCGATCAGGTCACCGTACTCGGTCTCCACCACGGCGGGTTTCTTCCGGATGGCGCCCACAGCCAGGATGGCCACCTGCGGCTGGTTGATGATGGGGGTACCCATCACATTGCCGAAGGTGCCGACGTTGGTGAGGGTAAAGGTGCCGTCTTTTATCTCCTCGGGCTTGAGTTTATTCTGGCGGGCGCGGTTGGCCAGGTCGTTGACGTGGCGGGTCAGGCCCATCAGGTTGAGCTGGTCGGCGTTACGGATTACGGGCACGATCAGGTTGCCGCTGGGCAGGGCCGCGGCCATGCCGATATTGATATTGGCCTTCTTGACGATCTTGCCGTCCTTCACGCTGACGTTCACCATCGGGAAGTCCTTGATCGCCTTGGCCACCGCCTCGATGAAGATGGGAGTGTAGGTGATCTTTTCGCCGTGCTGCTGCTGGAAGTTCTTCTTGATGCCCTCCCGCCAGTTGACGATATCGGTGACGTCTACCTCGATGAAGCTGGTAACGTGGGGGCTGGTGCGCTTGGACTCGACCATGTGGTCGGCAATGAGTTTGCGCATCCGGTCCATTTCGATGATCTCGTCGGAAGAACCGGAGGCAAGACTGCCGGCTGGAGCGACAGGGGGGCGGGGGGAAGGGGTTGTCGCATGAATTCCAGCCGTTGGTGCAGCCTTGCCAGGACCGGTTATGAAGTGGTTACTACGCCGCTTCAGGTATGCCTGGATGTCTGATTTGTTGACCCGGCCGCCGTTGCCACTGCCGGGGATCTGGTCGAGCTCGGCCTGGCCGATGCCCTCCTTCTCCGCAATAGTACGAACTAGCGGGGAATAAAAGCGTCCCTCTTCCGACTTTTCTGAAGGGGCAGAAGGTTTTTGCGGCGGGGCCGCGGGTGCGGCGTCTTCGGGAGCATCGTCGGCCGGTTTCGCGTCCTGTCCGTTGGCGGGCGACGGAGCGGTAGCGGGGGAGGCCTCCACTTCGGCACCGGCTTCGGTTTCGATGAGGGCGATCACTTCACCTACGGCTACGGTAGCGTCGGGCTGGAAGCGGATCTCACGCAGGATACCGGCTACGGGGGCGGGCACCTCGCTGTCTACCTTATCGGTCGCGATCTCCAGGATCGTTTCGTCCACTTCCACGCTGTCGCCTACCTGCTTCACCCAGTTGAGGATGGTGGCTTCGATGATGCTTTCGCCCATCTTGGGCATTACGAGCTCTACTTTGGGCATACGGGTCGACTTGGTTAATAGCGGTCCGGGGTGGTCCGAAGTGACGGAGCACGGGGCCACGGTGCAGACCGGGTTAGGGAGCACGAAACTACGAAACCCCGGGAAGTGCGCGCTCAGGGAGCGTACTCCACCACGTTACCGGCGGCAGCAGCAGGCTGCCGCGCAAGTCACTTCTTCCGAATGGGCCGGCGCTTGGGCTTTGCGGCGGGCGGGTCTTCCCGCTGCTCTTCGGTTTCGGCCCGTGCATCCGTTTCCGGATCCGGGTCCGACTGCGCCGCTACCGACCGGCGACCCCGGCGGGCCGGTTTTGCCGGTTTGGTGGCGGGCTCTTCCTCCGTTTTCTTTGCAGCGGGCTTCTTGCGGCCGCGGGCGGCCGGTTTTGCCTTGGTGGCGGGCTCCTCCTCCTCGGCGGTCTTAGTGGCGGTCTTCTTGCGGCCGCGGGCGGCGGGTTTTGCTTTAGTGGCGGGCTCCTCCTCGACGGTCTTGGCGGCGGGCTTCCGGCGGCCGCGGGCGGCGGGTTTTGCTTTAGTGGCGGGCTCCTCCTCGGCGGTCTTGGCGGCCGGCTTCTTGCGTCCGCGGGCGGTAGATTTCGAAGTAGCCGGTGCGGCGGCTTCGGGCAGGTCTTTTTCGTCCTCGGTCGCTACCGGGGTGGCTTTCGGGGCGGGGTCCGCCTTTTTCGCGCGTGGCTTACGCTTCGGTTTGGGGGCCGGTGTTTCTTCCACTACCGGAGGAGCCGTTGCGGTCGGGCGCTTGGCCGGTCCCAGTTCCAGACGCAGCAGGTTGAGTGCCTGCAGGCTGCTGTAGGTGATATTTCGACTGCGGTCCTTGCCGGAGCGAAGCAGTTTGGTGCGGGTACCGGTCGGCGTGGCCAGGGCGATCCATACGGTACCGACCGGCTTGTCGGGCGTGCCGCCGGTGGGTCCGGCCACGCCGGACGTAGCCAGGGCATAATCGGCTCCGAGACGTTCGCGGGCACCTTCGGCCATGGCGGTCACGGTCTCTTCGCTGACCGCGCCGTGGGCCTCGATCGTTTCGGTGGGGACGCCGAGCAGGGACACCTTCAGGGCATTGGAATAGGCCACCACCCCCCCGAGGTAGTGGGCGCTGGCGCCGGAGTGGGAAGTGATCATTTCTCCGAGCATTCCTCCGGTGCAGCTTTCCGCGGTGACGAGGGTCTGCCCGCGGTCGCGCAGGTGCTGGGCTACGACGAGGGCCAGGTCGTCGGTACCGTAGCCATAGACAAGGTCTCCGAGAGCCCCCTCTATGTGGGTGCGGTATTCGTCGAGTTGCGACTGGAGCAGGGCCTCGTCCTGTCCGCGGGCGCTGAGCCGCAGGCGTACGGTACCCAGGTTGGGCAGGTAGGCCAGGGACATGTTTTCGGGCAGTGCGTCTTCCACTTTTTCGAGGGCCTCGGCGATGGTGCTCTCCCCGGCCCCGGCGGTGAGGAGGGTGACCGACCGCAGGAGATCGGCATCGTAGTGCTGGTTGCGGATGCGGCGGATGACCTCCTTGTCCATCAGGTACATCATCTCGTGGGGCACGCCGGGCATGGACACCACTACCTGGTCTTCTTTCTCCATCCACAGCCCGGGGGCGGTACCGTGCTCGTTGGTCATCACCTTGGCCCCCGTAGGCAGGCGACATTGCTGCCGATGGGCCTCGGTCGCTTGGCGGCCGTGACGCGCGTATATCTGCTGCAGCCGCTTCCAGGTGGGATTGTGGAGACGCAGCTCGGCGCCGAAGTAGTCGGCCAGTACCTGCTTCGTGATGTCGTCGCGGGTGGGTCCGAGGCCGCCGCTCATCAGTACGATATCGGACTGCTGCAGGGCCCGGTCGAGGCCGCCCATGATTCCAATGCGGCTATCGGACACGCTGAGGTGCTCCACCACCTCGATGCCTTCCTCGCTGAGGGCGGCCGCCATGTAGGTGGCGTTGGTATCGGTGATCTGGCCGATGAGGATTTCGTCTCCGATGGTTAGAATGGTTGCGCGCATAGGGGGAGTTGGGTGGATCCGTTGGTGCCGGACTCATTTGGTATCAAGGTGGATAAAGGTCGCAAAGTTTAGTTGAGCGGGGTGTTGCTGGGTTAGTGCGTCGTTGGATTGGTGCATTGGTGCGGTAGCCCGCGTTGCTCCCGCCCCTCGCTGCGCTCGGGTGCGTATGCCTTCGGGAGCGCGGAGCGCTATCCGCTAGTCTGCGTAATCCCTGCCCTGCGGGAGACTCTGTGTTGATCTGTGACTGAATCTGCCGGCGCAGCCGATCTGCGGTAAGGAAGGTCTGCGTTGTTGGGTCTTTGAGTTGGTGCATTGG